>NZ_CP132339.1:0-4800000 GCF_030944405.1 Janthinobacterium sp. J1-1
ATGGACAATTTCTGGCAGGCCTGTTCCGCGCAGTTGGAACTGGAGCTGACACCGCAACAATTCAGTGCGTGGATAAAACCGCTTATCCCTCTCGACTACGAAGAGGGCAAGCTGCGCATTGCTGCGCCCAATCGATTCAAGCTCGATTGGGTCAAGACCCAGTTCGCCAGCCGCATTACCGCTCTTGCAATTGACTACTTCGAAGCGCCGACCGAGGTGCAGTTCGTGCTCGACCCGCGCCTGGCCCTGCCGAAGAAGCCGGTTGCCGCCAGCACCCCGGCCAGCGATCCGAACGGTGGCGCGCCCAGCGCGCGCGCCGCGGAGCCGCAGCCGAGCGTGCCGGAACTGAGCATCGGCGCCGCGCCACGGCGCGAGCAGAGCCGCATCAACACCGACCTGACCTTCGACAGTTTTGTTACCGGCAAGGCCAACCAGCTGGCGCGCGCCGCCGCGATCCAGGTGGCGAACAACCCGGGCGTGTCGTACAACCCGCTGTTCTTCTACGGCGGCGTCGGCCTCGGTAAAACCCACTTGATCCACGCCATCGGCAATCAGGTGATGGCCGACAATCCGGGCGCGAAGATCCGCTACATCCACGCGGAACAGTATGTACGCGACGTAGTGACCGCTTACCAGCGCAAGGGTTTCGACGACTTCAAGCACTACTATCACTCGCTCGACATGCTGCTGATCGATGATATCCAGTTTTTTGGCGGCAAGAGCCGGACGCAGGAAGAATTCTTCTATGCCTTCGAAGCCCTGATCGCGGCCAAGAAACAGATCATCATCACCTCGGATACCTATCCGAAGGAAATCACCGGCATGGACGACCGCCTGATCTCGCGCTTCGATTCCGGCCTGACGGTGGCGATCGAGCCGCCGGAACTGGAAATGCGCGTGGCGATCCTGCTGAAAAAAGCCAAGCAGGAAGGCGTGACCTTCTCGGATGACGTGGCGTTCTTTGTGGCCAAGCACTTGCGCTCGAACGTGCGCGAACTGGAAGGCGCGCTGCGCAAGATCCTGGCGTACTCGCGTTTCCACGGCAAGGACATCACGATCGACATCGTCAAGGAAGCCCTGAAGGACTTGCTGTCGGTACAGAATCGCCAGATTTCCGTGGAAAACATCCAAAAAACCGTGGCCGACTTCTTCAATATCAAGGTCGCCGACATGTATTCGAAGCGCCGGCCCGCCAATATTGCGCGGCCGCGCCAGATCGCCATGTACCTGGCCAAGGAATTGACGCAGAAGAGCTTGCCGGAGATCGGCGAACTGTTCGGCGGCCGCGACCACACGACCGTGCTGCACGCCGTGCGCAAGATCGCCCTGGATCGCACCAAAAACCCGGAATGCAACCATGAGTTGCATGTGCTGGAGCAAACATTGAAGGGCTAAGCCCGGCATCTTGGCAAGGCTGGCTCAAAACGTGCTTTACCCTTATGATCTAGTAGGGCGCCCGCAGCAGCAAACAGCGAGCCTTGCCGGTGCTCCCTTGCAATGATTGTGAATTATTACCTTCTTCAACTACATACCCAACCTGAGGATAACTATGCAATTGGTCAAAACCACCCGAGATACCCTTCTCCGGCCACTGCAGATCGTGAGCGGTATTGTCGAGCGTCGGCACACTATGCCGATTCTGGCCAATATCCTCATCCGCAAAGACGGTGAAAATGTTTCTTTCCTGTCGACCGACACCGAAGTGCAGATCACCACGCACGCCCAGATCGGCTCCGGCGCCGATGTGACCGGCACCACCGTGGCCGCACGCAAGCTGCTGGATATTTTGCGCGCGCTGCCCGAGTCGGGCGACGTCACCATGACCCTGCTCAACAAGCGCCTGACCGTGCAAACCGGCAAGTCGCGCTTCGCCCTGCAGACCCTGGCGGCGGAAGAATTTCCAACCGTGCAACAGGCGGAAAGCTATAACGCGTCCGTCACCCTGCCCCAGAAAACCCTGAAGCACCTGTTCAACATGGTGCATTTCTCGATGGCGCAGCAAGACATCCGCTACTACCTGAACGGCCTGCTGCTGGTTCTGGATGGCAATAATGTCATCGCCGTGGCCACCGACGGCCACCGCCTGGCCTTCTGCCAGGTCGCCACCGAGCAGACCTTCGCGCGCCAGGAAGTGATTATTCCGCGCAAGACGATTATCGAACTGCAGCGCCTGCTGGAAGAAAACGACGAGCCGGTCCAGCTGGACATCGCCGCCAACCAGGTGAAACTGACCTTTGCCGACATCGAGCTGATCTCGAAACTGGTGGAAGGCAAGTTCCCCGACTACACGCGCGTGATTCCGAAGGGCTACAAAAACGACTTCACCATCGGCCGCGATGAACTGCTGCGCTCGCTGCAACGCGCCGCCATCATGACCAGCGACAAGTTCAAGGGCGTGCGCTGCATTATCACCCCGGGCAGCATGAAGATCAGCTCGACCAATGCCGACCAGGAAGAAGCGGTCGAGGAACTGGAAATCGACTACGGCGGCGACTCGGTCGACATCGGCTTCAACGTCACCTATCTGCTCGACGTGCTGAACAACCTGAAGTGCGAATACGTCAACATCGCGCTGGGCGATTCGAACTCGTCCGCGCTGATCTCCATCCCTGACAACGCCGACTTCAAGTACGTTGTCATGCCGATGCGGATATAGAAGGTAGGTCGGATTAGCGAAGCGTAATCCGACGCACCCGGCGGCCATGTCGGGTTACGCCGTTCCGGCTAACCCGACCTACGGTCATCCGCCAGCAGTCCCGAATCAATCAGTAATCGCTATTTGAGAAAGCAGTCCATGTCCGAGAATCCACAAGACACCCCGATCCAGGCCAAAACGGAAGAATACGGCGCCTCCTCCATCCAGATTCTGGAAGGCCTGGAAGCCGTACGCAAACGCCCGGGCATGTATATTGGCGACACCTCGGACGGCACCGGCTTGCACCACTTGGTGTTCGAAGTGCTGGACAACTCGATCGATGAATCGCTGGCCGGCCATTGCACCGAAATCCACGTCACCATCCACAGCGACAACTCGATCTCGATCACCGACAATGGCCGCGGCGTGCCGACCGGCCTGAAAATGGACGACAAGCACGACCCGAAACGCTCGGCCGCCGAAATCGTCATGACGGAACTGCATGCCGGCGGCAAGTTCGACCAGAACTCCTATAAAGTCTCGGGCGGCCTGCACGGCGTGGGCGTATCGTGCGTCAACGGCTTGTCGAAACTGCTGAAACTGACCATCCGCCGCAACGGCAAAGTCCATTACATGGAATTCGTGCGTGGCGTGCCGCAAAACCGCATCATCGAAATGGTCGATGGCGTGGCGACGTCCCCTATCCAGGTGATCGGCGACACCGACAAGCGCGGCACCGACGTGCATTTCTGGGCCGACGAAGAGATTTTCACGCACGTGGAATTCCACTACGAAATCCTGGCCAAGCGCATCCGCGAACTGTCGTTCCTGAACAATGGCGTCAACATCCGCCTGTCCGACCAGCGCACCGGCAAGGAAGAAATTTTCGCCTTCGAAGGCGGCACGCGCGGCTTCGTGGAATACATCAACAAGGCCAAATCGGTCTTGCACCCGACCATTTTCCAGGCCACCGGCGAGCGCATGTCGGACCAGAACACGAATATCTCGGTCGACGTGTCGATGCAGTGGAACGACGCCTACAACGAACAGGTGCTGTGCTTCACCAACAACATCCCGCAACGCGACGGCGGCACCCACCTGACGGGCCTGCGCGCGGCGATGACGCGCGTGATCAACAAATATATCGATGAACACGAGTTCGCCAAGAAGGCGAAAGTGGAAATCACCGGCGACGACATGCGCGAAGGCCTGACCTGCGTGCTGTCGGTGAAAGTGCCGGAACCGAAATTCTCGTCGCAGACGAAAGACAAGCTGGTGTCCTCCGAAGTGCGCGGCCCGGTCGAAGAGATCGTCGCCAAGACCCTGGCCGACTACCTGCAGGAAAAACCGAACGACGCCAAGATCATCTGCGGCAAGATCGTCGAAGCGGCGCGCGCGCGCGAAGCGGCCCGCAAGGCCCGCGACCTGACCCGCCGCAAGGGCATCATGGACGGCCTGGGCCTGTCGGCCAAGCTGGCCGACTGCCAGGAAAAAGACCCCGCCCTGTGCGAACTGTACATCGTCGAGGGTGACTCGGCAGGTGGCTCGGCCAAGCAAGGGCGCGACCGCAAGTTCCAGGCCATCCTGCCGCTGCGCGGCAAGGTCTTGAACGTCGAGAAAGCGCGTTTCGAAAAAATGCTGTCCTCGGAGCAGATCACCACGTTGATCGCGACGCTCGGCACCTCGATCGGTCCGGACGAATTCAACGCCGACAAGCTGCGCTACCACCGCATCATCATCATGACCGATGCGGACGTCGACGGCGCCCACATCCGCACCCTGCTGCTGACCCTGTTCTACCGCCAGATGCCGCAGCTGGTCGAACGCGGCCACATCTACATCGCGCAACCGCCGCTGTACAAGGTGAAAGCCGGCCGCGACGAGCGCTACCTGAAAGATGACGCCGAAGAAGCCACCTACATGATGACGGTGGCGCTGAACACCGCCGTGCTGGTGCCGCGCGAAGGCGCCGAAGGCATCTCGGGCGACACCCTGGCCGAACTGGTGCGCAAGTTCAACCTGTCGAACACCATCATGACCCGCCTGACCCGCGTGATCGACCGCGCCGCCCTGACCGCCATCATGACCGGCGTACAGCTGGACCTGTCGACCCTGGACCTGGCCGAAACCTCGGCGCAAGCCCTGCAGGCAGCCATCAACGACACGGCCGTCAAAGTTCTGGTGCGCTCGGACGACCTGTCCGAAAAACACATGCTGCGCATCGAGCGCATGCACCACGGCAACGTGAAAGTGAGCTCCATCGACGCCGACTTCGTCCAAGGCCCCGACTACGCAGTGCTGAGCACCGGCGCAGCCACTTTCGAAGGCCTGATGGGTGAAGGCGCATTCGTGCGCCGCGGCGAAGGCGAGCGCGTCAAGGAAATCGCCGTTACCGACTTCCACCAGGCCATGCAATGGCTACGCGACGAAGCCGAACGCACAGTCTCGAAACAGCGCTACAAAGGACTGGGCGAAATGAACCCGGACCAGCTGTGGGAAACCACCATGGACCCAACCGTACGCCGTTTGCTGAAGGTGCAGATCGAGGACGCGATTGCTGCGGACCAGATCTTTACCACCTTGATGGGCGATGATGTGGAGCCGCGTAGGGCGTTTATTGAGAACAATGCGTTACGGGCGGGGAATATTGACGTTTAAATTAAAAATTCATACCTTAAAAATGGCCTCTTGTGAGGCCATTTTTTATTTCAACAGTGCATTCCTAGAACCTACTGAAAAATATTTGACCTCTAATTAAGTAAAAAATATAGCTCACTATAGATCTAGATTATACATTCTTCTTTAGTAATTCCTTGACCTATATTACAATAGATAGCAGAAAATTCATACCAAAGTACATTATATAGTACAATTTGCGCGCAAAATAGTCACTAAGTGTTATTTTATAAGGTTAAAAATGAGCAGTATCGCAGCATTACCATTTTTGAAGTGGGCAGGGGGAAAACGATGGTTGGCTGCGTCTCTCATTGCTCATACAAAAAAAATATCCTATAAGAGATATGTAGAGCCTTTCTTAGGAAGTGGAGCAATTTATTTCTCTTTAAACCCTGAAAAAGCAATTTTATCTGATTTGAACTTAGACTTAATCAATGCCTATATAGCGATTCGTGATGATTGGCAACGAGTAAGCAACCTGCTTAAAATTCATCACAAAAATCATAGTTTCGATTATTACTATAAAATCCGCGGATTAGTTACTAGAAATAGCTTTACTTCTGCAGCAAGATTTATTTATTTAAATCGAACTTGCTGGAATGGACTTTATAGGGTAAATAAGAATGGGAAATTTAATGTTCCAATTGGAACAAAAAAAAATGTTATTTTAGAATCTGATCGGTTTGATGTCATATCAAACACTTTGCGAAATGCAGATATATTTTGTGGCGATTTTGAAGAATCTATAAAAAAATGTGGGGACGGAGACTTAATATTTGCAGACCCTCCTTACACTGTAAAACATAATTTCAATGGTTTTATTAAATATAACGAAAATATTTTTTCTTGGGAAGATCAAATTAGGTTGAGTAATGCAATTCATGCTGCTAGTAAACGCGGGGCGAAAATTATACTGACAAATGCAGCACATGATTCTGTTCGTGAACTTTATCCCAATATGAAACATGATACGCTTTCAAGAAATAGTGTTATAGCAGGTTCTAAAGAAAAAAGAGGGCTTTATGAAGAGCTTTTGGTTTTATCTTACTAACTTTATCTATAAAGTTCCAGGATTATCGGGTCTTAAACATGTCAAAAAAAACAATTACAAAAAAAGTTTTATAGAATTTTTTATATGCTTAGTGGCTTCATGGTCTCCAATTATTTTGCAAATTCTTATTCGGATGATAAATAGTGAAGACGTCTTTTTAGAAATCGTTAAGAAGTCGCTTGCAGGAGGAGAAATATATATTTATATTTGTAGCCTTTTGGGTGCACTCATTTATTTACTGATTGAATTTCATTATCGAGATTCAAAATTTCCAGATTTTGTTATTTTCTTAATTATCACGGTAGCTGCTGGAATACTAAGTCTTGTAATTCACACACTTAATTTAACAAAGCAAATACATAATCATAACTTAATAAATTCAATTTCCTTGCTCATTTATGGGATTACTTTATTTTTCTGGTTATTATCTATTTTATATAGAAACATAGAATTTAGCTACGCCGATACTGGAAAAGAACAATTGAAACAAAATGAAATACTAAAAGCACTGGAGGGATTTCATGAGTAAATTCACCGAAAAAAAAGAATGGTCCATTAGCATAGATGCATTGAAAGTATCTCAACCTATTGGTGATTTTTTTATAGCTGTAATTCCACATAACGAATTAACCGAGATTTGCTATACCGATGTGCGTGAGTTCGGTAAAGAAGGAAGTCTTGATGCATACATGGGAATTCAACGGGAAATTAAGCCAGATAGAATTGAGGAAATAAAATCATATGTTCGTTCCCCAGATGCTACTTTTCCTACTTCTGTAATTTTAGCAATTCCTAATGAATGCGCGGAGTGGGATCCAAATAATAAAAAATTAATTATAAAAGAATATATTGATGATCTTGATGAAGAAAATAATATTTATAGGCGTACGATTGCAAAAATATTAGATGGACAGCACAGAGTAACCGGACTTTCAGAGGGCGATAATTTTCAATTACCACTTGAAGATGATGGAGCTCCTCTAAAATTTGATATTAACGTTTCTATTTTTATAGGTGCGGACATTGCTGAGCAAGCAAATATTTTCGCTACGGTAAATCTTGCCCAAACTAAGGTAAATAGAAGTCTAGTGTATGATTTGGCTGAGCTTTCGAAATCGCGTAGCCCATTCAAAACTGCTCACAATGTAGCAGTTGTTTTGGACCAAGCAACTCGAAGCCCGTTTTTTCAAAATATAAAACGACTTGGAGTTGCAACACAAGGACGTATTGGAGAAACGTTAACTCAAGCGACAATAGTTGATTCAATAATACCTCTTTACTCAAAAAATCCTGCCCTTGATGTACACGTACTTAAAAAAGGGAAAAAACTTCGTCAGCCGACACTTCAAGAATTACAACAACAAATATTCAGAGGATTATTTGTAAATGAAGAAGATGAAATTATTACAAAAATTATATGGTCATACTTTGCATCAATAAAAGAACGATGGCCTATCGCTTGGGATAATAAAGAAAGAGGAAATATAATTAAACGCACCAATGGAATTAAAGCGTTTATGCGATTTTTACCTACGGCATATATTTTCTTGGCAAAGGAAAAAATTGGACGTCACGTAGAAAAAAATGAATTTTTAACTATTTTTAAAAATATTAATATATTAGACGATGATTTCAACATCAACAATTTCCCACCAGGATCTAGTGGAGAATCAAAACTTTACAAAAAATTAATTTTTGAATTTTCTTTAAATTCAAAATCCTGATAACTTATGCAGATTGAAAAATACTTTCGTTCTATTACTACCGAACTCGACTCTCTAAAGAATCGAGTTCGACACTTAATACGCGACCAACATTGGTAAACCGATGGAGAATGGAAAGAGTCCGTGCTCCGGACAATTATTCAGCGCTCTGCTCCCCTTAACATGTCAGTAGGTCGCGGGTTTATTGTAAATAAAAATCAATCGAGCACCCAAATTGACATTCTTATTTACGATAATTCATATCCTGTCTTGTACAAAGATGGAGACTTAGTTTTTATAAGTCCATCTGCGTGTCGCGCAATTATTGAGGTTAAGACATCGGTAACTCGAACAACGTTTCTGAAAGCAGTCAATAAACTCGGCGATATTGCTGAGATGACTAGAGATGCTACGATCAACAGTAGGAAGGTATTCACTGGTCTTTTCATATATGATGAAATATGCTGGGGAAATATACTTATGAAAGTATTTGAGGGTGCCGGTGGTAATCATCTAAGAATTATTGATCATATATCGGCTGGTCCTTCGCAGTTTGTAAAATTTTGGAGTTGTGATCCTAATACCGGGCTACGCACCTATCAACAATGGCATGAATACAACTTGCCTGAAATGGCACAAGGTTATTTTGTGCACAATCTTATAACTCATCTTGCACCAAATGACGAAGTGCGGCGCGAAAGTGTATGGTTTCCAGAAAATGGAAAAGAGGTACGGTTGATAGGTAGCATAGAATTTGACGGACACTGCCAATGATTTCACCATATTCTATGACGCGACGTGCGCGCTAGGTTTCAAGCTCATCTGATTTTACCATTTGAAATTTTTTTATTCGCCATTAAGTTTTTCCATAATAGTCTCCAAGTTGACGAAAATATTATATACGGCATGATTTAACTTTTATTTTTCTTGATACACATATACATCGCTTTTACCTCTGTTTAAAAAGCAAGATGACATCCACTCTTAACTACTATAACAAAAATGCGATTCACTTCTTTAGCCATACCGCCAATGTCGACATGTCAGCATTGTATGATCGATTCTTGTCTGCGGTAAGCGCTGGTGGCACGGTGTTAGATGCTGGTTGTGGCTCAGGACGAGATGCCAAAGCTTTTCTCGATAAAGGCTATCGTGTTACCGCCTTTGACGCTTCACACGAGCTGGTACAGTTAGCCAGAGAGCATACAGGCCTTGATGTTCAATTACGCACTTTTGCCGATGTCAAAGAACACGCTTGCTACGACGGTATTTGGGCCTGCGCTAGCTTGCTGCATGTTCCGCAAGCAGAGCTACCAGCAGCACTAGCTGGTCTATGGAATGCGCTGAAACCCGGTGGGGTGTTTTATCTCAGTTTTAAGCTGGGAACCAGCGAGCGCGTGCAAGATGGGCGTCATTTTACGGACGTTGAAGAGCCGCAGTTGCGCGAGTTGTTTGCTGGCCTGGCTGATGTTGACCGGGTCGAATGTTGGCAGTCCAGCGATCAGCGCCCAGGACGCACGGAGCAATGGCTCAACGCTCTAGTGCGCCGTGCAGTCGCGCCGCAAAATCATCTGATTACGGGCGGCAGCGATCCGTTTTTGCCGCACCTCAGCAGTTCTATCAACCAAGCTTCCGAGATTGATTTAGCGGTCGCCTTCGTTAAGACGACTGGGCTACGGCTGCTACTGCCAGACCTGCAAAGTGCGCTCAAAGGTGATAAGGAATTGAAACGCGACCCGGCGCGTGTACGTGTGCTGACGAGCGACTATTTAGACGTGACCGATACCGAGGCCTTGCGCTTGTTGATGCTACTGCAAGCGCAAGGCGCGCAGGTTAAAGTGTACGAGTCGGCTGGCAGTAGTTTTCACCTCAAAGCCTATCTGTTCGCGCAACTCAATGACCAGAGCGTACTAAGCGGCACAGCATTTATCGGCTCCAGCAATATCAGCAGGCAAGCGCTAACGAATGGCTTGGAATGGAACTACCGAATCGATTATCCGGGCGATAACGGCTATCTTGAAGCCCGCTCCAGATTCGAAGAATTGTTCGTCCATCCTCGCTGTATTCCCCTAACGGATGAGTGGATCGCCCAGTACGATGCACGCCGCGTTCCCTTGCCGATGGCGGTAGCGCCAGGTAGCCTGGAGCAAGATGCTCCACCGACGCCATCAACCGTGCAAATCGAGGCCTTGTTCGCTCTACGCGCGACACGCGATGAAGGGTTTAGACGCGGTTTAGTTGTGCTGGCAACCGGACTTGGAAAAACATGGCTGGCCGCATTCGATGCGAGGCAGTTGGGCGCGCGCCGCGTCTTATTTGTCGCTCATCGAGAAGAGATTTTGAACCAGGCGGCCGAGACGTTTCTTAGAATTCGTCCGAATGCGCGCGTGGGATTTTATGCCGGCCAAACCAAAGATATGGAAGCGGAAATACTCTGTGCTTCTATTCAGACGCTGGGGCAAGAAAAGCATTTGGAGCGCTACGCACCAGACCATTTTGACTATATCGTCGTCGACGAATTTCATCATGCTGCTGCGCCGACTTACCGCCGCCTACTGTCTTATTTTTCGCCGAATTTTTTGCTGGGTCTCACGGCAACGCCGGATCGCTCGGATCAATCCGATATTCTGTCTCTTTGCGATGACAATCTCGTCTTTACGCGTGGGCTATTCGACGGCATCAGGGCCAAGCTCCTGGTGCCGTTTCACTACTATGGCATCTTCGACAGCTCGGTGGATTATGCTGAGCTGCCATGGCGTAGCGGTCGATTCGATCTCGACCAGCTGAGTAATAAGCTGGCGACGCTGGCTCGCGCCAAGCATGCGCTGACAGAATGGCAGCGCTACAAACAGCAGCGCACACTGGCATTTTGTGTCTCGGTGGTCCATGCCGAAT
This sequence comes from Janthinobacterium sp. J1-1, assembly GCF_030944405.1. Lineage (NCBI taxonomy): Bacteria > Pseudomonadati > Pseudomonadota > Betaproteobacteria > Burkholderiales > Oxalobacteraceae > Janthinobacterium > Janthinobacterium sp. J1-1. The sequence continues at coordinate 10,961 of NZ_CP132339.1, forward strand.
TTATGGCCGCACAGTTTGCCAAGGCGGGCATCGATTGCGCAGCGGTGTATGCCGGTTCGCCCATGAGCCGCGCCGATGCGCTGGAGCGCTTGCGCAACGGACGCCTTGCGGTGATTTTTTCTGTCGACCTGTTTAATGAAGGCGTCGACCTACCGGCTATCGATACCGTCATGATGCTGCGCCCTACCGAATCTAAAATTCTGTTTCTGCAGCAGCTGGGTCGAGGCTTGCGCAAAAGTGAAGGCAAAGAACGCTTGGTTATTTTGGACTTTATCGGTAATCACAAGAGCTTCCTTCACAAGCCGGAGGCCTTGTTTGAGATCGACGCCAGCTACAAAAAATTAGCGGATTTTGCGCGTAAGGCAGAGGCGAATCAGCTTGAACTGCCCGAGGGATGCTTCGTCAACTACGATTTGGAATTGATCGATTTTCTCAAGTCGCTGGACAGCGACGGAACAAAGAACGAATACGTCGCCTTGCGTGATAGCTTCGGTCGGCGCCCCGCCTTGGCCGAGTTTTACCGGGCTGGCGCGAGCATGCCAGCCATGCGCAAAGAGTATGGTGATTGGTACGCTCTCGTTCAGGCCATGGATGACCTTGACGCAGACGAGCAAGTCATCGCTACCAAGCATCGTAGCTTCTTGCGCGAATTGGAAATTACCAATATGAACAAGAGCTTCAAGATGGTATTGCTTGAAGCATTTCAGGAAATCGACGGTTGGGATACGCCACCAACAGTCGCCGCGCTCTCCGAGCGTTCTTGGCAAGTACTGCAACGGCGACGTGCACTTCTGGGAGATCTTCCGGAAGCACTTCGCTCAGGAAATGGTCATAGCGAGGCATGGCTACGCTACTGGTCCGGCAATCCGATCAACGCTTGGACTGAGGTGTACTGTCAATAGCGGACACTCTTGTTTCAAGCCACCCGCGGCTGTTTGCTGAATTTTTCAGCGAACAACGCGGGCGGAACATTGCCAAGGCGCGAATGGCGTCGCTGGCGGTTGTAAAAGCTTTCGATATATTCCTGTATTGCGGCTTTCGCGTCGGCCCGGGTCGCGTAACGTTGATGGTGCACCAGCTCGTTTTTCAGGCTGCCCCAGAAGCTTTCCATGGGCGCGTTGTCATAGCAGTTTCCTCGGCGCGACATGGACGGCTTCATGCCGAACTGCGTCACCAGTTTCTGATAGTCGTGGGCGCAATACTGACTGCCACGGTCGGAGTGGTGAATCAAGCCCGGCGCGGGGCGTTTGTTGCGCACGGCCTTCCACAGTGCTGTTGCCGTCAGCGTTTGCGTCATGCGCTCGTCCATCGCGTAGCCCACCAGCTCGCAGGTGAACACGTCCTTGATACCGGCCAGGTAAAGCCAGCCCTCGCCGGTCGCCACATAGGTGATGTCGGTCACCCAGGCTTCGTTCGGCCGGGTCGGCGCGAAAGTCTGATTGAGCAGGTTGTCGGCCACCGGCAGGTCATGATTCGAGTTCGTGGTGGCCTTGAACTTGCGCTTTTGCTTGCAGCGCAGGGCGAGCTCGCGACGCAGACGGACGATACGATCACGGCCGGCCGGAAAGCCTTGCGCCGTCAGTTCCGGCTGCATGCGCAACGGGCCATAAGTCTGCCGGCTCTGCGCGTGCACGGCCTCGATGGCGACCTTCAGGCGTGCGTCGTCCTGCGCCCGCTGCGACGGTTTGCCGTTCGACCAAGCGTAGAAACCGCTGCGCGAGACGCCAAAGACGCGGCACATGATGGTGACAGGAAATTCGAGTCGCAAGGTCTTCATGACCGCGTACTTGGCAGCGACTCCCGCGCAAAGTACGCTGCCGCTTTTTTTACGATATCGCGCTCCATGCGTGCCTCGGCAAGCTCTTTGCGCAGCTTGGTTACCTCAGCCTCAAGCTCCGGCACGGAGCGGCTACCAGGGGCTACTTTGGGCGACGTGCCGCGCCTTGCCGCACTGACCCAGTTCGCTAGCGTGCCCTTGGGAATGGTGAGACGCAACGCGGCGTCTTCCAGCGTCAGGCCTTGTGTCAGGACCAGTTTTACCGCTTCTTCCCGAAGCTCCGGTGTGTATGTTGTTGAGCGTGTCATAAGTTCTCCAGTTGGTGAAGTTTACCAAACTAGAGTGTCCGAAAAAGTCAGGGTACCTCAGACAGGCGGTAATAGCACAAGTAAAAATAGCGATTTCCGAATCAAAGATGGGCGATTTGAAGCTGTCTTTACACTCGCTGATGGCCACCGACAAAAATTCGAACTGATGGTGCAAGAGATCATCGATTACCGCTTGGCCGCCTATGAAATTCGTCGCATCCAAGCCGAGGTACCGAGTAATGTGATTCCGTTTGTTCGCAGCGACAAGGCAAACAATCTGACCTCGCTCCCCTATTTCCCAAATTTGAAGATCGCCTGCGGTCACTTTAAGACTGGCACTGTGGATGCTGAAGAGTACCGCAGCCTGCCGATCAGCTACGGACATGTCGATCCGCATCGGCACTTTATCGCTCGGGCATCGGGCAACTCCATGAACGGGGGTAAACATCCGATTCAGGATGGCGATTACCTGCTACTGGAACATATCACCTCCACCAATGCCGGCTCGATAACGGGATCGGTGATGGCGATCGAGCGTCAAGACGATGCCGGTGATGGCTTCCAGTATTTGCTGCGCCATATCGTCAAAACACCTGGCGGCAGCTATGTGCTGCATGCAACCAATCCAGACTATCAGGACATGGATGCCACCGAGGACATGCACACCTTGGCGCGCTTTAAAGCCGTTGTTAATCCGCTCGATCTGGCTGTAGGACAGTCGTTCAAGCGCGAGGATATTGCGCCGCTATTTGGCGAGACCTTTAACAGCGGCAGTTGGAATGCCGGCCATGTGACGCTGGCCAGCAAAAACGCTATCGTGTTGCTGGTAACGCTAAATAAGCAAGGCAAGGTTGCAGATCATCGCTATCTCGATCATTGGATCGATGACAGCACCTTTCATTGGCAAAGCCAAAACTCCACAACACCGATTAACAAAAGGGGACGAGACATTATCGAGCACGAGCAAAAAGGACTCGCGATCCACTTGTTTGTAAGAGAGTCTAGGCTACACAACGGCAAAGGTGCGCCCTTCGTTTATCACGGTCCGGTACGATACGAGAGTCACGAAGGCAGTAGTCCGATGAGCGTCGTATTTAGCTTGGCCACGCCATAGCACTTGCTTTATCGAAGCGTGAGCGCTACACAGGAAGGAGCAAATAATGACCACGACCAAAGGAGAGAGTGCCCTGCATGCCGCTCGTGCTTGTGAGTACGCCATCACGGCGCAGCAAAGCGACGCCGCCGCCTTCCAGCGCATGCGTGAGCAATATGCGGCCAGCATCCCGGCCTACGAGGAAGAACAAAAACAGAAGAAGCTGCAACGGGCAGGGATGAGCGCGGAACAGCGCAAACGGCATGAGGCCCTGGACTTTGCGCGAGCGAACGTTGAGCTGTCCGGCGGCAAGATCAGCGAAGAAGATGCACGGCACGCCCTGCGTTGGGCGAATGGCGACATCACCATGGACGAATACTTGGACGCAGTGCGGTCAAAAATTGCTCCGACGTAAATGAAAATAGCATTTTGCCATTCTGCGATATGATTTCCCACTGTGCCGCCACGCCCTGCCCCCGCCTTGCGCACCTCGTTGTATCCAGGCCCAGCAAAGCCTGGGTAGCTCTCTCTCCAAGGACCTTCTATGTTCGGTTTTAACTTACGCGTCGCCAAGATGGTGTGGACGGCGTTTATTGTCGCTTTCTTGCTGTTCATTATCTACAAGGTGTCGTCGACCTTGATCGTGGTGGTGTTTGCGGTGTTCTTCAGTTACCTGGTGTATCCGCTGATCGGGCTGCTGGAGAAGTATGGGCCGAAGCGCTTGCCGCGCACGGCCAATATCGGCATCGTGTTCCTGGTGGTGATCTTGCTGGTGGCGGTGCTGGGCTCGATTTTTGGCGCCCGCATCGAGGATGAGGCGATCAAGCTCAGCGATCAGTTGCCGACCCTGCTCAAGGGGAATAACTTTGCCGAGCGCATACCGCTGCCGGAATTCATGGAGCCGCTGCGCGCGCGGCTGCTGTCGTTCATGCAGACGCAGCTGAGCGGCGGGAATGGGCAGGCGATGCCGCTGGCCAAGGAACTGGGGCTGACGGTGATGCATGCGGCCAGCAACCTGATCTATCTGGTGCTGGTGCCGGTGCTGAGCTTTTTGCTGATCAAGGAAGGGCCGGACATGCGCGACGGCTTGCTGTCCTTGCTGAACCGTCCGAATAAAAAGCTGTGGGGCGCCATTATCGATGACCTCGACATCTTGCTGTCGCGCTATGTGCGCGCCTTGCTGCTGTTGTCGATCGCCACGTTTATCTCGTATAGCGTCGCGTTTTCGCTGATGGGCGTGCCGTATGGCTTGTTGCTGGCCGGTGCCGCCGCGCTGCTGGAATTTATTCCGTTTGCGGGGCCGTTGGCGGCGGCGATCATTGCCGTGGTGGTGGCCGGCTTCAGCGGCTTCGAACACGTGTTCTGGCTGATCGGTTTTATTGCCGCGTATCGCTTGTTCCAGGATTATGTGGTCAATCCTTACCTGATGAGCGAAGGCGTGGAAGTGTCGCCGCTGATGGTGATCGTCGGCTTGCTGGCCGGCGACCAGCTGGGTGGCGTGGTGGGGATCTTTTTGTCGGTGCCGGTGATGGCGGCGATCAAGATTGTGTTCGTGCGCGCCAGGGCGGCCTTGCAGGCGCGCCATGATGCACATGAGAAAGCGGAACTGGCGGCGGAAGCCGCGCGCGCCAGGGCGGCCGAGGAAGCTGCGCTGCTGCTGGAGCAGCGCAGCCATACCGCGCTCGACGTATAACGGTTTAGAACTCTTCCCACTCGCCGCTGCTGTCGGCCGCAGGTTTTGCCATGCGCGGCTTGGCGGCGGCGCTGGCCATGGCCGGCTTGGCCAGTTTCAAGGCCGGGCGCTTGGCGGCAGCCGGCCTGGCCGCGGCCACTGCCGGTTTGCGCAATGCAGGCGGTGCCACTGGCGCGCTGTGATTGGCGTCGAGCTTGAAGCGGCTGACCATTTCGGCCAGCGCCGCTGCCTGTTCCTGCATCGATTCCGAAGCGGCGGCCGCTTCTTCCACCAGCGCGGCGTTCTGCTGCGTGACGGTATCCATTTCGGCCACGGCCTGGTTGATCTGGTTGATGCCCAGTTCCTGCTCGCGACCGGCGGCGCTGATCTCGCCCATGATGTCGGTCACGCGGCGAATGCTCGATACGATCTCGTCCATCGTGGTGCCGGTCTGCGTCACCAGGTCGCTGCCGGTGCCCACGTTCTGCACCGACGCTTCGATCAATTGCTTGATGTCTTTCGCGGCACTGGCCGAGCGGTGCGCCAGGTTGCGCACTTCGGTGGCGACCACCGCAAAGCCACGGCCCTGCTCGCCCGCACGCGCCGCTTCCACCGCCGCGTTCAATGCCAAAATATTCGTCTGGAAGGCGATGCCGTCGATCACGCCGATAATGTCGGCGATCTGTTTCGACGAGTCGCTGATGGTGCCCATGGTGGCCACCACTTGCGCCACCAGCGCGCCGCCCTTGACGGCCACGTCCGAGGCCGACACGGCCAGCTGGTTGGCCTGGCGCGCATTGTCGGAATTCTGCTTCACGGTCGAGGTCAGCTCTTCCAGCGACGAGGCGGTCTCTTCCAGGCTCGACGCCTGCTGTTCGGTACGGCTCGACAGGTCCAGATTGCCCGAGGCAATTTCATTGCTGGCGGTGGCGATCGCGCCGCTGCCGTCGCGCACGCCGCGCACGGTGGTCGACAGGCGTTCCTGCATCTGTTTCAGGCCACCCAGCAAGGCGCCCATTTCATCCTGGCGCTCGATGACGATATCGTTGGCCAGGTTGCCCTCGGAAATCGCGTCGAAGTGGCGCAGCGCCTGGTCCAGCGGACGGAAGATGGCGCGCAGCAGCAGGATGCTGGACACGACGATCAGCAGCAGGCCGATCACCAGGCCGGCGATGGCCATCGCCACCTGGGTGTCGTACTTGGCCTGGCTGCCGGCATACATGCTGGCGGCCGTGGTGATCTGGAACTGGGTCAGCTTTTCAGCGGCCACGTCCATCGAACGGTAGAGCGGCGTCATGCCCTTCATCATCAGGCTGTCGGCCTGCTCCGCCTTGCCTTCGCGCAGGGCCTTGCCCAGGGCCAGCAGGCCGTTGTTGATGTAATCGCTGCGCTTCTTGTCCATGTCGTCGGACAACACCTTTTCTTCCGGGCTCTGCGGCAGCGCCAGGTAGACTTTCCAGGACTTGTTCGACGAGTCGATGAATTGCTCGCCGCGCGTGACGATATCCTTGGCATCGGCCGCTTCCGGGTGCACCACGGCGCGGTCGATCGTGAAGCGCGCGCGGCCCAGCAGGATCTGCGATTCGCCGATGGCTTGCGTGGACGCCAGCTGGTTGCTGTAGACCTCGTTCAAGGTATTGTTGGCCGATTTCAGGCCGACGATGCTCATGCCGCCCAGGATGGCGATCAGCACGCCGAGCACGGTCATGGTGGCGATCAAGCGCAGCTTGATGGTGAGTTTGGAGAACATAAATTTTCCTTGATAGATACGCGGCATGAGGGCGCTGATCCTGGCGGAACGGCCGGCTTCATGACGTAACGGTTGTATGAGTATGCAAGTGACGGAGTGTTGTGCGGCGGCAGGGGAAAGGCGGCCCACTCGTATCAGAAGAGAAGCGCGAAAAACAGAGGGGTTCTTCGCGCGTTTAATTTCTTGATTGCAAGACTACAGGGAAAATTTATGAGTAGCAATATATTGGGCAAAAAATCACGCTTTGTCACCAACACCTGATGTTTTTTTGTGCAGTTGCCGCACTTTTCATGCCTGTGATGCAATGGTATTGCGTGCAAACACCGGTCGCTGCACCGTCTGCGCCAGCAGCACGCCCAGCAGGGAAATACCGCCGCCGATCAGGTGAAATGCATGCAGGGTGTCGTGCAGCCAGACGATGGCCAGCAAGGCCGTCAGTATCGGCAGCAGGTTGACGAAAATGCTGCAGCGGTTCGGCCCCAGCCGCTTGACGCCTTCGATCCACAAATACGACAGCACGATGGACGAACCAATGCCGGCATAGGCGATCAGCGGCAGGGTGGCTTCGTTCAAGGGCGCGCTGCCGGCCGGCAGGCGCAGGAAGAACGGCAGCATGCACAGCAGCGCCGCCCAGGCCTGGCAGTAGATCGCTTGCCAGGCGGGCACGGCCAGGCGCCAGCGGCGCAGCAGCACGCCGTACAGGGCAAACACCAGGCAGGCGAGCAGCATCAGCGCGTCGCCCGCATGCACGCCTTCATGCAGCAGCACCAGCATGTCGCCGCGCCCCACCAGGTACAGCAGGCCGCCAAACGACAGCAGGCCCCCAAGCGCCATGCCCAGCGTCAATTGCTCGCCCAGCAGCAGCACGCTGAGGATCGCCGTCATCAAGGGCGCCAGCGCCGTGACGATGGCCATATTGGTGGCGGTGGTGCTCTCCGCCGCGCGATACGACAGGCTCTGGAACAGCGCCATCGCCATCACGCCGCACAACGCCAGCTGCCACCAGTGGCGGCGTATCGCCACGCGGTTGCGCCACAGCGGGCGCGCAACAAAGGGCGTCATGACCAGCAACACCAGCACCAGCCGGTAAAAGGTGATGGCGGTGGGGGCGATGCTGGCGGCGGCCAGCTTCGATACCACCACATTGCCGGCCCACAGCAGCATGGCGGCCAGGGGATAGAGATAATGGTGGGGGTGGATCTTGTCGTGGGCAAGCATGCATGGCTCCGGTGTCAATGGCGGGAAAACCATCATGCCGCAGGCGCGCCGCGCCTTCTCGCGCTAATATGCCGTAAGCTATCGCAAAACTGACTCATCATGACCACTGAAGCGCACTACCAGGAACTGCTGCCCGTCACCGCGCGCGCCATGGCGCTGGCGATCGACTATGCGCACGGTCACGTGATTTCCGTGCACCGGCATTCGCATGCCCAGCTGCTTTACGCCATCGACGGCGTGATGACGATCGAAACCGACAGCGGGCGCTGGGTGGTGCCGCCCACGCGCGGCGTATGGCTGCGGCCCGGCGTGGAACACCAGATCCGCATGAGCGGCGCCGTGAAAATGCGCACCGTGTTCATCAACTGTGCGAATTCACCGCTGCTGCCGCGCCACAGCTGTGTGCTCGAGATCAGCCCGCTGCTGCGCCAGCTGATCGTGGCGGCGGTCGATATCGCGCCCGATTTTGCCGATGGCGGACGCGACTGGCACTTGCTGCAACTGCTGCTGCACGAGCTCGACAGCCTGCCGGTGCTGCCCCTGTATTTGCCCTTGCCAGTCGATGCGCGCCTGCGCGGCATCTGCACGCGCCTGATGGCGGAGCCCGGCGAACAGCGGACGGTGGCGCATTGGGCCGCTCATTTGGACATCACCGAACGCAGCCTGCACCGGCTGTTCCAGAAACAGACCGGCATGCGCTTCGGCCAGTGGCGCCAGCAGGCGCGGCTGCTGCGCGCGCTGGAACAGCTGGCTCACGGGGCCAAGGTGATCGACGTCGCGATGGACAATGGCTATATCAGCCAGAGCGCGTTTGCGGCGATGTTCAAAAAACACTTCGGCACCACGCCGACCGACTTTTATCGCACGGCGCCAACAGTGGTCAAAAAAAATGCTGCTATGCATCAATAATCGTGGGCGATTGCGATCTGGCTTGCTATCATCGCAAGCCTTGAAGCCGTAGTTGTCTATACCGGCTGGCAACCCTACCAACACTGACATGACCCAGAATTTCTTCCAGACTTTTATCCTGCTGTTGCTGGTCACCGACCCGTTCGGCAACGTTTCCCTGTTCGTCAATGCCCTGAAAAGCGTGCCCGTCGAACGGCGCTGGAAGGTGGTGGTGCGCGAATGCGCGATCGCCTTCGGCATCTTGCTGCTGTTTATGTTTTTTGGGCGCCATTTCCTGAAAGCCATGCAGCTATCGGAAGTCGCGCTGCGCATCGGCGGCGGCGTGATCCTGTTTTTGATCGCCATGCGCATGGTGTTTCCGCAACCCAGCAATGGCAATAGCGATCACGATATCGCCGGCGAACCGTTTATCGTGCCGCTGGCGATTCCCGCGCTGGCCGGGCCGTCGGCGCTGGCCACCGTGCTGCTGTTTTCTTCGCACGAAGTCGATGAGGTGATCGCCCATGTGGCGGGCTTGAGCGCGGTAGCATTGGTGTGGCTGGTGGTGTTCCTGAGCGCAGAACGCCTGCAGCGCGCGCTGGGGCCGAGGGTCATGACCGCCTTCGAGCGCCTGATGGGCCTGATCCTGACGGCAATGGCGATCGAGATGCTGCTGGCCGGCATACGGGCCTTTTTGAAATCAGTGTAAACCGGAGAAAACACCATGAGCCGCTGCGCCCACATCTGCATGATGGCCGAATACAACCAGTGGATGAACGCCAAGCTGTATGCGGCGGCGGCCAGCTTGCCTGGCGAAGAACTGCGGCGCGAACGGGGCGCCTTCTTCGGCTCGCTGCTCGGCACCCTCAACCACATCATGGCGGGCGATACGCTGTGGCTGCAGCGCTTTGCGAAACACCCGGCAGGCTTTCCCTTGCTGGACCCGGTCCGCGCCATCACGCCGCCCACTTCGCTCACGCAATCGCTGTTCGACGATTTCACTGCCATGCAGGCGCACCGCCACCGGCTCGACCAGGTGATCATCGACTGGGCCGCCTCGATCACGGAAGCCGACCTCGATCACCTGCTCGACTACCGCAACAGCCGTGGCGAGAACCGGCGCCAGTTCTTTGCGCTGCTGATGCATTTCTTTAACCACCAGACGCATCACCGTGGCCAGGCGACGACCCTGCTGTCGCAGGCCGGCGTGAACATCGGCGACACCGATTTACTGGTGTGCATCCCTAGTCACCTGGAATGACGGCGCGCGGAACACCGATGCTTTGAACCACGATGACGGCCAGCGCACATGCGGCACCTTTCCCTACCTTATGGCCAGGTAGCCGGAATAGGTCGCCGAAATTGCGCGTTTTCATTGATTTTCTGGTAGCAAATATGTTTCCAAAAGGCTGAGTTCGCTTGCGGTGCTCCCCCACGTTGTTTCCACACGACAACTTGTTTCAGAAGCTGCCTTTTTTGTAACTTGATACAGTTATTTGTATTGCCGTGTGGAATTTTGAGGAACAATTACTGCCTCGCTGCGCTAAGTACTTACCCGTAGCGGCCTGAGCTGTAATTTTTCCGCATACACGAAAGCAATCAATGTCACTCACACAATTCAAAATCGGTACCCGCCTCGGCATCGGCTTTGCTGTCGTTCTCGGCTTGCTGGTGGCCGTGCTGCTGGTCGGCCTGTATTCCATGGGACAACTGAGCGCGCGCACCCACGATATCGTCGCCGACAAGAACGTCAAGATGGCGGCCGCCAACACCATGAGCGATAACGTGCGCAGCATTACGCTGGCGATCACCAGCGTGGTGGTGGCGCCAACGGATGCGCTGATGCAAGAGCAACTGAACAAGATCGGCGAAGCGCGCAAGAAATATGGCGCCGCCAAGGAAGTGCTGCAGAAGATGGTGTCGACCGACAAGGAAGCGGCGCTGATGGGGCAGCTGGACGCGGCCCTGAAAGCGGGAGCGCCGATGAACAACAAGGTGGTGGAACTGCGCAAGGCGGGCCAGACCGAGGAAGCCGTCACGTTTTTGACCCAGCAGGCGGCGCCCAGCCTGAACAATGTGCTGGTCGCGCTCGACAGCCTGGTGGCGTATGAGGCGCAACAGGCGACGCAGGCAGCCGATGACGCCGAAGCGCTGAGCGAAAAGGCGCAGGCCTCCATGCTGGGCATGGGCTGCGTGGCTCTGCTGCTGGGCGCCTTCGTGGCGTGGATCATCACGCACTCGATCACCAGGCCGATCAATGCGGCCGTCAGCGTGGCCGAAACCGTGGCCTCGGGCGATTTGTCGTCGCAGATCATCGTCAATTCCGGCGATGAAACGGGCCGCCTGCTGGGCGCGCTGAAAGCCATGAACGACGGCTTGCTGGACGTGGTGGGCCAGGTGCGCCACGGCACGGATGCGATCGCCACGGCGTCGAGCGAAATTGCCGCCGGCAACCTCGACCTGTCGTCGCGCACGGAAGAGCAGGCCAGTTCGCTGGAAGAAACCGCGTCGGCGATGGAAGAGCTGACCTCGACCGTGAAACAGAATGCCGACAATGCGCGCCAAGCCAACCAGCTGGCGAAAAGCGCGTCGGAAGTGGCTGTGCGCGGCGGCAATATCGTCTCGCAGGTGGTCGACACCATGGGCACCATCAACGAGTCGTCGAAGAAAATCGTCGACATCATCGCGGTGATCGACGGCATCGCCTTCCAGACCAATATCCTGGCCTTGAACGCGGCGGTCGAAGCGGCGCGCGCCGGCGAACAGGGCCGCGGCTTTGCCGTGGTGGCCAGCGAAGTACGCAACCTGGCCCAGCGCAGCGCCGGTGCGGCCAAGGAAATCAAGGAGCTGATCGCCGCCTCGGTGGCCAACGTCGACACCGGCTCGCGCCTCGTCAATGAAGCGGGCCAGACCATGGGCGACATCGTCGACAGCATCGTGCGCGTGACCGACATCATGGGCGAAATCACCTCCGCCACGCATGAGCAGACCCTGGGCATCGAGCAGATCAACATGGCGATCGCGCAGATGGATGAAGTGACGCAGCAAAATGCGGCGCTGGTCGAAGAAGCGGCGGCCGCCTCGCAAAGCATGCAGGAGCAGGCCGGCGAACTGGCCCATGTGGTGGGCTTCTTCAAGACCGGCCAGGCGGTGGCGGCAAGCAAGCCTGTCGCCAGGTCCGTCCCCAAGCTGGCGGCCGTACGCACCGGCAAGCCGGCCGCCACGGCGATCGCGCGCGAACCCTTGCGGCGCCCGGCCAGCAAGCAGGTGGCGAACGCGGCACCGCGTTCCAGCGACAGCGAGTGGGAAGAGTTTTAAGCGCGTTGACACCGCTGCACCAGTGAAAGCCAGGCAAGAAGTTTCCGCCTGGCTTTTTTTCGCGCAGAACAACGGTTTTTTTTATGACCGGACAAGGCAAATGCACGAAACCGTAAAACACGCGGCGCGCATACGCTTTACAATCGCCGCTCGCTTTACAAAATATTGGTCATCATGAATCAGGCAGAACAGCAGCGCCTCCTGGCTATCCTGGAGTATTGGCACAAGATCGAATTCTTTATACCGTTTGACCTGAATCAAATCACAGAAGTTGAAGACCAGTCCACCGTGCGTCTCCTTCATCGTGAACAGCTGGCGCAGTGGTCGCCGCAGTTCTTTACGCAATTGCCTGTCGGCGCGGACCGCGAGATCGACGGCTTTTCCCTGTTCCTGGGCGTGTTCGACAAGGCCGAGATCAACAAGCTGCTGCCCGCCACCGGCGCGGACACCATCGCCGAAGCGGAAAAGACGGAACTCGTTGGCCGCTCGTGTTTTGCGCGCCTGAGCCTGAATGCCTTGGGCGAGCCGCAGTTCGATCCGGTGTCGGTGTCCACCTTGCCGTGGGCGCTGGGCCGGCCGCGCACGGCCGACTGGTCGGGCTTGAGCCTGGATGCATACAGCGACAGCCAGCTGGCGCTGCAGGACAGCCTGCGCAACTTTGCCGCCGCGCGCACGCCCGGCACCGTGACAGACGAGGCCGGCAATGTATCGACGCCCTTGTCCGGCACCGAAATCGCCGCGCTGGCCCATCTGTTCATGGACTGGGCCCATTTTCACCCGTCGTCCGCGCAGCCGCTGGCGGTGCTGGAGATTCGCACGCGCAAGAAACGCCCGCCCAGGGAAGCGCTGTTGCCCGGCGTGGAGGCGGTGGAAAACCGCGTTCTCGATTTCGGCGATGCGGTCGAACCGTCCATCGATATCCTGAACAGTTTTTATCTCGATGACCTGGAGCAGATCATCCGCACCCTGCGCGGCGGCAAGATTTCTCCCACCCTGGCCGCCTACCTGACGCCGCTGGCCCAGGCCGAGCGCATCGACCTGTACAGCCCGGCCGGACGCCAGGCGCTGGCCGCAATGTTGAACCCTGCCAACATGAACCGTGGCCACTGGCTGGAAGACTCGAACTATGCGTTGAGTCTGATGCAGCAGTTCGCCATCCATGGCGCACGCACGGGGCTGGCGGAGCGCGGCATCTTTTCCGTCAACGGCCCGCCGGGCACCGGCAAGACCACCCTGCTGCGCGAGCTGTTCGCCGACAATATCGTGCGCCGCGCCAGCGTGCTGGCCTGCCTGGACCGCGCCGCCGACGCCTTTATCGGCAAGGTGGCGGTCGCCTTCGAAGGCGTGCGCGACCCGATCACGATCGCTCGCCTGCGGCCCGAACTGACGGGTTTTGAAATGGTGGTGGCCTCGTCGAACAATGCGGCGGTGGAAAATATTTCAGCCGATTTGCCGAAACCGAAACAGCTGGGCAAGGAATGGGCGCGCACCCGCTACCTGGACAGCGTGGCGCGCCGCGTGGCGGCCGACGGCAATGGCGCCAACCGCCTGCTGGCCGAGGAAGACATGCCGTGGGGCATGATCTCCTGCGCGCTGGGCAACAGCAGCAACCGTCGCCGCTTCATCAGCAATTTCTATGACGACGACTGGGACAAGACCACGCCGCGCAAGACGCCGAACGCCCAGAATATACGCCAGTGGCTGACCAGCTACCAGGGCGTGGGCTTTGCCCAGGCCGCGCGCGAGTTCCGCGAAACGCAGCACGTGGTGGAAAAGGCCCTGGCCGAGCAGGCGCAATACGCCGCCCTGTGGCAGGCGGTGGGCACCTGCAGCGAGCAGGAGTTTTTGCACGCCAGCGTGGAGACGCTGCGCGCGGCCGAAGTGGAGATGGAAGCGGCCAACGAAGCGCTGGCCACCGCCATGGCCCAGCAAGACACCTTGTTGACCAGCAAGAAGGAACTGCTGGAAGAAGAACGCCTGGTGGCCCTGACCCAGCCGGGCTTTTTTGCCCGCCTGTTCCGCACGGCGCCGGCGCGCGCGTTCAAGGACGCCGTGCTGGCCAATGCCGAGGCGCAGCGCCAGGCGGCGCGTGACGTGTCGGCCATCAAGCTGCTGCTGAAAGGCGAGCTGGAGCCACGCTGCGAGCGGGCCCGCAACAGCCTGCATGTGGCGCTGCGCACGCAGCAATCGCGCGAACGCGAATGGGACGACAGCACGGAAATGCTGCGCCGCGCGCGCCTGCGTTTCCCCACCATCGCTTCGCCGGCCACCTTGCAGGAACTCGATGGCGACACACTGCAAAAAGGCGGGCTGTGGCATGAACCGGCGCTGGCGCGCTTGCGCTCGCGCCTGTTTGCCAAGGCGCTGGCGCTGCACGAAGCGTGGCTGGCCGAAGTGGCCCGGAAAGGCGGCCCCGGCTTTGGCGGCAACTTGCTGGCCGTCTCCAAACTGCTGAAAAACAAACGCGCCTACGACCAGTCGCACATCGCCATGGTATGGCAGAGCCTGTTCATGGTGGTGCCGGTGGTGTCGACCACGTTTGCCTCGTTCGCGCGCCAGTTCCAGGGCATGGGCGCCGAATCGTTGGGCTGGCTGTTTATCGACGAAGCGGGCCAGGCCGTGCCGCAAGCGGCGGTCGGCAGCCTGTGGCGCGCAAAACGCGCCGTGGTGGTGGGCGATCCGCTGCAGATCGAACCCGTGTTCACGGTGCCGCCGCGCCTGGTGCACGGCTTGTCGGCCCTGTCCGAACACACGCAGGACGGCAGCTATGCGCCCAGCAATGTTTCCGTGCAGACCCTGGCCGACAAAGCCAACCGCTACGGCGCTTTGGTCGGCGCCAGCGGCCCGCAGCCGCTGTGGATAGGCAGCCCCTTGCGCGTGCACCGCCGCTGCGTGGAACCGATGTTCTCGCTGGCCAACGCCATCGCCTATGAAGACAAGATGGTGTATGGCCTCGGTGACACGACGCCGCCGGCCGGCAGCCGTGGCCTGACGCGCGGCCCCAGCCGCTGGATCGATGCCATCGGCCCCGTCAGCTACAAGCAGGTGGTGCCGCTGCAACTCGATTTCGTGCTGGAGGTCTTGCTCAAGCTCTACCGCCGCGACGGCAAGCTGCCCGGCATGTACTTGATTACCCCGTTCAAGGCCGTGCGCAACGAATTGCGCGCGCGCATCGTCGACCTGGACTGGGACCGCCGCCTCGGCTATGGCAAGGCGCCCACCCAACGTGAATTACGGCAATGGGTCAAAGAAATGGTCGGCACCGTGCACACCTTCCAGGGCAAGGAGCAAAGCGTGGTGATGCTGATCCTGGGCGCCGACGACAGCACGGCCGGCGCCGCGCAATGGGCGGCCGGCACGCCAAACCTGCTGAACGTGGCCCTGACCCGCGCCCAGCACTACGTGTATATCGTCGGCAACCCGCTGCTGTGGGGACAGCTGCCGCATTTCGCGCCGGCCTGCGCACAGCTGGCGCATACGGGGATGCAGGAGTTTTTGGTGGAGATGGGGTAATGAATCAGAGCGAAAGTAAAATAAGATTTTTCTTATTTTACTTTACGGCCCAAGTTAAATTAGCGAGGAAACCGCAAGCTGAACGTCGTGGCTGCCGCATCCGACGTCACGCCAGCGCTGCCCCCATGCAACTGCATGATGGCGGTGACGATCGCCAGCCCCAACCCCGTGGAGGCGGCCGAATCGCTGCGGGCCGGATCGGCTCGGTAGAAGCGCTCGAACAGGTGCGGCAGATGTTGGGCCGGAATCGCCGGACCCAGATTGCGCACGCTCAGTTCCATGCCCTGTGGCGTCGCCTGTGAACGCAGCGTAATCGTGCTGCCGGGCGCCGCGTGGCGTATCGCGTTCGACAGCAGATTGCCCAGCGCGCGGCGCAGCAGTTGCGGCTCGGCCAGTACTTCGCCGCTGCCGTGACAGTCGAGCAGCAGGTCGCGCTCTTCGGCCAGGCCTTCGAAAAAATCGGCCAGCCGCAAAAACTCGTCCTGCACCGGCAAGGCCTGCTTGACCAATACCATCTCTTCCTGCTGGGCCCGCGCCAGGAACAACATGCTGTCGATCATGCGCGACAGCCGTTCCAGCTCTTCCACGTTGGACGACACCAGTTGCTCATATTCCTCGCTGCTGCGCGGCCGGGCCAGCATCACCTGGCTTTGCCCCAGCAAGTTCGTCACGGGCGTGCGAAATTCGTGCGCCAGGTCGGCGGAAAACTGCGACAGGCGCGCGTAACCCTCCTGCAGCCGCGCCAGCATGGCGTTCAGGGCGTGGATCAGGGGCAGCAGTTCGGTCGGCGCGCCGCGCGCATCGAGCTGCTGCTCCAGCTTGCCCGGCCGCACCAGGGCCGCGTGCGCGGCGATCGCGCGCAAGGGACGCAGGCCGCGCAGCAGCATGGCGCTGGCCAGGATGGCTGCCACCAGCGCGCTGACGGCCACGGAAATCACGATCTGCCAGCGGTAGGCGGCGAACATGGCGCTGCGGTCGCCATACACGCGGGCCACGGTGATGTCGGCCATCTGCGCCGGCATGCCGATGCGGGCGCTGGCCGCCACCACGCGGGCCGGATAGCCGTCGCGGCTGGTCCAGCCGTGGATGGCGCTGGCGGTGACCAGTGCGTCGACCGCCACCGGCATAGGCAGCGGCAAGGTTTCAGTATGCGGATTGACATCGATCAATCGCGTGCCGTCGTCGCGCACGATGCGCACCAAGGAGTTTTCCTGGCCGCTCATGGTGTCGCGAAAATACTGCGGCCGCTCGCGGATAATGTCCAGCGTGCCGGCATTGCCCAGCAGCTGCTGGATCTGCCGCAGCTTGCCGAGTAGCAAGATATCGTCGCGCCGTTCGATTTCCGCCACAAATGAACGGTACAGATAGACGCCCAGCCCGGCGGAGACCAGCGCGACGATCAACACGAACACCAGCGTCACGCGCAAGGTCAGCGACGAGTGGGTGCGCGTCATGGCGCACGCAATTCGCAGACATACCCCATGCCGCGCAAGGTGTGGATCAGCTTGGGTTCGAACGGGTCGTCGAGCTTGCTGCGCAGGCGGCGGATGGCCGCGTCGATCACATTGGTGTCGCTCTCGAAATTGATGTCCCACACTTGCGAGGCGATAATGGAACGCGACAGCACTTCGCCCTGGCGCCGCGCCAGCAGGTGCAGCAAGCCGAACTCCTTGGCCGTCAGGGTGATGCGCTGGCCTTGCCGGCTGACCTTGCGTTTCATCACGTCGATTTCCATGTCGCCGATACGGATCACGTCGTCTTCACGCGGTGGGCCGCGCCGCAGCAGGGTGCGGATGCGCGCCACCAGTTCGGCAAACGCAAATGGTTTGACCAGGTAATCGTCGGCGCCCAGTTCCAGCCCCTTGACGCGGTCCTGCACCTCGTCGCGCGCGGTGAGAAAAATCACCGGCACATCCGCGCCGCCCTCCTGCAGGCGCAAGGCGCGCAGCACTTGCCAGCCGTCCATGATGGGCAGCATCACGTCGAGCACCACCAGGTCATAGCCGCCCTCGCCGGCCATCCGCAAGCCGTCGCGGCCATTGCGCGCCAGGCTGACCACAAAGCCCGCTTCGCCCAGGCCACGCAACAGGTAATCGCCGGTCTTCGGTTCGTCTTCTATCACCAGGATACGCATGGCTGGCTGCTTTCATGAGGAGGATGGAACATTTTACGCCCGGGGGCGGCCCGCGCGGATGATAAAAATGTCATGCGGCCATCATCTTCGCGTAGGGCGGTGATCGCCATACTGGCGCCATCTTTTGACACGGAGCACCATATGAAACACTTGATTGTTGCCGCCGGCCTGCTGGGCCTGCTGGCCGGCCCGGCGCAGGCGCAACTGCAAACCGTCAGCGACCTGACCCTGGCTGCGGCCCAAAAGCTGAGCGCCGCCGCCATGGCCGCCTGCCAACTAAAGAACAAGCAGATCGTGGTGACCGTGCTCGACCGTGGCGGCAATATCGTCAGCGTGCAGCGCGCCGATGGCGTGGGGCCGCACAACACGGAAGCGAGCCGGCTCAAGGCGTATACCGCCCTCTCCACCAGGACCGATACGCAGCTGCTGGCAAGCAATGCGCGCGGCAATCCGGACGCCGCCAACCTGACCACCTTGCCGGAACTGTTGCTGCTCGGCGGCGGCCTGCCCTTGACGGCCAAGGGGCACATCGTTGGCGCCATCGGCGTGGCCGGCGGTGGCGGCGCCCTGCAAGACCGCGCCTGCGCTCAGGCGGCGATTGGCGCCGTGCCCGAACTCGACCCTGCCATTTAATTTATAAAGGAAACACCATGAAACGCCTTATATCACTGACATTCGCACTGGCCTTCGCCGCGTTCTCCACCACTGTCCTGGCCGCCAATCCGCTCAGCGTGCATATTCTCGACCTGCAAAGCGGCACGCCGACCGCTGGCGTGACGGTCACGCTGGAACAAAAGACGGGCAATGACTGGCGCCAGCTGGCCAGCGGTGTGACCAATGCGCAGGGGCGCATCGCGGAAATGTATCCGGCGGACAAGGCGATGGTACAGGGCGACTACCGCATCGTGTTCAAGACGGGCGAGCACTATGCGCGCCTGAAACAGGAGACGTTTTTCCCGGAAATCCCGGTGCAGTTCCACGTCGAAAAGACCGACCAGCACTACCATATTCCGCTGCTGCTCAGCCCTTTCGGCTTTTCCACTTATCGCGGAAATTAAGGTCAGCCCAAAGACTTCGCGGTCTGGCCGAACAGCACGCTTTTAGCGTCGCCGCTGACGGTCGGCTGCACGTTGATTTCGGCCGCGCGGGCATAGGCGCGCACGGTCGCCGGGCGGGCGGCGATCTCATCAAACCAGCGCGCCAGATGCAGGAAGTCGGCCAGATCCTGGCGCTGGCGTTTGTGCGGCACGATCCATGGGTAGATCGCCATGTCGGCGATGGTGTACGTATCGCCGGCAACATAGGCGCGGTCGGCCAGGCGCTTGTTCAGCACGCCATATAAACGATTCGTTTCGTTCACATAGCGCGTGATCGCGTACTCGATAGGCTCGGGCGCGTATTGCACGAAATGGTGGTTCTGGCCGGCCATCGGCCCCAGGCCGCCCATCTGCCAGAACAGCCACTGCATCACTTCCGCGCGCTCACGCACGCCGGATGGCAGGAATTGACCGCTTTTCTCGGCCAGATACTGCAAAATCGCGCCCGATTCGAACAGGGACAACGGTGCGCCGCCATCTTCCGGCGCCTGGTCGACGATGGCGGGAATACGGTTGTTCGGCGCGATCGCCAGGAACTCGGGCGTGAATTGCTCGCCCTTGCCGATATGCACGGGAATAATATTGTAGGGAATGCCCGCTTCTTCCAGGAACATGGTTACCTTGTGCCCGTTGGGCGTGGTCCAATAGTACAGATCGATCATCGTGGTCTCTCAGAGTCATGGGGGAGTGGGCCAGCTGGCAGGGGGCGCCGTATATTGTCGCGCCGCAACTGGTATGCATGGATATAATGCCACGTAAGCGGAAAACAAGCCGGGGGCCGCAGCGTCCCGTCCAGCCCCGAGAACCCTCAACGAAAGCCGACCATGCGCAAACTCCTGATCGTCTCGCTATGCCTGCTGTTGTCGGGCTGCGTCAAAGATTTCGCCATCTTCATGATCGATGGCCAGGAGCATTCGCTGACCGTGCGCCGCCAGCAAAACTACTTCTGGCAGGACACGGTGGAAGTGCAACTGATGGCGACCAATTTGCCGCAATGCCAGCGTTTGCATACCTTGTCGCTCGACACGCTGGCCGACGAGGTCACGGTCGATGTGTTTTCGGCCGGCGATGGCGTGTGGAATATCCGCATGGGCGACCAGCTGTGGCAGGCGGAAACGACTACCTGCAACAGCCTGGTGGAAATGGAAAACGACCCGAAAGCCGACCTGGGCCAGCCGGTCGGCAAATTCGAGGTCGTCGATGACCAGCTGACGTTCGTGCCGGCGCCACAGGCTGCGGCGCCGGCGCAATAACTTACACGCGCGCCAGCTTGCGCTGCGGCGCCTTCGACAGTTTCGTCACCGGGCGGGACGCCGCCAGGCGCGGGCCGTTCGATTCGTGGGCCGTCAACTTGAAGCGCGACACCAGTTGCGCCAGCACGGCCGCCTGGTCCTGCATGCTGCCGGCCGCTGCCGCCGCCTGCTCGACCAGCGCCGCATTCTGTTGCGTCACCGAATCCATCTCCGAAATCGCCTGGTTCACATGGCCGATGCCCGTGCTTTGCTCGTGCGAGGCGGCCGTGATATCGGCCATGATGTCGGTCACGCGCGAGACGCTGGCCACCACCTGATCCATCGTCGTGCCCGCCTGCGCCACCAGGGTGCTGCCGGCGGCGATGCTGTCGACCGAGGCGCCGATCAGGGCCTTGATTTCCTTGGCGGCCGCCGCCGAGCGCTGCGCCAGGTTGCGCACTTCCGACGCCACCACCGCAAAGCCGCGGCCCTGCTCGCCGGCGCGCGCCGCTTCCACGGCGGCGTTCAGCGCCAGGATATTGGTCTGGAAGGCGATGCCGTCGATCACGCCGATAATGTCGACGATCTTGCGCGAAGACGCATTGATGGTGTCCATGGTGCCGATCACCTGTGCCACCACGGCGCCACCCTGACGCGCCACGGCCGAGGCCGATTGGGCCAGTTCATTGGCCTGCACGGCGTTGCCCGTGTTTTGCGTCACGGTCGAGGTCAGCTCTTCCATCGAGGCGGCTGTTTCTTCCAGCGAACTGGCCTGCATTTCGGTGCGCGCCGACAAGTCCATATTGCCGCTGGCGATCTCGCTCGACGCCGTGGCGATGGTCTCGGCGCTGTGGCGAATTTCGCTGATGGCGGTGGCCAGGTTGGCCTGCATGGTTTTCATCGCATACAACACGCTGTGGCGGTCCCTGGCATGGGTGTGCACGTCGACGCTCAGGTCGTTGTCGGCGATCTTGGCCGCCACGTCGGCCGCGTATTCCGGGTCGCCGCCCAGCGCATGGCGCAGGCTGCGGTTGATCATCACCACCACGCCACCGAGGACGAGGCAGACCAGTACCAGCAGGCCCAGCGACATCAGCAGGGTTTGCCGGAAGGCCGTGTCGATATCGTCCATATAGACGCCGACCACGATGTTCCAGCTCCACGGTTTGTAGGCGGCCACGCGGCTCAGCTTGGGTTCGGCGTTTTTCTGGCCGGGACGGGGGAAGTGATAGCGCACAAAACCCTTGCCCGTCTCGCTCTTGCCGACCGCCACGATGTCGCGGTACAGATAGGTGCCGTTGGCATCCTTGAAGTCGGACATGTTCTTGCCGTCCGTCTGCGGTGCGGCCGGGTTCATCACCACCACGGCGTCCAGGTTGATGACGGCCAGGTAACCGGTCTCGCCGAAGCGCATGCTCCTGATGACGGCCAGGGCCTGCTTTTGCGCTTCCTGCGTGGTCAGCGCGCCGCTGGCGGCCAGTTCGCCGAACATCTTGACGGCGCCCAGGCCCTGGTCGGCCGCGTTGGTGATGTCGGCGCTGCGCTCTTCGATGCGGATCTTGCGCACTTCGAAGGCGTTATAGACAAAGATAATCGAAATACACAGCAGGCTGCAAATCAGGGGTATCCATAATTTCTGCTTGAACGACAGTTTATTCATGCGTGTCTCCTACTTGTATTTTTGCAGCGGCATGGGCTTGCCCCGCTGCCATGGCGGGCATGGCAATGCGGCGGCGCCGGCACTCTGGCGGCGCCGATCAGACGGTTCCAGCATACGCTCGAACTGGCCTTATTTACAATGCTATCTGGCAATGTTTTTTTGCCGGTGTTGTTAATGCGTTGCTGGCAGGGCGGGCAGATAAGGGGAAGGAAAACTGTGGCAGAATGCGCGTCTGAAACGCTGCTTACGAAAGAAACGCATGACCAAGAACGACGCCATGAAACGCATCAACGACCGCCTGGGCAAACCCACCCTGACGGACAAGAACACGCATTTTTCCAGCGTGACCAACTATGGCACGGACGAAGGCTGGTGGCTGAAGATACCCTTCCTGACCTTCAAGCAAGAACTGCACTTCATCCTCAACAACGAGAAGACCAAGAGCTTCCAGCATTTGAAAGTTGGCGCGAACCAGATCCTCAGCCCCGGCATGAAGTTCCGCAGCACCGACGGCGCCGCCGACGCCTTCATGTCGGCCTCGACGCCGAAGCGCCTGATCGACCTGCTTGACGGCGGCAGCAAGTACAATTTCACGAAACACCTGGTCAGCGAATACCGCTACTGACCCGGCAGACGTAAAAAAGGCGGCATCGCGCCGCCTTCTGAGTGCATCGACAGCGAAAATCAGCTTTCGCGCGCCAGTGCCAGGAACTCCGTGCGCATGGCCAAATTCGGCTGCAGCTCGCCCAGCATGGCCGAGGTAATGGTTTCCTCGCCGGGCGTGCGGATGCCGCGGCTTTCCATGCACAGGTGGCGGCAGCGCACGACCACGCCGACCGCTTTCGGTTCCAGCACTTCCATCAGCGCATTGGCGATCTGCATCGTCATGCGTTCCTGCACCTGCAGGCGTTTCGAGAAGCAATCGACCAGGCGCGTCAGTTTCGACAGGCCGACGATTTTGCCGTTCGGCACGTAGCCGATGGTGGCCTTGCCGAAGAATGGCGCCAGGTGGTGTTCGCAATGGCTGTAGACGGGAATGCCGCGCACGACGATCAGTTCGTTGTACTGCTCCGCGCCATCTTCAAACGCCTTCAGCAATTCGACCGGGTCCTGGCCATAGCCCGAGGTCCAGTGTTTCCAGGCTTTCGTGACGCGCGCCGGGGTTTCCAGCAAGCCTGGACGTTGCGGGTCTTCGCCTATGCTGGTGATCAGGCGGCGCCAGTCGTCTTCGGTGAATTCTTCGTGTGCCATGCTAAAACTTCCTCAAATTTTCAATTGCCGCCAGTATATAGAAAACTGGACCGGCTGCCTTGACCGGCCGGCTTTTACAGCGCCGGCGGTGGCCGGTGCGCCCGCACCAGCAGGGCCGAGATCGACACGCTGGAGGTCGCCTCCGGCCATACATCGCCGGGGCCGAACCAGCGCGCTTCGGCGATCTCGTTCTCGTCCAGGCGGATCTCGCCATCGAGGTAGTCGGCCGTAAAGGCCAGCATCAGCGAATGGGGAAACGGCCACGACTGGCTCATGAAGTAGCGCAGGTTGTGCACCCGCAAGCCCACCTCTTCCATCACTTCGCGGTGCACGGCCTCTTCCACCGATTCGCCCGCTTCCAGGAAACCGGCCAGCGGACTGTAGCGCTGTGACGGCGAATGCTTGTGCATCGCCAGCAACACCTGCTCGCCCTTGCGGATCAGCACCATCATGGCCGGCGAAATGCGCGGATAGGCCATCATGCCGCAGCCCAGGCACTTGAAGCAGCGCTCGCCCGGCAGGCGCACCATGGGCGTGGCGCAGACGCCGCAATAGCGGTGCGTGCGCGCCCATTCGGCCAGCTGCACGGCGCGGCTGGCCAGGCCGACAAAACCATCGTCGAGCACGTTGAAGAGGCTGCGCAGGCCGCGCCATTCCAGGCTGGCGTCCAGCAAGGTTTCGTCATCGACCCAGACTGTCTGGCAATAGCGGCCCTGCCAGAGGCCGACCGGCTGGGCCCGCGCCAGGTCGACCCCGAGCGCGCCCACCTGGTCGGCGGACGGCAAGGCCAGGTCGGGGCTGCGCAGCAGCAGGCGGCCGCGATGGAAGACAAAGGTCAGGGTCTCGGCCGGCGACGGCGACGGCACGGGAACATCGATCAGGGGAACAAAGGCATTCGGCGTTTCCAGCATGCGGCACCAAGTAGGGAGGGAGGTTGAGCATCATACTCCGGCGCAAGTATCGCGTGCGCAGCGTGCGTGATAGCACCAGTCCATGCGGGTTTGCAAGACCCTGCGGAAAATCACAGTGTGTTTTTTTCGGCACATAAAAACGTTGCGTTAACGAGACTTAAACGAGACTGATAACGATTCTCATTTACGGAATGGCGGGCAATTATTACAATGTCATTCACCGTTTCCCAGCCAGTGCGCATGCGGCCGCAGCGCAGGGCAGAGACACCTACCCTGATCATAACGAGAGAGCAAGATGGCAATCAAGAGCCGCAAGCACGTCCAATCCCGCTTCAACCAACATGTCGGCGCCGCCCTGGCCGTCATGCTGCTGCCCGTCGCAGCACAGGCCGCAGACCCTGCCGGCCAGAGCGCACCGGCATCGCAACAAATGCTGAACGAAGTTACCATCGTTGGTGCCAAGGAAAACGACTTCAAGGCCGACAAGGCCTCGTCGCCGAAATACACGGAAGCATTGGTCAATACGCCGCAAACCATCGTCGTAATCAAGAAAGAACTGATCGAACAGCAGGGCGCACTGACCCTGACCGACGCGCTGCGCAACACGCCAGGCGTGGGCACCTTCTTCCTCGGCGAAAACGGCAACACGAATACGGGCGACGCGGTCTACATGCGCGGCTTTGACGCCTCGAGCAGCATCTACGTCGACGGCGTGCGCGACATCGGCTCGATCTCGCGCGACGTGTTCAACATCGAACAGATCGACGTGCTGAAAGGCCCGGCCGGCACCGACGGCGGCCGTGGTTCGCCGACCGGCTCGATCAACCTGGTCAGCAAGACGCCGAACCTGGAAAACAGCATCAATTCGCTGATCACGGTCGGCAGCGGCAAGCAGAAGCGCGCCACCGCCGACTGGAACCGCGTGATCGACACCGACTCGGGCACCGCCTTCCGCCTGAACCTGCTGAAACAGGACAGCGGCAATGCCGCCCGCGACGTCGTGAAAAACGAGCGCTGGGCGATCGCCCCGTCGGTCACCTTTGGCCTGGGCAAACCGACCCGCGTCACCGCCAGCTTCCTGCACGTCGACCAGGACAACGTGCCGGACGGCGGCGTGCCGACCATCGGCCTGCCAGGCTATGTCGGACCGGACAATCCGGCCAACGCGACGGGTGCCAATCCGGTTCCTGTGCGCACCTATATCAATGCCGCGCCAAAAGTCGATCCGAAGAATTTCTACGGCCTGTCGTCGGACTACGACAAGGTCAAGGCCGACATGTTCACGGTCAAGGTCGACCATGACTTCTCGCCGAACGTGAAGCTGCAGAACGTCACGCGCTGGGGCAAGACCAAGCAGGACTACCTGCTGTCGGCCTTCATGGGCTCAAGCGCCAACCTGGTGACCAACAATGCGGCGCTGGGTGCCGTACCGGGCAATCCGTCGACCTGGCTGCTGGCGCGCTCGAACCGCACCATCAAGGACCAGAAAAACACCATCCTGACCAACCAGTCGACGGTCACTGCCGCGTTCAACACGGGCGCGGTCAAGCATTCGCTGGTCGGTGGCTTCGAGTTCACCACCGAGAAACAGACCAACTACAGCTATGTCGCTTCCAGCCTGGGCGCCAGCGTTGCCGCGCCGACGGCCGCCAACCCGCGCACCATTCCGCTGGCCAATCTGTACAACCCGAATCCGAACGAAAGCACGACGGTATTCAGGCCGGTACGCAGCGGCGCCACCACCGACGGCCAGATCGACACGCAAAGCCTGTATCTGTTCGACACGCTGAAGTTCAACGACCAGTGGCAAGTGAGCGGCGGCGTACGGGCCGACCATTTCAACACCAAATACAATGCCATCACCTTGCAGGCGGCGGCCGCCACCGGCCAGCCACAGCTGATTCCGGTCGGCACGCCGATCGGCAGCAGCCTGTCGCTGAGCGACACCGTGTACAACGGCAAGATCTCTGCCATGTACAAGCCGACCCCGGACAGCAGCGTGTATGCCTTGTACTCGACCTCGAAAGCGCCGCCAGGCACCAACTTCACCCTGAGCACGGCTGCCAGCAGCGCCCAGAACCTGAGCTACGACCCGCAGGAAACCACCACCAAGGAAATCGGTACCAAGTGGGACTTGCTCAAGCAAAAACTGTCGCTGACGGCCGCGCTGTACCAGACCACGGTCACCAATGAAGTGGAGCAAGACCCGGTCATCTCCACCATCTACTACCAGACGGGCGAAAAGCGCGTGCAGGGCGTGGAACTGGGCGTGGTTGGCGAAGTCATGCGTGACTGGCTGGTCAGCGCCGGCTACACCCGCATGAACACCAGCGTCAAATCGGGCCGCGTGGTGACCGCCAGCGGCATCAACAACCTGAGCTACACGCCAAAACAGGCATTCACGGCCTGGACCTCGTACACCCTGCCATTCGGCCTGAAGATCGGCGGCGGCGGTCGTTATGTCGGTGAAATGCTGCGCGGCACCGACGGCGCCTACGGCACCCCGGCCCGCATCGATTCCTACTGGGTGTTCGACGCCATGGCAACCTACACGGTCAACAAGAACCTGGACCTGCAGCTGAATGCCTACAACCTGGCCGACAAGACCTATGTGGCGGCCATCAACAAGAGCGGCTACCGCTACACGCCAGGCCAGCCACGCTCGTTCAGCCTGACGGCCAACGTCAAGTTCTAGGACGCGTCTGACTCAGGCAGTACCGCAGTATCGAAAGGCCCCGCCGCGTGCGGGGCCTTTTTTATTGTCCTGATAATCTTGCTTTTCTGGCGGCGTGGCAGCTGTATGAAAACTCATACAGCCGAGCTTGGCCGCGTCCAATATTTCGCGCAATACCCGCCCCCGTGCTACATCCTGACAACAAAAAAGCGTATTGAAATCAAGACCTTAATAAGTTCTGTACCAAAAGTCGTTTTCAGGCATATCCTTTGCTATGTAGTGACTTTGCAGCAAATAAACGCTGGCACGCAAGAGCTTGTTTCTCGGCAATATTCCTTCCAAGCTTAAGTTGCTCGCTATCAATAATCCGCTCACAGCGGCGATTTACTGGAGGAGTCACCCATGAAAAAGAAACGGCCATTAACCCTTTACATCCTGATTGCCATGATTTTGGGCATTCTGGTGGGCTATGCCTGCAACACCACTTTCCCGGACGAGAAGGTCAGCGCGCAGATTGCGGGCAATATTTCCATCGTCACCGATATCTTCCTGCGCCTGATCAAGATGATCATTGCGCTGCTGGTGTTCTCCACCCTGACGGTCGGCATCGCCCACATGGGTGACGGCAAGACGGCGGGCCGCATCGGCCTGAAAGCCATGTGCTGGTTCCTGGTCGCCTCGCTGGTATCGCTGGCGCTGGGCATGGTGCTGTCGAATATCATGCAGCTCGGCACCAACCTGGGCTTGCCGCTGCCGGACGTGCACGCGTCGACCAATCTGAAGACCGCCGCTTTCACCATGAAAGACTTCTTCACGCACCTGGTGCCGAAGTCGCCGATCGAGGCGATGGCCAACAATGAAATCCTGCAAGTGCTGGTGTTTTCCATCTTCTTCGGCGGCGCACTGGCCGGCCTGGGCGAATCGGGCAAGGCGCTCACCAATGTGATCGACCAATTGGCGCAAGTCATGCTGCGCATCACCGGCACCATCATGAATCTGGCCCCGCTGGCCGTGTTTGCCGCAATGGCCTCGGTGGTTACCACCCACGGCCTGGGCGTGCTGGTCACGTTTGCCAAATTCATGGGTGGCTTCTATGTCGGCCTGATCTGCCTGTGGGCGCTGCTGGTCGGCGCCGGCTTTGTGGTCATCGGCCCGCGCATCTTCAAGCTGGTCGGCCTGATCCGCGAACCGTTCCTGCTGGCTTTTTCGACTGCCAGCTCGGAAGCGGCGTATCCGAAACTGCTGACGGCGCTCGACCAGTTCGGCGTGGACCGCAAGATCTCCAGCTTCGTCATGCCGCTGGGCTACTCGTTCAACCTGGATGGCTCGATGATGTACTGCACCTTTGCCGTGCTGTTCATTGCCCAGGCCTATGGCATCGACCTCTCGGTCGGCACCCAGATCACCATGCTGCTGCTGCTGATGCTGACCTCGAAGGGCATCGCCGGCGTGCCGCGCGCCTCGCTGGTGGTGATTGCCGCCACCTTGACGCAATTTAATATCCCTGAGGCAGGCCTGCTGCTGCTGATGGGCGTGGACCAGTTCCTCGACATGGGCCGTTCGGCCACCAACGCGGTCGGCAATGCCGTCGCCACGGCGGTCGTTGCCAAGTGGGAAGGTGGCCTGGCCACCGAAGAAGAAGCGGCGGCAGCCAATGCCGCCAACATGAATACCGAAAGCCATTGGGGCGAAGCAGATCACGCTAACAAGGCTTAAACCGAATGGCCCGCCACAAGCGGGCCATTGTTTTAATCTCAATGTTGAGTAACAAGCAGTCGGGCAGTGCGATCAGTAGTTAACCTTAATCAGAGAGATTTTCATGAAAAAAGTCCTGTTTACCTTAATGGCTTTGGGTGCTTCGTGCACCGCCCTGGCGCAATCGAGCGTCACCATCTACGGCGTGGCCGATGCCGGCCTGGTCGTCGACAAGGATGCCACCGGCAACCGCCTGACCCGCGTCGCGTCCGGCGTCGCTTCCGGCTCGCGTATCGGCTTCAAGGGCAAGGAAGACCTGGGCAACGGTTTGTCCGCCCTGTTCGTGCTGGAAAGCGGTTTCAATATCGACACCGGTACCTCGGGCCAGGGCGGCCTGCTGTTCGGCCGCCAGGCCTACGTGGGCTTGAGCGGCACGGGCGGCACCGTCACCCTGGGCCGCCAGTACTCGCCGTACTACCTGGCCCTGCGCGACGTGGCCGACCCGTTTGTCATCGGCCTGGCCGGCACGGCGTCGAACATCATGGCCACCGGCAATATCCGCGTCGACAATATGGCGCAGTACAGCACGCCGACCTGGAACAAGCTGTCGGCCGACGTGGCCTACGGTTTTGGTGAAGTGGCGGACGACAATGCGAAAAACCGCAGCCTGGGCGGCGCCGTGCATTACATCGACGGCCCGCTGAACCTGACCGTCACCCACCACCGCAAGGAAAACGTCGCCGGTACCGACCAGACCCGCAACAGCCTGCTGGCCATGCGCTATGACTTCGGCGTGGCGCAAGCCAACCTCGGCTACGCCGACAACCGCGCCCTGGCCAGTGTCAAAAGCAACGACGTGCTGCTGGGCGTGAGCGTGCCATTCGGCCCGACCAAGGTGGTCGCCTCGTATATCCGCCACAACGACAAGAGCAACCTGAACCGCGACGCCCAGCAATGGGCCATCGGCGCCTACTACGCCCTGTCCAAGCGCAGCGACCTGTACACCGGTTACGGCCATATCAGCAACAAGAACGGCGCCACGTTTGTCGTTGGCAACGCCACCGACAACGGTACCGGCAACAGTGGTTTCAACCTGGGCATGCGTCATCTGTTCTGATCACGCCTAGCTCCCGCCAGAGCCGCCGGAGTCCGTTCCGGCGGCTTTTTTCATTTATGCGCGCCGCTTGATGCGATACTGTGGCCTCTTGCAGTCTGACACCGAACCATGACCAACAGCAGCATCCCACTTCCTTCCTGGCGCCAGCGCCCGGCGCAACGTTCGGCCCGCAAGGCACTGGCCTGGGGCGTGGTGCTGGCCGCCTGCCTGGCCATCGTCTGGCTGGTGTATTTCTGGACCGAGCGCCTGGCGATCGGCAAGCTGCAGGCCAGTGGCGCGCAGCGCCTGGAGGTGTATGTCAGCAGCCTGGAAAATGCGCTGGAAAAATATGATTTTTTGCCCAGGACGCTGGAACTGAACCGCGACGTGATCCGCCTGCTGCAGCACCCGGACGACCCGGTGCTGGTCGACACCGTCAACAATTACCTGGAGCAGATGAATGCCCAGGCCAAGTCGTCCACCATCTTTATCAGCAACCTCGACGGCAACACGCGGGCGGCCAGCAACTGGCAGCGGCCGGACAGTTTTATCGGCGACAATATCGCCTTTCGCCCGTATGCCCAGGATGCGCTGCGCGGCACGCCGGGCCGCTTTTATGGGGTCGGCACCACGCGCCTGGAACCCGGTTATTTCTTTGCCCATGGCATCTATCAAAATGGCCGCATGCTGGGCCTGGCCACCGTCAAGCTGAACCTTGAAAACCTGGAAAAGCGCTGGGTGCAAGGCGCCGACAAGGTGATGCTGGCCGACGAGCACGGCGTGATTTTCCTCAGTTCCGTGGCGGACTGGAAATACAAGACCCTGGCGCCCTTGTCGCCGGCCGTGGTGGAGGAAATCAACCGCACGCGCCAGTATTATTCGAAGCAGCTGGAAACCATCCCCTTTGTGTCCGACCGCCAGCTGGGCAATGGCGCGCGCGTGATCAGCGTGCGCGAGCAGGAACGGGCCGATGCGCCACAGAAAACCACCTCGAGCGTGATGACGCAAATCAAGCTCAAGTCGCCCAACGGCTGGACCTTTATCTATCTGTCCGACCTGGCGCAAGCCAAGGCCAGCGCCCGTTCGGCGGCGGCCTTTTCCGGCGTGCTGCTGGGCTTTTTTATGCTGCTGTTCTTTTATGTGCGCCAGCGGCGCGCGGCGGTGGCGCAAAAACTGCGCGCGCGCGAAGACTTGCAGCACGCCTATGACAATCTGGAAACCATGGTCGAGGAACGCACCTCGGAACTGAACGCCATGACGCAAAGCCTGAGCCAGGAAATCGAGGTGCGCAGCAAGGCCGAACAGAAGCTGCATATCACGCAAAACGAACTGTTCCAGGCCGGCAAGATGGCGGTGCTGGGGCAGATGTCGGCCAGCATCACGCACGAGCTGAACCAGCCCCTGACCGCCCTGCGCACCATGTCCGACAACGCGGTGATTTTGCTGGAGCGGGGCCGGCTCGACGACGCGCGCCGCAACCTGGCGAAAATCTCGCAGATCGCCGCCCGCATGGGCGCGATCACGGGCCAGCTGAAAGTGTTTGCGCGCAAGTCGACCACCAGCCTCACCTCGGTATCGATTCCGACCGCGATCAGCAATGCGCTGTTCCTGGTCGAGCGGCGCCTGCAGGTGGAAAACGTGCGCTTTACCTTGCAGCTGCCGCCCGACGATATCTTCGCCATGTGCGAAAGCAACCGCCTGGAACAGGTGCTGGTCAACCTGTACGCCAACGCGCTCGACGCCATGAACGGCAGCGACGTGCGCAGCCTGCGCGTGACGGTCGAATGCAAGGCGCCGCTGGTATTGATCCATGTGGCCGATACGGGGCCGGGCCTGTCGACGGAAGTCTACGAACACCTGTTCGAACCCTTCTTTACCACCAAGCCGCAGGGCCTGGGACTGGGGCTGGGACTGGCCATTTCAGAACAGATCACGCGCCAGTTCGGCGGCGTGCTGCGCGCCGACAATGCACCGGGCGGCGGCGCCATATTCACCATCGAATTACAGATGGCAACGCAGGAGGAAAAGCATGTTTGATGGTTTGAAAGTGTTGCTGGTCGAGGACGACCCGACCGTGCGCGAAGGCAGCGAGCAGGCGCTGCAGCTGGCCGGCCTGGACGTGCTGGCGTTTCACTCGGCCGAGCTGGCCTACAAACTGCTGACGCCCGACTTTCCCGGCATCGTGGTGAGCGACGTGCGCCTGCCCGGCATGAGCGGCCTGGAGCTATTACAGGCGATCAAGCAGCTCGACGCCAACCTGCCCGTGATCCTGGTCACCGGCCACGGCGACATCACGATGGCGGTGCACGCCATGCGCACCGGCGCCTACGATTTTATTGAAAAACCGTATTCGTCGGAGCAGCTGGTCGACGTGATCCTGCGCGCGCTGGAAACCCGGAGATTGATGCTGGAAGTGCACAGCCTGCGCCGCCAGCTGGAGGACGGCGGCGGCATCGAATCGCGCCTGCTGGGCAATTCGCAAGCGATGCGCGATATCCGCCGCCTGATCCTCGACGTGGCCGACGAGCCAGCCGACGTGCTGATCTATGGCGACACGGGCACCGGCAAGGAAATGGTGGCGCGCTGCCTGCATGACTTCAGCCACCGCCGCAAGCACAATTTTGTCGCCGTCAATTGCGGCGCGATTCCCGAAAGCATATTTGAAAGCGAAGTCTTCGGCCATGAAACGGGCTCGTTTACGGGCGCGGCCAAGCGGCAGGTAGGCAAGATCGAGCATGCCGACCACGGCACGTTTTTCCTCGACGAAATCGAAAGCCTGCCGCTGTCCTTGCAGGTGAAACTGCTGCGCGTGCTGCAGGAACGCTATATCGAACGGCTGGGCTCGAACATTCCCACGCCGGTCGACGTGCGCGTGGTGGCGGCCGCCAAGCTGGACCTGGAAGACCTGTCGCGCCAGCAGAAGTTTCGCAGCGACCTGTATTACCGCCTGAACCTGATCGTGCTGCACCTGCCGCCGCTACGCGAGCGGCGCGAAGACATTCCGATGCTGTTCGAACATTTTGTACTGGCCGCCGCCGCCCGCTACAACCGCGCCGCGCCGATGGTGTCGAGCGCGCAGATGCGCAACCTGATGGCGCATGGCTGGCCCGGCAATGTGCGCGAGCTGCGCAATATCGCCGACCGCTTCGTGCTGGGCATCGCCGGCGGCGCCTCGAATTTGCTGGCCACCGGCGCGCAAGCGGGTGCACTGTCCCTGGCCGAACAGGTCAACGGCTTCGAGCGCGCGCTGATCGAGCAGGAACTGCGCGCCTATGCCGGCAATGTCAGCGAAGTGAGCAATGTGCTGGGCCTGCCGAAACAGACCCTGTATCACAAGATGCAGAAATACAATCTGGTGGCCGAAGAGTTCAGGTAGCCATTCCCACGCGGCCGCTGCGCAAGGGCACGACCCAGTCCGGCCGGCCATTGGCCAGCGCCAGCCGCGCCTGCGTTTCCCAGTCATACACGACCTGGTAAAACTGCGCCGACCAGCGCCCGTGCGCATCGCTTTCCACGATGGCATAGCGCGCATGTGGCGTGCCGTTTTCCATCACGTGCGGATACAGATGATCGTCATCGTAGGCCTGCAGGCCGACGCTGCCGGGATTGACGACCAGCCGCCCGTCCGGCAATGGCATCGCGCGCGGCATATGCGTGTGGCCGCACAAAATCAGGGCCGCATCCGCGTCGCCGGCGCGCTGCGTCACCTCGTCCATGGTGGCGGCGCGGCTGCCCTGCGGCGTGATGGTATCCAGGAAATACACCAGGTCGCTGCCGGGCGTGCCATGCACCAGCAGCACATCGTGGCGCAGGCGCAAGGTGGCCGGCAGCGCGGCTATCCACGCCAGCTGCGGCGGCAGCAACTGCGCCCGCGCATACGCGTCGGACACGCCCATGCGTGCCGGATCGCCCAGCAACTGGCGTTCGTGATTGCCGCGGATGGTGGGCAGCGCCAGCGCCATCAGACGCGCCGCCGTCTCGCGCGGCTGCAAGTGGCCCGAGACGATATCGCCCAGGTTGACGGTGACATCGACACCGCGCCGCGCGATGTCGGCCAGCACGGCCTCCAGCGCGGCAAGATTGCCGTGGATATCGGAAATGGCGGCGATACGCATATGGGACTCCTTGTCACAATCGGTAGGATTATTCTGACGCAAATTTGAGAAGTGCGGCTACATAGGCAACATGGCGCAATTGTTATTATTTCCTCACTGCATTGCCGCGCCTGCGCTGCGGCGATACCAACCTATCCTGAGGAGCTTTTCCATGTTTGCCACGTCCACCCCCACCCGCCTGTCGCCGCCACGTTTGCGCCATCTTGCCATGCGCAGCGCCATGTTGCTGGGGATCGTGGGCGTTGCCGCCACCGGCACGGTGGCGCATGCCGAGCCGTCGGTGGCGCTCGACCGCGCCAGCATTTCCGTGGGCGCATTTTACGCCGATCCGCGCATCGATATCGGCGCCGATACGCAGTTCGGCCGCCTCGATGCGCCGGATTCCAATCCGAAACACACCACGATTCCGCGCGTAAAAGCCGACCTGCTGATCGGCGACCGCCATGGCCTGTCGTTCGACTACTATCGCTACGACAAGAACTATACGCCTACCCTGTCCGGCCAGACCATCATCAATGGCCAGCCCGTCACCGGCACCGCCACGGCCGACGCCGACCTGCAGCTGGACCTGGCCAAGCTGGCCTACAAATGGTGGCTGGGCGAGAACAAGGATACCTTCGGCATCGGCCTGGGCGCGGCCTACTACAGCGCCAAGCTGGACGGCACGGCAACCGGCCTGGTCAATGGTGTAAGCGCCACCGCGCGCGACTCCGTCAGCGAACACGCATTCGCGCCGCTGATAGAAGTGGCCTGGCGCCATGCCTTCACGCCGGACCTGCGCATGTACATGGAAGCGTCCGGCATCAAGAAAAACGGCGGCACCATCAACGGCCATATCTATGGCGGCAATATCGGCGTGGAATGGTTTCCGTTCAAAAATGTCGGTTTCGTGGCCGACTACGGCATCTCGAAAATCGCCTTGCGCCGCGACAGCACCCGCGACGCCGACCTGAATATCCGCCTGACGGGCCCATCGGCCTACGTCAAGATGCGCTTCTGATTCGCCACCCTTCCTTCAACGTCCCCGCCGCGTGCGGGGACGTTGTCGTTTACGCCCTCGTCATTCATCCCTTCCTGCCGCATTCCAGCCCGATATTCTGGCTCTTGGTCGCAAAAATATTATTTACTTTCTAATTGTCGATAGAGTATTGTCTTTAAGTAACATCCGCTATCGCGGAAGACCAGACAGACCGGCCGACACGAATCGGCCGGCACTTTTACCGTCAAGCCCAGGAGAGTGCCGTAATGCTATCGATCAAACAACTGAACAAAACCTATTCCAATGGCGTCAGGGCCATCCACGATGTCAGCCTCGATATTCCGAACGGCATGTTCGGCCTGCTGGGGCCGAATGGCGCCGGCAAATCGTCGCTGATGCGCACCATTGCGACCTTGCAAGACCCCGACAGCGGCAGCATCACTTTCAATGGTATCGATGTGCTCAATGACAAGGAAGGCCTGCGCCGCCAGCTCGGCTATTTGCCGCAGGACTTCGGCGTGTATCCGAAGGTCAGCGCGGAAACCCTGCTCAATCACTTTGCGGTACTGAAAGGCCTGACGGAAAAAGGCCCGCGCAAGGAAGCGGTGGAAGCATTGCTGCAGCAAACCAATCTGTGGGAAGCGCGCAAGCGCAAGCTGGGCACCTATTCGGGCGGCATGCGCCAGCGCTTCGGCATCGCCCAGGCGCTGCTGGGGGCGCCGCGCCTGGTGATCGTCGATGAGCCGACGGCCGGCCTGGACCCGGACGAACGCAACCGCTTCCT
Organism: Janthinobacterium sp. J1-1; assembly: GCF_030944405.1. Lineage (NCBI taxonomy): Bacteria > Pseudomonadati > Pseudomonadota > Betaproteobacteria > Burkholderiales > Oxalobacteraceae > Janthinobacterium > Janthinobacterium sp. J1-1. The sequence continues at coordinate 46,126 of NZ_CP132339.1, forward strand.
GAACCTGCTGGCGAAAATCGGCGAGCAGGTGGTGGTGATCCTGTCGACCCATATCGTGGCCGACGTGACCGACCTGTGCCCGCGCATGGCGATGATCGTCAAGGGGCAGGTGCTGGTGCAGGGCGAGCCGCAGGCCGCGATCGATACCTTGAACAACAAGGTATGGCGCCGCACCGTGTCCACCGACGAGCTGGCGCAGTACCAGCAAAGCCTGAACGTGCTGTCGACGCGCCTGGTGGGCGGCCGGCCGCAGATCAATGTCTTTGCCGACAGCCAGCCCGACAGCGGCTTCGTGCAGATCGCGCCGGACCTGGAAGACGTGTACTTCCTGCATGTGCGCAATGCCGCCGCGCCTGCCGCCGCCTCTGCCACCACCGTGGCTTGAGGAGCGCGCCATGTGGAAGGAATTTTTCAAGTTTGACCTCGGCTACCAGCTGAAACAACCTTTGCTGTGGGTATTTGCCGCCATCCTGGCCCTGATGGCCTTTGGCGTGACGACCAGCGATTCGGTGCAGATGGGCGGCGCGATCGGCAACGTCAACCGCAATGCGCCGACCGTGGTGGCGCAGCTGCTGGGCATGTTTACCCTGCTGTCGATGTTTCTCATTACTGTTTTTATCGCCGGCGCCGTGCTGCGCGACAGCGAAGTCGGCATGGCCGACATGCTGTTCGCCACGCCGATGCGCAAATGGGACTACCTGTTCGGCCGCTTTGCCGCCGGTTTTGTCGCCTGCCTGGTGATTTTTGTCTGCATCGCGCTCGGCACCATGATCGGCCCGCTGATGCCGTGGGTCGACCCGCAACGCGTGGGACCGTTTTCGCTGCACACCTATGGCTGGACCTTTGCCGTGCTGGTGATTCCCAACCTGCTGTTCGTCGGCGCGCTGCTGATGCTGCTGGCGGCCACCACGCGCTCGATGCTGCTGGTGTATGTGGGCGTGCTGGCCTTTTTCGTGCTGCGCACCATCGCCAGCTTACTGACGCGCGACATCAACAACGAATGGCTGGCCGTGCTGATCGACCCGTTTGGCGTGACCGCCTTTGGCCGCATGACGCGCTATTTCACCTCATCGGAAGCGAACACCAGCCTGCCGCCGTTTGAACATTTCCTGCTGGCCAACCGCCTGCTGTGGCTGGGCATTACCACTGCCCTGTTTGCCGCCACCGTGATCCTGTTCAAGCCGCAGCGCACCGGCACCGGCAAGCGCCTGTTCGGCAAGCACAAGACGCAAGCGGCAAGCCCAGTCGTGGCAGCGCCGCTGCAATTGCCGCGCATTGCGCCGGCCTTCGGTGCCGCCACCGCCTGGCGCCAGTGGTGGCAGATCCTGCGCTTCGACGCCGCCGGCGTATTCAAGAGCGTGCCCTTCCTGGTGATGCTGCTGTTCGGCGTGATGAACCTGATCGCCGGCGTCACACTGGGTGCCAAGCTGTACGGCACCACCGTCTATCCGATGACCTACCTGATGCTGCAACAGATCAGCCAGAGCTTCAGCTTCATGCTGATCATTATCGTCACCTTCTATGCGGGCGAACTGATCTTCAAGGAACGGCAAGTGAAGATCGCCGATGTCAGCGACGCCATGCCGGTGGCCGACTGGACGCCGCTGCTGGCCAAATGTACGGCCCTGACCGGCGTGGTGGCAGGCTATATGCTGGTCGGCGTGATCACCACCATCATCTTCCAGCTGGTCAAGGGCGGCGCGCCGGTGGAGCTGGGCCTGTATCTGCAAGGCAGCTTGCTGGGTAGCTTCTTCTTCGTGCTGATGGGCTTGTGCGCCATCGTGCTGCAGGTGCTGTCGAACAACAAGTTCATCGGTTACCTGGCGGTGATCCTGCTGATGGTGTCGCAGGCCGTGCTGGGCATGTTGCACTTCGAACACAACCTGTACAACTTCGGCGCCACGCCCGACATCAAGTATTCCGACATGAACGGCTATGGCCATTTCCTGGTGGGCTGGCGCTGGTATGCGCTGTACTGGAGCCTGTTTACCGTGGCCATGGTGATGCTGGCGCAGGCGTTCTGGGTGCGCGGCCTGTCGACCGGCTGGCGTTCCCGCGTCAGCCTGGCTGGCCGGCGCCTGAAAAGCGGTACCGGCGCGGCGCTGGCCGCGGTCGTGCTGTGCTGGCTGGGCACCGGCGGCTGGATCTTCTACAACACCAATGTGCTCAATACCTATGCAACGGCGGATGTGAACATGGACAAGGCGGCGCGCTACGAAAAACTGTACCGCCAGTACAAGGACTTGCCGCAGCTGAAGATCACCGAGGTGCAGGCCAATGTCGATATCTATCCGGAACAGCGCAAGGTGCTGATCAAGGGCCACTATCTGCTGCAGAACAAGACCGCGCAAGCGATCGACACCCTGCGCATCCAGCTCGATCCCGAACTGGAGACCACCTGGCTGAACTTGCCCGCGCACAGCACGCAACTGGACGACAAGGACCTCGGTTTCCGCATCCTGAAGCTGGCCACGCCGCTGGCGCCGGGCGCGCAACTGCCGCTCGACTTCACGGTTGCCGTCACCCATGAAGGCTTTACCAACAGCGGCGCGCCGGACCAGGTCAACCTGAACGGTACCTTCTTCAACAACATGGCCTTCTTTCCGCACTTCGGCTACCAGCAGGAGATGGAACTGAAAGACCGCAACGAGCGCCGCAAGCGGGGCCTGGGCGAACCGCAGCGCATGGCCAAGCTGGAAGACAAGTCGGCCTACGGCAACACCGTGTTTGGCAGCGAAGCGGACTGGATCAGCTTTGACACCACCGTCTCCACCAGCGGCGACCAAACGGCGCTGGCGCCCGGCTACCTGCAAAAAAGCTGGGAAAAGGATGGCCGCCGCTACTACCACTACAAGATGGACCAGCCGATGATGCCCTTCTTTGCCTACCTGTCGGCGCGCTGGGACGTGAAAAAAGGCGATTGGCACGGCGTGCCGATCGAAGTGTATGTCGACAAGAAACACGGCTACAACACCGAGCGCATGATCACCTCGGTACAGAAGTCGCTCGACTATTACACCGCCGAGTTCACGCCCTACCAGCACAAGCAGGTGCGCATCCTGGAATTCCCCGGCTACGCCAGCTTTGCCCAGTCGTTCGCTAATACCATCCCGTATTCGGAAGGCATCGGCTTTATCGCCGACCTGCGCAACAAGGACGATATCGACTACGTGTATTACGTCACCGCCCATGAAATGGCCCACCAGTGGTGGGGCCACCAGGTGATCGGCGCCAATGTGCAGGGCGCGTCGATGCTGATGGAGTCGCTGGCGCAATACTCGGCGCTGATGGTGATGGAAAAGGAATACGGCCGCGACAAGCTGCGCCGCTTCCTGCGCTATGAGCTGGACCGTTATCTGAGCGGACGCGGCGGCGAATTGATCGAGGAACTGCCTTTGGCGCGCGTGGAAAACCAGCAATATATCCACTACCGCAAGGGCAGCCTGATCTTCTATCGCCTGCGCGACGAGATCGGCGAAGCGGCCGTCAACCGCGCGCTGAAACGCTTCCTGCAAGACAAGGGCTACCAGCAGGCGCCGTTCACCACCACCGCCGAACTGCTGACGTATATCCGCGCCGAAGCACCGGCAGACAAGCAGGCCCTGATCACCGACCTGTTCGAGAAAATCGTCTTCTACGACAACCGCGTGACTGCAGCGACCGCCGTCAAGCGGCCGGACGGCCAGTGGGATGTCACCATGAAGCTGCACCTGGCCAAGCTCGAATCGGACGGCAAGGGCAAGGAAAGCCCGCGCGTGTATGACGAGCCGGTGGAAATCGCCATCTTTGCGCGCGCGCCGGGCGCCAAGGAAAAAGATGAAACCGTGCTGTTCACGGACAAGCGCGTCTTGAGTGGAAAAGACCCGGTGGTGACCATCACGGTCAAGGAAAAACCGTTCGAGGTCGGTGTCGATCCATATAACAAGATGATCGACCGCGTGTCGAGCGATAACCGCAAGGAGGTCAGTTTCAATTAAGCTGACAGCCATATGAAACAGGCCGCGCAATCGATGATTGCGCGGCCTGTTTTTTTAACGGCGGGAGATCAGCGGTAAACCATGCCGCCATCGATCAGCGGCGCCTGCCCCGTCATGTAGTCCGAATCGGGTCCGGCCAGGAACGACACCAGCCCCGCCACATCGTCCGGCGTTTCGGCGCGCCCCAGCGCGATGCCGTCGACAAATTTCTTGTAGGTCGCGCCCAGCTCGGCGCCCGTCACCTCGGCCATGCGCTTGTCGATCTCGACCCACATGTCGGTGCCGACGACGCCAGGGCAATAGGCATTGACGGTAATGCCGTCCGAGGCGAGTTCCCTGGCCGCCGACTGCGTCAGCGCGCGCACCGCGAACTTGGTGGCGCAATACACGCCCAGCAAGGCAAAGCCGTCATGGCCGGCGATCGAGCAGGCATTGATGATCTTGCCCTTCTGCCCGCGCTGCTTGAAGGTTTTTGCGGCCGCCTGGATGCCCCACAAGGTGCCTTGCACATTGATGCGCATGATGCGGTCGACTTCTTCCGGCGTCACGTCCAGCAGCGGCGCCACCTGGGCGATGCCGGCATTGTTGACCATGATATCGAAGCCGCCCAGTTCCTTTTCGGCAAACGCCACCGCTGCCGTGACCTGATCCAGCTGCGACACATCGGCGATATAAGTGAAGACGCGGCGCCCCAGCGCACGCACTTCCGCCGCAGCCGCATCGAGTTTTTCCTGGTTCAGGTCGACCAGCGCGATATCGGCGCCATCCTTGGCCAGCCTTAAGGCGATTGCCTTGCCGATGCCTTGCGCGGCGCCCGTGACCAATGCGACTTTTCCTGTGATGCTCATGTGTTTTCCTTTCAAAATCAGCGGTCCTGCAACAGGCAGGTTCGCTTCCACTCCCATCAAAAACCTTTTTGACGGGGAAGGGAAGAGCGCACGGGACAGGAATGTGGCAAACGGCGAGGCAGGTCAAGTAAAGGCAAATTGCCGCTACTCTTTTACATACACGGCATAGATGGCGAACGGCAAACCAAGCACCACGGATAGCCAGGGCCAGGCGGCAACAATGTGGGCAAAGGCCAGCAGCAGCAGGCACACCACCGCCAGCACCACCACGAACACGATGCGGCGCAGCCATTTGCCGCCGGTTGTCGTCACCGGGTCGGCATAGGTTGGCGCTTGCTCCTCCTTCCGTGTCTTGACACGCTTGCTGCGCGCCGGACGTGCCGAAGCGGGCGGAAGTGGCAAGGGCATGCCGTCATGACTGGACGCTCTCTGGCGGCATTCATTGGCGCAGCGCAGCTCCACTTCGCTGATCCAGCCATCGAGACGACGGCCCCAGTCGTCGATTTGCGCGATGCCTGCCTCGTCGAATCCCTGGTAGTAGCTGTTTTCGTTCTTGGGATGGGTATCGTTGGCAAACCTTGCCCGCTCGCTATACAAGGTGGCCAGCACGGCATGCGCCAGGGAAGAAATGCTGCCGCTGGGGAACAGCGGAAATCTCGCCCACGACGCGGGCGGCTCCCGCGGCAGGAAGATGGGGCCGGCCGGCGCCAGGCTCGATGGAATATTGGTCTCGAGATTGGTGGCGATGCTGTCCGCCAGCGCCTTCCAGTGGGTCTCTGGCACGTTCAGTTGCCCGGCCCGCTCTTCGACGCACCAGTAGCTGTCGATCTCGCCGCCCCAATGTGTCGCGTCGGGAAAGATGGGGATGCCCGGCTCGTCCGGCAGCAAGGGATGCGTCAGCCACGCGGGCCGCTCTTCGCCGACGGCCCAGATCTGGTACCGATCAGGAAAATGCACCACCACCGCATGCTCGCCACTGCGCACAAGCTGCGGCGGCGCGATGCCGAATTCGCTCAGCAGGTGCAGCGACAGCCTCGCCGCGCCCGACTGCTTCAGGATGCCCAGCCACCACGTGAAATCATCGGCCAGCAGGGCATGGTCAGCCAGTTGCCGGAACTGCAGGCGGGCGCCGAAAAAGATGCCGTGCCGGTACCAGTCGTCCAGCGCCAGCTTGTCGCGCAGGAATTGCGTGCCGTAGCTGACCAAGGCGATCTGGCGGTGGATCGATGCGGATTGCAAGCCGGGCTCCTGTCATGGTGGAAACAGACAGCTTACCACCGGGCTTGTTTCCTTCGCGCATAGCAGGCTGTGCCGCGCCACACCGGCAATATCTGCGGCAGGCTTGTAGAATCGCCAGTATCTCCGCCGCCAGGGTTCCCCCATGACTGCCACCGCCGCCCCGAAGACACTGCATATCGCCAGGAAGCTGATGTCCCTGCTGGGCAAGATCCAGATCACCGACGACGCCGGCAACGTCCTGTACGAAAGCCGCGCCCGCTGGGGCTGGCTGAGCCAGCCGTGGAGCATCACGCAAGACGGACGCGAAGTGGCCGCCGTCACGCGCAAGCTGTGGTCATTCACGCCGATCTGGAACGTCAGCACCAACGAAGAAAACTTCATCTTGCGCGGCAAGCTGTGGAGCTGGCGCCGGCAGATCACCGTCGTCGGTGGCCGCTTCGACGGCGCCATGCTGCGCGGCAGCCTGCTCGACATGGATTTCGAACTGGCCCGGCATGGCCAGGTGATCGCCAGGGCGCAAGCCAAGGTCATGACCTTGCGCACGCGGCACAGCATCGACTTGCTGGACACGACGCCGCAGGCGGAACTGTTGACGGCGATCCTGATGACTCATCTGCTGGCGCAGAAGCGCGAGGACAATCGGATGGGGGCGGCGGAGCAACATTCGGTGCATTTGTAAGATAGGATAGGCTGCAGATAACACGTAGCAACTAATGTAATATCGTGCCTATCACTCTGCTATGCCGCATGATCTTGAAGACTTGCACTTACGCCAATGGAACTTCACTTGGTGCCGATAATTACATAGATAGCTATTTACATACATTCGCCGTAAAGGGGAACTCGATGACGATGGAATGGCAGCGCCTTGTATCAACAAAACGTCTTGGACGTGAGGGTGATGGCACTGCGGCAGGTACCCGCACCGAATATATGAGGGACTGGGATCGGCTCGTCTACTCCAGTGCGTTCCGGCGCTTGCAGGACAAGACTCAGGTTTTTCCCCTTTCTGAAAGTGATTACGTCCGCACCAGACTGACGCACAGCATCGAAGTTTCCTCAGTAGGACGCTCACTCGGCATGCAATGTGGCCATTTCATTGTTGAGAATAACAAGGGCATCACCCTTGATGCTCAGGATTTCGGCAGTATCGTCGCGGCGGCTTGCCTTGCCCACGATATCGGTAACCCACCTTTTGGCCATTCTGGCGAGTGTGCGATTCAATCCTGGTTTTCCGATGGAAATAGACAATACTTGGAAGGCCTCTCCAAACGCCAACAAAATGACTTTCTTAAATTTGAAGGCAATGCGCAAGGATTTCGTCTGATCACCCGTTTGCAAAATGAAATTAACCGTGGTGGATTCCAACTTACCTATGCGGTCCTGGCATCCTTTGGAAAATATCCGCAGGCATCGGATATGCCCATATCCAAGAAAATCAGTGAAAAGAAATTTGGCTATTGCGACGATGATGCCGACAATTTCACACTTGTGGCAAACGGTGTAGGTCTGATCAAAAAGAATAGTGGTGCCTATTGCCGACACCCGTTGGCATTTCTGATGGAGGCCGCAGACGATATCTGCTACAACGTGGTGGACTTGGAAGACGGGCACAGGGTTGGGAGAGTTTCGTTCGAGCAGGCCAAGAATTTGCTCTGGGAAATCGCATTTCCAGATGGGAAAACTTCCAGCCCTTCATATGAGCGTATTGATGATGATGACGGCAGAATTGAATATCTGCGTGCACGTGCAATAGGCAACTTGATTGAGGCTACTGTGGACGTATTCAAACAACAATACGTACACATCATGAATGGCGAACTTGAAAACGATCTTGTCAGTCTGTGCAAATACGCAGCCAATTTGAAGGCAATCTCCAAACTCTCCCGGGAACGTATCTACACCACGCCTACAGTGCTACAAATCGAAGCGGCCGGCTTTGAGATTCTTGGCGGCCTTTTGGATAAATTCGTCCCAGCCCTGCTCAATGCTCCAGACACACGTTCGAAAGCACACCAAAAAATCGTTGAAATTATTCCTAGCCAATTCACTAAAGGAAAATCACGCTATGAGCAGCTGTTAAGTGCCACGGATTACATTTCCGGGATGACAGACACGTATGCTCTCAAGCTGTTCAGACGTTTGCATGGTATCGAGCTGCCCGGCTTGACACAGTAACTTCAGTAAAATTTCCGAGCTTGGTGAACATGAAAAAACCCTGTAGCCCAACAAGGCGCTACAGGGTTTTTCTGGCTTTGAACAAGCTTAGAACGGAATATCGTCATCCATATCCGAAAAGTTCGGCGCTGGCTTCGGTGCCGGGCGTGGTGCTGGCGCCGGAGCAGGACGCGGGGCTGGTGCCTGGCGTGGGGCCGGGGCGTCGTAGCCGCCGCTGTTGCCGCCGTAGCTGTCGTCGCCACCGGCGTCGCCGCCCATGCCGGAACGGCCGCCCAGCATTTGCATGTTTTCAGCGATGATGTCGGTTGCGTACTTCTCGACGCCGTCCTTGTCCGTGTATTTACGGGTTTGCAGGCGGCCTTCGACGTAGACCGAGGAACCTTTTTTCAGGTACTGGCCGACGATTTCAGCCAGGCGGCCGAAGAACGAGATGCGATGCCATTCGGTCAACTCTTTTTGTTCGCCCGTGTTGCGGTCCTTCGATTTGTACGAAGTGGCCACGGCGATGTTGGCGATCGCGTCGCCGCTAGGCATGTAGCGGATTTCCGGGTCGCGGCCCAGATTGCCGACGATAATGACTTTGTTGACTGATGCCATGAATAACTCCTGTTGAACTGCTGCGGGAGTGCCGCGCGTTAGATTTTTTACTAAACGACGATTATAAGCGACTCACCGGCACAAGGCGACTTGTATTGAGGCGCGTGCGTCGTGCCATGCAGCGATGTGGCACGGTCCCGTTTTTTTCAGCAGCGGTGAAAACAAGAAACTTGAATACTGGTATTATATACAGTGTTCAAACGTCTGTACGCATCTGCATCAACCTTTGTCCGCGCACGCCGGCCAGGCGGCAAAATCCGCTTGCCACGGCCTCAGGCGTGCGCAACAAAACCCGGCTATAGTAACAAGTTGACCCGCCGCATGCCCGTTTTGGGGCGGTACGGGTCCACCGCACCCCACTGAAAGCAAGGCTAATCACATGGAACAGATCCGCATTCGCGGTGCTCGCACGCATAACCTCAAGAATATCAATCTCGATTTGCCGCGCAATAAGCTGATCGTGATTACCGGCCTGTCCGGCTCCGGCAAGTCCTCACTGGCGTTCGACACCCTGTACGCGGAAGGCCAGCGCCGCTATGTCGAATCGCTGTCGGCGTATGCGCGCCAGTTCCTGCAGCTGATGGAAAAACCCGATGTCGACCTGATCGAGGGCCTGTCGCCGGCGATTTCCATCGAACAGAAAGCCACTTCGCACAACCCGCGCTCGACGGTGGGCACGGTGACGGAAATCCACGATTACCTGCGCCTGCTGTATGCGCGCGTCGGCACGCCGTATTGCATCAACCATCCGGAACACGCGCTGGCCGCGCAGACCGTGTCGCAAATGGTCGACGCCGTGCTGGCCATGCCGGAAGACACCAAGCTGATGATCCTCGCGCCGGTGGTGGCCAACCGCAAGGGCGAACACGTCGACCTGTTCGAACAGATGCAGGCACAGGGCTTCGTGCGTTTTCGCGTGCAGAGCGGCACGCACGACGCGAAGATCTATGAAGTCGACGACCTGCCGAAACTGAAGAAAACCGAAAAGCATACGATCGACGTGGTGATCGACCGGGTCAAGGTCAACCAGGACATCAAGCAGCGCCTGGCGGAAAGTTTCGAGACGGCGCTGCGCCTGGCCGATGGCCGCGCCGTGGCCTACGAAATGGATACCGCACAGGAACAGGTATTTTCGAACAAGTTCGCCTGCAACGAGTGCGGCTATTCGCTGCAGGAACTGGAACCGCGTCTGTTCTCGTTCAACAATCCGATGGGCGCCTGCCCGGAATGCGACGGTCTCGGTCATATTGAATTCTTTGACCCGAAACGCATCGTCGCGTTCCCGAATCTGTCGCTGGCCTCGGGCGCTGTCAAGGGCTGGGACCGCCGCAACCAGTTTTACTTCCAGATGCTGTCGAACCTGGCCGACTTCTACGAGTTCGACCTCGACATGCCGTTCGAACAGCTGGAACTGAACGCCCAGCAAGCCGTGCTGTACGGCTCGGGCAAGCAGGTGATTCCCTTCAGCTATGTGAACGAGCGCGGCCGTACCGTGGTCAAGGAACACATGTTTGAAGGCGTGGTCAACAATCTGCAGCGCCGCTACCGTGAAACCGATTCGATGGCGGTCAAGGAAGAGCTGGCCAAGTTCATCAATGAAAAATGCTGCCCGTCCTGCGACGGCGCGCGCCTGCGCGTGGAAGCGCGCCATGTGAAAGTCGGCACCGGCAAGCAGCAGCGCGCGATCTATGAAGTGGCGGAAAAGCCGCTGCGCGACACGCTCGATTTCTTTGAAAAACTGAAACTGACGGGCGCCAAGAAAGAGATCGCCGACCGGGTCGTGAAAGAGATCATTTCGCGCCTGAAATTCCTCAACAATGTGGGCCTCGACTACCTGTCGCTGGACCGCAGCGCCGATACCCTATCGGGCGGCGAGGCGCAACGGATACGCCTGGCGTCGCAGATCGGTTCAGGCCTGACGGGCGTGATGTATGTGCTCGATGAACCGTCGATCGGCCTGCACCAGCGCGACAACGACCGCCTGATCGAAACGCTGAAACACTTGCGCGATATCGGCAACAGCGTGCTGGTGGTCGAGCACGACGAGGACGCGATCCGCACCGCCGACTATATCGTCGACATGGGCGTGGGCGCCGGCGTGCACGGCGGCGAGATCATCGCCGAAGGCACCTTGAAGGACATCCTGAAAAACAAGAAGTCGCTGACGGCGCAATACCTGAACGGCAAGCTGAAAATCGCCGTACCGAAGAAGCGCCATGTGAGCAATCCGGAAAAGCAGCTCGTCATTACCGGCGCGACCGGCAACAACCTGAAAAAAGTGTCGTTGAGCCTGCCGGTGGGCCTGATGACCTGCGTGACGGGCGTGTCCGGTTCGGGCAAGTCCTCGCTGGTGAACGACACCTTGTACCCGGCCCTGTCGCGCCACTTGTACGGCTCGCAGACGGAACCGGCGCCGCACGATTCGATCAGCGGCCTGGAGCATTTCGACAAGGTGATTTCCGTCGACCAGGCACCGATCGGCCGCACCCCGCGTTCGAACCCGGCCACCTATACCGGCTTGTTTACGCCGATCCGCGACCTGTTCTCAACCGTGCCGACGGCCAAGGAACGCGGTTACAGCGCGGGCCGCTTCTCGTTCAACGTCAAGGGCGGACGCTGCGAAGCGTGCCAGGGCGATGGCGTGATCAAGGTCGAGATGCACTTTTTGCCGGACGTATATGTGCCATGCGACGTGTGCCACGGCAAGCGCTACAACCGCGAAACGCTGGAAGTGCAATACAAGGGCAAGAACATCACCGAGGTGCTGGGCATGACGGTGGAGGAAGCGCATGAATTCTTCAAGCCGGTGCCGCTGATCGCGCGCAAGCTGCAGACCTTGCTCGACGTGGGCCTCGGCTACATCAAGCTGGGGCAGAGCGCTACCACCCTCTCGGGCGGCGAGGCGCAGCGCGTGAAACTGTCGCTGGAACTGTCGAAGCGCGACACCGGTCGCACCCTGTATATCCTGGACGAGCCGACCACCGGCCTGCACTTCCACGATATCGACCTGCTGATGAAAGTGATCCACCGCCTGCGCGACCAGGGCAACACCCTGGTGATCATCGAGCACAACCTGGACGTGATCAAGACGGCCGACTGGATCGTCGACTTGGGTCCCGAAGGCGGCGCCGGCGGCGGGCAGATCATCGCCACCGGCACGCCGGAAGAAGTGGCCCTCAATCCGGCCAGCGTGACGGGCAAATACCTGGGACCGCTGCTGAAGCAATAAACAGTCGGCTCCATAAAAAACGGCGCGTATTGCTCATGCAATCCGCGCCGTTTCCCTTTTCAGCACGCCAGTCATTGCCGGCGTGTCTTTGTATCACACACCGGTCTTTGCCAGCGTGCGTCTCCCCCTGCTAAAACTCTTACCCTGCCAGGCGCTGCTCGAGCGCCGCCTTGTTGTCGGCCAAGGCCTGCGGCAGATGATACGCCAGCTTTTCAAACAATTCCGTATGCAATTTCAATTCTTCCACCCACGCCGCCTTGTCGATCGAGGTGATGGTGTCGAATTGTTCTTGCGTGAACGGCAGGCCGTCCCAGTTCAGGTCGCCGTATTCGGGCGTGGTGCCGAACAGGTTTTCCACGCCGCCCGTCTTGCCGTCGATGCGTTCCAGCATCCATTTCAGCACGCGCATATTGTCGCCAAAACCGGGCCAGACGAATTTGCCTGCTTCGTCGGTACGGAACCAGTTGACGCAATAGATCTTCGGCAGCGCGGCCGGGTTGACCTTGCCCACTTTCACGCCCATGTCCAGCCAGTGCTGGAAATAGTCGCTCATGTTATAGCCGATAAATGGCAACATGGCAAATGGATCGCGTCGCACCACGCCCATCTGGCCCACGGCGGCGGCCGTGGTTTCGGAACCCATGGTGGCGGCCATGTAGACGCCTTCGACCCAGTTGCGCGCTTCGGTCACTAAAGGCACGGTGGTCGAGCGGCGCCCGCCAAAGATGAAGGCCGAGATCGGCACGCCGGCCGGGTCGTCCCAGGCGGCGTCGATCACCGGGTTTTGCGTCGCGGCAACGGTGAAGCGGGCGTTCGGATGGGCGGCCTTGGTACCGGATTGCGGCGTCCAGTCCTTGCCCTGCCAGTCGATCAGATGGCTCGGCGCTTCTTTCGTCAAGCCTTCCCACCAGACGTCGCCGTCGTCGGTCAGCGCGACGTTGGTGAAGATGGTGTTTTCACGCATCGAGGCCATGCAGTTGAAATTGGTTTTTTCATTGGTGCCGGGCGCCACGCCAAAATAGCCCGCTTCCGGGTTGATGGCGTACAGGCGGCCATCGGCGCCGGGCTTGATCCAGGCGATATCGTCGCCGATGGTGGTCACTTTCCAGCCCTGGAAGCTGGCCGGTGGAATCAGCATGGCGAAGTTGGTCTTGCCGCAGGCCGATGGGAAGGCCGCCGCCACATAGTGCTTCTTGCCTTCCGGTGACTCGACACCGAGGATCAGCATGTGTTCGGCCAGCCAGCCTGGTGCGTCTGCGGATGCTTGCGCTTCCTGGTAGCCCATGTTCGAGGCGATGCGCAGGGCGAAGCACTTCTTGCCCAGCAAGGCATTGCCGCCGTAGCCGGAACCGTAGGACCAGATTTCGCGCGTTTCCGGGAAATGCACGATGTATTTGGTGCTGTTGCATGGCCATTTCACATCGGCCTGGCCGGCGGCCAGGGGCGCGCCCACGCTGTGCACGCATGGCACGAACTCGCCATCGGTGCCCAGCACGTCGTAGACGGCACGACCCATGCGGGTCATGATTTTCATGTTGACGGCAACATACGGTGAATCGGACAGTTCCACGCCGATATGGGCGATCGGCGAACCGAGCGGGCCCATCGAAAACGGCACCACATACATGGTGCGGCCCTGCATGCAACCGTCGAACAGGCCGCTCAGGGTGTGGCGCATCTCGCCCGGTTCGGTCCAGTTATTGGTCGGACCGGCCGCTTCTTTCGTTGCCGAGCAGATATAGGTACGGTCTTCGACACGGGCCACGTCGCTCGGGTCGGAACAGGCCAGGTAGGAATTCGGGCGCTTGTCGGCGTTCAGTTTTTTCATGGTGCCGCTGGCCACCATCTCGGCACACAGGCGCTCGTACTCTTCCTGCGAGCCGTCGCACCAGTAGATACGATCGGGTTTGGTCAGCGCGGCAATCTCCGCCACCCAGTTGATCAGTTTCTGTTGTTTAATATAAGCTGGAACGTTGAGTGTGGCAACGCCACCCATGACGGGCTGATTCATATTACCTCCAATACCAATTAAGAAATTCTGGTGGTTCCGGCAGACAGCCCTGCCGCGGCGCGCTCACGCTGGCAGTCTGGCTGGTCGTGCCGGCCGCGGCGCATGGCGCCGGCGGCGGTGTTTGCGCCTGGTGGACGCGCGGTGCATGCACCAGGATGTAGCAAAGTGTCGGCGATTGTACACCCGTCAAACCGCTATTCTCGCAAAAATGTAGGAGAATAGTCCGACTAATGTAGTAGGCTATTCGGCATTACCCGTATCCTGTTATTTCCCTACCAAATTCACATTAAAATCGGTCAACCTCCATGAAAATTGCCATACTCGATGATTATCAGGATGCCGTGCGCGGCCTCGATTGTTTCAAATTAACGGCAGGACACGACGTCAAAGTGTTCAGCAACACGGCGCGCGGCCTGGGCCAGCTGGCGATCCGCCTGGCGCCGTTCGACGCCCTGGTATTGATACGCGAGCGCAGCAGTTTCAACCGCGCCCTGCTGGCCAAGCTGCCCAATTTGAAACTGTTGTCGCAAACGGGCAAGGTCAGCGGCCATGTGGATGTGGCCGCCGCTACCGAGCTGGGCATCGCGATTGCCGAAGGCGTCGGCTCACCCACGGCGCCGGCCGAACTGACCTGGGCCTTGATCATGGCGGCCCAGCGCAAGATCGTGCCGTACGCGCAGAACCTGAAAGAGGGCTTGTGGCAGATGGCCTCGCTGGAACCGGCGCAGAACACCCTGGGCACGGCGCTCAAGGGCCGCACCCTCGGTATCTGGGGCTACGGCAAGATCGGCCAGCTGGTGGCCGGCTATGGCCGCGCGTTCGGCATGCGGGTGCTGATATGGGGCAGCGAAGCGAGCCGCACGGCGGCGGTGGCAGCCGGCGACACGGCGGCCGAGTCGCGCGAGGACTTTTTTGCGCAGGCCGATGTGCTCAGCCTGCACCTGCGCCTGTCCGACAAGACGCGTGGCATCGTCACGGCGCAGGACCTGGCGCGCATGAAGCCGACGGCCCTGTTCGTCAATACCAGCCGCGCCGAACTGGTGGCCGATGGTGCCCTGGAAGCGGCCCTGCCGCAAGGGCGCCCGGGCGCGGCCGCGCTCGACGTGTTTACGGACGAACCGTTGCCGCCCACATCACCGCTGTTGCAGCTGCCCAATGTGCTGGCCACGCCGCACCTGGGCTACGTGGAGCGTGACGGCTATGAGCTGTATTTCAGCTATGCCCTGCAAAACATCGTCGACTTCGAACGCGGGCAATGCACGCGCCTGCTCAATCCCGAGGTGCTGGCGCATGCGCGCCAGCTGGCGTTCAGGAGCGCTGGAAACCCTTGAGCAGGTCCGGCTCGCCCGTGATGCTGACGGGCGGCAACGGCAGCACATGCGGGCGCGACCACAGGCCGGTCCAGCCCGGTGGCCAGGCCAGCACGGGACCGGCGTAAGCCGGCAAGCCGGCGCGCACGGCAATCACCGGCACCGGCGGCATCTCGGGCAGGGGGGCGCCCGGTTCGCGCGGCATGTCCAGGCTGTACATATAGTTGGGCAGCAAGGCGTCGCAGACCTGCGCGAACCAGGCCGCATGGTCTTCATCGCGGCCCAGCGCCTGGGCCAGGCCTTGCGGATCGAAGCGCGCCAGCGCGTCGACCAGCTCGGCGGTGGTGGCGCCCGGGGTATCGCCCCAGCCCATCACGGGATTGACGTTGTAGTCGGCACCCGAGCCATACCAGCCTTCGCGCCAGGGCCGCTGCATCCAGTCGCGCGGCCCGGTAAACAAATGCCAGCGCCAGTGCAGGCCCGACGGTTTCGGCCAGGAATACAGATACAGCTTTTGATATCCGGCGCGGTGCAATTCGCGCACCATGGCCATCAGGCGCGCATGCGGCATGCGGTCCGGCGGCGCGCGGCGAAAGCGGATCGCTTCGCCATCGGCAAATTCGACGTCATCGGTGGACAGGTTCAGGTCCAGGGTGCGCGCTTCGCTGCCGAAACGCGCGGCGATCCAGCCGGTCAGCAAGTTGACGGACGTGATCACGCCATAACCGCGATGGCGGTGAAAAATGACGGTGCCGGGAGCAAGCGCTTTCATGGGGAATCATCAAGCCGGAGCGGGAGCAAAGAAGCAAGTGTACCCACAGATGGCCGAATTTTCCAGATGCGGGTCAACAAGCTTACTCGCCCAGGCATCGCCATTCACGCTATCATGCGCGTCATTCTCCACTGACATCGTGACCACATCATGACCTTGCGCATCCTCGCCACCGGCGGCACTTTCGACAAGCATTACAATGAATTGAACGGCACCCTGGGTTTTTCCGACAGTCATTTGCCGGCCGCCATCGCGCGCGCGCGCATGACGGCGCCGGTGGCGCTGGAGCAACTGCCGCTGCTCGACTCGCTCGACATGCAGGATGCCGACCGCCAGCGCGTGCTGGCCTCGTGCCGCGCGGCGCATGAAAAAGCCATCGTCATCATCCACGGCACCGACACCATGCGCGAAACGGCACAGGTGCTGGGCGCGGCGCAGTTGCAGCAGACCATTATCCTGACGGGCGCCATGATTCCGTATGAAATCGCCAACTCCGACGCCCTGTTCAACCTGGGCTTTGCCTGCGGCGTGGCGCAGGCTCTGCCGGCCGGCGTCTACGTGGCGATGAACGGACAGATCTTTGCCTGGGACAATGTGCAGAAGAACCGCGCCGCCGGCGTGTTCCAGCCCTTGTAAGCGCTGTCTCATCCAGCACAAAAAAAGGAGCCGCGGCTCCTTTTTTTACGCTAACGGTAACGGCAACGCTTACGCCGTCGCTTCGCCGCCCAGTGCTTCGACCACGTCGGCCATCAGTTTGCTCAGCTCGCCCGTCATCAGCATCATGTCGCCGTCGAAACGTTCTTCGTCGTTCTTGGTGCTCGATTCGGTTTCCTTGATCACGTCGAGCGGCTTGATGCTTTTGATCGCCAGCGATTCCGTCAGCACGAACGAGATCTTGTCGTTCCACGTCATGGCCAGGCGCGTGCACTGCTTGCCGGCCGCGATATGGCGGCGCACGTCGTCCGCTTCCAGGGTGTGGCGCACATAGCGCACGGTGGCCTTGCTCTCGCCGGTGGCGCGCAATTCCGTATCCATGTCGACCGTAAAGCCGGCCGGCGCATCGTCGGCCTGCAGCCATTCCGTCATCACCGCCACCGGCGAACGCTGCACGCGCAGGCTTTCCAGCGGCAATTTGTCGACGGCCTTGAGCAGCAATTTGATCACTTCGTCGGCTTTCGCCGGGCTGGCCGCATCGACCACCAGCCAGCCATTGACCGGGTCGATCCAGGTCCACACATTGCTGCGGATGCTGAAGGCGCGCGGCAGCAGTTCGTCGGCCACGCGCTCTTTCAGTTCCTTCATGGCTTTCTTGCCCGGGGCAAAGCCTTGCGCTTCTTCCATTTCAGCGGCGCGGGCCTTGGCGACCTGGTTGATGACGGTGGCCGGCAGCAGTTTCTTTTCCGTGCCCAGCAGGATCAGCATCTGTTTGTTGACCACGTGGACCAGGCCGCCGTTCGGGCGTGGCGTATCCCAGCCCTGGCGCATCAGGTCCATGCTGGTGGCCGGCGTAAATTTGTTCGAGGACAGTGCCTCTTCCAGCTGTTCTGGCGTGTAAGCCCACGGTGCGGGCAGGCGGTAAATCTGAAGATTCTTGAACCACATAGTTTTTGTCTTCCGGTTGTTTCGTTGGAGCTAATAGGATGCCATTCTACACTTTCGACCCGGCGCTGCGGTCAAACGAGAGTCCGGTGTTTTGCTGGTAATACAGGGGTGCCGGCGCTACAGGGCGGGGAACAGCTCGGCCTGGGCCGGCGTCTGCCGGGCTGCCTGGGACGGGTCGCACAGGGTGGAAATGCGCACCCCCAGCAGGCGGATTTTCTTTTCGAACGGCACCCGCCGCAGGCAGTCGCGGGTGGCGCGCAGGATCGCCGCCGCGTCCGCCGTGGCGCTGGGCAAGGTGATATCGCGCGTGACCGTACTGAAATCTTCGAAGCGCAATTTGATGCCCACCGTGCGCCCGACCAGCGCCTGCTTGTCGAGGTCGCCCGCCACCCGCGTGCACAGGCTTTCCAGTTTCTCCGACAGCACGGCGCGGTCGCGCACCACCTGCAGGTCGCGCTCGAACGTGGTTTCGCGGCTGACCGACTTGGTTTCGCGGCTGGTCTGCACCGGGCGGTCATCGATGCCCAGCGCCGCCTGGTGCAGCCAGCCCGTATACACATCGCCAAACTGGGTGCGCAGCGTGGCCAGATCAGCCTGCGCCAGTTCGCCGATGGTGACTATCCCCATCGCCTCGAGCTTGGCGGTGGCTTTCGGGCCGATGCCGTTGATCTTTTTGGCCGGCAAGGGCCACACGCGGCTTTCCAGATCCTGCGGATGCAAGATCGTCAGCCCGTCCGGCTTTTCCAGGTCGGAACAGATTTTTGCCAGCAATTTGTTCGGCGCGAGACCAATCGAGCACGACAGGCCGGTGGCCTCGGACACGGCCGCTTTCAGCCTGGCCGCAAACGCCGGCGCGTCTTCGCCATGTTCGGTCAGGTCGATATAGATTTCATCGATGCCGACGTTCTGGATCACCGGCGCCAGGTTCGCCACCGCCTGCTTGAAGCGGGCCGAATACTCGCGGTAGGCCTCGAAGTCGGCCGGCAGCAAGATGCTGTCGGGCGCCAGCTTGGCCGCCTTCATGATGCCCATCGCCGAAAACACGCCAAACGCGCGCGCCGCATAGGTCGAGGTGGTGACCACGCCGCGCCCCACGTAATCGCGCATGCGGGCGTACTGGCGCGTGCCGTCCGCCTGCAAGACCGGCTGCTGCAGGCGCCCGCCGCCGATGACGACGGCTTCGCCGCGCAGTTCCGGATATTTCAGCAGTTCCACGGAGGCGAAAAAGGCGTCCATATCCAGGTGCGCGATCCAGCGGCGCGCGGAGGATGTTTCAGAGAGTGGCGGAGCAGATGCGGTCAAGGACACCTCGCGGCGGTTGGGCCTGCCGCGGCACGATGGCGGCAAGATACTGTTCATGCATACAGTATTACCCGAAACGGCAATTCTGGCAAGTTGAAACGGGCCGGCAAGATCAGCGGTTGCATTTCTGAGTAGCAAGAATAGAATCTTGCCACAACACTACAAAGGAGTTGCCTTGTCTCGCCTATCACGCTATTCACACACCGTCCGCCTGGCCATGAGCCTGCCGGCCCTGCTGCTGTCCACCCTGGCGCCACTGGCGACGGCGGCCGACGCTGCTGCACCCGTTGCCCCCATCGCCGCCAAGTCTGCCTGGCAGGAAACCCGCCACGGCACTGTCGTGACCGACGACTACCGCTGGCTGCAAAAAAAGACCGATCCCGCCGTGATCGATTACCTGAATGCGGAAAACGCCTACACGGCCGCCGTGACGGCCCCGATACAGCCGTTGGCCGACAAGCTGTTCGGCGAGATCAAGGGCCGCATGCAGGAAGTGGATCTGTCCGTGCCTGTACGCATGGGCAATTTTTACTATTACACGCGCACCGAAGCGGGCAAGCAATATCCGATCAACTGCCGCCGCCCGCTTGGCACCAACGGCGCGTATGACGCGCAAGCGGCAGAGGAAATCCTGCTGGACCAGAACCAGCTGGCCGAAGGCCACACCTTCTTTTCGGTGCGCGCATTCGCCGTCAGCCCGAATGAACAGTTGCTGGCCTACACCACCGATACCACCGGCTTTCGCCAGTACGAGCTGCACATCAAGGATCTGAACACCGGCAAGCTGCTCAGTGACACCATGCCGCGCGTCACCTCGCTGGCCTGGGCGGCCAACAACGCCACGCTGATGCTGGTACAGGAAGACGCCACCACCAAGCGTTCGGACCGGCTGTTCCGCCTGGACCTGGGCGGCGCGCCGCAGCAGGTGTACCACGAGGCGATCGAGCAATTTTCCATCAGCATCAACCGCACGCAGGACAAGCAGTTTTTTGTTTTGCGCGCCGGCAGCACCGATACCAGCGACGTGCGCCTGCTGTCCACGGCCACGCCCGACGGCCAATTCCAGCTGGTATTGCCACGCGAAAAAGGCCACCGCTACAGCGTCGAGCACCGCGACGGCCAGTTGTATATTCTGACCAACAAGGACGCGAAAAACTTCCGCATCGTCAGCGCGCCGCTGAGCACCCCGCAGCCGAAGCACTGGCGTCCGCTGGTGCCGCACGACAAGGACGCCGTCATCAAGTCGCTCGATGTGTTCCAGGATTACCTAGTGGTGATGGAAAAGGCGCGCGCCCTGAACCGCGCCCGTATTTATGACTTCAAGAGCAAGCAGTGGAAGACCGTCAAATTCGACGACCCGGTCTACCTGGCCAACGCGGCCGGCACGCCGGAATTCAATGCGACCCACTATCGCATGTCGTACCAGTCGCCGATCACGCCGCCGACCGTCATCGACGTCAACATGAAGGACGGCCAGCGCACGGTGCTGAAACAGCAGGAAATCGTCGGCGGCTATGACGCCAGCCACTATGCCACCGAGCGTTTGTGGGTCAAGGCGCGCGACGGCGTGCAGGTGCCGCTGTGGATCGTCTACAAGAAGGGCGTCAAACGCGACGGCTCGGCGCCGCTGCTGCTGTATTCGTATGGTTCCTACGGCATCTCGACGGAAGCGAGCTTTGCCATCAGCCGCATCAGCCTGCTGGAGCGGGGCGTGATCTATGCCCAGGCGCATATCCGTGGCGGCACCGACATGGGCGAAGCCTGGCATGAAGACGGCATGCTGATGAAGAAGAAAAACACCTTCAATGACTTCATCGACAGCGCCGACTACCTGGTGCGCGAAAAATGGACCAGCCCGAACCGGCTGATCATCCAGGGCGGCAGCGCCGGCGGCCTGCTGATGGGCGCGGTCGTCAACCTGCGCCCCGAACTGTTCCACGCGGTGTACGCGGCGGTGCCGTTTGTCGACGTGATGAACACCATGATGGACGCCAGCCTGCCGCTCACCACCGGCGAATACCTGGAATGGGGCGACCCGAACCAGAAGGCGGCCTACGACTACATGCTCAGCTATTCGCCGTATGACAATATCGCCCGCAAGGCTTATCCGGCGATGCTGGTGACCACCGGCCTCAACGACAGCCAGGTGATGTACTGGGAGCCGGCCAAGTATGTGGCCAAGCTGCGCGCCTATAAAACGGACAGCAACCCGCTGCTGCTGAAAACCAATATGGGCGCCGGCCATGGCGGCGCCTCGGGCCGCTATGACGCCATCAAGGAAAACGCCTTCAACATGGCCTGGATGCTGTCGCAATGGGAGATCAAGGAATAATTTGAAAAAAGCGCTTGCAACAGGATTTTTGCCATCCTATAATAGCGCCTCTTCCAGACGTGGTGACAAACGTCGGGATGGTTTTCTGAGACAAGCAAGCTTTGGGTGCTTAGCTCAGTTGGTAGAGCGGCGCCCTTACAAGGCGTAGGTCGGGAGTTCGAGCCTCTCAGCACCCACCAAATCAGAAAACTGTCCAGTGCTTCATGGATCAGCAACACAGATCATACGAGCTTGGAGTGGTAGTTCAGTTGGTTAGAATACCGGCCTGTCACGTCGGGGGTCGCGGGTTCGAGTCCCGTCCGCTCCGCCAATAAAAGAAAAGCCCTTTGGTTCTCTGAACCGAAGGGCTTTTCCCATTTCCGCGCCAGAAAATCATCCCCATTTATTGCCTGAAAAAATTTTGCATTTTTAGTTGCACAAGCGGGAATCTGCCCTCTATAATAGTGCCTCTTCCAGACGTGGTGACAAACGTCGGGATAGTTTTCTGGGTATGCGGGTGCTTAGCTCAGTTGGTAGAGCGGCGCCCTTACAAGGCGTAGGTCGGGAGTTCGAGCCTCTCAGCACCCACCAAAATCAGAAAACTGTCCAGTGCTTCATGGATCAGCAACACAGATCATACGAGCTTGGAGTGGTAGTTCAGTTGGTTAGAATACCGGCCTGTCACGTCGGGGGTCGCGGGTTCGAGTCCCGTCCGCTCCGCCAATAAAAGAAAAGCCCTTTGGTTCTCTGAACCGAAGGGCTTTTCCCATTTCAGCTCAGCAAATGCACTAGAATCAGCGCTGTCCCTCACTCCCCTCTGCCCGCATGCGCTTGCCCAGCAGCACACATCCCTATATTGCCCTGCGGCTGCGGCTGGCTCATCATGCTTTGCTGCAATTTGCCGCCAGCCTGGCCAGCTCCATGGAAATCGTCGTGTTCCTGGCCGGGCCCGTCTTGCTGGCGCTGCTGAGCGTCATCGCCCTGCCCGGCTTTCTTGCCTTGACCCTGCCCTGGCCCGCCGCGCTGGGCCTGCTGTGCGCGCAAAGCCTGCTCACTTGCCTGCCCGCCTGGCTGCTGCGCAAGCGGCTGCTACCCTCGCCTGTCGCCGCATGGCTGCGCCAGCTGCCCTTGCCGCGCCGCTTGCGCCGGCAAGCCGATATCGCCGTGGCCGGCCTGCTGATGCTGCCACTGGGCATCGCCTACGCCGTTTCGGCCGGCATCTGGCTGCTGCAGTCGCCGCCCTGGCTGCGCCCGATTGCCGCGTCCGGTATCGCCGCCACCATTTGCGCGTGGCTGCTGGCCTGGCTATTGTCGAGCTGCATCATGGCGCTGCGCCTGCGCGCGCCACGCCCGGCGCAAAAGGCGCACACGCCAACCATGACAGCCTATGTATATCGCCGCCCCCGCTGGCCGACCCTGTTCCTGTGGCGCCAGCTGTTCTGGCTGCCGTTCTGGCGCAACGAGAATGTGATTGGCGTCCAGCAAAGCGTGCTGCTGGCCGGCGCGCTCGCCAGCATGCTGGCCTGGCTGCTGCGCGTGCCGCTGGTGCCGGCGCCGCTACTCGGTTTGCTGGCCAGCGCCAGCCTGATCATTGTGACGGACCGTGGCGACAAGGCCGTGCGCGAGCAGATCGCCGTGCTGCGTCCATCACTGGACGCCTGGCCCGTGGCCAGCGGCGCCGTGCTCCGCCTGGCCTGCGCCGCCAGCCTGCTGCCCGCCCTTGCCGTGCTGCTGGGCGCCGCCATGTTGCTGTACTGCCTGGACCCCGCCACCCTGCTGCGCCGCGTCACCAGCGTGTATGCCATCACCGCCAGCCTGGCCCTGCTGGCCATCGTCGGCCTGACCCGCCTGACGGCGCGCGGGCGCGTCGTGCTGGTCGCCCTGTCCATCCTTGCCTTGAGCGCCATCGGAAGCGAATTATGGAATTGAAGCTGTCTTCTCCCGTGCTGCAGGTCGAGCAGCTCGATTTTCATTTCGCCACGCGCAGCGTGTTCCAGCACCGCGATCTGCAGTTCGGCCCCGGCATCACCTGGCTGCGCGGCGCCAACGGGGCCGGCAAAACCACTTTGTTAAAACTGGCGGGCGGCGCCCTGCTGCCCGCGCGGGGCCTCATTCGCCTGGACGAACTCGACAGCGCCAGCATGCCGCTGGCCTACCGCGCCCAGGCGTTCTATTGCGGTGGCGACGCGCCCGCCCTGCCCTGGCTGCAAGTACACGAATGGCTCGACCTGCACCTGGCCCTGTATCCGGGCAGCGACCAGGCCCTGCTGAACGCCGAACTGGAGGCCTTTGCCATGAGCCCGACCTTGCGGCAAAGCGTCACCGCGCTGTCGCTGGGCCAGCATAAAAAGCTGCAACTGGCGCTGGCACTGGCCTTGCCGGTGAAGCTGCTGCTGGTCGATGAACCGTTCAATGGCCTCGATGCCGATGCCATGGCGCATCTGCGCCAGCGCCTGGCCGAACCGGGCCGCCTGGCGCGCCAGTGCATCGTGCTGACCAGCCATCTGGCACCGCAATTGCCGCTGGCGGCGACCGTGCAATTGTGAAATACCGCTTTGCAGTTCAAGCCCAGCCGGCTTAGCATGCCGGCTGCGCCAGCCGGCGATCCCGGCGCGCTCCATCACAACACACGGCCCTTACCCGGGCCGGCACTTTCGGAGACCTGCATGTTTCACACCTCACGCGCCGCCCTTGCGCTCGCCTGCGCCCTCGCTTTTACCGCCGCCCAGGCGTCCAGCCCCAACGGCAGTCCGGCAGCCGAGTCCGACGCCGGCCGCACCATCGTCCTGCAGCCCGATACCCGCCACATCAATGTCACGCGCGGCGAAACCGTCACCATCGTCCGTGCCGGCCAGCGCTTCAGCTGGCATCTCGACACCGACAGCCACCTCACCGTGTTCGCGCTGGCCACCATCGCGCCGAAGGACATGCCGGTCGACGGCATCAAGGTGTATGTGGCTAGCAATCCCTTGCATGCAGGTTGACGCCTGAGTCAAATAGCCATGAAAAAACCGGAACGGCCTGGCGGCGGTTCCGGTTTTTTTTAAGCAAGACAGCTTACGCCGTCATGGCTTCCTGCGAGGCCGACTCTTCCACCACCTCGTCGTCACCCGAGCGGATCAGGTGGTCAAAGGCGGACAGGGCTGCCTTCGCGCCTTCGCCGGTGGCGATGATGATCTGCTTGTACGGCACCGTGGTGACGTCGCCGGCCGCAAACACGCCGGGGATCGAGGTCTGGCCACGGGCGTCCACTTCGATCTCGCCGTGGCGCGACAAGGCCAGCGTACCCTTCAGCCATTCGGTGTTCGGCACCAGGCCGATCTGCACGAACACGCCTTCCAGCTCGACCTTGTTCGACGCGCCGCTGCTGCGGTCCGTATAGCTGAGGCCATTGACGATCTTGCCGTCGCCGTGGATCTCGGTGGTTTGCGCCGAGGTGATCACGGTGACATTGGCCATGCTGTGCAGCTTGCGTTGCAGTACCGCATCGGCGCGCAGTTCCGCGCCGAACTCGATCAGGGTCACGTGTTTCACCAGGCCGGCCAGGTCGATCGCCGCTTCCACGCCCGAGTTGCCGCCGCCGATCACGGCCACGCGCTTGCCCTTGAACAGCGGGCCATCGCAGTGCGGGCAGTAGGCGACACCCTTGTTGCGGTATTCCTTCTCGCCCGGCACGTTGATTTCGCGCCAGCGGGCACCGGTCGCCAGGATCACGGTCTTGGCTTTCAGCACCGCGCCACCGGCCGTTTCGATCTCGATCAATTTGCCCGGCGTCAGCTTGGCGGCGCGCTGGGTATTCATGATGTCGACGTCATAGGTCTTGACGTGCTGTTCCAGCGCCACGGCAAATTTCGGACCGTCGGTTTCCTTGATCGAAATAAAGTTCTCGATCGCCATGGTGTCGAGCACCTGGCCGCCGAAACGCTCGGCCAGTACGCCGGTATTGATGCCTTTGCGGGCGGCGTAGATGGCTGCCGCCGCGCCGGCAGGACCACCGCCGACGATCAGCACGTCGAACACGTCTTTCTTGCTCAGCGCTTCCGCCTGGCGTGCGCCGGCATTGGTGTCGAGCTTGGCGAGGATTTCCTCGACATTGGTGCGACCCTGGCCGAAATGCTGGCCGTTCAGGAACATCATCGGCACGGCCATGATCTGGCGCTCTTCGACTTCTTTCGGGAACACGCCACCATCGATGGTGGTGACCTTGATGCGTGGGTTGATCACCGACATGGCATTCAAGGCCTGCACCACTTCCGGGCAGTTATGGCAGGACAGCGAAATAAAGGTTTCAAACTCGAAATCGCCGTCGAGGTTGCGGATCTGTTCGATCACCGCCTCGTCGAACTTGATGGTGTGGCCGCCCACTTGCAGCAGCGCCAGCACCAGCGAGGTAAATTCATGGCCCATCGGCACACCGGCGAAACGCACGCCGATATCGGTGCCGGCACGGTTGATGCTGAACGACGGGGCGCGTACACCGGCGTCAAGGCGCTCGACCAGCGTGATCTTGTCGCTCAACAGGACTATTTCCTGGAGCAATTCTTTCATCTCGCGGGCTTTTGCGCTGTCATCGAGAGAAGCGACCAGCTCAAGCGGATACACCACTTTTTCCAGGTAGGATTTCAGTTGGGTTTTGAGGGTTGCGTCTAACATGATTTTTTCTTCCTTTACAAATATTTAGGCGATTGCCGGACCGGACGCCCGGTCCGGCATCGCGGTAACTACTTGTGTGCTGCGTGCTGCATCAAGACTTAGATCTTGCCGACCAGGTCCAGCGATGGGGTCAGGGTTGCTGCGCCTTCGGTCCATTTGGCTGGGCACACTTCGCCTGGGTGGGAAGCCACGTATTGGGCGGCTTTGACTTTGCGCAGCAGTTCCGATGCGTCACGGCCGATGCCGTTGTCATGCACTTCCAGCACTTTGATGAAGCCGTCAGGATTGATGACGAAGGTACCGCGCAGTGCCAGGCCTTCTTCTTCGATCAGCACTTCAAAGTTGCGCGACAGGGTGGTGGTCGGGTCGCCGATCAGTGCGTATTGCACTTTCTTGATCGCGTCCGAGGTGTCATGCCATGCTTTGTGGGCGAAGTGGGTATCGGTCGAGATACCGTAGATGTCCACGCCCAGTTGCTGGAATGCGGCGTGATGGTCGGCCAGGTCTTCCAGTTCGGTTGGGCAAACGAAGGTGAAGTCGGCTGGGTAGAACACGAATACCGACCACTTGCCTTTCAGGGACTCTTCCGTCAGATCGACGAATTTGCCGTTGTGGTATGCGGTTGCCTTGAATGGTTTAACTTGGGTGTTGATGAGCGACATGGTCATTTCCTCTCGTGTGGTGAATCAGTAAGACCCTAGTGTAAAGGGTTTTAGTCCATATTCAAAATTGATTGTCACAATAGATTCAATTGGTTTTGGCTATCATGACGGTATGGGAACCCCATCATAGGCAGTTCCCATCGGATTGAACAGACCTCAGTTTTTCAGCGCGTCCGGCACCTTGCCGCCGTTTTCGGCCAGCTTGGTCATCACCTGGCGGTGCAGCCAGATGTTCATGCTGGCCGAGTCATTGGTGTCGCCCGTGAAATGCAATTCCTGCGCCAGTTCCTTGCGCGAGGCCAGGCTGCTGTCGAGTTGCAGGAGTTTCAGCAGGTCGACGATGGAGGTGCGCCAGTTGAGTTTTTCCGGATTCTTTTCAGCCAGGCTGGTCAGCACAGCTTCCACGTCGACCGGCTGCGCCGGCGCGGCCGGGGCGGCTGCGGGAGCCGGTGCTGCGGCTGGGGCCGGTGCGGCCGGCGCCGGAGCAGCTGGCGCTGCCGGGGCAGCAGGCTTGGCGGCGTCGCCATGATGAAAAATCTTGTTGTAGATATTGGTAAAAATGCCCATGTATGCACCTCTTTAGGTCAGTGGATGGAAGAATCGATGGAGAGCCAGCCGGACGAGTATAAGGGGGAACGGCAACGGGCCGCGTCCCGCTGGCCAGGTGTCAACTGGCGGCGGGAGGCGCGTGTTTCAAGGGGGGAGACGCCGCGGCAGGAATGGCGGCCGTGGTGCAGTCAGGAAGGCAGGACGGGGATGGCGTTCAGAAGACCACGCCAGCGACCAGGATCACATTCGCATACGGGCTGCATTCACCGGTGCGCACGATGGCGCGCGCCCGTTTGCTCAGTTGCTTGAATTCTTCGTGCGACAGCTGGCGCGCGTCGGGCAGGCCCAGCGCGGTCACCTGTTCGGCGATGGCCGGATTGTGATGCGGCAGTTCGGTGGCCAGGAAATGGTGCTCGACCTGCATTTCGCTGAGCACGGTTTTCACCGTGTCGATAAAGCCGGGTATGCCACGCGTCAGGGCCAGGTCGATCAGGGGCACGCCGGGCTGCGACGGCAGGCCGGCGTCGCCGATGACGACCATGTCGCCATGGCCCAGCGAGGCAACCAGTTGCGACAGTGCAATATTAAGCAGCGGTGATTTTTTCATGGGCTTAGAACAACTCGTGCAGGTAAGGAATCGAGGTTTGCGCACCGGGCTTGGTGACGCTCCAGGCGGCCGCGCGCTGGCCTTGCGCGATCGCTTCGGCTTCGTCCAGGCCGGACGCCAGGCCGGCCACGAAGCCGCCGATAAAGGTGTCGCCGGCGGCGGTGGTGTCGACCGCCTGCACCGCTTGCGCAGGGAAATCATGGTCGCCGCCATACAGCGCCGCATGCACGCCCTTGGCACCCAGGGTGATGATGATGTTGTCGCTGCCCTGTTTCTGCAGCGCGGCGGCCAGCGCCTTGACGTCATTCGCATCGACCTCGGCGCCGGCCAGCATGGCCGCTTCGATTTCGTTCGGGATCAGATAGTCGACCAGCGCCAGCACGTCGGCCGGCACCTTGGCCGCCGGGGCCGGGTTCAGCACCACGGTCTTGCCCAGCGAGCGCGCCAGTTTAATCGCGTGCACCACGGTTTCCATCGGCACTTCCAGTTGCAGCACGACGATGTCGGACTGCTCGATCAGTTCCCTGGCCGCATCGATATGCGCCGGGCTCAGGCAGTCGTTGGCGCCGCCGGCCAGCACGATGCTGTTCTGGCCGTTGTCGTCGACCAGGATCGAGGCGATGCCGGACGCCACGCCCGGCACGGTCGTCACATGGCGGTCGATGATGCCGTCCGCCACCAGCGCGGCGCGCAGGGTAGCGCCGAATTCGTCGTCGCCGACGCAGGCCACCATCGCCACCTGCTGGCCGCCGGCCTCAAGCTTGCCGCTCATGCGCGCGCAGGCGACGGCCTGGTTGGCGCCCTTGCCGCCAGGAATGGTACGGAAGGCGCCGCCCGTCAGGGTTTCGCCGGGAAGCGGCATGCGCGGCACGCGCAAGACCAGGTCCATATTAATGCTGCCGATAACCACGATCATGGTGTCATTCCCATCAGTTCAGTAAAAGGTGAAGTCAAAGTAAGGCCGCCGGACGAGCCGCGCACATGCAGCACCGGCGCCACGCTGCGCTGCTGGCGCGGCAGGTCGGGCTCGGCAATGCGCGCCAGCAGGCAGGCGGCCGTGATCTGGCCCAGTTCGCGCGTATTTTGCGCCACGCTGGTCAAGGGTGGATGCACGAAGCTGGCGAGATCAATATCGTCAAAGCCCACCACGGCCAGCTGGCCCGGCACGGCGATGCCCAGTTCGGCGGCGGCGCGCAGGGCGCCAAACGCCATCAGATCATTGCAGCAAAACAGGGCGTCGGGGCGCTGGCCGGCGGGCAAGGCCAGCAGGGCCAAAGCGGCAGCATAGCCGCCGGCGCTGGTAAAGTCGCTGTGGCGGCACAGCAGATCATCGAAGGCCACGCCGGCGTCCTGCAGGGCGCCGCGCACGCCGTCGATGCGTTCATTCGAAATGCCGACCTCGCGCGGGCCAGCGATGCAGGCGATGCGGCGCCGTCCCAGGCCCAGCAGATGGCGCGCGGCCAGCAGGCCGCCGGCGCGGTTGTCGACCGCCACCGAATCGAGCGACAGGTCGCACGGTGCGCGGTCGAGCAGCACGGCCGGCACCTTCATTTTATGCAGCAATTCGCCGTCGCGGTCGGCCAGCGCGGACAGGATCAGGCCATCGCAGCGCTTGGTCAACAGCACGTTCAGGTACTCGCGCTGCTTGACCGGGTCGTCATCGGAATTGCACAGGATCACGCTGTAGCCGGCCGCATAGCAGCTGTCTTCGATGCCGCGCGCCACTTCCGAAAAATACGGATTGGTATTGTTAGGAATGATCAGGCCGATGGTGCCGGTGCTGCGGCACTTCAACGAGCGCGCCAGCGCGCTCGGCACGTAGTGCAGCTGCTCCACCGCCGCCAGCACCGCCGCGCGCGCCTCGTCGCTGACGGGGCGCGTGTTGTTGAGCACATGCGAGACGGTGGTAAACGACACCCCCGCCACCTGTGCCACCTGTTTGATGGTTGCCATGATGGACGCTTAGGCGCGTTCGCCGCGGCGGCGATAGGTGTCGAGCACCACGGCGGCGACGATCACCAGGCCCGTGACAATGCGTTTCACGGGTTCCGACACGCCCACCTGCGCCAGGCCCGCTTCCAGCACGGAAATGATCAGCACGCCGATAAAGGTGCTGATGACGGAGCCGCGGCCCCCCATCAGGCTGGTGCCGCCGATTACGACCGCCGCGATCACCTGCAGCTCCATGCCGACGCCGCCGTTCGGGTCGGCCGCTTCCAGGCGCGACACCTGGAACAGGGCGCCCACGCCGGCCAGCAAGCCCATCAGCGCAAACACCAGCACTTTCGATGGTTTCGGATTGATGCCCGACAGGCGCACCGCTTCTTCATTGGTACCGATGCCGATCCAGTGACGGCCCAGCACGGTGCGCGTCAGCACCAGGTGGCCGATGACCACGATGGCGATCGAGGCGATAAAGGCCGGCGACAGACCGAACACGATCGGCGAGCTGATGCCTTCCACGGCGCCGCCGATATATTCGGTGCGCGAATTGGTCACCTGGTACGCCAGGCCGCGCGCCATTTCCAGCACGCCCAGCGAGACGATAAACGAGGGAATGCGCCAGCCGACGGAAATCAGTCCGGTGATCGCGCCGCAAGTGGCGGCCACCAGCATGCCCAGCATGGCCGCGCTCCATACCGGCCAGCCCCAGTGCACCACGGCCAGCGACAAGACGGAAGCGGCCAGCGCCATGACGGAGCCGACCGACAGGTCGATGCCGCCGATAATCAGGATAAACGTCATGCCGACCGCCATCACCACCAGGGTCGGAATATTGTTCGACAGGGTGCTGAGCGTGGCCAGGGTAAAGAAGTTTTCGCTGGCAAACGAGAACAGCACGCACATGGCCACCAGCGCGCCGATCAGGCCGGCATAATTTTTCAGGTCGGCCAGGCTGCGCTGCAGATACGAAGGAGAAGAAGGTGTCGTCATGGATAGCTTTCCGGCGGGGTCAAGCCGCGGCGGGGGTGGAAGGAGTGTTCATATAGCCGGAGAAGGCGGCCGACAGCAGCGCGTCCTGGCTCCAGGCGCCGCGCTCGAAGGTGTCGACAATCTTGCCGGCGCTCATCACGGCGATGCGGTCGCAGATCAGCATCAGTTCGCGCAGGTCGCTCGAGACGATGACCAGGCCCTTGCCCTGGCGTGCCTGTTCGGCCAGCACTTGATAGATGTCGAACTTGGCGCCGATATCGATGCCGCGCGTCGGCTCGTCGAACAGCATCACGGGGCAGTCGCGGTACAGCCAGCGCGCGATCACCACCTTTTGCTGGTTGCCGCCCGACAGCTCGCCGACGGCCTGCTCGCAGTTGCGCGAACGCACGCCGAGCTGGCCGATATAGTCATTGGCGACAGCGGCTTCCGCCGCATGGTCCATCCAGCCGGCGCGGTTGACGGTATCGAGCGAAGCGAGCGTGGTGTTGATGGCGATCGACTGGCGCAGCAGCAGGCCCTGGCCCTTGCGGTCTTCCGTGATCATGGCGATGCCGGCTTTGACGGCCGCCTGCGGAGAACCGAGCACGGCCGGTGTTTCGCTGTCGCCGAGGAAGACCTGGCCGGCATCGGCGCGGTCGGCGCCAAAGATCAGGCGCAGCAACTCCGTGCGGCCCGAACCGATCAGGCCGGCGATACCGAGGATCTCGCCGGCGCGCAGGTCGAACGAGGTCGGGTGCACGGCGTCGCCACGCGCCAGGCCGCGCACGCGCAGCAAGGGTGCGCCGATGGTACGGCCACTGAGGTCGATTTCGTCGTCGGCCGAGCGGCCCACCATCAGGCCCACCAGGTCGGCGGCCGTATGGCCGGCGATATCGTCGTCGCACACCAGCTGGCCGTCGCGCAGCACGGCGATGCGGTCGGCCACGCGCTTGAGTTCTTCCAGGCGGTGCGAAATATAGATGATGGCCACGCCTTCGGCTTTCAGGCGTTCAATTTGCAGGAACAGCAGTTCGACTTCGCGGTGCGTCAGCATGGCGGTCGGTTCATCGAGCACCAGCAAACGGCAGGAGCCGATCAGGTTGCGCGCGATCTCGATCATCTGCTGGTGGCCGATGCCCAGCTCGCCCACCAGGGTCCACGGGTCGAGCGCGCCCAGGCCGACTTTTTCCATCTGCTCGCGCGCGTCGCGCTCGAGGCGGCCACGGTCGATCCAGCCGAAACGCTGCGGCAAGTTCTTCAGGTACAGGTTTTCGGCGATCGACAGGGTCGGAATCAGATTGAGTTCCTGCATCACCATGCGGATGCCCAGCGCTTCGGCGGCGCCGCGCGAAGCAGGCTGATACGGTTTGCCGTCGAGCAGCATGGTGCCCGTGGTGGCTTGCTCCAGGCCGCAGACGATCTTCGACAGCGTGCTCTTGCCCGCGCCGTTTTCGCCCGTCAGCGCCAGCACCTGGCCGGGAATGAAACGCAGGGCCACGCCGCCCAGCACGGGGCCGACATAGGACTTGCCGATATTATCGAGCGTGAGCAAAGGAGTGGCGGCAGCGTGCGCCGCAAGAGTGTCGGTAGGCATGGAGGCTCCGCGTAAAAGGACAAACGGGGCCGCCGCTGTCATGCGACAGCTGCGGCCCCGGCAGGATCAAACGATCAGGACTTGGCGCCCTTGGCGACCAGTTCCACCTTGGTTTCGATGGTGCCGCCCAGCTGGGCTTGCTTTTTCTTCTCGGCCAGCGCTTTCAGCACGGCTTCGATACCGAACACGGCTTGCTGCGAACCGAACTGGTCGGCGGTAGCCAGCACGCGGCCATCGGCCAGCATCGGCTTGATCGCGTTGATATTGTCGTAGCCCACCACCAGCACTTTACCGGTCTTGCCGGCGGCCTTGATGGCGGAGATGGCGCCGATAGCCATGTTGTCGTTACCGGCCAGCAAAGCCTTGATGTTCGGATTGGCGTTCAGCATGGCGGCGGCGACCGTATTGGCCGGCGCGATTTCCCACTGGCCCGACTGTACGCTGACGACCTTGGCGCCGGCGGTAGCCATGGCGTCCTGGAAGCCCAGGGTGCGCTGCTGCGCGTTGTAGGTGGTCGATACGCCTTCGATGATGCCGACCTGGTCACCCTTCTTGATCTGCTTGGCCAGGAAGTCGCCGACGATCTTGGCGCCTTTGCGGTTGTCCGGACCGACGAACGGGATCGAAATGCCTTTTTCCTTCAGTGCGGCGTCATCGAGCTTGTTGTCGATATTGACCACGATAATGCCCGCGTCGACGGCTTTCTTCAGCACCGGCACCAGCGCTTTCGAGTCGGCCGGGGCGATCACCAGCGCGTTCACGCGCGAGACGATCATCTGCTCGACCAGCTTGATCTGGCTCGAGGTATCGGTTTCATCCTTGATGCCGTTCGACAGCAGGTCGTACTTGGCGGCATTGGCCTTCTGGTGCGCCTTGGCGCCGTTTTCCATGGTCAGGAAAAATTCGTTGGCGAGCGACTTCATCACCAGCGCGACCTTCGGTTTGGCCGCCGTCTGCGCCATCGCTGGCAGGGCAGGCAGGGCGCACACGAGGGCGGCGGCGGCAATCATTTTGAGGCGAATACGGGATGTCATGGCAGTCTCCAGGGTATGGTTGGGCAAGCACGTCTGAGCAATGCTTTTTTGTAAAACGCTTTGCGCAAACGTTTGCGCGAAGCGAAGTGTGCCTCAATGCCCTATCTCAGTGCAAGCGATTCTGTGTGTGCGGTGCAGCAAATTGTTTTAATGACTAATCATATTCGCGGAAAGGTCGCGTCGTTCGTGCAGGACGCGCAACACCTCGATCCAAGTGCCATTGATGCGATAGAACAGCAAAAAGGGGAAGCGGTCGAGCTGCCAGACACGCAGCGACTGGTCAGCAAGGAAATGGGCATAGCGCCGCGATCCGACACCGGGCTGAAGGCACAGGCCATGCAGCGTGGTTTCCAGTTCGGAGACGAAGCGCTCCGCTAACTCGGTGGAAATCTCGGCGTAGTAATCGGTAATTTCCAGCACGTCACTTTTGGCGACGGGCGCGAGCTTGAATTCCACGGCCTTATCGCTTGGCGCGGATCCGTGCGCGCAGTTCGCTGGTCAACTCGGCGATACCCGTTGTTGGCGAAGGGCCGCTGTCGATGCCTTCCATGACGAGGTCGTACAGCCGGCGTTCCGCCTCGTTTTGCGGGCCAACTGCATCGGCGTCACGTGGCATCAGGAATTTTGGCGCCACAGGTGTGGTTACGGTAGTCATGGCTGAATTATATGCCTGTTCGCTTTTGCCGTTGACAGCAACCCCGCATCAAGCCGGGTTGCTGCAACAAGCGCTTATCTGCGACCGCCCCGTGCCGGCGCGCCGCCCTTGGCCGGCGCCTTGCCGCGGCTGACCGGTGCGGCAACGGCAGGTTTGGCCTTGGTCTTGATGGTCGACAGAATCGATGGACGCACTTTTGATTCGGCCGCCGACGCTTTCGGCGCCGCTGCCGTGCCACCCAAGGCGATGCGGTTCTTGCCCGGCGTGACCTTGAACTTGTCGGGCGTGCCGGCGCCGTGCGTCTGGCGGCTGCGTTCGCCTGCGGCCAGGCCACCCGACTCGGACGAGGTCCAGGCCGGGATCAGGTGCTTGTCGCCATTGCCGATCAGGTCGCCACGGCCCATGTTGACCAGCGCTTCGCGCAGGATCGGCCAGTTGGCCGGGTCCTGGTAGCGCAGGAACGCTTTATGGGTGCGGCGGATCTTGCCGCTGCGCGCCGTTTCAACCGTTTCCGAGTCGGCGGTCACCTTGCGCAAAGGATTCTTGCGCGTGTGGTACATGGTAGTGGCCATCGCCATCGGCGTCGGCATGAAGGTCTGCACCTGGTCGAGCTTGAAATTGTTTTTCTTCAGCCACAGCGCCAGGTTCAGCATGTCGAGGTCGGTGGTACCCGGGTGGGCGGCAATGAAATACGGAATCAGGTACTGCTTCTTGCCCGCTTCCAGCGAGAAACGGTCAAACATTTCCTTGAATTCATCGTAGGCACCGATGCCGGGCTTCATCATTTTCGACAAAGTCCCCTCTTCCGTGTGCTCGGGCGCGATCTTCAGCAGGCCGCCGACGTGGTGCGTGACCAGTTCCTTCACGTATTCGGGCGAGCGCACGGCCAGGTCGTAGCGCAGGCCCGAGCTGATCAGGACCTTTTTGATGCCGGGAATCGCGCGTGCCTTGCGGTACAGGGAAATCAACTTGCTGTGGTCGGTGCCCAGGTTGACGCAGATCGACGGGTACACGCACGACAGGCGGCGGCACGACACTTCGATCTCTTTTTCCTTGCAGGCCAGGCGGTACATATTCGCGGTCGGGCCGCCCATATCGGAAATGGTGCCCGTAAAGCCTTTGGTTTTATCGCGGATATGCTCGATTTCGCGCAAAATCGACGGTTCCGAACGGCTCTGGATAATCCGGCCTTCATGCTCGGTGATCGAGCAGAAGGTGCAGCCGCCAAAACAGCCGCGCATGATGTTGACGGAAAAACGTATCATTTCCCAGGCCGGGATATGCGCCTTGCCATAGCTCGGATGCGGCGCGCGCGCGTAGTTCATGTCGTACACGCCGTCCATCTCGTCCATGGCCAGCGGCAGCGGCGGCGGATTGAGCCACACGTCGCGTTCGCCATGCGCCTGCACCATGGCGCGCGCATTGCCCGGGTTCGATTCCAGGTGGAACACGCGCGAAGCGTGCGCATACATCACCGGGTCGTCCTTGACCACGTCATACGCGGGCAGGCGCACCACGGTCTTGTCGTGCTTTTCCTTGGCCATCGCCAGCCGCTCTTCGCGGCTCATGATGCGGATCGGCTTGATCACTTCGGCCGACTTCGAGGCATTTTCGGTGGCGCAGGCGGTCTTGTCTTCCTGCACCATTTCATACGGACTGTAGTGCGGATCGATCTTGCCCGGCACATCGACGCGGGTGGAATTGTGCACGCCCCAGTCGTCCCCCGGCAGCCAGCCGGCCGGTACCATGAAGGCGGTGCCGCGCAGGTCGCGGATATCCTTGATCGCTTCGCCGGCGGCCAGGCGGTGCGTCAGGTCGACCAGCGCGCGTTCGGCATTGCCGAAAATCAAGAGATCGGCCTTGGAATCGGGCAGCACGGAACGGCGGACCTTGTCCGACCAGTAATCGTAATGGGCGATGCGGCGCAGGGACGCTTCGATGCTGCCGATCACCACCGGCACGTCCGGGTACGCTTCGCGCGCGCGCTGGGCGTAGACGGTGACGGCGCGGTCCGGGCGTTTGTTCGGTTCGGCGTTGGCGGTATACGCGTCGTCGGAGCGGATCTTGCGGTCGGCCGTGTACTGGTTGACCATGGAATCCATATTGCCGGCGGTAACGCCGTAGTACAGGCGCGGCTTGCCGAGAATGCGGAAGGCGTCGGCCGACAGCCAGTCGGGCTGGCTGATGATGCCGACACGATAGCCTTGCGCTTCGAGCAGGCGGCCGACCAGGGCCATGCCGAAACTCGGATGGTCGATATAGGCGTCGCCGGTAACGAGAATGACGTCGCACTGGTCCCAGCCCAGCGCGTCCATCTCGGCGCGCGACATCGGCAGGAAAGGCGCTACGGCAGCGCGGGCAGACCGCTTGGGAACGGTCGCAAATAAATTGGTAGGGGAGCTCATTGGCCGGATTGTACCGGAATTGGCCATTTCAAACCTGACAGCTTGATTTCCACTGTTGGATTTTGGTGCAAAAAACGTTTATATTTCAATCACTTGTAAGCATGGCGCCGAGCTTTGCGGCAAGCACGCCATGCATTCAAGGAACTTGCTTAAATCCCCATATTGGCCAGAATCTCGCCCAGCTCGCGCAGCGCCGGCTCCAGCTTCGGATGCTTGACGGCAAACTTGGCCGACAGTTCCTGGCTGCGCTCGGCCAGGCCGTAGGTGGTCGATTCCGGCTCTTCCTGCGCTTCCAGCGCGGCGCGCTTTTCCAGCAGCAGGTGAATGTCGCCATCGAGCTTTTGCAGCAAACCTTGCAACTCTTCATCGACGGGGCCGCTGGACTCCAGGTTGGACCGCAGCTGGTGTAACGATTCCTTGAGTTTGGTTTCCATATTTTTTCCTGTCAGTCGGTAAATTGCGTGTCCAGGTACAGCTGTTCCACCTTGCTCCTGGCCCACGGGGTCTTGCGTAAAAACTTCAGGCTCGACTTGATGCTCGGCTCGCTGATAAAGCAATTGATATCGATACGCTTGCCCAAACCATCCCAGCCGTAATGGGCTTGCAATCGCGTCACGATCGCTTCCAGGGTGACGCCATTCAAATCTTGCTGACTCATTGTTCTCTCTCGACTACACGTTTTGTATCTATCACTATCTTACTCAATTCTACGCCGCCCGCACGTTACGCTTGCGTCGTCCGCTCAAGAACGATGCAAGCGCAGGCAGATTCTTACTGCGTTTTCAAACCACGGCGTTCCAGCAGCGGCTCGACAGTGGCGTCGCGGCCGCGGAAGTCGCGGAACAGCTGCAACGCGTCGACGCTGCCGCCGCGCGACAGCAGCTTGGTACGGAACCAGTCGCCGTTCTTGCGCGTGAGGCCGCCGTTTTCCTTGAACCAGTTGACCGACTCGGCATCGAGTTTTTCCGACCACAGGTAGGCGTAGTAGGCCGCCGAATAGCCGCCCGAGAAACTGTGCGAGAAATAGCTGGTGCGGTAGCGTGGCGGCACCGGCGCGTAGTCAACGCCGGCGTCCTTCAGCGACGCCGCTTCGAATGCCAGCACATCGGTCGGGATCTGGTTCGGCGCCAGCTGGTGCCAGCGCTGGTCGAGCAGGGCCGCCGACAGGTATTCGGTGGTCATGAAACCCTGGTTGAATTTCTTGGCCGCCATGACTTTGTCGAGCAATTCCTGCGGCATGGCCGCGCCGCTCTGGTAGTGCTTCGCATAGTTCTGCAGCACTTCCGGCCAGACGGCCCACATCTCGTTGACCTGCGACGGGTATTCGACAAAGTCGCTCGGCACGCTGGTGCCCGAGAAACGCGGATACTTCACGTTCGAGAACATGCCGTGCAGCGCATGGCCGAATTCGTGGAACATGGTGGTCACTTCGTCGAACGTCAGCAGGGTCGGCTGGCCGGCCGGCGGCTTCGGAATATTGAGCTGGTTCGCCACCACCGGATGGGTGCCCATCAGGCTTGATTGCGACACATATTCATTCATCCAGGCGCCGCCATGCTTGTTGCCGCGCGCATAGAAGTCGGCGATAAACAGCGCCAGCTGCTTGCCGTTGGCGTCGATCACGTCATACACGCGCACGTCCGGGTTATACACCGGCAAGTCTTTACGTTCCTTGAAGCTGATGCCGTACAACTTGTTGGCGGCAAAAAACACGCCGTTGTTCAGCACGCTATTGAGTTCCAGGTAGGGCTTCAGCTGGTTCTCGTCGAAATTGAAACGTTGATTACGCAGCTTGTCGGTATAGATGGCCCAGTCGGCGGCCGCCACGGTAAAACCGCCTTTCTCCGCGTCGACCAAACCCTGCAGGTCGGCCGCTTCGCGGCGCGCATTGGCCACGGCCGGTTTGGCCAGTTCCGACAGCAGGGTGTTGACGGCGGTGGTGGTTTTCGCCGTCTGGTCTTCCAGCGAATACGCCGCGTAGTTCGGGTAGCCCAGCAGGGTGGCGCGTTCGGCGCGCAGCTTGGCCAGCTTCAGCACGATGGCGCGGTTGTCGAATTCGCCGCCCTGGCTGCCGCGGTTCAGCGACGCATCCATCAGGCGCTGGCGCGTGGCGCGGTTGGTGAGTACGGCCAGCGCCGGCTGGCCGCTGGTGTTGACCAGGGCGATGACGAACTTGCCGTCCAGACCGCGCTCCTTGGCGGCGGCGGCGGCCGTGTCGATATCGCTGTCGGTCATGCCGGCCAGTTCCTCGCGCGTGTTCACCACCAGGCCCTTGGCGTTGGTTTCCTTCAGCACGTTCTGCGCGAAGGCCGTTTCCAGGCCTGCCTGCTCGGCATTGAAGGCTTTCAGCTTGTCCTTGTCGGCGTCGGACAGCTTGGCGCCGGCGCGCACGAAATCGGTGTGGTAGCGGTCCAGCAGGCGCAGCGATTCGGCGTCCAGGCCCAGCTGGTCGCGCTTGGCGTACAGGGTGTCGATGCGGGTAAACAGTTTCGGATTGAGGCTGATGGCGTCCGCGTGGGCGGCCAGCTTCGGCGACACATCCACCTCCACCGCTTCGAGCACCGCGTTGGTATTGGTCGAGGTCATGTTGCTGAAAATGCTCTGCACGCGGTGCAGCAGCTGGCCCGTACGCTCGAGCGCCACGATGGTGTTTTCAAACGTCGGCGCCTGGCGGTTATTGGCGATCGCATTGACTTCGGCCAGCTGGCGCTTCATGCCTTCGGCAAACGCCGGCGCGTAATGCGCGTCCTTGATCAGGCCGAACTGCGGCATCTGGAACGGCAGCGGGCTGGCCTTGAGCAGCGGATTTTGCGCGCTAACGGCGGCAGCGGGCGCGGCTTTCGTGGCAGCGGCGGCCATGGCTTGCGGAGCGGCGTGGGCCAGCATGACGCTGGCGGCGATGACGAGCAGTTGTGGACGGATCATGACATCTTTCAAAGTGCAGGGAAGAACCGCGACCATGTCGCGGACCAGTGGCAAATGATAGCAGGGCGATCCGCCAGCGTGGCGGCGCGGGCCGAATGCGCGGTTTACCACGGCGCCGGTTTTGATACCCCAAATAAAAAATGGCCGCCAGTCCATGGCGGCCATTTTTAGCTTAGCGAGCTTATTTGCCCGTCAGGCCGCGGCGTTCCAGCAGCGGCTCGATTTTCGCATCGCGGCCGCGGAAGTCGCGGAACAGTTGCAGCGCATCGGCGCTGCCGCCGCGCGACAGCAGCTTGGCGCGGAACCAGTCGCCGTTCTTGCGCGTCAGGCCGCCGTTTTCCTTGAACCATTCGACCGTGTCGGCGTCGAGCTTTTCCGACCACAGGTAGGCGTAGTAGCCGGCCGAATAGCCGCCCGCAAACGCGTGCGAGAAATACGTGGTGCGGTAGCGTGGCGGCGCCGGCGCAAAATCGATGCCGGCGTCCGTCAGGGCGGCTTTTTCAAACGCCAGCACGTCGGTCGGGATCTGGGCCGGGGTCAGCTGGTGCCAGCGCTGGTCGAGCAGGGCCGAGGCCAGGTACTCGGTGGTTTTATAGCCCTGGTTGAAATTGTCGGCCGCCGTCACTTTCGCCAGCAGTTCGGCGGGAATCGCCACGCCCGTCTGGTAGTGCTTTGCGTAGTTCTGCAGCACTTCCGGCCACAGCGCCCACATTTCATTGACCTGCGACGGGTATTCGACGAAGTCGCGCGGCACGCTGGTGCCCGAGAAACGCGGGTATTTCACGTTCGAGAACATGCCGTGCAGCGCATGGCCGAATTCGTGGAACATGGTGGTCACTTCGTCGAACGTCATCAGGGTCGGCTGGCCCGCTTCCGGCTTCGGAATGTTCAGGTTGTTGGCGATCACCGGCTGGTTGCCCAGCAGGGCCGACTGGCTGACATAGGCATTGGCCCAGGCGCCGCCGCGCTTGTTGCTGCGCGCATAAGGGTCGAGCGTGAAGATGGCCAGTTGCTTGCCGTCTTCATTGAACACGTCGAACACCAGCATGTCGGCGTTGTACACCGGCAGGTCGGTACGCTGCTTGAAGGAGAGGCCGTACAGCTTGCCGGCGGCAAAGAACACGCCCTTGGTCAGCACGCTGTTCATCTCGAAATACGGCTTCAATTGGTTCTGGTCGAAGTTGTAGCGTTCGGCGCGCACCTTGTCGCTGTAATAGGCCCAGTCGCTGGCGGCGACCTTGAAACCGCCTTTGCCGGCATCGATCACCTTCTGGATATCGTCCGCTTCGCGGCGCGCGTTGACGACGGCCGGTTTCGCCAGTTCGCCCAGCAGCGCGTTGACGGCGGTGGTGGTCTTGGCGGTCTGGTCTTCCAGCGAATAGGCCGCGTAGTTCGGGTAGCCCATCAGCGCGGCACGCTCGGCGCGCAGCTTGGCCAGGTCCAGCACCACTTGCCGGTTGTCGAACTCGCCGCCATGGCTGCCGCGCGCCTGCGAGGCGGCCATGATGCGTTCGCGCAGCGCGCGGTTGGTCAGCTGCGACAGCGGCGCCTGGCCAGTGGTGTTGACCAGCGCGATCACATACTTGCCGTCCAGGCCACGTTTCTTGGCAAGGCCGGCGGCCACTTCGATCGCGGCCGGCGGCAGGCCATCGAGTTCTTCACGCGTATCGACGACGACCGCCGAAGCGTTCAATTCCTTCAGCACGTTCTGTGCAAAGGTGGTCGACAGGGCTGCCAGCTGGCCGTTGTAGGTCTTCAGCTTGTCCTTGTCGGCAGCCGACAGCTTGGCGCCGGCGCGCACGAAGTCCGTATTGTAGCGCTCCAGCAAGCGTGTCGATTCGGCATCGAGACCCAGCTTGTCGCGCTTGGCGTACAAGGCGCTGATGCGCTGATACAGCTTGCCATTGAGCATGATCGCGTCGCTATGAGCCGCCATTTTTGGCGCCAGCTCGCGTTCCAGTCCCTGGATCGTCTCGTTGGTGTTCGAGCCCGACATCACCGAAAACACGGTGCGCACACGGCCCAGCAGCTGGCCCGCGCGTTCCATGGCCACGATGGTGTTGTCGAAGGTGGCCGCTTTCGGATTGTTGGCGATTGCATTGATCTCCGCCAGGTGCGCTGCCATGCCGGCCGTAAAGGCGGGCGCGTAATCGGCGTCCTGCACCTTGTCGAAAGCGGGGTAATGGAAAGGCAGGGTGCTGGCTTGCGCAAACGGATTGCTGGCAGGCAGGGCGACCGCGATGGTAGCGGCGGCTGGCGCCTTGGTCGCGGCAAAAGCGGCTGGCGCCAGCATCAGGCTGGCGGCGATGACGAGCAGTGTTGGACGGGTCATGACATCTTTCAAAGAACGCAAGAGAACCGCGATTGTGTCGCGGACCAGCCTGAAATAATAACAGCCGGACATACTTGCGTCACCCGCAACAACCGCAGGTATCACACACCGCAGTAATGATCAGTAGCGATCAGTAGTGTGGCGGGCGCTCGTTGACCTGCCCGCCATTGGCCTGCTGCGCGCCGTCGCGCACATGCTCGCCCAGCTTGTGCAGCATCGCTTCGAGCTGGTCGATGCGGCGCCCCTGCTGGTACACCATCTGGTTCAGCGACTCGACCAGGTCTTCCTGCTGCGCCAGCTTGATTTCGATATCGACGAAACGATTTTCCATCTGTTCATTGTCCATAGTGCTCACGGTGATTCCTGGCATCAAACGCGCATTTTACTCTCCCGGCAAGGCGATCCACCGCAAGCCGGCTGCCATCTCGGCCATCAAGGACGATATTGTTGACTATGCTGGTCATGCGACAAACCCCTTGACGAGTGAGAACAAGCGATTACAATGGATACGTCAGCTGATATTGAACCGTGTTTGATCGAGACCTTCAAGACGGCCGAGTATCGCCGCTGGGAAGGCAAGCTGCATGATGTTGCGGCCGCCGCCATCGACGCGCGCATCAAGAACCTGCAACACGGCAAAAAGGGCGACTGGCGCTCGGTGGGAGACGGCGTGTGCGAACTGCGCTTCTTGCAAACGGGCCCCGGATGGCGCGTGTATTTTCACGAAACCAATCTGGGCTGCCTGATCCTGCTGCTGCTCGGTGGCGACAAGTCCAGCCAACAACACGATATCGGCAAGGCAAAAAAGATCCTCGCCGAATTGAAAGCCACGCAGGCGGCGATCAGGAAACAGAAGCAGGCCGCCTTTAACGCCAGCCAAGGAAGAAAAAAATGAACCATGATTACGACTTTGATCTCAACGATCTCGACGCGCTGGGCCTGACCCGCTTCGATCCCGCGCAGCACCTGACCAGCCCCGAAGCGGTGGCCGCCTACATGAGCGAAATCGTCGCCACCGGCAACGCCGAGCTGTTCCAGTCAGCCATGAACGACGTGGTGCGCGCGCATGGCATGGGCAAGGTGGCCGCCAAAGCCGACATCACGCGCGAAGGCGCGTATAAAGCGTTACGGGAAGGCAGCAAGCCGCGCTTCGAGACCATCCTGAAAATGCTCGATGCGCTCGGCATGCAGTTTGCCATCGTGCCCAAGGCAGCACAGGACGCCGGCTGAATTCAGCCCTTGGGCGTGGCCAGCAGCGCCTTCATGCGGGCCAGGCGTTCCTTCGGTGAAATCACTTCCGACTCGGTCGGCACGGCGTCGCCCACGTCGAGTTCCATTTCCTTGATAAAGCGCGACACGTCGCAATGGACCTGCTCGCCGGCCCGCTTGCGCTTCTTGCACCAGGTAATCTGCAAGGTACGCTGGGCGCGCGTGATGCCCACATACATCAGGCGCCGCTCTTCCTGGATGCGCGCGGCCATGGTTTCGGCCGGCGCATCGGCGTCGCCCTTGTGCGGCAAGATGCCCTCTTCCACGCCGACCAGGAAGACGTGCGGAAACTCCAGCCCTTTCGAGGCGTGCAGGGTCGACATGCGCACGGCGTCCTGC
The DNA here is from genome assembly GCF_030944405.1 of Janthinobacterium sp. J1-1. Classification (NCBI taxonomy): domain Bacteria; kingdom Pseudomonadati; phylum Pseudomonadota; class Betaproteobacteria; order Burkholderiales; family Oxalobacteraceae; genus Janthinobacterium; species Janthinobacterium sp. J1-1. The sequence continues at coordinate 89,439 of NZ_CP132339.1, forward strand.
TCTTCGTCCTTGCCTTCCAGCATGGTCATCAGGGCCACCATCTGCGTCAGTTCCAGCACGTTTTTTTCTTCGCCGTCGCGGTCCTTGCCGCCCCTGCCCCGCTCCTTGAGCCAGTTGACGAATTCCAGCACGTTCTGCCACTTGCTTTGCGCCTGGCGCTCTTCGAAGGCGTCGTACAGATACGATTCGTAATGGATTTCCTTCATCATGTCGTCCAGTACTTCGGCCGCCGCGTCGCCGCTGCCGGCCGCGCCGGGACGGCTGGCGCGCGACTCGAGGTCGTTGATGAAGTTGCAAAAGTCGCGCAGCGGCCCTAGCTGGCGGTCGGTCAGCTTGGCTTCGATGCCGCCCTTGAACACGGCCTGGAACAGCGAACACTGCCACTGGCCCGAGAACGCGCCCAGCACTTCCAGCGTCGACTGGCCCACGCCCCGGCGTGGCGTGGTGACGGCGCGGATAAACGCCGGATCGTCGTCTTCATTGGCCAGCAGGCGCAAGTAACTGATGATGTCCTTGATCTCGGCCTTGTCAAAGAAACTCTGGCCGCCCGAGATCGTGTACGGAATCCGCTCCTTGCGCAGGCACTGCTCGATAATGCGCGCCTGATGGTTGCCCCGGTACAAAATCGCGTAATCGGAAAATTTGTTCTTGCGTTCGAAATGGTCGGCCGAGATCATGATGGCGACCTGTTCCGCCTCCTGCTCGTCGGACTGCATGCCCAGCACCTTGATCGGCTCGCCCAGGCCGTGTTCGGACCACAGCGATTTTTCAAACAATTTCGGATTGTTGCCGATCACGGCATTGGCCGCGTTCAGGATGCGCATGGTGGAGCGGTAGTTCTGTTCCAGCTTGATCACGCGCAGGTCGGGGAAATCCGTTTCCAGGGTTTTCAGGTTTTCCACGGTGGCGCCGCGCCAGGCGTAGATGGCCTGGTCGTCGTCGCCCACGGCGGTAAACATCGGCTTCTTGCCGATGCCCGTCACCATCAGTTTCACCAGTTCGTACTGGCAGGTATTGGTATCCTGGTATTCGTCGACCAGCAGGTAGCGCAGGCGGCGCTGCCACTTGTCGCGCACGGCGCCGTTGTTGCGGAACAACTCGACGGGAAGACGGATCAGATCGTCGAAATCGACCGCCTGGTAGGCCGACAAGGTGGCCACATAGCTGCGGTAGATGCGCGCCGCGTTCGCTTCGTCTTCATCCTTGGCTTGCGCCAGCGCCGTGTCCGGGTCGATCAGGCCGTTTTTCCACAGCGACATGGCGGTCTGGATCTGGCGAATGATCTGTTTATCGGTGGTAATCGCCAGGTCTTGCACCAGCGAAAAGCAGTCGTCGCTGTCCATGATGGAAAAGCGGTCCTTCAGCCCCACGCCATTGGCTTCCTGGCGCAAGATCTTGACGCCCAGCGAGTGGAAGGTCGATACCGTCAGCTGCTTGGCCTGCCTCGGCTGCTTCAGCAGCTTGGCGATGCGCTCCTGCATTTCCAGCGCCGCCTTGTTGGTAAACGTCAGCGCGGCGATGGTGCGCGGGTCGTAGCCCCGGTCTTCGATCAGGTGGGCGATCTTTTGCGTGATCACGCGCGTCTTGCCCGAGCCGGCGCCGGCCAGCACCAGGCAAGGGCCGTCGAGATAGGTGACGGCTTCGCTCTGGGGAGCGTTCAGGCCGAATTGTGGTGCTTTGGACATCAGGGTATTTCCGCAGGGAACAGCGGCCCATTGTAACAGCGTCGTGCACGCTGATTGCGCAAGCCAGGCTCTTGATAAATGCCGCATGGACGCCATCTTGGCCGATTGAATCTATGCGGCGCAGCCCGGCCTGGAGTACCATTCCGGCTATTATTCCAGCTATCACTCCGGCCTTGCGCCCCAACCTCTCGAATGGCCGCCCCATGAAATTTGAACATCTGATTGAAATCAACGATCCCCTCAACCCGCTGATCGATACCCTGACGGTCGAGCAAGTCTGGCGCGGCCTGGTGCTGCGCGCCGAGTCGCCCAAGCTGTTCGTGCCGCACCTGGACGAGTGCGAGATCAGCGACCGCACGGACAGCGGCTTTTCACGCCGCCTGCGCTATGGCGAACTGGTGATCAACGACAAGGTCGTGCTGCTGCCGCAATTGCAGGTGCGTTATGCAGTGGCGGCGCAAAAGGATATCAGCGCCTCCTCGCTGGTGATGACGATCGAAATGCCGGACGAGCACAGCCTGTGGGTGCGCTTCCAGTACGACGACGGCCATGACGCGGCCACCGATGCGGCCAACGCCATGTACGACGACTTCCGCCGCTCGGCCTACCAGGAAGCCGACATCGACACCATCCGCGTGCTGCGCGAGCTGGCGGCCGAAGGCCGACTCGACGCCGGACTGCTCAACTAAATCTCAAGCGCCCGGCGTGCAGTCGGCGCAGGCCGGCACATTGCCGGGATCGTTTTGCAGGTGCAGCGCCAGTTCGCGCAAGGCCGTGCGCACGCCCTCTTCGATCACGGGGTGATAAAACGGCATGTCGAGCATGGCGTGCACCGTCAGCTGCGCCTGGCAAGCCCAGGCCAGCAAATGGCCCAGGTGTTCGGCGCGCGGGGCTATCATCTCGGCGCCCAGGAAACGCTGGCTGCCAAATTCGGCATACACGCGCAATAGCCCCTTGTTTTGCAGCATCACGCGGCTGCGGCCCTGGTTGCCGAACGACACGGCGCCCACCGCAAAGCGGCCCGCATGCGTGACGCACAGTTGCTGGTAGGTGGCGCCGACGGTGGCGATCTGCGGCTCCGTGAACGCCACGCCCAGCGGCGTGCGGCGCAAGCCCGGCTGCACCTCGGGAAAGCGCGCCGCATTGTCGCCGGCGATGCGGCCCTGGTCGGCCGCCTCGGGCAGTAGCGGCAGCTCGTCGCTGGCGTCGCCGGCGATAAAGATGGCGCTCTTGCCACATTGCATGGTGTGCTTGTCGTACAGGGGCACGCCGTGACGGTCGAGTTCAATCTGCGCCGTCTCCAGGCCGATCCCGTGCACGTTCGGACTGCGGCCGATGGCGGCCAGCACATACTCGAACTGCTCGGTTTTTTCTGTCCCTTCGCCATCGCGGCTGGTCAGCAATAGGCCCAGTCCATCGTCGGTTTTGGCGATATGCGCGACGCTGGTCTGGAAGCGGATATCGAATTCCCCGGCCAGCACTGTGCCCGCTTCCGCCAGCACCAGCGGATCGGTCAGCTGCGCCACCTTGGCGCCGCGCGCAAACAGGGTCACGCGCACGCCCAGGCGGGCCAGCGCCTGCCCCAGTTCCAGGCCGATCACGCCGGCGCCCACCACCGCCAGCGAGCGCGGCAGATCGGTCCAGCCGAACACGGCGTCGCTGGTGATCACGCGCTCGCCGGCCGCCTTCCATTCGGGCGGCACGATGGGCGAGGAGCCGGTGGCGATCACCACGCTGGCCGCTTCGACGATGGTGTGGTCATCGACCTGCAGCTTGCCGGGCGCGATAAAGCGGGCGTGGCCGCGCAGTTTTTCCTCGTCCGGAATCGCATCGACGCCTTCGAGCACGAAACCGACAAAACGGTCGCGCTCGCTGCGCACGCGCGCCATCACCTGCTGGCCGTCGATCCGCAGCGCGCCCGGATGCACGCCAAAAGCGGGCGCGGCCGTCACGGCATGGGCCGCTTCGGCGGCGGAGATCAGCAGTTTGCTGGGCATGCAGCCCACGCGCGCGCAGGTGGTACCGTAGGGGCCGCTTTCCATCATCAGCACGCGCTTGCCGTGCAGGCGCGCCGCCTTGTGCGCCGTCAGGCCGGCCGTGCCGCTGCCGATCACGGCCACGTCCACCTGTATCGTCTTGATATCGTTGTTCATTCTTGCCACCACAGAGGTCATTCGATGAGCATGCATACTACTCCGTTGGCATGGAAAAAGGTTTTACCAAGCGGCACGCGTATATTAGTATGGCTAATTGTTTTGTAAATTTATAAGTAGAGCTAATGGGATCACTCGATTATCGCGCGCTGGCCGTGCTTGACGCCGTGGCCAGCCATGGCAGCTTCGAGAAAGCCGCCGTGGCGCTGGGCATCAGCCAGTCGGCCGTCTCGCAGCGCATCAAGGCGCTCGAAGACGCCAGCGGGCGTTTGCTGATCATCCGTGGCCAGCCGGCCGTACCGACCGGCCTGGGCCAGCGCCTGATCACGCACCACCGCCATGTGACGTTGATGGAAGCGTCGCTCGATATCGACCTGGGCAATACCGTCAGCATGCCCGAGCTGGCGATTGCCATCGATGACGACAGCCTGGCGACCTGGTTTCCCGCTACCCTGGCGCCGCTGCTGGCGCCGCCGCGCTGCCAGCTCGACGTGCGCCTGGCCGACAGCGATGCCGCCCTGCAGATGGTGCGCGACGGCACGGTATTTGGCTGCGTGGCCAGTGACACGGGAACCGATGTCCACGCCACCAGCGTGACGCCACTGGGCACCTTGCGCCATGTCTGCGTGGCCACGCCCATGTTTGCCGGCCACTGGTTCGGCGACGGCTTCAGCGCCGACGCGGTGCAGCTGGCGCCGGCCGTGGTGGGCCAGCACAGCCTGCTGGCGCGCTTCCTGGCCGAGCAGCTGGACCTGCACGCGCCGTTTCCCCATCACCGCCTGCCGGTGGCGGCGGCGCGCCGCGCCTGCATCGAGGACGGGCTGGCCTACGGCCTGATGCCGCAGCGCCTGGCGGCGCAGTATCTGGCCACCGACCGCCTGCTGGACCTGGCCCCCGGCCGCACCGTGGACGTGCCCCTGCACTGGCATGCCTGGAGCCTCGACACGCCATTTACCAAGTTGCTGTCGGAACAGATCGTGCGCTCGGCGCGTGCCTGGCTTAATTGATCAGATATCGAGCGGATCGACTTCCAGCGACCATTTCACGCGCGTCTTCATGGCGCGCAGCACCGCCAGCCACTCTTTCAGGAAACCTTGCAGCGCCGGCCGCGAGCTTGACTCCAGCAGCAGCTGGGCGCGGTCGACGTTGTAGACGCGCGTCATGCTCATCGGAATCGGATCGTTGATGGTAATCGCCGGATGCGCCATGCAATCCTTGGCCGCCTGCAGGAATTCGATGGCGGTCGCCAGTTCCGGCGCTTCCGCGCGCAGCAGCGCCTGGAACAGATAGGGCGGCAGCGCCGCCTGGGCCCGCTCTTCGAGCAAGGTGGTGGCGAAATGGTCGTAATCGTGGTTGACCACCGCGTCATACAGCGGATGGCGCGCATAGCGGGTCTGGATCAGCACCTCGGAGACACTGCCGCCCTCGGTCTGCGCGGCCCGCCCTGCCCGGCCCGCCACCTGCATCAGCTGCGCGAACAGGCGCTCGCTGGCGCGGTAGTCCTGTGAAAACAGGGCCGTGTCGGGATTCAGGATGCCGACCAGGGTCAGCTTTTTGAAATCATGGCCCTTGGCCACCATCTGCGTGCCGATCAAAATATCGACTTCGCCGCGGTGCACGGTATCGAACGCCTCCTGCGCGCTGCCCTTCTTGCGCGTGGAATCGGCGTCGATCCGTAAAATGCGCGCCTCGGGAAACAGTTGCTGCAATCCCTCTTCCACGCGCTGCGTGCCGCGTCCCAGCGGTTGCAGGTCGACATTGCCGCAGGTGGGGCAATGACGCGGGATGCGCAGTTCCAGGCTGCAATGGTGGCAGCGCAGCCGGTGCTCGGGCTTGTGCAGCACCATGAACGAGGTGCAACGGGTGCAGTTGCTGATCCAGCCGCACGATTCGCAGCAGATCACGGGCGAATAGCCGCGCCGGTTCAGGAACAGCAGCGACTGCTCGCCGCGTTCCATGCGCAATTTTAACGCCGCCACCAGGTGCGAGGTCAGGCCATCCTTCGGCTTGTCGCGCTCCATGTCGAGCAACTTTACACGCGGCAAGACGGCGTTCTTGACGGCCCGCTCGCGCAATTCCAGCTTGCGGTAGCGCCCCGTCTGCGCGTGGTGCCAGCTTTCCAGCGACGGCGTGGCCGAACCGAGCACGATCGGAATCTGCAACTGCCAGGCGCGCCACACGGCCAGGTCGCGCGCCGAATAGCGCAAGCCCTCCTGCTGCTTGTAGGAAGGATCGTGCTCCTCGTCGATAACGATCAGTTTTAAATTCGGCAACGATGCCAGGATGGCCAGCCGCGTGCCCAGCACGATGCGCGCCTGGCCCTGGTGGGCGGCCAGCCAGTGCAGCATGCGCTCGCCTTCGGACAGGCTGCTGTGCAAGGTGGCCAGCATCACGCCGGGAAAGCGCGCGCGGATATTGCCTTCCAGCTGGGGCGTGAGGTTGATTTCCGGCACCAGGATCAGGATCTGCGCCGCCGCCTCGCGCGCCAGCACCTGGGCGCAGGCCTGCAGATAGACTTCCGTCTTGCCGCTGCCCGTCACACCGTAGAGCAGGGTCGGCTTGAAGCCCTGCGCGCCGCCGATGGCATCGGCCGCTTCCTGCTGGGCAGGGTTGAGCGGCGGCATGTTCAGCGGCGTGCCATCATGCGCATCGTGCAGCTTGGCCAGTTTCTTGATGGCGCGGTCGAGCGCCACGGTGGTCAGCACGCGCAGGTTTTTCGGCAGGCCCGGCAGCGCCACTTCACCAAGCGGGCGCTGGTAGTAATCGGCGGCGAACGCGGCCAGCGCCAGCCATTGCGCCGACAACGGCGTGAGCTGGCTGCGCACGGCCAGCACATCTTTCATTTTCGCATCGGGCACGTCGGTGCTACCGGCGATGCCGACGATCAGGCCCATCACTTCGCGCCGGCCGAACGGCACCAGCGCCAGCTGGCCGATCTGCGGCAAGGGCGCGTCGTCGCCGCTCCAGCGATAGTCGAACAGGGCGTTGAGAGGGGTATCGAGCGCGATTTTCAGGATGCACTGCGCCATGGGTGTTGCCTATTCCAGTTGATTAACAGCGCGGCAGGCGCACAGCCGGCCATGATACTTGGTCTCGCCCGCAAAGCAGGATCTGCCTGAAGATAATTCTGTGGATAACTTTGTGGACAAAGCAAAATTAACTTTCAAAATCTGCACTGCATACAATGCCAATCGCCGTCAAGAGCGCACGAAAAATAAATTAAACCTTTAAAATCAATGCCTTGAAAAACACAGCCCGGCAGTGCTGAAATGGCAGGCTTAACTCGGCAGCTGTGCATAACTGAGCTATTTCAGCTCTTGTTTCTTGGCATTAAGTATCGTCAGCATGATGCGCATCAAGGCATTTTTCCTGATATCGGTGCAAATTGATCGCCTGCCGGGCGCGGGCCGGTGCCGGTCGCGCTGGCAAGGCCAGACTTGCCGAATCATCATGCACCGCACCATGCATCTCAGGTAAAACCTGCACAGCGCCGCTAAGTCCCGGATAACAAAATACTTTTCCTTTTTATCCACAAAATCTGTTGATAACTTTGTGGACAATGACGGAACAACGGCGCCTGCTGGAGGAACAACCTGGCCAGAGAGCGCCAGACCGTTTGCAGAAAGCGATTTTTATCATTTAAAAATCAATGACTTGCAATACCCTGCGGGGCATGGCTTTTCAACTGCCTGTTATTTCCGCAGTAAAAAAAATTGTGCATAAGTCGGTTTTGATGCTGCAGGTGCGCCAACAAAAAAGGCAGGCTTCCTGTGGAAAACCTGCCTTGCGGCTGCCGGCGCCCGGTCCCGGCACCCGGTTCCGGCACCCGGTCCCGGCGGCCAGCGCCGGCGGCGGATGCTTACTTGCCGGCGCGCAGGGCGCGGCTCTGGCTGTGCACGGCTTCCACCATGGCTTCCACCGATTCCGGCGGCGTGAACTGGGAAATACCATGGCCGAGGTTGAACACATGACCGCTGCCTTCGGAAGGGGCGCCAAAGGCACCCAGGACCTTGGCCACTTCGGCGCGGATCTGGTCCGGGCTGGCGAACAGGATGGCCGGGTCCAGGTTGCCCTGCAGGCCGACTTTATGGCCGACCAGCTGGCGCGCGCGCGTCAGGTTGACGGTCCAGTCCAGGCCGACGGCGTCGGCGCCGATATCGGCGATCTGCTCGATCCACTGGCCGCCGCCCTTGGTAAACACGATGGCGGGAATCTTGACGCCATCCTTGTCGCGTTTCAGTTGCGCCACCACCTGCCGCATGTAGGACAGCGAGAATTCCTGGTAGGCGCCATCGGCCAGCGCACCGCCCCAGGAGTCGAAAATCATCACCGCTTGCGCGCCGGCATCGATCTGCGCGTTCAGGTACTGCGCCACGGAGGTGGCGTTGATGGCCAGGATGTGGTGCATCAGCTCGGGGCGGTTGTACAGCATCTTCTTGATGGTGTGAAATTCCTTCGAGCCGCCGCCTTCGACCATATAGCAGGCCAGCGTCCACGGGCTGCCGGAAAAACCGATCAGCGGCACGCGGCCATTGAGTTCCGTGCGGATCTGCGTGACGGCCTTGAAGACGTAATCGAGCGATTCCAGGTCCGGCACTTGCAAGGCCATCACGTCCTGTTCGGTGCGCAGCGGACGTTCGAATTTCGGGCCTTCGCCATCGGCGAAATACAGGCCCAGGCCCATCGCGTCGGGCACCGTCAGGATGTCGGAAAACAGGATCGCCGCGTCGAGCGGAAAGCGGTCCAGCGGTTGCAAGGTCACTTCGGTGGCGTAATCGGGATTTTTCGCCAGGCCCAGGAAGGAACCGGCACGCTCGCGCGTGGCGCGGTATTCAGGCAGGTAGCGGCCAGCCTGGCGCATCAGCCAGACAGGGGTATGCTCGGTCGGCTGGCGCAGCAGGGCGCGCAAAAAGGTGTCGTTCTGGAGCGGAGCAAATTGTGGCATGGCAGGCAATCTAGCTTTGGGGAAGCGGTATTATCGCATCCAATCGGCGCCAACTCATTGATTCCGGTAACGGTTTGCAGCATTTGGCGCAGCTTGGCGCCTTCCTTTATGATGATGCACGCCTGGCGCTTGCCACCCTATCCACCGAACGGAGTTCCACATGACATCCACCACCACCGCCCCTGTGATCCCCTACGGCGCCTGGCCTTCGCCGATCAGCGCCGCCATCGTCGCGGCCGGCGCTTCGCCGCTGACCCAGCTGGCGCTGGGCGGTGCGGACGGCGGCGATGTGTACTGGCTGGCGGGTAGGGCCAGCGAAGCGGGCCGCAACACCCTGCTGCGCCAGCGCGGCGCGCGCGTCGACGATGTCACGCCGGCGCCGTTCAATGTGCGCACCCGCGTGCATGAATACGGCGGCGGCGCGTATGCCATCGACGGCGAGAGCGTGTATTTTTCGCATTTCCTGGATAACCGCCTGTACCGCATCCAGGGTGACGCCGTGCCGCAAGCGTTCAGCGCCGGCGGCACTGCCCGTTATGCCGACTTCGTGGTCGACAGCACCCGCGCGCGCCTGATCGCGGTGCGAGAACAGCATCCGGCAGAAGGCCATGCCCATCCCGAGAACACCCTGGCGGCGGTCGGCTTCGACGGCACCGAAACGGTATTGGCGCAGGGCCACGATTTTTATGCTGCGCCGCGCCTGTCACCGGACGGCCGGCAGCTGGCCTGGATCACCTGGGATCATCCGCGCCTGCCATGGCAGGGTACCGAATTGTGGCTGGCCGACGTGCAAGCCGATGGCAGCCTGGGCACAGCGCGCCTGGTGGCCGGCAGTGCGCAGGAGTCGATTTGCCAGCCGGAATGGTCGCCGGCCGGCGTGCTGCATTTTGTGTCGGACCGCAGCGGCTGGTGGAATCTGTACCGCCTGCACGGCGACGCGGTGGAAGCGCTGTGTCCGATGGCAGCCGAATTTGCCACGCCGCACTGGACCTTTGGCGGCAGCCTGTACGGTTTTGTGTCCGACGATGAACTGATTTGCTCCTATATCGTGCAGGGCGTGAGCCACCTGGGCCGCCTGACGGTGGGCGCGGCAAAACTGGAAGCCTTGCCGCACCCGTACCAGGAAATCCGCGAACTGCGCGTCGGCCCCGGCTATGTGGCCTTGCTGGGCGGCAGCCCCACCATCGCGCTGGAACTGGCGCGCATCGACCTGTCGAACAATGAACTGGAAGTGCTGGCGCAATCGATCACGGAACTGCCCGCGCTCGATTACTTGTCGGTGCCGCGCAGCATCAGCTACCCGACTACCGGCGGCCGCACGGCGCACGCGTTTTTCTATCCACCCGTGAACGCCGACGCGCAGGCCCCAGAAGGCACGCTGCCGCCGGTGATCGTCATCAGCCATGGCGGACCCACCAGCATGGCCAGCAATACATTAAAGCTGGCGACGCAGTACTGGACCAGCCGCGGCATCGGCGTGCTGGATGTGAACTATGGCGGCAGCAGCGGCTTCGGCCGCGCCTACCGCGACGCACTGCGCGGCCAATGGGGCATCGTCGACGTGGACGACTGCATCGCCGGCGCGCGCTATCTGGTGGCACAGGGCCTGGCCGACGGCGAGCGCCTGATCATCCGCGGCGGCAGCGCCGGCGGCCTGACCACCCTCTGCGCGCTGACCTTCCACGATGTGTTCAAGGCCGGTGCCAGCTACTATGGCGTGTCGGACCTGAAAGGGCTGGACCTCGATTCGCACAAATTCGAATCGCACTACAATGACTACCTGATCGCTTCGCAGCCCGAGGCCGAAGCGCTGTACCAGGCGCGCTCGCCGATCCACCACACCGACAAACTGTCGCGGCCGATGATTTTCTTCCAGGGCCTGGACGACAAGGTGGTGCCGCCGCAGCAGTCGCAGCTGATGGTCGACGCATTGCGCGCCAGCGGCGTGCCGGTGGCCTATGTGCCTTTGGCGGGCGAAGGCCATGGTTTCCGCAAGGCGGAAAACATCATTCGCACCCTGGACGCGGAGCTGTACTTTTATCAGCGCGTGTTCCAGCTGGCTACGCCGCAAGGCGAGGCGCCGGTGCAGATCGCCAATCTGCCCGCCTGATTTTTATGCATACCCAACACAAAAACCCGCATGACCGACCCGCATTTGCCTGAATTGCTTGAAGAATTCGACGCCCTCGACCTGCACGAGAAGATGATCCTGGCCTTGCTGGCCATCGTCGGCGAGCCGGTCGGCAAGCATGCCGTGTATGAACACCTGCAACGCGCCAATATCGTCGAGCCCGATGGCACGCCATTTACGCTGGCGGTCGTCACCGCCATGCTGCAGCGGCTGGCGCGCTTGGCGCTGGCGACCGAGGTGGTGGGACGCGGCTTTGCCTGCGAAGCGAAACTGCGCTGGCCGGCCATGCGCGAGGCGATCGAACACCTGCATTTTCGCGACCTGTGCCAGGCCATCGAAACCATCAACCCGGTGCGCCGCAACTGGGACGGCTATGTGGAACTGCGCAGCTACCGGCAAGGCGTGGCGCGCTTGCGCATCGCGCTGTTGCGCAATGACGAGCGCAGCCAGGTGGCCAGCCTGCTGGTGGCCTGCATGGCCTGCTACGAAGCGCAGCAGCTGCATCCGCTGATCGAGATCTGCGGCCGGCCGTTCGAGCCGGCCATGCTGCCCTATATCGTGCCGCAACTGCAGGACGAGATCCTGGCCGTGCTGCTGGCCAATGCGCCGCGCGAGCCCGCCACGGCGCCGGCCATCCGCGGCTATGCGCGCGCGCATTTCGCGGCGCAAACGGCGGCCGGCGACTGGATTGCACCCGCGCTGCCGCTGGCCCTGGCCGAAGACGCCATCCTGTGCGGCGAACTGGCGCAGGCGGCCGATTACCTGGCTGGCCAGGAAGGCGCGCAGATGGTGTATATCGACAGCACCATCGCCGTGCTGCGTGGCGAGCATGCCCAGGCGCTGGCCGGCTTCGAAGCGGCCCTGAAGGCGCTGCGCAAGGAAAGCGGCAAGCGCAAGCTGCTGTTTGCCGGCATCGGCGGCCACCTGTACATGCTGGCGCTATTGAAAAGCGGCGACGCCAGGCATCTGAAAACGGCCGAGACCTATCTCGATATCGCCGTGCATGTGCAACCCAACCATGACAGCGCCGTCTACCAGCAGCTGCACATGCTGCGCCTGGTGCGCGCCGGCGTGATGCAGGCAGAACTGGTACAAACGCGCCACTGGGAAACCGCCCTGCAGGCGCAGCTGTTCCAGGGTTTGCTGTATTACTGGCTGTCGCTGCCGCAACTGGCCGAACGCAAGCCGCAGCTGCAGGCGCTGGTGGCGCAAGCGGACGCGGCAGGCTACCAGCTGGTGGCGGCGCAGGCGGCCGGCGTGCTGGGCCTGCTGGGCGACCTGGCTCAGGAACACTACGCCACCGCCAAACGGGCGCAGCATGGCCTGACCGATATGGCGCCGTGGTTCGAGCGCCAGGAAGCGTGGCAGCGCCAGCTGAGCGCGCTGATCAACCTGCAGCCGGGCGCGGCCAGCGAAGCACCGGGAAGTGCCTCGCGGCTGGTCTGGCTGGTGGCGTTCGACGCCCGTTACGGCCTGACGGCGGTGGAGGTGCGCGAGCAGAAGCGCGACGCGCGCGGCGGCTGGAGCAAGGGCCGCGCCATGGGATTGAAACGCCTGGCCGAAGAGGCGCACGAGCTCGATTTCCTGTCGCCGCACGACGTGCGCGCGGCTGCCAGCATCGTCCCGTTCAAGCAATATTACTCATCGGCGCCGCGCCATGAAATCGTGCCCGACAAGGCGGCCCTGCTGCTGGTGGGCCACCCGCTGGTGTTCTGGCTCGACGCACCCGACACGCGCGTGGAATTGCTGGCCGGCGCGCCGGAACTGCTGATCAAGTCGCACGACGGCCAGCTGTGGCTGGGCCTGCAACCGCCCGTGCCGGAAGAAGCGGTCGACGTGGTGGTGCTGAAGGAAACCCCAACCCGCTTGCGCGTGGTGCATATCCAGGACGAGCACCGGCGCATCGCCGCCATCGTCGGCCTGGGGCTGTCGGTGCCGCTGCATGCGGAAAAACAGGTGCTGCAGGCGATCGGCGCCATCTCGTCCATCGTCACGGTGCAATCCGATATCGGCGGCGGCGTGGCGGACGCCGAAGTGATCACGGCCGACCCGCGCCTGCATATCCACCTGCTGCCCTACAGCCAGGGCCTCAAGATGCAGATCCTGGTGCGCCCGCTGGTTGACAGCGGCGCCTATTACGCCCCCGGCAGCGGCGCCGAAAGCGTGTTTGCCGACGTCGCCGGACGCGCGGTGCAGGCGCGGCGCGACCTGAACGCCGAGCGCGAAGCGCAGCGCCAGCTGGTCAAGCAGTGCCTGGTGCTGGAACAGGCCGAGGAAGAGCATGGCGAATGGCTGCTGGGCCAGCCATCGCTATCCTTGCAATTGCTGGTGGAACTGCAGGAACTCGACCCGGCCGGCATCGTGCTGGCCTGGCCCGAAGGCGAATCGATGCGCGTGACGAAACGCATCGACAGCGGCCAGATGCGGCTCAAGATCAAAAGTGACAAAGACTGGTTTGCCGCCAGCGGCGAAGTGCAGATCGACGAAGACAAGGTGATGGACCTGCGCGCCCTGCTCGACCTGATGCAGAACAACAAGAGCCGCTTCGTGGCGCTGGGCGACAACCAGTTCCTGGCGCTCAGCGACGAGCTGCACCGGCGCCTGTCCGAACTGGCCGCGTATGGCCAGGTGCACGAGGATGGCGTGCATGTGCATCCGCTGGCCGCGTTTGCGCTGGAAGAACTGGCGCATGACGCCGGCGGCGTGAACGCCGACAAACTGTGGCGCGAGCACCTGCTGCGCCTGCGCGCGCTGGACGACTACACGCCGCAACTGCCCTCCACCTTGCAAGCCGACTTGCGCGACTACCAGCTGGCCGGCTTCGAATGGCTGGCGCGCCTGGCCAACTGGGGCGTGGGCGCCTGCCTGGCCGATGACATGGGCCTCGGCAAAACCTTGCAGGCGCTGGCGCTGATCCTGTCGCGCGCACCCAATGGCCCGACCCTGGTGGTGGCGCCCACGTCGGTGTGCATGAACTGGCTATCCGAGGCGCAGCGCTTCGCGCCGACCCTGAACCTGAAACTGTTTGGCAGCGGTGACCGCGTTGACATGCTCGACAAGCTGCAGCCGTTCGACCTGGTGGTGGCCAGTTATGGCCTGCTGCAGCAGGAAGCGGCGCTGTTTGCCGGCGTGCGCTGGCATACCATCGTGCTCGATGAAGCGCAGGCCATCAAGAATGGCGCCACCAAGCGCTCGCAGGCCGTGATGGCGCTGCAGGGGGATTTTCGCATGGTGGCCAGCGGCACGCCGCTGGAAAATCACCTGGGCGAATTGTGGAACCTGTTCCGCTTCATCAATCCGGGTCTGCTCGGCACGTTGGACCAGTTCAACCTGCGCTTTGCCGGTCCGATCGAAAAAGACCAGGACAAGCGGGCGGCGGCCGGCGCCCGTCTGCGGCTCAAGCGCCTGATCGCGCCATTCATCTTGCGCCGCACCAAGACGCAAGTGCTGTCGGAACTGCCGCCGCGCACGGAAATCGTGCTGGAGGTGCAGCTGTCGCCGCAGGAGACCGCCTTGTACGAGTCGCTGCGCCGCGAAGCGCTGGAAAAGCTGGCCATGGTGGAAGGGCCGACCTCGAAAAAAGCCATCCAGATCCTGGCCGAAATCATGAAGCTGCGCCGCGCCTGCTGCAACCCGCAGCTGGTGGCGCCGGAACTGGGGCTGGCCAGCAGCAAGCTGGCGGCGTTTGCCGAGCTGCTGTCGGGCCTCTTGGAAAACCGCCACAAGGTGCTGGTGTTCAGCCAGTTTGTCGACCATTTGACCCTGATCCGCCAGCACCTGGAGCAGCATGGCGTCAGCTACCAGTATCTGGATGGCAGTACCACCATGCAGGAACGCAAGCGGCGGGTCGACGCCTTCCAGGCGGGCGACGGCGAGGTGTTCCTGATCAGCCTGAAAGCGGGCGGCATGGGCATCAACCTGACGGCGGCCGATTACGTGATCCATATGGACCCGTGGTGGAATCCGGCCGTCGAAGACCAGGCCTCGGACCGTGCCCACCGCATGGGGCAATTGCGCCCCGTGACGATCTACCGGCTGGTGGCCAGGCACACGATCGAGGAAGGCATCGTCGAATTGCACCAGCACAAGCGCGACCTGGCCGACAGCCTGCTGGAAGGCAGCGACGCGGCCGCGCGCATGTCGGCCAACGACATGCTGGGCATGCTGCAGGAGGGGCTGAAAAAATAAGGCTGGCGCGAACGGCCAGCCGGATTCCATGCGATGATGTTTTTTCCCTTGCATTACGATTGCGCCCATGACCGACCCACTCGCCCTCCCCGCCAGCGCCGGCCCGCGCGCCGTTTTTTTGTGCGCCAAGTCCTGGACCGCGTATGCCGGCACCTTCGCCATCGCGGTACTGCTGTTCTTTGCCGCCCTGCCGCTGGCCTTCAAGTACAACACGCGCGCCGCCTTGATCGTGCTGATCGGCTCGGCGCTGATCGTCGGCTACCGCCTGCTGACGATCCGCAGCCATCAGCTGTATTACGACGAGGCGGGCGTCTGGCTGGCTTCCGGCATCTTGCCATGGAAGAAAAAACTGACGGGCGTGCAGTGGCGCGACATGGAGCAGGCCAGCCATGAAACCAATTTCTGGAGCTGGCTGTTCCGCTCGTACACGGTGTGCATCACGCTGCGCACGACCCGGCAAACGGTGATCCATGCCAGCGGCATGGCGCGCGGCAAGCAGGCCGTCGACACCATCAATGCACGCCTGCAGGAAATCCTGCGCCAGCACGCCATCGTCGTCTGATCGCATCTAAAAGTGGCGCAACGCCGGCGATTGATGCTAATCTTTGGGCCGCCACGGCAAGCACAGCAAGGCTGTGCAATCGTTGTTTGTTACCGACATTATCAGTTTAATATTTACTGATAGACACAAATAACCAAATAATCAAGAGAATATTTATGATGATAAGAAACAAAGTTGTGCTTGCGGCGTTGATGATGACGTTTACGCTGTCGCCAGCCAGCGCTGCCAAGAAGCCGCAGAAAAATGGCAAGGCCACCACCAGCAGCAGCAAGAAGAAAAGCGTGGGCAAGAAGGCCGCCGTCGTCGGCGCCACCGCCACGGCCGCCGCCGCTGCCGCCATCGCCGGCGAAAACAGCCGCGACCGCACCATGAATTACCTCAGTGGCCAGTTCCTGACCAATCTGTGGCGCCTCGATCCGGAAAGCGCGATTTCCGCCGGTAAATACGACGGCGCCGCCAACCTGACGATCCCCGACGCGGCCAACCGCCAGCGCCAACTGGCCTTTATCAATGAATGGCTGGAAAAATTCGGCAAGCTCGACGGCAGCAAGATGTCGGACAAGCAACGCACCGACCTGGCCCTCTTGACCAACAAGCTGCAATCGGACCGCTGGTACCTGACCACCTTCCGCGAATTCGAATGGAATCCGGCCATGTACAACGTGGCCAGCTCGATCGACTTCATCCTCAACACGGAATACGCTGCGCAGCCGCAGCGCCTGCGCACTTTGCTCAAGCGCATCGCCACCGTGCCGCAATACTATATTGCCGCGCGCGCCAGCATCGTCAATCCGACGCGCGAACACACGCAGCTGGCGATTGCCCAGAGCGCAGGCGTGCTGAGCGTGCTCGACGACCTGAACAAGGCAGCGCAGGCGTCGATCCTGACGCCGACCGAAAAGCAGCTGTACAACGCGCGCGTCACGGCGGCCCGTACGGCCGTGCAGGGCTATGCCGCCTGGCTGACCGAGCAGGACGCCGCGCTGGCGCAAAACGGCGCGCGCTCCTTCCGCATCGGCAAGGAACTGTATGAGCAGAAATTCAATTACGATATCCAGGCCAGCGTCAGCGCCGAACAGATGTACCAGAAGGCGCTGGCGGCGCGCGAAAAGCTGCTCGAGCACATGGACAGCCTGTCCGACGAGCTGTGGACCAAAACCATGGGCAATGTCGCCAAGCCGCAGGACCGCACCGACAAGATCGGCATGGTGATCGACAAGCTGTCCAGCAATCACGTGGCGCCGGCCGACTTCGTGCCGGAAATCCGCCGCCAGATCCCGCAGCTGCAGGAATGGGTCACCAGCCACAACCTGCTGACGATGGACCCGCAAAAGCCGCTGGTGGTGCGTGAAACGCCGCCCTATCAGCGCGGCGTGGCCGGCGCCAGCATCGAAGCGCCAGGCCCCTACCGCCCGCAGGACCGCACCTATTACAACGTGACGCCGCTCGACGGCGAAACGCCGGAGCAGGCGGAAAGCAGCTTGCGCGAATACAACCACTGGATCTTGCAGATCCTGAATATCCACGAAGCCATCCCCGGCCACTACACGCAGCTGGTGTATGCCAACAAGTCGCCGTCGCTGATCAAGGCCATCTTCGGCAACGGCGCCATGGTCGAAGGCTGGGCCGTGTATGGCGAGCGCATGATGCTCGAATCGGGCTACGGCAACAATGAAGCGGAAATGTGGCTGATGTACTCGAAGTGGAACTTGCGCAGCGTCACCAACACCATCCTCGATTACAGCGTGCACGTGCTGGGCATGACGGAAGCACAGGCGCTCGACCTGCTGACGCGCCAGGCCTTCCAGACCAAGCGCGAAGCCACGGAAAAGTGGCGCCGCGTGCAGTTGAGCTCGGTTCAACTGACCAGTTACTTCAGCGGCTACAGCGAAATCATGGACTTGCGCGAACAGCGCAAGCAGGCACTGGGCAGCCGCTTCGTGCTGAAGGATTTCCATGAGCAATTCCTCAGCTATGGCAGCGCGCCGGTCAAGGTGATCAAGGAATTGATGCAGTAAGGCCTTGAACCATGCTGACGCAAAGGGCGCCGCGGCGCCCTTTTTTATGCGTTTGCGGTATCACAAGCCGTCCAGCCGGCATCGGCGTAGCGTAGTTCAATCGACAACGTCCATAGCATTACTGGCATTTGCCGATTTTTCTGCTAGTGTGGAACCAGGGAGTGATGATGCATATGCCGATCCAGTTCGATACCCTCGATTACGCCAAACGCCTCGCGTCCTCCGGCGTTCCCACCATGCAAGCCGAAGCCCACGCGGCGGCGCTTGGTGACGTACTGGGCAGCGCTGTCGTGGTGCATGGCGAACTGGCGGCCGTCGAGCGCAATGTGCTGGGTGAAATCAAACTGGTCGAACAAAGGCTGAAATCGTTCGAG
This sequence comes from Janthinobacterium sp. J1-1, assembly GCF_030944405.1. Lineage (NCBI taxonomy): Bacteria > Pseudomonadati > Pseudomonadota > Betaproteobacteria > Burkholderiales > Oxalobacteraceae > Janthinobacterium > Janthinobacterium sp. J1-1. Next base: position 107,495 of record NZ_CP132339.1, read on the forward strand.
CAGAAAATCGACGCTCGGCTGGAACGCATGGATTTGCGCCATGGTGCGGACATGAAGCATGTCTACTGGATGATGAGCACCTTGATCCTGCTGAACCTGGGCATACTCAGCAAGCTGATGCTGCAGTATTGAGTCACATCCCCACCCGCAAAAAAGCCGCTGCTTCCTCGGGAAGACAGCGGCTTTTTCATGGGCTCGATAAAGTAACGTCTACGACGCTTCTTCCGGCGCCTGGGTGGCCCTGACAAACATCGGCGACACCAGCAGGCCCAGTTCGAACAGCAGGCACATCGGGACGGCCAGCGCGAACTGGCTGACGATGTCGGGCGGCGTGACGATGGCGGCGATCACGAAGGCGCCAACGATCACGTAAGGGCGCACTTCCTTGAGCTTGGCGATGCTGACCAGGCCCATGCGCACCAGGATCACCACCACCACCGGTACTTCGAAGGTGGCGCCAAAGGCCAGGCACATCGACATGACAAAATCGAGGTAGTTTTCAATATCGGGCGTCACCGCGATCGACGATGGTGAAAAATTGCTAATGAAATGAAACACGCGGCCAAATACAAAGAAATAGCAGAAGGCCACGCCGGCCATGAACAGCAGCGAAGACGAGATGACCAGTGGCGCGACCAGCCGCTTTTCATGCAGATACAGGCCTGGGGCGATAAATGCCCACATCTGGTACAGCACCCACGGCAGGGCGACGATGATGGAGATCACCAGGGTGACCTTCATCGGCACCAGGAACGGCGAAATGACGCCGGTGGCGATCATTTTCGAACCGGCCGGCAGCGAGGCGATCATCGGCGCGGCGATAAAGTCGTAGATCTGGGCGGGACCGGGCCAATAGAACAACACCGCGCACACCACCGCGATGCCGATCGAAGCCTTGACCAGGCGGTCGCGCAACTCGACCAGATGCGAAATAAAAGTTTCTTCCACCGGAGATTTGCTACTCATGAGTAAAAAGACGATGGGGAGGAGGCGCTGCGCGGCCGGAAGCGCGCCACGCGGGCCGCGGCCGACTGCACATGCTGCTTGCCGCCATGGCGCTGTTTGTACCAGCCGGGAATGGCGGAATTGCGTACCAGTTTCTTGCGACGGAACTCGCGCGCCTTGCGGGCCAGGTCGTCCTGGGTGGCGCGCAACATGGCTTCATGCGCGTCGTGGCCGTCGTGGTCCTGCGCCGCATACACGGAAGTATCGCCGCGCCAGGCGTTTTCCACCTCGGCCAGGCTGCCGGAAATCGAATTTTCCACGCCATGCATGGATTTCTCCACGCTTTGCTTGACCGAATCGGCCGCCTCCTGCACTTCCTTCTGCAGGTTTTTCAGCTCTTCGAGTTCGATTTCACGCGTGACCTCGGATTTCACCTGGTTCAGGTAACGTTGCGCCCGGCCATACAAGGTGCCGGCCATGCGCGCCACCTTCGGCAGCTTTTCAGGACCGATGACGATCAGCGCCACCACGCCAATGATGGCGATTTTAGAGAGACCGAGATCGATCATAAGCGTCCAAGTGCTTCAAACGGGCAAGGCGCTAGCCCTGCCACGCCATCAGAACTTGCTTTTCTCTTTCGTGTCGACGTCGATCGTGCTCTTGTCGGCCACTTGCGATGGTGGCACGGGAGGGGTGTTCGCCGGCGGTTTTTCATCGTCGCCCTTGACGCCATCCTTGAAGCCTTTGACGGCCTTGCCGATATCACCGCCCATATTGCCCAGTTTCTTGGTGCCAAAGACCAGCATCACGATCACCAGAACGATCAGCCAGTGCCAAATACTCAATGAACCCATCACATTCTCCTTGCGGGACAGCGCCCGAGTAGCGTCAACCAATGCGGATAGTATACACGCGAACTTGCTGCATCGCGCAATCTCAGTATGGGGTCAATGCTGATTACGCCACGGACGCGGGCCGCCATACATGTGCAGGTGCAGGTGGTACACCTCCTGGCCGCCGTCCGGACCGCTGTTGATCAGGGTCTTGAAGCCGCCCGATGGCACGCCATCGGCGTCCATGCTGACGGCGCAGCCGAACTCGGCCGCCAGCCTGGGCGCCAGGCGCAACAGCTTGCCCAGCAGGTCCACATGGCTGTCGTCGCAATCGGACAGGGTCGCCACATGGCGTTTCGGGATCAACAGCAGATGCACGGGGGCGGCCGGGTTGATGTCTTTAAAGGCCAGCAAGTCGTCGTCCTCGTACACGATGGTCGACGGAATCTGTTTTGCGGCGATCTTGCAGAAAATACAGTTATCCACGCAGGCTCCAGGGTTGGTCAGTGTTTGTCCGCTTCGCCGGCGTCGCGCTGCTCATCCTTGCGCGCGGCTTTTTCCTCGAGGCCGGACAGGCCTTCGCGGCGCGCCAGTTCATCGAGCACCTGCTGCGGCGTCAAATCGAACTGGGCCAGCATGACCAGCGAATGAAACCACAGGTCGGCGCATTCGTACAGCACTTTGGACGGATCGTTGTCGCGCCGCGCATCCTTGGCGGCCATCACGGTTTCCGTCGCTTCTTCACCGATTTTTTTCAGGATCGCATCGTCGCCCTTGGCAAACAGGCGCGCCACATAGGAGGTGGCCGGGTCGCCGCCATTGGCCAGCTTGCGCGATTCGATCACGGCGGCCAGACGTTTCAGGGTTTCACTCATTTGTTCTTCGTGTGTGCGTAAATGGTATCGGGATCTTGCAGCACCGGCTCGGTGATCTGCCATTCGCCGGTCTTTTCGTCGCCCTCGAACTTCTGGAAGAAGCAGGAATGGCGGCCGGTATGGCAGGCGATGCCGCCGGTTTGCTCGATTTTCAGCAAGACCACGTCTTCATCGCAATCGAGGCGGATTTCCAGCACCTTTTGCGTGTGGCCCGATTCCTCGCCCTTGTGCCACAGTTTTTTACGCGAACGGCTCCAGTAGACGGCCTCGCCCAGTTCCACCGTGCGCGCCAGCGCGTCGCGGTTCATCCAGGCGAACATCAGCACATCGTTGCTGCCCGCTTCCTGCGCGATCACGGGCACCAGGCCGTGCTCATCCCATTTGACCTTTTTCAGCCACTTTGCATTGCTTGCGACCATAGTTCCGTTCTGCATGTTATCTCTATCCTCTTAAACCAGGCGCATCGGAATGCCCTGCTGCGCCATGAAACGCTTGGCTTCCTGCACCGTGTGCTGGCCATAGTGGAAGATGCTGGCGGCCAGCACTGCGTCGGCGCGGCCCAGCTTGATGCCGTCGGCCAGGTCCTGCAAGCCGCCCACGCCGCCCGAGGCGATCACGGGAATGCTGACGGCATCGGACACGCCGCGCGTCAGGCCCAGGTCAAAGCCGATTTTCGTGCCGTCGCGGTCCATGCTGGTGAGCAGGATTTCGCCGGCGCCCAGGCTTTCCATCTTGCGCGCCCATTCGAACGCGTCGAGGCCGGTGGCGTTGCGCCCGCCATGGGTAAATACTTCCCACTTGCCGGGCGAGACCTGCTTGGCGTCGATCGCCACCACGATGCACTGCGAGCCATGTTTTTGCGACGCTTCGTACACCAGTTGCGGATTGGTCACGGCCGAGGTGTTGATGCTGACCTTGTCGGCACCCGCGTTGAGCAGGCGGCGCACGTCGTCAACCACGCGCACGCCACCGCCGACGGTCAGCGGAATGAAGACCTGCGAGGCGACCGCTTCGATGATGTCGAAGATCAGGCCGCGGTTGTCGCTCGATGCCGTGATGTCGAGGAAGGTGATTTCGTCGGCGCCCTGCTCGTCATAGCGGCGCGCGATTTCCACCGGGTCGCCCGCGTCGCGCAGCTCGGTGAAATTGACGCCCTTGACGACGCGGCCATTGGTCACGTCCAGGCAGGGGATGATTCGTTTTGCAAGCATGATTAATCCAGATTGTCGCCACAAGAAAACCGGGGCATCCGCGCCCCGGCGGTACTGCCTCAGGCCTCGGCGTCGTCTTCCACGTCAAGGTCGCCGCTCAGCTCGTCGGCGCGCAGTTGCGCCGAGGCCAGGTCGATCGTGCCTTCATAGATCGAACGGCCGCAGATCACGCCTTCGATGCCTTCGTCCTGCACCGCGCACAGCGCTTCGACGTCGCCCAGGTTGTGCAGGCCGCCCGAGGCGATCACGGGAATCTTCACCGCTTGCGCCAGCTTGACGGTGGCTTCGATATTGATGCCGCCCATCATGCCGTCGCGGCCGATATCCGTGTAAATGATCGATTCGACGCCATAGGCTTCGAATTTTTTCGCCAGGTCGATCACTTCATGGCCCGACATCTTGCTCCAGCCATCGGTCGCCACCTTGCCGTCCTTGGCGTCCAGGCCGACGATGATATGGCCAGGGAACGCGCCGCAGGCGTCGTGCAGAAAGCCCGGGCTTTTCACGGCCGCCGTGCCGATGATGATGTAGCTGATGCCGGCGTCCAGGTAGCGCTCGATGGTATCGAGGTCGCGGATGCCGCCGCCCAGCTGCACCGGAATTTCATCGATATCGTGTTCCACCGCGAAATCTTGCACGGCTTTCAGGATGGCCTTGACGGCGCCTTCATTTTTCGGCTTGCCGGCAAACGCGCCGTTCAGGTCGACCAGATGCAGCCGCCGCGCGCCTTGCATCAGCCAATGGCGGGCCATTTCGGCCGGGTCTTCGGAAAATACGGTGGCAAGTTCCATATCGCCTTGTTTCAGGCGTACGCAGTGACCGTCTTTCAGGTCGATGGCGGGAATAAGCAGCATGGTCAGTGTGGTTTAAGGTGAGTGAGAAGCAAAAGGTTCTGGGAAAGCAACGGTCAGGGGTCAGGGTTGCCAGTGAACGAAGTTCTTGTACAGCTGCAAACCAGCGGCAGCACTTTTTTCAGGGTGGAACTGTGTCGCGAAAATATTATCACGGGCGACGGCACACGCGAACGGCTTGCCGTAGATAGTCTGGCCGACCGTGTGCGCGGCCTCTTGAGGCTGAGCAAAATAGCTGTGCACAAAGTAGAAATAAGCGTCGTCGTCGATGCCGTCCCACAAGGCATGTGACGCCGTTTGTTTCACTTGGTTCCAGCCCATCTGCGGCACCTTGAAGCGCGAGCCGTCGTCCTGCAGCTGGCCGTCGAGCTGGAAGCGCACGACTTTGCCGGGCAACAAGCCCAGGCCGGCCGCGTCGCCCTCTTCGCTGCCGTCGAACAGCATCTGCTCGCCGATGCACACGCCCAGCACCGGCTTGCTGTCGGCCGCGCGCAGCAGCGCTTCCATCACGCCCGATTCACGCAGGCTGCGCATGCAGTCGGGCATCGCGCCCTGGCCCGGCAGCACGATGCGGTCGGCGCTGTCGATGTCGGCCGCCAGGCCCGAAATGCGCACGTCCGCTTCCGGCGCCACCGCGCGCAGCGCCTGCGCCACCGAGCGCAGGTTGCCCATGCCGTAATCCACCACCACAATTTTATTCATGTGTTTTATTCTCAGAATCTACAGAGTGACACAGGGCGCCGCTTACAGGCTGCCCTTGGTCGACGGAATGATGCCGGCCGCGCGCTCGTCGAGCTCGGCAGCCATGCGCAGTGCGCGGCCAAAGGCCTTGAACACGGTTTCGCACTGGTGGTGGGCATTGGTGCCGCGCAAGTTATCGATATGCAGAGTCACGCCCGCATGGTTGACAAAGCCGCGGAAAAACTCCAGCGTCAGGTCGACGTCGAAGCCGGCGATCATCGCGCGCGTAAACGGAATATGGTATTCGATGCCCGGGCGGCCCGAGAAATCGAGCACCACGCGCGACAGCGCCTCGTCCAGCGGCACATAGGCGTGGCCGTAGCGGCGGATGCCCTTCTTGTCGCCGATGGCCTTGGCCACCGCCATGCCCAGGGTGATGCCGACGTCTTCCACCGTATGGTGGTTGTCGATATGCACGTCGCCCGTCGCCGTGATATCGAGGTCGATCAGGCCGTGGCGGGCGATCTGGTCCAGCATATGGTCGAGGAAGGGCACGCCCGTGTTCAGCTGTTGCTGGCCGGTGCCGTCGAGGTTGATGGCGACGCGAACTTGCGTCTCGTTGGTGTTGCGCGTGATGTCTGCGGTGCGGTTCATGGAGGGACTCTGGCGATTAGCTAAACGAGGGATGCCTGGAAGGCATCGTAAAAAAGGGTGTTTTCTTCGGGGGTGCTGACGCTGACACGCAGGCAATTGGCCAGCACAGCATGCATTTTACTCATATTTTTGATTAAAACCCGGTGGGCAAGCAGTTTTACGCAAACATCGTCGGCATCAGCCACACGAATCAAGAGAAAATTTGCCTTCGAGGGAAATACCGTCACGCCGGGCAACGCCGCCAGCCTGCCTGCCAGCGCATCGCGCGCGCGGTTCAGCAAGGCGGCCTGGGCATTGAGCACGTCGAGGTGGTCCAGCGCGAATTCGGCCGCGGCCTGGGTCAGGATATTGACGTTATACGGCGGACGCACTTTCTCGAACTGCTCCAGCAGGGCTGGCGCGGCCGACATATAGCCCAGGCGGATGCCGGCCAGGCCCAGCTTCGACACGGTGCGCATCACCACCAGGTTGGGAAACTCGGGCAGGCGACCCATGAAGCTGTGCTGCGCGAACGGTTCATACGCTTCGTCGACCACCGCGATGCCGGTGTCGCCGAGGGCGGCAATGATGCGTTCGATATCGGCGGGCGCGTACAGATTGCCGGTCGGATTGTTCGGGTAGGCCAGGAATACCAGCGCCGGGCGGTGCAGCTCGATGGCGGCCAGCATGGCGTCCATGTCGAGCGTGAAATCGTCATTGAGCGGCACGCCGGCAAAGTCCATGCCGGCCAGCTGCGCCGAGCGCCCATACATGACAAAAGCGGGCACGGGCGCCAGCAGCACGGCACGGCGCGCCGCGCCCTGTTTCGCGCAGGCCATCGCCAGCATGGAAATCAATTCATCGGAGCCATTGCCCAGGATCACATCGTAACCGGCAGGCACGCCCAGCTTGGCGCAGATGGCCGTCTTCAGGCTGGCGTACGATGGCGGATAACGGTTCAGCACGGCGCCAGCCAGGCGCACGCCCAGCGCGTCGCGCAAATGCTGCGGCAGCAGATACGGGTTTTCCATCGCATCGAGTTTGACGTAGCCGCTGGCATCGGGCACGTGATACGTGCCGATGGCTTGCACATCGGCGCGTACCGTGTTCTGGATTAACTGATCGAGGAAAGACATGCTGCAAACACTCCTGACATGAATGACAATTTAGACGGCGGCGTCTTCCGGCACGGCGGCGCGGCGGGGTTTCCTGGCCGCGGTCTTTTTGGCGGCCGGCCGGCTGACGGCTTTCTTTTTCGCCGGCGCCGGCGCCGGCGCCGGTGCATTCTGCTCCAGCTCCAGCGCCGCCAGCCGCTGCTCGATAATGGCGCAGTAATCGGGGTTCAGTTCAAACCCCACGAAATCGCGCCCGCAGCGCCTGGCCGCCAGCGCCGTGGTGCCGCTGCCCATGAACAGGTCGAGCACCACGCCACCGGGCGGGCACGAGGCCTTCACCATGCGCTCGATGATTTCCAGCGGCTTCTGGGTCGGATGGTCGGCCCGCTCCGGGTGTTCCTTGTGCAACCGCGACACGCTCCACAAATCCTTCGGGTTGTAGCCCACTTCCAGCCATTTGGCGCCGATGAAGATCGAGCGCGAACGGGCTTTTTTGGTCGCCGCGTCATACGCGATGCGCACCGCGTCGAGGTCGAAGTAATAGTCCTTGCGCTTGACGAAAAAGCCGATCGTGTCGTGCACCGACGAAAAGCTGCGCACGCTGCCGCCCATCGACGGCACGCGGCGGTCCCAGATGATTTCATTCATCATCGCCATGCGCTGTTTCAGCATCACGAAGATCTCGGGCGAAAAGCGCCAGGTGGTGAAAATATACAGGCTGCCGTTGGCTTTCAGCTTGGGCAGCGCCGTATCGATCCACTGCTCGGTCCAGCGCAGGTAGTCGGCCACCGTCTGCTGGTCCGAGGCATTGCCGTAGTCCTTGCCCAGGTTGTACGGCGGGTCGGTCAGGATCAGGTCGACCGCGCCATCGGGAATGCGGGCCAGCCCGGCCAGCGCGTCTTCGCACCAGACCCGGTTGAGCCAGTCCTGCGCCGGCGCCGGCGATATCATTGCGGTTTCAAGCGCAGTTCGGCGCTGCGCGCGTGCGCCTGCAAGCCTTCGCCATAGGCCAGGGTGGCGGCGACCTTGCCCAGGGTTTGCGCGCCGGCTTCGCTGACATGGATGATCGACGAGCGCTTCTGGAAGTCATACACGCCCAGCGGCGAGGAAAAACGCGCCGTGCGCGAGGTCGGCAGCACGTGATTGGGGCCGCAGCAATAGTCGCCCAGCGATTCGGACGAAAAACGGCCGAGGAACATGGCGCCCGCATGGCGGATTTGATCGGCCCACTGCCACGGCTCGTGCGCCGAGATTTCCAGGTGTTCCGCCGCGATGCTGTTGGCAATCGCGCACGCTTCGTCCATGTCGCGCACCTTGATCAGCGCGCCCCTGTCCTGCAGCGAAGTGCTGATGGTGGCCTGGCGCGGCATGGTCGGCAGCAGCCTGGCGATGCTTTCCTCGACGCGCGCGATATAGTCCGCGTCCGGGCACAGCAAGATCGCCTGCGCCAGCTCGTCGTGCTCGGCCTGCGAAAACAGGTCCATCGCCACCCAGTCCGGGTCGGTCGTGCCGTCGCACAGCACCAGGATTTCGGACGGCCCGGCGATCATGTCGATGCCGACGATGCCGAACACGCGGCGCTTGGCGGCGGCCACATAGGCGTTGCCGGGGCCGACGATTTTATCCACGGCGGCGATCGTGCGCGTGCCATACGCCAGCGCGCCGACCGCCTGCGCGCCACCGATGGTGATCACGCGCGTGACGCCGGCAATCGCGGCGGCCGCCAGCACCATCTGGTTCTTGATGCCGTCCGGCGTCGGTACCACCATGATGATCTCGGCCACGCCCGCCACCTGCGCGGGAATCGCGTTCATCAGCACCGACGAAGGATAGGCGGCCTTGCCGCCCGGCACATAGATGCCGACCCGGTCCAGCGGCGTGATCTTCTGGCCCAGCACCGTGCCGTCAGCTTCGGTGTAGGTAAAGCCTTTCAGCTCGTCGCGCTGGCGTTCGTGGAACACGCGGATGCGCTGCGCGGCGACCTGCAGCGCTTCGCGCTGGGCCGACGGCAAGCCGTTCAGGGCCGCCTGCAGCTCGGCTTGCGAGATGTCGAAGGCCGCCATTTCGGCCGCGCCGCCATGCGGGATGCGGTCGAAACGGTTGGTGTATTCCAGCACGGCGGCGTCGCCGCGCGTTTTCACGTCGGCCAGGATTTTCGTGACCGACGTTTCAATCGCTTCATCGGTGCCCGCTTCGAACGCCAGCAGCGTGTCGAGCGACTGTTGAAAGCCATCCTGGCTTGAATCGAGCTTGCGTATCTGTATCGGCATGATGATCTTCCTGCTTGTTCCGGTGCGTGTTACTTGGCTTGCGAGGCGCGTTCAAACGCCTCGATGATCGGCTGCAAGCGCTCGCGCTTGAGTTTCAAGGCCGCCTGGTTGACCACCAGGCGCGACGAGATTTCCATGATGTGTTCGACTTCCACCAGGTTGTTCGCGCGCAGGGTGCTGCCGGTGCTCACCAGATCGACGATGGCGTCGGACAGGCCGACCAGCGGCGCCAGTTCCATCGAGCCATACAGCTTGATCAGGTCGACGTGCACGCCCTTGGCGGCAAAGTGCTCGCGCGCCGTGTGCACGAACTTGGTGGCCACCCGCAGGCGCGCGCCCTGGTGCACGGCTTTTTCGTAGTCGAAGCCGGCCTGCACCGCGACCGACATGCGGCAGGCGGCGATATTCAGGTCGATCGGCTGGTACAGGCCTTCGCCGCCGTGTTCCAGCAGCACGTCCTTGCCGGCGACGCCGAAGTCGGCCGCGCCATACTGCACATAGGTTGGCACGTCGCTGGCGCGCACGATGATCACGCGCACGTTCGGATCGTTGGTCGGCAAAATCAGCTTGCGCGAGGTTTCCGGGTTTTCCAGCACGCGGATGCCGGCCGCTTCCAGCAGCGGCATGGTGTCGTCGAAAATGCGGCCCTTGGACAGCGCCAGGATCAGCTGCGAGTCGTTGTTCAAACCATTCATGTTCTTGTCTTCTTTATTTGATGCGCACGATGTTCGCGCCGACCGCGGACAATTTCACTTCCATGCGGTCGTAACCGCGGTCGAGGTGATAGATGCGGTCGATCAGGGTTTCGCCGTCGGCCGCCAGGGCCGCGATCACCAGCGAGGCCGAGGCGCGCAGGTCGGTCGCCATCACGGGCGCGCCGCGCAGCTGCTTGACGCCGGCGATGATGGCCGTATTGCCTTCGATGGTGATGTCGGCGCCCAGGCGGTTCATTTCCTGCACGTGCATGAAACGGTTTTCAAAGATGGTTTCGGTGACGCGGCTGGCGCCATTGGCGATCGTGTTGACGGCCATGAACTGCGCCTGCATGTCGGTCGGGAAACCCGGGTATTCGGTGGTGCGGAAACTGACCGGGTTCGGACGGGCCGACATTTCGGCGCGGATCCAGTCGGCGCCAAAGGTCATTGTCAGGCCCATCGCGCGCAATTTGTCGAGCGCCGCGTCGAGGATGTCGGTGCGCACATTGCGCAGGGTGATGTCGCCGCCGGTGGCCGCCACCGCGCACAAGAAGGTGCCGGTTTCGATACGGTCGGCAATCACCGCGTGGGCCGCGCCATGCAGCTCGGCCACGCCCTGGATCACCAGGCGGCTGGTGCCGATGCCGTCGATCTTCGCGCCCATCGCCACCAGCAGGTTGGCCAGGTCCGTCACTTCCGGCTCGCAGGCGGCGTTTTCCAGGATGGTCTCGCCCTGCGCCAGGGTCGCGGCCATCAGCAGGTTTTCGGTACCGGTGACGGTGATCATGTCGGTCACGATGCGCGCACCCTTGAGCTTGGCGCACTTGGCGTAGATATAGCCCGCTTCGATACGGATCTCGGCGCCCAGCGCTTCGAGGCCCTTGATATGCTGGTCGACCGGACGCGAACCGATGGCGCAGCCGCCCGGCAGCGACACTTTCGCTTCGCCGAAGCGCGCCAGCAATGGCCCCAGCACCAGGATCGAGGCGCGCATGGTTTTCACCAGGTCATACGGCGCTTCCAGGCTGGTGATGGCGCTGCCATTGAGCACCACGCGGTCGCCGTCCTGCTGCACTTTCAAGCCCGTCTGGCCCAGCAATTTGAGCATGGTGGCGACATCGTGCAGGTGCGGCACGTTCGACAGTTCCAGGTCGCCGGCGGTCAAGAGACCCGCGCACAGGATGGGCAGGGCGGCGTTCTTGGCGCCGGAGATGGCGATGTCGCCGTTCAGGCGGTTGCCGCCGTTGATCAGGAGCTTGTCCATGGCTTATCCTTGGTATTCTTCAGGGGTCAGGGTTTTCATCGACAGCGCGTGGATTTCTTCGCGCATGCGGTCGCCCAGCGCCGCGTAGACGATCTGGTGGCGCTGGATCAAACGCTTGCCGGCAAACGCGGGCGAGACAATGATGGCCTGGAAGTGCTGGCCGTCGCCCTCCACTTCGAGGTGGGTGCATTCGAGGCCGGCTTGCAGGTAGCCGTGGATCAGTTCTGGTGTGGTGGTCACGATAAGTCCTTGGAGATTTGAATTGGGTCGTAAATAGTATTAATGACGCAGGCGGTAGCCGCTTTTCAGCAGGCGGATCGAGGCGAACGCCAGGATCACCAGGAAGCCGGCGACAATCGACACGCTCAGCCACGGATTGACGTCGGAGGTGCCGAAGAAGCCATAGCGGAAGCCGTCGATCATGTAGAAGAAGGGGTTCAGGTGCGACACCGTCTGCCACAGCGCGGGCAGGGAATGGATCGAATAGAACACGCCCGACAGGAACGTGGCGGGCACGATCAAAAAGTTCTGGAAGGCGGCCAGCTGGTCGAATTTCTCGGCCCAGATGCCGGCGATCAGGCCCATGGTGCCCAGCAGGGCGGCGCCCAGGAAGGCAAACACGATGATCCACAGCGGCGCCACGAACGACAGGTCGGCGAACCAGCAGGTGATGGCGAACACGCCGAAGCCCACCGCCAGGCCGCGCGCGACCGAAGCGAGTACATACGCTGAAAAGATTTCCCAGTGCGACAAGGGGGTCAGCAGCACGAACACCAGGTTGCCGGTGATCTTAGACTGGATCAGCGAGGACGAGGAGTTGGCGAACGCGTTTTGCAGCACGCTCATCATCACCAGGCCGGGAATCAGAAAGGCGGTGTAGCTGACGCCGGGACTCGGTTCGACGCGCCCGTCCAGTACATGGCCGAACACCAGCAGGTACAGCATCGAGGTCAGCACGGGGGCGGCCACGGTTTGCGTCGCCACTTTCCAGAAGCGCAAGGTCTCTTTATAGACGAGGGTGCGAAAGCCTGACGACATCATACGGTACCTTTATCCATGATCTGCAAGAAGATATCTTCCAGGTCAGCTTGTTGCAATTGCATTTCATCGATCACGGCGCCCGACTCGCGCAGGCGGGCCAGGATCTGTTCGACTTCGCTGTAGTCGTTCACGCGCAGGCTGAACTTGTTCGGCGCCTGCTGCTCTTCGGGGTGCAGTACCAGGTGGCGCAGATCGGCCGGCAGGCTGCCGTGCAGCAGGTGTACCTGCAGCTGCGAGCCGGCGATGCGGCGGATCAGGGCCGACATGGTGTCGAGCGCCACCACCTTGCCGGTTTTCAGCATGGCCACGCGCTGGCACATGGCTTGCGCCTCTTCCAGGTAGTGGGTAGTCAAGACCACCGTGTGGCCGCCTTCGCGGTTCAGGCGCGAGATGAATTTCCACAGGGTCTGGCGCAGTTCCACGTCGACGCCGGCGGTCGGCTCGTCGAGCACGATCACGGGCGGCTTGTGCACCAGCGCCTGGGCCACCAGCACGCGGCGCTTCATGCCGCCCGACAGCGCGCGCATATTGGTGTCGGCCTTGCCGGTCAGGTCGAGGTTTTCCATCACCTCGTCGATCCACTTGTCGTTGTTCGGCAGGCCGAAGTAGCCGGACTGCAGGCGCAAGGTTTCGCGCACCGTGAAGAAGGGATCGAACACCAGTTCCTGCGGCACCACGCCGACGCTGCGGCGGGCATTGCGGAAGTCGGTGACCACGTCGTGGCCCTGGATGGTGACGCTGCCGGCGTCCGGCCGTATCAGGCCGGCGATGATGGAAATAAGGGTGGTCTTGCCGGCGCCGTTGGGACCGAGCAGGCCGAAAAATTCGCCCTCCTCGATCGCCAGCGAGACGCCGCCCAGCGCCTTGAGCGATTTATAGCTCTTTTCGACATTCGTGATTTGAATTGCGGTCATGTGCTTGTGTTCTGGTGTGATGCGCCGCTTGCCGGAGTAAGGTCAGGCCGACAGGCCGGTGCCGGGCGCCGTCTTCTGTTGAAGGTGGCGCAACAGTCAATTATAGTTGGAAAATTCGTGGAACACTTGGAGATCAGTCCGGCGGCGCTGCTGCACGGCCGGCCTGATAACTACTGCTGATGCGGGGAGCGGGACAGGATCAATGATGATGCAGGTCGGACGGGCTGCGCGCGGCGTGCGCGCCGGCAGTGCCACAGTCGTCGGCCGACAGCGTGCTCGACACGAGCGAGCAGACGCCATACAGCTTGGTCAGGTTTTTCAGGTTGGTCGGCAGGTTGTTCAGCTCCAGCACGGCGCCCGCTTCCTGTGCCGCGCGCTGCCACGTCAGCATGACCGACACGGCCGCCGAATCGACGGCCTTGACATTGCGCAGGTCAAACCTGGTCTGGCCCGAGCGGATCGCGTCCAGCCCCTGCTCCAACGCCGAAGTGGCGTTGTGCACGGTCAGGGAGGTCAAGGACTGCAAGGTGTCGAGAGGGTCTGGCATGGCGTCGGGCTGCGCTGGTCGGGTGCTGGAGCTAGTATGATAGCCGATTATTTGGCTTTGGCCGCAGGACGCGAGGCCAGCGCCTTGTTTTTGTCGGCCAGGGTCTTGATCAGGCCATCGATGCCGCCCTTGCTGATTTCGCTGTTGAAGCTGCTTTTGTAGGTTTCCACCAGCCAGGCGCCCATCACGTTGATGTCATAGATCTTCCAGCCGGCAGGCGACTTGGCCACGCGGTAGTTCAGCAAGACTGGTTCGCCACGGGCGACATTGACCTGCGAACGCACTTCCACTTCGGTATCGTCGGGGCTGGCGCGCAGCGGCTTGAAGTCCACGGTTTCATTCTTGATCTGCGACAGGGCGCCCGAATAGGTGTACACCAGCAGGGTACGGAACTCGGCCGACAGGCGCTGCTGCTGGTCCGGCGTGGCGGTACGCCAGTGACGGCCGGCGGCCAGCGAGGTCATGCGCTGGAAATCCACGTATGGCAGGATCTTGGTTTCCACCAGCTGGTTGACGCGGTTGATGTCGCCGGCCTGAATGCCCTTGTCGGCCTTGGCCGTGTCGATCACGTCCTGGCTGATGCGTTTGACCAGCGCGTCCGGCGCTTCGGTGGCGGGTGCGGCCTGGGCGGCGGTGGCAAAGGCGATGGTGGCCATCGCCAGCAATTGTTTCATCAATTTCATGGGTCTACCTTTCTGGTGGTGTTGCCAGCCGCAGGAGGCCAACAGGCGCTCGCTGCGGTGCTTGCGGTATGGCTAGTTTACTCTGAGGTCGTGGTCTCGGCGGCAACAGTATTGCTACCAGATGTTACGGGCTCCAGGGTGACGACGGGTGCCACTGGCGCCGGCTCGCTAGCGACTGGCGCCAGTTTCACGTCATCTTCCTCATCGATCGCGCTGCTGTCGTTTTTCGGTGCTTTCTGGTCGCGGCGGTCGGTGTCGCCATCGAAGACCTTGCTTTCGCGCGCTTGCAGGTAGCCGTCGCGGATGAACTCGTAACGGTCCAGCGCCGCCGCTTCCATCAGGTTGGTCGCGTCGAGATAGGCGGCGCGCTTGTCGACGATGCGCGTAAACGTGCCGATATTGCGCACATTGGTCGGATCCTTGTAGCGCCATGGGTCGCCGACGACATCGAGCGGGAGGGCGACGGTGTCGCGCATGGTCGACGGCCCCATCAGCGGCAGCACCACGTAAGGGCCGGGGCTGACGCCGTACCAGCCCAGGGTCTGGCCGAAGTCTTCATTGTGTTTCGGCACGCCTGCTTGCGAGGCGATGTCGATCAGGCCCAGGATACCGAAAGTCGAGTTCATCGTGACGCGCACGATGTCCTGCAGGCCCGCCTCGCCCTTGCCTTGCGCCAGATTGTTGGCGGCGCTCCAGACATCGGACAAGTTGCCGAAGAAATTGCTCACGCCGGTCTGCACGAACGATGGCAGCACGTTCTTGTAGGCGGTGGCGACCGGTTTCAAGGCCACTTCATCGACTTTGTCGTTGAACTTGAACATGGCGCGGTTGTAACCCTCCAACGGGTCGCGCGGGTTGCCGCTGCTGGCGCAGGCGCTCAGGGTGGCGGCGATGGCCAGCATCAGGGCGATACGGCCCGCATTTGCTACAGTATTCATGTTCGACTCGCTCATTTGCTGTCCTTTCCGTCCGCTGCCTTGCTGTAGATGAACTGATTGATCAGGTCTTCCAGCACTGTGGCCGATTGAGTGCGGGCAATCTTGTCGCCCTCCGCCAGGTTTGCTTCGTCACCGCCCGCTTCCAGGCCGATATATTGCTCACCCAACAGACCGGCCGTCAAAATCTTGGCCGAGCTATCTTTCGGAAATTTATAACCTTCTTCGATGTCCAGCTTGACCAGGGCCTGGTACGTCTTGTCGTCAAACACGATTTCCGACACCCGGCCGACCACCACACCAGCGCCCTTGACGGGTGCTTGCGGTTTCAGGCCGCCGATATTGTCGAACTTCGCCGTAATAGTATACGTATCGGTGAAAGACAGCGAACTCATGTTGCCAGCCTTGAACGCCAGAAACATCACTGCCGCCACGCCCAGCAAGACGAACAAGCCTACCCAGACATCCAGAGATTTACGTTGCATAAACAATCCTAAATAATTTTTACTTGCCGCCCCCTGCGCAAACCCTGTGCAGGCGGCTGATTTTCTTGCTTTTACGAAATTTATTTGCTGAACATCACGGCCGTCATCATGAAGTCCAGCCACCACACCATCAGCGACGAGATCACCACCGTGCGCGTGGTGGCGCCGGACACGTCTTCCGGTGTCGGCTGCGCCTGGTAGCCCTGGAACAGGGCGATAAACGTCACGGCGATGCCGAATACCATGCTTTTGATATACGTGCCGTTGACGATATCTTTCCACAGATCGACGCCGGCCTGCATTTGCGACCAGAACGAACCTTCGTCGACGCCGATCAGCACCACGCCCACCAGATAGCTGCCGATAATGCCGACCGCCGTGAAAATGCCGCCCAAAATAGGCATGGCGATCACGCCGGCCCACAGCCGCGGTGCCAGCACGCGCTGGATCGGGTTCACGGCCATCATTTCCATGGCCGACAATTGCTCGCCAGCCTTCATCAGGCCGATTTCGGCCGTCAGCGAGGTGCCGGCGCGGCCGGCAAACAGCAGCGCGGTCACGACCGGACCCAGTTCACGCATCAGCGACAGCGCCACCAGCTGGCCCAGCGACTGCGTCGCGCCATAGGTGGTCAAGGTGTAATAGCCTTGCAGCCCCAGCACCATGCCGACAAACAGGCCGGACACGGTGGTGATCACCAGCGAGCGGCTACCGACAAAAAACAATTGTTCGACCACCAGGCGCGGCCGGCGAAACAGGCCGCCCGAGGCGGCGATAATGATAAAGAAGGACCTGACGGCAAAGCCGAGGTCCTGGACCGAATGACGCAACCATGCTCCGATAGCCGCCAGGAAACGCGCGATCATCGGCTGCCCTTCGCATGCAGGCCCAGGTCATCGGCCAGGGTCTTGCCAGGGTAATGGAACGGCACCGGGCCGTCCGCTTCCGCATTGACGAACTGCTTTACGTACGGGTGGGTCGAGACGGCCATCTCGGCCGGCGTGCCGTGCGCCACGATTTTGCCGGACGACAGAAAATAAACATAATCAGCGATGGCGAAACACTCCTTCACATCGTGCGAAACCAGAATGGACGTGGAACCGAGCGCATCGTTCAGGTTGCGGATCAGATTGGCGGTCACGCCCATGGAAATCGGGTCCAGGCCGGCAAACGGTTCGTCGTACATGATCAATTCAGGGTCGAGCGCAATCGCCCGCGCCAGCGCCACGCGCCGGCCCATGCCGCCTGAAATTTCAGCAGGTTTGAGTTGCGCCGCATTGCGCAGGCCGACCGCGTGCAGCTTCATCAGCACCAGGGTGCGGATCAGCTCTTCGTTGAGGTCGGTATGCTCGCGCAGCGGGAAGGCGACGTTCTCGAACGCCGTCAGGTCGGTAAACAAGGCGCCATGCTGGAACAGCATGCCCATCTTGCGGCGCATCAGGTACAGGTTTTCAGTATCGAGTTCATGCACGATCTGGCCGTCCACATTGACGGCGCCGGAACCGGGGCGCAGCTGGCCGCCGATCAGGCGCAGTACGGTGGTCTTGCCACTGCCGGAGCCACCCATGACGGCCACAACTTTTCCACGTGGGAAATCCATTTGAAGGCCCGATAAAATCGAACGTTCTCCATAGGCAAAGTGTAAATCACGGATTTCAACAAGATTTGGCACGACAGAACTCACTATTTTAATGGCGTATTGTAGTGCAGAAACACCAATCTCTGCTGAGGCACCCCTCGCCACCAGCCTGGCAAGGGGAAGAATACAACACTAATGAATCGAAAGTCAGATATTTTAGTGTAAAAACCGTGTAAAGACCGGCCACCTTCCCGATCACTTGATGTGCGAGCAAAACAACAAAGGCCACGCCGCTATGCGCGCCGTGGCCCTGGCTTTCAAAGCGAGCGAGTGCTCGCTTATTTCTTAACGCGGCAGCAACGATGCGCCCATCAGGAACTCGTCGACGGCGCGCGCGCACTGGCGTCCTTCGCGGATCGCCCACACCACCAGCGACTGGCCGCGGCGCATGTCGCCGGCGGCAAAGATCTTCGGCACCGAGGTGTAGTAGCTGCGTTCGCCTTCCGTGACGGCCTTGGCGTTGCCGCGCGCATCAGTGTCGACGCCGAACGCTGCGAGCACCTGCTGCACTGGCGACACAAAGCCCATCGCCAGGAACACCAGGTCGGCCTTCATCTCGAATTCCGAGTTTGGCACTTCGCTCATCTTGCCGTCTTTCCATTCGACCCGGCAGGCGATCAGCTTTTCGACCTTGCCGCCCTTGCCTTCGAAGCGCTTGGTGGCCACCGCCCAGTCGCGCTCGCAGCCTTCCTCGTGCGAGGACGAGGTGCGCAGCTTGGTCGGCCAGTAAGGCCAGACCAGCGGCTTGTTTTCCTGTTCCGGCGGCATCGGCATCAGTTCGAACTGGGCCACCGAGGCGGCGCCCTGGCGGTTCGAGGTGCCGACGCAGTCCGAGCCCGTATCGCCGCCACCGATCACCACCACGTGCTTGCCGGTGGCCTTGATCTGGTCCTTGACCTTGTCGCCGGCGTTGACCTTGTTTTGCAGCGGCAGGAAATCCATGGCGAAATGCACGCCCTTCAGTTCGCGGCCCGGCACCGGCAAGTCGCGCGGCTGTTCCGCGCCACCGGCCATGATGACGGCGTCGAATTCTTTTTCCAGGTCTTCCGGGAAAATCGTTTCCTTGGCCCAGTTATTTACATGGGCAGGGAAATCCTTGCCGACCAGCACGCTGGTGCGGAATACCACGCCTTCGGCTTCCATCTGTTTCACGCGCAGGTCGATATGCGACTTTTCCATCTTGAAGTCGGGAATGCCGTAGCGCAGCAGGCCGCCCACGCGGTCGCTCTTTTCAAACACGGTGACGGCGTGGCCGGCGCGCGCCAGCTGCTGCGCCGCCGCCAGGCCGGCGGGGCCGGAACCGACGATGGCCACTTTCTTGCCGGTGCTGAACGACGCCGGCTGCGGCGTGACCCAGCCGTGCTCCCAGCCCATGTCGATGATTTTATGCTCGATCGACTTGATGCCAACCGGATCTTCGTGGATGCCCAGGGTGCAGGCCGACTCGCATGGCGCCGGGCAGATGCGGCCGGTAAATTCCGGGAAGTTATTGGTCGAATGCAAGACATCGAGCGCTTCGCGGTAGGCGCCGCGGTACACCAGGTCGTTCCAGTCCGGGATGATGTTGTTCACGGGGCAGCCCGTGTTGCAGAAAGGGATGCCGCAATCCATGCAGCGCGCGCCCTGCACGGTCGCCTGCGCGTCCGACAGGTGCAGCACGAATTCCTTGTAGTTCTTCAGACGCGCGGCAGGCTCCAGATAGTGTTCGTCCTGGCGCTTGAATTCCATGAAGCCGGTGATTTTACCCACGATGATTCCTTTGTATTTAGGCTGGCGGGGAGCGGCCTGGCCGCTCCCTGGTCACATTGTTGTCAGCTGGCTCAGGCGGCGACGGCTTGCACTTCCTGTGCGGCGTCGGCGGCCATTTCGATCAGCGCGCGCTTGTATTCGTTCGGGAAGACCTTGACGAATTTGCCGCGTGCCACTGCCCAGTCGTCGAGCAGGACGCGGGCGCGGGTGCTGCCCGTGTGCTTGAAGTGACGCTCGATCAGGCGCTTGAGGATCACTTCATCGGCTTCCGGCGTGCCGTTGCGGTGCTGGGCATGCCAGGCGTCGCGGTTGACCTGCTGTTCGCTGGCCGAGACCACCTTGTCGAGGCCGACCATGGCCGTGTTGCACTTGCTGGCAAAGTCGCCGGCCGGGTCATACACGTAGGCGATGCCGCCCGACATGCCGGCCGCAAAGTTACGGCCCGTCGCGCCCAGCACCACCACCGTGCCGCCGGTCATGTATTCGCAGCCATGGTCGCCCAGGCCTTCGACCACCGCGGTGGCGCCCGAGTTGCGCACGGCAAAGCGTTCGCCCGCCACGCCATTGAAGAAGGCTTCGCCGGCGACGGCGCCGTACAGCACCGTGTTGCCGATAATAATGTTGTCCACCGCCCAGCCGCGGAACTCGGTATTCGGCCGCACGATGATGCGCCCGCCCGACAGGCCCTTGCCGACGTAATCGTTGCCTTCGCCGACCAGGTCGATCGTGATGCCGTGCGCCAGGAAGGCGCAGGCCGACTGGCCCGCCGTGCCTTGCAGCTGGATGTGAATCGTGTCGTCCGGCAAGCCGGCATGGCCGTATTTCTTCGCCACTTCGCCGGACAGCATGGTGCCGACCGTGCGGTTGACGTTGCGCACCGGCGAGATGAAGGACACCCGTTCGCCCTTTTCCAGTGCCGCGCGCGCTTGCGCGATCAGCTTGTGGTCGAGCGCTTTTTCCAGGCCATGGTCCTGGTTTTCCACGTGGCGGCAGGCCTGCTCGCCCGTCGTTTCCGGCTTGTGGAAGATGGCCGAGAAGTCCAGGCCCTGCGCCTTCCAGTGCGTGATCGCCTTCGACTTGTCGAGCAGGTCGACGCGGCCGATCAGTTCGTCATAGGTACGGATGCCCAGCTGCGCCATCAATTGACGCGCCTCTTCGGCCACGAAGAAGAAGTAGTTGACGACATACTCGGGCTTGCCCGAGAACTTGGCGCGCAGGACCGGATCTTGCGTGGCCACGCCCACCGGGCAGGTGTTCAGATGGCATTTGCGCATCATGATGCAGCCTTCGACCACCAGCGGCGCGGTGGCGAAGCCGATTTCATCGGCGCCCAGCAAGGCGGCGATCACCACGTCGCGGCCGGTACGCATCTGGCCGTCCGCTTGCACGCGGATACGGCTGCGCAAGCCATTCAACACGAGGGTTTGTTGGGTCTCTGCCAGGCCCAGCTCCCATGGCGTGCCGGCGTGTTTCACCGACGACAAGGGCGAAGCGCCCGTGCCGCCGTCATGGCCGGCCACCACCACGTGATCGGCCTTGGCCTTGGTCACGCCGGCGGCCACCGTGCCGATACCGACTTCCGACACCAGCTTGACCGAGATCGAGGCGCGCGGATTGGCGTTTTTCAAGTCGTGGATCAGCTGCGCCAGGTCTTCGATCGAATAGATGTCGTGGTGCGGCGGCGGCGAGATCAGGCCCACGCCCGGCACCGAGAAGCGCAGGGTGGCGATGTATTCCGACACTTTATGGCCGGGCAGCTGCCCGCCTTCGCCCGGTTTCGCGCCTTGCGCCATCTTGATCTGGATCTGGTCGGCCGAGTTCAGGTAGGCCGCCGTGACGCCGAAGCGGCCGGACGCGACCTGCTTGATGCGCGAGCGCAGCGAATCGCCTTCCTGCAGGGGAATATCGACCACCATCTGTTCTTTGCCCATGATCGAGGCCATGGTTTCGCCCTGCTTGATCTTGATGCCTTTCAGTTCCATCGCATAGCGCGACGGATCTTCGCCGCCTTCGCCCGTGTTCGACTTGCCGCCGATACGGTTCATGGCGACGGCCAGGGTGGCATGCGCTTCGGTGCTGATCGAACCCATCGACATGGCGCCGGTGGCGAAACGCTTGACGATTTCCTTGGCCGGTTCCACTTCCTCGAGCGGAATCGCCTTGGTCGGGTCGAGCTTGAATTCGAACAGGCCGCGCAGGGTCAGGTGGCGACGGCTCTGGTCGTTGATGATCTGGGCGTACTCTTTGTAGCTGGAGAAATTGTTGCTGCGCGTGGAATGCTGCAGCTTGGCAATCGCATCCGGCGTCCACAGATGATCTTCGCCGCGCACGCGGAAGGCGTATTCGCCGCCGGCGTCGAGCTTATCCATCAGAACCGGGTCATTGCCGAAGGCCAGGTTATGCAGGCGCAGCGCTTCTTCCGCCACTTCGAACACGCCGATGCCTTCCACGTTGGAGGCCGTGCCCTTGAAGTACTTGTCGACCAGCGATTTATTGAGGCCGATGGCTTCGAAGATCTGCGCGCCGCAGTAGGACATGTAGGTCGAAATACCCATTTTCGACATGACTTTCATCAAGCCCTTGCCAACTGCCTTGGTGTAGTTATAGATCGCCTTGTCGCCCGACAGGTCGCCCGGCAAGCCGTGCGCCAGTTCGACCAGGGTTTCCATCGCCAGGTAAGGGTGGACGGCTTCCGCGCCATAACCTGCCAGCAAGGCGAAGTGATGGGTTTCACGGGCCGAACCGGTTTCCACCACCAGGCCGGCCGACGCGCGCAGGCCCTTGCTGACCAGGTGCTGGTGCACGGTCGAGGTGGCCAGCAGCGCCGGAATGGCGACCTGCTCGGCGCAGATGGCGCGGTCCGAGATGATCAGGATGTTATGGCCCGACTTGACGGCGTCGACCGCTTCGGCGCACAGCGAGGCCAGGCAGGCTTCCACGCCTTCCTTGCCCCAGGCCAGCGGGTAGCAGATATCGAGTTCATACGACTTGAACTTGCCGCCCGTGTGCGCGCTGATATTGCGCAGGCGCGCCATGTCGTCAAAGCCCAGCACCGGCTGCGAGACTTCCAGGCGCATCGGCGGGTTGACGTTGTTGGTGTCGAGCAAGTTCGGTTTCGGGCCGATAAACGACACCAGCGACATCACCATCGCTTCGCGGATCGGATCGATCGGCGGATTCGTCACTTGCGCGAACAGCTGCTTGAAGTAGTTATACAGCGGCTTCAGTTTGTTCGACATGACGGCCAGCGGCGAGTCATTGCCCATCGAGCCGGTGGCTTCCTCGCCGGCAACGGCCATCGGTGCCAACAGGAATTTCAGGTCTTCCTGGGTGTAGCCGAACGCTTGCTGGCGGTCGAGCAGGGACGGCTGGGCTTTTTCGCCCTGCGCGCGGTCCTGCTTGAGCAGGCTGTCGGCCATCTTGATTTCGTCGAGCTTGATGCGCACCGAGTTGATCCAAGCTTTATACGGCTTGGCGTTGGCGTAGGTGTTTTTCAGTTCCTGGTCGTCGATGATGCGGCCCGCTTCCAGGTCGATCAGGAACATTTTGCCAGGCTGCAAGCGCCATTTCTGGATGATCTTCGATTCCGGGATGGGCAGCACGCCCGATTCCGAAGCCATCACCACCAGGTCGTCGTCGGTAACGATATAGCGCGCCGGACGCAGGCCATTGCGGTCCAGCGTGCCGCCGATATGGCGGCCATCGGTAAATGCCATGGCGGCCGGGCCGTCCCACGGTTCCATCATGGCCGCATGGTATTCGTAGAAGGCGCGGCGGTTGTCGTCCATGGTGGTATGGTTTTCCCACGCTTCCGGGATCATCATCATCATCGCCTGGGCGATCGGGTAGCCGGCCATCAAGAGCAGTTCGAGCGCATTGTCGAAGCAGGCCGTGTCGGACTGGCCTTCATAGATCAATGGGAACAGCTTTTGCAGGTCGTCGCCCAGCACGGCCGACTTCATCACGCCTTCGCGCGCGCGCATCCAGTTGAAGTTGCCTTTTACCGTGTTGATCTCGCCGTTGTGCGCGATCAGGCGATACGGGTGGGCCAGCGGCCATTCCGGGAAGGTATTGGTCGAGAAACGCTGGTGCACCAGCGCCAGCGCCGAGATGCAGCGCGCGTCCTGCAGGTCTTTATAGTAGACACCGACCTGGTCGGCCAGCAGCAGGCCTTTATACACGATGGTGCGCGCCGACATCGACGGCACGAAGAATTCCTTGCCATGCAGCAGTTTCAGGGCCTGGATGGCGTGGCCCGACGATTTGCGGATCACATACAGTTTGCGCTCGAGCGCGTCGGTGACCATGATGTCCGGGCCGCGGCCGATAAAGATCTGGCGGATCACGGGCTCTTTCGCGCGCACGGTCGGCGACATCGGCATGTCGGTATCGATCGGCACATTGCGCCAGCCCAGGATCACCTGGCCTTCGATGCGCACGGCGCGCTCGATTTCCTGTTCGCAGGCGATGCGCGAGGCGTGTTCCTTCGGCAGGAACACCATGCCCACGCCGTATTCGCCAGGCGGCGGCAATTCCACGCCCTGCTTGGCCATCTCTTCGCGGTAATACTGGTCAGGAATCTGGATCAGGATGCCGGCGCCATCGCCCATCAGCGCATCGGCGCCCACGGCGCCCCGGTGATCGAGATTTTTCAGTATCAGCAAACCCTGTTCGACGATCGAATGGGTTTTGTTGCCCTTGATATGGGCGACGAAACCGACGCCGCAGGCATCGTGTTCATTGGCTGGGTCGTACAGGCCTTGCGCTTTCATGGGCTTCTCCGCTGCAGATGACTATCGAAAAACTAGAGTAGTGCAATGCAGCAGAAAACTCAACTAGAACAATCAGGGTCGGAGTCGAATTAAATGCAATTTTGTCGCCGTCAAAATTTAATAGGGACATAGTCACGAATACACCAATGAAAATGCGTCTTGTTTACCCTGGCGTTTTTTCGCTGATCTCGGCCGCCATCTTGCGCGGCCGGCCCCGTTTCGCGGGCAGCACTTGCCGTTTCATCTTCTGTTCCAGCGCCTGCTTGAACGCGTCCGAACCGAGCGGCCAACCCTTCAATACCGCCGCTTCCAGGGCCTTGACCTGGCTGCTGCCCAGGCCCTGCTCGACCAGGCGCAGATAGGCCGCCTCGCGGTCGAACGGGGTATTGCCCAGCGCCCAGTACAGCGCATGGTCGGTGACGATGGGGTCGGGCTGCAGGCCGGCATGGTAGGCGTGGCTGGACCAGGGGTAGTCGCGCGGCTGGGCCGCCAGGCCCGCCTGCACCGGCACCATTTCCAGATAGTGACAGGAAAGCAGGAAAAAATGCTCGGCATCGATCACCGAGGTTTTGTAGCGTCCCTGCCACAATGCTCCCTCGCGGCCATACTTCTGGTTAAAGTAGGGTACGTAATAGCGCCCCAGCCACTGCATCAGCTGGCCCAGGCCAGTCGCATCGCCGGGCGTGGCCAATAAATGCAGCTGATCGGGCAATAAAACATAGGCGTGGATGGCCACCTTGAACATTTTGGCGCCGGTTTTCAGCCACGCAAGAAATTGCAGGTAATCGGCGTTGTCCTGGAACACCGGCTGGCGGTTGCTGCTGCGCTGGATGACGTAATGGGGCAGGTGCGGGATGATCAGACGGGGCAGGCGGGCCATGGCAGAGTCGACAGATTAGGGCGAATGCCTTGATTCTACACAGCTTGCGTGCTGTGGCGCGACTCTGACCCTGATTTTTTTCACAAACGAAAAAAAAGGGACGACTCCGTCCCTTTTATTATTGTCAGCCTGTCTTCAGGACAGATTGAAACTGGCCGACAGGCTGTAGCCCTCGCCATAGGCGCTGCGCAGCGGCAGGTCCTGGCCCAGCCCCGTCTTGGCTTTCTTGCGCAATCGATACACCAGCATGTCGACACGGCGGCCCGCATCGGGATCGTCGCCACCCATGCCGGCCACGATCACGTCGCGCGGCACCGGGCGGGTATTGATGGTCAGCAGGTGCAGGAAATTGAATTCCTTTTCCGTCAGCGCGATCACCGAACCCATCAATTCCAACTGGCGCGCGCTCACTTTCAAGGTCCACTTGCCCGGCTCCGGCGCCGCCGATTCCTGCGGACCGACGCGGCGGTCCAGCGCCTCGATATGGGCGGCCAGTTCCGGGAACTTGATCGGCTTGGTCAGGTAGTGGTCGGCGCCCAGGCGCAGGCCCAGGATGCGGCTGTCGAACGCCACCCGTCCGGTCAGCACCAGCACGCCGATCTGCGGGTACAGCTGGCGCATGCGCGGGATGACATTGAAGCCGTCCTCGTCGGGCAAGCCCAGATCGAGCACGACCACATCGACATTGCCGTGGCTGAGCGCTGCCCACATATCGCCGGCCGAGCTGGTGATATGGACTTCATGTTCGAGCTCAACGAGGAACTCCGCCATGTCTTCTGCGTAGTCCAGATTGTCTTCGACGATCAGTATTTTCGTCATTGCTACGCCATTCTTCTGTTAATAAGCATTTCATGCGGCAAACCTTGCCATGCACTTCTTGCACCATCATGGACGGCAGGGCAGGTCTACGTCAAGGAATTATCACGGTTGACTTCAGCGTAAGCAAGGCTTTTCCCGGTGGCCACCGGCAGCGGCAGCCAAATCCGGAAAGCGGCGCCGCCCTCCCCGCGGTGATCGAGCTGCAAGCTGCCGCCATGGACCTCGACCACGGCGCGCGCCATATACAGGCCCAGCCCCGCGCCCGGGTGGCCGGCCGCAAGACTGCCGCGGTAGCCCTTGTCGAACACTTGCGCCATTTCAGACGCCGGCACGCCGGGACCATGGTCCAGCACCACGAACTCCACCCCACCCTGTGGCCCCAAGCGGCCTTCAAGTACGATCGGGCTGCCGGCCGGGCTGAATTTGACGGCGTTTTCCAGCAGGATTTTCAGGGCCAGGGCCATGCCGGCCACGTCGCAGCGCAGGCGGGCCGGCAAGTCTTCATCGAGATGCAGCTGCACCGGATGGCTGGCCGGCACGGTGGCGGCGGCCTGTTGCAGCAGCGCCAGGGGGGCGATGCCGTCGGCGGCGCGCTCGCGGCCGATGGCCGCCATGCGCTCGGGCGACAGATAGTCGTCGATCATGGCCAACAAACGGTCGACCGCCGCCTGTATCTTGAGATAGCGCTTGCGCGTGGCCTCGTCGGCACCGCCGCCGGTCGCCACCAGGCGCTGGGCGGCGCCATCGATGGTGGCCAGCGGCGTACGGAATTCATGCGACAGCATCGAGGCAAAGCGTTTCTGCTCGACGCCGCGCTGTGCTTCTTCCCGCTGCGCCTGCGTCACGTCGCGCACGCTGCCGACCAGGGTCCAGGGGCGGCCCGCCATGCGCTCGACGATGGTGGAGGTGATTTCCAGCGCCAGCTGGCCGTCGCCGTGCGGCAGTTCCGCTTCGCGCATGAGCGTCAGCCGGCTGGTGTCGCCGTCTTGCCAGCGCTGCAAGCGGGCCGGCACGTCGGCGCACAACAGCGCCGCATGCCGCTGCAAGGCGGACAGGTCCAGCCCGGTGACACGCTGTGCGGCCGGGCTAATATAAAGCAATTCGAGGGTGGTCGCGTCGAGCAGGAATTGCGCGTCACGGCTATGCTCGGCCAGCAGGCGGAACTGCGCCTCGCCGGCGCGCGCGCGCAGCAGGGCGCGGCGCAATTGCACGAAACGCAGCGCCATCAGGATGGCGCCGGCCAGCAGCAACAGGAAGACAGGCAGCATGTTTACACCCGGCATGGAATCAATACGCCAGTATAAGCGTGCTTAATCCTCCAGCGGCGCGAAAATCTGCTGCAAGTCTTCCTGGGTGAGCGCCATTTTCTGCGACTCGCCTTCGGCCAGGATCGATTGCGCCAGTTCCGATTTCTTTTGCTGCAGCAATTGAATCTTTTCTTCCAGCGTGCCCTTGGCGATCAATTTATAGACAAACACGGGCTTGTCCTGACCGATGCGCCAGGCGCGGTCGGTGGCCTGGTTTTCCGCGGCCGGATTCCACCACGGATCGTAATGGATGACGGTGTCAGCGGCCGTCAGGTTCAGGCCCACGCCGCCGGCCTTCAGGCTGATCAAAAAGATCGGCACGGCGCCCTGCTGGAAGGCCGCCACCTGGGCGCTGCGGTCCTTGGTTTCGCCGGTCAGCAAGGCGTAGGGAATATCGCGCGATTCCAGTTCTTCCTCGATCAGTTCCAGCATGCTGGTAAATTGCGAGAACACCAGGATCTTGCGCCCTTCGTCGAGCAGGTCTTCCACCATCTGCATCAGGTCGGCCAGCTTGGCCGAACCGGCCGCCTGCTTTTTCGCCGGCAGGGATTTGACCAGGCGCGGATCGCAGCAGACCTGGCGCAGTTTCAGCAGCGCTTCGAGGATCACGATCTGGCTGCGCGCCACACCCTTCTTGTCGATTTCCTCGCGGACCTTCTGGTCCATCGCCAGGCGCACGGTTTCGTACAGGTCGCGCTGCGGCCCCGTCAGTTCGACCTTGCGCACCATTTCCGTCTTTGGCGGCAACTCCTTCGCGACATTGTCTTTCGTGCGGCGCAGCAGGAAGGGCTTGATGCGGCGGTTGAGCAGCATGCGGCGCAGCGGGTCGTCCTGGCGCTCGATCGGATGGCGGAACTGGCTGTTGAAGGTTTTCTCGTCGCCCAGCAAGCCCGGCAGCAGGAAATGGAATTGCGACCACAGTTCGCCCAGGTGATTTTCCAGTGGCGTGCCGGACAAACACAGGCGGTGGCGCGCGCGCAACAGGCCCGCGCTTTGCGCCGCCTTGCTGCGCGTATTCTTGATGTAGTGCGATTCGTCGAGGATCACCAGGTGGAAATCATGCTCGCGCAAGATTTCCTCGTCGCGCGGCAGCAGCGCATACGTCGTCAGCACCAGGTCGCAATCGTCGATCTGGTCGAATTGCTGGGCGCGGTCCTTGCCTTGCAGCAGCAGCACTTTCAGGCTCGGGGCGAATTTGGCCGCCTCGTCCTGCCAGTTGCCCATCAGGCTGGTCGGCGCGATCACCAGCGCCGGATGCGTCAAGCGCCCCGCCTCTTTTTCGATCAGGATATGCGCCAGCGTCTGCACCGTCTTGCCGAGGCCCATGTCATCGGCCAGGATGCCGGCCAGGTCATGGTCGCGCAGGAATTGCATCCACGCCAGGCCGTCGGCCTGGTAATCGCGCAAGGTGGCTTGCAGGCCAGCGGGCGCCGCCACTTTCTGCACCGAGCCGAACTGGCTCAGCTTGCGGCCCATGGCGCGCAACTGCTCACCACCGGTCCAGCGCAGTTCCAGTCCGCGCGCCAGCTCTTCCAGGCGCGCCGCATCCAGGGTCGACATGCGCACGGCGCGCTTGATCTTGTCGTTGAAATACAGCTCGCCCAGGGTGTTCAGGATAGGACGCACCCTGCCCCACGGCAGCGCCACGCGGGTGCCGTCAAGCAGGGTGGCCAGCATCTGGTCATCCTCGGCATGCGCATCGATGATCTTCGGATTGAAGTCGTTCGGCGCATTGCGGATCAGTTGCACCAGCACCGGCAGCAGCGGCACGCGCTCCTGGTTGACGACGATGCCCAGTTCCAGCTCGAACCAGGCGTTGCCGCTGTCCGGGTCCTGGTCATCGATATCGGCGTACCAGTCATCGACATCAAGCACGTCATAGCGGTATTTATTGGTTTTCTCGACGATCCAGCCCGCATCGAGCAAGGTATCGATGCCGGACTCGGCAAAGCGCAGCCATTCGGCCTGGCTCGGCAGCAGCAAGGCGCCCTTCAGGCCGCTCAAGGGTGCCGAGCCTGGTTTCTTGAATTGCAGTTCGGCCAGCAGCGCCAGCGCGCGCGCCTCGTCGACCGTGTTGCGCTGGATAATCTCGGTGACTTCGCCGACCTGGCGCACCACGCGCTGGGCCGGGTCGAACGACACCCTTTCGCCATCGTAATCGTAGGACAGCACCACAAAATCATGCCAGCGCTGCACGCTGCCGTCGGCCAGCATGGCGCTGTCCATCAGCAATACCGGCGTGGCCGCCACATCCTTGCGCAGACGTTGCGGCAAGGGCTGCGGCAGCGGCATCAGGTGCTGCAAGCCCTGCGCCAGCAACAGTTGCGACACACGCACCTTGTCGTTCGCATTCAAGGGCGGCGCCTGCGCCACCAGCGCCTGCAGGTCGGCCAGGGAAATGTCGGAGCCGCCCTGGTTCAGTTCCAGCACGCCGCACGACAGATTGTCGATATACCACGGCGGATCGGTCGGCAGCATGTAGTCGATCTGGTCGGCGCCGTGGTGGCTGACGCCTTCCGGCGGGTCGACCTGCCAGCCCAGGCGCATGGTCTTGCCCTCGTCGCGCCAGAACAGCCGCGCCGGACGCACCGGGCCTTCTTTCAATGGATACACCAGGCCATTGCCGACATCGGCCCAGGAATTGGCCCACAACAGTTTGTCCTGCTCGGCCAGCATGGAAAGCAAAGCCGCGCCGACTTTCCCCTTCGGTTCGGTGGCGCTGCCGGTCTGCGAATTCTGGCCCGTGCGCATGGCCACAAAGAAGCGCACCAGGTCTTCATCGGCCGGCGTCAAAAACGTGGGCGGCGCCGACAGCAGCGAAAAGATCTCGCTGATGGGGCTGGCCGCAGCGACATCGCCATTCGGCCGCAGCCGCGCCTTGTACAGGCACAGCGCCACATGGCGCCCGCCGCTGGTGGGCGCCAGCACATAGATCAGGCGGTGCGCATTGAGCTTGGGATCGGGTTCGGCCAGCGGCAGCACGGGCTTGGGATGGGCGGCCGCCTCCACGCGCTGCAGCCAGGTGGCGACGGCGTACGGCAAGGGCCCGCCAGGCGCGCTGGCCGGTGCGGCAGGGGTGTCACTGATGTCGTCGCGGGTAAAATCCATGGTACGCATGATGGTTGGAGTGTGTATCAAAATCGGCAACAGGCAATATTATCCTTCATACGCGGCCGAATAGCTTATTCAATATCAGTTCCGCAGCGCACACTGTCCAAAGACTGACACAATCGCGCCGATTGCGTATCATTCCAGCCTTGATCGCTTTGGAAACAACCATGCTGCCCACCATCGAACAACGTCTTGCCCTTGAACTTGCCGCCAAACCGGTGCAGGTTGCCGCCGCCATCGAACTGCTCGACGAAGGCGCCACCGTGCCCTTTATCGCCCGCTATCGCAAGGAAGCGACCGGCGGCCTGGACGATATCCAGCTGCGCCTGCTCGAAGAGCGCCTGCGCTACCTGCGCGAACTGGAAGACCGGCGCGCCGCCATCGTGGCCTCGATCACCGAACAGAACAAGATGACGCCGGCCCTGCTGGACGCCGTCATGCACGCCGAAGACAAGACGCGCCTGGAAGATTTGTACTTGCCCTATAAACAGAAGCGCCGCACCAAGGCCCAGATCGCCATCGAAGCGGGCTTGAGCCCGCTGGCCGATGGCTTGCTGGACAATCCGGAGCTGACGCCGGAAATGGAAGCGGGGAAGTTCCTGCGCGATGCGTTTACGAGTGCCGACGGCAATAACCCGGGCGTGGCGGACACCAAGGCCGCGCTGGACGGCGCGCGCCAGATCCTGATGGAGCGCTTCGCCGAAGACGCGACCCTGCTGCAAACCTTGCGCGAGTACGTGCAGGAGCATGGCGTGGTCGAATCGAAAGTGGTCGAAGGCAAGCAGGACGAAGGCGAAAAATTCGCCGATTATTTCGATTACTCGGAAACCATTGCCACGGTGCCATCGCACCGCGCGCTGGCCCTGCTGCGCGGCCGCCGCGAAGGCATCCTCGACGTCATCCTGCGCCTGGACACGGAAGCGGAAAAACCGAAATGGGATGCGCCGCACAATCCGTGCGAAGGCCGTATCGCCGCCCGCTTCGGCATCAAGAACCAGGGCCGCCCGGCCGACAAATGGCTGTCGGACACGGCGCGCTGGACCTGGCGCGTGAAAAGCTTCATGCACCTGGAAACCGAACTGATGGGCGCGCTGCGCGAACGCTCGGAGCAGGACGCCATCAATGTGTTTGCCACCAATTTGAAAGCGCTGCTGCTGGCGGCACCGGCCGGCCAGCGCGCCACCATGGGCCTGGACCCGGGCCTGCGCACGGGCGTGAAGGTGGCCGTGGTCGACGCCACCGGCAAGGTGGTCGACACGGCCGTGATCTACCCGCACCAGCCGAAAAACGACTGGGATGGCTCCTTGCATACCTTGGGCCGCCTGGCCGCCAAGCACAATGTGTCGTTGATTTCCATTGGCAACGGCACCGCCTCGCGCGAAACGGACAAGCTGGCGCAGGACCTGATCAAGCAGCATCCGGAAGCGAAGATGACGAAGATCGTCGTCTCGGAAGCGGGCGCGTCAGTGTATTCGGCGTCCGAGTTCGCCTCGAAAGAATTGCCGGACATGGATGTGTCCTTGCGCGGCGCCGTCTCGATCGCGCGCCGTTTGCAGGACCCGCTGGCCGAGCTGGTGAAAATCGACCCGAAATCGATCGGCGTGGGCCAGTACCAGCATGACGTCAGCCAAAGCCAGCTGGCGCGCTCGCTCGATGCGGTGGTGGAAGATTGCGTGAATGCCGTCGGTGTCGACGTCAATACGGCGTCGGCGCCACTGCTGGCGCGCGTGTCGGGCCTGTCGGCCAGCGTGGCGCAAAGCATCGTCAGCTACCGCGACATGAAGGGCGCGTTCACTTCGCGCGCGGCTTTGAAGGGCGTGCCGCGCCTGGGCGACAAGACGTTCGAACAGGCGGCCGGCTTCCTGCGCGTGATGGGCGGCGACAATCCGCTGGACGCCTCGGCGGTGCACCCGGAATCGTATCCGCTGGTGGAAAAGATCCTGGCGGACATCAAGAAGGACATCAAGGCGGTGATCGGCGAAACGTCGCTGCTGAAAACCCTGAGCCCGGCAAAATATGCCGACGAAACCTTCGGCGTGCCGACCATTTCCGATATTTTGAAAGAGCTGGAAAAACCGGGCCGCGATCCGCGTCCGGAATTCACCACCGCCACCTTTAAAGAAGGCGTGGAAGAAATCCGCGACCTGCGCCCGGACATGATCCTGGAAGGCGTGGTCACCAACGTGGCCGCGTTTGGCGCCTTTGTCGATATCGGCGTGCACCAGGACGGCCTGGTGCATATCTCGGCGCTGTCGAATACCTTTGTGAAGGATCCGCACACGGTGGTGAAAGCCGGGCAAGTGGTGCGTGTGAAAGTGCTGGAAGTCGATGAGAAGCGCAAGCGCATCGCACTGACCATGCGGCTGACGGACAGCGCGCCGCAGGCCGGCAGCAAGCCCGAGCAAAAGGGCGACCGCAACGACCGCCGCAGCATGGCCCAGCACCAGTCGCAAACGCGCAACGCGCCGGAGCCGGCCGGCAGCATGGCGGCCGCGTTTGCCAAGCTGCGCGGCTAAAGCAATATGTCGGAGATCGTCATTGCAACAGCCAGCGCCAGCAGTCCCGAGGCGCGGCTATTGCAGGATGAGTTGTCCGCCGTGCTGCAGCAGCTGAGCGGCGACAGCGGACGGGCGTCATTTGATGCCGATGCACCGGACCAGCGCGCTGGATTTTACTTGGCCAAAAACAGTGCCGGCCAGCTGCTCGGCTGCGCCGCCCTGCGACCGCTGGGTGCGCCAAATAGTACGACGGCCGAACTCAAGCGCATGTTTGCCCGTCCGGGCAGCGTGGGTGTGGGTGCGGCATTGCTGGCTCATGCCGAAGCCGAAGCCCTGCGCCTGGGTTACCGCACGGTGGTCCTGTCCACCCGCGTGATCAATAGCCGCGCCGTGGCGTTTTACCGCAAGCACGGCTATGCGTCCGTCGCACCGTATGGCAAATACGTGGGCGCGGCCCAGTCCGTCTGCCTGGGCAAGATCCTGTAGCGTGGCGCGCATCCTGAATTAATGACCTGAGCGCATACCCCTGGCGTCGTTTTCTTATAAAATGACGCCATCTATTTATTTACCCAATCAGAGGCCACCATGAGCGACGTACAAACCTGGATCAAAGAAACCGTGACGAGCACGCCGGTCGTGCTGTTCATGAAAGGCACCGCCCAATTTCCACAATGCGGCTTTTCCGGCCGCGCCATCCAGATCCTGAAAGCCTGCGGCGTGGAAAATATCGCGACCGTCAACGTGCTGGACGATCCGGAAGTTCGCCAGGGCATCAAGGACTACTCGAACTGGCCAACCATTCCACAACTGTATGTCAAGGGCGAGTTCATCGGCGGCTCCGACATCATGAATGAAATGTTTGAATCGGGCGAACTGAAGTCCCTGCTCGATGCCTGATGTACCGCAGCGGCCGCGCCGTATCGTGGTTGCCATCACGGGCGCCACTGGCGCCGTGTACGGCTTGCGGCTGCTGCAATTATTAGGCGCCATCCCCGGCGTCGAAACCCACCTGGTGTTGTCGGACGCGGCGGTATTGACCTTGCACCAGGAAACCGGCATGGGCCGCAAGGACGTCGAAGCACAAGCGCATGTGGTGCACAAGCTGCGCGATATCGGCGCATCGATTGCCAGCGGCTCGTTCCAGTCGGATGGGATGGTGATCGCGCCCTGCTCGATGAAGACGCTGGCGGCCGTGGCGCATGGCCTGTCGGATAATCTGATCACGCGCGCGGCCGATGTGGTGCTCAAGGAGCGCCGGCGCCTGATCCTGATGGTGCGCGAAACGCCGTTCAACCTGGCGCACCTGCGCAATATGACGGCCGTCACCGAAATGGGCGGCATCATCTTCCCGCCCCTGCCCAGCTTTTATAATTTGCCGGACAGCATAGCCGAGATGGTCGACCATACGGTCGCGAGAGTCATCGACCTGCTCGGCATCGAGCACAGCCTGGCGCCGCGCTGGCATGGATTGAAGGCCGGCGACAGCAATCCTGCGTGAAGCGTTATCTTTTATCGAACTGACTGGCGCTTGCGCGCTTCAAATCCCTGGCTTCTTCAACCATCCTGCGGTGGGCGATCCGTTTGCGCATCACTTCCGCATGTTGCGCGGCGGTCATGGGTGGCACGGTCATCAAGTCTTTCAGCTGCGCGGTGTTGCTGTAGTTGCTTTTCATAAGACGGCTCAAATGCTCGGCTCCGTGTTGGATGACAAACTGGCTGCTGCTGGTCTTATTATGCGCCGCTATTGGCGACTGCGCTGTCTGTTACGGGATGATTGTCGAATAATCCAGTTGCAGTGCAACATAAGAGGTCTTATTGTGCAGCAAAATCATGTCTCCAGCATGACCTCGCGCAAAAAAACAGCCGACCTTGAACGGCCGGCCTGGCGCCATGCGATGGCGCCGTATCTACGGGAAAATACTTACTTTTGGTAGTTGACGCGCACCAGCATGCGAATAAATTCGCGCGCGATTTGACGATGATGCTCATCTAATCTTTGCAGATCAGCAATTAATTTCACATCGGCCGACTCGAAGCGCGACAAGGCGCTGCCCGCTTCGCCATTCGGCACGGCGCTTTCGGGACCGCCAAAGCGCAGCCATTCCGCCGGCACGCCCAACCATTGGGCGATCATGCGCAATTTTTCTTGCGTGGGTATGGCTTCCCCGACTAACCATTTCCTTGCAGCATGCACGGTAATCGGGCGTCCGTCGAAGCGGATATTGAATTCCCGGGCCAGTCTGGTCGGGCTGTCGGGGGAGTAGTGGGCGTTTTTCAGAGCCAGCTGAAGTCGCTGGCTAAAGCTTTCGCGTTCGTTAGAAGAATTCATAGGTGTACTATTTCATGTTGTAACATGAAAGTCAGTTTCTTGAATGACCATACGGATTGTTACTTTTTGAAAAGAAAATAATTTACAATTAACACTCCGGCGGACTTTTTGGGTAAAAAAGCGGCCAAATTTTCTCTTGTTATCCTGCATGGCTTCGGGTCAAATTCGCGGCTGGCTTTGAATTTCGCAATGCAGCACGATTTCAAAGCCTCGTTTTGGCGCTACAACATACGGTAGTGGATCATGCGCCCCTGCGGCGACACATGCAAGGCCCACGCCATACAATTTCTTAATAACAAACTTTGCACAAAAACCATTTAATTTTTAATATGGAAACTTATGGCAGTATGCTTGTCTGGATAGCAAATTTACTTCCATCATAACGAAAAGCGCTTATGTTGGCACAAAGAAAGTTCTTTTTGGTGTCATCTGCGCCACCAACTTTCAATCTTCATTGACTTTTTCGTACTAAAATCCGTCAATTTCAATAAATTTTGTATCGTGCATAACGATTGCCGTCACCACGTGCCAGCATTTCTTTTCTGGCAGCACGGCGTGGGCACGCTACAATGGCATTGACGTGAACGTAAACGTCAATCCAGTCCACACCATCATGCCCACCAGCCCCACGCCCATGTCCCTGCCTGCGCCCGCACCAAGCATTACCTATACCATTACCGAACTGGCCCGCGAGTTCGACATCACGGCGCGTGCCATCCGCTTCTATGAAGACCAGGGACTGCTGAGCCCGAAACGCGAAGGCGCGGGCGGGCGCAGCCGCGTCTACACGCCGCGCGACCGCACCCGCCTGAAACTGACCCTGCGCGGCAAGCGCCTGGGCCTGGCCTTGTCCGAGATCAAAGGCCTGGTCGACATGTATGAATCGCCTAAGGACACGCGCGCGCAGATGGACCGTTTTCTTGGCGTGCTGGCGCAGCACCGGCAGACGCTGGAGCAGCAGCGCATCGACATCGAAATGGCGCTGGCCGAGATCAGCAGCCACGAAGCGGCCTGCGCGCGCATGCTGGCAGAACTGGACGACGGCGCGCTGGCGCCAACCTGATGCGGCAGGCCTGATGCAGGCCAGGCGGACCTGTTTTATACTTTGCTTTACGTTTACGTAAACGTCACAACTGAGTATCATTGCTTTTGACACGATGACTTTTGAAGCGGCAGACAGCCGACACCACATAACGACGACGAGGACGACATGCTCCATCTCCCAGGCTTGACCTTTGACCACGGCGAAGACATCGCCTCCCTGCGCGAAGCGATTCAACAATTCGCCGCCGCCGAAATCGCACCGCGCGCCGCCGAAATCGACCGCAGCGATCAGTTCCCGATGGACTTGTGGCGCAAGATGGGCGACATGGGGCTGCTCGGCATTACCGTCAGCGAAGAATACGGCGGCGCCGGCATGGGCTACCTGGCCCATATCATCGCCATGGAAGAAATCTCGCGCGCCTCGGCCTCGGTCGGCCTGTCCTATGGCGCCCACTCGAACCTGTGCGTCAACCAGATCAAGCGCAACGGCACCGACGAACAGAAAGCCAAATACCTGCCGAAACTGATCACCGGCGAGCATATCGGCGCGCTGGCCATGTCGGAACCGAACGCCGGTTCGGACGTCGTCAGCATGCAGCTGCGCGCCGATTTCAAGGGCGACCGCTGGGTGCTGAACGGCACCAAGATGTGGATCACCAACGGCCCCGACGCGGACGTGCTGGTGGTGTACGCCAAGAATGACCTGGCGGCCGGCGCGCGCGGCATGACGGCCTTCCTGATCGAAAAAAGTTTCAAGGGTTTCTCGATCGCGCAAAAGCTCGACAAGCTGGGCATGCGCGGCTCGCACACGGGCGAACTGGTGTTCCAAGATTGCGAAGTACCGGCCGAAAATGTATTGGGCGGCCTGGGCAAGGGCGTCAATGTGCTGATGTCGGGCCTGGACTTCGAACGCACCGTGCTGTCCGGCGGACCGCTGGGCATCATGCAGGCCTGCATGGACCTGGTGGTGCCGTATGTGCACGACCGCAAGCAGTTCGGCCAGGCCATCGGCGAATTCCAATTAATGCAGGGCAAACTGGCCGACATGTATTCGACCATGATGGCTTGCAAAGCCTATGTGTATGCGGTGGGCCAGGCTTGCGACCGCGCCACCACGCCGGAAGCCGTGCGCCAGTTGCGCAAGGATGCGGCCGGCGCGATTCTGTACAGCGCCGAAAAAGCCACCTGGATGGCCGGCGAAGCGATCCAGGCGCTGGGCGGCAATGGCTATATCAATGACTACCCGGCGGGCCGCCTGTGGCGCGACGCCAAGCTGTATGAAATCGGCGCCGGCACCAGCGAAATTCGCCGCATGCTGATCGGCCGCGAACTGTTTGCCGAAACCAAATAACCCATTACTGATACGGAGATCCATCATGCATGATCCAGTCGTTATCGTCGGTGCCGCGCGCACCCCCATGGGCGCCTTCCAGGGCGATTTTTCCAACATCACCGCCAGCGACCTGGGCGCCGTGGCCATCAAGGCCGCCGTCGAGCGCGCCGGCATCGCCCCCGAATTGGTCGAACACGTATATTTCGGCAATTGCCTGATGGCCGGCCAGGGCCAGGCGCCCGCGCGCCAGGCCCTGCGCAAGGCCGGCTTGCCGGACTCCACCGGCGCCGTCACCCTGTCCAAAATGTGCGGCTCGGCCATGCAGACCACCATGTTCGCCCACGACACCCTGCTGGCCGGCAGCGCCGAGGTGGTGGTGGCCGGCGGCATGGAATCGATGACCAATGCGCCCTATCTGGTGCCGAAGGCGCGCGGCGGCTACCGCATCGGCCACGGCATGCTGTTCGACCACATGATGATGGACGGCCTGGAAGACGCCTACAGCCGCGATGAAAAAGGCAATGCCCGCTCGATGGGCACGTTTGCCGAAGAATGCGCCAGCCAGTACGCCTTTACGCGCGAAGCGCAGGATGCGTTTGCCATCGCCTCGGTGCAGCGCGCCCAGGCAGCCGCGAAAGATGGCGGCTTTGACTGGGAAATCGCGCCCGTCACCGTGCCCGGCCGTGGTGGCGACACCGTCGTCAGCGTTGACGAAGGACCATTGAAAGCGCGCCTGGAAAAGATCCCGGCCCTGAAACCGGCGTTCAGGAAAGACGGCACGATTACCGCCGCTTCGTCCTCGTCGATCAACGATGGCGCGGCCGCCCTGGTGCTGATGCGCGAATCGACGGCGAACAAGCTGGGCTTGACCATCATCGCCAAGATCCACGGCCACGCCACCCATGCCCAAGCACCGAACCTGTTTACCACCGCCCCGATCGGCGCCGTGAAAAAACTGTACGCCAAGACCGGCTGGAGCAGCAGCACTGTCGACCTGTTTGAAATCAACGAGGCGTTTGCCGCCGTGCCGATGGCCGCCATGCATGACCTCGATATTCCACACAGCAAGATCAATATCCACGGCGGCGCCTGCGCGCTGGGCCACCCGATCGGCGCCTCGGGCGCGCGCATTATCGTCACCCTGCTGGGCGCGCTGAAGCAGACGGGCGGCAAGCGCGGCGTGGCGGCCCTGTGCATCGGCGGCGGCGAAGCGACGGCAATGGCGATCGAACTGGTATAAGCTGGGCTTTTTCCATCACTCCAGGGAGCAGCATATGCCTACAGCATTGATCATCGGCGCCTCGCGCGGCATCGGCCATGAAATCGTCCGTCAATACCGCCAGGATGGCTGGCGCGTGATCGCCACCGCGCGCAGGCCCGAGGATTGCGACACCCTCAAGGCCTTGGGCGCCGAAGCGCACCAGCTCGACGTGACCGATGTGGAAGGTTGCGCCGGCCTGGGCTGGAAGCTCGACGATGAAAAACTCGAGGTCGCCATCCTGAACGCGGGCGTATATGGTCCGCGCCACGACGGCTTTCCCGCGCAAGCCGATTTTGATGCCGTGATGCACACCAATGTACTGGCGGCGATGCGCCTGCTGCCGATCTTGGCGCCGCTGGTGGGCAATGCCAAGGGCAAGCTGGCCGTGCTGTCATCGCACATGGGATCGCTCAGCGAGCGCAGCAGCGCCAGCGGTTCGCTGTACCGCGCCAGCAAGGCGGCCCTGAACTCCGTGCTGATCGACACCGCCCTGGTGCATGGTCCGCAGGGCGTGAGCTGCGTGGCCTTCCACCCGGGCTGGGTGCGTACCGACATGGGCGGCGCCGGCGCCGATATTTCCCCTGAAGAAAGCGCGGCCGGCATCCGCGCCACCCTGGCCAGCCTGCCCGCAAGCAAGCAGGCGGTCTTCCGCAATTACGACGGCAGCCCTATCGGCTGGTAAAAAAATCCATGATACTCAATGAAGAGCAAAGCATGATCCAGGACGCGCTGCGCAGTTTTTCGCGCGAGCGCCTGGCGCCCAACGCGGCCCGCTGGGACAAGGAACACCATTTCCCGAAGGAAGAACTGCAGGAACTGGCGGCACTGGGCGCGTTTGGCGTGGCCGTGCCGGAGGAATTCGGCGGTGCCGGCCTCGACTATGTGTCGCTGGCGCTGGCGCTGGAAGAAATCGCCGCCGGCGATGGCGGTACCTCGACCATTATCTCGGTCAACAATTGCCCCGTCTGCAGCATCGCCATGATGTACGCGAATACCGCGCAGAAAGAGCAATGGCTGCGCCCGCTGGCACAGGGCACCATGCTGGGCGCCTTCTGCCTGACCGAACCGCACACGGGCAGCGACGCCTCGGCCCTGCGCACCACGGCCACCCGCGATGGCGACGAGTACGTCATCAACGGCACCAAGCAGTTCATTACCAGCGGCAAGCATGCGGACGTGGCCATCGTGCTGGCCGTCACCGACAAGGCGGCCGGCAAGCGCGGCATCAGCGCCTTCTGGGTACCGACCAGCGCACCCGGCTATATCGTGGCGGGGCTGGAACAGAAGATGGGCCAGCACTCGTCGGATACGGCACAAATCCTGTTTGACAACTGCCGCATTCCCGCCGCCAACCTGATCGGCGAAGAGGGCCAGGGCTACAAGATCGCCTTGTCGGGCCTGGAAGGCGGGCGTATCGGCATCGCCTCGCAGGCGGTCGGCATGGCGCGTGCCGCCTATGAGGCGGCCTTGACCTACGCGCGCGAACGGGAGAGTTTCGGCAAAGCCATCTTTGAACACCAGGCGGTGCAGTTCCGCCTGGCCGACATGGCGACGCAGATCGAAGCGGCGCGCCAGCTGATACGCCACGCGGCGGCCATGAAGGATGCGGGCCTGCCCTGCCTGAAGGAAGCGGCGATGGCGAAACTGTTTGCCTCCGAGATGGCGGAAAAAGTGTGCTCCGACGCCATCCAGGTGCATGGCGGCTATGGCTATGTGTCGGATTTCCCGGTCGAGCGCATCTACCGCGATGTGAGGGTGTGCCAGATTTACGAGGGGACCAGCGATATCCAGAAGATACTCATCGCAAGAGCCTTGTAAAGCGCCCGGCAGTAAAAGTTTCAGCGCTTTTAGAAACCGTAGCGAGCAAGCCCGATATCGGATTGAGTAACGCAGCCGTACATTCGGTACGGCGAGTAACGCCGATTCGAGAGCGGGCGGCGCAGTAGGTTTATAAAGGCGCCATCCGGACGAAAAAAAAGCCCGCTAGCGCGGGCTTCGTTCCAATGTATTACCAATGCTTTAATCGTGTCATGGACGCCAGTGCTATCTGCAAAGTGCCTCCTGATTTTCGGACTCCCATGCTATCTGCATGGTGACTCCAAGTGTAAAATCGACCAACGTATCCGGAATTACAAAATCCACTCTTTCGTACTAGTCACGCCATCGACATTACACCTGTCGGTCGCCGTACTGAAACTGGATAGTGAGAGCATCTGCAAGCAAATCTCAACCACTGAAAGCATTATAGCATACGTTTTTGTGCGGCGCAACAACCTTTTTAAATCAAGTCCTTAGCTCCAGCGGCTTGTCTTCTTCGCCACCGCGCGCCACCCGCTCGTACTCGGAAATCACCTGTGCCCCCAGCAGCAGCAGGGTGGCGCCGATTTCCAGGCTGAACATGACGACAATCGCCGTCGTCATCGAACCGTAGACAATATTGACCTGTGACAATGTGGAAAAATACCAGACCAGCACATGGCGTGCGATTTCCCACAGCAGCGCCGCCGTCACGCCGCCCATCAGTGCATGCGTAAACGACAGCCGGCCCACCGGCATCACCAGGTAAATTGAACTGAGCACCAGGATCTCGCCCGTCAGCCCCAGCAAATACAGCAGCGCGCCGGACAAGCCTTCCAGCCCCCAGTCCCGGCGCAGGAAGCGCACGCTTTCGTCGCCCATCACCTGCAAGCCACCCGCCACCAGCGTGATCAGCAGTATACCCACGCCCAGGCACAGGATGTAGCAATACGGCAGCACGGCGGAAATCAGGAAATGGCGGCGGCGTATCGCCACGCGATGGTTGAAGATCACGCTCATGGCGTTTTCCAGCACGGTAAACGCCAGCGAGCTGAAAAACAGCATGGTCAGCAACAATAGCCAGCCGATCACGCTGCGGTTATCGAGAAAATGCGCGACCTCCGTCACGATGGCCTTCGATTGTCCCGGCACCAGCCATTCCAGGTAATGGCCTATGGTGCGCAGCAATTCTTCCTGCGCGATCACGTGCGACAGGGCCACCACCACCAGCATCAGGAGCGGCACGATGGACAGCAGCGAATAATAGGCGACGGCGCCGGCCAGCAGCAGGCCCTGGTTGGCGCGAAAGCCTTTCAACACCTGCAGCACGAAGCGCAAGGGATGGCTGAGAATATACGCGCTGGCGTGGCGGTTGATGATCATGAACGGTACACCTGGTGAATGAAACGGCATGGCCTTGTGCCATGCCGCCCATGCACCATAGCATACGGACAATTCACGCCCACCGCTGTACGCAAGCTAACTGACGGCCGCTTCCAGCAAGGTCACCGTCTGGCGCTGCGCGTCCAGGGTGGCCATTATGCCCATCGGCAAGGTGAACTGGTCGCGGATATGGCCGAAGGAATAGCCGGCCACGGCCGGCACCGTCAAGGGCTGCAGATGCTGGTCCAGCGTCTGGTCCAGGCTCAGGGCGATATCGCCCTCGTCCGCCTCGCAATGCATGAACACGCCCAGCATCAGCGCCGCCGCGGTCGACAAGTTGCCGGCGAGATCGAGCTGGTACAGCATGCGGTCGACCCGGTACGGCGCTTCGTTGATTTCTTCCAAAAACAAGATGCGGTCGTGAAACTCGGCCGCATACGGCGTGCCGGCCAGCGCGCTGACCATGCACAGGTTGCCGCCGGTCAGCCTTCCCGTCGCCTGGCCGTCATGCACGGTGCGGATCGTGAAGTTGGCGTGGGTTTGCGCGCGGCGGTGGTTTTCCAGCGCCATCGGGATCGTGTACTGCTCCTGCGGCTGCATCAGCACATTTTTCAGATGCGTCACCGTGTACTCGGAAAACGTCGAGGAAGCGACGGGGCCATGGAACGTCACCAGGCCCGTGTGGCGATGAATCGCCAGGTGCAGCGCCGTGATGTCGGAGTAGCCGATCAGTATTTTCGGATTGGCGCAGATCAGCTTGTAATCGATCAGCGCCAGCAGCGAGATGCAGCCCGAGCCGCCGCGTATCGCCCACACGGCTTTCACTTGCGGATCGCGGAAGGCCGCGTGCAAGTCGTCGAGCCGCTGCTGCACCGTACCGGCATAGTTGCCATGCACGGCACGGATATTGGTGCCGAGGGTGACGCGCAGGCCCAGCGATTCGAGATTGCCCACGGCCTTGGCGATGGCGTCGTCGTCCGTAAAGCCGGCGGGGGCGATGATGGCGACCAAGTCGCCCTGGCGCAGGCGCGCCGGTTTGATCAGGGGGT
Source organism: Janthinobacterium sp. J1-1 (assembly GCF_030944405.1). Taxonomy (NCBI): domain Bacteria; kingdom Pseudomonadati; phylum Pseudomonadota; class Betaproteobacteria; order Burkholderiales; family Oxalobacteraceae; genus Janthinobacterium; species Janthinobacterium sp. J1-1. Next base: position 150,444 of record NZ_CP132339.1, read on the forward strand.
GTGCTTGCATGCGTGCTCCTTTTGGCTGCGCGGCAGCGGCCAGGGCCGGTGCGCCGGCCGCGCCGACGGCGGCGGCCAGCATGCCGCCAAACTGGCGCCGGCTAAAACTGCGGTGACTGCTCATGCGGCCCTTTCTGGAAAAGAAAACGGCGGCGCCAGGCGCCGCCGCTGCGAACATGTTCCGCCAGCGCGGATTACATGAACTTGTATTTCACCTGGAACGACAGGGCGCGGCCACGCGGATCGGCCACCCGTGGATCCCAGCCGGCGCCGACCACATCGTCGACGTTGTGCGCGGTGAACGGCGGGTCCTTGTCGAACAGGTTCTGGATACCAACCGTCAGGGTGGTGTTCTTGAAGCCCGTGTAGGTGCCCGACAGGGTGTAGGTAGTATAGCTGCCGACCTTCGGATTGAAGCCCACCGGATACGGCAGCGCGCCGCCGTTCGGTACCTGGTCCTTGTAGCCGGTGCTGTATTTTTGCGTCAGCAAGCCGCTCCAGTCGCCGCGCGCCAGCGAGAACGAGGCGTTGTGCTTCCAGCGCAAGTACAGGTCGCGCGTGTAGAAATTGCCCACGTACTCCTTGTATGGCTGGCCGGCGATCTCGGCAAACTTGAAGCTCTGGGTCCAGGTGCCATCGAGCGCCGCATTCCATTTGAAGCCGTTGGTGCTGCCTTCGCCACGCAAACTCAGGTCGGCGCCGCGCGTGCGCGAACCGGCCGCATTGATCCAGCCGGCCTGGATATAGTTGATGGTGTCGTCCGCGTTGCGGATGATGTACTGCGGCAGCAGGGCGGCATTGTTCAGCACGATGGTAGCCGAGCGGTTCAGGATGCGGTCCTTGGAATTGATGGCCCAGTAGTCGAGCGAGGCGGAATATCCCTTGACCGGTTCGATCACCATGCCCACGCTGCCTTGCTTCGAGGTTTCCGGTTTCAGTGTGGTATTGCCGCCCGAGAAATAATTCAGGCGTGCCGGTGCGCAGAAAGCCGGGTCGCCAGGATGGCGCGCGCAACCGAGCGTATCGATTACGCCGCTCGACAATTCCTGGAACAGCTGGCCCGAATACAGCTGGGTAAAGCTGGGTGCCAGGAAACCCTTGTTGGCCGAACCACGGAACAGCAGCCAGGAAGCCGGCTGGTAGCGGAACGACACTTTCGGATTGGTCGACGCGCCCACCAGGCTGTAGTCATCGCGGCGCAAGGCCAGCTGCATTTCCAGGTCCTTGATGATCGGCACCAGCAACTCGGCATACACGGCCTTGACGTTGCGGCTGGCTTTTTCCAGCGCCGCATTGCCCGGCGACAGGTAGACCAGCGTCGCGTCGATATCCTGGCCAAACGCATAGCTTTCGCGGCGCAAGTCAAAACCGACGGCGGCCGACATGGCGCCGGCCGGCAGTTGCAGCAGTTCGCCCGACACCGAGCCATCGATGGCGGTCAGCGTCGTCTTGCCGTGTTGAAAATCGCCACGGAACTTGGTCGACTCGATCAGATCCCTGGCGGCCTGGCTCTGGCTTTGTCCGGCACCCACCCACGGGTTGATCACGCCGCTGGCCAGCGCCGGGAACAGCTGCGCCGTGTACGAATAACCATCGGTCAGCTTGGTGTTGGTCTTGCTTTGCGCATGCGACACGCCCGCCTTGTAGTCCCACTTGCCGACCGTCCCTTCGAAGCCGACCAGCAAGCGCAGGTTGTCGGTGGTATTTTCCTGGGTGCGGTTGCCGAAATCGTTGGCGCGCCACTTGTAGGCGATCGGCTTGGTGCGGTCAAAGGTCGAGATATATGCCGACAGGTCCTGGTAATACGCGCCACCCACCGGATACAGGCCGCCGTTGGCCGCCGTGGTCTGAATCTGCATCGGCGTGAATTCCGCCGTGGCCTTGGTGCGCGAACCGAGCAGCTCGACGAACATGGTATGGTCCTGCGCCAGCTTGAAGGTGCCGCGGCTGAGCAAATTGGCGCGCTCGACCGGGAAGGAGATCACATAGTCGCCGCCATAGTCATAGGCGCAGGAATAGGTGGTGCGCAGCGGCGAGGTCACTTTCGACCACAGCGCCGTCTGGTATTGCGACATGCCGGCCACCGTATCGCACTTGCCCGTGAAACTGAGCGGATTGGCTTGCAGGTATTGATTGGTGCTGCCGGGAACCGTAAACGCGGTACCCAGGGCCGTGCCGGCACCGGTCATCTGGTTGGCGAACGGCGTGCCGGTGGTATCGGGCGACAGGCCGCGGCCCGGCTGGAAACCGTTGGCAAAACTGCGCTGGTTCGAGCTGAGCTTGTCGTTATTGTCGACCGTCAGGCTCATCATGACGTTGTAGCCGTCTTCTTCCAGGTTGCCATGGCCAGCCAGCAAGGACGCGCGGCGGTTCATGCCGCCGCCCGCTTCGGTGGAATTGGTGGTGGCCGACGCTTCCACGCCGTTGTAATTGGTTTTCAGAATGAAGTTGATCACGCCGCCGATGGCGTCGGTACCGTAGATGGCCGACGCGCCGTCTTTCAAAATTTCCACGCGCGAAATGGCGCCCATCGGAATCGAGTTCAGGTCGACCGCCTTGCCGCTGGCGCCGTGGGTGGCGATGCGGCGGCCGTTCAACAGCACCAGGGTGCTGTTCGGCCCCAGGCCGCGCAGCGAAGCGAACGAGGCGCCGCCACTGACCCGGTCGGCATCGGCGCCAAATACGTTATTGCCGGACGTCATATTGTCCGCGCCGGTGCCGTTCGAGGAGATCGTCGACAGCAATTGCTCGGCGCTGGTAATGCCCTGCTTTTCGATCTGGTCGTAGGTGATCACCTGCACCGGCAGCGCGCCTTCCTTGGCGATGCGCTTGATGCTGCTGCCCGTCACTTCGACCCGTTGTATCGCCTGCTGCGCCGCTTCTTGCGCAACGGCCGTGCCAGCCACCCCTATCAATGCCATCAACTGCGCTAGCTTCTTCAATTTCACGGGCCTTCTCCTTATTGGGCAATCGATACTTGAATTCTTCAAGTCAGGTTGTTAGTCACATCGCTGCATCTGTCTCGCAGTACATTTTCTTATGATGTTTGCGCATGACTTTATTTGTTTTCATTTTCAGAGTAGCGCGTTGCTTCCGCCGCCAGCTAATGAAAAATGCTTTCCTAACCATAACTTTTTGGAATGAATGCCCTTTTTCAGCGCCGGCCTACTTTGCCGTGGGGCGGCCCCGTGCCATATCGACGTCCAGATAGCGCCAGGAGGTGAATTCCACGGGATGGCGCCTGTAGTTTTTTAGCCACGCTTGCTGCAGGTCGGCCGAGATAGGATGGGTCAGCAGCACCCATGGCGTATACGCATGGATCAGCTGAGACATGTCGAAGTACAGGCTGCGCCGGCGTGGCGAATCGGACAGCAGGCGCGCCTCCTCATAGCGTTTATTGTAATCGGGCAAGTTAAAGCGGGCGTAGTTGGCTCTGCCACTGTTGGGGCCGTACAACAATTGCATAAAGTTATCACCATCGGGGAAGTCCGCGATCCAGTTGGTCTCGAACATCTGCACCTTGCCCAGGCGCGAGGCCTTGATGATTTCGGTCTTCTTGTCGCTCTTGAATTCCACGCGCAGGCCGATCGCATTGAGGTTGCGGCGCCATAATTCGTCGCGCAGCCGCCCCACCGTGCTCGGCTCCGTATGCATGGTGAGGGTCAAAGGAGTGCCATCGGGCTGCTGGCGAAAGCCACTGGCTCCCAGCTTGTAGCCGTAACGGTCCAGCAGCGCGCGCGCCAGCACCGGATCGTATGACACGGGACTGCGGTATGCCTTGTCGTAGCCCAGCACATTCGGTGGCAACGGCGACTGCGCCGGCAGGGCCAGGCCCTTTTTCAGCAAGGCGATATCCTCGCGGCTGTTGTAGCTGAGGGCAATCGCGCGCCGCAGCGCCAAGCGTGCCTTGCTGTAGCCGCCCAGCACCGGGTCGTCCATATTCATCCACATGTAATAGGTCTGCAGCACGGGGAAACGCTCCAGGGTGATGCCTTTCGCCGCCAAGTCCTGCTTCAGGCCACCGTTGGCCAGCACCATGTCGGTCAGCGACTCGGGCACCTGCTCCAGGTAATCGAACTCGCCTTTCAGGAAGCCCAGCATGCGCGACTGGTATTCCTCGACGATGCGCACTTCGATGCGCTCGACCAGCGGCAGTTTCTTTCCTTCCAGCGATCTGGCAATTGTCTGGTCGGCCGGTGGCAGCGCGGCCAGTGCCGCCGCGTCCACATGAAACACGGTGGAGCGGAAATTCGGATTGGCCTGCAGCACGATCTTGTCGCTGCGTTTCCATTCCGTGATCATGAATGGCCCCGTGCCGACCGGATGGTTGCCGATCTGGCCTGGCGCCTTGTACGCTTCGGCCACTTCGCGCGCCACCACGCCGGTGGCCGGCATGGCCAGGTAAAACAGGAAGTTCGGATCGATGCTGTTCAGGCGGATGCGCAGCGTATATTTGTCCAGCGCCTGCAGGCCCGCGATCGGCCTGTCGTAGCTGAAGTTGCTCTTCAGGGCAGCATCGCCCACCAATTTATCTTCCAGCAAAAACAGCCAGGGCGATTTCAGCGCGGGATCGTACAAGCGCGTCAGGCTGTACACATAATCTTGCGCCGTCACTTCGCGCGGCTTGCCCTTGAAGGCCGGATCGGGCGTAAAGAAGACGCCGGGCTGGAGCTGGAAAATATAGGTCAGTCCGCCATCCTCGACCTTCGGCAGGCCGCGCGCCGTATTGCCCTGCAGCTTGACCGGACGCGCCAGGTAGTCGTAGCGCAGCAGCGGGTCGAACACGTTTTCCATCAGGTTCAGACTGGCCAGGTCGGAGGCGACAGCCGGGTCCAGACCCGTCTCGCTGGTGCTCAGGAACAGGTGCAGGGTCTTGCCGGCGCGCGCCTCAGGCGCGGCATGGCTGGCAGTTGCAAACAAGGTCAGCAAGGCCAGGCCGGCGGCGCAGGCGGTTTTACGCAAAAACATCATCAATGATCCAGTACAGGTGAAAGCAGGCATCAGCCAGCGTACGCGGGCGGGCGACGGGATGCCAATGAAAACAGGCTGCCAGCTTATAACTTTTTGGCATGCGGCTGCTGCATTCTTTCATCAACGCGCCGCACGCTGCCTCTATACTTTGCTTGCAGGTATTTTCCTCGTCTCGAAAACAAACATTGATCACCTATGGCACTTAATTACATCTGGTCCGGCTTTTTCCTCGTAGGTTTCCTGGCCGCCGTGCTGCAGTGGCTGTTTTTGGGCGATACCGATATCTTCAAGCGCATCATCGACGGTACCTTCGAGACGGCGCGCATGGGCGTGATGGATATCGCGCTGCCACTGGCCGGCGTGATGACCTTGTGGCTGGGCATCATGAATATCGGCGAAAAGGCCGGCATCGTCGGCTGGCTGGCGAAAGTGATCGCACCGTTCTTTTCGCGCATCTTCCCGGAAATTCCGAGAGACCACCCGGCCACCGGCCATATGGTGATGAATTTCTCGGCCAACCTGCTGGGCCTGGACAATGCGGCCACGCCGTTCGGTTTAAAGGCGATGGAAAGCCTGCAGACGCTGAACCCGAACAAGGACGAGGCCACCAATGCGCAGATCATGTTCCTGGTGCTGCACACCTCGGGCCTGACCCTGATCCCACTGGCCATCATGGCGCAGCGCTCCATCCTCGGCGCGGCCGATCCGTCCGACATCTTTATTCCCTGCATGATCGCCACCTATGTCGCCACCGTGGTCGGCATCATCACCGTCTCGATCAAGCAGCGCATCAACCTGCTCAACAGCGTCGTGCTGAGCTGGCTGGGCGGCATGACGGCCGCCATCGTCGCCATGATCTGGTACTTCACGCAATACCTGACGAAACAGGAAATCGAGCTGGTGTCGAAGGTGGTCAGCAACCTGGTCTTGATCAGCGTGATCGCCATCTTCATCATCGGTGCGCTGCGAAAAAAAGTGAATGTGTATGACGCCTTTATCGAAGGGGCGAAAGGCGGCATCCAGACCTCGATCACCGTGATTCCCTACCTGGTCGGCATGCTGGTGGCGATCAGCGTGATCCGCAATGCGGGCGTGTTCAATTTCGTCATGAGCGGCTTTAACTGGTTCTTTGCCAACCTCGGCATCAATACGGATTTCGTGCCCGCCTTGCCGACCGCCATGATGAAGCCGCTCAGCGGTTCCGGCTCGAAAGCCATGATGATCGACGCCATGAATACCTATGGCGTCGACTCGTTTGTCGGCCGCCTGGCCTGCGTGTTCCAAGGCTCGGCCGACACCACCTTCTATATCGTGGCCCTGTACTTCGGCTCGGTCGGCATCCGCAAGACGCGCTATGCCATCACGGCCGGCCTGATCGCCGACCTGGCCGGCGTGATCACCGCCGTGTTTGTCGCCTACGTCTTTTTCCATTGAGGAGCACCATGTTACGTCCTGTTCTGATCGCCGCCCTGTTGGCCGGGCTTGGCCTGTCGACGGCGCATGCCCAATTGCCGGACTCCGTCAGCGTGCTGCTGCGCAGCGCGAATATTCCCGAAGACGCCATCGGCGCCATCGTCCTGCGTGGCAATACGGTAGTGATGTCGCATGGGGCCGAACGCAGCATGCAGCCGGCGTCGACCATGAAACTGGTGACCACGGCCGTCGGCCTGGAACAGCTGGGCCCCACCTTCCGCGGCCGCACGGAGCTGCGCACCAGCGCCGACGTCATCAATGGCGTGCTGAAGGGTGACCTGATTTTGCGCGGTGGTGCGGATACCGACTTCAATGCGGACGTGCTGGAGCACATGCTGCAAACCCTGCGCAACCAGGGCATCGTGAAAATCAAGGGCGACCTGATCCTCGACCGCCAGCTGTTCCAGCCGGCTCGGCCCGACATCGACGCGCCACCGTTCGATGAGTCGGCCGAGTTCCGCTACAACGTGATTCCCGACGCCTTGCTGCTCAATACCAATCTGCTCGATATCGAGCTCAGTTCGACCGCGCAGCAATTGAAATTGCTGATGCTGCCGGCGCTGGAGAACGTCAGCATCAGCAGCGACATGACGCTAATAAAAGGCAATTGTGCGCGCTGGGAAGATGGCTGGCGCCCACCCGAGTACCGGCGCGATGCGGGCGGCAAGCTGCAGGTCATCTTGCACGGCACCTTTCCACAGAATTGCCACAAGGCTTTCAGTATCAATGTGCTGGACCGCAATGATTATGCAGACAAGCTGTTCCGCACGACCTGGAAGCGGCTGGGCGGCACGATTAGCGGCAGCGTGCGCGAAGCGCCAAACACAGGCTTGCCGCCGAGTGCCGAACCGGTCGGCACGCGCATGCTGGCCGACCATGTGGCGCGCGCCCTGCCGGAAGTGCTGCGTGATATCAACAAATCGTCCGACAACACCCTGGCCCGTACCCTCTTCCTCAGCATCGGCAGCCTGCAAAGCGATGGCTGGCTGGGCAGCCGCCCGGTGGCCATGACGGCGCAGGAAGACACGGCCACGCGTTCGCGGCAAGTGATCCAGGAATGGATGCAGCGCCACAATATCGATACGAACGGCATGCTGATCGACAATGGCTCCGGCCTGTCGCGCACGGGCCGCATCGCGCCGCGGCAACTGGCCGGCGTGCTGCAGGCGATGCAGCAAAGCGTGTGGGCGCCCGAGTTCCAATCGAGCCTGCCCATCGTTGCCCTGGACGGCACCATGCGCAAGCGCCTGCTGGGCAGTCCGGTGGCAGCGCGCGCCCGCATCAAGACGGGAACGTTAAAGAATGTGGTGGCGATCGCCGGCTATGTGCCAGACGCCAACAACCAGCAATGCGTGGTGGTGGCCATGATCAATAGCGACCTGGTGGGCAACGGCAATGGCCGCGCGGCAGTCGATGCATTGATCGAGTGGGTGGCCAGAAGCGGTACAACGCCAGTGATCGCAAGCCAATAACCCTTGAACAGCCGGGTCAGCCCCCTCGCCCGCTAGCAATGAACTCTGCGTTGGCGGCATTGAGGGTCTGACCCCAGACTTCGCTTGGGGTCAACAATAACGAATCTTCAGACGAAAAAAAACCCCACTCATCACTGATCGGGGTTTTTCTCTTACTGCGTATAACAAGCCTGACGATAACCTACTTTCACACTGGTTGCAGCACTATCATCGGCGCAAAGTTGTTTCACGGTCCTGTTCGGGATGGGAAGGGGTGGGACCAACTTGCTATGGTCATCAGGCATAACTTGTACTGACGGTTGCTCCCGATTGGGCAGCAGCGTCATGAATCTGGAAGAAGCAAAGATTTTGGGTAATGAATGTCGTATCAACACACACGCAACGTTGTACCGTCTTATCCTCTGCACCTGCTAAGGTTATAGGGACAAGCCGTACGGGCAATTAGTACTGGTTAGCTTAATGCATTACTGCACTTCCACACCCAGCCTATCAACGTCCTGGTCTCGAACGACCCTTCAAAGAGCTCAAGGCTCTGGGAAATCTCATCTCAAGGCAAGTTTCCCGCTTAGATGCTTTCAGCGGTTATCTCTTCCGAACTTAGCTACCCGGCAATGCCACTGGCGTGACAACCGGTACACCAGAGGTTCGTCCACTCCGGTCCTCTCGTACTAGGAGCAGCCCCCTTCAAATTTCCAACGCCCACGGCAGATAGGGACCAAACTGTCTCACGACGTTTTAAACCCAGCTCACGTACCACTTTAAATGGCGAACAGCCATACCCTTGGGACCGGCTACAGCCCCAGGATGTGATGAGCCGACATCGAGGTGCCAAACTCCCCCGTCGATATGAACTCTTGGGAGGAATCAGCCTGTTATCCCCAGAGTACCTTTTATCCGTTGAGCGATGGCCCTTCCATACAGAACCACCGGATCACTATGTCCTACTTTCGTACCTGCTCGACTTGTCAGTCTCGCAGTTAAGCACGCTTATGCCATTGCACTATCAACACGATGTCCGACCGTATCTAGCGTACCTTCGAACTCCTCCGTTACACTTTAGGAGGAGACCGCCCCAGTCAAACTGCCTACCATGCACTGTCCCCGATCCGGATCACGGACCAAGGTTAGAACCTCAAACAAACCAGGGTGGTATTTCAAGGTTGGCTCCACGAGAACTAGCGTCCCCGCTTCAAAGCCTCCCACCTATCCTACACAGATTGGTTCAAAGTCCAATGCAAAGCTACAGTAAAGGTTCATGGGGTCTTTCCGTCTAGCCGCGGGTAGATTGCATCATCACAAACATTTCAACTTCGCTGAGTCTCGGTAGGAGACAGTGTGGCCATCGTTACGCACATTCGTGCAGGTCGGAACTTACCCGACAAGGAATTTCGCTACCTTTAGGACCGTTATAGTTACGGCCGCCGTTTACTGGGACTTCAATCAAGAGCTTGCACCCCATCATTTAATCTTCCAGCACCGGGCAGGCGTCACACCCTATACGTCCACTTTCGTGTTTGCAGAGTGCTGTGTTTTTATTAAACAGTCGCAGCCACCAGTTTATTGCAACTTTCACCCTCATGGAGTAAACCAATCAAGCTACCGGGGCGTACCTTTTCCCGAAGTTACGGTACCAATTTGCCGAGTTCCTTCTCCCGAGTTCTCTCAAGCGCCTTAGAATACTCATCTCGCCCACCTGTGTCGGTTTGCGGTACGGTCTCGTATGACTGAAGCTTAGAGGCTTTTCTTGGAACCACTTCCGATTGCTTCGTGAACAAGTTCACTCGTCCCATCCCCTTGAATCCTGCGCCCGGATTTGCCTAAGCGCCTTCTATGAGACAGAAACTGACTATTCCAACAGTCAGACAACCTTCCGCGATCCGTCCCCCCATCGCATCATACGACGGTGCAGGAATATTAACCTGCTTCCCATCAGCTACGCATCTCTGCCTCGCCTTAGGGGCCGACTCACCCTGCTCCGATGAACGTTGAACAGGAAACCTTGGGCTTACGGCGTGGAGGCTTTTCACCCCCATTATCGCTACTCATGTCAGCATTCGCACTTCTGATACCTCCAGCATCCTTTACAAGACACCTTCGCAGGCTTACAGAACGCTCTCCTACCATATCCAATAAAGGATATCCGCAGCTTCGGTGACTGGCTTAGCCCCGTTACATCTTCCGCGCAGGACGACTCGATCAGTGAGCTATTACGCTTTCTTTAAATGATGGCTGCTTCTAAGCCAACATCCTGACTGTTTTAGCCTTCCCACTTCGTTTTCCACTTAGCCAATGTTTGGGACCTTAGCTGGCGGTCTGGGTTGTTTCCCTCTTGACGCCGGACGTTAGCACCCGACGTCTGTCTCCCAAGCTCGCACTCATCGGTATTCGGAGTTTGCAATGGGTTGGTAAGTCGCAATGACCCCCTAGCCATAACAGTGCTCTACCCCCGATGGTGATACTTGAGGCACTACCTAAATAGTTTTCGGAGAGAACCAGCTATTTCCAAGTTTGTTTAGCCTTTCACCCCTACCCACAGCTCATCCCCTAATTTTTCAACATTAGTGGGTTCGGACCTCCAGGGCGTGTTACCGCACCTTCATCCTGGCCATGAGTAGATCACTTGGTTTCGGGTCTACACCCAGCGACTGATCGCCCTATTCGGACTCGATTTCTCTACGGCTTCCCTATCTGGTTAACCTTGCCACTGAATGTAAGTCGCTGACCCATTATACAAAAGGTACGCAGTCACGGAACAAGTCCGCTCCTACTGTTTGTATGCACACGGTTTCAGGATCTATTTCACTCCCCTTCCGGGGTTCTTTTCGCCTTTCCCTCACGGTACTGGTTCACTATCGGTCGATTACGAGTATTTAGCCTTGGAGGATGGTCCCCCCATATTCAGACAGGATGTCACGTGTCCCGCCCTACTTGTCGTACGCTTAGTACCACCGGTCCGATTTCACATACGGGGCTATCACCCACTATGGCTCCTATTTCCAGAGGATTCTGTTATCGGTCCGACTATCACGTACAGGCTCTTCCCATTTCGCTCGCCGCTACTTTGGGAATCTCGGTTGATTTCTTTTCCTGCAGCTACTTAGATGTTTCAGTTCGCCGCGTTCGCCTTGCATACCTATGTATTCAGTATGCAATACCCTAAAAGGGTGGGTTGCCCCATTCGGAAATCTGCGGATCAAAGTGTGTTTGCTCACTCCCCGCAGCTTATCGCAAGCTACTACGTCCTTCATCGCCTGTAATCGCCAAGGCATCCACCATGTGCACTTATTCGCTTGTCCCTATAACGTTAGCCTCTAATCATTTGCATGGTTAAAGAGCGCTACAGGGATAAGAAAGTACAACGTTGTTGCTTGTTTGTTGATACATACAATCATTACCCATCAAGTCGCCTCATGCATTCCTGCACGCATAGACTTGATCAATAAATAATCTTTACTTCTTCCAGATTGTTAAAGAACGAAACAGCAATGATCGCTAAAAGATCAAACCTAAATCCCGGTGTTGTATTCAACACTGATTTACGTTTGCACTTTTAAGTGGTGGAGGATGACGGGATCGAACCGACGACCCCCTGCTTGCAAAGCAGGTGCTCTCCCAGCTGAGCTAATCCCCCTGGGTATGACTACTCGGGTATTACTGGTAGGGCTGGTTGGACTCGAACCAACGACCCCCGCGTTATCAACACGGTGCTCTAACCAGCTGAGCTACAGCCCCAACGCGGTGCTACTGACGACTACTGTTTCTTCTTCAGCTAACAGTCGATAAGTGTGAACATTTGATGGTGAAGCATTGCTGCCTCGTGCAAACTCTAGAAAGGAGGTGATCCAGCCGCACCTTCCGATACGGCTACCTTGTTACGACTTCACCCCAGTCACGAATCCTACCGTGGTAAGCGCCCTCCTTGCGGTTAAGCTACCTACTTCTGGTAAAACCCGCTCCCATGGTGTGACGGGCGGTGTGTACAAGACCCGGGAACGTATTCACCGCGACATGCTGATCCGCGATTACTAGCGATTCCAACTTCATGCAGTCGAGTTGCAGACTACAATCCGGACTACGATACACTTTCTGCGATTAGCTCCCCCTCGCGGGTTGGCGGCGCTCTGTATGTACCATTGTATGACGTGTGAAGCCCTACCCATAAGGGCCATGAGGACTTGACGTCATCCCCACCTTCCTCCGGTTTGTCACCGGCAGTCTCATTAGAGTGCCCTTTCGTAGCAACTAATGACAAGGGTTGCGCTCGTTGCGGGACTTAACCCAACATCTCACGACACGAGCTGACGACAGCCATGCAGCACCTGTGTACTGGTTCTCTTTCGAGCACTCCCTGATCTCTCAAGGATTCCAGCCATGTCAAGGGTAGGTAAGGTTTTTCGCGTTGCATCGAATTAATCCACATCATCCACCGCTTGTGCGGGTCCCCGTCAATTCCTTTGAGTTTTAATCTTGCGACCGTACTCCCCAGGCGGTCTACTTCACGCGTTAGCTGCGTTACCAAGTCAATTAAGACCCGACAACTAGTAGACATCGTTTAGGGCGTGGACTACCAGGGTATCTAATCCTGTTTGCTCCCCACGCTTTCGTGCATGAGCGTCAATCTTGACCCAGGGGGCTGCCTTCGCCATCGGTGTTCCTCCACATATCTACGCATTTCACTGCTACACGTGGAATTCTACCCCCCTCTGCCAGATTCTAGCCTTGCAGTCTCCAATGCAATTCCCAGGTTGAGCCCGGGGATTTCACATCAGACTTACAAAACCCGCCTGCGCACGCTTTACGCCCAGTAATTCCGATTAACGCTTGCACCCTACGTATTACCGCGGCTGCTGGCACGTAGTTAGCCGGTGCTTATTCTTCAGGTACCGTCATTAGCAGGAGATATTAGCTCCCACCGTTTCTTCCCTGACAAAAGAGCTTTACAACCCGAAGGCCTTCTTCACTCACGCGGCATTGCTGGATCAGGCTTGCGCCCATTGTCCAAAATTCCCCACTGCTGCCTCCCGTAGGAGTCTGGACCGTGTCTCAGTTCCAGTGTGGCTGGTCGTCCTCTCAGACCAGCTACTGATCGATGCCTTGGTAGGCTTTTACCCTACCAACTAGCTAATCAGATATCGGCCGCTCCACGAGCATGAGGTCTTGCGATCCCCCACTTTCATCCGTAGATCGTATGCGGTATTAGCGTAACTTTCGCTACGTTATCCCCCACTCCAGGGTACGTTCCGATATATTACTCACCCGTTCGCCACTCGCCACCAGAGCAAGCTCCGTGCTGCCGTTCGACTTGCATGTGTAAGGCATGCCGCCAGCGTTCAATCTGAGCCAGGATCAAACTCTTCAGTTTAATCTCTGTTACTTTGCCATTTTATTGGCATGGTCGAACCTTTTAATCGGTTCAAACCCCTCGCATTGCGAGGTGTTTGCTCACTCAAAAAACTGACAGGCTACTTCCGAAGAAGTATCCTATTTCATTATTTCTTGTGAACATTTGATATTTTAAGTTTTACAGCAATCCGAAGATCACTGCTGCACTTCATCAAATGCCCACACTTATCGACTGTTAATTGTTAAAGAACGGTATTCGGTGCTACGTTTCGCGCTATCGACAAAGCGTTGTGTTTGTCAGCTGCGAAGAAGGAAGAGTATGAAGCATTTCGCTAAATCCGTCAACACCTTCTTTTTTCTGCTTCACTCGGCATTTGCATGCGTCGTTCAGCGAGGGGGCGAATTATAGCCAAGCGCCGCGTGGCCTGCAAGGACTATTTAAGCTCTTCGCAACCAGCCACGATCCACTCGCGAAAGCTGTCCAGCGCCTCCCATGGCTCACGCCCGCGCGGCTGCACCAGGAAGTAGCCGCGCCGTGTGCGCAAGGACGGCACCGGCAGGCTGGCCAGCTGACCATCACGCAGCAGCGCATCGACCAGCGGACGCCAGCCCAGCGCGACGCCGTGACCGGCGACGGCCGCCTGGATCAGCAAGGGATAATTGCCCAAGGTCAGGCTCTGCAGCTCGCCGTCGCTTGGCAAGCCCTGCAGCTGCGCCCATTCCTGCCAGGTCATCCACGGTTCCTGGCCGCTGCTGCCCAGATGCAGCAAGGGCAAGGCCATCACTTGCGCCGGCGTGCCGCCGGCCGCCAGATGCCGTTCCAGCATGGCCGGGCTGCACACAGGCACCACCTCTTCCGGCAGGATTTGCTGCGCATCGCAGCCCGGCCATTGCCCGTCGCCAAACGAAATCGCCAGGTCGACCGCTTCGCCGCGGATATCAAACGCCTGTTGCGAGGTGACGATGCGCACGTCCAGCTCCGGGCGCCGCTGCTGAAACTCCGCCAGGCGCGGCATCAGCCAGAACTGGGCAAAGCCGAAGTCGGCCGCCACCGTCAGCACCTGCCGCGTACGCCGCGTGCGGATCTTGTCGACCGCCACGTGGATGGCGGCCAAGTGTTCCCTTACCGCCTCGTGCAGGGCGGCGCCGTCCGCCGTCAGGCTCACCCCTGGCGCCCTGGCCGCTTACGGCAACCAGGTTACGCGCACGCCGCATATCGATGCGCTGGCGTCGGCAGGCGTGGTATTCGAATCGGCCTATTGCAACTCGCCCCTGTGCGCGCCTTCACGCTACGCGCTGATGAGCGGCAAGCTGCCGTCGAAAACGGGCGGCCATGACAATGCGGCGGCACTGTCGTCCGAAGCGGTGACCTATGCGCATTATTTGCGCCATGCCGGCTATCGCACCATTTTGTCGGGCAAGATGCATTTTTGCGGCGCCGACCAGTTGCACGGTTTCGAAGAGCGTCTGACCACCGATATCTACCCGGCCGATTTCGGCTGGACACCGGACTGGCAACGCCCGGACGTGCGCCCCAGCTGGTACCACAATATGACGTCGGTAACCGATGCCGGCCACTGCGTGCGCAGCAACCAGCTCGACTTCGACGATGAAGTGGTGTTCGCGGCGCGCCAGAAGCTGTTCGACCTGGCGCGCGATCCCGACCAGCGCCCGTTCTGCATGACGGTCTCGCTGACCCATCCGCATGACCCGTACGCGATATCCTCGCCTTACTGGGAGCTATATAGCGACGAAGAAATCGACATGCCGCGCGTGCCCGCTGCGCCGCAGGATGACGATCCGCATTCACGCCGCCTGCGCGCGGTAAGCGGCCTCGACCAGACACCGGTCACGCCGCAGCAGGTACGCCAGGCGCGGCGCGCCTATTACGGCGCCATCTCGTATGTCGACGAGCAGTTCGGCGTGCTGCTGCGCGCACTGGAACACAGCGGACAGCTGGACAACACCATCATCATCGTCACCTCCGACCATGGCGACATGCTGGGCGAACGGAGCCTCTGGTACAAGATGAGTTTTTTCGAGCCGTCCGCCCGCGTACCGCTGATTATCCATGCGCCGCAGCGCTTTGCCGCGCACCGGGTCGCCGCCTCGGTGTCACATGTCGACCTGCTGCCGACCCTGCTCGACCTGGCCCATGGCGGCGAAACGCCATCGGCCAGCGCCGACTTTCCGCTGGAGCTGGACGGCCGCAGCCTGCTGCCGCATCTGCAACAACGGGGCGGCCACGATGAAGTGGCGGCCGAATACCTGGGCGAAGGCGCACTGGGTCCGATCGTCATGCTGCGCCAGGGCGATTATAAATTCATCCATGCGGCCACCGACCCGGACCAGCTGTATCACTTGCCCAGCGACCCCGACGAATTGCGCAACCTGGCGCAGGACGCCGGCAGCGTTGAAGTGCTGCAAGGCTTTCGCGCACAGGTCGCCAACCGCTGGAACCTGCCCCAGCTGCATGAACAAGTGGTCGCCAGCCAGGTCCGCCGCCGCTTTATCGGCGCGGCCAATATGCTGGGCGCGTATCACGCCTGGGACTATCAGCCGCCGCACGACGCCAGCCGCCGCTATATCCGCAATCACCTGGACCTCGATGCGCTGGAAGCACGCGCCCGTTTTCCTGTCCCGCAACGGAGCGATGCATGAAACGTCTTTTCCTGGCAGCCCTGCTGTGCGCAGCCATCTTGCCGATTCACGCCGCCGAACCTGACGCCTGCCGCCTGGTACGCATGGCAGACCCCGGCTGGACCGATATCGGCGCCACCAATGCCCTGGCCGGCATCGTGCTCGAAGCGCTCGGCTATGAACAGAAGGTAATGCCGCTGTCGGTACCGATCGCCTATGCGGGTCTGCAGAAGGGCCAGGTCGATGTGTTCCTCGGCAACTGGATGCCGGCCCAGAAGCAACTCGTGACGCCGTTGCTGCAGGCCGGCACGATCGAGACCGTGCGCGCCAACCTGCCTGACGCCAAGTTCACCCTGGCCGTGCCCGACTATGTGGCGCGCGCCGGCGTGCGCACCTTCAGCGATCTGGCCAAACATGCGGACAAGTTCGACCGCAAGATCTACGGCATCGAATCGGGCGCGCCCGCCAACCAGACCATCAAGAAAATGCTGGCGGAAAAAAGTTATGCGCTCAGTGGCTGGACACTGGTCGAATCGAGCGAACAGGGCATGCTGAGCCAGGTAGCCCGCAAGAACCGTGGCCAGCAGTGGATCGTGTTCCTGGCGTGGGAGCCGCACCAGATGAACAACAACTTCAAGCTGGTCTACCTCGATGGCGGCGACCAGTATTTCGGCCCGCGTTTCGGCAGCGCCAGTGTCAACACGGTGGCGCGCCGCGGCTACCGTGCCGCCTGCCCGAATCCGGGAAAACTGTTTGCGCAGCTGGAATTCACTGTCGCGCTCGAGCACGCCATCATGGCCGACATGCTCGACAAGAAACAGACGGCGCGCGCCGCCGCCCTGCGCCAATTGTGCGCCAGGCCAGAGCTGATCAATGCCTGGCTGGCCGGCGTGACCACCCGCAGCGGCGCCGACGGCGCAGCCGCCGTGCGTGCGCGCCTTGCGCAGCCCTGATTCTTTCTCATTCCCACACCACCGCCGGAGCCACTGATGTCAAGCAAGCCAACTGCACTGCGATTCAAACCCCTGACCTTTTTCGTGCTGCAAGCGCTTGCCTGCTCGGCCTACGCCGTTGATACGGCGCCGGCCGAAGTACCGGACGCGCCGGTCGAAACCGTCTTCGTGCAAGGCCAGGGCCGCCAGGTACAAAATATTACGCGTAAGGACCTGGCCGAAGCCACGCCCGGCACCAGCCCCTTGAAAACGCTTGAAAAACTGCCCGGCGTGTCGTTCCAGTCGGCCGACCCGTTTGGCGCCTACGAATGGTCGGCGCATATCTCGATCCGCGGCTTCAGCCAGAACCAGCTCGGTTTCACCCTGGACGGCATTCCGCTGGGCGACATGAGCTACCGCAACCATAACGGCCTGCATGTCAGCCGCGCCATTTCGTCCGAAAACATCGGCAACGTCAGCGTGTCGCAAGGCACGGGCGCGCTGGGTACGGCCTCGACCAGCAACCTGGGCGGCACGGTCAGCTTCAGCACAAGGGGACCAGCCGACACGGCCGGTGCCGCCCTGGCGCAAACCCTGGGCAGCGACAATACTTCCCGCACCTACCTGCGCTACGACACGGGACTGCTGTCGACCGACACCAAGGCCTATGTTTCGCTGACGCGCCAGCGCGCCGACAAATGGAAGGGCGACGGTGGCCAGGACCAGGATCTGTTCAATTCCAAGGTGGTGCAAAAACTGGGCAACAGCCAGCTCAGCACCTTTTTTAATTACTCCACGCGCGATGAGACCGACTACCAGGATCTGTCCTTCGACAGCGTCAAGCGCCTTGGCTACAAGTGGGACAACTACGCCCCCGACTGGCAGCGCGCCGTCAATGCGGCCAAGGGCGTCTACACGGGAGGCGTCAACAATCTCGATGACGCGTATTACCTGGGCCGCGGCCTGCGCAACGACTGGCTGGGCGGCGTCGCCTTTGACTGGCAAGCGAGCGACACCGTGCGCTTGAAAACCACCGCCTACGATCACCGCAACCATGGCGAAAGCCACTGGTATACACCGTACACGCCCTCGTCGGCCAGCGTGCCGATCTCGGTGCGGGCGCAGGAATACAAGATCGACCGCCATGGCGTGGTCAGTGACCTGAACTGGGAAATCGGCAATCACACTGTCACGGCCGGTGTCTGGGCCGAGCGCAGCGTGCACAGCTGGACGCGCAGCTTTTACGCCGTGAATGGCCCGGAAAGCACCGACCACTTCCTGTCCGATCCATTTTCCACCGTGATCGCACAGCGCTTCGTCAGCAAGACCACCCAGTTCTACCTGCAGGACAACTTTGCGGCCTTGAACGACCGCCTCAATCTGAGCTACGGCTTCAAGAGCACCAAGGCGCGCATCAAGGGCGACAACCAGGCGGGCGGGCGCGCCGGCGGCACCCTGGAAGCATCGAAAAAATTCCTGCCGCAAGCGGGCCTGACGTTTGCGTTGAGCGGCCAGGATGAACTGTTCTCGTCGTGGGCCAAAAACATGAACGCCTACCAGGCGGGCGCCGACGGTCCGTTCTCGCAAACCCAGGAAGCGTTCGACCTGAGCAAAGGCAAGGTCAAGCCACAAACCTCGACCACCATCGACCTGGGCCTGCGTTCGCGGCGCGGTCCGGTGCAAGCCTCGATCGCCTTGTACGCGGCGGACTTCAAGAACCGCCAGCTCAATGTGGCCACCTGCACCGGCATCGTCGGTTGCCCGACCACGCTGACCAATGTGGGCAAGGTGGAAACCAAGGGGGTCGAAGCGGCGCTGGACTGGAAGATCTCGTCGCAATGGGCCTGGTTCAATTCGTTTACCTATAACGACTCGTCGTACAAATCGGCGCCGCTGTATTACGAGGGCGCCACCGCCATCAACGTCAACGGCAAGCGCGTGGTCGATGCGCCGAAAGTGCTGTTCAACACGGAATTGTCGTACGAGCGCGCCGGCTGGTTTGCCAAGGCCGATGCCAAGTACACGGGCCAGCGTTACTACACTTACCTGAACGACAGCCCGGTGCCGTCGTTCTGGCTGGCCAACCTGAGCGGCGGCTACAAGCTGGGCAATATCGGCCCGTTCAAGAGCGCCACCGTGCAGCTGAACGTGACGAATCTGCTGGATAAACGCTATTACGCCACCATCGGCACCAACGGCTTTGCCAGCAGCGATCCAGCGGGCAGTTTTGCCACCATGCTGGTCGGCGCCCCGCGCGCGGCCTTCTTGACCATCAGCGGCAAGCTGTAACCACGAAAGAACACCATGGCCTCCATCAAAGTGTCATTACGCCAGGTCGGCAAAGTCTTCGATGCCGGTATCGCACCGGCGCTGGACAATGTCTCGCTCGATATCGCCGAGGGCGGCATCTGCGTGCTGATGGGGCTGTCCGGCTCCGGCAAGTCGACCTTGCTGCGCACCATCAATGGCCTGGCCGTGCCGACCACGGGCCAAGTGCTGGTCGACGGCGTCGACCTGGCGGGACTGTCCGCGCGCCGCCTGCAGCAATCGCGGCGCGACACGATGGGCATGGTGTTTCAATCGTCTGCACTGTTTGCGCACTTGCGCGTGATCGACAACGCCGCCTTCGGCCTGGAGCTGGCCGGCGTGGACCGCAAGGAACGCCACCGCCGCGCCAGCGCCGTGCTGGAACAGGTGGGACTGCTGGCCCATGCGACACAGTATCCGCATCAGTTGTCGGGCGGCATGCGACAACGGGTGGGACTGGCACGCGCGCTGGCCGTCAATCCCTCGCTGCTGCTGATGGATGAGGCGTTCTCGGCGCTCGACCCGCTCAAGCGCCGCGAGATGCAGGAGCTACTGTTGGATCTGCAGCGCGCACAGCGCCGCACCATCGTGTTTGTCTCGCACGATATCGACGAAGCGCTGCGCCTGGGTGACCAGATAGCATTGTTGCACGCAGGAAAACTGCTGCAACAGGGAACGCCGCGCGAATTGCTGGCCCATCCCGTCAACGAGCATGTGCGCGCATTTTTCGACAGCGCCGATACCTCGGGCCACTTGCTGGCCAGCGACCTGATCGACCATGAGGCGAGTGCCACCACCGTGCCCGAAGCCATCGGCGTGGCCGCCGACAGCCGCCTGTCCGAACTGATGCCGCGCCTGGGCGCCTTCCGTTTGCCCCTGACCGTGCGCGACGCCAGCGGCATGGCGCTCGGCCTGATCACCGCCGCCAGCGCACTGCGCACCATCACGCGCGCCAGCGCCAGGAACTGACATGGACCAGGCTTTTTTTGAACAACTGCATGCCTGGCTGCCGCTGGGCAGCTGGATCAATACGACCGTCAGTTTTCTGATGGAACACAATGGCGGCCTGTTCGACAACGCCGGCCAGGTGATCGAACAGCTGTCGATCGCGGCGGAAAAGCTGCTGCAACTGCTGCCGGCCTGGCTGATGATCGGACTGGTTGCCGCGCTGGCCTGGCGCCGCCTGTCATGGCGTTTCGCCGTGTTCACAACATTGGCGTTGCTGCTGATCGCCGTGCTCGGCTACTGGCCGCAGACCATGGTGACACTGGGACTGACCTTGTCGGCCACCCTGATCAGCCTGGTATTAGGCGTGCCGCTGGGCATACTGGCCGCGCGGCACCGCCACCTGCATGCGCTGCTGCGGCCGGCGCTGGACTTCATGCAAACCATGCCTGCGTTCGTTTATCTGATTCCGGCCGTGATGCTGTTCGGCCTGGGCCGCGTGCCCGGCATTATCGCCACCGTGATTTTCGCCATGCCGCCGGCGGTGCGCCTGACCACCCTGGGTATCTTGCAGGTAGATAAGGAACAACTGGAAGCGGGCCAGGCCTTCGGAGCCAGCCGCTGGCAATTGCTGTTCAAGGTGCAACTGCCCTTGGCCTTGCCGGCGCTGATGGGCGGCATCAATCAAACCATCATGATGGCGCTGTCGATGGTGATCGTCACCTCGATGGTGGGCGCCGGCGGCCTGGGCGGCGAAGTGCTGAGCAGCATCCAGCAACTGGACGTGGGCCTGGGCTTTGAAAGCGGGCTGTGCGTGGTGCTGCTGGCGATTATTCTGGACCGCATCACCCAGAGTTTTGGACAGCACGAATCGCCGCGCTGACCCAATGAAAACCCAGGCGTTCCTGTTCCATGCGCAGGCGCTCGCCCAGCACATCGTCCCGCAGCAGTTGAAATAATGCCTGCTCGTCCGGCGTCAACCGGCCCAGGCTGCCGGTATAACGTTTGTGCGTCTCTTCACTGCCCCACAACACGCGGTGCGCTTCCAGGGTCGCCAGATCCATCAGCATGGAGCGCGCTTGCGGCAACAAGCCGCGCAGGCGGTCGAGAATCGCAAAGCCATGCGTATCGATATCGCCCCAGTAGATGATCTGCCTGTCATCGAGCCAGCGCACATCGGCCAGGCGCTCGATACCGTAACCGCCGCCAAAGATCACCATGCTGTCCGGCACCTCCGGAAACGCCAGGCCGTTGATTTCGTTCTCGGTAATGAACACTCGTTTGACCGTGGCGTGCAAGGCGGCAAACTGCGCCACCGGCACGCTCAGGTCGGACAGGCCACCGATATGGTGGCGGGCGTCGAGCAAACGAAAACGGATCAGTGCCGGCTTGGCCAGCAAGCCATAACGCGCTTCAAATTGACGCGCGCCAACGGCGTCTGCATTGACGGCTTCGGGCGGCAGCAACTGGTCCAGCAGTTCCGCCAGCAAGGCCTTGCGCGTTTCAATGAACTTGCCATCCACGCCGGCAATATCGAGTTCGCGCAGATACATCCCCGGTCGTGGATGGGCGACAAACCATTGCAGGATCGCCAGGATGCGTGACCATGCGCCCGCCTGTTCCAGCACCGTCATCGAACGGCGCTGCAGCCAGCCGGCCAGCGCTGGAAACAGCTGCAGGGTGATGGCGGCAAGCTGCTCGAAACGCCGCTTGTCCGCCGCCTTGCCGATCAGTTTCAAGGCATCCGTTTCGTCGGCCACCACCACTTGCACCGGCACCCGGTTGCGCCCCAGCTGGCGATGATTGATCTCCCGCCACTCGATCACATAACCATAGCCCTTGTGGCTTTTGCTGCCGTCCTCCAGTTGCCGTATCCAGCGCCGCACGGCGTCGAACTGCTCGCCCATCATCGCGGCGCCGGGCTGGCGTACAGGCAGCGTCATGGGAAACAGCGGTATTGCCGTGACATGCGCGGCCAGCCAGCTGCCGCTGTTCCACAGGCGCAACAAGTGCGCCTGGATGGCGGCCGGCGTGGTCCATTTGCTGCTCATGTCACTCATGCGCTGCGCGCCTCGCGCTCGGCCTGGTACTGCTCGATGCTCAGGCAACGCAACATCGATTGCCGGCCCTCTTCGCTGTGCACGAAACCCAGGCCGGCGACATAGGGTTCGATGATATGGATTTTCTGCAAGGGTGTGACGATCAGCAATTGCAGATTCATGCGCTTGAACAGTTCCAGTCCATAGCGCGCGGATTCATCCGAACCGCGGCCGAACGCTTCGTCGATCACGACAAAACGGAAGGAGCGCGAGCGCACCACGCCCCATTCGAGGCCGAACTGGTAGGCCAGGCTGGCAGCCAGCACGGTATAAGCCAGCTTTTCTTTCTGGCCGCCGGACTTGCCACCGGCATCGGTGTAATGCTCATGTTCGCGGTCATCTTCACGCCAGCGCTCGGACGCCGAAAAGACAAACCAGTTGCGCACGTCGGTCACCTTGCGCGTCCAGCGCTTGTCCACTTCGGCGCTGCCGCTGCGGCCACGGAAACGCTCGATGATGGTTTTCACTTGCAGGAATTTGGCTTCCGAATATTCTTCGTCGCTCGACCCGGTCAGCGCGCCTTCGGTGCAGGCACGCAAATCGGCCTGGAAATCGCGCAAGTCGGCGTCCAGGTTGGGCTCGGCTTCCAGCGCGATATAGCGGTTGGGGTTGTAATCGATATCGTGCAGCGAGCGGTTGATGATATCGATGCGTTCGCGGATGGTTTCCCGCTCGCGCTTGAGCTGCGACTGGAAGCCGGCAATTTCGCGGATCGTGTTTTCATTGAGCAGCTCCTTGAAGCGCTGCGCAAAGCGCGGCAAATCATCGGCCTGCAGCGCCGCCAGCATCTTGCCGAATTCACTGGCGGCATTGATGCTGACATCGACTTCACGCGTATCGAGCGGCCAGGCCGTCACGTAATCGCTCATGGCACTGATGATACGGTCGCGCAAGCCGGCGATTTTCTTGCTGTCAGCATCGATACGCGCCTGCAGGAAACCGCGCATGTCTTTTTCACGGTTATCGCACGACTCCACCGTCAGCTTGTGTTCGGCCAGGGCTTCCGCCTGCAACTGCCGCAGCAGAGGAAAATACAGCGCACGCGCAGGCGCCGGCGTGGCGTCCAGCAACCGTGCGCAGTCGGCCAGCTGGCGCCGCGCCAAGTCCTGGCGTTCGCTGAACCTGGCATGCTCGGAGGTGTGACGGCTGAGGTCCTCGTCCGTGCCGGCTTGCGCTTGCGTCAGCGCCTCAAGCTGGCCCTGCAGCTCTTGCAGCAGATCGGACGCCGCTTCCAGTGCCTCTTTTTCACGCAGCAATTGTTCGATCGCCAGCAGCAGCGGCTTCCAGTCCAGTTCGCCGAAATGCTGGAACACCGCCAGTTGCTGCCAGTGACCCAGGCGGTCCTGATGCGTTTTGACATCAATCCCCAGTGCACTGATGCGCGCACGATGGGCGGTGATGCGCAATGACAAGTCACGCGCCTGCTTTTCCAGCGCCGCGATCTTGGCCTGGTTGGTCCAGCCCAGCACATAACGGGTGCGGTCTTGCAACGAATGACGGTCATCCTTTTCATGGCGCTCGCCGCCCGCCTTGATCTGGCCGTTGCGCGTGATGGCCAGTTTTTCGCGCTGGAATTGCTGCAGCGAGTCACAGCAGGCATAGTCGAAACGCCGCGCCAGTTCACTGGCGATCCAGGGATAAAATGCGGAATCGGGCTTGATCGACAGCTTGCGCACCAGCGAATCCGGATGCAGCGGACGCGCTTCCGGCAGATTGAGCGCGCGCACCCGAAAATACACCAGGCGGGCGCCAAGATGGCTGCGGTCAACCCACGCCGCCACCGCCGCATAATGGGCTTCCGGCACCAGCAGCGCCAGACCGAAATTGTGCAGCAGGCGTTCGGCCGCGCCCTCCCACTCGCCGGCATCGTCGCGTACCTGGATCAGCTCGCCAACAAAAGGCAGCTCGTCACCATCGAGATCGAGCGCGCCACACAGCAAGTCGCGCAGTTTCAGCATCTGGCCCGGAATATTCGAGCGGCGCTGGCGCAACGATGCGAGCTCCGCCGATATCTCGCCATGACTGGCACCCAGTTCGCGCACCATGACGCCCGCCTCGGTCAGGCTGTTCTGGCACTCGTCGCGCTGCGCCACGCATTGCACCTGGCCACTGTCGATGGCACGCAGATTGGCGCGAAAACCTTCGTCATCGGCCGCACCCGGCAAGCCCAGCGCTTGCGCCAGTTGCTCGTAGAGCGCCGCGCGCCGCGCGCGCTCATCCTTCAGCGTTTGCTGGCGAGCAATCTCGGCGTCGATCTGCGCCAGGCGATTGCCGCCGTTGGCGGAAATGGCTTCGCGGATGGCATCGCGGCGCAGGCCTTGCTCGATACGCAGCTGTTGCAGCCGCTGCAGGCGCGCGGCCGTTTTTTCCAGCTCCAGCGCCAGTTGTTCCAGGCGGCTTTCCAGCAGCTCACTTTTCAAGGCGGCAAACCACGGCCGCAGCGCTTCGCGGCAACCGCGCAATTGCTCATCCTGCTGCTGCAAGCCGGCATGGCGCGCGCAATCGGCAGTCAGCGGCAGCAATTGCTCGATCTGCTGTTTCGCCTTCAGTACCGCTTCGTGCGCGCGATGCAGATCATCGAAATGGGCGATCAGGGCGGCGATGCGCTCTTCGACGGGAAACGCTTCGAGCATATGCTCGCGCACGAAGTCGGTCAGGTTGCCGACCGATTTCATCGATACCGTCTGGTGAAACAACTCCATCGCCTGTTCATTGCCGATGCCGAAACGGCGGCGGAAATCGGAGCCATACGGTGGAAAGCTGTCGTGCAGGGTGACGCCCTTGCTGGCGCGCAGGCGCTTGCGCAACTGGTTGATATCGGTGCCGAAGCCGGCGAACTGGTCCGCGATCGACAAGGCACTGTCCGCCACCACATAAAAGCGCTCGGGCTGGCCGCGCGCATCCTTGAGCCAGAAGACCTGCGCCAGGGTCACTGTCTGATCGTAGCCCTCGTTATAAAACACGCCAAGGATCACGGCATAGGTATTCTGGTCGCGCAAGGCGACCGCGCGCGCCGTGCTGCCCGTGTCGCCGCGTTCCGATTTGTAATGGCCCAGCACATAGGTGCGCAGGCTGCGCTCATGCGCATCGGCGCCAGCGGCCTTGTTGTAGGAAATCTTTTGCGCGGGCACCAGCAAGGTGGTGATCGCGTCGACCAGCGTCGACTTGCCCGAACCGATGTCACCGGTCAGCAGCAGATTGTCGCCGCCCGGATGCAGCTTCCACACGCGCGCATGGAAGGTGCCCCAATTCAAGACTTCGAAGTGATGCAGGCGAAAGCCGGCGCGCTCCAGGCTCGCCGGGTTGGCGACATCAAGCTGGGGCGTTACACCGTCCTCATGGTCACGCGCCGTCATCCCGCATCCTCCGACAGTCCCACGCCATGGCTGGCGTAATCGTTCAGGCGTTGCTCGAAATCGCTGAGCCATTGAGCATCGACAAAAGCCTTCAAAATGCGCCGCACCTCGAATTGCTGATCCTGGCCACGCAAACGATACAGGAAGCCCAGTTCGACCACCTTGTTCAAATGCGTCTCCATGCGGTCGAGCAAACGCGCTTCATTGGCGGTATCGGGGAGGAAAAGACGCAATTGTTCGGTGATCTGCTCACGGCTGACGATCAAGCGCGTGTCGCCGGCATTGCTGTCGAACTCCGCCAGCTTTTTACGCAACAGCACCAGGATCAAACTGACCGGATAACTGAGCTGGCGGCGCGGCACCAGGCGCGGCAGGGCAACCTCCCCCTCCGGCGTGGCGCGCTGGCGCAGATAGGCATAGCCCTCGGCTTCATCGAGTATCAGTTCCAGGCCGATGTGCTGGCAATAGTCACGCACGCGCGCTTGCAACAGCAACAGCGGCTGCCACAAGGCGACATCGTTTTCCTGGTACAACACGCCTTGCATCAAGGCGATCAGGATCTGGCTGTAATGGGTTTCGCTGGAAGAATTCATCATGCGCTGAAAATAAGGAGAGGCACCGTGGCAATGCGCGCACGACCTTGGGCATCGGTCCAGTGTATCGTTTCTTCTTGCGTATCGTCGATCACGCTGGGCAATTCCTGCGTCGCCAGGCTCAGATAAGTCGCCAGTTCCGCCAGGCCTTGCTCGAGCGGATACTCGGCGATCAGTGCGGCGAGCGACACTTGCTTGCGCTCCTGCAGCGCACGCCGTATATGCGACGCCAGTTTCAGGCGATCGACGTAGACCTGCTCGAACAAGGCATCCGACGGCACCGGTTCGGCCGCTTCATCGAGTACGCCCTGCAAGATGACGGGTTTGAACGGCGGCGCAAACAAGGTGCGGTCCATCGGCGCCAGCACATTCGGCGCCGCGGCGTCGATATCGATAAAGGCCGCATGCTCGACCACCGCGCGCGCATCGAGCGCCTTTTTTTCTATATCGCGTATCAACTGCATGATGCGGCGATTTTCCAGCCAGGCCTGGTCGTCGAGATAGCGCCGCAGCTGTTCGGACAAACGCGCCACCGTGCGCTGCGTCACTTCGCCCGCCTCCAGCCAGTCGTAATGAATCCGCAGCAAACGGCCATCGGGCGCCAGTTCGCGTACCGGATCGAGCGCCATGACCGCATTCAACAGCGCCGTCAATTCATCCTGGCGCGATGGCGACATCAACAGGTCCCAGAAGGCGCGAAAACTTTTACCCTCATCGGAATCGGCGATCACATCGCGCTTGCCGAAAATCTCCTGCAGCAATTCACCCTTGCTGCCCTCCCAGGTAGCAATACGTTCACGTACCGAGCGGTCCAGGCTGCGAAAATTATGCTCGACGGCGCGAAAGTCGGACAACAGCTCGCGCGCCGTCGACGACATTTGCAGGAAGCGTTCGCGTATCTGGGTCGGCTCCATCATGTCGAGCCGGCCCTGGGCGATTTGGGCGATTTCCGCATCGATGGCCGCCTTGCGTTTTTGCAGCTCGGCGATACGGGTACGGGGATTCAATTCCGTGCCATCGATAATCTGCCGCAGCAAATCGAATACCGTCATCAGGCGCGATTCGGTACCGATGAATTGGCGCTGCCCCAGGCCGAGCAGCCATGCGATCGCCTGTTCGGTCGGCGACGTCAGATCGTAATGTGGCTCATCCTGGCCACTCGGATAATATTTACGCAGCCAGCCCCGTTCGTCGGAAGCCCAGTCGTCCAGATATGCCGTCGCGCTTTTCGGAAACAACACCTCGCCAGCCAGTTCATGCAGATGATACAGATGGTCGTCCAGATGCGACGCCAGTTGCTGGCGTGCGATGGTACGGATATTGGGCGCAATAAAATGACGATGCAGGAAACTGGCGATCATCGGTGCATGATCGGCGGCAAGGAGGCGCCACGCCGGATGGCTGCGCCGCTGGGCTGAGAGCTGTT
This sequence comes from Janthinobacterium sp. J1-1, assembly GCF_030944405.1. Taxonomy (NCBI): domain Bacteria; kingdom Pseudomonadati; phylum Pseudomonadota; class Betaproteobacteria; order Burkholderiales; family Oxalobacteraceae; genus Janthinobacterium; species Janthinobacterium sp. J1-1. The sequence continues at coordinate 178,001 of NZ_CP132339.1, forward strand.
GATAATCCATCGGCATGCGTTTCGTGGTGTATGGAGCACTGTAGCACCGAACGATATGCATGTTGATGCTAAAACCACCAGACGAAAAAAAACCCCGACCATTTCTGGCGGGGTTTTTCTCTACTGCGTATAACAAGCCTGACGATAACCTACTTTCACACTGGTTGCAGCACTATCATCGGCGCAAAGTTGTTTCACGGTCCTGTTCGGGATGGGAAGGGGTGGGACCAACTTGCTATGGTCATCAGGCATAACTTGTACCGGCATTTGTCCTCAGTGGAGCGACAACGCCATGAATCTGGAAGAAGCAAAGATTGGGGTAATGACTGGTCATATCAACATACACGCAACGTTGTACCGTCTTATCCTCTGCACCTGCTAAGGTTATAGGGACAAGCCGTACGGGCAATTAGTACTGGTTAGCTTAATGCATTACTGCACTTCCACACCCAGCCTATCAACGTCCTGGTCTCGAACGACCCTTCAAAGAGCTCAAGGCTCTGGGAAATCTCATCTCAAGGCAAGTTTCCCGCTTAGATGCTTTCAGCGGTTATCTCTTCCGAACTTAGCTACCCGGCAATGCCACTGGCGTGACAACCGGTACACCAGAGGTTCGTCCACTCCGGTCCTCTCGTACTAGGAGCAGCCCCCTTCAAATTTCCAACGCCCACGGCAGATAGGGACCAAACTGTCTCACGACGTTTTAAACCCAGCTCACGTACCACTTTAAATGGCGAACAGCCATACCCTTGGGACCGGCTACAGCCCCAGGATGTGATGAGCCGACATCGAGGTGCCAAACTCCCCCGTCGATATGAACTCTTGGGAGGAATCAGCCTGTTATCCCCAGAGTACCTTTTATCCGTTGAGCGATGGCCCTTCCATACAGAACCACCGGATCACTATGTCCTACTTTCGTACCTGCTCGACTTGTCAGTCTCGCAGTTAAGCACGCTTATGCCATTGCACTATCAACACGATGTCCGACCGTATCTAGCGTACCTTCGAACTCCTCCGTTACACTTTAGGAGGAGACCGCCCCAGTCAAACTGCCTACCATGCACTGTCCCCGATCCGGATTACGGACCAAGGTTAGAACCTCAAACAAACCAGGGTGGTATTTCAAGGTTGGCTCCACGAGAACTAGCGTCCCCGCTTCAAAGCCTCCCACCTATCCTACACAGATTGGTTCAAAGTCCAATGCAAAGCTACAGTAAAGGTTCATGGGGTCTTTCCGTCTAGCCGCGGGTAGATTGCATCATCACAAACATTTCAACTTCGCTGAGTCTCGGGAGGAGACAGTGTGGCCATCGTTACGCCATTCGTGCAGGTCGGAACTTACCCGACAAGGAATTTCGCTACCTTAGGACCGTTATAGTTACGGCCGCCGTTTACTGGGACTTCAATCAAGAGCTTGCACCCCATCATTTAATCTTCCAGCACCGGGCAGGCGTCACACCCTATACGTCCACTTTCGTGTTTGCAGAGTGCTGTGTTTTTATTAAACAGTCGCAGCCACCAGTTTATTGCAACCCTTTCACCCTCATGGAGTAAACCAATCAAGCTACCGGGGCGTACCTTTTCCCGAAGTTACGGTACCAATTTGCCGAGTTCCTTCTCCCGAGTTCTCTCAAGCGCCTTAGAATACTCATCTCGCCCACCTGTGTCGGTTTGCGGTACGGTCTCGTATGACTGAAGCTTAGAGGCTTTTCTTGGAACCACTTCCGATTGCTTCGTGAACAAGTTCACTCGTCCCATCCCCTTGAATCCTGCGCCCGGATTTGCCTAAGCGCCTTCTATGAGACAGAAACTGACTATTCCAACAGTCAGACAACCTTCCGCGATCCGTCCCCCCATCGCATCATACGACGGTGCAGGAATATTAACCTGCTTCCCATCAGCTACGCATCTCTGCCTCGCCTTAGGGGCCGACTCACCCTGCTCCGATGAACGTTGAACAGGAAACCTTGGGCTTACGGCGTGGAGGCTTTTCACCCCCATTATCGCTACTCATGTCAGCATTCGCACTTCTGATACCTCCAGCATCCTTTACAAGACACCTTCGCAGGCTTACAGAACGCTCTCCTACCATATATATCTGTGATAAATCACAGAACAATATCCGCAGCTTCGGTGACTGGCTTAGCCCCGTTACATCTTCCGCGCAGGACGACTCGATCAGTGAGCTATTACGCTTTCTTTAAATGATGGCTGCTTCTAAGCCAACATCCTGACTGTTTTAGCCTTCCCACTTCGTTTTCCACTTAGCCAATCTTTGGGACCTTAGCTGGCGGTCTGGGTTGTTTCCCTCTTGACGCCGGACGTTAGCACCCGACGTCTGTCTCCCAAGCTCGCACTCATCGGTATTCGGAGTTTGCAATGGGTTGGTAAGTCGCAATGACCCCCTAGCCATAACAGTGCTCTACCCCCGATGGTGATACTTGAGGCACTACCTAAATAGTTTTCGGAGAGAACCAGCTATTTCCAAGTTTGTTTAGCCTTTCACCCCTACCCACAGCTCATCCCCTAATTTTTCAACATTAGTGGGTTCGGACCTCCAGGGCGTGTTACCGCACCTTCATCCTGGCCATGAGTAGATCACTTGGTTTCGGGTCTACACCCAGCGACTGATCGCCCTATTCGGACTCGATTTCTCTACGGCTTCCCTATCTGGTTAACCTTGCCACTGAATGTAAGTCGCTGACCCATTATACAAAAGGTACGCAGTCACGGAACAAGTCCGCTCCTACTGTTTGTATGCACACGGTTTCAGGATCTATTTCACTCCCCTTCCGGGGTTCTTTTCGCCTTTCCCTCACGGTACTGGTTCACTATCGGTCGATTACGAGTATTTAGCCTTGGAGGATGGTCCCCCCATATTCAGACAGGATGTCACGTGTCCCGCCCTACTTGTCGTACGCTTAGTATCACCGGTCCGATTTCACATACGGGGCTATCACCCACTATGGCTCCACTTTCCAGAGGATTCTGTTATCGGTCCGACTATCACGTACAGGCTCTTCCCATTTCGCTCGCCGCTACTTTGGGAATCTCGGTTGATTTCTTTTCCTGCAGCTACTTAGATGTTTCAGTTCGCCGCGTTCGCCTTGCATGCCTATGTATTCAGCATGCAATACCCTAAAAGGGTGGGTTGCCCCATTCGGAAATCTGCGGATCAAAGTGTGTTTGCTCACTCCCCGCAGCTTATCGCAAGCTACTACGTCCTTCATCGCCTGTAATCGCCAAGGCATCCACCATGTGCACTTATTCGCTTGTCCCTATAACGTTAGCCTCTGACTACTAGGTAATCAAAGAGCGCTACAGGGATAAGAAAGTACAACGTTGTTGCTTGTTTGTTGATACATACAATCATTACCCATCAAGTCGCCTCATGCATTCCTGCACGCATAGACTTGATCAATAAATAATCTTTACTTCTTCCAGATTGTTAAAGAACGAAACAGCAATGATCGCTAAAAGATCAAACCTAAACCCACTGGCTTACGTTTGCACTTTCAAAGTCTTGGTGGAGGATGACGGGATCGAACCGACGACCCCCTGCTTGCAAAGCAGGTGCTCTCCCAGCTGAGCTAATCCCCCTGAGATTTACTAATTAGCTGGTAGGGCTGGTTGGACTCGAACCAACGACCCCCGCGTTATCAACACGGTGCTCTAACCAGCTGAGCTACAGCCCCAACGCGGTGCTACAAAACGACTACTGTTTCTTCTTCAGCTAACAGTCGATAAGTGTGAACATTTGATGGTGAAGCATTGCTGCCTCGTGCAAACTCTAGAAAGGAGGTGATCCAGCCGCACCTTCCGATACGGCTACCTTGTTACGACTTCACCCCAGTCACGAATCCTACCGTGGTAAGCGCCCTCCTTGCGGTTAAGCTACCTACTTCTGGTAAAACCCGCTCCCATGGTGTGACGGGCGGTGTGTACAAGACCCGGGAACGTATTCACCGCGACATGCTGATCCGCGATTACTAGCGATTCCAACTTCATGCAGTCGAGTTGCAGACTACAATCCGGACTACGATACACTTTCTGCGATTAGCTCCCCCTCGCGGGTTGGCGGCGCTCTGTATGTACCATTGTATGACGTGTGAAGCCCTACCCATAAGGGCCATGAGGACTTGACGTCATCCCCACCTTCCTCCGGTTTGTCACCGGCAGTCTCATTAGAGTGCCCTTTCGTAGCAACTAATGACAAGGGTTGCGCTCGTTGCGGGACTTAACCCAACATCTCACGACACGAGCTGACGACAGCCATGCAGCACCTGTGTACTGGTTCTCTTTCGAGCACTCCCTGATCTCTCAAGGATTCCAGCCATGTCAAGGGTAGGTAAGGTTTTTCGCGTTGCATCGAATTAATCCACATCATCCACCGCTTGTGCGGGTCCCCGTCAATTCCTTTGAGTTTTAATCTTGCGACCGTACTCCCCAGGCGGTCTACTTCACGCGTTAGCTGCGTTACCAAGTCAATTAAGACCCGACAACTAGTAGACATCGTTTAGGGCGTGGACTACCAGGGTATCTAATCCTGTTTGCTCCCCACGCTTTCGTGCATGAGCGTCAATCTTGACCCAGGGGGCTGCCTTCGCCATCGGTGTTCCTCCACATATCTACGCATTTCACTGCTACACGTGGAATTCTACCCCCCTCTGCCAGATTCTAGCCTTGCAGTCTCCAATGCAATTCCCAGGTTGAGCCCGGGGATTTCACATCAGACTTACAAAACCGCCTGCGCACGCTTTACGCCCAGTAATTCCGATTAACGCTTGCACCCTACGTATTACCGCGGCTGCTGGCACGTAGTTAGCCGGTGCTTATTCTTCAGGTACCGTCATTAGCAGAAGATATTAGCTTCCACCGTTTCTTCCCTGACAAAAGAGCTTTACAACCCGAAGGCCTTCTTCACTCACGCGGCATTGCTGGATCAGGCTTGCGCCCATTGTCCAAAATTCCCCACTGCTGCCTCCCGTAGGAGTCTGGACCGTGTCTCAGTTCCAGTGTGGCTGGTCGTCCTCTCAGACCAGCTACTGATCGATGCCTTGGTAGGCTTTTACCCTACCAACTAGCTAATCAGATATCGGCCGCTCCACGAGCATGAGGTCTTGCGATCCCCCACTTTCATCCGTAGATCGTATGCGGTATTAGCGTAACTTTCGCTACGTTATCCCCCACTCCAGGGTACGTTCCGATATATTACTCACCCGTTCGCCACTCGCCACCAGAGCAAGCTCCGTGCTGCCGTTCGACTTGCATGTGTAAGGCATGCCGCCAGCGTTCAATCTGAGCCAGGATCAAACTCTTCAGTTTAATCTCTGTTACTTTGCCCTGTTACAGGCACCATCATTGCTGATGGGTCGCTCACTCAAAAAACTGACAGGCTACTTCCGAAGAAGTATCCTATTTCATTATTTCTTGTGAACATTTGATATTTTAAGTTTTACAGCAATCCGAAGATCACTGCTGCACTTCATCAAATGCCCACACTTATCGACTGTTAATTGTTAAAGAACGGTATTCGGTACTGCGTTTCGCGCTATCGACAAAGCGTTGTGTTTGTCAGCTGCGAAGAAGGAAGAGTATGAAGCGTTTCGGCCATTTCGTCAACCTTCTTTTTCTCTCGCTTCACTGTGCGACACGCTGTTTTGTGTGCATCGTTTTGCGAGGAGGCGAACTATAGCAAACGGCCATGGCGGGCGCAAGGCTTTTGCCGGCTATTTTTACTCCACTGCTACAATTTCGCCCCCTCGGCGTCGGTTGACGCTTATATATAGTGAAGAATCACATGAAACAACAAAAACGCGCAGGCTTCAGTTCCAGCTTTGGCGTACTGGCCGCCACCCTCGGTTCGGCCGTCGGTCTCGGCAATATCTGGAAGTTTCCTTACCTGACGGGCGCCAATGGCGGCGCCGGCTTCTTGCTGATCTATCTGCTGGCCACCTTGCTGGTAGGATTGCCCGTGATGATTGCGGAAATCACCCTGGGCCGGCGCGCCAAGGTCAATCCCATCTCGACCATGGAACAGCTGGCGCCCAAGGGCAAGCCGTGGTGGCTGGTCGGCGTGATCGGCCTGGTGGCCGCCTTTCTGATCGTGGCGTTTTACTCGGAAGTGGTGGGCTGGGTGTTTGCCTATATCGTCAAGGCCATCGACGGCTCTATCCTCAGCAGCGACCGCCACGTGACGGAAGCGGCGTTTGCCTCGCTGATCAGCAACCCATTGCAGGCATTGCTGTGGCAATGGGGTGTACTGCTGTTTATCGGCGGCATATTGATGCTGGGCGTCACCAAGGGCATCGAGGCGATCGCCAAGAAACTGATGCCGTTGCTGTTTTTGCTGCTGCTGTTGCTGTGTGCGGTCAGCCTGTCGCTGGACAAGGCCGGCGAAGGCCTGGCCTTCCTGTTCCGTCCCGATTTCTCGAAACTATCCGCCGCCGTGGTGCTGACGGCGATGGGCCTGGCCTTTTTCAAGCTATCCGTTGGCATGGGCACCATGATGACCTATGGCAGTTACTTTCGCGATGATCAGGATATTCCACTGACCACCTTGCGCGTGATGGCGGCCGACCTCGGTGTATCGATGCTGGCCGGCATCGCCATCTTCCCTGCCGTGTTCACCTTCGGCTTTGCGCCCAGTGCGGGGCCGTCGCTGGTGTTCATCACCATCCCGGCCGTGTTCTCGCAGATCCCGATGGGCCAGGCGCTGATGGTGGTGTTCTTTATCCTGGCGGCCGTGGCCGCTACCGGTGCGATGCTGTCGCTGATGGAAGTGCCGGTGGTGATCTTTCATGAGCGGCTGGGCTGGAGCCGGCGCAAATCAACCCTGGTCACCATGCTGTCGCTGGCCGCGCTCGGTTCCCTGTGCGCCCTCAGCAACAGTACCCTGGCGCATTTCACGCTGTTCAATCTGAACATGTTCGACCTGTTCGACTTCGTGTCGTCGAATATCTTCCTGCCGATCGGCGGTATCGCAATTGCCTTGTTCACGGGCTGGGCCTGGGGCAAGGACAACTTCAGGCAGGCGATCAGCAACCAGGGCCGCTTGCAGAATGGCATGCTGGCCAATGTGCTGCTGTTCCTGCTGCGCTATATATCACCGGTATTGATCCTGCTGGTGATGCTGAAGGGCTTGAACGTTTTCTGATTACAACACCCGGGTGTAGGTCTGGCGCACCAGCACCCGGTCGCCGCAGTCGAAATGCCACCATTCGCTGTTGATGCCAAAAAATCCCGCCTGGAACATGGCGCCGCGCAACAGACGCCGATTGTCCACCTGCTGCTCGGTGATGTCGCCCCGTTCCAGCATGGCCAGTTCCAGCGCCGGGTGCGAGCGCTCGCTCAAATCGTCGAACCCTGTCCCCATGTCGAGTTCGGCGCCATCGGGCCCGACGATGGTGATATCCAAGGCCATGCCGAACGAGTGGATCGAGCCGCGCGACGGTTCGGCGATATAGCCCACCAATTCCGTTCCCTGCAGGGCATCCCACAATTGTTGCTGCACCCGCTGCGGGCGCAAGGCGTCGAGCACCAGCAGGTGATGGTCGGGCCGGTGCGCCACCAGCCAGGCCACGGCGCTTTCCAGTGCCGCGGCCGCATCGCGGTGCAACCAGGCGCAATCGATGGGGCTGTACAGGTCGCGGCCGACGAAATTGTCGGGGGTGGCGTAGCGCAAGTCGACGGCAATGCCGGCGATGCTGTTCAAGTGACGAAATTGCGGATCGCTGGCGACCGCTTCCAGTTGCAGGCTTGCACCAGCCATTACATTCCTCTTTCCAGGCAGTTGCGGGCCGCCACGCCGATGCTGTCGGCCAGGCGGCGCGCGCCATGCGACAACGGCGAATGGCTGGCCGTCAATAAATACAGTTGTATCGGCACCGCCGGCGCCCATGGCCGGCGCTGCAATAGCTCGGGCGAACCGGAGGCGGCCGTGAACGGGTCGACCACCGCCATGCCGGCGCCCGCTTCCACCAGCGAGCGGGCGATCTGGTAGGTTTGCACCACGGTGGAAAACACGGGGTGGATATCCTGCGCTTCGCAGCCGGCAATCACCAGTTCGCCCAGCGGATCGTTGTCGGCATGGCCGATCAGCTCGCCCGTCAGCCCCTGCGCCGTCAAGGGCGTGCCACAGTCCGCCGCGCGCCAGGTACCGGCCGGCGCGATCACCGTCATCACGCCCTGGGCGATCGGTTCGGCGACGATGCCGGGATGGCGCGGGTCCTGCAGCGACAGGGCCAGGTCCGCTTCACCGAGGCGCAGGGTATTGACGATCTCGCTGGTATGGTGGGTCGCCAGCTGGCAGCGCGTATGGGGAAAGTCACGGCGCCAGGCCGTCATGGCAAACGGCAGGACGCTGATGGCGATCGTCGGCGTCGACACCAGGCGGATGGTTTCCACCGCATGGCCTTTCAGGCTGGCGGCCAGGCGGCGGATGCCGATCAGATCGCGGTTGAGTTTTTCGGTCTCGACAAACAGGCGGTGCGCCTCGGGCTTGGGATACAGCTTGCCGCGCACGCGCTCGAACAAGGGCATGCCCAGTTGCAGCTCGCAATGTTGCAGCACCTTGGTGACGGCCGGCTGCGAGATATGCAGCACTTGCGCCGCGCCACTGATGGTGCCGACCTGCATGATGGCGTGGAAGACTTCGATATGGCGCAGCCGCATGACTTGTTCCTTTGCTCTTTACATTCGACCGCTGAGGCCGGAAAGGTTCAGCTTAATGGAAAAAGTCATGGGCTGGAATGGCATGCTACTTGGCTGCAACAGCCGGCGCAGGGGCAACCACGGGCAGTGGCGTCGTCAATACTTGCAGCAAGGCTGCCGTTTCCGCATCCGCCGTGCCGTCAAACAAGGTGTTGCGGTATTTCATCTGGAAGGCGATCAGCACGTTCTTGGTTTCTTCGTCGAACACGCCCGTCTGCGGCGTGGCATAGCCATGTGCCGCCAGTTTGCTCTGGAACCAGACGGCGTCCGGCAGCGACTGCTCATATACGGCACGCTGGGTGGCCACGCGGGTGGCGTCCGGCCAGACGATCAGGCCGGCATCGGCCAGTTGCTTCCATGGAAACAGCGGACCCGGGTCCTGCTTGCGCTGCGGCGCGATTTCATTGTGGCCCAGGATGTTTTCCGGCGCGATATTGTAGCGGGCCTGGATGTCTTTCAAGAGCGGAATCAGCTGGTCGATCTGCGCCTGCGGGAATGGATACCAGATGCGGCCTTGCGGCGACTCGGTAAAGCCCGGGTTGACGATCTCGATGCCGATCGAGCTGACGTTCAGCTGGGTATATGTCTTCCAGTTGCTGACACCGGCGTGATTCGCCTGGCGCGATTCGTCGACCAGCGCATAGAACTTCGGCTGGGCCGTATCGGTCAGCAGGTAATGGCTGCTGACAACTTGTTCCGTCAGGATCTTGATCGAGCGGGGCAGGTCGCTGACCGTGTAATGGATGACGATGAATTTCACGCGCGGACTCTGGCCGCGCGCCGTCAGGCTGCGGTCGATCTGGGGAACGGTGGTGGTACAGGCCGACAACAGGGCAACCAGCAGGGCAAGAGCGATTTTTTTCATACGGTATCCATAACAGGGTTAATCAATGCATGCTGCAGCCAGCCGGGCGGCCGCCTCATGCGAACGAGCCATCTTTTGTTCCATCATCAACGAGTCCGGCAAAGCGGCGCGCATGGCTGCCGCGATTGCCGGGTGCAACTGCGCCGCGCGGCCGGCCAGCACCACGGGGCGTGGACCATGGCGCGCCGTCAGGGCCAGCGCCAGGCGCGCCAGTTCCTGCCCGGCCCGCTGCAAGATGTCCAGCGCCAGCGGGTCGAGCTCGGCACTGGCGGCCACGGCCAGCGCCAGCCGGCCGATGGCGCCGCGGTCCTGGCCATACATGAACTGGCGCGAACTGTCCCAGTCGCTGCCGCCTATCCGTTCGAACACGGCGCGGGCCATCGCCGATTGCTGCCAGCTGCCCGGCGCTTCATCTTCGCGGCGCCAGATCTGGCGCAAGGCCTCGCGCGCGATCCAGTAGCCGCCACCGCCATCATCCAGCAGCACGCCGCGCCCGCCCGCACGGTGAAACACGCCGCCGGCATCGATCCAGGCGGCAATCGAGCCCGTGCCGGCATACACCAGGTAGCCTTCACCGGGCGCAAAGCTGTCCAGATAGGCGATTTCAATATCATTGCACAAAGTCACGTCCGATGGGCGCAGCGCCAGCAGCGTCGCCAGGGACTGCGCCAACAGCGCGCCATCGCCGCCAAAACCGGTGAGTCCTGCATGCACATGGGCCGGTTGGCCGACGGCAAGCACGGCCTGGCTCAAGGCGGCAAAGGTGGCGTGCAAGGCCGCGCGGCCCGCATCGTTGCTCATTTGCAAGGCCGACAAGCCGTCCACCGCGCCGCTGGCCACGATGGCGCCGTCGCTGGTCGCCAGCGCCCAGCGCGTCTGGGTGCCGCCGGCGTCGATACCCAAGCCTAAGCGGGAAGCTGTATGGAAAGAAGTCATGTCGTGAGTGTAAAGCCAGACGAGACTGGCAGGCATGAAAGCTTACGCACGATACATGCCTGCAGGTTATGGACCAGCTGTCGATCAGGAACGGTTACTGCGCCGCCACCACCGTCGGCTGGCGCAAGGTGATGCGCGGGCTTTCATTGCCGAGGCGGTCGACGGCGCTGACCACCACCGCATTGACCCTGCCGATGGCGTCGTCCACCAGGTTCAGCTCGGCTTGCGTGCCGGACACCACCAGGAAACGCCATTCCTCGCCATAGCGCGCCCACACCGCGTATTGCGCCACCGGCTTGCCGCCGCCGGCCGTCAGTTTCACATTCACGCCGTCGCCAGCGCGCCGCATCGCCACCAGCGGCGTGCCGGGCGCTTCCGTGCCCAGCCATGGCGTGGCGGGGATCAGGGCCGGGCTTTGATACACGCCCGCCTTCAGTTGCTCGCTGATGCCTTTGCGGTTCTGCATCAGGGGCACCATGCTGAAATGCACCTGGCCATTGGCGCCGGGGCGCGTGCGCGTCACTTCGATCTGCTTGACGATTTCCTGCGGCGTGAAGGACTTCGGCGTATTGTCGATGCGGCTGGTGTACAGGCCCGGCCACACATGGCGGCCATACGGGTTCTGCGCCAGCCAATAGTCAAGCAGCACGCCAAATGCCTGCGGCGCCTGCGCCACCGGCCAGTACAGCTGCGGCGACAGGTAATCGAGCCAGCCCTTGGCCAGCCACAATTCCGCATCCGCATACAGTTTGTCGTACTGGCTGAAACCGACGATGCCGGGCGGACGCAGGTTGGGGCGGCCGATGCCGAACGGGCTGATGCCGAAGCGCACCCAGCTTTTCTCCCGGTGGATGCCGGTATACAAGCCCTCGATCAGCTGGTTGACGTTCTGGCGGCGCCAGCCGGCGCGATCGAGTTGTCCGCCACCGAGCAGGTATTGCTGCCACGATGGTTCGTCGGGAAATGGCAGCTCGCGCTTGGCGGCGCCGCTGCCCGCGTCCAGCGCGGCGGTTTCCGCACCGGCGCCTGCGCCCGGCGCGTCGATCGGGTAGGGATAGAAATAATCGTCGATATGCACGCCGTCGATATCGTAGCGGCGCACCACGTCGAGCACCACGTCGGTCGTGTGTTTGGATGCGGCGGCATCGCCCGGGTCCATCCACAGGTAGCGGCCGTACTGTTTCACGGACGCGGGGTTGGTCGAAGCGAAACTGTCGCGCGCCAGCGGCGACTTGGCGGTGGCGTGGCGGGCGCGGTAGGGGTTGAACCAGGCGTGCAGTTCCAGCCCCCGCGCATGCGCCTGGGCCACCCAGAACGCCAGCGGATCATACATCGGCAGCGGCGGCTGGCCCTGCTTGCCGGTCAGGAATTCCGACCACGGCTCCAGCTGCGACGGGTAGATCGCATCGGCGCTGGGGCGCACCTGCAACACGATGGCGTTCAAATTGAGCGACCTGGCGCGGTCGAGGATGGCGATCGCCTCGGCCTGCTGCTTGGCCACCGTCAGGTTGCTGCGGCTGGGCCAGTCGATATTGGCGACCGTCGAGACCCAGGCGGCGCGGAACTCGCGCGGCGCCGGCGGCGGCACTTCACCACGAATATGTTGCACGGGCGGTACGGCCGGCAGGGCGGCCGGGCCGGCTGTCGCATCGACGGGCATGCGGGAACTGGTGCAGCTGCTGAGCAAGCTGGCGGTGGCCAGCGCGGCCACGATGGTGGCGGTGGCAGCCAGCCGTTTCTTAAAAGTAGACAACAAAACAATTCCTTGCAAGGGTAGGGCGCAGGTCTATCGGTGCGGGCATTCTACTGTGCGCGGCCATGCCGCGGCGCGCACACTTGAAAAGCTCAGGCCTCGGCCTTCTTGCCGAATTCGGGATCGATCCTGACCAGGGCCGCCATGATGAAGGCGGGGATGGTGGCGATGCACACCCAGATAAAGAAGTGCTGGTAGCCCAGCATCTGCTGTATCCAGCCGCTGGCCATGCCAGGCAACATCATGCCCAGCGCCATGAAACCGGTGCAGATGGCGTAATGGGCCGTCTTGTGGGCGCCGTCCGAGACCATGATCATGTACAGCATGTAGGAAGCGAAACCGAAGCCGTAGCCAAACTGTTCCAGCGCGATACCGCCCGCGATCAGATAGATATTGCTGGGTAATGCCGTGGCCAGGTAGACAAATACCAGGTCGGGCAGGTGCACCGACAGCACCATCACCCACAAACAGCGTTTCAAGCCGAAGCGCGAAATGATGTAGCCACCCAGCAAACCGCCCAGGGTCAGCGCGATCACGCCGATGGTGCCGTAGACCAGGCCCACCTGCTCGGTGGACAGGCCCAGGCCGCCCTTGGCGACGGGGTCGAGCAGGAAGGGTGCCGCCAGTTTCAGCAGCTGCGCTTCGCCGAGGCGAAACAGCAGCAAAAAGCCGAGGATGACGACAATATCCTTCTTCTTGAAAAACGCCGCGAAGGTGGCGACGAATTCCTGCAGCGGAGAAACACCGGCATCGGTGATGCTGGGCCGGTCAAGGGCCGGCTTGGGCAGGATGAAATAGTGGTACAGGAACAGGGCGATGAACAGGCCCGCCAGGATGGCGAACACCACCGACCAGGCCAGCTGCACGCTGCCGGTCGAGTGCGTCAGGTAGCCGGCCAGATAGACCAGCAGGCCCTGGCCGGAAATCATCGCCAGGCGGTAAAAGGTGCTGCGCACGCCGACAAAGGCCGCCTGCTGGTGCTCTTCCAGGCCCAGCATGTAAAAGCCGTCGGCGGCGATGTCATGCGTGGCGGAACTGAAAGCCATCAGCCAGAAGATCGCCAGGCTGATCTGGAAAAAGTGCGGCAGGGCGGTGGTCAGGGCCACCAGCGCCAGCGCCGCGCCAATCACCAGCTGCAAGCCGACGATCCAGAAGCGCTTGGTGCGGTACATGTCGATAAACGGCGACCACAACGGCTTGATCACCCACGGCAGGTACAGCCAGCTGGTATACAGCGCAATATCGGTATTGGAAAAACCGTAGTTCTTGTACATGATCACCGACAGTGTCATGACCACCACATACGGTATGCCCTGGCCAAAATACAGCGAGGGGATCCACAGCCAGGGGTTTTTCACGCGCGCGGGTGCGGTGGCCGGGGCGGTTTGTTTCACAAGCTTCATACATCCTTCATTGTCAAACAAGCAGAAGAATGCCGCGCCATCGGCTCAGGCGGCCAGTGCCGAGCGCACACTGCCGCCAGCGCCGGCCAACAATGCTTGTGCCTGGTCTGTGGTAATTTTTTTTAACAAGGCAACAATCGCCACCTTGACGTGAAACTGGCATTGCTCCAGCACGCTTCTTGCCTGCGCTTCCTCGGCGCCGGTGGCATGCATGGTCAGTTTGACGGCCCGCAAGATCAGCTTGGCGTTGGTCGGCTTCAAGTCTACCATCAAGTTTCCATAGGTTTTGTGCAAACCGACCATCAGCGCACTGGAAATGGTATTGAGGGTGATCTTCTGCGCCGTGCCCGCTTTCAGACGGGTGCTGCCGGAGATCACTTCGGTGCCCGTGTCGAGCACGATGCCACAGTCGGCTTGCATGGCCACCGGCGCACCGGCATTATTGGCAATGCCGACCGTCAGGGCGCCCGCCTCGCGCGCGGCGCGCAAGGCCCCCAATACATACGGCGTGGCGCCGGACGCGGCCAATAAAAACACCACGTCGTTGGGCTGCGGTTGCAAGGCCAGCAGGTCGGCCGCCCCTTGGCCCTCATCATCTTCCGCGCCTTCGACGGCCGCGAACATGGCGCCGGCGCCACCGGCCAGGATGGCCACGGCGCGCTCGGGCGGCCAGGAAAAAGTGGGATGCAGTTCCACGCTGTCGAGCACGCCCAGCCGGCCCGAGGTGCCGGCGCCGACATACAAGAGCCGGCCACCGGCGGCGATACGGGGCAGGGCGGCCGTGATGGCGGCCGTGATATGCGGCGAGGCCAGCCGTACGGCCTCGACGGCCCAGAACTGGTCATCGACCAGTGCGGCCACCAGTTGCGCGGTTGGATACAGATCGAGTTCCGCATGCCGCGTGCTCGGGGTTTCAGTTTTTAACATGACTCATGGACATGGTTGAACGATGAAACCAGTTTAATACCAACGAGCACAGCCAGCCATGAAAGGATGGCGAACAAGCATAACGGGAGCTTATGGGGCGCGGCGCATCTCGGCCACGAAGTCGTAATGGTCACTGCGGCAATACGAATGCGTGAGTTCCACCGCGACACCCGACTCCAGGTAGGCGAGGCGGGTAATGAACAGCACGGCCTGGCCGTCCGGCACGCCCAGCTGCCCGGCCAGCACGCCGGTGGCGTTCATGGCGCGGATATGCTGCAGCGCGCGCACGGGCGACTTCTTGATCTGGGCCAGGTAGGCGTACAGCGAGTCGCCCACGGCGGCCGGGTCCGGCACCACGCTGAAGGGCAGCACGCTGACCTCATAGGCCATCACCACGTCGTCGGCCAGGCGCAGGCGCTCCAGGCGCGCCACCTTGGTGTTTTGCGCCAGGCCCAGGCTCAGCTGTTCCTCGCTGCTGGCGATCACCACGTCGCGCTTGAGCCAGCGCGAGCCGGCCCGGTAACCGCGTTGCTGCAATTGTTCCGAAAAGCTCGACAGGTTCGACAGCGGCTGCTCGATGCGCGGCGCGATATAGTTGCCCGAACCGCGGCGGCGCACGACCAGGCCCTGCTCGACCAGCTGGTCGATGGCCTTGCGCGCGGTGACGCGCGAAACGTCGAGCAATTCCGACAGCGTGCGTTCGGACGGCAGGGCCTGGTCTACCTGGTAGCGGCCATTGCGTACGTCATCGCCCAGCTTGCGGGCGATCTGCATATACAACGGCGAATTGTCATTTAAATCGACCTTGAGTTCCATGCTGGTCTGGCTCATTACCGTTCTCCTAGTCTGCCTAGTGTAATGGCGATGGCGCTTGCGCGTGGCGCGCCGCCCATGAATAAATGGAAAACAGGCATAAATAACGGTTATACGCTTTTAAAACACTGGTTTTTTCGAATAATTCGCTTGAGGCATAACTTGAAATTATAGATAAATAAGCAATTTTCATTGGCGCCGCCCTGCGGCGCCCCCTATGCTGGCCCATCATGGCAAGCGTATTCAAGGAAAACCACATGAATCAGACGATGCTGCGGTGGCTCGGCGGCTGGATGGGCGGATTGCTGCTCGGTAGCACGGCAATGGCGGCGGCAGGCGAAGTGGGCAAGGTCAAACTCGACAATCAGCTGGCGGCCATCGTCGGCGACGTGCGCCAGCCCTTGGCCAGCCTGTCGGTGCTGGCGATACGCCGTGGCCAGCCTGTGTACCAGCAGCAATTCGGCGACCGTTATCTGCCGGCGCAAGGAGGGCAAAGCCTGCCCGTCACTGCGGACACCCTGTTTCGCATCGCCTCGGTCTCGAAAATGATGACCACGCTGGCACTGATGCGGCTGGTGGAACAGAATAAATTACAGCTGGACCAGGACGTCGGCATCTACCTGGGCTTTTCCCTGCGCAACCCGTACTTTCCCACACAGGCGATTACCCTGCGCAGCCTGCTCAGCCATACCTCGTCGCTGCGCGATGCGGCTGGCTATTCCTGGGGCGCCGAACGCAGCCTGCGCGATGTCTTTACGGCCGGCGGCGATGCCATGTGGGCGAACAACGCCGCACCGGGCCGCTATTTCAGCTACGCCAACCTGAACTGGGGCGTGATCGGCACGGTGATGGAAAAGGTCACGGGCGAACGCTTCGACCGCCTGATGCGGCGTTTGCTGCTGGCGCCGATGGGCTTGCGCGGCGGCTATAACCCGGCAGAATTCTCTCCGGGCGAACTGAACGACATGGCCACGCTGTACCGCAAGCGGCCAGCCGACAGCGAAACGTGGAACCCGGACGGCCCGTGGATCGCACAGGCCGATGATGTCCATGTACAGGCACCCGTACAGCCGGCCGGACTCGACAACTATGTGATCGGCAGCAATGCCACACTCTTCAGCCCCACCGGCGGCCTGCGCATCTCGGCGGCGGACATGGGCAAGGTCATGCAGATGCTGCTGGCCGGCGGACGCTATCGGGGCCAGCAACTATTGCAGCCGGCCAGCATCGCACTGATGTTTACAAAGCAATGGCAACTGGCGGCGGACGGCGGCAATGGCGACAGCGATCAAGGACTGTTCCGTGCCTGGGGCCTGGGTAACCAGCAGTTCGATGCGGATGGCGCACGCGGCAACGGGCTGGTGGCAGAGGCGCGCTTTTCCGCCGCCGGCCACCTCGGCGACGCCTATGGCTTGCGGTCCGCCTTCGTGCTCGACTTTGCCAACAGGAACGGCATGATTTACCTGATCGGCGGCACCGGCAGCGATCCGGACCAGCAGCGCGGCCCGCATACCGCGCTGTCACGGCCGGAAGAGGCGGTGCTCGACGCGCTCTACCATGGCGCCATTGTCAATCTTGACTAATGCGCACCAAATTAGTGCATTCCTGTAAGTTATGGCTGCACCATGATGTTTCATTGGCCCGCCCCGTACGCACCCTCTAAGCTCTCACCGAATGCTCCCGTGCCATGGGAGTACCTACGCAGCGAGGCAGCATGCAGCAACAACAAGTCATCATTATCGGTGGCGGCGTCGTCGGCCTGACGTCGGCCTGGTGGCTGGCCGAGGCCGGCTACAAAGTCACGGTGCTGGAACGCAACGCACAGGTCGGCACCGCCGCCAGCTACCGCAATGGCGGCCAGCTCAGCTATCGCTACGTGGCGCCGCTGGCGGACGCCGGTGTCCCCCTGAAAGCGCTGCAGTGGCTGCTGCAGAAAGATGGACCGCTGCGCTTCCGCCCGGAAGCGGACTGGCGCCAGTGGCGCTGGATGGCCAGTTTTTTGCGCAACTGCAATGCCGCCAGCAATGCCCGCACCACCGCCAAGCTGCTGGAACTGGGCGAACTGAGCCGCGCCGGCATGGCCCAGCTGGAATGGGCGGTGCCGCCCGAAGCCTATGCCTGGCGCGATGCGGGCAAACTCATCGTCTACCGTTCACCCTCCATTTTCCAGCGCGCCGTAGCCCGCCCCGAATCGGAAGAGGCGCGCCTGGTATTGACGCCGGAACAGGCCGTGCAGCGCGAGCCGGCCCTGGCGGCGCTGCAAAAGTCGCTCGCTGGCGCCATCTTTACCGAAGGCGAAGCGGTGGCCGACTGCCACGCGTTTTGCCTGGCGCTGGAAGCGCGGCTGCGGCAACACCCGAATTGCGCGCTGCTGCTCAAGGGCGAAGCCCACAAATTGGTGCTGCGCAATGGCAAGGTGACGGGCGTCGAGACCAGCCTGGGCCTGCTGGACGCCGACCAGTACGTGCTGGCGGCCGGCATCCAGAGCCGCGACCTGGCCGCCACGGCCGGCATCTATCTGCCGCTGTACCCATTGAAAGGCTACAGCCTGACGGCGACCATCCGCGCGCAGGATCTGGCGCCCGCAATCAGCATCACGGACTTCGAGCGCAAGGTACTGTATGCGCGCATCGGAGGGGCGTTGCGCGTGGCGGCCATGGTCGACATGGTGGGCGCCGATACCAGCATCACGCCAGCCCGCATTGCCGGCCTGAAGCGGCTGGCGCGCGAAGCGATGCCGCAGGCGGCCGACTACGAGTCGGCCACGGCCTGGGCCGGCTTGCGGCCGGCCACGCCGAACAGCGCGCCGCTGGTCGGCGCCAGCAAATACCCGAACCTGTGGCTGAACGTGGGCCACGGCCCATTGGGCTTTACCTTTGCGGCCGGCACGGCGCGCATCCTGGCCGACCTGATGGCCGGCAAGGCGCCACCGTTTGCGCTGGACTTCCTGCAGCCCAAGGCCTAGTGCCGAAGCGCAGCACGCGCCTTTCCCTTATGGCGGATAATTGCGGAACTTTCCGCTCTTGCCGCCTATCGCATGTCCAACTCGTCTCTTCCCACCGCCTGCCCCTGCGGCGGCGGCGCCTATGCCACTTGCTGCGGCCCGTATATTGCGGGCAGCGCCTTGCCGCCCACGGCCGAAACATTGATGCGCTCGCGCTACACGGCATTTACCCTGCGCGACGAGCCATATTTGCGCGCCACCTGGCATGCCAGCACCTGCCCGAGCGATGCTTTATTCGCCGAAGAAGAAAAAGTCCAGTGGCTGGGACTTGAGGTAAAATCTGCTTTACGTTTACGTCAACGTAAAGCAGAATCTGCCGATCAGGCCGAAGAGATCCACCGCGATACCGTCGAATTCGTGGCCCGCTACAAGGTCAAGGGCCGCGCCCACCGCCTGCATGAAGTGAGCCGCTTCGTGCGCGAAGCGGACACTGGCGGCACCGTGCGCTGGTTGTATCTCGACGGCAGTTTTCCCGAATAGCGCGACCCGAGAGACCGGGCGATAATAAAAAGGAACAGCAATGCCGCACATCGAAAGCAAACTCAATCCGCGCAGCGACGATTTCAAGGCCAATGTGGCCGCCATGCAGGCCATCGTCGACGATTTGCGCGACAAGGTAGAGCGCATCGCGGCCGGTGGCGGGGAAGCCGCTGCCGCCAAGCACCTGGCGCGCGGCAAACTGCTGCCGCGCGACCGCGTGCAGATGTTGCTCGATCCCGGCACGCCCTTCCTCGAGTTTTCCCAGATGGCGGCCTACGCCATGTACCAGGACGCCAATGGCGTCGATGCGGCGCCCGCCGCCGGCATCATCACCGGCATTGGCCGGGTCTCGGGCCAGGAATGCGTGATCGTCTGCAATGACGCCACCGTCAAGGGCGGCACCTATTACCCGATGACGGTGAAAAAACATCTGCGCGCCCAGGAAATCGCCGACCAGAACAACCTGCCCTGCATCTATCTGGTCGACTCGGGCGGCGCCAACCTGCCGAACCAGGACGACGTGTTCCCCGACCGCGACCATTTCGGCCGCATCTTCTACAACCAGGCCAACCTGTCGGCCAAGGGCATCCCGCAGATCGCCGTGGTGATGGGCTCTTGCACGGCCGGCGGCGCCTATGTGCCGGCCATGAGCGACGAATCGATCATCGTCAAGGAGCAGGGCACGATTTTCCTCGGCGGCCCGCCGCTGGTGAAAGCGGCCACCGGCGAAGTGGTGACGGCCGAAGACCTGGGCGGCGGCGACGTGCATACGCGCTTGTCCGGCGTGGTCGACCACCTGGCGCAGAACGATCTGCATGCGCTGTCGCTGGCGCGCACCATCGTCTCCAACCTGAACCGCAAGAAATCGCAGCAGATGGCGCTGCGCGAGTCGATCGAGCCGCACTATCCGCCGCAGGAACTGTATGGCGTGATTCCCGTCGATACGCGCAAGCCCTTCGATGTACGCGAAGTGATCGCCCGCATCGTCGACGCCAGCGCTTTTGACGAATTCAAGGCCCGCTACGGCACCACGCTGATCTGCGGTTTTGCGCATATCCATGGCATCCAGGTCGGCATCATCGCCAACAACGGCATCCTGTTTTCCGAGTCGGCGCTGAAGGGCACGCACTTCATCGAGCTGTGCTGCCAGCGCAAGATTCCGCTGGTGTTTTTGCAAAATATCACCGGCTTCATGGTCGGGCGCAAATACGAAAACGAGGGCATCGCCCGCAATGGCGCCAAGATGGTGACCGCCGTGGCGACCGCCGCCGTGCCGAAGTTCACGGTGATTATCGGCGGCAGTTTTGGCGCCGGCAATTACGGCATGTGCGGCCGCGCATTCTCGCCGCGCTTCCTGTGGATGTGGCCCAATGCGCGCATTTCCGTGATGGGCGGCGACCAGGCCGCGTCGGTGCTGGCAACCGTCAAGCGCGACGGCATCGAGGGCAAGGGCGGCGCCTGGAGCGCGGACGAGGAAGCGGCCTTCAAGCAGCCGATCAAGGATCAATACGAACACCAGGGCCACCCCTACTACGCCACCGCGCGCCTGTGGGACGATGGCGTGATCGACCCGGCCGACACCCGCATGGTGCTGGGCCTGGGCCTGTCGGCCGCGCTCAACGCAGAGATACCCGAGACGAAGTTCGGCGTATTCCGGATGTAAGGGAGAACAACCATGGAATTTGAAACCCTGAAACTGGTCATCGAAGGCAATGTCGCCACCGTGACCCTGAACCGCCCCGACGTGCGCAACGCCTTCAACGAGACGACGATCGCCGAACTGGCGCGCGCCTTCGAGGGCCTGGGCCGCAGCGACATGGTGCGCGCCATCGTGCTGGCCGCGAATGGACCCGCGTTTTGCGCCGGCGCGGACCTGCACTGGATGAAGAAGATGGCCGGCTACACGCATGCCGAAAACCAGGCCGACGCGCTGCAGCTGGCGCAGATGCTGCGCACGATTTACGAGTGCCCGAAACCGGTGGTGGCCAAGGTCCAGGGCGACTGTTATGCCGGCGGCATGGGCCTGGTGGCCGCATGCGATATCATCCTGTCTGCGGAAGACGTGCAATTCTGCCTGAGCGAAGTGCGGCTGGGCTTGATCCCGGCCACCATTTCACCGTATGTCATCAAGGCCATGGGCGAACAGGCGGCGCGCCGCTACTTTATCTCCGCCGAGCGATTCTCCGCCCACGAAGCGCTGCGCATCGGCTTTGCCCACGAGGTAGTCGCTGCCGATGCGCTCGATGCGAAAACCGCCGAGGTGCTGAAAGCACTGACCGGCAACAGCCCGCACGCGGTGGCGCAAGCGAAAACGCTGGTGCGCGAGATCGCCGGCCAGCCGGTGACCGACGCGCTGCTGCTGGACACCGCCGAACGCATCGCGCAGATCCGCGCCTCGGAACAGGGGCGCGAAGGCGTGCAATCATTCCTGGACAAGCGCAAGCCGGGTTGGCTCATGGGCTAGCGCATGGACTAAGAAAATCATTGGAGCAGTTTTGAAATCAGAAAAACAATCGGCATGGGTTGAGCGCAGCCTGCGCAGCGTGTGGCATCCGTGCACGCAGATGCAGCACCATGAAAGTGTGCCACTCATTCCCGTCAGCCATGGCCGCGGCGCCTGGCTGTACGACCACGACGGCCGGCGCTACCTGGACGCCATCAGCTCCTGGTGGGTGAACCTGTTCGGCCATGCCAACCCGCGCATCAACGCGGAACTGAAGGATCAATTGGACCGGCTGGAACACGCCATGCTGGCCGGTTTTACCCACGAGCCGGTGATCGAGCTGTCGGAAAAACTGTCGGCATTGACCCACGGCGTGCTCGGTCACAGCTTCTATGCGTCCGATGGCGCCTCGGCCGTGGAAATCGCGCTGAAAATGAGTTTTCATGCCTGGCGCAACAGCGGCAAGAGTGACAAGCAGGAATTCGTCTGTTTAAAAGGCAGCTACCACGGCGAGACCATCGGCGCGCTGGCCGTCACCGATGTGGCCCTGTTCAAGGATGCCTACGGCCCGCTGCTGCGCGCCACGCAGACGGTCATGTCGCCGGACTTCCGCCAGGCAGGCGAGGGCGAAACCGCCGCAGATGTGGCGCGCCGCGCGGCGGCCGAAGTGGAAAGCCTGTTCCAGCAAAAGGCCGACAAGATCGCCGCCATCATCATCGAACCGCTGGTGCAGTGCGCGACCGGCATGGCGATGCACGATCCGCTGTACCTGTCGCTGGTGCGTGAGTTGTGCGACCGCCATCAGGTACACCTGATCCTCGACGAAATCGCCGTCGGCTGCGGCCGTACCGGTACCTTCTTCGCCTGCGAACAGGCGGCCATCTGGCCCGATTTCGTGTGCCTGTCGAAAGGCATCAGCGGCGGTTATCTGCCCCTGTCGCTGGTAATGACGCGCGAAGAGATCTACCAGGCCTTCTACAGCACCGACGTGCGCCGCGGCTTTCTGCATTCGCATTCGTACACTGGCAATCCGCTGGCCTGCCGCGCCGCGCTGGCGACCCTGGCCATCTTCGAGGAAGACGATGTGCTGGCCACCAACCGCATGCGCGCCGACAAGATCACGCAGGCACTCATGCCGCTGGCCCAGCATGGCAAGGTAAAACACTTCCGGCAGCAGGGCATGATCTGGGCCTTCGATGCGGTGGACGCCACGCCTGATTTTTCACGCCGCTTTTTCAGCACCGCGCTCGAACATGAACTCCTGATGCGCCCGATCGGCTCCACCGTCTACCTGATGCCGCCGTATATCCTCGACGACGAACAGATCGCCGGCCTGGGCACGCAGATGCTGGCCGTGTTCAATCACGTGATGGGAGCGTGACATGGAACTGATCACGCGACTGCAGCAGCAGTTAAGCACACTGGAAGAACGCAGCCTGATACGCCGGCGCCGCACGGTCGAGACCCCCTGCGCGCCGCGCATCACGGTCGATGGCCGCGAGATGCTGGCCTTTTGCAGCAATGATTACCTGGGCCTGGCCTCGCATCCGCGCATCGTGGATGCGCTCAAGGACGGCGCCGACCGGTATGGCGCCGGCAGCGGCGCGTCGCACCTGATCAGCGGCCACAGCCGTGCCCATGCGCTGCTGGAAGAGCGGCTGGCCGAGTTTGTCGGCGCCAACCTGGAAAGCCCTCGCGCGCTGTATTTCTGCACCGGCTATATGGCCAACCTGGCCGTGTTGACCGGCCTGGCGGTGGGCGACAAGGATACCGAGATTTTTTCCGAAGCGCTCAATCACGCTTCGCTGATCGACGGGACGCGCCTGGCGCGCGTGGCCACACGCGTCTATCCGCATGCCGATCTCGATGCGCTGAAGGCTTTGCTGGCCGCCAGCCAGGCGGCCACAAAAATCGTCGTCACCGACAGCGTCTTCAGCATGGACGGCGACATGGCGCCCTTGCCCGCGCTGCTGGCCCTGTGCGAGCAATACGGCGCCTGGCTGGTGGTCGACGATGCGCACGGCTTCGGCGCGCTGGGCGACAACGGCCGCGGCGCGCTCGAACATTTTGACCTGCATTCGCCCAACCTGGTGTATGTGGGCACGCTGGGCAAGTCGGCCGGCGTCGGCGGCGCTTTCGTGGCCGCGCATGAAGCCGTGATCGAAACGCTGATCCAGAAGGCGCGCCCGTATATCTTTACCACCGCCGCACCGCCCGCGATGGCCCATGCGCTGCTGGCCAGTCTGGACATCATCGCCGGCGAAGAAGGCCGGCAGCGCCGCGCGCACCTGGCCGCGCTGGTGGCACAATGGAATGCCGGCCTGCAATTGCGCCACTGGCAGCCGCTGGCGTCCAGCACCGCGATCCAGCCCGTGATCATCGGCGAGAATGCCGCAATGATGGACATCGCGGCCAGCCTGTATGCGCAGGGCCTGTGGGTGGGTGCGATCCGTCCACCGACCGTACCACTCGGCACGGCGCGCCTGCGCGTCACGCTGTCGGCCGGCCACACGGAGCAGGAAGTGGCACTCTTGATCAATGCAGTGAATAACCTGGAAAGGACGCGCCATGAGTCTTGATGATCCCATCGTCATCGGTACGGCCGAAGTCAATGAACTGGAACCGGTGCTGGAAACAGCCCTGGAACCGGCACCCGTGGCAGCCAGCCTGCCATCGCGCTTTGCCTGTTTTGTCACCGGCACCGACACGGAAATCGGCAAGACGCTGACGTCTTCGGCGCTGCTGCACGCGCTGGTGCAACGGGGCGTGCGCGCCTGCGGCATGAAGCCGGTGGCGGCCGGCGCGGAGCTGCGCGATGGCGAGCTGCATAATGAAGACGCCGACAGCTTGAAGGCGGCCGGCAACGTCACGCTGCTGCGCAATCTGACCACGCCCTACATGTTCAGGGAACCGGCCGCGCCGCATATCGCCGCCGCGCTCGAAGGCGTCACCATTGAATCGGTGCCGATCCTGGCCGCCTACCTGGAAGTGGCGGCCGCCTCGGATGCGGTGGTGGTCGAGGGCGTGGGCGGCTTTCGCGTGCCCTTGTCTGCCACTTTTGACACGGCCGACCTGGCGCAGCAGCTGGACCTGCCGGTGATCCTGGTGGTCGGCATGCGCCTCGGCTGCATCAACCAGGCCTTGCTGACGCTCGAAGCGATCGAAGCGCGCGGCTTGACCGTGATCGGCTGGGTCGCCAATACGCTCGAAGTGGAAATGCGCTTTATCGACGAAAATATCGATGCGCTGATCGAGCGCATCCCGGCGCCGCTGCTGGGCAAGGTGCCGCGCATGGCGCAGGCGAGCGCCGCGGAAGCGGCGTCGTATCTCGATTTTACCGGCCTGCCGAACTGGCCGGCGCAACACCCCAACAATTGAAGCAACTGAAAACCAAGGAATCACGATGTCATTCATCCAAGAAGCAGCAAAAACCGTCGAACTGCACCGCCCGACTGCGCGCATTACCGTGCCGGAAGCGGCCACCTGGCCCGTCGCCGACGTGCTGGCCCTGTTCGACCTGCCGTTCAACGACCTGATGTTCAAGGCCCAGCAAACCCACCGCGTCAACTTCCCGGACGGCGACGTGGAACTGGCGACCCTGTTGTCGATCAAGACCGGCGGCTGCGAGGAAGACTGCGGCTACTGCCCGCAGGCGGCCCGCTACGACACGGGCGTGGAAGCGAAAAAAATCCTCGATATCGACACCGTACTGGACGCCGCGCGCCAGGCCAAGGCCAATGGCGCCACGCGTTTTTGCATGGGCGCCGCCTGGCGCGGCCCGAAGGATCGCGACATGGAAAAGGTCGAGGAAATGGTCAGCAAGGTCAAGGCCCTGGGCCTGGAAACCTGCGCCACCCTGGGCATGCTGGAAGAAGGCCAGGCCGACCGCCTGAAAAACGCCGGCCTCGATTTCTACAACCATAACCTGGACACCGCGCCCGAGTTCTACGACAACGTGATCTCGACCCGCGAATACCAGGACCGCCTGGACACCCTGGGCCGCGTGCGCGAAGCGGGCCTGAAAGTATGCTGCGGCGGCATCGTCGGCATGGGCGAGACGCGCCTGCAGCGCGCCGGCCTGATCGCCCAGCTGGCCAACCTGAATCCGTATCCGGAATCGGTGCCCGTCAACCACCTGGTGCAGGTGGAAGGCACGCCGTTGTTTGGCCTGGAAGCGCTGGACCCGTTCGAATTCGTGCGCACCATCGCGGTGGCCCGCATCACCATGCCGAAAGCGCGCGTGCGCCTGTCGGCCGGCCGCCGCCAGATGGGCGAAGCCGTGCAAGCCATGTGCTTCCTGGCCGGCGCCAATTCGATCTTCTACGGCGACAAGCTGCTCACCACCGACAACCCGGAAGCGGAAGACGACCGCACGCTGCTCAATAAACTGGGCCTGCAGACGCGCGGTGCGATGCTCGAATCGGTGCAGAAAGAGAAGTGCGGCTGCTGATACAGCAATAGCAGCAGGTTTCACAAAAGAAGGCTGGGGTCAGACCCACCGGGTCTGACCCCGAATAAAAAAACTTCCAGCCACGAGCTGCAAAGAGAGAGACCATGTTCACCAAAATCCTGATCGCCAACCGTGGCGAAATCGCTTGCCGTGTGGCCGCTACCGCGCGCCGCATGGGCGTCAAGACGGTCGCCGTGTATTCCGAAGCGGACGCCAATGCCAAACACGTGGCCGTGTGCGACGAAGCCGTATTGATCGGCCCCGCGCCGGCCAAGGAAAGCTATCTGTGCGGCGACAAGATCATCGCCGTGGCGCTGGCCACCGGCGCGCAGGCGATCCATCCTGGCTACGGCTTTTTGTCCGAAAACGCCGACTTTGCCGATGCCTGCGCAGCGGCCGGCCTGGTATTTATCGGCCCGCCGGCGTCGGCCATGCGCGCCATGGGGTCGAAATCGGCGGCCAAGTCGCTGATGGAAAAGGCCAACGTGCCGCTGGTGCCCGGCTACCACGGCGAGGAACAGGATGCGGACTTTTTGCACGCGCAGGCCGACCAGATCGGCTACCCGGTGCTGCTGAAGGCTTCGGCCGGCGGCGGCGGCAAGGGCATGCGCGTGATCGACAGTTCGAATGACTTCAAGGCCGCGCTGGCCTCGTGCAAGCGCGAAGCGATCAGCTCTTTCGGCGACGACAAGGTGCTGGCCGAAAAATACCTGTCGCGCCCGCGCCATATCGAGATCCAGGTGTTTGCCGATACCCTGGGCAATTGCATCTATCTGTTCGAGCGCGACTGCTCGGTGCAGCGCCGCCATCAAAAGGTGCTGGAAGAAGCACCGGCGCCGGGCATGCCGCTGGAACGCCGCGCCGCCATGGGCGAAGCGGCCGTGGCGGCGGCAAAAGCCGTCGGTTATGTGGGCGCCGGCACGGTGGAATTCATCGCCAACCAGGACGGCTCGTTCTACTTCATGGAGATGAACACGCGCCTGCAGGTCGAGCATCCGGTGACCGAAATGATCACCGGCACCGACCTGGTGGAGTGGCAGTTGCGCGTCGCCTTTGGCGAGCCGCTGCCGAAAACGCAAGGCGAATTGACCATCCACGGCCACGCCATCGAGGCGCGCATTTATGCGGAAAATCCGGAGAAGGGTTTTCTGCCGTCGATCGGCACCTTGCGCCATATGCGCGCACCTGCGGCGGTGACGTTCGAGCTCGGTGGCACAAGCGTGCCGGCCGGCGTGCGTATCGATTCGGGCGTGCGCGAGGGCGATGCGATTTCGCCGTTCTACGACCCGATGATCGCCAAGCTGATCGTCTGGGGTGCGGACCGCCGCGAGGCGCTGGCACGCATGGCGCAGGCGCTGTCCGAATACCAGATCGTCGGCCTGGCCAGCAATATCGCCTTCCTGAAACGCCTGGTCGAAGGTGAGGCGTTCAGCACTGCAGATCTCGATACGGGCCTGATCGAGCGCAACCAGGAAGCGCTGTTCCCGGCCCTGCAGGCAGCGCCCGACACGGCGCTGGCACTGGCGGCGGTGGCGCTGCTGACGCAGGAAGCGGCCGCCAGCCATGGCAGCGGCCCGTGGGGCGATGCGCTGGGCTGGCGCTTGAACAGCACCCTGGGACGCAGCTTGTCGTTTGCCGATGAATTCGCGATCGCTGGCGAGAGCAAGGCCTATGCGGTGCGCATCGCCTACCAGCCGGATGGCTGGCTGTTCAACGGCCAGCGCTTGCGCCTGAGCGCGCGCGACGGCCAGGAACTGCATGTGAAACTCGGCGAGCGCGCCGTGCATGGCACCGTGCACCGCGACGGCGAGCAGTTCCACGTATTTACGGGTGGCGCGCATTACACGCTGCAGTACAACGACCCGATGGCGCATGCGGGCGAAGCGGAAGCCGAAGGCGGCCGCCTGACGGCGCCGATGCCCGGCAAGGTGGTGGCCGTGCTGGTGAACAAAGGCCAGGACGTGAAAAAAGGAGAACCGCTGGTGATCATGGAAGCGATGAAGATGGAGCACACCATCGCCGCGCCGCATGACGGCCTGGTGGAGGACGTGCTGTATGCGGTCGGCGACCAGGTGGCCGACGGCGCGCCACTGCTGGCCTTCAAGGCCGCGGCCTAGGAGCCATCATGCGCATACTGCTGCAACGCCTGGACGGCAAGGAAGCGGAGTGGATCAGCGAATTTGCCGGACAGCTGCCCGAAGCCGAGGTGATCGCCTGGCGCGAGGGCGAGTCCATACCCGACTGTGATTACGCCGCCGTCTTCCGGCCACCGGCCGCCATGCTGGGCGACCTGGGCAAGGTCAGGGCGATTTTCAATCTGGGCGCCGGCGTCGATGCGCTGCTGAAATTCGGCGAGGCGCTGCCGGCCCACGTACCGCTGGTGCGCCTGGACGACGCCGGCATGGGCGTGCAGATGGCCGAGTATGTGAGCCACGCCGTGCTGCGCCACTTCCGCCGTTTCGACGACTACGAGGCGCAGGCGCGCGCCGGCATCTGGCAGCCGCTGCCCGCGTTCGACAAGGTGGATTTCCCTGTCGGCGTGCTGGGCCTGGGGGTGCTCGGCACGCGCGTGCTGGACGCGCTGGCGCAGTTCGAGTTTCCCCTGCGCGGCTGGAGCCGCAGCCAGAAACACATCGATGGCGTCGACTGCTTTGCCGGCGAGGAGGGGCTGGAAGCCTTCCTGCGCGGCACGCGCGTGCTGATTTGCCTGCTGCCGCTGACACAAGACACGCACAATCTGCTCGACCGCGCGCGGCTGTCCATGCTGCTGCCGGGCGCCTATGTCATCAACGTCGCGCGCGGCGCGCACCTGGCCGAACCGGACCTCTTGAGCCTGATCCGTTCGGGCCATATCGCCGGCGCCACGCTGGACGTGTTCCGCAACGAGCCGCTGCCGCAGCAGCACCCGTTCTGGCAGGAGCCGCGCATCACCATCACGCCGCATGTCTCCGCCAATACCCTGCGCCGCGAAAGCGTGGCGCAGATCGCCGCCAAGATACGCCGCCTGCAAGCTGGCGAGCCTGTGGCCGGCACCGTCAACCGTTTGCAAGGATATTGAAATGAACAGCCAACCGAGTTTGCCGAAACAGGTCAAGATCGTCGAAGTGGGCCCGCGCGACGGCCTGCAAAATGAAAAGGAGACCATCAGCGCCGCCGTCAAGATCGAGCTGGTCGACCGGCTGACGCAGGCGGGTTTCGCCAATATCGAGGCGGCGTCGTTCGTGTCGCCCAAATGGGTGCCGCAGATGGCCACCAGCACGGAAGTCATGGCCGGCATCGCGCGCCGCGCGGGCACGATCTATTCCGCGCTGACGCCGAACATGCAGGGTTTCGAAGCGGCGCTGCTGGCCAAAGCCGATGAGGTGGTGATCTTCGGTTCAGCGTCGGAGGCGTTCTCGCAAAAGAACATCAACTGTTCGATTGCCGAATCGATCGCCCGCTTCGAAGGCGTGGCGAAAGCGGCGAAGGAGAACGGCTTGCGCCTGCGCGGCAGCATCAGCTGCGCCTTCGGCTGCCCGTACCAGGGCGAGGTGCCGCTGGACGCTGTCGCCGACGTGGTGGGGCGCATGCGCGACCTCGGCTGCGACGAGATCGATATCGCCGACACCATCGGCGTAGCCACGCCGAGAAAAACCCAGGCGGTGATGGCGCGCGCCATCGAGGCGTTTCACGTGGGCGGCCTGTCCGGCCATTTTCATGACACCTACGGCCAGGCGCTGGCGAATATCTACGCCAGCCTGGAGCTGGGCATCGCCATCTATCACTCGTCGGTCTCGGGCCTGGGCGGCTGCCCGTACGCCAAGGGCGCCACCGGCAATGTCGCCACCGAAGACGTGCTGTACATGATGAACGGCCTGGGCATCGCCACCGGCATCGACCTGGACCTGGTGGTGGACGCGGGCCAGTTCATTTCGCAGCAGCTGGGACGCAAGGGGTCGAGCCGCGCCGGCAATGCGCTGGCGGCAAAGCGCCTGGCCTGAAAAAACGACTCCTGCAGTGTGAATGCAGGAGTCGTTTTTCGCTGGACATGTACAGACGAAAAAAAACCCGAGAGCCGTAACTCTCGGGTTTTTTTCTACAAATTTGGTCGGAGTACAAGGATTCGAACCTTGGACCCCCTGGTCCCAAACCAGGTGCGCTACCGGGCTGCGCCACACTCCGAAGACCAAGATAATACAGACCATATTCAATTCGGTCAAGGGTCAGGCAAAACTTCCCGTAAATAATTTACGCCCCTGCCGGCCTCATCTGTTTTGATGCCAAAAAAGTATGCGACACTGGGCGCCAGTTTTCTCTCACAGGATGCGAAAACATGACGGCATTACCTTTCAGCTATTCGTCTCATGATTACCCGGGCCCGGCGCGCCGGCACCACCTTGTGCTGGGCGCTGGCGTCTTGCTGCTGCACCTGGCTTTTCTGTATGGCTGGCGTTATGCCAAACCGCCACCCCTGCCCGACGCGGGGCCGAAGGTGGAATCGGTCGCCGTCTGGATACGCCCGCCCACGCCCATCATCAAGCCACTGCCGCCGCCACCGCCCTTGGCCAGGGTGGAACCGCAGCGCGAAAAGAAACCGCTTCGTGTCGCGGCCTCACCCAGGACAGCGGCGCCGGCCACGCCGGCGACAGAACCCATCGCGAACGCCATCACGGTGGCGCCGTCACCCACGCCAGCCGACCCGCTGGCGGCGGACGCACCGAAGTTCGACATGGAAGCGGCCCTGAAAACCGCGCGCAAGGTGGCCAGCGAACGCGATCCGGCCAAGGCCGGCACGGCGGTCGGCCAGATCCCCGACAAGCCGCTGCGCACGGAAACCCAGCTCGCGCGCGATATCGCCAGTGGCAAGCGCGGCGATTGCCGCACTGCATATGCGGGTGCCGGGCTATTGGCCCCGTTGGTGATGCTGCTGGATAAAAAGGATAGCGGGTGCAAGTGGTGACGATCTCAAGACATAAATAACTTGAATATACCCATATTGGGTACTATCATACCCAATATGGGTATATATGCAGATACGTTATTTTCCAAGACACAGCAACGCGTGCTGGCCTTGCTGTTTGGCCAGTCGCAACGCTCGTTTTACGCCAACGAGATTATCACTTTCGCCGCCATGGGTTCGGGTGCGGTACAGCGCGAGCTGGCGAAGCTGGTGAAGTCGGCGCTGGTGACCGTGAAAAAAGTCGGCAACCAAAAGCACTATCAGGCCAATCACCAGGCACCGATTTTTGATGAGCTGCGCAGCATTGTCATGAAGACCTTTGGCGTGGCCGACGTGCTGCGCGTGGCGCTGCAAGCACACTGGCCGCAGATCGAGCTGGCGTTCGTGTATGGCTCGATGGCCAAAGGAAGCGAGCAGGCCCACAGCGACATCGATCTGATGGTGATCGGCGAGCAGATCTCGAATGCCGCCCTGCTCGACGCATTGCAACCGCTACAGCAGCAACTGGGCCGCACAGTCAACCCGACGCTCTACACGCCGGCGGAGTTTATCCAGCGCGTACGCGACGGCAAGTCGTTTATCGTGCGCGTGCTGGAACAGCCGAAGATCTTTGTCAAAGGCAGGGAAGATGAACTCATCCGCCTCACAGGCACTGGAGAATCTGGCGCGGATCTGGCGGCGGCTCAGACACTCGCCATCGAACCGCCAGCCTGATTGTCTTACTCCTGCCCCTTCAACTGCAGCGCCCGCTCATATAAAGCATTTTTCTTGCGCCCGGTAATTTGTGCCGTCAGGTTGGCCGCCTGCTTGACGCTGCATTCGGCCAGCAGAATATTGAGGATGCGTTCGGCTTCCACGTCTTCGGCGTCCTGGGCTTCGGTGGCGCCGTCGAGCAGGATCACGAATTCGCCTTTTTCGCGGTGGGCGTCGGCGCGGATCCAGGCTTCGGCCTCGGACAGCGGGCAGCGGTGGATTTCTTCGAACAGTTTCGTCAGTTCGCGCGCGAACACCACCTGGCGCGTCGGCTCGAACGCTTCGGCCAGCGCGGTGGCGCAGTCGAGGATGCGGTGCGGCGCTTCATAAAAGACCATGGTGGCGGTTACGCCGCGCAGGCTGTGCAGCATGTTTTCGCGCTGCTTGGCTTTCGCGGGCAGGAAGCCGACAAAATAAAACTGGTCGTTCAGCAAGCCGCTGGCGGAAATCGCCGTAATCGCCGCCGATGGACCGGGCAGGGGCAGCACGCGCAGGCCGGCCGCGCGCACGGCGTCGACGATGCGCGCGCCGGGGTCGGACACGGCAGGGGTTCCCGCGTCGGAGACCAGCGCGATGCGCTCACCGGCATGCAGGCGGGCAATCAGGGTCTGCGCCACTTCGCGTTCGTTATGTTGATGCGCAGCAATTAACGGCTTGTTCAGACCAAAACGCGTCAGCAGGTGCGCCGTATTGCGGGTATCTTCACAGGCGACGGCGTCAGCCAGGCTCAGCAAGTGCAAGGCACGCAGGCTGATATCGGTGACATTGCCGATGGGCGTGGCCACTACATACAATGTTGCGATAGGATAGACCTGGTGCGCCGCCTCTGTCATGATGGGCAGGCTGGCGATGGAACTGATTTCTTGTACGGTCATTTTGGAGGTTGAATGCTTGCTAATAGTGTGAAGTTACTGCTTGTTTGTGCCGCGACCGGCATGCTGAGCGCTTGCAGCACGCCTTGCGACGCGCCCGGGCAATTGTGCGCGCCTATTGAATCAAACACAAGGGCGCTGCTGCCGCCACCGCCGCCACCTGTCCCCGCGCCGCTGCCCAAGCCGGCCGCACCGGAACCGGTGACCTTTGCCGTGGCCGTGCCCGACATTACCTCGTATGACGACAGCGGCAAGGCCAACGTGGCGCCCATGACCGGCACGCCGGCCACGGGCACCGCGCAGGACATGCCGGCCGCCACGGCGCCGGCGCCGTCCGACGGCAAGATCCACCATATCGGCCTGTTGCTGCCGCTGCGCTCGGCTTCGCTGGGTCCGGCGGCCAGCCTGTTGCGGGCCGGCTTCATGGCCGCCTACGAGCGCGACCGCAGCGGCTTCGAAGTGGCCGTGATCGATACGGGCGACGGCAGCGCCGATGTACTGGACAAGTTTGCGCAGGCCCAGCAGGAGCAGGATATCGTGGTCGGCCCCTTGTCGCGTTCGGCCGTCACGGCGGTCGCCAACAGCGACCTGGTGAAAAAGCCGACCATCGCCTTGAACCACCCCGACAACCGCGGCGAAGCGCGCCTGCCGGCCAGGCTGCTGGTGATGGGCCTGTCGATCGAAGCGGAAGCGCGGCAGGTGGCCGCCTGGGCCGCCAGCGAACAGCCGCGCGCCAATGCCTTGATTTTGTCGGCCAATTCGGCCTCGCAGCGCCGTACCAGTACCGCCTTCAAGCAGGAATGGCTGCGCCAGGGCGGCAGCGCCGACCAGGTCGACCTGACGGCCACCAACGGTTACCTCGGTGACGCCGAGCTGGTACAGCTGCGCGCCCGCCTGTCAAGCAATCCACCGGCCCTGATCTTTGCCGCGCTGGACGCCGACCAGGCGCGCCAGCTGCGCGTGGCGATCGGTCCCGACCTGCCGCTGTACGGCACCTCGTCGCTGAACCCGGGCCTCGGCCGCGGCGCCAGCGGCCCGGAACTGGACGGTGCGCGCCTGCTCGACCTGCCATGGCAGGTGCAGCGCGATCATCCGCAAGTGATGGTGTATCCGCAGCCGCCGCAGCCCGCCGACGGCCGCCTGACGGCCGACATGGAGCGCCTGTATGCGCTGGGCATCGACGCCTTCCGCGTGGCGCGCGAAGTGGCGCTGCGCCCCGAGGCGCCATTCACGCTCGATGGCGTGACGGGCCGCCTGGCCGTGCGTTATGACGGCGGGCAGGCGCGCTTCGAGCGCACCGAGCAGGCCGCCACCTATCAGCAGGGCGTGGTCGGTACCTGGCCACCGAAGCCGGTCGCCGAGCAAGCGCCGGTGTTGCCGGCGGCGCAGTAAGGAAAGCACCCATGCCGCCGCCAGACAAGCGGGAACTGGGGCGGCTGGCGGAAGACGATGCGCTGGCGTATCTGCTGCTGCAGGGACTCAAGCTGATAGAACGCAATTTCCTGTGCAAGGGCGGCGAACTGGACTTGATCATGCGCGACGGCAAAAGCGTCGTCTTCATCGAAGTGCGCCAGCGCAGCGGCAGTGCTTTCGGCGGCGCCCTGGCCAGCATCACGCCGGCCAAGCAGCGGCGCATGACGCGTGCCGCGCAAACCTGGCTATTGAGCCAGAAGAACTTGCCGCCATGCCGTTTCGACGCCGTCGTCATCGATGGCGGACGCATGGAATGGCTGAAGAACATTCTCGATATGTAAGCATTTTTAACAGCGCTTGTTCGCCTTGCCGCGCGCCTGCACTATAATCGGCAGACTATGAATAATCAACGCATCCTCTCGCACTTCCACGAAAGTGCCGAACTCAAGATCCAGGCCGCTACGGTGCTGGCGCCCGCGATTGCCCAGGCGATCGAGCTGATGTTTGCCGCGCTGTCGAACGGTAACAAGATCCTGGCCTGCGGCAATGGCGGTTCCGCCGCCGACTGCCAGCATTTTGCCGCCGAGCTGGTCGGCCGCTTCGAACGCGAACGCTTTCCGCTGCCGGCGCTGGCATTGACCACCGACACGTCGATCATGACGGCGGTGGCCAACGATTACAGCTACCGCGAAATTTTCTCGAAGCAGGTACAGGCCTTCGGCCAGGCCGGCGACATCCTGCTGGCCATTTCCACGTCGGGCAATTCCGGCAACGTGATGGCGGCGGTGGAAGCGGCGCTGGAGCGCGAAATGCGCGTGGTGGCGCTGACGGGCAAGGACGGTGGCGCGATCGGCAAGCTGCTGACCGATGCCGACGTGCATATCTGCGTGCCGGCCGAACGCACGGCGCGCATCCAGGAAGTTCATCTGACAACCATACACTGCATTTGCGACGGCATCGACGTCGCACTATTCGGAGGAGACGTGAATGACTAAATTCGGTACTGGCCCAGGCTGGAAACGCGTACAACGCCCATTGGCGACCGCTCTGTTGTGCGGCGCCATGCTTACCTCGCTGACCGGCTGTATCGAATTGATGGTCGGTGGCGCGGTGATGAGCGGCGTGGCCGCGGCGGACCGCCGTACCCTGGGCGCCCAGACCGAAGACAAGGCGATCGCCGTGAAGGGCGAATCGCGCGTGCCGGCCGTCACCGGTGACGCCGGCCATGTGAATGTCACCAGTTTCAACCGCCGCGTGCTGCTGACGGGCGAAGTGCGCGACGAAGCGATGAAAAACGCCGTCGAACGCGAAGTGCGCAATATCGCCGGCGTGGAATCGGTGGCCAACGAGCTGATCATCGCTGGCCCGGCCAGCTATACCTCGCGCTCGAACGATGCGCTGATCACCACCAAGGTAAAAGCCAGCCTGGTCGACATGAAAACCATCTCGGCCGCCTCGTTCAAAGTCGTCACCGAAAACGGCACCGTCTTCCTGATGGGCCGCGTGACCCAGCGCGAAGGCACGGTGGCGGCCGACGTGGCGCGCGGCGTGGGCGGCGTGCAGAAAGTGGTCAAGCTGTTCGACTACATCTCGGAAGCGGAACTGAAGCAATTCCAGGCCGATCCGGCGCCGGCGCGCGTCAACAACCCGGTCGGGCAGTAAAACCCCTAGGCCTTCCGGCCTACGGCGCGAACACAACGATGGGGCTATAATGGCCCCATCGTTACGTATCTGGTGTGTAAAACTATGTCAACATCGACTTCCAAATCCTGGCTCAAGCCTGTCCTGATCGCCGTACTGGTGGCGGGCGTGGCGGCGGCAGGCTATCTGTCGCTGAACAACAAGCAAAGCGCACCGGACGTGACCTTCCACGCCATCGACGGCGAAAAGATCTCGTCAAGCAGCCTGCGCGGCAAGGTGGTGCTGGTCAATTTCTGGGCCACCTCCTGCACCACCTGCGTGGCGGAAATGCCGGAAATGGTCGAAACTTACAACAAATACAAGGCGCAGGGCCTGGAGTTTGTCGCGGTCGCCATGCAATACGACCCGGCCAACTACGTGCTGAACTTTGCCCAGACGCGCCAGCTGCCGTTCAAGGTGGCGCTCGACGTGACGGGCGAGGCCGCCAAGGCGTATGGCGACGTGGCGATGACGCCGACCACCTTCGTGCTCGACAAGCAGGGCAAGATCCTCAAGCGCTACGTGGGCAAGCCCGAATTTGCCGAACTGCACAAGCTGCTGGAAACGGCCATCGCGGGATAAATACCCGCACACAACACATAACGTTGTTGCAAATGATTGCCTGCTTGATATAACCTTCCATTTCGTGAATCCCGTTCACCTTGTGAAGGTTAGCCGTGTCTCCTGACGCCCCATCGCTCGACCCGCAACAACTGAAAGCCTGGCTGCTCGCGGCCGGCAACAAGGACGCCAAGGCGTTCCGTCAACTATATAACGCCACATCATCGAAACTGTTTGGCTTCGCGCTGCGTATATTGCATAAGCAAGAGCTCGCTGAAGAAGCCTTGCAAGAGGGTTTCGTCGCCATCTGGAACAACGCCGCCACGTATCAAAGCCACTTGGCGGCGCCGATGACCTGGATGGCCACCATCGTGCGCAACAAGGCGTTCGATGTGCTGCGGCGCAGCGACGACACAGTTGAAATCGATGCCGAACAGTTTGATAGCGAAGTCATGAACGCACTACGAGATCCCCAGGCCACGCCGATAGAGTCGCTGCAGATGAGTGGCGACGCCAAGGCGCTGGCGTTTTGCATGTCGGCCCTGGAAGGGCTGCACCGCCAGGTGGTCGCGCTGGCGTATTACCATGACCTGTCGCACAGCGAAGTGGCGCAGCAGATGTCGCTGCCGATCGGCACCGTCAAGACCTGGATACGGCGCAGCCTGGAACGGCTGCGTACCTGCCTGGCCAAACGGGAGGCACCATGAATATCCGCGGCAATGATCCGCTGCGCCAGAAGCTGGCGTCCGAATACGTGCTGGGCACCTTGAAGGGGGGCGCGCGGCGCCGTTTCGAAGGCTGGCTCTACAACGACGCCGACCTGCGCAATATCACGGCCGAATGGCGCCAGCGCCTGGAACCGATGGCCGAGTTCGCCACCCCGGTGGCGCCGCCCAAGCGCGTCTGGCAGCAGATCGAGCAGCGGCTGCACCTGGCGCAGGCGAAGCATGGCGGCTGGACACTGTGGCGCGAGTCGGTCTCGTTCTGGCGTTCGCTGGGCCTGGCCTCAAGCGCGATTGCCGCGCTGCTGGTGATCGTCATGTCGACGCAATTGATGAACACGCCGCAGATCAGCCATGTGGCGACCCTGATGGACGAGAAATCGCAGACGGCCTTGCTGCTGACGGCCGACAGCCGCCACGACACGCTGGAAGTGCGCATGGTGGGCAATGCCCCGGTGCCGAGTGACAAGGATCTGGAACTGTGGGCCGTGCCGAAAAGCGGCAACCCGCGCTCGCTGGGCCTGCTGGCCGACAAGGGCAGCGTAAAGCTGGCCTTGTCCGACCGCGCGATCGGCAACGATGTGGCCCTGCTGGCCGTGACCCTGGAGCCGCGCGGCGGCTCGCCCGATCCGAATGGACCGACCGGGCCGATCTTGTATAAAGGTAATTGGGTAAGGTTGTAGCCTTATTTCGGATACAGAATCATCTGCGTGCAGCGAAACAGGGCCAGGGTCTTGCCGGTTTCCTTGCTTTTCACCACGGCGTCCCACACTTGCGTGTTGCGGCCCTTGTGCTCGACTTTCGCCGTGCAGACGATGGTGCCGTCGCGGGCCGTGCCCAGGTGGTTCGATTTCAGTTCGATGGTGGTGAAGTTGTTGGCGCCTTCGGGCAGGTTGGCGATGCAGCCATAGCCTGAAGCCGTGTCCGCCAGGGTCACCACGCTGCCGGCGTGCAGATAGCCGTTCGGCGCCAGCAAATGCGGCTGCACTGGCAGTTCGGCCGTCACCTGGCCGTCGCCGACGGAGGTGATGACAATGCCCAGGTGGCCGGGCAGGCGGCCGATGCCGCGCTGGTTCAATACTTCCAAGGTGATCTCGGGATTGCTCATGGTTATCTTTCTTATAGGGTCAGAAACACTATGATGATAGCAACTTTCCCTTGCAACGGTATGTTGTGCCACTGCTTCATAAAGCAAATCAATTGCAACAGACGCTGACAACGATACCGTTTTCTTGCTACCATGCGCCACATGTCCACCCGCCAACCACCTTGCAAGCCAGCTTATCAAGCGGCGTCCGCCTTCGCGCGCACGCCGTGGCAGCTGTGCGTGGCCCTGTTCAGTGCGCTGGCCCTGGTGTTCCTGCTGTCGACCGCCGCCTCGCATCTGCACAAGACCAGCCTGGACGCGGAAGAGTGCACGCTGTGCGCCACCGCCATCGACAAGGTGGCCGACCTTGCCGTGCCGCCGGCCCTCGTCGAGCCGCCGGCGCAATTGCTGCCGTATCGCTTGCTGGCCCTGCTGCCGGCGCTGCCCGCTCCCATTATCACCCTGCTGTTGCCGCCCGTGCGCGGCCCCCCGTCGACCTCGCTGTAGTTCCCACGCTTTTACTTTTTTTCAGGCTGCCTTGCCGCGTCCACCGGGACCGCGCCATGCCGCCTGGCGTACACTATTTTGAGGTTCACCATGCAACACACTCCACGCCTGAGCGCGCTGTCGCTCGCCATTGCCAGCCTGTTTGCCGTTTCCGCCCATGCCGATGAGGCAGCGCCGCAGGAGATGCAGACCGTCGAAGTCACCTCGGCCCACCTGCGCAGCGCGCGCATCGAGCTGTCGCCGAAAGTGGGCACCACCATCTACAGCATCGACAGCCATATGGTCGACATGCTGGCCCAGGGCGACAACACGCCGTTCAATGAAGTGCTGCTGCGCCTGCCGGGCGTGTCGCAGGATTCGAAAGGCTCGGGCGCCCTGCACGTGCGTGACGACCATGCGAACGTGCAATACCGCATCAATGGCGTGCAGCTGCCGGAAAGCATCAGCGGCTTCGGCCAGTCGATCGACACGCGGCTGATCGACAAGACCGATTTCATCACGGGCGCCTTGCCGGCCCAGTTCGGCCTGCGCACGGCCGGCATCGTCGATATCGAAACCAAGGAAGGCGGGCTGACACCAGGCGGACGGATCGGCATCCTGGTGGGCAGCCACAACCATATCGAACCGAGCGCCGAGTTTTTCGGCAGCGTCGGCAAGTTCAATTACTATTTGTCCGGCAGCTACCTGGGCAACTCGCTGGGCGTGGAAAACCCACAGGACACGCGCAATGCGCTGCACGACAAGACGCGCCAGAACAAATCGTTCGGCAATCTGTCGTATTTCCTTGATGACAATACCCGCCTGGGCGCCATGTTCGGCACTTATAACGGCCGCTTCCAGATCCCGAACAATCCGGACCAGGCGCCCGGTTTCACCCTGGCCGGCCGCAGCGACGCGCAGGCTGGCACCTCGACCCTGCCATCGTCGCAGCTCGATGAAAACCAGCGCGAAGTGAACCGCTTCGTGGTGCTGTCGCTGCAAAAAAGCCTGGGCGACCTCAACTACCAAGTCTCCGCCTTCCACCAGTATTCGCAATTGCACTTCACGCCCGATTCGATTGGCGACCTGATCTACAACGGCGTGGCTTCGGATTCACGCCGTTCGAACAGCGCTTCCGGTGCCCAGTTTGACATCAGCTACAAAGTGCACCAGGACCACACCTTGCGCGCCGGCCTGGCCTACACGCGCCAGAAAACGGCCAGCGACAATACGGTGGGTGTATTCCCGGCCGATGACAACGGACAGACCTCCACCACACCGGTCACCATCGTCGACAACAGCGGCAAGACCGGTACCCTGTCCAGCTTTTACCTGCAGGATGAATGGCATATCAGCAAACCGCTGACCCTGAACTACGGCGCGCGCTTCGACAAGGTTTCGGCCTATACCAGCGAACAGCAATGGAGTCCGCGCGTCAACCTGGCCTACCAGCTGGCGCCAGGCACGGCCTTGCACGCCGGCTACTCGCGCTACTTCACGCCGCCACCGCAGGAACTGGCCGCGCAGGGCAGCATCGACCTGTATGCGAACACGACGAATGCGCCGGAAATCGCCACCTCGGACAACGTCAAGGCCGAGCGTACCCACTATTACGATATCGGCATCAGCCACCAGGTCAACTCGAAACTGACCTTGACGGCCGACGCCTACTACAAGAAGATCAGCAACCTGCTCGACGAAGGCCAGTTCGGCCAGGCGCTGATCCTCACGCCGTTCAACTACGCCGAAGGGTATGCCAAGGGCCTGGAATTGTCGGCCATCTACAGCGAGAAAGACTGGGGCCTGTTCCTGAACGCCAGCACGCAAAAGGCGCAGGGCCGCAATATCAATTCCGGCCAGGCCCTGTTCGGCGCCGATGAGGTGGCGTATATCAAGAACAACTATGTCTTCCTCGACCACGACCAGACCTACACCATGTCCGGTGGCGGCCATTATCACTTCGGCGATTCGCAAGTAAGCGCTGACTTCCTGTACGGCAGCGGCCTGCGCATGACACCGGACGGCGGCGCACCGAATTCCGGCCACCTGCCGCATTACTTCACGGTCAATACCGCGCTGACGCACACCTGGAAAAACACGCCGCTGGGCAAGGTGGAAGGCCGCCTGGCGCTGATCAACCTGTTCGACAAATCGTATCTGCTGCGCGATGGTTCCGGCGTCGGCGTCGGCGCGCCGCAATATGGCGCACGCCGCAGCTTGTACGCTGGCCTGTCGACCAGTTTCTAACACCAGACCAAACCTACTGCGCGGCGCGATTTGCGGCCTCCGATGCTCACTACCTCGGCGGCCCCGTGCATTCGCACAGCTCCGCTTCTCAGCCACAACTCGCTGCCGCTCGCTACGGTTTTGTCCGGCGTTATGTTCTAAAGAGTTACGTGCGAAGACAGCGGCCGGGAGCAACGCCTGCCGCTGTCGGTTGCCGTGGCTTCAGCCCCAGATGATCGGCTGCTGGCCGTTTTCCTGCAAATAGGCATTGGCCTGGCTGAACGGCTTGCTGCCGAAAAAACCCCGGTGCGCGGACAGCGGCGACGGGTGCGGCGAAGTCAATACCTTGTGCTTGCCTTCGTCGATCAGCGCGCGCTTGGCGATCGCATACGCTCCCCACAAAATGAAGACGACGCCTTCGCGCTCCTGCGACAGATGGCGGATCGCGCTGTCGGTCAGCTTTTCCCAGCCCTTGCCCGCGTGCGAACCGGCCGCGCCCGAGCGCACCGTCAACACGCTGTTGAGCAAAAACACGCCTTGCCCGGCCC
Organism: Janthinobacterium sp. J1-1; assembly: GCF_030944405.1. Lineage (NCBI taxonomy): Bacteria > Pseudomonadati > Pseudomonadota > Betaproteobacteria > Burkholderiales > Oxalobacteraceae > Janthinobacterium > Janthinobacterium sp. J1-1. Next base: position 219,074 of record NZ_CP132339.1, read on the forward strand.
AGTCGGTCAAGTCCGTGCTGGTGCGCGCGACGCCGATATCGCTTTTCAATTCCTTGAAGATATTTTGCAAGCTGGGCTGAGAGCGGGTGCCCTCGGGAATCGAAAAGCACAAGCCCATGGCCGCGCCCGGCGTGTGATACGGGTCCTGTCCCAGGATCACCACCTTGACCTGCTCGAACGGCGCCAGGTCGAATGCCCGGAAGATCGCTTTACCGGCCGGGAAGCACGGTCCCGCCGCATATTCTTCCTTGACGAACGCCGCCAGAGTGGCCCACCAGGGCTGCTCGAATTCGGCCTGCAGCCGCTGCTTCCAGGATTCCTCGATACGTACTTCCATGCTTTACCTCATTAATATGTTGAAGAACATCATGGGCAAAGTATAACGGCGGCAAGACCGGGCGGCGTTACCGTTGCCAATGGCAACACTTACTTTTCGTCATAGTGATAGCGGCAGGCAGCGACATAGATGCAGCCACCATCGGGCAAATACACCAGCCGATGCTGACGGTCGATGCGGCGCGACCAGAAGCCGGTCAGGTCGCCTTTCAAGGGTTCCGGTTTGCCGATGCCCTTGAACGGATCGGCCAGGCAGCCATCGATCAGTTCATTGATGCGCTGGACGATTTTCGGATCGGCGCCTTGCCAGTACAGATAATCTTCCCAGCCATGATCGGACCAGGCCAGTACGGCATTGCCGCCTTGCTGCTTGTTCTCAGCCTTCTTGTTTTTCATGGCGCAGCAATTCACGGGCCTTGGCTTTGCCAGCCTTGATCTGCGCCACCGACGCCATCAGGCGGCTGGCGTTCTTGGCAGTCCCCAGCAGGTACAACGTTTCTTCCATGCTGTTGTAGTCGGCCAGGGACAACATCACCACATGCTCGCCATTGACCCGCGTGATCACGGTCGGCTGATGGTCATTGCAAACGTCGTCCATCACGCTTTTCAAGCCCGCGCGCGCTTCGCTGAAAGTGAGAATATTCATGTTGAATCGTTGCCTCCGTGGTTATGCCTGAGCGACAATCGCCCATCACTCTTGAAATAATTGTACAGGATCTTGTACTTTACTTCAAAGAGGCGTAAAAAAGCCGCCCGGCTTGCGCGGGGCGGCTCGATCTGGTTGTTGCCGGTGCTTAGTTATTCAGCGCCGACTCCACCCCAGCCATATGCGCCTGCTCATCCGCGTGGTACGAGCTGCGCACCATGGCGCCGATGGCGGCGTGGGTGAAGCCCATCTTGTAGGCTTCTTCTTCGAACATCTTGAACACGTCCGGGTGCACGTAGCGGCGTACCGGCAGGTGGCTGTTCGATGGCGCCAGGTATTGGCCGATGGTCAGCATGTCGATGTCGTGCTCGCGCATGTCGCGCATGACTTGCAGGATTTCCTCGTCCGTCTCGCCCAGGCCGACCATGATGCCGGACTTGGTTTTCACGTCCGGGTACATGGCCTTGAAGTCCTTCAGCAGTTTCAGCGAATGCATGTAGTCCGAACCGGGGCGCGCTTCCTTGTACAGGCGCGGCGCGGTTTCCAGATTGTGGTTCATCACGTCCGGCAAGCCATCCTTGAACAGGTTCAGGGCTTTTTCCAGGCGGCCGCGGAAGTCGGGCACCAGTACTTCGATGCGGGTGTTGGGCGACAGGGCGCGCGTTTGCTGGATGCACTCGACGAAGTGGCCGGCGCCGCCGTCGCGCAGGTCGTCGCGGTCGACCGAGGTGATCACGACGTAGTTCAGGCGCAGCTTGGCGATGGTTTTCGACAGGTTGGCCGGCTCTTCCTTGTCCAGCGGATCAGGGCGGCCGTGGCCGACGTCGCAGAACGGGCAGCGGCGCGTGCACTTGTCGCCCATGATCATGAAGGTGGCGGTGCCCTTGCCGAAGCATTCGCCGATATTCGGGCAGCTGGCTTCTTCGCACACGGTCACCAGCTTGTTTTCGCGCAGGATGTCCTTGATTTCATAGAAGCGGGTCGAGGCGGAAGCGGCCTTGACGCGGATCCAGTCCGGCTTTTTCAGGCGCTCGACTTGCTCGATCGGAATGATCTTGATCGGGATGCGCGAGGTCTTGCTGGCGCCTTTTTGCTTTTCGCTCGGGTTGTAGACGGGAGCGGCGGTGGCTACGGGGGCGGTGCTGGAAATGGTCTCAGAAGTCATGGCTGCGAGCCCTTGGGGGGCATGTTGGTTTGTTTGCTCAGGCATCCGCTGCCTGAGGCGCGCCTGCGGCGCTCTGCTGTACATCGAGTAATTCGGTCAGTTCACGGGCCAGCGCGTGCTGCACGCCGGCCAGCGGGGCGTCCACGCCCATGCTGCGCATGTCGACCGTTTTCAGCCCGGAATAGCCGCAAGGGTTAATCCAGGAAAACGGCGCCAGGTCCATCGCCACATTGAGCGACACGCCATGGTAGGTGCAGCCGTTGCCGCGCACTTTCAAGCCCAGCGCAGCGATCTTCGCACCCTTGTCGGGTCCACCGGCGATATAGATGCCGGGCGCGCCATCGATGCGCTCGCCTGCAAGATTATACGCCGCCAGCACATTGATGATGGCCTGCTCGATTTTATGCACGAACTGGCGCGCATACAGCTTGCCGCCCGGCTTGTTGCGGCGCAGGTCCATCAGCAAATAAATCACCACCTGGCCGGGGCCGTGGAAAGTCACTTCGCCGCCGCGGTCGGTCTGCACCACCGGAATCGCCTCGGCGCCGGCCAGCAAATGGCCACGGTCGGCCGCCAAGCCCAATGTAAATACGGGCGGGTGCTCGACGATCCACAGTTCGTCGCGCGTTTCCGTCGTGCGCGCGTCGGTGAACGCGCGCATGGCGGCAAAGGTCGGCTCGTAATCGACGCGGCCCAGCTCGCGGATCAGGGCCGCTTCGGTTCGGGTGGTGGTCATGACAGATTCTGTGGTCGGCTGCCGGCGCGGGTGGACGCTGCGGCGAAGCCGTGATTATACCGCCACCGGGGGGCGAGGGCGGGCCATGGCTCAGATCTGCAACAACAACTGCGCCAATTGCGGCGCCGCCAGCCGGATCTGCGCGCCGCTCAGGGCCGTGTAGCCGACCAGCACGGCCGGCGGCAAACGCGCCTGCTGGCAAAATTCGCCCAGCCCCTGCAGCGCCAGCCCTGCCTGCGCGGCGCGCGCGCAGAAGGCCGCTTCATCGCTGCCGGGCTGCAGCCACAGCACGAAATGAAAACCGGCTTGCTGGCCGGAGATGCTGTAGCGGCCGGGCGCCAGTTGTTCCAGGCAGGCCAGCAGCACGTCGCGCCGCTCCTTGTAGGCCAGGCGCGCCTGGCGCAGATGGCGCACGAAGGCGCTTTCCTCCATCCAGGCGGCCAGCGCCAGCTGGTCGGTCATGCCCACCGAGCGGCCCGTCAGCTGCAAGGTGCGCAGCAGCAGCGGACGCAAGCCGGGCGGCAGCACCATGAAACCCAGGCGCAGCCCGGCGAACAGGGTCTTGTTGAAGCTGCCGCAATAGATCACGCGCTGGTACTGGTCCAGCGATTTGAGGGCCGCCAGCGGCGCGCTGTGGTAATTGAATTCGCTGTCGTAGTCGTCTTCCACCACCCAGGCGCCATGATTGCTGGCCCAGTCGAGCAGCGCCAGGCGGCGCGTGACGGACATGGTCACGCCCAGCGGCGACTGGTGTGCCGGCGTGACATATACCAGGCTGGCGTCGGCATGCGCCTGCAGGGCGGCGCAATCGATGCCTTCGGCGTCGACGGCAATATCGACGGGAGCGGCGCCGGCCAGGGTGAACAGGGTGCGCGCGGCCGGGTAGCCGGGGTCTTCCAGGCAGACCTTGTCGCCCGGACGCACGGTGGCGCGCGCGATCAGGTCGAGCGCATGGCGGATGCCGGTGGTGATCACGATATCCTGCGGGTCGCAGCGGATGCCGCGGTACTTGGCCAGGTAGTCGGCCAGTTGCCGGCGCAACTCGGACGCGCCGGCCGGGTCGGCGCTGCACAGTTGACCCGGCGTGGCGGCGGCCAGCGCCCTGGCCGCGCAGCGCGACCAGGAGGCGGTCGAAAACAGGGCCGCGTCGGCGCGCCGGGCCACGAAGGGCAGGCCGTCCCGCACGCCGGTGTCCAGCGCGGGCGCAGGGGCGACGGCTTGAGTGCCGGGCAGATCGAAGCCCGCCATCAGGAAGCGTTCCGGCACCACCGCGCACACGCGCGTGCCGGAACCGGGCACGCGCGTCACATAGGCTTCCGCATGCAGGCGGTCGAACACGGTTTCGATGGTGCCGCGCGACAGTTCCCAGCACGCGGCCAGGACCCGGCTGGACGGCAGGCGGCTGCCGGCCGGCAAGACCTTGCCGAGGATGGCTGCGCGCAGCGCTTCATACGCGCCATCCTGCTTGCTGATGCCCGGATTGTCGAGCCAGCTGGTAGGGCGTGGCAACTCCAGGGCTAGCGGTAATTTTCCTCGCGGCATAGGTAACTGTCCAAGTGGTCCAATGATTTTTCGTGTTAATGGCTCTTCGCATTACACCACAACCATTTTACTCTCACCGTTCTGGTGCGCCAGCCCTGGCGCATCACTTTTTTGTATTGTGGACAACATGAAAAAACCGCCGCCGCCCTGGGCCTGGAGCGCCATCCTGCTGCTGCTGGTCTGCCTGCCGCGCCTGAGCATCGATTTGTACCTGCCGTCGCTGCCGGCGATGGCCGATGCGCTGCACGCCAGTGATGGACAATTGCAACTGACCCTGAGCGTGTTCATGGCCGGCTCGGCCGCCTCGATGCTGGTCTGCGGGCCGCTGGCCGACCGCTACGGACGCCGTCCGGTGCTGCTGGCCGGCACGCTGATCTACGTGCTGGCCAGCCTGGTGTGCGCCTGCGCCGGCAATGCGCCGGTGCTGATTTGTGCGCGCCTGCTGCAGGCCTTTGGCGGCTGCAGCGGCACCATGCTGGGTCGGGTGATGGTGCGCGACCGCTTTGATCGCGCCACGCAGGCGCGCCTGCTGGGCCGCATCTCGATGGGCATGGGCCTGTCGCCCATCGTCGCGCCGCTGGCCGGCAGCGTGCTCGATGCGGCCTTCGGCTGGCGCGCCGTGTTTGGCGTGCTGTGCGCGCTGGGCTTGCTGTCGCTGTGGATGACCTTGTGGTACGTGCCGGAAACCCGGCCGGCCAGGGTGGAATCGAAGGAAAGCGTGCTGGCGCTATACCGCCGCCTGCTGGGCGACGCCTACTTTCTGCGCTATGCGCTGGCGATCGGTTTTGTGTATTGCACTTATTTTCCGTTTATCGCGGAATCGTCGGTGCTGCTGCAAAGGGGCATGCATTTGTCCCCTGGCGCCTATGCGCTGGTGTTTGCGCTGACGGTCAGCGGCTACATGCTGGGGTCGACGCTGTTTCAGCGCTGGGGAGCGCAACAGGGAGCGGACCGCATGCTGGGCCTGGCCGCCGGGCTGAACCTGGCGGGCGCGGCCAGCCTGCTGGCGGCCGGCAGCCTGGCGCCGCAGCACCTGGCCTCGCTGGTGGCGCCGATGCTGCTGGTGATGGTGTCGGTCGGCATGGCGATTCCGGCCTGCCAGCTGGCGGTGCTGCAGCCGTATGGCGCGCAGGCGGGCAGCGCCACCGGCCTGTTCTTTTTTATCCAGATGGTGATCACGGCCGCCTGCGGCGCGCTGGTCGCGGCCATCTCGGACGGCAGCGCGCGGCCTATGGTGTGGGTCACGGCCGGCGCCAGCGCCGCGTTTGTGCTGGTCGTATCAACCACCAGGCGCCGCGCGGCGGCACATACCGCAGTTACATCACGATCTTGACCATCGGGTGCGCCGACAGCGCGTTGTACAGGGCGTCGAGCTGTTCGCGGCTGACGGCGCGCACGGTCACGGTCAGGCCCGTGTAATTGCCCTTGCCCGACGGACGCACTTCCAGCCGGCCTTCGTGGAAGGTCGGATCATGGCTGATCACCAGCGCGGTGATGGTGGGCGCGAAATCGACATGCGTCGGGCCCATGATCTTGATGGGGAAGTCGCTCGGATACTCGATCAGCGATTCGCTGGGAGGGATGGTTTGCATGGTGGTTCCAATCAGAAGCGGTCAGGGCGGACGTGTCGCGCCCGCATAAGCCTGTATTGTAGCGAAATTCGACAGCGGGCGAAGCGGCCGCCGGCGGCGCGCCGGACGGGCAAAAAAAAGCCAGCTGGGTAAGCTGGCCAAAACTATTTCGTTTGCACAAACAAAATAGCCGGAAAAATCGGTGCTGTCTTGCCGCAAGGCATTGCGCCGTGCTGCAATGACGCTACTGTAGACAAAACACCGACGCTTTACTTCCGGCATGTGACGAACTGCCAGTTTGGCGGCATGAAGCGCCTGAATCGCCGCCAGACGGTAACGCTCAGCGCTCCGCTTCCTGGATGCGGCCATTGTTTCTGCCCTGGCTGGGGCGTTCACGCGCAGGATTTCCGCGCTCGCCGCCACGCTCACCGCCGCGCTCGACACGCGGTTCGGCGGCGGGCCGCGGCGCGGGCATGGCGGGTGGTGGCGCCGCAGGCCGTGGCGCGGCCACCGGCGCAGCGGCGGCGGCCGGTTGCGGCGGTGGCCGGTTGCCACGGTCGCCACGGTCCACGCGTTCGGTGCGGTCCGGGCGTTCGATACGCTCCGGACGGTCGCCGCGTGGCCGCTCTTCGCCGCGCCAGGCCGGACGGCCCGGCTGGGCGATCGCATCCTGTACCGGCGGCAAGGCGGGTGCGGCGGGCATGGCGGGCGCCGGTGGGGCGGCCGGTGTCGCCGGCATGGCCGGTACGGCCGGGCGCCTTGGTTCGCGCACCGGCATGGCGCCGTCCTCCGTCTGCAAGCGTCCGGGCCGGTTATTCCAGTCGCGGCGCGGAAAATCGGGACGGTTCGTTTCGCGCGGCGGACGCTGTCCGCCGGCGCCGGGACCAGGCTCGGGCGCCGTACTCAGGGGCACATTGTGGATTTGCGGCGGCGGCATCGTCACGCCGTCGCGGCGACCTGGATTGCGGTCACGGTCCCGGTCGCGGTCCATCGGGGTGGGACGGCGGCCATCGGGAAGACGGTGCACGCGGTCGCCCGGCACATAACGGTCGCGCGGCGACAAGGGAAACCAGCCCATGCCGGGACCCGCCCCCGCGCCCGGGCGCGGTCCATGCTGCAGGCCCGGCCGTGGACCGTGATCGCCGCTGGCCCAGCCCACCAATGCCGGCGCCCAGGCGTTGCGGGTCCGTTCGCGGCCCGGCGCCCAGCCCCAGCGCTGGCCGACCTGCACCCAGCGGCCATAGTGCGACGGCGCATAGCCCCACGGCGCATTGTCGATCCAGGTCCAGCCCCACGGCGCGATCCAGCTCCAGCGTCCATCGCTGTAGGGCGCCCAGCCGACGGGCACGGCGCGCGGCAGCCACAAGGGGCCGTATTCGGCGCTTTCCTGCCATGCGCCATGGCGGTCCAGCTCTTCATAGCCGGTCACGTCTTCGGTGACATAGCGCAGCGCCGGCGAGGCGGACACCACCGTTTCGGGCCAGCTGTCAAAGGCGATGCGCTGCAACGGCCCGGTGCGCAATTCCTCGTCCGTCAATTCGGCACGCTTGCCGGCGCGTAGCATCACGCTGGCCGTGCTGCCGTCGACGTCGGCCGCGCCTTCGAGCACGCTGACGACGCTGGTGCCGGGCGGACGTTCGGCGTCTATCCGCACCCAGCCTGGCTGCGTCAGCACCACGCGCGCCTGGGCGGTGGTGATTTCCAGGCCGCGCAGGGCGTCCGGATTGCGTACCCGCACGCTGGCGCTGCCGTAACCAAGGTGCAATTTGAAACTGTCGTCATCGAGCTGCGTCACTTCCAGCTCGGAATCGCCGTCCAGGCGCACGGCGGCGCCGCCCACGCGAAACTCGGCCAGCGCATTGCGCCTGGTGGTGATCAGGTTATCGGTGCTGACCGGCCAGTTCAGCAGGGCGTCCTGCGGCGCGCCATCGCCGGCGCGCACCAGCACCTGCCCTTCGACCGTGGAAATGCGCCCGACGCGCTCGGGGGAATCGGCCAGCGCCGGCGCGCCTGCAGAGGACAGCACGAGGGCAAATACGGTATTCAGGAAAGTCGGACGCATGATGGCGCTCCAGTCAGGGACAACAATCAAAGGTGGCGTGGATACTGATTACAGCCCGATGCGCGCGGCGCCACAAGCCGGCTTACAAATCATTGCAACTGCTACATCATGATGCATGCGCGCCGCGCTTGACGAAAAACAGCGCCGCGCCGACCGCCATCAGCAGGCCGCCAAAAAAGCGGTTCTGCTTCCTGACCGCCCTGGCGTCGCGAAAAAAGCGCTGCATCGACGAGGCCAGGTAGGCATAGCTGTGCATGACGATCAGGTCGATGGTGCACATGGTCACGGCCAGTATCAGCAGCTGCGGCAGCACCGGCGCGGCGGGACTGATAAATTGCGGCAGCACCGCCACCATGAAGATGATGCCCTTGGGATTGGTCACATTGGTCAGGAAACCGGTCAGCACGCGCCGGCCCATGCCCGGCAGCACGGCGGCCGCATGCAGGTCGCCGGCCACCGCGATCTTCGCGCGCCACTGCGACAGCCCCAGCCAGATCAGGTACAGGGCGCCGACGGTTTTCACGATATTGAAAGCCACTTCCGAGGCCAGCAGCAGGGAACCGACGCCGGCGCCGGCGATGAACAGCACTACCAGCAAGCCCATCTGCAGGCCGAGGATGGTGGCGCTGGTCTTTTTCACGCCGTACGACAGGCCGTGCGACATCGACAGCACGGCGCCGGAACCGGGCGAGACGGCGATGATGGAAGCGGCAAGGACAAAGGCGATCCAGGTGGCAAAGCTCATGCGAAATCCAGAAAGGAGAAGAAGACGGCGATTTTACCGCGCCGCGTGCGTCGCTGCCGGCCGGGCTGGGTTAAGATCATGCCACCTCCTTTCTTGCATCTCAACCAATAAGAACATGATGAACATTCCCCTTATTTTATTGTCGCCATTCGCTTCCACCACCCTGGGAGGCGATTGAAATGGCCGGCTCCAGCCTGTTTGCCCTGCTCGACGATATCGCCAGCATCCTCGACGATGTTTCCCTGATGACCAAGGTGGCCGCCAAAAAAACGGCCGGCGTGCTGGGCGACGACCTGGCCCTGAACGCGCAGCAAGTGTCGGGCGTGCGCGCCGAACGCGAATTGCCGGTGGTGTGGGCGGTGGCGGTCGGCTCGCTGAAAAACAAGGCCATCCTGGTGCCGGCCGCGCTGGCCATCAGCGCGTTTGCGCCGTGGGCCATCACGCCGCTGCTGATGGTGGGCGGCGCCTACCTGTGCTTCGAAGGCTTTGAAAAGATCGCCCACCCGTACTTGCACCCGGACGACAGCCACAAGGCCGAGCTGGCCGAGGCGCTGCGCGACCCGAACGTGGACCTGGTGGCGCTGGAAAAAGACAAGATCAAGGGCGCCGTGCGCACCGATTTCATCCTGTCGGCCGAAATCATCGTGATCGCGCTCGGCACGGTGGCCACCGCCACCTTTGCCGAGCAGGTGGCGGTGGTGGTCGGCATCGCCATCATCATGACGGTCGGCGTGTATGGCCTGGTGGCCGGCATCGTCAAGCTCGACGACGCCGGCTTCTGGCTGGCCGCGCGCAAGGGCGCCGGCGCGCTGATGGATGGCGTGCGCGCCTTTGGCCGCATGCTGGTGGCGGCCGCCCCCAAGCTGATGAAATTTTTATCGGTGGTCGGCACCCTGGCCATGTTCATGGTCGGCGGCGGCATCCTGACGCACGGCTGGCCGTGGGCCAGCAACCTGCTGCACCAGATGGAACATGCGGTGGCCGGCGTGGCGGTGGCCGGCGGCGTGCTGGCGGCCATCCTGCCCAGCGTGGTCAACGCCATCGTCGGCGTGATCGCCGGTGGCCTGGTGCTGGCGGTGGTCAGCGGCGTCCAGGCTTTGTTGCGCATGGTCAAGCCCGCCAAATGAACTTTCTGGTCTGATCAGGTGGCAGCCGCAAGCGTGGCTGCCTTCCGCATCCCTTTTAACCACCTCAGGAGCCTAGCATGCCGCAACCAACCTTCCAACGTCCGAGCAGCGCCTTTGTCGGCGCCTCGTGGGCCGCGCTGCTGATCGGCGCCGTCACCTATCTGGCGGGCCTGTGGAACGCCGGCATGGCACTCAATGAAAAAGGCTATTACTTCACCCTGCTGATGTATGGCCTGTTCGCCGCCATTTCCCTGCAAAAATCCGTGCGCGACCGCAGTGAGGGCATCGCCGTCACCGGCATCTATTTCGGCCTGTGCTGGATCTCGGTGCTGCTGGCCTTGCTGCTGCTGACGGTGGGCCTGTTCAACGCCACCATGCAGAACAGCGAAAAAGGCTTTTATGCCATGTCATTCCTGCTGAGCCTGTTTGCGGCGGTGGCGGTGCAAAAAAACGTGCGCGATGTCGCGCAAACGGCCAGCGCCACGCCTGACGAGTCCGCCAGTGCGCCGCCCCCCCTGAACCGGCCGGGAACTAAAATCCGCTTTGCCCCTCTATCTGTTTTTATGAGGGGACGGCGTGATGGGGGACCAGCAAAAACGTTTGCAAATGGCACTGGATGCGGCGCACATGGCGATCTGGGATTCGCACATCGTCGGCGGCCAGGTGATCGACGGCACGGTGACCTGGTCGGCGCGGGGCGCGGCGCTGCTGGGGGTCGCTGAACGGCCGCTGACGCAGTCCTTCCGCGATTTTCTCGCCTGCGTGCATGCCGATGACCGCGACCACGTGGTGCAGGTGCTGCAGGACGGCGTGCAGCGGCATGGCGCCTACGCGCTGCAGTACCGCGTGGTGTGGCCAGACGGCAGCGAACGCTGGCTGGCGGCACGGGCCCACGCCTTCATGGACGCCAGCGGCCAGCCCGAACGCACCCTGGGCATCATCTGGGACATCACCGAACACACGCAGCAGGAAATCATGATCGCCGAACGCAAGGAACTGGCGGAAGTCACGCTCAGTTCCATCGGCGACGCGGTGATGACCACCGACCCGCAGGGCAAGACGCGCTACCTGAACCGCATGGCCGAGCAATTGACGGGCTGGACCACCCAGCTGGCGCTGGGGCGCGATATCTGGGACACCATGCCGCTGGCCGACGAGCACACCGGCGCGCCGCTCGAGCACGTCGCCGTCAAATGCCTGCACCAGCGCCAGGCCATCGCCACCTCGGCGCATACCAACCTGGTCACGCGCGACGGGCGCCAGATCGCCATCGAGGATTGCGCCGCGCCGATCTGGTCGCGCGACGGCGAGATCCTCGGCGCGGTGGTGGTGTTTCGCGACGTCAGCCATGAACGCAAGCTGAGCCAGCAACTGTCGTGGCAAGCCACGCACGACCACCTGACCGGCCTGATCAACCGGCGCCATTTCGAACAGCTGGTGGCCGGCGCCCTGCACACGTCCAAGGAGCAGGGCCATGTGCACGCGCTGCTGTACCTGGACCTGGACCAGTTCAAGGTCATCAACGATACCTGCGGCCACAGCGCCGGCGACGTGCTGCTGCAGCTGCTGGCCAAGCTGCTGCAATCGCAGATGCGCGACAGCGACATCCTGGCGCGCCTGGGCGGTGACGAACTGGGCGTGCTGCTGCCGCACTGCCCGATGGAACATGCGCGCCAGATCGGCGAACAATTGCGCCAGTCGATCCGCGATTTCCATTTCGCCTGGGATGGCCGCAATTATGAGCTGGGCGTGAGCATCGGCATGGTGGAAGTCAACCAGGACAGCAAGTCGCTGAGCGAACTGCTGATCGCCGCCGACCAGGCCTGCTACCTGGCCAAGGAACAGGGCCGCAACCGCATCCACGTGTACCAGGAAGCCGACGTGATGCTGGCCCAGCGCCATGGCGAAATGCTGTGGATTTCGCGCCTGAACGAAGCGTTCGAGCAGCAATATTTCCGCCTCTACGCGATGCCCATCGTGCACCTGCGCGAGGGCCAGGAAAGCCACGACGAGGTGCTGCTGCGCATCCGCAACAGCAAGGGCGACCTGATATTACCCGGCGCCTTTATCCCGGCCGCCGAGCGCTATGACATGATGATCTCGATCGACCGCTGGGTGATCCGCGCCGTCTGCGCCCATATCCAGAGCATCCGCGACAGCCTGGCGCCGGTCGAGGCGCTGGTGGAAGAACGCCGCCGCGCACCGGCCCTGTATTCGATCAACCTGTCGGGCATGTCGCTGGCCGACACCGGCTTGCAGCATTATATTACCGAGCAATTCGTGCAATACGCCATCGCGCCCGAGCAGATCTGCTTTGAAATCACCGAAACGGCGGTCATCGCCAACCTGCCCAAGGCGCAGGTCTTCATGCGCAAGCTCAAGGCGCTGGGATGCCGCTTCTCGCTGGACGACTTCGGCGCCGGCTTTTCCTCGTTCGGCTACCTGAAAGCCTTGCCGGTCGACTACCTGAAGATCGACGGCGTGTTCGTGCGCGATATCGCCGCCAATGCGATCAACCGCGCGATGGTCAAGGCCATCAATGAAGTGGGCCACGTGATGGGCCTGAAAACCGTGGCCGAATACGTCGAAGACGAAGCGACGCTGGCCGTCATCCGCGAACTGGGCGTCGATTATGCCCAGGGCTACGCGGTGGGCAGCTTGCGCCCGCTGGTGGCCGGCATGGATTGAAGCGCCAGCTACGCCAACTTGCCAAGGCCATGGTCACTATGGCGGTAGCGGCCAAACCTCCTCCTCTGCAAAAATGACTAGCCGTGTCTGCGCGCCGTCAAATTACCCACTCCAATTTTAAGGATTTTGATCTACATCAATAAATTTGCGCTGGCGACTCCTTACACTGATCCACGTTCTTGCAATCCTGCAAGCTTTATTCAATAAACGCGTCCGACTGCCGTTCGACGCACCTGTCCGGGAAGCCGTCATGCGCCAGAATTTGCCAGTTACCAACCGTGAAACCCTCGTGCTGGAAGACCAGGCCATCGTCTCGAAAACGGACATGAACGGCAACATCGTGTATGTGAACCCGTATTTCAGCCAGGTCAGCGGCTTTACCGAAGCCGAATTGATCGGTTCGCCGCAGAACATCGTGCGCCACCCGGACATGCCGGCCGAGGCGTTTGCCGACATGTGGGCCTCGCTGCAGGCCGGCACGCCGTGGACCGGGCTGGTGAAAAACCGCTGCAAGAACGGCGACTACTACTGGGTGCGCGCGAATGTCACGCCGATCCGCGAGGCCGGCCAGACCATCGGTTACATGTCGGTGCGCGTCAAAGCCGACAAGGATCAGGTCAAGGTGGCCGAGGAAGCCTATCATGCCATCCGCAACCAGGAGGGCGGGCGCATCGTCATCAAGCACGGCCAGATCGTGCGCCCGGGCCTGGCCCACGTGCTGCACAAGCTGACCCATATGTCGCTCAACCTGCGCATCTGGATGGCGACCAGCGCCGTCAACTGCCTGCAGTTGCTGGTGTGCGCCATCACCCTGTTTGCGGCGGGCGGCGCGGCGACCAACTACGGCATCTTCGGCGCCACCCTGGTCGGCTTCCTGATCAACGTCTTCCTCTGGTACACCCTGCGCACCTCGGTGCTGCAGCCCCTGAACAAGGCGCTGAACGGCGCGCGGGCGATTGCCGCCGGCGACCTGTCGGGCAGCTTCGAGACCGACAGCACCGACGAAGTGGGCCAGCTGCTGCGCGCGCTGCAACAGATGAACAGCAACCTGATCGCCACCATCCGCGACGTGCGCATCAATGTGGAAACCATGGCCGTGGCGACCAAGCAGATTGCGGCCGGCAATATGGACCTGTCGGGCCGCACCGAATCGCAGGCCGCCAGCCTGGAAGAGACGGCGTCGAGCATCGAGGAATTCTCGTCGACCGTCAAGCAGAACGCCGACAACTCGATACAGGCCAGCGACCTGGCCGTGGCCGCCTCGAAGGTGGCGGTGCAGGGCGGCGAGATCGTCGCCGACGTGATCACCACCATGGATGACATCAACGCCTCGTCGAAGAAGATCGTCGACATCATCGGCCTGATCGAAGGCATCGCCTTCCAGACCAATATCCTGGCCTTGAACGCGGCCGTGGAAGCGGCGCGCGCCGGTGAACAGGGCCGCGGCTTTGCGGTGGTGGCTGGCGAAGTGCGCAACCTGGCGCAGCGCTCGTCGGTGGCGGCCAAGGACATCAAGCAGCTGATCGATATTTCCGTCAGCAAGGTCGGCGCCGGCATGGTGCAGGTCAACCGCGCCGGCACCACCATGGAACAGGTGGTCAGCTCGGTGCAGCAGGTGACGGCCATCATGCAGGAAATCTCGATCGCCTCGCGCGAGCAGAGCATCGGCGTCGACCAGGTCAACACCGCGATTGCCCACATGGACCAGGTGACGCAGCAGAACGCGGCGCTGGTCGAGGAAGCGGCGGCGGCCGCCACCCGCCTGTCGGAGGAAGCGGCCAGCCTGTCGCAGGCCGTCAGCCTGTTCAATTTCGGCAAGATGCCGCCAGCGCGCCGGGTCACCCTGACCGGCAAGGGCCGCGGCGGCGCCGCCAACGCCGGCAAGAACGCCGGCCTGAAACGCCTGGCCGCCTGAACTTTACAAGAATCGATCCATCATGACCACATTACTCAGCAATGCTTCCGGCGAACTCGACGCCGTCGTCGAATTCGATCCTGTCATTATCGGCAAGATGAGCCAGTCCGGCCCGCGCTACACCTCCTACCCGACCGCCGACCGTTTTACGGCCGATTTTGGCTACGGCAACTTCCTCGAAGCGGTAGCCGCGCTGCGCATGCGCGGCGGGCGCCGGCCGCTGTCGCTGTATGTGCACGTGCCGTTCTGCGACACCCTGTGCTACTACTGCGCCTGCAACAAGATCATCACCAAGGACCGCAGCAAGGCGGCCACCTACCTCAGCTACCTGAAGCAGGAAATCGCCATGCAGGCCAAGCTGTTTGCCGGCATCAACCAGATCGAACAGCTGCACTTCGGCGGCGGCACGCCGACCTACCTGAGCGAAAAGCAGATGGACGAGCTGATGGCGCACCTGCGCCAGCACTTCGACTTCGCACCCGACGCCGACGGCGAATATTCGATCGAAATCGATCCGCGCACGGTCTCGCGCGAACGCGTGTTTTCGCTGCGGGCGCAGGGCTTCAACCGCATCAGCCTGGGCGTGCAGGACTTCGACGCCGAGGTGCAGAAGGCCGTCAACCGCATCCAGCCGGAAGCGGAAACCGTGGCCGTGATGCAGGCCGCGCGCGACGCGGGATTCCGTTCCGTCAGCATCGACCTGATCTACGGCCTGCCCAAGCAAAGCATGGAGACCATGACGGAAACCCTGCGCAAGGTGATCAACGCCAGCCCGGACCGCATCGCCCTGTACCACTACGCGCACATGCCGCATCTGTTCAAGCCGCAGCGCAGGATACTGGACGCCGACATGCCCGACAGCGCCACCAAGCTGGCCATGCTGGGCCTGTGCATCGCGCGCCTGACGGCGGCCGGCTACGTGTATATCGGCATGGACCATTTCGCCAAGCCGACCGACGACCTGGCCGTGGCGCAGCGGCAAGGCCGCCTGCACCGCAACTTCCAGGGCTATTCGACGCGCGCCGAAGCGGACCTGATCGCCTGTGGCGTGTCGGCCATCAGCTCGGTGGGCGCCGTCTACAGCCAGAATGAAAAAACGCTGGACGCGTATTACGAAAAACTCGACGAAGGCGTGCTGCCGATCGCGCGCGGCATCAAGCTGGAAACGGACGACATGCTGCGCCGTATCATCATCCAGATGCTGATGTGCAATTTCGAACTGTCGATCGCCACCATCGAGCAATCGCATCCGGTGATCTTCCGCAGCTACTTCGCGGCCGAACTGGAAAAACTGCGCGAACTGGCGCGCGACGGCCTGCTGGTCATCGAGGAAGACTGGCTGACGGTGACGCCGAAAGGGCGTTTGTTGATCCGCAATATCTGCATGGTGTTCGACCGCCACCTGGCCGAAGCGCGCGCCAAAGCCGCGCTGGTGTCACCGGACGCGCCGCAGCCGCTGCGCTACTCGAAAACGGTGTAGCGCCGCGCCATGAACGCCTTCAGTTTCCTGCCGCTGTTTATGGTCGGCCTGGCCGGCAGCGTGCACTGCATCGGCATGTGCGGCGGCATCATCGGCGCGCTGTCGGTCGGCGTATCGACGCCGGCGCCACGCGCCGTGATCGCCATCCACGCGCAGCGTGCGGTATCGGACAGCCATGCCCTGCGCGTGCTGGCCTATAACGGCGGGCGCATCGGCAGCTACATGCTGGCCGGCGCCTTGGCCGGCGGCCTGGCCGGCGCCGGCATGGTGCGCATGGCGTCCTTGCAGGTGGCCGGCTACTGGCTGGCCAACCTGATGCTGGTCGCCCTGGGCCTGTACCTGATGGACGCCTGGCGCGGCCTGGCGCGGCTGGAAGCGGCCGGCAACCTGGTGTGGCGCCGCGTGCGCCCGCTGCTGGCGCCATTGATGCCGATGGATACGCCCTTGAAAGCGCTGGCCGTCGGCGGGCTGTGGGGCTGGGTGCCGTGCGGCATGGTCTACAGCGCCTTGCTGACCGCCATGATGGGAGGCTCCGCCGTGCATGGCGCGGCCGCCATGGCCGCCTTCGGCCTGGGCACCCTGCCGACCCTGCTCGGCATGGGCCTCTTGGGCGCGCGCCTGCGCCGGCAACTGCAGCGCCGCCCGGTGCGCATCGCCAGCGGCCTGCTGGTGCTGGGCTTTGGCTTGCTGGGCCTGCTGCGCGCCGCCCATGGCGTCTCGCTGGGCTGGCTCGACGCCCTGTGCGTGGCGCCCCATCCATGAAAAGTCGCTTATGAACGCCGTATTACAATCGACCGACTGCTTCCACTGCGGCTTGCCCGTGCCGCCCGGTTCCCACTGGAGCGTCACCGTCGACGAGCTTGAGCGCGCGATGTGCTGCCCCGGCTGCGAAGCGGTGGCGCAAACCATCGTCGACATCGGCCAGAGCAAGTACTACACGGAGCGCGACGACTACGCCGCCAACGCATTTGGCGCCACCCTGATGCCGCCCGAGCTGCGCCTGTACAGCAATGACGATGCGCAGTTCGCGCGCGACGCCAGCAGCTGCGAAGCGACCCTGTCGGTCGAAGGCATACGCTGCGCCGCCTGCGTCTGGCTGATCGAGCGCCAGCTGATCCGTTTGCCCGGCGTGCAGGCGGCCAGCCTGAACGTCGCCACCGAACGCCTGTATGTGCGCTGGAGCAAGGCGCAGTGCGAGCCGGGCGATATCCTGCAGGCCGTGCGCCAGGTCGGCTACACGGCCTATCCCTACGACGCCGTGCGCCATGGCGAGCAGTTGCAAAAGGCCAGCAAGACCCTGGGCCGCCAGCTGTTCGTGGCCGGCCTGTCGATGATGCAGGTGATGATGTATGTGGCGCCGTCCTACCTGGCGGCCGAAGACGGCACCCTGGACCCGGACATGGCCACCCTGATGCGCTGGGCCAGCCTGATCCTGACGCTGCCGGCCATCTGCTATTCCGCGCTGCCGTTTTTCCAGGGCGCCTGGTCCAGCCTGCGCGCGCGCACCCTGGGCATGGACGTGCCCGTCACACTGGGCATCCTGGCGGCGTTCTTCGGCAGCCTGGTGGCGACTTTCACGGGCCAGGGCGAGGTGTATTTCGACTCGGCCACCATGTTCATCTTCCTGCTGCTGTGCAGCCGCTACTTCGAACTGCAGGCGCGCCGCAAGGCCGCCTCGGCGCTGGAACGCTTGCAGCATGCCTTGCCCGCCTCGGCCACCCTGCTGCCGGGCTTTCCCGACAGCCGCGCCACCGCCATGGTGCCGGCCGGCAGCCTGGCCGTCGGCGACGTGATCCTGGTGAAACCCGGTGAAGCGGTCGCCGCCGACAGCGTCATCATCGAAGGCAACAGCGCGCTCGATCTGTCGCTGCTGACGGGCGAAAGCGCGGCGCAGCGCAGAAAAACCGGCGAACAGGTGCCCGGCGGCGCCATCAACGCCAGCGCGGCGCTGCTGCTGCGGGTGCTCAAACCGGCCCGTGACAGCACCTTGTCCGACCTGCTGAAACTGATCGAACGGGCCGGCAGCGGCAAGCCGCAGATCGCGCAGTGGGCCGACAAGGTGGCCGCCTGGTTCGTGCTGGGCCTGCTGCTGTTCGCCGTCGCCGTCTTCGCCTTCTGGAGCTGGCACGATCCGTCGCAGGCCTGGCCGGTGGCGATTGCCGTACTGGTGGTGTCGTGTCCGTGCGCCTTGTCGCTGGCGACGCCGACGGCGCTGGCGGCGGCCACCGACAGCCTGCTGCGGCGCGGCGTGCTGATCGTCCAGCCGCATGTGCTCGAAACCCTGCACCGCGCCACCCATATCGTGTTCGACAAGACGGGGACCCTGACCCTGGGCCGCCCGGTGCTGCGGCAGATCGACAGCCTGGACACGCTTGACGAACACGCTTGCCTGCAGATCGCCGCCGCGCTGGAAACGGGCAGCGCCCATCCGCTGGCGCAAGCCATTTCAGAGGCGGCAGGCAGCATCGAGCACGGCCACGCGCAGCAGTTGCAGGAAGTGCAGGGCCAGGGCCTGGAAGGAATCATCGACGGCGTGCGCTACCGGCTCGGCAATGCGGCGTTCGTGGCGGCGATCGCCGGCCCGCCGCTGGGCGACACGGCGCTCGGCGTCGACGGCATGACGCCGCTGTACCTGGGCGCGCAAGGGCAGTGGCTGGCGCGTTTCCTGCTGAGCGATGCGCTGCGGCCGGAAGCGCGCGAGGTGGTCGGCTATTTCCAGCGCCATGGCAAGCAGGTGGTGCTGCTGAGCGGCGACCAGGAAGCGCTGACGCAAGGCGTGGCGCGCGAGCTGGGCATCGCCACCGCCTGCGGCGAATGCCTGCCCGATGAAAAACTCGATTTCGTGCAGCAGCTGCAGGCCACCGGCGCGGTGGTCGCGATGGTCGGCGACGGCATCAACGACGCCGCCGTGCTGAGCGCGGCCGACGTCTCGTTCGCCATGGGTTCGGGCGCCGCGCTGGCACAGGCCCATGCCGACACGGTGCTGCTGTCGAGCCAGCTGCGCTCGGTGCTCGACACGGCCAGCACGGCCGCGCGCAGCATGCGCATCATCCGCGAAAACCTGGGCTGGGCCACCTTGTACAACCTGACCGCCATTCCCGCCGCCGCGCTGGGCTTTCTGAACCCGTGGCTGTCCGGCGTCGGCATGGCCGCCAGCTCGGCGGTCGTGATCGCCAACGCGCTGCGCCTGAGGAAAACCTGATGGAGTCCTTGTACCTGCTCATTCCGCTCAGCATCGTGGTGGTCTTTATCGCGCTATGGGTCTTCTTCAAGGCCTCCGACGGCGGCCAGTTCGACGACCTGGTCGGCCCGGGCATGCGCGTGCTGCAGGACGACGACACAACGCCGGAAAAACCGGCGCAGCAGCAAGCGGATCAGCGCGAGTAACCCTGCGAACCGGGCCGCGCATCGTAACGCCGGCCCCACCAGGGCAGGAACACGGTATTGCCACCGCGCGCGCGGAACCACGGCGCATCATGGTCGACCGGCCGCACCACCGCCGGCGGCGCCACCACCACGGCGCTCACCTGCCGCGCGTCGCTGGTGCCCGTTACCAGCACCGGTCCGCCCACATGATTCGCATAGGCAATGGCCAGTGCCACGTTCGTCAGCGCCGTGCCGGCGCCCGTCTCGCCCAGCAGCGCCGGCAGATTGAAGCTCTGCTTGTTGAAATCGAATTCCGGCAATTGCTCCGTCACGCTTTGTGCCAGCGGACCGATGCGTTCGGACGAGGCCGGATACGTGACGCCGGCGTCGTGGATCAGATAGCCGATGGCGGCCTCGCTGGTCTGCGCATTGGTCGCAGCCTCTTCGATGGCCTGGCTCCACGCCTGCACGATGCGCGGAGATTGTCCCTTTTCCGCCTTGAAATCGGCCACCGCGCGCATGACGGGAAAGCCCAGCCACGCCAGCGGCGCACGCCCGGTCTTGTAGCCGGGCCCGGCCAGCACCAGCAGCACCATGTTTTCATTGATTTGCTCATCCTTGGGCGGAAAGCTCGGCGCATCCCAGCTCATCACCCACACGGTTTTGTCCGGGTTGGCCTGCAGATACGCCAGGCCGGCCGTCAACGACGCAAAGCCGGCATTGGCGCCACCCATGGTGACGCGCACATCGGGCGGGGTGGCGGTGGTCCAGGAGTCGGGGAAGGAAGTATTGCCAATGTCGAAAGCATCAGTGATCGTTTCAACCATATATTTTCCCGCTTCGATTGGATCGAGGCGTCCTTCAGGCAAGGCATACTCGACATGGATGCCGGCCAGTTCTCGCCGTGTGGATTTGTCGGTCAGGGAATGGGCATTGTAAAAATACTCTGCGCTGGAAAAATAAATGTCACGAAAACGGTAAATCAGCTCCGTCACATATTTGTGATGGTAACCGTGGAAGGTTTCCTCGCCGTCATTACCTGCAGCAATCATGCCGATCGATTGCACCTTGCCAAAGCGCACAGGATTTTCTTTCACTTTGGCATCATCCTTGTTCGGCTTGGCCAGACCGAGTGTCCACAGCAGTTGCCATTCGGTTGGATAGTCGCGCCGCTGCAGCGGATTCAACCACTGCACGCCCACCACTTGCGCCATGTATGGCCGTACTGGCGAGGTTGGTGCGGGTACGGTAGCCGGTGTTGCTACAGTTGCTCTGCTGGCACAGGCTGACAGAAAGAAAAGGAACGTAAGCGCCAGCAGCGCTGGCAACAGCAATAATCGTTTCATCAATATTCCTTCTCGAAGAGACTCATCGAATGGCGTGGCGTGTGTTACAGACCAGAGTGCAATAGAAAAGGCAAGACCGAATACCAGCAGACTCCAGCCAAGCCGGCGCGGTAAGGTAGCAATCAACGTGCGCATCAGGAGGTCTCCGGCCGCTGGTACATGCGTTCGTCTTCGATCTCGGACGGCATGGCACCGGTGCTTCCACCGCTACGTACCCAATTAAGCAATGACAATTTTTTGAACAGTCCAGACACAAAATACTCATTAAATATTTTCTGCGGATTGTTATCGCCGAGACCATTTAGCAATCGCCAGTCTGCTGCAATGCGCAGTTTTTTCATCGCCTCCTCGCTGATCAGACTGAGGTGTACTGTCAATAGCGGACACTCTTGTTTCAAGCCACCCGCGGCTGTTTGCTGAATTTTTCAGCGAACAACGCGGGCGGAACATTGCCAAGGCGCGAATGGCGTCGCTGGCGGTTGTAAAAGCTTTCGATATATTCCTGTATTGCGGCTTTCGCGTCGGCCCGGGTCGCGTAACGTTGATGGTGCACCAGCTCGTTTTTCAGGGTGCCCCAGAAGCTTTCCATGGGCGCGTTGTCATAGCAGTTTCCTCGGCGCGACATGGACGGCTTCATGCCGAACTGCGTCACCAGTTTCTGATAGTCGTGGGCGCAATACTGACTGCCACGGTCGGAGTGGTGAATCAAGCCCGGCGCGCGGCGTTTGTTGCGCACGGCCTTCCACAGTGCTGTTGCCGTCAGCGTTTGCGTCATGCGCTCGTCCATCGCGTAGCCCACCAGCTCGCAGGTGAACACGTCCTTGATACCGGCCAGGTAAAGCCAGCCCTCGCCGGTCGCCACATAGGTGATGTCGGTCACCCAGGCTTCGTTCGGCCGGGTCGGCGCGAAAGTCTGATTGAGCAGGTTGTCGGCCACCGGCAGGTCATGATTCGAGTTCGTGGTGGCCTTGAACTTGCGCTTTTGCTTGCAGCGCAGGGCGAGCTCGCGACGCAGACGGACGATACGATCACGGCCGGCCGGAAAGCCTTGCGCCGTCAGTTCCGGCTGCATGCGCAACGGGCCATAAGTCTGCCGGCTCTGCGCGTGCACGGCCTCGATGGCGACCTTCAGGCGTGCGTCGTCCTGCGCCCGCTGCGACGGTTTGCCGTTCGACCAAGCGTAGAAACCGCTGCGCGAGACGCCAAAGACGCGGCACATGATGGTGACAGGAAATTCGAGTCGCAAGGTCTTCATGACCGCGTACTTGGCAGCGACTCCCGCGCAAAGTACGCTGCCGCTTTTTTTACGATATCGCGCTCCATGCGTGCCTCGGCAAGCTCTTTGCGCAGCTTGGTTACCTCAGCCTCAAGCTCCGGCACGGAGCGGCTACCAGGGGCTACTTTGGGCGACGTGCCGCGCCTTGCCGCACTGACCCAGTTCGCTAGCGTGCCCTTGGGAATGGTGAGACGCAACGCGGCGTCTTCCAGCGTCAGGCCTTGTGTCAGGACCAGTTTTACCGCTTCTTCCCGAAGCTCCGGTGTGTATGTTGTTGAGCGTGTCATAAGTTCTCCAGTTGGTGAAGTTTACCAAACTAGAGTGTCCGAAAAAGTCAGGGTACCTCAGACTCACCCCGATCGCCACGTCATACGCCAGCGCCATTTCCGCATGCGCGCCGTTCGTCAGAATGGTGGAATGGTCGGTGGCATGGGTATCGCAGGTGGCCGCCAGTTGCGCCTGGATTTCCTGCCTGCGCCAGTGTCGATATTCGGGCGTGGCGGTCGACAGGTCGTCTTCCATGCTGACCTTTTCGCCATTGCCATACCGCTTTTCGCGCCGCGCCTTCATGCGCAGC
Source organism: Janthinobacterium sp. J1-1 (assembly GCF_030944405.1). Taxonomy (NCBI): domain Bacteria; kingdom Pseudomonadati; phylum Pseudomonadota; class Betaproteobacteria; order Burkholderiales; family Oxalobacteraceae; genus Janthinobacterium; species Janthinobacterium sp. J1-1. The sequence goes on from NZ_CP132339.1 coordinate 241,652, forward strand.
CGGGCGTGATCCTCGTAGCGCAACACCGCCTCCGTATCGCGGTTGCCGGCCGGCGGGGCGCCCAACTCCTCGTCCGCATAGGGATCGTCCACGTCGCGCACCTTGCCGGCATGGCGGTGCGTGGCGGGTGGGTCGAGATCCTGGTCGAATTGCGCGCTGGGCGTGCCGAAACGCACGGCCTGCGGCAAAAAAGTGTTCGGCAGCGCAGGCGCATTGACGGGAATGCGCCAGTCACCGGGCGGCACGGCGTGGATCGGGATGCTCAGCCACTTCATCAGTTGCGAGGTGGCGGCGGCCGTGCGCACGGTGGCGGCCTTGCCCGCGGCGCTGGTATTGGCACGCACGCCCTTGTTCGGGTCGTATTTTGAGATCGGCGAATGGGGAAACCAGAAATCAAGGCTGCCACGCTCGGGCTGCCGATAGTGGTTGCTCCAGTAGTCATAATTACCCTGCTGGCCCACCGGGTGGCCCTGCGCAAAGACACGTTGGCTGAACACGCCATCGCCGCGCGTGCCCTGGATCTCTTCGGCGCTGAGGCCTAGCCAGCCGATGCCCTGTATCGGCGTGGCCGAGATCACCTGGTCATGCGGATTGCAATACAGCGTGACGCGGCCGCGCGTCGACCGCTGCGGGCCGCAGCCATACATGGCCTTGTCCTGGTCCAGGCTGAAATCGTGTTTCTGGTTGTCCGCCATGCGGCTCAGGCAGGGATCGACAGGGGGTTCCTGCGCCTGGCCGCGCACGATATCGAAGAAGGCCGCCAGCGTCTTGCGGCGCGCCTTGCCGCTTTGCCGGCCGACATTGCCGTCGACATCACGGACTTGCCCCTGCAGCCAGCCTTCGGTGTCGTTCCGGCGCAGCAGGCTGTAGGGCGGGTTGCACAGCACATAGGTGTCGGCCACGCAGCGGCCGGCCTTTCCCACCGCATCCTGGACATTGGCCATCTTATTACCAAGAAATGCCGCCGCCATGCCCACCATATTGCCCTGGCTATGACAGACAATGGTAATCGGTACGTCGGCCTGTTCCTTGCGGATCGCTTGCACCAGATGCGCCAGGCGCAGCGCGGCCAGCACGAAGTAGGGACGCGGCGGACAGGCATACACGATGCGGTCGTTGACGGGGTTCAGGTGCTCGATATGGATCCACAGGAACAGGGCGTCCGACAGCCCCTCGCCCCACAGATCCGGCAAGGACGAGCAGCCATTGGCGAACGGGCCGCCGCCCCAGTAATCGTGTTCGTTCAGGTAGACCGAATCGCCATAGTGCTGCAATTCAGTGGCGCTGGCCTTGTAGCCCCAGCGGAAGTGGATCACCGGCGAGAAATGCGCTTGCGGCGCGATGAAGGTGCTGGCCGTGTAATCGGGATCGACGTAACCGTCATCTGTCAGCTCGCCTTTGTAGCGCACCGGCGTCAACTGCCCGGCTTGCGCCGTGGCATGGCACAGGTGCTCGTCGCAACGCTTCATGCGTGTATTCAAGCCCTTGCACAGGCCTTCCTCCGCCGCGCGGTACCACTCGCCGTCGGAATTGACGCCGTGCACGAAGATGACGATGCCGGGGGACGGCATCTGCTGCACGCACGTGAGCAGGCTGTGGCTGTACAGGCAAGTGCCACTGAAGCGCCCTACGACATAATTGGCGGCATCATCACCCGGGTTGCTGGCATCGGTCATGGCAAGCCTTTGAAGTAACTGGACTCACCACTGTAAGGCGTTGCTTATATGCACTTGTTAAGCCAAATCAATCATGAAGCCAGATCAATTGCGCGTCTCCGCCCGCTGGCACACCACCCCATACCAGCCCAGTCCCTTGTACGTTTCGTAGCCCGGCGTGGCGGCGAACGAGACGGTCATGCCGCCGTCCTGGTAGAAGCCGGCACGGCGCTGGTCGGGGCGCAGCGGGAACACTTCGGTGAGCACCCCCTCGCCATCGGAACTGGCCAGCACGCGAAACGAAGAATCGAGGATCATGCAGCGCGTGCGCGCCCATTCCGCGTCCGTCAGGCGCACGCCCTTGACCACCGCTTGCGCCTGTGGCGCCCAGTCGAAAAAGATCACCAGCGCGCCCAGCACCTTGCCGTGCGTCGCGCCGCCTTCGCGGATCGCCGTCGCATAGGTGGCCACCTGGGCGTTGTGCAGCAGCGAGGTGGTGCACACGTCATCGGCCACATACTCCTCGCCGCTGACCGTGTTCAGCGCCGCCTTGAACCAGGGCGCCCTGGCGACGTTGCGGCCGGCCACCGGATACTGCTCGGGGCGGCCGCTGGCGACGATCATGCCGTCGGCATCGAGCACCCAGATATCCTTGTAGACCGTATAGCTGTCGAGGATCACCGACAGGCGCCGCGACGCATGCGCGCGCGCCGCCGCACCCGCATCACCGAGGCACTCCACCAGCGCCGAGTCGGTGGCCCACCAGCGCACGTCGCACGAGCGCTCGTACAGGTTGCGGTCGATGATGTCGATCATGTTCAGGGCCAGGTCGGCGCAGCGCTGGCCTTCATGCGACTGCATGCGCCCGATCATCAGGTCGCCGAGCGCGGTCAGGCTCGACAGCGAGCCGACCAGCTCCCGGTTCAGGCTGTCGGTCACTTCGCCGATGCGTTGCGAGACGTGCTTGACCTGGTTCGCCACCACGGCAAAACCGCGACCGGCGGCGCCCGCCCGCGCCGCCTCGATCAGGGCGTTGAGCGCCAGGAAATTGGCTTCGCGGTTGATGTCATTGATGTCACCGATCTTGCTGGTGGCAAGTTTACGGACCTGGTGCGTGAGATCGACGATTGCCTGTGGATTTGCCATGTGGACGCCCTCCTTTTTGAATTAACAGACATGCAAAAAGCGGGCCAGCAAATTAAATATGGAAAATTTATTCCAAAACAACTTTATATGCCAAATTGCACTATTTTGTCGCATTATTTTGTGCGCCGCACAATCCGGTGCGACAGCAGCACAACATTGGTGAGAAATCATGCATTTTGTCGTGCTGTCATGCCGCGGCCGTACTTTCCATGACGGCGCCACGGTGCGCTTGCAGGGATCTTGTCCGGCTTTTTTTACCTGGGTCAGGATTTATTTTGATGCTGCCGCACTAGCCATCTTTCATCTTGGGAATTTTGATCCACATCAAAGTTTTTTGGCCCCCAAACACTTAACCTCTGGCCACCATCATAAATAGACATTCCAGGGAGTCTTTGTGGATCAATCGCTGAACTATAACTACAAGATCGTGAAGCAATTCGCGATCGCTACTGTGGTATGGGGCGTCATCGGCATGCTGGTCGGCGTCATCATCGCCGCCCAACTGGCCTGGCCCGCCCTGAACCTCGACATACCGTGGCTCACTTACGGTCGTTTGCGGCCGCTGCACACGAATGCGGTCATTTTTGCGTTCGGTATCTGCGGCCTGTTTGCCACCTCGTACTACGTGGTGCAACGCACCTGCCAGGTTCGCCTGTTTTCCGACAAGCTGGCCGCCTTTACCTTCTGGGGCTGGCAAGCGGTGATCCTGTGCGCGGTCGTCAGCTTGCCGATGGGCCTGACGCGCGGCAAGGAATACGCCGAGCTGGAATGGCCGATCTCGATCCTGATCGCCGTCGTCTGGATCGCCTACGCGATCGTCTTCTTCGGCACCCTTATCAAGCGCAAGGTCAAGCATATCTACGTGGCCAACTGGTTCTTCGGCGCCTACATTCTGGCCGTGACGATTTTGCACGTGGTCAATGGCGCCGTCATGCCGGCCTCGTTCACCAAATCCTACTCGGCCTATGCCGGCGTGCAGGACGCCATGATTCAATGGTGGTACGGCCATAACGCGGTGGGCTTCATCCTGACCGCCGGCTATCTGGGCATGGTCTACTACTTCATCCCGAAACAGGCCGAGCGCCCGGTCTATTCCTACCGTTTGTCGATCGTCCACTTCTGGGCGCTGATCTTCACCTACATGTGGGCCGGCCCGCATCACCTGCACTACACGGCTTTGCCGGACTGGACCCAATCGATCGGCATGGTGTTTTCCCTGGTGCTGCTGGCGCCAAGCTGGGGCGGCATGATCAACGGCATCATGACCCTGTCGGGCGCCTGGCACAAGCTGCGCACCGATCCGATCCTGAAATTCATGATCGTCTCGCTGTCGTTCTACGGCATCGCCACCTTCGAAGGCCCGATGATGTCGATCAAGACCATCAACTCGCTGTCGCACTACACCGACTGGACCGTGGCCCACGTGCATGCGGGTGCTTTGGGCTGGGTCGGTTTCATCACCATGGGCTCGATCTACTACATCCTGCCGCGCGTGGCCGGCCAGACCAGGATGTACAGCACGCGCCTGGTCGACGTGCACTTCTGGGTCGCCACCATCGGTATCGTGCTGTATATCGCCGCCATGTGGATCGCCGGCGTGATGCAGGGCCTGATGTGGCGCGCGGTCAACCCGGACGGCACCCTGACCTACACCTTCGTCGAAGGCGTGAAAGCGACCTACCCGTACTACGTGGTGCGCGTCGGCGGTGGCCTGCTGTACCTGGCTGGCATGTGCGTGATGGGCTACAACACCTACATGACCTTGCGCGGCACCAAGTTGCCGGTCGCACGCATCCCGGAACTGAACGCGGCGCACGCCTGATAGGAGCGAAAGCAAATGAAATTCTCACATGCATGGATTGAAAAAAACCCCTGGCTGCTGATCGGCCTGGTCACCCTGGTGATCAGCGTCGGCGGCGCCGTTGAAATCGTGCCCCTGTTCTTCCAGAAGAGCACCACCGAGCCGATCGCCGGCCTGAAACCGTACTCGCCGCTGCGCCTGGCGGGGCGCGACATTTATGTGCGCGAAGGCTGCTACAACTGCCACTCGCAGATGATCCGTCCGCTGCGCGCCGAAACCGAACGCTATGGCCATTATTCGGTGGCCGGCGAGTTCGTCTACGACCGTCCGTTCCAGTGGGGTTCCAAGCGTACCGGGCCCGACCTGGCCAGGGTCGGCGCGCGCTACAGCGACGAATGGCACCGCACCCACCTGAACAATCCGCGCGACGTGGTGCCGGAATCGAACATGCCGTCCTACCCATGGCTGGCGAAGACCAAGCTGGCGCCGGAAGACATCGTGCCGAAGATGCGCGCCCTGAAACGCCTGGGCCAGCCGTACAGCGAGGAAGAGATCGCCGCCGGCCCGGAACAGCTGAAGGACAAAACGGAAGAAGACGCCTTGGTGGCCTACCTGCAAGGCCTGGGCACATTAATCAAAACGAGGAATTAGCATGGCAATCGAGAATCTGTTCGACAGCGCCAGCAGCGTCATGACGGTGGTTTCCTTTACGACGTTCCTGGCCATCCTGTGGTGGACATTCAGCCGCAGCAACAAGGACTTCGACGCGGCGGCCAACCTGCCGTTCGCCGATGAAGCGCTGGACTATCCGACCAACGCCGGAGCGGCAAAAGAGGAGCGCGGCCATGTCTGACTTTACCAGTGGTTTCTGGAATATTTACATTGTCGTGCTGTCCCTGCTGGGCATCATCGGCTGCGGCGTGCTGCTGTACTCGCAGTCGAAAGTGACGATACTGCCGGGCGCACCGGCCGACGGTACCACCGGCCACGTGTGGGACGAAGACCTGAAGGAACTCAATACGCCGATGCCGCGCTGGTGGATGTGGCTGTTCTACATCACCATCGTGTTCGCGCTGGCGTATCTGTTCCTGTACCCGGGCCTGGGTACCTATGCCGGCAAGCTGGGCTGGAAATCGTCGGGCCAGTACGAGCAGGAACTGAAAAAGGCGGAAGCCGACTACGGCCCCCTGTTCGACAAGTACCTGAAGCAGGATCTGAAAACCGTGGCCGCCGATCCGCAGGCGAACGCCATCGGCCAGCGTTTGTTCCTGACCTACTGCGCGCAGTGCCACGGTTCGGACGCGCGCGGCAACAAGGGTTTTCCGAACCTGACCGACAAGGACTGGCTGTATGGCGGCGATCCCGACATCATCAAGACCACCATCATGCACGGCCGTAACGGCATCATGATCCCGATGGGCGCCGCCCTCGGTTCGGAGCAGGATATCGAGAACGTGGCCCATTACGTGCTGAGCCTGTCGGGCTCGACCTCGGACCCGGTCAAATCGGTGCTGGGCAAATCGAAATTCGGCGCCTGCATGGCTTGCCATGGCGCCGATGCCAAGGGTAACCAGCAGCTCGGTGCACCGAACCTGACCGACAAGATCTGGCTGTATGGCGGCAGCGCCGACACCATCATGGAAACCATCCGCAAGGGCCGCAACAACACCATGCCCGCCTTCGGTGACTTCCTTGGCGAGTCGAAAGTACATGTGCTGTCGGCGTATATCTGGAGCCTCTCCAACCCTCAGCCTGCGGTTCCTGTGAAGTAATGTAATGGAACCCCAAGTCATCAAGATGTATGCGGCCCGCGAGCAGATCTACCCTCGCGAGGCCAAAGGACGCTATGCAACATGGCGCTGGGTGTGCGTCTGGCTCACCCAGCTGGCGTTCTACGGCTTGCCGTGGCTCAACTGGAACGGCAGGCAAGCCCTGCTGTTCGACTTGACCACGCGCAAGTTCTACATTTTCGGCGTGGTGCTGTGGCCGCAGGATTTCATCTATCTGGCGGCCCTGCTGATCATCGCGGCGTATTTGCTGTTCCTGGTCACGGCGATTGCCGGGCGGGTCTGGTGCGGCTTTTCCTGCCCGCAAACGGTGTATACCGAAATCTTCCTGTGGGTCGAACGCAAGATCGAAGGCACGCGCAGCGCGCGCATGGCGCTCGACCGCCAGGGCCCCTCCGTGCGCAAGACCGGCAAGAAGGTCGCCAAGCACCTGGCGTGGGGCGCGATCGCCCTGTGGACCGGCTTTACCTTTGTCGGCTACTTCACGCCGATCCAGGACCTGGTGCAGGAAGTGCGCACCTTTAACTTCGGCCCGTGGGAATGGTTCTGGATTCTGTTCTACAGCCTGGCCACCTACGGCAACGCGGGCTGGCTGCGCGAACAGGTGTGCAAATACATGTGCCCGTATGCGCGCTTCCAGAGCGCCATGTTCGATCAGGACACCCTGATCATCACCTACGATGACAAACGCGGCGAGCCGCGCGGTGCACTGAACAAGAAGGCGGCCAAGGAGGGGACGGAAAAAGCGCTGGGCGACTGCATCGACTGCACCCTGTGCGTGCAGGTGTGTCCGACCGGCATCGATATCCGCAACGGCCTGCAATATGAATGCATCGGCTGCGCCGCCTGCGTCGACGCCTGCAACAGCGTGATGGACAAGGTCGAGCGGCCGCGCGGGCTGATCCGCTACAGCACCGACCATGCGATGGAAAACAACTTCAGCTCGAAGCAGATCCGCCGGCGCGCCATGCGCCCGCGCGTGCTGATCTACACCTCGATCCTGGGGCTGATCATCATCGCCGTCTGTACCTCGCTGTTCCTGCGCACGCCCCTGAAAATGGACGTCATCCGCGACCGAGGTTCGATGGGCCGCGAAGTCGAAGACGGCATGATCGAAAACGTGTATCGCCTGCAGATCATGAACACCTCGGAAGAGCAGCAGCACTTCAGGATCGGCGTGTCCGGCTTGCCAGGCTTGAGCCTGGTCACGCGCGAGGAAGTGACCCTGCAGCCGACCGAAACGCTGGGCTGGCCGGTGCGTTTGCGCGTGCCGCACGGCGTCGGCGAGAAGGGCTCGAACAAGATCCATATCGAGCTGCAGTCGCTCGACGATCCGTCCTTGCATGTGCGCGAAAGCGCGGTATTCATCGTGCCGCGTTAAACCAAGAAGCGGCGCCTGGCCTTGCCTGGCGCCGTGTTGAATCAGGAGAAACACCCATGTCCAAGACCGCCAAACTGCAAGCTCCCGTCGATCCCTGGTACAAGCACCGCTGGCCTTGGCTGCTGATGATCGGCCCCGGCCTGTCGGTCGTCGTCGGCAGCTTCATGGGGTACATCGCGTTTACGCAACCCGATGCGCTGGTGGTGGGCGACTACTACAAGAAAGGCAAGGCGATCAACCAGGACTTGCGCCGCGACACCGTCGCCAGCGACCTGGCGATGGATACCAGCCTGGCCTACGACGTGGCGCAATCGCGCATCACCGGTTCCGTGCACAGTTTCGGCAAGGCCTACCAACAGCCTTTGCTGCTGCACCTGGCGCACGCCACCTTGCCGGAAAAAGATATCCGGCTGATGGTGCAGCCCGATGCGGACGGCAATTTTTCGGTATCGCTGCCGATGCTCGAACGCAGCCGCTGGCAGGTGCTGGTGGAAGACCAGCAGCGCGTGTGGCGCCTGTCGGGCATCTGGACCTGGCCGGCCCAGCGCGACATCACCATCCAGGCCGACAAGGAACTGTAATTATTTGCAGACGTCGGTGCCGGCCGTAATCGCCTTGAGTTTGGCCGGCTGCAGGATTTCAATCTCGCGGTTCGACACGCGCAGCCAGCCTTCCTTCTTGAATTTCGAGAGCAGACGGCTGATGCTTTCGATCGTCAGGCCGAGGTAGTTGCCGATTTCCTCGCGCGACATGCGCAGCTGGAAGTTACTGCCCGAATAGCCGCGCGCTTCATAGCGCGACGCCAGGTTGACGATAAAGGCGGCAAAGCGCTGGGTCGCCTGCATATTGCCCAGCAATAGCATCACGCTTTGCTCGCGCGTGATTTCCTGGCTCATCATGCGGTGGAAATGGCGCAGCAGGATCGGCATATTGCCCAGCAGTTGTTCCAGGCTGGAAAATGGAATTTCACACACTTCACTGTCTTCCAGCGCCACCGCATTGCAATGATGGCGATCGGCGCTGATGGCGTCCATGCCCAGCAGTTCGCCGGCCATCTGGAAACCGGTCACCTGTTCTTCGCCACCCTGGTTGATCTGGTAGGTCTTGAAATGACCGAGGCGGATCGCATACAGGTTCTGGAACGCGTCGCCGATACGGAACAGCGAGGCGCCGCGCACCACCTTGCGGCGCCGGCCGATAATCTGGTCGAGACGGTCCATGTCACCCACATCGAGTCCCATGGGCAGACACAACTGGTGCATGCTGCACGTCGCGCAACGCGCACGCAACACTTCCACGTTCACGGTGGGCAGGGTTGGCGTCAAGAGCTCTGGTGTCATGGTGAGTACCTTTTATAAAATACAACAACAAGTTTACTGTATATGCAGAGGTAGTGTGCCAATTTCGGCGAAATACGCCGAATAAACGACTTTCGTCATTTATTTTCATGGCAACCCCGCCACAAGCACACGCTTGCCAAGTTGATGTATTGATAGGAGAATTCCTCATAGCATCTCTCGCAGCGCGCTTGTGCCGCTTGCCCGTTTGCCAAGGATAAGGAAATGATGAAGCCTCTGGGCATTAAAGCAAAAGTCGCGCTGGCCACCAGCCTGACCTCGATCGCCATGATCGCCCTGGTGACCCTGGTGCAAGTGCAGCGCATGCGCGACGATTTCACCAAGGTACTATTAAGCCAGCAGACGGCGATGATCGACCGCACCGCCGAGGAACTCGACGACAAGCTCGGCATGCTGCTCGACGTGATCAGCGAAACGGCGCGCCGCCAGCCGGCCGCGCTGATGGCGCAGCCGGCCCAGTTGCGCCAGTACTATGAGCAGCGCGCCATGCTGGCCCTGTTCGACGACGTGCTGGTGCTCGATGCGCGCGGCAAGGTGATCAGCGACGTGCCCGAAGTACCGGGCCGCAGCGGCGTCGAGGTGGGCGACCGCGACTATTTCCGCACCGTCATGCGCACGCGCCAGCCGATGATCACCGAACCCTTGCTGGGCAAGAAAAGCGGGATGCCGATCGTGCAGATGGTCGCGCCGGTGCTGGGCGCCAACGGTGAAGTGGCCGGCATCGTGATCGGCGTGCTGCGCCTGTACAAGGACAACCTGCTGGGCGACCTGCGCACGACCAAGGTCGGCAAGAACGGCTATTACTTCATCCTCACGCAAGGCAAGGTGCCGCTGTACGTGCTGCATCCCGATCCGGCCAAGCTGCTGCAGCCGCGCGCAGCCAACGCCAATCCGGCCACCAGCGAGCTGATCGCGCGCGGCGGCGAAGGCAGCATGGTCAGCACCAACAGCCGTGGCATCAATGCTGTCAACAGCTTCAAGCATTTGAAATCGGTGAACTGGCTGCTGGCGGCCTCGCTGCCCATCGATGACGCCTTCGAGCCCTTCGATGGCGTGCTGTACCGGCTGGTGCTGTGGAGCGCCTGCGCCTCGCTGCTGGCAGCGCTGGTATTGGGCTGGGTCACGGTGCGGCTGCTGTCGCCGCTGGTGCGCCTGCGCGATACCCTGCTGGCCCTGCGCAGCAGCGGCCAGCGCTTCACGCCGCTGCCGGTCGAGCAGCGCGATGAAATCGGCGAACTGACGGCCGCCTTCAACAGCCTGATGAGCGAGCGCGACCGCCTGCAGCACGAGCTCGAAGCGCGCGCCAGCGAGCTGGAAAACGAGCGCGACCGCGCCGAAGCGGCCAACCGCGCGAAAAGCGATTTCGTCGCCAACATGAGCCATGAAATCCGCACGCCGCTCAATGCCGTGCTGGGCATGGTCTATTTATTGGGCAATACCAGGCTCAATACGGAACAGCGCAAATACCTGACCATGGTGCGCGTGGCCGGCCAGTCGCTGCTGGGCATCCTCAACGACGTGCTCGATTTTTCCAAGATCGAGGCGCGCCGCATGGACTTGTCGCCGGTCGAATTCGACCTCGATGAAGTGATGAACACGCTGGCCACCACCATGACCATGAATGCCGGCGAAAAGGAACTGGAACTGGCCATCGCCGTGGAATCGGACGTGCCGCGCCGCCTGGTGGGCGACGCCCAGCGCCTGCAGCAGATCCTCGTCAACCTGGCCGGCAACGCCATCAAATTTACCGCAAGCGGCGAAGTGGTGGTGGCCGTCAGCCTGGCCGAACAAACACCCGGCCAGGCCTGGCTGCGCTTCGAAGTGCGCGATACCGGCATCGGCATGACGCCGCAGCAGCAGGAACAACTATTTACCGCCTTCTCGCAGGGCGATCAAAGCATCACGCGGCGCTTCGGCGGCACCGGCCTGGGCCTGGCCATCAGCAAGCACCTGATCCACATGATGGGCGGCGATATCGCCGTGGCCAGCAGCGAAGGCAAGGGCAGCCGCTTCTGGTTCAGCGTGCCGTTCGAGGCGCTGGCACAACCAAACGAAGAGCGCCGCAAACCGGCCCTGGGCCAGCTGCGCCTGCTGGTGGCCGACGACAACCGCACCACGCGCGAACTGATCGTCAAACTGATCGAGGCCTGGGGCTGGGCCGCCGATGAAGTCGATTCCGGCTTTGCCGCCATCGAACTGTACCGCGAACGCCTGGAAAGCCAGCAGCCGTATGACGTGGTGCTGGCCGACTGGCACATGCCCGTCATGGACGGCCTGGCCACGGCCAAGGCGATACGCCAGGCGGCCACCGGCCAGCGCCAGCCGATCGTGGTGATGGTCAACGCCTTTGCCCGCAACCACCTGGAGGAAATCTCCAGCGCGGCCGAGGCCGACGTGGTGCTGATGAAGCCGATCACCGGATCGAGCCTGTTCGATGCGCTGCACCAGGCTTTGAGCGCCAAGCAGGATGGCGAACAGCATATCGCGCTGCAGCAGACCGGCACCGAACTGGCCGGCGTGCATTTCCTGCTGGTGGAAGACAATCATCTGAACCAGGCGGTGGCGCGCGGCATCCTCGAACACATGGGCGCCACGCTGGACGTGGTGGGCGACGGCCTGCAGGCGGTCGAGCGCCTGCGCATGGAGTCCCTGCGCTACGACATCGTGCTGATGGACATGCAGATGCCGGTGATGGACGGCTTCAGCGCCACCCACATCATCCGCACCGAACTGCGCCTGCAGTTGCCGGTGATCGCCATGACGGCCGGCGTGCTGGCCTCCGAGCGCGAGCGCTGCATGACGGCCGGCATCACCGACTTTATCGCCAAGCCGGTGGTGGTCGAGGAAATGATGGAAGTGATCAGCCGCCACCTGCCGAAACGCCCGACAGTACAGGCGGCAGCGGCCGCGCCGCTCGACGAGGAAGTGTTTTCCATGGCCGCGCTGATGCGCGTGATGGGCAAGGACCCCAAGGGCAGGGGCGTCTTGCGGCGCATGGTGGAAGACGCGCTGAACAAGGGCATGGCGCCCTTGCGCGACGCCGAAGCCGTCTTGCAGGCAGGCCGCCACAGCGACGTCGCGCGCATCCTGCACGGCCTGCGCGGCTCGGTGGGCACCCTGGGCACCAAGCGCCTGATCCGCGCCTCGTTCGCCACCGAGCAGGCCATCGACGAAGGCCGCCACGACGAAGTGCCGGCGCTGCTGGCGCAGACGGTACTGGAACTGGAGCAGGTGCTGGCGGCGGCGGCCGACTGGTTGTCGCGGCTGGAAGAGTAGGGCAAAGTAGGTCGGATTAGCGCTTGCGCGTAATCCGACATCACCACCGGCGCCAACAATGTTGTCGGATTACGCGGGCACACCCAGAATCACGCTCGACGCCTTGAACATCGCCGTCAGCTTGCTGCCGATGGCGATTGCCATCTCGCTGGCGCTCTGGTTGGTGATGATGGCGGCGATGGTTCCGCCACGCGGCAGATCGAGCACCACCTCGGTATTGACGGCGCCCGTCTGCACGCGCGTGACGGTGCCGGCCAGCTGGTTGCGCGCCGAGAAGCGCGCGCCTTCGCCATCCGCCACCAGGATGATGGACGAGGCCTTGATCAGCGCGAATGCTTCCACGCCGGGCGCCAGGCCCAGGCTGTCGCTGCTGCCCTGGGTGATGACGGCCACGATCTGCTGGCCGCCGGGCAGTTCCAGGATCACTTCGTCGTTGACCGCCCCGGACTTCAGTTCGGCCACCTTGCCCAGGAATTGATTGCGTGCCGTGGTTTTCATGGCCATTCTCCGTATCAGTAAAAGGTCGTCGGCGATGCCCTCGGCCTGGCTGCCCAGCTGGCGCAGGTAGCGCTCGTGCTCGCGTTCGATGATGCGAAAGTTGTCGACCAGCTGGCGCCCGCGCTGCGTCAGGCGCGTGCCGCCGCCGCCCTTGCCGCCCGCCAGGCGTTCCACCAGCGGCTCGCCAGCCAGGTTGTTCATCGCGTCGATGGCGTCCCAGGCCGCCTTGTAGCTCATTTTGACCGCCTTGGCCGCCTGCGTGATCGAGCCGCATTCGGCGATCGCGCCCAGCAACGCCACCCTGCCGGCGCCACCGAGGTGTTCACCGCCCACCGTCATCCATACCGAGCCTTGCAGGCCGATTTCTGCCTTATCCAATTTTCACCTCGTGTCTGTTTTCTTCCATCGTGTCGATGCGGCCATCGCGCAAGTAAAGCACATGGTCGCCGAGGATGCGCGCGTCTTCCGGGTCGTGCGTAATCAATATCATCGGCACGCCCAGGCGCTGCTGCCACTGGCTCAGTTCCAGCCGCATGGTGACACGCAGGGCCGGATCGAGGGCGGCGAACGGTTCGTCCAGCAGCAGCGCGGCCGGCTCCGACACCAGTGCCCTTGCCAGCGCCACCCTCTGGCGCTGGCCGCCGGACAACTCGTCGGGATACTGGTGCGCCAGTTCCTGCAAATGAAACGCATCGAGCCAATGCTCGACCTTGGCCAGTTTCTCACGCGCGCGCGGATTGAACCAGCCGCGCGCCAGCCCGAAGCCCACGTTCTGGCGTACCGTCAGGTGCGGGAACAGCGCATAGTCCTGGAACAGATAGGCCACATTGCGCTGTTGCGGCGCCAGGTTGATGCCGGCAGCGGAATCGAACAGCGTACGGCCATTGAGGCGGATATGGCCGGCGTCCGGGGTGAAGAGTCCGGCAATTGCCTTCAGGGTCATGCTCTTGCCGGCGCCGGACGGGCCATACATGGCGATGCGCTGGCTGGTCGAGCTGCACTGCACGTGCAGCTCAAAATGGCGTTTGCCGGAGCGCAAGGTGGCGCGGATATCGAGGTCGAGTTGCATGGTTTTACTTGTGAACGATGCGGCCAGGCGCCAGCGTGCCGGCCGACAGCAGCACCACGATGCAGACCACCGAGGTAATCAGTACCAGCATATTGGCGACCTCATCCTGGCCCGCCTGTACCGCCTCGTACACGGCCACCGACAGGGTCTGTGTCTTGCCGGGTATGCTGCCGGCCACCATCAAGGTCGCGCCAAATTCGCCCAGCGCGCGCACAAAGCCCAGCAGAACGCCGGCCAGGATGCCGCGCCAGGCCAGCGGCAGGGTGACGCGAAAGAAAATGGCGATTTCGGATATGCCCAGCACGCGCGCCGCCTGTTCCAGCTGGCCATCGACCGCTTCAAACGCCGCCCGCGCCGGTTTGAACACCAGCGGAAAAGCGACGATGGTGGAGGCGATCACGGCGCCCTGCCAGGTAAAGATCAGGTTGATGCCGAAGTGTTCCTGCAGCCAGATGCCGATGCTGCCGCGCCGCCCCAAGAGCACCAGCAGATAATAGCCCAGCACCGTGGGCGGCATCACCATCGGCAGGGTCAATACCGCGTCGAGCAGGTCGCGCCCGGGAAAGCGGGCGCGGGCCAGCAGGTAGCCGGTACCGATGCCCAGCAACAAATTGAGCGCCGTGGCCCATGCCGCCACTTTCAGCGACAGGGCCAGCGCGGTCCAGGCGATATCCATCCGGTGCGATCAGCTTATGGTTTTTTGAATCCGTATTTGGCCAGGATGGCTTGCGCCGGCGCCGTTTGCAGATAGCTGACAAAGCGTTTGGCCTCGGCCGCATTGGCGCTGCCCTTGATGGTGGCGATCGGGTACAGCACCGGCGCTTCCAGCGGCACCTCGAACACCACCTTGACCTTGTCTTTCATGATGGCCGCGTCGGTGCCGTACACAAAGCCCGCATCGACTTCGCCACGCGCCACATAGTCGAGCGACTGGCGCACATTCTGCGTGCTGATGGCCTTGGCCTGCACGCCGTCCCACAGATTCGCCTTTTTCAGCGCGCCTTCCGAATAGCGGCCCACCGGCACGCTGGCCGGATTGGCGATCGCCACGCGCGTCACGCTTTTCTGCGTCAGGTCATTCAGGTTCCTGAGTCCGAGCTTGCTGTCCGACGGCACGATCAGCACCAGGCTGTTGCTGACGAAATCATGGCGGTCGGCTGGCAGCACCAGGCCTTCTTTTTGCGCCGTGTCCATGGTTTCCTGGTCGGCCGAGGCAAACACGTCGACCGGCGCGCCCTTGACGATCTGCTGCAGTAGTACACCCGAAGCGGCGAAGTTCAAGGAGACCTTGCTGCCCGGATACTGCGCCTCATAGCTTTGCGCCGCATCCTTGAAGGCGTTCGTCAGGCTGGCCGCAGCCGACACCACCACTTCGCCGGCCATGGCGGAGGTAGCGGCAGTGGTCATGAAAAAAGCGGCGGCAAGAAGGCGGGCAGCAGAGGTCAGGCGCATGGTCATATCCTTGAGAGTGAGCAATCAACAGAAGCGTAATATACACGGATATATAGCGTCTTGCCATTGCATGGATCAAGCAGGCGTTAGCCGGCCATCCCTGATATACTGTATATACATACAGTATTGAGGTGCCCCATGGAATTGACGGACAAGCTGGAAATCCTGGCCGATGCGGCCAAGTACGACGCGTCCTGCGCCAGCAGCGGTGCGCCCAAGCGCCACTCGATCGGCAAGGACGGCTTTGGCGCCACCTCGGGCATGGGCATCTGCCACAGCTATACGCCGGACGGGCGCTGCGTGTCGCTGCTGAAGATCCTGTTGACCAATTACTGCCTGTACGACTGCCAGTACTGCGTCAACCGCCGCACCTCGAACGTGCCGCGCGCCCGCTTCACGGTGGCCGAAGTGGTGAAACTGACGGCCGACTTTTACCTGCGCAACTACATCGACGGCCTGTTCCTCAGTTCCGGCATCATCCAGTCGGCCGACTACACGATGGAGCAGCTGGTGCAGGTGGCGCGCGAGCTGCGCGAGGTGCACCAGTTCCGCGGCTATATCCACCTGAAAACCATCCCCGACGCCGACCCGGCCCTGATCGAACAGGCGGGCCGCTATGCCGACCGCCTCAGCGTCAATATCGAACTGCCGACCCAGGACAGCGTGCAGAAGCTGGCGCCCGAAAAAAGCGTGCACACCATCAAGCTGGCGATGGGCTCGATCCGCCGCAAGCTCGATGAAAAAGCCGAGGAACCGAAGTCACCCCGTTTCGCGCCGGCCGGCCAGAGCACGCAGATGATCGTCGGCGCCGACGCCAGCGACGACCAGCAGATCCTCAACACGGCCGAGACCCTGTACGGCAGCTATAAACTCAAGCGCGTGTATTACTCGGCCTTCAGTCCGATTCCCGACAGCCCGAAAAGCGTGCCGCTGGCGCCGCCGCCGATGCTGCGCGAACACAGGTTATATCAAGCCGACTTTTTGCTGCGCAGCTACGGCTTCCAGGCCAGCGAACTGCTGCCCGCCAGCGGTGGCAACCTGGCGCTCGATATCGACCCGAAACTGGCCTGGGCGCTGGCGCACCGCGAGCATTTTCCGATGGACCTGAACCGCGCCGCGCTGCACATGATCGCGCGCGTGCCTGGCATCGGCCTGCGCAACGCGCAGCGCATCGTCGATCTGCGCCGCCTGCGCCAGGTGCGCTACGCCGACCTGTCGCGCCTGCGCTGCAGCATGAAAAAGATCTCTCCCTTTATCATCACGGCCGACTACTTTCCCGCGCGCGACACCACCACCTCCGAAAACCTGCGCCGCGCCATGACGGAAGCGCCGCAGCAGATGAACTTGTGGCCGGAGCTGCAGGCGGCATGAACCAGGTCGTGCGGCTGGCGCAGTCGTTCGGCGAGTGGCGTGCTGCAGCGCGGGAGCTGATCGCGCTTGGCGTGGCGCCAGTCCATATCGCCTGGCAATCGCAGCCCGGCGACGGCGACCTGTTTTCGTCAACACCGGACGCAACCGATACCAGCGCGCCGCCGCTGCGCCTGCCGCGATCCCTGGTGGAACTGCTGGAAAGCGCCGCCTGCTTCAATGTGCAGGATCGCTGGGCGTTTTTATATCAGGTGCTGTGGCGCTGGCAGCAGGGCCAGCACGATGTGATCTCGCCGGCCGATGCGGATGGCGCGCGCTTGCACGGCATGGCCAAGGCCGTGCGCCGCGAAGAGCACGACATGCACGCCTATGTGCGTTTCCGCGAGCGCGAAGAAGCGCAGGGTGCGCCGCGTTTCGTGGCCTGGTTCGAGCCCGTGCACGACGTGCTGCCGCAAGTGGCGCGCCACTTCGCGCGCCGCATGGGCCCCATCAGCTGGATGATCGCCACGCCGACCGCCACCATGCTGTGGGACGGCACAACCCTGCACGCCGGCCCGGCCCTGATGCGCGGCGCGGCCGAGCGCGGCCCGGCCGATATCGACGACGCCGGCGAAGCGCTGTGGCTGACCTACTACCGCAGCATCTTCAACCCCGCGCGCCTGAATGCCGACCTGCTGCGCAGCCATATCCCCTCGCGCTTCTGGAAAAATCTGCCGGAAGGCGCCATCGTGCCCGCCATGGTCAGCAGCGCCGCCAACGGCGAGCGCCGCACGGGCCAGACCGCCACCGTCGGCCAGCGCAGCGGCGCAGCGATGATCCCGATCTCCGCCGAACGCGCCCAGCCCGCGCGCGAACTGCCCACCACGCTGGACCAGTGCCGCCGCTGCGAACTGTGGAAAAGCGCCACCCAGGCCGTGCCCGGCGTCGGTCCCGCGCAAGCGGCCATCATGCTGGTCGGCGAACAACCGGGCGACCAGGAAGACCTGGCCGGCTTGCCGTTTGTCGGCCCGGCCGGCGCGGTGCTGGAGCGCGCCATGCTGGAGGCGGGCGTGGCGCGCGACAGCATTTATCTGACCAACGCCGTCAAGCATTTCAAATGGGAACCACGCGGCAAGCGCCGCCTGCACAAGACGCCAGCACAACGCGAAATCGCCGCCTGCCATGACTGGCTGGAACAGGAACTGGCCAGTGTAAAACCGCAAGTGATCGTGGCGCTGGGCAGCACGGCCTTGAAGTCGATATTGCAGGATGGCTCGGCCACCATGACGCCGCTGATCGGCACGCCGATTCAGCATGACGGCCGCTGGGTGGTGACCGTGTATCACCCGTCGTATGTGCTGCGGGCGCCGGATGAGGAGGCCAGGGGGCAGGCGTATCGGGTGATTGTCGAAGGGCTGCGGCAGGCATTGCGGCTGATCGACGGCAAAGGGCCGGTCGCTCCCGCTTGAACAACAAATTTGTATTGACATTATTATTGATGATGATAGCGTTCATTGAGAGCGGTGACAAAACCTGCGCTCTCAAACAGCGCCTGCTGCGGGAGTTGCTGACCGGAAGGATCGCCTGGCATGAAAGAATCCCAGAACATCGAATGGAAGCAGTCCTGGCGGGATGACTACCTGCGATGGATCTGCGGCTTCGCCAATGCAGAGGGTGGTACGCTGGAGATCGGCAAGAACGACAGCGGCAAGGTGGTGGGGGTCGACAACGCGGCCAAGCTGCTGGTGGACATCCCCAACAAGGTACGCGATATTCTGGGTATTGTGGTGGCGGTCAATTTGCACACGCAGGCCGGGCGAGACTGGCTGGAGATCGTGGTCGAGGCCTACCCGAGTCCAATCAGCTACAAGGGTGAATACCACGTGCGCAGCGGCAGTACCAAGCAGGAGTTGCGTGGCGCGGCACTCGATCGTTTTCTTCTGCGCAAACTAGGCAGACATTGGGATGGCGTACCAGTGCCGCATGTGGCGATGACCGATCTGGCGCCACGCGCCATGCTGGCGTTTCGCAAGCTGGCGGCGAGAAGCGGCCGCCTGAGCGCGGAGGCATTGGTCTAGGATGATGCCGCGCTGCTTGACAAGCTGCACCTGACCGAAGGGCAGTATCTCAAGCGGGCGGCGACCTTGCTGTTTCATGCCGATCCCGAGAAGTTCACCACCGGTGCCTGCGTGAAGATCGGTTTCTTCCGTACCGACTCCGACTTGCTTTACCAGGATGTGATCGAGGGCGATCTGTTCACGCAGGTGGAAAAAACGCTCGAGCTGCTGCAGACCAAATACCTTCGCGCCGGAATTTCCTACCAAGGCGCGCAACGCATGGAGCGCTTGCCGGTGCCTGAGGCAGCCTTGCGCGAGGCCGTGATCAATGCCATTGCGCACAAGGACTATGGCGCCGCGATTCCGACGCAGATCAGCGTGTACGATCACAAGCTGATCATCTGGAACGCCGGCCAGTTGCCGCCTGACTGGTCGCTGACGCGCCTGATAAGCAAGCACTCGTCGCAGCCCGCCAACCCGGACATTGCCCGCACCTTGTTCCTGGCCGGCTTGATCGAATCGTGGGGCCGTGGCATCGACCTGATTCGCCGGGCATGTGTGGCCGAGGCCAGTCCGGTACCGAGATTCGATTGTGACAGCGCGGCATTCTGGGTGGAGTTTCCGTTTCCTTTGCTTGCATCGACAAATGCATCGCCGGTGTACGGCGTCGGTGAAAAAACGCCGGTTAAAACGCCGGTTAAAACGCCAGTTAAAACGCCGGTTAAAACATCAGAAGCAATCCTGCAATATCTTGCGGCTAACCCGGACATGACGCTGGCCGAAGTGGCGGCCCGGATCGGCAAATCGCTCAGTGCGGTCCAGCGGGCCAGCGCAAAGCTCGTCAAGGATGGCAAGCTGAAATATATTGGCCCTCAGAAGGGCGGCCATTGGGAAGTGCCGACATGACATCACGCACTCACTTCGCAGCGCCTTTCTTTACAAGGTAGACACCGGCACTTCTTTCTCCTCATCCCTGCGCGCATACCGCTGCGCAATCACCGCGCACACCATCAGCTGGATCTGGTGGAACAGCATCAGCGGCAGGATCACCATGCCCAGCGAGCGGGTGGAAAACAGTACCTTGGCCATCGGCACGCCGCTGGCCAGGCTTTTCTTGGAGCCGCAAAAGACGATGGCGATTTCGTCTTCCTTGGAAAAGCCCAGGCGGCGACTGACAAAGGTGGAAATGCCCAGCACCAGCGCCAGCAGCAGCAGGCTGATCAGGCCCAGGGCCACCAGGGTTTCGACCGACAGGGTGTGCCAGATGCCTTCATTGACCGCTTCGCTGAAGGCCGTGTAGACCACCAGCAAAATCGAGCCCTGGTCGACGTATTTCAGGGTGGCCTTGTGGCGGTCGACCCAGCGGCCGATCCAGCGGCGCAGGAACTGGCCGGCCAGGAAGGGCAGCAGCAGCTGCATCACGATCGACAGCACGGCGTCGACGGACGATTTGCTTTCCGCGCCTTTCGCCACCAGCAGGCCCACCAGGATGGGCGCCAGGAAAATGCCGATAAAGTTCGAGGCCGAAGCGCTGCAGATGGCGGCGGGAACGTTGCCGCGCGCCATGGCCGTCATGGCGATCGAGGACTGCACGGTGGACGGCAAGGCGCACAGGAACAGAATGCCCATGTACAGGTCGGGCGTGAGGAAAGTCAGGGCCAGCGGACGCAGCGCCAGGCCCAGCAGGGGGAACATGACAAAGGTACTGGCCAGCACCAGCAGGTGCAAGCGCCAGTGCAGGGCGCCGGCCACCACCGCTTCGCGCGACAGCTTGGCGCCGTGCAGGAAAAACAGCAGGCCGATGGCGACCGTGGTGACATGGCCGAACACCACGGCAGTGGTGCCCGAACACGGCAGGAAGCTTGCCAGCGCGACGGTCACCAGCAGGGCGATCGTGAAGTTATCGGGTTTCAGATTGCGCAGCAGGGCGCCGGGAGAGAAAGAAGACATGCGTAGGCCTGGTTGCGGCGCACCCTTGCGCCAGTGCCAGGCATTCTACCTGCTTGCCTGGCGGCATGCCTTTAAACTGCATGCCGCCTTGACTATTTCACTTAGACAATACCGCTGCTGCTCGCTCCGGCTTTGGGAGGGCGCGCCACGCCGCGCGCTTCGCGGTAGCCGCTGCTGCGGTAGCAGGCGACCGGATCGATGGCCGCGCCCGAACGCAGGCGCGCCATGGCCAGGATGGCGCTGACATCGGTGCGGAAGGCCTGTTTCAAGGCTTGCGCCGAGGCATGCACGTCATTGCTTTCCTGCAGCTGGCGCAGGCCGGCGCGGTCGACCAGCGCGGACTGGATAAAGGCGCGCTGGACTTCCACGGCGCTGCTCATCAGGCTTTCGATCGGGTCGGTCACATTGTGCGACTGGTCCAGCATATAGGCTGGGTTGAAGGTGCTGCCTTCGCGCTCGGCCGCATCGGCCAGTTCGTTGAAGACCAGGAACAGCTGGAACGGATTGATGCTGCCCGAATCGAGGTCGTCGTCGCCGTATTTGCTGTCGTTGAAATGGAAGCCGCCCAGTTTGCCGAACTGCGCCAGGCGCGCGACGATCATTTCGATGTTGGTGTTCGGCGCATGGTGGCCCAGGTCGACCAGGCATTTGGCTTTCGGTCCCAGGGTGGTGGCGCAGGCAAAGCTGGTGCCCCAGTCGGCGATCGTGGTGGCGTAGAAGGCCGGCTCGAACAGCTTGTGCTCGATGAAAATATTCCAGTCGGCGGGCAGGGCGCCGTAGATGTCGCGCATGCTGTCCAAGTAGCGCTCCAGCGCGCCGCGCAGGTTATGCTGGCCGGGGAAGTTGGCGCCGTCACCGACCCACACCGTCAGCGCTTTCGAACCGAGTGCACGGCCCAGTTCGATGCACTCGATATTGTGCTCGACCGCCTGCGCGCGCACTGCCGCGCTTTGCGAGGTCAGGCTGCCGTGCTTGTAGGTATGCGCCTGGCCCAGTTGGTCTTGAAACGTGTTCGAGTTGACGGCGTCAAAGCCCAGGCCGTAGCCTTCGGCGACTTCGCGCAACGCGGCCGTGTCACTGACCTTGTCCCATGGAAAATGCGGCGAGACGGCCGGCGTGGCTTGCGTCAGCTGGTTGATGACGGCGCAGTCTTCCAGCTTTTCAAAGATATTGCGCGGCTCGCCCACGCCCGGGAAGCGGGCAAAGCGCGTGCCGCCGGTGCCGGCGCCCCAGGTGGGCACGGCCACGGCAAAGGTCTGCGCCAGCGCCGTCAGTTTTTCAATGTCCTGGCCGCGCCGCTCCAGCACGCCGGCCAGCGCCGCATAGTCGGCGTCGAGGTTGGATTGCAGTTTGGCATTGTGTTCGGCCACCAGGCCTTCGTTGATCATGGTGTTCATGGTTTGTCTCCTTGTGCGCAGCGCGGCGCGTCGGCCGGCTGCTTTTTTATAGGACTTGATTATCGCGGATTATCGGGTAAACGCGGCCGCATTGCCGGCGTCCACATTGATGATATTGCCGGTGCTCTTGGCGGCTTTTTCGCTGGACAGGAAATACACGGCTTCGGCGATGTCTTCCGGCAGCACGCTGCGTTTGAGCATGCTGCGCTGGCGATAGAATTCCTCGATATCGTCCGAATCGATCTTGTTCGACGCGGCCCGCTCTTCCTTCCACTTGCCGTCCCAGATGCGCGAACCGCGGATCACGGCGTCGGGATTGACCACATTGACGCGGATGCCATGCGGCGCGCCTTCCAGGGCCAGGCAGCGCGCCAGGTGGATCTCGGCCGCCTTGGCGGTGCAATAGGCCGAGGCGCCACCGGAGGCCACCAGGCCGTTCTTGCTGGCCACATATACCATGCTGCCGCCCAGTTGCTGCTGCTTCATGATGCGGAAGGCGGCGCGGCTGACGAGGAAGTAGCCGGTGACCAGAATCGACTGGTTGCGCTCCCACATTTCCAGGGTCGTGTCTTCCACCGGCGCGGACGAGGCGATGCCCGCGTTCGACACCAGCAGGTCGACGCCGCCAAAGCGCAGCGCGGTGGCGTTCAGGATGGATTCCACCTCCTGCTCACCCGTGATATTGGCGCGCACGGTGGCGATATTGTCGCGGCCAGCTACCTTGAGCAGGTTCTGCTCGGCTTCTTCCAGGGCGCCGCCATCGATATCGGTCAGCATCACGCACGCGCCTTCCTGCAGCAGCTGGCGGGCCACGGCCTGGCCGATGCCGCCGCCGCCGCCCGTCACCAGGGCGATACGGCCGGCCAGGCTTTTCGGTTTCGGCATGCGCTGCAGCTTGGCTTCTTCCAGCAGCCAGTATTCGATATCGAACGCTTCCTGTTCCGGCAGGCCCACATAGGTGTCGACGCCATTGGCGCCGCGCATCACGTTGATCGCATTGACATAGAACTCGCCGGCGATGCGCGCCGTCGCCTTGTCCTTGGCGAACGACAGCATGCCCACGCCGGGGATCAGATAGATGATGGGGTTCGCGTCGCGCACGGCCGGGCTGTTGTCGTGCTTGCAGCGCGTGTAGTAGGCGATATAGTCCTCGCGGTAGGCGGCCAGCGCCTCGTCCAGGCCCGCCACCAAGCGATCAAAATCGGGGCTGGCGGGATCAAAATCGATCACGAACGGGCGGATCTTGGTGCGCAAAAAGTGATCGGGGCAGGAGGTGCCGAGCGCGGCCAGCGGCAGCAAGTCATTGCTGCAGACAAAATCGAGCACATTGGCGCTGTCGTCGAAGTGGCCGAGCTTGTATTCGTCCTGGCTGATCTTGCCGCGCAGCAGTGGCATCAGGCGCTGCGCCAGCGCGGCGCGTTCTTCCGACGGCAGCGGTGCGACCTTGGCGCCGCCGAATGCCGGTTGTTTGGTGTTCGCCGCCAGCCAGTCTTCGGCGCGCTTGATGATGGCCAGGGTCACTTCATAGCAGGACTTGGCCGTGTCGCCCCAGGTAAACAGGCCGTGGCCTTCGAGGATAATGCCTTTCAGGTTCGGCTGCGCCTGCGACACGGCTTCCAGTTTCAGGCCCAGGTCGTAGCCGGGGCGCTGCCATGGCAGCCAGCCCAGTTCGCCTTCGAAGATCTTTTGCGTGAGCGCGCGGCTGTTGGCGCAGGCGGCGATCGCGATCACCGCGTCGGGGTGCATATGGTCGACATGCTTGCGCGCGATATACGCGTGCAGCGGGGTATCGATGCTGGCCGCGCGCGGGTTCAGGTTGAAGGTGCAGTGCGGCAGATAGGCCACCATCTCGTCTTCCAGCGCCAGGCCCCGGTAACGGCCTTTCAATGCGTTCAGCTTGTCCATGTACAGGGTGGAAAAGCCGTCGAGCTTGATGCTGCCCAGGTCGCCGCCGGAACCTTTCACCCACAGCACTTCGGCTTCGGTACCCGTCAGCGGGTCGGTCATGGTGATCTTGGCCGAGGTATTGCCGCCGCCAAAGTTGGTGATGCGCATGTCCGAACCGAGCAGGTTCGAGCGGTACAGCAGCAGTTCCGGTTCGCTCAAGGTTGCGGCGTGCGCGTCGTCCCACAGCGAAGCCATGGGCGCGGGCGATTTGGTGTCCATCGTGGCGGTCATACAGTGTCTCCATTATTGGTTATGTGTGCCCATTGCCATGGCCGCATCTGTGTGCGGAACGCCATGACGGCAGCAGCGCTCAGTAGAAATCAGTGGCCTGGTCATGTCAATCAACAAGCAATCAAAACGGTGAGAGAAACGCAAATAATCATCATGTTGATCGGAACCCCGATCACCCATTTGCGCGATCGCCAAATAATCACCATGTTGATTGATTGATTGTTGACATGGACTGCTCAACTGCTTAGGCTGGCTCACCGATAAAGAAGTCGTCCCTGGCCTTTGCGCACCGCGCCGCAGCCGCCAAGGAGATGACTCAAGAGGAGACAACGTGATCAATCACAAACGCCGCAAAGGGCTGTTGAAGTTACTCGCCGAGCACACCACGGCGAGCGTCGACCAATTGGTCGGCTGGCTCAATTCGTCGCCGGCCACCGTGCGGCGCGATATCGCCTGGCTGGCCGAGCGCAATCTGCTGGTGCGCACCCGTGGCGGCGCGGAAAGCCTGCCGCAAAAAAAACAGCGTACCTTTGCGCTGTCGGGCGAGACATTCCAGAACAATATCGACCGCTGCGCCGCACAGAAACGCGCGATTGCCAGGCACGCCTGCGGCCTGTGCGCGGACGGCGACACCATCATCATCAATGGCGGCACCACCACCTATCGCATGGTGGAATTTCTGGTCGACAAGCGCCTGAAAATCCTCACCAATTCCTTCATGATGGCCGAGCGCCTCCTGATGACGAGCGAGAATGAAATCATCCTGCCGGGCGGCAAAGTCTACCGCGAGCAGAACGTCATTTTGAGCCCCTTCGACAACGATATCAGCCAGCACCATTACGCCGGGAAAATGTTCATGGGCGTGTACGGCCTGTCGATGCTGGGCCTGATGGAAGCGGACCCGATGCTGATCCAGGCCGAGAAGCGATTGATCAGCCAGGCCGAAGAACTGATCGTGCTGGCCGACAGCAGCAAGTTTGCGCGCAAGGCCGGGCTGATCCTGTGCGGCCTGAACCGCGTGTCCTGCGTCATCACGGACACGGGCGCGTCGGATGCGGCCGTGCAGATGCTGGAACAGTCGGGCGTGAAAGTGCTCACGGTGGCGCCCGAGCCGATGCCGGAATCGACCCTGCTGCCGGCGGAACCGGAATGGCAAGTCAACTAAAAACCAATAACAAGATGGCAGGGGACATGGTGTCTACCGCCACATCAATAATAAAAGGAGACGTGGCATGAAGATGAACAAAATGATGGTGGCGGTGCTCGGTACCTGCATGATGGCCTGCCTGGCCACCGGCGCCCAGGCGGCGGAAAAAATCAAGATCGCGATGGTGGTGAAGAACCTGGGCAACGGCTTTTTCGACGCCGCCCACGAAGGCGCGAACGAAGCGGCCAAGCAGCTGGGCGATGTGGAAATCATCTACACGGGCCCGACCACGGCGACGGCCGAAGGCCAGATCGAAATCATCAGTTCCCTGATCAGCCAGAAGGTCAAGGCCATCGTCATTTCCGCCAACGACGCCAATGCGCTGGTGCCGATCACCAAGAAAGCCATGCAGCGCGGCATCAAGGTCATTTCCTTCGACAGCGGCCTGGCCAAGGACGGCCGCCTGATGCAACTCAATCCATCGAGCCCGGCCCTGATCGGCCAGAAGCAGATCGAGATGGCGTCCGACGCCATCGGCGGCGCCGGTGAAATCGCCATCCTGTCGGCCACCGCGCAAGCGACCAACCAGAATATCTGGATCGGCGAAATGAAGAAAACGCTGGCCCAGCCCGCGTATTCGAAAATCAAACTGGTATCGACCGTGTATGGCGACGACCAGTCCGACAAAAGCTACCGCGAAGCGATTGGTTTGCTCCGCAGCAACCCGAACCTGAAAGCCATCATCGCCCCGACCACGGTCGGCATCAATGCGGCCGGCAAGGCCGTGGTCGATGAAAAACTGGTCGGCAAAGTGTATGTGACGGGCCTGGGCCTGCCATCGGAAATGGCCGGCCACGTGAAAAGCGGCGCCGTGAAAAGCTTCGCGATCTGGAATCCGATCGACCTGGGCTACGCCGCCACCTATGCCGCGCATCAATTTGTTATTGGCAAAGCCACCGGCAAGGCCGGCGAATCGATCGCCGTGGGCCGCATGGGCAAGCTGACCGTCGATGCGGCGGGCGAAGCGGCGCTGGCGCCACCGTTCACCTATGACAAGGATAACGTCGACAAGTTCTCGAAGATTTTCTAAGTAGGTCGGATTAGGCGCGTGGCGCCGTAATCCGACAACACCTGCGATGTCAACAATGTTGTCGGGTTACGGCCTTCGGCCTAACCCGACCTACGAATATCTCTCAAGTGTGAATGGCTATGTCACAGAATCCCCCAATTTCGCAGATGGACGCGCCGGTATTGCGCCTGCACGGCATCTGCAAGCATTTCCATGGCGTCACCGCGCTGAAAGACGTGGCGCTGACGGTGCGCGCCGGTGAAGTGATGGCGCTGATCGGCGAGAACGGCGCCGGCAAGTCGACCCTGGTCAAGACGCTGACCGGCATTTATCAACCGGACGCC
This sequence comes from Janthinobacterium sp. J1-1, assembly GCF_030944405.1. Taxonomy (NCBI): domain Bacteria; kingdom Pseudomonadati; phylum Pseudomonadota; class Betaproteobacteria; order Burkholderiales; family Oxalobacteraceae; genus Janthinobacterium; species Janthinobacterium sp. J1-1. Next base: position 268,564 of record NZ_CP132339.1, read on the forward strand.
GGCCATATCGAAGTGAACGGCCAGCGCGTGCTGTTTGCCAGCCCGCAAGACGCAATGGATGCCGGCATTACCGCCGTGCACCAGGAAACCGTGATGTTCGACGAACTGACGGTGGCCGAAAACATCTATATCGGGCGCCAGCCGCAGACCGGCTATCCGGCCCGCATCGACTGGGCGCTGATGGCCAGCCAGGCCGAAGCGATCTTCGCGCGGCTGGAAGTGCAGCTGCCGGTCCTGGCCAGGGTCAAGGACCTGAGCGTGGCGCAGCGCCATTTTGTGGAGATCGCCCGCGCCCTGTCGCAGGACGCGCGCGTGGTGATCATGGACGAGCCGACGGCCTCGCTGTCGCAGCGCGAAATCCACGAGCTGTACCGCATCATCGGCCAGCTGCGCGCGGCCGGCACGGCGGTCATTTTCATCTCGCACAAATTCGATGAAATCTTCGCCGTCGCCGACAGCTATACGGTGCTGCGCGACGGCCATTTTGTCGCCGCCGGCCAGCTGGCCGACATCAGCGAACCGCAGCTGGTGTCGCTGATGGTGGGGCGCGCGATTCACCAGGTATTTCCCAAGGTCGAGGTAGCGCTGGGAGCGACCCTGCTGGAAGTGTCGCAGTTCTGTCATCCGACCGAATTTCGCGATATCAGTTTTTCGGTGCAGCAGGGAGAGATCGTCGGCTTCTACGGCCTGGTGGGCGCCGGCCGCTCCGAGGTGATGCAGGCGCTGTTCGGCCTCACGCAGGGCGTGACCGGTAAAGTCAAAATTGCCGGCAAGGAAGTGGCGATCCGCAGCGCCAGCGACGCCATCAAACACGGCATCGCCTATGTGCCGGAAGACCGCCAGCACCAGGGCGCGCACCTGTCGCTGTCCATCGTGCAGAACATTACCTTGCCGATCCTGGACGGCATCGGCTTTTTCCTGCGCAGCAAGCGTTCGCGTGAAACGGCGATTGCGCGCCAGTTCAGCGAACAGCTGGAACTGAAGGCGCACCACTTCACGCAGATGGTGTCGGAACTGTCGGGTGGCAACCAGCAGAAAGTGGTGCTGGCCAAATGGCTGGCCACCAAACCCAAGGTCATCATTCTCGATGAGCCGACCAAGGGCATCGATATCGGCTCGAAGGCGGCCGTGCACCGTTTTATCAGCGAGCTGGTGACGCAAGGCCTGTCGGTGATCCTGGTGTCGTCGGAATTGCCGGAAGTACTCGGCATGGCCGACCGCGTGGTGGTGATGCACCAGGGCCATATCAATTGCGTGTTGCCCCGCGCCCAGGCGACGCCGGAAAAAGTGGTCGCCGCCGCGTCCGGCAGCGCGCATACCAACGAGGAACTCATATGCACTACCTGAAACAACGCGAAGTCCAGCTGGCGCTGCTGATCGTGCTGCTGGCCGGCGCCGTGGGCCTGCGCGCGCCCGTCTTTTTGACGCCGGGCAGCCTGGCCAACCTGCTGACCGACAGCACCTTGTTGATCATGCTGGCGCTGACGCAGATGTTCGTCATCGTCACGCGCGGCATCGATCTGTCCGTGGCGTCCAACCTGGCCCTGTCCGGCATGATGGCGGCGCTGCTGGCCGTCAATTATCCCGAGCTGCCCCTGGTGCTGGTGATGCTGGTGGCGGTGGTCATCGGCCTGCTGCTGGGCCTGGTCAACGGCTATCTGATCGGCTACCTGGACCTGCCGCCCATCGTCGTGACGTTGGGCACCATGAGCGTGTACCGCGGCCTGGTGTTCGTCTTGTCCGGCGGCGCCTGGGTCTCGTCGCACCAGATGCCGGCCAACTTTATCGCCTTTCCATTGAGCCATTTGTTCGGCATCACGCACCTGGTGTGGATCGCGGCCGCCACCATCATCGCCACCTGGCTGCTGGCGCGCTACACCCGTTTCGGACGCGACCTGTATGCGATCGGCAACCAGCCGCTGGCGGCCCGCTATGTCGGCATCTCGACGGCGCGCCGGCTGTTCTGGACCTATGGCCTGTCGGGCATGATGGCCGGCCTGTGCGGCTATCTGTGGGTGGCCCGTTATGCGGTCGCGTATTCGGAAATTGCCTATGGTTTTGAATTTACCGTGATCGCCGCCTGCGTGATCGGTGGCATCAGCATCGCCGGCGGCGCTGGCACGGTGGCCGGCGCGGTACTGGGCGCGCTGTTCCTGTCCGTGATCAACAACGCCTTGCCGATCATCAAGGTCTCTCCATTCTGGCAGAGCGCGCTGACGGGCATCGTGATCCTGACGGCCGTCCTGATCAATGCACGCGGCAATAAAAAGGCCGGGCGCCAGATCCTGCCGCTGGCCATGCTGCAACCCTCATCAAGGAGCGCCGCGTGAACGCGATTTCCACTTCCCTCCACAGTGCCGACATGAACGATACATCACTGCCCAAAGCGCCCGGTTCGCGCTATACCATCCTCGACCGCAAGGCGCCGCGGCTGTCGCATTACCTGGCGCACTGGGAAGCGCTGCTGGCGCTGCTGCTGGTCGCCGTCTTCATCGGCAACAGCGTGTTCCTGCCGAACTTTTTCGATGCCTATAATCTCGCCGACAGCACCTTCAATTTCAGCGAAAAAGCCCTGATCGCGCTGCCGATGGCCTTGCTGATCATCTGCCGCGAAATCGATATTTCCGTCTCCGGCACCTTGGCGCTGTCGTCGGTGGCGATGGGTTTTGCGCACCACCATGGCGTGCCGCCGGAAGGCCTGTTGTTCGTGGCGCTGGCCATGGGCGCCGTCTGCGGCAGCCTGAACGGCGTGCTGGTGACGCGCTTTGCCTTGCCGTCCATCGTCGTGACGATCGGCACGGTGGCGCTGTTTCGCGGCCTGGCCAGCGTGATCCTGGGCGACCAGGCCTACACCGGCTATCCGCAACTGCTGATCGACTGGGGCCAGGGCTATTTCTTCGACATCATTCCCCGCCCGTTCGTGATCCTGCTGGCCTTCGCCATGCTGTTTGCCGTGCTGCTGCATGCGACCAGCTGGGGCCGGCGCATCTTTGCCATCGGCTGCAACCCGATGGCCGCGCGTTTCTCGGGCGTGGCGGTGGACCGCTACCGCTTTGCCCTGTTCGTGCTGACGGGCGCCATGGCCGGCCTGGCGGCGTACCTGCTGACGGGACGCATCGGCAGTACGCGGCCGAATATCGCCATGGGCTGGGAACTGGAAGTGATCACCATGGTGATTCTGGGCGGCGTGAGCATTGCCGGCGGCAAGGGTACGATCGGCGGCGTGATGCTGGCCGTGCTGCTGCTGGGCATGGTCACCTACGGCCTGGCGCTGCTCAATATTCCCGGCGTCATCATGACGATCGTGGTCGGCATTTTGCTGCTGATTACGATTGCCCTGCCACGCCTGCTGAACCGCAAATCGACGAAAAAATAATCAAGAAAATGCGCATGGAACAAATCGCTTTCAGAATGCAGCTCAAACCCGGCAATGCCGTGGAATATCAACGCCGCCACGACGCCATCTGGCCCGAGCTGGCGGCCTTGCTGCACGAGTCCGGCGTACGCGACTACAGCATCTTTCTGGACGAGGCCACCGGCGCGCTGTTCGCCGTGCTGCGCCGCATGGATGGCCACGCGATGGCGGCGCTGCCGCAACATCCGGTCATGCGCCGCTGGTGGGACCATATGGCCGACCTGATGGAGACGCAGGCGGACGCGTCGCCCGTCGCCGTGCCGCTGGCCCCCGTGTTTCATCTCGCCTGAGGAGGGCCTTGATCATCGACGCCACCGTTGTACTCGATATCGGCAAGACCAATGCCAAGCTGACCTTGCTCGACGCCGCCGGCGCCATCCTGGCCGAACAGCGCTGCCCGAACACCATACTCGACACGGCACCGTATCCGCACCACGATACGGAGCGGCTGTGGGACTGGCTGCAAACCACCGTGGCCGCCTTTTCACAGTTGGCCCGCATTACCGCCATTGTCCCCGTCACGCACGGCGCCACGGCGGCGCTGGTCGACGATGCGGGGCTGGTGCTGCCCATCCTCGACTATGAATCGACCTTGCCGCAGGCGCTGGCGGCGGAGTACGACACGCTGCGTCCCGCGTTTGCCGACACCCTGTCGCCGCAACTGCCGTGCGGCCTGAACCTGGGCTTGCAGCTGTACTGGCTGGCGAAAACGTGTCCGCAGGAATTTTCCCGCGCGCGCCATATCCTGACGTACCCGCAATACTGGGCCTGGAGATTGTCGGGCGTGGCCGCCAGCGAAGTGACCTCCCTCGGTTGCCATACGGATTTGTGGCAGCCGCAGCAAGGGTCGTTTTCTTCGCTGGTGCATCGCATGGAATGGACGCAGCTGTTTCCACCGTTGCAAGCGGCGTGGGCTCCGCTGGGGCCGGTGCGAGCCAACCCCGCGCTGCCCGACTGCCAGGTACTGTGCGGCATCCATGACAGCAATGCCTCGCTGCTGCGCTATCTGGATGCGGAGGCAAATAACCAGCCGCGCACGGTGCTGTCGACCGGCACCTGGGCGATTGCCGCCGCGTTTGGCGCTTCCCTGGCCCGGCTCGATGAAACGGCCGACATGTTGGCCAATGTCAATGCGCTTGGCCAACCCGTGGCCTGCATGCGCTTTATGGGCGGACGCGAGTTTTCCGTACTGGCGGGAGCGGCGCCGCAGGTGTGCGATAGCGCCGATCTCGAGCGGCTGGTCAGGCAGGGCACGCTGGCGCTGCCGTGTTTTGCCGAGTCCGGCGGACCTTTCGTGGGGCAGGCGGGCCGCATCGTCGGGCCGGCACCGCAAACGGCGCAGGAACATTATGCGCTGGCCACCCTGTATTGCGCGCTGATGAGCGATTATTGCCTCGACGCCCTGGATGCGCAGGGCACGATCACCGTGGAAGGCAGCTTTACCGACAATCCCCATTTTGCCTGCGTGCTGGCGGCGTTAAGGCCAGCGCAGGACGTGGCCGTATCGACCGACGCCAGCGGCACCACCTGTGGCGGGTGGATGTTGCATCGCTGGGGTGAGGTGCCGGTGATGGAGGCGACGGTGGCGCCAGTAATGGAAGTGGATGGTTTGACCGCGTACCGTGCGCAGTGGCGGGCGCACATTAACCCAACGGCGTAAAAATGGCCGGGATCGGACCCGGCGGGGGAATACGTCCCAATGGGAAGTATTCCGATCGCGAAGCGACTGACCCCGGGGTTTGCTTTTGGGGTAAAAATAAGGGCAAAAAAATGCCCTGTCCGCAGACAGGGCAACCCGGAGTAAAGTACAGCGCGAGGGCGTTAGCCGGCGGCTTTGACTTTCAGTTCGTTCTTGATTTCTTTCACGCCGCTTACGGAAGCGACGATCTGCACGATGCGGTCGCCGGCTTCGGCGCTTGGCACGTCGCCCGACAGGACCACGACGCCTTGTTGCGTTGCCACGTTCACCGGCAGGGTAGCGGCTTGGGCATCGGCGCCCAGGGCGGCCTTGGCCGACGAGGTGATGGTTTCATCAGGGACTGCGGCAGCAGCGTTGGCGGCTACGACGGTGTCAGCAGGAGCTTGTGCTTTTGGTGCGGAGTCAGCGGCATGCGAAGCGGTGATCGAGGCGCCCGACAGTACGATAGCGGCAACCAGGGTATTGAACAGTTTCGATGTTTGCATGGTAGTTCCTCTCAATGAAGTTAAAAGCTTCTTACTTGGTTAAGGCAACACTTTGAAGCGTTACATAGGTCCATACAGCAAGCAGCGTGCCAGCTTTTATAACTTCTTTAAAATCAACCACTTACATAAAAACTGCATTTTTCCGGCCTGGCATGGCCCGGAAAACCGCGCTTTTTGTCGCCTGACAGCGACAGCTTGTGAGCGTCAAATTAGGCACCAGCGATAAATCATTGATTTCAAACGATTTTATCTTGTCGCTATTCGGCGACAGGGTCGTTTTCGCCCCGAAACAAGGCCGGCGTCAGCTCGTATTTCTGCAGCAGCCGGTAGAACTCGGTACGGTTGCGGTCGGCCAGTCTGGCCGCATCGGCCACGTTGCCGTCGGTCAGGCGCAGCAACTGGATCAGGTAATCGCGCTCGAAGCGCTGCTTCGCCTCGTTATAGCTGAGCGCTTCCAGTGACGGCACGCGCAAGGCGCGCTGTACCAGGCTCAGGGGCACCAGCGGCGCCATGGCCAGCGCGCACACCTGTTCCACCACATTGACCAGCTGGCGCACATTGCCGGGCCAGGGCGCGCTGACCAGCGCCGTCAGCGCATCGGGCGCAAAGCCGTTCAGCGGCTTTTGATACTTGTCGGCCAGCTTGTGCAAAAAATGATTCGCCAGCAGGGCGATATCTTCACGGCGCTCGGCCAGCGGCGGCAGGGTGAGGGTCACCACGTTCAGGCGGTAATACAGGTCTTCGCGGAATTGGCCGTCCGCCATCGCCACGTCCAGGTCGCGGTGGGTGGCTGACAGCAGGCGCACGTCGATCGCCCGCGTCTGGTCGGAGCCGACGGGGCGCACGGCCCGTTCCTGCAGCACGCGCAGCAATTTCACCTGCAGCGGCAGCGGCATGTCGCCGATCTCGTCCAGGAACAGGGTGCCGCCGTCGGCCGCCTGGAACAGGCCTTCGCGGTTGCCGACCGCCCCCGTAAACGAGCCTTTTACGTGACCGAACAATTCGGATTCCAGCAATTGCTCGGGGATGGCGCCGCAGTTGACGGCGATAAACGGCGCCTTGGCGCGGCGGCTGGCGTTGTGCAGGGCGCGCGCCAGCAATTCCTTGCCGGTGCCGCTGGGACCACGGATCAAAATGCTGGCGTCGGACCCGGCCACCAGCTTGGCTTCGGCCAGCAGCTCGGCCATCTGCGAACTGCGGCTGATCAGCTCGGCACGCCAGCTTTCGTCGCTGGACGCGGCGGCCGGCATCACGGTCGACAGGTTGACGGCATACGCCACTTTTTCCATCAGCGCCTTGCCGTCGAACGGCTTGGTCAGATACGCAAACGCGCCGCGCGCGGTGGCGTCGACGGCGTCGGGGATGGTGCCGTGCGCGGTCAGCAGGATCACGGGCAGGGCCGAATGCTGGCGCCGGATATCGTCGAACAGGGCCAGGCCGTCGCGGCCCGGCAATTGCACGTCGGTAATGACCAGCGCCGGCAACTCCACCGCCAGGCGCGCCAGCGCCGCTTCCGCGCTGCCCACCGCCGTCACCCGATAGTTTCCGGCCTGCAGGCGGATCGTCAGCAATCGCAGCAGGTCCGGGTCGTCATCGACCAGCAATATATGAGGATGGTTCACGGCATTCATTTCGGCGCTCCCGCGGCAGGCCGCACCGACAGGCTGCGTTCGATATTTTTCAGCGCTTCGAGTTTTTCATTCAATTGATCGTTGCGGCGCTGGGCCTCGCGCACCTGGCCGTTGAGCCGTTCCACCGCCTCGTCCTGGCGCCGCAAGTCCGCATACTGGCCGGACAGGAACTGGGCCAGCGGCGCCAGCAGTTTCGCTTCGTCGCTGGAGGCTTGCGTGATCGAATCGAGCAGGGTCTGCGCGCGCGCGAGATCCCCCGGCGTGCGCAAGGTGGCCTGCAGCATGGCGCGCCGTATCGTGTTTTGCGGCGCATGGTCGGCCCTGGACAGTTCCAGCTGGGCTTTCACCAGTTCGGCCGGCGTCATCGGGCGCAAGCTGGCCTGGTAGGCCAGCAACTCGCTGAGCTTGGGATCGGCCACGACGACGATGCGCGGCGGCGTCTGCACCAGCACGGCAGTCTGTTTCACGGGCGGTGGCGCGGCGCAGCCAGCCAGCAGCAGGGCGCAGGCGGCCACTAGCGGCGCGGAAAGTTTGATCATCATAAGGGCAGTTCTATCCGAAAGTGAGCGCCGGCCGGGCGCGGTAAGAGGAGGACGCGGCCATCGTGGGCGGCAATATATTCGCGCACGATGGACAGGCCGATGCCATTGCCGTTGCGCGCACCGGCCATCTGGCGCACGCCCTGGTAAAACGGCTCGAAAATACGTTCGGCATCTTCGGGCGCGACGCCGGCGCCCTGGTCGATGCAGTCGATGCGGGCACAGCCCTGGTCGCCCGACAGTTCAAAGCGCACGCTGCCGCCCTCGGGGCTGAAGCGCACGGCGTTCGACAGCAGGTTGGCCAGCACGGTGGCCAGCTTGTCGCGGTCGGCCTTGACCACCAGCGACTCGCCGCGCACGTCGATGCTCAGGCGGCGCGCCTGCCATTGCAATTGCTGCGCCGCCACGACTTCCTGCAGCAGCGCCAGCAGGTCCACCTTGCTGTGCGCCAGGTGCTGGGCGTCAAAGGCGGCGGTATTGTAGCGCAGCAAGTCTTCGATCTGGGTTTGCAGGGAGGCCGTGTTCTGCTGCAGGATGCCGGCGATTTCGCGCTGGCCATCGCTGAGTTTGCCGGCCACCTCGTCTTCCAGCAGGGCCACGCCTTCGCGCAGCGCCGCCAGCGGGGTTTTCAGTTCGTGCGAGATATGGCGCAAAAAACGTTCCTTGTCGGCGTCGAGGCTGGCCAGGCGCTGGCGCAGCCAGTCCAGCTGCTGGCCCAGCAAGCGCGTGTCGGCCGGGCCGCCGACGACGATGGTCTGGTCGTAGCGCTTGTCGCCAAGGCGCTCGATGGCGCGCTCGATGCGGCGCAGCGGGCGCGACAGCAGAAAGCCGAAACAGGTGGCCAACACGGCCGCCAGCAACACGGCGCCGATCACCAGCAGGCCCAGCAGGCGGCGCTGGCGTTCCAGTTCGACCAATAAATCGTCATTGCGGCTGCCGATTTCCGTCTTGCTGTCGCGCGCCACCGTGTCGTTGATCTGCGCCATGCGCACAAAGGCGCGCGACACCACCGCGTGACCGTCGCGCTTGCGTCGCTTGCCCGCCTGTAATACTTCCCAGGCCGATTCGGCCTGCGCCGTCCATTCGTCGGCCAGCTGCGGCGCAAAGTGCGGCGTGGCGCGGTTCAGTATTTGCAAGGCCGCCGCCGCTTCTTCGCGCGCGGCCGCATAGCGCTCGCGGAACACCGGGTCGTCCAGCACCATGAACTGGCGCGCGCTGCGCTCCATCGCCAGGGTGCGTTCGGCCAGGCGCTGCGACTGTTCCGTCAGGGTGATCGCCTGCGCCGCCGTTTCGCGGCCGAGACGGGCCAGGTGCTCCAGGGTCAGCAAGGCTTGCACGGAGGTGGCCGCCATGATGCCGGCCGTCAGGATAAACGCGGCAAATAGCAGCTGGCGAAAGGAAAGTCTGGACAAGGTGCGGCCTTCGGCTCGGTGAGCGTGGGAAAAGGCGCATGGTACGCCAAGCAGGCGCAGCATGACGCCGCCTTCCCTCAAATGGCCGATATTACAAGATTGCCGGATTGCCTGCTGTCCAGGGTAGCGGCGGCGCACGGCGAATAGTCCTAGTACAATAGGAAAAAACCTCAAATCACCATCACACCGGCGGCCAGCCCTGGCTTTTCGCCGTGTTGCCCCAAGATACGATGCAAGCCCCGAGCCAGTCCCAGTCACCTACAGCAGAGATCCCATACCGCATGAGCACATTTGAAAAAGTCAGCAGCAACTTCATTCCAGTCTTGCAGGCAACCATCGAGCAATACGTCGAGCCCGCATCGGGCATGCGCCATATCCACATGCATACCGAGCAGGCTGAAATGGTGTTCCTGGTGGCCTTTCCCACCGTGCCTGAAGTGAGCGACGGCCGCGCGCATATCCTGGAACACCTGGCCTTGTGCGGTTCGGCCCGCTATCCGGTGCGCGACCCGTTCTTCTCGATGCTGCGCCGCTCGACGGCCACCTTCATGAATGCGATGACCTATCCGGACCGCACCGTGTATCCGTTCGCCAGCACCGACCGCAAGGATTTCTTCAATCTGCTGGACGTCTACCTGGACGCCGCCTTCTTCCCGAATCTCGACTACCTGAACTTCCGCCAGGAAGGCTGGCGCCATGCGTTCGAAGGCGACAAACTGGTGTACCAGGGCATCGTCTTCAATGAAATGAAGGGCGCCTTCAACAGCCCCATGCGCGCGCTCGACAGCGGCATCGCCAGCACCTTGTTGAAAGGCACCACGTACGAAGTGGAATCGGGCGGCGATCCGCTCGATATCCCGGAACTGACGCACGCCATGCTGAAGGAATTCCACGCCAGCCACTACCATCCTTCGCAAGCCGTGATCATGACCGCCGGCAATATCGAAGCATCGGCCGTGCAGGAACAGGTGGCCGAGCGCGTGCTGTCGAAACTGAGCGGCTTTTCACCGCGGCGCCTGCCGCAACTGGCCCCGGCCTGGACCGCGCCGCAGGAAAACGTCGTGAAAATTCCGTCGCAGGAAGCGCGCGACGATGAATTCGGCCTGCAGTTCGCCTGGCTGCTCGGCGAATCGTCCGATCCGCTGGCGTTCTACCACGCCCACCTGCTGTCGGCCGGCCTGCTCGGCGAATCGTCGGCACCCGTGATGCGCGCCATGGAATCGGCCGGTTACGGCCGTCCGTCGGACATGAACGGCCGCGACGCCGGCACGCGCCAGATGGTGTTCCATATCGGCATGGAAGGCTTGACGGAAGAACAGATCGCCGACGCCCATGCCCGCATCTGGACCGCGCTGGAAGAAACGGCCGAAGAGGGCATTCCGGCCGCCGTGCTGCATGCGGCCCTGCGCGACATCAAATATGGCCAGCGCGAAATCAGCAGCGGCCGCATGCCATACGGCCTGGGCCGCTTGCTGCACGCCTTGCCGCTGGCCATGTATGACGGCGACGTGATGGATGCCTTCGACAATGCGGCCATCCTGGAAACGCTGGAACAGCAGATCGACGACCCGGAATTTTTCAAGCAGCTGGTACGCGAGCTGATCGCCAATCCGACGCGTTTGACCACCCGCGTGGTGCCCGATGCCGCCTTCTTCACGGAACGCGCGGCCCAGGAAGACGCGAAACTGGCGGCCTTGCAGGCCAGCCTGAGCGACGAACAGCGCGCCCATATCGTGGCAGAGTCCGCAGCGCTTGACGCGCACCAGCAACTGCCGTCGAACTCGGAAGTGCTGCCGCGCATCCGCCCGGGCGACGTCAGCGCGCATCCGCGCCCGGCGCTGGCGATTCCCGACGCCGTCAACGGCGCGGTGGCGTTTTCGATCGCCTCGAACGGCATCAGCTACGCCAACGTGCTGTACGACGTGTCGCATCTGCCGGAAGCGTCGTGGCCATGGCTGCGCCTGTACACCGACCTGGCGCCGGAACTCGGTGTGGGCGACATGTCGTTCGACGACGCCAGCGCCTGGCGCCAGAGCATGGTGCCCTCGTTCCATATCGGCCTGGAAGCGATTCCACGCCCGCAGCAGACCATGCGCGTGGAACTGTCGTTCTCGGCCAGCGGCCTGCGCGAAGAACACGAGGCGATCGCCGCCGTGCTGTCGGCCTGGATCGCAAAACCGCGCTTCGATGAGGAAGAGCGCCTGGCCTTCCTGATCGAAAGCCTGGTGCAGGACAAATTGAGCAGCCTGGCCGAGTCCGGCAGCCGCTACGCCATGCTGGCCTCGACCGCGCCGCTGTCGCCGATGCGCCGCTTCGACGACCTGATCGGCGGCCCGGCCGCGCTGCCGTTCTACCGCCGCTTGCAGCAGCTGAGCAAGACCTCCGAGGGCTTGCAGGAAATCGCGCGCGAACTCGACGCCCTGCACGCCCACATCATCGCCCAGCCGCCGACCGTGCTGTGCGCCGGCCTGGACCAGGACGGCGTGATCCTGGCCGGCCTGCTGGACCTGCCACGCGTCGACCAGACTGCGGCAAAGGCAGAAGTGGTGGAAGAAGGCGCGGTGAACGCGCCACCGGTGGTGCCGCTGGTGCTGGCCAATACGGCCTTGCACGCGACCAGCCAGATCAACCATTGCTTCGTCTCCTGGACCGTGCCCGGCGTGCACAGCCCGGACGCATCGGCGCTGGCCGTGGCGGCCGAACTGATGACCAACCAGGTGCTGCATACGGCCCTGCGCGAAAAAGGCGGCGCCTATGGCGGCAGCGCCAGCTATGCGGCCGGCGCGGGCACGTTCACCCTCAGCTCCTACCGCGATCCGCGCCTGGCCGGCACCTATGCCGACTTCGACGTGACCCTGACGCAGATCCTCGACGGCACGTTCTCGCAGGAACAAGTTGAAGAAGCCATCATCTGCGTGATCAAGGGCCTGGACAAGCCGCACTCGCCGTATGCGGAAGCGCTGACGGCCTGGAATATGCAGCAGCGCGGCACGACGGAAGCCGTGCGCCAGCAGTTCCGCACTGGCGTGCTGACCTGCACGCTGGAGCAGATCAAGGCCGTCACGCGTACCTGGCTGAAAGACGGCCAGCCGAGCCGCGCCGCGTTTGCGGGCAATACGACGCAAGACCTGGCGGGGCTGGAAGTGGTGGATTTGCTGGCGCTGGCGAGTTAAGGCCAATAAGGCCAACAATGTTGTCGGGTTACGCGCGAAGCGCTAACCCGACCTTGTATTATTCCTCTCATGCGGTTGGTGGTGTTGCGAACAACATCGACCGCTGTCAAAATTCTTGGTAGGCATATCAAGACCGGGTAACTGGATGCCGTATCCGCCCTTAGGCTCAAAGCCAGCGATGTAGATCTCGCACCAGTTACCCACCCTCCATGTCAAGATCGGACAGTATCTTTGGCACCGGCACGCCGGTAGCCCGCATTCACAAGGTAGATCGCAAGAGGACCACAGCATGTTTAATTTAGGAATCGACGTTGCCAAGGCCAAGCTGGACTGCGCACTGCGCCTGCCCAATGGCAAGCACCGTAACAAGGTAGTAGAGAACAATCACAAAGGATTTGCTGCACTGAGCGAATGGCTGCTCAAGCATGATGCCGGCAACCCGAGAGTATGTATGGAAGCGACTGGCACTTACTGGGAAGGGGTTGCCGAATATCTGGCCGGACTTGGCATGGTGGTCAGTGTCATCAATCCGGCACAGATGAAGGCCTTTGGCGCCTCGCGCATGGTACGCACCAAGACCGACAAGGTCGACGCGCAGTTGATTGCCGACTTTGCCCATGAGCGCCAACCGCAGCCGTGGACAGCGCCGTCGCCCGCCGCGCAGGCACTGCGCGCCTTGGTGCTGCGCCTCGAAGCGGTGCAAGCGATGCGGTTGCAGGAAACGAATCGGCTCGACGTCGCGCGAGAAGCGGTACGCCAGGGTATCGAGGATCACATTGCCTGGCTCGACAAAGAAATCAAGGAACTCATTCGCGCCATCAAGCGCCATATCGACGATGATCCGGATTTACGCGATAAGCGCGAGCTGCTCGACAGCATCCCTGGTCTGGGTGAGCGCACGATACCAGTGTTGCTGTCGTACTATGCCGATACCGAGCGCTTCGACAACGCCAAGCAAGCCGTGGCGTTTGCGGGACTCGACCCGCGCCAGCACGAGTCAGGATCGAGCGTACGTGGCAAGCCACGCATGTCGAAGATTGGTCACAGTTTCCTGCGAAAGGCGCTGTACATGCCAGCCATGGTGACCGTATACAGGACACCATGGGGTCAGCGCTTTGGTCAGCGGCTCAGCGCTGCCGGCAAGCCACCGAAACTGATCATCGGCGCCATGATGCGCAAGCTGGTGCACGTGGCATTCGGCGTGCTCAGGTCGGGAAAAATATTTGATCCAACCTTGCACAACGCTTGACGGGGATAACAGTATCTACCCGACCTACATCATGATGGGATCGCTTCCGGTTCCATAAACATCACTTCCCACTGATGGCCGTCCGGATCCTGGAAACTGTGGCCATACATGAAGCCGAAATCGAGCGGCTCCTTGTAGAGGCTGCCGCCGGCCGCCACGGCTTTCGCCACCAGCTGATCGACTTCGGCCCGGCTCTCGGCCGACAGACACACCAGTACTTCTGTCGCCTGCGTTGTATCGCACAGCTGCTTGGGCGTGAACTGTTTGAATTTTTCCTCCGTCAGCAGCATCACGAAACTGCTCTCGCTGACGATCATGCAGGTCGCCGTTTCATCCGTAAAATGGGCGTTGAAACTGAAGCCCAGTGCGGTGAAAAACTGTACCGAGCGGTCGAGTTCCTTGACGGGCAGGTTGACAAATAGTTTGCGGGACATCGTATCTCCTTGAAGTCGATCGAATAAAAGTGCCCGCCGATTTTACCTGCACTGCTCAAACGCCGGCGCGCCCCACCGTCTTCGCCGCATAGCCAAAATACCGGCTGAAGGCGGCGCTGAAATTGGCCGGATGGCGGTAGCCCACCTGCCAGCCCGCTTGCGCCACCTGGCAGCCGTTTTCCAGCAACAGATGGGCACGCCGCATGCGCAGCGCCAGCAGGGTGCGATACGGGCTGTCGTGGTAGCGGTGGCGCCAGCCCTGTTTCAGCTTGAACAGGCTCAGGCCCACCTGTGCGCACAGATAGGCTAGCGTCAGTTCCTGCGCCAGCTGTTCTTCCATCAGCGCATGGACGCGCTCGATTTTCGCGATCTCGGCCTCGCTCCAGCGCGTCGTCATGACGGGCGCCGGCTGCAGCGCGCGCAGCTGTTCGGACAGCAAGCTGAGCACGCCGATATGCATGGCCAGCGCATCGTGTGCATGCAGCAGGGAACGCACCAGCAAGCCGCTGGCGCGCGTGGTGGCGCCAAACCCCAGCGGCCGCACGCCATGCTCGGGCAGCAACGCCGCATGGCCATAGCGCGCCAGCGCCGGTTCATCGACCAGCAGGCGCAATTGCGCCACGCGCTGGCCCGCCTCGAAACGGCGCTCGCCGCTGCCCTGGCGAAACGCGGACACCGTCGTATGGCCCTGTTCGAAGCGCAATCGGGCGCCGTCGTGCCCGACATAGCCGGACCGGCCGTGCAGCCCGACGGTAATCACCAGTCCTCCCGCCTCGCCGCTGCGCACGGCCTGCTCGACCAGCGCCTGGCGCGGGCGGAAATCGGAATGCACCAGCAGCAGCCCGTCGTCGATGGTCGTCTGCTCGAAACGGCCTTCGCCATCGCCGGCATCGCGCTGGCGGCGCATCCATTCGGGCGTGTCGGATTCCTGTAACAGCATGCCTGCTCCTTTCAACGCAATGCAGATGAAATGCGCCTGATGGCATACAAATGCAAATGATAATTATTCTCATTGTTGCATAAAATAGCTGGCATGCCTATCCATCCCTACCGGAGCCCGCCAGCATGTCGTCTTTTCCCCTCACCGGCCCTTTGCGGCCCCGCTTCATCCTCTCCACGCTGCTGCTGTCGGCGCCTTGCGCCGTTCATGCGGACGAGGCCGCCTTGCCGGTGGTGACCATCAGCGCCAGCAAGCAGGAGCAATTGCTGGCGCAAACGCCAGCCAGCGTGAGCGTATTCGACGACGACCGCCTGCAGGCCGCCGGCGCGCGCGGGCTGGAAGACCTGGCCACCATGACGCCGGGCCTGTCCTTCCAGCCTTTCGGCCAGGCGGGCGTGCTGTCGCCCGTGATGCGCGGCCTGACGGCCAATTTCTTTTCCTTTTCCAGCGCCACCCTGCTGCTCAACGATGGCGTGCCGGTGCTGATGGCGCAGGGCTTTGACGACAATCTGCTCGGCGTCGAACGGGTGGAAGTACTGCGCGGCCCGCAAGGCACCTTGTATGGGCGCAACGCGGAGGCGGGCGTGATCGCCATCTATTCCAGGCTACCCGGCAACGTGCCGCACAGCACGGTGGAAGTGGTGGCGGGCAGCCGCGACAAGCGCGCCGTGCGCGTGGATTTATCGCGCGCGCTGATCGCCGATACCCTGTACGCCAGCGTCGGCCTGGAAAAACGCCGCCAGAATGGCTTTATCAGCAACCGGAACACGGGACGCAAGGAAGACGGCCGCGACAGCGAACACCTGAAACTGGCGCTGCGCTGGACGCCCGATGCGCTGACCGAGGCGATTGTCCGCTACCGCCATGTCGCCTATGACGATGGCAGCGCCCTGTGGGGTGCCGTCGCCACCGGCCCCACGGCCGCGCGCGCCACGGTGCAGTCGGGCACGCCCAGCTGGAACCGATCCACCGGCAGCAGCGTGTCGCTGGACCTCACGCGCCAGCTGGCGCCCGACCTCGCGCTGCGGTCGATCACGGCGCGCAGCGACGTCCATGACAAGGCGCAACAGGATACGGATTTCCGGCCGGCCGACCTGCTGCATATCGCGCGCGACCACCACTTCCGCACCATCTCGCAGGAGCTGCGCCTCAATGGCAAGCTGGGCGCGGCGCAGTGGCTGGCCGGCGTGTATGCCGACCGCGATGATCACGACCTGCTGAACCAACAGAAACTGCCGCTGGCCCTCACGCGCAGTGCCGCGAAACTGGGCGGCAATTCGGCGGCCGTGTTCACCGACTGGAACGTGCCGCTGGGCGGCGCCTGGAGCATCGATGGCGGCGCGCGCTACGAACGCGACAAGGTCCACTACGCCACGCCCGCCGGCGCGCGCCAGGATGGCAACTGGAGCCGCTACACGCCCAAGCTGTCGCTGCGGTATCAGCTGAGCCAGGCGCAGCAGCTGTACGCCACCTGGAGCGACGGTTTCCGCGCCGGCGGCTACAACGTGTTTGCGCCGTCATCGCGCTATACAGCGTTTTCGCCGGAAACCGTGCGTGCCATCGAACTGGGCGCCAAAGGCACGCTGGGGAAACGGCTGCGCTATGCGGCCGCCGTCTACCGCATGCAGATCGACGAAATGCAGGTGCAGCAGATGCCCACGCCCGGCATGGTCTACCTGACCAATGCGGCCAGCGCGCGCTCGGCGGGGGCGGAGTTGGAAGTCGACTACCTGCTGGGGCGTGGCTGGCAGGCGCAGGCGGCGCTGGCCTGGAACCGCACGCGCTTCGCGCAGTTTCGCGATGGCGCCAGCAACTACGACGGCAAGCACAATCCCTTCGCGCCCGACCGCAGCGCCCAGCTGTCCCTGCGCCATGACACCGACAAGGGCTGGCATGGCCAGGCCGCCCTCAGCGGCGTGGGCGCCATCTTCCTCGACGCGGCCAACCGCTACCGGCGCAATGGCCATGCCCTGCTGAACCTGTCGGCCGGCTACCGCAGGGGCGACTGGGACCTGGTGGCCCATGTCAACAATGCCGCCGACCGCCGCCATGACGCGGTCGGCTACCAGAACGGCATCGTCACCGTCTACAGTCCGCCGCGCGAGGCGGGCCTGACATTGCGCTGGTCGCGCTGACCGGCCTTATCCACGAAAGGAACACCATGTCATTCCATACCCCTCATCGCCTGCAACCGTACTGGGACCTGGCCGTCGCGCCGGTCCAGGCCGATGCACTGGCCGCCACACTGGAACTGGGCATTTTCGATGCCCTGGAAACGCCGCATACGGCGGCCCAGTTGGCCTTGTCGCTGGCGCTGCACGCGCCCCATACGGCACTGCTGCTGGAACTGCTGTGGAGCATGCAGCTGCTCGACCGCAACGTGGCCGACGAGGCCGGCGACAAGCCGGCCAGCTACCGCTGCGCGGCCACGGCGCACCGGTATTTCTGCCGCAGCTCGGCTGCCTTTTGCGGCGACGCGTGGCTGTACCGCCTGCATGCGCTGCGCCATTTCGGCACGCAGCTGCACAGCCTGGTGCGCGACGGCGGCAAGCCGACCTTGTCGTCCTATAACACCTCGACCGGCGTCAACTGGGCCGCCGCCGCGCAGCAGCAGATCGGCCAGGAGCAGCGTGCGGTGACCATGCGCGCGGCGCTGTCGGTGATGGAGCGCATCGCGCCGTTCACGTCACGCGACACGCCACTGCGCCTGCTGGACCTGGGCGGCGGTCCCGGCTGGGTCGCCATCGCGCTGGCGCAAGCCCATGCGCGCATGCAGGCCACGGTGTTCGACTGGCCGGAAACGGTGGCCGTGGCGGCTGCCAATATCGCCCATGCGGGGCTGTCGGAACGTATCGATACGCTCGCTGGCGACCTGGGCGTTGACGAGATCGGCAGCGGCTACGACCTGGTGTGGTGCTCGTCCGTGCTGCACTTCGTGCCGGACATGCAGGCGGCCCTGCACAAGATGCATGCGGCGCTGGCGCCCGGTGGCGTGCTGGTCTGCGTGCAGGCGGAAATCGCGCCCACGCCCGACGATGCGTCGCGCGTGCTGCCATATTATTTGCCGATGCGCATGCTGGGCCGCAACGTCACGCGCCAGGGTGAACTGGCGATGCACTTGCAGGCGGCCGGCTGGCGGCAGGTGGAGCAATACCAGGCCAGCGACTTTCCCATGGCGCCGGTGCAGGTACTGATCGCCCGCAAGGCCAGCCTGTGAACGCGGCGCGGCAGACCGCCTTGCGCCAGGCCTTGTTCGGCTGGCTCAACCTGGCCCTGACGGCGCCCGCCGTCTACCTGTGGCTGGGCCTGCCCCTGCTCATGCGCCAGCAGGGCTGGTCAGGCGTCGACATCGGCCTGTTCCAGCTGGCCGGTGTGCCGGCCCTGTTCAAATTCGTGCTGGCCGCCCCCATCGAGCGCAGCGCCGGCGCCGGCAAGGGGCGCGCTTACCGGCGCTGGAGTATCGCCCTGTGCCTGCTGTTCTGCGCGCTGCTGCTGGTGCTCGGATGGCGCGACTGGCTGGACCACCGCATGACGCTGTTCGCGCTGGCCATGGGCGCGGCGCTGCTGGCCACCTGGACCGACATTCCCGTCAATGCGCTGGCCATCCGCATGCTGCCCGAAGCGCAGCGCCTGCGCGCCGGCGGCATCCGTTCGGCGGCCCTGTCGCTGGGCGCGATTGTCGGCGGCGGCCTGATGCTGTTGCTGCAGACACGCTGGGGCTGGCGCGCGCCGTTCTGGCTGATGGCCGCCTTGCTGGCCTTCGGCGCGGCGGGACTGTGCTGGCTGCCGCGTCCCTCCCGGGACGACGCCGTGGCGCCTGACGCATCCGGCAACTGGCGCGGCTATTTTGCGCAGCGTGCCGCGCCGCGCTGGAACGTCTTGCTGCTGCTGTGCTTTCCATTCATCGGCAGCGCCTGGTTTTATTTGAAACCGCTGCTGCTCGACCATGGTTTTGCGGCCGGGCAAGTAGCGCTGATCGCCGGCGTGGGCGGCGGCGTGGTGGCCGCGCTGGCCAGCCTGGCCACGGTGCGTCTCGTGCGCCGCATCGGCGTGGTCGGCGCGCTGCCCGGCGTAACCATGCTGAGCCTGCTGGCATTGCTGGCCCTGGCGCTGGCCGTGTGGCTGCGCTCGCCCGCCGGCCTGATCGCTGCGGCCCTGCTGGTGGCCCTGGCGATGGGCGCGGCGGCCAGCCTGGCGTTTGGCCTGATGATGTATTTCGCGCGGCCCGGCCACAGCGCCGCCGATTACGGCGTGCAGGCCAGCCTGTTCGCGGCCGGCCGCATGGCCGTGCCGCTGGCGGCCGGCGTGCTGCTCGACCAGGCAGGCTATGGTGGCATGCTGCTGGGGCTGGCCGTGGCGATGGCCGCCGTGACCGTGCTGGCCTATGACAGCCGGGCGCTGATCGCATCACGGACAAGCGATCAGTCCAGGTCATGAGCCAGCGCCGCCGTCATTGTCATTCATGCATTGAAATTGCCAATTTCATAGCACTGCGCTAAGCTTGGCCTGTGTGCCGCATGGTGCGGCGCAACGCCGAACCCACACGAGGAATCATCATCATGAGTCAGAATATCGCGGGAAAAGTCGTCATCATCACCGGCGCCAGCAGCGGCCTGGGCGCCGCCACCGCGCGCCACCTGGCGGCGCTGGGCGCGTCTGTCGTGCTCGGTGCGCGGCGCATGGACCTGCTCAATGCGCTGGCCGAGGACATCACGGCGGCCGGCGGCAAGGCCGCCATCGCCCGTACCGACGTCACGCAGGCGGCCGACCTGACGCGCCTTGTGGAAACGGCCCTGGCCGTGTTCGGCAAGGTCGACGTGCTGATCAACAATGCGGGCCTGATGGCCATCGCCCCTCTCGACGCGCTGAAAGTCGATGAATGGGAGCGCATGATCGACATCAATATCAAGGGCGTACTGTACGGTATCGCGGCGGTCTTGCCCTACTTCAAGGCGCAGGGCAGCGGCCACTTCATCACGATTTCGTCGGTGGCCGGCGCGAAAGTGTTCAGTCCGGGCGGCACTGTCTACAGCGGCACCAAGTTTGCCGTGCGCGCCATCTCGGAAGGCTTGCGCCATGAAGTGGGCGGCGCCATCCGCACCACCACCATCCTGCCGGGCGCGGTCGATACGGAATTGACGAATGGCAGCAGCCACGCCGACAGCGCGACCGCCCTGAAAGAATTCTACAAGCAGGCCATTCCCGCCGATTCGGTGGCGCGCGCCGTGGCCTACGCCATCGAGCAGCCGGACGGCGTGGACATCAACGAAATCGTGCTGCGCCCCACCGTGCAGGAATTTTAATTGTCCGCCGAGTCCTGCAAGGATTCAATGATCAGGGCCGCCAGCCGCTCGACGGGCGGGTGCGGCGTGTGCGCGGCGCGCAGCAGTTCCAGCGACAGCGAGGGCAGCGCGGGCAGGCCTGCCGCCACCGCATCGAGCGCGCAGACCGAGGCCGGCAAGCCATAGCCGGTGCGCACCGTCACGCCCAGGCCGGCAGCGGCCGCCGCCCACAAGCCGGCCAGGCTGGGGCTGGTAAACGCGATGCGCCAGGCGATGCCGGCACGGTCCAGCGCATCGGTGGCGCAGCGCTGGAACAGGCAGGGGCGGTCAAACGCGATCAGCGGCAGCGGCTCGCCCGACTGCGGCTGCCAGGGCAGGGTGGGCGAGGCGATCCAGCGCATGTCGGGCGTGGCGATCAGGGTGCGCCGCTGCGCCGGCCAGGCGGCCAGGTCCTGCAAACCGCTGCAGCCCCACAACAGCGCCAGGTCGAGCTGGTCCAGCTCCAGGCGTTCCATCAGCTCCGTATTGCGCGCCACATGCGCTTCGATGCGCACCTTGGGATGGGCGCGCGCAAACCGCCCCAGCACGGCCGGCAGCAGCGCTTCCCCAAAATCCTCCTGCAGGCCCAGCCGGACCCAGCCTTCCAGTTCCACCCCGCGCAGGGCGACGGCCGCCTCGTCGTTCAGCTCGACCATGCGGCGCGCATAGCCGAGCAGGATTTCGCCGGCATCGGTCAGCGCCAGGCCCCGGCCCGCCTTGCGAAACAGCGGCATGCCGGCCTGCTCTTCCAGTTTCTTCAGCTGCGCACTGACGGCCGACGTGGAGCGGCCCACTTTACCGGCCGCGCGCGCAAAGCTGCCCAGCTCGATGCCGGCCACATAGCTGCGCAAAAAAGCGATATCGAAATTGAGTACGTTCATGACCATCCGGTTTTATCGAACGATCAGATAAAAATTATCTGATATTCAGAATCATCGTACTGCGCAACACTGACATGGTCAATCACAGCCTTTCAACACCATGAACGCTTCCTGCCCTGCCATCGTTTCCGCCGCCCCGACATTCAACGCTGCCCACCGCTGGAAAGTGCTGGGCGTCGGCGTGGCCGCCAACGCCAGTTTTTCCGCCTGCGCCAACGGCATGCCGACCACCGCCATCTGGCTGAGGAGCGGCTATCACCTGAGCAATACCGAACTGGGAGTGGCGCTGGGCGCCATGGGCCTGGGCGTGGCGCTGTCCGAACTGCCGTGGGGCATGGCCACCGACCGCTGGGGCGACCGGCCCGTGCTGCTGACCGGCTTGCTCGGCACCCTGCTGGCCCTGCTCACCTTGATGCTGTGGATCACGCCGCAGGGCGCGGCGGTGCCGTCATTGTTTTCGCTGGCGGCCGGCCTGGCGCTGGTGGGGGTCCTGGGCGGCAGCGTCAACGGCGCCAGCGGCCGCGCGGTGATGCGCTGGTTCGGCGCCGGCGAACGCGGTTTTGCGATGAGCATCCGCCAGACAGCCGTGCCATTGGGCGGCGGCCTGGGTGCGCTGCTGTTGCCGACCCTGGCCGCCCGCTACGGCTTCGTGCCCGTATTTGGCGTACTGGGCCTTTTCTGCGCCGTGACGGCGCTGCTGACGTGGCGCTGGATGCATGAACCCGCTTTCACTGCCGAGGCCGCCAAGGGGCCGCAAAACGCGTCCACGGGCATGTTTGACGGCAAGCCTGCATCGCCGCTGCGCAATCGCCAGGTGTGGCGCATGGTGGCCGGCATCGGCGTGCTGTGCGTGCCGCAGTTTGCGATACTCAGCTATGCCACCGTGTTCCTGCACGACCATGGCCGCCTGGGCCTGGCGCAGATCACCGCCGTGATGGTGATCCTGCAGCTGGGCGCGATGGTGATGCGCATCTGGAGCGGGCGCCATACGGACCGCCATGCGAATCGGCCCGCCTATCTGCGCGGCTCGGTGCTGGTGGCGCTGCTGTCATTCCTGCTGCTGGCCGGCGTAACGGGGCTGTCCGCGCCGGGCTGGCTGCTGATGGCGGCCGTGACCGCGGCCGGTGTCTGCGTATCGGCCTGGCATGGCGTGGCCTATACGGAGCTGGCGACCCTGGCCGGTGCCGCCAGTGCCGGCACCGCCCTCGGCATGGCCAATACGGCCGTCTATGTGGGGCTGTTCGCCACGCCGGTGGTACTGCCGCACTTGCTGGCGGCCAGCAGCTGGGCCTGGGTGTGGCTGGCGGCGGGACTGGTGGCGCTGGCCGCCTGGCCGCTGTTTCCCCGGCCTTAAGGCAACAGGGAAATCCGGTACACGCAGCGCATGGCATCGGCCAGCACATGCTGCTCGCGCACGATGCTGGCGAGTGGGCCCACCACTTCCTGGAACAGCTGCAGTTCGGAGCGGCAAAAGCCCTGGCAGGTGCGCGCGGCGGCGCAGATCGGGCAATGGTCTTCGATCAGCAGCCAGTCATCGCCATCGGGCTCCACCCTGGCCATATACCCCTCTTCATCGCGGATCGCCGCCAGCTGCGCCAGGCGCGTGGGCAGGTCCGGCGCCGAACACGCCAGCGCATAGGCGCCGCGGCTTTCCTCTTCGCGCTGCGTGATCAGCCTGTTCAAGCCTTCCTCGCCAAACAGCTGGCGCACCGAGCCGATCAGCTTGATGGTCAGCTGCGCATGCGTGTCGGGAAAACGCGCATGGCCCGCTGCTGTCAGCACCCAGTTCTGGCGTGGCCGCCCGGCGCCGCTTTGCGCTTCCATCCGCCCTTCGATCAAACCCGCCGTCACCAGTTTTTGCACCTGCTGGCGCGCCGCCTCGCCCGTCATGGCCAGGGTCTTGGCCAGCGAGGCCGTGGAGACGGGACCCTTGGTCTTGATGAAATACAGGATGCGCTCCGTCGTCTGCGGGGCCGCAGCGCTGTCACCATTATCCAAACGTTTACTTGTGTAATTCATTTTACTCAACTATGATGGGGCCAGTTATCCAACCAATTGCTTGCATAATAGGCCGATAGCGCTGGGCTGTCGAGTGTCCCATGCCGGCAAGCTTCTTTACGGGACGACCATGCCGCCACACGATACCATTTTGCTGTTTCAAGCCGTGCTCGCTTCAGGCCTGGCCTGCTGGCTCAGCATTGCCGCCATCAACAACCTGCACGCCTTTCATGGTGCCGTCTGGGCCATCGGCAATACCATGCGCATGGACCCGCTGCGCCAGGACCCGACCATGGACACGCCGCTGCTGCGCCGCGCGCTGGCCTCGCTGACCGTGCACCGGCTGGCGCTGGCCGTGGTGCTGGCGCTGCAGCTGGCTGGCGCGATGGCCGCCTGGAGCGGCGTGGCGCTGTTCCTGGGGGGCGGGCTGGCAGCCGCGCTGCCCTGGCTCAATCTCGCCTTGTGCGCGATGGCGGCCTTCCTGCTGCTGATGCACCTCGGTGGCCTGTGGTTCGGCTACTGGGTCGCCCAGGAAGGCCTGCAGACCACGCACCTGGTGCTGCTGCTGTGGACCCTCGCCCTGTTCTTCCTGTTTAACGCGCGGTTCTGACGCGCCCTTCCCGAAAGACTTCATCATGAAAATCCAACTTGCCGGCGCCGGTGCGCTGGCCATCACGCTCGCGGTGGCGGGCATTATCACGTTCTCACGGCCGGATTCCCACGCCGCCGAAGCGGCGCCCTATCCACCGACCAAGGTGGCGCTGGCGCCCGTGCTGGCCGGCACCCAGCAACGCTTTTTCACCGGCGTCGGCGAGCTGGAAGCGGCGCGCCAGGTGCAGGTGGCGGCCGAGACGGGCGGGCGCATCACGCAGATCCGCTTTGCCTCGGGCCAGCAGGTGAAAGCTGGCGACGTGCTGGTGCAGCTCAATGACGCGCCGGAGCAGGCCACGCTGCTGCGCCTGCGCGCGCAACTCAATCATGCCGAGACCGGCTACCAGCGCACCCTGCGTCTGCTGCGGGACAAGGCATCCACACAGGAACAGCTCGATTCCGCGCTGGCCATGCGCGATGGGGCCCTGGGCGAAGTGCGCCAGACCGAGGCGCTGATCGCGCAAAAGACCATCCGTGCGCCATTTGCGGGCCAGATGGGCATCCGCCGCGTGCATGCGGGCCAGTACCTGAACCCTGCCGATACGGTGGCCAGCCTGGTCGACACCACATCCCTGCTGGTGAATTTTTCTCTCGATGAACAGGGCAGCGCCAGACTGGCGCCAGGCCAGGCGGTGCGGCTGACGGTCGACGCGTATCCCGACCAGGTATTTGCGGCGAAGATCAGCGCCATCGATCCCCTGATTTCACGCGCGCGCATGGTGCAGGTGCAGGCGGCGCTGACCGAGGAAAACAGCGCGCTGAAGGCCGGCATGTACGCCAATGTGAAGGTGGCGCGCGACACCCAGGCACAACTGACGGTGCCGGAAACGGCCGTCACCTACAGCGCGTATGGCGACACGGTGTTTGTCGCGCAGCAGGGCAAAACGCTGACCGTGAAACGGGTGGCGGTCACCCTGGGCGAACGTGCGGAAGGGCGCGTGGAAATCGTCAAGGGTCTTGCGGCCGGCCAGCAGGTGGTCGCCTCGGGCCAGCTGAAACTGGCCGATGGCATGGCGGTGCAGCCGGTCGCCAATACCCTGGAAAAGGACACCGTGCGATGAACTTTACCGACCTGTTCGTGCGCCGCCCCGTGCTGGCGCTGGTGATCAGCAGCCTGATCGTCATGCTCGGCATGCTCGCCATCAAGCAGCTGCCGGTGCGCCAATACCCGATGCTCGAAACATCCACCATCACCATCGCCACCAGCTATCCGGGTGCCTCGGCCGACCTGATGCAGGGCTTTGTCACGCAGCCGATCGCGCAGGCCGTGTCGTCGGTGGAAGGCATCGACTACCTGACGTCGTCGTCGGTGCAGGGCGGCAGCCTGGTCACCGTGCGCATGGAACTGAACCGCGATTCGACCCAGGCGCTGACCGAGGTGATGGCCAAGGTCAACCAGGTACGCTACAAGCTGCCCGCAGGCGCGTTCGACCCCGTGATCGAACGCTCGGCCGGCGACTCCACGGCCGTCGCCTATGTCGGCTTTGCCAGCGATACGGTATCGGCGGCGCAGCTGACCGACTACCTGGCGCGCGTGGTGCAGCCGATGTTTTCCAGCATCGATGGCGTCGCGAAAGTGGAGACCTTCGGCGGCCAGCAACTGGCGATGCGCTTGTGGATCGACCCCGCCAGACTGGCGGCGCGCGGATTGACGGCGTCCGATGTGGCGACCGCCGTGCGGCGCAATAACTACCAGGCCGCGCCCGGCAAAATAAAAGGGCAATTCGTCGTCTCGACTATCAGCGTCAATACGGACTTGACCAGCGTGGCGCAGTTTCGCGAGATGGTGGTTGCCAATGGCAAGGACGATGGCGGCGCGCTGATACGGCTCAAGGATATCGGCACGGTGGAACTGGGCGCGGCCGCCAGCGAAACCAGCGCCAGCATGGACGGCGTGCCGGCCGTGCACCTGGGCCTGTTCCCCACGCCGGGCGGCAATCCTTTGGTGATCGTCGACGGCATCAAGCGACTGCTGCCCGAGATCCAGAAAACCCTGCCGCCCGGCGTCAAGGTGGAACTGGCGTTCGAGACGGCGCGCTTTAACCAGGCCTCGATCGACGAAGTGGCGCACACGCTGCTCGAAGCGCTGGCGATCGTGGTGCTGGTGATCTGGTTGTGCATGGGTTCCCTGCGCTCGGTCCTGATCCCGGTGGTGACGATCCCGCTGTCGATGCTGGGCGCGGCCGCGCTGATGCTGGCCTTTGGTTTCAGCATCAATCTGCTGACCTTGCTGGCGATGGTGCTGGCGGTGGGCCTGGTGGTCGACGACGCCATCGTGGTGGTGGAAAACGTGCACCGCCATATCGAGGAAGGCAAGACGCCGGTGGCGGCGGCCCTGGCGGGCGCGCGCGAAGTGGCCGGCCCCGTGATCGCCATGACGATCACCCTGGCGGCCGTGTATGCGCCGATCGGCCTGATGGGCGGCCTGACGGGCGCGCTGTTCAAGGAGTTCGCGCTGACCCTGGCCGGCGCGGTGGTGGTGTCGGGCGTGGTGGCGCTGACCCTGTCGCCGGTGATGAGTTCCTTCCTGCTGCAGTCAAAAACGTCGGAAGGACGCATGGCGCGCGCCGCCGAACACTTTTTTGGTGGCCTCACCAGCCGCTATGCGCGCCTGCTGGCCTGGTCGCTGGGGCGCCGCTGGCTCAGTGGCGGCTTTGCCCTGGCCGTGATGGCCAGCCTGCCGTTCCTGTACCTGCTGCCGCAGCGCGAACTGGCGCCGTCGGAAGACCAGGCCAGCGTGCTGACGGCCATCAAGGCGCCGCAGCATGCCAACCTCGATTATGTCGAGCGCTTTTCAAGCAAACTCGAAGCGATCTACCGGCGCACGCCGGAGACGGCATCGACCTGGATCATCAACGGCAGCGACGGTACGGCGTCGAGCATCGGCGGCATCAACCTGACGCCGTGGGGCGAGCGCGCGCGCAGTGCGGCCGTGATCCAGGCCCAGCTGCAGCAGGCCGTGGGCGACGTCGAAGGCACCAGCATTTTCGCCTTCCAGATGGCGCCCCTGCCGGGGTCCAGCGGCGGCTTGCCGGTACAATTGGTGCTGCGCAGCGCGCAGGATTACGCCACCGTGTTTCGCACCATGGAAGACATCAAGCAGCGCGCCCGCGACAGCGGCCTGTTCGCCGTGGTCGACAGCGATCTCGATTACAACAACCCGGTGCTGAAAGTGAAGATCGACCGTTCAAAAGCCAATAGCCTGGGCGTGCGGATGCAGGACATCGGCGAGTCGCTGGCGGTGCTGGTGGGCGAGAACTACCTGAACCGTTTCAGCATGGATGGCCGCGCCTATGACGTGATCGCGCAAAGCCCGCGCGCCCGGCGCCTCACCGCGCAGGCGCTGACACAGCAATACGTGCGCGCCGACGACGGCAGCCTGGTGCCGCTGTCCGGCCTGGTAACGCTCACGCAGGAGGTCGAGCCGAACCAGCTGACCCAGTTCAACCAGCAAAATGCCGCCACCTTCCAGGGCGTGCCGGCGCCCGGCGTCACCCTGGGCGACGCGGTGGCCTTCCTCGACGGCGTGGCGAAAAACCTGCCGCCCGGTTTCAGCTACGACTGGCAGTCCGACGCGCGCCAGTTCGCCACCGAAGGCAATGCGCTGCTGCTGGCGTTTCTTGCGGCCGTCATCGTGATCTACCTGGTGCTGGCGGCGCAATATGAAAGCCTGATGGACCCCCTGATCATCCTGATCACGGTGCCGCTGTCGATTTGCGGCGCCCTGATGCCACTGGCCCTGGGCTGGGCCACCATCAATATCTACACGCAGATCGGCCTGGTGACCCTGATCGGCCTGATCAGCAAACACGGCATTTTGATGGTCGAGTTTGCCAACGAATTGCAGGCGCATCAGCGGCTTGACCGTGCCAGCGCGATTGCCCGCGCGGCGCAGATCCGCCTGCGCCCCATTTTGATGACGACGGCCGCCATGGTGGTGGGCCTGGTGCCGCTGCTGTTCGCTTCCGGCGCGGGCGCCAACAGCCGCTTCGGCCTGGGCGTGGTGATCGTCTCGGGCATGCTGGTCGGCACCTTGTTTACCCTGTTCGTGCTGCCGACCATGTATACCTTTTTGGCCCGCAATCACGCCGCCGGCGATGCCAGCGAACGGGCGCAAGCCACCGCACCACAAGGATCATGATGAATCAGAAAACCCTTGCCTTTCCCCTCGTGACGCTGCTGCTGGCCGGCTGCGCCGTCAGCCCGGCCTACGTCACGCCGGAGACGCCAACGATCACGCTGGCAAGCCCGCAACAAGCGCAGTTCAAGCCCGCTGGCGATGTCGCCGGCAGCACGCCATGGTGGACTTTTTTTGATGATGCGCTGCTCACGCAACTGATCGCCGGCGCGCTGGCGCACAACCGCGATATCGCGCAGGCGCAAGCCAGTCTGCTGGCCGCGCGCGCCGTGTTCGACGCGCGGGAACTCGACCGGCTGCCCGCCGTTACCGGCCAGGCCGGCTGGCAGCGCAAGGTGGAACAAACCGCGCCCGGGACACGCAGTGCCATGGCCAGCACGCGGCTCGGTCTCGATGCGCGCTGGGAGCTCGACCTGTTTGGCCGCCTGGGCCATGTCAGCCGCTCGGCGCAGGCGCGCGCCGACGCCGCGCAAGCCGATCTGCGCCAGGCGCAACTGGTGATCGCGGCCGAGGTGACGCGCAATTACTATGAGGCGCTGGGCGACCGGCAAGGCCTGGTGCTGGCACAAGCGCAGGTGGACAGCTGGCGCGAAACGGTGGCCCTGATCGATGCACGCCTGGCGGCCGGCAGCGGCCTGCCGGAAGAGCGGCAAAACGCGCTGGCCAACCTGGCGCGCAGCGAGGCGGCGCTGCCGCCCTTGCAGGCGCATTTACGCCAGGCGGGGTACCGGCTCGATGTGCTTGGCGGCCAGGCGCCGGGAACCACCACGCTGCTCTTGAACGCCCCTGCGGCGGCGCCGCTGGCGGGCCAGCTGCCGCTGGGCGACGTCAACCGGTTGATCAGGCAGCGGCCCGACGTAGTACGCGCAGAGCGTCTGCTGGCCGCCTCCAGCGAGGACGTGGGTGCGGCCACGGCCGACCTGTATCCGAGGCTCAGCCTGGGCGGCTTTCTCGGCTTTTTTGCGCTGCGCGGCAGCAGTGTATTGGACGGCGGCGCGCGCGCATTCGACGTGGCGCCGACCATCAGCCATCCGGCTTTTCAACTGGGTAGCGCCAGGGCCCGCGTGCGCGGCACGCAGGCGGTGGCGCAAGGCGCGCTGGCCGGCTATGAACAGGCGCTGTTGCTGGCCCAGGAAGAGGTGGAAAACGCCGTCACGCAGCTGGCGGAAAATCAAACCCGGCTGGCGTCCTTGCTACAATCGGCACGCCACGCCAGCGCCGCGCTGCGGATCGCCGGCACGCGTTATCAGGCGGGCGCCGGCAGCTACCAGGCGGTGCTGGAAAACCAGCGCGCGCTGTACGAGATCCGGCGCGAGGCGCTGCAGTCGGAAACCGCGTCCTACACCACTGCGGTCGCGTTGTACCAGGCGCTGGGATGGGGGCTATCGCATAATTTCTGAACCACGGAGGAGACACGATGTTTGAACAGGCGAGCTGGTTGAACCAGCCGGAAAAATGGTCGCT
This sequence comes from Janthinobacterium sp. J1-1, assembly GCF_030944405.1. Lineage (NCBI taxonomy): Bacteria > Pseudomonadati > Pseudomonadota > Betaproteobacteria > Burkholderiales > Oxalobacteraceae > Janthinobacterium > Janthinobacterium sp. J1-1. The sequence continues at coordinate 297,994 of NZ_CP132339.1, forward strand.
TGAAAACGGCACCTTGCGCGTCACCAGCGACGACAAGACCGACTTCTGGCGCAAGACCAGCTATGGTTTTATCCGCGACAGCGGCCACTTTTTCGGCGTGGCCACCGATGGTGATTTCACGGCCCAGGTGCATGTGGCCGGGCACTACGCCACCCTGTACGACCAGGCCGGGCTGATGGCGCGCATCGACGCGGAAAACTGGATCAAGTGCGGCGTCGAATTCTCCGACGATCAGCTGTGGCTCAGCACCGTGCTGACGGTCGATACATCCGACTGGGCCGTGAGCGCCGCGCCGGCCATGCCGGACGGTTTCTGGCTGCGCGTGACCGTCAGCGAGGGCGTGATACGGGTGCAGTATTCGGTCGACGGAAAAGTGTGGCCGCTGCTGCGCCTGGCGCCGTTTCCGGTCGCCGCGCGCTACCTGGTGGGCCCCATGTGCTGCACGCCGGAACGCGGTGGGCTGGCAGTGGAGTTTTCACAGTGGACGGTGGGTCCGGCGGTGGCCAGGGATTTGCATGATCTGAGCTGAATCTGCGCCAACAATATTGTCGGATTACGCGCGGCTGCGCCGCGCTAATCCGACCTACTGATCTGCGCCCTGCGATTGCTTTTATTCGTGCACATTCAACGAGCGGTGGATATCTTTCGACTCGTTGCGCCCTGGCCGGTCGTCCAGCAGCTTGCCCGCTTCGCTTTGCGGCTGCTGGCCCGAGCCCTTGACGTTGGCGTGGCTGTCGGGCTGGCCCAGGGTGGGCATGTTTTCCTGCTCGATCGCGGTCGGTCCGCTCTCGCGCGTGATCACGTCGTTGGCCCAGTGGCCGCTATTGGCGGTGCCGCTGGCGATCTTGCCGCCGCCCTGGTTGGCATACGGGTCGCCGGCGGCCTTGTCGGCGTCGGTCTTGTCCATGCGGCTGTTGCGGGCCTGGTCCGATTCGGGTTTGATGGTCTCGCTCATGGCTGATCTCCTGTCAAGGGACGCTAAAAGAGGTGATCTTAGGCCGAAGAGCGCTCCAGCGTACCCGGCGCACGTCTTGCGCTGCTGTAGGAAAACACCGCGTGTGCAGCGCTTCACACCATCCAGGTTTCGTGCAGATGGCGCCACAACAGCCGTCCATCGGGCATGTTCTCATACACGACTGTCGACCATCGTTCGGTACTGTCCAGGCCCGGCTGCGACTGAATTTCGCGATAACTGACCACGGCGCCAGCGCTGCTTTGCTGCAGCAGCGCCAGCTCGCTGATCTGCATCTGCAATCCCGGCCGGCTGCCTGCGGCAGCGGTAAAAAAAGCCGTCAGGCCGGCGATATCCAGTTGTTTTCCGGACGGCGCGATCATGGAAAAACCGGGCGAAAAACGCGCCAGCAAACCGGCGCATTTTTCTGCTTCCTTTTCTGCGCCGGCGAGCCAGTCGCGTATCAGCATGTGGGTGTATAAAACGTCGTCAAAATAGCGGTTCGATGCAGTCATTTCGTCTTCTCCAGTAAATCTAGAACAGCGCGGTTATCGATGCGCAAACACAGCGCCAGCGGCAGCACCACCGAGGCCGCCGCCAGCGCAAAACACAGCTGAAAAACCGGCATGGCGCGCGCGTCTTCGGCGGTCACGCCATGCGCGGCCAGCAGCATCTCGAGCAGCGCGCTGGCCAGCACGGCGCCGAGGCAAAACCCGAGCTGGCGGTTGATGTTCCAGATGGCGCTGGCCTGGCTCAAATCGCTGTCCGGCGTGCGCAGGAAGGCCGTGCTTTGCGCCGTGCTGCTGCACAAGCCACCGCCAAAACCCATCAGGGCATAGGCTGCCGCCAGCAGGAAAAGCTGGCGGCCGGTATCGACCCACGCCAGCGTCAGGATGCCGGCCGCCTGCAGCAGCGCGCCGGCGAAAAACAGCGGCCGCGGCCCCACGCGGCGGTAGCTTTTTCCCGTCAGGGCAATCGCGCAAAATGACGCCAGCGCCCAAGGCAGCATCAGCGCGCCGGCGCCGGCGGCCGACATGCCCAGGATCCCTTGCAAATACAAGGTGGCCAGCAGGCTGACGCCCATGAACACGCCCGGCACCAGCAGATACACCAGCATCGACACGCGCAACAGCGGTTCGCCGATCAGGCGCAGATTGAGCATCGAGGCGAACGGGCGCAGCGCTGCACGCGGCGAATCAGGCTGCAGCCAGCGGACGGCCAGCAGCAGCGCCAGCGCCGCCAGCGGGGCGTTCAGGTAAAAAATCCAGCGCCACGACAGGCCATCGACGATCATGCCACCGATGGCCGGCGACAGCGCCGGCGCCAGCAAGCCCACCAGCATGATCACGGACGACAGTCCAGGGCGCTCGGCAGGGCGGTACAGCCGGTAGGTCATGCTTTGCCCCAGCGGGATCAACAGGCCGCCCCCCAGGCCCTGCAGCGCGCGCCAGGCGATCAGCGCGCCGATCGAATCGGCCTGTCCGGCAGCAATACTTGCAAAGAAAAAAGTTAGCAAAGACGCTATAAAGACGGTTTTGCTGCCATAATAAGCAGCAAGTCGCGCACTGAAGGGCATCACGACAGTCAGGCCGGCGATATATGCGGTGCTGATCCAGCCCAGCTGCGCCACCGAGGCATGCAGCGCGCGGCCGATGTCGGGATAGGCCACGCTGGTGATGAACATGTTGACCAGGTCGATGAAAAAGCCCAGCAGGTAAATGGCGGCGACCTGTTTGCGGTAGTCCATGGTGCTTCCGAATGGCAAAGCGCAATCTTGCGGCCTGGCCGCGATTTGCATAAGGCCATGCTTGCGATTACACTGTCAAAAATATTTTGACATTCCTTTGAAACCCGCATGTTTCCACACTTTTATCCATGATCAGTCTTGACCGCCTCGGGATTTTTATCGCCATTGTCGATGCCGGATCGCTGACCGCCGCGGCCGCCGTGCTGGGGCAAAGCAAGGCCGTCGTCAGCTTCAACCTGAAGCAGCTGGAGGCGGAACTGGGGGTATCGCTGCTCACGCGCAGCACCCGCAGCCTGGCGCTGACCGATGTGGGCCGGCGTTTTTACGAGGACTGCCAGCGCGTGCTGGGCGAAGCGCATGGCGCGATCGAAACGGCGCGCCAGGGCCACCAGGGACTGCGCGGCACGCTGCGCATCACCACCACGGTCGAATACGGCCAGCGCACCGTCGTGCCCGCGCTGATCGCGTTCGCGGGCGTGCATCCGCAACTGCAGATCCAGCATTCGTCATCGTCCTCGCACGAAGACCTGATCTCGGGCCGCTATGACCTGGCGATCCGCATGGGGCAGCTGAACGATTCGAGCTACCGCGCGGCGCTGGTGGAAAACTACGCGATCTGGCCCGTCGCCTCGCCCGCCTACCTGGCCAGCCTGCCCGCAAAAGGCATCGCCACGCTGCAGGACCTGCAGCGCGCACGCTGGCTGGCGCATGGCAGGCTGGCCACGCCCTTGCGCTGGCAGGTGCGGACGCCGGAGGGAGAGGTCGCGTTTGCAGCCGAACAGGACACCATGATCGAATCGGACTCCGCCTCGGCGCTGCTCGCTTTTGCGCTGGGCGGCTGCGGCGTGGCGCTGCTGCCGCGGTGGCAGGTGGCAGCGGACGTGCGGGCAGGGCGTTTGCGCCACCTGTTGCCCGAGGTGATATTTCCGCAGCAGGGTGTGTATGCCGTGTATCCGGACAGCCGGCATATTGCCGAGAAGGTGCGCGCCTTTATCGACTTCCTGCGCGAGTTCGTGGGGGCTCCCCTCTCTTCCACGTGAAACAATTCCCGCACGGCAAAGGAACGACGTCCCGCTGTTTTTCGTCCTAGACTAGTGCCATGACTGCAGACGCTGCCTTTTACCAAAAGGCAGGCTGCGGCTACGGCGAATGATGCACTTACCTTATCCCTTACCGATCGGAGACCATCATGGCACAGACTTTGGCAGCAGTATTCGACAACCGCGCATCGGCCGAAAGCGCACGGCAAAAATTGATCGCCTCGGGCTTCGGCAGCGAGCGCATCCGTCTCAACGACGCGGCCAGCGACTATAGCGGCGCGCCCTCGGCCACCTCGACCGTCGCCAATACCACCGGACGCGACGACGACGGCTTTGTCGCCAGCATCAAGCATTTCTTTGCGGACCTGTTCGGCAGCCATGAAGACCGCTATGTGTATGCGGAAGCCGTCTCGCGCGGCCACGTGGTGCTGACCCTGGAAAGCGCCAGCGACGCGGAGATCGACCGCGCCAGCGATATCGTGGAAGACTTCGGTCCGCTCAATATCGAAGAGCACAGCGAGCAGTGGCGCGCCGGCGGCTGGAGCCGCGACGACAGCACCACCGGCGCGGGCTATGCCGGCGGCAGCACGGGCAACCTCAGCGGCAGTAGCGCCGCCAACCTGCAATCGCAGTCGCAGGCGGGCAGCCTGTCGCAGCAGGCCACGCCGCTGGGCGCGGGCGCCGAACTGGGCATCAATCCTGCCGTTCCTGTCGGTAACCTCAGCCAGTCATCGGCGGCCTCGCAGCAGTTCGCCCGCGACGACACGCCGGACTTCATTCAACCGGGTGGCGCGACCAGCCTGGGCGGCACGCGCAATGTGCGCAGCTACCCGCGCGTCGATACCCTGTCGAACGATATCGTCGACGACGAGCAGTACTACCGCAGCCACTGGGATTCGACCTACCTGAGCACCGGCGCGCGTTTCGAGGACTACGATCCGGCCTACCGCTATGGCCGCTCGATGGCGGGCAGCGACAGCTATCGCGGCCGTCCATGGGACGAAGTGGAACCCGACCTGCGCAGCAACTGGGAGCATACCTACCCGCAGTCGGCCTGGGAAAACTTCAAGGATGCCGTGCGCCATGGCTGGAACCGGTTGACGTCGTAAGCCGGTTCCCAAAGAGCGCTGACGCTGTGCAGTGTCAGCGCTCTTCGTGCGTCAGCTTCAAGAAGTGATTCAGGATATGAAAATGATCCTCGAAAAACTCTTCCTCCATCGACGGCAGTGAGGCCAGCGGCAGCCACCGGGCCAGCGCCGCGTCGTCGGCTGCGGAAACCTCGGGCAGCTGGCTGGTCTGCAGGTTGAAATGGTGGGCGTGCGTGATGGTGCGCCCGCGCTGGCTGCGGTCGGGGTGGTCGAACACGGCCACGCCGACCAGCGCTTCTTCCAGGGTCGGCGCCAGCACGCCCAGCTGCGTTTCTTCCGCCAACTCCCTGATCGCACCCTGCAGCAGGCGTTCGCGCGGCTCCAGGAAGCCGCCCGGCAGCGCCCACAAATCCTTGCCCGGATAACCGCCGCGTTTCACCAGCAGCACATGGCCGCCGGTCTGCACCAGCGCGTCGACGGTGCTGAAGATCGGCGCATACGGCGCCGTGCGCCAGCGCGTCTTGTAGGCTTCGATGGCGCGGTGCTCCTGCACCAGCGGCGCATACCACGGCAGCATGGTCCAGGCTTTCAGGTACTGGGCGATCGCCTTCGGCAGCAGCTGCGCCAGCGCGCCCAGCGACACGTCGACATCTTCCGCTTCGAACAGCACCTTGCGGATCGCCGTGGCGCCGATCGGGGCGCCGGCGTCGATCTCCTGGTTCAGCATCTGCCACTGCGGAAAATGGTGCAGATAATAGCTGGTGGCGTCCTTGAAGCAGGCCACCAGGGCCACGCGCGAGGCTGGCACGGCAGCGGCCACCTTGCGGCGCACGCTGTCGGCCCACAGGCCATCGTCGTAGTAATCACGCACGGCCACGTAGTGCACGCGCTCGCGCTGCGCCTCGGGCAGGCTGGCGGCGATCATGGCGGCCCGTTCCTGCCACGTAAACGGGTTCTTCGGGCTGCGCGCATGGAAAGCCGAGCCGAGCACGACCACTACCTGCGCGGCGCTGGCCAGCGCCGCCTGCAGCAGGCCAGCGTGGCCGCTGTGGAATGGCTGGAAACGGCCGATCAATACCGCACAGTCAAAGGCAGGGGGGGAATGTACTGGGCTCATGCGGTGTCTCCGGTGGGGTAGTGGGCGGCGATCGGCAACTGGCGGCCGCTGCCAAAGGCGCGCGATCGCACGCGGATGATGGGCGCCGCCTGGCGCCGCTTGTATTCATTGCGCGCCACCATGCCGAGGATGCGCGTGACCAGGCGGCGGCCTTCCTCGCTCTCGCGCAGCTGGCCGACAAAGGCCAGCGCCTGCGCGCTTTCCGGCGCCGGCAGGCGGTTGCCCTCGATATGCCATTTTAAAATTTCATCGAGCACGGGGTAGGGCGGCAGGCTGTCGGTGTCGCGCTGGCCCGGCGCCAGTTCCGCCGACGGCGGCTTGTCGAGCACGGCGACGGGGATCAGCTCGCGCCCCGCGCTGGCGTTCACATGGCGCGACAGGGCAAATACTTCCGTCTTGTACAGGTCGCCGATCAGACCCAGGCCGCCGTTGGTATCGCCATACAGGGTGCAGTAGCCGACCGAGATTTCGCTCTTGTTGCCAGTGGTCAGCAGCAGCGCGCCAAACGCGTTCGAGTATTCCATCAATATCGTGCCGCGCACGCGGGCCTGCAGGTTTTCCAGTGGCAGGCCGGCCAGTTTGCCGTCGAACGCGGCCGCATAACCGCTTTCATAGTGCGCCACGATGTCGCGGATCGGGTGCGTCAGCAGGGTGATGCCCAGGTTGGCGCACAGGGCCACCGAATCGGTGACGGAGCCGGCGCTGGAAAACACCGACGGCATGGTGATGCCAATGACATTCTCGGCCCCCAATGCTTCGACGGCCAGCGCCAGGGTCAGCGCCGAATCGATGCCGCCCGAGCAGCCGACGACGACCTTTGTAAACTTGCAGCGGCGCGCATAGTCGCGCAAACCCAGCACGATCTGGCGGCGCGCGAATTCCACCGCGGGGATGCCGTCCACATCAGGCACGGGAAACGGCTGGCCATCGGGCTGGCGGAACTGGCCGCCCTCGAAGCGCAGCAATTGAAAATCTTCCACGAAGCGGGCCGCCTCGAACTGCACCCCGGCCTGCGGCGAGATGGCGAACGAGGCGCCGTCGAACACCAGCTGGTCGTGGCCGCCGACCTGGTTGACGAACAGCAGCGGCAGCTCCAGGCGGCGGCAGGCGGCGCCGAACACGGCGTGGCGCAGCGCGCGCTTGCCGATATCGGACGGGCTGGCGTTGATGCTGACCACCAAGTCGGGCCGCGCCGCCTGCAGCGAGGCGAACGGATTGACGGCGTAGGCCTTGCCTTCGTCGTTCCAGCCGTCTTCGCAGATCATGAAGCCCACCTTGTGGCCGGCCACCTCCAGGGTGCAGGCCACCGGTGGCCCCGCCTCGAAATGGCGGCCCTCGTCGAAGATGCCGTAGGTGGGCAACAACTGCTTGTAGTATTCGGCGACGATCTGGCCGTTCCGGATCGCCAGCAGCGCGTTGTGCAAGGGCTTGCCAGGGCCGGGGTTGGGCCGCGCCGTCCCGAGCACGGTGACCAGCGCCGGCCAGCGTTTTGATGCCTGCAGCACCGTCTGCAGCGCCGCGTCCATGCTGCGCAAGAAGGCGGCATCCTCGAACAGGTCGCCCGGGTAATAGGCGCTCAAGGTCAGCTCGGAAAATACCACCATCTGCGCGCCACCGTCGCTGGCGCGGCGCATCTGGTCGAGGACGGCGGCGGTGTTGGCGTCGAAATCGCCGATGGTGAAATTGCGCTGGGCGATGGCAATCGTAAGCATGGTGTTCCTTCGGCAGAAATACGTGGAGACGCTATCGTGCCTGAAAACGGACAAATGGTACTGATGCAATCGTGCAAGAGCATGCCGCTCCTGATTGTTTCACGTGAAACGTGATCAGGAGCGGGGCAGGGATGGGCCTCAGGCGCCCAGCGGCGGGGCGGACGGCGATGGCGCCGAAGGGGCGGCGGCCGAAATGGCCGGCGCTTCGAGCTGCGTCGGCAAGGCGCTCAGTATCATGGTGTTCGGCTTGGCGATCGAGATCTCGGCGGCATCGAGGCGCTTGAGCAGTTCGAACAGCAGGGCGCTGCGGATACCCGACGTCAGGCGCGGCGAGGAGGCAAAGCCGGTGGCGTTGAACAGCAGGTTGCCATTGTCGATGCCGTCGAGCTGCACGCTGGGCGCCGGTGTGTCGAGCACATCATGGTTGTCGACAAACACGCCCAGGATCAGCGCGCGCGCCGCTTCCGCATCGGTGCCCAGCGGCAGCGGCAGCTTGACCTGCACCAGGCCCAGCGGGCTGGCGTGGGTGACGTTGCGCACCGTCTTGGTAATGAATTCCGAGTTCGGCACGATCACCGTCGAGCGGTCGCCCATCTGGATTTCGGTGGCGCGCACATTGATGCGGCGGATATCGCCTTCGACGCCACCCAGCGAGACCCAGTCGCCCACTTTGACGGGGCGTTCGGCCAGCAAAATCAAACCCGACACAAAGTTCTGCACCACCGCCTGCAGGCCGAAACCGATACCAACCGACAGGGCCGACGCCACCCATGCGATGCGTTCCAGCCCGATGCCGGCCGACGACAGCGCCAGCGCCACGGCGATGATCGCGCCGACATAGCCGAACAGGGTCAGGAACGAGGTCTGCATGCCCGAATCGAGATTGGTGGTCGGCAAGTAGCTGTTTTGCAGCCAGCGCTTGAAAAAGCCCACGCCGATATAGCCGACCAGCAGCACCAGCAAGGCCTGGATCACGGAGCCGGGGCGGATCGCCACTTCGCCGATGGCCAGGCCATCCTGCAACTTGCCCAGGCGCTGGAACAGTTCGGCCGGCCCTTCACCGAACGGCGCCAGCAGCAGCATCAGCATCAGCAGCACGATCAGGGCGCGGCCCAGGCCCGACAGCAGCACGGCCGCCTGGTCGCGCGCCTTCGGCGTGGCCAGCACCGGGTTGCTCGAGTCCGGCGGCGGCGGGCGCGAAGCGAGCAACATGCACACATCGTCGACCAGCACCGTCAGCAGGTAGGTGGTGCAGACCACCACCATGATCCAGGTGATCTGCTTGGTGACAAAGCTGCCGAAGGCCACATAACCGACCAGCAGGCTGATCAGGCTCACCGCCAGCGCCAGCCACAGCACCACCACCACGCAGCGCAGCCACAGCGGCGTGACGGGCGAATCCGGGTCGGCGGCGCGCACCTGGCGCCAGCAGCGTTCGGCGCGCAGCAAGCCGTAGGCCACCGTAATGCTCAGCACCAGCGCGACGATGCAGTTGACCGCCACCGCCGTCGACAAGCCCGTATTGATGACGATGGAGACGCGCTCGGCAGCCCATACCAGCACCATCACCAGCGCGAACACGGTCGGGTAGCGGCCCATGCGCGCCGCCAGCGCGTCGGACAGCGGCAGCAGGCGCCACGAGGTGCGGTTCGGCGACAGCAGGGCGTGGCCGAGCCCGGCCGTGAAACCGGCAAAGCAGATCACGCCGACCAGGCTGCCAAGGAACACGCTGGTCTTGTCCGACAGGTTGCCGCTCCAGCGCATGCCGAAGGCCAGCAGCTCGGCCACCAGGCCCGGCGTGGCCAGCGCCAGCACCAGCACGGCCAGCGCATGCAGCGAGCGGCGCAGCCGGCCGTGCGGCACGCGGGTCGAGGTCAGCATCAGCAGATGGCGCGAGATCCACACGCTGGCCGCCAGCAGCAGCACGATGCAGACAAAGATGATGGCCCATACCGAGACCGGCGTGGCGCGCGCCGCATCGACCAGCTCCTGTCCCAGGTTTTGCAGGCGCATGCGGGTCTGCGGCCATTCGGCGTGCAGCTGCTTCCAGAAGGCGCCGGCCAGGATCGACGAGGTCCGCTCGCCCAGGCGCGCCTGCAGCTGCGCGCGGCGCACCGTGGTCACTTGCTCCGAAGCTTGCGCCGCTTCCACCGACAACAGCCGCGCCAGCTTCACCTGTGAGTCGAGCTCGCTGCTGCTGTGATCGAGCTGCTTGCGCTGCTCGGCCACGTCGGGCGCGTCCTTGGCGCCGGCGGCAGGCTTGCCCAGCTCGGCCAGGCGTGCCTGCACCCCGGCCAGCTGCGGTTCGATATCGGCCGCCACCTTGTCGGCCTCGGCGCTGGCGGCCAGCGCATCGGCCTTCATTTGCGACAGCGCCGCGTCCGGCACATCGGCCTCGCCGTCCAGGGTCTTCTGGATCGTGGTGATCTGCTTGCGCAAGGTGTCGAGGCGCTGGTCGACCGTGGCGGCGTCGTCATCGGCCTGGGCCCAGGCGGGACTGGCGCCAAATGACAAGGCCAGCAGCAGTGCCAGCAAAAAAGGAAGGAATAGCGTGGAAGGCCGTCGGTAGCGGCGGAAAAGGGAAAAAGAAATCATGCGGGTCCATCGGCTAAGTAAAAACAATCGGGGCAGGCGAAAAGCATCGGCCATGGCGGCAAGCGGTGTCGCGCAAAAAACAACTGTACGGTAAACAGGCACAGCCTAGCGCACTCTTGGGAGCAACAGCAGGATTTTTCAGCGGCATGCAAACAGCCTCGACCGCCAATTTAGTTGTCCTGGATCAATGAAAGGCAACTGCTGACTGTCATCATGGTTTTCCCTCATGGTCTCGTTCTGTACCTGGAGCTGTGGAAACGATGGAACAACTGCTGCCCTATTTCGAACGTGAACTCGGCATCTTGCGACGTGCCTGCCGTCAGTTCGCGGAGCGCTATCCGCAACTGGCCGGCGAGTTACTGCTGATGGGCGAGTCCAGCGCCGATCCCAACATCGAGTTGCTGATACAGGCCAGCGCCTTGCTTACGGCGCGCGTCAGCAAACGCCTCGATGACGACTACACAGACTTCACGGCGGCGCTGCTGGGCATGCTATATCCGCATTACCTGCGCCCGATGCCCTCGTATTCGGTCGCGCGCGTGGATTATGGCGACGCCAGGGCCAACGCCATCAACAGCGTGAGCGTGCTGCCGCGCGGCACTGAACTCAAATCGGGCAACGGCACCACGCCATGCAAGTTCAGGACTGCCTACCCGGTCGTGATCGCTCCCGTGGCCATTACCGAGGTCCGTTGCCAGGCACAGATCGACGCGCCGGCGGTGTGCGCCATACCGCCACAGGCAAGCGCGCATATCAGCATAGGCATCGCCAGCACATCGAATGCCGGCGCGCTGCAACAGCTGGCTTTGCCATCACTGCGCATCTTCATCGATGGCGAGCCGGCATTGCGTGCCACACTGCGCGACGCCTTGTTTCTGCGGACGCTGCGTGCCTGGGTCGAAATCGACGGCGACGGCCGCTGGCTGGCGCTCGATGACATTCCATTGGCCACCACCGGCTTTACGCCCGACGACGCTTTGCTACCGCATGAAACGGTACAGCAGCCGGCCTACAGGCTGCTGACCGAATACTTTGCCTACCCTGAAAAATTCAATTTTCTTGACCTTGACCTGGCCTCGTTACTGGCCCGCAGCACCGCGCCTTGCCATGGCGTGCGCCTGCATCTGATCCTGGCCGGCGTCAACGGCAATGGTTTATTACGAACATTATCAAAAAATAATTTTCTACTTGGCTGCACGCCGGTCATCAACCTGTTCAGCCAGGCTGCCACACCGATCCGGCTCAACCACCGCAGCAGCGAATACCCCTTGCTGCCGGATCAACTGGCCGGCCCGGCTGGCGACATCTACAGCATTGACAGCGTGCACCGCGTGCCTGCGGCGCAACAGCGCGCGGCGCTGACTGAATATCTGCCCTTTTATTCGACACGCCATGGCCGTGCCGACAGCGGCCATTACTGGCTGGCGCGGCGCCATGACACCATGCTGGCGGCCAGTACCGGCCATGAACACAGCATCGCCTTTGTCGACCGTAATTTCGCGCCCGGCAACACTAATAACTGCACCATGTCGATCCGCCTCACGTGCAGCAACCGCGACACGCCAGCCACCTTGCACTATGGCTTGCCAGGCGGCGACCTGCGCGCCGACAGCGGCACCGGAAATTATCCGATCCGCTTTCTGCGCAAGCCGACCGCCACGCAGCGTTTCGCAAGCGGACGCGGCAAGGCGTGGGGTTTGATTGCCCATCTGGCACTGAATCACCGCTCGCTGTGCAACGACGGCCTGGATGCGTTTCTGGCCATGCTGCGTCTGTATGCCCAGCCTGGCAACACGCTGTCGCAGCGCCAGATCAACGGCATTGTCGGCCTCAGTCATTGCGCCGCCAGTGCCTGGCTGCATGACCAGCATGGCGCCGCCTATGTGAGGGGCGTAGAAATCAGCGTGACCCTCGATGAAAGTGCGTATGTCGGGGCCAGCATGCACGCCTTCATCGTGTTGCTCGATCATTTTTTTGGCCAGTATGTCCACCTGAACAGTTACACCCAGGTGGTGGCCCTGTCCCATTCCTCCGGGAAGGAGTTGCTACGATGCCTGCCTCGCAACGGCGCCCTGCCGCTGGTGTAATCGATCAATTGCTGGCCGAACCGCAGCGCTTCGAATTTTTTCAGGCGGTGCACTTGATCGAGCTGTGGCTGCGCCAAAACGGTCTCGATCCGGATGGCGACTATCTGCGCTTTCGCAATCGCATGTCGCTGTCGTTTCCAGCGGCGCAGATCGACAGCCTGCAAACGCCGGCCGGCATGGGCGAAGCCTGCACCTTGCTGGCCGCGCTGCGGTCGTCAGACTTGCATCAGATCGATCTGACTCCAGCCTTTATGGGTTTTCTTGGAGGCAATGGCGTATTGCCCCTGCATTACACGCAGCGCCTGGCAGAGCATGAGGCGGACAGCAAGAGCGATGGCCCGCGTGCCTTTTTCGACCTGTTTTCACACCGCGCGGTGGCCCTTTTTTACCAGGCTTGGCAGCACCATCGCCTCGACGCGCTACAGGACGTACGGGGCGAGGATACCTTGCTGCCGCTGCTGCAGGCGCTGGCCGGCGCGCCGGCGGAAACGCCGGACGCCCGCATCGCCCGGTATGCGGTGCAATGGCGTGCCAGAAGCATGCCGGCCGACATCATGGCCAGCGTGCTGGCCGACTATTTTGGCGTAACCGTCCACGTCCAGCCGCTGGTAGGTCATTGGCAAGACGTCCCGATGCACGACCAGGCGCAACTGGGCGTGGCACACGTATCCCTTGGCGCGGGAGTGCTGCTCGGCAAGCGCCTGTACAGCCGCGACAGCCTGGTGCGCGTGCGCATCGGCCCGCTCGAACACTATATGTTCGAGCAACTCCTGCCCGGCGCCCCGGCGTCGCTGGCACTGAAGGACATGCTGGGCAAATTTTGCGGCGCGGGCCTGACGTTTGAAATCGAGTTGGTGCTGCGCCGGCAGGACGTGCAAGGCATCACCCTGGGCGGCGCTGCTCGCCTGGGCAATCACGCGTTTTTGTGCATTGTGCCGGAAACCCGGGACCGCGACGACCTGTGCTATCTGCTGCAACCGTAGCAATCCCTTGTTCGTGACCTAAGGAGCACACATGGCCAAGCCCCCCAGTACACGATCCCACTTGCCGCAGGAGCGCGCATGAAACGCACTCTGCACAATATCACGCCGCGCCAGCAGGCCCTTATCGTCTGTGTGACCCTGAGCCTGCTCGTTGGCGCGTATTCCATCCGCAGTTTCCACGATCTGATCAAGGTGCAAACGATGACGCAAACCATGAAAACCATGTGCGTGGGCCGCTTCCTGATCGACGTGCCGGTTGACGCGCCCGTCTCGTTCCGGCCCGCCTTTCTGTCGGGCTGGACCATTTCAACCAGGATCGACGAAACCGACCAGCAGTTTGCCGAGCGCCTGGCGGCCAAGGAAGCGGAGTTGAGAGCGGCCAGGAATGAAAAAGGCTGGGAAAGCCTGGAAACAGTGCTGCCCGTCAGGCATGACATGGTGCAAGGCAAGGTATTTGTATTTGACCGCACCTGGTCGCATTTCTTTGAAGACGGAAAACGCATGGAAACGCAAGCCGCCGCCGTCCATGGCTATATCCGCACCGGCCAGACCAGCCTCGATTTTACTGCCAGATACCTCAACACCGAGGACGCCAGGGAACTCGCTCAACTGGTCACCCAGGTGCGCGCCCTGAAGGAGGGAGAAGTTCCCACTGCCCCCGGTTTTTGCTTCGGCCGCGCCATGCTGCTCGACCCGCTGCTGGCCAGCCAGAATGAGCGCGTCACGATGTTTGTCGGCATCAAGGATCATCCGGATATATCGATTGCCGTCTATACCGCTGCTGGGCTAAAACCCGACCGCTCGCTGCTTGGCAGAGCCGCGAGGGGCGCAACTAGGCAAAAGTATGCATCGCGATTTCATACTTTTCGCAGTGGCAGCAAAAAGCTGGCCGGCTTGGCTGGTGAAGAATTACTGGAAAAGGTGAATGAAGAAAATGGCACCACCGGCCATAGTTTTCAATGGGAATCATTTGATAAAAGGGACGATGTATTTACGCCCAAGCTGTCCCTGGAATTAGGCAGCGGCTATGGACGTCCAGGCAAACCGGTCGCTTCCAGCCTGTGGGACGACGCCATTCTCGCGCTGTGGGACAAGCTGGCCGACAGCCTGCGCGTACGCCCCACCATCTTTCCGGTGCCCAAAGTAGCGCCAGGGCCGGCGCTGGCCAGCACCGCGCGCTCGGGCGAACCTTGCCCGTCCACCGGCTGGTGGCGCTGTACTAATGGCGCCGGGTTGCTGATCGCGGGTGGCGAGCGGCAGTTCTTTACGGCCGGCACACGCCTGCCGCAAGCCCGGCTGGCGCCGCCATCAGCGCTATGGCAGCGCCTGCGCAAGAGAGCCGAGCCGATGCCCAGCCGCTGGGTCCTGGCCGACGCCGAGGCGCCGCCACCCAGGTAGCGCTGATTCTTCTTACGCCAACCCAAGGAGCAAGCATGGATGAACCGACCCGCACGATGCCGCACCCGCAATTGCAGCCCGACGGCAGCGTGCGCGGACGGCTGACCTTGACGCCGAAGGAACTCACCACCCGCGCCCTGTTCACCCTGCCGCCATCGCGCGTGATACCGGTGATCGTGCTACCCGGCACCATGGGCAGCAATTTACGCGCCACCACCAATCCGGCGCAGCCGCAGAACCAGGCGCTGGCTCCCGGCGAAGAGGCCTGGCGGCCGCCGAATGGCAGTTACGCTGGCATAAAGGAGGGAAAAAAATGGGACGATAGAGATGCCGCTCTTCGCCAACAAATTCTCGATCACGAAACACTGGAAGTCGATGACCAGGGCGAAATCGACCTGCCCATGCTTGCCGCCGCCGATGGCATCGGCGCGGAGCAGTCGCGCGAACGGGGCTGGGGCCAGGCCCACTGGGACAGCTATGGCGCCTTGCTCTACACACTGGAACGCAATCTCAATGCCACGTTCTACAACTTCAATGGCACACGCACGCTGGAAAGCCATTGGCAGGTCATCAACTCATTCGACCGGGAACGCTGGGGCTGGCCCGGTGCGGTCACCGGCGTGGTCAAACCGCTGCTCGACAGCGAATTTGAACAGTTCGCCAAACATCATTTCCCCGTGTATGCGCATGGCTACAACTGGATGGCCTCCAATGAAGACAGCGCCAGGCTGCTGCAATCGCGCATAGAACGCATCATCGCTTTCTGGGCCGGGCGCAAGCAGGTCTGCACGCAGGTGATCCTGGTGACCCATTCGATGGGCGGCCTGGTGGCCCGCGCCTGCGCCAAAAACATACCGAACAGCATCGCCGGCATTATCCATGGCGTAATGCCGACCCTGGGCGCTCCGGTCTGCTTCAGCCGGATTGCCTGCGGCACCGAGACCACGCGTCCCGGCGCCGGCAAGATCGATACCATCGCGCTGGAGGTGGTGGCGAAAATTGTCGGACCGAGCGCGGCGGACACCACCGCCGTAATGGCCACCGCGCCCGGCGCGCTGGAACTGCTGCCCACCCATCTGTACCAGCGCAAATGGCTGCATATTGCCAGCATCCAGAGGGATGCGCCCGTCAACCAGCATTTCAGTCTGCCGGAAGGAAATCCCTACGATTTTTACCGCGATACCAAGCCCTGGTATCGCCTGA
Organism: Janthinobacterium sp. J1-1; assembly: GCF_030944405.1. Classification (NCBI taxonomy): domain Bacteria; kingdom Pseudomonadati; phylum Pseudomonadota; class Betaproteobacteria; order Burkholderiales; family Oxalobacteraceae; genus Janthinobacterium; species Janthinobacterium sp. J1-1. The sequence continues at coordinate 313,916 of NZ_CP132339.1, forward strand.
TCGATCCGGCATTGGCCGATCCCGCAGACAAATACAAGGCAAACCTGGCACATACCCTGCGCAAAACTGTGGATCAAGCGGAAAGATTTCACCGGCAAATCATTGACACCTACTATCACCCGAATACTTATGCCTTCTATGGCGATGACGCGCTGCCCACCTTTGGCGAGTTTCGCTGGACGGCAATAGCATCGCTGGCGGGAAAATCGGTCACCGCCATCAAGGCGGGCCGTGGCATGGGCAACACCTTTGGTGGCGGACGCAGCGTCATGTTCCCGGACAGCGGCAGCATGTACTTTGAACGCCAGCCGCAGGACGCCAATGGCGACGGCACCGTGCCATCGCATTCGGGCGCCGGCCCGCTCGGCAAGATCAAGCACCTGTTCGCCACGCGCGGCTATGACCATCAGGGCTGCTACAACGACAAGGCCATGATCGCCCTGACGCAGCACCTGATCGTGCGCATCGTGCAGGACCTCGCATGAAACGCACTCTGCACAATATCACGCCGCGCCAGCAGGCCCTTATCGTCTGTGTGACCCTGAGCCTGCTCGTTGGCGCGTATTCCATCCGCAGTTTCCACGATCTGATCAAGGTGCAAACGATGACGCAAACCATGAAAACCATGTGCGTGGGCCGCTTCCTGATCGACGTGCCGGTTGACGCGCCCATCTCGTTCCGGCCCGCCTTTCTGTCGGGCTGGACCATTTCCACCAGGGTCGACGAAACCGACCAGCAGTTTGCCGAGCACCTGGCGGCCAAGGAAGCGGAGTTGAGAGCGGCCAGGAATGAAAAAGGCTGGGAAAGCCTGGAAACAGTGCTGCCCGTCAGGCATGACATGGTGCAAGGCAAGGTATTTGTATTTGACCGCACCTGGTCGCATTTCTTTGAAGACGGAAAACGCATGGAAACGCAAGCCGCCGCCGTCCATGGCTATATCCGCACCGGCCAGACCAGCCTCGATTTTACTGCCAGATACCTCAACACCGAGGACGTCAGGGAACTCGCTCAACTGGTCACCCAGGTGCGCGCCCTGAAGGAGGGAGAAGTTCCCACTGCCCCCGGTTTTTGCTTCGGCCGCGCCATGCTGCTCGACCCGCTGCTGGCCAGCCAGAATGAGCGCGTCACGATGTTTGTCGGCATCAAGGACCATCCGGATATATCGATCGTCCTCGATACCGCTGCCGGGCTGAAGTCGGACCCGTCCTTACTAGCTCGGCACAATAATAGCTACCGGCAGGAGCATGCATCGCACTTTCACATATTACGAAGCGGGCCAAAAAGTCACGCCGGCATGCAAGGCGAAGAATTGCTGGAACGCGTGCGGGAAGACAATGGCAATCTGCGGCACAGTTTTGATTGGGAGGGCCATGACAATCCGAAAGATTTGTTCAAGCCCCAACTTTCATTGAGCTTGGGCAGCGGCTACAGCCGACCGGGAAGACACGTAACGTCCAGCCTGTGGGACGACGCCATCCTGGCGCTGTGGGACAAGCTGGCCGACAGCCTGCGCGTACGCCCCACCATCTTGCCGCTGCCCGAAGTAGCGCCGGGGCCGGCGCCGGCCAGCACCGCGCGCTCGGGCGAGCCTTGCCCGTCTACCGGCTGGTGGCGCAGCACCAATGGCGCCGGGTTGCTGATCGCGGGTGGCGAGCGGCAGTTCTTTACGGCCGGCACACGCCTGCCGCAAGCCCGGCTGGCGCCACCGTCAACGCTATGGCAGCGCCTGCGCAAGAGAGCCGAGCCGATGCCCAGCCGCTGGTAGCTGCCACCGACACCCCGCCGGTCTTGCCGCCAACGTGAACGCGGCCTGGCACATCCGCCCCTTTCATCCGCAGGAGACTCTCATGGCAAGCGACAACAATGAATTTTTACAATTCATGCAGCTGGAAAAACTGCTGCATACGGCGAACCGCCCCTTGCGCCTGCGCCTGTGCCATGCGGAGGGTGTCAGCGAAGACATGCTGTTGCCGCAACAGGTCTTCGGCACTACGGCAGTGTGCGGCGCGCTGGAGTACCGCGTGCTATGCCTGTCGACCAGCGCAGTTTTACCGTTGAAGCAACTGATCGCGCTGCCAGCGGCCATCGACATCGTCACCGACCGGGGCGACTTGTGCAGCGTCTGCGGCATCGTTGCCGAAGCCAGCGCCGGCGACAGCGATGGCGGCGTCGCCACCTATCAGCTGGTGCTGCGCGACGCGCTGTCGATCATGGAAAAACGCATCAACACCAGGGTCTTTCGCCATCTGGCCGAGATCGATATCGTGAAGTTGATCATCGGCGAATGGCGCCAGGCCAGCACCGTGCTGGCTGCCGCCTTCCACTGCGAAGTCGACCCCGTGCTGCAAGAGCGTGCCGGGCTGCCGCGCGAATTCACCATGCAACACAATGAATCGGATGCCGCCTTTATCCGGCGCCTGCTGAAGCGGCGCGGCATCGCCTGGTTCTTCCGCGCCGGCGCCAGTGCCGGAACGGGGCCTGCAGCGGTACCGGTGCACACGATGGTGATGTTCAACGACGCCGACAGCCTGCGCCAGAGCGCGGCAGGCAGCGTGCGCTACCATCGCGACGCGGCCACGGAAGAGCGTGACAGCCTGACCTCATGGAGCGCCGTGCGCACGCTCCAGCCCGCCAGCACCGGCCAGCATAGCTGGGATTACAGCTATCCGCTGAGCCCGCACTTCATGACCAGTCACGCGCGCGGCGCCACCGACCAGGGCCATAGCGGCAACGACCTGGCGGCCCTGCTCGATGACTATCAATTGCTGGCCCCGCATGTGGGCAACGATCATGAAGACTTGTGCTCGCTGGGGCGCTTGCGCATGCAACGCCATGACCTGGAGGCGAAATGCTTCCATGCGGAAGGCAGCGTGCGCGACCTGTGCGTCGGCGAATATTTCAACCTGTCGGGCCACCCTGAAGTCGATACGCATGCGTTGCAGGAGCGCGAGTTCGTTGTCACGGCGCTGCGTGTCAATGTCCGCAATAATCTTCCTGCGGCGCTGCTGGCCAAGGCCGAACGCCTGTTTGCGCGCCACCGCTGGATGCAGGCAAGCGGCGCCGGCACGGAAGACTATTTCACCGTGCTGGAAGGCAGCGCGGTACGCATGCAGATGCAATTGACCGCCATACGGCGTGGCATTCCCATCGTACCGGCGTTTGATGCGGCAACGGATATGCCGCATCCGCACCTGCAAAGCGCGCTGGTGGTCGGTCCGGCGGCAGAGGAAGTCCATTGCGACCAGTTGGGGCGGGTAAAAATCCGCTTTCCGGCCACCCGCGCGCAAGACCATGAGCATGCGCATGGCGCTGGCGCGGCCGACAACGAGGCCGATTCGGCCTGGGTGCGCGTGGCGTCGAACTGGGCCGGCAATGGGGCGGGTAGTCTGCACCAGTGCGGCACCTTGGGCCTGCCGCGTATCGGCGCGGAAGTCCTGGTGGCCTTCATGGGTGGCGATCCCGACAAGCCCATCATCGTCGGCCAGTTGTACAACCAGAACGGACAGCCGCCTGCGCTCAGCAGTGCAGGCGAGTTGCCCGGCAACCGCTATTTGTCCGGCATCAAAAGTCGCGAGATAAAAGGCCAGCGTGGCAACCAGTTGCGCTTCGACGATGGCACCGGGCAGATCAGTGTGCAACTGGCCAGCGATCATGGCGCATCGCAACTGAACCTGGGCTGGCTGACCCGGCCCAAGACCGACGGCCATGGCGCGCCGCGCGGCGAGGGTGCGGAGTTGCGCAGCGATCAGGCGGTGGCGGTACGTGGCGGCAAGGGCGTGCTGATCAGCGCTCACGGCGCCGCCAATGGCGAAAATGTACAGCTGGAACGCGCCGCACTGATCGGCGTGGCCGACCTCTTGCAGGGCGTGGCGAACCAGCTGGGCAAGCTGGCGGGCATCCATGCGAAAGACCAGACCGATGACGCAGAGCTGAGCCGCCTGCTGGGCATCCTGAAACACTGGCATCAGGGCAGCAATGTGGCCAGGGGCGGCGGTACGCCGGACGCCATCGTGGCGGCCACCGCACCCGATGGCATGATACTGAGCAGCCAGGCCAGCATGCTGGTGGGAGCGGAAAACACCCTGCAGATGGTATCGGCCAGCCATGCGCATCTGGCCAGCGGACAAGGTTTGTTCCTGCGCGCGGCGCGCGGCATCAGTGTGTTCGCGCATCAACTGGGACTCAAATTGATTGCCGCCAGCGGCAATGTGCTGGTGCAGGCGCATCAAGGTGATATTGAGCTGAGCGCCACAGGCAAGATTCGATTGACGGCCGGCGAGGGCATCGAGATCCAGGCGCCAGCCGTCAAGATCGTGGCGCAGGGCGCACAGGCCGACTATGGCGGCGGCGCGATCACACAGCAAAGCAGCGGTCCCCACGCAATCAAATCTTCGCTGTTTGCGCACAGCCAGCCCGGTGGCGGCAGTGTTCCTGAAGTCAGCTTTCCCACCACCAGCTTGAAAGCCGATGAACGCGTGGTCCTGCGCGACCGCCAGACCATGCTGCCGATCAAGAACCGCCGCTTCTGCGCCACCCTCGACGATGGCCGCAGCATCAGCGGCAGCACCGATGCCGATGGCTGCTCGGAACTACTCGAGAGCGCGGCGATGCAGAACGCCAGTATCGACTTCTTTCCGGAAGAATCGTAATAAAAGCCATGAATATGAGCTGCGCGCAATGACGCCGCAGCCGCATGTGGTGACAATGCGGTCTACGTCTATTGCACTATAGATATGTGATATGAAAAAGACTAGTATCGTGTGCCCAGGACAACGTGCTTCGCAGGCGCGGCCGGTCCTCCCACTTCCTTATCGAGCCCATCATGAAGTTCATCTCCAACATCAACATCGGCAAACGCCTTGCGCTGGGCTTTGGCGCCATCAGCGCCATGCTGATCGTCATTTCCTTCCTGGGCCTGGCCATGCTGGGCAAAATCAACCAGGGCACCGACCATATCGTGAAGGACAGCATGCCGAAGATCGCGATTGCCAATGCGCTGGCGGACCACGTCAACGATATCGCCATCGCCCTGCGCAACAATATGCTGACCACCGATCCGGCCGACCGGCAAAAACAAGTGGGCGCCGTGCTGGCCGCGCGCGAAGCGGCGGTGGCCGACATGGCCAGGCTCGAGCGCATCGCCAACCTGCCGCGCGAACGCGAGCTGCTGGCGCAGCTGCGCGCCGCCCACGTGCGCTATGCCGAAGGCCAGGACCATCTGCTCGACCTGGTGAAAACCAGCACCCTGGAAGAAGCGCGTACGTATATGTACGACCAGGTGCGCGCCATGCTCGACGCCTACAAGCGGCTGATCGCGCAAGAGATCGCCTTGCAAAGCGAGCAGGCCACGATGAACGCCGCCAGCGCGCACGACACCTATCTCACCACGCGGCTGCTGCTGATCGCGCTGTCGGGCGTCGCCCTGCTGTGCGCCGCGCTGCTGTCGTACCTCATCACCCATTCCGTCACCAAGCCGGTGGCGCAGGCCTTGAAGGTGGCCCATACGGTGGCCGCTGGCGATCTCAGCAGCACCATCATCATCGAATCGCGCGATGAAATGGGCCAGCTGCTGCAAGCGCTCAAGAGCATGAACGACAGCCTGGCGCGCACGGTGGGCACGGTGCGCGCCGGCACCGACGCCATCGCGGCCGCCTCGGCCCAGGTGGCGGCCGGCAGCCAGGACCTGTCGTCGCGCACCGAGCATGAAGCCAGTTCGCTGGAAGAGACGGCCTCGTCGATGGAAGAGCTGACCGCGACCGTCAAGCAGAACGCCGACAACGCGCGCCAGGCCCATGTGCTGGCCGATACCGCCTCGGGCGCGGCCCAGCGCGGCGGCGCCATGATCACGCAGGTGGTCGCCACGATGGACCAGATCAGCCAGTCGTCGAGCAAGATCACCGACATCATCGGCGTGATCGACGGCATCGCGTTCCAGACCAATATCCTGGCCCTGAACGCGGCGGTGGAAGCGGCGCGCGCCGGCGAACAGGGGCGCGGCTTCGCCGTGGTCGCCACCGAGGTGCGCAACCTGGCGCAACGGTCCAGCCAGGCGGCCAGGGAAATCAAGAATTTGATCGATGATTCGACCAGTTCGGTGGCCAGCGGCAGCGCGCTGGTGCACCAGGCCGGCGCGTCCATGACCGACCTGGTCGACAGCGTGCGCCGCGTGACCGACATCATGGGCGAAATCACCTCGGCCAGCGCCGAACAGACGGCCGGCATCGAACTGATCAACCGCGCCATCAGCGACATGGACATCGACACCCAGGAAAACGCCGCCCTGGTCGAGGAATCGGCCGCCGCCGCCGCCGCCCTGCGCGAACAGGCCGCCACCCTGGCGCAGGTGGTCAGCGTATTCAAGCTGGGCGACCAGCCGGCCGTCGCCAAACCAGCAGACGCCGTAATCGTTACCGTGCCGCTGGCCAGGCCGGCGCCAGCGCCGGTGCCTGTAGCGGCTCCCGCCAAGAAGCAGCAGCAGGCGGAACCGGCACTGTCGGAGTGGGAAGAGTTTTAACGACGTCTAACCCTCGTCCGTTGGTGTCAATCCCACCGCAAAATACCGCCCCGGCGTAGTACCGAAGGTACGCCGGAACAGGGCGATAAAGGCGCTGACATTGTCGTAGCCCAGATCAAACGCCACCGCCGTCACGGGCAAGCCGCCGGCCAGCAGTTCCAGCGATCGCAGCAGGCGCACGCGCTGGCGCCAGGCGGTCAGGCTCATGCCGGTTTCCACCGCAAAGCGGCGGCTCAGGGTGCGCGGCGCCAGGTTGGCCCAGACGGCCCATTGCTCCAGCGTGCGCGGATCGGCCGGGTCGGCGATCAGGGCGTTGGCGATGCGCAGCAAACGCGCTTCGCGCGGCAGGCTCAGGCCCAGCGCGTCGACCGGCGCGGCGGCGATCTCATCCAATAACACTTGCGCCACTTGCGCGCGGGCGCGATCCAGTGGCGCCACCTCCCACTGCGCCGCGCGCAGCACCGCTTCGCGCAACAGCCCCGACACTTTGATCGCGCACGGCAGCTGCGGCAACTGCGCGCAACGCTCGGGCGCCACATACACGGCCCAGCCCGAAAACGGACCATGCGACCGGGCCGCATGCGTGCACGAGGACGGTATCCAGACGGCATGCGTGGTGGGAATGGTCCAGGCGCCGGCGTCGGTACGCACCGTCAGCAAGCCCGAAAACAGGCCCAGCAGCTGCCCCGGCGGATGGCTGTGCGGCATCGACTCGCGCGGCGCGCTTTCCTTGCCCGTGACGGCGATCAGGGGCGGCTCGCCATCGGCCATGGTCACGGCGTGATGCAGCTTGATTTCCAGCGGGGCGAGTGGGGTGGCAGTGGACATGGCGCGATCGGGCTATTGATTGGCATCCATAGCTTAGCAGCGCCATGGTTTGGGCGCTATGGTGGTGATCATCACCGCTTCCAGGATAAACCATGACCAACGTGAATTTAAGTGAGCTGTACGCGCCGCCGTCCGACATGATCGTCAAGGCCGTGCTCGACCATCTGCTGCCGTTTCACCTGAGCTATCTGAAAGCGGCGACCTTCTTTTGCCTGGCCAGCGGCAGCGCCGACGGCCTCGACGCCTCGCCGCGCGGCGGCGCAGCGGGCTTCGTGCATGCGCTGGACAACAAGACGGTCGCCTTTGCGGACTGGCCCGGCAATAACCGCATCGCCTCGCTGACCAACCTGCAGAGCGACGACCGCATCGGCATGCTGTTCCTGTTCCCCGGCCTGGAAATCTTCATGCGCATCAACGGCCATGCGGCGATGTCGATGCATCCCGAACTGCTGCGGGCGCTGGCCGAAGGCGCACGCCTGCCGAAGACCGCCATCGTGGTAAAGATCGATGAAGTACTGTTTCACTGTGGCAAAGCCATCAACCGGGCGAAACTATGGCACCCCGATTCGATGCTCGACCGCAAGAGCCTGCCGTCACCGGGCGAGATCGTGGCCGCCATCACGGGCGCGGACAGCGCCACGGCGCAGGCCATGAATGAGGGTTATTACACGGCAATCCGCGGCAAGCTGTACGAAGAACATTAACAAGCGATTAATCAACGCGCGGTACCATGGCAGCTTCCAGCCGATTTCGAAAGCCTGCCTTGCATATACTACTGGTTGAAGACGACAGCATGCTGGCCGACGCGGTCTGCGATGGCGCGCGGCAAAATGGCTGGACCATCGACCATGCCTCCGACGCGGCAGCGGCACGGCTGCGCTTGCTGGACGGCGCGTATTCGGTGATGTTGCTCGACCTGGGCCTGCCGCGCGAATCAGGCCTGAGCCTGCTCAAGACCATGCGCGCCCGCTACGACGTGACGCCGGTGCTGATCCTGACGGCGCGCGGCCAGCTCAGCGAGCGTATCGCGGGGCTCGACGCCGGCGCCGACGACTACCTGGTCAAGCCCTTCCAGTTCGATGAACTGTGGGCCCGCGTGCGGGCGGTGATACGGCGCAGCCAGGGGCGGGTGATACCGCTGCTGACCTGCGGCGAGGTCCAGCTCGACCTCGGCAAGCGGGTCGTCACCCGTGCCGGCGTGCGGGTCGCGCTCAGTGCCCATGAGTACCGTACCCTGCTGGCGTTGCTGGAGCGGCCCGGCCATATCGTCACGCGCGATTACCTGCACGAAATGGTGTATGGCGGCGCCAGCGCGATCGAGAGCAATACCATCGCGGTGTTCATCCACCAGCTGCGGCGCAAGCTGGGCGACAACATCATCACCACCGTCCACGGCCAGGGCTACATGATAGACGGCGGCGACGCATGAAGTCGCTGCGCGGACGCATGCTGCTGGTGATCGGCAGTTGTATCGCCTTCTGTTGGGTGCTGGTGCTGGTGCTGGCTGTCAGCTATACCGCGCGCGGTGAAGGCTTTGCCTGGGACAATGATCTGCGCAATATCGGCAACCGGATATTGAACTCCATGCCACCCGGCCTCAGCACGCTCGACGCCGCAAAGCCGGTCGTGTTCCCGCCCGACGACAAGCCATCGTACGACAGCGATACCAGCTTCCAGGTGTGGAGCAACCGCACGCGCCAGGTGGTGCGCGCGCCGGACGCGCCGCTGACGCCATTGCGGCCGGACTTCATCGACGGCTTCAGCACCACGCTGATCGATGGCAAGCAGTGGCGCGTGTATTCGGTGGCCGACAGCAGCGGCACCATCCATGCGCAGGTGGGCAATCTGCGAAGCAGCATCGACGCCGAAATCAGGCTCAAGGTGCTGACCGTGCTCGGCGTCAGCACCCTGTTATTGCTGATGGGCGGCGCGCTGATGGCCTGGGCCGTGCGGCGTGCGCTGAACCCGGTCATCGGCATCGGCGCGGCCTTGCGCAGCAGGGAAAAATTCGACCTCACGCCGCTGCCGCTGGCCCAACTGCCGACGGAACTGCATCCGCTGGTGGTCTCGTTCAACCATCTGCTGGACCAGGTGGGGCAGGCGGTGCAAAGCGAGCGGCGCTTCATCGACGACGCCGCCCACGAATTGCGCACGCCGCTGTCGGCGCTGCAGGCCCAGGCGCAAGTCGCATTGAAAGCCGCCACGCTGGCCGAGAAAGACGCGGCGCTGGCCAAGCTGCTGGCGGTGGCCCAGCGCAGCACCCGGCTGTCCGAGCAGCTGCTCGACCTGGCGCGGCTCGACGCCGGTACCCACCTGGCGCACGCGGCGCTGGCCGACCTCAGTGAACTGGCGGTGCACGTGGTGCGCGAATTCGACGTGGTTGCCGAGCAGCGGCGGCGCACCCTGGTCATCGCCGCCACGCCATGCCAGATCGCCTGCGATATCGACGAGATCGGCATCCTGCTGCGCAACCTGATCGACAATGCGCTGCGTTTCGCGCCGCCCGGCGGCCGCGTGCGCATCGCCTGCGGCCATGCCGAAAACCAGGTCTACCTGGAAGTGGCCGACGACGGCCCCGGCGTGCCGGAAGCCGAACGCGAACGTATCTTCCAGCGCTTTCACCGCCTTGCCGAAGGCAACAACGGGCGTGGCAGCGACATCGGCCTGTCGCTGGTGGCCGCCATCGCGCGGCTGCACCGGGCCGGCATCGTTACCGGTACCGGCCTCGATGGCCGCGGCTTTTGCGTGCGCATCCTGTTTCCGGCACCTTGGAGCCTATCCCGGTAGATGAATACGCCCCCTGCTGGCGCCCTTGATGAGCTGCAAGCAGCAGACGCTCACTACTGGGATAGGCTCTTAGAAGCTGTACAGGTAACCGGCCTTGACGCTGCCTTGGTTCGACCGGTCGACCAGCGGGCTGTCCTTGATGGCGCCGCCCAGCTTGGTGGCGCTGAGGTCGACAAACACATTGTGGCGCGGCGCCACGGCGTAGCCCATGCGCAAGCCCAGTTCGACATTGCTGGCGGCGTCGCCCGTGTAGGCGGCACGGCCGGCGCGTACTTCGGCGGCGCGCACGCCATAGTAGTAATCGACAAATTTCTTGTCCTGCCAGTTGGCCGCCACCCGCGGCGTGAGGGTCAGGGCGCCCACCTGAAAATCGCGGTTCAGTTCCAGCTTGACGCGCTTGCCTTCGGCGTCGCCGGTGGCGGCCAGCGCTTCGGCAGAGGCATTGACCACGCCGCCGCGCCACAGCACGGCGCCGCCCAGCCACACGCCGCCCTTGCGCTCGGCCATGCCTGCCAGGTAAGGCGAATCCTTGGCTTCATGGCCATCGTTGGCATAGCGCGCGCGCAGGCGGAACGACAGCGGCCCGCTTGACGGCAGCTTGGCGTCGAGGGTGGTACCGAAAAAGCTGATGTAGCGATTTTCGAACAGCAACAGCGGCAGGGCCTGGACGTCGTTGTCGTAGTCGCGGTAGGCCTTGCGGTCCAGTCCCACGGCCAGGCCCAGGCCCCATTGCGATGGCGCCGGCGAGGCTTCCTTGGCGGCCAGTTCCGGCGCCAGCACCTGCGCTTGCGCGGCCGGCAACGCCACCGCCAGGATGGCGGCGAACAACAGGGAAAATACGGTGTGTGGATGCGTCATGCGGTGGATCTCTTTCAGGCGGTTGAAACAGAGGCACAGCATGCCTGCGGGCGATTAATAATTTATTAGGGTCCGCCATGACCGCGACGGCGATGACGGCATCACCCCAGCCAGTGGCGCAGCAGGCCCGTCGCCGCCACCCCGATCATCACGGTGGGCAGCAGCGAAAAACGCATGGCCGCCAGCACCGTGACGGCCAGCGCCAGCAGGTTGGCCGGCTGTTCCGACACAAACGCCGGCGCGATCACCGAGATCAGCACGCAGCCGGGCACATTGTCCATCACGGCCAGGGTGCGGGCACTGAGCTGGCGGTTGCGCAGCAGCAGATAGCCGAGGATGCGCGTCAGATAAGTGGTCGAGGCCATCAGCACGATCACCAGCAGGGTCGGCAGGTCAATCATGGCGGCCTGCCCAGTACACGGCGGCGACCAGGCCCGCCAGCGCGCCGATCGCCACATGCCAGGCGCCCGGCAGCAGCAGATAGGCCGACGCCACCAGGCTGACCAGCCACGGCCGGCTGGCGCGCACACCCTTCCACATGCCCTTCAGCAGCACCAGGAAGACGGCCGTAAACGCCATGTCGAAGCCGAACCGCTCCATGTCGCCGATGGCCGGCCCCAGTGCCGCGCCGGTGGCCGTAAACACCACCCAGCTGGCATACAGGCCGGCCGCTACGCCCAGGTAGTAGGGCATGCTGATGCGTCCGCGTGCGCGCGCGTCCGCCAGCGCCAGGGCCCAGGTTTCGTCGCACATCAGGAACAGGGCCGGCAAGGCTTGCCGGCGCCGCAGATGCCGCAGGTAGGGCACCAGCGCGGCGCCCATCAGGATGTGGCGGCAGTTGATCAACAACGACATGCCGACGATCAGCAGCAGATGCGGCGGCGAGGTCCACAGGCGCACCGCCGCGAACTCCGAACCGCCGGCAAAGTTCAGCCCCGTCATCAGGGCCAGCTCCGCCACGCTCAAGCCTTTTTGCGCGGCCTGCGCCCCGAGCACCAGCGCAAACGGCACAAAGCCCAGCATCACGGGCAGCGAGGCGCGCAAGCCGCGCAGCGCTTCGCGCCATTTTCCGGACGGCAGGACGACCGGATGCGTAGAAGAAGAAGAAGAAGGGGTGGAGGGCAGGCTGTGCATGGGTTTCCTTTCCCCATTATTTTCTGCCAAAGCGCGTGAAATCGGATTGCGTTGTTGCCATGCATACATAAGAAATTGGCTTTAGAATCGACGTTTCGACCAATTGCTGGAATTGAACACCAATGAAGCTGGACGCCATCGACCGCCGCATCCTGAACGCCCTGCAACGCGACGGCCGCATGCAGAATATCGACCTGGCGAAAGAAGTGGGGCTGTCGCCCTCGCCCTGCTTGCGCCGCGTGCGCCTGCTGGAAGAGGCCGGCGTCATCGAACGCTATGTGGCGGTGGTCAATCCGGCCAAGGTGGGCCGCGGCTTCACGGTCTTCGCCCGCATCTGGCTGACCGGCCAGGATACGGAAACCGTGCGCCATTTCAACGCCGCCATACGCCAGTTGCCGGAAGTGGTGGAATGCCACCTGATGGCCGGCGACTGCGATTTCCTGCTGCGCGTGGTGGCCGCCGACCTGGACGGCTATTACCAGTTCCAGATCAAGCACCTGACCAGCATCAAGGGCGTGCAAAGCGTCAAGACGGAGATTCCGATGCAGAACATCAAGCTGACGTCGGAAATTCCCGTGTAGATGTCAGAGCCAGATGCGGTAGATCCAGTAGCTTTCATCGTCCGATGCCAGCAGCCGCAGGAATCTGCCGGGGCTGTGGCCGGTGATGGCGCGCACGTCGCGGCTCAGGTGGGCCTGGTCCGCATAGCCGCCCTGCGCGGCCACGTCCGCCAGGTTCGCCGGGCCGGCCCGGGCGTTGTCGCGCGCCTCGAAAAATGACTGCTCGGCACGCCGCAGCCGCAGCAGGCTGCGCAGCGATTGCCCCGCGCGCGCCTTGATGCGGCGTTCGAGATTGCGCACGCCGCGGCCGAATACCGTATCGGCCGCCTGCCACGCCAGGTGGCGCACCCAGTCGCCCGCCAGCGCGGACGGCCCCTTGGGCCGCGCCGCCTGCCATAACGGCGTCAGGAACTGTTCCAGCAACGCCAGCCGCGCGGCGTCGTCAGGCGCAGCCAGGATCGCCTCGGACAGGGCCTGCCATTCGGCGCCCAGCACCTCGTCCAGCGCCGCCCAGCGGTCCACGCAGGACGCCATGTCGATGCCGCTGATCGCCTGCAGCGCCTGCGGATAGAACATCACCATGAACAAGCGCACGGGACCGGGATTCCAGCTGGTGGTGGGCCCCGTCTGCGGGCCGGCAAACACGGCGCGCACCGGCGTGGGAGGTGCCGGCAAACCGGCCGGCACCACCAGTTCCCCCTCGCCCTCGATGAACCAGGCGATGGTGCACAGCGGCGTGGCCGGCGAGTGGTTGAAACGATCGCGCGGATCCGTCAGTGGCGCCTCGACCGTGCTGCGCGTGAGCAGCGCCCGCACGCAGGAAGCCAGTGCCTGGGGCGGGGCGATCAGACGCGTGGCGGCGGGATTGGGCATGGCGAAATTCTAACCCGGCGGCCGCTTGTCGCAAACGTTCAAGACGATGATGTCTCGCGGCGGCAGAGTAACGCCATGTCCATTACCGGAGCACACCATGCATTCCCCCTTGCGCCACCTTTCCGATCTGCCCGGGCCACGCCCGTGGCCACTGCTGGGCAACCTGCCGCAACTGTCGCCCACGCGCATGCACCGCCAGGTGGAGGCGTGGGCCAGGCAATACGGCCCGCTGTTCACGATGCGTTTTGCCACCACGCCGGTGCTGGTGGTGGCCGACCCGATACTGGTCGGCGGCGTGCTGCGCGACCGGCCGGAGGGCTTTCGCCGCCCGTCCGCCACGGCGCAAGTGGCGATGGAAATGGATGGCCGCCCCGGCCTGATCGTGGCCGAAGGCGCCCCCTGGCGCGCGCAGCGCCGCATGGTCATGGCCGCGCTGGCGCCACACGCGGTCAAGGCCTATTTTCCGGCGCTGGCGGTGACCTGCCTGCGCCTGCGGGAACGCTGGCGCCAGGCCGCGCAGGCTGGCACCAGCATCGCACTGGCGGTCGACCTGAAGTGCTACAGCATCGACATCATCGCCGGCCTGGCCTTCGGCATCGAGGTCAACACCCTCGAGCACGGCGAGCATGTTCTGCAGCGCCACATGGAAATCATCCTCGCCGGCGTGGCGCGCCGCTCGATGGCGCCATTTCCGTACTGGCGCTATCTGAGACTGGCGCGCGAGCGTGAGCTGGACGCCAGCGTCGCCGCGCTGCGCACCGCCGTCGACCAGCTGATCGCCGGCGCGCGCACGCAACTGGAGGCCGAACCGGCACGCCGCCAGCAGCCGGCCAACCTGCTGCAGGCGATGCTGTGCGCGGCGCAGGAGGAGGGCAGCGGCATCGACGACAATATTGTTGCCGGCAACGTCGCCACCATGCTGCTGGCCGGAGAGGAAACCACCAGCAGCACGCTGGCCTGGCTGCTGTATCTGCTGCACAGCAATCCGGCCGCGCTGCGGCAGGCGCGCGAGGAGGTGCTGCGCATGGCACCGGAGCCGGATAGTTTCACCATCGAACAGATGGACGCGCTGGTCTATCTCAACGCCTGCGCCCAGGAAGCGCTGCGCCTGAAACCGGCCACGCCCTTTATCCCGCTCGAAGCCCTGCGCGACAGCGTGGTGGGCGACGTGGCGCTGCCGAAAGGCGGCCTGGTCTGGTGCGTGATGCGCCACGACAAGACCATGCCGCCTGGCAGCGACTTCGATCCCGGCCGCTGGCTGCGCCAGGACGGCGATGCCATCGGCAAGCAGGCCGCGATGCCCTTCGGCGCCGGCCCGCGCACTTGTCCGGGGCGCTATCTGGCGCTGCTGGAAATCAAGGTGGCCTGTGCCATGCTGCTGGCGACGTTTGACATCGCCGCCATCGCGACGACAGGCGGCAAGGAGCCCGAAGAGGTGATGGGTTTCACGATGTCGCCACAGGCTTTGCACATGCGGCTGCGCGCACGAACATAAGCCGACACGACGCCGCCACACGGCACGTTTGAGCCACATCAACCATCACCTGCCGTCCAGTCCTAGACTGAATGTCAACTGTCACGCAGCCTGGGGTGACCATACCTGACAAGGAAAAATGATGGTAGTCATGGACGTCATCAAGACGCTGCTGCAAAGCGGTACCGAAGGTGAAATTTACCTTACCGAACTGCGCTCGAAAAGCCATGTCAGCAGAGGGCAACCGGGCTTGAGCTGGGCGCGTTGTCCGGCATGGCCGCCGGATGTGTTTGCGGTCGCCGCCACCCTGGTCGAAAAAGCCAGTTGCTGCATGCTGGCCGGCCCCGATGCGGCGGCGCTGGAACAACACCGCGACTATTTCAGGCGCATCTATGCCGCGGCCAGGGTCTGGACCACCGGCTATGCCGCGCCAGCCGACGTGCAACAGTTATGGACTACCTTGCTCACGTTTGGCGATGTCAAGCTGGGTGACGTCAAATGCCGCAAGGAGGTGCGCGACGTGCTGTTCCTGCTGCTGGCGATTGCCGACGAATCGTGTAACGGCATGGGCTGGGCGCCGCTGGAGACCTCCAGCACGGACGCGCCCGGCACAGCCAATCTGCTGGTCAACATGGTCATGACCAGTTTGCTGGACCAGCACGAGTTGCTGAAGCAGGACGGGCCGGTGTATGTGCTGCCGTTCGCACCGACCTCCCTGTGTTCGCTGATCATGACCGATGCCGCCGTGGTGTTGCCGAAGTCGATGACCGCCAGCGTGGGCTGCACCATCCGCTCCATGAGCCATCATCTGGCGCTGTTGCCCAGCAGCCTGGAAGTCAAGCCAAGCTGGCAGCTGGTGGACAAATCGTTTGGCCTCGCGCGCGATAGAATCGATCACAATGACGCTGGCGGCAATGGCGCGGCCAGCCACAAGCCGGCCGAGCGCGATTCCAAGCTGCGCCTGCTGCTGGTACCGTATCCGTTTCATCTTCCCGAAACCAGTTTTCACTTGCGCGAAGACAGGGTGGTGCTGAACAGGCATACCTCGACCGGCGCATTTTTCGAACTGCGCCAGCTATGGCTCAAGAAAGGCCAGCGTAAATTGACCGGCCCGAGCGTGGTGGCGGAGCTGTTCCAGCCCTTGCTGGAACAGGCGCGGACGGAATGTGGCAGCGACGAGATCCATGGCATCGTCATGCCCGAGTGCGCCTTGTCGCGCGAACTGGCCAATGCGGTGGCGGCACACTTGCGCGAAGAGAATATCGACTTTTTCATCAGCGGCGTGCTAGATCACGGCGCACCCAACGGCCATGGCGGCGCCCGCCTGCCGCACAACCAGGCCAGTACCTATCTGTTCCCAAAAGTGGCTAACGGCAACATGCTTGGCGACGGACCGCTGGTGATGAGCAGCCAGTCGAAACATCACCGCTGGTCGCTCGACCCGATGCAGGTACAACGCTATGCGCTCAACTTTCCCGACCGCTCGTTAACCAGCAAAGCGCTGCCTGCGCAGCAATGGTGGGAAGGAATCGATATTGCGGACCGGGACTTGCCGTTTTATGCGATACGCCGCGGCGTCTCGCTGGCCGTGCTGATCTGTGAAGATCTTGCGCGCACCGATCCGGCCATGTCCGTCATCCGCGCCGTCGGCCCCAACCTCGTCATCGCCCTGCTGATGGACGGTCCCCAGCTGGCCACGCGCTGGCCGGCACGCTATGCCACGGTACTGGCCGACGACCCGGGCTCATCCGTGCTGACCCTGACCTGTGCGGCGCTGGTGGACCGGTCCAACTGGCTGGAAAGCCGTCCGGTACGCTCGATCGCGCTGTGGCGCGATGCCGGCGGACGCACGCAAGAACTGAATTTGCCGGCCGGACACCACGGCATGTGCCTGACCCTGACCGCGAAAAACGAGTCCCAGTACACGATGGATAGCCGCTGTGACATTTCCAGCACCCAGAAACTGACGCTGACGTCGGCGATTCCGCTGGCAATTGCGTCGCCGCCCAATTGGTTATAAAGTACACGTCGCGGAGCATCGAAATGGTGCTTCCGTCAAGAAAGGATTTCACCATGTCGAACAATGAAAACATGCCGCAATATCGCACCTCGCGGTTCTTGCGGCCCGGCGAAGACCGGATGGTGCAACTGGTGCAGGACACCTTGCGCAGCGGCGGGCTCCACCCCGTCGACTCGGCCGTCGCCGAGCAAATTTCCTCCGCCAATCGCGACAGCGGCGGCGCACGCCAGAGTGCCGCCCCCCACAGCACGCGCGAACCACGCCAGGAGCGCTGAACACCACATCGCGCGCCACATGGCCAGGGGCCGGACAGCGGCACGGTGCGACTGCACCATGCCACAATGTTGACTCAGTCAACAAACTATCGCACAATTGCCTTCTTGCGATTGTGGAGATGGTCATGCCTGTCCTGGTTTCCCATGAGCGTGTCGCCGCCGTGCGCGCGTTCAACCGTTTTTTTACACGCCACATCGGCGTCTTGCGCGAAGGCTTGCTGCACAGCCAATTCACGCTGACCGAGCTGCGCGTGCTGTACGAGCTGGCCCACCATGGCGACCGGCCATCGGCCGCGCTGTGCCGCGACCTGGGCCTGGACCGTGGCTACCTGAGCCGCATCGCCGCCAAGTTTGAAAACGACGGACTGATCAGCAAAGTGGCGTCCGCCACCGATGGCCGCAGCAAACTGCTGCACCTGACACCGCACGGCCGCGCCGTCTACGAACCGCTGGACCAGTGTTCGCGCGACGAGGTCAGCGAGATGCTGTCGCGCTTCGACGATGCGCAGCAACTGCGCTTGCTGGGCGCCATGCACACCATCGCCGAATTGCTGGACGATCAGTCAGGCATGAAATACGCCCAGCCTTTCGTGCTGCGTGCGCACCGCCCCGGCGACATGGCCTGGATCACGCGCCGCCACGGCGAATTGTATGGCGCGCAGCATGGCTGGGATGCCAGCTTTGAACAGCTGGTCGGCCAGATCTGCACCGACTTCGAACGCCATTTCGATCCCGCCCTGGAACACTGCTGGATCGCCGAGATGGCAGGCCAGCCGGTCGGCTCGGTTGCGGTCGCGCGCAGCGGTGAAGCGGGCGTGGCCAAGCTGCGCCTGCTGCTGGTGGAAGAAGCGGCGCGCGGCCATGGCCTGGGCGCGCGCCTGGTCGACGAATGCCACCGCTTCGCGCGCGCCGCCGGCTACCGCAAGATGCGCTTGTGGACCACCGACCAGCAAAAGAGTGCGCGCCAGATTTACCAGGGCAAGGGCTATGTGCTGGTGGCACAAACGCCGGTGCTGGCGTTTGGCCAGCAGATGGTCGATGAGACGTGGGAGCTCGATCTCTGAGTGCATGTGCTGACGCCGGGGTAGGCGCGCCACGCAGGGAAGCCCTGCCGACAACCGTTCAGGCCAGGGCCTTGCTGATGATATCGCTCAGATACTTGCGGTCCCCTTGCGCCATCGATTTACCCGATGCGATGTTGAGTACCATCACAAGAAACAGCGCCACAGCACCCAGCGGAAAATACCACAGGTCATCCGGATAATCGGCCAGCATGGAAAAACTACGGATGAAAAAATACGCCAGGAAGACAAAGATCATGGTCATGAAAAACTTGGTCTGCCAGGACAAGGTAAACCTGCCTTCGAGAACGACTTCTTCCCCTTCTATCCTGAAACGGCCGACAAAACACGGTTTGAAATCATTGCGTACAAACGGCGTCTCTTTCTTGAGCTCCACCATGTGCTTGTTGACCACACCGGTTGCCGCCGAACCGCCGCCCACACGAAAACCGGGGCGGCGTGTCGCCGCACTCAGCGATGCGATCGCCTGCTCGCTGGACAGCGCGCTGCGAAAGGCCACAGGCTCGCCACCGTACAGCAGTTTGAAAAATCGGCCAATCATGCTCGTCATTTCATCAGGAATCAGAGTGACGTGAAGTACATCGGGCGGCAAGCGGCCGGGACGCGCAGTCTTCTTGCGTCCCGGCCACTGAAACCTTATTCCACCGTCACCGACTTCGCCAGATTGCGTGGCTTGTCCACATCGGTGCCACGCGCCAGCGCCGTGTGGTAGGCCAGCAATTGCAGCGCCACCACGTGCAGGATTGGTGACAGCACGCCGTAGTGTTCCGGCAGGCGGATCACGTGCAGGCCTTCGCCCGAGCTGATGTGCGAATCGACGTCGGCGAAGACGTACAGCTGGCCGCCGCGGGCGCGTACTTCCTGCATGTTCGACTTCAGCTTTTCGATCAGGGCATCGTTCGGGGCGATGGTGACGATCGGCATTTCATTGGTTACCAGGGCCAGCGGGCCGTGTTTCAGTTCGCCGGCCGGATACGCTTCGGCGTGGATATAGGAAATTTCCTTCAGCTTCAGCGCGCCTTCCAGGGCGATCGGGTAATGCATGCCACGACCGAGGAAGAGGGCGTTTTCCTTGCGGGCGAACTCTTCGGACCAGGCGATGATCTGCGGTTCGAGCGCCAGCACGGAAGCGATTGCCACCGGCAGGTGACGCATGGCTTTCAGGTGGGCCGCTTCTTCTTCCTCGGTCAGGTGGCCGTTCACTTGCGCCAGGCACAGGGTCAGCAGGAACAGGCCGGCCAGCTGGGTGGTGAAGGCCTTGGTCGAGGCGACGCCCACTTCGACGCCGGCGCGCGTGATGTAGGCCAGCGCGCATTCGCGCACCATGGCGCTGGTGGCCACGTTGCAAATCGTCAGCGTATGGTGCATGCCCAGGCTGCGCGCGTGTTTCAGGGCGGCCAGCGTGTCGGCCGTTTCGCCGCTTTGCGAAATGGTGACGATCAGGGTGTTCGGATGCGGCACGCTGTCGCGGTAGCGGTATTCGCTGGCCACTTCCACGCTGACAGGCACCTTGGCGATCGATTCGATCCAGTACTTGGCGGTCATGCCGGCGTAGGAGCTGGTGCCGCAGGCCAGGATCAGCACGCGGTCGACCTGCTTGAAGATGTTATAGGCGTCGTCGCCGAACAGCTCCGGCATGATGCCCGTCACGCCTTCGAGCGTGTCGCCGATGGCGCGCGGCTGCTCGAAGATTTCTTTCTGCATATAGTGGCGGTACGGGCCCAGTTCGGCGGCACCGGTGTGCGCATGCACGGTTTTCACTTCACGCTCGACCGGCTTGCCGTCGACATCGACGATCCACACGCGCGACAGTTGCAGGTCGACCACGTCGCCTTCTTCCAGGTAGATAATCTGGTTGGTGGTGCCGGCCAGCGCCATGGCGTCGGAAGCGACAAAGTTTTCACCCTCGCCCAGGCCGACGATCAGCGGCGAACCCTGGCGGGCGGCGACCACGCGGTGCGGTTCGTCGCGGCAGAAAACGGCGATCGCATAGGCGCCATCGAGGCGCTTGACGGCTTGTTGCACCGTCTCGAACAGGTCGCCGTTATACAGGTGCTCGACCAGGTGGGCGATGACTTCGGTATCGGTCTGGCTCTGGAACACATAACCGAGGGCGGTCAGTTCGGCGCGCAGTTCGTCGTGGTTTTCGATGATGCCGTTATGCACCAGTGCCACGCGCGGATTTTCCTCGTTCGGCGAAAAGTGCGGGTGGGCATTGAACGACACCGGGGCGCCATGCGTGGCCCAGCGCGTGTGGGCGATGCCCGTGAAGCCGCTCACGCCTTCTTCGGCGATCTGCTTTTCCAGCTCGGCCACGCGCGCGGTCGAGCGCGAACGTTGCAAACGGCCATCGGTATGCAGCGCGATGCCGCAGGAATCGTAGCCGCGGTATTCCAGGCGCTTCAGGCCTTCGACCAGGATAGGGGTGATATTACGTTGCGCTACTGCGCCGACAATGCCGCACATGGAAACCTCGAATTGAAAATTAATTAATGCACGCATGCTAATGCAGAGAGCATGAAATATGCTTTCTAAATTCATGTATTTTTGATTGAATATTTCATGTATATTTTGCGATGAAATATTCTTTCATTTAATTTAAATTTTTTTGTTAATTCATTAAATCATGAACGAAACCACTATTCTTCTTGACGACATCGACCGGCGGATTCTGAATGCCTTGCAAGTTGATGCATCACAAACCAACAGCGAACTGGCGCGGCTGGTCCATGTCTCGGCACCCACTTGCCTGCGCAGGGTCAAGCACCTGACCGAGAGCGGGGTGATCGAGCGGCAGGTGGCGATCGTCGCGCCGCAACTGGTAGGGCCCAGCCTGACGGCGGTGGTCGAGATCACGCTCGATGTACAGGCGGCCGAACGCATGACCGAGTTCGAACAACTGGTGGCCGGCGAGGCGGCAGTGCTGCAATGCTACCGCGTCTCGCCCGGCCCCGATTTCGTGCTGATCGTGCAGGTGGCCGACATGCCGGCCTACCATGCGCTGGCGCACAGCTTGTTTACGGCGCACGCCAACGTGCGCAATGTGAAAAGCTATTTTTCCACCTTCCGCAGCAAGTTCGAGACACGCATCGCCGTCTGAAGGACGCTGGCGAGTTATCCCGACTTGTTATGCCCCTTGTGCACATTGTTATCCACAGCACGGCAAGCGCCTTGCGGGCCGCCTGATGCATTTACCCTCATCATGCTGCGCGACAGTTTCCGTGAAAAACAAGTTATCCCGACTTGTCCGCTGCTTGCCCACCAGTTGACAACAGGCTTGTGCACAGATTTACCCACAGGCGGCAATCTGATTCAAGCATAAAATCCTGATTGAATTCAATAGCTTGAAAGTTATTCCGAGCTTATCCAGCATTTGCGCACAGCATTATCCACAGCCGGGAAATTCGAAACCAGCATGTTGAAATATCATGGCTGCTTACCGGACAACGATGCATGAAACAAGACAAGACGCCAAACTTATCCCGTCTTTTTCACCGCTTTTACATGGCTTATACCAGGCTTATCCCTGCATGATTCCCATGCTTGTACACATGTTTATCCACACTGCAAAAATGGCACTTTCAATAGCCGGTGACTTATCCCCTTTCTGCCCACCGCCTGTCCACAAGCTTGTCCACAACACCGATGCTGATAAAAAATGCCGCCAGCCTGTGAAGGCTGGCGGCATCATCTGCCGTCAAGCGTAGAGGACGAAACTTATTTCGGCTTCTTGATCGGGCGGTGCCAGCCTTCGACGGTGGTCTGCTTGGCGCGCGAGATGGTCAGCTTGCCGGCCGGCGCATCTTTCGACAGGGTGGTGCCGGCGCCCAGGGTGGCGCCCTTGCCGACCGTCACCGGTGCGATCAGATGGCTGTCGCTGCCGATAAAGGCGTCGTCTTCGATCACCGTGCGCGATTTGTTGACGCCGTCGTAGTTGCAAGTGATGGTGCCGGCGCCGATGTTGACGCGCGAGCCGATGGTGGCGTCGCCGATATACGCCAGGTGATTGGCCTTGCTGTTGGCGGCCACCTGGCTGTTTTTGACTTCGACGAAGTTACCGATATGCACTTCTTCCGCCAGCATGGTGCCGGGGCGCAGGCGCGCGTACGGGCCGATCAGCGAACCGGCGCCAACGATGGCTTCTTCGATATGGCAGAACGGCTTGATGTGCGCGCCAGCCGCGATCCTGGCATTGACCAGCACGTTATTGGCGCCCACGCGCACGCCGTCGCCCAGTTCCACCCTGCCTTCGAACACGCAGCCGACGTCGATGGTGACGTCGCGTCCGCAGATCAGTTCGCCACGCACATCGATGCGGGCCGGGTCCATCAGGGTGACGCCGCGCTCGAGCAGGGCCAGCGCGATATTGTTCTGGTGAATCCGTTCCAGCTGGGCCAGTTGCACCTTGCTGTTGACGCCAGCGACTTCCCACACGGCGCCGGGCTGGGCCGAGGTGACAGGCACGCCATCGGCAACGGCCTGGGCAACGATGTCGGTCAGATAGTATTCACCTTGCGCATTGTTGTTCGACAGCGCAGACAGCCATTTCTTCAGTTGCACGGTCGGCGCGACCATGATGCCGCTGTTGATTTCCTTGATGGCGCGCTCGTCCGCGGTAGCGTCCTTTTCCTCGACGATGCGCACGATGGCGCCATTTTCGCGCACGATGCGGCCCAGGCCGAACGGATCGTCCTGCACCACCGTCAGGATCGCCAGCTGGCCGTTGCCGGCCGCCTGCACCAGCTTTTGCAGCGAGCCGCCGCTGGTCAGCGGCACGTCGCCGTACAGGATCAGGGTAGGAACGTTATCGTCCAGCAAAGGCAGCGCTTGCTGCACGGCGTGGCCGGTGCCCAGCTGCTGCGCCTGCTCGGCGGCGGCGATGTCCACCGACTGCCCGGACTTGTACTGGTCGAGCAGTTTCAGCACCGCTGCGCCCCCATGTCCGTAAATCACGCATAATTTGGACGGCGCCAAGGTGCGCGCCGTATCGATCACATGCGACAGCAGCGGCTTGCCAGCCAGTGGGTGCAGTACTTTTGGCAGTGCCGACTGCATGCGTTTCCCCATACCGGCGGCGAGAATGACAACGTTCATAGTCCGTATTTATTTTATAAGTTAAGAATATGAAAAAGTTTAACACGCGGGCCCCTCTCCACCAGCGCTTTACTTGTGCATTGCTGGTCCTGATGCTGGTCGTCGTGGCCGGCTGCAGCAGCTTGCGCCTGGCCTACAACAATGGCGACACCGTGCTGTACTGGTGGCTCAACGCCTATGTCGACCTGGACCGCGACCAGAAAGGCTGGGTACGCGAAGATATCGACAAGCTGTTCGACTGGCACCGCAAGACCCAGCTCAAGGACTATGTGGAAATCCTGCGCAAGGGCCAGAAGCAGGTGCAGGGCAACCCCACCCAGGCGGACTTGCTGGCCGATTACAGCGAAATCAAGAGCCGCACCCAGTCGCTGCTGCTGAAAGCGGCCCCCGACCTGGCCGACCTGGCCCGCTCGCTGAAGCCGGAACAGATCGCGCAGATGGAAAAGAAGTTCAAGTCGAACAATGACGACTATCGCAAGAAGTTTCTCACGGGCGACCAGGAGAAACGCCAGCAGCTGCGCTACAAGAAATCGATGGAACAGTTCGAACTGTGGTTCGGCAGTTTCAGCGGCGAACAGGAAACCCTGATCCGCAAGGCGTCCGACGCGCGGCCGCTGGACAATGAAATCTGGCTCGACGAGCGCATGCGCCGCCAGCGCAATGTACTGACCCTGGTACAAAAGGTACAGAACGAAAAGCTGGGCAAGGAAGCCACCGTGGCCCTGATCAATACCCTGATCAAGGACAGCTTCGAGCGCCTGGAACACTCTGATCGCAAGGCCTTTTTTGATGCATTTGAAAACAGCACGGCGCAAATGATACTGACCGTGATCAAGATCGCCACGCCGGCGCAAAAAGCCCATGCCGTCAAGCGCATGCAGGGCTGGATCGACGACTTCAATTCGCTGGCGGCGCAGCCGAAATAAGCCGCGCCAGCACAGGGGCGGCGGGGGCCATATGCTATAGTGGCCGCCACCGAATTGAAGACATCCCCATGCAAAAGAAAGTTAAAAAACCCACCAAAGTCCCGGTCCACCATGCACCGCCACCGAACCAGGTGCGCATTATCGGCGGACAATGGAAGCGCTCCGTATTGCCCGTGCTGCAGGCGCTGGGCTTGCGCCCGACACCTGACCGCGTGCGCGAAACCGTATTCAACTGGATCAATCACCTGCGCGACGGCGACTGGGCCAATGCCCACGTACTCGACCTGTTCGCCGGCAGCGGCGCGCTCGGCTTCGAAGCGGCCAGCCGCGGCGCGGCGTCCGTCACCATGGTCGACACGCATACGCCCGTGATCCGCCAGCTGGAAGACAACAAGACCAAGCTGCGCGCTGACAACGTGCAGCTGCTGCGCGGCGACGCCTTGCTGACGGCGCAAGGACTGGCGGCGCGCGGCCAGCGTTTCGACCTGATCTTCCTCGATCCGCCTTACCAGCAAGATTTCCTGGCCAAGGTATTGCCGTTGTGCGCCCATCTGTTGAAAGAGGGCGGCATCGTCTACGCGGAATCGGGGCTGTCGATGGTGTTCGATGAAAACAGCGAACTGGACAAGCCGGACTGGATGGCGCCGTGGGAAGTCATCCGCGCCGATAAAGCAGGGACGGTTTATTATCATTTGCTAACTTACAACAAAGTGGCGGCAACGGCGTGAATCTGCTTATAAATTGAGCAGAAATAGCCCCCGGCCCAAGGCAAATCACCAAATTCAGGCATAATGCGCGTCTATATTGGTGCATCGTCAGGGAGCCGCAATGGTTGTAGCCGTTTATCCGGGAACGTTCGATCCGCTCACGCGCGGTCATGAAGATCTGGTGCGCCGCGCATCGGGTCTGTTTGACAAGCTGATCGTGGGTGTGGCCGACAGCAAGAACAAAAATCCGTTTTTCTCGCTCGACGAACGCCTGGAAATTGCCAACGAAGTGCTCGGTCATTATCCAAATGTGCAGGTGGAAAGCTTTTCCGGCCTGCTCAAGGATTTCGTGCGCAAGCACGAAGCGCGCGTGATCGTGCGCGGCCTGCGCGCCGTCTCCGACTTCGAATACGAATTCCAGATGGCCGGCATGAACCGCTATCTGCTGCCTGAAGTTGAAACCATGTTCCTGACGCCGTCCGACCAGTACCAGTTTATTTCGGGCACCATCGTGCGCGAAATCGCGGCGCTGGGCGGCGACGTCTCCAAGTTTGTCTTCCCCTCGGTCAACCGCTGGCTGCAAAACAAGATTGCCGCCAACGCTGCATTGCCGGAATAAGCAAGAGTAAAAATCATGGCACTACTGATCACCGACGAATGCATCAATTGCGATATCTGCGAGCCCGAGTGCCCGAATGACGCGATCTACATGGGCGCCGAAATCTACGAAATCGACCCGAACAAGTGCACCGAATGCGTGGGCCACTTCGACGAGCCGCAATGCCAGCAAGTGTGTCCGGTCAGCTGCATCCCGCTCAATCCGGCCTGGATCGAAACCCGGGAACAGCTGACGGCCAAGTACGAACGCCTGCAAGCCGAACTGCCGCTGAAAGCGTAAACATTCCGGCCGCCAAGCTGCGCGGCCCTCTTCCGGCAACTGCTCTACACTGTCCCTTCGCTTATTCCACGGAAGGCAGCAGATGCTCAGCATATCCCGACTCGGCCGCTCGCTGGCCACCGCCTGTCTCTGCGCCACCTTGGCGCAGCCGGCGCTGGCCGTCGATGTCGGCGGTATCAAGCTCGACGACACGGTGCAACTGGCGAACCAGGCCTTGAAACTGAATGGCGCCGGCGTGCGCTACAAGCTGATCTTCAAGGTCTACACCATCGCGCTGTATTTACCGGAAAAGAAGAGCCAGCTGGCCGACATCATGGCGCTGCCGGGGCCGCGCCGGCTGGAAATCGTCATGCTGCGCGATATCAGCTCCGACGACCTGGGCAAGTCCTTCATGGAAGGCCTGAACCGCAGTTCCGACCAGGCCGACCGCACGCGCCTGCTGAGCCAGACGATGCAGCTGGGCGCCATGTTCGAAATGGTGCCGGGCCTGAAAAAAGGCGACATGCTGACGGTCGACTGGCTGCCCGAGGAGGGGACTTTGTGCCGGCTGAACGGCAAGCAACTGGGCGAGAAGGTGCCCGACCTGGCTTTCTATAATGCGCTGCTGAAGATCTGGATCGGCGCCCATCCGGCCGATCTGCAATTGCGTGCGCATTTGCTGGGCGAGGTGGGCTGAACCACGGACGTAAAAAAAGCCGGTGTAACCGGCTTGTTGCATCTGCGGGAACAACTTACGCGCGTGAGGCCAACTCGCGCGCCAGGCGCTGCTCGCGGCTCAGCTTGGGACGCACCACCAGTACCAAGGCGCGGGCGATACCGACCAGCAAGGGCTTGAACACCAGCGCAAACACGCCGATGGCCAGCAGCGCCAGCGCTACTTGCAGGACAGTGCTGAAGGGGAGGTCCAGTACGGGTGCGGATACTGCGTACAGGGCGGTAGCGAAGGTAGACATGATTTCCAGTGCATTATAGAATTTGGCAGTACTATAGTGCAGTGCAACATATAAATCTAATTCCATTTCCTGATACCAATTATATGAATCATGAATGGAAAATTGTAATATTTTTTTACGAGTGAAATCAATCCGCCCCGGCGCGGTTTACACTGGTAAATAATTTATCTGAATTCAACTTTACCTTGGACTTTCCATGAGTTTTCTGACGCTGGATCTAAACTTGCTGCGTGTTTTCGACGCCGTCATGACGGAACAAAACCTGACGCGCGCGGCCGGCCATCTGGCAATGACACAGCCGGCGGTATCGAACGCCATCAAGCGCCTGCGCGAAAGCCTGGGCGATGAGTTGCTGATCCGCACGGCGTATGGCGTGAAACCGACGCCGCGCGCCGAAGCGCTGTGGCCGTCCGTGCGCTCGGCGCTGGCCAGCCTGGAAGCGGCGGTGACGCCGGAAACCTTCGATGTCTCGAAAACCCATGCCACCTTCCGCATGGCGATGGCCGACGCCACGGCCGCCTTCTGGCTGCCGTCCCTGATGCGCTCGATCGAGCGCGAGGCGCCGGGCGTGAATGTGCGCATGATGCCGCTCACCACGCGCGAACCGCGGCCGATGTTGCTGCGTGGCGACATCGACCTGGCGGTCGGCTTCTTTCCCGGCGTGGCGGCGCAACTGTCCAGCGAAACGGGTTCGCCGATCCGCCACGAGCGCCTGTATTCCGGCAAATATGTGTGCGTGATGCGGCGCGGCCATCCGCTGGCCAACCAGGAACTGACCCTGGACAACTATTGCGCGGCGAACCATTTGCTGGTGAGTTTTTCCGGCCGCGCTCACGGCCTGATCGACGAAGCGCTGTCGCAGATCCACCGTGAACGGCGCATTTTATTGACCGTGAACCAGTTCTTCACGGCCGGCCGCGTGGTGGCCAACTCCGACCTGATCACGGTCCTGCCGCGCCACCTGATCGCCTCGACCGGCATGACGGAATCCCTGCTGTACAAGGATTTGCCGCTGACCTTGCCTGCGGTCCACCTGGACATGCTGTGGCACGAACGCGACGCGCGCAGCCCGGCCCACAAATGGCTGCGCAATCACCTGGAGGGCATGAATACGCCGGTGTTGCGCTCGGCCACGGCCGCCGGCGGTGGCGTCGCACCCAAGCCTCACGTCGACTAATTACTCACGAGCACTGGAACGGTAGCCCACGCGGAAACCGCCCCAGTGCTTGCCGTCCACATAGATGGGCGCCGACAGGTCATGCATGACCTCGCCCGTATCCCTTTTATACGTTTGCAACAAAAACGGCCGCGTATTGCTGCCGCAGCGCGCGCCCGTGCGGTCGCTGAAGATGCGCTTGGTACGGTTGTGCACGATGTCGTGCTCGTAGTCGCCCGTCAGTGGTTGTGAAAATTTCTTGTTGTGGGTCGGAAAGTAGCCATTCGTATCGACCGCGCCTGCGTACGCCAGCTGGGGCAGGGCGGCCAATAACGCTTCCTGCAGGTCCGGCAGGACCTTGTCGGTAAACGCGTCGAACTGGGTCGTGTGCTTGGGCGGATTGGTATGCGGTATCGGCCGGTAATGGCGGTCGAACAGCGCGTCGCGGGTGATGCGCCCGGCGGCAATCGCCTGCTCGAACAGTTTGCCCACATCGCGCGCGGCCTGCTGGGCGGCGACGCGGATCTCGTCGTGCGGCGTGGACACGGTGGATTCGCCCAGCGCGCTGGCGATCACTTCGGCCCGTTCGGCCAGAGCCATCGCCGATTGCGTGGCGCGCGGCAATTCGGTATTGGTCGAGAGCATGCTGTCGCGGATCTGCACGATGGCGTCGGCAATCACTTGCGTGGTGTCCACATGTTCGCGCGAGGCACGGGCGATCTGGCCGATCTCGTCTTCCGACACGCCCGACGATTCCTCGATATGGCTCAGTGAGCCATGCACGCTTTCCACATTGCGCGCCGCTTCCGTCACGCCGGCCGCCAAGGATTGCATGCCGCGCGCGGCGCGTTCGGCCTGTTCATTGATTTCGCGCACCATCACGCTGATCTCGTCGCTCGCCTCCTTGGTGCGCTGCGCCAATTGCCGCACTTCGCCGGCCACCACCGCAAAGCCGCGCCCATGTTCGCCGGCCCGCGCCGCCTCGATGGCGGCGTTCAGCGCCAGCAGGTTGGTGCGCGCGGAAATATCGGAAATCGCTTCCGTAAAGCCGGTGATGCGTTTCGATTTGTCCTGCAGGCTCAGCATGGCGGTGGATGCCGCTTGCGCATCTTCGCGGGCGCGGTTGACGCGCTGCAAGCCCTGGTCCAGTTCGGCGCGCGCCGCCACGCTTTCCCCCCGTACGCCGGCGGCCACTTTGGCGGCCCGCTCGGCATTGGCGGCGATTTTTTCGGTGGTGCGCGCATTCTGTTCGGAACTGTCGGCGATATCGCTGGCCGTCTGCACGTCCAGGTCGACCTTCTTTTTCACCGAATCGACGAAATACGAGGTTTCCGCCGCGCCGATCATGATGGCGTCGATCGCGCGCCCGACCGTGTCGGCAAACAGGTGCAGCCCCTGGTCGCCCTGGCTGCGGCCGGCCAGCGCCAGCAGCGCGGCGCCGACCACGGCGGCCAGCACGGCGCTCAGGTAAGGCGAGGTGGCGCCCGCCAGCTGCAGCAGGAACACCAGGCAACAGGCCAGCACGATGGCCAGGACAGTCAATAGAAAGAAACGTACCAGCTGGTGCGGCAACTGCTTCATTGGTCCCCCGCTGCGAGAATCCGTGCCGGCCCCAGGCGGGGCAGGCTGTAGCCGGATACGGGCGTGCACGATTGCACGCACCGCACCTTGATCCCGACGTCTGCGCGTCGTGTCAGGCGGCTACCGGATGGCAGAATAGTAGTTCCACCCTACAACATTTATCCGCTTAGCTCAATCGGAAAAATGGCAAGGGGCTACCGAGGTCATTTGATCGGCAATTTGGTGGTATTTTTGACTTCTTCCATCACCGCATAGGTGTGGGTTTCACGCACGCCTTTTTGCAGCAGGGTCTTGCCGAGGAATTCGCGGTAGGCCGCCATGTCCTTCACGCGCGCCTTGACCAGGTAATCGAAACCGCCGGCCACCATATGACATTCCAGTACCTCCGGGATGATTTGTACGCTATGCTTGAAGGCGTCGAACACTTCCGGCGTGGTGCGGTCGAGCACGACTTCGATAAACACCAGCAGCGACACGTCGAGCAGTTGCGGATTCAACTGGGCCGTATAGCCCATGATGTAGCCCGATTCATGCAGCTTGCGCACGCGCTCGAGACAGGCGGCCGGCGACAGGTTCACGCGCGCGGCCAGCTCCACATTGCTGATGCGTCCATCGCTCTGCAATTCCATCAAGATTTTCTTGCTTATCTTGTCCAGCATCCGAAGCACTCCCCAAATAAATATTATTTGGTTAAATTGTCGCATCAAAAACTATCTATTGCTAGCCCTCTGTATTACCAGAATTAATCCATAAGAATCCCCTTTACAATCGAATCATCTTAACATCCGACTTTCTGTATTCTTTTGCACTAAAAAAGGGCAAAAAATACCGCCGGTTCCGTCATCTTTTTCCTTGTAAAGAGTCCCTATGCACCCTGCTGGCCACCCGGCTTTTACCCCGCATCCATTCGCCGCGCTCCAGGCGGAAATCCTGCCCGAAGCGACGGCGCCACGCGCCGCCATCACTGCCGCCTACAGGCGCGACGAGGTTTCCGCAGTGCAGTGGCTGTTGCAGCAGGTACGCCCTTCCAGCACCGAAACCACCGCCGAAGGCCAGGCGCTGGCGCACCGTCTTGTGTCAAACGTGCGCCAAAAACGCACACGCGCGTCCGGCGTCGATGCACTGATGCATGAGTTCTCTTTATCGTCGGAAGAGGGTGTGGCCCTGATGTGCCTGGCGGAAGCGCTGTTGCGTATACCTGACACTCAGACGGCCGACCGCTTGATTGCCGACAAAATCAGCAAGGGGGACTGGAAAAAGCATCTGGGCGAATCGCCGTCGATGTTCGTCAATGCGGCCACCTGGGGCCTGCTGATTACCGGCAAGCTGGTCGGCACCAGCAGCGAATCGGGCCTCGGTTCGGCCATGACCCGCCTGATCGCCAGGGGCGGCGAACCGCTGATCCGCAAAGGCGTGGACCTGGCCATGCGCATGCTGGGCAACCAGTTCGTCACGGGCCAGACCATCGAAGAAGCACTGAAAAACAGCCACGACAATGAAACCCGCGGCTACCGCTACTCCTACGACATGCTGGGCGAGGCCGCCCTGACCGAACAGGATGCGGCCAACTACTACGCCTCGTATGAAACGGCGATCCACGCCATCGGCAAGGCGTCCAATGGCCGCGGCATCAGGAACGGCCCCGGCATTTCCGTCAAATTGTCGGCCTTGCATGCGCGCTACAGCCGCGCCCAGCGCGCCCGCGTGCTGGCCGAGTTGCTGCCGCGCGTGAAAGCGCTGCTGCTGCTGGCCAAGCAGTACAACATCGGCTTCAATATCGATGCGGAAGAGACCGACCGCCTGGAATTGTCGCTCGACCTGATGGAAGCACTGGCGTTTGACGCCGATCTGGCCGGTTTCGACGGCATCGGCTATGTGGTGCAGGCGTATCAGAAACGCTGCCCGTTTGCCATCGATTACCTGATCGACCTGGCCAGGCGCAGCGGCCGCAAATTCATGGTGCGCCTGGTCAAGGGCGCGTATTGGGATGCGGAAATCAAGCGCGCCCAGGTCGATGGCCAGGACGGCTATCCGGTCTACACGCGCAAGGTCTACACGGATGTCTCGTACCTGGTGTGTGCGCAAAAACTGCTGGCCGCCAGCAGCCTGATCTACCCGCAGTTCGCCACGCATAACGCGCAGACGCTGGCAACGATCTACACCTGGGCCAGGCGCGACGGCATTACCGATTATGAATTCCAGTGCCTGCACGGCATGGGCGAAACCCTGTACGACCAGGTGGTGGGACCGGCCAACCTCGACAAGCCATGCCGCATCTATGCGCCGGTCGGTTCGCACGAAACCCTGCTGGCCTACCTGGTGCGCCGCCTGCTGGAAAACGGCGCCAACTCGTCTTTCGTCAACCAGATCGTCGACGAAAACGTGGCCATCGACAGCCTGATCCGCGATCCTCTGGAGCAAGCGCGGCTGCAGGGCGGCTTGCCGCATCCGGCGATCCCTTTGCCGCTGGCCATGTTCGGTGGCGAGCGCAAGAATTCCGCCGGCATCGACCTGTCGAACGACGAGACCTTGCGCGCGCTGGCCGATGGCCTGGCGCAGCCGCATGCCTGGCAGGCCTCGCCGCTGATCGACGGCGCCGTCAGCCTGAATGCGCCAACCTTGAATATCTGCAATCCGGCGCGCCACGACGACCAGGTCGGCAAGGTCGCTGAAGCGTGCCCGGCCGACGTGGAAACGGCCTTGGCGGCCGCCAGCGCCTTCGCTCCCGCATGGCAGGGTACGGAAGCCTCCTTGCGCGCCCATGCGCTGCGCCGCGCGGCCGACCTGTTCGAAGAGCATCACGTCGAGCTGATGGCGCTGGCCGTGCGCGAAGCGGGCAAGTCGCTGCCGAACGCGATCGCGGAAATTCGCGAAGCGGTCGATTTCTTGCGCTATTACGCGGCCGAGGTCGACCATGCGCCGGCCACCGTGGCGCTGGGTCCGGTCACCTGCATCAGCCCGTGGAATTTCCCGTTGGCCATTTTCACGGGCCAGGTCGCCGCCGCGCTGGCGGCCGGCAACGTGGTGCTGGCCAAGCCGGCCGAGCAGACGCCGCTGATCGCCTGGCGCGCCGTGCAGCTGCTGCACGAAGCGGGCGTGCCGCGCGGCGCGCTGCAGTTCCTGCCCGGCAGCGGCGAAGTGGTGGGCGCCGCCCTGTGCCAGGACGCGCGTGTCAAGGGCGTGATCTTTACCGGCTCGACCCAGGTGGCGCAGCTGATCAACCGCACCCTGGCCGCGCGCGGCGTGGCGGAAAACCTCGATATTCCGCTGATCGCCGAGACCGGCGGCCAGAATGCGCTGATCGTCGACTCCTCGGCCTTGCCGGAACAGGTGGTGCAAGATGTGATGTCGTCGGCGTTCGATAGCGCCGGCCAGCGCTGCTCGGCCCTGCGCGTGTTATTCCTGCAGGAAGAAATCGCGGATAAAACCATCAGGATGCTCAAGGGCGCGATGCAGGAACTGCGCGTCGGCAATCCTGATCGCCTGGCCACCGATATTGGCCCCGTCATCGATGCCGAAGCGCAAGGCAATCTGCTGGCCCATATCAACCGCATGAAAACCGTGGCGATCGACCATTTCTCGCTCGACCTGCCGCCCGTGGAAGGCACGTTTGTCGCGCCGACCGTGCTGGAAATCAAGTCGCTGGACCAGCTGACGCAGGAAGTGTTCGGCCCCGTGCTGCACGTGATCCGCTACCAGCGCGCCCATTTGCCGCAGCTGGTGCAGTCGATCAACGACAGCGGCTATGGCCTGACCCTGGGCATCCATACCCGCATCGATGAAACCATCGACTTCATCACCCAGCGTGCGCATGTGGGCAATATCTATGTGAACCGCAATATCGTCGGCGCCGTGGTCGGCGTGCAGCCGTTCGGCGGCGAAGGCAAGTCGGGCACCGGCCCGAAGGCGGGCGGTCCGCTGTATTTGAAACGCCTGCAGCGCAATGCGCCGGCGGGGGCGCAGCATCAGCGCCAGGCGGCGCCGGCGCTCGACGCGCTGATCGTCTGGGCCAAGATGCACGGCCACGACCAGGTGATGCAGCTGGCCCAGGAATACACGCGCACCACCTTGCTGGGCAGCACCATCGTCTTGCCGGGCCCGACGGGCGAACGCAATACCTTGAGCTTTGCCGCGCGCGGCACGATCCTGTGCGCGGCCGCCACCTCCGGTGTGCTGATCAACCAACTGGCGGCGGTCCTGGCGACCGGTAACCAGGCGCTGGTGCTGGCGCAATCCGTCAGCCTGATCCCGGCCGACTTGCCGGCGGCCCTGAAAGACCGCATCCAGGTCATTACGGATATTTCGTCGGGCGAACACGATTTCCAGATCGCCATGATCGAAGCGGCACTGGCCGGCGAGCTCAAACCGCTGCTGGCGGCCCGTGAAGGGGCCGTGGTGGGCACCATAGCGACGACGGCTGACTCCGCCATCCCGCTGTGGCGCCTGGTCGCCGAGCGGGCGCTGTGCGTGAATACGACGGCGGCCGGCGGCAATGCCAGCCTGATGATGCTGAGCGTGTAAGCTCAGTGTTCAATTGATGGCGCTTTAAAAAGGCAGAACCTGCGGGTTCTGCCTTTTTTTTGAGCCAATCATTCTGCCAGGCGCTGGCACAGCCGTTTGATCGTGCCAAACGCATAACGCGAGGCCACGCTGTGCACGAAGCGCATGAAGTCGACGGCCGCCTCTTCATTGGCGTTGTCCGACACCGTGCGCATGATGGTAAACGGCACGCCCAGTTCGAAACACACTTGCGCCACGGCCGCGCCTTCCATTTCGACGGCCAGCAGGTCAGGCAGATCCGCTTTCAACTGGTTCACATGGGCGGCGCTGCCGATGAACTGGTCGCCGCTGGCGATCAGGCCACGGTGCACCTGCGGTTGCTGCAAATTGAATTGTGCAATTTCCAGCGGATCGAGCACTGCTTGCGCATCCTCGCGCAAAAAATCCTGGGCGGCGCCGGCCAGTTGTTCGCTCAACGCCAGGTCGGTGGCAAAGCGCTGCAAGCCTGTCAGCGGCACTTCGAAGCGGGGAAACAGGGGGCGCGCATCCATATCGTGCTGCAGCAGGGCTTCGGCGACCACGATATCGCCTACTTTCACCAATTTATCCCCACTGCCGGCCACGCCGGTGAAGACGATGTGGGTAACTCCGAACTTTTCCACAAGCAAAGAAGCCGTCATGGCGGCGGCAACCTTGCCCAGACGCGACAGGACGCACACAGCGTCGATATTCCACAGCTGTCCAAGGGTGTAGACCCGCATGCCGTGCGAACGCGTGACGGCCCCTTGCATGGCTTCTACCAGCCCCTGCTGTTCTTCATGCAAGGCGCTGATGATCCCCAAACGCATTTTTTTGTCTGTATTCATGTGTTTTTCACTGGTTTTGCGGGATTGAAAACGTTAACCGAAGCCGTTGACGGCGCTTTTCCACCGTTCGCGTTTGTTTCTGTGTTTTAAATAAAGAGGTATACATAAAAATAGTAGTGATAGTAAACGCGTGTTTTTCTGTGGATAAGTCGGTATACCGTCGCGTTAACAAGCACTTAGGCCCTAAAAAAGGCGCTGCATAAGCATTGTATCGAGGCCGGACTTGTTTGGGATAAAAGTTCGCCTGTGGACAAAGAACGACTTTTCCCACATCTCATCCTGTGGATATACAGGCAGTTATCCACACCAGGCAGCAAAAACCACGGTTTTCACGGTTGCCGCCGTGCTGTTGGCGCACCTGGATGGCTGGCCAGCATGTTGGCCAAGGTCGACTACGGATTCCTGCAGACGGTTTGGCAGTGACTGTCAGCGTCGCCGTTAACGTTTTTTTTTTGCGCTATTTGCCGGTTTTTGGAAAAAACGGCGAGGTTTGCGTTTTTTTGTCGGTTTACAATAGATTCATATATAAAAATAGTAGTAATAGTAAACGTCGATCTTTCTGTGGATAAGTCGTTTTTTTTCAACAGGATCAATCGTTTACGCGAAAAAAAAAGCCTGCATAAAGCCTGTATCGCCGAAGGAGCAAAATTGTATAAAATATCGGCGCTGCGCTAACTTCATGTTTACGCACAAGTCATCCTGTGGATATCGACTGACTTATCCACAACCGTTCTGAAACTTCCCTTTTTTGCACTGTGCAGACCTTGCCTGATCCGTCGGCAGGTGTTCGTTCGCGCGTCGTTTCCCGCAAGACGGTTTGGCAGTCTCGACGTTGTCGTGCTGGCTTGCCGTTTTTTGCTGGCTCAGTGTTGGCGCGATTTTTTTTTAGCTGGGCCAGAGCTGCATCAAACGGATTAGCCATGGCGAGGCCAACTGCGCGTGACCAGGTTTACCCTAACAAGATCGTATACAAGAATAGTAATAGTAGTTAACGCAGGACTTTCCTGTGGATAAGTACAGATTTATCCTTGTAAACAAAAACTTGGCGCGCGTATAAACGCTGGGCAAGGGTTGTATGACAGCTGAACAGTTTTGGGACAAAAAAATCGTCCCTGAAAAATTTTTCGTTTACGCACATAGTGTACCTGTGGATATCCATACACTTATCCACAGCTGGAAAGGGTGTTTTTGAGCACGGATTGCGCAGGCTGAGCAATTAATGTCGCCGAGCAAGGACACTGGTGGTAATCTGCTTTGCGACTCATGCACGAACAGACTCTGGTAATGGCAAGCGGCGAGGAGACACGCCGCCCACCCTCGAAAGTATTACCGAAAGGAGCTTCATTGGAATCGGCAGGCGAATTCGACTACATCATCATCGGTGGCGGTACGGCAGGGTGCGTGCTGGCCAACCGGCTCACGCGCGACCAGAACGCCAACGTCTTGCTGGTGGAAGCGGGCGGCAAGGACGACTATGTGTGGATACACATTCCTGTCGGCTACCTGCATTGCATCGGCAATCCGCGCACCGACTGGCTGTATTCCACCCAGGCCGATGCGGGCCTGGGCGGGCGCAGCCTGATTTATCCACGTGGAAAAGTGCTGGGCGGCAGCTCGTCCATCAACGGCATGATTTATATGCGCGGCCAGGCACAGGACTATGACCGCTGGGCCGAGCTCGCCGGCGACGCGTCCTGGGGCTGGGACCAGGTGCTGCCGCTGTTCCGGCAAAGCGAGGATTATCATGGCGGCGCATCGAGCCACCACGGCGCCGGCGGCGAATGGCGGGTGGAAAAACAGCGCTTGTCATGGGATATCCTGAACGCTTTCCGTGATGCGGCGGAACAGGTCGGCATCCCGAAAACGCCGGATTTTAATCGCGGCGACAACAGCGGCAGCAGCTATTTCGACGTCAACCAGCGCCGCGGCATCCGCTGGAATACCTCGAAAGCGTTCTTGAAGCCGGCCTCGCGCCGGCCCAATCTGACCATCATGACGGGCTGCCACGTGGAACGGCTGCAGATCAGCGCCTCGGATAACGGTCCGCGCTGCACCGGCATCACGTTTACGGGCGGCGGCACGCAGTGGCAGGCGACGGCGCGGCGCGAAACGCTGCTGACGGCTGGCGCCATCGGTTCACCGCATCTGCTGCAATTGTCCGGCATCGGTCCGGCCGCCTTGCTGCGGCAACATGGCATCGCGCCCATGGTCGACGCCCCTGGCGTGGGCGGCAATCTGCAGGATCATTTGCAGCTGCGCATGGTGTTCAAGGTGCAGGGTGTGAAAACCTTGAACATGATGGCTGGCAATTTGCTGGGCAGGATGCAGATCGGCTTGCAATATGCGCTGTTCCAGAGCGGGCCGATGTCGATGGCGCCGTCGCAGCTGGGCGCGTTTGCCCGCTCCGACCCGGGCCAGGCCACGCCGAATCTGCAATATCACGTACAGCCCTTGTCGCTCGACAAATTCGGCACGCCCTTGCATGCGTTTCCCGCATTTACGGCCAGCGTCTGCAATCTGCGCCCGACCTCGCGCGGACAAGTACAACTGGCGTCGAACGACAGTTATGCGCCACCAAGCATTGCCCTCAATTACCTGAGTACGCCGGAAGACCGCCAGGTGGCGGCGGACGCCTTGCGCCTGACGCGCAGCATCGTCGCCGCGCCGGCCTTGCAGCGGTTTGCGCCGCAGGAATACAAGCCGGGTCCGCAATACCAGACGCAAGCCGAGCTGGTGCAGGCGGCCAGCGAGATCGGCACGACGATTTTCCATCCTGTCGGTACTTGCCGCATGGGCTTGGCCAGCGATCCTTTATCGGTGGTCGACAGCCAGTTGCGGGTGATCGGCGTGGCGGGCTTGCGCGTGGTCGATGCCTCCATCATGCCGTATATCACTTCGGGCAATACCAACTCGCCGACCGTGATGATCGCGGAAAAGGCGGCGCACATGATACAAAAATGCTGGAAACCCGAGACGGTTTGAACTTGCTTGCAGCAGGATAGCGAGGCGAAAATCCCCGTAGTTATACTGTATTGTGCGGCAAATTCAAGTTGTGTATTATAAAAAAGACTAAGTAGTACAAAAAGTACAACTAGGAGACACGATGTCAAACATCATCTTGGAAACAAGAAATTTGACCAAGGAATTCAAGGGCTTCACCGCTGTGAGCGATGTGAACCTGCAAGTGGAACGCGGCCATATCCACGCCTTGATCGGCCCTAACGGCGCCGGCAAGACCACGTGTTTTAACCTGCTCACGAAATTCCTGGTTCCCACTTCCGGACAGATCCTGTTCAATGGAAAAGATATCACGGCCGCGAAACCGGCCCAGATCGCCCGCATGGGGGTGATCCGTTCTTTCCAGATTTCCGCCGTTTTCCCGCATCTGTCGGTGCTGCAGAATGTGCGCATCGGCTTGCAGCGCCAGCTCGGTACCTCGTTTTATTTCTGGCAAAGCGAACGCGCCTTGAACCAGCTCAACGACCGCGCCATGGCTTTGCTCGCTGAAGTGGACCTTACCGAGTTTGCCGATACCATCACGGTCGACATGCCATACGGCCGCAAGCGCGCGCTCGAGATCGCCACCACCCTGGCGATGGAGCCGGAAATGATGCTGCTCGATGAACCGACGCAGGGCATGGGCCACGAAGACGTGCACCGCGTCACCGAGCTGATCAAGAAGGTCTCGGCCGGCCGCACCATCCTGATGGTGGAACACAATATGAGCGTGGTCTCCGGTATCTGCGACAAGATTTCCGTGCTGCAGCGCGGCGCCATGCTGGCCGAGGGCAGTTATGCGGAAGTGTCGCGCAATCCGCAGGTGATGGAAGCGTATATGGGCACCACCCACGCCGAACTGGAAGGAGCGCATTGATGACGTCTGCAAACAAAGCGCCGGCGCTGGAAATTTCGCAGCTGCAAACCTGGTATGGCGAGTCGCACATCTTGCATGATGTGAACCTGAAAGTGCAGCAGGGCGAGGTGGTCACTTTGCTGGGCCGCAATGGCGCCGGCCGCACCACCACCTTGCGCGCCATCATGGGCCTGACGGGCGCGCGCACCGGCTCGATCAAGGTCAACGGCGTCGAAGCGATCGGTTTGGCCACGCACAAGATCGCCCACCTGGGCATCGGCTATTGTCCCGAGGAGCGCGGCATTTTTTCTTCGCTGTCGACGGAAGAAAACCTGATGCTGCCGCCCAACCTGGCCAGCGGCGAGAAGGGCATGTCGGTGGCGGAAATCTACGCCATGTTCCCCAACCTGCAGGAGCGCCGCCACAGCCAGGGCACGCGCCTGTCCGGCGGCGAACAGCAGATGCTGGCCGTGGCGCGCATCTTGCGCACGGGCGCGCGCCTGCTGCTGCTCGATGAAATTTCGGAAGGCCTGGCGCCCGTCATCGTGCAGGGCCTGGCGCGCATGATCACCACCCTGAAAGCGAAGGGATACACCATCGTTATGGTGGAGCAGAATTTCCGGTTTGCCGCACCGCTGGCGGACCGGTTTTATGTGATGGAGCATGGTCAGATCGTCGAGACTTTTGCTGCATCCGAACTGGAGGCCAAGATGCCGGTACTGACCGAGCTGCTTGGCGTGTAGTGCGAGCGATCGAATTCAATAGCAAACAATAATTTCCAACGGAGACACCATGAAACGTAACGCTATCGCCATTGCCACCGCTGCCATTTGCGCAGTGGGCTTTTCCTCCTTCGCTCACGCCCAGGTCTCGGGCGACACCATCAAGATCGGTTTTATTTCGGACATGTCGGGCGTCTATTCCGACGTCGATGGCTTGGGTGGCGCCGAAGCCATCAAGATGGCGATCGCCGACGCCGGCGTGGTCCTGGCTGGCAAGAAAGTGGAATTCATTTCCGCCGACCACCAGAACAAGGCCGATATCGCCGCCTCCAAGGCACGCGAGTGGTTCGACCAGCAGGGCGTGGACATGCTGATCGGCGGCACCAATTCCGGCGCCAGCCTGGCGATGGCCAAGGTCGCGGCCGAAAAGAAAAAAATCTTCGTTGCCATCGGCGCCGGCTCCTCGCGCCTGACCAATGAAGAATGCTCGCCGTACACCGTGCACTACGCCTACGACACCGTGGCGCTGGCGCGCGGCACCGGCGGCACCATCGTCAAGCAGGGCGGCAAGAACTGGTATTTCATGACGGCCGACTATGCGTTTGGCCACTCGCTGGAAAAAGACACGGCCGAGGTCGTCAAGGCGGCCGGCGGCAAGGTGCTGGGCAGCGTCAAGCATCCGCTGGGCGCCTCCGACTTCTCGTCCTTTCTGCTGCAGGCGCAAGCGGCCAAGCCACAGATCCTGGGCCTGGCCAATGCCGGTGGCGACGCCATCAACAGCATCAAGGCCGCCAATGAATTCGGCGTGTCGAAAAATGTCAGGCTGGCGGGCTTGCTGATCTTTATCAACGACATCCATTCGCTGGGCCTGAACCTGACGCAGGGCATGTACCTGACCGATGGCTGGTACTGGGATTTGAATCCGGAAACGCGGGCCTGGTCGAAACGCTATTTCGACAAGATGAAGAAAGAGCCGTCGATGCTGCAGGCCGCCGACTACTCGGCAGCAAGCAACTACCTGAAAGCCGTCAAGGCGCTCGGTACCGACGATTCCGACAAGGTCATGGCCTACCTGAAAAAGACCAAGATCAACGACATGTTCACCAAGAACGGCGAAGTGCGTCCCGACGGCCGCATGGTGCACGACATGTATCTGATGGAAGTGAAAAAGCCGGCCGAGTCGAAATACCCATGGGATTACTACAAGGTGGTGGCCACCGTGCCGGGCGCGCAGGCGTACCTGACCAAGGCCGAATCGAAGTGTTCGCTCTGGAAATAAACTAACGGCACTGCCCGCCTGGCGCCATGCCACGCGGGCAGTGCTGTCGTGGCCGTTCGCACTGGCCATGTTTCACCTTGCGCCGCCGCGCCCAGGCGTGGCCGTGCGTCTCCCTTGACACCACACCGTCGTCCGGCGGTGCTTTTTATACTGTGATGCCATGGAAATTTTCGGCGTTCCATTACAAGCGATGATGAGCCAGCTGCTGCTGGGTCTCGTCAACGGCTCGTTCTATGCCATGTTGTCCCTCGGTCTGGCCGTCATCTTTGGCCTGCTCAACGTCATTAATTTTTCGCACGGCGCCATGTACATGATGGGCGCTTTCCTGGCCTGGATGGGCCTGAGCTATTTCGATATCAGCTACTGGGCCATGCTGGTGATCGCCCCGGTCATCGTCGGCGCCTTCGGCATCCTGATCGAAAAAACCATGCTGCGCTGGCTCTATAAGCTCGACCATTTGTATGGCTTGCTGCTGACCTTCGGCATCACGCTGATCGTCGAAGGCGTGTTCCGTTCCTTCTATGGCGTGTCGGGCCAGCCCTACGCCGTGCCGGAATTGCTGGCCGGCGCCACCGATCTGGGCTTCATGATCCTGCCGAACTACCGCGCCTGGGTGGTCGTCGCTTCGCTGGTCGTGTGTCTGGCGACCTGGTTCGTGATCGAAAAAACCAAACTGGGCGCCTACCTGCGGGCCGGCACGGAAAACCCGAAACTGGTGGAAGCGTTCGGCATCAACGTGCCGCTGATGGTGACTCTGACCTTCGGCTTCGGCGTGGCGCTGGCCGGCTTTGCCGGCGTGCTGGCGGCGCCCATCATCCAGGTCTCGCCGCTGATGGGCTCGAACCTGATCATCGTCGTGTTCGCCGTGGTGGTGATCGGCGGCATGGGTTCCATCATGGGTTCGATCCTGACGGGCCTGGGCTTGGGCGTGATCGAGGGCCTGACCCGCGTGTTCTACCCGGAAGGTTCGGCCACCGTGGTGTTCGTGGTGATGGTCATCGTGCTGCTGCTGCGTCCGGCCGGCCTGTTCGGCAAAGAAAAGTAATCCTCATCAGTCATGTATTGGAGCAATCACGATGAATAAGAATGTAGGCTACGCAGTCGCTTTGGCGCTGGCGCTGGCCGCACCGTTTTACGGCTACCCGGTCTTCCTGATGAAGTTGCTGTGCTTTGCCCTGTTTGCCTGCGCCTTCAACTTGCTGATCGGCTATACCGGTTTGCTGTCGTTCGGCCATGCGGCGTTTTTCGGCGGCGCCGGCTATGTCACCGGCTACGCCTTGCGCACCTGGGGCTGGCCGACGGAACTCGGTTTGCTGGCCGGTGTCGCCACCGGCGCCTTTTTGGGGCTGGTGATGGGTGGCCTGGCGATCCGCCGCCAGGGCATCTACTTCACCATGATCACGCTCGCCCTGGCGCAGATGGTGTACTTCCTGGCGCTGCGCCTGCCGTTCACGGGTGGCGAAGATGGTCTGCAAGGTGTTCCACGTGGAACACTGCTCGGCACCATCGACCTCGGCAATGACACCGTGCTGTACTACGTGGTGCTGGCCATCTTTATCGCCGGCTTCGCCCTGATCGTACGCACCATCCATTCGCCGTTCGGGCAAGTGCTCAAGGCGATCAAGGAAAACGAGCCGCGTGCAATCTCCCTGGGCTACGACGTCAACAAGTACAAGCTGACGGCCATCGTCTTGTCCGCTTCGCTGGCGGCCCTGGCCGGCGCCACCAAGACCCTGGTGCTGGGCTTTGAAACCCTGACCGATGTCTACTGGGGCATGTCGGGCCTGGTCGTGCTGATGACCTTGGTCGGCGGCATGGGCACCCTGGCCGGCCCGATCATCGGCGCGGTGCTGATCATTGCCCTGGAAAACAAGCTGGGCGACCTCGGCACCTACCTGGCCACGCACACGGGCGTGGAATGGTTCGGTACCCTGGGTGAGTCGGTGGGCATCGTGACCGGCATCATCTTCGTGATCTGCGTGCTGATGTTCCGGCGCGGTATCGTGGGCGAGGCGATCGCCCGTTTCGGCGGCAGGGCAGCCAAGCCAGCAGCCTGAGTTGCAAGCAGCAAGCAAGGCCGGACGCAAGTCCGGCTTTTTTTATCTGGAGACCGTTTTTAGCGTTACCTCATCAATGAATGGAGAACAGCTATGACCACCACCATCCTGCGCACCGGCGGCAGCTTGTGCACACTATTGATCCTGACGGCCTGCGGCAGCAGCCACACGGCCGAAGACCTGAACCAGTTGCCGGCCTACCTGGGCACCATCACCCGACTGGATGTCGACGGCAGGACCAATGATTTGTTGACGGCCGGCCTGGGCAAGACGGGACTGGCCGCGGCGGCCCCCGCGTATGCCGATCCCGAGCATCCGACCGCGCTGGAATTGCGCCGCAACGCCATCCACGCCAATTACCGCGCCGTGCTCGATATTGGCGCCAGCAGCGGCTACGGCAGCCTGTACGGCCCGAATGTCGATGCCAATGGCGTGGTGGGCGGCGGCGAAGGCCTGATCGCCGGCAGCGAATACGTAGCGTATGCCGACGATGGCAGCGGCAAGAAAAACGTCACGCTGATGGTGCAGGTACCGGCCAGTTTCGATCCCGAGCGCGCCTGCATCGTCACGGGTACGTCGAGCGGCTCGCGCGGCATCTATGGCGCCATCGGCAGCTCCGGCGAATGGGGGCTGAAAAAAGGCTGCGCCGTGGCCTATGCCGACAAGGGTTCCGGCACCGGCCTGTATGTGTTCGACGACGACAGCGTCAACCTGCAGAACGGTGTGCGCGCCACGCGCACGAGCGCCGGCAAGAACGCCATCTTCGCACCCGACCTGGCCGACGCTGATCGCACCGCCTTTGCCAGCGCAAATCCGAACCGCATCGCCTTCAAGCATGCACACTCGCAACAGAACCCGGAGAAAGACTGGGGCAGGGCCACCTTGCAGGCGGTGGAGTTTGCCTACTATGTGCTCAACGAGCGCCATGGCGCCACCGCGCGCGACGGGGTTGCCCATCTGGCGCGCCTGAAGCCCGCCAAC
Source organism: Janthinobacterium sp. J1-1 (assembly GCF_030944405.1). Taxonomy (NCBI): domain Bacteria; kingdom Pseudomonadati; phylum Pseudomonadota; class Betaproteobacteria; order Burkholderiales; family Oxalobacteraceae; genus Janthinobacterium; species Janthinobacterium sp. J1-1. The sequence continues at coordinate 357,894 of NZ_CP132339.1, forward strand.
ACCATCACCATCGCGTCGAGCATTTCCAATGGCGCCGGCGCCGCGCTGCTGGCCGCCGAGCAGGATACGAAGGGGCTGATCAGCGGCGTGGCCGCCAGCGAGCCGCAGATCCAGCCGCAGCCATCGACCGCGTACAGCGTGCGCCAGGGGGCGGTGACGGTGGCCGGCCCCGGCCGCGCGCTGTTCGATTATTCCACTTATGCGGCGCTGTACCAGCCCTGCATCGCCTCGGTGGCCGGCAATGCCGGACGCTGCACCGCGCTGGTGGCCAAAGGGTTATTGACTGGCGGCGACCTGGCCTCGCAGCAGCAGGACGCGAAACGGCGCTTGCAGGCCTACGGCTGGCTGGCGGACTCCGACCCCCTGCATGCCTCGCATGCGGGCACGAATATCCTGGTGGCCGTGACGTATGCCTATGCCTACGGAAAATTTTCGGTGACGGATAAAGTGTGCGGCTTCAGCTTTGCGCAGACCGATGCGCTGGGCAATCCCGCCGCTTACACCAATGCGCAGAAGGCGGCCAGCTTCGCCACGCAAAACGGCATCCTCGGCAATGTCATCTATGAAAATGCAGTGGGCGGCGCCAGGGTCTACACGGCGGCCGTCTCGCCGTCGAGCAATCTGGCCGACCAGGCGCTCGATGGTTTTCTTTGCCTGCGCAGCCTGGCGACGGGAAATGACGCCGTCAGCGGTACAGCCCTGACCGGGACACTGGCCGCGCACAGCACGCGCGTGCGCGTCGGCGTGGCGGAGGTGCGGGCCACAGGCAAGCTCAACGGCAAACCGGCGATCATCGTCCAGGGCCGCAGCGATACCCTGATTCCCGTCAACCACGCCTCGCGTGCCTACCTCGGTTTGAACGCGGCGGTGGAGGGCGCCAACAGCAAGCTGCGCTATATCGAGGTCACCAACGCCAACCACTTCGATTCCTTCAGCAGCGCCTTGCCGACGCTGGTGGTGCCGCTGCATGTGTACCTGAATCGCGCGCTCGACGCCATGTATGCGCACCTGCGGTCGAACCAGGCCCTGCCGCCGTCGCAAGTGGTGCGCACGGTGACGCGGCCAGACGCCGGCACGCCGATCACCAACCTGAATGTACCGTCAATTGCCGCCGCGCCCACGGCAGCCAACAGCATCACTTTGACGGGTGCGGTGGTGAACATTCCTGATTAAGGCGGCAGGTCCACAAGGAAAGGGCCACGTTTCACGTGGCCCTTTTCAATTCCAGGCGCTGTCGGATATCTGCGCCAGTCCCTGGAACACGGGTTTTGAAAACCAGTAACCCTGCATCAGCGCAATGCCGCAGCTGGCCAGGAAGTCGCGTTCGGCACGCGTCTCGATGCCTTCGGCCAGCACCTTGATGCCCAGCTCGCGGCACAGGCTGGCGATCGAGCGCACGATGGCCTGGCGCGGCGCATGACGATCGATGTCGCGCACCAGGTCCATGTCGATCTTGATGATATCGGGCTGGTATTCGGCCAGCAGGTTCAGGCCGGCATAACCGGCGCCGAAATCGTCGATGGCGGTCTGGAAACCGAAGCGCCGGTATTCTTGGAAAATATTGACCAGGTGAGGGCGGTCCTGCACCCGTTCGCCTTCCGTCACTTCAAAGATGATCTTGTCGGTGGGAAAGTCATGCGCGCGCGCCGCTTCCAGTGTGCTGCGGATGCAGACCTCGGGACGGTACACGGCATTCGGCAGGAAATTGATCGACAGGAACTCCTGCATGCCCAGGCGCGCGGCGCCCGCCACGGCTTTCACGCGGCAAGCCTGGTCGAAGCGGTAGCGGTTTTCGTCCGTCACCTGTGCCAGCACGCTGGCGGCGCTTTCGCCATTCGGGCCGCGCACCAGCGCCTCGTAGGCATAGATGCTGCGCGTGGCCACGTCGACGATGGGCTGATAGGCGTACTCGAACGCGAACGACAGCGGCGCGCTGTCATGGCAACCGGCGCAGCCCGCGTAGGGAAACACGGTGGCGTCGGGATGGATGGGGATATCTGCAGGCTTCATGGCGTCAGTGTACCAGCGTGATGTGGTATGTCGGTATGCTGGCTCACCATGCGGCCGCATAGATGGCCCGTGCGTCGGCCAAGGTGACGGTGCGCGGATTATTGCCCAGCAAGCGCGTCTGCTGCATGGCGGCCTCGGCCAACCCATCGAGGTCCGCTTTGGCAATCCCCACGTCGCGCAAGGTACGCACGATGCCGGTCTCCACCGCCAGCGCCTGCAGTGCGGCGATCAGCGCTTGCGCGCGCGCCTCTTCGCTGCCCGTTGCCTGTGGCGCCACGATGGCCGCCAGTTCCGCATACAACGGTATGGCGTGGCCAAGATTGAAGCGCAGCACGTGTGGCAGCACCAGCGCGTTCGACAAGCCATGTGGCACGTGAAACATGCCGCCGATCGGATAGGCGAGGGCGTGCACGGCCGCCACCGGCGCATTCGAAAACGCCTGGCCGGCCAGCATGGCGCCCAGCAGCATGGCTTGCCGCGCCGCCAAGTCCTGGCCGTGGCGGCACACGCGCACCAGGTTACTTGATAACAGCGACAGGGCTTGCCGCGCCAGCATGTCGGACAGCGGGTTTTTTAGATGCGCCGTGGTGTAGGCCTCGATCGCATGCACCATCGCATCGAGGCCGGTGGCGGCCGTCACGGCTGGCGGCAGGCCCAGGGTCAGGCGGGCGTCGAGGATGGCCAGGTCCGCATACAGCTGTGGCGCCACCACGCCCATCTTGCTGGTGGCGCCCGTGGTGACGATGGAAATATTCGTCACTTCCGATCCTGTGCCGGCGGTGGTGGGTACTTGCACCAATGGCAGACGCGAGCCTTGTACCTTGCCGATGCCATACAGCTCGCTCAGTGCCTGCCCACCAGGCGCCAACACGGCGATCAGCTTGGCCACGTCCATCGAACTGCCGCCACCGAGGCCGATCACCAGTTCCACGTGAAACAATCGTGCCTGCTCCACGGCCGCCAGCACCACGGCTTCCGGCGGATCGGCTTGCACATCGGAAAAGACATGCACCTCGATGCCCGCTTCCTGCAAGCTGCGCAGTGGCGTATCGACCAGCCCCGTGGACAGGAAGCCGGGATCGGTCACCAGCAGTACCCGCCGCACGGTGGGAAAGTGCAGGCCTATATGTGTGCCAAGCTGGCTGCTGGCGCCTGGTTCGCTGATCAAATGGGGGATGGTGCGAAACTGAAAGGCGGCCATGCGAACTCCCAGGAGAGAAGGTTCAACGAGCTTACTCCGCTTTTTGCGCCTGCGCATGTTCCACGTGAAACCATCGTTGATGATTATCAGCATTGTTCCACGTGGAACAGAAAACCGCGCATCGCTTGCTTGCTGAGTAAAAAATAGGCAAAAAATAGCCCGTAAAAAGTTATGGCCGCGAAAAGACTCTATAATCGGAGCTCACTCCTCGCATTTATCTATTACTCATGTTATTTCCTACAGAATTCGACGTCATCGTCGTCGGTGGTGGTCACGCCGGTACCGAGGCGGCACTCGCTTCCGCCCGCATGGGGCAGAAGACGCTTTTGCTTACCCATAATATCGAGACCCTGGGCCAGATGTCGTGCAACCCGTCCATCGGCGGTATCGGCAAGGGCCATCTGGTCAAGGAAGTCGACGCCATGGGCGGCGCGATGGCGATTGCCACCGACGAGTCCGGCATCCAGTTCCGCATTCTCAATTCCTCGAAAGGCCCGGCAGTTCGCGCCACGCGCGCCCAGGCTGATCGTATCCTCTATAAAGCCGCGATCCGTGCGCGCCTGGAAAACCAGCCGAATCTGTGGCTGTTCCAGCAGGCGGTCGATGACCTGATGGTCGAAGGCGACCGCGTGGTCGGCGCCGTGACGCAGATCGGCCTGAAGTTCCTGGCCCGTGCCGTGGTGCTGACGGCCGGTACTTTCCTTGACGGCAAGATCCACATTGGCCTGAATAACTACTCGGCGGGCCGCGCCGGCGACCCGCCGGCGATCTCGCTGTCCGCCCGCCTGAAGGAACTGAAGCTGCCGCAAGGGCGCTTGAAAACCGGCACGCCGCCGCGCATCGACGGCCGCAGCATCGATTTTTCCGTGATGCAGGAACAGCCGGGCGACCTCGATCCGGTACCCGTGTTTTCGGTGATGGGCAACACGTCCATGCATCCGAAACAGGTGCCATGCTGGATCACGCACACCAATAGCCAGACGCATGACATTATCCGCGCCGGCCTCGACCGCAGCCCCATGTATACGGGCGTGATCGAAGGCGTCGGCCCCCGTTATTGCCCGTCGATCGAAGACAAGATCCACCGCTTCGCCGGCAAGGAATCGCACCAGATTTTCCTCGAGCCGGAAGGCTTGACGACGCACGAATTCTATCCGAACGGCATCTCCACCAGCCTGCCGTTCGACGTGCAGATCGCCCTGGTGCGCTCGATGAAGGGCATGGAAAACGCGCATATCCTGAGACCCGGCTATGCCATCGAATACGATTATTTCGACCCGCGCGGCTTGAAAGCATCGCTGGAAACCAAGGTGGTGGCGGGCCTGTTCTTTGCCGGCCAGATCAATGGCACCACCGGCTACGAAGAGGCGGCCGCGCAAGGCATGCTGGCGGGACTGAATGCGGCGCTGCTGACGCAAGGCAAGGAATCGTGGACCCCGGGCCGCTCGGAAGCGTATCTGGGCGTGCTGGTCGACGACCTGATCACCCAAGGCGTGCAAGAGCCTTACCGCATGTTTACCAGCCGCGCCGAGTACCGTCTGAGCCTGCGTGAAGACAATGCCGACATGCGCCTGACGGAAATCGGCCGCGCCCTGGGCTGTGTCGGTGACGCGCAGTGGGAAGCGTTCGAGCGCAAGCGCGAAGCCGTCGCCCTGGAACTGGAACGCCTGCGTTCCACGTGGGTCAACCCGCGCATCCTGGCAGCCGCCGAATCGGAGCGCATCGTTGGCCAGGCCATCGAACGCGAATACTCGCTGGCGGACCTGCTGCGCCGCCCGAACGTGGCCTACGACACCCTGATGAGCATGACCGGCGTGGAAGGCCAGGCCCTGGCAGGCCCCGGCGTGGAAGACCCGGCGGTGCGCGAACAGGTCGAAATCCAGCTCAAGTACGCCGGCTATATCGAGCGCCAGAGCAAGGAAATCGAGCGTCACGAACACTATGAAAACCTGGCTTTGCCCGAAGGGTTCAATTACCTGGATATCGCCGCGTTGTCGGTCGAAGTGCGCCAGAAACTCGACAAGCAGCGTCCGGAAACCCTGGGCCAGGCATCGCGTATTTCCGGCGTCACGCCGGCGGCCATTTCGCTGCTGCTGGTACACCTGAAAAAGCGCGGTTTTGGCGCAGGCCAGGCCGCAATACAGACCACCATTTTAAAGGACGAGGTTGTTGAATGAAGCAGTTTGACCGGGCCGTACTGGCCCAGACTTTGAATGAAGGCATCGCCGCGCTGAAGCTCGACCTGAGCGCGGCGCAAGCGGAACAACTGCTCGATTACCTGGCCCTGTTGGCCAAGTGGAACAGCGTCTACAACCTGACCTCGGTGCGCGATCCGTTGCAGATGCTGACCCTGCACGTGCTCGATTCCCTGGCCGCCGTGCCTGCTTTCGCGCAGGCGAAAAACGTGCTCGACGTGGGCGCCGGCGGCGGCCTGCCGGGCATGGTGCTGGCCATCGCACGGCCCGATATCAAGGTGTCGATGATCGATACGGTGCACAAGAAGACCGCGTTTTTGACGCAGGTGAAAGCCGAACTGGGCCTGGCCAACGTTACGGTGTACACCAAGCGCGTGGAGCAGCTGGAAGTACCGCAGAAATTCGACGTGATCACCTCGCGCGCCTTTGCCGACCTGTCCGACTTCGTCAACTGGTCGCACCACGTATTGGAGGAGGGTGGTCAATTCATCGCCTTGAAGGGGGTGGCTCCGCCAGACGAGCGCGAGCGACTGCCGGCAGACTGGAAAGTGACGAAATTGACCCCTATTCAGGTGCCAGGGCTAAATGCAGAGCGTCATCTGGTGTTTATAACAAGATTTTAAAGGCCGGAAAATAAACGATATAAATCATTTATACGGTATAAATTATATAAAACGTATAAATCATATAAATCATATAAATCATATAAATCATATAAATCATTTAAATCGTATAAATTATATATACGATTTATATCGTATAAACGGTATAAATCAAATAAACAGTATAAATCGTTTCGGTCATGCGCCGGGGCGCGACAATGAAGTTTGCATCCATTTACAACTAGAAGATACATGGCCAAAATTTTTTGCGTAGCAAATCAAAAGGGTGGTGTTGGTAAAACCACCACGAGTGTCAACCTGTCCGCCGGCCTGGCCAAGCTGGACCAGCGCGTGCTGCTGGTCGACCTCGATCCGCAAGGCAATGCCACCATGGGCGCCGGCATCAACAAGGCCGGCTTGAAAGCGTCGACCTATGAAGTGATGCTGGGCGAGTCCGATGTCAGGACGGCACGCCAGCGTTCGGAAGCGGGGCGTTTCGACGTGCTGCCGTCGAACCGCGAGCTGGCCGGCGCCGAAGTCGAGATGGTGGAACTGGACCGCCGCGAAAGCCGCCTGAAGGATGCGCTGGCCGAAGTCGACGGCGAGTATGACTTCATCCTGGTCGATTGCCCGCCGGCCCTGTCGATGCTGACCCTGAACGGCCTGTGCGCCGCGCATGGCGTGATCATCCCGATGCAGTGCGAGTACTACGCGCTGGAAGGCTTGTCCGACCTGGTCAACACCATCAAGAAGGTGCATGCCAACCTGAACCCGGAGCTGAAGATCATCGGCCTGTTGCGCGTGATGTTCGATCCGCGCATGACATTATCGCAACAAGTCTCGGCCCAGCTGGAACAGCACTTTGGCGACAAGGTCTTCAAGACCATTATCCCGCGCAACGTGCGCCTGGCCGAAGCGCCCTCGTATGGATTGCCTGGCGTCAACTTCGACCCCAGCTCGAAAGGCGCGCAAGCGTATATCGCCTTCGGCGCCGAGATGGTCGAGCGCATCAAGCATATGTAAGAAGCAAGCGATCACGGTCATAATGTGAGCGCTTACTTAAAAAAATTCATTAGGACAGCATGGCTACCAAAAAATTAAAAGGACTGGGGCGCGGCCTCGACGCCCTGTTAGGCGGCGGCGACTTCGCCAGTCCGGAACAGGCGGCACCGACCACACTGGCGGTGACACAAATGCAAGCCGGCAAATATCAACCGCGCACCCGCATGGACGAGGGCGCCCTGAATGAACTGGCCGCCTCGATCAAGGCGCAGGGCTTGATGCAGCCGATCCTGGTGCGCCCGATCGGCCAGGACACCCTGAGTGGACTTATCAAATATGAAATCATCGCCGGCGAACGGCGTTTTCGCGCCTCGCAGCTGGCCGGGCTGACGGAAGTGCCGGTGCTGGTGCGCGACGTCGACGACCTGGCGGCTGCGGCCATGGCGTTGATCGAGAACATCCAGCGCGAAGACCTCAATCCATTGGAAGAGGCGCAGGGCATCCACCGCCTGATCACCGACTTCAGTTTTACCCATGAGCAAGCGGCCACTGCGGTCGGACGCTCGCGCAGCGCGGTGTCGAACCTGTTGCGGCTGATGAACCTGGCCGCCCCGGTGCAGACCATGCTGATGGCCGGCGATATCGACATGGGCCATGCGCGCGCGCTGTTGGCGGTCGACGCGGCCAGCCAGATCACCCTCGCGAACCAGGTGGTGGCAAAACGGCTGTCGGTGCGCGAAACGGAAAAACTGGTCACGCGCACGGTCGAGGAAGCGGCCAACCCCGTGGAACCGCGTGTCAAGGAGAAGTCGGGCGATATCGCGCGCCTGGAAGAGGAGCTGTCCGATGCCCTCGCCACGCCGGTGGTGTTCAAGATGGGCAACAAGGGCCGTGGCCAGTTGGTGATTGATTTTGCCGATCTTGACGTACTGGATGGTTTGCTGAGCCGTTTGCGTGGTTAAATGACGGGCTGCTAACACAAGCGCAAGCGGCGCGGCAAGCCGCTTTGCCATATGTTGGTGCAAATCGCCGCGAAGTGTCGGTAAAGCGTCTGTTTCATGCTGCAATTGCCCTGCAGCGGTGCGCCAACGTTTGACTCTGTAGAACAAAGCCAACTATAATCCCGTGTCTTTGCGTGTGTAGATTTTTCCGGGAACTTGGTAATTGAGTGATTCGATGCAAAACATTGCCAAGCCGGTCTACAAAGTAGTTGCCTTGCAGCTAGCAATCGTGATCAGCTTCGCTACTGTGACCCTGTTTTTTGGTGGCAGTAACAGGGGCTGGTCCGCCGCAGTTGGCGGTGCAATCGCCGTCATTGGCAGCATGGCGTATGCCATGCTGGTCGTTCGCGGCTCCAGCGACGCCAAAAAGGCTTTTCGTGCGCACGTGCGCGCGGAAGCGGTGAAAATATTTATCACAGCGGTGCTGTTTATATTGGCACTGGTGTTGTTTCAGTCGGCCGCCTGGTTATGGCTGATCTTGGGTTTCGCGGTGGCAACCTTAGCATACTGGTTTTCATTGCTCGCTGTTTAATCATTGGTTTTAGGGCCTGTTGTGCTCTGAAACGACAAATCTAAATTCATTATGACCACAGAACACGCTATTGAAGCGGGCCATGCTGCCCCGGCCAACGCCACAGAATACATCAGCCACCACTTGGCCCACTTGAAAAGCGCCGATGGCGCCTTCAATCTGGACACCTTCTGGGTGTCTGCCATCCTGGGCTTTGTTTTCCTTGCCGTTTTCTACATGGCTTCGCGCCGCGCGACGGCCGGTGTTCCTGGCAAACTGCAAAACTTCGTCGAAATGATCATGGAAATGGTCAATGAAACCATTAATGGGGCCTTTCACGCCAAAAGCAAGATCATCGCGCCACTGGCCATCACGATTTTTGTCTGGGTCTGGCTGTTGAACGCAATGGACTTCCTGCCGGTTGACCTGCTGCCGAAAGTATTGAGCTGGTTCGGCGTGCACAAGCTGCGCGTGGTACCGACCGCCGACGTGAACCATACTTTTGCGATGTCGTTCTCGGTGGTTCTGTGCATTATCGCGTTTTCCGTCAAGGCCAAGGGCCTGGGCGGCTGGATCAAGGAATTGTTTACCGCGCCGTTCCATGCGAGCGGCATCGTCGGCACAATCTTGTTGGCACCAGTAAATTTCCTGCTGCAAATGGTTGAGTTGGTTGCAAAACTGATCTCCCTGTCGCTGCGACTGTTCGGCAATATGTATGCCGGCGAACTGATTTTCATCTTGATCGCGTTGTTGCCTTGGTGGGCACAGTGGGCGTTGGGTGGTCCATGGGCAATTTTCCATATCTTGATTGTAACTTTGCAAGCTTTTGTGTTTATGGCGTTGACGGTTGTGTATCTGAGCCTTGCGGTTGAGAAGCATTAATCAGCAACTTTATATTTTGTTTTTTTGTTAGTACCTTTCGTTTTTAAATTTAGGAGAATTTTATGCAAGCTCTGATCGCACAAGTACAAAGCATGACCGTTCTGGCAGCAGCAATCATCATCGGCCTGGCCGCAATCGGTACCGCTTTGGGCTTCGCTATCTTGGGTGGTAAATTCCTGGAAGCTTCGGCACGTCAACCAGAACTGATGCCACAACTGCAAACCAAACTGTTCGTTATCGCTGGTCTGCTGGATGCCATCTCGATGATCGGCGTTGGTATCGCTCTGCTGTACACGTTCGCTAACCCGTTCCTGTCGGCTCTGACCGCTGTTGCTCAGTAATTCGCTCCAACCCTAGGAGAAACTTTTAGTTAGGAGCAAAGGTATGGACATCAATATGTCGCTCATCGGCCAGATGATCACCTTCGCGGTGTTGGTCTGGTTCTCGATGAAGTTCGTATTTCCAGCGCTGAACACAGCGCTGGATGAGCGTGCCAAACGAATCGCGGATGGATTGGCTGCGGCCGATCAAGGTCAGGCTTCGATGGCTGTCGCTGAAAAGCGTGCGCAAGAAGCATTGAATGGTGCACGTGAAGAAGCGTCGCAACGCGTTGCGGACGCTGAAAAGCGTGCCCAGCTGGTTGCTGAAGAGATCAAGCAAAATGCCCAGGCTGAAGCGGCGCGTATCATCGCGCAAGCCCAGTCCGACGCCGAGCAGCAACTGTCGAAAGCACGCGAACAATTGCGCGCTCAGGTGGCTGACCTGGCGATCAAAGGTGCCGAGCAGATCCTGAAGCGTGAAGTCAACGCTACGGCTCACGCCGAAATGTTGCAGCGTCTTGCTGTCGAGCTGTAATCATGGCAGAACTCGCAACCGTCGCCCGTCCCTACGCGGAAGCTTTGTTCCGCGTAGCCCAAGCAGGTAAGGAGTCAAGCAACCTCGCGGCGTGGTCCGAACTGGTGTCCGAATTGGCCCAGGTCGGTAGCCACCCCGAGGTACAGGCGTACGCGCGCAATCCGAAAGTTTCGGAGAGCGACGTCGCCGCCACCATCCTGTCGTTGTTGAAATCGCCGCTCAACGAAGAAGTCAAAAACTTCGTTACCCTGTTGATCGAAAATGGCCGCATCAGCCTGCTGCCGGAAATCGGCGCGCAATTCCATGCCTTGAAAAATGGCCTGGAAGGTGCGGCTGACGCCGAGATCACGAGCGCTTTCGATCTGAGCGAAGGCCAAACGGCCGAGCTGGTCGCAACGCTGGAAAAGAAATTCAGTCGTAAGCTCAACCCTGCCGTCACAGTGGATCCATCGCTGCTCGGCGGCGTGCGCGTGGTTGTTGGCGACCAGGTGCTCGACACCTCGGTGCGCGCCAAACTGCAGCAATTGCACGCCGCACTGGTGTCGTAAGACACGCGCTTCGGCAGGCCAGCTTAGACAGACCCTTACCCCTCGCGCAAGCTGAGAGAAACACTTTTAGGAGTTAGTATGCAACTCAACCCATCTGAAATCAGCGAGTTGATCAAGAGCCGGATCCAAGGTCTTGATGGCGGCGCTGAAGTGCGTAACCAAGGCACGGTTATTTCCGTTGCCGACGGTATCTGCCGCATCCACGGCCTGTCGGACGTGATGCAAGGCGAGATGCTGGAATTCCCGGGCAACACCTTCGGCCTGGCGATGAACCTGGAGCGCGACTCCGTCGGTTCCGTGATTCTGGGTGCTTACGAGCACATCTCCGAAGGCGACACGGTGAAATGCACCGGCCGCATTCTGGAAGTGCCGGTCGGTCCTGAACTGCTGGGCCGCGTGGTCAACGCGCTGGGCCAGCCGATCGACGGCAAAGGCGCCATCGAGACCAAGCTGACGGCCGCGATTGAAAAAATCGCCCCGGGCGTGATCGCCCGTGAATCCGTTTCGCAACCGATGCAAACCGGCCTGAAGTCGATCGATGCGATGGTTCCAGTTGGCCGCGGCCAGCGCGAACTGATCATCGGCGACCGTCAGACCGGTAAGTCCGCCGTGGCGATTGATGCGATCATCAATCAAAAAGGCCAGGGCATGAAATGTATCTACGTCGCGATTGGCCAGAAGGCCTCGTCGATCAAGAACATCGTGCGCTCGCTGGAACAGCACGGCGCGATGGAATACACCATCGTGGTCGCCGCTTCCGCTTCGGAATCGGCCGCCATGCAATACATCTCGCCGTACTCCGGTTGCGCCATGGGCGAATACTTCCGTGACCGCGGTGAAGATGCACTGATCGTCTACGATGATCTGTCGAAACAAGCTGTTGCTTACCGTCAGATCTCGCTGCTGCTGCGCCGTCCACCAGGTCGCGAAGCGTACCCAGGCGACGTGTTCTACCTGCACAGCCGCCTGCTGGAACGCGCAGCCCGCGTGAACGCCGACTACGTCGAGAAGTTCACCGACGGTGCCGTCAAAGGCAAGACCGGTTCGCTGACGGCACTGCCGATCATCGAAACCCAGGCGGGTGACGTGTCGGCCTTCGTGCCAACCAACGTGATTTCGATTACCGACGGCCAGATCTTCCTGGAAACGTCGTTGTTCAACGCAGGTATCCGTCCTGCGATTAACGCCGGTATTTCCGTATCGCGCGTCGGTGGCGCCGCCCAGACCAAGGTCATCAAAAACCTGTCCGGCGGTATCCGTACCGACCTGGCGCAGTACCGTGAGCTGGCCGCGTTTGCGCAGTTCGCCTCGGACCTGGACGAATCGACCCGCAAGCAGCTGGACCGTGGTGCGCGCGTGACGGAATTGCTCAAGCAAGCCCAGTACTCGCCACTGTCGATCTCGCTGATGGCCGTCTCGCTGTTCTCGGTGAACAAGGGCTTCATGGACGACGTGCCAGTCAAGCAAGTGCTGTCGTTCGAAGCAGGCGTCCACGCTTACATGAAAACCAAGCAAGCTGCTCTGCTGGCCAAGATCGAAGAAACCAAGCAACTCGACAAAGACAGCGAAGCAACTCTGTCGGCGGCCATTGCTGATTTCAAGAAATCCGGCGCATATTAAGCGGCCAGGCGGCGCCCACCTCGAGTGAGGCGCCGCCCTACGCGCAGAAGGAGTAAGGACTCATGGCATCAAGCAAAGAGATACGTGGCAAGATCAAAAGCGTAGAGAATACGAAGAAGATCACCAAGGCGATGGAAATGGTCGCCGCGTCCAAAATGCGCAAGGCGCAAGACCGGATGCGGGCCGCTCGTCCCTACAGTGACAAGATTCGTAATATCGCCGCCAATCTGGCGAATGCCAATCCGGAATACACGCACCCGTTCCTGGCGGCAGCGCAAGGCACGGAAGCCAAGGCAGTGGGTTTCATCGTCGTCACGACCGACAAGGGTCTGTGCGGCGGCATGAACACCAATATCTTGCGCCAGGTGACGAGCAAGTCGCGCGAGCTGGAAACAGCCGGCAACAAGATTGAAGCAGTCGCTATCGGTAACAAGGGGTTGGGTTTTTTGAATCGCATCGGCGTCAAGATCGTCGCCTCTGCCATTCAGACTGGTGATACGCCACATCTGGATAAATTGATCGGACCTGTCAAGGTCATGCTCGAAGAGTTCCAGGCTGGCAAGCTCGACGCAGTGTACCTGTGCTACACCAAATTCATCAACACGATGAAGCAGGAACCAGTGGTCGAACAGCTGCTGCCATTGACGGCCGACAAAATGGTCGCCGACAAGAGCGCACACTCGTGGGATTACATCTACGAGCCGGATGCACAAAGCATCATCGACGAATTGCTGGAGCGCTATGTAGAAGCGCTGGTGTACCAGGCAGTCGCGGAGAATCTGGCGTCCGAGCAATCGGCACGGATGGTCGCGATGAAAGCTGCAAGCGACAACGCAGGTAGTGTGATCGGCGAACTGAAGCTCGTCTACAACAAGACCCGCCAAGCTGCGATTACCAAAGAACTCTCCGAAATCGTCGCCGGTGCGGCAGCGGTTTAAACGAATTTAACTATATTTGAAGGAACGAACATGGCTGATGGCAAAATCGTTCAGTGTATCGGCGCTGTGGTGGACGTTGAGTTTCCCCGCAACGCGATGCCTAAGGTATTTGATGCCTTGAAGATGGCGGGCTCGGAACTGACCCTGGAAGTACAACAGCAGTTGGGCGACGGCATTGTCCGTACCATTGCACTCGGCTCGTCCGATGGCCTGCGTCGCGGCATGATGATCCAGAACACCGGCAAACCTATCATGGTGCCAGTCGGTAAAGCAACCCTGGGCCGCATCATGGACGTGCTGGGTAACCCGATCGACGAATGCGGTCCGGTATCGCACGAACAGATCGCCTCGATCCACCGCACCGCTCCTGCGTACGACGAACTGTCGCCATCGCAAGAACTGCTGGAAACCGGCATCAAGGTGATCGACCTGGTGTGCCCGTTTGCAAAAGGCGGTAAAGTCGGCCTGTTCGGCGGCGCCGGCGTGGGCAAGACCGTGAACATGATGGAACTGATCAACAACATCGCCAAGGCACACAGCGGCGTGTCCGTGTTTGCCGGCGTTGGTGAGCGTACTCGCGAGGGTAACGACTTCTACCACGAGATGGCTGATGCGAAAGTGGTCGATCTGGAAAATCCGGAAAACTCCAAAGTCGCAATGGTCTACGGCCAGATGAATGAACCACCAGGCAACCGTCTGCGCGTGGCGCTGACCGGCCTGACGATCGCTGAATCGTTCCGTGATGAAGGCAAGGACGTGTTGTTCTTCGTCGACAACATCTACCGCTTCACGCTGGCCGGTACCGAAGTATCGGCACTGCTGGGCCGTATGCCGTCGGCCGTGGGTTACCAACCGACCCTGGCTGAAGAAATGGGCCGTCTGCAAGAGCGTATCACGTCGACCAAGACCGGCTCGATCACCTCGATCCAGGCCGTCTACGTTCCTGCCGATGATTACACCGATCCGTCGCCAGCAACCACCTTTGCTCACCTGGATTCGACCGTTGCCCTGTCGCGTGACATCGCCTCGCTGGGTATCTACCCGGCCGTCGATCCACTGGACTCGACCTCGCGTCAGCTGGATCCGCTGATCGTTGGTCAAGAGCACTACGACACCGCGCGTGCCGTGCAAACGACTCTGCAGCGCTACAAGGAACTGCGTGACATTATCGCGATTCTGGGCATGGACGAGCTGGCACCGGAAGACAAACTGCTGGTGGCCCGCGCACGCAAGATGCAGCGTTTCCTGTCGCAGCCTTTCCACGTCGCTGAAGTGTTTACCGGTTCGCCAGGTAAATACGTTTCGCTGAAAGACACGATCAAGGGCTTCAAGATGATCGCGTCGGGCGAACTCGATCACCTGCCGGAACAAGCGTTCTACATGGTCGGCACGATCGACGAAGCAATCGAAAAAGCCAAGAAACTTAACTAAGTTAAGTCTGGGCCTAACCCCGCCCCTCACGAGGCGGGGTTCTTCAACCCGATAGGACACACATGGCACACACAATTCACGTTGACGTGGTTTCCGCTGAAGAATTGATTTTTTCAGGTGAAGCAGAATTCGTCGCGTTGCCGGGTGAACAAGGCGAGCTGGGCATCTACCCACGCCACACGCCCTTGATTACCCGCATCCGTCCGGGCGCGGTCCGCATCAAGGTAGTCGGCCAGGCTGAAGAAGAGTTCGTCTTCGTCGCCGGCGGCTTGCTGGAAGTGCAGCCTGACACCGTGACCGTCCTGGCCGATACCGCGATCCGCGGTCACGACCTCGACGAAGCGAAAGCGCTGGAAGCGAAGAAGCTGGCGGAAGAAAACATCCACAACAAGGATTCGGGCATCGACTACGCGCAAGCGCAAGCCGAGCTGGCCAGCGCGATTGCGCAACTGGCCGCGATCCAGAAGCTGCGCAAGCATTAATTGCCGCGCATGCAAAAAAAGCAGCCTTCGGGCTGCTTTTTTTTTGCTGGCGGAGGTGGTGGTGTCGGGTTACGCGCTGCGCGCTAACCCGACCTACGATATCCGCCGGCACGCCGGGTAGGCCGGATTAGGCCGAAGGCCGTAATCCGACAACATGGTTGACGCGGCTGGTAACTTAACTGCACATGCCATACGCCTTGCGCTCATCAAAATAGCGATAGGTAAACGTGCGCACCGGATAGCGCTTGCCGGCCACCAGCATGTCCGGCATGTTCAAGTCAAACCGCTGCGGCAGCTGGCGCGGCAGCTGCAGGCGCAAGCGCCATTGGGTGGCCTTGCTGTTGCCCACCGCCGAGAACATGATGGGCAGCTGCTCGATCACGTCGACGATTTCCGCCTTCTGGTCCAGGCCGCGCTGGTAGATGGTGGTCACCCTGGCATTTGCAAACGGCGGCTTTTTCGGTTCTTCCAGCAAGAACGACAGCCGCGTAAAACTGGCCTGCGTGCCGACCGGCAAAGTAAAAATCAGCGCCAGTTCCGTGCCGCCATCCTTGAGCGTGGTGGGGGGCGTGGCATACACGGTGATACCGCGCGGCAGCTCGAAGCGCGAGCCTTCGGTCCACGTCTTGCAATCGGGCGTGGTGGCCTGGTACAGGCTGGGCGCCGTATAGTCGTCGCACGCGGACAGCAGCAGCAGGAGTGGCAGGGCAAGCAGGGCGGAACGGCGCATGGGCGTGATCGGTAAGAAGTGAGCCGACAGTGTAAGCGATCGCCAGGCAATCAGCCAGCGATGGCCTGGCCGGGCGGGGCGCGGCGCGCCGTGTGCAGCGCGCAGTGCCGTGCCGCCAGTGCGGTGCTGATGATATCGAGCGCGACCTGCGGCCGGGCCGCGCCGCACATGAAGATATCGACGGCGGCAAAGCCGGCTTCGGGCCAGGTGTGGATCGAGATATGCGACTCGGCCAGCAGCAGCACGCCGGTCACGCCCGCCTCCGCGCCGAAGCTGTGGAAGTGGCCGTGCAATACCTGCGCACCGGCTTCGATGGCGGCCTGGCGCAACAGGTTTTCCAGCGCCGCGCAGTCGCGCAAGGGTGCCGCATCGACGCCGGACAGGTCGGCCAGCAGATGGGTACCGAGCGGCAGGTGCGCGCTGGCCGTCACTTGTGGCTGCCGCCGCTGGAGCCGCCGCCATAACTGCCGCCACCGCTGCCGGTGCGCGAACTCCAGCTGCTGCCGCCGCTGCCACTGCCGGCCACCTTGAACATGCGCACCCAGTTGGCGGCCGTGACGGAAAAGGTCACCATCAGCGCGTAGATCACGTATTTGCTCATTGCGGGGTCTTTGTATTCTTGTCGAGGAAAAGGGCGGGCACGAACAGCGCCAGGCAACCCAGCACACTCCACATCAGGGTGCTGGAAAACGAGACGAACATCGGGATCGCATTCAACACCAGGGTGATGATGATAAAGACCTTGGCCACGCCGCGATGACTCATCTTGATGTTCGAGGACGGCGCAATACCGTGAAAAGCGGCGCCGAACCAGGCGCTCATCTGATCGTAGGCGACTGGTACCGAGCGTGACCAGGTCATCTCTTCGCCGGTCAGTTCCGCCGCCAGTTTGGTCTGCCCCTGTTCGAATTCATAGACATGGGTAGTGTCGCCGACGGCCACCTTCCAGTTGAAGGCGCCGGCCGCATACGTCACTTGCGAGCCATAGTCATACAGCTTGGTGTAGGTGGCGCCGTCGAGCGTGCATTTGTCCGCATCGAGGGAGGCCCAGGTGGGCCAGTTCGGCAGCACGCTGGCACGCGACCAGCCTTCGTCGGTTTCCACCAGCCAGAAAAAGCCCGCGTGCGCGTTGTACAGCAGGTATTCGTTCCACTCCGTGCCCTCGTCGTCGGCGCGGCGCATCATGCCGATCACGGTAAAGTCGACATTGTTGATCTTGGCGCTGGCGCCCAGTTCCAGGGTGATGTCCGCCTCCTCTTCCACTTGCTGGCCCTTGGCCAGCACCTGCGCCTCGGGGCCGGTGGCGTCGAGCTGCGCATGGCAGGCCGGGCAGACCAGCTGCGCGGCGGCGCCCGGCACATATTTGATGCCGCTGCCGCAGGAAGGGCAGTCGAGCGCATCGAGCTTGCCGCGGTATTTGCCGGCGGTGCGCGCGATCGCATCGGTGTCGCGCAGCAGCTGGCACTGCATGCCCTCCAGGGTGACGGCCACGCCCTGGTACAGCACCGGCTGCGGACCATCGGTATAGTCGAGCGTGGCGAAGCTGGCGTAGTTGCGCAGGTCGGCCACCTGGATGCGCCAGCCGCTGCCGACCTTGAACGGCAGTTCGCCCTGGCCGGCGATGCACTCGCCGCTGCGCACTTCGGCCGCCGTGTACGGTTCGTTATTGATGGTGTACTGCTGGCCCGGGCGCAGTTCGGCAAAGGCGGGCAGCGCGCCTGCCGCCTTGCGCTCGCGCGTCATGGTGTACAGGCCGGACGAGTCGCCCAGCCACGCCGTG
This sequence comes from Janthinobacterium sp. J1-1, assembly GCF_030944405.1. Taxonomy (NCBI): domain Bacteria; kingdom Pseudomonadati; phylum Pseudomonadota; class Betaproteobacteria; order Burkholderiales; family Oxalobacteraceae; genus Janthinobacterium; species Janthinobacterium sp. J1-1. The sequence continues at coordinate 375,682 of NZ_CP132339.1, forward strand.
CTGGCGTCGTCGAACAGCAGATACCATTCGTTCCAGGTGCCGGCCGCATAGCGCTGCTGGATGCGTCCGACCACCGTGAAATGGACGCCTTCGTGCACGCCGGCCGTGCCGATTTGAATCGCCGAATAGTCCTCCAGCACGGCCGACATCTTGCCGATATCGCGCACCGAGTCGGCGTCCTTGAGGATGGTGCCGTGGCAGTAATCGCACACGGCCAGCACGGAAGCGTGCGAGCGGAAATGGACTTCCGCGCCGCAGCTGGGACAGGAAACAGTTTGCATGCGGTCGCGCTTAACCGATCAGTTTTTTCAGCAGTTCCGCTTTCGCGCCGTCGTAGTCGGCCGGCGAAATCAGACCCTTGTCGAGCAGGCCCTTGAGTTTTTCCAGCCGCGCTTCGATCGGTTCTTCGGCGGGTGCCGGTGGGACAGCCGCCGGTGCAGGTGCCTGTGGCTGCAACGCGCTTCCTGTCCCCTGCGCCATGCCCTGCGCCATCACCTGGCCGATCGACAGTCCGGCGCCCAGGCCCGCGCCGATGCCGGCCAGGCCGCCTTCGTTCTGCGCCGCCAGCGGAATCGCGTTCGCCACCTGGAACTTGGTAAAGCCGCTCATCTTGTCGGCGCCCAGGCCGCCCTTCATGCCGGCCGAGATGCGCTCGTCCAGCGCCGCCTGCAGTTCCTCGGGCAGGCTGATGCTGGCCACGTTGAACTCGTCGAGGCCCACGCCATAGCGGGCAAACGCCTGCGCCAGGCCGTCCTTGACCTGCTGCGCCATCAGCGCCTGGTTGGCCGCCATGTCGAGGAAGGGCACGTTGGCGCCGCCCAGCGAGCTGGCCATGCTGGCCATCAGGATGCCGCGCAACTGGTCTTCCACTTCGTCGCGCGTGTAGACGTCGCGCGTGCCACTGATTTCCGTAAAAAAGGTGCGGGCGTCGGCGATGCGGTACGAGTACATGCCAAAGGCGCGCACGCGTATCATGTCGAAGTCCTTGTCGCGGATCGTGATCGGCTGCGGCGTGCCCCATTTGCGGCCCGTCTGCACGCGGGTGCTGAAGTAATACACGTCGGACTTGAAGGGCGAATCGAACAGCTTGTCCCAGTTCTTCAGGTTGGTCAGCAGGGGCAGGGTTTGCGTGGTCAGCTTGTGCGTGCCGGGGCCGAACACGTCGGCGATCTTGCCCTCATTGACGAAGACGGCCACCTGCGACTCGCGCACGTTCAAAATGGCGCCGTTCTGGATCTCGAAATCCTGCATCGGAAAGCGCCAGGCCAGCACGCCTTCCTTCTCTTCGTTCCATTGCAGTACATCGATAAACTGCTTCTTGATAAAGCTGCCGAGGCTCATGATGGTGTCCTTGCGAAGATGATGACGGGGTCAGGAAATGCAGGCGGCGTTGATGGCGCCGATCGCCAGCGCGATGGCGCCCAGCAGGCCGCCAAAGGCGCTGTTGTTCGATTCGATCTGGTCTTTCGACATGCGCAGCAGCCGCGTGGTGACCAGGTAGGCCAGCAGCTGCACCACCATCGCGCCAAACGCCCAGGCGAAGAACTGCTGGTAATTCGCCGTGTGCATCAGCGACGAAGCGATGGTGGCCGAAAAGCCGAGGATGGCGCCGCCCAGCGACAGCGCCGCCGCCTGGTTCCCCTGGCGTATCAAGAGCACCTCTTCATACGGCGTCACGCGCGTGTAGATGACAAAAAAGACAATCAGCAGCACGGCGGCCAGTAAAAGGTGGATCAGATAGTTTAGGATGTCGGGCACGGCATTCCTCGATTGAGCATTTGATAACGTCCAAGCATATTAGAACAAAACCAGCCCAATGAACAAAAAGATTCTGATTTTATCCGTGTTCGTGGTCGCTTCCTGCGGCCTCGCGTATGAGCTGATCGCCGGTGCCATGTCCAGCTATCTGCTGGGCGACTCCATCCTGCAGTTTTCCACGATTATCGGCTGCTACCTGTTTGCCATGGGGGTAGGCGCTCACTTTTCAAAATACGTGAAGGACGACGACGTGCTGTCGCGCTTTGTCGATATCGAACTGGCCGTCGGCCTGATCGGCGGGCTGTCGGCGGCGATCCTGTTCATGACATTTTCGTGGATGGCCGCGCCGTTTCGCACCTTATTGTATGTGATGGTCTTCCTGATCGGCGCACTGGTGGGCATGGAGGTGCCGCTGGTGATGCGCGCGCTGAACACGCGCCAGACCGAATTTTCCGAACTGGTCAGCCGCGTGCTGACCTTCGACTATCTGGGCGCGCTGGCCGTCTCGCTGCTGTTCCCGCTGGTGCTGTCGCCCTATCTGGGGCTGGTGCGCACGGGCTTTTTGTTCGGCATGCTCAATGTGGCCGTCGGCCTGTGGAGCATCTGGGTGTTCCGCGCCGAACTGCACAATATGACCGGGCAATTCCTGCGCGCCTGCGCCGTGATGCTGCTCTTGGTGACCGGCTTTGCCATGTCGGACCGCATGGTGGAGTGGGGCGAGCATGGCCTGTTCGGCGACCAGATCGTCTACTCCACCACCACGCCTTATCAGCGCCTGGTGATCACGCGCTGGAAGGACGACACGCGGCTGTACATCAACGGCAACCTGCAGTTCTCCTCGCGCGACGAATACCGCTACCATGAAGCGCTGGTGCATCCGGTCATGGAAGCGCTGCCATGGGCGCGCCGCGTGCTGGTGCTCGGTGGCGGCGACGGCCTGGCGCTGCGCGAGATCCTGCGCTATCCGCATATCGAACACGTCACCGTGGTCGACCTGGACCCGGCCATGACGGGCGCGTTCACCACGCGGCCGGAGCTGGCCGAGCTCAATAAAAAATCGTTCTCGGACCAGCGCGTCACCGTCGTCAATGCCGACGCCGCCGTCTGGCTGCGCAACAACCAGGACATGTTCGACGCGGCCATCGTCGACTTCCCCGATCCGTCCAGCTTCGCGCTGGGCAAGCTGTATTCGGTGCCGTTCTACGACCTGGTGAAAAAGCATCTGGCGGCCAAGGGCCTGATGGTGGTGCAGTCGACGTCGCCGTTCTTTGCGCCGCACGCCTACTGGACCATCGACGCCACCCTGCGCGAAGTGGGCATGCGCACCTGGCCGTATCACGCCTATGTGCCGTCGTTCGGCGAGTGGGGTTTTATCCTCGCTTCGCCCCAGCTCGACTACCGGCCGCCCACCAGTTACCGCCTGCCGATGCGCTACCTGAATGCCGACACCACGCGCGAAATGTTCATCTTCCCGCCCGATATGCGGAAGCTGCCGATGGCGCCAAACCGCCTGAATACCCAATCGCTGGTGCACGAGTTCGAGCAGGACTGGAACCGGGTGATACGCTGATGCGGCGCCGCTCTTTTTTGCTGTGGACGGCCGGTGGCACGGCGGCGGTGGCGGCGGGCGCCGGCAGCATTGCGGCGTATTTGCGCTGGCAGGAGATCACACCCAGGGTGCTGTATCCGGGCCGCGCCGAGGGGCACTTCCTTCGCGACCGCAAGGCGCTGCCGCCACCGTCGCGCACCCTCAGCACCGATGTGGCCATCTTCGGTTCTGGCATCGCCGGCCTGACGGCTGCTTGGCGCCTGAAAAAACTCGGTCACAGGGACTTCCTGATGGTCGATGGCCCACAACCGTATGGCAATGCGGCCGGCGGCCATTTCGGCGAGCTGGCCTATCCCACCGGCGGCCACTATCTGCCGTTGCCGTCGCCGGAATCCACGCACGTGCGCGAGATCCTGTTCGACCTGGGCATTATCCAGCGCGATCCGATGGCGGAAAAGCCGTATTACGACGAGCGTTATATCCTGCACGCGCCGGAGGAACGGCTGCTGTTCAACGGCCACTGGCAGGACGGCTTTATTCCTACCGAAGGGGTATCCGTCGAGGAACTGGCGCAGCACCAGCGTTTCTTTGCGCAGGTGGCGCAGCTGCGCCAGGCGCGCGGCAATGATGGCAAGCGCGTGTTCGTGTTCCCCACCATAGCATCGTCGCAGGACCCGGCCTGGCAGGCGCTCGATACCATCACCCTCAAAACCTGGATGGAGCAGCACGGCTATACCTCGCCCACCCTGCACTGGTACCTGAATTACTGCTGCCGCGACGACTACGGCACGCGCTACGACCAGGTCTCGGCCTGGGCCGGCCTGCATTACTATTGCAGCCGCTGGGGCCAGGCGGCCAATGCGGGTAACGGCGCCTGGCTGACCTGGCCGGGCGGCATGCAGCCGGTCGCCACGGCGCTGGAGCAGGCCTCTGGCGTCAAACGCCATGCGGGCACGGTGGTGTCCTTGTCCACCACGGCCGATGGGGTCGAAGCGCTGTGCATGGAACTGGTCGACGGCCAGCCGCGCACGTATCTGGTCAAGGCCCGCAAGGCCATTTGCGCCATGCCGCTGTATGTGGCCGCGCGCGTGGTACCGGAGATGGCCAGCTATGGCTTTGACGCCAAGCGCGATACGCCGGCGTATGCGCCGTGGATGGTGGCGAATTTTCTGCTGAAACGCTTCCCCGACGAACTGCCGCATGCGCCGCTATGCTGGGACAACGTGGTGTACCAGGAGCCTGGCCTCGGCTACGTCGTCTCGACCCACCAGGACATTCGCGTGCGCCCGCCCGAGCAAACCGTCTTCAGTGCCTATGTCGCGCTGTCGGACCGCACGCCGCAGGACGCCCGCAAGTGGCTCGACACGGCTACACCGGAAGAACTGCTGGCGCTGGCCAGCGTCGATCTGAAAACCGCCTATGGCCGCGACTTTGCCCGCTGCGTCGAGCGCGTCGACATCACCGTGCGCGGCCACGCCATGGCCGCCCCCTTGCCCGGCTTTCGCAGCAATGCGGGCCTGAAAGCGCTGCGTGAACACGACGGCGCGATTTTGTTCGCGCATGCCGATTTGTCGGGCTTTTCCGTGTTCGAGGAAGCGGCGTGGTGGGGCGACAGGGCGGCGCGGCTGGCGGCAGCTTGACCCGCTTTTGATTATTGAAAAAACTGGCTGTGCAGCCTAATCCAAGGAGTAACCATGAGCAGTGCATTGATTGTGATCGATTTCCAGAACGCCGTCTTGAGCGAGCCGCCCGCCTGGCAGGCCGATACTGTGCTGGAACGTATCGCCGGCCTGATCGCCAGGGCGCGCGCCGCCGGCGTGCCGGTGATCTATGTGCAGCACGATACGGCCGACTCAAGCTGGGAAGCCGGCACGCACGGCTGGCAATTTCCGGCCTTGATCGCGCCGCAGCCGCAAGACCATGTCAGCGCAAAAAACTCCTGCGATGCGTTTCGCCAGACGGGGCTGCGGCAGCACCTGGCGCAGGCCGGCATCACGACGATTTATGTGTGCGGCTATGCGACCGAATTTTGCATCGACACCAGCGTGCGCCGCGCCGCCAGCCTGGAACTGGCAACGGTGGTGATCAGCGATGCGCACACCACGCGCGACCGCCCGCACCTGGCCGCACCGGCCATCGTCGAACACCATAACTGGGTGTGGCGCCAGCTGCTCAATCCGGGCAATCCCGTCACCTTGCTCACGGCCGACGCCGTGCCATTTTGAGAACAGACGCGGCCGCTCCCTGCTAACTTGACGCTTCCACCTGCTCGCGCGCATAGCGTGCCGGCGGCATGCCGACATGGCGGGCAAAGGCGACGCTGAAGGCGCTGGCCGAGCCGTAGCCGACCCGTCCGGCCACTGCGGCGATGCCGCCCTCCCTGCGCCGCAGCAGATCCTTGGCGCACGCCATGCGCCAGGCCAGCAGATATTCCATCGGCGCGACGCCGACCGCGCGGCTGAAGCGCTCGAAGAAGGCCGAGCGCGACAGGGCCGATTGCTGCGCCAGTTCGGCCACCGTCCAGGCGCGCGCCATGTCGTCATGCATGCAGCGCAGCGCGGCGGCAAGCCTGTCGTCGGCCAGGCCGCGCAGCAGGCCCGGCGCCGCCAGGTTTTCAGCGCCGTTGTCTGCATCCTTTTCCGCCGTCGAACGCAGCGCCTCGATCAGCAGCACTTCCAGCAGATGCGCCAGGATCACTTCGCGCCCGGGCCGCCGTGCGCGCGATTCTTCCGTGACCAGCTGCACCAGGGTGGCCAGCCGGTGCTCGCCGCGCACATGGATCAGCTGCGGCAGCAGCGACACCAGCAAGGCCGCGTCGGGCGAACCGAAAGCGCAGTGGCCGACCAGCAGCAGCACCTGCCGTGGCCCATCCGGATCGCCGAGCCGGAACTGGCCCTGCGGCAGTTCTACCGGCACGCTGTCGGCCGCCTGTGGCGCTGCCGGTGCCAGGCTCGACATGGTGTAGCCCTGGGCGGCGGGGATCAGCACGAAGTCGCCCTGCCGCAGTTCCAGCGGCGCCTGTCCGTCCAGCGTCAGGCGGCAGCCGCCATCGAGGATCACGCAGTAGAACGGCTGGCCCGACTCCGCGCGGCGGATGCGCCAGCTGCCCGCGCCGCCAACGACTTTCGAGTACCTGGCCTGCGGCTGGAGCAGGGTGACGACTTCGGCAAGCGGATCGACCATTGTGGACTATTGCGAATGAAAGATGGACTATTGATTATAGCAAGTCCGGCACGGGCATTCTATAGTCAGGGCACCGCCAACCACACCAGGAGTTTTCATGAAAACCGTTCTGATCACCGGATGCTCGTCCGGCTTCGGCCTTGCCACTGCCCGCCATTTCCTCGAACGGGGCTGGCACGTGGTCGCCACGATGCGCACGCCCGATCCGGATCTGCTGCCGCGATCCGCGCAGCTGCGCGTGCTGGCACTTGACGTTACCGATGCCGCCAGTATCGCCCGGGCCATCGGGGATGCGGGGCCGGTCGACGTGCTGGTCAATAATGCCGGCATCGGCGTGCTGGGCGCGCTCGAAGGCACGGCGATGGCCACCGCGCGCCAGGTGTTCGAGACCAATACGCTGGGCACCATCGCGCTGACGCAGGCCGTGCTGCCCCAGTTCCGGCAGCGCAGGGCCGGCGTGATCGTCAACGTCACGTCCAGCGTGACACTGGCGCCGCTGCCGCTGCTGTCGGTGTACACGGCAAGCAAGGCGGCCGTCAACGCCTTTACCGAGTCGCTGGCGCTGGAACTGGCGCAATTCAATGTGCGGGTCAGGCTGGTGCTGCCGGGCCGGGCACCGGCAACGCGTTTCGGCGAAAACGCCCGCGAGCGCATGCAGGGCAGCATCCCCGACGCCTACGCGGCGCTGGCGCAGGACGTCTTTGCGCAATGGAGCCAGTCGTCCGAGGTGACGCTGGCGGCGGACGTGGCCGAGGCGGTCTGGCGCGCCGCCACCGATGCCGAAGGCCCGCTGCGCATTGCCGCCGGCGCCGACGCGGTGGCGCTGGCCGCCGTGTTGGCCGCGCCATAAAAAAAGCCGGCGCATGCGCCGGCTTGAACCCCCTAAGGCTCGAACTTGTACGTCCTTGTTCTTCTCATTTATTTTTATTAATCACGTCGATAAAGACGGCGGCCAGCAGCACCAGGCCCTTGATCACCTGCTGGTAATCGATGCCGATGCCCATGATGGACATGCCGTTGTTCATCACGCCCATGATGAAGGCGCCGATCACCGCGCCCATCACCTTGCCGACGCCGCCCGAGGCCGAGGCGCCGCCGATAAAGCAGGCTGCGATCACGTCCAGCTCGAAGCCGGTACCGGCTTTTGGCGTGGCGGTGTTCAGGCGTGCCGCGAAGATCAGGCCGGCGAGGGCGGCCAGCATGCCCATGTTGACGAAGGTGTAGAAGCTGACGCGTTCGGTCTTGATGCCCGACAGGCGCGCCGCTTTTTCATTGCCGCCGACGGCGTAGACGCGGCGGCCCAGCACGGTGCGGTTGGTGATGAAGGTGTAGGCGACGATCAGCACCGACATCACGGCCAGCACGTTCGGAAAACCGCGGTACGACGACAGCAGGTAGCTGAAGTACACCATCACGGCGGCGAAGACGCCGTTTTTCAGCAGGAAGAAGGCGCGTGGCTCGTTTTCCATGCCGTGTTTCATCTGCTTGGCGCGGCTGCGCAGCGAAGTGAAGATCAGCGCCGCGGCGGCGATCACGCCCAGCAGCAGCGAGAAGCCGCGCAGGTTTTCACCGCCGAACGGGTCGGGCAGGAACCCCGAGCTCAGCATCTGGAAGCCTTCCGGGAAAGGACCGACCGACTGGCCTGCCAGCAGCGCCAGGGTCAGGCCCTTGAACACCAGCATGCCGGCCAGGGTGACGATAAACGACGGGATCTTGAAGAAGGCCACGAAATAGCCTTGCGCGCCGCCGATGACGGCGCCGGCGATCAGGCAGATGATGCTGGCCGCGACAAAGTTCATTTCGTAGTTGACGATCAAGACGGCCGCCAGCGCGCCGACAAAGCCCACCACCGAGCCGACCGACAGGTCGATATGGCCGGCCACGATGACCATCAGCATGCCCAGCGCCATGATGACGATATAGCTGTTCTGCAGCACCAGGTTGGTCAGGTTCAGCGGCTCCATCAGGGTGCCGTTCGTCATGTACTGGAAAAAGCCCATGATGACGATCAGCGACAGCAGCATGCCGTAGTCGCGCATATTGTTTTTCAAAAAGCCGGCGTAGCTTTTCGCTTCCGGCGCGGCCGCTGGCGTTGCTGGCGCGCCGGCTGTGAGTTTATTGTCCATTGTTCTCTCCGTGTGTGACGATCGCGCGCATGATTCTCTCTTGCGACGCTTCTGCTGCGCTTAGTTCTGCCGCAAAGCGGCCTTCGTTCATGACATAGATCCGGTCGCACATGCCCAGCAATTCCGGCATTTCCGAGGAAATCATGATGATGCATTTGCCTTCGGCGGCCAGGTCGCTGATGATGCTGTAGATCTCGTACTTGGCGCCGACGTCGATGCCGCGGCTCGGTTCATCGAGGATCAGCACGTCGGGGCGCGAAAACAGCCACTTCGCCAGCACCACTTTCTGCTGGTTGCCGCCGGACAGGTTGACCACCTTCTGCGCCACGCTCGAGCATCGGGTCTTGAGCTTGCGGCGGAATTCTTCGGCCACGCTGAACTCGCGCTGCTCGTCGATCACCATGTGCTTCGAAATCGCGTCCAGGTTGGCCAGGCTGGTGTTCTTCTTGATGTCTTCTTCCAGGATCAGGCCCAGGCCCTTGCGGTCCTCCGTCACATACGCCAGGCCGTGGGCGATCGCCTTGCCGATGGTGCTGACGTCGATTTCCTGGCCGTTCTTCAGCACCGTGCCGCTGATGCGCTGTCCGTAGGCGCGGCCGAAAATGCTCATCGCCAGTTCCGTGCGTCCGGAGCCCATCAGGCCGGCGATACCGATGATCTCGCCCTTTTTGGCATGCAGGTTGATGCCCTTGATGACGGCGCGGTCGGCGTGCTCGGGGTGGTACACCTTCCAGTCGCGCACTTCGAAAATGGTCTCGCCGATGGTGGGCGTGCGCGGCGGATAGCGGTCGGCCATCTCGCGTCCGACCATTTTTTCAATGATGCGGTCTTCGCTGACGGGTTCCACGCGGCAGTCGAAACTGTCGACGGTATTGCCGTCGCGCAGGACCGTGATCGCATCGGCGACGCGCGAAATTTCGTTCAATTTATGCGAAATCAGGATCGACGAAATGCCCTGGGCTTTCAGGCCCAGCAGCAGGTCGAGCAGGGCCGCGCTGTCGCTTTCGTTCAGGCTGGCGGTCGGCTCGTCGAGGATCAACAGCTTGACGTCCTTGCACAGCGCCTTGGCGATCTCGATCAGCTGCTGCTTGCCCACGCCCAGATTCGTGATCAGGGTGTCGGGGGATTCTTTCAGGCCGACTTTGTTCAGCAGTTCGCGCGTCTTGCGTTGCGTGTGTTCCCAGTCGATGACGCCCATCGTGGCCGGTTCGTTACCGAGGAAAATATTTTCGGCGATCGACAGCTGGGGCACGAGCGCCAGTTCCTGGTGAATGATGATGATGCCGATTTCTTCGCTGTCCTTGATGCCGCGGAACTGGCGGACCTGGCCCTGATATTCGATGTCGCCCGAGTAGCTGCCGTGGCCATACACGCCACTGAGCACTTTCATCAGGGTCGATTTGCCGGCGCCGTTTTCACCCACGATGGCGTGGATCTCGCCGCTGCGCACCCGCAGGTTGACATTGTCGAGCGCAACCACGCCCGGGAACGTCTTGCGTATCCCGCGCATTTCCAGGATAGTGTTCGTCATATAACCTCTCTGGCACGGCCGCGCGCCATGGCGACACCATGGGCGCTGGCCGTGCGGCAGTTTGTTCTAGAATTCTGTGAAGCGAAAGGCCCGGCGTCGCCGGGCCCTCAGTACCCGTCTGTCAAATTACTTTACTTGCGCTTCGGTGTAGTAGCCGCTGCCGGTGACCAGCACTTGCTTCCAGTTCGCCTTGTCGACGGTGACCGGTTTGAGCAGGAACGATGGCACGACTTTCACGCCATTGTTGTAGGTCTTGGTGTCGTTGACGGTCGGCGTTTTGCCGTTCATCATCGCATCGACCATATTGGCCGTCACTTTGGCCAGTTCGCGCGTGTCCTTGAACACGGTCGATGCCTGTTCGCCGCGGATGATCGATTTCACCGATGGGATCTCGGCATCCTGGCCGGTCACGACCGGGAACGGCTGCTTCGGCGTACCGTAGCCGACGCCTTTCAGCGACGACAGGATACCGATGCTCAGGCCGTCATATGGCGACAGCACCGCGTCGACGCGGGCATTGCCGTAGTAGGCGCTCAGCAGGTTGTCCATGCGGGCTTGCGCCACGGCGCCGTCCCAGCGCAGGGTGGCCACTTTTTCCATGCCCATCTGCTTCGAACGCACCACCAGCTTGCCGCTGTCGATGTACGGTTTCAGCACCGACATGGCGCCGTTGTAGAAGAAGTGCGCGTTGTTGTCGTCAGCCGAACCGCCGAACAGTTCGATATTGAATGGGCCCTTGCCTTCTTTCAGCTTCAGCGCCGATTCGATGTAGCCGGCTTGCAGCACGCCGACCTGGAAGTTGTCGAAGGTGGCGTAGTAATCGATGTTTTTCGTGCCGCGGATCAAACGGTCATAGGAAATGACCTTGATGCCCTTGTCGGCCGCTTTTTGCAGCACGTTCGACAAGGTGGTGCCGTCGATGGCGGCGATCACCAGCACCTTGGCGCCCTTGGTGATCATGTTTTCCACTTGTGCCAGCTGGTTCGGGATATCGTCGTCGGCGAACTGCAGGTCGGTCTTGTAGCCGCGTTCCTTGAATACCTTGACCATGTTGTCGCCGTCGGCGATCCAGCGCATCGACGATTTGGTCGGCATCGAAATGCCGACCGCGCCCTTGTCTGCGGCGCTGGCCATCGGTACCACGGTCATGCCGGACATGGCCAGCACCAGGCTGGCGCTGAGCATTTTCATTGTTGTTTTCATATTAGGTCTCCACCGTCTTCGAATAGTTGAATGGTCCAGCGTCTCGGTCTGTTGGCCGGCTTGGCGCTGGTGGCCAATCCAGGCCACGGCTGATACTAGTTTGTCCAGTGAGACCTCACCAATCAATTTTTTCACATATGCGATATCCAAAAAGATATCAGCCCCCGTATTGATGCACTGCCGCAGACATTTTCATGGGCTGCACCGAGGCGCGGGCGGCGCCCATGCGGCACGGTTTTTTGGTGCGTCGCAATACCAATAATCATCATGCAATTTGGTGATTTTCGTAATTGCGGTGCGGTGGGACGGCGCGCAGAATCGGCCTCACCTGAACTTTGCACCCTTTTTCCTGAAAGCCGCCATGTTGCCGATTTCCCCTGTTTCCCTGCTGCCTCTTGATCTCGCCGACGCCACCCTGATCGGCCGCATCTGGCGCGACGGTCCCTGCGTGGTGGCCGTGCGCGGCGGTGAAGTATTTGATATCACGGCGTCGGTGTCCACCGTGTCGGAGTTGTTGGAGCGCGACAATCCGCTCGCCTTTGTGCGCCAGGCGCAGGGCGAGTCGCTGGGCCAAGTCGCCGAATTGCTGGCGCAGGCCTTGGCCGCGCCGGCCGGCCAGCCGCTGCTATTGGCGCCGTGCGACCTGCAGGCGGTCAAGGCCTGCGGCGTGACGTTTGCCGTCAGCCTGCTGGAACGCGTGATCGAGGAACAGGCCGGCGGCAATGCCGACAAGGCCAATACCTTGCGCGCCGCCCTGCAAGCGACCCTGGGTAGCGATCTGTCGGCCTTAAAACCGGGTTCGGACGCGGCGCAGCGCCTGAAAGAGCAATTGCAGCAGCGCGGCGCCTGGTCGCAATACATGGAAGTGGGCATCGGCCCCGACGCGGAAGTGTTTACCAAGGCGCAGCCGATGTCGTCGGTTGGCTGCGGCGCGCAAGTGGGCCTGCTGCCGGCGTCGGCCTGGAACAACCCGGAGCCGGAAATCGTGCTGGCCGTCAACAGCCGCGGCGAAGTGCTGGGGGCGACCCTGGGCAATGACGTCAACCTGCGCGATATCGAAGGGCGCAGCGCGCTGCTATTGGGCAAGGCCAAGGACAACAACGGTTCCTGCGCCATCGGCCCCTTTATCCGCCTGTTCGACGACAGTTTTACCATCGACACCGTGCGCGACGCCGAAGTATCGCTGCTGATCGAGGGCGCCAATGACGGTTTCGTGCTGGAAGGCGCCAGCTTCATGCGCGAGATCAGCCGCGACCCGCTCGACCTGGTGCGCCAGACGGCCGGCCAGTACCACCAGTATCCGGACGGCTTCATGCTGTTCCTGGGCACCATGTTCTCGCCCGTCAAGGATCGTGGCGCGCCGGGCGGCGGCTTTACCCACCACCTGGGCGACCGCGTGACGATCGCCAGCCCGGCCCTGGGCGCGCTGGTCAATGAAGTCCAGCATTGCGACGCCATCGCGCCGTGGCAGTTCGGCGTGCGCGCACTGTACGCCAGCCTGGCCCAGCGCGGCCTGCTCTGATCATTCAACTTACCTAATATAAAACGAGAGACATCAATGCTGCATGCAACTTATCCCAGCCTGGCAGGAAAAAACGTCATCATTACCGGTGGCGGCACCGGCATCGGCGTGGCGATTGTCGAAGCGTTTGCGCGCCAGGGCGCCCGGGTCACCTTTCTCGATATCGCCACGGAACCGTCGCGCGAACTGGAAGCCAAACTGTCCTCTTTGGCGCAGCCGCCCGTGTTCCGCCATTGCGACCTGACCGACCTGGCCGGCCTGGCCACCACCTTTGCCGATATCGAAGCCTCGGTCGGCGCCACCGATATCCTGATCAACAACGCCGCCAACGACGACCGCCACCAGATCGAAAACGTCACGCCCGCCTACTGGGACGAGCGCATCGCCGTCAATCTGCGCCACCAGTATTTCTGCGCCCAGGCCGTGGCGCCGGCCATGCGCGCCCGCAAGAGCGGCGTGATCCTGAACCTGGGCTCCATTTCCTGGCACCTGGCGCAGGCCAACCTGTCGATCTACATGACGGCCAAGGCCGGCATCGAAGGCCTGACACGGGGCCTGGCGCGCGACCTGGGCGTCGACGGCATCCGCGTCAATTGCATCATCCCCGGCGCCGTGCGTACGCCGCGCCAGGAACGCCTGTGGCATACGCCGGAAGCGGAAGCCGTGATCCTGCAGGGCCAGTGCCTGCAGCTGCGCGTGGAACCGGAAGACGTGGCGGCGCTGGCGCTGTTCCTGGCGTCGGACAACGCCGCCAAGTGCGCCGGGCGTGAATACTATGTCGACGCGGGCTGGTACGGCGCATGAGCGACTTGAACATTCCACCATCGACTGCGCCGCGCCGTTTCCGCTCGCAGGACTGGTTCGACAATCCCGACCATATCGACATGACGGCGCTGTATCTCGAGCGCTTCATGAACTACGGGATTACCGCCGAAGAACTGCGCTCGGGCCGGCCGATTATCGGCATCGCCCAGAGCGGCAGCGACATCAGCCCGTGCAACCGCATCCACCTGGACCTGGCCAAGCGGGTGCGCGACGGCATCCGCGACGCGGGCGGCATTCCGATGGAATTCCCGCTGCACCCGATCTTTGAAAACTGCCGCAGGCCTACCGCCGCGCTGGACCGCAACCTGGCCTACCTGGGCCTGGTGGAGATTTTGCACGGCTATCCGATCGACGCCGTGGTGCTGACCACCGGCTGCGACAAGACCACGCCGGCCCAGCTGATGGCCGCCGCCACGGTCGACATTCCCGCCATCGTGCTGTCGGGTGGCCCGATGCTGGACGGCTGGATGGACGGCGAACTGGTGGGCTCGGGCGCGGCCATCTGGAAGGGCCGCCGCCAGCTGTCCGCCGGCCTGATCGACAACGACAAATTCCTGCAGATCGCGGCCGCCTCGGCGCCGTCGGCCGGCCACTGCAACACCATGGGCACGGCGTCGACCATGAACGCGCTGGCCGAAGCGCTGGGCATGTCGCTGACGGGCTGCTCGGCGATCCCCGCGCCGTACCGCGAACGGGGCCAGATCGCCTATGAAACGGGGCGCCGCATAGTCGCCCTGGCCCATGATGACGTGCGCCCCTCGGCCATCCTCACGCGTGAAGCCTTCCTGGACGCCATTATCGTCAACGCGGCCATCGGCGGCTCGACCAACGCCCAGCCGCATTTGATGGCGATGGCGCGCCACGCCGGCGTCGAGCTCCATTCGAGCGACTGGATGGCGCACGGCTACGACGTGCCGCTGCTCTTGAACATGCAGCCAGCCGGGAAATACCTGGGCGAGCGCTTCCACCGCGCCGGCGGCGTGCCGGCCATCATGTGGGAATTGCAGCAGGCTGGCCTGCTGCACGCGAACCGCCTGACGGTGACCGGCAAGACCATGGCGGAAAACCTGGCGGGACAGGAAAGCGGCGACCGCGAAATGATCCGCCCGTTTGCCGAGCCGCTCAAGGAAAAAGCGGGCTTTTTGGCCTTGAAAGGCAATCTGTTCGATTTCGCCATCATGAAGACCAGCGTGATTTCGCCCGCCTTCCGCGAGCGCTATCTGTCGCGCCCCGGCTGCGAAGGCATTTTTGAGGCGCGCGCCATCGTGTTCGACGGCTCCGCCGATTATCACGCCCGCATCAACGATCCGGCCCTCGCGATTGACGACAGCTGCATGCTGGTGATGCGCGGTGCGGGCCCGGTCGGCTGGCCCGGTTCGGCCGAAGTGGTCAATATGCAGCCGCCCGACGCCTTGCTCAAGGCCGGCATATTGAACCTGCCGACCCTGGGCGACGGCCGCCAGTCTGGTACCTCGGACAGCCCGTCGATCCTGAACGCGTCGCCGGAAAGCGCGGTTGGCGGCGGCCTGGCCTTGCTGCGCACGGGAGATTTGATCCGTGTCAACTTGCAGGAGGGCCGCTGCGACATGCTGGTCGACGAGGCCGAGCTGGCGCGCCGCGCACAGGAACTGCCGCCACCGATCAACGAGAGTTCCACCCCATGGCAGGAAATCTACCGCGCCAGCGTAGGCCAGCTGGAAACGGGCGCCTGCATGGAGCTGGCGCTGAAATACCGCGCCGTGGGCCAGACCCTGCCACGGCATAACCATTAGCAGCACATAGGTCGGGGTAGGTCGGGTTAGCGCTCCGCGCGTAACCCGACACCACCACCACAACGATCAACACCAGCAACAACTTTTTCAGCACCACCCGTAGTTCAAAACGTAGTTAATAAAATCCAACTAGGAGACACACAATGAACAAGATCATCAGCGCCGCCATCATGACCGCCATGCTGGCAATGACCAGCGGCGCCGCCCTGGCCGACGCAAAAAATCCGAAAATCGGCTTTTCCATCGACGACCTGCGCGTGGAACGCTGGACGCGCGACCGCGACTTCTTTATCGCCGCCGCCGAAAAGCAGGGCGCCAAGGTCTTCGTGCAATCGGCCGACGCCAGCGAGCAGCGCCAGATTTCGCAGATCGAAAACCTGATCTCGCGCGGCGTCGACGTGCTGGTGATCGTGCCCTTCAATGCGACGGTGCTCAACAACACCGTCAAGGAAGCGAAAAAGGCCGGCATCAAGGTGCTGTCGTATGACCGCCTGATCCTGGGCGCAGATATCGATGCCTACATCTCGTTCGACAATGAAAAAGTCGGCGAAATGCAGGCCGAAGGCGTGACCAAGCTGCAACCGAAAGGCAATTACTACCTGCTGGGCGGCGCGCCGACCGACAACAACGCCAAGATGCTGCGCGAAGGCCAGATGAAAGTGTTGAAACCGTTTATCGACAAGGGCGACATCAAGATCGTCGGCCAGCAATGGGTCAAGGACTGGAGCGCCACCGAAGCGCTGTCCATCGTGGAAAACGCGCTGACGGCCAACAACAACAAGATCGACGCCATCGTCGCCTCGAACGACGGCACGGCCGGCGGCGCGATCCAGGCGCTGGCCGCGCAAAAACTGGCCGGCAAGGTGCCGGTCTCGGGCCAGGATGCCGACCTGGCCGCCGTCAAGCGCGTGATCGCCGGCACCCAGGCGATGACCGTCTACAAGCCGCTGAAAACCATCGCCTCGGAAGCTGCCAAACTGGCCGTGCAACTGGCGCGCAACGAAAAGCCGGCCTACAACTCCAGCTATGACAACGGCCTGAAAAAAGTCAGCACCGTGCTGCTGAAACCGACGCCGCTGACCAAGGCGAATGTGAATATTCTGGTTGACGATGGCTTCTACACCAAGGCGCAATTGGGCAATTGATAACATTGCCTTAGTCGCAGCGTAAATCAGGGGTCAGACCCGCCGGGGGAATGCGCTCCAATGGAGCGCATTCCGATCCCCCCAGGGACTGACCCCAGCTCTTGCTTCTTGGTAAATGAATGTGAGATCAGATGTCTGAATATCTGCTTGAAATGAAAGGCATCGTCAAACAGTTTGGCGGTGTCCGCGCGCTCGATGGCATCGACCTGCAGGTGCGGGCCGGCGAGTGCATAGGCCTGTGCGGCGAGAATGGCGCCGGCAAGTCGACCCTGATGAAGGTCTTGTCGGGCGTGTACCCGCACGGTACCTGGGATGGCGAGATCCTGTGGGATGGCCAGCCCCTGCGTGCCGAATCGATCCGCGATACCGAGGCGGCCGGCATCATCATCATCCACCAGGAACTGATGCTGGTGCCGCAGCTGTCGGTGGCGGAAAACATCTTCATGGGCCGCGAGCTGACGCTGGCGGGCGGGCGCATGAACTATGGCGCCATGTACAAGCGCGCCGACGAACTGCTGCGCGAACTGAAGAT
Source organism: Janthinobacterium sp. J1-1 (assembly GCF_030944405.1). Taxonomy (NCBI): domain Bacteria; kingdom Pseudomonadati; phylum Pseudomonadota; class Betaproteobacteria; order Burkholderiales; family Oxalobacteraceae; genus Janthinobacterium; species Janthinobacterium sp. J1-1. The sequence goes on from NZ_CP132339.1 coordinate 392,828, forward strand.
CCCCGAACTGAACGTGGCGCTGCCGGTGATGAATTACGGCGGCGGCCACCAGCAGCTCGTCGAAATCGCCAAGGCGCTCAACAAGAATGCGCGCCTCCTGATCCTCGACGAGCCGTCGTCGTCGCTGACGGCGTCCGAAATCGCGGTGCTGCTCGACATCATCCGCGCACTGAAGGCCAAGGGCGTCACCTGCATCTATATCTCGCACAAGCTCGATGAAGTGGCGGCCATCTGCGACACCATCGTCGTGATCCGCGACGGCAAGCATATCGCCACCACGCCGATGGCGCAGATGAACGTCGAACGCATCATCGCGCAGATGGTGGGCCGCGAAATGAACCAGTTGTACCCGCACCGCAGCAAGAAAGACGCGATCGGCGAGGTGCTGTTCGAGGCGCGCCACGTCACCTGCATCGACGCCGACAATCCGCAGAGAAAACGCGTCGACGATGTGTCGTTCAGCCTGCGCAAGGGAGAGATTCTCGGCATCGCCGGGCTGGTGGGGGCAGGGCGCACGGAACTCGTTTCCGCCCTGTTCGGCGCCTACCAGGGGCCGTGCGAGGCCGAAGTCTGGCTCGATGGCCGCCAGATCGACACGACATCGCCGCAAAAGGCGATCGCCATGGGCCTGGCGATGGTGCCGGAAGACCGCAAGCACCACGGCATCGTGCCCGACCTCGACGTCGGCCAGAACATCACCTTGTCGGTGCTGGGCCAGTTCGCGCGCGCCACGCGCATCGACGGCGACGCCGAACTGACGGCGGTGCGTGGCGAGATCGCCCAGCTGGAACTGAAGACGGCCAGCCCGTCTCTGCCGATCACCAGTCTGTCGGGCGGCAACCAGCAGAAGGCCGTGCTGGCCAAGATGCTGCTGACGCGCCCGAGGGTACTGATCCTGGACGAGCCGACGCGCGGTGTCGACGTGGGCGCCAAATATGAAATCTACAAGCTGATGCTGGCGCTGGCCGATGAAGGCGTGGCCATCATCATGGTCTCGTCCGAACTGGCCGAAGTGCTGGGCGTGTCGGACCGCGTGCTGGTGATGGGCGAAGGCCGCTTGCGCGGCGACTTTATCAACGATGGCCTGAGCCAGGAAACCGTGCTGGCGGCGGCGCTCGACCAGCGCCCGGCGCCAGGCACCCATACTGCAAACAAGGAACCTGCCGCATGAATACGCATAGCGTGAAACAGCTTTTCACCCAATACAAGATGCTGGCCCTGCTGATCGCGGTGGCCCTGATCTGGGCCTTTTTTTCGTGGAAGACCGAAGGCAGCTTCGTCACGCCGCGCAACCTGTCCAATCTGCTGCGCCAGATGTCGGTCACCGGCATCCTGGCCTGCGGCATGGTGCTGGTGATTATCGCCGGCGAGATCGACCTGTCGATCGGCTCATTATTGGGCCTGCTGGGCGGCATTGCCGCCGTGCTCGACGTGACGCAGCACTGGCCGCTGGCGCTGAATCTGATGGCGGTGCTGGGCTGCGGCCTGGTGATCGGCCTGTTGAACGGCTACCTGACGGCGTACCGTGGCATCCCGTCGTTTATCGTCGGCCTGGGCGGCATGCTGGCGTATCGCGGCATTTTGCTGGGCATCACCGGCGGCATCACCGTCGCGCCCGTCTCCGAGCCGATGGTCTACCTGGGCCAGGGCTATCTGCCGGCCACGCCCGGCATGATCCTGGGCGTGTTCCTGTTCGTGCTGGCGGCATTCCTGACCTGGCGCGGCCGCGCCAGCCGCGCCCAGCATGGCCTGCCGCAAACGGCGGTCTGGGTCGACACCCTGCGCGTGGCGGTGATCGGCGCCGTGCTGTACGCATTTGTGCGCACCCTGAACGGCTATGAAGGCATCCCGCTGCCGGTGCTGTTGCTGCTGGCGCTGCTGGGTCTGTTCAGCTATATCACCAGCCAGACCGTGTTCGGCCGCCGCATCTACGCGGTGGGCAGCAATATGGAAGCGACGCGCCTGTCGGGCATCAACGTGAAAGCCGTCAAGCTGTGGATCTTCGGCATCATGGGCCTGATGTGCGCGCTGGCAGGCCTGATCAACACGGGCCGCCTGGCGGCAGGCTCGCCGTCGGCCGGCACCTTCAGCGAACTCGATGCCATCGCCGCCTGCTTTATCGGCGGCACCTCGATGCGCGGCGGCTCGGGCACCGTCTACGGCGCCCTGATCGGCGCGCTGGTGATGGCCAGTCTCGATAACGGCATGTCGATGCTGGACGTGGACACGTATTGGCAGATGATCGTGAAAGGCAGTATTCTCACCCTCGCAGTCTGGGTCGATGTCAGTACCCGGGCGGGACGCCGGTAACACCGACGCGTGACCTGTGGCCAGGGGCGAAGATACGTCCCGGCCGCGCCCATGGAGGAGACAAAGAATGAAGATGCCGACCGCGCACCGGATCGCGCTGCTTTTCAATGGCAACAAGATTTATGACCGCGACATTATCGCCGGCATCGCGGCGTATCTGAACACCACCCGCGTGTCGTGGGATCTGTTCCTGGAAGAAGACTTCCGCTGCCGCCTGCCTGGCATCGAGCGCTGGCAGGGCGACGGCATCATCGCCGACTTCGACGACCCGGCCGTCTGCGCGGCGCTGGCCAACAGCCATCTGCCGGTGGTGGCCGTGGGCGGCTCCTACGCGCAGGACGACGGCTACCCGGCCGGCATTCCCTATGTCGCCACCGACAATTTCAAGATCGTCAAGCTGGCCTACGACCACCTGGTCGAAGCGGGCCTCACGCGCTTTGCCTGTTTCAGCCTGCCCGAGGCGGACGTCAACCGCTGGGCGCAGGAGCGCGAAACGGCGTTTTGTGCGCTGATGGAGCGCGACCACATGCGCGCCGACGTGTACCGTGGCGTGGCCACCAGCGCGCCGTCGTGGGACGAGGCGGTCGAGCAGCAGATCGCCTGGCTCAACAGCCTGGAAAAACCGGTTGGCATTATCGCCGTCAGCGATGCGCGCGCGCGCCAGCTGCTGCAGGCCTGCATGCATGCGGGGATCGCCGTGCCCGAACAGGTGGCGCTGATCGGCATCGACAACGACCCGCTGGCGCGCATGCTCACGCGTATTCCCTTGAGTTCCGTGATCCAGGGCGCCGAGGAGATGGGCCGCACGGCCGCGCACCTGCTGCACCAGATGTTGAATGGCGCGCGCCTGGCCGGCACGCGCATCCTGGTGCCGCCGGCCGGCCTCAATGTGCTGGCCTCGACGCGCCACCAGCCGTTCCAGCATCCGCAGGTGATGCAGGCGCGCCATTTCATCCGCCAGTACGCCTGCCAGGGTATCAAGACGGAACAGGTGGCCGACTATGTGGGCGTGTCGCGCTCGACCCTGGAAGCGCATTTCCGCCATGAGCTGGGGCGCAGCGTGCACGACGAGATCCTGCACTTCAAGCTCGATGCGGCCAAGACCCTGCTGACGCGCGAGCCGGGGCAAGTGGCCGACGTGGCCGTGCGCTGCGGTTTTACCACGGTGCAGTACATGCACGCCGTCTTCAAGCGCGAACTGGGCTGCACGCCGCGCGAATTCCAGCTGCGCAGCCGGTCGCCACAGGCGGCCTCCCCATGACCATGAGCGCCGCCGCCGGCAGCCATACCCTCTGCAACAGCCGCGGCATGCGGGTGCAGGTCAACCCGCACGACGCCAGCCTGCAGGCGTGGTGGGCGCCCGACCGCTACGGCCGCATGGCCGATGTGCTCGAACATGCGATGGCGGCGCCCGCAGCCGGCACACCCGGCGCGCGCTGGCACTGCGACGCCGCCAGCGACGCCGGCCTGGAGCTGCGCCTGGCCCAGGACGGCCTGTGCGTGCGCCTGCGCTACCGGCTGGAAGACAATGGCGGCTTGCATATCGATTGCGAGGCAGTGGCGATCGCGCCGGCCCGCATCGGCCTGGCCGCGCCCGCGTTCAACCTGCATGGCGGCGGCATGGTGTTCGATCATGTGCTGCGCCTGGCGGCCGATCATTACCTGCGGGCGGCCGCCGTGACCGAGGTGGCCGGCAGCGCGTTCGATTTTCGCCAGCCGGCGCCCCTGGGCGCGCGCCTGGCCTGGCCCGGCGCCCAGCCGGCCGGCACGATGGGCTTCGACCATGGCTTCTGCCTGGCCGGCGACGGCCTGCTGCGCGAAGCGGCGCGCGTGGCCGACCCGGCCTCGGGCCGCGAGCTGCGCTTCTTCACCACCCAGCCGCGGCTGCACCTGCAGTCGGACCAGCACCGCTTTTGCCTGGCCACCGAGATACTCGACGTCCCCTGTGGCGCAGCGGCACGGCACACTTTCGTGTATCGTCTGGGAGTGCAGGATATCGATGCGTTTGACATATCAGAATCGGTATCGTTGTCGTTAAATAAGTGATTGGTCAGATATGCCGCGCGGTTCTACCATAGGGCAGTTTTTAGCCCCTCTTTTTACCGACGCTGCGAAACTTGCCCATGAATATAATCACCATCGATGCCGGCACCACCAATACGCGTACCCTGTTATGGCGGGACGGCACCGTCATCGCCCAGGCGTCACAGGAAATCGGTGTGCGCAATACGGCCATCGATGGCCATAACGGCGCACTGAAGCAGGCGCTGCGCGACAGCATCGCCGCCGTGCAATCGCAGGCGGCGATCACCAGCGCCGAGGTGGGCCTGGTGCTGGCCTCGGGCATGATCACCTCGCCGATGGGCGTCAAGGAAATCCCGCATCTGCCGGCGCCGGCCGGCCTGGCGCAGCTGGCGCAGGGCATGCAGGCGGTCGAGCTGCCCGACGTGCTGGCCCAGCCCCTGTGGCTGGTGCCGGGCGTGCGCAACCAGCATGGCGCCATCGGCCTGCACAATGCCGAAGCGATGGACATGATGCGCGGCGAAGAGACGGAAGTGATTGGCCTCCTGGACCGCCTGCAGTTGCAGGATCCGGCCACCCTGATCATGCCCGGTTCGCATACCAAGCTGGTCAGCGTTGACGAGCGGGGACGCATCATGGGCTGCGCCACCACCATCGCCGGCGAACTGCTGCAGGCGATTACCCAACATACCCTGATACGCCAGTCGGTCGACGGCGACTTCGCCGAATCGCTGGTGCCGAAGATGCTGCTGGCCGGCGCCGCCGCCGCGCAGAAGACGGGCCTGGCGCGCGCCTGCTTCAGCGTGCGCACCCTGGGCCAGTTCGGCGCCGTCGAGCGCAATGAACGCGCCAATTTCCTGATGGGCGCGGTGCTCAGCGGCGACTTGCTGGCGCTGCGCAACAGCAGCGCCATCCAGATGCGGCCCGAGACGACCCTGGTCATCACGGGCAAGGCCATGCTGCGCCAGGCGCTGGCATTATTGATCGAAGAACACGGATTTTTTTACGGCAAGCGCATCGTCGTCGACGATGGACAGCAAGCCAATTTGGCGGGCCATGGAGCCCTTTTAATTGCCGCCGCGCGCGGCTTGATTTCACAGCAGGAGGCCGCGTGAGCGAGCAAAAGAACAAACGAGTATTACGCTCGCAATCGTGGTTTGGTGGCGACGACAAGGACAGCTTCATTCACCGCAGCTGGATGAAAAACCAGGGTTTCCCCAGCGACGCCTTCGATGGCCGTCCGGTGATTGGCATCTGCAATACCTGGTCCGAACTGACGCCATGTAACGCCCATTTCCGCGACCTGGCCGAAATGGTCAAGCGCGGCGTGCTCGAAGCGGGCGGCTTTCCCGTTGAATTCCCCGTGATGTCGCTGGGCGAGACCAATTTGCGCCCGACCGCCATGTTGTTCCGCAACCTGGCCAGCATGGATGTGGAAGAATCGATCCGCGCCAACCCGATCGACGGCGTGGTGCTGCTGACCGGCTGCGACAAGACCACCCCGGCCCTGCTGATGGGCGCGGCCAGCGTCGACCTGCCGACCATCGTGCTGTCGGGCGGCCCGATGTTGAACGGGAATTACCGGGGCAAGCCGATCGGCTCGGGCACCGATGTGTGGAAATTCTCCGAAGACGTACGCGCCGGCCGCATGACGTCGGCCGAATTCAAGCAGGCCGAATCGTGCATGTCGCGCTCCGCCGGCCACTGCATGACGATGGGCACGGCTTCCACCATGGCCAGCATGGTCGAGGCGCTGGGCGTGACCTTGCCGGGCAATGCCGCCATTCCCGCCGTCGATTCGCGCCGCAAGCTGCAGGCGCAGCTGACGGGCCGCCGCATCGTCGACATGGTGCATGAAGACCTGAAGCTGTCGAAAGTGCTGACCCGCGACGCGTTCGAAAACGCCATCATGGTCAACGGCGCCATCGGCGGCTCGACCAATGCCGTGATCCACCTGCTGGCGATTGCCGGGCGCATCGGCGTCGACATGCGCCTGGCCGACTGGGACCGCCTGGGCCGCGACATTCCATGCCTGCTGAACCTGATGCCGTCGGGCCAGTACCTGATGGAAGATTTTTACTATGCGGGCGGCCTGCCCGTCATCATCCGCGACCTGCTGGGCAAGCTGCATGGCGAAGCGCTGACGGTGACCGGCGCCACCATGGCCATCAACGTGGCCGAAGCGGAAAACTTCAACCCCGAAGTCATCACGCCGCTGGAGCAACCCTTCAAGGACGAAGGCGGCATCGCTGTCTTGCACGGCAACCTGTCGCCACGCGGCGCCGTCATCAAGCCATCGGCCGCCTCGCCCGAACTGATGCAGCACCGCGGCCGCGCCGTGGTCTTCAACAGCATCGAGCATTACAAGGAACGGGTCGACGATCCGGACTTGGACATCGACGCCAGCTGCATCATGGTGCTGCAGAACTGCGGCCCGCAGGGTTATCCCGGCATGGCCGAAGTGGGCAACATGGGCCTGCCGAAGAAACTGCTGGAACTGGGCGTGCGCGACATGGTCCGCATCTCGGATGCGCGCATGAGCGGCACGGCCTACGGCACCGTGGTGCTGCACGTGGCGCCGGAAGCGGCCGCCGGCGGCCCGCTGGCGCTGGTGCGCGATGGCGACATGATCGAACTCGACGTGCATGGCCGCCGCCTGCATCTGGAAGTATCGGACGAAGAACTGGCGCGCCGCCGCGCCGAATGGAAGCCGATTGCACCAACCATGCGCGGCGGCTACCAGTCGATGTATATCAAGCACGTGATGCAGGCCGATGAAGGCGCCGACCTGGACTTCCTGGTCGGTTGCCGTGGTTCTGCCGTGCCGCGCGAGTCGCATTAAGACCGTAGGTCGGCTTGGCGCAGACGGTAGGTCGGCTTAGAAGCATGCGGGTTACGCCGTGCCGGCTAACCCGACCTACCCCGACCTACGTGCCGCTGAAATGAAAAAAGGAAAAAACAATGGAGACAACAGCACAATTATTGGTCGACTCCCAGGATTTCCTGGGCGAGGGCGTGCGCTGGTGCGAACGCAGCGGGCGCGTGTTCTGGACCAATATCGAAGGCTGCAAGCTGCATGCCCTGACCCTGGCCACGGGCGTACGTGAAACCTGGGTCATGCCCGAGCGCCTGGCCTGTTTTGCGCTGACGGACGACGAGCACGTGCTGCTGCTGGGCCTGGCCTCGCGCCTGGCCTGGCATGACCTGCGCAGCGGCGCCGTCACCACCTTGCACGTGGTGGAAGCGGACCTGCCGATGACGCGCCTGAACGATGGCCGCTGCGACCGCCAGGGCCGCTTCGTGTTCGGCACCCTGGACGAGCGCCCGTGCCGCGATGCCATCGGCAGCTTCTACCGCCTCAATCTCGATTTGACGCTGGAGCGTCTGCCGCTGCCGAACGTGGCGATCTCGAACAGCATCTGTTTCAGCGTCGATGGCGCCGCCATGTATTTCTGCGATTCGATCCAGGGCGTGATCTGGCGCTGGGACGATTATCTCGGCGGCGATGTCAGCCGGGTCAAGGTGTTTGCGCATCTGGCCGGTGAGCCTGGCGCACCGGATGGCGCCACCATCGACGCCGATGATTATCTGTGGAGCGCGCAGTGGGGCGCTTCGCGCGTGCTGCGCTTTGCGCCCGACGGCAGCATAGCCCGGCAGGTCACCTTGCCCGTTTCGCAGCCCAGCTGCGTGAGCGTCGGCGGCCCCGATTACAACGACGTATTCATTACCACGGCGCAGGAAAACCTGACGCCGGAACAACTGGCGGCGCAGCCGCAGGCCGGTGGCCTGTTCCATGCGCGCATCGACGGCGTGCGCGGCTTGCCCGAAGTGCGTTTCAATGCACGGCCAGTCTGACCAACCAATCAGGAGTATCAGCATGTTGAAGCAAACAGTTTTTCAAGGCATCCTTGAGCGCGGCATGGTGGGCATCGTGCGCGCCGACTCGCCCGAAGCGGCGGTACAGATCGCCGAGGCGTGCATCGCCGGCGGCGTGACGGCGCTGGAAGTGGCGTTCACCACGCCCGACACCCTGGGCGTGCTGCGCACCCTGCGCGAGCGCCATGGCAAGGACGTGCTGCTGGGTGCGGGCACGGTGCTCGATCCTGAAACGGCGCGCGCGGCGATTCTGGCCGGCGCCCAGTTCATCATTTCGCCCGGCGTCAATGTCGACACCATCGCCGTCTGCCAGCGCTACCAGGTGCTGGCCATGCCGGGCGCCATGACGCCGACCGAAATCGTCACGGCCCTGCAGGCCGGCGCCGATATCGTCAAGGTGTTTCCGGCCGAGATGTTCGGCCCCGCCTATATCAAGGCCCTGCGCGCGCCGTTGCCGCACGCGCCCTTGATGCCGACCGGCGGCGTCACGGTAGAGAACCTCGGCGACTGGTTTGCCAACGGCGCCATCGCGGTCGGCATCGGCGGCAGCTTGAGCGGCCCGGGCGCCAAGGGCGATTACGCCGCCGTCACCAGCCGCGCGCGCGAGTTCGTGGCGCAGATGGCGGCCGTGCGCAAATAGGCGTCCACCTCTTCAGGCTGGCTCCCATGCCGGCCTGAATCTGCTACGCTAGGCGGGCAATGTCGCACGCCTGCCGAAGCCCAGACCATGTCCCATATTCCCCGCATCCTCCAGGATGCCCGCATTATCGCCATCGTCGGCCTGTCCGACAAACCCGAACGCGCCAGCCACCAGGTGGCCGAATACCTGATCGGGCACGGCTACCGGGTCGTGCCCGTCAACCCGGCGCTGGCCGGCCAGGACGTGCTGGGCCAGCGTGCGTTTGCCACCCTGACCGAAGCGGCCAGCGCACTGGCCCCGCAGCGCATCGATATCGTTGATGTTTTCCGCAAGTCCGAAGACATTGTGCCGATCGCGCAGGAAGCCGTCGCCATCGCGGCCGGCTGCCTGTGGCTGCAGCTCGATGTCGTCAACGAAGAAGCGGCGGCGATTGCGCGCGCCGCCGGTCTCGAGGTGGTGATGGATCACTGCACGAAGATCGAGCACCGCAACCTGGCGGTGACGGCATGAAGGCGCGCACGCAGTTCCGCGCCGGCAAAGGGTTTGACCTGAACGAGGATTTCGCTGGCAAGCGCTTGCTGGGCGCCGCCACCAAGGCCGCCAACAAGAAGCTGACGGCCGCCCAGTGCAAGGCGCTGGACCGCGAGGAAACCGTGGCCCTGACGGCGCAGATCGCCGAGTGCCAGAGCATGCTGTACGCCCAGCGCAAGCAGAAAGTGCTGCTGGTATTGCAGGGCATGGACACCTCGGGCAAGGATGGCACGGTAAAAGCCATCTTCAGCAATATCAACCCGATGGGCATCCGCGCCGTGGCCTTCAAGGGGCCGACCGATATCGAACTGGCGCACGACTACCTGTGGCGCGTGCACCAGCATGTGCCCGTCAAAGGCGAGATCGCGATCTTCAACCGCAGCCATTATGAAGACGTGCTGATCACGCGCGTGCAGGACATGATCACCAAGCCCGAATGCGAGCGCCGCTACGCGCAGATCCGCGATTTCGAGCGCATGCTGAGCGAGACCGGTACCGTCATCCTGAAGATCTTTTTGCATATCTCCAAGGATGAACAGCGCGGCCGCCTGCAGGAGCGGCTGGACGATCCCGACCGCCAGTGGAAGTTCGACCCGAACGATATTGCGCAGCGCAAGAAATGGGACGACTACCAGCGCGCCTACCAGACGGCGCTGCGCGAGACCGACGCCGACCACGCGCCCTGGTATGTGGTGCCGGCCAATTCCAAGACCCAGCGCAACCTGGTGGTGGCGTCCCTGCTGCTGGAAACCCTGCAGGCGATGAAGCTCGGCTACCCGGCGCCGGACCCGAAACTATCGTCCTACAAGGTCGAGTAAAAACCTAGCGCGACCCTCTGCGCGCGGCCAGGCGGTCGAGCATGGCCTTGACCGCTTCCATTTGCGTGCCGCTCTGGCGGTAAAAGTCCGGCTCGAGCGGGTTGATGCTGGTGTAGCCCCAGAAGTCCCAGCAGCCTTTCGGGTTGTAGGGGTAGATCGGGCTCGGTTCCACCTGCGGGTACAGCACGATAATCTTGTTGGTATCGGCGACCTGGTTGTAGCCGGTGCGCGTATAAAACTGGTCGCCGATCGCCTGCGTGGTTTGCAGGCAGCCGTGGAACACCACATGCACGCGGCAGCTTTCGCTGTTGCAGGCGGCGGGAATATAGGCGTAGCCGGTATTGCCCATGCTGGAATACGAACTCTTGATAAAGCCGCGCTGGTTGAAAGCGATCAGCTTGCCCTTCAAGGTGGTCGATGACGGCTGCAGGTCCTGGTACAGATGCTGCAAGATGTCGCGCGCCTGGATAAAACCGCAGTTGTTGATGAACGGCGGCTGGGTGCTGGCGCAGGCCGCGTCCTGCAGGCTGTCGGTGATGATGGCGTGGCCGGCGGCCACCGTGTCGGCAAAGCGGATTTGTGCGGCCGGGGTGCCGGCCAACTGGTAGAACCTGGCCACCTGCTCCACCACCGGCCGCGTCACGGTCTGGTCCCTGGTGCCGCTGAACAGGTAGATGCGCTGGCGCTGCAAATTGCCGGTGTCGTCGATCAGCCGGTCGCGCGCAAAGTCCTGCGCCGCGCGCAGCAGGCCGGCCGCGTCGGGCGGTGATACTTGCGCGTCGCCCGGGTTCATGCAGGTGGTCAGGGCATTGTTCAGGTAGGCGATATATGGAAAACGGCCCGGCTGGCTGGCGCAGTAATACGGCCCGCCGGCGATGATGCCGGCGCCGCTGACGGTGGCCGAATAGGCGACGGCGAACTGCGCCGCCATATAGCCGCCCGACGACAGGCCGGACACCGTGGTCTGGCGCAAGTCCACCTGCAGCGCGGGCAGGGCGGCGGCCTCGCTTTTCGGGACCGTCGGCTTGACGGGGCTGGTAATCGCGTAGGCTTGCGGCGCCAGCAGCACGCTGGCGGCAAGCAGGGCATGGATGGCTGGACGGTTCATGGCATTTCCTGGCAATGGGGTAGGCCGAGCATAGGCAAAAATAATGTGCGGTGGGCAAGCACTGTCCTGGGCTTGATATCGCTCAATCGCCGCAGTGGTATCGGTGCCGCACACGCGCGCGCAAGGATTGGCATAGAATGCTTTTTTATCCTTTCATCATGGTGCCCGCATGTCCAAGACTATTGCCCAGCTGTTCGCGTTGACCGCCCTGTGTGCGGGCCTGCCCGCTGTTGCCGCCCAGCCGGTCGTCGCTGCCGCTGCCGCCCCGGCCGCCGCCGCGCCAGTTGCCTGCCCGGCCATTCTCAAGCAGACCTTCAACCGCCTGCAGGATGAAGCGCCGCAGAACCTGTGCCAGTACGCGGGCAAGGTCGTGTTGGTCGTCAATACCGCCAGCTATTGCGGCTTTACCAAGCAGTACGAAGGCCTCGAAGCGCTGTATGCCAAGTACGGCAGCAAGGGCCTGGTGGTGCTGGGCTTCCCGTCGAACGACTTCGGCAACCAGGAACCGGGCAACAGCAAGGATATCGCCGACCTGTGCTACAACACCTATGGCGTGAAATTCCCCATGTTCGCCAAGTCGGTGGTGTCCGGCTCCACGCCGAACCCCTTCTATGCGGACCTGATCAAGCAGACCGGCAAGACGCCGGCCTGGAACTTCCATAAATACCTGATCGACCGCAACGGCAAGGTGCTGGAAAGCTTCCCCAGCAAGGTCACGCCGGAAGACAAGAAACTGGTGGGCGCCGTCGAAAAGGCGCTGGCGATGTAAGAACAAACCGGCCCGGGCGCCGGTTTTTTTGTAACGCCGGGCTTGTCAATCTGGCATCGCTGTCCTAAGCTGGCTGCTGGAGTCTCTACAACAGCTGACAAGGAGATCATCATGGCGTATGTCGATGGATTCGTGGTGCCGGTGCCCAAGGACCGGCTGGAAGATTACCTGGCCATGTCGCGTGCCTGCGGCGCCATCTGGCGCGACCTGGGCGCGCTCGAGTTTCGCGAATGCGTGGCCGACGATGTCAAGCCGGGCAAGTGGACCTCGTTCCCGCAGGCGGTCGACCTGCAGGACGGCGAAGTGGTGATCTTTTCCTGGATCGTCTACGAATCGCGCGCCAGGCGTGACGAGATCAATGACAAGGTGATGAAAGATCCGCGCATGAAGGAATACATGGATCCGGAAAAATTGCCGTTTGACGGCAAGCGCATGGTCTACGGCGGTTACGAAATGAAAATCGATCTCTAAACGAGTTGTGCTGGCATCGCCCCGCGCAGCGCATTGCACACCACAATCTGCTGTGCGCTGGTCAGCATGGCGCGCGTGATCACGCTTTCCCGGGCATCCCAGGCCGGGTCGGCCAGCATGGCCGCGCGCTGCACGCCGGGCAGCAAGCCGCAAGATAGCGGCGGCGTATGCCAGCGCCCGTCCAGCTGGACGAACACATTGCTGCGCCCACCCTCGGTCAGTTCATCGCGCTCGTTAAAGAACAGCATGTCGAAGCAGCCCTGCGCCTCGGCGGCACGCCAGGCGGCGTCGTAGCGGGCGCGCACGCTGCTTTTATGGCGCAGGAACAGGTCGCCACTGTCCGTTGCATCGGACGCCAGCATCACCGTGACGGTGGCGGGCAGGGGCGCCAGCGCGCCGCTCTGCACGCTGAACCCGCCATCGTATGCCAGGGCCAGGCGCAGGCGGAAGGGCGTATCGTCCGGCCGCTCCGCGCAAGCGGCCTGCAGCGCGGCGATCGCCAGGCTTTCATCCCATGCAAAGCCGAAGTAGCGGGCCGATGCGCTCAAGCGCGCCAGGTGGCGCGCCTGCTGGCGGCAGCCGTCCGCGCGGCTGGCATGCAGGGTCTCGAACAGTTCGAAGTCGTTGCTCAAACCTGTCAGGAAACGCGCCTTGAGCCGGCATTCGGCAAATTCCTCGTCCGCCACGCTGTCGTAAACGATGCCGGCGCCCACGCCCAGTTCACCGCGGCGGGTGCCGCTGGCGGCATCAACAGGCTGCAGGGCCAGCGTGCGGATCGGCACCGACATGCAGAAGTCGCCCACCGCGTGCGCTGAATCTGGCGCGGGCGGATCGAACCAGCCGATCGCCCCGGTATAAATGCCGCGCGGGTCCGGTTCCAGTTCGGCGATGATTTCCATGGTGCGCCGCTTGGGTGCGCCCGTGATCGAGCCGCACGGATACAGCGCCTGGAAGATATCGGCCAGGCTGGCGTCCTGGCGCAGCCTGGCCTGCACGGTGGAGGTCATCTGCAGCACGCTGCTGTAGCGTTTGACGTCGAACAGGGCCGGCACCTGCACCGTGCCGGTGTCGGCGATGCGGCCGATATCGTTGCGCAGCAGGTCGACGATCATCAGGTTTTCGGCGCGGTTTTTCGGATCCTGCGCCAGTGCCAGCGCGCGGCGCGTGTTTTCCTCTTCCTGATCCGCCGGTGCCGCAGGCGCCGTGCCTTTCATCGGCCGCGCCGTCAATTCACCGTGCGCATGGCGCACGAACAGTTCGGGCGACAGCGACAGCAGGGCGCCGCCATCGGGCAGCATGACCAGCGCGCCATACGGCACCGGCTGGCGCGCGCGCAGCCGCGCATACAGGGCGGCGGGCGCGCCAAACGCGTCGAAGCGCAGCCGATATGTGTAATTGACCTGGTAGGTGTCGCCGGCGGCGATATAGTCGTGGATGCGGGCCAAGGCCTGCGTGAACTGCCGCTGGTCGATATTGGCATTGACCCCGGCGATACCGGCCGGTGTCTCGCCAGCCGGCGCCTGGGCTGCCAGCCAATGCGCCACGTCATCCTGCGACAAATGCGCGCAGTGCTTGAACAGCAGCACCTGTGCCAGCGGTGGCGCGTCGCCATCAGCCGCGCGCGGCGGCGTCGCCAGCAGATGCGCGCCCAGTTCGTAGCTGCATACCGTGACGGCATGCAGGCCGCGTTGTAAGGCCGCTTCCAGGCCGTCCAGCAGTGCCGGCCACTGCTCGATGGCATCGCAGCGCAGCACGCCCGCCACGCCCGTGTACAGCCGCGAGCCGGCGCCCGGGCTGGCGGCGTCGTCAAGCAGGGCGTAGCAGTCGGCACTCATGGCAACAGCGGCGATGGAATCAGCCCAGCAGCATGGCGATTTGCAGCGCCGCTTCCTGGGACGGATTGATCTTGAAGCCGCTCTTGGCGTAGCGGTGCCAGCGGCCGATGACGAAGCTGACCAGCAGGGTGGCGCGCGCCGACACTTCGCTTTCCTTGCCATGGCCTTCGGCGGCCGCCACGCGCAAGGCCTGCTTGAGCGACAGTTCGACGCGGTCGTAGAACTGGTTCATGCGCACTTGCAGACGCTCGTCTTCATTGACCAGCGCGTCGCCGATCAGCACGCGCGTCATGCCCGGATTGCTGATGGCGAAATTGAGCAGCATGCCGACGATGTCGCGCGTCTGCGACAGGCCGTCGCTGTGCTTTTCCGTGATCTGGTTGATCAGGCCGAAGACGCTCGACTCGATGAATTCGATCAGCCCTTCGAACATCTGCGCCTTGCTGGCGAAATGGCGGTACAGCGCCGCTTCGGAGACGGCCAGCCTGGCGGCCAGTGCGGCCGTGGTGATCTTTTCGCCTTTCGGCTGCTCCAGCATTGCGGCGAGGGCCTGAAGAATTTGTAGCCTGCGTTGGCCCGGCGGTGTGCTTGCCATGTTTTCTCTTATAGTTAAAAAAAATGCTGCCTTGAGGGGAGTTCGAAACCGCCGCTAGCGGCCCGCGATCCGGGATCAACCGGACGGCGGAGAAGGTCCCCTTCAGCGCAGGCGATGAAGGCGGCGTGCCAAATGCCGGACAGATTTTACTTTGACATCGACGTAAGCGGGGCGATTTAACGCTTTGGGCAGCCGCGCCATGCCGATGGGATCGGCCATTTTCAGGTATTGCGTGACCCACGCCGTGCGCAAACCGATCTTTTTGGCGCCCTTCAGATTGGCCAGCGTATCTTCAACCAAAATACAACGGCTGGCCTGGATATGGTGCTTGCGCAGCAACTTGCGCAGCATCAGGGTCGACGGTTTCGGACGCAGCTGGCGGTGCACATGCATCGCTTCGATCGCCACATGATGGGTAAAATGCCGGCGCAGCCGCAAATGGCGCATCACGTCGCTCGAATAGCGCAGCGGCGCATTCGTCAGCAAAATTTTACGGCCAGGCAGGCGCCGCAGCAAGGCACCCAGGCCCCGCTCGGCGCGTATCATCGACGGCAAATCCGTAAAGGCATGCGTCTCGCTGAGAAAATGCGCGGCCGGCACCTGGTGGTGCTTGACCATGCCCAGCAAGGTGGCGCCATAGCGGCGCCAGTAGGCCGCGCGCGCCGCGTTGACGATGGCGTCGTCGGCCGGCGTCACGCCATCGCCGAGCACGCGCGCAATATAGGTGTTCATATTGGCCGTGATGAGCGGGAAGATGGCGTGCGAGGCGTTGTGCAGGGTGTTGTCGAGGTCGAACAGCCAGACGGGCGAGGAGCGATTAAGATGGAGCACGGGCACGAGAGTCTCTAGCAATCAAAATGAACGACGAAAATTTAACGATCAGGAAAACCATGCGACGCCAGATTATAGTGATGTTCTGCGGATTATTCTTGCTGCCCCTTCCGGCGGCCTTTGCCGAAGCGCCGCCTGCGGCCGTCAACCGGGGCGCGCTGTTCAAGGTGCAGGACGCCAGCCACACCCTGTATTTGTTCGGGACCATCCACGTCGGCGCGCCCGATTTTTATCCGCTGGAGCCCACCGTCACGCGCGCCCTGCACGAGGCCGGCGCGCTGGCGCTGGAGATCGATCCCACCGCCGACCCGCGCCTGGCCGCCAGCGCCGTGCTGAAATACGGCATGGATGCGCCGGGCGGCAAGGCACCTGCCGACTGCCGCCAGGCGCTGGCGCCGCGCGTGGCCCCGCTGTTGCAGAAATACGGGATTCCCGCCGAGGCGGCGGCGCCGATGAAACCGTGGATGCTGGCCAGTGTCTTGGCCATCAGCGAATTTTCCACCCTCGGCTACCGCGCCGACCTGGCCGTCGACAGCTATCTGTCGCAGCAGGCCAAGCAGCGCCGCATTCCGGTGCTGGAACTCGAATCGATGGAAAGCCAACTGGCGCTGTTCGGCGGCATGACCCCGGACGAGCAATGCCGCTTCCTGGAAGACAGCGTCGCCTCGATCGAAGACAAGGATCAAAAAGAAGAAGCGCGCGAAATCGCCCAGGCCTGGCGCACGGCCGATGCCGCCGCCTTCGAGCGCCTGGCCACCAAAGCCGCCACCGACCCCTCCTTCGCCGCCCGATTCGTGCAAAAAGTGTTGCTCGATGGCCGCAACCCCGCCCTCGCCGACGGCATCGCCAACCTGCTCAAGCAAGAAAAATCCAGCCTCGCCGCCATCGGCGTGCTGCACCTGGTCGGCCAGCAAAGCGTCCCCGACCTCTTGCGCAAGAAGGGCCTGAAGGTAGAACGGATTTATTGAACAACAAAGAAATAAGCTGAAGGCAGCCCAGCCGCGCAACACAGGCGGCCAAGTAGATGGAAAAACGTTCAGGACAAGGCGTCGAGCCGAAGACAGTACGCATGTACGGCGAGGCGAGGCAACGCAGTCATGGACGTTTTTTCAGCTACGGGGTATAAATAGTTGGTGCCCTTGACGTGGATCGAACACGTGGCCTCTCCCTTACCAAGGGAGTGCTCTACCACTGAGCTACAAGGGCAAATTGAAAGCGGCGCCAGGTGAGTGCGCCGCCGTGCTGCTCGCGATGTGCTGCGAATTTTTTAGTGCGAACGGATCATAGTACCAAAAGCCTGCTCGGTCAACACTTCCAGCAACAAAGAGTGTTCGATGCGGCCATCAATGATGTGCACGGTGTTCACGCCGGACTTGGCGGCGTCCAGCGCGGACGAGATTTTTGGCAGCATGCCGCCTGAAATCGTGCCGTCGGCGAACATCTCGTCGATCTCGCGCGCCGACAGATCGGTCACCAGGTTGCCCTGCTTGTCCTGCACGCCGGCGATATTGGTCATCATGATCAGCTTTTCCGCTTTCAGGATTTCCGCGATCTTGCCGGCCACCACATCGGCGTTGATGTTGTAGGCCTGGCCGTCCTGGCCGAAACCGATCGGCGAAATGATGGGAATGAAGGCGTCGTCCTGCAGCGCCTTGACGACGGCCGGATTGATGGCGTCGATCTCGCCGACAAAACCGATGTCGAGGAATTCACCCGGCTTTTCGCGGTCCGGCATCTGCATGCGGCGCGCGCGGATCAAGCCGCCGTCCTTGCCGGTCAGGCCGACAGCCTGGCCGCCGTAGTGGTTGATCAGCATGACGATGTCCTGCTGCACTTCGCCGCCCAGCACCCACTCCACCACTTCCATGGTTTCTTCGTCGGTGATGCGCATGCCTTGCACGAAGGTGCCTTGCTTGCCGATTTTTTTCAGCGCGTTGTCGATCTGCGGTCCGCCGCCGTGGACCACGACGGGGTTCATGCCGACCAGCTTGAGCAGGATCACGTCGCGCGCGAAGCCGTGCTTGAGGCGCTCGTCGGTCATGGCATTGCCGCCGTATTTGATGACGATGGTCTTGCCGTGGAAGTTACGGATATAGGGCAGGGCCTCGGCCAGAATCTGCGCCTTGATTTGCGGCGATACGGCCGTCAAGTCGTCATTCATGTCCAGGTTCAATTTAGCGAGTTGATTCATGGCGAGTCCGGAAAATAGATAGGTGGGATTTTACAGGGAAGACGAAAATCTTGGAGGCATTATAGGACGATCCTGTTGTATTTTCCCTGGCGATCCTATAGTCTGGCCCGATATGCACGTCAACCAGCCTTTTTACCGCCAGTTACACCTGCTTCGCGCCCGACAGGCGTGTGTCACACAGTTGTCAATTCATTAGTACTCATGAGCCTCTGCACGCTTTGCGGCGCCCCCTTCAGCTGCGGCCAGGTTGACCCAGCGGCCAGCGGACCATGCTGGTGCGCGGCCCTGCCAGCGGCCGTGCCGCTGCCTGGCAACAGCGCCACCGGCTGCTGGTGCCCGGCCTGCCTGCGCGCGCATATCGCCGGCCTGCCGCTGTCCTCATCGACGTCCGCGCCATCGAAATAAGCGCGGCCACTGGCGGTTTCCTTTGCATTTGATCTTGCTACGGCCGGGGCAATCCCGTCAGACTGTGCTTTTGAGAGTTACCGTAAGGAAATAGTCATGCGTTTCAAGGATATCCGCATCGGCGTGCGCATCAATGCGGGCTACGCCATTCTGATCGTGCTGATGCTGGTGGTGATCGTGCTGTCGGGCAGCCGCATCTACGCCATCCGCGCCGAGACCGACGATATCCTGCAGCGCGACTGGGTCGCCTCCAAGGCGACCAGCAAGATCCATGCGATGGCGCGCGAGGCGGCCACGCGCATCGTCAGCCTGCCGATCCTGCAAAGCGAGGTGCTGCGGCAGGAAAACCAGGCCCGCCTGGAAGCGATCAAGGAGGGCATCGATGGCCAGATGCGCATCCTCGAAAGCCTCGATGCGCGTGCCGAAGAGCGGCACCTGCTGCAGCAGATCCGCCGCGCGCGCGCCGATTATTTTGTCGCGCTGCGCCGGATCTTCGCGCAAGTGGAGGATGGCGAGCATGCGGGCGCCGAAAACACCTTGCAGACGAGCGCCCTGCCGATGCTGGAGCAAGTGCTGCTGTACGTGGGCCAGCTCGACGGCTTGCAGCAGCAGCAGATCAGCGACAGCGCGGCGCGCATCCGCAGCGACATCGACACATCCTTGCTGCTGATGGGCGGCATCGGCCTGGCCGCGCTGCTGGTGGGGCTGGCGTTTGCCTGGTCGGCCCGTTCGATCACGCGCCCGCTGGGCCAGGCGGTGGCGATCGCCACGCGCGTGGCCAATGGCGACCTCAGTTCCGTGATCGACGTCGATTCGCGCGACGAGACGGGCGAATTGATGCAGGCGCTGAAAAACATGAGCATCAGCCTGGCGCTGGAACAGGACCTGCGCCATGCGGTGGAGGTGGCCGAAGACGCGACCAAGATGAAGTCCGATTTCCTCGCCAATATGTCGCATGAAATCCGCACGCCGATGAACGGCATTATCGGCATGACCCACCTGGCCCTGCAGACGGAGCTGACGCCGACCCAGCGCAACTACCTCGACAAGGTCGAATCGGCGTCGAAGAATCTGTTGGCCATCATCGACGACATCCTCGATTTTTCCAAGATCGAGGCCGGCAAGATGACGTTTGAAAAAGTCGATTTTTTCCTCGAAGACGTGCTGGCGCAGATCGCCGACCTGTCCGTGATGCGGGCCCAGGACAAGGGCCTGGAGCTGCTGTTCGACGTAGCCGCCGACGTGCCCAATGCGCTGCAGGGCGACCCGCTGCGCCTGGGACAGGTGCTGATCAACCTCACCAACAACGCCATCAAGTTTACCGACAAGGGCGAGATCGTCGTCACCATCCGCCTGCAGACATTGGAGGACCATGCGGCCGTGCTGCGCGTCGACGTGCGCGACACCGGCATTGGCCTCACGCCGCCCCAGCGCAGCAAGTTGTTCCAGGCGTTTACCCAGGCCGATACCTCGACCACGCGCCACCACGGCGGCACGGGCCTGGGGCTGACCATCAGCAAGCGCCTGGTGGAGATGATGGAAGGCGAGATAGGTCTCGACAGTGTCGCGGGCGTGGGCAGCACCTTCTTCTTTACGGCGCGCTTCGGCCTGGCCGCCGTGCGCCGCGATCAGCTGCCGCACTTGCAGCCACTGCCGCAATTTGCGGGCTTGCGCGTACTGGTGGTCGACGACAACGCCAGCGCGCGCGAGATCTTTGTCAGCATGCTGGCCAGCCTCGGTTTCGACGCGCGTGCGGTGCCCGGCGGCGCGCTGGCGATCGCCTCGGTGGCGCAGGCGCGTGGCGAAGGCCGCCCGTTCGGCCTGGTGCTGATGGACTGGAAAATGCCGGGCATGAACGGCCTTGACGCCCTGGCCGCGATCCGTACCGAGTCGCCCGGCATCGACGCGACGCCGGCCTGCATCATGGTCACCGCGTATCACCGCGAAGCGCTGCTGGAAGCGGCGCGCCAGCGCGAGCTGCCGCTCGACGGCGTGTTGAACAAGCCGGTCAGCGCATCGAGCCTGCTTGACCAGATATCCTTTGTGTTTGGCGGCGTCACCGGACAAAGCCGCAAGACGCAGCGCCAGAGCAGCTACAAGGAAGACGAACGGGCCTTGCGCGGCGCCTGGCTGCTGCTGGTGGAGGACAACGAGGTGAACCAGGAAGTGGCGCAGCAGATATTGAGCGACGCCGGCATCCGCGTCGACATCGCCGGCAATGGCGCCATCGCGCTGGCGAAAATCGCCGAGAACCACTACGACGGCGTGCTGATGGATTGCCAGATGCCGGTGATGGACGGCTACCAGGCCACGCGCAAGCTGCGCCAGGACGCCCGCTATTCCAGCTTGCCGGTGATCGCCATGACGGCCAACGCCATGGTCGGCGACAAGGAAAAATGCCTGGACGCTGGCATGAATGATTTTATCGCCAAGCCGATCGACGTGGCGCAGCTGTTCGGTACCCTGGCGCGCTGGGTGGCGCCTAGCGTGCCGCAGGCCGTGGCCGTCACGGTGGCGCAACCGGAAGCGGCTTTGCCGGTGGTGCCGGGCCTGATGATGGCCGAAGCGCTGCGCCGTGTGGGCGGCAATGCCGGTTTGATGCGAAAATTGCTGGACCGTTTCGTGGAAACCCAGTTCGACGCCATGCTGCGCATCGCCACCGCGATCGAGAACAACCAGCTGGAAACGGCGATCCGCGAGGCCCATACCCTGAAGGGCTTGGCCGGCAATATCGGCGCCGGCGGCCTGGCCGACAGCGCGGCGCGGGTCGAGCATCTGCTCAGCCTCGGTTCGCACGATGGCTTGCCGCAGGCCCTGGAGGCGTGCACCCTGGCGCTCGATGAACTGGTGCCGAAGATCGCGCAGGCGATGCAGGGCAGGAGCACACCAAGGCAAGGTCCGGCGGTGGCGGCGGTGGACCGCGCGCAGCTGGAAGCGCGCTTGCGCGAGCTGTCGCAGCTGCTGTTGCAGGATGATGCGCAGGCGGTCAAGCATCTCGACGGCATTGCCTCCATGCTGGTGGCGGCCGGCCAGGCCGAACATGCGCGCCAGTTGAAACGCATGCTGGGACAATACGATTTTGAAGGTGCGCTGGCGCAGCTGGGCGAAACGGCCGCCGCGCTTGACATGACGCTACCTTCACTGCAGACAGGACAATCATGAAGGCATTGAACAGCAAGCCGACCATCCTGGTGGTCGACGATACCCCCGACAATATCGACCTGCTGCGCGCGGTGCTCGAGGACGATTACCGCACCAAGATCGCCGTCAACGGCGAGCGCGCCCTGAAGATCGCCGCCGGTGGCGACCAGCCCGATCTGATCCTGCTCGATATCATGATGCCCGGCATGAGCGGCTACGACGTGTGCCGCGCGCTGAAAGCCGATCCGGCCACCGTCAACATTCCCGTCATCTTCGTCACCGCCATGAGCGAGGTGGCCGACGAGCAGCTGGGACTGGCGCTGGGCGCTGTCGATTACATCACCAAGCCGATTTCGGCGCCGCTGGTGCTGGCGCGCATCAAGACCCAGCTGGGCATGAAGCGCATGCAGGATTTTTTGCGCGACCAGAACCATTACCTGGAAAGCGAAGTGGAGCGCCGGGTGCAGGAAGTGGCCGCACTGCAGGACGTCACCATCCACGCCATGGCCTCATTGGCCGAAACGCGCGACAGCGAAACGGGCAACCATATCCGCCGCACCTCGCACTACCTGAAGGCGCTGGCCGAGCAGGTGCGCCACTTGCCGCGCTTCCGCGACTTCTTGACCGACAAGACCATCGAACTGCTGTTCAAGACGGCGCCCCTGCATGACATCGGCAAGGTCGGCATCCCCGACCATATCCTGCTGAAACCCGGGCGCTTCGAGCCGCATGAAATGGCCATCATGAAGACCCATACCACGCTGGGCCGCGACGCCATCCTGGCGGCCGAGCGCGAGCTGGGCATCGAGGTCGATTTCTTGAAATATGCGAAAGAGATCGCCTACAGCCACCATGAAAAATGGGACGGCACCGGTTATCCGCAAGGGCTGGCCGGCGAACAGATCCCCATCTCGGCGCGCCTGATGGCGCTGGCCGACGTCTACGACGCCCTGATCAGCTGCCGCATCTACAAGGACGGCATGCGCCACGAAGACGCCGTGAAGATCATCGCGGAAGGGCGCGGCACGCATTTCGACGCCGACATCGTCGACGCCTTCCTGCGCATCCAGCACCAGTTCCAGGCCATTTCCAGCCGCTACGCCGACGGCGTGCGCGAGGTGGCGGACAAGCGGCGCCAGGTGGCGGCGTTCAGCCCAGTGTCGTAAAGAAGCGCATCATTTCGCGGCTGGCGTCCGGCCCCTTGCCGTCGGTATAGCTGCCGCTGTCGCTGCCGCCAGACCAGGCGTGGCCGGCGCCGTGGATGACCCAGTATTCGCCGAGCGGCGAGCCGTCCGCCTGGCTGTGCGTGGTGCGCGTGTAGCGGTGGCCATTCGGCACGCTGCCGTCGATGGAATCGGCGCGCGCATCCTGGCCCCGCACCGCCTGCGCAATCACTTCTTCGCCATTGCGCAGGTTGACGGTGGTGTCGCGGTCGCCGTGGAAAACGATGATGGGCACGCCGCCTTCCGGCGCCTGGCGTCTGGACATGGCGCCGCCCTTCATCGCCGACAGCGCCGACGGCAAGTCCTGCGCCGAGGCAAAGGGCAGGCCCGAATGGACGCCGACGCCGGCAAACAGTTCCGGATACAGGGTGCCTACGATGACGGCCATGGCGCCGCCCGCCGACAGGCCGGCGACAAACACTTCGCGTTCATTGACGGGATACTCGTCGATGATCTGCTGGGTGATACCGGCGATCAGCGACGGTTCGCCCTGGCCGCGCTGCTGGTCGATCGCATTGAACCAGTTCCAGCAGCGCGAGCTGTTGGCGCCCTGGGCTTGCGCCGGATAGACGACAAAGCACTGTTTTTCCTCGGCCACCGCATTCATCTGCGTGCCGGCCGCGAAGTCGTCCGGGTTCTGCGTACAGCCGTGCAGCATCACGATCAGCGGCATGGCCTGGCCATGGTAGCCGCTCGGAATATACAGTTTATAGGAGCGCGTGCCCGCATGGTTGGCATAGCTGCCGTCGATGAACTGCGCACCTTCGGGCAGCGGCGCGCGGGTTGCGGCAGCGCCGCCAAAGCCGGGAATGCCGGACGGCTGGAAATTCGGCAGCTCGAAGCTGGGCATGTCGAAGCTGTGCTGGCCCAGGCCGGCCGGCACGCCCAGGCGCGCCATGAAGTCCTGGGCGAATTCCTGCGCCACCTGCGCGGGGGTAGGCGGCAGCGGGGCAGTCTGGGTTTGCGCCTGGCTCGCTTCGGGCTCGGGCCGGGCTGTTTTGGCCTGGCTGTTGGCCGGCGGCGGATTGATGTCCTGCATCGGTCGCGGTTGCGGCGTGCCGGCCGTGTGCGGCGCCGGCGTTGCTGCACCGGCGGCCGGCATCAGGCCGGCCGCCGACAGCGCTTTCTGGATCGTTTCGGTGGCGGTGTGCGGGCCGTTTTTCAACAGCTTGCTGGTCGCGGCGCGCATTTGCGCCATCATGTCGTGCGGAAGTTTCATGGCAGTCCTTAACTGTTGCATGGTTTGCGCAACGGGTCCGGCAGCTCGCCGCGACCGTCGCGCTAGTGAATTCGCCCTGCGAGCGCCGTCTTGACGACGGTGCTGGCGTGCAGGGCACCTAATACAAAAATCGATTCGATGGTGGCCAATGCCAGTTCCACCGACACGTCGCTGGCAATGCTGGCCAGCCCCAGTACCTGTATCTGCAGGCGCTGGCCGGCCGCCTGGATCGCCTCGAGGTCGGCGCGTGAATAATGCTGCATGCCCAACACCAGGCTGCGCCGCGCCACCGTCTGCTTCACCACGTCGGCATGCGTGCCCAGCTGGTTGCGTATCGCCGTACGGATCAGATCCGTGCGGTTGGAATAAAATCCCTCCTGCACCAGCAGATCAATCTGGCCCAGGTCGATCAGGCCCAGGTTGATGGTAATTTTTTCTGATTCCCCAATTTTGGGCTTGCTTTCTTGCGTGGCCATAGCGCTCCATAAACTCCATGTGGCATCCAATTGCCATCTGTATGGATGGTAGTATAGGCCTGAAATAATACCAGTCAAGTCCTTCCCGTCTGATTTTGGTACTGGGTCTTGTCCTACAGAATGTGAAATCAGTCTCAAAAAGTGCGCACTCTTGCCACTCTGTCAGTGTTTTTGCGACGGTCCCACCCTGCGGGCGTTTCGCGGCATAATGAATGCCTCTCCTGATAGAAGCACTACACGATGGCCCAGACTTCACCCGCACTTTCCGCCGACCTGCCCGCACCGGTGCCATCGCCTTGCGTCAGCCTGTGCAAGATGAACCGCGACAGCGGCTTGTGCGAAGGCTGTCTGCGCACGCTCGACGAGATCATCGCCTGGGGCAAGGCCGACGACGACTTCAAGCGCGCCGTCTGGGCCCAGCTTCCCGGGCGCGAGTCCTTGCTCGATTTCGAGCCCGATTACTGAGCACACCATGACGCTGCTGCCCGACTCTGTGGAGGTGTTCGAGCGCGGCTGGCTGTCGTCGAACAATATCGTGCTGCACGGCCGCGACGAGGTGGCGTTGATCGACAGCGGCTATGTCACGCATGCGCCGCAAACGCTGGCGCTGCTGCGCCACAGCCTGCGGGGCCGGCCTCTGGACCGGCTGTTCAATACCCATCTGCATTCGGACCATTGCGGCGGCAACGCGCTGCTGCAGGCCGAATACGGCTGCCATACGGCGATTCCCGTCTCGGAAGCGGCCAAGGTGCGCGCCTGGGATGTCGATGCGCTCAGCTTCAGGGCCACCGGCCAGCAATGCCCGCGCTTCGGCTTCGACGCCACCACCGCGCCGGGCGACACCCTCATCCTGGCCGACCTGTCCTGGCAGGC
The DNA here is from genome assembly GCF_030944405.1 of Janthinobacterium sp. J1-1. Lineage (NCBI taxonomy): Bacteria > Pseudomonadati > Pseudomonadota > Betaproteobacteria > Burkholderiales > Oxalobacteraceae > Janthinobacterium > Janthinobacterium sp. J1-1. The sequence continues at coordinate 418,162 of NZ_CP132339.1, forward strand.
GCTGGGCGCGCCGGGCCACGATCCCCATTCCTTGATCTTTTACTGCGCCGAAGAAGGCATTTTGGTGTCGGCCGACGCGCTGTGGGAGCACGGCTTTGGCGTGATCTTTCCGGAGCTGGAAGGCGAATCGGGCTTTGCCGAGGCGCGCGCCACGCTGGAGTTGATTGCCACGCTCGACGTGCGGGTGGTGATACCCGGCCACGGCAGGCCGTTCACGGATATCGACGGGGCCTTGGCGCGGGCCTTTTCGCGCCTCGATTATTTGTCGTCCGAGCCGGCGCGCAATGCGCAAAATGCGATCAAGGTGCTGTTGAAATTCCTGCTGCTGGAACGCCAGCGCATCGCCCTGGCCGACGTATGCGCGCTATTGCAGGCGATGCCGCTGTTCCGCGAGGCGAACCGCCGCTTCCTGCGCCAGGAAACCGCGGCGCTGGCCGAGTGGGCGGTGGCGCAACTGGTGAAGGCTGGCGCGGCGCGGGTGGATGGCGCTGATTTGACCAACTAGGCGCCATCAGCCCTTGGTCGGCACTTTTTCAGCCCAGGCACGTCCTTGTGCATCGAGCGCCTGGCGCCGCGCGGGCGCCACCAGCGGCAGCAGCTGCGCGCGCGTGGTGCGGTCGATGGTGCACGAGATGGCCGTGACGCGCTTGCCGAATGACCGTTTCAGCACGCAGTCAAACTCATACGCGCCAGCCGCGTCCTCATAGCCCTGTTCCAGCAATGCGGGCAGCGCGCTGGCATAGCGCGCCACGGTCTGCGCCGAGATGCTCTTGTAGCCTGGATCGAAGGCGCCCGCCTGGTGGCTGTAGCGCACGGCGTCCTTCAGGCTCTTGAACGCTGCGGCATGCTTCTCGATATTGGCGATCCCGGGTGGCAGCGTGCTTTGCGTGTCGCCGGCGTTCTTGCCGCTGGCGGTCGTGTCGATCACGCTCCAGCCACTGTCGCCGGTCAGTTTTTCTTCATGGCAGGCCAGCAGGTTGCTGGCGGCGGCGGCGCGGTTGCGGATCGCCTCGCGGTCGCCGCCGTCCGCTTCGCGGCCATTGGTTTGCAGCCAGCTCTTGTAGGTGGCGGCGGCCTTGCCGCCGGTCAGGATGTCGCAATCGCCGAGATCGAGGTCGGCGGCATGTGTCAATGGTGCCAGCGCAGACAGCAGCAGGGTGCAGAGCAAGGTTTTGTACAAGGTGGTCATGGAGAATCCCGAAAAAGAACCGAAAGCGGATGGCTGCAAATCATACCTCCATGAAATACCAAAATGGCAATATGTTTCAATCGTGCGCATAGCCTGCGCGATGCTGGCAAGGGCGGACAGTGGAAGAGCGCCTCTAGTCTGGCGGTTAAAAACCAGCACGCTCGTACTTTTTTCGTCTTATAATCGACCGGTGCATCTCCGATCCATCCACTTTCAGCGAGTCCGCCATGGCATTGCCTGTAGCGTTGCAAAACCTGTCCCTTCCCGTTATCGCGTCGCCGATGTTCATCGCCAGCGGCCCGGCCCTAGTCGCGGCGCAGTGCAAGGCCGGCATCGTCGGCTCGTTCCCGGCGCTGAACGCGCGCCCGGCCGAATTGCTCGACACCTGGCTGACCGACCTGCAAGCCGAACTGGCCGCCTTCCAGGCCGCCAACCCCGATAAAAAAGTGGGGCCGATCGCCGTCAACCAGATCGTGCACCAGTCGAACGACCGCCTCGCGCATGACGTGGAAGTGTGCGTCAAGCATAAAATCCCCATCATCATTTCCTCGCTGCGCGCGCCGCCGAAGGAAATGCTCGACGCCATCCACAGCTATGGCGGCATCGTGCTGCACGACGTGATTTCGATCCGCCATGCGAAAAAGGCGCTGGAAGCGGGCGTCGATGGCCTGATCTTGGTGGCGACCGGCGCCGGCGGCCATGCGGGCACCCTGTCACCGTTCGCGCTGGTCGGCGAAGTGCGCAAATTCTTCGACGGCCCGCTGGCGCTGTCCGGTGCTATCGCCACCGGCGACGCCGTGCTGGCCGCGCAGGCGATGGGCGCCGACTTCGCGTATATCGGTTCGCGCTGGCTGGCGACGAAAGAGTCGAACGTCAGCGACGGCTACCGCGACGCCATCGTCGATTCCGCCGCGGCCGACATCGTCTACACGAACCTGTTTACGGGCGTGCACGGCAACTACCTGAAAAAATCGATCGAGGCGGCCGGGCTGGACCCGGAAGCGCTGCCGGAAGCGGACAAGACCGCGATGAATTTCGGCTCGGGCAGCGCCAAGGCCTGGCGCGATATCTGGGGCGCAGGGCAGGGCGTGGGCCTGATGGATGATGTGCCAACGGTGGCCGAGATGGTAGAGCGCTTGACGGCCGAATACGAGGCGGCGCGCGCAAGGTTGAAGTTGTAAAAACCTGATGCCGTCAAATTAAGCTGGTCCACGCATTAAAAGCACAAGGCGTAACAACGGCGGGCAGAAACGCGGGCCTGAGAAAATGCCGATGGCGGCGTTGCAACTCCTTGCCGTACATGCGTACTGTCTGCGTCGCTGCGCCTTGCCCTCGACATTTTTCAGACCCGCTTGGCCCGGGGACCCTGTGCGGGCGACCGGGATTTCAAGACTTTTTGCTGGTGTGCTTGTGGAGCAGGAATGCTCACTTGACGGTTCAGTTCGTAGGTCGGATTAGCGCCTTGCGCGTAATCCGACAACACCCAATCACTCCTGCTTCAGATCCTCGGGCTTGATCGCCCACAGCCCCGGCAGGTTGCGCCAGTAGCCGTACGCATCCATGCCGAAGCCGACCACGAAGCGGTTCGGGATCACCAGGCCGACGATATCGGCCTGCACCGGTTTTTTCTTGCCGATGGCTTTATCGGCAAACACGGCCAGGATGACTTCGGCGGCGCCCATGTCGAGCAGGCGCTGCTTGACGTGGGCCAGCGTTTCGCCTTCGTCGAGGATATCGTCGAGCACGATCACGGTGCGGCCCGCCACGTTCGAGCGCGGGATGACTTTCCACACCACTTCGCCACCCTTGTCGTCGTCGCCGTAGCGGCTCACATGAATGTAGTCGAACTCCAGCGGAAAGCTCAGCTGTGGCAGCAGGTTGCCGGTAAATACGACCGCGCCGCCCATCACGCCCAGCACCAGCGGGAAGTCCTTGGTGCCCTCGGCGTTGTAGCGCGCGTTGAGCACCTCGGCCATGCGCGTGATCGACGCCTGCACGGCGTCCTGGTCGAACAGCAGCTCCGCGTTCTTGAGCAGATCGCGGGCACGGTTGTGATGAAATTCTTGCATGGACTCTTGCATGGCGAGGAACAGGGCTGATGGTTAATGCCGATATTATCCCGCAATTTGGCCCATGCGTGCTATGGCGCTATGTGTAGTCGCGCACGTCGTCGATGATTTTCCCGTCCAGCGGCAAACTGCCCCGGGCCACCAGCCGCACCTCGCCGCGCAGCTTGGTCAGTTCGCGGATCGAGGCGATGATCGCCTCCACCCCCGCGCCATCGTCCAGCTGATCCACTTCGCAATGCAGGGTCATCTCGTCGTTGGCCATGCGGCCCGACACCACCAGCCGCGCCTTGATGATCTGCGGATGGCGGCGCGCTATTTCATGCACCTGCGACGGATGGACGAACATGGCGCGCACTTTGGTGGTCTGGTCGGCGCGGCCCATCCAGCCCCTGATGCGGGTATTGGTGCGCCCGCACGGCGAGGCGGGCGCGTCGACCAGCACGGCCGACAGGTCGCCGGTGGCAAAGCGGATCAGCGGATAGTCGGCATTGAACACGGTGACCACCACTTCGCCCACTTCGCCAGGCACCACTGGCGTGCCGCTGCCCGGATGGACGATTTCCAGCAGCACGTTTTCATCGACCACCATGCCGGGATTGAGCTTGCCGTTGCTGGCCGTTTCATAGGCGATGCTGCCGATATCGGCCGAGGCATAGGTCTGGAACACATGCGGCACGCCGTTGGCGGCGAACCAGTTGCGCAGGGATTCGGGCAGCGCTTCGGCGCCCATCACGGCCTGTCTGACGCTGCTGATATCGGCGCCCATTTCGCGCGCCTTTTCGATGATCAGTTTCAAAAATGACGGCGTGCCGATATAGGTGTCGGGTTTGAGGTCCACCATCGCCTGCACCTGCATTTCCGTCTGGCCGATGCCGGCCGGGATCACGGTGCAGCCGATGCGCGCGGCCCCGCCTTCGACCATGAAGGCGGCCGGCGTGAAATGATACGAAAAGCAGTTCTGCAGCAGGCCGCCGGCGCGCACGCCGGCCGCATACATGGGCCGCGCAAAGCGCCACCAGTCGGCGCCGCGCCCTTCGGGATCGAAGATGGGGCCGGGCGAGACGAACACGCGCGCCAGGGCGTTTTTCGGCGTCGTATTGAGTCCGCCGAACGGCAGTTCTTGCTGCTGCAATTGCTTGAGGTCGGACTTGCGCGTGACGGGCAGCCGCGCCAGCGCCTCGCGGCTGCTGATGTCGCTGGCGTTGACGCCGGCCAGGATGCGCGCCCAGCCGGGGGCCGCTTGCGCGCGCGCGATCAGCTGCGGCAGGCCGGCCATCAATTCGCTTTCGCGCGCCTCGAAGGTGCGCGTTTCCAGGCTGTCGAGCGTATCGGTCATGTCGGTACTTCTCCAATGTCAGTGCGTGTCGGTCCGCACGCCGGCGATCCGTGATGGCCGGGCGCGTTGCAGGTGAGGGTTTTTTGTTCAGGCCAGCCAGCGTTTCCTGCGGCGGTAGAACTTCATGTCGCGAAAGCTCTTGCGCCCGGCGCTGGACACGCCCAGGTAGAATTCCTTGACGTCTTCATTGCTGGCCAGGTCCTGGGCATGGCCTTCCATCACCACGCGGCCGTTTTCCAGGATGTAGCCGAAGTCCGCATAGCGCAGCGCCACGTTGGTGTTCTGCTCGGCCAGCAAAAACGACACGTTTTCCTTGTGGTTCAGGTCCTTGACGATGCCGAAGATCTCTTCGACGATCTGCGGCGCGATGCCCATCGACGGCTCATCCAGTAAAATCATCGACGGCTTGGCCATCAGCGCGCGGCCGATCGCGCACATCTGCTGCTCGCCGCCCGAGGTGTAGCCGGCCTGGCTGCCGCGCCGCGTTTTCAGGCGTGGAAAATAGTGGTACACCTTGTCCAGCGCATCCTTGAGCTCCGCGCGCGAAATGCTGCGCGTGTAGGCGCCCGTCAGCAGGTTTTCCTCGATGGTCAAATGGCCGAAACAGTGGCGTCCTTCCATCACCTGCGACAGGCCCCGTTTCACCAGTTCATTCGGCGTCAGCTGGTCGACCCGCTCGCCCTTGAACTGCACTTCGCCCTTGGTGACGTCGCCGCGTTCGCCGCGCAACAAGGTCGAGATGGTTTTCAGGGTAGTCGACTTGCCGGCGCCATTCGCGCCCAGCAGGGCGACGATCTTGCCCTGCGGGACCTGCAGCGACACGCCCTTCAGGACCAGGATCACATGGTCGTAGATGACTTCGATATTGTTGACCGACAGGTAGGGCGGCGGAATGTCCGCCTTGACCGGGGCTTGCGTGGCAGTGGGTGTCATGGCTGCTTCGTTTTCATAGGGTGTTGGCATGTCGGATTACGGCCTGCGGCCTAATCCGACCTACGATGTATCCAGGTAGGTCGGATTAGCGCGCAGCGCGTAATCCGACACCACCGCGACACCTGCTTACTTCATGCAAGCCGGCGTGATCTTCTTCTCGTCCGCGTATTTGCCGGACGATTCCTCGACCAGTTTGCGCACCAGGGCCTTGTCGCCGACGATCCACTTCGGCGTGATGGCGGTCCATTTCTTGCCGTCCCACTGCTGTACCTTGACGGCGCCCGACCCTTCATGGTCGTCGCAGCTGGTCTTCACGGTGGGGAACATGCCCAGCGCGCCGACGGCTTTCTGGCGCGCGTCGTCGACGTTCAGGTTTTCCAGGCCCCAGCGCAGCTGCTCGCCGGTGACCGGCTTGCCCTTGCCGAACTTGTCCTGCGCCGTGCGGATCGCTTCGACCCACAGGATGGCGGCCGTCACGCCGCGCATGTGATACACGGAACCGATGCGCGACTGGTCGGCCAGGTTGCCCTTGCCGGACGCGTAGAGTTTTTTACGGATATCGTCGAGCACGGGGTAGTTGCCAGGCGTGTTGAAGCTCATGGCGCTATAGCCCTTGGCCGCGTCACCCGACGGGATCGTGTCTTCCTCGGAACCGGCCCACCACACGCCGAGCATTTTCTCGCGCGGGAAGCCGTTGCGCTGCGCCGTCTTGATGGCCACCGAATTCATCACGCCCCAGCCCCACAAGATCACGTGATCGGGCTTGGCCTGGCGGATCTGCAGCCATTGCGACTGCTGTTCGCTGCCTGGCGGCGCGACCGGAATCTTGATCAGTTCGAAGCCGTACTGTTTCGACAGCGCGTCGAGCACCGGCATCGGCTCCTTGCCGAAAGCCGAGTCGTGGTACAGGTGGACGATTTTCTTGCCTTTCAGCTTGTCCATGCCGCCTTCCTTGTCGCCCAGGTATTTGATCATGGCGGCGGCCTGGCTCCAGTAGCTGGAGATGAGCGGATACACATACGGGAAGACCTTGCCGTTGGCCGCATCCGAGCGCCCGTAGCCGATCATGGTCATCGGGATCTTGTCCTGCGCCACGCGGTCGAGGATGCCGTAGGCGACGCCGGTCGACAGGGTTTCGACCAGGGTGGCGCCGCCCTGCTTGGTTTTCAGGCGCTCATAGCATTCCACGCCGCGCGAGGGGTTGTATTCGGTTTCGCATTCTTCCCAGCTGATCTTGACGCCGTTGACGCCGCCGGCCTGGTTGACCAGGTTGAAGTAATCGATGATGCCGCCGTAAAAGCCCGAGCCGCCGGCCGCATACGGCCCCACGCGGTAGGACGGCAGGGCGATGTACTGCTCCTGCACTTGCGCTTGCGCGGTGCCGGCAATGGTCAATGCGGCGGTGGCAAAGGCGGTGGCCAGCATGAGCGATTTGATGTGTTTCATTGTGTCTCCTCTTGTTTTATTGGTTTTCAATTCAAGCGACATCGACTGCAAAAAGTTAGTGCGGGAACGGCCATAAGCGAAGCTTTTCTTTCGCGATCTGCCACAGCCTGGCCAGGCCGTGCGGCTCGACGATCAGGAAGAAGATGATCAGCGCGCCGAACACCATCAGTTCCAGGTTCGAGGCCACGCTGGTGGGCAGCGCCAGGCCGTGCGCGACGATGTTCAGGAACACCGGCAGCAGCACGATAAAGGCGGCGCCGAGGAAGGAACCGAGGATCGAGCCCACGCCGCCGATAATGATCATAAACAGGATGCGGAACGACAGGTCCAGGTTGTACGCTTCCGGCTCCACCGTGCCCAGGTAGGCATAGGCATACAGGGCGCCGGCCACGCCGCAGTAGAACGAGCTGACGGCGAACGCCAGCAGCTTGGTGCGCATCAACCGGAAACCGATCACTTCGGCCGCCATGTCCATGTCGCGCACCGCCATCCACGAGCGGCCCACGTTCGAGCGGATCATGTTCTTGGCCAGCAGCGCCATGCCCGCCACGATGGCCAGCACCAGCAGGTATTTGCTTTGCGGCGTGTCGAACTGGTAGCCGAGGATCTGCATGCCCTGCACCGTCACCACGCCCGAGGAGCTGTAGTTGGTCAGGTACGGGATCTTGGTCAGGCACCAGACGACAAAGAACTGTGTCGCCAGGGTGGAGGCGGCCAGGTAGAAGCCGCGGATGCGCAGGGACGGCAGGCCGAAGGCGATGCCGACCATGGCCGCGCACAGGCCGCCCAGGATGAACGACACCAGCAGCGGCAGGCCGGGCAGGCGCGCCATGAAGTTATACGAGGCAAACGCGCCGACGGCCATGAAGGCGGCCGTGCCCAGCGACAACTGGCCGGCGTAGCCCGTCAAAATGTTCAGGCCCAGCGCGGCCAGGGCGAAGATCAGGAACGGAATCATGATCGCCGACAGGATGTAGGGCGAGGCGAAATACGGCAGCAGGAAGACGGCGGCGATCAGGGTCGCCGTCAATGCCAGGCGGTCCTGGCGGATCGGGAAGATCTGGTTATCGTCCTGGTAGCTGGTCTTGAATTGTCCGGCTTCACGGTAGATCATGGGGTGTGTCCTTTGCGGCAGTGGGGGTGTTTGTCGGATTACGCCTTCGGCCTCGGCGGCCCCGCATAATCCGACCTACGTGTTTTTGCGTGCGTTATATTCGGCGGATGATTTTTTCGCCGAACAGGCCTTCCGGGCGCACCAGCAGGAACAGCAGCGCCAGCACATACGGGAACCAGCCTTCGATGCCGCCGCCCACCATCGGGCCGATGTACACTTCCGCCAGCTTTTCGGACGCGCCGATAATCAGGCCGCCGACAATCGCGCCCGGCACCGAGGTAAAGCCGCCGAGGATCAGCACCGGCAGGGCTTTCAGGGCGATAAAGGTCAGCGCGAACTGCACCCCGTTGCGCGCGCCCCACAGCAGGCCCGCCACCATCGCCACCAGGCCAGCCACGCCCCATACCACGGCCCAGATGCGCTGCAGCGGAATGCCCACCGCCAGCGCGGCCTGGTGGTCGTCGGCCACCGCGCGCAGGGCGCGGCCCACCTTGGTCTTCGAGAACAGCAGGGCCAGGCAGATCACCAGCAGCGCGCAGATGCCGGCCGCCACCACGTCGAACTGCGAGATGATGATGTTGAAGTGATCCATCAGGAACTGCATCGGCACGTCTTCGATCGGCAGGTCCAGTTTATGCACCTGCGAGCCCCACATCAGCTGCGCCAGGCCCTCGATGAAAAACGCCAGGCCGATGGTGGCCATGAAGAGGGTAATCTCGGGCTGGTTGACCAGCGGGCGCAGCACCACCCGCTCGATCGCCATGCCCAACACGATCATGGTGACCATCGTCAGCGGGATGGCCAGCCACAGCGACAGGCCGAACTTGTCCATGATGCCGACGCAGGTGAGGGCGGCAAAGAACACCATGGCGCCCTGCGCAAAATTGAACACGCCCGAGGCCTTGTAGATCAGCACGAAACCGATCGCCACCAGCGCATACATCACGCCCGACAGCAGGCCGCCGATCAGCACTTCAAAGAAAAAATTGATATTCATGAGTTGTCCAATGGGTTGTGCGTAGCCCTGTCCGATTACGGACAGGTCGTTTCGCCGGCAGGCAGCGTGCTGCCTGAATTCCCGGCTACACCACCGAGGTAAGCATTAATCACATCCTGGTTGCTGCGCACCTCATCCGGCGTGCCGTCGCCGATCTTGCGGCCGTAGTCGAGCACCACCACGCGGTCCGAGATATCCATCACCACGCCCATGTCGTGCTCGATCAGCACGATGGTGGTGCCCAGCTGGTCGTTGACGTCGAGGATAAAGCGGCACATGTCCTGTTTTTCCTCCACATTCATGCCGGCCATCGGTTCGTCCAGCAGCAAAATTTCCGGTTCGGCCACCAGCGCGCGGCCCAGTTCGACGCGCTTTTGCAGGCCATAGGGCAGGCGCCCGACCGGCGTCTTGCGGATGGCCTGGATTTCCAGGAAGTCGATGATTTCCTCGGCCTTCTTGCGGTGCTCGATCTCTTCGCGCCGTGCCGGTCCCCAGTACAGGGCCTGCAGCAGGAAGTTCGATTTCATCTTCAGGTTACGGCCGGTCATGATGTTGTCCAGCACCGTCATGCCCTTGAACAGCGCGATATTCTGGAAGGTGCGCGCGATGCCGGACTTGGCGGCCTCGTAGCAGTCCATGCCGCGCCGGTGTTCGCCGCGGTAGATGATCTCGCCCTGCTGCGGACGGTACACGCCGTTGATCACATTGAGCATCGAGCTCTTGCCGGCGCCGTTCGGGCCGATGATGGCGCGGATCTCGTGCTGTTTCACGTCGAACGAGATATCGGTCAGCGCCTTCACGCCGCCGAACGACAGGGAGATATTTTTCAGGTCCAGGATCACGGGGCCGGTCTTGCGCTCGGTGCCGAAGTGGACGTCGGGTTCATTCATTAGCATCGTGCCGTGCTCCATCATGCTGCCAAGCCCAGGGCCGGCCAGGTTTTGCTGCTCCAGATCTGCAGGTCGGCGCTGGTGGAACCAGTGCGGCCGTCCTCGAATTTGACCTGGGTCTCGATGAACTGCGAGGTCTTGCCCTCGTACAGGGCGGATATCAGCACCGCGTATTTCTCGGCGATGAATTTGCGGCGCACCTTGCGCGTGCGGGTCAGCTCGTCGTCATCGGGGTCCAGCTCCTTGTGCAGCACCAGGAAGCGGTGCACCTGGGTGCGGTCCATCAGCGGGTCGGCCGCCAGTTCCGCATTGACCTGCTCGATGCAGTCGCGGATCAGGCCATAGGTTTCCTCGCGCGCGGCCAGGTCGGTATAGCCGGCATACGCTATGCCGCGCCGTTCGGACCAGTTGCCGACCGCTTCAATATCGATATTGATAAAGGCGCAGACCTGGTCGCGGCCATGGCCGAAGGCCACCACTTCCTTGATGAAGGGGAAGAACTTGAGCTTGTTTTCGATATAGTTGGGCGCGAAGATGGCGCCGCAGTTCATCTTGCCGACATCGGCCGCGCGGTCGATGATTTTCAGATGGCCTTCGCTGTCGAACACGCCGGCGTCGCCCGTATGAAAGTAGCCATCGGCGTCGATCACTTCGGCGGTGGCCTCGGGGCGGTGGTAATAGCCGCTCATGGTGGCCGGCGACCTGACCAGCACTTCGCCATTGGCCGCCAGTTTCACCTCCACGCCGGGCGCCGGCAGGCCGACGCTGTCGAACTTGATATTGCCGTCCGGTTGCAGGCATACGTAGGCACAGGTTTCGGTCGAGCCGTACAGCTGCTTGAGGTTGACGCCGATCGAGCGGTAGAAGCGGAACAGGTCTGGGCCGATGGCGGCGCCGGCGGTGTACGCCACGCGCACGCGCGACAGTCCCAGCACGTTTTTCAATGGGCCATAGACCAGCACATTGCCCAATTGGTAGCTGAGGCGGTCCATCAGCGCGACCGGCTTGCCGTCCAAAATCTGCGCGCCGCAGCGCCTGGCGACGTCCATGAAGTGGCTGAACACGCGGCGCTTGATGCTGCTGGCGTCCTCCATCCGTATCATCACGCTGGTGAGCATGTTTTCAAACACGCGGGGCGGCGCAAAATAGCAGGTGGGGCCGATTTCGCGCATGTCGATCATCACCGTATCGCCGGACTCGGGGCAGTTGACGGTAAACCCGGCCACCATCGCCTGCGCCAGCGAAAACAGGCAGTCGCCGACCCAGGCCATCGGCAGGTAGGACAGGATATCTTCGTCGTCGGTCAGCTGGTCGAAGGCGACGCAGCCTTCGCCAGCCGATAGCAGCGCGGCGTGGCTCTGGCACACGCCCTTCGGTTTGCCGGTGGTGCCCGAGGTGTACAAAATCACGGCCGAATCGGTGCCGCGGCCCGCTTCCACCGCCGCTTCGAAAAAGCCCGGATGGGCGCGGTCGTACTCGCGGCCCAGCGCCTGCAGGCCGGCAAACGAAATGAGTTCAGGCTGGTGGTAATGGCGCATGCCGCGTTCATCGTCATAGGCGATATGGGCCACGTGCGGATACAGGTTTTTCAGTTCGAGCAGCTTGTCGACCTGTTCCTGGTCTTCGACGATGGCATACTGGATATGCGCGTCCTGCAGCACATAGGCCATGTCGGCCGCCGGTGCATCCTGGTACAACGGCACCGGCACGCCGCCCAGGCTTTGCGCGGCCAGCATGGCCCAGTACAGGCGCGGGCGGTTGTCGCCGATAATGGCCAGGTTCATGCCGCGCTGGAAGCCGATCGCGGCCAGGCCGCAGGCGAGGGCGCGGACCTCGGCATTGACGTCCTGCCAGGTCCAGGTTTGCCAGATGCCCAGGTATTTTTCGCGAAAGGCGGGTTTGTCGGGACGGACGGCGCCATGCTGCACCAGGCGCCGGGGAAAAGTCGGCATTGCTGTGTTGTTTTGCACCAGTGTCTCCTGTTGCGTGTCTCAGGCGCCACCTCGTTGTGTGGCACTCTGTGTTTTTATGTGTAAGGCGTTTGTGCAATGATAGTAGCTTGCGTAGGAATGACGAGTTGTCTTTTCGGGGACATTTGCCCACTTTTCGATGGTGCATCGCACAAATGAAATCAGCCGATATCAGTCTCAAGGACGCCGTGCGCGCAGCCAACTGGGCGCAGTTGCTTGACGCCGATCAACTGGCGCGCGTGGAAGCCGATACCGTGGAAACGTTCGTGCCGAAAGGCGGCTTTGTCTGCCGCAAAGGCGAGCCGGCCGAGTACTGGATCGGTGTTATCAGCGGCATGGTCAAGATGAATAATTTTTCCGCTTCCGGCAAGGCCATGACCTTTATCGGCGTGCCGCCCGGCAGCTGGTTTGGCGAAGGCTCGCTGCTGAAAAACGAGATCCGCAAATACGACACGATGGCCCTGCGCGACACGCGCGTGGCGCGCCTGCCGGCATCCACTTTTCACTGGCTGCTCGACACCAGTCTGCCGTTTACGCGCTTTTTGCTGATGCAGCTGAACGAGCGTTTGGGCCAGTTTATCGGCATGGTGGAAAACGACCGCCTGCTGGACCTGAACACGCGCGTGGCGCGCTGCCTGGCGTCGATGTTCAACTCGCATCTGTACCCGGGGGTGGACACCCTGGTGCAGCTGTCGCAGGAAGAGATCGGGCTGCTGTCGGGTTCTTCGCGCCAGCGCGCCAACCAGGCCTTGCAGGTGCTGGAAAAACAGGGTTTATTGCGCCTCGATTACGGCGGCATCCGCGTGCTCGATCTGGACGGCTTGCGCCGCTACGAGGCCGACGATGCCACCTGATTTTGCGCGCGCCGACGCCCTGCGCGCCCGCCTCGATGGCGCCCCGGTCGACCATGCGCGTTTTACGGGGCCGCCGGTCGATGTCAAAGACTGGACACCCGAGGAGCTGGGCGTGGTCTGGGGCGCGCTGCACCGTGCGGCGCGCTTTGGCCATGACGATATCGCACGGCGCGCGCTCGCTTCCACCCTGCTGGAGCAGGTGACGCAAGCCTGCCTGGCGCCGCTGCTGGCCGGTGAGGCATTTCTTGACGCGCTGGACGCGGCCGGCGAGTACAACGGGGAATGGGAATATGTGGTCGCTTGCCTGGCCTGCCTGCAGGGCGAGGTACCGGCTGGCACGGCGGCGCAGGCGCGGCGCATTCTGGGGGAAACCTCGGGCTGGGCCGAGCGGCATTACCAGGCGTATCTGCTGGCGCGCCTGGCCGGCGGGGATGCGCCTGCGCTGTTCATGCAGCAGATGCAGGAGCGCCACGCGCGCTATCCGATGCCGCTGACCTTGCAGGAGCTGGAACTGCTGGCGCAACTGAAACACGATTCGCTGCTGGCGCTGGCCGGTTCGCGCCACAGCAGCTTCTGGAACCGCGACAGCATAGGCGAGCCCGATCCTGCCGAAGTGCTGGCCGGCGACGCGGCCTATATCGCATTTGCCCGCGCCATCCTGGAGCAGGCGGCCGGCCATATCGCCGCCATCCATGACGGCCGCGTGCCGTATGCGGCAGATGCCGCCTTTGCCACCCATGATTCGCCGGTGCTGGCGCGCGCCGCGCGGCTGGCCGCCTACCGCGACGAGGACTGGTTCAGGCCTGTCATCGTCACCTTGCTGCCGCTCGTGTGCATCGCGCCCGGCACGGCCAAAAGCGCGCCTTCGCAATCGCTGGCGATGGCCTTGGGCCACGCGGTGGAAACGGTACCGACGCCGGAAAGCCTGCAGGCCCTGCGCACGGCGCTGGCGCAGGTGCGCCATGCGGGCATCCGCAAGAAGCTGGAGCGCAATCTGAAGCCGGCCGAACGGGCGCTGGCCGAGCGTGCCGATATCGCCTGGCGCCTGGGCCTGCCGGGGCAGCCGGGCAAGCGCCGCCAGGCGATGCTGGCGCGCGCGCTGGAAGCGGGGCTGGCGTCCGAGGTGCGCTGGAAAACAGCCACCTGGCGCGCCTTGCAGATGGACGCCGATGGCGAGATCGTGGCGCGCGCGCTGGTCTGGCGCACCGACAAGGGCAAGGCCTTCATGCTGGATGGCGAGGGTGTCATCGATGCACAGGGCGGCGAGGTAGCCTTGCCCGATGACAGTGAGGTCACGCTATGGCATCCGCTGCATGGCAGCGAAGCCGAGCGCGCCGCCTGGCAGGCGCAAATATCGAAGCGTCGCCTGCGCCAGCCCGTGCGCCAAGCCTACCGCGAAATCTATCTGCCGCCACAAGATGGCAGCGTGCCATTCGCCGACCATGCCCTGTCTGTGCGTCCCTTGCTGGGGCTGGCGCGCCGGGAGGGCTGGCGGCTCGATACCGATGAAGGGCTGTCGCGCCAGTTCGGCGCCTGGCGCGTATCGCTGCGCCTCGAAGGTCGCGTGTATCCGGGCGCGGAGGGTGCCTGCACCTCGGACGGGCTGGCGGTGGACCAGCGCGTGGGCAGCCATTGGCAGGCAATTGAAGCGAATCAGATGGCGCCGGTAGCCTACTCGGAAGCCTGCCGCGCGATTGACCTGCTGGTCAGCGCCAGCGCGTTTGCATTGGCGGACGATGATCAAGACGAGCAGCGCGGGCAGCGGCTGGCGTACCTGGCTACGCTGGAAACAGGGCCGATGGTCGGCATGCGGCGCGCCGTGCTGGAGCAGGTGTTTGCAAAACAGCTCGCCGATGGCCGCATGGCGATCGCGACGCGTCATTTGATGGTGGGCCGCCATGCGATCCACCTGGCCACCGCCAGGGTCACGCTGGACGGCGTCGAAATGGTCATCGACGTCGCTGCCAAGGGCGGCAAGCTGGGCGCCATGCCCTGGCTGCCGCACGACGAGGCGCTGCTGGAAAAAATCGCGGGCCTTGCCGGCCAGCTGCTCAAGCGTTGAAGACGATCCGCATTTTGATCCTGGCCGTCGGCAGCGCCGGCGATGTCTATCCATTCATCGTCATCGGCCAGGCGCTGCGCGCGCGCGGCCACGACGTGACCCTGGTGGCCACGGCGAACTTCCAGGCGCGCGTGGAAGCGGCAGGCCTGCGTTTTGTGTCGGGCCTGAGCCAGCAGGAGCTGGACGCCAGCGTGAACGATGCCGACCTGTGGCATCCGGTGAAGGGCTTTGCCACCATCTGGAAGCATATGGCGCGCCATTTGCCCACCGCCTATGCGCAGCAGCTGGCGCTGGTAAAAGAGGCGCCAACCCTGATCGTCGCCAGCACCCTGGGGCTGACGGGACGGCTGCTGCAGGAAGCGCAGGGCGTGCCTTTGGTAACGGTGCACCTGGCGCCATCGTGCTTTCTGACGGCGCATGACACCTCCGTGCGGCGCGGCCTGCACTGGCCACGCTCTTGGCCACGCTGGGCCGTGCGGCTGGCGCTGGCGCTGGTGGAACGGCTGATGCTCGATCCTGTCGTGCGGCCCGACATCAACCGCCTGCGCGCCACCCTGAATCTTGCGCCCGTGCGGCGCGTGATGAGCCGCTGGCTGCATTCGCCGCAGCAGGTGATCTGCGCCTTTCCCGCCTGGTTTGCCGCGCCACAGCCGGACTGGCCGCCCAATACCGTCTGTACCGGCTTTCCGCGCATGCCGGCCAGCGAGGGCCAGTGTGAGCCTGCCCTGCAGCGCTTTATCGACGCGGGCAGCCCTCCCATCGTCGTTACGCCCGGTTCGGCCATGGCGCATGGCGGCCCTTTTATTTCCCGCGCGCTGGCCGCCGCGGCCAGCCTGGGCTTGCGGGTGGTGGTGGTCACGCCCTACCGCGAACAACTGCCGGCCGCCTTGCCCGCCAGCGTGCACCATGCGGCGTATGCGCCATTCGATCTGCTGGCGCCGCTGGCGGTGGCGTTCGTGCACCATGGCGGCATCGGCACCAGCGCCACCGTGCTGGCGGCCGGCAAGCCGCAATTGATCGTGCCGTTCGCCTTCGACCAGCCCGACAATGCCGCGCGGCTGCGGCGCCTGGGCGTGGCCGCCACGGTGCTGCCCGATGCGCCGCCGCGCGCCTGGACCCGCGCCCTGGCGGGCCTGCTGGAGGATCCCGCCGTCGCTGCCGCCTGCGCCAGGGTGGCGGCGGCCATGGCCGCCGAAACACCGGCGGCCGGACAGATCGCCGACCTGATCGCGCAGCAAGCGGTGTGAGTACAGCATCGCCGGCAATCGGAGTATCATGATCGCTTCCCAGCACCGCACCTTTTCGCCGCCATGCAGACATCCGTTCACAGTAATCCCGCCTCCCGTTTGACGTCCTTGCGCGCCGCCATGCGCGACCAGCAGATCGATGCCTTGATCGTGCCGTCGGCCGATCCGCATCTGTCCGAATACCTGCCGGCGCATTGGCAGGGCCGCGAATGGCTTTCGGGCTTTACGGGCTCGGTCGGCACCCTGGTCGTCACGCAGGACTTTGCCGGCGTGTGGACCGATGGCCGCTACTGGGAGCAGGCGGAAAACGAACTGGCCGGCAGCGGCATCGAGCTGAAAAAAATCCCGTCCGGCGCCAGCGTGCTGTTTATCAACTGGTTGGGCAGCACCATGCAAGCCGGCCAGACGGTGGCGGTCGACGGCGCCGTGCTGGGCCTGGCCAATGCGCGCCTGCTGCAGCAGGCGCTGGTGGCAGGCGTCACGCTGCGCACCGATCTGGACCTGCTGAACACCGTATGGACCGATCGCCCGGTGCTGCCCACCGCCGCCATCTTCGAGCATGGCGCGCCGTATCCGGCCCTGCCGCGTGCTGAAAAACTGGCGGCGCTGCGCGCGGCCATGACGGTGCACGGCACCAGCCACCATATGATCTCCACGCTGGACGATATCGCGTACCTGTTCAACCTGCGCGGCGCCGACGTCAGCTACAACCCCGTGTTCCTGGCCCATGCGCTGGTGGGACCGGAGCGCGCCACCTTGTTTGTCGCCGACGGCAAGCTGCCTGCGGCCCTGCGCGCAGTGCTGGAACAGCAGGGCGTCGACGTGGCGCCCTACGCGCAGGCCGCAAACGCGCTGGCGGCCTTGCCGGCCGGTGCCAGCCTGCTGCTCGACCCGCGCCGCGTCACGTACGGCACGCGCCAGGCGGTGGCCGGCGCCGTGCGCGTGATCGAGGCGATCAACCCCACCACCCTGGCCAAGTCGCGCAAGACCGACAGCGAAGCGGCCCATGTGCGCGCCGCGATGGAGCAGGATGGCGCGGCCCTGTGCGAATTTTTCAGCTGGCTCGATACCACCCTGGCCGATCCGCAGCGCGCGCCGCTGACGGAAATCGGTGTCGACCAGCACCTGACGGCGGCACGCGCCCGGCGCAGCGGTTTTGTCAGCCCCAGTTTCGGCACCATCGCCGGCTTCAACGACCACGGCGCCATCATGCATTACCACGCGCAGGAAGGCAGCGAAGCGACCATCGCAGGCAATGGCCTGCTGCTGATCGATTCGGGCGGCCAGTACCTGGGCGGCACCACCGATATCACGCGCGTGGTGCCGGTGGGCGCCATCACCGCCGAACACAGGCGCGATTTCACGCTGGTCTTGCGCAGCATGATCGCGCTGTCGCGCGCGCAGTTCCCGCGCGGCGTGAAATCGCCCATGCTGGACGCCATCGCGCGCGCGCCGCTGTGGGCAGAGGGCATCGATTTCGGCCACGGCACCGGCCACGGCGTGGGCTTTTTCCTGAATGTCCACGAAGGACCGCAGTCGATCTCGCAATCAAGCCTGCCGGAGCCGCAGACGGCGATGGAGCCGGGCATGATCACGTCGGTCGAACCGGGCATCTACCGCCCCGGCCAATGGGGCATCCGCATCGAAAACCTGGTATTGAACGTGCCGGCCGGCTCGTCGCAGTTCGGCGAATTCCTGAAATTTGAAACGCTCACCCTGTGCCCGATCGACACGCGCTGCATCGAACGCAGCCTGATGCGCGACGACGAGGCGGCCTGGCTGAACGACTATCACGCCATCGTGCGCGCGCGCCTGGCGCCGCACCTGGCAGGCGACGCCTTGGCGTGGCTGGAACAACGCACGGGAGCCATCTGATGCGATCGACACGCGCCACCTCCGCCATCGAGCGGCTCAAGGAACGCACCGGCAACCGCCTGTACACCATGGCGCGCACCGGCGACGAGCTGTTTTTCCTGACCGAGGGACCGGGCTTGCCGCCCTTGTGCGCGCCGCTGGAACTGGACGCCTTTGTCGCCTTTGTCAACGCGCTGGGGCCGCAAAAGGCGCGCCGGGTCAGCAAGCTCGATGTGGCGTTTGAAAAGCAGCTGAGCAAGAAACCGTAGGCGATGCCGACCATCGACTTCCTGCGCGCCTACTGGTCGCCGGCCGAGCTGGCGACCAATGGCGTGATCCTGCTGAACCTGCTCGGCGCGCTGGCGCTGGGCCTGCTGGTGGGTTACGAGCGCTCGTATCACGGGCGCGCGGCGGGCATGCGCACCTACGGCCTGGTATGCATGGCGTCGGCCGCGCTGACGGTGCTGGGCGGCTATCCGGAGTTCTGGTACGGCGGCCATGGCAGCATCGTCGGCAGCGACCCCACGCGCGTGATCCAGGGCATTGTCACCGGCGTGGGCTTTTTGGGCGCCGGCGTGATCATGCGCGAAGGCTTCAATATCAGCGGCCTGACGACGGCCGCCTCGATCTGGGCCTCGTCGGTGATCGGCATCATGGTCGGCATCGGCTTTTACCTGTCGGCCATGGGCCTGGCCTTCCTGTGCGCGATGGCGATGATTTTTCTGTCAAAATTGGAGAACTGGCTGCCCTCGCGCCATGCCGTGGCCATTACCATGCGCTTCAAGCGCGACTTCGTGCCACGCGAAGATGCGCTGCGGCGCATGGCCGCCAAGCGCGGCTACGACATCGCGGGCGGCTCGCTGACCATCGGCAGCACCGACGGCATGCAGGAATGGCGTTTCGTCGCCATCGCGCATGGCAAGAACACGGGCGCCAGCCTGTCCGCCATGTCGGCCGAGCTGGCCGCTTTCGACGGCATCGCCGGCTTCCAGCTGTCGCATGCCCGCAACTAAGACAAGGTAGACAAATGATCATGGATGCACAGGCCCAAGCCGTACTCGATTTCTGGTTTCTCGCCCCCGACAATCCCGGCCACGGCCAGTCGCGCGCCGAATGGTTCCGCAAGGACGACGCCTTCGACGCGCAGATCCGCGAGCGCTTCGGCGCGCTGATCGACACCGCCATCGATGGCGGCCTGCGCGACTGGGCCGCCACGCCGCGCGGCGCGCTGGCCCTGATCCTGGTGCTCGACCAATTTACGCGCAATGTGTACCGCGACACGCCGCGCGCGTTTGCCGGCGATCCGCAGGCCCTGGAACTGGCCGTGGCGCTCACGCAAAGCGGCCAGGACCAGCAGCTGGAGCCGACCTTGCGCGCGTTTGTCTACATGCCTTTCGAGCATGCGGAAGACCTGGTGATGCAGGCGCGCGCGGTGGAGCTGTTCCAGCTGCTGGCGCAGGCGCGCGAAGGCTACGAGAGCATGCTCGATTATGCCCAGCGCCATCAGGAAGTGATTGCCCGCTTCGGCCGCTTCCCGCACCGTAACGCCATCCTTGGCCGCGACTCCACGCCGGAAGAACGCGCGTTCCTGCAGCAGCCGGGTTCCCGCTTTTAACCAGCATGAACGTGATCTTCAATATCATCGGCGCCGGCCATGTGGGCCGGGTGCTGGGCCGCCTGTTGGCCGGCGTGGAAGGCATCGCGGTGCAGGACGTGCTGACGCGCTCGATGGAGTCGGCGCGCGATGCCGTCGATTTTATCGGCGCGGGGACACCGGTCGACACTTATGCCGCCTTGCGGCGCGCCGACGTCACCATGCTGGCCGTCTCGGACGACCAGATCGTGCCGGCCTGCGCGGCGCTGGTGGCCGAGGGCGGGCAAGGCGGCGCGATCGTGTTTCACTGCAGCGGCGCGCTGGCGTCCAGCCTGCTGCTGGCGGCCACGCAGGCCGGCGCCTCGGTCGCCAGCGTGCATCCGATCCGCAGCTTTGCCGACCCAGGCCAGGTGGCGGGCAGTTTTGACGGCACCTATTGCGGCATCGAGGGTGATCCGCTGGCGCTGGCCTTTTTGACGCCGGCCTTGACCGCCATCGGCGCGCGCCCGGTGCCGATAGCCGCCGCCGCCAAGACCCTGTATCACTCAGCCGCCGTGTTCGCCAGCAATTACCTGGTGACGGTGCTCGACGCCTCGCTGCGCGCCTACCAGGCGGCCGGCATTCCGGAAGCGGTGGCGCGCGAGCTGGCCGGCCCGCTGGTGACGGAAACGGTGGCCAATGTGCTGCGCCTGGGCGCGGCGCCGGCGCTGACCGGTCCGATCGCACGCGGCGACATGGCCACCGTGGCGCGCCAGCAGCAGGCGGTGGCGCAGTGGGATGCGGCCACCGGCGACTTGTATGCGGCGCTGGTGGCGCCTACCGTGGACCTGGCCCGGCGCAAGCGCGGGCAGTAATCAAGCCGCTGCCACGCGGTTGCGGCCGGCCTCCTTGGCCTGGTACAGAGCGCTGTCGGCGCGTGAAAAGAAGGCCGATTCGCTGTCGTCATGCCGGTATTCGGTCACGCCCAGGCTGATGGTCACCGGCACTTGCGGCTGGGGCAGGCCGAAATCGTGGCCGGCGACGGCCGCGCGCAAGGCTTCGGCCACTTGCATCGCCTGCGCCAGGCTGCAATTGTTCAGCAGCACCAGGTATTCCTCGCCGCCCCAGCGCGTGATGACGTCGCTCTCGCGCACGGTGGCGCGCGCCACGTCGGCCACGCCCAGGATCACCTTGTCGCCCCACAGGTGGCCATGCGTGTCGTTCACGCGCTTGAAGAAATCGATATCGAACAGGATGGCCGACATGGGCTGGGCCGTGCGCTTGGACAGCAGCATGGCGCGCTGGAACAGCAGTTCCAGCGACTTGCGGTTCAGCAAGCCTGTCAGCGCGTCGGTGGAGGCGATGCGCTCGATGCGCTGCTGGTAGCGGTTCACCGTCAGCAAGGTCAGCAGCAGCACCAGCAGGGTCACGCCAAAGCTGATGGCCAGGTTCAGGATGAACACGCTTTGCAGCGACTTGACCTCATCGCTGACATTTTGCTCGACCACCAGGTACCAGCCCAGTTCCGGGATATGGCGCGAGTTGACGAGGATTTGCGCGTGCTCGAACTGGTAGGACAAATGGGTCGGTTCGGTCTGCCGGTTGAGAATCTGGCCGGCGATCTCGCGCACGCCGGGCAGGCTGCGGATATTGCCCTGGCCACGGTGGCTGTCGCGCATGCTTTTTCCAGCAAGCACGATGGCGCCCTTGCCGTCGACAAAATAGATATTGCGGTGAAAGCGCGCCTGGTAGCGGTCGATGATATGGCTCATGGTGGCCAGGGTCAGGCCGATGCCGGTGGCGCCGATAAAGCGCCCGTCGTAGTCATGGACGCGGTGGTTGATGAAGATCGTCATGCTGTCGCGGTTGGCCATGTCGATATCGACATTGGTTTCATAGTCCGCGTTCTTCATGTCGCGCACGCGGTAGTACCAGACGTCGCGCTCGGCTTTCGGGCTGACGGATTTGAGCGTGCCTTCGGCGTAATAATATTTGCTGCTCTTGTCGGAAATCAGGAAGCTGGTGATGGCGCCGTATTTCTTTTTTACTTCGGCCAGGTAGCGCACGATTTGCCGGCTGTCGTTTTCGCCGGCCAGTATCCAGTCGCGCACGAAGGTGTCGTGCGCCATCAGCGAGGAGATAAAGACAGGGCGCAACATGTCTTTCTGGATCTCGGAATAGATATTGTCGCCCGTCAGCGGCAAGGTCTGGTCGGCGATGCCGTGTTCGATGGCCTTGCGCGACGCCAGGTAACTGGCCATGCTGGTGGCGACGAAGCCGGCCGCCAGGATCAAGGTCAGCAGGAGCAGCAAACGGTATTTGTTCGACAAGAGACGCATGGAGGTTCTGAAAGGTCGGGCTGGCGCGCGCAAGGCAAAAGTATGCAGC
Source organism: Janthinobacterium sp. J1-1 (assembly GCF_030944405.1). Classification (NCBI taxonomy): domain Bacteria; kingdom Pseudomonadati; phylum Pseudomonadota; class Betaproteobacteria; order Burkholderiales; family Oxalobacteraceae; genus Janthinobacterium; species Janthinobacterium sp. J1-1. The sequence goes on from NZ_CP132339.1 coordinate 440,084, forward strand.
AGCGTTTGTATTGATGCAATGCTAACGGGCAATCTTGAAAGGAAGAACAGGCAATCAGCGGCCAGATAACCACAACTTACCAAATAAAAGCGCCGCGTTGTCGACAAAGGTGCCGATTGGAAATAACATTTGAAGCTGGGAATCAAGCGCACCGCCCCAGTCATGGCGCCTGCTTCAGGCGCGAGACAGCACGCGCAGGGAGTGTTCCATGTTATTTTTAAAGACGACGTCCAGCAGCAAGGCGCCCGGCATTTATGAGGTCGATATCGCCGCCAAGCCACCCGGCAAGACCTTCGGCGTATTCCTTGCCACCAATCCCGACCATGCGCCGCAAGCCTTGCTCGATCAGCTGGCGGCGCTGGGCTTTGGCAATGTTTACAGTTCGTCGTATCTGCACAAGGATGGCTGCCAGGTGCTGGACCTGCATTTCCAGAAAGACGGCACCGACATCTTCAAGGGCTGGAAAAGCGAAGAATGCGTGCAAAACCTGGCCGACATCACAGCCCTGTTCGCGCAGCATGGCATCGCCATTACGCCGCGCGTGATGACGATGGCGGAAGCGTATTCCTGAAGATCTATTTTTCTTAGTTCTCTTAAGTTTCGCTTAAGTTAGCTTAACTTGGCTCATTTCTGCCTTATTTCCAGTTGGACTGCCTGGCTTACATCTCGTCACATTTCTTACGGAATGGAGACGGACGTGTGTTTTTCACAGTGCTATTGTGGACACATCGCATTTCGCTGAACTGCGAATCCAGGCAATTCAACTTATTTAAGAGAGAACATGATGAAAAAGATCCTGTTTGCAATGATCGCATCCGCAACCGCCCTGTCCGCCATGAGCGCGGCCCATGCCGAAGGTCCCTACGTCGGTGTCGGCGTCACCGCCAACCGTTATGATTTCAGTGTCCCGGGTGCCACCAGCGCCGACAACCACAGCGGCGCCAAGGCCGGCGGCAAGGTCTTTGCCGGTTACGACCTGAACCAGACCTGGGCGGTCGAGGGCGGTTATGCCGACTTCGGCAGCAAGGACTACAGCTACGTCAATGGCGCCGGCGCCGGCGGCAATGTGAAAAGCGATTCGCACGGCTACTACCTGGCCGGCAAGGCCACCATGCCCGTTACTGAAAAAGTCGGCGTGTTCGGCAAGCTTGGTGTCGCCCGCGTCGACAACAGCCTGAGCGGCTCCGGCCTGTCGACCGGCATCCGCGGCGAGAACAAGACCGGCGTGTATGCCTCGCTGGGCGCGCAGTACGCCATCAACGAGAAAGTCTCGCTGACGGCGGAAGTGGAACACTTCGGCAAGAGCGCGGATCAAGGCCACAAGGCTACCGGCCTGGCAGTTGGCGCCCGCTACAATTTTTAATTTGTAGCAGTGCTGAAAAAAAAGGCAGTCACCAAGGTGACTGCCTTTTTGCATTGCATGACCGTAAAACTTAGACGGTCAGCGGCTTGTAGCGGATGCGTTTCGGCTTGGCGCCTTCTTCACCGAGGCGTTTCTTCTTGTCGGCTTCATATTCCTGATAGTTGCCGTCGAAGAATTTCACTTGCGAATCGCCTTCGAACGCCAGGATATGGGTGGCGATACGGTCGAGGAACCAGCGATCGTGGGAAATGACCATCACGCTGCCGGCAAATTCCAGCAGCGCATCTTCCAGCGCGCGCAAGGTTTCCACATCCAGATCGTTCGACGGTTCATCGAGCAGCAGGACGTTGCCGCCCATCAAGAGCGTTTTCGCCAGGTGCAGACGGCCGCGTTCACCGCCCGACAGGTTGCCGACGATTTTTTGCTGGTCGCCACCTTTGAAGTTGAAGCGGCCCAGGTAGGCGCGCGACGGCATTTCAAAGCGGCCCACGGTCAGCATGTCGGCGCCGCCGCAGACGTCCTGGAACACGGTCTTGCTGTCCGACAGCGAGTCGCCGCGATTCTGGTCGACAATCGACACGCGCGCCGTCTGGCCGATGGCCACTTCGCCGCTGTCCGGCTGTTCCGTGCCGGTGATCATCTTGAACAAGGTCGATTTACCGGCGCCGTTGGGGCCGATGATGCCGACGATGGCGCCGGCCGGGATCGTGAAGCTCAAGTCGTCGATCAGCAGGCGGTCGCCAAACGCTTTCGTCACGTTCTTGAACTCGATCACTTCATTGCCCAGGCGCTCGGCCACGGGGATGAAGATCTCCTGGGTTTCATTGCGCTTCTGGTATTCGTGCTCGGACAGCTCGTTGAAGCGTGCCAGGCGGGCTTTCGACTTGGCCTGGCGCGCTTTCGGATTCTGGCGCGACCATTCCAATTCTTTCTGCAGCGCTTTCTGGCGTGCCGATTCGGTGGCTTCTTCCTGTTTCAGACGGGCTTGCTTCTGTTCCAGCCAAGTCGAGTAATTCCCCTTCCATGGAATGCCGCTGCCACGGTCCAGTTCCAGGATCCACTCGGCCGCGTTGTCGAGGAAGTAGCGATCGTGGGTGATGGCCACCACGGTGCCCGGGAAGCGCAGCAGGAATTGTTCCAGCCAGTCGACCGATTCCGCATCCAAATGGTTGGTCGGCTCGTCGAGCAGCAGCATGTCCGGTTTCGACAACAGCAGCTTGCACAGCGCCACGCGGCGCTTTTCACCGCCGGACAGCACGCCGATTTTCGCGTCCCATGGCGGCAGGCGCAGCGCATCGGCCGCCATTTCCAGTTGCAGGTTCAGGTTGCCGCCGTCGGAAGTCGAGATGATCGCTTCCAGGCGTGCCTGCTCATTGGCCAGGGCGTCGAAATCGGCATCTTCCTCGGCATAGGCGGCGTACACGGCTTCGAGCTTGGCCTGGGCTTCGAACACTTCGCCCAGGCCCGATTCGACTTCCTGGCGCACGGTTTTTTCCGGATCGAGTTGCGGTTCCTGCGGCAGGTAGCCGATATTCAGGCCCGGCATCGGCACTGCTTCGCCCTGGATGTCGGTATCGATGCCGGCCATGATTTTCAGCAGGGTCGATTTACCGGAACCGTTCAGGCCCAGCACGCCGATCTTGGCGCCTGGGAAAAACGACAGGGAAATATCTTTCAGGATCTGGCGCTTGGGCGGGACGATCTTGCCCACGCGATTCATGGTGTAGACGTAATTAGCCATTAGAAATCTCGGGTGTTATACAAAGACGAACAGGATACGGTAAACGCCCGCTTCCGGCCAGCGTTGTCCGTCAACAAGCTAAGCCGCCAGGCGGGCCCGGCGCGACATCCACAGCCCTTCGCAGGCATACAGCGCCAGCGCGGCCCAGATCACCATAAAGCCCAGCATGCGCTCCTGGGTGAACGACTCATGGAAGACCCAGACGCCGATCAGCAGCTGGCCGGTGGGGGCGATATATTGCAGCAGGCCCAGCACGGCCAGCGGCAGGCGCCGCGCGCCGGCCGCAAACATCAGCAGCGGAATCGCCGTGATCGGGCCGGAAGCCAGCAGCAGCGCGCGGGTGCCGTTCGAGTCCGTATTGACGAAGCCGCTCTGGCCATGCCAGGTCAGCCACAGCATATAGGCCAGCGCCAGCGGGAACAGGATCATCGTCTCGAACGACAGGCCTTCCAGCGCGCCCAGCGCGGCCGTCTTGCGCAGCAGGCCGTAGCCGCCAAAGGTGGCCGCCAGCAGCAGGGCGATCCATGGCACTTGCCCCGCCTGCCAGGTCAGCCAGGCCACGCCACAGGCGGCCAGCGCGATGGCCAGCCATTGCGCCCGGCGCAGGCGTTCGTGCAGCAGCAGGAAGCCCAGCATCACATTGATCAGCGGCGTAATGAAATAGCCGAGGCTGGCGTCGACCACATGGCCGTTGTTGACGGCCCAGATATAGATGAACCAGTTGGCCGACAATAAAAACGCGCTGGCAACGAAGCTGGCCACCACCTTCGGCTGGCTTTTCAAGGTACGCAGCCAGCCCCACTGGCGGCGCACGGTCAGCATGATGCCGAGGAACAGCAGCGACCAGACCATGCGGTGGGCGAGGATTTCCTGCGGTGCGACTTCTTCCAGGGCATGGAAGTACAGTGGAAACAGGCCCCAGCACAAAAAGGCGAGCGAGGCGTACAACATGCCTGGATTCATGATTGGCTTCACAAAGAGAGTAGACAGTCTGTCATTATCGCTGAAATCAATATGCCCTGCCGGGCGGCACCGGGGCAGCGTAGAATGGCAACAAATCGAGGGCCGCGACGCCGCGCACAAGTGCATCGCAGCCAAAAACAAACGACCTTGGGGCAGCCCGGAATCATGCAAAAATACTCTTGCTATTTGCTAATACCTATCATATTGTGCGATGCAACAAAACAAAAACGGGTGCAACCTTGACGTCGGAACATAAAAAAAGCGGCCTGGCCGGCATGACGCTGGCGGCCGTCGGCATAGTCTACGGCGATATCGGCACCAGCCCGCTGTACACCCTGAAAACCGTGTTCGACCCGGCCCACGGCCTGGCGCTGACCCACAACAACCTGCTGGGCATCGTCTCGCTGATCTTCTGGGGCCTGACCCTGATCGTCTCCCTCAAGTACGTGACCCTGGTGCTGCGCGCCGACAACCGTGGCGAAGGCGGCATCATGGCCTTGATGGCGCTGGTGCTGTCGTCCGTCAGCAAGCTGTCGCGCTGGCATTTTCCGCTGATGGTGATCGGCGTGTTCGGCGCCACCCTGTTCTATGGCGACAGCGTGATCACGCCGGCCATTTCCGTGCTGTCGGCGATCGAGGGCCTGGAAGTGGCCACGCCCGCCTTCAGTCCCTACGTGGTGCCGCTGACGATGGTGGTGCTGGTGGCCCTGTACTCCGTGCAATCGCACGGTACGGCCGGCATCGGCCGCTATTTCGCGCCCATCATGGTGCTGTGGTTTGCCGCGCTGGCCATCATGGGCGTGCTCAACATCATCAAGTCGCCGCACGTGCTGGCGGCGCTGAACCCCATGCATGCGGCCACCTTCCTGATGGAAAACGGCTTTGTCGCGTTTGTCGCACTGGGCGCGGTGGTGCTGGCGCTGACGGGCGCCGAGGCGTTGTACGCCGACATGGGCCACTTCGGCAAGAAGCCGATCCGCCTGGCCTGGTTTTTGATCGCCTTTCCGGCGCTGGCGCTGAACTACCTGGGCCAGGGCGGCCTGCTGCTGGCTCATCCGGAAGCGGTATCGAATCCCTTCTACCAGCAGCTCGGTTCCTGGAGCGTGTATCCGCTGGTGATCCTGTCGACCATGGCCACCGTGATCGCCTCGCAGGCGACCATTTCCGGCACCTTCTCGATGACCAAGCAGGCCATCGCGCTGGGCTTCTTGCCGCGCATGCGCGTGCGCCATACCTCGGAAAGCGAAATCGGCCAGATCTACATCCCGGCCGTCAACTGGCTGCAGCTGTTCGTGGTGCTGCTGGCCGTGGTCGGTTTCGGCTCCTCGGAAAACCTGGCCGCCGCCTATGGCATCGCGGTCACCGCCACCATGCTGTGCACCACCATATTGACCTTCTTCGTGATCCGCTACCGCTGGAAGATGAACCTGGCGCTGTGCTGGGCCGCGACCGGCTTTTTCCTGATCATCGACGTCAACCTGGTGTCGGCCAGCGCCCTGAAACTGTTCCATGGCGGCTGGTTCCCGCTGCTGCTGGGCTCGATTCTGTTCATCGTCATGCTGACCTGGAAGCGCGGCCGCCAGCTGGTGTTCGACAACCTGGAAAAACATGCGATTCCGCTCGACGACTTCCTCGCCTCGCTGTTCATCGCGCCGCCGCTGCGGGTGCCGGGCACGGCGATCTTCCTGCGCGGCGAGAGCGACGGCGTGCCGCATGCGCTGCTGCACAACCTGCTGCACAACAAGGTGCTGCACGAGCGCGTGATCTTTTTGACGGTCTTCATGCACGAGGAGCCCTGGGTGCCGCGAAACGAGCAGGTCAATGTGCTCGACCTGGGTCACCAGTGCTACCAGGTCAATGTGCATTACGGCTTCAAGGACGAGCCTGATATTCCCGCCGCGCTGGCGCTGGCACAAGGGGAGGGTGGCGACTTCACCTTTGAAATGATGGAAACCTCGTTCTTTATCGCCCGCCAGACCATTATCTCGACGCCGGGCGCCGGCATGATGCCGTGGCGCGAACACCTGTTCGTCACCATGTCGCGCAATGCGCGCACGGCGGCCGACTACTACCAGATCCCCAGCAATCGGGTGATCGAACTGGGTACGCAGGTGGAAATCTGAGGGGCAGGGGGCACTTGCCAGCTTGACAGTGTTGCAGGAACCACGCATTTGCCGGCCTGCTTACGTCTGCTTACAAGTTGCCCCAGTGACTCCTGTTAAACTGCAGCCCGCACGGTCCGCATCGTACGGGCTTCAGTCACACTCCAATATTTAAAGGGAAACCATGAAATCGGTATTTCAGTTGATCGCTTCTGTCGCTTGTGCCTTTGCCTTGACCGCTTGCGGCAGCGCCGCGAACGACAAAAAGGAAGTCGTCATCGATCCGGCCACGCAGGTGAAGGAATTGATCGTCACTGACCTGACGGTGGGCACGGGCGCGGCAGCGGCCGTCGGCGACACCCTGATCGTCACCTACACCGGCTGGCTGTACAACTCGGGCAAGACTGACAACAAGGGCACCCAGTTCGACGCCACCAAGCCAGGCGTCGGTTTTGAAGTCGTGCTGGGCAAGGGCCGGGTCATTCCGGGCTGGGACCAGGGCCTGGTCGGCATGAAAGTGGGCGGCACGCGCCGCCTGACGATTCCATCGGACCTGGGCTATGGCCCGACCGGCAGCCTGCCGACCATCCCGGCCTATGCCGGCCTGGTATTCGACGTCAGCCTGGTCACCGTCACCAAGCCTTGATGTAGCGGTTGCTTGAGATGCAAAACGGGCGGCCTGCGGGCCGCCCGTTTTGCATCTTGCGCCTGGCCACGCTTCAAGCGGGCGCCAGCTCCTGGAAATAATAGGTGGCGCCGCCGAGGTCCTGCGGCGCATCGTAGCGCAGCACCTGCGTGCGCCGGAGCGCCACCGGCGCGCCGAAGGCCGGGCCGTCGTAGACAAAGGTGTGGAACTCGCCATTCTCGCCGCAGGCATCCACCCCCGGTGGCAGGTCGGCCAAAAAGGCGGCGTCGAATTCGCGCCCGCAAAAGTCCGGCGATAAATGGTTGCCGTTGATGCACACGACGATGGCCTTGAAGCCGGCCGCCAGGAATTCCTCGACCAGCGCCAGGCGGTTTTCTCCCCACAGCGGCAAATGGGCCTGCAGGCCGGCCGCTGCGCAGACTTTTTCTTCCCAGTCGCGGTGCGGCTGCAGGTCAATATCGCCGAACAGCGCATGGCCGATGCCATCGGCTTTCGCCGCGCGCAGCATGGCGATGAATTGTTCCTCGTAGCTGGCCCAGCTGGCGTGATAGCGCTGCAGGCGCGCACCCAGGCTGGCCGCCTGCGCTTCGAGCAACTCGGGCGGCACGCCGTGCGAACGCGACTTGCGCCCGTCCTCATCCATCGCCGTGATCAACAGCGGCACCGCCATGCCGGCGGCACGCGCGCGCCACAGGGCCAGGCAGGAATCCTTGCCGCCGCTCCAGGAAATCAGCGCGGTGGTGCTCATGGCGCCTCGGCGGCGCGCAGCATGTCGATATGCTGTATGCCGTCTTCATCGTAGGGCGCGCTGACGGTGACGAAACCGAACGACTGATAAAAGCGCTCCAGGTACTGCTGCGCGCCGATGCGGATCGCATGGCCGGCATGCAGGCGCACGGCGCGCGCGATGCCTTCCGCCAGCAGCAGCTTGCCGGCGCCGGTGGTGCGCGCCTCGGGCGCCGTCAGCACGCGGCCGAGCGACATCTCCACGTATTTGGCGCCTGGCGCCAGCACGCGCAAGTACGCCGCCAGCTGCCGCTGGCCATCGACGGTTTGCCAGCCCAGCAGATGCATGGCGGCCTGGTCATGGCCGTCCAGGTCCGGATACAGGCATTGCTGTTCCAGCACGAACACGCGCTGGCGCAGCGCCAGCACCGCATACAGCGAGTGGGGGCCGAGTTCGTCGAAGGTTTGCCATTGCCAGGTGATCATCGCTAGTCCAGGTTGTCGGGGAAAGAGCGCCATTTTAAAGCGGCAGACGAAAAAAAACCGCGCTGCCTTTCGGGCAGCGTGGCTTTTTGATTAGTCATCCTCTGGCTTGCCGTGCCCTCACACGATGGTCAAAGTGACGTCGATATTGCCGCGGGTGGCGTTCGAGTATGGGCACACGATATGGGCGGCGGCGACCAGCGCTTCGGCGGCGGCGCGTTCCACGCCCGGCAGCGAGATTTTCAGTTCCACTTCGATGCCGAAGCCGGTTTCGATGGCGCCGATGCCGACCGTGCCGGTGATAGCCAGGTCCGCTGGCAGGGCGATCTTGTCGCGGCCCGCGACGAATTTCATCGCGCCGATAAAGCAGGCCGAGTAGCCGGCGGCGAACAGTTGTTCAGGATTGGTGCCGACGGCGCCATTGCCGCCCAGTTCTTTCGGCGTGGTCAGTTTCACGTCGAGCACGTTATCGGACGACACGGCACGGCCTTCGCGGCCTCCGGTGGCGGTGGCTTGGGCGCGGTACAGGACTTGTTGGATCGACATGGTAGTGCTCCTTGATTTAAATAGTTAACGACTAAATAGTGTGCTACTTGTTTGCTGGGGTGTTACCCGGGAAGCCCGTCTGCAACATCTGTAATGCGGCGTCCATGCACACAATATATATCGCGCACTATTTAATTGCAAGCGATTTCTTAAAAAAGAATCGGGCCGGCAGCGATGGTTTGCCGCCGGCCCGTGTTTGCGCTCACTTACAGATGCAGTATCTCGACCCCCATTGCCGGCAAGCTGACGCTGTCCTGATGCGTGGCGCCATCGAGCGCGCTGACATAGGCGCGCGGCGCCAGGGCCACCACTTGCGCCTCCTTGCCGAGGTTGATCACGAACAGCAGCTTGCCGGCCGGGCCGCCGCGCACCGACAATTCCACGCCGGGCGGCAAGTCCGGCACATGGGCTATGCCCAGTTCCAGCACCAGCTTGCGCAGCAGCATGGCATACGCTTCGTCATCCAGCACCGTGCCCAGGTAATAGGCGGCGCCCTGGCCGTAGCTGTTTTTCGTCATCGCCGCGCGGCCGGCGAAATAGTCGCTGGCGTAGGTGGCCAGCGTGGTGGCCGTGGTCGGCGTCAGCAGGTCGCACCACTGGCTGCAGGAAAACGCGCCGTCGGCGCCGAAATCGATGCGCTGCGCGTCGCGCCCGACCGGATCGTATTCGTCGACTTCGACCCCGGCCAGTGCGCTCAGCAGGCCCGGCAGGCGCTCGGGCTGGCACACGTTCTGCATGGTTTTCACGCCGCTGCGGGTGGTCAGTATCACCGTGCCGCCGGCGGCGGCAAAGCGCTGCAGCTTGTCGGCGATGCCTGGCTCCATCAGGAACAGATACGGCGCCACCACCAGGCGGTAGCCGTCGAGTTCTTCGCGCCAGTTGATCACGTCGGTGCCGATACCCAGCTTGACGAAGCCCCGGTGCAGGCGCTTGAAGTTGGCCAGGTAGTCAAAACCGTCCGACTGCGGCTGGATGCGCAGCGCGTTGAGCTGTTCGTGCGAGAACAGCAGCGCCACGTCGTTCTTGATGGTGCTGCCGTCGAGCAGTGGCGCCAGCCTTGCCACTTCCCGGCTGAAGCCCGTGAATTCCTCGAAGCGGCGGCCCGGCTGGCCATGGTGGTCGTGCAGGCCATGCCAGAACTGTTCCGCGCCCACGCGCGCCGTGCGCCAGCGGAAATGCACGATGGTGTCGGCGCCGCGGGCGATGCTTTGCCAGGCGTGCGCGCGTATCATGCCCGGATGGGGCGTGCGCGACATCGGATGCCAGCAGCCCGGCGTGCCGCTCAGTTGCTCCATCACCCAGAAGTTGGCGCGTTTCACCCCGCGCGTCAGGTCCAGGGTCAGTGCGCCATGATAGATATTCGCCTTGGCGTCGCTGTTCAGGTCGGTGCTCGGATAGTAATCGACCGAGACGAAATCCATGCTGTCGAACAGGTCGTAATAATCGTTGATGACCGGATAGCCCCACAGATTGTGGGTAATGAACTGGTTCGGACAATTGGCGCGTATCAGGCCCGCCTGGAAGCGGTTGAAGTCGGCCACCGAATCGGAACAGAAGCGCTGGAAGTCGAGCAGGTATGACGGGTTCAGGTGCGGCGAGCCGCCCAGCGGCGTGGTCACTTGCGACCAGGCGCTGTATTCGCCGCTCCACACCACCGTGCCCCAGGCCGCGTTCAGGGTGGCCAGGTCGCCATAGCGCTGCTGCAGCCAGCGGCGGAAGTCTGCCGTGGCGCCGTCGCTGTGGCTTTCATGGCCGATCATTTCATTGTCGGTCTGCCAGCCGATCACGTTCGGATGCCGGCCGTAATGCCGCGTCAGGCGCTCGACGATCAGCTCGGTATGACGGCGCAGCGAGGGGCTGTTGTAGCAGCGGTGCAGGCGCACGCCCGGATACATGGGCTGGCGCTGGGCATTCAGCGGCAGCACGTCCGGGCATTTTTCCACCAGCCAGTTCGGCGGCGTGGCCGTCGGCGTGCCGAGCACCACCTGCACGCCGTAACGGCCCAGGGTCTCGATGGCCTGGTCCAGCCAGGCGAAATCGTATTGGCCTTCGACCGGTTCCAGCCGCGACCAGGCAAACTCGGCCAGCCGCGCCAGGGTAATGCCGGCCGCCTGCATGCGGCGCGCATCGTCTTCCCATACCGCCACGTCCCAATGTTCTGGGTAATAATCGACACCAATTTTCATCTTGTTTTCCTTAAAAGTTAGTTGATGGCTTCAGCCTTTGGTGGCGCCGAACGTCAGGCCTGCCACAAAATGTTTTTGCATCGCAAAGAAGATCAGCACCGAGGGCAGGGCCGCCAGCAGGGAACCGGCCGAGACCAGGTTCCAGGAAGTGGTCCATTGGCCTTTCAGGCCGGCCACGCCCACCGTCAGCGGGGCGGCCGCATCGCCCTGGGTCAGGCACAGGGCCCAGAAGTAATCGTTCCAGACAAAGGTGAACACCAGCACCGCCAGCGCCGCCAGCGCGGGGCGGATCAGCGGCAGCACCACCTTGTGGAACAGCTGCCATTCGGTGGCGCCTTCGACGCGCGCCGCTTCGATCAGTTCATACGGCAGCTCCTTGATGAAGTTGCGCAGGAACAGGGTGCAAAAGCCGGTCTGGAACGACAGGTGAAACAGGATCAGGCCGCTGACGCTGTTGAACAGGCCCAGCTGCAAGGTCAGTTCGCGCACCGGGATCATCAGGATCTGGATCGGCACGAAGTTGCCCGCCACAAAGGTCGCCAGCACCATGGTGTTGCCGCGGAACGGATACGTCGCCAGCGCAAAGCCGGCCATGGCCGACAGCACGATGGCGCCCAGCACCGACGGGAAGGTGATCAGGCAGCTGTTCCAGGCGTAGTGCAGCATCGGCGAATCGAGCAGCACGGTGCGGTAGTTGTCCCAGGCGCCGAACTCGCGCGGCCAGCCCCAGTAATTGCCTTGCACCAGCTCGGCCGAAGTGCGCACCGAGGTCAGCATGACGGCCAGCAGGGGCAGCAGCCAGATCAGCAAGGCCACCGGCAGGGAGAGCTTGTACAGCAGGCGGTTGCCTGGTTTCCATTGAGTAATGGGCATCGGATACATGGTTTCCCCCTATCAGTTTTCTGAGCGCAGCAGGCGGCGCAATTGGTAGACGATGAAGACCAGCATGCACAGGAACAGCACCACCGCGATGGCGGCCGAATAGCCGAAACGGAAGTACTTGATCGCCTGGTCGTACATGAAGTAGGCCAGCACGGTCGAACTGTCGTACGGCCCGCCGCCCGTCATCACGGCGATCAGGTCGAAGCTGCGCAAGGCGCCCACCACCGTCAGCGTGACGGCCATGAACGACACGGAATGCAGCTGCGGCAGGACCACATGGCGCAGCAGCTGCCAGCCTTTCGCGCCTTCGAGCCGGCCCGCCTCGATGATTTCCGGGTTCAGGCTGGTCAGCCCCGTCAGGAACAGAATCATGCAGAACGGCACTTGCGGCCACAGCGCGGCGGCGATGATGCCGAAGGTGGCCATCGATTCCTCGCCCAGCACCGGAATGCCATGGCCCATGATCACTTTCAGTAGGCCGAAAGCGGGGTCGTAGAACCAGCTGAAGACCAGGCCGATGACCACGCCGGAGACCACGAACGGCGCGAAAAACAGCGATTTGACCAGGCGGATGCCGCGCACCGCCTGGTTCAGGTACAGCGCGAACAGCAGGCCGATCGGCGGCGCCAGCAGGAACAGCACCAGCCACAGCACATTGTTTTTCAGGGCCGTATAAAACGTTTCGGAGGCGGCCAGTTCGCGGTAGTTGGCCAGGCCGACAAAGGTGCGCGCGCCGACGCCGTCCCAGTCGTAAAAGCTGAGCACGATGCTGCTCAGGATGGGGTAGATCACGTACACGGCGAACATGGTGCAGGCCGGCAGCAGGAACCACAGGGCGGCACGCCGCCGGCGCCGCGCCAGCGGAGCGTTGAAGGTTGCGGACATAGATGCTTTCGGAAAGGCGCGCCGCCAGATGGCGGCGCGCCATGACAAGGTCTTTATTTGCGATAGATGCGCTTGCGGGCCGCTTCCATGCGCGCCAGGATGTCGTTCAGCTTGGACGGATCGCTGATAAAGCGCTGCATGCCCTTCATGCCTTCGTCGGCCATTTCCTTGTTCATGTCGCGGTCATAGAACTGGGCGATGCCGCCCGGGCTGCTGGTCAGGATGGCCAGCCCCGTCTTGGCGATCGGGTCGTCGGGAAGCGCCGCCTGGTTATTGGCCGGCAGCGAACCGAAGGTCTGCGCCAGGCGCGCATTGACCTCGGGCGTGCTGACAAAGACCAGGAAGCGGCGCGCGTCGACCTTGTTTTTCGCCCGCGCCGGGATATTGAGCGAGTCGGTCGAGCCGTCTTCCGCCAGCGCCACTTTCGGGTCGATCACGGGAAAGCGGAAGTAGCCGGTCTGCGCGCGGGTGGCGTCGGGCAGGCCGCCGGAAATGAAGGTGCCCATCAACATCATCGCGGCCTTGCCCTGGGTCAGCAGGGGCTGGGCCGAGTCAAGGCTGTACGACAGCGGCGCGTCGATGAAATACTTGTTGTCGATCAGCGTCTGCCACGCCTCATAGACTTTTTTCACGCGCGCATCGGTGTAGGCGACTTCGCCATTCATCAGCTGCATGTGGAAGGCGTGGCCGTTCAGGCGCAAATTCAGGTAGTCGAACCAGACGGCCAGGGTCCAGGAGTCGCGCCCGCCGACGCTGATTGGCGCGATGCCGGCCGCCTTGAGTTTCTTGCAGGCGTCCAGAAATTCGGCCCAGGTGGCCGGCTCGCCCTTGATGCCGACCTTGGCAAACAGGTCCTTGCGGTAGAACACGCCCCAGGAAAAATAATCGGTCGGCAGCGAGTACTTCTTGCCATTGAAACTGGCCGCGTCGGCCAGCGCCGCATACGATTTGTCCCAGCCATTTTTCTGCCAGTCGGCGCTCAGGTCTTCCAGCAGGCCGCGCTGCGCGTAATAGCGGATGCGCTCGCCTTCATGCCACTTGATGATGTCGGGCGCTTCGCTGGTCAGCCAGCCCGGCAATTGCACTTTATACGCTTCCTCTTCGATAAAGGCGGCTTTCACTTTCACGTCCGGGTTGGCCTTTTGAAAGGCGGCGATGGTCTGGTCCCAGAAGGCGCGCTGGTTGGCGCCCTTGAAGGCCAGGTTGACGGCGATCTCGCCGGCCTGGGCCATGCCGCCCATCAGCAGTGCGGCGCACAAGGCGGACAAGCGCAGCGGGGTAAGCGAAATTTTCATACTGTCTCCTGTTTATAGTTTTTGAGGTGGGGTACGGCCATGCCATCGGCGCCAAACACATGGCAGCAATCGGCATCGATCTGCAGGCTGACGGTGGCACCGGCGCGCACCGGCGTGTCGCCCTGCACCTTGGCCAGCAGGGTGTGCCGGCCATCGGCCTGCAAGTGCAGATAACTCTGTTCGCCCAGGCGCTCGGTCAGGGTGACCTGGCGCGTCAGGCAGTTCGGCGCACCCGCGTTGTCGCAGGGCAGGAAGTGCTCGGGCCGCACGCCCAGGGTCACCGTATCGCCGACGCTCAGGCCAGCGCCATCGACATGGGCGCGCACCAGCGACGGTGGCGCATCGGGACCGCCGGCCACGCGCAGCAGCACGCCTTGTCCGTCGATATCGGCCACGCTGGCGGCCAGGAAATTCATGCGCGGCGAGCCGATAAAGCCGGCCACGAACAGGCTGTTGGGGCGGTGGTACAGCTCCAGCGGCGCGCCCACCTGGGCCACGCTGCCTTGCTGCGCGTCCGCACCGGTGCGCAGCAGCACGATCTTGTCGGCCAGGGTCATCGCTTCGATCTGGTCGTGCGTCACGTAGACGGTGCTCGACTTGGCGAAGCGCTGGTGCACATGGGCGATCTCGACGCGGGTCTGGCCGCGCAGGGTGGCGTCGAGGTTCGACAGCGGTTCGTCGAACAGGAACACGCCCGGCTCGCGCACGATGGCGCGGCCGATCGCCACGCGCTGGCGCTGGCCGCCGGACAGGGCGCGCGGCTTGCGGTCCAACAGCGGTTCGAGCTGCAGCACCTTGGCCGCGTCGGCCACGCGGCGGCGCACTTCGGCCTTGTCGACCTTGGCCAGGGTCAGGCCAAAACCGATGTTTTCGGCCACCGTCATGTGGGGAAACAGGGCGTAGCTCTGGAACACCATCGCCACGCCACGCTCGGCCGGCGGCACAGCGTTGACGACCTTGCCGCCGATGGAAATGTCGCCGCTGCTGGGGTCTTCCAGGCCGGCAATGATGCGCAGCAAGGTCGACTTGCCGCAGCCCGAAGGGCCCAGAAAAACACAGAATTCATGTTCGCCGATCTCGAGATCGACGTTGCGCAGTACCGGTGCATGCGCACCGTATGCCTTGGAAATGCCCCGCAGGGTAATCGCTGCCACTGTGTCTCCTCAGATTGATTTAACGTTAAATCAAATTCACTCGAAAAACGGCCCGAAGGCCGACACGAAACGGTGAATAGTTATTTTTGTGCCTGAACATTAACACCGTGCGGTACCATTGGCAACAAATTTATTGTCGTGTGCAACAACGCCGGCGGCACCATGCCGCGGCCAGATAAGGATGGATATGAGCAAGCGCCGGGGCCAGATGTTGACCATCAAGGATGTCGCCGAACTGGCTGGCGTGACGCCGATGACGGTGTCGAATGTGTTGCGCGGCAAGGGGAGAGTCGGCGAAAAAACGCGCGAAAAAGTCATGCAGGTGGTCGACGCCAACGGCTACCGGCCCAACCTGACGGCGCGCGCGCTGGTCGAGCGGCGCGCGCCCACCCTGGCGCTGTTGTTGGGTTGCATCACCAATCCGTTTTATCCGGAATTTACCTTGCAGGCCACGCATGCGGCGCGCCGCCACGGCCGCTATCTGCTGGTCTGCAATACCGATTACGAAGAAGACGGCGGCGCGCGTTTCCTCGGCGAAGTGGCCGGTTCGCTGTCGGACGGCATCCTGGTGGCCAACAATGGCGACCTGCGCATCGACGAGCTGCTGGCGATCCAGGCCGGCGGTACGCCGGTGGTGGTGGCCGTGTGGGAGTTTCCCGATGCACCGCCGCCGATCCCGTGCGTGGCCTTCGATTCGCGCATGGCCGGGCGCATCGCCACCGAACATCTGCTGGCGCTTGGGCACCGCCGCATCGGTGCCATTATCGCCAGCGAAAAGGGCGGCATCCACAATGGCCGCTACGACGGCTACCGCGAAGCGTTGCAGCAGGCGCAGCTGCGCCCGGTGCAGGCGAATGTGCGCTTTTGCAGCGACGCCTACCAGAGCGGCTACGATGCGGCGCTGGCGCTGCTGGGGCAGCGGCCCAACTTGAGCGCGCTGTTCGTGTCGAACGACCTGCCGGCGCTGGGGGTCTTGAACGCGGTGGCGGCGCTGGGACTGCGCGTGCCGGAAGATATTTCGGTGGTCAGCATCACCGATATCGAGCTGGCCAGCCAGACCCGCCCGGCGCTGACCACGGTGGCGATTCCATCGGCCGAAATGGCCGAGCAGGGCATCGATCTGCTGCTGAAACTGATCGAGCAGGCGCCCGACGCGCCACAGGTGATCCGCAGCCGCGATCCGGTGCTGGTCACGCGCGCGTCGACGGCGCCACCGCGCGCATGATGTCGACTGTTGAAAATTGCGCTTTCGTCGCCCATCCATGCCTTTCGTCGCATAATGGGCACCGCGGCTGGCCCTGATTGCTAATCTGGGCTCACTTCAACGCCTCCAGGACACCATCATGACCAGCTTCTTCTTTATCTTCCGCCTTGCGCTGGCCAGTCTCGCCGCTTATGCGCTGATCGCCTCGATCGTGCTCAACGGCCTGCTGCCGCATGGTGCCCATTTTGAAGGTTTTGTGGTCGCCACCGCC
This sequence comes from Janthinobacterium sp. J1-1, assembly GCF_030944405.1. NCBI lineage: Bacteria > Pseudomonadati > Pseudomonadota > Betaproteobacteria > Burkholderiales > Oxalobacteraceae > Janthinobacterium > Janthinobacterium sp. J1-1. The sequence continues at coordinate 456,531 of NZ_CP132339.1, forward strand.
AGCCTGCTGGGCGCCTTTGCCGCCCTCAATGCGTTTTCGCATGTGCGCCGCGTGCGCCTGATCGCCGGCCAGGTCAATGGCGCCACCCTGTCCTGCCGCCAGCGGCGCCAGATCGAAGTGCCGTTCGAGGCCGGCGAAACATTCGACCTGATCGACGCGGCCATCCGCGAACTGCCGGGCAGCGAGATGCAGGAAAGCGCGCGTGACAGCCTGCAGGTGCAGGCCCGCGTGCGCCGTCCGGCACCCTATACCAATGCGGGTTCGCCGCGCTGGCATCTGCTCAATTTTCTTGAACCGCGCCCGAACCAGATCCTGGCCACCGTCACGCCGAATGGCGAAGCGGGCAGCGTGACCCTGATCTGCGAGCCGGCGCGCACCGCCTGGACCGACTGGTTCCTGGTCGACCAAGGCACCAACCTGGAAAACGCGGAAGCGGTGACGCGGGCGATCACGCGCCGGGTGGCGCAGCGCCGCCGCGGCGAGCAGGCCGAGGCGCGCCAGACGGTGACGGAAAAGGAACTGACGGTGGCCAAGCTGAGCCTGCTGCACGCCCAGGTCGAGCCGCACTTCCTGTACAACACCCTGGCCAGCGCCCAGCTGCTGACGCGCTCCGATCCCGCGCGCGCCGACGAGATGCTGGGCAATCTGATCGAATACCTGCGCCACTCCCTGCCGCGCACCGAAAACGCCATGTCGACCATCGGCATCGAGCTGGATAGGGCCCGCGCCTATCTCGACATTTTGAAAATCCGCATGGGCAGCCGGCTCAATCTGCAGATCGAAGTGCCGCAGTATTTGAAGCAGGTGGAACTGCCGCCGATGATGCTGCAGACCCTGGTGGAAAACGCCATCAAGCACGGGCTGGAGCCGAAAAGCGGCGGCGGCACCGTGTGGATACTGGCGCGCGCCGGCGAGGGCACGGTGGCCATCACGGTGGCCGACGACGGCCAGGGTTTCAGCGACCATGGCGGCGGCACCGGCATCGGCCTGCGCAATGTGCGCGAACGGCTGCGCCTGACCTACGGCGACGCGGCGCTGTTCAGCATCGTGTCGAATTTCCCCGGTGGCGTGGCCGCCACCATCACAGTGCCGGACAGCACGGCCAGGGGAGCGGCATATGGCTAGGTCTTTCACTTGTGTCGTCGCAGAAGACGAAACCCTGCTGCGTGAAGCGCTGCTGACCTTGCTGTCCGAAGTGTGGCCCGAGCTGCGCGTGGTGGCCGCCTGCGACGATGGCGGCGCGGCCTTGGAGGCGATCGCCACCTTCCAGCCCGACGTGGCCCTGCTCGATATCCGCATGCCGGGCTTGAATGGCCTGGAAGTGGCGGCCGGCGCGTTTGAGGCCAGCCCGGCCACCCAGGTGGTGTTCATCACGGCCTACGACCAGTACGCGATCGCCGCCTTCGACAAGGGCGCCGTCGATTACCTGTTGAAACCGGTGGCGCGGCCGCGCTTGCAGGCCTGCCGCGAACGCATCGAGGCGCGCGCGGCCAAGGGAACCATGTCCGGAACTGCGCCCGATGCGGCCCTGGCGGCATTGTTGCAGCAATTGACGGGCGCCTTGCCGTCGGTGGCCAAGGCGCCGCCGCTGGTGTGGCTGACGGCCAGCAGCGGCAAGGACACCAAGCTGATCATGGTCGACGATATCGCCTATTTTCAGTCCGACACCAAGTACACGGCGGTGATGACGGCGGACGGCGAATCCCTGCTGAGGAAACCGATACGCGAACTGCTCGACTCGCTCGACCCGGCCGTCTTCAAGCAGATCCACCGCTCGACCATCGTCAACATGAAGGCGGTGGCGTCGGTATCGCGCGACGAGATGGGGCGCGGCCTGCTGCGCCTGAAAACGCGGCCGGAAACGCTGACGGTGAGCCAGCCGTTTATGGCGCTGTTCCGGAATATGTGAATGGTGCTGACACAGTTGTCGGATTACGGCCTGCGGCCTAATCCGACCTACCGTGCGGCGTAGATACTGTTATCCCCGTCAAGCGTTGTGCAAGGTTGGATCAAATATTTTTCCCGACCTGAGCACGCCGAATGCCACGTGCACCAGCTTGCGCATCATGGCGCCGATGATCAGTTTCGGTGCCTTGCCGGCAGCGCTGAGCCGCTGGCCAAGAGCGCTGACCCCATGGTGTCCTGTATACGGTCACCATGGCTGGCATGTACAGCGCCTTTCGCAGGAAACTGTGACCAATCTTCGACATGCGTGGCTTGCCACGTACGCTCGATCCTGACTCGTGCTGGCGCGGGTCGAGTCCCGCAAACGCCACGGCTTGCTTGGCGTTGTCGAAGCGCTCGGTATCGGCATAGTACGACAGCAACACTGGTATCGTGCGCTCACCCAGACCAGGGATGCTGTCGAGCAGCTCGCGCTTATCGCGTAAATCCGGATCATCGTCGATATGGCGCTTGATGACGCGAATGAGTTTCTTGATTTCTTTGTCGAGCCAGGCAATGTGATCCTCGATACCCTGGCGTACCGCTTCTCGCGCGACGTCGAGCCGATTCGTTTCCTGCAACCGCATCGCTTGCACCGCTTCGAGGCGCAGCACCAAGGCGCGCAGTGCCTGCGCGGCGGGCGACGGCGCTGTCCACGGCTGCGGTTGGCGCTCATGGGCAGAGTCGGCAATCAACTGCGCGTCGACCTTGTCGGTCTTGGTGCGTACCATGCGCGAGCCGCCAAAGGCCTTCATCTGTGCCGGATTGATGACACTGACCACCATGCCAAGTCCGGCCAGATATTCGGCAACCCCTTCCCAGTAAGTGCCAGTCGCTTCCATACATACTCTCGGGTTGCCGGCATCATGCTTGAGCAGCCATTCGCTCAGTGCAGCAAATCCTTTGTGATTGTTCTCTACTACCTTGTTACGGTGCTTGCCATTGGGCAGGCGCAGTGCGCAGTCCAGCTTGGCCTTGGCAACCTCGATTCCTAAATTAAACATGCTGTGGTCCTCTTGCGATCTACCTTGTGAGTGCGGGCTACCGGCGTGCCGGTGCCAAAGATACTGTCCGATCTTGACATGGAGGGTGGGTAACTGGTGCGAGATCTACATCGCTGGCTTTGAGCCTAAGGGCGGATACGGCATCCAGTTACCCGGTCTTGATATGCCTACCAAGAATTTTGACAGCGGTCGATGTTGTTCGCAACACCACCAACCGCATGAGAGGAATAATACAAGGTCGGGTTAGCGCGCAGCGCGCAACCCGACACACCACCGCAATCTATTCCGCCGTCTCGAACCCTTCCAGCACATTGACCACATTGATGCCCAGCTCCTTGACCGCATAGCCCCCTTCGAGGATAAACGCGGTCGGCAGGTTCAGATAAGCCAGCCGTTCGCCCAGGCGCAGGTAATCGCCGCTTTGCAGGGCGAAATGCGACAGCGGGTCGCCGACATAGGTGTCCACGCCCAGCGACACCACCAGCGCGTCGGGCGCGTACATATTGATGCGCAGGCAGGCCGTCTCCAGCGTGGTGAACCACTGCGTGGTGGGGCAGCCGGCCGGCAGCGGCAGGTTGACGTTGTAGCCCAGGCCGGCATCAATCCCGGTCTCGTCGGCATGGCCCAGGTAGAACGGATATTCCTGGCGCGGGTCGGCGTGCATGGAGACGAACAGCACGTCGTTGCGCGCATAGAAAATGCTTTGGGTGCCGTTGCCGTGGTGGTAATCGAGGTCGAGGATGGCGACCCGGCGCGCGCCGTCGTCGAGCAGGTGCTGGGCCGCCAGCGCGGCGTTATTGAGAAAGCAGTAGCCGCCGAAAAAATCGGCGCCCGCATGGTGGCCCGGCGGGCGCGTCAGGGCAAACGTCGCCCGTTCGCCGAGGCGCAGCGCGTGGGCCGCGTTCACGGCGCAGTCGGCGCCCGTCTTGGCGGCGGTCCAGGTGCCGCTTGTGAGCGGCGTGCCGTTGTCCATCGAATACAGGCCCAGCTTGGCCGTGAAATTGTCGGGCTCGATATCGCTGCGCAAGGTGCGCACCGGCCAGACCGACGGCACGGCGTCGCGGTTGGCGTTGTCGGGGTCGAGCGCCAGCCAGTCGTGCCAGGCGTGGCGCAAGAAATGCAGGTAGCGCGGCGTGTGGATGCGTTCCAGGGAAGTCAGCGGCACGCCGTGCGGCGTGACGATGCGGCCCAGGTTGCGCCGGCCCAGTTCGGCCACCACCATGTCGGCCCGTTCCGGGGTCTCGAAGCAGGGCACGATTTCACCGCGAAACATCTCGAAGCGGCCCCGATGCTGGCTGTGCAATTCATTATAGAAGGTCAGCATCGGGCGCTTTGCAGGAGGTTAGAGAGTCAGGAGTGCGCACACAGGGTGCTGGCGCGGTAGGAAGCGACATAGTCGTCAAAGCTGCCTTGCGGCGCCGCTTCCATGGCGCGCTGTTCGGCCAGCGAATCAAACGCCAGCTGGTCGAAGTAGGCGCTCTGTTCGGCCGTTGGCGGCTGCTCGCGGAAAAACGCCGCATGGCGCTCGCTTTGCCGCAGGCCGAAGGCGGCAAACGAGCCGCCGTTGGCGCGCAGTTCGCGCAGCACGCGCGCCGACGGCGTGGCGTCCGGGTCCAGCAGTTTGGCCGCTTGCGCCGCCAGGCTGTCGGCGTGTTCGGTGCCGCCATGGCGCGCGTCCAGCAAGGCCGCCACCGGCGCGATGCGCGCCAGCAGTTCCTGGCCCCAGGCTTGCAGGCCGATCTCTTTGCCGTCGCGGCGCAGGGTGAGACCCGGCTTGCGGCCTTCCTTGACGGTGCGCGCAAAGTTGGCCGTGTAGCAGGCGCTCTGTTCGCTTGAGATCGGCGCGCTCTCGTCGAGGGCGCAGAACAGCAAGAAGGCGTCGAGGAAGCGGCCCGTCGGCAGGCTGATGCCGACCGGCTCGAACGGGTCGACATCCATGCAGCGCACTTCGATATATTGCACGCCGCGCAGGCACAGCGCCTGGATCGGCCGCTCGCCGGTGCGGATCACGCGCTTGGGGCGGATGGTCGAATAGTATTCGTTCTCGATCTGCAGCACGTTGGTCGACAGCTGTATCCATTCGCCGTCTTTTTTGGTGCCCAGTTCAGCATACGGCGCATACGGGTCGTTGACGGCGTGCGTCAGCGCGTTGACGTAATCGTCGAGGCTGTTTTCGTGCGGACGCAGGCCCGACTGGGCGTCGTTCTGGTAGCCCAGGTCGCTCATGCGCAGGCTGGTCGCATACGGCAAATACAGGGTGTCATCGGACAGGGTGTCGAGCTTGTGCGGGCGGCCGCGCAAGAAGCCGGACGCCAGCGCCGGCGAGGCACCGAACAGATACATCAACAGCCAGCTGTAGCGGCGGAAATTGCGGATCGTCGCCAGATAGCTTTCCGATTGCACGTCTTTTACCGTGGCCGCAGTGGTGGTGCTGGTGCCGGCATCGGCCGCCAGCAACTGCCACAGGCCTTCGTCCAGCGAGTAGTTGTAATGGATGCCGGCGATGCATTGCATGGCCTTGCCATAGCGCAGCGCCAGGCCGCGCCGGTACACATGCTTGAGCATGCCCATGTTCGAGGTGCCGTAGTTGGCGATCGCTATATGGTCTTCATCGGGCAGCTGGCCCGGCATCGACTGGCTCCACAGCAGTTCGTCGCCCAGGCGGCTGTAGGCATGGCGGTGCACGGTGTCGAGTTTATCGAGCGTGACGGCGATGTCGGCTTCGGCCGGGGTGATGAATTCGAGCAGCGCTTCGGCGTAGTCGGTGGTGATTTCAGGGTGGGTCAGCGCCGAACCCAGGGCGGCAGGATGGGGCGTGGAAGCCAGATGGCCGGCGTGATCGACGCGCAGGGTTTCACGCTCGATGCCGCGCAATCCGCCCAGCAGCGCGCGGTTGGCATCTTCGGTCAGCAATGCCAGGCGGCGAGTCAACAGGTTGGGCAATTTGAGCTTCCTTTCTTGTACAGCAAATAAAAATGTGGTGCTGAGATTAACCGAAAATGCGCAACTGCGTCGGCGGCCTCCCAAAAAGCGCCGCGCCGCCCGCCTGCGCCCGGGGGACAGGGCACAGGCGGCGCTCAGGAATCGCTTGATATTTTAGCAAACTGGACGCTCAACGGCGCGTTGCGCGGTCAAGCGGGTGAGAAGGTGTGGAAAATATGTCAGCCGTGGCGGGCGCCACTCACGCGCTCGATATCGGCCAGGTCGCGCCAGCTTTGCGACTGGTTGAAACCGGCGTTGCTCAGCAACTGGCGCACCGAAGCGGCCTGGTCGTAGCCATGTTCCATCAGCAGCCAGGCCTTGGGCGCCAGGTGGCGCGCGGCGCCGGCGACGATGGTGCGCAGCGCCGACAGGCCGTCGGCATGGTCGGTCAGGGCGCCGGACGGCTCGAAACGCAAATCGCCTTCGGCCAGGTGGCGGTCGCCGCTGGCGATATACGGCGGATTGGAAACGATCAAATCGAATTTTTCCGTGCCCAGCGCGCTGAACCAGTCGCTGGCCATGAAGGTGATATTGACGCCGTTGGCGCTGGCGTTGCGGCGCGCCACGGCCAGCGCCGCGCTGCTGACGTCCAGCGCCGTGACCACTGCGTCGGGCCGGGTATGGGCCAGGGCGACGGCGATGGCGCCGCTGCCGGTGCCCATGTCGAGCACGCGCCCGCCCGGCGGCAAGCGGTCCAGCGCCAGTTCCACCAGCACTTCGGTATCGGGGCGCGGTATCAGCACGGCGTCGCTGACGGCAAACGGCAGGCCGAAAAATTCGCGCTGGCCGACGATATAGGCCACCGGTTCACCGCGCAAACGGCGTTCCATCAAGTTCGACAGGCGCTGCGCCTCATCGCCGGTCAGCACGCGTTCGGACTGCGTGATCAGGCCCACGCGCGACAGGCCCAGCGCATGGCTGAGCAGGATGCGGTTATCGACGGCGTCGAGTAGCGGACGCTGCTGCAGGGCGCCGACGGTGCTGCCGGCGGGAATCAATGTTTCAGACATGGTGCTTTCGTTTATTTTTTGCGGCGCAGCAAGGTCCACAACAGGCCGAGCGCGAAGATGGCGAACCAGACAAACGCCCATTGCGGAATCGACAGGCCCATAAAGGCCTCGCCCGCATTTTCGCAGGCGCCGTACGATTCAAACATGAAAGGCATGGTTTGCGCCGTGAAAATCTTGTTCAGCACCGTTTCCACCGGATCGATGCCGCAGGAATAGCCCGGATTGGCCAGCACATACAGATGCTTGCCAGCCACGCCCAGGCCACCCAGCGAGGCCAGCAAGCCGATGGTGGCGCCGATCGCCGGTGTTTTCGAAGCCGCGCCGATCAGGCAGCCAATCGCAATCGCGATGAACAGATAGCGCTGGATCACGCACAGCGGGCAGGGCGCCATGTTCATCACATGCTGCAGATACATGGCCACGCCCAGCATGGCGAAGCACAGGGCGGCGATAATCAGTAAGACGGTGCGGGAGTTTTTCATGGGCGACACGGTAAGGTGGATCGGATTTTCAGCCATGCATTTTCGCACAGGCGGAAAATGTTGCTGCTTAACCTATACTTAAACTTGTCGGCTTAGGCGCTGCGCGCCAAGCCGACCTACAGAGATGCAGCGTAGGTCGGATTAGCGGAGCGTAATCCGACACCACCACCAGCATCAATTCAATCCCCCAGCGCCGCCAGCAATTCCGCCTGGTGTTCCGCCGCCAGTGCATTGGTCAGCTCCGTCAAATCCCCATCCATGATGAAATCGAGCTTGTACAAGGTCAGGTTGATGCGGTGGTCGGTCATGCGCCCTTGCGGGAAATTATAGGTACGGATGCGCTCGCTGCGGTCGCCCGAGCCGATCAGGCTCTTGCGGGTGGCCGCCTCTTTCGACTGCTGTTCGCGCAGCTGCACGTCCTTGATGCGCGCCGCCAGCACCTTCATGGCCTGCGCCTTGTTCTTGTGCTGGCTGCGGTCGTCCTGGCATTCGACCACGATACCGGTCGGCAAGTGGGTAATCCGCACGGCCGAGTCGGTCTTGTTGATGTGCTGGCCGCCGGCGCCCGAGGCGCGGTAGGTATCGATGCGCAGGTCGGCCGGGTTGATATTGACGTCTTCCACCTCGTCCGCTTCCGGCATCACGGCCACGGTGCAGGCCGAAGTGTGGATGCGGCCCTGCGTTTCGGTGGCCGGCACGCGCTGCACGCGGTGGCCGCCCGATTCGAATTTCAGCTTGGAATACGCGCCATTGCCGACCAGGCGCACGATCACTTCGCGGTAGCCGCCCAGGTCGGAATCGGAGGCCGATACCAGTTCCACCTGCCAGCGGTTGCGCTCGGCAAAGCGCGTGTACATGCGCAGCAGGTCGCCGGCGAACAGGGCCGACTCGTCGCCGCCGGTGCCGGCGCGAATTTCCAGGAAAATATTGCGCTCGTCATTCGCGTCCTTGGGCAGCAGCATGGTCTGCAGTTCGCGTTCCAGCTGCGTCATGGTGGTTTTCGCCGACTCGATTTCATCCTGGGCAAATTCCTTCATGTCGGGGTCGGCCAGCATTTCCTGCGCCGTGACGATGTCATTGCCCGCTTCCTGGTAGGAATGGTACAGCGCCACCAGCGGACCGAGTTCCGCATGCTCGCGCGTCATCTTGCGATAGCTGTCCATATTCGAGGTGGCGTCCTGGTGCATCAACAGTTCGTCGAGTTCAACCAGGCGGTTCGCCAGTTGATCGAGCTTGGACAGCATGGATGGTTTCATAGCAATTCGGGATAAAAGTGAACGGGGAGGGCGCACGTGGGCGCGCCTGGAAAGCCGGGCCGGCAGACGGCCAGCGCTCTGCGCTAACGGCGTGGACGGAACAGTTTCGGCAGCAGGGTGGCCAGTTGCTTGCGCTCGTCGCCTTGCGCGCGGTGCAGGGCCTGTTGCGGGCCGTGCATGAACTTGGCCGTCAGGCCTTTCGACAGCGCTTCGAGCACGGCGTCGATATCGGCGCCCTTGGCCAGCATCTTGCGCGCGCGTTCGACTTCCATCTGGCGCAGGGTTTCGCTGCTTTCATGCAGATCCTGGATCACCGGCACCATGGCGCGGTCGTCGACCCAGGTCATGAACGATTGCACGCGCGTCTCGATGATGGCTTCGGCCTGCGCCACGGCCGCCTGGCGGCTTTCCAGGCCCGTCTGCACCACCTTGCCCAGGTCGTCGACCGTGTACAGGAACACGTCGTTCAGGCGGCCGACTTCCGTTTCGATATCGCGCGGCACGGCCAGGTCGACCATGAACATCGGCTTGTGGCGGCGCGCCTTGATGGCGCGCTCGACCAGGCCCAGGCCCAGCAGCGGTAACGATGAGGCCGTGCACGAGATGACGATGTCGAACTGGTGCAGCTTTTCCGGCAGGTCGGCCAGGCGGATCGCCTTGCCGTTGAAACGGTGGGCCAGCGCCTCGCCCCGTTCCATGGTGCGGTTGGCGATCGTGATGCTGTTCGGATTCTGCGCCGCAAAGTGCGTGGCGCACAGCTCGATCATTTCGCCGGCGCCGATGAACAGCACATTCTGCTCGGCGATCTTGTCGAAGATGCGCTGCGACAGGCGCACGGCGGCGGCCGCCATCGACACGCTGTGGGCGCCGATCTCGGTGGTGCTGCGCACTTCCTTGGCGACCGAAAAACTGCGCTGGAACAACTGGTGCAGATACGTGCCCAGGCCGCCCACTTCATCGGCCGTGCGGATCGCGTCCTTGATCTGGCCCAGGATCTGTGTTTCGCCGAGCACCATCGAATCGAGCCCGGAGGCGACGCGGAAGGTGTGGCGCACGGCGTCGTGCTGCGGCAGCATGTACAGGTGGGGACGCAGCTCGCTGTAGCTGAGCTTGTGATAGTCGGCCAGGAAATGCGCGCCGGCGTCGAGCGGATTCGGCACCCGGCTGGCCGCATACAGCTCGGTGCGGTTGCAGGTCGACAAAATTGCCGCTTCATCATTGTCACGCAAGTCGATGCGCTGGAACCAGGTGCGCGCCGCGACCACGGCCTGACCCAGATGCTCAGGCGAAAACGCCAGCTGTTCGCGGAGCGACACTGGTGCGGTGGTGTGATTGAGGCCGACGGCTAACAGTTGCATGTGAGGGCAGTGGGATGACTTATGCCGACATTATAGCGCTTTGTGCCCGCCGATTGAGCAGGCCCGCCACGGCTCAGGCATTTGCCGGCTGGGCGTTCAGCTTTTCCAGGCGGTAACCATAGCTGTAGACGGGCACCAGCCGGTAGCCGTGCTCGGGTTTCAGCTGCAGCTTGTTGCGCACGCGCGAAACGTGGGTATCCATGGTGCGCGACGGCAGGGCCGTTTCGCGTTGCCACACGGCTTCATGGATGTAGGCGCGCGACAAAGGCCGGCCCAGGTTGCGGAAAAACAGCAGCGCCAGGGCAAATTCCTTGTGCGTCACGTCGAGCGGTTCGCCATCCATCAGCAGCCGGCCGGCGCGCGTTTCAAAGGTGTAATTGCCAAATTGCAATTGCTCGGCACTATTTTGCGTGGGATAGGCCAGCCGCAGCAGGGCCTGGGCCCGCAGCGCCAGTTCGCTGCGCCGCAGCGGTTTTATCAGGTAGTCGTCGGCGCCCGCCTTGATGCCGGCGACGATATCGTCTTCGCCCGAGCTGTTGGTCATAAACAACACCGGCGCCTTGGGCGCCAGTTTTTCGCGTGCACGGCGCAATACTTCGGCGCCATCGAGGTCGCTGACCTGCCAGTCGAGGATCAGCATGTCGCAGCTGTCCTTGCGCAGTTGCCCCAGCATGTCCTTGGCGCTCTGGAATTCATGGCAAGCATGTCCTGCCGCAGTGAGCACCTGGCAGATCAGTTCTGCCTGGCTATGGTCGCTATCGAGTACGGCAATTCGCATATTTGGCTGGAATGTGTAACAACAAACAGACGGGCAGCGCTGCTTATCGTAATGTTAAGGAATGCTCTCATGAAATATAACAGAGATTGCAACTGTGTCCAGTGAAATCGAAAGGGCGCCCCTTTCCGCTACACTTGGGCTTGCCTTTACCGCGTGGAGAAACCGTATGCCAGACAATACCGTCACCGATTGGAATCTGATCCCGGGCAGCCTGGCCGAAATCGAGCAGGCGCGCGAGCGCTGCCGCCGCCTGGTGGGCCGCCGCGCCCTGATGTCGGCCGGCACCTCGGCCATTCCGATCCCGGGCATCGACCTGATGTCGGACGTTGGCCTCTTGTCGATGCTGATCAACGATATCAACCATGAATTCGGCCTGACGCCGGAGCAGATCGAAAAACTGAACCCGCAGTTCAAGCTGATGGCCTATCGCGTGGCGATCGGCATGGGTGGCATGCTGGTAGGGAAATTGGTGACGCGCGAACTGATCATCCACCTGCTCAAGCGCAGCGGCGTCAAATTGGCCAGCAAGCAGGTAGCCCGCTTCGTGCCGTTCGCCGGCCAGGCCGTGGCGGCCGCGCTCGGCTACGCCGTGTTCCGCCAGATCGGCAACCAGCACGTCAACGCCTGCGCCGCGGTGGCGCAGGAGCTGATTGCGGTACGGCCGAGCTGAGGGCCGGGGAAGAGGTCAGGCGTCCGGCAGCACCACGTTCACGTCCAGCACTTCCAGGTTGCCCTGGCGGTCGAGCGAGATCTTGATGTCTTCGGCGTTGACCTTGGTGTACTTGGAGATAACCTCGATCAATTCCTTGTGCAGGGCGGGCAGGAAGTCGGGGCCGTCGCGGCCGCTGCGTTCGCGCGCGATGATGATCTGCAGGCGTTCCTTGGCCGCGCTGGCCGTTTTCGGTTTGGGGGGGAACAGGAAAGAAAGCAAGGCCATGTCACTTCGTCCCAAAAATGCGCTGGAGCAAACCAGGCTTTTCATAATTGGTGAAGCGCAACGGCACTTCTTCGCCGAGGAAGCGCGAGACCACGTCTTCGTAGGCTTGCGCCACGTCGGTGCCCTTGAAATGGATGGCCGGGTTGCCCTGGTTCGAGGCGGCCAGTACCTGTTCCGATTCCGGAATGATGCCCACCAGCGGGATGCGCAGGATTTCCTGCACGTCCTGGTAGGACAGCATTTCTTCCGATTCCACCCGTTTCGGCGCGTAGCGGGTAATCAAGAGGTGCTCCTTGACCGGCTCGGCGCCGGTCTGCGCGCGGCGCGACTTGGCTTGCAGGATGCCCAGGATGCGGTCCGAATCGCGTACCGACGATACTTCCGGATTGGTGACGATGATGGCTTCGTCGGCGAAGGTGAGCGCCATCAGCGCGCCATGTTCGATGCCGGCCGGCGAATCGCAGATGATGAATTCAAAGCCCATGTTGATCAGGTCGTTCAACACGCGTTCCACGCCTTCCTCGGTCAGCGCGTCCTTGTCGCGCGTTTGCGAGGCGGGCAGGATGAACAGGTTGTCGCAGTGCTTGTCCTTGATCAGCGCCTGGTTCAGGGTCGCTTCTTTATTGATCACATTGATCAGGTCATAGACCACGCGGCGTTCGCAACCCATGATCAGGTCGAGATTGCGCAGGCCCACGTCGAAGTCGAGCACGGCTGTCTTGTGGCCGCGCAGGGCCAGGCCAGTGGAAAAACTGGCGCTGGAGGTGGTTTTACCGACACCGCCCTTGCCGGACGTCACAACAATAATTCTTGCCACAAATAATCCTTTTCAGATATCTCTCGGAGTGGTCCAGCTCAAGAGCGGTTGACGGGGGGAACCGGTTTGACAGAGTGTATCTCGATTCTGTCGCCAGCCAAGCGAATTTGCGCCGGCCCGCCCTTCATCTCCGGCGTAAAGCCATCCTCGAAGGTACGGTACACGCCGGCGATCGACACCAGTTCCGGCTCCATCGCCAGCGCGAAGATGCGCGCCTGCGGATTGCCCGAGGCGCCGGCCAGCGCGCGCCCGTACAGCGAGGAATACACATGGATGCTGCCGTCGGCGATGATCTCGGCGCCATTGTTGACGACCGCCGTGATGATCAGGTCGCAGCCGCGCGCATAGATGCGCTGGCCTGCGCGCACCGGCGTGTCGATCACCATCACCTGCGCTTCGGCGCCGGATTCGGCGGCCAGGGTCGGACCGTCCTTGGCCGGCGCATCGTCGCGCGTCTTGCCACTGTCCAGGCTCAGGCCCTGCGCCAGGATGGCGTCATGCATCTCCGGCGCGGCATTGCGCACGGCAACGGCGTTCAGCCGGTATTTTTTCAGCAAGGCCACCAGCGCGGCCCAGTCGACGGGGGTGTCGCCGGGCGCCAGGTCCGCCACATCGAGCACCGCCAGGTCGTCCTCGAAAAAGTCGGCCACGCCGCCCGTCATGTCGTGCAGGGCCGCATCGAGCGCCTGCGTATCGGCGCCATGCACGATGGCCGAGACGGCAACGACAGTGGAAATCTTGATTTCAATCGGCTTCTGCGGCAGGCTTTTGGACATAAACGTTGTTCAGAGTGAAACTGCGGAAGGCCCGGTGACCGATAGGCGCACATGGAAAGCAGTAAATTTCTTGCATTCTACTGCAAAAAAATCGCCGTCAGGGGCCGCACGGATGCTATTCCGTAGAGCAACATGTGCTTGATGTCAAAAAATAAGGGCGGCGCCCGGAAAACCTGTGGCGTCGCCCTGAAAACAGCCGTGCATGCGGTCTGAAGCCTGCCTTGGCGCTTATGCCGCCGCTGGCGCGCCGGGCGTATGTCGTGCTGTCGCCTGGGCTTGAGGCTGAAATGCGAAACGCGCGCGTGACCCGGCCACCGTCATGGCGGCTGGGCGCTGCACGTCGCCGTAGAGGACGGGTGGCTTGACGCAGCGCGAACCGTACGATTGCGCCCAGCCGTAACGGGTAGACAAGAAGCCGTCGAGCTGCCCGCCAAAGTATTTGGCTATGTCGTTGCGCTCGGCCTCGCCATGCACCGGCTCGTCCAGTCGCGGCGATTGCAGGGGCTCGCTGGCGCATGGCCGGCCAGCGCATCTTTCAAGATCGCCAGTTCCGCCAGTTTTTCGGTGGCAAATGCCAGCCATGATGTGATCTCGGGTACCAGATCCGTTTCTTGCGCCAAGCTAAATGGCGTATGCAGCAGGGAGCACGAAGCTGCCAGCCACAGCTTGCCGCGGCGCTTCTCGAGCAGTGGCTGCAGCACTTCGATGGCGGCATCGAGATCGGTGCGCCAGATATTGCGGCCGTCGACGATGCCGATCGACAGCACTTTATGGACCGGCAGCCAGTCGGCGATGCTGATCAGCTCATGCGGTGCGCGGATGCCGTCCACGTGCAGGCCGGCCACCGGCAGGCGGCAGGCCAGGCTCAGGTTTTCCTGCAGCGGTGAAAAATAGGTCGCCAGTAAGATATTCACGCCGACCTGGTTCAGCTGCCAGTAGCTGCGTTCAAACGCGTTGCGCCAGGCGTTCGGCAAGGCCAGGCCCAGGATCGGTTCGTCGACCTGCACCCAGGCCACACCTTGCTGCTTCAAACGGTCGAGCAGGGCGCCATAGACGGGCAGCAATTGTTCCAGCAGGGCCAGGCGGTCGAAGCCGGTGGTGTGTTCCTTGCCCAGCCACAGAAAGGTCAACGGGCCGATCAGCGCCGCTTTCACCGGGTAGCCCAGGGCTTGCGCTTCGGCCACTTCGTCAAACAGGCGGTCGCATGCCAGCGAGAATTGCGTCATTGATGAAAATTCCGGCACCAGGTAGTGATAATCGGTATCGAACCATGTGCTTGTTTCCAGCGCGTCATTGTTCGCGCCGTGCGCCATCTGAAAATAGCGCGACAGTGGCGACTGTTGCTGGTCGAACGCGAAGCGGGCCGGCGCGCAGCCCAGCAGTTGTATATGGTTGGCGACCTGGTCATGAAAGGCGAAGTCGCCCACGGTAACGTAGTCGAGACCGGCTTCGCGCTGCAAGGCCCAGTGGCGTGCGCGCAGTTGCTTGCCGGTGTCTTCCAGCGCGGCCTCCGACACCTCGCTACGCCCATGGCCTTCGAGCGCACATGTCAGTTCGCGGTCAAAGCCGAGACGGGGAAAACCGAGGATATGGGAGTGGATCGTCATGATGTCATCGAGATTTAATGTTGATAGGCTAGAGTGTGCGGCAATCTGATTTATAATAAAAACGAAACCTTTTGACGATTAACATGAAAAATATTCACCATAACAAGGGCCCATGCTGGAAATCCGCCATCTGCGCACCCTGAGCGCCTTGCGCTCGTCCGGCAGCCTGGTGCGCGCCGCGCAATTGCTGAACCTGACCCAGTCGGCGCTGTCGCACCAGATCCGCCTGCTGGAGGATCGCTACCAGGCGCCCCTGTTCGAGCGCAAGTCGATGCCGATCGCGTTTACGGCCACCGGCAGCCGCCTCTTGGCCCTGGCCGACAAGCTGCTGCCCGAGATCGACCTGGCCGAGCGCGACGTGGCGCGCCTATCGCAGGGCGATAGCGGCCAGTTGCGCGTGGCGCTCGAATGCCATACCTGTTTCGACTGGCTGATGCCGGTGATGGATGCGTTTCGCCAGCGCTGGCCGGAAGTGGAAATCGACCTGGTGTCGGGTTTTCACAGCGAACCGGCCGAGCTGTTGCGCTCGGGCGAGGCCGACCTGGTGATCGGCTCGCCGTACGGCCCCGATTTCACCGTGTTCCCGTTGTTCCGCTTTGAAATACTGGTGGTGATGGCGCAAAAGCACCGCTTGCAGGCGCAGCGCCGGCTGGCGCCCGACGATTTCAGCGGTGAAACGTTGATCACCTACCCGGTGCCGGAAGAACGCATCGACCTGATCCGTGAAGTGCTGCGCCCGAACGGCATCGCTTTCGAGCGCCGCACGGCCGAGCTGACGGTAGCGGTGCTGCAACTGGTGGCCAGCCGGCGCGGCATTGCCGCTCTGCCGAACTGGGCCATCAAGAACTACGTCGATTACGATTATGTGGTGGCGCGGCCGGTGGGCGAGCATGGCCTGTGGAGCGACCTGTTTGTGTCCGTGCCGCCCGCGCTGGAGGACAAGGCCTATGTCCGCGATTTTGTCAGCGTGATACGTGAACAGTGTGCGGCTTCGCTGGACGGTATCAAGTTGCTGTCCTGACGATCGTTCACTTGGAAACAATCCAACAGAGAGCTTGAGCCAGATCAAGGGATTGCAAGGCGGCGCCGCTTAAAGTTGAGCACTGTGCGGCGCAACATGCACCGCTGTCATTTGAGGAGGTATGCAATGTTTTCATTTTCCGAACAGCTGTCCCAAGCCGGCAAGGCCATCTACGCCGCTCAGGTGAGCAGCGCCCAGGCCCTGGCCGAAGCGGCGTTTCAAGGCGGTGCCAGGCTGATCGACCTGCAGCTCGATGCCGCCCGCTCGTCGCTCGCTGCCAGCACGGTAGCGGCGCAGCAATTGTTGTCGGCACGCGATCCGAAAACGCTGTTGGAATTGTCGCGCACGCAGTCGCAACTGGCCATGGAACGCATCGGTTCCTATGGGCGCCAGGCAAAGGACGTTGCCCAAGAAAACCAGGAAAATTTCACGGCTGTGACAAAGGGTGAGTTTGCTGCATCGCGTCAAAAATTCGGTGAACTGTTGCAGGTCGTGAAGGAGACACCGTTCCCTCTGATAAACCCGTTCAATAATTTTCTAAAAAGCCCTTTCGGCGCTGCCGATGAAGGGTATGATAAAAACACGCGTCCTGATCATTGACAGGAACCGCGCGGCCCGGCAGCGGCTATCCGCCGCGCCAGGCCGCCCGCCATCACCGCCAGGCCGGCCGCCATCATTGCCGGCCACGCCAGTGGTGCGACTGAAGCAAAAACGCATGTAGTGATGCAGCTGGTTGCGTCTTCCCGGATTCATCAACACCTTGGCCGTCATGGCCAGCATATCGGAGAAATAAATGGATGATGTCGTAATCGTGGCCGCCGGCCGTACCGCAGTGGGCAAATTCGGTGGCAGCCTGGCCAAGATTCCTGCGTCCGAACTGGGCGCACATGTAATCAAGGGCTTGCTGGCGCAAACCGGCATCGACCCGAACCTGATCAGCGAAGCGATCCTGGGCCAGGTACTGACGGCCGGCGTCGGCCAGAATGCCGCGCGCCAGGCCGTCATCAAGGCCGGCCTGCCGAGCGCCATTCCCGCCTTCACCATCAACAAGGTGTGCGGCAGCGGCCTGAAAGCCACCCACCTGGCGGCGCAGGCGATCAAGTGCGGCGACGCCAACATCATCATCGCCGGCGGCCAGGAAAACATGAGCGCCTCGCCCCACGTGATGAACGGTTCGCGCGACGGTTTCCGCATGGGTGACTTCAAGATGACCGACACCATGATCGTCGATGGCCTGTGGGACGTCTACAACCAGTACCACATGGGCATCACGGCGGAAAACGTCGCCAAGAAATACGAAGTGTCGCGCGCCGAGCAGGATGAATTCGCGCTGCAGTCGCAACTGAAGGCCGAAGCGGCGCAAAAAGCGGGCAAGTTCAAGGATGAAATCCTGCCGCTGGAAATTGCCAACAAAAAAGGCACGGTCGTGTTCGACAGCGACGAATACATCAAGCCGGGCTCGACCCTGGAATCGCTGGCCGGCCTGCGCCCCGCGTTTTCCAAGGAAGGCAGCGTCACCGCCGGTAACGCCTCGGGCCTGAACGACGGCGCCGCCGCCGTCATCATGATGTCGGCCGCGCAAGCGAAGGAACTGGGGCTGAAACCGCTGGCACGCATCAAGGCCTACGCCTCGTCGGGCCTGGACCCGGCCGTGATGGGCATGGGTCCCGTCTCGGCTTCGCGCCTGTGCCTGAAAAAAGCCGGCTGGACGCATGAAGAGCTGGACCTGATGGAAATCAACGAAGCGTTTGCCGCGCAGGCGATCGCCGTCAACAAGGAAATGGGCTGGGATACCAGCAAGATCAACGTGAATGGCGGCGCGATCGCCATCGGCCACCCGATCGGCGCCTCGGGCGCGCGCATCCTGGTCACTTTGATTCACGAAATGATACGCCGCGACGCGAAAAAAGGCCTGGCCGCCTTGTGCATCGGCGGCGGCATGGGTGTCGCTTTGGCGATTGAGCGCGATTAATTTTCGGCGCATCAGCTCCGGCAGGCGGCGCCTGCCGGTATAACGACAAAATTCAAATAGCAGCACGACACTGAGGGGATGAAAATGGCAAGAGTTGCATTAGTAACCGGCGGCATGGGTGGTCTGGGCGAAGCGGTGTGCTTCAAGTTGGCGGCGCTGGGCTATCGCGTGGTGACCACGTATTCTCCGGGCAACACCAAGGTCGATGAATGGCTGGCGACCACCAAGGACCAGGGCTATGACTTCAAGGCCTACCCTTGCGACGTGGCGGACTACGATTCGGCCGCCGCTTGCGTGGCGGCGGTGGAAAAGGAAATCGGCCCGGTCGACGTGCTGGTCAATAACGCCGGCATCACGCGCGACATGACTTTCAAGAAGATGGACAAGCCGAACTGGGACGCCGTGATGGGCACCAATCTCGACTCCGTTTTCAACATGACCAAACCGGTTTGCGACGGCATGGTCGAACGCGGCTGGGGCCGCATCATCAATATCTCGTCCGTGAACGGCCAGAAGGGCGCCTTCGGCCAGACCAACTATTCGGCCGCCAAGGCCGGCATGCATGGTTTCACCAAGTCGCTGGCGCTGGAAGTGGCGCGCAAGAACGTCACCGTCAACACCATTTCGCCAGGCTATATCGGCACCAAGATGGTGATGGCGATTCCACAGGAAGTGCTGGACAGCAAAATCATCCCGCAAATCCCGATGGCGCGCCTGGGCAAGCCCGAAGAAGTGGCCGGCCTGGTGGCCTACCTGGCCTCCGATGAGGCAGCCTTTGTCACGGGCGCCAATATTTCGATCAACGGCGGCCAGCACATGTCGTAAGCAGTACGCTACACCATCAAAAAAGGCAGCCTCGGCTGCCTTTTTTGTTGTGCGGTCAGCCCAGCACCAGCCGCCCCGCCAGCAGCATGAACACGGTCGGCAGCACGAACTTGCCGTAGGGCGAAGGCTTGCCGCGCAGGCGCTGCGCCAGGCGCGCGGCCAATACGGCGTAGACGGCGTCGAACAACAGGCCGACCAGCACCAGGGCGGCGCCCAGGCGCAGGTATTGCAGGCCCATGCTGTCGCCATTGATGACGACGAATTGCGGCAGGAACATGCTACAAAACAGCAGCGCCTTGGGATTGAGCAAATTGGTCAGGAAGCCGCGCACGAAACTGGCGCGCGCGCTGTGCGTGGTGGCGGGCGCTACCGTCTCCTCTGCGTCGCGCCTGGACAGCGCCGCCTGCAGCAGCCGCGCCGCCAGGTAGAACAGATAGGCGGCGCCGGCCCATTTGACCCACCGCAACGCTTCCGGATGCGTGACCATCAGCGCCGCCAGGCCGGCGCCGGACAGGGCCACGTGCATGGCGCGCGCGCCGGCGATGCCCAGCGCCGTCACCAGGGCCGTGGCCACGCCGCGCGCCGCGCCGGTCGCCAGCACCAGCGCCATGTCGGGCCCGGGCAATAAAAACGCGCCGGCCAGTGCCAGCAGGTACATCAAAAAGGTAGAATCGGACATGGTGGCGGCAGGCAATCAGGTGAACAGGGAAGTGGCAACGGCAGCGGTGTGCGCACGGCCTCATTATGTTCTTGCCCAATTGAAATGTGCTTGCTATTGCTGCCTGCCATGTTCTAGTATCTGGGTAGATTCCACCCGTAATAAAACAATAAATAGATGAAAATTTCAGATGTAAGCCTGGATGCCACGGATTTGCAGATACTCAGGCTGTTGCAGGAAGAAGGACGGTTGTCGAATGCGCGCCTGGCCGATCGCCTGAAGCTCAGTGAAACGCCGGTCTGGCGCCGCTTGCGCCGGCTGGAAGAAGAGGGTTTCATTACCGGCTACCAGGCGCTGCTCAACCGCAAGAAGCTGGGCATCGGCCTGGTGGCGTTCGTGCGCATCGTGTTTGCCAACCATGGCAATGAACAGCCGTCGCAGTTCGAGCAGGCGATCGCGTCCATTCCTGAAATTTTATCGTGCCACAATGTGGCGGGTGAAGCCGATTATTTCCTGCAAGTGGTGGCGCGCGACCTGGAAGCGTATGGCGAATTCGTCTCCAACGTCTTGCGCCGCCTGCCTGGCGTGGCGGAAATCCAGTCCAGCCTGTCGATGCGCGAGATCAAGTCGTCGAACCGGCTGCCCTTGCCGCTGGCCTGAGGCCGGTCCAATATAGTGAGTACCGCCATGCCCGATACCTTGTCACCGTTGTTTCCCGCCTTGCTGCCAAACCGGCACGGCATGCTGGCCGTCGATGCGCTGCACACCATTTACTGGGAAGAGTGCGGCAACCCGGACGGCATTCCCGTGCTGTTCCTGCATGGCGGCCCGGGCGCCGGCCTGTCGCCGCAGCACCGCCGCTTTTTCGACCCGCAGCGCTACCGCGTGATCCTGTTCGACCAGCGCGGCGCCGGCAAGTCCACCCCGCTGGGCGAATGGCGCAACAACACCACGCAGCTGCTGATCGACGACATCGAACAGCTGCGCGCCCAGTTCGGCATCGCGCAATGGCTGGTGTTCGGCGGCTCCTGGGGTTCGACCCTGGCCCTCGCTTACGGCGAAGCCCATCCCGAAGCATGCCTCGGTTTCGTGCTGCGCGGCATTTTCCTGTGCACGCAGGCCGAGATCGACTGGTTCATCGAAGGCGTGCGCTGGTTTTATCCGGAACTGTACGAAGAATTTGCCGCCCCGATTCCCGAGGACGAGCGCGGCGACCTGCTGGCCGCCTACGTGAAACGCATCCTCAGCGCCGACCCGGCCGTATATTGGCCGGCCGCGCGCGCCTGGAGCCGCTTCGAAGGGCGCCGCGTCTACCTGATGCCGCAGCCGGAGGATAGCCCCAACGATGCGCTGGACCTGGGCGTGGGCCGGCTCGAGTCGCACTATATGGCCAAGCTGGGTTTCCTCGAGGAAGACCAGCTGATCCGGCAATTGCAGCGCATCGCGCATTTGCCGGCAGTCATCGTGCAAGGGCGCTACGACGCCATCTGCCCGCCGCTGTCGGCGTACCGGCTGCACCAGGCCTGGCCCGGTTCGCAGCTGGAGATGATCCCGGACGCGGGCCATGGCGCGCTGGAACGGGGCATCGCCTCGGCGTTGGTGAACGCCACACAACGTTTCCAGCCGGGCCGCGGCTTCGTCTAGCCCTGCGGGCGCGGCAGCCTACCGTTGCACCGCCCGCGCCTGCTACACTAGCGCCTGTGCCGGCACCGGCGTCGGTGGCAGCCTGAACCATTACCTTTATCCATGAACATACAGATCGGCGACATTGGCCACATCATCCAGCTGGCGATTGCGCCTGTATTCCTGCTGACCGGCATCGGCACCATGCTGGTGGTGCTGACCAACCGCCTGGGCCGCATCATCGACCGCACGCGGGTGCTGGAAGACCGGCTCGATATCGGCTACAACGACTTTTACATGGATGAGCTCGATACCCTGTACCGGCGCACCCATCTGATCAATTATTCGATTTCCCTCAGCACGGCATGCGGTTTCTTCGTCTGCGTCATTATCGCCATGCTGTTTTTGGGCGATATTCTGAACCTGACCCTCGATAAATACATCGCCGTGTTTTTCGTGCTGGCCGTGATCTGCCTGATCGGCTGTTTCACTTACCTGCTGCGCGAGATTTATCTTGCCGCCACCGCCCAGCGCATCCGGCGCCATATCCGTCCGCCACGCTAAGCGGCCTGCGCCGGTTTTTACCCTTATTTTGAAGATTGAGTCTGAGCATGCACGATTACCAACGTCCCCCCACACTGCACCGCTACGGCCAGCGCAGTGAACTCGAACTGGCGCTGAGCCTGGGCCAGTTCCGTTTGACCCCGGCCGGCAACTGCCTCACCTTGAGTTTTTCGCAAGTGTGGGACAAGAAACTGTTTGACCTGTTCGCGCCGGCCGACAGCTGCCTGATCATCCATAACACGGAAGAGTTCGGCGAACGCCTGCACCGCGCCGTGCAGCGCACCCTGCCCAGCTGGGCAGGCATCGACGGCCTGGTCGAATACGGCCAGCGCGCCGCCCTGGGCGCCGCATTTACCAAGACGCGTGAAGAGGCCGTCGAGCAGGAATGGCTGTTCGCCTGGCGCTCGATGCAGCCGCAGGCCAGCCTGAATCCGGTGACGGTCAAGCTGGGCAACCTGGAAAACTACGCCGAGCTCCGCGACCGCGACACGTATCTGGCCTGAGTCTGGCCTGATTCCTTATTTGGCGGCAGTGGGCGCCGGCTGGCTGTCGATGCGCGCCATCACGGCGCCCATCATGCGCTCGATATCGCCGCGTATCATGGTCGTGCCCAGCATGCCGGGCACATAGAAGCCCGGCATCAGCCGGCTGGAAAAGACGATGCGCGTGCCGCCCGTCTCGGGCATGGGCGTCAAGGCCCAGCGTGATTCGTAGTGGCGCATGTCGCCGGAAATCAGGTCGATGTCGATCGCCGTCATCGGCGTTTCCATGGCCCGCACCACCAGGTGAATCGGGTGGTTCATGAACAGGAAGCGGGCCATGCCCTGCTGTTCGATGATGACTTCATTGCCGTTGCGCGACAGCACGCGGCAGGAACTGAGGTCGGGCACGAATTCGCTCATGCGTTCGTAGCCGGTCAGGGTTTTCCAGACGGCGGCGGGCGCCGCCTGCACCACGGCATTCGCGTTGACTTCATACATGCGCTGGGCGTCGACCTCGATGCGCTTGACCTCGACCTTGAGGCGCGGCGTGTCCAGGCGCGGTGCCTGCGCCAGCGCCGGGGGGGACCAGGGCGCGGCGCACAGCAGCAGCAGGCTAAAAAATAATCGCATCATGCAAGCTAGCGTACGGGAAACTATCTCCCGGCACAAGCTGCGCGCGCCGCCAAGGTGCGCTTGCGTACATATTTAGAACCCTCGGTCTACAGAAAAGCGCTGCGCCCGCCGGCAATGCTTGCTACCGTACGCCTGCTGAACGTCGCCGCCGCACGTTGCATTTCACCGAGTACGCCATGACCGCCTATCCCCACCTGCTGGCCCCGCTCGACCTGGGCTTTACCACCTTGCGCAACCGCGTCATCATGGGGTCCATGCACACGGGCCTGGAAGACCGTTTTTATCACTACGGCAAGCTGGCCGCCTTCTACCGCGAACGTGCGCGCGGAGGTGTCGGGCTGATCGTCACGGGCGGTATTTCGCCGAACCGGCAAGGCTGGCTGCTGCCGTTCGGCGGCACCATGAATTTCCTCGGCGACGTGTTCAATCACCGCAAGGTGACGCGCGCCGTGCACGAGGAGGGTGGCAAGATCGTCATGCAGATCCTGCATGCGGGCCGCTATGGCTACCAGCCGTTTGTCGTCTCCGCCTCGGCAAAAAAATCGCCGATCTCGCCATTCCGTCCGCGCGCGCTGAGCGAACGCGGCATCGAGCGCACCATCGGCGCCTATGTGCGCTGTGCGCGCCTGGCGAAACAGGCCGGCTATGACGGCGTCGAGGTGATGGGCAGCGAGGGATATCTGCTGAACCAGTTTTTGTGTGCGCGCACCAACTTGCGTAGCGACCGCTGGGGCGGCGATATCGCCAACCGCATGCGCCTGGCCGTCGAGATCGTGCGCCGCATCCGCGCCGCCGTCGGGCCGGACTTCATCATCATGTACCGCCATTCCTTGCTGGACCTGGTCGAAGGCGGCAATACCTGGGACGAGGTGGTGACGGTGGCCAAGGCGCTGGAACAGGCCGGCGTCACCATCCTCAACAGCGGCTACGGCTGGCATGAAGCGCGCGTGCCGACCATCGTCACTTCGGTGCCGCGCGCCGCCTTTGCCAGCGTGGCGGGCCGGTTGCGGCGCGAAGTGAGCATCCCCGTGGTGGCCTCGAACCGCATCAACATGCCGCAGGAAGCGGATGCCATCCTGGCGCGCGGCGACTGCGACCTGGTGTCGATGGCGCGCCCCTTCCTGGCCGACCCGTATTTCGTGGCGAAGGCGGCGTCCGGGCGCGGCGATGAAATCAATACCTGCATCGGCTGCAACCAGGCCTGCCTCGACCATACGTTTGCGAACCAGCGCGCCAGCTGCCTGGTCAATCCGCGCGCCTGCCACGAGACGACACTGGTGTACGCCAAGAAAGCGCTGGCCAAGAAAGTGGCGGTGGTGGGCGCCGGCCCGGCCGGCCTGTCGGCCGCCACCGTAGCCGCCGAATGTGGCCACCAGGTGACCCTGTTCGACGCCAGTAGCAGCGTGGGCGGCCAGTTCAAGGTGGCCATGCAGATTCCCGGCAAGGAAGAATTCGCCGAAACCATCCGCTACTTTGAACGCCGGCTGGCGTTATTGAGCGTCGATGTGCGCCTGGGCCAGCGCGTCACGCGCGAGCAATTGCTGGCCGGCGGCTTTGACGAGGTGATCGTTGCCACCGGCATCAAGGTGCGCCTGCCTGGCATTACCGGCATCGACCACCCCAGCGTGCTGACGTACCTGGACGTGCTGCAGCACAAGGCCCCGGTCGGCAAGCGGGTGGCGGTGATCGGCGCCGGCGGCATCGGTTTTGATGTCAGCGAGTATTTGCTGCATGACCCGGCGCATCCACTGCCGCAGCCGGTGGCGGCCTGGGCCGGCGAGTGGGGCGTGGATCTGAACGCGGCCACCGGCGGCGGGCTGGTGCCGGCGCTGGCGGCACAACCCGTGCGGCAGCTGTTCCTGCTGCAGCGCAAGGCCAGCAAGGTGGGTGCGGGCCTGGGCAAGACCTCGGGCTGGGTACACCGCGCGGCGCTGGCGCGCAACGGCGTGTCGATGCTGGCGGGCGTGACGTATGACAGGATCGACGACCAGGGCCTGCACATCACGGTCGGTGGCGTGCAGCGCTTGCTGGCGGTCGACAATGTGATCATCTGTGCGGGGCAGGACAGCCTGACGGAACTGATGCCGGCGCCGGAAGCGAAGGGCGGCCCGCGCTTTCATGCGATCGGCGGCGCCGCGCTGGCGGCCGAGCTGGACGCCAAGCGGGCGATACGGGAAGGGGCGGAATTGGCCGCCAGATTGTAAAAACAGCGTATGCGGGACAATATCAATGTCCCTTTTTCTCGCTATCAAAACTGTGCAGCACATGGTCGATCATGCCGTTGGCCAGTTCGTGCTCGCCGATAAATACCTTGCCGGCGTTTTCCGCGCGCAGCAGTTCGGCTTCTTCCTCGCTGTGGGTACGCACCACCGTCAGGATGGCCGGGTTCAGCGCGCGTGCCGTTTCGATCATGGCGCGCACGTGGAAGGTGTCCGGCGTGGCGATCACCAGCATGGTGGCGTGCGTGATATGGGCCTGGATCAGCACGGCGGGTTCGCCCGCGTTGCCGGCCACGGCGGGGATGCCGTCCTTGCGCAGCTGGTCGACGATCTCGCGGTTTTCTTCTGCCACCACGAAGTGGATGCCGCGTTCCATCAGGGCGGCGGCGATGCGGCGGCCCACGCGGCCGTAGCCGACCAGCACGATCTGGCCATGCAGTTTTTCCTGCGGCACCGTCATCGGCAGTTCGGCCAGCGGGTCATTCGTGCGCTCGAACTTGCGGGCGAAATCGCTGTTGCCGATTACGCGCAGCAGCGGCTTGGCCATGCTGAACACCACCGGGTTGAGGGCGATCGATAAAATCGCGCCGGCCAGGATCAGGCTTTGCCCTTCCTGCGGCATCAGGCCCAGCGACAGGCCCAGCGCGGCCAGAATGAACGAGAACTCACCGATCTGCGCCAGGCTGGCCGAGACGATAATCGCGGTCTTCGGCGGATAGCGCAGCGCCATCACCAGCAAGAAGGCGGCGATCGACTTGCCGAAGATAATGATGGCGCACACGGCCAGCACCTGCAGCGGTTTTTCGACCAGGATATTCGGCTCGAACAGCATGCCGACCGAGACGAAAAACAGCACCGCGAACGCGTCGCGCAGCGGCAGCGATTCTTCGGCGGCGCGGTGGCTCAGTTCCGATTCACGCAGCACCATGCCGGCAAAGAAGGCGCCCAGCGCGAACGACACGCCGAACAGCTTGGTCGAGGCGTAGGCGATGCCGACGGCCGCCGCGATCACGCACAGGGTGAACAGTTCGCGCGAACCGGTGCGCGCCACCTGCCACAAGATCCACGGGAACAGTTTGCGGCCGACCACCAGCATGAAGGCGATAAAGCCGGCTACCTGGCCCAGGGTGATGGCCAGGGTGCGCCACAGGCTGACTTCTTCCGAACCGGGCGCGACGGTGCCGCCCAAAGTCCCCGCAAATGCCGGCAGCAGCACCAGCACCAGCACGGTGACCAGGTCTTCCACCACCAGCCAGCCGACGGCGATGCGTCCGTTGAGGGAGTCGAGAATGCCCCGCTCCTCCAGCGCGCGCAGCAGCACCACGGTACTGGCCACCGACAGCGCCAGGCCGAAGATCAGGCCGCCGCCAAGGCTCCAGCCCCACCAGTGGGCCAGGCCCATGCCCATCGCCGTGGCGACGGCGATCTGCAGGATGGCGCCCGGCAGGGCGATCTTGCGCACATCCCATAAATCCTCGATGGAAAAATGCAGGCCGACTCCGAACATCATCAGCATCACCCCGATCTCCGCCAATTGCCCGGCGATTTCCGCATCGGCCACGAAACCCGGCGTGGCCGGTCCGATGACGATGCCGGCGGCCAGGTAGCCGACCAAAGCAGGCAGCTTCAGGCGGGCGGCGATAAAGCCAAAAACGAGGCCAACCCCGAGGGCGGCGGCAATGGTGGTGATCAGACTGATGTCGTGGGGCATGCGTTATGGGTTCCTTACAGGAAAAGGATGAAAAAAGATGTTGCTCAGCGGGTAAGTATAAACGCAAGAAAGCTTCAACTGGAAACTTTCCTGGCGCTTTTTTGCAAAAAACTTGTGCTGCATCTTCGCCCAGGTGGCCGCGAACGCACACCCATCCACCTGGAACTGCGCCCAATTTCGTCGATCAGGCTTTTTGAACCGACTTTCGCTCAGACCTTTTTGACGACCACGCAGCCGATCGAATAGCCGGCGCCGAACGAGCAGATCACGCCCAGGGCACCCGTTTCCAGGTCGTCTTGATGTTTATGGAAGGCAATAATCGAGCCGGCCGACGAGGTATTGGCATAGGTGTCGAGGATCACCGGCGCTTCGCCCGGCTCGGCGTCGCGGCCCAGGATCAGGCGCGCGATCAGCAGATTCATGTTCAGGTTGGCCTGGTGCAGCCAGTAGCGGCGCACTTGCGGCACCTCGACGCCGGCCTTGGCCAGGGTGGCCTTGATCATCTCGGCGGCCATCGGGCATACTTCCTTGAACACTTTGCGGCCCTGCTGGCGGAACAGTTTGTCGGCCTGGCCCACGCCGGACTCGTCAAAACGGTTCAGAAAGCCGAAGTTGTTGCGAATCGCATTCGAAAAACGGGTTTTCAGTTCGGTGCCGATAATCTCGAACTGGTGTTCCGACACGGCCGTCTCTTTCGCTTCGACCACGATGGCGGTGCAGGCGTCGCCAAAAATGAAGTGGCTGTCGCGGTCGCGCCAGTTCAGGTGGCCGCTGGTGATTTCAGGATTCAAGACCAGCACGGCGCGCGCCTGGCCGCTCTGCACGGCGGCCACCGCCTGCTGGATACCGAAGGTGGCCGACGAGCACGCCACGTTCATGTCGAAGCCATAGCCGTCGATCTCCAGGGCATCCTGTACTTCGACCGCCAGCGCCGGGTAGGCGCGCTGCATATTGCTGCAGGCCACCAGCACCATGTCGATCTCGGCGGCGGTGCGACCGGCGCGCGCCAGCGCATCGCGCGCGGCGGCCACGGCCATTTCTGCCTGGATGGAAATCTCCTCATCGGCGCGCTCGGGAATGCGCGACACCATGCGCGCCGGATCGAGGATGCCTTCTTTTTCCATCACATAGCGCGACTTGATGCCGGACGCCTTTTCGATGAATGCCACGCTCGACAAGTCCAGCGCCGTCGCGGTGCCGGCGGCGATCGCCTCGGCGTTGTCGGCATTGGCTTTTTCCGCATAGGCATTGAAGCAGGCGACCAGCTCTTCGTTGGAGATCGAAAATGGCGGCGTGTACAGGCCGGTACCGCTGATGACGACTTGTTTCATGGGGTAGCTTTCAAATTGGGCAATCGGCGCGATGCCGACAAGTGAAGCAAATTCTACACAAACAGGGTCGGCTTGAGAGAGTTTCGTTGCGGGGAAGGGCGGGATAGTTTGCGCAAGGCGGCGCAAGGTGGGATGAAAAGAACAAAGGCAGGGGGCTGGCCCTGCCTTTGTTTGTAAATTATTTCTTCTGGTCTTTTTTCACATCGGCCTGCACCACCACCGGTTCCGCCTTGGCCAGTTGCACCGGCAAGCCTTTCAGGTGATTGAGCGCCTGGGTCAATTGAAAATCGTCCTTGCTGCCAAATTCCAGCGGCTTGCGGTTCTTTTCCAGCGCCATGATGCGCAACTGTTCTTCCATCTCGTCGTTGACGGGAGCGGCCTTGGCGCTTTCCTTGTCGCGGTCGTTGCTCAAATGCTTCTGCAGGTCCGCTTCGCGCATGCGCAGGCTGTTCAGGCCGTCGCCTTCCGCCGTTTCATCGACCAGCAGGTCGGGCACGATGCCCCTGGCCTGGATCGAGCGGCCTTTCGGCGTGTAATAGCGGGCGGTGGTCAGCTTGACGGCGGTGTCGGCCGTCAACTGGCGGATGGTCTGCACCGAGCCCTTGCCGAAGGTCTGGGTGCCGATAATCGTGGCGCGCTTGTAGTCCTGCAGGGCGCCGGCGACGATTTCCGAGGCCGAGGCCGAGCCCGTGTTGACCAGCACCACCAGCGGCACGTTTTTCACGGCGGCCGGCAATTTGGCCAGCGCGTCGCCGTCGGAACGGAAGGCATAGTATTCAGGGCGGCCATAAAACACCTGTTTCGATTCAGCCACCTGGCCATTGGTCGAGACGATGGCCGCATCCTTGGGCAAAAAGGCCGCCGAGACGCCGATCGCGCCTTGTAGCACGCCGCCCGGATCGTTGCGCAGGTCCAGCACCATGCCCTTGATGTTCGGGTCCTGCTGGTACAGGGTGGTGATCTGCGCCGCCAGGTCGTCCACGGTCGGTTCCTGGAACTGCGACACGCGCAGCCAGGCGTAGCCCGGCTCGACCATTTTCGACTTGACGCTCTTCTGGTGGATTTCTTCGCGCGTGATGGTAAACGACAGCGGCTGCGCTTCGTCCTGGCGGGCGATGGTCAGCGTGACCTTGGTGCCCGGCTCGCCGCGCATGCGCTTGACGCTGTCTTCCAGGCTGACGCCTTTCACGGGCAGGCCATCGAGGCGCGTGATCAGGTCGCCTGCCTTGATGCCGGCGCGAAAGGCCGGCGAATCCTCGATCGGCGAGACGATGCGGATATACCCTTCGTCGCTGGGGCCGATTTCAATCCCCAGGCCGACAAACTTGCCTTCCGAGCCTTCGCGCAGCTCGGCGTAGGCTTTCTTGTCGAGGTAGGCCGAATGGGGATCGAGCGAGGCGACCATGCCGGAAATGGCTTCCGTCAGCAGCTTCTTGTCTTCCACGGGCTCCACGTAATCGGACTTGATCAGGCCGAACACATCGGCCAGCTGGCGCAATTCCTCGAGCGGCAAGGCCGGCTCGACGCTTTTTTGCGCCATCGCCGAAAACTGCAGCGAGACGGCGATGCCGGCCACCACGCCCAGGCCGATCAAGCCGGTATTTTTGAGTTTGCCCATGAATTTGCGCCTTCGTCCAATGTGTTGCTGCGGCGCCAGTCCCCATGGAGCGGCGCCTGTCTGAAAGTATAGTCCTGAATCACCTCTGGCGCAGGAGGCGCGCAGGCGATCACCAGTGTAGGCGCAAAAAACGCCGCGCAGCCTTGCCAAATGTAGCGATTATGTACGGTCGTGTAGCGATACTCTTGAGGGGAGTAAGCATTTGTAAGAGTCGAAAAAAAGGGTGGCCGGCCGCCCTATAGTCAATCCGCATTCTCGACACGAAGTGGTTTGCCTGCGTCTTCGGACGCAGGCTTTTTTTTATCCGGAGCATCCGACGTGACAACCTTGACAAGCTTGATGAAACTGCCTTCCCTGCGCCTTTGCGCCGCCCTCGTGCTGGGCACGGCGGCCGCCACCGCCTCGGCCGTGCCGATCGCCGAAATGCGCTTGCAGGACCTGCTGCCGATGGCGCCCGATTTCAAGACCGAATTGAAGCTCAATCCCAACCAGCAGATCCTGTGGCAGCAGGTGGAGAACAAAACCCGGCAGTTGCTGCGCGAGCGCCAGTCGCGCCGCGAACGCCTGCAGGCCGGCGTGCAGCAGGCGTTGGCATCACCCCAGCTGGAGCTGCGCGAGCTGGTCGGCGGCATGGACAATGAAAGCACCGTCAGCCTGGCCGAAGAAAAGCAGGTACGCGAATGGTGGCTGAGCGTCAACGATGCGCTCGATGAACGCCAGCGCCAGGCCGTGGCCGTGTTTATCGCCGGCCAGATGGCGCGCGTTATGGATGGCGGCGCGCCGCATGGCGAATCGCGCGGCCGCGAAGGCGGCGAACCGGGCGGGCGCAAGGGCGGTGGCAAAGGGGGCATGGGCGGCATGGGAGTGGGCATGGGCAGCGGCGGCGCCAGCATGAATTTCCCGGGGAATTAACGCCTGGGGCAACATCAGGGATGGTCAAGCCAGGCCTTCGCGTGCTACATTCGTTGACGCGCCCGGCGCGGCGGGCTATCCGCCCGTTCTTTCTGACCAGCCCCATAAGGACTTTCGTGAACCGATATCTCTTGAGCAGCCTGACCCTGACCCTGTTGGCTGCGTTCGCGCACGCCGCCGAACCTGCCACTGCGGCCGCTGCGGCCGCCCCCGTTTCCGGCATCGACGTGCAATACATCGACCCCGCCGTGCGCGTGCAGGATGACTTCTTTACCCATTTGAACGGCAAGTGGCTGGCCACGGCTGAAATTCCGGCCGACAAGTCGAGCTGGGGCTCGTTTGCCAAGCTGCGCGACGACACCACGCCACAATTGCGCGGTATTATCGAAGCGACGCAGCAGGACAAGAACAAGAAGGCCGGTTCCGAAGCGCAGAAGATCGGCGACCTGTACGCCAGCTACATGGATGAAGCCCGCCTCGATGCGCTGGGCGTGAAACCACTGGCAGGCGAGCTGAACCGCATCCGCTCGCTGCGCGACAAGAAGGGCGTGCCAGGCCTGATCGCGCACCTGAGCCAGACCGGCGTTTCGACACCGTATGCGTTCTACGTGGGGCAGGATGCGCGCGCGTCGACCAAATACGCCGCCTACGTCAGCCAGAGCGGGCTGGGCATGCCGGACCGCGACTATTACCTGGAACCCAAGCAGGCCGAAGTGAAGGCCAAATACCAGGCGCACGTGGAAAAGATGCTGTCCATGGCCGGCGACAAGAATGCCGCCGCACACGCCAAGGCCGTGGTGGCGCTGGAAACGTCGCTGGCCGAAGTGCAATGGACCAAGGTCGAGAACCGCGACCCGGTCAAGCGCTACAACAAGACAGCCGTCGCCAAGCTCAATGAGCTCACGCCAGGCTACGACCTGAAAAGCAGCCTGGCCGCCGCCGGCATCGCCAACAAGGTCGACTATGTAATCGTCAACCAGCCGAGCTACCTGGCCGGCTACAGCAAGGTACTGGCTGCCGCCGAGCTCGATACCGTGAAAGCCTATTTCGAGTGGCAGCTGCTGCGCGCCTATGCGCCCTACCTGTCGAAAAACTTTGTCGATACCAGCTTTGATTTCTATGGCACCGTGCTGAGCGGCGTGAAGGAAAACCAGCCGCGCTGGAAGCGTGGCGTGGGCGCCGTCGACAATGTGCTGGGCGAAGCCGTCGGCAAGCTGTACGTGGCGCAATACTTCCCGGCCGAGCGCAAGGAACACATGCAGGGCCTGGTGAAAAACGTGCTGGCCGCCTACAAGGAGAGCATCGATACCCTGGACTGGATGAGCCCGGAAACCAAGAAAGAGGCGCAAGCCAAGCTGGCCAAGTTCACGCCGAAAATCGCCTACCCGAACAAGTGGCGCGATTACTCGAAACTGCAGATCGCGTCCGGCGACCTGGCCGGCAACATGATGCGCGCGGCGAACTTTGCCTCGGCGCGCAATGTGGCCAAGCTGGGCAAGCCGATCGACCGCGAAGAGTGGGGCATGACGCCGCAAACGGTGAACGCCTATTACAGCTCGACCATGAACGAGATCGTCTTCCCGGCGTCCATCCTGCAGCCGCCGTTCTTTGACGCCAACGCCGACGACGCCGTCAACTATGGCGCCATCGGCGCCGTGATCGGCCATGAAATCAGCCACGGTTTCGACGACAAGGGCAGCCAGTCCGACGGCGACGGCAACCTGCGCGACTGGTGGACGGCCGAAGACCGCAAGAACTTCGCCGCCAAGACCGACGCGCTGACCAGGCAGTACGACGGCTACAGCCCATTGCCGGGCTATAACGTCAACGGCGCGCTGACCCTGGGCGAAAACATCGCGGATAACTCCGGCGTGGCGATCGCCTACAAGGCGTATAAAATTTCGCTGGGAGGCAAACCGGCGCCCGTGCTCGACGGCTTGACGGGCGACCAGCGCTTTTACATGGGCTTTGGCCAGGTATGGCGCAGCAAGATGCGCGAAGCGCAACAGATCGTGCAGATCAAGACCGACCCGCATTCGCCGGGCCAGTACCGCGCCAACGGCACCATGGTCAACCAGCCAGGCTTCTATGAAGCGTTCGGCGTGAAACCGGGCGACAAGATGTATGTAGCCCCGGAAAACCGCGTGATTATCTGGTAACGGCGCTGGAAAAATACCGGTGGCGCCAACAATGTTGTCGGGTTACGCCCGCAGGGCTAACCCGACCTACGTGATGGTAACGTTGTTGGCATTGCGTAGGTCGGATTAGGCCCGCAGGGCCGTAATCCGACATTCACCGCCAACAATATCGCGCGTCATGTTACAACAACAAAAAAGACCACCCTGCGTGGTCTTTTTTGCATTCCCCCGCAAAGTTTTTTATACCGTTTCCGCCGGTATGCTACAGTCGAAAACCGGGCCAGAAGCCTAGGGCGTTCTGACCCTTATATTCCACACAATACAAGGACTACCGTGAATCGACATTTGTTAAGTGCATTGACCTTGAGTTTGCTGGCCGGCGTCGCCGGCATGGCCAACGCCGCCGAGACCAGCAAGAAAGCCGCACCGGTCGCCGCCACCGCGCCTGCGGGCCTCGCTTCCGGCATCGCCATCGAATACATCGACCCGGCCGTGCGCGCCCAGGACGACCTGTTCCAGCACCTGAACGGCAAATGGCTGGCCGAGACCGTGATTCCCGCCGACAAATCGAGCTGGGGCAGTTTCGCCAAGCTGGCCGATGACACGCAAACCCAGTTGCGCGGCATCGTCGAAGGCGCGGCCGCCGACAAGGCCCGCGCACCGGGTTCGAATGCACAAAAAATCGGCGATTTCTATAACAGCTTCATGGACGAAGCCAGGCTGGAAAGCCTGGGCCTGACCCCGCTCAACGCCGAACTGGCGAAGATCGCCGCGCTGCAGGATAAAAAAGAATTGCCGGCCGTGATCGCCCACTTCAGCAAACTGGGCGTGACTTCCCCGTACGACTTCGCCATCCACCAGGACGCCAAGGACTCGACCAAGTACGTGGCCGACATCGTGCAAAGCGGCCTGGGCCTGCCGGACCGCGATTACTACCTGGAAGCGGCCAAGGCCGACACCCTGGCGAAATACACGGCCCACGTGGAAAAAATGCTGGGCCTGGCCGGCGACAAGAACGCTGCCGCCAACGCCAAGGCCATCGTGGCGCTGGAAACGGAACTGGCGCGCGTGCAATGGAGCAATGTCGAAAACCGCGATCCGGTGAAAGCCTATAACAAGGTGGAACTGGCGAAACTGGCGGAAGTGGCGCCTGGCTACGACTGGAACCGCTACCTGGCGGACACCGGCATCGCCGGCAAGGTCGGTTATGTGATCGTCAGCCAGCCCAGCTATCTGAAAGGTTTTACGGCGATTGCCGAGAAAACCCCGCTCGACACCTGGAAAGCGTATTTCCAGTGGCACTTGCTGCACGCTAACGCGGCCTATCTGCCAAAAGCCTATGTCGACGAAAACTTCGCGTTTTACGGCACCACCCTGACCGGCGTGACGGAAATGCGTCCGCGCTGGAAGCGTGGCGTGGGCGCCGTCGAAGGCGCGCTGGGCGAAGCCGTCGGCCAGCTGTACGTGGAACAATATTTTCCGGCCGACCGCAAGGTGCGCATGGAAGCGCTGGTGAAAAACCTGATGACGGCTTACAAGCAGAGCATCGACAAGCTCGATTGGATGAGCCCGGTTACCAAGAAACAGGCGCAGATCAAGCTGTCCAAGTTCACCACCAAGATCGGCTACCCGAACAAATGGCGCGATTACTCGAACCTGACGGTCACGCCCGATGATTTGATCGGCAATATCCAGCGTTCGCACCTGGTCAATTACAACCGCGAACTGAACAAGCTGGGCCAGCCGATCGACCGCGACGAGTGGGGCATGACGCCGCAAACCGTCAACGCCTATTACAACCCGGAAATGAACGAAATCGTTTTCCCCGCCGCCATCCTGCAAGCGCCGTTCTTTGACGCCAAGGCCGACGACGCCGTCAACTACGGCGCCATCGGCGGCGTGATCGGCCATGAAATCAGCCATGGCTTCGACGACCAGGGCGCCCAGTACGACGGCGACGGCAATCTGCGCGACTGGTGGACCAAGGCCGACCACAAGAACTTCGCGGCCAAGACCCAGCAGCTGGTCAAGCAGTACAACGGCTTCAGCCCGGTCGCAGGCCACCATGTGAATGGCGAGCTGACCCTGGGTGAAAACATCGCCGACAACTCCGGCGTGGCGATCGCGTATAAAGCGTATAAATTGTCGCTGAACGGCAAGAAAGCGCCGGTCATCGACGGTTTCACGGGCGAGCAGCGTTTCTATGCGGGCTTTGCCCAGGTATGGCGCATGAAGATGCGTGAAGCGCAGCAACTGGTGCTGCTGAAAACCGACCCGCACTCGCCAGGCCAGTTCCGCGCCAACGGCACCATGAGCAACCAGCCGGGTTTCTACCAGGCCTTCGGCGTGAAACCGGGCGACAAGATGTATCTGCCACCGAAAGACCGCGTCATCATGTGGTAATGCCTGAAATGTAATATTTGAAGCCGCCCCGCTGTCAAAGCCGGGCGGCTTTTTTTCATGGCGCGAATGTTTTGAAGCTACATATGTTTTTGGCAAGCTTGATGTTTAGCGGATTGACTTTGCTTGTTGGAAAGTCTATACCTCGCACCAGCATGGCGCCGCATCCGGTGGCACCGGCGTTTTCTCTGCTCCAGGAGTCTATCTTGAACAACTTGTTGCGTACCAGCCAGGCGCGCTTTACCGCCTTGTTCAGCCTGATTTTCCTGCTGCTGCTGGGACTGACCCTGGCGGTGATTCATTTCTTTGTCACGCCTGATTTGAAGCGCACCGAGTCGCTGGTGGTCGCTTCCAGCGTCAATGCGATTGCCACCCGTATCGGCGAGCAATTGCGCCAGGTCGAGGCGCAGTCGCGCAGCATCACCCAGACCATCCCGCTGGTCGACAGCGCCACCATCGATGTCGTGCTGCCTGGCCTGGTCGACCAGTATTCCGACCCGAACGTGTTTGGCGGCGGCATCTGGCCCCTGCCGAACCAGCGCGAGCCGGGGCGCGAAAAATTCTCCACCTTTGTCGCGCGTGACAGCGCCAACAAACTGGTCTTCAATACGCACTGGAATTCGCCGGAATCGCTGAAATATTTCGAGCAAAGCTGGTTCCTTGGCGGCCTCAAATCCCCGCGTGGCCATTGCACCTGGGCCAACGCCTACCAGGACGACGCCAGCCCGCAGCCGCGCACCAATTGCGCCATGCCGATCTACAAGGGCGACCAGCTGTTCGGCGTGTCGACCATCGACGTGACCCTGGGCTTTTTCAACCGCCTGGTGGCCGACATGGAGAAACAGTTGAACGGCCAGATCCTGATCGTCGAACGCGACGGCAAGATCGTCAGCAACAGCACCCATATCAAGAGCGATATCGTGCTGAAAAAAGTGGCGGACCTGGTCAGCGCTTCGCCGATGGCGGCCGAACTGGCGCGCCTGCTGCCGACCTTCGACAAACAGACCAGCATCGAGTCCGATTACGACAGCAACGGCGAAGCGCGCACCATGCTGGTCACGGCGATCCCCGGCAGCCCATGGCTGCTGGCCACCTCCTTGCCGACCAACACGCTGACCCAGCAAAGCCGGCGCATCCTGGGCAAGCTGGGCGCGGTGCAGATCCCGGTCGCCATCCTGCTGTTCGTCATGTGCGTCGGCGGCATCCGCGTGTTCATGAAACGCTTGACCGGCCTGAAGGACAATATCGACGCCCTGTCCGCCGGTGACGCCGACTTGAGCCGCCGCCTGCCGGCCGGCGGCGGCAGCGAGTTCGACGCCGTCGCCACCAGTTTCAACGGTTTTATCGCCCGCCTGCAGACCATGATCGGTGAAATCGGGCGCAGCACCGGCTCGATCGCGCTGGCCTCGCGCGAGATCGCCAGCGGCAACCAGGATTTATCGAGCCGCACCGAAAGCCAGGCCAGCGCGCTGGAAGAAACGGCCTCGTCGATGGAGCAGCTGACCAGCACCGTCAAGCAGAACGTCAGCAGCGGCACCCAGGCCAACCGGCTGGCGCTGGACGCCTCCAGGGTGGCCGCGCAGGGCGGTGCGGTGGTGACGCAGGTGGTGCAGACCATGGGCGCGATCGAAGCGTCGTCGAAGAAGATCGTCGACATCATCAGCGTCATCGACGGCATCGCCTTCCAGACCAATATCCTGGCGCTGAACGCGGCGGTGGAGGCGGCGCGCGCCGGCGAACAGGGCCGGGGCTTTGCCGTGGTCGCCTCGGAGGTGCGCAACCTGGCGCAAAGGTCTAGCCAGGCGGCCAAGGAAATCGGCGCCCTGATCGCCGAATCGGTGCACAACGTCGACGCCGGCAGCAAGCTGGTTGGCCAGGCCGGCGCCACCATGAAGGAGATCGTTGCCGGCACCGACAAGGTGGCCGCCATCCTCGGCGAAATCATGCTGGCCAGCCAGGAGCAGGACATCGGCATCGGCCAGGTCAACCAGGCCATTGCCCAGCTCGACGACGCCACCCAGCAAAACGCCGCCCTGGTCGAGCAGGCCGCCGCCGCCGCCCATTCGATGCAGGAGCAAGCCGGCAAGCTGGAGCAGATCGTTTCCGCCTTCAAACTGTAGGGACGAAAAAAAACCACCGGCAAGTGCCGGTGGTCTTTCTGCAGCGGGGAATTACTTGGCTGGCGCCGGTGCGGGTTCGGCCGCCGGTGCCGCGCCATCGGCGGCTGCCGCCGGCGCCGGCACTTCCGGCTCCTTGAACTTGCCGCCCGAGGCATTGGCCATGTAGACCACGGCGCGTGCCACTTCCACATCGTCCAGGTCCGGATTGCCGCCCTTGGCCGGCATCGCGCGCAAGCCTTCGAGCGCGTGTTTCAGCACCGTGTCATAACCTTGCGCCAGGCGCGCCGTCCAGGCGCCCGCGTCGCCAAATTTCGGCGCACCGGCCACGCCGGCGCCATGGCAGGCCACGCAGGTGGAGGTATAGATCGCTTCGGCGCTTTGCAGCACTTTCGGCCCGCTGGCGTCCTTGAAGGTATAGCCGGCATTGGCCACCGGACTCAGGCGTTCGGCAATGGCTTCCGCCGACTGGCTGTCCGAACCGGCCCCGGTCAGCTTCTGGGCCGTGACGAATTGCACCAGCAGGATGATGCCGATGACGGTGACGAGGAAAAAGCCGGCTACGGCGGCTATCAGTTGTTTAGGCGTTTTGATCGCTGATTGTTGTTCGTTATGTGCGTCGCTCATGATGTCCTTAGTCCAGATTCGAAGCTGTGGGCCGTGTGTGTTGACATTTTTACATGCCTTGATGCAAACCTTTATAAAACCATCGATTATAGGCACAAAAATTGAGCAGTGACATGCAATTGCCAGCGATACGACAGTTTCCGTAGACGCAGGTAAAGAAAAACGGTATCCTTCGCTTCACTTCAGAAATTCCCCCTACGCGGCTGTAGCTCAGTGGATAGAGTATTGGCCTCCGAAGCCAAGGGTCGTGGGTTCGATCCCCGCCAGCCGCACCAGCATTCATGCGCCTTTCAAGCAGATTAGCGTAATGGAACTTAGCTTCGAATCGTTTTTGGGAAAAGTTTTGGGAAAAATCCCGTAGAAACCTTCCTGATTTTGCGTACGCGGAGACAGCCAATTTTTTCCTATACGTAACTCCTACAACTCTGGAGTTACGCTATGTCAAAAAAGCAAAACGGTCGCCTGGAAAAGCATATCTACGTTGAAGAGCGGAGCGGCTCGCTCCGCTTCAAGGTGGTTGTCCCTCCGTTCCAAGATTCTGCAACCTTCTCAACCATGGACGAGGGCGCGCGTTGGGCTCGTCGCCGACGAGTAGAACTGTTGGAAAGCAGAGCCTCCAACAAGGAACTGGCCTTGCCAGAACGGGTCCATGTTGTGTTGGCATCTTCCGGTTTCCCACATGTCCCTAAGGCCCCGCTTTCCATCAAACTGTCGGATGTGTTCGACTCTTATCAACAGAATGATCTTCCAAAGCTTACAGGCAAGGACGCAGAGGCATCGCGTCTGGAAAGGCTGCGCAAATGGTTTGGCGAGCGAACTGTCGATCAATTGGATGAGACCCTCATCGACAAATGGAAGGCGAGCCGCCTTGCCGGCAAATTGGGCTCCGGACGCGATCCCAATCGTGCGGCTACCATGTCCACTTCCGACGGTGCAAAGCCGCTTACAAAGCATCAACGTTACGCGCGCAAAAAGGCTGGGAAGGAAGTGCCGGGCCTGCCAATCTATCCTATCAGTACCCAAACCGCACGACATGAATTGAACCTGCTACGTAGGGCGGTGACGAAATACTTAGATAAAGAAAGCCGTTGGCCTATCTACGGAGCTTGGTGGCAAGCCCATTCCTTGATGCGGATGCAGCTTCCAGACGCTGCAGAGCCCCGCAATCGGCGCGTATCGGATAATGAATTGCTGAAAGTGTTTAACAGTATCGAGGACATGACCTTGAAGTCGGCCATTCTGTTTGCGATATTGACGTCATTGCGTCGTGGTGAAATCGTTTCGTTGCAATGGGAAGATGTTGACTTCCAGAGGATGGTGGTACGCTTGAGAAAGCCGGGATTCCTCATCAAGACGAAGGTCCACGCGAGAGAGGTTCCGCTACTGCCTGGTGCTGTAAAGCTTCTGCAAGACCTGATCCCCAAAAAAAGTGGTCGTATCTTTCCCATGCCTGCAACTGATCTTAGTCATGGTTGGCGCGATGCAGCTGACAAGGCCGAAATTTATGATGCCAGGCTCCATGATTGCCGGCGCGAAGCGATTAGTCGGCTTGTTGAGACATGCCAACTGAGGATGCATGAAGTCGTTTTGTTTTCCGGACATTCTGATATGCGTACCCTGGAAAAGCATTACCTGCGTTTGGACTCAGGCCGTATGGCGGCGCGGCTGGCAGAAAACCCGGATGCGATCAACATGGCGCCTTCTCTGTAACGTACATCACGAGTTTTCTTCCTATATTCCAATTTAGGGAGAAAATATGTACCTGACCAAGAAGGAAGTCGCTGAAGTGCTGCGTGTTTCCGTTCGTACCATCACTACCTACATGCAGCAAGGCGCGATTCCCAATCCGAAAAAGATCGGGGGGATTTTGCTCTGGGAGGAGGTGGAATTGCATCGCCGTATCAAGCATGCTTCGCCCAGTGCAGTCGAGCCAGAGCGCATCAAGCGTGGTCGCCCAAGAAAAGTGCGATTTGCATAATACTGAGGGCAGTTGAACGTTGAGCGTGGCCGGCGATGTGCCGGCTAGCTTACTGTTTGAATTAATGCTTGCCCTACGATGTAACTGCCGACCTATGCGATCTGGCTGGCGGCGGTCGATATGCGTACCGTGCTCAATTGCTTGTCGCTGCATGTGCAGCAATCGAGGCGGATCACTCAGTGCCCGTGCGGTTGCTCTGCCTACGTGCTTGCCAACCTGTGCTGCATGTGCCTGAAGCTGGACAGGAGTAGCGCCTGGATGGCGTGGGTACCAGCCGCTGTGTCGGATCGAACCGCCCGTCATCGTTTTGGGAAACAAAAAAATATATTTAACTCCTATATTTAGCAGGGAGTTTTTGCGAACTTTGGCTTCTCGTCTCTTCTTATCTTTTAGCCTTGGCGGTATACGCCAGAGCACTGCAACACAACCTCATGTCGAGGCAGTGGTAGTTGCCTACAAGGAGTTAAAGAATGAAGAAATTTGAGGTCCATCACGACCATGCCTGTTTGGAGTCGTCGCCCATGAACCACCTGCCGACCTTCGTAAAGATGGCTCCCGCGATCATTCACACCCCTGGGCTGTTTATTAGCCCCGCCAAGCGCAGTTTGGCTCGCCCCATGATGCTGAGGCACACGATGGGCAATGTGATGTTTACGTTCTCTGGGCCTCAACTCGGCCCGGTGGAATTGCGTGTGTTGCAAGGTCTCGCCGGGTTCGCAGCCTTGCGGCGGCCAAGCCTGCCCCGGACCGGAGAAGATAAACTGGCGGATGATGTGCAAAAACTGCTGCGGCATACTGCGGCAGTCTGTACTACCAAAAACGACTTGGCCGAGGTAATCGGTTATTCACGTGAGTCTGGCTCCGCGCAAACTGCGATCAGTAAAGCTTTACGAAAGCTAGCCGCCGTGAGCGTCTCGATCCGTCGAGCAAACTCATTTGACGCGCTCGACCTATCCGCAGGCCATCTGATTTGTGACGTGCTCGATAGCCGTCATATTGAGGTCGAATTAAGCCCGATTCTTGCTGCCGCTGTGTATGGTGGGCCGGGCACTTACTTGCGTTTGGACCTGCTGGAGGCGCGGCAGCTAAATTCTGACCCCACTAGGCTACTACATCAACGTTTGCACTGGGTCAATAGCGGTAGCAACCGTGATGTATCGTTGGATAAGATGATCGGGTACGTTTGGTCTGAGGAAGTGTCTGCCTCTGCCCATCGAACACGCCGACAAGTTTTAAAGCAGTCCCTGAATGAACTGACGCGGGTAGGCTGGTCTGTCATGCGGCACGGCGAACTGTACCAAATTGGACGTCCAAGAATGCTTAGTTGACAGCTTGTTGGCCTTCTCTCAGATGATGCTAAGTTGATAATTGAAAACTGACACATAGCAGCGATTGAAAACTGATACACCGATTTGAGAAGAAGGCCGCTTTGCGGAGCAGCCAAACCCGACGAGGTGTGTTTGGAAATTCAGTTATTGAGCAAGCATGGGATGAGTCTGCGGCGGAGTGCGGTTGAACACGGTACGGCGGCACCTGGCATTGAAGGCGGTGCCGAAATACGAACGCAAGGCAAAGCGGCCAAGCAAGCTGGCGCCATACGAGGCCTATCTGCGGGAGCGGCAAACGGCGGCGCAGCCAAACTGGATACCGGCGAGCGTGTTGCACAGTGAGATCACCTAGCGCGGTTACCAGGGTGGCCTTAACCAGTTGTGCGCGTCTATGCGCTCGCTGCGGCCGAGCTTGCCGGTTGAGCCGGTCATTCGCTTTGAGACAGAGATGGGCGAACAGTTGCAGGTCGATTGGGTCGAGTTTCGCAAAGGCAGTGCACCGCTGCATGCGTTCTGCGCCACCATGGCCTACAGCCGTGCCAGCTATGTCGAGTTTGTCAGTGACATGAAGGTGGGGACGCTGATCGGCTGCCATGAGCGCGCCTTCGCCGCATTCGGCGGTGTGCCACGCAAGCTCCTGTACGACAACATGAAGATGGTCGTCATTGAGCGCGACGTTTACGGCGCGGGCGTTCATCGCTACCACGCCGGCTGATAAAGGGGGTAAAGAAACCGCTGGTTTGTCACCTGCACCGTGATTTGTGTATATATGGCAAAATTTTCAATCTGCCGAAACGCAGACGGCGACTCTGCCGAATCGCAGACGAATTCTGCCATATCACAGACGCTTTCTACCTTAACGCAGACGCTGAATGGCTGTGTTATATGAAAATTTCCCAGTGAGCTAAGGGATATTTCCAAAAATATGTTGCCTCCGCAGTCCGTACAAAGAACTGTTGTAAGAGGAAACTTGGAACTCTTTTTTTAAAAACTAGATGGAGTCGCTCCAGCTGGATCGTGGCAATTGCGAGCTGGAATTACATTTCGCCTTTCGGGCGAAGCGCCATGAAGGATACGCTCGCAAAGCGTTTCTTCAACTCAAGCCAAGGCCCCCAACCACGGCGCCGCTGGGCGGCGCATGGCGCTATTAAAGCCAGGCGTCGACGCTTGTGGAGGGAGCCTACTTTGCAAACCCCATCTACGAGTTCGCGATTGCTTCCGCACACCGGCACTTTGCTTCGCTAATAGTGCTTACTCTTTCCGCTGGCAAGTCGTCCACCTGCCAGCCCCGAGCGTTGGCCTCTTCGTCCTAACAAATTACCTAAACCCCAGTCTCCATGGTCACTTGAAAAAACCAAGACGGGCAAAGCTAATTTTGTGACCAAGTTGACACCCGGATACCGGTCTTTAAGCCTTCTTGGTCTCAATCAACCAGTAGACAATGCTCACGCATCGTCTACGGA
Organism: Janthinobacterium sp. J1-1; assembly: GCF_030944405.1. Classification (NCBI taxonomy): domain Bacteria; kingdom Pseudomonadati; phylum Pseudomonadota; class Betaproteobacteria; order Burkholderiales; family Oxalobacteraceae; genus Janthinobacterium; species Janthinobacterium sp. J1-1. The sequence goes on from NZ_CP132339.1 coordinate 499,102, forward strand.
GTCATCCTTGAAAGCCGGAACGCCTATGTATCGGCCCGGTTGCGGGCGGATGACGCAGCATATAGCGGCGTTTAGCAGTGAAATCCCCAACCAGGGCGGACAGGGTCCGCTGCTTTTCAGTAAGTGTCATTCACTGATTAAAGGTATCGCAGTACCTCAGACCGGAGAGTGCGCGGACCCTGTCCGCCCTGGTTGTCATATCTGACTACAAGACGTGACAATGTGTGAGTATTTCCTCTGTGAAATATGATACCTTGGATAACTAATAGGGCACGAGCAAAGTTAGATTTTAAGATTAATCCGTTTTCTCACGAAGAAGCGTTAGCAGCCGATGTCGTTCAATGTTTGAAAGGTGATGCCAGGCCTGGATAACCTCAGCTAATTCATCATCTTCACAGTAAAGAAATGGTGTTGGCACATTGAGTGCCATCGCTAATTGAGTTGCTATTTCCACCGGTGGCGCATGCACTCCCGTTTCGTACCTGCTTAACCTTGCGCTCGCTGTCGTTTCGTCCAGGCCAATCGCTACACCTAACTTATCCTGCGGAATACCAGCAAGAAGCCTTGCTTCGCGTAAGCGCCGTCCAAAAAGTGACGAGGGAGGTTTGGAACGAGGAGGCATACTTCGATATTCGTAGAATATGCTTGCGCCGTCTCTACGAAATTCGTAGAATTCCCTATGGCAATATTTTGATGAATGAGTAGAATCGAATCCCCCCACGCGAAATTGCTATATAGGAAACATGCTGCATGTCACTGCCATCCGCACAACTTATCACCTATCTTTCTCACGTTGATCGCCCTCATCATGACGCGGTGCTCGCCTTGGCAGAGAGAGCCATTTTGCTTCCCAAAATCATTCGACCACTGGCGGCGGCGATCCTGGCTTATTTGTTGCTGGCTTACCTTGCTGGCTTGAGCACTAAAGCAATGCCGCTTGCCGCAGCTGTCGGCGCCCTGACGCTGCTTGTTACCTTCCTTAACAACAATGTCATGGGCTGGGCGGAGCGAAATAGTTCACGAATTGCGATGGTGTTCGCGGTTCTTGCTTTGTTTTTCGGCCTTGCTGGCGCGCTCCTTACTAAGAAGGAGCCGTTGGTCGTTCTCGCGATCGGTGCCGGCGGATTTTGCGTGACGTGGATTGTGGTCACTGTTGGTTTGGTATTCCTGTCGCTGTTGATCAGTATGCTTTCTTTGCTCTTGCAAGCATTTGCATCACCCATCGCAGCACCTGTGTTGGCAATATTTGCAAAAATCCATAATCGGCTCTTGCGTACGAAATATAAAGGTTGGGTAACATCGCAAGGAGCGCCCATCATTGAATTTGACAGCGAGGGCGTGAAAAATTTTGCACCTGGCAATGAGGCGATTTTTGTGTCGTCTCCGCGTTTTCGTTGCGGTGGTGCGGCAATGGCAGCGGGGATTCCTCTGTTCACCTTCTATGAACTCGGGGATAGCGCCATCATCAATCAGCGTGTCAGTGCTGCTTACGACGCACTAAGCACCACTGCTGGCGAGAGGCACGACGACATTGCAACTCATCCACTCATGGACTTGAATCCTGCAAACGGACTCCCCATGATTGCTGGGATAGGCAGCGTGGATGTGATGGGCAACGCTTTTGGCACCGACAGTCATCAGTTCTATCACACCACGGATATGGGACATGACAGCTTCAACAATCACTGATCGCATAATTTTTCTGGCTTCAGCGGAAATTTGTTGATCGATATCAATTACTAGATATTTAGGACGAAATATGGGCAAGAAAGTAGTTTTGAAAACCGTGATGGCCGGCTTGCTCATTTCCGTCGTGCATGGGGCTGTCGCTGCGGATATTCGTGACCAGTTCAATGTGCAAACCTCAAAAGCTGAACTCGTGGTGCCCAATGCGCGCGCCCAGGATGTGGCAGCGCAAGTCAAGGATGCCTTGTCACAGTTCGCTATTCCTTCCTCATATAACGTGCACAGTCTTCCGGCGGCGTTGCCTGCTCGCCCGCTGGAACCTGCGCTTCAGGATTTCCTGGTCCAGGGGCAGCCTGTCAGTGAGTACCAGTGTCGCAACGGCTACGCGGAAGTCACCAAGACCCCAGCACCGATCAAAAATCCATTCATGTTTGCCGCTGAACGTGTGCAGGCGTGTCTGTACCCGTTCCAGGGTGGCGTGAAGATTTACCTGATCTTTGCTTCAGTCAAGAAGACTGAATCGCTGACAGCCGGATTATTCAATGGCATTACCAGCGCTATCCGAGGCAAGGACGAAGACTACAATGCCAAGCGCCTGAAAGAAGAAATTGCGGCCATACGCAAGAATTTGCCCCAGTTGCTGGTTGAGAAAATTGATGTTCCTGGCGCTACGCTTGAGGAACCGGATAAGGATACCGTGGCCAAGTTGATGCCGGCCAGGAGCGAGATAGGTGCCCAGCCATATGTGGCAGCATTGCCCGCTGCTTCGCCATCGGTATCGGGGACGGGCGGCGTGGCATCACAGGGCAACAGTAAAGTGGAAGCGCGCAAAAACCTTGCAGGAATGGGGTTGACGTACCACTCGACCGAACAGTTTTTCGCAGCAATTCGCCGTGACGATGAAGTGGCAGTTCAGCTCTTCCTGGCTGCTGGTTCCATGAAAATACTTACCAAAGACGCCGATGGCAAGACTCCGGAGCAAGCGGCGCTGGAATCGAGTGCATCGGCCGCTTGGGAAGCGATCAAGCAGTTTGCAGCTGCTAACCCTCAGGCAGCGGCCAAGGAACCGAACAATCCGGCCGCAGACCCTGCACAAGCGCTTGCCGCAGCCCGCGAGTCCTTGTCTCCGGAGGTGCTGGCGGGGATTGAGAGAATGATCAAAGAGCAGCGCCTGAGTGGAGCTGAGGCGGAAGCTTTCCGCACCAAGGCGACGCTCCAGCTTGCGATTCAATTCAAAGGCATACCTAAGTCGATGATGCAGTAGCAGAGCGGGGGGGGGCGGCTTTCCGAATGGATACCAGCGCATATGGCTCATCGTGAAACGGCGATGGCGCGGTTCAATTTTGGTTAGGCTTGCGGCGAATCCCGCAAGAAGCGGGCGGCGCTTTTTTGGCGCTTCCTTGCATATTTTTAACATGAGGAAAAAGCATGTTCGATTTTCTGAATGTCGTCTATTTGGCATCTATTCTGATTTCCAGTATTACGATGTATCCAGTCGGTGAAACCGCCGTGCCTGTTAGTCTGGATGGCGCAGTGGAAGTGCGTTTTGTGCGCGAATGGTGGCGTGACGATGGCGATGGCAAGTGTTTTTATACGGGCATGGTAGTTCCGTTCGAACGTACCTGGCCAGAAGAGATTGAACGCGGTGGCGAGAAAGTTGTCCTGCCTCCTGAGCCAGGCAAGATCGCCGGCTATGTCGCCCTTATTAACCGCAAGGAGTGCAAGGGGTTGGAGACCGAAGCAATCTTACGCGCAGGTCTCGTGCGATCACGAACACTTCTGTTCGGCAGCCGTGGTCCCCAGGTGGACAAGCACACCTTTTTCCCAGCTGGCGATATGCTGGAGACACCAGCGGAGAAGGTGCAGCCTTGGTTCCCGCAAGTTGTCGAGCGCATGGAGCGCCTGAGTGTGCAAGATAAAGTGGCCAAGGCATTTCTAGCTGCCAGCGCATCAGAACTGGTCACAGTTCTGCCTGGTCGTAACGGCAAGCCGCAAGCTGCGGCCTTCGTACCTGAAGGTCCTATCCCAGATGTGAGCGGCGATCAGCGAGAGAACTGATCTTGTCGCGGGGGGACGTCGGACAACATACTCTTAGTCCTGCTGCAAAGGGATTCGCGTAAGCTCCAACAGGTCAGCGTCCAGTTGAAAAATAGCAAGGCGCTCGCTCAGAATCCTGGCGTCGAGTTCACGGATTTGGCGCGGATATCCGCTCTCTGGCCCATGTGTCAAAGCCGCGTGCAGACGCTTGCCGATAGTCTTAGCGCCAGAGGCGGTAACTACAAACCACAGTTTGTCGATCAAGGGTGCTGGATGCTCAAAGATACTCCGTAAAAACCAGACAAGCTTCTGCATGTCTCGTGCTCCTCGCCAGCCGTTCTCTACCTCAACCCAGATTGGGCCGGCGAAACCGTGTAGCAGCAGGTCTGGAATCTTTTGAAGACTAATACCATCGTCGTCGCTGTAGCTGAAAGCCGACAGATTAGCCGGAGCGCTACCGGCCCGAATTTCTAACTCTGACCAGCCAATGTCCTCGTCAAGCCCTCGGGTCACAGCGGCATAAACGGAATTGCATGCAGTGCGGTGTTTGTGTGCGTGACGAAGCCAATCTCGTGCATGAGCACGTCCATGCGGCATCTCGACTAGCTCCGCGAGCGCTGCGACCCCGGCACGATTTAATGCCAGCATCATCTCACCTGCCACAGAGTCTCCATCGCGTTTTTTTACCAAATAGCCAAGTGCGAATAGGCTGCGAATTGTACGGCCGGCCATTTTTCGACCGCTCATGTCGCACGAGCCCAATACGGCCATTGCGATCTGCCGGGTGGTGGCGTACCCCACGTGAGCTAAGAATTTGAGCGTCTTTGCACGATACTCGCGCCCAATTTGTTGTTTGCTTTTCATTCGAGAGTTCCTTCATGTTGTTACCTTGTATAGCGGATTATTTGAAGGTGGCAGCGAGTATGTGTTTAGGCACACTTGATTCTTGCTTTCTGATCGTTCAGTGAGCTTTGTTTTGTTGTTTCCTCGGATAGCTCCGCTGGTGGAAACAACGCATGCTTTGGATTCGACGCGTACTTGCAAGCACACGGCCTTCGCCCTCTGGGCTGCGCGGAGTTGAGAACTCCTTGCGGGACAGCGTATTTGGCTTCACGGGCTGGACGCCCTACCAAATACTTCGGGCCAGTGCCCGATGTCCTGCGGCCCCGAGCTGCGCTCGGGCTACCCGCTTTCTGCGGCGCCCAAAGCTTACGCTGTGGGCGGTCCCGAGGGACTCGACCTTGTTCCTTCGGAATGCGGTCGCCCTTGAAACCAGGTAGCCCGACCGCTGTCGGGGCCGGGGGCTCTCGCCCCCCGGTGGACGGTCAGCGCTCGGGGCGCTTCAATTTGACCTGGACGGTCAATTGCCCTTCCACCGGCTCCCCCGATGGCACTGTCCCGCGTGGGCGCGGAACAGTCGCTCCGGCCGTGTGGCCTACGCGCCCCTTCGGGGGCGAAGCCTTCGCTGGCTTAGGGGCATCGTGTTTAGATTGTGGGTGGCATCTGTCCAAAAGCGTTCCGAGTACATTTTCTTCGTAAATGTACTCGGGATGAAGAAGCGCGCGCGAAGTAGCACTTATGATTGTTTGTCAAAAGGGCTTGCGGTATCGGCAGAATTCGATGGAGCAAAAGAACTCTGCAACTATTCGTTTTTTTCTATACTTGAAGGAGGGCATATGTTGCCGCAATTCTACGGCGGTGTGGGATTTGCGAAAAGGATATAGAAAAACATTCTCGCGGGGGGAGGGGGGCGCGCCCAATGCCTCTCCCCCCGCACCCCCTCCAAAAAAATACAAGAAACGCTTTCACTTGTAGCTCATTCCTATATGACGGACTTCGCTTTATTCTTCATTCTTGAACCAGACGTGAGCCAATTGAGGTTGGACGATTTTGGAAAATGGGCGCAGGTAGGAACTCCTGCCAAGCAGTCGCGTGTTAGACTCTCTTGCACTGTCTTGTACTGGAATTCAACTTAAAAGTTACTGCCCATATGTCGTCCTTGATTGAAAGCGTTATGACCGTCAAAGAAGTCGCCGATTACCTTCGGGTTAATCAACGCACCGTATATCGTCTTGCTGTCGAGCGCCGTCTACCTGGCTTCAAGGTCGGGGCGATCTGGCGGTTCAAACGAGATGACATTGATCATTGGATCGCGGAACAGTCAGTCGCAGGGCGTCAAGCCGCCGGAACCAATCCAAAGGGCGAGGGTGAAAATACGTGAAGCTGATTCAAAACAGCGGCTCAGACCGCGTCATTGATCTTATCCGCCCACATCTAAAGCAAGGACATCAATTCGGCTGCGTGACTCCTTCGTTCTCACTGTTCGCATTTGCAGAGCTGCAAGAGGCGCTTGCAAAGCTTGAGCGTGTGCAACTCATACTCCCCCCTGCCGATGATAAGCTTGACTTCCTTGGTTCTGAGGGTGATCGCGCTGCGCGTAATCGTCTGCAAGCCAGGTGGCTAGCTAATCAGTGTGCGAAATGGTTGGATGAAAAGGTCGAGCTACGCAGAGCGCTGGGACGCGTCCCGCAAGGCACGGCTGTTATGCGTGGTCCAAATGGCGTAGCCAATCAGGTAGTTTTAGGTTCGTTTGCATTTAGCACAGACGGTTTGGGCCTGACGCCTGGCAACCCTCTGAGCCTAATTCAAGCATCTGAGTCAACAGAGGAAGCCGCGCAACTCGCCCGCTGGTTGGAGCTGCAATGGGCAACCTTGCAGACGCAGCCCGATAGCCGTCCAGCGCTTATTAAAGCCTTACAGGGTATGGGCCAACACCATGCACCGTTCACGCTCTACACCTTGATCCTGAAACACATGTTCGGGGACAGGGGCGACGAGATGGATGAGGAGCGCATTGTTAAGTCGGCTACCGGTATTCGTAACACAGTCGTTTGGAACAAGCTCTTCAAGTTTCAGCGCGACGGTGTCGTAGGTGCTATCGACAAACTAGCTCGTTTCGGTGGTTGCATCATTGCTGACTCCGTGGGCCTGGGCAAAACCTTCGAGGCTTTAGCGGTCATCAAGTACCACGAGCTGCGTAATGACCGCGTGCTTGTACTGGCGCCCAAGCGCTTGCGCGACAACTGGACGCTTTATAAGGCCAACGACAAGCGCAACGTACTTGCGGCCGACCGTTTCAACTATGACGTCCTGAATCACACCGACCTGTCGCGGGATAGTGGCATTTCGGGTGACATCGACCTGGCCAATGTGAATTGGGGTAACTACGATCTAGTGGTCATTGATGAGAGTCACAACTTCCGCAACAAGGCGAGTAACAAAAGCAAAGAGACTCGCTACGACCGGCTCATGCGCAAAATCATTAAGGAGGGCGTCAAGACACGCGTGCTGATGTTGTCGGCCACTCCGGTGAACAACCGCCTAGCTGACCTGAAGAACCAAATCGCTTTCGTCACTGAAGGAGACGACACTGCGCTGGCAGAGCATGGAATAGGTAGCATTGAGGAAACTACGCGCAAGGCCCAAAGTCAGTTCAATCGTTGGCTGGAAATGGACGAGGCCGAGCGGACGCCTGGCCATCTGGTGGAAATGCTGGGCTTTGACTACTTTACGCTCTTGGATCACCTGACTATCGCGCGGTCGCGCCGGCACGTCGAAAAGTATTACGGTACGGCCGAGACTGGTAAGTTTCCAGGCCGTTTTCCTCCCATTAACATCAAGGCCGATGTGGACATAGCGGGCGAGTTTAGGGCCATCAAGGATATCAACCTAGAAATCCGCCGCCTGAACTTGGCGAGCTATGCTCCTCTACGTTACGTGCTCCCGCATAAGCAGGCCGCATATGATGCCAAGTACAGCACCGAAATTCGGGGTGGTGAGAGTTTTTTCCGTCAGGCTGACCGCGAAGAGAGCTTGATCCACTTATTGAGGGTCAACGTGCTCAAGCGAATGGAGAGTGCCGTGTCTTCGTTCGCGTTGACGATCCAGCGGCAGCTCAAGGACGTTGTAGCCGTTCTGAATCATATCGAAACCCATGACGAGAGCGTCGAGGAAATTGATATTGCTGGCGTAGACATTGACGATCCTGCGTTCGAGTCCCTGCTGGTTGGACGTAAAGTTAAGGTGCTGCTAACAGATGTGGACCTCATCCGCTGGAAACAAGACCTTATAGAGGACCGAAACCGCTTGGCTACCCTGTTGGCAGCGGCGCAGCAGGTAGATGCTTTGCGCGATGCCAAGCTGGCCAAGCTGCGCGCAATGATTGAGCAGAAGTGCCGTGAACCGATAAATGCAGGCAACCGCAAGATTATCGTATTCACCGCGTTCTCAGACACAGCCCAGTACCTCTATGCTAGCCTCGCGTCGTGGGCCAAGAGCACTTTGGGTATTGACGCTGGATTGATTACCGGTAGTGCTGGTATCCAGACCACCCTACCCGGTTTGCGTAAAAATATGAGCAGTGTCTTGTCGGCCTTCGCTCCACGTTCAAAGGAACGCCCGGCCGACCTGGTTGCGGAAGGCGAGATCGACTTGCTCATTGCTACCGACTGCATCTCTGAAGGTCAGAATTTGCAGGACTGCGATTGGCTTGTTAACTACGATATCCATTGGAACCCCGTTAGGATCATCCAGCGCTTCGGTCGTATCGACCGCATCGGTTCGCCTAACCAGAACATCCAGCTAGTTAACTTCTGGCCTAATATGGAACTGGAAGAGTACATCGGTCTGGAGCAGCGCGTTAGTGGGCGCATGGTGTTGCTAGATGTCTCAGCCACTGGTGAGGAAAACCTTATCGAGCAGCAGTCGGGCAACCCAATGAACGACCTAGAATACCGGCGCAAGCAGTTGCTCAAGCTTCAGGATACGGTCATTGATATGGAGGACCTGAGCAATGGCGTCTCCATCACTGACCTGACGCTGACCGACTTCCGCATCGACTTGGCGCAGTACCTGAAGGAACACCCAGGCCAGCTCGATACCCTGCCGTTGGGAACCTACGCAGTCACGACCAGCATTGACGCCGACATAGCTCCTGGCGTCATCTTTTGCTTACGGGCGGAAGGCGCCGTTGCGGCCAAGGGCCAGCACTCCGACTATCCACTCGCGCCGATCTACTTGGCCCATGTTGGCGATGATGGCGCTGTGCTGTTGCCGTACCCCCAGGCCAAGCGTATCTTGGACCGGCTCAAGCGCTTAGCCCTCGGGCGCGAGCTGCCCGACGATGGTGCTTGCGCTAAGTTCGATAAGGACACGCGTCAGGGCGAGGACATGCGCCACGCGCAGAAACTGCTCGCCGCCGCAGTGGTATCAGTGGTGGGCAAGAACGAAGAACGCGCCGTAGCAAGCCTGTTTTCGCCGGGTGGCACCCATGCTATGAAGGGTGAGTTTGCCGGCAGTAATGAGTTCGAGGTGCTCGCCTTCATGGTTGTGTTGCCGGGAGCCGCTGCGTGACGGAGCAGTCGCTGACCGGCATGTTGCTTTCTGCGCTGAGTCTTCCGACCAGTTGCCGCGTGGATCAGCGTGTTCCTAAAAAGATGCTGGTCGAAAACGGCGCACCGACCAGCGCAGACAAACACCTCATCAACGACACTGTCGAAGAAATTCAGTGGATTGCGGCCTTGAAGCCCAACACAGTGGGCGTGGCCGAATACCGGGACGATTGCCGCGATTATGCAGAGGTCGCAGTGTTGTGCATCACCGTGCGCAATGCCCCTCAGGGTGACGGCGTTGGCGTAGCCCGTGCAGGTCAACACACCCGACCAGTTAAAATTACACGCCTGGCTGAATTAGTACACCGTGCCGTGCCTTATCCATTGCTGCTTCTGCTTGCTGCGCCGCAGGGCGTGCACCTCTCCCTAGCACACAAACGCTGGGCACAGAATGAGGCTGGCAAGGTAGTGCTGGATGGCGAACCGGCGACGGTTGACATGGCACTTGACCTGACAGCCGATCATCCGTTCGTTCATGCGCTGGCCCTATCCCGGCAACCGCAAACCAGTTTGCTTGCCCTGTACCAAGGCTGGATGAACTGCCTGACTGCTTTGCAGGCGTCGCAATATACCGGCACCTTCAATGAATCCGAAACGCCGGACTTGGTTGCCGCACGCCGCCAGACCTTGCGCACCTGCCAACGTTTGGAGCAAGAAGCAAATCGCTTACGCGCGCTTGCGGCCAAGGAAAAACAGATGGCAAGGCAGGTGGACTTAAACCTCGCGCTTCAGCGCATCAGCACCGAGCTAGCATCGGCACGTAAACAACTTTGATTACCCTGCAAATGACGGAGATCCAGATGCAAAAAATAGAAGCAACCCAACCGGCTGCCAAGTCAGCTGACTTGGTGGCGGGCAACATCGAACAACTCAAGGCCCTGTTCCCCGAGCTAATCACCGAGGGAGCAGATGGTGTGGCTGTCAACGTGGATGTGCTTAAGGCTTTGGTGGGTGACCAGACAGCTACAGATGCCGAAGAGAAGTACGGCCTGAATTGGCACGGTAAACGCCGGGCGCGTCAACTGGCACTTACGCCCAGCAACGGCACGCTGCGCCCCCACCCAGAAGAAAGTGTTGAATGGGATAACACCCGAAATGTGATGATTGAGGGTGATAACCTAGAAGTGCTCAAGTTGCTGCAGAAGAGCTATGCGAACAAAGTTAAGCTAATCTACATCGATCCACCATATAACACTGGCAAGGACTTCGTCTACCCCGATAATTTTCATGACAATATTAAGAATTATTTGGAGCTGACTGGTCAGGCGGAAGGCGGAAAAAAAGTTAGCAGCAACACGGATGCAAGCGGTCGCTTTCACACCGATTGGCTAAGTATGATCTATCCGCGGCTGAAGCTCGCGCGGGGGTTGCTTAGGGATAACGGCGTGATATTCATCTCGGTCGACGAACGGGAATACTCCTCTCTTCGTCTAATTTGCTGCGACATATTTGGAGAGGAAAATATTGTTGGTACAATCGTTTGGAAAAATGCCACTGACAATAATCCAACAAACGTGGCCACCGAGCATGAGTACCTGCTGGTTGTGGCAAAGAAGAAAGACGAGATAGATTCCGAATGGAAATCCTCGATTTCTGACGTAAAGGATGTGCTAATCCAGATCGGCGAAACGCTATCAAAAAAGTACAAAGACCAGGCTCTTCGAGATGCGTACGATGAGTGGTTCCGCGAACACAAGGCGGAACTATGGCCACTTGATCGATACAAGTATATAGATGAAGGTGGCGTGTATACCGGAAGTCAAAGCGTCCATAACCCAGGAAGGGAAGGGTATCGTTACGATGTCATTCACCCCGGCACTAAACTTCCTTGTAAACAACCTTTGATGGGGTATCGTTTCCCGAAGAAAACGATGGATGAGCTGCTGGCTGCCCGCCGCATATTATTCGGAGAGGACCATTCTAAAATTATTGAACTAAAGGTATATGCATCGGAGTTTAAGGAAAAGCTCTCCAGCCTGTTGGAGTTGGACGGCAGGCTGGGTGCGTATGATCTCAAGGAAGACTTCCCCAAAGAAGGAAAGGTTTTTACCAACCCGAAGCCTGTTCGACTATATGAGGCATTTTTGCCATTTCTGTTGAAGGATTCTGGTGATCTCATTGTCGATTTTTTTGCTGGCTCTGGGGCGACGGCTAAAGCGGTATGGAAATTGAACGCCAAAGATTCTGTTCATCGTAAGTTTATTCTGGTCCAACTACCTGAACCGCTGAATGACTCAGATAAGGATCAGAAGGCAGCCGTTCAGCTCTGTGATGCTTTGGGCGCCCCAAGAAATCTTGCTGAAATAACTAAGGAACGCTTGCGTCGAGCCGGGAAGAACATCCAGCTCTCGGCCCCTTTGCTTATGCTCGATTTTGGCTTTCGAGTCTTTAAGCTCGACTATTCAAATATCAGAGCCTGGAATCCCGCGCCCGTCGATCTTGAGCGGTCGCTGTTCGACCATCAAGATAGCATCGTAGTTGGTCGATCTGAGGACGATGTCCTGTACGAGTTGTTAATTAAGCTGGGACTGGATCTTTGCGTGCCAATTACTCAGAGGGTGGTAGCGGGCAAGAAACTGCATTCAGTTGGCGGCGGCGTTCTCATCGCCTGCTTGTCTACGACAATTGCAGCCGGGGACATTGAGCCATTGGCCCAAGGCATTATTGATTTTCACAAAGAAGTCATGCCAGCTGGCGACACGACCTGCGTGTTCCGCGACAGTGCATTTGCCGATGACGTTGCCAAGACCAATCTTGCGGCGATCCTGGCGCAGAACGGTATCCAGACCGTTCGCAGTCTTTGAAGGGCCGCTAATGAAACTTCACTTTGAGGCGAACCTCGACTATCAGCTTCAGGCCATTGAGGCAGTCTGTGACCTATTTCGCGGTCAAGAGTCCTGCCGCACGGAATTTACAGTGACGATGAAGCTACCTGACCAGCAATTGACACTGGGCGTGGCCGATACCGATCTCGGCGTTGGCAACCGCCTGACGCTGCTGGACGACCAACTTCTTCAGAACCTGCGTGATGTCCAGTTGCGCGGGGGCCTTGCACCTTCCGGCGTACTGGCCTCGGGCGACTTCACCGTCGAAATGGAAACCGGCACCGGCAAGACCTATGTCTACTTACGCACGATTCTCGAGCTGAACAAGCGGTACGGCTTTACCAAGTTCGTCATCGTGGTGCCCTCGGTTGCTATCAAGGAAGGCGTCTACAAGTCGCTGCAGATCACGGAAGACCACTTCAAGGGAATTTATGCCGGCGTACCTGTGGACTTCTTCCTCTACGACTCCAGCAAGCTGGGTCAGGTGCGTAACTTCGCCACCAACTCCACGATTCAGGTGATGGTTGTTACGGTTGGTGCCATCAACAAAAAAGATGTGAACAATCTCTACAAGGACAGCGAGAAGACCGGCGACAGCAAGCCTATCGACCTCATCAGGGCTACGCGACCTATCGTTATCGTGGATGAGCCACAGAGTGTGGACGGTGGCTTAAATGGCGCTGGCAAGACTGCCCTGGACGCTATGAACCCCCTATGCACGCTACGCTATTCGGCTACCCACGCCAACAAGCACCACATGGTGTTCCGGCTCGATGCGCTAGACGCTTACGAGCGCAAGCTAGTCAAGCAGATCGAAGTGGCAGCGGCCACTATCGAGGGCGCGCACAATAAGGCCTTCGTACGGCTGGCTTCAGTCAACAACAAGAGCGGAAGCATCAGTGCAAAGGTCGAGCTGGATGTCAAGACCGCCACGGGCGTAAAGCGTCAGGAGATGACTGTCTGCGACGGCGATGATCTGCAGCAGACCGCCAAGCGAGACATCTACTCTGACTTCCGCGTAGGCGAAATTAGCACTGCCAAGGGCAAAGAGTTCCTGGAGCTGCGCTACCCCGGTGGCGAAGCCTTCCTCTCCGTGGGCCAGGCCTACGGCGATGTTGATGGCCTGGCGGTGCAGCGCGAGATGATTCGCCGCACCATCCGTGAACACCTTGAAAAAGAGAAGGTACTTCGACCTATGGGGATCAAAGTACTATCGTTGTTTTTTATCGACGCAGTGGGGCGATACCGCCAGTACGACGCTGATGGCAACCCAGTGAAAGGTGACTACGCTCACATCTTCGAGGAAGAGTACCGACGTGCTGCGAAGCTGCCTGCCTACCAGAGCATGTTCGCCGAAATCGACTTAGCCAGCGCCGCAGAAGAAGTGCACGATGGTTACTTCTCTAAGGATAAGAAAGGAGTTTGGTCGGACACCACCGAGAACAACGTCGGCAACCGCGAGAACGCTGAGCGAGCCTACACCCTCATCATGAAGGAGAAGGAAAAGCTGCTTGCCTTCGATACGCCGCTTAAATTTATCTTTTCGCATTCGGCATTGAAGGAGGGTTGGGACAACCCCAACGTCTTCCAGATTTGCACGCTGCGGGAAATGGGCACTGAGCGCGAGCGCCGGCAGACAATCGGCCGGGGTCTGCGGCTGTGCGTGAATCAATATGGCGAACGGGTGCGCGGTTTCGAGGTCAATCGGTTGACCGTCATCGCCACCGAGTCCTACGAGCAGTTCGCCGAGAACTTGCAAAAGGAGATCGAGGTCGACACGGGCATCCGGTTCGGCATTCTGGAACAGCACCAGTTCGCAGGCATCGCCATCAAGGGGGCCGATGGCACGCTCTCCCCGTTTGGTGTGGATCAGTCAAAAGCCTTATGGGAGCACTTGAAGGCGACGGGGTACGTCGATGCCAGAGGTAAGGTACAGCAATCGCTGAAGCTGGCCCTGAAGGACGGCACCTTGGTGTTGCCCGAAGCGGTTGAGGTGCAGCGCGGCCAGATCGCCGAAGTGCTGCGCAAGGTGTCGGGCCGGCTCGAAATTAAGAACGCCGATGAGCGCAAGGCTGCTCCGTTGCGCAAGGACAAAGACGGCAAGGCCGTCTATCTGTCGGATGATTTCAAGGCGCTGTGGAACCGCATCAAGCACCAGACCACCTACCGAGTTCAGTTTGACAATGCCAAGTTGCTGCAAGACTGCACCGCCGAGCTGAAGAAGGCCCCGGTCATAGCCAAGGCGCGGCTGCAGTGGCGCAAGGCCGACATTTCTATTGGCCAGGCGGGCGTACTGGCTACTGAGAAGGAAGGCGCCGCGACCGTGGTGCTAGAAGAGGGCGACATCGAGTTGCCAGATTTGCTGACTGATTTGCAGGATCGCACCCAGCTCACGCGTCGCAGCATCATTGCCATCCTGACCGGCAGTGGTCGGTTGGACGACTTTAAGCGCAACCCGCAGCAGTTCATCGAGCAGACGGCCGAGGTCATCAACCGTTGCAAGCGCCTCGCTCTGGTAGATGGCATCAAGTACCAGAAAATTGGAGACGAGCATTTCTATGCCCAGGAGCTGTTCGCTAAGGATGAGTTAACCGGCTATCTGCGTAACATGCTGCTGGATACCAAGCGGTCGATCTATGAGCACGTTATTTACGACTCGGATATCGAGCGCGACTTTGCCGATGCCCTGGAGAAGAACGATGGCGTAGTGCTATATGCGAAGCTGCCGAGCTGGTTCAAGGTGCCCACGCCACTAGGGCCTTACAACCCGGACTGGGCTATCTTGTTCGACCACGATGGCACGCAGCGTTTGTATTTCGTCGTCGAGACCAAGAGCAGCCTGTTCACCGACGACCTGCGCAGCAAGGAAGATGCCAAGATCGAATGCGGCAAGGCGCATTTCGCGGCGTTGGAGGGGGGCGCGAACCCAGCCCGCTACCTTGTGGCTACGTCTTTTAGCGATGTGCTCAAGACGATTGAGTGAGATTGGCATATTTTGCTAATGGATTGCTACGAGAGATACTTGTATTCTCGAGACGTCCTTAGCATGCTAGTCACTGCACGTTTTCCTGGGCATGCGACTGGATGACAGCGATGAGCTTGGGAAAAATCTTGGGGAAAATTATCCCCGATTTTCTTCCCAAACTTTCCTTCGCTTGCCTAATTCTGCAAGTGGGAATATGATGTAAATTCAAGGAGTTACAGTAAAATAAGCCAGTTTTCGTAGTCGTCTAACGAGCCTCCGAAGCCAAGGGTCGTGGGTTCGATCCCCGCCAGCCGCACCAAGTTTCCTTCCTGTTTTTTGCTTGAATGGCAGTTGTTGCGCCAGCCTCAGTGCGCCTAAAGCTGTGCTGGCTGCTTGTGCTTTTGCAATGTCGCGCAGCGCCTGGCTTGCGGCATTGCAGGCGAGCATATCCAAACCGGTATCGAAGCGCTGCAAAAAATGATTGGCGCGGCTTTCGTTGACCCCCTAAGATCAACGCAGGCACGCGCACGACTTTCTATATGGCATGCGCTTGATCGACCGATAAAAAACATACCGAGACGACACCTCCATGCACACTGACGCTGCTGTTCTTTCCGTGACCTCCGCGCCTTTCGGCAACCTGCCCGATGGCTCTCCCGTGACCGCCCATACGCTCGCCAACCGCCACGGCATGCAAGTCAAGGTGCTGGACTTCGGCGCCATCATCAGCGAAGTCCATGTGCCGGATCGCAACGGCGTGCTGGCCGATGTGGTGCTGGGTTTTGACCATATCGAACCGTATCTGGCCAACTCGGCCTTCCTGGGGGCGGTAATCGGGCGCTTTGGCAACCGGATTGCCAAGGGGCAGTTCAGCCTCGATGGCAAGAGTTATCAGCTGGCGATCAACAATGCGCCGAATCATTTGCATGGCGGCGAACAAGGTTTTCACCAGGTGTTGTGGCAGGCGGCGCCGTTTAAAACGGACGATGCGGTGGGCATTAGCTTTACGCGCAGCAGCCCCGATGGCGAAGATGGTTATCCGGGCAAGCTCGATGTCACGCTGGTGTATGAGCTGAACAATGACAATGCCTTGAGCCTGCGCTATCACGCCGTGACCGACCAGGCCACGCCCGTCAATCTCACCAACCACAGCTATTTCAACCTGGCGGGGCAGGGCGATATGCTGGCGCACGAGATCGTCATCCATGCGGACCGCTACACGCCGGTGGACGCCGGTTCGATACCCACCGGCGAACTGGCCGATGTGGCCGGCACGCCGTTCGACCTGCGCACGCCGACCGCGATCGGCGCCGGGATTGCCTTTGATCACCCACAGATCGGCATCGGGCGCGGCTATGACCACAACTTCGTGCTCAATAAACAGGCAGGGCAGGCATTGAACCTGGCGGCACTTGTCCGCGAGCCGCAGTCGGGGCGCGTGATGCAGGTGTATACAGAAGAGCCGGGTGTGCAGTTTTACTCGGGAAACTTCCTCGACGGCAGCCAGCCGGGCAAGGGCCGCGCCCACGGCCAGCGCAGCGCTTTTTGCCTGGAAACCCAGCATTTTCCCGATAGCCCCAACCACCCGCACTTCCCCAGCTGCATCCTGCGGCCGGGCCAGGAATACCGCTCCGCCACGGTCTACCGCTTTTCAGCGGAGTAAGCCCCCATTCCCATCCCTGCTGTCACGCCCTGCTTGCAGGGCGTGATTGTTGCCACTGTCGATATTCATTTCGGTATCGAAACGCTATAAAAATTGATTGGAAAGGCATGGCGCCTTTCTTTAGTATCGCCACATCGCTGCCCGGGGCGCTGGATTGTCGGGCATGGCACACACAGGAGAATGGCATGTCTGACACAAAAAAGAAGGTAACCCTGCGCTCGGCCGAGTGGTTCGGTTCCCAGGACAAGAACGGTTTCATGTATCGCAGCTGGATGAAAAACCAGGGCATTCCCGACCATGAATTCCAGGGCAAACCGATCATCGGCATCTGCAATACCTGGTCCGAACTGACGCCGTGCAATGCGCACTTCCGCAAGCTGGCCGAGCACGTCAAGCGCGGCATCCTGGAGGCGGGCGGTTTTCCGGTCGAATTCCCCGTGTTCTCGAACGGCGAATCGAATCTGCGCCCGACCGCCATGCTGACGCGTAACCTGGCGTCAATCGACGTCGAAGAGTCGATCCGCGGCAATCCGATGGACGGCGTGGTGCTGCTGGTCGGCTGCGACAAGACGACGCCTGCGCTGCTGATGGGCGCCGCTTCCGTCGATATCCCGACCATCGTGGTGACTGGCGGCCCGATGCTGAACGGTAAACTCAATGGCAAGAACATCGGTTCCGGCACGGCCGTGTGGCAGTTGCACGAGCAGGTCAAGGGCGGCGAAATTTCCATGCACGAATTCCTGGCCGCCGAAGCGGGCCACTCGCGTTCGGCCGGTACCTGCAACACCATGGGTACGGCCTCGACCATGGCCTGCATGGCCGAGTCGCTGGGCACCTCGCTGCCGCACAATGCGGCGATTCCCGCGGTGGACGCGCGCCGCTATGTGCTGGCGCATATGTCGGGCATCCGCATCGTCGAAATGGTGCGCGAAGACCTGAAACTGTCGAAAATCCTGACCAAGGAAAATTTCGAAAACGCGATTCGCGTCAACGCCGCCATCGGCGGTTCGACCAATGCCGTGATCCACCTGAAAGCGATTGCCGGCCGTATCGGCGTCGACCTGGAACTGGAAGACTGGACCCGCGTGGGCCGTGGCATGCCGACCATCGTCGACCTGCTGCCATCGGGCCGCTTCCTGATGGAAGAGTTTTATTACGCGGGCGGCTTGCCGGCCGTGATCCGCCGCATGGGCGATGGCAATCTGTTGCCGAACCCGGACGCGCTGACCGTCAACGGCAAGTCGCTGTGGGAAAACTGCAAGGATGCGCCGATCTATGACGACGAAGTGGTGCGCACCCTGGACAACCCTCTGCTGAAAGACGGCGGCATCTGCATTCTGCGCGGCAACCTGGCGCCACGCGGCGCCGTGCTCAAACCGTCGGCCGCCACGCCGGCGCTGATGCAGCACCGCGGCAAGGCCGTCGTCTTCGAAGACTTCGAGCACTACAAGTCGCGCATCATGGACCCGGACCTGGAAGTGGACAAGGACTCGGTGCTGGTGATGAAGAACTGCGGCCCGAAAGGCTATCCGGGCATGGCCGAAGTGGGCAATATGGGCCTGCCGCCGAAGCTGCTGGCCGCCGGCGTGAAGGACATGGTGCGCATTTCGGACGCGCGCATGAGCGGTACCGCCTACGGCACCGTGGTGCTGCACGTGGCGCCCGAAGCGATGGCCGGTGGCCCGCTGGGCATCGTGCAGGATGGCGACTGGATCACCCTGGACTGCGCCGGTGGCCTGCTGAACCTGGACATTACCGATGAAGAAATGGCGGCGCGCCAGGCGGTGCGCGTGCGCGGCAGCGCGCCGGGTCCGAAGACCGGCTACCAGCAGCTGTATATCGAACACGTGCTGCAGGCCGATGAAGGCTGCGACTTCGACTTCCTGGTCGGCCCGCGCGGTTCCGCCGTGCCACGCCATTCACACTAAGCGAGAGAACTGACATGTTGCTGATTCAATTCAAGAACGAAAACGGTGGCCGCCAAGTTGGCCTGCTGCAAGACGACAGTATCCGCGTCATCGACGGCTACGACACGACCTATGCGCTGGCGCGCGCGGCGATTGCTCAAAAGACCGGCATCGCCGAACTGGTCAATGCCAGCGTTGGCAGCATCACGCATTCCTATGCGGAAGTTGCCGCGGCTGGCCGCGTCTTGCCGCCGCTCGATCACTTTGATGAAGCCCACTGCTACGTGACGGGCACGGGCCTGACCCACCTGGGCAGCGCCGGCGCGCGTGACGCCATGCACAAGAAGATCGGCGGCGACGCCGAGTCCTTGAGCGACTCGATGAAGATGTTCCGCCTGGGCGTCGAAGGCGGCAAGCCTGCCGACGGCACGGCCGGCGCCCAGCCCGAATGGTTCTATAAAGGCGACGGCTCGATCGTGCGCGCCGGCGGCCAGCCGCTGGGCATGCCCGACTTTGCGCTGGACGGCGGCGAAGAGCCGGAAATTGCCGGCCTGTACGTGATCGGCGACGACGGCCAGCCGTATCGCGTCGGCTACGCCATCGGCAATGAATTTTCGGATCATGTGACCGAACGCCAGAATTATCTGTACCTGGCCCACTCGAAACTGCGCATGTGCAGCGTCGGCCCGGCCCTGCTGGTCGGTGAGTTGCCCGAGCATATCGACGGCACCTCGCGCGTGCTGGACGCTGCCGGCAAGGTGCGCTGGGAAAAGGCCTTTGTCAGCGGCGAAACCAATATGTCGCACACGATCGCCAACCTGGAACACCACCATTTCAAATATCCGCTGTTCAAACGCCCAGGCGATGTGCATGTACACTTCTTCGGCACGGCCACCTTGAGCTTTGCCGATGGCGTCAGTGTTGCGCCGGGCGAAACGTTTGAAGTCGAGGCACCGGCCTTTGGCCCTGCGCTGTCGAACCGCCTCGAAATCTTCCCTACCGAATTTGCGAAAGTGAGCACATTATGAGTTTCAATATCACGGGCGAAGCCCTGATCGGCGGCGTCGCCGTCAAAGCCAACGGCGCGTCCTTCGAAGCATGGGACCCGGCCGCGCGCGCGCATGTCGCGCCGTCGTTCCAGACCGTCGACGCGGCCCAGATCGATGAAGCCTGCCGCCTGGCAGAAGCCGCCTTCGACACCTACCGCGCCACCAGCGACGCCGAGCGCGCCGACTTCCTCGACACCATCGCCGAGCAGATCCTGGCCATCGGCGACGACCTGATCGTGCGCGCCATGACCGAAAGCGGCCTGCCGCGCGTGCGCCTGGAAGGCGAACGTGGCCGTACCGTGGGCCAGCTGAAACTGTTCGCCGGCCTGCTGCGCGAAGGTTCCTGGACCGACGCCCGCCTCGATACCGCCTTGCCGGAACGCACCCCGCCACGCCCTGACCTGCGCCTGCGCATGATCGGCCTGGGTCCGGTGGCCGTATTCGGCGCCAGCAACTTCCCGCTGGCCTTTTCGGTCGCCGGCGGCGATACCGCCTCGGCCCTGGCCGCCGGTTGCCCGGTAGTGCTCAAAGCCCACCCGGCCCACCCTGGCACCTCGGAACTGGTGGCGCGCGCCATCGTCAAGGCGGTCGAGATCGCCAAGCTGCCAGCCGGCGTATTCTCCCTGCTGACCGGCATCGGCAACGATCTCGGCCAGGACCTGGTGGCCCATCCCGCCATCCAGGCCGTCGGTTTCACGGGTTCGCGCGTGGGTGGCCTGGCGCTGATGAAAGTGGCGGCCAGCCGTCCGCAACCGATTCCTGTCTACGCAGAAATGAGCAGCATCAACCCGGTGTTCGTGCTGCCGCAGGCGCTGGTCGCCCGTGGCGCCGCGATCGCCGCCGGTTTTGCCGGTTCGCTGACGATGGGCGTGGGCCAGTTCTGCACCAATCCCGGCCTGGTGCTGGGTCTGGAAGGTCCTGAATTCACGGCTTTTGCCGCCGCCGCCGCCGAAGCGCTGGCGCCAGCGCCAGCCGCCACCATGCTGACGGCCGGCATCGCCAGCAGTTACGTGAAGGGCGTGGAAGCCCTGGCGCAGCATGCCGACGTGAAACCGCTGGTGCAGAACGCGGGCGAAGAAGGCAAGGGCGCCGCCGCCCTGTTCGTCACTTCGGGCGAGGCGTTTTTGGCCAAGCACGACCTGCGCGACGAAGTGTTCGGCCCCGTCTCGCTGCTGGTGGCCTGCCGCGATATCGCGCAACTGGTCGAGATCACGGAAAGCTTGGAAGGCCAGCTGACGGCCACCCTGCAAATGGACCAGGGCGACCTGGAAGACGCACGCCGTCTGCTGCCGGCGCTGGAACGTCGCGTGGGCCGCATCCTGGCCAACGGTTTCCCGACCGGCGTGGAAGTGTCGACCGCGATGGTGCACGGCGGCCCGTTCCCGGCCACCTCGGACGGCCGCAGCACCTCGGTCGGCACGGCCGCGATCAACCGCTTCCTGCGTCCGGTGTCGTACCAGAACCTGCTGCAGGACCTGCTGCCGGAATCGCTGCGTGACGGCAATCCGCTGGGCATCTGGCGCCGTAAAGACGGTGTATTGGGCAAAGAATAAGCGTCAATCGGTAAAACAGTGGAGAACAGATGAAGCAGTTGGCAAGGTATGACAGCCTGCGCGGCAAGCGCGTATTCATTACGGGTGGCGGCAGCGGCATCGGCGAATCGATGGTGGAGGAGTTTGCCGCCCAGGGTGCGCAGGTGGCGTTTGTCGATATCGCCCGTGATGCCAGCGAGGCCCTGTGCCGCCGCCTGGCAGAGGCTGGTTTGCCCGCGCCGCTGTTTCGCCACTGCGACATCACGGACATTCCCGCCTTGCAGGCCGTGATGGCCGGCTTTGTGGCCGAGATCGGCGACTTCGACGTGCTGGTCAACAATGCCGCCAACGACCAGCGCCACCAGGCCGAGGACGTCACCCTGGAATACTGGAACGAACGCATCGCGATCAACCAGCGCCCGATGTTCTTTACCTGCCAGGCCGTGTTCGAAGGCATGAAGCGCCGGGGCGGCGGCTCCATCATCAATGTCAGCTCGATTTCCTGGCACATGAAGTCGGGCGGCTATCCCGTCTATGCCACCACCAAGGCGGCCGTGGTGGGCCTGACGCGGGGACTCGCGCGCGACTATGGCGCGCACCATATCCGCGTCAATACCGTCACCCCCGGCTGGGTCATGACGCAGCGCCAGATCGACCTGTGGGTCGACGACGCGGCCGAGCTGGAAATCAGGAAAAGCCAGTGCTTGCCCAGTAAATTGATGCCGCAGGATATCTCGGCCATGGTGCTGTTCCTGGCCGCCGACGATGGCGCGATGTGCTCGTCGCAGGAATTCATCGTCGACGCCGGCTGGGTGTAAGTTCTTTTTTAATCCCCCGCAGCAAACGTTCGCTCCTGCCGGCCTCGCGCCGCAGGAGCTTTTTTTCGTTTACCCCGGACAGGACTTTGTATTTTCGATACCGATATATAAATCGATATCACAAGCGAAAAAGAATTGATTGGATGGCTATGTTGCTTTCTCCTACCATGGGTTCATAAAAAAACGCCCAGCCGGCATCCCGCTGTGTTGGTATTCCGATAATAATGGAGACTACAATGAAATTGACACGCCGCACACTGCTCGCCAGCGCCATCCTGCTTGCCCTGTCCAGCACGACGTCCGCCTTTGCCGCCAAGCCGCTGGTGATGGGTTTCTCGCAAGTGGGCGCCGAAAGCGAATGGCGTACCGCCAATACCGTGTCGATCAAGGATGCGGCCAAGAAAGATGGCGTCACCCTGAAATTTGCCGATGCCCAGCAAAAACAGGAAAACCAGGTCAAGGCTCTGCGCTCGTTCATTGCCCAGAAAGTCGACGTGATCGCGTTTTCGCCGGTCGTCGAATCGGGCTGGGATACCGTGCTGCGTGAAGCCAAGGCCGCCAAGATTCCCGTCATCCTGACCGACCGCGCCGTCAATGTCACCGACAAATCGCTGTATGTCACCTTTATCGGTTCGGACTTCGTGGAAGAAGGCCGCCGCGCCGGCCAGTGGCTGCTCGAGCACGCCAAGAAAACCCCGGACGCGCAACTGAACATCGTCGAATTGCAAGGCACGGTCGGTTCGGCGCCGGCCATCGACCGCAAGGCGGGCTTTGCGGAAGTGATCGGCAAGAATCCGAACATGAAGATCATCCGTTCGCAAACGGGCGACTTTACGCGCGCCAAGGGCAAGGAAGTGATGGAAGCGTTCCTGAAGGCCGAAGGCAAGAAGATCAACGTGCTGTACGCGCACAATGACGACATGGCGATCGGCGCCATCCAGGCCATCGAAGAAGCGGGCATGAAACCGGGCAAGGACATCATCATTATTTCGATCGATGGCGTCAAAGGCGCGTTCGAAGCGATGATCGCCGGCAAGCTGAACGTGACTGTCGAGTGCAGCCCGCTGCTGGGCCCGCAACTGATGTCGATCGCGCGCGATGTGGTGGCCGGCAAACCGGTGCCGAAACGCATCACGACGGTGGAAGGCGTGTTCCCCGCCGAAGTGGCCGCCAAGGAATTTCCTAACCGTAAATACTAAGCTTGCCGATGACTACGCAAGTGAATCATGACGCCGCGCCAGTGCCGTTGCTGGAACTGCGCGGCATCAGCAAGTCATTTCCCGGCGTCAAAGCCCTCAGCAATGTCGCACTGCGCCTGTATCCGGGCGAAGTGCATACCTTGATGGGGCAGAACGGCGCCGGGAAGTCGACCCTGATCAAGGTGCTGACGGGCGTCTACACGCCCGACAGCGGAGAAATCATGCTGGATGGCCAACCCATCGCGCCGGCCTCGACCTCGGACGCCCAGGCGCTGGGCATCAGCACCGTGTATCAGGAAGTCAATCTGTGCCCGAACCTGTCGGTGGCTGAAAACATCTTTATCGGCCGCTATCCGCGCCGCTTCGGAGCGCGCTTTGGCCCGATAGACTGGCGTTCCATGCAGCAGCAGGCGCGTGCCTTGCTGCAGCAATTGCAGATCGATATCGATGTCACGGCACAACTATCTGCTTATCCGCTGGCGATCCAGCAGATGGTGGCCATTTCGCGCGCCCTGAATATTTCGGCGCGCGTGCTGATCCTCGACGAACCGACCTCCAGCCTCGACGAGGCGGAAGTCAACCTGCTGTTTTCCGTGCTGCGCCGCTTGCGCGAGCAGGGCATGGCCATCCTGTTCGTCACCCATTTCCTCGAGCAGACCTATGCCATTTCCGACCGCATCACGGTGATGCGCAACGGCGAGCGCGAAGGCGAATACCCGTGTAGCGAACTGTCGCGCCTGGCGCTGGTCAACAAGATGATCGGCGTGGCGGCCGATACGCAGGCGCTGGCCGACGAACCGCTGCACGATGGCGCCGCCACCTTTGGCCCGAATGTGGTCGAAGCGCAGGGCCTGGGCCGCAAGGGTGCGCTGGCGCCGATGGATTTTCGTATCCGCCAGGGCGAACTGCTGGGCCTGGCCGGCTTGCTGGGCTCGGGCCGCACCGAACTGGCGCGGCTGCTGTTTGGCGCCGACAAGGCCGATACGGGCAGCATCCGCATCAATGGCAAGGAGAAGCACTTTGCCGTGCCGCGCGACGCCATCGGCGCCGACATCGGCTTCTGCTCGGAAGACCGCAAGCACGAGGGCGCCATTCTGTCGCTGTCGGTGCGCGAAAACATTATCCTGGCCTTGCAGGCACGCACGGGCTTGCTGCGTGCGATCCCGTTCAAGCGCCAGCAGGCGCTGGCCGATGAATACGTGAAGGCGCTGGGCATCAAGACGGCCAGCATCGAGACGCCGATCGGCAGCCTGTCGGGCGGCAACCAGCAAAAAGCGCTGCTGGCGCGCTGGCTGGTGACCAATCCAAAAATGCTGATCCTGGACGAACCGACGCGCGGCATCGATGTGCGCGCCAAGCAGGAAATCATGACGTATGTCACCAAGCTGTGCCGCAAAGGCATGGCGATCCTGTTCATCTCGTCCGAGCTGCCCGAGGTGCTGCGCTGCAGCGACCGCATCGTTGTCATGCGCGACCGCAAAGCCTGCGGCGAATATGCGCGTGGCGAACTCGACGACACCACGGTGCTGCAAGTGATCGCCGGCGACACCCACGCTGCGGGAGAAACCGCATGAGCATCTCCACACCGGCCGGCGCCGCGCGTCCGGCCTCCACCACGGATGGTTCCCCTTTGCATAACGTCCTGACGCATCCGCTCGGCCGCCCGGTGGGCGCGCTGGTCCTGCTGCTGCTGGTGGCCTTTTTCACCATCCCCGGCTTTTTCCACCTCGAAGTGCGCGACGGCCATCTGTACGGCAGCGTGATCGACATTATCAACCGCGCCGCGCCCCTGATGCTGGCGGCGCTGGGCATGACGCTGGTGATCGCCACGCGCGGCATCGACATTTCCGTCGGCGCCGTGGTGGCCCTGTCGGGCACCGTGGCCGCCATGCTGATCGGCGGCACCATGGTGATGGACAACGGCGTGCCGACCTACGTCAGCAATATGCCGATGGGCTGGGCGCTGGCCGCGGCCCTGGGCGCAGCCTTGCTGTGCGGCGCCTGGAATGGCGTGCTCGTCGCCGGCCTGGGCCTGCAGCCGATTGTCGCCACCCTGATCCTGATGGTGGCCGGGCGCGGCCTGGCCCAGCTGCTGACGGACGGCCAGATCGTCACCGTCTACTACCAACCGTTCTTCTTTATCGGCAGCGGCTATCTGTTCGGTCTGCCGTTTTCCCTGTACCTGGTGGCGGCGGTGTTCATCATGACCGCCTTGCTGATGAAAAAGACCGCGCTGGGCCTGTTTATCCAGGCGGTCGGCATCAATCCGGTGGCCGCGCGCCTGGCCGGCATCAGGACCGCCACCCTGATCTTTTTTGTCTACGTGTTCTGCGCCGCCTGCGCGGGATTGTCGGGCCTGATGATCAGCTCCAATATCAAGAGCGCCGACGCCAATAACGCCGGCCTGATGCTGGAGCTGGACGCCATCCTGGCGGTGACGCTGGGCGGCACCTCCCTGGCCGGCGGCAAGTTCAGCCTGGTGGGCAGCATGATCGGCGCGCTGATCATCCAGACCCTCACCTACACCATCTATTCGCTGGGCGTGCCGCCGGAAGTGAACATGGTGGTCAAATCGGTGGTCGTGTTCCTCGTCTGCATGTCGCAATCGTCGGAATTCAAGCAATTGCTGCAACGGAGGAAAGCATGAAGGGCTTGCTGCATACCCCTTATTTCACCTCGCTCGTCACCGTGCTGTTGCTGGTGGTGATGCTGGGCCTGGGCGGCGCCCTGTATCCGGGCCTGCTGTCGACGCAAGTGATTTTCAACCTGCTGATCGATAACGCCTTTCTGCTGGTGATCGCCGTCGGCATGACCTTCGTCATCGTCTCGGGCGGCATCGACCTGTCGGTGGGCTCGGTGCTGGCGCTGTCGACCATGATCGCCGCCTGGCTGCTGCAGGTGGCGCACTGGCCGCCGCTGCTGGTGATCGCCACCGTGCTGGCGCTGGGCTGCGTGTTTGGCGCCAGCATGGGCGCCTTTATCCACTACTTCAAGCTGCAGCCATTCATCGTCACCCTGGCCGGCATGTTCCTGGCACGCGGGCTGTGCTACCTGATCAGCATCAATTCGATCACCATCGACGACCCGCTGTACGTGGCCATGTCGCAGACGCAGTTGCAGTTCCTCGGCGGCTTTGTCTCGCCCGGCGTGGTGATCGCCGTGATCACTCTGCTGGTGGCCGTGTGGCTGGCGCACGCCACGCCGTTCGGCCGCGCCGTGTATGCGATCGGCGGCAATGAGCAGTCGGCGCTGATGATGGGCTTGCCAGTGGGCCGCACCAAGGTGCTGATCTATGCCTTCAGCGGCTTTTGCGCCTCGCTCGGCGGCGTGCTGTTTTCCTTCTACATGCTGTCCGGCTACGGCTTGCATGCGCAGGGCACGGAACTGGACGCGATCGCCGCCGTCGTCATCGGCGGCACCCTGCTCAGCGGCGGCTACGGCTATGTGGCCGGCGCCTTGTCCGGCGTGCTGGTGCTGGGCACCATCCAGACCCTGATCGCCTTCGACGGCACGCTCAGCTCGTGGTGGACCAAGATCGTCATCGGCGGCCTGCTGTTCGTGTTTTGCGTGGTGCAGCGCCTGATGGCGATGGGACAGAAGAAAACCGTCTGACCGCAGCTGATTTACATATGGCCATCGGCATCACCGCCGGTGGCTTTTTTTTGACCGTACCGGAGCTATAGCGATATCTATAATATCGATATCGATATCGAATAATTTCCGATATCGATCATGATATGATTTATTCATGGATACTCTCAACCCCAACTGGTTCTTGCGAGCCCGCCTGAAGACGCGGCAATTGCTGCTCCTGATCGCCCTTGACGAGCAGCGCAATATCCATCGCGCGGCCGAAGAATTGCACATGACCCAACCGGCCGCGTCCAAGCAAATCAAGGACCTGGAAGAGATGCTCGACGTGCGTCTGTTCGACCGCTTGCCGCGCGGCATGGAGCCGACCATCTTCGGCGAGACCATGATACGCCACGCGCGCATGGCGCTGACCAGCCTGTCGCTGGCGCATGACGATATCGTCGCCCTGAAGTCGGGCCTGACAGGCCAGGTCGAAGTGGGCATCATCATGACGCCGGCCATGGCCCTGCTGCCGCGCGCGATCGCCCGCATCAAGCAGCAGGCGCCCTTGATGCGCATCGGCGTGCATGTGGAGCACAGCAATACCCTGATGGACATGCTGCAGCATGGCAAGCTCGATTTCATGATCGGGCGCATCCTGGAAAAGGAGGGCAGCTCCGGCCTTGTGTACGAGGAATTGACGGAAGAGCCGGCCAGCGTGGTGGCGCGCAACGGCCATCCGCTGATGGCGCGCAAGAATTTGCAGTTGAAGGATATCTCGACCCATCCGTGGATCCTGCCGCCGCAAGGCAGCATCCTGCGCCACCGCTGCGACATGATGTTCCGCCGCGCCGGCCTGGAGCCGCCCGTCAACACGGTCGACACCACCGCCTTGCTCCTGATTACCTCGCTGCTGCAGCAAACCGATTCGCTGCACGTGATGCCGACCGAGGTGGCGCACTACTACCAGTCGCTGAACGTGCTGAGCATTCTGCCGATCGACCTGCCGTGCAAGATGGACGCCTTCGGCATCATCCGCCAGCGCGACCATCTGCTGTCGCCGGGGGCCGACATGCTGCTCAATGCGGTGCTGGCGGCGGCCAAGGACATGTATTAGTCGGGCACTTCGAAGAAAAACAGCTGCACCAGCCGGCCATTCTCGGGCGTGTCGCCAAACACATTGCTGAGCGAATGGAAATAATGGCCCTTGTACATGATCAGCCGGTTGTGGCGCATCGGTACTTCCAGCAGGGCCTGCCAGCTGTCGCGCCGTTCCTGCAAGTCATTGAATTTTTGCACGGTGCTGTTCGGCAGCCAGCGTTTCTGGAAATCCTTGAAGCTGGCGTAGCCGCCTGCCTTCACCTGGGCTTCGGGCAATCTGCGGTACCAGCCGCTGGGCTGGTGGCGCCAGAACGTGGTGCCGCCCTGGCACTGCTCGGGCGGATTCAGATACAGCACGCCCGCATAAAAATTGAAATTGCTGCCCGTTTCGTTGTCGACATGGATGTCGGTGCGCGCCATCGCGTCGGCATAGCTGAGGCGGTACGAGCCGTTGTCCGGTGAAATGAAGCGGATCTCGCGCCCCAGCGCGGTGGCGATGCGCTCCATGATGGCCTGGCAGGGCTGGCCGTCGGTCTGGCTGCCCGGATAATTCTGCCCCGCATAGCGCTGCTGTTCGAACGGCAGGGCCAACGCCTGGGCGCGCCAGGCGGCGGGGTCGGGCAGGAAGTCGTCGATGATATGCAGGTCGGTTTCACGCACAAAGTCGCGCAAATCGTCGGCCACCTCCAGTTCGGTCAGGCGCTCGGGCTGCTCCGGATTCGGGCTGGCAAAGCCGACCTTGCACACCTGCGCCAGCGCCGGGTGCAGCGCCAGCGCCTGTTCGTAGCGCACCAAAGCCAGTGCGCGCTGCCCCGTGCGGTAGTACAGCTCGGCCAAGCCCTGCAGGGTTTGCCAGCGTTCCGGGCGCAGGGCGCGCGCCCGTTCCAGTTCCGCTATCGTTTCCGGCACGCGCTGTTTGGCCAGCAGCAGCTCCGCGTGGACAATCGCATAGTCGTGTTCCTGCGGCGCCAGCCGGGCGGCCTGGGCGTAGCTGGCGAGCGCCGCGTCGTTGTCATTGCCGCGCATCACATTGCCCAGGTTATGGTGGAACAGGGCGTTATCGGGCTGCTGCTTGAGCGACAGCTTCAGCAAGCCCAGCCCCATCGCCGGCTGGCCCAGTTCCAGCATCGCCAGGCCCTGGAAATGCTGGGCTTCGGCCAGCGCCGGCTGTGCTTTATACGCCGCCTGGTAGGCATTGATCGCCTCGATCAGCTTGCCTTGCTGGTGCAGTTGGCGGCCCTTGCTCAGTTGCTGTTCGGCCAGTGTGTGTTTGCCCGTTTGTTCGCCCATTTCCCGCGTCTCCTTGAGTGTGGCGAACAGTGTAACCGAGCGTGCTTTTACATGGCGGGGCTGACGGGAATTTCTTCGCCGTTCAGCTTGATCGCCACCTTGACGATCTGTGCCTTGACCTGGCGCGCCGACATGTCCGCTTCCTGGGCGTAGGCATACACGACGATGGCGAAATTCTTGTAGCTGCTGCGCGCCGCTTCGATCTTGCGCGCCGCTTCCTGGTCGACTTTGAGCATGCTGTAGCCGTCGCCATTGCTGAAGCCCAGCTTGTAGTCGCCATTGTCGTACATGTAGTAGTAGGTGCCGGCCTCGGCGAACTTGGCGGGGAAGGCGCCCTTGTCCATCGCGTAGGGCGACAGCGCGCCCTGGCCGTTGATCTGGTAGCGCAGGTAGCGGCGGGTCTTCGCTTCGTTGACCTTGGCGTCGATCTGCGGCTTGATGGCGT
This sequence comes from Janthinobacterium sp. J1-1, assembly GCF_030944405.1. Lineage (NCBI taxonomy): Bacteria > Pseudomonadati > Pseudomonadota > Betaproteobacteria > Burkholderiales > Oxalobacteraceae > Janthinobacterium > Janthinobacterium sp. J1-1. The sequence goes on from NZ_CP132339.1 coordinate 528,642, forward strand.
CGAGCACTTCCTGCTTGCGGAAGGCGTCGTCGGTGCTCGTGTATTCACGCGAGATGCGCTGCGCCACGGCGGCGTAGTCGGGCGGCACGCCGGACAGGGCGATATAGCTGTACATCAGCTGGTTGCCGCTGGTGATGTCGACATAGCTGGCGCTTGGTGTGGCCGGGTCGGCTTGCGGCAGGCTGGCGGCCGCCGCTTTTACTTGTGCCTTGGCGGCCAGGTCGGCGGTGCTGGTGGCGACCGGAGCCGAGGCATCGGGCGTGGCGGTATCGGTTTCTTTCTTGCCGCAGGCGGACAGGATCAGGGCGATGGCGAACAGGGCGGGCAGGGTGCGTTTCATGATGTGGTTCCTTGTAAAAGTGGAGTAAGAGAAGAGTGGGTCAGACGATGCTTTTGCGTTTGAACTCGCCGTAGCCATAGGCCGCCAGCACGATGCTCGATGCCAGCACCAGGTAAAAGCCGATGCCGAACGACATCCCCTGCCACACCTGGCCCAGCATTTCGCTGGCCATCTGCTGCGCCATGCTGGCGGCGCGTGCACCGGCAATGCCGCTCATGGCGTCGCCCGCCTCGCTGATGGCGCCCTTGATCTTGATGTACAGCATGCCGGTGTGGACGACGATAAACAGCAGCGGCGCGCACTTGCCCAGCGCCGCTTTCGGGTGGCTGCTGGCCATGGTGGCAAAGCAGGCGGCGATCGCCAGCAGGAAAAAGAATTGGGCCGAGGTAAAACCACCGCCACCGCCGCGGGCAAAGCCTTCCAGGCTGTCGGCGGACAGGCCCAGCAGCTGCCAGTAGGAGCGCGAGACGGCGGCGAACAGCCGGATATTGATGGTGTTGAAGACAAAGGCGCCGGCCACCAGCACACCGACCGCGCCCAGCGCCTTGACGCCCAGGGTGGCGACGGCATTGCCCCACACCTGCTGGCCTTTTTCGCGCGCCAGCTTGGCGGCGGCGGCCATGTCTTCCTGGGTGATCTGCTGCGTGCTGACGAGTGTCAGGCTGTCGACCGCGCCAGCCTCAGTGAAACGCACGTCGACCGCGGCATTGATGGCGGGCGCCGTGTCGGAGCGCCAGTGGCTGGCGACGTCGAACGGATATTGCACGCCGGCGACGCTGACGGAACCTTGGCCGCCCGGCTGGTAGGCGAGGATGCGGCCCCGTGCGGCCGGGGTGGATGTTGCCGTGGTGTGCGGTGCTGTGTGCATTCTGTACTCCCTGGGAATTGGCATGCTTGATTGCATGTACCCTCCCTCAACGAGGGCGGTCCCGGGAAATACAAAAGTATTTTGAACTTATTTTTTGGCGCTGTCATCGAAACATGTGGGAACGCTCTGGAATTGCCGAGGTCTAACTGCTCAGATCTTTCCCTTCAGGAGTTCACCATGCGCCCAGACCAGTGGCAGGCATTTATCCGGCAATGCACGCAACTGTCGCACCGCCAGCGCCTGGCGGGCATGGCGCTCCTGCACAACGCAGCGTCACAAAATGCGGCCATCATCTTGATCGAGCAAACAGCGCAAGCGGACTTGCATTGCCCTGCCTGCCGTGCGACGCATTTCCACCGGCACGGCCAGGCACATGGACTGCAGCGTTATCGATGTGTACCCTGCGGCAAAACCTTCAATGCACTGACCGGCACGCCGCTGGCGCATCTGCACCATAAAACGCAATGGCTGGCCTATGCGGATTGCTTGCTGAATTCGTTTTCCGTGCGCAAGGCGGCCCAGCAAGTGCACATCCATCGCAACACCAGCTTTCGCTGGCGCCACCGCTTCCTGGCGCTGGCCAAAACCGACAGGCCGCGCTGCCTGCACGGCATTGCCGAAGCCGATGAGATGTATCTGCTGGAATCACAGAAAGGGTCACGGCACATGACGCGCCCGGCACGCCAGCGGGGTGGTGCTGCCGGCCAGCGCGGCATTTCGAACGAACAAGTCTGTATCCTGGTCGCGCGCGACCGCACCGGGCAAACCGTCGATTTCGTGACCGGCAGGGGCCAGCTGACCAAGGCAAAACTGCACGCTTGCCTGCCGCCGGTGATCGACCGCGACATCCTGCTGGTGAGCGATGGCCATCCCGCCTATCCCGTGTTTGCCAGGGAAATGGGCATCCTGCATGTGGCCGTCAATTTACGGGCCGGCATCCGTGTGCGCGGCACCGTCCATGTGCAAAATGTCAATGCGTATCACAGCCGCCTGCGGGAATGGCTGCGTGTATTTCACGGCGTGGCGACGCGCTATTTGCCCAACTACCTGGGATGGCGCTGGATACTCGACGCCCGGAGAATATTGTCGCCGGAAAGCTTGCTCAGAGCCACCTTGGGCTCGTTCCCACATTTGATGGTGACATAGCCTATTTTTTCGGTGGCTGCATGATGTCCTTGGCCGCGCCCTGGTAATCCTTCATCAGGCCCATGAAAGCGTCCTGCAGATGGCGCGCCGCTTCCTGCGGTGGCGCGCCGGTGCGCCGCGCCAGGTCGAATTTATAGGCGTGCGCGGGGCTGTAGCCGGCTTGCGAGGCGGCGTCCAGCAGCACGCCGGCGCGTTTCAGCGAGGCCGGGTCGCCTTTCACCATCAGCAGTTCGGCCAGGTAGGTCTGCGCCACCGGAAAGTCTTTCGCGGCCGCTTTTTCCAGCCACTGCATGCCGGCCTTCGGCTGTTTGACGCCGGCGTCTCCGCCGCCGATGCCGTAGCCCAGCGCCGTCAGCGCCACCAGGTCGCCGGTACGGGCGCGTTTTTCCAGCTGTTGGCGCGGAAATGGCCGCGCCGCGATCTGCATGCGGATTTCATAGTTGATGTCTTGCAGCACATTGCCGGGCCAGACCTTGGCGCCATTCGCCACCGCCGGCTTGCTTGCCGTGACCGCAGGGATGTCTGGCGCCGGTGCGCGCGTGCCGCCGTTGCCATTGGCCGCCAGCACGGCCGGCGATGGCTCGGGCGTGACCTTGCCGCTGCCCATGTTCAGCACCAGGCGCGCCGAGGTTTCGCCAAATGACACGCGCGGCTTTTGCACGTCGTGCGTCATGGTGGCCACGCGCGAGGCCACTTGCGAGAACAGTTCGCCCATCGGCAGGCCCGGTGCGTCGAGTGCGTCGAGCAGGGCGCTGGTATAGGGGCTGTTGCGCGAATCGGGTGACCAGAAGTCGCGCGCCAGCGCGCCGGGGCCGGCCGAATAGGCGATCACCACGCCGCGCGGCGCGCTGGTGTCGGCAAAGCCGTGGCTGGCGGCGCCGCTGCCATTGACGGGCAGTTGCTGGCCGCCGCGCGTGTATTCCGCGCGGCAGGCGTCGAGGATCAGCACGGCGCCGCGCGCGCCGCTGCGCTGCAGGTCGCCTGCCAGGCTGGCCACCGCGACGCCCTGCGATTGAATCGCCGCGCTGCTGAGCGCGTTCATGTTGGCGCCGATCGGCAGCACGTAATTGGCTTCGCCCGCCTGCGCGCCGTGACCGGCATAGAACACCAGGGCGATATCGGCGCCGCGTGCCTGGATGGAAAATTCGGCCGAGGCTTTTTGCAGCTGCGCGCTATTGATGTCGGTGCGCAGCAGCACTTCGAAGCCGAGCCGGCGCAAACGCTCGGCCATGGCGCGCGCATCGTTCACGGGATTTAACAGTGGCTGGGGATAGGCGGCATTGCCGATCACCAGCGCGATACGCTTGCCCGTGGCAGCGTGCGCAGCCATGGATTGCAGGAAAACCAGCGTCAGCAACAGCAGGAAAAGACGGCGCATCGCTCTCTCGGGGTTGTTGTGTGAGTAACAAAAAGTTAGCGATTTTCACATTGGTATGAGAAAATTGCCTCTGTGCATTTTACCTGACTGACAAGTTTTATTTGTCTGCAAGCGTATTTCTTCCCGGCCGCATGCAGGCGTTCCTGCTGCGGCGCGCCCCCCACACACGATCGGACCGGCTTTGCAATCGGAACAATTTGAACGTATCCAGGATTTCTGGAGCCGCCGCCAGCAGCTGACCCAGCACGAACTGGCGGAGTTTTATCAACGCACCATCGCCGCCCTGGCGCCCTGCCGTCCGCGCGAAGCGGCGTCGCTGGGCGACACCCTGGCCGACCTGCGCCACCATTTCTTTGTCGAAAAAGTCCTGGGCAGCGACAGTAGCTCGGTGCCGATCCATATCGGCGCGCTGTTCCTGTATTTCAAGCGTTTCATCATCGACCAGCTGCGCAAGCTGCCCGAGGGCGGCGGCGAGGACGATACCGCCTGCGACTTGCGCGCGCCCGACGACTATGCGCAAGTGCTGCGCGACTACCAGCTGACGCCGCAACAGGTGCGGGCCGCCGCCGAGACTTTCATCACCACCTTGCCGGACGACCTGGTCCTGCTGCTGCGCCATTGCGGCTGCGGCGGCATGCCGGTCAAGGAACTGGCCGAACAGATCGCCTCGGCCCATTACCACGGCGGCAAGCTGGGCCTGGTCCACAAGCAGAAGGGCGACGCCGGCAGCGCGGGCCGCCAGATCGTGCAGGCCTCCCACCGCGCCACCTTGCTCGGTGCCTGGGTCTTCAATCTGCTGAAACTGCGCGTCGGCGACAGCTTGACCGAGCTGGACATCGACGCGGCGCAAATAGTTTTGGATATCTTGTGCCTGGCTGCGTTAAACCAGCATGTGGATCCCGCATCCACCCAACCGAATTTGAATGAAAGGCCACCGGCATGACCGCGCTGACGCCCTCGCTGGCCATTGTTGCCGCCCGTCTGGAAACGGCCCCCGCCAGCACCGAGTTGCTGGCGGGCGAAGTTGCTGATGGCAATCCCCCCGACTGGCGCGGCATCGCCGTGCCGCCCCACCTGCTGGAACGTTTTGCCCGCCGCAGCGACGCCGCGCCCCTGGCGAACCGTCCCATCGGCGGCGGCCAGATTCATTTATTGGCGCGCCGCCCGGGCTTTGGCGCGGTGCTGCTCGATGCCTGGCAGCCAGCGCTGGGCCAGTGGCGCGGCTGGCTGGTGACGCCCGATACGTCCTATGCCGACGCCTGCGGCCTGGTGGTCGAAGAGCGCGACGCGCCCGCCGATCCGCGCGCCGGCCTGGTGCTGTGCGACATGCCGGTGACCGTGGCGGTGGCTGAGCTGGGCGCCTGCCTGGGTGTATTCAGCCAGGACCGCCTGCAGGCGGCGCGCTGGATCGAACTGCATGGCCAGGACAATGCGGCCGCCGCAGCCCCCGGCGTGGTGGCGCGGGTGGCGCTGCCGGACGGCTACGCGCTGACCGGCACGCCACTCGGCATGGCGGGCAAGGACCATCGTCATGCTTACCGCGAGCTGCTGCGCCAGGGCTTGCAGCAGCTACAGATTGGTCGGGCCACGCCAGCCACGCGCACAGCGGCAGCAGAAGCAGCAATTCCGGTGCTGCCGGCAGCGCCTGTCAAAGCGGCGAATGCCTCGCGCTGGCTGAAGATGGCGACCGCCGTGGCCGCCAGTGTGATGGTGGCGCAATCGGTCTGGATCTTCCTGCCGAGACAGGCGGCCATCGTCGACAACGCCGAATATCGCGGTGGCGGCAGCGGCGTCGAGACCGGCGTGCGCATCCGCGTGCTGTTCCGGGCCGACGCCACCGAGGCGGAAATCCGCACCTGGCTGCAGCGCGAGCGGCTCGATATCGTCAGCGGTCCCGACACCCTGGGCGCGTTTACCCTGCTCACGCGCGACCGCCAGAAAGTGTTGCCGCCGCCAGGTCCGGGCAATCCGCTGGCCGTGATCAATCCATAATATTGCACAAGACAACAGAAAGCCATCCAGCATGAACACGACTGAAAAATTTGCCTCCGCGCACTGGCGCAAACTGGCCGCCGGCATCGCCGCCGGCCTGCTGCTGACGGGCTGCGCCATGCAGCCGAATGGCCGTGGCGGCGTGCTGATGAGCGTCGATACGGCCGAGCTGTTCGGCACGCCGATCTCCACGTTCAAGCTGCGCGACGGCACCGAAGGCACCTTGCGCAAGGACCCGCAGGGCAAGTTCTCGATCAAGCTGTCGCAGGCGTTTCGCGTGGTGCCGCTGGCCAATGCCATCACGGCCCGCGTGGCGCGCGTGGAAAATGTCGGCGAGCGCACGGTGGTGATCGTCGAAACCCAGGAACGCGGCTGCGCCTACCGCTACGAGGTGCTGGCCTTCCAGGGCACCGACGTGCTGCAATGGACCATCGGCAACTGCAAGGACCGCCCGCGCGTGGAACTGGCGTCAGACGCCAGGTCGCTCAATATCGACTTCCCGAACTACAACCGCCTGTCGCGCCAGATCTATACCGACAGCCGCTTGCTCAATACCAGCGTGCCGGTGCCGCCCGGCGTCGATACGCGCACCGTGCCGTTTGCCGACGACGCCTTGCGCGGCACGGCCCCGGCGATCGTCAACATGCCGATCGGCGATGCTGCCGGGCGCGTGATTCCGGCGCCGCCGGCGCCCGCCGCCGCCCCGGTGGCCGCGCCGAAAGCCACCACCCGCAGCACGGCCAAGGCGCGCCGCCAGGAAGCGCCGGCCAAGGCCGCCGCGCCGGCCGCCATCAGCCTGCCGCTGCCGCGCGCCAGTACGCCCGCACCGGCGGCCGCGCCGATGATCTTCCAGACCGAAGAAATCAAGCCGGTCGTGATCGACCTGAGGAAATAAGATGGCGGCGAGCTTGCGCAGTCTGCAGATCCGGCAGACCCTGATCCTGATCGTCCTGACCATCGTCTACCTGTGCTTCGAACTGGGCTTCAATGCCCGCCTGCTCGACGTGGTCGGTGGCGACGTCAAGCCGCATGACGTGGAAGACGTGGAGTTCTACGGCCGCAGCCTGTCCGGCATCGCCGCCGCGCTGGTGGTGCTGCAACTGATGTGGCGCCGGCGCCTGAAGAATGGCGGCAAGGACGGCAGCGGCCCCAGCTGGAAGAAAATCATGCTGTGGTGCACGTTCACGGCGGTGCTGGTATTCATGGTGCTGAAGACCTTCGTGACGGTGCTGGTCAATACACGCGATGCCGAATTTCGCCGCATGGCCTTCAGCACCACCCTGATGCAGCGCTCGCTGGTTGGCGGCAGCCTGCAACTGAAAGGCCTGGTCGACGATCCCACGCTGTTTTCCAAGCCGGAAGGCAAGGCCTTCCTGGCGCTGTTCCCCATGCTGGCGGTGTCGGTCGGCCATCTCGACGAACGCATGGGGCCGGCCAAGGAGCAGCTGGTACGCGCCAATGTGCGCCGGCTGGCCGGTGGCGCCGGCGGCTATTACAAGAATTACGAAGACGCCATCAAGGAAGTGAACGCCAAGTGGAAGCTGTATTCCGGCATTATTCCAAATGACGATCCCGGCTTGCAGGCAAAGCAGCAATCGTCGTGGGACGACTATCGCCAGAGCCTGTCGCGCCACGGCTGGCAACCGACCAGCGTGCCGGCGCGCCGCCGCGCGGCCGTGGTCAGCAATGTGCGCAAAAAAGTGCCGGTGCCATCGAACTGGCATCCGGCCGACCAGCTGACATTCCGCATGGCCGTCAAGCAGCGCTATGCGTCCGAAGCGGCCAGCAAGGGCGTGACCGTGAAAGGCGACCGGATTCCGCCTGGCCTGTCTTTCCCTGCCTTCGTGGCGCGTCCCGGCATCCAGGCCGAATTGCGCGATGGCCTGAAGCTGCCGGCCAGCGCCAGCGTGCAAGCAGCCTATTCCAGCCCGGCCGAGTTCGGCATCCTGTTCGAGAAATTCCTCGACCGCCAGACGGCCGAAAAGCTGGTCGAATACCTGGCCAGCCGGCAGGACTTCGACGGCGGCGGGAAATACTTTGAAGAAGGCAAGGAAGCTTCGCGCGCCGCCATCGTGCCGCCGGTCGCCCTGTTCTTCTCCCTGCTGGGCGCCATCGGCCACTTCTCGAAACTGCTGTACCTGGTCGCCACCGTGGGCCTCTTGGTGCTGGCCGCGCGCCGCGGCGAACAGGCCGGCGAGGATGGCCAGCTGAGCCGCCGCTCGGCCTGGATCGCCACCGGCGTGCTGGCCGGGGCGTTCCTGGGAACCTGGGGCATCTTTACCCTCTCGGACAATAATGTCACGCGCAGCGAGCTGTTCCACCAGATGCTGGACTGGAACCGCCAGGCCGACGCCGACAGCACGCGCTGGAAAATCGCCGGCAAGGGGCTGCTGGCCAATTTCACGCATGTGGTGGCCGTGGGGCAGGGCTATAGCTACCCCGTCAATGAAGCAATCCGCATCAATATTTTGCAGGGAATGGAATATGGTTATCACCCGGAAAAAAAATAAGGCGGCCGCGCTGGCGCTGCTGCTCGGCATGCTGGCCGGCGGCGTACAGGCCGAATGCCTGGGCATGAAGCTGCAGGCCCACCGTGGCGCCGGCAATGCGCCGGAGAATTCCCTGAGCGCCTTGCGCAACGCCTATTTCGGCACCTGGGATGGCGTCGAGACGGACTTGCAGCTGCTGGGCGACGGCAGCTGGGTGGTGCACCACGACGTGCTGACGGGCCGGGTGGTCGATACCGGCCAGCCCTTGCCGGTGCGGCAGATGAACGCCGGGCAATGGCGCGCGGCCAGCATGAAAAACCGCGGCGTGATCACGGCCGAAACGCCGCCCTTCGTGACGGACATCGCCGACCTGGCCACGCCGTTTCCCGGCAAAACCCTGAATGCGGAAATCAAGGACGTGGTGCCCTCGTGCGCGCCGATCGAAGGGCTGGTGAGCCAACTGCGCGGCGGCATCGCGCACGGCAACTGGTTCCTGACCTCGGGCGTGCCGAACAACCTGGTCTGCGCGCGCCGCGCCGATCCGCAGGGCTACCTGGGCCTGATCGTGTTCGACGCGCGCAATGCGCAGGCGGCCGGCGCCAACCGCGTCAGCCGCTTTATCGCCAGGAATGCCCGCGCACCGAAACTCGACAAGCCCTGGCTGCAGCGGGTGCAGCAGCAGATCGGCATGCCGGTCGGCGTGCACGTCGACGCGCGCAGCCTGGACGCCAATCCCACCCTGCTGGCGGACGCGGCCGGCCTGAACATGCCCGTGTTCGTGTATGCGGTCGACGGCGATTCGGCGCTGGCGGCGTCCCTGTTGCGGGCGCAGAAGCGCAGCCATCGCTGGCCCAGCGGCGTCATCCTTGACGGCAGCGGCGATGCGTTTTGCGGCATGCTGCAGTAACGGATCCAGGCCGCCAAAAGCACACTGCCGGGTCGTATCCTGAGGCTGCGACCGGCTGACTCTCCCGCACCGCAACATCGAAAATGTTTGCATCCTGACGCACGCTGGCTTATAAATGTAATCGATTACATTTACTGAAGAAGCCCATGCCGCTCATCGTTCCGATTCCACCTGCGCCGGAGACCACCGTGTCGATCAGCGCCGTCGCCGCCCATGCCGGCGTGTCGGTGGCGACCGTGTCGCGCGTGATGAACGAGCACAGCAGCGTGCGGGCGCCGACGCGCGACAAGGTGCTCGCTTCCGTGGCGGCGCTGGGCTACCGCATGAACCACCTGGCGCGCAGCCTGCGCACGGCCGAGAGCCGCATGCTGCTGACCATGGTGCCCGACGTCGGCAACCCGTTTTATGCGCAGATCGTGCGCGGCATCGATACGGTGGCGCGCGAGCACGGCTATTTCGTGCTGCTGTGCGACACGGGCGCCGACGAGGGCCGCGAACGCTCGTATTTCGATTTGCTGCGCATGCATCGCGCCGACGGCGCCATCTGCCTCGACCCCGATACGGTGCAGCATGCGCTGTCGCATGAATCGATCAGCCTGCCATGGGTGGCCTGCTGCGAATTCGATCCCGCCGTGGCCGTGCCCTATGTCGGCATCGACAACCACCGCGCCGCCTCCGATGCGGTCGCGCATCTGCTGGCGCAGGGGCACACGCGCATCGGCCTGATCAATTCCGACGAGCGCTATCTGTATGCGCGCCAGCGCCGGCAGGGCTACCTGGATACGCTGGCCGCCGCCGGCGTGCAGGTGCAAGCACAATGGATGCGCACCGTGCAAAGCCTGGACTACGAGGCCGGCACGCAGGCGGCGCTGGACCTGATGGCGCAGAAAGATGCGCCGAGCGCCATCTTTGCCGTCTCCGATACGCTGGCCATTGGCGTGCTGAGTGCGCTGCGCCAGCTGAACAAACGCGTACCGCAAGACGTGGCCGTGATCGGCTTCGACGATATCGCGATTGCCGCGCAAATCGATCCTGGCCTCACCACGATTGCGCAGCCGATGCGCGAACTGGGCGAGACGGCCGCGCGCTTGTTGCTGCAGCGCCTGGCCGACCCTTCCGCGCGCGTACCGGGGGTGGTGCTGCAACATAATTTGGTGTTACGGGGGAGTGCATAGTGAGCGTTGCCGTCAGATTTGAAGCGATCTGCAAGGACTTCGGTCCGGTGCGGGTATTGCATGGCGTCAGTTTTGAACTGTCGCCGGGGAGGGTGTATGGCTTGCTTGGCGAAAACGGCGCCGGCAAGTCGACCCTGATGAAAATCCTGGCCGGCTATGAAGCGGTCAGCGAAGGGCAGTTGCTGATCGATGGCCAGCCGCAGCGATTTGCCAGTTCGCGCGCGGCGGAAGCCGCCGGCATCGTGCTGATCCACCAGGAATTCAACCTGGCCGAGCACCTGACGGTGGCGCAGAATATGTTCCTGGGCCATGAAAAAACGCGTGGCTGGCTGCTCGACGAGAAAGCCATGCACGAAGAGGCGTCGCGCTACCTGAAACAGGTGGGGCTGGAGGTGTCGCCTGCCACCAAGATCCGCGACCTGATCGTGGCGGAGAAGCAGCTGGTGGAAATCGCCAAGGCCTTGTCGCGCCGCGCCCGTTTCCTGATCATGGACGAGCCGACCGCCACCCTGACGTCGTCGGAAACCCGGCGCCTGTTCGCGGTGATGGCGCAGCTGAAAGCGGACGGCGTGACCATCCTGTATATCTCGCACAAGCTCGATGAAGTCGAGCGCAATACGGACGAGGTGATCGTCATGCGCGATGGCCGCTTTGTCACGCGTGAGCTGACGGCCAGCCTGACGCGCCAGCAGATGGCGAATTTGATGGTGGGGCGCGAATTGTCGGACATGTTCCCGGCAAAAGTGCCGCTGGCACCAAGCGCGCCGGTACTGCTGAAGGTCGATGGCTTGTGCGTGCCCGGCTGGTCGAACAACCTGTCGTTCGAGGTGCGCGCCGGCGAAGTGCTGGGCTTTGCGGGTCTGGTGGGCGCGGGCCGCACCGAGTCCTTCGAGGCGCTGCTGGGCTTGCGTGCGCGCAGCGCCGGCACGATTCATCTGAACGGCAAACCCGTCAATATCCGCACGCCGCGCGAGGCGATGATCAATGGCATGACCTATCTGAGCGAAGACCGCAAGGGCAAGGGCCTGCATGTCAACCTGGGCCTGCGCGAAAACCTGACCATGATGACGATGGAGCGCTACGCGAAGCCGTGGCTGGACCTGAAAGCGGAAAAGGCGGCATTGGCCAAGGCGGTCGAGGATTTCAATATCCGCACCGGCGACCAGGGCAGCCGCGCGCGCATGCTGTCGGGCGGCAACCAGCAAAAGCTGGCGCTGGCCAAATACCTGCATTCCGATCCGCGCGTGATCGTGCTCGATGAACCGAGCCGTGGCGTGGACGTGGGCGCCAAGCGCGACATCTACTTTTTGATCCATCGCCTGGCCGCCGAAGGGCGCGCCGTGATCGTGATCTCGTCCGAATTGATCGAACTGATCGGCCTGTGCCACCGCGTCGCGGTGATGCGTGCCGGTACTTTACAAACCACGCTCGGCGCCGAGCACCTGACCGAAGAGGAGTTGATTGCTCATGCAACCGGCACGCACTGACACCACCACCAGTTCCTTGTCCCAACTGGGCGCGCGCATCAAGGGCTTTGGTCCCGTGCTGGGCCTGATCGCCCTGTGCATCGCGGGCACCTTGCTCAACGGCGACTTCGCCACCATCGACAACCTGATGAACGTGCTCACGCGCACGGCCTTTATCGGCATTATCGCCGTCGGCATGACCTTCGTGATTATCTCGGGCGGCATCGATCTGTCGGTCGGCTCGATGGCGGCCCTGATCGCCGGCTGCATGATCTATTTCATGAACCAGCTGGCGATGGGCATGGGCGGCGACCTGGCGCCGATCACCATGCTGGTATTGGGAATCGGCATGGCGCTGGTGCTGGGCGCCGGCTTTGGCCTGATGCATGGCTTGTTGATCAGCAAGGGCAATATCGAGCCGTTTATCGTGACCCTGGGCACGCTCGGCATCTTCCGCGCGGTGCTCACTTACCTGGCCGACGGCGGCGCGCTGACGCTGGACTCGACCCTGTCCGACCTGTACAGCCCCGTCTACTACACCAGCGTGCTGGGTGCGCCGATTCCGATCTGGATCTTTCTGTTCGTGGCGGCGGCCGGCGCCATCATCCTCAACCGCACCACGTTTGGCCGCCATGTGCAGGCCATCGGTTCCAACGAGCAGGTGGCGCGCTATGCGGCCATCAATGTCGACCGCGTCAAGATCGCCACCTATATGCTGCTTGGCGTGTGCGTCGGCATCGCCACGGTGCTGTATGTGCCGCGCCTGGGTTCGGCCACGCCGACCACGGGCCTGTTGTGGGAACTCGAAGCGATCGCCGCCGTCGTGGTGGGCGGCACGGCCCTGAAGGGCGGCGAGGGCCGCATCGTCGGCACCGTGATCGGCGCCATCCTGCTGTCCGTGATCAGCAATATCCTGAATTTGACCAGCATTATCAGTGTCTACCTGAATGCCGCAGTGCAAGGTGTGGTGATTATCGCCGTCGCCTTCCTGCAGCGAGGCCGCAAATAAAAACACAGCGGCGTTCTGAAAGGGCGGCCCGCAGGCCGTCCATAACCTTGGAGGAGAGCAGCATGAAAAGCTTTATTCGTGTAGCAGGGATGGCGGTACTGGTGATGCAGGCATGGGCCGTGCCGATGGCGGCGCAGGCCGCCGAAAAACTGGTGGTGGGCGTGGCGATTCCGACCGCCACCCACAGCTTTACGTCGGGCATCGTGTGGTGGGCCAACCAGGCCAAGGCCGAGCTGGAAAAAGCCCATCCTGGCGTGAAGGTCATCGTCAAGACGGCCGCCACCGCGCCCGAGCAGGCGAACCAGTTGCAGGACATGTTGACGGTCAACAAGATCAACACCCTGGTGATTTTCCCGATCGAATCGGCCTCGCTCACGCAGCCGGTGGCGCAGGTGAAAAACAAGGGCGTCTACGTGACCGTGGTCGACCGTGGCCTGACCAACAAGGAATCGCAGGACGCGTATATCGCCGGCGACAACACGGCTTTCGGCAAGTTGCCGGCCGAATACCTGGCGAAAAGCCTGAACGGCAAGGGCAATATCGTGGTGCTGCGCGGCATGCCGACCACGCTCGACAACGAGCGCTTCGACGCCTTCAACGCGGTCATGAAGGGCCACCCGGAGATCAAGATTCTCGATGCCAAATATGGCAACTGGAACCGCGACGATGCCTTCAAGGTCATGCAGGATTATCTGACCCGCTTCAAGCAGATCGACGCCGTCTGGGCGGCCGATGACGACATGGCGATCGGCGTGCAGAAAGCCATCGCGCAAGCCAAGCGCACCGATATCAAGCAGGTATTCGGCGGCGCCGGCGCCAAGGGCGCGGTGAAGAAGATCATGGACGGCTCCGACCCGCAGATCGTCGCCAACGTGTCGTACTCGCCGAAGTTCATGTACGACGCCATCAAGCTGACCACGGAAGCGCGGTTGAAAGGCGAAAAACTGCCGGCCAACACGATCATCCCATCGGTGCTGATCACGCGCGAGAATGCCAAAGAGTTTTACTTTCCAAAGTCGCCGTTTTAATCTGATATTTCCCCGGAGCGAGCCTCCGGGGTGGAAAGGAGCAGCATGAAAACCATCCAGGGCCCGGCCATTTTCCTGGCCCAGTTTCTCGGCGACGAGCCGCCGTTCGATACGCTCGAGCACCTGGCGCAGTGGGCGGCCGGCCTTGGCTACAAGGGCTTGCAGTTGCCGACCGCGCCGCGTCTGTTCGACCTGGAGCAGGCGGCCGCCAGCCAGCAGTATTGCGACGATGTGATCGCGCTGCTGGCCAGGTACGGCTTGCAGGTGACGGAATTGTCGACCCATCTGCAGGGCCAGCTGATCGCGGTGCACCCCGCCTACGATGCGCTGTTCGACGGCTTTGCGCCCGAGCATGTGAAAGGTGATCCGGCCGCGCGCACGGCCTGGGCCACGCAGCAGTTGCTGTGGGCCGCGACCGCTTCGCAGCGCCTGGGTTTGAAAGCGCATGTGACGTTTTCCGGCGCGCTGGCCTGGCCGTATCTGTATCCGTGGCCACAGCGCCCGGGCGGCCTGGTGGAAACGGCGTTTGCCGAGCTGGCCAAGCGCTGGCTGCCGATCCTCGATGCGTTTGACGCGGCCGGCGTCGACGTTTGTTATGAGCTGCATCCGGGCGAAGACCTGCATGACGGCGTGACGTTCGAGCGCTTTCTCGCTGCCGTCAAGCAGCATCCGCGCGCCTCGATTTTGTACGACCCCAGTCACTTCGTGCTGCAGCAGCTCGACTACCTGGCCTTTATCGACATCTATCACGAGCGCATCAAGGCCTTCCATGTAAAAGATGCCGAGTTCCGTCCGAACGGCCGGCAAGGCGTATATGGCGGCTACGGCGACTGGCAGGACCGGGCCGGGCGCTTCCGCTCGCTGGGCGACGGCCAGATCGATTTCAAGGCCATCTTTTCAAAGATGGCGCAGTACGGTTTTCCCGGCTGGGCGGTGCTGGAATGGGAGTGCTGCCTGAAGCATCCGGAAGACGGTGCGGCCGAAGGCGCGCGCTTTATCCGCGACCATATTATCCGTGTGGCGGAACACGCCTTCGATGATTTCGCCGGCAGCGCGGTCGACCAGCATCAGATCAACAACTTGCTGGGCTTGAAACAGGGAGACTGAGATGCAGCGCAGAATACGGCTGGGCATGGTAGGGGGCGGGCAGGGCGCGTTTATCGGCGCCGTGCACCGGATTGCGGCGCGCATCGACGATCAATATGAGCTGGTGGCGGGCGCCCTGTCGTCCGATCCGGTACGTGCGCGAGAGAGTGGCCAGGCGCTGCATATCGCGCCCGAGCGCAGCTACAGCGATTACCGCGCCATGGCGCAGGCCGAGGCCGCGCGTGCCGACGGCATCGAGGCGGTGGCCATCGTCACGCCGAATTACCTGCACGCGCCGGTCGCCACGGCGTTCCTGGAAGCGGGCATTCACGTGATCTGCGACAAGCCGCTGGCCATTTCGCTGGCGGAAGGCAAGGCCCTGGCGGCGCTGGCGCAAGAAAAAAACCTGCTGTTTGCCCTGACCCACACCTACAGCGGCTATCCGCTGCTGCGCCATGCGAAAGCCATGGTCGAGGCGGGCGAGATTGGCGAACTGCGCCTGGTGCAGGTCGAGTATTCGCAGGACTGGCTGGCCGAGGCGATTGTTGCCGGCGGCATGGGGGAGGGCAACTGGCATAACGACCCGTCAAAAGCGGGCCCGGGCGGCACCTTGCTCGACGTCGGCGTGCATGCCTATCACATGGCACAGTTCGTCAGCGGACAGACGCCGCAGCAACTGCTGGCCGAACTGTCGACTTTTGTTCCAGACCGCACCCTGGACGACCATGTGCAGGTGATGCTGCGCTATGCGAACGGCGCCAGGGGCACCTTGTGGGCCAGCCAGGTGGCGACCGGGTGCGAAAACACGGTGCGCCTGCGCCTGTTCGGCAGCAAGGCCCAGCTCGACTTCGACCAGGAACAGCCGAACGCACTGTGGTTCACGCCGCAGGGCGGCAACCGCCAGCTGCTGCGTCCGGGCCGGGTCAATAGCGCCGCCGCGCAGCACGCCACGCGCGTGCCGGCCGGCCATCCGGAAGGCTACCTGGAAGCGTTTGCCCAGCTGTATCTGGATGCCGCGCTCACCATCCGCGCGCTGCAAGCGGGCGAGGCGATTCCCGCGGCGGCGCGGTCACTGCCGACGGTGATCGATGGCGTGGCGGGCCTGGTGTTTGCCGAAGCCGTGCTGCGCAGCCATGCGGCGGGCGCGCAGTGGACCTCCTTGGAAGGTTGAGACTGCTACACTGGGCGCATGCCTACCGTTACCATCCTCCCGCAGGGCTGGCAGTTTCCCGCCAGCCTGGACACCACCCTGCTGGCCGCCGCCGAACTGGCCGGCATCCGCCTGCTCAGTTCCTGCCGCAATGGTACGTGCCGCACCTGCCTGTGCCATATGCCGCAAGGCAAGGTGCGCTACACGGTGGACTGGCCCGGCGTCAGCCCTGACGAGCGCCTGGACGGCTATATTTTGCCTTGCGTGGCGGTGGCGGAAAGCGATGTCACCCTGCAGGCGCGGGCGGTGCGCCTCAGGCCTGACCACCCTTGAGCCGCTGCAGCAGCGCTTCCACGCTATCGCCCACCGGCAAGCCGTGGCGGCGCAGCAACTGAACGTGCAGCACCAGGTTTTCCAGCACCAGCTTGGCCGCCACGGCCAGCAGGGCCAGGTTGCGGTCTTCCGGCGTAAAGCTTTCCATGGCGTCGGCCATCTCGCACAGATGGTTGGCGATCAGGCCGCGCAACTCCTGCTCGTTGAACGGCAGGTCGGCGAAGTCGATCGGGTCGGCCACTTCCACTTCCTGCATCAACACGGCGAGCTGTTCTGGTGTAATGCTCATGGCAGGTCCCTTATTTGCTGACGCTGTAATAACAGAGAAACATGTCGACGGCGAGCGCGCCCACTTCGCGCTGGCGCTCCGGGGCCAGCAGTGGCTCGCCCAGGGTGATCTGCGGCCAGAAGGCAAAGGTTTTCAGGGGCGACATCAACAGGTGCGCCACTTCCAGCGTCTCGCCCGCCTTGATGCGGCCGTCCTGCTGGGCCGCGCGGATCCAGATATTCAGGCCGGTTTCCTTTTCATTCAGGCGCGCCACCATGGCCTGGGCGCGCGCCGGCGAATGGATGGTCTCGCCAAACACCACGCGCGCCAGGTCGATGAACGCCGGGTCGCACAGCAACACCATTTTCTGTTCGACCAGTGCCAGTACCTGCGGCCGCAGCGGCTGGTCCGCCATATAGGGCACGGCTGGCTGGGCCACGCTGCTTTCCCACATGCGCTGCAGGATTTCCGAGAACAGTTCGTCCTTGCTGGGGAAATGGTTGTACACGGTGCGCTTGGAAACAGCGGCCGTGGCGGCAATCTTGTCCATGCTGGTCGCATCAAAACCGTGCTCGCGAAACTCGGCGATAGCGGCATCGACGATGTCGACGCGCTTGCGGTCGGTCAAGCGTTGCGGTGAGGCCATGGCTGAAATCTCCTTTGAAAACAATATTTTACACCTCCTGGTTTACTTTGCCTGAAATTGGAACTACACTGTGTAGTGTAAATTTTCCTTGTATTTGACACGACGGGCCGCATATGTCCTTGCATCACATTATCTTTCTGGGAGTCTTGATGAGCATCAGTTCTTGCACTTTGCGCGCCGCGCCTGCCGAGCCTGCCGCACCGACCGTCTTGCAACGTGTAGACGGCAAGTTCCGCAATCCGGTCACCATGCAAAAATTGGGTGGACTCGATACCATGAAGCTGATGTGGGCCTTTGCCGTCGGCAAACCGGCCAGCACGGTGCCGACCAAGGCGGTGCCGGTCCTGGCCCTGACCCGGGCCCAGTTGCTGGCGGCGCCCGACGATACCCTGTTTCGCCTCGGTCATTCGACCTTGTTGCTGAAGCTTGACGGCCATTTCTTCCTGACCGATCCGGTGTTTTCCGAACGTGCTTCGCCGGTGCAATGGGCCGGGCCGAAGCGCTTCCACCAGCCGCCGATCAGCATCGATGAATTGCCACCGATCAAGGCCGTCATCCTGTCGCACGACCATTACGACCATCTAGATCATGCGGCCGTGCTGGCGCTGGCGGCCAAGACCGAGCATTTCCTCACGCCGCTGGGCGTGGGCGATACCCTGGTGGAATGGGGTGTGCCCAAGGCCAAGGTGCAGCAGTTTGACTGGTGGCAGGGCGTGACCATCGACGGTGTGCGCCTGGTGGCGACGCCGTCGCAGCATTTCTCGGGACGCGGCTTATTTGACGGCAACAAGACCCTGTGGGCTTCGTGGGTGATCGAGGCGCCGCAACTGCGCGTGTTTTTCAGTGGCGACTCCGGCTATTTCGATGGCTTCAAGCAGATCGGCGAAAAATATGGACCCTTCGACGTGACGATGATCGAAACGGGCGCCTATGACAAGCTGTGGCCGGATGTGCACATGCAGCCCGAACAGACTTTGCAGGCGCACCTGGATCTGAAAGGCAAGTGGCTGATGCCGGTGCATAACGGCACCTTTGACCTGGGACTGCATGCCTGGCATGAGCCGTTCGACCGCATCGCGGCGCTGGCCGCCAAGCGCGGCGTCGACCTGGCCACGCCGCGGATGGGCGAAGCCGTCAACTTGCGCCAGCCGCAGCGCGGCGAGAAATGGTGGCTGACGGTGGTGGAACAGGAAATGGCCGATTGATCCGCAACCACCTCATGCCGTTACATTGATCAGGCGGCCGATCGACTGTCCGAAACTGTTCAGCTGAGGCTGCAATGGCTGGGCGCTATTGGGACCGAGTTGCTGCGGCACCGCCACCTTGATCGCCTGGTCCAGCTGCGGCACCTTGATCGGCTCGGCGCTGCTGGCCTGCGCCTGCTGGCTGCTGCGCTGGGTATCGCTGAGCTGCTCTTTTTCCTTGATCAGCTGGCGGCGGCTGTCTGCCAGTTGCTCGCTGTCGCGCTGCACCTGGTTCTGGCCTTGTTCGACCCGCCGTTGCGCCGTTGCCAGGCTGGCCTGCAGGGAATTGATGGAAGAGAGGGAGGCCACAATAGTCACCTTGGGTATGCGCGGATCAGTGGGAACGGCTTAACCTGAATCAAGAGTAGGATAAATTTTCGCACATCGCCAGGAATCTGTGCTTTCTTGATAATCCAGGCGTGCGCTGCTTAACGCAGAGAGCAAAATGCCCGAGAAATGCCTGAAGTAAGTGCGTGCTATCGATGTCGCGATTGACTGGCATGGCGATAGTGATCCAGGCAGGCCAGCTTGATGGTATGCCCAGTCTCTTGCCAGGATGTCTTTTCCATATCAGTGGTAATGTTGTTTTTACACCATTCTTGCTGGCATCTGTCAGCGGTTTGCAAGGTTCTCTCGGCTATAATCGGTGGTTACCACAGCTTGATGGCCCTGCAGACAGGTAGTCAACATGAATCTCAAGAGCCTCGCCATCGCCCTGGGCATGTCCAAAACGACAGTCAGCAGGGCATTGAATGGCTATCCGGAAGTCAATTCCCGTACCCGTGAAATTGTCCTGGCCGCCGCCAAGAAAGTCGGCTACCGGCCCAATCCGCTGGCGCGCAGCCTTGCCGTCGGCCGCAGCAATGTGCTGGGCATGATTTTCCCCTTGCAGCCCAACGACCTGGGCGACAGCGTTTTCCTGTCGGTGGTCAACGGCATGTCCGACGCGGTGGAAGCGTCGAAAATGAGCTTGATCATCTCGCCCGTCTCGCCGCAAAACGAACTGCCGTCGTATGAAACCATGGTGCGCAGCCATCAGGTCGATGGCCTGGTGGTGGGGCGTACCAAGGTGAAGGATGAGCGCATCGCCTGCCTGATGCAGGCCGGTTTTCCGTTTGTCGCCCATGGCCGCACTTGCACCGACGCGCCATACGCGTATTTTGATTACGACCACGACACGGGCATCGACCTGGCCGTTTCCTTCCTGCTGGCGCATGGCCACCAGCGCATCGCCTTGCTGAGCGCACCGCAGGGCCTGCATTTCGCCTATCAGCGCAAGCAAAGCTTTCTGCGCTGCATGGCGCAAGCGGGCTTGCAGGCCGACCCGCGCCACCTGCTGGAGCAGGCCCTCGATCGCCGCAGCGGCTACCAGGCGATGCAGCAACTGCTGGCCGCAACGCCGCGCCCCACCGCCGTCATCGTCGACAACCATTTGTCCGGCGTGGGCGCGGTGCGCGCGCTGATGGACGCCGGCATCGCCATCGGCAAGGAAATCTCGGTGATCGTCTGGGGCAATGTGGAAGACAGCCTGATCGGCCTGGACGTCACCACCATCGCCCAACCCGATTTGCGCCGCGCCGGCGCCAAGATGGTCGAAATGCTGCAAGCCTTGCTGGCCGGCACCCCACCGGAAAAACTCCAGGAAATCTGGCAGCCGGTGCTGTTGCCGGGGGCGACGGTGGGGCGTTGCACCACAGAGTAGCTGTGGCTACATCTCAGGCCCAATACGGGACATATTCCGCGAATTTATTGCCACTGCTACTGTCCTTGCGTTTGATGCGTCCTGCCGCGACAGCATCGGCAATCAGATTGGTGATTTGATTGCGCTGGCGTTCGCTGACCTTGAAGCGTGCCCGCAAGGTGGTATTGGTCAAGGTCTGGCTGGAAAAATATTGGAGTACCGCATGCTGATAGCAGGCTTCCACGCGTTCGGCTTGCGACATGTCGGCAAACCGTCTTGGCGCATGCAGGGTCACTTGAAAGCCGTTTGCCAGCGGCGTGAAGACGACTGGCGGCATGCCGAACAATTCGATGGCCGAAACCACTTTCTGAAACCCCGTGCCGCGTTCCTCGCAGATACGATATTGGCGAAATTTGGAGGCCAGCAATTCATTGCGTGACTCGGGCGTCGTGCCGATCAGACGGTCCAGGCGCTTGCTGGGAAGCAGCTCGCCTGGATTGGTAAAAGTGATGCGGTCAGCGTAGATTTCAATCGTGGGGCCAGCCCCGGTGATACTGAAATCCTGGTGGATCAAGGCGTTTGCCGTCAGTTCACGCAAGGCGATTTCAGGGTACAGGCCGACACGCTCGCGCAAGGACTGCTGGATGACTTCGGAGTGTGGCAAGATGCGCAGCAAATAGGCGATTACGCTCTCAAAGCCAATCGCATATCCTTTGCTATCAAGCTGCTCGTCGATGGTATCGACCTTGTTGCGGCCAGCATAGCGGATGATACGGAGGCGTTTGCGGCCGAGATGGTCGAATTGCTCCAACTCATGAGCGGCGGCGATACCGCCAAAATTGGTGATGTAGTAGCCGCTGGCATCGAAGACGACCATGTTTTCCGCTTCCAGCCAGCGCATCAGCTCGTCCTGGCGCACTGGCAGCGGGCGTTGCAGGAGTGTCGATATGCTCGGCAGATCCAGGCGTGCAATGACCTGATCGACATCAAGCAGGGTTGTCGCGCGTAACTCTTCCCAGCGCGGCGCATGGCTATTGAGCAGCAGCGCGCCGACTTCCTGGCGGGATGCCTTGCGCGTTGTTCCGCCCGAACGCACCCATGTCTCGTCGATGTTTTTTCCACGCCGGTGTGCTGGTTTGGTCGTTTGTTCGCGTATGTAAATGAACAGCAAGGGTACCGCGCCCACTGTCATGACCGCATGATCGAGTAGCAGTGGTGGCTCCACTGCGTCGCGGCCCAGATGGGTGAGCTGCAAGATGGCATTTTGCACTTGTCCCTGATCGACGCCGGCCAGCATGGCACCGGCATCGCTGATGCCGTAGATTAGGTAGCCTCCCTGCGGATAGTTAGCAAAGGCAATCAGATGCTCGGTCAGCCGTTCCTTGTTATCGGACAAGCTGAGCTTCCAGTCCAGCTCGTTGATCTCGTGCGGCACCGGATCGCGGCTCGATTGCAGCAGCGCGATTGCCTGAGCGATCCAGTGCTTGGCCATGTGATAGCAACTATATGATTTATAAGGGGGAAATGGCTTTGTCGTTTTCCTAGTGTGATAGAAATTCAGCAAAGGGCTGCGCGAAGCACGCCCTACCTTAGAGCGTTAGGCCGCGTATTTGGTTCCAGCCGCCAGCACCGCCAGCAGCCGTGCCTGGTCCTTGCGATACGTTGCCACCGCCTGCTCCTTGACATGGCCAAAGCCACGGATTTTTTCGGGCAGGGCCGCCAGGTCCACGCAGGTGGTGTAGTTGTCGGCCGTCAGGTTCACCAGCAGGCCGGCCAGCAGTTCGCGGTACGCGACGATCAAAGCCCGTTCCATCTTGCGCTCGGCCGTGTAGCCGAACAGGTCAAACGCGCCGCCACGCAGGCCCTTGGCCTTGGCCAGCCAGGTGAAGGCATGCCACATCCAGGAACCGAACTCGGCTTTGACCAGGTGTCCCTTCGCGTCCTTTTTCGCAAACAGCGGTGGCGCCAGGTTGAATTTGACCGAGAAATTGCCTTCGAACTGCTGCTGCAGTTGCAGGGCGAAACGGCCATCCGTGTACAGGCGCGCGACTTCGTATTCATCCTTGTAGGCCAGCAATTTGAAGTAGCTTTTCGCCACCGCCATCGACAGTTTCTGGCCCAGCCCCAGCACGTTTTCGCGGTCGCGCACCTGGTTGACCAAGGTCTGGTAGCCGTGTGCATAGGCCGCGTCCTGGTAGGCGGTGAGAAACTCCACGCGCTGTTTGATCACGGCATCCAGGCTTTGCGGCATTTGCATGACGATCGCCTGCGATGGCGTGGCGATCTGCGTCACCTTGCGCACGTCGACGGCGGCACGCCGGCCCCACAGGAAACTTTTCTTGTTCGACTCGATGCCGACGCCATTCAATTCGATCGCGCGCAGCAGCGCCGCTTCGGTCAGCGGGATGCGGCCCTTTTGCCAGGCGTAGCCCAGCATGAACAGATTGGCGGCGATCGAGTCGCCCATCAGCGCGGTGGCCAGCTTTGTGGCATCGATGAAGTCGGCCGCGTCCACGCCGCCCACCGACTCCTCGATCAGCTGGCGCACCTGTGCGGTCGGGTATTGCCAGTCGGCGTTTTGCGCGAAGGTGCCTGGCGGCTGTTCGTGCAGGTTGACCACGGCCAGGCTGCGGCCCGGGCGCATTTTCGAGATGGCGTCCTGGGCACCGGCCGTCAGCATGTCGCAGCCCAGGATCAGGTCGGCTTCGCCAGTGGCGATGCGCTGGGCGCGGATCTGCGCGGGCGTGGCGGCGATCTTCACGTGCGAGGTGACGGAACCGTTCTTTTGCGACATGCCCGTCATGTCCAGCACCGACGCGCCCTTGCCTTCCAGGTGGGCCGCCATGCCCATCAGCGCGCCGACCGTGATCACGCCGGTGCCGCCGATGCCGTTGATCAGGATGTTGTACGGCGCGTCGCAGGCCGGCAGCACGGGCTCCGGCAAGGGGCCGAAATCATCCTGCTTGCTGGTGCCGGTTTTGGTCTTTTTCAGGCTGCCACCCTCGACCGTCACGAAGCTGGGGCAAAAGCCCTTGGCGCACGAGTAATCCTTGTTGCACGATGACTGGTCGATGGTGCGCTTGCGGCCAAATGGCGTTTCTTTCGGCAAGATCGAGACGCAGTTCGACTGCACGCCGCAGTCGCCGCAGCCTTCGCAGACGGCGTCGTTGATGACCATGCGCTTGGCGGCGTCGGGATACTCGCCTTTTTTCCTTCTGCGGCGCTTTTCGGCGGCGCAGGTCTGGTCGTAGATCAATACCGAAACGCCCGGGATTTCCCGCAGTTCGCGCTGCACCGCATCCATGTCCTTGCGGTCGTGCAAGGTCAAATGCGCCGGCAGGTTGGCGCGGTCCGCATAGCGTGACAGGTCTTCGGTCACCAGCGCGATGCGTTGTACGCCTTCGGCTGCCACCTGCTGCGCCATCATCGGCACGGTGATCAGGCCGTCGACCGGCTGGCCGCCCGTCATCGCCACCGCATCGTTGTACAGGATTTTATAGGTGATATTGACCTTGGCGGCCTGTGCGGCGCGGATCGCCAGATAGCCCGAATGGAAATATGTGCCGTCGCCCAGATTCTGGAACACATGGGGCAGGGTGGAAAACGCCGCCTGGCCTATCCACGGCGCGCCTTCGCCGCCCATATGGGTGGTCAGCTTGTTCATTTCCGGATAGATCGATGTCGCCATCACGTGGCAGCCGATACCGGCCAGCGCCAGGCTGCCGTCGGGCACCTTGGTCGAGGTATTGTGCGGGCAACCGGAGCAATAGAAAGCCGGACGGAACGGCGTGTCGACAGCCTTTTTCAGCACCGCATCCTTGGCATCCAGAAAGCTCAGCCTTGCCTTGATCAGGTCACAGGTAACCGGGTCCGAGATCAGCCGCGCGATGCGGCTGGCGATCACCCTGGCCACTTGCGAGACGGAAAAATCGGCCTTGGAGGTCAGCAGCCATTCGCCGCGCGGCGCCACCCATTCGCCCTTTTCGTCGAACTTGCCGATCACCCGCGGGCGCACGTCGTCGCGCCAGTTGTACAGCTGTTCTTTCAATTGATATTCGACGATCTGGCGTTTTTCCTCGACCACCAGGATTTCATCGAGCCCTTGCGCGAATTCGCGCACGCTGTCCGGTTCCAGCGGCCATGGCATGGCCACCTTGAACAGGCGCAGGCCGACTTCGGCCGCCATGGCTTCGTCGATGCCGAGTTCTTCCAGCGCTTCGAGCACATCCAGGTAGGACTTGCCGGACGCGATGATGCCCAGCCGGGCGTTCGGACTATCGATGGTGGTGTGGTTGAGCTTGTTCTCGCGCGCATACGCCAGCGCCGCATAGATTTTATAGTCCTGCATCAGCGCTTCCTGGTTGCGCGCCTGCTGGCCCAGCGGAATGTTCGACAGGCGCGCGTTCAGGCCGCCTTCGGGCATGACGAAATCGTGCGGGATTTTCACTTCCACGCGGAACGGGTCGGCATCGATCGACGCGGAGGACTCCACCGTATCTGCCAGCGCCTTGAAGGCGACGGTACAGCCGGAAAAGCGCGACATGGCCCAGCCGTGGATGCCCAGGTCCAGGTATTCCTGCACATTGCACGGGTACAGCAGCGGGATCATCGAGGCTGAAAACAGGTGGTCGGACTGGTGCGGCAGGGTCGATGAATACGCGCCGTGATCGTCGCCGGCCACCAGCAGCACGCCGCCGTGCTTGGCCGTGCCCGCATGGTTCATGTGCTTGAAGACATCGCCGCAGCGGTCCACGCCCGGACCCTTGCCGTACCACATGGCGAACACGCCATCGTATTTTGCCGGGCCGATCAGGTCGACCTGCTGCGAACCCCAGACGGCCGTGGCGGCCAGGTCTTCATTTACGCCGGGCACGAACTGCACATGGTGGGCTTCCAGCTGCGATTTCGCTTTCCACAGGTTTTCGTCCAGGCCACCCAGGGGCGATCCCCGGTAGCCGGAAATGAAGCCGGCCGTGTTCAGGCCCGCAGCCTGGTCGCGCAGGCGCTGCATCATCGGCAGGCGTACCAGGGCCTGGATGCCGGACAAAAAGATCGCGCCACTGGTGGCCGTGTATTTGTCGTCGAGACTGACGCTGGTCAAACGGGAAGATTCGGGGGGCGTAGATGGCGCGGCACCGGCGTTTCTGACGAACGCTGCGGAGCCGTTTTCCGCGGTCACGGACATGGCTGTCTCCAAAAGGGTGGCTCAGATGACGTCTGCGCAACGGCGGCGCCCGGTAAGGCGCGCGCTGGACAGACGGGATTGCCGCGTGTGTGCGGCTGCCTCAGTGTAGGGCGGGGAAGAGGGCGCGGCAAATACGCCTTGCCGATGGGGCTATAAGTTTTACTTATATGGCGGGTGGCAGCATATGGGCGCCCTGCCAGCGGCCGCTGTCGCACAGCTGTGCCGCCACCTGTCGCACCAGGTTTTTCACGGCGGCGCCGGCGTTGGTCAATGGAATGTTTTTCGAGGCGCACAAGGCGACCGTGCGTGTCAGGATCGGGCTATGGATGGCGTAGCTGCGCATGGCGCCGCTGCCCAGCTCGGCCAGCATGGGGGCGGCCGGCAGGATGGTCGCGCCCATGCCGGCAAGAATCGCCGATTTCAGGATGGCGATCGAATTGATTTCGATCACGTGCGTGGCCGTCAACCCGGCGGCGCGCGCGCGGCTGTCGATGCGCGGGCGCACCCCATGCTGCGGACCGGGCAGTATCAGGGTGGTGGCCAGTGCCTGCTGGAATGACATGGCCGGGCCGTCGGGCGCAAACGGCGCATCGCTGCGGCAGATGAAGCGCATCTCTTCCTCCACCAGCGCGCTGCTGGCAAACGGCGTCAGTTGCCCGTCGTCGAACAGCACCGCCAGGTTGATGCGGCCCGATTTGAGTTGCTCGGTCAGGTTGCCGGTGATTTCTTCGGTCAGTTGCAGGGTGATTTCGGGATACTGTGCGCGCGCGGCCAGCAGCAGCGGCAGGGCCAGCGCGCCGGAAATGCTGTGCGGCAGGCCCAGCGTCACATTGCCGGACGGGCGCGTGGCGCTTTGCGTGACGGCCGAGCGGGCGTCGGCCACCTGTTTCAGGATGGCCTGGGCGTGCTCGTAGAAGATCTTGCCGGCGTCGGTGCTGAGCACGCCCTGGGCCGAGCGGTGCAGCAGTTGCACGCCCAGTTCCTCTTCCAGCTGGCGCAGCTGTTGCGTCAGGGCCGGCTGCGCCACATGCAGGGTCAGGGCCGCGCGCGACAGCGAGCCGTGGTCGACGATGGCAACAAAGTAGCGAAGTTGACGCAATTCCATGGACGGCAATCTGGTGAGGGAAACGGGAGCGTGTGGCATAAAAACCATGCGCTGGCGGCGGCGTTGCCGGGGCTTGCAATTTTGCTATACTCATTCTAGCGCTTCTGGTGCGCCCCGGCGTGCACGCCGACCGACTCGTGGGATGAAAGCATGTTCAAAAAAGTCGATTCTTCCCAATTAAAAGTGGGGATGTATGTCCATGACCTCAGCTGCGACTGGATGACGCATCCTTTCATGCGCAACCGTTTCCTGTTGCGCAGCGACGAAGAAATCCGCAAGATCATCGCCGCCGGCATCCACGACGTGGTGATCGACAACAGCAAGGGCCTGGACGTGCAGGATGCGCCCACCGTGGCGCAGGCGGCGGCCGCCATCGAACGCGAGCTGGTGCAGATCGCCAGCGCGCCGCAACTGGTCACGCGCGTGTCGCTGGGCATGGAGCTGGCGCGCGCGACGCAGCTGCGCAAGCAGGCGACCGGCCTGGTGCGCACGGTGATGGCCGATGTGCGCCTGGGCAATGCGGTGGATATCGACCGGGTCGAGCCGATGGTGGAGGATATTACCGAATCGATCCTGCGCAATCCGGGCGCCCTGGTAGGGTTGCTGCGCATCAAGACCAAGGACGACTACACCTTCCTGCATTCGATCAGCGTGTGCGCGCTGATGGTGGCGTTTTGCCGCTCACGTGGCATGGATGCGGCCACCACCCACCAGGCGGGGCTCGGTGGCCTGCTGCACGATACGGGCAAGGCGCTGGTGCCGGACGCCATCCTCAACAAGCCCGGTCCCTTGAGCCCGGAAGAATTCGCCCTGGTGAAACGCCATCCGCGCGACGGCCATGCCATCCTGCTGCAAACCCCGGAGGTGGGGCCGATTCCGCTCGATATCGCCTTGCACCACCATGAGCGGCGCGACGGCAGCGGCTATCCCGACGGCCTGGCCGGCGACGCCATCGGCGAACTGGCGCAGATGGCGGCGATTGTCGACGTGTACGACGCGCTGACGTCCGAGCGCAGCTACCACAAGGCGATTCCGGCCGCCGATGCGCTGCGCAAGATCTATGAATGGAGCAAATTCCATTTCAATCCCGTCTTCGCGCAGGACTTCATGCGCTGCGTGGGTATCTATCCGGTAGGCACGATGGTCAAGCTGGAGTCGGGCCGCCTGGCCGTGGTGATCGAGGCCCACGAGAGCAATTTGCTGGCGCCCAAGGTGAATGTGTTCTTCAGTACCAGGAGCAACGCCTACATCAAGCCGGAAACGGTCGACCTGTCGCGCGGACTGGGCTTTGGCGGCGGCGACAAGATCGTCGGCCACGAATCGGCCGTCAAATGGCAGGTCGATCCGATGCGTTTCCTGTCGCTGGCGGACGCTTAAAAAAACTCGGCGGTATCGTTCGAGGCGACGGCCGTCAGCATGCCTTTTTCTACCAGTTCATCGTAGTGGCAGGCCAGGTTGCGACCGTGGCTTTTCGCGTAGTACAGCGCCTGGTCGGCGCGGCCGAGGATGATGACGGGCGCTTCGAAGGCACTGATGCTGACGAAACCGACGCTGACGGTGACCCGGCCCACTTGCGGAAAATCGTGGGTTTCGACGTTGATGCGGAAACGATCGATGATCTTCTGGGCATTTTCCAGGGTGATCGAGCGCAGCAGCACGACGAATTCCTCGCCGCCGAAGCGGAAGATGCGGTCTTGCGAGCGGAACGACGATTGCAGCAAGTTGGCGATCAGGATCAGCACTTCATCGCCATACAGGTGGCCGAACTTGTCGTTGACCAGCTTGAAATGGTCGACATCGACCACCGCCAGCCATTGCCGTTCGGTGTTGCCGTGATGGCGGCGCTCTTCGTCCGCCGGGCGCGCCGCTTCGCTGTCGAGTTCACCACGCGATTGCAGGATCTTGGCCAGCTGGTCGTCGAAGGTTTTGCGGTTCAGCAAACCGGTCAGCGAATCGCGTTCGCTGTAATCGAGCAGGTTCTGGAAATTGCGGTACACGCTGACGATGCCGCCGATCACCTGGATGGTGGCGCCCGTGTATGGCGTGGGGTTGGTGATTTCCAGGCAGGTGGTGACCTGGTCGCCGATCCAGATGGGCAGCCACAGCAGATGGCGGCCATCGGCGCACAGCGCATCGCAGCTGGTTTCATGGCGCGCGATGCAGGCCGCCAGCGCCGGATAGTCCGACAGCGGTTCGCCCGGCAGCGCGGGATCGAGATTGTCTTCCATGCGCGCCGGACTGCCCGCCACGATGATGGCCCGCGCCCGCACGAACACCTGGCCACGCACGCTGCTCAGCGCCAGCACGCGGGTTTGCGACGCGCAAGCGAGCTCCTGCACCGCCGAGATCACCGAGACGTCGAGCATGGTGTGATCGCGGTGGCCGGTCATGTCCACCATGTGTTTCAGTAGGGAATCCATCGTCGTTCTCTGGAAAGTGGTCACACAAGATTCTTCATACCAACATTGCGTCTAGCAATATACGTCCGTTACAAGAAGCCAAGGATTATTTGGTGGCACTAACCAGCGGCGAGAGGCCTTTCCAAAGAAGAGCTAAGCAGGATAATGTTTTTTTGCCTCATAGGCAATTACGTATGCAAGATTTCATGTAAATACATGAGATTCCTGCATCGCAGTGTCGGCTGCTGTCGCCATCGTCGCCCGGTCAGGCGCGATCCTCCCCCATTTCACGCAAGCTTGATAATTTCCATATGGAAACTTGTGACGCGTCAACTTGGCAAATTGCCCGCGATTTATAGTCATTGCAATGGCGCAGAAATTTACGGCAAGAAACATAGTAGCAGGAATGGGCAATGTTTCACACTCGATTGCGCCAGGGACTTGTGTTTCACTTTTGGGAGCCTGTCATGAATACCTTCCTGTCGGCAGTACAGCAATTTGTCAAGGATGAGGATGGCATTACGGCAATCGAATACGGCCTGATTGCGGCCCTGATGGCAACTGCCATCACGGCCGGTTTCTTGCTGATCAAGACCAACCTGCTGTCTGTCCTCACCGAAATTTCGAGCAATCTGGTGTTGACGCCTTAAGCGGGTGCCCGCCGCCGGGCAACCGGTGGCGGGTTTTTTGACGGGAGCTTTCTCATGTCCACAAGCGTGCTGTGCGACCTGCTGCTGCTGGTCTTCGTGACGGCCGCCGCCGTCAGCGATCTGATCCGCCGCAAGATTCCCAACCGGCTGGTACTGGCGGGCCTGCTGGCCGCGTTCTGCCTGCATGGCTGGCTGGCGGCGCCATCCTGGCCATGGAACAGCCTGGGCGGCATGGCCACCGGTTTCTTCCTGTTTTTACCTCTGTATTTGCTGCGCGGCATGGCCGCCGGCGACGTCAAGCTGATCGCCATGGTGGGTGCCTTTGCCGGCCCCTGGCCGACGCTGCTGATCTGCTTTGCCACGTTCGTGCTCGGTGGCCTGATGGCCTTGTTGATCGTGATCTGGCAAGGCAGCTGGCGTGCCTGCTGGCGCAATCTGCGCCAGTTGCTGTGGCCGCTGATGGTGCGCACCGCCGGCCTGGCGCTGGCGCCGTCGCCGCCCGCAAGCCAGCCCAGCGTCGGCAACATGCCGTATGGCCTGGCGATCGCGCTGGGCGCGTTGCTGGTACAGGGACGAAATTATTTCTGAAACGGATCATTGCTTCGAATCAATGTCGCTCTGAAGTTGCTCGCTAGAATGAAATTCTGCCTTTCGCAAGCTGGCCACGTTGGGAGAAATCGCATGACCGAAGTCGATTATTACACTGCCGAGACCAGCCGTCCGGCCGATGCGGCGCTGATGCCGCCCTTGCCGCCGCAGCCGAAAAGCCTGCACGAGACGGGACTGGAGCGCCAGCTGGTGGTGGAACTGATCGCCAAGGCCATGCTGGTGGGCGGCAAGAGCCATTTGTCGGTGCTCACCACGCGGCTGCGGCTGTCGATCAATGTGCTGCGCGAAGTGCTGGACTTCATGGTTGGCGAGCAACTGGCCGAAGTGGCCTGGCGTGGCGAATCCGAGATCGACGTGCAATATCAGCTGACGGGCGCCGGCAAGCAGCATGCCGCGGGTTTCATGGCGCGCTGCGCCTACCTGGGCGCGGCCCCGGTCACTTTGGCCGCGTACCGCGCCATGGTGGCGCGCCAGTCCTGGCGGGCGCAGGAGCAGCGCGTGGCCAGCGACGACCTGGCGGTGGTGCTGGGCGGCGCCCACGCCGGGCCGGGCCTGCTCGACACCATCGGCGCGGCCCTGCATTCCGGGCGTTCGCTGTTGCTGTATGGTCCGCCAGGCAGCGGCAAGTCCGCGCTGGCGCTGCAACTGGGCAAGTTGCTGCATGGCCTGGTGGCGGTGCCGCATGCCGTGGTGGCCGGGCGCGACATCATTTCCCTGTATGACCCGGCGGTGCACCTGCCGCCGGCACCGCATGGCAACCATGCGCGCCAGGCGCTCGAGCGCCGCAGCACCGATATCCGCTGGGTGCTGTGCCAGCGTCCCGTGATCCAGGTGGGCGCCGAGCTTGACGCCGGCATGCTGGAACTGCGCCATGACGAAGGTGGTGGCTGCTACCAGGCGCCGCCCCATGTGCGCGCCAACAATGGCATGCTGATCATCGACGACCTGGGCTGCCAGCGCCTGCCGGCGCCCCAATTGCTGACGCGGCTGATGCCGCCGGCCGCCTGCGGCCTCGATCAACTGGGCCTGCGTGGCGGCGCCAGCATCGGCATGCCATTCGACACTGCCCTGGTGCTGGCCACCAACCTGGCGCCGGCCGGCCTGTTTGACGCCGCGTTGCTGCGCCGCATCGGCTACAAGGTGCGGATCGGGCCGCTGGGCGAGAGCGCCTACCGCGTGCTGTTCCGCCAGCAATGCCGCGCCACCGGCATCGCCTTCGACGAGCAAGTGCTGCACCATTTGCTGCGCCAGCTGCATGGCGCCAGCGGACGGCCGCTGCTGGCCAGCACGCCGCGTGAATTGCTGGACCGCATCGCCGACTTTGCCGGCTTTGCCGGCAGCGAAGCGCAATTGACGGTGGCCACGCTGGAGCAGGCCTGGAGCAGTCTGTTTGCCGGCTGCGACGCGCAGGACGCCGTGCTCGACGAGAGCATCGCATGAAAAACCGCCGCGCACTGGTGATGATGGGGCTGGCCATCTTGCTGGGCTTGCTGGCGGTGCTGCTGGCCTCGCACTGGCTCTTGCGTCAGAGTCCTGCCGGCAAGGGCAGGATCGTGGTCGCCGCGGCCGACGTCAACCTGGGCCAGCGCCTGAGCCCGGACATGCTGCGGCTGGCCGAATGGCCGGCGGAAAGCCTGCCGGAAGGCGCGCTGCAAGACCCCCTGAAACTGTCGGGCCGGGTGCTGAAAAGCAGCGTGCTGCGCGGCGAACCGCTGAGCGAGGCGAAGCTGGCGCCGGCCGGCACCCTGGGTGGCCTGTCGGCCCTGATCACGGAAGGGCGGCGCGCCATCACCGTGCGCGTCAATGACGTGATCGGCGTGGCCGGCTTTGCCTTGCCTGGCAATTATGTCGACATCATCGTCAGCACGCAGCAGGATGCGGGCGACCGCACCTATCCGCAAAGCCGCAATATTTCCAAGATCGTGCTCGAACGCATCCTGGTGCTGGCGGTGGCGCAGGAGGTGGGGCGCGACGAAACCAAGCCGCGCGTGGTCAATGCGGTGACCCTGGAAGTGACGCCGGCGCAAGCGGAAAACCTGGACCTGGCGCGCAGCGTGGGCAGCTTGTCGCTGGTCTTGCGCAACCAGGTCGATCCGCAGCCGGGCGTCACCGGCGGCGCCACCAAATTGACCCTGCTGGGCGCGCCGTCGCCCGAGCCGGCGGCCGCGCCACCGGTGGCCGCCGCGCCGCCCGCTGCCGTCAAGCCGGCCGCGCCGCGCCGCGTGGCGGCGGTGGCGCCGCCACGGCATTGCAGCGGCCTGATCGACGGCACGCGCGCCTCGCGCGAGTGCTTCTAGCCGCCCGCCCCCAACCATGGATATCTTGCTATGAAACGCGCCCTGCCGATCTTGTGCCCGATCTTGCTGCTGTCGGCGGCGCCACCGCCGGCCGCCGCCGACAGCGCGCCGCGCTGCGGCGGCGCTGCCGCCACACCCGGCCACCTGCAACTCGAGGTCGGCAAGTCGAGCATGTTGCGCCTGCCCGAGCCGGTGCTGCAGCGCAGCGTCGGCAATCCTGCGGTGGCGCAAGCCATGCTGGTGGCGCCGGACACGCTGTATGTGGTGGGCGCCGACATCGGCAGCACCAACATGATTATCCAGGGCAAGAGTGGCGTGTGCAGCGTGGTCAATGTCACCGTCAGCATGGACCCGGCAGGCTTGCGCGCGACCCTGGCCGAACTGATACCGGAAGAAAAAGGCATCCGCGTCACGGCCGCCGCCGATACCCTGGTGCTGTCGGGCACGGTGCAGGATGCGGACGCGGTGCTGCGCGCCGTCGAGCTGGCGCAAGCCCATGTGCGGCGCGCCACCACCCCGCTGGCGCTGCCCAGGCCGGCCGATGGCGCCGCGCCGGCCATCCCGGCGGCGGCGGGCGCGGGCGGGGCCGCCAGCCGCATCATCAACATGCTCAACGTCAGTGCGCCGCAGCAAGTGATGCTGGCGGTGCAGATCGCCGAAGTCTCGAAGTCGCTGCTGGAACGGCTCGAAGTGGGCGCCACCTTGCGCTTTGCCTCGGGCAGCTGGGCCACCACCTTGCTGTCGAATTTCCTCACCGGCGCGGCCAATGGCCTGCTCGACCTGCGCAAGTCGAACGGCCAGCAGCTGACCATCGAAGCGCAGAAACAGGATGGCCTGGTGCGCATCCTGGCCGAACCGACCGTGATGGCGATCAGCGGCCAGGAGGGCAGCTTTCTCGCCGGCGGCAAGATTTTCATTCCGGTCGGCCAGGACAACAACAAGATCACGCTGGAAGAGCGCGAGTATGGCGTGGGCCTGCGCTTCACGCCGACCGTGCTGTCGGGCGGACGCATCAACCTGAAGGTGGCGCCGGAAGTGTCGGAGCTGTCGCGCGAAGGGGTGGGCATTTCCAGCGCCGGCGTCAGCGGCCGCTCCATCCTGCCGGTAATCACCACGCGGCGCGCTTCGACCACGGTGCAACTGTACGACGGCCAGAGCTATGCGATTGGCGGCCTGATCAAGAATAACCAGGTCAGCAACGTCACCGGCCTGCCCTGGCTCAGCGAGCTGCCCATCCTCGGTGCGCTGTTTCGCAGCACGGATTTCCAGCACGACCGCACCGAGCTGCTGTTCGTCATCACGGCCCACCTGGTCAAGCCGCTGCCGCCCGCCGGCGCAACTTTGCCGACGGCGCAGCTGGCGCCGCCATCGCGGATGGATCTGATGTTGAACGGCAAGATGGAAGGCGCGCCGCCGCCGCTGTCCGTGCCCGCCGCGCCGCCCACGGTGGGTGGCTTCGAATTGCAATAAGCCAGGGAGCCATGCCATGCGATCGATTTCACTCACCTTGACACGGCCCTCGGCACGGCTGGCGTGGCTGGCGCGCATGGCATTACTGGCGCCGCTGCTGCAGTTGGCCGGCTGCAGCAGCGGCAGCACGCCGCGCTTCGACGCGCGCTTCGGCGAGGCCACGCGCCTGGCCATGGCGCAGCAGGTACTGGACCCGGCCGCCGCCGGCAATACCACGCCGGCCAACGGCCTGGACGGCGCCAGCGCGCGTGCCGTGATGGAGCGCTACCGCGCCTCGTTTGCCGAGCCGAACGGGCAAGTACCGCCGCCGGTGACCTTCATGCTGGGAGGCGGCGGTGGAAAATAGAAGCCAGCTTCAGCACCAGCGGGGGGCGATGCTGATCATGTTTTCCATCCTGCTGATCGTGGTGCTGGGGTTTATCGGCCTGGCGCTCGACGTCGGTCAGGTCATCGGCCGCAAGACCGAATTGCAGAACCTGGCCGACAATGCGGCGCTGGCGGCCGCCCCCGAACTGGTGGGCACGGCCGCCGGGCTGGCCAATGCCGTCAACAAGGCAAAAGCCAGCGCGGCCGGCCAAAGCCTGTACCGGCGCCGCATGCAGGGCGCGCTGCTGTCCGACGACAGCATCCGCTTTGCCAGCGCGGCCGATGCGCCAGCCGGTGCATGGCATGCCGCCGGCGCCGTGCCCGACCCGGCCAGGGCGTTGTTCGTGCGGGTCGACACGCGCGACAACCTGCCGGCGCTGGGGCAGGTGACGACGGCGTTCCTGGGCGCCTGGTCGCCGGCCCTGCGCACGCTCGACACCAGCGGGCGCGCGGTGGCGGGCCGCAGCAGCCTGCGCATCACGCCGCTGGCGATCTGTGCGCTGTCGGCGGCGCCGGCGTCCTTGCGCACCAATCCGGGGCCGCCCGAGCGCCGCGAAGCGCTGGAATTCGGTTTTCGGCGCGGCGTGGCCTACAACCTGTTCAACCTGAATCCGCATGGGGCCGCGCCCGAGCATTTCTTGCTCAATCCGCTGGGTCCGCTGGGCGCCATCGGATCCTCCGCGCAATTGAGCGACGCCAGCGTCGAGCCCTTTATTTGCAGCGGCAGCGTGCTGCACACGGCGATTGGCGCCACGCCCATCCATGTGCACCGGCCGTTTCCCACCGCGCTGTGGCCAGCCTTCAATGCACGCTTCAACCAATATGGCGCCAACCGCTGCAACCCCGTGACGGCGCCGCCCGATACGAATATCCGCGCCTTTCCGAATGCCTTGTCGAACTGGTGGATGAACGTGCCGTCCGGCTCGAACGCGGTGGCCAGCGGTGGCACCCCCTTGCTGACGGTGGCCGACCTGCCGCCGCTGGCCGCCGGCACGCCCGCCAGCATTGCGCCCGCCAGCTACGGGCCGCTGTGGTCGTTTGCCAAGGCGGTGCAATATGCCGATCCCAAGCCGGCCGGCGACTACACGGCCTTTCCCAACAGCGCCTGGGCCAGCCTGTATCCGGGCCTGCCCGCGGCGCCGGCCAGCAACAGCTTTTATCCTGCCAGCGGCACGCCGTATGGTTCGTCCGCTTTCCTGACGGCGCCCGTCGGCAATGCGGGCGTGGCGCAGCGCCGCGTGCTGCATATCGCCCTGCTGGCCTGCCCCCTGCCGGTCGGCAGCGACGTGCTGGCCAACGTGCTGGGCATCGGCCGGTTTTTCATGACGGCGCCCGCCAGCGCCAGCGTATTGAGCGGTGAATTTGCCGGCATGGCCGACGAACTGGCGCTGGGCGGCCCGGCGGAGCTGCTGCGATGAGGCGCCATGTCCCGTGCCGCGCCAGCCGCCGCCAGAAGGGCGTGGCGGCGATCGAACTGGCGCTGATCATGCTGTTTTTCATGGGCCTGTTGCCGGTGGTGCTGCTGTTCGGACGCGCCCTGTTCATGTACACGATGGTGCAAAAAAGCGCGCAGGACGCGGCGCGCTACATGGCCACCTTGCCGCTGCAGCAGATGACGAATGATGTCCCTGCCACCCAGGCCGCCGCGTTTGCCACGCAGCTGGTGCAGCAGGCGCTGGCCGAGACGGGGCCGGTGCTCAATGCCAGCCGTATCCGCGTCGAATGCGTATACATCGATGGCGGCTATCCCTGCGGCTCCTATCCCACGCGGCCGCTGCAGGTCAGCGTGAAGTTTGTCGCCCAGCTGCCGATCGCTTTCCTGCCCGACCTGACCTTGCGCTGGCTGCCGCAGATGGCGCCGATTTCATTGCATGCCAACGCGGTGCTGCGCTATGCGAACTGAGGCCACACATGCGCGCCGCCGGCGCGAAGGCGGCGTGTTTGCCGTCGAATTCGCCATGCTGGCGACGCTGTTTTTCATTTTCCTGTTTGCGCTGCTGGAAGTGGCGCGCGCCGTCTACCTGTGGAACCTGGTGCCGGAAATGACCCGGCGCGCCGCGCGCGCCGCCGCCGTCACCGACTTCAGCAATGCCGGCGCGGTGCAGGCGGTGCGCGAGCAGGCCGTCCTGCGTTCGGCGCCCGGCCGCCTGCCGCTGGGCGGCGCCATCAGCGACGCGTATGTGCGCATCGATTACTTGTCGCAGTCGTCCGGTGGCGGCGGCGTGCCGGCGGCGCTGCCGGTTGGCGTGATGCCGGCTTGTCCGCAACGCAACCGCATCAACTGCCTGGACAATCCGCACGGCGCCAGCTGCATCCGTTTCGTGCGGGCGCAGCTGTGCCTGCCCGGCACGGGTGGCAGTTGCGAGCGGGTGCCCTACCGGCCGATCCTGCCGCTGCTGGAGATGCTGTTCCCTTCGGGCGCGCAGGCGGTGCGCCTGCCCAGCGGCGTCACGCTGGCGGTGGCCGAGTCGCTCGGCTACCAGGACAACCCCGCCTTTTGCCCTTGATCGCCGGACCGCCGTACCGTTATCTCTAAGGAAGTGCAATGAGAGCCTTGATGATTAGCCGTGACATCCCGCTGCACGATGAAATCGCCGCCCAGGGCGCGGCGCGCATGCCGGTGCTGCGCATCCTGGAGCGCCGCAGCGGCTTGCGCGACGCCGTCGACCGCATGTTGTCCGAGGCGCCCGAACTGGTGATCGTCGACGCCAGCGGCATCGACGCCGACGAGGCCGACCTGCTCGAACGCCTGGCGCGCCAGTATCCGGCGGCCGTGTTGATGCTGCTCACGCGCGGCCAGCAGCAGGATGTGCTGATCCGCGCCATGCGCGCCGGCATGCGTGAAGTGCTGCAGCTGCCCCTGGTGCACAAGGCCTTCCACGAAGCGATGGACCGGGTCGATATCCAGGCCGGCGTGACGCAAATGCGCGACGGCAAGGTGCTGGCGTTTATCTCCTGCAAGGGCGGCAGCGGCGCCACCTTCTTGTCGACCAACTTTGCCTACGCGCTGGCCGCGCTGGCCGGCTGCAAGGTGCTGCTGATCGACCTGCACGGCCAGTTCGGCGACGCCACCCTGTATGTCTCGGACCAGAAACCGGCCATGACCTTGTCCGATATCTGCGCCCAGATCTCGCGCATGGACGGCGCCTTTCTCGCGTCCTGCCTGGTGCATGTGACGCCGAACTTCGGCGTGCTGGCGGCGGCCGACGACCCTGCCCACAAGGTCGACATGCAGCCCGAGCACATGGACCGCATCCTGGCCGTGGCGCGCCAGCACTACGACTACATCGTGCTCGACGTGGGGCGCCAGATCGATGCGCTGTCGCTGCGCGCGCTCGACAGCGCCGACGCCATCTACCCGGTGCTGCAGCTGGCGCTGCCGGACATCCGCGACGGGCGCCGCCTGCTCGACATCTTCCGCTCGCTCGGCTATCCGGGCGAACGGCTGCGGCTGATCGTCAACCGCTACGAAAAGGGCGGCCGCTTGCGCCTGGCCGACCTGGAGCAGGCGCTGGGCGCGGCCGTGGTGCACACGGTGCCGAACGATTACCTGGCGGCCACCGACTCGGTCAACCAGGGCATCCCGCTGCTGCAGCTGTCGCGCACCAGCGCGGTGGCGCGCAGCCTGGCCGACCTGGTGGAACAAGTAACAAAGCGCCGCGTGACGGAAAGCCGCGGCCTGTTCGACCGCCTGTTCAGCCGCAGCGATACCTGACCAACCATCAAGGGAGACGAGATGACACTACGCGAACGCCTGGCGGCCAACGAAGCGCCGCGCCCGGCCATCCATGGCCATGGCGCGCTGGCGCTGCACGCCTACCAGGAGCTGAAGAAAACCATGCACCAGACGATACTCGACCGTATCGACCTGGAGCGCCTGAAGCGCCTGACGGCCGAGCAGTTCAAGCATGAACTGGCGCTGCTGGTGCAGCGCGTGATCGAGGAGGAACGCATCGTGCTGAACCAGCACGAGCGGCACAGCCTGGTGCTCGACATCCAGCACGAGATGCTGGGCTTCGGCCCGCTCGAACCCTTGCTGGCCGACCCGGGCGTGTCCGATATCCTGGTCAATACCTGCGACAAGGTGTACGTCGAGCGCGGCGGGCGGCTGGAGCTGACCGACGTCACGTTTCATGACAATGCCCACCTGATGAAGATCATCGAAAAGATCGTCTCGCGGGTCGGGCGCCGGGTCGACGAATCGAGTCCGATGGTCGATGCGCGCCTGCCCGACGGCTCCAGGGTCAACGCCATCATTCCGCCGCTGGCGGTCGATGGCCCGATCCTGTCGATCCGGCGCTTCGCGGTGCAGCCTCTGACGATCGCCAACATGCTCGACTATAAAAGCCTGACGCCGCCGATGGTGCAGGTGCTGCAGGCGCTGGGCCAGGCCAAGATCAATATCCTGATCTCGGGCGGCACCGGCAGCGGCAAGACGACCCTGCTCAACGTGCTGTCCGGCTTCATACCCGGCAGCGAGCGCATCGTCACCATCGAGGACGCGGCCGAACTGGCGCTGCGCCAGCCGCACGTGGTACGCCTGGAAACACGCCCGCCGAATATCGAGGGCAAGGGCGAAGTGAGCCAGCGCGCCCTGGTGCGCAACGCGCTGCGCATGCGGCCCGACCGCATCATCCTGGGCGAGGTGCGCGGCGCCGAGGCGCTCGACATGCTGCAGGCGATGAACACCGGCCATGAGGGCTCGCTGGCGACGATTCACTCGAACACCGCGCGCGACGCGCTGGCGCGGCTGGAAAACATGGTCGGCATGGCCAACGTGAACCTGACGCCGCGCGCCACGCGCCAGCAGATCTGTTCGGCCGTGACGGTGGTGATGCAGGTGTCGCGCCTGACCGACGGCGCGCGCAAGCTGGTCAGCCTGCAGGAGGTGACGGGCATGGAGGGCGAGATCATCGCCATGCATGAAATCTTCCGCTTCGAGCAGACCGGCGTGGACGCCAATGGCCGCGTACTGGGCCACTTCTGCGCCACCGGCGTGCGGCCGCGCTTCACGGAGCGCTTGCGCATGTTCGGCGCGCCGGTACCCGACAGTGTGTTCGACCCCGACCGCATCTACGAATAACAACATCTAACTGAACCTACTGCGCGTCGCGCTTTGCGGCTTGCGATGCTCACTGCCTCGGCGGCCCCGTGCATTCGCACAGCTGCGCTTCCCGGCCACAAATCACTTCCGCTCGCTACGGTTCTGTTAGACGTTTAAGGAGGAATTATGGACCAGGTGTTCTACGGTTTTGCCATCGTCCTGTTCGCCGCATGCATCCTGATGATGGAAGGCGCCTGGCTGTGGTGGTCGGGCACGCATGGCAGCGCCGCGCGGCGCATCAGCCGGCGCCTGCGCCTGATGGCCGCGCGCGGCGAGACGGGCGGCGAACGGGTCTCGATCCTCAAGCAGCGCCGCTACGCGCGCGCCCCTGGCCTGGAGCGCTGGCTGCGGAAAATGCCGCAATGCGAGGCGCTCGACCGCCTGCTGCTGCAGGCGGGCCTGGCGTGGTCGGTGGCGCAATTTCTGGCCGTCGCCGGCGGCGTGCTGCTGGCCGCGCTGCTGGTGCTGGCGGTCTGGCCGATGCCCTTGCCGGGCGTGTTGCTGCTGCTGGCGATGGCCGCCGGCGGGCCGCTGCTGTTCCTGCTGCGCGCACGCACGGCGCGGCTGCAGAAGATCGAGGCGCAGTTGCCGGAAGCGGCCGATTTCCTGGCGCGCGCGCTGCGTGCCGGCCACTCGTTTTCAAACGTGCTGCAAATGGTGGGCGACGAATTGAATGAACCGATCAGCGGCGAATTCAAGCTGGCCCATGAAGAGATCAATTACGGCGTGCCGATGAATGAAGCGCTGCAGAACCTGGCCGTGCGCATTCCGCTGACGGACTTGCGCTACCTGGTGATCGCCGTGCTGGTGCAGCGCGAATCGGGCGGTAACCTGGCCGAAGTGCTGGTGAGCATCGCGCGCATCATCCGCGCCCGCTTGAAGCTGCTGGGACAGGTGCGCGTGCTGTCGGCCGAAGGGCGCATGTCGGCCTGGGTGCTGGGCCTGATGCCGGTGGTGATGATAGGCGTGATGTCGCTGGTCAACCCGCAATACATCAGCCTGCTGTGGACCGATCCCAGCGGCATCCGCCTGCTGTGGTATGCGGCCGGCATGGTGGCGCTGGGCGTGATCTGGATGCGCAAAGTGATCAAGATTCGTATTTAAAACACCTGATTCGAGGGAGAGCGCCATGACCGGCCAGCAACTGCTGTTTCTTGTGATCGTGTTTGCCGTGGTGGCGGGACTGGCGGTGGCGGCGTCGCTGATTTTCTTTCCGGGCAGCTTGCGCCAGCGCCTGTTCGGCGCCACCGCGCCGGTGGCCAGTGCCGTGGCGCTGGAGCATGGCTGGGTGGAACGGGTGGCGCGCGTGGCCAAGCCGTTTTCGAAGTTGTCGCTGCCCGAGGAGGGCTGGGAGCGCTCGCCGCTGCGCACCCGCTTCATGAATGCCGGCTGGCGCCAGGCCAGCGCGCCGGCCCTGTATTTTGCCGCCAAGTCGGTGCTGGCCCTGCTGTTTCCCACCGTGCTGGGCCTGTATGCGGCCAGCAGCATGGCGGCCGGCATGCGCAGCGTCTTGTTATTTTTCCTGTGCATCAGCGCCACCGCCGGCTATTACCTGCCCAACCTGATCCTGGCCAGCACGGCCAGGCGGCGCCAGCGCGACATCTTCGAGAACATCCCCGACGCGCTCGACCTGCTGACGGTCTGCGTCGAAGCGGGCCTGAGCCTGGAACGCGCACTGGTCAAGGTGTCCGGTGAGATCCATATCAAGAGCATGGTGCTGGCGCAGGAACTGCAGCTGGTGCTGATGGAAATGCGCGCCGGCTTTACCAAGGAAAAAGCGCTGCGCAACCTGGCCCTGCGCAGCGGCGTGGAGGATGTCGATGTGCTGGTGGCGATGCTGATCCAGTCCGAGCGCTTCGGCACCAGCATGGGCGATTCGCTGCGCGTGCATTCCGACAATCTGCGCGGCAAGCGCAGCCTGCTGGCCGAAGAGGCGGCCGCCAAGATCGCCCTCAAATTGTTGTTCCCGCTGATCTTCTGCGTGTTTCCCACCTTGATGCTGGTGCTGATGGGCCCTGCCGTGATCGAAGTCTACCGCGTGCTGGTGCCGGCCATGGCCAACCGATAAAAGGAGTCCCATGTCGATTACCCTGCCGCGCCTGGCCGTTGCCGGCGCTTGTATCTTGCTGGGCGCCTGCGCCAGCCCCGTCACCGATCCTGGCCCGGTCCCGGTCCCGGCCCCGGTACCGGTCGCGTTTCCCGTTGATCCTGCCGAACGCAATGGCCAGGCCGTGCTGCATGCGCAGCGTGGCGAAGTGCGGCAGGCCATCGCCATCTGGGAGGCCCTGCTGGCCGGCGGCGCGCTGCGGGAGCCGCGCCATGCCTATCTGTTGCGCAACCTGGGTCATGCTTACAGGCTGGCAGGGCGCGATGCCGACGCCGTGACGGTGCTGGAAAAAGCCTGCCTGCTCGACCCGCGCAATGCGCTGGCCTGGCAACAGCTGGCGCAGGTGCTGGCCAGGCTGGGGCAGCACGAACGGGCGGCGCGCATGCAGGACCAGGCGCACAGCCTGCAGGCACGCGAGGTGCCGCGCGTCCGGGCCGAGGCCGAGGCCATGCCGGTGCCCGCGCCGGTGGCGCCGGTGATGGACCGCATCGACATTACGCAAAGTGCCGGCATGGCGGTGCTGCAGCGTGTGGCGGCGGCCAGCCCGCCGGACGCGCCGCGCCTGCGGCTGGAAATTCTCAATGGAAAT
Source organism: Janthinobacterium sp. J1-1 (assembly GCF_030944405.1). Taxonomy (NCBI): domain Bacteria; kingdom Pseudomonadati; phylum Pseudomonadota; class Betaproteobacteria; order Burkholderiales; family Oxalobacteraceae; genus Janthinobacterium; species Janthinobacterium sp. J1-1. The sequence goes on from NZ_CP132339.1 coordinate 570,729, forward strand.
GGCAAGCCGGGCATGGCGGCGGCGCTGGCGCGCAGCCTGGCCGGCAGCGACTTGCAGGTGGTTCGTACGGCTAACGCCTCGTCGTTCCGGGTGGCCCGCACGCGCGTGGAATACCGGCCGGCGCAGCGGCAGGCGGCGCGCCAGCTGGCCCGCCAGCTGGGCGGCAATATCGAATTCGCCGCCGCCGATTGCCCTGCCAGCGAACTGCGGCTGATCCTCGGGCGCGATATCGATCCTGCCGTGCTGCACCGCTACTATGTGCAGCAGCTGGAACTGGCGCGCCAGGCGCTGGCGCGGCTCGGGTAGGACGTTACGCCTGGCGCCGGCGCGTGCTCGCCAGCGCCGCCAGGCCAATGCCCAGCAGCAGCAGGGTACCGGGCTCCGGGACTTGCTGCACCACGACGATATCGGTGCGGGTGGACTTGGAAAAGTTCAGGGTGTAGCTGCCGGCCGGCAGGGCAAAATTCGAGGTCAGCGAAAACAGCGCAAAGTCGTTCGTGAACGTGCGCGAGGTGCGCGGATCGTTGGTGCCCGCCGTCACGTTCATGCTGAACGGATCGAGGCTGCCGGTGGTGTGGTTGCCGTTCACGTCGCTGCCATTGTTGGCGTCGCCATCGGGCGCGAACTGGAACACGATGCCGTCGGCGTTGGCGCGCGCGGCGCAGCCGGCGGGGCTGCCGGCATTGCAGGAAATGCTGAAGATATCCATGATCGACACATTCGACTTGTCGCCCAGGGTCGTCACGCTGCTGCGCAGGTCGCGGCGCGCCATGAAACTGAAGGTGATGAAGCCGGCGCTCGACAAGGTCAGGTTGACCGAGCCCGTCAGCGTATCGCCCGCCGTCGACGAGGCGGCGCCCACCGTATCGCGCTGCGCTTCCGACACGGCCCGCATGGTGGCGCCGGCGGTGGTCAGCATATTGCCGAAGGAATGGGCGTCGCCGCGTGCAAACTCCAGCACCGTGCTGTGCGCATAGTTGTTTTGTGGCAGGCCGCTACAACCACCGCCGGCGCATACCTGCAGCACATCGGCATTGGCGGCGGGGCCGGTGTTGACGGCACGCGGATTGACGGCGGCGGCATTTTCAAAATACGTGCTGTCGCTGGCGTTGCGGTTGGCGCCCGTCAGCGACAGGGTGCCGGCGCTGGTGGTGATGCGGAAATTGTTGATATCGTTGACGGCCAGGCCATACGCGCCGGCCTGCGCCTGGCCGGCGGCCAGCAAACCGGCTGCGGCGAGCGCGGCGAACAGGCCTAGGGTTTTGCTTCGTGGGTGATCGACGTTCATCGCAGCCTCGTTATCATGGTCGGTTCAGTCGGGGACATTCAGAAGGGGTATCCGAGTGTCGCTGTCGACGTTGATAAGCAGCTTGCGTGCCAAACAAAAAAATCCAAGTCGAATCAAGGACTTGCGTAAAGCGAACTGAAGGGAAATGCGCTGACTGTAAGAAACACCGACACTGTGCAAAAATAGGCGATGGCAAACAAAACCCCCACCTTTCCCGGCGCGCGCACGGGCCGCGGCCAGGTCCTCGCCGTGCTGCTGTCGAACCGCGACCAGTCCGGCGCCGAACCCCTGCAGGGCCGCGTCTCGCTGGCCGCCATCGTCAAGGCATTGAAACGCAAATATCACTGGCCGATCGAGACGCACAGCTTTCCGGCCAATACGGCGGACGGCCGCGCCAGCTGGGCCACCGTCTACAGCCTGCCGGAAAAAGTGATCGCCGTCGCCCTGGCGGTCGGCGGCCAGGAATGGCTCGACAGCCGCAAGGGCTAGGTTTTACTCCTGCGGCAGCAAGGCCAGCGCCGCGCTGAAGTCGCCCATCGGCTTGCCGCCATTGGCGACCAGTGCCTTGTCGCGCGTGCTCAAGCCGTCAAGCACCGGCAGCGAGAAGCGGTGGGTAATCGCGCGCAGGATCGAGGCCGAGTCGTATTGCGTATGGTCGACCAGGCCCTTCTTCACGTACGGCGAGACCAAAATCGCCGGCACGCGCGTGCCGGGACCCCAGCGGTCGCCCTTCGGTGGCGCGGCATGGTCATAGAAGCCGCCGTTTTCATCGTAGGTGACGATCACCAGCATGTTCTTCCACTGCGGGCTCTTTTTCAACTGCGCGATGACGCTGGCGATATGCGCGTCGCCATCGGCCACGCTGGCGTAACCGGCGTGCTGGTTCAAATTGCCCTGCGGCTTGTAGAAGGTCACCGGCGGCAGCTTGCCGGCGGCCGCATCCGTCATGAACTGGCTGTCGAAATCGCGCAAGTGGGCAGCGCGGTAGGCGGGCGCCTTGACCGGGTCCATGCTGGCGAAATAATTGAACGGCTGGTGGTGGAACTGGAAGTTTGGTGGGCTCGGGAAACTGCTGCCGCGCGCACTGGCCGTGGCCAGCGCCGTGGTGTCCTTCCAGGCGCCCGCATACCAGGCCCAGTCGATGTTCTTTCCGGATAACAAGTCGCCAATATTCGTCTGCGTCTGCTGCGGCAAGGTATTGGCCTTGGTGGTATCGGCATACAGCTTGCTGCTGTCGCCGGACGCCGGTGCATTGCTGCTGGGCTGGAAAGCCGGCTGCATGGTGTTGACGGCGTAGAACATGCCGCTGCTGTCGGCCGGCGTCAGCGTGTTGTCGTTGGCGTAGACTGGCGCGCCATTGAGCACCGTGGCCGGCGCGGTGGCGGCCGGCGTCAGGCGCACGAAGTTGCCCTTGGCGTCGACATCGATCTTCGAGATCGAAGCCTTGGCGACAGAGGTGTCCGCGTTCGGATAAGTCGGCGCGCAGGCGCAGATCAGGTACTGGTGCGTCAGGAACGAGCCGCCGAAGGCGCCGATGAACAGGTTGTCGGCCAGCGCGTACTGTTTGGCGATATCCCACAGCTTCATCTTGCTGCCGTCGTAGTAGCCCATGGTGAGGCCGCCCGCATCGGAATAGGCCGCGAACTTGTCGTTGGCGCCGCCATTGATCTGCATCTGGTTGTTGTAGAAGCGGTGCACCAGGTCGCGCGTGATCACCGATTGCGGCAGGCTGATCGGGCTGTTGGCATCGTCGATCTGGAACGGCTTGTTGGGCAGGTTGGCCGATTGCGCCTGCGTGATCACGGTGCTCTGGCCGGCGGCCGTCATGCCGCCCCAGGTCGGTGGCAGCACGGGCAGGGTGCTGTTGTCGATATCCTTTTGCGCCACATAGCCGCCGGTCGAAGTCGGGTTGACACCCGGCACGCCGTTGGCGCCCGGGAACAGGCCGTACAGATTGTCGAAGCCGCGGTTTTCCGCGTAGATCACGACGATGGTCTGGATATTGTTCAGCGCCAGGCCGCTGTTCAGGGCGGCCAGGGCGTCTGCGGGTGCGGCCTGCGCGCTGGCGCCGGCGATCACCGTGGTGACGCTGGTGTTTTCCGCTTTCAGCTTCGCCAGTTCATCGCCGCTGGCCTTGTTGAAGTCCGACGCCAGGGCAGTTTCCGACACGCCGATGCGCGCCGCCAGCTTGCTGCTGGCGGCAGCGAAATCGCCGCCATTGCCATCCATCACCTGTGCCAGTTCGGTCGACAGGGCGCTGACGAAGCCCGCGTGGCCGGCGGGGGCGCGCAGCAGCAGCTTTTGCGTGACCTTGCTGCCGGCGTCGCCCACCACTTCGTGGCGGATCGCATCGGTGCCGACCATGGCCAGCACGGCGCCTTCGCCTTCCACCGTGAAGCTGCCGTCGGCGGCCGTGCGCACGGGCGCCGAATCGCTGGCGCAGGTCAGTTTTGCCGTCGTGCTTTCCAGGCACACCTGGGCGTTTTCATAGTAGCTGCCGATCACCTGGCCCTTGGTGGTGGGCGCCAGGGCATAGTTGCTGCCACAGGCCACCAGGCCGGCGCCCAGCGCCAGCGACAATAAGACGGGGAGGGGGCGTAATCGGAGCGGGCGTAATACAGGTCTTGCGTGCGGTTTCATGCTCATGCCTTCTGGGTGTGAGGGTGGAAAAGCACGGATGCTAGGCAAGCAATATGTCCGCTGCGTGACATGTCCATGTTCCGTTACATGCGATACATGCCGTAATGTTGCGGCGGCATTGGCGGCCGATTTGTCACGCAGCGGTCATATGGCGTTGCTACGCTGGCCGCCCATGTTCACAGCTGTTCGATTGCCGCCATGATGAAGTTCACGCCCTTTTTATTGCTGCTGGCCGCCTGCCAGCCGCAGCAGCTTCCCAAGCCGGCCACCGCTGCCGCCCCGCCGGCCTATCTGAATGCCGCCTACGCGCCGGCCCGGAACCAGCCGTCGGTGGCGGACATGACGGCCATGGGCCGCGCCATGTTTTTCGAACCGAGCCTGTCCATCTCCGGCAAGCTGTCATGCGCCAGTTGCCACAGCCCGGATCACGCCTACGGCCCGCCGAATGGGCTGGCGGTGCAATTGGGCGGCCCCGAACTGAAGGATGCCGGCACGCGCGCCGCGCCTTCGCTGCGCTACCTGCAGAACGCGCCATCATTCACCGAACATTTCCATGACGACGATGGCGACGACAGCATCGATGCGGGCCCGACCGGCGGGCGCAACTGGGACGGCCGCGCCCAGTCTGGCCATGAACAGGCCTTGACGCCGCTGTTGGCCAAGCACGAGATGGGCAACGTTGACGCCGCCGCCGTGGTGGACAAATTGCGGCACGGTCCGCTGGCGGCGCAGTTCAAAAAAACCTATGGCGAGAACATCTTTGAACAACCGGAGCAGGCACTGCGCCGGGCCCTGATGTCGCTCGAAGTGTTCCAGGAAAGCCCGGCGGATTTTTATCCCTACACCAGCAAGTACGATGCCTTTCTGCGCAAGCAGGTCAAGTTGAATCCGCAGGAATTGCGCGGCCTGGCCCTGTTCAACGACGAGACCAAGGGCAATTGCGCCTCCTGCCATATCAGCCAGATCACGCCCGGCGGCGCCTTCCCGCAATTTACCGACTACGGCCTGATCAATATCGGCGTGCCGCGCAATAAAAAGCTGCCCGCCAACGCCGATCCGGCATTTTTTGACATGGGCTTGTGCGGCCCCGACCGCACGGATCTGAAAGATCACCAGGAATACTGCGGCAGCTTCAAGACCCCGACCCTGCGCAACGTGGCGCTGCGTAAAAGCTTCTTCCACAACAGCAGCTTCACCAGCCTGGAACAGGTGCTGCGCTTCTACGTGCAGCGCGATACGGCGCCGCAAAAATGGTATCCGAAAAATAGCGATGGCAGCGTGCACAAGTACGACGACCTGCCGCCCGGCCTGGAGGCGAACGTCAATGTCGAGCCGCCATTCGACCGGAAAAAGGGGCAGGCGCCGGCCCTGAACGAGCGGGAAATCGCCGATGTGATCGTGTTTTTGAAGACCTTGACGGATGGCTACAAGGTGCCGGCAGCTTAAGCCGCCAGCGGCGCCGGCGTGACCTGCATCGGGGCAATGGCGAAACGTTGCTGTGCCTGCCAGATGTCATAGGCGTTCTGTTCCGCCAGCCACAGGCGCGCCTCGCCCCCGCGCTCCTTGCCCAACCAGGCTTCGATGCGCAACGCCATCTCTGGTGAAATCGCCGCGTGGCCATTGAGGACGCGCGACAGCGTGACACGGTTGACATCCAGCTGCTGCGCCGCCTCGGTCACGGACACACCCAACGCGGGCAGCACGTCATCGCGTAGCGTCAGGCCAGGATGCGGCGGATTGAACATGTTTGTCATGATATTTTTCTCAATGATAATCTTGATAGTCGACCAGGATGGCGTCGCTGCCGTCAAACCGGAATGTCAGCCGCCAGTTGCCATTCACCCACACTGAAAAGTGGTCCTGCAGGGCTTTGCCCTTGAGTGCATGCGAGCGCCAGCCCGGCAGATTCATGCCTTGAGGATCACTTGCTTCGTTCAAGCGGCGCAGCATCGCACCCAGCTTCGGCGCATGGGCTGGCTGGATGCCGGCCATGCTTCCCGTCTCGAAAAAAACCTTCAAGCCTTTGTGCTGAAATGTCTTGATCATGCGCGATTGTAGCGTGTGGCGCTACGCGCTGCAATCTTTGCCTGCCCATGCCATGCATGCTGTGGCCAGAATTGAAAACAGGCTGACATTGCTGCAAGCCCTGCTGGCTGGGAGCAAAGGGATGACCCGTATCCATCGAACATAATCGGATGGCTTTGAACGCATCGGCTATCTTTTCTGCTCAGAAGGGGTGAATTTGCAGTTTCACCACACTCTTGCCATAAATGCCATGAATGGCAAATAGTTGACTTGACGCAATATGCTGCGCTGAGTTTAACTGTACGCGTGGCAGGCATAGCTGAATTCGGGCTTCGTGCTCGCACGACAGCGTGGACTTTTCTTGTTGGCTGCGTCCCTTTTTTCATTTTGGAGTTGCCATGTTCCACACTCTGCGTGCGCGCCTTATCGCCATCGCCATTGCCATCGTCGCGGTGGCGCTGGTGCTCCTTTCGCTGGTGACCTTCGTGACCGTGCGTGCCAATGTGCTGTCCTCGCTGGACAAGCAGATCAGCGATGTCACGCGCCAGTATGCGCGTGAGCTGACCGAGTGGGTGCAGGACAAGCAGCGCATTGCCAGCGCGCTGAAGGTGGCCGTAGTCCAGGCGGACCCGCAGCCCGCGCTCGATACGGCGCGCCAGGCCGGGGCCATGGATTCGGTGGGCTTTGCCTTGAGCGACAAGCGGGCTGTCTACAGCGGCTGGACGGTGCCACCGGACTTCGACGGCACGGCGCGCCCCTGGTACAAGCTGGCCGTGTCGACCGGCGGCCCCGCCATCACGCCCGCGTATGCCGATGCCAATACCGGCGAACTGTACGTGAGCTTCGTGGAACCCGTGTTCACGCAGGCTGGTGGTCCGCTCGCGGGCGTGGTCAGCGCCGACGCGAAGCTGACCTCGGTCGTCAGGAAAGTCAACGCCATCCACCCGACGGAAAAAAGTTTTGCGGTGCTGGTCGATGGCACCAACAACACCATCCTGGCCCACGCGCGCAAGGAATTGACGCTCAAGCCGCTGACCGAATTGGCCGCCGGACTCGATGCCGCGCTGCTGGCACGCCTGGTCCAGGGTGGCGATCACGCGGAACTGACGATCGACGGCGCCGCGCAGATGGTGTATGCCGCCAAGGTCGAGGGCACGCCATGGATACTGCTGACGGCCGTCGACCGCGACCTGGCCACCGCGACCTTGAGCACGATGCTGCGCATGACGGTCATCATCACGGTGCTGTGCCTGCTGGCTGCCGGTGGCCTGATGTCGGTGTTCGTCAGCCGCCAGCTGCGCCGCATGCTGCTGGTGCGCGACGCGCTGGAAGACATCGCTTCCGGCGAAGGCGACCTGACGCGGCGCATGGATGCGTCCGGCCGCGACGAACTGACGCAAATTGCCAGCGCCTTCAACCGTTTCGCCGACAAGATCGCCGCCGTGCTGCTGCAAATCCGTGTTGCGTCCGATACGGTACGCACGGCATCGGGCGAGATCGCCTCTGGCAATAGCGACCTGTCGATGCGCACCGAGTCGCAGGCGAGCGCGCTGGAGGAAACCTCGGCCGCCATGGAGGAACTGATGGCCACTGTCCAGCAGAATGCGGAAAACGCCCAGCAGGCCAACGAACTGGCCACCAGCGCCAGCCAGGTGGCCGGGCGTGGCGGCGAGGTGGTGCAGCAGGTGGTGCGGACCATGGGCGACATCAATCTTGCCTCGCGCAAGATCGTCGACATCATCGGCACCATCGACGGCATCGCCTTCCAGACCAATATCCTCGCCCTCAATGCCGCGGTGGAAGCGGCGCGGGCCGGGGAAATGGGCCGCGGCTTTGCTGTGGTGGCGACAGAAGTGCGCTCGCTCGCCGGGCGTTCGGCCGAAGCGGCCAGGGAAATCAAGGCGTTGATTGGCGACTCCGTGACGCAGGTCGACGCCGGCAGCCGGCTGGTGGAGAGCGCGGGCGCGACCATGACCGAGGTGGTCGACAGCATCCGCCAGCTGGCCGGCATCGTCAAGCAGATCAGCAGCGCCAGCCATGAACAAAGCAGCGGCATCACCGAAGTGGGCACGGCGGTGACGCAAATGGATGAAAACACCCAGCAGAATGCCGCCCTGGTCGAGCAGGCCGCCGCCGCCGCGCAATCGCTGCAGCAGCAGGCCAGCGCGCTGGCCGAAGTGGTTGCCGGATTCAAGCTGCCGCAGGCGCAGCAGGCCGCCACGCGCGATGCCCTGCGCCTGCAATAACAAGGGAGATTGACCATGTCTGCAAACTATCGTGGCGCGCTCCTGGCCGGGGCGTTGAGCTTGCTGTGTCACGCCGTATCGGCCGAGGAAGTGGCCAGTTCGCCCTGGACCGTCGGCGGTGCGGTCCGCTTCAATTATGTCTACAAGAGCTGGCAGGACGACTATCCGAGCGGTTTCGTCGGCCTGGATACGGCCCGACTGGACGTCAATTTTGACGACGGCACGCTGATCAGCTCGGCGCAATACCGCTACAACCGGTATCCGAAGGGGCAGGGCGGCTACTGGCAGCACTTCCTGCATCACGGCTGGGCCGGCGTGCGCTTTGCCGACAAGAGCACGGTGCAAGCGGGCCTGGTAAAAAATCCGTTCGGGCTGCAGCCGTTCGCGTCCAACAATTTTTACGAGTCGATGGCGTTCTACACCGGTTTCGAGGACAAGTACGACCTGGGCATGACCTATGCCAGCCGACCCGGCCCCGTCGAGTGGCAGCTGGGCTTTTTCCCGCGCGACGGCGGATCGTATGGCGGCGGGGGCAATACGGCCGCAGCCTCGAATCGCTACTCGTACAATATCGTGCCCGACGATGACCGGCAAGGGTATGCCACCGGCCAGCGCGACCGCGAGCGCATGACTTTTACCGGCCGCGTGGTGGCGCATATCGGCAGCAGTGGGCGGCACGAAGTGGGGCTGTCCGCACTCACCGGCACCATCCGTAACGAAACCCGCAGCGAAGGGCGCGATACCCGCCGCAATGCCGTGGCGCTGCACTACCGGGGCGGCACGGGGCCATGGAACATCATGCTGGAAGCCTTGCGCTACAGCTATGGCACCAGCCACGGCGCGAACCAGACCTATGGCGGTCTCGACCCGAACAGCTTTGTCATCCTGGGCGCCTTCGGCTATCCCTACCCGGTGGCGTCCAAAGGCGACATCTATATCGCCAACCTCAGCTACGACATCCCAGGAAAGCTGGGGCCGCTGGGCGGCTTCAAGCTGTACAACGACTACAGCATCCTGCGCAAGCGTGTCGGCAATTACAAAAGTTCAGTGCAGAATGTCAGTGGCCTCAGCTTTTCATCCGGCAAATGGGTGTTCTATGCCGACTTCATGCTGGGCAAGCACCACCCCTACCTGTCGCCGGACGGCGGCGGGCTGGCATCGACCTCCAGCGTGCACGATGGCTACACGCGCAGGATCAACCTGCAGGCGGGGTATTATTTCTGAACCAGGGAAAAAACATGGCAAACAACCCGCAGCATCCAGATGGCCACTGGCGCCGCTTTGGCCACGGCATGCTGCTCGCGCTGCTGATCGTGGTGGTCTGGAGCGCCATTTGCTGGAACCTGCGCGACTACAGCGGGCCGTTCTGGATGGAACTGGACCACATCGGCCTCTTCCCCATGTATGTCCTGGCCATGCTGGCGCAGATGGTGGTGGCCCTGCTGCTGGCGCGCTGGAAAAGCTGGTGGTGGAGCGCCGGCATCATCTGCGGCACGCTGCTGGGCATGGCCGGCCCGATTGCGCTGGCGCTGATCGCCGCCAGCGGCATGCCGGCGATGCGGTATTGAGGCAGGCCGGGCGGGATGCGGTGGGCATTGCCCGGGGCAATCGGCTGGCGCGCTGGTCTTGTCTCCAGAAAGCAAAAAGCCCAACCTGAAAGGCTGGGCTTTTTGCTGGATGTTCTTGGTGCCGACTGCCGGTTTCGAACTGGCCACCTGATGATTACAAATCAACTGCTCTACCAAATGAGCTAAGTCGGCAAAAACTGCGCGTTGCGAATTATACGCTATTTAATACGGGTCAGGGTCGGGCGGCCGCCTTTTTTTGGTGGCTCGTCGTCGCCTGGCGGCGTGTTGCCGTCGCGTTGTTCGGTGTTGCCGGTCGGAACTGACGACAGGGTCGGGCCGGTCGCTGCCGGGGCGGGCGGCGGTGGGGCGTCGGCTGAGGCGGGGCTGTCGGTCGGCTGGCCGTGCGGGTCGTCGTTGCCGAGGACCGGCTCGAACGCCATGCCCTGGCCGTTTTCGTTGGCGTAGATGGCCATCACGTTGTCGACCGGCACGTAGATTTCGCGCGAGACGCCGCCGAAGCGGGCGTGGAAGCGCACGGCGTCGTTGTCCATCTTCAGGCCGCTGGTGGCGCCGAAGCTGATGTTCAGGACGATTTCGCCTTTCTTCACGTATTCCATCGGTACCGTGGTGCGCGAATCGACTTTGACCGCGAGGTAGGGCGTGTAGCCGCTGTCGGTGCACCACTCGTAGATGGCGCGCAGCATATAAGGTTTGGTTGAGATTTCAGACATGATAGGCACGGTGAGGCGGGAGCGCCGCCGGCAACAACATGGGCGGGCGCACCGGTAAGTCAATGAAACAGAGCAACTGGAAATAATCCAAGATGCCCCAGAAAGCGTAGCGAGCAAGCCCGATATCGGCTTGAGTAACGCAGCCGTACTTTAGTACGGCGAGTAACGCCAAGTCGAGAGCGGGCTGCGCAGTAGCTTTATGGGGATATCTTAACGGCGCATGACCTTTTCTGATGGGGTCAGCGCTTCGATATACGCCGGACGCGAGAAGATGCGTTCGGCGTATTTCATCAGCGGCGCGGCCGTTTTCGACAGTTCGATGCCGTAGTGGTCCAGGCGCCACAGCAGCGGCGCGACAGCCACGTCGAGCATCGAGAATTCGTCGCCCAGCATGTACTTGTTTTTCAGGAACAGCGGCGCCAGCGTCGTCAGGCGGTCGCGGATTTCCGCGCGCGCCTTGTCGTGGCTCTTGTCGTTGCTCTTGGCGCGTTCGCTTTCCAGCACGTGCACGTGCACGAACAGTTCTTTTTCAAAGTTGAACAGCATCAGGCGCGCGCGGGCGCGCATCAGCGGATCGGCCGGCATCAGTTGCGGATGCGGGAAGCGCTCATCGATGTACTCGTTGATGATGTTCGATTCATACAGAATCAGTTCGCGCTCGACCAGGATCGGCACCTGGCCATACGGGTTCATGGTCGAAATGTCTTCCGGCTTGTTGAACAGGTCGACGTCGCGCACTTCGAAGTCCATGCCTTTTTCAAACAGGACCAGGCGGCAGCGTTGCGAAAATGGGCAGGTTGTACCCGAATAGAGAACCATCATTTTTTATAGTTCCTTAGAAACAAAGGGGGTGAAGCCGCGAACGGCTCACCCCAGGTCGCTTGTCCACTCATGCGGACAACGCAGAAACAGGCATTAACCGGCCTTCAGCCGGTGCCTCACTTATTTGACTTCCTTCCAGAACGACGCATTCAGGCGCCATGCCAGCAGAGCAAAAGCCGACAGGAACAGCAGTACCCAAACGCCCAGGCGCTTGCGTGTCTGTTGTGCCGGTTCGGCCATCCACTCCATGTAGCCGACCAGGTCGGCCACCGCAGTGTCATACTCGATCTTGTTCAACGTGCCTGGCTTGACTTGTTCGAAGCCGACAAATTTGTGGATTTTCTTGGCCGCATCATGCGGATCAGTCTCTTCCACGAACTTGGCAGTCTGGATACCTTGCAACTCCCATAACACATGCGGCATGGCAACATTTGGCACGACCATATTGTTCCAGCCGGTCGGCCGCGTGTCGTCTTTATAGAACGTACGCAGGTAAGTATACAGGTAGTCGCCGCCTGTGCCAGCGGAAGATGATTTCGCGCGCGAAATTACCGACAAATCCGGCGGTACCACGCCGAAAAAGGCCTTGGCATCCTTCGGCGCCAGCGCGGTGGTCATCAAGTCGCCCACTTTATCACCGGAGAACAACAGATTCTGCTTGATCTGGTCTTCTGTCAGGCCCAGGTCTTTCAGGCGGTTGTAGCGCATCGAGACGGCGGCGTGGCAATTGAGGCAATAATTGACGAACAGTTTGGCGCCATGTTGCAGCGCCGCCATGTTGGTCTGGCGATCAGGCGCCTTGTCCAGCGGAAAGCCGCCTTCGCTGGCCAGGGCCAGGGCGGGCACGAACGCCAGGATGGCGAGCAGTTTTTTTGCAATCTTCATTTGATGTATGTCCTTTGAGCGTGGCGTGGGATCGGCTTAGTGCGCGTGAAACGTCACACGCGACGGCACGGTCTTGAACTTGCCCATTGCACTCCACCATGGCATCAGCAGGAAAAAGCTGAAGTAAATCAGGGTGCACACTTGCGACACGATGGTCTTGGCGTCGGTTGGCGCCTGGGTACCGAGGTAGCCGAGGATCAGGAACGACAGGCCGAAGATGGCATAGATATATTTGTGCCAGGTCGGACGGTAGCGGATCGACTTCACCGGTGAATGGTCGAGCCATGGCAGGAAGGCCAGGATCACCACCGAGCCGCCGAAGAACACCACGCCCCAGAATTTCGCATCGAGCACCTGTGGCAGCATGCCGACGATGGCCAGCAGGGCGATCACGGCGATCGCCGCCTTGACCTTGGTCGACAGGCGCGACTTGAGCCAGATAAACACCACGTAGGCGGCGACGGCGCCCATCAGCACGTACATGAAGTCGGCCGTGGTGGCGCGCAGCACCGAGTAGAACGGCGTGAAGTACCAGGTTGGCGCGATGTGCAGCGGGGTCTTCAGCGAGTCGCCCGGCAGGAAGTTGTTGTATTCGAGGAAGTAGCCGCCCATTTCCGGCGCAAAGAACACCACCGCGCTGAAAATTACCAGGAAGATCGACACGCCGAACAGGTCGTGCACGGTGTAGTAAGGGTGTGACGGGATCGAATCGAGCGGATGGCCGTCGGCGCCCAGGGTTTCTTTTACCTCGATGCCGTCCGGATTGCTGGAGCCGACTTCGTGCAAGGCGATCAAGTGCGCCGCGACCAGGCCCAGCAGGACCAGCGGGATGGCGATCACGTGGAAGGCGAAGAAGCGGTTCAGGGTGGCGTCGGACACCACGTAGTCGCCGCGGATCCACAGCGACAGGTCAGGACCGATGAACGGGATCGCGCCGAACAGGTTGACGATCACCTGGGCGCCCCAGTACGACATCTGGCCCCATGGCAGCAGGTAGCCGAAGAACGCTTCGGCCATCAGGCACAGGAAGATGGCGAAACCGAACAGCCAGATCAGTTCGCGTGGCTTGCGGTAGGAACCGTACAGCAGGCCGCGCGTCATGTGCAGGTAGACGATGATGAAGAAGGCCGAGGCGCCGGTCGAGTGCATGTAGCGCACCAGCCAGCCCCATGGCACTTCGCGCATGATGTATTCGACCGAATTGAAGGCCAGCGCCGCATCGGGCTTGTAGTGCATGGTCAGGAAGATGCCTGTGACGATCTGCAGCACCAGCACCAGCATCGCCAGCGAGCCGAAGATGTACCAGAAGTTGAAGTTTTTCGGGGCGTAGTATTTGCCCCACTGATCGTTCCACAGCTTGGTCAGGGGAAAGCGGTCATCGACCCAGCCCAGCGCTTTTTCGGCGGCCGGGGCATCGGCCGGGAATTTGGTTTCTTTGAAAGCAGCCATGATCAAGCCTCGCCTTTCTCGTCTTTACCAATCACCAATTTGGTGTCGCTCAAGTACATGTGGCGCGGCACTTGCAGGTTGTCCGGCGCCGGCTTGTTCTTGTACACGCGGCCGGCCATGTCGAAGGTGGAGCCGTGGCAAGGACACAGGAAGCCGCCTTCCCAGTCATCGGGCAGGGAAGGTTGGGGACCGGGGGTAAATTTCGAGGAAGGCGAGCAGCCGAGGTGGGTACAGATACCGACCGCGACGAGGATTTCAGGTTTGATGGAACGCGCTTCGTTCATGCAATACGAGGGCGTGAATTCGGCGGGATTGCGTTGCGAATTGGCATCGGCGACCTTGCCGTCGGTTTTCTTCAGCGACGCGATCATTTCCGGCGTGCGCTTGAGGATCCAGACCGGTTTGCCGCGCCATTCGACGGTGCGCATTTCGCCGGGCTGCAAGGTGGCGATGTCTACTTCGACCGGCGCGCCTGCGGCTTTCGCTCGCTCCGACGGCTGGAAGGTGCTTACCAAGGCTCCCGCGGTTGCCAACCCGACTACACTGCCCGCCGCGCACGTGGCGACGAGCAAGCCGCGGCGGCCTGAATCGACCTGCTTTTCGTTACTCATGCAAACCCCAATCAGTCAAAATGCGAATCTTTATTATGAATGGCAGCCGCGAAACATCCGTCGCCGAAGCGCTTTCCCACTGTTTGCCAGCCTGCGTCTCTTTGTACGCTAACGTGGCAATATCCCTGCGGAACTTCGGTCAATGGCGCAGCCCGTACCATTTTCTTGTTAATCGCCACAGGGCAAAAAAGCCCCTGCTGGCAACCGCAAATTATAAGTGAAGCAAACAACGAATAAAACCAAAACGTTGCTTGTACCATAATTTATATACTTTTGCAGGGAGTGGCTAGTTCTTTCGAACTAGAAAGCTTGAGGCGCACCGGAATGCTGCGACCGCACATGCAAAATCTCGCTGCAAATGGAATCAATAGTATGATCGTCATGTTTTTTATACATTCCGAAGGAGAAAAAAATGGCGATGATGAAAGAATTTAAAGAGTTTGCAATGAAGGGCAATGTCGTCGACCTGGCGGTCGGTGTCATCATCGGCGGCGCCTTCGGCAAGATCGTCGATTCATTGGTGCAAGACGTCATCATGCCGCCGATCGGCCGCATTTTTGGCGGCCTCGATTTCGCCAATTACTACCTGCCCCTGAATGGCCAGGCCACCACCATGACCCTGGTGGAAGCGAAGAAAGCCGGCGCCGTGCTGGCCTATGGTAACTTCATCACCATCTTGCTCAACTTCATTATTCTGGCCTTTATCATCTTCCAGATGGTCCGCCTGATGAACAAGGCCCGCCGCGCCCATACGCCGCCGCCGGCGCCGGCCGCGCCACCGGTCACGCCGGAAGACATCATGTTGCTGCGCGAGATACGTGACTCGCTCAAGGGCGCACCAAAAAACAACGATCTGGCACAATAAGCCGTTCCGGCAATGGGCCGGCTGACCTGGGTGGAGTTTTATGCGACGTTTCTGGTTGTTGTTTGCGCAAACCGTGACCATCGCGCTGGCGCTGTACTTCGTGTACGGCGCATTGCGCCCGGCCAGCCGGGTCCAGCAGCTGGGCTCGCCCGCCACGCCGATCCCGGTGGTGGAAACGGCGTCGAGCAGCCTGGCGCCCGGTTCCTTCCGCGATGCGGCGGCGCGCGCCATGCCGGCGGTGGTCAACATCCTGACCACCCAGGCGCCCAAGCGCGGCAGCCACCCCCTGATGCGCGACCCCTTCTTCAAGCGCTTTTTCGGCGAACGCACGCCGGACATGGAGGAAGAGGGCGGCGCGATGAAAAACAGCCTCGGCTCGGGCGTGATCGTCAGCCATGAAGGCTATATTCTCACCAATAACCATGTGGTCGAAGGCGCCGACGAAATCGAAGTCGTGCTGACCGACGGGCGCAAGGCGCCGGCGCAGGTGGTGGGCCTGGACCCGGAAACGGACCTGGCCGTGATCAAGGTCAAGCTCGACAAGCTGCCGGTGATCGTGCTGGGGCAGTCGGAGCAGGCGCGCGTGGGCGACGCCGTGCTGGCGATCGGCAACCCCTTCGGCGTGGGCCAGACGGTGACCATGGGCATTATTTCCGCCCTGGGCCGCAACAACCTGCATATCAACAGTTTTGAAAACTTTATCCAGACCGACGCGGCCATCAACTTCGGCAATTCGGGCGGCGCCCTGGTCGACACGCGCGGCAATTTGATCGGCATCAATACCGCCATCTATTCGCAAAGCGGCGGCTCGGTCGGCATCGGCTTTGCCATTCCCGTCTCGACCACCAAGACGGTGATGGAAGCGATCATCAAGAACGGCCACGTGGTGCGCGGCTGGATCGGCGTGGAAACCCAGGATATCACCAAAGAGCTGGCCGAAAGCTTCGGCCTGCAGCGCAGCACCGGCGCCATCATTGCCGGCGTGGTGCGCGGCGGCCCGGCCGACAAGGCCGGCATCAAGCCGGGCGACATCCTGCTCAACGTCGACGGCAAGCCGGTCGGCGACACCACCGAAATGCTGAACCTGATCGCCCAACTGCCACCGGGTGAAAAAGCTAAAATGACGGTGCTGCGCAAGAGCCGCGAGGCGGCGCTCGACGTGGTGGTGGGCAAGCGTCCCATCCCCAAGGACCTCAACAAATAGCCGCGAATCGGAAACTGACACATGCATGTGCGTGATTTGACCCAATTTTTACGTGAACTGAGCGAAAACAACAACCGTCCCTGGTTTGTCATGAACAAGCCCCGTTACGATATCCTGCGCGAGGAATTCCTGGCGCTGGTGACTTCATTGATTGCCGAACTCGGCAAGTTCGATCCGGCCGTGAAGTTCTGCAATCCCAAGAAAGCCATGTTCCGCATCAACCGCGACGTGCGCTTTGCGCATGACAAGAGCCCGTATAAAACGCGTTTCTCGGCGGCGATCGCGCCGAACGACATGCGCCGTCCCAGCAAGGCCGGCGGCCCCACGTATTATGTGCAGATCGATGGCCACGGCAACATGCTGTTCGGCGCCGGCGAATACATGCCGCCGCCAGGCCGGCTGAAGGCGCTGCGCGAGCATATGGTCAACGATGCGCCAGGGTTTGCCAAAGTGCTCAAGAATAAGCGCCTGAAGGCCCGCTTCAGCACCATCCAGGACGAGGGTAAATTGCAGCGCCCGCCCAAGGGTTTTGACGCCGACGCAGAGCATATCGAATTCATCAAGTTGAAAAGCTTTTTTGTCTGGAGCGAGCTGCCGTTGCCCTTGAACGATCCGGACCAGTTGTTGTCGATGATGGCGGAGGGATTGAAGGATGCCTATCCGCTGGTGCAATGGATGCGCAGCGCCAAAGAAGAGCTAGAGGAAGCGGCCGACTAACACGACTGGGAGCAGATGATGGCACTTGAGCATGCAAAGTCAGGACAGGTAATCACGGTGCAGCACGGGGACGGGCACGATTTGTCGCAGTTTTCCGCCATCGCGCTGGCCAAGACGGACGAGCTGGAACTGATCCGCATGTGCATGCCCAAGGGCAAGACCATGCCGGAGCATCATGTGTTGGGGGAAATCACCCTGCTGTGCCTGCAAGGCCAGGTAGCGCTCGACGCCCACGGCAGCGTGCAGCTGCTGGGGCCGGGCCAGATGGTGTATTTGAACGGCGGCCAGGCCCACGCGCTCGAAGCGTGCGAAGACAGCCTGTTATTGCTGACCATCTTGATGGCCAAGGCCGGCCGCTAAGCCTGCTTATACCCGGTTGGCTTCGTCGCGCGGATCGCGCGCCAGCAGTTGCTGCACCATTTCCTGCGGCAAGTCGCCATCGAACAGCACGCCGGCCACCGCATTGGTGATCGGCATCTCGACCTGCATGCGCTGCGCCAGCTCGCGCACGGCCTTGGCGCAGGGCACGCCTTCGGCCACATGGCCCAGCTCGGCCACGATGGCGGGGAGCAGCTTGCCTTGCGCCAGCCCCAAGCCGACCCGGCGGTTGCGCGACAGATCGCCGGTGCAGGTGAGGATCAGGTCGCCCATGCCGGTCAGGCCCATGAACGTTTCGGTCTGGCCACCCAGGGCCGTGCCCAGGCGCGTGATTTCGGCCAGGCCGCGCGTGATCAGCGCGGCACGCGCGTTCAAGCCCAGGCCCAGGCCGTCGGCCACGCCGGTGGCGATCGCCAGCACGTTTTTCACGGCGCCGCCCACTTCCACGCCCACCAGGTCATCGCTGGCATAGACGCGGAAATTGCCGCCATGTAAGGCCGACACCACGCAGGCGCGCAGCACCGGGTCGTGCGAGGCGATGGTCAGCGCGCACGGCAGGCCGCGCGCCACTTCCTGCGCAAACGACGGCCCGGACAGGGTGCCGCCGGCGACCTTGCCGCCCAGGATATCCTGGACGATCTGGTGCGGCAGCAGGCCGGTGCCGTTTTCAAAGCCCTTGCACAGCCACACCAGGTTGGGAATAGACTTGTGTTTCAGTTGCTGCAGCAGCGGGCGCAGGCCGGCCACCGGGCAGGCGGCGATCAGCAGCGCCTGTTCGCCGCTGGCGTGCGCGACGGCCGCGTCGAAATCGGCACTGATCGCCAGTTGTGGCGGCAGCGCAAAGCCGGGCAAATAAGGGTTCTCGCCGCTGGCGGCCATGGCGGTCATGGCGTCGGCGTTGCGGCCCCACAACATCACGTCGTGGCGGGCGGCCAGCGCCATCGCCACCGCCGTGCCCCAGGCGCCGGCGCCGAGGATGGTGATGCGGCGGCGTGCGCCGGCGGCATTGCTGTCTTGAACGGTCATGTGCTTACAGACCCCACACTTCGCTGGTCTTGACGTAGCCGGTCTGGCCATCCTTGTGGCGCACCTTGATCCAGCCGCTGCTGGGCTGTTCGCTCATTTCCAGCAGCACGCCCTTGTCGAGCAGCAGCACCGCCGACGAGGTGTCGTCGGGACTGGCGCGCACTTTCAGGTTGGCGGCGCGCGCCACCAGGTTGCGTTTGGCGGACAGGCCCTTGGCCTCGGTCCAGGCCATTTCGCCGCTGGCGTCGCGGACCTTGACCCATTCGCCGTAGCTGAGCACGACTTCGAGCGGCATGCCGCGCGGCGCCACATACAGCTTGCCGCCCTTGGCGGACGGCGCGTCGTACAGGATCACGGGCGCCGCGCCCACGGTCTTGAAGTCGACGGCGTGGCTGGTGGCGGTGGCCAGCAACAGCATCGCGCCTGACATCCAACGGAATTTGCTCATGACCGTACTTTTCAACATGATGTTTGGTGAACCTTGAATGAAACACGGCGGCTTGAATAACCGAGCCGCCGTGTCGGGCCAACCCAGGACGGGGTGGCGAAGTGATACTGAAACTTAGTTGATGGTTTCGTTAGGTGCTGCTGCGGCGGCGTCAGCAATCGCTTGCAGACGTTGCTGGTAGAACACTTCGAAGTTGATCTCGGCCAGGTGCACTGGCGGGAAGCCGGCACGGGTGATCACGTCGGCGATGTTGGCGCGCAGGTAAGGGTAGATGATGTTCGGGCAGCCGATACCCAGCAGCGGATCGAGTTGATCGGCAGGGATGTTGCGTGCTTCGAAGATACCAGCTTGCTTGCCTTCAACCAGGAAAGCGACTTTTTCGCCAACCTTGGCCGTCACGGTGATGGTCACGGTGGCTTCAAAGATGCCGTCGGCCAGCGGCTCGGCGCCCACGTCCAGCGCGACTTCGATGGCCGGCGCTTCTTGTTCCAGGAAGATGGCTGGGGAATTCGGTTGTTCCAGCGACATGTCTTTCAGGTAGACGCGTTGGATTTGGAAGACTGGTTGCAGATTTTCGTCAGACATGGAACGCTTTCGTTGTAATGGACAAGAACGGCACACCGTTCAAATAGGGTGCATGCAAATACGGTGCTTGCGGCAAGCCGCGCCGGATAGGCGCAACGTGCAGGGGTGCGAGGGCAATTGTATCAAAACAATACCGCCAAAAACCAAGCAATTTCTCGACCCCACTTTATATCAGGTTGCCGTGCCATTTAACAAGGGGTCCAGCTTGCCGGCTTGATCCAGCGCATACAGGTCATCGAAACCACCGACATGGGTGTCGCCGACATAAATTTGCGGGACGGTGCGGCGGCCCGTGCGTTCCATCATTTTGACGCGCTCGGCAGGATCGAGATCGACGCGCACCTTTTGCACGGTCACGCCTTTGGCTTCGAGCAAGCGCTCGGCGCGGATGCAGTATGGGCACACGGCGGTGCTGTACACGATTACGGGGACGGACATGGTGTTCTCCTTGTGTGATTGCTCGGTGGCAAAGTGGCGGGCCTTATTTGGCCAGCGACGGTTTGGCCAGCGACAGCGTTTTCAACGGCAAGCCTTGCTTGGTCCATTCGTCGATGCCGCCTTCCAGGCTCGTTGCTTCAGCGAAACCAGCTTTGGTCAGCGCCGCAACCGCGGTTGCAGAGCGCGAGCCTTTCTGGCAAACCACTACAATGGGGCGTGTTTTGAATTTTTCCAGCTCGCCCATGCGTTTTGCCAGTTCTGCCACTGGAATATTTTTCGCGTCCGGCAGGTGACCCTTGGCGAATTCGTCCGCCGTGCGCACGTCGACCACGATGGTCTTGCCACGATTGATCAACTGGGTCACTTCGAGTACGGTGGCGCGTTTGCCGCGCATCGACAGCAGTGGCCAGAGCAGGGCGCCGCCCGACAGGATGACGATGGCAAACAGAAAAATATGGTCGATAATGAATTTCACGAAGTGTCCAATGGTTTAAGTCAATGCGCGCATTATAAAATAGAAGCCGGAACAGTTCTTTTTTACCTTTGCTTTTTTGATTGAAACCTTTTAGAAGATAGAACCATGTACAAAATCGTTTTCATGCGTCACGGCGAGTCCACCTGGAACCTCGATAACCGCTTCACCGGCTGGACCGACGTCGATCTGACGGCCAAGGGAATCAACGAAGCCAAGGCCGCCGGCCAGATCCTGAAGGAAGAAGGCTTTACTTTCGACGTGGCCTATACCTCGGTGCTCAAGCGCGCCATCCGCACCCTGTGGCTGGCACTGGACGAAATGGACATGATGTACCTGCCGGTGAAGAACGACTGGCGCCTGAACGAGCGTCATTACGGCGCCCTGCAGGGCCTGGACAAGGCGGAAACGGCCGCCAAGTATGGCGACGAGCAAGTATTGGTCTGGCGCCGCAGCTACGACACTCCGCCGCCTGCGCTGGAGGAAAGCGACGACCGTGCCTCGTTCAACGACCCGCGCTATGCGGGCTTGCCGAAAGCGTCGATCCCGCTGACCGAATGCCTGAAGGATACCGTGGCGCGCGTGATGCCGGCCTGGGACGAGGAAATCGCACCGGCGATTCGCGCTGGCAAGAAGATCATTATCTCGGCCCACGGCAACAGCCTGCGCGCCCTGATCAAGATGCTGGACGGCATCAGCGACAGCGACATCGTCGGCCTGAACATCCCGAACGGCCAGCCGCTCGTGTATGAACTGGACGCCGACCTGAAACCGATCCGCCATTACTACCTGGGCGACCCGGCAGCGATTGCGGCGGCCCAGGCTGCCGTGGCGAACCAAGGGAAGGCCAAGTAACTTTGCAGTCTTTCTTCCGTGGCACAGTGATCGCCCCCTCTGCTGAACGTCCCCTGCCGGCCTGGCGTGCCGGCGCCGTGTTGTGCCTGGCGCTGCTGCTCTCTTGCGGCGCCGCGCATGGCGCCAGACCCACCGAACGCAGCAAGCAGAAGGCGGCCGCGGAATTGCAACGTGCCGGCCTGCAGCAAAAGCTGACGGCCCTGAAACGCGACATCAGCCAGACCGAAAGCGCCAAGGACGACGCGGCCGATACCCTGGCCGAGTCGGAAGAGGCGATCTCCAACGCCAACCGCGCCCTGCGCGACCTGGCGCAGGAGCAAAGCGAGACCAGCGTCAAGCTCAATGCGCTGGGCAAGGAACACCGTGAGCTGACGGCGACGGTGGAAAAACAAAAAGGACAATTGTCGAAATTGCTGCGCGAACAATATGTCGCCGGCAATGAAGACCGCATGAAGCTGCTGCTGTCGGGCGACAATCCGAACCGCATCAACCGCGATCTGCAACTGATGGCCTATGTGTCGCAGGCACAGGCGCGCCTGCTCGAATCGCTGCGCGCGAACTTGCTGGCGGTGGAAAAGAACCAGGCCGACGTGCAGAACGCCAAGGACGAGCTGGAAGAGATCGCCCAGGAAGAGCGCGACCAGAAAGTGGTGCTGGAACAGGAAAAGGCGCGCCGCGCCAGCATGCTGGCCAATCTGTCGCAGCGCCTGGTGGCCAAGCGCAAGGAAGCGGGCAGTGTCGAGCGCGACGAGCAGCGCATGGGCAACCTGGTCGACAAGCTGGCCAAGCTGATCGAAGAGCAGGCGGCCGCGGCTGCCGCTGAAAAGAAACGCCAGCAATTGCTGGCCGAACAACGCGCCGCCGCGAAAGCGGCCGCCGCCGCCAGGGCCGCCGAAGAAAAACGTGAGCGCTTGCTCGCCGCGCGCGCCAAGGTGGAAGCCCAGGCGCAGGCACGGGCGCAAGCGCGCGCGCTGGCCGAACGCGAACGCCTGGCCAAAGAACAGCAGAGCAAATCGGGAAAAATTCAGCCGCAAACCCAGCCCGTGCCGGTCCCGGTCCCGGTCCCGGTCCCGGTCCCGGTCCCGGCGCCGCCGGTGAAACTCGAACCGATCGACAACGACGAGCCGCCGCAGATCGCCAAGGTCGAGCCGAAGCCGGAGCCAAAACCGGAACCGAAGCCGGAGCCGAAACCCGAGCCGGCCCGCCCGACCCTGGCGCCCGCGCCGCCGGACGGCGCCTTTGCTAGTCTGAAAGGGCAGTTGCGTCCGCCCGTGGCCGGCCGGATCGCGGCCCGCTTTGGCAGCAAGCGCGGCGATGGCCCCACCTGGAAGGGCGTGTTCATCAAGACCGGCGAGGGCAGCGACGTGCATGCCGTGGCCGCCGGCCGCGTCGTGTTTTCGGACTGGATGCGCGGCTTCGGCAACCTGATCATCGTCGACCATGGCGGCCAGTACCTGAGTATTTATGGCAATAACCAGTCCTTGCTGAAACGCGCCGGCGATAGCGTCAAGAGCGGCGACGCGATTGCCAGCGCGGGCAACAGCGGCGGCAACGAAGAATCGGGGCTATACTTTGAGCTACGCCATCAGGGCCGTGCCTTCGATCCCGCCACCTGGGTCAAGTTTTAAGTACCACTTGCAGATTGCGAATCAGATATGGGCATCAAAGTAAAAAGTATAGGCTTGATCGGCTTGGGCCTGCTGGCCGGCATCGGCGCCACGCTGCAGTTCCCGGCCATCGCCCAGAAGGTCGGCGCGCCGCTGCCGCTCGACGAGCTGCGCCAGCTGTCCGACGTGTTTGGCCTGATCAAGAGCGATTACGTTGAAAAGGTGGAAGATAAAAAACTGCTGTCCGAAGCGATCGCCGGCATGGTGTCGTCGCTGGACCCGCATTCCGTCTACCTGGACAAGAATGCCTTCAAGGAAATGCGCGAAAGCGTGCAGGGCAAGTTCGTCGGCATCGGCATCGAAGTGAGCATGGAAGACGGCTACGTGAAAGTGGTCTCGCCGATCGAGGACAGCCCCGCCGCCAAGGCCGGCATCGCCGCCGGCGACGTGATCACCCGCCTCGACAACGTGCCGCTCAAGGGCCTGCAGTTAGACGAAGTCATCAAGCGCATGCGCGGCCAGCCGAACAGCAAGCTGGTGCTCACCATCTCGCGCAAGGGCGACAGCAAGCCGCTGGTGTTTCCCATCGTGCGCGAGGAAATCCGCGTGCAAAGCGTCAAGGCCAAGATGGTCGCGCCCGGTTACGCCTGGCTGCGCATCGCCCAGTTCCAGGAGCCGACCGTCGACGACATGGTCAAGAAAATCAACGCCCTGTATGCGCAGGACCCCAAGCTCAAGGGCCTGGTGCTGGACTTGCGCAACGACCCGGGCGGCGTGGTGCCGGGCGCCATCGGCGTCTCGGCCGCTTTTTTGCCGGGCGATTCCGTGATCGTGTCGACCAGCGGCCAGTTGCCGGAATCGAAACAGGTGTTCTATGGCCGGCGCGAGTTTTACGCGCCGCCCGGCGCCAAGACCGACCCGTTGGCCAAGCTGCCGGCCGCGCTGAAAACCGTGCCGCTGGTGGTGCTGGTCAACGCCGGTTCGGCCTCGGCTTCGGAAATCGTCGCCGGCGCACTGCAGGACTACCAGCGCGCCACCGTGATCGGCACGCAAACCTTCGGCAAGGGTTCGGTACAGACCTTGCGCCAGCTGACGGCCGACACCGCCGTCAAGCTGACCACGGCGCGCTACTACACGCCGAAAGGGCGCTCGATCCAGGCGCGCGGCATCGTGCCCGACATGCTGGTCGATGAAACGGCTGACGGCGATGGCTGGAACAGCCTGCGCGTGCGCGAAGCGGACCTGGAAAAACACCTGAACAGCGACGACGGCAAACCGGAGGCGGCCGCGCCGACCCTGGGCACCGTGCAAAGCCAGCTGGAAGAAGAGCAGCGATTGATCGCCACGGCGAAAAAGCGCAAGCCGCTCGAATACGGCGCCAAGGACGATTTCCAGTTGCAGCAGGCGCTGAACCACTTCCAGGGCTTGCCGGTGCAATTGTCGAAGGCGGGCGCCAAGCCGGACGCCAAGGCGGTCAAGATCAGCGACAAGCCCGAGATCAAGTCCGATATCAAGGCGGAAGACAAGAAGATCCCCGTCCAGAAACCGTGAACGACGACCAGCTGCTGCGCTACTCGCGCCATATCCTGCTGGACCAGATCGGCATCGAAGGCCAGCAGGCCTTGCTCGACGCGCAGGTGCTGGTGATCGGCGCCGGCGGCCTGGGCTCGCCGGCCGCCATGTACCTGGCCGCGTCCGGCGTTGGCCGGCTCACGCTGGTCGATGACGACACGGTCGACCTGACCAATCTGCAGCGCCAGATCGCCCACACCACGCAGCGCGTCGGCCAGCCCAAGGTTGTTTCGGCGCATACCACGCTGGCGGACATCAATCCTGACATCGAAGTCATCGCCTTGCAGGAGCGCGTGAGTGACGCGCGCCTGGCCGAGCTGGTGGCGGCTGCCACCGTGGTGCTGGACTGCACCGACAACTTCGCCACCCGCCACGCCGTCAACCGTGCCTGCATGGCGCACAAGGTGCCGCTGGTGTCGGGCGCCGTGATCCGCTTCGATGGCCAGGTCAGCGTGTTCGATCCGCGCACGGGCACGCAGCCCTGTTATTCCTGCCTGTTCCCGCAGGACCAGCAGTTTACCGACGAAGCCTGTTCCACCATGGGCGTGTTCGCGCCGCTGGTCGGCGTGGTCGGCAGCATGCAGGCGGCCGAAGCGCTCAAGCTGATCATGGGCATCGGTGCGTCGCTGGCCGGGCGGCTGCTGCTGCTCGACGGCCTGCACATGGAGTGGAGCAGCATGCGCGTGGCGCGCGACCCGGCCTGCCCGGTATGTGGCGATGAATCTGCCCACTGCGCCTTGCCGGTTTGAACACGCCGGTATAAATTTTCTTAAATTTTCCCTGTATGACAGGCTTTGTCATATTTCGGCTTTATACTCTGCACTCCACTGACCTACTTCTCTCTCTTCTTATGCAAAACGCAGCAACCCGTTCGATACCGCAGCGCCGCGCGCGCGGCTTCACGCTGATTGAAATCATGGTGGTGGTGGTGATCATGGGCATCCTGGCCTCGCTGGTGGTGCCCAAGCTGATCGCCCGCACCGGTGAATCGAAGGTGGCGGCGGCGAAAGTCGACATCGCCACCGTGATGCAGGCATTGAAACTGTACCGCCTGGACAACCAGCGCTATCCGACCACCGAGCAGGGCTTGCGCTCGCTGGTGGAAAAACCGACCGTCGGCCCGGCCGCGAATGGCTGGAAGGCGGGCGGCTACCTGGAAAAAATGCCGAAAGACCCATGGGGCAATCCTTACCAGTATCTGTCGCCGGGCCTGAAGGGCGAAGTCGACATCATCTCGCTGGGCGCCGACGGCCAGCCTGGCGGTAGCGGCGACGACGCCGATATCGGTTCCTGGGACCAGTAAGCTCTTATTTCATGCCCGCCATGAGTGCCAAACGCCAGTTGCGCCAGCGCGGCTTCACGCTGATCGAACTGCTGGTGGTGATGGTCATCATCGGCATCACGCTGGGCCTGGTGTCGCTCAACGCCATGCCGAACGGCCAGCAGGCGCTGCAAAAAGAGGCCGAACGCATCGCCCTGCTGCTGCAGCTGGCGCGCGATGAAGCCATCGTGCGCAGCCGGCAGGTGGCGTTCG
Source organism: Janthinobacterium sp. J1-1 (assembly GCF_030944405.1). Classification (NCBI taxonomy): domain Bacteria; kingdom Pseudomonadati; phylum Pseudomonadota; class Betaproteobacteria; order Burkholderiales; family Oxalobacteraceae; genus Janthinobacterium; species Janthinobacterium sp. J1-1. The sequence goes on from NZ_CP132339.1 coordinate 596,695, forward strand.
AAGCCGATGAAAACCAGTACCGTTTTTTGGTCCTCAATGAAAAGCTGTGGCAAGCCGTGACGAAGGATGACTTGCTGCGCGAGCGCAGCTTCGCCAATACGCCGATGCTGCTCAGCGTGCAGCCGTCGACCAGCGCGGCCCAGCCGCTGCGCATCGTCTTCGGCCGCGAGCCGGTCGACAAACCGTTCGTGCTGACCATGTCCAGCGGCGAGCGCAGCGTGGCTATCCGCGCCGACGGCATCGGCCACTTCACGGTCGAGCAATAATGACATTCTTCCCACCCCGCCCGCAGTTGTGTGCATCGCAGCGCGGCTTCACCCTGCTCGAAGTACTGGTGGCGCTGGTGATCGTCGGTACCGCGCTGGGCGCGTCCTTGCGCGCCGTCGGCAGCCTGACGCAGAACAGCGATGGCCTGCGCAGCGCCATGATGGCCACCTGGTCGGCCGAAAACCACCTGGTGCGCTTGCGCCTGGAGAAAAAATTCCCGCAGACGGGCAAGCGCACCGAGGATTGCCCGCAGGGCGACCTGAAACTGATTTGCGAAGAGGAAGTGGTGGCTACGCCGAACCCGCGCATGCGCCAGGTGCGCGTGAACGTCTATGACGCGCAGTACCCGGCCCGGCGCATCGTGCGCCTGGTCCTGTTGTCGTTCAACGACTGATGGCGCGCCCACGCTCCGCCGCCGGCTTCACGCTGATCGAGCTCCTGGTGGCGATCGGCATCCTGGCCATGGTCGCCTTGCTGGGCTGGCGTGGCCTGGACAGCATCGTGCGCTCGCGCGAGGTACTGAACGCCCAGCTCGAGCAGTCGCGCGGCATGCAGCTGACGTTCGCGCAGATGCAGAGCGATTGCGACCACCTGGCCGGCGCCAGTTCCGTCAATGCGGCAAGCAATACCCTCCTCAATGGCCGCGCCAACCTGTCGGCCGAGACCGACCGCCTGATCCTGGTGCGCCAGGCCGCCTCCGAGCAGCAGCCGCAGCAGCTGCAAGTGGTCACCTATCGCCTGGTCGGCGGCGTGCTGACACGGCGCGAGTCGAACGGCACGCGCGACCTGGCCGTGCTCGACACCCTGTGGCAGGCGGCGCGCGACGATACCGATAGCGGCAATGCCAACGTGGTGCTGCTGCGCGGCGTCGACAGCATGGCGATGCGCGGCCAGCGCAAACTGACCAGCAACGCGGCGCCCGACTGGATCACCCTGGCTGCCGGCAGCAAGACCGACGACCTGGCCGGCCTGGAAGTGACCTTGCAACTGCCGGGACAGGCCGCCGGCCTGTCCAAAGTCTTCTTGCTGGGGCCGGGATGAAGCCGTTTCATGTGCCCACCCGCCAGCGTGGCGTAGCCGTCATCACGGCCCTGCTGCTGACGGCGCTGGCCATCACGGTGGTGGCCAGCCTGTTCTGGCAGCAGCAGGTGCAGGTGCGGTCGATGGAAAACCAGCGCCAGCGCCTGCAGACGCAGTGGGCCATGCGCGGCATGGTCGACTTTGCCCGCTTCTGGCTGCGCCAGGACAATCCGTCCCTGACGGCGACGGACGGCGTCTGGGCCACGCCGATCGAGGAAGCGCGGCTCGACGATTACGTCGACCGTGAAAAGGTCGAGATGGAAAAATTCGACGCCACCGTCTCGGGCCGCGCGCTCGACGCGCAGGCGCGTTTCAATCTAACCAACCTGGTCGATATCACGGGTGCGCCCAATCCCGGACAGCTGCAGGCCTACCAGCGCTTGCTGGGCAACTTGCAACTCGATAGCGGCCTGGCGCGGGCCACGGCCGACGCAGTGGTGCGCGCACGGCCCAAGGCGCGCGCCGCTAACGACAACAGCGACAGGAAAACCGACACCGGTACCGGCGGCAGCAGCGAGCCGGTGGCCATGACGCAGATCGAGGATTTGCTGGCGATACCGGGCTATACCCCGCAAGTGATCGAAAAGCTGCGCGATTACGTGATCGTGCTGCCGCAGGTGACCCCCGTCAACGTCAATACCGCCTCGGCCGAAGTGCTCGCTGCCGTCACCGACATGTCGGTTTCCGAAGCGAGCGCGCTGACACTGTCGAATCCGCGCAAAAAGTTTGTCGATACGGGCAATTTCAAGAATAATATTAATGGCAAGAATGTGATCGACGGTGTGGAGATCGATGTGAAAAGCCAGTACTTCCTCACCGTGATCCGGGTGCGGCTGGACCGCGCCGCGCTCGACGCGCAGGCGCTGGTGTGGCGCCAGCCGAACCCACAGCGCACCACCAGCCTGGTCTGGTTGCGGGAAAATTAAAACCTGAAAGCGAGTCCCTTTGATAACTTTGTATATCCGCCACCCGGCCAAGGCCTCCACCGATAGTGCGGCCGCATGCGCCTTCGTGCTGGCCGGCGACGGCGGCGCGCTGCAGCAGCAGGGCAGTGCCGCCCTGGGCAGCCTGGGCCAGCTGATCGCCGGCGCACAACGCGTGGTGCTGCTGCTGGCGGCGGCCGACGTCACCTTGCTGCGCCTGAAAACCCCGCCGCTGGCCGGCGCGCGCCTGCGCGCGGCCCTGCCTGGGCTGGTGGAAGAACATATCCTGGGCGACGCGCAGGACTGCGTGCTGGCCGCCGGCGCGCCCGACGCCGCCGGCCTGCGCACGGTGGCCGTGGCGCAGCGCGCCTGGGTCGAAGTGCTGGTGCAGGCCTTGCTGGCGCAGGGTGCGCGCAAGGTGGCCGTGCTGCCATCGCAACTGTGCCTGCCCTTGCCGCCCGGTGGCGTATCGGCCAGCCTGCAGACGGGCAGCCAGGGCATCGAACTGGCCTTGCGCCAGGCGCCGCAAGAGGGCCTGGGCCTGGTGCTGCCGTTCGACGCGCAACAGGCGCTGGCCACCACGCGCGCGTTTGCCGGCGACGTGCCGCTGACCATTTACGTGGCGCAGGATGAACTGGCGCCATACCAGCAGCTGGCGCAGGACGTGGCCGGCGTGACGGTGGAGCCTGACCATTGGGCGCACTGGATCGCCGCCAGCCGCACTGCCGCCCTGGACCTGGCGCCGGCGCTGGGCGCGGGCGGCAGCGCCGCGCGCGACTGGGCGCGCTGGCGCTGGCCGTTGCGCCTGGCGCTGGCAGCCGTGATCGTCAACCTGGTCGGCATCAATATCGAATGGTCGCGCCTGAAGCGCGAAGTGGCCACCGTCAACACCTCGATGCTGCAGACCTTCAAGGCGGCCTACCCGAATGAGGCGCCGGTATTCGGCCTGGAAGAGGAACAGATGCGGCGCAATATCGCCGCCGCCAAGCTGCAGGGCGGCCAGGCCAGCATGGACGACTTTACCAGCATGAGCGCGGCGCTGGGCGAGGCCCTGGGTGGCCTGGCCGGGCGCGGCGTGGTGGCCTCGCTGGAATACCGCGAGCGCAGCCTGATCGTGCGCATCAAGCCCGACATGGTCGACGCCAGCGCCCAGGCGCAGGTGAAACAGGGGCTGGCCGCGCGCAAGCTGGACCTGAACGAGACCGAGCCCGGTATCTGGAAAATCACGGTCGCCACGGTCGCCAAGGGAGCAGCAGCATGAGCATCGCATTGAACAAGGGCCGGGCGGCACTGGCCACGCGCCAGCAGGCCATGCAGGCCTTCTGGGCCGAGCGCACGGCGCAGGAGCGCAAGCTTCTCTCCATCGGCGCGGTGGTGGCCGGCGTGGCGCTGGTGTATGCGGTGTTTTTTGAACCGGCCTGGAACGGCCGCATCGCGCTGCAAAAAAGCCTGCCCGAGCTGCGCCAGAAGGCCGCCGTGCTGCAGTCGCTGGCGCGCGAAGCGGAAGACTTGTCGCGCCAGGCGCCGGTGCAGGTGGCTGCCATGAACCGCGAGGGCCTCGATGCGTCGCTCAAGGCGCGCGGACTGGCGCCCCAATCGCTGTCGCTGACCGGTGAATATGCGCGCGTGCAGCTCAATGGCGTGCCGTTTGCCAGCGTCATGCTGTGGCTGGACGGCTTGCGCCGCGAAGGCCGCATCGCGGTGCAGGACGCGAAGATCACCGCGCAAAGCAAGGCCGGGCTGGTCGACGCCACCATCTCGCTGCACCAGAGCCCGGGCGTGACCCGATGAAGCGCATGCTGCTCTGGCTGCTGGCGATCATCGTCAGCGTCGGCCTGACCCTGCTGGTTTTCTTTCCGGCCGCCTGGGTGGCCTCCATCGTCGAAAAGCAGACCGGCGGGCGTTTGACCTTGGGCGACGCGCAAGGTACCCTGTGGCGCGGCTCGGCCTTTGTCGGCGGCGCGGCCAGTGCCGGCGGCGCCGTCACGCCGCTCTTGCCCGGCCGCTTCAGCTGGCGCATTGCGCCGTCGGTGCTGTGGGGTTCGGTCGACGTCGAGCTGCAAAACGCCGAGGCGCTGTCGCAGCCGGTCAATCTGCGTGGCTCGTGGTCGCACTGGCAGGTCAGCCCGGCGGCGCTGCTGCTGCCGGCCGATGGCCTGGGCGGCCTGGGCGCGCCCTTGAATACGGTGGCGCCGACCGGCAGCATGCGGCTGTCGTGGAGCACCTTGCAACTGGCCCTGGAGCAGCAGCAGTTTTCGGCCATCGGGCGCACCACCTTGCAGATGACCGACATGGCCTCGCGCCTGTCGTCGCTGCGCCCGCTGGGCAGTTATGAACTCGATTTCGACTGGCAGGGGCAGCAGGCCCGGTTGACCTTGCGTTCCATGAAGGGCCCCTTGCTGCTCGACGGCAGTGGCAGCCTGAATCAGGGGCGCATGCAGTTTTCCGGCCAGGCCCAGGCCGCAGCAGGATATGAAGAGACCTTGGCGAGTTTGTTGAATTTGCTGGGACAGCGCCGTAGCAATAGCGAAAAAAACATCATCGCCCTAGAGTTTAGACAATGAAAAAATCATCCGTGAGCCCAATCAAACCATCCTTTTCGCTGCGCCGCCTGTCCGCCGCCGCCCTGTTGTGCTGTTCGGTGGCCGGCCTGCCGGCACCCGCCTGGTCCGCGCCCGGCGACGAGGCGGCGCTCAACTTTGTCGCCGCCGATATCGAGTCGGTGATCAAGGCGGTGGGCCATTACACCAACATCAATTTCGTGATCGACCCGCGGGTCAAGGGCACGATTACCCTGGTGTCGGAAAAATCGATCAGCAAGACGCAGGCCTTTGCGCTGCTGGCCTCGGCCCTGCGCCTGCAAGGCTATGCGGTGGTGTCGGGCGACGGCTACGCCAAGGTGGTGCCGGAAGCGGACGCCAAGCTGCAGTCGGTGCCGACCCAGGTCGGCAATGGCGCGGCCCAGGTCAAGGGCGACCAGATCGCCACCCAGGTGTTTTACCTGAACTACGAATCGTCGGCCAACCTGCTGGCCGTGCTGCGCCCGCTGATTTCGCCGAACAACACGATCAACGCCAACCCGGGCAACAACTCGCTGGTGATCACCGACTACGCCGACAACCTCAAGCGCATGGCGAAAATCATCGCCGCGCTCGACGTGCCGGCATCGACCGACCTGGACGTGATCCCGGTGCGCTATGCGATCGCCTCCGACCTGGCGTCGATGGTGAACAAGCTGATGGAGGGCGGCAACGCCGGCGCAGGCACGGCTGTCGATACGGGCAAGGTGTCGGTGCTGGCCGACCCGCGCACCAACTCGCTGGTGCTGCGCGCGCCGTCGGCGGCGCGTGCCAACCTGGCCAAGTCGCTGATCGCCAAGCTGGACCAGCCCACCACGCAGCTGGGCAATGTGCACGTGGTCTACCTGAAGAACGCCGACGCCACCAAGCTGGCGCAGACCCTGCGCGCGGTGGTGACCTCGGACGGCTCGGCCGCCACCGCGCAGCAGGGCACCAATACCAATAACAGCTCGCAGGGTAACAACAACCAGACCCAGAATATCAGTGGCATCAACAGCTCCGGCATGGGCGGCAACACGCAAGGCGGCACCAGCGGCGGCGCGTCGCTCAACAATGCGCCGCAGCAGCTGTCCTCGGGCGGCGCGGCCGGTTTCATCCAGGCCGACGCGTCGACGAATACCCTGATCTTGACGTGCAACGAAGCCGTGTACCGCAACCTGCGCGCCGTGATCGACCAGCTCGACGTGCGCCGCGCCCAGGTCTATATCGAGGCGCTGATCGTCGAAGTGACGTCGGCCAAGGCCTCCGAATTCGGCGTGCAGTGGCTGGGGCTTTCCGGCGACAGCAGCAGCAACTACCGCGTCGGCGCCCTGCAATCGTTCGCCACCGGCACCACCAACAATATTGGCGCGCTGGCGACCGGCAAGGGCGCCGTGCTGCCGACCGGTGGCCTGACGCTGGGTATTTTCAAGCAGATCAACGGCGCGCTGGGTCTCGGTGCGCTGGCCCATGCGCTTGAATCGGACGGCAACGCCAATATCCTGTCGACGCCGAACCTGATCACCCTGGACAATGAACTGGCCACCATGCAAGTGGGCCAGAACGTGCCTATCCTGACGGGCCAGTACACCAGCACGGCCGGCACCAACAGCAATCCGTTCCAGACCATCGACCGCAAGGACGTCGGCCTGACCCTGAAAGTGCGTCCGCAGATTTCCGAAGGCGGCACCATCAAGATGGCGATTTACCACGAGACGTCGAGCGTGGACAAATCGACCACCAACGCGGTCAGCGGCATTACCATCAACAACCGCGTGATCGAAAACAATGTGCTGGCCGACGACGGCCAGATCATCGTGCTCGGTGGCCTGATCGAGGACAGCACCGGCGACAATGCGGAAAAAGTGCGCGGCCTGGGCGATATTCCCGTGCTGGGCAACCTGTTCAAGTACCAGACGCGCGAACGCAAGAAAACCAATCTGATGATCTTCTTGCGCCCGGTGATCGTGCGCAGCAAGGAGCAGAGCGGCAGCCTGGCGGCCGACCGTTACGACTACATGCGCGCGGCCGAAACGGCCGCCGTGCCGGCCACCGGCAACCTGATGCTGAAAGACCTGGGCACGCCCGTGCTGCCGGCCTTGCAGAACGGCCAGCCGGTGGGCGGCAATATGGTCACGCGTCCGGTGCCGCCGGCGCCGTTGCCGCCACCGGGTGCGCCGGCCAATGCGGCCACGCCGCTGCTGCAGCAGTACCAGCAGCAAAATCCGCAGCAAAACCCGCAACAGTGATCGGCCAGTCATGAGTAATTTGCTTCCTTACGCCTACGCGCGCGATTTCGGCCTGCTGGCCCGGGCCGGCGCGCAGGACGGCGGCGCGGTCGAGGTGCTGGTGGCCGTGTCGACGGCGCCGTCGGCGATCGCCGAAGTGTCGCGCCGTTTCGGCCAGATTCAATTGAAGGTCCTGCCGCGCGAGGAACTCGATGCGGCGATCGCCGGCGCCTATGCCGGCGGTGGCGGCAACGCGACCCAGATGGCCGATGAATTCGACGCGGACCTCGATCTGACCAAGCTGCTGCAGGACGTGCCGGCGATCGAGGACCTGCTCGAATCGTCCGACGACGCGCCGGTGATCCGCATGATCAACGCGCTGCTGACGCAGGCGCTGCGCGAAGGCGCCTCCGATATCCATATCGAACCGTTCGAGCAGACCTCGGTGGTGCGTTTTCGCATCGACGGCAGCCTGCGCGACGTGGTGCGTCCCCGCAAGGCCATCCACGGTTCGCTGATTTCACGGATCAAGATCATGGCGCAGCTCGACATCGCCGAAAAGCGCCTGCCGCAGGACGGCCGCATCACCCTGCGCGTGGGCGGCAAGCCGGTCGATGTGCGCGTCTCGACCCTGCCCACCGGCCATGGCGAGCGGGCCGTATTGCGCCTGCTCGACAAAGAGGCGGGCCGGCTCGACCTGCAGCACCTGGGCATGAGCGCGCCGATGCTGGGGCAGTTCGACGGCCTGATCAACCAGCCGCACGGCATCGTGCTGGTCACCGGGCCGACCGGCTCGGGCAAGACCACTACCCTGTATGCGGCGCTGTCGATGCTGAACGCCACCACCACCAATATCCTGACGGTGGAAGACCCGATCGAGTACGACCTGGCGGGCGTCGGCCAGACGCAAGTGAACCCGCGCATCGACATGACCTTTGCCAAGGCCCTGCGCGCGATCTTGCGGCAGGACCCGGATGTGATCATGATCGGCGAGATCCGCGACCTGGAAACGGCGCAGATCGCCGTGCAGGCTTCGCTGACGGGCCACCTGGTGCTGGCCACCCTGCACACCAACGACGCCTCGGCGGCCGTGACGCGCCTGCTGGACATGGGGATCGAGCCGTTCCTGCTGTCGTCGTCGTTGCTCGGCGTGCTGGCGCAGCGGCTGGTGCGCAAGCTGTGCGGCTCCTGCAAGACCTTCGATCACCAAAGCGGATACTGGCAGGCGGTCGGCTGCGAGCAGTGCGGCCAGACCGGCTACCAGGGCCGCGTGGGCGTGTATGAACTGCTGCGCACCACCGAGCAGATCCGCGCGCAGATTCACAACCGCGCCTCGGAAGCGGACGTGCGCGCCGTCGCCCTGCAGGACGGCATGACCGGCATGCGCGAGGACGGCGAACGCTGGCTGCGCGACGGCACCACCACGCAAGCCGAGCTGCTGCGCGTGACCAAAGACTAGGCCCGCCACCATGCCCGCATTCCGTTATGAAGCCGTCGACGCCGTGGGCGCCACCCGCAAGGGCGTGCTCAATGCCGACAGTCCGCGCGCCGCGCGCGCCGAACTGCGCCTGCAAGGCCTGGTGCCGCTGGCCGTCGACCTGATCGCCGCGCAAGTCGATGCGGCCGGCGTCACCAGGCGGCGCGGCTTCGGCGAGCGCCTGTCGACCACCGAACTGGCGCTGTTTACGCGCCAGCTGGCCAGCCTGCTGGAAGCGGGCCTGCCGCTGGAGCAGGCCTTTTCCGCCTTGCTGGAACAGGCCGAGCGGCCGTATTTGCGCGACCTGATCGCCTCGATCCGCTCCGAAGTGATCGGCGGCGCCGCGTTTTCCGACGTGCTGGCGCGCCATCCGCGCGACTTTGCCGAGATCTACCGCGCGCTGGTGGCGTCGGGCGAGCAGATCGGCCACCTGTCGCGCGTGCTGTCGCGCCTGGCCGACTATATCGAGCGCAGGAATGCGCTGGTGCAGAAGGTCAAGCTGGCGTTCACCTATCCCGCGATCGTCACGGTGGTGGCGTTTTCCATCGTGATCTTCCTGCTCACCTACGTGGTGCCGCAGATCGTCTCGGTGTTTGCCAATACCAAGCAGAAGCTGCCGATGCTGACGGTGATCATGCTGGCGCTGTCGGACTTCGTGCGCAACTATGGCCTGGTGGTGGGCATCGCGCTGATCGGCGCCTGGGTGGCCTGGCGCCGCGCCCTGCAGCAGCCGGCCCTGAAACGGCGCTGGCATACCTGGCTGCTGACGGCGCCGCTGTACGGCAAGTTCGAGCGCAGCCTGAACACGGCGCGCTTTGCCAGCACCCTGGCCATCACCACCGGCTCGGGCGTGCCGATTTTGCGCGCGCTCGACACCAGCCGCGACACCCTGACCAATGTGGCGATGCAGGAGCTGGTGGCTGATGCCAGCGGCGCGGTGCGCGAAGGCGTCAGCCTGGCGCGCGCGCTGTCGGCGCAAAAGCATTTTCCGCCGATGCTGATCCACATGATACGGGCCGGGGAAATCACCGGCGAGTTGCCGGCCATGCTGGAGCGCGCCGCCAGCGCCCAGGAGCAGGACCTGGAACGCCGCACCCTGACCATCGCCGGCCTGCTGGAGCCGGCCCTGATCCTGGCGATGGGCGTGGTGGTGCTGCTGATCGTGCTGGCCGTGCTGATGCCGATTATCGAAATCAATCAGTTAGTGCGTTAAAAAAGAATCTGGAAAATCATGAAGCGTCTGCCTCAATTTGTAACTTTGCTCGCCCTGGTGGCGCTGTCCGTGTCGCTGGCCTATTGGGCCATGCAGCTGTTCAAGGCGCCGCAACGGCCGATCAATCCGCCGCCGGTGCCTGTCGTGCAGGATGCCAGCGTGGAGGCGGGCGCCGCGCTGTTCGGCGGCCAGGTCAGCGTGGCCACTGCCAGCAACTACCAGTTGCGCGGCGTGGTGGCGCCTGCCAATGGCCGCGGCGCCGTGGCCATCATCGCCACCGACGGCCAGCCTGCCAAGGCCTACCCGACCGGCTTTGAGGTGGCGCCCGGCGTGACGGTGCGCGAAGTGCAGGCGCGCTACGTGCTGCTGCAGGACGGCGGCGTGAGCAAGCGCATCGACCTGGTGGCCGACGACAAGGCGCTGGCGCTGCCGTCGATGACGCCGCTGCCAGTGGCCACGCCGGCGCCGCCGGCGCAGGCCCCCAACAATGCGCTGGTGCCGCCGCCGCTGCCGATGGAGCGTCCACCGGTGACGGTGGCGCCCGCCGGCCAGGTCACCACCAACCAGCCGCCGCCGAATTCGCCGGCAAATTGAGTCCGCGCGCCATTCTCCCGGGAGTACCCATGTTGTCACTGCGTGCCGTCCTTGCCGGCTGCATGGCGGCGCTGTGCTGCCTGCCGTTCGCTGCGGTCCATGCCGCGCCTGAAACCGATGCCGCCGCCGCAGCAACCGCAGCGCCAGCCCCTCCGGCGCGCCCGCGCGTGGCGCTGGTGCTGTCGGGCGGCGGCGCGCGCGGCTTTGCCCATATCGGCGTGCTGAAAGTACTGCAGGAACTGCATGTGCCGGTCGACATGGTGGTCGGCACCAGCATGGGCGGCGTGGTTGGCGGCGCCTACGCGGCCGGCGCCTCGGTGGCGGACCTGGAAAAGATGGCGCGCGAAACCGATTGGCAGCGCGTGGTGGCCGACCGTCCGCCGCGCGAGGAACTGGCGTTCCGGCGCCGCGAGGAAGACCTGCTGCTGGCGTCGCGCATCGAATTTGGCGTCAGCCGCGACGGCATTTCAACGCCGCCGGCCGCCGCCAGCAATGCGGCGCTGGAGATGGCCCTGACCCGTTTGCTGCCGCCGGGCATGCGCGACCGCCCCGCCAGCGCCTTGCCGCTGCCGTTCCGTTCGGTGGCTTCGGACCTGGTCAATGGCGAACTGGTGGAACTGGTCGACACGCCCTTGTTCCTGTCGATGCGCGCGTCGCTGGCCGTGCCGGGCGTGTTTTCGCCGGTGCGCGTCAACAACCGGCTGGTGGTCGATGGCGGCCTGGTGCGCAATCTTCCTGTGGACATGGCGCGCGCCATGGGCGCCGACATCATCATCGCCGTCAACGTCGGCACGCCGCTGGCGCCGGAAAAAGAGCTGGGCAGCGCGATCGGCGTGGCGCAGCAGATGCTGCAGATCCTGACCGAACAGAACGTGCAGCGCTCGCTGAAGGAACTGCGCCCCGGCGATATTCTGGTGGCGCCCGACCTGGGTGGCGTGAGTTTTCTCGATTTTGCCAATCATGCGCGCGCCATGCGCGCCGGCGAACAGGCGGCGCAGGCGCTGGCCGCGCGCCTGGCGCCGCTGGCGCTGCCGCCGGAACAATACGCGGCGCGCGAGCAGCTGCGCCTGGCCGCGCCGGCCCTGCTGGACGTGGCCTTGCCGCTGACGCGCCTGGCCGTCGAAAGCGAAGGCGACATCAATCCGCGCACCCTGCAGGCGCAGTCGGGCCTGGTGCAAGGCCAGCTGGTCAGCCAGGCCGACGTGCAGACGGCGGCGGCGCGCCTGTATGGCCGTGGCGACATCGCCCGCGTGGAGACCTTGGTGGTCGACGCCGGCGAGCAGCGCACGGTGACCATCAACGCGGTCGAAGCGCCGTGGGCCAGCAACCGCCTGCGCGTGGGGCTGGAATTGGGCAGCGACTTCAAGGACAGCAACACGTTTGCCCTGAAACTGCTGCATGTGGCGTCGAACCTGAACAGCTGGGGCGGCGAGCTGCGCAGCATGGCGCAGATCGGCACCACGCGCGACTTCGGGGTGCAGTTCTGGCAGCCGCTCGGGGCCGGCAACCCGTGGTATATCGCGCCCACCCTGCAATACACCTCGTCGGCGGTCGACCTGTTCGACAAGGGCCGGCGCAGCGCCCGCATGGCCTATCGCGGCCATGGCGCCTCGCTGGTGCTGGGCCGCCAGTTCGGCTACTGGGGCGACCTGCAGGTCGGCGTCACGCGCAGCAAGGTCAAAGGCAGCCTGGTGATCCCCGCCGACCCCGGCGCGCCGGAAGAACGCGCGCTCGGCACCAACCAGTTTGTGCAGTTCCGCATCGACACGCTCGACGGCACCGGTTTCCCCACCCGCGGCGTGCTGCTGGACGCCACCTGGATGCACTCGCCATCGCCCGGCGTCGGCGAGGCGGGCCTGGGCCGTTCGGCCGTCACGGGCCTGAAGGCCTTCGGGCGCGGCAACTGGGCCGGCCACGTGTATGGCGAATGGGCGCGCGCCCAGCATGGCGAGGCGCCGCTGAACCTGGGCGGCTTCCTGCGCCTGTCGGGCACGCAGTTCGAATCGGTGACGGGGCGCAGCGTGGCGCTGGCCAGGGTGGTGATGGCGCGCCGCATCGGCGCGCTGCCGGCCACTTTCGGCGGCGCCGTGCGGGCCGGCTTTTCACTCGAGATGGGCGGCGGCTTCGACCAGAGCGAACGCTGGAAGGCCAGCAAATTCACCCAGGCCGCCAGCGCCTTCATTTCGGTCGACACCCGCTTCGGCCCCGTGTACGTGGCCGGCGGCGCGTCGAAGGGCGGCGAGGGGACGCTTTATCTGTTCCTCGGGCCGGCCTGGTGATGCGGCGCCGCTGCCGCCGGCGCGGGCCGGCGCAGCGCGGTAAACGCGGCAAACTCCCATGAGCGGAAACCGAGCAGCAGGGTAAACCCATCGCGCTCGAGCGGGGCCAGGCGGCGGTCGCTTTGGTGCAGCCGCGCCAGTTCCTCGGCCAGCTGGCGGATCTTTTGCACCATCTCCTGCGCGCTGGGCAGGCTCAGGCGGGCCGGGATGCACATCAGCGTTTCGCCGGCGCCGTCGAAATGGCCGCTGAAATAATCGGCCACCACATGCTCGCGGAAGTACTGCTGCACCGGGCCGTCGGCCAGCCAGTGAAAGGCGTTCGACACGCGCAGGCTGTAGCGGTTCAGCGGCTTCAGTTCGATCAGGCCCAGGCGATCCAGTTCGGCCAGGTAGACGATGCATTCGGCCTGCGTCAGCGCATAGGTTTCCACCACCTGCTCCAGGTTCCAGTGCCCCAGGCAGCAGATTGCCACCAGCAGCAATCGCGGCTGCGCCACCAGCGATTTTTCCTGCACCAGGGTCAGCGTGTCGGCATGCGGCGTGATGTCGGCCGCGCCGCGCAGCACGTCTTCCATGGCGATGCCGGCCGCCTTGCAGATCAGGGCCAGGCGCGACAGCGACATGTCGTGCTGGCCAAACATGCGCTTGACGCTCGACTCGCTCATGCCGATGCGCCCGGCCAGCACCTTGTAGGTCATGCCGACGGCGCGCAGCTCGGTGCGCAGCACGCGCAGCACCAGTTCGGGTGAGCTCATGGTCTATCCTTTTTTGCAATGTTGGTGGCGTATGACGGTACTGAATGTAGCTGTTTATGCCACTTTGCACAAGGTAATAGTACTTTGCGGAAAAAGCGCCGACACTGTGCTTCCCCCATCCGCCGAGGCTTCCATGTCCTTCCATCCGCTCCTTGCCAGCCTGCTGCTGGCGCTGGCCGCCAGCGCACCCTGGCCTGTCCAGGCGCAGACGCAGGAAAAGGGACAGGTGGAGGCGGGCGCCAGCCGCACCTTTCGCGAAGGCGACGGCAAGGCATGGCTGGCTTACCGTTTCGCTGCGCTGCCGTTCCGCGGCGGCGTCGCCGTGCCTGCGCTTGAGGTGGTGGGGTATGCGGGGGCGGCCCATGGCGACGCGCGCCGCAAGTTCGCCGGCGCTGGCCTGCAAGGTGCCGTCAACTACCAGTTCGATGCTTTTACCCTGAGTGGACGGGCCGGCATGGGCTATACGCGCGGCAGCGGCAAGCGCGCCGATGGCGACAGGGACGGGAAAAAACGGCTGGGGATATTGTATGGACTGGGCACGGCGTATGCCGTGACGGACAACTGGAGCGTGCACTTCGACTGGGACCGCGTGCCGGTGCGCTACAACGGCCAGCAACAAGCCACGGTGGACCTGTTTTCGCTGGGCCTGTCATACCGTTTCTGACGGTGCGGCAGGCCGGCATTCGATGGCCTGATCGCGGACGCCCCACCGGGGGCGTCCGCAGGCGGCCTGGCCTATGGCTTACAACACGTAGCGCGACAGGTCTTCGTTGACCGACAGCGCTTCCAGGCGCTCGTTCACGTACGCCGCGTCGATCACCAGCAGGTTTTCGCCGGTGCTGCTGCCTTCGCTGGCCGTAAACGACACTTCTTCCAGCAGCTTTTCCATCACCGTATGCAGGCGGCGCGCGCCGATGTTTTCGGTGCGTTCATTGACCGAATAGGCGATTTCGGCCAGGCGCGTGATGCCTTCGGGCGCGAACTGCAAGGTCAGGTTTTCGGTGGCCAGCAGGGCTTCGTACTGCATCGTCAGGCAGGCGTCGGTGCTGGTCAGGATACGCTCGAAATCCGAGATCGACAGCGATTCGAGTTCCACCCGGATCGGGAAGCGCCCCTGCAGTTCCGGGATCAGGTCCGACGGTTTCGACAAATGAAACGCGCCCGAGGCGATGAACAGGATATGGTCGGTGCGTATCATGCCGTACTTGGTATTGACGGTGGTGCCTTCGACCAGCGGCAGCAGGTCGCGCTGCACGCCGGCGCGCGAGATATCGGCGCCGCCGGACTCGGAACGCGAAGCGATCTTGTCGATCTCGTCCAGAAACACGATGCCGTTCTGCTCGACGTTCTGGATCGCCTTCTGTTTCAGCTCATCTTCGTTGACCAGCTTGGCCGCTTCTTCCTCGACCAGCAGTTTCAGCGCTTCCTTGATCTTGACCTTGCGCGCCTTCTTGCGCGCACCGCCGCCCGCGCCGGAAAACATCGACTTGATCTGCTCCGTCATCTCTTCCATGCCCGGTGGCGCCATGAATTCGATTTGCGGGCCCGCTTCGGCCAGGTCGATCTCGATTTCCTTGTCGTCCAGCTCGCCCTGGCGCAAACGCTTGCGGAAGGTCTGGCGCGTGCTGTCGCCGCTGCCCGAGTCCACCGCCGCGGCCGTGTTCGGCGTAAAGCCGAAGTCGCGCGCCGGCGGCACCAGGATATCGATCACGCGGTCTTCGGCCGCGTCTTCGGCGCGCGCGCGCACCTTCTTCATTTCCAGCGAACGGGTCTGCTTGATGCCGATATCGATCAGGTCGCGGATGATGGTGTCGACATCGCGGCCCACATAACCGACTTCGGTAAATTTGGTCGCCTCGATCTTGATGAACGGTGCCTCGGCCAGCTTGGCCAGGCGGCGCGCGATTTCCGTCTTGCCGACGCCGGTGGGGCCGATCATCAGGATGTTCTTCGGCGTGATTTCATGGCGCAGCGGCTCGGCCACCTGCTGGCGGCGCCAGCGGTTGCGCAAGGCGATGGCGACGGCGCGCTTGGCCTTGGCCTGTCCCACCACGTGTTTGTCGAGTTCGGTAACGATTTCCGACGGGGTCATGTTCATGATCATATTCTGCTCAGCTTTCCGACTTAATCCAAAGTCTCGATAATGTGCGACATATTTGTGTAAATGCAGAGCTCGGCGGCGATGGTCAGCGATTTCTTGACCACTTCGGCCGGCGACAAGTCCGTGTTTTCCTGCAGCGCCTTGGCGGCCGACTGGGCATAGGTGCCGCCCGAACCGATGGCGCCGATGCCGTCTTCCGGTTCCAGCACGTCGCCGTTACCGGTGATCACCAGGGTCGACTCGCTGTCGGCCACCAGCAGCATGGCTTCGAGGCGGCGCAGCACGCGGTCGGTGCGCCAGTCCTTGGCCAGCTCGACCGAGGCGCGCAGCAAATTGCCCTGGTGTTTTTCCAGCTTGCCCTCGAAGCGGTCGAGCAGGGTGAAGGCGTCGGCGGTGCCGCCGGCAAAGCCGACCAGGACCTTGCCCTGGTATAGCTTGCGCACCTTGCGGGCCGTGCCCTTCATGACGATATTGCCCAGGGTGACCTGGCCGTCGCCGCCGAGGGCCACTTGCTTGCCGCGCCGTACGCAGAGGATGGTGGTGCCGTGAAATTGTTCCATAGTGACCTCAAAAAGTGTGCTGCAGATGCGCGCGGAATGGCGTCATTGCGCGCCGATGGTTCAAACGTGGGGATGGATCAGGCAATTGCAAGCGATACGGCAATGGTCGGGGCCGGGACGAAAAAAAAGCATGCGGCCGTGGCTGCATGCTTTTTTCCTGCATCAATGCAAGGCAATAATCAGTCGCCGTACAGTTTCTGTTTCAGTTCGCGCCGTTGCTGGGCTTCCAGCGACAGGGTGGCGGTGGGGCGCGCGATCAGGCGCGGAATGCCGATCGGCTCGCCCGTTTCTTCGCACCAGCCATAGTCGCCGCCGTCGATGCTGGCGATCGATTGCTGCACTTTTTTCAGCAATTTGCGCTCGCGGTCGCGCGTGCGCAGTTCCAGCGCATGCTCTTCCTCGATGGTGGCGCGGTCGGCCGGATCGGGCACGAGCACGGTTTCGCGCAGGTGTTCGGTGGTTTCGCCGGCGTTTTTCAGCAGCTCTTTTTCCAGCTGTTGCAGGCGCGCCTTGAAGAATGCCAGTTGTGCCGGATTCATGTAGTCATCCTCGCTCATGGCGCGAATCGCTTCTTCGCTGATGACGGGGATGTCCTGATTGGCGGCCGGGGTCGATTTATTAGTTTTGGTCATGACTTCGCTTACCTTCGATACGACAGAGTTTTCAAATTGATCAGTTGATGCGGCGATGCCGAGCAACTGTACAGGTTCCGCTGGGCATTACTGTCCGGATGTACTGCTTGCGACCTTGGCTTGCCGGCACAGGCCAGGACTGCCGTCCGGCCATAATGCCATGTTGATAACTTTTTACCGCTTTATCCAGTCTCGCTCTATGCGCGTTGACGGGCGTGTTGGGTGGATCGGTTTCATGCCTGGCGTGCGGCCATCGGCAGTTTGCCAGCCTTTCATGACAGGCTCACGACAGGGGCCGTTTTCGTCGCTGATTTTGGCACGCTTTGCGGTATATTGCCATCCCGATTTGTTGCCGGAGCGATCATCTGTCGCCCCGTCTCGGTTTATTCCGGCAAGTTTGCCTGCGGACGGCGGGAAAGCATGCTTGACTAACCCTTTTATTTGCCTGTTTGCAATGGGTAAATCGCAAAACCCGGCTAGTTTATACCAAACATTGTTCGAGTCCGCGAATAAAAATATCTTTTGGTAGATTTTTACCAATAAACACCATTTTGCTGCCGCGCACTTCTCCCTCGCCCCATTTGGCGCCCAGGTCGCTGCCCATCAGCTGGTGCACGCCCTGGAACACCACCTTGCGTTCGGCGCCCTGCATCAGCAATACCCCCTTGTAGCGCAGCATGCGCGGACCATACACCTGCACCAGGCCACCGAGGAATTCATCGAGCTTGGCGCTGTCGAACGGTTGCGTGCTTTTGAAGACAAAGGCGGCGATATCGTCGCTGTGGTGGGCATGGTGGTGGTCGGCATGGCCGCAATCGGTGGCGCAGGCGTCGCCGTGCTCATGCTTGTGTGCATCATGCGCGTGCCCATGCCCATGGTCGTGAGGATGGTCGTGATCATGGACGTGCGCCGTTTCGGTGGCCAGGAAGTCCGGGTCCAGTTCCAGCTTTTCGTTCAGGTTGAAGCCGCGGATGTCGAGCACTTCGGCCAGCGGCGCGCGGCCGAAATCGACTTTGGCTATCGGTGCGCGCGGATTGATGCGTTTCAGGCGGCGGCTCAGGATGTCCAGCTCGTCTTCACTGACCAGGTCGGTTTTCGACAGCAGTAGCTTGTCGGCAAAGCCCACTTGCCGCTGTGCTTCCTCGTAATCGTCCAGTTGCTGCATGGCATGGCGCGCGTCGACCACGGTGATGATGGCGTCCAGCATGTAATGGCTGCCCACTTCTTCGTCGACAAAAAAGGTTTGCGCCACCGGCCCCGGATTGGCCAGGCCCGTCGTTTCGATGACGACACGGTCGAACGACAAGGTACCCGCATCGCGCTTTTGCGCCAGCGCCGTCAGCGCCACGATCAGGTCGCCGCGCACGGTGCAGCAGATGCAGCCGTTGTTCATTTCAATGATCTGCTCGCTACTGTCCTGCACCAGGATTTCATTGTCGATGTTTTCCTGACCAAATTCATTTTCGATCACGGCGATGCGCATGCCGTGGTCTTCCTGCAAGATGCGATTCAACAAAGTGGTTTTGCCGGCGCCCAAAAAGCCGGTGAGGATGGTAGCGGGGATCATTGCCATGTAGAGTACCTGTGCGGTGAGTCGGTGTTGCCGCCTGCCAGCGGGCGTATCCGGACGATTATGCCGGAATTTTACAAATGCTTGCAAATGCGGCGGAATCGGCTTGATATGGATCACACCAGCAACTGGCGGCCCGCTATTTGACCTTGGCGCGCGGATGCGTCTTGTCGTACACCTCCGACAGATGCTGGAAGTCGAGCGCCGTATAGACTTGGGTCGACGTGATGCTCGAGTGCCCCAGCATTTCCTGCACCGCGCGCAGGTCACCCGACGATTGCAGCACATGCGAGGCGAACGAGTGGCGCAGCACGTGCGGATGCACATTGGCGGGAATGCCGGTGGCCAGCGCATGGGCTTTCAGGCGCAGCTGCAGCACGCGCGGCGAGATGCGCGTGCCGCGCGTGCTCAGGAACAGCGCCGCGCTGCCGTCGAGCGGGGGCGGGCGCACCGCCAGCCAGCTTGACAGGGCCACCAGGGCGGCCTTGCCGACAGGCACCTTGCGCATCTTGTCGCCCTTGCCGGTGACCACCACTTCGAAGCTGGTCATGTCGACCCAGCCCAGCGCCGCAGGACCATGCGCGTCGGCCTTGCGGTAATGGGTGTCGAGGCTGGTCAGCTCGGAAACGCGCAGGCCGCTCGAATACAGCAGTTCGAACATGGCGCGGCTGCACAGTTCTTCAAGCTCCGCCTTGCCCTCCTGGTGCGGCGCGGGCGCGACCAGGCGCACGGCGTCGTCCACCGACAGGGCTTTCGGCAAGGTTTTTGAGCGTTTTGGCGCGCGGATGCCGTCGACCGGGTTGGCGGCCAGCAGAGTCTCGCCGGCCAGCCAGTCGAAAAAGCCGCGCCAGGACGACAGTTTGCGGGCGATCGAGCGCGGCTCCAGGCCGCTGGCGTGCAGTTTCGAGGTATAGCGGCGCACTTCCTGATGCGCCAGCGCCTGCCAGGCGGTCTCGCCGCTCAGCACCAGCAATTCGCGCAGGTCGCGCCCGTAGGCCGCCACCGTGTGCGGCGACAGCTTGCGCTGGGTTGCCAGCTGGGCCAGCCAGGCGTCCAGCCACTCGGCCTTGCTGCGCGCCAGGCTCATGGCGTGTTACGGCGCGGCGCGCAAGGCGGCCAGCGCGGCGCTGGCGGTGGCGCCGATATGCACCAGGAAATCGGTGCCCATGCTGGCGGTAAACCGCTCGCTTTCGGGCGAACCCAGCACCAGCAGGCCGAAGGTGCCGCTGCCGCCCGGCGCGCGCAAGGCGATCATCACGGTCGATGCGATCTTGTCCGACTGCAGCCAGTGCACGGCTTCAAAATCGCGGTTGCTGCCGCAATACGGGGTTTGCAGGCCATTGGCGAACATGCGCACATCGGCCGTCACGTCCTGGGCATACCAGGCGTCGGCGAAGTCGGGCGCCAGCTGCCACAGCCGCAGGCTGGCGTGGGGCACGTCGAAATGGCTTTGCAGGGCGTCGACCAGCACGCGCGGCATGGCGCCGTCTTCGCGCACCTGCAGCATGGCCTGGTTCCAGCCGTGGAATTTATTGGCGATGGCGCCGTTTTCCTGGGCCACGCGGCTGAGGTTGGACATGCGCAGCTCGAGCGCCTTGTACTTGTCGCGCATCACTTCCATCTGGCGTTCCTGCAGCGAGATGGTGCGGCCCGTGATCGGGCTGCTCAGCTTGACCTCACCGAGCAGGCTGGTGTGTTCTTCGAAAAAGTTCGGATGCTCGCTCAGATACTGGGCGACGGTGCTTGAGTCGAGTGGTGCGGTCATTGATGGATGCAATCAGTAGTCATGGAAATCGCCTGATTCTAACCGACAGCGCGCCGTGATACGGTTCAACAGCGCGCGGCCATGAAAAAAGCGGCATGGTTGCCCATGCCGCTTTGTATTCCATGTCCCTGCCGCCGGTCAGGCGTGGCGGCTCAGGTCATCAGAAGTTGTGATGCAAGCCGATGCCGACGTAATTGTCGGTGCGCGAAACATTATAGTTGCCGGAATAGACGCCGCCGACGGCCGAGTAGTTGGCCAGTTTCTTGTTCGAAATATCAGCGTAGACGTAGGTGCGTTTCGACAGATTGTAGTCATAGCCCAGCGATGCCTGTTTGGTCTTGACCACGCCGTCTGGCGTTTTCTGACCGTAACCAGCACGAATCTTGCCAGGGCCCACGTCATAGTTCATGCCCAATACCCATGCCTTGGTATCGGTATTGACGATCTTGAAGTTGCCGTCATCCTGATTCTGGTACGACGCCATCAGTTTCAGTTCTGGCGCCACGTTGAACGATGCTGCAACCGACCAGAGTTTGGCTTGCAAACCATTACGCTCGTAGGCGCCCATGGCAGCGAACTGGCCGTAGTTATAGGTGAGCGACATCGAGTACGGGTTCGATGCTGGAACGACGTTGGCTGGCACGGCGAAGTTGCCGTTCGGGTTGCTGATCAGGTTGCGTACTGAGGTATTGACGATAGCGTTGCTGTTCGCTTCCTTGGCGGCGACGGTGGCGTTGAACTGGAAACCGCTGAACACTGGCGAGTTGTAGAACACGGCGTTCGAGAAACGGTTTTGCGAGTTGCCTGGCGCGCTCAGCGGATCACTGGTGTAGCCAGCTACTTGCAGGTCGGTCTGGAAGCCGGCTTTCGTCGGCATGCCCGACCATGGTTCGAACGCGGTGACCGACTCCTGGAAGGCGGTCAGGCCACGGCCCAGGCGGACGGTACCGAAGTCGCCTTGCAGGCCGACGCGGCTTTGACCCTGGAACAGCGGACGGCTGTTGCTTTCCAGCGTGCCGGTGTCGGATTCATAGCGAATTTCCAGTTGGAAAATAGCTTTCAGGCCATTGCCCAGATCTTCCGTACCCTTGAAACCCAGTTTGTTGTTGTCGCGCTTGGTGACGGCTGCGCTTGAACCGGTCGTCTTGCCCAGGCCGGCATCGATGGTGCCGTAGATTTGCACGGACGATTGTGCTTGCGCAGTGGCGGCAAAGGCGCCGAACAGTGCGAGGGCAACGAGTGATTTTTTCATGTCTTTTTCCCTAGTTAAAGTGGTTTCCGTCAGAGATCCGAGCAGAGTGAAAGGCGCTGATTGCCGCGTTTCGATGAGTCAACCTTAAGTCCTCGGCGCGGCGCACGTGTGGGATTGGTCAAATATGGATGAAAAAATTGGTGGAAAGCCTGACAAGCAGCCTGCGCTGTTGTATTTTCGTAACGCCGGGTTTTTCCCGTGTGCGCCAGTAACTGCTGCCACTCCCTCTCGCCACGCCACCATTTGATGCCGTCCGGATAGCGCGCAAGCGAAGAAAATATTGCGGTTAATCAATTTTCCTTTGTCCCATGGCGGATTTGGCACGCAAGGAAGTTACACTATGTAACAGTTTGCATGCCATGACAGCGTTTTCGGACGCGCCGTGCCGTTGCGAACCAGGAGACAGCAGATTATTAGAATCATTGACTCAATATAGAGAATCGATGGCAAATCGCGAAATTTTAGGATTGATCAAGGGAGCGCGTGCGGGCGACGTCGTTTGCCAGCTGGCGCTGGGAAGAGTGTATCTGTTTGGCCACGGCGTGCCGAAAAGCGTGCCGACGGCCTTGCATTGGCTGGCGCGCGCGGCGCAGGAAGGCAGCGAGGAAGCGTGCTTGTTGATCGGCACGCATGTGCCTTTCGAGCTGGCGCAAGCGGCGGCCAAGGCGCTCATCCCCTATTATCAACAGGCGTTTGACGCCGGCCTGGCGCAAGCCGGCCTGGTGCTGGCGCAACTGGTGCTGGCCGACTGCGCCAACCACTGCGAGGCGGTGCGCGCCAAGGCCAGGCAGGGGCTGGAAGCGGCGGCCCGGGCCGGTTTGCCCGATGCGCTGTGGCTGCTGTCGCGCCAGGATGGCGCGCAGGACCAGGCGGAACAGCGCGGCGGCGACGCCTGGCTGGAGCAGGCCTGGCTGTCGGGCGACCAGGCCGGTTTCCTCACGCATGCGATGCCGCTGGCGCGGGAATTGTTGCAGCGCCAGGCGATCCATGGCGCGCGCGGCATCAGTCTGACGCCAGCGCAAGTATTGCTCCTGTCGCGCTGCGCGCTGGCGCTGGCGCCCACCGGCGGCACCGAGAGTTGGCAGTGCTGCGAGCTGGCGGCGCATGGTGGCGACCGGGCCTCGCAGCTGGAACTGGGCCTCGGTTATGCGCGCATGGACGCCCATGGCCGCAAACTGGCCGCGCGCAACGGCGCGGCCAATTTCAAGCGTGCCGTGCGCTGGTTGACGCAAGCCGGCGAACAGGGCCTGGCCGAAGCGTGGTTCGTGCTGTCGCGCATTTATACCAAGCCTGAATTTTCCCAGCGGAATGTGGTCGAAGCCCATTGCTGCCTGGAGCGCGCAGCCGACCTGGGCCACGGACCGGCCCAGCTCGAATGCGGCATGCACGCCTGGCGTAACCGCCGCGAAGGCGTCAACAGCGATGTGCGCGCCGCCTACTGGCTGTTGCAGGCGCAGTCGCAAGGCAGCGGCGAGGCCGAAGCGGTGCTGGCGAAAATCGCGCCGCGCGCCGAGCCGGGCGAGTGGGGCCAGTTTGCCGGCGCCGACAGCCCTGGGCTCAGGCGCGAACTCGATCAAAGCCAACCCTTGCTGGCCGGGCGCATGGCGCTGGCACGCTGCTTTCACCTGACACGCGCCGAAGCGCTGCTGCTCGACGTGCATGCGGCCGACCAGGGGCATTGTCTGCTGATCGATATCAGCGCCACGCATGGCCGCGGCAAGCGGCGCCTGGTGCTGATCCGCTCGGCGCAGGAACGCCAGGTGCTTGATCAGGTGCTGCGCACGTTCGAGCGCGTCGATTGCGGTATCGACGGCCCGGAAGGCAATTACCGGCAGCGTCTGTACCGCCTGAAGTGCTATCTGGCGGAACTGGACGCGCCGCAGGAACAGCAGTTCCTGGCGGCTTAGCCTTACACCTCGATCTGGCCTTCGAAAACCGTCACCGCCGGTCCTGTCATCAGGACCGGCTGGCCTGGCCCTTGCCAGGCGATCGACAGTTCACCGCCGCGTGCGCTGATATGCACCGGCGAGTCGAGCAGGCCGCGCAGGATGCCGGCCACGGCGGCGGCGCAGGCGCCGGTGCCGCAGGCCAGCGTTTCACCCGCCCCGCGCTCATACACGCGCAGTTTCACGTGATGGCGGTCGATCACCTGCATGTAGCCGGCATTGACCCTGCGCGGAAAGCGCGGATGGTGTTCGATCAGCGGCCCTGATGCTTCGAGGTTTTCTGCATCGACATCGCCGACCACCTGCACCGCGTGCGGATTGCCCATCGATACCACCGACACCAGCACCGTGGCGTCCTGCCCCGGCAGCGCCAGGTCCAGCGGCCAGATGGTGTCGTCGCCTTGCTGCACGCCATCGAGTCCGTCCGCCGTAAATGGCACCAGCGCCGGTTCCAGCACCGGCGCGCCCATGTCGACCGTGATGCTGCCGTCGAGTTCCAGCCGTGGCGCGATCACGCCGGCCATGGTTTCCACGCTGATGCTGCTTTTGGCGGACAAGCCTTTTTCGCTGACGAATTTGACAAACGCGCGCGCGCCGTTGCCGCACTGTTCCACTTCGCCGCCATCGTTGTTATAGATGCGGTAGCGGAAATCGCAGCCGGGCAGGCGGGCTTTTTCCACCACCAGGATCTGGTCGGCGCCGATGCCGAAACGGCGGTCGGCCAGGCGCTGCCATTGTGCCGGCGTGAAATCGATCTGCTGGCTAATGGCGTCGATGACGATGAAGTCGTTGCCGGCGCCGTGCATCTTGGTAAAGTTCAGTTTCATGCTGTTCAGTCTTGTTGTTGCTGGTGATAGAACGAGGCTTCGCCCGCGGGACGCGTCTTGAAGCGTTTGTGGGTCCAGAAATATTCGGCCGGCGCCTCGCGCACGCGCTCCTCGATGAATTCGTTCATGCGGCGCGTGGCGGCCGTGATGTCGTCGCCCGGATAATCGTCCCAGGCCGGATAGTAGGTCACCTGCCAGCCCTGGTAATTGGGCAAAAAGGTGGCGATCACGGGGATCACCTGGGCGCGGGCCGCCATCGCCAGGCGCGCCGTGGCAGTCAGGGTGGCGGCCGGCACCCCGAAGAAGGGCACGAATTCGGCGTCTTTTTCACCGAAATCCATGTCCGGCAGCATGAAATACGGCAGGCCGTCGCGCAGTGCGCGCAGAATCGTCTTGATGCCGTCCTGGCGCGTAAACAGCCGCGACGGCTTGAAGCGCGAGCGGCCGTCGCGCAAGGCCTTGTCGAACACGGCGTTCTTTTGCTGCACATACATCGACGACGCTTCGATTTCCATCGCGGTGGCGGCGCCGGCCACATCCAGGCAGACAAAGTGCGGACACAGCAGGATGGTTGGCTTGCTGGCGATCTGCATTCCTGGAAACGCCGGCACCTTCCTGATCAGGCGATTGAGGCGCGCTTCCGAGGCCCACCACAGAATGCTGCGTTCCCACACGCTGCGCGAGTAGGCCTGGAAATGCTGGCGCGCCAGGGTGCGGCGCTGCGATTCCGTCAGTTCCGGCATGCACAGGCGCAAGTTGGTCAGGGCGATCTCGCGCCGCGGCCCCATCACCAGGAACAAGATATTGCCGATGCCGGCGCCGAAGCGGCCCAGGATGGGCAGCGGCAGCCAGTGCAGCAGCCACATAAAGCCGATCAGCAGCCTCATGATGGCGCTCCGTCGGCGGCCGGCGCCGCCGGCGTTGGTGGCGGCGCGCCGCGCGGCACCTTGAAGCGGTTGTAGCTCCACAGGTATTGGGCCGGGCTGCGCGCGATCAGCTGTTCCATCGCCGCATTGATGGTGCGCGCCTGTTCGGCCGAGCTGCCGTCCAGGGACTCCGTAAACGGCACGAAGTGCACGCGGTAGCCGCGTCCGCCCGGCAGGCGCTCGGCGTAGGTGATGATGACTTCGGCGCCGCCCATCTGCGCCAGCTTGGCCGGCAGGGTCATGGTGTAGGCGGGGCGGCCAAAGAACTCGGCCCACACGCCTTCGCCTTCCTGCGGCACCTGGTCGGGCAGCAGGCCGATCGGCTGGCCCTTCTTGAGGCATTTGGCAAAGATGCGCACGCCCGACATATTGGCCGGCGCCAGCATCAGGTTTTCACGCGCGCGCGCGCCTTCGATCAGCGGTTTCAGGGCGGCGCGCTTGGGCGGGCGGTACATCACGGTCAGCGCCGTGCGCAGGGCGATCTGCTGGGCGACGATTTCAAAGCAGCCCAGGTGAGGCGTCAGGAACACGATGCCGCGGCCATGCGCCAGCGCCCGCTCGACCAGTTCCCAGTTTTCCACCGTCGCATGGCGCGCCACGCGTTCGGCTGGCGCGCACCAGATAAAGGGCAGTTCCAGCACGCTCTTGCCCGCTTCGGCCACGGCCGCATGCAAGTGTTGCGAAAACCCCGCACCTTGCATGTTCTCGCGCATGCGGCGGCGGTAGGACGGTGAAATGGCGTAAATCACCCAGCCCATCGCAGCGCCAAGCGCATGCAGAAAGGGCAGGGGAAACAGCGATAAAAAGCGGAAGATGGGGACGAGCATGAATGATCTGTTTCTAAAGTATGGCGTGTTGCACTGCCAAAATTTTTTAAGAAGCGTAAAATACCACGTTGTAGTATCCGCTGAGTTAATAGACAACTTGCGAAGCGGAATATAAATATCGCTAAAGCGTCGCAGGCAAATCCTCTTTACTGCGACAGAACATTCACATAGTAAACAGGAGCTTGCATGTCCAACGATTATCTCTTCACGTCCGAATCCGTCTCGGAAGGCCACCCCGACAAGGTTGCCGATCAAATTTCCGACGCCATTCTCGACGCCATCCTGACCCAGGACCCGAACGCCCGCGTGGCCGCCGAAACGCTGTGCAACACCGGCCTGGTGGTGCTGGCGGGTGAAATTACCACCCACGCCAATGTGGATTATATTCAAGTTGCGCGCGAGACCATCAAACGCATCGGTTACGACAACACCGAATACGGCATCGACTACAAGGGTTGCGCCGTGCTGGTGGCCTACGACAAGCAGTCGCCGGACATCGCGCAAGGCGTCGATGAAGGTGCCGGCATCGACCTCGACCAGGGCGCCGGCGACCAGGGCCTGATGTTCGGCTACGCCTGCGATGAAACGGCCGAGCTGATGCCCGCCGCCATCCACTACGCGCACCGTCTGGTCGAGCGCCAGTCGCAATTGCGCAAGGATGGCCGCCTGCCATGGCTGCGTCCGGACGCGAAATCGCAAGTGACCTTGCGCTATGTCGACGGCCGCCCTGTCGGCGTGCACACGGTGGTGCTGTCGACCCAGCATGCGCCGGAAATGACGCATGCGCAGATCGAAGAAGCCGTGATCGAGGAAATCATCAAGCCGATTTTGCCGCGCGAGTGGCTGACGGAAACCAAATTCCTCGTCAACCCGACCGGCCGCTTCGTCATCGGCGGCCCGCAAGGCGATTGTGGCCTGACCGGCCGCAAGATCATCGTCGACACCTACGGTGGCGCGGCCCCGCACGGCGGCGGCGCGTTCTCGGGCAAGGACCCCTCGAAAGTCGACCGTTCGGCCGCCTACGCCGCCCGCTACGTGGCGAAAAACATCGTCGCCGCCGGCCTGGCGCGCCAGTGCCAGGTGCAGGTCAGCTACGCCATCGGCGTGGCCAAGCCGATCAATATCACCGTCTATACCGAAGGCACGGGCGTGATTCCCGACGCGGAAATCGCGAAACTGGTGCTGGCTCACTTTGACCTGCGTCCGAAAGGCATCGTGCAGATGCTGGACCTGCTGCGCCCGATCTACCAGAAGAGCGCCGCCTACGGCCACTTCGGCCGCGAAGAGCCGGAATTCACGTGGGAGCGTACCGACAAGGTCGCCCTGTTGCGTGATGCGGCTGGCCTGAAGTAAAGCCCTTTCAATGCGTGAGAGAGCACTTGCTTTGGGGTGCTTTCGACGTTAAATCCAGCGGGCCGGAGACGCAGGCCCGAGAAAATGCCGATGGCGGCGTTGCAGCTTCCTTGCCGTACATTCGTACTGTCTGCGTCGCTGCGCCTTGCCCTCGACATTTTTCGGCCACGCTTGGCCCGAGAGCCAGTGCTGGCGACTTGGGTGCTGGCATTGCAGTCTGACAAGTGGCGCGAATTTGATTGGCGCGCCGACCTTGACAATGTTAAAATCCGGCGTCCGAGGAGCGTTGCGACGAAGAAATTCGCCAGGCTCGGAATATCCTGCAACTGCGCTCACGTACCTTTTTCACAACTGAAAGGAGGGCGTGATGAACGCCGTACTCAAATCGCAACACGACTACACCATCGCCGATATCACCTTGGCCGCATGGGGCGACAAAGAAATCAAGATTGCTGAAACGGAAATGCCTGGCCTGATGGCCATCCGCGAGGAATTCGCGGCAGCGCAGCCATTGAAGGGCGCGCGCATCACCGGTTCCATCCACATGACCATCCAGACCGCCGTGCTGATCCAGACCCTGGAAGCACTGGGCGCGCAAGTGCGCTGGGCGTCGTGCAACATCTATTCCACGCAAGACCACGCCGCCGCCGCCATCGCCGCCGCCGGCACGCCGGTATTCGCCGTCAAGGGCGAGTCGCTGGACGACTACTGGGAATACACGCACCGCATCTTCGAATGGCCTTCGGTCGACGGCAAGGCGGTCTACTCGAACATGATCCTCGACGATGGCGGCGACGCGACCCTGCTGCTGCACCTGGGCGTGCGCGCCGAGAGCGATGCTTCCGTGCTGTCGAACCCGACCTCGG
The DNA here is from genome assembly GCF_030944405.1 of Janthinobacterium sp. J1-1. Classification (NCBI taxonomy): domain Bacteria; kingdom Pseudomonadati; phylum Pseudomonadota; class Betaproteobacteria; order Burkholderiales; family Oxalobacteraceae; genus Janthinobacterium; species Janthinobacterium sp. J1-1. Next base: position 624,694 of record NZ_CP132339.1, read on the forward strand.
AAGAAGAGATCTGCCTGTACAACTCGATCAAGCAGCGCCTGGCCGTCGATGCCACCTGGTACTCGAAGCGCCTGCCGGAAATCCTCGGCGTGACCGAAGAAACCACCACCGGCGTGCACCGCCTGTACCAGATGCATAAAGAAGGCAAGCTGGCCTTCCCTGCGATCAACGTCAACGACTCCGTCACCAAGTCGAAATTCGACAATCTGTACGGCTGCCGCGAATCGCTGGTCGACGGCATCAAGCGCGCCACCGACGTGATGATCGCCGGCAAGGTTGCCGTGATCGCCGGTTATGGCGACGTCGGCAAGGGTTCGGCCCAGGCCATGCGCGCGCTGTCGGCGCAAGTATGGGTGACGGAAGTCGATCCGATCTGCGCCCTGCAGGCGGCGATGGAAGGCTACCGCGTGGTGACCATGGATTACGCCTGCGAACACGGCGACATCTTTGTCACCTGCACCGGCAACTACCATATCCTGACGCACGATCACCTGACGCGCATGAAAGACCAGGCCATCGTCTGCAACATTGGTCACTTCGACAATGAAATCGACGTCGCCTCGCTCAAGCAATACGAGTGGGAAAACATCAAGCCGCAAGTCGACCACATCATCTTCCCGTCGGGCCGCCGCATCATCCTGCTGGCCGAAGGCCGCCTGGTCAACCTCGGTTGCGGTACCGGTCACCCGTCGTATGTGATGAGCTCGTCGTTTGCCAACCAGACGATCGCCCAGATCGAACTGTACGCCAATACGGCCAACTACCCGGTCGGCGTCTACACGCTGCCGAAACACCTCGATGAAAAAGTCGCGCGCCTGCAACTCAAAAAGTTGAATGCGCAACTGACGGAACTGACCCAGGAGCAAGCTGACTACATCGGCGTGCGTACGGAAGGTCCATACAAACCGGAACACTATCGTTACTAATCGGTAGGCTGGGCTGTACATCACCCTCCCGGGGCCGGCGCCCGCCGCCGGCCTGACTCTTCTTTTGACAGGCTAAAGAAATGCGCTTGCTTCTGATCTGGTTTATCAATGCGGCAGCCCTGTTTGCCGTGCCTTACCTGATGCATTCGATCACCATGAGCAGCGGCTGGACCGCGCTGCTGGCCGCTGCCTTGCTGGGGCTGGTCAATGCCCTGATCCGTCCGCTGCTGGTCGTGCTGACCCTGCCGGTGACCTTCGTGTCGCTGGGCCTGTTTATCCTGATTATCAACGGCTTTCTGTTCTGGCTGGTGGCGCAGGTGGTCGATGGCTTCCATGTCGCCAGTTTCTGGTCGGCCGTGGGTGGCGCCATTCTGTACAGCATCATTTCCTGGGCCTTGTCGACCTTACTTTTGAGTAAAACCGATGGCAACCCATAACTTCAGTATTGAGTTTTTCCCGCCGAAAACCCCGGAAGGGGCGGAAAAATTGCGTGTCACGCGCGCCAGGCTGTCCGAACTGCAGCCGAAGTATTTTTCGGTGACGTTCGGCGCCGGCGGCACCACGCAGCAGGGCACGCTCGACACCGTGCGCGACATCCTGGCGGCCGGCGAAGAAGCCGCACCGCATCTGTCCTGCGTCGGCGGTTCGCGCGAGTCGATCCGCGCCGTGCTGGCCGATTTCAAGGCGGCCGGCGTGAGCCGCATCGTGGCCTTGCGCGGCGACTTGCCGAGCGGCTATGGCGCATCGGGCGAGTTCCGCTACGCCAACGAGCTGGTGGAATTCATCCGCGCCGAGACGGGCGACCATTTCCATATCGAAGTGGCGGCCTATCCCGAAGTGCATCCCCAGGCCCGTTCGCCGCAAGACGACCTGCAGGCGTTTGCGCGCAAGGTGCAGGCCGGCGCCGATGCGGCCATTACCCAGTATTTTTATAATGCTGACGCGTATTTCCAGTTTGTCGAGCAGACGCAGAAGATCGGCATCAACGTGCCCATCGTGGCCGGCATCATGCCGATCACGAACTACACACAGCTGATGCGCTTCTCCGACATGTGCGGTGCAGAAATTCCACGCTGGGTGCGGCTGAAACTGGCCAGCTTCGGCGACGACAGCGCCTCGATCAAGGCCTTTGGCCTCGATGTGGTGACCAGCCTGTGCGAACGCCTGCTCGAAGGCGGCGCACCGGGCTTGCATTTCTATAGCATGAACCAGGCGGCGCCCACCACCGCCTTGTGGCAGCGGCTGGTCAAGTAATCCCGTTCTGATTTCTTCAGAGCAGATCGCCCTCGGTCACGATGTGATCGAGGGCGATGTCATATGGGCCGCTGGCAAACTGCGCCTGCAGGCAGCCATAGGCGATGCCCAGGGTACGCGGGCGCGGCGCCTGTTCCAGCGTGCGGTCATAGTAACCGCCGCCATAACCGAGCCGGTAGCGCTCCGGATTGAAACCCAGGCACGGTACCAGCAGGGTCGCCGGGGCGGTCCGCAAGCGCAGCTCGGCCGGCACGGCCACGCCCATGCCGTCCTTGACCATGAGCTCGCCCGGCGTCCAGCTTGTAAACGCCAGCGGCGCATGCTTTTCCAGTACCACCGGCAGGCTCAATGCCACGCCACGCGTGTTGAGTTCGGCGTAGGCGGCATGCAGGTCGGGTTCGCCATGGAGGGGCCAGTAGACGGCAAGTTCGGCAATGTTTTCAGTTGCACACCATGCCAGCAGGCGCTGTGCGATGGCCGCATCCCACTGCCTACGGACGGCTTCGGGCAGGGCGCGGCGGGTCGCCAGCAGGGCTTTGCGCAGGCTGGCCTTTTCCTGTAGAGCAATGGGTGGCGAGCTGGCCGGATCGCATGTTATTCTAGGGTCGCTATTCATATCACCATCAAGCCTACATTGAGAGTCGTACATTGATTTCCCCACTGAAATGGATTGCCGGTACGATGCTGTGTGTTGCATCCGCCTTCACACCCCTGGCCGCATTTGCCCAGGCCGCCACCCCAGTCAATCCGGCCGTCCCCGATACGCGCAGCGAAGATGACGCTTTCCTGCTGCTGCGCGACGCCGCGCGCAAGGACGATCTCGAGAAGGTCGATTTTTATGCCGGCCGCCTGGCCAATTACCAGGTGCCCTCCTATGTCGACTATTATCGGCTGAAACCGCGCATCCGGCAGCTCTCCGAAGCGCAATTTCGCGATTACCTGGCCCGCTACAAGGGCAGCGCGATCGCCGACCGTTTCCGCAACGACTGGCTGCTGGAACTGGGCCGCCAGCGCAACTGGGTGATTTTCGATGAACAATATCCGCAGTTCGCGCTCGATGACGATACCCAGCTGAAATGCTATGCGCTGATGTCGCGCGTGGCCAAGGGCCAGAAAGTGGCGGACGAGGCGCGCAACCTGTTGCTCTCGCCGCCCGGTTATGGCGAAGCGTGTGGCAGCCTGATCACGGCGCTGGCGCAAAGCGGGCAGTTCGACAGCAACGATTTATGGGCGCAGATCCGCCTGGCCGGCCAGAGCAACGCCACCGGCCCGGCGCGCCGCATCGCGCTGCTGCTGGGCGCCTCGGACGCGAAAATGGCGCAGGCGATCGACCTGCCGGCGCTGGTGCTGGCCAAGGGCCCGGGCGACAGCCGTGCCGACCATGAAATGTACCTGGTGGCCGTGGGCCGCATGGCCAGGAGCACGCTGAAACTGGGCGTGGTGGCGCTGCAAAAAAACCTGTCCCGGCTGACGGCGCAGGAACAGGCGATAGGCTGGGCCAGCCTGGCCTTGCAGGCCTCGTATTCGCTGGCGCCGGAAGCGCTGGAATACTGGCAGAAGTCCAGCGGTGCGCCGCTGACCCAGGAACAACTGCAGTGGAAGACAAGGATCGCCCTGCGTGAAGGCAACTGGCCGCTGGTGAAATCGACCATCCAGGCCATGCCGACGTCCCTGCGCCAGGACCCGGCCTGGGTCTACTGGCTGGCGCGCTCCTTGCAGGCGGAAACCCCGGGCCGTGCCAACGCCCAGGCCGACAAGCTGTACCGCAGCATCAATGACCAGTCGAATTTCTATGGCTTGCTGGCCAATGAAGAGCTGGGCAACCATCTGGTGCTGCCGCCACCGGGCCAGCCGGTCAGCCCGGCGGAAATCGCCGCCATGGCCGCCAATCCGGGCCTGCAGCGCGCGCTGAAATTTTTCAATATGCGCCTGCGTTTCGAGGGTACGCGCGAATGGAACTGGGAATTGCGCTCGATGACGGACCGCCAGCACCTGGCGGCCGCCGAATTTGCGCGCCAGAACAATGTGCTCGACCGCATGGTCAACACCTCGGACCGCACGCGCCTGGAAGTGGACTATACGCAGCGCTACCCGACGCCGCACGACGACGTGATGCATCCGGCCACGCAGACCCTGGGCCTGGACAAGGCCTGGGTGTATGGCCTGATCCGCCAGGAATCGCGCTTTATCATGGATGCCCAGTCGCATGTGGGCGCTTCCGGCCTGATGCAGGTGATGCCGTCGACGGCCCGCTATGTGGCCAAGAAGATCGGCTTGAGCGATTTCGTCACGGAAACGCTCAGCGATGTGCGCACCAACGTGTTGCTGGGTACCAATTACCTGAACATGGTATTGGGTGGCCTCGATGGCTCGCAAGTGCTGGCCAGCGCCGCCTATAACGCCGGCCCGGGCCGGCTGCGCATCTGGCGCGCCACCATGACGCGCCCGCTGGAAGGGGCCGTGTTTGCCGAAACCATTCCGTACACGGAAACGCGCACCTACGTGAAAAACGTGATGTCCAACGCCACTTATTATGCGGCCCTGTTTGAAAAGAGCCCGCAGTCGCTGAAGGCCCGCCTGGGTACGGTGGGTCCGAAAAACAGCGCGATTGCCGCCGATTTGCCTTAATCTCACTAACCGACAGCCGATCATGCAAACCACCGTCCTTGACCCCAGCCTGAAGCAAGCCCTGTCCAGCGCGCGCGAGCCCGGCCTGACCCTTATTATCGGCAACAAGAATTATTCGTCCTGGTCGATGCGGCCGTGGGTGGCGCTGCACGCCTTCGGCATTGCGTTCCAGGAAGTACGCGTGCTGCTCGACCAGAAAGATACGTCGAGCAAGATCGCCGAATATTCGGCCTGCGGCCGCGTACCCGTGCTGCTGGCCGGCGAGATCACCATCTGGGACAGCCTGGCCATTTGCGAATACCTGGCCGAACAGTTTCCGGACAAACACCTGTGGCCGCAGGACGTGGCCGCGCGCGCCATGGCACGCTGCATCTGCGCCGAAATGCATTCGGGTTTTACGGACCTGCGCAACGATATGTCCATGCATATCAAGGCGCACCTGCCGGGCCGAGGCCGCACGCCGGGTGCCCAGGCCGATATCGGCCGCATCAGCGAAATCTGGGAAGAGTGCCTGTCGCGTTTCGGCCACCATCAGTTCCTGTTCGGCGAGTTCTCGATTGCCGACGCCTATTTCGCGCCCGTCGTAATGCGCTTCCGTACCTATGGCGTGTCGCTGGCGCCAGCCCTGAACGCGTATTGCGAGCGCGTGCAGGCGCACCCGGCCGTGGCACGCTGGATCACGGAAGCGCTGGCCGAGACGGAAGTGGCGGCCAAGCATGATGCCGATTTGCCGGATTAAGCGGGACTGTGCCTGAGATGAAGATTTATACGGTCGGCGGCGCCGTGCGCGACGCCTTGCTGGGCTTGCCGGTCAAGGACCATGACCATGTGGTGGTGGGCGCCACGCCGGAGCAGATGCTGCGCAAGGGCTTCCGGCCGGTCGGCAAGGATTTTCCTGTGTTCCTGCACCCGCAGACCCAGGAGGAATACGCACTGGCCCGCACCGAGCGCAAGACGGCGCCCGGCTACCGGGGCTTTGTCTTCCATGCGGCGCCCGACGTGTCGCTGGAAGACGACCTGGTGCGGCGCGATCTGACCATCAATGCGATTGCCCGCGACGAAGACGGCCAGTTGAGCGATCCGTTTGGCGGCGTCGACGATATCCATAATAAAGTGTTCAGGCACGTCTCCGACGCCTTTGGCGAAGACCCGGTGCGCGTGCTGCGCCTGGCCCGCTTTGCCGCCCGCTTCGGCGATTTTACGGTGGCGCCCGCTACCCTGGCGCTGATGCGCGGCATGGTGGCGCAGGGCGAAGTCGATGCGCTGGTGGCCGAGCGCGTCTGGCAGGAGGTGGCGAAGGGCTTGATGGAAGCGCAGCCGTCGCGCATGCTGACGGTGCTGCAGGACTGCGGCGCCCTGGCGCGCATACTGCCCGAGCTGACCGTCAATGACCGTCTGTTGCAGGTGATCGACCGCGCAGCCGCCGAAGGCCATGAACTGTGCGTGCGCTTTGCCGTGCTGATGCTGGCGGTGCCGGTGGTACACATCAATACATTGGGCGAGCGCCTGCGCGTGCCGAACGACTGCCGCGAGCTGGCGGTGATGGCGGCGCGCGAGCAGCTTGTTATCGAAAATGCGCTGGCCTTGAGCGCGGAAGAACTGGTCAGTTTGTGCGAGCGCTGCGACGGCCTGCGCAAGCCGCAGCGTTTTGTGCAGATGCTGCAGGCGGTCGAATGTGCTGCGCGAGTGACTCGGGACCGCGCTTTTCCGCAGTCCGCCTGGCTGCAAGCGATGCTGGCGGCCGTGCGCGGCGTCGATGCGGGTGCGCTGGCGCTGGGCTGCGCACAGGAACCGAGACGTATCCCGCAAGTCATTCATGCCGCGCGCGTGGAAGCCGTCAGCAACGTGATCAGCAGCCGGGAAGTGCCATGACCCTGCCGAAACTGTTCCAGAATCCGTTTCGCCGCTGGCTGCAAAAAACCGGTGATGCGCGTCCGGCGGTGCTGGTCAAGCAGCTGCACGAGCGCGACCGGCGCCGGATGATGAAACACTTCTTGTCGCTGGAAAAGAGCGACCGCCTGCTGCGCTTCGGCAGTTCCCTGCCCGACGAGCTGGTGGCGCAATATGTGCAGAAGATGGATTTTTCGCGCGATATGGTCTACGGCGTCTACAGCAGCACCTTCAAGCTGGTCGGCGTGGGCCACCTGGCGTTTGCGCCGAAAGACAAGTCGCCCGCGAAAAGCGTGGTGACGACCAAGGAGCAGGTGGCCGAGTTCGGCGTGTCGGTGTCGAAATCGATGCGCGGCATGGGCGTGGGCTCGAAGCTGTTCGAGCGGGCGGCGATTCACTGCCGCAACAACGATGTCGATACGCTGTACATGCATTGCTTGTCGTCCAACAAGACGATGATGCATATCGCCAAGAAGGCGGGCATGGAAATCCAGCGCGAATATGGCGAAGCCGATGCCTATCTAAAACTGCTGCCGCCCAACCCCAGCAGCATGCTGCAGGAAGCGGTGCAGGAACAGTTCGCCATGTTCGACTACACCTTCAAGGCCAATGCGCGCGCCGCGTCCAAGCTGTGGGACAGCCTGCCGGGGCGCAAGAAAAAGCCCCAGGAACCGCCGTCACAATAAGGGCAGGGCGGTCGTATCCTTGATACGCTGCAGGGCAAAGCTCGATTTCACGTCCAGCACTGCCGGATGGCGCAACAGGGTCGCCATCATGAAGCGCGAAAAATGCTCCATGTCTTCCACGTGCACGCGCAGCAGGTAATCCATTTCGCCCGTCATCGCATAGCAGGCCACCACTTCCGGCCATTGCGACACGGCCACCGCGAAATCGGCCCGTGGCGAGGTGGTCGTCACCAGGTTGGGCGCCAGCACGCGCGCCGTGCTGTGGGTATGGGCGGCGGCGTCGCTGTGCTTTTCCAGCCGCACATTGACATAGGCCAACAGGCCCAGGCCGATCTTTTCAGGGTCCAGCAGGGCCACGTACTGGCGGATCACGCCCGCTTCCTCCAGCCGTTTGACCCGCCGCAGACAAGGCGATGGTGACAGGCTGACCTGTTCGGCCACGTCCTGGTTTGACAGCCGGCCGTCGGCCTGCAGCACCGAGAGGATCTTGCGGTCGGTTTTATCCAGCGTAATTTTGCTCATGCGTACCTCCGTGGGACTTGTTTCACGCAATATTATTGCGCAAATCATGGTTGTTCGGGAGATCTTTGGCATTTAATGCCGGCCGCCCCCGCCTATACTGTGCCCTACTTCTAGGAGGAGACATCATGCAATTTCAACCTTGGGATAACCCGATGGGTACCGATGGTTTCGAGTTCGTCGAGTATGCAGCACCAGACCCAAAAGCATTGGGCGAGCTGTTCGAGAACATGGGCTTCACGGCCATCGCGCGCCACCGCCACAAGGATGTGACCCTGTACCGCCAGGGCGACATCAATTTCATCATCAACGCGGAACAGGATTCGTTCGCCCAGCGGTTTGCCCGCCATCACGGCCCGTCCGTATGCGCCATCGCGATCCGCGTCGATGACGCCGCCTTTGTGTACCGCCGCGCGCTGGAGCTGGGCGCCTGGGGTTTTGACAACAAGACCGGGCCGATGGAGCTGAATATCCCCGCCATCAAGGGCGTGGGCGATTCGCTGCTGTACTTCGTCGACCGCTGGCGCGGCAAGGGCGCCGACAAAGCCGGCGCCGCGGCGCCGGGCGGCATCGGCGACATCAGCATCTACGACGTCGATTTTGTCGCCATTCCCGGCGCGGTCGCCAATCCGGTCGGCCATGGCCTGACCTATATCGACCACCTGACGCACAATGTGCACCGTGGCCGCATGAAGGAATGGGCCGGTTTCTATGAAAACCTGTTCAACTTCCGCGAAGTGCGCTATTTCGATATCGAAGGCAAGCACACGGGTCTCAAGTCGAAAGCCATGACCTCGCCCTGCGGCAAGATCCGCATCCCGATCAATGAATCGTCGGACGACAAGTCGCAGATCGCCGAGTACCTGGACCAGTATCACGGCGAAGGCATCCAGCATATCGCGCTGGGCACCGACAATATCTACGGCTCGGTGCAGGGCATGCGCGACACCGGGATCGATTTCCAAGACACCATCGAAACCTATTACGAACTGGTCAACCGCCGCCTGCCGAACCACGGCGAGCAGCTCGATGAACTGCGCCGTCTGCGTATCCTGATCGACGGTCACAGCACCGAAACCGAACGCGAACTGCTGCTGCAGATCTTCACGCAGACGGTGATCGGCCCGATCTTCTTCGAGATTATCCAGCGCAAGGGCGACCAGGGTTTCGGCGAAGGCAACTTCCGCGCGCTGTTCGAATCGATCGAGCTGGACCAGATCAAGCGCGGGGTGTTGCAGGTCAAGAGCGTTGCCTGATTTTTACCGGTGGTGTTTGTCGGGTTACGCCCTGCGGGCTAACCCGACCTACGCTACTGTTCGAATCGATCGAGCTGGACCAGATCAAACGCGGCGTGTTGAAAGACACGAGCGTCGCTTGAAAAATAACAAAAAGTAATAAAAAAAGCACCCGCCCGGGAGTGCAGTGCAGCAAAAGAACCGCGCGCATTCCTGTGGTAGTCTACGACAAACAAGTCATTTTTCCGCACCGTCGCGCTTACAAGGCATGGCGGTACGTGTGAGTTCAACCGACTTTGCACGCGTAGCACAGAGAATAATGGAGACAAGTAATGAATGCACCAGTCAAGGGCTCGAATCTTGAGCCGGGCGCGCACGCGTCCGATATTTCCCTCAACGACAAATACACGCTGCAGCGCGGCCGCGCCTTCATGACCGGCACGCAGGCGCTGATCCGCCTGCCGATGATGCAGCGCGAACGCGACCTGAAAGCGGGCCTCAATACGGCCGGCTATATCACCGGCTACCGCGGTTCGCCCGTCACCTCGGTCGACATGACGGCCGTAAAAGCCAAGAAATACCTGGACGAACACCACGTCAAGTTCCACCCGGGCCTGAATGAAGACCTGGCGGCCACGGCCGTGTGGGGCACGCAGCAGACCAATCTGTTCGAAGACGCCAAATACGACGGCGTGTTCGGCATGTGGTACGGCAAGGGCCCGGGCGTGGACCGCTGCGGCGACGTCTTCAAGCACGCCAACAACGCAGGTTCCGCCAAGCACGGCGGCGTGCTGGTGCTGGCCGGCGACGACCATGCGGCCAAGTCGTCGTCCACCGCGCACCAGTCCGACCATATCCTGAACGCCTGCGGCATTCCGGTGCTGTACCCGTCGTCGGTGCAGGAATATATCGATTACGGCCTGCACGCCTGGGCCATGAGCCGCTATACGGGCCTGTGGGTATCGATGAAATGCGTGACCGATATTATCGAATCGGGCGCGGCTGTCGACTTCGATCCGGACCGCGTGCAGATCACCCTGCCGACCGACTTCGAAATGCCGGCCGGTGGCCTGAACATCCGCTGGCCGGACACCGTGCTGGAGCAGGAAGTGCGGATGAACAGCTACAAATGGTATGCCGCGCTGGCCTACGCGCGCGCCAACAAGCTCAATAAAATCATCTGGGACAGCCCGAAAGCGCGCATCGGCATCATTACCGCCGGCAAATCCTACCTTGATACACGCCAGGCGCTGGCCGATCTCGGCATCGACGAGCAGACGGCGTCCGATATTGGCATCCGCCTGTACAAGATCGGCATGACCTGGCCGCTGGAAGCGGACGGCGTGCACGAGTTCGCCAAGGGCCTCGATGAGATCCTGGTGGTGGAGGAAAAACGCCAGATCCTCGAATACGCGCTCAAGGAGGAACTGTACAACCTGAAGGATGGCGAGCGTCCGCGCGTGGTCGGCAAGTTCGACGACACGGGTGAATGGAGCAACCAGAAGGGCACCGGCCACGGCGACTGGCTGCTGCCGGCCACCTATGAACTGAACCCCGCCATGATTGCGCGCGCGATCGCCAGCCGCATCTCGCGCTACTACGCCGGCCATCCGGTCGAGCAGCGCGTGAAGGAGCGCATCGCCTACCTGGAAGCGAAGGAAAACGTCCTCAAGGCCATCAGCGTGAAACCCGATCCACAAAAGGACCGCACGCCGTTCTTCTGCTCGGGCTGCCCGCACAACAGTTCGACTAAAGTCCCCGAAGGCTCGCGCGCGCTGGCCGGCATCGGCTGCCACTATATGGTGCTGTGGATGGACCGCGAAACGTCGACGTTTACCCATATGGGCGCCGAAGGCGTGACCTGGGTCGGCCAGGCGCCGTTCACCAATGAAAAGCACGTGTTCACCAACCTTGGTGACGGCACGTATTTCCACTCCGGCATTTTGGCGATCCGCGCGGCCGTGTCGGCCAAGGTGAACATCACCTATAAAATCCTGTTCAATGACGCGGTGGCGATGACGGGCGGCCAGGAATTCGACGGGCCGTTATCGCCGGCGATTATCTCGCGCCAGATCGCCGCCGAAGGCGTGGGCCCCATCATTGTCGTCACCGACGAGCCGGAAAAATATCCGTCCGACTACGCCTGGGCCGAGGGCGTCACCGTGCGCCACCGTTCCGAGCTGATGGACGTGCAGCGCGAACTGCGCGACATGCCGGGCGTGTCGGCCATGATCTACGACCAGACCTGCGCCTCGGAAAAACGCCGCCGCCGCAAACGCAATGAATACCCGGACCCGGCCAAGCGCGCCGTGATCAACGAAGCCGTCTGCGAAGGCTGCGGCGACTGTTCCGTGCAATCGAACTGCCTGTCGGTGGAACCGCTGGAAACCGAGCTGGGCCGCAAGCGCCAGATCAACCAGTCGTCCTGCAACAAGGATTTTTCGTGCACCACGGGTTTCTGTCCGAGTTTTGTCACGGTGGAAGGCGGCGGCCTGAAAAAGCCGAAAAAAGCGGCCAGCGCCGACCAGGGTGGCCCGGAAGTTCCGGCCCTGCCGACACCCGTGATTCCGACCACGGCCGAGCCGTTCGGTATTTTAGTCACCGGCATCGGCGGCACGGGCGTGGTCACCGTCGGCCAGATCCTGGCGATGGCGGCCCACGTCGAAGGCAAGGGCTGTTCCGTGCTCGACATGAGCGGCCTGGCGCAAAAGGGCGGCCCGGTGATGTCGCACGTGCGCCTGGCGGACCGCCAGGAAGATATCCATTCCACCCGCGTCGGCACCGGCGCGGCCGATCTGGTGATCGGCTGCGATTTGATCGTCACCGCCAGCCGCGACGCCTTGTCGCGCATGGGGGAAGGGCGCAGCTGGGCCATGATCAACTCGACCAGTTCGTCGACGGCGGCGTTCGTGAAAAACCCGGACTGGCAGTTCCCCGGTGCCTCCGCGCGCATGGAAATCGAAAAAGCCTGCGGCAAGGACCATGTGGACTTTATCGACGCGGGCCAGATCGCCACGGCGCTGATGGGCGACTCGATCGCCACCAATATGTTCATGCTGGGCTACGCCTGGCAAAAGGGCAAGGTACCGCTCAGCGAGGCGGCGATCATGAAAGCCATCGACCTGAACAATGTGTCGGTGGCCTTCAACAAGGCCGCCTTCAACTGGGGCCGCGCGGGCGCCCATGACACGGCCAGCCTGCAGCGCATGACGGCGCCGGCCAAAGTGGTCGAGTTCAAGCGCATCGACACGCTCGACGACATCATCGAGAAAAGGGTGGCCTTGCTGACGGCCTACCAGGACCGTGCCTATGCGCAGCAGTACCTGGACTTCGTCGGCCAGGTGCGCGCCGCCGAGAGCGCCCTGAACGGCCCGCAGCTGCGGCTGACGGAAGCGGTGGCGCGTTATTTCTACAAGCTGATGGCCTACAAGGACGAGTACGAAGTGGCGCGGCTGTACACGGACGGCGCGTTCCAGGCCAAGATCGCCGCCATGTTCGAAGGCGACATCAAGCTCAAGTTCCACCTGGCGCCGCCGATCATGGCGAAGACCGATGCCCAGGGCCACCTGGTGAAAAAGGAATTCGGCCCGTGGATGATGAAGGCCTTCGGCGTGCTGGCCAAGCTGAAAGGCCTGCGCGGCGGTACCTTCGACATCTTCGGCTACACGGCCGAGCGCAAGATGGAACGCGCGCTGATCGAGGAATACCGCCGCACGGTGGGCGGCCTGCTGCCGAAACTCACTACGGCGAAACTGGCACAAGCGGTGGCGATCGCCAGTATCCCGGAGGATATCCGCGGCTATGGCCATGTGAAGGAACGGCACCTGGTGGCGGCGAAAGAGAAGGAGGCCAGCCTGCTGACTGCATTCAATGCGCCGCTGGTCGCGCCACCATTGACGCCGACGCCGCTGGCCGCCACTGTGGCATGATGTACGCTCACACCAGGCTGTCAACCTGGCAGTTGAGCCGGGGGTAAAAGAATGGCGCCTGCGGGCGCCATTTTTTACATGTTTTTTTCAGTATCGGAACAGGCAACTGTTTGCCTGAAAAGCACTATAATTCATGAATAGTTTCTTTATGGAAAATAATTGTGAAGACTTTGCGTAATGTATCGTTGATTGCCACGCCGTTGTTGCTGCTGCTTAGTGCCTGTGGCGGAGGCGGCGGAGGCGGCAGCACCACCGTCAGCGAAACGCCGGTGCCGCCGGTGACCGGCACCACGCCGACCATCGTCGCCGCGTCCACCGTGCAAAACCTGTGCGAGAAGCCGCGCGCCGGCAACAGCACCGATCGCCAGGGAACGCTGTTGAACGAGCTGACCTGGGTGCGCAGCTGGATCGATGAGACCTATCTCTGGTACAAGGAAGTGCCGACCACCTACCTGCCGCAAAACTTCAGCACCCCCATCGCTTATTTCAACGTGCTGAAAACGTCAAGCGTCACCGCCTCGGGCAAGGCCAAGGATCAATTCCATTTCACCTACACGACGGCGGAATGGGAAGCGTCGCTGAAGGGCGTGGAATTTGGCTACGGCATGCTGTTCGCGGTCAGCCAGACCACGCCGCCGCGCAAGGCGGTGATCTCGATCGTCGAGCCGGGTTCGCCGGCGGCGCTGGCCGGCTTCCAGCGCGGCGACGTGCTGCAGAGCATAGACGGCGTCGACTTCGTCAACGCGGGCGACAAGGCCAGCGTCGATACCATCAACGCAGGCCTGTTTCCGGAAGCGCAGAACAGCCACCGCCTGGCGTTCAGCCGCAATGGCGTCAGCATCAGTGCCGCCTTGTCGCCGGTGGAAGTCAATACCACGGCCGTGCAGAACCAGCGCATCATCGATACGCCGACCGGCAAGGTCGGTTACCTGACTTTCAATACGCATAACAACGTGGCCGAGCGCCAGCTGATCGAGGCGATGCAGCAATTCCAGGCGGCCGGCATCAGCGACCTGGTGCTCGACGTGCGCTATAACGGCGGCGGCCTGCTCGACGTGGCCAATGAACTGGCGTACATGATTGCCGGTCCACAGGTGGCGGGCAAGACTTTCGAGCAGCTGCAGCTCAATGACAAGCAGAAATCGCCGGCGCCGTCGGTGTTCCGCACGCGCAGCGTGGGCTACGCGGCATCCAATCCCGTGGCTGCCGGCGTGGCCCTGCCGACGCTGGGCCTCAAGCGCGTGACGGTGCTGACCACCGCCAATACCTGCTCGGCCAGCGAATCGATCATCAACGGCCTGCGTGGCGTCGACGTGGAAGTCAACCTGATCGGCGGCACCACCTGCGGCAAGCCGTATGGCTTCTACCCGCAGCCGAATTGCGGCACCACCTATTTTGCGGTGCAGTTCCAGGGCGTCAACGCCAAGGGCTTCGGCGACTATGCGGACGGCATCAAGCCAACCTGCCAGGTCGACGATGACTACCAGCACGCGCTGGGCGACAGCAACGAAGGCATGCTGGCGGCTGCGCTGCGCTACCGTGTCACGGGCAGCTGCACGCCGGCTACCGGCCTGAGCCGCTTGTTGAGCACGGTGGAAAGTTCGGAAAGCGTGGCCTTGCGGGTGCTGCGTCCGCAGTACAAGGAGATCGCCATCCGCCAGTAAGCCACCTCCCGGTGCTTTGGCTTATAACAATATTGATATAAGGAAAGAAGAAAGCATTCGTTCTGCGAGGACTGGCATTTTGCTATCGTGCGAGGTTTCTTACCTCTAAGATATTTAGCAATGCACAAAGCTTACACGTTACACCCGCTGGCACTGGCCGTACTGGCCGTGCTGGGCGGCGCCGCAACGCAGGCACAGGCACAGGCGCAAACGCCAGCGCCGGCAGCGGAAAACCAGCCTGCGGCCACCCCGCAGGCTGTTGTCGTCACCGGTTCGCGCATCCCGCGCGCCAGCCTGGAAGGCCCTTCGTCGGTCACCATCCTGACCGGCGACGAGATCACCAAACAGGGCTACAAGAACGTCTTCGACGCGCTCAACAACCAGGTGCAGAACAGCGGCTTTACCCAGGGCGAAGACTACGGCAATACCTTCACGCCATCGGCCAATACCATCAGCCTGCGCGGCCTGGGCCCGAACCACACCCTGATTCTGCTGAACGGCCGCCGCCTGGCCGATTTTCCGATCGCCTATGACGGCGCGGTCAACTTCACCAACCTGGCCAATATTCCGTCGAGCATCGTCGACCGCATCGAGATCCTGAACGGCGGCGCCTCCGCCATCTACGGCTCGGACGCGATCGCCGGCGTGGTCAACGTGATCCTGAAAAAACAGGCCGAAGGCTTCGACATCAATGTCAAGGCCGGCGGTACCTCGCGCGGCGGCGCGGCCAGCCAGCGCGTGCAGCTGACGGGCGGCGGCAACTTCGACAAGCTCCATACCCTGTTCAGCGTCGAGCTGAGCGAGCGCGACCCGTTGTCGAGCATGGACCGCGACTTCATGTCCAGCCGCTCGGGCGTGCCGACCATCGTCGCCTCGCGCCGTACCCTGCAATCGGGCACGTCCGGCAGCTATGTCGACCTGGGCAATACCTGCAATGATTTTGGCGACATGTATGGCGGCAGCGTCATCAAGTACACGGCAAAGAACGGCAGCTATTGCGCCAGCCCGAAAACCCGTCCCACCTACTGGACCACGCAAACCAAGAACAGCAGCCAGAACGTGTTCGGCAGCGCCAATTACGAGCTTGACGCCGATACCACCCTGTTTGCCGATTTCCTGCTCGGCAAGAACAAGACCGTCAACAATACGCGCGGCCCGTCGTGGACCTCGGCCTCGCTGAACGGCGGCTCTTTCCTGAACCAGAATACGGGCGGCTACGAAGAGTGGACCCGCTATATCTCGCCCGAGGAAATCGGCGGCGTGCAGCGCTACAACCGCAGCTGGGACGACCTGGCCACCGCTGTGTCGCTGGGCGCCAAGGGTCGCATTCCCGGCACCGCCTGGCAGTATGAAGCGAACTACAACGCCTCGATCTACAAGAGCGAAGGCCATACGCCGCGCATGCGCTCGAACATCGACAGCTTCTTCCTCGGCCCCAAGCTGGGCACCGACGCCAATGGCGTGGCCATCTACGCGCCCGACGCCGCGCGCCTGTCGCGCCGTTTGACGCCGGAAGAATTCAACGGCATCACCGACTACGCTACCAGCCACGACAAGGCCTGGACCAATACTTTGAGCCTGGCCACCAATGGCGACCTGTTCCAGCTGCCGGCCGGAACCGTAAAAATCGCGACGATTGCCGAAGTAGGCAAGCAGGGCTTCCGCAACGAACCCGATGCGCGCATCAACGACGGCTATTTCAACCTGGCCACCGGCTCGGGCATCACGGCCGGCACCCGCTCGCGCGCCGCGCTGGGCGCGGAACTCAATATTCCGCTGCATGAAAAGCTGACCGGCACCCTGGCCGGCCGCTATGACCGCTACAGCTTTGCCGGCCGCAAGGAAGGCAAGTTCACCTACAACGGCGGGCTGGAACTGCGTCCGGCGCCCGAGCTGCTGTTCCGCGCCAACTACGCCACCAGCTTCCGTGCGCCGGACATGAACTATATCTACCAGGCGCGCGGCACCGGCTACTATTCGAGCACCACCGACTACTACCGCTGCGGCGCCGCCGGCCAGCCGATCGAGACCTGCGAGTTTGCCAACAAGTCGCCTGGCGCCGACTACGTGCAGAACGGCAGCCGCGACCTGCAGTCGGAAAAAGGCAAATCGTTCGGCATCGGCGCCGTCTGGTCGCCCAGCGCGAACTTCGATGTGTCGGTCGACTACTGGAACATCAAGATCGATGACCTGGTGACCAACCTGAGCGATGACAAACTGCTGCGCGACGAAGCCGATTGCCGCCTGGGCAAGACGGACATCACGTCACCGACCTGCGTCGACACCCTGGGGCGCATCGAGCGCTACTCGGCCACCGCGCTGAACAAGGCGGGCGAGATCAAGACCATCACCGTCAACCCGATCAATGCGGCCAAGCAAAGCAGCAGCGGTATCGACGTCAGCCTCAAGTATCTGCTGCGCACCACCGACTATGGCCGCTTCGCCTTCAAGGCCAACTACGCCAAGGTGCTGAGCAAGAAGTCGCAGCAATTCGCCGGCGACGAGGAAATCGACGAAACCAAGTCGCTGACCAATATGGACTGGCCCGACAAGCTGAACCTGAGCGTCAACTGGGGCGCGGGCGACTGGTCGAACACCTTGCTGGTCAGCCGCTACGGCAAGGTGCCGAACTCCGCCGGCACCGGCTATCTGACGCCGACGGCGCTGGCCAATATCAGCACTGTCTACCGCATCAATGACCGCGCCAGCGTGTCGGTGATCGTCAACAATGTGTTCGACAAGATCAAGCGCGACAGCAGCGGCGGCTGGCCGTATTACCCGATCGGCAATTACAGCCCCGTGGGACGCCAGGGCTGGATCGAATTCAATTACCATTTTGGATCGTAATTTGTAGCCGTCAGAGCCAAGCCGGGATCGCCAACGCGGTCCCGGCTTTTTTATTTTTCGGCGCGGTTGGACGACCGCCACGGCATCTATAATTGCCCGCTTGCCGATCCCCCGATGGAGTCCTCCCATGCTACGCCACGCCCTGCTGTCCGCCGTCCTGTTGTCCGTATTTTCCGCTCACGCCCACGCCGCCGCTCCCCTGACCACCATCGCCGAACGTTCTGGTTTCCTGAACACGGGCCGCTATGCCGAAGTGGAGACCTTGTGCAAGCAGTTCCAGGCCCGCTACCCGAAACAGGTGCGCTGCTTCGAATTTGGCCGCACGCCGGAAAACCGGCCGATGCTGGCGCTGGCGGTGTCGAATACGGGTGTGTTGAGTGCGCAGGAGGCTGCGCGCCGCAAGCTGCCGGTGCTGCTGGTGCAGGGCGGCATCCATGCAGGTGAAATCGACGGCAAGGATGCGGGCTTCCTGGCGCTGCGCGAAGTCCTCGATGGCAAGGCGGCGCCCGGTGCGCTGGACAAACAGGTGCTGCTGTTCGTGCCGGTATTCAATATCGACGGCCACGAGCGCTTCGGACAGTGGAACCGCCCCAACCAGCGCGGCCCGGTGGAAATGGGCTGGCGCAGCACGGCGCAAAACTACAATCTGAACCGCGATTACATGAAGGCCGACGCACCCGAGATGCGGCAGATGCTGGCGCTGGTCAACGCCTGGGACCCGCTGGCCTATGTCGACCTGCATGTCACCGACGGCGCCCAGTTCGAACCCGATATCTCGATCCAGGTCGAACCCGTGCACACGGGCGACGTGGCCTTGCGCCAGGCCGGCACCAGCTTGCGCGACGGCGTGCTGGCCGACCTGGCCAAACAAGGGTCGGACCCGAAGCCGTTCTACATCTCGTTTGCCGAGGAAGACAATCCGCAATCGGGCTTTGTCGACGGCCCGCCGAATCCGCGCTTTTCGCACGGCTACTTCCAGCTGCGCAACCGCTTCGGCGTGCTGGTGGAAACCCATTCGTGGAAGGATTACCCGACCCGCGTGCGCATCACCCGCAACACCATCGTCTCGCTGCTGGAGCAAGTGGCGCAACACGGCGCCGCCTGGCGCGATACCGCGCTGGCGGCGGACGCGCGCGCGCAGCACCTGGCCGGCAGCACGCAGCCGCTCAGCTACAAAACCACCGACAAGAGCCGCATGATCGATTTCCGCGGCTACGCCTATACGCGCACACCGTCCGATATTTCGGGCGCCCTGATGACGCGCTACGACGAGACCACGCCGCAGCTGTGGCGCGTGCCGCTGCGCGACGAGATCGTGCCCGACCTGCAGGTGACGGCGCCGAAAGCCGGCTACCTGGTGCCGGCCGCCCACGCCGCGATGGTGGCCGATAAACTGCGCCAGCATGGCGTGCAGTACCAGCTGCTGCGCACGGCGATCGCCAGGCAAGCGGTCGAAACTTTTCGCGCCGGCAGCGTGAAATTCGGCGCGCAATCGTTCGAGGGCCGGCAGACGGCGCAGGTGACGGGCGAGTGGCAGGCGGAGGAGCGCGCCATCGGCGCCGGCGCCCTGTATGTGCCGGTGAACCAGCCCAAGGCGCGCCTGGTGCTGGCCCTGCTGGAGCCGCGCGCGCCCGATTCGCTGCAAGCCTGGGGCAGTTTCAATACGGCCTACGAAGCGAAGGAATACATGGAAGATTACGTGGCCGAAGATGTGGCGCGCGCGCAGCTGGCGGCGGACCCGCAACTGGCGGCGCAGTTCCGCCAGAAGCTGGCCGACGACCCGGCCTTTGCGCACAACCCGAAAGCGCGGCTGGCGTTTTTCGCGCGCCGCCATGCGTCGTGGGACGAGCGCCTGAATCTGTATCCGGTGCTGCGCACGGATGTGGCACCGGCTGGACATGCGTTTCGTGAAAACATTTCACGAAGTGATATATATGAAATCTTTCCTAAATAAAAATTTCCTATAGGAAATTTTGTGATATAGTTAAAGCAACTATTTTCACGATGAAAGATGTAGCTCGTGTCGCGCGCATGTGTCGCTTCACGTAGTGCCTTCCTATGTCCAAGCGACCTCATTCACTTGAAACCGCAGTGGCCCTGACCGAGTTGATACGCCGTATCCCGAGCAGCCACCTCGTCACGGCCCCAGACTTGCACAAGCAGCTCAAAAACGCAGGAATCGATCGTGACCTGCGTACTGTCCAGCGCCATCTTGACATGCTCTCAGAGCATTACGATATCGAACGCGATGAGAGCAGCAGGCCATACGGCTATCGCTGGAAAAAGCTTTCCGGTGGGCTGGCATTGCCCATGCTCAGTGAGCAGGAATCGTTGCTGTTGCTGCTGGCGCAACAGCAGCTACGCCATTTGTTACCGAGCAGCTTGATGAGTTCCCTGGATAACTTTTTTCAACAAGCACGCAGCGATCTTGGACTTGGCAATTCAGGCAAGCCTGCCACCCAATGGCTGAAGAAGGTGCGTGTTGTCAGTACTACCCAGCCGCTGCTGCCACCGAAAATCGAGGCCGGTGTTTTTGAAAGTGTCAGTAATGCACTGTACGCCAACCGTTGGCTGGACATTGACTACCAAAATGCAGCGGGCAAGCGCAAAAGCGCTCGTGTAATGCCGCTCGGACTGGCACAGCAGGGTGTCAGGCTTTACTTGGTCTGCCGCTATGAAGGTTACGATGAAGAGCGCATCCTGGCGCTGCATCGTATCTTGCTGGCACATGTAACAGCGCATGACTTCGAATACCCTGTCGATTTCGACTTGCAGCGCTACGACGCTGACGGAAATTTTGGCATGGGTAATGGCAAGCGCATTCGCCTGCGCTTCTGCATCGAGAAAGAAGCCGGCTTGCACCTGCTCGAATCACCGCTGTCGCGCGATCAGCGGGTCGACGTCCAAGACGACTGTTTCGAGGTCGAAGCGACCTTGGCCGACACCGCCCAGTTGACGTGGTGGTTGAGTGGGTTTGGCGGGAAAGTATGGAATATCCGACGTGAAAGTGATGACGAGGCGGCGCTGCGACACAAGTTGACGTGAAGTGGGCCGACAATGGTGTCATGCCGTGCGCAGCGCCATGTTTGCGCTGTTCCGATCACTCTTTTGCCTGTTCTTGACCCATGCTGATACTCATGTTGATCTGCGCCTTCCTGGTACTTTGCCTGCTGTACGGCATGTATGCCAGCGCGCGCTCCGTTGCCCGTGGCGCTGGGCATATTCGCTCCCAGGTGATGCCAAATCCAGCGGCGGTGACGCCAGCGGAAACGGACCTTGATGCACCGCTGCCCAAGTTTCATGCGTGCTACCAATCCCGCATCGAAGAATTGCGTGCCTTGTTTGCCTTGTTCCAGAGCGGCGCATTGACGCAAGCCGAGTTCGAGCAGGCCAAACGGCATCTGCTTGCCAAGATGACGGCGCTGTCCTGAGCCGTTTCCATTGATTGTTTTTACATTAAGCGCATGAATGCCATGACTTCCTTGATTTTCACCGCCGACGACAACGACAAAGAGCGACAGGCATCGCACCGTGACGAGATCCGCCATGACGTCCTGCGCACCGGCGTGGCGCTGTCCGCCAACGAAATCGTCGGCCGCTTTGGCAGTGCCAATGCTGAATTCATCAAGGGCTATCGCGGCATCGACCATGCAACAGGGCAGACGTTTGCCAAAAGCCTCGCCGGCATCTCGAAGTACAAGGTCAGTAGCGAGTCGGCGGAGATGGCAAAGAGCAATCTCAAGCAGCAGGCGGGCTTTTCCGCCGAGGTCGCTTCCACCAGCCGCGACAATGCAGAAGCCATCATTGGCGGCTCGAAGATCCGTATCACGCGCAGCGATGACTTGCCACAGTATGGCAAGAACCATAACGTCGTCGATCGCGTGCAGATGCTGGACGGTCAGATTATCGAGGGCTCGCAGACGCAGATGAAATTCGTCGGCAATCGCGACAAGCTCTTGAATGATATCGCCGGTGATGATGGCAAATTTGCGCGCTATCGTGGCGTGAAACTCGAGTTGCCGTCTGAGCAGTACGAGGGCGCCAGGGAGTTTTGCCAGCAACGTGCGCGGCAGTTGCGTAAGGACGCGCAAACAGTGGAGCAGCTTGGCAAGTCCGAGGTTGCTGCCAAGCTGCGTCGTGAAGCGCAGAACTACGAGCAGTTGGCCGAGCAGGTCACCGACAGTGGCCTGACCAGTGGCGATGCCCTGTTTTACCGCACTGATCCGGGAGTTGCCACACTGCGCGATATCGCGGTGACCAGCCACCGTGCCGGTATCGAGGGTGCGAGGTGCGGCGCGGTCATCGGTGGCTGCATTTCGCTGTTGAGCAATTCGTTTGCTGTCGCCCAGGGCAGGGTGCAAGTGGGCAGCGCCATGGCGCGGGTAGGGCAGGACGTCGCCAAGTCCGCTGCTATCGGGTATGGAACGGCTGCGCTCGGCGCAGCCATCAAGGGCGGCATGCAGCAATCCGGCCAGCAAACGCTGCGTGGGCTGGCTAATAGCAGCGCCCCCACGCTGGTGGTCAATATCTGCCTGTCGCTCGGCAGCTCCATCAAGCGCTATGTCCATGGCGAGATCAGCGAAAGCGAATTGCTGGCCGAAGTGGGGGAAAAGGGCGCAGGGATGTTATCGAGCGGCATGATGGCCGCGCTTGGACAGATTGCGATTCCCATCCCGTTTGTCGGCGCGGCCATCGGTGGCATGGTTGGCTATACGCTCTCGTCGATTTTTTATCAGAGTGCACTCGATGCCGCCAAAGGAGCGGAACAGTCGCGCGTCAATCTCGAACGCGTACGAGCCATCGAAACGGACGCGCGTGCGCAGATCGCCGAACAGCAGGCCGCGCTCGATGCCTTTGTGCGAACAGAAATGTCGCAGTTGCACCAGGAAACGCAGCAATTGTTTTTAGCCATCAGCGTGGTTGGTGCCGGCAGCGTCGATCAGCTGGCGCAGGCCATCAATCACTATGCGGGCTTGCTGGGCAAGCAGCTGCAATTTGCATCGCAGGCCGAGTTTGATGACTTCATGCTGTCGGATCAGCCTTTGCAGCTGTAAACACAACTCTATTACCACTTTTATTTTCTCAGATCGGAGTAATACATGTTACTGAAGCAGTTATCCGTAGACGATAGACGAGATTTTCTCTGTATTGCTGAACTGTTGAGTATTGCTGACAAGCCTGTGTCACGGGTAGGAAAACATGGCCTGACGATCCCTTCAGATGCTCTACTCAAAGCAGCAATGGGACCTGTTCTTTCCATGTTCATGAAGAAAACACCTTCAAAAACAATTCCCGCAGGCACAATTTCCGCCATTCAGCGCAATGAGCGTGAATCGATGGCAATGGCCGAGCTTATCTATGCGTGTGGAAAAGAAACCGACGGAAAAATAGATGGCACGCCAGATCGGATGGAGCGCAAGGGTATTGAGTGGTCCTTGGTCAAGCGCATCGGCAGACTTCCCATTGAGACTGCCGAAGAGCCAGCCGCCCGTGCGACGGTCGCGCTTGATGTGCTGCGTGAGTTGCTTAAAGATAGAAAGGCACCCGTGCCATCCGTACCAAAACTGATGCTGTTTGAGCTGATGTTGTTTGCATTGACCAAGGGCAGCATCTCCAGTATCGAATGGCAGTTGCTCAACGAATTCAGCCATCACCATCAGTTGGAAAACCATATCTTCAACGATCTGTTGGAACGGGCGGAATTTACGCACCGCGAAGCTCAGAAAACCCTCGCCATCATTCTCGAATAAGGAGTTCACTATGGCTGTTCCACTTCTTCTTGGCGTGCCCGCCGCCGCTACTGCCTTGTATGGCATCTACAAAAGTGTCAATGGCGTCATGGATCAGAATAAGGCAAGCAACCTTAATACTGACGCGAAGTCAATGGCTGATGCCGCAAACGAGCGCGTGGACCGGCAGCGCAAGGATACCAACGCAGTGCTGGAAGATTACGGCACGCGCAAGCTGCGAGCCTTTAACGGCGTTATCGCCGATTTTATCGCCACCTTCGGACGCCTGAAGAATGTGGATGTAGTCAATACACCTGAACTGGATAAGCTCAATCTGGGCGATTTTTCCAGCGTCGGACTGCAAGGATTGAAAGACGATTACGCATTGCTGAAAAGTTCCGGCCTGGGCCTGGGTTCCGGACTCGGTGGTGGTGCGGCCTTGGCATTCGGCGCGTACAACGGCACCATGCTGCTGGCCACCGCCAGCACGGGCACGGCCATCTCTACACTGAGTGGTGTGACGGCGACCAATGCAACGCTGGCATGGCTGGGCGGCGGCTCCATCGCTGCCGGTGGTGGCGGCATGGCGCTCGGCACCATGGTACTCGGGGCCGTGGCGATCGGGCCGGCACTGGCCATCTTCGGGCATATAGTCGGCAACAAAGGCGAAGAAGCACTGAATAATGCGCGCAGCAATCTGGAAATGGCCAGGACGGTGCGTGACCAGGCCGAGGTCATGTTCAAGAAGCTGGAAGCCATTGCGCGCGTATCGGCACTGGCCAATACGACGTTTTCAAAAGTCAGCTCGCAACTGCGGCGTGCCGTGGGCGATCTCGGGCGTGTCATCGACAGCCATGGCGAGAACTATCAGCGTATGCCGGAAGAGGCGCACGAAGTGGTCATGCGGTCAGTCAAATTTGCGCAATTGCTGAAGGCCATGATCGATACGCCTATCCTGGACAAGGATGGCAATCTGGTGCTGTCGACCGAGAAACGGATCGCTGAAATCGCCACGCTGGCGCCTTGAGCAAGGCTGCCGCGATGACCACGCATGTCCTGCGGCGCGATACGGGGGTGCCGCGCCAGGAGTTCCCCTGCAACCAGTGCGGTTTGTGTTGCCAGCATGTGGACCTGGCTGCGGAAACCAGCTTTCTCGACCGTGGCGACGGCGTGTGCCGGCATTACGATGAGGCGGCCAGGGCGTGCACGATTTATGCGCAGCGCCCGGACATTTGCAGGGTGGAGCTGCATTACGATACCCACTACGCAGGTCGTTGTACTTGGGATGAGTTTGTCGCCTTGAATCTGCAGGCATGTGCCGCGCTGGCCGCTATGGACGGGGCCTGACATGTGACCGAGCGTTGAGAAGATGTAATGTGCGCGCGGCGGTTGATGCTATTGTGCTTGCTTTCCCGACAAGGGCTACCTGGAGCGCCAGCACATGCCGCAGCATCTACCGAAAAAAATCCTGATCCTCAGCGTCTCGGCCGGGGCCGGCCACATGCGCGCGGCGCAAGCCATCGAGTCCTATGCGACGCGCGATGATGGCCAGGGGCCGCGCGCCATCGCCAGCCATCTCGATGTGATGCAATTTGTCACACCCGCGTTTCGCAAGATGTACACGGATTTTTATATCAAGCTGGTCAACAAGGCCCCGGCGCTATGGGGCTATCTGTACCACGCCACCCACGATGCGCCGAAGGACAGCACCATGCAGCGCCTGCGCCGCGGCGTCGAGCGCCTCAATACGCGCGCCCTGATGGCGCAGATCGCCGCCTTTGCGCCCGACGCCATCATCTGCACGCACTTCCTGCCGGCCGAACTGCTGTCGCGCGCGCTGCGCGAACGCCAGCTGGCCTGCCCGGTATGGGTGCAGGTGACGGACTTCGACCTGCACCGCATGTGGGTGCACGATCATATGCAGGGCTATTTCGCGGCCACCGACGAAGTGGCGTTCCGCATGCGCCACGAGGGGATCGCCGCCGAACGCATCCACGTCACGGGCATCCCCGTGATGCCGGCGTTTGCCAGGGCGCCGGACCGCGCGCAGTGCGCCCAGGCGTTCGGACTGGACCCGCAACGCAAGACCATTTTGCTGATGGGCGGCGGCGCGGGCCTGGGCAGCCTGGACACCATCGCCGCGCGCCTGCTGGCGCTGGCGGGCGATTTCCAGCTGATCGTGCTGGCCGGGAAAAACGCGGCGGTGCTGGCGGCGCTGCAGAAGCTGGCCGCACAGTATCCGGGCCGCCTGCTGGCGCAGGGTTTTACCAGCGAAGTGGAGCGGCTGATGGCCTGCGCCGACCTGGTGATCACCAAGCCGGGCGGCCTGACCACTTCCGAATGCCTGGCACTGGGCCTGCCGATGATCGTCAACTCGCCGATTCCCGGCCAGGAAGAACGCAATGCCGACTATCTGCTGGAGCAGGGCGTGGCGCTGAAAGCATTTGACGGCGTGACCCTGGAATACCGCGTGCGCCATCTGCTGGACCATCCTGAGCAGCTGCAGGCGATGCGCGCAAGAGCCCTGGCGCTGGGCCGCCCGCGCGCCGCGCTGGACGTGCTGGCGCAGGTGCTGGGCACGCAGGCATGACGGCCAGCGTCGTCAAGCCGTGGCAGATTGCGCTGACCGTGGCCTGGGTCGCCCTGCTGGGCCTGTTTTTTGCGCAGGTCGAGATCCAGATCGAAGGCGCGGCCGGCTGGGCGGCCAACCTGCCCACCTGGCGCATCGAGCATCACTGGCTGCTCGATATCTTCTGGGGCGGCCGGCCGATGACCGGGTACCATGCCTGGGTGTTTCCGTTTGTGGCGCTGTTTTTTCATTTTCCGCTGCTGTTCCTGGCGCAGTGGTCGTGGCGCCTGGAGGCGCGCGCCATCGGCTGCATCATGCTGTTCTGGGTGATTGAGGATTATCTGTGGTTCGTCATGAATCCCGCCTATGGCGTGGCGCATTTCAGCCCGGCGCATATCGCCTGGCACAAGCACTGGATATTATTTGCGCCGACCGATTACTGGGTCTCGCTGCTGGCGGCCAGCGTGCTGCTGTTCTTTTCTTACCGGAGAAAGCCATGATCCGTATTCCTGCCGGGCTGCTGGCGCTGTCCCTCGGCCTGATGATGGCGCCGGCGGGCGCCCAAACTCCCGCTTCGCCCGCGCGCAATCCCGACTGGGCCACGCGCCTGCCGCATGTGTCGAACCTGCACCAGGTCACGCCTGCCTTGTACCGCAGCGCGCGGCTTGACAGCGTCGATGTGGCGCAGTTGCAGGCGCTGGGCGTGAAAACCGTGATCAGCCTGCGCTCGTTCCACTCCGATACCGACCTGCTCAAGGACAGCGGCATCCGCACCGTGCGCATACCGATCAATACCTGGGCCATCCGCGACCGCCACGTGGTCGAAGCCATGCGCAGCATCCGCGCCGCCGAACAGGATGGCCCGGTGCTGCTGCATTGCCTGCACGGCGCCGACCGTACCGGCATGATGACAGCCATGTACCGCATGCTGTACCAGGGCTGGCCGCGCGACAAGGCCATCGACGAACTGAAAAACGGCGGTTACGGCTACCACGCGGTGTGGCGAAATATCGAAAAATACCTCAAGCGCGTCGACGTGGACGCCATCCGCGCGCAGATCGACCAGGGAACGCCATGAAGACGATTTTGCTTAGCCTTGCCGCATGCGCGCCACTGATCGCGCTGGCCGCGCCCACTGTCAACCTGGTCGATATCAGCAAGTCCGGCGTGCCCGGCAAGACCTTTGCCGCCAGCACCAGCATGCCGGCCAGCGTGGCCAATGTCTGCGCGGCGATCCAGGATTTCGCCGCTTACCCGCAGTTCATGCCGAACGTCGATAAAATCAAGGTGGCGAACGCCGGCGGCGGCGCCTCGCTGGTCGATATCACCCTGAAACTGCCGATGGGGAAGATCAAGCAATACCGCCTGAAGATGACGCCGAAAGTCACGGACGCCTCCTGCCAGCTGGCCTGGAAGCTGGTGCCGATGGAAGGTCTGAAGCCGGATGACACCATCGCCGACACCAGCGGCTACTGGCAGCTGTCGCCCGACCCGCAGGACACCGGCGCCACTGCCATCAAATACCAGGTGTACACCGATCCCGGCCCGGTGCCGATGGGCCTGGGCTGGATCGTCGACAGCATGAGCCGCGACAGCATTCCGAAGATGTTCGAGGCCTTGCGCGCGCGGGTGGCCGCGAAAAAATAAGGCCGGACCTGGCCTTCGGCTTGGTCACGCTGGCCCGCAAGTTCAGGCATGATTGCGATTCCAATCACGTTTTTCCGGAAATCCGCATGGAACACCACAGCTTTTTACTGAATATCCTGTTTTACCTGGTCGCCGCCATCGTCACGGTGCCGCTGGCCAAGCGCCTGGGCATGGGCGCCGTGCTGGGCTACCTGGTGGCTGGCGTCGTCATCGGACCCTGGGGCCTGGGCCTGATCAACAACGTCGAAGTGATCCTCAGTTTTTCGGAGTTCGGCGTGGTGCTGCTGATGTTCCTGATCGGACTGGAACTGGAACCGAAGCGCTTGTGGCTGCTGCGCCGGCCCATCTTCGGCTGGGGCGGGGCGCAGGTGGCGGTGGTCAGCGCCGGTCTGTGCGCCGGCGCCATGGCGTTTGGCGTCGACTGGCGCACGGCGCTGGTGGCTGCCCTGGGCCTGTCGCTGTCGTCGACCGCCATCGTGCTGGCCACCCTGGGCGAGCGCAAACTGATGTCGACGCCGGCCGGCTCGGCCGGTTTTTCCATTTTGCTGTTCCAGGATATCGCCGCCATTCCCATGATCGCGCTGGTGCCGCTGCTGGGCGGCCTGGCCACGCACAGCGATGCGCCGGGCTGGCTGCGGGTGGTGAAACTGGTGGCCGTCTTGGGTGCGCTGGTGGTGGCCGGGCGTTTCCTGGTCAACCCGATTTTGCGCTTTATCGCCAAAACGGAATTGCGCGAAATTTTCACCGCCTTTGCGCTGATGCTGGTGATCGCCATCTGCGTGCTGATGGAATCGGTGGGCCTGTCGATGGCGCTGGGCACCTTTGTCGCCGGCGTGCTGCTGGCCGACTCCGAATACCGGCATGAACTGATCAGCGACCTGGAGCCGTTCAAGGGTTTGCTGCTGGGCCTGTTCTTTATCGCCGTGGGCATGTCGGTCGACTTCGGCGTGCTGCGCGCGCAGCCGCTGTTGATCCTGGCGCTGGTGGCGGGCCTGCTGGCAATCAAGATCGCGCTGCTGTATGGCCTGTCCAAACTGTTCGATATTCCGCGCGGCCAGCAGCTGTTCTTTGCGCTGCTGCTGTCGCAGGGCGGCGAGTTCGCCTTCGTGGTGTTCGCCACCGCGCTGGCCGCCCATGTGTTTACGCCCGAGACCAGCGCCGTGCTGGTGGTGGTGGTTACCGTGTCGATGGTGGCCACGCCCTTGCTGCTGCTGTTGCACGACAAGCTGGTGGCGCCGCGTCTGCGCAGCGATAAAAAACGCCGGCCCGACGACACCATCGAAGCGCAGGACAATCCCATCATGATCGCCGGCTTCGGCCGCTTCGGCCAGATCATCGGCCGCCTGCTGGCCGCCAACAAGATCGGCGTGACGGTGCTCGACCACGACCCGGACCAGATCGACCTGCTGCGCAAGTTCGGCTTCAAGGTGTTTTATGGCGACGCCACGCGGGTCGACCTGCTGGTGGCGGCCGGCATTGAAAAGGCGAAAGCGCTGGTGATCGCCATCGATGACGTCGACGACAGCCTGGCGCTGGTCGACGCGGTGCGGCTGCGCCTGCCGCACCTGACCATCCTGGCGCGCGCGCGCAACGTCACGCATTACTATGAATTGATGAACCGGGGCGTGACCCTGATCGAGCGCGAGACCTTTGCCGCCGCGCTGCTGCTGGGCGAGCAGACCCTGCGCCAGGCGGGATTTTCCGCCGAGCGGGCCGAGCGCGCCGCCGCCATCTTCCGCACGCATAACCTGAAGACCCTGCTCGACGTGGCGCCGCACTTCCAGGACCAGCAAAAAGTGATGTCCCTCACGCGCAAGGCGCGCGAGGAACTGGAGGACATGTTCGAGAGCGATGCCGCCGCGTTTGCGGCGGAAGGAGAAAACGGTCGTCCCCGATGATCGCCGTCGGGATTACTTCCCGCGCTTGCTTTCGATCGCCTCGATGCGGTCCATGATGCTGTTCATGCGTGCCACCAGCGCCTGGTACGGTTTCGGCGTGGCCAGGTCGACCCCGGCCGCTTTCACCAGCTCATACGGATAGGCCGAGCCGCCCGAAGCGAGCATCTTCAGGTAGGCCGCCAGTGCGCCTGGTTCCTTGGCCAGGATGCGCTGCGCAAAGTCCTGCGCCGCGGCGATCGAGGTGGCGTACTGGAACACATAGAAGCCGTGGTAGAAGTGCGGCACATACGCCCATTCCAGCGCATAGGCCGGATCGATCTTCATCACGCCCTGGGCTTCGCCGTGGTAGCGCTTGAGGATGTCGGCATAGATGGCCGTCATCTGTTCGCCCGTCAGCGCTTCGCCTTTGTCCACCTTGGCGTGGATGGCCGCCTCGAATTCGGCGAACATGGCCTGGCGGAAGAAGGTGCCGCGCAAACCCTCCAGCGCCGCGCCCAGGTACAGCAGGCGTTCGTCGTCATCCTTGGCCACGTTCAGCTGATGTTCGAGCAGCAGCGCCTCATTGGTGGTCGAGGCGATTTCCGCTACAAAGATGCTGTACGGCGCATAGATCGACGGCTGTGCCTTGTTGGCCAGCACCGAGTGCATGGCGTGGCCCCATTCGTGGGTCAGGGTGCTGACGGCTTCGTAGTTGTCGGTGTAGTTCAGCAGCACGAACGGGTGCACGTCATACGCTTCGCCATTCATGTAGGCGCCGGCGGCCTTGCGCGGGCGCGGGTAGACATCCATCCAGCGCGCGTTGGCCGCCGCCGTCAGTGCCTTGACATAGTCCGGGCCCAGCGGCGCGGCGGAGGCCAGCATCATGCGCTTGCCTTCGGCCAGCGGGAAGGTACGGTCGCTTTTCAGCAGCGGCGCATAGATGTCGTAATAGGCCAGGTCGCTCACGCCCAGCATGCGCGCGCGCAGCTTGAAGTAGCGGTGCAGGGTCGGCAGGTTGGCGTTGGTCTGGGCGATCAGGGTCTGGTAGACGGCCGGCGGCAGGTTGTCCGAGTCCAGCGCGGCGCTTTGCGAGTCGGCATAGCGGCGTACTTTCGCGTAGGCGGCGTCGGTCTTCAGCTGGCCATACAGGGTTTCGCCAAACGTGCGCTCGTAGTCCTTCCACTTGCCGAAAAAGGCGTCGAACACCAGCTTGCGGTCGGCGCGGTTGTCGTCGCCGCGATACCTCGTATACGCCGCCTGGTCGAGCCGCACTTCCTTGCCGTTGGAAAGCTTGACGGTCGGCCACGGCACTTCCGAGTTGGCCAGGGTACGGTAGACGCTGGCGGCCGAGCCGGTTGCCAGGCCGAACTGCGCCAGCAATTGCTCGCCCGCGCCATCGAGCGTGTGCGGCGCATTGCGCAGCATGCCGGTCAGCTGGAAGCGGTACAGCTGCAAGCCCTTGTCTTTCGCCAGCAGGGCGTCGATGCGCTTGCCGCCCAAAGCGAGGATTTCAGGCTGGATGAAAGTGGTGGCCTGCGCAAAGCTGTTGCCCAGCAGGGCCGCGCGCTGGTTCAGCTGGTTGCCCTTGCCGTCGCCCGTATCCTGGTCGTAGTACTGCGACGCATAGGAGGTCAGGCGGCCGACGCGCTTGCGCACCTCGGCATACAGGTCCAGGCAGGATTTCAGGCGGGCCGCCGAAGCGCCCAGCTGGCCGCGGCAAGAAGCCAGCTGCTTGAGCTGCGCATCGAGTTGCCTGGCGTCGGCATCAAAAGCGGCGTCATCCCGGTACAGCGCGCTCAAGTCCCAGCGGTCGGCGACTGTATCGGTCTGCGCGATGGCGGGGGCGGCGGAAAAAGCGGTGGCGAGGGCGAAACCGAGGGCCAGCAGGGTCAGGGCGGGGCGTTTGAAAGTCGTCATACTATCCATTCCATATCCGGGTTCAAGAGGGCGGCATGCAGCGCGCCCACTGTACAGCAAGATGGCGCAGCGGGACAGCAGCCTGCCCCGGCGCCTGAATGGCTTACTTTTTGCCCAGCAGGTCGAGCAGGATCGACGTTTCCGCCGTGATCGCCGCCTTGATGGTCGGCTGGTACTCGGGTGCCCATTGCGGCGAGTGCGGGCCGGCCAATGGCTTGCCGCTGGCCTTGGCCGCCGCCAGCTTGCCTGGCTCCACCGCGCCGATATGCAGCAGCACGGCCTTGGCGCCGGCCTGGCCGTAGTTGGCGAAGTCTTCCGAGGTCATCTTGGCCGGCATTTCCACCACCTGGCTCGCACCCAGCGACTTTTGCAAGGTGCCCACCATGCGCATGGTCAGCTCGGGATCGTTGTAGACGGCGTCCGTACCCGGGCGCACTTCCACCAGCGGTTCCTTCGGCGCGCCGGCGGCAAATGCTTCGCCTTTCACTTCACGCGCAATGCTGGCCAGCACGCGCTTGCGCACGGCGTCCTTGAAGGTGCGCACGGTCAGCTGCATGGTGACCTGGTCGGGCACGATATTGGCCTGCGTGCCGCCGTGGATGCTGCCGACCGTGATGACGACCGGATCCATCGGATTGTTTTCGCGCGAGACCAGGGTCTGCAGCGCCAGCACGATGCGCGCGGCCATCACCACCGGGTCGCGCGTGTCGTGCGGCGCTGCGCCGTGGCCACCCTGGCCATACACGGTAATGCTGATGGTGTCGGCGGCGGCGCGGAAGTAGCCGGCGTGGTAGCCCACTGTGCCCGATGGCAGGGTCGCTTCATCATGGAAGGACAGCGCGTAGTCCGGTTTCGGGAAGCGCGTAAACAGGCCGTCCTTCAGCATGGCGGCCGCGCCCAGCAGCGGCTCTTCCGCCGGCTGGCCGACCAGCATCAGGGTGCCGCTCCAGTGCTGGCGGTTGTCCGCCATCAGCTTGGCGCTGCCATACCAGGCCGACATATGCACATCGTGGCCGCAGGCGTGCATGACGGGCACGGTGTCGCCGGCGGCGTTCTTGGTGACCACGCTGCTGGCGAACGGCAGGCCGGTTTTTTCCAGCACCGGCAGGGCGTCGATTTCGGTACGCAGCATGACGACCGGGCCGGGGCCGTTGCGCAGGATCGCCACCACGCCGGTGCCGCCGACGCCGGTGGTGACCTCAAAGCCCAGCGCTTTCACTTTTTCGGCCAGCTTCCTGGCCGTTTCCACTTCCTGGAACGCCAGTTCGGGATGGCGGTGCAGGTCCAGGTACAGCGCTTCGACGGCCGCAGTGTTGGCGTTGAGCTGGGCGGCGATGGCCGGCGGCAGGGCTGCGGCATGGCTTGCGCCAGTCGCGAGCAGGGCGGTGGCAAAGGCGATTTTGGTGATCTGTGCTGCAGGAAATTTCATAGGTTTCTTTTGAGATGCGGACGTATGGCGCCCACTGTGAACAAGGTGTTTTTTAACTTAACGGAAACATTTCCTAAAATCAATAAATGGGGCGGAGATATTTTGATAATGTATAATCTGCAATATAAAAAATTCCATATGGAATTAAAAATATCCCTATTGCACTAATTTAGAGAAAAGACATGATGAGTTTTATCGCAAATATCAAGATCGGCAAACGGTTGGGCATCGGCTTCATGCTGATCCTGGCCATGACCGTGGTGATCGCCACCGTGGGCATCTGGCGCTTGAATGAAGTGGCCACCTCGACCCGCGCCATGATGGCCGAACCGCTGACCAAGGAGCGCTTGATTACCGACTGGTACGGCCTGAACTTCGCATCGATCCGCCGCACCGCCGCCATCGTCAAGAGCAGCGACCCTGCGCTGGGACCGTACTTCAAGGAAGACTCGGCCGCCTCCGTCAAGCGCGCCGCGGAACTGTTGAAACAGATCGAACCGCTGATTTCGGGCGAGCAGGAAAAAGCCCTGTTCGCGAAAATCCTCTAACAGCGCAAGCTGTACAGCGCCTCGCGCGACGGCGCCGTCAAGGCCAAGGCCGACGGTGATGTCGAGGGGGCGGCAAAAATTCTCGACGGCTCGTTTACGCCGGCGGCCAAGGTCTACCAGGACCTGCTGCAGGAACTGGTGACCCTGCAGCGCGTCAGCATCGACGCCACCGCCAAACAGATCGACGCCTCGGCCGTGCAGGACACTCGCATCATCCGCTCGTTGACGCTGTTTGCGGTGGGCTTCGGCATCCTGTGCTCATGGCTGCTGACGACCGGCATCACGCGCCCGCTGCGCCAGGCGCTGGCGCTGGCCGAAACCGTGGCCGCCGGCGACCTCACGCACAGCGTCGCCACCACTGCGAAAGATGAAATGGGCGCGCTGCTGACGGCCCTGGGCAATATGAACAACAACCTGGTGGGCATCGTCAGCCAGGTACGCAGCGGCACCGACAGCATCGCCACCGCATCGAGCGAAATCGCGGCCGGCAACCTGGACCTGTCGTCGCGTACCGAGCAGCAGGCCGGCTCGCTGGAAGAAACGGCCTCGTCGATGGAAGAACTGACCGGCACCGTCAAGCAGAACGCCGACAATGCGCGCCAGGCCAACCAGCTGGCCATCACGGCGGCCGGCATCGCCAGCCGTGGCGGCTCGGTGGTGGCCGAAGTGGTGGCCACCATGGGCTCCATCAATGCCTCGTCGCGCAAGATCGTCGACATCATCAGCGTCATTGACGGCATCGCTTTTCAAACCAATATCCTGGCGCTGAACGCGGCGGTGGAAGCGGCGCGCGCCGGCGAGCAGGGCCGCGGCTTTGCGGTGGTGGCCGGTGAAGTGCGCAATCTGGCCCAAAGATCCGCCAGCGCGGCCAGGGAGATCAAGGGCCTGATCGACGACTCGGTCAGCAAGGTGGATATCGGCGCGAAACTGGTCGACCAGGCCGGCGCGACCATGGATGAAGTGGTGGCCAGCGTCAGGCGCGTGACCGACATCATCGGCGAAATCTCCAGCGCCAGCACCGAGCAGACACACGGCATCGAGCAGGTCAACCAGGCGATCGCGCAAATGGATCATGTGACCCAGCAAAATGCGGCCCTGGTGGAAGAAGCGGCGGCCGCCGCCGGCTCGCTGCAGGATCAGGCCCATGGCCTGGCGCAGGTGGTCAGCGTCTTCAAGCTGCGCGAACAGGCGGGCTTGCTGCGCCGTCCGGCAGCGGCCGCCACGGTACGCGCGGCGGCGCCGGCAGCCCGTGCGGCCGCCCGCAGCACGGCGGTATCGCCAAAAAAATTGCCAGCGGCGAAAGCGCTGGCAAATGATGACTGGGAAGAGTTTTAAGCAGTCAGTGCGGCGCCATCGCAATGGTGGCGCCGCCAGGCCTTACACCGCTTGTAACGGTATCGTCGCGCCAAACGTGGTCGGCGTCGAACACGGTTCTTCATCGAACGCGATATCGCCCATCGGATTGGCCAGGCCGTCCGCTTTCAGGTCGGTAAAGCCGAACAGCTTGCCGTCCATCAGGTGCGACGGCGCCACGTTCGACATGGCCGAGAAGATGCTTTCCACGCGGCCCGGGAATTTCTTGTCCCAGTCGCGCATCATGGCCTTGATCTGCTTGCGCTGCAGGTTTTCCTGCGAGCCGCACAGGTCGCATGGAATGATGGGGAAACCCTTCACTTCGGCATAGCGCTCGGTGTCTTCTTCCTTTACATAGGCCATCGGACGGATCACCATGTGCTTGCCGTCGTCGGACACCAGCTTGGCCGGCATGCCTTTCAGTTTTCCGCCGAAGAACATATTCAGGAAAAAAGTTTCCAGGATATCGTCGCGGTGGTGGCCCAGCGCGATCTTGGTCGCGCCCAGTTCGTCGGCCACACGGTACAGGATGCCGCGGCGCAGGCGCGAGCACAGCGAGCAGGTGGTCTTGCCTTCCGGGATCAGCCGCTTGACGATGCTGTAGGTATCCTGGTTTTCAATATGGAAGGCCACGCCCAGTTCCGTCAGGTACGCTGGCAAAATTTCTGGCGGGAAGTTCGGCTGCTTCTGGTCCAGGTTGACCACCACGATATCGAAGTGGATCGGTGCCCGTTCGCGCAGGGTCATCAGGATGTCGAGCAGGGCGTAGCTGTCTTTGCCGCCGGACAGGCACACCATCACCTTGTCGCCTTCTTCGATCATGTTGAAGTCGCCGATCGCCTGCCCCACCAGACGGCACAGGCGCTTGTGCAGCTTGTTGTTTTCCAGGGCGATCTTTTCCGCCTTCTTGCGCGCCAGTTTCTGCGCTTCGATATTGGCCGGGATTTCCACCGCCGTCGTCGTCACTTCCATGATTGCCTCGCTCATGCCGCATCCTTGATCTGGAATACTTCCACGCCCACGCCTTCGCAGTCGGGGTAGACGTCCGGTTTCATCGACGACACGCGTGCGGCGCGCACGCGCGGGTGCGCCAGCATGGCGGCCAGCACGTCGTCGACCAGGGTTTCCTGCAGCTGCACATGGCCTTGCGCCATGCGTTTGGCGATGGTGTCGCGCATGAAGTCATAGTCGACCACTTCGTCCAATTGATCGTCTTTCGGCGTCGACTGAGCCAGCGGGATATACAGGTCGACATTGATCAGCACGCGCTGCTCGCCCTTTTTCTCGAAGTCGTAGACGCCGATATTGATCAGCACTTCGTAATTGCGCAGGAACAGGCGCCGGCAATCGGCCAGGCGGGGGTGGTACAGGGCGGAGGACATGGTTTTACCTTTTCGTATTGCTGGATATTGAGAGTAGAGGAGTGTTCGGTGCGGCTGCTGATTATTTGGCCAGGAACATGACGTCGCGCGGCAAGCCGATCAGGTGCTGGCCGCCATCGACCAGCAGGGTGGTGCCGGTCAGCGCGCGCGCGCCGGCCACGTAGCAGACGGCATCGGCCACGTCCTGCGGCGTGCTGGAGCGCCCCAGCGGGGTGTTTTCATGCGCCTTGACGAAGTTCGCTACGCTTTGATCGCCGGACACCATGGTGATGCCGGGGGCGATGCCGACCACGCGCACTTTCGGCGCCAGCGCCTGGGCCAGCATGGTGGTCGCCGACAGCAGCGCGGCCTTGGACAAGGTGTATGACAAAAAATCAGGATTGAGATTGTACAGTTTTTGGTCCAGCAAGTTGATCACCACGGCTTGCCCGCCTGCCGGCGTGGCCTGGTACAGCGCCTGCGCCAGCAGTACGGGCGCGGCCAGGTTGGCGTGCATGTGGGCGTCGAGCGCGGTGAACGAAAAATCGCCGGCATTGTCGTATTCAAACAACGAAGCGTTATTTACCACGCAAGTAATGCGGCCCAGCCGCTCCTGCGCCTGCGGCAATAATTGGCGTACCTGCGCCTCCTGCGCCAGTTCGCACTGGAAGGCATGGGCGCGCCGGCCCAAAGCGAGCAGTTCGTCGACCAGGCTCAGGGCGTCGTCGCGCGAATCGCGGTAGTGTACGGCGATATCCCAGCCGTCGCGCGCCAGGCCCAGCGCGATGGCGCGGCCGAGGCGGCGCGCCGCGCCCGTGACCAGGGCGACCCGGGGTGTGCTGCCTGTTGTATCTGTCGAAGTGTGATTCATGTACTTTATGCGTGTGATGATGGAGGCGGCGGGCCACTACTGGCGGCATGCGCCGCCGATTCGCTACAATGCGGGAATGTCCCTACCCGAACCCGATAGCGACGCGCTGGCCGCGTCCCATGCCTTGCAGCACCTGATCGCCGCCGAGATCGCGCGGCACGATGGCGCCATTCCCTTTGCCCGTTTCATGGAGCTGGCGCTGTATGCGCCCGATCTTGGCTATTACAGCGGCGGCGCCGCCAAGCTGGGCGAACATGGCGATTTTACAACCGCACCGGAAATTTCGCCGCTGTTCGGCGCCACCCTGGCCCATGTGGCAGCCGCTATTATGGCGCAAACGGCCCCCCGCATCCTGGAATTCGGGGCCGGCACCGGCAAGCTGGCGTTCGATATCCTGACCGAGGCGGCCAGCGCCGGCATCCATATAGAGCAATATGCGATCGTCGAATTGTCGGGCGAATTGCGCGCGCGACAGGAAGCCGCCCTGGCCGGATTTGCGCAGGTGGTGTGGCTGGACGGCTTTCCCGACAGCTTTGAAGGCGCCGTGTTCGGCAATGAAGTGCTCGACGCCATGCCCGTCAGCCTGATCAGCAAGACCCCCAGCGGCTGGTGCGAGCTCGATGTCGGCATCGCCGATGGCAGGTTTGTGTATGTCGAGCGCGCCGCCGGCGGCGAGGTGGCGGCGCAGATCGCCGCGCAGGTGCCCGACGCCGACCAGTTGCCGGTCGGCTATGTGACGGAAATCCACGGCGTGGCCTGCGGCTTCATGCGCTCGCTGGCGCGCATGCTGACGGCGGGCCGCGGCGGCGCGGCGGTTCTGTTCGACTATGGTTTTCCGGCCCACGAGTATTACCTGGGCCTGCGCGCCACCGGCACCCTGATGTGCCATTACCGCCACCATGCGCATGCCGACCCGTTTTATTTGCCCGGCCTGCAGGACATCACGGCCCATGTCGACTTCACCGCCATGGCGCTGGCCGCCCAGGAGGCGGGGCTGGAGGTGCTGGCTTACATGAACCAGGCCAGTTTCCTGCTGGGCGCCGGCATCGGCGACCTGCTGATGCGCAGCGACCCGGAACAGGCGAAAACCTTTTTGCCGCAATCGATCGCGCTGCAAAAGCTGGTCTCGCCGGCCGAAATGGGCGAATTGTTCAAGGTACTGGCGGTGGGCCATGGCGTGACATTGCCGGACGCCCTGTTGTCGGCGGACCGCAGCCACCGCCTGTGATCAAGTGTCGCGTGGCCGGCCGTGTATTTTCGCCGCCGGCCATGGTTCATCTTGTCAAATCGTATATGATGATCGATACCGCCTGGCTGCAGCTGGCAAACACCCGTCGCCGCGTACGGATTTCAAGATAGAACGATGGGAAAGATACATACACACTATGACAACCTGAAAGTGGCGCGCCTGGCGCCGCAGGAAGTCATACGTGCCGCGTACAAGGCCCTGAGCCAGAAATACCATCCCGACAAGAATCCCGGCGACGAAAAGGCGGCCCGCATCATGGCCATCCTCAACAGCGCCTACGGCACCCTGTCCGACCCGCTGCGCCGCAAGGAGCACGACGAGTGGATCGCCGCCGAGGAATGGGAAATCGAATGGCTGGAAAGCACCCACCGGGAAGAAGGCAAGGAAGAGGGAAAACGCAAGGACGGCCGCGCGCATGCGCCCCAGCAGGAGCATGGCTGGGCGCAGGACGTGCCGCCGTCCAGGCCCAGGCGGCCGGCCGTGCCGCTATGGCGCAACTGGCGCTGGTGGCTGAGCCTGGTTGTCTGCCTGCTGCTGGGCTGGCTAAGTGCCCTGCTGGTGCAGGGTAGCGCGCCCGAGGTGCCGGCCGCGCTGGCCTCGGCCTGGAATGGCCTGGCGCGCGATGGCGTCAAGCCGGATGCCGCCGCCGGTCACGATCCGGGTGCCAAGCCGGAGGCCAAGGCGGAGCCCGTGGCCATCGACAGCTGGGCGGTGGGCAAGCCCTATGCGCCCGAACCGGCCCAGCCGAAGATGCCGGAAATCAAAGTACTGGCCGTGTCGCAGCTGATCCTGAAGGCGGGCCTGCCCGCCTGCGATGGCGGCGCGCAGGCGCTGGTGGCGCCGAATGGCGAGCCGTGGCCGCTGCAGTCCGGCTATGTGAGCGGCTTTGCCATCAGCAACAAGGGCGAGGACCTGTCCATCACCCTGGACAACAGCGCCAATGCCACGCCGGTGTTCGTCAAGCTGTTCGACCTGGAACGGCGCGCCAATGTGCGCTATCTGTACCTGCTGGCGCATGACAAGCTGACCGTCGAGCAACTGGCGAGCGGCAAGTACGAGGTGCGCTACCAGGCGGTCGAGCCGGGCAGCGAAGGATGTGGCGGCAAAAGCAGCGACAGCGTGGTCACGCCGCCGGCCAGCCCGCCACGGGCGCAGGAAGAGACGCAGAATCCTGTTGTAAGCAGCATCTAATCTGATTATCCTTGACAGGCATCAAGCAGCGGCGTTTCTTGCGTATTTAATCCTTAGGAGTATCCATGACCGACCTCACAGCCGATGCAGACGACAACTGGCTGCTCGACGAGGATGAGCCAGTGGCGGCCTTGAGCGGAGCGGCGGCGCCTGACCAGCGCCTGTGGCGCGTCCTGATCGTTGACGATGACGTCGATGTGCATGCGGTCACGCGGCTGGCGCTGCGCAACGTCAATTTCAAGGGCCGCGAGCTGGAGCTGTTTTCCGCCTACAGCGGCCGCGAAGCGTTCGATATCTTGCGCGACACGCCCGATATCGCGCTGGTGCTGCTCGACGTGGTGATGGAAACCGACGATGCGGGCCTGATCCTGGCCAAGCGCATCCGCGCCGAACTGAACAACCATATCGTGCGGGTGGTCCTGCGTACGGGCCAGCCGGGCCAGGCGCCCGAGCAGCGCGTGATCGTCGAGTACGACATCAACGACTACAAGGCGAAGACCGAGCTGACCACGCAAAAGCTGTTTACCACCGTCATTTCGGCCCTGCGCGCGTATGAAAGCCTGATGATGCTCGAGCGCAGCCGCATCGGCCTGGGCAAGATCCTGGCCGGCGCCACCAATCTGTACCAGATCCATTCCCTGCGTGAATTCGCCTCCGGCGTGCTGAACCAGGTCAGCGCCATCCTCGACGTGGGCGCCGACGGCGTGCTGTGCCTGATGCAGGGCGGCGCCGGCCAGCCCGAAGTGGTGGCCGCCACCGGCACCTATGCGGCGCTGGCCGAATCAAACGCGATGCCGCCCGAACATGCGCTGACGGCGGCGATCGACAAGGCCTTTGCGGAAAAGCGCAGCCAGTTCGAGCATCCGGCCAATGTGCTGTTCATCCATACGGAAAGCAAGCGCGAGCTGGCCATTTCGATCACGCCGCCGTGGCCGCTGGCACCGATCCAGCGCGACTTGCTGGAAGTGTTTTGCGAGCGCATCGCCGCCGCCTTCGACAATCTGTACATGTTCGGCCAGTTGCGCAAGGCCCAGGAAGCGACCGTGGTGGCGCTGGCCGACCTGGCCGAATTTCGCGACAGCGACACCGGCGGCCATGTGCGGCGGGTGCAGCAGCTGACCGACGCCATCGCCCAGCGCATGAAGCTGCGCGGCGTCTGCCTTGACGAGCTGACGCCGCAACTGCTCGACATGATCGGCCTGGCCAGCATCCTGCACGACGTCGGCAAGGTCGCCACGCCGGACGCGGTGCTGTTGAAACCGGGCCTGCACACGGAGCAGGAAAGGGCGCAGATGCAGCTGCACGCCAGCGTCGGGCGCACCATCCTCGAGCGGGCCGCCAATATGGTCGACGGCGTCAGCTACCTGACCTATGGCGCGCAGATCGCCGGCGGCCACCACGAGCATTTCGACGGCGCCGGCTATCCGAACGGCCTGAAGGGACGCGCGATCCCGCTGGCCGCGCGCATCGTGGCGGTGGTCGACGTGTTCGACGCCCTGCTGCACGAGCGGCCCTACAAGGAACCGTGGCCGTATCCGCAGGTGCGCGAGTATATCGAGCAGCGCAGCGGCAGCCAGTTCGATCCGGAAGTGGTGGCCGCGCTGCTCGACCTGATCGACAACCAGCCGCAGCTATGGCATCCGGAGCACGCCGCCTGATGCCGCCGTGCGCGACATGAAGGACTTCAAGGGGCTGTCGGCCCTGATCATCGAGCCGCATGGCGGCATGCGCTCGAGCCTGCACAATATGCTCAATCTGTGCGGCCTGGCCAAGATCGACGACGCCGCCAGTTCCAGCCAGGCGATCCGCATGCTGGGCAACCGCAGCTACGACCTGATCCTGTGCGAATACGACCTCGAAGGCGGGCAGGACGGCCAGCAGATGCTGGAAGACCTGCGCCACCACCGCCTGATCCACGCCTCGACCATGTTTTTCATGGTCACCGGCGAAGGCAGCTTTGCCAAGGTGGTCAGCGCGGTCGAGCTGCTGCCGACCGACTACATTCTGAAACCGTTCACGGCCGACAACATGTTGGAACGCATCGCCCGCGCCGTCGACAAGCGCGCCGCCTTCATGCCGGTGCACGAACTGATCGATGTCGGCAACGAGCGCGGCGCGATTGCGGCCTGCGGCGAAGGGGCCAGCCTGTATCCGCGCTACGCCACCGATTTCCTGCGCCTGCGCGCGGAACTGCACCTGCTGCTGGGCGAGGCGGCCGAGGCCGAGCCCATCTATGCTTCGCTGTATGAGGCCAAGGCGATCGGCTGGGCCCGCTTGGGCCAGGCCAAGACGCAGTTCCTGCAGGGCGATTACCCGGCCGCGCAGGCGATGCTGGAAGAACTGCTGGACAACAACAAGCGTTTTCTCGACGCCTATGACTGGCTGGCGCGCACGCACCAGGCGCAAGGCCACCAGCAGGCGGCGCAAAACGCGCTGGCCGACGCGGTGGCCTTGTCGCCGCACGCGGTGCGCCGCCTGCGCCGCCTGGGTGAGGCCGCGCTGGCGGCCGACGACGTCGACATGGCGGAAAAGGTGCTGAAACTGGTGGTCGGCAAGGCCAAGTATTCGGAATTCCGCGATCCGGAAGACCATGTGCGCCTGGTGCAGACCCTGGTGCGCAAGAACGATCCGCTGCAGGCCGGCGCCGTGATCCGCGAGCTGGACCGCACCATGGGCGGCCAGCCGAACACGGAGCTGTGCAGCGCCCTGTGCAGCGCCATGCTGCATGGGCAGACCGGCAACCAGGTGCGCCTGCAGGAATCGCTGGACGCGGCGCTGGCCGCCAACCGCCACAGCGGCGGCGCCTCGAACGCGGTCAAGACGGAGCTGGCGCGCTACTGCCTGGCCCATGGGCGCGAGGATGGCGCGGCCGAGGTGATGCGCGAGGTGATGCGCAATGCCCCCGACAGCGCGGCCATGACGCGCGCGATGGCCGTGTTCGAGCAAAGCGGCCGCGACGAACTGGCCAAGGCGCTGGCACGGCAAAGCCGCCAGGAAGTGGCCGATATGGTGGCCGCCGGTGCGGCCAAGGCGGGGCAGGGCGACTTCCGCGGCGCCGTCGAGCTGATGAGCGAGGCCGTCACGCGCCTGCCCGACAATCCGCAAGTGGTGTTCAACGCCGCCGTGGCGGTGCTGAAATGCCTGGAGCATGAAGGCTGGGATGAGCGCCTGGGCCAGCAGGTATTGAGCCTGATCGCCGGCGTGCGCCGGCTCGACCCGCGCAACCCCAAATTGCCGGTGCTGTCGGGCCTGCACCAGCAGTTGCTGCGCAAGTACAAGCCGGGCGGCGCGGCCTGGATGCACCCGCCTGACGCCCGTTGAATCGGGTGCTGGCACGGGAAAATGCGGGGTGCAAGCAGGGGGCACAAAAAAAATGCAAAAATTTTTCGCCAACCCTTGCACATTATTAATTTGGGGGCTTATAATCACGCCCCGAAGCAGCCAACTTCTTCTTTATAAGCAAATGCAGCAGCAAGCGATGCGAAACAAGGTTGACAGTTGTGAGTAGATGCTTCATACTCTGCGGTTCCCGCGGAGGGGTGGCCGAGTGGTTAAAGGCGACAGACTGTAAATCTGTTCTTTCGAGTACGCTGGTTCGAATCCAGCCCCCTCCACCAAGTTTTTGCAAGAAAACTGGGTAAGCAAGTGAAGATAAGTGAACGATACCTCGCGGGTGTAGCTCAATGGTAGAGCAGAAGCCTTCCAAGCTTACGACGAGGGTTCGATTCCCTTCACCCGCTCCAGTTCCCGTTCAGATGCTTTATGCATCCATGCAGCAAAATTACAGCCCTTGTAGCTCAGTGGTAGAGCACTCCCTTGGTAAGGGAGAGGCCACGTGTTCGATCCACGTCAAGGGCACCAGAATTCGCAGCAGGCAACACAGAAGCAATTCAAACCAGACCGTCGGGCGTGTGCCTGAGCAATCTAATCAAATCATTAGGAGTTCAAAATGGCAAAAGGTAAATTCGAACGGACCAAGCCGCACGTCAACGTCGGCACCATCGGCCACGTCGAC
The DNA here is from genome assembly GCF_030944405.1 of Janthinobacterium sp. J1-1. NCBI lineage: Bacteria > Pseudomonadati > Pseudomonadota > Betaproteobacteria > Burkholderiales > Oxalobacteraceae > Janthinobacterium > Janthinobacterium sp. J1-1. The sequence continues at coordinate 668,028 of NZ_CP132339.1, forward strand.
CACGGTAAAACCACGCTGACCGCTGCAATCGCAACGGTTCTGTCGAAGAAATTCGGCGGCGAAGCCAAAGCATACGACCAGATCGATGCGGCTCCAGAAGAAAAAGCACGCGGCATTACCATCAACACCGCCCACGTCGAGTACGAAACGGCTTCGCGTCACTACGCGCACGTTGACTGCCCAGGCCACGCCGATTACATCAAGAACATGATTACCGGTGCAGCCCAGATGGACGGCGCGATCCTGGTGTGCTCGGCAGCTGACGGCCCGATGCCACAGACCCGCGAACACATCCTGCTGGCCCGCCAGGTTGGCGTTCCATACATCATCGTGTTCCTGAACAAGTGCGACCTGGTCGACGACGCAGAGCTGCTGGAACTGGTCGAAATGGAAGTGCGCGAGCTGTTGTCGAAATATGAATTCCCAGGCGACGACGTGCCTATCATCAAAGGTTCGGCCCGTATGGCGCTGGAAGGCAAAGAGGGCGAAATGGGCGTTGACGCCGTATTGCGTCTGGCCGATGCCCTGGATTCCTACATCCCTACGCCAGAGCGCGCTGTTGATGGTGCCTTCCTGATGCCAGTGGAAGACGTGTTCTCGATCTCGGGTCGCGGTACCGTGGTGACCGGTCGTATCGAACGCGGCATCATCAAGGTCGGCGAAGAGATCGAAATCGTCGGCATCATCGATACCGTCAAAACGACTTGCACCGGCGTGGAAATGTTCCGCAAACTGCTGGACCAGGGTCAAGCAGGCGACAACGTTGGTCTGCTGCTGCGCGGCACCAAGCGTGAAGACGTGCAACGTGGTCAAGTTCTGGCAAAGCCAGGCTCGATCAAACCGCACAACCACTTCACCGGCGAGATCTATGTCCTGTCGAAAGACGAAGGCGGCCGTCACACGCCATTCTTCAACAACTATCGTCCACAGTTCTACTTCCGTACGACGGACGTGACCGGTTCGATCGAGTTGCCAGCAGACAAAGAAATGGTCATGCCAGGCGATAACGTGTCGATCACCGTCAAGCTGATCAACCCGATCGCGATGGAAGAAGGCCTGCGTTTCGCTATCCGTGAAGGTGGTCGTACTGTTGGCGCCGGCGTGGTTGCAAAAATTCTCGCATAAGGAAACGTTATGCTTCCACTCGGGGTGTCTCGGGTGGTAGAATAGCACTCCACAAAAGTTTTACGTAGGGACGTAGCTCAATTGGCAGAGCGTCGGTCTCCAAAACCGAAGGTTGGGGGTTCGATGCCCTCCGTCCCTGCCACCGTCAAGGTGCAGGGCACCGAAAGTAGAAAAATGTCAAATCAATCCGTGCAAACCGTTAGCACGTCGAGTGACAAGATAAAAGTCGCGCTGGCAGTAGTGGCTGCGATTGCAGGAGTAGTCGGGTTTTATTACCTGGCAGGCCAACCAGCTCTGGTGCGTGCAAGCGCGCTTGTGGCTGGTTTGGTTATTGCTGTTGCGCTCTTGTATGTCTCGACGACCGGCCGTGAATTCCTGAATTTCGCCAAAGAAGCCGTGCGCGAGACCAAGAAAGTCGTTTGGCCTACCCGCAAAGAAGCCACGCAGATCACCGCGATCGTGTTTGCCTTTGTGCTGGTCATGGCGATTTTCCTGTGGGGCACGGATAAATTGCTTGAGTTTTTGCTGTATGACATAATTCTTGGTTGGAAAAAATAATGAGCGAAAATGTGCAAGATGACGCGGCACCCGCAGCTGGCGACGTTCCGGCAACGGAATCTGGCGCAGCGCTGAGCGTACCGGTCAGCAGCAAGCGCTGGTACGTTGTGCATGCTTATTCCGGCATGGAAAAAAGCGTCATGCGTGCACTGACCGAGCGCATCGAACGCGCCGGCATGCAAGACCAGTTCGGCCAGATCCTGGTGCCGATCGAAGAAGTGGTTGAAGTCAAGAATGGTGTGAAGTCGGTCACCGAACGTCGTTTCTACCCAGGTTATGTCCTGGTAGAAATGGAAATGACGGACGAGAGCTGGCACTTGGTGAAAAACACCAGCAAGGTTACCGGTTTCATCGGTGGCAAATCGAACAAGCCGACGCCGATTTCCGCGCGCGAGATCGATGCCATCATGCGCCAGATGCAGGAAGGTGTTGAAAAACCCCGTCCGAAAACCTTGTACGAAGTGGGCGAGCAAGTCCGCATCAAGGATGGTCCGTTCACCGATTTCAACGGCAATGTCGAAGAAGTCAACTACGAGAAATCCAAAGTGCGCGTCTCGGTCACCATCTTCGGCCGCGCCACCCCGGTGGAGCTCGAATTCGGCCAGGTCGAAAAAGTTTAAGTCTGTATCAAGCGCCACCAGGAGCGTCGCAAGAGTTACTGCGAAATCCGGTCAGAGGAGCCCCGCCAGGGTAGGATCGGCGGGGCGCTACTACTCAATCCAAGATAGGAGCCATCATGGCAAAGAAAATCATTGGTTTTATCAAGCTGCAAGTGCCAGCTGGTAAAGCAAACCCATCCCCACCAATCGGTCCAGCTCTGGGTCAACGTGGTCTGAACATCATGGAATTCTGCAAGGCCTTCAATGCACAGACCCAGGGTCTGGAGCCAGGCATGCCGATTCCAGTCGTGATCACCGCATTTGCTGACAAGTCCTTCACCTTCGTGATGAAGACGCCACCAGCAACCTACCTGATCAAAAAAGCTGCAGCGATCACCAAAGGTTCGCCGAAGCCACATACCGACAAAGTCGGTACGCTGACCCGCGCACAGGCTGAAGAAATCGCTAAATTGAAAACCCCTGATCTGACCGCTGCCGACATGGATGCTGCCGTACGCACCATCGCTGGTTCCGCACGTTCGATTGGTATCACGGTGGAAGGTGTTGTATAATGGCTAAGTTATCCAAACGTATCAAGGCTTTCAAAGCCAAAGTTGACCGTACCAAAGCGTACGAGTTCGACAACGCTGTCGCGCTGATCAAAGAGTGCGCAACCGCCAAGTTCAATGAATCGATCGACGTATCGGTACAACTGGGTGTTGATCCTAAGAAATCCGACCAGGTTGTTCGCGGCTCCGTCGTGCTGCCAGCTGGCACCGGCAAGACCGTACGCGTGGCTGTATTCGCGTCGGGCGAAAAAGCGGAAGCGGCCAAGGCTGCTGGCGCCGACATCGTCGGTATGGAAGACCTGGCCGAGCAGATCAAAGCCGGCGACATGCCTTTCGACATCGTCATCGCTTCGCCAGATACCATGCGTATCGTTGGTACCCTGGGTCAGATCCTGGGCCCACGTGGCCTGATGCCTAACCCGAAGGTTGGCACTGTTACTCCTGACGTCGCTACCGCCGTGAAAAACGCGAAAGCCGGTCAAGTTCAGTACCGTACCGACAAATCCGGTATCATCCACGCTACCATCGGCCGTAAATCGTTCGCTGACGCAGATCTGAAATCGAATCTGGTCGCACTGATCGACGCGCTGAACAAAGCCAAGCCAGCATCGAGCAAAGGCGTGTACCTGCGCAAAGTTTCGCTGTCGTCGACCATGGGCGCTGGCGTCCGTGTTGACCAGGCAAGCCTGGCAGCTTAAGTAAAGAATCAAGTCCCGCGCGCCTCCGGGCGCTGCGGGCGCATCTTTGGGCTGTCGGCATGGTGCTACACCGTGCCGGCAGACAATCAAAGACCGTTGGGCCGACTGCGATCACACATGCAGAAGGTTAATAGGCTGGCCGGCAACGGCCAGTGCCCAACGCAGATGGTGTACCCGAACAAGTTTTGTAGTCCTCATGCTGCGTGAATCCATCCGCTCAGTTTAGTACTTCTTGACTTCGGACGCCGTGTTCGAACCGATGCAAGGCGCTCAACCACTCGGTTGTGATCGCTGAACATCATTTAAGGAGGTTGACCGTGAGTCTCAATCTGAATGACAAAAAGGCCGTTGTCGCCGAAGTTTCCGCACAAGTAGCAAATGCGCAAACCATCGTCGTGGCCGAATATCGTGGCATCCAGGTTGGTCACTTGACGCAACTGCGTGCTAAAGCGCGTGCCCAAGGCGTGTACCTGCGTGTGTTGAAAAACACTCTGGCTCGTCGCTCCGTTGAAGGTACCGCATTCGCCAGCCTGGCAGATGCCATGACCGGCCCGTTGATCTACTCGATCTCGGCCGATGCCGTTGCAGCAGCTAAAGTCATCGCTGACTTCGCTAAAACCAACGACAAACTGGTCATCAAAGCAGGTAACTACGCAGGCAAGCCGCTGGATACAGCTGCTGTCACCGCGTTGGCGAGCATTCCTAGCCGTGAAGTCCTCATTTCGCAGTTGTTGGGCGTTATGCTGGCTCCGGTTTCGGGCTTTGCACGTGGTCTGGCTGCCCTGGCAGCGAAAAAAGGCGAAGGCGCCGAAGCTCCTGCAGAAGAAGCAGCAGCAGAAGAAGCCCCAGCAGCCGCTTAATTGCGCGCGCTTTTTTCTCTCAGTACCAATCTGATGTAACTAACGTAATAAATTTAGGAGTTTCAAAATGGCAATTAGCAAAGACGACATCCTGGAAGCAGTTAGCGCCATGTCCGTAATGGACCTGAACGACCTGGTCAAAGCTTTCGAAGAAAAATTCGGCGTATCGGCAGCAGCAATGGCTTCGGCCGGTCCTGCAGCAGGCCCAGCAGCAGCAGCTGAAGAGCAAACCGAATTCAACGTCATCCTGGACAGCTTCGGCGCAAACAAAGTTGGCGTCATTAAAGCAGTTCGCGAAATCACCGGCCTGGGCTTGAAAGAAGCTAAAGACCTGGTCGATGGCGCACCAAAAACTGTGAAAGAAGCAGTGTCGAAAGCTGACGCTGAAGCTGCACAGAAGAAACTGGTAGAAGCCGGCGCAACCGCTTCGATCAAGTAATATCTGTACTGGCGTCAGTTAGCGCCCGAGTCAAAGTCTGAGGTTTCCCCTCGCAAGGGGGGAAATCCGACTTTGGCTCCTTTGTCGTCCGCATCGTATTTGTAGTCGTTGTAAGCCGCAGTTTTTATTCGATTCAAGCCGGAAAGCAGAGCCTTGAGGTTTCGTCTGTGTCACACGCAGCCGCGAATGTTGCAAACGAGCACTTGCAAAACCTGAATTTTCTATCCTTTCTGTCACTCACGGAGTGTCCATGCACTACTCATTTACTGAGAAGAAACGCATTCGCAAATCATTCGCGAAGCGCGCCAACGTTCACCACGTTCCGTTCCTGCTGGCGACCCAGCTCGAGTCTTATCATAGCTTCTTGCAAGAGGACATAGCACCGTCCGGCCGCAAGAACGATGGCCTGCAGTCGGCCTTCACTTCGATTTTCCCCATCGTGTCGCACAATGGTTTTGCGCGCCTCGAATTCTTGTCGTACGTTTTGGGTGATCCTGCCTTTGACGTCAAAGAATGTCAACAACGTGGCCTGACGTTCGCGTCGCCGCTGCGCGCGAAAGTGCGCCTGGTGATCCTGGACAAGGAATCGCCGACCAAGCCGGTCGTCAAGGAAATGAAAGAACAGGAAGTCTACATGGGCGAATTGCCGCTCATGACGACCACCGGTTCGTTTGTTATCAATGGCACCGAGCGCGTCATCGTTTCCCAGCTGCACCGCTCGCCAGGCGTGTTCTTCGAGCACGACCGCGGCAAGACCCACTCGTCGGGCAAGCTGCTGTTCTCCGCGCGTATCATTCCTTACCGCGGTTCGTGGCTGGACTTCGAGTTCGACCCGAAAGACATCCTGTTCTTCCGCGTCGACCGCCGCCGCAAGATGCCAGTGACGATCCTGCTGAAAGCGATCGGCATGTCGCACGAGCAGATCCTGGCGAACTTCTTCGTGTTCGACAATTTCAACCTGCGCTCCGAAGGCGCGGAGATGGAATTCGTCTCCGAGCGTCTGCGCGGCGAAGTGGCGCGTTTCGACATCGTCGACAAGTCGGGCAAGACCCTGGTGCTGAAAGACAAGCGTATCAACGCGAAACACGTGCGTGATATCGAAGCTGCCGGCATCAAGCACATTTCCGTACCGGAAGACTACCTGCTGGGCCGCGTATTGGCGAAGAACATCGTCGACGGCGACACCGGCGAAGTCGTCGCGTCTGCAAATGACGAGCTGACCGAAGACCTGCTGGGCCGTCTGCGCGACGCCAGCATCTCCGAAATCCAGACCTTGTACACCAACGACCTGGACCAGGGCGCCTATATCTCGCAAACTCTGCGTATCGACGACACCGCCGACCAGATGGCCGCGAAAGTGGCGATCTACCGCATGATGCGTCCAGGCGAGCCGCCAACCGAAGATTCGGTCGAAGCGCTGTTCAACGGCCTGTTCTACAACTCGGACCGCTACGACCTGTCGGCCGTGGGCCGCATGAAGTTCAACCGCCGCATTGGCCGCGATGAACTGACCGGCGCCATGACCCTGTCGAACGACGACGTGCTGGCCGTGATCAAGATCCTGGTGGAACTGCGCAATGGCCGCGGCGAAGTCGACGATATCGATCACCTGGGTAACCGCCGCGTACGTTGCGTGGGCGAACTGGCCGAGAATCAATTCCGCGCCGGCCTGGTGCGGGTTGAGCGCGCCGTCAAGGAACGCCTCGGCCAAGCCGAAGCGGACAACCTGATGCCGCACGACCTGATCAACTCGAAGCCGATTTCGGCCGCGATTCGCGAGTTCTTCGGTTCGTCCCAGTTGTCGCAGTTTATGGACCAAACCAATCCTCTGTCGGAAATTACCCACAAGCGCCGCGTATCGGCCCTGGGACCCGGCGGTCTGACACGCGAACGCGCCGGCTTTGAAGTGCGCGACGTGCATCCGACCCACTACGGCCGCGTCTGCCCGATCGAGACACCGGAAGGTCCGAACATTGGTCTGATCAACTCGCTGGCGTTGTATGCCCGCCTGAATGAATATGGCTTCCTGGAAACTCCGTACCGCAAGGTCGAAGGCTCCAAGATCACCGATCAGATCGACTACCTGTCCGCCATCGAAGAAGGCCGCTACATCATCGCTCAGGCGAATGCGACCATCAACGACGCCGGCATGCTGTCCGATGAACTGGTCTCGGCCCGTGAAGCTGGCGAAACCATCCTGGTCTCCCCGGAGCGCATCCAGTACATGGACGTGGCGCCAGGCCAGATCGTGTCCGTCGCTGCCTCGCTGATTCCGTTCCTCGAACACGATGATGCGAACCGTGCATTGATGGGCGCCAACATGCAACGCCAGGCTGTGCCTTGCTTGCGTCCTGAAAAAGCGCTGGTCGGTACCGGTATCGAACGCACCGTTGCGGTCGACTCGGGCACCACCGTGCAAGCGCTGCGTGGCGGTATCGTCGATTACATCGATGCGGGCCGTGTCGTGATTCGCGTCAACGATGAAGAAGCACTGGCTGGTGAAGTCGGCGTCGACATCTACAACCTGATCAAGTACACCCGTTCGAACCAGAACACCAACATCAACCAGCGTCCTATCGTGCAAGTGGGCGACCGTGTTGCCAAGCGCGACGTGATCGCCGACGGCGCATCGACCGACCTGGGTGAATTGGCGCTGGGCCAGAACATGACCGTGGCCTTCATGCCATGGAATGGTCTGAACTTCGAAGATTCGATCCTGATCTCGGAAAACGTCGTCAAGGACGACCGCTACACCTCGATTCACATCGAAGAGTTGTCGGTGGTGGCCCGTGACACGAAACTGGGCGCGGAAGAAATCACGCGCGACATCTCGAACCTGGCTGAAAACCAGCTGGCTCGCCTGGATGAATCCGGTATCGTCTACATCGGCGCCGAAGTGCAAGCCGGTGATACCCTGGTCGGTAAAGTGACGCCAAAAGGTGAAACCCAGCTGACCCCGGAAGAGAAGCTGCTGCGCGCGATTTTCGGCGAAAAAGCCTCGGACGTGAAAGACACCTCGCTGCGCGTGCCTTCGGGCATGATCGGTACCGTGATCGACGTGCAAGTCTTCACCCGTGAAGGCATTGTCCGCGACAAACGCGCCCAGCAGATTATCGATGACGAACTGAAACGCTTCCGTCTGGACCTGAACGACCAGATGCGTATCGTTGAAGGCGATGCCTTCCAGCGTCTGGAAAAAATGCTGATCGGCAAAGTTGTCAACGGTGGCCCTAAAAAGCTGGCCAAAGGCGCCAAGATCACCAAGGAATACCTGGACGATCTGGACAAATACCACTGGTTCGACATCCGCCCGGCGGACGACGATGCAGCGGTAGCGCTCGAAGCGATCAAGGAATCGATCAACGAGAAGCGTCACCAGTTCGATCTGGCCTTCGAAGAGAAGCGCAAGAAGCTGACGCAAGGCGATGAGCTGCAACCAGGCGTGCAAAAAATGGTCAAGGTGTACCTGGCCGTGAAACGCCGCCTGCAGTCGGGCGACAAGATGGCGGGTCGCCACGGTAACAAGGGTGTGGTTTCCCGTATTGTTCCTGTGGAAGACATGCCATACATGGCCGATGGCACGCCAGCCGACGTGGTGCTGAACCCGCTGGGCGTTCCTTCGCGGATGAACGTTGGTCAGATTCTCGAGACTCACCTGGGCTGGGCTGCCAAGGGTCTGGGTATCCGTATCGGCGAAATGCTGAAGGCGCACACGCAAGCCGAAGAAATGCGCAAGTACCTTACCGTGATCTACAACGAAAACGGCCGCGCTGAAGATCTGGACGCGTTTGACGACGAAGAAATCATGAAGCTGGCGGAAAACCTGAAAAAAGGTGTTCCATTCGCCACGCCAGTGTTCGACGGCGCCAACGAAGAAGAGATCCGCCGCATGCTGGACCTGGCTTACCCTGACGCGATTGCCAAGAACCTCGGCATGACCCCGTCGAAAAACCAGGTGACCATGTATGACGGTCGCACCGGTGAAGCATTCGAGCGCAAGGTCACTGTCGGCGTGATGCACATGCTGAAACTGCATCACCTGGTTGATGACAAGATGCATGCACGTTCGACCGGTCCTTACTCGCTGGTGACGCAACAGCCGCTGGGTGGTAAAGCCCAGTTCGGTGGTCAGCGCTTCGGTGAGATGGAAGTGTGGGCACTGGAAGCGTATGGCGCGTCGTATGTCTTGCAAGAGATGTTGACCGTCAAGTCCGATGACGTGAATGGCCGTACCAAAGTGTACGAGAACCTGGTCAAGGGCGACCACGTGATCGACGCCGGCATGCCGGAATCGTTCAACGTGCTGGTCAAGGAAATCCGTTCGCTGGGTATCGATATCGACCTCGAACGCAACTAAAAGACAGCCACCTGTCATTTGGTTTGGGAAACACAAAGCCCGGCTGGGAAACCATGCCGGGCAATGTAGTCTCAGGAATATAGAAATTTAATCACCTCTGGAGTGATACATGAAAGCACTGCTCGATCTATTCAAGCAAGTACAGACCAACGAGACCTTCGATGCAATCAAGATCGGTCTCGCTTCGCCTGAGAAAATCCGTTCGTGGTCCTACGGCGAAGTCAAAAAGCCGGAAACCATCAACTACCGTACCTTCAAGCCTGAACGCGATGGCCTGTTCTGCGCCAAGATCTTTGGCCCGATCAAGGACTACGAGTGCCTGTGCGGCAAGTACAAGCGCCTGAAACACCGCGGCGTGATCTGCGAAAAATGCGGCGTCGAAGTCACGCTGGCCAAGGTGCGCCGCGAGCGCATGGGCCACATCGAACTGGCTTCGCCTACCGCCCACATCTGGTTCCTGAAGTCCCTGCCATCGCGCCTGGGCATGGTGCTGGACATGACCCTGCGGGACATCGAACGCGTGCTGTACTTTGAAGCATATGTCGTGACCGATCCAGGCATGACCCCGCTGAAAAAGTGCCAGATCATGTCGGAAGACGACTACGCCGCCAAGTACGAAGAGTACGGCGACGACTTCACCGCTTTCATGGGCGCCGAAGGTATCCGTGAACTGCTGCGCTCGATCGACATCCACCGCGATGCCGAAACGCTGCGCGTGGAACTGAAGGAATCGAAGTCCGAAGCGAAGATCAAGAAATACGCCAAGCGCCTGAAAGTGCTGGAAGCGTTCCAGCGTTCGGGCATCAAGCCTGACTGGATGATCATGGAAGTGCTGCCGGTGCTGCCGCCGGAACTGCGCCCATTGGTACCGCTGGACGGTGGCCGTTTCGCGACCTCGGATCTGAACGATCTGTATCGCCGCGTGATCAACCGTAACAACCGCCTGAAACGCCTGATGGAGCTGCGCGCTCCAGAGATCATCACGCGCAACGAAAAGCGCATGCTGCAGGAAGCGGTCGATTCGCTGCTGGACAACGGCCGTCGCGGCAAAGCGATGACCGGCGCCAACAAGCGTCCGCTGAAATCCCTGGCAGAGATGATCAAGGGCAAGGGCGGCCGTTTCCGTCAAAACTTGCTGGGCAAACGCGTCGATTACTCCGGTCGTTCGGTCATCGTCGTGGGCCCGCAATTGAAACTGCATCAGTGCGGCTTGCCGAAACTGATGGCGCTGGAACTGTTCAAGCCTTTCATTTTCAATAAACTGGAACTGATGGGCCTGGCAACCACGATCAAGGCAGCCAAAAAGCTGGTCGAGATCCAGGAACCGGTCGTGTGGGATATCCTGGAAGACGTGATCCGTGAACATCCGATCATGTTGAACCGTGCGCCGACGCTGCACCGTCTGGGTATCCAGGCGTTCGAGCCGGTCCTGATTGAAGGCAAGGCCATCCAGCTGCACCCACTCGTCTGCGCGGCATTCAATGCCGACTTCGACGGTGACCAGATGGCGGTCCACGTTCCTTTGTCGATCGAAGCACAGATGGAAGCGCGTACGCTGATGCTGGCGTCGAACAACATCCTGTTCCCGTCGAACGGCGAACCGTCGATCGTGCCGTCCCAGGATATCGTGCTGGGTCTGTACTATGCCACGCGTGAAGCGATCAATGCCAAGAACGAAGGCATGATGTTCCCGGACGTGTCGGAAGTGATCCGCGCCTACGACAACAAGGAAGTCGAACTGACGACCCGCGTCACCGTACGTATTACCGAATACCCGAAAAACGCCGAAACCGGCGAATTCGAAAAAACGGTGACCCGCTACGAAACGACCATCGGCCGTGCGATCCTGTCGGAAATCCTGCCTAAAGGCCTGCCTTTCTCGGTGCTCAATCGCGCACTGAAAAAGAAAGAGATTTCCAAGCTGATCAACACGTCGTTCCGCAAGTGCGGCCTGCGCGCCACCGTGGTGTTCGCAGACAAACTGATGCAATCGGGTTTCCGCCTGGCGACACGCGCCGGTATCTCGATCTGCGTCGACGACATGCTGGTACCGCCACAAAAAGTCACCCTGATCGCGACGGCCGAATCGGAAGTCAAGCAGATCGAGCAGCAGTACGCTTCGGGTCTGGTGACCGCCGGCGAGCGTTACAACAAGGTCGTCGATATCTGGGGCAAGACCTCGGATGAAGTCGGCAAGGCCATGATGGACCAGCTCAAGGTCGAAGACGTGATCAAGCGCGACGGCACCAAGTCGACGCAGGAATCGTTCAACGCCATTTACATGATGGCCGACTCCGGCGCGCGCGGTTCCGCAGCCCAGATTCGCCAGTTGGCCGGTATGCGTGGTCTGATGGCGAAACCGGATGGTTCGATTATCGAAACGCCGATTACCGCGAACTTCCGCGAAGGCCTGAACGTGTTGCAGTACTTCATTTCGACCCACGGCGCTCGTAAAGGTCTGGCCGATACGGCGCTGAAAACGGCTAACTCCGGTTACCTGACGCGTCGTCTGGTCGACGTGACACAGGATCTGGTCGTGATCGAAGATGATTGCGGCACCATGAACGGCGCCCTGATGAAAGCGCTGGTCGAAGGCGGTGAAGTCATCGAACCATTGCGTGACCGTATCCTCGGCCGCGTGACGGTGCACGATGTCGTCCATCCTGAATCGCAGGAAACGCTGTACGAAGCCGGCACGCTGATGGACGAAGACATGGTCGAAGAGATCGAACGTCTGTCGATCGACGAAGTCAAGGTTCGTACGCCACTGACTTGCGACACGCGCTTCGGCCTGTGCGCCAAGTGCTATGGCCGCGACCTGGGCCGCGGCATGCTGGTCAACGCCGGCGAAGCCGTCGGTGTGGTGGCAGCGCAGTCGATTGGTGAGCCGGGTACCCAGCTGACCATGCGTACCTTCCACATTGGTGGTGCGGCGTCGCGTGCGGCAGTGGCATCGTCGGTGGAAGCCAAATCGAACGGTACCATCCGCTTCACGGCAACCATGCGTTACGTGACGAACGGCAAGGGCGCGCAAATCGTCATTTCCCGTTCCGGCGAAGTGCTGATCACCGACGACCATGGCCGTGAGCGCGAGCGTCATAAAGTACCGTACGGCGCGACCCTGATCGTCAAGGACGGCATGGTCATCAAGGCCGGTACCGCGCTGGCGACATGGGATCCGCTGACCCGTCCGATCATTACCGAATACGCCGGTCAAGTGCGTTTCGAGAACGTCGAAGAAGGCGTCACGGTTGCCCGTCAGGTCGACGAAGTGACCGGTCTGTCCACCCTGGTGGCGATCGATGCAAAACGTCGCGGTTCGCTGACCAAAACCTTGCGTCCACAAGTCAAGCTGATCAACGACGCGAACGAAGAAGTCAAGATCGCCGGCACCGAACACTCGGTGGCGATCGGCTTCCAGGTCGGCGCGCTGATCATGGTCAAGGATGGCCAGGCGGTATCGGTGGGTGAAGTGCTGGCACGTATCCCGACCGAATCGCAAAAGACACGCGATATTACCGGTGGTCTGCCACGCGTGGCCGAGCTGTTCGAAGCCCGTTCCCCGAAAGACGCCGGCATGCTGGCGGAAGTCACGGGTACGGTTGCGTTCGGCAAGGAAACCAAGGGCAAGCAGCGTCTGGAAATCACGGACATGGACGGCAACAAGCACGAGTTCCTGATTACCAAGGACAAGCAAGTGCTGGTGCATGACGGCCAAGTCGTGAACAAGGGCGAGATGATCGTGGACGGCCCGGCCGATCCGCAAGACATCCTGCGTCTGCTGGGTATCGAAGCGTTGGCGCGTTACATCGTCGACGAAGTGCAGGACGTGTACCGTCTGCAAGGCGTGAAGATCAATGACAAGCACATCGAAGTGATCGTGCGTCAGATGCTGCGCCGCGTTCAGATCGTCAATGCCGGCGACACCAACTACATCGTTGGCGAGCAGGTGGAACGTTCGGAACTGCTGGACGAGAACGATCGCATGGCGCAAGAGAACAAGATTCCTGCGACCTACGAAAACGTCTTGCTGGGTATTACCAAGGCATCGCTGTCGACCGACTCCTTCATCTCGGCCGCATCGTTCCAGGAAACCACCCGCGTGCTGACCGAAGCGGCGATCATGGGCAAGCGCGACGGTCTGCGCGGCCTGAAAGAGAACGTCATCGTCGGCCGCCTGATTCCTGGCGGTACGGGCCTGGCCTTCCACCGCGCACGCAAAGAGAAAGAAGCGTGGGAAGTCGAAGAGCGTCAAGCGCTGCTGCTGGCCGAGAAAGCCTCGATGGCCGGCGAAGCTGCCGAAGCGTTGCAGGACATTGAAACGCAAGCCCAGCATCACCACGGCGACGAAGCGTAACACTAGCTACTAGCTGACAAGAACGGCACCCGGGAGAAATCCTTGGTGCCGTTTTTTTATGGTCTCTTCGTCGCGCACGCAAAGAGAAAGAAGTACGGGGTGGGCGAAGAGCGTCAAGCCCTGCTGCTGGCCGAGAAAGCCTCGATGGCCGGCGAAGCTGCCGAAGCGTTGCAGGACATCGAAACGCAGGCCCAGCATCACCACGGCGACGAAGCGTAACACTAGCTACTAGCTGACGAGAACGGCACCAAGGAGAAATCCTTGGTGCCGTTTTTTTATGCCCAATCGAATCATGCTGTTCGCTGCTCAGGCGCTCTTCTCACGCCAGTTTCCAGCGTGCTCGTGCTAAGATCTGGCGCATGATCGCCCAAGCCCTGTTCACTCCCGCCCAGCAAAAGCTGCTGGGACTGCTGTTTGTCCGCGTCAACGAAGGCTTTCATCTGAACGAGATCATGCGGCTGACGGGTCTGGGCAGCGCGTCGGCGCAGCGCGAGTTGCGGCGGCTGCATGATGCGGGGCTGATCACGTCCGAGCGCATCGGCAATGTGCGGCGCTTCTGGCCGAACAAGGAAAGCCTGGTGTATCCCGAGTTGAGCGGCCTGGTGCAAAAGACCTTCGGCCTGGTGGGAGTGCTCAGCAGCACACTGGCGCCGTTGCGCGCCCAGCTGCAGCTGGCCTTTGTGTCCGGCGCCACCGCCAAGGGCCAGGATCTTCCCGGCAGCGCCATCGATCTGCTGCTGGTGGCCGAGGAGGCCAATTACGGCGATTTGTTGACTCGCCTGGCGCCGGCCGAGCGAACCTTGCGCCGCAAAATCAATCCGAACCTGTATACCCTGGCCGACTACCAGCGCCGGCTGCGCGAGGGCCAGCCGTTTTTGCTGCAGGTATTGCAACAGCCAAAATTGTTCGTGATTGGCGATGAACGCACACTGACGTCGATATCTTTGCCTGAAGTCAGCGGATTTTAATCGCGCGTGAAAACGATGAAGATTCTGATATAAAGTGGTGCAATCTTAAAAGAATATCCGGGACGGACAGACAGGGCGATGAATAAATTACAGGCATTCGGATTGATTGTTTCCCAGGCGGTGCGCGGCGAACTGGTGTTTCCCATCAGTGTCAATTCCGCGCTGCAATTGCAACTGGCCCTGGCGGAACCCGATTGCCATATCGATCATGCAATCAAACTGGTGCTGGCCGAACCCTTGCTGGCGGCGCGCACCGTCGCCCTGGCCAACTCGGCCGTCTACAGCCGCGGCGATGCGCGTCCCGTCACCAGCGTGCGCGCGGCCGTCATGCGCATGGGTTACCGCAATCTGTATTCGCTGGTGGCCGCCATGGTGGTGCGGCAGTTCGGCAGCAAGATCGTCGACCCGGTGCTGCGCCAGAAGGCGGCCCAGCTGTGGGAGCATACGGCGCACGTGGCGGCGCTGGCCCATGTGATCGCGCGCCGCGTGACGCATGTCGATGCCGATACGGCGCTGTTCGCCGGCATCGTGCACGAGGTGGGCGGCTTCTATCTGCTGTCGCGCGCCGACGAGTTTCCCGGCCTGCTGGACGACGATGGCGAGCACTGGATGGAATCGGCCGAGGAAATCATTTCGCGCGAAGTGATGAAAAAGCTGCTGATCCCGCAACCGGTCAGCGAGGCCATCGAAGGCTTGCGCGACGGCCTGCTGGCGATCCCGCCCGATTCCCTGCTCGACACCCTCCTGCTGGCCAAGCAACTGTCGCCCGTGCCGTCACCGCTGCAAACGACGTTTATCGAGATGCTGACGCCGTCCGATTCCGTGATCGACTTCATTATCGACAACGACACCCTGCAAAGCATTCTGGCCGAATCAAACGAGGAAGTGCGCTCGATGAGCGCGGCGCTGCTGGTGTAGCTAACACTATGGAAGGCGGAGCTTGTTCTCGGGGGGAGCAGCTTAATGTTCAGGAGTGCCTATTACCTGCTTTGTTGAGGCGAGGAGGGTAGTCTTTAATGAGATCAAGCTCCCATCTCGGAATGTATTCCAATAGATCAGAGGAAAAGGTTACCCATGCGATTGTGCAGTTTTCACGAATGTGGCGAACGGTCTCCACACCTGGACTGAGTTGATGGGCTTTGCCTATGCTGCGCCGAAATACGCTTTTATCGATACACAGTTTGCCGTTATGCAAAATGTTAAAGCCGCGCTGGGCGTCATCTTGGGCAATTTTATCGGGGCGGGATTCGAGATAGATGGGATTTAGGTGTTGACACCAAACCCGCCCCCTTAAGCCATTCTTTCCCGACGCCTTGCCGATGTACTCAATGCTGTCATCATGTTTTGATCTCCAGACATACAGGCCAGGTAACGTGGGCACCATCTCGCGTGTCAACGTCATAGGGTTGTGTGTAATTGCTAGCAACTCCTTGAGTTCTTCGTAGGTCATTTTGGCAATAAGTATTCTTGCGTTGAGTTAGCCTATCTGCTGGACTGAAACAGTAAGGGTATGAGCATTGTGTGCACCTGAAAAAAACGGCAGCCCAATCATGGCACTGCCGTTTTGTCTTCAGGGATTGTCTGCTTACTTCTGCTGCGCGATCCAGCGATCGACCTTGGCTTCCAGCAGTTTCAAGGGCAGGGTGCCGTCGCCGAGTACCACCTCATGGAATTTCGGCAGGTTGAACTTGTC
Organism: Janthinobacterium sp. J1-1; assembly: GCF_030944405.1. Classification (NCBI taxonomy): domain Bacteria; kingdom Pseudomonadati; phylum Pseudomonadota; class Betaproteobacteria; order Burkholderiales; family Oxalobacteraceae; genus Janthinobacterium; species Janthinobacterium sp. J1-1. The sequence continues at coordinate 684,251 of NZ_CP132339.1, forward strand.
GCCCAGTGCCGCCTGCGCGCGCTGGCGCAGTTCGATGATTTTCAGCGCGCCGATCTTGTAGCCCAGCGCCTGGCCCGGCCACGCCATATAGCGTTCCGTTTCGCTTCTGGCCACGGCGTCGTAGCCCAGGGTATCGCGCATGTACTTGATGGTTTGCTCGCGCGTCCAGCCCTTGGTGTGCAGGCCCGTGTCAACCACCAGGCGCACGGCGCGCAGCATCTCGTCGTTCAGGTGGCCGAAGTACTGGGCCGGATCGTCGAACAGCCCCATTTCCTTGCCCAGGGTTTCCGCATACAAAGCCCAGCCTTCCGTAAACGCATTGTTGCCGCCGAAACGGCGGAAGTTCGGCAAGTCCATTTCCTGTACCAGCGCCAGGTGGAAATGGTGGCCCGGCTTGCCTTCGTGCAGGAACAGAGTGGTCATGCCGGTGTCGCCATACAGTGTCGGGTCGGTCACCACCGACCAGAACACGCCCGGGCGCGAGCCGTCGGCGGCCGGCGCCGTGTAGTGGTCGGCGGCCGTGTCGCGGCTCAGTTCGGGCTCCAGGCGCAGGTCCAGCGGCGCCTTCGGCACCAGGGTGAACAGCGCCGGCAATTTGGTGTCGAGCAGGACGTTCAGCTTGCGATACACATCGAGCACTTCCTGGTCGGTCTTGAAGGGGCGGTATTTTGCCTGTTCCGAGACCCACACCGGCAGGCCGGCGGCCGGACCCGTGTAACCCATTTTCGGGCCGACGATGGCGTACTGCCCTTGGATGCGCGCCACTTCCTTCAGGCCGATGGCATGGATCTGTTCCGGTTTCATGTCGGTGGTGGTGCTCGACGCCACGCGCGCCTGGTACCAGGCGGCGCCGTCGGGCAGGGCGCTCCAGCCGCTGCTGGCACGGCCGGCCGGCAGATACTCGGCTTCCATGAATGTGGCCAGGCGCTGCAGGGCCGGCATCAGTTTTGTGCCGACGACCTCGGTATATGCCTGCGTCAGACGCTGCTTGTCGGCCTCGCCAAAGGCGGCCGGCAGGTTCTTGACGGGCGTGTAATACACGCTCTCTTGCGGCGTGGCGCTGACCAGTTTCTTGAACTGCGGCAAGGCGGACTCGATCAGCGCCTTGGGCAGCACGATCTTCTTTTGCATGCCGACGCGCATATTGGCGATGGCCTGGTCGATCCAGCCGGGCAGCTGGTTCAGCCGGCTCAGGTAGGCGTCATACTGGGCGACGGTGACCAGCGGCTGCGACGCTTCACCACCCGCATAGTTGGCCAAGGTCACCGGCATGCTGTCCATCTGGTTCAACGGCAGCAGGTATTCCGGGAAACGCTCGAACGACAGGGCGGTGGCCAGTTCGTAGTCGAGGATGTCGTAGTTGATCTGGTCCTGCTGCGACAACTGCTGGCGGCTGATCGCGCGCAAGGTTTTCTGGTACTGGCGGTACAGGGCAAACTGTTTGGCGCGCGCGGCCGGCACGATGGCTGAACCGAGCTGGTCGTCAAAACGGTTGTCGCCGCTTTCGGTGGCGTTGATCGGCTCGAAACGGGCCAGGGCATCGTAGTACTGGTCGGCCACCACCTGCAATCGCTGCTTGGCTTGCGGCGCACTGACGGCGACAGGCTTGGCGGCGGGCTGGGCCGCTTGCGACATGGGCGCAAAGGCCAACAACAGGGAGGCGGCGAGGGTGCCGAGAGCGTAACGATGCTTCATGCGCGATATCCTTGGTAAGGAGAATGAACGGGATGGCGGTGTTTGGATGTCCAATCGCCGGGGCGTAAGCATACGCCATCGTTTAACTCGCTTGCAGGAAATATTGCGTGGTTTAATTCTTGTCGCCCACTGGCAATGCCGCTTTCATGGCCTGCCAGTGGCGGCTGCTCAAGGGCAGGCAGTCAGGGCAGGGAGTGGCGCCGATCAGCGCCGTGACCCGCTGCACGCGTGCCGCCGTTTGCGGATGCGAGGAAATCCAGTCGGGCGCTTGCGCCTTGTCCTGGTCTTCCTTGCCCAGCTTCTGGAAAAACGTCAGCATGCCGTCCGGGCGTATGCGTGCGCGTTGAAGGGCTTGCACGCCGAGCCGGTCCGCCTCTTCCTCCATGTCGCGGCTGAAATACATGGCGCCGGCCTGGTGCGCCAGCATGGCGGCCACGGCGCTGATATCGCCGATGGTCACGGCCACCAGCGCGCCCCAGCCGAGGCTGGTGATCATCTGCCGCAGCGAGTGGCGCTGTTCCACATGTTGCACTTCATGCGCCAGCACGCCGGCCAGCTCGCCCGGACTGCCGGCGTGGCGCAGCAAGCCCGTATGCACGACGATAATGCCGCCCGGCATGGCAAACGCATTGACGCTGTCGTCCTGCTTGACGAACCAGCGGTACTGGTAGCGCGAGCCTGTGGTGAGGCGCTGGCCGATCTCCTGCACCGTCTGCTGCGCGGCGCCGCTGCCGGCCAGGCTGCCCTGGGACCGCACTTGCGCCAGCGCCAGCTCGCCCAGCTGTTTTTCGGTCGACAGCGGGATCAGGCCGGCCAGCGCGCCGATGGCATTATTTCCCTGCCACCAGAACAAACCGCCGGCCAGCAGCGCCGCGCCTGTCATCCCGGCCAGCCAGCCCGAGACTTGCCGCCGGTTCTGCTTGCGCTCGCGCCAGAGTTTCTGCAGCGATGGCTGCAGCGAAGCCGGTGCCTCCTGCAGCACGGTGGCGATGGCATCCGGGCCCAGCGGTTGGAGCGAGGCCTGCCGGCCCTGCGCATCAAGCCAGTTCAGGAACAGCTCGGGCCGCTCCATGCCACCGACGCTGACGATGAGCTGGTCGACGGCCACGCTGGCGCCCAGGTCGTGCAGCACCAGCTGGTTGGCGAAGAAATGCGCGGTGACGGGCGTGGTGCCCGTGGGGCCGGAGAGCAGGGCGTCAAACGGTTTCATGCGGCGGCCTCGGCAAAGCGCGTTTCATACAGGGCCGCCATCAGGTCGGACTGGCTGATAATGCCGGCCAGCCGGTCTTCTTCGTCCACGATGGGAATATGGTGGTAGCCGGCATCGGCCATCAGCGGCACCAGGTCGATGATGGGTGTGCCCAGGTGCGCCGTGTGCGGCTTGTGCGTCATCAGCTGGCCGACCACTTCCGGGCGTTCGGTGTGCGACAGGCCGGTGCGCTGCAAAATGGTGCGCAGGCGATGGCGCATGCCCTGGTAATCGTCGAGGCCGCCGTGGCGCAGGAAGTCGGTCTGGGTGATGATGCCAATCACGCGGCGCGCGCGGTTCAGCACGGGCAGGGCGCCGATATCGTGCGTGCGCATGGTGTGCCAGGCTTCGTCGAGCGGCGTGCCGAATTCCACACTGCGTACATCCTTCGACATGATATCCAGGCAGGTGACGACGCCGAAGCGGCGCTGCCAGGCGCGCAGTTCGGTTTGCAGAAAGATCGCCTGCAAGTCGTCGCGGCTGATATCGAGCACTTCGCCGTGCTGGCGCAGCACGGCGTCGAGGTCGTCGGCCGTAAAGCCCAGGCGGGCGCTCGGCACCTCGTCGCGCGTCGCATGCGGATGGGCCGCTGTCAATTGCTGGGTGTGCGGATAGCGGCGCCCCGTCAGGTTGTTGTACAGCACGGCGCAAGCGACCAGGATGGCGGAGTTGAACAGGACTGTCACGAAGACGAATTCAAAGCCGGCCGCCTGCACGCTGGCGCCGCCGACCACGGTGGTCAATGCCACCGCGCCGCCCGGTGGATGCAAGCAGCGCAGGGCGAACATGGCGGCGATCGCCAGGCAGGCGGCCAGCGCCGCCACGCCCACGCCGGGCCCCAGCCATTTGACGCAGGCCGCGCCCACCAGGCCGGACACGACATTGCCGCCCACCACCGACCATGGCTGGGCCAGCGGGCTGGCCGGCAGGCAGAACAGCAGCACGGCGGAAGCGCCCATCGGCGCGATCAGGTAGATGCTGGCACTGTCCGGCGCCAGCAGGAAATGGCAGGTGATACCCGTCAGCAGCAAGCCGCAGATGGCGCCCGCGCAGGCGCGCAGTTGTTCGCGGCGGCTGCCGTTGTTCGGTTGCGGCAGCCAGCGTGCCAGGAAAGAAGTCGTCATGGTGGGAGGGCGCGTTCGCGTTGCTCATGCAGAGCGGGACATTATCTCATGCGTTTGCATTCGTTGCCGCGCATGCTTATACGTTTTTCGCATAAGCACAGTGCAAATCAGTTGTAGATATTTCTGCGCAGCAGGCATATTCTAGACAGTCGCGCTCGCCGATCCTGGCCAGCCTGCCTCATGTCCTATTTTCCTGGAGCCCCCGCATGCGTCTACTTTCTACTGTTCTTGCCAGCCTGCTGCTGTCCGGCGCCGCCATCGCCGCCGCGCCCACGCCGGCCCCGGCCGCCAATGCCCAGCATCTGCCGTACAACGCGGCGGCCGACGCCAAGGCCGACGTGGCGCACGCGCTGGCCGAAGCGAAGGCGGCTCATGTGCCGGTGCTGCTGATCTTTGGCGCCAACTGGTGCGAGGACTGCCGCGCCCTCGACAAGGCCTTGAAGGAAGGCAAAAATGCCGAGCTGATGCAGAAAGAATTCAAGGTCGTGAAAGTCGACGTCGGCAATTTCGACCATAACCTGGACGTGGCCAACGCCTATGGCAATCCGCTGAAAAAAGGCATTCCGGCCGCCGTGCTGGTGTCGAGCAGCGACAACCAGGTGCTGTACGCCACCAAGGGCGGCGAACTGGCCAATGCGCGCCGCATGAGCGAAAGCGGCATCCACGACTTTTTCAAGAACGCCGCCACGCTCAAGCAGCCGGCTATCTGATCAGAAGGCTGGTGCCTGGCTGGTGGGCAGCCGGGTTGCCGGCCTCCTCCAGTTTGAACACACTGACCACCTGCGCCAGGCGCGCCGCCTGATCCTGCAATGACTGGGCGGCGGCCGCCGCTTCTTCCACCAGCGCCGCATTTTGCTGGGTCGCATCATCCATCTGCGTCACCGTCGCATTGACCTGCGCGATGCCCTGGCTTTGCTCCTGGCTGGCGGAGGCGATTTCGCCCATCAGGTCGGCCACCTGCTGTACCGACACGACAATATCCTGCATGGTGGCGCCGGCCGCATCGACCAGCTTGCTGCCGGCCTCCACCTTGCTGCCCGAATCGACGATCAGCTCCTTGATCTCCCTGGCTGCGGCAGCCGATCGTTGGGCCAGGTTGCGCACTTCGGTGGCGACCACCGCGAAGCCGCGTCCCTGTTCGCCCGCACGCGCCGCTTCGACCGCAGCATTCAGCGCGAGAATATTGGTTTGAAAGGCAATCCCGTCGATCACGCCGATAATGTCCGCGATCTTCTTCGAACTTTCCGTGATCGCGCCCATCGTTTGCACCACCTGGCCGACCACGTCACCACCCTTGATGGCGTGGCCGGAAGCCGATACCACCAGCTGATTGGCCTGGCGCGCATTGTCGGCATTCTGCTTGACGGTCGAGGTCAGCTCTTCCATGGCGGCCGCCGTTTCTTCCAGGCTCGATGCCTGGCTTTCCGTACGTGCCGACAGGTCCAGGTTGCCGCTGGCGATTTCGCTCGACGCGCTCGCAATCGCCCCGGTACTGTCGCGAACTTCGCGTATCGTCACGTTCAACGATGCGACAAAGCGGTTGAAGGCCGCAGCCAGGGCGCCCACTTCATCGCCGGACTCCACCACCATGCGGCGGCTCAGGTCGCCATTGCCGCTGGCGATATCGCCCAGCATGTCGGCGGCGCGCGCCACCGGGGCGGCAATCGCGCGGCTGATCATGTAGATGATCAGCAGGGCCACGCCGCCGCCGACCAGGCCGGCCACCAGCGCGGCGATCAGCGCCGAGCGCATCACATTGCCCAACACTTCCGCTTCCGGCACTTCGGCCACCACGTACAAATTCAATTCCGGCACGAATGAGGCGGCAACAAAGCGTTTGCCGCCCGGTGCGTTGTAGATGGCGGACGCGTATTTTTTACCGGTCAGCAGGCTCTTGCTCAGCTCTTCAGTAAAACCCGGCAGGTCTTGCATCCGATGCTTGCCATCGGCCAGCGCCGCATCGCGGTGGATCAGCACGGTGCCGTTGGCGCGCACGATATACACGTAGCCGGTCTGGCCGATCTTGTAGCCGCGGATGGTCTCGGCCAGTGTATCGATAGCCAGGCCGAGGCCGGCCGCATAGGGCTTGCCGCCGGCCGTCTGGCCGCGGGCATTCAGGTACAGCATGATGCTGCTGGCATCGACGGCCTTGTCGATATCGAGCGTGTAGGCCTTGTCGCTGGCCAGCAGGCCGTAAAACCACTGGTCCGACGCCGCATTCCTGTCCAGCGTGCGCAGCAGGCCGTCGGTGGTGAAATACTTGCCGGTGCTGCCCGAGGCCCAGTTGATCGATGCCGCCTTGTTTTTTGTCTTGATGGCCGTGGCGTAGCGCTGGAATGCGGCGATGCCCTCGTCGGGCAGGCCGGCGTCTTCCCAGTCCTGCAGGTAGATATCGTTGGCCATGGTCTGCACCACCGCCAGCGACTGGCTGATCTGGCGCAGCACGTCGTTGCGGATCTCGCCCACCTGGGCCGGTAATTCCTGGCTGACCACGCGCTCGCGCACATAGTCGCTGCTCATGCGCACGCTGAGGAGGGACGAAATCGCCATGAACAGCAGCAGGCAAAATCCCATGCTGAACATCAGTTTTTTCTGGATCGAGAGACGGCGGAGAAAATGCATGGAAAACCTTGTGCGTGACCCCGCAGGCGGCGGGCAAGCGCGAAAGTATACCGACTGGCGGTATACACACCGCTGATTTCCCTATCTTTCGGCCAGTTTATGTTGCGATGCAGCAACGTAGCTGAAGAGCAAACTTAGGCAAGCTGCAATAGTTTCAAGCCGGCAAACCATGCGCGATCAGTTCCAACGGCAACTCCGTGCTGTATTTGATCTGTTCCATGGAGAAGGCCGACGACACGCCCAGTAGCTGGGCCGCCTTGATCAGCTTCTTGTAGAACAGGTCGTAGCCCTTGATATCGGTGGTCACCACTTTCAGCAGGTAATCGATATCGCCGCTCATGCGGTGGAATTCCTGCACCTCGGGCATCACGATGACGGCGGCGGCAAAGCGGCGCAGCCATTTTTCGTCATGCTGGCCGGTGCGCACGCTGACAAACACGGTCACCGGCAAGCCGACTTTCTGGCGGTTGACGATGGCCACGCGGCTTTCGATATAGCCCTCTTCCTCCAGCCGCTTGACCCGCTTCCAGCACGGCGTGCTGGACAGGCCGATGCGCTCGCTCAGGGCGGCGATCGACAGCGTGCCGTCGCTCTGCAGGGCGGCCAGGATGGCGCAGTCGAATTTATCGAGCGGGTGAGAAAGAGAATTCATTTTTATATATCGCCATTGGTAGCATGCTCATGCTGCATGGTAGCCTATTTGCAGTATTGTTTGGCATATCTTCACGGGCAGCGCTTGGTAGACTATTGATCCGCCCAACCCCTAGCGACGATCATGAAAGACATTTACCTCGACTGCAACGCCACCACCAGCGTGCTGCCCGCCGCCGTTGCCGCCGCCAGCGCCGCCATGGCGCATGGCTATGGCAACCCCAGCAGCACCCATGCCACCGGGCTGCAAGCGAAGGCCATGATGGATGGCGCGCGCGCGCTGGCGCGCCGCCTGCTGGGCACGGGAGACGGGCGGCTGATGTTCAACAGCGGCGCCACCGAGGGCATCCAGACGGCCGTGCTGTCGGCGCTGTGCGCGCTGCGCGAACGGCGCGACGCCGGCCAGCGCATCGGCGCCCTGTTGCTGTATGGCGCCACCGAGCACAAGGCCGTGCCGGAAAGCCTGGCGCACTGGAACCGCTTGCTGGGCCTGAACCTGACCTTGCGCCAGTTGCCGGTCGACACCGACGGCCGCCACGATCTGGCCGCGCTGGGCGAACTGATCGGCGACACCGCCATGCTGTGCACCATGGCGGCCAATAACGAAACGGGCGTGATCAGCGACCTGTCGGCCATCGCGCAGCTGCTGAACGAACGCGGCGCCGATGCGTACTGGATGGTCGATTGCGTGCAGGCGCTGGGCAAGCTGCAACTGAACCTGGCCGCCACGCGCATCGATTACGCGCCGTTTTCCGGCCACAAACTGTATGCGCCGAAAGGCATCGGCATGCTGTATGTGCGCGCCGGCGCGCCATTCACGCCCCTGATGATGGGCGGCGGCCAGGAAACGGGCCAGCGCTCGGGCACCGAAAACATGGCCGGCATCGCCGCGCTGGGCGCCGTGCTGCAGGCCTTGGGCGACGGCAGCACCTTCCGCAGCGCGGCAGAGCTGGCGACCTTCCGCACGCGCCTGGTGGCCAGCCTGGAAAGCGCCTTGCCGGGCATCGTCTTCAATATGCCGTTCGCGCTGGCGCTGCCGACCACCCTGAATTTTTCCGTCCCCGGCCTGTCGTCGAAAGAACTGCTGGACCTGTTCGATGCTGCCGGCGTGCGCGTCAGTTCGGGCAGCGCCTGTTCGGCCTCGAAAGCCCTGCCCAGCTATGTGCTGGAAGCGATGCGGGTGCCGGCCTGGCGCGCCAGTTCGGCGATCCGCCTGTCGTTCGGCCCCTTGAGCGACGAAGCGACCATTCTTGCCGCCTGCGAACGCATCGAGCGCTGCGGCGAGGCGCTGCGCGGCAGCGGCCTGCTGCCGTCCGCATTGGCACCTCTGGCGGCCATGCGCGATGGCGTGACGGAACTGAGCGTCGACGGCCGCAGCACCTGGTTGCTGACGGATGCGGCCAGCGCCAGCTGCGTGGTCATCGATCCGGCGGCGGCGCTGGTGCCGCGCATTGCCGCCTTTATCCGCTGCCAGGATTACGTCGTAAGAGCCATTGTGCAGACCGACGCTGCGCAGGGCGGCGATACGGACCGCCAGGCCCTGATCGCCGCACTCGACATTGTTCAACTGGACGCATTCGACGCGCAAGGCCGACTGGCGTTTGGCGCCGGCCTGCGCCGCGTTGTGATCGGTGCATCTGCCGTGTATCTGCTGGGCCAGGAATTTGCCTTTATCGGTGCGCTGGCCCCGCTGACGACGATCGCCGCGCTGGGCGATGCCCTGAGCGATGACACCGTGCTGTGCGCCTCGCGCGACGACGGCAGCGTCTGCAATACCGTGCGCGCCGCGCAGCAATCCCTGGCGGCCACCACCGCGCCGCAGCTCGATGCGGCCGGCCTGGACGCGTTCCTGCGCGCGCACCCGGACGCCATCGTGGTCGATGTGCGTGAAGCGTATGAACATGCGGCGTGCGCCACGCGCGTGTTCGATGGCTGCGCAGTGCAGAGCGTACCGTTGAGCCGCCTGGCCGGCGAAGTGGCCGGCTGGCTGCGCGCGCCGCAGCGTCCGCTCGTGTTTGTCTGCCGCAGCGGCAACCGCAGCGCGCGCGCCGCCGCCTGTCTGCACCGCCTCGGCCACCAGGCCGCCTGGCAACTGAACGGCGGCCTAGCGATGGCTGCGCTCGCCACGCGTCCATCACTGGCATTCGCGGCCTGACCGGGCGCAGTCAACGTCCTGCCGAGTCGCATTCACGCCACTCGGCAGGACGGCTTTATTACCCAATAGAATCATTCTTCCTGCCTCGCGGACACTTTCTTGCTCCGCATCCTCCCAAAGCCCCACGTATGTTCGCTAGCGCACGGTGTCGCACGGGGCGCGCCCCTACGATGAAGTTCAGAAAATCTCACTGATATTGAGATTCATCGCAACGCTCCGGCGCTTTGCTTTCCGTTTTTGCCAGTCCCTGCTTTGCTCCCGCAAACCGGCCCTGGCCTTGCGGCGGGTGCCGTCGTTTCATGCGCGCACCTAGCGAGGCCAAGTTGAAAGAGTACACAGCAGCAGTCAAGGAACAGCTTTCCCGGTTCAAGGACATTTTCCAGGGCAGTATCAATCCGGGCCGCGCGGGCGACAGCTTCGATGCCGCGCGCGACGATGCCTTGCCCTTGCGTTCGGAACTGTTCAGCGCCATGCAGATGGCGGCGCACGGCAAGAACATCGCCACTGGCCATGCGGTCGGCAAGCGCCAGGGCCGCGACCGGCTGCTGGCGCGTCTGGCCGACAATGCGGCCCTGATCACGGCCACCGTCAATGAGCTGACGGCCACCGTGAAAAGCGGCCGGCAAGTCACGCCCGCCTCGGAATGGCTGCTCGATAATTTCTACCTGATCGAAGAACAGATCCGCACCACGCGGCGCCACCTGCCGAAAAACTACAGCAAGGAATTGCCGCGCCTGACGACCGGCGTCGATGCCGGCTGTCCGCGCGTGTATAAAATCGCGCTGGAAATCATCTCGCATGGCGATGGCCATGTGGACCTGGAAAACCTGTGCCACTTCGTCGAAGCCTACCAGGACGTCGCCACCCTGACCCTGGGCGAGCTGTGGGCCGTGCCCATCATGCTGCGCCTGGCGCTGATCGAAAACCTGCGCCGCGTGGCCGCGCGCGTGGCCGACGACCGCATGCAGCGCGACCTGGCCAACAGCTGGGCCGACCAGATGATGGACATCGCCGACAGCAACCCCAGCGGCCTCATTTTGCTGGTGGCCGACATGGCGCGTTCGAATCCGCCCACCACCAGCGCATTTGTCGCCGAACTGTCGCGCCGCCTGCAGGGGCAAAGCCCCTCATTGACGCTGGCGCTGTCGTGGCTGACCCACAAGCTGGCCGAATCCGGTCTCACCATCGACCAGCAGGTGCAGGTCGAGATCGGACAACAGGCGGCCGACCAGGTGTCGATCGCCAACAGCATCGGCAGCCTGCGCTTCCTGGGTACCATGGACTGGCAGGAATTCGTCGAGACCATGAGCGTGGTCGAACAGACCCTGCGCCTGGACCCGGCCGGCACCTATGGCGCGATGGATTTCGCCACCCGCGACAGCTACCGCCATGCGATCGAACGCATCGCCAAGCGCAGCGACCGCAGCGAAATGGAAGTGGCCGAAATGGCGGTGCAGCTGGCGCAGACGCATGGCGCCAGCATCGACACCCGCCGCGGCCATATCGGCTTTTACCTGGTCGGGCGCGGCGTGCTGATCCTGGAAAAACAGGCCGGCGCCAAGCTGCCATTGCGCGAAGCGCTGGAGCACACGGCGCGCGCGGCGCCGCTGGCCGTCTACCTGGGCGCGATCTCCTTCCTGAGCCTGGCCGCCAGCGCGCTGCTGCTGGAACGGGCCGTGCGCTACGGCGTGACTGGCTGGCCGCTGGCCGCGCTGGGGGTGCTGGCGCTGCTGGGCAGCAGCCAGCTGGCCGTCGCCCTGGTCAACTGGGTGGCGACCCTGATGACCGTGCCGCATCCGCTGCCGCGCATGGACTACAAGGCCGGCATTCCGTCGGATGCGCGCGCCATCGTGGTAGTGCCGACGCTGATCTACAGCGAGGCCAACGTGGCCGAACTGTGCCAGGCGCTGGAGGTGCGCTACCTGGCCAACCGCGACGCCAACCTGCGCTTTTGCCTGCTGACCGATTTTGTCGACGCGCCCACGCAAACCCTGCCCGGCGACGAGGCCCTGCTGCGCCAGGCGCAAACCATCATCCGTGGCCTGAACCAGAAATACTGCGTCGAAGGCGAACAGTTCAAGGAAAACGGCGACCCGGCCGATGCGGAAGACCTGGGCCAGGTCGGCCCCTTCCTGCTGCTGCACCGTCCGCGCCTGTGGAATTCGCAGCAGAACGCGTGGATGGGCCAGGAGCGCAAGCGCGGCAAACTGTCGGACCTGAACCTGTTCCTGCGCGGCGGCGCGCGCGACAAATTCATGCTGGTCGAAGGCGAATTGCGCGGCCTGCGCACCATCAAATACGTGATCACGCTCGACACCGACACACAGCTGCCGCGCGACGCGGCGCGCCATTTCGTCGCCACCATGATGCACCCGCTGAACCACCCCGTGCTCGACGCGGCCGGCTCGCGCGTGATCGCCGGCTACGGCATTCTGCAGCCGCGCGTGGCCGTCGCCCTGCCCAGCGCCAACGCCTCAGAGTACGAACTGCTGTGCGGCGGCGAGCCGGGCATCGACCCGTATACGCGCACCGTGTCCGACCTGTACCAGGATGTGTTCTATGAAGGCTCGTTCATCGGCAAGGGCATCTACGACCTCGACATGTTCGAGCGCGTGCTGGGCCAGCGCCTGCCTGACAATAAAATCCTCAGCCACGATCTGCTGGAAGGCTGCTACCTGCGCGCGGGCCTGTTGAGCGACTCGCAATTGTACGAAGAATATCCGGCCCGCTACGATGCGGACGTCAGCCGCCGCCAGCGCTGGATCCGCGGCGACTGGCAGCTGATCGGCTGGCTGCTGGGCCGCGTGCCCGGCCGTGGCGGCAAGCGCGAACGCAATCCGCTGTCGATGCTGTCGCGCTGGAAGCTGTTCGACAACCTGCGCCGCAGCGTGGTGGCGCCGGCCACCACCGCCTCCTTGCTGCTGACCTGGGGCCTCCTGCCGCAGGTGGCGTTCTGGAGCGCGGCGGTGCTGGCGATCATCTTCCTGCCGCCGGTGGTGTCGGCCCTGTACGACCTGCTGCGCAAACCGCGCGACACCTTGTGGCGCCAGCACCTGGCCGCCTTCGAGCGCCGCTGCGGCGTGCAGTTTTCGCACGCCATGCTGACCCTGGTGTTCCTGCCGTATGAAGCCTATATCAGCCTGGACGCCATCGCGCGCACGCTGTGGCGTCTGAGCGTCTCGCACAAGCATCTGCTCGACTGGCGCGCATCGAACCTGCACAGTTCCAAGGGCGGGCAGGGTGACAGCTGGCGCGCCATGTGGACTTCGCCGCTGCTGGCGCTCGCCACCTTCGGCGCGCTGCTGCGCTGGCGCCCGGAAGCCTTGCCGGCTGCCGCCATCATCTTGCTGCTGTGGCTGGCCGCGCCCGTCATCGCCTGGCGCATCAGCCGCCCGATCAAGCGCGCCGTCGCCCGCCTGTCGCCGGAGCAGGGCCAGTTCCTGCACGGCGTGGCCCGTAAAACCTGGGCTTATTTCGACACCTTTGTCGGCCCGGACGACCATTGGCTGCCGCCCGATAACATGCAGGAGCACCCCAGCATGGTGGTGGCGCACCGCACCTCGCCGACCAATATGGGCCTGGCGCTGCTGGCCAACCTGACGGCCTACGATTTCGGCTATATCACCATGGGCCAGCTGATCGAACGCAGCCAGGCCACCTTGCACAGCATGGGCGAACTGGAACGTTTCCAGGGCCATTTCTACAACTGGTACGACACGCAGACGCGCAAACCCTTGCAGCCGATGTATATCTCGACGGTCGACAGCGGCAACCTGGCCGGCCATTTGCTCACCTTGCAGCCTGGCCTGGTCGAACTGTATGACGCGCCCATCATCGGCGCGCAACTGATCAAAGGCATCCGCACCACGGCGCAGGTGCTGCAGGAATTCATCACCGCCGACGGCAGCGCGAATGGCGCGCGCGAGGCGCTGGCGCTGCTGCTGGCCGACGCCACGCCGGCCAGCCTGCCTGAATGGCATGCCTACCTGAGCGCGGCCAACAGCGCCGCCGACGCGCTGCTGTCGCTGTCCCTGCAAGACAGCGACAATGAACTGGCGATGTGGAGCGATGCGCTGGCGCGCCAGTGCCGCGCGGCCCTGGCCGAACTGTTGCAACTGGCGCCGTGGGCCGCCCATGCGGGCCTCGATGGTTCGCTGGCGCGCGTGCCGACCCTGCGCGAGCTGGCCACGCTGGAAGCGGCGCCCGCCACCTTGCCCGAGCTGGCCAGCCTGCTGGCGCAAGGGCGCGAACAGGCGATCCGCCATGTGCGCGATATCGCCCAGGCGGCGGGCCAGGCGCGCGACTTTGCGCAGATCGAATACGCCTTCCTGTACAACCCGTCGACCAAGCTGCTGGCGATCGGCTACAACGTCAGCGAGCGCCGCCTCGACGCCAGCTATTACGACCTGCTGGCCTCCGAAGTGCGCCTGGCCAGCTTTATCGCCATCGCCCAGGGCCAGCTGCCGCAGGAGCACTGGTTTGCCCTGGGCCGCCAGCTGTGCATGGTGGCCGGCCAGCCGGTCTTGCTGTCGTGGAGCGGCTCGATGTTCGAGTACCTGATGCCGCTGCTGGTGATGCCGAACTACCCGAACACCCTGCTCGACCAGACCTACCACTCGGTGATCGAAGCGCAGATCGACTATGGCCGCCAGCGCGACGTGCCGTGGGGCGTGTCCGAGTCGGGTTACAACACGGTCGACGCCAGCCTCAATTACCAGTACCGCGCGTTCGGCGTGCCGGGCCTGGGCCTGAAACGCGGCCTGGCCGACGACCTGGTGATCGCGCCGTATGCCAGCATGATGGGCCTGATGGTGAAACCGGAAGAGTCGTGCCAGAACATGCAGCGCCTGCAGGCGGCCGGCTACATGGGCCGCTACGGCTTCTTCGAGGCGATCGACTTTACGGCGGCGCGCCTGCCGCGCGGCCAGGCCAGCGCCGTCATCCGCTCCTACATGGTGCACCACCAGGGCATGGGTTTCCTGGCCTTGAGCTACCTGCTGCACGACCGGCCGATGCAGCGCCGTTTCGAGTCCGATCCGCTGCTGCAATCGGCCTTGCTGGTGCTGCAGGAACGCACGCCGCAGGCAGGGGCCTTTTACTCGAACACGGCCGAACTGGCGGTGCTGCGCAGCAGCGCCACCGAGCAGACCATGCCGATGCGCATTCTCACCCAGGCCAACAGCGCCGTGCCCGAAACGCAGCTGCTGTCGAACGGCCGCTACCACGTGATGGTCAGCAATGCCGGCGGCAGCTACAGCCGCTGGAAAGACCTGTCCGTGACGCGCTGGCGCGAAGACAGCACGCGCGACAACTGGGGCAATTTCTGCTACCTGCGCGACCTCGATGAAGGCGATGTCTGGTCCACCACCTACCAGCCGACCCTGGTCGAGCCGAAAAAATATGAGGTGATCTTTTCGGAAGGACGCGCCGAGTTCCGCCGCGCCGACCATGGCCTGGATCTGTACACGGAAATCGTCGTCTCGCCCGAGGACGACATCGAAATCCGCCGCACCCGCATCAGCAACAATTCGAACCGCCAGCGGCGCATCGAGATCACCAGCTTTGCCGAGGTGGTGATGGCGCCGTCGGCCGCCGATGCGGCCCATCCGGCGTTCAGCAAACTGTTCGTGCAGACCGAAATCCTGACACAGGAAAACGCGATTCTGTGCACGCGCCGGCCGCGTTCGAAAGACGAGCAGATGCCATGGATGCTGCATGTGATGACGGTGCATGACGCCAGTGGCTACGAGGTCTCGTTCGAGACCGACCGCTCGCGCTTCATCGGCCGTGGCAACACCGCGCAGCTGCCGCTGGCGCTGCAGCAGGAGGGACCATTGAGCGGCGGCCAGGGTTCGGTGCTCGACCCGGTGGTGGCGATCCGCTATGTGGTCACCCTGGCGCCCGACCAGGCCATTACCGTCGACAGCGTGACCGGCATGGTCGAGCAGCGCGAAGCGGCGCTGCACCTGATCGACAAATACCAGGACCGCCACCTGGCCGACCGCGTGTTCGAACTGGCCTGGACCCACAGCCAGGTGGTGCTGCGCCAGCTCAACGCCAGCGAAGCCGACGCGCAGCTGTATGCACGCCTGGCCAATGCCGTGATCTACCCGAACGCCTCGCTGCGCGCCGACGCCAGCATCCTGCTGAAAAACCATCGCGGCCAGTCCGGCCTGTGGGCCTACGCGATCTCCGGCGACCTGCCGATCGTGCTGCTGCAGATCCGCGATCCGGCCAATATCGAGCTGGCCCGCCAGATGGTGCAGGCGCACGCCTACTGGCGCCTGAAAGGCCTGGTGGTCGACCTGGTGATCTGGTATGAAGACCAGTCCGGCTACCGCCAGCTGCTGCAGGAACAGATCATGGGCCTGATCGCCTCGGGCATCGACGCCCAGGCGATCGACCGGCCGGGCGGCATCTTCGTGCGCCTGGCCGACCAGATCGCCAACGAAGACCGCATCCTGCTGCAATCGGTGGCGCGCGCCATCATCAGCGACACGCGCGGCACCCTGGCCGAGCAGGTCAAGCGGCCCGCCAGCCCCGTGCTGCGCATGCCGCCGCTGATGCTCGAAGGCGGCCGCGACCTGGTGCTGGCGCCGCACCGCGCGCGCAAGCGCGAGCTGATCCTGGAAAACGGTTTCGGCGGCTTCACGCCGGACGGGCGCGAATACGTGATCACCACCGGCGAAGGCCAGCGCACGCCGGCGCCGTGGTCGAACGTGCTGGCCAATGCGCAGTTCGGCACCGTGGTGTCGGAAAGCGGCCAGGCGTATACCTGGAGCGAGAACGCGCATGAATTCCGCCTCACGCCATGGCATAACGATCCGGTCTCCGATCTGTCCGGCGAAGCGTTTTATATCCGCGACGAAGACAGCGGCCAGTTCTGGTCGCCGACGGCCTTGCCGGCGCGCGGCAGCGGCGACTACGTGACGCGCCACGGCTTCGGCTTCAGCACGTTCGAGCACTGCGAGAGCGGCATCGCCAGCGAGCTGTGTACCTACGTGGCGCTGGACGCGCCGGTAAAATATTCGGTGGTCAAGCTGCGCAACGACAGCGGCGTGGCGCGCCGCCTGTCCGTCACCGGCTATGTGGAATGGGTGATGGCCGATTTGCGCGCAAAGTCCGGCATGCATGTGGTGACGGAAGTGGACTCCATCAGCGGCGCGCTGTTTGCACGCAATAACTACAACACCGAGTTTTCGGGCCGCGTGGGCTTTTTCAATACCGACGCCAGCATCCGCTCGATCACCTGCGACCGCAATGAATTCATCGGCCGCAACGGCAGCCTGGCGCAGCCGGCCGCGCTGCGCCGCGTGCGGCTGTCCGGCAAGGCCGGCACGGGTCTCGACGCCTGCGCGGCGATCCAGGTGCCGTTCGAACTGCAGCCGGGGCAGGAGCGCGAAATCGTCTTTATCCTCGGCGTGGGCGGGCGCCGCAATGCCGACGCCAGCACCATGGTGCAGCGCCATATGGGCAAGGATGCGGCCCGCGCGGCACTGGCCAATGTGCACGCGCACTGGGAAAGCACGCTCGGCGCGGTGCGCATCGAGACGCCCGATCCCACCCTGGACGTGATCGCCAACGGCTGGCTGATGTACCAGACCATCGCCTGCCGCATGTGGGCGCGCAGCGGCTACTACCAGTCCGGCGGCGCCTTCGGCTTCCGCGACCAGTTGCAGGATGCGATGGCGATGATACACACCGCGCCGCAGCTGCTGCGCGGCCACCTGCTGGTCAGCGCCGCGCACCAGTTCCTTGAAGGCGACGTGATGCACTGGTGGCATCCGCCGGCCGACCGCGGCGTGCGCACGCACTGTTCGGACGATTACCTGTGGCTACCGCTGGCCGCCTGCCGCTATGTGACGGCCACCGGCGACCTTGCCGTGATGGCGGAAACGGTGCACTTCATCGAAGGGCGCGCCGTCAAGCCGGAAGAGGATTCGTATTACGACCTGCCGGTGCGTTCGAACGAATCGGCCGACCTGTACGAACACTGCGTGCGGGCGATACGCCACGGCCTGCGGATGGGCGTGCACGGCTTGCCGCTGATGGGTTCCTGCGACTGGAACGACGGCATGGACAAGGTGGGCGAACACGGCAAGGGCGAAAGCGTGTGGCTGGCCTTCTTCCTGTATGAAGTGCTGCAGCGCTTTGCCGAAGTGGCGGTGCTGCGCGGCGACGAACCGTTTGCGCAGTTCTGCCGCGACGAGGCGGTGAAATTGTCGGCCAATGTCGAAGAGCACGCGTGGGACGGCGAGTGGTACCGCCGCGCGTATTTTGACGACGGCACGCCGCTCGGCTCGCACACCAACGAGGAATGCCAGATCGATTCGATTTCGCAAAGCTGGGGCGTGCTGTCGGGTGCGGCGAACAAGGAGCGCGTGGCCGGCGCCATGCGCCAGGTCGATGCGCGCCTGGTGCGGCGTGATTCGGGCGTGATTCAATTGCTCGATCCGCCGTTCGACAAGGCCGACCTGAACCCCGGTTACATCCGCGGCTATGTGCCGGGCGTGCGTGAAAACGGCGGCCAGTACACCCATGCGGCGATCTGGACGGCGATGGCGTTCGCGCGCATGGGCGACAGCGAAAAAGCCTGGGAGCTGATGCGCATGATCAGCCCCGTGCGCCATGGCGAGGACGCCGACTCGGTGGCGCGCTACAAGGTCGAACCGTATGTGGTGACGGCCGACGTGTATGCCGTCTCGCCGCACGTGGGGCGCGGCGGCTGGAGCTGGTACACGGGTTCCTCGGGCTGGCTGTACCGCCTGATCATCGAGTCCCTGCTGGGCGTGTCGCGCGAAGCGAACCGGTTGCGCCTGGCGCCCATGCTGCCGGCCGAGTGGAGCACCTTCAAGCTGCACTACCGCTTCGGCGAGAGCAGCTATGCCATCACGGTGGAAAGGGCGCAGGGACAAGCGCCTGGCCTGAGCGTCGATGGCGTGGCCGTGGCCGGCGACAGCATCGCCTTGCGCGATGAAAAGCGCGAGTACCAGGTCATGCTGCGGGTGTAGTGTTAAAAGCCCAGCGCCCTGCCTGCTCCCAGCAGGGTGGCCACGCCCAGCACGGCGAATACCAGCGCGGCGATGCCGTGCACCAGGCGCAGCGGAATGCGCCCGGCGATCCTGTCGCCCAGGTAGACGGCCGGTACATTGGCCAGCATCATGCCGAAGGTGGTGCCTAGCACCACCGCCAGCATGCTGTCGTAGCGGGCCGCCAGGGCGACCGTGGCCACCTGCGTCTTGTCGCCCATCTCGGCCATGAAAAAGGCCAGCAGGGTGGTCAGAAACACGCCGTATTTCGCCAGTTTGGCGTCATCTTCGTCGAGCTTGTCGGGGATCAGGGTCCAGGCGGCCATCACCAGGAAGGATACCCCCAGCACCCAGCGCAGCAGGTCCGGCCCCAGCATGCCGGTGATCCAGCTGCCGATGGCGGCGGCAAATGCATGGTTGACGATGGTGGCGATAAAGATGGCCAGCACGATGGGCACGGGCCGGCGAAATTTCGCGGCCAGCACAAAGGCGAGGAGCTGGGTTTTGTCGCCGATTTCAGCGAGACCGACGATGCCGGTGGAGATCAGGAAGGCTTCCATGGGGTACTCAGGTAAACGGGCCGGACGAATCAACCAATGATCCACGGACGACTCCGGCCCTGTGCGGCCGCCCCTGGATCAATGGTCTCGTCAAGTTCTTCAACCACCTGCACCATGGCCTGCGGGCCAATCATGTTGATACAGGTTCCGTGCCAAAAGGCGCGGACGACTACTCCCCAATGTTCGAGGCGCATGATACGCCAATGCGGCCTGGCGCGCCAGCTTGCACGGCGCCGCCGCCTGCGCCGTGTGGGCCTTCGACAACAATGATCGGTTTGCCAACGGACTCGACTTAGAATGCAGGCTGTCTCCCACTTTTCATGATGGAATGCGCCATGCCGGTCCTGGTTCGCTTGCTTGCCCTGTGTCTGCCCCTGTTGGTGTCCTTGCCCGGCCTGTGCGGCCCGGCCGCGCCGTTCGACGACAAGTTCCGCCAGCTCGAAGAACTGCTGCCCACGCCCAATAACTACCGCACCGCCTCGGGCGCGCCGGGCCACGCCTACTGGCAGCAGCGCGCCGATTACGTGATCCGCGCCACCCTGGACGAAGAGCGCCGCGCCATCACCGCCAGCGAGCAGATCACCTATCACAACCGCTCGCCCGACAGCCTGGCCTATCTGTGGCTGCAGCTGGACCAGAACGGCCTGCGCAAGGATGCCGACCAGCGCCGCGTGCTGAGCGCGCCGTCGCGCCAGGCCTGGCTCAGCGGCGACGAAGAGCAGGCCCTGAAATTCGAGGACCTGCGCGCCATCCACGCGGGCCGCGAATTCGACGGCGGCTTCAAGCTCGGCGCCATCACCTCGGCCAATGGCCAGCCGCTGGCGCATGTGGTCAACCAGACCATGCTGCGCATCGACCTGCCGGTGGCGCTGGCGCCCGGCCAGAGCATCACCTTCAATATCGCCTGGTCCTATCTGATCAACGACCAGAAGGTGCTGGTCGAGCGTTCCGGCTACGAGTATTTTGAAGACGACAAGAACACGATCTTCCAGGTGGCGCAGTGGTTTCCGCGCATGGCCGCCTACTACGATGCGGTGGGCTGGCAGAACAAGCAGTTTCTCGGCGGCGGCGAATTCACGCTGGAATTCGGCGACTACGAGCTGTATCTGACGGTGCCCGCGGATCACGTGGTGGCCGCCACGGGCGAACTGCAAAACCCGCAGCAGGTGCTGACCGGCGCGCAGCGCGAGCGTTTGGCCCGCGCGAAAAACAGCGAGGTGCCGCTGATGGTGGTTACGCCGGCGGAAGCGCTGGCGGCGGAAAAAACGCGCAGCACCGCCATGAAAACCTGGCACTACAAGGCCACCAATGTGCGCGACGCGGCATGGGCGTCGAGCCGCAAGTTCATCTGGGATGCGCAGGGCTTGAACAGCGGCGGCAAGCGCGTGCTGGCCATGTCCTACTATCCGAACGAGGGCAATCCGCTATGGCAGCAGTACAGCACGCGCGCGGTGGCGCACACCATCGAGCAGTACAACAAATACAGCTTCGACTATCCGTATCCGGTGGCGCTGTCGGTCAACGGCGCGGTCGGCGGCATGGAGTATCCGATGATCGCCTTTAACGGCGGGCGCCCCGTGAAGGACAAGAAAACGGGCGAGCTGACCTACTCGAAAAAGACCAAATACGATCTGATCGGCGTGATCATCCACGAAGTGGGCCACAATTATTTCCCGATGATCGTCAACTCGGACGAGCGCCAATGGACCTGGATGGACGAGGGCCTGAACTCCTTCGTGCAGTACCTGGCCGAGCAGGCGTGGGAAGAGGATTTCCCTTCCTGGAATGGCGAGCCGCGCAAGATCGTCGACTATATGCGCAGCCAGCACCAGGTGCCCATCATGACCAATTCCGAGTCGCTGCTGCAGTTCACGGCCAACGCCTACGACAAGCCGGCCACTGCGCTCAACATCCTGCGCGAGACGATTCTGGGGCGCGAACTGTTCGACTTCGCCTTCAGGCAGTATGCGCAGCGCTGGAAATTCAAGCGCCCCACGCCGGCCGATTTTTTCCGCACCATGGAAGACGCCTCCGGCACCGACCTGGACTGGTTCTGGCGCGGCTGGTTCTACACCACCGACGCGGTCGACATCAGCATCGACGGCATCAGCGAATATGGCGTCAGCACCAAAGACCCGGCCATCGAAAAGGCGTGGAGAAAGGCGCAGCACGATGCGCAGCCGCTGTCGATCTCGGCCCAGCGCAACAAGGCATTGCCGAAGAAGGTCGACCAGGACCCGTCATTGAAGGATTTCTATAACCGCCATGATGATTTCACGGTCACCAACAAGGACCGCAACAGCCATGCCGAAGAGCTGGAAGGGCTGGAACCGTGGGAGCGGAAACTGCTGGAACAGCGCAACGCCGGCAAATACCTGTACCTGGTCGACTTTTCCAACCTCGGTGGCCTGGTGATGCCCTTGATACTGGAAATCGAACTGAAAAGCGGCAAGAAGATCATCGAGCGCGTGCCGGCCGAAGTGTGGCGCTATTCGCCGACAAAAATCAGCAAGGTGATCGTCCTTGAGGAGCCGATGGTGGGCCTGGTGCAGGACCCGTACTGGGAAACGGCCGACATCGACACCAGCAACAATGCCTGGCCGCGCCGCATCACGCCATCGCGCCTGGAACTGTTCAAGCAGGACCGCGACAAGGACAATCTGATGAAGGATTTCGGTACGCCGTTGAAGCCGGCCGAAAAGACAGCGGAAGCAAGATGATGAAGACAGGCGCCGGACTGCGCGGTAATGTTGTTCAGTCAGGCGTCTCCGACGCATTTAAAAGCATAAAAACGTAAAAACGGCGGGCCGTAGTGAACTGACCCCAAATAGTTGGACGGTTTAATTTGCTAGCTGATCAAGAACTGAGTTCTGTACTGCACAGGACTCAGCCCTTTTAGCTTGAGCTTGATACGGTCATGATTATAGTAGTGAATGTACTTTTTGATGCCCCGCTGTAGTTCCTCGACACTAGTAAATTTATTCAGATAGAAGAACTCGGTCTTGAGCACGGCGAAGAAGCTTTCCATGGCTGCGTTGTCGAGGCAGTTTCCTTTGCGGGACATACTTTGTTCCAGCCCCTTATCGCTCAGCATTTTCTGGTATGCAGGCATCCGATATTGCCATCCCTGGTCAGAATGTAGCAAAGGTTTGTCTTTCGCTTTCAGTTTGGTCAGCGCCTTCTGGAGCATGGAGCTCACCAGCGTGAACACGGGCCGCCTAGCCGTTTCAAACGCAACGATTTCACCGTTATACAAGTCCATCACCGGCGACAGATACAGCTTCTCGCCAGCGACCTTAAACTCCGTCACGTCCGTTACCCATTTCTGATTCGCTACCTCTGCCTGAAATTGACGCTGCAAGATATTGGCCGCTGGCTGGCCAACTTCGCCCTTGTACGAGCGATATTTCTTCGGCCGTACCAATGACCTCAAGCCCAGCTGGGTCATCTGGCGTTGTACCGTCTTATGGTTGACTTGCTGGCCCAACTGCCGAAGAGCGAGTGTCACGCGTCGATATCCATAACGCCCCTTGTGGCGTGCGAAAATGGTTCGAATTTTCTGCTTCAATGCATCATGCTTGTCGGCCACCTGCGCAACCTTTTGCTGATAGTAAAAGGTACTGCGCGGCAGGCCGGCCAGCTTGAGTAAGTCTGTCAGAGAAAATTGCTGCCTTAGTTCAGCGACTACTTGTGCTTTTTTCGCACTGTTGTCTGCTGCTCTTGCTGCTGCTGAACCAAGGCTTTCAACTTTTTTAGGTAGGCATTCTCCATGCGCAAGAAGTTGACCTCCGCGAGCAGTTCTTCGCGGCTACGAGTTTCATCATCTACGTGGGTTACAGGCTGAGGCGACTGAGGGGTAGGCATATTTTTAGGTTTGCCGCGCTGTCGCGGCTTCAGAGCGTCTATACCGCCACTATGATAGCAGCGCTCCCATAGCGAGATGCATTTCCCGCCGCGGATATTAAATACTGCTGCAGTCTGGCGATAAGAGAGTTTGTTGGCCCACATGTGCTCCAATACCTGCAAGCGCCGCTCTACCGGATAGTGGGTAAACTTCTTCTCCAAACCAGCTTGCCCATGAACGTTATACAAAGAGAGCCAATGTTCAACCATCGAATGATGGATGCCGTACTGGCGGGCGACCGTCTTGGCTCCTGCTTCACCTCGTACACATTGCTGGATAACGTCCAGTTTGAATTGCATACTGTACTTTGCCATAAAAAACCCCGAAAGTTCGTGTCCAACTTTCGGGGAGCAGTTCATAGACGCGAGTCTGAGAAAATGACGATGGCCGCGTTGCAGCTCCTTGTCGTACATGCGTACTGCCTGCGTCGCTGCGCCTTGCCCTCGCCATTTTTCAGGCCCGCTTGGCCCGATTGACCTGTGCGGGCTACTGGGGGTAATCCGTTTTGCCGGTGTGCTGGTGGCGCACGGGCGCTAACCTGACGCCATCACGGCCAGCCCGGCGCTTTTTTCTGCCAGCCCCGGCCGGAAGTGCTATTCTGCGCGACGCCCCGGCCACCATGCTCCGGGGATTTCGCAAATCATTCAAAAGACGACCATGCAAACGATGACTTTCCTGCGCGCCCTCGGTTGCGCGCTGCTGTGCCAGGCCAGCCTGGCCGCGCACGCCGATCCCTTGAGCTATGCGCGCTACGACCAGGTGCGCACGCGCGACCTGCAGCTGGACCTGAAGGCCGATTTCACGCAAAAGACCTTGTCCGGCTATGCCGAGCTGACCCTGAAATGGATCGATCCGGCCGCGCGCACCTTGGTGCTCGATACGCGCGACCTGGCGATCGCCAGGGTGCAGGTGCAGGACAAGCGCGGCGCGTGGCAGATGGCGCCGTTCCAGCTCGATGCGCTCGACGCCGAGAAGGGCCGGGCGCTGCGCATCACCACCACCGGCCAGCCTGAAAAAGTGCGCGTGTACTACCACACGGCGCCGGGCGCCATCGCGCTGCAGTGGCTCACGCCGCAGCAGACCATGTCGGGCAAGCTGCCGTTCATGTTCAGCCAGTCGCAAAGCATCAACGCCCGCTCGTGGGTGCCGTCGCAGGATACCCCGGCCGTGCGCTTTACCTACAGCGCCCGCATCGAGGCGCCCGCCGGCATGCGCGTGGTGATGAGCGCCGAGAACGATGAAAAGGCGACCGGCAAGGGTGACTGGACCTTCCGCATGCCGCAGCCGATTCCGTCCTACCTGCTGGCGATCGCGATCGGCGAGCTGGAAGTGCGCAAGCTCGGCCCGCGTTCGGCCGTGTACGCCGAACCGCCGCGCATCAAGGCCGCCGAATACGAGCTGGCCGATACCGAGAAAATGATCAAGGCGGCCGAGTCGCTGTATGGCCCATATCGCTGGGGGCGCTACGACATGATCGTGCTGCCGCCATCCTTCCCTTACGGCGGCATGGAAAACCCGCGTCTGACCTTTTTGACGCCGACCATGATCGCCGGCGACCGCAGCCTGGTCGACCTGATCGCGCATGAACTGGCGCACTCGTGGTCGGGCAACCTGGTCACCAACGCCTCGTGGAAGCACATGTGGCTCAACGAAGGCTTTACCACCTACGTCACCACCCGCATCGTCGAGCAGCTGTACGGCAGCGAGGTGGCGCAGATGGGCGTGCAGGTCGACCAGGAAGAACTGGCCGCCTCGATCAAGGAACTGCCGGCCGCGAAAACGGCGCTGGTCACGCGCGACGCGGACGCCAATCCTGCCGAGACCTATACCGACGACGGCATTATCTATCCGAAGGGCGCCTGGTTCCTGGCCACCATGGAGCAGCGCGCGGGCCGCAAGGTGTTCGATGCCTTCCTGCGCGGCTGGTTCGACCAGCATGCTTTCCAGAGCGTGACGACCGACCAGTTCATCGCCTACCTGCGCAAGAATTTGCTGGCGCGGCATCCCGAAGTGATGCCGGAAGCGGAACTGAACGAATGGCTGTACGGCACCGGCGTGCCGGCCGGCGCCAAACACGTGGTGTCGCCGCGCCTGGCGCTGCTGGACCAGCACCGCGACGCGTGGCTCAAGGGCACGCTGTCGACCAAGGAGCTGGGCATGGACCAGTGGATCGCCATCGAATCGATGCACTTTTTAAACGATATCAACGGCCGCGCCAGCGCCGCGCAGCTGCGCGAGCTGGACCAGGTGTATGGCGTGGGCAAGAGCGGCAACAACGAAGTGGCCTACCGCTTTTATCTCGCGTCGGTGAATGCCGGCCATGACGTCAGCGCGCCGCTGCAAACCTTTTTGCTGAGCGTGGGCCGCCAGAAGTTCGTGGTGCCGCTGTACGGCGCGCTGATGAAGACGCCGCAGGGCCAGCAATGGGCGAAAGACGTGTATGCGCAAGCACGCGAACGCTACCACCCGGTGACGCAGGAAAGCGTCGACAAATTGATGGCCGCCCAAGTACATTGATCCACTTTCAGGAATCCACACCATGAAATTCACGCATCCGCTGCACACCCTTGCCGCCGCTGTTCTGCTGGCGTTTTCCGGCGCCGCCCTGCCGGCGCTGGCCGCCGACCCTGTCACCACGGCACCGGTCGCGGCGCAGTTGCCTGCACCTGCGCCGGCGCCCGCATTCGACCTGGCAAATGATGTCAACCGCGCCCTGAAAACGTTTGACGTGCCCGGCATCGCGATCGCCATCGTCAAGGACGGCAAGGTGATCGCCGCCACCGGTTTCGGCGTGCGCAAGCTCGGCGAGGCCGCGCCGGTGGACGGCAAGACCCTGTTCGAAGTGGCCTCCAACTCCAAGGGGTTCACCGCCGCCGCGCTGGCCATGCTGGTCGACGAAGGCAAGCTGGCCTGGGATGATCCGGTCACGAAACACCTGCCCGGCTTCCAGATGCACGACTCGTATGTGACGGGCGAAATGACCATCCGCGACCTGCTGACCCACCGCAGCGGCCTGGGCCTGGGCGCGGGCGACCTGCTGTGGTGGCCGACCACCACGTTTACCACCGACGAGATCATCGAGAAGCTGCGTTACATCCGTCCGGCCACCAGTTTCCGCGCCAGCTATGCCTACGACAACCTGCTGTATATCGTGGCCGGCAAGATTATCGCCGAGAAAACCGGCATGAGCTGGGGCCAGGCCATGCACGAGCGCATCCTGGCGCCGCTGGGCATGACGGGCACCACCACCAGCCTGGCGGACAACGCGGGCAATCCCGACGTCGCCAGCGCGCACAGCAAGATCAACGGCAAGGTCGCCGCCGTCAAATCCATGCCGGTACCGAACGCGGTGGGCGCCGTCGGCATCAACACCAATGCGGAGGATATCGCCAAGTGGATGATGGTGCTGCTCGACGGCGGCAAGATCGCCGGCGTGCAGGACAAGGACGGCAAGGACGCGCGCCTGTTCAGCGCCAAGCAGGCGAATGAACTGTGGACCGCGCAGACGCCCGTCAAGATCGGCGAGCCGAAGCCGGAACTGGCGGCGACCAAGCCGAACTTCAGCGCCTATGGCCTGGGCTTCCAGCTGCGCGACTACCAGGGCATGAAAGTGGCCATGCACGGCGGCGCGCTGCAGGGCTTTTATTCGCGCGTGCTGATGGTGCCGCAGGCGAAACTGGGCGTGGCAATCCTGACCAACGCGGAAAACGGCGGTTCGATGACGGCTCTGCAGTGGCGCATCGTCGACCACTACCTGAACGCCCAGCCGTCGGACTGGATCGGCCTGGTGTCGAAGGTGGAGCAGGACATGCACGCGGAAGAAGTGAAAAAGCAGGGCAAGGCGTCCAAGGCGCGTGCCGCCAAATCGCAGCCGTCGCTGCCGCTGGCCAGCTATGACGGCGAGTACGAAGACGCGTGGTACGGCAAGGTGGTGATCGCGCCGCAGGGCAGGAAGCATATCCTGAGCTTCACGCGCACGCCGGACCTGAAGGGCGAACTGGAACACTGGCAGCACGACACCTTCATTGTGCGCTGGAAGGAGCGCAACTTCAACGCCGACGCCTACGTGACGTTCTCGCTGAAGCCGGACGGCAGCATCGACCGCGTGAAGATGGAGCCGGTCTCGGAAGAAACCGACTTCAGCTACGACTTCCAGGATTTGAACCTGGTGCCGGTCAAGGCGGACAAGAAGTAAAGCTGGGGTCACCCCCGTCACCGTTGGCGATGATATTTGCGTTGGCGGTGTTGAGGGTCTGACCCCGGCAGTTTGCCGACTTTACGGTTTGACGAACTTCAGCGTCATGCGGTCGCTCTCGCCGATCGCTTCATATCTGGCACGGTCGACATCCTTGTTGCCATAGGTGGGCGGCAGCGCCCAGACGCCGCCTTCGTGGTCGGCCTTGTCTTTCGGATTGGCGTTGATCTCCGATTTGCCGGCCAGTTTGAAGCCGGCGCTTTCGGCCAGCTTGATCACATACGCTTCATGCATGTAGCCGCTGCTGGCCTTGGCGTCCTGCGCCTTGTTTGCCGGCAGGCGGTGCTCGACGACGCCGAACACGCCGCCCGGTTTCAGGCTGTCATACACCTGGCCGAACAAGACCTTCAAACCCTCGTCGCCGACCGGGATCCAGTTGTGGATATTGCGGAAGGTCAGCACCATGTCGGCCGTGCCTTTCGGCGCGATGCGGTAGGTGGTCGGTGGCGCAAAGGCGCCGATTTCCACCTTGTCGAAGGCAGCCGGGTTGGCGTCGAGTTTTTGCTGGAAACGGGCGGCGCTGCGGCGCGCGCCTTCGCTGCCTTGCGGATCGCTGCCGGCGGCAATCAGCTTGCCCTGCTCGCGCAGATAGGGCGCCAGGATCTCCGTGTACCAGCCGCCGCCAGGGGCCAGTTCGACCACCGTCATGGTCGGCTTGATGCCGAAAAAGCGCAGGGTTTCATACGGATGGCGGGCGCCATCGCGCACCACGTTGGCGGGCGTGCGCGCGCTGCCGGCAATCGCCGCTTTCAGGGCCGCGTCGTCGCCGGTGTTATCCGCTTTGGCAGCCAGCGCCGCACCGCCCATGGTCATTACCGCGCCCAGGGCGGCGGCCAGGAATACTCGCTTCATCATCATCTCGTGCTCCATGCTTGTTAAGGAAAAAGGTTTTACTGCTGGTCCAGCATCCACTGCTTCAAGCCGTTGACCCAGTTCTTGGCCGGCAGGTTGACTTGTTTCTTGATGGTGGCCGCGCGTTCGTACAGTTCGCTGAAGTCCAGCAGCGGCGATTTTTTAAAGGCCAGCACGACGATGTTTTCGTCTTCCAGTTCCGGCACCCACACGACGGCGTCGAACACCAGTTCCATCGCCTGCAGGTTCTTGTCGTAGTTGGGAAAGTCGCCGAACACATTGGTGCACATGATGCCGTCGTCCGTCAGGCAGTCGAAACAGGCCTGGTAGAACTCGGGCGTGTCGAGCACGGGGCCGCGCGCTTCCTCGTCGTACAGGTCGACCTGCAGCACGTCGACCGTGCCGTGGTTGGCGGTGTCGAGCACGAAGTCGAGCGCGTTCATTTCGCGCACGTCCAGGCGCGCGTCGTTCGGCGGCAGTGCGAACTGGGCGCCGCACAGGGCGATCACGTTGGGGTTCAGTTCGACCGCCGTCACCGTGGCGTCGGGAAAGCGGCGGTAGCTGAACTTGGTCAGCGCGGCGCTGCCCAGGCCCAGCTGCACGATGCGTTTTGGCTCGCTCTTGAACAGCATCCACATCATCATCATCTGCACGTATTCGAGCTCGATGGCGTCCGGTTTGTCGAGCCGCATGGCGCCCTGCACCCATTTGGTCCCCAGGTGCATGTAGCGGATGCCGCGGTGCTGCGTGATGGTGGCCGGTGGATGGCCGGGATGGCTGAAGGCGGCGTTGGTATGGGAGGTAAATTCTATCGTCATGGCGCCAGTGTAGCAGCCGGCAGTATCATCACCACGGCCAGGCCGCCGCCATCGCGGTTGGACAGGCTGATGCGTCCGCCGTGCGCTTCGGCGATCTCGCGCGCCAGCGCCAGCCCCAGGCCGGTGCCGCTGCGCTTGGTAGAGTAAAACGGCACCAGCGCGTTTTCCAGCACGGCGCCGCTCATGCCCGGCCCGCGGTCGCGCACTTCGATGCGCAGCATGCCCTGCGCCAGGCTCACATGCAGGCCGATCTTGCCCGGTGGCGAACCGGATTCGAGCGCATTTTTCAGCAGGTTGAGCAAGGCTTGCTGCAACTGCGCCGCATCGAACATGGCCGGCTGCGCGGGTGGCTCGCACTCCAGCGTGAAGACCGCTTGCGCGGCCAGGCTGTCGAGGAACGGCGGCCAGGCGCAGCTGGCCAGGCGCGGCGTGGGCAGCTTGGCAAAGCGCGCATAGCCGAGGATGAAGCTTTCCAGGTGGCGCGTGCGCTCCTCGATGGTGGCGAGGATTTGCGGCAGCCTCTCGGTCTGGCCGCGCCGCACCAGTTCCGCGCCCGAATGGGCTAGCGAGGCCAGCGGCGCCAGCGAGTTGTTCAGCTCATGGCTGATGACGCGGATGACTTTTTTCCAGGTCTGCACTTCCTGGCGCCGCAGCTCCAGGGTCAGCTGGCGCAGCAGCAGCAGCTCGTGGCGGCGCCCGTTCAGGCTGAAGCTGCGCCGGGCCAGGTGATACACCTCTTCCTGCTCTCCTTCGCCGCTGGTAAACAGACCATCGTTGCCGCGCGCCAGCGCTTCGGCCAGGGCCGGCGCGCCCTGGCGCACGATGTCCGCCAGGTGGTGGCCTTCGAGCCGGCGGCCGTGATGCAGCAGCTGGCGCGCGGCCAGGTTGGCGTAGACGATGGCGCTGCCGTCGGCCACCAGCAGCATGGCGACGGGCGTGTTCTGCACCATGGTGTCGAGCAGCAGTTCGCGCTGCACCAGGTCCAGGCGCTGCTTGCGCAGCACGTCGCCCAGCGCATTGTGGGCCGCCACCAGGTCGGCCAGTTCATCGTTCTGCGGCCAGCGCAGGCTGAAGCCGAAATCGCCGTCCTGGTAGCTGGCCACCGTGCCTGATAAAGCGCGAAACAGCGACAGCATCGCCTGCAGCTGGGCGCGAATGGTGATGATGGCCACCGGCAGCACGCACAGCAGGGTGGCGCCCAGCACCAGCAGCGGCTGGCCCGGAAAATAATGCGCCAGCAGCAGGGCGATGGCCACTCCCAGCACCAGCAGGGTGGCCACCAGCGCCGTCCAGCGCGTGAGCAGGGAAAGCCGCATGGTCCCGGGCGCCATCAGCCGCGCGCGATGCCCAGCCGTTCCATGCGCCGGTACAGCGCCTGGCGCGACAGGCCCAGCTCCTGCGCCGCCTGGGCCACCACGCCATGCGCGCGCGCCAGCGCGTCGACCACGCTGTCGCGGTCCGGTTCCGGTGCAGCCGATGGCGCGATGGGCGAGGCTGGCAAGCCCAGCTCCGGCGCGTGGATCACGCTGCCGGTGGTCAGCAGGCTGGCGCGCTGCATGACGTTTTTCAGTTCACGCACATTGCCGGGCCAGCCGTGCGCCAGCAGCGCCGCCTGCGCCTGCGCGTCCAGGGTTTTTTCGTGGCCCAGGAAATGGCGCGCCAGCACCGGAATATCGAGCGGACGCTGGGCCAGCGGCGGCAGTCGCAGCTCGATCACGTTGAGGCGGTAAAACAGGTCTTCGCGGAAGGTGCCGGCGCGGATCATGGCCGGCAGGTCGGCATTGCTGGCGCTGATGACGCGTACCTTGACCTGCCGTTCGCGGTTCGAGCCCAGGCGCTCGAAGCGGCCCGTTTCCAGCACGCGCAGCAGTTTCATCTGCCCGGCCAGCGGCAGGTTGCCGATCTCGTCGAGGAACAGGGTGCCGCCGTCGGCCGCGTCGAACTTGCCGTCGCGCGCGCGGGTCGAGCCGGTATAGGCGCCCGCTTCGGCGCCGAACAGTTCCGCCTCGATCAGGTCGACCGGCACGGCGCCGCAATTGAGCACCACGAACGGGCCTTTGGCCACCAGCGAATTGGCCTGCACGATGGCGGCGATGCATTCCTTGCCGCTGCCGTTCGGGCCGGAAATCAGTACCGGCACGTCGGCGCGCGCCACCTGGCAGGCCAGGTGCACCACGCGCTCGGTGGCCGGGTCCTGCCACACCATGCCGCGCAAATCGAACGCGTCCTCCAGCGCGTGGCGCTGGCGCTGTTCGGCCACCACGCGCGCGCGCAAGGCGCGGTTGGCCTGGCCCAGTTCCAGCAGGTTGCGCACGCTGGCCACCAGGCGCCGGTCGTCCCAGGGCTTGGCCAGGTAGTCGGCCGCGCCCGACTTGATCAGGTCGACCGCCGCATCGAGCTGGGTCCAGGCGGTCAGCAGGATCACCGGCAGGTCGGGGTGGCGCGCGCGGATCGCGTGGAACAGCGCCACGCCTTCCTCGCCCGAGGTGGTGTCGGCCGAAAAATTCATGTCCTGCACCACCAGGTCGACAGGCTGGCGTGCGAGCAGCGCCAGGCCCTCTTCGGGCGTGGCGGCGCTCAGGGCGTCGATCTCGTGCAGGGAAAACAGCACCTCGAGTGCGATCGCCACGGCGGCATGGTCGTCAATAATCAGTACGGTAGGCATGCGCGCAGCATAACATTGTCAGGTACGTCATAGTCAGGTGCTGCGGGTGGCGGTGGCCGGCGAAATGCTGGCCGCGCGCCAGGCCGGGCCGTACACCGCGCCCAGCCCCAGCAGCCAGAACACCAGCGCGCCGGCCAGCAGGTAGCCGGGCGGCAGGCGCGCCATTTCCAGCTGGCTGACCAGCAGGTGGTTCAGGCCCAGCGCCAGCAGCACGCCAGCGGCCACGCCGGCACTGGTGATCATGAAATTCTCGGTCAGGAAATAGCGCAGGATATCGATGCGCCGCGCGCCCAGAGCGCGCCGCACGCCGATCTGCTTGCGCCGCTGCGTCACCCACAGGCTGGCGATGCCGACGATGCCGCTGGCGGTCACCAGCAGCAGCAGGGCCGACACCGTGATCAGCATCCACGACAGGCCTTGGTCGGCCCGGTAGCGCTCCATGCGGTGCTGCTCCAGCGTGTCGATACGCACCAGGATGCGATCCGTGGTGGAGCTGCGGATCGCCTGGGCCGCCTCCTGCATCAGGCGGTCGCGCTGGCCCGGTTCGGCGCGCACGGCATACAGCAGCGTATCGCGCCCGCCCGTCATGCGCGCCGGCAGCAGCGCCGAATATTCGCCGCGCGGCTTGACCTGGGCACTCTGGGTCTGCAGCCGTTCGACGATGCCGACCACGCGCAGTTCCGGGTCGTTGTCGCCGGTGCCCTTGTAGATCGTCTTGCCGACGAAACTGGTCTCGCCCGGCCATATCTTCTGCGCCGCCAGGCGCGTGAGGATGACCACCTTGGGATAGATGTCGTCGACGTCATCATTGATCTCGGGTGCTTCCTCGGGCCGGAAGTCGCGTCCCTCGACCAGTTGCAAGCCATAGGTTTTCACCAGTGAATCGGGGCTGAAATAGGTGGCCACTTCCGCGCTGGGCGTGACCTGGTTGCGCTTGGCCGACACGCTGGTGATGTTGCCGGAGCGTGACAGCACCGCCTGCGACGTCAGCGCCACCGACATCACGCCCGGCAGCCCGCGCAGCAGGGCCGTCTGGCGCTGCTGTTCGGCCAGCTGGCGCTGGTGGCCGCCGCGATCCATGTTCTGGAGATTGACATAAAAAATATCGTTTTCAGCGGCCACGCCGGTGGGCCGCGCGGCCACGGCCTGGCGCACGTTGACGATATACAGGGCGTTGGCCAGGATGGCCAGACTGATCGCGACCTGCACGGCTACCAGGACGGCGCCGGTTTTGCTGCGCATCAGCGCCGAGAGGATGGGACGGATTTCCATGCTGGACCTCATCGTGGGTAAAGAGTGTTGATCGGGTTCATTGGGACTTGAGCTGGATCGCCGGCGTGACCTGGCAGGCGCGCCAGGTGGGCAGCAGGCCCGCCAGCAGGGCGGCAGTCACCGACATGGCAAACGTCAGCAGCAGCATCGGAATATCCATGTGCGCCACCGTGCCCAGATCCTCCGACTGCCGGCTGACCACGGCCAGCGCGCCAAACGCCAGCAGCAGGCCCAGCACACCGCCGGCCAGGCCGATCACGGCCGTCTCGATCAGGAACTGGCGGAAGATATCGCGCCGCGTGGCGCCCAGCGCACGGCGGATGCCCACTTCGGAAGCGCGCACGGAAAACTTCGCCAGCAGCAGGCCGACGGTATTGACCAGGCATAGCAGCAGGAAGCCGAACGCCAGCCAGGCGGCCAGCTTGTTGTCGTTGTCCACCACCTGCAGGTAAGCCATCCACTCGTTCAGGTCGTACAGCTGGTTCGGCGCATTGCGCATCATGCGGCCCAGCTTGCGCTGCTCGCCCGCGTAGGCGTCCAGGTACTGCTGCAGCTGGCCACGGTCGCCGCTGCTGGCCATCTCGAACCAGAACTGCAGCCAGGTGCAGCCCGAGGCCAGCATGCCCTGGTAGCCGGGAACGACATTGTCGCCATTGCAGCTCATGCCGCCATCGTGCACGGTCTCGTGGCGGATCGCGCTGGCAAACGGAATGAAGAATTCGTCTTCGGGGCCGAACGCTCCCTTGCTGCCGATAATGTGGTGGGCGCGCGGCACCACGTCCCAGGTCGCCAGCACGCCCGTCACCAGGTAGGGACGGCCCAGCACCATCACGCGCTGGCCGACCGGATTGTTTGTGCCCACCAGTTTTTCGGCCAGTGCACGGCTGAGCACGATCACGTCGGCGCCGCTGGCGTCATCGGCGTCGCTCCATGGCTGGCCATGCAGAAAAGGTGGCTCGAACATGGTAAAAAATTCGCGCGTGGGCGCCATGCCCTGGGCGAAGAACGAGCCGATATCCTTGCGCGCCGGTTCCACCTGGCCGGCCACGCCGTACATCACGGTGCGGCGCACGCCGATTTTGCTGCGCATGAAATTCTGTGCATCGATATAGCTCATCTGCATTTGCGAAAAGCCCGGTTTTTCACCGGGCACATAGCCTTTCACGGGCAGGATGTCGATCACCGGCACGAACAGGCGGTCGCTCTTGTGCGGCAGTGGGTCGCCCGACATGGCGTGCAGGATGGTGACGGTCGAGACGCTGGCGGCTACGCCCACGGCCAGCGTCAGTATCATCAGCGCGGTCAGCGCGCGGTTGCGCAGCAGGCTGCGCAGGCCCAGCTTGAAATAGTAGTCGAACATGGTCGCTCCTCAGGCGGTGGCAGGATGGCGGGCGGCGGTGAGCGAGGCGCCGTGCTGCATCAGGTCCGACACCTGGCCGTCGATGATGTGCACATTGCGCTGGCTGCGCAGCGCCAGTTCCGGATCGTGCGTGACCATCAGGATGGTGGTACCCTGGGCGTTGATGTCTTCCAGCAGCTCCATCACGCCGCGCGCCATCTGCGTGTCGAGGTTGCCGGTCGGTTCATCGGCCAGCAGCAGCTTGGGCGAGCC
Source organism: Janthinobacterium sp. J1-1 (assembly GCF_030944405.1). NCBI lineage: Bacteria > Pseudomonadati > Pseudomonadota > Betaproteobacteria > Burkholderiales > Oxalobacteraceae > Janthinobacterium > Janthinobacterium sp. J1-1. The sequence goes on from NZ_CP132339.1 coordinate 718,714, forward strand.
GGCCAGTGCGCGCGCGATCGCCACGCGCTGCTGCTGGCCGCCCGACAGTTCGGCCGGATAATGTTTCATGCGCGACGCCAGGCCGACCTTGGCCAGCGCGTCTTCGATGCGTTCGCGGCGTTCGGCGCGGTTGAAGCCCCGGTAGCGCAGCGGCACGTCGACGTTGTCGAACAGCGACAGGTCGGGAATCAGGTTGAAACCCTGGAAGATGAAACCCAGCTTTTCATTGCGCAGGCGCGAACGCGCGTTGTCGTCCATGCCCTGGACGTTGACGCCGTCGAGGACGTACTGGCCGTCGGTGAATTCTTCGAGCAGGCCGGCGATGTTCAGGAAACTGGTCTTGCCCGAGCCGGATGGCCCGGTGACGGTGACGAATTCGCCTTGCTGCACGTGGATCTCGAAGCCGCGCAGGGCGTGTGTTTCGATCATGTGGGTGCGGTAGACTTTGCTCAGGTTTTGCATGCGCAGCATGGGGAGCCTCTTGTAAAAGTTAAATGAATCAATGTCAGTTGAGCGAGACGCGCGCGGCGTTCTCGAAGTTTTCGGTACCGGCGACCACCACCTTGTCGCCCAGTTTCAAGCCGTCCAGGATTTCCACGGCGGTCACGCTGGTCGCGCCCAGCTTGATCGGCGTGCGCATCGCCACGCCGTCGCGCACCACATAGGCGAAGCGGCCGCCTTCGGCTTCGACAAACGAGCCGCGCGCCAGCATCAGCACGCCCGGTTTTTCATCGATCAGGAGGCGCGCCGACACGCGCTGGTTCTGGCGCAGGCCGGCCGGCTGCTCGCCATCGAAACGCACGCGTGCCAGCACCTGGTTTTTCACTACTTCCGGCGACAGTGCCGACAGCTTGCCGGTGGCCTTGACCACTCCCGTTTCGATCTCTGCCCGCATGCCCAGGCCCATGTCGGCCACATAGGTTTCCGGCACCTCCAGTTCCACTTCCAGCTGCGACAGGTCGACCAGCGTCATCAGGGCCGTATTGGCCTGCACCACGCTGCGGTTGGCCACCGACAGGGTGCCGATAAAGCCGTTCACGGGGGCGCGCACGGTCAGCTCGTCGACGCGGCGCTGGGCGTTGTCGCGGACGAGGCGCTGGCGTTCCAGTTCATTGGCCTTGGTCTTCAGGGCCAGCGTCACGTCTTCGCTTTCCAGGCCGGCCGCCTGCGAGGCGTGCTTGCTGCGGATCTCGGCCGAATTGAGGGCGTCCTTCGCCTTCTGGTAATCGATCTTGGCGATGATGCCCACCTGCGCCACGCTTTCGTAGCGCTCCAGGGTGCGCTGCGCCGACAGGCGTTCGATTTCGGCCGTATCGGCTTCGCGCCGCGCCAGCAGTTTCTGCTTCTTGGCCAGGATCTGCTGGCGCGCCACTTCCGCTTCGAGCTGCTGCACGCTGGACTGTTCGCGCTTGAGGGCGTCGGACAGGTCGGGCGATTCGAGCACCGCCAGGATATCGCCCTTCTTGACCGTGTCGCCCGCCTTGGCCTTCAGGGTGACGGTGGCCACCGTGGTCGAATACAGGGTGGGGCTGATCGAGGCGACCACGCGGCCATTGACGGCGGCGTCGCGCACCAGGGTGCCGCGCGTGACTTCGGCGATGCGCAGCCGGCTGGCGTTGACGGAATGCTCGCTGCCGCGCCAGCTGTGGAAGGCGGCATAGGCGCAGGCGAGCAATGCCAGGGTGCCGGCGGCAATCAGCAGGCGGCGTTTGCCGAGCTGGCCTTTGGGGGCGGCGATAACGGCGTCTTGATGGGATGTGTCGCGGATCATGGTGGTGGCGTTAAGAAGAATAAGCAAGCTATTGCACGATACGTGCCAGCGCCAAGTGCTTGATTTGATTGAGCGGCAGGCCGCTTGTCCGCTGTCCGCAGGTGTCCGCGCTGTCCGTTGCGTACGCATTCCTGCGTGCGTTTTTTCAGCCATCAGGTGGGTGTTCTTGGTATAGTCGGCGGGTAAGTGTTGCCTGATTAAAATTACTTTATAACAATATGGTGGGGTTGATATGAAAAATATGACAGTGCGTGCAAGTTTGCTCGGAGTGCTGCTGCTGTTTGCCGCGATGCTGGTGGTCGGCGCCGCGCTGGGCATTTATGCGCTGGGCCAGTCGACCCGTTCGATGTCCACCATGTACCAGGTCACGTCGCAGGTGATCGTCATCAACGACGCCTACAAGGACACCACGCGCGTGCGCGCCGCCCTGACGCGTGCCTATACCAGCATCCGGGATGGCGGCGCGGCGGCCGAGCGCGACGGCGCGCTGGCCAGCGCCAGGAAATCGCAGCAGCGCGCGCTGGAATTCATCGGCAAATACGACGGCGCGCCGGCCTATGACGGCCAGGATGCGGCGCTCAAGCGTGAGCTGATCGCGGCAGCGCGCACGCAGGTGCAGGCGCTCGAGCGCGCCACCGCCGCGCTGGCCGGCAATGACGCCGATGCTTACACGCTGATCAACACGCGCGAGCTGACGCCGGCCGGCGCCGCCTTTTCGGCGCAACTGGAAAAATTCCAGAAGCTCGGCGACGAGCAGAACACGGGCTTGATGGCGACGCGCGACCAGGACTACGCCATCGTCAAGTGGCTGGTCGCCTTGGGCCTGCTGCTGGCCCTGGCGCTGGTGGTGGGCGTGCACTACATGTTGCGCCAGGTGGTGATCGCGCCGCTGGCGCGCGCCGTGGTGCTGCTCGACCAGGTGGCGCATGGCGACCTGACGGCGCACATCGACGCCGGCGGCGACAACGAGATCGGGCGCCTGCTGGCGGCCATCCGCCGCATGCAGCAGGATCTGCTGTCGACCGTGGCGCGCGTGCGCGGCGGCGCCGAAGCGATCAACCGCGGTTCGCAGGAACTGGCGGCCGGCAATATGGAACTGTCGGCGCGCACGGAAACGCAGGCCAGTTCGCTGGAACAGACGGCCGCCTCGATCGAGGAGCTGACCAGCACCGTCAAGCAGAATTCGGAAAACGCCCAGCATGCGCGCGGCCTGGTCGATGGCGCCTCCGGCACGGCGGCGCAAGGCGGCGAAGTGATGCAGGACGTGGTCAGCACCATGAACGCGATCAATGACTCGTCGAAGAAAATCGTCGACATCATCGGCGTGATCGACGGCATCGCCTTCCAGACCAATATCCTGGCCCTGAACGCGGCCGTCGAAGCGGCGCGCGCCGGCGAGCAGGGCAGGGGCTTCGCGGTGGTCGCCACCGAGGTGCGCAGCCTGGCGCAGCGCTCCAGCCAGGCCGCGCGCGAGATCAAGCTGCTGATCGACGATTCGGTCGGCAAGATCGCGCTGGGCACCAGCCTGGTGGAGCGCGCCGGCGCCACCATGAACACCCTGGTGGGCGACGTGCGGCAAGTGACGCAGATCGTCGGCGAGATCGCCACCGCCAGCCGCGAGCAGAGCGACGGCATCGACCAGGTCAACCAGGCGATCGCGCAGATGGACCAGGTGACGCAGCAGAACGCGGCGCTGGTGGAAGAGGCGGCGGCCGCCACCCAGTCGCTGCAGGACCAGGCGGGCGAACTGGCGCGGACGGTGAGCGTGTTCAAGATCGCCTCGCATGCCGCGCGCGCCTGAGGTGGATGAGGCTTGAGCCGCATCACTTGATAATCTGGCAATCGTCCTGATATGGCCCGGTGATGAATGGCGCCGCCACCGCGGCCCGCATCCCACCTGGAGCATCATGACACTGCCCGACAAGAAACCTGCTTTCCCGGTCCGCCTGCGCGGCTGGCTGCGCCAGCTGGCCAGCCTGCCCGAGCCGCCGGAATACGATTATCCGTTTGCCCGCAGCGATATCGCCATGCTGGGCAAGGTGGAAGGCGGGCCGGTCCTGATCGATGCGCAGACCTGGGATGAAATGCTGCTCGATGGCTACAGCGAATCGCTGGCGGAACAAACCAGCATCTTCGGCCAGCAGCGCCTGCACCAGCGGCTGGCCGGCGGCGTCGCCGATCCCGCCTCGGTCGAACGCGTGCGCGCCTTGCTGGCCGCGCCAGCCGACATGGCGCGCTTGCAGCAGGCCATGCACGGCCTGCGCAGCGTCGACATGGAAGTGAGCGCGCCCCTGTTTGGCCAGCCGATCGCGCCGCCGCCCTGGTGGCGCCGCCTGTTGCTGCTGCCGCCGCTGGCGCTGCTGCTGTCGCTGGCGGCGGCCTTGCTGTTTGCGCCGCTGGCCTGGTTCGGCGTGCTGGCCGCCTGGGTGGTGCTGATGCTGTTGCAGGTGCAGTTCCATGACTGCTGCAAGTACTGGCAGCGCAGCGTGCAGACACTACAGCAATTGCTGCTGGCGCATGAGCGCCTGGGGGCGCTCGCTACGCCGTTCACGCAAGGCTGGCAGGACGAGGCACGCCGCGCCGGCCGCCTGCACCGGCATCTGACACCGATCCGCTGGCTCAAGCTGATACCGCTGCTGTCCGAATATGAGGACTGGTTCGTGCTGGGCGATGTGCGGCGCTATTTCCGCAGCCGCGTGGTGTTGCTGCGCCAGCTTGACGTTTTCCGCCGCAGCTTTTTGCGGGTGGCCGAGCTGGAAGCCGACCTGGCGCTGGCGCGCCACCTGCAGGCGCGCGAGCAGTTCTGCTGGGCGCAGGCGCTGCCTGGCGATGCGCGCGGGCTGAGGTTCGAGCAGGTGCGCCATCCCCTGCTGCCGGCGGCGCTGCCGCTGTCGCTGGCCCTGGACGGGCGCGGCGCCTTTGTCTCGGGCCAGAACGGCATCGGCAAAAGCACCTTGCTGCGCACCCTGGGCATCAACCTGGTCTGCGCGCGCGCATTCGGCTTTTGCCATGCGCAGGCAGCCCGCGTGCCGCTGCTGCCGCTGTACTCGAGCATGCAAAGCGAAGACTCGCTGGCCGGCGGCGAAAGCCTGTATCTGGCCGAACTGCGCCGCGCGCACGAACTGCTGGCGCTGGCCGGGAGTACTGAGCCTGCGCTGTTCATCATCGACGAGATCTTCCGCGGCACCAATCACCTCGAATCGATCTCGGCCGCCGCCGCCGTGCTCCATACCCTGGCGGCGCGCCACCTGGTGATCGTGTCTTCGCATAACCTGGTGCTGGCGCCGCTGCTGGAAGACTGCCTGGCGCCGTGGTGCGTGCGACGCGATGCCGGCGGCGCCTTGCTGCTGGCGCCCGGCGTGCTGCAGGCAACCAACGGCATCGCGCTGCTGGCCGAGCGCGGTTTCGGCCGCCAGATCGAAGACAAGGCGGGCCGGGTGTTCGACTGGCTCAGCACGCACATGGCGCAGCCGGCCGATTGCAGCGGCGTGCTGGCGCCGGCCTGACGGGTTTCCTCAGGCCGAATGCAGGCCCGGCTGCGCGTGCAATTGCCGCAGCGGCGCATGGTCGACCCACTCGCCGATATCGACGCTGTTGTCGAGAAAACCGCGCGCCAGCAGGAAGTCGTTGAACGATCCCAGCGCGGCCAGCGACTCGGGCGCCAGGTCGACCCGCAGCTTGCGGTGCAGCTGCGGACCGTAGGCGGCGCGCACCAGTTGCGGCGCCGAGCCCGTTTCATTGGCGATATAGCTGATGGTTTCCAGCGGATGCGAGGCGGCCCAGTGGCCGGCGTCGACCACCAGCTGCAGAAAGCCGCTGACGATGTCGGGAAACTCGCGCAAGGTCGCGCCGCTGACCGTCAGCGGGCGCGGCGTGCCGTTGTTGTTGCGGATCGCCGGGTCGGGATGAAAGCCGATATCGGCCACCACCAGCGCATTGAGCATGAGGGCGATTTCCAGCCCCGCCGAGCCGCGCACATAGATCGCGTCGACCTGGCCCGCCAGCAGCGCATGGGCTTCGGCCAGGTACAGGCGGCGCAGGTCGCGTTCCACTTCGACCAGGGTGACATCCTGGTCCGCCAGGCCTTCCAGGCTCAGGGCATTGAGCACGCCGCGCAGGGTGGTGGCGCGGAACATGTCGATCTCGATGTCGTCGCAGCGCGGCACGGCGATGCGCCGTCCGCGCAGGTCACCGATGGCGCGGATGCCGGACTGCGGCAGCGCCAGGATCTGCTGCGCTTCGTCGGTCCAGGTCAGGCCGATCACGCGCGTGTCGGCGCCGCGCGCGCGCGCCCACAGGGCCGGTGCGCTGCTACCCTGGCGGAAGGTATTGGCCAGCATGTATTCGAGCTGCTGCGTCGGGTTGCCGCTCGGCTGGCGCGTGCGCAGCGAGCGGATCGCCACGCCATCGGCCGACGGTTCGCCATTGAGCCAGCCGAGATGCACGGCGATGCTGAGCGGCGTGGGCACGGGCGAGCGTTCGTACCAGAAGGGAGGGTGGGTTGCGGTCATGGGAGAGGGACGTAACGGGGACGTAGTGGTCGCGATACAACAAGCGTCAGCAAGAGCCATGCCACCGCTGGCGGCGCGCATTTCCGGCCAGCGGCGCGGCGCATTGCTGCGCCAGCAGCAGGCCATCAGCAGCATCCTGCACGCACGGCAGCAGCGGCAAGCGGAGCATCATTTTTGCTCTATGCATATGCAAAACCGTCGCTTCCCTGCCACCCCCGCGCCATGCTAACTTGACCGTGTCCCGATACCGATGAAAGTGTGCCATGAAGGTGCTCAGCCTGCCCAATCCCGCCGATCACGCGATCTCGATCCGTGCCAAGGCGCTCGCGTTCGAAGACCCCGCGTCCAGGGTGCTGCTCGAACGCATACGGCTGATCGCCCCCAGCGATGCGACCGTGCTGGTGACGGGCGAAAGCGGCACCGGCAAGGAGCTGATCGCGCGCCTTGTGCACACCCTGTCCGAGCGCGGCGAACGGCCGTTCATCGCCGTCAATTGCGGCGCTTTTTCCGATACCCTGATCGAGAGCGAACTGTTCGGCCACGAGCGCGGCGCCTTTACGGGCGCGCTCGAAAGCCGCGCCGGCTGGTTCGAAGCGGCCCATGGCGGCACCCTGTTTCTCGACGAAGTGGGCGACCTGCCGCCGGCGGCCCAGGTCAAGCTGCTGCGCGTGGTGCAGGAGCGCGAAGTGGTGCGCGTCGGTTCGCGCAAACCCGTGAAAATCGACGTGCGCCTGGTGGCGGCCACCAATGTGCTGCTGGAAGCGGCCGTGCGGGCCGGCCACTTCCGCGAAGACCTGTACTACCGCCTGAACGTGGCCAAGCTGGCGCTGCTGCCGCTGCGCGAACGCCCCGACGACATCGCGCCGCTGACGCGCCACTTTCTCGACCTGTATGGCAAGCGCCTGCGCATCGCCGCGCCGGTGCTGGACGCCGATGCGCTGCTGCGCCTGAAACGCTATTCCTGGCCCGGCAATATCCGCGAACTGGAAAACGTGATCCACCATGCGCTGCTGATCAGCCGTGGCGGCAAAGTCACCGCGGCCGACCTGCATTTCTCGTCGCTGGGCGAATTGTCCGGCGCGGCCGCACCTGCCGCCACCGCCACCGCCGCTACTGCGGCCGGCACGCCGCAAGAGGCCTTGCGCGCGGCGCTGCTGCGCCTGTTCGATGCAGACCATCCCGACCTGTGGCAGGCGATCGAAGGCGAGGTGTTTGCCAGCGCCTATGAATACAGCGACCGCAACCAGCTGCAGACGGCGCGCCTGCTGAACCTGAGCCGCAATATCGTGCGCGCCCGCCTGGCCGACCTGGGCATCATCAAGGGCGCCGCCGGCGCGCTCTGATGCTGCTGCTGCTGCTGCTGCGGTGCTGCTGCCGCAGCAATCTGCTGAATTTTCCCCTCCCGCGATTCCCCATCCTGTGCATCACTTCCTTGCAAATCAATGACTTGCGTGGTGATCGAGGTTGGCACGCTTCCTGCAAACAGAAGCTCCAAAGGGCGCGTCAAGCCAGAATGGCGGGGCGACGCCGGCACGGAGACTTCTATTCAATTCAACGCGCATGCGCACAGGGAGTGGCAATGAAAGCAGCAGCATCAGGCAGGGCGGTACAACATCTGGCGGCACGGCGCGGTACGCGGCGTTGCATGCTACTGGCGCTGGCCGGCGCCTTTGGCGCGCCGGCCTGGGCGCTGGACGACGCTCCCGCAGCGCCTGCGGCAGTGGTGGTCAGCGAGGACGATGGCGCCGTGCTGCAGCGGGTGGTGGTGACGTCGGAAAAGCGCCGCGACAACGTGCAGTCGATCGCCTCGGCGGTGACCGTGATCGGCGGCGACACGGTGGAAAACAGCGAAGTGCGCAATGCCGGCGACATCATCCGCTTCGTGCCCAACATGACGGCCGACACCACCGACGGCCATGGCCGTCCGAAGTTCTATATCCGCGGCATCGGCCTGTCCGACGCCTCGGTGTGGAATACCAATCCGATCGGCACCTACCTCGACGACGTGTATATCTGGAACGCCTCGACGGTGGGCTTTCCGCTGTTCGACCTGGAACGGGTGGAAGTGCTGCGCGGCCCGCAAGGCACTTTGTGGGGCAAGAACACCACGGGCGGCGCGATCAACTTCATTTCGCGCAAGCCCACCTTCAGCAATGACGGCTACGTCAAGGCCAGCATCGGCGACAAGGGCAGCACCCTGCTCGAAGGCGCTTACGGTGGCGCGCTGAAGGACGATGTGCTGGCCGCGCGCGTGTCGCTGCACCGCGAACAGGCCGACCGCTATGCGCAGAACAGTTTCGTGCCGGGTACCGAAAAATGGCGCGACCTGGGCGTGCGCGCGCAATTGCTGGCGAAGTTCTCGAACACCTTCGACGCGCTGCTCAACCTCCATTACCGCGACTTCAACGGCCCGGTGCTGCTGAGCGGCACCACGGCCGTGCCGACCCAGACCCGCTTCAATATCCCGGCGCTGGTGGAGCCCACCGACAGGTTGAAACAGAAGGGCGCGGCGCTGACCCTGAACAAGGAGCTGCCGGGCGGGCTGTCGCTGACCTCGGTCACGGGCTATGAAAAATTCGACCGTGCGCAGGGCAGCGCCGACTCCGTCACGTATGAATCGAGCCGCAGCCGCACGGTGTTCGCGGTCGACCAGCTGAGCCAGGAGCTGCGCTTGGCGTCGCCGAAGACCGGGCCGCTGTCGTGGATCGCCGGCGCCTATTTTTTTGACGGAAAACTCGATTCCAGCGCGCAGACGGGCGTGCTGCCAGGCTCGCGCACGGCGGCCGGCGGCAATAAAACGCGCAGCTACAACAGCACCGACTACACGCTCAAGTCGACCAGCTATGCGCTGTTCGGCAACGCCGATTACAAGTTCAGCGACAAGTTCGACGTGGCGCTGGGCGTGCGCGAAACGCGCGAGAAAAAGGACATCGATTATCGTTATCGCACCGCGCCGGCCGGCGTGGCCTACAACAATGTGGCGCAGTGGTGGCTGGCGTCGAGCCTGAACGCCAATCTCACCACGGCGGCGGCCCAGGACGCCTCGAAGACCTGGTCGGCGTTTACCTACGACGTCACGCCGGCCTACCAGATCAGCGACGACGTGCGCGCGTATTTCCGCTACTCGAAAGGATTCAACGGTGGCAGCTTCAACGCCGGCGCCACCACGCAAAGCCAGGTCACGACGATACAGCCGGAGTACCTGAAATCGTATGAGCTGGGCGTGAAAAGCGAATGGTGGCAGCGCCGCCTGCAGGTCAACGTGGCCGGCTTTTACTACGACTACACCGACATCCAGCAAAAGGGCACCACGCTCAATCCGCTCAACCCGAGCCAGCAGGTGCTGACCTTCATCAACGCGCGCGGCGGGGAGGTCAAGGGCGTCGATATCGAGGTGGCGCTGGTGCCGGTGAAAGACTTGCGCCTGGCCGTCAACGTGGGCCTGAACCATACCGAGTTCACCGACTTCCAGGACACGCTGACGCACAACGCGGCCGGCAACTGGTTCAACCGCGTGCCGCGCGTGATCGGCAATGTGCAGGCCGAATACAAGTACCGCCTGGCGAGCAGCGGCGCGCTGGTGTTCAACACCGACTGGGGCTACCGCAGCAAGGCGTATTTCAATGCCGTCGACCAGAGCAGCGCTTTCCTGACCGAGAAGGCCTACTGGCTGGGCAATCTGTCGGCCGGCTACGTGGCGCCGCGCCAGCAGTATGAGGTGCGCCTGTATGTGCTGAACGCCACCGACAAGGTGTACCGCAACACGGCGCTGATCACCGGCCTGTATTCGTATGGCGCGCCGCGCACCTATGGCGTGTCGGCCACCTACCGTTTCTGAGGACGCAGCATGAACGCTATTCCGACTACCCGCCGCCGGCTTGCCGCCGGCGCCCTGGGCTTGATCGTGCTGGGCGGCGCACTGTGGTGGGCGCTGCGGCCCGCCGCACCCGCCACCCCGCTGGCCCCGGGCAAGCCGGCCGTGGGCGTGCGCATCGCCGCCGCCGCGCTGGGCAACCCCGAGCAGATCAGCAAGCAGCTGCAGACCAGCGGCCCGCTCGGCTATGCGATCCACCTGGGCGTGTTCCAGCGCGAGCTGGCGCACAGTGGTTTCCGCTTCGACGGCGTGCTCGGCTTTCCGCGCACGGCGGCGGCCCTGCTGGGCATGATGAGCGGCCAGGCCGAACTGGCCAGCACCGGCGACTCGCCGGCGGTGCTGTCGCGCGCGCGCGGCGAACGGCAGCGCGCCCTGTATGTCACGCCGCCCAGCGATACCGAGTCCGGTTTCTGGGTGGTCGGGCGCCCCGGCGGGCCGGCCACGCTGGCGTCCCTGGGCGGCAAGCGCGTGGGCCTGCTGTTCGGCTCCACCTTCGACTACGGCTTCCAGACCGCCGCGCAGGGGCTGGGACTGAAAGATGTCGCCTACACGCAGCTGCCCTCGTCGGCGGCGCTGCCGGCCCTGCAAAACAATCAGCTCGACGCCTATGTGACGTCGGCCGCCGTGGCCAAGCTGTGGATAGACCGCCATGGCCTGACCCTGGTGGGGAAACTGGGCGACGTGCCGTCCACCGGCCGCACCGTCAGCGTGATTTCCGCGCGGGCCGACTTCCTGGCGGCCAACCCGTCTTTTGCGCCGGCCTTCTGGCGCGGGCTGAAGGCGGGCATCGACGCGATCCGCCAGGACCCGGAAGCGTACTACCGCTGGAGCGCCGACAGCACCGGTTATCCGCTCGACGTGGTGCGCGCCACCACCAGCATCGATTTCGAGGATAAGGCGATTTCCGACGCGGGCGTGACGGCGCTGAAAAAACTGCTCGATTTCCGTGTCGCGCACCAGGTGGCGCAAGCGCCGTTTTCGGTCGATGACTGGGTGGTGCGCCAATGACGGCCGCCATCGTGAACGCCGGCGTGGCGCTGGCGCCGCCCACGCCCCTGCAAGCGCGGCCACGCTCGCCGCGCCGCAGCTTCCTGCTGCGCCTGTCGGTGCCGCTGCTGATCTTGCTGGCCTGGGCGCTCGGTTCGGCCAGCGGCGCGCTGCCGACCAATGTGCTGGCCGCGCCGTGGGTGGTGCTCGACAGCGCCTGGTCGCTGGCGCGCTCGGGCGTGCTGTGGCACCACCTGTCGCTGTCGCTCACGCGCGCCGGCCTGGGCCTGCTGCTCGGTGGCGGCTTCGGCCTGTGCCTGGGCATCCTGGCCGGCCTGTCGCGCGTGGTCGAGGAACTGGTCGACCCGACCATGCAGATGATACGGGCCGTGCCGTTCTTGGCGCTCATTCCACTGTTGATCGTCTGGTTCGGCATCGGCGAATCGTCGAAGATCCTGCTGATCGCGGCCGGCGCTGCCAAGCCCATGTATCTGAACGCCTATGGCGGCGTGCGCAATGTCGACCCGAAAATCATCGAGGCGGCGCGCATCTTCGGCCTGACGCGCTGGCGCCTGATCGCCGAGATCTATTTTCCCGCCGCGCTGCCGTCGCTGATGGTGGGCCTGCGCCTGTCGACCACCATGGCGCTGCTGGCATTGATCGGCGTGGAGGTGATCAACACCACCCAGGGCATCGGTTTCCTGATGCTGCAGGCGCAGGAATATTTCAAGACCGAGATCCTGATCGTCTGCGTGGTGATCTATGCGCTGTTCGGCCTGGCCACCGACCTGCTGGTGCGGGTGCTGGAACGGCTGCTGATGCCGTGGCGCGCGCTGGCGCGCAAATGAACGGTGCAACTTTGAACGGAAACGAGATGGCGACAATTAGCAAGCTGCGGCTGGCCGGCGATCCGGCACCCGCACATCCCCCGGCGCCGGCGGCGCAGGTGCGCAACGCGCGCAAGGTCTTCGACGGCAAAGCGGTGCTCGACGGCTTTGAGCTGGACATCGGCCAGGGCGAATTCATCGCGCTGCTGGGGAAAAGCGGCAGCGGCAAGACCACCTTGCTGCGCATGCTGGCGGGCCTGGACGAGGTCGACAGCGGCAGCGTGCTGGTGGCCGAACGGCGCACGGTGGTGTTCCAGGAACCGCGCCTGGTGCAATCGAAGCGCGTGCTCGACAATGTGCTGCTGGGACTCGACAAGCGCAGCCAGCGCGAGGCGGCCCTGGCCGCGCTCGACGAAGTGGGACTGGCCAGCCATGCCGATGCCTGGCCGGCCACGCTGTCCGGCGGCGAAGCGCAGCGCGTGGCGCTGGCGCGCGCCTTGCTGCGCGCGCCGCAGCTGCTGATGCTCGACGAGCCGTTTGCCGCGCTCGACGCGCTGACCCGCATCAAGATGCAGGCGCTGGTGGCGCAGCTGTGCCGCCGCCACCAGCCGGCCGTGCTGCTGGTGACGCACGATGTCGACGAGGCGATCCAGCTGGCCGACCGCATCGCGCTCGATCATCCGCGCCAGCGCGGCGCGCAGGCCTTCGACCTGCTGCGCGCAAGGCTGCTGCGCACCCTGGGCGTGACGGAAACGCCGTGAGCGCCGCGACAATCGCTCCCATCCTCCCCGTCACCCGCTATCCGCTGCTGCGCTGCCTGGCCATCTACCGCAGCATGCCGCTGCTGTCCGGCGCCACCGTGCTGCTGTTCGTGCTGGTGAACGCGGCGCTGGTATGCCAGCAATGGCTGCTGGGCCAGGCCGTGCACGATGTCACCGCAGGGCGCGCCGTGCTGCGGCTGGCCGACGGCACGCTGGACCATGCGCCGGCGCTGCGCTGGCTGCTGCTGCTGGGCGGCGTGGCGCTGGCGCGCGCGCTGATGCTGTATGCGGTGGCGCTGGCCTCGCAGCAATGCAACCAGCGCCTGCTGACACAGCTGCGCGCGCGCATCTTCAGCCATATCCAGCAGCTGCAGCTGGCCTATCACTGGCGCCAGGGGATGGGCGAACTGGTGAACCGCACCACGCGCGACGCCGACAAGGTGCGCGACGCCATGATCACGTTCTGGCGCCAGGGTGTCGACACGCTGCTGGTGCTGGTCGCCGTGCTGGGCCTGCTGTGCTGGTACCACCCGGCGCTGGGCCTGGTGCCGCTGCTGCTTTGCATGGCCGCGCTGGCGCTGCTGCTGCGCCAGGCCGGCCATCTGGTGCGGCTCGACCGCGCCACCGGCGCCGCCTACGACCGCGTCAGCCAGGATATCGCCGAAGGCGTGACGGGCGTGCGCGTGATCAAATCGTTCGTGCTGGAACAGCAGCGCAGTACCCGTTTTGCGGGTGAGGTGGCGCTGTTCGCACGGCAGGCGCGCGCCGCGCTGGCGTATGCCAGTTCGCGCGTGCCGCTGCCGCAGGCGGTGGTGGCGATGGGCCATGTGTGGATCATGCTGTATGGCGCGCTGCTGGTGGAACGCGGCCAGCTGAACCTGGGCCAGCTGACGGCGGCGCTGCTGCTGGCCACCATGCTGGTGTTTCGCCTGGAAGGCGTGGGCCGCGCCATGCAGGCCTGGTCCGATGCGCGCGCGTCGGCCGGCCGCATCTGGGAGCTGCTCGACACGCCACTGGCGCTGGCCGGCGGCGCCGGACAGCTGCCACCCGGTCCGCTGGGCTGCCGCCTGGCACGCGTGGCGCTGGCCGCGCCCGGCGGCGGCAAGCTGATACTCGACGACTGCAGCTTCACCATCGCGCCCGGCGAGACGGTGGCGCTGGTGGGCGCCACCGGCGCCGGCAAGAGCATGCTGGCGCATTTGCTGCCACGGCTGCTGCAGCCCGATGGCGGCAGCGTGCACCTGGGCTCGGACGCCATGGGCTGGCACGATGCGGCCGGCCTCGACTTGCCGGCGCTGCGGCGGCGCGTGCATGTACTGCCGCAGGAGAGTTTTCTGTTTTCCGACACGGTGGCCGCCAATCTGCGCATGGCCGCGCCCGAGGCCAGCGACGCCGAGCTGCGGCGCGCCCTGCAACTGGCCAGCGCCGGCGAAATCGTCGCCGGCCTGGAACATGGTATGCAAACGCGACTGGGCGAGCGCGGCACGACCTTGTCCGGCGGCCAGCGCCAGCGTCTGTGCCTGGCGCGCGCGCTGCTGGCGGCGCCCGACCTGCTGGTGCTCGACGACGCCACCAGCGCGCTCGACGCCGTCACCGAACGGCGCATCCTGGGCGCGCTGCGCGGCGAAGGGGGCGCGCGCACGATGCTGCTGGTCGCCAGCAAGCTGTCGACCGTGCTGCATGCCGACAGGGTGCTGCTGCTGGAGGGCGGCCGCATTGCCGCCGCCGGCACGCATGCGCAACTGCTGGCCAGCCAGCCCGCCTACCGCGAGCTGCTGGGGATAGCCGGCGAGGGCGGCCATGAATAAGCCTGCCGCGCCGGGCAGCGACCTGGCCACCGAAGAGGCGCTGGCCGGCCAGGCCATGCGCCGCACGGCGTGGAGCCGCCTGCTGCCGCTGCTGCGCCCCGTGCGCGCGCACATCGCCGCCGTGGTGCTGCTGGAAGTGTTGCTGGTCGCCTCAATTTTCGTGCGGCCCTGGTTCGTGCGCGTGCTGGTCGACCGCGGCCTGCTGCCCGCCGGTGTCGGCGGCTGGCGCCTGGACTGGCCGCTGCTGTGGTGGCTGGGCGCGGGGCTGGCGGCGACCTGGGTGGCGCGCTTTGCGCTGGCCGGCGCGGCCCAGTACCTGGCCGGCAGCGCCGCCATCGGCGTGCTGAACGACTTGCGCGTGCGCGCCTTTGCCCATGTGCAGGCGCTCAGCGTGTCGTATTTCGACCGCGCCAGGGCCGGGCGCATCATGTCGCGCCTGGATCGCGATATCGACGGCCTGGAGCCGCTGCTGATACAGGGGCCGCCCGAACTGCTGTCGGCGCTGCTGCGCTGCGTGCTGGCCGGCGTGCTGCTGTGGCATATCGCGCCGCCGCTGTTCTACAGCCTGGCCGCCGTGATCGTGCCGCTGGCGGCCGGCACCTGGCTGTTCCGCCGCCTCACGCGCAGCAACTGGGCCAGGGTGGCCGAGCACCGCAGCGGCTACACGGCGCACCTGGTGGAAACCGTCACCGGCGTGCAGCTGCTGCAGCAAAGCGGCCGCCAGCAGGCCAACCTGCTGCGCTACCAGCAGTTGCTGGGCCTGTTCAGCGCGGCCATGCTGCGCGGCGGCGTGACGGCCGGCTGGTTCGCGCCGTATGCGGGCCTGCTGTCGAACCTGGCCATGGCGCTGCTGCTGATGGTCGGCGCGCATGGCCTGGCGCAGGGCCAGGTGACGGCCGGGCAGATCATCGAAAGCCTGTTTTACGTGATGCTGTTCCTGGGGCCGCTGCAGGAACTGGGCGACCTGTTCGAGCGCCATGCGGCCGGCATGGCCTCGGCCGAACGCATCTTCCTGCTGCTCGATACGGCGCCCGAGATCCGCGACCGGCTTGTCACGCGCGCGCCGGCGCCGGTGCGCGGCCAGGTCGATTTCGAGCAGGTGCGCTTCGCCTACCGCGCCGACGCGCCGACACCGGTGATACGGGGCCTGGACCTGCGCGTGCGCGCCGGCGAAATGCTGGCCATCGTCGGGCCGACCGGCCACGGGAAAAGTACGCTGGTGCAGCTGCTGACGCGCTTCTATGACGTGCAGCAGGGCCGCATCGCGCTCGATGGCGTCGATGTGCGCGACTATGCGCAACACGATCTGCGCCGCCATATCGGCGTGGTCTTGCAGGACAACGTGCTGTTTACCGGCACCATCCTCGACAACCTGCGCCTGGCTTCGCCCGCCGCCAGCGACGCGGTCCTGATCGACGCGGCGCGCGCGCTGGGCGCCGACGAGGTGCTGGAACGCCTGCCGCACGGTTATCACACGGAAGTGGGCGCGCTGGGCCGGCGTTTGAGTCACGGCCAGCGCCAGCTGGTGTGCCTGGTGCGCGCCTACCTGGCCGATCCGGCCGTGCTGGTGCTCGACGAAGCCACTTCGGCGGTCGACATGCACAGCGAGCGGCGCATCAGCCGCGCGCTGCGCCGCCTGTGCGCCGGGCGCACGTCCATCGTGATCGCGCACCGCCTGGCCACCATCCGCGACGCCGACCGCATCGCCGTGATCCGCGATGGCGTGGTGGCCGAACTGGGAGGGCACGACGCCTTGCTGGCGCAGGACGGCTTGTATGCCGAGCTGTATCGCAGCCATGACGGCGTCATCGCTGCTGCACCAGCAGCCTGCGCGGCGGCTGTTGCTGGCGCAGCAGGCTGACGCGCTGATGGCCTGCAAAACGCGCCAAAAGCACCGCAAAAGCCTGGCATGGAGTTTGCAAAACAAGTGAGACGAGCAGGGCCGCCGGCCAGGCCGTATGACGCAGGAGAGCATGATGAGCAAAACACTGGACACCTTGTGGTACACCCGCTGCCCGGTTCCGACCGGCCTGGGCATCGCGCTGCAGCGCGGCTGGCTGGAAGAATCGTTCGCGCAGCAGCACACCGCGATCAGGTCGCTGCAGGAGTCGAACGACGCGGCCGTGCGCGAATCGCATTTCGACCATACGCTGCAAAATTCGGTGCGCCATGGCGGCAATATCCCCGCCATCTGGGCCCGCGCCAGCGGCCGCGACACCCGCGTGATCGGCCTGTCCTGGGCCGATGAAATCCAGCTGATTTTGACCTTGCCCGGCTCCGGCATCGACAGCGTGCGCGACCTGAAGGGCCGCAAGTTCGGCCTGCCGCTGTGGCGCAACGTGCAGATCGATTTTGCGCGCGCCCAGGCCATCCGCGCGCTGGAAAACGCGCTGCGCCTCGATGGCCTGGAAGTGGTCGATGTCGAGCTGGTCGACTTCGTGATCGAACGGCGCCACAGCGACGAGCCGGTGCAGCGCATCGACGGCAAGGCGGACCTCAGCACCGGCGGCGGCTCGCGCAATGCGGAGCTGGTAGGGCTGCTGCGCGGCGAAGTCGATGCGATCTTCCTCAAGGGAGCGCATGCGGCGCAGCTGGTCCACCATTTCGGCCTGCAGGTGGTGATCGACACGGGCGCGCATCCGGAACCGCTGGTGCGCGCCAACAATGGCACGCCGCGCACCTTGACGGTGGACCAGCATCTGCTCGACCATCATCCCGAAACGGCCGTGCGGCTGGTGGAAGCGACGCTGCGCGCCGACGAATGGGCACGCGCCCATCCTGCCGAGGCGCGCCAGTTCCTGGCCCGCGAAACCAACAGCAACGACTTCTGGGTGCGCCGCGCGTATGGCGAGGATGCCCACCTGCGCCTGCGCACCGATTTCGACCCGACCTCGATCGCGGCGCTGCAGGACTTCACCGATTTCCTGCAGCGCTGGCAGTTCATCCCCGCCACCTTCGACGTGCGCGGCTGGATCGATGTGGCGCCACATGAACAGGCCCGCGCGCGCTTGCACGCGCAGGCCGCGTGAGGAGCGGCCATGAGCAATCCAGGTTTGCAGCAACTGTGGTTCACCCGCTGCCCCGTGCCGACCGCCACCGGCCTGGCCTACAAGCTGGGCTGGCTGGAGCAGGAATTCGCGCCCGACGGCATTGCCGTGGCCACCCTGCAGGAGCAGCCGGCCGGCAGCGCGCTGGCGCGCCACCACTATGACCACGACCTGCCCGAGCTGATACGCGAGGGCGGCAACATGCTGGCGCTGGCCGCGCGCGCGCAGGGCGCCGACACGCGCCTGATCGGCCTGACCTGGATCGACGAGGGCCAGGCCATCATCGTGCGGGCCGGCTCCGGCCTACGCCAGGCGGCGCAGCTGAAAGGCCTGCGCGTGGCGCTGCCGGCGTATGTCGACGATCCGATCGCCGCCCATGTGCGCGGCTGCAGCATCGCGCGCGGCATGACGCTGCATGGCGTCAAGGGCGTGCTGGCCTTTGCCGGCCTGTCGCTGGACGACGTGCGCTTTGTCGAGGTGGAAGCGGCGCTGCGGCGCGATGGCCCCGCCGGCGGCCTGCAGGGGCTGTGGGCGGGGCTGGAGCACCTGGCCGCCGGCCGCGTCGACGCAGTCTATGTGAAGGGGGCGGCGGCGCTCGATGCGGCGCGGCGGCTGGGACTGGAAGTGGGCATCGACATCGATGCGCTGCCGCAGCGCTACCGGGTCAACAACGGCACGCCGCGGCCGATCACGGTGCACCGCCGCCTGCTCGAGGAACATCCGGAACTGGTGGCGCGCTTCCTGGCGCAGGGCCTGCGCGCGGCCGACTGGGCGGCCGGCAACCTGGAGGGCGTACAACGCGTGCTGCAGGATGAAACGCGCGGCAGCGCGCAGGCGGTGAGCGAGGCCTATCGCGACGGTTTTCACCAGGCCCTGCATCCCGACCTGTCGCCGGAGCGGCTGGCGCTGCTGCGCCGGCAGGCGGATTTTTTGCTGCTGCACGGCTTTCTCGACGCCGACATCGACCTCGACGCCTGGACCGATCACCGGCCGCTGGCGGCGGCCCGCTTGCTGCTGCTGGAGCGCGAGGCAGCCTGACGCGGTTTATTTCTCCTGCTTCCTTGGCGTGCTCCTGTCGATCACTTCGCGGCAGTCGCCGCGCAAGGTGGCGTTGTCGTAGTCGGTCCAGCCGTAGCTGTCGACATAGCGCTTGTGCTGCCTGAAGCTGGCGTTGGCGATGCTCCATTCGGGCTGTTCGCCGGCGTAGCGGATGTCGCCCAGGTCGAGCAGGGTGTGGAACATGTTTTCGGTCGACAGCTTCGACTTCCGATGGCGGCGCACCTGCTTGACCTTGTCCGGGTAGCGCAGCGCGAATTGCGGCGAGTACCAGACAAACGAGGGCACGTGGAATTCGAACTGCGTGTTGTGGCCGTGGAAAGCCAGGCGGCAGGTGCCGTCGTACAGGGTCTGGCCGTGGTCGGACACATACACGAGCGAGCTGCGCAGCGCCGTGCGTTCGCCGTCGTCCTTCAGCACGCCGATCACATTGGACAGGAACCAGTCCGTGTACAGGATCGAACTGTCATAGCTGTTGCTCAGCTGCGGCTTGATGGCGGTATCCGTGTAGACCGGCTTGTCGACGCCGAACAGCGAGGGTTGCCACTTGTCGAACTCCTTCGGATAGCGCTGGCTGTAGTTCCAGTGGCTGCCCAGGGTGTGCAGCACGATCAGTTTTTTCGGCGCCGGGTCGGCCAGCGCGTTCTTGAACGGGTCGAGCAGGATCTGGTCGAAGTTCGAGCTGTTGGTAAAGCCGCCCAGGTTCAGGAACTGCACCACGTCGGCCTCCTTGGCAAATACGGAAACGGGCGTGTCGAACTTGCCGAACGAAATCTGGTTCGACAGCCAGTAGGTCTTGAAGCCCGCTTCCTTGTAGGCGGACAAAAACGATTTTTCCGAAAAGCCGGCCTTCAGGCTTTCGGTGGCCTTTTTGCGCGAAATGATCACCGGCACCGACAATCGCGTGGCCGAGACGGCCGTGATGACGTCGGCCAGCGGCACCAGGTTGTCTTCCTGCTTGAGCAGGGGATTGGTGTCGCGCGCATAGCCGTTCAGGCTCCAGCGGTCATAGCGCGACGATTCGCCGATCACCATCACCACCACTTCCGGCTGCGTGTCGGGGTCCTGCTGGTGGGCGCCGAAGGTGAAGCGGCTGCTCTTGTCGCCCAGTTCGGCCAGGTAGCGGCGCTCCTTGTAGAAATCATAGCCGCGCGCCATCAGGCCGAAGGGCCAGGCGCCGCTGACGGTCTCGACACCGTAGGGCAGGCGCAGCCAGCGCGGCAGGGCCGGCCAGTCCAGGCCGGTGTCGTCGGCACCCTCGATGCCGGCCTCGGTGCTGGCAGAGGAGTGGGCGGCCGGCGCGCCGGCGGCAATGCCGAATTCATGGCCGTACCACCAGCCGGCGCCCAGCAGCAGCAAGACGGCGATGGCGGCCGGCCGGCTTTTGCCGCGCCAGTCCAGGCTGCGCGTGCGCGTCGCCGCATACCAGCTGAGCAGGCACCACAGGAGCACGCCCAGCATCACGGCGCCCATCAGCCACACTTTCTGGCCGAGGAATTCCATCGCTTCCTTGGGGCTGGTCTCGAAGATGATGCCCAGGTGGTGGGTGGAGATGCCCTGGCCATAGAACACGAACAGGTAAATCTCGGTCGGCAGCGCCAGGAAGGCGGGCACCAGCAGCCAGTGAAAATACGCGGGGCGTTGGAAGATGCTCCACACGGCCAGCCAGGCCAGCAGCTCGAAGCCCAGTAACTGCCACGGGTGTTCGGGCGTGCGTCCCAGCAACACCGGCAGGAAGGGCACGGCCGTAAGCAGCGCGTAGGTCAGCAGCAGGAAGGCGTTGGCCAGGCTGGCGCCGGCAGGGCGAAACAAGGAGCGCATAAGGGATGGCGGCGGGGCGGCAGCGAAAAAATGTCCGCTATTATCATTCCTTTTGTCATCTTGCGGTCGTTCAACATGGCGCTTGCCATCGCGGCGGCATCGGGGCTTGCATTGGAAAAATTGGCGTAAATGCCACGAACGGGCGTTTACTTTGCTCTTTTTTATAGCAAAAAGCCGTAAACTGATTGACCCCCTGTAACACTAGGTCTAAACTAGCGAGTTCTCGATTTTATTCTGCACATCGTTTACGTGTTACCTGGCATTTCTCAGCCGCTCCTCGTCGAGTGGCTACGGGCGCCTGCGGTGTGGAACGATAAAAGCGGGACGAGGTTTTAGTCGCCGGGCAGCAATGTCCGGGTTATTAATCGTAGTTTTTTGTTGGATTTATAACGATGCCAACCATCAATCAATTGATTCGCAATCCACGCGTCGCCTTGACCGTGAAGAGCAAATCGCCGGCGCTGGAAAACAGCCCGCAAAAACGTGGCGTCTGCACACGTGTTTACACCACGACTCCAAAGAAGCCTAACTCGGCTCTGCGTAAAGTCGCCAAAGTACGTCTGACCAACGGTTTCGAAGTGATTTCGTACATCGGCGGTGAAGGCCACAACCTGCAAGAGCACAGCGTTGTTCTGCTGCGCGGCGGTCGTGTAAAAGATTTGCCAGGTGTTCGTTACCACATGGTTCGCGGTGCTCTGGATACCCAAGGCGTCAAAGACCGTAAGCAATCGCGTTCGAAATACGGTACCAAGCGCGCTAAAGCAGGCAAGAAGTAATAGTTGTAGCAGCAAACCCAAGTTTCGCTCAGTGGCAACTAACTAAGTGAATGTAGTCGACCGCATCTGGTCGAGTAAGTGGGTGACTATGATGGTCGTCCGCGAGTGTGCGAAGAACGCGCGCTCAACTGAAGATTGAAAGGAATTGATATGCCACGTCGTCGTGAAGTACCCAAGCGCGAAATTTTGCCAGATCCAAAATTCGGCAACACTGATGTCGCCAAATTCGTAAACGTGTTGATGCTGTCCGGTAAAAAATCGGTTGCAGAAAACATCATCTACGGTGCTTTCGAGCACATCGCAGCGAAATCGGGTAAAGATCCACTCGAAGTTTTTGTTACCGCAATCAACAACGCCAAGCCGCTCGTTGAGGTGAAATCCCGTCGCGTCGGTGGTGCAAACTACCAGGTGCCGGTCGAAGTTCGCCCAGTGCGTCGTATGGCCCTGTCCATGCGTTGGTTGCGCGAAGCTGCTAACAAGCGCAGCGAAAAATCGATGCCACAACGCCTCGGCGGTGAGCTGATGGAAGCGGCTGAAAGCCGCGGCGGCGCGATGAAAAAACGCGACGAAGTCCATCGCATGGCTGAAGCGAACAAAGCGTTCTCGCATTTCCGCTTCTAATAAAAAGCCAGCTACCGCAAGGCGGCTGTCAAGTATCTGTTGTTCGAGGCCGGGCTCATTTTTGCAAAAAAATGCTGCTCGGTTTTGTCCATTCATTTAGGATTAATTATGGCCCGCAAGACCCCCATTGAGCGCTACCGCAATATCGGTATCTCCGCTCACATCGATGCAGGTAAGACGACCACCACCGAACGCGTACTGTTCTACACCGGTATCAATCACAAGATTGGTGAAGTGCATGATGGCGCCGCCACCATGGACTGGATGGAGCAAGAGCAAGAGCGCGGCATCACGATTACCTCGGCAGCGACCACCTGCTTCTGGAAGGGCATGGCAGGTAACTTCCCTGAGCACCACATCAACATCATCGACACCCCGGGCCACGTTGACTTCACGATTGAAGTTGAACGCTCGATGCGCGTGCTCGATGGCGCCTGCATGGTTTACTGTGCAGTCGGCGGCGTGCAGCCACAATCGGAAACGGTATGGCGCCAGGCTAACAAGTACAAAGTGCCACGTCTGGCCTTCGTGAACAAGATGGACCGTACCGGCGCCAACTTCTTCAAGGTCTACGAGCAGATGCGTGCCCGCCTGAAAGCCAACCCGATTCCGCTGCAGATTCCTATCGGCGCCGAAGAGAACTTCCTGGGCGTGGTCGATCTGGTCAAGATGAAGGCCGTGTATTGGGACGACGCGTCGCAAGGCATGAAGTTCGACTACCGTGATATCCCTGCAGAGCTGGCTGATCAAGCCGCCGAGTGGCGCGAGAAGATGGTCGAAGCGGCTGCCGAAGCGTCGGAAGAGCTGATGAACAAGTACCTGGAAGAAGGCGACCTGACGGAAGCTGAAATCAAGGCGGCTCTGCGCGCGCGTACGCTGGCATCGGAAATCGTGCCGATGATGTGCGGTACGGCGTTCAAGAACAAGGGCGTTCAAGCCATGCTGGACGGCGTGATCGAATACCTGCCATCGCCAATCGACATCAAGCCGGTCGAAGGCATGGACGAAGATGACCAGCCGACGTCGCGTAAAGCGTCGGACGACGAGAAATTCGCCGCGCTGGCATTCAAGATCATGACCGACCCATTCGTGGGCCAGCTGATCTTCTTCCGCGTCTATTCGGGCACGATCAATTCGGGCGACACCGTCTACAATCCGATCA
This sequence comes from Janthinobacterium sp. J1-1, assembly GCF_030944405.1. NCBI lineage: Bacteria > Pseudomonadati > Pseudomonadota > Betaproteobacteria > Burkholderiales > Oxalobacteraceae > Janthinobacterium > Janthinobacterium sp. J1-1. The sequence continues at coordinate 741,736 of NZ_CP132339.1, forward strand.
AGGGCAAGAAAGAACGCCTGGGTCGTATTCTGCAGATGCACGCGAATCAGCGCGAAGAAATCAAGGAAGTGCGCGCCGGCGATATCGCCGCTGCCGTTGGTCTGAAAGATGCAACCACGGGCGAAACCCTGTGCGATCCTTCGGCCATCATCACCCTGGAAAAAATGGTTTTCCCTGAGCCAGTGATCTCGCAGGCCGTCGAGCCGAAGACCAAGGCCGACCAGGAAAAAATGGGCCTGGCGCTGAACCGCCTGGCACAGGAAGATCCTTCGTTCCGCGTGAAGACCGATGAAGAATCGGGCCAGACCATCATCGGTGGTATGGGCGAGTTGCACCTGGAAATTATCGTTGACCGCATGAAACGTGAATTCAACGTTGAAGCGACCGTCGGCAAGCCACAAGTGGCTTACCGCGAAACGATCCGCAAAACTTGCGAAGAGTCGGAAGGCAAATTCGTCAAGCAATCGGGTGGTCGTGGTCAATACGGTCACGTGGTTCTGAAGATCGAACCGCAAGAACCGGGCAAGGGTTTCGAATTCGTTGACGCGATCAAGGGCGGTACCGTTCCTCGCGAATACATCCCTGCAGTTGAAAAAGGTGTGCGCGACACGCTGACCTCGGGCGTGATGGCTGGCTACCCAGTGGTAGACGTCAAGGTCACGCTGTTCTTCGGTTCCTACCATGATGTCGACTCGAACGAAAATGCATTCCGCATGGCCGCTTCGATGGCATTCAAAGATGGCTGCCGCAAAGCATCGCCAGTCATCCTGGAGCCGATGATGTCGGTGGAAGTGGAAACGCCGGAAGATTACGCCGGTACCGTGATGGGCGATCTGTCGTCGCGTCGCGGCATGGTGCAAGGTATGGACGAGATTGCTGGCGGTGGCGGCAAGATCATCAAGGCCGAAGTACCACTGTCGGAAATGTTCGGTTACTCGACCTCGCTGCGCTCCGCAACGCAAGGCCGTGCGACTTACTCGATGGAATTCAAGCACTATTCGGAAGCTCCGAAACACGTGACTGAAGCAATCGTAAGCTCGAAAGCTAAGTAATTGTTGTGCCGGACCGGCTTTCACGAGAGTGCCGGTCCCTACATTTAAATCATTGTTCTAAGGAAGAATAAAATGGCAAAAGGTAAATTCGAACGGACCAAGCCGCACGTCAACGTCGGCACCATCGGCCACGTCGACCACGGTAAAACCACGCTGACCGCTGCAATCGCAACGGTTCTGTCGAAAAAATTCGGCGGCGAAGCCAAAGCATACGACCAGATCGATGCGGCTCCAGAAGAAAAAGCACGCGGCATTACCATCAACACCGCTCACGTCGAGTACGAAACGGCTACCCGTCACTACGCGCACGTTGACTGCCCAGGCCACGCCGATTACATCAAGAACATGATTACCGGTGCAGCACAGATGGACGGCGCGATCCTGGTTTGCTCGGCAGCTGACGGCCCAATGCCACAGACCCGCGAACACATCCTGCTGGCCCGCCAAGTTGGCGTTCCATACATCATCGTGTTCCTGAACAAGTGCGACCTGGTCGACGACGCAGAACTGCTGGAACTGGTTGAAATGGAAGTGCGCGAGCTGTTGTCGAAGTACGAATTCCCAGGCGACGACCTGCCGATCATCAAAGGTTCGGCACGTATGGCGCTGGAAGGCAAAGAAGGCGAAATGGGCGTTGACGCAGTACTGCGTCTGGCCGATGCACTCGATGCTTACATCCCGACGCCAGAGCGCGCTGTTGACGGTGCCTTCCTGATGCCAGTGGAAGACGTGTTCTCGATCTCGGGTCGCGGTACCGTGGTGACCGGTCGTATCGAACGCGGCATCATCAAGGTCGGCGAAGAGATCGAAATCGTCGGCATCACCGATACCGTCAAAACGACTTGCACCGGCGTGGAAATGTTCCGCAAACTGCTGGACCAAGGTCAAGCAGGCGACAACGTTGGTCTGCTGCTGCGCGGCACCAAGCGTGAAGACGTGCAACGTGGTCAAGTTCTGGCAAAACCAGGCTCGATCAAACCGCACAACCACTTCACCGGCGAGATCTATGTCCTGTCGAAAGACGAAGGCGGCCGTCACACGCCATTCTTCAACAACTATCGTCCACAGTTCTACTTCCGTACCACGGACGTAACCGGTTCGATCGAGTTGCCAGCAGACAAAGAAATGGTCATGCCAGGCGATAACGTGTCGATCACCGTCAAGCTGATCAACCCGATCGCGATGGAAGAAGGTCTGCGCTTCGCTATCCGCGAAGGCGGCCGTACCGTTGGTGCTGGTGTCGTTGCAAAAATCCTGGCTTAATTCATAAGCCTATATAAGAAGAAGACGCGTCGTCGCCCGGCGCCCTTCTTTTTGTTCAACTGCCGGGGTAGGCAAGCATTTTGGTGCTATCATGTCGACCCTGACGGTTGTTGTGTCAGAAATTCCCCGTATGACCTCATTGCCGTGCAGACCGCGCGGTTCGTTCTTTTAAGGAAATATCATGTCGGCACCAAACCAAAAAATCCGTATCCGCCTGAAGGCTTTCGATTACAAGCTGATCGACCAGTCCGCCCTGGAAATCGTTGAAACCGCGAAGCGCACCGGCGCTGTCGTCAAAGGCCCAGTACCGCTGCCTACCCGTATTCAGCGTTTCGATGTGCTGCGTTCCCCGCACGTCAACAAAACTTCGCGCGATCAGTTCGAGATCCGTACGCACCAACGCCTGATGGACATCGTTGACCCAACGGACAAAACCGTTGACGCGCTGATGAAGCTGGATCTGCCAGCTGGTGTTGATGTCGAAATCAAACTGCAATAATCGATTCAAGGTGGCGGCCGGGGTTTCCTGACCGCCAGCTGATAAAAAGCCGGGCCTCTTCACGATCGTGGACAGGCCCGGTTTTTTTACGTCCAGGCAGGTACCTGTCTATACGTTCCGAGCCGGGGCCAGGCAGTGCGCACTATGACAATATGGAAAAATTTATTTTAATTCATTGCTAAATGGGCATTGAATATGATTCCAGAAAACAACAGACCACGCACAAAATGAGTCAATCATCACAATATCCGGCTTTTTCCCTTTGCAGGGCTACTTCGATGTGAGAAATTCATGGCGCACGTTACAAAGTACGATGTTCTTACAAGGAATATCACTTGCTCGTGTCGACAATTCATACAATAGAAAACGACAGCTCGGGAGTAGTCTTGAATAAATCTGCAATCAACAAACCAGGTTTTAAAAAAAGCACCATTGCAATCGCATTGACCTTGGCATTTTCGCAACATGCATTCGCACAACAAGCTGCAGAACCTGTAGAAAAAATCCAACGCGTCGAAGTCACCGGTAGTAGCATCAAGCGTACCGAAGCGGAAGCGGCTGGCTCGGTCCAGATCCTGACCCGCGATGACATCGAGCGTACCGGTGAAACCACCGCGCTGGGCATCCTCAATTCCTCGTCCGCCGTCAGCACCTCGATCGACTCGGCCAACAGCAGCTCGGGCAGCTTTGCCACGGGTTCGTCGGGCGTGGGCATGCGCGGCCTGGGCAAGGTCGCCACCCTGGTGCTGGTCAACGGCCGCCGTATTGCACAATATGGCCTGGCTGACGGGGCACAACAGAATTTCACCAACCTGGATGCGATTCCAGCTTCCGCCATCGACCACATCGAGATCCTGAAAGACGGCGCGTCGGCCATCTACGGTTCCGACGCCATCGCCGGCGTGATCAACATCATCCTGTTGAAAAACTTCGAAGGCGCGAAGATTACCGCCAACTACAAGGAATCGGACGGTTTCAACGATCAGCGCAACCGCAATGTGTCGGGTATCGTCGGTTACGGCGATATCGACAAGGACGGTTTCAATACCTACCTGACGTACGAAGCCTACAAGAGCGACGGCTTTACCACCGGCGACCTGAAGAGCCACTATCCGGAATGGCACCGCCAGACCCCGGGCCGTTCGACCTGGGATGCGCTGAGCTCGTTCTCGCCTACCGGTAACTACTACCGCAGCAGCACCAATATCGTCGCTGCGCCAGGCTGCCCGACCGCCAATATCGACCCGAAAGACGGCCTGTGCAAGATGGACGTCCTGCCGTACACCGGCCTGGCCACCAATGCCAAACGCTATGCGCTGGCCAGCAACACGCACTTCCGCATCGGCAAGGATATCGACGCCAACTTCGAGATCACCAATGCCGGCGCCAGCAACGACTACATCGTTGCGCCATTTAACGTCAGCAACGGCAGCGCCACCACCTCGTCGAGCACCTGGTATGACGCGATCAACGGCAAGATGGTTGGCCCGTTCTTCTATCCGAAGCTGCCAGTCGGCCATGCGATGAATCCTTACTCGGTCGCCACGGAATACCGTGCCCGCATGATGGACACCGGTAACGGCTTCAACTTCAACCGTACCGAATCCGACCAGACCCGCGTCATGCTGAGCCTGAACGGCGATATCGGCAACTTCGACTGGAAATCGGCTGCCGGCTACATGAACTCGAAAGCGACCAAGGCCACCCGTGCCGCGAGCGCCAAAGGTTACACCGACGCCATCGTCAACGGTACCTACAAGTTCGGCCAGCAAAATGATCCTGCGCTGCTCGAATCGATGTTCCCGGTCCGCACCACCAAGGGTGAATCGAAGATCGCTTTCATCGACGCGACCGTGTCCGGTGAAGTGGCGCAACTGCCTGCCGGTCCGCTGAGCGTGGCATTTGGTACCGATATCCGTCAGGAAAAGTATGAAATGGCCAGCTCGGACAACGTGCTGCGTGGCGAACTGGTCGGCATCGCCGGCCTGCAAGTCAAAGACAAGATGGATCACTACGCGCTGTTCGCCGAAGCGACCATCCCTGTCATCAAGCGCGTCGAGCTGAACGCTGCGTTACGTGCCGACAAATCGACCAACAGCGACGTGCACTTCTCGCCGAAACTGGGCTTGCGCGTGAACGCGACCGACAACTTGTTGTTGCGCGCTACCGCATCGGGTGGTTTCCGCGCACCAAACGTCGTGGAAACTGGTAACGGCCTGGGCCGTAGCTCGTTCGCGACCAGCATCAACGATCCAAAACGCTGCTCGACCGCCAATACGCTGAACAACCTGGTGCAAAGCAATCCGAATGCCACCACCGCCGACAAGGCGCAGGCCAACAGCTTCCGCAGCGGCGATTGCGTCGGTGGCGTGCCGACTTTCGTGTCGTCGAACAAGGACCTGAAACCGGAAACCTCGCGTTCGATCACGGCCGGCTTCGTGTTCGAGCCAGTAAAAAACTGGACCGTGGCACTGGACTACTACCATATCGAACGCAAGGACGAAATCGGTACCCGTGCGGTATCGGACATCCTGCGCGGCGAAGATAGTCTGGCACCAGGTCAGTTGATTCGTGTCGACAACACCGCTGCTGATGCGCAATTCCTGTCACTGGTGAAGAAATACGCTCCAACCAATACCGTCAACTTCGGTAACGTTGGCGTGATCGGTCTGTTGTACAACCCATACGTCAACAGCGGCCGTACCCGTGCTTCGGGCTTCGACTTTGATGCGTCGGGTCGCTTCAATACCGCCATCGGCCAGGTACGTCTGAAACTGGAAGGTACTTACCAGTGGAAATATCAGGAATTCAGCGTCACTGACAATGCCTATGACACCAATATGGCAGGTACCTATGACATGGGTTCGCGCCTGAGAACCAAGCTGCGCGCCAGCCTGAAATCGGGTGCCTTCGACCACGGCGTGACCGTCAACTACGCCAGCGGCTACAGCAACAACAGCCTGTCGTCGCCGACCTACTGCGTCACCAACAAGGTAGCCGCCGAAAACATGTCGGCTTGCGAACGCGTTGGCAGCAACACGACGTTCGACTACAACCTGTCGTACAACGGTATCAAAAATACCCGTATCAGCCTGTACGTGGACAACCTGTTCGAAAAAGATGCGCCGATTCAATGGCGTGCCGGCTACGCCGACACGTTCCAGATGCGTCGTATCGGCGTCACCGCCAGCTACACCTTCCTCTGATCGGCGCCAGCTGACAGATGACCGCCCGGCAGCGATGCCGGGCACATGAAAAACCAGGCCTCGCGCCTGGTTTTTTTTCTAGGGCGGCACATTCTGCTTACCTCTCCCGCGGGCACTATTGAAGCGCGTTGCTGTCCAAGGTCGCATGGGAATCTTCCTCAAGGAGAGCGATCATGTCAGGACGTCCTATCCGTGGCGAAGCCGAGTGTCAGTACACGCTGGCACTTCAATGCGCCGACTGCGCCGCATGCGCACAGCGCATGCCGACGACATATACCAAGACCCGCAAGCTGGTGACGATGCATGGGCTGATCCAGTTGCGCTTGCAAATCCGCCGCTGCGAGAATGCCCAATGCCCGCGCTTCCATCAAGTCTGCCATCCCGAGGAAGAAGGCCGCTGGGCGTTACCCAAGCAGGAATTCAGCTTCGATGTGGTGCTGCGCGTGGGGCAGTTGCGTTATCGCGAACATCGCTCTTGTCCCGAGATCTTCCAGCAGTTGCGCCAGGAAGGTGTCGACCTGGCCGAACGCAGCGTCTCGAACCTGCTGACGCAGTACGATATTCTGCTCAGCCTGGCACTCGATACCGTAAGCGCTCCATAAACCACAGCCTTGTGGCGTAATCCCGATTTCCGCATGCTTGCCGTTTCAATTTGAACGGGAGCAAGCATGGAAGGCGACACCGAATTCTGGACCTCACATATCGAGGCCTGCCGCCGTGAAGGCATGGCGGCGAGCGTATATGCACGGCAGCATGGCCTGACGCTGGCGTCGCTGTACTACTGGCGGCGCAAGTTGACGCGGGCCGCAGTAACCGGCGCCGATGGCGCGGCGAAGCAATTTGTCGCCCTGCGCGTGGTTGATATGGCAGTTGGCACCGCAACCGGCACGTGCACTCTGGTGCTGCGTTCCGGTCTGTGCCTGGAGCTGGCCGCGCTGCCGCCGCCAGCCTGGCTGCTGGCCCTCGACCAAGCCCACGCGGGAGTGCGCTGATGCACCCGGGCTGCCGCATCGACCAGGTGTTTTTATGCCGCGACCCGGTCGACTTCCGCAAGTCCATCGGCGGTCTGTCGGTGCTGGTCGAGCAGGCGCTGGGACTTGATCCGTTCGGCAACGCGCTGTACGTGTTCATCAACCGCGACCGCAACAAGATCAAGGTGTTGTACTGGCACCGTAACGGCTTCTGTCTGTGGCTCAAGCGGCTCGAAGCGGAGAAATTCGCGTGGCCGCGCGACGCCGACGGCGCCACGCAAGGCGTCACGCTGCAGCAGTTCGAGTGGCTGCTGGAAGGCTTCGATGTGTGGCAGAAACCACCCCATAAAACCCTGCATTTCAGTTCTGTTTCATAGGAGAATTTGGTAAACTACGGCATGCCTGCCACCACCGCCAAACCGTCCAACCTGCCGCCGCGCTACAGCCTTCCAGAGCTGACGCTACCTGCCGTGTTGCCGACCGACGCGGCGGGCCTGACGGCGTTGCTGCACTCGGTCATCGCCGCGCACCACGACGTCAAGACACAGGCGATGAACCACATGCAGCACATGCTGGAACAGTTCGTCCTGGCGCGCCACCGCATGTTCGGCGCCAGCTCGGAACAGTCGTCAGCCCAAGGCCGCTTGTTCGACGAGGCCGAGGCGTTGGCCGCTGGCAGTGATGCAACGCAGGATGTGGCGCCGCTGCCGCCGGATAACAAGCAGGATGCCAAATCGAACAGCAAACCGGGGCGTGGCAAGCGCAGCCCGTTGCCGTCCGAGTTAAAACGCGTCGATATCGTGCACGATGTGCCAGCCGCCGAACGTACTTGCCCGTGCGGCACGCCGATGGTGGAAGTCGGCGAGGACGTCAGCGAGCAACTCGACCTGGTGCCAATGCAGGTGCGCGTGCTGCGCCACATCCGCAAGCGCTACGGCTGCCCCGGCAGTGCCCACGCGCCGGTGACGGCGGCGTTGCCGCCCCAACCCCTGCCCAAGAGCAACGCCAGCGCCGATTTGCTGGCCATGCTGCTGGTGGTCAAGTTCATCGATGGCCTGCCACTGGCGCGCTTTGAACATATATTGGCTCGCCACGGCGTGACGGTGCCGCGCCAGACGCTGGCGCGCTGGGTCATCGGCGCGGCCGGCGTGCTGCAGCCGTTGCTCAACCTGATGCGCGACACCTTGCTCGACGGCCCGTTCCTGCACGTCGACGAAACGGTGGTGCAGGTGCTCAAGGAAGCGGGCAAGACGCCGACCTCGAACAGCTATATGTGGGTGCAAACGGGCGGGCCGCCGGGGCGGCCGGTGGTGGTGTTCGACTACGATGCGAGCCGCAGCGGGCAGGTGCCGCTGCGCCTGCTGCACGACTACCGGGGTTACGTGATGACCGACGGCTACAGCGGCTATAACGAGTTGATGCGTACCGATGGCATCGAGCAGCTCATTTGCTGGGCGCACGTGCGTCGCCGGTTCGTCGAGGCGGTCAAGGTGCAGCCCAAGGGCAAGCGCGGGCTGGCCGACGAGGCCGTTGCCATGATCGGCAAGCTGTACGGCATCGAGCGCGACCACCAGGATGCCGATGACGCCACGCGCCTGCTGGCACGGCAAACCCACAGCGTGCCGGTGCTGGCGGCGCTGCGGACGTGGCTCGACCAGACGCTGCCGGGCGTAACGCCGAAGAGTGCGCTCGGCACGGCGCTGTCGTACCTGCGCGATTACTGGCCGCGCCTGACACGCTACACGGAGCGCGGGGACCTGCCGATTGACAACAACCGTGCCGAAAACGCGATCCGCCCGTTCGTCGTCGGTCGCAAGGCCTGGCTGTTCAGCGACACGGTGGCCGGCGCCAATGCCAGCGCCGTCATCTACTCGGTGCTGGAGACGGCCAAGGCGAACGGGGTGGAACCTTACACCTGGTTGCGGCGCGTGCTGCGTGACCTGCCGGCGGCGAACACCGTGGATCAGGTCGAGGCGCTGCTGCCGTGGAATGTGAGCGCACTCGACCACGGCCAGAGCGTGACACCGATGGGCGTGCTGCAATGAGCCGGATCTCATCGCCGACGCTCGCCGACGCCATCAAAGTCGTAAGGGCCATGGGCATCGAGCAAAAAGAGGTACTGGCCAACGAATTGTTCGAGCGGCAGCCAAACCTGTTCGGCTCGGCGCTCGCACTCCACCGCATGGGTGTCGCCCCGGCAAAAATCGAGGTGGTGCTTGATCTGCTGTTCATCTGCTTCCAGTCAATGAAGCAGTCGGGGCTACGCTGGCCATTGATCACCGAGGCTGACCTGGACAAGCAATTAGGACGCTATGTCGCCACAGTGCGGTTTGGTGAAGACCTGGCCTTGGCACAACGCCAGCGCGCCATGACGCAATATCTCGAATCCCATCCGGAAAAACCGCTGCTCGCCTATGTCACCGACGAGCTCAACAAATGGTTGGCCGGCATCACACCCGAAGCGACCGACAACTACGTTATGCTCGCCGCCATGAACTTCGTCAACTGTATCGCATTCACTCCGATCCCGAAGCCCGCGAAGCGAACCTGAACGACCTTGCCTGGTTCGTGAGGCATGGACTTCAATGCCACCATCATGCCGGCAAGAAGATTAGCGGGCAAGGTTGGGGTTTATGGATCGCTTACTCGATACCTTGCCCGAACGCGCCGCGCAACTGGCTGCCCAGGGACGCGCGATCCTTGCCATTGACGGCCTGCAGCCCGATGTGGGCCATGAGGTCTTGTGGGTGGTACGCGACACGCTGTCCGGGCAAGTGCTGTGCGCGCGCAGCCTGCTGTCATCGGCGCGTGCCGAGCTGCAATGCCTGCTGGCCGACGTGACGGCCGCCCTGCCGGTGCCCGTGGTGGCGGTCGTGTCCGACGGCCAGCACAGTATCCGCCAGGCGGTCGCTGCCGCCCTGCCCGGGGTGCCGCATCAACTGTGCCAATTTCACTACTTGAAGGAAGCGGCGCGTCCCTTGTGGGAGGCGGACCGGCATGCCAAGAAAGAGCTCAAGAAACTGGTGCGTGGTGTGCGCCCGCTGGAACGCGTTGCCGAACAACGGCCCGGGCCGACCGGCGAAGTCGCCCTGGGATACTGCGCGGCGGTGCGCAGCGCGCTGACCGATGACGCGCGCGCACCGCTGGTCTTTGGCGGCTTGCGCTTGCACGAACAGCTCTCCGGCATCCATGCCAGCGCGCGGCGCGCCGCGCAAAAAAGGGGGCGCCCACGGAAGTGAAGCGCCTGGCCGGCATGCTCGGGCGCGCCCTGAGCAGTACCGCACGATGGTGGCCGCAGGTGGCGCAAGGCGCGGCCTGGGTGCAGGGCGCGAGTGCGATCCTGCGCAATGACGAGGGGCTATCGGCGGATGCGCTCATGGTGCGTTATCGGGACTGGCTCGCGCAAATGGACAGCGCCACGGAGTGCCCCGACCTGCCCGACACCTTGCGCAAGGCCCTGTCGCACTTCGTCAAGGTGAGCGCCAGTTACGGCGGCGATGTGTTCCATTGTTACCGCATTGCCGGACTGCCCCGCACGAACAATGCGCTGGAGCAGGCCTTCGGCAGCCTGCGCTACCACGAACGGCGTGCCAGTGGCCGCAAGGTGGCCTCGCCTTCACTGGTGCTCAGTGGCAGTGTGCGCATGCCGGCAGCGCTGTTTACCCGGACCGGCACGGTGACGCGCGACATGCTCGCCGCCGTACCGCAAGACCGATGGCGCGCGACGCGCGCCGACCTGGAGCGGCGTCGCCAGGCGCGCTGCCAGCGCCATCGTTTCCGCAAGGATCCCGCCCACTATCTGGCGGGACTGGAGAAACTGTGCGATGAGCTAAATGTGCTGACCTAGTTTTTTTGCGCCGTCGCCGCAGGGCGATAGCGCTTTACAGTGTGGCGGGCGGGCGCTAAAGTTGCCGCATGCTTAATGCTCTCGATACCCATCTGTTGAATGCGACGCCGCGTGGCGGCCTGCGCGGCTGGCCGCGTTTTTTGACCGAATTCCTGTATTTCGGCATCAAGGAGGCGAGGGCCTGCCTGTTCGTCGGGCTGTTCTTCGGCGCCGTGTTCCTGGTGCCGCGCACCGGCATCCTGGGCCTGCCGCGCTACGACGTGCTGCTGCTGGCGGCGCTGGCCATCCAGGGCACGATGGTCTGGGGCAAGCTGGAAACCTGGGATGAATTAAAGGCCGTGTGCCTGTTCCATGCGGTCGGTTTCGCGCTGGAGGTGTTCAAGGTATCGGGCGGCATCCAGTCCTGGAGCTATCCCGATTTCGCCTGGAGCAAGGTGTTCGGCGTGCCGCTGTTCTCGGGCTTCATGTACGCGGCCGTCGGCAGCTACATCATCCAGACCTGGCGCCTGCTCGACATGCGCATCCGCCACCATCCGCCGTACTGGATGGCGGTGACGATCGCGCTGCTGATCTATGCCAATTTCTTCACGCATCACTATATCGGCGACTACCGCTGGTACCTGGCCGCCTGCGCGCTGGGCCTGTATGCCCGCACCACGGTGGTATTCCGTCCGCTCGACCGCGACCGCGGCATGCCCTTGCTGCTTGGCTTCGTGCTGGTCGGCTTTTTCATCTGGCTGGCCGAAAACATCAGCACCTTCTGGGGCGTGTGGCGCTACCCGAACCAACTGGGCGCCTGGTCGGCGGTGCACGTGAGCAAATGGAGCTCATGGTCGCTGCTGGTGGTGATGACGTTTACCATCATCGCCCACCTCAAGCACATCAAGCACAGTATTCACGTCGCGCGTGCTTGATCCGGTGATCCTTATTTCAGGATGGCGGCCGTCTCCATGAAGCGCTTGCCGAGCGCCGCCTGCGGGCCACCCTGCAGCTGTTTCGCGTACTGGCGCAAGACCTCGGCCGAGTAGGTGCGCGAGGTGTCGGACAGCTTGTGCAGCAGCGGCAGCGAACGCTCCAGGTAGGCGCTGCCTTCCTGCCATTTGCCTTGCGCCGACAGGGCCGACGCCAGTTCCACCAGGCGCCGGCCGATGCGCGCATCGCTGCGCGGCAGGGCCGCTTCCTCGGTGGCCAGCGCCTGCTTGTACAGCGCTTCGGCTTCCACATGCTTGCCCAGCAAGCGCTTGATGCGGCCCAGGTTGTACTGGCGCTGCGACAGCAGTTCATCTTTCGCGCCGGCCTTGACGGCGCTGTCGAGCGCCTGCTTGCAGGCCAGTTCGGCTTCGGCCAGCTGGCCCTTGAGCTCGGCCGCATTGCAGGCGTCGTGCTGCATGCTGGAGGCGGCGATCGCCGGGGCCGGATCGGGAGTGGTGGCGCAGGCGGCCAGCAGGCTGGCGGCGCATAACAGGCTGATGGTGGATGTCTTCATGATTTCCTCGTACGGGCGGTGGACACAGGTACATCTCTTGGGAAGGTATGATTAAATATACTATAACTAATTTACTGTGAGCATTTTTTTGCGCGCTTATGCGCGCTGCCCCACACGCTTCATCCTGTTCCTGCGATTGACGCTGCTTGCCCGCTTCAGGGATACTCCGTTCTCCTCATCCACTACGGCGCCGCCATGACCCGCACCATCCTGATCGTCGAAGATGAACAGGCGATCGCCGACAGCATCGCCTATGCGCTGCGCACCGATGGTTTCACGCCGCGCCACGTGATGCTCGGCGAGCAGGCGCTTGCCGTCTTGCGCAGTGAGGATGCGCCACAGCTGGTGGTGCTCGATATCGGCCTGCCCGACATGAGCGGGCTGGAGGCATGCCGCCAGCTGCGCCAGTTTTCGGACGTGCCGGTGATCTTCCTGACCGCCCGCAGCGATGAAATCGACCGCATCGTGGGGCTGGAAATCGGCGCCGACGATTATGTGACGAAACCGTTTTCGCCGCGCGAACTGGTGGCGCGCATCCGCGTCATTTTGCGCCGCGCCAGGGTGGCGCAGACGCCGCCGGACGCTGGCAAGCCGATAGTCGCCGGCGCTTCCGGCTTTGAATTGCGGGGCCTGGAAGCGCGCGTGCTGTTCCACGGCCAGCCGCTGGACCTGACCCGCTACGAATACCTGCTGCTGAAAACCCTGCTCGAGCATCCCGGCCACGTGCTGTCGCGCGCGCAGCTGATGGAGCGCGTCTGGAGCGGCGCGCCCGACACGCTCGAGCGCACGGTCGACGCGCATGTCAAATCGCTGCGCGCCAAGCTGCGCGCCGTCGATGCGCGGGAAGAGCCGATCCAGACCCACCGCGGCCTGGGCTACAGCCTGGCCGGCGCCTGACATGAAGATCGGCCTGCGCATCCTGTGCGGCTATTTCCTGGTGGTGGGCCTGGCCGCGTGGTTCCTGCTCAATGTGTTCATGGAGCAGGTCAAGCCCGGCGTGCGCTCGACCCTGGAAGACACCCTGGTCGACACCTCGCAGCTGCTGGCCGCGCTGGTGGCGAACGATATCCGCGATGGCCGCCTCGACGACTCGGTGGTGCTGCAGCGCATGCAGCACTATGCGCAGCGGGCCATCGACGTGAATATCAACGGCGTGCGCAAGCGGACGCTCGACTACCGCATCTATATCACCGACCGGCATGGCGTGGTGCTGTTCGATACCAGCGGGCGCGACGTGGGAAAAGACTATTCGCGCTGGAACGATGTGTATCTCACCTTGCAGGGGAAATACGGCGCGCGCAGCACGCGTTCGATTCCGGACCAGGACATGTCGACCGTGATGCACGTGGCCGCGCCGATCCGCGATGGCGACGCCATCATTGGCGTGCTGACGGTGGCCAAGCCGAACGCCAGCGTGCAGGCCTTTGTGGAGCGCAGCCAGCGCATCATCCTGCAGCGCGGCGCGATCCTGCTGCTGCTTTCCTTGCTGATCGGCCTGGCGTTCGCGTGGTGGTTGCACCATGCGCTGGGCAAGCTGATGGACTATATCGCCGCCGTGGAGGACGGCCGCAAGGTGGCGCTGCCGGCGCTGGGGCGCAGCGAGATCGGCATCCTGGGCCGCGCGCTGGACGCCATGCGCACGCGGCTGGAAGGCAAGGAATATGTCGAGCAGCTGATGCACACCTTGACGCATGAACTGAAAAGCCCGATCGCCGCCATCCAGGCCTCGGCCGAGCTGCTGCAGGAAGACATGCCGGCCGCCGAACGCACGCGTTTCCTGGGCAATATCCTCGAGCAGAACGCGCGCCAGCGGCAGCTGATCGACAAGCTGCTGGCCCTGGTGCGGGTGGAAAAGCAGCAGCGCCTCGACGCTCCCGAACCGATCGCGGTGGCGCCGCTCCTGGAACAGGTGGCGCAGGATGCGGCCGCCTCGCTGGCGGCGCGTGGCGTGCTGCTGGAGGTCAGCCTCATCGACGCCATGGTGGCCGGCGACGCCTTGCTGCTGCGCCAGGCGCTGGGCAACCTGCTCGACAACGCGATCGGTTTTGCGCCGCCGGGCAGCCGCATCGAGCTGCGGGCGCAACGGGCAGGGCAGGGAGTCGAGATCAGCGTGCGCGACCGCGGCGAGGGCATCCCGGCGTATGCGCAGGAGCGCGTGTTCGACCGTTTCTATTCGCTGCCGCGTCCGTCCTCCGGCAAGAGCACGGGCCTGGGCCTGCCCTTCGTGCGCGAGGTGGCCTCCTTGCATGGCGGTACGGTCACCGTGGGCAACCATGCGGACGGCGGCGCCGTGGCGCGCCTGTGCCTGCCGCTGGCCTGAATTTTTTCCCGCTTCACACAGAACGCATCATCAGCGCATACAGGTTTTCTAGACTGGCCGCCTTACCTACAAGGAATGCGCCATGCAAAAAACTTTACTCATCAAAGCGCTGATCGTGTTCGGCCTGATGCTGCTGATCGGCCTGCCCCTCCTGATGATCCAGGAGACCATCAAGGAGCGCATGCAGTTCCGCCAGGAAGCGGTCGACAGCATCGCCGCCGATTCCGTGCGCGAGCAAACCATCATCGGCCCCATCCTCGTGATTCCGTATGTGGAGCAGTATGACGAGCGGGTCGAGATCGCCGCCGACAAGGACCAGAAAAGCAGCGTGCCGGCGCGCACCGAAGTGCAGCGCCGCGTGATGCAGCGCCGCCTGCTGGTGTACCCGAACAACCTGCTGCAGAACGGCACCATCGAGACGGACCGCCGCTACCGCGGCATCCACCAGGTGCTGGTCTACAGCGGCCAGCATGCCTTCAGGGGCGACTTCACGGTGCCGGGCCTGGATCAGTTGCCGCGCAAGACGGCCGACGCGCGCATCGCCGTCGGCCAGCCCTTTATCGCGCTGTCGATCGAGGACGTGCGCGGCATCCGCAATATCCCGAAGATCGACTGGGGCGGGCGCCTGATCGAGTTCGAGCAGGGCACCAAGCTGTTTGCCTTCCGCAGCGGCCTGCACGCGCCGCTGGGCGCCATGCCGCTGGCAGCGGCGCAGCAGGTCAAGTTCAGCTTCGACCTGGGCCTGAGCGGCATCGAACGCCAGCATTTCGTGCCGGTGGCGAAGAACAACCAGGTCAGCATGAAGTCGAACTGGCCCCATCCGCAGTTTGGCGGGCGCTTCCTGCCATCGCCGAAATATCGTCAGATCAATGCCGACGGCTTCCAGGTCGAATGGGACATCTCGTCGCTGGCCTCGAATGCGCAAACCCAGCTGTCAAGCATCGAAGGCGAATTCAAGGCGCCCGACAGCGCGCCGCTGGGCCAGGTCGACCGTTTCAGTGTGGGCTTCATCGAGCCGATCAATGTATATACACAGTCGGACCGCGCCACCAAATACGGCCTGCTGTTCGTGGCGCTGACGTTTGCCGCCTTCTTCATCTTCGAGATATTGAAGAGCCTGCCGATCCACCCGGTGCAGTATCTGCTGGTCGGCCTGGCCCTGGTGATCTTCTTCCTGCTGCTGGTGGGCCTGGCCGAGCATATCGCTTTCTGGATGGCGTATGCAATCGCGAGTGCCGCCTGTATCGCACTGACCAGCTTTTACCTCACCTACGTGCTGCGCAGCGTGGGCCGCGCGCTCGGCTTTGGCGTGGCGCTGACGGCCCTTTATGGCGCCCTGTATGGCCTGCTGAACTCGGAAAACAACGCCCTGATCATGGGCAGCATCCTGCTGTTCGCCGTGCTGGCGGCCGTGATGGTGGTGACGCGCAAGGTCGACTGGTACCAAGTGGGGAAGGGTGCTGCTTTGCCCGCCGGAAAGGCGCATGAATAGCCGCCGCACGGCCGATTTGTGTTACCTTATCGCTCCTTCGCGGCAATGCCGGCAACTTGCCGCGGAGCGCACAACAACACTTTGACATACCTCGTGTTAACTTGTTGCGTCAAGGGTTTTTGTGCTATATACTAGCCGGCTTCGGTATGGATTCGTCCTTTTTTGAGTCCTACGTTATTTGTAGTTAAACAAGCCCCGCCCAATCGCAGGTGGGAATGGAGAAAAAATGAGCCTAGGCCTTCTCGGTCGCAAGGTTGGTATGATGCGCATTTTCACGGACGAAGGGGATTCGATTCCTGTCACCGTGCTGGACGTATCGAACAACCGTGTTGCGCAAATCAAAACCCCTGAAACAGATGGTTACTCCGCTGTTCAGGTCGCATTCGGTCAACGTCGCGCTTCCCGCGTGACCAAAGCTGTTGCTGGTCATCATGCTAAAGCTGGCGTTGAAGCCGGTACTCTGTTGAAAGAGTTCCGTGTTGATGCTGCTAAAGCCGCCGAATTGAAAGCTGGCGATGTCGTCGCTGCTTCCCTGTTCGAAGTCGGTCAAAAGATCGACGTGCAAGGCGTTACCATCGGTAAAGGCTATGCAGGCGTTATCAAACGTTACCACTTCGCTTCTGGCCGTGCAACGCACGGTAACTCGCGTTCGCACAACGTTCCAGGTTCCATCGGTATGGCGCAAGATCCAGGTCGTGTTTTCCCTGGTAAGCGCATGACCGGTCATCTGGGTGACGTTAACCGTACGATCCAGAACCTCGTGATCGCCCGTATCGATGCCGACCGTCAGCTGCTGCTGGTCAAAGGCGCGATTCCAGGCGCGAAAAATGGCCAGGTAGTTGTCTCGCCAGCCATCAAAACCAAAGCCAAGAAGGGAGCTTAAACGATGGAACTCAAGCTTCTGAATGCGCAAGGTCAAGCCGGCTCCAATGTCGTCGCTGCTGATGAAATTTTCGGCCGTGATTACAACGAAGCGCTGATCCACCAAGTCGTGATCGCTTATCAAGCGAATGCACGTAGCGGTAACCGCAAGCAAAAAGACCGTGAAGAAGTTCACCACACGACCAAAAAGCCATGGCGCCAAAAAGGTACCGGCCGCGCTCGTGCTGGTATGTCGTCGTCGCCACTGTGGCGCGGCGGTGGTCGGATTTTCCCGAACTCGCCTGACGAAAACTTCACCCACAAAGTGAACAAAAAAATGTATCGCGCAGGTGTCTGCTCGATCCTGTCGCAGCTGGCTCGCGAAGAGCGCCTGATCGTCATCGACGATCTGACGATCGACGCGCCAAAAACCAAGCTGCTGTCGCAAAAATTGAACGGCCTGGGCTTTGATTCGGTTCTGATCATCACCGACGTTCTGAACGAAAACCTGGAACTGGCATCGCGCAACCTGCCTAACGTACTCGTCGTTGAGCCACGTCACGCTGACCCGATGTCCCTGGTGTTCTACAAGAAGATCCTGGTCACCAAAGCTGCACTGGCCAAGATTGAGGAGATGCTGGCATGAGCGCGATTTTGAAACATAGCGAAGAACGCTTGATGAAGGTGCTGTTGGCGCCCGTGATTTCCGAGAAGGCCACCATGGTCGCGGAAAAGAACGAGCAAATTGTATTCCGCGTTCTGCCGGATGCAACCAAGCCTGAAATCAAGGCAGCAGTCGAACTGCTGTTCAAGGTCGAAGTTCTGTCCGTGCAAACTGCAAACCGCGAAGGCAAGCAGAAACGCACCGGCAAGTTCAACGGTCGTCGTAACCATACCAAGCGTGCTTTCGTGTGCCTGAAACCTGGCCAGGAAATCAACTTCTCCGAGGAGGCTGCATAATGGCACTCGTTAAGATGAAACCAACCTCGCCAGGCCGTCGCGGCATGGTAAAGGTGGTGAACCCGGACCTGTACAAAGGTCGTCCGTTCGCTGCCCTGGTTGAAAAGAAATCCAAGACCGCTGGTCGTAACAACAACGGTCACATCACCACCCGTCATATCGGTGGTGGTCATAAGCAACACTATCGCCTGATCGACTTCAAGCGCACCAAAGATGGTATTCCAGCGAAAGTGGAACGTATCGAATACGATCCAAACCGCACCGCGAATATCGCTCTGCTGTGCTACGCCGACGGCGAGCGTCATTACATCATCGCAACCAAAGGCATGTCCGTTGGCGACAGCGTGATGAACGGTTCGGAAGCACCGATCAAATCGGGTAACTGCTTGCCAATCCGTAACATCCCAGTCGGTACCGTGATGCATTGCGTCGAAATGCTGCCAGGTAAAGGTGCCCAAATGGCCCGTACCGCCGGCGCCGGCGTCGTGCTGATGGCCCGTGAAGGTACCTACGCTCAAGTGCGCCTGCGCTCGGGTGAAGTACGTCGCGTGCACATCGAGTGCCGTGCAACCGTGGGTGAAGTCGGCAATGCCGAACACAGCCTGCGTAAAATCGGTAAAGCTGGCGCGATGCGCTGGCGCGGTGTTCGTCCTACCGTTCGCGGTGTGGTCATGAACCCGGTCGATCACCCGCACGGTGGTGGTGAAGGTAAAACAGCAGCTGGTCGTCATCCAGTTTCGCCTTGGGGCCAACAGACTAAAGGTAAGAAGACACGCAGCAACAAGCGTACTACTTCCATGATCGTCTCGCGCCGCGGCAAGAAATAAGGGGTAGCACATGACACGTTCATTGAAAAAAGGGCCGTTCTGTGACGCCCACCTGGTGAAAAAAGTTGAAGCCGCGCAAGCTGCCAAAGACAAAAAGCCAATCAAAACCTGGTCGCGTCGTTCGACAATCATGCCTGACTTTATCGGCCTGACGATCGCGGTTCATAACGGCAAGCTGCACGTGCCGGTTTATGTTTCCGAAAACATGGTTGGTCACAAGCTCGGCGAATTCGCACTGACCCGTACGTTCAAGGGTCATGCAGCTGACAAAAAGGCTAAGAAATAATGGAAACCAAAGCTATCCTCAAAGGTGTGCGCCTGTCCGACCAAAAAGGTCGCCTGGTTGCTGACCTGATCCGTGGCAAGAAAGTTGACGCAGCACTCAACATCTTGCAATTCAGCCCGAAAAAAGGTGCTGCGATCATCAAGCGTGTTCTGGAATCGGCAATCGCCAATGCGGAACACAATGACGGCGCGGACATCGACGAACTGTTCGTGAAAACGATCTACGTCGAAAAGGGCCCGGTCCTGAAGCGCTTCACCGCGCGTGCAAAAGGCCGTGGCGACCGTATTTCGAAACAATCCTGTCACGTTTACGTGACTGTCGGTAACTAAGGAGCCACGATGGGTCAGAAAATTCATCCAACCGGTTTCCGTCTGGCGGTCACCCGTAACTGGGCTTCGCGCTGGTATGCAGGCAACGGCAATTTCGCTGCCATGCTGAACGAAGACTTGAAAGCACGTGCTTACCTGAAAAAGAAACTGAAGAACGCTTCGGTTGGCCGCATCGTTATCGAGCGTCCTGCCAAGAACGCGCGCTTCACGATCTACAGCTCGCGTCCAGGCGTGGTCATTGGTAAAAAAGGCGAAGACATCGAAGTACTGAAGTCGGCGCTGACCAAGATCATGGGCGTACCTGTTCACGTGAACATCGAAGAAATTCGCAAGCCTGAAATCGACTCGCAACTGATCGCCGATTCGATCTCGCAGCAGCTGGAAAAACGGATCATGTTCCGCCGCGCCATGAAGCGTGCAATGCAAAATGCAATGCGCCTGGGTGCACTCGGTATCAAGATCATGTCGTCCGGCCGTCTGAACGGTATCGAAATCGCCCGTAAAGAATGGTACCGCGAAGGCCGCGTGCCTCTGCATACCCTGCGCGCCGATATCGACTACGGTACCAGCGAAGCATCGACCACCTACGGCATCATCGGTGTCAAGGTGTGGGTATACAAAGGTGACCGCGCGCCTAACGGCGATGCACCAGTCATCGATACCCCAGCTGACGAGAAGAAGAGCCGCGGTCCACGCCGTGACGATGGCAAGCCAGCTGGCCGCCCACGTCCAGCCGGTGCCGGTGCGAAACCATCCACAGCACCAGGTGCACGTGTGCGTACCGCCGCTAAACCGGCCGCCGCAGCAGCACCCGCTGAGAAAGCAGGAGAATAATCATGCTGCAACCAGCACGCAGAAAGTATCGTAAAGAGCAGAAAGGCCGTAACACCGGTATTTCGCACAGCCGCGGCACCGCCGTGTCGTTTGGCGAATTCGGTCTGAAAGCCGTTGCGCGCGGTCGTATCACTGCGCGTCAAATTGAAGCGGCGCGTCGTGCAATGACGCGTCACATCAAGCGCGGTGGCCGTATCTGGATCCGTATTTTCCCGGACAAACCGATTTCGAACAAACCGGCTGAAGTCCGTATGGGTAACGGTAAAGGTAATCCTGAGTACTACGTCGCTGAAATTCAGCCAGGCAAAGTACTGTACGAAATGGATGGCGTTGATGAAGCGCTGGCACGGGAAGCTTTCCGTCTTGCCGCCGCTAAACTGCCACTGGCGACGACGTTTGTCATCCGCCAAGTTGGCCAATAATTGGAGTTGGATATGAAAGCAACTGAACTCCGCGGCAAAGACCAGCCAGCTCTGCAAAAAGAGCTGAATGACTTGTTGAAGGCACAGTTCGGCCTGCGTATGCAAATCGCTACGCAACAGCTGAGCAACACTTCGCAGCTCAAGAAGGTACGCCGCGATATCGCGCGTGTGAAGACGGTAATGAATCTGAAGGAAGCCAAATGAACGAACCAGTGAAACAGTCGCTCAAGCGCACGCTGATCGGTAAAGTGGTATCCGACAAGATGGACAAGACCGTTACCGTTCTGATCGAGCGCCACGTAAAACATCCTTTGTATGGCAAGATCATCATGCGTTCGAACAAGTATCACGCGCATGACGAGACCAACCAGGTCAAAGCCGGTGACACGGTAGAGATCCAGGAAGGTCGTCCGATCTCCAAAACGAAGGCATGGACGGTGACACGTGTGGTTCAAGCCGCACCCATCGTTTAAATAAAAACCACCGTTTCGGCGGTGGCTTTTAATTAGTACTTGCAGGCCCGCAAATTGTATGTAATACTTGCGGGCTTCGTTCATGTAACGCCGCAAAGTGTCTGGCCACAGACATAGCTCCGCGGTCAGTTGATGTATGAAGGTCATGCACCCAAACAGTGAAGCCCAGCAGGGCGGCTCTGGCGGGACCAAGACTGACCGCGGGTCTACATTGTGTGGATTCTTCGGCTTAAGTTGGGAAAGAGAATACTATGATTCAAACTGAAAGCCGGCTCGAAGTGGCTGACAATACCGGTGCCAAGGAAGTAATGTGCATCAAGGTATTGGGTGGCTCCAAGCGCCGTTATGCTGGCATTGGCGATGTGATCAAAGTAACCGTCAAGGTTGCTGCGCCACGTGGCCGTGTCAAAAAAGGTGAAATTTATAACGCCGTGGTTGTGCGCACCGCTAAAGGTGTTCGCCGCCAAGACGGTTCCCTGGTGAAGTTCGACGGCAACGCCGCCGTTCTGTTGAACGCCAAGCTGGAACCGATCGGTACCCGTATTTTTGGACCTGTCACACGCGAACTGCGTACTGAGAAGTTCATGAAAATCGTGTCCCTGGCACCGGAAGTCCTGTAAGGAGTCGTAATGGATAAGATTCGTAAAAACGACGAAGTCATCGTTCTGACCGGGAAAGACAAGGGCAAACGTGGTGTGGTGCAGCAACGTATCGATGCTGAACATATCGTGGTTGATGGCATCAACGTCGCTAAAAAAGCGACCAAGCCAAACCCGATGACTGGCGTAACTGGTGGTATCGTCGATAAGACCATGCCAATTCACGTGTCCAACGTTGCATTGTTCAATGCAGCGACTGGCAAGGCAGATCGCGTGGGTTTCAAAGAAGTGGACGGCAAGAAAGTTCGCATCTTTAAATCCTCCGGCGAAGTAGTGAAGGCTTAAGAAATCATGGCACGTCTCCAAGAATTCTATAAAGAAAAAGTCGTTGCCGACCTGACCAGCAAGTTTGGTTACAAGTCGGTGATGGAAGTTCCACGCCTGACCAAGATCACCCTGAACATGGGTGTTGGTGAGGCTATCGCGGATAAAAAAGTTCTCGAGCACGCAGTTGCTGACTTGACCAAGATCGCCGGCCAGAAGCCAGTGACCACCAAGTCCCGCAAAGCGATCGCAGGCTTCAAAATCCGTGAAGGTTACCCGATCGGTACGATGGTCACCCTGCGCGGCGCTCGCATGTACGAGTTCCTGGATCGCTTCATTACCGTGGCCCTGCCGCGCGTACGCGATTTCCGTGGTGTGAACGGTCGTGCATTCGACGGTCGTGGCAACTACAACATCGGTGTCAAGGAACAGATCATTTTCCCTGAAATCGAATACGACAAGATTGACGCGTTGCGCGGTATGAATATCAGCATCACGACAACTGCTAAGACCGATGACGAAGCCAAAGCTTTGCTCGCCGCCTTTAAATTCCCTTTCAGGAACTGATCATGGCCAAACTGTCACTGATTAATCGTGAGATCAAGCGTGCTGACCTGGTGGCGAAATTCGCCCCTAAGCGCGAAGCTCTCAAGGCCATCGTCGATGACCAATCGAAATCGGAAGAAGAGCGCTACGAAGCTCGCCTGAAATTGCAGGCGCTGCCACGTAACTCGAACCCGACGCGTCAACGTAACCGTTGCGCCATCACTGGTCGTCCGCGCGGCACATTCCGTAAATTCGGTCTGGGTCGTATCAAGCTCCGTGAATTCGCCATGCGTGGTGAAATTCCGGGTATGACTAAAGCAAGCTGGTAATAGGAGAATATGCAATGAGTATGAGCGATCCTATCGCCGATATGCTGACCCGCATTCGTAACGCCCAGGGCGTGCAAAAAACGACAGTGGCCATGCCATCGTCGAAAGTCAAAATTGCGATTGCCAACGTCCTGAAGGACGAGGGTTACATTGAAGATTTCGCTGTTGCCGAAGCTGGTGGCAAGGCGGAACTGAAGATCGGTTTGAAGTATTATGTTGGCCGTCCCGTCATTGAGCGCCTTGAGCGCGTGTCCCGTCCGGGCCTGCGCGTCTACAAGGGCAAAGACGAGATCCCTGTTGTGATGAATGGCTTGGGTGTGGCGATCGTGTCGACTCCGCAAGGCGTCATGACTGACCGCAAAGCACGCGCTACCGGTGTCGGCGGCGAAGTTATTTGCTACGTGGCTTAAGGAGTTACACATGTCTCGAGTAGCTAAAATGCCTATCGTTGTGCCAGCTGGCGCTGAAGTCGCCATCTCCGCACAAGCGATCACCGTAAAAGGCCCGCTGGGCGTGCTTTCCCAGGCCCTCACCGGCCAGGTCAAAGTGGAAAACAATGCAGGAACCCTGAGTTTCGACGTGGCGAACGACAGCCGCGAAGCCAATGCCATGTCCGGCACGCTGCGCGCACTGGTCAACAACATGGTTGTTGGCGTCACCAAGGGTTTCGAGAAAAAGCTGAACCTGGTTGGCGTGGGTTACAAGGCGCAAGCGCAAGGCGACAAGTTGAATCTGTCCCTGGGCTTCTCGCACCCTGTAGTGCATGACATGCCAGCCGGCGTTACCTGCGCAACACCAACCCCGACCGAGATCCTGATCAAGGGTATCGACCGTCAACAGGTTGGCCAGGTAGCCGCTGAAGTTCGTGCTTACCGCTCCCCTGAGCCTTATAAAGGCAAGGGCGTTCGCTATGCGGACGAAGTGGTCAAGCTTAAAGAAACCAAGAAGAAGTAATTAGGGGCTGACGATGGATAAGAAAGAATCACGGCTTCGCCGCGGACGCCAAACCCGCATCAAGATTGCGGAATTGAAAGTAAATCGCTTGTCGGTGCACCGCACCAACCTGCACATTTACGCCAACCTGATCAGCCCGGACGCTAAAGTCCTGGTTTCGGCCTCGACGGCTGAAGCGGAAGTTCGCGCTGAACTGGCAGGCCAATCCGGCAAAGGCGGCAATGCCGCTGCTGCAGCCTTGATCGGCAAGCGCGTCGCTGAAAAAGCGTTGAAAGCAGGGATTACCGAAGTTGCGTTTGACCGCTCCGGTTTCCGTTACCACGGCCGTGTGAAAGCGTTGGCAGAAGCCGCACGCGAAGCCGGTCTGAAGTTCTAAGGATCAATCATGGCAAAAATGCAAGCAAAAATGCAAAGCGACAAGCCGGATGATGGCATGCGCGAAAAAATGATCGCGATCAACCGCGTGACCAAAGTGGTCAAGGGTGGTCGTATCATGGGTTTCGCCGCGCTGACCGTAGTTGGTGATGGCGATGGCCGCGTCGGCATGGGCAAGGGCAAATCGAAAGAAGTGCCGGTTGGCGTGCAAAAAGCAATGGAAGAAGCTCGCCGCAACCTGATCAAAGTGCCGCTCAAAAACGGTACCTTGCATCATACGGTAGTGGGTCGTCACGGCGCGTCGAAGGTTCTGATGAACCCAGCCAAGCCTGGTACCGGCGTTATCGCTGGTGGCGCAATGCGCGCGATCTTCGAAGTAATGGGCGTGACGGACGTGGTGGCGAAATCCACCGGTTCGAACAACCCTTACAACCTGGTGCGCGCTACGCTGGACGGCCTGTCGAAAATGAGTACTGCTTCCGATATCGCTGCCAAACGCGGCAAGTCGGTTGAAGACATTCTGGCTTAAGGTGGACAAAATGACAAACACAGTCAAAGTGCAATTGGTCAAGGGCTTGATCGGTACGCGCGAATCGCATCGCGCTACCGTGCGCGGTCTGGGTCTGCGTCGTGTAAATTCGGTTTCCGAACTGCAAGACACCCCATCCGTACGCGGCATGATCAATAAAGTATCGTATCTCGTTAAAGTTGTCGGGTAAGCCTTCGGGCTTACACGAACGGAGCAAATCATGGAATTGAATACTATTGCACCAGCCGAAGGCGCCAAGCACTACAAGCGTCGCGTCGGTCGCGGTATCGGCTCCGGCCTGGGTAAAACCTCGGGTCGTGGTCACAAAGGTCAGAAATCGCGTTCGGGCGGCTTTCATAAAGTCGGTTTCGAAGGCGGTCAGATGCCTCTGCAACGCCGTCTGCCTAAGCGCGGTTTCAAATCGATGCACGCAACCTTCAAAGCTGAAGTGCGCCTGTCCGATCTGAACAACCTGGCTGTTGGCGATGTCGACATTCTGGTCTTGAAGCAAGCTGGCGTTCTGGGCGTGTTGGCCCGTGACGTGCGCGTGATCTTGTCCGGCGAAATCACCAAAGCGGTGAATTTGAAGGGCTTGAAAGTGTCCGCTGGCGCGAAAGCAGCCATCGAAGCAGCCGGCGGCTCGGTAGCCTGAGTTGACCGCTAACAGCTTGATCGGAGCGAAAATTGGCGACTAATCCACAACTTGCTAAAAGTGCAGCGGCCGGTTTCCCTTGGGGACGGCTCTGGTTTTTGCTTGGCGCATTGGTGGTTTATCGTATCGGTGCTCACGTCCCGGTTCCCGGGATTGACCCGACACAATTAGCCTCGCTGTTCAAGGAGCACGAAGGCGGCGTCCTGGGCATGTTCAACATGTTCTCGGGCGGTGCCTTGTCTCGTTTTACAGTGTTTGCGCTGGGTATCATGCCTTATATCTCGGCCTCGATCATCATGCAATTGCTGTCGATCGTGTCACCGCAGATGGAAGCGTTGAAAAAAGAAGGCGAAGCAGGCCGCCGCAAGATCACCCAGTACACCCGGTATTTCACGGTGGCACTGGCACTGTTTCAAGCGTTAGGTATTGCAGTCGCACTGGAGTCGCAAGCTGGTCTGGTGTTGGAACCTGGTCTTGCATTCCGCTTCGTGACGGTCGTCACTTTGTTGACCGGAACAATGTTTTTGATGTGGTTGGGTGAGCAGATTACCGAGCGTGGCTTGGGTAACGGCATCTCGATCATCATTTTTGCCGGTATTGCAGCAGGTCTGCCTTCCGCACTGGGTGGTTTGTTCAGCCTGGTATCGAATGGTTCGATCGGCAGCTTGGGCGCGATCTTCATCGTGCTGCTGGTAGCCCTGGTAACGTTCTTCGTGGTATTTGTCGAACGCGGTCAGCGCAAAATATTGGTCAACTACGCGAAGCGCCAGGTAGGCAACAAGATTTATGGCGGTCAAACCAGCCATTTGCCGTTGAAGCTGAACATGGCCGGCGTGATCCCGCCGATCTTTGCTTCTTCGATCATCTTGTTCCCGGCCACTATCGTGGACTGGTTTTCAAAGGGCGCCGACAACGCTAACCCTGCGGTGCGGTTCTTGAAAGATTTGGCAGCATCGATGGGGCCTGGTGAGCCTATCCATGCGCTGTTGTACGCAGTGGCGATCGTGTTTTTCTGTTTCTTCTATACCGCGCTGGTCTTTAACAGCAAGGAAACAGCGGATAACTTGAAGAAGAGCGGTGCGTTCATTCCCGGGATCCGTCCAGGCGAACAGACAGCCCGTTACATCGACAAGATCCTGACACGCTTGACACTTGCCGGCGCAGTCTACATCACCCTGGTGTGTTTATTGCCGGAATTTATGCAAGCCCAGTGGAAAGTACCATTCTATTTCGGCGGTACTTCTTTATTGATTATTGTAGTTGTCACCATGGATTTCATGGCGCAAGTACAGAACTACGTGATGTCGCAGCAATATGATTCACTGCTGCGCAAAGCAAATTTCAAGGGCGGAATTCCGACGCGTTAAGCGCGGTAAACATACCGAATGGCAAAAGACGACGTCATACAGATGCAGGGCGAGATTCTTGAGAATCTCCCAAATGCAACATTTCGAGTGAAGCTGGAGAACGGACACGTGGTGCTCGGGCATATTTCAGGTAAAATGCGGATGAACTATATTCGCATTCTCCCTGGAGACAAGGTGACGGTGGAGTTGACGCCGTATGACTTGAGCCGAGCCCGCATTGTGTTCCGTACCAAGTAACACACTGAATCAAACCAAAGAAGCGAAAGAAAGAGCCCCAAAATGAAAGTTCTCGCATCAGTCAAGCGGATCTGCCGCAACTGCAAGATCATCAAGCGCAAAGGCGTAGTCCGCGTAATCTGCGTGGAACCACGTCACAAGCAGCGTCAAGGTTAATCGAGGAATAACAAATGGCACGTATTGCAGGGGTTAATATCCCAAATCATCAGCATACCGTTATCGGCCTGACAGCCATCTACGGTGTTGGCCGTCCACGCGCAGAGAAAATCTGTGCATCGACCGGTGTAGCAACCAACAAGAAGATCAAAGATCTGGATGACAGCGAACTGGAAAAACTGCGCGATGAAGTAGGTAAATTCATCGTCGAAGGCGATCTGCGTCGTGAACTGTCCATGAACATCAAGCGTTTGATGGATCTGGGTTGCTACCGCGGCATGCGTCATCGCAAGGGTCTGCCTTGCCGTGGCCAGCGTACGCGTACGAACGCACGTACCCGCAAGGGACCGCGTAAAGCCGCTCAATCGCTGAAAAAATAATCCGCTAGGGAATAATTATGGCCAAGTCGCAAAATAACGCCGCATCAGCACGCGTGCGTAAAAAAGTTAAAAAGAACGTCGCTGAAGGCATCGCACATGTCCACGCTTCGTTCAATAACACCATCATTACCATCACCGATCGTCAAGGCAATGCCTTGTCGTGGGCTACCTCCGGCGGTGCAGGCTTCAAGGGTTCGCGTAAATCGACCCCATTCGCAGCGCAGGTCGCCGCGGAAGCCGCTGGTAAAGTGGCTGTTGAGTGTGGCGTAAAGAACCTGGAAGTACGTATCAAGGGCCCAGGTCCTGGTCGTGAATCCGCCGTTCGCGCGCTGAACAACCTGGGCATCAAGATCACCGAGATCCAGGACGTGACGCCGGTACCGCACAACGGTTGCCGTCCACCGAAACGTCGTCGTATCTAAGACAGTATTGCAGTGGGCGCCTCGGCGCCAGCTGCTCTTCTGTTTGTTGTATTGAGTACAGTTGTGTGAAAACGCTGGAGCAGGGAGCCGGAAACGGTTATACTGCCCGGCTGTTCTTGCCTGTCAAATTGTATTTGACGGGTTTTTCGTTTTCAGCCACCGTCTGATCGCAAGTGAATCAGACTAGCGCCTAACCGCATCAGTGTGTTTGATCATGCATGTGGCTGGGGCGTTATCATTTAAAAAAAGGAAGTATCGTGGCACGTTATATCGGACCTAAAGCAAAACTCTCCCGCCGTGAAGGTACTGACCTGTTCCTGAAGAGCGCACGTCGCTCGCTGGACAGCAAGTGCAAACTGGACGTCAAACCAGGCCAGCACGGTGTCAAATCCGGCGCCCGCACCTCGGACTACGGTAACCAACTGCGCGAAAAGCAAAAAGTCAAGCGCATGTACGGCGTGCTGGAACGTCAATTCCGCCGCTACTTCGCTGAAGCAGACCGTCGTAAAGGCAACACCGGCGAAACGCTGTTGAAGTTGCTGGAAACGCGTCTGGACAACGTTTGCTACCGCATGGGCTTTGGCTCGACCCGCGCTGAAGCGCGTCAACTGGTCAGCCACAAAGCATTCACCGTGAACGGTATCGTTGTCAACATCGCTTCGTACTCGGTCAAAGTCGGCGATATCGTCGCTGTTCGTGAAAAATCGAAAAAGCAAGTGCGTATCGTTGAAGCACTGTCGCTGGCCGAACAAGTTGGTATGCCTAGCTGGGTTTCGGTTGATGCCAAGAAAATGGAAGGTACTTTCAAGTCCCTGCCAGAGCGTAACGAAATCGCCAACGACGTCAACGAATCGCTGATCGTCGAGCTGTACTCGCGTTAATCGTATCAAGTAGCAAGATTCCCGCCCACTTTGCATTTTTTTGCAGAGTGGGCGTTTCACTAATGCCATCAGCCTTATCGGCGTAACGAGCCGAGGGTATTGAAAAGGACATTTCATGCAAAACAGTTTGTTGAAGCCACGTATTATCGATGTTGAAGCTCTCGGTGCAGGTCACGCCAAAGTCGTGATGGAGCCGTTCGAGCGCGGCTATGGCCACACATTGGGTAACGCGTTGCGCCGCGTTCTGCTGTCGTCGATGGTGGGCTACGCGCCGACCGAAGTGACGATCGCCGGCGTCGTCCACGAATATTCTTCCCTCGATGGCGTGCAGGAAGACGTCGTCGATCTGTTGCTGAACTTGAAGGGTGTGGTTTTCAAAGTCCACAACCGCGATTCGGTGACCCTGACCCTGAAAAAAGAAGGCGAAGGCGCGATCCTGGCCTCCGACATCGACCTGCCGCACGACGTCGAACTGATCAACCCTGACCACGTGATCGCCCACCTGACCGCCGGTGGCAAGCTGGACATGCAGATCAAGGTTGAAAAAGGCCGCGGCTACGTTCCTGGCAACGTGCGTCGCCTGTCGGAAGACACCAACAAGACCATCGGCCGCATCATCCTGGACGCGTCGTTCTCGCCAGTGCGCCGCGTGTCGTACTTCGTTGAATCGGCGCGCGTCGAACAGCGTACCGACCTGGACAAGCTGATCATCAACATCGAAACCAACGGCGTGATCTCGCCGGAAGAAGCGATCCGCCAGTCGGCCCGCGTCCTGGTGGACCAGTTGAATGTGTTCGCTGCCCTGGAAGGCACGGAAGCCGCCGCGGAAGCACCATCGCGCGCTCCGCTGGTCGATCCTATCCTGCTGCGTCCAGTCGACGACCTGGAGTTGACCGTGCGTTCGGCCAACTGCCTGAAAGCCGAAAACATCTACTACATCGGCGACCTGATCCAGCGTTCGGAAAACGAGCTGCTGAAAACGCCTAACCTGGGCCGCAAATCGCTGAACGAAATCAAGGAAGTGCTGGCATCGCGCGGCCTGACCTTGGGCATGAAGCTGGAAAACTGGCCGCCTGCCGGCCTGGAAAAGTAATTCGAAGTTTGTAGCAAACTGCCTGGGACAGGTGTCCCAGGCTTTTATTTTTGAAGTACCAAACCGGTCCGCGATGAAGCGCTTGCTTCATTGATCGAAGAACTGGATTTAAACTCACTACCGAAAGGATTTACCATGCGTCACGGTCACGGCCTCCGTAAACTGAATCGTACCTCGTCCCACCGTCTGGCTATGCTGCGCAACATGACAGTATCGCTGCTGCGTCACGAAGCGATCAAAACCACCCTGCCAAAAGCAAAAGAACTGCGCCGCGTTGTCGAGCCAATTCTGACCATCGGCAAAACCGACTCCCTGGCAAACAAGCGTCTGGCCTTCAACCGTCTGCGCGACCGTGAAATGGTCGTCAAACTGTTCGCTGAACTGGGCCCGCGTTATGCCAACCGTAACGGTGGTTATGTGCGTATCCTGAAAATGGGCTTCCGCGTCGGCGACAATGCTCCTATGGCATTCGTTGAACTGATGGATCGTCCAGATACGACCGAAGCAGTTGAAGTCGCTGGCGAGTAATCCCGGTTACTGCTTCAAGGAAAGCCAGGCCTAGCCTGGCTTTTTTGCTTTCTGCTGCAGCCGGCTCTGCCGCGGTGTACTATTCTTCTTTCGCGCCGGCCCTGCATGCTCCGCGCGACTTCTTGTTGAATGGTCGAAAAAGGTAGTTCATGTCCCGTTTCCCTTCCGGCGCCGCCGCGCGCTTGCCCTCGCGTTACTCCTTGCCCCACTGGTTTGCCGCGTTTCTGCTGTTGTTGATGGCCGTATTCGGCGCCGGCCACGCGCGCGCCGATGACGAATTCCTCGATCCCGAACTGGCGTTCAAGTTTTCCGCCCGCATGCAGGACCCGGCCACCATCGCGGTGACCTATGTGATCGCCGATGGCTACTATATGTACCACGAGCGCTTCAAGTTCGAGGCCACCGGCGCCACTCTGGGCACGCCCGTCTTCCCGAAAGGCAAGGTCAAGTTCGACGAAACCTTCCAGAAGAACGTCGAGACCTTCCGCCACACGCTGACCATCACGATTCCCGTGCAGGCGGCCGGCGCGTTTACGCTCAAATCGACCGGCCAGGGCTGCTCGGACAAGGGCCTGTGCTATGCGCCGCAGGATGCGACGATCAAGCTGGTCGGCGCCGGCGGCCAGAGCATGGCGCCAGGCGCGGTCGCCTCGAAATTCGCCTTGCCGGCGGCGCCCGCCGTCGATACGCCCGCCGTCGATACCAAGGCCATCAACGGCCCGCAGGCGCAGGCCTCGCCGGGCGTTTCCGTGATGAGCATCCCGCAAGCCGATATCACCAGCACGCCCGATGCCGTGCCGGTCCCGGCCGCGCCTGTCGTCAGTGCTGCTGCGGCACCGGTGACAAGCGAAATGGGCAGTATCGAATCTGCCTTAAAAGGCGGCAAGCTGCTGGTGATCGTGCCGTTGTTCATGCTGCTGGGCCTGGGCCTGGCCTTCACGCCGTGCGTGCTGCCGATGGTGCCGATCCTGTCGTCGATTATCGTCGGTGACGGCGCCAAGGTCAGCCGCTCGCGCGGCCTGCTGCTGTCGCTGACCTATGCGCTGGGCATGGCGATCGTCTATACGGCGCTGGGCGTGGCGGCGGGCCTGGCCGGCGAAGGGCTGGCGGCCAAGCTGCAGAACCCGTGGGTGCTCGGTTTCTTTGCCTTGCTGATGGCCGGCTTGTCGCTGTCGATGTTCGGCTTTTATGAACTGCAGGTACCGGCCTTCTTGCAGGGCAAGCTGGCCACCGTGTCGAACCAGCAATCCTCCGGCCGCCTGGCGGGCGTGTTCGTGATGGGCGCGATCTCGGCCCTGATCGTGGGGCCGTGCGTGGCCGCGCCGCTGGCCGGCGCCTTGCTGTACATCAGCCAGACGCGCGACGTGGTCATCGGCGGCAGCGCCCTGTTTGCGATGGCGGTCGGCATGAGCGTGCCCCTGATCCTGGTCGGCGTGTCGGCCGGCGCCTTGCTGCCGCGCGCCGGCGCCTGGATGGATGCCGTGAAACGTTTCTTTGGCGTGCTGCTGCTGGGCGTGGCCTGGTGGCTGGTGTCGCCCGTGTTGCCGGGCAGCGTGCAGATGCTGGGCTGGACCGCGCTGTTCATCGGCTACGGCATGTATCTGCTGGTGGGCAAAAGCTCTTCCAAAAACGCCTGGGTGGCCAAGGCCTTCGGCCTGGTGTTCGCCATCCTCGGCGCGGTGCAGCTGGTGGGCGTGGCCAGCGGCGGCCGCGATCCGCTGGCGCCGTTGGCCCACCTGGGCGGTGGCCAGGTCCATCCGCATGCTTTTACGCGCGTAAAAACCGTGGCGCAGCTCGATGCGGCGCTGGCGCAATTGAACGGCAAGACGGCGCTGCTCGATTTTTATGCGGACTGGTGCGTGTCGTGCAAGGAAATGGAAAAGCTGACGTTTGTCGCGCCAGCCGTGCGCGACAAGATGGGCATGTCGGTGCTGCTGCAGGTCGACGTGACGGCCAATGACGCGGACGACAAGGCCATGCTGAAACGTTTTCAACTGTTCGGCCCGCCCGGCATCATCATGTTCAATCCGCAAGGCCAGGAGATACCGCAATCGCGCGTGATCGGCTTCCAGAACGCGGAAACCTTCCTGGCGTCGTTGAACAAGCTCGATGCAAAGTAAGCGTTTACTCGCGTTGTTCATATGAAAAAAGGCCTGCATTGCAGGCCTTTTCTTTGTTTGCAACAGTTTTAGCCGGCTTTATGTTCCGGGCCGCCACGGTGGCCATGGTGTCCGCGCATGCCGCCATGCTTGCCGCCCGGCACGCTGTTATCGAACACTTTCTGTTGTTCCGGCGTCAGCACGCCATAAAACGTTTTCAGCGACGCCAGACGGCTTTCCTGGCCGGCGATGCGCTCCTTCGACAGGGCGATCCACTGCTCCATGCGCTGGGGTGCCGACAGCTTGGCAAACGCTTCGCGCTTGGCCTTCCAGTCGCCGGCCGGCTTTTTCGGCGCGTTGGCGGCCGTAAAGGTGGCCCAGGCCGGTTCCTGGGCGGCGGTGAGTTTTAGCTTGTCGTGCAGGCGGGCCTGGTATTTGGCCATGCGTTCGGCCGGATTGCCGCGTTCGCCACGGTGTTCGCCGCCGCGTTCGCCACGATGAGCGCGCGGGCCGTCCGGTGCGGCTTTCGGGTTGCTGGTGGCGGCCGGGGCGCTGGCGGGAGCTTGCTGGGCGTGGACGGTCAGCGATGCGGCACCCATGCCGAGTACGCTCAGCGCGACGATCAGGTGTTTGCGTACGGTGTGAAATGAGGTGTTCATCTGGATTCCTTTATGAGTGAAGAGAGCATGTACATGTCTGTGCACATGAATCCAGTGTGGCCGCCCCATGTTTCCACGAAGTGTCCGCTGTCCGACAGTTTGTATCCGTATGTTTCGTCACATGGTCTATATACAAGACGATACAAATGCGCTGTGCACGCCCTTCTGAAGTGGGGATAATTCAGGCATGGAAACCACTTCTACAATACTGATCGTCGACGACGACCGCGATATCCGCAGCCTGCTGGCGGATTACCTGGAAACCAATGCCTACCGCACCCTGGGCGCGGCCGATGGCACGGCCATGTGGAAGGTGCTGGACGAAACCCGGCCCGACCTGATCGTGCTCGACCTGAACCTGCCCGGCGACGACGGCCTGACCCTGTGCCGCAAGCTGCGCGCGCAGTCGACCGTGCCCGTCATCATGCTGACGGCCCGCAACGAACCGCTGGACCGCATCCTGGGCCTGGAAATGGGCGCCGACGATTACCTGCCGAAACCATTCGAGCCGCGCGAGCTGCTGGCGCGCATCCGCAGCGTGCTGCGCCGCAGCCATGCGATGCCGTCCAATGCGCCGTCGGACAAGGCGCAGCAGATCCGCTTCTCGGGCTGGACCCTGGACCTGACGGCGCGCCACCTGCTCAACCCGACCGGCGTGGTGATCATGCTGTCGGGCGCGGAATTTCGTTTGTTGCGCGTGTTCCTCGAGCACCCGAACCGTGTGCTGAACCGCGACCAGCTGCTGAACCTGACGCAGGGCCGCGACGCCGACCCGTTCGACCGCTCGATCGATATCCAGATCAGCCGCTTGCGGCAAAAGCTGGGCGAGGATGCACGTTTGCCGCAAATCATCAAGACCGTGCGCAACGGCGGCTATGTGCTGGCCGGCCAGGTCAACGTGGAGCCGCACGCGTGAAGGCCTTTCTCGGTTCGATGACGGGGCGCGTCTTCATGGTGCTGCTGATCGGCGTGGTGGCCTCGGCCGCGCTGACGCAGTGGCTGGCCGTGGGCGAGCGCCAGCGGGCGATCGAACAGTACCGCGACTATCACGCCGTCGAGCGTGCCGAGCAGCTGGTGATGTCGACCGACATGGTGCCGCTGGCGTCGCGCGCGGCCTACCTGAAGGTGGCCAACAAGGGCAGCGTGCGGCTGGAACTGCGGCCGGACGCCGAACACGCGGCCGGCGCGCCGACCGAGTTTTCCAGCGCGCTGCAAGCCAAGCTGGGCGAGGCCTTCAAGGTGACCGCGCTGGCCCAGCTGCCGCTGGTCTGCGTCAAGCCGAAGAAAGCGCCCGGCCTGTTTTCGCCCAAGCCTTGGGGCGGCACCTGCGAAAGCCTGGACGTGCGCATGCAGGACGGCCACATGCTGCGCCTGCTGGTGCTGCCGCCGCGCCAGCCGGCGTTCGCCGAGCACAATGACTGGATGACCCTGCTGCCTTTCCTGATCAGCATCGCCATCCTGGCCTACCTGGTCACGCGCATGACGATGCGGCCGTTGAAACAGCTGGCGCAGGCGGCGAAAGACCTGGGCAACGACATCAACCATCCGCCGCTGGCCCTGACGGGCGCGAGCGAAATCCGCCAGGCCAGCGCGGCCTTCAACGCCATGCAGGCGCGCATCCGCCAGCACATCTTCCAGCGCACGCAGATGCTGGCCGCCATCACGCACGATCTGCAGACGCCGCTCACGCGTTTGCGCCTGCGGCTGGAAAAAGTGGCCGACTCCGACCTGCACGAACGGCTGGTGGGCGATTTGTCGGCCATGCAGAGCATGGTCAAGGAAGGGCTGGACCTGGCGCGCTCGATGGACAGCACGGAAGCGATGCAGGCGCTCGACCTCGATTCGCTGCTCGACAGCGTCTGTTCGGACGCCGCCGATGCGGGCCAGAACGTGACCCTGGAAGGCCATGCCGGCATGGCCCTGATGGGCCGCCCGATCGCCATGCGGCGCTGCCTGGTCAACCTGATCGACAATGCCGTCAAATATGGCCAGCATGCGCAGGTGACGGTCGAGCGCCTGACGGGCGCGGCGCGCATCCGCATCCGCGATGGCGGTCCCGGCATTGCGCCCGACCAGCTGGCCAAGGTGTTCGAACCGTTCTACCGCATCGAGACCTCGCGTTCGCGCGAATCCGGCGGCACCGGCCTGGGCCTGACGATTGCACGCAATATCGCCGAACAGCACGGCGCCACGGTTTTGCTGTCCAATCATGTGGACGGCGGGCTGGAAGTGACCCTGGTGGTGCCACAATATTACGCAGGAAAGTGATGATTTCCCGTGACGCTTTCATGCGACAATATCGCCCTTAATGCCTTTAGGCAATTAATTCAACCTGCAAAATCCGCGCCGAGACAGCGTGACGAATAATGAAAAAAACTAGCCTGGCAATCCTGGTCGGTGGTGCCCTGTGTATCGGTGGCGGCATCTGGTATTTCAATCATCAGTCCGCCGACAAGGCCAGGAGCGGAGCGGCGGCCAAGGGAGGGCAGGCGCCGACCAGCGTCAGCGTGGTCAAGCCCGTGCGCCAGGACGTGCCCATCGTGCTGCAGGCCAATGGCAGCGTGACGCCGATCAGCAGCGTCGACCTGCATCCGCAAACCACCAGCACGATTGCCAAGGTGCATATCAAGGAAGGCCAGTACGTCAAACAGGGCGAGCTGATGTTCACCCTGGACGCACGCACCGAAAGCGCCAACGTGGAAAAAGCCCAGGCGCAAGTGTTGCGCGACCGCGCCTCGGTGCAGGACTTCGAGCGCCAGCTCAAGCGCAGCACCGATTTGCTCAGCAAGAACTTCATCGCCCAGGGCGCCGTCGATACCCTGCAAAGCCAGCTCGACGCGGCGCGCGCCTTGCTGGCCGCCGACCAGGCCGCCTTGCGCGCGGCCCAAGTCGATTCCAGCTACACCATCTTGCGCGCGCCCCTGAGCGGCCGGGTCGGCGCCATCGGCGTGTATCCGGGCAGCCTGGTGCAGCCGACCACCTCGCTCACCAGCATTACCCAGCTCGATCCGATCGATGTTGTGTTCACCTTGCCGGAGAGCAGTTTGTCGGCCCTGCTGTCGGCGCAGAAAGCGGGCGAAGTGCCCGTCACGGCGCTGCTGGCGGACGCCGGCGGCAAGCAGGTCCAGGGCAAGCTGAACTTTATCGACAACGCCGTCGATCCGACGTCGGGCATGATCAAGGTCAAGGCCCGTTTCGGCAATACCCAAACCGATCTGTGGCCGGGCCAGTACATCAATACCCAGATGACGGTGCAAACCCTGAAAGACGCGCTGGTGATCCCGCAAAACGCCATCATCACCACCACCGCCGGCACCCTGGTCTATACCATGCAGGCCGACAACACGGCCATGGCGAACAAGGTCACGCGCGTGCATGCGTTTGGCCTGAATGCCGCGGTGACGGGCTTGACTGGCGATGAGCAGGTGATTGTCGACGGCAAGCAGAACCTGCGTCCGGGCAGCAAGGTGCGCCTGGCGGAAAAACGCCAGGATACCACCCCGGCCGCTGCCGCCACGCCGACGGGCAAGCCAGCATGAACCTGTCCGAACTGAGCATCCGCCGCCCCGTGATGGTTGTGCTGCTGTCCCTCTCCATCATCCTGGCCGGCGTGCTGGCGTATCTGCAGATCCCCGTGGCGGCCTTGCCGAGCTATAACACGCCCGTCATCAACGTCAGCGCCGACCTGGCCGGCGCCAGCCCGGAAACCATGGCGTCATCCGTCGCCTTGCCGCTGGAAAAGCAGTTTTCCACGATTTCCGGCCTGAGCCTGATCACTTCCACCAGTACCCTGGGCAACACCTCCCTGACCCTGGAATTCGATTCCAGCATCAATGTCAACGAGGCGGCCGTCGACGTGCAGGCGGCACTGCTGCGCGCCCAGCGCCAGTTGCCGACCGAAATGACGGACTTGCCGTCCTACCGCAAGGTCAACCCGGCCGATGCGCCGGTGCTGTTCATCCAGATGACCTCGCCATCGTTGAACCTGTCGGACCTGAACGATTACGCGGAAAACCTGATCGCCCCCAGCCTGTCGACCTTGCCCGGCGTGGCGCAGGTGGTGGTCAACGGCCAGAAGCGCTTTGCCGTGCGCGTGCGCGCGCGTGCCGATTTGATGAATGCGCGCGACCTGACCATGGACGAGCTGGCCACGGCGCTGCGCACCTCGAACACCAATTCGCCGCTGGGCATCCTGGACGGCCCGAGCCAGACCCTGACCATCCAGGGCAATCCGCAGATGATGAAGGCGGCCGATTTTTCCGAGCTGATCGTCGCCAGCCGCAACGGCCAGCCCGTGCGTTTGAAGGACGTGGCCGAGGTGGAAGACAGTTTTCAATCGATCAAGGCGGTCGGCAGCTTCAATGGCGAGCGCTCGATCAGCCTGATGGTGCAGCGCCAGCCCGACGCCAACACGGTGCAGGTGGTCGACGGCGTGCGCCGCCTGTTGCCCGGTTTCAAGGAACAACTGCCGCAGTCGATCCAGATCAGTCTGGTCAACGACCGTTCGCTGTCGATCCGCGAGGCGATTCACGACGTCAACCTGACCCTGGCGCTCACCGTGGTGCTGGTGGTGCTGGTGATCTTCCTGTTTTTGCACCGCGCGGCCGCCACCTTCATTCCGGCCGTCACCATGCCGATTTCGCTGCTGGGCGCGCTGGCCCTGCTGTACTGGCTAGGTTACAGCCTCGACAATATCTCGCTGCTGGGCATTACGCTGGCCGTCGGCCTGGTGGTCGATGACGCCATCGTGGTGCTGGAAAACATCGTGCGCCATATCGAGATGGGCAAGAAGCCGATCCAGGCGGCACTGGTGGGCGCGAAAGAGATGGGTTTTACCATCATCTCGATTTCCGTCTCGCTGGTGGCGGTGTTTATCCCGATCTTCTTCATGCCGGGCGTGATCGGCCTGCTGTTCCATGAATTTGCCGTGGTGGTCTCGCTGGCGATCCTGGTGTCGGCGATAATCTCGCTGACCCTGGTGCCGATGCTGGCCAGCCGCTTCCTGCCGGCCGGCGCGCAGGGGCACGGCAATGAGCACGAGCACGCCGAGGAAAAAACCTTTATCGGCCGCCACTTCGAAGCCGGTTTTACGCGCGTGCGCAATGGTTATGTCTTCGTGCTCGACAAGGCACTGGCGCACCGCAACGTGGTGCTGCTGATCGCCGTGTGCACGTTTGCCCTGACCGTGATTCTGTACGCGACGATACCGAAAGGTTTTTTCCCCGAGGAAGACCTGGGCCAGATCCAGGTCAATACGGAAGCGTCGGAAGATATCTCGTCGGAAGCCCTGCAAGCCCTGCAGGCACGCATGGCGGCCGTGATCAAGGCCGACCCCAGCGTGCAGGACGTCACTTCGTTTGTCGGTGGCGGCAATACGGGCCGCATGTTCATGGTGCTGAAACCGCGCAGCGAACGGCCGAAAATGCCGGTGGTGCTGGAAAACCTGCGCCGGGCCACCAGCGCCGTGCCCGGCATGGCCGTGTATTTCCGTCCCGTGCAAAACTTGCAGCTGGGCGGGCGCCAGAGCAAGAGCCGCTACCAGTACACCCTGCAAAGCGTCAGCCCCGACGCCCTGAATGACTGGGCCGAGAAATTCCTGGCCGGCATGCGCGCCGACCCGGCCTTCCGCGACGTCACCAGCGATTCGCAGATCAAGGGCTTGCAGGCGTCCTTGAAGATCGACCGCGACAAGGCGAACATGCTGGGCGTGCAGATGTCGGACATTCGCACCGCCCTGTACAGCGCGTTTGGCGAGCGGCAGGTGTCGACCATCTATTCCTCGGCCGCCAGCTATTACGTGATCCTGGAAGCGGCCACGCCGGACCGTCAGTACGACGATGCGCTGACGCGCGTGTCGGTGCGCAGCAAGACGGGGGAACTGGTCAAATTGTCGAGCATTGCTCGCGTCGAGCGCACCATCGGCCCCACCTCCGTCAATCACCAGGGCCAGCTGCAGGCCGTCACGATTGCCTTCAACCTGGCGCCGGACGTGCCGCTGGGGATTGCCACCGGCAAGATCGACGTGATGAGCAAGGGCATGAACTTGCCCGCGTCGATCATCACCCGCTACGGCGGCGACGCGGCCGTGTTCCAAGATTCGCAGGCCAGCCAGATCATCCTGATCATCGCCGCGCTGGCCGTCATCTACGTGCTGCTGGGCGTCTTGTACGAAAGCTATATCCACCCGCTGACCATTTTGGCCGGCCTGCCGTCGGCCGCTGTTGGCGCGCTGCTGACCTTGCGTCTGTTCGGCATGGACCTGACCATGATCGCGATTATCGGTATTTTGATGCTGATCGGCATCGTCAAGAAAAACGCCATCATGATGATCGACTTTGCCCTGCATGCGCAGAGGAACGAGGGCCTGGCCCCCGCCGAAGCGATACGCCAGGCCTGCATCCTGCGCTTCCGTCCGATCATGATGACCTCGGCGGCGGCGCTGATGGGCGCCTTGCCGATCGCACTGGGCCTGGGCGCGGGCGCCGAACTGCGCCAGCCGCTGGGCCTGGCCGTGGTCGGCGGCCTGATCTTTTCGCAAGTGATCACCTTGTTCATCACGCCCGTGATCTATCTGTTCCTCGACAAATACAGCGGCACCGGGCCGATGACGGACGAGCAACTGGTGGCGCTCGACAACAAAGCCTGATTGCTCGGATAAAAAACGCTGCGGCGCGCCAGTCCTTCGGGAACGGCGCGCCGTTTGTGTTACCTGGCTGTAAGAAGCGTGATACATACGGTAACAACCATCAAGGGCCGCTTCGGCTACTCTTCATGGCGGTGCAAGGAATGCCGCGATCCTGTACGCTTCGGGTGGCAAGGGCGCGGCAAGTGTTTCCAAACGCCGGCGATTCTGGCACTATGACTGCCCTGTAAGATCAACTTTGTTGCTACAAAGAAAGCACGATTCATTTTGCATGACACGACCCACCCGATGGCTGCCGATACCGGCTATTGCCCTACCTGCGGGCAATTGATCCAGCCGCCACTGGCCTATGGCGAAAAGACCAGCAACCGCCGCAAGGTGATACTGGGCGTGTCTGTCCTGCTGCACGTGCTGATTGCCGCGTATGCCTTGCTGCATACGGACAAGATCGAAAAGATCCCGCCGCCGAAAAAGGAAAGCGCGATGGTGTATATCGCGCCGCTGAAGGACAAGCCGACGCCGAAACCGACGCCCAAGCCCACGCCCAAGCCGACGCCGAAGGAAACCAAGGTTGCCAAGGTGAAACCGCCGCCAGCGCCGAGCAAGCCGGTGGTGACGAAAAACGTGCCGCGCGACAAGCCGAAGCTGGAAACCTTTACGCCGCCGCTGGTATCGAAAGTGCCGTTGCCGCCGCCGCCGGCCGACGACATGGCCACCATGATCGAGCAGCGCCGCCAGCAGCGCCAGGCGCAGCAGCCGGCGCCGCCGGCCGAGGAAAGCGAAAACGACCGCGCCACGCGCGTGGCCAAGGCCAATATCGCGCGCGCCCAGGGCCGCAACTCGGGCAGCGACAACGATGATTCGGGTGGCGTGTTTTCCATCGTCAACCAGACCTCGTTCAGTGCCGAAGTCAAGTTCAAGGGCTGGAACGGTAACTTCAAGCGCAACTGGCTGAAGCAGGAAAAAGTTGAGCTGGGCAATGAGCCCGATATCGAATCGGCCATCATCAAGAAGATGATCCAGCTGATCCGTGCCGAAAAGCCGGGCGACTTCGTGTGGGAATCGCGCCGCCTGGGCCGCAACGTCAATCTCAGCGCTCGCGTCGAGGATACTGCCGAGCTGACCGCGTTCCTGCGCCAGGAATTCTTTTCCGAGAAACGGCCAGGGCCGGGCCGGCGTTAATTTTCAGCCATGAAAAAAAGGCGGCTCACGCAAGTGAGCCGCCTTTTTAACGTGCCGTACTGATACGAGGATCAAGCCGGTTTGTCTGCTTCCGGTTCGACGTCGTCTTCCATCTCGATCAGTTCCACCATTTCGGCGGCGCCGTCTTCGCTGATGCCGGCCAGTTCCATGATCTTGTCATTGGCTTCCTCGATGCCGACCCGTTTCAGGGCCGAGAACAGCTGCACCGTGAACGGGAAGCCGACGCCGTCTTCATCGACATAGCTGTCGAGCTTGGCCTTGGCCTGGCGCAGCGCGTTCACCGATTCATTGCGGTTCAGCTTGTCGACCTTGGTCAGGATGCAGTGGATCGGCTTGCCGGTCGGCGCGAACCATTCCAGCATCTGGATGTCGAGGTCCGTAAACGGGCGGCGCGAATCCATGATCAGGATCAGGCCGGCCAGCTGTTCGCGGCGCTGCACATAGTC
This sequence comes from Janthinobacterium sp. J1-1, assembly GCF_030944405.1. Classification (NCBI taxonomy): domain Bacteria; kingdom Pseudomonadati; phylum Pseudomonadota; class Betaproteobacteria; order Burkholderiales; family Oxalobacteraceae; genus Janthinobacterium; species Janthinobacterium sp. J1-1. The sequence goes on from NZ_CP132339.1 coordinate 783,286, forward strand.
GCCCAGCAAACGCTGCCAGTGCAGCTTGGCCGAGCCCGACACTTCCGCATAGCCATAACCGGGCAAGTCGACCAGCAGGCATTCGATCTCTTCGACGATGGTGGCATCCTTGCGGTGCTGGCCCACGTGGGCGCCGCCGATCGAGAAATAGTTGATATGCTGGGTACGGCCCGGCGTCTTGGAGGCGAACGCCAAGCCTTTCTGATTGCACAAAATATTGATGGCGGTCGATTTGCCGGCATTGGAGCGGCCGGCAAAAGCGATTTCCGGCACCGAGGTATCGGGCAGGTCGCGCAGTTGGTTGACGGTCGTAAAGAAACGGGCTTGCCAGAGTTTTGACATGGGAGTAGTAATGCAAGAAAAGGGAGCGATAAGAGAGCAATAACGCCAAGAAGCTATTGTACAATAAGGAGTTGTTAATTGTTGCCGGCGTAGCAGCGATGCGGCTTGCGGCCCTGAAAATAATGCAAAAATCCCAGGGCGCGGCAATGTCCACCACTAATTTTTCACTGTCCCAGGGTGCCTGAATGAATCGTGCATTTTCACCGTTGTTCAAATCCATGTTGCTCGCTTTGCTGGCCGTCTCGGCAACTGTTTCGGCCGCTGAAGCACCGAAGCCCGCCGTCAAAGCCGATGCCAACAAGGGCGCCACCCTGTACACCGATGGCGACGCCGCGCGCGGCTTGCCCGCCTGCGTCTCCTGCCATGGCGCGGCCGGCAATTCGACCATCACGGCCAATCCCAAGCTGGCCGGCCAGCACGAAAACTATCTGTACAAGCAGCTGGTCGATTTCACCACGCCGCAGCGCAACCAGCCCGTCATGTCGACCTACGCCAAGATGCTCAGCGATGCCGACAAGAAAAACGTCGCCGCCTACCTGGGCGCGCAGCTGGCCAAGCCGGGCGCCGCCAAGAACAAGGACACCATCGAGCTGGGCAAGAAGATCTACCGTGGCGGAATTGCTTCGAAACAAGTCGCGGCCTGTGCCAGCTGTCATGGCGCGGCGGGCAATGGCATCCCCGTGCAATATCCGCGCATCGCCGGCCAGCACCAGGACTATACGATCGCCCAGCTGACCCAGTTCCGCAGCACCAAGGCCGATGCGCGCAAGAACAGCGTCGACATGCACACCATCGCCGCGCGCATGTCGGACGATGAGATCGCCGCCGTTGCCGATTACATAGCCGGCCTGAAATAACTTTCCATAGCGGCAATCATTGCCGGACACTATGGTGTGGATGAAGAAGGGCGGCCGTGGCAAGGGGCTGCCCTTTTTTTATGACCCCGGCCAAACTGGGTTATGCTGCCGCCTTGCGCAGCCGAAACTTCCCCGCCTTTTTTAGATTGCCATTCAGTATGAGTAACAACGCATGAGTACCAGCACCACCGGAATCGAACTCAAAACGCAGCGCCGCAGCCTGGCCGAATTCGTCGAACTGATCTCGTCGATGCGCTTTGCCATCAGCTTGCTGACCCTGATCGCCGTGTCCTCCGTGATCGGCACCGTGCTCAAGCAGAACGAGCCGATGCCCAACTACATCAACCAGTTCGGCCCGTTCTGGTTTTCCGTGTTCGACAAGCTGAGCCTGTATTCGGTCTATTCGGCCTGGTGGTTTCTGCTGATCATGGGTTTCCTGGTCGCCTCGACCTCGCTGTGCATCGTGCGCAATGCGCCGAAGATGCTCAAGGACATGCGCAGCTGGCGCGAAACCGTGCGTGAGCAGTCCTTGCGCAATTTCCACCACAAGGCCGAATGGCTGGCGGCGCTGCCGCGCGCCGCGCTGGCCCAGCAGATGGTGATGCGTTTGAAGGACGCCGGCTACCAGGCCAAGATCGTGGAAAAGGACAACGCCACGCTGGTGGCGGCCAAGCGCGGCGCGGCCAACAAATGGGGCTATATCTTTGCCCACGGCGCCATCGTCATCATCTGCGTCGGTGGCCTGCTGGACTCGGAAATGCCGATCAGGGTGCAACAATGGTTCTTCGGCAAGACGCCGTTTGCGGGCAGCGGCGTGATCGCCGAGATTCCCGCCCAGCACCGTTTGAGCCTGTCGAACCCCACTTTCCGCGGCAATACCATGATCCCGGAAGGCTCGACCAGCAGCACCGCCATCATTCCGCAAGCCGATGGCGTGCTGATCCAGGACCTGCCGATCACCATCCTGCTGAAGAAATTCCACATTGATTTCTATAGCACCGGCATGCCCAAGCTGTTCGCCAGCGACGTGGTGGTCACCGACCATGAGACGGGCGCGAGTTTTCCGGCCACCATCAAGGTCAACCAGCCGCTGCTGTACAAAGGCCTGGCCCTGTACCAGTCCAGCTTTGAAGATGGCGGCAGCAAGCTCAAGCTCACCGGTTTCCCGATGGCCGGCAAGACGGACAAACGTTTCGATATCGGCGGCGAAGTGGGCGGCAGCACGCCGCTGGAGCGCAGCGACGGCAATTCGTATAGCGTCGAATGGTCGGGCTTTCGGCCGTTTAACGTGGAAAACATGAGTTCCGGCCAGGATGTGCGGGCCGTCAGCAAGGCCGAGAGTTTCAATGAAAAATTCGCCGTCGGCCTCGACAAGCGTCTCGGTTCCGCCGCCAAGAACGCCAATAACAAGGACCTGAAAAACGTCGGCCCGAGCGTGCTGTACAAATTGCGCGACAAGACGGGCCAGGCGCGCGAGTACCAGAACTACATGCAGCCCGTCACGGTCGACGGCGCGCTGGTGTTCCTGGCCGGCATGCGCGTCAACCCGAGCGACGCCTTCAGCTACCTGCGCATTCCCGCCGACGACAATTACACGGTGAAGGAATGGATGCGCCTGCGCGCCGCGCTGCAGGACCCGGAACTGCGCGAGCAGGCCGCCGCCCGCTACGCCCAGCGCGCCATGCCGAACGCCAACGCGGAAGCGCTGCGCGGCCAGCTGCAGGAATCGGCCGCGAAAAGCCTGGCCATCTTTGCCGGCAACGGGCAGGAGGGCGGTTTCCTGGCGATTTCGCGTTTCCTGGAAAAAGTGCCCAAGGCCGAGCAGGAAAAGGCGGCCGATATCTTCATGAAGATCCTCAACGGCAGCCTGTGGGACTTGTGGCAGGCCGCGCGCTCCAAGGCCGGCCTGAGCGCCATCGAGGCCGATGAAAAGCACGGCCGTTTCCTGCAACTGGCGACCAATGCCCTGTCCGACAGCTTCTTCTATGGCGCGCCGGTGTATTTGCAGCTCGATGAGTTTACGGAAATCAAGGCTTCCGTGCTGCAAGTGACGCGCTCGCCGGGCAAGGGCGTGGTCTACCTGGGCTGTTTGTTCCTGGTTATCGGCGTGTTTTCCATGTTCTATATCCGTGAGCGCCGCTTGTGGGTGTGGATCAAGGATGATGCCAACAACCCTGGCGACAGCACCGCCCTGATGGCCATGAGCACCCAGCGCAAGACGCTGGATTTTGAAAAAGAATTTGAGAACCTGAAGGCAAAATTGCCGCAATCGGCGTAAGCTGCGCCTGAGCTGGCGTCACGCCGTGCAGGCAATGGAGAAAAACATGGAATTGGCAAATAAACAGATTTACACGCAGGAACCCGGCTTTTTCAAGCGCCTGGGCCTGGTCGACTGGCTGTACGGCGCGGGCCTGCTGGCCGCTTCGCTGTATGGCTTGGTGCACTTTGGCGCCTTCATGGACATCTATGAAAAAGTCATTTTACTGGCGGCGGCGCCCACCTTTGCCTGGCTGGGCTGGTACTGGAAGCCGGTGCGCTGGCTGATCCCCGTGGCCGCCGTGCTGTCGCTGTTTGCCATCGAACTCTACGGTGGCCAGCTGGACATGGCAAACCAGAAATTTTTCCTGAAGTATATGTTGTCCAGCCAGTCCGCGATTCTGTGGATGGGCACCTTGTTCGTGCTGTCGACCCTGTTCTACTGGATCGGCCTGGTGGCGCGCTCGGACTTCGGTTCCTCGGTCGGTTCGCTGCTGTGCTGGGCCGGCGTGGTGCTGGGCCTGACGGGCATGCTGGTGCGCTGGTATGAGTCCTACTTGATCGGCGCCGACGTGGGCCATATTCCCGTGTCGAACCTGTATGAAGTGTTCATCCTGTTTTCCTTGATCACGGCCATGTTCTACCTGTACTACGAGCAGCACTATGCGACGCGCCAGCTGGGCGCCTTCGTCATGCTGGTGATTTCCGCCGCCGTGGTATTTTTGCTGTGGTACACGGTCACGCGCGACGCGGCCGATATCCAGCCGCTGGTGCCGGCCTTGCAAAGCTGGTGGATGAAGATCCACGTGCCGGCCAACTTCATCGGCTACGGTACCTTTTCGCTGTCGGCCATGGTCGCTTCGGCCTACCTGCTGAAATCGAGCGGCTACCTGGTCGACCGCCTGCCATCGCTGGAAGTGCTGGACGACGTGATGTACAAGGCCATTTCCGTCGGATTCGCTTTCTTCACGGTAGCGACCATCCTGGGCGCGCTGTGGGCGGCCGAGGCGTGGGGCGGCTACTGGTCGTGGGATCCGAAGGAAACCTGGGCCCTGATCGTCTGGCTCAACTATGCGGCCTGGCTGCACATGCGATTGATGACGGGTTTGCGCGGCAGAGTGGCGGCCTGGTGGGCGCTGGTGGGCCTGATGGTGACGACGTTTGCGTTTTTAGGTGTCAATATGTTCCTGTCCGGCCTGCATTCTTACGGCAAGCTTTAAGGCGGGTCTACATGACGCAACCGTCATGAACGGCTGCGGAAACTGGTGTACTGTGTAACTAACCACCACCTTTCCGGAGCCGCCATGTTGATCAAGCGCAGTCCCAACGGTATTGAACTGCCGTTCTCATCCGAAATCACGCCGCGCGCCGTCTTCGAAGCGCGCCGCAGCTTTATCAAGCAGGCGGCCATCGGCGCCGTCTCCAGCGCGGCCCTGCTGGAAATGATGAACCGCGAAGCGTTCGCGCAGGGCACCCATCCCAAGCTGGCCGCCAAACTGAATCCCGCCTATTCGGCGCTGGACAAGCAGACCGCCTACAAAGACGCCACCACCTACAACAATTTCTACGAGTTCGGCACCGACAAGAGCGATCCGGCGCAAAACGCGGGTACCCTGCGCACGCGGCCGTGGACGGTCACCATCGAAGGCGAAGTCAAGAAGCCGATGACGCTGGACCTCGATGCGCTGCTGAAACTGGCGCCGCTGGAAGAGCGTGTCTATCGCCTGCGCTGCGTGGAAGGCTGGTCGATGGTGATCCCGTGGGTCGGTTATTCGTTCTCCGAGATTATCAAGAAGGTCGAGCCGACCGGCAACGCCAAATACGTGGAATTCATCTCGCTGGCCGACAACAAGCAGATGCCGGGCGTCGGTAGCCGCGTGCTGCAGTGGCCCTACACCGAAGGCCTGCGCATCGATGAAGCGAATCACCCGCTGGCGCTGCTGACCCTGGGCATGTATGGCGAAACCCTGCCGAACCAGAATGGCGCGCCGGTGCGCATGGTGCTGCCGTGGAAATATGGTTTCAAGTCGGCCAAGTCCATCGTCAAGATCCGCTTCGTCAAGGAACAGCCGCGCACCTCGTGGAACCTGTCGGCGCCGTCCGAATACGGTTTTTATTCGAACGTGAATCCGAACGTCGACCATCCGCGCTGGTCGCAGGCCAGCGAGCGCCGCATCGGCGAAGACAGCTTTTTGACGCGCAAGCGCAAGACGCTGATGTACAACGGCTATAACGACGTGGCCTCGCTGTACGCGGGCATGGACTTGAAGAAATTCTTTTAAGCAGGGCGACCCATGGCTTTCCATCCCACACCCCGGCAGCTGTCGCTGATCAAGACCGTCATCTTTGTGCTGGCGCTGCTGCCCTTGGGCCGCATGGTGTGGCTGACGTACACCGGCCAGCTGGTCGAGCCGCTGGAATTCATCACGCGCGGCACCGGCGACTGGACGCTGTATTTCCTGTGCATCGGCCTGGGCGTCACGCCCCTGCGCCGCTTCACGCAGTGGAACTGGCTGGTCAAGCTGCGCCGCATGCTGGGCCTGTTTGCCTTTTTCTATGCCACCTTGCACTTCACCACCTTTTTATGGTTCGACCATTTCTTCGATTTGCAGGAAATGTGGAAGGATGTGCTGAAACGCCCCTTCATCACGGTGGGCTTTATCGCGTTTGTATTGCTGATTCCCCTGGCCGTGACCAGTACCAACGGCATGGTCAAGCGCCTGGGCGGCAAGCGCTGGCAGTGGTTGCACCGGCTGGTGTACGTGATCGCGCCGCTGGGAATATTGCATTACTGGTGGATGAAGGCGGGCAAGAACAATTTTGCCCAGCCCATCCTGTTTGGCTGCATCGTCGCGCTGCTGTTGTTAATTCGCGTCTATTTCGCCTGGAGCAAGCGGGTGCAAAACGCGAAGCTGGCGCGCTAAGTAATCGTCAGGAAATTATTGTGAAGTTATGACGAACAGAACCGGATGCTATGCAAGGCGCCAACTGCGACGCAGTGCGAGCACTGCTAGCAGTTGGCAACACAGCAGAGCGCCGGTTATGGAAGTCAGAAATCACAAGAATTTATTGGGGGTTACTTAGTACTGACTCAGGTCGCTGGCACGATCACCGGTGGCGGCGGCACCAGGGCCGGTTCGAGCGGGCCCTTGGCGGGCGCCGGCTTGCCCGACGGCGGCTTGGGCAGGTACAGGGCGCCGGGCTGGCCGCAGCCGGCCAGGACGCTAGAGACCACAATGGCAATGCCGATATAAAACGCTGAGGATGACTTCACGATTAGAATCACGGTTTGATTAAGATCTTTGGAGTGTAGCATGAGCGAATCGGAATTCCTGGCCTTGGCCGAAGCCACCCTGACCCGGATCGAGGCGGCGCTGGACCGGCTGAACGATGAAGACGTGCTCGACGTCGAATGCAGCCGCAGCGGCAATGTGCTGGAAATCGAGTTTATCGACAACGGCACCAAAATCATCGTCAACAGCCAGGCGCCGATGCGTGAAATGTGGGTGGCGGCCCGTTCCGGCGGTTTCCACTACAAGCGCGTTGGCGACGCGTGGGTCAATACGCGCGACGGCTCGGAACTGTTTGCGGCCTTGTCGACCATGGCGAGCGAGCAGGCCGGCGCGGCGGTGGTCTTGAAATAAGCGCCGCCATCGGCGCATGAAAAAAGGGCAGACTGTTCAGTCTGCCCTTTTGTTTTAGAAGAGCTCGTTCTTCACGGCTTCCTTGGCTTTTTCTTCCTCCGGCGTGCCCCTTGCCGCGCCTTCCAGGCTGCCGACTCCGGTGCCCGGCGGATTTTCCGCATAGTAGTACTCGTCGCCCACGTGGATCAGGCCTTCCGGTACCGCGCGTTCCTCGACCGGGATGCTTTTCAGCGCTTTCGCCATGTAGTTGATCCAGATCGGCAAGGCCAGGCCGCCGCCCGTTTCGCGGTTGCCCAGGTTGCGTGGCTGGTCGTAGCCGATCCAGGCAATGCCCACCAGCTTGGCCTGGTAGCCGGCGAACCAGGCATCGATGGAATCGTTGGTGGTCCCCGTCTTGCCGGCCAGGTCAGGGCGCTTCAGGGCCATCGCCTTGTTGGCCGTGCCGAAGCGCACCACATCGTTGAGCATGCTGTTCATCATGAAGGCATTGCGCTCGTCGATCACGCGGTTGGCTTCCTCGCCCGCCTTGTCGGGGTTGGCTTCCGACAAGACCTTGCCGTCGCTGTCGGTGACCTTGGCGATCAGGTAGGGGTTGATCTTGTAGCCGCCATTGGCGAACACGGCGTAGGCGCCGGCCATCTGCAGCGGCGTGACGTTGCCCGCGCCCAGCGCCAGGGTCAGGTAGGGCGGGTTCTTGTCGGCGTCGAAGCCGAAGCGGGTGGCGTATTCCTGGCCGTACTTGGCGCCGATCTTGTGCAGGATGCGGATCGAAATCATGTTTTTCGATTTCATCAAACCCTTGCGCATGGTCATCGGGCCGTCGTATTTGCTGTCGTAGTTCTTCGGTTCCCACGCCTGGCCGCCCGTCTGGCCCGCGTCGAACGAGATCGGCGCGTCGTTGATGATGGTGGCCGGCGACAGGCCCCGTTCCAGCGAGGCGGAATAGATGAAGGGCTTGAAGGCCGAACCGGGCTGGCGCCACGCCTGCGTCACGTGGTTGAATTTGTTGCGGTTGTAATCGAAACCGCCCACCATGGCCCGAATCGCCCCGTCGGTCGTGCTGGCCGAAACAAACGCCGACTGCACTTCGGGCATCTGCGTCAGCACCCAGTTGTCGCCTTCGCGCATGACGCGGATCACGGCGCCGCGGCGGATGCGGCGGTTCGGCGCCGCCTTTTCCGACAGCCAGGCCGCGCCGAAGGTCAGGCCGGAACCGGTGATGCTGATTTCCTCGCCGGCGGAAGTCACCGCCTGCAACGATTTGGGCGAAGCCTGCAACACCATGGCGCCGATGATGTCGTCGCTGTCCGGGTGGTCGGCCAGTTCCGTTTCGATCGCATCGTCCGCTTCGGCCTTGGTTTTAGGAATGTCGATATACGCTTCCGGGCCACGGTAGCCGTGGCGTTTCTCGTAGTCCATCACGCCCTTGCGCAGCGCGATGTAGGCGGCGTCCTGGTCGGCCTTGGTAATGGTGGTATAGACGTTCAGGCCGCGCGTGTAGGTGTCTTCCTTGAATTGCTCGTAGACCAGCTGGCGCGCCATTTCCGACACATATTCGGCGTGCACGCCAAAGGCGCTGCTGTCGGTCTTGACCTTCAGCTCTTCATGCTTGGCTTCCTCGAACTGGGCCGGCGTGATGTAGCCCAGCTGCGCCATGCGCTGCAGGATGTACTGCTGGCGCAGGCGGGCGCGTTTCGGGTTGACCACTGGATTGTAGGCCGACGGCGCTTTCGGCAGGCCGGCCAGCATGGCCGCCTCGGCCACGGTGAGGTCGCGGATATTCTTGCCGAAATAGATCTGCGCGGCCGAAGCGAAGCCGTAGGCGCGCTGGCCCAGGTAGATCTGGTTCATATAGACTTCCAGGATCTGGTCCTTGCTGAGGTTTTTCTCGATCTTCCACGCCAGCAGCACTTCATACGCCTTGCGCTTCAGGGTCTGTTCGCTGGACAGGAAGAAATTGCGCGCCACCTGCTGCGTGATGGTCGAGGCGCCTTGCTTGGCGCCGCCCGTCAGGTTGTGCAGCGCCGCGCGCGTGATGCCCAGGTAGTCCACGCCGCCGTGTTCATAGAAGCGGTCATCCTCGATGGCCAGCACGGCTTTCTTCATGACATCGGGAATATCCTTGATGTGCACCATATTGCGCCGCTCTTCGCCAAACTCGCCGATCAGCACGCCGTCGCTGGTAAAGATACGCAGCGGCATCTTCGGCCGGTAATCGGTCAGGGTATCGAGCGCCGGCAGGTTCGGGTACGCCATCGCCAGGCCGAACACCACCAGCAAGACGCCGACCACGCCCACGCCCACCAGTGATACCAGGGCCATCAGCAGAAAGCGTTTGGGTTTGCCGCCCTTGTTGGGCGGCTTCGGGCCAGCGTTGCCAGCGGAGGTGGAAGATGTCATGCGCGTTATGTCTTTCAGTTAATTATGCGGGCCAATTATAAGCGAGCTTGCCGAGGGGACGGCGCGCCAGGCGGGCTGCGGAACTCTTGTCGCTACTCTATATAAGCGTGTCTGTGCTGGCTGGCAACAAGGATTTGGTAACAATTGTCCTGCGCCAGATCAGCTTCCCGGCAGATAGGCGCACGGTGCCGCAGACACCGGTGGGAAAGCGGTTGTCAGCCGGGCCGGGCCGGGACTAGCATTTTGGTGGGCGCTGGAATGGGAGCCACCATGTTTTCCTTGCATAAACCCGGTTTGCTGGGCATCGATATCGGCGACGACGCCGTGCGCGTGGTCGAACTCGGGCGCCGCCGCGGTGCCTTGCAACACTGGCATAGCGGCATGGCGGCCGTGCCGCCCGGCGTGATGTTTGACGGCAACGTCGATGATATCGAGGCGCTGGCCAGCCTGCTGCGCCAGGCTTGCCAGGCCAGCGGCAGCCGGTGTTCGCGGGTGGCGCTGGCCATGCCCGCCAGCAGCCTGATCACGCAGGCGGTGCGCTTGCCGGCCGGTTTGCCGGAGGAGCAGCTGGAAATCCTGGTGGAACTGGAAGCGGCGCAATATATGCCGTTCACGATCGAGGACGCCAACCTCGATTTCTGCATCATGGGCCCGGCGCCGCCCTTGGGGCCGGACCGGCAGAGCGCCGAACTCGACGTGCTGCTGGTGGCGGCGCGGCGCTCCAGCGTGCAGCGCCGGCTCGATGCGGCGACCAGGGCGGGCTTGCAGGTGGTGGTGATGGACAGCGAGGCGCTGGCCTTGCGGGCCGGCATGGCGCATGGCGGCTGGCAAGCCATGGCCGATGGCGCGGCCTTCCAGCTGGCATGGGGCCTGGCCCTGCACGGGTTTGCCCGATGAATGCGGGCGCGAGTGTGAACGCGAGCGCGAGTGCGATGGTGTTTGTCAACCTGTTGCCGCACCGGCCGGCGGCGCGCCGCCAGCGCGAGCGCCAGGTGCTGCGCCTGCTGGCCGGCGGCGTGCTGCTGGGTGCGGCGCTGGCCCTGATGGCGGGGGTGGCCCTCGGTATCGCCATCGACAAGCAAACGCGGCGGCAGGCGCAGTGGCAGGCGGCCATGCGCGAGCGCGATGGCGCGATTGCGGCCGCGCAACGGGCGCAGCGCGAAACGGCCGTGCTGGCCGCGCGCCGGCAGGCGGTCCATCTGCTGCAGGCGCGGCGCAATGATGCCGTGATCGTGCTCGACGCGCTGGCCCGCGCCGTGCCCGCTGGCGTCACCCTGCACAGCCTGCGCCAGGACGGGGCGCGCCTGGTGCTGGCGGGCAGGGCGCCGTCGCAGCAAGCCGTTTCGGCGCTGTTGCTGGCGCTGGCGCAAGCCTTGCCGGGTTCCACGCCGCAATTGCAGGAAGTGCGCGCGCCCGTGCCGGCGGCCGGCGGCGTGGAACTGACCGTGCACTGGACCTTGCCGTCCAGCTTGTCGCCAGGAGACTGACCATGTCCAGCCTGAAACAGATGGCGCTGTGGCCACGCTACCTGCGCCTGGCCTGCGCCGCCCTGCTGGCGGTCTTGCTGCTGGCGCTGGCATGGCTGGCGCAGCTGGGCGAGCTGGTGGCGCGCTGGCAGGCGGCACAGGCGCAAACCCAGGCGCTGCGTGACGCGCATGGCCAGGCGCAGGCCCGGGCCAATCAATTGCCGCGGCTGCGCGCTCACCACAGCGAAGTGGCCGCCACGCTGGCCAGCCTGGAGCAGCAGTTGCCGCGCCAGCAAGAGATGGCCGCCTTGTTGTCCGCTATCAACCAGGCCGGCTTGGCGCGCGGCCTGCGGTTCGAGTTGTTCAAGCCGGGCGTGCCGGCGCCGCAAGCGCATTACGTGGCCATGCCGATCGCCGTCAGGGTGCGCGGCGGCTACCACGCCATCGGCGCTTTCATGGCCGACCTGGCCTACTTGCCGCGCATCGTGACCGTGCACGACTTGGCCATCAGTAGCGGCAAGGAAGGGCAGCCGACCCTGGACGCCGTGCTGCGCGCCTACCGCCTGCCCGATGCGCAGGAGCAGCAGGCAATGGATAACAGCAAGCCGGCCAAAGGAGCGGCCAGGGCAGCCAAGGCGTCCACGCCGCCACCGCGCCCGCTCGTGCCCTTCGTGCCGCGCGACTACAGCGCCAGCGACCTGCCCGATCCGTTTGGCGCCGCCGGCAGCGAGCGGCCGGCCAGCGCCGGCGTGGCCGCGCCCGACCCGCGCCGCGTGCGCGAACCGCTGGAAAGCGTGGCCCTGGCCGGCATGGCGATGGTCGGCAGCCTGCGCCAGCACGGCCGCCTCGATGCCTTGCTGCAGGCCAACGGGCGCCTGTACCGGATCGCGGCAGGCCAGTACCTGGGGCCGGACCATGGCCTGGTGACGGCGATTTCCGAGCAAGCCATCGCCTACCGGGAAGTGGCGCAGGACGCCGGCGGCGCCTGGCGCGAGCGGCGCGGCAGCCTGGCATTGCAGGTGGCGGGCGCAGCAGTCAAGGAGGCGGACAAATGAAGGCAAACGTCTTGCTGTTGATCATGGCGCTGGCCTTGCCCACCGGTGGCGGCGCACAGGACGCGGTAGTACAAGTGACGGCGCCGCGCCTGTATGCGGGCGAAGTCATTTCCATCGATTTCCAGAACGTGTCGGTGCGCGCGGCGCTGCACATGCTGGCCGACGCCTCGGGACAGAACATCATCGCCAGCGACAGCGTGGCCGGCAATATCACCTTGCGCCTGCGTGAGTTGCCGTGGGACCAGGCGCTCGACGTGGTGCTGCAGGCGAAGGGCCTGGACTTGCGGCGCAATGGCAATGTGCTGTGGATTGCGCCGCGCGAGGAAATCCTGGCGCGCGAAAAGCTGGAACTCGAAACGCGCGCGCAGATCGCCGAACTCGAACCGCTGCAGTCGGCCGTGTTCCAGCTGAACTACCAGAAGGCCGAGTCGTTTCGCACCGTGTTCGGCCTCGACGCGGGGGAAGGGCGCAGCCGCCTGCTGTCGCGCCGTGGCAGCGTGCTGATCGAACCGCGCACCAATCAGCTGTTTGTCAGCGACGTGCCGGCACGCCTGGAACAGATCCGCCTGCTGATCGCGCGCACCGATGTGGCGACGAAACAGGTGCTGATCGAGGCGCGCATCGTCGAGGCCAACGACAGCTTCAGCCGCAACCTGGGTGTGCGCCTGGGCTTTGCCGACCTGCGCCTGGCCCAGGGAGGCCAGCCCGGCTTTGCGATTGGCGGCGGCCGGCGCGCCACGGTTGGCGGCACGTACGAGGGCGTGGGCGAGGCGACCGGCCAGGCGGTGGCGGGTGCCGGCGCCTATGTGCCGAACACGCAATTCGTCAACCTGCCGGCCGCCAGCATCAACGGCCAGGCGCCGGCCAGCTTTGCCCTGAGCCTGTTTTCGGCCGCCGCCAACCGCTTCCTGAACCTGGAACTGTCGGCGCTGGAAGCGGACGGCAAGGGCAAGATCATTTCCAGCCCGCGCGTGGTGACGGCCGACAAGGTGCTGGCGCTGATCGAACAGGGCATCGAATTGCCCTACCAGGTGGCCACCAGCAGCGGCGCCACCTCGATCACGTTTCGCAAGGCCAATTTGCGCCTGGAAGTCACGCCGCAGATCACGCCGGACGGCAACGTGGTGCTGGAAGTGGACGTCAACAAGGACAGCGTGGGCCAGGAAACGCGCTCGGGCTTTGCCATCGACACCAAGCATGTCAAGACGCAGGTGATGGTGGAAGATGGCGGCACGGTGGTGCTGGGTGGCATTTATCAACAGTCGGAACGGGGCACGCAAAGCAAGGTGCCGCTGCTGGGCGACATTCCCTTGCTGGGCTTTTTTTTCCGCAGCACGGGTCGCAGTCAAGAAAAAACCGAGCTAATGGTGTTTATTACGCCGAAAATAGTGGCAGACCGGCCCTCAACACGTTAATGTCACATCTTTACGTTTAAGTAACAATGCCAACGAAAGAGGACTGAGGGCAACGATGCGGAATAGATACCAGAGCAACAACTATTGGAGCAGGGCATGTAATTGGCTGGTGCTGATGACGTTCGGCATCTTGCTGGCCGCCTGTGGCGGCGGCGGCGGCGATCCGACGATCGATGCTCCTGCCACGCCCGGCGCCGGGGTGGCCAGCGTGGCGCTGGTCGCCAGCGCCGCCACCATCGCCGCCTCGGGCCAAGACGGCACCGAAGTCACGCTGACCGTGATTGTTAAAAACGCCAGCAACAATGCCTTGAGCGGTCAGACCGTCGCCCTGACGGCCAATTCCGGCACCATCAGCAATACGACGCGCGTCACCGATGCCAATGGCGCGGTGACCGAGAAACTGAGCGTAAAGGGCGACGCGACACTGCGCGACATCACCGTCACGGCCAGCAGCGGCGGCATCGTCTCCGCGCCGGTGGTGGTCAAGGTGGTGCCAGTCACGTCCAATGTCGCCACCTTGTTGCTGACGTCTTCCGATGGCAACCTGGCCTCGTCGGGCGGCACGGCGGTCAATGTCATCGCGTTTGTCAAGGACGCCAACAATGCCGTTGTGCCCAATGCCAACGTGACTTTTACTGCGGACTCGGGGGCGCTGGGCGCGACGGTGGTCAGCACCAATGCGCAGGGCCAGGCGAGCGTCAGCCTCAATACGGGCGGGGACGCCAGCCTGCGCACGATCAAGGTGCGCGCCAGTGCCGGTGCGCAAACGGCCAGTACCGATATCAGCGTCAGCGGCACCAAGCTGGCCATCAATGCATTTTCGTCGATCAACTTGAATACCAGTACCGATATGGTCGTCAAGCTGGTCGATTCCAGCGGCAACGCGCTGGTGGGCAAGCCGGTCACCTTCGGCGCGCAGGTCAATGCGCTGACGCTCAAGGGCGGCGGCGCCAGCCCGGCGTTGACGGACAATAATGGCCAGCTGGTATTGAGTTACAGCGCCCGCTCCGGCACCAGCGACACCGTCACCATCAAGGCGCAGGGCGACAGCGTGATATTGCCAGTGACGATCAATGCGGCCAATTTCACGATCAATGCGGTCTCCGGCGCCAATGTGGCGTTGACCACCCTGGCAACGAATACTTGCTATGCCGTTACCGTGCACAGCGATGTGGCTGGCACACCACAATCGGGCAATGTGCGCTTCAGCACGTCGCGCGGCGCGATGTATGCGGATGCCGCTTGCGCCACGCCGTTGCCAGCGCCGCTGGCGCTGACCGGCGGCAACGCCATCGCCTATGTGCAAGCCACCGGCGCTGGCCTGACTTCGCTGACGGCCAGGAACGAAAGCACGGGCGTGTCGGTGCAGGCCGATGTGGAGTTTGTCGCGCCGTTGACGGCGCTGGCAACGATCACCGTGCAGGCGGACCCTGCCGTGATCGGCGCCAATACGGCCGGCAGCACCACCCAGCGCAGCACCCTGCGCGCCGTGGTACGCGACGGCACGGCACAAAACAATCTGGTCAAGAATGCCCAGATCAGTTTTACGATACAGAGCGACGCCAGCAGCGGCTCGCTGAGCTCGCCGTCGGTGGTGACGACCGACAGCGACGGCATGGCCACCGTCAGCTATATCGCAGGCCAGGCCACGACCGGTGTCGATGGTGTGATCGTCCAGGCCCAGTTGCAGGGTGTATCGAGCAACAGCGCCGCCGCCAGGCTGACGGTGACGAAGAAATCGCTGTTCATCAGTGCCGGCAGCGGCAATGTCCTCGATGGCGCGGACAGCAGCACCTATCGCAAGGCGTATGCCGTTTTTGTCACCGATGCCGCCGGCAATCCGGTGCCGGATGTGATTATTACGGCCGCCGCCTGGCCCCGGTATTATTACAAGGGTTATCTCGAATATTCCACGGCGGCTAGCAGCTGGGTGGTGGCGCAGCATGTCGAATGCAAGAATGAAGACAACGAACGAGACCGTAACGGCATACTCGACCCAGGTGAGGACGTCAATGCCAACGACCACCTCGATCCTGGCATTCCGCTCAATCTGTCCACCGGCGGCAAGACCGACAGCAGCGGCACCACCACCGTCACGCTGACTTATCCGCGCGACAGGGCCAACTGGCTGGACGTGGAATTGACGATCCGTGGCAACAGTTCCGGGACGGAGGCAACTTATGTCGGTTACACTTTGCTTCCGGGACTGTCCTCGGACTTTAACCGCCAGGATGTGTCTCCACCGGGCGTGATCAGTCCATATGGGCAGGCGAATGTTTGTAGCAATCCAAAATAACTGTCGCAGCACATGCAAAATCTGTTTTTAGTAGGCCTCATGGGCGCAGGCAAAACCACGATCGGGCGCATCCTGGCCCGCAAGCTGGGCATGCGCTTTGTCGATTCCGACCACGAGATCGAAGCCCGTACCGGGGCTTCGATTCCGTTGATCTTTGAAATCGAGGGAGAGCCGAGCTTTCGCCGGCGCGAAGCCGAGGTGATCCGCGACCTGTGCGCGCAGGAGGGGCTGGTGATGGCCACCGGTGGCGGCGCCGTGATGAATGCGGAAAGCCGCGCCTTTCTGAAAGAACGGGGCACGGTGATTTACCTGCGCGCCAGCGTCAGCAACATCCTGGCGCGCACCAGCCACGACAAGAACCGCCCGTTGCTGCAAACGGCCGATCCGCGCAAGACGCTGGAAAACCTGACGGCGCAGCGCGAGCCGCAATACCTGGAAGTGGCCGACATTGTGATCGATACGGGCCGTCCTAACGTACAATCGATGGTCCAGACTATCCTGATGCAGTTGGCCAGCCTCGAATGCGAGGCTTCGCCCAACTGCGTCATTCACGCAGAGCCTTCGATGAACGAGCAATCCAAAATGTTGTTGAGCGTAGACCTCGACGAACGCAGCTACCCTATCGCCATCGGCCCCGGCCTCCTGGCCGATGCCGATGCGCTGCTGCGCCATATCAGCGGCCACAAGGTGGCCATCGTCACCAATACCACCGTCGCCCCGCTGTACCTGGGCCGCCTGCAGGCGGCGCTGGCCAGCGATGGCCGCGAAGTGATCAGCATCGTGCTGCCGGACGGCGAAGAGTATAAAAACTGGGCCAGCCTGATGCAGATTTTCGACGCACTGCTGGCCAACAAATGCGACCGCAAGACCACCCTGGTGGCGCTGGGTGGCGGCGTGATCGGCGACCTGACCGGCTATGCGGCCGCCAGCTACATGCGCGGCATCGGCTTCGTGCAGGTGCCGACCACCTTGCTGGCACAGGTCGATTCCTCGGTCGGCGGCAAGACCGGCATCAACCACCCGCTGGGCAAGAACATGATCGGCGCCTTCTACCAGCCGCGCGCCGTGATCGCCGATACCTCGACCCTGGAAACGCTGCCGGCGCGCGAGCTGTCGGCCGGCCTGGCCGAAGTGATCAAGCATGGCGCCATCATCGACGCGGCCTTCTTCGACTGGATCGAAGCGAACATGGCCAAGCTGATGGCGCGCGACAAGGGCGCGCTGGCGTATGCCATCGCTCGTTCCTGCGAAATCAAGGCCGACGTGGTGCGCCAGGACGAACGCGAAGGCGGCCTGCGCGCCATCCTCAATTTCGGCCATACCTTTGGCCACGCCATCGAGGCGGGCATGGGCTACGGCCACTGGCTGCATGGCGAAGCCGTCGGCTGCGGCATGGTGATGGCGGCCGACCTGTCGTGCCGCATGGGGTATATCGACCAGGCAGCCGTGGAGCGCGTGCGCAAGCTTGTCGCCGCGGCCGGCCTGCCGGTCAAGGCGCCGGACCTGGGCGTGGCGCGCTGGCTCGAACTGATGGAAGTGGACAAGAAGAACGAGGGCGGCGCCATCAAGTTCATCCTGCTCAAACCGCTGGGCAGCCCATGCATCACGGCCGCCCCCCATGACCTGGTGCTGGCCACCCTGGCCGCCAGAGTGGCCTGACCATGACACCCGAAGACTTCCTCGCTCCTTACGCAGCCCATTCGGCACAGGGGCAGGGACGTCGCTTTGCCGAGGCGGCCCACGCCTCGCGCAGCCAGTTCCAGCGCGACCGCGACCGCATCATCCATTCCTCGGCCTTTCGCCGCCTCGAATACAAGACGCAGGTGTTCCTCAATCACGAGGGTGACCTGTTCCGCACGCGGCTGACGCACAGCCTGGAAGTGGCGCAGATCGGCCGCTCGATCGCGCGCAACCTGCGCCTGAACGAAGACCTGGTCGAAGCCATCGCGCTGGCGCATGACCTGGGCCATACGCCGTTCGGCCATGTGGGCCAGGACGTGCTCAACGAATGCATGGCTGACCATGGCGGCTTCGAGCACAATCTGCAAAGCCTGCGCGTGGTCGACACCCTGGAAGAACATTACGGCGCCTTCGATGGCCTGAACCTGATGTTCGAAACGCGCGAAGGTATTTTGAAACACTGTTCGCTGGCGCATGCGCGCGAGCTGGGTCCGGTGGCCCAGCGCTTTATCGACCGCACCCAGCCGACGCTGGAAGCGCAGCTGACCAACTTGGCCGATGAAATCGCCTACAACAGCCACGATATCGACGACGGCCTGCGCTCGGGCCTGATCACCATCGAGCAACTGGAACAGGTGGAATTTTTTGGCCGTTTGTGGCACGAGGTGCAGGCCGCGTATCCGGGATTGTCGGGCCGGCGCGCCATCTATGAAACCCTGCGCCGCCTGATCACGGCGCTGGCCGATGATCTGATCACCACCTCGACCCGGCTGATCGCCGACGCGGCGCCGCGCGACGTCAATGAAGTGCGCGCCAGCGCGCCGCTGATCCGTTTTTCGGACGCCATGCGCCGCGATGCGACCGAACTGAAACGCTTCTTGCGCGTCAATCTGTACCGCCACTACCAGGTCAACCGCATGCGCGTGAAGGCAAGCCGCATCGTGCGCGAACTGTACGACAGCTTCATGGCCGAACCGGCCCTGCTGCCGCCCGATTATCAGATCAACGGTGATGACGTGACGAAGCAGGCGCGCAAGATCGCCGACTATATCGCCGGCATGACGGACCGCTATGCGATCCGCGAGCACCGGCGCCTGTATTCGCTGGACGAGCTGTAAGCTAAAACATGCTGCGCTGCGCCGCGCGCGCGTCGCCGAACAGGTCCAGCAGCAGCTTTTTCACCGGCGCCGGCAACGGAGCGTCCGCCACCTTGTCGCCGTCCAGCCAGACGTGGCCCGCTTCCGCCGCCATCTGATGGCGGTGCGACAAGGTGATGCGACAGGGCACGATATGCAGCTTGTAGTGGGTGAAGACGTGCACGATCGGCAGCAGCAACTCCTGCGTCTCGATCTCGCCGAACGGCGCCACCGCGCGCTGCAAAGCCGGCTGGTCGATCAGGCGTGGCAGCTCGCCATCGCGCAGCACATGGCCATCGAGTTCCGGCAGCGACAATAAACCGCCCCAGATGCCGGCGCCGGGGCGCTGCTGCAGCAGCACCTGGCCGCCGTCGACGATCACCAGCATTACCGCATGCTTTTCCGGGCTGGTCTTTTTCGGCTTGCGCACAGGCAGCTCTTTGGTGCGGCCGGTGGCGTACGCCACGCAGCGCGGCTGCAGCGGGCAGCGGCCGCAATCGGGACTGCTGCGCGTGCACAGGGTGGCGCCCAGGTCCATCAGGCCTTGTGTGTACGATTCGATTCCCGTCTCCGGCAACAAGGCTACGGCGCGCCGCCACATGGCTTCCTCGACCTTTTTTTCACCGGGATAGGCATCGATGCCGAATACGCGCGCGAACACGCGCTTGACGTTGCCGTCCATGATGGCCGCCCGCGTGCCGCTGGAAAAGGCCGAGATGGCGGCCGCCGTCGAGCGGCCGATGCCGGGCAGGTCGGCCAGCAAGGCGGGGTCGCTGGGGAACACGCCGTCGTACTCATTGACCACGCGCTGCGCGCATTTGTGCAGGTTGCGCGCCCGCGTGTAGTAGCCCAGGCCGCTCCACTGCGCCATCACGTCTTCCACCGGTGCTTCGGCCAGCGAGCGCAGGGTAGGGAAGCGCGTCAGAAAGCGCGCGTAATAGGCCAGCACGGCGGCCACTTGCGTTTGCTGCAGCATGATTTCGGACAGCCAGATCAGGTAGGCGTCGCGCGTGTTCTGCCACGGCAGCGCATGGCGGCCATGCTGTTTTTGCCAGGCGATGACGGTGGCGGAAAAGGTGGGGTCGACGTAATCTTCAAAGGTTGCCGCGCCCGTTTCGGGCGACAGCGGATGCAGCAGACGTTTCATGCGGGGTTCCGGTAATGGTTCAGTATGGTTCAGGCGGCGATGGCCGCGCGCAGCGACTCAAGCAGTTGCGCCAGTTGCGCCTTGTCGCGTTCCAGCGCCGCCAGCGACGCTTCGAAGCCGGCGATTTTCTGTTCCAGGCTGTCGGTGGCGTCGTGGATGCGCTGGATCGAGGCCAGGCGCAGTTTCAGGTGTTCCTTGTATTCGACGATCTGCGCTTCGAGCGGCGCCATGATCACTTTCAGCCAGGCGCTGGCGTCGTCATTGGCGGCCGTGAAGCTGCGCCGCACGCGCGAGGCGATGGTGTCGAAGAATTTTTCCATCAGCACCACGCGGCTGGTGGTGAGTAGGGTGGCCGTGCCGAACTGCTTGTGATACACCGCTTCGATATCGTCGATCTCCTGGCGGTAGCGGGCCAGCGAGAACGGCATCGGCAGGGCCAGCGCCAGCCCATGTTCGGTGGCGAAGCGGCGGTACATCACCCCCATCATTTCGGTGATCTCGTTTGTTTTGCGTTCGGAGCGGTCGAGGTTCTGGCCGATGCGTTCAAAATACTGGCGCATGGCGTCGCGCAGGCCCGTGAAAAAGCGGCTGCGCTGCATCGCCAGGCGCACCGCGTCGATATCGTCGCGCACGATTTCCATGCCCAGGCTGGTGTACAGCTCGGTCGACAAGCGGGTAAACACGGCCCTGGTCGCCTGCAGCTTGAACAGGCTGCTGTCGAATTCCTTTTTCTCGATATCGATGCGGCGCATCATGTGGGCGATCACGCTCTGGTTCTTGCCGCGCAGGCTGTGCAGCTCGTGCAGCTGCTCGGCGATGCCGCGTGCGCGCGCGCCATACTGGACCTGCTGCGCGGCGAGGATCGCGTCAAGATCAAAGCCCAGCTGGTGCCGGATGATGTTCTTGCGGGCCGGGATCAGCTCATTGAACAGGGCCGCTTCCAGCGGCAGCAAGCGGCTTTTTTCCAGCAGCGCCGCGTCGTGGTTGATCTTGCCCACCAGCGCCTTTTGCGCCGAGACGGGAAACACCTGGCCCGCATCGAGCGCCAGCAGGTGCGCCACGCTGGCCTGCTGGCGCTCGATGGCCTGCGTCACCTCGACGTCGCCGCGCAGCTCGTCCCACATGCTGTCGATTTTATTGAGCACCACCAGGCGGCCGCTGCCCCCATCGGCGCCGATATGGTTGCGCCACACTTCGATATCGCTGCGCGTGACGCCCGTGTCGGCCGCCAGGATGAACAGCACCGCATGCGCGTTCGGAATCAGGTTCAGCGTCAGTTCCGGTTCGGTGCCGATCGCATTCAGGCCGGGCGTGTCGAGGATCACCAGGCCTTGCTTCAACAGTGGATGCGGGAAGTTGATGATGGCGTGGCGCCACATCGAAATTTCCACCAGGCCGTCTTCATCGAGCATGGCTTGTGCGTCGGCGTCGTCCGCGTCGTACAGGCCGTAGCGCGCCGCTTCCTCCACGCTGACCTTGCGCGTCAGGCTCACTTGCCGGATGGCGTCCTGCATGTCGCCGCCCGCGTCCAGGTTGAGCGGCAGCACCGTCCAGGCGCCGGGCAGCTCGCGGTAGTCGCTGGTCGACAGGTTCTGCGCCCGCGTTTCGATCGGCAGCAGGCGGATCGATGGTGCCCACGCAGGGTCGTACAGCAGTTCGGTCGGGCACATGGTGGTGCGGCCCGCGCCCGAGGGCAGGATGCGCTGGCCGTAGTCGGCAAAGAAAATGGCGTTGATCAGTTCGGATTTGCCGCGCGAGAATTCCGCCACGAAGGCGACCGACAGGCGGTCGTCCGCCAGGCGCGACACGCAGCGCGCCAGGCGCAGCGCCGAGGCGCCGTCGACCAGGCCGGCCGCTTGCGCCGCCAGCTGGTAGCCGCGCAATGCCGCCAGCACATCCTGGCGCCAGGCGCCGTATTGTTCCAGGTCCCTGACCATGCGCATATCCCTTATTTTTGACAGTGTACGCAATAAAACGTGGAGCGCTGTCCCTGCACGATTTGCCGGATCGGCGCGCCGCACACGCGGCAGGGCTTGCCGGTCCGGTTGTAGGTGAAATACGTCTGCTGGAAGTAGCCCGACTGGCCGTTCACGTTCAAAAAATCGCGCAAGGTGCTGCCGCCCTGGATGATGGCCTCGGCCAGCACGTCGCGGATCGCCTGCGCCAGTTTTTCGTAGCGCGCCAGGCCGATGCGCTTGGCCGGCGTCTTCGGGTTGATGCCGGCACGAAACAGGCTTTCGGAACAGTAGATATTGCCCACGCCGACCACGATATCACCGGCCAGCAGCACCTGCTTGATATTGGTGCCGCGGTTGCGCGTCTTTTCAAACAGCAACTGGCCTGTAAACGCGCCTTCGAGCGGCTCGACGCCGAGGCCGCGCAGCAGCGCGTGGGTGTCGAGCGGGCCGTCGGCCAGGTCATGCCACAGCACGGCGCCGAAGCGGCGCGGATCGGTCAGGCGCAGCACCTGCTCGCCGTCGTCACCGGACACCACCAGGTCGAAATGGTCGTGCTTGAGCGCTTCGGTGCCGGGCGGCAGCACGCGCAGATGGCCCGACATGCCCAGGTGGATGATCAGCGTGCCGTGCTGGAAGTGGATCAGCAGGTATTTGCCGCGCCGGCCCGTCAGGCCGATGGTCTGGCCCGACAGCTGTTCGCCGAGGGCGGCGGGGAAGGGCCAGCGCAGGCCATCGCGGCGCAGAACCACCGCGCGCACGGCGCGTCCTTCGATATGGGGCGCAACACCGCGCCGCGTGACTTCGACTTCTGGCAATTCTGGCATAGGACTCGCTGGTGAAAACGGATGGACTGGCTGGACTATGGCATGCCGGCTGACGGCGTGAATATATTTCGTTACATGCGTGAAGTACGCAAAGCACGGGTTGGGCGTAGAATCAAACTTTGCCGTTCAGCCAGGATCAGCCTTTGAAAAACGCTTTCGCCATTGTAACCTTGTCCGCCCTGATGGCTACGCATGCCATGGCGCAAACGCCCGCCGTCCCCGTGGACGCTCCGGCCAGCCCCGCTGCGGCCGACGGCAAGCCGTCCACCTTGCCCAACGTCGACCTGAACAGCGAACTGCTGTACAAGCTGACCAAGGCGGAAATGGAATTCAAGAACGGCCAGTGGCAGGGGCCGTATGTGACCATGATGATGGCGGCCCAGCAGACGCGCGATCCGCGCCTGGCGCGCCGCGCGTCCGAAATGGCGCTGGCCGCCAAGCAGGGTGGCGAAGCGCTGGCGGCGATCCGCCTGTGGCGCGACCTGGCGCCGGAGTCGGACGAAGCGACCCAGTTTTTCCTCGGCTTCGTGGTGCTGACCGACAAAATCGAAGAAGCCGAGCCGATTTTTGCCCAGCGCATCGAAGCGGCGCCACCCGGTTCGCGCGGCGTGGCCCTGTTCCAGACCCAGCAGATCCTGGCCCGCGCCAACGACAAGCTGTATGCCTATTCCATGCTGGTGCGCCTGATGGAACCGTACCAGGACATGTTCGAAACGCATCTGGTGCTGTCGCAAGGCGCGCTGTCGATCGGCGAACGCGAACGCGCGATTGCCGAAGCCAACAAGGCCCTGCAGATGAAGCCGGCCTCCGAGCTGGCCGTGCTGACCCTGGCGCAAGTGAGCGGCGAGCCGCAGGCGGCCAACAAGGTGCTGGCGGATTTCCTCGATAAAAACCCGGACGCGGTGGAAGTGCGCGCCGCCTATGCGCGCCTGCTGGTCGAACAGAAGCAGCTGGAAGCGGCCCGCACGCAGTTCCTGGCCCTGCTCAAGACCCAGCCCGATCACGTGGCCGGCCTGTATGCGCTGGGCATCGTGTCCCTGCAGCTCGAAGACGCCAAGGGCGCCGAGCAGTATTTCAAGCGTTTCCTGGCCGTGCTCGACAAGAACCCCGGCGACGCGCGCGATCCGTTCAAGGCGTTAATGATACTGTCGCAGATCGCCGAGTCGCGCGGTGACGTGCCGGGCGCCATCGCCTGGCTGGACAAGGTCGACAGCCGGGAGTCGGCCGGCTACCTGGACGCCCGCTTGCGCCGCGCGCAGCTGATGGCCCGCGGCGGCAATCTCGACGGCGCGCGCAAGTCGCTGGCCGAAACCCAGGTCGACGACCCCGCCGCCCAGGGCCAGATCCTGCTGGTCGACGCGCAATTGCTGCGCGACGCCGGCTATGTGCAAAGCGCCTACACGGTGCTGGAAAACGCCCTGGTGCGCTTCCCCGACAATCCCGAACTGCTGTACGACTACGCCCTGCTGGCCGAGCGTCTCGACAAGCTCGAGCAGATGGAAGCGAGCCTGCGCCGCGTGATGCAAATCGCGCCCGACAACCAGCACGCCTACAACGCCCTGGGCTACTCGCTGGCCGAACGCAATATCCGCCTGCCCGAAGCGCTGTCGCTGATCGAACGGGCGCTGCAGATGGCGCCGGGCGACCCGTTCATCATGGACAGCATGGGCTGGGTGCAGTTCCGCATGGGTAACCTGGCCGCCGCCGAAGACGCCCTGCGCCGCGCCTACGCCGTGCGCCCCGACCCGGAAATCGCCGTCCACCTGGGCGAGGTGCTGTGGCAGAAGGGCGACAAGGACGCCGCGCAAACACTGTGGCGTGAAGCAAAAGCCAAGGATCCGAAAAACGATGCGCTGAAAAGCACCTTGGCGCGCTTGAATGTCAGTTTGTAATTAACTGGCTATCAGCAAAAATCCGGGGTCAGACCCGCCGGGACTCGGCGTCCCCGTCTGACCCCGGCCCTACGCTGCGATTTCCATATTACCCATGACAAAAAATCTCCTCCCCCTGACCACCCTCTGCCTGGCCCTGTCCGCCTGCACCACGCTGCCATTTTCGTCCGGCCAGCCGCCTTCGTCGCAGGCCGTCGCCCCCTACCGCGAACAGCTCGACCTGGCCGGCCGCCTGAACGTGGTCTACCAGAAAGATGACAAGCCCGAATCGGCCACCGTCAATTTCACCTGGCAGCAACAAGCCGAACGCACCGATGTGACGCTGTTTTCGCCGGTCGGCAGCACCCTGGCGACGATAGCCGTCACGCCGCAGGAAGCGGTGCTTGAGCAAAGCGGCAAGCCGCCGCGCAGCGCGCCGGACGTCGATACCCTGAGCGCGCGCCTGCTGGGCTGGTCGCTGCCCGTATCGGGCCTGCGCGACTGGCTGCAAGGCTATGCGACGGCTGCCGACGGCAAGCGCTTTGCGGCGTCGCCCCAGAACGACAGCGTCACCACCCAAGACGGCTGGCGCCTGCGCTATGTGTCGTGGCAAGATGCGGCTGCCCCTGGCGCCGTGCCGCAGCCACGCCGTATCGATGCCGAGCGCAATGCCAGCGCCCAGGCCGACGCCGTCTCGCTGCGCATCGTGCTCGATCCCGTTTCTCCTGCTGCCACACCATGACACTGACGACTCTCAATAACTGCCCGGCGCCCGCCAAGCTCAATCTTTTCCTGCATGTGAACGGCCGCCGCGACGACGGCTATCACCTGCTGCAAACCGTGTTCCAGCTGGTCGACCATGGCGATACCCTGCATTTCGCGCTGCGCGATGATGAACAGATCTTGCGCGTCACCGACTTGCCGGGCGTGCCGGAAGAACAGGACCTGATCATCCGCGCGGCCAGGCTGCTGCAGGCCGAAGTCGTGCGCCGCACGGGGTCCATGCCGCGTGGCGTCGATATCGCCATCGACAAGGTGCTGCCGATGGGCGGCGGCCTGGGTGGCGGTTCGTCCGACGCGGCCACCGCGCTGATGGCATTGAACCGCCTGTGGCAGGGCGGTTTGACGCGCGAGGAACTGATGGCGCTGGGCCTGCCGCTGGGCGCCGACATCCCGTTTTTTATCTTTGGCGAGAACGCCTTTGCCGAAGGCGTGGGCGAGGACATGCAAGCCGTCAGCACGCCCGATTGCTGGTATGTGGTGATCGAGCCTGGCGTGCAAGTACCGACCGCGGCAATTTTTTGCGCGGAAGGCTTGACGAGGAATACCGAAGCCGTCACAATAGCGGACTTTTCCAGGCACCTCGCAGAAAGCAGCAGCGCGAACGGGTTTGGAAAAAATGACTTACAGCAAGTAGCATGCAGTCTTTTCAAGCCGGTAGCAGATGCGGTAGAATGGCTGGGTGCTTACGGTGAGGCCAGGATGACTGGTTCCGGTGCTTGTGTGTTTGGCGCGTTTTCCACTGAGGAAGAAGCAGATGAAGTGCTCAGCAATGTGCCTTCGGTCTGGTCGGCCTGGAAAGCAAAAGCGTTGAGCCACCATCCGCTGCTCACGATGTTGTAAGCAGCAAAAAAAGATTTTGCTTAGCTTCAAAAAGTCGGTATAATACCGGCCAACATGACAGCAAGCAGTCAGTTGCGTAGGGGAGTCGCCAAGTTGGTTAAGGCACTGGATTTTGATTCCAGCATGCGAAGGTTCGAATCCTTCTTCCCCTGCCACCCGTTTCACCGTAGTCTGTCGATGCGAAGTTGGCGTCCAGTACGGGAAGCAAGCCGTTAAGCGGCACATGCATAACACAGACTGACCGGGCCTATGCCCGGTTAGTTCTTTTCAAGACTTCTATATCACCTCTTGGGACTCCCATGGCTTACGAAAACCTGATGGTTTTTACCGGCAACGCGAATCCAGCGTTAGCAGAGGGGGTCGCAAAAAATCTCGGCATCCCTCTCGGTAAAGCAAACGTTTCGAAATTCTCCGACGGCGAAGTAATGGTCGAGATTAACGAAAACGTTCGCGGCAAGGATGTTTTTGTTTTGCAATCCACCTGCGCCCCGACCAACGACAGCCTGATGGAAATCATCCTGATGGTCGACGCCCTGAAACGCGCATCGGCCGGCCGCATCACCGCAGCGATTCCGTATTTTGGTTATGCCCGCCAGGACCGCCGTCCACGCTCCGCGCGTGTGGCCATTTCCGCCAAGGTGGTCGCCAATATGCTGGAAAAAGCCGGTGTCGAGCGCGTCCTGATCATGGACTTGCACGCCGACCAGATTCAGGGCTTCTTCGATATTCCAGTCGACAATATCTACGCCTCGCCGATCCTGCTGGGCGATCTGCAAAAGAAAAATTACCAGGACCTGCTGGTGGTCTCGCCGGACGTCGGCGGTGTGGTACGTGCGCGCGCCCTGGCCAAACGCCTGGGCTGCGACCTGGCCATCATCGACAAGCGCCGTCCTAAGGCGAACGTGTCCGAAGTGATGAACATTATCGGTGAAGTCGAAGGCCGCAACTGCGTGATCATGGATGACATGGTCGACACCGCAGGCACGCTGACCAAGGCCGCCGAAGTGCTCAAGGAGCGCGGCGCCAAGAAAGTGGTGGCGTATTGCACGCACGCGGTGCTGTCCGGCCCGGCGATCGACCGTATTTCGGCCTCGTCGCTCGATGAGCTGGTCGTTACCGACACGATCCCCCTGTCCGAAGCGGCCCTGGCCTGCGGCAAGATCCGTCAACTGACGTGCGCGCCGCTGCTGGCCGAGACGTTCAAGCGCATCATCAAGGGTGATTCGGTCATCTCGCTGTTTATCGACTGATTCGAGCAACAGCAACAGACGTAAAAAAGAACGTAACATCGGCGGCGCGACCGGTTTTCGAACCGGCCGCGCCGCTGCTTTAGTGGTTTTCGGGGTGCATCCGCACCCATTTCTCGAAGTCTCCTGGTCGCGGGAGTCTTCATCACACAAGACGTGAGTCTTGTTTTATTTGGAGTTTCACATGAAAGTTATCGCATTCAAACGCGAATTGCAAGGTTCCGGAGCGAGCCGCCGCCTGCGCATTTCCGGCCAGACCCCTGGTATCGTCTACGGCGGCACCGAAGCCCCGATCCTGATCTCGCTGGACCACAACGCGCTGTACCACGCGCTGAAAAAAGAAGTGTTCCACTCGTCGATCCTGGAACTGGAAATCGACGGCGTTTCCCAGCAAGTGCTGCTGCGCGACTTCCAAGTCCACGCATACAAACAACTGGTTCTGCACGCTGACTTCCAGCGCGTTGACTCCAAGCAAGCTATCCACGTGAAAGTGGCGCTGCACTTCGAAAACGCCGACGTTTCGCCAGCAGTCAAACTGCACGGCGCTACCATCAGCCACGTTGCCAACGAAATCGAAGTATCGTGCCTGCCAGGCCAACTGCCAGAGTTCATCTCGGTTGACCTGTCGAACATCGACGTCGGTCACTCGCTGCACGTGAGCGACCTGGTCCTGCCAGCTGGCGTGACCGTTGTTGGCCACGGCGCCGACCAGACCATCGCTACCGCATCGGTACCGGCTGGCGCGGTTGCCGCTGAAGCCGAAGCTGCTGCTGCTGAAGCCGACAAGAAGTAATTGTATTGCCGCCGCAAGGCGGTAGTCGCAAGGAAAAACCCGCCTGGCTCGCTCCGGCGGGTTTTTTTCTGCCTGTTTTCAACGATAATCGTTCTTTTTACTGCAGACATCGCCATGCCCATCCGCCTGATCGTCGGCCTCGGCAACCCGGGACCCGAATACGAACAAACGCGCCACAATGCCGGCTTCTGGCTGGTCGACAACCTGGCCAACAGCCTGCCCGGCACGCGCTTGCAGCGCGATTCGCGCTATAACGCCATGCTGGCCAAGACCTCGATCAACGGCCAGGACGTGTGGCTTCTGGAGCCCTTGACCTTCATGAACCGCTCCGGCCAGTCGGTCGGCGCGCTGGCGCGCTTTTTCAAGATCGCCGCCGACGAAGTGCTGGTGGTGCACGACGAGCTGGACCTGATGCCCGGCATCGCGCGCCTGAAAAAAGGCGGCTCGGCCGGCGGCCACAATGGCCTGAAGGACATCACGGCCGCGCTCGGCACCCAGGATTACTGGCGCTTGCGCCTCGGCATCGGCCATCCGCGCAGCCTGAACCTGCAGCAGCAGGTGGCCGATTTCGTGCTGCACCGTCCGCGCCGCGAAGACCAGGAGCTGATCGAGCAGGCGATCGACAAGTCCTTGCTGGTGATGCCGCAGATCATCGACGGCAAGTTCGAGGCCGCCACCATGAAGCTGCATACGGCCTGATGTTGTTGCCACGTGGCAGCTGTGCGGCAAGCCGGAGCGGCAAAGCTGTTGCCGCGCACCGGGCAGGGGTACAATGACGTCCTGAATGTCGTTGTCCAGAGTACCGGAATCGTCGCACGACCACCATTTTTCCTAACAGCACCGCCAGCACGCCGATCGACGGCTGCTTTGTTCGCTGTGCTTTGATAATTAAAGGTTTTTCATGAGTCTCCAATGCGGTATCGTCGGCTTGCCGAACGTCGGCAAGTCCACCCTGTTCAATGCGCTGACGAAAGCCGGCATCCCGGCTGAAAACTATCCTTTCTGCACCATCGAGCCGAACGTCGGCGTGGTCGAAGTACCGGACCCGCGCATGGATGCGCTGGCCGCCATCGTCAAGCCGGAACGCATGGTCAATGCCATCGTCGAGTTCGTCGACATCGCCGGCCTGGTGGCTGGCGCGTCGAAAGGCGAGGGCCTGGGCAACCAGTTCCTGTCGCACATCCGCGAAACGGACGCCATCGTCAACGTCGTGCGCTGCTTCGAAGATGACAACGTGATCCACGTGGCCGGCAAGATCAATCCGCTCGACGATATCGAAGTCATCCAGACCGAACTGGCGCTGGCCGACATGGGCACCGTGGAAAAAGCGATCCACCGCGAAAACAAAAAAGCCCGCTCGGGCGACAAGGACGCGGCCAAGCTGCTGGCCATCATGGAACGCATGATGCCTTACCTGAACGACGCCAAACCGGTGCGCGCGATGGGCCTGGACGCCGACGAAATGCTGCTGATCAAGCCGCTGTGCCTGATCACGGCCAAGCCGGCCATGTTTGTCGCCAACGTCTCGGACAGCGGTTTCACCGACAACCCGCTGCTGGACCAGCTGACCGCCTACGCCAAGTCGCAGAACGCCCCGATCGTCGCCATCTGCGCCTCGATGGAAGCGGAAATCGCCGACCTGGACGCCGCCGACAAGGGCGCCTTCCTGGCCGACATGGGCATGGAAGAGCCAGGCCTGGACCGCCTGATCCGCGCCGCCTACAAGCTGCTGGGCCTGCAAACCTACTTCACCGCCGGCGTCAAGGAAGTGCGCGCCTGGACGATTCCGGTCGGCGCCACCGGCCCGCAAGCGGCCGGCGTGATCCACACCGACTTCGAACGCGGCTTCATCCGCGCGCAAACCATCGCCTATGACGACTTCATCACCTACAAGGGTGAAGCCGGCGCCAAGGAAGCAGGCAAGATGCGCGCCGAGGGCAAGGAATATGTGGTCAAGGATGGCGATGTGCTGAACTTCCTGTTCAACGTGTAAGTTGTCAAAGCGACTTCCAAGAAATCCAAGACATTTTTGATGCGCTTGGAAATGCCTCATGCGCCCTCTTAATGAGGGCGTTATCGTTTCTAAGTGTTGCGAAAAATTTCAATGCCTTACGGTCTAAAAGTGGATATGCTGGTTTATATGATTTTAGACAGGTGAAAAACACCAATCATGGCAATGGTGAAGCCGCCCAAAAACAACCACTACCGCACTTCCTGCGTTTTGCGCACTGACCAGGCGTGCAGGCGTACTCGACGCGATGTTAAGGGGTAAGCGATGTTTCTTATATATGAGGAAGCCGCAGCGCTGTGTTCGTGATCAAGCTTAACAACGCCTCTCGGGTCACGATCGCCAAGCTGCTCATTGGTAGTGACAGCCAGTTCGCCTGCCGCTTTAGCAGCAAGAAGGAAGAGTCAGAAACGGGTCTCCGTATTCTCGGCGACAAGCATGCATCTGACGCACTGTGCAAGTGCTTGGAGAGCAAACATAGTCTCATCTCGCCACTCCCATCTGCAGACCAATGGTATGGTCGCTCTGCTCATTGGTCGCATTGGCGAAATCTTCAAGCAGATCCGCTTCGAGTCTTGGGTGGACCTCGAATCGACGTAACAAAATTACGTCATAATCTATAACCACAATTTACCGTAGCGCGCCTTGAATAAAGAAACGCCGGCTAAGGTGAAGAAGAGATAACAGGCAAAAAGCCGGAGTGGTTAGTTGAAAATTTTTATAGTCTGGTTGCTCTTGACAGTTTGGCATGAAAAACTTTAAACTAGTTAGAAATTAAAAAATCATTATTAAGGTAAATCAATAACCCTGTTGGTCAATCGAAAACCTATAAATTTAACAGTCTTTAATTTTTATACCTATATTTGGGGTGATATATTTCTAATACAAAATTGCTGGCATACGAAAAACTTTATAAATCTGTTAGTTGCACGGCAGATTATCGATTCAATACCTATAGGAGATTGGATAGTTTAGAAGGAGCTTCTAATTTTTCCTTGATATTGGCATCCACTGCGCTAATAGTCGTGTCTTTCATTGTTGCTCTGTACGGAAAAAACCTTGGATGCAACGAAATCTACATTACTATTGGACAAAATTGCTTGCCCATTGTAATTCTAGCCCTGTCCATCTTGGTCTCTGCGGCAAAATACGGCGCCAGAGCAGAAAAAATCCATGAATGTGCCCAATCCCTGAATCATTTTAAGAAATTGTTAAAGTTCGACATTGAAGATTGTAACTTCTCCCCTTCTGCTGACAACTTTAAAAAATACGCCACACAATATTCTGAAATTATTTCCAAATATGAAAACCATAGCAAAATAGACTTGAGTATCGAAAGCCTGAGGGGCGTAGAATGTCCAACATTCTTGAACCCGCTGATAGAGCTCGTGGTTGGAATAATAGGCCGGGGCATGCTATATTATTTCTATTTTTCAATGTCTGTAATGTCTGTTGCCTGGATGTTTCTTGGAATCTATCTGGCGATTAAAGGGGCAATACTTTGCTAGACCAGAATTTCACCGGGAAGAGTTTTCTACGACTAACATCAATAAAAGACATAATAAGATTTAAGTTAGGCAGAAAGCGAAGCGAATATCTTGAAAAGCTCGACTTGGTCGCAAAAAGAATTTTAGATGATGGTTGCGATTTTTCAGCTCTTTCTTTTTATATAAAAAAGGGAAAAAAATATTTAAGCCGCTTTCTTTGGAAAGCATTTACAGCTTGCGACGTGTAAATAAAATATTAGGAAGAATATATAAAGTAAAACAGGCGGACCGCGACACTATTACTAAGCAGATTAGCTCTTTGGTATCAGATACCAGTCACTATACTATATTAAAAGGTGATATTAAGAGCTTTTATGAATCGATTCCTAGAGAATCAGTTATGGCTAAAATAGAGTCAAACCGAATCCTTTCATATCAAAATAGAAGGATCATCAGACAAGTTTTTTCTTGTGCTGCGGTAGCAGCTGTTCCAGGTTTGCCAAGGGGAATTAGCATAAGTTCCTCGCTCTCAGAGTTATATATCAGGGAGTTTGATAGATATGTCAGAGCACTAGACGGCGTCTATTATTACGCACGATATGTTGATGATTTTATTATTTTTTGCCATGCAAAAAGTGACGATATATTCGAAGATGTTGAAAAAAAACTCAAGCAACTAGATTTAAGCCTAAATCACAAGAAAATAAAAAAAATCTTTTCCGATGATTTATTAAATCGGACTGAGCAACTTAGTTTTTTGGGCTACGAACACTTCTTCGATTGCGAATCTTCAGTAAAAATCCGAATTTCAAGAAATAGAATTAGAAAAATAAAAACACGCATTGTTTTGTCATTTTTAGATTACGCAAAGAACAATGACATTCCTTTGCTTTGTCTTCGGCTAAAATTTATATCAGGAAACTACCTAATTCGTGAGTCGTCAAAAACTAACGGAGCCTCATTAGGTTTAATGGCGGGTTTTTATTACAATAACAAGACATTGTCAGATCCCCAGCAGATTTTAGAACTAGATAGATTTTTGATGAAGCTCTGCTTTTCTAAACGAGGTAGCGTATTCAGAGCTATTGGAGCTACGCATATGCATGCTGCCCGCATGGCAACGCAGGGCATTAGTTTTAACAAGGGATTCAATCAAAGAAAAGTCTACGCAATCGAAAAAACTGAGTTTTCACGAATCAAGGATTGTTGGAAAAAAGAAAGCGATTATGAAAAAAAATAGTAAGGAAGGTAGACTTAAACGGGTATACAAATCCAATTACCGCCGTATTTTGCTTACGGAAGTCCTTCCTTACGAAGTTCCAATTCTCTTAACTAACGAAGGGTTCTATTTAAGGCCTAGTGAATGTCAGGAGGAGGGGCTTTTAGGCGCTATACTAAAGCCAGGAAAAGAAACTCATCCATTTACATATAAAATTGTTAAGAGCGCGTCAAGTTATAGAACGCTTTACCTCATACACCCTTCAAGCCAGCATGACTTCATTAGTTTTTATAAAACTTATAGCAGTCTAATGTGTGGTCTCACTGCCCGAAGTGAATTTAGCTTGCGCGCACCTGCAGAGGTAGCTGCGTGGTATTACGAGCCCGATAACTCTTTGCGTGATAATTCGATAAAAGATGAAGGTGCTGAAGCAAACATAGATGATGCAATGGCAGTCCAGTTCAAATATGCTAGTTCTTTCTTTTTATATAAAAAATATTCTTTTCTTTATAAATTTTATGATTCGTACGAATTTCATAGACTAGAAAAGAAATTTAAAAAGCTTTTAAAGTTTGATATATCAAAATGCTTTGATAACATTTCTACAAAACGACTGGGCGAAGCAGTTAAAAGTGAGCTTTATCATAAAGAACATTTTGGAAAGAGTAATTTCGAGAATAAATTTTCTAAGCTAATGGAATCCGCTAACTTCGGTCGAAATGATGGTCTAGTCATCGGGCCGGAGTTTAGCAGGATTTTTGCTGAAATAATATTACAGGATGTAGATAAGAGAGTACTCAAAAGTAATCTACAACTCCAAGGAAGCTATGATGTTAGACGCTATGTAGACGATTATTTTTTGTTTTATAACGATGATAAAGTTGGCGAACACATGCTTAGCGAATTCCAAGACTCATTAGAGAAGGCAAAACTTTACCTAAATGAATCTAAAATTTCACGGCATAGAGCACCCTTTCTTACCGGTATTACAATGGCAAAGAAAGATATTCAAGATATATTTTCTGCGTTGTTTGACACATTTGACGAATCTAAAAAAGGCGTAACTCCTGATCTTGATATTTCCGAGAGTGCCGATAGCTATGCCGACCAACCAGAGGAAAAAATAACCTTCATAAAATATTTCAAAGGTCCCGGTGTCGTTGCAAATAGACTTATAAGAGACATAAAAGCAATAGTTCGAAGTAATGAAGTGGCATTCGAAACTATTACAGGGTATTTTTTTACAGTAATTAAAAATAAAATTCATGAAGTTTATGGATATAGTGCCACCTTAGACGATGCCCAACAAGAAAACGTATTAAAATTTTTGCTGGTGATTATAGATGTAAATTTTTTTGTATACTCTATGGACGTTAGAGTTAGGAGCACGTTCTTGGTAAGCCAAATTTCCATTATTTGCTGCAGAATCGCCAAATTAATGAAGCCTGTCTACGGCGATGAGGTTGTAAAAAAAATACAAGATGAAATAACTTTTGCAATGAAAAACAAACAAGCAGATAAAATATCTTCAGGGGTAGAGGTTGTCAACCTACTGATTGCGCTGAGAGAAATATCTGGAGAAGAAGATTTGGTTTCTGCAGATGATATTTCGAAATTTATCTTCAACGAAAACTTAGAAAATATTAAGTCCGCCAATTATTTTCAATTGATTTCTGTTTTATTTTACATAAAAAATAATCCTATTTATGAAATCTTAAAAATAAAATTAAAAGCAATTATTCTTTCTATTTTGGCTACACAAAGAGCGTCGGTATATTCGGAAGCATCTTACCTTCTACTAGACCTTGTACGTTGCCCATATCTGGATAGGGCATTTAAATCAAAGATGATAACCTGTTCATTTCAAACAGAGTTTGGAAAAAGACCAACATCATCGGAACTAAAAAAACAGTACAAATGCATCTCTCTCCATGACTGGTTTGTAGATTGGAGCGAAGCTGGAATTAAGATTGAAAGATTGCTTCAGAAAAAAGAGTTGAAAACTGCTTACGAATAGTGGCATACTGATGGTGCAGGCGTGCTTACAGGTTGAGTGCCCAATACCCATGGAAAGATGTTTCACCCATGATGATTCCGGCATTTTTGTCGGACACACACCAATGACTTTACCTCAGCGCCTGCCTCTTTTTTAAAATTGCTACTTTGGCCATATCATGGCCGCAATGAATTTTTCTACAGGGTTCATAATTGTCTAAAGAAGGGTGTGATCGTTTGCTGGCAGGACTTCTCCTCCTACTGTACCCTCGCGAATGCCACACTCTATCGTAATACTCTTCGAACACCAATTCTGTCCTGTGCTCACTGATCTGTTTCAGAATCTTCAGGTATTCCCCCACCATTTTTATCGGGCTGGATGAAATCAATACGAATGTCTCGCCTGATCGCCCAGTTAGCGTTAGCGTCACGGCGCGGATGATTCCAGTCCAGTATCGCATCAGATGACATGGAGCTTGCAACGCCAATTGAGCCTTCTGTCGAGGGACCGAATAACGTATTTAATTCATATGTCAATGAGACATCAATCTCGATGCTTTGCCCTACTCCGGTTGTAATCGTCGCATCAAACAAGCGGGTCTTTTCGCCGTCGGCCGGTTGGTCGTGCATGAAGTTCACTGATCTGTGTTGGCACGGCTAGCGACTACGACGAATGGGCCTGTGTCCAAGTCTGGATTTTACCCATGCCTACCCGCGCCCCGCGTCCTGCACCGGCGGGCATTGTCACGTTTGTACGGCGCGACCTTCTGATGGGCAATGGGTTTATAGTCAGTCAAAGTACTTACACTGACAGTCGCCGCCCCGCGCGGCAGGGAGAATCTTGATGACCAATACTGATACCGATATTGCCGGACTGTCGTCCGCCGAACACGCCACCGGCAACCTTGACGCCAGGCTGACGCTGGTCGAATATGGCGACTTCGAATGTCCGCGCTGTGCGCAGGCGGAACCCTTGACGCGCCACCTGGTGGCCACCTATGGCGACCGGCTGCGATTTGTCTTTCGCCACTTTCCCGACAGCGCCGCCCATCCGCATGCGGAACTGGCGGCCGAAGCGTCCGAAGCGGCCGCTGCGCAAGGAAAATTCTGGGCCATGCATGCGGCGCTGTTTCGCCAGCCCCAGCATCTGAAGGAAGCCGCGCTGACCCGCTACGCCGAGGAAATCGAGCTCGACATGACGCGTTACCATGCCGACATGAACGACCACCTGTATCTGCAGCGCGTGCGCGAGCACCATGCGGCCGCCGTGCAGCTGGGCCTGCGCGGCACGCCGAGCTTTTTCCTTAATGACGAACCGGTCGATGTGTCGTTTGGCCTTGAGCATCTGGAGCAGGCCGTGCGCGCTGCCTTGGGCGAGCACTGATTGCCATGTGATTGCGCGCTGATATAAATGAGCGCACAATGCGTTGCATATGCAATGCATTGGAGTTGTCATGAAAACAGCCACTTTCCCTTCCCTGCGCGTCGATCCTGCCTTGCGGCAGGCGGCCGAAGACAATCTGCAGCATGGTGAGACCTTGTCCGGTTTTGTCGAGCAGTCGATTCGCGACAGCATTTCACGCAGGCAGCATCAACGTGAATTCGTCGCGCGCGGTCTTGCGTCGCGTGACGAGGCCGCGCGCACAGGACAGTATGTCAGTGCCGATGCGGTGATGGGCAAACTGGGAGCCATGTTGACGCAGGCCAAGGCCACGGCTGATGCGGAGGCCATCGAGTGAGTTTGACGGACCGCTTTGCTGTCCGCTTTACGCCCCATGCGCAAGACGATCTGTTGCGGCTGTATGCCTTTATCTTGCAGCGTGACGCGAGCGACCTGGCGCTGGCCGAGCGTGCGCTCGACGCCATCAGGCACGCTATCGGTGGTCTGGAGCGGTCGCCATTCAGCTACCGCAAGGTCCGTGCCGATAACCCCTTCCTGCGCGAACTGCTGATTCCGTTTGGTGCCGCCGGCTATGTTGCCCTGTTTGAAATCGAGGAGGAGCGGACGGTGACGATATTGGCCGTACGGCACCAGCTGGAAGATGATTGGCTGTAATTTATTCGTCTCCATCCCATGCCGGCTGGCTCGATCGCTTCCACGTCCACATCAGTCCGATGCCGGCCGAGGTGCCGCTGTTCTGGCGCAGCAGCGGGCTGTCGCGGTTGGCGGTGCCGGCGTAGTTGTCATAGCGCAGAAAGGCAAACGCGCGCCAGTCGCGGTGCAGCAGGTAGGAGCCGCCCAGGCCCAGGCGGGTGAGCATCAGCCCGCCTTTGGCCGCATAGGCGGGGCGGCCAGGCGTGGCAAATTGCTGCCCGACGCCATAGAAATAATCGTTGATGCCACGATTGCCCAGCACGGCGGAGAGGGCCGTGTCCACATGCCAGCGCCCCTGCGGGTCGGCCAGCGTATAGGCCAGGCGCGGCTCGAAGGTGGCGCCCTGGCGGTGCAGGCCGCCGCGCGCCTCGATCACGGCGCGCAGTGGCAGTTCCAGCCGCACCCGGCTGTTCGGCGATGGCTCGGCCAGCTTGATTTTCAGGCGCGGGCCAAATTCCACCAGCGTGCCCAGGTCCGGCATGCCGCGCCGGGCCGGCACATCGTCGGACCTGGCCGGCAGCGACAGGGCGAAGCCGACGTCGAATTCGGTGCGGTCCGTATTGACCAGCCGCGCGCCCACGCCCGAGCGGTCGGCGCGCAGCACCTTGCCCCGGTAGATCAGATAGGGCAGGGCCAGCGTGCGCGTCGAATGGTCGCTGGCGCCCGGATAGGCGGGCGTGACGGCGCTGCCGCCAAACACGCCCGCTTCCCACAGCGGCAGTGCTGGTTCGGCGGCCAGCGCCGGCGCGCCGCTGGCGATGGCCAGCAGTGTGACAGTCCTGATCATGGTCGTGTTCCACAAGATGGTTCAGTGGCAGGTGGCGCCGGCGGGGCGGCTTGCCCGATACGCTGCCACAGCGCAGCGGCGCTGCGCACATGGTAATCCAATGCATCTGGCCGGCAGGCTGCCCTGGCAGCGAGGGCGGCTTGCTGGTGCAGGCGTGCCTGCCAGCTGGCGTCCCCATGGCCCAGTTCGACATTGTCGATGGCGTCTTCATACGTGCGCAGCGCCTGCGGCCAGCGTCCCTGCCGGGCCGCCTCGCCTGCCCATTGCTCCTGCTGTTGCGCCATGCGCAGCTCAACCTGGGTGGAACAGGCGGCCAGCGCCAGCAGGCAGGGCAGCAGCAGGCAAGGCATGGCGCGGGGTGGCAGGTGCATGGCGGCGGCAAGGTTGTCGGAATGAGACTACTGTAGCGCATCGGCGGGCGCACACGCTTGCCGCCGGCGAAATCGTCCCTGGCAGGCGGTAGCGATGACATATAATTTGCTCACCACTTTGTTATCTTCGCCATATCACCAACAGGAGCACCATGTTTTCACGCAAATTCCAGTCTTGTGCACAGCTGATGCTGGCCACCTTGATGATGAGTTTTGTCGCCACCGCACCCGCGCGCGCGCAGCAGGCAGCCGTCAAATTGCCGAACGTGGTGATTCTGGCCACCGGCGGCACCATCGCCGGCAGCGGCGCCGACAGCACCACCACCGTCGGCTACACCTCGGCCACCGTCGGCGTCGAGCGCCTGATCGCGGCCGTGCCGGAACTGAAAAAAGTGGCCAACGTAAAAGGCGAGCAAGTCTTCCAGATCGCCAGCGAAAGCATGGGCAATGAACACTGGCTGACCCTGGCCAAGCGCATCAATGTGCTGCTGGCCTCGCAGGATGTGGACGGCGTGGTCGTGACGCACGGCACCGACACCATCGAAGAGACCGCGTATTTCCTGAACCTGACCGTGAAGAGCCACAAGCCGGTGGTGGTGGTGGGCGCCATGCGCCCGTCGACGGCGATCTCGGCCGACGGCCCGATCAACCTGTACAACGCGGTGCTGCTGGCCGGCAGCAAGGAAGCCGTCGGCAAGGGCGTGCTGGTGGCCTTGAACGACCAGATCAATGGCGCGCGCGAAGTGACCAAGACCAACACCTCGACCACCGACACCTTCAAGTCGACCGAACTGGGCATGCTGGGCTATATCCAGGGCAGCAAACCGTTCTTTTACCGCCAGTCGACGCGCAAGCACACGCTGGAAGCGGAATTTGACATCAGCAAGCTCGATGCCCTGCCGCAAGTGGACATCGTCTACGGCTACGCCAACATGAACCGCATCGGCATGGACGCCTTTATTGCCGCCGGCGCCAAGGGCATTATCCACGCCGGCGTGGGCGATGGCAGCGTGGCGGCGCAGATGAAGCCGGCGCTGGTCGAAGCGCGCCAGAAGGGCGTGCTGATCGTGCGTTCCAGCCGCGTGGGCCAGGGCATCGTGGCGCGCAATGGCGAAGCCAATGACGATGAACTCGACAGCGTCGTGTCGGACACCCTGAACCCCCAAAAAGCCCGCATCCTGCTGATGCTGGCCTTGACCAAGACCAACAGTACGCAGGAAATCCAGCGTATTTTCTACACGTATTGATGGCCTGCCGGGCCGGCGCCACATTTGCCTCATCAGGCAGATTTACGCTGGCCCGCTTTGCTGCCATACTTCGCCCCTGAACAATGAATCGGCAGCGGCTGCGGCGCTGCCCGTGGCGCATGGCTATCCTGTCCGAGATTACCTTTTATCCGATCAAATCGTGCGCCGGCATCGCCCTGCGCAAAGCCGTGCTCACCGCCTCCGGCCTGATGAGCGAACAGGTGTATGACCGCGAGTGGATGGTGGTCGATGCCGATGGCCGCTTCCTGACCCAGCGCGAACATCCGCGCATGGCGCTGATCGTGCCCACCATCAAGGCCACTACCCTGGAACTGCGCGCGCCTGGCATGTTGCGCCTGGAAATCGAACTGGGCCTGCCGCATCCGCAGCTGGCGCCCATGCTGGAAGTCCAGTTGTGGGACGAGCAGGTACGCGCCTATGATTGCGACGAGGTGACGGCCGCCTGGTTTTCCAACGCCATCGGCGTGCCGTGCCGGCTGGCGCGCTTCCACCCGGACGTGGTGCGCACCACCGGCACCAAGTGGACCGGCGGCATTGCCGCGCCCACCCTGTTTTCCGACGGCTATCCGCTGCTGGTGGCCAGCGTGGCCTCGCTCGATGATGTGAACGAGAAACTGCATGCGGCCGGCCGCGCGCCGTTGCCGATGAACCGTTTCCGGCCCAACCTGGTACTCGACGGCATCGGCGCTTTCGAGGAAGATTACGCCGACGAGCTGCAGTTTGGCGCCACCACCCTGAAACCCGTCAAGCCTTGCCCGCGCTGCCCGATTCCATCGGTCGACCAGGCCACGGGCGTGCCGGGACCGGACCCGCTCGATGTCATGCATTATCGGGCCAAGCCCGGGCTCGACGGCGCGATCTGCTTCGGCATGAACGCCATCGTCACCAACGGCGGCGACGAACCCATCGTGGTGGGCCAGGAAGTCGGTTTCGAACTGGCGTTTTAAGCGTAGTGGCCGCACAGAAGGGTTTGAGGTTTATATGAGTCAACCGATATCGCCAGTGTCAGGCCAGCAGGGCAGCGATGCCAGGAGCCAGGCCGCTTCGCTCGCCCGCCTGGAAGCGGAAAACCAGGCCTTGCGCGCGCGCATGGCCTACTTGCTCGAGCAACTGGAACGCAATCACGACATCATGGGCCGCCACCAGGCATTCGACCTGGAAATCGTCGGCGCCGCCACCTTTCCCGAACTGATCGGCACCATTTTTCGCACCTTGCCGGTGGTGTCCGAGCTCGACGGCGTTACCCTGAGCCTGGTCGACGAGGGCGATGATATCCTGGTGGTGATGGAAAAACTGGGCGTCGATTTCAGCCTCTTTCCGCAAATGCTGTTCGTGCAACACCCTGAAGAGCTCGGTTTCATGCCGGCAGGCGAAGGCGGGCCGCCCCTGCCGCTGCTGGGGCCCTTCGATGCGGCCGTGCACGGCACGCGCTTTCCGGTCAGCGCGACCGTTGGCGAGCTGGTGCTGCGCAGCGTGGCGCTGGTGCCCTTGCTGCGCAACAAGCGGCTGATCGGCAGCCTGAACCTGGCCAGCAGCGACAGCGCGCGCTTTACGCCGGCGCTGGGCACCGATTTCGTCAAGCACATGGCGTCGATTATCGCGATCTGCCTGGAAAACGTGATCAGTAATGAAATGCTGAAATATATCGGCCTGACCGATGCGTTGACCGGCGTCTACAACCGCCGCTACATCGACCGGCGCCTGCTGGAAGAAATCGCCCGCGCGCGGCGCCAGCAATATTGCATCGCTTGCATGTACATCGATATCGACCACTTCAAGAAGGTCAACGATACCCATGGCCACCAGGGCGGCGACGAGGTGCTGCGCGAAGTGGCCGCGCGCATCCGCCAGGAATTGCGCCGCTCCGACGCGCTGGGGCGCTTCGGTGGCGAGGAATTCGTGGTGCTGCTGATCGATGCCGATCTCGACAGCGCTACTTTTGTTGCCGAGCGCATCCGTGCCAGCATCGCCGGCGTGCCGTTCGACCTGCCGGCCGCGCAA
This sequence comes from Janthinobacterium sp. J1-1, assembly GCF_030944405.1. NCBI lineage: Bacteria > Pseudomonadati > Pseudomonadota > Betaproteobacteria > Burkholderiales > Oxalobacteraceae > Janthinobacterium > Janthinobacterium sp. J1-1. The sequence goes on from NZ_CP132339.1 coordinate 824,527, forward strand.
GCGTCGGTCAGCGTGTCGATCGGCGTGGCCAGCCTGCCGCCGCAATCGGACCAGTTGCCGATCGAGGTGGTGGCGCAGCAGCTGGTGGCGCACGCCGACCAGGCCCTGTACCAGGCCAAGGCGAATGGCCGCAATCTGGTGGTCAGCGCCTCGGCAAGCTGATTATTTCAGCAGCAAGGTTTCCGCTTTGGCCACGGCGTCGGCTGTGCCGCGCAGCACCACCACGTCGCCGCTGGCCAGCTGCGTCTCGGGCGTGACGGCAAGCCGGCTGCGTCCGCGGCGGATGGTGGTCACCAGCGCGCCGCAGGCCGCCATGTCGATCGTGCTCAAGGGGAAACCGATGCAGCGCGCGCCATCGCCGACGGTCACCGAATGCAGGCGTTCGAGCTCGGCGTCGTCGCCGGCGTCGCTGGCGCCGTGGAAATAGCCGCGCAGCGAGGCATAGCGCTCTTCGCGCGCCGCCTGCACCCGGTGCACCACGCGGCGCAACGGCACGCCCATCATGATCAGCGCGTGCGAGGCCAGCATCAGGCTGCCTTCCATCAGTTCCGGCACCACTTCGGTGGCGCCCGCGTCTCGCAGCAGGTCCAGGTCGCTGTCGTCGTAGCTGCGCACGATGACGGGCAGGGTCGGCGCCAGTTCATTGACCATATGCAGCAGCCGCAGGGCCGCCGGCGTGTTGGCATAGGTAATCACCACGGCGCTGGCCCGGTAAATGCCGGCCGCCACCAGGCTTTCGCGCCGTCCCGCGTCGCCGTACGACACATGGGCGCCGGCCAGCTGCGCTTCCTGCACCCGTTCCGGGTCCAGGTCCAGCGCGTGGTACTCGATCTTTTCTTCCGTCAGTAGTGTCGCCAGGCTTTGCCCGCTGCGCCCGAAGCCGGCGATCAGCACGTGTTTCTGGGCCGCCATGGTACGGGTGGCGATTTTCGTCAGCGCCAGCGACTGCATCATCCAGTCATTGGCGGCCAGCTTCATGACGATGGCGTCCGATTTCGCGATCAGCAGGGGCGCGATCAGCATCGACAGCACCATCGCCGCCAGCACCACCTGCACCACGAACGGGTCCATCAGCTTGATGCCGCCGGCCAGATTGAGCAGCACGAAGCCGAATTCGCCGGCCTGGGCCAGCCCCAGCCCGGTGCGCAGGGCCACGCCGTTGCTGGAACCAAACAACCGCGCCAGGCCGGCGATCAGGGCGAATTTCAGCAGCACGGGCGCGCCCAGCAGCAGCAGCACCAGCCACCAGTTGTCGATCACCACGCGGATATTGAGCAGCATGCCGACCGTGATGAAAAACAGGCCCAGCAGCACGTCGCGGAAAGGTTTGATATCCTCTTCCACCTGGTGCTTGAATTCGGTCTCGGAGATCAGCATGCCGGCGACAAAAGCCCCCAGGGCCAGCGACAAGCCTGCCCGTTCCGTGATCCAGGCCGCGCCTAGGGTGATCAAGAGCAGGTTGAGCATGAACAGTTCCTGCGAGCGGCGCTTGGCGACGATGGTCAGCCAGCCGCGCACCATTTTTTGCCCCAGGAACAGCAGCAGGATCAGCACCACCACGGCCTTGGCGCCGGCCCAGGCCAGCGTTTCGGCCAGGTTGTCGGAGTCTTTGGTCAGCGCGGGAATCAGGATCAGCAGCGGCACCACGGCCAGGTCCTGGAACAGCAGGATGCCGATGATCTTGCGGCCGTGTTCGCTTTCAAGCTCCAGCCGTTCTGTCAGCATTTTTGACACGATGGCCGTCGACGACATGGCCAGCGCGCCGCCCAGGGCAAACGCGGCCTGCCAGCTGAGGTGGAAGTAGGCTGACAGGTAGCGCCCGACGAACCAGCCGAAGACGACGGTGGCGACGATGGTGGTGACCACCTGCGCCATGCCGAGGCCGAAAACGATGCGCCGCATGGCAAGAAACTTGGGAAGGGAAAACTCGAGCCCGATGGAAAACATCAGGAAGACAACGCCGAATTCGGCCAGGGTATGGCTCGCTTCATTCTCGGCAGCCAGGCCCAGCGCATGGGGGCCGATGATGATGCCGACCGCCAGGTAGCCGAGCATGGGGGGCAAGTGCAACATTCTGAAAGCAACCACGCCAAGCACGGCGCTGCCGAGTAACATCAGGGTCAATTCTAGCGAGGAAAACATGGGTTGCCCGGGGTGGTCAGTGGAAATCGTTGTTTGTTGTGACTGGCAAGTTTTTTGCTTTCCTAATTCGTTTATACTTTGGGCATGAGTGTAACCCATGAAAAAACAATGCAGAAAGCTTTTGATCGAAGTGACATGAAAGCCACAAGCGAGCGCGCCGTGGCGCTGGCCCGCACCACCTTGCAGATCGAGGCGGACGCCATCGTTGCGCTGCACGCCCGCCTGGCCACCGACGACAGCGTCGGCCGCGCGGTGGCGCTGCTGCTCGAATGCAAGGGCCGCGTGGTGGTGTCCGGCATCGGCAAGTCCGGCCATATCGCGCGCAAGATCGCCGCCACCCTGGCCTCGACCGGCACGCCGGCCATGTTCGTCCATCCGGCCGAAGCGGCCCATGGCGACCTGGGCATGGTCACCTCGGACGACGCCTTTATCGCCATCTCGTATTCCGGCGAATCGGCCGAACTGATGGCCATCATGCCGGTCGTCAAGCGCATGGGCGGCGTGCTGATCGCCATGACGGGCAAGCCGCAATCGAGCCTGGCGCAACTGGCCGACGTCCACCTCGATATTTCGGTGGAAAAAGAAGCCTGTCCGCTGAACCTGGCGCCGACCGCCAGCACCACCGTCACCCTGGCGCTGGGCGACGCGCTGGCCGTGGCGCTGCTGGACCTGCGCGGCTTCAAGGAAGAAGATTTTGCCCGTTCGCATCCGGGTGGCGCGCTGGGCCGCCGCCTGCTGACGCACGTGCATGACGTGATGCGCAGCGGCGAGCGGGTACCGAAAGTGCCGGTGGACGCCTCGCTGCTGCAGGCGCTGGAAGAAATGACGAGGAAGGGCATGGGCATGACGGCCATCGTCGATGCGGATGACCGTCCGGTGGGCGTGTTTACCGATGGCGACCTGCGCCGCATGTTCGAGCGCGTGCAGGATTTCACGCAAGTGGCGATCCGCGACGTGATGCACGCGCAGCCGCGCAGCATCGCGCCCGGCCGCCTGGCCGTCGACGCGGTGGCCGTGATGGAGCAGCACCGCATCAACCAGATGCTGGTGGTCGATGCTGACGGCAAGCTGGTCGGCGCCTTGCATATCCATGACCTGACCCAGGCGAAGGTCATCTGATGCCGGTGTGCCGCTCCTGCGCGGCGGGCCTATTTTTGAGAGTGAAACACTATGCGTAAGCCAGAAGGCGCCCATCGCTGGCGCATGATTTTTACCGTGTTGGGCGCTGTCGCGGTGGCGCTGGGCAGCTTCTGGCTGCTTGAAGTGATGAACAAGAGCAGCCAGGATGTCAGTGCCGGCAAGAAATTGGACGAGCCCGATTATTTCGTCACCAATTTCAGCCTGGTGCGCATGGACCTGCAGGGCAAACCGAGCTATATCGTCTCCGGCGCCAAGCTCACGCATTACCCGGCCGACGACTCCTCCGATATCGACCAGCCTTTCGTGCGCAAGATCAGCCCGGGCGTGCCGCCCCTGAACATGACGGCCGAGCTGGCCCATATCGACCAGGGCAATACGCGGCTGCAATTGTCGCGCAATGTCGTGATCGACCGCGTGGCCGGTCCCAGGACACAGAACATGACGCTGAAAACCGAGGCGCTGACGATCTTTCCCGATGAAGAACGGATGGAGTCGGCCGTGCCGGTCGATCTGCTGTCGGGGCGTTCGCACGTGACCGGCGTGGGCCTGAAGGCCAACAATGCCTCCAGCGTGGTGGAAGTGCCGAACTCGGTGCGCATCGTGATTCCGCCGCGCAAAGCCGTGCCGGCCAAATAAATAAAGAGGACCAAATCAAAATGAAAAAAATCTTGCTGTTGAGCTTGTTTTCCCTGGCCGTGATGGGCAGCGCCCATGCCGAAAAGGCCGACTCGGACAAGGAAGCCGTCATCACCGCCCAGCGCGGCCAGGTCGATGACATCAAGCAGACCCGCACCCTGACCGGCGACGTGGTGCTGGTGAAGGGCACCCTGACCATGAAGGCGGGGCGGGCCCTGATCACCGAAGATCCGCAGGGCTACCAGTTCATCACTTTCTGGGGCGAGGCGGGCAAGCTGGCCACCTTTCGCCAGAAGCGCGACGGCGAAGGCGACCTGTGGGTGGAAGGCGAAGCGGAACGGGTGGAATACAACAACAAGACGGAAGTCGTGAAACTGTTTTCCAAGGCCAAGCTGACGCGCCTGCAAGGCGTCAAGCCGACCGACGTGGCCAACGGCGCCTTCATTTCGTATGACAGCCGCAATGAATTATTCAATATGGAAAACAGCGACAGCGGCACCAGTTCCCCCGGCGCCGGCAGCGTGCGCATGGTGATCCAGCCGAAGAACAAGCCGGCGGCGGAGAAAGCCCCCGCCGCGCCTGCGCCAGGGAAGAAATAATGGACAATAATGTACGTTGCGGCAGCACCCTGATCGTGCGGGGGCTGCAGAAAACCTATGGCAAGCGGCAAGTCGTGCATGATGTGTCGCTGCAAGTCGAATGCGGCGAAGTGGTGGGCCTGCTGGGTCCGAACGGCGCCGGCAAGACCACCTCGTTCTACATGATCGTCGGCCTGGTGCCGTCCGATGGCGGCACCATCGATATCAGCGGCGTCGACATTTCCAGCCTGCCGATCCACCGCCGCGCGCAGATGGGCCTGTCCTACCTGCCGCAGGAAGCGTCGGTGTTTCGCAAGCTGACGGTGGAAGACAATATCCGCGCCGTGCTGGAAATCCAGACAGTCGACGGCCGGCCCCTGAAAAAGGCCGAAATCGAAGAACGCCTCGACAAACTGCTGGCCGACTTGCAAATTGAAAAGCTGCGCGAAAACCAGGCGCTGTCGCTGTCGGGCGGCGAGCGGCGCCGCGTGGAAATCGCCCGCGCGCTGGCCACCGACCCGCGTTTCGTGCTGCTCGACGAACCGTTCGCCGGCGTCGATCCGATCGCCGTGATCGAAATCCAGCGCATCGTGCGGTTTTTGAAGGAACGCAATATCGGCGTGCTGATCACCGACCATAATGTGCGCGAAACGCTGGGCATCTGCGACCGCGCCTACATCATCAACCAGGGCTCGGTGCTGGCGTCGGGCCGGCCCGACGACATCATCGCCAACGAGTCGGTACGCCGGGTGTATCTGGGCGAACACTTCCGCATGTAAGCCAATGAAACAATCCCTGCAACTGCGCACCTCGCAGCACCTGGCACTGACGCCGCAATTACAGCAATCGATACGCCTGCTGCAACTGTCCACGCTGGAATTGCACCAGGAGCTGGAGCAATTGCTGACCGATAATCCCTTGCTGGAACGGCTCGACGATCCGCTCGACCGCTCGCTGCGCCTGCTGTCCGATGGCGCCCTGAGTTCGACCGCCGCCCCCGGCGAAGCGCCACCGGCGCCGCCGGGCCAGGAAGCGCCGGCGCCAGCCGCCGAAGCGGAGTCGTTTGACGGCGATGGCGGCGAGAGCACGGCCGCGTCCGAGGGCGGCGACAGCGACTGGAACGAGGCCAGCCGCGGCAAGGCGCCCGATGACGAGGATTCCCGTCCGCAACTGGAGGCCCATCACTGCACCTTGCGCGAACACCTGATGGAACAGATGCGCGTGACCGTGCTGGAGCTGCGCGACCGCGCGCTGGTGGAATTGATCATCGATGCGCTCGACGACAATGGCTACCTGGAAGAGCCGCTCGACGATATCCTGGCGCGCCTGCCGGAAGAACTGGAAGTCGATGCGGATGAGCTGCGCACGGCGCTGTCGCTGCTGCAAAGTTTCGACCCTGCCGGCGTGGGTGCGCGCAATGCGTCCGAATGCCTGGCGCTGCAGATCAAACGCTTGCCGCAGGTGGCGCTGGTGACGCGGCGCATGGCCTTGAACATCGTCGAGAAACACCTGACCTGGTTCGCCCAGCGCGACTTCAACAAGCTCAAGAAAGCCCTCGACTGCGACGATGAAGACTTGCGCGAAGCACAGACCGTGATTCGCTTGTGCAACCCGCATCCGGGCGCCGTGTTCGCTTCCGACGTGTCCGATTACGTGGTGCCGGACGTGGTGGTCAAGCGGGCCCGCAATGGCTGGCAGGTATCGCTCAACAATGACGTCATGCCGCGCCTGCGCGTGAACGCCATGTACGCCAACCTGCTCAAGCAGGGCAAGGGCGAAGGCGGCATGGGTGCGCAGTTGCAGGAAGCCAAGTGGCTGATCAAGAACATGCGCCAGCGCTTCGACACCATCCTGCGCGTGGCGCAGGCGATCGTGGAACGGCAAAAGGATTTTTTCTCGCACGGCGCAGTTGCCATGCGGCCACTTGTGCTTCGCGAAATAGCTGATACACTGGGTTTACACGAGAGTACTATCTCGCGGGTAACAACCCAAAAGTACATGCTGACCCCGCATGGAATGTTTGAGTTGAAGTATTTCTTTGGCAGCCACGTCGCCACCGAAGCAGGAGGGGAGGCGTCATCGACGGCGATACGGGCCTTGATCGTGCAATTGACAGGAGCAGAGAACCCTAAAAATCCTTTATCCGACAGTAAGATTGCGGACATGCTGGGGGAACAAGGCATGGTGATTGCGCGACGTACTGTTGCCAAATACCGGGAAGCGTTGAAAATTCCGCCAGTGAGTCTGCGTAAGTCTTTGTAGTTTTTTCGGTTCCTCTGCGGGCCGGAACGATGGACACCGCACGAACCCGATCATCTTTAGGAGTGTGTATGAATCTCACCATCAGCGGACATCATCTCGAAGTGACACCAGCCATCCGTGAATACGTACAAACCAAACTGGAGCGCGTGAAACGCCATTTCGATCACGTTATCGATATTGCCGTGATTCTGACCGTCGACAACCTCAAAGAGAAAGAAAAACGCCAGAAGGCCGAAGTGAATCTGCGACTGAGCGGCAAGACCGTCTACGTGGAAAGCCTGGCGCAAGACCTGTATGCCGCGATCGACAGCCTGATCGACAAGCTGGACCGGCAAGTGATGAAGTACAAAACCAAAGTGCAAGGGCACGGTAAAGAGGCGATCAAGCATCTGCCAGACAACACTCCTGAAGAAGCCGCCGCCGTCTAGGCCTGCCGCTCCAGATTGTTGTGATCAACTAAGGGCGCGCTGTTTGATCTTCGCGCCCTTTTTTGCGCCCATTTTTCCGGCTCAGTTACGCTCGCGGTGGCGCAGCACGACCCGTTCGCGGTCGGCAAAATACTGCGCCAGGTGTTCCGCCATATACACCGAACGGTGCTGGCCACCCGTGCAGCCGAGTGCGACCGTCAGATAGCTGCGGTTGTCGGACTTGAACGACGGCAGCCACTTTTCCACGAAATCGCGGATATCCGCAAACAGTTCCAGCGCGCTGGGCTGGGCGTCCAGAAAAGCGATCACGGGCGCATCGCGGCCATCGAGCGGCCGCAACGCCAGGTCGTAATACGGATTGGGCAGGGCCCGCACGTCGAACACGAAATCGGCATCCAGCGGCACGCCCAGCTTGAAGGCGAACGACTCGAAGAACAGGGTCAGCGGCGCGCGTTCGGAGGCGACGATATCCTTGACCCAGGCGCGCAGCTTGTTGGCGCTCAGTTCCGAAGTATCGATCACATGGCCCAGTTGCTGGATCGCCGACAGCCGCTCGCGCTCCTCCGAAATGCATTCGATCAGCGTGCGGCGGCTGGCCGGATTCTCACCTGGAAGCAACTCATGCGACAAAGGATGGCTGCGCCGCGTTTCCGAAAAGCGCGCCACCAGCGAGTGCGTGGTGGCGGTCAGAAACAGCACCTTGACATCATGCCCCTGCGCACGCAGCAGTGACACATTGTGTGGCAGGTTGGCCAGCGATTCGGCACTGCGTGCGTCGACCGCGACACCGAGCCTGCTGGTTCCTTCGTCGAGCAAGGTCTGCACCAGGCTTGGCAACAAGGCAGGCGGCAGATTGTCGACACAGTAATAACCGGTATCTTCCAGCACCTTGAGTGCGACAGATTTGCCGGAGCCGGAGATGCCGGTAAGTAGAATGATGTGCATAGGCGCGATCATACAATAAAGATTGCCTGTGCGCCCCCGCAACAAATTTCTTTGCAAATCATTGCATTTGATTATGAAGATCTGGCTGGGCAAAGTGGGGTTTGACCGCGGCTTTAATCACCACGCATTGCCTGTCTAACGGTTCGCCCTTGCAACGCCTAGTCTCCGCTCATTGCCAATCGTTGCCGCTCCATGAACTCCTGCAAGGTATCGATCCCCCTCAGCTGCAAGATGGTATTGCGCACGGCCGCTTCCAGCAGCACGGCGATATTGCGGCCGGCGGCGACGGGGATGACGACCTTGCGCACGGGCAGGCCCAGCACGTCTTCGGTGGGGAACAGGAAAGGCAGGCGCTCGACTTCCTCTTCCAGCGCGTTGCGGCGCACCAGATGCACGATCAGTTTCAAACGCATCTTGCGGCGCACGGCCGTCTCGCCAAAGATGGCCTTGATGTCGAGCAGGCCCAGGCCGCGCACTTCGAGCAGGTTCTGCAGCAGCGGCGGGCAGCGGCCTTCGATCATGTTGGGGGCGATGCGCGAGAACTCGACGGCGTCGTCGGCCACCAGGCCGTGGCTGCGTGAAATGAGTTCGAGCCCCAGCTCGCTCTTGCCCAGGCCCGAGTCGCCCGTGATCAGTACGCCCACGCCCAACACGTCCATGAATACGCCGTGCATGATGATGCGCTGTGCCAGCTTTTTCGACAGGTAGACGCGCAGGAAGTCGATCACTTGCGCGGCCGGCAGCGGAGTGGAAAACAGCGGGATATTCTGCTCGTCGCAGATGGCGAGGATGTCGGGCGGCGTTTCCAGGCCTTGCGCGATGATCAGCGCGGGCGGGCCGCCGGCGATCAGTTCGCCGATCACGTGGGTACGTGTATTGACCTTCAGGCGCTGGTAGTAATTGATTTCCTGGTGGCCAAATACCTGGATGCGGCCCGGGTGGATCAGGTTCAAGTGGCCGACTTGGTCGGCGGCCGACGAGACGTCGCCCGAGATCAGGCGCTCGCCGCCGGGAAAGCCGGCGAACCAGCCCAGTTGCAGACTTTCGCGATTGTCGTCGTACAGGCGTTGTATCGTCAGCGGCGTTTGCAACATGGCAGTTTTCTTCAGGAGTGGAGGAGTTCCTGAAGTTTAACCCGCCGCTTGCAGACTGGGTTGCCAATTGACGATGCGCGAATGCACGGATTTCGGTTCCGGATCGGTGGCCAGCGCCGTGCGGAAGGCGTCGTCGGAAAACATTTCGGCGATTTCCGACAGGATTTCCAGGTGTTGCTGGGTCACATGGTCGGGGATCAGCAGGAAAAACAGCAGGCTGACCGGCTTGCCGTCCGGCGACTCGAACGGGATCGGTTCGGCCAGGCGCACGAAGGCGCCCAGCGGCGCTTTCAAGGTCTTGGTGCCCTTGATGCGGCCATGCGGCACGGCGACGCCATGGCCGAGGCCGGTCGAGCCCAGGCGTTCACGGGCAAACAGATTGTCCGATACGGTAGAGCGGGCGATGCCGTAGTTGTTTTCGAAGATCAGGCCGGCTTGCTCGAAAGCGCGCTTTTTGCTGGAGACTTCCAGGTCCAGGAGGACGTTTTCGAGGGATAATATTTTGCTAAGATTAGTCATGACACTCAATGAAATGGTGCAATGCGCAGAGGGCTTGCGAGCCGAATTATAGGCCTGTTTGTGTGGCCTGTAACGCCAATTCTCAACAGTATATGCTCGCTGCCGGCGCAGTGGGCACTCTGGCGGGAGAAGCAAACATTTTATCAAAAAAATAACGTCAAAGGGAATTAGCTATTTCTTGATTGAAAACGAATCTCCTGCCGGTTTTTCCGTCGCCGAATGCCGATTTTCCGACTTTTCAGCGTTTTGTGTTACTTGCATCATCAACGCTGGCGTTGTTTTAAAACACAGCCAGCATTCCTGAAAGCATCATTCTGCGCGCTTCGGGCGGCCATGACCAGTACTTATTGGCGTGCGTTGCGCAGATTGCCGGGCAGCTTGCCGGTGCTGAAGTTGCTGCGCCAGGGGTTGATGTCCAGCCCGCCGCGGCGCGTGTAGCGCGCGTAGACCGACAATTTTTGCGGCTTGCACTGGCGCAAGATGTCGACAAAGATGCGCTCGACGCATTGTTCATGGAATTCATTGTGTTCGCGGAAACCGATCAGGTAGCGCAGCAGGCTTTCCTGGTCGATCTGCGGTCCCGCATACTCGATCTGCACGCTGCCCCAGTCCGGCTGGCCGGTCACCAGGCAATTCGATTTGAGCAGGTGCGACACCAGTTTTTCTTCCACCGGCGCCTCGTCCAGCGCCGCTTTCAACAGTTGCGGCGAGGGCGTGTAGTCGGTGATTTCCAGGTCCAGGCGGTCCAGCAGCACGCCGTCGAATTCGCCCATCTTCAGCTTGCCGAAGTCTTCCTGCAAGGTCAGTTCCACCTGCACCGGCGCGCCGAAGCCGTTCGACAGATCCTGTTTCAGCAGGGCCAGCAGCGCTTGCGGGCTGTCCAGTTTGGTCTGGTTGAACGAGTTCAGGTACAGCTTGAACGATTTCGATTCGATGATATTGGGCGAGTCGGCCGGCGCGCTGACCTTGGCCACGGCCACTTGCGGCTTGCCGCGCAGGTTCAGCCACGACAATTCGTAGGCGTTCCAGATATCGAGGCCAAAGAAGGGCAGGGTGCCGCGCAGTTCCAGCTCGTCGCGCTTGCCCTGGCGCGGAATCGGAAACAGCAGTTCCGGCGCGTAATCGCTGCGGTAGGCCGAGCTTTTGCCCAGGGGAGACAGTTCGGCGAGATCAATGGTGGTGGTCATGGTGATGGCGTAAATTCAGTCAAGGACGAATGGTAGCCTATTTCGGGGTCAGACCCGTCGGACTCGGCGTCCCCGTCTGACCCCAGCCCTCTGCTGAATCACAACTATCCCAAAAACAGTTTATAGACCGGATTACTGGTCTCATCCCAATACCGGTACCCCAGCGTATCGAGGAAGCGCGCAAATTCACCCATCTCGTCGGGCGGTACCTGCAGGCCGATCAGGATGCGGCCCACGTCGCCGCCCTGGCTGCGGTAATGGCACAGCGAAATATTCCAGTTCGGCGCCATGCTGTCGAGGAAGCGCATCAGCGCGCCCGGGCGCTCGGGGAATTCGAAGCGGTACAGCAGCTCGTCCTGCGCCAGCCGGCTCTTGCCGCCCACCAGGTGGCGGATATGCGACTTGGCCAGCTCGTCGTGGGTCAGGTCGAGGGTGCGGAAGTCGTGCTCTTCGAAGCGCTTGGCCATCGCACCCGATTCATGGCGGTCGGCGATCTGGATGCCGACAAACACGTGAGCGTCTTTTTCGTCGCTGATGCGGTAATTGAATTCGGTCACGTTGCGCGCGCCGATCAGCGAGCAGAAGCGCTTGAAGCTGCCGCGCTGTTCGCGCATGGTGACAGCGAACACGGCTTCGCGGAACTCGCCCAGTTCGGCCCGTTCGGCCACGAACCGCAGGCGGTCGAAATTCATGTTGGCGCCGCTGGCGATCGTCACCAGGGTCTGGTTGACGATCGGGTGCTTGGTCAGGCTGGCCCGTTCCACATAGGCCTTGGCGCCGGCAATGGCCAGCGCGCCGGACGGCTCCAGGATCGAGCGCGTATCCGTAAACACATCCTTGATGGCGGCGCAGATGGCGTCCGTGTCGACGGTGATGATTTCATCGACATAGGCCTGCACCAGGCGGAAGGTTTCCTCGCCGGCCAGGCGCACGGCCGTGCCGTCGGCAAACAGGCCCACGTCGCTCAGGGTCACGCGCTCGCCCGCTTTCAGCGAGCGGGCCATGGCGTTCGAATCGACGCTCTGCACGCCGATGATGCGAATGTCGGGGCGGATCTGCTTCACGTAGGCGGCAATGCCCGCGATCAGGCCGCCACCGCCGATGGGGGCGAAGATGGCGTGGATGGGGCCCGAATGCTGGCGCAGGATTTCCATGCCGATGGTGCCCTGGCCGGCGATCACGTCGGGATCGTCGAACGGGTGCACGAAGGTGAGCTTTTGTTCCTGCTCCAGCGTCAGCGCATGGTTGTAGGCATCCGTGTACGACTCGCCGTGCAGCACCACTTCCACCTGCATGCCGCCGCGTCCCTTGACGGCCTCGACCTTGACCTGCGGCGTAGTGGTCGGCATGACGATCACGGCGCGGCAGCCCATGCGGGCGGCCGACAGGGCCACGCCCTGGGCATGGTTGCCGGCCGAGGCGCAAATCACGCCGCGCTTGCGCTGGGTTTCGCTCAGCTGCGCCATCTTGTTGTAGGCGCCGCGAATCTTGAAACTGAACACGCTTTGCATGTCCTCGCGCTTGAAGTAAATCTGGTTGTCGAGGCGCTGCGACAGGGCAGGCGCCAGTTCCAGCGGCGTTTCGGAGGCAACGTCATAGACGCGCGCGGTCAGGATTTTCTTGAGGTAGTCGATGTTCATAGTCTGCAAGCGAGTGATTCTGGGCCAGGAAGTGCACTGGAGCGTGTACGTCGGCATGCCTGGCCCGGGGCGGATAGCGGGGCGGCAAGCATGCTCTGTGGAACTGCGGGCCGGTGAGCCCTTGCCTGTCCGCACGGTTCGTGCGGCGCGCAAGCTGCTCTTCATTATAATGGAGAGCCTTACCGCACCGTGAAGTGTTCAATGATCGAATCCGCAATCACCTGGCTGCTGCAACTGATAGCGGCGCCGGAGGTCGGGCTGACATCGGTCTTTCTGATCAGCTTTATTTCAGCGACCTTGCTGCCGCTCGGCTCCGAGCCGGCCGTGTTCGCCGTCATCAAGGCCAACCCCGCCCTGTTCTGGCCCACCATCGCGGTGGCCACCGTCGGCAATACCCTGGGCGGCGCCGTCGACTACTGGATGGGCTACCGCGCCAAGCAGGCGTTCGCCAAGGAACGCGACACGCGCTGGTTCCGCTGGCTGGCCCGCTACGGCGCCAAGACCATGCTGCTGGCCTGGCTGCCGGGCGTGGGCGATCCGCTGTGCACCCTGGCCGGCTGGCTGAAATTGCCGTTCTGGCCCAGCGTGGCCTATATGGCGGTCGGCAAGTGCGCGCGCTACCTGACCATGACCACTTTGCTGCTGTATGTGCCCGATGGCGTATGGCACCGGATTGGACAGATGCTGTCCTGAGAAGGTCGACCGTGGGGCGTTTTGCAACGCCCCTTTGCCCCATGATTGGGCAGTCTGATAATTTGCAGGGCCTTGGGAAAGTTGGCATTTTCCAGCGGAAAGTGCTACCGGATAGAACTTTTATTCATCCAAAAACGGGCTTTGCCATATTTGCTTTTGTTGCAGGCATGCTGCTTAAACCTTAGGCGGCCTAAGGCTGTTCCCGCATGGTGCGGCGCAATAAGATAAAATGGCCCTTTAGGGTCCAGTCCACATCGTCACCATATTCCATGAACGCTCCCGCACATATCCAAGCTTTACTGGCAGAAACGCCCAATGGTCCCGCAGCCAGCCGCCTGCGCGAAATCCCGTATAACTACACGTCGTTTTCCGATCGCGAGATCGTGATACGCCTGTTGGGAGAGGACTCGTGGCGCCTGCTCGACGAGCTGCGCGGCGCGCGCCAGACGGGCCGCTCGGCGCGCATGCTGTATGAAGTGCTCGGCGATATCTGGGTGGTGCGCCGCAATCCCTACCTGCAGGACGACCTGCTCGACAACCCCAAGCGCCGCCAGGGCCTGATCGATGCCCTGCATCACCGGCTGGCCGAAGTCGACAAGCGCCGCTTGAGCATCGACGCGGCCGGCGGCGACGTTGCCGCCAGTGGCGAGTCGCCGGAAGTGGCGCAGGCGCGCAGCCACAATGTCGAACTGTTGCTGAAAGCCGCCAGCAAGGCGGTGGCCGATTTTGGCGACGAATTCCGCAAGACCTATGACCTGCGCAAGCGCACGGTCAAGGTGCTGGGCCGCTACACGGAAAAGCACAATGTGCGCTTCGACGGCATGACGCGCGTCTCGCACGTGACCGACGCCACCGACTGGCGCGTGGAATACCCGTTCGTGGTGCTGACGCCCGATACGGAAGAAGAAATGGCCGGCCTGGTGAAAGGCTGTATCGAGCTGGGGCTGACCATTATCCCGCGCGGCGGCGGCACCGGCTACACGGGCGGCGCGATTCCCCTGACGCCGATGTCGGCCGTGATCAACACGGAAAAACTGATCAACCTGGGCGCCGTCGAAATGACGGTCTTGCCGGGCCTCACGCACGAATACGCGACGATTTATTCGGGCGCCGGCGTGATCACCAATAAAGTCTCGGAAGCGGCAGAGAAGGCCGGTTTCGTGTTCGCCGTCGACCCCACCTCGGCGCATGCCTCGTGTATCGGCGGCAACGTCGCCATGAACGCGGGCGGCAAGAAGGCCGTGCTGTGGGGCACGGCGCTGGACAACCTGGCCTCGTGGCGCATGGTCGACCCGAATGGCGACTGGCTCGACGTCACGCGCCTGGACCATAACCTGGGCAAGATCCACGATATCGCACTGGCGCGCTTCCAGCTGGAATGGCGCCACCCGAGCACGCGCGACGCGACCAAGCCGAACGCGCCGTTCAAGACGGAAATCCTGGAAATTCCTGGCCGCAAATTCCGCAAGGAAGGCCTGGGCAAGGACGTCACCGACAAATTCCTGGCCGGCTTGCCGGGCATCCAGAAAGAGGGTTGCGATGGCCTGATCACGTCGGCGCGCTGGATCCTGCACAAGATGCCGAAGTTCGCCCGCACCGTCTGCCTGGAGTTCTTCGGCCAGGCGCGCGACGCGATTCCGTCGATCGTGGAAATCAAGGATTACCTGGACGGCTTGCCGGCCAAGGGCGAGCAATACACGACCATCCGCCTGGCGGGCCTGGAGCACCTGGACGAGCGCTATCTGCGCGCGGTCGGCTACGCCACCAAGTCGAAGCGCGGCGTGCTGCCGAAGATGGCGCTGTTCGGCGACATCGTCGGCGACGATGAAAATGCGGTCGCGCAAGCGGCCTCGGAAGTGGTGCGTATCGCCAATACCCGTGTCGGTGAAGGTTTTATCGCCGTCAGCCCCGAAGCGCGCAAGAAGTTCTGGCTCGACCGCGCCCGCACGGCGGCGATCGCCAAGCACACCAATGCCTTCAAGATCAATGAAGACGTGGTCATTCCGCTCAACCGCATGGGTGAATATACGGACGGCATTGAGCGCATCAATATCGAGCTGTCGATCAGGAACAAGCTGCAGCTGGCCGCGGCCCTGACCGAGTTCTTTGACAAGGGCAACCTGCCGATCGGCAAGAGCGACGACGCCTCGGACGACCGCGTCGACGACGCCGAAATGCTGGGCGACCGCGCCGAGCAGGCGCAGCAGTTGCTGGCGCAGGTCACAAGCCGCTGGACGTATCTGCTGGCCCAGCTGGACCGTCCGCTGGCCGATGTGAAAAACGAGTTGGCCGAACTGGGCATGGAGCGCTTGCTGCCCGTGTTCGATGCGCGCCTGGAAAACCAGCCTGGCGCCACCCTGTTCGACGTGGTGCAGGATCGCACCGTGCGCGTGACCTGGAAACAGGAAATCCGCGCCCAGCTGCGCCAGATCTTCAACGGCGCCGCCTTCAAGCTGATCCTCGATGAAGCGACCGCGATTCACGCGCGCATCCTGCGTTCGCGCGTCTTCGTGGCGCTGCACATGCATGCCGGCGACGGCAATGTGCACACCAACTTGCCGGTCAACTCGGACAACTACGAAATGCTGCAGGACGCCCACGAAGCCGTGGGCCGCATCATGATACTGGCCCGTTCGCTGAACGGCGTGATTTCCGGCGAGCACGGTATCGGCATTACCAAGCTGGAATTCCTGACGGAAGAAGAGATCGGCGACTTCCGCGACTACAAGCTGCGCATCGATCCGGAAGGCCGGTTCAACAAGGGCAAACTGCTCAATTTGCCGGGCATGGGCGCCGACCTGCGCAATGCCTATACGCCATCGTTCGGCCTGATGGGGCACGAGTCCCTGATCATGCAGCAAAGCGATATCGGCGCGATTGCCGACAGCGTCAAGGACTGCCTGCGCTGCGGCAAGTGCAAACCCGTGTGCTCGACCCACGTGCCGCGCGCCAACTTGCTGTACTCGCCGCGCGACAAGATACTGGCGACCTCGTCGCTGATCGAAGCGTTTTTGTACGAGGAACAGACCCGTCGCGGCATTTCCATCAAACATTGGGAGGAGTTCGAAGACGTGGCCGACCATTGCACCGTGTGCCACAAGTGCGTTACGCCTTGCCCGGTGAATATCGACTTCGGCGACGTGTCGATGAATATGCGCAACCTGCTGCGCAAGATGGAAAAGAAGAGTTTTAATCCGGGCACCAAGGCCACCATGCTGTTCCTGAACGCCACCGATCCGGTGACGATCAACGCCACGCGCCAGGTCATGATCGGCTGGGGCTACAAGGCGCAGCGCCTGGGCCACGATTTGCTGAAGAAATTTGCCAAGAAACAGACCAAGGCGCCGCCGCCATCGACCGGCAAGCCGCCCGTCAAGGCGCAGGTGATCCACTTCATCAACAAGAAAATGCCGGGCAACCTGCCGAAGAAAACCGCGCGCGCGCTGCTCGATATCGAAGACGATAAAGTCATTCCGATCATCCGCAATCCGAAGACGACCACGGCCGATACGGAAGCCGTGTTCTACTTCCCCGGTTGCGGTTCGGAACGCCTGTTCTCGCAAGTAGGCCTGGCCACGCAAGCCATGTTGTGGGAAGTGGGCGTGCAGACGGTCTTGCCGCCTGGCTACCTGTGCTGCGGTTATCCGCAACGGGGCGCCGGCGAGTTCGACAAGGCCGAAAAGATGATGACGGATAACCGCGTGCTGTTCCACCGCATGGCCAATACGCTCAACTATCTGGATATCAAGACGGTGCTGGTGTCGTGCGGCACCTGTTATGACCAGCTGGCCACCTACCAGTTCGAGAAGATTTTCCCTGGCTGCCGCATCATGGATATCCATGAATACCTGCTGGAAAAACAGGTCAAGCTGGAAGGCGTCAACGGCACGCGCTATATGTACCACGAGCCTTGCCACAATCCGATGAAGCTGCAGGAATCGGGCAAGACCATC
Organism: Janthinobacterium sp. J1-1; assembly: GCF_030944405.1. Lineage (NCBI taxonomy): Bacteria > Pseudomonadati > Pseudomonadota > Betaproteobacteria > Burkholderiales > Oxalobacteraceae > Janthinobacterium > Janthinobacterium sp. J1-1. Next base: position 841,744 of record NZ_CP132339.1, read on the forward strand.
AACTCCCTGATCAGCACGGTGGACAACGTGAAGATCGAGAAGAACGACCGTTGCTGCGGCGAATCCGGTTCGCTGGCCGTCACGCGCCCCGACATTTCCACGCAAGTGCGTTTCCGCAAGGAAGAAGAGATGGTCAAGGGCGCCGACAAGCTGCGCGGCGACGGTTTTACGGGCGACGTGAAAATCCTCACCAGCTGCCCGTCCTGCCTGCAAGGCCTGTCGCGCTACAATGACGATTCGGGCACCACCGCCGACTATATCGTCGTCGAGATCGCCAAACACTTGCTGGGAGAGAACTGGATGCCGGACTATGTGAAACGCGCCAATGATGGCGGTATCGAGCGGGTGCTGGTGTAATGGCCACGCCTTGCGATCTGTGCGGCTTGCTGGACGGCTTTGCGCAGCAGCAGGGCGTTGACGCCTTGCTGTGGCGCAGCGACCGCCTGTCGGTGGTGGCTGTCGACGACCCTGCCTATCCCGGCTTTTGCCGCGTGATCTGGAACCAGCACGTCAAGGAAATGACGGACCTGACGCCAGGCGAGCGCAACTATGTCATGGAAGTGGTGTGGCAAGTCGAGCTGGCCGTGCGCGAAGTGATGCAGCCGGAAAAGGTCAATGTGGCCAGCTTCGGCAACATGACGCCGCACGTGCACTGGCATATCATTCCCCGTTACCAGGACGACGCGCATTTTCCGAACCCGAGCTGGGCCGTGGTCCAGCGCGCCACGCTGCCCGAGGTGCTGGCCGCGCGCCGCGCGCTGTTGCCGGCGTTGCGCACCGCCATTATCGACCGTTTGACCGCTTGACCTTGACCGCATAAAGAGTTTATCCATGAGCACAGCTACTCCCCAACCCACCGGCATTACCGTACGCAACCAGTCGCGCGTGCTGGAAATTACCTTTGACGACGGCGCGGCTTTTTCGCTGCCCTTCGAATACCTGCGCGTGTATTCGCCGTCGGCCGAAGTGCAAGGCCATGGCAAGGGCCAGGAAACCCTGCAGCTGGGCAAGCGCCTGGTGGGCCTGAACAGCCTGGACCCGGTCGGCAACTACGCCGTCCAGCCCACCTTCAGCGACGGCCACAATTCCGGCCTGTACACCTGGACCTATCTGTACAAGCTGGGCGCCGAGCAGGCGACCCTGTGGCAGCAATACCTGGACAATCTGACGGCGGCCGGGTTTCCGGGCGACAGCGGGCGCGATGCCAAGGCGGATATGACGATCAAGCAGTCGTCGGGCGGTCACGTCCATGGCCCGAGCTGCGGTCACAAGCACTGATCACTTTCCCGTGGGTTTCCACACCCATACACTCCCCGCCACATTGACCGGTTTCGGGATCAACTTCTGCTGGTAAAACAGGTCGGCCACGCGCTGCTGGTTGGCGATGATGTCGGCCGTGACGGGCACGGCGCCATAGCGCGTACGGGCCTGCCAGGTGGCGACTATCTCGGGCGGCAAACCTGTCAAGGGGCCGATCAGGGCGGCGATGTCTTTCGGGTGGCTGGCGGCCCACTGACCGGTGGCACGGACCTGGTCCAGCATGCTGGATAACACCTGTGGCGACTGCTGCGCGAACTTGCGCGAAGCCAGGTAAAAACCATTGGCTTGCGGCAGGCCCTGGTAGTCGGCCAGCACGCGTACCGCGTACGCCTGCTGGGCCGAAGCGAAATACGGGTCCCATACCACCCAGGCGTCGATCTTGCCGCTGACAAAGGCGGCGCGCGCCTCGGCCGGGCCAAGATGGATCGGCACGATATCGCGCATGGTCAATCCTGCTTTCTGCAGCGCCACCACCAGCAAAAAGTGCGAACCGGAACCCTTCTGGAACGCCACCCGTTTTCCCTTCAGTTCCTTCACATTTTTCAGCGGCGAATCTTTCGCCACGAAAATCGCTTCGCTGGAGACCGGCGCCGGTTCCGCGCCCACGTACAGCAGGTCGACCCCGGCCGCCTGGCCGAAGATGGGCGGCGGTGCGCCCGTGCTGCCGAAATCGATGCTGCCCGTATTGAGCGCTTCGAGCATTTGCGGGCCGGCCGGGAATTCGATCCAGCGCACCTGCCGCTGCTGCGCGCCCAGGGTTTTTTCCAGCGTGCCCTGGGCTTTCAAGACGGCCAAGAGGCCACTGCCTTTCTGGAAGCCGATGCTGATCGGCTCGGCCGCGTGGGCCACGAACGCCGCCGACAATGCCAGCGCCATTCCTGTTTTTTTGATGATGTTCATGCTGTTCCTTGGTAGGGGAGTTACGCGCTTTCGCGCGCGATGACTTCGCACGCCAGGCGGTTCAGGCGCGCGTTGGCGTGTTTGCTGTCGCTGCTGACCACGCCCAGCGCTTCGAGGATGCGCAGCGCGGCGATTTCGCCGATTGCGCGCGCGGGCGGGCGTATCGTCGTCAGGCTGGGCATCAATAGCGGCGAAATCGCATAGTCGCCAAAGCCCATCAGCGCGCATTGCGCTGGCATGGCGATGCCGGCGCGCTGGCCTGCCAGCAGCGCCCCGGCGGCCAGGTTGTCGTTGGCGAAGATGATGGCGTCGGCCGGCTTCTTGCGCAGCGCCAGCGCTTCGATTGCCTGGCGGCCCGCATCGAAGGGGGCGGCTTCCGTCGGGATAAAAGTCCACGGTTTCAGGCCCGCCTCGCTCATCGCTTGCGCATAGCCGTCGCGCCGGTCCAGCGCGCTCAGGTCGCCCGCCAGGCTGTTCTGCACAAAGGCGATGCGGCGATAGCCCTTGTCGATCAAGTAGCGCGCCTGCTGCACGCCCACGTCCACATTCGAAAAGCCCACCTGTATCGGTTTGCGGCGCGGCCGGTAGTCCCAGGTTTCCACCACCGGGATATGCGCTTCGGCCAGCATCTTTTCCGTCGCCTTGCTGTGGAAGGGCCCCGTCACCACCAGCGCCGCCGGCGACCAGCCGAGAAAGGCGCGCACCGCGCTTTCTTCCTGTTCCTGCGAAAAATAGCTCGACGCCAGCAGCAGCTGGTAGCCGTGGGCGCTCAAGGTATCGCTGAAGCTCTGGATGGTATTGGCAAAGATGGGGCCCGAGATATTCGGGATCACCATGCCGACGATGCGGCTGTGCGTCGAGGCCAGGCCGCCCGCCACCAGGTTGGGCACATAGTGCAACTGCGTCACGGCCGCCGCAATCCGTGCCCCAAGTTCGGTCGACACCTGCGACGGCTGCTTCAGGTAGCGCGACACCGTGATCGAACCCACTTGCGCCAGGCGCGCCACGTCGTGGATGGTGGCGCGGCCCGAGCCACGCCGCTTGCGCGTGCTTGCTGCTGGTTTTTCATCCGCCATGCGCTTATTCCTAAAAGACATATCCAAGGTTTTTTTAATTCTTTGACTTCAATCTGGCCATCAAAGACACTTCAAACGGTACCGGTACCATAAAAAGTCTAGCAGAGTTGCCGGGCAGGACAAAGTTGATTTCATGACCGCACAGATGCGTTTTTCGCATAAGCCCGGCAAACCATTACAGGGGTAATACCATGCAACAGAACCATAGCAAGCGCACCGCCAGCCAGGCGGCATTGAAACAGGGACTGCTGCTCTCCAGCGTGTTGCTGGCCGGCGGCGTGCACGCCACCGACGTGGCGGACCAGGGCGACGCGGCGGTCGTCGCCGAAGCGGCCGCCATCGGCGTGGTCCAGGCGGGCAATGAAGTGCCGAGCGTGACGGTCAGCGCCACGCGCCGCAACGCCAGCCTGCAGTCGGTGCCGCTGGCCATTACCGTGATCGATGGCGAACGGCTGGAACAGGCCAACCGCAACAGCATCGAGTCCATCGTGCAGGAGATCCCGAGCGCCACCTTCCGTCAGCAGGGAGGCAACAAGGACTCGACCATTTTCGTGCGCGGCATCGGCACCATTTCCACCTCGCCCGGCGTCGAGCCGACGGTCTCCACCGTGATCGACGGCGTGGTGCTGGCGCGCCCCGGCCAGGCCACCCTGGACCTGCTCGATATCGACCGCGTGGAAGTGCTGCGCGGCCCGCAAGGCACCCTGTTCGGCAAGAACGCCTCGTCGGGCGTATTGAATGTGGTCAGCCGCAAGCCGGGCCAGCAGTTGGCCGGTTTTGTCGACGGCGGCTACTACGAAGGCAATGAAAAAAGGGTGCGCGCGGGCGTCTCCGGCGCGCTGGTGCCGAACGTGATCGCGGCGTCATTGAACGCCCTGTATGCGGACTACGACGGCAACGTCAATAACGTGCATGCCGGTGGCGGCAAGGTGAACGGCTACGAGCGCAAGGGCCTGCGCGCCCGTGTCGATATCACGCCGCGCGAGGACCTCGATATCACCTTGATTGCGGACTACCTGCGCGGCACCGGCTCGCCCAGTTTCACGGCGTATAAATCGACCAGCGCCGCGTTTTCGCAGGCGATTGCGCCGGTGGTGGCGCGGCCGGATAACCGCAGCGTCAATGTCGACCTGCCCAGCGATATCCGCGACACCAACCGTGGTGTTTCCGCCCAGGTGGACTGGCGCGTGGATGGCTACACCTTCACCTCGATCAGCGCCGCGCGCGACTGGGACAATGCGCAATACACCAGCACCTCGGCGATCGGCAACAGTGCCGAGGCGTCGCGCATCACGGCCGCGTATCCGGCCACGCGCGATATCGGCACGGTGGCGTTTTCGCAGGTCTCGCAGGAGCTGCGCGTGGCCTCGCCTAAAGACGGCTTTGTCGACTACGTGGCCGGCGCCTTCTACCTGCACGGCAAGGACCGCGAAGTCTACCAGCGCATCGTCACGACGAATACGGTCAACAGCGGCCGCGCCGACTATGGCGTCAAGAACGACAGCTATGCCGTGTTTGGCGAAGCCACGCTGAACTTCACGCCGGCCCTGCGCGGCATCGCGGGTGCCCGCTGGAACCGCGACGAACTGGCCTACGACCACGCGCGCACCTCCACGCAAACCACCGCCTTTGCGGGCGTGCAGCCAGGTGTACAAAGCGCCGGTTCCGTCACCAAGGATGGCTATTCGGGCAGGGTCGGATTGCAGTACGACCTGGCGCCGGGCATCAATACCTACGCCACCTATTCGCGCGGCTACAAGGGGCCCGCCTACAATGTATTTTTCAATATGCTGGCGCGCGACACCCTGGCGCTCAAACCCGAAACCTCGGACGCGTTCGAGCTGGGACTGAAGTCAAGCTGGCTGCAGCGCCGCCTGACGGTCAACGTGGCCGCCTTCCATACCGCCTACAAGGACTACCAGGCCAACTTCTATGACACGGTGGCCGGCGCCGTCGTCACGCGCCTGATCAACGCGGGCGAAGTCTCCACGCGCGGGCTGGAACTGGATGTGACGGCGCGCCCCACGCAGCAGCTGAGCCTGAACGCGGCGCTGGCTTATACGGACGCGCAGATCGACCAGTTCAACTGCCCGGCCGCCGCTGCCGCCTCGTGCAACCTGAATGGCAAGACCCTGCCGTTTTCGCCGAAATGGAAAAGCTTTGTGCGCGCCAATTACGGCATTCCGCTCAATAACGGTCTGCTGCTGGACCTGTCGGCCGACTACAGCTATCAGAGCCGCACGCAGTACGACCTGTTCCAGTCGCCGGACGCGATCCAGGGCGCGTATGGCCTGCTCAACGCGGGCGTGACCCTGTCGTCCACGGACGGCGGCTGGCGGGTGGCGCTGGTGGCCAAAAACCTGGCCAACAAATCGTATGCGACCAACCTGGTCGCCTCCACCGGCTACGTGACGCGCGGCGTGCCGCGCGACGACAGCCGTTACTTCGGCATCACCGCCCGCAAGGAATTTTAAGATGGCTGCTACCCCCAAACGCCAGCTCAGCATCGGCGCTTTCCTGATGCGCCACGGCCACCATGTGGCGGCCTGGCGCCATCCCGATACCGACCTCGAAGGCAATGTGTTCCAGGTCTTCAAGCGCCAGGTGCTGGCCGCCGAAAAAGCCTGCCTCGACGCCGTCTTTTTTGCCGACAGCGTGGCGCTGACCAATGGCGTGCCGGCGCTCGAACCCTTGACCTTGTTGTCGGCGCTGGCCGCCGTCACCGAGCATATCGGCCTGATCGGCACGGCCACCACCACCTACAACGAGCCGTATCACGTGGCGCGCAAGTTCGCCTCGCTCGATACGATTTCGCAGGGCCGCGCCGGCTGGAACCTCGTCACCTCGGACAACGCCATCGAGGCGCAGAACTTCGGCCGCGAGCAACACGTGGGCCATGCCGAGCGCTATGGGCGGGCGCGTGAATTTTACGATGTCGTGACGGGCCTGTGGAATGGCTGGGATGATGACGCCGCCGTCAACGACAAGGCCAACGGGCAGTTGTACCGGCCCGGCAGCGTGCGCCGGCTCGATCACCATGGCGAACATTTTTCGGTGGCTGGGCCGCTCAATGTGGCGCGCAGCGCCCAGGGTCATCCTGTGGTGGTGCAGGCCGGCAGTTCCGAGGCCGGCCGCGCGCTGGCCGCCGCCACCGCCGACGTGGTATTCACGGCCCATCCGGCGCTGCCGTCGGCGCAGGCCTTTTACCGCGATCTCAAGCAGCGCGTGGCAGCCATCGGGCGCGATCCGGACTCGTTGAAAATCATGCCGGGCCTGTTTGCCGTGGTGGGGAGTAGCGAAGCGGAGGCGCAGGATAAATTCGGCGTATTGCAGGAACTGGTGCAGCCCGAGGTGGGGCTGGCGCTGCTGGGCCGCATGATCGGCAATTTCGATTTGTCCGCTTACGACATCGACGGGCCGCTGCCCGAACTGCCGCTGACCAACGATGGCCAGCGCAGCCGCCAGCAATTGCTGACCAGCCTGGCGCAGGGCGAAAACCTCACCATCCGCCAGCTGTATCAACGGATCGCCGGCGGACGCGGCCACTTCACGGTGATCGGCACCGCGCAGACGGTGGCCGACCAGATGCAGCAGTGGTTCGAACAAGAGGCAGCCGACGGTTTCAATTTCATGTCACCGCATCTGCCGGGAGGTCTGGACGATTTCCTGCAAGGCGTGGTGCCGGAACTGCAGCGGCGCGGCCTGTTCCGCACCGAATATGCGGGCAGTACCTTGCGTGGTCATCTGGGCTTGGCCAAGCCGGGGAGGGTGCATGCCTAAGCTGGTCTTGTCCCTGGCGCTGCTGGCGGTTTGCCTGCCGGCCGCCGCCGACTGGGTGATCGGCGACGCGCGGCCCGATGCGCCCGCGCTGGCCGCGCGCGGTGCCTACAAGGTCGGCGTGCGCACCGAACAGATCGTGCACCGCGGCCAGCTCGATATCCTGCGCGCCACTGCGGCCAATCCGGCGCCACGTTATGACCGCGCATTGACGCTGGAAGTCTGGTATCCGGCGCAGCTGGCCGCCGGCGAGCGCGAAGCCGTCGTCTACACCGATGTGCTGGGTGCGGGCGCCAATAATCCGGCCCGGCCCAATACGCCGTTTACGTTTGCGGGACGGGCCGCGCGTGGCGCCGCCGCGGTCAAGGGCGCGTTTCCCCTGCTGATCGTCTCGCACGGCTATCCCGGCTCGCGCCTGCAGATGAGCTACCTGACCGAAAACCTGGCCTCGAAAGGCTATGTGGTGGTGGCCATCGATCATCTTGAATCGACGCGCGCCGACCGGGCCGGCTTTGCCAGCACCTTGCTGAACCGCCCGCTCGACGACGGTTTTGTCCTCGACACGGTGGCCGGCTGGAGCCAGGCGGGCAGCGGCCATTTCCTGGCCGGCGCCGTCGATGCCGATCACACCGCGCTGCTCGGCTATTCCATGGGCGGCTATGGCGCGCTGGTGGCGGCCGGCGCCGGCGTGGACCTGGCCGCCCTCAAGCCGCTCGGCGTGGCTGACACCACCGCCTTTGTGGCGCGCGCGTCCGATCCGCGCATCCACGCCGTGGTGGCATTCGCCCCCTGGGGCGGCGCGCGCCAGCTGTGGACCAGTGCGTCCCTGGCCGGCCTGCGGGTGCCGCTGCTGTTTATCGCCGGCGAGCAGGACACGATCGCCGGCTTTGACGACGGCGTGCTGCGCCTGGCGCGGGAAGCCGTCAATGCGCCGCGCTACCTGCTGGCCTACCAGAATGCGCGCCACAATATCGCCCCCAATCCGCCGCCACCGGCAGCGTATGCCAACCGCGAGGATTTTTCCGCGTATGCGGAAAGCGCCTGGGACAGCGCGCGCATCAACAATATCAACCAGCATGTGGTGACGGCCTTTCTGGAGCAAACCTTGCGCCAGCGCGACATGGGCCGCCATCTGGCGCCCGAGTCGGAGCTTGCTCCGGCCCGCATCGGCCCCGGCCTCACCTGGCGCCACTGGCCGGCCGCGGTGGAAAAGGCCGATTAGGCAAACGCCTTTCTCTTGACGCCAGCCTGGTGCGTGTGTACGGTAAAGGGCTGGCCGCTTGTATAATGCAGCCAAATCAACAGGGCTGCCTACCATGACCAATACGACGCATTTCGGATACAAAACAGTTGCAGAAGACGATAAAGTGCGCGAAGTCGCCAAGGTGTTTCACTCCGTCGCTGCCAAATATGACGTGATGAACGACCTGATGTCGGGCGGCCTGCATCGCTTGTGGAAGACGTTTACGATTGCCAACGCGGGCGTGCGCCCCGGCTTCAAGGTGCTCGATATCGCCGGCGGCACGGGCGACCTGTCCAAGGCCTTTGCCAAGCAGGCGGGCCCGACCGGTGAAGTCTGGCTGACCGATATCAACGAGTCGATGTTGCGCGTGGGCCGCGACCGCCTCTTGAATCGCGGCCTGTTGACCCCCACCATGTTGTGTGACGCGGAAAAACTGCCGTTCCCCGATAACTATTTTGACCGTGTCAGCGTGGCCTTTGGCCTGCGCAACATGACGCACAAGGACGTGGCACTGGCGGAAATGCGCCGCGTGCTGAAACCGGGCGGCAAGCTGCTGGTGCTGGAATTTTCGAAAGTGGCGGCGCCGCTGCAAAAGCCGTACGACCTGTATTCGTTCTCGGTGCTGCCATGGTTCGGGCAGAAGATTGCCGGCGACGCGGAAAGCTACCGCTACCTGGCCGAATCGATCCGCATGCATCCGGACCAGGAAACCCTGAAGACGATGATGGAAACGGCGGGCCTCGAGCGCGTGCAATACTACAATTTGACGGCAGGCATAGCCGCTTTGCATACCGGCATCAAGATGTAAGTTGTTTGTTGGTAATTAGGAGATGAAATGAAACTGAAAAAATTTATGGTCGGCATGATGCTGGCCGCTACCACCGTATCCATGCTGGGCGAGGCGCTGGCCCGTCCCATGGGCGGTGGCCGTTCCATGGGACGCCAGTCGCAGAACGTGAGCCGCCAGGCGCCCGCACCGGCGCCGGCCCCCGCGCCAGCGGCCGCACAGCGCCAGGCCCAACCGGCACCTGCCGCGCCGGCGCCGGCCTCTGCCGCCAAACCGCCTAGCCGCTGGAAGGGTTTGCTGGGCGGCGCCTTGCTGGGCCTGGGCCTGGGCGCGCTGCTGTCGCATTTCGGCTTGGGCGGCGCCCTGGCCAGCATGATCAGCACCTTGCTGATGGTGGCCTTGCTGGCCGGTGCCGCTTACTTCATCTACCGCATGGTGCGCGGCAAGCGCGAGAACAATGGCAATCCGGCGCCGTTTGCCGGTTTTGGCGGCAATACGCCTGCGCCGGCCGGCAATGTGCCGGAGATCGGTTCGCGCATTCCACCGCTGCCGCCGCTGCAACCGGTGTCGTCCGGCGTCGGCCTGGACAAGCCTGCCGCGCCGGTCGCTCCCGCACAATGGGGCGTGCCGGCCGATTTTGATCAAGCCGCCTTTTTGCGCCATGCGAAAAGCAACTTCATTCGCCTGCAGGCCGCCTGGGACAAGGCCGACGTCAACGATATCCGCGAGTTCACCACGCCCGAAGTGTATGCCGAGCTGCGCATGCAGATCCAGGAACGGGGCGCGCAAGCGGACTTCACCGACGTGGTCACCATCGACGCCGAGTTGCTGGGCATCGAGACCAGCGTCAACGATTACCTGGCCAGCGTGAAGTTCATCGGCCAGATCCGTTCGGCGCCAGGCGCTGCAGCCGAGCCGTTCTCGGAAGTGTGGAATATGTCGAAACCGGTCAGTGGCAGCACCGGCTGGGTACTGGCAGGTATCCAGCAAGTGTAAAAACTTGCTGAAGTTGGGCTTAAGTCCAGCCGCCATGCATGATGCTTGACGGAATTGGCCTGCTGAAATGTTAAGATCAAGACCGCCCGCAGGTATTTCGGGCGGTCTTTTCTTTTTAAGGGCGCGCCTGGCGCGCAAGCATATGATTGCATCTGTTCCAGATCTTTCCCCGACGGCCGCCGTCAGCCTGGCTGCCGTGGCCACCATCAACCACTTGCTGGCGCAGGAGCCGTGGGCGCGCAAGCAACTGGCCGTGCATGCCGGCAAACTGGCCGTGATCGATACGGGCGCCGTGGCGATCCGCCTGCTGGTCGACGGCATCGGCATGCTGGAGCGCGCACCTGTTGATGTGCCGGCCAATGTCACCATCCGCGTGAAATTGTCGGATTTGCCCTTGATTGCGCAAAACCGCGAGCGCGCATTTTCCTATGTGAAGATCGAGGGCGATGCCGAGTTCGCCAATGCGATCTCGCAGCTGAGCAAGGGTCTGCGCTGGGATGCCGAACACGACCTGGAAAAAGTGCTGGGTCCGATACTGGCCACGCGCATGGTCGCCGGTGCCCGCGATGCGGTGGACTTTGTCCGTGCCGGCCAGCAAAAACTGGCGGAAAACGTGGCCGAGTATTTCCTGGAAGAACAGCCACTGCTGATCCGTCCCGCCAACCTGGCGGACTATTCCGCCGGCGTCACGCGCGTGCGCGACGACGTCGAACGCCTGGCCAAGCGCCTTGCCCGGCTGGAAAAGGCGCATGCCGCCGTCCAGCCTTTGCCACCTTCACCGGATGTGTCTACATGATCTTGAAATTTTTGCGCCTGTTAAAAATCATCCGGGTATCCATCAAATACGGTCTTGATGAAATCGCCATCTCTGGCTTGAAAGTACCGCGTACCGCCAAGCTGATCGACACCGTCATCTTCTGGCGCGACCTGTCCTCGCCGCGCGGCCTGCGCCTGCGCCTGGCCCTGGAAGAGCTGGGCCCCATCTTCGTCAAGTTCGGCCAGGTGCTGTCGACCCGGCGCGACCTGATGCCGCCCGATATCGCCGAAGAACTGGCCCACCTGCAAGACCGGGTGCCGCCGTTCGACTCCGACCTGGCGATCGCGCAGATCACCAAGTCCTTGGGCGCGCACCCTGACCAGCTATTCGCCCATTTCGAGCGCGACCCGGTGGCCTCCGCTTCGATTGCCCAGGTGCACTTTGCCACATTAAAAAATGGCAAGGAAGTGGCCGTCAAAGTGCTGCGTCCGGGCATGAAAAAGCTGATCGACGAAGACGTGGCGCTGATGCATATCGCCGCCGAATGGACCAGCCGCCTGTGGGCCGACAGCAAGCGATTGAAGCCGCGTGAAGTGGTGGGCGAGTTCGACAAATACCTGCACGACGAGCTGGACCTGATGCGCGAGGCGGCCAATGCCAGCCAGCTGCGCCGCAACTTTGCCGATTCGAACCTGCTGCTGGTGCCGGAAATGTACTGGGATTACTGTTCCAGCAGCGTGATCGTGATGGAACGCATGAACGGCATCCCCGTCTCGCAGATCGACCGCCTGGTGGCGGCCGGCGTGGACTTGCGCAAGCTGTCCACCGATGGCGTCGAGATTTTCTTCACGCAAGTATTCCGCGACGGCTTTTTCCACGCGGACATGCACCCGGGTAATATTCTCGTGTCGATCGCGCCCGAGTCGTTCGGCCGCTATATCGCGCTCGACTTCGGCATCGTCGGCACCTTGAACGACTACGATAAAGATTACTTGTCGCAAAACTTCCTGGCCTTCTTCCGCCGCGACTACAAGCGCGTGGCCGAGGCCCATATCGAATCGGGCTGGGCGCCCAAGGAAACCCGCGTCGACGAACTGGAAGCGGCCGTGCGCGCCTGCTGCGAGCCGATCTTCGACCGACCCTTGAAAGATATCTCGTTCGGCCAGGTGCTGCTGCGGCTGTTCCAGACCTCGCGCCGCTTCAACGTGGAAGTGCAGCCGCAACTGGTGCTGTTGCAAAAGACCCTGCTCAATATCGAAGGCCTGGGCCGCCAGCTGGACCCGGAACTGGACCTGTGGCAGACGGCCAAGCCGTATCTGGAAAAATGGATGAGCAAGCAGGTGGGGCCGCAAGGCTTCATGGAACGGATGCGCGCCGAGGCGCCACGCTATGCGCATATCTTCCCGCAACTGCCGCGCTTGCTGCACCAGGCCTTGACGGTGGCCGGCGAGCCGCGCGAAAACGAGGTGGAGCTGATGAAAACCTTGCTGGCGGAGCAAAGACAAACCAATCGCCTGCTGAGCTTTATCGTGTATTTCGTCGGCGCCTTTGCGCTGGGCGCCCTGGGCTTCCAGCTGTTCATGCGCTGGCATCAACTGCCATTCTAAGCGCCTGTAAAGGAGAGTGATGGCTGACTTTCACACCCGCGATCCGCTCTCGCCCGCCTTCTGGGACGAGCGGTTTGACAAGCAATTCACGCCGTGGGACCAGGGTGGCGTGCCGCAGCGCCTGGCGCAATTTGTCGCCGGCAGTCCGGCGCCGCTGCGCTGCCTGATTCCCGGCTGCGGCTCGGCCTACGAGCTGGCCTTCATGCTCGACCATGGCTGGAAGGCCACCGCCATCGACTTTTCGCCGGGCGCCGTGGCCGCGGCCCGCGCCGTGCTGGGCCAGCGGGCAGAACATGTGGAGCAGGCCGATTTCTTTGCCTGGCAGCCAGTAGCCGCCCTGGACCTGATCTATGAACGCGCGTTTCTGTGCGCCATGCCGCGCGCCATGTGGCCGCAGGTGGCCGCGCGCTGGGCGCAGCTGCTGGCGCCGGGCGCCATGCTGGCCGGCTATTTCTTTTTTGACGACAATGGCAAGGGGCCGCCGTTCGGCATCGCCCGCGAGCAGCTGTTTGAATTGCTGGCGCCGCATTTCGACTGCCTGGCCGATGAAAGCGTCGACGATTCGATTGCCGTGTTTGCCGGCAAGGAACGCTGGATGGCCTGGCGCCGTCGCCCTGGCTGAAGCCACCCCGGCTATTTCTGCTAAGGGCCGTGGAAAAGCTTTATAATTCAGGGTTTTTGATGATTTTTGCGGAGTTCTGATGCCGATTTACGCTTACCGCTGTGAAGAGTGTGGTTTTGCCAAGGATGTCTTGCAAAAGATGTCCGATCCCGTGCTGACGGTGTGCCTGTCTTGCGGCAAGCCCAGTTTCAAGAAACAATTGACCGCCGCCGGTTTCCAGTTGAAGGGCACCGGCTGGTACGCCACCGATTTCCGTGGCGGCACGGCGCCGACCACCGCCATCCCGACCGGGCCTGCCGAGAGCGCCAAGCCGGCTGCCGACAGCGCACCCGCCGCGGCCACGCCAGCAGCGACGCCAGCGCCGGCCGCCGCGCCGAAAGCGGACTGAAGAACTGTGGCGCAAGCCGCAGCCCGTGGCCCTTACCGAGAAACCGATGCGTAAATACTTTATTACCGGATTGCTGATTCTAGTGCCGCTGGCGATCACCGTCTGGGTACTCAACCTGGTGATCGGCACGCTGGACCAGTCGCTGTTGCTGGTGCCGCAACGTTTCCGCCCGCAATCGATGTTCGGCTTTGACATTCCCGGCCTGGGCACGATACTGACCATATTGATCGTGTTTTTGACTGGCTTGCTGACCAACAACCTGGTCGGCAACTATGTGGTGAAACTGTGGGAGCGCCTGCTGCAACGCATTCCCATCGTCAATTCCCTGTATTCGAGCGTCAAGCAGGTGTCGGACACCCTGTTTTCCTCGTCGGGCAATGCGTTCCGCAAGGCCGTGCTGGTGCCGTATCCGCACCAGAACTCGTGGACCATCGCCTTTTTGACGGGCGTGCCGGGCGGCGATGCGGCCAGGCACCTGGTGGGCGATTATGTCAGCGTGTATGTGCCGACGACGCCCAACCCCACATCGGGCTTTTTCCTGATGATGAAACGCAGCGATGTGGTCGAGCTCGACATGAGCGTCGACGCGGCGCTCAAGTACATTGTCTCGATGGGCGTGGTGGCGCCCGCGGAAGTTGCCGCTGTCGCTGCCCCGGTAACGGTGCCGGCAGCCAAAGAATAAAGGCAGGCGCTCCACGTGGGGCGTGGCCGGATCGAACACTCACTAACCTGAACTGAGAATTTTTATGTCTATGCGTACTGAATATTGCGGCCTCGTCACCGAAGCCATGCTGGGCCAAACCGTCAGCCTGTGCGGCTGGGTACATCGCCGCCGTGACCACGGCAGCCTGATCTTCATCGACCTGCGCGACCGCGAAGGCCTGGTGCAGATCGTCTGCAACCCGGAACAAGCCGAGATGTTCAAGGTCGCCGAAGCCGTGCGCAATGAATTCTGCCTGCGCGTGACGGGCGTGGTGACCAACCGTATCGACGGCACCATCAACAACAACCTGAAATCGGGCAAGATCGAAGTGGTGTGCTCCGAACTGGAAGTGCTGAACCCTTCCGTGCCGGTACCGTTCCAGCTGGACGACGACAACCTGTCGGAAACCACGCGTTTGACGCACCGCGTGCTGGACCTGCGCCGCCCGCAAATGCAGAACAACCTGCGCCTGCGCTACAAGGTGACGATGGAAGTGCGCAAGTACCTCGACAACCTGGGCTTCATCGACATCGAAACGCCGATGCTGACCAAGTCGACCCCGGAAGGCGCGCGCGACTACCTGGTGCCGTCGCGTGTCAACGCCGGCAGCTTCTTCGCGCTGCCGCAGTCGCCGCAGCTGTTCAAGCAGCTGTTGATGGTCGCCAACTTCGACCGTTACTACCAGATCACCAAGTGCTTCCGCGACGAAGACCTGCGCGCCGACCGCCAGCCTGAATTCACCCAGATCGACTGCGAAACCTCGTTCCTGACGGAACAGGAAATCCGCGACCTGTTCGAAGACATGATCCGCGTGGTGTTCAAGAACACCCTGAACATCGACCTGCCGAACCCGTTCCCGGTGATGGACTTTGCCGAAGCGATGGGCCTGTACGGTTCCGACAAGCCGGACATGCGCGTCAAGCTGGCCTTCACCGACCTGACCGAGATCATGAAATCGGTCGAGTTCAAGGTCTTCAACGGCGCCGCCAACATGAAGGGCGGCCGCGTGGTGGCCTTGCGCGTACCGGGCGGCGGCACCATGCCGCGTTCGGAAATCGACGCCTACACCCAGTTCGTCGCCATCTACGGCGCCAAGGGCCTGGCCTACATCAAGGTCAACGAGAAAGCCAAGGGTCCTGAAGGCCTGCAGTCGCCGATCGTCAAGTTCCTGCCGGCCGACGTGCTGGCCACGATCCTCGAGCAGACCGGCGCGCAAGACGGCGACCTGATCTTCTTCGGCGCCGACAAGGCGAAAGTCGTCAACGACGCCATCGGCGCGCTGCGCGTGAAAATCGGCCACAGCGAATTCGGCAAGAAAGCCGGCCTGTTCGACGACGTGTGGAAGCCATTGTGGGTGGTCGACTTCCCGATGTTCGAACACGACGAAGAAGCGGACCGCTGGACCGCCACCCACCATCCGTTCACGGCGCCGAAAGACGGCCATGAAGACATGCTGGAAAGCGATCCGGGCGCCTGCATCGCCAAGGCCTACGACATGGTCCTGAACGGCTGGGAACTGGGCGGCGGTTCGATCCGTATCCACCGCGAAGAAGTGCAGTCGAAAGTGTTCCGCGCGCTGAAGATCGATGCCGAGGAAGCGCAGCTGAAATTCGGCTTCCTGCTCGACGCCCTGCAATATGGCGCGCCACCGCATGGCGGCCTGGCATTCGGCCTGGACCGTATCGTGACCATGATGACCGGTTCCGAATCGATCCGCGACGTGATCGCCTTCCCGAAAACCCAGCGCGCGCAAGACTTGCTGACCCACGCGCCGTCGGAAGTGGACGAGAAGCAACTGCGCGAACTGCATATCCGTTTGCGCAGCGCCGATCCTAAAGTAGTCTAAAGCAAAGCCTGACCCGTTGAGGGCTGGGGTCAGACGGGGACGCCGAGTCCCAAGGGTCTGACCCCTTTTTCATTATTGCCATGACTTATAAAATTCCCGTTTCCGTGCTGGTCGTCATCCATACGGCCGACCTCGACGTGCTGCTGATCGAGCGCGCGGGGCAGCCCGGCTTCTGGCAATCGGTGACCGGTTCGATCGACGCCGTCGACGAACCGCTGTTGCAGGCGGCCACGCGCGAGCTGTTCGAAGAGACCGGCATCGTCGCCGACGGCCAGCAGATCGCGCTGCTCGATTGGCAACTGTCGAATGTGTATGAGATTTATCCGGTCTGGCGCCATCGCTATGCACCCGGCGTGGTCCACAATACGGAACACGTGTTCAGCGTGCGCGTGCCGCGCGACTGCGTGGTGACTGTCAATCCGCGCGAACACCTGCGCTATACATGGCTGCCGTATCTGGCGGCGGCCGACCAGTGTTTTTCTTCTTCCAATGCGGAAGCGATTCTGCAACTGCCAGCCATCACGGGGTTGAATCCGGGCCAGGCGCCACAAGAAAGTACCTGATGCTGAACTGGAATTATTTGACGATGCAACAAAAGCTGCTGGGCGCGCTGGGCATTGCGTTCTGCATTTGCGTGATCCTGGCCCTGTTCCGCTTTAATCCGCCGGACCGCACGCCGCCGATCGGCTTGCCGCTGGTGGCGATCGGCTGGCTGCTGCATCCGGGCGCATTTGCCGTGGGCAAACGCACCGTCGCCTGGCGCGGCGCGCCGCTGCTGGTCAAGATCGTGTGGGCGGCCGCCATCACGGCCTTGTTGGTCAGCGTGACGGCTGGCGTGGGGCGCATGCTGGCCTGATCCAACTTCCGCTTTAGGTGCGCGCACGCACCGTTGAATGCAGCGCGGCGCGCCTGTCTCGGAGTAGAATCAATGCATGAAAATCCGCGTAGCAACTTATAATATCCACAAGGGTGTGTCCTCCGTGCGCGGGCTGCCCCGCGTGCATGCCCTCAAGCAGGCGATCGCCCTGTTCGATGCCGATGTCGTGTTCCTGCAGGAGGTACAGGGCAAGCACGACCGCAATGCGGCCCGCTATGGCGCCGAAGCGCATGGCCACAAGCATTGGCCGGAAGCGTCGCAGCATGAATTCTTTGCCGGCCCCGAGCACCATACGGCCTACGGCATGAATGCCGTGTACGACCATGGCCACCATGGCAACGCCTTGCTCAGCCGGTACCCGATCGGCTCCCAGGTCAACCATGACGTGTCCGACCATGCGTATGAACAGCGCGGCATCCTGCATTGCGTACTGCAAACGCCGCAGGCCGACGTGCACTGCTATGTGGTGCACCTGGGCTTGTTCGAATCGGGACGGGGCCGTCAGACGCAGGCCCTGATCGACGCCGTGATGGCCTCGGCGCCGAATGGCGAGCCGGTGATCATCGCCGGCGACTTCAACGACTGGCGCAACACCCTCAGCGACAAGCTGAGGAATGCGCTGGGCGTGGTGGAAGTGTTCGACCAGCGCGCCTCCAATTCGGCCCTGGGCGACCTGGTGCGCACCCTGGCGCGGCGCCAGGCCCGTCCGCCCGTGCCGGTGCCGGCGCGCACCTTTCCCGCCGCCTTGCCATGGTTCCGGCTCGACCGCATCTATGTGCGCGGCTTCCAGGTGGAAGGGGCGCAAGTGATGCATGGCACCTTGTGGGCAAAACTGTCGGACCATGCGCCGATCGTTGCCGCCTTGAAACTGGCCTAGAGTTGCGCATGCGTTCAGTCCACTATACCGCCCATAACGACATCCAGCTGCTGTATTGCGGCACCGACTACTTTCCCGCCCTGATCGGCGCCATCGACAATGCAAAGAAAGAGGTCTATTTCGAGACCTATATCTTTGCCGACGACGCCACCGGCACCCTGGTGCTCGACGCCCTGAAGCGGGCGGCCGCGCGCGGCGTCATGGTCTGCATGATTACCGACTGGTTCGGCACCGGCCGGCGCAGGGTCAACGCCATGCATGCCCAGCTGGAAGCGGCGGGCGTGCATCACCGCGTGTTCAACCCGTGGTTCTTGCGCGGCGTCACGCGCACGCACCGGAAGATCTGCGTGGTCGATTACGAGGTGGCGCTGGTGGGCGGCATCAATATCAATGACGACATGTTTTGCGACTACGACCACAATATCAGCCTGGAAGCGCCGCGCTGGGATTTCGCGGTGCAGGTGAAAGGGCCGCTGGTCGACGCCATCCATATGGAAGCGCAGGCGCAGTGGGCGCGCCTGGGCAAGATGAACCTGGTGCGCCGCATCAAGCTGTACCGCAAGATGCGGGTGGTCGGCAAGGAACTGGCGAAGAACCCGGTGGTGGCCGGCTTTGTCGTGCGCGACAACCTGCGCAACCGCCGCACCATTCAGCGCGCCTATCTGCAGGCGCTGGGCCAGGCGCGCAAGAGCGTGATGCTGGCCAACCCGTATTTTGCACCCGGCCACAAGCTGCGCCGGGCGCTGGCGCGCGCCGCCCAGCGCGGGGTGGACGTGGTGCTGCTGATCGGCGTGGGCGAGTTCAAGCTGCAAGATGCCGTCGCGCATTCGTTTTACCCTAAGCTGCTGGCGGCCGGCGTGAAAATCGTCGAATACCGCAAGACGCAGCTGCATGCCAAGGTGGCGGTGGTCGACGATGACTGGGCCACCGTGGGCTCGAGCAATATCGACGCGCTCAGCCTGTTTTTGAACCAGGAAGCCAATGTGGTGATCAAGGACGTGGCGTTCGCCCAGGCCTTGCGCCAGCATATAGAACAGGGCATTGCCGACGGCAAGGTGATCCACCAGGACGACTTCAAGCATATCGGCCGCGTGCAGCGCATCGGCTATGAGCTGGCGTTCTGGAGTTACCGCCTGGTGATGCGCATCTTTTCAGTAGGGAAATACGCATGAGCGAGATGAGCAATCTGCGTATCGACAAATGGCTGTGGGCGGCGCGTTTTTTCAAGACGCGCACCCTGGCCAGCGAGGCCGTCGATACCGGTAAAGTCAAAGTGGGCGGCGAGCGCGTGAAACCGGCGCGCGGCCTGCGCATCGGCGATGAATTGTTCATCGACAATGGCGCCGATACGTGGGAAGTGGAAGTGCTGGGCCTGTCCGACAAGCGCGGCGCGGCGCCCGTGGCGCGCCTGCTGTATGCGGAAACGCCGGCCAGCATCGCGCGCCGCGAGCAGGCCCAGGAAGAACGCAAACTGTTCCGCGAGCCGGGCAGCACCATCAAAGGGCGGCCGACCAAGCGCGACCGCCGTCAACTGAGCAAGGCCGGCGACCTCTCCTGAGTTGCCTCAATACGCCGTTTCCTGGCCGTGACAAGCCGGCCAGGAATTGTTGCATCGCATCAATAGAACGTCCGCTCTAAATTTCGTGTTTGACTTTTGCGGCGCACTGGATAATAGTACGAGCGTTCGGATTTTTTCATGGCGTGCTTTTTTTTGCCGCGACGACAAAATCCACCAGTCTGGCCACATCACATTAAGAACGGTAATTTTGAATACTTCAGTCAAATTCATGCGCAAGGGCGAACTGACGCGGGCCGCCATCCTCGACGTGGCGCTGGACTTGTCCAGCCGCGACGGCCTGGAAGGGCTGACCATCGGGCTGCTGGCCGACAAGATGAACATGAGCAAATCGGGCGTGTTCGCCCATTTCGGCTCGCGCGAAGACTTGCAGATGGAAGTGCTCAAGCTCTACCACCATCGTTTCGAGCAGGAAGTGTTTTTTCCGAGCATGAAAGAGCCGCGCGGCATCGCCCGCCTGCAATCGATGTTTGCGCGCTGGGTCAAGCGGGTCAGCGTGGAAATCGCCTCGGGCTGCATCTATATCAGTGGCGCCGTCGAGTATGACGACCGTCCGGGCCCGATCCGCGAGTCGCTGGTGGCCATGGTGCAAGCCTGGCAGGGCGCCTTGCTGCGCAGCGTGCAGCAGTCGATCGCTTCCGGCGACCTGAAGGCCGGCACCGACGCGCAGCAGATGGTGTATGAAATGTATGGCCTGATTTTGGCCCTGCATCACGACGCGCGCTTCCTGCGCGTGCCGGGCAGCATCGAGCGGGCGCAGCGCGGTTTCGAGCGCCTGATCGAGTCGTACCAGAATCACGCCACCGTCACAGAATAAGCAGTCCAGCAGGATCAGCAGGATCAGCAACATACGCCGCACATACAAGTACAACACTTTAGCTAATGCCTTGAGGAGAAAATAATGGGTCAATACGTCGCGCCTATCCGTGATATGCAATTCGTTCTGCATGAGTTCCTGAACGTCGGTGAAGAGCTGAAAGCCATGCCCGATTACGCCGAAGTCGATGCCGACATCATCAACCAGGTACTGGAAGAGGGCGCCAAGTTCACCTCGGAAGTGCTGTTCCCGCTGAACCACTCGGGCGACCGCGAAGGCTGCAAGCACGACGCCGCGACCCACACCGTGACCACGCCGAAAGGCTTCAAGGAAGCGTACAAGCAGTACGTCGACGGCGGCTGGGCGGCGCTGGCCTGCGATCCGGAATACGGCGGCCAGGGCTTGCCGGTGGTGCTGAACAATTCGTTCTATGAAATGCTGAACTCGTCGAACCAGGCCTGGTCGATGTACCCGGGCCTGTCGCACGGCGCCTACGAGTGCCTGAAGGAACACGGCACCGATCACCAGAAACAGGTCTACCTGCCGAAGCTGGTGTCGGGCGAATGGACCGGCACCATGTGCCTGACCGAACCGCACTGCGGTACCGACCTGGGCCTGCTGCGCTCGAAAGCGCTGCCACAGGACGACGGTTCGTGGCTGATCACCGGCAACAAGATCTTTATCTCGGCCGGCGAGCACGACATGGCGGAAAACATCCTGCACCTGGTGCTGGCCCGCGTGCCCGACGCACCGGAAGGCTCGAAAGGTATTTCGCTGTTCCTGGTGCCGAAGTTCCTGCCGAAGGAAGACGGTACGGTTGGCGAACGCAATCCGATCACCTGCGGCGCCATCGAAGAAAAAATGGGCATCCACGGCAACTCGACCTGCCAGATGAACCTGGACGGCGCGCGCGGCTGGATCATCGGCCAGCCGAACAAGGGACTGAACGCCATGTTCGTCTTCATGAACGCGGCCCGCCTGGGCGTGGGCATGCAGTCGCTGGGCCTGACCGAGATCGCCTTCCAGAACGCGCTGATCTACGCCAAGGACCGCACGCAAATGCGTTCGCTGTCCGGCATCAAGAACCCGGAACTGCCGGCCGACCGCATCATCGTGCACCCTGACGTGCGCCGCATGCTGCTGACCGGCAAAGCCTACGCCGAAGGCGCGCGCGCCTTTACCTCGTACGTGGCGCTGCAGATCGACCGCGAACTGCACCACCCTGACGCCGACGTGCGCAAGGAAGCGGCCGACGAAGTCGCGCTGCTCACGCCCGTGATCAAGGCCTTTATCACCGATAACGCCTGGATCGCCACCTCGGACGCGATGCAAGTGTTCGGCGGCCATGGCTATATTTCGGAATGGGGCATGGAACAATATGTGCGCGACGCGCGCATCAACATGATCTACGAAGGCACCAACACGATCCAGTCGCTGGACCTGCTGGGCCGCAAGATCCTGGGCGACAACGGCGCCAAGCTGCGCAAGTTCGGCGAAAAGATCAAGGCCTTCGTGGAAGACAACGGTACCGACGAAGCGATGAGCGAATTCGTCACGCCGCTGGGCGACCTGGGCGACAAGGTCACCAAGCTGACCATGGAAATCGGCATGAAGGCGTTCCAGAATCCGGACGAAGTGGGCGCGGCCTGCGTGCCCTACCTGCGCGTGGTCGGCCACATGATCTACAGCTACCTGTTCGCGCAGATGGCCAAGATCGCACTGGAAAAAGAATCGTCCGGCGACACCTTCTACACGGCCAAGCTGGCCACCGCCCGTTTCTATTTCGCCCGCCTGCAACCTGAAACGGCCACCCTGATCCGCCAGGCGCGCTCCGGTTCGGCCAACCTGATGGCACTCGACGCAGACCTGTTCTAAGACTTGAGGAAAATATGACCAATTTCATCGTTAAAAAAGTTGCCGTTCTCGGCGCCGGCGTGATGGGCGCGCAGATCGCCGCCCATTGCATCAACGCGAAAGTGCCGGTCGTGCTGTTCGACCTGCCGGCCAAGGAAGGCCCGAAGAATGGCATCGTGCTGCGCGCCATCGAGAACCTGAAAAAGCTGTCGCCTGCGCCATTGGGCAACAAGGATGACGCGGCCCTGATCCAGGTCGCCAACTACGAAGACAACCTGGACCTCTTGGCCGGTTGCGACCTGATCATCGAAGCCATCGCCGAGCGCATGGACTGGAAACACGACCTGTACCAGAAGGTGGCGCCGCATATCGGCCCGAACGCGATTTTTGCGTCGAACACCTCCGGCCTGTCGATCACCAAGCTGGCCGAAGGCTTTGACGCCGACCTGAAATCGCGCTACTGCGGCGTGCACTTCTTCAATCCGCCGCGCTATATGCACCTGGTCGAAATCATTCCGACCGAGTTTACCAAGCCCGAGATTTCGGACCAGCTGGAAGGCTTCCTGACCACCACCCTGGGCAAGGGCGTGGTCCGCGCCAAGGATACGCCGAACTTCATCGCCAACCGCGTGGGCGTGTTCGGCATCCTGGCCATCGTGCACGAAGCCGAAAAATTCGGCCTGTCGGTCGATGTGGTGGATGACCTGACCGGCGCCAAGCTGGGCCGCGCCAAGTCGGGCACCTTCCGCACCGCCGACGTGGTGGGCCTGGACACGATGGGCCATGTGATCAAGACCATGCAGGACTACCTGCCGAACGACCCGTTCGCCGCCGTCTACAAGACGCCGGACGTGCTGGCCAAGCTGGTGGAAAAAGGCGCGCTGGGCCAGAAGAGCGGCGCCGGCTTCTACAAGAAGGTGGGCAACGAGATCCAGCGCCTGGATTTCGCCACCGGTGAATACGTGGCCGGCGGCGCGAAGGCGGCCGACATCATCGCCCGCATCCTGAAGGAAAAGGATCCGGTCAAGAAGATGAAGGCGCTGCACGATTCGACCAATCCGCAGGGCCAGTTCCTGTGGGCGATCTTCCGTGACGCCTTCCACTACATCGCGATCCACCTGGACACCGTGGCCGACAATGCGCGCGACATCGACTTCGCCATGCGCTGGGGCTTCGGCTGGAACGTCGGTCCGTTTGAAACGTGGCAGGCCTCGAACTGGCTGCAAGTGGCGAACTGGGTCAAGGAAGATATCGACGCCGGCAAGGCGCTGTGCGATGCACCGCTGCCGGCCTGGGTATTCGAAGGTCCGGTCGCTGAAAAAGGTGGCGTGCACACGGCCGAAGGTTCGTACTCGGCTGTCTCGAACAGCTTCGTGCCGCGCTCGACCCTGTCCGTCTACGACCGTCAGCCATTCCGCGCACCTGTGATTGGCAGCGGCGCGGTGGACGGCAAGACGGCCGGCACCACCGTGTTCGAAGATGAATCCGTGCGCGTCTGGCATACGGGCGACGACGTGCTGATCATCTCGTTCAAGACCAAGATGCACGTGATCGGCGAAGGTGTCATCAATGGCCTGAAACTGGCATTGGCCGAAGCGGAAAAGAACTTCAAGGGCCTGGTGATCTGGCATGCGGATGCGGCCGAAGGCGGCGCGTTCTCGGCCGGCGCCGACCTGCAGTCGGCCCTGCCGGCATTCATGCAGGGCGGCGTCAAGGCGGTCGATCCGATCATCGCCGAACTGCAGAAAACCTTCATGTCGCTGAAATACGCGAACGTGCCGGTCATCGCCGCAGTGGCGGGCCTGGCGCTGGGCGGCGGCTGCGAACTGGCGCTGCACGCCTCCAAGCGTGTCGCCTCGATCGAGTCGTATATCGGCCTGGTGGAAGTGGGCGTGGGCCTGATTCCTGCCGGCGGCGGCCTGAAAGAAGCGGCGCAGCGCGCCTACAAACAGGCCAACGGCAATGACATCCTGCAGTTCCTGAAAGTGGGCTTTACCAATGCCGCTACCGCCAATGTGTCGAAGTCGGCGCTGGAAGCGAAAAAAATGGGCTACCTGAAGGAAGACGACGTCATCGTCTTCAATCCGTACGAGCTGCTGCACGTGGCGAAAGTCGAAGCGCGCGCCATGTTCGACGCCGGCTTCCGCCCAGCGCTCCCGTCGCTGATCCAGGTCACGGGCCGTTACGGCTGGGGCACCATCAAGGCGCAGCTGGTCAACATGCGCGACGGCGGCTTTATCTCCGCGCACGATTTCAAACTGGGCGAGATGATCGCCGAGATCGTGTCGGGCGGCGATATCGACCAGGGCAGTTTTGTGAGCGAACAGTGGTTGCTGGACATGGAACGCAAGGCCTTCCTGGAATTGCTGAACCATCCGAAGACGCAGGAACGCATCATGGGCATGATGCAGACCGGCAAGCCAGTGCGTAACTAAATCGATAAGCGAAAGCAGACTATGAGCAAACAACTTCAAGACGCGTATATCGTCTCCGCCACCCGCACGCCGATCGGCAAGGCGCCGCGCGGCATGTTCCGGAACACCCGTCCCGACGACCTGCTGGTGCGCGTGCTGCAATCGGCGCTGGCGCAAGCGCCGGGCCTGGACCCAGCCCTGATCACCGACGCCATCATCGGCTGCTCGTTCCCGGAGGCGGAACAGGGCTTCAATATCGCCCGCCAGTCGGTCCTGCTGGCCGGCATGCCGAAAACCGTGGGCGGCGTGACCGTCAACCGCTACTGTGCCTCGGGCATCACCGCCATCGCCATGGCCGCTGACCGCATCCGCGTTGGCGAAGCCGACGTGATGATCGCCGGCGGCATCGAATCGATGTCGATGGTGCCGATGATGGGCCACCACCCGTCGATGAACCTGGACATGTTCAGCGACGAAAACATCGGCATGGCCTACGGCATGGGCCTGACGGCCGAGAAAGTGGCGCAGCAATGGAAAGTGACGCGCGAGCAGCAGGACGCGTTCTCGGTCGAGTCGCACCGCCGCGCCATCGCCGCCCAGCAAGCCGGCTTCTTCAAGGCCGAAACCACGCCGGTCGAGATCATCACGCGCACGCCGAACCTGGCCACCGGCCAGGTCGATGTGAGTCGCCGCACGGTCGACACCGACGAAGGCGCGCGCGCCGATTCGACCATGGAGTCCCTGGCCAAGCTGAAACCGGTATTTGCCGCCAAGGGCAGCGTCACCGCCGCCAACAGCTCGCAGATGTCGGACGGCGCCGGTGCGCTGCTGATCGTCAGCGAAAAAATCCTGCGCGAGCATAACCTGACGCCGCTGGCCAAGTTCTCGTCGTTCGCCGTGCGCGGCGTGCCGCCGGAAATCATGGGCATCGGTCCGAAGTTCGCGATTCCCGCCGCCTGCGCCGCCGCCGGCATCACCCAGGACCAGCTGGACTGGATCGAACTGAACGAAGCGTTCGCCGCGCAAGCGCTGGCCGTGATCGGCGACCTGGGCCTGGACCCGTCGAAAGTGAACCCGATGGGCGGCGCGATCGCCCTGGGCCACCCGCTGGGCGCGACCGGCGCCATCCGCGCCGCCACCGTGATCCACGCGCTGCAGCGCACCAAGCAGAAATACGGCATGGTGACGATGTGCGTGGGCGCCGGCATGGGCGCGGCCGGGATTTTTGAGCGCGTTTGATGACACCTGGCATAAGCTACTGCGCGTTGCGATTCGCGGCCTGCGATGCTCACTGTGCCTTCGCACAGCTGCGCGTCTCGGCCACAACTCGCGGCCGCTCGCTACGCTTCTGCCAGGCGTCGTGACGCAAGAGGTCAGATTGGCTTAGTCAAAACTTGGGCGCTGGGGATACCTCGGCGCCCTTTATCTTTTTGGAGACACCATGGATATTTTGTGCAGCAAGAGCGATGGCATACTGACGCTGGAATTCAACCGCCTGGAACGCAAGAATGCGATCACGGGCGCGATGTACCAGACCCTGGCCGATGCGCTGGTGGCGGCCGAAACCGACACCGAAGTGCGCGCCATTATGTTGTGCGGCAAGCGCGAGATTTTCACGGCCGGCAATGACCTCGACGACTTCATGAAGACGGCCCGCCCGAAAGACGGCTCGCTCGACCATGACCGCCCGGTGTTCCAGTTCATGCGCGCCTTGTACGGTTGCAGCAAACCGGTGGTGGCGGCGGTGTCCGGTCCGGCGATCGGCATCGGCACCACCATGCTGATGCACTGCGACTTGGTCTACGCGGCCGACAACGCCAGCTTCTCGATGCCCTTCACCCAGCTGGGCCTGTGCCCGGAATTCGCTTCCAGCCTGCTGTTCACGCAGCTGGCCGGCTACCCGCGCGCGGCCGAAAAGCTGATGTTGGGTGAGGCCTTCCCGGCCCAGGAAGCGCTGGAAATGGGCCTGGTATCGAAAGTGCTGCCGCTGTACGAACTGATCCCGTTCGCCCAGGCGCAGGCCGCCAAGCTGGTGGCCCTGCCAGCAGCCTCGATCCGCGCCACCAAGCGCCTGATGAAGCAGAGCCGCATGGAGCCGATCAAGGCGGCGATCGCCGACGAAAACCAGCTGTTCAGCGCCATGCTGGGCGCGCCGGAAGCCAAGGAAGCGTTTACGGCGTTCTTTGAAAAACGCAAGCCGGATTTCAAGAAGTTTGCCTGAGTAGCAGCGCCCGGTGCTACTGCTGCATCTGCGCCGCCAGTTCCAGCCAGGCCCGCGCCGCTGGCGGCAAGTAGGCTTGCCGGCGCCAGGCCAGGGTCATGTGCCAGTCGGTGTGCGGTTCATCGAGGGGCGCTTGCCAGATATCCTCGCGCCGGTGTTTTTCCGCCAGCATGCGCGGGAAGAAGGCCACGCCCAATCCCGCCGCCACCAGGTCGACGATAAAGTCGATCTGGGCGCTGCGCGCGGTGATCTTTGGCTGCACGCCCTTGCGCGCGCAGGCGTCGAGGATGATGCGGTTCAGCGCGAAGCCGCCTTCGAACAGAATGAAGGGGGTGGTGGCCAATTGCGTGAAGTCGACGCGCCCGCTGCCCGCCAGCGGATGGCTGGCCGACATCAGCGCCACCAGCGGTTCGATGCGCACTTCCTGGAAATCGAAGTCGGCATGCACGGGCGCCAGGATGGCTGCCACGTCGACCTCGCCGTCGTGCAGGCACTGGTTGAGTTTTTGGCCGCCATGCTCCAGCAAGGCGATCTCGATGGCGGGATAGCGGCTGCGGTAGGCGGCGAACATGGCGGCAAACACGACGCCGCTGCCAACGGGCGGTATGCCGATCCTCAGCACGCCACGTTGCAATCCCTTCAGTTCATCGAGTTCGACCAGCAGATCCTGGCGTTCGGCCAGCATCGTTTGCGCGCGGCGGTAGGCGATGTCGCCGGCGGGTGTCAGTTCGATGCGGTGGCCTAGGCGGTTCAGCAAGGGCAGGCCCAGTTCCTCTTCCAGCGTCCTGACGGCCTTGCTGACGGCGGACTGGGTCAGCGACACCGTTGCCGCCGCTTGCGAAAAGCCGCCCTGGCGCACCACTTCGACAAAGATCCGCAGCGTTCGTAAATTCATCGGTATTCCATTGGCGACTGGATCGTAGAAAAATAAGTTGTTTGCATCATAGCAAAGCCGACCTTATGCTGCTCATCTCACAACACCATGTCGCCCCCCTGCCATGATCATTTCTTCCGCCTCCGACTATCGCGCAGCGGCACGCCGCAAGCTGCCGCGCTTCCTGTTCGACTATATCGACGGTGGCGCCTATGCCGAACATACGTTGGCTGCCAATACCGCCGACCTGGCGGCGATCAGCCTGCGCCAGCGCATCTTGAAGAATGTCGGCCAGCTGAGCCTGGAAACAGAACTGTTCGGCCAGAAGCTGGCCATGCCAGTCGTTCTGAGCCCGGTCGGCCTGACCGGCATGTATGCGCGCCGCGGCGAAGTCCAGGCGGCGCAGGCGGCCGCCAGCAAGGGCGTGCCGTATTGCCTGTCGACCGTGTCGGTGTGCCCGATCGAGGAGGTCGCGTCACAAAGCAGCGCGCCGATCTGGTTTCAGCTGTATGTGCTGAAGGATCGTGGTTTCATGCGCAACGCGCTGGAACGCGCGCAGGCGGCCGGCGTGAAAAACCTGGTGTTTACGGTGGACATGCCGACGCCGGGCGCGCGCTATCGCGATGCGCATTCGGGCATGTCCGGGCCGTACGCCGCACCGCGCCGCATGCTGCAGGCGATGACGAAGCCGGCCTGGGCATTCGATGTCGGCCTGCTGGGGCGGCCCCACGACTTGGGCAATATTTCCAGTTACCTGGGCAAGGCCGTGACCCTGGAAGACTACATCGGCTGGCTGGCGAACAACTTCGACCCATCGATCAGCTGGAGCGACCTGGAATGGATACGCGACTATTGGAAGGGCCCGATGATCATCAAGGGCATTCTCGATCCGCAGGATGCCAGGGACGCCGTCAGTTTCGGCGCCGACGGCATCGTCGTGTCGAACCATGGCGGTCGCCAGCTCGACGGCGTGCCGTCCACCGCCCGCGCGCTGCCGGAAATCGCCCAGGCGGTCGGCAGCGACCTGACGGTGCTGGCCGATTCGGGCGTGCGTTCCGGCCTCGATGTGGTGCGCATGCTGGCGCTGGGCGCCCGCGCCGTGCTGCTGGGACGCTCGTCCGTCTATGCGCTGGCGGCCGATGGACGGCATGGCGTGGAAAACCTGCTCGACATTTTCGCGCGTGAAATGCGGGTAGCCATGACCTTGACCGGCGTGACGGCGATCGACCAGATCGACGAGGCCATCCTGGTGCGCGGGCGCGGGCTGTGAATCGCGGGTGCACATCACGTTGTAGACGACTGGTCTAATCATGCTATACTATGTTCCATGAAAGCCGAATACACCGACGTCCGCCAGCACATCCTTGACCAGGGCAAGGCCATCATCACGCGCAAGGGTTTTGCCGGCGTGGGCCTGAACGAGATCCTGGCGGCCGCCGCCGTGCCGAAGGGCTCGTTCTACCATTACTTCAAGTCCAAGGAATTGTTTGGCGAGGCGATGCTGGCCGATTATGTGCAGGGCTACCTGGCCGAGATGGATGTCGTGCTGGGCCAGCCCGGCCAGGGCGCGGCGCGCTCCTTGATGGATTACTGGGCCAGCTGGACCAGCGCAAGCCTGGACGGCAGCGGTTGTGATTGCCGTTGCCTGGTGGTCAAGCTGAGCAGCGAAGTGGCGGACATGTCCGAGCCGATGCGGATGACCTTGCTCGATGGCACCAACCGCATTATCGCCAGGCTGGCGCTGGCCATCGCGCAGGGCAGGGTGGACGATACCCTGCCGTCGGTGGCGGACCCGGCGCACATGGCCTCGGCCCTGTACCAGCTGTGGCTGGGGGCGGCCATGCTGACCAAGCTGCGGCGCGACGACAGCGCTTTGAAGACGGCATGGCAGTCAACGTTGACGATGCTGGAGCTGCCGCCAGGCAGCTATCAATGAAATCCGGGCGGATGCACTCATCCGCTTTTTTTGAAACCGAATATAGACGACCAGTCTAATAATAAGGAGTGACAGCATGAAGCATTTTGAATTCCATAACCCCACCAGGATCGTCTTCGGCCTGGATACCGTCGCCAAACTGTCCACGCTGGTGCCGCAGGACGCGCGCGTGCTGATCCTGTACGGCGGCGCCAGCGCCGAAAAGACCGGCACCCTGGCCGAAGTGCGCACCGCGCTGGGCCAGCGCAGCGTACAGGAGTTTGGCGGCATCGAACCGAATCCCAGCTATGAAACCCTGATGCGCGCGGTGGCGCAGGTGCGCAGCGAAAAACTGGACTTCCTGCTGGCCGTCGGCGGTGGCTCGGTGATCGACGGCACCAAGTTCGTCGCTGCCGCCGCCCTGCATGACGGCGTAGCCTGGGACATCGCCGAACGCGGCGGCGCCAATATCGAGCAGGCCTTGCCGTTCGGCGCGGTGCTGACCCTGCCGGCCACCGGTTCGGAAATGAACAGCGGCGGCGTGGTGACGAAAAAGGCCACGCATGCCAAGCTCAGTTTCCGCAGCCCGCTGCTGTATCCGCAATTTTCCGTGCTCGACCCCAGCAAGACGTTTACCTTGCCGGCCACGCAGGTCGCCAATGGCCTGGTCGATGCGTTTGTCCACACCACCGAACAGTATCTGACCTATCCGGTGCAGGCGCGGGTACAGGACCGCTTTGCCGAAGGCCTGCTGCAAACCCTGGTCGAGATCGCGCCGCAGGCGGTGGCCTCGCCCGA
Source organism: Janthinobacterium sp. J1-1 (assembly GCF_030944405.1). NCBI lineage: Bacteria > Pseudomonadati > Pseudomonadota > Betaproteobacteria > Burkholderiales > Oxalobacteraceae > Janthinobacterium > Janthinobacterium sp. J1-1. The sequence continues at coordinate 871,989 of NZ_CP132339.1, forward strand.
CGACTACGACACCCGCGCCAACCTGATGTGGACCGCCACCCTGGCCCTGAATGGCCTGATCGGCGCCGGCGTGCCGCAGGACTGGGCCACCCACATGATCGGCCACGAACTGACGGCCCTGTACGACATCGACCATGCGCGCACCCTGGCGCTGGTGCTGCCCGCACTGCTGGACGTACAGCGCGAGCAGAAACGCGGCAAATTGCTACAGTATGGCGAGCGTGTCTGGAATATCACCGAGGGCAGCGACGACGAACGCATCGACGCCGCCATCGCCCGCACCCGCGCCTTCTTCGAGGGACTGGGCATTCCGACCCGCCTGTCCGCCTACGCCCTGGGCCAGGAGGCGGTGGAAGCGGTATTGAAACAACTAGAAGCACATGGCATGACGGCACTGGGCGAACACCGGGATATCGACCTCGCGCGCAGCCGCCGCATCCTCGAAGCGGCACTTTGATCCACCCTCGATACACCCACACTGAAAAGGACAAAATATGAACATCCTGATGGTACTGACCTCGCACGACACACTGGGCGACACCGGCAAGAAAACCGGCTTCTGGCTGGAAGAATTCGCCGCGCCGTATTACACGCTGAAAGAGGCGGGCGCCACGCTGACGGCGGTCTCGCCGCTGGGCGGCCAGCCGCCGCTGGACCCGAAAAGCGATGAAGCCGACTCGCAAACGGACGCCACGCGCCGCTTCAAGCTCGATGCTGTTGCCCAAAATGTGCTGGCGAACACCGGCAAGCTGTCCGAAGTCAAAGCGGCCGACTTCGACGCCGTGTTCTACCCGGGTGGCCACGGTCCGCTGTGGGACCTGGCCGAAGACCGGCACTCGATCGCGCTGATCGAACAGATGATCGCCGCCGGCAAGCCTGTCGCCGCCGTCTGCCACGCGCCCGGCGTGCTGCGCAATGTCAAAGGTGCCGATGGCAAGCCGCTGGTCAATGGCAAGCGCGTCACCGGCTTTACCAATACCGAGGAAGAAGCGGTGGGCCTGACCAATATCGTGCCGTTCCTGGTCGAGGACATGCTCAAGGCAAACGGCGGCGATTACTCCAAGCTGGGCGACTGGCAGCCGTACGCCATCACCGATGGCCTGCTGGTCACGGGCCAGAATCCGGCATCGTCGGAAGCGGCAGCGGAAGCGCTGCTCAAGCTGCTGGCGTAAGGTCCCGCTGGTGCGTTTGGCGGGCCGCCATGCCCGCCAGGATCAGGCCGACCGAGGCGTGCCATTGCGTCTCGCTGGCCGGCCTGCCCGCCAGCGCATGGCCGTGCAGGAAGTCGACGAGCGCATCGCGCCCGCGCAGCCGGGTTTTTTTATCCAGTTGCATGCCTTCGACGGCCAGCTCGAACAGCGTGGTAAAACGCTCGGCCACGTCGGCCTGCGACACCAGCCCGCGCGCCATCAGGCGCACGAAATACGGCGTGGCGCTGATCAGTTCCAGGTACAGCGCGCACAGCGCGAGCAAGCGCCGTGCCGGTGCCTGGCGCCGCGTAAATGGCGGCCGTGCCGGATCGAGCGCGGCAAAACGCTCAAGCATCAACGCCAGCAATAATTCCTCTTTCCCCGCATGGTAGTGATACAGGGCCATGGCGTCGACGCCCAGCTTTTGCGCCAGCGCGCGCATGGAAAATGCTTCGCCTTTTTCTTCCAGCAGGATCGATGCCGCCTGCAGGATGCTGGCGCTGTCCAGCGCGGGTGCGGTGCGGCGCGGACGCCCGGCGCGCCGCACGGCAGGTTCGGTGGCTTGAAGTTTTTCGGTTTTCATGGGCATAATTCTACACTGTAGAATTAAATAAAGGCATCATCATGAAAAAACCCTTTGTCAGCGTTTTTCTCGGCATCAGCATCGACGGCTGCATCGCGGGAGAAAACGGCGACCTGTCCTGGCTGGCCGAACTGGCCCCCGACTCGCCCGAGGCCACCGGCTACACGGCCTTGATGGCGCAGGTCGATACCCTGCTGATCGGCCGCACCACTTATGACGCCGTGCTGGGGTTCGAGCCGTGGCCGTATGCGGGCAAGCGCGTGGTCGTACTCAGCCACCGCGATTTTTCGCCACACCACGGGGAACAGCGCCGCGAAGGCAGCGTACGGGAAGTACTGGAGGAACTGGCCGGGGAGGGTTGCCGTCACGTGTATCTCGATGGCGGCGCCGTCATCCGCGCCGGCTTGCGCGAGGGCGTCATCGACAGCCTGGCCTTGTCCGTGTTGCCGGTGGTGCTGGGCAAGGGCGTGCGCCTGTTCGAGGACGGCTTGCCGCGCAGCGACTGGCGGCTGGACGAGACGCGCCAGCTGCCCAGCGGCGTGGTGCAGCTGCGCTATCTGGCGATGTCGGCGATAAAGCCGGGATCGTAGCGCGCATTTTCCGGCATGCCATCGGGCTGTTGGTAGCCACAGGGGTTGCAGACGACGCGGCAAGCCCCTATGCGGTAATCGTGCGAGGCATGCATATGGCCGTGCACCCACAGGTCGGCCTGGGCCACCAGCTCGTCGAGGTGCGAGGCAAAGGCGGGCGAGCCAAGGTTGGTCGCGTACTGTTCTTCGACCGAGCGCATCGACGGCGCCATATGCGTGATGACCACCGTGGGGCCGTCGAACGGCTGCGCCAGCTGCTGCGCCAGCCAGCCCTTGTGCCGCGCATGCAGGGCGGCCGTATCGTGTGCGCACAGCAGGCGGGGATCGACGCCGCCGGTACTGATGCGCTTGTAGTCGGGCATATAGCTTTGCGCCGCCGTCAGGGCTTCGTCCAGGCGCTCTTCGCCGAACAGCAGGAAATCCGTCCACAGGGTCGCGCCCAGGAAGCGTACGCCGTCCAGCTCCACCGCGTCGCCATCGAGCAGGCGGATACGGGCGCCGCGCGCATTGGCGCTGGCGCAGGCGTCATGGATCGCTGCCTGCATCTGTTCCAGCTGGTGGCCATAGCCTTCGTGATTGCCATGCACGTACAGCACCGGCAGCGCGCCAAATGTGCGCGCGGCCCAGGCAATCGCATTGGCGCCCGTGTCGATGTCGCCGGCCAGGATCACCGCGTCGGGGCGGCCGGACAGGTCGATCGCGGGCGCGTTCTCGCGCCACACTTCCAGGTGCAGGTCGGACAGGATCAGCAGACGCATGGCAGACAGGCGCAGGCTCAGGGTGCGCGGCAGTGGACAAGCGCCCATCCTGACACAAACTTGACCGCAGCGCGATGGTGACGCTACTCTTTGTTTCCTGAGAAAAATATTCCTGACTGGAGCCGCATGCCGCCTTTCGCCTTTTCCAAGCTGTTCGCCGCGCTGGCCATGCTGCCGCTGTCATGCTCTGTCCTGGCGCAGGCCGCCGACGATCCGCTGACCCGTCCCATCGTCTCGCCCTATGCCGAGCAGTGGAACCGCCCGCAACAGCCGGTGCGCATCCATGGCGACACGTATTATGTCGGCGTCGGTGGCCTGAGCGTGGTGCTGATCCATACGCGAGCAGGGCTGGTCCTGATCGACGGCGCGCTGCCGCAATCGGTGGCGGCCATTCGGGCGCATATCGAGGAACTCGGTTTTCGCATCGAAGACATCAAGTTCATTTTGAATACGGAAGCGCATTTCGATCATTCGGGCGGCATCGCCGCGCTGGCGCGCGACAGCGGTGCGCAAGTGGTCGCCAGTCCCCTGGGGGCACAGGCCCTGCGCGCGGGCCGGGTGCTCGACGAAGATCCGCAAGCGGGCGAAATCGACCCCATGCCGGCGGTGGAGAACGTGCGCGAGATCGCCGACGGCGAGACTTTATCGCTGGGCGAACTGACCGTGACGGCGCGCCATACGCCCGGCCACACACCGGGCAGCACCAGCTGGACCTGGGTCTCGTGCGAGGATGAAGCGCGCAGCGACTGCCTGAACGTGGTGTTCGGCGCCAGCCTGACGCCGGTGGCGGCCGACGACTTTCATTACCTCGGTGACGAACGCCATGCCGACCTGACACCGGCGTTTCGCCGCGTGATGCAGGACTTCGCGAAACTGCCCTGCGACATCCTCATTTCCGCCCACCCCGACCATTCGGGCGCCGACCGGAAGCTCGCGCAACGGGTGATGGGCGTGTCACCGAATCCCTTTGTCGATGCGCAGGCGTGCCGCGATTACGCGGCGAAAAACGAGGTCAAGCTGGACGCGCGCATCGCCAAGGAAAAGGCCAAGGCGAGCGAAGCCGGGCAGGCGTCTCAAGCGCCTGGCGCGATTCGCCAGTGACTGTCAAACGCGGCGCAAGGCCTGCACAGTCGCCAGGTGAGGCCGGGCGACATCGTTCTTGAAGGCGGTTGAAATATCCGCGTCATTGAGCACCTCGCTCCAGAATTGACTGGCCATGCCGGCGCAATGGGGCAGGTGGCGAAGTTCGAGCTGGGCGCCCAGATTGGGCATTGCTTGCCGCGCAATGACTTCGCCGTGGGCATTCGGACGATACAGCATCGGCAGCATGTCGTACGCTGGCAGCAAACGGTAGGACTGGTCGAATTCCCAGGAGACCGCCAGATTGCCGTGGTGGCGGTCCGTATTGCCGATCAGCGCACCATACAGGTCAAGTATTTCAACCGTCGCCACGTCATCGTTCGGCAGTTGGCCTAGCCGCGCCAGTTCCTTTGCCGCGACACTCCAGCTTTTGTCCTGCATGCCCAGGTCGCCATCGAGCGCCGACAAGGTGGCCATTGGCAAGCGTCCCATCAGGCCATTTCGATCGAAGCGCACCACTTCCAGGAACATGCGCTTGCCGGCTTCCAGGATGGCCGTGCTTGCCGTGGCAATCCCGTGACTGGCCAGTACCTCCAGCGCCAGGTGTTCGCACAGCAGCAGGTCGCCCCAGCGGCGGCCGCCCGGTGTGTCGAGCGGTGGCGAGAATTTGACGATGACGTGTTCAATCTTGGCTGGTGCGAAGGCGCGCTGCAGCACTGCCGTGAATTTCGGTTGTTCTCCTCCGGCCGATGAACCAGGTGGCTCGCCCTGCATGGCCTGTTCTGCCATGGACGGATACCATTTTTCGCGCTCCTGCTCGATTAGTAACGATTGCGCCAGCGCGGGGCCTTCAGCCAGATATCGTGCATACGATTCATTGCCCAGTATCAGGTTGCCGGCCGCTTGCTCGCTGCGGCGGGCGATATATTTGAGCACTTGCTCAGGCGTCCATTGCAAGATGTCGGCCGGCAGGTCGAGCTCAGGGTGCTTGCCGGGTTCCATGCGGCCGAGGAAGCCCTGCGGCCGCAGATCGCCGAGAAAAAATGGCATGCCCTGGAACAAACGGTATGAGGTTTCACCTGCGTTGGTCAGCGCATGAAAGCCGCCCTCCAGCGTGTCGAGCTGGCCGGCGGGCGCTACCTGGCCGGTTGCGTCGACGCGGAACAGGGGAACCGGTGCTGGCACGCCTGCAATCTTGCGCCGCAAGGCATAACGGCGCGCCCTGCCAGCGCCCAGTGCGACCCCATCCGTGATCGTTTTCCACAGGCGAGAGAGCGTTGGCTGGCTGATGCCCAAGGCATCGACCAGCGCTGGCGCCGTTGCTGGTCCTTGTTTCAACAGCCGCACCAGCTCTGCAGCATGTTCTTTTTTGGCCATTTTTCGGATTTGTTGAATAGATTTATAGGTGATTAATCGATTAAAAAATCACATGTAATCAATAATATATAGAAATTAAAGCAAAAGATGAATAGATTTATGAATAGATTAATGAATAGATAGCCGCAGCGATTTGGACCAGTCCGACGGTGAAAAATGACAGTCTGGAAAAATCATGTTTTTTACAACATATGGTTGTTTTATCATGCGGCCGGTTGACACGGCCCGCAGCCAAGGCGCAGAATCGTGGCTCGGTCAGTTCATCCACCCAACAATGAAAGGAAACAGCATGCAATACCAGGCTAGCCACAATTTGAATCACAACTAGCCCCGTGCATGCTGCTCGGGGTCATCGATCCCGAGCCGGCGTTCCTTTATAGAACCCCGGTGAGGAAACTCGCCGGGGTTTTGTTTTTTGGCGTGCGCTGTTCAGCGGCGCCGGCAGGCAAGACCCTGGCATACCAAGGTTCACGTATGCCCATTCATCAGACCCTGCACGGCTTGCACGTACCCGTGCACATTTTTACCGACGATATCGACGCGCAGGCGCTGCGCCAGCTGCAGCAGATCGCCAGCCTGTCCATCGTCCATCCGTTTGTCGCCGCCATGCCCGACGTGCATGCCGGTATCGGCGCCACCGTCGGCAGCGTGATTCCCACGCGCGGCGCGATTATTCCGGCCGCCGTCGGCGTCGATATCGGCTGCGGCATGAACGCCGTGCGCACCACCTTGACGGCCAGCGACTTGCCCGACAACCTGGTGCGGCTGCGCAGCAGCATCGAGGCGGCCGTGCCGGTCGGCTTCGAACAGCATGACTGGAGCAAGGTTCAGGGCTCGCGCCAGGCGCGCGCCACGCGGCCCCTGAACGACCGTTTGCTGCGCATCGTCGAGCGCCACCCTGGCATCGCGAAAATGCTGCGCCAGTTCGAGCGCAGCTGGATCTGCCAGGCCGGCACCCTGGGGGGCGGCAACCATTTCATCGAGATCTGCCTCGATGAGGAACAGCGCGTGTGGGTCATGCTGCACTCGGGCTCGCGCGGCATCGGCAATGCGATCGGCCGCTACTTCATCGCCGCCGCACAGAAGGACATGCGGCGCCACAAAATCCAGTTGCCGGATGCGGACCTGGCCTATGTCAGCGAGGGGTCCACCGTGTTCGACGACTATGTGGAAGCGGTCGCCTGGGCGCAGGATTATGCGCTGCTCAACCGCAGCGAGATGATGCGGCTGGTGCTCGAGGCGCTGGCGAAATGTGCGCCACCGTTCCGGCTCGATGGCGAGGCGATCAACTGCCACCATAACTACATTGCGCAGGAAACGCATGGCAATGAAGACTTGTATGTCACGCGCAAGGGGGCCATCTCGGCAAGGCTGGGCGAATGGGGCATTATCCCCGGCAGCATGGGCGCGCGCAGCTTTATCGTGCGCGGCAGGGCAATCCCCAGTCGCTGTGTTCATGCTCGCACGGCGCCGGGCGCAGCATGAGCCGCAGCGAAGCGAAGCGGCGTTTCGACCGCTTCGACCTGATCGCGCAGACAACGGGCATCGAGTGCCGCAAGGACGGTGGCGTGATCGACGAGATCCCCGCCGCCTACAAGGATATCGATGCGGTGATGGCGCACCAGAGCGACCTGGTGGAAGTGGTGCACACCTTGCGCCAGGTTGTCTGCATCAAGGGTTGAAAGGAGAAACCATGAAACTGAAACTGAAAACACCGAAGCCGCGCAACCCGCTGGTGGTAGCCGCCAAGCTGCGCGGCGGCGCCGGCGCGCACCAGTCCGAGGTGTCGCCGCGCGCGGCGCGCCGGGCCGGCAAGCACCGCTTGCAGCAATTGCTGGCGGGGCGGCTGAAGGAGGATCGCTAGTCCCCGCCGCGCTCATGGCGCGCGCGGATGGCCGCCAGCACGCCCTGCTGCCGCAAGCGCGTGATGGCGCCGTCCAGCCGTGCCAGGTCGGCGGGGCTGGTGGTGCGTGGGTTGAGCATCAGGTGCACCGGCGCGCGCAGCACGGTGAACGGCAGGGCGGCCAGCGCCACGCCCTGCTGGCGTGCCGCGTGGCGTACGGCCAGGGTGTCACCCAGCAGCAGGTCGGCACGGCCGGCGTCGAGCATGCGCACGCCTTGTTCGATGCCGGCAAACAGATTGAGCCGGCCGCGCTGCTCCAGCGCCGGCATGGCTGCCGCATAGGCGTCGCCATACCAGCCGACCCTGGGCGCGAGCAGGGTCTGCTTGCCGCGCAGGACCTGCGCAAAGCTGGTGGCCGGCGGCGACACGGCGTGGCCCGGTTGCTGGAACAGGCCGACGATCTCGTCGCGGTAGCTGACGGTGAAGCGCGCATAGGCCTGGCGCTCGGGCGTATCGGAGGCGGCCACCATCAGGTCCAGGCGGCCCTCGCGGAACAGCAGCAGGCGCCGCGCCGCCGGCAACTCCGGCAAGGTCACCAGGGTGCATCGCGCTTCCTTGAAGATGGCGCGCAGCAGTTCCAGGTCCAGTCCCGCGTAGCCGCCGTGCGCCTCGCGGTACACAGAGGGTGGCCATTGTTCCAGCGCCATCGTCATGCGGCAGGCGGTCGCGGGCAGGGCGCACAGCAGGAGCGCCGCCATCGACGCCAGGCGTGGCCAGGTTTTTTTCAAGACGCTTCCATGGACTGTTTAACCAATAGTCAATTTGACAGAATCACCATGGAAGTCAAGCGCCGAGGCCGCATAAATCCGCTATAGTGGCGCGATGCTCCGCCCCTCACCGCAAAGGAAGCCCGCTTGACTCCCCCGCTCGAAATCGCCGCCAATGTGCTGATGACCGCCTCCATCATCCTGGCCGGACGCAACAACATTCATTCCTGGTGGATCGGCATGCTCGGCTGCGTGCTGTTTGCCGTGCTGTTTTATGAAGTCAACCTGTATGCGGACGTGCTGCTGCAGCTGTTCTTTATCGCCACCTGCGCGATTGGCTGGGTGCAGTGGCGGCGCGGCGCGGCGGGCAAGCCGCTGCCGATCACGCGCACGGGCTGGCGCAGCCTGGCGTGGATCGTGCCGGCTGGCGTGGCCGCCGTCGTCATCTACGGCATGCTGCTGCATACCTGGACCAATGCCTACGCGCCCTTTATCGATTCGGCCGTGCTGGTGTTCAGCGTCATCGCGCAATTCTTGCTGATGAGCCGGCGCCTGGAGACCTGGGGCTTCTGGCTGCTGGTCAATACGGTAGCGGTGCCGCTGTACTACAGCCGCGGCCTGCACCTGACGGCCGTGCTGTATGCGGCCTACTGGATCAATGCGCTGGTGTCGTGGTACTGGTGGCATGTGCAGGCGCGCCGCGCCGCGGCGGCCGCCGCCGCCGTGGCCTGAGCCTTTAGACTCAAAACGTATATACAATCAATTTTAAATTCGTTCTGGATTGAAAGACACCGCGATATAGTGGGGCTTCCCCGCTTACCGGTATCTTTCATGTCGCGTTTTACTGTATTCAGCTATTTTTCTACCGTTCCATCGGCCATGTGCGCAAGCCTGCGCATGCCGATGCGGGCGCGCCGCCGCATCCCGTAATTCCTTAAAAAATCCCACTGCCGTTGTCCGCTGGCTGAGGTACCCCTCGGCCAGCAGGCCCCTGCACGCCTGTTTTATCCAAAACAGGCACAACTTATCCCATCAAGAGGAAACCATGCTCAAACCACTCGCCGTCAGTCTCGCCATCGCCGCCGCTTTTCCCGCTCACGTCCATGCGCAGGAAGAGATGGTGCGCGTGAATGTCACCGGCTCGAATATCCGCGTCAGCGAAAAAGAGGGCGCCAGCGCCGTGCAGGTGATCACCGCCAGGGAGCTCAAAGCCGGCGGCAAGACCAGCGTGGCCGAAGTGCTGCGCGCCATTTCCGCCAACAGCGGCAACAGCTACAACGAACAATACACGGGCAGTTTTTCGGCCGGCACGTCCGGCTTGTCGCTGCGCGGCATCGGCCAGAAAAACACGCTGATCCTGGTCAACGGCAAGCGCGTGGCCAGCTACGCCACGGCGCAAAACCTGCAGGAGACCTTCGTCGACCTGAACAGCCTGCCGATGGCGGCGGTGCAGCGCATCGAGGTGCTCAAGGACGGCGCTTCCTCGGTCTACGGTTCCGATGCGGTGGCCGGCGTGGTCAACATCATCCTGTACCAGGAATTCACGGGCACCGAAGTGACGGCGCAGCTGGGCGGCTCGACCGAGGGCACCGGCCAGACCGAGAAAAGCGCGGCGCTGCAGACCGGTTTCGGCAAGCTGCAGGACGACGGCTACAGCGTGGTGCTATCCATCGATGCGCAGCAGCGCGACAAGCTGCAGCAAAGCGACGTGGCCTGGATGCGCGACGCGGATTTCCGCAACCAGCAGCGCGGCAACCTGGGCTGGGCGATTACCAACTACGCCGGCTCGGACCCGACCCGCACCCTGGGTGGCGTGCAAGGACCTTTGCTGCTGGTGAACTATGGCGACATCACGCCAGGCAAGACGGGCCAGGTGCTGGCCTACAATCCCGCACCGTATAAAACGCTGATCCCGGGCATCAAGCGCGTGCACACGGCCGCGCGCGCCACCTTCAAATTGAATGCCGAGACGGAAGCGTATGTCGACCTGTTGCACAGCTATTCGCGCGCCGACCAGACCTTCAGCGCGCCGCTGACCGTCAACAATGCCACGCGCGTGTGGAACAACGCCACGCAAGCGCTCGACACGATTCCCGTGGTGCTGCCGGTGGGCCATCCGAACAATCCGGGCGCCACGCCACTGCCGTTTACGGCCACGCTGTTCGACCTGGGCCCGCGCATGAAGCAGGACAAGGTGACGTTCTACCGCGCGCTGGCCGGCGTGAAAGGCACGCTGGCGGGCTGGGACTGGGATGCGTCCATCGGCCATTCCAGCAGCGAACTGAAGGAAACCGTGCAGAACTTCGTCAACCGCTACGAGTTTGAAAAAGTCCTGGCCGACGGCAGCTACAATTTTTTTGACCAGTCGAAAAACAGCGAGGCGGTGCGCAACCGCTTGCGCCTGTCGACCCTGCGCCCGGCCCAGTCGACGCTGGACACGCTGGACTTTTCGGCTGCAAAGGATATCTGGGACTTGCCGGCCGGCCCGCTGGGTTTTGCCGCCGGCGCGCAGTGGCGCCGCGAAAAAATGGATTCGCAAACCTCGACCGCCGTCTTGTCCGGCACCGAGCTGCGCCCGGCCATCAATATCATCGACGGCGCGCGCGACGTGTCGGCGCTGTTCGCCGAATTGAATGTACCGGTGGTCAAGGACCTGTCGCTGAACCTGGCCGGACGGGCCGACCATTACAGCGATTTCGGCAATGCGTTTTCGCCGAAGGCCAGCGCCCGTTACCAGGCCGCGCCATGGCTGCTGCTGCGCGGCACGGCCTCGCGCGGCTTCCGCGCGCCGTCGCTGCCCGAGATCACGCAAAGCACGGCCGTCAGTTATGTCAGCGTGATCGATCCGCGCGACCCGCAAACGCCGACCCAGTCGCGCGGCGTGACGGCGATCACCATCGCCAATACGGAACTGCGTCCCGAGCGCTCGAAAAACATCAACCTGGGGGTGGTGATTTCGCCGACCAGCAGTTCGAGCATCGGCCTCGATTACTACCGCATCCGCCAGGATGGCGTGATCGGCACGGAAAGCGCCGTCACCACCATCGCCAATGAAGCGGCAACGCCGGGCAAGGTCACGCGTGACGCCGACGGGCGCATCACCACCCTGTACCGCCAGTACCGCAACCAGGGCCAGCGCGACGTGTCGGGCATCGACCTCGACCTGCGCCAGCGCTTTGTGGGCAAGGATTGGGGCAAGCTGACCCTGGCAGGCCAGCTGAGCCGCGTGCTGCGCTTTGCCGAACCGTTATCGGATGGCGCGGCGCTGACGGACGGCGCCGGCACCAATTATTTCGGCTCGATCCCGAAATGGCGCGGCGTCAGTTCGGCCACCTGGGAGCTGGGAAAATGGTCGTCGACCCTGACCTGGAATTATGCCGGCAGCTATGCGCAGAACACGCACCTGGATGAATCGGTGGCCGCCTTCAGCACCTTCGACATCAACACGAGCTGGCAGCTCACGCCACAGGCGAACGTCAGCTTCATCGTGCAGAACCTGGCCAACAAGCGCGCGCCGTGGGATTATTCGGCGTCAGGCTTCGACTACACGCAGGCCGATCCGCGCGGCCGCTTTGCGTCGCTCAAGCTGAACTACAAGTTCTGAGCGCGGCGCCTGCGACGAGTCAGTGCGGCGCCCAGGCGGTTGCCGGTGCGTTGCGCTGTTCCAGCAGGCGGTGGGGGTGACGCCCATGCGTTCGCGAAAGGCGGTGGCGAAATTGCCGGCGTTGTGAAAGCCGATCAGCAGGGCGATATCCTGCACGTCGATCTCGGTCTGCTGCAGCAGTTCCACGCCGCGCGCGATGCGCGCTTCGCGGATAAAGGCAAACACCGTCATGCCGGTCTGCTCGCGGAACATCAGGGTCAGTTTTTCACGGTAGGTGCCCACGCTGCGGGCGATTTCGGACAGGTTGGGCAGGCTGCCCAGGTTGTCGAGGATCAGCTGCTTGACGGCGTTGACGAACACCAGGTCGGGATGCTGCTGCGGCTTGTCGCCGTCTGGCGCGGCAGGCGCCGCAGTGCTCCCGGTGCTCGCAGCGCTGTCGGCGCGCCGCATCAGGCCCAGGTGGATATGGATGCGGGCGGCCAGTTCGGCCGGCGTAAACGGTTTCGAGATATAGTCGACGCCGCCCACCTGCAAGCCCATCACGCGTTCATTGACGGCGTCGGCGCCGCTGAGAAAGATCACCGGGATATGTTCGGTTTCAGGGTTGGCCTTGAGCAAACGACACGCCGTGTAGCCATCCATTTCCGGCATGCGCACGTCGAGCAGTATCAGGTCGGGGTGCGTCGCCAGCGCCAGCTGGTAACCCTGGTAACCATTGTAGGCCACGCTGAAACGGTATGGCTCGTCGCTCAGGAGCTCCGTCAGCATGCGCTGCTCGAACGCGGAATCGTCCACGATCAAGATGTTCTTTTTACCGGTTTCGCTGGCTATCGACATGATGTTGATGAGTTAACCAATAAGCAAGTTGTGGTTTATTATGCCCTGCTTTCAAATTATTTTCTGCTTTTCGCGTGTTTCAAAAGATGTTTCTCCGCATTAAGAAGCAGCAATTTCATGGATGACTAATAATCGGGTCATACATTGATCCAAAGCAATGCCGCTGATAAAAAAATCTGCTTTGCCATCTAGGCAAAGCTGCCGAGAGCCCAAGAATGCCGGCGATTGGCAGTTGAACTTGTTGTCCTGGTTTGCGTGCCCGAGAAAACGCCGGCAATACCGTGACTATCCTCGTGTCCCTCCACAAGAGGGGCCATTCATTGATGCTTCAACATCAGGAGGTAGTATGTTACGCGCTAAATTTTCCCCTTTCGCCGCCGCTGCGGTTACCCTTTCCCTGATCGCCGCTTCCTTGCCTGTGACCGGCACTGCGGCGACGTATCTGAACGGTTCGAACAACACCACCTTTGACGTGACGCTGAAGATCATCGCCAACTGCGTGATCTCGGCGGCACCACTCGATTTCGGCCAGACTCAAGGTGTACTGGCTAGCAACGTGAGTGTCAATACCAACCTGAGCGTAACCTGCACTAACACTACGCCGTATAACGTGGGCCTGAACGCCGGCACCGGTTCCGGTTCGGTCGGCACCACGCGCTATCTGGCGGGTACCGGCGGCAATACGGCCACCGTGCAATACAACCTGTTCCAGACCGCCGGCGCCACCGTCTGGGGCAATACCCAGGGCACCGATACGCACAGCGGCACCGGTACGGGTGCGGCCCAGACCATCACGGTGTATGGCCAGGTGCCGCCGCAAAGCACGCCGGCGCCCGATACCTACAAGTCGACCATCACGGCTACCGTGTACTTCTGAGTCGGACTTCATGACGGCCCGCCGTACCTTGCTCCTGTCGCTGCTGTTGCTCGGCATCGCAGGCATGGGACCGGCGGGGGCTGCCAACCTGCAGATTTCTCCCGTCACCATCACTCTGCGCGCCGAGCAAAGTTCGGCCGGCATCACCTTGCAAAACCTCGGTGATGCGCCGCTGTTCGGCCAGGTGCGGGTGTTTCTGTGGGACCAGGCCAATGGCGAGGAAGCACTCACGCCGACGCAGGAACTGGTGGCCAGTCCGCCGATTGTCGAGATCGCTGCAAACAGCCGGCAGACCATCCGCCTGGTGCGCACGCAAGCCGGTCCCGCGCCGCAGGAACGTACCTACCGCGTGCTGATCGACGAGGTGGCGCGCGATGATGATCCGGCCCGCAGCGGGGTCGATATCCGCCTGCGCTACTCGGTGCCCGTGTTCGTGCTGCCCAGCGGCGTGCCGGGCAAGGAAGCGCTCGACTGGCAGGTGTACCGCAAGGATGGCGAGTGGATGTTGCGTGTGCAAAACAGCGGCAACTTCCATGCGCAGATCGGCAGCCTGACCCTGACCAACCAGGCCGGCAAGGATTTTGTCATCAGCAGTGGCCTGTTCGGTTATGTGCTGGCGGGCCGCATGCGCGTCTGGCGCCTGCCCGTCGCCAAGGACGCCGCGCTGCAAGGACCGCTGGCGATTGCCGTGAATGTCAATGCAAAGGCGAGCGTTGCCCGAAACTCGACACCACCCTGACGATTGCCATCATGGCGCACGCTTGCTCAACCGGGGCTATCCATGAGATGGACGTTTACATGGCAGGCGGGTGTGATAGTGCTGCTGGTCCTCGCCACCCGGGCCGCATCCGCAGCCGACGCCGCAGCGGTGACCGGCGCCGATCCCGGCCCGGCCAGCTTGCCGCACGATGCGGCGACGCCCAATGAATTGTATCTGGAGGTCATATTGAATGCCGAAGCAACCGGACTGATCTTGCGCTTTACCCAGCAGGGAAAAGGCTTGCTCAGCAGCGTGGAGAACTTGCAGCAGCTTGGGCTGGATCCGGTGCGCTTCGGCGCATCCGGCCAGGCCGAGGTGGCGCTCGACTCCATCGCCGGGCTCGGCTATGACTATGATCCGGCGCGCCAGAGCATCGCCCTGCGCGTCGACGACAGCCTGCGCATGCCGTATGCCGTCAGCGCGCGCTCGACCACCCGCCCGGCGCCGTCGCAGGTGACGCCAGGCGCCGTGCTCAACTACGAAGTGTATTCCGAGCTGGGCCAGACGCGCCGCAGCGCGCTGTTCAACGACCTGCGCTATTTCAACCAGCACGGCGTGTTCAGCAATACCGGCACCATCAGCCTCGGTGGCGGCCAGCGCGAGTACATGCGCTTCGACACGTTCTGGAACCATGCCAATCCCGACACGCTGGAAAGCTGGCAGGTGGGCGACCTGATTTCGTCGTCGCTGAGCTGGAGCCGCGCCCTGCGCATGGGCGGCTTTCAATGGCGCAAGAATTTCCAGCTGCGCCCGGACTTGCTGACCTTTCCCGTCGCCTCGGTCGATGGCACGGCGCTGGTGCCGTCCTCGCTGAGCCTGTACGTCAACGGGGTACAGCAATATGCGGCCAGCGTGCCCAGCGGCCCGTTCGTGCTGAACCAGGTGAGCGGCATCAACGGCGCCGGCCAGGCCACCATCATCACGCGCGATGCGCTGGGCCGCAGCGTGACGACCACCTTGCCGCTGTATGTCGACACGCGCTTGCTGGCACGCGAACTGAGCGATTATTCGGTCGAAGTGGGCGTGCTGCGCCGCAACTATGGCCGCAGCTCGTGGGGCTATGCGAACGATCCGGTGGCCATCGCCTCGGGCCGTTACGGTATCAGCGACGATCTGACCGTCGAAGCCCATGGCGAAGTCACGCGCGGCGTGCTGAACGGCGGCGTGGGCGGCTTGCTGCGCCTGGGACAAAGCGGCGTGATCAATGGCTCGCTGGCCGCCAGCGGCGGACGCAACAAGGGCGCGCAGGCCAGCGTCGGCTACCAGTACCTGGGGCCGCGCTTCAGCATCGACGCGCAAAGCACGCGCTCCAGTGCGCATTACGGCGACGTGGCCACGCGCGACGGCAGCCCGGCCGTGCGCGCGGCCGACCGCGTCTCGCTGAACCTGGCCCTGCCGGCCGGGCAAAGCGTCAACCTCAGCTACATCACCTACCGTTCGCCGGGCCTGGAGGCATCGAAAATCGTCACCGCCGGCTACACGGCCTCGCTGTTCAAAAGCGTGTTCCTCAACGCCAGCCTGTACCAGGACCTGCGCGACAGCGCGCAGCGCGGTTTTTATTTTGGCCTGAGCATGGCGTTTGATGATATCGGCATCAGCGCCAGCGGCAGCCGGCAAAACAATGTCAACAGCCGCAGTTTCAACGCCCAGCAAAGCGCCGATTTTGGCGGCGGCTTCGGCTGGGCAGTGCAGGGTGGCACTTCGGGCGGCCTCGATTACCGCCAGGGCCAGCTGGAATACCTGGGCAACTATGGCCGCCTGACGGGCCGCGTGCAAAGCAGCGCCCTCAGCAATGCCTCGGCGCTGGGTGCTTCAGGTGCGGTGGTATTGATGGACGGCCACCTGGCCGCCGCGCGCCAGGTCGGCAACGGTTTTGCGCTGGTGTCGACCGGCGGCGTGGCGAATATTCCGGTACTGCATGAAAACCGCCAGATCGGCGTGACCGGCAGCAGCGGCTACCTGCTGGTACCGAACCTGAATGCCTATGGCAACAACCAGATCGCCATCGGCACCGAGGGCCTGGACGCCGACGCGCGCGTGCCGGTCACCAATATCAACGTGGTGCCGCGCAGCCTATCCGGCGTGCTGGCCGCCTTCCCGGTCGAACGCTACAGCGCCGCCACCGTGATCGTGCATGGCGAAGACGCCAAGCCCTTGCCGGCCGGCTTGCCGGTGCTGCATGTGCAAAGCGGCAAGCGCACCGTGGTGGGCTTTGACGGCGTCACCTTTGTCGACGATTTGTCGGCCGAGAATGAAATGCGCATCGGCGACGACGACAACCTGTGCGTGGTGCGCTTTGCCTATGTGCGCCCGGCCGCCGGCGGCTTGCCGGTGATCGGCCCGTTGCGCTGCCGCAACGTCAAGCGTCCGGCCGCACCGGCCGCCAGCGAAGGAGGCCGCTGATGCGCCGCCTGCTGAGCTTGATTGTGATGCTGCTGGGCTGCGCCTGTGCCACCCAGGCCCAGGCCCAGAACACCTGTTCGGCCACCGTGGTCGATGCCAACTTCGGCGCCATCTCGCCGATTTCGGGCGCCGACTATACGCTCACCGGCTCGGGCACGCTCAGCTGCACCTTTGCGCCGCTGGCGCCCTTGCTGACGGCGTATGTGAGCGCCTGCCTGAACCTGAACCTGGGCACCAATTCGCTGTCGGCCCCGGCGCGCATGCTGGGCAATGGCACCTTGCGCATGCCCTACAACCTGTACGTCGACGCCAGCTACGCGCCGGCGTCGATCTGGGGCGGGCCGGGCGTGACGGGTGCGCTGTCCTCGCTGCCCGTGTCGCTGTCGATGGGGCTGCTGTCGCTGGGCGGCACCAAGACGCAGAATTTCAGTTTCTACGGCAAGATCCCGGCCGGCGCCGCGCTGGCGGCGGTGTCCACCGTCAATAACAGCAACACCGAGTACAGCTCCAGTTTTACGGGCGCCGGCACCTTGACCTATGCGATCAGCGTCCTGGCGGCCCCCGCCAATTGCCTGGGCAACAGCGCCAGCTTCGGTTTTACCGTCAAGGCCACCGCCACCAACAACTGCACCATCACCGCCACGCCGATGGCGTTTACCACCGCCACCGTGCTGACGGGATCGGTGCGCAGCACCAGCACCCTGACGGTGCGCTGCGTCAACAACAACGGCTACCAGATCGCCCTGAACGGCGGCGCGGTGGCGGGCAATGTGGCGGCGCGGAAAATGAAAAATACCGTGTCGGCGGCCACCATCGATTATCAGTTGTCGGGCACGCTCGACGGCCCCTTGTGGGGCGATGGCACGGCTGGCACGGCGATGGTGACGGGCACGGGCACGGGCAACAGCGTGCCGGTGACGATCTACGGACGGGTGCCGGCGCAAACCACGCCGGTGCCGGGCGACTACAAGGATACGGTGACGGCGACGATTTACTTTTAGAACGTGATGCTGAGCTGGCCGTCGATGCCGGCCTGGCGTTCGATCATGTAAGGCGAATTGTGCTGGCAGCGCACGCTGGGCATGGCGCTGCCGCGGGAAGTGACGGTGCATGCTTCAAGTACCACGAAAGTGGCCTGGAAGGAAGCGGACGAGCTAGTACCGGCAGTGGTGGTCTGGCAAACAGACAGAGCGAGCAAGGCTGGCAGGAAAGCAAACTTCAAAGATTTCATCTTGGTCGCATCTGGTTGAAACGGACATGGGCTACGGCCTGACAGAAGGCCGGGGCGGATCCGCTACTGGCACCGGGATAGGGGTGTTTGAACAAGACATATTGTACTTGAGCAATAAAAAGTGTGAGTTTTCGCGTATTTTCATGCCGTTTGCCGGGCAATAGTGACTGGCAAGTCGATAGTAACCTGGTTTTGGTGGAATATTTAATTGTTGCTTTGCAACTATGTGAGGAGATGATCATGAAACATACCAACTTCAATAATTTGCCCTGCCCGATCGCACGCAGCCTGGGCAAGGTCGGCGAATGGTGGAGCATCCTCATCCTGCGCGAGGCGTTCTACGGCAAAACGCGCTTCGACGAGTTTGAAAAAAGCCTCAAGATCGCGCCCACCATCCTGACCCGGCGCTTGGCCGACCTGGTGGAAGGGGGCCTGATGACGCGCCGCCTGTACTGCGCCAAGCCGCCGCGCTACGACTATGTGCTGACCAAGTCGGGCCGCGCCTTCAAGCCGGTGCTGCTGGCCTTTATCGCCTGGGGCAATGAAAACTTCGCGCCTGAAGGCGCCAGCCTCGTCATCGCCAGCCGCGATACGGGCCTGGCCGCCGATCCGGTGCTGGTCGACGCCATGACGGGCTTGCCCATCAATGACGAGTACTATGCGTTCGCACCCGGCCCGGCGGCCAGCGACAGCATGCGCAACATCATCGAGGAAGCCGAAAAGAGCAGCGGCATCGCACCGAAACCGAAGGCGCCGGCGGCCAATCGTGGCTGGGTGGCGGAAGGCCACCTGGCCTGATGGTATGCCATGCGGCGGAGCATCCGTTCGAGGAGTAGTGCGATGAGATTGCATGACCATGTCTGCCGCGCGGCCGCCACGCTGGCGCTGGCCGGCCTGCTGGCCGCCTGTGGCCATGGCCCCCGTCCGCCCGAGGGCCATGAGGTGACCTTGAGCGGCGCGCAGGAAGTGCCGGCCAATACCAGCGCGGCCAGCGGCAGCAGCACCGTCCACGTGGCGAGCGACCGCAGCGTGACGGGCGCCGTGCGCTACACGGGCATGGTGGCCACGATGGCGCATCTCCACGAAGCGCCGTTTGGCGCCAACGGCCCGGTGATCGTGCCGCTGGTGAAAACCGGTGACGGCCTGTTTGCGGTGCCGGCCAACGCCAGCCTGACGCCGCCGCAATACGCCAGCTACCTGGCCGGCAATCTGTATGTCAACGTGCACAGCGCCGCCTATCCGGCCGGCGAGATCCGCGCCCAGCTCAAGCCGAAATAGGCCCGGCGCAAAACGATTTCCTCCTGACCTCCTTGGGGCCGCGACCGCGGCCTTTTTTTTGCCCTGGCCATCCGGGCTCCCGGGCTGGCGCTACAATGGCTGGCCATGCTGACCATCCTTGCCATTACCTTTCCCTTCTTCGCGCTGGTGCTGTGCGGCTATCTGGCCGTGCGGCGCGCGCTGCTGCCCACCGCCGCCATCCCCGGCCTGAACAGCTTCGTGCTGTACTTCGCCTTGCCGTGCATGTTGTACCGCTTCGGCGCGGCCACGCCGATCGCGCAACTGCTCGACGCCAGCGTGTTCGGCGTCTATCTGCTGTGCGCGCTGGTGATGGTGGGGGTGACGATGACCATGACGCTGTCGCACCGCATCGACTGGAACAACGCCGCCTTTGGCGCGCTGGTAGCGGCGTTTCCGAACACGGGTTTCATGGGTGTGCCGCTGCTATTGACCTTGCTCGGTCCCCGTTCGTCCGGCCCCGTGATCGTCACCATCGTGGTCGACATGCTGATCACCAGCTCGCTGTGCATCGCCCTGTCGCGCGTGGGCAGCGGCGGCGCGCACGGCAGCCGCGCGGCCGTCGTCAATGCCCTGAAGGGCATGGCCGGCAATCCGATGCCGTGGGCGATCATCCTGGGCGGGCTGGTGTCGTGGCTGGAGATTTCCCTGCCCAAGCCGCTGACACAGACCGTGGGCCTGCTGGCCGACGCCGCCTCGCCGGTGGCGTTATTTACCATCGGCGCCGTGCTGGCCCGTTCGCAGATGCAGACCGCCGACCCGGCGCCGCTCGGGGAGTATGTGCCGGTGGCGCTGAAAAAACTGCTGCTCCATCCGCTGCTGGTGTGGGGCACGGGCCACGCCGCCATCGCGCTCGGCGCGCCGCTCGATCCGTTCGCATTGACCTGCATGGTGCTGGTGGCCTGCCTGCCCAGCGCCAGCAATGTGTCGCTCTTGTCCGAGCGCTTCGGCGCCAACACCGCGCGCATCGCCCGCATTATCCTGGTCTCGACGGCGCTGTCGTTCCTGACGTTTTCGGCCGCCGTCAGCTGGCTGCGCTGAGCGACTTTGCCATCAGCGCGGCCAGCTGGCGCGCCGGTTCCGGCATGCTGCCGCGCGACAGTTCGCTGGCCACGCGCGTGCGGTCCTGCAGGCTGTTCTTCTGCTCCATCTTCCATTTGCCTTCCAGCCGCGCCAGCGGAATCTCGATGCCGACGATGGCTTTGAGCAGCTTGTCGATATACGCGGGCGGCGCGTCACCGACCTGCCACGGCTGCGGCTGATCCGCTTCATGGCGGGTCGTCAGCCGCTCCAGGAAAGCGAGCAGCCAGTCGCGGTCGTCGATTACCCGCAGCGTGCCGTGCGCATGCACCACGGCGTAGTCAAAGGTCGGCACTTCTTCGCCGCTCAGCTCTTTCTCGGCATACCAGGCCGGCGTGATATAGGCGTGCGGCCCCTGGAAGATCACCATGGTCTCCACGCCGTCGCTGCGCCATAGCGGATTGGCGCGCGCCACATGGGCGCGCAGGGTGCCGAGGGGCGCATCCGGCGTGGGCGGCGCGATCTCGAACGGCAGGTGGTCGGCGCACAAGCCGTCTTGCGCCATGCGTACCAGCGCGCCCAGCGGGTGGGACGCCATCAGCGCATGCAGCACTTCCAGGCGTTCTTCGCGATAGCTTGTCGGGGTGTACATCAGGGCGCCTCCACCACCACGTCGGCCTTGAGCGAACTGGCGATATAGCAGCGCTCATGCGCGTCGTGGTGCAGCGCCGCCAGCGCCTCGGCTGCCGGAGCGTCACCGGCCCATTGGACGCGCGGGCGCAGCACGATGCGCGTCATGGCCAGCTTGCCGTCGCCATTCCTGCTCAATTCACCGACGGCCTGGTCGCGGTAGTCATCGATCACATGGCCGCGCTGCGCCGCCAGCGACAGAAAGAACAGCATGTGGCAGCTCGAGGTGGCCGCCACCAGCGCCTCTTCCGGATCGACGTTGGCGGCAATCGACATCGGCAGCGGCACCGACAGCGGCGACGAGGAGGCGGGCACCGTCAGGCCGCCGTCAAACTGCCAGGCGTGACCACGGCTGTAGCGCTGGCCGGCGAAATCCTGGCCGTCGCGCTGCCAGGCGACGGTGGCGAAAAATTGCTGCATGCTGCTCTCCGGACGGAACAAGAATGCGTTATTGTAGTGATACGGTTGGCTATTTAAAACAGCCAATAACGACCATTTTGAAACTACCAATTCTCTGCTGACCATGCACGCCTCCCGTATTATCGCCACGCTGCCGCTCGACCGCGCGCTGGCCACGCCGCTGTTCCGCCAGCTGTATGCGGCCATGAAAACCGCCATCCTCGACGGCAGCCTGGCGCCCGGCACGCAACTGCCGCCGACGCGCGCGTTTTGCGCCTTGCTGCCGCTGCCGATATCGCGCCAGACCGTGCTCAATGCCTACGCGCTGCTGGCGGCCGAAGGCTATCTCGATGGCGCGGTCGGCAAGGGCACCTATGTCAGCCGCGCTGTGCCGGCGGCGCTGGCGCCGCCAGCCAAACCCGGCCTGCTGCGGCCCTTGTCAACGCGCGGGCAGGGCGTGGTGACGGCCATGGAACAGGTGGCGTTTCACCGCAGCCCCTTGCGCGCATTCCGGGTCGGCATGCCGCGCATCGACCATTTTCCTTTCGATGTATGGAAACGCCTCGAAGCGCGGCGCTGGCGCCGGCCCGACCACCGTTTCGGCTATGGCGACCCGGCCGGCTTTTTGCCGCTGCGCGAGCTGCTGTGCGTCTACCTGCAGGCGGCGCGCGGCGTGCGCTGCACGCCGCAGCAGATCGTCATCACCTCGGGCTCGCAGCAGGCGCTGTTTTTACTGTCGACCATTTTGCTGGCGCCCGGCGACGCGGCCTGGATGGAGTCGCCCGGCTACCGGGGCGCCAGCGGCACCCTGCAAGCAAACGGCGCACAGGTGTTTCCGGTGCCGGTCGACGGCGAAGGGCTGGACGTGGCGTATGGCGCGGCGCACTGCCCGCAAGCGAAGCTGGTGTATGTGACGCCGTCGCACCAGCTGCCGCTGGGCGTGAGCATGAGCCTGCCGCGCCGCCTGGCCCTGCTGGACTGGGCCGCGCGCAACCGGGCCTGGGTGGTGGAAGACGATTACGACAGCGAATACCGCTACACGGGCGCGCCGCTGGCCTCGCTGCAAAGCCTGGACCGGGCCGGCTGCGTGGTCTACGTCGGCACCTTGTCCAAGGTGCTGTTCCCGGGACTGCGGCTGGGCTATATGGTGGCGCCGCCGGCGCTGGCCGAGGCACTGGTGCAGGCCAAGGCGGTGGTCGACCGCCACACGGCCATCGTGCCGCAGATGGCGCTGGCCGACTTTATCGCCGAAGGCCATTTCGGTCGCCATATCCGCCGCACGCGCGACAGCAACGCCGAGCGGCGCGACGTGCTGCTGCGCGGCCTGGCGCGCGAACTCGATGACGAACTGGTGTGCGGCCCGGCCGACAGCGGCCTGGAACTGTGCGCATACTTTCGCCGCCAGCACGCTGAAGAGCAGGTCTCGCAGGCGGGGCTGGCACGCGGCATCGAACTGCGCCCGCTGGGCCACTATGCCGACCCGGGCGCCAGCGCCGCCTGCGCCACGCCGGCCGGTTTGCTGCTGGGCTTTGCGGCGATTCCTCCAGATGACATCGACCATGGTGTGCGCGTGCTGGGCCAACTGCTGCGCGGCCGATAATCTATACTGGATGCCTGTCTCCCCACAAAGAAACTGACCATGACCGTCACCCGCTGCTCCTGGGCCAATCCGGCCAATCCCCGCTACCTGGCCTACCACGACACGGAGTGGGGCGTGCCCTGCCACGACGAGCGCACCCTGTTCGAAATGCTGAACCTGGAAGGCGCGCAGGCGGGCCTGAGCTGGGAGACCATCCTCAACAAGCGCGACACCTACCGCGCCGCCTTCGACGGCTGGGATGCGCAGAAAATCGCCGCCTACGGCCCGGACAAGGTGGCCTCCCTGCTGGCCGACCCCGGCATCGTGCGCAACCGCCTGAAGGTGGCTGCCACCATCACGAATGCGCAAGCCTATCTGCGCCTGCTGGAAGAAGGGCAGACACTGGACGGTTTTCTGTGGGCGTATGTCGATGGCCAGCCGATCGTCAATCATTTCCAGCCGGGCGAGTTTCCCGCCAAGACGGCGCTGTCGGACCGGTTGTCGAAGGACCTGGCCAAGCGCGGCTTCAAGTTTGTCGGCTCGACCATCATGTACGCCTACATGCAGGGCATCGGCATGGTCAATGACCATGCGCCCACCTGCTTTTGCCGCACGGGCCGCTGATGGGCAATGATGCGTTGGTGGTGCTCGACACGGATTTCGATGGCGCGCGTTTTCTGGCCGCCTGCACCAGGCATGGGGGATGGCGGCTGCACTATATCGCGCTGGCGCCGCGCCCGGTCGACGCCGGCCAGTTGCCCTCGCCGTGGCGCGAACAGTGGCCGCCCCATGTGCGTGGCCTGCACCGCATGGCGTCGCGCGATGGCCAGGTCACGCTGGACCTGCTGATCGGCGAGCCGGGCGCGAGCCTGGCGCAGCTGGCGGTGCGCGTCGACGAAGTGAGTCTCGCGTGGATGCCGCCGTCGATGACGGTGCTGGCACGCCTGATGCGGGACGGCGCCCGCCTGCAGGCGGCGCACCTGGACGACGCCCAACGCGTGGCGCTGTGGAAGGAAGGCTTTGCGTTCGACGACAGCCGCCTGCGAGCCGTGTTCCATGCGCGCCAGGCACCGGTCGAACCCGTGCACGACATCGCGCGGCGCGCCATCGTGATCGGTGCCGGCGTGGCCGGCAGCGCCGCCTGTGAACGGCTGGCCGCGCGCGGCTGGCAGGTGACCCTGATCGAACGCCATGCGCAGCCGGCCGGCGAAGCCTCGGGCAACCTGGCCGGCATCTTCATGCCGCTGCTGTCGAGCGACGACAATATCCCCACGCGCCTGGTGCGCGCCGCCTATTTGTATGCGCTGCGCTACTGGGCCGCGCTGGGCGGCGTCGGCAGCGTGTTCGAGGGCGCCAGCTGCGGCGTGCTGCACCTGGCGCGCGATGGCGCGCATGCGCAGGTGCAGCGCCGGATCGCCGCCAGCGGCGACTATCCGCCCGAATTTGCGCGCTGGCTGGAAACGGACGAAGCGACCGCCATGCTGGGCGCCAACGCACCGGACGGCGCCTGGTGGTTCGGGCAGGGCGGCTGGGCACGGCCATCGTCCGTGTGCGCCGCCATGCTGGACGCCTGCGGCGCGCTGCTGACGCGGCGTTTTTCCAGCAGCGCGCTGACCCTGGTGCGCATCAATGACGAATGGCAGGTCGCCGATGCGCAAGGCGCCGTGATCGCCGCGGCGCCGACCGTGATCCTGGCCGCCGGCGCCGGTGCGGTGGACTTCGTGCAGGCCGCCGGCTTGCCCTTGTATGCGGTGCGCGGCCAGGTCACGCACCTGGATCCGGCCAGTCTGCCGACGCGCCCCTTTGTGGTCTGCCGCGAGTCGTACATGACGCCGCCGCATCAGGGTGTCGTCTGCGTGGGCGCCACCTACGATGCGCAGGATGACGACGCCAGCCTGCGGACATCGAGCCAGCGGGACAATATCGAGAAGACCGCCGCCATCCTCGGCGTGCCGCCGTTCGAGGCGCCGCTGGCCGGACGCACGGGCTTTCGCTGCATGGCGCCGGACCGCATGCCGCTGGTGGGCGCCTTGCCCGACCCCGGCGTGCCGCGCCGCTGCGAGCAACTGCGCGACGTGCCGCGCTGGCCCGGCCTGTTTGGTTTGCTGGGCTATGCCTCGCGCGGCCTGACGTGGGCGCCGCTGGCGGCCGAGATGCTGGCCTGCCAGCTCGAAGGCGAGCCGCTGCCGCTGGAAAATCAATTGGCGGCGGCCATCGACCCGGGCCGCTTCGTCTTGAAGGAACGGCGGCGCGCGCAGTAGCCCGGGGTCAGACCCGCCGTGTCTGACCCCAGCCCTCCGCTGATCTGCCGCCATATACGTTTTCCAGCTTTCCTAACTCTTTTTAATTTGTTTTACGAACAACACAAGTTCGCTACAGTGAGCGTGTGGATGTTCTGACGATGACGGAAAGAGGTGGCAAAGATGGCTGCAACAACATTGGGTTTCGATCCCCGGGCCGCGCACGGAGAGGCGGCGTTTGATGCCGTATTGAACGATGCGCGCGCCCAGGCGCAGGCGCAGCAGCTGCCGTATGCCGGCATCGTCAGCGCGCAGGATGCGTGGCAGCTGGTGCAGGCCGGCAAGGCCACGCTGGTCGACGTGCGCACCAACGAAGAACGCGTGTTTGTCGGCCATGTGCCCGACTCGCTGCACGTGGCCTGGGCCACCGGCACGGCGATGAACCGCAACCCCCGTTTTGCGCGCGAGCTGGAAGCGAAGGTGGGCGGCAAGACGGCTGTGGTGGTGCTGCTGTGCCGTAGCGGCAAGCGCTCGGCCGCCGCCGCCGAAGCGGCCGCCAAGGCCGGTTTTGCCAACGTATTCAATATCGCACAAGGCTTCGAAGGCGACCTCGACGACCAGCAGCAGCGCGGCCACCATGGTGGCTGGCGCTGGCACAGTTTGCCATGGGTGCAAGAGTGAACCAGCGCGCCACCTTGCCCAACGAACTTTCCGCCCCTGCCGCAGCTGTCTCGCCGCAATGGGAGCTGCACCAGATCGTCGATGAATTGCGCGCCGTGCGCGAGCGCTGGCGCGACGCCCTGGCCAACCACCAGGAATGCGGCGCACGCCAGTTCCCTTCGCGCCAGCATTTGCGCGAGCTGGTCAATGCGCTATGCGCGGCGCTGTTCCCGATGCGCCTGGGGCCGCTCGACCTGCAGCAGGAGAGCGAAGATTTTTTTGTCGGCCATACGCTCGACACCACCCTGACGGGCTTGCACGAACAGGTGCGCCGTGAACTGAGCTACCAGGCGCGCCAGCATGGCTTGCAGCAGACGGTGCCCGTCGAGCAGCAGGCGCTGGCCATCGTGCAGCGCTTTGCGCGCGCGCTGCCCGGCATCCGCGCCCAGCTCGACACCGACGTGGCGGCCGCCTTCCATGGCGACCCGGCCGCGCACAGCGTCGATGAAGTGCTGCTGTGCTATCCGGGCATCCTGGCCATCATCCATTACCGCCTGGCCCATGCGCTGCATGCGCTCGGCGCGCCGCTGGTGGCGCGCATCATCGCCGAAGTGGCCCATTCGCAGACCGGCATCGACATCCATCCGGGCGCCGTGATCGGCGCCAGCTTCTTCATCGATCATGGCACCGGCGTGGTGATCGGCGAGACGGCCATCATCGGCGAACGGGTGCGCATCTACCAGGCGGTCACCCTGGGCGCCAAGCGCTTTCCGGCCGGCGCCGATGGCGTGCTGAAAAAAGGCCTGGCGCGCCACCCCATCTTCGAGGACGACGTGGTGATCTACGCCGGCGCCACCATTCTCGGCAGGGTGACGATAGGCCAGGGCTCGGTCATCGGCGGCAATGTCTGGCTGACCCGCAGCATCGCGCCCGGCAGCCATGTCACGCAGGCCCATAACCAGCAGGAGGCGGGCGAGCCGGCTCCTGCGCTGTCCACCGTTTCCGCTTTTGCCCATTCCGCATTTACCCCGCAACCCTGAGGACCCCATGTTGATCAAACAGTTTGGACTGGCCGTGCGCCAGTTGCGCGAAGGGCGAGGCTGGTCGCAGGAGCGGCTGGCCGAAGCGGCCGACCTGAACCGCTCGTTTATCGGCGAAATCGAACGCGGCGCCGCCACGCCGTCGCTGCTGACGGTGGAAAAACTGGCGCATGCGCTGGGCATCGGCCTGGCCGGACTGCTGGCGCGCTGCGAACCGGAGTTAATTGACTGATCGAGCCGCGTTGATGGCCATAGCATGTTGAGAGAACAGGGGAGACGCCCGATACTTTATTTGGTTTCCAAATAAGCATATTCACTTTTCTCATCAGGAGTACTTGTTCATGTCCGATGCAACAAACGATAGCCAGATTGCGCTTGGCGACAACGCCGCGCGCCAGCTGGCCAATGCCAGCAAGAGCGTTCCCCAGTTATCCACCATCACCCCGCGCTGGCTGGTGCATCTGCTGCAATGGCTGCCGGTCGAAGCGGGTATCTACCGCCTGAACCGGGTCAAGAACCCCAAGGACGTGCGCGTCGCCTGCTCGCAGCGCGACGAGTCGGAACTGCCGCAAACCTTTGTCGATTACGAAGAACAGCCGCGCGAATATTTCCTCAATGCCGTCAGCACCGTGCTCGACGTGCATACCCGCGTGTCGGACCTGTACAGCAGCCCGCACGACCAGATCAAGGAGCAGCTGCGCCTGACCATCGAGACGATCAAGGAGCGCCAGGAAAGCGAATTGATCAACAATCCCGATTACGGCCTGCTGGCCAGCGTGCATGACGACCAGCGCATCTTCACGCTGACGGGCGCGCCGACGCCGGACGACCTCGACGAGCTGCTGACGAAAGTGTGGAAAGAGCCGGGCTTCTTCCTGGCGCACCCGCTGGCGATTGCCGCCTTTGGCCGCGAATGCACGCGCCGCGGCGTGCCGCCACCGACCGTCAGCCTGTTCGGTTCGCAGTTCCTGACATGGCGCGGCGTGCCGCTGGTGCCGTCCGACAAACTGCCCATCGAAGACGGCAAGACGAAAATCATTTTGCTGCGCGCGGGCGAACAGCGCCAGGGCGTGATCGGCCTGTTCCAGCCTGGCCTGGCGGGCGAGCAAAGCCCGGGCCTGTCGGTGCGCTTCATGGGCATCAACCGCCATGCGATTTCGTCGTATCTGATTTCGCTGTATTGCTCGCTGGCCGTGCTGACCGACGATGCGCTGGCCGTACTGGAAGACGTGGAGATCGGTAAATACCATGACTACCCAGACACCTACAAGTGATGGCGCGGCGGGCCTGCCCGCCGTACCTTTTCTTCCCGACGAGGCAACCCTGAACCGGCTGGCCGGCGAGTTTTTCGCGCGCCTGCCGGGTTTGGACAAGTCACCGAGCCTGGGCGGCTCGGGCAGCGCGCTCGACGCGGCGCCCCGCTATGCCAATCCGCACCGTCCGCTGCCGCAGGCCGGCCCCTCGTTTGCCGCCATCGCCCCCGGCGTGGCGACGGCGCAGGTGCCGCCCGTGAAAGCGCCTCTGGAGGCGCCGATCGCGCCGGCGCCGGCCTCGCTGCCGACGCCGCGCGCGTCGGGCATCGGTGCGCCGTCGCCGTATTACTTTGTCGGCGGCGCGCATGGCTATCCGGTCTCCCACGACAAGCTCGATGGCCTGGCGCGCCAGGGGCAGGGCCAGCCCGGTACGGACGATCTGAAGGACGTGTACGCGGCACCGCGGCGTGACCAGCAGTTGCCGGTCGCGCCATCGGCCAGCGCGCCGCAGTTCTACTTCGAGACGGTGCTGTCGGCGCCGCCCGCCAGTAACAGCCATGGCCACAGTCAGACGCCGGCGCCATTCGACGTGCACGCCGTGCGGCGCGATTTTCCCGTGCTGGCCGAACGGGTCAACGGCAAGCCGCTGGCCTGGTTCGACAATGCCGCCACCACCCACAAGCCGCAGTCGGTGATCGATCGCGTGTCGTATTTCTATGCGCACGAGAATTCGAACATCCACCGCGCGGCCCATGCGCTGGCCGCGCGCGCCAGCGACGCGTATGAAGCGGCGCGCGCCAAGGTCGCCAATTTCCTGGGCGCCGCCTCGCCGAACGAAATCATCTTTGTGCGCGGCGCCACCGAAGGCATCAACCTGATCGCCAATACCTTCGGGCGCAAGTTCATCGGCAGCGGCGACGAGATCATCGTCTCGCAGCTCGAACACCACGCCAATATCGTGCCGTGGCAGCAGCTGGCGGCGGAAAAGGGCGCCACCCTGCGCGTGATTCCCGTCGACGACAGCGGCCAGATCATCCTTGACGAGTTCCGCAAGCTGTTGAATGGCCGCACCAAACTGGTGTCGGTGACGCAGGTGTCGAACGCGCTCGGCACCGTCACGCCGGTGGCGCAGATCATCGCGCTGGCGCATGCGGCCGGCGTGCGGGTGGTGGTCGACGGCGCGCAGGCGGTGTCGCACCTGCGGGTCGACGTGCAGGCGCTGGGGGCCGACTTCTATGTGTTCTCGGGCCACAAGGTGTTCGGCCCGACGGGCATCGGCGCCGTGTACGGCAAGCTTGACCTGCTGGAGCAACTGCCGCCATGGCAGGGCGGCGGCAACATGATCGCCGACGTCACCTTCGAGCGCACCGTGTACCAGAGCGTGCCGAACCGTTTCGAGGCCGGCACCGGCAATATCGCCGATGCGGTGGGCCTGGGCGCGGCCATCGACTACGTGCAGCGCATCGGCCTGGAAAACATCGCCGCCTATGAACACGCGCTGCTCGACTACGCCACCCACAAGCTGCAGGCGATCCCCGGCGTGCGCCTGATCGGCACGGCGCTGGACAAGGCGAGCGTGGCCTCCTTCGTGCTGGCCGGCTATGAGCCGGCCGAGGTGGGCCGCGCGCTCAATGACGAGGGCATCGCCGTGCGCTCGGGCCACCACTGCGCCCAGCCGATCCTGCGCCGCTTCGGCGTGGAAGCAACCGTGCGGCCGTCGTTTGCGTTTTACAACACCTACGAGGAAATCGACCGCATGATCGTGGTGATACGGCGGCTGGCGGGCGCGCGCCGCTAGTTGTTGTCAGGCAGGCTGGTCGCACCGATGCCGCCCCGTGTCCTGCGCGGGGCGGCATTGTTGCGTCGGTCATGGCAGTTCTGCAACAGGCTGGTTGCAGCGCAACAACGGGCGGTATAATTTGCCGGTGGCAAGCTAGCCGCGGCGCCGTGCCGCCGGCGCCCGAGGAGAGATGCAGTGGAAGATCAACACAGCGCGCCCGAGCTGTTCCTGTTCCTGGCGTCGACCGTTCATGACATGAAAAATTCCATCAGCGTGGTCAGCGGCACGCTGGAATCCCTGCTGGCGGCCGAACAGGCCAAGGCCACCGATGAAGTCACGGCCGATCCCGCCTACCTGCAGATGGCGCAGATGCTGTACCAGACCAAGCGCCTCAACGACAACCTGATCCAGCTGCTGGCGCTGTACAAGCAGGTGGGCAAGCCCGGCTACCCGTTCGACGTGCAGCCGCAACTGGTGGGGCAGCTGGTGACGCAGGTGGTGGACCAGGAAAAAATCCTGCTCGCCTCCAAGGGCATCGCGATGGAGACGGACTTTCCCCCCGAGCTGATCTGGACCCTCGACGAAGACCTGGTGATCGGCGTGCTGGCGCATGCCATCAACAACGCCATCCGTTATACCAAGGATACGATACGCCTGTCCGTGGCGGAAGAAAACGGCATGCTGGAGCTGCGCGTGGAAGACAATGGCGACGGTTATACACAAGCCTTGCTGGACGCGGGCGCGGCGGCCATGGATGGCATGAGCACGGGTGTGAATTTTTCCACCAACAGCACCGGCCTGGGCCTGTATTTTTCCAGCGAAGTGGCGAAGATGCACAAGCACCGGGGGCAAAGCGGCAGCATCGCCCTGGCCAATGGCGGCGCGCTCGGCGGCGGCTGCTTTATCCTGCGCCTGCCTTGAACCGAGGACTCACGATGGACCAGACTTCCCGCCCCAACGAAGCCGACACCACCGACTGGGCCGACAAGCATTATCTGCTGGTCGACGATTTTGTCGGCATCCGCATTTTGCTGCGCGAGTCCCTGCGCAACCTGGGCGCGCGCCATATCGACCAGGCCGCCAGCGGCGGCGAGGCGATGAAGCTGCTGGCCAAGACGCGCTATGACGTGGTGCTGTGCGACTACAACCTGGGCGAAGGCAAGAACGGCCAGCAGGTGCTGGAAGAAACGCGCGTACGCAACCTGACGGCGCCGTCCAGCGTGTGGCTGATGGTGTCGGCCGAGAAAAGCGTGGAGTCGGTGATGGGCGCGGCCGAACACCAGCCCGACGCCTACCTGATCAAGCCGATCACGGAAGGCGTGCTGCTGACGCGATTGAACCGCGTGTGGCATAAAAAGCAGGTGTTCCGCGAGATCGACCAGGCCTGCATGGAAAAGGATTATCTGCGCGCGGCCAAACTGTGCGATGCGCAGATCGCGCAGAACAAGCTGCACGAACTGGAATTGCTGCGCATGAAGGCCAGCCTGCTGCTGAAAAGCGGCGAGCCGGAAAAAGCGCGCGCCATCTATGAAAAAGTGCTGGCCGACCGCGACTATAGCTGGGCCCGGGCCGGCCTGGGCAAGATCCGCATGAACAATGGCGAACACGAGGCGGCGCGCCAGATCTTCCAGGGCGTGATCGTGGAAAACCGCTATTACATCGACGCCTACGACCAGATGGCGGTCGCCTACCAGCTGATGGGCCAGCATGAAGAGGCGTGCGGCGTGCTGGAAAAGGCGGCGCGGCTGTCGCCCAATTCGGTGCCGCGCCAGCGCAACCTGGGCCAGGCGGCCCTGAAAATCGGCAATGTGAGCATGGCCGAAAAAGCGTTTCGCAAATGCGTGGCGATCGGTGAATTTTCCGTGATGAAGACGGTGGACGCCTACCTGGGCCTGGCGCGCGTATGCGGCCTGAAAAAGGATGCCAAGGAAGCGCTGCAATGGCTGCTGCTGGCGCAGCGCGAATTTTCGCCCGAAGAGATCGGCCTGCGCGCCAAGATCACCGAAGGCCTGGTACACCACGAAACGGGCGACTACCGGCGCGCGCGCAAATGCGGCGACGAGCTCGAAGCGATGCTGCTGGAAGACCCGGCGCGGCCCGAGAAGGCCATCTGCATGGAACTGGCGACCCTGCTGTTCGCGGTCGGCGTGAAGGACGCGCCGGCCGGCCTCTTGTGCTACGTGGTGAAGAACAACCACGACAACCAGGTGGTGCAGGATGAAGTGCAGAAGATCTTCGACAAGGCCAAGATGGGCGACGAGGGCACCAGCCTGATCCTGGCCTCGCGCAAGGAAGCGTCGGACCTGATGAACAAGGGCGTGCTGCTGTGGAAGACCGATAAACTGGACGACGCGGTGGCCTGGATGCGCGCGGCGCGGGTCAAACTGCCGAACAACCTGCGCATCTTGTTCAACTCGGCGCAGATCATCGTGTCTTACCTGCAGCAGCGTGGTTATCACGCTGACCTGGCGGCGGAAGCGGTGGAAGTGTTGCTATATGTAGACAAGATCGCACCGGGCCAGCAGCGCTTTGCCCAGCTGATGGAACAATTGCTGCAGCTGACGCCAGCGGCGGCGGCCGAAGACGCGGCACCCGCGCCGGTGGCGGAAAAGGTTGCGCCGGTTCCCGATAAAGCCGTAAAAAACATGCGCGGGCGTGCCGGATGATAAACTATGCGCCAGCGTGGTGCAGGCAACAGCCTGCTCCGCGCTTGAGTTGCTTTACAACAATAAGGAAGAAACTATGCGTGATGTGGTCAATGAAGTATACAAAAAAATGAAGGTCGGCAGCATCGCCTGGGTACGCCCGGTCGCCGCCAAGGGAGACACGCTGGAAACATTCCAGTCCTCGTACGAGCACGCCAAGGCGCTGGCCGACGAGGGCCTGATCACGATCGGTGACGTCAAGCGCCAGGCCGACAACATGATCGAGGCGATCCGCATTCATCGTATCGCCTGATCACCGCATGACCGGGTTCGCCGCGCGAACCCTGAAAGCCGCTTACAGCTTGCCCTTGGGCGCCGCGCGTTTGGCCGGTGCCTTGACGGGGGCCTTGGCCTTGGCGGCCGTCTCCGCCGCAGCCGGCTTGGCGCGCGGCGTGGGTGTGCTCTTGGCAGCGTCGTCCTTGTTCTTGGCCGGCTCCGGCGCCATGGCGGTCGACACCGCCTGCTTGAACTGATCCTGCAGCAAATTCCACCAGACCGCCGGATTGGCCAGCTGGGCTGCCGCGTCGGCTGACGGGCTGGCCTGCTGGGCTGGCGCCGCTGGCGCTTCCTGTGGTGGCGGCGGAGGCGGTGGCGCTTTCTCGGCCGGCTTGGCGGCCGGCGGCGTCTGCTGGAAGAAGGCCGAGGCGTAAGGCACGGAATCGAACAGGTTTTTCTCGCTGGCGCCCGGCTGCGTGATGGCGGCGGCCATCGAGGCGCCCATCGATTTCAGGGTGGCGATGGTGCCGCGCTGCACTTCCAGTGCCTGGATGCTGCCGCGCAGCATGCTGATATTCAGGTTCAGCCACGCTTCGACGGCTTTCAGGTCGTTGATTTTCTTGTCCAGTTCTTCCACCGACAGGCTGGGCGCGGTCATGCCGGGGACGCCCATGCCGGGCACGCTCATGCTGCCCCACAGGTTCTTGACGAAGTCGAGCGTATCGGTCATCACTGCTGCGCCCGGAATCGGGGGCATTTGCGGATTTGCCATGCGAGAGTCTCCTGGTAGGTCGATGGTCCTAGCGTAGCAGATATCAGCTTGCTACTGACGAAATCGCGGTGACATTTTTCGCCCGCATTTTCCACCGATGGCACGCGCATTGATCTGCGGCAAGAAAGCGCGTCTTGGACACAGGCGTTACACTAGCAACCATGACGCCAGCCTCCTTTTTCGTGCCGCCGCGCCGCCGCACCGTGCTCTTTGTCGCCGTGATCGGCGTGCTGCATGTCGTGGCCCTGCACTGGCTGGGCGGGCAGGCGGGCAGGGCGCCGGTGCACGAGCCGCCGCGGCTGGTCAGCATGGCGGTGATCGCCGAAGCGCCGCCGCCCTTGCCGGTGCCACCGCCGCCGCCGCCCGTGCCCTTGCCGCCGCCGCCCGCGCCGCAGGTGCCGGCCTTGCCGGTGATCGATTTGCCGCAGCTGGTCGTGCCCGATGCGCCGCAGCCGATGCAGGTGGCGCCACCGCCATCGTCCGCACCGGAAAACCCGGCGCCGGCGTTGGCGCAATTGCCGGCCATTACGCCGGCTGCGGCTGAAGCACCCGCGCCGCCGCCCGTGACGGAAGCGCTGCGGCGCTACAAGACCGATGTGCCCGCGTCGGCCGAGTTCGACCTGCAGGTGGACCGCCGCGATGCCGACGGCACCAAGTGGACGGGCGTGGCGGCCATGTCGTGGCAAAATAAGGGCGACAGCTACCGCCTGAGCCTGGAAGTGGGCCTGAGCATGCTGATCACCCGCATCAACCTGCTGGTATTGAGCAGCGAAGGGGCGCTCGACGCCAGCGGCGTGGTGCCCGTCAAGGCGACGGAAAAGCGCCGCGGCCGCGCGCAGACGGCCACGCATTTCGATGCGGCCGGCAAGACCATCCGCTTTTCGGCCACCACCGCCACCGCGCCCTGGCAGGAAGGGGTGCAGGACAAGGCCAGCCTGCCGTTCCAGCTGGCCGCCATCGGCCGCGCCGACGTCCATCAGCTGGCCGGCAATATCGACATCCTGGTCGGCGAAGAAAAGGAAGCGACCGTGTTCCGCTTCCAGCTGGTCGGCGAGGAAACGCTCGATACCAGCATGGGCCGCCTGCAGACCTGGCATCTGCGCCGGCCGCCCAAGCGGGGCAGCTATTCGTCGCAGCTCGATATCTGGCTGGCGCCGTCGCTGCAATGGTATCCGGTACAAATACGCAATACAGAAGCGAACGGTGCGCTCACCACGCAGACCGTTTCCAAACTCACTGTGACAGGATCATGAGATGACTTTTATACCCATCAAGCAATTACTCGTTGCCGGCCTGCTGGCCGCCACGTTCTCTTCCGTACTCGCCGCTGACGCCGACGCCGAGCACCCCGTGATCAAGCGCGCCTTCAAGCTGGCGCCGTCGGCCGACCTGGTGTATTCCATCAAGGCCAAACAGAAGGGCATCGCGCTGTCCGGCGAGTCCGTCAGCAACTGGCGCGCCGGCGATGGCAAGTACTCGCTGCTGGCCGAAACCAAGGCCGCCCTGTTCGGCAAGATCCTCGAGCAGCGTAGCGAAGGCACGGTCGACGACTATGGCCTGGCGCCGGCCCAGTTCGTGGAAAAACGCTTTCGCAAGGCGGCGGCCACCACCGTCTTCAAGCGCGACAGCAAGACCATCGCCTTCAGCGAAGGCGACAAGAGCTATGCGCTCAAGGGCGGCGAGCAGGACCGCAACAGTGCCGTCTGGCAACTGACGGCCGTGGCCCGCGCCGCGCCTGAAAAATTCGTGCCCGGTTCCGAATGGGCCTTTTTTGTTGCCGGCCGCCATGACGCCGAGCCGTGGATATTCAAGGTCGTCAAGCAGGAGACGGTCGGCACCGGCCAGGGCCTGGTCGAGGCCGTGCACCTGATCAAGGCGCCGCCGACCGACAAGAAGGGCCAGCAAGTGGACCTGTGGCTGGCGCCGTCGCTGGAATGGTATCCGGTCAAGGTGACGTTCGAGGATGAGGATGGCGATTATGTGGAGCAGACTTTGCAGAAAATCATCAAGAAGTAAGCACCGTTGCTTTTGGGCCAGGGCCGCCTGGCTCCGGCCCGCCACCGGTCAAATTGCATATCAGAACTGATATACTGACGCCCCCGCGACCCTTTATGCTCGCAGCGTCCGCCAGGCCCGCTGCGCCGCCCGCTGAACACTCATCCGGAATAGAATGATTGATATAATGGCAAGTGCAGCCGTGGCTGCGGATGTAAACGAGACCGAGCAGGAGCATCACGATTCGTTGCAGGCGCATTTCCAGCCGAATATTTCGGCTGACGAGATCGAACAAGTCTTTCATCTGAAGCGCGCGCAGCCCTTGCTGCAGGTGTTCACGGCGCTGTTCCATGGCGGTTTCGACGGCGTGCTG
Source organism: Janthinobacterium sp. J1-1 (assembly GCF_030944405.1). Classification (NCBI taxonomy): domain Bacteria; kingdom Pseudomonadati; phylum Pseudomonadota; class Betaproteobacteria; order Burkholderiales; family Oxalobacteraceae; genus Janthinobacterium; species Janthinobacterium sp. J1-1. Next base: position 907,907 of record NZ_CP132339.1, read on the forward strand.
GTGCGTTTGCTGGTGCTGCGCGAACTGGCGGCCGACGCGGCCACCTCGTCGTACACGCGCGCCGACATCAACACCCGCCTGGCCTATCTGTTGCCGGAAAGCCTGGAAACGGTGCTGCTGCGCCTGCGCAGCAACCAGTTGCTGGCCTGGGACGCGCAGCAGGGCGTGTACCGCGTGACGCCGATGGCGCGCAATGTGCTGTCCGCCATCGACAGCCTGCTGGGCCTGGGGCAGACCGAAGACGAAGCGGAAATGGGCTTTCTGCTGTCGCAGGTGGCCGGTGCGCAAGCCGTGGGCGGCGTGTCGGTGGAGCAATTGCAACATCTGCTGGGCCGCCTGGTCGACCTGACGGACGAGTTTTCGGACGCGATCGCCTCCGGTTCCGAGTTCCGGCTGCGCACGGCGCAGGCGAAATGGAACATGGCCTGCGACTGGGTCGAGAAGGGTTCCGAGATCCTGGTGGCGATCACCTCCGACGAAAACGCCGACGGCGCCACGCACAAGGCGGCCCAAGCCATTGGCCGCGCGCAAAGCAAACTGCTGAACATGCAGGGCATGTTCTCGCGCGCGCTGAACCAGATCGAGCGTCAGCGCGTGCACCTGGGCCAGTCCGGCCTGTCGACCACCGACATCAAGCGCTGGCTACTGCAGCACGAGGACCTGGCCTCGCTGGCCGAAGGCGCCATCGACCAGCCGGTGGTGCCGCTGTTCTCGACGCCGGCCGAAATGATCGACGTGGCCGAAACGGAACTGCTGTCCGAACGCGCGGCTGGCGTGGCCCAGACGGGACTGCCGAGCGGCGAAGACGCCCCCACCACCATCAGCGACGGACCCGCCATGCAACTCGAACTCGATGACCTGCTGGACCGCCTGTCCAACTTTGCCAGCCTGGGCAACTTCCCCAGCATCGGTGAAGAAGGGCCAAAGAGCGTGCCGGTGCAGGATTCGCTGCTGCCGGCCAGCTTTGCCGTGGCGTCCTACCGCGCCTCGATGCTGCCGCTCCTGGGCGATGTGTCCGAAGCGAGCCTGCAGGGCGCGACGGCCGAACTGGCCCGGCTGCCCATCACCTTTACGCCGACCGACGAGATGGTCCAATTGAACGACCCGCATGTGGCGGCCATGTCGATCGCCTCGCTGTCCCTGAATATTTCTCTTGATTTAGATAGCGGCACTGCCGATGAATGACGATTCCCAAATCCTGATTGCGCGCCTGCTCACGCATCAAACCCTGCGCCGCGACGACAAGCTGGTCAAGCGCGTGCTGTCCGACGAGCTGTTCCGCGCGGAAGTCGATGCGCGCCTGCTGGCCTGCGGCATGAAACTGCTCGACAACGTGTATGCCGACCATGTGACCCTGGCCCTCTCCCGCACCATCGAGCCGAAGATCTTTGGCGCGCGCGATGTGTGGCAGAACAATAACTTTGGCCTGGCGCGCGATGGCGTGGCCTTGCTGGTGGTGCTGTGGGCGCAGATTATTTTGCCCAAGCGCGAACGCCAGGAAACCCACCAGCACGCGGACGACGACCAGAACGACATGTTCGGCACCGACAAGCCGCTGCCGCGCGCGGAAGACGCCTCGATCGGCATCGCCTACAAGGCCTTGCTGGCCGACTTCGGCGACAAGCTGGGCAAGAAGACGCGCATGGACATGAACCTGGGCACCCTGGCCAAGCTGGGCTTTATCGAGCGGCGCGGCGACTTTATCGTCGAGGGACCGTTGCTGGACCTGATGATGGATACCGACGTCTTGAAAGAGCGCATTATCAACGGCGCGCTGGCCGACGTCTTCAAGCGCGCGCCGTCGCGCCTGGTCGCCGTCGATGCGGAGGCCGTGGCGGACGGCGAGCCGGATGATGCCGGCGACGATCTGTCCTCCGACCTCCCACACTGAAAGCAGCCATGTTTCATATCAAATCACTTGAACTGGTGCACTGGGATTACTGGCAGCGCATCAAGAATATTCCGCTCGACGCCAAGATCATCACGATCGCCGGCCAGAACGGTTCCGGCAAGACCACCTTGCTCGACGCCTTGCGCACCCTGTTCGGCCTCGACTGCTCAATGGGCCGCACCTATAAACACTATGCGCGCCACTCGGGCCAGCAGACGGCCTGGCTGCGCGCCGTGGTCGACAACCGCAACGTGGGCAAGCAACTGTCGAACCGGCCATTTCGCAGCTCGGGCTTTTTCAGCGACGATGAAGTGACCCTGTTCTGCCAGATCCAGAAGAACGGCGGCGACTGGAAGCGCCAGTATCTGATGCGTCCGGGCAATGTGCAGATCGAAGATATTTCCGATGCGAACGACTGGCTGGGCGTGGAAAACTACCGCAAGCGCCTGGCCAATGCCGGCCTGTCGCCGGCCATGTCGAAAGTGCTGGCGCTGGAGCAGGGCGAGACGGACAAATTGTGCGAATACGCGCCACGCCAGCTGCTCGACCTGGTGTTCCAGGTGTTCGGCGACAAGGAAGTGCTGGACGCCTACGACGAAGCGAAACGCCACCAGCGCGACACGGAAGTGGAACTGAAGCGTTTCGAAACGGAACTGGAAGCATCAAAAACCAACCTGGAAGGCCTGCGCCTGCGCGTGGCCAATTACCATCAGTGGGAAGGCCTGCACAAGGAACGGCGCAACCTGCTCGAGGAAGTGCTGCCCAGCCTGCAGTACCACGAGGCGCGCGAAAAAGCGGCCGCCGCCAGCCGGCAATTGCGCGACGCGCGCAAACCGATGGCGCTGAACGACCCGCTGCTGGCCGACAAGCGCCATGCGCTGGCGGCGCAGGCGAAAGCCCTGTCCGACGCGCAGATGAACGAGACCCTGCTGGAGCAGGAGTCGATCGGCCTGCAGAGCCGCCTCGGGCTGATCAACGCGAAACTGAAACCGCTCGACAGCCTGCTGGAACAGAAGGAGCGCCTGCAAAAGCTGGCGGCCGATTCGGGCAGCGATATCGCCGCCGTGGCCGCCCAGCTGGAGCAGCAGGAAGCGGCCTTGCTGCAGCAGCGCCAGCAGCGCGATGCGCTGTCGGCGCGCATCGCCGGCGAGCAGGCGACGATTGCCGCGCTGCAGGGCAAGACGGCCATGCCGGAGCCGGACAATGTACGCGGCATGCGCCGCGCGCTGCGCGACGCGGGCATCGGCCACGTCATGCTGTCCGATATCGTCGAAGTGACGGACAGCCGCTGGCAGGGCGCCGTCGAAGGTATATTGGGTGGCTATGCGTCGGTGGTGCTGCTGGACAAGGCCAAGGATGGCCCGGCCGCCTACCGCCTGGCAGAGAAAGAGCGCTACCGCCACTTTATCGTGCCGGAACTGGTCACCGCGCCCGTGACCAAGGATGACAGCCTGCTGGCGGTAGTAAAATTTTCCGCGCCCGTGCCGTCCTGGCTGATCGAACAGCTGTCGCGCATCGCGCGCGTCGATTCGGTCGAAGCCGGTTTCAAGCTGGGCAACCACGACGAGTGGATCACGCCCGAGGCCTATCACCGCGAACGCCGCGGCGGGCGCTCGCTGTTCGTCGAAGCGTCGCGCTACCGCTTCGGCCAGGCCGGCCGCAGCGGCCGCCTGGAAGCGCTGCTGCGTTCCCTGCCTGGTTTGGAAGCGCAGGAAGATACGCTGACCCTGGCCATCTCCAAGCTGGCGGCCGAAGTGGGCAATCTGAAGGCACGCATCGCCGGCGTCGACGCGGCCAAGGAACTCAGTGCGCGCCAGGAAGAATTCGCCGAAGCGCTGCGCAATTCGAAACCGTTGAAAGATGAGCGTTTGACCGTGGGTGGGCGTTTGGGCGAGTTGCAAAACCTGACCAAGAACGCGACCGTGGCGCGCACCCGCGCCGACACCGTGTGGCAGAACGCGCGCCTGGCCTTGTCCGAAGCGGAAGCCGGTTCGCGCCTGGGTTACAAGAAGCAGATTGAACAGCGCGCCGACCACGCGCGCGCCCTGCTGGCGCTGCGCCGCGCCTGGCGCCATTTGCCGCGCAGCTGGCGCCGTCCCGCGCGCCGCGCCGCGCTGGTGGCCGAACACCAGAATGCGCACCAGGTCGACCTGCGCGTGTCCAGCCTGCAAAGCAGCCTGGCGCGTGACGACTGGGAACTGGACGCCACCGTGATCGACCAGCATCACCGCCTGTCGGAACAACTGAGTGGCCGCCAGTCCGAAACGGACGAGCGCCGCTACCAGAACAACCGTGCCATCGAAGCGACGGGCAATGCGCGTGGCGCCTATATGGAGCGGCTGCGCTACACCATCAAGACCTACAGCAAGAACATCAAGGAGCTGGGGGAATTGGCCGGCATCGAAGTGCATGCCGACCCGGTGCGCCTGGAAAACGACGACGTGCAGCTGTCGCAGGCGGGCCTGCACGTGCGCTTCAAGTTCGACGGCAAAGGTATCATCGGCATGAACGATGGCGAAGCATCGGGCGGCCAGCAGGTGATGAAGTCGCTGGTGCTGCTGATCGGCCTGCTGAAATCGGAAGGCGGCTCGGGCGGCTTCGTGTTTATCGACGAACCGTTTGCCCACCTCGATATCCGCAATATCCAGCTGGTCGGCGAGTTCCTGAAAAACACCGAAGCGCAGTATTTGATGACCACGCCGCTGACGCACAATACCGACGTCTACGATCCATCGGAACTGACTTTGATTACCAGCAAAAAGAAAAAGGACACGCAATGGGCGCAACCGATATTCGTACTGCAGCGGCGCCAGGAACCGGCCGCTGGCAAAGTGGCGTAGCCAGCCTGCTGGTGGCACTGGCCATTCCCGCCAGTGCCCTGGCCAATGACGGCATCGGCTCGGTCAGCGCCGGCGGCATTATCGTCGGCAAGACCGATGCCGTGGCCATGAAAAAGGAAGTGCTGACCGTCAGCCCGGACCTGATCAAGGTCGAGTACGAGTTCCTCAACGAATCGAAAAGCGACGTGGAAGAGACCATCATCTTCCCGCTGCCCGCCTACGAGGCCGGCTATCATCCGTCGCCCACGTATTACGGCCAGCCGCAGCAGTTTTCGATCGAGGTCGACGGCCAGCGCAAGGACTACCAGACGGTGCTGGTCGCCAAACGCGACGGCAAGGACGTCACGGCGCACCTGAAAGCGCTGGGCCTGACGGACAAGCAGGTGGCGTATTTCCCGTCGTTCAGCCCCTTCGACAGGAAGGTGGAGCCCTTGACCGCCGCACAGAAAAAAACGCTGATCGACGACGACTTGCTGGCCAAGCTGTCCGACGACGAACAGTGGGTGCCGGCCTGGTCCGTGACGGTGGTCTACCAGTGGAAGCAGAAATTCCCGGCCGGTAAAACGGTGCGCGTGCGCCATCAATATGCGCCCTTCGTGGCGGCCGGTCCCGGCGCCTCCTACCTGGGCGAAGGCAAGGAATTCGAACAGAAATACTGCGGCGACAAGGCCTTTTATGCGAGCTGGAACAAGCTGGCCAAGAAGCAGGGCGAGAGCGGGTTCGTCAACGCCAAGTGGGTCTCGTACATCCTGAAGACCGGTAACACCTGGAAGAACGGCATCGAGGACTTTACCCTGAACCTGGTCAAGGGCAAGCCGGACGAGCTGATCAGCCTGTGCTTCCCCGGCACCTTCACCAAGCTTAATCCGACCACCTTGCAAGTGAAACTGCGCAATTTCCGCCCCACCCAGGACTTGAACGTCTACTTCGGCAATGTCGAGGGTGGCAGCGAGAATACGGGCGAGGCGCCCGTGCTGCGCGGCAATTATTTAATCAAGAAATAGAAAGAAGCGCCGTGAGTCCTGTTGCCATCCACCGTGTTGTTCGTCTGCTGTGCCTGGGCACGGCGTTCGCCGCCTCTGCCGCCCATGCGGGTACTTACACCGATTTCGTGCAAGCCAATGACCGCTATGCCGTGCTGATGCTGCACGCCAAGCCCGAGCAGGGCTTGCCGCAGCTGAGCGATCCGGCCGTCGCGCCGCTGCTGGCCATCGTCACCGACGGGCCGCGCCTGTTCGCGCAGCCTGAAGCGCCGCTGGCCAATATGCAGACCAGCCTCGGCATCTGTACCCAGGTCACCGACTATGCCAGGTATTACCAGAAGGCCGGTCTGGCCGGCCTGTCGTCGCAGGAGGCGCAGCGCGCGCAGGTCGAGCGGAACCTGGCCCGTTATGGCGATGAAATGAGCGCGCTGTTCGGCTTTGTGATCGATTGCAATGCGCACCTGGTCACCCTGATGGAGGCGGAACGCCAGGCCAAGCCGGAAGAGGCCGCCACGGAAGCCGGCAAGGCGCGCCTGCACGACTTCAGCGTCAATTCGGCGCGGGCCTATGCGGGCCTGGTGCAGTTCGTGGCCATGCCGTACTGGAAGCTGCCGCAAAAGAAAACCATGCTCGAGGCGGCGGCGCGCCATGCCACCGTTCATGCGGCCATGATGAAGCCGGAACTGCGCCAGGCGCTGCTGTCCGGTTTGTCCGAAGCTTATCCCAGTGTGGATCCGTCGCTGGCCGCGCCGCTGGCCACCATCCGCCAGGCGCTGGCCGTCACCGGCTGCACGGGGCTGTGCGAGTATTGACCTAAACCACCCTGGCCTCGGTTTCCAGGGGGGCCAGGTCGCGCAAATCGTTCTTCTGGAAATAGCTGGCGCAGATGGCCCGTACCGCTTCCGCCGTATAGCGGATCACGGGCCGCGCATCGATCATGTGCCACTGCGACAGCAGCATCGGCTTCGGTTCGGGCAGCGCCAGTTGCACCAGATTCCCGTTGCGCAATTCTTCCTTGACCAGCAGGCCGGGCACCACGGCCACGCCCAGGCCTTCCTTGACCAGCGACACCAGCGCCGCCAGTGACGGCGTGCTGGTGATGCGCAAGTCCGCCAGCGGAATCGCGCTTGAGGTCGCCATCTGTTGTATATGGCTGACGGTGGCGTTGTACGGCGCGGAATTGCTGATTTGCGTCATCAGCGGGTGGCGGAAAATTTCCGACATGTCCGCGCCTTCGCGCAGCAAGCCTTGCTTTGACACCCACAGATTACGCAAGGTCAGCAGATTCTCGGTGACGAAATGCGGCCCGATCGGGTCGACGCCGATGCAGATGATCAGATCGAGTTCGCCATCGGCCAGGCGGCGGATCAGATTGGTCGTGATATCGACCGTCAGGTCGACATCGATGCCCGCATACTTTTCCCGCATGAACATCATAAAGTCGGGCAGCAAGGTCAGCACGACCGTTTCGATAATGCCGGCCCGGATGCGGCCGGAAATCACCTCCGATTGTTGCGCCGCATCAGCCAGCTCCACCACCGTTTTCAACACCGCTTCCGCGTAGGGCTGCAAGCGCCGTCCCGTATCGGTCAGCACCAGCGCATTCTGCGTTTTCTCAACAGCTTCACTCCCAGTTCTTCTTCCAGGCTGCGGATGCGCATGGAGATCGTGCTGGGCGTGGAATGGAGGCGGTCGGCCACGCGCCGCAGCTGCGGCGTGCGCGCGAGCTCGACGAATGTCTCTAAAAATCGACTGTTCATGTTTTTTTTCTGCACCAATAGTGGGAATCGATTGCACCAGGAAGGCACGCATTTTGCCGTGCCGGCAGCCGAAAAAGAGTGCCGATGGACACCGCCATGGGCATGCCGTTTATCGTGCAGTGCACCAGTTTGGGTGTTCGTTTTTCTTGATGACTCGTGCATTTTATTTCTTGATGGACGCAGTGTACATGGCTTTTTATAGTGGTCCACAAGCCCGATGGCAGACCATCGGGCTGGCAGCAAGCCTGTACGCAAACGGTTTATATCAAGGAGTCTTCATGCCACAATTCAAGGAAATCGGCGCGCCGTCACTGGACGATATCCGCGCCGCAGCACAGCGCATCGCGCCGCATGCCATCGTCACCCCGCTGCTGGAAAGCGCCAGCATCAATGCGCTGACCGGCGCGCGCGTGCTGTTCAAGGCCGAGGTCTTGCAGAAGGCCGGTTCGTTCAAATTCCGCGGCGCCTGCAACCGCCTGCTGCAGCTTAACGAGGAACAAAGAAAGGCCGGCGTGGTCGCGTTTTCCTCGGGCAACCATGCGCTGGCCATCTCGACGGTGGCACGCCAGCTGGGCATCGCCGCCACCATCATCATGCCGCAGGATGCACCCAGGACCAAGATCGACGGCGCGCGCAACAACGGCGCCACCGTGCGCCTGTACGACCGCAAGACCGATGACCGCGAAGCCATCGGCCGCGAGATCGCGGGGCCGACCGGCGCGGTGATCGTGCCGCCATATGACGACCTGTTCATCATGACCGGCCAGGCCACCGTCGGCCTGGAAATCATCGACGCCGCGCAGGCTGCCGGCATCCATGTCGACGCCGTGCTGGCCGCCTGCAGCGGCGGCGGGCTGGTGGCCGGCGTGGCCTCGGCCGTGCGCGCGCTGTCGCCAAGCACCGCCGTGTATGCGGTGGAACCGATTGAATTCAATGAACTGCAGCGCTCGCTGGCCAGTGGCCAGCCTGAAAAAAATCCGCCCGAGGCGCAGTCGATCTGCGATGCGCTGCAAGTGGCCACGCCCGGCAAGCTGACCTTTGCCGTCAACCGCGAGTTGCTCGCTGGCAGCCTGACGGTGACCGATGACGAGGTACGCCACGCCATGCGGGTCGCCTTCAGCCAGCTGAAGCTGGTGGTCGAACCGGGCGGCGCCGTGGGCCTGGCGGCCGTGCTGGCCAACAAACTCGATCTCCAGGGCAAGACCATCGTGGTGATGCTGAGCGGCGGCAATGTCGACGCCGACCTGTACGCCGCCACCCTGCAAGCCTGAATCCCTTCCTTTCCTTCACCTCTGCACAGGAACAGACCATGCTCGACAAAAATTCAACGCGCTACCAGAACGTGGCGCGCACCATCGACAGTTTCATGACGCTCGACTATACGGGCGTCGGCCTGATCGGCAAGATCTACGGCGCGCTGCAACAGCATCAGGACGGCTATTGCTGCATGGGCGCGGCCGAGCGCCTGGTCGCCACCGCGCGCGCCCATCCCGGCGCCCCGATGCTGATCGCCACCGGCTTTCCCGAAGGCGGCGGCGTGCCCGAAACCGACGGGCCGGTGGGCGCGGCCCTGCTGGCGCGCGCGCTGTTCATGGGCCTGGGCGTCATTTCCGTGATCGTCGTCGACGAGGACTGGGCCGGCATGATGAAGGCCACCTGCATGGGCGCCGGCATGTCGCCGCGCGACCTGCCCGCCTCGGGCAAGGCCGAACCGGTGGAATTCCTGCGTCCGGTCTATATCAAGACCGTGCCGAAAGACGATGCCGGCTGCCACCGCATCAGCGATGCGCTGCTGGACGTCACGCGGCCGTCGCTGCTGCTGGCGATCGAGCGTCCCGGCTGCAATGTCAACGGCCTGTATCACGGCCTGGGCGGGCGCCCGCTGGACGGCATGGTGGCCGATCTCGACTATCTGTTCCGCCAGGCCAAGTCGCAAGGCGTGCTGACGCTGGGCATCGGCGACGGCGGCAATGAACTGGGCATGGGCGTGATCGCCGCCGAGCTGCCGACCTTTTCGCCCAAGGCGGTCGATTGCGGCATTCCGGGGCGTGGCGGCGTCGGCGCGGCCACGGCCGCCGACTGGCTGGTGGTGTCGAATGTATCGAACTGGGGCGCCACCGGCATTATCGCCGCGCTGTCGGCCCTGTTGGAAAACCCGCAGGTGTTCCACGAGCCGGAACTGGAAGTGCGCGCCACCGAGCTGTGCGTGGCCAATGGCGGCGTGGACGGCATGTTTATGGCGCCCGAACCGGCCAATGACGGCATCCATATCCGCGAATGGGAAGGCATGGTGCGCAGCCTGCGCGGCAGCGTCATGCGCGCGATGGGCCATTCGATCAACTGGAAGGGCGACCAGGGCGACTGGAGGCAATTGAAATGAGCGCAAGCACCAATATTGCACTGTCGGCGGCCGGCCAGGCCATCGAGGCGCGCCTGGCGCAACTGGGCATCACCCTGCCGGCACCGGGCATCGCCAGGGGCAGTTATGTGCCCTGGGTGATCAGCGGCAAGCAGGTCTTTATCGCCGGCCAGGGGCCGCGCCTGGACGGCAAGATGATGCATGCCGGGCAGGTCGGCGTGGACATCGGCGTGGACGAGGGCAGGGATGCGGCGCGCATCTGTGCGCTGAACCTGGTCGCGCAGCTCAAGTCCGCATGTGGAGGCGACCTGGGCCGTGTGGTGCGCGTGCTGCGCCTGGCGGGCGTGGTGAACTCCGGCGCCGGCTTTGCCGAGCACTCGAAGGTGCTCGACGGCGCTTCCGACCTGATGCGGCAAGTGTTCCTGGAACGGGGCTTGCATGTACGCATGGCAACAGGAGCATCGTCGCTGCCGTCGAACATGGCGGTGGAGATCGAAGCGGTAGTCGAGATCGACTGAACGGGGCCGCTGCCAGCCGGCAGCGGTCAGTGACCTATTGATATGAAATGTACGGGAGAAATACTATGACCACCCTCAGCATGGCCGCCCCCCTGGACGCGCCGCCGAAAGCCGCCGTCTACCGCAAGGTGGCGTTTCACATCATGCCTTTCCTGATGCTGTGCTATGTGGCAGCCTACCTGGACCGCATCAATATCGGTTTCGCCAAGCTGCACATGCTCAATGACCTGGGCTTCAGCGAAACGGCGTATGGCCTGGGCGCCGGCCTGTTTTTCATCGGCTACCTGATCTTCGAAGTGCCGAGCAACCTGCTGATGATGCGCATCGGCGCCAAGCGCACCATCTCGCGCATCATGATCTTGTGGGCCTTCGTGTCGGCCTGCTTTGCCTTCGTGCAAACGCCGACCCAGTTCTACATCCTGCGTTTCCTGCTGGGCGTGGCCGAAGCGGGCTTTTATCCGGGCGTGATCCTGTACCTGACCTACTGGTTTCCGTCGGCGCGCCGCGCCAAGATGGTGGCCCTGTTTGTCGGCGCGGTACCGTTGTCGGGCATGCTCGGCGCACCGCTGTCGGGGACCATCATCAGCATGAGCGACGGCCTGCACGGCCTGACGGGATGGCAGTGGATGTTCATTATCGAAGCGATTCCTTCGCTGGTGCTGGGCTTGCTGTGCCTGAAGTTCCTCGATGACCGTCCATCTGACGCCAACTGGCTGAGCAAGGAAGAAAAAGCGGCGATCGAGGCCGACCTGGAAGCCGACCGCGAACGTCACAAGGGCGACGCCTCGACGGTCTCGCTGCTGGCCACCTTCAAGGACCCGCGCGTGTGGAAAATGACGGCCATCTGCTTCTGCTCGGCGGTGTGCTCGTACGGCGTGTCGTTCTGGCTGCCGACCCTGGTGTCGCAGCTGAAGGTGGGCGACGTGATGCACGTGGGCCTGTACACGGCGGTGCCGTTCACCGCGGCATTCGTCTGCATGTATCTGATCGGCCGCCATTCGGACCAGACCCGCGAGCGCCGCTGGCACCTGGTGGGCCCGTTTGCCTGCGTCTGCCTGGGCCTGGTGGGCAGCATCACCCTGCACGATTCCATGGGCTGGGCGCTGGTGGCCCTGTCGGTAGCGGCGGTGGGCGCCTACAGCACCACGGCCATGCTGTTCAGCATTTCCAGCCTGATCCTGTCCGGCGTGGGCATGGCGGCCGGCGTGGCGGCGATCAACTGCGTGGGCGGCCTGGGCGGCTTCCTCAGCCCGTATATCGTCGGCCTGGTCAAGGACATGACGGGCAGCACCGACAACGGCGTGTATTTCATCGCCTGCTTTGCGGTGGTCGGCGCGCTGATCACCCTGAGCCTGCCCAAGAAACTCGTCAACCGTTGATCTGAGGAAAATGACATGCTTGACACAGTAAAACAAGGCGCCGCACTGGCATTGATCGCCACTGCCGCCATCGCCGGCAGCGCCCACGCGCAGAGCGCCGTCACCCTCTACGGCCTGCTGGACACGGCGCTCGTCAAGGAGAGCGGCGGCAGCGCCTGCTCGGTAAGCAAGCTCAGCAGCGGAGTGGGGGCCGGCTCGCGCCTCGGTTTCAGGGGAAAGGAAGAGCTGGGCAATGGCTGGTCGGCCGTCTTCCTGCTGGAAAATGGTTTCCAGTCCGACACGGGCGCCATGGGGCAGGGCAGCCTGCTGTTCGGCCGGCAAGCCTATGTCGGCCTGCAAAGCCCTTACGGCACGCTATTGCTGGGGCGCCAGTACACGCCGGAATACCTGGTCAAGGCCAGCACCGATCCGTTTGGCGCCGGCCATGTCGGCGACATCAAGAATATTGTCGCCACCAGCGGCAATGCGTCGAGCCGGATGGACAACACGCTCAAGTATCTGTCGCCGGCCATGGCCGGCGTGACTGTGGAACTGGTGGCGGCGCCCGGCGAGGTGGCGGGTGACAGCGCGGCCGGCCGGCAGTACGGCGGCGCGGTCGCCTATGTGGCGGGGCCGCTGCAGCTGCGCGCCGGCTATCACAACCGCAACAATGACACGGCGACCCTGAAAAACACGGACAACGCCCGCAATGCGGTGGTGGCCGCCGTCTATGACTTCGGCGTCGCCAGGGCCCACCTGCTGTACGGCACGAATCATGGCCTGAACAGTTCGTCATTCCGCAACAACGCCAACCCGTTCGGCCGGGCCGTCACGCCGGTGGCCTCGGCCGACAGCCGCGATGCGATGCTGGGCCTGACGGTGCCGTTCGGGCCCCATGCGCTGCTGGCCTCATACTTGCGCAAGGATGACCGGACGGCGCGCAACCAGGATGCCAGCCAGGTGGCGCTGGGCTACCGCTACAGCTTGTCGAAGCGCACCAGCCTGTACGCGGTCTATGCCCGCATCGACAACCGCAACGGCGCCAGCTATACGGTGGGCAACTCGATCGAAGCGGGCACAGGCGACCGTGCCGCCAGCGCCGGCATCAGCCACGCCTTCTGAGCGGGTTGTTTACCGGGCCGCTTCCAAGGGCTTGTTGCGCTGGCGCCAGCGCAGCAGGCCCCAGGCGTAAGCGGCGTAGTAGCCGGTGACCATGCCGTAGGCGGCCATGGTCAGCGGGCTCTGGCCGAACGGCGGTGGCGGCACCGGCACGTCCAGGCGCGTGTTCAGGTAGATTTCCATGCCGCGGTACAGCAGGCGGGCGATGAACAGCATGGTGATGGCCAGGCCCAGGTAGCGGTGCTGGGTGAAATAATAATCTTTGCCGACCTGTTCGAAGCGGGTCAGCTTGATGCCCAGCACGCCCAGCCAGCCGCCGGCCAGCACGCCGGCGCCCAGGCTCGACAGCGGCAGGATCTCGAACTTGGTCGTCGTTGCCAGGAACACGATCAGCGCGGGAACGCCGAACGCCACCAGGCGGTGCCGCCACAGCTGCGACTTCTGGCGCGCCACCAGTTTTTTCAGGCGCGAATAGATGCGCCAGACCAGCAGCGGGACCAGGAACAGCAGGGCGAGGGTGGTGGTTTCCATGGATGATGAGCGAACGGTAAAACAACGATTGTAAGCCAGATCGCCATGGCCATGGCCGGTGATGAAATGTTGCTTATTGACATTTTGATGGCGGGTCAGCACTATGCCCTGTCACAGGGCGCCGCCACGAGCGAGCGCGCTGGGCCACCGCCTCTCTTCATAGACCCTCATTGGAGCGCCATGTCACCCCGTTTTCCCTTGCTGCCTGTTACCGTCGGCCTGATCGCCGCTTCCTCCATGGCCACCGCCCAGACCGGCGGCTATCAACAGCCACCGGCTGCCCTGCAAGCCATCGTCGATGCGCCGCGCGCGCCCACCCTGAGCCTGAGCCCGAAACGCAACCTGGCGGCCATGCTGCCCACGCCTTCCTTGCCCAGCATCAGCGAAGTGGCGCAACCGGAATTGAAACTGGCCGGCCTGCGCATCAACCCGCGCACCTATTCCGCCAGCCGTTTCAGTTTTTACACGGGGCTGGGCCTGCTCGATATCGACACGCAAAAAGAACTCAAGGTCAGCGGCCTGCCGGCGGCGCCGCGCATCGCCGACCTGGCCTGGTCGCCCGACCAGCGCTACCTGGCGTTCAGCAATGTGGTGTATGCCGACGCCGCCAAGGGCGTCAAGGAATCCGGCGTGGAACTGTGGCTGCTTGACGTGCAGAGCAAGGTCGCGCGCAAGCTGTCCAGCCAGCCTTTGTCCGGCGTGTCCGGCCGCGGCTTTTCGTGGATGCCAGACAGCAAGACCTTGCTGGTGCAGCTGAAACCGGCCAAGCTGGGCGCGGCGCCCGCCGTGAACGGCATTCCGACCGGCCCGGCCATCCAGGACAGCCTGCCTGGCGGCGCCGTCAAGCAATTGCGCACCTATCCCGACCTGCTGAAAAACGAGCAGGACGCGCAGCTGTTCGAACACTACATCACGGTGCAGCTGGCCTTGCTGGACGTCACCGGCAAGCAGCGCCTGGTGGGCCAGCCCGGTGCGTACTCGCGCGCCACCGTGGCGCCGGGCGGCAAGTATCTGCTGACGGAAACCATCGAACGTCCGTACTCCTACATCGTGCCGGCGCGCGACTTCGGCAGCAAGATCGAAGTGCGCGACCTGGCCGGCAAGGTGGTGCATCTGGTGGCCACCCTGCCGCTGGAGGAAGGCCTGCCACCGGGTAATGACGCCGTCTCGCCCGGCGTGCGCAAGGTCAGCTGGCGCGTCGATGCGCCGGCCACCCTGGTGTGGGCCGAAGCGCAGGATGGCGGCGACCCGGCGAAGAACGCCGAGATCCGCGACATCGTCTACACCCAGGCCGCGCCGTTCACGGCCCAGCCTGGCGTGCTGGCCAAGCTCGCTTCGCGCTACGGCGGCATCGCCTGGGGCCGTGGCGACCTGGCCCTGTTGAGCGAAGCGTGGTACAAGACGCGCGCCGTCAAGCAATGGCGCATCAAGCCGGATCAACCATCGGTTGAAGCCGGCACGCCGGGCGACCTGGTGTATTCGGGTTCGTTCGAGGACCGCTACAACGATCCGGGCCAGCCCGTGATGCGGGCCGATGCGGCCGGCTTGCCGCGCATCCTGATCGCCGCGGACGGCACTATCCTGCTCGACGGCGCCGGCGCCTCGAAGGACGGCGACCGTCCCTTTATCGACCGCCTGGACCTGGTGTCGAAGAAAAAGGAACGCCTGTTCCAGAGCGCCGCGCCCTACTATGAAAACGTGGTGGCCGTGCTGGACGAAGACGGCGGCCGTTTCCTGTCGACGCGCGAATCGCCGACCGAGCAGCCGAACTACTATGTGCGCAATCTGAAACCGGGCGCGACCGCGTTGACGCCGCTGACGCATTTCCCGCATCCGCTGCCGCAACTGAAAGACGTGCAAAAGGAACTGATCCGCTACAAGCGCGCCGACTGTGTCGACCTGACGGCGACCCTGATGCTGCCACCCAACTATGACGTGAAACGCGACGGCCCGCTGCCGACCCTGATGTGGGCCTACCCGCAGGAATTCAAGACGGCCAGCGCCGCCAGCCAGACCAAGGGCTCGCCGTACAAATTCAATGCCGTCAGCTACTGGGGTCCGGCCGCTTTCCTGTCCATGGGTTACGCCGTGCTCGACAATCCGTCCTTCCCTATCGTGGGCAATGGCGAACAGGAGCCGAACGACACCTATCTGCCGCAGCTGGTGGCCGACGCCGAAGCGGCTGTCGACGAGGTGGTGCGCCGTGGCGTGGCGGACCGCGACCGCATTGCCATTGGCGGCCACTCGTATGGCGCCTTTATGACCGGCAACCTGCTGGCCCATACGCGGCTGTTCCGCGCCGGCATTGCCCGCAGCGGCGCCTACAACCGCACCCTGACGCCGTTCGGCTTCCAGTCGGAAGACCGGCCATTCTGGCAGGCGCAGACGGTGTACCAGGCCATGTCGCCGTTTAACTACGCCGACAAGATCAAGGACGCGCTGCTGATGATCCATGGCGAGCAGGACAACAATTCGGGTACCTTCCCGATCCAGAGCGAGCGGATGTTCCAGGCCATCAAGGGCCTGGGCGGCACGGCCCGCCTGGTGATGTTGCCCAACGAAAGCCACGCCTACCGCGCGCGCGAATCGATCATGCACATGCTGTATGAAAGCAACAAATGGCTGGAAAAATACGTGAAAAACGCCGCCCCGCGCACGCCAGTGGCAGCCAGGGACGGCCAATAAGGGGCGGCGGCCAGCGAGTCGTGGTATGGTCTTCCTTTGCCTGTTCGCCAACGGAGGCCTGCCATGACAAGCTATGCCATTGAAGCGCACCGCGCGCCCGACCCGGCGCCGGTCGACGATCCGCAACCGGTGCCCGAGCCCGATACGAGCCCGGGCCACCGGCCTGGCCCGGTCCATCCGGTGCCGCAGGATGATCCGGTCCCCGATCCGCACCCAAGTTAATTCGTCAAAGAAAGGCTGTACCAGATGGCATTGATCAAGGAAAACTACACCCGCAAGGTCAGCGGAGAATCGTTCGACTATGAACTCGAGTACACGCCCGGCAGCGACGTCGGCTGGATCGCCCGCGTCTACCACGACGGCGTGCTGAAGGGTTCGCCGCACGGCGCGCTGACGGCCAACGTGCTGTCCGGCCCGGCGCTGGAACAGTATCTGAGCGCGTATGTCGAAGGCATGATCGAGCGCGGGCTCGATGTGGCCGAATAAGCGCCAGCAAGCAGCAGCAAAAGAAAAGGGCGCCGAGGCGCCCTTTGTGTTTTCCGCTACCGTTCCGGGTCAGTCAAACGCCCACGTATACAACACATCCAGCGCATTGTTGGTGCCGGTCTGGAACTGCAAGGTAAAGCGGCGGTTCAGCTTGTAGCGCAGTTTCACCAGGCTCGACGCCGTGCTGGCGCCTTGCTCGAACGTCAGGTAGGCGCGCGACGACAAACGCTTGCCGACCGTGACGACCGTGCTTTCCAGGCCGGCCGCTTGCGACAGCCCCACTTCGTCGAGGCCCAGCGAGCTGGCCAGCTTGCCTTGCATGCCGCCGCCCGAGCCGCCGAAGAGGGCGCCGGCCGCCGTGGTCAGCAAGGCCATTTCATCGCCGGCCGCCGTTTCCGCGCCGTGGCCCAGGATCAGCCAGGCCAGCTTGTCGCTGTCCGACACGTTCGGCGTCGATACCAGCTTGGCCGTCGGCGCCTGCGCCGTGCCGCGCACTTCCACGCCCGCTTCGACATTGGTTTCCGACAGCGCTTCGCCTTCGGGACGCTTGCGCACGGCCAGCACGTTCAGCGACGGATTGTCGTAGGCGCCCGTGAAATTGATCACACCGCGGTCGATCGACAGCTTCTGGCCGTAGGCCGCATACAGGCCGTTGACGACGCGGATGCTGCCGGTGACGCGCGGCGCATTGCGGTTCTGTACGCGGGCGCGGATATTGCCGGCGAGATCAGCATCGATGCCCATGCCGCGCAGGTGGAAAGCGTTGCCCAGGTCGAATTCCACGTCGATATTCAATGGCAGTTCGGGCGCGGCCTTGGTGGCGCGGCTGTTCTTGCCCAGTACCACCACGTCATCGCTTTGCGTTGGCGTGCCTTCCGGCGCCAGTTCGATCAGCGCGCGGTTGGCCTTGAACTTGCCTTCCAGGCTGAACAATTTCTCGTTGCGCAGCACGGTGGCGTTGCCCGACAGGATCAGGGTGCGGTCCGGACGCGACAGGGCCGTCAGGCGGTCGGCCAGCAGTTTCAGTTCCATCGTCGCTTCGCCGTTCGCAAAGCGCACCCAGCCGTCAAGCTGGGCCTTGCCGTTGCCGCCGTCAAAGCTCAGGCGTTGCAGCTGCAATTGATCGCCAGCCAGTTTCGCCTGCAGCACGCCATTGCGCAATTTCAAACCTTGCTCGGCCCAGTTCACCAGCAGACCGGTGCCCGCGATGTCGCCGTTCAGCAAGGGCGCGCCGATAGTGCCGCTGCCCGTCAACGCCACTTTCAGGGCGCCGCCCAGTTCCAGTCCCGGTTGTCCCGCCAGTGGCGCCACCCACGCCAGCGAGGCGATATTGGTGGTGCCCGTCAGGCTCAAGGCGCTGCTGTTGCTGATGCGTCCGCCCAGCATTTGCACGGTGGCATTGATATCGCTCTGGCCGGCGCGCGTGCCGTCCAGTTTGACATTCAGGCGCAATTGCTGGTTGGCGACATCGATCCTCGCGTCCAGGGTGCGCAGGCCCAGGGTCAATGGCTGGTCGACGCCTACCGTGACATCGCCTTTTTCGCGGAAGACATGCAGCATGCCGGCCAGCGCCGGTTCCTTCTGGCTGGCGGTGGCGGCTTGCATGTCGAGCGACCATTGCGCGCCCAGGGTCAGGTCGCCACGCATGTTTTCCTTCAGCGCCGGCGCGAACTGCGCCAGGTAGTTCAAGGCCACGCCGGTCGCCTGGCCGGTGCTGGTCCAGCGCGGACCGTTCTTGGCCAGGCTTTGCATGGTGATGCTGCCGGCCGGCAGCTTGATCACGGTATTGCCCACGCTCAGCTGCTCGGGATTGCCCAGGCCGGCCACGCCGCTACCGGCCGGGCCCGCCACTTTCACGGGTACCGGCGCCTGCAGCACCAGCGCATAGCGGCCCTTGTTCTGCAGGCTGTCGATGCTGCCGGTCCAGCTGGCGCCGCTCTGGCTGCCCCTGGCGGCAATCGTGGCGTCGAAGTCGTCATTGCGCGCCGCCACACTGATCGTGTGGTTGCCGCGCGTGCCGGTGGTGCCCAAGCGGGCCGTGGCCAGCTTGAAGGTCGGCGTGCTGTAGCCGGTGATTTCCAGCGCGCTGACCATCGGGTCCTGCGCGCCCTGGCCGGAGCCGACGCTGGCGCTGCCCTTGACGGCTTGCAGGCGCTGGTCGCCGAAGAAGGTGAGATTGCTGCCGTCCAGGCTCAGTTGCGCGGCCGGTGCATCCATCTTGCCCGAGACCACGCCCGACGCATGCAGCACGCCGGCAAATTGCGGCCCCAGGGTGGCCAGCTGCGGCGCATCAAGTTTCCAGTTCAGCTTGTCATTCGCGCCGCCCAGCGCGCCCTTGGCGACCAGGCTGTTGGGGCCCAGGCGCAGTTCCACGTCGGCATTGTCGACCCGTTTGGCGGACGCCGTCAGCTTGGCGTAGCCGGCCAGCGGCGCATTCTGCAAGGTCGATTCGCGCAGCGCCAGGGTCAAGGCCATGCGCCAGTCGGCACTCAAATTGCCGCTGCCGTTGAAGTCCGCATTGATATTGCCGACTGGCAGGTCGCCGAAGGCGGCCGGGTTGAGTTTTTGCACGGTGCCGGCCATTTTCACTTCCGGCGACTGCTTCGGTCCCGTCAGGCCGATGTCGCCGCTGGCGTGGATCACGCTGTCGGGCGCCGGGCGCTTGCTGCTGGACAATCCCAAGCCTTTCGCGTCGGCCACGAACGTCGTGCGCGGTTCTTTCATGGTCCCTTGCACCACGCCGCTGGCCAGTACCGCGCCGACCAGGTCGCCCTGCACGGCGGACAGTTGCCGCGCATCGACATTCCAGTTCAGTTTTTCGCCGGCGCCGCCAAAGTTGCCCTTGGCCGCGATGGTGTTCTTGCCCAGCGCCAGCTGCACATCGATGCCGCTGAAATGCTGCGCATCGGCCGTCAGCTTGCCCTTGCCGGACAGTGGCTGGTCGAGCAGCTTGCTGGGGCGCACCGTGAAGTCGGCATTGGCCAGCCATTGCGGGGCCACATGGCCATGCGCGCGCACGTCCAGGTTCAGGTCGGCGACGGGAAACGCGCCGAAGTCGGCGGGGTTCAAGCGGCTGGTGCTGGCGACGGCCTTGAACGGTTGATCGTCCTTCAGGCTGAGCTGGCCGCTGGCGTTGATGCTGCTCTTGCCCGCTTGCAGGGTGGCTTTGCTGAGGTTGACCAGGGAATCGGCCAGCGTGGCTTCCAGGTCCAGGCGCAGCTTGGCTTCACCGAGTTTGGCGCGCACGGTCTGCGTCTTGCCGTCGCTGTCGAGGGTGATGTCGCCGGCGATCTTGGTGCTGTTGATGCTGCTGTAGATTTGCTGCAGGTCGATCTTGTCGGTATGCAGCGCGATATTCGCCTGGCCGATGCCGGCGTCGGGCGCATCGCGGTCGATCTTGCCGCTGCCGGTAAATTTGCCGGCATTGCCGAAGTCGATGATGGCCGAGTCCAGCGTGGTGGCCGTCAGGGTGCCACCCAGGCGTGCGTCGAACTGGCGCAGCGGCAGCTTCTGCTGGTCCAGCGGACCCGGCGTGGCGTGGTTGACGATCGCCAGCTTGCCCGAGACACTCTGATTGGCGCCGATGGCCGCATCGAGGTCCAGGCTCAGGTCGGCCTGCGGCAAGGTCGCATCGAACTTGCCCGGATTGATATTGCTGCCCTTGACCTTGGCCGAGCGCAGGATGATGACCGGATCGAACGGCGCCAGCGCCAGTTGCGCATCGGCCGTGGCGGCGCCGGCATTGCCCTTGGCGTTGATATTGAGCACATTCAAATCGCCACCGAGCGCCAGGTTCAGGGCCGCCGGTTTTTCACCGGCCGGCGCCACCGCCTGCGTCAGGCTGGCCGTGCCCTTGAGCTTGAACGGTTTCACCGCGGCGATGGTGGCGTCGGCTTTCGCCAGGCCGAACGGCGTCACGCCCGAGGCGTTTTTCAGCTGCCATTCGGTCTTGTCGCCTGACAAAGCAAAGCGGATCTTTTCAAACACGGTATTGCCGGTATCGCCGATCAGGGTGATCTTGTCGAGGCGCGCCTCGCTGATGCCGATTTTAAAAGGCGAGGCCAGGCTGTCGGGCATGGTCGACGGTTCGTCGGACTTGCCGATGGTTTGCACCGACAGGCTGGCCACATGCAGCTCGGAAATCGCGATGCCTTCCGAGAAGTACTGGAATGGCGACCAGTTGATGTCGATATTGTCGGCCGTGATGTGCTGGGTCTTGCTGCGGTAGCTGACATGGTCCAGGTGCATGCGGTCATACAGCGAGCCGGACACGCCGGACACTGCGATCTGGCCGCCGCTGGCGCTGGCCACTTTTTGCACCAGCAGTTGCAGGGTCGATTCGCGGCCCAGGAACCAGAAGGCGCCGCCCAGCAGCACGGCCAGGCTGGCGACGGCGATCAGCAGGTAGCGCGGCCAGCGGCGCTTTTTCGCCGGCGGCGGTGGTGGTGGCGAGGCGGTGGAGGACTCGTTGGTAAGATCGGACATCAGAAAGTGAATCCCAGAGAAAAGTGCAAACGATAGGCATGGACGGCGTGGCCGTACGCCACGTCGACATTGATGGGGCCGACGGGGCTCTTGTAGCGCCCGCCCAGGCCATAGCCCGATTTCAGTTCCAGCGCATCCTTGACGCTGTCGGCCGAATTGCCGGCGTCATAAAAGGCGGCAATCGCCCATTTCGGCTTGAACCAGTACTGGTATTCGGCGCTGGCGGTGGCCAGGTAGCGCCCGCCGACGGTGGCGTCGCCTTCCTTCACGCCCAGTTCCTGGTAGGCATAGCCGCGCACGGACTGGTCGCCGCCGGCGCGGAACAGGTAGACGGCCGGAACGCCTTTTTTCTCTTTCGAGCCCAGCGCGCCCATTTCGCCGCGCACGATCAGTTCGCCTTTTTCACCGAGCGGCTTGTAGTACACGCCCTTGCCGGAGACGCGCACGAAGCGCTCGTCGGTCAGCACCGGCAGCAGCGCGCCGCCGACCTGGGCATTGATCACATAGCCCTTGGTGGGAAACAGCAGGCTGTCGAGGCTGCGCTTGGTGATGGCATAGGTCAGCGGCAAGCTCTTGCTGCGCGTCTGTTCCAGGCCGACCACGGTTTTGTCCTCGCTCAAGAATTCGAAGGTCAGGCTGCGTTCCAAATTGGTGCCGCCCCAGTTGCGCTTGGCGGCGATGGTCGACACGGCCGTAATCTCGTTGGAGATGTCGCTGCGCTCGAACGAGGCGCCGATACTGTCGTTGTAGCCGCGCTCGGTGGTGGGGAAATAGAAATTGGTGTGCGCCGCCTGTTTCTTGGTTTCCATCGTGATCGCGCTCTTGAACCGCGTGCCCCAGACATTCAGGTTGTCGTAGTTGAGCTGGGCGCGGTTCCCCGTATTGGTACTGAAACCGATACCGGCGCTGACGTTCTGCTGCTTGTTTTCCGTCACGCGCACCACCAGCGGCAGTTGCGGCGCGGGGCCGCGGCTGGCCTGGGCGGTTTCCACGCTCTCGCCCTCCTGCACCGCCTGGCCCGCCTCGATCTGCTCGCCCAGGATGGTGCTCATGTCGGCGCTCACTTCCACGCTGGCAAAGTAGCCGGTGTCCTGCAGGCGCGCCTGGTACAGCTGCAGCGCCGATTCGCTGTAGTAGTCGCCGGGGCCGATCTTGTTCAGGTTGCGGATGATGCTCGGGTCGTAGCGCTTCAGGCCCTCGATGCGCAGCTCGCCAAAGCGCAGCTCGGGGCCGCTGCTGAGGATCACCAGCAGCGACACTTTGTGGGTCTCGGGATCGACCACCGCTTGCGTATCGACCAGCTGGGCGCGCGGGTAGCGCGTCTGCACCACTTCGCGCAGCAGGGCACGCTTGGCGGACTCCCATTCGGACTGGCGGAAGATGGCGCCCTTCTTCAGGCCCCAGCTGCGCTTCAGGCCTTCGGTATCGTAGGGTTCGCTGGCCGCCAGCGGCGGGGTCGGATCGAAACCGCGCAATTCCAGCTCGACCTTGTCGACCGTCACCGGCTGGCCCGGTTCGACATCGACGGTGACGACGGGCCGGCTGCCGGCGGTGTCGACGTTGACCGTGACGACGGGCGTATAGAAGCCGGCCGTGGCCACCAGGTTTTTCACCTGCTCGGGCGCGTCGCGCACCAGGCGCTGCAACTGTTCGCGGTCCATGCGCGGATTGCCGCGAAAACGTTCCAGATCGAGGTTTTTTTCCAGCAGCTCATCGAGGTCGCCCGGCGCATTGACGCGCACATCGTATTGCAGGGCTGGCGCGACGGGCGCGGTCTCGGCGGCCGGCTCTTCAACCGGCGTGTCCGCCATGGCTTCCGGAGCGGTTGCCGGGGCCGTTTCCGGGGTGGCGGGAACCGGCACCGCAACGGCCTCCTGCGCGCGCGCAGGGGCCATGGGGAGGGCCAGGATGGCGCCGCCGGCGGCGGCCAGTGTCAGTTGCCCCATTACTTTTGCCACCAGTTGTGCCAAAATTCGTGGTCGTATCGCCTTGCCGGTGGCTAAGTGCCGTATGGGACGTGCAGAAAACATGGTGCTCCAGATGAGTAAATGCTGATCGCATGTTACCGGAAGTGAGAAATTGATGGCGGACGAATAAGACTATTTTGTGCAGGGTATTTTATTGCCCGGCGCAAGCTCTGCCAGCGTGTCCTTAATTAAGAAAGAATATTATGTTAGCAACTGATACGGCACTCGTATTGTTTAGCGGTGGGCAAGACTCCACCACCTGCCTGGCCTGGGCCCTGGAGCACTACAGCCGTGTGGAAACCATCGGCTTTGACTACGGCCAGCGCCATGCGATCGAGCTGACCGTGCGCCCGGGCCTGCTGGCCAAGATGCGCGAGCACTCGCCCGAGTGGAATGCGCGCCTCGGCGAAGACCATATGATAGACCTGTCCCTGATTTCGGCCATTTCCGATACGGCGATGACGCAGGACGTGGAAATCGTGATGCAGGAAAATGGCCTGCCGAACACCTTCGTGCCTGGCCGCAACCTGCTGTTCATGACGGTGGCCGCCACCGTGGCCTACCGCCGCGGCCTGACGGTGCTGGTGGGCGGCATGTGCGAAACGGATTTCTCGGGCTACCCCGATTGCCGCGACGACACCATGAAGGCGCTGCAAGTGGCGCTGAACCTGGGCATGGCCACGCGCCTGAAGCTGGAAACACCGCTGATGTGGCTGGACAAGGCGCAAAGCTGGGACCTGGCGGAACGCCTCGGCGGCCAGAGCCTGGTCGACCTGATCCGCAGCGACACGCATACCTGCTACCTGGGCGAACGCGGCCAGCTGCACGACTGGGGCTATGGCTGCGGCACCTGCCCGGCCTGCGCGCTGCGCGCGAATGGTTATCGCCAGTACATCGCGAGCAAGGCGGCCTTGCCTGTACTGTAACAGTGTGGTCTTTTTGATACAGGGTGCAAAATTTGCAAGGCCACCCGTTGTAACGTAGTATCGTTGACATCCGCTACCGATGGTAGATGCGCGCCGCCGCGCTTGCGCTGGCGCGAATTTCGATCAGTCTTCCAGCCCGCCATGAACAGACGCGCGTCGCCGTTGTCGTCCAGATCGCACCGCCCGCAATGGGTGGGACCGCCGTTGTTTGCGGCCCTGGTGCTGACCTTGGGACTGGGCCTGAGCTATGGCGCCTGGCGCGCCGCCAGCGATGCCAGCGAACAACAGCTGCGCGCCGATTTCGATTTCCATGTACGCGAACTGGTGGGCAGCATCAGCGGCCGCATGCGTACCTACACCGACCTGTTGCATGGCGTGCAGGGCCTGTACGCCAGCTCGACGAATGTCACGCGCGAGGAATTCCATGCCTACCTGGCGGTGCGCGACCTGGCCCGCCACTACCCCGGCATCCAGGGCGTCGGCTATTTGCCGCTGCTGCCCGGCGCGCAGCGCGCGGCGCACGAAGCGCAGGCGCGCGCGCAGGGCTTTCCCGGCTACGTGATCCAACCGCCGGGAGCGCGGCCGGCGATCGCGCCGATCACCTACCTGGAACCGGTCAGCGACAGCAACCTGCGCGCCATGGGCCATGACCTGCTGGCCGAACCGGCGCGGCGCGCGGCCCTGGAGCAGGCGCGCGACACGGGGCAGGCGGCCATGACGGGCAAGCTCCAGCTGTTGCAGGATGGCGGCGCCAGCGCCAGTACCACGGTGTACGGCTTTCTGCTGGTGATGCCGATCTTCGACAATGGCCTGGCGCACGACAGCGTGCAGCAGCGCCGCGCCGCCCTGCGCGCCTGGGTCTTCGCGCCGTTTCGCATGCAGGACCTGATGCGTGGCGTGGGTGGCGAGGCGTCGCGCCTGCTGGACCTGGAAATCTACGACGGTGACCACCTGGACGCCGGCGCCCGGCTGTACGACAGCCTGCCCGGGATGCCGGTGGCGCCGGGCCGGCTGGCCAGCACGCAGGCATTGACCATCGCCGGCCATGTCTGGACCGTGCGCGTGCGCGCGCTGCCTGCTTTTGACGGCGACCTGCTGGCGCGCCCGCGCATGGTGGCCTGGACCGGCCTGTTCGTCAGCCTGGCGCTGGCGCTGGCCACCTGGCTGCTGGCGGCCAGCCGCTACCAGGCGCAGCGTTCGCTGGCGCGCGCCAACGAACTGGCTGGCCAGCTGGAGCAGGGCCAGGCCAGCGTGCTGGCGATGGCCGAGGCGGCGCAGCGCAGCCAGGCGATGCTGCGCAATATCCTCGATTCCACCCTCGACGGCATCCTGGTCGACAGCGCCGATGGCCGCATCTTCACCTCGAACCGGCGCTTTCGCGACCTGTGGCAAGTGCCCGATACGCTCGACTGGCAGGCCGACAGCGCGGCGCTGGTACTGCATGTGCAAAGCCGGCTGGAAGAGGCCACGCCTTTCCTCGACGCGCGCCGCCATGCGCCGCACGGCCACCGCGAACAGCGCGACCTGCTGCACCTGCGTGACGGCCGGGTGATCGAACAATATATCCGCAGCATGCAACTGGGTAATGAGCAGGCCAGGCTGTGGACCTTCCGCGATATCAGCGAGCGCAGCCTGGCCGAGCGGCGCGAAACGACGCGGCGCCAGGTGCTGGAAATGCTGGCCATCGGCGCGCCGCTGGAGCGGGTGCTGGAAAGCGTGGTGCTGGGGGTGCAGGCCGATCATCCGGCCATGGTCTGCAGCATCCTGCTGCTCGACGAACACCGGCATCGCCTGGTGCTGGGCGCGGCACCCTCGCTGCCGGCGTTTTTCAACCTGTCCAGCCATGGCCATGGCGTCGACATGCTGCGCGGCGTGCATGGCGTGGCGGCGCTGGCCGTGCGCAGCGGCCAGCGCATCAGCGTACCCGACCTGCGCGCGGCCGAAACACTGCCGGGAGAGATGGAACTGGCGACGCAGGCCGGCCTGCAGTCGTGCTGGGCCGAGCCGGTGCGCGGCGGCTCGGGCAAGCTGCTGGGGGTGCTGATGGCCTACCACCGCCAGCCGCTGGCGCCGGGCGCCTCGCACCTGGCGCGCTTGAGCGAAGCGGCGCACCTGGCCGGCATGGCGATCGAACAGGCGCAGGTGGCGCAGGCGCTGCGCGCCGGCGAAGCGCGTTTTCGCAGCCTGTACGACCATGCGCCGGTGGCCTTGTGGGAGCAGGACTGGTCTGCCGTGCGCGAGGCGCTTGACGTCATCAAACAGTCGGAGGTACAGGATTTGCCGGCGTATTTCCAGCAGCGTCCCGACGAACTCAAGCGACTGGCCGGCCTGGTGACCATCATCGACGCGAACGGCGCCGCGCTGGCGCAGGTCAGGGCCAACCTGGACGACCAGCGGCGCGGCAAGCTGGGCCTGGCGCAAAACTTCGACGAGGCGGCCTTGCCCGCGTTTGGCGCGGCGCTGCTGGCGCTGGCCGGCGGCGCCCACCTGTATGAATGCGAGAGCAGTTTTCTGCGCCTCGATGGGGCGGCGCGGCAAAACGAACTGAGCTTGCTGGTGATGCCGGGCCATGCCGACAGCCTGGACTTCGTGATGGTGTCCTCGCTCGATATCACCGAACGCAAGCGCATGAATGCCGAGCTATTGCAGCTGGCCACCACCGACTTTTTGACCGGGCTGCCGAACCGCCGCCATTTCATGACGGCCTTGGCCAATGAGCATGCGCGGTTGCAGCGCGAACTGGCCAGCGTGGCCACCGTGCTGATGCTCGATATCGATCATTTCAAGCGCGTCAACGATGAACACGGCCATGCGGTGGGCGACGTGGTGCTGCGCCACCTGGGCGCCCTGATATGCCAGGCGCTGCGCAAGGTCGATGTGCCGGGCAGGGTGGGCGGCGAGGAATTCGCCATCCTGTTGCCGGGCACCGACATGGCGTCGGCGGCCGTGTTTGCCGAGCGCTTGCGCGCCCGCGTGGCCGACAGTTCGGTCAGCATCGACGGTGGCGTGCTGCTGTGCGTGACGGTGAGCATCGGCATGGCGGCCATGAGCGGCACCGATGCCGGTTGCGATGCGGTACTGGTGCGCGCAGATGAAGCGCTGTACCGCGCCAAGCGGGGCGGACGCAACCGGGTGGAACATCATGACGGCGGTGGCTCTGGCGGGGTGCTGAGCCAGTTCATGGCCAACTGATCAGAGACCTGCCCGGTGCGCCCGCGCCTGCTTGCGGCTGCGGCTGGACAACAGCCAGATCACGGCGGCAATCACCAGCAGCGGCAGCAGGACCGGCGCACTGCAGGCCAGCAGCACCAGGACCAGCACGCCCCCGCCCAGCACCACGCCGGCCACCATGAACATGCCGACACCGGCCACCACCACGCCCACCACCATGGCGGCGCAGACCAGCGCGATCAGTGCGATCAGCAGGCCGCCGCCGGCAAACACCAGCCCGAACAGCCATTCCAGCGGACCGTCGAAATCGTCGCCGTTGAACTGCATGTGCACGTCGCTGGCGCCGATCTTGTCAAGGAACAGGCAGGCCAGCACGAGGATCAGGACGAAGGTGAGTATTTTTTTCATGGCAGGCCTCTGAAAGATGTATTGGGATAAAGCATGTTCACACTGTAGCGGCGGCCCGGTGGCCCTGCCAGACGCGTGCGACAGGCGGTCGTTTTCGCGGCATGGATGGCACGTGGACGGATGAGATGGTGGTGTCAAACAAGTTTTCTTTTCTTGCAATACGCGCATGGCGACCTATACTGAGCATTCACATTTGCAAGGAGGGCACCATGCTTGTGACTGCAGCTATCGGGGATCAATCGCTATCCCTGCATCATTGTCGAATCACGCGCCAGCGTAGCGCCGTCAAGTCTTGCGCCGAGCCTGTCGGCGCGCCATCGGCAATACCGCCGATCATCATCAACCCCTACAATTACCGCGTGCCGCTGCCGGCCATCGACCCGCGTTGGACCCCGCCGGGGCCACCGCTGACCTGGCCGGCGCGGCCCGCCATGTCGATGTGCTGAGCGGGGTGTGAAAAGGTGGGGCGGCATGCTGTTTGCAGTGTGCCAAACGCGGCACGGGCGGGCGATTTCGTCTATCATGCAGGCCCCACCTTCCATCACGAGCACCGCCATGAGTACCGATCTTCCCGAGTTTTCCGAGCCAGATGAGCAAGACAGCGACGCGCCCATTCAGGAGCCGCGCCTGTGGACCGGCAACGGCTGGACCGCGCGCGTGATCAAGAACGAGGAAGACGAAGGCTGGGCGGTGGCCATGATCAAGGATGGCGAACCGGAACCGGCCCTGGTCGGCCCGTGGACCATGGGCCGCGACAAGAAAAACCCCAAGCCGCTCGACGTCAACGCCTTCAACACCCTGGTGAAAACGGCGTCCGAGGTGCTGCGCCGCCATGAACAGCAACTGCACGCGCAATTGCACAAGAGCCTGTACGTGGCCACCGACGAAGGCCAGGTCAAGGTCATGTTCGACATCGTGCCCGACGAAGAGCACCCGTATGCCGAGCTGAGCGCGTATGACGCCGACGGCGAACAGATCGCCAAGGTGCGCGCCCCGGCCGCATTCAAATTCAACGCGACCGCGGCGGCCAACTGGATCGAGGGCGGTTACCGCAAACCGTAATAATTCGAATAACAACCGGCATGACCGTAGATACTGTTATCCCCGTCAAGCGTTGTGCAAGGTTGGATCAAATATTTTTCCCGACCTGAGCACGCCGAATGCCACGTGCACCAGCTTGCGCATCATGGCGCCGATGATCAGTTTCGGTGCCTTGCCGGCAGCGCTGAGCCGCTGGCCAAAGCGCTGACCCCATGGTGTCCTGTATACGGTCACCATGGCTGGCATGTACAGCGCCTTTCGCAGGAAACTGTGACCAATCTTCGACATGCGTGGCTTGCCACGTACGCTCGATCCTGACTCGTGCTGGCGCGGGTCGAGTCCCGCAAACGCCACGGCTTGCTTGGCGTTGTCGAAGCGCTCGGTATCGGCATAGTACGACAGCAACACTGGTATCGTGCGCTCACCCAGGCCAGGGATGCTGTCGAGCAGCTCGCGCTTGTCGCGTAAATCCGGATCATCGTCGATATGGCGCTTGATGGCGCGAATGAGTTCCTTGATTTCTTTGTCGAGCCAGGCAATGTGATCCTCGATACCCTGGCGGTCCGCTTCTCGAGCGACGTCGAGCCGATTCGTTTCCTGCAACCGCATCGCTTGCACCGCTTCGAGGCGCAGCACCAAGGCGCGCAGTGCCTGCGCGGCGGGCGACGGCGCTGTCCACGGCTCCGGTTGGCGCTCATGGGCAAAGTCGGCAATCAACTGCGCATCGACCTTGTCGGTCTTGGTGCGCACCATGCGCGAGGCGCCAAAGGCCTTCATCTGTGCCGGATTGATGACACTGACCACCATGCCAAGTCCGGCCAGATATTCGGCAACCCCTTCCCAGTAAGTGCCAGTCGCTTCCATACATACTCTCGGGTTGCCGGCATCATGCTTGAGCAGCCATTCGCTCAGTGCAGCAAATCCTTTGTGATTGTTCTCTACTACCTTGTTACGGTGCTTGCCATTGGGCAGGCGCAGTGCGCAGTCCAGCTTGGCCTTGGCAACGTCGATTCCTAAATTAAACATGCTGTGGTCCTCTTGCGATCTACCTTGTGAATGCGGGCTACCGGCGTGCCGGTGCCAAAGATACTGTCCGATCTTGACATGGAGGGTGGGTAAGTGGTGCGAGATCTACATCGCTGGCTTTGAGCCTAAGGGCGGATACGGCATCCAGTTACCCGGTCTTGATATGCCTACCAAGAATTTTGACAGCGGCCGATGTTGTTCGCAACACCACCAACCGCATGAGAGGAATAATACAAGGTCGGATTAGGCCGCAGGCCGTAATCCGACAACATTGTTGGCTCCAAAAATGCACCGCCAACAATGTTGTCGGGTTACGCGCGTAGCGCTAACCCGACCTACGCTGACTCTTTCTTCCGGTAAGCCAGGCTATACAACAGCGGCAACACCAGCAAAGTAAGCACCGTCGACGACAATATCCCGCCGATCACCACCGTGGCCAGCGGGCGCTGCACTTCGGCGCCGGTGCCGGTGGCGATCGCCATCGGCACGAAACCCAGTGACGCCACCAGCGCTGTCATCAGCACCGGCCGCAAGCGCGAGAGGGCGCCGTCGCGGATGGCGTCGTGCACAGCAAAACCCTGTTCGCGCAGCTGGCGAATAAACGAAATCATCACCAGCCCGTTCAGCACGGCCACGCCGGACAGGGCGATAAAGCCTACCGCCGCCGAGATTGACAGCGGTATGTCGCGCAGCCACAGCGCGAGTATGCCGCCCGTCAGCGCAAACGGAATGCCGCTGAACACCAGCAGGCCATCCTTCACATTGCCGAACATGGCAAACAGCAAGATGAACACCAGGCCCAGGGCCAGCGGTACCACCAGCTGCAATCGCGCGGTGGCCGACTGCAATTGCTCGAACTGGCCGCCCCAGCTGGTCCAGTAGCCGGCCGGTATATTGACCTGGGCTTGCAGCTGCTGCGTGGCGTCGGCCACAAACGAGCCGATATCGCGCCCGCGCACATTGGCGCTGATGACGATGCGGCGCTTGCCGTCCTCGCGGCTGATCTGGTTCGGCCCGGGCGCCACTTGCAGGCTGGCGACTTCGCCGAGCGGAATGAAGCGCGCGCGGCCTTCCGCATTGGCGCCCTGGGGCAGGGCGATCGGCAGGCGGCGCAATTGCTCCAGGTCGCTGCGCAGGCTGTCGGGCAGGCGCACCACGATGTCGAACCGGCGGTCGCCCTGGAACAGGGTGCCGGCCTGCTGGCCGCCGATGGCGGTCGAGATCGCCGCCTGCACGTCGGCCATGTTCAGGCCATAGCGGGCCGTCTGCTCGCGGTCGATCTGCACCGTCAGCATCGGCAGGCCGCTGGTCTGTTCGACCTTCACTTCGGTGGCGCCGGCCACCTTGCCCAGCACGCCGGCAATGGCGGCCGCCGTCGCATCGAGCACGGCCATGTCGTCGCCATACAGTTTCACCGCCACGTCGCTGCGCACGCCGGAAATCAGCTCGTTGAAACGCAGCTGGATCGGCTGCGAGAACTCGTAGTTGCTGCCCGGCAGGCTGGTGGCCGTCGCCTCGATTTCGGCCAGCAATTGCTCGCGCGGCTTTTTCGGTTGCGGCCACTGCGCGCGCGGTTTCAGCATGATGTAGCCGTCCGAGATATTCGGCGGCATCGGGTCGGAGGCGATCTCGGCCGTTCCCGTGCGGGCGAAGACGCGCTCGATTTCCTTGTGATTGCTCATCAGCCTGGTTTCCAGCTGCTGCTGCATCGCCAGGGATTGCGTGAGGCTGGTGCCGGGAATGCGTAGCGCCTGGATCGCGATATCGCCCTCGTTCAGGCTGGGCACGAACTCGCTGCCCATGCGCGTCGCCAGCAAGCCCGACAGCAGCACGGCCACCGCCGCGAACACCAGCACCACCGGCGTGTTGGCCATGGCCTTGTCCAGCGCCGGCGCATACCAGCGCTTGGCCGCGCGCATGATGGCGTTTTCCTTTTCCGCCACCTTGTCGCCGATAAACAGCGCCACCGCGGCCGGAATAAAGGTGATCGACAGCAGCATGGCGCCCAGCAGCGCAATCACGACTGTGAACGCCATCGGCGTAAACATCCTTCCTTCCACGCCCGTCAGCGCAAAGATCGGCAGATACACGACCATGATGATCAGCTGGCCGTACAGCAGCGGCCGGCGCGCTTCCTGCGAGGCCGCAAAGACTTCCTCGTACCGTTCCTGCAGGGTCAGGCGCCGGCCCAGCTTTTGCTGGGCATGGGCCAGGCGGCGCACGCAGTTTTCCACGATCACCACGGCGCCGTCGATAATGATGCCGAAGTCCAGCGCGCCCAGGCTCATCAGGTTGGCGCTGACGTGGTACTGCACCATGCCGGTAAATGTGAACAGCATGGCGAGTGGAATCACCATCGCCGTGATCAGCGCGGCCCTTATGTTCCCCAGGAACATAAAGAGGATGGCGATCACCAATACCGCCCCTTCCAGCAGGTTTTTCTTGACCGTATTGATGGCTTTGTCGACCAGCACCGTACGGTCGTACACGGTGACGGCATGCACGCCTTCCGGCAGGCTGCGGTTGATCTCGACCATTTTTTTATCCACCGCCTGCGACACGGCGCGGCTGTTCTGTCCGATCAGCATGAAGACGGTGCCGAGCACCACTTCGCGCCCGTTTTCGGTGGCCGCGCCGGTGCGCAGTTCGCGCCCGATGACGACGTCGGCCACGTCGCGGATGCGGATCGCCACGCCTTCGCGGTTGGCCACCACGATATTGGCGATATCGTCCTGGCTCCCGACCTGGCCCGGCGCGCGTATCAGCAGCTGCTCGCCCTGGCGTTCGATATAGCCGGCGCCCACATTGCCGTTGTTGCGCTCCAGCGCCGCCACGATTTCCTGCAGGCTGATGCCGTAGGAGCCCAGCTTGTCCGGATGCGGCGCCACCTGGTACTGCTTGGCGTAGCCGCCGATGGCGTT
Organism: Janthinobacterium sp. J1-1; assembly: GCF_030944405.1. NCBI lineage: Bacteria > Pseudomonadati > Pseudomonadota > Betaproteobacteria > Burkholderiales > Oxalobacteraceae > Janthinobacterium > Janthinobacterium sp. J1-1. Next base: position 940,382 of record NZ_CP132339.1, read on the forward strand.
AATTTCCGTGACCCCCGGTACATTGCGCAGCTGCGGCTTGATGATCCAGTCCTGGATTTCGCGCAGGTCGGTCGGCGTGTAGGGCGTGCCGTCGGCCTTCCTGGCGCCCGGTTTGGTTTCCACCGTCCACAGATAGATCTCACCGAGGCCGGTGGACACCGGCCCCATCTTCGGCGTGATGCCGGCCGGCAGGCTTTCCTTCGCTTCCTGCAGGCGCTCGTTGATCATCTGGCGCGCAAAATAGATGTCGGTGCCGTCCTTGAAAATCACGGTGACCTGCGACAGGCCGTAGCGCGACAGCGAACGGGTTTCTTCGAGCTTCGGCAGGCCGGCCATCGCCGTTTCGATCGGAAAGGTGATGCGCTGCTCGGTTTCCAGCGGCGAGTAGCCGGCGGCGGCCGTATTGATTTGCACCTGCACATTGGTGATATCGGGCACGGCGTCGATCGGCAACCGCTGATAACTGTAGATGCCGAAGGCGGCCATGGCGGCCACGGCCAGCATGACCAGCCAGCGCTGCGCGATGGCAAAGCGGATCAAGCGTTCAAACATGATGGTTTCCTTGGCGTGATCAGTGTTCGTGGCCGGCGGATGCCTTGCCCAGCTCGGATTTCAGGGTAAAGCTGCCTTGCGCCGCGTACTGCGTGCCCACCGCCAGCCCCCTGGTGATTTCCGTCAACTGGCCGTCGCTGCGGCCGGTAATCACCGGCGTGGCCTGGTAGCCGCCCTTGACCTGCACGAACACGGACGGTTTGTCTTCCACCGACTGGATCGCCGTGCTGTGCACCGTGACCGGCGCATCCTGTTCGCCGGCGATCACCTCCACGCTGACGAACAGGCCCGGGCGCCAGGCCATGTCGGGGTTCTGCAGGCTGATGCGCGCCTTGGCCGTGCGCGTCTGTTCACCGAGCAGCGCGCCGACATAGGTGATGGTGCCCTTGGCGCTGGCATTGAAGGCCGAGGCTTTGACCAGCACCTTGCCACCGGTGCGCACGGTGGCCAGGTCCTTGGCCGGCACGGCGATTTCCGCCCACACGGTCGACAGGTCGGAGATCACAAAGATATTCGCGTCTTCCTTGACGGCTTCACCGAGCGTGATGTGTTTTTCCAGCACCATGGCGTCGAACGGCGCGCGGATCTCGTAGCGGTTCAGCGGTCCTTTGCCGGCGCCCACGGCGCCCAGCGCCTGCAGTTTCTGCTGCGCATTGAGCACCGCGATTTCCGCTTCGCGCCAGGCCTGCTGGGCTTGCAGGTAATCGAGTTCGGCCGAGATCTTTTCCTGCCACAGCATTTTTTCGCGCTCGTAGGTGGCATGCGCCAGCGACAGCCGCCGCTGGGCCGACAGCAGTGCGCTGCGCTGCTCGGACAATTCCGTGCTGGCGATCACGGCCAGCACCTGTCCTTTTTTCACCAGCTGGCCCAGGTCCGCATGCACGGCTTCCACCACGCCGGCCAGGCGCGGCACCACGTGCGCCGTGCGGTCTTCATTGAAGCGGATTTCGCCGGGCAGGGCGACGCTGGTCCGGATGCGGCCAGGCGCGGCGGTGGCGATCACCACGCCGGCCGCCTTGCCTTGTTCTGCCGTCAGCTGCAACAGGCCCTCGCCTGGCGGCGCGGTTTTCTCTTCGGCATGGCCGTGTTTTTCCTCTTCATGCGCATGGTCGTCCCTGGCGCCGCCGCCGGTGCTGAGGATCAGGAATGCCAGCACGATGCCGGCGATGAGGATGGCCGCGATGGCGGTCAGCTGTTTTTTGTTCAATTGGATATTCATGGCATCTTTCTTACGGAGTCACGGGGGCGCCCAGCAGGCGCTCGAGTTCGGCGGCCGCGTGGTGCGCTTCGGTCAGCGCGCGCAGGGTCTGGCTTTTGGCTTGCAGCAAGGTGCGCTGGGCATCGAGCACATCGAGAAAGGCGAACTTGCCGAACTCGAAACCCTTGCTGGCCGCGTCCCAGGCGCTTTGCGCGCCGGGCACGATCTCGTTTTGCAGGCTCTCCACGTCCAGCCTGGCCGTGGCCAGCCGCTCGCGCGCCTGCGCCAGCGCCGCTTGCAGCTGCACTTGGGCGGCGGCCAGTTCATCGCCAGCCTTGTCGCTGCGGCGCAAGGCCTCCAGCTTGTTGCCGGCATTGCGGTCGAACAGCGGCAGCGGCAAGGCCAGGCCGATGATGGCCTGGTTGCGGCCCAGTTCCTCCGAGCGTTTCATGCCGATGCTCACCGTCACGTCCGGCGTGGCGCGCCGTTGTTCCACGTCCAGCATGGCTTGCCGCTGCGCCAGGTGGCTGCGCGCCTGCCGCACGCTTGGGGCGGCGTCCGATCGCGCCGCCAGTTCCAACGGCGAGGGCAGCGGCGGCAGCAGGTCGAGCCGGCCATCGGCGTAGGTAAAACGCGGCGCGCCGGCGCCCCACAGCGCGGCCAGGCGCTGGCGGGCCTGGGTGAGGTTGCCGCGCGCCAGGTTCAGTTCGAGCCGCACACTTGCTTCGGCTACCTTGGCGCGCGTCGCTTCCACCGGCGACGCCTTGCCGGCCGCCACGCGGCGCGCCGTGATCTCGCTGGCGCGCGCCGCCAGCGCCTGTGCGCTGTCGGCCAGGCGCAAGCCTTCCTGCGCGGCCAGCACGTCGACAAACGCGGTGGTGACAGCGGCGCGCGTGTCGGCCGCTTGCAGGGCCAGGGCCGCCTGCGCCAGGTCCTGGCCGCGCAGGGCGACGGCGGCGCGCGCGCCGCGCTTGCCGCCCAGTTCGATCAGCTGATTCAGTTGCACGGTGGTGCTGCGCGTGGCGCGGCGCGTATCTTCCACCACGGTTTGCAGTTCGGGGTTGGGCAGCGCTTGCGCCTGTTGCAGCGCGCCACCCTGGGCAGCCAGTTCGTGGCGCGCGGCCGACAGGGTGGGGTTGCCGGCCTCGGCCAGTTGCAGGGCGGCGGCCAGGGTCAGTGGGGCAGGTGGTTCGGCCGCGCCTTGGGCGCGGGCGGGCAGGGTCAGCAAGCTGACGCTGATGAACAAGATAAATCGGTACATCGAATTCTCCAGGCAATGGAAAGGAATTCGACGGGATGCGCAGCCATGCACGCGCATCAAGCGCGGCGCATGCTGTAACAGTGAAACTATCCCGCCGGTCTAGACGATGACCGGCGACCAGTCGGGCCGCTTGGGCCCATCGGGAATATGCGAGACGTACAGGAAGGAGGAAGTGTCGATGGTCAATGATGCCGTGTCGAACACGGGCATGCTGGCGCCGGGCGGCAACCAGGCGTGGCCGATGCCATGGCAGACATTGCAGTCGCTGTGCGCCTTGGCCTTGGCGTTCAGGTCCTTGCCGGCGTCGGCTTGTGGTTCGTCGCCGGCGCTGGCCTTGTGCTGGTGGCTGTGGTGGCCCGGGTGCTGGGCCGCCTTGCCTTCTTCGTGCAGGCAATAGGCGCTCGCCGCGGCCCAGGACATCTGGAGCGGAAGCACGAACAGCAGCAGGAGCAGGAAGAATTTTTTCATGGCTGCGCCCATTGTACCGAATTTACCGGGGCTGGGCGCGCCAGTTTTTCAGTTGCTGGGCGATCGCCTTGCCCTGGTAAATTTGCGGTTCGGAGTGTTCCTCTTCGCCGTCGCCACTGTACTTGAAGTCCTGCGCTTCGCGCGCGCGCACCAGCGTTTTCGCTTTCTCGAACGCTTCGGCAAAGCCTGCGCTTGTGGGCAAGGCTTGCTTGAAATACGCTTCGCTGAAATAGGTGAAATCGGCCTGGTCGTCGCAGCCGAACGAGGTGCGGTCCGGCCGCGCGGCCGTGATGATCAGGGTGTTGTCGTCCTTCAAGGGGCCGATAAAGCCGCCCGAATAGCAGGCCGAGACGACGATCACGCGCCACTTGACGCCGCTGTGTTTCAGCATGCCGGCCAGGTCCTGCGCCGGCAGGCTGTGCAGGTCCATGCCGTTTTGCGCCAGCGCCAGCTGGTGGTCGGCCGAGCCGTGGCTGGTCAGGAACAGGAACAGCACGTCGTTGTTCTTGTCCATTTTCGCGCCCAGCGCGTCGAGGCTGGCGCGGATGCTGGTGCGGGTGGCCATCGGCTGCTGCGCCACCGTATTGCGGCTGTTGACCAGCACCATCGAGCGCCCGGCCGTGCCATAGTCGCGGTCGAACTGGCGCTGCACGAAGGCCGTTTCGCGCCGGAACACTTCCTGCGCGCCATCGCCGCCGACACCGAGGAAATACAGATTGATCTTTTTCGCCGGGTCGCGCGGCAGCACCCCGGCCAGGGTTTTTTCCAGCAGGGCCGGCTGGTTGTACAACGCCAGTTCGATATTGTCGCGCGTGAGTTTCTCCAGCGCCGGGTCGTCGAGCTGGCCTTCGGTCCAGTTGCCGCTGTCGCTGGTGCGCCCGTCCGGCTGGGCATGCGCGTAGCGCAGCACGCCGGCGCCGTCGAACAGGCCGTTGCTGAAGTGGCCCCGGTATTCGTCGCCATCCGGCGTGCGCAACACGCCCTCGCCATCGAACTTCCAGTCCTTCAGTTCGCCTGTGTAAACGATGCCGTCGGGCGAACGCACCTGCATCGTGCCCTGCGGCTGGCCCTGCACGAAGCTACCCTGGAACTCCATGCCGTCGCTGTCGGTCAGCACCCCCGCGCCGTGCGGCTTCCAGTTGCGAAACGCGCCCACATAGCTGCCGTCCAGGCCCTGGTAGCTGCCCTGGCCGTCGAAATTGCCCTTGCTGAAATTGCCCGCATAGACTTCGCCCTTGGGCGAGGTGTAGCGGCCCTGGCCCTCGAACGCGCCCAGGCGGAACTGGCCCTCGTAGCGCACGCCGGAAGGCTGGCGCAAGCTGCCCTGGCCGCTGAACACGCCGCGCTCGAAACCGCCTTCATAGTAGGCGCCGCTGGCGTATTCCAGCCGCCCCTTGCCATGCATCTTGCCGTCGACCAGCGGACCGAAATAGCGTCCGCCATCGGCCGTCTGCGCCGCCGGCACGCGTGCCGGCGCGGCGCACAGGGGCGGCATGCCGAAGGCGGAAAACAACAGCAGGCCGGCAAGTGTGTAAGGGCGGACTGCGGCGCGTAGCGGTGTGGTCATGGGGGAATCGTGCGTGGAAGAGTCGCTAGTGTAGCCACTGTCGGCCGGTGCTGGCAAATCCTTGCCTGTTTATCGTGCCAAGGGGCAATTGAACTGATAATATTGATTTTTGGAATTATTTCAGCAGCAGTCAGGGAATCCCATGGAAAGTCGTCTCAGCCGCCTGGAAGCGGTACAAACCGTATTGCTGGAAATCGGCCAGCGTTCCAGCACCTGCAGCGATATCGCCGACTTCCTGCAAGCCGTGCATGCGGCGCTGGGGCGCATCATGTATGCGGCCAATTTTTACGTGGCCTTGAGCGACCGTGACGAAGGCACCGTGCGCTTTCCGTATTTCGTCGACGAGTTCGACAGTGCGCCCGATGCCGGGCAGGTGGTGCGCCTGGCCGGCTCCGAGCAGTCGCCCACGGCCTGGGTCATCGTCAACGGCAAGCAGCTGGTGATGACGGCCGGTGACGCGGCCATGCATGTGGACGGCGGCGCCGCCTGGGGCGGCGGCACGGCGGCCGAGCACTGGATCGGCTGCCCGCTGCTGGACCAGCAGCACCAGGTGCTGGGCGCCATCGTGATCCAGAGCTACGATGCCGAGCACCGTTTCAGCCTGGAAGACCAGGCCCTGTTCGCGCTGATTGCCACCCATGTGTCGAGCGCGCTGCAAGGCCTGCAAAGCATGGACCGGCTGGAAAAGGCGGTGCAGGAACGCACGGCCTTGCTGGCCCATGAAGTGGCCGAGCGGCGCCGCGCGGAAAACCTGCAGCATGCGCTGTTTGAAATCGCCAACCTGTCGGCCCAGGCAGCCGACGCCGCCACCCTGTATGCGCGCCTGCACGTGATTATCAGCGAGCTGGTGACGGCCAAGAATTTCCTGATCGCCCTGTATCACCCGGACACGCTTGACATCACGATCCCGTATTTTGTCGATGAAAAAGATGCACAGGCGCCCGTCAAGCGCTTTCATTATGGCGTCGGCATGAGTTCGTATATTTTGGCGCGGCGCCAGCCCTGTTTGCTCGATGCCGGCAGCTACGCGGCGCTGGTGGCCAGCGGCGAAATGAACGAGCCGCTGGGCAATGTGGGCATCGCCAGCTGGATGGGCGCGCCGATGCTGCTGGGCGAGCGCGCGTATGGCGTGATCATCGTGCAAAGCTATGACGCGTCGGTGGTGTATGGCCAAGCGGAACTGGACGTGCTGGCCTTCATGGCCAGCCATGTGGCGGTGGCGATCGCCCGCATGCAGGCCGACCGCGCCATGCGCCAGGCCAAGGAAACCCTGGAAGAGCAGAACGCGGCCCTGAACAGCGCGCTGCAAGCCTTGAAGGAGGCGCAGTCGGAACTGGTGCGCCAGGAAAAGCTGGCCTCCTTGGGCCGCCTGGTGGCCGGCGTGGCGCATGAAATCAATACCCCGCTGGGCATCTGCGTGACGGCCACCAGCCACCTGGTGCAGGAACTGAAACTGACGCGCGAGGACCTGGCCAGCGGCCAGTTGGATGAAGACGGCTTGCAGGAGTTTTTCGGCATTATCGACCAGACCCTGCGCATCATGACCACCAACACCCAGCGTGCCGCCGCGCTGGTGCGCAGCTTCAAGCAGGTCGCCGTCGACCAGTCGTCGGACGACATGCGCAGCTTCAACCTGCGCAAATATCTCGATGAAATTTTATTGTCGCTGCAGCCCAAGCTGAAGGGCAAGCCGATCAAGGTGGAAGTCGAGTGCGCGCCCGAGTTGCAGCTGCGCAGCTATCCCGGCGCGATTTCACAGATCGTCACCAATATGGTGGTCAATTCCATGGTGCATGGTTTTGCGGAAGGCGAACCGGGCAAGATACGGATCAGCGCCCGCAGCGACGGCGACATGCTGGCGCTCGATTACAGCGACGATGGGCTGGGCATGGACAGCGCCACGCTGGGGCAGCTATTCGATCCGTTTTTCACCACCAAACGGGGTTCCGGCGGCAGTGGGCTGGGGGCGCATATTTTGTATAACCTGGTGACGGGGCCGCTGGGGGGGACGGTCAAGGTTGCCAGTGCGCCGGGGATGGGGTTGCATTACACGATCCGCTTTCCCCTCGAACCGAAGAGTGTTTAAAAAGGCCTTGAACAGCGGGCCGGAGACGCGGGTCTGAGAAAATGCCGATGGCGGCGTTGCGGCTCCTCGCCGACCATGCGTACTGTCTTCGTCGCCGCGCCTTGCCCTCGACATTTTTCAGGCCCGCTTGGCCCGGAATGCCCAAGTTGGTGGCTTGGGCCGAAGCGTGGTTTGCTGGTGTGCGTATTGCTAGGGCAGGGAGCACTTGGTTATTTGATGAGTGGCTGCTGTCGACCCAAAGCGGACGTGGGCTAATAGTAATCTAGCTCACCGCGTGCGTGTGCTTCCCGAAGCAAAGCATCGACATCGACCAGCGGTTGCTCCGCGAATACCGTGTCCCACGGCGGGATTGGTCCGTCGGGCTCCTGAACCAATATAGTAAGCTGCTCGCTTCGCCTGCACCAGTCCACATAGAACCCTTCATCAATACAGTTCTCGACTTCCTCACAGACTTCAGAAAGTGAAACATCTTTTGCATTCGGTGCATTTGCACCTACATAGTGAACTAAACGCACCGGCGAGCTATCAGTGTGTTTCGAAAAAAAATCATAAAACGCTAATTTTCGTAAAGCTTTCTTCGTCGTCATTTCGTGTGTTTTGGTCATATTCCCTTGCCGTCCGCTCTTGGCCGAATGCCGTCGTTGCCCGGTTCCGCCCCAGAGCGGCACTTCAGCTTTGAGCTGAACAAGGAAGTTGTTTCGACGGTCAAATGCAAATAAACTATCGAGGGGACTTTGACATTAAGGCGCCGGTAACAACTCCAATTGCGATCCCCGTACCAATGCCTAGAGCAAGGTTGCCGATCGCGACGCCAATTCCACATCCAATCGCAACTCCAAGACAAATTCCAACGCCTATGAATTTGCCATCTTTTTTGTCGGGTGAATCGCTCATAGAATCCTTTTATGAAGGGGCCGAAAGGCCGCTACTGGCCGATTGCCGACCCTTGCCGATCCCCACCACTTTCGCAAACCGTGCATGACGAGATCAGCCGTAGCCACTTCTGCCTATCCTTCAGAGCCACATACTGCACGTGATAGAAACGGCTGTGACTGCACTGCCCATGCCGCGTCTGCCTTGCGTATCGCTACCGGTTGCGGCAATCCCGCCTAGTCCGGAAACCGCTGATTCAGCGCCAGCGCCGCATCCAGATTCGCAATCAACAACTCCACATACTGCGGATCGAGGTGGCTGCCGCTCACTTCGCGCAGGTAGCTGACCACGCGTTCAAGCGGCCAGGCGTCTTTGTAGCAGCGCTTGTGCATCAGCGCGTCGAAGACGTCGGCGACGGCGGCGATGCGGGCGTATTTGTGGATGTGCTCGCCGACCAGGCCTTGCGGGTAGCCGCTGCCGTCGTATTTTTCATGGTGCTGGTGGGCGATCACGGCGGCCGCCTTCAATAGCGGGCGTTGCGAGCCGTCGAGGATCGACATGCCGACCGTCGGGTGCTGCTTCATGATTTCCCACTCGGCCGCATCGAGCTTGCCCGGTTTCAGCAGCACCGCGTCGGGGGTCGAGATCTTGCCGATGTCGTGCATTGGCGCCGCATGGCGCAGCACCATGGTTTCCTCGTCCGACATGCCCGACGCCTGCGCCAGCAGCTGGCACACTTCGGCCATGCGGCGCACGTGGTTGCCGCCTTCGTGCGAGCGCGATTCGACCACGTCGCCCAGGCGCAGGATCAGCTCGGCCTGGGTGTCGGTGATTTCCTGCGTCAGCAGGATATTGTCGAAGGCGATCGCCACGCCCGAGCAGAATACTTCCAGCAGTTGCGCGTCGAGATCGGAAATTTCTTCCACGCCCTTCAGTACCAGCAGCGACGCCTTGCCGCTGCTGTTCGGAAAATAGCCGACATAGGTGTCGCCATGCAGGCGCGAGATTTTATTGCTCTTGGCGTGATCCAGCTGCGACAGCAGGGCAGGGCTCAGCATGCCGTCGTCGGTGTCGCCGATCTGCGCCAGGATTTCATAGTCCTGCTCGCCGCTGATGGCGCTGGCGCCGCGCAGGCGCAGCAGCATGCTCGTTTCCAGGCGCAGCAGGGCGACCACTTGCTGCAGCAGGCCGCTGGCGAAGTCGCGCAGGTTGCGCTGCTTGAAAATATGCGCCGAGGCGGCGATCACGCGCTCCAGGCCTTCGCGGTAATGCAGCTGCGACAAGCGCGCTTCCTCGACCTTCATGATGTCGCGGTAGGCGCGCAGGGCGGCAAAGGTGGTGGTAAACAGCTTGGTGCGGTCGAGCTCGGTTTTTTCCTTGTAATCGTTGATGTCGTAATTGACGATCACGCGTTCTTCCGGCGCCTGGCCCGGCTGCCCCGTGCGCAGCACGATGCGGGTAAATTGATTGCCCAGGTCTTCGCGCATCCAGCGCGCCACTTCCAGGCCGCTGTCTTCGCGCTCCATCACCACGTCGAGAAACACCAGCGCAATGCCTTCTTCGCGGGCCAGCACCTGCTTGGCTTCGGCGCCGCTGTAGGCGTGCAGGAAACTCAAGGCGCGGCCTTCGAGGCGGAAACGGGTGAGTGTCAATTTGGTGATGTCGTGGATGTCGGGTTCATCGTCGACAAGCAAGACTTTCCACGGCGGTAACTTGGGCGAGGCTGAAGACAAAAATGACATAAGGGCGAGTTCCGCTAAAGGGCATGACTGACCGCCACGCGCCAGGCAATCCCTGTGCGCCACCGCTGGCGTTGCGCGTTTTCCGGGCGCATTCTGACGATTGTAGACCGAGCGCATGGTATTAACAACAGGCAAGAAAAATTGTCCTGCTTCCATGCAACAGTGCTTTCAACTACATGGAAATATTGCCATACATACTTTATCGCTTACGCAACTATATTTTCAAGACAATACTTTGTTTTAATCAATATTGCCAATAAAACCGTTATAAAAGTCGGTGCGCGCCAGCGCGGCGCCTGGCCCCGACTTCGTAACAAGGTATGAATTCCAGTGGCGACGGCAGCACATGCGCGTATATTTGACACGGATGTTTTTTGAAAGGGATGATCATGAAAAAGAAAATCACGCATCTGCTGCTGGCGGGAACCGTCTTGCTGGCTGCTGGTGCCGCGTGGGCGCAAAGTCCCGTGTCGGGTCCGGCTTCCGGCAATACCGAAGTGCTGTATGACAAGCCGGATCAATTCACCGATATCTCGTTCGATCCGCGCAAGCGCGAAGAGGCATTGACGGAGTTGACGCGCCACTTTGACAAGCTGGGCGCGTCCTTGCCGGCCGGCCAGCGCTTGAAGATCGTGGTCACCGATGTCGACCTGGCAGGCCGCGAAGATCCGCACGTGCGCTCGGCGAACGAGATCCGCGTGCTGACGGGCGGCGTCGACTGGCCGCGCATCAGCCTGTCGTATGCGCTGGAACAGGACGGCAAGGTGATCAAGAGCGACAAGGCGCAACTGTCCGACATGTCTTACCTGACGCGCATGAACCGTTATTCCAGCGGCGAGCGCCTGCGCTATGAAAAACTGATGATCGACGAATGGTTCGCCAAAACTTTCAATGTACCGCGCAGCTAACGCTCAAGCCATGATCAGTCGATCCAGTTCACCTGGGTAAATTTGCTGCCGAATTCTTCCGGCATGGGCACGACCTGGCTGCGTTTGTAGTTGAAAAATACAAAGCCGGACTTGGCCATCGCGATCAGGGTGTTGTCGCGCGGACGCGTGATGCGGAAGGTGATGTCGCCGCCGTATTTGTTGAAGTCCATCACGCCCACTTCGAACAGCAACTGGTCGCGCGCATGGGCTTCGGCGCGGTAGGTGGTGGCCAGGTCAGTGACGATGATGCCGGTGCCGTCGGCCTCGATGTCGCGCACGCCGAATTCGAACAGGAAGCGGGCGCGCGCCTCCGAAATCATGGAGATCATGGAATCGTTGCCGAGATGGTTGCCGGCATTGATGTCGGTGGTGCGCACCGTCAATTGCGAAGAATAGCAGTATTGGTCTTCGGGAAATTCAAGTGTCAAACGGGCCATGGGTCTCTCTTGATCAGGTGTGCCGGACGTGGCGGGAAAGTCAATTCTAGCCGCTTCCCCGCCATGCGTCGAAAAAACCACCTGCGCGATTACTTGCGCACGATGCGGTAAACCTTGCCGCTGCTGCTGAGCATGTACAGCTCTTTCTGCGCATCCTGGCCGAACGACACGATATTGCCCACGTTGGTGATGGCCCAATCCGTCACGGCCGAGGCGCTGCCATTGCTGTAAGTAAAACTCTTCAGCCAGCCGCTGCAATAGTCGGAATACAGATAGTGGCCGGCCAGTTCCGGCAGGGCCGTGCCGCGGTACACATAACCGCCCGTGATCGAACAGCCGCCGGCGCTGTCGTGGCCGTAGTCGACCTTGGGCAGCACCAGCCCCGCCTGGTTGCAAGTGGCGCTGTTATAGCACTGCGTGCCTTCCATGATGTTCCAGCCGTAATTGTTGCCTGCCGTGCCGACTGGCGCCACATTGACCTCTTCGCGCTGGCCCTGGCCCACGTCGGCGATATACAGCAGTTGCGCGGTGGTATCGAAGGCATAGCGCCAGGGATTGCGCAGGCCATACGCCCAGATTTCCGCGCGCTTGCCTGCCGTATTGACAAACGGGTTGCTGGCCGGGATGGCATACGGTTGCGCGATGCTGCTGGCGTTGACGTCCAGGCGCAGCATTTTGCCGAGCAACAGATTGGTGTTTTGCGCATTGCCGGACGGGTCGCCGGCACCGCCGCCGTCACCCGTGGCCGCATACAGATAGCCGTCCGGGCCAAAACTGAGCAGGCCGCCGTTGTGGTTGCTGAAGCCGGGGTGGGGAATCGCGATGATCTGCACGCTGGCCAGCGCATCGGCGAGATTGGGGTTGCCGGCCGAAACCTGGCGCCGCTCGATGATGATATTGCCGATCAGGTCGGTGTAGTACAGGAAAAAGTAGCCATTGCTGGCGTACTGCGGATGAAAGGCCATCGACAGCAGGCCCCGTTCGCCATCGGTGCTGGTGCGGCTGCTGATGTCGAGGAACGGCGTGGCCAGCAGGTTGCCATTGTCGACGATGCGGATACGCCCGGCGCGCTCGACGATGAAGAGGCGGCTGTCGCCTGCCGGCGCGGTCAGGAAGGTCGGCGCCTGCAAGCCGCTGGCGACCTCCTGCAAGGCCAGCGCCAGCGGCGCCGTGGCCGCGTAGGCGACGCCGGCGCTGGTGGTGGCGCCGGCGGCAACCTGCACTTGCCGGGTCGCCGGCGTGGCCGCCAGGCTGCCACTGCCGTAAGCCACATTGGCGGCAGTGACGGCATACGCGCCTGGCGCCAGGTTGTTCAGGGTGGTCGACGCCGTCAGCAGCTTGCTGTAGGACGCCGGCCCGGTCACGGTGACGGCGCCACTCACGCCGGCCGGCAGGCCGCTGATGGTCACCACCAGGCTGCCGGTCGTGGGGCCGGGTGCGGGATCGTCGTCATCGTCATGGCCGCCGCACGAGGCCAGCAGGCCCAGGCTGAACAGCAACAGCAGCGCCAGCAAGGATTGTTTGAATGCAGTGAAGCAAGTTCGATTGCGCATGTCAGTCTCCAGGGATGGAACGACGCAGCCGCCTGTCAAATGATGGACGGCGTTGGAATACAATCATTCATTTTTTCGCTGGCAGACTTGATCCTTCGCAAGCGAGCGTGAACTGTCGCGAGCATACGCCTGCCGCAATCAGCTGTTCCGTTCGCTGCCGCACGATCGGACAACGGCGCCGCGTTTTCAGACAATCTCCCCGTTTGCCGCCCCGCCTGCGGTGTCGTCCGGCCATAATGCGCCATCTGAAACCGAGCAGGAGCAACCCATGAAAACCAAAGCAGCCGTGGCCTGGAAGGCCGGCGCCCCCCTGACCATCGAAACAGTCGACCTGGCCGGCCCGCGCGAAGGCGAAGTGCTGATCGAACTGAAAGCGACCGGCATCTGCCATACCGATTACTACACCCTGTCCGGCGCCGATCCGGAAGGCATCTTCCCGGCCATCCTGGGCCATGAAGGCGCCGGCATCGTGGTCGACGTGGGCCCGGGCGTCAAAACGCTGAAAAAAGACGACCACGTGATTCCGCTGTACACACCGGAATGCCGCGAGTGCAAGTTCTGCCTGTCGCAGAAGACCAATCTGTGCCAGAAAATCCGCAGCACCCAGGGCCGTGGCCTGATGCCGGACGCCACCAGTCGTTTCTCGCTGGACGGCAAACCGCTGTTCCACTACATGGGCACCTCGACCTTTTCCAACTACATCGTGGTGCCGGAAATCGCCCTGGCCAAGATCCGCGAAGACGCGCCGTTCGACAAGGTCTGCTATATCGGTTGCGGCGTGACCACCGGCGTGGGCGCGGTGCTGTTCTCGGCCAAGGTCGAGGCGGGCGCCAACGTGGCCGTGTTCGGCCTGGGCGGTATCGGCCTGAACGTGATCCAGGCCGCGAAAATGGTGGGTGCCGACAAAATCATCGGCATCGACATCAACCCGGCGCGCCAGGCGATCGCCCGCAAGTTCGGCATGACGCACTTTATCAACCCGAACGAGGTGGAAAACGTGGTCGACGCCATCGTCCAGCTGACCGACGGCGGCGCCGATTACAGTTTTGAATGCGTCGGCAACACCACCCTGATGCGCCAGGCGCTCGAGTGCACGCATAAAGGCTGGGGCAAATCGTTCATTATCGGCGTGGCGGCTGCGGGCCAGGAAATTTCCACCCGTCCGTTCCAGCTGGTGACGGGCCGCGAATGGCGCGGGTCGGCCTTCGGCGGCGCGCGTGGTCGCACCGATGTGCCGAAGATCGTCGACTGGTATATGGAAGGCAAGCTCAATATCGACGACCTGATCACCCATCGCCTGCCGCTCGAACGCATCAACGAAGGTTTTGATCTGATGAAGAGCGGCGAGTCGATCCGGTCGGTAGTGCTGTACTAAAGCAACATTTGCGACCAGCAGGGGATGGCGCGCTGTACTTCGCCGTCCGCCCCTGCTAATGTCAGGGCATCGCTGCGCAATCTTTGATGCCGGGAGCCCTGATGTTCGCCACTGCCTATCTGCTGACCTTGCGGCGCATGCTGCCCGTGTTGCTCGGCGCCAGCCTGTCCGCCGTGCTGGCGCTGTGGTGGCGCGACGCCGCCATCCTCGCCACGCCCGTCATCTGGCTGGCCTTGCTGGCCACGTATCTGCTGTGCGCGCTGATGTTTACGCCGCTGGAATGGCATCGCCAGCAACTGGCAACGCGGCATGTGCGTACCGGAAAATCGCGCTAGCGGCTGGTGCTGGAAAAGCGTTCGCGGTAGTCGCGCGGCGTGACGCCGAGCTTCTTGTGAAACAGGCGGCGCAGCCTTTCCTCGCTGTGCAAGCCCGTTTGCGCGGCCACCTGTTTCAGTGACGACACGTTTTCTTCCAGCAGCCGGCGCGCCACTTCGAAGCGCGCCGTTTCGATGAATTCGGTGGGATTGGTCTGCGTTTCGCGCTGGAACACGCGCGTAAAATTGCGCTCGCTCATGGCCAGGCTGGCCGCCAGCTGCGGCACGCTCAAGTCTTCGGCCAGGTGTTCCATGATCCATGCCTGCAACTGGCGTATGGTCGGGTGCGTCGTCATCTGGCTCGACAGGTGCACGGAAAACTGCGACTGCCCGCCCGGCCGTTTCAAATACACCACCAGGTCGCGCGCCACTTCCAGGGCGATATCGCGGCTGAAATCCTCCTCCACCAGCGCCAGCGCCAGGTCGATGCCGGCGGTGACGCCCGCCGAAGTCCATACATTGCCTTCCCTCACGAAGATCGCATCGGCATTGACGTCGACCTGTGGATAGCGCCGGCGCAGGCTGTCGACCGCGCTCCAGTGCGTGGCGGCGCGCTTGCCGTCGAGCACGCCTGCCTCGGCCAGGAAAAAGCAGCCCGTGCACAGCGCCGCCAGGGTATCGATGCGCGGCGCGGCCTCGGCCACCCAGGCGGCGATCGCCGGGATTTCATCGAGTACCTGCTCGACATGGTGGCAACCGACAATCACGGCCAAGTCCGGCAAGCGGCTGGCGTCCAGCGCCTTGCTGGCATGCAAACTCATCAGCGTATCCGACTCCACCGGGCCGATGGCGGTGGACGCGATGCGCATGTCATAACCACCCGGCAAGTTGCGCAGGCGCAGATGGGTGTTGGCATAATCAAACACCTTCATGGCACCGATGGCTTCGAGGGCCTTGAAGCCCGGGTAAATAATGATATCGACAGTGCGCAGGGGGAAGGACTGGGGAGTGGGCTTGATCATTCTGTAGCGGCTGAGAGAGGAATGCTGCCATAATGCAACAACATGCATGAGGCGATGAGCTTAGCATGGATCATCACATGCAGTTACGCCTGCCATCCTTAGACTACGGACCATCGTGCGCATACCTCTCTTTGCTATAGGCCTATTTTTCTTGCTGTGGACTGGTTTAGCTCAGGCCGCTAATATTAACTTCGATGGCAGCAACATCACAAATTGTCCCAAATCTGGTAATCAATACACTTGTGATGCTTTTAATAAAGTAGATGCGTATACGATAGCAAGCGGCTATGCGGTAACGGTTAAGAGCAGCGTCACGCTCGACTACAATCAGTTTTTCACCATGAGTGGTACTGCCAAACTGACGGTTGTAGGCGATATAAGCTTTAGTGGCATCAAGCCTGCCAATTTGAACGTAACTGGCGGCTCTATTGTCGCGGAACCTGGCAATTTTGTTGTAGGGGCAATCGAAGGGGCGGTTGTGGTGGCCGATATTACAGCGGCTTCCGTCACACTCGGTACTGCACCAACTACGGTCAAAGGTAATATTACAGCTACTGGCGAGGTTAAAATTTCTTCCCGTTCGCTTGTGACTGGCTCAATCAAGGGTAACGTTATCAAAACCGATTCGGGTGTCACTATCAATGGCAATGTTACTGCCAAAAATTCCTTTGACTTGGGCTCAGGTAGCAAGATGAAAGGTGACATTATCGCGCCTAAAGTAAATATTTTGCCGGATAGCGTTCAGGTCGAAGGCAATATCACTGCCAGCACATCGCTGACAATTGGTGCCAAGAGTGAGATCAAAGGCAATGTCGATGCCGGCGATGTATCCCTCGCACCGGAAAATGCATATATCAGTGGCACTGCTCTTGTAGGAAAAATCTTCCTTGACTGGAGCACGCGCGTCTACCAGACGATTACCTGTAAAGCTGACACGGCAGATACCAAATGCACTTGCGTGACAAACAAAAGCGGCTTTCCCGTAGATAGCGTTAAGGGCCCCAAATGCGGCCCCGGCGTCCAATCCGGCCCCCACCATTTCGAAATCTCCCACCCGGCCGCGGCGCTAAGCTGCTCCCCGGAAAAAGTCACCGTCAAAGCCTGCGCCGACGCCAGCTGCGGCAGCCTTTATAAGAATGGCGCGACTGTCGTTCTGTCGCCTGGCGGCGCCACGGCGCAGACGGGCAATACCGGCAGCGTCGACAGCACGGTGGCGCAATATGCGGGGGGCACGGCCACCCTGAGCCTGACCAGCACGCCGTCCACCACGGGCGCGCTGGTGTGCAAAGACAGCACCACCGGCAGCACCACCAATTGCCAGATGCCGTTCAACAGCAGCGGCCTGCAGGTGAGCGGCGATCCGCGCTATGCGGAAGATGCGCAGTCGGTGTCGATCAGCGCGGTGCAGGCGTCGGGCAGCAATCCCCAGGTTTGCGTGCCGCTGTTTGCCAACCAGAATAAAACCATCAAGTTGAAATGCAGCTATGCCAACCCTGCCAGCGGCACCTTGCCCACGCGCATACAGGGGACGAACGGTACTTATGTGCCGCTGGCCGGTAACACCAGCAGCGCTTGCAGCGCGGCTGGCGCCGATGTCTTGTTGGGCTTCAATAGCGCAGGCGTGGCGACCCCCAGGATGCAATATGCGGATGTGGGCCAGGTGGGGCTGACTGCGACCTACACCTCGACCAGCGGCGCCGACAGTGGCTTGAGCATGACGGGCAGCGGCAATGTCATCGTCGCGCCGGCCAAGTTTGCCTTTAGCGCGATTGCCAGCCCGCAGCGTGCGGGCCAGGAAGTGCCGTCGGTGACGGTCACGGCGCAAAACAAGGCGGGCGCCACCACGCCCAATTTCGGTCGTGAGACGGTTACTCCGGATGTGGCACTCGACCGTGTTTTTGTGAAACCGGTCTTCAATGCGCCCAAGGTCGTCGCCAATCCCAAGCTTGAAGGCAAGCTTGTCTTCAGTAGTGGTGTTGGCACCGCAAGCGAGCTGGCATGGGCGGAAACAGGCACCATCAATATGACCGCCACCTTGAATAATTACCTGGGCGTGCAAAAAATCGATACTGTCACGCCACTGGCGACGGGCGTCAGCAATAATGTGCTGTTCATTCCTCATCATTTTCAGACCGCTGTTGATTTGTCCACCGAACCATACAAGCAATTTCCCGCCTTGTGCGGCACCCAGCTGGCCTGTCCTGACACCGGCGCAGACCCGCGGTTTGTGTATTCGCGCCAGCCTTTCGCGCTGGCCGTCACGGCGCAAAATTTGCAGGGCGTGACGACGGAGAATTTCGATGACGCCGATGGTGACTTGAAGAATCAGCAGGTATTGCTGTTGGCGCTTGATGCCAAGGATACGAGCAATGCGCCACCAGTCAATCCGGCCGGCGGCAAGCTGACCGATGGCAGCGCGGCCGGCACCACCCTGACCGGCGTGCCGATGAGCTCCTTCAGCAAGGGCGTGGCGCGCCAGGTGCTGGCCTATCAATTTCCCGGTGCCTATTCGCCCTCGGCCGCAGCATCGACGCTGGCGGCGCCGACAGGCGTGCTGTTGCGCGCCAACTTTACGTATTCGGTCAACAATCTGGTCACGTCGAAGCCCTCGTCGCAGGGCAAGGAAGCGGCGCTGACGGTGTTGACCGGCTTTATTTCCGTGCCCAACAGTTCCGGCTCGGAACTGCTGCCCATGCGCCTGGACGTGCAGCTGAAGTACTGGGATGGCAAGCTCTGGCGCGTCAACCTGGCCGACGGCATCAGCCGTTTCGGCAAGCCCCAGGTGGTGCTGGCCAACTGCCTCAAACAGCTGGTCTGCAGCAATCTGGTGGTGGCCGACCAGGTGTATCAGTTCAGCGGGGGCGTGCTGGCAGGCAATGGGCGGCTGACCCTGCAGGCGCCGAAGGTAGCCGGCAGCGTCGATGTGTCGGTCGGCGGCTTTTCCTATTTGCCATCGAGCGTGGGCCGCGTGGTGTTCGGCGTATTCAAATCCGGTCCGGTATTGTACTTGCGCGAAATGTACTAGGAATGTACCAGGTTCCGCGATTGTCGCCTGTCACAAGGCAGGGGCGGGGCGGGCGCAGGAAGCGGAAAAAACCAGTAAGATGCTTTTCTGTTTCCCCCTCACAGAACTGGAGTCTTCATGAGCATCACTACGCAGTGGATCGATATCACCGGCGCCGACGGCGCCACCTTCCAGGCCTACCTGGCCGTGCCGCATATCGGCAAAGGCCCCGGCATCGTGCTGTTGCAGGAAATTTTTGGCGTCAATGAACATATCCGCACGGTTGCCGAGCAATATGCGCTTGATGGCTATGTGGTGCTGGTGCCCGACCTGTTCTGGCGCGAAGGCGCGCACATCGAACTGGGCTATGACGAATCGGGCTGGAAGCGCGCCGTCGAACTGATGCAGGCGACTGACAACCCGCAAGCGCTGGCCGACATCACCGCCACCGTCGCCGCCCTGCGCGCGCGTCCTGAAGTCGAAGGCAAGATCGCTTCGATTGGCTATTGCTTTGGCGGCCGCTTGTCCTACCAGGCGGCAGCGGCCGGCCTGGTCGATACCGCCATCGCCTACTATGGCGGCGGCATCCAGAACAAGCTGGACCTGGCCGGCGAGATCAAGGTGCCGCTGCTGATGCATTTTGGCGGCAGCGACAGCCATATCCCGGCCGATGCCGTGAAAGCCATCGCCGAGCGTTTCGACGGCCGCGAAGAAGTGGAAATCCATGTCTACGCGCAAGCCGAACACGGTTTCAACTGCAATTACCGCGACAGCTACAACCAGCGCGCGTCGGTGCAGGCACACGGCAATTCGCTCATTTTCCTATCAGAAAATCTGTAAGCATTCGGCAGCAACGCGGCATGGGCGCTAAAATAGCGCCTGTGCCGGGCATTCCGGCCGGCCCGGCCCGCCTCGGCGCCCGGCAAACCTGGATGAGGAACCGAATTAAAGATGGCCCAAGTAACTGTTTCTGTGACACTGGCGGCAAGCGCCGAACGCGTGTGGGATTTTATCGGCGGCTTCCAGTCGCTGGCGGAGTGGTCGAGCTCGATCAAGACCAGCTTGCCGGAGCAGGGCGGCCGCGTGCGCCGCCTGAAAACCACGGACGGCGCCATCATCGCCGAACGCCTGCAAAGCTTCAGCGAAGCGGACAAAAGCTACAGCTACACCATCGTCTCGGGTCCGATCCCCGTGAAAAACTACCGTTCCACCCTGCGCGTCACCGGCGAGCCGGGCGCCACCTCCTGCGTGGCCGAATGGTCGAGCCAGTTCGACGCGGCCGAAGGCGTGGAAGAGGTAATGGTCGGCGCCTTCCAGCACCTGTATGAAACGGCGTTTGTCGACCTGAAACGGATCATGGCGATTTGAACTACAGCTCGTAGTTCCCGATGATATCCCTGGCGCGCGCCTGCTTCAGCCACGCCGGGAACTCCTGCATCATGCGGTCGTACAGCTCGGCTTCCGAAATCTGGCGCAGGTCGTCGATGGCGAAAAAATTGGCGTTGTCGATATGGCGGCCGGACAGGTCATCGAGCTTTTCCAGCGCGCCGTAGCTGGAGCCGCCGATGCCGATAAATTGCCAGAAGATCGGCAAGGTGCTGGCCCAGCGGATCAGGAACTGGATTTCGTCGTTGTGCGACACGCCGCCATCCGAAATGAACAGCACGAAGACCGGCGCCTTGGCAGCGATGGCGGGAGCAAATCCTTCCGGAAATACCTTTTTCGACGAGAAAATTCCTTTCTTCTCGGTCACGACAGCCGGTGGCGTCAAACCGGAAAAATGCGTGATCACGTCACGGATCACGGCCGGTTCATTGTTGTAGCCGGCATTCAAGTCGCTCATCCATTGCTGCCAGCCGCCTTTGTCTTTCTTGACATAGTTCTTGAAATTGCCGAAGGTGACATTCGACAGCTGCTTGCTCTTGAGCGCAAAAGCCCACGTCTCCAGTTCCTCGTCGTCATCGAAGTGCACACCGAGGGGAAACACGCGATTGACCACCTCCTGCACCTGCCCGCTGTCATATTGCCCGTACATCGAGCCGGACGCGTCGAGGACAAACGCCACCTTGGCGCGCACCCGCTCCAGCTGGTTCTTGGCCAGCGAGACACCGGCGATTTTTGCCAGCGAGACCAGTTGCGGCGCCTGTTGCTCGAAGCGTTTTTCCAGCGAGACCCTGGCTGGGGCCGCCGCTGCCGGCGTCGCAGTAGCGCCGGCGGGCGCGACGGCGCCGCCGAAATGCACCAGCAGGGCGTCGAGGCCGCCATTGAAACCCTGGCCGTTGACGCCGAGGCGCCAGTCGCCGTCTTTCCGGTACAGCTCGGCGACCATGATCGCCTTTTCGCCGCTGAAGTCCAGGCCGCTCAAGGCAAACACATGTTCGCCCAGGCGAAACTCCAGGCGGCCCAGTTCGCGCATGGTCTGGCTGTGCGCGGGATCGATGGCGGCGGTAAACACCAGCTTGTCGATCCGCGCCGGCAGCCTGGCCAGCTGGACCATGAACTGGCTGTCGGGCACATCGGCCAGCAGGCGGATTTCTTCCTTGGGCGAGGCGGTCTGGTTGTAGAACACCATATACGCCTCGTCGGACAACTTGCCGTTCGCATCAAGGCCGAAACAGCTGACGTCGATATGGAACGGCGCCTTGAGCGTGCACCTGACGGTGATGTCCGCCGCCACCGTACTGCTGTCGAGCTTGAGTTTCTGGCCTTTTTGTAATGACATGCTGGTCCTTGTCCGATAATCGATAGAGTTGCTTTTAAGTATTTAGCGCTTCACTTTGCCGAACGCCTCATCCTTGTTCCACACCGGCATGGTTTTGTCGTTGGCCACTTCGTAGCCCAGGTTCAGGGTGAACTGCGCCTGCTGCACCATGCCCGACAGGTCCCAGGACGGGTTGTATTCATCCGTGACCTGATGGTAGTCTTTCTTGAACGCAACCAGGCGCGCGCTTGATTCTTTCGGGTCCTTGACGAAGTCGAACGAGCCGTCGCCCGAGAACACGGCCGAGCCCACGTTGAAGGCGGGAATGCCGGCCTTGGCAAAGGCGAAATGGTCGGCCCGGTAGAAGGCGCCGGACAGGTCGGGAATGGCCGGTGCCAGGCGCAGGCCCATGCGCTTGGCGACCTTGGCGGCGCTGGCGTACAGGCTGCTGCGCTCGGCGCCGGCGACACCGATGTCGTGCGTCTTGCCGACAAAATTCATGCTGTCGAGATTCAGGTCGGCGGCGGTCCTGGCCAGCGGCCACAGCGGTGCACGCACGTAGGCATTGGCGCCCAGCATGCCGGTTTCCTCGCCGGCAGGCCACAGGAAGATCTGCGTGCGCCGTGCCGGTTGCTTGACGGCCACTTGCGCCATCGCCAGCAGGGCGGCCGCGCCCGAGGCGTTGTCGATCGCGCCGTTATAGATATGGTCGCTGCCGGCTTTGGCGCTACCGTCGTCATCCTTGCCCAGGTGATCCCAGTGCGCTGAGTAAATCACTGCCTCGTCTTTCAACTTCGGATCGGTGCCGGGCACGATGCCGGCCACGTTGAATTGTTCGATGGTACGGATGGTGCTGTTGAGGCTGACCTTGACGGTGGCGTTCAGGGCCACCGGCTTGAAGTCGCGCGTTTCGGCCTGGGCGCGCAGGGCGTCCAGATCCTGGCCCGCTGCCTTGAACAGGGTGCGCGCCATGTCTTCCTGCAGCCAGCCTTCCATCGCATTGCCGCTGCCGGCCAGGTTGAAACGCTCATGGCCGAAACCGTTGGCCGGTACCGACCATGGGTACGAGGCCGACGCCGTCGTGTGGATCAGCAGCACGCCGGCCGCGCCCTGGCGCAGCGCTTCCTCGTATTTGTAGACCCAGCGGCCATACCAGGTCAGCGACTTGCCGGCAAAGCGGTTCGGCTCGCTGGCGGTTGGCTGCGGATCATTGACCATCATGATCACCAGCTTGCCCTTCAGGTCGACGCCCTTGAAGTCGTCCCATTTTTCTTCCGGAGCGTCGATGCCGTAGCCGGCAAACACCACGGGGGCGTCGAACGCCACTTTTTCCTGCCCATTCGACGCGCCAAACACGATGCCCTCGCCAAACTTGGGCGCGATGGTCTTGCCGCCAGCGCTGAAGGTCACGGTGCTGTCGGGCAAGGCCTTGCTGCCGACGATCTTCAAGCCCTGGCGATACGTGCCGTCCTTCAGTGGCTGCAAGCCGGCCAGCGCCGCCTGGGTTTCCAGGTAGCGCACGGCCAGGTCGCCGCCGCGCTGGCCGGTGCCGCGTCCTTCGAGCAGGTCGTCGGCAAGAAAGGACAGGTGGGCGCGCAGCGGCGCTTCGGCAACGACAGGCAGTTTCTGGGCGCTGGCAGCCGTGCCAAACAGGGCAAGGCTGGCGGCGAGGGCGAAAGAGGTACGCATAAAGACTCCAAAATTTAAACAAGGACATGGCATGACGATGATGTGTCGGCAGCAATCTTACTCTACGGATCATCTTTCCTGAACGTACAGCGCGGCGTGCATGAGTCGAATCGGGCCACAATGGCCGCGAGGGCCGCCAACCGGCAGGCCATGACCAAGGAGGCTGGCATGACCGACGCACGCAGCACGACCGATAAGGCAACCGCAGGCAATACCCTGCGCACTCGTGATGGCACGACGATTTACTACAAGGACTGGGGCAGCGGCGCGCCCGTGGTGTTCAGCCATGGCTGGCCGCTGTCGGCCGATGCCTGGGAAGACCAGATGTTTTTCCTCGCTTCCAACGGCTACCGCGTGATCGCCCACGACCGGCGCGGCCATGGCCGTTCCAGCCAGCCGTTTGACGGCAACGACATGGATACCTATGCCGACGACCTGGCCGAACTGATCGAGGCGCTCGATTTGCAGGGCGCGACCCTGGTCGGCCATTCGACCGGCGGCGGCGAGGTGGCGCGCTATATCGGCCGCCATGGCACGGGTCGATTGTCGGGCGCGGTGCTGGTGGGCGCCGTGCCGCCGCTGATGCTGCAAACGCCGGACAACCCGCTGGGCTTGCCGATCGAAGCGTTTGACGATATCCGTAGCGGCGTGCAGGCCGACCGCAGCCAGTTCTTTCGCGACCTGAGCGAAGGGTTTTATGGCTACAACCGGCCCGATGCCAAGCCGTCGCAAGGCGTGCGTGACGCGTTCTGGCGGCAGGGCATGCAAGCAGGCATGCCGGCCGCCTATCTGTGCATCAAGCAGTTTTCGGAAACGGATTTTACGCAGGACCTGGCGAAATTCGACATTCCGACCCTGGTGATCCATGGCGACGATGACCAGATCGTGCCGATTGCCGCCTCGGCGCGGCGCTCGGCCGAACTTGTTATCGGCAGCCGGCTGCTGGTGTATCCGGGCGCGCCGCATGGCCTGGCGACCACCCACAAGGACCAGTTGAACGCGGACTTGCTGGAATTCCTGCGCCATGCGGCGGACGCGCCAACACTTGCTCCCGAGCATCTGTAACAGGATATGAATATATTGCAAAACAGGTAAGATTGCCTGGTTTTTGCACCAATTGCGTGCGGATCGCCGATTTTTCTGCGTTTTGGATGGCAAAAATTGGCGATCTGCGCTGCTGTTCCACCCGGTACGGGCCAGTAAAGAGTAAACTAGCAGATACACTCTTTCGCATTGGGCGATTCGAGCGAACTTGTGAGTGATTTCATGTCTGATACACCAATTTCCTTATTTTCCGATCTCAACCTGAGCGAGCCGCTGATACGTGCGCTCAAGGATGTCGGTTACGAAACACCGTCGCCTATCCAGGCGGCCACGATTCCCTTGTTGCTCGCCAACCGCGACGTGCTGGGCCAGGCGCAGACAGGTACCGGTAAAACCGCCGCCTTTGCCCTGCCCATCCTGTCGCGCATCGATCTGAAACAAAGCTCACCCCAAGCCCTGGTCCTGGCCCCGACGCGCGAACTGGCGATCCAGGTCGCCGAAGCGTTCCAGGTCTACGCTGCCCACATTCCCGGCTTCCATGTGCTGCCGATCTACGGCGGCCAAAGCTATGGCCCGCAACTGTCGGCGCTGCGCCGCGGCGTGCACGTCATTGTCGGCACGCCAGGCCGCGTCATCGATCACCTGGACAAGGGGTCGCTCGACCTGTCCAAGCTGAAAACCCTGGTGCTCGACGAAGCCGATGAAATGCTGCGCATGGGCTTTATCGACGACGTCGAACGCATCTTGAAAGAAACACCGGAAGGCCATCAGACGGCGCTGTTCTCGGCCACCATGCCTTCCGTCATCAAGCGCATCGCCACAACGTACCTGGTCAATCCGGCCGAAGTGACGGTGGCCGCCAAGACCGGCACGGCCGACAATATTCGCCAGCGCTACTGGCTGGTGTCGGGCATGCACAAGCTCGACGCGCTGACCCGCATCCTGGAAGCGGAAGCGTTTGACGGCATGATCATCTTCGCCCGCACCAAGCTGGGCACGGAAGAGCTGGCCGGCAAGTTGCAGGCGCGCGGTTTCTCGGCCGCCGCCATCAACGGCGACATCCAGCAGGCACAGCGCGAGCGCACCATCCAGCAGCTGAAAGACGGCAAGATCGACATCCTGGTCGCCACCGACGTGGCCGCGCGCGGCCTGGACGTGGAACGCATCAGCCATGTGGTCAACTACGACGTGCCGCACGATCCGGAAAGCTATACCCACCGTATCGGCCGCACCGGCCGCGCCGGCCGCAGCGGCGAAGCGATCCTGTTCATCACCCCGCGTGAAAAGAACTTGTTGAAAGCCATCGAACGCTCGACCCGCCAGCCGATCGGCATGCTGGAACTGCCGACCATCCAGGCCGTCAACGATGTGCGCATCGCCAAGTTCAAGGAACAGATCACGGAAACCCTGGCGCTGGGCGAACTGGAACAATTCCAGTCGCTGATCGAAGACTTCGAACGCGAACAGAATATCCCGGCGATTGAAATCGCCGCCGCCCTGGCGAAGATGGCACGTGGCAATACGCCGCTGCTGCTGGACAAGAACAAGGCGCGCGAACAGGCCACCTGGCAGGATGACCGCCCGGTACGCCAGGAGCGTTTCGAACGCAACGACCGGCCTGAACGCGGTGACCGCTTCGAACGTGGCGAGCGCAGCGAACGCCCGGCCTTCCCGAAAAAGGAACGCGTGCAACGCCCGGCGGACGCCGGCATGCAGACCTTCCGCATCGAAGTGGGCCATCAGCATGGCGTGAAACCTGGCAATATCGTCGGCGCCATCGCCAACGAAGCAGGCATCGATTCGAAAAACATCGGCCGCATCGAAATCTACGACGACTACAGCGTCCTGGACTTGCCGGACAGCATGCCGAAAGAATTGCTGGATCAGCTGAAAACCGTATGGGTCGCCGGCCAGCAACTGCGCATCAGCCGCGATGGCGATGCGCCCGACCTGGCGCCGGCAGCCGCACCGCGCAAGCCGTTTGCCGCCAAGGCCGCGCCTGCGTTCAAGGACGCCGCACCGGAAGTGCCTGCCAGCGACGCTCCTGTGCGTGCGCCAAAGAAAGAGCGTCCACGTCCGGGCGTGACGGCTTACCGCATCGAAGTGGGCCGCGATCATCTGGTTACGCCTAGCAATATCGTCGGCGCCATCGCCAACGAAGCGAACCTGGAAGCCAAGCATATCGGCCGCATCGATATCTTTGACAAGCACAGTGTACTGGACCTGCCGGAAGGCATGCCGCCGGAAATCCTCGATCACCTGAAATCGGTGTGGGTGGCTGGCCAGCAACTGCGCATCACCCTGGACGACGGTACCTCGGAGCGCAAGCCTGCGCCGCCGCGCCCGAAAGCGCCGCGCAAGACCTACAAGTAATCCTGCAGCGTCAGCCGCAGTGAGCAAAGGCGCCTTCGGGCGCCTTTTTTGTCGCCTATCGGCAACAATAATTTCTCTGTGGGAAACGCTTTTTTGCACCGCTGGCGCAATAAGTGTTCCTACTTACGGTTTGAATCGCGGCGTACCGCTTGGTAATGGTTGCCGGTAACTGGCAGGCATCGCCGTGCATTGCGCAGCGTATTGGAATGTTGAAGGCGAATGCGCAATGATGGCAGCGTAATGTATTAATATTTTTCGTGTTAATAAAATCAAGTCGATTAAATAAAAGGAAATATAAATAGATAAATGCCGTGTGTTTATGTTATTCCTTTACCTACGGCAAAACTGGCGCCATGGTATGGGCGCAAGGCTTGATGTGGTATATTGTTTTTATAATTTTGCTATGCTATTTACAAAAACAAGGAGCGAGAATGCGCTTGAATATGCCCGTCACGCAAAAAGAAACTATTCTTAATGAAGGCATGACGATTGTTTCCACCACGGATTTACAGGGAAACATTAATTATGTCAATCAGTATTTTATTGAAGTCAGCGGATTTTCCGAATCAGAATTGCTGGGTGCGCCGCAAAATATCCTGCGGCACCCCGATATGCCGGCCGAGGCCTTTGCCGACCTGTGGCGTACCATCCAGAGCGGCATGCCGTGGACCGGCATGGTCAAGAACCGCTGCAAGAACGGCGATTATTACTGGGTGCTGGCCAATATCACGCCGGTGATCGAAAACGGCCGTCCGGTCGGTTATATGTCGGTGCGCACCAAACCCACGCGCGAGCAGGTGGCCGAAGCGGCGGCGCTGTACCAGGGCTTCAAGGATGGCAACGAGGCCAAGCTGGCCTTCCGCAATGGCCGGATCGTTGGCCAGGGCCTGGGCGCCAGGCTGAAAGCCTTGAGCCAGCCCAGCCTGTCGCAAGGCATGGCCGTCAACGCCATCTTCTTCTGCGTCTCCATGGCCGTGCTCGCTGGCGCCGTCTGGAATATCGACAGCGACACCCATGCCGCCACGCGCGGCTGGCTGATTGCGCTGGCCGCCATGGCGTCGGTGATCATGCTGGTGTTCTGCGCCTATCTGCACAACTCGGTGGTGCAGCCGCTGAGCGAGGCCGTGATGGTGGCGCGCAAGATGGCCGGCGGCGACCTGACCGGCGTGATCGACAAGGTGCGCGACGACGACATGGGCCAGCTGATGGCGGCCCTGCGCCAGACCAATATCAATCTGCACAGCATCATCGGCGACGTGCGCGCCAATTTCGAGGATATCCGCGTCACCACCGCCGAGATCGCGACCGGCAATATGGACTTGTCCAGCCGCACCGAATCGCAGGCGTCCAGCCTGGAGCAGACGGCCGCCAGCATGGAAGAGCTGACTTCGACCGTGCAGAGCAGCGCCGATCACGTGGCCACCGCCAATGACCTGGCGGTGCAGGCCTCCGCCGTGGCCGCGAAGGGCGGCGCGATTGTTACCGAAGTGGTCAGCACCATGGATGAAATCAGCGGCTCGTCGCGCAAGATTCTCGATATTATCGGCCTGATCGACGGCATCGCCTTCCAGACCAATATCCTGGCCCTGAATGCGGCCGTCGAAGCGGCGCGCGCCGGTGAACACGGCCGTGGTTTTGCGGTGGTGGCCGGCGAAGTACGCAGCCTGGCCCAGCGTTCGGCCACGGCCGCCAAGGAAGTCAAACACCTGATCGATCATTCGATCGCCACCGTGAATGCGGGTACCGTGCTGACCAGCAATGCCGGCGCCACCATGCGGGAAGTGATCGCGTCGGTGGCGCGCGTGACGGAGGTGATGGATGAAATCTCGTCGACCACCCGCGAGCAGAACCAGGGCATCGGCCAGGTCAACCAGGCGGTGATCCATATGGACGGCATCACCCAGCAAAATGCGGCGCTGGTGGAGCAGGCCGCCGCCGCCGCCACCAACCTGGCGCAGCGCACCGACAGCGTGGCCAAGTCCATGTTCGTGTTCAAGCTGAAGCAGGCGCCAAGGCGCAGGGCGAGTGGCGGTGCGGTGCGGGCGCTGGCCAAGTAAGCCGGGCTATTTCTTCAGCTGGTACACCTCGCCGCGGCGCACCTTTTTTACCACCCCGTCCGGCCCGAACAGGATCAGGTACTCGCCGCCCGTTCCGGCGGCGGCGGGGTAGGTATACATCCACACCTCATTGCCGCTATCAAACCGTATCGAGGTGCTCTCGCCGAGCGCGGCGCGCACCTGTTCGCGGGTGCTGCTGCCCACCTGCACTGTCTGCTCCAGGGTGGCTTGCGGCACGGATTTGCTCGCTTGCAGGGCGCGCGTGCCGGAGCAGGCGGCCAGTGACAGCAGCAGGGGAAATATCAGCCACCTCATGGCGCCGCCTCATCCATGTAATCGAACTCCAGCAGGGTATCGTCGGGCCAGGCCTGGTCCCATAGTGGCGCGTAATAGGTGCGGTCCAGCAACACCTGGCAATCGCAATACGGCAGCGAGGCGGGTGTCTGTTCGCCGCCCGCATACAGCATCCTGAAGGGCAGGGCCAGGCGGCGCTCGCCGTGCACCAGGGTGACGCCCAGCAAGGGCCGGTCGGTAAAGAACAGGTAATTGCCGTCCGGCTCGGAACAGACCTTGTCGGTGCTGTACAGCATGCTCGATAGCCAGGAAATAATGGCGGGGTCGTTCGAGATCAGGCCCGAATCCATGCCGGCGCGGCATTCCAGGCGCAGGTCGCCCAGGCGCCGCGTTCCCGGTGGCAAGCCCGGCGTGGTGACCTGGGCGCGCCAGCTCATGGTGGTGGCCTTGCGGTTGGCGATCAGCACGGCATCTTCGCGCAGGGCCTGCGCGTTGCGCACGGGGGCGAAGCTATTGTCCTCAAGCAAGGGCAGCGGCACGCTGACAGTGTC
Organism: Janthinobacterium sp. J1-1; assembly: GCF_030944405.1. Taxonomy (NCBI): domain Bacteria; kingdom Pseudomonadati; phylum Pseudomonadota; class Betaproteobacteria; order Burkholderiales; family Oxalobacteraceae; genus Janthinobacterium; species Janthinobacterium sp. J1-1. Next base: position 969,472 of record NZ_CP132339.1, read on the forward strand.
GCCGGCGATGCGCAATTTCACGCCTTGCATGTCGACGCCGGGCTGGCGCGGCAGCAAGCGAAAACGCAGGCTGGCCTGCGGCGCCAGGCCATGGTCGCGTTCGAAGCGGTCCACGCCCTGCATCATCTTGCGGTAGGACTTGTCGACCGGGTCGCGCGTGGCGTCAACTTTTACCTGCGGCACGGGCGACGTTTGCGCCAGCGCAGCACCACACGGCAACACGGCCGCAAAAAGGAGAATAAATGGAATACGCATGGCCCGATGCTACGCCGATTCGCGTATCGGCCACGCACGGATGGGGGTAGGCTCAGTACTCGGAATATTTGCGGGCGTCGCCGCGCACCTGTCCGGCCGGGTATTTCAGCGCGTTCAGTTCCATCTTTTCCAGCACCGCCGCATGCAGGTCGACGCCGCTCTTGTCGGCCAGGCGCACCAGGTACATCAGCACGTCGGCCAGTTCATGGCGGATGCCGGTGCGTTTCGCCTCGTCGAGTTCCTCGTCCGCGCCGGTCGGCAGCCACTGGTAGTGTTCCACCAGCTCGGCCACTTCCACCGACAGCGCCATGGCCAGGTTTTTCGGCGTATGGAACTGGTCCCAGTCGCGCTCTTGCGCAAAGGCGGCCAGGCGTAGACGGATATCGATCAGGCTGTCGTTCATGATGGCGGTACGTTGACATAAAAGCCGATGGTATCACTGCGGCGTGGCCAGCCGCAGCGACAGGCCCACCGGCGACATCACAAAACCCATCAGCTCCTGCGCTTCGCCGCCGTCCGGCGTATCGACGCCGGCGATATCGAAGCTGCCCAGCAGCATGGCCATGGCGATCTTGATTTCCAGCAGCGCCAGATAGCGGCCCGGGCAGGTGCGCAGGCCCGAGCCAAACGGCATGGCGGCGCGCTTGTTGTTGACTTCCTGCTGGCCCTCTTCAAGCCAGCGTTCGGGCCTGAATGCCTGGGCATCGGGAAAGTGCGCGTCGGACAGCGTATCGTGGCGCAGCACGCACCACACCAGGCTGCCGGCCGGCACGGCCACGTCGCCCACCACCGTGTCGCGCAAGGCTTCGAGCGGCAAAAACGGCGCCACCGGCTTCAAACGCATCGCTTCGCTGGCGCAGGCGCCCAGATAGTCCAGGCGGTCCATCTGCTCGATGGTAAAGCCGGCCACGTCGGGCGCCACGCTGCGCACTTCCTCGCGCGCCCGCGCCAGGGCAGACGGGTTGCAACGCAGCAAATAAATCATCCACGAGATCGTGTTGGCCGTCGTGTCTTCGCCGGCCAGCAGCATGGTCAGCACATTGCCTGCCACGGCGCGGTCGTCCAAGCCGCTGTCCTGCTCGTCGGCGGCGGCGATCATCGCTTCGAGCAGATTGGGCGGACGCACGCGGCGTGCCGGGTCCTGGGCCATGCGCGCCCGCGCCTGTTCCACCAGATCGGTCACGGCCCGGTCCAGCGCCGCCACGTCGCGGTCCAGTCGCTTGTCGGCGGGCAATTTGAAATAGCGCCAGTAGGGCAGCATCGACAGGCTGCGCCGCGCCACGGCGGGCAGGATCGCATCCATATGGCGCTGGATCACGTCCTCGCCCGCTTCCAGCGTATTGACCTCGGTGCCGAACGCCAGCCCGGCGATGATGTCTACCGTATAGCGCTTCAGGTCGCCATCGAGATGGATCGCTTCGCCCCGGCTGGCGGCGCCGTGCCAGCGCCGCTGCAGGCGCTGCGCCACCGTCACCAGCGACGGGAAATACGCCTTGATGGCACCGGGCGCCATGCCGGCCATCACCATGCGGCGCTGGTTGCGCCAGGCGCTGCCTTCGGCCAGGAACAGGCCCGGGATGCCGCCCATTTCCTCGGACACGATGTAGCTCGATAGCGGGCGGCGAAAGCCGTCGGGCCGGTCACGCAGGATGGCGGAGACGGCCTCGCTGTCGGCCACCACCAGCACCAGGGTACGGCCAAACCAGGCGCGCATATAGGGGCCGTAGCGGCGTACCCAGCCTTCCACATCGCGGTGGATGCGTGGCAGTTTCAATTGGAAACTGTTGCCGAAGAAGGGCAGGGCGTATGGGCCTGGCAAGTGGCGGATCTGGCGCAGCGTGCGCGGAACGGCGGGCGCGGCAGGTGGGATGGCGAGGTCGAGTGGCGGCATGGCAAACTCCGGTGAACGGCGAACAATGGCCTGACTGTAGCGCGCTTGAATCGGCAAGTCTTGAACGTATACGACATCGCCCGTTCGCCGACGTTTCTCGCTACAATCGTTGTCATGGTTACCACCTCCCTGCCTGTCACGCGCCTGATCGCGCCGCGCCTGGCGCTCGCTTCCTGCGTGCGCGCCTTTCTCGTGCGCGACACCACGGCTTGCGCGCCGCTGCTGCCGGCGCAGCGCCTGAACCGTTTTCCGGCCGCACCGATGTGCAGCATCAGCTGGACGGTGTCGGGCGAGCTGGAAGCGGCCGCGCCGGGTTTGATGCTGCCTGACGTGCGCATGCCGGCGGCGCTGTTCGGTGGCCCGCGGTCCTATCCGCTGGTCAGCTATAACCCGGGACCGGTGCACTCGTTTATCGTGATGTTTTATCCGGCCGCGCTGCATGCCTTGACGGGCGTGGCGATGGGGCCGATGCTGGACCAGTTTCGCCCGTTTGACGAACTGTTCGATGCCGACTGGCAATCGTTGTCGCAGGCGGTGCTGGCCGCGCCTGACGATGAGGCGCGCGTGGCCCTGGTGGAGACTTTTCTTGCGCCGCGCTGGCAGCTGGCGCGCCAGCAGGACGATCATCCGGCCAGCGCCATCCACGACTGGGTGCGGCGCCTGGGCGTGCAGGCGGCGTCCAGCGGACTGGCCAGCGGCGCGCGCAATATCGAGCGCCGCATCAAGACCTGGGCCGGCCAGCCCATGCGTACCCTGCGCCGCATGCGCCGCGCCGAGCAGCTGTTTCTCGACGAGCGCGACGCCATGTTGCAGGGCAAGGTGTCGTGGTCCGATCTGGCGGCCCAGGGCGGCTATGCCGACCAGGCGCATTTCTGCCGCGAGACGCGGGAGATTACGGGATTGAGCCCGACCGAGCTGGCGCAGGCCAGCAGAAACGATGAAAGCTACTGGATTTATCGGGTGTGGGCGTAGAGCACCCCTTTCGCCAAGGTGATTTGATGATGGCCCGCGCCCGGCGCCATCATGGGAAAGCAGTTCTCTTCGCCATGCACGCGCACATCGAGGAAATACGGGCCGCTGGAAGCCATGCATTCGGCCAGCGCCGCATCTAGTTCTTCACGCTTTTCCACCGTCCGGGCCTGCCAGCCAAACGCGCGCGCCAGGGCCACGAAATCGGGCAGCGCCTCGGTATAGCTGTGGCTGTAGCGCCCGCCGTGGATCAGCTCCTGCCATTGCCGCACCATGCCCATGTAGCCATTGTTCGACAGCACCACCTTGACGGGCAGGCGGTGCTGCACGGCGGTGGCCAGTTCCTGGATATTCATCAGGATCGAGGCGTCGCCGCTGACGCACACCACGCGCTTGCCAGGGTGGGCGACTTGGGCGCCGATGGCGGCCGGCAAGCCATAACCCATGGTGCCGGCGCCGCCCGAGGTCAGCCAGCGGCCCGGCTGCTCGAAGCGCAAGTGTTGCGCCGCCCACATCTGATGCTGGCCGACATCGGTCGAGACAATGGCGTCCTGTCCCGCCAGCGCCGCCTGCAGCCTCTGCATCAGCGCCTGCGGCGCGATGACGTTCGGCGTGTCGTCGAACGTCAGGCAGTGTTCGTCGCGCCAATGGCCGATGCGTTGCCACCATGGCGCCAGATCGGGCAGGGCGCGTCCGCGCAGTCGTTCCAGCAAGGCCGCCAGCACCGGCGCGCAATCGCCGCGCAGGGCCACGTCGGCGCGCACCACCTTGTCGATGGACGCAGGGTCGATATCGACATGGATGACCTTGGCGCCGGGGCAGAAGGCGTCCAGCTTGCCCGTGACCCGGTCGTCGAAGCGGGCGCCCACGCACACCACCAGGTCCGCATGGTGCATGGCCAGGTTCGCTTCCAAAGTCCCATGCATGCCCAGCATGCCGAGAAATTGCGGACTGGAGGCTGGACAGGCGCCCAGGCCCAGCAGGGTCAAGGTACACGGTGCGCCGGTCAGCTCGACCAGGTCCGTGAAATGCGCGCAGGCGGCGTCGCCGGAATTGATCAGGCCGCCACCACCGTAAAACACGGGCTGGCGTGCGCCGGCGATCAGGCCGGCCGCCTGTTCCAGATCGGCCAGCTCGGGCAAGCGCAGTGGGGGCCTGGCGGCCGGCATAAATACGGGCGGGGGCGTGGCTGCCAGTTGCAGATCCTTGGGGAAATCGATCAATACGGGACCGGGCCGGCCCTGCGTGGCCTGCAGATAGGCTTCCTGCACCACCGCCGCCGTTTCTTCTGGAGTACGGATCTGCCGGTTCCATTTGGTGACGGGGCGGGAAATGCCGAGCGCATCGCATTCCTGGAAGGCGTTGGTGCCGATCGCCGTGGTCGCCACCTGGCCGCTGATGCAGATGATGGGAATCGAATCGCATAGCGCGTCGAGCAGGCCGGTGGTGGTGTTGCTCATGCCGGGGCCGGAAGTGACGAACACCACGCCGGGCCGGCCGGTGCTGCGCGCATAGCCTTCGGCCGCGTGCACGGCCGCCTGTTCGTGGCGCACCAGCACATGGCGCAGGCGCGGCTGGGCGTGCAGGGCGTCATACAGCGGCAGCACGGCGCCGCCCGGATAGCCGAAGACGGTGTCGACGCCGAGCGCCAGCAGGGTGTCGATCAGCACACTGGCGCCATTGCTGGCGGGAGGGGGAGAGTGAAGTGTTTGCATGCCTTATTTTCTGCGGGCAGATGCAGAAAAGGTTGCTGCTTTTCTCGATTAAAATACGATGTTCAGCAAAATTTGCTGCCAAATACAGAAAGTGCGGAATGAAACTCGATAAATTCGACCTCGCCATCCTGGCCGCGCTGCAGCAGGACGCCCGCATCAGCCTGCAGGAACTGAGCAGCCAGGTCGGCCTGACCTCCTCTCCCTGCTGGGCCCGCATCAAGCGCATGGAGGAAGACGGCGTGATCGAAGGCTATACGGTGCAGGTCAATGCGGCCAAAGTGGGGCTGGCCGATACCGTGATCGTGCAGGTCACGCTGGACGACCATTCCGACCAGGCGCTGTTCGAATTCGGCCATGCGCTGGCGCTGATACCGGAAGTGCTGGAAGCGTTTCTGGTGTCGGGCGACTATGATTATTATCTGCGCATCGCGGTCAGCGACACGCGCGACTACGAGCGGCTGCTGCGCGAGCGGCTGTATAAAATCCCCGGCATTCGCCACAGCAAATCGAGCTTTGTGCTGCGCCAGCTCAAGCACAGCCATTTGCCGCTGCAGCGTTGAACGCCGCAGGCAGGCGCCGTTCGATAGGAATAGCGCTTGCACGCAAGCATGTCCGCCGGTATCTTGTCGTTCAGCCATGGCTGTGTTGCCTGGCATTTCAGGAGGATCGCGAGTGACCAGTTTCCGCAACAATACCGACCGCCTGCTCGAAGTGCGCTTGCAGGACGAAAAAGTGCTGGCGATCGCCGGCGCCATGGTCGCCTACACGGGCAGCATCAAGTTTGAAAAATCCCTGCTCGGTGGCGAAGGCATCTTTGGCGCGCTCAAGCGCAAGGTGACGAACGAGGGCATGCAGCTGATGCAGGCCTCGGGCAATGGCACCGTGTTCTTTGCGCACAATGCGTTCGAGATCACCGTGCTGGCGCTGGCCGGCGAAAAGCTGACCATCGAAAGCAGCAGCCTGCTGGCCTACGACACCAGCCTGAAGACCGGCACCAGCTTTGCCGGCTTGCGCGGCGCCAGCTCTGGCCAGGGCCTGTTTTCCACCACGGTGGAAGGCAGCGGCAATATCGCCGTCATTTCGCAGGGCAATCTGATCATGCTGGAAGTGACCCCATCGACACCCTTGCGCGTGGACCCGGACGCCTTTGTCGGCTTCAAGGGCGATATCCGCCAGGAATTCGTGTTCGACGTCAACTGGCGCACGATGATAGGACAAAGCTCGGGCGAGTCCTACCAGCACAAATTCACCGGCCAGGGCGTGGTGTATATCCAGCCCGCCGAACGTTAAGCAGCCAGGAGCCACGCGATGCCGGTTTATCAGCAGATCAATGAAAAAATGCTCGAGGTCAAACTCAGCAACGAAGAAGTATTCGCGCGCAAGGGCGCCATGGTGTCCTACCAGGGCGAGGTGCAGTTCAGCCGCTCCTTCCTGGCGGGCCAGGGCGTACAAAGCCTGGCCATGCGCGCCGTCACCAACGAAGGCTACGCCATGATGGCGGCCAAGGGCAGCGGCAGCGTGTACTACGCGCATGCCGGCCTGTTCGTCACCATCATCCCGGTGCGCGGCGAAACGTTATACGTCGAAAGCGACACCCTGCTGGCCTTCGACGCCCGCCTGACGGCCGGCACCATGTTCCTCGGCAACCAGGGCGGCATCCAGGGCGTGGTACGCGGCGCGGTATCGGGCCAGGGCTTGTTTACCACCACCTTGCAGGGCACGGGAGAAGTGGCGATTTTGTCCGACGGCAATACCATCGGCCTGCCGGTCACGCACGACGTGCCGGTATTCGTCGACCCGCAAGCCTATATCGGCCACACGGGCCAGCTCAGTTCCAATATCGTCACCGACCTGAACTGGAAAACCTTTGTCGGCCAGGCCTCGGGCGAATCGTACCAGGTGAAATTCACGGGCCAGGGAACGGTCTATATCCAAGCGAGCGAAAGGTAAGCCATGACGATCTACAATCCCTCCACCTTGCCCAAAAACGATAACCTGAACCGCTTCTCGTACGTGATCGACGTCAAGGAACAGATCTTCATTCGCAAGGGCAAGATGATCGCCTTTTATGGCGAGCTGCGCTTCGAAGCCATGGGCAGCAGCGTGCTCGACCTGATCGTGCGCACGGCCTTCAATGCGCCCAAGTATGTGCACCATTTCGTGGTTGCCAACGGCCAGGGCCAGCTGATTTTGGGCGACAACGGCAACGACCTGGCCTGTTACGACCTCGACAACGCCAACATGACCATCCGCGCGAAAAACCTGCTGGGTTTTACCAAGGACGTGGTCTGCCAGGAATCGACCTTGCCAGGCTACCTGACCATGATCGGCACCGGCAAGGTGATCGCCTCGTCGAACGGCCCGGTGCACTTCCTGGAGCTGCCGTGCAGGGTCGACGAGCAGGCCGTGCTGGGTTGGGCCGATTGCCCCAGCCCCTCGTATCACTACGATTACGCCCACGTGCAGGGTTGGGCTTCGGCGGCCGGCGCGCTGACGGGCTTTACCCTGTCGGGTGAAGAAAAGCAGATCGACTTCACGGGCGCCGGCACGGTGCTGGTGCAGTCATCGGAACTCGACACGGTGGGCAGCTCGACCCTGTCGCACCTGCTGTCGCAACTGCCGCTGCTGGGCCAGGACGATCTGAACAAACTCAGCGCATCGGCACAGCAGCAGATGAAGGAAAACCGCCAGTCTTGAACTCACGCTCGCCAGTTCGGCGAGCGTTTTTCCAGGAAGGCGGCAACGCCTTCGCTGGCGTCTTCCTCCATCATGTTTTTCGCCATCACTTCGCCCGCATACGCATACGCCTCGGCCAGCGCCATTTGCCGCTGGCGGTAGAACATCGCCTTGCCGTGGCGCACTGCCGCCGGGCTCTTGTCCATGATGCTTTGCGCCAGCCGCGCCACCTCGTCGTCCAGCGCTTCGTCGGCCACGGCCGCGTTGATCAGGCCCCAGTCGGCGGCCGTGCCGGCATCGATAAAGCGGCCCGTCATCAGCATCTCGAAGGCGCGCTTGGTCGATACATTCCTCGACAAGGCCACCGACGGCGTGGCGCAGAACAGGCCCACGTTAATGCCGGACACGGCAAACCGGGCCGACGCACCGGCCACCGCCAGGTCGCAGCTGGCCACCAGCTGGCAACCGGCCGCCGTGGCGATGCCATGTACGCGCGCAATCACCGGCACCGGCAATTCCTGTATCCACCGCATCACGCGCGAGCACTGTGCAAACAGCGTCTTGTAATAGGCAAGGTTGCGCGTGGCCTGCATTTCGCGCAAGTCGTGGCCGGCGCAAAACGCCTTGCCTTCGGCCGCCAGCACCACGCAGCGTACTTCGGGCTGACCGGCGATGATGTCGAGTTCGGCCTGCAGCGCCGCCAGCATCGCTTCCGACAAAGCATTGAATTGCAGCGGACGGTTCAGGCGCAGGGTGGCCAGGCCGCCGGTGTTTTCGCGCAGTACCAGTGGCGCCGCCGTATCGCTTGAGGTATGCATAGAAGTCTCCACTGATGGATGGGCTTATTTGGCCGCGCTGACGCTGCCAATGCCGGCCACCGACTTGTGCACGATCTTCGGCTTGCCGTAATACACCAATTCGCCCATGCCGCGCACCACGGCGTTCAGTTCGCCCGAGGAATACACTTTGACCGAGCCGATGCCGTCGAAATTGACGTCGACGTTTTTTGCCAGCAAGGCTTGCGTATCGACTTCGCCCACGCCCTGGGCTTTCAGGCGCAGCCAGTCGATCTTGCCGTCAGCCAGCAGGCGTCCGGCGCCCTGGTAGCTGATATCGACGCGTGGGCCGTTCAGCTTGGTGAGGATTTTTTCACCGGCGCCATCGGCGATCAGCTTGCGCAACTGCGGCATGGTAACGATCACGCGCGGATCGCCTTCTACCTTCTTGATGGTCTTGTCCTTCATGGAAATCTTCAGTTCGCCATTGACCACTTCCGTGATCACGCCGCCGAGGAATTTCTGGTCGCCGCGCAGCACCAGGCTATGCTCCTTGCCCGATTCCACTTCGATGCTGATCGGGCCGCGGATATCGATGGCGTTGAAGGCAGTGACCGGGCGGGTCTGCTCGTCGGCATGGACCAATGGGCTGGCAACGAGGGCGGCGAACAGGAGCAGGTGGCGCATGGCGATTTCCTTGTAAGGTTGATCCGTCTATTCTAAGTTGCAATTTGAGCAAATGGGAAAATTTGCGATGAACGTCAACGATTGCGGCTTCAGCTGCGCGCCCGGCACGGTACTGTTGGGCTATGCTGGAGGTTGACGAGTCCAGGAGCTGCCATGAAAAATTATCACAAAGAAGATTATCCCGTCGCCGATATCCGCCGTTTTCTCGAACCGGGACCGGTGGTGCTGGTCAGCTCCACCTGGAAGGGCGAAAGCGACATCATGACCATGGGCTGGCACATGCTGATGGAGTTCACGCCCTCGCTATTGGGTTGCTTTATTTCCGACGCCAACCACAGCTACGAAATGATCAAGCGCAGCATGGAATGCGTGATCAACCTGCCGACCTCGGACATGGTCGACCAGGTGGTGGCGATCGGCAACTGCAGCGGCGAAGACACCGATAAATTCACCACCTTCGGCCTGACGGCGCAGCCAGCCGAGAAAGTGGGGGCGCCCCTGATCGCCGAATGCTACGCCAACTTCGAATGCAAACTGGCGCAGGTGGCGGGCAACCCCAAGGGCGGCTTCTTCATTTTCGAATGCGTGAAAGCCCATGTGGCCACCTCGCCCAAGCTGCCCGAAACCCTGCATTACCGGGGCAATGGCGAGTTCATGGTCTCGGGCAGGACGATCAGCCGCAAGAGTCTGATGAAGCCGGAAATGCGTTGACAGCCGTAGGTCGGATTAGCGCGCAGCGCGTAATCCGACAACATTGTTGACCTCGGCGACGGCTTAAATCACCCCCTGCGCCAGCATCGCGTCGGCCACTTTCACAAAGCCGGCGATATTGGCGCCATCGACATAACTGACCGTGCCGTCGGCGCGCGTGCCGTAGCGCTTGCACGCGGCATGGATGCCCTGCATGATCTGCAGCAGGCGCGCATCGACTTCCTCGCGCGGCCACGACAGGCGCGCCGCGTTCTGGCTCATTTCCAGGCCGGATGTCGCCACCCCGCCCGCATTGCTGGCCTTGCCCGGGGCGTACAGCACGCCGGCCGCCTCGAAGGCCTTGGCCGCTTCGATGGTGGTCGGCATATTGGCGCCTTCTGCCACGCACTGCACGCCATTGGCGATCAGGGTGCGCGCGTCGTCCAGCGTCAGCTCGTTCTGCGTGGCGCAGGGCAGGGCGATATCGACCGGCACATGCCATGGCGACACGCCCGCTTCGAAGCGCACGCCCGTGCGTTCGGCGTAATCGCTGACCCTGCCGTACAGATGGTTCTTGATCTCCATCAGGATCGCCAGCTTGTCGGTGGTAAAACCGTCTTCATCGATGATGGTGCCGCTCGAATCGGACACCGTGACGACTTTCGCGCCCATCGCCAGCGCTTTTTCCACCGCATATTGCGCCACATTGCCCGAGCCGGAGATGCTCACGCGCTTGCCTTCGAACGAGGTGCCGCGGGTTGTCAGCATTTCCTGTGCAAAATAGACGGTGCCATAGCCGGTCGCTTCCGGGCGCATCAGCGAGCCGCCATAGCTGGCGCCCTTGCCCGTAAACACGCAGTCGGCGCGGTTGCTGAGCTTTTTCATCATGCCGGCCATATAGCCGATCTCGCGCCCGCCAACGCCGATATCGCCGGCCGGCACGTCCGTGTCCGCGCCCACATGGCGGAACAGTTCGCTGACAAACGCCTGGCAGAAGCGCATCACCTCGCCCGAGCTCTTGCCCTTGGGATCGAAATCGGCCCCACCCTTGCCGCCACCCATCGGCAAGGTCGTCAGCGCATTCTTGAAGGTCTGCTCGAATGCCAAAAATTTCAGCACCGACAGATTGACGGACGGGTGGAAACGGATGCCGCCCTTGTACGGCCCGATGGCCATGCTGTGCTGGATGCGATAGCCGCGGTTGACCTGCACCTGGCCATGGTCGTCGACCCACGATACGCGAAACATCACCACGCGTTCCGGCTCGATCAAGCGTTCCAGCAAGCCTTGCTCCGCGTATTTCGGGTGCTGCTCCAAGAACGGCCACAAGCTTTCCATCACTTCCGTGACGGCTTGCAGAAACTCGGGTTGACCTGGATTGCGTGCGGCGACATGCTGGACATACTCGTGAGCAGATGCGTATTTCATCAGAATTCCATGGAGGTAAACAGTTATTTGGGCAACTATCTTCGCAGATTTTGCACGAAAATGGTGTGGAAATTTTGTTTGGAGGGGATTCTGCTACGTTTTGGAGCGTTTTTTCAGGCCGCCAAGATGTGAAAAATGCTTACGGTTTGCATATTTCGCCGCTGACCGAGCCACCGATACTGAGTCCTGTCGACAGATCGAAACCGAACTCGCAGCGATAGCCATCCTGGGCGCGATGGCGGCACAGCAGCATGTCGCGGTTGCGCAGGCGGATTTGTGGGTCGGGACAGCCATCGGGCAAATCGGGACCGATGGCCTCGAACATGTCCTTTGCGGCTGTGCCCCTCAAACGAAAGGCGACCTTGGTATCGCCGGCAACGGGAGGCACGGGGTCATCGAGATAAGCGCCATAAATGGCGTAGGAAGCTGAAAAATCCCTTTGGACATACTCCCAGACCGCGCGGGCTTGGTGTGCCAGCAACAGGCATAGCGCAGCGGCAAAAAGCAGGCTGGCGCGTTTCAGCATGTGGAGCCGCCGATGCTGTGCCCGCTCAGCAGATCGAAACCGAAGTCGCAATGATGGCCATCCCGAGGATGATAGGAACAGCTCACGTGCGCCCGTTGGCGCAAACGGTTTTCACCCTCCACACCGCAGGTATTGCGCAAGTCCGGACCCATCGCATCGAACAGTTGCTTTGCCGCTTTGCCGTCGATCCGGAACGCGATGCGCTTGTCCTTGCTGCTCGGTGGTAGCGGGTCGCCCAAACCGCCACCGTAGATCACATAGTGTCCTTGGACCGGCTGGTAAGAAAACAGCCACTGTTGCGTGGATTGCGCCATGCCGACGCCGAGAACAAGCGGGAGAGCAAGGAAGAAGAGCGATTTCATGTCACCGTCTCCGCTGTTCGCTGTCTAGTGGGGAAAAAGCCAGGTGCGCGTGGAGGTCAGCGCGTTTGATGATTGTTGCTGGTTTGTAAGGTCAAAACATTGCGAAGGATCACAGGCAGCCGCGAGGGCTACCTGCGGACTGCGCCAGGTGGAAACTCTTACCCCGCCATGCCGCGCAATATCAGTCCGGTAATATAGGCGCCGTAAGTACCCAGCGCGTAGCCGAGCACGGCCAGCAGCACGCCCACCGGCGCCAGCGCCGGGTGGAAGGCGCTGGCGATCACGGGCGCCGAGGCGGCGCCGCCGATATTGGCTTGCGAGCCGACCGCCATGAAGAACAGCGGGGCGCGGATCAGCTTGGCGACCAGCAGCATCAGGCCGCCATGGACCGCGATCCAGATCAGGCCCAGCAGGAACAAAAACGGCTTGTCGAGCAGGGCACCCAAGTCCATATGCATGCCGATGGTGGCCACCAGCACGTACAGCATGGCCGAGCCGATGGTCGAGGCGCCGGCGCCCTCCAGGCTGCGCGCCCGGGTAAAGCTCAGCAGCAGGCCGAAGGTGGTGGCGAAGACGACGATCCAGAAGAAATTCGAGGTCAGGCTGTAGTCCTGCAAGCGCCATTCGGCCGGCAGGGTATTGATCCAGGCGATAGTGGGGCCGGCAAGGAAGTGCGACAGCCCCGTCACGCCCAGGCCCACGCCGAGTATCATCATCACGTCGGTCAGAGTGGCGATGCGCGCATGCTGGGCACGGTAGCTTTCGATGCTGTCCTTGAGCGCATTGATGGCGGACAAGTCGGCGCCCGTCCAGCGGTCGAAGGCGCCGGCCCGCCCTGCCAGGAACAGCAGCACGGCGGTCCAGACATTGGCCACCAGCACATCGACGGCGACGAACTGGCCGAACAGGGTGGCATCGACTTCAAACACTTCCTTCATCGCCGCCTGGTTGGCGCCGCCGCCTATCCACGAACCGGCCACGGTGGTCATGCCGCGCCAGGTGTCGCCGGCCACTGTTTCCGGATGGATCAGGCGCATGGCTTCGAACGATACCAGGGCACCGAGCATCACCCCGAGCGTACCGGTCAGGAACATGATGATGGCCTTGGGGCCGAGGCGGATGATGCCGCCGAAATCGATGGCCACGCACAGCAGTACCAGCGCGCTGGGCAGCAGGTAGTCGCGCGCCACGGCATACAGGCCCGAGGCGTTGCCGTCGATAATGCCGAAGGTGTTGAGCAGCGCCGGTATCAGATAGCACATCAGCAGCGACGGGATATAGGCATAGAATTTTTTCCAGAAGCCGGTCGTACGCGAGGCGGACCAGAAGACGGCCCCCAGGGTCATGGCGAGCAGGCCGAGGACAACGGCGTCATTGGTGATCAGGGCTTGTGTGGCAGGTGGCATCGGTGATTCCGGTGGACGTGTCAGTGGCGGCCGGGATGCGGATAGCGGCCCCGGGCGTGGCGTGGTCGTATCCTATAGCAATGTTGGTGGCCAAACAAATTATTTGGCCGCCATCGCCGAATGTTTGTTTTGTAAAATCAAACACATGCGCACGGCTTTGCGCGCCCGGCAGGCAGGCCGGCGCTGTGTGTTGCATGCAAATGATAAGCTCGTCGTTCCGTATATTTGCAGGAGGCGCCGTGGTATTTCGCTATGTGGAGTTGTCCGGGGAGGAAGCAAGAAAGCTGTTTCCCCGCACAGTCGGCCATGTCTTGTCTTTCAGCCACTGCTTTGCCGTGGATGATGAGCGCGGTGCCGTGCTGGCGTGCCTGGGCGGGAAGGGGAGCCTGGCGCCGGAACGAGACGAACCGCCGACGTTCTACGATCTGCGGTGGGACGGCCACATCTATTCAGCCTGCGCGCATTACAAGACTTCCAAGGATGAGGACGGTTACATCACCACGTTTGACCTTAACCTGGGCATGCCCGCGCCGTTGTGGCACAAGGAAGACGAGGTGCGGGGGCTGTGGCGCGAAGCGCTGCAGGTGCAATACAGCGGCATGAGCAGAAGAGCCCAGCGCGTGCGGGTGAACTTTGTCGGCCACCCCGGCTGAACGTTTTTCTTACAGATAGCGGGCCAGCAGTGCCTTGTCCATTGCCCCATCGAGTTCAATCCGCACGAAGTGCCCGCTGCCCGGCGCCACGGCAATCTCGTCGCCGGCGTCATTGAGCATGCGCGTGATGGCGATATCGCGGTTGCCGGCCGGGTGCATCACTTCGATGCGGTCGCCGACGGCAAAGCGGTTTTTCACGTCGATCCTGGCCCAGCCGTTTTCCACGCTCAGCACGTCGCCCACGTACTGGCTGCGGTCCGCCTCGGACGCGCCGCGCATATAGTTCTGGTGGGTCTGCGTATGGTGGCGCTGGTAGAAACCGTCGGTATAGCCGCGGTTGGCCAGGCCCTGCAGCTGGCCCAGCAGGCTGATGTCGAAGGGCCTGCCGGCGACGGCATCGTCGATCGCCTGGCGATACACTTGCGCCGTGCGCGCCGCGTAGTACAGCGACTTGGTGCGGCCTTCCACTTTCAGCGAGTGCACGCCGATCTTGACCAGGCGCTCGATATGCTCGACGGCGCGCAAATCCTTCGAGTTCATGATGTAGGTGCCGTGCTCGTCTTCCAGGATCGGCATCAGCTGGCCCGGGCGCTGCGCTTCCTCGATCAGATAGGGCTGGTCGGCCAGCGGATGGCGCGGCTGTTGGTGCAGGGCCGAGAAGGAATTGGCCTGTTCCAATGCCTGCTCGAATTTCAGAGGGATCACCTGCATCGCGCCCAGGTCGCCGCTGGCGTCCTCGTTCGCGTTTTTCACTTTGTAGTCCCAGCGGCAGGAATTGGTGCACGTGCCCTGGTTCGGGTCGCGGTGGTTGAAGTAGCCGGATAGCAGGCAGCGGCCCGAATACGCGATGCACAGCGCGCCATGCACGAATACTTCCAGTTCCATTTCCGGGCAGCGCTGGCGGATTTCCTCGATCTCGTCGAGCGACAGTTCGCGCGACAAAATCACGCGCGTCAGGCCCATGCGGTGCCAGAATTTCACGTCGGCCCAGTTGACGGCATTCGCCTGCACCGACAGGTGTACGGGCACGTCCGGCCACTTGTCGCGCACCATCATGATCAGACCGGGGTCGGCCATGATCAGCGCATCGGGGCGCATGGCGATCACCGGTTCCATGTCGCGCAAATAAGTTTTCAGCTTGGCATTGTGGGCGAAGATATTGCTGGCGACAAAGAACTGCTTGCCGCGCGCATGCGCGCCTTCGATGCCTTCCTGCAGCGCCTGCAAGGTGGAAAAGTCGTTATTGCGCACGCGCAGGCTGTAGCGCGGCTGCCCCGCGTAGACGGCGTCGGCGCCATAGTCGAAGGCGGCGTGCATCTTGGCCAGCGAGCCGGCAGGCAGGAGTAATTCGGGAGCGTGGCGCATGGCAGGGATAGGCAAAGCCGGCGATTGTAGGCCGGTGGCGGCGCAAATGCCTTGCCTTGGATCAAGGAATTGCTGTTGCATTTCGTGATCTGCCAGTAACAAATAGTAAAGGAATGCTTGTGACAATTCCACTTTTAAATGATAATGGTTCTCATTTAATGATGGGGGGTGCCGGGTGGAGGTCAGTGTTGAGAGTCTGTATCGTGAGCATCGCGGCTGGCTGAACAGCTGGCTGCGGGCGCGGCTCGGGCATTGCTCGCATCGCGCCGCCGACTTCGTGCAGGACACTTTCGTACGCATCTTGCAGTCCGGCACCAGCGCCGCCGAGATCGTGCAGCCGAAATCCTACCTGGCCACCATCGCGCGCGGCCTGATGGTCGACCACTTCCGCCGCAGCGACCTGGAACAGGCTTACCTGGCGGAACTGGCGCACATGCCGGAAGCGCTGCAGCCTTCGCCCGAGGAGCGCGCCATCCTGCTGGAAACGCTGCTGACGATAGACCGCATGCTGGCCGGGCTGGGGCCGAAAGTACGGCAGGCCTTCTTGCTGGCGCAGATCGACGGCCTCGACTATGCGACAATTGCGCAGGAGCTCGACGTGTCTGTCAGCAGTGTCAAACAATATATGCGAAAGGCCGTCTTGCAATGTCTGCAATGTCTTTAAGCACTACGGACGTCGAAGACCTGCACCTGGAAGCGGCGGCGGAATGGTTTGTTTCGCTGGCGGAGGAGGGCGGCGCCGAAGCGCTGCGCCGCTGGCAGCAGTGGCATGACGCGGCGCCGGCGCACCAGCAGGCATGGGCAAAAGTCGAGCGTCTGCAAAGCCTGCTGGCCGGCGCGCCGTTGCAGGCGGCCCATATTCTGCGCACGCCTGTGCGCGAATCCCGCAAAAGCAAACCCGAACGGAAATCGCGGCGCCAGCTGATGGCTTGCATCGGCGTGGCCTTTACCACCGGCATGGGCTGGGCCTTGCTGCCGGCCGCACCCGAGCGCGCGCCGATCCGCTGGCTGGCCAGCGCGCGCGGCGAGCGCCGCCTGGTAACCCTGCCGGACGGCGGCCGTGCCTGGCTCGGCTCCAACACGCGCGTGGGTCTGGACTATGATGCGCACCGCCGCGATATCTACCTGGCCCAGGGCGTGCTGCAGCTCACCACCGGCAGCGATGCACAGCAACGTCCGCTACGCATCGTCTCGCGCGATGGCGTGGTGCGGCCGCTGGGCACGCGTTTGACCATCAGCCAGTTTGCCGCGCACACCATGCTGACGGTGCAGCAGCATGCGGCCCAGGTGCAAACGCCCGGCGGACCGGTGGTGACGGTGCAGGCCGGACAGCGCGTGCGCTTTGCCAGCACCGGCTGCGGCCGGGTGCAGCTGTCGCCGGTCGCCGACGATGCCTGGACCCGTGGCCTGCTGATGGCGCTCGATACGCCCCTGCCAGAATTTGCCGCTCAGTTCGCCCTGTATTCTGGGCAGGCGGTCGAGGTGGCGCCGGCGCTGGCCAGCCGCCGTGTTTCCGGCACTTACCAGATCGATGCGGCGGAACGCTCGCTCTATACCCTGGCCGATGTGCTGGCCATCCGCGCGGAACGCACGGCAGCGGGCTGGCGGCTGCGGCCCCGTTAAAATATTTTTTACTATCGACTGTCCTTTTTCGATATTGCTTCGGCCTACAGATAAGCCCATTATTTGTAGACGAAAAATGACTCTTGTTGCCGATAGCGCTGTCCCCGTTTCTTTTCCTGTACGCAAACTGCGTCCCCTGCTGGCCGCGCTGTTAAGCGCTGGCGTCATCCTGCCCGTTCTTGCCGCCGACGCGCCGCCGCGCCCGGCGCCGGCGAAAACCTATGCGCTGGGCTCTGCTCCGCTGGCCGATGTGCTGAACCGCTTTGCCGCCGAATCCGGTGTCATCCTGGTGTTTGACGCCGCCTTGCTGCAGGGTCTGCAGTCGCGTGGATTGCAAGGCAAATACGATGTGCCGTCGGGCTTCCAGGCCCTGCTGGCCGATTCCCGATTTGAAGTCGTGATGGGGGCCTCGGGCGGCTATATCCTGCGCGCCCGTCCTGTTCCAGCCGCTGTGCGCGACGAGCGTTCGGCGGCCGAAAAGCGGCCGGCGCACACGCTGTCGGAAATTACCGTCGAAGCAAAGACGCTGCCGACGGTCGAGCGCATGGACCGTGAAATGATCCGCAACATGCCGGCCATTAACGGCGACATGACCAGCCAGCTGAAACTGAACCCGAACATCCAGTACGCCGAAACGTCGCTGGCGTCGGCCACCGGCGGCGAAATCGCGCCGGCCGAGATCAGCATCCATGGCGCCAAGCCGTACCAGAATGAAATCCTGGTCGACGGCATCTCAATTTCCAACGATATCGATCCGGGCAACAAGATCACCACCACCAGCGTCGACCAGATACCGGGCGGCTCGCAGGCGCTGGCCATCGACAGCAGCATCTTGTGCGAGATCGATGTCAAGGATTCCAATGTCTCGGCCGAGTATGGCCGTTTTACCGGCGGCGTGGTCAGCGCTACCGTCTGTTCTGCACGCAAGAAGTTTGGCGGCAATGTCTCGGTGGGCTACAGCTCCTCCAGCTGGAGCAAGCTGTTCATCGATCCGGCCCGCCAGGAAGAATTCGAAGACTCGGCGAATGCCGATCTGCAGCCGCATTTCAAGAAATGGACATATAAAACCACGGTGGAAGCGCGGCCCAGCGACAGCTGGGGCGTGCTGATGAACGTGGTGCGCCGCAAATCCGAGATTCCGCTCAAGCGTTTCAATACCGAAAACGCCGGCACCACCGCCAGCCGCGAAGTCACGCAGACCCGGCAGCAAGATACCATGCTGCTCAAGGCCGACTACTCGCCGGCCGACAGCCGCCACAAGGGCGAAGTGACGGTGGTGTATGCGCCGTCGTCGAATACCTATTTCATGGAAAACTACCGCGACAGCAATTACACCATCGATAGCGGCGGTCTGAATCTGAGCGGCAAGTGGGAATCGCGCTACGACTTGGCCAGGCTGACGCACCAGGTATCGTATTCCAAGAACGAGCAGTCGCGCCGCAGCGATGCCGATTATTACCGCGCCTGGCGCTGGTCGACCGACAAGAACTGGGGCGACCCGACTGGCAGCACCAATCCGACCAGTGGCGAGGGCGCGCGCGGCGATATCGACCAGGAAATACAAACCATGCAGTACAAGTTCCGTGCCGCATTCGAGCCGTTCAACCTGGGCCAGACCCGGCATCGCGCCACGGCGGGCGCAGAACTGCGCCACCAGGAAGCCAATTACGAACGCCTGAAAGACCATTTTTACTATCTGACGCCAGCCAATTTGCCGACCACCGGCGCCGCCTCGCGCTGCACCCTGCCCGACGGCACGGTCGATACGGAAGCGTGCTCGGTCACCAGGACACCGCGCCAGAACGCAGGCCAGTATTTCGGCCGCCTGATGACCTATCACGCGGGCAAGTTTGATATTGAAAGCAATTCCTGGGCCGCCTATGCGGAAGACGAGGCGACCTGGCGCAACCTGACCCTGCGCGTCGGCGTGCGCGGCGACAAGGACAGCCTGGCCGGCGGCACCAATTTCGCGCCGCGCCTGAAATTGGGCTGGCAGGTGACGGACCCCTTGTACCTCGATGTCGGCGCCAACCGCTATTACGGCCGCAACCTGTTTGCCTATGCGCTGCAGGAAAAAGCCAATACCCTGCTGACGACGCAAACGCGCACCAACAACCTGGCCTGGGGCGCGGCCACCACCAGCAAGCCCCTGAACCGCCTGGAAGACATGAAGTCGCCGTATGACGACGAGCTGACCGCTGGCGTCACCTATGACTCGGACTTGCTGGCCGGCCCCTTGAGCCTGCGATTCACGCATCGTAACGGCAAGGACCAGGTGGTGCGCCTGGTACGCTCGGGCCAGACCGATTGCAACAGCAACAGCTGCTATATTTTCAGCAATGACGGCGGCAGCGACACCAAGGACATCACGCTCAGCTGGTCCAATGCGCGCGCCTTCAAGATCGGCGACGTGGCCAACCGCATGTGGATCGCGGTGAACAAGAGTGATGTCAAATCCAACTATGCGACCTATGCGGAAAACTACGGTTCGGCGATGTTGCGCGACGACCTGATCCGCTACGACTGCAAGGTGATCCGGTATTCGGAGCAACCTGCCGAGAACTACAACCGTCCCTGGACCTTGCGCATCGGCGCCATGAGCACCTGGCCTGCGCATAGCCTGACCGTCAGCAATATTTTGCGCATGCGCGGTGGCTACGAGAAAATTTTGCGTAACGGCACCTTCGTCCACGAAGGCGCGACCTTGGAAAACTACGAGAAGACCCGCTTGCCCCAGTCGAATGCCATCGATACCGTTGTGAACTGGAATCCGCGTGTGTACCGCAACCAGCGCCTCGATGTGAAACTGACCATCGAAAACATCACCAATGAAAAAAACAAGATGACGGTCAACGACACCTATGCCAGCTACGAACGGGGCCGCACCTTCGCGCTGGAGATCGGCTATGGTTTCTAACATGATGACTACGCGCAAAAAACTGCAGGGCATCGCTTTCTTTACCCTGTGCATCGCCATCGTGGCGCCAGCGATGGCCGCCACCGTTGAATCGTTCCGCTGGGACAGCCAGGTGCAGCGCGGTCAGCTGGCCAACGGCCTGACGTATTACATCGTCGACAGCGCCAGCGCCGCAGACCCGCAAGCGAGCAAGCAAGTGTCGCTGCAACTGCTGGTGCGCGTCGGCTCGCTCGATGAAAAGGACGATCAGTCCGGCGTGGCGCACATGGTCGAACATATGGTGTTTCAAACCACCAAGGCCCATCCGGAAGGCTTGAAGACCCATATGGAAAGCCTGGGCTGGCGCATCGGCTCGCACTACAACGCGCAGACCAATTTCGAGCGCACCCTGTATTACCTGACGGCGCCGCCCGGCCGTGTCGACGCGGGCCTGGGCGTGCTGGCCGAGATCGCCGGCGGCGCGCTGATACCGGCCGACGGCCTGGAGCGCGAGCGCCAGATCATCCTCGAAGAATGGCGCACCAAGCTGGGTGTGCGTGAACGGATGGACCGCCAGCGCCGCGCCATGCTGCGCGAGGGTTCGCTGTACCCGCAACGCCCGACCATCGGCACGGAAGCGAGCATCCGCCAGCAGCCGGTGGACAATTTGCGCAAGTTCTACAGCGACTGGTACCGCCCCGGCAATATGGCCCTGCTAATCGTCGGCAAGGTCGATGCTGCCGCCCTGAAACCTGCCATCGAACGTTACTTTGGCGGCCTGGTGCCGGCCGCTTTGCCGCAACGTAATGCGCCCGATCCCGTGCTGCGCGACCAGCTGCGCATCACGCGCCTGCAGGATGCGGAAAGCGGCACCAGCCAGGTTGGCTGGGTCACGCGTTTCACGGTCGACAAGCGCCAGGATGAAGCCGGCCTGCGCGAGCGCATCATCGACCGCATCGCCGAGCGCAGCCTGCGTGCGCTGGTGCGCGAGTCCGCCGACAGCCTGCCGGCCGGCGTTTCCTCGCTGACCGTCAGCAAGGGCGAGCTCGGCGAATCGACGGCCTCGCTGGGCTTTGCCTCCAGCGTGGCGGTCGACGCCCACCGGGCCGCCATGGAACAGATCCTGCTGGTGCAGGAACGCCTGCGCCGCAATGGGCTGAACGTAGCCGATATCGAGCGCGAAATTGCCGATGTGCGCCGCCTGAACGACAAGGGCCCGGCGCAGCAGGCCGCGCGCGACTTCAACGGCTGGCTGCAGATGCTGGGTGCCGCCGTGGAGGGCGAGCGCATCATGCAGGACCCGCTGCAAAAACAGGCGCAGATCAGCCGCATCCTGGCTGGCTTGAGCCCGG
Organism: Janthinobacterium sp. J1-1; assembly: GCF_030944405.1. NCBI lineage: Bacteria > Pseudomonadati > Pseudomonadota > Betaproteobacteria > Burkholderiales > Oxalobacteraceae > Janthinobacterium > Janthinobacterium sp. J1-1. Next base: position 990,742 of record NZ_CP132339.1, read on the forward strand.
CCGATATCAACGCGCGTGCCCTGCAATGGGTCAATGCGCCCGACCGCGCGCTGTTCATGCTGGCGCCGGGCCTGAGCCCCTTGAGCCTGCCATCGAAAGAAGACGTGCTGGCCACGCAGCAAAAAATTGCCACGGCACCGCTGCCGGCCCTGCTGAAGGCGGAGCCAGTGACCACCGTGGCCAGCATGCCGCGGCTGTCGTCCAGTGGCGACATCGTGCGACAGGATGAGCTCGGCAATGGCGTGCAGCGCTGGACCCTGGACAATGGCGATGTGCTGGTCTGGCACGCCACGCCGGAAGACAGCACGATGCGCTTTGCCGCCCATGCGCTGGCCGGCTACCGCATGCCGGGCGCGCCGTCGTGGCAGTGGCAGCTGGCGGCCCAGCTGGGCCGCGACGCCGACCTGTCCGGCCAAGCGCCGGGCGAGCTCGATCGCTGGGCAAGCGAGCGCAAGGTCAAGCTGTCGCAGCAGCAAAGCCCGATCCAGCTCGGCTACACCGCGCAAGTCGCGCCCGCGCAGCTGGAAGACCTGCTGCGCCTGTATGCGGCGCGCCAGCTGCAAAGCGAGATTGGCCTTGAGGCGCTCACCAGCGTGGGCCAGCAACTGGCACGCCAGGCGGCGCGCCGCCCGGACAGCGCCGGCGAACGCGCGGGCCGCGAAATGAGCGTGCTGCGCTATGGCGAGCTGCCGCTGGACGGCTATCCCGATGCCGGCGCCCTGAAGCAATTGATGACGGAACAGGGTTTGCAGACGGTGCGCGGACAATGGCTGCAGCTGCGCCGCCAGCCGGTGACGTATTTTGTCAGCGGACCGCTGGACGCGGCCCAGGTCAGGGAACTGGCCGAGCGCTACCTGGCCGGCATTCCGCGCCAGGCCGCCGCGCAGGCGCCAACCGCGCTGGCGCAGCGCAAGGGCTACCGCGAAAGCCGCCTGGCCATCAGTGTCGAGCCGCAAGGCAGCGTGCGCGCCGAAGGCAGCCAGGACATGGAATGGACGCCCGAGCGCGCCATGCGCACGGCGATTCTGTCGCGCATCATCTACCGCAGCCTGCGCCAGGAACTGCGCGAAAAAGAAGCCGGCATCTACCGCCTCAACTACAAGCTGAGCCTGGACCCGCACAACCATGCCAACAGCGAACTGTCGTTCACGGCCGCGCCGGAACGCCTGGACGCCTTGTGGTCATCGGCCAAACGCGTGCTCGAACGCCTGCCTGCGCAACTGGACACGGCCATGCTGAAGGAAGAAATCGCCAAGATGCGCAGCGACGAGTCGAAACGGGTGGCGGACAGCACCACCCAGTTCAACCGCTTGCAACTGAGCTACACGCAATTTGGCGACGCCCGCTACCTGGCGGACAGCAAGCAACTGGCCGGTACGTTGACGCCCGAGAGCATGCGCGCGTTTGCGCAGGAGTTCAGGCTGGCGCAGGATATGGCGGTGGTGAAGGTGTTGCCGAAGAAGGCAGAGAAGGGGAGTTGATGCCGCATAAAACGCCAACCTGTACAGGGTTGGCGTTTTTTTGGAAACACCGTTCAATTCCTGTTCAAGCCGGCTTGCCCAGCTCCTTCTCCAAAAACTTCTCCAGCGCCTCCAGCGATTTGCCCTTGGTTTCGGGCAGGCAGGTGGCGACAAAGATCAGCGACAGCACATTGATGCCGGCAAACACAAAGAAGGTGGCGCTGCCGAACTGCGCCATGGCGATCGGGAACAGCAGCGCTACCAGGCCGTTGAATACCCACTGGCAGGCCACGGCCGTGCCAGTCAGCACGCCGCGCAGGTGCATCGGGAACAGTTCCGACATCAGCAGCCAGTACACGGGTGAAATCAGCATCTGCATGAACAGCAAAAAGCACAGGATGCAGGCCAGCGCTGCGTAGCTTTTCATGAGGCCCTCGGGCATGAACAGCAGCACGGCGCCCAGCGCGGCCTGGGTGGCGATCACGAAACCGAGGCCGGTGATCAGCATGGAGCGGCGCCCGTGCTTGCCGATCAGCCAGATGCCGATAAAGGTCGCGACCAGCGCCACCACGCCGTTGCCGATGGTGGCGGTCAGAGCCGCATTGGTACCGAGGCCGGTTGATTTGAGAATGATGGGCGTGAAATACATGAAGGCGTTGACGCCGGTAAATTGGGCCACGAAACCGAGGCCGATACCGATCCACAACAATTTCCGTATCCATGGCGTACCGAGCACGGCGGACCAGCCAGTCTGTTCATGCTCGATCTTGTTAAGCTTGACCATCTCGTCCAGTTCGAGCTCGATCTGCTTGTCGCTCGAACGGATCTGTTCCAGCACGGCGCGCGCTTCCTTCATGCGGTTCTTGCTGGCCAGCCAGCGCGGCGAGGCGGGCACGAACAGCATGCCCAGTCCCAGCAGGATGGCCGGCACGGCGGCGATCGCCAGCATATAACGCCAGACGTGCGGCGAACCGGAAAAATGCGCCAGCGCCGCGTTGAGGATATACGCGATCAGTTGTCCACCGACGATCATCAATTCGTTCTGGCTGACCAGCCTGGCGCGCCGGCTGGGGCCTGCCATCTCGGCGATAAATACCGGCACCGTCGACGAGGCGCCGCCGACGGCAATGCCCAGCACGAAGCGCATGACGACCATGATCGCCACCGACGGCGCCAGGGTGGTGCCAAGCACGCCGATCAGGAACACCAGCGCCAGGCCCAGCAAGGTTGTGCGGCGGCCGTATTTGTCCGACAGCGTGCCGGCCATCAATGAACCGATGGCGGCGCCGAACACCAGCGCCGACGTGACAACACCCTCCGTGACCGGGGTCAGGCCAAGGCCGCCCTCGGCCAGCGGCGTGCTCATGAAGGGCAGCGCGCCCGAGATCACGCCGGTGTCGTAGCCGAAGGCCAGCGCGCCCATGGTGGCGGCGATGGCGACCTTGAATACAAAGCGGCTCTCCTTGGTGTCGGGCGGCGTCGCCGTGGCGGACGGTTGTGTAGTGGAAAGCATGAATCGAGATCCTTCTGGAATGATGTGGCTGAAGCCCGCGTGACCAGAGAGGCGGCGTTGACAATCTCAGCATTAATGTTGTGCAGAATAAATGAAATTGCCGTGGGTGACAGTTAGTTGCCGGACATAAACGCCCTGCGGAGCCATCCGGACCCAGCCGATTCTGTACACTGCATCGTATCGACAATCAGTGGCGAGGCCGCAATGCGCAATATCGATTTCAGTTCCTGGGAAGCCGCCATGACCACCATCATCGGCCTGGCCGTCTTTACCTTGCTGGGGGTGGGCATCCGCATGCTGATGATGCAGACCATCCAGCAACGCCGCGAACGGATGAACCGGCAGATCAATGAGCGCGTGAAAACGTTGATGGCGGCCTACCGCACCCTGGGCGGCTCGTTTACCGGGCAACTGACGGTCGATCCGACCCACCTGCGCGACCTGCGCGAGCGCGCGCTAGCGGGTGGGGAAGGGCAGTACGACATCGGAACGACCAGTTCCGAGCGTGCCCGCCGCATCCGCGATGCGGTCGAAGCGGCGCTGGCGGACATATTGCTGCTCGGTACCGAAGAACACTGCCGGCTGGCCGGACAGGCAGCGGCCGACCTGGCGGCGGGCCGCCCCATCCATACTGCCGAACTGGTGATCAGCCTGCGCAGCTTTATCCGCAGCGCGCTCGACCTGGGGCCGATGCCGGACGATGTGCTGATCCCGTTGCAGGGACCGACGCGCACGCAGGGGAGTGCGGGACGGGGGAAGGGCGATGGGGACAAATCGGGGAATAACGGTGGAGGTGGCGGCAATGGCGGCGGTGGCATAGGCATGGACACCGCGCACGGGGCGGACGCCGTGCCGCCACATGCGACTTGAAGGCAGGAAGATAGACTTGAAATACAAGCGCCAATATGCATGGGTTGGCGTTTTGCTTTGCTTATCAATTTTTGGTGCTTCGAGGCAGAACTGAATCAAGGACGGATATTGGCTAAATCACTATGATTTCTGGCGAAGCTCTTGCCATTTCTTGTTGTAGTCAGCAAGAATGGTTTGGTATTCATCAAATATCTTGGCCAAGATAAGTCCCTCGTTTTTCTCGAAATCCTGGCCCCGTTCAATGAAATCCAATTGTGCCTCCAGCGCACGGAGACGACCATAAATTTCGGCATTCAAGTGCCATGACTGCTGCGGAGAAAAAAAAGCTCCAAAAGCGGCGATTACAGTACACAGTGCACCCAGAACCAGAACTATATTGCTGGCAGCAAAATCTGGAAGGAGCGTCAATTTTAGGCCTGAGACTATGGTAATCAACGCTGACAGGACAACGGCAACTGATTGATAACGATAGTGTCGCCATCGATACCATTGAACAGATAATTCAAGATGGCCAAGGCGCTCATGCATTTGACGGTGAAGATATTCACGCTGGGTTTCTGTGTCATTCATCAGAGTAATCCCCATATCAGAACGTATGTTTATAACAAAACAGAGGCTTGATTTCATCCGTGACATATTTTCAACTGTTTGGCATGCACAGTATCACTGCGACTTTACAGACTAACCCATCGGGCAAAATGGTATCGTCTTAAATACAGCCGTGTGATACTGCTCAATGCGGTATGGGCGGAACCTTCGTTTGCTTGAGGTGCGTTGTCCGCCATGGATGGAAGCGAGCGGAAGACGAAGAGTTCGCTAGTAAAACCAATACGTGCAATACAGCGAACACTAGAATTATGAATCCTGAAAACGAAACGCCCACTGCATGAGTGGGCGTTTCGTTTTCAGACTGTTCTTGGTGGCCCGGGGCGGAATCGAACCACCGACACAAGGATTTTCAATCCTCTGCTCTACCGACTGAGCTACCAGGCCAAGGCGGCGAATTATAGCAGAAAGAGTTTCTACCTGACCAGTGCATCCTGTGTTCAAATGCAACAGATGGCCAAAACATGGTGTTTTGGCATCCTTGTACGACCTGAAGGGATGCGACGATGCAGTTACGTTGTGGTGTGCGATGCCTGGCTGCGGCCGGGTTGATGAGTGTGATTTGCGGGACGGTGCGGGCCGATGGGCTCGATGACCTGAAGACGGCGCTGGCGAAATTGCAGGGGCAGTCGCCCGTGAAAGCGCAGGTGGAGTCAAAGACCTGGCGCCGGGAGGGCGAGGGCAAGGACGCCGAGGAGGATAGCGGCCAGGCCAGCGTGGTGGTCGACAGCGGCGCGGCGGGATTGCAGGTGTTGTACAGCAAGGAGTTGCTGGCGAAAGTGGAGGCCGAGCAGCGCGCAAAAGTGAAAGACCCGAAGGCGAAGACCTCGACCGACTTCGCGCTGGGCGAACTGAAGGGGACGGAATTGCGCGCCATGGTGTCGGCGGCGGGCGCCTTGTCGCGTGAGTTGGACGAGGCCGTGTTCAGCGGCGAGAAGATGGACAGCTACAAGGGCAAGCCGGCGCGCAAGCTGAGCTTTAGCTTGTCGATCGACAAGGTGCCCGAAAAAGACCGCAAGTACGTGAAAAAGTTCGATGGCGGCATCGATGTGTGGATCGCGGCCGATGGCACGCCGCTGGGCAGCAGTTTCCGCGTCGATGTCAGCGGCCGCGCCTTTGTGGTGGTCAGCTTCGCGCAGAAGACGGACGAGACGCGCCAGTATGGCGTTTCTGGCGACCATCTGCTGTTGCTGCGCAAGGAAAGCCGGCACGCGATCTCGGGTGCGGGCGAGAAAGTGGAAACCAAACTCGTCAAGACCTTGCAGCTGCAGTCCTGACGCGCTTTACATGATCGGGGCGATACCCTTGTTCAGCACGCAGCGGCCCGCCTCGCAGGTCGCACCGGGGTCGGTAACGATGGCGCATGTGCACATCATGCCGTCCGCCTGCTGCAGCTTGCGGCTGGCCTCGGCCTGCGCCTGGACCAGCGCCGTCAATTGCTTGCCGTCGCTGCTCTTGTTCGACCACGCCAGGTAGCGCTCGGGGCCGCCGCAGGCCTTGGCGCCGATGGCGATGGTCTCGCATTGTTTGGGCGCGTCGCAGGCGGCGTCGCCGACTTCCTTCTTGATCTGTTTGGCCAGGCTGGCGCTGCCCGGCGCCGGTGCCGGCGTGGCCGTGGGGGCGCTGCCGCAGGCAGTGATGATCAGCATGACAAGGCTGGCGCAGGCGGCGCGCAGCAGGGTGGGGAGCATAGGGGTTTTCATCGTTGCATGATGTGCCAGAGTCGATGGCGTGGCAAGCGCGATTTGCTAACCCCAAACGTGACCCCCGCCCTTATTTCAACGTCCGCTGGAACAGCTGGTAGATGCGGCGGTACTCGTCATACCACGCTTCCGGCTGCACGAAGCCGTGGCGTTCCATCGGGTAGCTGGCCATTTCCCAGTTGTCCTTTTTCAGCTCGATCAGGCGCTGCGACAGGCGTACCGAGTCCTGGTAGAACACGTTGTCGTCGATCATGCCGTGCGCGATCAGCAGGTTGCCTTTCAGCTGCTCGGCGTATTCGATCGGCGACGAGATTTTATAGGCTTGTGGATCGACTTCGGGCGTGTTCAGGATATTGGCCGTGTATTCGTGGTTGTACGTCGTCCAGTCGGTCACGGGGCGCAGCGCGGCGCCGTACTTGAACAGCTCGGGCGCGCGCATCAGGGCCATCAGGCTCATGAAGCCGCCATAGCTGCCGCCGTAGATGCCCACGTTGTTGATATCTCCCTGGTGCTGCGCCGCCAGCCAGTGCGCGCCATCGATGAAGTCCTCCAGTTCCGGGTGGCCCATCTGGCGGTAGATGGCGGTGCGCCAGGCGCTGCCATAGCCCATCGAGGCGCGGTAGTCGACATCGAGCACGATGTAACCCTGTTCGACCAGCAGGTTGTGGAACATCTGCTCGCGGAAATACACCGGGTAGCGCTCGGTGACGTTCTGCAGATAGCCGGCGCCGTGCGCGAACATCACGATCGGATAGCGCTTGCCCGCTTCCAGCTGCGCCGGGCGATACAGCTTGGCCCAGATCGGCGCCGCGCCATGCGTGGACGGCACTTGCACCAGTTGCGGCATGACCCAGTTGCGCGCCTTGAAGGCGTCGCTGCGTGTATCGGTCAGGATATTGGCCTTGCCGCCTGCGGCAGGCACGGTGGCCAGCTGCGCCGGCAGGTAGCTGGCCGAATAGCGCACCAGCAGCTTGCCCGCATCGGGCGACAGGGCAAAGCTTTCCACGCCTTTCAACGATGTCACCTCGCGCGCGCCGCCGTCCTTCGCGGTCGATGCGCACACTTCATAGATACCTGGCTGCTGCGGGTTGCACAGGAAATAGGCACGCGCGCCGTCGCGGGTCCATTCCACATTGCTCACTTCCCAGTTGCCGTGGGTGAGGGCGCGCGCGGGCGCGGCACCCGTCTTGGCATACAGATGGGCGTAGCCGCTTTCCTCGGACAAATACCACAGGGTGGCGCTGTCGGGCAGCCAGCCGAATTCGTCGGCGCGGCGGTTGACCCAGGCCGCGTCGCTGATGCGGTGCATCGGCACCAGCGCGGCGTTGGCCAGATCGACGGTGGCCAGCCAGCGGTCCTTGTTGTCGACGGCGCGCACGCGCACTGCCGCTTGCGCGCCGTCGGCGCTCCACACGATGCCGTCGCGCAAGGCGTCCACGCGTACCGGACGGTTGCCTTTCAGGGGCGGCAGTTTCTGCTCGGCGCGCAAGGCGGCCAGTCTCAAGGTTTGCGCGATCGGCATGTTGCGGCCCACGCGCGTGCGTTCATCGTCCGCTTCCGGGTAGCCAGTTTCGGTCACATAGCGCGCCAGTTTGCCCAGCTTGCCCTTTTCGGCCCCCTTGTCCTGCGTGACGAACAGCAGCCAGCGTCCGTCCGGCGACAGCACGCTGCCGGAAATCGTGACCTTGTCTCCCAAATAGATCGGCTCGGGCGCGCGTGTGGCGTCCAGGCGGCGCTCTTCCTTGCGGCGTTCCAGGCTGGTCTCGCGGTTCTCTTTCTGGCGCGCCAGGTTGACGATCAAACGCAGCTGCAGTTCGCGCTGGCTGTCCGCCTCGGGCTTGGCGTCCGGGTCCTTGGCCGCGCGCAGCAGCGCCACCGGCGCGCTCAGGCGGTCAAGCCGGTTCCAGCTATGCCAGTCGTCGCCGCTGCGGTATTGCACCGCTGCGCCGTCGCTGGAATACTGCGGGTCGCTGATGGCCGGCACGCCGCGCGTGATCTGCGTCAGCACGCCGCTTTTGAGGTCGCGTTCGAACAAATCGCCATTGCGCAGCAGGATGGCGCGCTTGCCGTCGCGCCGGTAGACCATCTGCTCGCCATCGAGATTGGCCAGCTGCGCGTCGGCCACCGGCTTGCCGCTATTGAGCGCGGCGCCGGCGCCGGCCAGCTGATAGATGTCGCGCAAAGGAGAACCGAGGCGTTTTTGCTTGTAATAGACCTGGCCATTCCAGCCCCACCACGCCGTTTCGACGGGCGTGCCGATCCAGTCGGGATCGGCCATGGCCTGGTCCAGCGAAATCGGCGTCGGTGCGGTAGTGGGGGCGGCATGGGCGAAGGAGCCGGCAAGGGCGGACAATAGCAGGGGAAGTACCAGACGCATTGGAGATCGCTTGGACAGGAAGTGAAAGGCGGCAGAGCCGGGCCGGAAGCCCGGTATTCTAGCGAAAGGGTTTCGCTAGGGAAATGGCGGAAAATCAAGAAGGCCGTTGCGTCAGCCAGTCGATCAAGTCTTCCAGGGGCATCGGCCGTGCATACAGATAGCCCTGCAAGCCGTCGCAGTCGTGGGCCACCAGGAAGTCGGCCTGCTGCTGCGTTTCCACGCCTTCGGCCACCACCCGCAAGCCCAGGTGGCCGGCCATGCCGAGGATGGCTTGCACGATGGCCGTGCCGCGCGTGTCGTGCGGGGTGGCGTCGACAAAGCTTTTGTCGATCTTGAGTTCGTACAGCGGCATCGAGGTCAGGTAGGCCAGGCTGGAATAGCCGGTGCCGAAATCGTCGATGGAAAAACGGATGCCCAGCGCGGCCAGTTCGCGCATGCGCGCCAGCGCCGCGTCGCGCTTGTCGACCAGCAGCCCTTCCGTCAATTCCAGCACCAGGGCCCCGGCCGGCGCACCCGACTCGCTCAGGGCCGCGCGCACGCGGGCCGCGAAATCGGGCTGGCGGAACTGGGCCGGGCTGACATTGACCGACAGCGCGAAGTGGTGGCCGGCCTGCGCCAGCCGCACCGCGGCCTGGCAAGCCTGCTGCAGCGCCCAGTTGCCCAGCTTGAGGATCAGGCCGGTTTCTTCGGCGATCGGGATAAACAGCGACGGCGCGATCATGCTGCCGTCCGCCTGCGGCCAGCGCATCAGCATTTCGGCGCCCGTCACCTGGCCGTGGCGGTCCAGCTGCGGCTGCACGTGCATGCGTAATTCGCCCGCGTCGAGCGCGCGCGCCAGCGCCCGTTCCATGGTCAGGCGGCGTTCCACGCCAGCCTGCATGGCCACTTCAAAAAAGGCAATGCCGTTGCGCCCTTCGGCCTTGGCGCGGTACATGGCGATGTCGGCCTCGCGCAGCAGATCGTGCGCCTTCTGGCCAGTCTTGGGCAGCAGGGTGACGCCGATGCTGGCCGAGCAGTGATACGACTGGGCGCCGATCTCGAAGTCGCACGCGATCGCGGCGCGGATTTTTTCCGCCACCAGGCCCGCCGCCTGGGCCGCGCTGTCCATGTCGTTGGCCAGGTGGGCCAGCAGCACCACGAATTCATCGCCACCGATGCGCGCCACCGTGTCGGCCTTGCGCATCAGCTGCGCCAGACGTTCGCCCGCCATGCGCAGCAGCGCGTCGCCGGTGGCGTGGCCGCGCGCGTCGTTGATGTACTTGAAGTGATCGAGGTCGATGAACATCAGCGCGCTGATGCCATGTTCGCGCGGCGCCGCCGCCAGCAGCTGGCCGATGCGGTCCATCAGCAGGCGCCGGTTCGGCAGCCCCGTCAGCACGTCATAAAAGGCCAGCTGGTGGATGTCCTGTTCCGACTTCTTGCGCTGGCCGATCTCGCGCTCGACGGCCACCCAGTGCGTGGGCGCGCCGCCGGCATCGGCAAACGGCACCAGTTCGGCCTCGATCCAGTAGGCGCGCCCGCCGCTGGTGTAGTTCAGCAGTTCGGTGCGCACCGGCTGCGACTGGCCCATGGCGTCGCTGATGCGGGCCAGTTCGGCCGTGTCCGTGTCCGGTCCGCGCTGGAACAGCAGGCTGCGGCCCAGCACGTCGTCGCGCGCGTAGCCGCTGCTGCGCTCAAACGCGTCATTGACGAAGATGATGCGCGTGGTTGGCGGCGTGCCTTGTCCGACTACGGCTTCGGCGATGATCACCATGTCGTTCAGGCGCGCCACCGCCATCGCCGTCAGGCGCAGCTCGGCATTGCGCTGGGCCAGTGCGGCGCTGCTGTGTTCGAGCGACAGCGCGCTGGCGTGCAGGCTGTCCAGCGAGTGCTCGAGGTGGCGCAGCAAGAAGGCCGACGACAAGGTCAGTATGGCGGCGATCAGCAGGAAGTTGAGCGTGACGATCAGTGAGCGCAGCAGCGGCGAATCGGGCACGCCGTGCAGATGCAGGCTGATGTCGGGATGCAGGCCCAGCAGGAACAGCGAGGTGGACGTCAGCACCAGCATCCACAGCGCGGGTTGCAGGCCCAGCAGCAGTGACGCCAGCACCGGGATGGCCAGCAGGTAGATCTGGCTGACCGGGCCGATTTTCAGCAGCAGGCCGACGCCGACGATGTAGATCACGGCCAGGAACTGCCACACGCGCCAGTGGTAGGAGGCACCGCTGCGATACCAGAGGGCGGCGATCCAGGCGATCGACGTCATGTCCAGCGCGACTATCGTCCAGATACCTTCGCGTGCCGCCAGCAGGGCGCTGGGGATGGCGGTAGCGATGCCGAGCAGCAGCACCGCCTGCAGCAGGCGCGCAAAAATCTGTCTGCGCCAATGCGCGAGATCATTCGATACCGCCACGCTGCCGTCCTCTCTCGGGAGTAGTGCTGTGTCGCCGCGCCGTGACGGCCATTGAATAAATATTACGCCTTATCAATCCTCAAGTCATCTTGAACATTCAGCATGGTTGCAGTCAGATAATTCTTGACTTGCCTGCCACGGCCTGCCATGACCATGCCTCCATATTGTTTGGTTTTACAGCGGTATTGTCTTGTCAAATATGCGGTGATGGCAAAAATATGGGTATCCGGATTGCCGCGGCAATGGTCCGGTCTGTCGGCCGGCGAGCAGATGGTGTGTCAATTCGCTACGGCTAATCACTTCCTGCGATGTCTACCCGTGATTTTAAGTCAACTGCTCTTTTTCTTCAGCGCCCTTGGCGCGGCCAATGGCTTCTTCCTGGCATGCTACCTGTTCAGCCGTCGATCCCATCGCCTGGCCAATGGCATGCTGGGCGCGCTGTTATTGGCGATTGGCGTACGTACCTTCAAATCGACCATATACCACTTCAATGCCGATCTCGCCGTCGGATTTCTTCAGGTCGGCCTGTCGGCCTGCCTGCTCATCGGTCCATTGTGAGGTTCGATACCTGGAATTTGCAAAGATGCGTGTGGCCGCAGACCGAAGATTGCCGCTGTAGCCGATTGCAGGCCTGCCAGTTTGCGCATCAGGCCCAGCCATGCGGCTGGGCCGAGCGCCATTTTTTCGAATGCTTATTTCTTCGGCGCGCTTATTTTTTTTGCGCACTCAGGCACGACTTCATGAAGGCCTTGCGCTCGTCGCCCTTCATGTCTTTCGCGTCGGCATTGCACGTCTTCATTTTATTTTGCTGGGCCGTACCCGTGGCGGGCACGGGCTTGGCGCTCAGGCATTCCTTCATGAAGGCCTTGCGTTCGTCGCCTTTCTTGCCGGCGGCATCGGCATTACAGGTGGTCATCTTGTTTTGTTGCGCCGTCTTGGCGGCCGGGGCCGCATCTTGCGCGACGGCAAACCCTGCGCTGGCAAACGAGGCGGCGATACAAAGAGCAATCAGTTGTTTCATGGCAGTTCCTTGCAAGAAGGCGGTTGAGTGAGTGCGGCTTGAGTGTGCGTATCAATATGCGGTACGTAACTAACTATATGACATTTATCAACAACTTTGGCATGGAAGTCGGCCTTCTTGTCTCTTTTTTGTGAGCGGGCGGTTTTGTCCTGCGCTATGCTTACGTCTTTCCGCCGGTCACCGCCGACGCATCTTCAATACGGAGTAGTAATCATGGTCTCGTTGCAAGAGCAGTTTTTAAAGGCCGGCCTGGTCGACAAGAAAAAGGTCAAGCTGGCCAACCAGGACAAGAGCAAGCAAAAGAAGGATGAGCGCAAGAGCGGCACGCAAAGCGTCGACGAAGTGCGCCTCGCCGCACTGGAAACCCAGCGCAAGAACGCCGAGCGCGCGCGTGAACTGAACGCTCAGCGCGACGCGGCCGCCAACCAGAAAGCCATCATCGCGCAGATCGCGCAGATGGTGCAGAAGAACCGCCAGAGCAAGGGCAACCACGCCGAAGTGCCGTACAACTTCACCTTCAACAACAAGATTGAACGCATCTACGTCACGCCGGCCGTGCAAGGCCATCTGGTGGCAGGGCGCCTGGTGATCGTCTGCCTGGCGGGCGCGGTGGAACTGGTGCCGCGCATTATTGCCGACAAGATCGCCGAGCGCGACCCGGCCATCGTTGTGCGCGTCAAGCAGGCCAGTACGCAAGTGGAAGAGGATGATCCGTATGCGGCGTTCCAGATTCCTGATGATTTGATGTGGTAACTGGCAGTCGCCAACGCCTGTGCCCCCGGCATAGGCGCTGGGCCAGCAAGTGGAGCGCCAAACGCAAAAACGCCACCCGAAGGTGGCGTTTTTGAAAGTAAAACCAATTCTTGGTGGCCCGGGGCGGAATCGAACCACCGACACAAGGATTTTCAATCCTCTGCTCTACCGACTGAGCTACCAGGCCAAGGTGGCGAATTATAGCAGACCAAAACATGAATGCAAGAGCCGGCGGCGATTTCGCCTGTTTTTTTATGCGGCAGCGCATTTCATTGCATCCAAGTCAAATATGAATTGATATAAACGGTATTTTTCTCAATAAAAGATGGGTGCATAGTGCGGTGATCGGCACCGCTGCCATTGGCAGGGACCTTGCACCATCATCCATGGAGAAAAATCGCATGAACGCCCCATCACCGCACCACGCCGGCCAGGACACATCGACTGCAGAGGCATCGGCATGAGCGCCCTGCACAAGCTGGGGCAACAGGGCTTGAGCATCGGCCTGGAACTGCCGCTCGATAATGACTGGTCGTCGATCGGGCGCCAGGCCAATGCGGCCTCCAGCCGCGTGCCGGGCGAGCCGGACCTGCGGCGCCACGCGCAGCTGGCCAGGCTGGCCGACCGCCTCGGTTTTCGCGCGCTGTGGCTGCGCGACGTGCCTTTGTACGACCCGTCGTTCGGCGACGCGGCGCAGGTGTTCGAGGTGTTTACCTATCTGGGCTACCTGGCCGGCATCACCGAGCATATCTTGCTGGGCACTGCCGCCGTGGTGCTGCCGCTGCGCGAGCCGGTGCTGACCCTGAAGGCGGCCGCCAGCGTCGACCAGTTGAGCGGCGGGCGCTTGCTGCTGGGCGTGGCCAGCGGCGACCGGCCGGTGGAATATCCGGTATTCGGGCGCGATTTCGAGCAGCGCGGCGCGGCCTTTCGCGAGCAGGTCGCCATGCTGCGCGACTGGGGTACGGCGCACCTGCCGGCCGGCATCCGCTTGCTGCCCCGGCCGGCCACGCGCTTGCCGCTGCTGGTGGCGGGGCTGGCGCAGCAGTCGCCGGCCTGGATCGGCGAGCAGATGGATGGCTGGCTCGCGTATCCGGGCACGCCCGACGACCATGCGCGCCGCGCGGCACAGTGGCGCGCGGTAGCGGGTGAGGGCAAGCCTTATGTCAGCTTTATCCACCTGGACCTGGACCAGGACCCCGCCATGCCGCTGCAGCGTTTCCGCTTCGGCGCCCGCACGGGGCGCGATGGCTTGATTGCGGAACTGGAGGCGATGCGCGAGGCGGGCGTGCGCCATATCGGCTTGCAGTTGCGGCAGAACCGCCGGCCGCTGGACGACACCATGCAGGAAATCGCGCAATATGTGCTCCCCGTGTTTCATGGCACCGCTTGATCCTGAGGTCGCCGCACTGTACTTCCGGACTATCTGAAAGGGCCGGTGCAAACGCTATAATGGCCGCATGAACAGTCCATCCTCCCCCTCCATGCGGCGCTTCATGCACAGCCACAGCGACGTTTGCATCGTCGGCGACGGCGCCATCGCGAAAACCACGGCGCTGGCGTTTGCCCAGGCCGGGCAGAGCGTCACCCTGCTGTGCCCGGCCAGGCCGTCCGCGCCGCTTGATGACGCCAGCTGGGATGTGCGCGTGTTTGCGCTCAATCACACGGCCCACCAGCTGCTGTCGTCCCTGAAGGTATGGGGTGCGCTCGACGCCGCCCGCGTGGCGCCGGTCGACGCCATGCTGGTCAACGGCGACGGCGCGCAGGCGGGGGCGCTGGGCTTCGACGCCTATGGCGCCCACGTGGGCACGCTGGCCTGGATCATCGAAGACCGCAACCTGGGCCAGGCGCTGGACGCGGCCCTGAAATTCGCGCAGAACGTCAACCTGGTGCAGGGCCACGCCACGCGCCTGGAATGGACGGCGGACGCCGCCATCGTGCACCTCGAAGGCGGCGATACCATCACCTCTTCGCTGGTGGTGGGCGCCGACGGCGCGCAGTCGTGGGTGCGCGGCCAGTGCGATATCGGCCTCGATTACCGCCCGTATGGCCAGCGCGGCGTGGTCAGCAACTTCGCCTGCGAAAAGCCGCATCATGGCGCGGCCCATCAGTGGTTTACGGGTGCCGACGGGATTATCGCGCTGCTGCCCTTGCCGGGCGACCGCGTCTCGCTGGTATGGTCGGCGCCCGATGCGCTGGCCGATACCCTGCAGGCCGAATCGGCCGCGCAGCTGGCCGCGCGCCTGTCCGCCTGGTGCCACGACAAGCTGGGCACCCTGACGCCCCTGCAGCCCGAACTGATACGCGCGTTCCCGCTGCGCCTGATCCGTCCGCACGCCATGGTCGCGCCGCGCGTGGCGCTGGTGGGGGACGCCGCTCACGTGGTCCATCCGATGGCGGGCCACGGCATGAACCTCGGTTTTGCCGACGTGGCGCAGCTGGTGAAAACCATCAACGAACGCGAAGCGCACCGCGGCATCGGCGACGAGCGCGTGCTGGCCCGCTATGCGCGCGCGCGCAAGGAAGACGTGATGCTGATGCTGATGGCGACCGATGGCCTGGCGCGCTTGTTCGGCGCCGATCTGGAGCCGCTGCGCGTGGTTCGCAATTTGGGATTAAACTTGCTGGATAAATTGCCGGCGCTGAAGCGGAAAATGATTTCGCATGCGCTCGGCAATCAACGATAACGGAAAGTCTGAGACAAGATCGCCGCGGCTGGAAGGCTGCGGCGATTGTTTTGTGATCAATTGGAGAAGTAAGTGATTAAAATAAGCAAAATGGCATTGCTGGTGACGTCCGGCCTGCTGATGTCGTGCGCCGGCGCCGAGACCCCGGTGGAAGCGACTATCAAGAAGCTGATCGAGCCACGCCTGGGCGAAGGCGCCACGGTCGACTCGATCAAGGAAACGCCGTACGCAGGCCTGTACGAAGTGCGCACCGGCGGCGACATCCTGTACACCGACAAGAATGCGCAATACCTGTTTGTCGGCCACGTGTTCGACGCCAAGACCTCGCAGGACCTGACCAAGGAGCGCCTGGACGAAGTCAACCGCATCAAGTTCTCGGACCTGCCGCTGGGCTCGGCCCTGAAAACCGTCAAGGGCAATGGCAAGCGCGTGATCGCCGTGTTCGAAGATCCGAACTGCGGCTATTGCAAGCGCTTCCGCCAGAACGCGCTGAAGGAAATCGACAACGTCACCGTCTACACCTTCATGTACAACATTCTGTCGCCGGACTCGATCGCCAAGTCGCGCAATATCTGGTGCGCACCGGACCGCAACAAGGCCTGGGACGACTGGATGCTGAACGGTAAAGTGCCGGCCACGGTGGCGGCCAACTGCGCCAACCCGCACGAGAAGATCCTGGCGCTGGGCCAGCAATTGCGCGTCTCGGGCACGCCGGCCATCTTCTTTGCCGACGGCAGCCGCATTCCAGGCGCGATCGATACCAAGACGCTGGAACAGAAACTGTCGACCATCAAGTAAGCAAGGGTCAGCAGGACCGACAGGCGCGCCCTCGCAGGCGCGCTTTTTTTTCGCCATTTTTTCCGCGCTTTTTGGGTATCATGGAGCGTTGGCGCCATGCCATCCCAATAAAGAGCCAGAGCCGCAGATGATCACCTTGAATATCAATGGCCGCGACATGCAGGTCGATGCCGATCCGTCCACGCCGATACTGTGGGCGCTGCGCGACAACCTGAACCTGACCGGCACCAAGTTCGGCTGCGGCGCGGCCCTGTGCGGCGCCTGCACCGTGCACCTGGACGGCCAGCCGATCCGCGCGTGCATCACGCCGATCTCGTCGGTGGGCCGGCAAAAGATCACCACCATCGAAGCGATGGAAAATGACCAGGTAGGCAGAGCAATACAGGCGGCCTGGGTGGGCCACGACGTGCCGCAATGCGGCTACTGTCAAAGCGGCCAGGTGATGAGCGCGACGGCGCTGCTGCGCGCCAACCAGTCGCCCAGCGACGCCGATATCGACAGCGCCATGAGCGGCAATATCTGCCGCTGCGGCACATATCAACGCATCCGCGCCGCCATCAAGGATGCCGCCACCACCCTGGCGCAAGCATGATCGGCATTTTGCTGGCGGCCGGCAGGGGACGGCGTTTCGACCCCTCCGGCGTGCAGAACAAATTGCTGCAGCCGCTGGCCGAAGGGCCATACGCGGGTCAGGCGGTGGTGGCGGCGGCGGCCCGCAACCTGCTGGCCGCGCTGCCGCGCGTGCTGGCCGTGGTGCGCCCGGACGACACGCAGGTGGCGCGCCTGCTCGGGTCCCTGGGCTGCGAGGTGCGCGTCTGCCATGACGCCGATACGGGCATGGCGGCGTCGCTCACTTGCGCCATCGATTACGCGCGCGGCGCGCCGGGCTGGTTGATCGCGCTGGGCGACATGCCGTACGTGGCGCCGGCGACCATCGCCGCCCTGTCGCATGCGATCGGCGACGGGGCGCAGATCGCGGTGCCGGTGTGCCAGGGCCGGCGCGGCAATCCGGTAGCCTTCAGTGCCTTCCACTTGCCGCTGCTGCTGGCGCTGGACGGCGACCAGGGCGCGCGCGCCATCGTGCACAGCCATGTGGCGCGCGAAGTGGTCGTGACCGATAATGGCGTCTTGCGCGACATCGATACGCCAGACGATTTGTAATCACGAGGAAAACATGAAAAAAGCACCAGTCAAAAAAGTCATCGCCAGAGCGCCCGCCGCCGGCATCGTCTATACCATCGCCGCGCTGGACCTGGCCGGCCACCTGTTCCGCGTCAGCCTGACAGTCAGCCAGCCGGCCGCCATCGGCCAGGTGCTGTCGCTGCCGGCCTGGATCCCGGGCAGCTACATGATCCGCGAATTTTCGCGCAATATCGTCAGCATCCGCGCCGAATGCGGCGGCAAGGCCGTGGCGCTGGCCAAGCTCGACAAACACTCATGGCAGGCCGCGCCCTGCGACGGCGCCCTGACGGTCGAATACGACGTGTATGCCTGGGACCTGTCGGTGCGCGCCGCCCACCTGGACCAGAACCACGGCTTTTTCAACGGCACCAGCGTCTTTTTGAGCGTGCTGGGTCAGGAATCCGAACCGCACGAAGTGAACATCGTGCAGCCGAAGGACGCCGCCTGCAGGAACTGGCGCGTGGCCACCACCTTGCCCGAACTGAAAGCCAAGCGCTATGGCTTCGGCAGCTACCAGGCCGCCAATTACGACGAGCTGATCGACCACCCGGTGGAAATGGGCGACTTCGCGCTGGCCACTTTCAAGGCGCATGGCGTGCCGCACGATATCGTCGTCACCGGCAAGGTGCCGAACCTGGACCTCGACCGCTTGTGCCGCGACCTGAAAGCCATCTGCGAAACCCAGATCGCCTTTTTCGAGCCGAAGAGCAAAAAAGCGCCGATGGACCGCTATGTGTTCATGACCATGGCGGTGGGTGACGGCTATGGCGGGCTGGAGCACCGCGCCTCGACCGCGCTGATCTGCGCGCGCGCCGACCTGCCGACCACGGCTTCCACCAGCGCCGAGATCGGCGACGGCTACCTGAAGTTCCTCGGCCTGTGCAGCCACGAGTATTTCCATACCTGGAACGTCAAGCGCATCAAGCCGGCCGCGTTCGCGCCGTACCAGCTGCAGGCGGAAAGCTATACGCCGCTGCTGTGGCTGTTCGAAGGCTTTACCAGCTATTACGATGACCTGATGCTGGTGCGCGCCGGCCTGATCGACGAAGCGGCCTATTTCAAACTGCTGGGCAAGACCGTCAACAGCGTCTTGCGCGGCAGCGGCCGCACCAAGCAGAGCGTGGCCGATTCGAGTTTTGACGCCTGGGGCAAATACTACCGCCAGGACGAAAATGCGCCGAACGCCATCGTCAGCTACTACACCAAGGGTTCGCTGATCGCGCTGGCGCTGGACCTGACCATCCGCAGCAAGTCCGGCGGCGAGCAGTCGCTCGATGACGTGATGCTGGCGCTGTGGCAGCGTTATGGCCGCGATTTCTACCAGGGTAAAGGAAACAGGAAAGGCGAAGGCCGCGGCGTGACGCCGGCCGAGGTCGAGGCGCTGTTCGATGAAATCAGCGGCAGGCGCATGAAACCGTTCTTCGAGCGCTATGTCCGCGGCACCGACGACGTGCCGCTGGCGCGCCTGCTGGCGCCGTTCGGCGTGAAATACAGCGATGCGCGCAAGAGCGAAAAACCGAGCCTGGACGTGAACCTGGCCAGCGACGCGAAACTGGCGCAAATCCACCAAGGCGGCGCCGCCCACCAGGCCGGCCTGTCGGCGGGCGATGTGCTGGTGGCGCTGGACGGCCTGCGCGTGACGGGCAGCAACCTGGACAACCTGCTGTCGCGCTATGCGGTCGGCGCACAGGTGGCCATCCATGCGTTCCGCCGCGACGAGCTGATGACCTTTACGGCCAGCCTGCAAGGCGACCGTGTACCGAATGTCAATTTTGTTATCGTTCCGGCATCGAAAAAATTATCGGCTTTGAAACGGCCAACGGCGCAGATGTTGTAAAAGCTGGTAAATGGCGGGGCAGCGTATCACTGCTATGGCAAGATTGGACCCGCCAGTAGTTTTAATACGGAGTTTCAAGGTACAATTTCTGTCGCGAAATTTATCATGCTTTTCGGCATGTTTGGCGCGACTTTTCGCCACCGTATCCGTTCCCTGTGAAACTCGACCCCGCCACTATTATTTTAATGTCCACTGTGATGGCGGTTGCCATGGCAGTCGTCATGTTTTCCGCACAGCGCAGCTTCCCGCTATCCGTGCGCGGCCTGCGGGACTGGGTGCTGGGCTTGTCGGGACTGATACTGGCCAGCGCCTTGTTCGCCCTGACCGGCCTGGTGCCGGAACTGATTTTGTTGCCGATTGCTAACTCCGTTTTCCTGTGGGGCGCCGGCATGCAGATGATCGGCACGCAGCGCTTTTATGGCCAACCGCCGGGCTGGGGCCTGTTCCACGTGACCTGGCTGCTGGGCCTGGTGGTGATGCTCATCTGGCTGGTCTGGCGGCCCGACTTTCCCACCCGCGTGGCGATGTATTCCTTCCTGATGATGGCGCTGCTGTTCAACCAGGCGGTGGTCATCGCGCGCCATGGCGAGCGCCACCTGACCACCTGGCTTTTCTGCGCCTTGAGCCTGCTGCCGTCGCTGGCCTTGCTGCATCGCGGCATCACGGCCTTGCAGGCCGGTGGTGCCGGCTATGACATCCTGCATGGCGGCCCCCATCACAGCATGTACCTGGCCATCCTGTCCTTCATGACCTTGCTGCTGCCGGTCGGTTTCATGACGGTGGCCACGCGCCAGCTGCACATGTTGCTGGAACAGCGCTCGAACCGCGATCCGCTGACGTCGGTATTGAACCGGCGCGGCTTCGGCGAAGTCCATGCCAGGGAAAGTGCACGGGCGCGGCGCGGCGGCATGCCGATCGCCGTGATGAGCATCGACCTGGATTTTTTCAAGGCCATCAATGACGTGCATGGCCATGCCGTGGGCGACCAGGTGCTGATCGACGTGGCAGCGGTGATCAGCGGCGTGCTGCGCGGCAGTGACGCGGTGGCGCGTTTCGGCGGCGAAGAATTCGTGGTGCTGCTGTCCGATAGCCAGCAGGCGCGCGCCGAACTGGTGGCGCAGCGCATCCGGCATGCGCTGCGCCAGCCGCGCGCGGTGCCGGGCTTGCCGGCCTATACGCTCAGCATCGGCATCGCCTGCCAGCGCGCGCATGGCGAAGAGCTCGACAGCCTGCTGCTGCGCTCCGACCAGGCGCTGTACCGGGCCAAGCAACTGGGGCGCGACCGTGTCGAAATCGCCGGCGATGCCAGTGTTGCCTTCGCTCTGCCGCCACCCATGAGCTTGTGCGGTTGAGAGCGCAACATGATATTTTCCTGAAACTGGCCATAACTGAACTAAAATCATTGTAATTAATTTTTAGGCTCTGCATGACTGTGGAAACACTCGATCCTCGCACCATCATGCTGATGACGACCCTGATGTGCGCGGCCATGAGTATTGTCATGTTTTCCGTGTATCGCAGCTTTCGGCGCGAAGTGGACGGCCTGGGCCACTGGTCGGCCGGCTTGCTGCTGCTGGTTTGCGCCTCCATCCTGTTTGGCACGCGCGGCACCCTGCCCGATGTCGTCTCGCTGCTGGGCGCCAATGCCAGCCTGTTGCTGGGCATCGGCCTGTCGATGCTGGGCACGGAAAAATTCTACGGCCAGAAGCCCAGCCTGCGCTTTTATGCGCTGGCCTGCGTCCTTGGCACTGCCGGCATCGCCTGGTGGCTGCTGGTGCACAGCGATTTTTCCGTGCGCGTGGCGATTTTTTCGCTGACCGTCTTCCTGTTCTATGCGCGCCAGGCGCAGCTGGTGTGGTCGCACGGCGAGCGGCACTTTTCGAGTTTTTTCTTCGGCGGCTTGATGCTGGTGCAAGCCGGCGTGGTGCTGACGCGCGGCGTCGCGGCGCTGTTGCAGGGCGGCGTCAGCGTGGTCGACATGCTGGCGGCGGGCACGCGCGCCAGCATGTACCTGGCGGCCGCCAATTTCATGGCGCTGCTGTTGACGGTGGCCTTCATGACGGTGGCCACGCGCCGTTTGCAAACCATACTCGAACGCCGCTCCACCCATGATCCGCTGACGCAGGTGCTGAACCGGCGCGGCTTTGGCGACGCCTACGCGCGCGAAAAGGCGAATTTGCGGCGCCACCGCCGTCCGCTGACCTTGCTCAGCATCGACCTCGATTATTTCAAGTTGATCAATGACCGCCATGGCCATGCCGTGGGCGACCAGGTGCTGGCGCATGTGGCCATGGTCATCAGCGGCGCGCTGCGCGAATCGGATTGCGTGGCGCGGTTCGGTGGCGAAGAATTCGTCGTGCTGATGCCCGACATGGCGCCGCATCATGCGCTCAGCGCCGCCGAACGACTCCGCGGCCTGCTGTGCGCGCCGAATGGCAAGGGACTGCCGCCGTGCACCGTCAGCATAGGCGTGGCCTGCCAGGCGTCGGAACACGAAGAACTGGAGCAGCTGCTGGGGCGCGCCGACGCGGCGCTGTACCTGGCCAAGGGAAATGGCCGCGACCGCATCGAATTCGATATCGGCGGACTCACCGCCGTGAAGTCCGAGGCGGTCGCCGGCGCCGCGGCGTCCTGAGTACTAGCTGAACAAACGCGCCAGTTCCACACCGGGATCCGGTGCGCGCATGAACGCTTCGCCGACCAGGAAGCTGTGCACATTGGCCGCGCGCATGCGCTGCACGTCGGCCGTGCCGAGGATGCCGGACTCCGTAATGATCAATTTGTCCTGCCCGATGCGTGGCAAGAGACCGATGGTGGTCTCCAGCGACGTCTCGAAGGTGCGCAGGTTGCGGTTGTTGATGCCGATCAGCGCGCTCTTGAGTTTTAAAG
Organism: Janthinobacterium sp. J1-1; assembly: GCF_030944405.1. Taxonomy (NCBI): domain Bacteria; kingdom Pseudomonadati; phylum Pseudomonadota; class Betaproteobacteria; order Burkholderiales; family Oxalobacteraceae; genus Janthinobacterium; species Janthinobacterium sp. J1-1. The sequence goes on from NZ_CP132339.1 coordinate 1,012,827, forward strand.
CCGCATCGAGTTCGGCGCCGTCGTGGCTTTCGATCAGCACGCCCATGCCCAGCTCGTGGGCGCAGGCCTCCATCTCGGCCATCAGGCCATGGTCGAGCGCGGCGACGATCAGCAAAATGCAGTCGGCGCCCATCGCGCGCGCTTCATAGATCTGGTACATGTCGACCATGAAGTCCTTGCGCAGCACGGGAATCGCGCAGGCGGCGCGTGCCTGCCGCAGGTATTCGACCGAGCCTTGAAAGAACTGCACATCGGTCAGCACCGACAGGCAGGCCGCGCCGTGCTGGGCATAGCTGGCGGCAATGTCGGCCGGGCGGAAGTCGGCGCGGATCACGCCTTTCGACGGCGAGGCCTTTTTTACTTCGGCGATGATGCCAGGTTTGCCATCGGCGATGTGCTGGCGCAGGCTCGCTTCAAAATTGCGCAGGTCGGCGCGCAGGGCGCTGTCGTTTTCCACGTCGCCACGCAGGCTGGCCAGGCTGCGGTAGGCCTTGGCCTTGGCCACTTCATCGGCTTTCACGGCCAGGATTTTATCGAGTATGTCGGACATGATGGTCGCTATTCCATAGGTTGCGGTGAGGATTACGCTTGCGCCGGGGCGCCCAGCTGCTGCGTGACGCGCACGAACTGCTCGAGTTTCGCCAGCGCCGCGCCCGAGCTGACGGCCGTGCGCGCACGCGCCAGGCCATCTTCGATCGAGCTGGCCACGCCGGCCGCATACAGCGCCGTGCCCGCGTTCAGGGCCACGATATCGGAAGCGGCGCCAGGCTCGCCGCGCAGCGCTTCCATCATCTTCGCTTTCGATTCGACCGAGTCGGCCACCTTCAGATTGCGGCTGGCGATCATCTGCAAACCAAAATCTTCCGGGTGGATTTCGTATTCGCGGATCTCGCCGTTGACCAGTTCACCCACCATGGTGCCGGCGCCCAGCGACACTTCATCCATATTGTCGCGGCCGTAGACCACGATGGCGTGCTGGGCCCCCAGGCGCTGCAGCACGCGCACCTGGATGCCGACCAGGTCGGCGTGGAACACGCCCATCAAGATGTTCGGCGCGCCGGCCGGATTGGTCAGCGGACCCAGGATATTGAAGATGGTGCGCACGCCCAGTTCGCGGCGCACCGGCGCCGCATGTTTCATGGCGGCGTGGTGGTTCGGCGCATACATGAAGCCGATGCCGGTCTGCGCGATCGACTGGGCGATCTGCTCGGGCTGCAGGTTGATGTTGACGCCCAGCGAGTCGAGCACGTCGGCGCTGCCGGACGAGGACGAGACGCTGCGTCCGCCATGCTTGGCCACGCGCGCGCCGGCTGCTGCCGCCACGAACATCGAGGCGGTGGAGATATTGAAAGTGTGGGCGCCGTCGCCGCCGGTGCCGACGATGTCGAGCAGGTTGGTGGTGTCGGCCATCGGCACCTTGGTGGAAAACTCGCGCATCACTTGCGCGGCGGCGGCGATTTCGCCGATGGTTTCCTTTTTCACGCGCAGGCCCATGGTCAGCGCCGCGATCATGGTGGGCGACATTTCGCCGGACATGATCTGGCGGAACAGGTACAGCATTTCGTCGTGAAAGATTTCGCGGTGTTCGATACAGCGCAGCAGGGCTTCTTGTGGGGTGATCGGCATGATGCTTCCTTCTTCAATGATGGCGCAGGAGGACACTGAGGGCACGCCGGGGGCGTGCCGGGAAAAAATCAGCGCTCGAGAAAATTCTTCAGCAGGGCGTGGCCGTGCTCCGACAGGATCGATTCGGGGTGGAACTGCACGCCCTCGATATCGAATTCCCGGTGGCGCACGCCCATGATTTCGCCGTCGTCCGTCCACGCCGTCACTTCCAGGCAGGAAGGCAGCGAGGCGCGTTCGATTGCCAGCGAGTGGTAACGTATCACTGTGAAGGGGGAGGGCAGGTCCTTGAAGACGCCCACGCCCGTATGCGCGATGACAGAAGTCTTGCCATGCATGACCTGCTTGGCGCGGATCACCTTGCCGCCGAATGCTTCGCCGATGGCCTGGTGGCCCAGGCAGACGCCCAGTATCGGTTTCTTGCCGGCGAAGTGTTTCAGTACCTCGACCGAAATGCCGGCCTGCGCTGGCGCCTTCGGGCCGGGCGAGATGCAGATGCGGTCCGGGTTCAGCGCCTCGATTTGTGCTATCGTGATTTCGTCGTTGCGGTACACCCGCACGTCTTCACCCAGTTCGCCGAAATACTGCACGATGTTGTAGGTGAAGGAGTCGTAGTTGTCGATCATCAGCAGCATCTTAAAACTCCCCATCCAGGCCATCTTGTACTTGTTCGGCGGCGCGCAGCACGGCGCGCGCCTTGTTTTCGGTTTCCTGCCATTCCATTTCCGGGATCGAGTCGGCCACGATGCCGGCGGCCGCCTGCACGTACAGCATGCCGTCCTTGATCACGCCGGTGCGAATGGCGATCGCCACGTCCATCTCGCCGCCAAACGACAGGTAGCCGCAGGCGCCGCCATAGATGCCGCGCTTGGTGATTTCCAGTTCGTCGATCACTTCCATGGCGCGCACTTTCGGCGCGCCGGTCAGGGTGCCGGCCGGGAAGGTGGCGCGCAGCACGTCGAGGTTGGACAGGCCGTCTTTCAGGGTGCCTTCCACGTTCGAGACGATGTGCTGCACATGCGAGTATTTTTCGATCACCATGCGGTCGGTGACCTGCACGCTGCCCGTCGTCGCAATGCGGCCGATGTCGTTGCGCGCCAGGTCGATCAGCATCACGTGTTCGGCGATCTCTTTCGGATCGGCCAGCAGTTCGGCGGACAGTTCCGCGTCGCGCTCGGGCGTGGCGCCGCGCGGACGCGTGCCGGCGATCGGGCGCAGGGTCACTTTCTTGCCGCCGTCCGGCGTGGTCTCGTTGCGCACCAAAATCTCGGGCGAAGCGCCGATGATCTGCATGTCGCCGAAGTTATAGAAGTACATGTATGGCGACGGATTCAGCGAACGCAGCGCGCGGTACAGGGTCAGCGGAGAGTCAACGTAAGGCTTGCGGATGCGCTGGCCGATCTGCACCTGCATCAAATCGCCCGCCATCACGTATTCATGCGCCCTGGCGACCGCCTTCAGGTAGTCTTCTTTCGAGAAATCGCGGATGGTTTCGGTGCGCACCGAGCTGCTGGTGACGGGGGCGTCGACGCCGCGGCGCAGCATCATGCGCAGGTCTTTCAGGCGCTGGCGCGCTTTGCTGAAGGACTCGGGCTGGGTGGTGTCGGCATAGACGATCAGATACAGTTTGCCGGACAGGTTGTCGATCACGGCCAGTTCTTCGGTCACCATCAGCTGGATATCGGGCAGGCCCAGGTCGTCTTTCGGCGCACCGCCGGCCAGCTTTTTCTCGATATGGCGCACCGTGTCGTAGCCGAAGTAGCCGGCCAGGCCGCCGCAGAAACGCGGCATGCCGGGGCGCAGCGCCACCTTGAAACGCGACTGGTACTGTTCGATGAAGTCGAGCGGATTGCCTTCGTGCACCTCGATCACGGCGCCGTTCTTGACGATCTCGGTGCGGTTGCCAAACGTGCGCAGCACGGTGGTGGCGGGCAGGCCGATGAACGAAAAACGTCCGAAGCGTTCGCCGCCGACGACCGATTCGAGCAGAAAGGTGTTCTTGCCGCCCTGCTGGGTCTGCGCCAGTTTCAGGTACAAGGTGAGCGGGGTTTCCAGGTCGGCGAAGGCTTCCGCGATCAATGGGATGCGGTTATAGCCTTGCTGGGCCAGCGATTTGAATTCGAGTTCGGTCATGTGTCTCTCCATGCCGCAGGGGTGCAAGTGTGCACAGCGCCCGCAGTGGGTTATCAAAAAACCTGTCGCATGCAAGCGTGCACACGACAGCAATCATCGTACGGCTCGGCCTCAGGCCTGCCAGGATTGCCAGCGTCGCCAAAGCCAGGCCTCAATCGAGCCGGTTTGGGTGACATTGTGTTTTTTGATGAGAAACGTGTTCACGATAAGGTGTTGGGTTTGGTCAGTATGCGGTTGAGTGTCGAATCAGGGTTGAACCACTTGCATGCTTATGACATGAGCCGCTTCGAGCAGCGTATTTACTATACCATCGGAATCGGTATCGTGTATAGAGTGTCCGTGGTTGTAGCCATACGGTACCGTCAACACGGGGCAACCCGCAGCGCGGGCCGCTTGCGCGTCGTTCGACGAGTCGCCGATGGCCACCACGGTCGACGGCGCCAGGTCGAAGTCCGCGCACACCTGCAGCAAGGGCAGCGGGTCCGGTTTCTTCTTCGCCAGCGAGTCGCCGCCGTAGACGATCTCGAAGTACTGATCGAGATTTTTCAGCTTCAAGAGGGGCAGGGCGAACGCGATCGGCTTGTTGGTGACGCAGGCCAGGCGCAGCCCGGCCGCCTTCATCGCCGCCAGGCCCTTTTCCACGTCCGGGTACAGGGTGCTGTACTGGCCGTTGATCGCCAGGTAATGGCGCTGGTAGCCATCCATCGCCTGTTCGAAACGCTGCTCCACGCCGGCAGGGTCGAAGTCCAGCGCCAGTACCGTGCGGATCAGGTTTTCCGAGCCCTTGCCTATCATCAGCGAAATCGCTTCGGCGCTGATCGGCGGCAGCTCGAATTCGCCGCGCATGCCGTTGATGGCGACATGAAAGTCGGGCACGGTGTCGAGCATCGTGCCATCGAGGTCGATAATGGCGGCGCGCACGCCGGCCAGCACTGCATGTTTCACCGTGCCCGCCGCCATCAGTTGCTCACCGTCTTGGCCACTGTCTTGGCCAACTCGGCGCGCATGGCGTCGATCACGGCCTTGTAGTCAGGCTTGCCGAAGATGGCCGAGCCGGCGACAAAGGTGTCGGCGCCGGCAGCGGCTGCCGCGGCGATATTGTCGATCTTGATGCCGCCGTCGACTTCGAGCATGATGTCACGGCCCGATTCATCGATCATGCGGCGCGCTTCGGCGATTTTTTTCAAGGCCTGCGGAATAAAGGACTGGCCGCCGAAACCGGGATTGACCGACATGATCAGGATGATGTCGATCTTGTCCATCACATGCTCCAGGTAATGCAGCGGCGTGCCCGGGTTGAACACCAGGCCGGCCTTGCAGCCGTTGTCGCGGATCAGCTGCAGCGAACGGTCCAGATGCTCCGACGCTTCCGGATGGAAGGTGATGATGTTCGCACCGGCTTTGGCGAAATCCGGGATAATGCGATCGACAGGCTTGACCATCAGGTGCACGTCGATGGGCACTTGCACATGCGGGCGGATGGCTTCGCAGACCAGCGGGCCGATCGTCAGGTTCGGCACATAATGGTTATCCATCACGTCGAAGTGGATGATGTCGGCGCCGGCGGTGACGACGTTGCGTACTTCCTCGCCCAGGCGGGCGAAGTCGGCGGACAGGATGCTGGGAGCGATGCGAAATGTAGTCATGGTGAGATAGGGCCAGAGGGTAGAAGATGCAAAGTTGCGCTATTTTACGCTTGACGCCGTTGCCATGCCCTTTTGAAACACAGAATACCTCTTGCGCACCAGCCGGCGAGGCTGTGGCGCGACACCTCATGAACCAGACAAGGACGACGATGGCGACTTATGAATTTACGGTAACGGTCAAGACACAGTATTTGCCGGAGCAATCGGCGCCCGACCAGGGCCGCCATGTGTTCAGCTACACGATTCGCGTGGTCAACACGGGCACCGCCGGCGCGCAGCTGATCTCGCGCCACTGGGTGATCACCGACGCCAACAACAAGGTGGAAGAAGTGCGCGGCCTGGGCGCCGTCGGCCACCAGCCGCTGCTGCAGCCGGGCGAGCAGTTCGAATACACGAGCGGCACCGTGCTGGCCACGCCGCAAGGCACCATGCTCGGTGAATATTTCTGCGTGGCCGAAGACGGCCACCAGTTCGAAGCGCAGATTCCCGAGTTCGTGTTGTCGCTGCCGCGCACGCTGCACTAAACTACGCGCACTTCCTTATTTCAGTTTTTCGGTGGCGTCCTTGTCGGTTGCCACCTGTTTCTGCGCTGGCGGCGTGGGCTTCTTGCCCGAATACATGGTCCACCAGACGATAAACGCCAGCAGGAAAAACGCCACCATCGCTTCCATTACCAAGATCCACATACGCTCTCCTATGTCTTTACGCCTCAGTCTACTCGTTTCAAGCGTCGCCGTCGCGCTGGCGTTGTCCGCATGCACCAGCACGGTGCCGCTGACGCCCGTGCCGGCCAAGCCGCCGGCCATTACGCCATCGGTCGTCAAGCCCGTGCCGGCCAAACCGGCCGCGCCTGACGCCAAGGACGCCCAGGCGCCCACTTTTGTGCCGGTCGGCTTTGCCGCCTTGCCCGGCTGGGCCCGCGACGACGTGCGCGCGGCCTGGCCCGCCTTCATGGCCTCGTGCGCCGTGCTGGTCAAGCGGCCCGACTGGAAAGAGTCATGCACGATTGCGCGCCAGGTCAATGCCGACAGCGACAAGGCGATCCGCCAGTTCTTCGAAGCGTTTTTCGTGCCGAACCAGATGGTCGCCGCCGATGGGGCCAATTCCGGCCTGGTGACAGGCTATTACGAACCGCTGCTGCATGGCGCGCGCAAACGCGGCGGGCCATACCAGACGCCGCTGTACAAGGTGCCGGACGATCTGGTGACGGTGGACTTGTCCAGCGTGTATCCGGAACTGAAAAACATGCGGCTGCGCGGCAAGCTGGTCGGCAAGAAAGTGGTGCCATATGCCACGCGCGCCGATATCGAGCGCGCCACCTCCGTGACGGGCAAGGAATTGCTGTGGGTCGACGATGAGGTGGAAGCGTTTTTTCTGCAGGTGCAGGGCAGCGGCAGGGTGCAGCTGACCGACACCCAGGAAACCGTGCGCGTGGCCTATGCGGATCAGAATGGCCATCCCTACCAGTCGATCGGCCGCTACCTGGTCGACAAGGGAGAATTGACCATGAGCCAGGCCTCGGCGCAGGGCATCAAGGCCTGGATCGCAGGCCATCCGACCCGCAAGGACGAGCTGTTCAACGCCAATCCCAGCTATGTGTTCTTCAAGGAAGAGCGCTTGCCCGATCCGAAGGTGGGGCCGAAAGGCGCGCTGGGCGTGCCGCTGACGCCGCAGCGCTCGGTGGCCATCGACTCGCGCTTCGTGCCGCTGGGCGTGCCCGTGTTCCTGTCGACCACGCAGGCGAACAGCGATATCCCGATGCAGCGCCTGGTGATGGCGCAGGACACGGGCGGCGCGATCCGCGGGCCGATCCGGGTCGATTATTTCTTTGGCTTCGGCGCGGAAGCGGCCGAGAATGCCGGCCGCATGAAGCAGAGCGGCATGGTGTGGGTGCTGCTGCCGAAGCAGCCGCAGTAGTGCTTGCAGTAATGTTTAACGCAATACCATGACAGGCAGGTGGGTATGCGCCAACACTTTTTGTGTTTCGCTGCCCACGAACAGCTTGTTCAGACCCTTGCGGCCATGCGAGGCCATCAAAATGATGTCGCACTGGTAGGCCTGCGCCGTATTGACGATTTCCTCATGCGGGCTGGGCGACAGTGCGACCACGCCTTCGAAGGCCACATTGGCGGCGCGCGCGGCCTCGCCGATTTTCTCGATCGCGCGCTGCGCCGATTCATTCATCTGCTGCTCGTACAGGCTGGCGTCGAGCACGATGCCGCCGTCGGCCATCGGCGAAAACGGAAATGGCTGCACCACGCTGACGGCGACCAGCTTGGCCTGGTTCAACTGGGCGAAGGCGATGGCGGTATTGGCGGCCTGGTCGGACAGCGGCGAGCCGTCGGTAGGGAAGAGGATCGTCTTGAACATAATGTGCTCCTTGGAAATATTTGCAGCTTATGGATTTACCCGGAGGAAATCCTTGATATAAATCAAGTCTGGCCGGCTTCGTGTTGAATAGTGTCGGCAAAGCAATCTTATACACCCTCTATCGATTTTGTGCTTCAGCCGCGCGCCTTGCGTAGCGGCGTGCCCCACACCATCGCGATCGTGAGCAGGATGCTGCCGGCCGCGATGCAGGCCATGCCGCTGCGCACGCCGAAGTGCTCGGCCACCCAGCCGGCCGCCAGCGCGCCCAGCGGCGCCGTGGCCACCGTCAAAAAGCGCATGGTCGAGGTCATCCGTCCCAGCATGGCGTCGGGCGTGACTTTCTGGCGCAGGCCCAGGTAGGGAATAAAGAACAGCATCACGCCGCAATCGAAAAAGAACATCAGCACGGCATACGCCGCCGCACTGGCCGTGGCGCTGCCGAACAGGTTGGCCGGTATCGCCGGCGTCAGCACGAAGCACAGCGAGGTCGACGCCAGGCCGATCAGGATTACCTTGCCGGCGCCATAACGGCGCGTCAGCGGTTTGACGACGATGGCGCTGACCAGCACGCCGGCGCCGCCCAGCATTTGCGCCATGCCCAGCACGCCGGGACTCATGCCCAGGTCATGCGTGGCGAACAGCACCGTCAAGGCCATGCTGGCGTAAAACAAAAAGTGCCAGACGCCGGCGCCCCAGGCCAGCGCGCGCAGCAGCGGTTCGCGCCAGACAAACAGCAGCCCATCGGCAATATCGCGCAAGGGGTGATTATGCGACGGCGCGGGACGCGGATCGCGCACGCTCATGGCGCGCAAATTGAATACGGAAATCAGATAGCCGCAGGCCGTGCACAGGATGGCGACTGGCGCTGACAGGGTTTGCACCAGCACGCCCGCCATGCCCGGTCCGATCAGGCGCGAGGCCGATTCCGTGGCGGCAAATTTCGATTGCGCATCGATCAAGCCGTCGCGCCCGACGAGAAAAGTCAAAAACACCTGTTCGGCGCCGCCGCCGACCACGAAACCGGTGCCGATAATAAAACCCACGATATACAGCCACGGCATCGACAGCACGCCGCACCAGTACGCCACCGCCACGCTGGCCAGCGCCAGGCCCGACATGGTTTCGCTGAACAGCATGATCGGATGCTTGCTGCGCCGGTCCAGCAGCACGCCGACGGGCAGGCCGAACAGCGCAAACGGCAGCGCCTGCAAGGCGACCAGGATGCCCATCTGTTCCGGCGTCGCATGCAGCAGCAATACCGCGCACAGAGGCAGGGCCAGCGAAGTGATCTGGGCGCCAAAGCAATTGAGGCCGTTGCTGAACCACAGGCGGCGGAAATTGACGGTGGCGGCGGAACCGTCACCGCGCAGGCGGCTGGTCAGAGAGTGGAATAGGGTGGAGAAAATACGGCACGCGTCGAGGTGGGTGAGCAGGTTGATAATAATAACAGCGCTGCCGCAGTGGCGCCGCCATTAGCCGCTACAATCGTCAGCACCGTTCATCAAGAGGAGACACCATGCAATACGAAGACCTGATCATCGAAATCCAGGACAAAGTCGCGCTGATACGCCTGAACCGTCCCAAGGCCCTGAATGCCTTGAACGAGCGCATGATGAACGAGCTGGGCGACGCGCTGCTCAAGTTCGACGCCGACGAGAATATCGGCTGCATCGTGCTGACCGGCAGCGAAAAGGCGTTTGCCGCCGGCGCCGATATCGCGGCCATGGCCGACTACACCTATCCCGACACGTTTACACAAGGCTATATCAGCCGCAACTGGGAGCATATCCTGCGCGTGCGCAAGCCGGTGGTGGGGGCGGTGGCCGGCTATGCGCTGGGCGGCGGCTGCGAACTGGCCATGATGTGCGATTTTTTGATCGCTGCCGACAGCGCCAAATTCGGCCAGCCGGAAATCAAGGTCGGCGTCACACCAGGTGCAGGTGGCACGCAGCGCCTGCCGCGCGCCATCGGCAAGGCCAAGGCCATGGACCTGCTGCTGACGGCGCGCACGATTGACGCGGTGGAAGCCGAACGCATCGGCCTGGTATCGCGCGTGGTGCCGGCCGACAAGCTGCTGGAAGAAACCCTGGCGGCCGCCAGAACCATCGCCGCCATGCCGACCTCGGTCGCCATGATGATCAAGGATTGCGTCAACCGCGCCTTTGAAACCACCTTGACCGATGGTGTTGCCTACGAGCGCCGTTTGTTCCAGGCCGCGTTCGGTACACCGGCGCAGAAAGAGGGCATGCACGCATTTTTGGAAAAGCGCTTGCCAAACTTCGACGGCCTTTGATATGATTCGCCTCCTCGCAAAACGACGCACACAAAACAAGGTGTTGCAGAGTTAAGTGGGGAGAAAAAGAAGGTTGACGAAATGCTGAAAAAGCTTCATACTCTTCCTTCTTCGCAGCTGACAAACACAACGCTTTGTCGATAGCGCGAAACACGCAGTACCGAATACCGTTCTTTAACAATTAACAGTCGATAAGTGTGGGCATTTGATGAAGTGCAGCGTTGATCTTCGGATTGACGTCAAACTTAAAATATCAAATGTTCACAAGAAATAATGAAATAGGATACTTCTTCGGAAGTAGCCTGTCAGTTTTTTGAGTGAGCAAACATCTCGCAATGCGAGGGGTTTGAACCGATTAAAAGGTTCGACCATGCCAATAAAATGGCAAAGTAACAGAGATTAAACTGAAGAGTTTGATCCTGGCTCAGATTGAACGCTGGCGGCATGCCTTACACATGCAAGTCGAACGGCAGCACGGAGCTTGCTCTGGTGGCGAGTGGCGAACGGGTGAGTAATATATCGGAACGTACCCTGGAGTGGGGGATAACGTAGCGAAAGTTACGCTAATACCGCATACGATCTACGGATGAAAGTGGGGGATCGCAAGACCTCATGCTCGTGGAGCGGCCGATATCTGATTAGCTAGTTGGTAGGGTAAAAGCCTACCAAGGCATCGATCAGTAGCTGGTCTGAGAGGACGACCAGCCACACTGGAACTGAGACACGGTCCAGACTCCTACGGGAGGCAGCAGTGGGGAATTTTGGACAATGGGCGCAAGCCTGATCCAGCAATGCCGCGTGAGTGAAGAAGGCCTTCGGGTTGTAAAGCTCTTTTGTCAGGGAAGAAACGGTGGGAGCTAATATCTCCTGCTAATGACGGTACCTGAAGAATAAGCACCGGCTAACTACGTGCCAGCAGCCGCGGTAATACGTAGGGTGCAAGCGTTAATCGGAATTACTGGGCGTAAAGCGTGCGCAGGCGGTTTTGTAAGTCTGATGTGAAATCCCCGGGCTCAACCTGGGAATTGCATTGGAGACTGCAAGGCTAGAATCTGGCAGAGGGGGGTAGAATTCCACGTGTAGCAGTGAAATGCGTAGATATGTGGAGGAACACCGATGGCGAAGGCAGCCCCCTGGGTCAAGATTGACGCCCATGCACGAAAGCGTGGGGAGCAAACAGGATTAGATACCCTGGTAGTCCACGCCCTAAACGATGTCTACTAGTTGTCGGGTCTTAATTGACTTGGTAACGCAGCTAACGCGTGAAGTAGACCGCCTGGGGAGTACGGTCGCAAGATTAAAACTCAAAGGAATTGACGGGGACCCGCACAAGCGGTGGATGATGTGGATTAATTCGATGCAACGCGAAAAACCTTACCTACCCTTGACATGGCTGGAATCCCCGAGAGATTGGGGAGTGCTCGAAAGAGAACCAGTACACAGGTGCTGCATGGCTGTCGTCAGCTCGTGTCGTGAGATGTTGGGTTAAGTCCCGCAACGAGCGCAACCATTGTCATTAGTTGCTACGAAAGGGCACTCTAATGAGACTGCCGGTGACAAACCGGAGGAAGGTGGGGATGACGTCAAGTCCTCATGGCCCTTATGGGTAGGGCTTCACACGTCATACAATGGTACATACAGAGCGCCGCCAACCCGCGAGGGGGAGCTAATCGCAGAAAGTGTATCGTAGTCCGGATTGTAGTCTGCAACTCGACTGCATGAAGTTGGAATCGCTAGTAATCGCGGATCAGCATGTCGCGGTGAATACGTTCCCGGGTCTTGTACACACCGCCCGTCACACCATGGGAGCGGGTTTTACCAGAAGTAGGTAGCTTAACCGTAAGGAGGGCGCTTACCACGGTAGGATTCGTGACTGGGGTGAAGTCGTAACAAGGTAGCCGTATCGGAAGGTGCGGCTGGATCACCTCCTTTCTAGAGTTTGCACGAGGCAGCAATGCTTCACCATCAAATGTTCACACTTATCGACTGTTAGCTGAAGAAGAAACAGTAGTCGTTTTGTAGCACCGCGTTGGGGCTGTAGCTCAGCTGGTTAGAGCACCGTGTTGATAACGCGGGGGTCGTTGGTTCGAGTCCAACCAGCCCTACCAGCTAATTAGTAAATCTCAGGGGGATTAGCTCAGCTGGGAGAGCACCTGCTTTGCAAGCAGGGGGTCGTCGGTTCGATCCCGTCATCCTCCACCAAGACTTTGAAAGTGCAAACGTAAGCCAGTGGGTTTAGGTTTGATCTTTTAGCGATCATTGCTGTTTCGTTCTTTAACAATCTGGAAGAAGTAAAGATTATTTATTGATCAAGTCTATGCGTGCAGGAATGCATGAGGCGACTTGATGGGTAATGATTGTATGTATCAACAAACAAGCAACAACGTTGTACTTTCTTATCCCTGTAGCGCTCTTTGATTACCTAGTAGTCAGAGGCTAACGTTATAGGGACAAGCGAATAAGTGCACATGGTGGATGCCTTGGGGATTACAGGCGATGAAGGACGTAGTAGCTTGCGATAAGCTGCGGGGAGTGAGCAAACACACTTTGATCCGCAGATTTCCGAATGGGGCAACCCACCCTTTTAGGGTATTGCATGCTGAATACATAGGCATGCAAGGCGAACGCGGCGAACTGAAACATCTAAGTAGCTGCAGGAAAAGAAATCAACCGAGATTCCCAAAGTAGCGGCGAGCGAAATGGGAAGAGCCTGTACGTGATAGTCGGACCGATAACAGAATCCTCTGGAAAGTGGAGCCATAGTGGGTGATAGCCCCGTATGTGAAATCGGACCGGTGATACTAAGCGTACGACAAGTAGGGCGGGACACGTGACATCCTGTCTGAATATGGGGGGACCATCCTCCAAGGCTAAATACTCGTAATCGACCGATAGTGAACCAGTACCGTGAGGGAAAGGCGAAAAGAACCCCGGAAGGGGAGTGAAATAGATCCTGAAACCGTGTGCATACAAACAGTAGGAGCGGACTTGTTCCGTGACTGCGTACCTTTTGTATAATGGGTCAGCGACTTACATTCAGTGGCAAGGTTAACCATATAGGGAAGCCGTAGAGAAATCGAGTCCGAATAGGGCGATCAGTCGCTGGGTGTAGACCCGAAACCAAGTGATCTACTCATGGCCAGGATGAAGGTGCGGTAACACGCCCTGGAGGTCCGAACCCACTAATGTTGAAAAATTAGGGGATGAGCTGTGGGTAGGGGTGAAAGGCTAAACAAACTTGGAAATAGCTGGTTCTCTCCGAAAACTATTTAGGTAGTGCCTCAAGTATCACCATCGGGGGTAGAGCACTGTTATGGCTAGGGGGTCATTGCGACTTACCAACCCATTGCAAACTCCGAATACCGATGAGTGCGAGCTTGGGAGACAGACGTCGGGTGCTAACGTCCGGCGTCAAGAGGGAAACAACCCAGACCGCCAGCTAAGGTCCCAAAGATTGGCTAAGTGGAAAACGAAGTGGGAAGGCTAAAACAGTCAGGATGTTGGCTTAGAAGCAGCCATCATTTAAAGAAAGCGTAATAGCTCACTGATCGAGTCGTCCTGCGCGGAAGATGTAACGGGGCTAAGCCAGTCACCGAAGCTGCGGATATTGTTCTGTGATTTATCACAGATATATATGGTAGGAGAGCGTTCTGTAAGCCTGCGAAGGTGTGTTGTAAAGGATGCTGGAGGTATCAGAAGTGCGAATGCTGACATGAGTAGCGATAATGGGGGTGAAAAGCCTCCACGCCGTAAGCCCAAGGTTTCCTGTTCAACGTTCATCGGAGCAGGGTGAGTCGGCCCCTAAGGCGAGGCAGAGATGCGTAGCTGATGGGGAGCAGGTTAATATTCCTGCACCGTCGTATGATGCGATGGGGGGACGGATCGCGGAAGGTTGTCTGACTGTTGGAATAGTCAGTTTCTGTCTCATAGAAGGCGCTTAGGCAAATCCGGGCGCAGGATTCAAGGGGATGGGACGAGTGCACTTGTGCACGAAGCAATCGGAAGTGGTTCCAAGAAAAGCCTCTAAGCTTGAGTCATACGAGACCGTACCGCAAACCGACACAGGTGGGCGAGATGAGTATTCTAAGGCGCTTGAGAGAACTCGGGAGAAGGAACTCGGCAAATTGGTACCGTAACTTCGGGAAAAGGTACGCCCCGGTAGCTTGATTGGTTTACTCCATGAGGGTGAAAGGGTTGCAATAAACTGGTGGCTGCGACTGTTTAATAAAAACACAGCACTCTGCAAACACGAAAGTGGACGTATAGGGTGTGACGCCTGCCCGGTGCTGGAAGATTAAATGATGGGGTGCAAGCTCTTGATTGAAGTCCCAGTAAACGGCGGCCGTAACTATAACGGTCCTAAGGTAGCGAAATTCCTTGTCGGGTAAGTTCCGACCTGCACGAATGGCGTAACGATGGCCACACTGTCTCCTCCCGAGACTCAGCGAAGTTGAAATGTTTGTGATGATGCAATCTACCCGCGGCTAGACGGAAAGACCCCATGAACCTTTACTGTAGCTTTGCATTGGACTTTGAACCAATCTGTGTAGGATAGGTGGGAGGCTTTGAAGCGGGGACGCTAGTTCTCGTGGAGCCAACCTTGAAATACCACCCTGGTTTGTTTGAGGTTCTAACCTTGGTCCGTTATCCGGATCGGGGACAGTGCATGGTAGGCAGTTTGACTGGGGCGGTCTCCTCCTAAAGTGTAACGGAGGAGTTCGAAGGTACGCTAGATACGGTCGGACATCGTGTTGATAGTGCAATGGCATAAGCGTGCTTAACTGCGAGACTGACAAGTCGAGCAGGTACGAAAGTAGGACATAGTGATCCGGTGGTTCTGTATGGAAGGGCCATCGCTCAACGGATAAAAGGTACTCTGGGGATAACAGGCTGATTCCTCCCAAGAGTTCATATCGACGGGGGAGTTTGGCACCTCGATGTCGGCTCATCACATCCTGGGGCTGTAGCCGGTCCCAAGGGTATGGCTGTTCGCCATTTAAAGTGGTACGTGAGCTGGGTTTAAAACGTCGTGAGACAGTTTGGTCCCTATCTGCCGTGGGCGTTGGAAATTTGAAGGGGGCTGCTCCTAGTACGAGAGGACCGGAGTGGACGAACCTCTGGTGTACCGGTTGTCACGCCAGTGGCATTGCCGGGTAGCTAAGTTCGGAAGAGATAACCGCTGAAAGCATCTAAGCGGGAAACTTGCCTTGAGATGAGATTTCCCAGAGCCTTGAGCTCTTTGAAGGGTCGTTCGAGACCAGGACGTTGATAGGCTGGGTGTGGAAGTGCAGTAATGCATTAAGCTAACCAGTACTAATTGCCCGTACGGCTTGTCCCTATAACCTTAGCAGGTGCAGAGGATAAGACGGTACAACGTTGCGTGTGTGTTGATACCATCATTCATTACCCTTGATCTTTATTTCTTCCAGATTCATGGCCTTGTCGTCCAACAGGAGACAAACGCCAGTACAAGTTATGCCTGATGACCATAGCAAGTTGGTCCCACCCCTTCCCATCCCGAACAGGACCGTGAAACAACTTTGCGCCGATGATAGTGCTGCAACCAGTGTGAAAGTAGGTTATCGTCAGGCTTGTTATACGCAGTAGAGAAAAACCCCGCCAGAAATGGTCGGGGTTTTTTTTCGTCTGGTGGTTTTGTATTGTTAACCCCAAGCGAAGGGCTGGGGTCGGACGGGGATGCCGAGTCCCTGAGGGTCCGACCCCGGGTGTTCATGGGTTTAGGGGGAATAAAATTGCCCCGGCTGCGGCAAATTGCTATATAATTCGCTTCCTCAGATCAGATGACTTGCTGCCCCGTTGGGAGCAGGTTGTTGAAAAAGTTATGCCTGATGACCATAGCAAGTTGGTACCACCCCTTCCCATCCCGAACAGGACCGTGAAACAACTCTGCGCCGATGATAGTGCTGCAACCAGTGTGAAAGTAGGTTATCGTCAGGCTTGTTATATAAAAAAACCCCGCTGCTAGCGGTAATGCCGTTCAGTTAAGCAGGTTTTCGTAGAACGCGCGTGGCATAACGCTTTGGTTTAGCCTTGACGGCCCGGTCGAATTTTCGATCGGGCCGTTCGTCATTCAAGAGGCTAACCAGCCTTTCGCGCAGATGTTTCATTGACGCAGGCAGCTTGCCGTACGACCTAGTGACGGCGGCCCAGTGAAGTTCGAACTGGATCAGGTGGAAGGCCCGGATGAAGCTCACTTCGGTCGGTGCGCATTTGACTACCAAGGCGGCTTTGGCGATCTCCAGTCGGATCAAGTTATAGGCGATCAGGGTGCCCCAGATCTCCTGGTACACGCCATCTACCGTTTTTGAGCGCAGGGTAAGCGTGGCGCCAAGCATCGTCTGCTTGAGTTCGCGATAGCTTGTTTCGATGCCCCAGCGACGCTTGTAGCAGTTCTCGATATCGGCATGTTTGTAGCGGCGTCGGTCGCATAGCGAAGTGAGCAGGACACGCCTTCGCGCTTGTTCATCAACGACGGTAATGGCACGCGCCTCCCAAAACTCCGGCAATTGTGCACACTTGGCACGCGCCTGCGGTGACACGCGCATGCGCACTGTGAAGTCGTCGCCATCCTCAGTGCCCTCGATCACTTCCCAGCGTGTATTCGATTTGGCAGGGATGACGAAGTGGCGCTCACTTCCGCCTCGGGTTAGCGCGCACAGAATTTCAGCTGAGAGAAATCCGCGATCGAAGACGGTCAGCGAATCGTTGGGTATGCCATCGATCAGCCTTTTGGCGTACAGCATTTCGTTCGTGCCGTAAGGCCCAAACGCAGCGCTGTGAACAAGATGGGTTGACAACGCAGTGACGGTCACCCCGCGTACCTGAGGGTAGCTCGCGATGGCGCCACTGGAATAATTTTGTGCGCCGAAGTGTTCACGGGTCTCGTCATTGTCATGGGTCCGCAAAGTGGTCCCATCCATTGCAAAAAGTACCAATCCTTTGAACAGATACGAGCGACGATCCTGGCCGCACCAATGCTGTGCTGAGTGGTCGAACAGCCACTTCAACGGATCTGAGCCGAGGCGCTGGCGCGCCTGGGCAGCCGCGCTCTTGCTGACAAAAGGAGTCTGTGCATCTGGAACGGCCAAGCCGAGATCATCGAGGACCTCACTAATGGACTTGTGGCGATATAGTGCCAATGCCACCATCAGCCAGACTACCTGTTCGGGCGGTAGGCGACGATGGCGGATGCTCATTGCATCAGTATGCTGCACGGCTTGATCAATCCACTCGACCGGCAAGTGTTCGCCCAGCCGGCGCCAGTCAGGTGCTTCAAGGTGGTTAGCAAGGAAGTGGAGAGTATCGTTGAGCATAGCCAGGCAGGTTAACAGCAGACCCTGACGTTTACAAGCCCAAAATAAAAATGCCGTTCAGTCTTAACTGAACGGCATTAGCTGCTAGCGGGGTTTTTTTTCGTCCATCATTTTCTGCTGCGGTATCAAATGCCCCAGATAATGCTTTCGCCTTCGGCCTTGGCCGAGCGCAGCATTTCCATCAGGGGGAAGGCGCGCTGCGAAAAATGCACTTTTTGCGCACGTGCGTGCTCGCCCGACTCGCCGTCTTCCAGGGTTTCCGGCGTATGGACATCATGCTCGATGTCGTTTTCCGGGTGGGCCCTGGTTTCAGCCACTTCTTTTTCCAGCAACTCCAGCGCGTGGCCTGCCTCGGCGGGTGTGATCACGCCGCGCGTCGGACTCTTGTGCAGGATGTCGAGGATACGCTGGGCATGCTCCTGGTACATCAGCACTTCAGGGGAGGATTTGGATTTGAATGAGATCAACATAATAGGCTTTCTGAATTCTTGTTGTTAGTCATGAAACCATATCACGACTTGGATTTTTGCACAGGGCGTCTGCAAGCCGGACAGCAACATGTGTTGGACAGGACACTTATTTACAAGGGCGAAGCCCGGGATTTTAAGTTTGGGCTAAGCAGGAATTCCTTATTCGATGTTGACCGAGTCCATGAAAGTGTCGATAGTCTCGCGCGACAGCTTGCTTTCCTGCCCGAGGATAATGACTTGGTAGATGCGCTTGTCCTGCGCCACGAAGCGACCGACCAGCAAGGCTGGCCGGCCATTCTGGGTGCCGCTCGCCTCGATGCTGAGACTGCTTTTCTGGTGCGTGCCGGCCGGCGTGCTGCTGGCGGCCGCCGCAGACTTTTCGCTGCGCACCGTCCCCTTGATATTGTTGAGCAGGGCCGTTTTCATGGCCGGCAAGGCCGCTTGCGCCTGCTCCGCACTGCCCAGCTCGGCGTTGCCGATGGCAAAGGTGTTGCCATCGGCTTCGCTGGCCGTCATGGTCAAACTGACTTTCTTGCCATCGAGATCGATCTCGCGCGTCAGCACGGCCGGCTTGCCGGGAAACAGGGCCGTGAAGTGCGCATCGGGACTGCGATACTCGCGCCAGTCAAATTTTGGGTTGCAGGCGCCCAGCAGGGCGGCGGTGGCCAGCACGCCGGCGATGGCGGCACATGATGTTTTTTTCATCAGGCGATGGTAGCAGTGCTGCCTGTTGCACGCAATCGCGCACGCGCGCCGGCTCAGGCGACATGCAATATGCGCCGGTATTGTATGGCCTCGGCAACATGCGCACGTGCGATCGCGGCGCTGCCGGCCAGGTCGGCAATGCTGCGCGCCACGCGCAATACGCGGTGATAAGTGCGTGCCGACCAGTGCAGGCGCAGCATGGCGCCATGCAGCAGTTGCTCGCCAGCTGCATCGAGCTGGCAATGCAGCGCGATTTCCTGGTTGTTCAGCTGATGGTTGGCCTTGCCCTGGCGCGCCAGCTGCACGGCAAACGCGGCCGCCACGCGCGTCGCGATCGCCGCCGTGCTTTCGCCGGCAACCGCCTTCGCGCCCAGCATTGTTGGCGCCATGGCCGGCACTTCGATTTGCAAATCAATGCGGTCGAGCAGCGGACCCGACAGTCGGCCATGGTAGCGCAGCACGGCGTCCGGGGTGCAGCGGCAGCGGCCGGAGGCATGGCCCAGATAGCCGCAGGGACAGGGATTCATGGCGGCGATCAATTGAAAACGGGCTGGAAACTCGGCCTGGCGGGCGGCGCGCGAGATGCTGATCATGCCGGACTCCATCGGCTGGCGCAGCACGTCGAGTACCCGGCGGTCGAATTCGGCGATTTCATCGAGAAACAGCACGCCGCAATGCGCCAGTGAAATTTCACCGGGCCGCGGCACATGGCCGCCACCGACCAGCGCCACGCCGGATGCCGTCTGGTGCGGCGCGCGATACGGCCGGCGTTTCCAGTTTTCCACCTTGAAGTTGCCGGCCAGCGAATGCACGGCCGCCGCCTCCAGCGCTTCTTCATCGCTCATCAAAGGCAGGATGCCGGGAAAGCGGCTGGCCAGCATGGTCTTGCCGGCGCCGGGCGGGCCCACCATCAGCAGGCTGTGACCGCCGGCGGCCGCCACCTCCAGCGCCCGCCGAGCATGGTGCTGGCCCTGTACCTCAGCAAAGTCGGGATAGGAAAAATGTGGCGCCAGCAAGGCCGGCTGGTGCCGCTGCAGGGCGGTGCGCTGATCGCGCGCGGCGAAATGGGCGCACACTTCGAGCAGGCTGTGGGCCGGATAAATGCTGGCGTTCGCGACCAGCGCCGCCTCGTCGGCATTGGCGTGCGGCAAAATGAACGCACGCGGCGCGCCACTCTTGCCGCGCTGCATGGCAAACGTCATCGCCAGCGCGCCACGGATGGGCCGCAACTGTCCCGACAGCGACAGCTCGCCGGCAAATTCATATTCATGTAATTGTTCGGCGGGCAGCTGGCCCGAAGCGGCCAGGATGCCCAGCGCGATTGGCAGGTCGAAGCGCCCCGATTCTTTCGGCAGGTCCGCTGGTGCCAGGTTGGCCGTGATGCGCCGGGCTGGCATCTCGAAGCCGCAATTTTGCAGCGCCGCACGCACGCGGTCGCGCGACTCCTTGACCTCGGTATCGGGCAGGCCCACGATGGTAAACGAAGGCAGGCCGTTGGCGAGGTGTACCTCGACATTGACCTCGGGCGCTTCCATGCCCGCCAGGGCGCGGCTTTTCAAGACTGCCAGGCTCATGCCATCTCCCTGCACCGCGGTGCGCGGGCAGGATCAGTCTAGTGCTTGCTCTGACATGACGCTTGACCTTCGCCAGTACTGATGCTTTGCTGCTTTACAGCGCCTTGCTGACATTGACTGTCTTGCTGTCGTTCAGGCGTGCTTCGAGTTCGATCACGCGCAGTTCCAGCGCATCGAGTTTGGCGCGCGTCTTGGCCAGCACTTGCGCCTGGATATCGAATTCTTCGCGCGTGACCAGGTCCAGGCGGGCGAAGCCCTGGGTCATCATCGACTTCACATTCTTCTCGATATCCTTGGCCGGCGAATTTTCGATGGCCTGGTGGATCTTGCCCTGTAAATCGTTAAAGAAAGTATTCATGTCCATGGTATGTCCTTAGTGGTGCTGCACGTGCATCGCACCATTGCGGTGCACGTCAGCTTTAATGTGGTGCGAAAGTGAAAGGTTCAACAAGATTCCTCAGCCAGGTTCCATATTTCCAAGGGCTTGCAGGGTATGTATGGATGGAAATGCAGCTGTCAAGGTGGCAATGAAGCTGGCACGCATTCTGCTAAAGAGTTAATGAACGCTTTGTGATCGCCAGACCAGATTTTAAACCTCAACCGCTTTAAAAGTTCAATAAAAGGGAATCGCCATGAAGAATCTGTCCAAGAGCATGACTGTAGCAGCTACGCTGGCATTTGCCATGTCCGCCATGTGCGGTACTGCCATGGCCCAGGAAGCGGCCGCGGCGCCAGCCGCAGCCGAGGCAGTACCTGACAATGTGGTGGCGTACAACGTGGCCCTGACCACCGACTACCGCTATCGTGGCGTGTCGCAAACGCGTTTGAAACCGGCCATCAGCGGCGGTGCCGACTACACGCACAATCCGACCGGTCTGTACGTTGGTACCTGGCTGTCGAGCATCAAGTGGATCAAGGACGGTGGTGGTGACACGAATATCGAATGGGATGTCTACGGCGGCAAGCGCGGTGATATCACCGATGGCGTCAGCTACGATGTGGGCGGCCTGTATTATTTCTACCCGTCGAATGGCCTGAGCACCAACGCCAACACTTTCGAGCTGTATGGCCAGGTCGGTTTTGGCCCGGTCTACATCAAGTACTCGCACTCGACCACCAATCTGTTCGGCGTGGCTGACAGCAAGAACAGCGGTTACCTCGACGTCGGCGCCAATGTCGAAGTGCATGACGGCTACATGTTGAATCTGCATGCAGGACGTCAGAAGGTGGAGCATAACAATTCCCTCAGCTATAACGATTTCAAGATCGGCGTGACGAAAGACTTCGGCGTCGCCACCGTGTCGCTGGCAGCCGTCAAGGCGAATATCGAATCGTTCGCGCCGAATGGCAAGAACCTGGCCAAAACCGGCCTGGTATTGTCTGTTTCCAAAACTTTTTAAGCGAGATTGCCATGAAAATGATTACCGCGATCATCAAGCCCTTCAAGCTGGACGAAGTGCGTGAAGCCTTGTCGGCTATTAATGTGCAAGGCATTACCGTCACGGAAGTGAAGGGTTTTGGCCGTCAGAAAGGTCACACGGAACTGTACCGTGGCGCCGAGTACGTGGTCGATTTCCTGCCAAAAACCAAGATCGAAGCGGCCGTCGATGACGCCATCGTCGACCAGGCCATCGAAGCGATCGAAGGTGCCGCGCGTACCGGTAAAATCGGCGATGGCAAGATTTTCGTGACCACTCTGGAACAAGTCATCCGAATCCGTACCGGTGAAACCGGCAACGAAGCGCTCTAAGGGGAATATTGATGCGTAAAAATATAACAAAATTGCTAGCTGGGGTAGCCTGTCTGTTTGCATTTGGCGTCTCCGCGCCAAGCTTTGCCGATGCACCTGCAAAAACCGAACCGGTGGCCGCTGCCACCACCGCTGCCGTGGCGACACCGGAAGTGGCGCCATTGGCCGTTCCGCCAGCTGCGGCGCCTGCCCCGGCCGCCGCCACAGCCGCTGCCCCGGCACCCGCCGCCGCGCCCGCCGCCGCACCGGTGCCGAATAAAGGCGATACCGGTTTCATGATGGTCTGCGCCATCCTGGTGATCCTGATGACGATTCCTGGCCTGGCCCTGTTCTACGGCGGCCTGGTACGTTCCAAGAACATGCTGTCGGTCCTGATGCAGGTATTCGTGGTGTTTGCTCTGGTGGTGGTGTTGTGGTGCATCTATGGCTACTCGCTGGCCTTTACCGAAGGCAACGCGTTCTTCGGCACCTTTGCGCGCGCCTTCCTGAACGGCATCTGGGATCCCGCTACCAGCACCTTCGCCGTTGCCGCCACCTTCAGCAAGGGCGTGGTCATCCCCGAGTTCGTCTTCGTCGCCTTCCAGGGCACGTTTGCAGCGATTACCTGCGCACTGATCGTCGGCGCCTTTGCCGAGCGCGCCAAGTTTTCCGCCGTGCTGGCTTTTGTAGTGCTGTGGTTCACCTTTGCCTACCTGCCAGCGGCCCACATGGTGTGGTTCTGGACCGGTCCTGACATGATCACCGACGCCGCTTCGGTGGCTGTCGAAGCCGCCAAGGCAGGCTGGATCTATCAAAAAGGCGCGCTGGACTTCGCCGGCGGCACCGTGGTGCACATCAACGCCGCCGTCGCTGGCCTGGTTGGCGCGATCATGATCGGCAAACGTGTCGGTTACGGCCGTGAATCGATGGCGCCACATTCGCTGACGATGACCATGATCGGCGCATCGCTGCTGTGGGTGGGCTGGTTCGGTTTCAATGCCGGCTCCTCGATGGAAGCGGGCGACCTGGCTGCCCTGGCGTTTGTCAACACCATGCTGGCCACTGCCGCCGCAACCTTGTCGTGGGTGTTCGGTGAATGGATTACCAAAGGCAAGCCTTCGATGCTGGGCGGCGCTTCCGGCGCGGTTGCCGGCCTGGTGGCGATCACCCCTGCGGCCGGTTTTGTCGGCCCGATGGGCGGCCTGGTCATCGGCCTGCTGGCCGGTATCGTCTGCCTGTGGGGCGTGACTGGCCTGAAACGCCTGATCGGCGCCGATGATTCGCTCGACGTGTTCGGCGTGCATGGCGTCGGCGGTATCCTGGGCGCCATCCTGACCGGTGTGTTCGCTGCGCCACAACTGGGCGGCCAAGGCATTTTTGACTATGTCACCAACAAGATCTCGACCGATCCGTATTCGATCGGCCATCAGGTCTGGGTGCAAATCCAGGCGGTTGGCACCACCATCCTCTGGTCGGCGATCGTTTCCGTGATCGCCTATAAACTGGTCGATATCGTCATCGGCCTGCGCGTACCGGAAGAAGAAGAACGCGAAGGCCTGGACATCACCAGCCATGGCGAGCAGGCGTATCACAACTGATCCTGCAACTGATTCTTGATGTTCTGAGTAGTTTTGCCGGAAAGGCGCCTCGTCGAGGCGCCTTTTTTTCGTCTGGGGAACGGTAAAGGTCTTTAAAACAAGGCTTTTGCCCCGATTTGGGCTACTTACACGGTAATATAGTCGGCAGTTCTGTGTGCTTTTTTGAATACTGCACATAATTTAAGGATGTAACTATGGTTCCCCATCTCGTCACGGCCCTGACCGGACCGCTGCTCGACCTCGAAAAAAAGATTCTCGCCGCCACGCCCGCCATCGAGCGCTGGTTCCGCATGGAATGGCAAGAGCACACGCCGCCGTTCTATTGCTCGGTCGACTTGCGCAATGCCGGCTACAAGCTGGCCCCTGTCGACACCAATCTGTTTCCTGGCGGCTTTCACAACCTGGCCACCGAAATGCTGCCGCTGTCGGTGCAGGCCGCGATGGCCGCGATCGACAAATATTGCCCGGACGCCCGCAACCTGCTGATCGTGCCGGAATTGCACAACACCACGCCGCAGTACCTGCAGAACGTGGCGCGCCTGATGCAGATCTTCCGCCAGACGGGGCTGCACGTGCGCTTCGGTTCCTGGTCGCCCGAGATTACCCAGCCCACGCCGCTGGCCCTGCCAGACGGCAATATGCTGGTGATCGAGCCGCTGGTGCGCCTGAACAATGGCCGCCGCCTGGGCCTGAAGGATTTCGATCCGTGCACGATCTTGCTGAACAACGATTTGTCCGATGGCATCCCCGACATCCTGCAAAACATCCATGAGCAGAGCCTGCTGCCGCCCTTGCATGCGGGCTGGGCCTTGCGCCGCAAGAGCAACCACTACACGACCTACGATGAAGTGGTGAAAAAATTCGGCAAGATGATCGATGTCGATCCCTGGATGCTGAACCCGTTCCACGCCAAGTGCAGCGGCGTGAA
Organism: Janthinobacterium sp. J1-1; assembly: GCF_030944405.1. Taxonomy (NCBI): domain Bacteria; kingdom Pseudomonadati; phylum Pseudomonadota; class Betaproteobacteria; order Burkholderiales; family Oxalobacteraceae; genus Janthinobacterium; species Janthinobacterium sp. J1-1. The sequence goes on from NZ_CP132339.1 coordinate 1,037,230, forward strand.
CTTCCAGGAAGGCGAGGGCGAAGATGCGCTGGCCGCCAGCGTCGACGTGCTGCTGGCCAAGATCCGCAAGAAGTACAAGGAATATGGCATCAAGGAAAAACCGTTCGTGATCGTCAAGCCCGACGCGGGCACTTATGGCACCGGCATCATGACGGTGCGCGACGCCAGCGAAGTGCGCGACCTGTCGCGCAAGCAGCGCGACAAGATGTCGATCGTCAAGGATGGCCACTTGGTCACCGACGTCATCATCCAGGAAGGCGTGCCGACCTTTGAAAGCATCAAGGATGCGGTGGCCGAGCCGGTCGTCTACATGATCGACCGCTATGTGGTGGGCGGCTTCTACCGCGTGCACGCGGAAAAGGGCGTGGACCAGAACCTGAACGCGCCCGGCTCGCAATATGTGCCGCTGGCGTTTGCCCAGCAGCATGCGGTGCCGGACCTGAAGGCCAAGCCGGGCACGGCCGCGCCGAACCGTTTCTATGTGTACGGCGTGGTGGCGCGCCTGGCCTTGCTGGCCGCGTCGCTGGAAATGGAACGCACCGACCCGAACCCCGAAGTGTATTGATCCGCTGAGGCATGGCCGGCCAGGCGGGGGCAGGACCCCGCCTGGCGATCTCGGCTAGAATCAAGCCTTCTACTTCCCGCATTCCGACTGGACCGACTCATGAAAATTGCATTCCTTGCCGATCCGCTGGCAGGCTTCAAGACTTACAAAGATTCCACTTTCGCCATGATGCGCGAAGCGGCCCGCCGCGGCCACGCCGTGTACGCCTTCGAACAGAAGGACATGGCGCTGGAAGAGGGCATCGTCACGGCGCAAGTGCACCATATCACCCTGACCGGCGACGAGCACGACTGGTACAAGGTCGAGTCGACCGAGGAAGTGCTGCTGTCGACCTTTGACGCTATCATCGAGCGCAAGGACCCGCCGTTCGACATGGAATATGTGTACGGCACGTATTTGCTGGAACTGGCCGAAAAGCAGGGCGCGCGCGTGTTCAACAAGCCGTCGGCGATCCGCGACAACAATGAAAAACTGGCGATCGCGCAGTTTTCGGAATTTACCTCGCCGACCCTGGTGACCTCGAGCGAAGCGCGCCTGCGCGCCTTCCACGCCAAGCACCAGGACGTGATCTTCAAGCCGCTCGACGGCATGGGCGGCACCGGCATTTTCCGCGTCAAAGCCGATGCGCTGAACCTGGGCGCCATCATCGAGACCCTCACCGAGAACGGCGCGCAGACCATCATGGCGCAGCGTTTCATTGCCGACATCGACAAGGGCGACAAGCGCATCCTGGTGATCGGCGGCAAACCGGTGCCGTATTGCCTGGCGCGCATCCCGCAAAACGGCGAAGTACGCGGCAACCTGGCCGCCGGCGGCAAGGGCGTGGCCCAGCCATTGACGGCGCGCGACCTGGAAATCGCCGAAAAGCTGGGCCCCATCCTGGCCGCGCGTGGCCTGATGCTGGTAGGATTGGACGTGATCGGCGACTATCTGACGGAAGTCAACGTCACCAGCCCGACATGCTTCCAGGAAATTGCGCAGCAGACCGGTTTTGACGTGGCCGCCATGTTCATCGATGCGGTCGAGCAGGGCGTGGCGCAGTCGCCAGAGCGCCCGGCATAAGGAAGCCATATGGTAGGGATTTTGCTCATGACACACGCGCCGCTGGGCCAGGCTTTCATTGCCGCCTGCGCGCACGTGTTTCGCGGACCGACCGAGCGTTTTGAAGCGATCGACGTGCTGGCCGACCAGGACCTGGCCGAAGTGCAGAAGCTGGCCTCGGCCGCCATCTGCCGCCTCGACGACGGCGCCGGCGTGCTGGTGATCACCGACGTGAAAGGCGGCACGCCGTCGAACTGCTGCAACAAGCTGGCCGATGCGGGCCGCGTGGAAGTGATCGCCGGCATCAGCCTGCCGATGCTGCTGCGCGCCATCACGTATCGCCGCGACACGCTCGACGTGGTGGTCGAGATGGCGCTGGCCGGTGCGCAAAGCGGCGCCGTGCGCGTCGACAACCGCATTCGCGTGGGCGAATAAAGCAGGACATGGCCGCCGCCCTGAAGGCGGCGCAAGTTTTTTTTCAGGGATAGAGACTAGACAAAAATGATTCAAAAAGAACTCGAAATCATCAACAAGCTGGGACTGCACGCACGCGCCTCGGCCAAATTTACCCAGATGGCCGCCCGCTACAAGAGCGATGTCTGGCTGACCCGCAACGCGCGCCGCATCAACGCCAAGTCCATCATGGGCGTGATGATGCTGGCCGCCGGCAAGGGCGCGAAAGTGACCCTGGAAGCGGAAGGCGCCGATGAGCAGGCCTGCGTCGATGCCTTGAGCGCCCTGATCAACGACAGGTTTGGCGAAGGCGAGTAATGCCCGCCGAACGCAGCCGCAGCCGCTTTCCCACAGGTCATCCCATGGCTTCTTTCACGCTCCACGGCATTCCGGTCTCGCGCGGCATCGCCATCGGCCGCGCGCACTTGCTGGCGCCGGCGGCGCTTGACGTCAAGCATTACCTGGTGGCCCAGGAGCAGATCGAAGCTGAAGTATTGCGCCTGCAAAACGCGATCGCCGCCGTCCACAAGGAATTGCAAACCCTGTGGAACGAGCTGCCGAAAGATGCCCCCACCGAGCTGGGCGCCTTTATCGACGTGCATGCGCTGATCCTGTCCGACCCGATGATTTCCGAAGCGCCGCTCGACATTATCCGTTCGCGCCACTACAACGCCGAATGGGCGTTGCTGACGCAGATCGATGAATTGTCGGCCCAGTTCGACGAAATCGAAGACCCGTATTTGCGCGAGCGCAAGGCCGACATCCAGCAGGTGGCCGAACGGGTGCTGAAAGTGTTGCTGGGCACCGAGCAGCTGTTGCCGAAGGCGGCCGCCGAAGACGAATTCACGGCGCAGATGATCGTTGTCGCGCACGATATCTCGCCGGCCGACATGCTGCAGTTCCGCGACCGCTCGTTTGTCGGTTTCATTACCGACGTCGGCGGACAGAACTCGCACACGGCCATCGTCGCGCGCAGCCTCGACATTCCGGCCGCGGTCGGCATGTCGCAGGCCTCGACCCTGATCGACCAGGACGACTGGCTGATCATCGACGGCGACGCCGGCGTGGTAATCGCCAACCCGAGTCCGCTGGTGCTGGAGCAGTACCGCGAGCGCCAGGTGGCCATGCAGCGCGCGCGCAAAAAGCTGGGCAAGCTCAAAAAAACCCCGGCCGTCACCAAGTGCGGCACCGCCATCACCCTGCTGGCCAATATCGAGCTGCCCGACGATTGCCCGTTCGCGCTGGAGTCCGGCGCGGTCGGCGTGGGCCTGTTCCGCTCCGAATTCCTGTTCATGGGCCGCGCCCACAAGATTCCGTCCGAGGACGAGCAGTTCGAGGCCTACCGCAAGACCGTCATGTCGATGAAGGGCAAGGTGGTCACCATCCGCACGCTCGACATCGGCGCCGACAAGCCGCTCGACCAGTCCGACCATACGGCCCTGAACCCGGCGCTGGGCCTGCGCGCGATCCGCTATTGCCTGGCCGAGCCGCAGCTGTTCCTGACCCAGCTGCGCGCGATTCTGCGCTCCTCGGCCTATGGCAAGGTGCGCATCCTGATCCCGATGCTGGCGCATGCCTTCGAGATCGACCAGTCGCTGGCCATGATCGCGCAAGCCAAGGCGGCCCTGCGCGACGAGGGCGTGAAATTCGACGATGCGGTCGAAGTGGGCGCCATGATCGAGATCCCGGCCGCCGCGCTGGCGCTGCCGATGTTCGTCAAGCGCCTCGATTTCCTGTCGATCGGCACCAACGATTTGATCCAGTACACGCTGGCGATCGACCGCGTCGACTACGAGGTGGCGCACCTGTACAACCCGCTGCATCCGGCGGTGCTGCAGCTGATCTCGATGACGATCGCGGCCGGCCACAAGGCGGGCATCGATGTCGCCGTCTGCGGCGAGATGGCGGGCGACGTGAAACTCACGCGCCTGCTGCTGGGCCTGGGCCTGCGCGAGTTTTCCATGCATCCGGCCCAGCTGCTGGCCGTCAAGCAGGAGATCCTCAATAGCGACCTGGCGCTGATTGCGCCACAAATGCGCAAAATCATGCGCTCGATGGAGCCAAATGTGATCGCCGAAGCTGTCGAGCAGCTGCAGCTGATGTAAACTGTCGTTTCAACACCAGCAGGACGCATTGCGCGCGGCAAGATGCGTCCTGCTGAAGCTGCGGAGCCTTTCATCGCGACTCCGCATCGATCATGGCCCGTGGGGCCGCCCCCCTAGATAAACCGACACACTCATGTCATCCATTGGAATCGTCTCGCCGCAAACCATGTATTTTGCGCAACCCCTGCAGCTGCAAAGCGGAGCATCGCTGCTGGACTATATGTTGATGTATGAAACCTACGGCACCCTGAACGCCGACAAATCGAACGCGGTGCTGGTCTGCCACGCGCTGAACGCCTCGCACCACGTGGCCGGCACCTATGCCGACGATCCGAAAAGCACCGGCTGGTGGGACAATATGGTCGGTCCCGGCAAGCCGCTCGATACCGACAAGTTCTTCGTCATCGGCGTCAACAACCTCGGGTCCTGCTTCGGCTCGACCGGCCCGATGCACACCAATCCCGCCACCGGCAAGCCATATGGCGCCTCGTTCCCGGTGGTGACGGTGGAAGACTGGGTCAGCGCGCAGGCGCGCCTGGCCGACGAACTGGGCATCACCCGGTTCGCCGCCGTGATGGGCGGCTCGCTGGGCGGCATGCAGGCGCTGGCCTGGAGCATCATGTACCCGGACCGCCTGGCTCACTGCGTGGTGATCGCCTCGACGGCCAAGCTGTCGGCACAGAATATCGCCTTCAACGACGTCGCCCGCCAGGCAATTCTGTCGGACCCCGATTACCGTGGCGGCGATTTCTATGCATACGGCGTGGTGCCGAAGAACGGCCTGCGCGTGGCGCGCATGGTCGGCCATATCACCTATCTGTCGAATGACGACATGGCTGAAAAATTCGGCCGCAAGCTGCGCGACGCGGCAAAGACGGGCGATTACAAATTCGGCTTCGGCATCGATTTCGAGATCGAATCGTATCTGCGCTACCAGGGCGACAAGTTCTCCGAGTATTTTGACGCCAACACCTATCTGTTGATTACCAAGGCGCTCGATTATTTCGACCCGGCGCGCGCCCATGGCGGCAACTTGGCCAAGGCGCTGGCCGGCACCAAGGCCAAGTTCTTCCTGGCCTCGTTTTCCACCGACTGGCGCTTTTCGCCCGAGCGCAGCCGCGAAATCGTCGAGGCGCTGGTGTGCAACCGCCGCCAGGTGACCTACGCCGAGATCGACGCGCCGCACGGCCACGACGCCTTTTTGCTGGAAGACGCGCGCTACATGAACATGGTGCGCGCCTATTACGGCCAGGTGTGGGACGAGATCAGGGCCGGCGTGCCGGCAGTACAGAACAATCATCTGCGCCAGGGCGCCAGGGAGACCGCATGAATTTCGAAGAACTGAGCGCGCTGCGCCCCGACCTGGCCTTTATCGCCCACTGGGTGCCGGACCAGGCCCATGTGCTCGACGTCGGCTGCGGCGACGGCGTGATGCTGGAATACCTGCAAAGCAGCGGCAAGGGCTGCAGCGGCTACGGCCTGGAAATCGCCGATGACAAGGTGCTGGCCAGTACCCGCCGCGGCGTGCAGGTGATCCAGCAGGACATGGAAAAAGGCCTGGCGATCTTTGGCGACAACAGCTTCGACACGGTGCTGTGCCTGTCGTCGCTGCAGATGATGAAGCAGGTCGAGCCGCTGCTGCGCGACATCGTGCGCGTCGGTACCGAGGCCATCGTCTCGTTCCCGAATTTCGCCTACTGGCCACACCGCGTATCCTTGCTCAAGGGCCGCATGCCGGTGTCGAAATCGCTGCCCTACCAGTGGTACGATACGCCCAACGTACGCTGCGCCACCATCAATGACTTCCGCGAACTGGCCGAGGAATGTGGCCTGGAAGTGATCGATTGCGTGGCGCTGGCCGAAGGCAAGATGGTGTCCGTGCTGCCGAACCTGCGCGGCGACCTGGCCGTGTTCCGCCTGCGCAAGAAGAAAATGCACTAAGTCTCTTGCACTGAGTCCAGCACGAGTGTTGGCGTAGTGCAATATGGCGGACGGCCTGTATGCTAATGTATAACATTGTTTCACGGAGGCTTCCCAAATGACGTACTACCCCAACTCGTTCAAACGTTTTACGATCGCCGCCAGCCTGTGCGCTGCGGCTGTACTGGCGCCGCTGCCGGCCCTGTCGCAACAGGCCGTGGTCCAGGACGGCATCAAGGTGCGTCCCTTGTCGAGCACGCGCATGTTTGCCGGCGGCGTCGATTTCAATGAACAATCGAAGCAGCAATATACGCAGCTGGTCAACGAAGCCAGGGAAAAAAATGCGCTGGTGCCCGACAGCGACCCGCAGGTCAAGCGCCTGCGCGCGATCGCCCAGCGCATCATCCCGTTCGCCACGCGCTGGAACGACGCTTCCTCCAGCTGGAACTGGCAGGTCAACCTGCTCAATTCCGACCAGGTCAACGCCTTTTGCATGCCGGGCGGGCAGATCGCTTTCTACAGCGGCATTATCACCAAGCTGAACCTGACCGACGACGAAGTGGCCATCGTCATGGGCCATGAAATTTCGCATGCGCTGCGCGAACACTCGCAGGCGCAGGCCGGCAAGGGCAACCTGGCCGCCGTCGGCTCGAAGCTGGTCGGTGCCGGCCTGTCGGCCTGGCTGGGCGTGGACCCGAACATCACCGGCACCGCCACCAATATGGCGGCGCAGGGCGTGATGCTGAAGTTCTCGCGCGACGACGAACGCGAAGCGGACCTGATCGGCATGGACCTGGCCGCGCGCGCCGGTTTCGACCCGCGCGCCGGCGTCATCCTGTGGCAGAAAATGGCCGCGCTGAACAAGGGCGCGCCACCGGAATTCCTGTCGACCCACCCGTCGGGCAAGGACCGCATCGCGCAGATGAACAGCCATATGGCGCAGGTGCTGCCGCTGTACGCACGTACCAAAGGCGTGTCCGTCAACGACTTGCCGGCCTACCGCAGCAACGCCGTCGCCTCGCGCTAAGGAGATGACGGCCTCTCCACTGCCCATGCGCGACGGCGTGGCGGCCAGTTACCTGTGGCTGCCGCAAGGGCAGTGGCCCGACATGCTGGCGTTTCTCGTCGAGCGCTACCCGCAGGTCGGCGCCGCGCAGTGGCAGGAGCGCATGGCGCGCGGCGAAGTGGTCAATGGCGATGGTGAGTCACTGTCGCCAGCGAGTCCGTTCCGGCGCGGCATGCGCATTTTTTACTACCGCGAACTGGAACGCGAGACGCCGATCCCGTTCCAGGAACAGATATTGTTCGAAGACGAGCACTTGGTGGTGGTCGACAAGCCGCATTTTTTGCCGATGACCCCCGGCGGGCGCTTCGTGCACGAGACGTTATTGACGCGGCTGAAGAAAAAGCTGGACAATCCCGAGCTGACGCCGATCCACCGCCTGGACCGCGAGACGGCCGGCGTGGTGATTTTTTCACGCCGACAGGCCAGCCGCGGCGCCTACCAGACCCTGTTCCAGCGCCGTGAAATCCATAAAGTCTATGAAGCGCTGGCGCCGCGCCTGCACGGCCGCGATTTTCCGTTTACCTACCGCAGCCGCATGGTTGACGGCGACAAGTTTTTCATCATGCGCGAGGAAGCGGGTGAGCCGAACTCGGAAACCATCATCGACATCATCGAAGAGCGTGGCGAGTTCAATCTCTACCGCTTGCAGCCGCATACGGGCCGCAAGCACCAGCTGCGCGTGCACCTGGCCGCGCTGGGCATCCCCATCGTCAACGACGCGTTTTATCCGGTGGCGCTGCCGTGCAAGGAAGACGACATGTCGCAGCCCTTGCAGCTGCTGGCGCGTGCCATCGGTTTTACCGATCCCTTGACGGGCCAGATGCGCCGCTTCGAGAGCCGGCGCAGTTTGTGAAATTTACGTCCGGACCGTGTAATCGATAATCAACGGTGCATGGTCCGAAAACTTCTCGTCCTTGTACACGCTGACCGTATGCGCCTGGGCCGCGATGCCGGGCGTGGCGACGTGATAATCGATGCGCCAGCCGACGTTTTTGGCGTAGGCCTGGCCACGGTTGCTCCACCACGTATATTGGTCTTCACGCTTGTCCAGGCCGCGGTGCACGTCGACAAAGCCCACTTCATCGAACACGCGCGTCAGCCATGCGCGCTCTTCCGGCAGGAAGCCCGAATTCTTCTTGTTGCCCTTCCAGTTTTTCAGGTCGATCTCGTGGTGGGCGATATTCCAGTCGCCGCAGATGACCACTTCGCGGCCCAGCGCCTTGAGCTGCAGCAGATGGGGCAGGAACACTTCCATGAAGCGGAACTTGGCTTCCTGGCGCTCGGGGCCGGACGAGCCGGACGGGCAGTAGACGGAAATCACCGACAGACTGCCGAAGTCGCAGCGCACGTAGCGGCCTTCGGCGTCGAATTCAGGGCAGCCGAAGCCGATGTGCACGGCGTCCGGCTCCACCTTGCTGTAGACACCGGTGCCGGAATATCCCTTCTTTTCGGCATAGTGAAAATGGCCATGATAGCCGTGCGGATTGAGGAATTCCGGCGTCATGTCGGGCAGTTGCGCCTTCAGTTCCTGCACGCAGATGAAGTCGGCCGTTTGCGTGCCCATCCAGTTGAAAAAGCCTTTTTTGGCGGCGGAACGGATGCCGTTCAGGTTGGCGGAGATAATTTTTGGCATACAGGGCAGTCGAAAGGGCGCGGGCCGCAAGGGGCGGCGCGGCATGGCGATTGTCTCGCCGGTGCGCGCGGATTAAAATACAGGCACTTTTAAAAAATGAGGCTCATGTGAATAATTTACGCCAGCAGTTTATCGCGTTTTCGGTATCCAAGGGAGTCTTGCGGTTCGGCGAGTTCACCACCAAGGCCGGCCGCCAGTCGCCGTACTTCTTCAATGCGGGCCTGTTCCATGACGGCGCCACCCTGGCCGAACTGGCCCAGTTCTACGCGCAGACCCTGCTCGATTCGGGCGTTGAATTCGACATGCTGTTCGGTCCCGCCTACAAGGGCATCACCCTGGCTTCGGCCACCGCCGTGGCGCTGGCCGGCAAGGGCCGCAACACCTCGTTCGCCTTCAACCGCAAGGAAGCCAAGGACCATGGCGAAGGCGGCACGATCGTCGGCGCCAAGCTTCAAGGCAAAGTCGTCATTATTGACGACGTGATCTCGGCCGGCACCTCGGTGCGCGAATCGGTGGACATGATACGCGCCGCCGGCGCCGAACCGTGCGCCGTGCTGATCGCACTGGACCGCATGGAACGCTCGGGCCCGGACGGCCAGCTGTCGCCCAGCTCGGCGGTGCAGGAAGTGTCGAAACAGTATGGCATTCCCGTTATCTCGATCGGCAACCTGGACGACCTGTTCGGCTACCTGAACGGCGCGGGCGCCGACCCGGAACTGCTGAAGCACAAGGAAGCAGTTTCCGCGTATCGCACGCGCTACGGCATCTGAGGCCCTTGAACGTCCTGTTTGTCTGCAGCCGCAACCAGTGGCGCAGCCCGACGGCGGAGCGGGTATGGCGCCGCCATCCCGCGCTGTCGGTGCGCTCGGGCGGCACCAGTTCGAATGCGCGCCATCCCGTCAGCGAGCAGGATGTGGCCTGGTGCGAGATCATCTTCGTGATGGAAGAAAAGCACCAGTCGCGCCTGCGCGCGCAGTTCGGCCGGCTGCTCGAGGGCAAAACCATCCACGTGCTCGATATTCCCGACGACTATCGGTTCATGCAGCCGGAACTGGTCGAGCAGCTCGAATCGTCGGTCGCGTCCATCCTTGGCCTGGATTGATGTTGTTTAACCCAGCCAGGGTTTGAGCGCCGAATGCAGGCCCAGTACGAACAGGCCGGTAAAAAAGCACTTTTTGAACAGCTCCGGCGCGATGCGTCCGCGCAGCCACTGGCCGGCCAGCATGCCGCCCAGCGCGGGCAGCAGCGCATAAGCGGAAGCCTGGGCGTCGCCCATATGAAAATCGCCGTGCAGTGCCAGGCTGGCGGCCAGCGCCACGGTCGACGCGGTAAACGCCATGCCCAGCGCCTGCACCAGTTCATCGCGCTTGAGTCCCAATCCCTGCAGATACGGCACGGCGGGAATCACAAATACGCCGGTGGCCGCCGTCACCAGCCCGGTCAGCGCGCCGATCAAGGGCGCCAGCCAGCCTTCATGGCGCGGCTGTATCGTCAGCCGCAGCGAACATAGTCCCGCCAGCGCATACGCCATCAATGCCACGCCCAGCGCCACCACTGCCCACGTACCGCCATCCGTCGGCAGCAGCGCGCCGCCCAGCAGCGTGCCGGCCATGGTCCAGGCCAGCAGCGGCCATAGCCGGCGCAGCAGCAGCATTACGCCAGGGCCGGCCGCCAGCTGCCACAGATTGGTCACCATCGACGGCACGATCAGCAGGGCCGCGGCCTGCACCGGTGGCATGGCCAGGCTGAGCAGGCCCATGGCCACGGTCGGCAAGCCCAGGCCCACTACGCCCTTGACGAAGCCAGCGAGGATAAAGCTGGCGCCGACGGCCAGTAAAAAGGAAGTCTGCATGGTGTATCAATCAGAATGAACGTGGCGAGATTCTGCGCGCCAGGCGCGATTGTGAACAGCGCGATTTCGCAGCGCCAGCCTCAGTCTCAAACGAAGGCTGATAAGATGGCGGCAGGAGGTGGCCATGCGTTTTGACCTGGTTGATTTGCAGCTGTTCGTCCACGTGGTGGAAGAGGGCAGCCTGACGGCGGGCGCCGCGCGCAGCCATCTGGCGCTGGCGTCGGCCAGCGCCCGCGTGCGCGGCATGGAAGACGCGCTGGGCATGGCGCTGCTGCTGCGCGGACGGCGCGGCGTGGCGGCGACGCCGGCCGGGCAGACCCTGCTGCACCATGCGCGGCTGGTGTTGCAGCAGATGGACAAGCTGCGCGGCGACCTCGGTGAATTTGCGCACGGCCTGAAAGGGCAGCTGCGTTTGCTGTGCAATACCTCGGCGCTCAGCGAATTCCTGCCCGAAGCGCTGGGTACTTTCCTGGACCGTCATCCGAATCTGACCATCGACCTGGAAGAGCGCCTCAGCTACGATATCGTCAAGGGAGTCTCGGAGGGGCTGGCCGACATGGGCATCGTCTCCGATTCGGTCGACCTGCGCGGCTTGCAGACGTTTTTGTTCCGGCCCGACCGGCTGGTGGCGATTGCGGCGGCGGACGGCATGCATCAGCGCGCCATCGGCAACGCGGACGCCGTCGATTTTGCCAGCCTGCTCGGCCATGACTTTATCGGCCTGGCCGACGACAGCGCGCTGCAGCAGTACCTGGGCCTGCATGCGGCGCGCCTGGGACGGCCATTGAAAATGCGCGTGCGCCTGCGCAGTTTCGACGCCGTCTGCCGCATGGTGGCCAGCGGCGTGGGTGTCGCTGTGGTGCCGCAGGCGGCCGCGCGCCGCTGCCAGCAGACGATGGCGCTGCGCTGCATGTCCTTGCTTGACCCCTGGTCGGTGCGCAACCTGACCATCTGCGTGCGCCAGTTCAGCGAACTGCCGCTGTACGCGCGCCAGCTGATCGAGCATCTGAAGTTCTAATGATGCGATGCCTAGTGTGCGATGGCGCGCGGACACGGCGTTGCGGCACGCCTATAATAAGTTTTACACAGTACAAAACAAGGAAACCACCATGCGCTTATTGATTGCCCTGATTCTTCCATGGCTGACCTTTTTCACCATCGGCCGCCCTATCGCCGGCATCATCTGCCTGATCCTGCAGATCACCCTGATCGGCTGGCTGCCGGCCGCCATCTGGGCCGTGTATGCACTGAGCCAGTTCAAGACCGACCAGAAGATCGCCGACGCCACGCGCCGGTATTAAGCCCATCTGACCTGAGGAGCCTCTTATGCAAAGCCATCGATTCGCCCTAGGCGCGACCGCTGTACTGAATGCGATCGTGTTGTCTGCCGTGATGCTGCAGGTGCCGGCCCATGCGCAAGCTGAAGGCGCGCTGCCGGCGGTGCAGAAAAGCGGCGCGGTGGAATACCTGACGGGTGGCATTGGCCTCGATGAATCGACGGCCATCAAGAGCGCCAGCGGCCAGTGGCCATTGAGCCTGGTGTTTTCCGTGCAGGCCGATGGGCGCGCCCAGTTTGCCTCGGACGTGAAGCTGCAAATCCACGACGCGAAAGGCGCGCTGGCGCTGGACGTCACCGCCACCGGCCCGTATCTGCTGGCGCGGCTGGCGCCCGGCAGCTACCGCCTGCGCGCCACGCTGGCGGGCAAGACGCTGGAGCGCAAGGTGCAGGTCAAGGCCGGCAGTTCGGCGAAAGTGGAACTGGTCTGGCCGGCCGGCACCAACCAGAACGCTTCCTGATATTACGCCGCAGCGGACACGTTCAGCACGCGGCCTTCGCTTGAGCTTTGCAGCGCCAGTTCGATCAGCCTGATGGTCAGCAGTGCATCCTCGGCCGCCACCGGCGCCGGTTTGCCTTCGCGGATGGCGTCGGCCATGTCCTGGTAAAAATCCTGGTAGCGGCCCGGCTGCAGGTCCAGATGGTCGAACTGGCCATCGGGCTGCGTGCCCAGGTGCAGCGCGCCGCGCACGCCATCCTGGCCCCAGCCCGGCTGGCCTGGCCTGCCGCCCGCCCTTAACGCGTCTTCCTGCGGATCGAGGCCGAATTTCACGAAGCTGCCCTGGTCGCCATGCACGGCAAAACGCGCCGTCGGCGCCTTGACCAGGCAGCCTGCCTGCAGCACCACGCGCAAGCGGTCGTAATACAACACGATATGCATGTAGTCGACCGCTTCGGCGCCGTCGCGCTGCAGCACGATATCGGCGTAAATTTTTTCGGGTGTGCCAAACAGCTGCACCGCCTGGTCCAGCATATGCGGCCCCAGGTCGTACAGCAGGCCGCCACCGGGTGCGGCGGACTCGCGCCAGCGCTGGCGGATCTCGGGCCGGAAGCGGTCGAAATGCGACTCAAAACTGGTGACGCGGCCCAGGGTGCCCTGCGCCAGCAGCGATTGCAAGGTGAGGAAATCGCCATCCCAGCGGCGGTTGTGGTACACGCTGAGCACCAGCTTGCGTTCTTTGGCCAGGGCGATCAGCGTCTGCGCCTGGGCGCTGGTAATCGTGAACGGCTTGTCGACCACCACATGCTTGCCTGCCTGTAGCGCCGCCTGCGCCAGGCCGAAATGCGCTTCGTTGGGCGCGGCGATGACGACCAGTTCGATCGAGGCATCGGCAAACAGCTGGGCCGGATCGGCATACACGGTGGCGTGCGGCCAGTCCTTGTGCACGAGGTCGGGCTTGCTGGAAGCGACGGCAGCCAGTTCCAGGGCATCGATGGTGGACAGGACGGGAGCGTGGAAGGTGGAGCCGGCAAAGCCGTAGCCGACCAGGCCGGTTTTGATTTTGTTCATGGCTGATTTACTGTGCGTGAAAGATGCCATGATCATACCTGCAAGCGGACGCACACAGTATCGCGACGCTACGTCCGCATCATGCTTGGCTCAAAAAGCGATGCCGCCTATGCTCTGTTTGCTACGACGGTGCTTGGCCGGAGACCACATTGTTCACCCCCTCCAGGCCATACTGTTTGCCCTACGCAGCGAACGGGACGCGTCTTATATTAATGCCATGCTTCAATTTTTTGAACAAGTCCATGCCAGGGGCACTATTTAAACTTTCAGCCTGTGTATTTTCAAATGTCAGGAGGAGCAAATGGCCCGTCCGCTCATCGTACTTGGCGACAAGACCGATCATGGTGGCACCGTGATCAGTGCCGACATGACAGTCGATATCAACGGCAAGTATGTGGCCAGGATGGGCGACATGACCGTATGCCCCAAATGCAAGGGGACATTCCCGATCAACTCTGCCGCCGACGACCTGGTCGACGGATCAGGCAAGGGTTATGCCCGGCACCTGGACACGACCGCCTGCGGCGCCAGGCTTATATCCGGACAGATCACGACGATCTGGTTGGACCAGTCCAGCCTTGGCGACCCGGCTGATGTCGATGCGAACGAGATGACGGAAGCTGCCGGCAAGATTGCCGCAAATACCGACTCCGGCATTTGCCTCGAATGCTTGGTGTCTGCGGCGGCCGCTGGCGCGACCACCTTTATCCGGGAGTAATATATTGATCGACGTCCTGGAACGCCTGAACCAGCTTCAGCAACATCATTCGGCGCTGTGCTTGTACGCACTGGTCGACGGTGTTCAATATGAGACACACCGCCAAACGCGCATGACGGAGGATGCGACGCGCTACCCGCTATTTACCGGCACAGCCGACGCTGCGCTTGCGCATGCAGGCCCCTGGTTGGTGGATTTGGCGAGATCGGTGCCTTCTTTTCTTGAAGAGCTGGCCGCATTGGAGCAAGAGAGTCCTTCCGTTACCTGGCTATTTACCGTACAGGACCTTGGTGGCCCGCCGCGCGTGATTATCAGGCCCGGATCAGTGGTTTCCTTGGGTGTTTGCAGGCAAGGATTTTGACGGCTTCCAATCCCGTTTATGCTTGTTACAGGAAGCGAAAGCGGATTATGACCAGTTTTTTAAGGCAAGCGGTAAATTTAAATACGATTTTCAAGAAAATATTTTCCTGAGGATGGAATTAAAGCAGGCCACGGACCAGTCAAAGATTGTCAGGCGTAACCCGCCGGCCTCGCTGAAATGGTATTTCCAAACGCCCTATGCTTACGAATATATGGAACCCAAATTAGCTGCGTTGGGGATTACTACCTACTACGTCCCATAATTATATGACAATAATCAATGTTTCCTATAAGCGCGATGCAACGCGCACTTCCCTTGCTTTCCGACCCAACCTTGAGGAAATCGCTATCATTGTCCAGTTTTTGAATAAAACTGCGGCATTTGGGAAAAACTGGTTTCTATCGCAAGATACAGAAGCAAAGTCGTTTCTTTATCCGGTTTTCGATGCGTCGGGAGAGCTCACGACAGTGGCCGAAGCCGTACTCGAGACCGAATTCAAGGGTGAGACATCCCGATTTCTCAGCGCCTGGAATGGCGAGCTCGGCGACGATGATGGCGCGACCATGGCGCTTGGATTCAGCGACAGCGATTGGCCCGCCCGGACCTTCCGGATCAGCGATCACGGTCAAGGCGTGAAACGGCTTGGTATTGATGGGGTAAAAGAGCTCCTGTCCATAATCGCGGGGTCTCTGCGGCCGGCCTTTATCACGGTAGCACGTAATCAGTATTTTAAAAAACAAGTCTTCAAGGATCGTCCAGGTGTAGGCTGGATGTTGTACCTGCCGCGTGTACTGACGGTCCAGCAAGTGCCGGAAGCCCGAGCCCTGGTGCCCGTGATGGCGGTGGGCGAGCAAGGCAAAGACCAGCAGATCGGCACTATCATCGTCAGCGTCACCGACGAGCCTTTTTCTGATGAGAATCCCGAGCACGTCAAGATCGCCAATGCCATTGAAATTCGTCTGGTCGATCAGGACTTGCTGCCACGCTATGTCGATATTTGACGCACGACAACGCGTTCTGTTCGCGCGAAAATTTTCAGCCATGCATGGCGACACCTTCATGAGAAGGTGTC
Source organism: Janthinobacterium sp. J1-1 (assembly GCF_030944405.1). Lineage (NCBI taxonomy): Bacteria > Pseudomonadati > Pseudomonadota > Betaproteobacteria > Burkholderiales > Oxalobacteraceae > Janthinobacterium > Janthinobacterium sp. J1-1. The sequence goes on from NZ_CP132339.1 coordinate 1,052,862, forward strand.
GCACTTGGCTTTAGAGGCTGCCCAGTTTAACCGGCCAGCTTGGCCTTCAGCAGTTCCGTCAGCTGGGCCGGGTTGGCCTTGCCTTTAGACGCCTTCATGGCCTGACCGATCAGCGCATTGATGGCCGCTTCCTTGCCGGCGCGGTACTGCTCGACCGACTTGGCGTTGGCTGCCAGCACTTCGTCGACGATCGCTTCCAGGGCGCCCGAGTCCGAGATCTGTTTCAGGCCCTTGGCCTCGATGATGGTGTCGACCAGGTTTTCATCGCTGGACTTCGCTTCCCACATGCCGGCGAAGACTTCTTTTGCGGCCTTGTTGGAAATCGTGCCGTCGGCGATACGCTTGAGCATGGCGGCCAGCTGGGCCGGCGAGACCGGCGCCGCATCGAGGTCCGTGCCTTCGCGGTTGACGGTCGAGGCGACGTCGCCCATCAGCCAGTTGGCGGCGGCCTTGGCGTTGTCCTTGCCGGCCTTGTCGACCACGGCGACGAAATAGGTGGCCATCGCTTTCGACTGCGTCAGCACCAGCGCGTCGTACTCGGGCAGCGCGTATTCGCTGATGAAGCGCGCGCGCATGGCGGCCGGCAGTTCCGGCATGTCGGCTTTCACGCGGGCGATCCACTCGGGCGAGATGACCAGTGGCGGCAGGTCCGGGTCCGGGAAGTAGCGGTAGTCCTGGGCGTCTTCCTTGCTGCGCATTTCGCGCGTTTCCTTGCGGTCCGGATCGTACAGGCGCGTGGCCTGCACCACCTTGCCGCCGTCTTCGATCAGTTCGATCTGGCGGCGCACTTCGACGTGCACGGCTTCTTCGATAAAGCGGAACGAGTTCAGGTTCTTGATTTCGCAGCGGGTGCCGAATTCCGTCTGGCCGACCGGGCGCACCGAGACGTTGACGTCGCAGCGGAACGAGCCTTCCTGCATGTTGCCGTCGCAGACGCCGAGCCACATCACCAGCGAGTGCAGGGCCTTGGCGTAGGCCACGGCTTCGGCGGCGCTGCGAATTTCCGGTTCCGAAACGATCTCCAGCAGCGGCGTGCCGGCGCGGTTCAGATCGATGCCGCTCATGCCGGCGTAGTCTTCGTGCAGCGACTTGCCGGCGTCTTCTTCCAGGTGGGCGCGCGTCAGGTTGACGGTCCTGGTGACGAATTGCCCATCCTTTTCATAGCCGAAGGTCAGCGCGCCGCCGATCACCACCGGATCTTCGAACTGGCTGATCTGGTAGCCCTTGGGCGAATCCGGGTAAAAATAGTTCTTGCGCGCGAAGACCGAATGCGGCGCGACGGTGGCGCCCACGGCCAGGCCGAAACGGATGGCGCGGTCGACCGCCTGCTTGTTCATCACCGGCAGCACGCCCGGCAGCGCCAGGTCGACCGGGCTGGCCTGGGTGTTGGCCTCGGCGCCGTACTTGATCGGCGAACCGCTGAAAATTTTGGAGTCGGTCGTGAGCTGCACGTGGTTCTCAAGACCGATGACGACTTCCCATTGCATAGTGTTCTCGCTTCTTTTTTTAGTTAAACGCCTGGGGCGCGCGTGTGCCAGTCCGTCACCAGCTGGAACTGGTGGGCCACGTTCAGCAGCCGGGCCTCGCCAAAGTAATTGCCGATGATTTGCAGGCCGACCGGGCGCCGGCTGTTTTTCTCGCCGTCGCCGAAGCCGCACGGGACCGACATGCCGGGCAGGCCGGCCAGGCTGGTCGACAGGGTGTAGATGTCGGCCAGGTAGTTCGCCACCGGGTCGTCGGTCTTGTCGCCCAGGTCCCAGGCCACGGTCGGTGCGACCGGTCCCATGATCACGTCGCATACCGCGTTCGGGCCGTTCAATACCGCGTCGAAGTCCTGCGCGATCAGGCGGCGGATCTTTTGCGCCTTCAGGTAGTAGGCGTCGTAGTAACCGTGGCACAGCACATAGGTGCCGACCATGATGCGGCGCTTGACCTCGGCGCCAAAGCCTTCGGCGCGGCTTTTCTTGTACATGTCCTGCAGGTCCTTGTAGGCGCTGGCACGGTGGCCGTAGCGCACGCCGTCATAGCGCGACAGGTTGGACGAGGCTTCGGCCGGCGCGATCATGTAGTAGGCGGGAATCGACAGCGCCGTGTTCGGCAGCGAGATATCGACCAGGGTGGCGCCCAGTTGCTCGTATTGCGCCAGCGCGCCGCGCACGGCCGCTTCCACGTCCTTGGCCAGGCCGTCGCCGAAGTATTCGCGCGGCACGCCGATGCGCAAACCTGTGAGGGGTTGATCCAGGCTGCGCGTAAAGTCTTCGGCCACGCCGCCCTGTTCCGGCGTCAGGCTGGTCGAATCGCGCTCGTCGAAACCGGCGATCACGTTCAGCAGCAGCGCGCAGTCTTCGGCGGTTTTCGCCATCGGGCCGCCCTGGTCCAGCGAGGAGGCAAACGCGATCATGCCGAAGCGCGACACGCGGCCATAGGTGGGCTTGATGCCGGTGATGCCGCAAAAAGCGGCCGGCTGGCGGATCGAGCCGCCCGTATCGGTGCCGGTGGCGGCCGGCGTCAGGCGCGCGGCGACGGCGGCGGCCGACCCGCCGGACGAGCCGCCCGGTACGGCAGTCGCGTCCCACGGATTCTTCACGGCGCCGAAGGCCGAGTTCTCATTGCCGGAACCCATGGCGAATTCGTCGCAGTTGACCTTGCCCAGGCTGACCATGCCGGCCGCCAGGCATTTTTCCACCACCGTGGCGTCAAACGGGCTGACGTAGTCGGCCAGCATTTTCGAGCCGGCCGTGGTGCGCCAGCCTTTGGTGACAAACAAGTCCTTGTGCGCGATCGGCACGCCGGTCAGGGCGGTGGCGGTGCCGGCGGCGATGCGCGCGTCGGCCGCTTCGGCCTGTGCCAGGGTCAGCGCACGGTCGACGTGCAAAAAGGCGTTCGAGCCGTCGGCTTCGATGCGGTCGAGGAAATGCGTCGCCAGTGCCACGGCGGAAATTTCCTTGTTCTGCAAGAGCGCGGACAGCTGTTTGATGGATTTTGTATGCATGGCGTTTCTATTCTGATATTCGACAGGAGGACAGGGCGCAGTGGTCGCCGATGATTATTCGATCACTTTGGGCACCAGGTACAGGCCATCCTGGACTTTCGGCGCCATCGCCTGGTAGTCGTCGCGGTGGTTGGTTTCGGTGGCCTGGTCTTCGCGCAGGCGCAGCGCGATATTGTCCATATGGGCGGCCAGCGGGTGGCTCAGCGGCGCCACGCCGTCGGTATTGACGGCCTGCATTTGTTCTGCCAGCGCAAAAATTTTGTTCAATTGTTCCAGTGACGTGGCGGCCTGGTCGTCGGCCATGTCAAGTTGTGCCAAATGGGCAATGCGTTTTACATCGGAGAGTGTCAGGGACATGGCGAAAGGCGCGCGGGGACGCTCATAGTATTTAAGTTGGCGCTTTGATAAAGCGCGGGTATTTACTGCTCTTTTGCTCACAAAAACTCGGGAATGCCGCCTAACTTGCGGCGGCCGGGGTCGCACTTTTCCATGGTTTTTGGGCAAATCGCATTCAAATTATAAGGTAGAATGGCGGGTTAATGCGTTGCCGGCGCCGATGGACTGCTGCCGCAGCATAGAAACGATTGCGCAAGCGCCAAGCGAACCGCCGAAAAACGCCCGTATGGGTTTTCGAAGGAGCCTGAAAGCGCCCGCTTTGAAACTCCCCATAAACAGCTTTTGCGCAGCTCGATGCGCTACAGGACACTCATGTTTGGTTTTTTACGCAGGTATATCTCCACCGATCTGGCCATTGACTTGGGCACGGCCAACACTCTGATCTATGTACGCGGCCTGGGCATCGTCCTGGACGAACCGTCGGTCGTCGCGATCCGCCAGGAAGGCGGCCCGAATGGCAAGAAAACCATCCAGGCGGTCGGCAAGGAAGCCAAGCAGATGCTGGGCAAGGTACCGGGCAATATCGAAGCGATCCGTCCGATGAAAGATGGCGTGATCGCCGACTTCACCGTCACCGAACAGATGCTCAAGCAGTTCATCCGCATGGTGCATGACTCGAAATTCTTCCGTCCGTCGCCGCGCATCATCATCTGCGTGCCGTGCGGCTCGACCCAGGTGGAACGCCGCGCGATCCGCGAATCGGCGCTGGGCGCCGGCGCTTCGCAGGTCTACCTGATCGAAGAGCCGATGGCTGCGGCCATAGGCGCCGGCCTGCCCGTGTCGGAAGCGACCGGCTCGATGGTGGTCGACATCGGCGGCGGCACCACGGAAGTGGGCATCATTTCGCTGGGCGGCATGGTCTACAAGGGCTCCGTGCGCGTCGGCGGCGACAAGTTCGACGAAGCCATCGTCAATTACATCCGCCGCAACTACGGCATGCTGATCGGCGAACAGACGGCCGAAGCGATCAAGAAGGCCATCGGTTCGGCCTTCCCCGGTTCGGAAGTGAAAGAGATGGAAGTCAAGGGCCGCAACCTGTCCGAAGGCATCCCGCGCTCGTTTACCATTTCGTCCAACGAAATCCTCGAAGCGCTGACCGACCCGCTGAACAATATCGTCTCGGCCGTGAAAAACGCGCTGGAACAGACGCCGCCGGAACTGGGCGCCGACATCGCCGAAAAAGGCATGATGCTGACCGGCGGCGGCGCGCTGCTGCGCGACCTGGACCGCCTGCTGATGGAAGAAACCGGCCTGCCGGTACTGGTGGCCGAAGACCCGCTCACCTGCGTGGTGCGCGGTTCCGGCATGGCGCTGGAACGCATGGACAAGCTCGGCTCGATCTTTTCCTACGAGTAATCGGATCAACGGGCCGGAAAGCGGGTTTCCGGCGTTGGTTTTGGCGCCGGCGTGAGGCCGGGGCCCGCACGTTGGCGCACTGCGCCTGGCCTGATTATTGGAAGTCATGGAATACAGTCCTCCGCCACTTTTCAAACAGGGCGCCTCCGCCCGCGTCAAGATGATGGTGTTCGCCGGCATTTCGATCGCCTTGCTGCTGGTCGATTCGCGCATGCATGCGCTGACCGCCGTGCGCCAGGCGGTCGGCACCGTGCTGTATCCGGTGCAGATGGCGGCGCTGGTGCCGCGCGACGTGGCGCTCGGTGTCGGCACGTATTTTTCCTCGCTGTCGGCGCTGGAAAAACAGGTGCGCGACCTCAAGCACGAACAGATCGCCTCGGCGCAGATCCTGCAGCAGGCGCAGCTCAATATCGTGGAAAACAACCATCTGCGCAAGTTGATGGAAGCGCGCGAGCGCGTGCCGGTGAAATCCATGCTGGCCGAAATCCTGTACGACACGCGCGATTCGGCCACCCGCAAGATCGTGCTCGACCGCGGCATCCAGCATGGCGTGGAACTGGGCCGGCCCGTGATCGACAACCTGGGCGTGGTCGGCCAGGTCACGCGCGTGTTTCCGTTTACCTCGGAAGTGACCCTGCTGACCGATGAAGAGCAGGCGATTCCCGTGCAGCTGCTGCGCAACGGCGTGCGCAGCGTGGCCTATGGCCGCGGCAAGTCCGGCACCATGGAATTGCGCTTCACGGAGCCGACCGCCGACATCCAGATCGGCGATATCGTGATTACGTCGGGCCTGGACGGCCTGTACCCGGCCGGCCTGGCCGTGGCGCGCGTGACCCTGGTCGAGCGCAATGCGCATGGTCCGTTCGGCCGCGTGGTGTGCCAGCCGCTGGCTGGCATCGAGCGCAACACGCAGCTGCTGATATTGACCAGCTCGCCCGATATTCCGCCGCGTCCACCGGTCGAAGAAATCAAGGTCGGCCGCAAGATCGCCGGCAAGATGGCGCCGATCAAGGATACGGCCAAGCCGGCCACCCCTACGCCGGCTGCTGGCGCACCCGCCGCTACGCCCGCTGCGGCGCCGGCCGCCAAGCCGCCTGCCGCCGCCCCTGCCAACCCGACCACCGAGGCGACACGATGAACCGCCCGCATTACATCCTGCTGCCGGTCAGCCCCCTGTTCATCGGCTTTTCGCTGCTGTGCGCGTTCCTGCTGAACCTGCTGCCCTGGGGCCATTTCGTCGGCGTGCCCGATTTTGTCGCGCTGGTGCTGGTGTTCTGGGGCATCCACCAGCCGCGCAAGGTCGGCATCGGCGTGGCCTTTTTCATGGGCCTGATGATGGACGTGCACGATTCGACCCTGCTGGGCGAAAATGCGCTGGCCTATACCTTGCTGTCCTATTTCGCCATCATGATGCACCGCCGCGTGCTGTGGTTCCCGATCATGACGCAGGCGCTGCATGTGCTGCCGCTGCTGCTGCTGACACAGGCGCTGCAACTGGTGACGCGGCTGATCGTGTCGGGCCGCTTTCCTGGCTGGCTCAATTTCATCGAGAGCTTTATCGCCGTGATCCTGTGGCCAATCATTACCTGGATGCTGCTGGCGCCACAGCGCCGCGCCGTGGACCGCGACCATAACCGGCCGATCTGACCTTGACCCGCGATGACCGAACTTAAAAACACCGAGCGCGAACTGCATTTCTTCCGGCTGCGCCTGACGATACTGGGCGCGCTGGTCTTTGTCTGCTTTTCGCTGCTGCTGGCGCGCTTTATCTGGCTGCAGGTGATCAAGCATGAAGACTATGCCACCAAGGCCGAGGACAACCGCATCGCGCTGGTGCCCATCGTGCCCACGCGCGGCCTGATCCTGGACCGCAACGGCGTGGTCCTGGCGCGCAATTATTCGGCGTTTACGCTGGAAATCACGCCGTCCAAGCTGAGCGCCAGTCTGGATTCGGTGATCGATGAACTGGGCACCCTGGTCCAGATCGACATCAAGGACCGCCGCCGCTTCAAGAAACTGCTGGAAGAATCGAAAAATTTCGTCAGCGTGCCGCTGCGCACCCGCCTGACCGACGAGGAAGTGGCGCGCTTCTCGGCGCAGCGCTTCCGCTTTCCCGGCGTCGAGGTGCAGGCGCGCCTGTTCCGCCAGTATCCGATGGGCGAAGTGGCTTCGCACGTGGTGGGCTTTATCGGCCGCATCAACCGCAATGAATCGAAGGCGCTGGAAGAGGGCGACGACGCCGCCAACTACAACGGCACCGACCACATCGGCAAAGAGGGCCTGGAAAAAAGCTACGAAAAGCAGCTGCACGGCACCACCGGCTATGAAGAGGTGGAAGTGTCGGCCGGCGGGCGCGCCATGCGCACCCTGTCGCGCACGGCGGCCGTACCCGGCAATAACCTGGTCCTGTCGATCGACATCGAGCTGCAAAAAGTGATGGAAGAGGCCTTCGGCGAATGGCGCGGCGCGGCCGTGGCGATCGACCCGGCCACCGGTGATATCCTGGCGTATGTCTCCAAGCCCGGCTACGACCCGAACCTGTTCGTCGATGGCATCGACCAGCAAAGCTGGAACGAACTCAATACCTCGCTGGACCGGCCGATGGTCAACCGGCCATTGTCCGGCACCTATGCGCCCGGTTCCACCTTCAAGCCCTTCATGGCGCTGGCGGCGCTGGAACTGGGCAAGCGCACGCCCAGCCAGGCTATCTCCGACCCCGGTTTCTTCATGCTGGGCGGCCATATGTTCAGGGACGACAAGGTCGGCGGCCACGGCACGGTCGACATGCACAAGTCGATTGTCGTCTCTTGCAACACCTATTATTACCAGCTGGGCCGCGACATGGGTATCGACGCCATCCACGACTTCATGAAGCCGTTCGGTTTCGGCCAGCTGACCGGCATCGACCTGAATAACGAAAAGACCGGCGTGCTGCCCTCGACGGAATGGAAGCGCAACCGTTTCAAGACGGCGCAGCAAAAGAAATGGGTGGGCGGCGACACGATTTCGGTCAGCAACGGCTCCGGCTACAACTCCTACACCCCGCTGCAGATCGCCCACGCGACGGCCACCCTGGCCAATAACGGCGTGGTGATGAAGCCGCACTTGGTCAAGATCATCGAAGACGCCGCCACCCGTGCGCGTACCCTGACGGTGCCCAAGGAAAGCTACCGCATCCCTTTGAAGCAGGAAAACATCGACACCATCAAGCGCGCCATGGTCGGCGTGACCAGCGAAGCGGGCGGCACGGCCGCGCGCATCTTCACCGGCGTGCAATACACGGTGGGCGGCAAGACCGGTACGGCGCAGGTGGTGGGTATCAAGAAAAACGAGAAGTACAATGCCAAGCTGCTGGCCGAACGGCTGCGCGACAACGCCTTGTTTACCGCCTTTGCGCCGGCCGACAAGCCGCGCATCGCGATGGCCATCGTGGTGGAAAACGCCGGCTTTGGCGCCGGCGTGGCCGCACCGATCGCGCGCAAGGCGCTCGATTACTACTTGCTGGGCAAGCGTCCGGGCGAAAAGGACCGCGACACCACCAAGGTGCCGAAGGAAGACGTCGACGAAGTGCGCACCCTCGAAGAAATCACCGACGAGCAGGCCGGCGCGCCGCCTGCGACGCAATAAGGAAATGCATGTCCATTAACGAAAGGCGCTCGCTGTGGCGGCGCGCCAAACCCTATCTGGCGGTATTCGATCCGCCGCTGATGCTGATCATCCTGATGCTGCTGGCCACCAGTTTGCTGACCCTGGCGTCGGCCAGCCTCGGTATCCCCGGCAAGATCGAAGACCACCTGCGCAATATCGTGCTGTGCTTTTTCGTGATGTGGCTGACGGCCAACGTGACGCCGCAGATGATGATGCGCATCGCCGTGCCCGCGTATACGATCGCGGTACTGCTCCTGATTGCGGTGGCGCTGTTCGGCACCATCAAGCTGGGCGCGCGGCGCTGGCTGCATATCGGCGTGATCGATATCCAGCCGTCGGAATTTTTGAAGATCGCCGCGCCGCTGATGCTGGCCTGGTTCTTCCAGCACAATGCGGGTTCGCTGCGCTGGCAGTCGTTCGCGATTGCCGCCGTGCTGCTGCTGGCGCCCGTCTACCTGATCGCGCGCCAGCCCGACCTGGGTACGTCGCTGCTGGTGGTGGCGGCCGGCTTTACGGTGATTTTCCTGGCCGGCCTGCCGTGGCGGATCATGCTGGGGCTGGCGATTGCCATCAGCTGCTACCTGCCGATCGCCTGGTCGCACCTGCATGACTACCAGCGCGACCGCGTGATGATGCTGATCGACCCCACCAAGGACCCGTTGGGCAAGGGCTTTCACATCATCCAGTCCATCATCGCCATCGGCTCGGGCGGCATGACGGGCAAGGGCTGGACGCATGGCACCCAGGCCCACTTGGAGTTCGTGCCGGAACGCACCACCGATTTCATCTTCGCCGTGTATTCCGAAGAATTCGGCCTGGCCGGCAACCTGGTCCTGATGCTGATGTATTTGCTGCTGGTGGGCCGCGGCCTGATGATCGCCGCCAATGCCCCCAGTTTTTTCACTCGCCTGCTGGCAGGAGCGATTACCATGATTTTCTTTACTTACGCCTTCGTCAACATGGGCATGGTCAGTGGCATCCTGCCGGTGGTCGGCGTGCCCCTGCCTTTCCTCAGCTATGGCGGCACCGCCCTGATCACGCTGGGCGTGGCCACCGGCATCCTGATGAGCATACAGCGCCACCGCAAGCTGGTGCAGACCTGATGCGCGCGCCCCTCGACACCATCTGCGCCCGTGGCCTCGGTTTGGCCGTCCTGCTGACCCTGGCCGCCTGCGGCACGGCGCCGCAAAAGCCGGACAATGTCAGCATGCCGCGCGCTGGCAAGGTCAAGATTCCCGTGCGCCAGGACCCGACCCTGCCGGCCTTGCCGGCCGCCGGTTCCGGCCGTGGCGGCTATTACAAGGATGACGGCCCGGGCGACAATCCTCCCGCCAACCTGCGCGACGTGCCCGATGCGGAATTGCGCAACGAACCGTATTCGACGCGCTCGAACCGTCCCTACGTCGTGTTCGGCAAGACGTATACGCCGATCACCGACAACGAACCGTTTACGCAGCGCGGCACGGGCACCTGGTATGGCAAGAAATTCCATGGCCAGCGCACCTCGTCGGGCGAAATCTACGATATGTACAAGATGACGGCGGCCCATCCGACCCTGCCGATTCCGTCGTATGCGCGCGTGACCAGCATCGACAGCGGCGAACAGGTGATCGTGCGCATCAACGACCGCGGACCGTTCCACGCCACGCGCGTGATCGACGTGTCGTACACGGCCGCGCTGAAACTGGGCTTTTTGCGCAAGGGCAGCCACCAGGTGGTGGTCGAGCGGCTGCTGCCGGCCGAGATCGACGCCATCCTGGCCGCCCGCGTGGCGCCGAAACCGGTGCCGTCGGTGGTGGCCAGGTCGATCGAGACCCCTGACGACAGCGAACCGGAAATGGGCACCGTGGTGCAGCCGGAAATCACCGCGCTGTCAGCGGTCGACGCGACCGTGGCGGCGCCCGCGCCCAGCGCGCTGGCCATCGGTTTTTATCTGCAGCTGGGCGCCTATTCGCGTGCGGACAATGCGGAGGCGGGCCGCGCGCAGCTGGTTCCGTATGAAACCACGCTCGGTACCTTGGGCGTGGTGCAGGCAGGTTCCCTGTTCCGCCTGTACGGCGGCCCCTTCACCAGCCGCGCCGATGCGGCGCGCGCGGCGGCCAGCCTGCCGGCATCGGCCGGCGTCAAGCCGATCGTGATCGAACGCTAGGTTTTACTTGCAGCTGCGCAGTTCCTGCTCGTCGAACTGTTTCGTGATCTCGGCCAGCCGCGAACGCGTGGCCGCGTCGAGGTTGCGGAACTGGTAGGCGAGCTGCTTGCTGGAGCTGTAGCGCGGCGCCACGCGGGCGCTGTGCACGCCCTGTTTCTGCAGCGAGGCCAGATGGCTTTGCGCGCTGGTTTCCGACTTGAAGACGCCCAGCGAAATGCCCCAGCGCTGCGGGCTGCCTTCTCCCATGATGAAGTAATTCGTCACGCCCAGCTGCTTGAGTTCACCGGCCTTGCGGTCGGCGCCTTCCTTGCTGCCCTGCGGCGGAATGAACACCATATAACTGGAAATATCCTGGCCAGCCACGTTGCGGCGCGACTGGCGCTCGCCCAGCTCCAAAGGTTCGAGCCTGGCTTCGAACTTGCGCGCGTCCGCCAGCACGAAGTTGCCCACTTCGGTGCAGGCGAACACCTGCGGCGCAGCGGCTGGGGCCGGCACCGGTACTGGCGCAGTTGTGGCCGCCGCCGGTGTTGCCGCTTCGGCTGGCGCGGTCGCCTGGGCTTGCGTCAGCAGGGTGATTTTTTCGGCGTGCAGCTGGTTTTTCAGGCGCGCCGGTTCACGCGTTTCGGTGCGAAAGCTGCCCAGGTAGCCCTGGCCGATGGCCAGTACCAGCAGATTGATGGCGGCCAGCAGCCAGAAGACGAATTTCAGCATGGTTGTGTTCCTTGCGCACGGTTTGCGCTGGCCGCCGTCTGCAGGCCGAGCATGACGATATTGTCCACCAGTTGAAACGGCAATGCCAGCGCTGGGGCGATGCGTGGCGCGGCGCCGCCCGACAGCAGACAGGCTTGCGCGCCATGCATGCGCACGGCGCGCTCGATGGCGCCCGTTTGCGCCGCCAGGCAGCCGGAAAGAATCGCGTCGTCGGTATTGTCGGCAAAACCGGCCGGCAGCGGGGCCATATCGGCAATCTGCGGCAGCTGCGCCGTATTGCGCGCCAGCGAACTGGCCATCAGGCCCAGTCCCGGCAATATCATGCCGCCCAAAAACACGCCCTCGGCGGTGAGGGCGTCGATGGTGGTGGCGGTGCCGCAATTGGCGACGATCACGGCTTGATCCGGCGCCAGCGCGCGCGCGCCGATGGCGGCGGCAAAGCGGTCGCAACCGAGCTGGGCCGGGTTGCGGTAGCCGTTGCTCACGCCGGCCAGCTGCGGCAGCGAGACAAAATCACGCGGCGCGACTGGCAGCATGGCGCGCAGGCGTGCGGCGATGGCGGCACCCGCCACATTCGACAGCAGCGCCCCGGTGATCGGCAGTGGCGCCCACTGAGCGCCCAGGGTATCGAGCTGCGCATGCGCCACCGCGCCGCTGGCCAGCCAGCCGCCCAGCGGCGCATCGGGCGCCACCAGTACCCATTTGATGCGCGTATTGCCCGCGTCGATCAGCAGTAGCATGCGCTTACTCCTGCGCCAGGCGCAAGGAGACGTCGCCGGACATGATCTCCACCAGGCCGCCCTCGGTCGCCAGCAGCAGCCGGCCCAGCTGGTCGACGCCGGCGGCGATGCCCTGTTGCAGCAGCTGGCCGTTGTCGAGGATTTTCACTTCCCGGCCCTGCCAGGCGTGCAGGGCGTTCCAGCGCTCCGTAAACGGCGCGAAACCGGTATCGTCGAATTCGGCCAGCACGCCGGCCAGCCGGCTGAGCAAGGCGGCGACCAGGGCGTTGCGTTCCATCTGCGCCAGCCAGGGCACGGCCGACACGCTGCGCCCGATCTGCTGTTCCAGCGCATCGGGCATGGTCAGATTGATGCCGCAGCCGATCACGGCCCATACGCCGCCGTCTTGAGCCTGCCGGGTTTCGACCAGGATGCCGGCCAGCTTGCTGCCGTCCTTGATCAGGTCGTTCGGCCATTTGAGTTGCACCGGTACGCCCAGCGAGCCCATGGTCTCGGCCAGCGCCACGCCGACGGCCAGGGGCAAGCCGACCATGGCGGGCAACGGCCCCTTGAAACGCCAGGCCAGCGAGAACATCAGGCTGGCGTCGGCCTGCGACAGCCACGGCCGGCCCGCGCGGCCGCGGCCCGCCGTTTGCTGGCCGGCGATGCGCAAGGTAGCACCGGCCAGCTGCGCGCAGCGCGCCAGCAGGTCGGCATTGGTCGAGCCGGTTTCGGCGACCACCTCGATGGCGACGTGGGATGCGCCGGTGGCGCAAAGGGCGGCGATGGCCGCGCTGTTCAGGTCAAGATGAGAAGTCATGGAAGTGGTGGCTTGCCCGCCGACGGCTGGCGGGCTTTGTGGGGGGCGTTGGCAAACGCCAGGTCGTAGACGGCATTGGGCAGCAGGCGCAGCAGCTTGGCCACCACGCCCATCTGCCAGGGGATCACGCGGTAGCTGTCGCCGTCGGCAATCGCGCGCGCGGCGCGCTGGGCAAAGGCTGCGGCCGGCATCAGGAACGGCATGCGGTAGGCGTTGTGGCGCGTCATCGGCGTGTCGATATAGCCGGGCGTGATGGTGACGACCCGGATGCCCGAGGATTTGAGTTCCAGGCGCAGCGATTCGCAGTAGCTGATCACGGCCGCCTTCGACGCGCTGTAGGCTTCGGCGCCCGGCAAGCCGCGGATGCCGGCCACGCTGGCGATGCCGACCAGGCGGCCGCCGCCTTGCCCTTTCATGGCGGCGATAAAGGGGGCAAAGGTGGCGACGGTGGCGGTGACGTTGATGGCCAAGACCCGCTCGAACACCGACAGGTCCTCCGCGTGTTCGGTCAGGGTGCCCACCGAGACGCCGGCGCTGGCGATGACGACGTCGATGCGCCCGGCATCGGCCAGAAACGCGTCGGCCGCCTGCCTGACGGCGGCGTGGTCGCACACATCGACGGCGTAGGCGCGGTGCAGTTGAGGCTGGGGCAGGGAGGCGATCAGCTGGTCGAGCGCCTCGCCGCGCCGCGCCAGCAGGCCAAGTTGCGCGCCTTCGCTGGCGTACTGGCGCGCCAGCGCGGCGCCCAGGCCGCTCGACGCGCCGGTGATGAAGATTCGCTGCATCAGCTGATGCTCACGTTTATTTCTTTTCCGCTTTGGCCTTGGCCACCAGCACGTCCATCACGGTCAGTGCCTGGGCGTTCAGCTGTTCTTCGTTCTTCGCCGATTTGCTGCCCTGGTCGGCCTGCGATGGCGAAGTGATGTAGCGGCCATCGATGGCGATCATCGGCCAGAAGGTGACGTTATAGCCTTGCATCATGGCGTCGGCCTTGCGCACGCGGCCGGAAATGCCCATCGAGCGGTAAGTGTCGATGAACTTCTGGCGGTCCACGCCCTGTTTGGCAACGAAGTCGAACACGGCGTCATCGGTATTCAAGCGGTTATGCTCGACGTGCATGGCCTGGAATACCTTGCCGTGCAGTTGTTCCGTCAGGCCCATTGCCTGCAAGGTAAAGAACAGCCGCTGTTGCGGCGCCACGCTGGCGTCGCGCGACACGTGCACGCGCTTGAAGACGATATTGTCGCCCTGCTTCTTGACCCATGCCGCCAGCTGCGGTTCCAGCACATTGCAATGCGGGCAGTAATAGGCGAAGAATTCCGTCACTTCGATCTTCTTGCCCGCTTCGGTCGGCTGCACCGTGGCCAGGGTTTCATATTCGACGCCGTTCTTCGGCTCGGCCGGCGAGGCATAAGCGCCGGCGGCGGCGCCGCACAGGGCGGCGGCAAACAGGACTTTTTTCAGAAAACGCATGCTGCTTCCTTGTTTCGACTTATTTAGAATTCCGGACCACGGCGACATCGATGCCGTTGTCGGACAGTTTGGTGCGCGCGCGGTTCATGGCATCGACCTGGTTGAAGGGGCCGATACGCACGCGGTGCAGCACGCCGGCATCGGTGCTGCGGTCGCTGATGGCCGCTTCAAAGCCCAGCAAGGCCAGTTTGCCGCGCGTGCTTTCGGCGTCCGCCATCTCGTGGAAGGCGCCGGCCTGCAGATAATAAATCCATTTGTCGCCGGCTGCATCGGCCTTGGCTTGCGCCGGTGGCGCGGCCGGTGCTGCTGCCGCCGGAGCCGCTGCCGGCGCGGTGGCCGTCGCGGCTTTCGGCGCCGGCTTGTCCTTCAGGGTGCCGATCAATTCCTGCAGCGCGTCCGGTGGGGGCGGCCGTGGCGTGGTGGCCGGCGCGGCCGGCGCCGTGATCTGGCCCGGCAAGGCCAGTTCGCGTGGCTCCTTCGAAAAATCGCGTGCCGCTTCCCGCGCCGCTTCCTTGTTGCCATACATCGGCTTGTTCGGGTCGGCGATCTGGCCTGCCGTCGGCTCAAGCGACTTGCCGACCTTGCCCGACTTGTCGGTAAACGGCGAATTGCCTTTGGAGATCACCAGCGCCACCACCACGGCGATGCCCAGGCCGACCACCAGGCCGATGATGATGCCGACCAGCGTGTTGCCCTGCTGGCGGCGGCTGGAAGTAAAGCGGGAAGCTTGATTCATGAAGGTTCGGACCTTTGCGTTTACATTTTGTTTGGCGCGGACACGCCGATCAGTGCCAGGCCGTTGCGCAGCACCTGGCGCGCGGCCAGTACCAGCGCCAGGCGGGCCATTTTCACGGCCTCGTCCTCGACCAGCACTTTTTCCGCGAAATAGAAGCTGTGCAGGTTGGCGGCCAGGTCGCGCAGGTAGAAGGCAACCTGGTGCGGTCCCAGTTCGGCTTGCGCGCGCGCCAGCATTTCCGGGTAGGCGGCCAGGGTCGCCAGCAGGGTCGCTTCGGTCGGCGCGCTCAGGCACGACAAATCGGCGCCGGCGATGGTGCTCTCGTCGCCGCCCCAGTTTTCCAGGATGCGGCAGATGCGCGCGTGCGCGTACTGCACGTAATAGACCGGGTTTTCATCGGTGGTTTTCAAGGCCACGTCGACGTCGAACACGAATTCGGTGTCGGCCTTGCGCGAGATCAGGAAGAAGCGCACGGCGTCGCGGCCCTTGGCGATATCGCCGCCGCCCGACCATTCGATCAGGTCGCGCACCGTCACGTAGGAACCGGCGCGCTTCGAGATTTTCACCTCTTCGCCATCCTTCATGACGGTGACCATCTTGTGCAGCACATAGTCGGGGTAGCCTTGCGGGATGCCCATGTCGAGCGCCTGCAGGCCGGCGCGCACGCGGGCGATGGTGCCGTGGTGGTCGCTGCCCTGGATATTGATCGCCTGCACGAAGCCGCGCTGCCACTTGACCAGGTGATACGCCACGTCCGGCACGAAATAGGTGTAGGTGCCGTCGGTCTTGCGCATCACGCGGTCCTTGTCGTCCGCATAGTCGGTGGTGCGCAGCCACAGCGCGCCGTCCTGTTCATAGGTGTGGCCGGCCTTGACCAGCGTTTCCACGGCGCTGTTGACCTTGCCGTCCTTGTACAGCGACGATTCCAGGTAGTAATTGTCGAACTTCACGCCGAAGGCCTGCAGGTCGATGTCCTGCTCGTTGCGCAAATAGGTGACGGCGAACGGGCGGATCGAATCGATGTCCTCGACATTGCCATTGGCGGTGGCGGGCTGGCCATCGCTGGCCGAGACGGTCTTGCCGGCCTTGAAGTCGTCGGCGATTTCGCTGATGTAGTCGCCGTTGTAGGCCGACTCCGGCCACTCGGCGTCACCGGGCTTGTAGCCGCGCGCGCGCGCCTGTACCGAATTGGCCAGGGTCTGGATCTGCACGCCGGCGTCGTTGTAGTAGAACTCGCGCGTCACTTTGTAGCCTTGCGCATCGAACAGGGAGGACAGCGCGTCGCCCAGCGCGGCCTGGCGGCCGTGGCCCACGTGCAGCGGACCGGTCGGATTGGCCGAGACGAATTCCAGGATCACCTGCTTGCCGGCGCCGGCCGTGCTGCGGCCGTATTGCCCGCCTTCGGCCAGGATGGTATTGACGACCGCCTGCTTGGCGGCGTTCGACACGCGCACGTTGATAAAGCCGGGACCAGCGATCTCGACGGCCTCGATCAGGCCCTTGCCGGCCGGGTTGGCCAGCACGGCCGTGACGATGGTTTGCGCCAGCTCGCGCGGGTTTTGTTTCAGCTGCTTGGCCAGTTGCATGGCGATATTGCAGGCGACGTCGCCATGCGATGCGTCGCGTGGTCGCTCCAGCACCACGGCAGGCGCAAGCGAAGTGCCGGCCAGGACGGGAGCGAGGGCGGCCTGGAACAGGGCGATGATTTCTTGTTTCTGTTGGGCGAGCATGAGCAGGATGGCGGCGGAACCGCGTTAAGATTGAATAGAATGAATCAGAAAGCAAAACGGACGACGGTCGATGCCGTCGTCCAGACTGCGGTAATTATACTGGTTTGCTGGCGGGAACAATACGCCGCAGGGCAGGGCGGCGTGCCGGCCATTGGTGCATGAAAACATCAACCTGGCCGGTTCCGCTTGTATATATGCACTTTTTTGCAGCGAATTGCCCGGATCGCTGCAATCGCTTGGTGCAGAGGGCCTGACAAACGCTACAATCGACCCTTTATGATGACGCGCGTTCGTGATTTTTCCGCCGCGCGCAGCCACACCGGATAATTTATGAACAAGCGCCCCACGCTGAAATTGAACCCCAAGCCGGCGCCTGCCGCCGCGCCGGTCACCGCAAAATTGCGTCCCAGCTACCACCCCGACCTGAAACCGGTGCTGCAACCCGGCTTCCAGCCCGACCTGCGCGCCGATTCGCTGGCTTTTTGCCTGCTGGGCGCGGCCAATGCCGTGGCCCAGGTGCGCACCGGCACGGCCCTGCCGCAGGCGCTGGCCAAAGTGTTTGCACAATCGAACGCCAGCCCGCAGGCGCGCGGTGCGATCCAGGATATTTCCTATCGCACCATGCGCCAGCTGGGCCGCAGCGAAACCCTGGTCGGCCTGATGACCTCCAAGGCACCCGAGCCGCCGATGCTGGCCGCGCTGCTGTGCTGCGCGCTGTCCCTGATGTCGGCCGAGCCGGGCGAGCAGCCGTATGAAGAATTCACGGTGGTCGACCAGGCCGTCACGGTGGCCACTTCGCACCCGGACCTGGCGCACGCCAAGGGCATGGTCAACGCCGTGCTGCGCCGTTTCCTGCGCGAACGCAAGTCCCTGCTGGAGGCGGCCTTGCAGCAGCCGCTGGCGCAATGGAATTATCCGCAGTGGTGGATCGACGCGCTGCGCGTGGCCTATCCGCGCGACTGGCAAGCCATCCTGACGGCCGGCAATGCCGTGCCGCCTTTGACCCTGCGCGTAAACCGCCGCAAGAGCACGGTGGAAGATTATCTTGCCGTATTGCAGCAGGCCGGCATCGCCGCGCGCCAGGTGGGGCCGTTTGCCGTGCGCCTGGACAAGCCGATCGGCGTGGCGCTGATCCCCGGCTTCGAGCAGGGCGTTGTTTCCGTGCAGGACGCCGGCGCGCAGCTGGCCGCGCCGCTGCTCGATCTGCAGGACGGCATGCGCGTGCTGGACGCCTGCGCCGCGCCCGGCGGCAAGACCTGCCATATCCTGGAATTGGCCGAGGTGCAGGTGACGGCGATCGACGCCGACGCCAAGCGCCTGCCGCGCATCGCCGAAAACCTCGAGCGCCTGGGCCTGGAGGCGACATTGAAGGCGCAGGACGCGCAGTCAAACGCCTGGTGGGACGGCCAGCAGTACGACCGCATCCTGGCCGACGTGCCGTGCACGGCCTCGGGCATCGTGCGCCGCCACCCGGACATCCGCTGGCTGCGCCGCAAGGGCGACGCCTTGCAACTTGCAACACTTTCCTCGAAAATTCTGGACAATCTGTGGCAGATGCTGCGCCCCGATGGTAAATTGTTGTTCGTGACTTGTTCATTGTGGCCGCAAGAGTCCGAAGCACAAGCGGCAGCATTTGCGGTGCGCAATAATGCGACCCGTTTGACAGCCCCTGGCCAGCTGTTGCCGACCGGCAGCGCGGAACAGGACCATGACGGTTTGTTCTATGCGCTATTTCAAAAAAATGCGGCTTGAGCGATTTGTCGCCCCTTTTTCCACGGATACGACCGGCACGCTTGTGACATTTTTCCGCCTCCTGACCCTGCTGCTGATGCTGGCATGCCTGACGCCACGCGCGCATGCCGCCGATGTGGTCGAGATCACGCGTGCCTATATCGAAGCGAGCGACGAGGGTTACAAGCTGGCGGCCAGTTATTCCTTCGACCTCAATCACGACCTGGACGACGCCGTGCAGCATGGCGTGCCGCTGTTTTTCACGACGGAAATCGAACTGACCCGGCCACGCTGGTACTGGTTCGACGAAAAAGCGATTGTTGCGCGCCAGACCAGCCGGCTGTCGTACAACGTGCTGACGCGCCAGTATCACGTCTCGCTGGGCGGCTTGCAGCAAAGCTTCGCCACCTTGGACGACGCGCTGTTCCTGATCCGGCGGCCCAGCCGCTGGCTGGTGGCGGCGCGCGGCGCGCTGAAAGTGGGGCAGACCTATAACGTCACCTTGCGCATGGGCATGGACCGCGACTACCTGCCCAAGCCGATCCAGGTCAACGCCTTCAACAACAGCGACTGGCGCCTGGCTTCGAACAAAAAAACCTTCTTGTATACGGCGGAGTAGTGAGCCAGGCATTGCGCTATCTGCTGGTGGTGGGCGGCGGCATCGTCAGCATCCTGCTGTTCCTGCTGGCGTCGGCATCCGACAATTCCGGCTTTTTCGACCGTTACTACACCTGGCTGCTGGGCCTGAACGCGGCCGTCGCCGTGTCCTTGCTGGCGCTGGTCGGCATTTCCCTGGGCCGGCTGTATGCGCGCTACAAGAGCGGCAAGTTCGGCTCGAAGCTGATGATGCGGCTGGTAATGCTGTTTGCCGCCGTCGGCATCCTGCCGGGCCTGGTGATCTTTCTCGTGTCGGTGCAGTTCGTTACGCACTCGATCGAATCGTGGTTCAACGTCAAGATCGAAGCGGCGCTGGAATCGGGCCTGGAGCTGGGCCGCGCCGGCCTGGACGCGGCGCTGGTCGAACTCGACCACCGCGGCAAGAAGGCGGTCGATGAATTGCGCAGCGATCCCGTCACCGGCCCGGCAGTGCTGACCAGCCTGCTGCGTGAAGAGGGCATGCAGAACGTGATGGTCGTCAGCGGCGACGGCGTGCTGCTGGCCAGCGCGGGCCCGCACAGCGGCGCCGACCTGCCGACGGCGGCCATGCTGGCGCAGGCGGCCACGCCAGCCGGCTATGCCTCGGCCGAAGGCGGCGCCGAGCTGCATGACGATGGCAACGAGTCGGGTGGTGGCGGCATGCGCGCCGGCCCGCTGGGGCCAGAGGCGACCGCCAGCCTGCGCCTGCGCGTGCTGGTGGCCGTGCCCGGACCATCCGTGTCGCCACGCTACCTGCAATTGCTGCAAACCGTGCCGCCCAAGCTGGCCACCAATGGCGAGATGCTGCGTGGCGCGTACAGCGAATACAAGGAACGTTTCGTGGCGCGCGTGGGCCTGCGCAAGATGTACATGGAAATTCTCACCTTGACCCTGCTGCTGGCCATTTTCGGTGCCATCGGCAGCGCCTTTCTGATCGCCAGCAAGCTGGCCCAGCCGCTGCTGCTGCTGGCCGAAGGCACGCGCGCGGTGGCCGAGGGCGATCTGTCGCCGCGCCCCATCGTTGCCTCGCGCGACGAACTCGGCACCCTGACCCAATCGTTCAACATCATGACGCGCCAGCTGCTCGACGCGCGCACGGCGGTGGAAAGCAACCGCGCCGCCTTGCAGAACGCCAAGGCCCACCTGGAGTCGGTGCTGGCCAATATGTCGGCCGGCGTGATGGTGCTCGACGGCGACTTCAAGCTGGTCACCTGCAATGAATCGGTGGAGCGCATCTTGCAGCATGCGGGCGTGACCATGGTCGGCCAGCCGCTGGTCAGCATTACCGGCATGGAAGAATTTGGCATGGCCATCGTCAGCGCGTTTTCGGCGCAGAGCGCGCAATCGGCCTCGGGACGCCATTTGCAGCGCCTGCACTGGCAGCGCCAGATGGAAATTCCGCGCCGCCTGGGCAGCAGCGCAGACGAGCACGACATCACCCTGCTGGCGCGCGGCTCGCGTTTGCCGCTGGAGTCCGGCAGCGGCTACATCGTCGTCTTCGATGATATTTCCGACGTCATTTCGGCCCAGCGTTCGATCGCCTGGGGCGAGGTGGCGCGCCGCCTGGCGCATGAAATCAAGAATCCGCTGACACCGATCCAGCTGTCGGCCGAACGCCTGCAGATGAAGCTCGAAGGCAAGCTGGAGCAAAGCGACGCCGACCTGCTGGGCCGCGCCACCACCACCATCGTCAAGCAGGTCGATGCGATGAAGCGCATGGTCGACGACTTCCGCGACTATGCGCGCACGCCGCCGGCGGTGCTCACGCCGCTGCGCCTGAACGAGCTGATCGAGGAGATATTGAACCTCTACCTGGGCGGCGACGACGGCGACATCATCCACCCGCTGCTGGCGCCGAACCTGCCGATGGTGATGGGCGATCCGACCCAGTTGCGCCAGGTGATCCACAACTTGCTGCAGAACGCGCAGGACGCGATGGCGGACTTGCCGGAGGGCACACCGCATCCCCGCATTGACGTGCGCACCGAAGCAATTCATTATCGCAGTGCGGACGGTGGCGTGAACGTCGCCGTGCGCATGGCCATCACCGATAACGGCCCCGGTTTCGCGCCCAAGATCCTGGCGCGCGCGTTCGAGCCGTATGTCACGTCCAAGGCGCGCGGCACCGGCCTGGGCCTGGCGATGGTGAAGAAAATCATCGATGAACACGGTGGGCGCATCGATATCGAGAACCGCGTCGACAGCAGTGGCGCTTCGGTCGTCATTTTGCTGTTAAAGTTAGCTCCCGACGCTGTGGCTTAGCATTGTGCTGGCGAAAGCGTCTGGTTTAGTATTTAAAACACTAATAAAATCATAGTTGTCCGCCGCGTGCCGTTTGGGTGCGCGGGGCGGCGAAATGAGGAAGGCAAGACACGAATGGCAAACATACTCGTAGTGGATGATGAAATGGGTATCCGTGAGTTGCTCTCGGAGATACTGGGTGACGAAGGCCATGCTATCCAGCTGGCTGAAAATGCGCAGCAGGCGCGCGAAGCACGTGCCGCCGGCGCGCCCGACCTGGTGCTGCTGGACATCTGGATGCCCGATACCGACGGCGTGACCCTGCTCAAGGAGTGGCAGCGCGATGGCTTGCTGACCATGCCGGTGATCATGATGTCGGGCCACGCCACCATCGATACGGCAGTCGAAGCGACACGCATCGGTGCATTGAACTTCCTGGAAAAACCGATCGCCCTGCAAAAGTTGTTGAAAGCCGTGCAGCAAGGCCTGACCCGCGCCCAGGAAACCGTGCGCGCGCCGGCCGCCGCGCCGCGCCCGGTGGCGCCGACGCCCGTCGAAGAGAACAGCAGCCATCCGGTGCCGAGCTTTGGCGGCAGTGCGCCGCAGCAGATGATGGTGCGTCCCGGCATCGCCGCACCGGCCCAGGCCGAAGGCCATGGCTACAATCTGTCGTTCGACCTGCCGCTGCGCGAGGCGCGCGACGCCTTCGAGCGCATGTATTTCGAACACCACCTGGGCCGCGAAGGCGGCAGCATGACCCGCGTGGCGGAAAAGACGGGCCTGGAACGCACCCATCTGTACCGCAAGCTCAAGCAACTGGGCGTCGAACCGGGCAAGCTGGCCAAGAAAAACCTGTGACGGCACCGGCAAGGCGTCTGACGCCGCTGACCCTGGTCAGCGGCGGCCATGCCAGCCTGCGCGAGGCCGCCATCGCGCAAGCCTTGCCGCCGGGGCAATCCACTGCCGTGATCCTCGAAGGATTGGCTGACGGCAACTCCATCCTGGCCGACCTGGCCGAACACACTTCCCCTCCCGCCGCATTGCAGTTGCTCCGCATCGCACCCGGTTGCCTGTGCTGCAGCGGCAATCTGGTATTGCGTGTAACATTGAATCGTCTTCTGCGCCATCCGCCCGCGCATTTGTTCCTCAGCCTGGCAGACGCCACGCATATCGAACAACTGCGCAGCTGGCTTGCCGCCAGTCCCTACGATGCCTGGCTGGCGCTGGAGCCTGAGCTGACCGTCACCGCCTGACCGTTATTGCCGTAGCCGTCCCGATCGCAGTTTGCACGCAGTTTGCATCTCGTTACAACTACTTTCCCTGCAGAGCGGGATCGCGCTTGAAATGCCATGGCATGGTCCCCACCTCTGTTCTGAAACCGCAGGAGTTCCTCCTGCTTGAGCGAAGGACGCACAATGAACCTGATCTATAACAGCGAGCAATATAGCGTCGTGGAATTCGGCGCCGACCGCAACCTGGACGCCTTGCGTTTCGGCGGCTATGAAATCGTCGACAAGAGCGGCAAGCGCGAAACCTTTATCGCCGGCGTGCTGGCGCAAAACTTTCGCCGCGATGTCAGCGAGCTGATCGCCAGCGAACCGACCATGGAAGAAATCGATGAATTTCTCGGCAGCTACGATTCCCTGATGAGCCAGCCGGTGCTGCTGCACTAGACACGGCGGGTTGGTGGCGATCGCCACCAACCCCATTCCCTTGACGGCATGGTAAGGTGGCGGGGTTACCTTGCTGCAAAGTCATCATGTGCCAACTTCTCGGAATGAATTGCAATGTCCCCACCGACATTGTCTTTAGTTTTACCGGCTTCGCCATGCGCGGCGGCCATACCGATACCCACCACGACGGCTGGGGCATCGCCTTTTTCGAAGGCGCCGGCGTGCGCCATTTCGTCGATCACCAGGCGGCCATCGCCTCGCCGGTGGCCGAGCTGATCAAACGCTATCCGATCAAGTCGCGCAATGTCATCGCGCATATCCGCAAGGCCACGCAAGGCCGGGTAGCGCTGGAAAACTGCCACCCCTTCGTGCGCGAACTGTGGGGCCGCTACTGGGTCTTCGCCCACAATGGCGACTTGAAGGAATTCAATCCCGTGCTGAATGGCAGCTATCGCCCGGTCGGCTGTACCGACAGCGAGCGGGCTTTCTGCTATCTGCTGCAGGAGCTGCACGCGCGCTTCGGCGACGCGCCGCCCGCCTTGCCGCAGCTGCACGCGGCGCTGGCCGAGCTGTTGCCGGGCATCGCTGCGCACGGCACCTTCAACATGATGCTGTCGAGCGGCGAGGCGCTGTTTGCCCACTGTTCCACCAGTTTGCACTATCTGGTGCGACAGCATCCGTTTCCAACTGCTAAACTATCCGACGAAGACCTCAGCGTGGACTTTTCCCAGGTCACCACGCCGCAGGACCGGGTGGCCGTGATCGTCACGCAGCCATTGACGACCAACGAGCAATGGACGGCGTTCGCGCCCGGTGAACTGAAGCTGTTTGTAGACGGCGCTGTACAAGAAGCGCCCGTGATTTAATTTGTTGACGACAATACCGGGCAATGCTGCCAAAATAGCCAACAGCGCGGGCACATGGTATGGTCAATAGTGAACCCTGACGCAGGCGTGGCGCCGCCAGTGTCACTCGACGTGATTGATGAAGATTTAATGATCGATATTTCCAGCAACGACATCACCCCGAAACCCTTGCGCGTGCGCGAGTTCTATCTGGGGCGACAGCCCATCCTCGACCGCAACCAGGCCCTGTTCGGCTATGAGTTGCTATTTCGCAACGCTCCGGTCGGGCCTGCCAATATCACCAGCGACCTGTCGGCCACGGCCACCGTGATCGCCCATGCCTCGCAGCTGGGCATGGAAAAGGTGGTCGGTGACGCGCTCGGTTTCGTCAATGTCGACGCCGATGTGATCATGAGCGACATCTTCAGTTTCCTGCCGCGCGAAAAAGTAGTGCTGGAAATCGTCGAATCGATGCAGGTGACGCCGGAACTGCGCGCGCGCATCAGCGAGCTGGCCGGCCATGGCTTTGTGTTTGCGCTGGAAAACGTGGTGGCCGACACGGCGCAAGTGCAGGAATTGCTGCCGCTGGTGCAATACGTCAAGATGGACATGCGCACGGTCGAGCCTGCGGCCCTGGCCAGCCTGGCGCTGCGCTTCAAGCGCGAGCAAAAGAAACTGGTGGCCGAAAAAGTCGAAACGCGCGAAGAATTCAAGTCGACCCTCGACCTCGGTTTCGATTACTTCCAGGGCTATTACTTTGCCAAGCCCGCCATCATGACGGGCAAGAAGCTGTCGCCGTCGCAGCTGGCCGTGATGGAACTGATGACCCTGGTCACCTCGGACGCCGACAATATGGACATCGAGCGCGCCATCAAGCGCGACGTGTCGCTGGCCCTGAACCTGCTGCGCCTGGTCAACACGCCGGCCGTCGGCGCGCGGCAGCGCATCGATTCGCTGAGCCAGGCCGTCAGCGTGCTGGGCCGCCGCCAGCTGCAGCGCTGGCTGCAAATCATGCTGTATGCGGAGCCAAGCAAGCGCGGCCACAGCATGACGCCGCTGCTGATGCTGGCCACCACGCGCGGCCGCCTGCTCGAATTGCTGGCCAGCAAGCTGCGCCCGAACCACGCCCATTCGGCCGATATCGCCTTTACGGTCGGCATCATGTCGCTGATGGACACGCTGTTTGCCGTGCCGATGGCCGATATCCTGAAACAGATCGAAGTGATCGACGAAGTGGCCGAAGCGCTGCTGTCGCGCGGCGGTTTCTATGGCGACTTGCTGCGCCTGGCCGAATGCATCGAGCGCATCGAAGACATGGAAGGCGAGATCGTGCCGACCCTGCGCGACCTGGCGATGTCGCCCGACGACCTGGTCGAGCTGGAAATGGCCGCGTTCGAGTGGAGTGACAACGTCGTCAGATACGCGCTGTAATCCTGCACCACCATGGGCATGGCCAACACTATTGTCGGATTACGGCCCGATGGGCCTAATCCGACCTACGCGGCTTCAAATGGCCGTAGGTCGGGTTAGCGTAGCGTAACCCGACACTACCGCCACCGCCAACAATGTTGTTTAGGCCGCCGCCCCCGGCCAATGCTTGTGCAGCTCGGGATCGGTGCGCAGCTCCCACAGGGCCAGCACCACCACGGCGATGCCGGTAATCAGGCAATTCCACAGGATGGGGCCCTGGTCGGCCAGGCGCAGCACCCATGGCGACACCGCCACCCACACCCCCACCAGCAGGTTGACGACGACGGCCCAGAAATAGGTCTTGTACAGGTCGAAGGCGGCCAGCACGGCGATCACCAGCCCGGACGCGAGGGCATTGATCATCTGCGGCGAACCTTCCGCATAGCCCAGGGCCCAGGGCGACACGATCAGCCACAGGCCCAGCAGCAGGATCACCTGGTCCTGCCAGCGTTTCAGTTTGAATTGCGTTGCCATATTGCCTCCCAAGAAGATGCCGGCGCCCCCCGACGCCCGCATACAGCCTTAGTGGCATGGCGGCGGGCGAAAGTTCCGCGCGCCACCTGGCGGGCTTAGGACAAATTCGGCGCCAGCCAGCGTTCGATATCTTCCTTCGGCACGCCACGGCGCTTGACCATGTCTTCCACCTGGTCTTCACCGATCTTGCCGACCACGAAGTATTTCGATTCCGGGTGGGCAAAGTAAAAGCCGGACACGGCCGCGCCAGGGAACATGGCGTAGGACTCCGTCAGCTGCATGCCGATTTCCCCGGCCTGCAGCACGTCGAACATCTCGCGCTTGACGGTGTGCTCGGGGCAGGCCGGGTAGCCGGGCGCCGGACGGATGCCGACGTATTTCTCGGCGATCATGTCGTCGTTGCTGAGCTGCTCGCCGGCGGCATAGCCCCACAGGTCGGTGCGCACGCGCTCGTGCAGGTATTCGGCAAACGCCTCGGCCAGGCGGTCGGCCAGGGATTTGAGCATGATGGACGAATAATCGTCATGCGCGTCTTCAAAGCGCTTTTCGTATTTCTCGATGCCGATGCCGGACGTCACGGCAAACATGCCGATGTAATCCTTCACGCCCGAGGCCTTTGGCGCAATGAAGTCGGCCAGGCACTGGTTTGGCCGCTGCACGCCGTCGACCACCGGTTTCACGCCCTGCTGGCGCATGCCGTAGTAGGTGAAGGCGACGGTGCTGCGCGTATCGTCCGTATAGACTTCGATATCGTCGTCGTTGACGCTGTTGGCCGGCAGCAGCGCCACCACGCCATTGGCCGTCAGCCAGCGCCCGTCGATCAGCTTCTTCAGCAGCGCCTGGCCTTCCGCATACACCTTGGTGGCCGCGTCGCCCACCACTTCATCGGTCAGAATGGCGGGGAAGGGGCCGGCCAGGTCCCAGGTCTGGAAGAACGGACCCCAGTCGATATAGTTGGCCAGCGTGGCCAGGTCGACGTTCTTGAAGACGCGCCGGCCGATGAACTTCGGTTTCACGGGCGTGCTGGCGCCGTCAAACGGCAGCGCCATCCTGTTGGCGCGCGCCTTGGCTAACGACAAAATCGGCAGCGCCTTCTTGTTGGCATGCTGCTCGCGGATGCGCGCGTAATCGAGTTCGATGTCTTCCACGTATCTGTCGCGCTGCTCGGGCGTCAAGAGCGACTGCGCCACCGACACCGAACGCGAGGCGTCCGGCACGTAGATGACGGGCCCTTCGTAGTTGTGGGCAATCTTGACGGCCGTGTGGGCGCGGCTGGTGGTGGCGCCGCCGATCAAGAGCGGAATTTTGAGCATGCGGAAGTGTTCGTCGCGCTGCATTTCCTTGGCCACATAGGCCATTTCCTCCAGCGACGGCGTGATCAGGCCCGACAGGCCGATGATGTCGGCGTTTTCCACCTTGGCGCGCGCCAGGATTTCCGAGCACGGCACCATCACGCCCATGTTCACCACTTCGAAGTTATTACATTGCAGCACCACGGTGACGATATTCTTGCCGATATCATGCACATCGCCTTTCACGGTGGCCATGATGATCTTGCCTTTCGGCTTGGCGACGATGCCGGTGCGCTTTTCTTCCAGCAGTTTTTCTTCCTCGATAAACGGAATCAGGTGGGCCACGGCCTGCTTCATCACGCGCGCCGATTTCACCACCTGCGGCAAAAACATTTTTCCCTGGCCAAACAAGTCGCCGACCACGTCCATGCCGGCCATCAACGGTCCCTCGATCACATGGATCGGGCGTCCGCCGTTGTGCAGCAGTTCCTGGCGCGCTTCTTCCGTGTCTTCGACGATGAATTGCGTGATGCCGTGCACCAGCGCGTGCGACAGGCGCGCCTGCACCGTGCCTTCGCGCCAGGCCAGGTTCTGCACGTCGGCCTTGCCGCCGCCCGCCTTCAGGGTGCCGGCAAATTCGATCATGCGTTCGGTCGAGTCTTCGCGGCGGTTCAGCACCACGTCTTCCACCCGCTCGCGCAGCTCCGGGTCCAGGTTGTCGTATACGCCGACCATGCCGGCGTTGACGATGCCCATGGTCATGCCGGCCTTGATGGCGTGGTACAGGAACACGGTATGGATTGCTTCGCGGGCAGGATCGTTGCCGCGGAAACTGAACGACACGTTCGACACGCCGCCGGAAATCTTGGCATGTGGCAGGTTGTCCTTGATCCAGCGCGTGGCGTTGATGAAGTCGACCGCGTAGTTGTTGTGCTCTTCGATGCCGGTGGCCACGGCAAAGATGTTCGGATCGAAAATGATGTCTTCCGGCGGGAAGTCCAGCGCGTCGACCAGCAGGTGATAGGCGCGCGCGCAGATCTCGATCTTGCGCTCGAAGGTGTCGGCTTGTCCCTTTTCATCGAAGGCCATGACGATCACCGCCGCGCCGTAGCGGCGGCACAGGGTGGCCTGGCGCAGGAACTCCGCTTCGCCTTCCTTCATCGAGATGGAATTGACGATGGCCTTGCCCTGCACGCATTTCAGGCCCGCTTCGATCACCGACCATTTCGACGAGTCGACCATGATGGGCACGCGTGAAATGTCCGGTTCGGAGGCGATCAGGTTCAAAAAGCGCGTCATGGCGGCCAGCGAGTCGAGCATCGCCTCGTCCATGTTGATGTCGATCACCTGGGCGCCGTTTTCCACCTGCTGGCGCGCCACCGACAAGGCTTCATCGTATTGCTCGTTGAGAATCATGCGCGCAAACGCCTTCGAACCCGTGACGTTGGTACGCTCGCCCACGTTGACGAACAGCGAGTCGTCATTGACCACGAACGGCTCCAGGCCGGCCAGGCGCAGGTCGTGGCTCTTGGCGGGCAGGGTGCGCGGCGTATTGTTAGCCAGCAGCTCGCCGATGGCCTTGATATGTTCGGGCGTGGTGCCGCAGCAGCCGCCGGCCATGTTCAGGAAGCCCGCGTCGGCAAATTCGCGCAGCAGGGCGGAGGTGTCTTCCGGCAACTCGTCAAAGCCGGTGTCGCTCATCGGGTTGGGCAGGCCGGCGTTCGGGTAGATGCACACGAAGGTGTCGGCGATCTTCGACAGCTCTTCCGCGTACGGGCGCATCAGCGCCGCGCCCAGTGCGCAGTTCAGGCCTATCGTCAGCGGTTTTGCGTGGCGCACGGAATTCCAGAAGGCGGGCACGGTCTGGCCTGACAGGATGCGGCCCGACGCGTCGGTGACGGTGCCCGAAATCATCAACGGCAAACGCACCACCTCCGGGTTCTGCTCGTAGAACAGGTCGATCGCGAACAGCGCCGCCTTGCAGTTGAGGGTGTCGAAAATGGTTTCCACCAGCAGCACGTCGGCGCCGCCTTCGACCAGGCCCCGGGTTTGCTGCAGATAGGACGCCACCAGCTGGTCGAACGTGACATTGCGCGCCGCCGGATCGTTCACGTCCGGCGAAATCGACGCGGTTTTTGGCGTCGGTCCCAGGGCGCCGGCCACGAAGCGCGGCTTGTCCGGCGTGGAATACTTGTCACAGGCGGCGCGCGCCAGTTTTGCCGCCTGCACATTCATCTCATAGGCCAGGTGCGCCATGTGATAGTCGTCCTGGGCGATGGTGGTGGCGCCAAAGGTATTCGTTTCGATCAGGTCGGCGCCGGCCGCCAGGTAGCGCTCGTGGATTTCCTGGATGATATGCGGCTGCGTCAGTGTCAATAATTCATTATTGCCTTTGACGAACAACTCGCGCGCACCCGAGTCGGCCGGCGCGGCGAAGTCGATGAAGCGGCCAGTTGGCCCCCCGCGATACGCCACTTCGTCGAGCTTGTACTGCTGGATGATCGTGCCCATCGCACCATCGAGGATCATGATCCGGCGCGCCATGATGGCGCGCAACGAGGCTTCGGTCGGGGACAGGGCGGGGATCACGGTATCGGTCATTTCATGCTTTCAATAGGCAACGGGCGGCGGCGCGGTGGGCAGGCGTTGCGCATCAGCAGGATCAGCCGACGGAGTGCGCCGGCCGGATAGGCTGGCGGAAGGGGGCAATCGCCTGAGTTCACCGGGTCTAAAATTATACGGCATCGCGCAGTTTTGGTTTTGGGCAAAAGCCCTTGGCGGCTGCGGATAGGCCGTCCACGCAACACATTGGCATGCCAAAAAGCGTGGCGATCGTGCCATCACACTTTCTCTCACATTCTCTCCCGCATTACATTTGTAAAAATCTCGGCCAAATTGTTAATTATTTAAAAGATATCATCTTGATAGTCACTGTTTATGTGGAAAAATCCCCACATTTTTGTAAATCCGTGAAAATTTTTTTTATGAACCAACTGCCAATGTTCTATTTGAAAACAAAGCTTGATCTATAGCAATACAGAGCGAGAGCGGTAATGCCTAAAATAAAGGTTGTCTGTGAGTTATGTTAATTACTGCCGAGAGTATTTAAACCAAAGTCATTAATAGTTGTCTTTCGGAATTTTATTCAATCATAATGTCGGTTCCTTAGATCAACATTCTCTCCAAAAGTCACCGATATGTCACATACCTCTTTCACTTCTCCTGCTGTCGCGCTGCGCGGAAACGGATGCCAGCCATGAAAAACCATTTGCTTATTGCATTGATTGCCATGCTGGGTCTGTCCGCTTGCGGCGGCGGTGGAGGTGGCGGCGGTACCGGCACCGTGGTGGCGACCACCACCACCAACCCCGCGCCGGCGGTGGTGTCGGCCGTGACGGCCGTCTCGGCCAACAGCGCGGCCATCGGCACCAGCGTGACGGTCACCGGTAGCAACCTCGACCGCGTCTCGGCCTTCCAGGTCGGCGGCGTGACCCTGGTTGCGAGCAATGTCAGCGCCGGCAGCGCCACCCTGGCGATGCCGGCCACGCCGGTCACCGGCGCCCTGACCCTGGTGACCGCCAGCGGCACGGTCGCCACCAGCCAGGCCATCACGGTCTACCTGCCGTTGACGGCCGGCGAACTGACACCGGCCAGCGGCATCGTCGGCGGCAGCGTGACCATCACCGGCAGCGGCATGGCCAATGTCACGGCAGTGGTGTTTGCCAACGGCACCGCCGCCACCGTGCAAAGCCATACCGACAGCAGCGTGACCTTCGTGGTGCCGGTCGGCGCCGTGACGGGCCAGTTGACCGTGCGCGGTACCTTCAACGAAGCGCTGACCAGCGCCGCCTTCACGGTCTTGCCGACCGTTGGCGTGACGTCGATCAGCACCGCCATCAGCGGCGCCAATGTGATTGTGACCGTGGCCGGCAGCAACCTGGACCAGGTCAATGGCGCCACCATCGGTGCGACCACCGCCACGATCGTCAGCGCCAGCGCCACCGAACTGCGCGTGTCGGCGCCAAGCTCGGCCACCGGCAACCTGATGCTGTCGGCGCCGTCGCGCGCCGCCGTCAATGCCGGCACCGTGGCGGCGTTCACCCTGGGCGCCATCGATTTTTCGCAAGTGCTGAACCTGAGCGCCAGCGATGCGGCGCTGCGTTTGACGCGTGGCAAGCCTGCCGCCGTGCGCGTGTCGGTGCTGGGTACCCTGGCCGGCCGCAGCAGCCCGGCGGTGACCCTGGCGGCCACCTCGTCCACCGGCGCCAACCTGGGCAGCCTGGTCCTGAATGGTCCGGCCACCTTGCCAACGGCCAAGAACACCTACAGCTTCGACGGCAACTTCAGCGCCGCCTTGCCGGCCAGCTGGATCCAGCCCGGCCTGCAGGTGCGCGTGACGGCCGTCGGCAACGATGGCACGCAAGTGAGCCAGCAAGCCACGCCGGCCGTGTCGTCGGCCGCCAAGATGCACCTGGTGCTGGTGCCCCTGACCACCAACGACGGCACTTCCGTCCTGCCTGATCCTGAAGTGATCCGTGCCGCCATCGTGCGCGTGTATCCCTACGCCGCCGAAGACATCACCATCACCAAGCGCGTGGCGCTCAATGTCGGCGGCAGCAGCGCGGTCGACACCTGGTGGAGCGAGACCCTGCCGAAGATTGAAGCGGCGCGCAGCCAAGAAGACAGCACCGCCTTCTACTACGGTTTCGCCACGCAGATGTCGGCCAGCCGCACCGCCGGCCTGGCGTATATCAGCGACCGCACCACGGGCGTTTCCAGCCCGTCGGCGATCGGCCTGGACGCCAGCGCCACCCGCACCGCCTCGGTCGATGCCTTCGGCAATGCATGGCCAGAGTGGCTGACGACGATGATCCATGAAATCGGCCACAACCATGCGCTGCAGCACGTCGCCTGCGGTTCGCCGACCAATACCGCCGCCGACTATCCGTATGCGAACGGCGACCTGGGCAGCCAGCCACTGTATAACAGCAACTACGGCGCCGCCATCGGCCAGTTGAGCCAGGCGACCTACACCAGCAACGGCAGCACCAAGCAGATGAAGGACGTGATGAGCTATTGCAGCGGCGCCTGGTTCTCGGACTACAGCTATGCCCGCATCCAGCAGTTCCTGGAAAGCTACGCCGCCCGCATCGCCCGCACCGGCCGCAGCACCTCGGTGGGCGCCAATGTGCTGGCCGCCGACAATGGTTATCTGACCATTTCGGGCCGCATCACCGCCAATGGCGTGCAATTGCACCCGGCCGTGGCCTCGGCCACCGCGCGTATCGCTACCGCCGACAGCAGCGCCAAATACAGCCTGCGGATTTTAACGGCGTCCGGACAAACTATTAACGTGCCATTTGATACGCAGCAGCTGGCCGACAGCAGAGTCGACGTGAGCCACTTCCGTGTCAGCTTTGCCAACCCCGGCGACATCAGCGATATCGACGTGCTGGCCAACGGCAAGGTCGTCAGCAAGCTGGACCGTTCGGCACGCCGTGCCGCCGTGGCCAGCGCCGCCTCGCTGGAGGTCAAGCAAACGGCCGCCGCCCTGGCCCTGACGTGGAATGCCGACGTCGAGCCATATGCCGCCGTGCTGTTCGTCGCTGCCGATGGCCGCAAGACCGTGGTCGCCAGCGCCCTGACGGGCGGTACCGCTTCGGTCGATATCAGCGCCTTGCCGGCCGGTGGCCGCTTCGAGGTGAGCCTGTCGTCGTCGGTACGTGGCCGCATGGTGAAGGTGGCGCGCCAGTAAGCGCCCTGGTTTGCCAAGCGCTCAGCCGCCCGGCGTCGGGCGGCTGAGCGTTGACGGATATTGCCGCAGGCGCGTGGCCGTTTCCCTTATTGCTGCACGCTGAAAATCTGCCCGATCAGAAATGCCTGCAGATCATTTTTCAGTACCTGCACGATACCGCCGTTGGGGGTGGCCCACATGACAACAGTCTGTGCGAGGTTGTCGTACAGGTAGTAATGCCCATCGCCTGCGTCGAGCAGGGGAACGGCATTGCGCGGGTAGGTCGGATCGCGACTCAGGTCGGCATGGCTGTTTCTGACATTCAGGTAATAGTCGTCCGGCACGCCAAGCCCGTAGATTTCGATGCCGCCGAATACAATCACGCCGAAGGTTGTTAAAAATAATATGTATTCGGGCGACAGCTTCCATCCCAGTGCGGCTTCGAGGGCCCGCACGCCATCCATGGTTGCCGGGCGGTTTTTTGCCCGGTGGCGCTCGACCAGTTCTTTCAGTTCATTCATCATGCCGTACCCTCTCCACGCTGGTTTTCAATTTGTTGTGCCCGCGCTTTCCAATGCTCGATGCGCTCCTTGCAGAAGTCTGCCCGGTTGATTTCAGTTTCCTTGAGCTTGTCGTGCAGGATATTGTCATTGCCATTGCTGCGGTGTTCGGCGCCGGTCAGTTCGGCTAGCGGAGAATCGGGCTTTTGCCCGATATGATGCAGTTCAATCGGTTTTCCCTGGCTATCGAGCGGCGCCAGGCCCTCCTTCATTCGTTCCAAATTCGTTTCCCCCCACACGTCAGTTTTGTCCAGGTCGATATCGGTACGGATCAGAGCGTCCTTGTCATTGACGACGGTGGCCTCGAGTTCAGCTTTTTCATAGATCCCGCCTTCCGCTTCGCTGCCGATGGCATCGAGTACGGTGTCCGGGTAGTCGCCCTGTTTCAGACGCTCGCGCGTTTCACTACTGAGCGGCGGCAGCTGTTCGCGGCTTTCCTGGGTCAGTCTGAGCGGCTTGTCCAGTTCCGCAAGGTTCATGGTCCTGCCTGGCATGTCCTGCGCTTGCAGTGCCAACTGGCAGGACGCCTCAGGCTGATACATGGAAAACATTTCAATTTTCATACCGTCTCCTTATTCTCCAGACTGGCACGCCAGGCCGAGTAAATATGCACATGGCTTTCGTGCTGCAGGCTATGCTCTTTCATCAGGCAATGTTGTGCTGCCAGCCGCAGTGGGTCGTTCAGGCCATCGACCTGGTCATTGAGCAGCGTGTCGAGCAACCGGGACAGTTCAGGATAGCTGGCGGCCTGCTGTATCATTTGCCGGACCTGCGTGCGACAGCCAAGGATGTCGGTGACCAGCCGCGACAGCTGCTCGAAGCCGGCCTGTCGGCACAGCAGTGGTAACTCGTGCTGCTGGCGAGCCCGGACCGCCCCGAGCAAGGCGATTTTGCTTGATGCCAGCAAGGGCAGCGTATGCAGGGCGGCTTCCACTATCGCCAGGTCCGGTTCGACGGTCCCTGCGACCCGTTCGGCAAGCAGCAATTGCAGAACATGCCGGAGGAGTGTTTTTCTATCAGCCTGATGCTGGCTTTCAGGCTGGTAGACATACGGCCGCTCGACGCCATCGAATTTGCGCACCTTGCACAATACCGGCTCAAGCCAGTCATTCTGGTAAACGATGGCCACGCCTTTCGGCAGGCGGGCAATTTCATCGAGCTGATCGTCATGCAGGGCCACCGACTTACCAATCAGGCGACGGTCCGATTCTTCCGGCAGGCGCATGATGATCTTTGTATTGGTATTGCGGATGGCCGCGATGTCGACCGCCTGCGGCGATTGGTCGACAATGAAGAAGCTTTCGCCGAACGTGCGCATTTCGGCGATCGCATTGGCTAGCATTTCCACCGATTTTCCGGCCAGGCTGGCGCCTTCGGCACCGCCGTCGTTCCCGGTGCGTTTCAGCAGATGGTGGGCCTCTTCCAGCACCGTCACATGGCGCAAGGGCCGGTTCATGCCGCCCTGGGCCATCCGGTATTCGCTCAGGCGCATCACCAGCACGCCCATGATCAGTGACTTGGTTTCCGCAGAGCCAATACGGCTCAGATCCACGATCACCGGACTGTCGAACAGGACATCGCTGGCGATCTCGTTGGCGCTGAAGATCTGGCCGTTCAGGCCATTGGTCAGCGACCGGATGCGGGTGGAGAGCGCACCAATATAGTTGCCCTTGAGTTCAGCCGAGTAGGCAGAACCGGCGATGACTTGTTCCAGGGTGACGAGCAGGTCGGCAAACGACGGGAACAATGCGGCGTCAAAGCGGTTGCTCGACCTGTCGAGATCCCAACCGCATTGCTCGTAGGCTTGCAGGATCGCTTCCTTGAGCACCGCCGGCATGGCGGCATACATCGGCCAGCATACATTGAAGATTTCGATCAGCCGGTCGACGTGTTCAAGTACATGGGTGGCTGCGGGAAACTGGAAGGGATTGATACGCAACAGCGCACCGTAGGCCGGATGGGTGCCGAACACCTGCACGCCGGGAACTTGGCCAAACACATGCTTGTATTCGCCCTTGGCCGGTTCGATGACCAGGAATGGAATGCCGGCCGCGCTGATCTGGCTCAGCATGCCATACACTGTGTTGCTCTTGCCTGCGCCAGTTGATCCACTGACAAAGACGTGGCTGCACAACTGATCGAGACCGAGATCGATGGTCTGAGGCATGTTTTCCCACAGGTGACGGATCTGGCCCAGGACGATGCTGCGGCGGCCCGTTTCCAGACCATTTCCGCCGTCCAGGCGCTGCACCTTGCGGCCGAATGCACGGGTTTCCACCACGGCCACCGTCGACGTCGATCGGCGGGGCAAACTGAGCTGGATGGCCAGTTCCTTGCCCGATACCAGCGTTGCCGGTGTCAGGCAGGCAATCGGTAACTGCTTTGCCAGGGCATGCTGGAGCGGGGGATGGCTGAGCGTTCCCAGCCAGTCGAGTACCGCCGACTTTTTTGCCGAATTCCAGGTCGTCAGCGCAAAATCTTCATGGCTGGAATTGTGGCCACGGATGAGTCCCAAAAAAATGCTGGCCAGCGCTTCGGACGATGCCGTGCTGTCGCCGAGGAAGTAAGCGGCGGCGTTCCAGCCGCCATAGGTCTTTGCTTCGTTGATGCGCGCCAGGTGGTGGTCTATCTTGGCGAGCAATTGTTCGATGCTCTTGTCCGTGGTCTCGATCGTCACCTGGCGGTTGGCGCCAGTGGTACGGTTCGAGGAGCGGCTGTCGGTGCTGCCGCTGGTCGTGGTGCTGGAGGTGGTTTTGCCTGTCGACGTGCCTTCGGACATGGTGTCGCTCTCGCTGTGGCCGGTCGACAGCGATTCGCTGGTGCCGGTGGTACGCTGCTTGTCGAATGCGGTGGCGATGGCGGAGCCAAGCTGGGCGCCGACCATGCTCCCTATAGGTCCGAATGCCGAGCCGCCCACGCCGCCCAGCAAGGGGCCGATAATGGCCGCCGCCTTGGCCGTTCCGGTCTTTGCACTGAACGACTCGGAGCTGCCCCTGGTCGTGGTGGACGAAGTGCCGGCGGTATGGGCCTGGCTGCGCGTTTCCGTCATGGCCAGGCTTTCCCCCAGCGAGGCGCTGATGCTCTGGCTGATGCTCAGGCCGACGCTGTCGCTTTCCTGCTCGCCGAATGACAGCGACAGCTTGTGCAGCGGAGACAGCTGTGTTGCCACCTGTTCATAGCCGATGCGGATCTGTTCCAGGTTCTGCGACGAGACCGGTTCGGCCAGGATCAGCGCCTGGTACACGCGCCGCTCTGCCGCATCGATGAAGCGCTCCAGGCCCTGCATGAAATGGTCGCTGTTATCCGTCGACAGGG
The DNA here is from genome assembly GCF_030944405.1 of Janthinobacterium sp. J1-1. Lineage (NCBI taxonomy): Bacteria > Pseudomonadati > Pseudomonadota > Betaproteobacteria > Burkholderiales > Oxalobacteraceae > Janthinobacterium > Janthinobacterium sp. J1-1. The sequence continues at coordinate 1,089,563 of NZ_CP132339.1, forward strand.
CCGGTACGCCGGTGACGGCGGTGATGCTGGCCGCCGGATTGGCTTTTTCCGCCAGCAAGCCGTCGAGCAGATGGTCGGTTTCGCGCGCGGCCAGCGGCAGCAGGGAGCTGCCGGAAAAGTGTCCCTTGAAGGTTTCGAGCAGCAGTTCGCCGGAGTTCTGGCCCAGCGCCTTGCCAGGTTCGCCGCGGGTGCCGATATACAGATCGGTTTCGCTGCCGTTCGAGCGCAAGAACAGGAAGATCGAGTAGCCGGCCGCGCCCAGCGTGGTGTAGGCGGCGGTCGTGCTTTCAAGAACCGATTGCTTGTTGCCCTGGACAATGCGCTCAATGCGAAACAGCCGCAGGTCGCTGGCGCGCCGGAAGGGCAGGGCGTCACTGGCGAAAGCTTGTACCGGATAGTCTTGCAACTCTGCAAGGTAGCTGCGATTGATGAGGGTGCGCCCGGCCTGCAGATTCAGGGCGGCGTTTTCACGAATCTGTTCGGCGGCGCGGAGTGTCAGATTGTTCGACGTCATGTTCACTTTCTCAATGCGAGTATCAGGATGACCACGGCAGCGAGCGCGCCACCGATCAGCAGTGCGGTAAGCATCACGGGCGACAGACCATGCCGGTGACGGACTGGCTGCGGACGGGGTGGCTGCGGGCTCGGGCGTGGCTGCTCATCGTGCAGGCGCGGTCCCCTGGCAGGCGCAGGACTGCTGCTCTTGACCGGCCTGCTATCCGGCGCCATGCTGATGGGACTTTGTCGGCGCAGATATTCACGTACGTCGATCAGATGCAGAAAGCGTTCCTCGGAAAAATTGGTGTCGAGATAGACCGCTTGCAGGCCGTAATAGTCTGCGCTCCATTGTTCGCGGTTCTGCACGATGGCCCGGGCAAAAGCCTTTTCGCTGTACGGTTCGCACAAATCGGTGACACGCGTCCTGGTCCAGGCCAGCGCGGCGCGCAAGGTGTCGGCGTCGAGGCGCTTGTCCTCGAGTTCCACGATCAGCGCGGTGCGCAAGGTGGTCAAATCGCCTTCTTCCACGAATTTCCTGAGGTTGACGGAAGGGGTGTAGCCAGTATGGCTGTCGCTGCGGGCAGCGGCCGGCGCTGGCTGCGCATTTGCCACGAACCCCTTGCGGCCCTCTTGTCGAAAGTGTTCGCGTACCTGCAGCAGATGCTCCAGCCGCTCAAAGGAAAAATTTCTCTCTGCCACCTTCTTTTGCTGGCTGAAATATTGATCGTTCCAATGCAGGGGCTCCGGCCTGATCGCGTCACGATTTTCATCGGCGATATACGGCATGAACAGGTCCGGTTGCGCGGTCCTGAGCTCGCCGGCCATGTTGCGCAGCAGCGCGGTAGCGGTTTGCGGATTGTTGATGGCTTCCAGGAAGCTCTTGCGGGCAGTGGCGAGTTTGTTGGTATCGATGGTCATGGTCAGTTCACACGGCGAGGGCTTGATCGAGTTTGGCCTTGAATGCAGTGATCCACTCCTGCAATTGCCGGGCTTCTGCCAATGCTGCTTCACGTGCTTTCTTGTCGGTCAGTTTGTGGTCGATTGAATTGAGCAGGGCGTCGAATTTTGTATCGAACTCCAGGGTCATGAAAGTCAGGAACTGGTCGATCAGCTTGTCCTTGCCCACTTCGATGCGCATGCGCGCGCTCTTGACCAGTTTCGAGAATTCCCCGCGTACACGCGTCTGGCGCTCTTTCCACAGGTCTGCCAGGTCAATATATTCTTCATTGCCGTAAATATTGCTTGTCCCCGTATCGCCCCAGGTCCACGGCTTGTACCATTTGCTGGTGCTGACCTCGCGCGTGCCGACCACGACCCTGCGCGTCTTGATTTCATTGTCTTCCACGCCAAGATTGAGGGAAATGCCCGCAACCGACTTGCGTATTCCTTCCAGCACCGGCAGATCCAGCTTCCGGCATTCATCAAACAGGTCCGTCACATAACGCTGGTACTGGGCGGCCAGGTCCAGCTTGATCGCCTGCTGGCTGTCTTCAAATTCCGACTCGTACTGGTTGACCAGCGTATTGAAATGGAAGCGCAGATTTTCTTCCGTTTCGTTCATTTTTTGTTCGGCCAGTTCCGGCGTTGTCACACCGACCAACTGTTCGGTGACCTCCTTGATGAACTTGTCGTTGTCGGCCTGCAACCTGGCCAGGGCCAATTCGGTGCCTGGTGGCAGTACCGAGCCTTCCCGCGCAATCTGGTCCTTGTAGGCCGCGGCATTGAAGCCTTTGGCGCGGCGTGCCTGCAAGTCCTGCAACTCGTCTTCGATGAACGCCAGTTCCTTTTCGTCGTGCTCCAGCTGCGACATCAGCTGGCTTTCATTCAGGCCGACGTCAATCGCCTTGGACAGCGCGTCGTAGACGCGCTTCACGCGATGCGGCAGGTTGTATTTGTCGATATATTCGTCGATCATGGCTTCGACCGCTGGCAGGCCGCTGCTGAGCATCAGCGGCGAGTGCTGTCTCGCCTCCAGCGCGCGCGTCACGCGCGACGTGATCGGCATGTACTGCAGCAGGTTCATGCTCGGCACTTCGCTGAACAGGTCCGCCATGGTGTTGTAGTCGCCGCGTTCCTTGCGGGAGTGACGGTCGCCAGGCTTGCGGATCAGGCGGGTCAGGTTGGCCGAAACCGGGTACACGAGCGGATTCTGTATGCCATTGTCGCCCAGGTATTTGCGCACGCGTGTCAGCACCGACGGCAGGTCTTCGCCCTTCTCCGGATCGAAGACATCCATCTTGTTGATGACGAAGATGAAGCGGTCCCTGCTTTGCTTGCCGCCTCTGCGCATGGCGTCCGCCACCAGTCGGAGCAGATTCTTGTCATCGTTCGTGCCCAGCTGGGTGGCGTTCAGCACATACAAGATCAGCGGATTGCGGCGCGAGTCCTGCACAAAGCTCATCGTCACGCGCTCGTGATCCTGATCCTGGCTGTTGTTCGGGCCTGGCGTGTCGGTCAGTACCAGCCGCACGTTGTCACGTTGCTTGACGGCCTGGATATCGCCCTGGATGGCAATTCTCATGGTATCGTCGCGCCTGTTCCAGTCAGTGATGGTGTCAAGCGTCACGTTCTCATGGAAAACGTCTTCCCGGCCCTGCTTGTCATAGCGACTGCCGCGAAATGCGGCCAGTCCTTTGTCGTCAGCGATGGAAGTGATCGTTGCGGTCGTCGCTTCGTTGGCTGCCGGCAGCAAATCGTGGCCGAGCATGGCATTGATCAGCGTCGACTTGCCAGAAGACATGGTGGCCACGACATACACGTCGAAATCCGCGTTGAATGCTTCTTCGAAACATTTTTTCATTTCCTCATCCTCTTCGATGTAGGCATCGAATTTTGGATGGGCGCGCGCTTCGGTCATCAGGCTGCGCATCGACTCAAGACGGTTTTCGGTCGCCTCCGTCGCCTGCCATGTGACGTCGATCTGCATGCCACGCGCGCTTGCCACGCTGGCTGCCTCGACGACGTCCGCATAGTCCGATTCCACGCCATGGAATACGACATGGAAATTGCTGTCGCCATTGAACAGCATGCTCAATTCATCGAACAGCTTTTCGATCCAGAGCTGCAGGCGCGATTCCTTGTAGCTGCTCAGCTTGCAACCGTCGGCTGGCGGCTCGCCGTTGATGACGAAGCGGGTGTCGACGATAAAGGGATTGTGGATGATTTCAATATGATGCATGGCTCACGCGGCGATGTTAGGTTGATTTAAGAGAAACTCGACGGTTCTGATCCCGCTGCGCAGCACCACTTGCTGCAGTGCCACAAGATCCCCGGCGGGAGGCTGGCGGGCAGATCGGTTGCCGGCCTTGCCCGCTTTGGCCTGGCGTCTGCGCACGCCCGACTTGAGCGCATCGGGCAGGGCGGCGGCATGCAACAGGCACTCCTGCTCCACGGCCAGGTCGTCGAGAGCGTGTTTTAGCCTGCTGTGTTCGGTCCGCGTCAAGGTCTGGGCATTCAGGGCTTTTCTGGCATACAGCGCAAGGCTGGACATGGTAGGCACAATGATCGGCTGCTGAAAGCCGCATTGCTCCAGATAATGCCTGGCTTTTTCCACATGGCTGCTGACCAGCTCGCCACGCTCGCGATCCAGCAGGTCGATCTTGTTCAGGATAAATACCAGCCGATGGCCCGAATGCCGGTCCAACTGTTCACGCAACTGCGCCAGCAACTGTTGGTCATCCAGCGTACCCATCTGGCCGGCGTCGAGCACGTAGCACAGCAGCTTGAAAGGAATGGTGTGCAGCGCATCGAGCGTCACCTCGGCGTGGCGCCGATCCTGGCTGTTGTTCGGCCCCGGCGTATCGTGCAGTACCAGCCTGGCAGCGCGGCGGGAATAGCCTGTACCGATCTTGCCGGACAGACGGATATGCTTTACCTGTTCGTCCGCGTTCCAGCTCCTGACCTGCTCAAGCGACGCGTTCTTCTGCATGCCGATACGAATTCCGTCATGGGAGTAGCTCGTGCCACGAAAATATTTTGCCCGGCTGCAGTGTTCGATGCTGGTCACGCAGGCCGTCGTCGCCTCATTTCCAGACGGCAGTAGCTCATGTCCGACCAGGGCATTGATAAAGGACGATTTGCCGGCACTCATGGTCGCCATCACCAGGACATCGAAAGTCTCCTGTTGTTGTGCGGCAGGCGTCGTCTTCGCCCGGACGCTCTTTTTTTTGCGTGTCGAACGCTTGATTGTCTTTTTAGTCAATCGTATTGCCTCTTTAAGTTGCATATCGCCAGGCCGTCAGCATATAAAACAGAAAATGTTACTTGTTTGAGATGCTAATTATATATTTCCAAAAAGAAATTTTGCAGAAGTAAATTGAATATCTTGTTAAAGCGTATCGGGTACGGGCACGCATTCCGTAGCGCCAGCAATCTGGTGACAGCGCAGCTCATCATGAGAGGCATGCGCGACAAGTCATGTCGCAAGCGATGATGCGGAAATAAAAAAGGCTATGGCATCGAAAAAAGTGGGAATGATGCCGGCATCACCGCCGTCTGCGGGAATGGCTGAGTGCGTTTCATGGCGTGGCGACGCGCTATCTGTCCAACTACTTGGGGTGGCGCCGGATAGTGGAGGCGCGGAGAATCTTTCCCCCCTGAACGTTTGCTCAAGGCCCTAATGCGCGTATTCCCTCACAGGACGGTGAGATAGCCAATACTTATATGTGGAAACGCGTATGCAAGGACGTTGCCGGCATGATGCGGCGCATGCCCGGCGGGCGTGCCGGGGCCTGCGTCTATCCGGCTACCGTGATTTTCAGCGTGGCACGCGCCGCGCGGTGCGCGGGGTGTCAGCTGAAGCGCTTGCCGTCGAGCGCAAAGCCCTTGATGAATTCCACCGCCGGCAAGCGCTTGCCGCCCGGCTTTTGCAATTGCGTCAGGCGCAAGGCGCCCGTGCCGCAGGCCACCACGATGCCATGCTGGGCGTCGGCCGCCAGCACCTGGCCGGCCGGCTGGGCGCTGTCGGCCTCGAGCACGTCGGCGGCCCAGATCTTGATGGCCACGCCATCGACCTGGCCGCAGGCGCCGGGGAAGGGATTGAAGGCGCGGATTTTCAGGCCCAGTTCCAGCGCGCCCTGGGAAAAATCGAGGGCCGCTTCGTCCTTGGCGATTTTTGACGCGTAGGTGACGCCCGCTTCCGGCTGCGGCACGGCCACCAGTGGCGCTTCCTGCATCTTGCGCAAGGTGGCGACGATCATGCGTCCGCCCAGGGCGGCCAGCTTGTCGTGCAGGGTGGCGGTCGAGTCGCCCGCCTCGATCGCCACTCGTTCGATGGCCAGCATCGGGCCGGTGTCCAGGCCTTCTTCCATCTGCATGATGGTCACGCCGGTTTCATCGTCGCCCGCTTCGATGGCGCGGTGGATCGGCGCCGCGCCGCGCCAGCGCGGCAGCAGGGAACCGTGGATATTGATGCAGGGTTTAATGCCGAGCGTGCTGCGCGGCAAAATCAGGCCATAGGCGGCCACCACCATCACATCGTAGTGGGTCGCCAGCAGTCGTTCGTGGGCGGCGCGGGCTTCGGCCGCGCGCTGCGGGTCCTTGCTGTCCATGCGTAAAGAGAGCGGTTGCAGCACCTCGATATCATGCTGCTGCGCGTATTGCTTGACTGCCGAGGCGTGCAATTGCATGCCACGGCCGGCAGGCCGGTCGGGCTGGGTCAGCACCAGGGGAATTGTGAAACCTGCTTCGTGCAAGTCTTTCAGGGCGGTGGCGGCAAATTCAGGCGTGCCTGCGAAGATCACTTTCATCGGGTTCCTAGTCGTGAAGTGCGCAGGCTTGTGCCTGGCGGGTATGACAATGCCCGCCAGTTTACCAGCAGACGGTCAGAAACGGCGATTTTGCGCGCGCAGGCTTGCTTCGCGTTCCAGGCCGCGGATTTCCTTGACCATCTTGGTCTTGATGCGGTTGCGCTTCAGCGGCGACAGGTATTCCACGAAGACCTTGCCCAGCAAGTGATCCATTTCATGCTGGATGCACACGCCCAGCAAGCCATCGGCTTCCAGCTCGAACGGCTTGCCCTGACGGTCCAGTGCACGCACCTTGATGCGGGCCGGGCGCTCGACGCCGTCGTACACGCCCGGCACCGACAGGCAACCTTCATCGTAGACCTGCTTTTCTTCGCTGGCCCAGGTGATTTCCGGGTTGATGAACACTTGCAGCTGGTTCTTTTCTTCGGTGATGTCGATCACCATCATCTGGATGTGCTGGTCGACTTGCGACGCCGCCAGGCCCACGCCGGGCGCGTCGTACATGGTTTCGGCCATGTCGTCGATCAGGGTCTGCAACTGGTCGCCAAAGTCGGTGATCGGCTTGGCGACGGTGTGCAGGCGCGGATCGGGGTAACGCAGGATATTTAAGATGGACATACGAATTCGGTAGTTTGGCTGGTTGAATTAGCTGGGCACATGAAGGCTGTGCGCGGCGCTGGATCGCCGGTGGTTTTGCGCTGATTGAAGGAGAAATTTTATCACAGACGCCCGTCTCGCTGTGCAAGGCAGGCCGTTTGCCGCCAGGAACCGTGCACCGAAGTGTGCACCTTTGTTGCGCCCGTCGATATCGCCCGCCCCGGTGCGCCGCTACCATGGAAGACGGACGTCGCGGATCGAAGGGGCGAGGGTGTCATGGATGCAAATACGGTGAGCGAAGACCAGGGCGGCGAACTGGCGTTCTGGCTGCGCCTGCAATGGCTGCCAGGCGTGGGGCCGGTGGCGGCGCGCGCCTTGCTGGCGCGCTTCGGTTTGCCGCAGGGCATATTTTCCGCGTCCTTCGACGCGCTGCGCGAGGTGGTGCCGGCGGGCGTGGCGCGCGCCATCCTGCAGGCGCCGAGGCCGGTTGCCAACAGCCAACTGGAACTCACCCTGCAATGGCTGAGCCAGCCCGGCAATGCCGTGCTGACCCTGGCCGACTATGCTTATCCTTCGCTGCTGCTGGAAATTCCCGATCCGCCGCTGCTCTTATATGTACGCGGCCGCCCCGAACTGCTGTCGCGCCCCTGCGTGGCGGTGATCGGCAGCCGCAACGCCAGCACCCAGGGCATGCAGAACGCGGCCGCGTTTGCCGAGGCCTTGAGCCACGCCGGGCTGACGATCGTGTCCGGCCTGGCGCTGGGCATCGACACCCATGCGCACGAGGGCGGCTTGCGCGGCGAGGGCGCCACGGTGGCGGTGATCGGCACGGGCGCCGATCTGGTCTATCCCCGGCGCAACCTTGATCTGGCGCAAAGGATTGCCGCGCAAGGCTGCATCGTCAGCGAATATGCGCTGGGCTTGCCCGCCATTCCCAGCAATTTTCCACGCCGCAATCGCCTGATCAGCGGCCTGGCGCGCGGCGTGCTGGTGATCGAGGCGGCGGCGCAGTCCGGTTCATTGATCACGGCGCGCCTGGCCGGCGAGTACGGGCGAGATGTCTATGCCTTGCCGGGCTCGATCCATGCCACCCTGGCCAAGGGTTGCCACGCCCTGATCAAGCAGGGCGCCAAGCTGGTCGATTCGGTCGACGACGTGCTGCAGGAACTGCAGTGGCCCGCTGCCGCCGGCACGGTGGCGCCGGCCCACCCGCTCCTGACTGCGCCGGCCCATCCCTTGCTGGCCGCGCTGGGCCACGACCCCTGCGACGCCGACACCCTCGCCGCGCGCAGCAGCCTGGCGATGGCCGAGGTGATGGGCGAACTGCTGGCGCTGGAAATGGCGGGGCTGGTGGAGCGCTTGCCGGGAGGACTGTTTCAACGCTGCAAATGACAGCTTGTCACTTGTGTGGCGGCCTTGCCGCACGGCGCCGCTTTGTCCGCTGGCGCACTTGTGTCGCAGCGAGCTTAGCTGATAGAGTAGAGTCATGTTCGATATCCTGGTTTATCTCTACGAGACTTATTATCGCCCCGATGCCTGCCCCGAGCCGGCGGCGCTGGCGCGCAAGCTGTCGGCTGTCGGCTTTGATGACGTGGAGATCTCCGAAGCGCTGGTCTGGCTGACCGACCTGAACGCGATGGCGGGCGCCGAGCAAGTCCTGACCGCCAGTTCCACCGGTACGCGTTTTTACGTTCAGCAAGAAAGCGACGTGCTGGGCACGGCCGCCATCGGCTTTATCCAGTTCCTCGAAAGCGCCAAGGTATTGTCGCCGCTGCAGCGCGAAATCGTCATCGAACGGGCGCTGGCCCTCGATGAAGCGCCCGTCACTTTGGGCAAGCTGAAAGTCATCGTGCTGATGCTGCTGTGGAGCCAGGGCAAGGAGCCGGACGCGCTGATGTTCGACGACCTGTTCGGTTCCGACGAAGAATTATCGCCCCGCCTGCTACACTGAATACAGCAAGGCGGCCTGGCCCTTGCCTGCCGCCCGCCGCCTTTTGCCCACCTGACTGTCTGCCCCGTGCCTGCATTTGCTCCTGCGCATTGTTGTCTTTAGATAACTTGCGGTTTTCTTGCCAAGGCGCTTATCATTGGCCGCTTGACAAGACCACAAGTCACACGGCCCCGCGCAGACAAAAGCGTCGGCGCCCGGCAATGCACTGTATGATGCGCATGCTGACACTATCCTAGAGCATTTTTCGAGACTAATAACTATGACAAAAACCCTCATCATCGCCGAGAAGCCTTCTGTCGCGAACGATATCGCGAAGACGCTTGGCGGCTTTACCAAGCACGATGAGTACTTTGAATCGGATGAATACGTCCTGTCGTCGGCGGTTGGCCACTTGCTGGAAATCGCCGTGCCGGAAGAATTCGACGTCAAGCGCGGCAAATGGAGTTTCGCGCACCTGCCGATGATACCGCCGTATTTCGCGCTGAACCCGATCGCCAAGACGGAAGCGCGCCTCAAAGTATTGAACAAGCTGATCAAGCGCAAAGACGTGACCACCCTGATCAACGCCTGCGATGCCGGGCGCGAAGGCGAGCTGATTTTTCGCCTGATCGCGCAAAACGCCAAAGCCAAGCAGCCGGTCAAGCGGCTGTGGCTGCAGTCGATGACGCCGGGCGCCATCCGCGACGGTTTTTCGCACCTGCGCAGCGACGAAGAAATGCTGCCGCTGGCCGATGCGGCGCGTTGCCGTTCTGAAGCGGACTGGCTGATCGGCATCAACGGCACCCGCGCCATGACGGCGTTCAACTCGAAAGAGGGCGGCTTTTACCTGACCACCGTGGGCCGCGTGCAGACGCCGACCCTGTCGATCGTGGTCGAACGCGAAGACAAGATCAAGAAATTCGTGCCGCGCGACTTCTGGGAAGTGCGCGCCGAATTCGTTTGCGCGGCCGGCATCTACGAAGGCCGCTGGCTCGACACCAAGTTCAAGAAGGACGAGAACGATCCGGAAAAACGCGCCGAGCGTCTGTGGAGCAAGGCGGCGGCCGATTCGATCGCCACTGCCTGCCGTGGCCGCCAGGGCATCGTCACGGAAGAATCGAAACCGACCACCTCGATGGCGCCGGGCCTGTTCGACCTGACCAGCCTGCAGCGTGAAGCGAACTCGCGTTTCGGTTTTTCCGCCAAGAACACGCTGGGCCTGGCCCAGGCGCTGTATGAAAAGCACAAGGTGCTGACGTACCCGCGTACCGATTCGCGCCACCTGCCGGAAGACTATATGCCGACCGTGCTGCAGGCGCTGGAAACGGTCAAGGACAACAGCAACTACCACCAGTTCGCCAAGCAGATCATCGACAAGGGCTGGGTCAAGCCGAACAAGCGCATCTTCGACAACACGAAGATCTCGGATCACTTCGCGATCATCCCAACCACCATCGCGCCGAAGAACCTGTCCGAGCCGGAACAGAAACTGTACGACCTGGTCACGCGCCGCTTCATGGCCGTGTTCTTCCCGCCTGCCGAGTTCCAGGTCACCACCCGTTACACGGAAGTGTCCGGCCATCAGTTCAAGACCGAAGGCAAGGTCATGACCAATCCGGGCTGGCTGGCGATCTACGGCAAGGAAGCGTCGACCGACGCCGACAAGGAAAGCAATGGCAACGGCAACCTGGTGCCGGTCGCCAAGGGCGAAAAAGTGCAGACCGAAAGCGTCAGCGCCAATGGCCTGGTGACGAAACCGCCAGCGCGCTATACCGAGGCGACCTTGCTGTCGGCCATGGAAGGCGCGGGCAAGCTGATCGACGACGACGAGCTGCGCGATGCGATGGCCGGCAAGGGGCTCGGCACGCCGGCCACGCGCGCGGCCACCATCGAGGGCTTGCTGACGGAACGCTATCTGCTGCGCGAAGGCCGTGAGCTGATGCCGACCGCCAAGGCATCCCAATTGATGACCTTGCTCAAGGGCCTGGGCGTCAATGAACTGACGGCGCCGGAGCTGACGGGCGAGTGGGAATACAAGCTGTCGCAGATGGAAAAAGGCAAGATTTCGCGCGATGAATTCATGCGTGAAATCGCGCAGATGACGCAAATCATCGTCAAGCGCGCCAAGGAATACGACAACGACACGATTCCGGGCGAGTACGCCACCCTGGAAACGCCATGCCCGAACTGCCAGAGCGTGGTCAAGGAAAACTACCGCCGCTTTGCCTGCACCAAGTGCGAGTTCTCGATGAGCAAGACGCCGGGTTCGCGCCAGTTCGAGATCGCGGAAGTGGAACAATTGCTGAAGGACCGTACCATCGGCCCGTTGCAAGGTTTCCGCTCTAAAATGGGCCGTCCGTTTGCCGCGATTTTGCGCATCGTGCGCGATGAAGAGATCAAGAATTTCAAACTGGAATTCGATTTCGGCCAGAACGACGAGAGCGAAGACGGCGAAGGCGTCGACTTCACGGGCCAGACGGCGCTGGGACCTTGTCCCAAGTGCAATGGCGGCGTGTATGAAATGGGCCTGGCCTATGTGTGCGAACACAGCGTGGCCAAACCCAAGACGTGCGACTTCCGCAGCGGCCGCATCATCCTGCAGCAGGAAATCTTGCCGGAACAAATGGCAAAACTGCTTAACGATGGCAAGACCGACCTGCTGCCCGGCTTTGTTTCGCAGCGCACGCGCCGTCCGTTCAAGGCTTTCCTGGTGCGCGGCAAGGATGGCAAGGTAAGCTTCGAGTTCGAAGAACGCAAGGCCAAGCCGGGCGCCAAGGCGCCAGCCAAGGGCAAGGCGGCGACCGAAGTCGAGGGCGAAGAAGCTGCGGCGCCGGTGAAAAAAGCGGCCGTCAAGAAGGCGCCGGCCAAAAAAGCCACGGCGGTGAAAAAGCCGGCGGTGAAAAAAGCGCCCGCCAAGAAGGCCGCGGCGGCCGAGTAAGCAGCAGTTTGCAGCAAGCAAAAAGCCAGGGACATCCCTGGCTTTTTTTCTAGGGCGGCACATTCTGCTTACCTCTCCCGCGGGCACTATTGAAGCGCGTTGCTGTCCAAGGTCGCATGGGAATCTTCCTCAAGGAGAGCGATCATGTCAGGACGTCCTATCCGTGGCGAAGCCGAGTGTCAGTACACGCTGGCACTTCAATGCGCCGACTGCGCCGCATGCGCACAGCGCATGCCGACGACATATACCAAGACCCGCAAGCTGGTGACGATGCATGGGCTGATCCAGTTGCGCTTGCAAATCCGCCGCTGCGAGAATGCCCAATGCCCGCGCTTCCATCAAGTCTGCCATCCCGAGGAAGAAGGCCGCTGGGCGTTACCCAAGCAGGAATTCAGCTTCGATGTGGTGCTGCGCGTGGGGCAGTTGCGTTATCGCGAACATCGCTCTTGTCCCGAGATCTTCCAGCAGTTGCGCCAGGAAGGTGTCGACCTGGCCGAACGCAGCGTCTCGAACCTGCTGACGCAGTACGATATTCTGCTCAGCCTGGCACTCGATACCTTGCCCGAACGCGCCGCGCAACTGGCTGCCCAGGGACGCGCGATCCTTGCCATTGACGGCCTGCAGCCCGATGTGGGCCATGAGGTCTTGTGGGTGGTACGCGACACGCTGTCCGGGCAAGTGCTGTGCGCGCGCAGCCTGCTGTCATCGGCGCGTGCCGAGCTGCAATGCCTGCTGGCCGACGTGACGGCCGCCCTGCCGGTGCCCGTGGTGGCGGTCGTGTCCGACGGCCAGCACAGTATCCGCCAGGCGGTCGCTGCCGCCCTGCCCGGGGTGCCGCATCAACTGTGCCAATTTCACTACTTGAAGGAAGCGGCGCGTCCCTTGTGGGAGGCGGACCGGCATGCCAAGAAAGAGCTCAAGAAACTGGTGCGTGGTGTGCGCCCGCTGGAACGCGTTGCCGAACAACGGCCCGGGCCGACCGGCGAAGTCGCCCTGGGATACTGCGCGGCGGTGCGCAGCGCGCTGACCGATGACGCGCGCGCACCGCTGGTCTTTGGCGGCTTGCGCTTGCACGAACAGCTCTCCGGCATCCATGCCAGCGCGCGGCGCGCCGCGCAAAAAAGGGGGCGCCCACGGAAGTGAAGCGCCTGGCCGGCATGCTCGGGCGCGCCCTGAGCAGTACCGCACGATGGTGGCCGCAGGTGGCGCAAGGCGCGGCCTGGGTGCAGGGCGCGAGTGCGATCCTGCGCAATGACGAGGGGCTATCGGCGGATGCGCTCATGGTGCGTTATCGGGACTGGCTCGCGCAAATGGACAGCGCCACGGAGTGCCCCGACCTGCCCGACACCTTGCGCAAGGCCCTGTCGCACTTCGTCAAGGTGAGCGCCAGTTACGGCGGCGATGTGTTCCATTGTTACCGCATTGCCGGACTGCCCCGCACGAACAATGCGCTGGAGCAGGCCTTCGGCAGCCTGCGCTACCACGAACGGCGTGCCAGTGGCCGCAAGGTGGCCTCGCCTTCACTGGTGCTCAGTGGCAGTGTGCGCATGCCGGCAGCGCTGTTTACCCGGACCGGCACGGTGACGCGCGACATGCTCGCCGCCGTACCGCAAGACCGATGGCGCGCGACGCGCGCCGACCTGGAGCGGCGTCGCCAGGCGCGCTGCCAGCGCCATCGTTTCCGCAAGGATCCCGCCCACTATCTGGCGGGACTGGAGAAACTGTGCGATGAGCTAAATGTGCTGACCTAGTTTTTTTTGTCTGTCGAACGTCGGCCGGCAGCTTGCGGCATCATTGTAAATACCTATTGAATCGATAAAATCAATTATCTTTTCCTTTATTGCTGCGCTCGTTACACTGTATCCATCAGTCACCAACGAAGGAAAGCACCATGAGCACGCCGCCGCCAAATACTCCCCTGTCCACCGCTTCCGGCATTCCGCTGGCCGATAACCAGAATTCCGCCAGCGCCGGTGCGCGCGGGCCCTTGCTGTTGCAGGATTTTCATCTGCTGGAAAAACTCCAGCATTTCAACCGCGAGCGCATTCCCGAGCGCGTGGTGCATGCAAAAGGTTCCGGCGCCTACGGCACGTTTACCGTCACGCACGATATTTCCGCCTATACCAAGGCCAGGCTGTTCAGTGAAGTGGGCAAGCAGACGGCCACCTTCGCGCGCTTTTCCACCGTGGGTGGCGAACGCGGCAGCGCCGACACCGAACGCGATCCGCGCGGCTTCGCCCTGCGCTTCTATACCGAAGAGGGCAACTGGGACCTGGTCGGCAACAATACGCCGATGTTCTTCATCAAGGACCCGATCAAGTTCCCCGACTTTATCCATACGCAAAAGCGCGACCCGCACAGCAATCTGAAATCGGCCGAGATGATGTTCGACTTCTGGAGCCATGCGCCGGAAAGCCTGCACCAGGTCACCATGCTGTTTTCGGACCGCGGCACGCCCGACGGCTACCGCCACATGGATGGCTTCGGCAGCCACACGTACAGCCTGATCAATGCCGACGGCCAGCGCGTCTACGTGAAATGGCATTTCAAGACGCGCCAGGGCATCAAAAACTTGCCGGCTGCCGAAGCGGGCCGCCTGGCCGGTGCCGATCCGGACTACGCCCAGCGCGACCTGTTCGGCGCCATCGAACGGGGCGACTTCCCGCAGTGGGAGGTCAAGCTGCAGGTGGCGACCGAGGCGCAACTCGTCGAGTGGGAACAGCGCACGGGCTGGAATCCGTTCGACCTGACGAAAGTGTGGCCGCATGCGGATTTCCCATTGCTGCCGGTCGGCATCTTTGAACTGAACCGCAATCCGGACAATTACCACGCGGAAGTGGAGCAGGCGGCGTTTTCGCCGGCCAATGCCGTGCCGGGCATGGGCTATTCGCCCGACAAGATGCTGCAAGGCCGCTTGTTTGCCTACCACGACGCCCAGCTGTACCGGGTCGGCACCAATCACCAGCATTTGCCGGTGAACGCGGCGCGCTGCCCTTTTCATAACCAGCAGCGCGACGGCGCGATGGCGGTCAACAACGGTGGTTCGGCGCGCAATTACGCCAATGTGGCCGCGGCCGGCAGCGCGCCGCAGGGCCTGGGCCATGGCGAGCCGGCCCTGGCGCTCGATGGCGGCGCGGCGCGCTACGATGGCCGTGGCACGGAAGACGACTACACGCAGGCCGGCAATCTGTTCCGCCTGCTGACGCCAGAGGGCAAGCAGAACCTGTTCGATAACCTGGCCGGTCCCTTGAGTCTGGTGCGTGAGGAAACCTTGCAACGCCAGCTGGCCCATTTCGACCAGGCTGATCCGGCCTACGGTGCCGGTGTGCGGGCCGCCCTGCAGGCGATCGGCAAGCAGGCGTAAGCCGCTGGCCCGTCCGGCATCGTGCCGGGCGGGCTTGATATTGCGCAAGGTCAAGCTGTCATTAAATATTGCCGTGTGGACATAATTGCCGACCATGCGTAGACTAGGCCGTCTGATGATCGCGCCGCCGCTTTGGTAGCGTGCAGGCTAGAAAGTTTGACGATGAATATGGCAAAGTTGACCGTGCATGGGGACGACCTCACGCTCAAGTCCATCCTGGAAGTCCTGCCGACCGAGCCCGAGCGCCAGTGGCGCAAGGGCGAGCCGAAAGGCGCGGGCCGCGTGTATCTCGATTCCGGTTTCGAACTGCTGGTGGCGCAGGCCAGCCAGGCGCAGGTCTTGCCCTCGCGCATACGCAGCTATTTGTCCGAATGCCGCTCGCGCGGCGTCACCTTCAGCATGCCGCGCATCGTGGCCGAGCTGCAATTTGAATTGCGCGGTGGCGAATCGCCAGGTGCCTCGACGGCGGTGCCGCTGGACTTGCCGCTGGGCGACCTGGCCGTCTTCAGCGAAATGGGCATCAGCCTGAGCGTGGCCACCCGCGCCTGATACCCTGGCCTGGCCTGGCCTGGCGCCTAGCGCTCGCTGATATCGACTGCGATCATATTGTCGTCCGGCTTGCGGTCGATCAGCTTGTTGTCGGGATCGATGCCCGCCCTGGCCGGCCGGGTGGCCACCACCACCGTGTAGCTGGCCTGCTTGCTGCTCATCAGCTTGCGTTCGCGCAGCAGCGCATTGCCATCCTTGTCATCGACGCCGATCTCGATCAGGTCGCGCAGCGGCACTTCCTGCTCTTCTCCCTGTTCGCCCGCCTGCACCTTGCCGGCCTGCACCTTGATGGTGACTTCATAGCGTCCGTCCGTCAGCTTGCGCGCCGTGGCCGCCAGCGCGCGGTTATCGAACAGCACGATTTTCTCGAACAGATCATCGATCAGGTAAGCCTGCTCCGGCGGCGTGACCTGGCGCAAGCCATCGATCAGCGCCGTCACGCTGGCGTACGGCGGCGACTGGCGCCGATGCTGTTGCAGCAGTTCGCGCAGCACGCCGTTGATCTTGTCTTCGCCGACGATGTCCTGCAGCAGATACATGGCCAGCGCGCCCTTGTGATAGTGGATATAGTCCTGCCGTTCATTGTCGGCCAGCGGCAGCTCGCGGTTGCGCTCTTCCGCGCGGCCCATCAGGTAGCGGTTCAGGTCGTAGCGCAGGAAGCGCCGCATCCTGTTCGGGCCGCCGGTTTTTTTCATCACCATCAGCGCCGAATATTCGGCCAGTGTTTCGCTCAGCACGCTCGCGCCGCGCGTGTTGCCGCCCACCAGCTGATGGCCCCACCACTGGTGAGCCACTTCATGCGCGGTGACATAGAACGGATAGTCGAGATCCTTCGGGTTCTTGTCGTCGACCCTGGCGACAAAACCCAGGCCTTCGGAAAACGGTATGGTGCCCGGAAACGACTGCGCATAGGTTTGGTACCGTGGGAACTCGACGATGCGCACGATCTTCTGTTGGTAGGGGCCGAAGTTTTTCGTGTAGTACTCGAGCGCTTCCTTGCTGCCGCGCACGAAGCGGTCCAGATTATATTCGTGTCCCGGCTGGTAATACACATCGATGGCCACGTCCTGCCAGCGCTCGTGCCGGACGGCGTAGCGGGCCGACTGGACGGCATAGAAATTGAGGATGGGCTGGTCCATCTTGTAATGGAAGTAATGGCGGCCCTTGTCTATCCAGTCGTTGTCGAGCATGCCGGGCGCGATCGCCGTCTGGCCATCGACGGTGCTGACGGTCGCTTCAAAACCGATGCGGTCGGCGTCGTTGCCGACATGATTGTCGGCCAGGCCGCGCGCATCGTCGCGCGCCAGCGCCCGCGCGCGCGGCGGCAAACCGTGCCGCTTGCGGTCGCGCGGATCGTTCAGTTCCAGCTGCGGCTGGTAGCCGACATGCGGCAGCACGGCATTGGTAAAGAAGGTGCCGTTGGCCACCACCGGCGTGTCCTGGCCCAGGCCCAGCACGCCACGCGGCGCGTAGTCGACGTCGAAATCGAGGCCAAGGGTGGCGCCCGGCAGCAGCGGCGCGGCCAGGCGGTAGCTGTAAAAGCCCAGGCGCGTATCGTCCAGGCCCGGATGGACGCGCGTATCGAAGCGCAGCCGCATGCTGGCGGTCGGGTCTTGCTGGATGAAAATCTGGCTGATTGGCACGGCGGTGCGGTTTTCCAGCAGGTAGTGCCCCTTGACCTTCAGGGTGCGCTGGGCCGGGTAGATGGCCACGTCAAGCTTGACGTCGGCGATGCGCGGCTGCGGCGTGGCCGCCAGCTTGCGGTACTGGCGCTCGAAGCTGGCGCGCTCGGCGTCGCGCGCATAGCCGGACTTGTAGTCGTTGGCGATATGGAAGGTATAGAACAGGATGCTCCCGGCGACCAGGAAGACGGCCAGGCCGGCGCCGAAGCTGGCCAGCACCGGCTGGCTCAGGGCGTGGCGCGCCAGGCGCAGACGGATGCGCCAGCTGTCGTGTGCGCCGCGCGGCCAGAACAGCAGGGCCAGCACGGTCAGCATCACGGCCGCGCCGCTCCAGTACAGCAGGTACCAGCGTTCGCGCAGCAGGTAGTGGCCGGCGCCGTTCATGGCCGAGTAGAGGAAGCCCGGTGTATTGCCATACAACAGCAGCGGATTGCTCAGGTCCAGCGAGCCGAAGGTCAGGGTCGCGCCGTAATACAGGATCATGGCAAAGTAGGCCAGGTAGCGCTGGTTGATCAGCACTTGCAGGAAAATCGCCAGCACGGCCGTCAGGGCATAGCCGGGCAACTGGGTCAGAAACAGCGCTTCAAAGTACAGGCCGGGATCGAGCCGGTAATAGCCCTTGACGATCTGGATCGACATGCCGCACAACATGATCACCAGGCTCAGCAATGCCTGCAGGCCGATCAGCGCAAACAGTTTCGACAGCAGTGGCAGCCAGTTCGGCACGGGCAGGGCGTCGAGCATCAGCTGCAAGCCGCTTTCGCGCTCGCGCCACACCAGTTCGCCCGCATAGAAGGTGGTGATCACCAGCATGAACAGCGCGAACGCGCCGCTGACGATGTCCAGCACTTTTTCCGTCACCGGATACGTATTGGTGCCATATATCGAACCCATGTCCAGCGCGCTGGCGTACATCACCAGCACGCCGGCCAGCACGATGACGACAAAATAAATGTTCTTGATGGTTTCGCGCAGGTTCAGCCAGCTCATCTGCAGCAGCAGGGCGGCCAGGCTGCGCCGGGCAAAATCGGGCGGCTCATGCGTGTCGAGCGCGCTGTTCGACAGGCGCGCGGGCGGCGTGGCGTCGCCTTGGCGCCTGGCCGAGCCGCTGTCGGGCGCGGCGTGGAAGTGAAAGCGCCAGTAGCCCAGCAGCAAGGCCAGCAGGGCCAGGCCGCACCAGATGGCGCGGTTGACCAGATACACGCCCTCGAGCGTGACCAGGCGCGTGTTGCGTTCGGCATTGGGCCAGTATTCGGTCAGGTTGATCAGGGCCGTGGTGCCGAAGGGGTCGATCAGCGCGGCCACCGTCTTGAAGTCCAGGTCGCGCGCCAGCGACGGCGCCACCAGGTAGCCGATCAGCATCACCACCGAGCTGATATAGACGGGCAACATGCGCCGCGTCAGCGCGGCAATCACGAAAAAGATGGCGCCGAAGATGAACAGGTTGGGCAGCAGGGTAAAGACATACGGCATCAGATAGGCCAGCAGGCGCTGCGGCCCCAGCCGTTCCTGGTCGATGCCGGGCAACCAGCTGCCCAGCCAGGCACCGAGGATAATGCTGGCAAACACCACCGCCAGCACCAGGGTGGCGCCGAGAAAGCGACCGAACACATACTCGTATTTGCGGATCGGCGCGCTGAAGAAGAAATGCTGCATGCCGTATTCGATATCCTGCTGCACCGAGCGGCCCATCATGGCGGCCACCACCACCGCGCCGAAGCAGCCCAGCACGGCGCAGCTCAGGGCCAGCGAGCGCGGCGCATTGATCAAAAACCTGCCGCCCATGCTGATCGACACTTCCTTGAAGGCGCCGCCCGAGGCGGCCATCCACAGCATGGACAGCGCCAGGAACATGGCGAAATACACCCAGGTGGACAGCAGCTTGAAACGCTGTCGTGCTTCAAAGAAGGCAATCGCAAACATGCTTACTCCTCGCCGCAGCTGGGGTCGACGCGGTGGCGGCCGGCGATGGTGGCGAAATACAGGTCTTCCAGGTCGCCGATGGCTTCCTCGAAACCGTCGCCCGGATCGTCATCGCTGTAGACATGGATCAGGGTACGGCCCGACAGCAGCCGGGTCGATATCACGGCGTGGCGCTGCTGGAAGCTGGCCAGCTCCTTCTTGTCGACAAAGCGCGCCCAGATCTTGCAGCTGACATCATCGATCAATTCCTGCGTCTTGCCGCACAACAGCACATGGCCCTTGTTGATGATGGCCATGTTGGCGCACAGGTCGGCCACGTCGGACACGATATGGGTCGATAAAATGACGGTCTTGTCTTCGCCGATGTCCGACAACAGGTTGTGGAAGCGCACCCGTTCCTGCGGATCGAGGCCGGCCGTCGGTTCGTCGACGATGATCAGCTTCGGGTCGCCCAGCAGCGCCTGGGCGATGCCGAAGCGCTGGCGCATGCCGCCCGAAAACGTGCCCAGGCGCTGGTGGCGCACATCGAACAGATTGGTTTGCTGCAGCAGGCCGTCGACCACTTCGCGCCGGCGCGTGCGCTGCGACAGGCCCTTTAAATTGGCGAAGTGATCCAGCAGTTCGTAGGCCGTCACTTTCGGATACAGGCCGAAGTCCTGCGGCAGATAGCCGAGCATGCGGCGGATCTCGTCCTTGTCGTCGAGCACGTCGTAGTCGCCGAAGAAGACCGAGCCGGAATCGCACTCCTGCAAGGTGGCCAGGGTGCGCATCAAGGTCGACTTGCCGGCGCCGTTGGGGCCCAGCAAACCGAACATGCCGGGTGGGATCGCCAGCGAAATATCGTCCAGCGCCACGACACCGTTGGCGTAGGTCTTCGACAAGTGACGAATCTGCAATTCCATACAATTCCTTGCTCATGCTGTTAGACGTGCGGCACCCGGCGCCTGGCAGGCGGTCCGGGGCTTTTCCATGATGGCATTGTATTGAATAAAAGACGTGCTGGGCAGTTGCTTGCGATATACGGTATTTTCGCGTGCCCAGAGTGCAATTGGCGGGGTGGAACGGCGGCGCGGCCGTGCCGGCGCGCGCCGCCCGTGAGGATCAGTTGCGGAACAGCACCGCTTCGCGCTTGAACCACCAGCGGCACAGCAGCAGCAGGGCGCCGGCAATCACCGTGGTCGAGGCCAGGATCACGCCGAACATGCTGTAATCCATGGTGCCCTTGACCAGCTCCTTCATGGCCAGCGAGACATTGGTCAACGGCACCATCGCCCACAGCCAGTTCAGTTCCACGCCCGGCAGCATGGCCACCACGATAGGCAAAATGGTCAGCAGCATCAGCGGCGTGATCATGCCGGCCGCTTCCTTGTAGCTCTTGGCGTAGATCGAGATCGACAGCAGCAGCGAGGCGAAGATGGCAGCCGTCGGCACCAGCATCAGGGTCACCATCGCCAGGTCGGGCAAGGTAATGCTGCGCACCATGACGGCCAGGTTGCCTTCCAGCGAGTTGCCGAAGCCCAGCAGCAGGGCGGCCATGCTGCCCACCATCAGCACGGCCGAGGTCATGCCGACCGTAAACAAGACCAGGAACTTGGCCAGCACGATGGCGCCGCGCGGCACCGGTGCCAGCAGCAAGGTTTCCAAGGTGCCCCGTTCCTTTTCGCCGGCGCCCATGTCGATGGCCGGATACATGGCGGCCGTCAGGCACACCATCAGCAGCAGGTAAGGCAGCATGCCGCCGATGATCGCGCCCATCTGTTCGCGCTGGTCGGCGGTGGATTTTTTCTCCAGCAGCACCGGTGCCAGGGCAAACGCCAGTTGTTCGGCATTCAGGTTCAGGGCCGACAGCGACTCCTGGCGCAAGCTGGTGTTGTAGCCGTCGATCACCTCGCGCACGCGCTGCTGCGTCACGTCGACCGTGCTGGCGCTGTTGTAGTGCAAGGTGATGCTCGCTTGCCGCTGCTGCTGCAAGGCGGCATCAAACTGCGGCGGTATCACCACCGCGAACTTGATGCGTTCGTCCGCGATGGCCTGGCGGATCTCGCTTTCATCGGTCAACGGCACCAGGCGCAAATTGGTTTGCTGGCCAAAACGCGCGCTCAGTGCCGGTGCGTGCTGCTGGCCGAACAGGGCGTAGCGCAGCTCGGCCGACTTGGCGTTCTTGAACATATTGCTCGATACATAAGCGAAGCCGCCAAAGATCAGCGGCATGGCGAAGATCGGAATCAGGATGGTGAAGATCAGGGTCTTGCGGTCACGCGTGAGTTCCAGCAATTCCTTCAAATAAATGGTCCACATGCGTTCAAGCTCCCCGGTTGATGACGCCGACAAAGGCGTCGTACAGATCCGCACTGCCGCCCAGGTGGCGCAACTCGTCCACCGTGCCATTGAAGGCGGTCGTGCCATGGTTGATGATGCAGACGCGGTCGCACAGCTTTTCCACCTCGTGCAAATGGTGGGTGGAAAAGATCAGCGGCACGCGCAGCGCCTTGTAGCTGGCGATAAAGTCCAGCAGGATCTTGGCCGACATCACGTCCAGGCCGGTGGTCGGCTCGTCGAGGATCACCACCTGCGGCGCATGCACGACCGTGCGCGCGATCGCGCATTTCTGCTTCATGCCGGTCGACAGCTGGTCGGCGCGCTTGTTGCCGTAATGTTCCATCTGCAGCAGGGCGAACAGTTCATCGCAGCGCTGCTTGAGCTTGTCGGCCGGCATGCCGTGCAGGCGGCCGAAGTATTCGACGTTTTCGCGTGCCGTCAGGCGGCCATACAAGCCGGTCGAACCGGACAGGAAGCCGATGCTCTGGCGCGCCACCAGCGGTTGCTGCAAGACATCGATGCCATTGACGAGGGCGCTGCCCGCGTCCGCCTGCAGGGCGGTCGACAACAGGCGCAAGGTGGTGGTCTTGCCGGCGCCGTTCGGTCCCAGCAAACCCAGCACTTCACCGGGTGCGCAGCTGAAACTGACATCGCGCACGGCGTGAAACCAGCCGTCGTGGTCGCGCGGATCGGGAGCCGACGTGGTTTTGTCTTTCTGTGGCGGCATGCGAAAACGCTTGGCCAGGTGCTTTACCTCTATCATGGGCACATCCATTCTGGGTGGGGGCTTCAGGGTAGCATGCAAAAAAAGTAACTTGCAAGAAGGAAATAGAGAATCGCTATTGAAAAAGGCCGCATCTTCATGCAAGCTGCGCCGATGGGCGCTGCGTGACGGTGCAGGGGGAATGCAATGAGAAACATAGACGAGGCGATGCAGCAGAAAGTGCTGGCCGTGGCGCGCGCCGGCATGACCAGCGCGGAAGCCATCGGCTTCTTTCGCGTCAGCCTTGGACTGTATTACCTGGCCGGCCTGATGACGCAGGAAGAGCTCGATTTCAAGAAGATCGATGCCAAATACAATCGTTTCATTTACCACACGCTCGGTGGTGGCCACAGTATTGCCAGCGTATTGCAATTCATGAGCGGTGAAAAAGTGCTGCGCGTGCTCGAGTCGCCGCGTTTCCTGGCCGCCTTCGCCACCCATTGCCCCGATGTTCCCATCGACAGCATGTTTTTCCTGATTTCCCTGAACCTGGGCGTGGCGAAAAGCCTGTCGGGCCTGGACGCCGTCGGTCCCGTGGTGGACTGGATCGAAAAGGAAAAAGCGCGCACAGGTCAAGCAAGCCAATAAAGCCCGGTCCGCCTGTGGGCCGCACCGGGACGCCTGGCCGTGATCGTCCTATAATCATGTTTTCCCCTAGACATGAGTTCCGTGACGATGACCGCACACCGCTACTTCAATCCCCTGGATCGCCTGATTGTCGATGCCGACAAGGCCTTGCGCGTGATCGCCGGCGTGGCTTCCGCTACACGCCCGACGCCGGCCGCGCAATCGCCCGACGCCACCCTGAGCGCGGCCGAGCAGCGCCACAGCGCAGGCTTGATGCGGGTCAATCACGTGGGGGAAGTGTGCGCGCAAGCCTTGTACAATTCGCAGGCGCGCCACGCGCACAGCCCGGCGGTACGCGAACAGTTCGACGAAGCGGGCCGCGAAGAGGAAGACCACCTGGCCTGGACGGCGCAGCGCGTGCGTGAACTCGGTTCGCGCCTGAGCCTGCTGAACCCGCTGTGGTATGCGGGCTCGTTCGCGCTCGGCACGCTGGCCGCGCGCATGGGCGACGGCCAGAGCCTGGGGTTTGTGGTGGAAACGGAAAAGCAGGTGGAAGCCCACCTGGAAAGCCATCTGGGCGAGTTGCCGCCGCAGGACGCCAAGTCGCGCGCCATCGTGCGCCAGATGCAGCTCGACGAGATCGAGCACGGCGCCGCCGCCCAGCGCCTGGGCGCCACCGACACCCCGGCGCCGGTCAAGGCGCTGATGGGGGTGATGGGCAAAGTCATGACCAAGACCGCGTATTACGTCTGATGGGCACCTGAGAAAAAGTCCATGGCTGCGTTGCACTGCCTCGCCGTACTATTCGTACTGTCTTCGGCAATGCGCCTTGCCCTGAACATTTTTCAGGCGCCCGACACGCCTTGGCAGATCACTCTTCGATGATTTCGAACGAGTGGGTAATTTCGGCCGTCTTTGCCAGCATGATCGATGCCGAGCAATACTTGTCGTGCGACAGCGCCACGGCGCGTTCCACGGCGGTCGGTTTCAGCGACTTGCCGCGCACGGTGAAGTGGAAGTGGATCTTGGTAAACACTTTCGGATCGGTCTCGGCGCGGTCGGCCTTGAGCGTCACTTCGCAGCCACTGACGGCTTCGCGGCCCCGTTTCAGGATCAGCACCACGTCATAGGCGGTGCAGCCGCCCGTACCCAATAACACCATTTCCATCGGCCGCGGCGCCAGGTTGTGGCCGCCGCCGTCCGGTGCGCCATCCATCGTCACCAGGTGGCCGGAGCCGGTTTCGGCCCGAAAACTCATGCCCGACGGGCCATTCCAGCTAACTTTGCATTCCATCGTACTTCTCCGAAAATTGTAGGCGTTTTGTATTGTAATAGAGGAATGACTGTCCATGTTTGGCCGGCCGAGGCGCAACCGGCCGTGATTGCGGCGTTGATTGTCGCTTGACCGGGCAGGGCAAAGCCGCTTATACTTGTCGGCTTTCCGTTCGCTCAGGAAAAGTAAATAAGGCAGAGTCCGCGCATTTACCAGGCGGAACCACCATTTGAGCGTGTAATCTATTAGGAAGTCAACATGAAAACATTTTCCGCTAAAGGACATGAAGTCCAGCGCGATTGGTTCGTGGTTGACGCGACGGACAAAGTCCTCGGACGTGTTGCCAGCGAAGTGGCACTCCGACTGCGCGGCAAACACAAACCAGAATTTACTCCTCACGTCGATACCGGCGACTTTATCGTCGTCATCAACGCAGGCAAACTGCGTGTGACCGGTACCAAAGCTACTGAGAAAATTTACTACCGTCACTCTGGCTATCCAGGCGGCATCTACGAAACCAACTTCCAGAAAATGCAACAGCGTTTTCCAGGTCGCGCGCTTGAGAAAGCGGTCAAAGGCATGCTGCCTAAAGGCCCACTCGGCTACGCAATGATCAAGAAGCTGAAAGTGTACGCGGAAGGTTCCCATCCGCACGCAGCTCAGCAACCTAAAGCACTTGTTCTCTAAGGAACTGACATGATCGGTAATTACAATTATGGAACCGGCCGTCGCAAGAGTGCAGTGGCTCGCGTTTTTATCAAAGTTGGCACAGGCTTGATCGTTGTTAACGGCAAACCAGCAAACGAATACTTCTCGCGCGAAACCGGTCTGATGGTTATCCGTCAACCACTGGAGCTGACCGGCAATGTCGAGCGTTTCGACATCAAAGTCAACGTCCATGGCGGCGGTGAATCGGGCCAGGCTGGTGCAGTTCGTCACGGCATCACCCGCGCTCTGATCGACTACGATGCAGCGTTGAAACCGGAACTGGCAAAAGCCGGCTTCGTGACCCGCGATGCACGTGAAGTCGAGCGTAAAAAAGTTGGTCTGCGCAAAGCACGTCGCGCAAAACAATTCTCGAAGCGTTAATTTCTACGCTACAGCGTCTTCGGGCGCTGTCTCAAAAGCCGCCGGCCTTCAAGCTGGCGGCTTTTTGCATTTCTGCGTGCTGCGCCATTGCGCTGTAAAATACGCGCAAAACCGCGCAGGCTTGCGGTATCTCCCCTGATTTATCTTATTTTATTTACTCAAGGAAAAAACATGATCAAAGTTGGCATCGTCGGCGGCACTGGCTACACTGGCGTGGAATTGCTGCGCCTGCTGGCAACCCATCCGGACGTCGAGTTGACGGCGATTACCTCGCGCAAGGAAGATGGCTTGCCGGTCGCCGACATGTATCCTTCCCTGCGTGGCCACGTGAAACTGGCGTTTTCCTCGCCCGACAAGGCCAACCTCGAACAATGCGACGTGGTGTTCTTCGCCACCCCGCACGGCGTGGCGATGGCGCAAGCACCAGCGCTGCTGGCCGCCGGCGTGAAAGTGATCGACCTCGCCGCCGACTTCCGCCTGAAGGACCAGGCCAAGTTCGAGCAGTGGTACAAGATCCCGCATACGGCGCCCGAGCTGATAGCCCAGGCCGTGTATGGCTTGCCGGAACTGAACCGCGAAGACATCAAGCAGGCCACGCTGATCGCCAATCCCGGTTGCTACCCGACCACCATGCAGCTGGGCTTTTATCCACTGCTGAAAGCCGGCCTGGTCAATGCCGGCAGCCTGATCGCCGACTGCAAGTCGGGCGTGTCGGGCGCCGGCCGCAAAGCCGAGATCGGCATCCTGTTCTCGGAAAGCAGCGACAGCTTCAAGGCCTATGGCGTGGCCGGTCACCGCCACCTGCCGGAAACCACCGCCCAGCTGCAGCGCTTTACGGATGACAAAGTGGCGCTGACGTTTACGCCGCACCTGGTGCCGATGATACGCGGCATGCATTCGACCCTGTATGCGCAGCTGAACAAGGATGTCAGCAATGAAGAGCTGCAAGCCTTGTTTGAAGAGCAATACAAGGATGAGGCATTTGTCGACGTGATGCCGTTCGGCTCGCATCCGGAAACCCGTTCCACGCGCGGCTCGAACATGCTGCGCCTGGCGCTGCACCGTCCTGAAGGCGGCAATACCGTGATCGTGCTGGTGGTGCAGGATAACCTGGTCAAGGGTGCATCGGGCCAGGCCGTGCAATGCATGAATCTGATGTTTGGCCTGAAGGAAACGGCTGGCCTGCAGCATATCGCGCTGCTGCCGTAAGCCTTGCGGGGCACGCCCCCGGACTGTGAGCAATAACAACGCTGTGGCCGTTGAAAAAAGGGCGGCCACAGCGCGACTTGCGCCAACAGTCTATAATGAACGCATGTTTTCTGAGGAGTATGAAATGAATGCTGTCGCCGAAATGCAAGATGTGATCCCATCGCCTATCATCTTTACCGATAGCGCCGCTGAAAAAGTCGCGCAGCTGATCGAGGAAGAAGGCAATCCCGACCTGAAATTGCGCGTGTTCGTGCAGGGTGGCGGTTGCTCCGGCTTCCAGTACGGCTTCACCTTCGACGAAATCGTCAATGAAGATGACACCACCATGGTCAAGAACGGCGTCCAGCTGTTGATCGATTCCATGAGCTACCAGTACCTGGTGGGCGCGGAAATCGACTACAAGGATGACCTGGAAGGCGCGCAGTTCGTGATCAAGAATCCGACAGCCACCTCGACCTGCGGTTGCGGTTCCTCGTTCTCGGTATAAAGTAGTTTCGCCGGAATGAAAAAATAGCGGATCATCGATCCGCTATTTGTGTTTGTGCTGCCGTTCAATGCGGATACAAGGCACCCAGTACCCGTAAGCCCCTGGCTCCCGTCACCGCCGGCAGATTGCCCGGTTTCCTCTGTGTAAAACGCCAGGCCAGCCAGGCAAATGCCAGCGCCTCGACCTGGTTCGGCGCTACGCCCAGCGCCTGCGTCGATGTCACCGCCACGCCCGGCAATTCTTTTGCCAGCGCCGCCATCAGGCTGGCGTTATACGCGCCACCGCCACACACATAGACCGTATCGGCCTGTGCGCCGTCGCGCAAGATCGCCTGCGCCAGGCTGGCGGCCGTCAATTGCGTCAGGGTCGCCTGCACGTCTGCCGGCTTTTCGTTCGGGAAGGCAGCAAGCTTGCCGGCCAGCCAGTCGGCATGAAACAGGTCGCGGCCCGTGCTTTTCGGCGCCAGCAAAGCAAAATACGGCTCATTCAACAACTCCGACAGCAGGGCGGGGATGACCTTGCCGCTGGCGGCCCAGGCGCCGTCCGCGTCATAGGGCTGGCCCTGGTGGTGCAAGATCCAGCCATCCATCAGGGCGTTGCCCGGTCCGCTATCGTAGCCGGTCACCGTGCCGTCGGCCTGCAGCACGCTGATATTGCTGATGCCGCCGATATTGGCCACCACCCGCGTCTGGCCCGGCGCATTGAACAGCGCCTGGTGAAACGCGGGCACCAGGGGCGCGCCCTGGCCGCCGGCGGCCACGTCGCGGCTGCGCAGGTCGGCGATGACGTCGATGCCGGACAGCTCGGCCAGCAGGGCGGGATTGTTCAGCTGGCGCGTAAAACCCAGTTCGGGGCGGTGGCGGATGGTCTGGCCATGCGCGCCGATGGCGGCCACGGCATCCGGGCCGATGCCGGCCTGGGCCAGCAGGCTGCCGACGCAATCGGCGTAGTGGCGCACCAGCGCGTTGGCGGCCAGCGCCTCGCGTTCGATTTCATTGTGGCCGGGCGCTTGCAGGGACATCAGGTCGGCGCGCAGGCTGGCGGGAAACGCCACATAGGCGTCACCCAGGCTGCGCACGCCATCCTGCGAGAAGTCGACCAGGGCGCCGTCGACGCCATCGAGGCTGGTGCCGGACATCAGACCGATATACAACATGCTGTTTTCCTGTCTTGAGTGAGTGCCTGAATAAAACAAAGGCACCGGCCATCGGAATGGGCGGTGCCTTTGCCTGTTGCCCGAAGGCATGCGGTGCTTAACGCGAAGCGAGCGCCGTATCGGCAGGACGCAACAGGGTGAAGCGGTGCATCATGTCGGCCGACACCATGCGGAAGCGCGACAGTTCGGCGGCCGTCAGCGGCGCCTGTGCTTGCACGTTCAGCTTGCTTGGGTCTTGCGCCACGCCGCCCACGCGGAATTCGTAGTGCAGGTGGGCGCCGGTCGACCAGCCGGTGGTGCCGACGTAGCCGATGACATCGCCCTGGCTGACTTTCTGGCCTTTTTTCAGGCCCGAAGCGAAGCGGCTCATGTGCGCATAGGCGGTGCTGTAGTTGGCCCAGTGCTTCAAGACCACCACATTGCCGTAGCCGTTTTGCGAACCGACCGTATCGACCACGCCGTCGCCCGAAGCGCGGATCGGGGTGCCGGTGGCGGCCGCGAAATCGATGCCTTTATGGGCTTTCCAGTTGCCGGAAATCGGGTGCACGCGCATCGAGAAACCGGACGAGATACGGGAGAATTCGAGTGGGGATTTGAGGAAGGCTTTTTTGAGGGACTTGCCGTCGAAGCTGTAGTAACCGCCGCCTTGCTTGCTGGCCGGGTCTTCGAACCACACGGACTGGAACGTCTTGCCGCGGTTGGTGAATTCACCGGCCAGGATGCGTCCCGCTCGGACAAATTCGCCGTCTTGCCAGAAGGTTTCATAGACCACGTTGAACGAGTCGCCGCGTTTCACGTCGGAACGGAAGTCGATATTGGTCGAGAACATTTCAACGATCTGCTTGGAGATCGCGTCTGGCAGGCGGGTGCCGTCCAGGCTGGAATCGGTGGCGGCAAACAGGGTCGAGGTGATCTTGCGTGCGTGCATTTCCACGCGGCGTTCCAGCTGCGCGGCCACTTCCGTGGCAACGAACTTGTCGCCCTTGCGGGTGATCAGGATATTCCTGGCCGAGGTGCCGGTGTCATCAACGAGAGTGGCGCGCAGCCAGTTCAGTTCGCCGTTTTCGGACGTTTGCGCTTGCACGCGCTTGCCCGTTTTCAGCATCATCACGCGGCGCGCGACCTTGTCGGTCTTGATGAAGTTGCTGGCCACCGCATCATCGACGCCGAGGCGTATCAGCATGGCGGACAGCGTATCGCCCGGACGGACCTTTTCTTCGTGGGTGAAGTTCTGGTCTACCTGTTCCAGCGCGGTGATTTGCGAGGACAGATCAGGCATTTCCAGGTTTTCCGCGATCGAACGGACCGGCAGGTCCGACGCATCGGGCGCCATCGGAGAGACCGCCACAGCGCCAAAAGCGACCACGGTCAGCAGCACTGCGGACGCGCCGACGATGCGTGCTTTGCGAGTGGTCGCGAGCTGGGTGTACAAGCGTGAGCCTGTGATTTTATGTATAGGGTTCATGCAATCAGTTAAAATCTGCCCTTGAACGATTCGTGAACTGCTACTCTTTTTTATTGTTATTTTGGTTCGTTTTCATACGGCAAGATTGATGGGATCGGGCATTATACCAAACTCTGCAAACCTACTACCATTTTGAGATCTACAGCAAAAATTTATGGAAATCAACACCACCGCATCGCCTGCCAAGGCTAACGCAGCTCAGACGCCGCTCGTGCTGTCGGACAGAGTACAAGAAGCCCTCGCGATTACCAAGCGTGGCGTCGACGAACTCTTGATCGAAAGCGAATTTGCGCAAAAATTAGCGCGCTCCGAACAAACCGGTGTGCCGCTGCGCATCAAACTGGGCCTGGACCCGACCGCACCGGACTTGCACCTGGGCCATACCGTCGTGCTGAACAAGATGCGCCAGTTGCAAAACCTCGGTCATCAAGTCATTTTCCTGATCGGCGATTTCACTTCCATGATCGGCGACCCGTCGGGCCGCAACGTCACGCGCCCGCCGCTGACGAAAGAACAGATCGAGATTAACGCGATGACGTATTTCGCGCAAGCATCTTTAGTGCTCGACGCCAGCAAAACCGAAATTCGCTATAACTCCGAATGGTGCGATCCGCTGGGCGCGCGCGGCATCATCCAGCTCGCTTCGCACTACACGGTGGCGCGCATGATCGAGCGCGACGATTTCACGAAACGCTTCCAGGGCGGCGTGCCGATTTCCGTGCATGAATTCCTGTACCCGCTGATGCAGGGCTACGATTCGGTGGCCTTGAAATCGGATCTGGAACTGGGCGGCACCGACCAGAAGTTCAACCTGCTGGTGGGCCGCGAACTGCAAAAGCAGTACGGCCAGGAACAGCAGTGCATCTTGACCATGCCGCTGCTGGAAGGTCTGGACGGCGTGGAAAAAATGTCCAAGTCGAAAAACAATTACATCGGCATCACGGAACCGGCCAACACCATGTTCGCCAAGCTGATGAGCATTTCCGACGTCATGATGTGGCGCTACTACGAGCTGCTGTCGTGGCGTTCGATCGCCGAACTGGCGCAACTGAAGAGCGAAGTCGAGGGCGGCCGCAATCCGCGCGACGCCAAGGTGGCCCTGGCGCAGGAGATCGTCGCCCGCTTCCACTCGCAGCAGGCGGCCGAGGAAGCGCTGGCCGATTTCGTCAACCGTTCGAAGGGCGGCATCCCGGACGATATTGCGGAAGTGACGCTGGCCGGCGCGCCGCTGGCGATCGCCCAGTTGCTCAAGCAAACGGGTCTGTGCCCATCGGTATCGGAAGCAACCCGCATGATCGACCAGGGCGGTGTGCGCATCGATGGCACCGTCATCAGCGACAAGGCCTTGAAAGTCGAGGCCGGTGTGTTCGTGTTGCAAGTGGGCAAGCGCAAATTTGCGCGCGTCACCCTGAGCGCATGATCGCGCTGCTGCAACGGGTGACCCGCGCCAGGGTGGAAGTCGATGGCGCCACCATCGGCGCCATCGACGCCGGCCTGATGGTGCTGGTGTGTGCCGAGCGCGGCGACACCGAGAAGGAGGCGGACGCCTTGCTGGCCAAGCTGCTGGGCTACCGCGTGTTCGCCGACGAGGCCGGCAAGATGAACCGCAGCGTGACCGATGTGGCCGGCGGCTTGCTGCTGGTGCCGCAGTTCACCCTGGCGGCCGATACCAAGTCCGGCACGCGTCCGTCGTTCACCCCGGCCGCCAGCCCGCAGGACGGTTTGCGCCTGTTCAGCCATTTCGTGGAGCAGGCGCGCAGCCGCCATGCCAGCGTGCAGACGGGGCAGTTCGGCGCCGACATGCAGGTGTCGCTGACGAATGACGGACCGGTCACGTTCTGGCTGCAAGTCGATCCGAAACCGCAGTAAGCGAGTAGATAAGGAGCAGCGATGAGATTGTGGAGCGACACCTTTCGTGACGGCGGCCTGCTGCCGGCCGGGTACGCGTTTGCCGAGATCGACCCGGTCAGCCGCGTGCGCCTGGCGGCCAACCACAATCCCCATCTGGCCTGGGATGAGGTGCCCAATGGCACCGAGTCGCTGGCCCTGTTCTGCATCGACGGCGACGCACCGCAGGACGCCAGCCTGGCCAACCGCGCCGGTCAAACGCTGCCGCTGGCCAGTGCGCGCGGCGATTTTTTTCACTGGAGCTTGCTCGACATTCCGCTGGCCATGCGCAGCATTGCTGCCGGCCAGTTCTCCAGCGCCGTGACGGCGCGTGGCAAGCCTGCCGCCAGCGGGCCCGGCCATCTGCGCCAGGGTCTCAACGACTACACCGGCTGGTTTGCCGGCGACCCCGACATGGCGGGCGACTATTACGGCTATGATGGCCCGTGTCCGCCGTGGAACGACGAGCGGCTGCACCATTATCTGTTCCGCCTGTACGCGCTCGACGTGCCGCGCCTGGCGCTGGCCGAGCGCTTTACGGGGCGCCAGGCGCTGGACGCCGTTTACGGCCATATCCTCGATGAGGCCCGGCTCGTCGTTGCCTACTCGCTCAATCCCGCGCTGGCACTTACTTTGAAGAAATAACGCATGAGCACCACGATACTATTGATACGCCATGGCGAAACGCCGTGGAACGCCGAGCGCCGCCTGCAGGGGCATATCGACATTCCCCTGAACGACGTTGGCCTGCGGCAAGCCGCGGCCGTGGGCCAGGCGCTGGCCGGCGAGCCGCTGGCCGCCGTCCTGGCCAGCGACTTGCAGCGCGCGCGCCAGACGGCGCAGGCCGTGGCCGATTTGCATGCGCTGCCGGTGCAGGCCGACCCGCTGCTGCGCGAGCGTTGCTATGGCGCGTTCGAAGGCTTGCTGTATGCCGATATCGCGGCGCAGTACCCGCACGAATATGCGCAATGGCAAGCGCGCCAGATCGACGCCGTGATGCCGTCCGGCGAGCGCCAGGCCGAGAGTTTCCGCCAGTTTTATGCGCGCGCCAATGCGGCCATCGCGCGCTGGGCCCGGCAATATGACGGCCAGACCATCGCCATCGTCGCCCACGGCGGCGTGCTCGAGTGCGCTTACCGCGAGGCGGTCGGCATGACGCTCGACAGCCCGCGCGATTTCCAGGTCAGGAATGCCAGCGTGAATCGTTTTTCCTATGCCGACGGCAAGTTGCATTTAGTGCACTGGGGAAACATCGAACACCTGGCGGCGCCCGCCATGGACGAGCTGGGCTAATGGCCACTTTCGCCGCCACCGGCGCACTGGCGCACTGGGCGTTAAAAAATAGTGCTTATTAATTAGGCAGGGAATCGGTTAAAATAGCAGGTTCCTCCGTCCATTCCAGGTTCTTCAGTGCAAATCGGCCCTTACATTCTGCGCAACAACGTTTTCGTCGCCCCCATGGCTGGCGTGACGGACCGGCCATTTCGCCAGTTGTGCAAACAGCTGGGCGCCGGCTATGCCGTCTCGGAAATGGCGGCCTCGAATCCGCGACTATGGGCGACCGAGAAAAGTTCGCGCCGTACCGATCACGCGGGCGAAATGGAGCCGAAAGCGGTGCAGATCGCGGGTGCCGACCCGCAGGACCTGGCCGATTGCGCCAGGTTCAATGTCGACCGCGGTGCGCAGATCATCGACATCAACATGGGGTGCCCGGTGAAAAAGGTGTGCAACAGCTGGTGCGGTTCGGCCCTGCTGCAAAACGAAAACCTGGTCGAAAAGATCCTGCACGCGGTGGTGAGCGCCGTCGACGTGCCCGTGACCCTGAAATTTCGTACCGGCTGGAACCGCGCAAACAAGAACGCCTTGCGCATCGCCCGCATCGCCGAGCAGGCCGGCATCCAGATGCTGACCTTGCACGGCCGCACGCGCGCCGACGGCTACAAGGGCGAGGCCGAGTATGAAACCATTGCCGCCGTGAAAGCGTCGGTCGCCATCCCGGTGGTGGCCAATGGCGACATCACCAGCCCGCAAAAGGCCCGCTACGTGCTGGACCAGACGGGGGCGGACGCCGTCATGATCGGCCGTGCGGCGCAGGGCCGGCCGTGGATCTGCCGCGAGATCGACCATTTTTTGCGTACCGGTACTTTATTGCCGGCGCCGTATGTGGACGAAGTGCGCAGCCTGATGGACGAGCATTTGCGCGCCCATTATGCGTTTTACGGCGAATTTCTCGGCGTGCGCACGGCGCGCAAGCATATCGGCTGGTACGTGAAAGACCTGGAAGGTGGCGAGGAGTTTCGCCAGCAAATGAATTTGCTGGAATCGACGGACGCGCAATTGCTGGCCGTCGACCAATTTTTCGAGTCGCAATGGAAGTTTGGCGAACGGTTACAATACCGCCTCTCCGAAGATAGCGACAGCGGCCTGATAGAAGTGGCCGCAGCAACATAAAGAACAAGGGTGGACTCGGTGTGCGTCTGATTTACGCGTTTGCGCGACAGTCATCCGTACACCCCATAGCGCCTTGATAAATCAATTAGCCGGTTGAAGCATAAAAAATGAGCAAAGAAAGCATACAGGAAGTCGTTCAGAAAAGTCTGGAAGATTATTTCAATGACCTGGGCGAGCAGCAAGCGTCGAATATCTATGACATGGTCGTGCTGACCGTCGAAAAGCCCATCCTGGAAGTCGTGATGACACGCGCCGATGGCAACCAGTCGCATGCCGCGCAAATGCTGGGCATTAACCGCAATACCTTGCGCAAGAAGTTGCAGGAGCACGGTTTGCTGTAATGCCGGCTCGCAAGTGACGCCAAGCTTTGAATCCGCCGCGGTCCGGTACTGACACCGGGCTGCGCATTCGCCAAGAACACTTAACCACCTAGCCACAGCCATGATCAAACAAGCTCTCCTTTCCGTTTCCGACAAGACCGGCGTCCTCGATTTCGCGCGCGCCCTGGCTGCCCTCGGCGTCAACCTGCTGTCGACCGGCGGTACCGCCAAATTGCTGGCCGATAACGGTGTGCCCGTCACGGAAGTGGCCGACTACACGGGTTTTCCCGAGATGCTCGATGGCCGCGTGAAGACCTTGCACCCGAAAGTGCATGGCGGCATCCTGGCGCGCCGTGATTTCCCCGAGCACATGTCCAAGCTGGTGGAACACGATATGCCGACCATCGACATGGTGGTGGTCAACCTGTACCCATTCCAGGGCACCGTGGCCAAGGCCGACTGCACCCTGGAAGACGCGATCGAGAACATCGACATCGGCGGCCCGACCATGCTGCGTTCGGCGGCCAAGAACCACAAGGACGTGATCGTCATTTGCGATCCGAGCGACTACGAGGTGGTGCTGGCCGAAATGCGCGCGGCCGACGGCAAGGCGGGCGAAGTGAGCTACGACACCAAGTTCATGCTGGCCAAAAAAGTGTTTGCGCATACGGCGCAATACGATGGCGCCATCACCAATTACCTGACCAGCCTGGGCCCGACCAAGGTGCACGCCGAGCGCGGCGCCTATCCGCAAACCCTGAACGTGGCGTTTGAAAAAGTGCAGGACATGCGCTACGGCGAAAACCCGCACCAGAGCGCCGCCTTCTACCGCGACCTGGTGGTCACCGACGGCGCACTGGCGAACTATCGCCAGCTGCAAGGCAAGGAATTGTCGTACAACAATATCGCCGATGCCGACGCGGCCTGGGAATGCGTGAAGAGCCTGGGCGGCTTCGAGCAAAGCGCCGCCTGTGTCATCGTGAAACACGCCAATCCATGCGGCGTGGCGCTGGGCGCGAACGCGGCCGAAGCGTATGCGCGCGCGCTGCAGACCGATCCGACCTCGGCGTTTGGCGGCATCATCGCCTTCAATACCGAACTGGACGGCGCCACCGCCGGCGAAATCGCCAAATTGTTCGTCGAAGTGCTGATCGCGCCATCGTTCTCCGCCGAAGCGAAACAGATTCTGTCGAGCAAGCAAAACGTGCGCATGCTGGAAATCCCGCTGGGTTCCGGCGTCAACGCGATGGACTTCAAGCGCGTCGGTGGCGGTCTGCTGGTGCAGTCGCCCGATGCGAAAAACGTCGCCATGGGCGACCTGCGCGTGGTGTCCAAGCTGAAACCGACGCCACAGCAGCTGGCCGACCTGATGTTCGCCTGGAAAGTGGCAAAATTCGTCAAATCGAACGCCATCGTCTTCTGCGGCAACAACATGACCCTGGGCGTGGGCGCAGGCCAGATGAGCCGTATCGACTCGGCCCGCATCGCCTCGATCAAGGCGCAGAA
This sequence comes from Janthinobacterium sp. J1-1, assembly GCF_030944405.1. Taxonomy (NCBI): domain Bacteria; kingdom Pseudomonadati; phylum Pseudomonadota; class Betaproteobacteria; order Burkholderiales; family Oxalobacteraceae; genus Janthinobacterium; species Janthinobacterium sp. J1-1. The sequence goes on from NZ_CP132339.1 coordinate 1,125,283, forward strand.
TGCCGGCCTGTCGCTGGCCGGTTCGGTGGTGGCGTCGGATGCCTTCTTCCCGTTCCGCGACGGCCTCGACGTGGTGGTCGACGCGGGCGCGACCTGCGTGATCCATCCGGGTGGCTCGATGCGCGACCAGGAAGTGATCGATGCGGCCGATGAGCGCGGCGTGGTGATGCTGTACACGGGCACGCGTCATTTCCGTCATTGATATTTAGCCCAGCGGCACATGCTGGGTTTCGGTTGTAAAACGGCAGGCTCCGGTTATTCACCGGTGCCTGCCGTATTCATTATAGAATCTGGCGATGATTATTCTTGGCATCGATCCTGGCTTGCGCACGACCGGCTTCGGGGTCATCGAAAAACACGGCAGCAAGCTGCGCTATATTGCTTCGGGCACAGTCAAGACGGCGTCCGAAGGGGCGTTGCCGCCGCGCCTGAAGATCATTCTGCAGGGCGTGTCGGAAATCGTCGCCACCTACCGGCCCGACTGCGCGGCCATCGAAAAAGTCTTTGTCAACGTCAATCCGCAATCGACCTTGCTGCTGGGCCAGGCCCGTGGCGCGGCCATTTGCGCGCTGGTCAATGCCGACCTCGAGGTGGCCGAATACACGGCGCTGCAGCTGAAACAGGCCGTCACCGGTCACGGCAAGGCGGCCAAGGAGCAGGTGCAGGAAATGGTGGCGCGCTTGCTGTCCTTGCCCGGCCTGCCCGGCAGCGATGCGGCCGATGCGCTGGGCGTGGCCATCTGTCACGCCAACAGCGTCGATGCGCTGGCCATGATCGGCGCGCTGGCGCCGCAGCTGCAGGGCTTGCGCATGAAACGCGGCCGCCTGGTCGGCTAGAGCATACTCGGGCATACTTTGAATTTAACATTAGGAACACGCGATGATAGGCCGTCTCTCCGGTATTTTGCTTGAAAAGAATCCGCCACAATTGCTGGTCGATTGCCAGGGCGTCGGCTATGAAGTCGATGTGCCGATGAGCACGTTTTACAATCTGCCGCACGTGGGTGAAAAAGTCGTGCTGTTCACGCATCAGGCGATCCGCGAAGACGCGCACCTGCTGTTCGGCTTTGGCAATGCGGCCGAGCGCGCCGTGTTCCGCCAGCTGATCAAGATCACCGGCGTCGGCGCGCGCATGGCCCTGGCCATCCTGTCCGGCATGACGATCGCCGACCTGGCGCAGGCGATTACCTTGCAGGATTCGGGTCGCCTGGTCAGGGTGCCGGGCATCGGCAAGAAGACGGCCGAACGCCTGTTGCTGGAACTGAAGGGCAAGATCGGTGCGGATCTCGGCCCGCTGGGCGCACACGCGGCGCCGGACGCGCAATCCGATATCCTCAACGCGCTGATGGCGCTCGGCTATTCGGACAAGGAAGCGATGGCGGCCGTGAAAAACGTGCCGGCCAGCAGCGGCGTGTCGGACGGCATCAAACTGGCGCTCAAAGCGCTGTCGAAAGGCTAACGGGAACACGGCATGAGCATCCAGACCGACATCTTCACGGAACAGCGCATCATCGATGCGGCGCCCATCTCGCACAATGAAGAGGCGATCGAACGGGCCTTGCGGCCCAAGCAGCTCGACGAGTACGTGGGCCAGGAAAAGATCCGCGACCAGCTGGAAATCTTTATTACGGCCGCGCGCCAGCGCAAGGAAGCGCTCGATCATACTTTGCTGTTCGGCCCGCCGGGCCTGGGCAAGACCACCCTGGCGCACATTATCGCGCGCGAGATGGGCGTCAACCTGCGCCAGACTTCCGGCCCGGTGCTGGAGCGTCCGGGCGACCTGGCGGCGATACTGACGAACCTCGAAGCGAACGACGTGCTGTTCATCGACGAGATCCACCGCCTGTCGCCGGTGGTCGAAGAGATACTGTATCCGGCGCTGGAAGACTACCAGATCGACATCATGATCGGCGAAGGCCCGGCCGCCCGCTCCGTGAAACTCGACCTGCAGCCGTTTACCCTGGTCGGCGCCACCACGCGTGCCGGGATGCTGACCAATCCGCTGCGCGACCGCTTCGGCATCGTCGCCCGCCTGGAGTTCTACAACACGAGCGAACTGACCAAGATCGTCACGCGCAGCGCGGCGCTCTTGAAAGCGCCGATCGACCCGGACGGCGCGCACGAGATCGCCCAGCGCGCGCGCGGCACGCCCCGTATCGCCAACCGGCTGTTGCGCCGCGTACGCGACTTTGCCGAAGTGAAAAGCAATGGCGAGATCACCAAGGTGGTGGCCGACCGCGCGCTGGCCATGCTCGATGTCGACGCGGTCGGCTTCGACGTGATGGACCGCAAGTTGCTCGAAGCCGTGCTGTTCAAGTTCGGCGGCGGTCCGGTCGGCATCGGCAATCTGGCGGCGGCCATCGGCGAAGCGGCCGATACCATCGAAGACGTGCTGGAGCCGTACCTGATCCAGCAGGGATTCCTGCAGCGCACGCCGCGCGGACGGGTTGCCACGCCGGCCGCCTATCTGCACTTCGGCGTCAGCGCGCCGCGCATCAGCCCCAACGGCGAAGCGTGGGCGCTGTGACGGACAAGGCAGGCATGCAGATCTGGGTCGACGCCGACGCCTGCCCGGTGGTGATCAAGGAGATTCTGTACCGCGTGGCCGACCGGCTGGAACTGCCCGTCACCCTGGTCGCCAACCAGGGCCTGCGCGTGCCGCCGTCGCGCTTTGTCCGCACGGTGCAAGTGCCGTCCGGCGCCGACGTGGCCGACCAGGAAATCGTACGCTTGCTCAATCCTGGCGACCTGGTGGTGACCGGCGACATTCCGCTGGCGTCGGATGTGCTGAAGAAGGGCGGCTACGCGCTCAATCCGCGCGGCGAGTTCTATACGAATGACAATATCGCCCAGCAACTGAGCATGCGCGCCTTTATGGAAGAGCTGCGCAGTGGCGGTGTCGACACGGGCGGCCCGGCCGCGTTCAACCAGGGTGACCGGCAAAGTTTTGCCAATAGCCTGGACCGGCATTTGCAGAAACATCATCGCAAGCCGGTCGGATAGAATGCCTTATTCTTCGCGCAGCCAAGTTTGCGTGCGGCCCAGCATCGGTACGCCCTTGTAGGCGCGCATGCTGATTTTTTTTCCGCCATCCGAGACGCTCAACTTGCTCTTATAGACCGTGCCACTTTTAGGATCGACGATTTCACCACCGGTAAATTCATTGCCATCTTTTTTCAAGCCAGTCAGGATGACCATGCCGATGATCGGCTGATCCTTGCGCGCGCCGTCGCATTTTTCGCATTTCGGAGCCGGGTCTTCGCTGGGCTCGCGAAACAGCTTTTCAATCTGGCCTTGCAACACACCATTGTTTTCCGTAATGCGTATCAGCGCTTTCGGCTTGCCTGTTTCATCATCGATGTTTTTCCACAGGCCGACCGGCGTTGCATCGTCGGCAAAGGCGAGGGCAGGGGCAACACACAACATGGCGCTGATGGCCAGTGCAGCAAATTTCATGATAAGTCTCCTGATTGGTTTTTGTCTGACGAGTGTAGCAAATAAATGACCGGTCGTACTATTTCCATTCAAATTAATCATCGCGCGTCACGCCGCCATCGTACCGGCAAAAAAAAACCGCTCGGATGAGCGGCTTTTCCAGGCAACCACTGTACTGCTTATGCGGTCGGCAATTTGGCAAATTGCTCGCGCATCTTGTCGAGTGTGGCGGAAAAATTCGCGACGCGGGCTTTTTCCTGTGCCACGACTTCAGCAGGCGCGCGTGCCACAAAACTTTCGTTCGACAGCTTGCCGTTGGCTTTGTTGATCTCGCCTTCGATGCGTGTCATTTCCTTGCCCAGGCGCTCGCGTTCGGCCGCCACGTCAATCTCCACTTTCAGCATCAGCTTGGTGGTGCCAACGATGGCGACGGCAGCTGGCGAATCCGGTAGCGCATCGACGATCTGCACTTCGGCCAGCTTGCCCAGCGACTGGATATACGGCGCGTAGGTGGCCAGCGTGGCCTTGTCGGTGGCGTTGCCCGCTTCGACGATCAGCGGCACGCGCACCGATGGCGAGATCTGCATTTCGCCGCGCAGGTTGCGCGTCGCGTCCGTCAGCGCTTTCAATTGCTGCATCCACGCTTCGGCCGCTTCGTCGATCTTGCCGGTGTCGGCGATCGGATACGGCTGCATCATGATCGAATCGCCTTCCGCCTTGAGCGTCTTGCCGGCCAGCGGCGCGACGGTCTGCCACAAGGCTTCCGTCACGAACGGAATGATCGGATGGGCCAGGCGCAGCACCACTTCCAGCACGCGCAGCAGGGTGTGGCGGGTGGCGCGCTGCTGGCCTTCCGTGCCTTGCTGTACTTGGACCTTGGCCACTTCCAGGTACCAGTCGCAATACTCGTCCCAGACGAACTTGTAGATGGTGGCGGCGATATTGTCGAAGCGGAAGTCTTCAAAACCCTTGGCCACGTCCAGCTCGGCTTTTTGCAGCAGCGAAATGATCCACTTGTCGGCCTGCGACAGGTCGGCGTCATTTGGACGGTCCGCCGGTGCGGTGCAATCCTTGCCTTCCGTATTCATCATCACGAAACGGGTGGCGTTCCACATCTTGTTGCAGAAGTTGCGGTAGCCTTCGCAGCGGCCCAGGTCGAAATTGATGTTGCGGCCCAGCGATGCATAGCTGGCCATGGTAAAGCGCACGGCGTCGGTGCCGTAGGCGGAAATGCCGTCCGGGAATTCCTTGCGCGTGGCCTTGGTGATTTTTTCCGCGTCGCGCGGGTTCATCAGGCCGGTGGTGCGCTTGACGATCAGGCCGTCCAGGTCGATGCCGTCGATCAGGTCGATCGGGTCCAGGGTGTTGCCTTTCGACTTGGACATTTTTTGCCCGGTCGAATCGCGCACCAGGCCGTGCACGTAGACGGTTTCAAACGGCACCTTGCCGGTGAAGTGCGCCGTCATCATGACCATGCGCGCCACCCAGAAGAAGATGATGTCGAAACCGGTGACCAGCACCGACGACGGCAAAAAGGCCTTCATGTCCGGCGTTTCTTCCGGCCAGCCCATGGTCGAGAACGGCACCAGGGCGGACGAGAACCACGTGTCGAGCACGTCGTCGTCGCGTTTCAACGGACCCGTGCTGCCGGCGGCCTGCGCCTTGGCCTGTGCTTCGGCTTCGGTTTTTGCGACAAAGATATTGCCGGCCTCGTCATACCAGGCCGGGATCTGGTGGCCCCACCACAGCTGGCGCGAGATGCACCAGTCCTGGATGTTGTTCAGCCACTGGTTGTAGGTGGTGCTCCAGTTTTCCGGCACGAACTTGATTTCGCCGTTGGCGACTTTTTCCAGCGCCGTCTCGGCGATCGATTTGCCAGGGAAGAAAGTGCCTTCCGGCGCCGGTTTGCTCATGGCGACAAACCACTGGTCGGTCAGCATCGGTTCGATCACGACGCCCGTGCGGTCGCCGCGCGGCACCATCAGCTTGTGCGGCTTGACCTGTTCCAGCAGGCCCAGCGTGTCCAGGTCGGCGACGATCTGCTTGCGCGCGGCAAAGCGGTCCAGGCCGCGATAGGCTTCCGGCGCATCGTCGGTGATTTTCGCGTCCAGCGTCAGGATGACGATCTGCGCCAGCTTGTGGCGCTGGCCGACGGCGTAATCGTTCATGTCGTGCGCGGGGGTGATCTTCACGCAGCCGGTGCCGAATTCCTTGTCGACATATTCGTCGGCGATGATCGGAATTTCGCGGTCGGTCAGCGGGAGCTTGAGCATCTTGCCGACCAGCGCCATGTAGCGCTCGTCGGTCGGGTCGACCGCCACCGCCACGTCGCCCAGCATGGTTTCAGGACGGGTGGTGGCCACTGTCAGGAAGCCGCTGCCATCAAGCAGTGGGTACTTGATGTACCACATCGAGCCGTCTTCTTCTTCCGACACCACTTCCAGGTCCGACACGGCCGTGCCCAGCACCGGGTCCCAGTTGACCAGGCGCTTGCCGCGGTAGATCAGGCCTTGTTCGAACAGGCGCACGAAGACGTCGGTGACGACTTTCGAGCGCGGCTCGTCCATCGTGAAGTATTCGCGCTGCCAGTCGGCCGAAGCGCCCAGGCGGCGCATCTGGCCGGTGATGATGGAACCCGATTTTTCTTTCCACTCCCACACTTTTTCCACGAATTTCTCGCGGCCCAGGTCATGGCGCGAAATCTTTTGCGCGTCCAGCTGGCGCTGCACCACGATCTGGGTGGCGATGCCGGCGTGGTCGGTGCCGGGAATCCAGGCCGTGTTGTGGCCCAGCATGCGGTGGTAGCGCGTCAGGCCATCCATGATGGTCTGGTTGAAGGCATGGCCCATGTGCAGGGTGCCGGTCACGTTCGGCGGCGGCAACTGGATGCTGAAGGAAGGTTTTCCGGCATCGAGGGTGGCGGTAAAGTAACCGCGCTGCTCCCACTCGGTGCGCCAGAATTGTTCAATGTCGGCGGGCTCGAAAGACTTGGCTAATTCCATGATTTGGCGTGTGTTTGGCAAAAGGAATCATTATAGATGACACGGCAACGGCTGCGCCGTGGCCAGCCCTGTTTTTCAGCATTCTGGCGGCTTTGCGGGCCGCCAGCCGGCAGGCGTGCGGGGGTAAAAGTTGCGCCAGTGCTATAATGTCGGCCTTGTCGCCTCTTGCAATCACTTGCGGACGGCGCCAGCGGCCGCAGTTTTATCCAACTCACGGCCATGCCAGCGCATCAGCGATGCCGGCAACTTTTCAGTGCGTCCCCTGCGGGCCGGGCGCCTGAGCCACGCGCACCGCCAGCGGTGCACCATTCACGGCGGAATTCCCGCGGCCGGCAGCATTGCAGGCCGTGTCCGCCACAGCTTTGCCAGGAGTGTCCGGCCCGCCGTCTGTCGATACGGCAGCGGCACGCATGCGCCTTGCCGCCTGCGCGGGATTCCTGGCCCGGCGTTTATCAAGGAAACCTGCATGAAAACCACCACTGTCTGCCTGGGACTCGCCTCGGCCATGATTTTGCCCACTGTCCCCGCTCACGCCCAGTCCTCCGTCGACATGTACGGCCTGATGGATGCCGCACTGGTACAGGAACGCTCGATCAGCAAAGTATCGAGTGGCGTCTCGGCTGGTTCGCGCCTCGGTTTTCGCGGCGCCGAAGCGCTGGGCAATGGCTGGCAAGCCGTGTTCACGCTGGAAGCCGGCTTGCTGACGGACACCGGCCGCTCGGACCAGGCCGGCCAGCTGTTCGGCCGCCAGGCTTTCGTCGGCCTCAGCAGCCCGCTGGGCATGCTGACCATCGGCCGCCAGTACAATCTGCAGAGCCAGGCGCTGACCGACGTCGCCGATCCGTTCGAGGGCGGCATGGCCGGCGCCTCGACCAACGTGGCCGGCTATTCGGCCACCCGCATCGACAATACCGTACGCTATACCTCGCCGACGCTGCGCGGCGTGACGGCCACCGTGATGTATGGCGCTGGCGAACACAGCGGCATTGCGGCCGACCAGCGCTCGCTGGGCCTGGCCCTCGGTTATGTCAACGGCCCGCTGACCTTGCGCCTGGCGCGCCAGAGCCGTGGCGGCGACGCCGGCAAGGCCGACGTCAACAACACGATTTTGGCCGGCAACTACAATTTCGGTCCGGCCACGGCCTTTGCCGGCTACGGCAGCAACACGGGCGATGGCAGTTCGATGTTCTTTGCCGACAATCCGTATGGCGCGGCCACGGCGCCGCGGCAATCGACCGACAGCCGCGACGCCATCGTCGGCGTCTCCGTGCCGCTGGGCGCGGCGACCTTGCTGGCGTCGGTGGTGCACAAGGACGACCGCGATGCGGCCAACCGCGATGCGCAGCAACTGGCTGTTGGGGCCACCTATGCCTTGTCGAAACGCAGCAAGATCTATCTGGCCTATGCGCAGATCCGCAACCGCCATGGCGCCGCCTACATGGTCGGCAATGCCACCGAGGTCGGCACCGGCGACCGGGCCTTCAACCTCGGCCTGCGCCACGCTTTTTAAGGTTTTAACGCATCAGGCCGCCAGCATGCGGCCCTGGCGCAGCAGCGCTTCGAAGGCCGGCACGGCCAGCGGACGGCTGTACAGATAGCCTTGCATCTGGTCGCAGCCGTGCTGGCGCAGGAAGTCCAGCTGCGGCGCCGTTTCCACGCCCTCGGCGATCACTTTCAGGCGCAGATTGTGCGCCAGTGAAATGATGGCGCAGACGATGGCCGCATCGTCGTTGCTGTGCGTGATGTCGTTGACGAACGATTTGTCGATTTTGAGCACGTCGATCGGGAAGTGGCGCAGATAGGCCAAGCTGGAGTAGCCGGTGCCGAAGTCGTCGATCGACAGTTGCACCCCCAGCGCCTTCAGGTTGCCCATGATGGCCGTCGCTTGTTCCACGTCGTGCATCACCATGCTTTCCGTCAGTTCCAGCTCCAGGCAGCTCGCATCGAGGCCGGTTTCCATCAACACGGCGGCCACCGCATGCAGCAGATTTCTTTGCTTGAACTGCCGCGCCGACAGGTTCACCGCCACGCGCAGCGGGCCATGGCCGGCCAGTTGCCAGGCGCGCGCCTGGGCGCAGGCGGTGCGCAGCACCCAGTCGCCGATCGGAATGATCAAGCCCATTTCCTCGGCCATGCCGATAAAGCTGGCCGGCGAAATCAGGCCCAGCTGCGGATGGCGCCAGCGCAGCAGCGCTTCCATGCCCACCATCCGGCCGCTGGCCAGGTCCAGCTGCGGCTGGTATTCGAGGTGGAACTGGCCGCGTTCGAGCGCATGGCGCAATTCGCTTTCCAGGCTCAGCCTTTCCAGGGTGTCCGCATTCATGTTCGAGGCATAGAACTGCCAGTGGCCACGGCCCTGTTCCTTGGCGCGGTACATGGCGATATCGGCGTGCTTGATCAGCATTTCGGCGCTGCAGCCATCGTCGGGGTAGACGGCCACGCCCAGGCTGCAGCTGAGAAAAAATTCGTATTCGCCCAGCTGCATCGGCTGCGCCACGGCATCGAGTATGCGCTGCAGGATGGCCATGCCGGGGTCGCCATTGCCATGCTGCGGCAACAGCAGCACGAATTCGTCGCCGCCCAGGCGCGCCACCGTATCGACTTCGCGGGTGGCCGCCAGCAGGCGTTCGGCCACGCCCTTGAGCAGGGTGTCGCCGGCATCGTGGCCCAGGGTGTCGTTGACGAACTTGAAGCGGTCCAGGTCGATGAACACCACCCACAGCGGCAAGCCTGTGCGTTGTGCAACAGCCATTTCATGTTCCAGGCGCTCGCGCAGCAGGCGGCGGTTGGCCAGCCCGGTCAGGATATCGTGGCGTGCCTGGAAGGCCAGTTCGGCCTCGAAGTGCATGACGGCGCTGATATCGTATTGCGCCACCAGGAAGTGGCTGATCGGCGCCGTGCCGTCATCGCTGGCCGCGGCGATGCCGCGCACGGGCGCGACAAAGCTTTCGTTCCAGTAGCTGTCGCCGTTCTTGCGCACGTGGCGCAGGATGGCCTTGCCTTCGCGCTGCTCGCGTATCGCCGCTTGCAGCTGCTCCATGGCGGGCTGTTCCTGGTCATTGCCGTGCAGGCTGGCCAGCGGCTGTCCCACCACTTCCTGCGCCGTGTAGCCGGTGATGCGTTCAAACGCCGGATTGACGTATTCGATCAGGTAGCCGGGCGCTTCGGCGCTGCAGATGGCGATCGCGTTGGCCGACACTTCGATGATGCGCTCGCGCAGCCGCAGCGCCTGGTCGCTTTGCAGGCGCGCCGCGATATCTTCCGACAGGCGCAGGTTGGCAAAGCGCAGCGCCGCCGTGCGTTCTTCCGTGATGCGTTCGATCACGCTGTTGCGCGTCACCAGCTGATACACATAGGCGGCCGCCAGCAAACTCGACAGTATTCCGCCCAGCAGCACATACAGCGAGCTGCGCCGGCCCGCGTCGAACAGCGACAGCCCATTTGCCGGCAGCATGGCGGCGCTCAGGTCTTGCGTGCCGCCATAGTGCTGCAGCAGTAGCCGCGCGCTTTCCGATTCGATCTGCCGCGTCGAGGCATAGCACAGCGCCGTCACGGCCAGGCCGATCGCCAGGGTGATCAGGGCGGAGACGGAAACAGAGATGGAAATGCGCTTGATGAGTGATTGCATGATGGCGTCCGGTGGATGCGTGTGCCAGCCCTGATCCGCGATCTGGCAGCCCATGCAATGACTAACTGTAGGTGGCCGGGCGGCGCAGCGTCCGTTCGGTACCGAACGGACGGTCATGCCACCAAGTAATATAGTCAGGCCGTGTTCAGGACCCTGTGTTACCCTGCACCGCGTGGCGCCTCTCGTTCAGACGCCTCCCCATTACCGCCTAGCTGACGACTGGAAACCAGGAATCCTGACCATGTCCAGTCCGCATGCCGTGTTGCACAACCCCAACCAGAACCATTTGCTGGCCGCCATGCTGGACGCCGATTTTGCGCGCCTGGCGCCGCACCTGGAGCAGGTCGCCATGCGCCTGGGCGACGTGATCTATGACTCGGGCGACAAGCTGCACCATGTGTATTTCCCCACCACCGCCATCGTTTCGCTGCACTATCTGCTGGAGAACGGCGGCTCGTCCGAAATCGCCGGCGTCGGCAATGAAGGCGTGGTGGGCGTGTCGCTGTTCATGGGCGGCGACTCCACCCCCAGCCGCGCGGTGGTGCAGACGGGCGGCGTCGGCTACCGCCTGAAGGCGCATGTGCTGATGGAGGAATTCAACCGCGCCGGCCCCGTGATGCGGCTGCTGCTGCGCTACACGCAGGCCTTGCTGACGCAGATGTCGCAGACGGCCGTGTGCAACCGCCATCATACGGTGGAACAGCAACTGTGCCGCTGGCTGCTGCTGACCCTGGACCGCTTGCCCGGGCGCGAACTGACCATGACCCAGGAACTGATCGCCAACATGCTGGGCGTGCGCCGCGAAGGCGTGACGGAAGCGGCCGGCAAGCTGCAGGCGCGTGGCCATATCAGTTACCGGCGCGGCCATATCACGGTGCTGGACCGCGGCGGGCTGGAAAGCACGACCTGCGAATGCTATGGCGTGGTGAAGAAGGAATTTGCCCGCTTGCTGTCGGATGTGCGCCAGCGCCAGGCTTGAGCGGCGCCGCCTCCTTGATGCTATTCATTGTTGTACTTACCGGCTGATCCCATGAACACAGTTGAAAAAATCTCCACCGGCCTGCCATCGCGCTGGCCCGTCGCGCTGGCGTTCGCCTTCAGCGCCATCGTGCTGGTCGCGATCGCCGCGCTGGCCTGGCGCGGCCCTTCGGACACGGCCATCCTGACCGGCGTGCTGGTCCTGCTGCTGCTGGTGCTGCTGGCCGCCCTGTACCGGCGCACGCTGGCCGCCGGACTGCCGCGCCAGCTGCTGAAAGCGGGCGCCCTGCAGGACGCGATTTTCAACAGCGCCAATTTTTCCAGCATCGCCACCGATGCCCAGGGCGTGATCCAGATCTTCAATGTGGGCGCCGAGCGCATGCTGGGCTATGCGGCGCATGAGGTGGTCGACAAGCTGACCCCCGCCAGCATTTCCGACGCGCAGGAAATCGTCGCCCGCGCGCAGGCCCTCTCCACCGAACTCGACACGCCCATCACGCCCGGCGTGGAAGCGCTGGTGTTCAAGGCCAAGCGCGGCATCGAAGACATTTATGAACTGACGTATATCCGCAAGGATGGCAGCTGCTTTCCCGCCATCGTCTCGGTGACGGCCTTGCGCGACGCGCAGAACAAGGTTATCGGCTACCTGCTGATCGGCACCGACAACACGGCGCGCAAGCGGGTCGAAGCCGAGCAGGCCATGCTCGACAAGCGCTTGCAGGAGCAGCAGGCCTATACGCGTTCGCTGATCGAAACCAATAATGCCGAGCTGGAAAAAGCGCGTCAGGTGGCCGACAAGGCCAACCGCGCCAAGTCCGAATTCCTGTCCAGCATGAGCCACGAATTGCGTACGCCCTTGAACGCCGTGCTGGGCTTTGCCCAGCTGATGGCGTCCGACGTGCCGCCGCCGACCCAGCCGCAGCAGCGCTCGCTCGACCAGATCCTCAAGGGCGGCTGGTATCTGCTGCGCCTGATTAACGAGATCCTCGACCTGGCCATGATCGAGTCGGGCAAGGTGACCATGTCGGAAGAGGCCATGTCGCTGCTCGACGTGCTGCAGGATTGCGAGGCGATGATCGCGCCGCAGGCGCAAAAACGCGGCATCGGCATGCATTTCCCGCGCTGCGGCGCGGCGTTCTATATCCATGCCGACCGCACGCGCGTGAAGCAGGTGATGATCAACCTGCTGTCGAACGCCATCAAGTACAACCAGAGCGGCGGCAGCGTGCAGGTCGTTTGCAGCCAGCGCGGCGACCGCGTGCGCGTCAGCGTCACCGACAGCGGCGCCGGTCTCGATGCAAAGCAGATGTCACAGCTGTTCCAGCCCTTCAACCGCCTGGGCCAGGAAAACAGCCAGGAAGAGGGCACCGGCATCGGCCTGGTGGTGACCAAGCAGCTGGTGGAATTGATGGGGGGCGCGATCGGCGTCGACAGCACGGTCGGTGTCGGCACCACCTTCTGGGTCGAGTTCAATGCCTCGCGTGCGCCGCAACTGGTGCTGGGCGAAGGCGAAGTGTTGCCGGTGATGCAGGAAGACTCGGACACCCAGCGCACCTTGCTGTACGTGGAAGACAATCCGGCCAACCTGGCGCTGGTCGAGCAACTGATTGCGCGCCGCAGCGACCTGAAACTGCTGACCGCCATCGACGCCCACCTGGGCATCGACCTGGCGCGCACCTGCCAGCCGGACGTGATCCTGATGGACATCAACCTGCCCGGCATCAGCGGCTTTGGCGCCTTGCACATCCTGCACGAGGATCCGCTGACCAGTCATATCCCGGTAATGGCGCTGTCGGCCAACGCCGTGCCGCGCGATATAGAAAAAGGGCTGGAGGCGGGCTTTTTCCGCTATCTGACCAAACCGATCAAGGTTGTCGAATTCATGGATGCGCTCGACGTGGCGCTGCACCATGCGGCCAAGCACGGCCTGGCCGACGACACCACCGCAGCACGCTAATCAAGCACTTACCAGGACTACCGCCATGCTACAAGCCACCGAGATACTGAACGCCAGCATCCTGATCGTCGACGACCAGGAAGCCAATGTGATGCTGCTGGAACAGGTGCTGCGCAATGCGGGCTACACCCGCATCACCTCCACCATGGACCCGCAGGCGGTGCGCGCGCTGCACCAGCAGCACCGCTACGACCTGATCCTGCTCGACTTGCAGATGCCGGAAATGGATGGCTTCGAAGTGATGGAAGGCTTGCGCGACATCGAGGCGGGCAGTTACCTGCCGGTACTGGTGATCACCGCCCAGCCCGGCCACAAGCTGCGCGCGCTGCAGGCCGGCGCCAAGGATTTCGTCGCCAAGCCCTTCGACCTGGTGGAAGTCAAAACCCGCATCCACAATATGCTGGAAGTGCGCCTGCTGTACCAGAAGCTGGCCGACTACAACAGGTCGCTGGAACAGGCGGTGCAGGAGCGTACGGCCGAGCTGCGCGAGAGCGAAGCGCGCTTCCAGCGCTTTACGGAACTGTCGTCGGACTGGTACTGGGAACAGGATGCGGCAGGCAACCTGACACGCTTTTCCGGCCCGGTGGCCGAGATGCTGGGCATCGGCAGCGAAGACGAACCGCAGCGCTGGAACGCCGCCGAGCGCGCCCTGCTCGACGAAAAAATCGCCGCGCGCGAACCATTTTTGGATTTTATCTACAGCCGCCAGAATGCGGACGGCGGCATGCAATACCTGCAGGTCAGCGGCGAACCGATGTTCGACCATGGCAGCCGCTTTGTCGGCTATCGCGGGATCGGACTCGATATTACGGCGCGCCAGCAAAAAAGCTGATTTATACTGGCTGCTGTTCATTACAGTCCAGTTAAATCATGACCGACAAATCTCCCTCCTACTGGTTCCCCGCCAAGACCTATGGCTTCGGCTGGGGCTTGCCCATCACCTGGCAGGGCTGGCTGGTGTTCATCAGCGCGCTGGCGCTGCTGGCCGGCGGCGCGGTGCTGTTTCCGCCAACCCAGGTGCCGGTCGCCTATGTCATCTACGAAGTGGTGATCGTTGCCTTGCTGGTCGGCATATGCTGGTGGAAGGGCGAGCCGCCGCAATGGCGCTGGGGCAAGAAATAATCATCTGGCCGCGCGACCTGAAACGCGTATAATTGGCCCGCTGCCGCAAGGCGGCAAACGCTAGGGGTCCTGCTCTTTGCTGTGGAAACACGGTGAAGCGCGGGTGAGAAATACCCTCCGAACCTGATCTGGATAATGCCAGCGAAGGGAAGCTTTAGGATGAACGCACCCGCTTTTATCGCGTGCGCGCAGCCGAACCTCCTTAGCTGGCTCCAGGCTTATACACAGCCAGCTAGCCAAGGAGCCAAAATGAACGCCAATCCGAAATTTCTTTCCGCCACCGCCACGGTCGACGAGGCCGCGATCGCGCCGCTGCCCAATTCACGCAAGATCTATGTACAGGGCAGCCGGCCCGACATCCGCGTGCCGATGCGCGCCATCAGCCAGTCCGATACGGAAGCGTCGTTCGGCGGCGAGAAAAATCCGCCCATCTACGTTTACGATACGTCGGGTCCGTACACCGACCCGGACGTCGCCATCGATATCCGCTCGGGCCTCGATACGCCGCGCCTGCCGTGGATACTCGAACGCGCCGACACGGAAGAGCTGCCGGGCCCGACCTCCGACTACGGCATCGCCCGCCTGGCCGACCCGAAACTGGCCGAGCTGCGCTTCAACCTGCACCGCAAGCCGCGCCGCGCCCTGGCCGGCAGGAACGTCACGCAGATGCATTACGCGCGGCAAGGCATCATCACGCCGGAAATGGAATTCGTCGCCATCCGCGAAAACATGCGCCGGCAGCAATACCTGGAAGAGCTGAAGTCTTCCGGACCGATGGGCGAGCGCATGGCCGAGATGATGGGCCGCCAACACCCGGGGCAGTCGTTCGGCGCCAGCATTCCGGCCGAGATCACGGCCGAATTCGTGCGCGAGGAAATCGCCCGTGGCCGCGCCATCATCCCCGCCAATATCAACCACCCGGAAGTCGAGCCGATGATTATCGGGCGCAATTTTCTGGTGAAAATCAACGCCAATATCGGCAACTCGGCCGTCACCTCGTCGATCGGCGAGGAAGTGGAAAAGATGACCTGGGCCATCCGCTGGGGCGGCGACAATGTGATGGATCTGTCGACCGGCAAGCATATCCATGAAACGCGCGAGTGGATCGTGCGCAACAGCCCGGTGCCGATCGGTACCGTGCCGATCTACCAGGCGCTGGAAAAGGTCAACGGCAAGGCCGAGGACCTGACCTGGGAGATTTTCCGCGACACCCTGATCGAGCAGGCCGAGCAGGGCGTCGACTACTTCACCATCCACGCCGGCGTGCTGCTGCGCTATGTGCCGCTGACAGCCAAGCGCCTGACCGGCATCGTTTCGCGCGGCGGCTCGATCATGGCCAAGTGGTGCCTGGCGCATCACCAGGAGTCGTTCCTGTACACGCATTTCGAAGAGATCTGCGAGATCATGAAGGCGTATGACGTGTCGTTTTCGCTTGGCGACGGCTTGCGCCCCGGTTCCATCTACGACGCCAATGACGAAGCGCAGCTGGGAGAACTGAAGACTCTGGGCGAGCTGACGCAGATCGCCTGGAAGCACGATGTACAGGTGATGATCGAAGGCCCCGGCCATGTGCCGATGCAGCTGATCAAGGAAAACATGGACCTGCAGCTGGAGCAGTGCGGCGAAGCGCCGTTCTATACCCTGGGACCGTTGACCACCGATATCGCGCCGGGCTACGACCATATCACCTCGGGCATCGGCGCGGCCATGATAGGCTGGTATGGCACGGCCATGCTGTGCTACGTGACGCCGAAGGAGCACCTGGGCCTGCCCAACAAGGCGGACGTGAAAGACGGCATCATCACCTATAAAATTGCCGCGCATGCGGCCGACCTGGCCAAGGGCCATCCGGGCGCGCAGATCCGCGACAACGCCTTGTCGAAGGCGCGCTTCGAATTTCGCTGGGACGACCAGTTCAATATCGGCCTGGACCCGGACAAGGCGCGTGAATTTCACGATGAAACCTTGCCCAAGGATTCGGCCAAGGTGGCCCACTTCTGTTCGATGTGCGGCCCGCATTTCTGCTCGATGAAGATCACCCAGGAAGTGCGCGAATACGCGGCCGGCATCGGCATCTCGGAAGAGCGCGCCGTCAAGCAGGGCATGGAAGTGAAAGCGATCGAGTTCATCAAGAACGGCGCCGAGCTGTACCGCAAAGTCTGAAGGAGGGCGCCATGATCCCCATCATGCTCAACGGCGCGCCGCACCAGGTGCCGCCCCATCACACGCTGGACCAGCTGATCGAAGCGCTGTCGCTGCAAGGCCAGGCGCTGGCGCTGGCCGTCAACCGCTCGGTGGTGCAGCGGAAAAACTGGCCGGCGCATGTGCTGCAGGCAGACGACAAAGTGGACATTGTGCGCGCCATCGGCGGCGGCTAACAAATTGAAAGACAGAACATGCATACAGAAACACACAACGCAAACAACGACTTGCTGACCATCGCCGGCAAGACCTATGCGTCGCGCCTGCTGGTGGGCAGCGGCAAATACAGGGACTTGCCGCAAACGCGATTGGCCACCGATGCGGCCGAAGCGCAGATCATCACGGTGGCGATCCGCCGCGTCAATATCGGCCAGGACCCGAACGCCCCCAGCCTGCTCGACGTGCTGCCGCCCGACCAGTACACCATCTTGCCGAACACGGCCGGCTGCTATACGGCAAAAGACGCCGTCTACACCTTGCAGCTGGCGCGCGAACTGCTCGGCGGCCGCAAGCTGGTGAAGCTGGAAGTGCTGGGCGACGAGAAAACCCTGTTCCCGCATATGCCGGAAACCCTGGTCGCGGCGGAAGCCCTGGTCAAGGATGGCTTTGACGTGATGGTGTATTGCAGCGACGATCCGATCCAGGCGCGCATCCTGGAAGAGATCGGCTGCGTGGCCATCATGCCGCTGGCCTCGCTGATCGGCTCGGGCATGGGCATCTTGAACCCGTGGAATTTGTCCTTGATTATCGAGCAGGCCAAGGTGCCGGTGCTGGTCGATGCCGGTGTCGGCACGGCGTCGGATGCGGCGATCGCGATGGAACTCGGTTGCGATGGCGTGCTGATGAACACGGCGATTGCCGGCGCGCGCGACCCGGTGCGCATGGCCCATGCGATGAAGCTGGCTGTGCGGGCCGGGCGCGAGGCGTTTTTGGCCGGCCGCATGCCGAAGAAATTTGCGGCGTCGCCATCGTCGCCGATGGCGGGCCGGCTGGCGTGAGCGTGGTTGCAACCGCGTCTTGCCGGCCCACTGTGCTGGTCTTTGCCGGGCTCGACCCGTCCGGTGGCGCCGGCATCGCGGCCGATATTGTGGCCATCGCCGCGCAGGGCGCGCATGCGCTGCCCATCATCACTGCGCTGACGGTGCAGGATAACGACCGCGTGTTCGAGGTGCAAGCGGTGGACGCGGCCCTGCTGCTGCGCCAGGCGCAGGCCTTGACTGGCAAAATGGCGATCGATGCCGTGAAGATCGGCATCCCGGGCAGCGCGGCCAATGCGGCGGCGATTGCCCGGGTGATCGTGCAATTGCGGCGCAGCCAGCCGCATCTTCCTGTCGTGCTCGATCCCGTGCTGGCCAGCGGCCATGGCGATCTGCTCGGCATCGATGACGCGGTGCGGGCGCTGGCGCCGCTGTTGCCGGTGACTACCGTGATAGTACCGAATGGACCGGAGGCCAGCCGCTTGACGAATGTTGCCGATGTTGCCGGCCAGGCGCGGACTTTGCAGGCACAAGGCTGCGGCCATGTGCTGCTCACCGGCGGCCATGGCGCGGGCAGTAGCGTCCTCAACCGCTGGTTTGGCGCGGCGGGCGAGGGGCGGGAGTGGCAATGGCCGCGCCTGCCCGGCGAATTTCACGGCAGCGGCTGTACGCTGGCGGCCGCCATCGCGGCGCGGCTGGCGCTGGGACAGGCCCTGCCCGGTGCGCTGGCGCAAGCGCAAGCGTATTGCCATGCGGCCCTGGCGCAGGCTTATGCCGTCGCACCGGGCCAGCTGATGCCGCAGCGGCTCATCACTTTCACTTTATAAGGAGGAACTCATGCGTGGACTGTATCTGGTTACCCCGAACTGGGATGATACCGGCCGCCTGCTCGATGTGACGGAGCAAGCCTTGCAGGAGGGCGTGGCGCTGCTGCAATACCGCCACAAGAATGCCGATGCGGCGCTGCGGCGCGAACAGGCGGGCGCCTTGCTGCTGCTCGCCCGCAAATACGGCGTGCCTTTTATCGTCAACGATTTTATCGACCTGTGCGAGGAGCTGGACGCCGATGGCGTGCATGTCGGCGGCACGGACATCTCCGTGGCGCAGGCCCGTGCGCGGCTGGGCAAGCAAAAACTGGTGGGCGCATCGTGCTATGGCGATCTGCAGCTGGCGCGCCAGGCGCAGCTTGGCGGCGCCAGCTATATGGCGTTTGGCGGTTTTTATCCCTCGCTGGTCAAGCAATACCCGGTCACCACCGATCCCGACATCGTGCTGCAGGCCAAACGTGAGATCGCCCTGCCGTGCGTGGTGATTGGCGGCATGACGCCGGAAAACGCCGCGCCGCTGGCCACGCGCGGCGCCGACCTGGTGGCGGCGATCAGCAGCGTGTACCTGGCGGATGATGTAGCCATTTCCGTACGGGAATTTAATAAGCTGTTTGGCAACTAGGGCAGGCGGCGCAAGCGGGTCTGGTTTCACGGAATAATCGGCATATAATAAGACCATCCGTTTATCCCTTTTACTATGACCGAGGTTCCCTTGCCCATGAATCAGCCAGCCGCCAAACGCCTTATCCTGATCGTTGACGATGACCAGCTGCTGCTGGAGTTTCTCGGCGAAGTATTGCGCCATGCAGGCTATGAAACGGCGTTGGCCAGTTCGGCCGAAGCGGCCTTGCAGCTGATCGCCCAGCGCGAGCCGGACCTGGCCCTGCTCGACATCCATATGCCCGGCATGTCCGGCCTGGAACTGGCCAAGCGCCTGCACGCCGAAACCGCCGTGCCGTTCATGTTCCTGTCCGGCAGCGGCGACAGCGAATCGGGCAAGCAGGCGGCCGCCTATGGCGCCGTCGGCTATGTCGTCAAGCCGGTCGACGAAGGCCGCCTGATGCCCGCCTTTGAAGCGGGCCTGGCGCGTGCCGACGATATCCGCCAGCTGCGCCGCACCGAACTGAACCTGAATGCGGCGCTGGCCGCCGGCCGCGAAACCAGCCTGGCCGTGGGCCTGTTGATGGGCAAGTTCCAGACCGACCGCAACACCGCTTTCGAAGTGCTGCGCGACCATGCCCGTTCCAGCCGCCGCAAGATCAATGAAATCGCCAGCCAGCTGCTGCTGGCCGAGGAAACCCTGAACGGCCTGCATGGCGCGTTTTTGAACCGCGCGAAAACGACCAAGTAAGCATCCAGATACCTCTTTACAGGACAACCATGAAAACCAAAGCAGCCGTGGCCTGGAAGGCCGGCGCCCCCCTGACCATTGAAACAGTCGACCTGGCCGGCCCGCGCGAAGGCGAAGTGCTGATCGAGCTGAAAGCGACCGGCATCTGCCATACCGATTACTACACCTTGTCCGGCGCCGATCCGGAAGGCATCTTCCCGGCCATCCTGGGCCATGAAGGCGCCGGCATCGTGGTCGAGGTGGGCCCGGGCGTGAAAACGCTGAAAAAAGACGACCACGTGATTCCGCTGTACACGCCGGAATGCCGCGAGTGCAAATTCTGCCTGTCGCAGAAGACCAATCTGTGCCAGAAAATCCGCAGCACCCAGGGCCGTGGCCTGATGCCGGACGCCACCAGCCGTTTCTCGCTGGACGGCAAACCGCTGTTCCACTACATGGGCACCTCGACCTTTTCCAACTACATCGTGGTGCCGGAAATTGCCCTGGCGAAGATCCGCGAAGACGCGCCGTTCGACAAGGTCTGCTATATCGGTTGCGGCGTGACCACCGGCGTGGGCGCGGTGCTGTTCTCGGCCAAGGTCGAGGCGGGCGCCAACGTGGCCGTGTTCGGCCTGGGCGGTATCGGCCTCAATGTGATCCAGGCCGCGAAAATGGTGGGCGCCGACAAAATCATCGGCATCGACATCAACCCGGCGCGCCAGGCGATCGCCCGCAAGTTCGGCATGACGCACTTTATCAATCCGAACGAGGTGGAAAACGTGGTCGACGCCATCGTGCAGCTGACCGATGGCGGCGCCGATTACAGTTTTGAATGCGTCGGCAACACCACCCTGATGCGCCAGGCGCTCGAGTGCACGCACAAGGGCTGGGGCAAATCGTTCATTATCGGCGTGGCGGCCGCCGGCCAGGAAATCTCGACCCGTCCGTTCCAGCTGGTGACAGGCCGCGAATGGCGCGGTTCGGCCTTCGGCGGCGCGCGCGGCCGCACCGATGTGCCGAAGATCGTCGACTGGTATATGGAAGGCAAGATCAATATCGACGATCTGATCACGCACCGGCTGCCGCTCGAACGCATCAACGAAGGTTTCGATCTGATGAAGAGCGGCGAGTCGATCCGTTCGGTCGTGCTGTATTAATCATCCGGACGGCGCAGCCGATGCGCCGTCTGTTCCCCGCTTTCTGCCGTTTATCGCATGGCGCGCGCCGTGCGACCGCAATCTCGCTACAGTCAGGCTCCCAACGTCGACCGTAGCGAGGAATACCATGCTGATCCCATCCCGTCTGTGCTTGGCCTTTGCCGGCGCCATCCTCTCTTTCGGCGCCATGGCCGCTTCCGGTGAACCTTTTACGCTGGTACAAGGCAAGAATGGCGCCATCTCCACCTATGGCAGTGGCTCCGATAACGACGAGCTGGACCGCCTCAAGCGCACCAGCAATGGCCCCTTCCTGTGGTTCCGCGACCATGGCAAATCGTATGTGATCGAGGACCGTGATTTGCTGGCGCGCGCCGATACGGCCTGGAAACCGGTGCAGGCGCTGGGCCAGGAAATGTCGGCGCTGGGCCAGCAGATGGGCGAGCACGGCAGGCAGATGGGCAAGCTGGGTCGTGAAATGGGCGAGCAGGGCCGCCAGGCGGGCCAGGTGTCCCGGGCGGATGCGGCGGACCTGAAAAAGCTGTCGGCCCAGCTGGGCGAGGCGCAGCGCAAGCTGGCGGCGGCGCATCAGCAGCAGCGGCAGGCAAAATCCGAGGCCCAGCGCGATGTGGCAGAAAACCATGTCGAACAGGCCCAGGATGCGGTGGAAGTACTCCAGGACGAGATCGAAGCCGTGCATGAACGCATGGCCCACCGCCAGGATCGCGCCCATGACGCCGCGCTGGAAGCGAAAGGGCGCCAGATGGACCAGGCCGGCAAGCCGATGGACAGCCTGGGCAAGCGAATGGGCGAACTGGGCGAGCGCCAGGGACGCGCCAGCAAGGAGGCCGAACGCACCACGCGGGGCGTGATCGAGGAAGCCTTGCGTACCGGAAAAGCGAAGCCGGTACGGGCCGGTTGACAAATCACCGCATCACACAGTAACTGGACAAATCCACAGTGAAATGCGGCATGCCGGTATAATCGGGGGATGCAAAATCTTCTTCACAACCTCAATCCCGAACAACTGGCCGCCGTCACTTTGCCAGCCCAGCATGCCCTGATCCTGGCGGGCGCCGGCTCGGGCAAGACCCGCGTGCTGACCACCCGCATCGCCTGGCTGATCCAGACCCAGCAGGTGTCGCCGCCCGGCATCCTGGCCGTCACGTTTACCAACAAGGCTGCCAAGGAAATGCTGACGCGGCTGTCGGCGATGCTGCCGATCAATACGCGCGGCATGTGGATCGGCACCTTCCACGGCCTGTGCAACCGCCTGCTGCGCACGCATTACCGCGATGCCGCCTTGCCGCAGACCTTCCAGATCCTCGACTCGCAGGATCAGCTGTCGGTGATCAAGCGTTTGCTCAAGGCAAACAATATCGATGATGAAAAATTCCCGCCGAAGACGGTGATGTATTTCATCAACAATGCCAAGGACCAGGGCCTGCGCGCCACCGACGTGGAAGCGTACGACGCGCACGAGCGCAAGATGGTCGAGCTGTACCAGCTGTACGACGACCAGTGCCAGCGCGAAGGGGTGGTCGATTTTGCCGAACTGCTGCTGCGCACGTATGAACTCTTGAGCCGCAACCAGCCGCTGCGCGAGCATTACCAGGCGCGCTTCCGCCATATCCTGGTCGACGAGTTCCAGGATACGAATAATCTGCAATACAACTGGCTCAAATTGCTGGCCGGCCATGGCAGCCGCGATGGCGGCGCCCTGTTTGCCGTCGGCGACGATGACCAGAGCATCTATGCTTTCCGCGGCGCCAACGTCGGAAACATGAGCGCCTTCGAGCATGAGTTCCAGGTGAAAAACCTGATCAAGCTGGAACAGAATTACCGCTCGCACGGCCATATCCTCGACAGCGCCAACGTGCTGATCGCCAACAACAGCAAGCGCCTGGGCAAGAATCTGCGCACCGACGCCGGCCATGGCGAGCAGGTCCGCGTGTACGAAGCCAGTTCCGACCTGCAGGAAGCGCAGTGGATCATCGAGGAAGCGAAAAGCCTGATCGCCGAAGGCGCCTCGCGCAGCGAAATCGCGATCCTGTACCGCTCGAACGCGCAGTCGCGCGTGATCGAACACGCGCTGTTTTCGGCCGCGATTCCCTACCACGTGTACGGCGGCCAGCGCTACTTCCAGCGCGCCGAGGTCAAGCATGCGATCGCCTACTTGCAGCTGATGGACAATCCGCACAACGATTCGGCCTTCTTGCGCGTGGTGAACTTCCCCACGCGCGGCATCGGCATGCGCTCGATCGAGCAGCTGCAGGCCGCCTCCGAGCAGTACGGCATTTCGCTGTATGCGTCCGTGCCGTATGTGGCGGGCAAGGCGGGCAGTACCCTGGCCGGCTTCGTCAAGCTGATCGAGGGCGTGCGCTTCGAAACCCAGCAATTGTCACTGCCGGAAATGGTGCGCGTGGTGCTGGAAGCGAGTACCTTGCTGCAACACTATCAGAATGAAAAGGAAGGCGCCGACCGCATCGAGAACTTGGAGCAGATGGTCAGCGCGGCCACCCAGTTCGTTTCCGAAGAAGGGTTTGGCCAGGCCGCGCCGGCGCACCTGGGGCCGTCTGCCCAGGCGCAATCGGGCGCGCCGGTCGTCAACCAGGATGGCATCGAGATTCTCGATGCCGACGCGCCATTGCCGGCCGTGATGTCGCCGCTGTCGGCCTTTTTGTCGCACGCCTCGCTGGAAGCCGGGGATAACCAGGCGCAGGCGGGTCAGGATGCGCTGCAGATGATGACGGTGCACTCGGCCAAGGGCCTGGAATTCGACAACGTCTTTATTACCGGCCTGGAAGAGGGCCTGTTCCCGCACGAAAGCAGTTCCAAGGAAGACAACGGCGTGGAGGAAGAGCGGCGTTTGATGTACGTGGCGATCACGCGCGCGCGCAAGCGTTTATACATGAGCTTTTCGCAGACGCGCATGTTGCACGGCCAGACCCGCTACAACATGAAGTCGCGCTTCTTCGACGAATTGCCGGAGGAAGCCCTGAAATGGCTGTCGCCGAAAGTGCAGGCCAACTGGTTCGGCAACCGCAAGTCGGCCTGGGACGAAGCGCCGCGCACGGTGGGCAGCCTGGGCTCCGACAACGCGATTGCGCAGAAGATCGCGCAGAAATCCCCGGGTGGCGGCTGGCGCATCGGTGAATCGGTGGCCCACGCCAAGTTCGGCGAAGGCGTGATCGTCAATATCGAAGGCGGCGGCGGCAACGCGCGCGCGCAGATCAACTTCGGCCAGCATGGCATGAAGGTGCTGGACTTGGGGATTGCCAAGCTGGAGCGGCTGGGACGCTAAGAAAAAATGCCCCCATGGATCACTGATCAATGGGGGCCATGACACTAACGTTCAGCTTATCAGTTCGATTTGAAATCCACGCTGTAGCTGAAAACTTGTCCAGTTTCAGCAACGACAAACCGATAAGTCAGTTTTGCTGTCGCGTTGCTGGTTTTTGGCGAGAGCAAGGTGAACACCGCACTGCTGCCGGCACTGATCACTTGCGACTGGCTTAAGCCTCCAAATGTAGGAGCCACCGTATTGGTGCTATCGGTAGCACTCAAGCTGGTGACCGTGAAATTGGCGCCAACGGCGGTCAGTTTGAATGTACCTATGGTGTAGTTGACTGAGCAGGAACCCACGCAAGAATTCTGCATCGCGCCGACACTGGTGTAGGGAAGCGTAAGCTTGGTTTCGGTCGTGCCATTGATGATGCTAGTTTCTTGCTGGAACAGCATCAGGGTGTTAGTGATGGCAGTGACCGCTACATTGATTGCCGGACTATTCACCTTCCCATCGTTCACAATCAGGCTGGCGACATATGTGCCTTCCATATCGGCGGTAAAGCTTGGCTGTGCCGTATTGGCGGACAACAGCGCTGCCGCGCTGCTGGTGGGTTTCGAGACCCACGTCCATGCATAGGTCAGCGTATCGCCATTGGCATCCGAACTGGCGCTACCATTGAGCGTTACCGCCGCACCGGTCACCACGTTTTGCGCGCTACCGGCATTGGCCACTGGCGCCACATTGGCTGCCGCTGCCGTGACAGCCACTGTCGCTGGCGTACTATTGAGCTTGCCATCATTGACTGTCAAGGTGAACACATAAGTGCCTGGCACGTCTGCCGTAAAGACAGGCTTGGCAGCAGTCGAACTGAAGGTCAGGCTGCTGCCTGCCGGCTTCGATGTCAGACTCCATGCATAAGTGAGCGGATCGCCATTGGCATCCGAGCTGGCGCTGCCATTGAGGCTGATCGATGTTCCCGTCACGGCGTTTTGTGCAATACCTGCGTTGGCGACGGGTGCCGCATTGATTGCGGCTGCGGTGATTTGCACTGTCGAGGCGGCGCTGCTGACCTTGCCATCATTGACCACCAGGCTGGCAACATACAAGCCGGCGACATCGGCGGTGAAGGTGGGCTTGGCTGATGAAACATTGCTGAGCGCAGCATTGCTGCCAGCCGGTTTCGACGTCAATACCCATGCATAGATCAGGGTGTCGCCATTGGCATCCGAACTGGTGCTGCCGTCCAGCGTGACCACGTTGCCTGCAAGCAGACTCTGGGCACTGCCTGCATTGGCGACCGGTGCTGCGTTGGCAACCGTTGCGGTGATGGTGACGGACAGCGGTGCGCTGTTGATCTTGCCGTCATTGACGATCAAGGTGGCGATATAGTCGCCCGCCACATCGGCCGTGAATGTCGGCTTCGCGGTTGTCGACGATGCCAGGGTGGCAACGCTTAATGTAGGCCTTGTCAGTACCCATGCATATGTCAGCGGGTCGTTGTTGGCATCCGTGCTGGCGCTGCCGTCAAGGGTGACGGGGCTTCCCGCAACGACGTTCTGGCCAATGCCGGGATTGGCTACCGGTGCGGCATTGACGACAGAGGCTGTGATCGTGACCGTCGCGGCGATGCTGCTGGTCTTGCCGTCATTGACGGTCAGCGTGGCAATATAGGCGCCGGCAACGTCTGCGGTGAACGTGGGCTTGACCGCAGTGGCGGAAGACAAGGTGGCGATACTGCCAGCCGGCCTGGAAGTCAGCACCCACGCATAAGTGAGCGTGTCACCATCCTTGTCGGAACTGGTACTGCCATCGAGTGTGACGACGGTGCCAGCAACAATATTCTGTGACGCGCCAGCTTGCGCGACAGGAGCAGTGTTGGTTGCCGGTGTTGGTACAGTGCTGTCATTGCTGCCACCGCCGCCACAGGCGGACAAGGTGGCCAAGGTCAATGCACAAATTGCAAAGGTTGTTTTCACAGGATATCTTATCAAGTTTAAAATGCCTGAAGGATATCATTGTTAATTATCAGCAATAATTTCACATTGTCACGAATGTTAAATTATTTTAAAAAGTTGATTCAGTTATCAATTTTGTCGAGTGATACCTTCCCATCGGCTGCCGGCACGCCAAAAATCTGCCGGTATGCCGCATAAAACGAGCAATGCATGATCACCGTCAGGATCATCGACAGCGGCATCATCAGCTGGATGGCCATCTGCGTGCGGCCGACGATCATGAACAGCAACTGGCTGGTGACGATGCTGATGGCGAACCAGGTCGAGGCCAGCACGATAAAGGCCGACAGCGAGCGCCAGACGGCAAAAAAGCTGAAGAACAGCGCCTTGCCCAGGCTGACGTGCTGCCAGTAGATCAGCGGCGCGGCAAAGAAGAAGGCCATCAGGGCGGGAATCGACATGGCCATGGTCAACAGGATGGCCGAGCCGATATTCGATTCGCGGATCACCTCGGGCGAGGTTTGCGGATTGAGCTGGCCTGTCACCAGTTGCCACAGGGTACCGCCGTCGACCAGCGACGAGGCGCCGATGGCCACGATGGCCATGATGAGGTACAGCACGCCCAGGCCGAACAGCACCGGCAGGGCTGGCTTGCGAAA
This sequence comes from Janthinobacterium sp. J1-1, assembly GCF_030944405.1. Taxonomy (NCBI): domain Bacteria; kingdom Pseudomonadati; phylum Pseudomonadota; class Betaproteobacteria; order Burkholderiales; family Oxalobacteraceae; genus Janthinobacterium; species Janthinobacterium sp. J1-1. The sequence goes on from NZ_CP132339.1 coordinate 1,151,797, forward strand.
GCCCGACAGCAGCAAGCTGGGCAAGACGCGCTTGCCCTGGTCGATATTCAGACAGCCCTGGGCAAAGGCGACGGAGAAGATCGGCACCAGGATCACGGGCAGAAATTGGCCCAGCAGGGGGATGACGCTGACGAGCAGCATGCACACCATATAGCCGAGAAACAGCATCGACATGCCGCCAGGTTGCTTGCGAAACAGGCCGAAGCCTTGTTTCACCCAGTGCCAGCCTGTGCTTGCAGGTAATTTTTCCATGTTCTTAAAACAGTTCCGGTGCAGGTGTAGCGATACGTTCGCGCAAGATGCGTTCAAAATGCGCGGGATCATGGGGCGTCAGCATTTCGGCTGCGCGCGGCTGGTAGTAATCGTACAGGCGCGACAGCCAGAAGCGCAGCGCGGCGGCGCGCAGCAGCGGTTGCCAGGCCGTATGTTCTTCGGTGGTAAACGGGCGCACGGCCTGGTAGGCGTCGAGCAGGGCGCGCACGCGCTCGACGTCGAGCTTGCCGGTGGACAAATCAATGCACCAGTCGTTGACGGTGACGGCCACGTCGAACAGCCAGGTATCGCAGCCGGCGAAGTAAAAATCGAAAAAGCCCGTCAGCCGTTCGCCGTCGAACATCACGTTGTTGCGGAACAGGTCGGCATGCACGGGGCCGCGCGGCAAGGCTTTGTAAGTGGCGCAGGCGGCAAACGCGTCCTGGAAATGAATTTCGGCGCGCAGCAGATGCGCGTTGCCTTCGTCCAGGTGGGGCAAGACCAGCGGCGTGGTGGCGTTCCACCAGTCCAGGCCGCGCAAGTTCGGTTGTTGCAGCGGAAAATCCTGCGCCGCCAGATGCATTTTCGCCAGCATGGCGCCGACAGCCGCGCAATGCACGGGCTGGGGATCCATCTGTGAGCTGCCGTCGAGCTTGCTGACGATGGCGGCCGGCTTGCCTTGCAGGCTGCAGACCAGTTCGCCGTCGGCGTTCGGGATCGGTGCCGGCACCAGCACGCCGCGTTCGGCGAGGTGGCGCATCAGTTGCAGATAGAACGGCAATTGCTCGAAGCTCAGGTTTTCAAAGATCGTCAGCACATGCTCGCCGCGCTCGGTGCTGAGGAAAAAATTGCTGTTTTCAATGCCGGAAGCGATGCCCTTGAGCGCCAGAGGCTTGCCGAGTGGGAATTGCGTGATCCATTGGCCGATATCGTCCAGGTGTAGCGCGGTAAAAACTGCCATGGGAAAGAAGAGAGATCAAAAAGGTCAAAAAAAGCCTGCTGCCCCGCAGACGGCCGGGGCAGGGCAGGGCAAGAGTGGATGCTTACTTGGCTGGCGGCGGTGGCGCAGGCACGTCGTCGGCCGCTTCCTCGTCACGCTGTTTCTGTTTTTTCTTGCCCAGGTCAAATTCCATCACCTTCCATTGCGGGCCGCGCAGGGCGCTGCCATGGGCCTGGTCGCCGCCGGCCGACGGCTTCATGTAATAGGTGCTGCCGCCCGACGTCACTTTCACTTCCGACGTCACGCCATTCTCGCGCTTTTCCGTGATCTGCTGAGCAGGTGCCGCTGGCGTGACGGTAATGGGCGCTTCGCCCATTTCTTCGATTTTTTCCAGCTGCGGTGGCGCATCGCTGGGTTTCGGTGGCGTCTGGGCGCCGGCGATCGCCGACACGGCCAGCAGGGGCAGTGCCAGGAGTCGCCAGAAGGTGGAGGTACGCATCATGATGGGGTCGCTTCCAAGTGTGACCGCGGCGTGACGCCGCAGTGTACAGACTGTCAATAAGCCGTTGTTATCTATGGGGCATTGTAACAAACTGCCAAGCAAGCTGTTTTAAATGCAGAGAAATAGTGGGGTGCGCCGGCACGCCCGGCCACGCAGCAGAAAACAGCGCTGCACGCGCCAGGTGGCGCGCCCACAAACTCTGCGATAATTGAACGATATTCCACCCGCCCACCCCATGTTTCCCTCTGGCAGGCGCGGCTCACCTTTATTTATTGGCATTATGCAAAACACCCTGCTGTTAGTCGATGGTTCCAGTTACCTTTATCGCGCCTTCCACGCGCTGCCCGACCTGCGCAGCCCGGACGGCTACCCTACCGGCGCCATGCACGGCATGGTCAACATGCTGCGCCGTTTGCGCGCCGACTACCCGGCCGCGTATATCGCCTGCGTGTTCGATGCCAAGGGCAAGACTTTCCGCGACGATATGTATCCGGAATACAAGGCCACGCGCGCCTCCATGCCGGACGATTTGCGCCTGCAGATCGAGCCTATCCATGAAGCCGTGAAAGCCATGGGCTGGCCCATCCTGATGGTCGACGGCGTGGAAGCCGATGACGTGATCGGCACCCTGGCCGTGCAGGCCGCTGGCGCCGGCATGAACGTGGTGGTGTCCACCGGCGACAAGGACCTGGCCCAGCTGGTCAACAGCCAGGTGACCCTGATCAATACCATGAGCAATGAAAAGCTCGACGAAGCGGCCGTGCTGGCCAAGTTCGGCGTGCCGCCGAACCGCATCATCGACTACCTGTCGCTGATCGGCGATACGGTCGACAATGTGCCGGGCGTGTCGAAATGCGGTCCGAAGACGGCCGTCAAATGGCTGACCCTGTACGACAGCCTGGAAGGCGTGATGGAAAACGCGGCCAATGTCGGCGGCGCCGTCGGCGAAAACCTGCGTACGGCGCTGCCGTGGCTGCCGCAGGCGCGCGCCCTGATCACGGTCAAGACCGACTGCGATCTGTCGGCACACATGACGACGATCGCCGACTCCCTGGCGGCGAAACAAGAAGACCGCGACGCGCTGCTGGCCTTCTTCAACCGCTACGGCTTCAAGGCCCTGCTGCGCGAACTCGGTGGCGCGCCGCCGCCGATGTCGCCGGTGGGCGCGCCGCCTGCCGCCAATGCTGCTGCGAACACCACCGGCGATATGTTTGCCGACGCCGCTCCGGCGCCCGAGGCCGTCTATGAAACCGTGCTGACCGATGAACAGCTCGACAAATGGATCGCCCTGATCGATGCGGCGCCTTTGACGGCCGTCGACACGGAAACCACCTCGCTGGAACCGATGACGGCGCAGATGGTCGGCATTTCATTGTCCGTGGCCGAACACGCGGCCTGCTATATTCCTTTGGCGCACGATTACGCGGGCGCGCCGGACCAGCTGTCGCGTGAGCATGTCCTGAGCAAGCTGCGGCCTTGGCTGGAGGACGCGAACAAGCCCAAGCTGGGCCAGAACCTGAAATACGACAGCCATATCTTCGCCAACCACGGCGTGACATTGCGCGGCATCGTGCACGACACCCTGCTCGAATCGTATGTGTTTGAATCGCACAAGAAACACGACATGGACGGCCTGGCCTTGCGCCACCTGAACTACACCACCATCCCGTTCGAGGACGTGTGCGGCAAGGGCGCCAAGCAGATCACCTTCAACCAGGTGGAAGTGGGACAGGCGGCCCGCTATGCGGCCGAGGATGCCGATGTCACCTTGCGCCTGCATAACGCCATGTGGGGCAATGTCGCCAATGACGAAAAGCTGACCTTTATCTACGAAAAGATCGAGCTGCCGACGGCGCAGGTGCTGCAGAAGATCGAGCGCAACGGCGTGCTGATCGACGACGCGCTATTGAATTTGCAGTCGGCCGAGCTGGCCGTGAAAATCCTGGAACTGGAAAAGAAAGCGTATGAACTGGCCGAGCAGCCGTTCAACCTCGGGTCGCCGAAGCAGATCGGCGAGATTTTTTTTGAAAAACTGAAACTGCCTGTGGTCAAGAAGACCCCGACCGGCGCGCCGTCCACCGATGAGGAAGTGCTGCAAAAGCTGGCCGAGGATTATCCGTTGCCGAAAGTGCTGCTCGAATACCGCGGCATGGCCAAGCTGAAGTCGACCTATACCGACAAATTGCCGAAGATGATCAACGCCAGCACCGGCCGCGTGCATACCAATTATGCGCAGGCCGTCGCCGTCACCGGGCGCCTGGCGTCGAACGACCCGAACTTGCAGAATATTCCGATCCGCAGCGCTGAAGGGCGCCGCATCCGCGAAGCCTTTATTGCGCCGCCGGGCAGCAGCATCGTCTCGGCCGACTATTCCCAGATCGAGCTGCGCATCATGGCGCATATTTCGGGCGACGAGGCGATGCTGCGCGCGTTTGCCGACGGCATCGACATTCACCGCGCCACCGCGGCCGAAATCTTCGGCGTGACGGCCGCCGAGGTGCAAAGCGAGCAACGCCGCTACGCGAAGGTCATCAACTTTGGCTTGATCTACGGCATGAGCGCGTTTGGCCTGGCCGGTAATCTGGGCGTCGACCGCACGGCCGCGCAAAGCTATATCGACCGCTATTTCGCGCGTTTTTCAGGCGTGAAACAGTATATGGAAGACACGCGCCAGCAAGCCAAGGCGCGTGGCTATGTGGAAACCGTGTTTGGCCGCCGCCTGTGGCTGCCGGAAATCAATTCGCCGAACGGCCCGCGCCGCCAGGGCGCCGAACGGGCCGCGATCAATGCGCCGATGCAGGGCACGGCGGCCGACCTGATCAAGCTGGCCATGATCGCCGTGCAAAACTGGCTGGAGCAGGACGGCCTGCAAACGAAAATGATCATGCAGGTGCACGATGAGCTGGTGCTGGAAGTGCCGGACGCCGAGCTGGAACTGGTCAAGCGCAAGCTGCCCGAGCTGATGGCCGGCGTGGCCGAACTCAAGGTGCCGTTGACGGCGGAAGTTGGCGTCGGCAAGAATTGGGACCAGGCGCATTAATGTTTTTAAACGCAACACTTTCAGGAGAAACGCATGAAAGACATGATTAGCGATGTGGAAAGTCTGTTGGGCCAGAGCAGCCTGTCCGGGGCCGATGGCCGCCGTGGTTTCCTGAAAGTGGCGCTGGGCACGGGTTTTGCCGTGGCCGCGCTGCCGGTGGTGGCGCAAAACGTGATCAAGACCGATGGCGCGGGCCTGATCTCGGGCACCATCATGGTCAAGATCGACGGCCAGGACGTGCCCGTCTATGCATCCCAGCCCGAAGGCAAGACGGGCTTGCCGGTGATCCTGGTGATTTCCGAGATCTTTGGCGTGCACGAGCATATCGCCGACATGGCGCGCCGCTTTGCCAAGCAGGGTTACCTGGCGCTGGCGCCCGACCTGTTCGTGCGCCAGGGCGACGCCACCAAGGCGCCCAGCATGCCCGAACTGATGAAGAACATCGTCGGCAAGACCCCTGATGCGCAGGTAATGAGCGACCTGGACGCCATCGTCGCCTGGGCCAGGCAGAATGGCGGCGACACCGCGCGCCTGGGCATTACCGGTTTTTGCTGGGGCGGCCGCATCACCTGGCTGTATGCGGCGCACAATCCGGCCGTGAAAGCGGGCGTGGCCTGGTATGGCCGCCTGGTGGGCGAGTCGACCGCGATCACGCCGCAGCACCCGGTCGATATCGCACCGGCGCTCAAGGCACCGGTCCTGGGCCTGTATGGCGCCAAGGATACCGGCATCAGCCAGGAATCGATCGCCACCATGAAAGCGGCGCTGGCCAAAGGGAGCAGCAAATCCGAATTCGTCGTCTATCCGGACTCGGGCCACGCCTTCAACGCCGACTACCGCCCCAGCTATGTGGCGGCCGACGCCAAGGACGGCTATGCCCGCTGCCTGGCCTGGTTCAAGGCCAATGGCGTGGTGTAAGCAGCATCTCAGCGGCATCTTTCCTCATTGACTGGATAAGCCGAACCGGGCCGTAAATGCCCGGTTCTTCCGCCAATGCAGTACAATTGCATCTTACTCGCGCCACGCCGCCGCCAAGGTCGCAGCAATCAACAATACGCAATACCGTACTGAGCAGGCTCCAGCACAGCGGACGCCAGTATTCTGGCGCCCCTTTTGAGGTAAGAAATCATCGATCCCGTCCTTATATCCATTTTGCTCGCGACCACGATCGCGGGCCTGTTCAGCATTACCGCAGCGGCGATCTTCTCGTTTGCGTTCCTGTCCAAGGTGGTCGAGCGCATGGTCAGCCTGTCGGTCGGCATCATGCTGTCGACCTCGCTGCTGCACGCCTTGCCCGAAGCGTTCGAGTCGCAGGCCGATCCGCGCAGCCTGTTCGCGACCTTGCTGGCCGGCTTGCTGGCATTTTTCATGCTGGAAAAATTCGCCATCCTGCGCCATTCGCACCATCACGAAGGCGACGGCCACCACCATGCGCACGGCCATGACAAGCACGAGGCGGGCAAGGCCGGCTGGATGATTTTGGTCGGCGACGGCATGCACAATTTCACCGACGGCATCCTGATCGCCGCCGCCTTCCTGGCCGACCCGAAGCTGGGCCTGGTCACCGGCCTGGCGATCATCGCGCATGAAATCCCGCAGGAAATCGGCGACTTCATCGTGCTGCTCAATGCCGGTTTCTCGCGCCTGCGCGCCTACATTTTCAACCTGCTGTGCAGCCTGATGGCGGTGGCCGGCGGCCTGCTGGGCTACTTCACGCTGGACCGCGCCAGCAACCTGATTCCCTACGTGCTGGTGTTTGCCTCGTCCGGCTTCATCTATATTGCGCTGTCGGACCTGATGCCGCAGATGCAGCGCCGCTCCACCTTGCGCGAAACCATCCCGCAAGTGCTGCTGATCGCGCTCGGTGTCTGCATCGTGCTGTTTTTGACGCGCCACCGGCACGGTTGAAACCCGGCACATAACGGTGTAGCATGGCCTTTCTTGTTCACTTGAAAAGAAAGGAGGAAAATATAATGGAAGAAAACTTGTTGCTCGCCTTGTGGCGCGCGCGCTCTTTAAGCGCATTTGCCAGCTCTTGCCCTCGTTCTATCGCGTCGCGATAACCGGGTCAGAGTCCCCCTCTCCATAGAGTCTTGCTCGACTCAAGGTTGTCGTTGGCGCTCCTGTTAACGCGGATGCTTGCATCCCGAACAAAGACAAGAGCCATGACTACCCTTATTTCTGCACAAGCATTACAGCTCGATACCCATGACGGTTTCCTGTTCCACGAACTCGCCTTTACTTTGCGCCAGGGCGACCGCATCGGCCTGATCGGCCATAACGGCTGCGGCAAATCGACCCTGCTGGGACTGCTCGCCGGCACGCGTGAAGCGACGGCCGGCACCATCACCCAGGCGCGCGCCTGCCGGCTGCAGCATGTCGAGCAGCATCTGCCACCTGCATTGGCCGAACTGAGCCTGCATGAGGCCCTGCTGGCACCGGTGCTGGACCAGCCCGAACTGCATTGGCGCGTCGACAGCCTGCTGGCCGAACTGGGTTTTGACGCCGGCACGGCGCAGGTGCCGGTGCGCTCGCTGTCCGGTGGCCAGCACACGCGCCTGCTGCTGGGCAGGGCGCTGCTGCAGGAGCCGAACGTGTTGCTGCTCGATGAGCCGAGCAACCACCTGGACCTGCCGTCGCTGCTGTGGCTGGAGCAATTCCTGCTAGCCTGGCGCGGCGCCTTCATCCTCGTCTCGCACGACCAGCGCCTGCTCGATAACGTGGCCACGCGCAGCTGGATCATGCGCGATGGCCGCATCCACGATGTCGACTTGCCCTGCGGTCCGGCGTTGCTGGCGCTGGCCGAGGCCGATGCGGTGGCGGCCACCCGCCATGCTTCCGAGCAAAAGGAAATCGACCGCCTGGCCGTCAGCAGCACCCGCCTGGCCCTGTGGGGCCGCATGTACGACAATGAAGGCATGGCCCGCAAGGCCAAGAGCATGCAGCGGCGCATCGACAAACTGAAGGAGGAACAGGCCTTCGTCAGCGACGGCGCGCCGTGGCGTTTGAGCCTGCACGGCAAGGCGCTGGCGGCCGACCAGTTGCTGGCGTTTGATCAACTCGACGTGCGCGCCGCCCCTGATGCAGCGCGCCTGTTCCGCATCGACCAGCTATGGCTCAAGCCGGGCGACCGCATTGCCTTGCTGGGCGCCAATGGCAGCGGCAAATCGTCCTTGCTGCGCCTGTGCTGGCATGCAATGCAGGGCCAGCACGAGCGGCCCGGCCTGCGCTGGCACCGCGCCGCCCATATCGGCTATTACGACCAGTCGCTCAAGCAACTAGCGGACGATGCCGACCTGTCCGATGCGCTGTATCCGTTCACCTTGACGAACGAGGCCGCGCGCAGCCAGGTGGCGCGCCGGCAGGCGCTGATCGGCGCCGGCTTTGCCTATGCGCGCCATGGGCAGGCGGTGGCCACCCTGAGCGGTGGCGAACGGGCGCGCCTGCTGTTCCTGGCACTGTCGCTGGCCCATTATCATCTGCTGCTGCTCGACGAACCGAGCAATCACCTGGACCTGCAGGGCAAGCGCGAACTGGCGCAGGCCTTGCAAGGTTACGAGGGCGGCTGCCTGCTGGTGTCGCACGACCGCGACCTGATCGAAGCGGCCTGCAACCGCTACTGGGTGGTGGCCGACGGGCGCCTGGAGGAATGGCCTGACGCGGCCAGCGCGTATGCGCGCCTGAACGCAGGTCAGGGACAGGCGGCATCGATACCGCCGCCGGCGATAACGCTGGCGGTACCGGCCGACAGCGAACGGCAACTGGAACGCCTGTGCGAACTGGAGCAGTTGCTGGCGGGCGACCTGGCGCGCAAGCCGCGGCACCAGAAACTGGTCAGCCAGCAGGCATGGCGGCTGGAACTGGACGCCTTGAGCCGCGCGCTGGGCATCAGCCTGTGATTGGCTGATGCCGGAGGTTATGGATTGCCGGTCGCCACCGGCCGTGCCGGGTCCGCGCACCATTCGCTCCACGAACCTGGATACAGCGCGGCACCCGGTAAACCCGCTACTTCCAGTGCCAGCAGATTGTGGCAGGCTGTCACGCCGGAGCCGCATTGCATGATGGCGGATTCGGGTTTGCCGATCAGGCCGGCGAATTCCTGTTCCAGTTCCCGGGCCGGCTTGAAGCGGCCGTCGGGCTGCAGGTTGTCCTTGAAGAAGCGGCTTTTCGCGCCCGGGATATGGCCGCCGACGGGATCGATGGTTTCGTTCTCGCCGCGGTAGCGGTCGGGTGCGCGCGCGTCGAGCACCTGCAGCTCCTGCGTGGCCAGATTCGCCACGACATCCTGCACGCTGACGGTGCGCGCCAGGCTGGCTTGTTCCGTGATATTGCCGGCCGGGCGAGGCGCCACGGGCGTGACCACCGGCAAGCCCTGCGCCTGCCAGGCGGCCAGGCCGCCGTCGAGCACGGCCACGTTGGCGTGGCCGATCCAGCGCAGCAGCCACCACAGCCGAGCGGCGAACATGCCGCCCTGTCCATCGTAGGCCACCACTTGCGTGTCGTCATCGATGCCCCAGCCGCGCAGGGTGGCGAGCAGGGTGGCGCGGTCGGGCAGCGGATGGCGGCCCGTGAAGGCCGTGCCGGCCGGGGCTTTCGCGCCGGACAGGTCGGTGTCGATATTGGCGAACTGCGCATTTTGAATATGCCCGGCGGCAAACGCATCGCTGCCGGCCGTGGGGTTCAACAAGTCGTGGCGGCAGTCAAAAATGGCCCAGTTGCTGTCGTTCAGGTGGCTGGCCAGTTCGCTGGCACTGATCAAGGTGGTGTAGTTCAAGCATCGCTCCTTCACACTTCGCTGGCAATCGGATCCGTGCGCGCAATCGCGGCGCCACGGGCGGTGTTGCGGGTATTGTAATAGGTGGCGGCAATGCCGGAAGCGAGAATGATGCCGATGCCGGCCCAGCCGTGCCAGTCGAACAGATCGCCGAAGATCACCACGCCCCAGAAGCTGGAAAACACGATGCCCGTATATTGCAAGTTGGCCACCACCAGGGTCTTGCCCAGGCGGTATGCGCGCGTCATCGCCATCTGCGCCATGGTCGCGCACAGGCCGATGGCGGCCAGCAGGCCCACGCCATAGGCACTGGTATGCGCATGCCAGACCACCGGGCCGCCGCCGGCGCTGGCCACATGGCCGATCACGCCGGCGACGAAATTGACGATGGAAAAGTAAAACACCACGCGGTATTCGGGTTCGCCCAGCAGGCCAAGTTTCCTTACCTGCAAATACGCCAGCGCCGACAGCATGCCGGAGATCAATGCCGTCACGGCGCCGGCCGCCTGGTCGGTTTCAAACACCGGTTGCAGCAGCAGGGTGACGCCGACAAAGCTCATGGCGATCGCCGCCACCAGCGGCCACTCGACCTGCTTGGAGGCTTTCCACCAGCCGCCGGCCAGCAGGATCACGGCGATCCAGATCGGCGCCATGTAGTTCAGCGTCATGGCGGTGGCCAGCGGCAAAATGGCGATGGCGTAAAACCACAGCCACAGGGCGATCACGCCGACCACGCCGCGCCACAGATGCTGGCCCCACATGCCGGTCTTGAAGCTGCCGCCTTGATACAGGATGGTGCAGGTCATCACGGTGATGCCGATGATGCCGCGGTACATGACGATCTCGGAGGTCGAGTACATGTCCGAGGCGATCTTCACGCACACGCCCATGATGGCGAACATAAAGCTGGCAAACAGCATCCAAAGTGATTGCATCTGATTCCTGGAAAACGTGAGGATAAAAAAAGGCCGCACGCGGCGGCCCTGGGAATTACAGTTCGATATTGTCGCGGTACCATTCGTGGAAGTGCTGCATGCCGTCTTCCATCGGCGACTGGTAGGGGCCGACTTCGCTGACGCCGCGCGCCATCAGCACCTTGCGCCCGGCATCCATGCGCTGGGCGATTTCATCGTCCTCGACGCAGGTTTCCATGTAGGCGGCGCGCTCGGCCTCGATGAATTCGCGCTCGAACAGCACGATTTCTTCGGGGTAGTAGAACTCCACCACGTTGCGCGTCTTCTGCGGGCCATCGGGCCACAGGGTCGACACGATCAGCACGTGCGGATACCACTCGACCATGATGTTCGGATACAGGGTCAGCCAGATGGCGCCGTAAGGCGGCGGTTCGCCGCCACGGAACTGCAGCACCTGCTCCTGCCATTTCTTGTAGGCGGCCGAGCCCGAATGCTGCAGGCCGCGGTGCACGCCCACCGTCTGCACGCTGTAATCCTTGCCGAATTCCCAGCGCAGGTCGTCGCAGCTGACAAAGCTGCCCAGGCCCGGATGGAACGGTTCGACGTGATAATCCTCGAGGTAGACTTCGATGAAGGTCTTCCAGTTGTAGTCGCATTCGTGGATTTCCACGTGGTCGAACATGTAGCCGGAAAAATCGAGATCTTTCGAGACGGACAAGTCTTTCAACTTTTCCATCACGTTGTAGCCGTTCTGCTCGAACAGCAGGCCGTTCCAGCTTTGCAGCGGTGTTTTCGACAGGTTCAGGCACGGCGTCTCGGGGAAGTGCGGCGCACCGATCAATTCACCCTTGAGGTCGTAGGTCCAGCGGTGCAGCGGGCAGACAATATTGTTCGCATTGCCACGGCCATTGAACATCAGCGCCTGCCGGTGACGGCACACGTTGGACAGCACTTCGATGCCATTGGCATTGCGCACCAGCATGCGTCCTTCGTTTTCGGACGCCAGGGTGGCAAAGTCGCCCGTTTCGGGCACCATCAGCTCGTGCCCGATATAGCGCGGGCCGGCATGGAACAATTGCTGCATTTCACGCTGCAACAGCGTTTCGTCAAAATAGACGTGGACCGGAAGTTGCGCGTTTGAACGCGCCAGCTTGGCGTGAGTAGCCAGATCGGACATCCCAACCCCCCATAATATGTACAACGGTCAGCAGCTTCCCGGGTCATCCCCTGGGCCAGCGCTACAGAGAGAAAGAATCCGCAAAGACCTGAATTCAAATTGGTTGAAACGGTATTTCGGACAGAACCGGCGATTATAGCGTGAATCGGCCCCATCCATGCCAAAAGCCCTGACAAAAACGGGAGTATTCGGCCCGCTCGTCAAGAAAACGCTGCTTTGCCACAGGTTTTCGCGCAGATGGGGGCGGTTTCGTCAAAATCCACCGCCAAACGGGCCATCTGTCTTGCTTTGAGCACGCCGCGCGCGCTTTAGTTTTCACTTAAGACAGTGGTTTGTTCTAAAATAACGCTACTATGCTGGCCGGGTATTCCCGGCATCCCCCGGCAAGCCCCCCGTGCCACGAAAAGATCTGAGTTTATGTCCAAGAAAATAACTGCAGCTGTGCCGGCCTCGTTTGAAGAGGCCATGGCCGAGCTTGCTCAGCTGGTCACCCAAATGGAAGCGGGCCAGTTGCCGCTGGAAGCGTCGGTCGCGGCATATCAGCGCGGCTCCGAACTGGTCAAGTACTGCGCCGGCCAGCTTGACGGCGTCGAGGCGCAAGTCAAGGTGCTCGAAGGCGACATGCTGAAACCGTTCGCCGATGGCGAGGCCTTGCAATGAGCGCGGTAATAACGGTCGGCATGACCTTCGGCGACTGGATGCAGACCACCCAGGCCGGCGTGGAAAGCGCGCTCGACCGGTTCCTGCCCGCGCCTGACGCCGTGCCGCACAAGCTGCACGCGGCCATGCGCTATGCGCTGCTGGGCGGCGGCAAGCGCGTGCGCCCGCTGCTGGTGATGGCGGCCGGCGAGCTGTTCGATGCCGATGCCGCGACGCTGGCGCGCGCCGCTTGCGCGCTGGAAATGATACATGTGTATTCGCTGGTGCATGACGACATGCCCTGCATGGATGACGATGAATTGCGCCGTGGCAAGCCTACCGTACATATCGCCTACGATGAAGCGACCGCCTTGCTGGTCGGCGACGCGCTGCAGTCGCAGGCGTTCACCATCTTGGCCGAAGGCGCGGCGATTGCGCCGGGGCGGCAGATGGCAATGATACGGCTGCTGGCGCAGGCGTCCGGTTCGGCAGGCATGTGCGGCGGCCAGGCGATCGACCTCGACAGCGTGGGCCTGGCCTTGTCGCTGGAGCAGCTGGAACAGATGCACCAGTTGAAGACGGGGGCGCTGCTGCGCGCCGCGGTGGTGCTCGGCGCGCTGGCCGGCAAGGATCTGGAACCGGGCGACATGACGGCGCTGGACGCCTATGCGAAGGCGGTGGGGCTGGCCTTCCAGGTGGTCGACGATGTGCTCGACGCCACGGCCGATTCGGCCACCCTGGGCAAGACGGCAGGCAAGGATGCGGCGGCCAACAAGCCGACCTATGTATCGATACTGGGCCTGGAGCCGTCAAAGGCCCTGGCAGAACAATTGCGGTGCGACGCCCATGCGGCGCTGGCGCCATTCGGGGACAAGGCACGCCGCCTGCGCGAGCTGGCGGACCTGGTCGTGCAGCGGAAGGCTTAAATGAAACTGTTAGAAACCATCAATGAACCGGCGCAAGTGCGCCAGCTGGCGCGTTCGCAACTGGTGCCGCTGGCACAGGAACTGCGCAGCTTCCTGCTCGACTCCGTGTCGAAAACGGGCGGCCATCTGTCGTCCAACCTGGGCACGGTCGAGCTGACCGTGGCCCTGCATTACGTATTCAACACGCCGCACGACCGCATCGTGTGGGACGTGGGTCACCAGACCTATACCCACAAGATCCTCACCGGCCGGCGCGGACGCATGCATACTCTGCGCCAGAAGGATGGCATCTCGGGTTTCCCGAAACGCGACGAAAGCGAATACGACACCTTCGGCACGGCCCATTCGTCGACCTCGATCTCGGCCGCGCTGGGCATGGCGCAGGCGGCCAAGATCAAGGGCGATCCGCTGCATGCGATCGCCGTGATCGGCGACGGCTCGATGACGGCCGGCATGGCCTTCGAGGCGATGAACAATGCGGGCGTGCAGGAAGACGTCAACCTGCTGGTGATCCTGAACGACAACGACATGTCGATCTCGCCGCCGGTGGGCGCGCTGAACCGCCACCTGGCGCGCCTGATGTCGGGCCAGTTCTATGCGGCCGCGAAAAACGTCGGCAAATCCGTCTTGCCGGGCCCGGTGCTGGAACTGGCGAAACGTTTTGAAGAGCACGCGAAAGGCATGGTGGTGCCCGCCACCATGTTCGAGGAATTCGGTTTCAATTACATCGGCCCCATCGATGGCCACGACCTCGATTCGCTGATCCCGACCCTGCAGAACATCAAGCAGCTGAAAGGCCCGCAGTTCCTGCACGTGGTCACGAAAAAAGGCCAGGGCTACAAGCTGGCCGAGGCCGAGCCCATCCTGTACCACGGCACCGGCAAGTTCAATCCTCTGGAAGGCATCAAGCCGGCCAGCGCGCCGGGCAAGATGACGTACACGGAAGTGTTCGGCAACTGGCTGTGCGACATGGCCGCGCACGACAAGCGCCTGGTGGGCATCACGCCGGCCATGCGCGAAGGCTCGGGCATGGTCAAGTTCGAACAACAGTATCCGAACCGCTATTTCGATGTTGGCATCGCCGAGCAGCACGCGGTGACGTTTGGCGCCGGCCTGGCCTGCGAAGGCTTGAAACCGGTGGTGGCGATCTATTCCACCTTCCTGCAGCGCGCCTACGACCAGCTGATCCACGACGTGGCGCTGCAAAACCTGGACGTGACGTTCGCGCTGGACCGCGCCGGCCTGGTCGGCGCCGATGGCGCCACGCACGCCGGCAACTATGACATGGCGTTTTTGCGCTGCATCCCGAACATGGTCATCATGGCCGCCTCGGATGAAAACGAATGCCGGCAAATGCTGACCACCGGCTATTACTATCCGGGACCGGCGGCGATCCGCTATCCGCGTGGCGCCGGTGCCGGCGTGGCCATCGTGCCGGAACTGGCCAGCCTCGAGATCGGCAAGGGCGAAATCAAACGCCAGGGCAAGAAGATCGCCATCCTGGCGTTTGGCTCGATGGTGGCGCCGAGCGTCGCGGCCGGTACCCAGCTCGACGCGACGGTGGCCAACATGCGCTTCGTCAAGCCGCTCGACGTGGCCCTGGTCAAGCAGTTGGCCGCTGACCACGACTACCTGGTGACGGTGGAAGAAGGCGCCATCATGGGTGGCGCCGGCTCGGCCGTGGCCGAAGCGCTGGCCGCCGAGGGTATCGTCAAGCCTATCCTGATGCTGGGCCTGCCCGACCAGTTCATCGACCATGGCGACCCGGTGCAGTTGCTCAAAGGCGTGGGGCTGGACGGTGCCGGCATCGCCGCGTCGATCGAACAGCGCTTCGGCGGCGCGCAGCCGCGCCTGGCCGTGGTCAACTGATCAGCTGATCAGCCAGGAGCCGCTTCCGGCGGGGCGGTCGAGGCGCGCACCACCAGCTCGGGCGGCGGTGCGATGCGCATCGGCGCATCGGCTTGCGGACTGGCGATCAAGTCCAGCAGCAGCGCGATGGCCAGGCTGGCCGCTTCGGCGGTCGGTACCGCCACCGTCGTCAACGCGGGGCGTGCCTGGTGCGCACCGTGGATATCCGTCAGGCCGATTACCGACAACTGCTGCGGCACCTTGATGCCCAGGTCGGCCGCCGCATGCATCAGGCCCAGCGCCGGCAAGTCATTGGTGGCAAACACCGCCGTGATCGATGGTGTGGCCGCCAGCATGGCCGCACCGGCCTGCAAGCCTCCCTCCACCGAATCGTGCACGCGGATGGTCCGCACCACCGCGTCCGCATGGCCCAGTTCAGCCAGCGCATCGTTGAAACCGCGTTCGCGCTCGGCATGCACGCCATTCGCACCGCCGACCAGCACGCCGATGCTGCGGTGGCCCAGCGCGATCAGATGGCGCGCGGCCAGCGTGCCGGCCAGGTGAAAATCGACCGCCACGCACGGCAGGCCCGGCGGCTGGTGCGGCTTTTCCCACATGCCCAGCACCACGGTGGCGCCGCGCCGCTCGGTTGCCTTCAGATCGTCCAGCGACGGGTCGGCATTCATCACCAGCACGCCGTCGGCCAGGGTGCCGGCGATCTGGTCCAGGTAGGCGCGGCCGATGGCGCGGTCGTCATTGGTGTTGCAGACGATCAGGAAGCGGCCATGCTGGCGCGCCGCCTGTTCGGCCGCCAGCGCGTATTCGGGGTAAAACGGATTGGCGATGCTCGACACCATCAGCGCCAGGGTGGGGGCGCGGCCTTCGGCCAGCGCACGCGCCGTCAGGTGCGGCCGGTAGCCCAGCGCTTCGACGGCGGCCAGCACGCGCGCGCGCGTGTCGGCGCCGACCTTGCCGCGCTGGCGCAGGACGTTCGAGACGGTGGCGGAGGTCACGCCGGCGCGCTGGGCGACTTGGGACAGGGTGGTCATGGTGGGGGCATCGGTAGCATGCCTGCATTCAACAGGGTTAGGCGGCCGCTGTCAATGTCCGCCTGGACTGGCGGCGCGATTGCTGCAATGCGTCACAGGATTAGATTGCCTGAAAAAAAATCCTTTGGTATATTCGATTCAAACGAGCGTATCCGAAACCATAATCATAAAAAAAATACTTAAAAGAGCGTGCCTGGCCAGCCTGGCACTTTTTTTAGATGGCTTGGTTAAGCGCTTAACCTACTGGAGACCAGGAATGGCAAGCATTACCCTCAAGGCGGTGCAGAAGTCGTATGGCAATGGCGCGGCGGTGATCCGCAACGTCGACCTCGACATCGGCGAACATGAATTCTGCGTTTTTCTGGGCCCCTCGGGCTGCGGCAAGTCGACCTTGCTGCGCATGATCGCCGGCCTGGAAGACTTGTCCGGCGGCGAACTGCGCATCGCCGGCGAATTGATGAACGATGTGCCACCGGCCGAGCGCGGCGTGGCGATGGTGTTCCAGAGCTATGCGCTGTTTCCCCACATGTCGGTGTACGACAATATCGGCTTCGGCCTGAAGCTGGCCAAGACGCCGAAAGACGAACTGGACCGGCGCGTGCGCGAAGCGGCGCGCGTGCTGCAGCTCGACGAACTGCTGGAACGCAAACCCAAGCAACTGTCCGGCGGCCAGCGCCAGCGCGTGGCGATCGGCCGCGCCATCGTACGCCGCCCCGGCGTGTTCCTGTTCGACGAACCGCTGTCCAACCTCGACGCCACCTTGCGCGGCCAGACCCGCATCGAGATCGCCCGCCTGCACAAGCAGTTCGTCGACGCCAGCGTGGTATACGTGACGCACGACCAGGTCGAGGCGATGACCCTGGCCGACAAGATCGTGCTGTTGCGCGCCGGCCCCGACGTGCAGCGCCTGGGCAGCATCGCCCAGGTCGGCTCGCCGCTGGAGCTGTACCACCGTCCGAACAGCCGCTTCGTGGCCGGCTTTATCGGTTCGCCGCAAATGAACTTCCTGCCGGCCAGAGTGGTCGCGGGCGACGCCGCCGCCGTGCGCGTCACGCTCGAGCACACGGGTGAAACCATCACCATTGCCGCCGATGGCCGCGCCTTGAGCGCCGGGCAGGGCGTCTGCGTCGGCGTGCGCCCGGAACATCTGCTGCTGGCGCCGCAAGAGAGTAATCGCCTGGTGCGCAGGGTGATGCTGGTCGAGCGCCTGGGCGAACAGACCTATCTGCATTTCGAGCAGGCCGGCGGCGAGCCGCTGCTGGCCAAGGCGCCCGGCAATGTCGCCACCGAGGCCGGCGCCGAGCTGACCCTGGGCATGCTGGCGCAGCACTGCCATTTGTTTACCGACGATGGCAACGCCGTCGCCGCACCGTTCCATCCCCCACATCTTGCACAGGAGATCGCATGCGCTTAGGAGTCTGTTACTACCCCGAACATTGGCCTGAATCGATGTGGGAGGACGATGCGCGGCGCATGAAGGCGCTCGGCATCGCCCAGGTGCGCATCGGCGAATTCGCCTGGAGCCGCATCGAACCGGCAGCGGGCCAGCTGCAATGGGCCTGGCTGGACCGCGCCATCGACGTGCTGGGCGCGGCCGGCCTGGAAGTGGTGATGTCGACGCCGACGGCCACGCCGCCGAAGTGGCTGATCGACCTGCATCCCGATATCCTGCCGGTCGGCGCCGACGGCCGCGCGCGCGCCTTCGGTTCGCGCCGCCACTACGATTTTTCGTCGAACGCCTATTTCGAGGCCTCGCAGCGCATCGTCACCCTGCTCGCCGAGCGCTACGGCAACCATCCGGCCGTTACCGCCTGGCAGACCGACAATGAATATGGTTGCCACCAGACGGTGGTCAGCTATTCGGCCGATGCCGTGGCGCGTTTCCGCGACTGGCTGCGCGCGCGCTACACCAGCATCGAAGCACTCAATACCGCCTGGGGCACGGTGTTCTGGAGCATGGAATATACGAGTTTCGACCAGATCGATGCGCCGGTCGGCACCGTCACCGAAGCGCACCCCTCGCACCGCATGGACTACCGCCGTTTTGCGTCGAGCGAAGTGGCGCGCTACAACCGCATGCAGGTCGAGATCTTGCGCCGCCATGCGCCGGGCCGCGTGATGGTGCATAACTTCATGCAGAACTTTTTTGAATTCGACCATTATCCGGTCGCGGCCGACCTTGACGCGGCCACCTGGGACAGCTATCCATTGGGCGCGCTGGAAGAATTCTGGTTCTCGCCTGAACTGAAGGCGCGCTGGCTGCGTACCGGCCACCCCGACTTCGCCTCGTTCAACCATGATTTATATCGCGGTATGTCGAAACAGCCGTTCTGGGTGATGGAACAGCAGCCTGGCCCGGTCAACTGGGCCAAGTGGAATCCGGCGCCGCTGCCCGGCATGGTGCGCCTGTGGAGCTGGGAAGCGTTCGCCCACGGCGCCGGCTGCGTCTCGTATTTCCGCTGGCGCCAGTGCCCGTTCGGCCAGGAGCAGCTGCATGCGGGCCTGAACACGCCGGATAATCTGCTCGATATCGGCGGCGCCGAAGCGGCGCAGGTGTCGCAGGAGCTGCAATTGATTGCGAATCAAAATGCCACGGTCTCGACCAAAGTCGCGCTGGTATTCGACTACGAAGCCAAGTGGCTGTTCGAAGTACATCCGCAGGCCCAGGATTTCCAATATGGCCCGCTGGTATTCGAATATTATTCCGCCCTGCGCTCGCTCGGTTTCGACGTCGACGTGATTCCGACCTCGAGCAACTTCGAGGGCTACCGCCTGATCGTCGTGCCGCCGCTGCCGGTGCTGCCGGACGACTTGCCGCAGCGCTTGCAGGACAGCGGCGCCCATGTCGTGTTCGCGCCGCGCAGCGGTTCGAAAACGGTGGACCTGTGCATACCCGCCAACCTGGGACCGGGCCCGCTGGCGCAGCACTTGCCGATGCGCGTATGGCGCGTCGACGCCATGCGCCCGACCACCCTGGTGCCGGTGCAGTGGGGTGAGCGGCAGGGCCAGGCGCGCATCTGGCGTGACCTGATCGAGGTGGCCGGCGATACCACGGTGGTGGCGACGTTTGACGACGGCCATCCGGCCATCGTGCGCCACCAGAACCTGCATTATCTGGCGGCGATTGTTGACGAGCCGCTGCTGCGCGACTACCTGGCGTCGGTGGCCAGGGAAGCGGACTTGCCGGTGACGCGCCTGGCCGATGGCGTGCGCATCAGCCGCCGCGGCGACCTGACGTATGTCTTCAATTATGGCGATGCGCCGCTTGATGCGCCGCACCCGCCGCAAGCGAGGTTCGTGATCGGCGCGGCGCAAGTGCCGCCGCAAGGGGTATCGGTATTCCAGTCATAAGCGGACGCCAGATCCGCAAGCTGTCGTAGTTCTTGATAAAAACTAGCTTGATAAAACTGAGGAGACACAATGAAACGCATGCTGCAAGCAGGACTGATATCGGCGACCCTGTTCGCCACCATGGCGCAAGCCGGCACCCTGGCCATGAATATCGCTTTCAAGGGCGCCAGCCAGCGCACCGTCTGGCAGTCGACGCTCGACGAATTCAAGAAAGCCAACCCGGACGTGGAGCTGAAGGTGGCGTTCGTCGACGAGGAAGCCTACAAGATCCAGCTGCCGAACTGGCTGTCGAGCCAGGCGCCCGACATCGTCACCTGGCACAACGGCGAGCGCATGGCCTATTACGCCAGCCGCGGCCTGTTCGAGGACTTGAGCGGCGACTGGGCGAAAAACAAATGGGACGAGACCTACGCATCGAGCAAGGAAGCGTCGTCGTACAAGGGCAAGCAGTACGCCATGCCGACCGTCTACTACTCGTGGGGCATGTTCTACCGCAAGGACCTGTTCCAGAAGGCGGGCATCGCCGGCGAGCCGAAGACCTGGGCCGAATTCATGGAGGCGAACAAGAAGCTCAAGGCGGCCGGCATCAGCCCGATCGCCGTCGGCGGCCGCGACGCCTGGACCCTGGCTGGCTGGTTCGACTACCTCGACCTGCGCATCAACGGCTATGCCTTCCACCAGCAGCTGATGAACGGCGAGATCGCCTACACCGATCCACGCGTGAAAAAGGTCTACACCACCTGGAAGACTCTGCTCGACAATAAATACTTCATCGACAATCCGCTGTCCTACGACCTCGATGCGGCGCAACCGTTCGTGTTCCAGGGCAAGGCGGCGATGATGTTGATGGGGACCTTTATCGCCAAGGGCTTCCCGCCGAAACAGAAGGAAGTGATGGGCTACTTCCAGTTCCCGGCC
Organism: Janthinobacterium sp. J1-1; assembly: GCF_030944405.1. Classification (NCBI taxonomy): domain Bacteria; kingdom Pseudomonadati; phylum Pseudomonadota; class Betaproteobacteria; order Burkholderiales; family Oxalobacteraceae; genus Janthinobacterium; species Janthinobacterium sp. J1-1. Next base: position 1,172,127 of record NZ_CP132339.1, read on the forward strand.
ATCGACCCGGCCATCACCGGCGCCGAGGAGGGCCCGATCGAGTCGCTGCATATTCCGAGCCGCGCCAAGAACAAGGTCGATGCGCGCCGCTTCCTGGCGTTTGTCGGCACGCCGGCCATCAGCGCCAAGCTGGCCGACGGCCTGGGTTCCTTGCCGGCCAACAGCAAGTCGGCGCCGCCGGAAGAACCGATTTCGCGTATCGGCTTCGACATCCTGTCCAATACCAAGGGCGGCATCGCGCAGTTCTATGACCGCGACATGACCAAGGAAATGGCCGATGAAGGCATGAAGGGCATGCAGAAATTCATCAACGATCCGAACGCGCTCGATGACATCCTGGCGCAGCTGGAACGTACGCGCAAGCGCATCTACAAAAAATCGTGATGACCACGCCAGGCTGACGACATGCATACTTCTACCCTGGGCGCCGGCGGCGCCAAGCTGCAGGCGCCACGCCGGCCCGTGCGCTGGTGGGCCGCGCCCGCCTTCAAGCGGCACCGCGCCGCCGCGCTGTTCCTGGCGCCGGCCTGTCTGCTGGTCGGGCTGTACGTGGTCTACCCGATCCTGTACACCATCTACCTGAGCTTTTTCGAGTGGGATGGACTGGCGCAGAAGACCTTCGTCGGCCTGGCCAATTACCAGGAACTGTTTCATACGGATACCTTCTTCACGGCACTGAAAAACAACTTTTTGTGGCTGGTATTGTTCCTGCTGGCGCCGCCCGCCGGCCTGGCGGTGGCCCTGTACCTGAACCAGCAGGTGCGCGGCATCCGCCTGGTCAAGTCGCTGTTCTTCGCGCCGTTCGTGCTGTCGGGCGTGGTGGTGGGCCTGATCTTCAGCTGGTTCTATGACCCCACCTTCGGCCTGCTGGCCCTGATCCTCGGCCACGGCGTGCCGGTGCTGGGCGATCCGCGCTATGTGACCTACGGCATTATCTTCGCCGCCTTGTGGCCGCAGACGGCGTATTGCATGATCCTGTTCCTGACGGGTCTCACCTCGATCAATTCGGAGCAGGTGGAGGCGGCGCGCATGGAAGGCGCCAAGGGCTGGAAGATGCTGGTCCACGTGATCCTGCCGCAACTGCGCCCCAGCACCTTCATGGCCGTGGTGGTGACCATTATCGGCGCGCTGCGCAGCTTCGACCTGATCTCCGTGATGAGCGGCGGCGGGCCGTTTGAAAGCTCGACCGTGCTGGCCTATTACTCGTACGACCAGGCCATCAAGTATTACCGCCAGGGCTATTCGGCCGCCGTCGCCGTGGTGCTGTTCGCGATGATGCTGGTGTATATCGTGTATCACCTCAAGCGCATGCTGCGCACTGAACAATAAGGGGCTGCCATGTATCCCATGCCTGTCGAGAAATGGAAGCCGTGGAACCGGCGCCTGTACAAATTGTCGCTGCCGCTGGCGCTGGTGATCTGGCTGCTGCCGATGATTGCCGTGCTGGTGACGTCCCTGCGCTCCACCGAAGAACTGATGGAAGGCAATTACTGGGGCTGGCCGCGCGACCTGTCGCTGTGGGCCAATTACCACGAAGCGCTGACGGCTTCGCCGATGCTGCATTATTTCTGGAACAGCGTGCTGATCACGGTGCCATCGGTGATCGGCTCGATCGCGCTGGCGGCGATGGCCGGTTTTGCGCTGTCGACCTACAAGTTCAAGGGCAACACCTTTTTGTTCGCCACCTTTGTCGCCTGTAACTTCGTGCCCGTGCAGATACTGATGATCCCGGTGCGCAATATGTCGCTCGAGTTTGGCGTGTTCAACACCGTGCAGGGCCTGGTGCTGTTCCATGTGGCGTTCCAGACCGGGTTTTGTACCTTGTTCCTGCGTAACTTCATCAAGCAGCTGCCGTTCGAGCTGATCGAGGCGGCGCGCATCGAGGGCGCCGGCGAATGGACCATTTTTACCAAGGTGATCCTGCCGCTGATCCGGCCGGCCCTGGCCGCGCTCGGCATCCTGGTATTTACCTTTGTGTGGAACGATTACTTCTGGGCCCTGTGCCTGACGCAAGGCGACAGCGCGGCGCCGATCACGGTCGGCGTGGCGGGCCTGAAAGGGCAGTGGACCACGGCCTGGAACCTGGTCTCGGCCGGCTCCATCCTGGCGGCCCTGCCGTCGGTGCTGATGTTCTTCCTGATGCAGAAGCATTTTGTGGCCGGGCTGACGTTCGGCGCCACGAAGGGATAGCTCTACGTAGTTTCACGCTGCCGCCGCCGGCGCGCGCCCCTTACAATACCTGTCAGACAAGAACTTTGGCAGGGTCAGGGGCGCGCAGTGAAATTGAAGCAACTTCATCGCCGGTGGACCGGCCGGGCGGGGCGCTGGGCGGCGGCCCTGCATGGTCTTGGTGACCGGCTGGCGCAGCGCCGTCCGCTGTGGATGGTGACCCTGGCCATCGACGAAACCAATCTGTCCGAAGGCTTGCGCGCCGCCTGCGCGGCCAGCGCCATGCTGGCCCTGGGCCTGCTGTTCGATCATCCCGATTTTTCCTGGGCCGCCATCGGCGCCTTCTGGACCTGCCTGGCCGACGCGGCCGGCACGCGCCGCATGCGTTTCGTCTCGATGCTGGGCTTTGGCCTGCTGTCGACGTTTGCCGGTGGCGTGGCGGCGCTGGCGGCCGGCCATGGCGTGGCCGCCGCCGCCCTGGCCGTGCTGGTGTTTTCCTGGGCCGGCGCGCTGGCGCGCATCTGGGGCGCCGCCAGCGCGCAGGTGGCGATCCTGGCCGCCACCGCCTGCGTGGTGATGGTCACCCATCCGCTGCAGTCGGCGGCGCAGGCACTGCCTTTCCTGGCGATTTATTTGTCCGGTTGCCTGTTTGCCACCTTGCTGAGCTTTACCGTCTGGCGCATCCACCCTTACGGCCCCAGCCGGCAGGCGATCCGCAGCGCGTATCTGCGCCTGGCCGGCATCGCACGCGACAATGCGCGCTACCTGGCGCAGGCCGACGCGATGGCCGGCGCCGGCGCGCATGGCGCCAGCTACCGCTCGCAGGCGCGCGCCGCGCTGGAAGCGGCGCGGGTGGCGCTGGCCGCCGTGCCGCCTGCGCGCGCCGGCAACAGCGCGCTGTTCGACAACCTGCTGCTGGCGCTCAGCGACGCCGAGCGCATCTTTGCCTACCTGATCGCCGTCACCCATTCCTGCGAACGCGAACGGCAGCGCCTGCGCCACGATCCGCGCGCGCGGCGCAGCCTCGAGGCGATGGCGCTGCTGCTGCGCCGCCTGGGCCTGGCCTTGCGGCGCCAGCCGGAAACCCCGCCCTTGCTGCTGCAGCGCCGCCTGGCCGCCTGCGGCCGGCGCCTGGAAGCGGCGCTGGGTGCCTTGCTGCCGCTGCGCCTGAACGTGGAATTCATGCAGCTCGACTTGCCGCGCGCGGAGCGCCTGCCATGGCGGCAGGCGGCGGCGCAGGCCTTGTCGCAGGGCTGGTATACCCTGCGCGGCAACGCCACCCTGCAGTCGCTGGGCTGGCGCCATGCGGCGCGCGTGTCGCTGGCCACCACCAGCGGCTTCCTGCTGGTCGAGCTGCTGCAGATTCCCTTCGGCTACTGGGCCACCATGGCCACCTTGCTGATACTGCAGCCGTCCGTGTCGACCACCTGGCCGCGCGGCATGGAGCGGGTGGCCGGCAGCATCCTGGGGGCGCTGCTGGCGGTGCTGATCGGCCTGGTGATCCACACGCCGCTGGCGATCTCCCTGGTGGTGTTTCCGCTGATCGTCGCCACCATGGCGCTGCGCCGCGTCAGCTACAGCCTGCATGTGATGTTCATGACGCCGGCCTTTGTGCTGGTGGCCGATTACGCCATGCCGGCCAGCGAAATGGCGTATGCCCTGAGCCGCCTGGGCAACAATGTGCTGGGCTGCGTGCTGGCCTTGCTGGCGACGTTTTTCTTGTGGCCCGACCGCGAAGCGGACGACCTGGAACCGCGCCTGGCCGGCGCCGTCTCGGCCAACCTGAAATACTTGCTGGCGGTGCTGGCGGCGGGTGGCAAATGGGACCCGACGATCGCGCGCCAGCGCCGCGAAGCGGGCCTGGCCAGCAATAACGCCGAGCAGGTGCTGCAGCGCCTGCGTATCGAGCGCCGCCTGGACCGCAGCGCCGGCGTCGGCCTGGCCGCCTTGCGCACCTTGCCGTTGCTGCGCCGGGTGGCCGGCAGCACGGCGCGCATCAGCCTCAGTCCCGATGCCGCGCCAGCCACGCCGGTGCTGCAGCAGTGGATTGCCGCCGTGGGCGGCGAAATCGACGCCTTGCTGCGCGGCGACAGGGAGGTGCCTGCCCCCGGCGACTGCCAGGCCACGGACTTGAGTCCGCTGCAGGCCGATGCGGTGGCGCAGGTACTGATGCTGCGCATTTTGCTGCGCCAGCAACTGGGCGCTACAGCACTTCCAGGAAACTCTTCAGGGCCGTGATTTCGTCGCGTGTCAGTTGCAAGCGCTGCAGCAGGGGCGAGGTGACGGGAAACTTCGGGTCTGCCGCCTGCTCCGCATTGCGCGGCAGGGGCCGCGACATGCCCGCGTTATACAGGTTCAGCACCCCCGCCAGTTGGGGAAACAGGCCGTTGTGCATCCATGGCCCCGATCGCGCCACGCCGCGCAGCGACGGCGTGCGGAATTTGCCCACATCCTGCGCCTCGCCCGTGACCAGGTAGCGGCCCAGGTCCTCATGTTTCTTGCGGCCATAAAAGGACAGCCCCAGGTTGTGGAATTGCTGGTCCGTCAGCAAGGCGCCGCTGTGGCAGGTCATGCAGCGCGCCTTGGTGCGGAACAGGTGCAGGCCCAGCAGTTCGCGGTCGTTCAATACCGTGCGTTCGCCTTCCATGAAGGCGTCAAAACGCGTGGCCGGCGGCAGCAAGGTACGCTGGTAGCCGGCCAGCGCATTTAAAATGCGCGCCAGGGTCACGCCGCCCGCCTGGCCGAAAGCGGCGTCGAACTGCTTGTTGTAGTCGTCCAGCGCGGCCAGCTTGGCCGCCAGCGCCGGCACATCCATCGCCATTTCGTCGGTATGGCCCAAGGGGCCCAGCGCTTGCACTTCCAGGCTGGCCGCGCGGCCATCCCAGAACAGCGATTTGAGTTGGCCCACGCCCAGCAGGCCCGGCGTATTGCGCTGGCCCGGACGTCCTTCATGGCCGATGGAATTGCGCTTGTTGTCGGCGAAGCTGTGGGCCGGATGGTGGCAGCTGATGCAGGCGACCGCATTCGAGCGCGACAAACGCGGATCGGCGAACAGGCGCTGGCCCAGCGCCACTATTTTCGGTGACACTGGCGGCACGGCGATGGCCGAGACAGGCGCCAGTTCCGCCGGCGTGATGCCCGTGGGTACCTGCGGCAGCGGCCAGCTGGCGATGGGCCCGGCATACGCCTGGCGCAGGCAGACGCCGTCCCAGCCCTTTTCTGTCGTGCAGGGCGCGGCAGCGTTTTCCTGCGCCTGGCTGGCCAGCCCCGGCAACAGGGCGCCGCCCGCCAGCAGGGCGGCGGCGGCCGCTTTCTTCATATGTCTCATCAGAAGCGGTAGCCCAGTTCCAAGGTGAACTGGCGCCCCTTTTCATAGACGATCTCGGCCGAGGCATACAGCGGATTGGTACGATTCGTCACGTTTTCCACTGCCAGGTTGAGATAGCCTTCTCCCGGTCCCGTTTTCGGCAGCGCATATTGCACCCGCATGTCCCAGCTGATGGACTTGCCGACTGTGGCGTCTTCGAACACGGTGGCCACGCCGCCATCGAACAGCTTGCTTTCGCCAGTGCTGACCAGGCCGCTTTCCGGCCCGCGCACGCGCAGGAAATTGTCGAGCTTCAGGCGATAGGCGGGCACGTCGGTCGACAGCAGCAGGCGCGCCGTCCAGGGCCGGTTGTAGTTGGTGGTCGGCAGGTCGGTCGCCGCCAGGTACTTGCCCTTGTAATACACGTAGCCGTCCAGGCCGTTGTCGATATTGCGCACGGTGGTGTCGTAATCGGCGTGCGAGCTGTTGGTGTGCGTCTTGTCGACGCCGAACTGCACCCGGGTCGAAGTGCCGGCCCACTGCAGCGGCCGCAAGGTTTCCGCCGATACGGTCCACAGCTTGCTGTTGGTGTGGCCGACGTTATCCCAGTAAAAATTGGCGGCCGACACCACGTGATACACCATCTCGTCGCGCCCGGCGCGCAGCACGCGCTTGGCGCTCCACTTCATGTTGCCCCATTGCTGGCTGACACCGAGCATTTTTTCATCGGTGTACGGCGACTTCATGTCGCCCAGTTTCAGCCAGGTCCAGTTGGTGGCCATCTCTGGCGGGCCCCAGGTGGTCAGCACGCCATTCGACAGCCGGCGCGTCTGCGGCGAGGCCTGCAGGGCGAGGCGCTTGGCGCGCGCATAGAAGTCGAAGAAATTGCGGCCGTAGTAGCGGTTGGCGCCGAACTCGAGCTGCGTCGTGCCGTGGCCACCCACGTCCCAGGTGGCCGACAGGCGCGGCGCGAAGGTGGCTTTCGGTGACAGGTCGTCGTCATCGTAGCGCGCACCCAGGCGCAGGCGCACGTCGCCGGCCTTGATGTCGTCCTGCAGGTGGACGGCGCGCGTCTTGTTGCTCAGTTCGTAAGAACCCGCATAATAGATAATCTGTTGCGCCAGGTACTGGCCCCGCACGGTGGCGGCCGCATTCCAGGGCGTGGCCATGGAACAATACTCCGTGTCGACGCCGCCGCCCACCAGGGCGCAGCTATTGATATTGATCGATCCCTGGTACTGCTCGTATTGCGTGTGGCGCACATAGCTGCTGTGCTGCTGGCCCAGTTCCAGTCCCGCCTGGAAGGCGTGCGTGGCGCCCAGGAAGGTCACCGGGTCCCACTTCAGCTTGCCTTTGTAATCGATGTTTTCCTGTTCCTGGTCCACATTGCCGAAGCCGCCTTCATTGCTGGCCCAGCCGGTGGCATTGGTACCGGTCTTGACGCCCCAGTTTTTCTCGGAGGAGTAGCGCCAGGCTTTCCAGATGCTCGAGTCGGCGCTGCGCGAGCTGTCCATGCTCTTCCAGCTCAGTCTATGGTCCATGGTCGCGCCGCCGAGCCAGTCCATGGGATGGACCAGGCCCAGGTTGACGCCGCTGCCGCCGCTTTTCAGGTGAAAGCTGCTGTCCTTCGTATTGGCGATGAAGTGGTCGCCGCTCGATGGTGCATGCATCAGCGACAGGTCGGCCTTCACGCCGGGGCTGATGGTCCAGAAGGCCCGCACGAAGGCATTGTCGTTGCCGCGTTTTTGCACTTTGCGGTTGGCGTCGCTGCTGCTTTGCAAGCCGTTGCCATAGCCGTTCAAGGGGATCTCGGAGGTCTTGCGCACGAAGCTGCCGATCAGGCTGAAGTTGTCGCTCAGCTTGCCTTGCAGCGCGGCGCGGTAAGTCCATTTTTCAAATTCGGGCTGCAGGTCGGCGGTGGTCGAATTGGCCGCGCTGGCGCGCTGGCTGTCGTTGAGCTTGTATTGCAGCCAGCTCGAGCGCGTGCTTTCCACCGACACCTGGCCACCCAGCTTGCGGGTCGGCGCGCAGGTATTGGCGTTCACCACGCCGCCCTTGAAGCGGCCATATTCGGCGCCGACGTTCGAATCGAGCACCGTCACTTCGCACAGCAGGCTGGTATCGATGGCAAAGCCCTGGCTGGCCGACGGCGGCGTGGTGGCGTTGTTGGTATTGGCGACACTCACGGTCGGGTTGTTGCCGGGGCCGATATCGTTGTTGAGCGACATGCCGTCCATCTGGTACAGATTGTCGTAGAACTTGGCGCCGTTGATGCTGATGTCGGCCGGCGCCAGCTCGCCTTGGGTGGCGGACGCCTGCTGTTTGTTGGCGAACTGCACGCTGGGATGGATGCGCAGCAGCGTGGTGACATTGCCGTCGATGCCATTCATGGCCTCGATCTGGCGCCGGTCCAGCTTTTGTTCGCCCAGCGAATCCTGTTCGGCTTGCAGGCGTATTTCGCGCATTACCTGGTGTACCGGTTCGTCGGGGGCGGGCTCGGCGGCAAAGGACAGGGGAGTGGTGCTGCTGGCGCCAAATGCCAGGCTGATGGCCAGCACGGACTGGCGCAGGGTAAAGGTGGAAGACATGACAACCTTGAAACGGAGGAGAAGAAGAGACAGTCCCATGAAACTGTCCTCACCTGCGTAGCTGGGGTCGATTGCTCATGCTGTCAATTGTAAATGATAACCATTTCTATTTGGATTGGCAATATTGATTTTGCCGTATGTAAAAAACAGGCGCAGGGTGATCTGGCGGCCACAGGCTTTCCCCGGCAAGACAGGGTTTGCCCAATTCGGCGATAATCGCCGCACCTCCCACCGTTACAGGAATGCCTCGTGACCATGAAAACCATCAAGGGCCTGCACCAGGCTTACCGCGACGATATCGCCGACCTCACCACGCGCCGCCCGGTGCCAGGGCCGCAGCTGGAGCAGGTCGATCCTTTCCTGTTTTTGAATCACCACGGCCCGCAGACCTATGCGCCGGGCAACCGCGGCTTGCCGTTCGGCCCGCATCCGCACCGCGGCTTTGAAACCGTGACCTTCATTCTTGAAGGCGAGCTGATGCATAGCGACAGCGCCGGTCACGACAGCATCATCCGCGCCGGCGGCGTGCAGTGGATGACGGCCGGCAGCGGCCTGGTGCATGCCGAACTGTCGCCGCCCGCCTTCAAGCGCGACGGCGGGCCGCTGGAAATCCTGCAGCTGTGGCTGAACCTGCCGTCGCGCCTGAAAATGACGGCGCCGCGCTATCAGGGCGTGCAGGACGAGGCCATCGTCAAGCTCGCCACGCCGGACGGCTTGGGCACCCTGCACTTGGTGTCGGGCCAGTACGGCGGGCAGAAGGGGCCGGTCGAGTCGCTGACGGGGGTCTTCATGTCGTGGCTGGTACTGCGCCCCGGCGCGCGCTTTGCACTCGATGGCTTGCGTGGCCGCAATGTGTTTTTGTATGTGGTGACAGGGGCGCTGGCGCTGGACGACAAGCCGGTGCCGGCATTTACCCTGGTCGAACTCGATGTGGACGGTGATGGCGTGGCGTTTGCGGCGCCCGAAGGCGCGGTGGTGCTGTTCGGCCATGCCGAACCGATCGGTGAACCGGTGGTGGCGCACGGCCCCTTCGTGATGAACACGCGCGAGGAAATCAACCAGGCGATCCGCGATTATCAGGCCGGCAAGTTCGAACCGAGCCGAAGCTAGTTTCAGCTGACCGGCTCTTCGGCCGATGTCACCTTGCGCGGACGGCCGCCCAGCTTGCCGTTTTCGCGCGCCGCTGCCGACTTGGCGCTGCTGCGCGCCTGGCCGCCTTTCTTGCCGTTGTTGCTTGCCACCCAGCGTTGTGATCCGAGAAAACCTTCGAGCAGGGCCGGCAGGTACAGGTCGGCGTCGAGCAGGGGAAAATGGATGCCCAGGCCCGAAGGGCTGATACGGGCGTCGGCCAGGCTGGCCGGCGTGGCGTGTGCCAGGGCCGGCACGTCGCCGGGCGCAAAGGCGATTTCCAGTTTCGAGGCCAGGGTAATGACGACGCGTTCGATGCGCTGGTCGTAGTGCACGGCCACGGCGGCGGGAAACGCGGCTTTTGTTGCCGCGCCGCGCGCGTTGGCCTGTGCAAAATCGTTGTCAGTGAATTCCATGGATTTCCTCCCATCGCCAGCATAGCTGGCCCAGTTCCGTCTTCAACGCCCCGGCAAGCCGGCCCAGGTGCTTTTGCGTATAACCATAATTTTCGCGCAAGCAGGGCGGCCCCCAGGGGCAGGCTAGCTCGAACACGGCCTCGCAGCCACTACCGAGCACATGCACATGCGCCGGCCGATGGTCATTCGAGTAAATCACGACCCGATGGCCAGCATAACTGAATATGGTAGGCATGGTAGCATAAACCTAAGTTGATTGGGTTATTGGTAGCGACTTTTTTGCCATATTTTTTGGCAGTGGTGCCCATGCTACGCCTGTCGCGCCCGAGCTTGCATGCCGGGCGCAGGTTTGTTGAGGCTGCGCAGGTGCGAAATGCTCAGCTGCGCGCGCGGTCATGCCGCCACAACACATCGCCGCCGCCGGCAAAGCGGTTCAGCACGCGCGACAGCACGAACAGCAGGTCGGACAGCCGGTTCACATACTGGCGCGGGTGTTCATGGATGGTCTCGCTACTGGCCAGCGCCACGATGCTGCGCTCGGCGCGCCGGCATACGGTGCGGCACACATGGGCCAGCGAGGCGCCGCGCGAGCCGGCCGGCAAAATGAACTCGGCCAGCGCCGGCAGCTCCGCATTGTATTTGGCCAGCAAGTCGTCGAGGCGCAGCACGTGTTCTTCCTTGATCAGCTGGTAGCCGGGAATGCACAGTTCGCCCCCGAGGTCGAACAGGTCGTGCTGGATGGCGACCAGTTCCTCGCGCAAGGCGTCGGGCATGGCTTCGCACAGCAACAGGCCCAGATGGGAATTGAGTTCATCGACGTCGCCCATGGCGTGCACGCGCGCGCTGTCCTTGCTGGTGCGGCTGCCGTCGCCCAGGCCCGTGCTGCCATTGTCGCCCGTACGCGTGGCGATTTTCGAAAGTCGCTTGCCCATGTTGCCATCCTGTCGTGTCAATAAAGAAGGGGCAGCATACGACACTGTGTGCCGCCTTGGCTGAAACAGGGGCTTGAATCGGACGAAAAACGCGCGGCCCGCGGTTTTTTGTGCTTACAATCGTGGCAACGCCATGCCTGCCCGGATCATCATATGCACCTTGCCGCAGCCACACCCGGATTTACCCTGACGCGCCAGCAGACGGTAGCCGCCGCCCTGCGCGCCGTGCTGCCCGCGCGCAGCGTGCTGTCCGACAGCGAAGACACGCGCCCCTACGAATGCGACGGCCTGGCCGCCTACCGCCAGTTGCCGATGATCGTCACCCTGCCCGACACGGAAGAACAAGTGCTGGCCATCCTGCGCGTGTGCCGCGAACTGCAGGTGCCGATCGTGCCGCGCGGCGCCGGCACCGGCTTGTCGGGCGGCGCCTTGCCGATCGCCGATGGCGTGGTGCTGTCGACGGCGCGATTGAACCGCATCGTGCGCGTCGATGCCTATGCGCGCATTGCCGTGGTGCAGCCGGGCGTGCGCAACCTGGCCATTTCCGAAGCGGCGGCGCCCTACGCGCTGTACTACGCGCCCGATCCGTCCTCGCAGATCGCCTGCAGCATCGGCGGCAACGTGGCGGAAAACTCGGGCGGCGTGCATTGCCTGAAATACGGCCTGACGGTGCACAACGTGCTGCGCGTGCGCGTGGCCACCATCGACGGCGACATCATCGAACTGGGCGGCGAAGCGCTCGATTCCCCGGGCCTGGACCTGCTGGCCGTATTCATCGGCTCCGAAGGCATGCTGGGCATCGTCACCGAAGTGACCGTCAAGCTGGTGCCGAAACCGGCCACCGCGCGTGTCATCATGGCCTCGTTTGGCGACGTGGTTACGGGCGGCAATGCGGTGGCCAATGTGATCGCCGCCGGCATCATTCCGGCCGGCCTGGAAATGATGGACCAGACCTCGTCGCGCATGGTCGAACCGTTCGTGAAAGCCGGCTACGACATCGACGCGGCCGCCATCCTGCTGTGCGAGGCCGATGGCACGCACGAAGAAGTGGAAGAGGAAATCGCGCGCATGACGGCGGTGCTGGAAGGGGCGGGCGCCAGCGCGATTGCCGTGTCAACGACGGAAGCCGAGCGCATGAAATTCTGGTCGGGGCGCAAGAACGCGTTCCCGGCCGCCGGGCGCATCTCGCCCGATTACTACTGCATGGATGGCACCATCCCGCGCAAGAAACTGGCCGAGGTGCTGACCGGCATCGCCGCCATGGAAACGACCCACGGCCTGCGCTGCGCCAATGTGTTCCATGCCGGCGACGGCAACCTGCATCCGCTGATCCTGTTCGACGCGAATCAACCCGGCGAATTCGAACGCGCCGAAGCGTTCGGCGCCGATATCCTGGCGTTGTGCGTGGCCGTCGGCGGCACCATCACGGGCGAACATGGCGTGGGCATGGAAAAGATCAACTCCATGTGCGTGCAATTTACACGTGCCGAGCTCGACGCCTTTTTTGCCGTCAAGCGGGCCTTCGACCAGCATGGTCTGCTCAACCCCGACAAGGCGATTCCCACCCTGAACCGCTGCGCCGAATTTGGCAAGATGCATGTGACGGCCGGCCGGCTGCCATTTGCCAACCTGCCGCGTTTTTAGTCAAACCGGAGACCGCTTTGCAAGCAATAGCCGAACAATTCAGGCAACGCATCATCGACGCTGGCGCGGCGGGCACACCGGTGCGCCTGCGTGGCGGCGGCAGCAAGGACTGGTATGGCCAGCAGCTGGCCGGCGAGGTGCTCGATACGCGGCAATACGCCGGCATCATCGACTACGAGCCGACGGAACTGGTGATCACCGCGCGCTGCGGCACGCCCCTGCTTGAGATCGAAGCGGCGCTGGCCGCGCGCAACCAGATGCTGGCGTTCGAGCCGCCGCACTTCGGCCCAGGCGCCACGGTCGGCGGCACGCTGGCCTGCGCGCTGTCGGGGCCGCGCCGCGCCAGTGCGGGCGCCGTGCGCGACTTCGTGCTGGGCGCCGTGCTGATGGATGGCAAGGGGGAGCGCCTGGCTTTCGGCGGCCAGGTCATGAAGAACGTGGCGGGCTACGACGTGTCGCGCCTGCTGGCCGGCTCGCTCGGCACCCTTGGGCTGATCCTGGAGGTGTCGCTGAAAGTATTGCCCTTGCCGCTGCGCGAAGCGAGTGTGCGTTTTGAGTGCGCGGAAATCGCCGCGCTGCGCATGATGAACGAATGGGGCGGCCAGCCCTTGCCGATTTCCGCCAGCTGCTGGCATGACGGCGTGCTGACGGTGCGTTTGTCGGGCGCCGAGGCGGCCGTGACGGCGGCGCGGCGCCGCTTGCAAGGCGACGCCGTCGCGCCGCAAGACGCGGCGGCTTTCTGGAGCGCGCTGCGCGAGCAGAGCCACGACTTTTTCGCCGGGCCCGGCAGCCTGTGGCGCTTGTCCCTGCCGGCGCACGCCAGCGCCGTGATCCTGAAAGGCCGGCAATTGATCGAATGGGGCGGCGCCCAGCGCTGGCTGAAACAGGATGGCGATGCGGATGCCGCCGGCGCGCAGCGCATCCGGCAAAGCGTGGCGGCGGCCGGTGGCCATGCGACCCTGTTTCGCGGCGGCGACAAGGCGGTCGGCGTGTTCCATCCGCTGGCGCCGGCCGTGGCGGCCATCCACCAGCGGCTTGCCCGGAGTTTTGATCCGGCCGGCATCTTCAATCCGCACCGCATGTATTGACACTATTGAAGAACAGACTGAGACGCCATGCAAACCAATCTTGCCGACTTTATCAAGAATACACCGGCCGGCGACGAAGCCGAAGCCATCCTGCGTGCCTGCGTGCATTGCGGCTTTTGCACCGCCACCTGTCCCACTTATCAACTGCTGGGCGACGAGCTCGATGGCCCGCGCGGCCGCATCTACCTGATCAAGCAGGTACTCGAAGGCGCAGCCGTCACGCAGAAAACCCAGACCCATCTGGACCGCTGCCTGACCTGCCGCAATTGCGAATCGACCTGTCCCTCGGGCGTGCAGTACGGCCGCCTGGTCGATATCGGCCGCAACGTGGTTGAGCAGCGCGTGCGGCGCCCCTTGCGCGAGCGCGCGCTGCGCTTTGCCCTGAAGGAAGCCTTGCCGCGCCGCTGGTTGTTTACGCCCGTCTACAAGGCGGGCCAGGCGCTGCGTCCGCTGCTGTCAAAAGGCCTGCAGGACAAATTGCGGCCCGGCGCGGCACCGGGCCGCTGGCCGGCGCGCAGCCACGCGCGCACCATGCTGGTGCTGGACGGCTGCGTGCAGCCGGCCATGTCACCGAATATCAATGCGGCCACGGCGCGCGTGCTCGATGCCTTGGGCGTGCAGTTGATCAATGTGGCGAAAGCCGGCTGCTGCGGCGCGCTGCGCCATCACTTGAATGAGCAGGAGGCGGCGCTGGACGACATGCGCCGCAATATCGACGCCTGGTGGCCGCATGTGGAAACGGCCGAGGCGATCGTCATGACGGCCTCGGGCTGCGGCGCCACCGTCAAGGAATATGGCCACCTGCTGGCGCACGATGCGCGCTACGCCGCCAAGGCGCAGCGCATTGCGCAGCTGGCGCGTGACCTGTGCGAAATCCTGCCGGCTTTCGAGGCGGAACTGGCGGCGCTGGTAAAAGGCCGCATCACCGGGCGCGTGGTGTACCACCCGCCCTGCACCTTGCAGCATGGCCAGCAGATCCGCGGCAGGGTCGAGCAGGTGCTGCGCGCGGTCGGCGTCGATGTGCGCCTGTGCGCCGACAGCCATTTGTGCTGTGGCTCGGCCGGCACCTATTCCATCTTGCAGCCGGCGCTGTCGCAGCAGCTGCGCGACAACAAGGTGGCCGCACTGGAAGCGTGCGCGCCGGACGTGATCGTGTCGGCCAATATCGGCTGCCTCAGCCATTTGCAGTCGGGTACCGAGGTGCCGGTGCGGCACTGGATCGAACTGATCGATGCTGCGGTGAACAAATCCTCCTAGATCTGGTCTTCCGTGTATTTTGCGGCGCGCCATTGCGGCGGCGCGACATAGTTGTTGGCCCAGTCCGGCACGGCGTCGGCCGGCATCGGGCGGGCGATGCCGTAGCCTTGCGCCAGGTCGCAGCCCAGCTCGATCAGGCGCTCGCCGTGGGCGATGCTTTCCACCCCTTCGGCGATCACCGTCAGCTGGAACGAGCGGGCCAGGCCGATCACGGCGCGCACCAGGTGCAGGTCGTCGCGGTCGTTGAGCATATTGTGCACGAAGCTCTGGTCGATCTTGATGATGTTGGCCGGCAGGCGCTTCAGGTAGGACATCGAGGAATAGCCGGTGCCGAAATCATCGAGCGCAAACGTGATGCCCAGCGCCTGGCAGGCGCGGATGATGCGGCGCACGTGTTCGACATCGTGCAGGGCCGATGATTCGAGGATTTCGATTTCCAGCATGCTGGCGCGCACGCCGGGAAATTCGCCGAGGATGGTTTTCAGGCGCAGCACGAAATCGGGCTGCTGGAAGTGGCGCGCCGCGATATTCACGCTGACCACCCACTGCCGGCCGACGGCGCCCCAGCGCTGCATCTGCCACAGCGCCTGGCGCAGCACCCATTCGCCGATATCGATGATCAGGTCGGTTTGCTCGACCAGCGGCAGGAACTGCGCCGGCGCCAGCAGGCCGCGCTGCGCATGCTGCCAGCGCAGCAGCGCCTCCATGCCCACCACGGCGCCGGTGCGCATGTTGACCTTGGGCTGGTAGTGCAGGCGCAGTTCGCCGTTGATCAGCGCGTGGCGCACCTCGGTGCGCTGGTTATGGTGGGTGCGCACTTCCTCGTCGAGGTGGCTGTCGAAGAAGTGATACTGGTTGCGCCCCGTCAGCTTGGCCTGGTAGACGGCATGGTCGGCGTGGCGCAGCAGGCTTTCCGCATTCATGTCCTTGCCCGCGTAGACGGCGATGCCGGCGCTGGCCGTCAGCTGCACGGCTTGCTGGTCGCACTGGTAGGGCAGGCTCAGTTCGCGCATCAGCACTTGCAGCTGCTGCTCGATGCTGTCCACGCTGGCCTGGCCGCACAGCAGCAGCACGAATTCGTCGCCGCCCAGGCGCGCCGCATAATGCGACTTGCCGGTGAACTCGTGCAGGCGGCCGGCCACCTGCTTGAGCAGGTCGTCGCCCGCTTCGGCGCCGTAGCGGTCATTGATGGCCTGGAAGTGGTCGAGATCGAACAGGCACACGGCCATCAGGCGCTGGCGTTCGCGCGCCAGGAACAGTTCCTGTTCAAAGCGGGCCGCCAGCGCGGCGCGGTTGGGCAGGCCGGTCAGCACGTCATGGTAGTTTTGCCAGGACATTTTTTGCAGCACCTGCTGCATGTGCACGGTTTCCGTCAGCTGCGCGCCCAGCTGCTGCCGGCTGGCCTGCAGCGAGGTGAGCATCTCGCCCACGTCGCCCACCATGCCATTGAAGGCGCGCGACAGGTGTTGCGCTTCCGGCGTGGCGCCGGCCGCCATGCGCACCGTGAAGTCGCCGCCGCGCAGGCGCTCGATGGCTTGCGCCAGCCGCGCCAGCAGCTTGCGGTGGGATGCCAGCAGCAAGCCCAGCAGTACGAGGATCAGGGCGATATTGAAGGCGCTCAGCATCGCTTGCTGGCGCACGGCCTGCCACACCTGCAGCAGCGGCAGGTCGGGCGTGTACTGCAATTCCAGCACGCCATCGCTGCCGCCGGGCAGCGATACTTGCAGGCGGTTGTGAATCGGCCGCATGCCGGCCAGCCGGGCAAACCACGCCGGCACCTGCTCGCCTGGCGCTGGGCCAGGCTGGCTGTCGGCCAGCACTTCGATGCGCGCGCCGCCGCCATGCCAGGCGATGGCCGCCAGGTTGCGGTTCAGGGGCAGGGCGGTGCGCAGCACCTGCTGCACGCTGGCGCCATCGGTGCGCACCGACAGCGGCAGCACGGTGTTGGCCAGGTACAGATTGAGCTGGCGCGCCTCGCCGCGGTAGCGCGCGTCCGCTTGCGCCGTTTCCGTCGTCAGCAGGGTATGGTAACGCACGGCGGAGACGGCCAGTATCAGCAAGAAAATGGGCAGGAACCAGCGGGAATACGTCCCCATCCGCGACCATGACGATAAAATGTTCCCGAAGACTGGCATCGTTCCGTATCGATATCCGTGAATAATTTAGCAAACATTATCACCGAATAGTGCCGTCAGGAACAGATATCGGACGCCAAGCTAAAAAAAAATTAACTGTAAGAAATTTGCATGTTTGTTGTTTAAAGTCAATGTAAATTTCTTGGCTTATTTCTTCTAGAGCAGTCCCAGGGAACTGCCGCCCGTGCTGGTGTCGCCCGCTCCGCGCGCATGCGCCGCCTTGCCGTTGAGCTTGATGGACAGCCGCAAGTCATTGACGGAATCGGCATTGCGCAAGGCGTCTTCATAGCTGATCTGGTCTGCTTCGTGCAGGTCGAACAGGGCCTGGTCGAAGGTCTGCATGCCCAGCTCGCGCGATTTTTTCATCAGCTCCTTGATCTCGTGCACCTGGCCCTTGAAGATCAGGTCGCTCATCAACGGCGAGTTGAGCAGGATCTCCATCGCCACCTTGCGCCCGCCGCCATCCTTGTTCGGCACCAGCCGCTGCGAGATCAGGCCCTTCAGGTTCAGCGACAAATCCATCAGCAGTTGCTGGCGCCGCTCTTCGGGAAAGAAATTGATGATGCGGTCCAGCGCCTGGTTGGCGTTGTTGGCGTGCAGGGTGGCCAGGCACAGATGGCCTGTTTCGGCAAACGCGATCGCGTGATCCATGGTTTCGCGGTCGCGGATTTCGCCGATCTGGATCACGTCGGGCGCCTGGCGCAAGGTGTTTTTCAGGGCCGTGCCCCAGTCCTCCGTATCGACCCCCACTTCGCGCTGGGTGACGATGCAGTTGCCGTGCGGATGGATGAATTCCACCGGATCTTCGATGGTGATGATATGGCCGTGGCTGTTGGCGTTGCGGTGTCCCACCATGGCCGCCAGGGTGGTCGACTTGCCGCAGCCGGTGGCGCCCACCATGATCACCAGGCCGCGCTTGCTCATCACCACGTCCTGCAAAATGGCGGGCAGGCCCAGCTTGCCCAGCTCGGGTATCGCGGTATTGATCGTGCGCAGCACCATGCCCGCCTGGCCCAGCTGTACGAAGGCCGAGACGCGAAAGCGCCCCAGGCCCTCGGGGCTGATGGCGAAGTTCGCTTCGTTGCTCGCTTCAAAGCTTTGCACCTGCTTGTCGTTCATCAGCGCGCGCACATGGCCGGCCGCTTGCGCCGCGTCGAGCGGCGTCGATGACAGCGGCGTCAGCTTGCCGTCGAGCTTGATGGCCGGCGGAAAACCGGCCGTAATGAACAGGTCCGAGCCGCCGCGTGCGCGCATCTGCGCCAGCAGCGCGTGGATGGTGCCGGTATTGTCGCTGAGTGTCATGGCTTATCCCGGGAAGTTTTCAGGCGACTTGGCGGCCGAACGCGCCGTCTCGGCCGAAATCGCGCCACGCCGCACCAGGTCCGTCAGGCACTGGTCCAGCGTCTGCATGCCGACGTTGCTGCCGGTCTGGATCGCCGAATACATCTGCGCCACTTTCGCTTCGCGGATCAGGTTGCGGATCGCCGGCGTGGTCAGCATGATTTCATGGGCCGCCACGCGGCTCGTGCCATCCTTGGTTTTCAGCAGGTTTTGCGCGATCACGGCCTGCAGCGATTCGGACAGCATGGTGCGTACCATTTCCTTTTCCTCGGCCGGGAACACGTCGATGATGCGGTCGATGGTCTTGGCCGCCGACGAGGTGTGCAGGGTGCCGAACACCAGGTGGCCCGTCTCGGCGGCCGTCAGTGCCAGGCGGATGGTTTCCAGGTCGCGCAATTCACCGACCAGTATCACGTCCGGATCTTCGCGCAGCGCCGAGCGCAGCGCATTGCTGAACGAATGCGTGTGCTGGCCCACTTCGCGCTGGTTGATCAGGCATTTCTTTGGTTCATGCACGAATTCGATCGGATCTTCGATGGTGAGGATGTGATGGTTCAGCCGTTCATTGACGTGATTGACCATCGCTGCCAGGGTGGTCGACTTGCCCGAACCGGTCGGTCCCGTCACCAGCACCAGACCGCGCGGGCGCATCGCCAGCTCGCCGAAGATGCGCGGCGCGTTCAGCTCTTCCAGGCTCAGCACTTTCGACGGAATCGTGCGCAGCACGGCCGAGGCGCCCCGTTCCTGGTTGTAGGCGTTGACCCGGAAACGCGCCAGGCCAGGAATCTCGAACGAAAAATCGCATTCGAGCGCTTCTTCATAGGCCTTGCGCTGGCCGTCGTTCATGATGTCATAGATCATGCCGTGCACTTCCTTGTGCTCGAGCGCCGCCACGTTCAGGCGGCGCACGTCGCCATTGACCCGTATCATCGGCGGCAGGCCGGCGGACAGGTGCAAGTCGGAAGCCTTGTTCTTGACGGAGAATGCGAGTAGTTCGGAAATGTCCATTTATAATCCCTGTGCCTGCAATAAAGGGCGCCGCGCGCATGCCGCGTCAACGCCCGCCCACTAGAAAATGATTATGTCCACAATCGAACAGAACTTGCAAGCCGTGCGGCGCAGTATTGCGCAAGCGGCCGCAGAAGCGCAGCGCCCGGCCGATGCGGTCACCCTGCTGGCCGTCTCCAAGACCTTTGGCGTTGACGCCGTGCTGGCGGCGGCGGCCGCCGGCCAGACGGCGTTTGGCGAAAACTATCTGCAGGAAGCGCTCGACAAGATCGCCGCCGCCAGGCTGGCCCTGCCGCAAGCGGCCATCGAATGGCACTTTATCGGCCCGATCCAGAGCAACAAGACGCGGCCCATCGCCGAGCATTTCGACTGGGTGCATACGGTCGAGCGCGAAAAGATCGCCGCCCGCCTGTCGGAACAGCGCTTGGCAGGCATGGCCGACTTGAATATCTGCCTGCAGGTCAATATCAGCGGCGAAGCGAGCAAGAGCGGCGTGTCGCCGGAAGAGCTGCCAGCGCTGGCGCGCGCCGTGGCGCAACTGCCGAAGCTGCGCCTGCGTGGCCTGATGGCGATTCCCGAACCGCAGACCGATCCGGTCTTGCAGCGCGCCGCGTTTGCGCAGCTGCGTTCCCTGTATGCGCAGCTGCGCGCCGACGGCCTGGCGCTCGATACCCTGTCGATGGGCATGTCGTCCGACTTGCAGGCGGCCGTGCTGGAAGGCGCCACCATCGTGCGCGTCGGCAGCGCCATCTTCGGTTCACGTAATTATTCCTGACCTTCATTGAAAGTATGACCATGACGCAAGCGTTGAAGATAGCATTTGTAGGCGGCGGCAATATGGCGGCGGCCCTGATCGCCGGCCTGGCGGGGAAACTCACGGCGGGCAGCAACATCCACGTGATCGATCCGCATGCGCCGGCGCTGGAAAAGTTAAACACGCAGTTTGGCGTCACCACCGCGGCTGCGGCCGATGATGCGCTGCGCGCGGCCGACGTGATCGTGCTGGCCGTGAAACCGCAAAGCATGCGCGAAGTGGCGGCGCAGCTGCTGTCGTTCCTGGATGTGGCCAAGGCGCCGCTGGTGCTGACGATCGCCGCCGGCATCCGCAGTGTCGACCTGGCGCGCTGGCTCGGTGATTACCCTGCCATCGTGCGCTGCATGCCGAACACGCCGGCGCTGATCGGCATGGGCATTACCGGCATGGTGGCCAGCGGCGGCGTCAGTGCCGCGCAGAGAGCGCAGGCCGACGCCATCCTGGCGGCGGTCGGCACCACTGTCTGGCTCGACAATGAAGAAAAGATCGATCCGGTGACGGCGATTTCGGGCAGCGGCCCGGCCTATGTGTTCTACTTTATCGAAGCGATGCAGGAGGCGGCGCGCGAACTGGGTTTGAGCGACGAGCAGGGTACGCAGCTGGCGATCGCCACCTTTACGGGCGCGGCGCAACTGGCCGCCAACTCCAGCGAGCCGGCCTCGGTGCTGCGCGAGCGCGTCACCTCGAAAGGCGGCACCACCTACGCGGCCTTGACCAGCATGGAAGAGAGCGGCGTCAAGGCGGCCATCGTCAAGGGCATCAAGGCGGCCGCCGCGCGCGGACGTGAACTGGGTGAAGAGCTGGGGAACACCTGACAAAACCATAGCCAGTGCCGTGATGCGGGAAAAATCTGGAGAGCGATAGTATCGGCTTGCCCGGGCAGGGCGGCCTGTATCGTCGCTGTAGCAGTCGTTCGAGTGATACAGCATGTGCTTGTACGCGGCGCCTTGTGCCTTGTCCCTGCCGTGCCGCGCTTCTAGACTGGGGCCTTCTCCACGCTGCGACGGCATGCCATGATCGAACTCCTGCCCCTGATGAGCTATTGCTTTGTGATGTCCGCCACGCCCGGGCCGAATAACGTCATGCTGGCCACCACCGGCGCCAATTTTGGCTATCGCGGTGCGCTGCCGGTTATCCTCGGTATCCAGGTGGGCATCTTTGTGCAGACCATGCTCATGTGCGTGGGGCTGGGCAGCGTGTTCGTCGCCTATCCGATGGCGCAGCAGGTACTGCGGATCGCGGGCGCGCTGTACCTGATGTTTTTGGCCTGGAAGCTTGCCGGCGCCTCGGTGGCGGGAACCCGCGCACCGAAGGCCGTGTCGTTTGCGCAGGCGGCGCTGTTTCAGGCGCTGAACCCCAAGAGCTGGCTCAAGGCGATCACCATGGCGTCGGTCTTCATGCCTTCGCAGAGCAACATGCTCGCCAGCGCGCTGCTGGTGTCCGTGATCGGCACCGTGGTGGGCATGCCGTGCAACGCCATGTGGGCGCTGTTCGGCGTGTCGATCCGCAGCGTGCTGAAAGCGCCCCGCAACCAGCGCATATTCAATCTGGCGATGGGGGCCATCCTGCTGGTCCTCGCCGTGATGTTTTTACGCTAGACTTCCACCCATGTTCGCCATCGACCGTTCCTCACCCGTCGCCCTGTTCAAGCAGATCGAGGCCGCATTGCGCCAGCAGATCGCGCAACGCGTCCTGCCTGGCGGGACCCGGCTGCCGTCGATCCGCCAGCTTGCCACGCAGCTCGCGGTGAGCACCAATACCGTGGTGGTGGCGTATGACCGGCTGGTGGCCGCAGGCGTCATTGATACGCACGGCACGGCGGGCTTCTTCGTCTGCGCACCACTTGACACAGGTCGCGCCATTCCCGACGAGGTGGCGCTGGAAGCGGGGCAGGAGCAGGAGCCGGTTTGGCTGAGCCAGCAAGTGAACGATCAGCGGCCGGGCGTGCTGCTGGCCAGCAGCGGCGCCTTGCCGCCCACCTGGCTGCAGGACGCGCTGCCGGCGGCCGCCGTGCAACGTGGCCTGGCGCGCAGCGCGGCCGGCATGGCCTCGCGCTGTCCGCCGCAAGGGCTGGCCGAACTGCGCGAACAGATCGCGCTGCTGTTGCGCGGCATCGGCATCGCTGCGGACGCCAGCCACATCCTCACCACGTTCGGCGGCACCCATGCCATCGATCTGATCTGCCGCACGTTTCTGCAGCCCGGAGATACGGTGCTGGTGGAAGACCCCGGATACTTCCTGATGTTCGGCAGGCTGCGCCAGGACGGCGTGCGCCTGGTGCCCATCAAGCGCCGCCCCGATGGCCTCGACCTGGACGAACTGGAAGCCGCCTGCCGCGCGCACCGTCCGCGCCTGCTGTTCGTGCAGACGGCCTTGCACAATCCCACCGGTTGGAGCAGCAGCGCCGCCAACCTGCACAAGGTGCTGATCATGGCGCAGCAGCATGGCTTCCTGATCGCCGAAGACGACGTGCACGGCCATTTCCAGCAGGGCCACTGCACGCGGCTGGCATCGCTGTCCGGACTGGATGGCGTGATCTACTACTCCAGCCTGTGCAAGGCGCTCAGCCCGGCCCTGCGCATGGGCTACCTGGCCGCGGCACCCGCCCTGCTCAAGCTGCTGATGCGCACCAAGATCCACGCCATCATGACTTTGCCTGCGCTGAACGAATACGTTTTGCTGGAAGTGCTCAAGGCCGGCAACCTGCGCAAGCACCTGGAGCGGCTGCAACGCAAGATCATGGTGGCGCGCAACGCCAGCACGCGGCAACTGAGCGCGGCCGGCGTGTTGTTCGAGCAGCCCGGCGACGCAGGAATTTTCCTGTGGGGCACCATGCCCGAAGGGCTGGACGTGGACTTGCTGGTGCAGGACGCCTACCGCAACAAGATCCTGCTGATGCGCGGCGCCGCGTTCTCGGCCAACGACACGCCCGACCAGCACATCCGCTTCAATGTCGCCTTCAGCCAGCATCCCCGCGTGAGCGCCTACCTTGAAGAACGCCTGCGCGCGGTGGCTGGCGCGCGCTCAAGCCTGGCTCGCGCCAGCGGCGCCGCCAGCATCGAGGGCAAGTCCTGAGGTTCTACATTACCTTCACGGCGCGGCCGATATACAGGATCGGGCCGGTCGGCCGGCCCGTCGGCGAGCCTGTTTCCGGCTCCAGGGTGATTTCAAACAGCTGTTCGGCCTGCATCGGCGGCAGCTTGTCGAGATTCAGCTTGAGTGTCTGGCCCGGCTGCACCAGGCCCAGCGAGACGGGTGCGCCCCAGTCCTTGCCCTTGGTCCAGAACTGCAGGGATTTTTGCTGCGGCACGGCGGTCGGCCCCAGCGGAATCAGGCTCAGGTCGCGGCCGTTTTTATTACCCGCCTGCACGATCCATCCGGGGGCCTTGTCCTGCGGCGCGACCAGCACCACCAGGTAGCCGGGGCCGCTGGGTGCCTGCAACTGCATGGTCACCATCACGGCCAGCGCGGCGGCGGTAGCCAGGCCGCCGCCGGCCAGTATTCTCCAGAACGCCAGGCTGTTCCACCAGGCTTGCCAGCCCCCGGCCTGCCGCACGGCGTTCGGCGTGAACAGGGTCGAAGCGATGCGTGGCCACAGCTGGGGCGACGGTTCCGCCGGCGGCGCCAGCGCGGTCAGGGGCAGCAGCCGCCGTTCCCAGCTGTCGACGGCGTCGCGCAGCAGGGCGTCGCGCGGCAAGCGCTGTTCGACCTTGCTGCGTTCATGCGTTTCAAGGGTGCCCAGCACATATTCGCTGGCCAGGCGTTGCAGTTCTTCGTCGCTCATCGGCAAATCCGGCGTATTCATCCCATGCACTCCCGCAAGCTTGCCAGGCCGCGCTTGACCCAGGCTTTCACGGTACCCAAGGGCGACGCCACCCGCTGGGCGATTTCGCTGTGCGAGCAGCCGTCGACATAGGCGTACAGGATGCAGTTGCGCTTGGACTCGTCAAGGTGGCCCAGGCAATCGTGCAGCTTGCCCATGTTCGCTTGCAGGGCGTAGGCATCGGCTGGTTCATCGTCCTGGCGTGCATGCAGCAGGTTTTCCACGGTATCCTCGTCAGCCGATATTTCATGGGCGCGCGCACGCGCCACGTTCAGCGCCTGATGCCGCACCACCACATAGATCCAGCCCTTGCCGCTGCCGCGCGTGGCGTCGAAACTGCCGGCGCGGCGCCAGATGCTGAGAAAGGCGTCGTGCAGCACGTCTTCGGCCAGCGCCCGCTGGCGCACGATGCGCAGCGCCACGCCCAGCAGGTAACGGCTTTCCTGCTGGTACAAGGCCTGCAGGGCCTGCTGTTCGCCGCGCGCGCAGGCGCGCAGGGCGGCGTCGTAGTCGTAGGTGGCGGCTGGTGTAGGCAAGGTGGCGGCGATCGGTGGGTTGGCAAGTTTTCAATGGATTATAGGCCAGAAAATAGCTTGCCAACCGTCATGTTTCAACCGTTCAGGCAGCTTTCCAGAAAATATAATCGGCCTGGTAGGGCACCCATTGCTTGGCGCCCAGATTGCTGGCGCTGCAAGCGGACATCGGCGCCACGCCGCCCTGGGTGGCCACCCGCTGGATATAGCTGACGCCCTGCATGGCGCCGCTGCCGGTGGCCGGATTGGCTTTGACCAGCTGATACGGAATATTGCCGGCGCCGGCGGGCGCCACCGCCACCTGGGTGGCCGTCACGGCCGAACCATCGCGGCTGGCCCAGGTGGCCGGTGGGCCGACATAGGTGCCGACCTGCATGCCGCCGCGGTCATTGAGCACCGCGTCCGGGCCGCCGAATACCCATTCGTGGCCGCTCATGTCTTTCTTGGCCTTGCATTCATAGGCGATCTTGCCGACGCCGACGGTCTGCATGGCCACCTGGTGGCCGGCCGGTACTTGCACGGTGGCGGGCAGGGCGTCTTGCGAGTAGCGCGCGGCCATCGGCGCGCAGGCCGTCAGCAGCAGGGCGGACAAGGGAATGGCGATGGTAGTGATGTGCATGGCAGGCTCCTGAAAGTATGGTTCAACCGGTTGGCTGATACCAGTACTACCCACGGGCGCGCCGTTTGGATGCAGGCGGGGAAAATTTATTTTGCAAGGTGTTGGGCGCGTTGCCTGTCCATCCGCTGCAGCACGCTGCGGATCACGGGCAGGGCCACTTTCGCGTGCCGCAGCAGCCTGGATGCCTTGAGCAGCAGCGGCAAGGTGCGGCGCGGGCGCAGCAACATCAGGCCCAGCACGGCGGCGCCCACCAGCAGCGGTTTTTTCACGCGCGCCATGATGGTGTGGCGCAGATTGCCGCCGCTCAAAGGTTCCAGCAGCAACTGCGTCTGCACGCCCAGCGCCGTGCGCTGCAGCGCGCATTCGGCCAGCAGCGCGTCGCGCCGCTGCCTGGCGCTCGGCTTTATCTTGAGAGGGGGATGGGACTCGTGACTCATGGCTGCTCCGATTCGCGCTTGGCCAGATGGTGCAGGGCGTCGAGGTCCTTGCTCAGCTCATCCATGGTGAACGACAGCAGCTTGGGCTTGTTGCGAAAGCTGGCGCGTACGCCGACCAGGGTGGCGATGGCGGCAACGATAAAGAAGGTCGAAGAAATGGCGATGGCGCCGATGCGGTGTGTGTCCCAGAAGATGACGATGACGAGAAACACCAGCAACACCAGGCCGACAAACAACAGCAGCAGGGCCAGCATCGCCAGGCCCAGGTAGGTCAGGTAGCGCAGCGACTCTTCTTCCATCTCCACCGCCGCCAGTTTCAAGCGGGTCTGGATGATGGCGGCCAGGGTCGCCGCGACGCGGGCAGCATGTTGAACGATAGCCATGAACTGCCTTTCGTGTCGAAATGCAGGCGGCCAGGCCGCCCGGATGGTACGGGGAACTAGCGGCGCGACGAGGCCAGCAGCAGGCCGAACAGCACGCCGACGACGGCGCCGGCGCCGACCGCTTTCCACGGATTGTCCTGCACGTATTCGTCGGTGGCCTTGGCGGCCTTCTTGGTGCGGTCGACCACGTCTTCTTCCAGTTTGATCAGATCTTTCTTTGCCGTCTCGAGAGTGGCAATGAATTTTTCTTTCACGGCGCGGATGTTTTCGCCGGTCTGGCCGCCTGCATTGTCGAGCCAGCCTTCGGCTTCGTTGATGACACCCTTGATGTCGCCGATCACTTTATCGCGTGCCTGGCCGGCGTCGGCGATGATGTTGTCGCTGCTGGATTTGCCTGTTTGTATCGAGCTCATGTATTACCTCATCGGTGGGTGAAAGCACAGTGAAATACCAGTGTAGACAGCAGCGGCAAGGTGGTCTTGCGGCGCCTCAACAAGGTCCGAGGCGCAAGACTGATTGCCTAGCGGAACGCAAAGTCGAGCACGACCCCCGCAAAAACCGCTGCTCCTAGCCAGTTATTATGCCGGAATGCGGCAAAACACGGCATACGCTCGCGTGCGCGTATCAGGGTGTAGTGATAAACGGCGCAGCCGGCGGCCACCAGCAGGCCCGCCACGTACCAGTAGCGCAGGCCCAGATACCAGCCGCAAGCGAGCCACAGCAGCAGGAATACGGCATAGCACAGCATGATGATGGCCACGTCGTAACGCCCGAAGGTGATGGCCGAGGTCTTGATGCCGATCTTCAGGTCGTCGTCGCGGTCGACCATGGCGTATTCCGTATCGTAGGCCACGGCCCAGAATACATTGCCCACCAGCAGCAGCCAGGCGACGGGGGGCACCGAATCCGTGATGGCGGCAAAGCCCATCGGAATGCCGAAGCCGAACGCGATGCCCAGGTAGGCTTGCGGAATCGCGAAGAAACGCTTGAAATACGGGTAGGTGGCGGCGATGATCACGGCCGCCACCGACAGTTGTTTGGTCAGCGCATTGAGGGGCAGGATCAGGCAGAAGGCGGCCACCGTCAGCACGCCGGCCACGGCCAGCGCCTCCTTGCCGCTGATGCGCCCGCTGGTAATCGGCCGCTCGGCCGTGCGCTTGACGAATTTGTCGATATCCTGGTCGGCGTAGTCGTTGATGGCGCAGCCCGCCGAGCGCATCAGGAAGGTGCCGAGCACGAAGATCAGCAGCAGCCGCCAGTCCGGCACGCCTTGCTGCGCCAGCCACAAGGCGCACAGGGTAGGCCACAGCAGCAATACGGTACCGATCGGCTTGTCGAGCCGGATCAGGCGGAAATACAGCGCCAGCTTGTTCATGGAAATCTCGATCTTGTTGAAGAGAAACGCTGATTATCGCAAATAGTATGCTTATGTACTATTGTTGCGCTACGCTTCTTCCGTCAGCAGCATCTCGACGCCGGGCAGCTGGCAGCCGGCAATCGCCGCGCACAGGGCGTCGATGGCGGCCTTGCGCGTAAAACTTTTGCGCCACAGCATCACCACCCGGCGCGAGGGCGCCGGCTCGTCGAATTCGCGGTATTCCAGCATGCCGTCGGCGGCGTGCATGTCCGGCACCGAGGCGCGCGGCAGCACGGTCAGGCCGATGCCGCTGGCCACCATATGGCGGATGGTTTCCAGCGATGACCCCTCAAAGGTGCGCTGCATGCCGTTGCCGGGCGAGGAAAAGCGCGCCATTTCCGGGCACACTTCCAGCACCTGGTCGCGGAAGCAATGGCCGTTGCCCAGCAACAGCATGGTTTCCGATTTCAGATCCTGCGCGGTAATGCGCTTGCGCGCCGTCCAGGCATGGTGGCGCGGCATGGCGACCACGAACGGCTCATCGTACAGATTGTGCATGGCCATGCCGTGTTCGGGCAGGGGCAGGGCCATGATGGCCACGTCCAGTTCGCCCTGGCGCAGCAGTTCGAGCAGGCGCACGGTGAAATTTTCCTGCAGAATCAAGGGCATCTGCGGCACCTGGTCTATCATCGCTTTTACCAGCGGCGGCAGCAGGTAGGGGCCGATGGTGTAGATCACGCCCAGGCGCAAGGGCCCGGCCAGCGGGTCCTTGTTCTGCTTGGCCAGCTCCTTGATGGCGGCCGTCTGTTCCAGCACGCGCTCGGCCTGGGCGATGATTTGCGCACCCAGCGGCGTGACGGAAATTTCGGCGCCGCCCCGTTCGAACAGCACCACGCCGAGCTCGTCTTCGAGCTTCTTGATGGCCACTGACAGGGTCGGCTGGGCAACGAAGCAGGCTTCGGCGGCATGGCCGAAGTGCTTGGCGCGCGCGACCGCCACGATATATTTCAGTTCAGTCAGTGTCATAAGATGATTGAAACACAGGAAGTGTTCGCTTGCAATGAATGAAAGCGACGCGCGCGGCAAACTGTCGCGGCGATCGCGTATTGTAGCGGATCGCCCCCTATAATAGAGGAAGCACACCTCTTACTCTACTGCACAACGGAAGCCCATGCCTGACTTTGAAACCAAATTATGCAGCCGCGAGGACCTGCAGGCGCGCGCCGCGGCCTTGCCGACACCGGTGGTCGTGACCAATGGCGTGTTCGATATCCTGCACCGCGGTCACGTGACCTATCTGGCGCAGGCGCGCGCCCTGGGCGCCTCGCTGGTGGTGGCGATCAATACCGACGCCTCCGTCAAGCGCCTGGGCAAGGGCGACGACCGCCCGCTCAACAGCTGCGAAGACCGCATGGCCGTGCTGGCCGCGCTCGAATCGGTGAGCCTGGTGGTGCCGTTCTCGGAAGACAGCGCGCTCGAAGTGGTGCAGGAAATCGAGCCCGGCATCTATGTCAAGGGCGGCGACTACGACATGACGGCGATTCCCGAAGGCAAAGCCGTGCTGGCCTATGGCGGCCAGGCCGTGGCGATCGACTTCGAACACGACCGCTCGACCACCAAACTGCTCAGCAAGGTGCGCCAGCAATAAGTATCAAGCAATCAGTATCATGCCGCGCCACATTGCGCACACAGCCGCTTGTGCGGGTGCCTGTTGCGTTTATACTATCGTGTTGGCGCGTGGCGTAGCGCCGCGCGCATGAACTTGGCTATTGCCAATGTTTCCTCATGGATAAAAAGGCGGTAATATGATCAACATGCCAAGGCTGCCCATCAATCAGCCGCAGCGCGTAGTGCCGCCTTTCCTGTTACGCCACATCCCATGGCGGTCATCGTTTGCGACAGAAGAAATCAATGGATCATAAAACCACGGGAGAATGGCTGCTGCAGTCCGGCGTCTGGATTGCCGATGAAGCCCGGTCAGGAATGCAATTTGAACGTAGTGCCGCAGGCAAGGCGGTGTCGCCGCGGTTGACCAGCGACGATATCGGCCAGCTGATGCGCACGCCGCGCCTGCCCGGCGACGCCACGGTGCAGTTTCCGCCCGAATTTCATTTCAGTCCGTTTACGGGCGCTACCCTGCAGGCGCCGACTACCGCCGGCCAGGCCAGCGCCTGGCTGCCGCCGTTTGGTGCGCGTCCGCTCAACAGCAGCGCCATGCCCGGCGCCACCGGCCTGCGCCAGACGGCCGTGCCGATCAAGCTGGCGCGCAGCCCGGCGCGCGACGAGCCTGCCGATTCCCTGGCCAATGCCGATCCCGACGCCACGATGCCCACGCCGCCGCCCGGCGAGCACGCGTTTTTCTCGGCCCGCTTCGGCACCACCGGCGCGGCCTTGCTGGCGCTGGACGCGCGCAAGGGTTCCTTGTACGGCTGGCTGCCCGGTTCGCAGCACTGGCTGGCGCTGGAGTCCTCGCAAGGCGGCCTGCTGTCCGAATGCCTGCTGGGCGAGACGGCCTGGCGGGCAGAACTGGCCACCGGCTGGAACAGCCGCCTGTACCTGCCCAGCGGCCATGGCCTGGCCTGCATCACGCCCGATCTTCCTTCGCTGAGCTACCAGGTCGAACATTTCGGCGATGCGCCGTCGGCCGCCGCGCCGGTCTGGTTCCAGGGCCGGCTGTGGGCGCCGCTGCAAGGGCCCGACGGCGTGATCCGCTTCCTGAACCTCGATGCCCAGCATGCCTTGGGCGCGGAAGTAGTGCTCGACGGCGCGGTGTCGTTGGGCCGTGTCAGCGCGCCGGTGGCGTATGGCCGCAGCGTGATCTGGCCGTGCGAACATGGCCAACTGCGCCTGCAGCAGCGCCAGGACGGCGGCATGGCGGCCAGCTGGATGCCGTGGCCGGCCGGCCTGCAGCCGCAATTCGATTTTGGCTGCCCCTATCTGTCGCGCGATGGCGACCTGTGGCAGCTGTGCTTTGACGTCGTCGCCGACCGCTATCTGTACCTGAAGCTGGGCACGCAAGGCGAAACGGTGGAGGCGATGGAGCCGCGCCTGTGCTCGGGCAGTTTCAATTACCGCTTTTCCACCAAGCTGAAAACCGCGCCGTGGCTGGAGCTCGAGCGCGGCAATGACGGCGGCAGCAGCAAGTCGGTGATGCCGCTGCTGGAAGCGGGCGAGACCGTATTGGGCGTGCGCTTTGAAACCCGCAGCAGCCTCGACAGCGTGCTGCGCTCGGAAGAGCGCATGTATGCGCAACTGCTGCAGGACGACGGCGTGCGCGAACTGCCGTTCCACGCGTTTTCGGTGGCCGAACCGTGGCGCATGCGCCTGTTTGCGCACCAGGGCACGCTGTGGGCGTATCACCCCTTGCTCAATCGTATGGACGGCTGGAAGCTGCAAGCATGAACCCGATGAAACGCGTGATTTTGCGCATGCTGGGCGCCGTCGCGGCGCTGGCGCTGGCCGCTCCCTTGCAGGCGGCAGGCATCCAGCAGGCTTTCCTGGTGCAGAACTCGGGCTGGATGGAGCCGTTTTATACCGACCAGCAATCGCAGCTGAAAGCCCTGGTCGGCGCCGTGGCGCAGGCCGCCAGCACGCCCGACGACCAGCTGTTTTTGCTGGCCTTCAGCCAGAGCAGCGGCGGCAATGTCTCGCCCGCGCTGCTGGGGCAAGGGCGCGGCGCGGCCGCCATCAACGCCCAGCTGGCGCCGCTGGGCCTGGCGCGCAAGGGCAAGGGCGGCGCGCTGGCCGACACGGACTTCCAGGAAGCCGTGACGAAAACCATTACGGGACCGTTCCGTTCGGCGTCCGGCATCGTGTGGATTTTTACCAATAACAAGAACAGCCCCAATAACGACAGCCAGACGGCCGAGCGCAACCGCGATTTCTACCGTCTGCTGCACCTGGAGCCATCGATCACCAAGACCTTGGTGTTTCCTTTGCGTATGCCGGTACAGGGCAAGCTCTACAGCGCCAAGGGCCTGATGGTGTATGCGCTGGCGTATGGCCAGCCGGCCGCCGACGCCTTGACCCGCATCCAGGCCGAAGGGCGGCTGTCGAAGGTGCTGACGCGCGCGCCGGCGCGCTTGAAACCGGTCGACCAGGACGCCGTGCGCATCGTGCCGCAGTCGGTCAAGAACAGCCCGAACGTGCACGCCAGCCTGGGCCGCGATGGCCGCACCATCGTGCTCGACGTGGAGGCGGCCAGCCTGGTGCCCCAGGTGGTGCTGCAGGCTTCGCTGCAAAACATGTTTTTCCCGTATGTGATCGACAACGCCACGGTGCGGGCGGCGCTGGCCGGCCAGTCGGCGCCGCTGCAGGTGACGCCCGATACCATCAAGGGTTTGCAGCCGGGCGCCAGCCAGTCTGTCGAAGTGCGCTTCGACTTGCCGATGGCGCAGATACCGTCGCCGTGGTCGGCCCAGGCCCTGTCGGCCATGGGCAAGCAGGTGCTGCTGCCGATGACGGCGACGGTCGGTTTGGCGGACCAGCGCCTGGCGCTGTCAACCGGCTTTGCCACTGAATTGCAGGAACTGTTCCCCGGCGACCCGATCTCGGAAGTATTCACGCCACCCGACAGCGTGCGCGCCTCGCAGGCCACGGTGCCGCTGCTGGTGCGCATCCAGTACCCGCTGCTGCCGGTGCTGCTGATCATCGGCACCATCCTGCTGCTGGTGCTGGCATTTATTCTGTTCGGCCTGCTCGGCACGCGCAGCAAGCGCTACCGCGTGGTGGTTGACGGCGTGGCGCGCCAGGTCGTGCTCAAGCCGTTCAAAAGCGTGGTCATCAGGGACGACGGCGGGCGCGATATCGGCGAACTCAAGCGTGGCTTGGGCAAGCCGTCCATCGTGCGCGTGGCCGACGGCCATACGCTGATACTGGCTTGATACGCCCCTTTTATATTCCCCTTACTTTTTCGAGGCAGACGATGGCACAAGATACTCCCAAAGACAACGCAGGCTTTACCTTGCCACCACCGGCGGCCGAGCCGGCAACACCGGCCACGCCAGCCACCGCCGCACCCGCCACCAGCGCCAGCGTCGAGACCGCGCCAGCGCTGGACCAGGTCGGCGCCACCGACACCTCGTCGCGCGACACCCTGATCGGCGGCGCCGTGCTGCTGGTACTGTTCGTCGCCTTTTTCTTTGCCAAGAACGCGTATGCCAACGGCCTGGTGGGCAAGCGCGTGTCGCCGAACAAGGCCAATGCCTCGGGCTGGTGGCTGTTCATCTTCCTCGCCAGCCTGGCCACCGCCGTGGTGCTGGCGGCCGTGAACTCGCATAAATTCCTGGCGCCCCTGTTCATGGGGCCGCTGGTGCTGGTCGGCCTGGTGGCGCTGGTGCTCACATTTACTTCCAGCAAAAACTGATTGCCCGCGCCGGCACCGAACTCCCGTTAAGGAAACACCATGTCAGACACACTGAACCAGACCACCGCCGCGCCTGGCGAGCGCAAGCAGGACAAGATCATCGATTTGCGCCCCACCTTGTTCATCGGCGTGGGCGGCACCGGCATGCAGGTGCTGATGCGCGTGCGCCGGCGCATCCTCAATACCTTGTGGGGCAACCCGGGCCAGCGCCAGCGGGTCGACAAGCTCGATGAATTTCCGGTGGCGCAGTTCATACACTTCGACCTGGACAGTGGTGCGGTGGTGGAAAGCGGCGAATCGCAGGCGCAGGACCTGCAATTCGACCTGCTGAAATTTACCGACGATGAAAAGATCGTCGGTTCGTTTGACGCCGACAAGTACGGCCGCGACGACGATTCGCTCGAGCGCTATCCGCACATCAAGGAATGGCTGCCGCTGACGCCGCAAAAAATCCGCGACCTGAACTTCGACATGCAGGCCGGCGCCGGCCAGGTGCGCGCCGTGTCGCGCCTGTATTTCTTCGACAAATACAGCAAGGTACGCGACAAGATCCGCCTGAAGCTGAAGAACCTGAAGGCCGGCCTGTCGCACGAGCGCCAGTTGAGCGAGCTGGGCCTGCGCATGGAGCCGGGCCGCTTCCGTATCGTGGTGGTCGGCTCGGTGGCCGGCGGCACCGGTTCCGGCTCCTTCCTCGACATGGGCTACCTGGCGCGCTGGATCGCCGAGACCGAGGTCGAGCATGCGGACGTGGAACTGATGCTGTTCCTGCCGAGCGGCTTTACCCGCAACAACAAGGACCGCACCGAAGGCAACGGCTATGCGGCGCTGATGGAGCTGGAATCGGCGATGATGGGCAACCAGAACTACCTGAGCCGCTGGGACAGCTATGACCGGCCCAAGCTGGCTCGCGTGCCGTACAGCGAAGTGTTCCTGGTCGACTCGGGCAACCTGGCCCAGCAGCATACCGACAGCGTCAACGACATCTATCATATGGTGGCCGACTCGCTGTTCGAGGATTTTGCCTCGGCCGACTTCGCGCGCGCCAAGCGCTCGATCGCCGTCAACCAGGCGCAGCACAAGAATTCGATGTACAAGGCACCGGTGCCGCAGAACCGCTTCGGCGACATGCGTTTGTATTTCTCGCAGCGCTACTCCTCGTTCGGCATGGCCGTGCTCGATACACGCCAGGAAGCGGCGCGCGATGAACGCGCCCACCGCTGGGCCGGCGCCATGCTGAAAGCGTTTTTTGGCGTGGGCGGCAGCGACGCCGGTGCGAATCGCGCCAATGACGACCAGCGCAATGATTTCATGGGCGCGCACATGGGCTTGCGCGCCGTGCCGTTCGACGACTTCCCCGTGTTTTCCGACAAGAGCATCGAGCTGAAACGTTCGAATGGCGCCTTCGAGGATTTCCAGGTGGTCGACGACCTGCTGGCCGAGCGCCAGGGCAATTTGCTCAGCGGCGTGGAAGAGCGCGTCAACCGCCGTGTCGACGAGATCCGCACCGGCTACGACCGCAAGGAATGGCCGGCCCAGTTGCGTGACGCCGTGCGCCAGCTCGAACGCGACGCCGTGCGCGACCAGGATTCCACCGCCGACACCACCGAAGACCGCATCGCCAAGCGCCGCGCGGAACTGTTCGGCCATATCAAGCAGGTGGTGCGCGACCAGTTGTACGGCTACCTGGACAACAAGGAATTTGGCGGCCTGGAATATGTGCTGTCGCTGGTCGAACAGATGAAGGACCGCATCGAAGCACCGGGCAGCGGCCTGATCGCACAGATCGACACGAATGCCGAACGCTATCGCGAAATCAAGGAAGCCGTGCGCACGCGCGAATACGAGCGCCTGCTGAACAACCTGGAACAGACCCGCGGCGGTTTCTTCGGCAGCGGCGAGAAACAGGCCGGCGTGGTGATGGACCATTTGCGCACCGAAATCGCCAATGCGCTCAAGTTCCACCTGCGCGCGCGCGCCGCCGACGAGGCGGTATTGCTGCTGCGCGACATTTCGCGCTGGCTGGGCAACCGCACCGGCGTCGATGCCGAAGGCCGGGCCGTGTGGAATGGCCTGGTCGGCGAGTTGCAGCTGGGCCGCGCCGCCGTGCTCGACATGCTGAACCAGCTGCAGACCGCCAATGTTATCGTCCAGAAAGACCTGCAGAAAGACCATGCGACCGCCATCGTCGTGCCCGTCACGCTGGCCGATATCGCCATGCCGAGCGCGGCCACCTTGCGCGACTGGGCCGATGAAGCGTTCAAGGACATCGGCGGCTCCAAGACCCTGTTTCCGATGCTGGGCGATGTGGCCCAGCGCGGCGAGATCTTGAACAAGGTCAAGCGCATGGCGGAAAACCGCCTGGCCAGCATGGGTGTCAACGACCAGGAGGCGGCCAGGGCCGACCCGCTATTCCTGGCGCTCGACCAGATGGACCCGGCGCGGCGCCAGGATTATTTCCGCAAGCTGCTGGCCTGCGCCATGCCGTGGATCGACGCCAATATGGTGGGCGAGTTCACGGTCAAGGCCGACCAGTACAAATGCGTGATCGGCGTGGCGGGCGCGGTGGCCTTCAAGGCCAAGTTTGGCGCGGAAATCAATGCCTGCGTGCAGACCCAGGCCGGTATTACCAGCAGCCAGGTCGAGATCGTGGAAACCGGCATCGCCGGGCGCGCCGTCTGCTATTGCGAACTGGCCGGCGTGCCGCTGACGGTGCTGCGCGGCCTGGAAGGCTGGCGCACCAGCTACCGCAAGGAGAGCGACGAGGAAAAAGCACCGATCCATACGCATATCGATACCACCCAGTTCAACCATCCGGTCTCGCCGAGCACCGATGAGATCCGCATGATGGCCGAACACTTCGGCCTGTTCCTGAAGGCCGTCATGCTGGGCATCCTGACGCGCCACAGCGGAAGAGTGGTGCCGCTGGGCCAGTATCTGTTTGCCATGGGGCGTGGCGACTTGCGCCGTATCGGCAACGAGCGCCTGATCCGCCAGAATGGCTTGCACAATGTCTTCCAGGGCCTGATCGAATCGCGCGTGGCCGAGCGCCTGGCCGAGTTCGATGCGGCACAAACGGTGGCCCTGGCCGCGCTGGCCAGCTATTACGCCGACGAGGTGTACACGCCGCGCCTGGTATCGATCAATGGTGGTGTGCAACTGGACAACAAAGGCTTCGGCAATGCCATCGCCCGTGAAATCGCCGCCGATCTGCGCGAGAGCGCGCGCCGCAAGGGCCTGACCGATGCCGAGGTCACCAAGCTGGAGCAAAAGCTGTATGAAAACCTGAAGCTCTGGGCCAATGTGATACCGGAGTCGGACGCCGATGCGCATGAGTGGGAAGTGCAGCCACCGGGAGAAAGTGGCTTGCCGCGGCTCAAATTCGCCATCAAGCCGGAAATGCTGGAAGCGGGCGCGCTGCAGGCGCTGTTTGCGCCACCAGCAGCTGCGGCTGCACCGGCGCCGACGGCGTTTGCCGCGGCAACGCTGGCACCGTCTTCGATGCCGTCCCTGGCGCCGGTCGAGCACCAATATATGCTGGGCATCGACAGCAAGCCGCAAGGACCGTATACGGCGCAGCAGATTGCGCAATTCGTGCGCGCCGGCCAGATCGTGCCGGCCGCCACCAAAGTCTGGCGCGAAGGCATGCCGGCCTGGGTCGAACTGACGCAATTCCCCGAGCTGGCCTCGGCGCTGTTCAGCTCGATGCCATCGCTGTCGCCACCGCAGCTTTAATGAAGGACGTGTTGTGAACAAGTGTGTCAAGTGTCAATCGGTGCTGGTCGGCGGCGTAGCGTTCTGCCCGTTTTGCGGCCAGGGCGTGGCGGGTGCCGTCGCGCCGCCGCCATTGCCGAAACCGGTGGCGGCCGTGGTGCCACCGGTGCCGGCACCGGTTCCGGTCAAGGCTGAACCGAAGCCGGAAGCCAAGCCGGAACCCAGGGTCGAGCCCAAGGTCGAGCCCAAGGTGGAACCCAAGCCGGCGCCGCAGCCGGTGCAGAAGCCTGTCCCACAGCCTGCACCGGTGCCCGTGCCCAAGCCTGTTCCCAAAGTGGAGCCCCCGGCCCAGCCGCCCGCACCGCCGAAAAAATGGCCGCGCTGGCTGGCCGGCATCGCCGTGCTGGCGCTGGTGATCGTGTATATGAACGGCAAGCCGGGCGGCAAAAGCGAATCGGCCTGCAATGACGCCATCGACAGCGGCCTGAAGCTGGTGGCCGACGGCAGCCTGGACGGTGCGCGCCAGAAGCTGGCGACGGCGAAAAACGTCTGCACCGGCAAGTCCAGCGCCAAGGCCGAAGACTTGCAGGCGGCTATCGGCAAGGCCGGCGCCGCAACGGCCGGCTGCCAGCGCAGCGTCAAGGCGATTGAAAATGCGCTCGACGGCAAGCGCTTGCAAAGCGCCGGCGAGGCCATCGCCAAGCTCGACGCCGATTGCGCCGGCGCCGCCACGGTGGAGTCCTTGCGCAAGCAGCTGGCGCGCCAGCAGGCGGCGGCCGCCTCGGTACAGGTGGGCGTGCGCCAGGCGCTCGACAACAGCGATGCCTCGGCGGCGCAAAACGGCATCGCCAAGCTCGAAGCGATCGATCGCGAATATCCGGAACTCAAACAGCTGAAAGCCGACTTGCAGGCCTTGAATACGCCCGCACCGGCACCGGTACCCACACCGACCCCGGCGCCAGCGCCAGCGCCGGCGCCGGTTGATCCGGCACCAACGCGCCCGATCCAGACCGAACCTGCCGCGCCGCGCGTGGTCGAACGTGCTGCGGCTGCTCCCGCACCGGCCGTCGACAATGGCGCGGCCATGCGCAACGAGATGGCGCAATCCTTCCTGCGCGATGCCGAACGGGCCATGGCCGATGGCCGTTTCGACGCCGCCAAGACCTATCTGGACAGCGCGCGCCGCGTCGACCCGAACAACCCGCGCATCGACAGCCTGTCGCGCCGCATCCGCGACCGCGAGCGCCAGGTGCTGCAGACGGAAACCACGATCAAGTAAGTTACTTTGGAGCCTCTCATGAACAAGACCACGTTGCGCGCCGCCGCCGCCCTGACCCTGACCGCCATGCTGGCCGGCTGCGCCACGGCACCCGGCAACCCGAACGGCGTACGGCAAGACACGCCATATCCGCAAGGCGGCCAGAATCCGCAAGCGGCCACCGACGATGACCCGTGCAGCGTGGGCGCGACCGCCGCCGCCGGCGCGGCCGTCGGTGCCTTGCTCGGTGCCTTTGTCAACGGCAAGAAGGGCGCGCTGCAAGGCGCGGCCCTCGGTGGCGGCCTGGCCGCGGCCGGTTGCCTGGCGATCAATGTGAACTCGCGCCAGACCAAGACGGCGGCCCAGGCCGACCGCGACTATATCCGCGCGCGCGGCGCGCTGCCACGCGAACCGCAAGTGGTGTCGTACACGCCGCAGGTGAGCGCGGCCACCGTCAAGCGCGGCCAGCCGTTCAAGGTCAACTCGGTGGTGGAGCTGGTCAATGGCAGCGCGCAGAACGTCAACGACGTGCGCGAGGAACTGGTGGTGCTGGACCCGCAGGGCCAGCCCTTCAAGTCCGGCTCGAAGTCCTTGGCCAGCAATAACAAGACGGGCGGGCGCTTTGAAAACTCGTTCGAGCTGACCTTGCCGGCTGGCGTGTCGCAGGGCGTGTATGGCGTCAAGACCAATCTGTACGTCAACGGCAAGCTGGCCGCCACGCGCGATCTGCGCACGCAGCTGGTGATACTGGATGTGGAGACGGGTGCCAACGCGCAGCTGGCGCTGCGCTGATTGCGTAATCCGACAACACCACTGACGCCAACAATGTTGTCGGATTACGGCCCCTCTGGGGCCTGCGCGGCCCGACCTAATCCGACCTACGCGCCGCCGGCGTAGCCATGCTGGCGCCACGCTTCATACACGACTACCGCCACCGTGTTCGACAGATTCAGGCTGCGGTTGTCGGGGCGCATCGGCAGCCGGATGCGCTGTTCGCCGGGGAAACTGTTGCGCAGTTCCGGGTCCAGTCCTTTCGTTTCCGAGCCGAACACGAACACGTCGCCGGGCAGGAAGGCCAGCTCGGCAAACGGGCGCGAGCCGTGCGTGGTCATGGCGAACATGCGCGCCGGGTCCGGTTGCGTGTCGGCGATAAAGGCGTCCCAATGCCTGTGCACCTTCATGCTGGCGTAGTCGTGGTAATCGAGGCCGGCGCGTTTCATTTTTGAATCGTCGAGCGGAAAGCCCAGCGGTTCGATCAGGTGCAGCTGCACGCCCGTATTGGCGCACAGGCGTATGATATTGCCCGTATTGGGCGGTATTTCCGGGTTGACCAGAACAACATGAAACAAAATACTCTCCCTATTTAAATAATCAATCAGCGCGGCGGCGTGCGCGCGGCCACCAGCACGGTGACCTTGCGCGCGCCGGCGCGTTTCAATGCGGCCGCCAGCGCGTGGACGGTATGGCCGCTGCTCATCACGTCGTCGACGATGCCGACATGGCGCCTGGCCACTTGTTCGGCATATTGCGGCGCCACCATGAAGGCCTGCGCCAGGTTGGCCCGCCGTTCGCGCGGCGCCACGCCGCTTTGCGCCCTGGTTTCGCGCACGCGGGTCGCCAGCCGCGCTTGCAGCGGGATGGCGAGGCGGCGCGCCAGCGGGCGCGCAATTTCCAGCGCCTGGTTGTAGCCACGTTCCACCAGCCTGGCCGGGCCCAGCGGTACCGGGCACAGCAATTGTGGCGCATCCCAGCCACTGTCGCGCCGCACGGCCGCCACCAGCAGCTGCGCAAACAGCGGCGCCAGCGCCAGGCGCGCGCCAAATTTCAGTTGCAGCAACAACTGGTCGACCGGCGCCGCATAGTCCGCCGCCGTCCAGGTGGCGTCATAGGCGGGCGGCCGGCGCAGACAGCGTCCGCACACAAGGGCCACGTCGGCCAGCGGATTGGCGCACTGGCGGCAACGGCGCCGCGTGTGTTCCAGGTATTGTCGCCGGCAAGGCGAGCACACGACGCCACGGCAACTGCCGGCGCACAGCGCGCACTGGGCCGGCAGCAGGCTGCCGAGCACATCGAGGCAAAAGAGGCTGTTGATCGCCATGGCCGGGTTCCATGTACACTGCCGACATTATCTCATCTCACCCGATTCGACATGTCAGTTCCCACTACTCCGCCCAAAATGAGTGCGCCCATCGATGCGGTGCACGTCCGTGATTTCTTTTCCCGCCCGGCGCGCGTGGCGCCGTCCGATTTCCTGCGCCGCGAAGTATCAAGCCGCATGCACGAGCGCCTGGAGCTGGTGAAGATCGCCCCCCTGCGCGTGCTCGACGCGGGCTGCGGCCCGGGCGCCGACCTGGCGCAGCTGCACAAGGATTATCCGGCCGCGCAGATTCTCGGCCTGGACGCCGCGCAAGCGATGGTGCAGGCGGCGCGTGCGCCGGCCAGCAAGTTGTCGAGCCTGAACCAGTTTCTCAGCAAGCTGCTGCCGGCCAAGACGGGCGTGGACTTGCTGTGCGGCGACCTGGGCGACCTGCCGCTGGCGCCGAACAGTGTCGACCTGGTCTGGTCCAACCTGGCGCTGCACTGGCATGCCCAGCCCGACCGCGTGTTTGCCGAATGGCGCCGCGTGCTGCGCCTGGACGGCTTGCTGATGTTTTCCTGTTTCGGCCCCGATACGTTCCGCGAACTGCGTGACGCCTTTGCCGAAGCCGATCTGTATCCGCACGCTTTGCCGTTTGTCGACATGCACGACTTTGGCGACATGCTGGTCGAGGCGGGTTTTTCCACGCCGGTACTCGATATGGAAATCATTACGGTCACCTATGACACCCCGGAGAAACTGCTGGCCGATGTGCGGGCGTTTGGCGGCAATCCGCTGACCACGCGCCGGCGCGGCCTGATGGGCAAGGCGGCCTGGCAGCGGATGCTGGCTGCTTTGGAAGCGATGCGTCGTCCTGACGGCAAGCTGGGCCTCACTTTTGAAGTGTTGTATGGGCATGCGTTTCGCCCGGCGCCGCGTGTCACACGCAATGGCGAAGCGATCATCCGCTTTGATTTGCCGCGTAAATAAGCAGGTTTCAAAAACGGAATAATTGGCGCGCAACCCCAAGAGTCCCTGATAAAACGGCCATGGCGTTGTTGCCTTGCCTCGCCGTACATGCGTACTGTCTTCGGCGCGGCGCCTGGCCCTGACCATTTTCTCAGGAACTCTTTGCGCGGGATAAAACCGAGACTTTGTCAGCATCGCGGCTGATATGGCCGCAACCGTTGCAATCCGCGCCACCATCGGTGATGTAGCTCCGCATGCACCGCATATTTCTTGATGGATTCAACTTTTCTTGCTTATAATCGTTGACTGTTTTGTCAGCTTGTTAAGCTAAAAAACAAGGGCCGTGCAAAAAATAAAAATGCAAAGCAAGCCACGCTCGAAGTTAGTGCATTAGTATAGTAACCATCTTGCATGCAGGGTGATGCAAGGATGGATGGGAAAACAGGGTTGCAGCATGGTGTTCCGGCAGCGTTTTGCATGGATCGCCAGCATGGAATCTGCTGGTGCTACAGGCCTGCGGCGGCGGTCGGGCCGTTGTGCTTTTCATGGAGGAGCGGCAGCGGGGGAGTACGGAGGTTTCCGCAGCCGTTTAAAATATCGTTATTTTTTAGGTGGTTGGGGAAAACATGACTTATGCAAAGCGACTGCTATCGTCGATGCCGGGACTATTGCTGCTAGCGGCTGGCAGCGGACAGTGGGCCATGGCGGCGCCTGCCGCCTCCACCTATCCTGGTACGGGCGGTCCGGTACCGTTCGAGATGAATCTGCAACCGCCGGCGACCCAGATCGCCCATGAAATCTACGATTTGCACACCTGGATGATGGTCATCTGCCTGGTGATCTTCGTGGCCGTGTTCGGCGTCATGTTCTATTCCATCTTCAAGCACCGCAAGTCGCTGGGCCACAAACCGGCCACCTTCCACGAAAGCACCACCGTCGAGATCGCCTGGACCGTCGTGCCTTTCCTGATCGTCATCGGCATGGCGCTGCCCGCCACGCGCACCGTGGTCGGCATGAAAGACACCTCGAATGCCGACATCACCATCAAGGCCACCGGCATGCAGTGGAAATGGGGCTATGACTACCTGAAAGGCGAGGGGCAGGGCATTTCCTTCCTGTCCAACCTGTCCACGCCGCGCTCGCAGGTGGGTGCGCCCGGCGCGCCACCGACGGAAAAGCGCGGCGAAAATTACCTGATCGAAGTCGACAATGAAGTGGTGGTGCCGGTCAATAAGAAGATCCGCGTGGTGCTGACCGCGAATGACGTGATCCACGCCTGGTCGGTGCCCGCCTTTGGCGTGAAACAGGATGCGATTCCCGGTTTCGTGCGCGACACCTGGTTCAAGGCCGACCATATCGGTACCTTCCGCGGCAATTGCGCCGAGCTGTGCGGCAAGGAACACGCCTTCATGCCGATCGTCGTGAAAGTGGTCTCCGCTGACGACTACAAGGCCTGGGTCGACGTGAAACAGAAGGAAATGGCGGCGCTGGCCGACGATCCGAACAAGACCTGGACCATCGACGAGCTGAAGGTCAAGGGCGAAAAAGTGTATGCCGCCAACTGCGTGGTCTGTCACCAGGCCACCGGCAAGGGCGTGCCGGGCGCGTTCGCACCGCTCGATGGCTCGGCCATCGTCAACGGTCCCAAGGCCGAACAGATCCACGTCTTGCTGAACGGGCAAAAGAGCGGCAAGTATCCGGCGGAAATGCCAGCCTGGAAACAGTTGTCCGACACGGATATCGCGGCAGTGATCACTTACACGCGCAATAGCTGGTCCAACAAGGCCGAAGAAAATATCGTTCAACCAGCCGAAGTCGTGGCTGCACGCAAGTAATCAGGAGCAGACCATGAGCACTAGCACTTTGGACCGCGCCGGTCAGGATCTTCACGACCACGCCCACGATCACGCCCACGACCATCCCACGGGTTACCGCCGCTGGCTGTTTGCCACCAACCACAAGGATATCGGTACCCTCTACTTGTGGTTCTCGTTCGCCATGCTGCTGTCGGGCGGCGTGCTGGCCCTGATGATACGCACCGAGCTGTTCCATCCTGGCCTGCAGTTTTTCCACCCTGAATTCTTCAACCAGCTCACCACCATGCACGGCCTGGTGATGGTGTTCGGCGCCATCATGCCGGCCTTTGTCGGCTACGCCAACTGGATGATCCCGCTGCAGGTGGGCGCCTCCGACATGGCGTTTGCGCGCATGAACAACTTCTCGTTCTGGCTGCTGCCGCCGGCCGCGATCCTGCTGGCCACGTCCTTCCTGGTACCGGGCGGCGCCACGGCCGCCGGCTGGACCCTGTACGCGCCGCTGTCGACGCAAATGGGACCCGGCATGGACATGGCGATTTTCGCCATGCACCTGATGGGCGCCTCGTCCATCATGGGCTCGATCAATATCATCGTCACCATCCTCAACATGCGCGCCCCCGGCATGACGCTGATGAAAATGCCGATGTTCTGCTGGACCTGGCTGATCACGGCCTACCTCCTGATCGCCGTGATGCCGGTGCTGGCCGGGGCGATCACCATGACCCTGACCGACCGCCATTTCGGCACCTCGTTCTTCAACGCGGCCGGCGGCGGCGACCCCGTCATGTACCAGCATATCTTCTGGTTCTTTGGCCACCCCGAGGTCTACATCATGATTCTGCCTGCCTTCGGCATCGTCTCGCAGATCCTGCCGGCGTTTGCCCGCAAGCCGCTGTTCGGCTACGCCTCGATGGTGTACGCCACGGCCTCGATCGCGATTTTGTCGTTCATCGTCTGGGCCCACCACATGTTTACCACCGGCATGCCGGTGACCAGCCAGCTGTTCTTCATGTACGCCACCATGCTGATCGCCGTGCCGACCGGCGTGAAAGTGTTCAACTGGATCGCCACCATGTGGAAGGGGTCGATGACGTTCGAGACGCCGATGCTGTTCTCGGTCGGCTTCATCTTCGTGTTCACCATGGGCGGCTTTACCGGCCTGATCCTGGCTGTCACGCCGATCGACATCCAGCTGCAGGATACGTATTATGTGGTGGCCCACTTCCACTACGTGCTGGTGGCGGGCTCGCTGTTCGCCCTGTTCGCCGGCTTCTATTACTGGTCGCCGAAATGGACCGGCCATATGTACAACGAGACGCGCGGCAAGATCCACTTCTGGCTGTCGTTGATCACCTTCAACGTCACCTTCTTCCCGATGCACTTCCTGGGCTTGGCCGGCATGCCGCGCCGCTACGCCGATTATCCGGCGCAGTTCACCGACTTCAACATGATCGCCTCGATCGGCGGTTTCGGTTTCGGCCTGATGCAGGTGTATTTCCTGGTGTTTGTCGTGATCCCGACGATTCGTGGCGGCAAGGCAGCGGCGGCGAAACCATGGGAAGGCGCCGAAGGGCTGGAGTGGACCGTGCCGAGCCCGGCGCCGTTCCATACCTTTGAAACACCGCCAACCGTGAAGTAAGCCGTCATGAGCGAGCGTAATAGTGGACGCAAGAAGCCGAACAACCTGCGCACCGGGCTGATCCTGGCGGCGCTGGCGGCGTTCTTTTTCATCTCCGTGTTTGCCAAGCGGCTGTGGCTGTGACATGACGACGCCAGTGCCTCGGGAGACACGCGGCCTGAACCGCCAGATGCTGGGCAAGCTGCTCGTCATTGCCTGCGTGATGTTCGGTTTTGGCTACGCCCTGATTCCCGTCTACAAGCAGATTTGCGAAGTAATGGGCATCAATGTGCTGACGCAAAAGGATGGCACGGTCGCCTGGGACAAGAACACGCAAGTCGATACCACCCGCAGCATCACGGTGGAGTTCGACGGCAATGCCCAGGGACCATGGCGGTTTCGCCCGGTGGTATCCAGCATGCAGGTGCATCCGGGCGAGCTGGTGACGGTGCTGTATGAAGTGGTCAACACCCAGGGGCGCACCGTCAATGCGCAGGCGATTCCCAGCTACGCGCCGCAAAGCGCCACGCCGCATTTCAAGAAGGTCGAGTGCTTCTGCTTCCAGCAGCAGACCTTGAAACCGCATGAGGCGCGGCAGATGCCGGTGGTGTTTTTCCTCGATCCGGCGCTGCCGAAAGAAGTGAAAACCATCACCCTGTCATACACGTTTTTCGAGATTGCCGGACTGAGCCAGGCTCAGACACCGGTGGTGCAATAGCCATGAACGAACCGCGCAAGCCGCAAGCGTCGTTCCTGTATTCATTGAAGGCCGTGATCTGGTCGTTTACCGGTTTACGGCGCAAGAGCGATTTCGATACCGATTCGGCCAGGCTGAACCCGGTGCATATCGTGATTGCCGGCTTGCTGGCGGTGGCCTGCCTGGTCGGCATCCTGATTGCCATCGTCAGCCTGGTCGTACCATAAATATATCAACGAGGAGATGAGAATGAGTTCCAACCACGCTACAGCGTCCTCTGCACCCTATTATTTCGT
Organism: Janthinobacterium sp. J1-1; assembly: GCF_030944405.1. NCBI lineage: Bacteria > Pseudomonadati > Pseudomonadota > Betaproteobacteria > Burkholderiales > Oxalobacteraceae > Janthinobacterium > Janthinobacterium sp. J1-1. The sequence continues at coordinate 1,216,914 of NZ_CP132339.1, forward strand.
ACCCGGGCCATCGAAGTGGCCGATGCTGGGCGGCGCCAGCCTGCTGCTGACCATGATAGGCGCCTCGGCCTGGGTCAATGACGTGGCGTGGGGACCTTACCTGAACTATATCGGCCTGGCCGGCATTTTGCTGGTGCTGTATTTCTGGTTCGGCGACGCCATCGGCGAGTCGGAAAAAGGCTTGTACAGCGAGCGCATCGATTACTCCTTCCGCTGGAGCATGAGCTGGTTCATCTTCTCCGAGGTGATGTTCTTTGCCGCCTTCTTTGGCGCCCTGTTCTATGCGCGCAGCATTTCCATGCCGTGGCTGGGCGACCTCGACCACAAGCTGATCTGGCCCGATTTCGCCGCCCACTGGGGCACAGTGGGGCCGGCCGGCACGGTGCAGGAATTCACCACCATGACGCCGTTCTGGATTCCGACGATTAACACGGCCTTGCTGCTGACCTCGGGCGTCACGCTGACGATTTCGCACCACGCGCTGCGCGCCGGCCACCGCGGCATGACGGCCCTGTTCCTGGCCGCCACGATTTTGCTGGGCGCCGTCTTCATGGGCTTCCAGGTGTATGAATACATGCACGCGTACAGCGAACTGAACCTGAAAATGACGTCCGGCATCTACGGCGCCACCTTCTTCATGCTGACCGGTTTCCACGGCTTCCACGTGACCCTGGGCGCCATCATGCTGTCGGTGATCTTGTACCGGGTATTGAAAGGCCACTTCACGCCCGAGCATCACTTCGGCTTCGAAGGCGCCGCCTGGTACTGGCACTTTGTCGACGTCGTCTGGCTGGGCCTGTACGTGGTCGTGTATTGGTTATAATGCGGGGCAGGGTGCATGGCGCAAGCCGTGTGCCCCGGCAGGAAAAAAGCCGTACCGGACGATCCGTGTACGGCTTTTTTCTTGGCGTTGAAATTTGCCAATCAGGCAATGGCGGCGTCTAATGGATGCCGGTAGGCTGTATGTAGCCCAGCTTGTGCGCCAGCAGTATCAACAGGAACAGGGCAATCGAAAACCCTACGCGCATGGCCAGCGCCTGCACGGTGCGGTTGCTCTTGCCCTTGTCGCGCATCAGGAAGAACAAGGCCGAGCCCAGGCTGCCCAGGATCAGGATAAAAGCGATGGCGACGACGATTTTCATGGATGACAAGGCCGGCTCTGAGGAGGTTTCATTGTAATGCCAGTACGCTTCCCATTCCGCTTTCGATGGATACCGTTTGTTGTAATGCTGCTACTGGTGGCGCTGGGCCTGTCGCTGGCGCAATGGCAGCAGCGCCGGGCGGAAGAAAAAATCGCCCGCGCCGCCAGGCTGGAAGCGGGCAACCTGGCCGCGCCGCTGGCGTTGACGGCCGCGCCTTTGCTGCCCGTGGACGCCGAAGCGATCGAATACCGCCGCGTGACGGTGACGGGCCACTTCGTGCCCGCCTGGACCGTGTACCTGGACAACCGCCCGTACCGCGGCCAGGCCGGTTTTCATGTGCTGACGCCGTTTCAAATCGACGGCTCGACCATGCATGTGCTGGTGGCGCAGGGCTGGTTGCCGCGCAACAATGCCGACCGTACCCGTATCGCCGATTACAGCACGCCCACCGGTACTGTCACGTTGCAGGGCGTGGCGCGCCTGAATGCCGGCCATGTGATGCAGCTGGGCACGGCTGCTCCTTTGCTTCCGCAAGCCATTGTGCAAAATGCCGATATCGCGCAACTGGCGCAGGCCAGCGGCCTGGCCTTCCAGCCGCTGCTGATCGAACAGACCTCGCCGGAGAGCGCCAAGCTGCCGGTGCGCGACTGGCCGGCGCCGGATCTCGGTGCGGACAAGCACCGCGGCTACGCCTTCCAGTGGTACGCGCTGGCACTGATGGCCTTTTTATTTTTTGTCTTTACAGGATGTCGACGTGCAAACAAATCTCCCTGACGCGCTTGAGAAAAAAGCGCAAACCACCGGCCGCTGGAAGCTGCTGGCCGTGGTGGCCGTGTGCGCCTTTCCCATCATCGCCTCGTATGTGACGTATTACATCATCAAGCCCAGCGGGCGCAACAACTATGGCGCCCTGATCGACCCGCGCCAGTATCCGATCCCGGAAGCCACATTGCAGGTGAAGGAGCTGGACGGCAAGCCATCGCCGCTGGCGCAGTTCAAGGGCAAGTGGGTGATGCTGCAGGCCGGTCCGTCCGACTGCCAGCAGGCGTGCAAGCAGCAGCTGTTTGCCATGCAGCAGTTGCGCCTGACCCAGGGCAAGGAAAGGGAGCGCATCGAACGCGTCTGGCTGATCACCGACCCGGAGCCGATCGACACCATCGTGATGCGCGAATACGACGGCACCAACATGCTGCGCGTGAATGGCGACGCCTTGAAAGCCTGGCTGCCGGTGGAAGCCGGCGGCAAGCCGGACGATCATCTGTATCTGATCGATCCACTGGGCAATCTGATGATGCGTTTCCCGAAAGATGCGGACCCGACCAAAGTAAAAAAAGATATCGCCAAGCTGCTCAAAGCTTCGGCGATCGGTTGAGGAGTCCGCATGCCTGAAATGCATCTTTCCGCGCTGGCCCAGCTGGGCCTGACAGGCCTGCTGGTAGCCCTGTTGCCGCTGACCATGGTGTGGGTCTCCGCCGACGCCAATAAATACCGAAAACTCGTGTGGATCGCCGTGTTCCTGACGGTCGACCTGATCATGTTTGGCGGCTTTACGCGCTTGTCCGATTCCGGCCTCGGCTGCCCGGACTGGCCCGGCTGCTATGGCTCGGCCAATCCTTTCCTGGCGCACGAGCATATCGTGGCCGCTGAAACGCTGATGCCGACCGGCCCCGTGACGGTGGTCAAAGCCTGGATCGAAATGACGCACCGCTACCTGGCGATGGCGATCGGCGTGCTGATCGTGGCGATGATGGTACAGGCCTGGCGTCAATGGCGGAAAAAGGATAAACAAGGAAACCGCCGCGAGGAATTCGCGCCCGCCTTGCCGACGGCGCTGTTCTTCTTTGTCTGCCTGCAAGGCGCGTTTGGCGCTTGGACCGTCACCTTGAAACTGCAGCCGGTGATCGTCACCATCCATTTGCTGCTGGGCATGGGATTATTGTCCCTGCTGGTGTGGCTCGGTGGACGCCAGGATCATGCGGTGTCGCCGGTGCTGTGCGCCGATGCCGATGCCGTGGTACTGCGCCCGGTGCGCGCGCTGGCGATTTTTTCGGCTGTATTGTTGACCTTGCAGATCGCCTTGGGCGGCTGGGTCAGCACCAATTATGCGGCGCTGGCCTGTACCGATTTTCCTTTGTGCGGCGGCAAGGTGATCCCCGAGATGGATTTCGAGCACGCCTTTTATTTGTGGCGCGAGCTGGGCAAGACGGCCGCCGGCCATTATCTGCCGTTCTCGGCGCTGACGGCGATCCACTGGGTGCACCGCAATTTCGCCTTGATCGTGTTGGCCGGCATCGGCTATACCGTGTTTCGCGCATGGAAGCTGCCGTCCCTGCGCGGCACGGCGCGGATGATTGCCCTGGTGCTGGCACTGCAGGCGGCCACCGGCATGGCGACGATCTACCTGAACTGGCCGCTGGCGATTGCCGTCCTGCATAACGGCGGGGCGGCGCTGCTCGTGTTGTTGCTGACCATGTTAAACTACAAGGCTAAATTCCAGCTCGATGCCGCACAGAATCGGAATATTCAACACGGCATCCACCGCGACACCTACGCGGCGGCACCTTCCGCACGCTCCCAGAAATGACTACTCAGACCATCAGCCGTAAACCCTCCCCCCGCATCGCCCAGTACTGGGCGCTGACCAAGCCGCGCGTGACGCAACTGGCCGTATTTTGCGCCGTGATCGGCATGTTCTTGGCCAGCGAAACCTTGCCGGACTGGCAGCCGGTGGTGTTCGGCACCATCGGCATCTGGTTGCTGGCGGGCGCGGCATTCGCCGTCAACTGCCTGGCCGAGCGCGAGATCGACGCGCGCATGGCCCGCACGGCGCGCCGTCCGATGGCGATGGGCGATATCACGGTGAAACAGACGGTGGTGTTCGCGCTGGTGATCGGCGGCCTGGGCATGGGCATCCTGTATTACCTGGTCAATCCGCTGACCATGTGGCTGACCTTTGTGACGTTTGTCGGCTATGCGCTGATCTACACCATGGTCCTGAAACCGGCCACACCGCAGAACATCGTCATCGGTGGTCTGTCCGGCGCCATGCCGCCGGCGCTGGGCTGGGCCGCTGTCGCCAACGACGTGCCGATGCAGGCCTGGCTGCTGGTGCTGATCATTTTTGTCTGGACGCCGCCGCACTTCTGGGCGCTGGCCATGTACCGCCGCGACGACTACGCCCGCTCCGGCCTGCCGATGCTGCCCGTCACCCACGGCCTGGCATTCACGCAGTTTCACGTGTGGCTGTATTCGATCGCGCTGGCCGCCACCACCCTGATGCCGTACGCCGTGCGCATGAGCGGGCTGATCTACCTGGCCTCGGCCGTGGTACTGAACGCCGGCTTCCTGTATTACTCGTGGCAGATGTACCGCAAGTACACGGACCTGATCGCGAGGAAAGCCTTTACCTATTCCATCATCTACCTGTCGCTGCTGTTCGTGGCGCTGCTGGTCGACCATTACATCCCTCTCGGCTCATGAAAAAACTCTTCTGCCTGTTGTTGACCACCTTGCTGCTGGCCGCTTGCGGCAAACCGGAAGCGCCGAAACCGGCTTTCCAGAACACCGATGTGACGGGACTGGGCTATGCGCGTGAGTTTGCGCTGACCGACCATACGGGCAAGCCACGCACCCTGGCCGATTACCAGGGCAAGGTCGTGCTGATGTTCTTCGGCTATACGCAATGCCCGGACGTCTGCCCCACCACCATGGCCGACATGGCGCAGGTGATGAAAGAGATGGGGCCGCAGGCCGACCAGGTGCAAGTGCTGTTCGTCACGGTCGACCCCGAGCGCGACACGCAGGCCCTGCTGGCCGAATACGTGCCGGCCTTTGACAAGCGCTTTGTCGGCCTGTACGGCGACCTTGCCGCCACGGCGAAAGTGGCCAAGGAATTCAAGGTGTATTACGCCAAGGTCGAAGGCGAAACCGACAGCAGCTACACGGTCGACCATACGGCCGGCACCTATGTGTTTGACCGCCACGGCAAGATCCGCCTGTTCGTGCGCCACGGCGAGAAGCCGGCCGCCATCGCGCACGATCTTAAACTTCTGCTATCCTGAGCCAGCGGCGCCGCTGGGGCGCCATCTCAGGATACGCGGTACATGGACAAACGTTTCGAGCCTCACGCCCGCCTGGCAGCCGTCATCTTTTTGTTGATCGGCTGCTTTTTCGTCCTGCGCCCCTTTTTGCCGGCGATGCTGTTCGCCGTCTGCGTCAGCATTTCCAGCTGGCCGCTGTATCTGCTGCTGCTGGCGCGCGTCAAGGGCCGGCGCAACCTGGCGGCGGCCATCATGACCGTCTCGCTGGTGCTGGTGATCGTGCTGCCGCTGGTGCTGGTCACCTACAATCTGGCCGACAATGTGGCGCGCATCTATGAGCAGCTGCGGCTGGCGCTGGACGAAGGCGGGCTGCATCCGCCGGCCTGGCTGGCCAGCATACCGCTGATCGGCGACACCATCGACGGCTATATCCGGCGCATTATCGACGACCGCGAAGAGCTGCTGAACCTGGGCAAGAACATGCTGGAGCCGGCCCGCCATTTCCTCACGTCCGGCGGCATCGTGCTGGGCAGCGGCGTGGCACAGACCAGCCTGGCCGTGTTCGTCAGTTTTTTCCTGTACCGCGATGGGCAATTGCTGCGCACCGCGCTGCTCAACGGCAGCGCGCGCATTATCGGCGACAGCGCGCCCGGCGTGGCGCTGACCATCAGCCGCACCATCCGCGGCGTGATGTATGGCCTGCTGGGCACGGCGCTGGCGCAGGCGCTGGTGGCGGTGGTGGGGTTTCTGATCGCCGGCGTGCCGGCCGTGGCCCTGCTGGGCATCGCCACCTTCGTGCTGTCGCTGGTGCCGGTGGGGCCGCCGCTGGTGTGGGGCGGCGCCGCCATCTGGCTGTTCAACAGCGGCCAGACGGGCTGGGGCATCTTCATGCTGGTGTGGGGTGGCTTGTTGATCAGCGGCGTCGACAATGTGGTCAAGCCGCTGCTGATCAGCCGCGGCAGCAGCCTGCCGTTTTTGCTGGTGCTGCTGGGCGTGCTCGGCGGCGTGCTGGCCTTCGGCTTTGTCGGCATCTTTATCGGCCCGACCCTGCTGGCGGTGCTGTACAGCTTGCTGCAAACTTGGACCCTGGGCATGACAACCGTGCCGCAGGGCAAGGATAGCCTTGGCGAAAAGAAATCTTAGTCGCGCAGGTCGGCGTCCAGGTCGCGCTCGACTTTCGGTATCACCTTGATCAGGACGATACGGGGGCCGTTCATTTTCTTGACGACGATATCGAAGTCGACAAAGGTGATGCGCTGGCCCTGTTTCGGAATATCGCCCAGCTTGACCATGATCAGGCCGCCGACGGACTCCACGTCATCGAGGCCCAGTTCCTCGTTCTCGATATCGATGCCGAGGATGCGTTCGAGCGAGAAGATCGGCAGGCTGGCCTTGCCGATCAGGGTGCCGTCGCTCTGCTTGAGCCAGTCGTTTTCATTGCGGCGAAATTCATCGCGGATCTCGCCGACCATGGCGCCCAGCAAATTGTCCAGAGTAATGAACCCCACCGGGCGCTTGCCCTTTTCGCCGATCAGCGCGAAGTGCGGCGCGCCGTCGCGAAAGCGGCGGAACAGTTCCAGCGCCGGCGTGCGCGCCGAAATGATGTCCACCGGCCGCAGGAAAGGGATCAGCGAGCTGATGGTCTTGCCGGCCTGCTGGGCGAAAAACAGGTCTTTCAGGTGAATCACGCCCAGCACATCGTCTTCATTGGTATCGAAGTAGGGGTAGCGGCTGAAGCGGTTGCGCAGCACGGTTTCCAGGTTCTGCTCCAGGTTTTCCGAGGCATACAGGGCCACCACTTCATTGAGCGGGCGCATCAGGTCCGACACCGTCATCTGCTCGAAGTCGAGCGACTGGGCCAGGATATTGCGTTCGTCGCGCGTGAATTTTTCGCCGGGCTGGCTGGTGCGCAGGATCAGTTTCAGCTCTTCGGAGGAGTAGTGGGCATCGTGGCCGCCTTTTCCCGACAGGCCCGCCATGCGCAACACCCAGTTGGCGCTGGCGTTGAGCAGGAAGATGGCCGGGTACATGGCCCAGTAAAAGCCGTACAGGGGAATCGCGCTCCACAGGCCGACCGCTTCCGGGTTGCGGATCGCCATCGATTTGGGCGCCAGTTCGCCGACCACGATATGCAAAAAGGAAATCACGCTGAAGGCCACCACGAAGGACACGCCGTGGATCAGTTCCTGCGAAGTGACGCCGATGGCGCCGAACAGCGGTTCGAGCAGGCCCGCAAAGGCCGGCTCGCCGACCCAGCCCAGGCCCAGCGACGCCAGCGTGATGCCCAGCTGGCAGGCCGACAGGTAGGCGTCCAGCTGGCCGTGCACCTTGGCCAGGATGCGGCCCCGCAGCCCCTGCGTCTTGGCGATGGCGCGGATGCGCGTGCGCCGCAAGGTAACGATGCCAAATTCGGCGGCAACAAAAAAACCATTGAGCGCGACCAGGAAAAAGGCGAGCAGGACAAGCAAAACATTGTGCATGGGGACGCAAAAAGATGGGCTGTTAAAACGTCATCTTAAACGACGAAGGCCACCATGGCCTAATATCGGCCGCGCGCGCCGCAATTTCAGTCCTTTTCAGGCCTTGACCGTGCTGGTGCCGCCACCACGCATGGAAAACACCATCACGGCCGAGACGATGGCCGGAATCGCCACCACCAGGAAAATCGTGCTGTTGGGCCAGTTCAACCGGATCAGCTCGCCGCCAAGCACCGGGCCGATAATCGAGCCGATGCGGCCCACGCCCAGGCTCCAGCCGATGCCGGTCGAGCGCAGGGTGGTGGGGTAGTAGCTGGCCGCCAGCGCATTGACGGCCGGCTGGCCACCGACGATGCAGAAACCGGCAATGAAAATCGTGATGAACAGGAAGGCCAGCGACACGTCCGGACGGCCGATCAGGGCAATCGCCACCGCCGCCACCAGGAAGCAGGGCAGCAGGATGCGGCGGAAGCTGGAGCGGTCGATCAATTGCCCCATGATCAGGGTGCCGATGGTGCCGCCCACTTGCAGGGCAGTGCCGGCCAGCACCGCATTGGCGGTCGACAGGCCCGCTTCCCTGGCGATCGTCGGCAGCCAGTTCGACAGGAAATACAGGTTCAGCAAGTTCATGAAGTTGATGATCCATAACAGGATCGTCATTTTGGCGCGGCCTTCGCGAAACAGCGCCAGCACGGGTGCGCCACGGGTTTCCTTCTCATGCACCACGTATTGGGTGTCGGCGGTGATCGTCACGCTCGGGTCGATGCGCTTGAGCCACTGTGCCACCTTGTGCAAATTCTTTTTCTTCAGCACCAAAAACTGCATCGACTCGGGCAGCAGGAAGAACATCAGCACGCCGATCGCCAACGGCACCACGCCGCCCACGTAAAACACCGATTGCCAGCCAAACGCGGGAATCAGGGCCGCCGACAACAGGCCACCGAGCACGGCGCCCAGCGTAAAACCGCAGGACACCAGCATCATCAGGGTGACTTTCTTGCGCAGCGGGCTGTATTCGCCTGCCAGCGCCATGGCGTTCGGCATCACGGCGCCCAGGCCCAGGCCGGTGATAAAGCGGATCAGCTGCAGTTGCTCGATGGTGGTGGCCAGCGGCGTGACCAGCATGCAGAGGGAAAAGAAAATGGTCGAACCGATCAGCACGGGGCGGCGGCCGAACTTGTCGGCCGTGATGCTGAACACCAGCGAGCCGACCAGCATGCCCAGCAGGCCGGCGCCGAAGACCGGGCCCAGGTTGGCTTTGCTCACATGCCAGTCGGCAATAATGGCGGGCGCCACATAGCCCATCGCCTGCACGTCGAAGCCATCCATGATGACGCACAGCCCGCACAGGATCAGCATGCCGATCTGGAAGGAACCTATCTTGTTGTGATTGATGAGATCGGGAATATCGATCGTCGTGCCTGCCGTGGACATGCTTGCGCTCCTGGGATTTTGTTATCGGTGGCGCCTGTACGTGTGATTGCGGCAGGCACCTTTCTGAGCCTTGATTACAATCGTTTTTGATTGATTATTCAAACGTTATTTTCGAATGGATTTATCAGTTTTTCCACTGAATACAAGAATCAGTATGTTAATCTTATCGCCATGAAAAATCTTGCTCTTCACTTCGAGGCCCTGCAGGCGCGCCTGCCTGCCGACGGCCCCGGCTTCAGCGCGCTGGTGCTGCGCCACGGCCAGCCTGTGTTCGAACTGCATCACGGCCTGGCCTGCCTGGAACTGGGCGTGCCGCTGACAGGCCGCTCACGCTATTACCTGGCGTCCGAGTCGAAACAGTTTACGGCCGCCTGTGTGCTGGATCTGGTGCGCCAGGGACGGATCGGCCTCGATGACGATGTGGCGCCCCACCTGCCGGAAGTGCGGCAGTTCGAACAGGCGATCAGCGTGCACCAGCTGCTCAACCACACCAGCGGCATCCCCGATTATTTTGCTTTCCTGCAGTGCCAGCTGGGCCGGCACGAGAGCGACTATTTCAATAATGTGCATTTGCTGCGCATCATCGAGAAAATGGATGAGCTGGCGTTTGCGCCCGGCAGCGCCCATGCCTACAGCAACTGCAATTACATTTTGCTGGCCAAACTGGTGGAAGTGTTGAGTGGAAACTCGTTGGCGGAGCATGCGCGCAACACCCTGTTTGCGCCGCTGGAGATGCACGCCACTGCGTTCGACGTCGAGCGGCAGGCGGTGATGCCGCAGCGCGTGCGCAGCTATACGCCAGACGCGGCAATGCCGGGCGGCTACCGCCAGCATCTGGGCAACGCGAATACCGTCGGCGATGGCGGCGTGTATGCCTCGCTGCATGACTTGGCCTTGTGGGAGCGGGCATGGCACCGCCAGTACGCTGACCCCGCCAGCCTGGTGCGTTCCTTGCTGCAACCGTCGAGCGCGCCAGACGGCCACCACTGGTCCTACCGCTTCGGCCTGGAAGTGTTCGAGCACGCGGGACGCGAGGTGGTGTTCCACGGCGGCGGCCTGTGGGGCTTTCATACCTTGCTGCTGCGCCTGCCGCAGGCCGGCTTGTCGGTGGTGCATCTGGCCAACGTCGATACGGCCGAGCCGGACCAGGCGGCCCTGCTGGCGGCGATTGCGGCTGACCTGGACGGCTGATCAGGGCGCGGTGGGCGGCTTTTGCACGGCCGCCAGAATCACCCCCAGCGCCGGGTGCATGATCTTGCGTTCGTTCGAGATCACATAGAACTGTTCGCGCAGGGACGAGGCTTCGCCCACCAGCACGGCGCCGAACTGTTCCTCGATCTCGGCCGCCAGGCTGGCCGAGGCGAAGAACAGGCCCAGGCCCTTGCGGCCAAAGGCGTTCAGCATGGCGTTGTCTTCGAACTCGCCGGCCACGTCGGGCCGCACGCCCTGGTGCACCATCCATTCGTCGATGCGTCCGCGCAAGGCGTTGTTGCGCGTCGGTAGCAAAAACGGCGCGCCATGCAGACTGTGCGGAAAGTTGTCGCGGTAGCGTTCGGCCAGGGCCGGCACGCCGAACAGTTTCATGGCGCTCTCGCCCCACAGATGACTCGATACGCGCAGGCTGGCGCCGGCCGGCACGGCGCGGTCGGTCAGCACCAGGTCCAGCTTGTGCAGCGCCAGGTCGGCCAGCAGCGACTCGAACTCGTTTTCCAGGCACACCAGCTTGACGGGCTGGTCCAGGCTGCGCGTGGCGTCGAGCATGCGGTAGGCCATCAGTTTCGGCAGGGAATCGGAAATGCCCACGGTCAGCCGCATCTTTTCCGCATCGGTGTCGGCCAGCGCCTCTTGCATCTGCTCGCCCAACAGAAAGATCCGGTCCGCATAGCCGAGCGCCAGCCGGCCCGCTTCGGTCGGCACCAAGCGCCGGCCCTGCGGCTGCAGCAGCGACTTGCCCAACTCCTTTTCCAGCAGCGCCAGCTGGGTGCTGATGGTCTGCACGGCCAGGCCCAGGCGCTCGGCCGCGCGCGTCACGCCGCCTTCCCTGGCGACGACCCAAAAAAAGTACAAATGGCGGTAATTGAAGCCCGTGGTTTTCATCTGCTTGGCCTATCTTCTGTTTTTACGAAGTAATACTTCCATTATCTTCCATTTTTAAATCAATCGTGCGCACCTATACTCTGCCTCATGTTTGCAAACTGATAGGAGAATTGATGAAGCATTTTAGAGTGTCATTTTTAGTGACATTTATCTGCCTGGGCATCTCGGCCTGGTGGGGCTACACGCATGGCGGCGTGTCCACCATGCTGTCGGCCCTGGGTATTGCCGTGATCCTGGGCATCATGGAAGTGTCGCTGTCATTCGACAATGCGGTCGTCAATGCTTCTGTCCTGAAAAACTGGGACAAATTCTGGCAAGGCCTGTTCCTGGGCGTAGGCATCATCATCGCCGTGTTCGGCATGCGCCTGCTGTTCCCGCTGGTGATCGTGGCGCAAGCGGCCGACCTCGGTTTGCTGGAAGTGTGGAACCTGGCGCTCAGCGACCCGGAACAGTATTCGATGCACCTGACGAATCACCATGCGGAAGTGGCGGCCTTCGGCGGTATTTTCCTGCTGCTGGTGTTCCTGAACTTCCTGCTGGACCATGAAAAAGAAACCCACTGGCTGGGCCGCTTCGAAGAAAAGCTGGGCGCGCTGGGCAAGGTTTCCTCGATTTCCGTGATGATCGCGCTGGGCACCCTGATGGCCAGCCTGAGCATGATAGACGAGGGCCAAAAACTGGTGGTGCTGACGGCGGGCCTGTGGGGTATTTTGACCTACGTCGGCGTCGACGTGATCAGCGGCTTGCTGGAAGGCGACAACGGTGACGGCAATATGGGCGACATCGTCAAGCGCGGCGGTATCGGCGGCTTTTTGTACCTGGAAGTGCTCGATGCCTCGTTCAGCTTTGACGGCGTGATCGGCGCGTTCGCCATCACCAAGGACGTGGTCATCATCATGCTGGGCCTGGCCATCGGTGCGATGTTCGTGCGGTCGATGACGGTGTTCCTGGTCCGCAAGGGTACGTTGGATGAGTTCGTTTATCTGGAGCACGGCGCGCACTATGCGATCGGTATCCTGGCCGTGATCATGTTGGTCAGCATGAAGTTCCATGTGCCGGAGATTTTCACGGGCCTGATCGGCGTGGCCTTTATTCTCGCCTCGCTGTGGTCGTCGATCCGCTACAAGCGCCGGATGGCGCTGGAAGAAGACAAGCCTGACGTGCTGGAATCAGCCAAGGCATAGCAGGTCTAAAAAGAATGCGCGGCAAACGACCACACCGGTTTGCCCGCCAGCAGCAGCAAGCGTCGCCGCCGGCCCGGGGAGTCGGGCCGGTGGAGGGCGCCAGGTGTTTGTATTACGTATGCGGTACCTTCATTTCATATAGGAGAAATACATCATGGCAATCAGTCTGCAAAAAGGCGGCAACGTCAACCTGAGCAAGGAAGCTCCCGGCATCACCAAGATGACCATCGGCCTGGGCTGGGATGCGCGCGCCACCGATGGCGCCGCGTTCGACATCGACGGTTCGGTCTTCCTGCTGAAAGCGGACGGCAAGGTCCGTGCCGACGTCGACATGATTTTCTACAACAACCTGAAGTCGAGCGACGGCTCCGTTACCCACTCGGGCGACAACACCACCGGCGCCGGCGATGGCGACGATGAAACCGTCACCGTCGACCTGTCGACCGTGCCGGCCGAGATCGACAAGATCGCCGTCTGCGTGACGATCCACGATGCCGAAGCGCGCAAGCAGAACTTCGGCATGGTCTCGAAAGCCTATGTGCGTTGCATCAACGCCAATGGCAACACGGAAATCGCCCGCTTCGACCTGTCGGAAGACGGCTCGGCCGAAACGGCGATGGTGTTTGGTGAAATCTACCGCAACGGCGCGGATTGGAAATTCAAGGCCATCGGCCAGGGCTACAAAGGCGGTCTGGGTCCACTCGCAGCCTCGTTCGGCGTCGGCGTGTAAGGTCACCACACCAAACCTACTGCGCGGTGCAATTTGCGGCCGGCGATGCTCGCTGTACTAGAGTACAGCTGCGCTTCTCAGCCACAACTTGCATCCGCTCGCTACGGTTTTGTGCGGTGCCGATACTGTAGTAAAACATTCCGATGCTGATCACCCCATCATCATCAAAGCCAGGAAAGGAACAGTTTGTATGCCAGTTTTTAGTGTCACCGGGGATATCGACCCGTTTCTGCATGTATCGCTGGCCAAGGGCGAGAAGATCTATTGCGAATCCGACGCGATGGTGATGATGGAAACCAATCTTGAGCTGAAAGGCAAGATGACCGGCGGCCTGGGCGCTGCGCTGATGCGCACCTTTGCCAACGGCGAGTCCTTCTTTCAGCAGCATGTCGAGGCCTTGCGCGGCGATGGCGATTGCCTGCTGTCGCCGACCTTGCCGGGCGCCATGCGCGTGCTGGACGTGGGCGCCCAGCAATACATGATCAGCGACGGCGCGTTTGTCGCGGCCAGTTCCGGCGTGGAACTGAAGGTGCGCACGCAGAGCCTCGGCAATGCGCTGTTTGCCCAGAGCGGTGGTTTCTTTATCACCGAAACGGCCGGCAGCGGCCAACTGGCGGTGTCCGGTTTTGGCGCCATGTCCGAACTGGACGTGGTGCCCGGCAAGGACGTGGTGATCGATAACGCCCACGTCGTGTGCTGGGACAGTCGCCTGCAATACGAGATTTCCATTACGACCGGCAGCAGCGGGGGATTTTTGGGTAACCTGATCAACAGCCAGACCAGCGGTGAAGGCATGGTGCTCAAATTTACGGGCACCGGCAAGATATTGATCTGCTCACGCAACCGCGCGGCCTTTCTCGCCTGGACCCAGAGCAAGCCGGCGTAACCGTCAACTCAACAACTAACCAAACAGGAGCAATGCGTATGTCTGTCAATTTGAGCAAGGGCCAGAAGATTTCTCTGGACAAGGAAGCTGGCACCAGCCTGTCCCGCATCACCATGGGCCTGGGCTGGGATTCGGTCAAGACCAAGGGTTTCCTGGGCTTCGGCTCGAAAACCGAAGCGGTCGACCTGGACGCCTCGTGCGTGCTGTTTGACGACAGCAACAAGGTGTCCGATATCGTCTGGTTCCGCCAGCTGAAAAGCAAGGACGGCAGCATCGTTCACACGGGCGACAACCGTACCGGCGCAGGCGATGGCGACGACGAGCAGATCAATGTCGACCTGGCCCATGTGCCGGCCGGCGTGAAAAGCCTGGTGTTTACCGTCAACAGTTTTACGGGCCAGAACTTCTCGCAGGTGGAAAACGCCTATTGCCGCATTTTGAATGCCAGCAATAACCAGGAAATCGCGCGTTTCAACCTGTCGGTCCAGGGCGCCCACACGGCGCAGATCATGGCCAAGCTGTACCGCCATAACGGCGAATGGAAAATGCACGCGATCGGCGAAAACGGCAATGGCCGCACATTCGATGATTTGATGCCGCAGATCACCGTGCATTTATAAGGAGCAGTACGCAGCGGGCAGGGGACGGACCGGATACCGGCCCTTGTCCGCTGCTTTTGATTGAAGGAGAGTATGTCGTGATGCGATTGCTGATAGCCTTGCTACTTCCGTGTCTCACGTTTTTCATGTTGCGCCGCCCACTGGCCGGCGCCGCCACCCTGGTCATGCAGTGCACTGTGATCGGCTGGGTGCCGGCGGCCCTGTGGGCCCTGTACACGGTCAACCAGCATAAAACGGAGCGCGAACTGGAAGGCGCATTAAGCCGCAGCTACTTACGCAGGCGCAGCCGGGTGATCTGATCCCGGGACGCTTGAATCATCCTGATGCGAATGGCCCCACGAGCAATCGTGCGGGCCATTTTCTTTCAGGGCATCGCGAACTGGCAGGCCAGCATGGCCACGTTATAGCCGGCATGCACCAGCATCGGCGCCAGCAGCGAGCCGCTCTTCTCATAGGTCCAGCCCGTGCACAGACCCAGCACGAATACCGGCAGCATCGAGGCCGGCGGATGCATGATGGCAAAGACCAGTGAGCTGGTCACGATGGCCTGCCAGGCTGGCAGCGAGCGGCGCAGTCCGCCTTGCAGCAGGCCACGGAAAATGAATTCCTCGCACAGCGGGGCGGCCAGCACCGCCAGCGCGCTCAGCCACAGCCAGCTCCACTTGCCATCGAGCAGGGGTGAGACGGGAGGGGCAAGGCCATAGGCGTGCAGCAACATGGTAGAGCCGACGCCGAATACGGCGGCCAGCGCCGCGCTGCCCAGCGCGAGGCGCCACGTTGAGTGCCCTTGGAATATGCGCGGCACGCCGGCCGCCTTGCTGCGCCAGTAGACCAGGCGTGCCGCTATATAGGTCAGCACGCCAGCGATGCCGAAGGCCAGGGTGGCCTGCGGCATCGTCGTGTGACCTTTTCCCGGAAGTATCAGCAAGACCAGCACTTGTGCCGCGAAAAACAGCATGGCGGCCATCAGGCCGTCGGCGCCCGAGACACGCGCCGGCGGCAAGGCAGCCGGGTCCAGCAGATATGGCACTGCGTCGCGTGCCTTTTGCCACAGGGCCACCGCCAGCGCGCCCGTGAGCACCACGAACACCAGCTGCTGCACCACGCTGCCGGCCGCCAGCGCGGCGATATACAAACCCGTCAGCAGCAGGTACAGATACATGTATGCGGGGCGCATCTTTGCCGCCGCTTCCGTGGCCAGCGGGTCGCTGGCAAACACGCCCAGCGCCACGCCGATCACCGCATACAGGGGAATGCCGGCCAGCGCCAGCAGCATCAGGCCCGCCATGTCCCAGCGCCAGGCCGGCATCCATGCCAGCGCCACGCCGAACATGATGAGGGGATAGAGCATCGCCAGCACCGCCCACAGCTGGGCCTTTTCGCGCAAGGCCTGTTCCACGCCGGCGGGGAAGGTGTACAGCAGCCACAGCGCGCCGCCTTCCTTGTTCAGGTTCTGGAAGGCCGACATCATCAGGGTATAGGTGCCGAGAAAAAAGCCGGTCGACGCCACCAGGGCCGGGCTGTCGAGCAGCTCGCGCACATCGTGCAGGCGGCCCGTGAAGACCACCTGGCCACCCAGTATCAGCAGGGGCAGCAACATGGTTTGCACCAAGAAATTGCGGTCGCGTCCGAGCAGGGTCAGTTCGCGCCGCTGGATCACGCTGCCGATCTGCCAGCGGCCAGGCGGGACCGGCACGGGCTTGTTGCCCGCCTTGCGCACGCCGGCGCGCTGGCCTGAGCCGACCACGCCGTGACGCAGCTGGCGGCGCAAGATCGCCATGCCCAGCGCCAGCAAGACGATCGACTGCGCCAGCAAGGCGCCAGCCGCCAGCAGGGCGGTACCGGTATCTTGCGCATTGAGCATGGTCACCACCAGGCCGGGCGGCATCCAGGCGCTCCAGGCCGGCATGGCGGCGGCCCAGGCAAACGCAAAGCCATCCTTGCCCATGCCGAACGACATGCCGGCATACATGGGGGCCAGCGACACGATGGAAATCATCGCCTGCAAATTGCCCAGCTTCGATGGCGCCAGCGACAGGCGCAGGCCCGTGTCGACCAGGGTGCGCAGCATGGCGGCCAGCAAGAGCAGCGCCAGGCTGACGGCCAGCGCCAGCAGCGGCGAGAGCCAGCCATGGCCCGAATACCAGGCAACCATGGTAGTGGTGGGCAGCACGGCCAGCAGGCCGGCCGGATTGACCACGCTGCGCTCGAACACGCGCGCCCACAGCAGGGTAGTTACCGGAGCGGGCAGGGTGACCAGCCATTCCAGGTCCCAGTCGGGGCGCGCCAGGTCGCCGGTACCCAGCGGCACCAGCACGCTGACCAGCCACAGCAAGGCCAACTGAAACGTCAGGCCGGCCAGCAGCACCGCGCTGAACGGTGTGGTGCTCAAGTGTGCGATCACGGCCGGCATGGCGTGATGCAGGCCGCAAGCGGCCACGGCGTCGAGCTGGCAGTGCAGATTGAGCACGCTGTTGCGGGCCATGTGCCCAAACGAAAACAGCATGGGCGCCATCAGCAAGACGCCCACGAGCCAGCGGCCGCGCCGTTTGCCCGGCGTGGCCGCGCGGCTCTTGCCGCCTTGAGCGCGCTGGAACAGCAAGGCTGAACCGCTGAGGTTGAGCAGGCGCTGCAGGCGCAAACGGATCAGCAGCCAGATCGCCCGCAAGGTCGAGGGCGGGGCCATCATGCGGTGCTGTCCGCAGCGCTCGCCTCATCGGTCAGCTGCAGGAAAATATCCTCCAGGCTGCCGGCGCTGGCCAGTTGCTGGCGGATCTCGTCCAAGCTGCCAGTGGCCGCCAGCGCGCCACGGTGGATGATGGCGACCCGGCTGCACAGCTTTTGCGCCATGTCGAGCAAGTGGGTCGAGACAAAGATGGTGGTGCCAGCGGCGGCGATGCGCAGCAAACGCTCCTGCACGTCGCGCGAGGCGCGTGGATCGAGGCCGTTGATCGGCTCGTCCAGCACCAGCACGGCCGGCTCATGGATCAGCGCGCAGGCCAGGCCCAGTTTTTTCTTCATGCCCAGCGAGTAATTCACGGCGAAATCCTCGCTCGCTTCGTCGAGCCCGAATTCCGTCAATAATCGTGCAGCGCGCGCGGCGGCCTCCGTACGCGGAAAGCCATGCATTTCGGCGACGAATTGCAATATTTCTCGTCCGCGCAGGTAGTCGTAGAAGATCGGATTGTCGGGCAAATACCCCACCTTGCGCTTGACGGCCGCGCCATCGCGGTGGCAATCGAGGCCGTCGATCAGCACGCGCCCGCCGCTCGGCACCAGAATGCCCATCAGCATGCGGATGGTGGTGGTCTTGCCGGCGCCGTTCGGCCCCAGGAAACCGAAGACTTCGCCGCGCTCCACCTGCAGGGTCAGTGGCTTGACGGCGTCGAAACTGCCGTAGCGTTTGGAGAGTGCCTGGAACTCGATCATGGTGCGCCTTGCCAATCAACTCAATGCACGATGATAACGCCCCGCTCAGCTGGCGCCAAATGCGGCCAGCAAACGCTGCTGGCCAGCGGCCGTGACCTTCAGCGCACGGCTGTCGAGTTCGCGTTCGGCCCAGCCCTGGCGCAGCGCCAGTTGCAGCACGGCCGCACCGAGCGCGCCACCGAGATGAAAACGCCGCTCGCTCCAGTCCAGGCAGGCGCAGGCGAAGCGCCGGCGCTGGCCGGCCAGCGCCGCCGTGTCGACGCCGAGCGCCGCCATGCCGATCTCGCCCGCTACGCTCAATCGGTAGTTGCCGTCGTCGCCGCGCAACCAGTCCTGCGCCAGCAGCTGGTCGTGCAGAATGACCGCCACCGTGCCGGCCATATGGTCGTAGCAGGTGCGGGCATGGCGCAGGCGGTCCGGCGTGGACGGCGTAAACACGGAACGCGGCAAACCGGCCACCACCAGCAGCGCCTCGAGCGCTTGCGCCACCTCGCCGCTGGCCAGGCGGTAATAGCGGTGCTTGCCCTGCGCCACCATCGACAGCAAGCCGTCCTTGCACAAGCGCGTCAGGTGGGCGCTGGCGGTCGAGGCGCCCACCTCGGCCAGCACGGATAGTTCCGTGGCCGTGCGCGCATGGCCGTCGAGCAGGCTGCACAGCATGCGCGCGCGGGCCGGTTCGGCAATCGCGCCGGCCAGTTGCGCCAGGCCGGCGTCGGCAGTGCTCAGATTGACATCCATGATTCGTCCCCGGGCGAAGTGTTGAAGCGAAAGGACCAGCATACTCGCCTCCATTCATCAACGCAACGGAGTTGCCATGTTCCCCCACGATCCCGACCATATGCTGGCCGCCGTCACGCACGCCGCGCCTTTTGATTACTACCGCCGTCTGGCCGAAGGGCCACCCTTGCGCTTCGACGCCGGGCTGGACTGCTGGCTGGCGGCCGGCAGCGGCGTACCCGCCGTGCTGGAGCACCCTGACCTGCGCGTGCGGCCAGCCGGGCAGCCGGTGCCCTTGCACCTGATCGGTACTGCTTGCGGCGCGATTTTTGCCGAGCTGGTGCGCATGAATGACGGCGCGCGCCATGCAGGTCCCAAGCGCTTGCTGATGCAGCG
Organism: Janthinobacterium sp. J1-1; assembly: GCF_030944405.1. NCBI lineage: Bacteria > Pseudomonadati > Pseudomonadota > Betaproteobacteria > Burkholderiales > Oxalobacteraceae > Janthinobacterium > Janthinobacterium sp. J1-1. The sequence continues at coordinate 1,236,066 of NZ_CP132339.1, forward strand.
ACTGGCAGCGGTGGACCTGGTGCGACTGCATGACGATACGGCGCGTCTTGCCCGCGCCCATCAGCCTGGCAGCGCCGCGCAATTGAACCAGCTGATGTTTGATCTGCCGCTGTTTGCCGTGGCGCAGTTGCTGGGCTTTGCGCCGGCCGATTTCGCGCACATCGCGCGCTGGACCCAGGAGCTTGTCGCCGCGCTGCCCGTGGGCGCCGACCGCGCCACCATCGCGCGCGCCGAGCGGGCGGCCAGCGGTTTGCAGGCGGCGTTCGCCTGCTTGCTGCCTGACGCTGACGCCAGTCAAAGGGCCAACCTGATCGGCTTGCTGACGCAGACCTGCGAGGCGACGGCGGGTTTGCTGGGCAACAGCGTGCTGGCGCTGCGCACCGGGGCGCCCACGCTGGCGATCCACAATACGCGCCGCTTTGCCGCCTGTGACGTCGAGCTGGAAGGCGTGACGATACGCCAGGATCAACTGATCGTGGTGCTGCTGGCCGGCGAAGGGCTGGGCTTTGGCCACGGCGTGCACCTGTGTCCGGGGCAGGCGGTGGCGCAAACGATCGTCGCGGCGATATTGGCGGCCTGGTCCGGTGCGCTGGGGCGCTTGCCGCTGGACTGGCATTACCGCGCCTCGCCGAATGCGCGTATTCCTGTGTTTGCTGCAGCGGAGGCCGCGTGATCGCCGTGATCTTCGAGGTATGGCCCAGCGCGCAGGGGCGCGCGGATTACCTGGCGCTGGCGGCGGCGCTGCGGCCCTTGCTGGACGAGGTCGACGGCTTTATTTCCATCGAACGTTTCAGCAGCCTCAGCGATCCCGACAAATTGCTGTCACTCTCGTTTTTTCGCGATGAGGCGGCGCTGGCGCGGTGGCGGCAGCTCGAAGCGCACCGCGCGGCGCAGGCCGCAGGCAGGCACGGTGTATTCGACGATTACCGGCTGCGCATCGCCGGCGTGGTACGCGACTATGGCATGCGGGACCGGGTGCAGGCGCCGTCGGACAGCCGTTGCCGCCACGACCCTAGTGCTTGAGCGTGCCTTGCGTGATCTTGACCTTGACGCGGTAGGTGGGAATCGCCGCATCGACGGGCGGCGGCGTGGCCGGATCGACGTCGAGCAAAGTGAAGGTCAGGTGATTGATGGTGATGGAACTGGCGCCATTCGGCATCGAATCGGACAATACCAGGTCGGTGGCGCCGGCGCTATGGAGCAGGGTAAAGCTGTAACTGACATAACCTTTCCACACGCACACGGCGCCGGCGCGGCAGCGGCTGTCGTTGACACGGTCGAGTTTCAAGGTGTCGGTGGCGGTGATGGCGACCTGCTCGCCGGGCGACAGCACATGGATCACGCTGCGTGGCGTATTGCGCGCGTCGCCGGTGCTGGTGGCGGCGCCGCAGCCGGCCAGCAGGGCCACGCTCAGCCACAGGGGCAGCAGGAAGGTGGGGAGGCGGTGATACGGATGATGCATATGGTTCCTTTCAGATGGCGTCCTTGCTTGTAGCCTTCACGGATAAGATGGGTTGATCATAACAAGATGATATTTTCGCGGCGCGCGACTGGCGCGGCCTTGATATGAGGCAATGCCGGCCGCTAACGGTGGCGATCGCGTAGAATGGCTGTTTTGAAAATCAGGAAACAACCATGAAAAAAACCGCCCTGGCGAAAAGCGATGCCAAGAAGTTGATGGGAAAGATGAATGTTCCCGGCGCCGGCGCCTTCGGCAAGGAAGCGGTGGTCGTCGACCGCCGCGAACAGCGCAAACGCGACCAGGCGCTGGGCCTGGTGCCGTTCGCCGTCAAGCTCAACAGCGAGCTGGTGTTGCAGCTGCAAACCCTGGCCAAGGAGCGTGGCGCGGACTTGAACGAACTCGTGGCCGAGGTACTTGCCAAAGGCCTGGCAGCCTGATGGTGGCAAACCATTAAAATCAAAAGGCGCCATGAGGCGCCTTTTTACTGCGTGCTGCCTATCACTTAGACGTACGCGGCCAGCGCGCCCTTCATTTTTTTCAGCGCCGCCACTTCGATCTGGCGAATGCGCTCGGCCGATACGCCGAACTCTTCAGCCAGCGCGTGCAGGGTGGCGCCGGAGCCGTCGTCGTTGGCCAGCCAGCGCGCTTCGACGATGCGGCGCGAGCGGGCGTCCAGCTTGCCCAGCGCCGTTTCCAGGCCTTCCGATTGCAAGCGCGTCACCTGTTCCGCTTCCAGTACCTTGGTCGGCTCGCTTTGCTCCGACGACAGGTAGGCGATCGGCGAAAACTTGTCGTCTTCATCGTCGGTCGGCGATTCCAGCGCGATGTCGCGGCCGCTCAAGCGCGTTTCCATTTCGATCACTTCTTCGCGTTTCACGTCCAGCAGCTTGGCCAGCGCATCGATCTGCTTCGGCGTCATCGCGTCCAGGCCGGTCTTGTGGCTGCGCAGGTTGAAGAACAGCTTGCGCTGCGCCTTCGTCGTCGCCACTTTGACCAGGCGCCAGTTTTTCAGGATGTACTCATGCATCTCGGCTTTCACCCAGTGCATGGCGTACGACACCAGGCGCACGCCCTGGTCCGGGTCGAAACGCTTGACGGCTTTCATCAGGCCGATATTGCCTTCCTGAATCAGGTCGGCATGCGGCAGGCCATAGCCCAGGTAGCCGCGGGCGATCGACACCACCAGGCGCAAGTGCGACAGCACCAGTTCCTGCGCGGCGGCCAGGTCATTTTTTTCGCGCAAGCGCGTCGCCAGCGAGATTTCTTCATCGTGGGTCAACATGGGCAGACGGTTCACGGCCGAAATATAGGCGTCGATATTGCCCAGGTTGCCGGTGAACCCAAGGTTCAGCGCATTATTTTTGGTGGGAACCAATGCGGACATCGTAGTCATGTTTACTCCTCGTAGTCTTGCTTGTTCCATACGGCCCTGCCACGCGGCAGGGACCAGTTTCATTCTTTTTACTGTATCCGGTCTTGCGGTTTGCAGCGCGCGGCGCCATCTTCATCTGGCGGCCCTGGCCTCGCTGCTCACTGGTTTGACATATATTAGCACTCTCTGGTGGAGAGTGCCAATCAGCTCATCCAATCACTCCGATAGCCAAAATACTATGACGTTCGAAAGGCTGATGGTGTCTGGGTAATGCGTTCTTGCATGGGGGATGGCGCCAGTGTGCGCCGATTGTGGCTGACTTGAAAGTGCTGCACAGTAGCCCATGGCAACTATGGCAGAACTGCATATCATTCCCTATGGCAATGTCAATATTCTACGCAGGCTAACTGAAGTGAGCCTTAAGAATACTTGTCAAAAATCAAGGGTATTGCAGGAGGAGGGCATGGGACGGCACCAGAGGCACCGTCCCGTGTGGCGTCAGTTGACTCGCGCCAGGTGGCGCTGCACGCACAGGAAGGCGCCGATCAGGCCCAGGCCGGCGCTGACGGCCAAGAGGCCCGCCATCGGCAGCGGCGCCAGCGGCGTCATCTGGAATTCGGAGGCATACAGGCGCGCAAATTCGGCAATCGCGGTATTGAGCGGTTGCAGCGCCAGCGCCACGGCACCCAGGGCCAGCGCGCCGGCGCACAGGCCCAGCAGGGCGCCCGTGTAATAGAACGGGCGATGGATAAAGGTGTCGGTGGCGCCGATCAGTTTCGAGATGCTGATCTCGTCGCGCTGCGTCATCACCTGCAGGCGGATGGTATTGAACACCACCGCGATCACGGCCACGCCGAGGGTAATGGCCAGCAGCAGCAGCACCAGGCGCAGCACGCCCAGCAGCGCGGCCAGACGCTTGACCCAGGCCGAATCGACTTGTGCCGATTCCACACCGGGCAGCTGGCGCAGCAGTTCGGCCACCGCATCGACATCCTGCGCTTCGGTGGCGGTATTGAAGGCGTTCAGTTTCAGTACGTAACTGTCGGGCAGCGGATTGTCGCCCAGGGTGTTGAGCACGTCAGCCAGGCCGCTCTTGCTTTTTAGCGACTCGAGCGCGTCTTCGCGCGGAATAAAGACGATTTTCGCTTTCGGGTCGTGCACGATCTTGCGCATCTCGCCGGCCAGGCCGCTCGCCTGTTCGCGTGGCGTATCGATTTTCATGAACACGCTGATTTCCGGATCGACCGACATCTGCTCGGACATCGGGCGCACATTGTCGAGCATGGTCAGGCCGGCAAACGGCAGCGACAGGGCAATCGCCACCACCAGCACGTTGAGCAGGAAGCCGCCGGGCGACTTGCGCAAATGAATCAGCGCCGAACCGAGCGCAAAGCGGTGTTGGCGGAACCAGCCTCTCATGCGTCTTCTCCCTGTATATCGTCGGCATCGGGCTTGGGCGCGAAATCGGGGTCGGGCGTGGCGAACACGGGTGCCTCGGTGGCCTTGTCGATGGCCACCAGCTGGCCGTTTTTCAGGTGGATCACGCGGGCGGCCGCGTCGAGCATCTGTTCGTCGTGGCTGGAAATGAGGCAGGTCACGCCCACCGAGTGAAACGCTTTCAGGGCCTCGAGCACCTTGTTGGCGCTGGCGCGGTCCAGGTTGGCGGTCGGCTCGTCGGCCAGGATGATCTGCGGACGGTTGACGATGGCGCGCGCGATCGACACGCGCTGCTGCTCGCCGCCGGACAGCGACAGCGGCCGCGCCAGCGCGCGGTCGAGCAGGCCGACCTTGTCGAGCGCGCGGCGGGCGCGCTGTTCGGCCGCCGCCTTGTGCGCACCGACCACCAGCAGCGGCAACATGACGTTGGCCAGGATGGAGCGGTCGTTCAGCAGTTTTTGCTGCTGGAAGATCAGGCCCATATTGCGGCGAAGAAAAGGCACGCCGGCCGGTTTCAGCTTGGCCATGTCCTGGCCATTGACGATCAGCTTGCCCGAGGTGGGGCGCTCCATGGCGGCGATCATTTTCAGCAGGGTGGACTTGCCGGCGCCGGACGGCCCCGCCAGGAACACCAGTTCGCCTTTGGCGATGCTCAGCGAAATGTCGCTCAGGGCCACCGCATCGGAAGTATATTGTTTGGAGACGTGCTGAAATTCAATCATGTGATGGGCAGGTTTATCCGAGCAAGGCTTCGACAAATTCGGCAGCCACGAAAGGCTGCAAGTCTTCAATTTTTTCACCGATGCCGATGAAATACACGGGCACCGGACGCACGCGGGCGATCGCCGCCAGCACGCCGCCCTTGGCGGTACCGTCGAGCTTGGTAATCACCAGGCCGCTCAGCTGCAGGGCGTCGTCGAACGCCTTGACTTGCGTCAGCGCATTCTGGCCCGTATTGCCGTCAATCACCAGCAAGGTTTCATGCGGCGCGCCTTCCATGCCCTTGCCGATCACGCGCTTGATCTTTTTCAGTTCTTCCATCAGGTGCAGCTGGGTCGGCAGGCGGCCCGCCGTGTCGACCATCACCACGTCGATTGAGCGCGCCTTGGCCGACTGCACCGAGTCGTAGGCCACGGCGGCCGGGTCGCCCGATTCCTGCGAGATCACGGTAATGTTGTTGCGCTCGCCCCAGACCATCAGCTGCTCGCGCGCGGCGGCGCGGAAGGTGTCGCCGGCGGCCAGCAGCACCGATTGCCGGTTCGACTGCATGTGCTTGGCGAGCTTGCCAATGGTGGTGGTCTTGCCGGCGCCGTTGACGCCCGAGATCATCATCACCAGCGGCTTGTGGCGGCCCAGTTCGAAACGTTTTTCCAGCGGACTCAAGAGATCGATCAGCAGCACTTTCAAGGCGGCCTTGACGGCGGCGGCGTCGAGCAGCTTGTCTTCCTTGACTTTCTTTTTCAGGGCCGTCAGCAGGTAATCGGTGGCGTCGATGCCGGCGTCGGACATCAGCAGCGCCGCTTCCAGCTCTTCATACAGGGCGTCGTCGATCTTGGCGCCGACAAACAGTACCGACAGGGTATTCGAGGTTTTCGACAGGCCGGCCTTCAGGCGCGTCATCCACGATTTCTTTTCCGGCTCGGCGGCCACGATCACGGGTACCAGTTCGGCCGGCGCGCCGGACAGGGCGCCAGGCTGGGACGGCGGTGCCACCGGGGCGGCAGGAATGACAGGTTCGACGGTGACGGGCGCTGCCTCGGGAGAGGCGGTTTTTTTCTTGAAGAAACTAAACATGGGTATGTGGTGGCGGGTGCTTGCGCTTGGCCCGGCGGCGCCGGACGCTATGGATCGGCCTATTCTACCAGAGCGTGCCCGCCACTTCACGGATTGGCAACATTGCGCGTGCCGCTGGCCAGGCCAGGCTTCCGTGCGCCCGCCCACACTTGCCAGGCTGCGCCGCGCCGCTGCCATGGCCATCAACGGGCATGTATATCCATGGCCATCAACGGGCATGTATATATATGTACCGATTCAGCCGGCGCGCCATGCACGGCAAGATTGAGGATGCGGCGGGCGAGTGCGCGTGGATCACCGGGCGGCATCGGTGCCGCCTGCGCAGGTGCGTGTCGATGCGCGGGGCAGGGCGGCGCTGCACCGCGACTGCCGGAACGTAACCGGGGAAACTGGATGAAAAACTTCCGGTACCCGGTGGTTTCATGCGCCTGCTCAGGCGCGCCCGGCGTTTTTGAAGCGCGAAACAAGCCGTAATCCGTCGGCAAATTTTTTAAAAGAAAAAGAAAATATTGCTGACCAGAACAATAAATCAGTTGATTTACATCAAATTGTCGTTTTTAAGCAACAAAAATGACAAAATATTCAAGAATTAACATTGTAAGAAATTGTTTCAAATGTGTTGAACTTTGCAAGCAAAAGTCGCTGTCATGTTCGCTGTTACAGTGTGCTGCAGCGGTGCTGAAGCGGGTGAAAATGTTTCCAACAAGCTCATTTAAATTACCGGAGAGTCAGTAATTTCCTGCTCATCCGGTCTCTTTCCAGCCTTGCTCAAGGGAGCCCGGCATTTCTTGCTACGCCCTTCAATCATGCGTCATTGCACCAAATTGGCGCGCCTTTTGGTGCGTTTTTGAGGGGTCGCCTGCAAAGTTTGACGAGGGGGTGTATGCTTCGTCCCGTTCATCCATTATCACCTTACAAATTGTGTGCATTGTCGCGTAAATAGGTAAGCATAAATGATGGCTGAAGCATGTTGATGTTTTAATCATGGCTCTGCTACTGTTGCGCTAATACAACGGGTTCCTGAAAGGCATGCGCTATGATGAAATGGTCAATCAGGCCAATGCATTGATTGGCAAGGGGCAGTGGCTCTGTCGCGCAGTACGGTTGGCGATAGTGAGGGGGTCGTAAAACGCCCCAGGCTTGGTACCGGAAGTAACATGTTGGAACTTGATGGAATGCGCAACGATCGTTATAGTGCCGCTTCCGGTGCCGCTTGAGCACCCGAACTGGCGCACGAAATACGGTCTTATGCAGCCTTCAAGCTAATCGGTGCAATAGCGTGCCGAGTCCAATATGACTGTTCCTCCGACCGGAACAGCAGTGGCAGGTGGAGACCTTGCCCTCACTCATAAAAAGCGCTCTGCTAGAGCGCAGCTCGAGATGCATAGGCTGTATTACTTTTTGCTTCAAAAAATTAAAGGAAACATGCAATGAAAAAAACTCTGATCACCCTGGCAGTCCTGGCAGCAGCCACCGGCGTAGCCCAAGCTCAATCGAGCGTTGTCATCTACGGTACCGTTGACGCTGGTTTCGTCAGCGAGCGCGGTGGTGTTAACGGCACCGTGAACAAAGTGGACAGCGGCATTGGTTCGGCCTCGCGTCTGGGCTTCAAAGGCACCGAAGATCTGGGCAATGGCCTGTCGGCTATTTTCCTGTTGGAATCGGGCTTCAGCGTTGACAACGGTCAGCAAGACGTATCGGGTACCCTGTTCAATCGTCAAGCCTACGTTGGCCTGAGCAGCAAAACCACCGGTACCCTGACCCTGGGTCGTCAATACACGCCTTGGTACAACACCCTGTCGAAAGTTGCTGATCCATTCGCAGTTGGCTACGCTGGCTCCGCAAAAAACCTGTTCCCAGCGAACACCCGCACCAGCAACACCGTGATGTACGCATCGCCTAGCTACAACGGCTTTGACGCTGATGTTGCTTACAGCGCCGCTGCCAATGGCAATGAAAACCCGCTGTCGAGCAAAATCGGCCGCAAGGTTGGCGCATCGGCTGGTTACTCGAACGGTCCTTTGAATGCACGTATCGCCTTCAACAGCACCTCGAACGACGTGGCAAACGGTGCTGGCACTGGCGTTGTAGAAGCCGGTAGCGGCCGCAACTGGCTGGCAGCTGCCAACTACGATTTCGCAGTGGCTAAAGCTTATGTCGCTTACGGCGTCAACAAAGGCCTGAACAGCGCAGTGCGCAACAACACCAACCGCCAGGCTTACAGCCTGACCAACCTGTCGGCTGTTGCCAGCAATGACAGCACCACCGCACTGATCGGCGCAACCGTACCAGTTGGTCCAGCTGGCACCGTGATGGCTTCGTACATCCACGTCAACGACAAAGCTGGCACCAACGCCGATGCGAACCAGTTCGCACTGGGCTACTCGTATGCTCTGTCGAAACGTACCAGCACCTACGCTTCGTACGCCAAGATCTCGAACAAAAACAACGCAGGCTTCACTGTTGGCAACTACAGCAATGCCGGTTCGGGCGATCAAGCCTTGAACGTTGGCGTTCGTCACTCGTTCTAAGCTGAACTACGCGCAAGCGTAGTCCGCCACACAGGGTGTCCGCTTGCGGATGCCCGCCGTGATAAAAACGCGCTGTCAGACTATGGTCTGGCGGCGCGTTTTTGCATTTGCGACATCAGTTACAATATTGCTGTTAATAAAGTAGGGGAAATGTCATGTACCAAAGAAATTCGCCGCGCCTGGGCGCCTTGCTGCTGGCCTTGCTGATGATGGGCGCCGCGGACGCCGCGCTGGCCGTTACCAAAGACAAGCAGCCAGCCGGGCTGGCGCGCTATGGCGTGGCCGTGTATTCCGACCTGTGCCTGCAAAAGGACAGCGGCGAAATCGGCGGACAGCGCGTCACCCTGCACCGCTTTGCCGAGGCCGATACGGTCATCTATGAATTCACGGCCGGCTCGCTGAGCTGGCCGATCGTCGCCAACGATGTCAACCTCGACGCCGCCACCGGCGCCTTCGACTTTACCATCGCCGGCGCCGACAATGAAGAACGCACCATCGCCGGCAAGTTTTCAAAGGACGGCAAGACCCTGACCCTGGAAGGCGATTATTGCGGCGGCAATGTGCGCATGCCGATGAAGCTGTCGCGCATCACCGACTTTGGCCGGCCGTTGAAGAATTGCACGCCATGCCCTGCCGTGAAGCCGGCGCCGGAAGAACCGGCCGAACCTGCCGCGCCGGCGGCGCCGGCCAGCGCGGAAATGCCGGTGGCCTGAGTCCGATCCTTATTGCTTCGCCAGCTCAGCTTGGGCGCGGATGGTGTCCAGGGTCGCGTTCGGCGTGATCAGGTTGCCGTCATAGCGCAGCTCGATCAGGGCCGGCAGCCGTTTCTCGCCGGCGTGCGCCAGCGCGCGGCGCAGGGCAGGGGCGAATTCTTCCGTGGCGTTGACCACTTCGCCATGCGCGCCATAGGCTTGCGCCAGCGCCGCAAAATCGGGATTGTGCAAGGTGGTGCCCGAGACGCGGCCCGGGTAATCGCGTTCCTGATGCATGCGTATGGTGCCGAACATCTGGTTGTTGAAGACGATGATCACCACGCCGGCGCCGTATTGCACCGCAGTCGCCAGTTCCTGGCCATTCATCAGGTATTCGCCGTCGCCGGCAAAGGTGATCACCGTGCGTTCCGGCTGCACGATCTTGGCGGCAATCCCGGCCGGCACGCCATAGCCCATGGCGCCATTGGTCGGCGCCAGCTGCGTGCGCATGCCGCCGTAGCGGTAGAAGCGGTGCGCCCATGAGGCATAGTTGCCGGCGCCATTCGTGATGATGGTGTCGCGTGGCGCCTGCGCCATGATGTCCTGCGTGACTTGCCACAGGTCCAGCGGCGCCTGGCCATCCTGGAAAATCGGCGGGCGCTGCTGGTAAGCGGCCAGCTCGGCTTTCGCTTCGGCCGGCGTGTGGCGCCAGGCGGCGGCGTCGACCGGCTCCATCGCGGCCAGCATGGCGCAGGCTGGCGCCATGCCGCTGTTGATCATCAGCTCGGCCTGGTAGACGCTGCCCAGCTCTTCGGCGTCGGCATGCACGTGCACCAGGCGCTGGCGCGGCACCGGGGATGCGAACAGGGTATAGCCGCCGGTGGTCATCTCGCCGAGGCGCGGACCGAGCGCAATCACCAGGTCGGCCTGTTTGACGCGCGCGGCCAGCTTCGGGTTGATGCCGATGCCGACGTCACCTATATAGTTGGGGTGTGCATTGTCGAGCAGATCCTGGAAGCGGAAGGCGCAGGCCACGGGCAGGTGGTTGGCCTCGGCAAAGCGCCGCACATCAAGACAGGCTTGCGCCGTCCAGGTAGCGCCGCCCAGCAGCAGCAGCGGCTGCTTAGCCTCGGCCAGCATGGCGCGCAGCTGGCCGACCTGGCTGCCCGATGGCGACGCCTGCACCGGCTGGTAGGCGCGCGTGTCGGCCACGGTGGCCAGCGCGATCAGCATGTCTTCCGGCAGCGCCAGCACCACCGGACCGGGCCGGCCGCTGGTGGCGACCTGGAAGGCGCGCGCCAGGTATTCGGGAATACGCTCGGCGCGGTCGATCTGCGCCACCCACTTGGCCATCTGGCCGTACATGCGGCGGTAGTCGATTTCCTGGAACGCTTCGCGGTCGACGAAATCATTGCCGACCTGGCCGATGAACAGGATCAGCGGGGTCGAATCCTGGTAGGCCGTGTGCACGCCGATCGAAGCATTGGTGGCGCCCGGGCCGCGCGTGACGAAGCAGATGCCGGGCTTGCCGGTCAGCTTGCCGTAGGCTTCGGCCATGAAGGCGGCGCCGCCTTCCTGGCGGTTGATGATGAAGCGGATGCTGGACTCGTGCAGGGCGTCGAGCACATCGAGATAGCTTTCGCCAGGCACGCCAAAGGCGGTGTCGACACCGTGGATCTGCAGGGCGTCGACCAGGATCTGGCCGCCGGTACGGGAGGATTGCGTCATGTTCGGCTCTTTATGGCAAGGAGGGTGAAAAAAAGCGGGCAAGCGTGCAGCTTGCGCCATTTTAGGGGAGCCGTTTTCAGCCGGCTTTTGAAATGGCGACACCGAATTTCACAATCGCCCGGCGCACGCCACGGCTTTTTGCGCAATCATGCTGCGGCGCGGTACAATGGCGGGTGAAGCAGGCCAGACAGTCGCTGGCTGGTGCAGCAATGCACCGGCGGGAGGAAGGTCCGGACTCCATAGAGCGGGGTGACGGTTAACGGCCGTCCGCTGAAAGCTGCAAAGTATAAGGCGAGGAACAGGGCCACAGAGACGAGCGTATTAAGTTACGGTGAAACGCGGTAACCTCCACCTGGTGCAATTTCAAATAGGCACGCGATGATGCTGCTCGCGGAGCGTGCGGGTAGAAAGCTTGAGCGCCGGAGTAATCCGGCGCCTAGAGGAATGACTGTCATAGCGCCGATCCGCAAGGCAAGGCGCCGTAACAAAATCCGGCCTATCGGCCTGCTTCACTTGAATTTGCGTTTCCTGGCCAGCCAGGAAGCATCGAAGAAGCCCCCGCAAGGGGGCTTTTTTTATTGCTGTACAGGCAAGTGATACAATAAAGTTGTATATACAAGGCAAGATGATTCTTTATATAAAATTGCTGATTATTAATTAATTGCTGTAATGAAAAAATTCGGCGCAGCTGGAACGCTGGCCTTGAAAAACCTTGTTGATAGACGAAAATAGAACAAATTTTGCTCTAAAACAAGAGAATCACCAGCGCCCCCTGCGTCGGTGCTTGCGCAACGAAACTATTGTTCCACGTCAACTACCTGCAAAAATTCCAATTTTTCCATTTCGTAATTTTCTATGTTTACGGTAGGAAAACACATGTGTGCAGATGAGGTAGCACATTCACTATCTGTCATAAGTATCTAATTTATCGATATATTTTATTTTGAGACTCCTTCAACGATATGCGCTAAGTCCTTAATTTCATTAATAAAATTCAAGTTTTGCCAATCGGAAACCGCTTGACCACCCTCGGTGCTTACTCTAAAGTGGTCAACTGTGTGAAAAAGTGTGTTTTTGTGGGAAATTTTCCCTGGTCAGGGTGACGCCAAAGGCGCCACAGCCCAAGCTCAAAAAGGTCTTACGTGTTTCAAGGCGCGTCCGCTATCAGTCTCGATGCCAAGGGCAGGATGTCTATCCCTGCCAAGCACCGTGACGCGCTCGCCATCCAATGCGAAGGCCGCATGACCCTGACCCGCCACCCCGATGGCTGCCTGCTGTTTTTCCCCCGCTCCGTGTGGGAAAGCCACCGCCAGCAAATCGCCGCATGGCCGATGTCGGCGCGGGCCTGGCAGCGCATCTTTCTCGGCAACGCCGTCGACGTCGAGCTGGACTCGGCGGGCCGCGTGCTGATCTCGCCTGAATTGCGCAGCGCCGCCGGCCTGTCGCGTGAAGTGATGCTGATGGGTATGGGCAGCCACTTTGAAATATGGAACGCCGCCACCCTGGCCGAACAGGAGCAGCAAGCCATCGCTGGCGGCACTCCCGATGTACTCTCCAATTTTTCTTTCTAAGGCTCCGTAATGACACTACTCACGGTGCCGGAATTTCAGCATCGCACGGTGCTGCTTGATGAGGCGGTCGATGCGCTGGACCTCTCGGGCGAACGCGCGCACGGCATCTATGTCGATGGCACGTTTGGCCGCGGCGGCCACAGCCGCCTGATCCTGTCGCGCCTGGCCGCCGATGCGCGCCTGATCGGCTTCGACAAGGACTTGCAGGCGATCGCCACCGCCGAACAGATTCTCGACCCCCGTTTTGACATCGTCCACGACAGTTTCGCCACCATGACGGCCAGCCTGGCCGCGCGTGGCGTGCGGCAGGTGGACGGCATCCTGCTCGACCTGGGCATTTCGTCGCCCCAGGTCGACGATGCGGCGCGCGGTTTCAGCTTCCGCAACGACGGACCGCTGGACATGCGCATGGATACCACGCGCGGCATCTCCGCAGCCGACTGGCTGGCGGTGGAGACCGAGCAGAATTTAGAGAAAGTGATACGCGATTATGGGGAAGAACGGTTTGCTTTTCAGATTGCAAAGGCGATTGTTGCTGGCCGGACAGTGCAGCCAATTTCAAGCACACGACAGCTTGCCGGCATCGTGGCAGGGGCCGTCAAGACCCGCGAGAAGGGTAAGGACCCCGCTACCCGCACCTTTCAGGCAATCCGTATTTTCATTAACAAGGAACTCGAGGATCTCGAGACTGGCCTGAACCAGGCCTATGCCTGCCTGGCGCCCGGCGCGCGCATGGCCGTGATCAGCTTTCATTCGCTGGAAGACCGCATGGTCAAGCGCTTCTTCGCCTCCAAGGCGAATGTCGAGCAGCCCGACCGCCGCCTGCCGATCCGCGCGGTCGACCTGCCGCAGCCGGAAATGAAGCTGATTTCGAAAATGAAGCCGTCCGATGCCGAGATCGAAGGCAATCCGCGCGCGCGTTCGGCCGTGATGCGCGTGGCGCAGCGTTTGCCGCTGCCTGTCTCTTCCTCTGCCACGGGCGGCGCGCGATGACTGGCAAGCTCAGTATCGTGCTGTCGGCCCTGCTGGTCGCCTGCGGCCTGTCGCTGGTCAACGCGCAGTACCAGGCGCGCCACCTGCTGATCGACCTCGAGCGCGCGCAAGCGTTGTCGCGCCAGCTCGATATCGACTGGGCGCAGCTGCAGCTGGACCAGTCGACCCTGGGCAAGCATGAGCGCATCGAAGCGATCGCGCGGCGCGACCTGAGCATGACGCCGCTGACGGCGGCGCGCACGCAATACCTGACGGAGGGCGGTCCATGAAGCTGGGCAGCAACGGCAGCGGCGGCCGCGTGGCGGCCTCGAAAGGCGTGCCCTTCTCGAAAAATCCGGTACTGGCCGTGCGCCTGCCGGTGTGGCGTTCGCGCGTGGTGCTGTTCTGCCTGTTTTTCGCCTTTGCCGGCCTGGGCGCGCGCGCCATGTGGCTGCAGGGCGTCTCCACCCAATTCTTGCAGAAGCAGGGCAAGGCGCGCTATGAGCGCACCCTGGAATTGCCGGCCACGCGCGGCAAGATCACCGACCGCAACGGCCAGGTGCTCGCTTCGTCCGTGCCCGTGAAAGCCATCTGGGCGATTCCCGACGACGTGCTGCAGGCGCCGCCCGAGAAAATCACGGCGCTGGCCAACCTGCTGGAAATGAATGTCACCGAACTGCGCAAGAAGCTCGATTCGGACCGCAGCTTCGTCTACCTGAAACGCCAGGTCGAGATGGACGTGGCCGACAAGATCAACAAGCTGGGCATCGACGGCATCGACGAGCGCAAGGAATACAAGCGCTTCTATCCGCAGGGCGAAGTGATGACCCACGTGGTCGGCTTTACCAACGTGGAAGACGTCGGCCAGGAAAGCATGGAACTGGCGCAGCAGAAAACCCTGGTCGGCACCACCGGCAGCCGCCGAGTGATCAAGGACCGCCTGGGCCATATCGTCGAAGACATCGGCTTCATCCACGAACCACACGACGGCAAGGACCTGACCCTGTCGGTCGACAGCAAGATCCAGTACATCGCGTTTACCCAGCTGAAGGAAGCGGTCGAAAAATACAATGCCAAGGCCGGCGGCGCGGTGGTGCTCGACGTGCACACGGGCGAAGTGCTGGCCCTGGCCAACTACCCGAGCTACGATCCGAACGACCGCAGGAAACTCACCGGCCAGCAGCTGCGCAACCGCGTCATGACCGACACCTTCGAACCGGGTTCCACGCTGAAGCCGATCACGGTCTCGCTGGCGCTCGACACGGGCCGCGTCAAGCCGGGCACCCTGATCGACACGGGCGCCGGCCGCTACACGATTGCCGACCGCACCATTACAGACACCAGCGCGCATGGCGTGATCAGCGTGGCGCAGGTGATCGAAATGTCGTCCAATATCGGCTCTTCGAAAATCGCGCTGGGCATGCCGGCGCAGGAAATGTGGGAGATGTTTACCAAGGTGGGCTTCGGCCAGCAGCCGAAATGGGGTTTTCCCGGCGCTGTCGCCGGCCGCGTGCGTCCATATAAGTCGTGGCGCCCGGTGGAGCAGGCGACCATGAGCTACGGTAACGGCATCTCCGTCTCGCTGATCCAGCTGGCGCGCGCCTACATGATGTTCGCGCGCGACGGCGACACGATCCCGCTGTCGTTCCAAAAGGTCACCGAGCTGCCCGTCGGCCAGCAGGTGATCAAGCCGAAGACGGCGGCCGACATGCGCGCCATGCTGGAACTGGTGGTGTCGGGTCCGCACGGCTCGGCCAAGCGGGCCCAGGTCGCCGGCTACCGCGTGGGCGGCAAGACCGGTACCGCCTACAAGGTGGAAAACGGCCGCTATGCGATGCCGCGCAAATACATCGGCTCTTTCGTCGGCATGGTGCCGATGTCGGCGCCGCGCTTCATCATTGCCGTGATGATCGATGAACCGACCGGCCTGTATCACTACGGTGGCCAGGTCGCCGCTCCCGCTTTCGCGGCGATTGCCACCAACGCGCTGCGCGCGATGAACGTACCGCCCGATTCCTCCGTTACCGAAATCGTGGTTCCGGCCAATGCCGGCCCGGAGGCCATGTGAAGTTACTCATGACCATACAAGACATCAGTTCGTGGATCAAGGCTGCCGCCCCGGGCGCGCAGCTGACCTCCGATTCCCGCCGCGTGCAGCGCGGCGATGTATTTTTCGCCTACGCCGGCGCGACCCGCTTTATCGACGCGGCCATCAAGCTGGGCGCTGCTGCCATCGTGCATGACGACGCCGAGGGCGACCTCGCGCCGGAAGTGCCGCATCTCGCTGTGCCTTTACTGGCCGTCCCCGACCTGAAACGCCAGGCCGGTCCGATCGCGCACGCCTATTACGGCATGCCCGACCAGGCCATGTTCAGCGCCGGCGTGACCGGCACCAACGGCAAGACCTCGTGCGCGCTGTGGCTGGCGCAGGCCCTGGCGCGCCTGGGCGAGACCTCGTCCGTAATAGGCACTTTGGGCGTGGGCCTGTGCAAGGCGCGCGGCGAGATCGATTTCGACGTCACCGGCTACACCACGCCCGACGCCGTGCTGCTGGCCAGGAAACTGGCCGTGCTGCGCGACGGCGGCGCGCAGGCGGTGGCGATCGAAGTGTCGTCGATCGGCCTGGACCAGGACCGCGCGGCCGGCATGCATTTTGACGTCGCCATGTTCACCAATCTGACGCGCGACCACCTCGACTACCATGGCGACATGGCGGCCTACGAGGCGGCGAAAGTCAAACTGTTCGACTGGCCCGGCTTGAAAACGGCCGTGATCAACCTCGACGACGCGATGGGCCTGCGCCTGGCCGCGCATGTGGCGGGCAAGCCTGCTGGCGAAATTCCCGTGATCGGCTACACCTTGCAGGATGCGGCCAGCGTGCCGGACCTGCCGGGCGTATTGATGCTGCGCGCCAGCCAGTTCCGCAGCCGTAACGCCGGCACCGACTTCCAGCTCGACTGCAGCCTGGGCACCGCGCCGGTGAAAACCCGGCTGGTGGGCCACTTCAATATCAGCAATGCGCTGGCGGTGCTGGGCGCCTTGCTGGCGCATGGCGTGGCTTTGCGCGCGGCGCTCGACGCCATCGAAGCGCTGCTGCCGGCGCCGGGCCGCATGCAGCAGGTGGGCGGCCAGGAAGCGCCGATGATCGTCATCGATTATGCGCATACGCCGGACGCCCTGGAAAAAACCCTGGTCGCCTTGCGCCAGGTGGCGCAGGACCGCGGCGGCCAGTTGTGGTGCGTGTTCGGCTGCGGCGGCGACCGCGATCCGGGCAAGCGCCCGCAGATGGGCGCCATCGCCCAGCAGGCCGACCATGTGCTGGTCACCAGCGACAATCCGCGCAGCGAAGATCCGCACGCCATCATCGAACAGATCGTGGCCGGCATGCGCCAGGACGGCCCGCAGCCGCAGGCGATCGAAGACCGCGCCGCCGCCATTCTGTCGGCCATCAAGCACGCCGCCAAGCCGGACGTGATCCTGCTGGCCGGCAAAGGCCATGAACCGTACCAGGAAATCAAGGGCAAGAAACTGCCGTTTTCCGACGCCGACCACGCGCAGCTGGCGCTGTCGGCGCGCCTGACCATGATGAGGACCAATTGATGGAGCAGACCGTGCACGCGACACTCGCACAAGTGCTGCCATTGCTGGCATTGGCCGGCGCGCGCCTGGCAGGCCGTCTCGACACGCCATTCGTGGGCGTGACGACCGACAGCCGCCAGGCCGGCGCTGGCGCGTTGTTCGTCGCCCTGCGCGGCGAACGTTTCGACGCCCACGATTTCCTGGCTGATGTGGCGCGCCAGGGCGTGGCGGCGGTGATCGTCGAAGCCCTGCCCGAAGGCTGGGATGAAAACAAGGTCGCCGCCATCGTCGTGCCCGACACCCTGGCGGCGCTGGGCCGCATCGCCAGCTTCTGGCGCCGCCAGTTCGACCTGCCCGTGATCGGCGTCACCGGCAGCAATGGCAAGACCACCGTCAAGGAAATGCTGTCATCCATCCTGGCCGCCGCCTTCGGCGAGCAGGACCGGCTGGCCACGCGCGGCAACCTGAATAATGAAATCGGCGTGCCGCTGACGCTGTTTCGCCTGGCGGCCCACCATGACGCGGCCGTGATCGAAATGGGCATGAACCATCCGGGCGAGATCGCGCGCCTGGCGGCGATCGCCGAGCCGACCGTGGCGATGGTCAACAACGCCCAGCGCGAACACCAGGAATTCATGCATACGGTGGAAGCGGTGGCGCGCGAGAACGGCGCCGTGCTGGCCGCCTTGCCGCAAGACGGCGTGGCGGTGTTCCCGCATGGCGACGAGTTCACGCCGCTGTGGCAGGCGCTGGCGGGTGAGCGCCGCGTGATCCGTTTCGGCCTGTCGAAAGACGCCGAAGTGAGCTGCACCCACCGCGCCGCCGAGGACTTCGGCAGCGACCTGTTCGTCAGCGTGCGTGATGAGCAGGACGGCGTGCAGCAGTTTTTTGTCGGCCTGCAGGCGGCCGGCGAACATAACGTGAAAAATGCGCTGGCCGCCGTCGCCTGCGCAGTCGGCGCCGGCGTCAATCTGGACGCCATCAAGCAGGGCCTGGAAGCGTTCGCGCCGGTGGCCGGCCGCCTGCAGCAAAAACGGGCATTGAACGGCGCGACCGTCATCGACGACACCTACAACGCCAATCCCGATTCGGCGCGCGCCGCGATCGACGTGCTGGCGCAGGCCGCATCGCCGCGCATCCTGGTGCTCGGCGAAATGGGCGAAGTGGGCACGCAAGGACAGCAGTTCCACGAAGAGATCGGCGCCTACGCCGCCGCCAAAGGCATCGAACACGTGCTGGCGACGGGTGGCCTGACGCGCCATATGGTCACTGCCGCGCAGGGTACGCGGACATGCACGGTCGTGGAGTATTTCGAACAGTTCGACGGTTTGCTGGCGGCGCTCGATGCGCTGCTGGCGGCCCAATCGGATGCAACAGTATTGATCAAGGGCTCCCGCTTCATGAAAATGGAACGGGCCGTGCAGCATTTGATTGGTTCAAACAATAACAAGGAAGCTCACTAATCATGCTGCTCTGGCTCGCTCACTATTTCCAGGACGACATTGGCCCACTGCGGGTCTTTAACTTCATCACCTTTCGCGCCGTCTTCGCGACCCTGACCGCCATCCTGATCGGCCTGTGTGCCGGTCCGGCCGTGATCCGCATGCTCACGCGCCTCAAGGTGGGCCAGGCCGTGCGTACCGACGGCCCGCAAACGCATCTGAAAAAACACGGCACGCCGACCATGGGCGGCGTGCTGATCCTGATCGCCATCGGCATTTCCACCCTGCTGTGGTGCGATCTGTCGAACCGCTTCATCTGGCCGGTGCTGATCGTCACGCTGGGCTTTGGCGCCATCGGCTGGGCCGACGACTACCGCAAGGTGGTGCACCAGGACCCGGAAGGCATGCGCTCGCGCGAAAAATACTTCTGGCAGTCGCTGATCGGCCTGGCCGCCGCCTTCTACCTCGCCTTCTCGGTGTCGATCTCGGAGCCGAACGCCGGCCAGGTCTGGAACCTGATCTACGCCTGGGTGCAGTCCGGCTTTGCGATGGACCTGCCGCCGAAGGCCGACCTGATCGTGCCTTTCTTTAAAACCATCAGCTATCCGCTCGGTGTGTGGGGCTTTATCGCGCTGACCTATTGCGTGATCGTCGGCACCAGCAACGCCGTCAACTTCACCGATGGCCTCGACGGCCTGGCCATCATGCCGACCGTGATGGTCGGCACGGCCCTGGGCCTGTTCGCCTACCTGACCGGCAACGTCACCTATGCGCGCTATCTGTTCATCCCGCATATTCCGGGCGCCGGCGAACTGGTGATCTTCTGCGGCGCGCTGGCCGGCTCCGGCCTGGCTTTCCTCTGGTATAACACCCACCCGGCCAAAGTGTTCATGGGCGACGTCGGCGCGCTGGCCCTGGGCGGCGCCCTGGGCACCATCGCCGTCATCGTGCGCCAGGAAATCGTGCTGTTCATCATGGGCGGCATCTTCGTGGTCGAAACCCTGTCGGTGATCATCCAGGTGGCGTGGTTCAAATACACCAAGAAGCGCTATGGCGTGGGCCGCCGCGTGTTTTTGATGGCGCCGCTGCACCACCATTTCGAACAAAAAGGCTGGAAAGAGACGCAGGTTGTCGTGCGTTTCTGGATCATCACCATGATGCTGGTGCTGCTCGGCCTGACCACCCTGAAGCTGCGCTGATGATGTACGCCAATCAAACCGCACTGGTACTGGGACTCGGCGAGTCCGGCCTGGCGATGGCCCTGTGGCTGGCCCGCTGCGGCGCCGCTGTGCGCGTGGCCGATACGCGCGAAGCGCCGGAGCGCCTGGCCGCCCTGCGCGCTGGCGTGCCGGACGCGCAGTTCATCGCCGGTCCTTTCACGGCCGGACTGCTGGAGGGCGTCGACTTTGTCGCCGTCAGCCCTGGCCTGGCACCGAACCGCGAACTGGCTGGAATCGCGCCGGCGGCGGCCGAAAACAATATCCCCGTGTGGGGCGAGATCGAGCTGTTCGCCCAGGCACTGGCCGCGCTCAAGACGGAACGCGGCTATGCGCCGAAAGTGATCGCGATCACGGGCACCAACGGCAAGACCACGGTCACCAGCCTGGTGGGCCTCTTGTGCGAACGGGCCGGCCTGGCCACGCGCGTGGCCGGCAATATCAGCCCGGCCGCGCTGGACGTGCTGCGCGAGGTGCTCGACGCCGAGCCGGCACCAGTCGAAACCGATGGCACCGAGCCCGTCGCCAGCACCCTGCCGCAGGCCTGGATACTCGAATTGTCCAGCTTCCAGCTGCACACCACCTTCAGCCTGCAGGCCGATGCGGCCACGGTGTTGAATCTGTCGCAGGATCACCTGGACTGGCATGGCGACATGGCAGCCTACGCCGCTGACAAGGCGCGCATCTTCGGCGAACACACGGTGCGCGTGCTCAATCGTGACGACGCGCAGGTCATGCGCATGAAGAACGCCCTGGTCGAGAGCGTGACGTTCGGCACCGGCGAACCGCAGGAGGTCGACAGCTTCGGCCTGGTCAACGAGCGCGGCGTGTTCTGGCTGGCGCAAGCCGTGCCGAGCGAAGAAGTGATCGAGAAAAAACGCAGGAAGAACGATCCTGCACCGGAACCCGTGCCGACCATGGCGAAAAAACTGATGCCGGCCGACGCCTTGAAAATCCGCGGCCAGCACAATGCCTCGAACGCGCTGGCGGCGCTGGCCCTTTGCCGCGCCATCGGCCTGCCGTTTGCGCCGCTGCTGCATGGCCTGCGCGAATACCAGGGCGAGCCGCACCGGGTGGAACTGGTCACGGCCGTCAATGAAGTCGAATACTACGACGACAGCAAGGGCACCAATGTGGGCGCCACGGTGGCTGCCATCAATGGCCTGGGCAAGGCCTTTGGCGGCGCGGATCAACGGCTGGTGCTGATCGCCGGCGGCGACGGCAAGGGCCAGGATTTCTCGCCGCTGGCCGAACCGGCCTCGCGCCATGTGCGCGCGGTGCTGCTGATCGGCCGCGATGCGCCGGCGCTGCGCGCGGCACTGGAACCGTCCGGTGTCGACTTGTTCGACTGCGCCAGCTTGCCGGAAGCCGTCCAGCAGGCAGCCACCCTGGCGCTGCCGGGCGACGCGGTAGTGCTGTCGCCGGCCTGCGCCAGCCTGGACATGTTCAAGAACTATGCGCACCGCGCGCAGGTGTTTGTCGACGCCGTGCGCGATATCGCCCTGGATAACGGACAGGATCTCTGATGGCCTTCCAGCTGCCATTCGGTTTCGGTTCCGGCTCGGCTGCCAAGCCGCTGGACGGCCGCGCGCGGCAGTCGAAGATGATGGACTACGACCAGCCGCTGATCTGGGTGGTGCTGCTATTGATGCTGCTGGGCATGGTGATGGTGTATTCGGCCTCGATCTCGCTGTCGGACGCGCGCAAGTTCGCCGCCTACACCAACAATTATTTCGTGGTGCGCCAGGCGCTGTTCATCGGCGTGTCGATCATCGCCGGCGCGCTGGTGTTCCGCATCCGCGTCGCCACCTGGCAGAAGATGGCGCCGTGGCTGTTCATCGGCACCCTGGTGCTGCTGGTGATGGTGCTGATACCGGGCCTGGGCGTGTCGGTCAATGGCGGCCGACGCTGGCTCAATTTGCCCGGCCTGCGGCCGCAGCCGTCCGAGCTGATGAAAGTGGTGATGGTGCTGTACGCGGCCGACTACACGGTGCGCAAGCAGGAATACATGCACAAGCTGACCAAGGGCTTCATGCCGATGGCGCTGGCCGTCAGCTTTGTCGGCCTCTTGCTGCTGATGGAACCGGATCTCGGCGCCTTTGGCGTGATCGTCTGCATCGCCATGGGCATCCTGTTCCTCGGTGGCGTCAACGCCATCTGGTTCGGCGGCATCGGCGCCATGCTGACGGCGATTTTCGTCACCATCATCGCACTGTCGAAATTCCGCCGCGAGCGCTTCTTTGCCTACCTCGATCCATGGCAGGAAGACAATGCGCTGAACAAGGCCTATCAATTGACGCACTCGCTGATCGCCTTTGGGCGCGGCGAACTGTTCGGCGTGGGCCTGGGCGGCAGCGTGGAAAAACTGCATTACCTGCCCGAAGCGCATACCGACTTCCTGCTGGCCGTGATCGGCGAGGAGCTGGGCCTGGTGGGCGTGCTGATCGTGATCGGCATGTTTTACTGGATTATCAAGCGCGCCTTCGACATCGGTCGCCAGGCGATCGCCATCGACCAGACCTTCGCCGGCCTGACGGCCAAGGGCATCGCCATCTGGATCGGCGTGCAGACCTTCATCAACATGGGCGTGAACCTGGGCCTGCTGCCAACCAAGGGGCTGACTCTGCCCCTGATGAGCTATGGCGGCACGGGCGTCCTGATCAACTGTATCGGCCTGGCGATTTTGCTGCGCATCGATTATGAAAACCGGATCCTGATGCGCGGGGGCCGGCTATGAGCACTGTAAAGAACTTGAAAACAAAAAAACTGATGATCATGGCGGCCGGTACCGGCGGCCATATTTTCCCCGGCCTGGCGATAGCGCAGACCATGGTCGCGCGCGGCTGGGAAGTGAGCTGGCTGGGCACCACCCACGGCATGGAGCAGGAACTGGTGCCGAAAAGCGGCATTCCCATGGACGCCATCGCATTTTCGGGCATGCGCGGCAAGGGCCTGGGCCACACGGTCAAGGGCGGCTTCAAGATGATCGCCAGCCTGTTCGCGATCCGCGGCTTCATTGCGCGCCGCAAGCCCGACGTGGTGATGGGCATGGGCGGCTATGTGACGGTGCCGGGCGGCCTGGTGGCGCGCCTGTGCGGCGTGCCGCTGGTGCTGGTCAATGCCGATGCGGCATTACTGTTGTCGAACAAGACACTGCTTCCGCTGGCCAAGCAGGTATGCTTCGGCTTCCCTGCGGAATTTGGCGCCGCCGCCGGCAAGGCTGTCGTCACCGGCAACCCGGTGCGCGCCGAAATCCTGGCGATGGCGCCGCCGGCGGCGCGCTTCGAGCACCGCACTGGCCCCTTGCGCATCCTGGTGGTGGGCGGCAGCCTGGGTGCGAAAGCGCTGAACGACAATCTGCCGGCCGCACTGGCCTTGATGCCGGAAGGCGAGCGTCCGCTGGTGACGCACCAGTCGGGCAAGAAAAATATCGACGCCTTGCGCGCCTCGTATGCGGCGGCGGGCGTGACGGCCAAGGTGGTCGACTTTATCGACGACATGGCGCAGGCGTATGCGGCGGCCGATCTGGTGATCTGCCGCGCCGGCGCCATCACCTTGTCGGAGCTGACGGCGGCGGGCGTGGCCAGCGTGCTGGTGCCATTGGTGGCGTCGACCACCAGCCACCAGCGCAATAATGCGCAATGGATGGCGCAGCAGGGCGCGGCAATTCATTTGCCGCAAACGGAAATGAATCCGGCGTCGCTGTGCGCCATGCTGGCGTCGTTAAAACGCGACAACTGCCAGCAGATGGCGCAAGCGGCACTGACGGCAGGCAAGCGCGACGCCAATGAGGCGATCGCACACGTATTGGAACAATTGGCATGAGGTTAGCTCTGTGAAGCATAAAGTAAACAATATCCACTTTGTCGGCATCGGCGGCAGCGGCATGAGCGGCATCGCCGAAGTGCTGGTCAACCTCGGCTACAAGGTGTCGGGCTCGGACCTGGGCAGCAATGCGGCGACGCAGCGCCTGGCGAGCCTGGGCGCGACCGTCATGCTCGGCCACGCCGCGGAACATATCGGCGACGCCGATGCGGTGGTGACCTCGGGCGCCGTGCCGCACGATAATCCCGAAGTGGCGGCCGCGCGCGCGCGCAAGATCCCTTTGGTACCGCGCGCCGTGATGCTCGGTGAATTGATGCGTTTGAAACGCGGCATCGCGATTGCCGGCACGCATGGCAAGACCACCACCACCAGCCTGGTCGCGTCCGTGCTGGCGCAGGGCGGCCTCGATCCGACGTTCGTCATCGGTGGCCGGCTGACCAGCGCCGGCGCCAACGCCAAGCTGGGCTCGGGCGACTACCTGGTGGCCGAAGCCGATGAATCGGACGCGTCGTTCCTGAACCTGACGCCGATGATCGAAGTCATCACGAATATCGATGCCGATCACATGGACACCTACGAGCACGATTTTGAAAAACTCAAGCAGGCCTTCGTGCAGTTCACGCATCGTTTGCCGTTCTATGGCCGCGCCATGCTGTGCGTCGACGATCCGCACGTGCGCGCCATCATCCCGTTCGTCACCAAGCCGGTCACCACCTACGGCTTTGCCGAGGACGCGCAGGTACGCGCCATCAATGCGCGCGCGGTCGGCCTGGAAATGCATTTCACGGTGCTGCAGGACGGTTATCAGGACCTCGACGTGGTGCTGAACCAGCCCGGCATGCACAATGTGCAGAACGCCTGTTCGGCGATCGCGATCGCGCGCGAAATCGGCATCGCCGACAGCGCCACCCAGCAGGGCCTGGCCGAATTTTCCGGCGTCGGCCGGCGCTTCACGCGCTATGGCGACGTGGCGCTGCCGAACGGCGGCAGCTTCGCCCTGGTCGACGATTTCGGCCACCATCCGGTGGAAACCGAAGTCACCCTGGCCGCCGCGCGCGCCGCCTATCCGGGCCGCCGCCTGGTGCTGGCCTTCCAGCCGCACCGCTACAGCCGCACGCGCGACCTGTTCGAAGATTTCGTCAAGGTGCTGGGCGCGCCGGACGTGCTGCTGCTGTCGGAAGTGTACGCGGCCGGCGAAGCGCCTATCGTGGCCGCCGACGGCCGTTCGCTGGCCCATGCGCTGCGCGCGCGCGGCAAGATCGAACCGATCTTCGTCGAGTCCATGACCGACATGGCCGACACCATCATGAGCGTGGCGCGCGATGGCGACGTCGTGCTGACCATGGGCGCCGGTTCGATCAGCGGCGTGCCGCAACAACTGACCACCTATTCAACCAACACTGCAAAGGCCTGACGTGAACGCAGCTTCAGCTATCGATGTGAAACAATTGGGCAAGGTCGGCGTCCTGTTCGGCGGCCGTTCGGCCGAACGCGAAGTGTCGCTGATGTCCGGCGCCGGCGTGCTGGCCGCCTTGCAAAGCCACGGCGTCGACGCGCATGGCTTCGACACGGGCGAGCGCTCGCTGGCCGAGCTGGCGGCCGAACATTTTGATCGCGTGTTCATTGCGCTGCACGGCCGCTACGGCGAAGACGGCAGCCTGCAGGGCGCGCTGGAACAACTGGGCATTCCGTACACGGGCAGCGGCGTGATGGCCTGCTCGGTCGGCATGGACAAGGTCTATACCAAGATGATCTGGCTGATGCACAAGCTGCCCACGCCGCAATATGCGGTGCTGGCCGACGACGCCAATCTGGCGCAAGTGGCCGCAGAACTGGGCTTGCCGCTGATCGTCAAGCCGCCGCATGAAGGGTCGAGCATCGGCATCACCACCGTGCATGAGGCGTCGGCCTTCCAGGCCGCGTACGACATCGCCGCCGCTCTCGATGATTCGGTGCTGGCCGAGCAGTTCATCCAGGGCCGCGAATTCACGGTGGCGATCCTGGGCCATGGCGCCACCGCGCGCGCGCTGCCGCCGATCGAGATCGTCGCCCCGCAAGGCAATTACGACTACCAGAACAAGTATTTCACGGACGTGACGCAGTATTTCTGCCCGCCGGAGCTGGACCCGGCGATCCTGGCCGAGATGGAGCGCATCGCGCTGGCCGCCTATCGCGCCCTGGGCTGCGAAGGCTGGGGACGGGTGGACGTGCTGATGCGCAGTGCCGACAGCGCGCTGTTCCTGCTGGAGGTGAACACCTCGCCCGGCATGACCGGCCACTCGCTGGTGCCGATGGCGGCGCGCGCGGTGGGCATCAGCTATGAAGACCTGTGCCTGGAAATCGTCGCTTCGGCACGTTTGAAAATCAGCAAGGGACAGCACTGACATGTGGCACGACGCTAAAAGCCTCAATACGACCGCCAACGGCCTGATGGCCTTTGTGCTGGTCGTGTGCGTGGCCGCCGGCGTGTGGTGGGTGTCGCAGCGTCCGATGTTCGACCTGCGCACCATCACGGTGGAAAGCGTCGATGCGAAGGGGTTGCGGCATGTGAATTACCTGACCCTGCGCGCCGGCACGCAAAACCGCATCAAGGGCAATTTCTTCACCAGCAACCTGGAAAACGTGCGCAGCGTGTTCGAATCGGTACCCTGGGTGCGCCGCGCCAGCGTGCGCCGCGAGTGGCCGAACCAGCTGATCGTGGCGCTGGAAGAGCATGAGGCGCTCGGTACCTGGGGCGAGGATGGCCGCCTGCTGTCGGTCAAGGGCGATGTGTTTACCGCCAACGTGGCCGAAGCCGAGGACGATCATGAGTTGCCCGCGTTTTCGGGACCGGACGGCAGCGAGAAGGACGTGCTGGCGACCTATGTGAACCTGGCCAAATGGTTCGCGCCGCTGAAGATGGCGCCCGAATCGCTGTCCTTGTCGAGCCGCTATGCGTGGACCGTCAAACTGAACAACGGCATGAGCGTGGCGCTGGGGCGCGAACAGAATCACACGACCCTGAAGGCAAGGGTGGACCGGCTGGTGGGCATCTATCCGCAACTGGCCAGCCGCCTGGACAATATCGACACCATCGACATGCGTTACCAGAATGGACTGGCCCTGAGTTCGGCCGGCCTGGTGATACCGGCCGAAGGCAAGGATGGCAGGCCGGCGCCGGCCATCCGGAAAAAAACCAGCAGTGCGACCAAAAAACCGGCTTGACCGAATAATCAAAGTAATTAAACCAATAGCCCAAAAAACTAGGCGACAGAAATGACAAAAGACGCGAAGAACCTGATCGTCGGCCTCGACATCGGCACCTCGAAAGTGGTGGCGGTGGTAGCCGAAGTGATGTCCGATGGACGCCACGAAGTGATCGGGCTGGGCCAGCACGAATCGAAGGGCCTGAAAAAAGGCGTGGTGGTCAATATCGAGGCCACGGTGGAGTCGATCCAGCGCGCGCTCGAAGAAGCCGAGCTGATGGCCGACTGCAAGATCCGCAATGTGTATGCCGGCATCGCGGGCAGCCATATCCGCAGCTTCAATTCGAGCGGCATGGTGGCCATCAAGGACAAGGAAGTGACGGCCACCGACGTGGCGCGCGTCATCGAGACGGCAAAAGCGGTTAACATTCCGACCGACCAGCAATTGCTGCATACGGTGCCGCAGGAATTCATCGTCGACAGCCAGGAAGATGTGCGCGAGCCGATCGGCATGAGCGGCATCCGCCTGGAGGTCAAGGTGCATATCGTCACCGGCGCCGTATCGGCGGTGCAGAACATCGTCAAGTGCGTGCGCCGCTGCGGCCTCGAAGTCTCCGACCTGATCCTGCAGCCGATGGCCTCGGCCGACGCGGTGCTGACCCCGGATGAAAAAGAGCTGGGCGTGGTCCTGATCGACATCGGCGGCGGTACCACCGACGTGGCGGTGTTTTCCGATGGCGCGATCCGCCATACGGCAGTGATCCCGATCGCCGGCGACCAGATCACCAACGACATCGCGATGGCCTTGCGCACCCCGACCGCGGAAGCGGAAGAGATCAAGATCCGCTACGGCGTGGCCAAGCAGGTGCTGGCCGATCCGGGCGAGTCGCTGGAAGTGCCGGGCCTGGGTGACCGTGGTCCGCGCAACCTGTCGCGCCAGGCGCTGGCGGCGGTGATCGAGCCGCGGGTGGAGGAGCTGTTCGCGATGGTGCACCAGGTGGTGCGCGAGTCGGGCTACGAGGGCGTGCTGTCGTCGGGCATCGTGCTGACGGGCGGCACGGCCATCATGCCTGGCATGGTGGAGATGGCGGAAGACATCTTTTTGAAACCGGCGCGCCTGGGCACGCCGGAGTATCGCGGCCAGCTGGCCGACGTGGTGCGCAGTCCGCGCTACGCGACTGTGCTGGGACTGCTGCTGGAAGCGAAAAAGCAATACCTGCGCGGGCATATCGTGACGCGCCAGGATGGCTCGGTGAAGGCAGTCTGGCAGCGCATGAAGGAATGGTTTTTAGGGAATTTTTAAGGGCCTGAAGTTCGCCCGGCGGTACAGGTTTTTTGGCGGCAGCGCAAATACATATAACTTATTTTAAATTTAACCGCAGTTTTCAATCTCCAGTTCTCCTAACGATATGAGGCCTGGCGCTTGGAAACCGCATTCTGATAGGAGCACATCATGGAGTTCGATATGGTCGATAACACAGCTTTAGGTACCGTCATCAAGGTAGTCGGCGTCGGCGGTGCGGGTGGCAATGCAGTTCAACACATGATCAACAAAGGCATGTCGGGCGTGGAGTTCATTGCCGCCAACACCGACGCTCAAGCCCTGTCGACGTCCAAGGCGCACAACATCATCCAGATCGGCGATACCGGCCTGGGCGCCGGGATGAAGCCGGCCGTCGGCCGCCAGCTGGCAGAGGAATCGCGCGCACGCATCGCCGATTCGCTGCGCGGCGCGCACATGGTGTTCATCGCCGCCGGCATGGGCGGCGGCACCGGCACCGGCGCCGCGCCGATCGTGGCCGAAGTGGCCAAGGAACTGGGCGCGCTGACGGTGGCCGTGGTCTCCAAGCCGTTCTCGTACGAAGGCCAGAAGTGCATGGACATCGCCGACGAAGGCCTGGAGCAGCTGTCCCTGCACGTCGATTCGCTGATCATCATCCTCAATGAAAAACTGGAAGAGATCTACGAAGACGAAAGCATGCTGGAATGGATGCAGCACGCCGACGATGTGCTCAACAACGCGGTGGCCGGCATTGCCGAGATCATCAACGTGCCGGGCCATATCAACGTCGACTTCAACGACGTGAAAACCATCATGGGCGAGCAGGGCAAGGCGATGATGGGTACCGCCACCGCTTCGGGCGTGGACCGCGCGCGCATCGCGGCCGAACAGGCGGTCGCCTCGCCGCTGCTGGACGGTATTGATCTGTCCGGCGCGCGCGGCGTGCTGGTCAACGTCACGGCCAGCCGTGGCCTGAAGGGCAAGGAGATCAAGGAAGTCATGGCGGCCGTGCGCGCCTTTGCGGCACCGGATGCGTCGATCGCGCAAGGTATCGCCTACGACGACGACATGGGCGACGATATCCGCGTCACCGTGGTGGCTACCGGCCTGGGCCGCGCCAAGAAAAACATCCAGCTGGTACCGCAGCAAGTGCTGCGCACCGGCACCCACAACAGCCCGCTGACCCCATCTGCTGCGATGGGCGCCGCGCAAACCGTGACCACCACGGTCGGCGCGGCCACGCCGGCGGCGGGCTTTGACGGCATGAAGGCGCCAGCCGTATGGCGCCGTGAAACCGCTTCCGAGCAGGTGCGCGCGATGGAAAAGAATGGCATGGAGACGTATGACATTCCAGCTTTCCTGCGCAAACAGGCTGATTGATTTCGTCCCGCATGGGGCGTGACTGCGGCGGCCTTTTGGCCGCCGTTTTCTTGATGTCAGCCTTTGCTTTCATGGGGGATTTCTGCACAAAGATGGCAAGTCAGGCATACTGTTGCGCAGCGTCGGCGGCAAGCCGGCTTTTCCCCATATAGTAAAAAGGAGTCACCATGACGATCAAGATCGGCGATACCCTGCCGGAAGGCACCCTGGCTGAATTCATCGAAACCGAAACCGAAGGCTGCGCGCTGGGACCGAACACGTTCAACGTGCAGGACCTGGCCAAGGGCAAGAAGATCGCCATCTTCGGCCTGCCAGGCGCGTTCACGCCAACCTGCTCGGCACAGCATGTGCCAGGTTATGTGCAGCACGCCGCAGCGCTGAAGGCCGCCGGCGTCGATGAAATCTGGTGCATCTCCGTCAACGACGCGTTCGTGATGGGCGCCTGGGGCCGTGACCAGAAGGCCACCGGCATCGTGCGCATGATGGGCGATGGCAATGCTGCCTACAGCAAGGCCCTGGGCCTGGACGCCGACTTCTCCAAGCACGGCATGGGCACGCGCTCGCAGCGCTACTCGCTGCTGGCCGACAACGGCGTGGTGACGCAATTGAACATCGAGCAGGGCGGCAAGTTTGAAGTGTCGAATGCCGAGACCTTGCTGGGCCAGTTGAAGTAATGTTGGATTCTGCGGCATTTGTTGGATTACGCGCTACGCGCTAATCCAACCTACGATGTAAAAAAACGGCGCCTTTGACGGCGCCGTTTTTTATTGCACCACCGGTTTTGTGGCCTCGAACAGGGCCGCGTCGATATCGAAGGAATAATCGCCTTGCAGCGCAAAATACTGGCGCGCTTCCTCGGGCGCCGCGTCGAACAGGTTGCGGATGGCGGCGATGCGCTGCTCCGGCGTGCGCATGCGCGCCACCCACTCGTCAAATTGCATGGTCAGCTTCCACACGCTGCGCAGGCTGTGCGCGAAACCGGCGTTATCGAACTTGGCGCCCCATTCGCAGGTACGGTAGTCGCGCACGTGCGAGCCGTCGCGCAGCAGTTCCACCGCCTGCAAGGTGGTGTCGTACAGGGCGGTTTTCGGCGCCACGATATCGACCACCAATAAAGTGCCGTTGGGGCGCAGCACGCGCCAGGCTTCGGCCAGCGCGCCGGCCACATCATTCCAGTGGTGGGCCGAAAAGCGCGTGACAACCATGTCGAAACTGGCGTCGGCGAACGGCAGGCTGGCCACGTCGCCCTGGCGCGTGCTGATATTGTCCAGGCCGCGCTGCACTTTGGCGTGTTCGACCACGTCCAGCATGGGCTGGGCCAGGTCGTAGGCGACGACAGACGCGGCCACCGGCGCGACGGCAAAGCTGGCGTGGCCGGCGCCGCAGCCCAGGTCCAGCACCTCGGGGCGGCCATGGCGGCGCGCCGCTTCCTGCATCAGTACCAGGTCGGCTCCTTGCGCGTGGACGGCGCTGCAGAGGTATGCGTTGGCGGTCTTGCCGAACTGCTCGGTAATGACATCGTGCTGTTGCATGGTTTGCTCCCGTAAGTGTTGGTGTACAGGCAGAATAGAGGCAGTTTTATCCTGTAACAAGACAAGAAGTTATACTGGTATATTGACTACCACCCAAGGACGCCATGTCGCACAAGCTTGCCGAATTCATCCGCGCCCGGCGCGAAGCCGTCACCCCCGCCATGGCCGGCCTGCCCGGTGGCGGACGGCGCCGCACGCCGGGCTTGCGCCGTGAAGAGCTGGCGCAGCTGGTTGACGTCAGCCCGACCTGGCTGACCTGGCTGGAGCAGGGGCGGCCCGTGTCGGCGTCGGCCAAGATGCTGGCGCGCCTGGCGCAGGTGCTGCAGCTGAGCACGGCCGAGCGGGCGTATCTGTTCGAGGTGGCCGACAAGGCCGATCCCGAGCATGGCGAGGCGCACGGGGGCGGTACCGGCAGCGAGGAGCTGGCCGCGATTGTCGCCGCCATCGATGCGCCGGCCTATATGCTGGACCAGCAGTGGAATGCGGTGGCCTGGAATGCGCCGGCGGCCGAGCTGTTTGCCGGCTGGCTCAACGTGGACCCGGCCGGGACGCCGAACCAGCTGCGCTTTATGTTCATGACACCGCAGGCAAGAACACTGATCGCCAACTGGCCCGAGCGCGCGCAGCGCCTGGTGGCCGAGTTTCGCGCCGATGTGGGACGCCATGCGGACCAGGCGCCGCTGGCCGGCTTGATCGCCGAACTGTCCGGCGCCAGCACGGAGTTTCGCCACTGGTGGGGCGCGCAGCAGGTGCTGGGGCGCGACGGCGGATTGCGCCGCTTCCAGCATCCGGCTCAAGGCGCGCTGGAGTTCAATCAGGTCACCCTGCACCTGGCGCGCCAGCATGAGGTGAAACTGGTGATGTTGTTGCCGGTGTCGTAACAGTCGCCGCCGCGCTTGTTATAATCCCCGCGACCGCGCGCTGCATCTGCACCTGCATCCGTCCCCGGTCCTGGCTCCGGCCGTCGCCATGATGACGGTTTCTCTCCTGCCAGGAGTTGCTTTGCCTTCCCATAATCCCAATCTGCGCAGCATCTACGCGATGCTGGCCGCCGCCGGCCTGTTTTCCCTGATGGATACAGCGATGAAGCTGCTGTCCGAAACCTATCCCGCGATGCAGGTCACTGCCTTGCGCGCGCTGTCGTCCTTGCCGCTGGTATGCCTGTATCTGCTGTACCGTGGCGCCTTCAAGCATGTGCTGAAGGTGCGCTGGCCGCTGCATTTTTTGCGCGGTGCGCTGGGCATCGCCATGATTACCCTGTTCGCCTATGGCCTGAAACGCCTGTCGCTGGCCGAAGCGTATTCGCTGTTCTTTATCGCGCCGCTGCTGATCACGGCGCTGTCGGTATTTATTTTGAAGGAGCGGGTCGACCTGGCGCGCTGGTGCGCGATCGCCGTGGGCCTGGGCGGCGTGCTGGTGGTGCTGCGCCCGGAAGGCGGCGACTTCCTGTCGCTGGCCGGCCTGGCCGTGCTGGCCGCGGCCGCCTGCTATGCCGTGTCGGCCATCACCGGCCGCATCCTCAGCCGCAGCGACGCCAGCGAAAGCATGGTGTTCTGGCTGATGATCATGATGGCGGCCGGCGGCGTGGCGCTGTCGTACCATGAATGGGTGGCGATCCGGCGCGAGGACTGGCTGCTGCTGGCCGGCTTGTCGGTCAGCGGTTTCCTGGGCCAGCTGGCGATCACGGAAGCGTTTCGCAGCGGCAAGGCGTCCAGCGTGGCGCCGTTCGAGTATTCGGCCCTGGCCTGGGGCATGGGCCTGGACTGGCTGCTGTGGCGCACCCTGCCCGACGAGTACACCATGCTCGGCGCGGCCATCATTATCGCCAGCGGCATCTATCTGGTGCGCAAGGAGGCGGCGCATATGGAAAGCGAACATCCTTGACGGGTGTAACAGTTTTTTTGCCGGCCAGCATTCCATGCCGCAACTGGCTATAATCGTGCCATGTTAAAACAACGCACCATCAAACAATCGGTCCGCACCATCGGTGTCGGCTTGCACTCCGGCACCAAGGTCGAACTGACCTTGAGCCCGGCCGCCATCGACACGGGCATCGTGTTTCGCCGCATCGACCTGGTGCCGGTGGTGGAGTTTCCCGCCAGCGCCATGGCGGTGGGCGACACGCGCATGGCGTCCGTGCTGATCAAGGACGGCGCCCGCGTCTCGACCGTG
This sequence comes from Janthinobacterium sp. J1-1, assembly GCF_030944405.1. NCBI lineage: Bacteria > Pseudomonadati > Pseudomonadota > Betaproteobacteria > Burkholderiales > Oxalobacteraceae > Janthinobacterium > Janthinobacterium sp. J1-1. The sequence continues at coordinate 1,269,239 of NZ_CP132339.1, forward strand.
GAACACCTGATGTCGGCCGCGGCCGGCCTCGGCATCGACAATATGTATATCGACGTGAACGCGGAAGAAATTCCCATCATGGATGGTTCGGCTTCTTCTTTCGTGTTCCTGCTGCAACAGGCTGGCGTGGAAGAGCAGGCGGCGGCCAAGAAATTCATCAAGGTGATCAAGCCGGTGGAAGTGCGTCACGGTACCGGCGCGGCCGAAAAATGGGCGCGGCTGTCGCCCTATGACGGCTTCAAGCTCGATTTTTTCATCGAATTCAACCACCCGGCCGTCGACGGCACCATGCAGCGCGCCTCGGTCGACTTTGGCGACGTGTCCTATATCCATGACGTGGCGCGCGCGCGCACCTTCGGCTTCATGCAGGACGTGGAAAGCCTGCGCGGCATGGGCCTGGCCCGTGGCGGCTCGCTGGAAAACGCCATCGTGATGGACGAATACCGCATCCTGAACGCCGACGGCCTGCGCTACGAAGACGAATTCGTGCGCCATAAAATCCTCGACGCGATTGGCGATTTGTATTTGGTGGGCCATCCGCTGCTGGCCTATTACACGGCCCATAAATCGGGCCATGCGCTGAACAACCAGCTGCTGCTGGCGCTGCTGGAGCAGCCGGAGTCGTACGAGATCGTGTCGTTTGCCACCAATGAGGCGGCGCCACAGTCCTACCTGCGCCAGATGGAACGCGAGTGGTCGCTGACGTAGGTCGGATTAGGTGGGGCCGCCGAGGCCCTTCGGGCCGTAATCCGACAACATTGTTGGCGTCTGCGGTGTTGTCGGATTACGGCCTGCGCGCTAATCCGACCTTGTATTATTCCTCTCATGCGGTTGGTGGTGTTGCGAACAACATCGACCGCTGTCAAAATTCTTGATAGGCATATCAAGACCGGGTAACTGGATGCCGTATCCGCCCTTAGGCTCAAAGCCAGCGATGTAGATCTCGCACCAGTTACCCACCCTCCATGTCAAGATCGGACAGTATCTTTGGCACCGGCACGCCGGTAGCCCGCATTCACAAGGTAGATCGCAAGAGGACCACAGCATGTTTAATTTAGGAATCGACGTTGCCAAGGCCAAGCTGGACTGCGCACTGCGCCTGCCCAACGGCAAGCATCGTAACAAGGTAGTAGAAAACAATCACAAAGGATTTTCTGTACTGAGCGAATGGCTGCTCAAGCATGATGCCGGCAGCCCGAGAGTATGTATGGAAGCGACTGGCACTTACTGGGAAGGGGTTGCCGAATATCTGGCCGGACTTGGCATGGTGGTCAGTGTCATCAATCCGGCACAGATCAAGGCCTTTGGCGCCTCGCGCATGGTGCGCACCAAGACCGACAAGGTCGATGCGCAGTTGATTGCCGACTTTGCCCATGAGCGCCAACCGGAGCCGTGGACAGCGCCGTCGCCCGCCGCGCAGGCACTGCGCGCCTTGGTGCTGCGCCTCGAAGCGGTGCAAGCGATGCGGTTGCAGGAAACGAATCGGCTCGACGTCGCTCGAGAAGCGGTCCGCCAGGGTATCGAGGATCACATTGCCTGGCTCGACAAAGAAATCAAGGAACTCATTCGCGCCATCAAGCGCCATATCGACGATGATCCGGATTTACGCGACAAGCGCGAGCTGCTCGACAGCATCCCTGGCCTGGGTGAGCGCACGATACCAGTGTTGCTGTCGTACTATGCCGATACCGAGCGCTTCGACAACGCCAAGCAAGCCGTGGCGTTTGCGGGACTTGACCCGCGCCAGCACGAGTCAGGATCGAGCGTACGTGGCAAGCCACGCATGTCGAAGATTGGTCACAGTTTCCTGCGAAAAGCGCTGTACATGCCGGCCATGGTAACCGTATACAGGACACCATGGGGCCAGCGCTTTGGCCAGCGGCTCAGCGCTGCCGGCAAGGCACCGAAACTGATCATCGGCGCCATGATGCGCAAGCTGGTGCATGTGGCATTCGGCGTGCTCAGGTCGGGAAAAATATTTGATCCGACCTTGCACGCCGCTTGACGGGGGATAACAGTATCTACGTGCTGCTGCCTGGCGCTCCTAATCTTTAGCTTCGCGGTGATGCCGCACCAGCCTGCGCAGCGCCGCGATCAGCTGATCGTTCTGTTTCGACGCCGGCAGCGCCGTGCTCAATTCTTCCAGCGCCGACATGGCTTTTTCCGGCAACACCAGCGCCCGCGTATGAACGATGGGCGCGATGCTTTTGGTCACCTGCACCTTGAGCTTGATGCCCGCAATCTGCCAGCCTTTTCTTTCCAGTTCCCCTTGCAGTTTCGGCAGTTGCTGCTTGAGCTTGGCCGCCAGCGCGGCGTTCGGTATGGCCAGCACCAGCTGGCCCGCTTCGAACTGCAGGATATCGCAGTGCTCGAACATGGCCGGCAAGGCCTGGGCGCAATCTTTTTGCAGGGCGGCCAGGCGCTTGACGGTGGGCATCAGGGACGCCATCGTCGCGTTGCCGCGCAAGAAATCGGTGGCGCCCGTGACGGCCGGGCCCGGGCGGGCAAAGCCGTAGCTGCGGCGCGGTGCCGGCGAGTAAGTGGGATTTCGCATGGCCGAAACATAGCACACTCGCCCGCGCATGGCGAGGGCGGCAGTCGCCTGCGATGGGGCCATACCGTGCGCAAAATGTCCGCAATTTCCCTGCATTGTTTGTCTTAAAGCTATTGTTATATAGTGCATGATCCCAACCTTGGGGGGAACGCATGATAAAATCATCGTCTTTTGCCATAGTCGAACTCCGTGCGGTCATGCGATTGTCACCTCGCTGTCAGCTACCGAGCTTTTTTTAACGGCGTTTTTTCAAGAATTCAAGCATGTCATTACTGACCCAGATTTTCGGTAGCCGCAACCAGCGGCTGCTCAAGCAATACCAAAAAACGGTACGCGAGATCAACGCGCTCGAGCCGGTCATCGAAAAGCTGTCGGATGCCGAGCTGCAAGCGAAGACGCCTGCCTTCAAGGAACGCATCGCCGGTGGCGAATCGCTCGACGCCCTGCTGCCGGAGGCGTTTGCCGTCTGCCGCGAAGCGTCCAAGCGCGTGCTGCGCATGCGCCACTTCGACGTGCAGATGATAGGCGGGATGGTCCTGCACTATGGCAAGATCGCCGAGATGGGCACGGGCGAGGGCAAGACCCTGATGGCAACCCTGCCAGCCTACCTGAACGCCTTGTCGGGCAAGGGCGTGCACATCGTCACCGTCAATGATTACCTGGCACAGCGCGACGCCGAGACCATGGGCCGCTTGTACGCCTGGCTGGGCCTGTCGACCGGCGTGAACATGTCGCAGATGGAGCACAGCGCCAAGCAGCAGGCCTACAACTCCGACATCACCTACGGCACCAACAACGAATTCGGCTTCGACTTCCTGCGCGACAATATGGTGTACGAAGCGCGCGACCGCGTGCAGCGCGCGCTGAACTTCGGCATCGTCGATGAAGTCGACTCGATCCTGATCGATGAAGCGCGTACCCCTTTGATCATTTCCGGCCAGGCCGAGAGCCATACCGACCTGTACCACAAGATCAATGAAGTGCCAGGCTTGCTGACGTTGCAGATCGGCGAAGAAACGCCGGACGGCAAGGGCAAAGTGGAAGTCCCTGGCGACTACACCAAGGATGAAAAAGCGCACCAGGTGCTGCTGACCGAAGCCGGCCACGAAAAGGCCGAGCGCATCATGACCGAACTGGGTCTGCTGCCGGAAGGCGCCTCGCTGTACGATTCGGCGAATATCTCGCTGGTGCACCACATGTATGCGGCGCTGCGCGCCCATGCGCTGTACTTCAAGGATCAGCACTATGTGGTGCAGAACAATGAAGTCGTGATCGTCGATGAATTCACGGGCCGCCTGATGACGGGCCGCCGCTGGTCCGATGGCCTGCACCAGGCCGTCGAAGCGAAAGAGGGCGTGAAGATCCAGAACGAGAACCAGACCCTGGCCTCGATCACCTTCCAGAACTACTTCCGCATGTACGCCAAGCTGGCCGGCATGACCGGCACGGCCGATACCGAAGCCTACGAATTCCAGGAGATCTACGGCCTGGAAACGGTGGTGATTCCGCAAAACCGTCCGCTGCAGCGCAAGGACCGCCAGGACCAGGTCTACAAATCGTCGGCGGAAAAATACAATGCGATGGTGATCGATATCCGCGACTGCTACGAGCGCGGCCAGCCGGTGCTGGTGGGCACCACCTCGATCGAGAACTCGGAGCTGCTGTCCGGCATCCTGGACAAGGCCAAGCTGCCGCATAACGTGCTGAACGCCAAGCAGCATGCGCGCGAAGCGGAAATCATCGCCCAGGCCGGCCGTCCGAAAGCCATTACCATCGCCACCAACATGGCCGGTCGCGGTACCGACATCGTGTTGGGCGGTAACGTCGAAAACCAGATCAAGTTCATCGAAGCCAATGCCGAACTGAGCGACGCCGACAAGGCATCGCAGTCGCAGACGCTGCGCGATGAATGGCAGTCGCTGCACGACCACGTGGTCAATGCGGGCGGCCTGCACATCATCGGCACCGAACGCCACGAATCGCGCCGGGTCGACAATCAATTGCGTGGCCGTGCCGGCCGCCAGGGCGATCCGGGTTCGTCGCGCTTCTACCTGTCGCTCGACGACGCGCTGCTGCGCATCTTCGCCGGCGACCGCGTGCGCGCCGTGATGGACCGCCTGAAAATGCCGGAAGGCGAACCGATCGAAGCGGGCATCGTCTCGCGCTCGATCGAGTCGGCCCAGCGCAAGGTGGAAGCGCGCAACTTCGACATCCGCAAGCAATTGCTGGAATACGATGATGTCGCCAACGACCAGCGCAAGGTGATCTACCAGCAGCGTAACGAGCTGCTGGAAACGACCGACATTTCCGAAATGATCGCCTCGCTGCGCCACGGCGTGTTCACCGACCTGGTGCACGCTTACGTGCCGCAGGAATCGGTGGAAGAGCAGTGGGACATCAAGGGCCTGGAAACCGTGCTGGCCAGCGACTGGCAGCTCGACATTCCGCTGCAGCAGCTGCTGGCGGCCGATGCCAGCCTGACCGACGAAGAGATCGTTGAAAAAGTGCTGGTGGCAGCCGATGCCGTGTACCAGTCGAAGATCGATATCGTCGGCAAGGAATCGTTCGGCGGCTTCGAGCGCAATGTCATGCTGCAAAGCGTGGACAGCCACTGGCGTGAACACCTGGCGGCGCTGGACCACCTGCGCCAGGGCATCCACCTGCGCGGCTATGCGCAGAAGAACCCGAAACAGGAATACAAGCGCGAAGCGTTCGAACTCTTCGGCATGATGCTCGACATGATCAAGAACGACGTCACCAAGCACGTGATGACGGTGCGCATCCAGTCGCGCGAAGAAGTCGATGCGGCCGAAGCGGCGATGCAGCAGTCGCACGTGGAAAACGTGCACTACCAGCACGCCGAATTCGATCCGAACGCGGCGCCGGAAGAATTGCTGGCGCCTACGGCTGGCGACAACAGCAGCGACCAGTATGTCGACGACATGAGCGTGAGCATGGGCGTCAAGGTCGGCCGCAACGATCCATGCCCTTGCGGCAGCGGCAAGAAATATAAAGCCTGCCACGGCAAGCTGGCATAAAGGCGGTTTGACAGCCTGAACAAAAACGGAGACCGCGGTCTCCGTTTTTTTTGTCCGTGGGTCCGGTGCGCCGCATGGTCAGCGCTGGCGCGAAGGCGCTACAATAGCGCTTCCTTTTCCCCTCGCAGAAGAACTCATATGGCCGTCAATTCTCCCAAGCCCGTCGCCGCCGACCTGAAAGCCGTCGCCGGTATTGAAATCGGTGTTGCCGAAGCCGGCATCAAGAAGCCGAACCGCAAGGATTTGCTGGTATTGAAGCTGGCGCCGACCGCCACCGTGGCCGGCGTGTTTACCTTGAACCGCTTCTGCGCCGCGCCGGTGCAGATCTCGAAAGCCAACCTGGCGGCCGTCACCGCCGGCGCCGCGCCGATCCGCGCGCTGCTGGTCAACACCGGCAATGCCAATGCGGGCACGGGTGAATCGGGCCTGGCCGCCGCCCAGGACAGCTGCGCCGCGCTGGCCGAGTTGCTGGGCTGCACGCCGCAGCAGATCCTGCCGTTTTCCACCGGCGTGATCCTCGAACCCCTGCCGGTACAGCGCCTGGTGGCCGGCCTGCCGCAAGCCGTCGCCGCACTCACGCAAGATAACTGGTTCTCGGCGGCCGAAGCCATCATGACCACCGACACGCAGCCGAAAGCCGGTTCGCGCACGGTCACCATCGAGGGCCATACGGTCACCCTGACCGGCATCAGCAAGGGCGCCGGCATGATCAAGCCGAACATGGCCACCATGCTCGGTTTCCTGGCATTCGACGCCACTGTGGCCCAGCCGGTGCTCGATCAACTGGTCAAGCAGGCGGCCGACAAATCGTTCAACTGCATCACCATCGACGGCGACACGTCCACCAATGACTCCTTCATGCTGGTCGCCACCGGCGCCGGCAGCCTGGTGATCGACTCGGTCGATGCGCCCGGCTACGCCGCACTGGCCGCCGCCGTCACCGAACTGTCGACCTTTCTCGCGCAAGCCATCGTGCGCGACGGCGAAGGCGCGACCAAGTTCATGACCGTGACCGTGGAAGACGGCCGCAGCATGGAAGAGTGCCGCAAGATCGCTTATTCGATCGCCCATTCGCCGCTGGTAAAAACCGCGTTCTTTGCCTCCGACCCGAACCTGGGCCGCATCCTGGCCGCCATCGGTTATGCCGGCGTGGACGACCTGGACGTCAGCCTGCTGAACCTGTACCTGGACGATGTATGGGTGGCCAAGAATGGCGGCCGCAATCCCGACTACCAGGAGCAGGACGGCCAGCGCGTGATGCAGCAAAGCGAAATCACCATCCGCGTGAAACTGGCGCGCGGCGATGCTGCTGCCACCGTCTGGACCTGCGACCTGTCGCATGATTACGTGTCGATCAACGCCGACTACCGTTCATGACCGGCCTCGAACAATTCCTGCAGCGCGCGGAAAGCCTGCTGGCGCGCGTGGAGGCGATCCTGCCGGCCGCCACGCCGGCCGTCGACTGGAACAGTTTTGCCTTTCGCTGGCGCCGGCGGCAGGGCGCCGCCAGCCATCTGCAGGCGGTGGCCCATGTGTCGAACATCGCACTCGATGACCTGCACAATATCGGCACGCAAAAGGCCCAGATCGAGCAGAACACGCGCCAGTTCGTCAGTGGCCGGCCGGCCAACAATGTGCTGCTGACGGGCGCGCGCGGCACCGGCAAGTCGTCGCTGATCAAGGCCTGCCTGAACCAGTTTTCTGGCCAGGGCCTGCGCCTGATCGAGGTCGACAAGGCGGACCTGGCCGACCTGCCCGACATCGTCGACCTGGTGGCGGCGCGCCCCGAGCGCTTCATCATCTTTTGCGACGACCTGTCGTTCGAAGAAGGCGAGAGCGGCTACAAGGCGCTGAAGGTGGCGCTGGACGGCAGCATCGCCGCGCAGTCGGACAATGTGCTGATCTATGCCACCTCGAACCGGCGCCATCTGATGCCGGAACGCATGTCGGACAACAGCAGCTACAAGACCGACGACGATGGCGACCTGCATCCGGGCGAAACGGTGGAGGAAAAGATTTCCCTGTCCGAACGCTTCGGGTTGTGGCTGTCGTTCTATCCGTTCAAGCAGGATGATTACCTCGATATCGCCGCGCACTGGCTGGCCTCGTTCGGCTGCAGCCCGGAACAGATCGCGCAAGCGCGCGGCGACGCCCTGCGCTGGGCCTTGCAGCGCGGCTCGCGGTCGGGCCGGGTGGCGTGGCAGTTTGCGCGCGATTATGCGGGTAAACTTCCTGCCGGAAAGCTGCCGCAATGAGCGAGGTGAAAGTCAAACCGGTCGATGTCGCCGTCGGCATCCTGATGAAACCGAATGGCGATGTCCTGCTGGGCCAGCGCCCGGCCGGCAAACCATATGATGGCTATTGGGAGTTTCCCGGCGGTAAAGTCGAGCCGGGCGAAGCCATCCTCGATGCGCTGAAACGCGAGTTTGTCGAGGAACTGGGCCTGCAGATCGACAGCGCCGAAGCCTGGTGCGGCGTGGAGTATGTCTATCCGCACGCCCATGTGCGGCTGCATTTCTATATCAGCCGCGACTGGCGTGGCGAGCCGCAAAGCCTGGAAGGCCAGGCCTTTGCCTGGCAGGGCACGGTGGGGGTGGAGCCCTTGCTGCCGGCCACGATTCCCCTGCTGGAATGGCTGGACGTGGTGCGCCGCGAAAGTACGACATCGGCTTGACGGCCCGCGCCTGATTGCCGCTCCCGCCTTGCATTACACGGTCTTTCCGCTAAAGTCATTGATGACGATAGCGGGAGACTCGCATGGCGCTGACCCTGACCCTGACCTTCAACGACGCCGATGAACTGCTGCTGGCCGCGCTGCACAAGCGCGCCCGCGCCCATGGCCGCAGCATCGAGGAGGAGCACCGCGACATCCTGCGCAGCGTGCTGCGTCCGCTGCCCAGGCGCCCGCTCGACGATATCCTGCGCGGCATGCCCGACGTGGGCAGCGAGGCCGACTTTGGCCGCGACCAATAGCATGCCCGGCTATCTGCTGGACGCCGACGTGGTCAACGCCGCGCGCAAGGGAGCCAAGGCGCCGCCCGGCGTGCGATCCTGGTTCGAGCGGGTGGCGCCCGACGAGCGCTACCTGCCGGTGCAGGCGGTGGCGCAATGGCGCGCCGGCATCCGGCAGCTATGGCGGCGCGGCGCCAGCATGGAAGCGCTGGCGATGGAAGGCTGGCTGGAGGCGGTGTTGCGCGAGTATGCGGCGCGCCTGCTCGAGTTCGATCTCGATTGCGCGCTGGTGTGGGCCCGCTTGCAGGACCACGGTAGGGGTGTCGATGGCCAGATCGCGGCGATGGGCATCGCCCATGGCCTGACGGTGGTCAGCGGCCGGCTGGACCGCTATGCGGGATCGGGCCTGCGGCTTGAAAACCCGTTTAGTCATAACGCCTGACAAAACCGTAGCGAGCGGATGTGAATTGTGGCTGAGAAGCGGAGCTGTGCGAATGCACAGTGAGCATCGGTGGCCGCAAGTCGCGCCGCGCAGTAGGTTTGGTCAGATGTTATTAATGCGCGGGTTTGTTTTCTTCATCATCCAATGGATCGTCGAGCGGGTCGGCGGCCGGGATCGTGTATTTCTCTTCGGCCCAGGCGCCCAGATCGATCTGCTTGCAGCGATTCGAACAGAAGGGGCGGAAGGTATTGGCCTCGGTCCATTCGACTTTGGCGGCGCAGGTAGGGCAGTTAACAACGGTCATGGCAAGAACAATTAAAAATTACACAGCGTGAGCTCGAAGGGGACATCTTCTTCGAGCGGCTTGGGTTTCAGGTCGCCGCCCTGGGTGGTAAAGCGCACCCACAGCATGTATTTATTGGCGGAGATTTCGGGAATCGCGCCGCTGGCCTCGTCGAGGCTCAAACGCAGCATCTGGTAGACCTTACCTTGCAGCATTTGCTGGAAGCTGCCGGCATTGGCGATCAGCTTGACGGGACCGCCCGAATCGCGCAGCAGGCGCAGCACCAGCGCCAGCGCGTCGAACAGCGGCGCCAGCGGGGCGAACCAGGCCTGGATATCGGCCAGGCGCTGTTCCGAGCTGCGCTGCTGCCAGGCATAGTAGGACGGCAAGTCGAATTCGCAGGCGCCGCCGGGAATGATGGTGCGGCCGCGGATGCTCATCAGCCATTCATTGTCGCGGATATTCTGCCCGGTCTTGCCTTGCGCCGCCACCAGGGCGCCGCTAACGCTGTCGAGTTCGCCGAGGATGGCGTCCAGGGTTTCCGGTTCCACGTTCGGATTGCTGCGGTAGCCGAGCAGGCTCTGGCGCTGGCGTTCGAGTTCCTGCAACAGATCGGACTTCAGGTCGGCGCGGCCGGCCACTTCCAGCATGTCGAAGATAGTTGCCAATGCAACATGGTGCTGCATCGCGTGCTCTTGCTGGACGAAGAACTTGAATTTGTCGTACAGGTCTTCCAGCCGCAACAGCGTACGTATGCGTTCGTTGAAAGGGTATTCGTAGACAATCAAAATAATTCCCTTAAGTATGGACCTGCAAGCAATCCCGTGATTCTGAACCAAGCGTCGACAAATTACAAATGCTGCGAGGCCATTCCCGCCATTCTTTTTGAAAATGCCAGATATACCTCGTGCAAGAGGGCGATCTGCGGTTCCAGGGCCGCCAGGTCGCCATTGTTATCGATCACATCATCGGCCGCTCCCAGGCGCATGGCCCGCGTCGCCTGCGTCGCCATGATGGCTTTCACTTGTGCTTCCGACAGGCCATTGCGCTGCATCACGCGCGCCACCTGCAGGCTTTCCTGGCAGTCGATCACCAGCACGCGGTTGACCCGTTCCACCCAGCCGCCCGATTCGACCAGCAGTGGCACGGCAAAGATCACATAGCTGCCGGTGGCGCCGGCCGCGGCCGCCAGGGTGGCCGCGCGGATGCGCGGATGCAAAATCGCTTCCAGCCGGCGCTTGGCCTGCGGATCGGAAAACACCAGTTCGCGCATTTTGGCACGGTCCATCGCGCCGTTCGCGTCAAGCATCCCGGCGCCAAATTCCGCCAGCAGCGCCGGCATGGCCGCGCCATTGGCGGCCGTCAGGCTGTGCGCGATCTCGTCGGTATCGACGATGGAGGCGCCGCGCGCGGCAAACAGATTGGCCACCGTGCTCTTGCCGCAGCCGATGCCGCCGGTCAGGCCGATGCTGAAATAAGGTGCGCCGTGCGTCGTGCCAGATTCTGTCATGTGTTCCATTCGGTCAGCCCACCAGACCCAGGGTCAGCTGCGACAGCGGCGCGCCATACAGCAGGGCGATCACGCCGGCGGCGGCCAGGTAGGGACCGAAGGGAATGGGTTTGTCGCGCCCGCGTTTGGCAAACACGATCAGGACGATGCCGACCAGCGCGCCGACCACGGACGACAATAAAATAATCGTCGGCAGCATGGTCCAGCCCAGCCAGGCGCCCAGCGCCGCCAGCAATTTGAAGTCACCATACCCCATTCCTTCCTTGCCTGTCGCCAGCTTGAAGGCCCAGTAGACGCTCCACAGGGCCAGGTAGCCGGCAGCCGCGCCGATCACGGCGTCGGCAAGCGGCACGAAGGTGCCGTTGATATTGACCAGCAACCCCGCCCACAGCAGCGGAAACGTCAGGTCGTCGGGCAGCATCTGCGTATCGGCGTCGATAAAGGTCATGGCGATCAGCAGGAAGGCGAACAGCAAAGTGGCCAGCCCGGTCCAGCCGCTGCCGAAATGCCAGACCAGCAGCGCCGACAGCGCGCCCGTCAACATTTCCACCAGCGGATAGCGCGGCGAAATCGGCGCCTTGCAGGCGCGGCACTGGCCGCGCAGGGCCAGGTAGCTGACGACGGGAATGTTTTCCAGCGCGGTGATGCGGTGGCCGCAGGCGGTGCAGTGCGAATGCGGCAGCATCAGATTGTATTTGTCGGTGTGCGGCGGCGGCTTGCCGCTTTCCACCGCCACGTAATTGTCGGACTCGCGCTGCATCATCTTCGGGATGCGGTGGATCACGACATTGAGAAAGCTGCCGACGATCAGGCCGAACAGGGCGGCGACCAGCGTGACGAACAGATTGCCGGGCGCGGCGAACAACAGGGTATCTTGCAGCATGGTGGTCTAGTCAGGGTGGGATGTTGCCGTGCAAACAGTTGCCGGCACTGCGCAGTGTAAAACATCCTCACCCTTCCGGGGAACTTTCGGCAGACCGCCGCTGCTTACGCGATCGAGAACATCACCCGCTTGCCGGTGCGCGCCAGCATGTCGACCAGCGCGTCGATGGTGAATTTCGGGGTTTTCCTGTTGATCATGTCGGATACGCGCGGGCGCGTCACGCCAAGGATCTGCGCGGCATCGGCCTGCTTGAGGTTTTCGGTAGCCATCCACAGCGCCAACTCTCCCATCAGTTTTTCCTTGATGGCGATCTTGTCCGAGATGATGCGCTGCGACTGCGCCTGCAGCGCCTGCGCTTCCGCGGGTTCAAAGCCCAGGTCGGCGAAGACGTTGCCGCCAGCGGGCGTGATGCGGGCTGATTTGGTGTTGATGCTCATTGCGTGTTCCTTTCCTTGATCACGGCTTTATAACGGGTGCTGGCAATCTGTTTATCCTGCCCGGATGTGGCGTTGGTTTTCTTCTTGAAACAGTGCAACACATACACGGCTTCGGCAAACTTGGCCACGTACATGACGCGGAACCAGCCGTCATCGAGATTGACGATGATTTCGCGTGTACCCGCGCCGACTTCGTCGAACGGCTTCCAGCGGTCAGGCTCCAGCCCCGCCTGCACCTGGCTCAGCTGGTGGCCGGCCTCGCGCCGCGCGTTGACGGTAAAGATGGCGTCGTCCTTGATATCGTCGAGCGAGCTGCCACGCCAGTCGATCGGTTTCTCGTTCATCGCGATTTCTCCCGAGTGTATCAAATTTTATACGGCCATCGCAAGCGCCTCGTGCGCGTTGCGCACCATGCCCTTGCGCTATCTCAACCCCACCCGTCAAATCACCGCTCCCAGCTTGAAAATCGGTAAATACAAGGCGATCACCAGGCCACCCACCAGCACGCCCAGCACCACCATCAGCGCCGGCTCCAGCAAGGATGCAAGGATGGTGACGGTGCTGTCGATCTCCGCTTCGATGATGTCGGCCGCGCGCGACAGCATGGCGTCGAGGGCGCCCGATTCTTCGCCGATCAGGGCCAGTTGCGTCAGCAGCTCGGGAAACACGCCGCTGTGGCCCATGGCCAGCGCCAGGCTGCCGCCGGCGCGGATCTCGCGCTCGATGCGCATGGTGGCGTCCTGATAGACGATGTTGCCGGCGGCGGCGCCGACCAGGGCCAGCGAATCGAGCAGGGGCACGCCGGCGGCGTACATGGCGGCCAGGGTGCGGGTCCAGCGGGCGATCGCCGCGCGCCGCAGCAGCGGGCCGAACAGGGGAAGACGCAGCGATTGCTGCTGTGCGTGCCGGCGCAACTGCGGCCAGCGGCGCCAGGCCAGGCGCAGCAGCAGTGCCAGCGCCAACAGCGCGGCCAGTAGCCAGTACCACGATTGCACCAGCAGGCGCGACAGCTCCATGACCAGCAAGGTGGGCAGCGGCAGCGGCGCGCCGAAGCTGTCGAAGACTTGCCGGAAAGCCGGTACCACTACAGTGAGGATAATCGAGGTAACGAGGATGGCGACGGCCACGATGGCCAGTGGATACATCAGCGCACCGCGCAGCTGGCGGCGCAGGGCGATGGCTTTTTCCTGGTGCGTGGCCAGGCGCGCCAGCAGCTCCTGCACGATGCCGGCCTGTTCGCCGGCCGCCACCAGGTTGCAATACAGTTCGTCAAACAGGTGGGGAAACTGGCGGAAGGCTTGCTGCAGGCTGCCGCCGGCTTCGATATCGCGGCGCAAGTCCTGCATCAGCTGCGTCATGGCCGGCTTGGCATGGCCCTTGCCGGCGATCTCGAAGGCGGTCAGCAGCGGCACGCCGGCGCCCATCATGGTGGCCAGCTGGCGCGTAAACAGCGCGATATCCTTGTGGCGGATGGCCTTGCCCGGTGCCGCGCGCCGGGCCTGCACGCGGGTGGCCAGGATGCCCTGGCGGCGCAGCAGCACGGTGGCGGCAGCGGCGTCGGTGGCGCGCAGCATGCCTGCTACCCGCTTGCCGTGGCGGTCCTTGCCTTCCCATGCGAACCGCCGCTCGATCGCCATGTGCGCCTCCCGGTACACAGTAGCACCGGCGCGGCCAGGGCCGCCAGCGTGGCGTCGCGGCGGCTTGAGGCCGCTCAGTCCTTGCTGGTTTGCGTTGTCGTCCGGACTTCCGTCTGCACCACCGCTTTCGCCTTGACTTCGGCCAGGTCGTCTTCATCGACATCGCTGCCCTTGCTGATGCTTTCGCCATCCGTGCGGCGCAAGGTCCAGAAGGTCAGCGAAGACAGGATCGTCACCACCGCCAGGGTCAAAAAGGCATGGTGCAGGGCGGTGCTCAGCATGGCGCGATTCGACTGTGGCATGTCGCCCAGGTACCAGCCCGTGATCAGCGAACCGAAGGCCAGGCCAAAGCTCATCGACAGTTGCTGCATCGAACTGGCAATCGTGCTGGCCATGCTGGAGTCGGCCTTGTCGACATCGGCGTAGGCGATGGTGTTCATGCTGGAAAACTGCAGCGAATTGAAAAAGCCCAGGCACAGGCTGATGCCGACGATGACGTACAACGGCGTGCCGGCGCTCACTTGCGAAAACATGGCGATGGTCACGCCGATCAGCACCGTATTGACGATCAGCACTTGCCGGTAGCCGAAGCGGGCCAGCACGCGCGCGGAAATGAATTTCATGCCCATCGCGGCGGCGGCCGACGGCATCATCAGCAAGCCCGACTGCCAGGCCGGCAAGCCCAGGCCCAGCTGGTACAGCAGCGGCAACAAAAACGGCAGGCCGCCGACGCCCAGGCGCGTGACAAAACCGCCCACCACCGAGACGCGGAAGGTGCGCACCTTGAACAGCGCCAGGCGCAGCAGCGGGTGCAGCACTTCGCTCGAATGCCAGACGTAGGCCGCCAGCAGGCTGATGGAAATAAACAGCAGCACGGCGAACGAGGTGGGATCGACGCGATGCTCGCCGAACACTTCCAGCAGCCACGACAGCAGGGCAATGCCGGTGCCGAACAGCACCAGGCCGATCAGGTCCAGCGGACGCGGCTTGTCGCCATAGTAGTCAGGCATGTAGCGGTGCGCCAGGTACAGCGCCGCCAGGCCGACCGGCACGTTGACGAAGAAAATCTCGCGCCACGACAGCCAGTGCACGATCAGCCCGCCCACGGTAGGCCCCAGCAAAGGGCCGATCAGGGCCGGGATGATGACGAAATTCATTGCCGCCAGCAGCTGCGACTTGGGAAAGGTGCGGATGATGGTCAGCCGGCCGACCGGCATCATCATCGCCGCCCCGACGCCCTGCAGCAGGCGCGCCGCCACCAGCATCGGCGAATTGACGGACAGGCCGCACAGGATGGAGGCAATCGTGAAAATGGCGACGGCGGCGGAAAACACGCGCCGGGTACCGAAGCGGTCGGCCATCCAGCCGCTGATCGGGATGCACACGGCCAGGCTCAGGATGTAACTGGTAACCACCGCTTTCAGGCTCAGCGGCGTGACATTCAGGCTGGCCGCCATGCTGGGAATGGCGGTATTGACGATGGTGGAGTCGAGCTGCTCCATGAAGAGGGCGGTGGCGACCACCCACGGGAGGTAGCTTTTAACGGCGGAACTGGACATGGGTAGACAGCCTGAGGAGGGTGGAACGGAGCCGACAGTGATGGAATTGTCACATAAATGGCGCCGTCATGCCGGCGGCTTGCTTGCCATCATGCTGTCGCCGTTGAAAGTCCATGGAACAATTGTTCTATAGTAATATTTCCACGCCATCATTAGCATGGGGACTGACCTTGTATCCTCACCCTGGAAAGTCCCATCTCATGAAAAACGTCTTCCCGCTTTTGTTGCTGGGCGCTGCCCTGTCCGCCTGTGGCGGCGGCAGCGACAGTTCGCCTGCCGCGCCCGTCACGCCACCGGTGGTGGTCACGCCGCCCGTCACGCCTGTGGCCGATGCCGTGACGGTGGCTTCGCAAGCGGTGGCCGCAGCAGCAGGCTTGACCGTGATCGCCGGCGCCAATGCGGACGAGAGCGTGTACGATGTGGCGGCCGAGATCGGCGACACCTGGCGCATCACGTTTGACAATGTGAAGAAAACCTTCAGCGTGAAGGTACTGTCGACGCAGTTCGGCCTGGTCGACCGCAGCGGCAGCTATACGGCGGTCACCAGCGGCAATATCACGACCTATACGGGCACCGACCTGAGCCTCGCCGTCGATGCGCGCACGCGCTTGCTGACGGGAACGATCAAACTGGGCAACATGAGTTCGAACGTCAGCGGCAGTGGCTATGCCGCCACCGATGTGGCCAAGCTGGCCGGCAATTATATTTTCCTCGGCGCCATGCGCAACGCCTCGAACGGCGGCAGCCCCTTCAACCCGAAAGGCAGTCTGCGGATCGCTGCCGACGGCAGCGCGCAACTGTGCAATGGCGGCGTGTTCAATGCGCAAGGCGCCTGCACGGCCATCTCGCCGCAACTGGCGGCGGAAAACGCCAGCCTGACTTTGGTCCGGGATGCGGCGCGCGGGTTGATCATCGCCCGCCAGGGACAGCAGGATTTCGGCATCGTTCATGTGCATGCCGGCGACCGCGGGCTGGCGCTGTTCATCGACCGCTACGGCCGCAACCAGGAAAACGTGCTGCGCGTGGGCACCATGGTGGCGGCCAAGCAGCAAAAGATCGGCACCGAGATCGCCGGCAGCTACGCCTGCGTGGCGCCCGGCATCAGCGCAAAAATCGTGGTGGCCGGCAGCACCGCCACCATCACCAACAACACCGCCGGCAAGACGCACGATGAAGCCATCACCATCAACAAGCTGGGCCTGGGTGCGCAAGCCGTCGATTTCGACGGTATCGCCGTGTTCAAGGACCCGGCCGACGTGCCGGCCGATTACTCGATGTTCATGCCGGTGTCGTCCAGCATGGCGGTCGAGTTTTCGACCGACCGCACCTACATGGGCACCTGCCTGAAAAACTAGGCGTCAGTATTCGTGGCGTTCCAGCGCCGCCATCAACGGCATGGCCGCATCGGCAATCCGCTCCAGGCTCGCTTCGCGCAGCGCGCCGGTATCGACCACATGGCTGGACTCCAGCCGGGCCCAGCGCAGCAGGGCCGAACAGGCGGCGGGGGTATCGAACATGCCGTGCAAATAGCTGCCCAAAATTTGCCCGTCGCCGGATACCGCCCCTTCCGGCCGGCCATCGATCAAAAAGGCCGGCTGATCGAGCGCCGCGCCGAGCGACACGCCCATATGGATTTCATAGCCGCAGACCAGGGCCTTGTCCGCGCCCGCAAACGCACACTGGCCGGTCACCTGCACCAGCCGCTTGTCGGCCGTCAGCTCGGTCGTCATCGCCAGCAGGCCCAGTGCGGCGGACACGCCCGCGTTTCCCTCCACCCCGAGCGGATCGCGCACGCTCTCGCCCAGCATCTGGAAGCCGCCGCAGATGCCGATCACCTTGCCGCCATAGCGCAGGTGTTTTGCCAGATAGGCGGGCCAGCCTTCATGCCGCAGCCATGCCAGGTCGCCGCGCGTGTTCTTGCTGCCGGGCAGGATCACCAGATCGGCCGGTGGTATCGGCTGGCCCTGTTTGATAAAATGCAGATCGATGCCCGGATGGGCGCGCAGCGCGTCGAAATCCGTATGGTTGCTGATGCGCGGCAGCTGCGGCACCACTACCGTGAATGCCCCGCGTTCGGCCTGCATGGACTCCACCGCATCTTCCGCGTCGAGGAACAGCCCCTGCAAATACGGCAGCACGGCCAGCACCGGCTTGCCCGTCTGCTGTTCCAGCCAGTCCACGCCCGGCTGCAGCAGCGAGATATCGCCGCGAAAGCGGTTGATGACAAAGCCGATAATGCGCGCCCGTTCGCTGTCCGACAGGCAGGCCAGGGTGCCGATAATGTGGGCGAACACGCCGCCACGGTCGATATCGGCGACCAGGATCACGGGGCAGTCGACGGCTTCCGCAAACCCCATGTTGGCGATATCGCGCGCGCGCAGATTGATCTCGGCCGGGCTGCCCGCGCCTTCGACGATCACCGCCTGGTACTGCTGGCGTAGCCGCGCGTAGGATTCCAGCACCGCAAGCATGGCGACGGTCTTGTATTGCTGGTAGTCGCGCGCATCCATTTCGGCGCGCACCTTGCCGTGGATAATCACCTGGGCGCCCGTGTTCGACGACGGTTTCAGCAGCACCGGATTCATGTCGGTATGCGGCGCGATGCCGCACGCCATGGCCTGCAGCGCCTGCGCGCGGCCGATCTCGCCGCCGTCGGCCGTCACCGCGCTGTTCAGGGCCATGTTCTGCGGCTTGAACGGCGCGACGCTGACACCGCGCCGCCTGATCAGCCGGCACAGGGCGGCGACGATGGTGCTCTTGCCGGCGTCCGAGGTCGTGCCCTGCACCATCAGGGTGTGGAACGGCACCGTCATGCTTGCTGCGCCTGCCACAGGGCGACCATATCGCTGATCTGGCGCAGCCCTTCGGTAATGGCGGCAGGTCCGGGCGACAGAATGTCGGGCGACTTGATCTCGAACACCATGCCGTTTTGCACGGCCGGGATGGTGTCCCATTGCGGGCGCGCCGTCAGTTGCAAGGGCTGGAATTTCTTGCCGCACCAGCTGGCGATAATGATGTCGGGCGCACGCCGCACCACGTCCAGCGGGTCGGCGATAATGCGTTCCTTCGCGCCCGGCTGTGCGGACAATTCCGGAAACGCATCGGCGCCGCCGGCCAGTTCGATCAGCTCCGCCGCCCAGCCGATGCCGCTCATCAAAGGCTCGTTCCACTCTTCGAAATAGATCACCGGTTTGCTTGTCCAGGGCGCGGCGCGCTGCTGCGCGCGGGCGAGGTCGGCGCGCAGGCTGGCGACCAGTTCCCGGCCCGCTTCCTCTCGCCGCACCAGCGCCGCCAGCACGGCGATCATGCGCACAATCCCCTCGACCGTGCGCTGGTTGAACTGGTGCACCTCGACGCCGGCCTTGACCAGGTCGCGGCAGATATCGGCCTGCATGTCGCAAAAGCCGATCACCAGGTCCGGCTGCACGGCCAGGATGCGTTCCAGGCTGGACGAGGAAAAGCCGCTGATCTTGGTTTTTTCTTCGCGCGCGCGCGGCGGGCGCACCGTAAAACCGGAGATGCCGGCGATAACGTCTTCGGCGCCGAGCGCGTACAGCGTTTCCACCGCTTCGGTCGACAGGCAGGCGATGCGCTGGTAGTGGCTCATTTGGCTGCTTTCGCGGCAGGCGTATTGCGGTGCTGGCGGGCCAGTTCCAGTTTTTCGCACATGGCGGCGGTGCCGTCGACCATGCGCGGGCCGGCGCGGTTCAGCAGATCGCCATTCAGGCGGAACAGATTGTTGTTGCGCACCGCCGCCAGGGACGGAAAGACACGCCACATGGCCAGGCCGCCTTCGCTGTCCGCATCGCTTTTTTCGCTGGTGGCGAAGATCGCTTCCGGATTTTCCTGCAGCACGCCTTCGGCCGTGACGACCGGCGCCACCACCTTCATCGCGCCAAACACATTCTGGCCGCCGCACACGCGCATGGCGTCGCTGATGATGCTGGCGCCACTGATGGTGTACAGCGGCTTGTCCCACACCTGGTAAAACAGGCGCACGGGCGGGCGCTGCGCGTATTGCGCCCTCATGCTGGCCAGCCTGGCGCGCAGTTGCGTGGCGGCCGGCGCGGCCACTTTTTCCGTGCCCATCAGCTGACCCAGGCGCTCCATATTGTTCGGGATATCAGCCAGCTTTTTCGGATCGCTGTGATAGATCGGCACCTTCAGCTGGCGCAGCATGGCGATCTGGCGCTCGGCGCTGCCGTGCATCCACACCACGATCAGGTCCGGCTTCATGGCGATGATGCGCTCCATGTCGTACTGGCGGTTGTCGCCCACGTTGGCGATTTTTTTTGCCGCTTCCGGATAGTCGCTGTAGCTGACCACGCCGACGATTTTCTCGCCGCCGCCGGCCGCGAACAGCAGTTCGGTGATATGCGGCGCCAGCGCCAGGATGCGCTGCGCCGGCTTCTCCAGCGTGACGGCATTGCCGTCGTCATCGCGCACGGTGATGGCGGCGTGCGCAGGCAAGGCCAGCACGGTGGCCAGCAGTGTCATCGTCCAGTATGTCATGTGTTTTCCTTGTTCCATGCGATCAGTGCCTGCTCCAGCTGCTGCCAGGCGGGTTCATTGGGCGGCAGCCCCAGTCGGATGCCGCGCGCCGCATGGCGGAACAGCCGCACCCAGATGCCGCGTTCGGCCATATGGCGGTGAAAGTCCTCGGCGCGCGCTTCCGGCCACCATTGAAACAGCGCGCAGCCCGTGCTGGCGATGCCGCATGACGCCAGCAACTGGCGCAGCCGTTCGCCCTGATTTTTCAGGCGCGCGCGCATGGCCTGCTGCCAGCCGGTATCGGACAAGGCCGCCAGCGCCACCTGCTGCGCCGGGCCGCTGACGGTCCATGGCCCCAGCATCGCGGCCAGCTTTTCCAGCAGCGTGGGATGCGCCGCCACAAAGCCCAGCCGCAAGCCCGCCAGGCCAAAGAACTTGCCGACCGAGCGCAGCACGAGCAGTCCGGGCTGGCCGGCATATGCACCGAGGCTGGCCGCATCCTCCGTGTCGCCAAACGCCTCGTCGACCACCAGCCAGCCGCCGCGCGCCGCCAGTGTTTCAGCCCACGCCAGCAGCTGTTCGGGGGCGATGCGCGCGCCGGTGGGGTTGTTCGGATTGCAGACCACCAGCACCTCGCACTCGTCGACGGCGTCGTTCAACTGCGCGTACGGCACCTGCCGCAGTTGATGGCCATGCTGGCCCCAGTGGTGGGCGTGTTCCGCATACGAGGGGGCGGCGACCACCACGCGGCCAGGCGCGCGCAAGCGGGGCAGGGCCTGGATGGCGGCCTGCGTGCCGGCCACCGGCAGCATGGCCGGCGCGCCGTAATACGCGCAGGCGGCATCGGGCAGCGCGGGATCGGCTTCCGGCAGGCGGTGCCAGGCGTTTGGGGTGGTAGCGGGCACCGGATACCAGTGCGGATTGATGCCGGTCGACAGGTCGATCCACTGTTCCAGCGGCCGGTCGTAGGCGCGCGCGGCCTCGCGCAGATTGCCCCCGTGTTCAAGCAACATGGCGTCCTTGCAGATAAAACAGTCCGGCGGCCAGCGCCACCCAGACCAGCCACAGCACGGTGGTCTCCATCACCAGGCGCCAGGCGCGGTCGATATCGCGGGCTGCCGCCGGCAGGCCGCTGCCCAGCGGCGGGCGCCGTTCCAGTTCGCCATCGTAGACGGCGTCGCCACCGAGGGCCAAACCCAGGGCGCCCGCGCCGCTGGCCATCACCGGGCCGGCGTTCGGGCTGCCCCAGGCTGGCGCCTGCGTGCGCCAGCATTGCCAGGCGCGTTTTTTATCGGCCATGGTTTTTCCCAGCACGACGTAGGACAGGGCGGTCAGGCGCGCCGGCACATAGTTCAGCACATCGTCGATGCGCGCGGCGCAGCAGCCGAACCAGTCATAGCGCGGCGTGCGGTAGCCCCACATGGCGTCCAGGGTATTGGCCAGGCGGAAAAAGACGGCGCCGGGGCCGCCGGCAATCGCAAACCAGAACAGGGTGCCGAACACGGCGTCATTGCCGTTTTCCAGCAGGGACTCGGTGCTGGCCTTGGCCAGGCTGGCAGCGTCGGCATTGGCTGTATCACGGCTGACGATGCGCGCCGTCAGCCGGCGCGCGGTGCCCAGGTCGCCCGCAACCAGCGCCGCGGCGATCGGCTGGTTATGGTCGCGCAGGCTGCGCAGTCCCAGGCACAGGTACAGCAAGAACACGTGCAACGCGGCGCCGGCCAGGCCGCACAACCACCATGCAGCGTACGTGATCGGCACCACGGCCAGCGTCCACGCCAGCGCGCCGCGCATAAAACGCGCGCGGCCCAAGTTGAGAGCACGCTCGATGGCGCCGGCCAGCTTGCCAAAGCCGACCAGCGGATGCCAGCGCCGCGTCTCGCCCAGAATCAGGTCGAGCAGCACGCCGGCCGTCATCAGGCCGGCCAGCAGCGGCAGCGAAAAGCCGCTCAGCATGGGCCGCCTTTCAGATACAAGGGCAGGCCGGCGGCGACGAATACCGCCCGATCGCAGATGGCCGCCACCGCTTGATTCAAGCGTCCCGCTTCATCGGTAAAGCAGCGCGAAATGGCGCCGACCGGCACGATGCCCATCCCGACTTCATTCGACACCAGCACGATGTCGCAGCCGCTGTTTTCCAGTTCGGCCAGCGCGTACAGCAGATGCGCGCGCTCGCTATGGAACAGTTCGGGCAGCACGATGTCGCCCACGTCCGGATACGCCTCGCCCGACGAAAACATCAGATTGGTCAGCCACAGGGTCAGGCAATCGACCAGCAGCAACCGGCCCGGCTGCGCATGCGCCAGCAGGGCCGCGCCCAGGCGCAGCGGCTCTTCCACCGTGGGCCAGGTATTCGGGCGTTGTTCCCGATGATGCGCGATGCGCGTCGCCATTTCGCCGTCGCCGGCCTGCGCGGTGGCGAGATACACCACCTCCTTGCCCGAGTCACGGGCCAGCCGTTCGGCATACACGCTCTTGCCCGAGCGCGCGCCGCCAAGCACCAGCGTCCGTGTCATGCGACCTTCACCATTCCGTGCCGGCCTGCGCACCGATGCCGGCCGCGTAAGCATGCTTGACCACCGCCATCTCGGTCACCGTGTCGGCAATCGCGATCAATTCCTCGGGCGCGCCGCGGCCGGTAATCACCACGTGCTGCATGGCGGGGCGTTCCAGCAGGTCGGCGATCACCTTGTGCACGTCCAGGTATTTGTATTTGAGGGCGATATTGAGTTCGTCGAACAGCACCAGGCCGTAGCTGGGATCGGCCAGGAAAGTCTTGGCCTGTTCCCACGCCAGCTCGGCTTTTTCGATATCGCGTTCGCGGTTCTGGGTTTCCCAGGTATAGCCTTCGCCCATCGCATGAAAGCTGATTTCGTCGGGGAAGCGGCGCAGGAATTTTTCCTCGCCGGTCGACATCGCGCCCTTGATGAACTGCACCACGCCCACTTTCATGCCATGGCCCATGGCCCGGATCGCCATGCCGAAGCCGCTCGAACTCTTGCCTTTGCCATTGCCGGTGTTGACGATGATGATGCCGATTTCCTTGTCGGCCTTGGCGATCGCCGCGTCGATGATGGCTTTTTTGCGCTCCATGCGTACGCGGTGGCGTTCGTTGATTGCCGCGGTATCGTCGTTCGGTGGGGTGGTGTCGCTCATGTCAGTCCTCTTTCGGTATGAATATCTTGCGTTTGCCGTGTTCGATGATCTCGATCGGGTGGCCCAGGTAGTCGCCCAGGATGGATGCCTGCATGACCTCGGCCACGCTGCCGGCGAGCCAGCCGCCATCGCCCATCATCAGCAGCGCGTGGCTCGATATGCCGTGCGCCAGGTTCAGGTCATGGCCCACCATCACCACGGTTTTGTTCTGTTCGCGGCACAGTTTGGACAACAGTCCCATCACGCTGACCTGGTGCGCCAGGTCCAGCGCGTTGGCCGGCTCGTCGAGTAATAATATGGGCGTATCCTGCGCCAGCATGGCGGCGATCGCCACGCGCTGGCGCTCGCCGCCGGACAGGCTGCGCACGTCGCGTTCGGCCAGGTGTGCCACTTCCATCGCCGCCAGCGAGGCGAGCGCGATCCGCTGGTCGTCGCTGCCTTCCCAGTAATGGTTGTCGTGGTAGGGGTGGCGGGCCGACAGCACGGTTTCGATCACGCGGTAGGAGAACGCGTCGTGGCGCGCCTGCGCCAAAAAGGCGCGCTGGCGCGCCAGCGCACCCAGCGGCCAGTCGATCAGTGCGCGGCCCTGTATCGTGACGTGGCCGGCATCGGGGTCGCGCAGGCCGGCCAGGGTGCGCAACAAGGTGCTTTTGCCGGCGCCATTGCGGCCGATGATGCTCCAGCATTCGCCTTCGCCGATGCGCCAGTTCAGGTTTTCCAGCAGGGTACGGCTGCCTGCCTTCAGGCCCAGTTGGTAGGTACGTATCATCGTGGCCTCATTTGCGGCGCAGCCGGTGCAGCTGATACAGGAACACGGGGGCGCCTATCATTGCCGTCACCACGCCGACCGGCAGCTGCAAGGGCGCCAGCACGGTGCGCGCGACGGTGTCGGCCAGTACCAGAAAGGTGCCGCCGGCCAGCGCCGCAGCGGGAATCAGCACGCGGTGGTCGGGGCCGCAGGCAAAGCGCAGCGCGTGCGGCACGATCAGGCCGACGAAGCCCACGCTGCCGGCGCTGGTGACGGCGCTGGCCGTCAGCAGGCCGGAACAGAAAAACAGGCCCTTGCGCAGCGCGCCCACGCGCACACCGAGGGTAGCCGCCGCTTCCGCATGCAGCGCCATCACGTTCAGGGAACGAGCGCTGCGCAGTGCGAAAATCATGACCGCGCCCAGCACCAGCCAGGGCATGGCGCGCGATGGCGCGCCGGACAGGTCACCGATCATCCAGAACACCATGCTGCGCAAGCGGCTTTCGGGGGCGATCGACAGCATCAGGGTGACGATGGCCATGCAGGCCGACGACAGGATCACGCCTGTCAGCAGCAGCATTGACGCGCCGCCTTCGGCCGCCGTGCCGCCGCGCAGGTCGCGCCGGGCAAACAGATACAGCAGCATGGAGACGCCGACGGCGCCGGCAAAGGCGGCCGCATCGACCACCCACAGAGAACACATGAACAGCAGCGCGGCCAGGGCGCCGACCGAGGCGCCGGACGAGATGCCCAGTACATACGGGTCGGCCAGGGGATTACGCAGCAGCGCCTGCATCATCACGCCGGCCAGCGACAGCGCGGCGCCCGTGACAAAGGCGGTCAGCGCGCGGCCGAGGCGCAGGTCGAGCAGGGTGGCGGCAAGGGTATCGGGGTGGCCCTGAATAAGGTGAAACAGGGCGGACGGCAGGTCGGCGAGCGGGATCGCGATCGAACCGGTCATGCCGGAGAAAATCAGGCTGACAACCGCGCACACGAGCAGTGTCGCGAGGATCACCGTCGCGCGGTGGCGCATGTTGCGGAAAAATGGATGCATGCATACCTTGAAAACGGGGACTGCGGAACCGCACTGCGGGCGATGGCGTTACCGTCACCGCCCGCAGCTTACATCAACAAGTTGCTTACTTCATGCCGTAGCGTACGCCCACGAAGAATTTCGAGCCTGGGGTCGCGTAGAAGCGGGCCAGTTCGTAGTCCTTGCCGGCGATATTGTTCCAGCGCGCCAGTACCGACCAGTCAGGATTGACCTGGTAGGTGGCGTACAGGTTGACCAGGCCATAGCCGCCCAGGGTGGTGGTGTTGGCGGCGTTTTCAAAACGCTTGCCCGACAACTGCCATTCGGCGCCGGTGGTCAGCGCGCCCAGGCTGTAGTCGGCGGCAAAGCTGGCGTGACGCTTGGCGCGGCGTACCAGTTGCTTGTCCTTGGTTTCATCGCGTGGATCTTGCAGGTCGATATTGCCTTGCACATTGAAGGCGCCGAACTTGCGCGAACCGGCAATCGTCAGGCCTTCCAGCAGCGCCTTGTTGACGTTGTAGGCGCAGCCGAATGTGCCGGTGAAGGTCGGGTCCGGGCAAGGCGTGGTGTTGACCAGCAGGTCGGTGATCTTGTTGTGGTAGTAGCTGGCGCTCAGTTTCGAGACGCCGTCGTCATAGCGCAGGCCCAGTTCGGCGTTGCGGCCGCGTTCCGGCTGGTTCGTCGCCAGGCCATAGCCCGGGTAGTACAGCTCATTGAAGGTCGGCGCGCGGAAGCTGGTGCCGTAGCTGGCGGTGGCGCGCAGGGCATTGGTGAAGCGGTAGCCGTAGGCGATGCTGCCCGTATTGTGGTTGCCGAATGCCGAGCTGTCGTCACGACGGCCGCTGATGCTGGCCAGGTGCGCGCCGCGTACCAGGTTGTACGAGACGGCGAACGACTTGGTGTTGCGCGAGCCCGTTACTTCCGGCGTGCTGCTCGACATCACGTCTTCGTCGCGGTAGCTGGCCAGCACTTGCAGGTTGTCGCGGCCGAAACGGATGTCATTCTGCCAGGTCAGGTCGGTCTGCTTGGTGTCGATCTGGCTCTTGCCCCACGATGCGGCGGCGCTGTCGTCGCCCGACTTGTCGCGCGCTTCCGCATAGCGCAGTTCGCTGGTCCAGTTGGGCAGGAATTCGTTCTTGGTAAATACCGAGATGTTTTCCAGCTTCTGCTTGCTGCGCGAGTCGTAGCCCGGGCCGCTGTCGTACTGGGCGTCCAGTTTGCTGTTCAGGAATGCCAGGCCCACCTGGTGGCCCTTGGCCATCTGGTAGCCGATCTGGCCGCTGACGTTTTCCTTGTCGTAGCCGTCTTTATCCGGATTGTAGGTGAACGACGAGGCGCCCAGCTTCGAGGCCGAGTAGCCATCCGATTTTTCCTTGCTCGCTGCCAGCGAGTAGCTGAAGCTGTTGTAGCCGCCGGTGGCGCCTGATACCTGTGCTTCGGCCTGGCGTGTGTTGTTGCTGCCGTAGCCGGCCGCCGCGGAGAAGCGCGCAGGGCCTTCGCCTTTCTTGGTGAAGATCTGGATCACGCCGCCGATGGCGTCGGCGCCGTACATGGTGCTCAGCGGGCCGTAGACGATTTCAATGTGGTCGATGCTCGACAGGGGCAGGGCGCTCCAGTTGGCCGTACCCAGGGTGGACGAGCCGATGCGCACGCCGTCGACCAGCACGATATTCTGGTTGCTGTTGGCGCCGCGGATAAAGACCGATGCCGAGGTGCCCGGGCCGCCGTTGCGCGCCACTTCGATGCCGCGCTGTTTTTGCAGCAGGTCGACGACCGAGCTGGCGCCCGAGCGTGCGATGTCTTCCGAGCTGATGGTTTGCGTGTCGCTCAGTACTTCGCTCAGATGCTGCGGATAGCGGTTGGCGGTAATGACGACAGGGTCAAAAGTATCGGTGGTGGCTTGGGCAAAAGCGGAAGGCGCAGCAATGGCTAGCGCGAGCGACGTCAGGGCCGCGTGGCGGGAAACAGCAAGGGTCATGATAATTTTCAGTAAGTAAGAAGCAACCAGCCGACGTCCCCGTTGGCCAGATTGAACAGAAGTACGGAACTGAGGATGACGCTCGAAGACGGCCTGGAATACTTGGGCCAGTCGGATACGCGAACCTCCCCGTTCACACACTTCCACCTGTTCTGGCCGGTATCCGGGCTGCAAGCGAGGCTGTCCTACCTTCCCATGCCGCTATCGGCACAGTGGTTGTCAGGGACAGCTTGTCGGGCGCTTTCGAGTCGAAAGCGGCGACACTTGTTTACCGTTGCGGGGGCAGCACACGTTGGCCTTGGCTCGGCATCGTGTTTCCCGTTTAACTGCATTCATGACATGAACGCGGGCACCAAAACCCTGCCATTATACGTGCAGCCGGGCCGGACTCATATGGCTGGCGTGACTATAGCTCGCTGAAAATCGAGCGTCACCACTGCGCCATAGGCGATTTTGTGTGCGCCGGAAGCGGCCAGCAGGGCGGTTTCCGCCAATGGCAGGCCGGCCTGCAAGGCCGACAGCAGGCGGATGGTGCCGGCATGGCAAATGACGATGACGGCCGCGTGTTGTTCGCGCAACAGATCATCGAGAAACGCCGCAACGCGGGTGGCCATCGCCAGCACGTTTTCGCCGCCGCCCGGCCGGTAATGCGCCAGATCAAAGGCCCAGGCGTCGATCTCGCCGCGTGCGATGTCGTGCCAGGCGCGCAGTTCCCAGCTGCCGAAATCCATTTCCATCAGGCGCGCATCGTGCGTGAACCGGCTGGCCCGCAGATCGCCTGCCAGCGTTGACGCCAGCGCGGCGCAGCGCGACAAGGGACTCGTATACATGGGCAGATGCGTCGGCAAACTGCCGCGCAGGCTGGCGCGTGCCGCCGCCAGAATGTGTGGCGCTACTGCAACATCGCTGCTGCCATAGCAGATGCCGCTGGCGACGTCCGGCGCCGGATGGCGCACCAGGATCAATTTCATCGCTTAATAAAAGCGCAGGGATGGCTGGAAGCTGGTCAGGATCGCCAGGTAGACCGCCACCTCCGCCACCTGCTGCACGGCGCCCAGGCAGTCGCCCGTATAACCTTGCAGGCGGCGCTGGCATTTGCGGCCCAGGAACCAGGCGCTGGCGGTGGCCGCCAGCACTGCCAGTGCCAGCGCGCTCCAGTCCAGCAGTCCCAGCAAGCCACAGATCACTGCCGGCAGCAGGCCACAGATGGCGGCGATCACAAATTCCCCGGTGCTCATCGATTGAGCCATCGGCTTGGACTTGCCCTCGTCGCGCGCGTAGTCCATGGCCCAGATCAGCGACACGGCCGCCAGGCGCGACAGCGGGTGGGCGATAAAGAACGCTGCTGCGACGATCTCGGGCGGCAGCGACACCAGCGCGCCAGCCTTGATCGCCAGCAGGCACAGGATGCCGATCGCACCATACGCACCGATGCGCGAATCCTTCATGATCTCCAGCACCCGTTCGCGCGTCAGGCCACCGCCGAAGCCGTCGCACATGTCGGCAAAGCCGTCTTCATGAAAAGCGCCCGTCAGGTAGATGCCGGCGGCGACGGCCAGAAGCACGGCCACGTGCGACGGCAGCAGCCAGCTCGCCAATATATAAACGGCGGCGCAGATGCCGGCGACCACCACGCCCACCAGCGGAAAATAACGCGACGACTGCTGCAGCCACTCGGGCTGGTAGCCGACCCAGCGTGGAATCGGCAGGCGCGTGAAGAACTGCAGCGCGGTAAAGAACAGACGCAATTGATGCAGCATGATCAGTGTGTCGACTTTTCGCTGACCTGGGCCGAGCCGAAGGTCGCCATCTGCGCCAGGAAATTGACGGCCGCATGCAGCAGCGGCAGGGCCAGCGCGCTGCCCGTGCCTTCGCCGAGGCGCAGGTCCAGCTGCAGCAAAGGCCGCGCATCCAGGCTGGCCAACAACTGGCGGTGGCCGTTTTCGTCAGAGCAGTGCGCAAACACACAGTAATCGAGGATGGCCGGCTGCAAGCGTGCCGCCACCAGCAGTGCGCTGCTGACGATAAAGCCGTCGATCAGCAGCACCATGCGGCGTTCGGCCGCCTTCAGCATGGCGCCGGCCATCATGGCAATTTCAAAGCCGCCAAAGGTGGCCAGCACATCGAGCGCTTCCATGGCCTGCGCATGTTTGATCACCGCCGCTTCGATCACGCGCTGCTTGTGCAGGACGCCGTCTGCGGACAATCCCGTACCGGCGCCCACGCACTGCGCCACCGGCGTGCCGGTCAGCTTGTGCATCAGCGCGGCGGCGGCGGTGGTATTGCCGATGCCCATTTCGCCAAAGCCCAGCACATTGCCAGGCAGGGTGTCGACCAGGTCCATGCCGGCCTGCATGGCGGACGCGCACTCTTGCGCCGTCATCGCGGGTTCCTGCGCGAAATTGCGGGTACCCTGACCTTGCTTGCGGTCGAGCAAGCCGTCGCGCGGGCCGAAGTCATGTTTCACGCCCGCGTCCACTATATATAAGGCGCTGTTGTTCTGGCGAGCAAACACATTGATGGCCGCGCCATTGCCCAGGAAGTTTTCCACCATTTGCCAGGTGACGTCCTGTGGATAGGCGGAGATGCCTTCGGCGACCACGCCATGGTCGGCAGCAAACACGATAATCGCCGGTTCGGTGATTGCGGGCTGCGTGCTTTGCTGGATCAGGCCAATCTGGCGCGCCAGGGCTTCCAGGTGGCCCAGGCTGCCCAGCGGCTTGGTCTTGTGATTGATGGCGTGGTCGAGCTCGCCGGCCAGGGTGGTGTTGGCCGTGGATGGGATATGGGGAATAGGCATGAAAGTAAGTGGATGCGGTGCAAGGATGCTGGTGTCACGATATCACACAGCAATATTCGAGAACGCCAAAAATGCCTCTTGCAGACTTTTCAAGGCAGGGATATAATTCGCCCCCTCGCTGAACGACGCATGCAAATGCCGAGTGAAGCAGAAAAAAGAAGGTGTTGACGGATTTAGTGAAATGCTTCATACTCTTCCTTCTTCGTAGATGACAAACACAACGCTTTGTCGATAGCGCGAATCGCAGAAATGCGGCAGTACCGAATACCGTTCTTTAACAATTAACAGTCGATAAGTGTGGGCATTTGATGAAGTGCAGCGTTGATCTTCGGATTGACGTCAAACTTAAAATATCAAATGTTCACAAGAAATAATGAAATAGGACGCTACGAAAGTAGTGGCCTGTCAGTTTTTTGAGTGAGCAAACACCTCGCAATGCGAGGGGTTTGAACCGATTAAAAGGTTCGACCATGCCGGTAAAATGGCAAAGTAACAGAGATTAAACTGAAGAGTTTGATCCTGGCTCAGATTGAACGCTGGCGGCATGCCTTACACATGCAAGTCGAACGGCAGCACGGAGCTTGCTCTGGTGGCGAGTGGCGAACGGGTGAGTAATATATCGGAACGTACCCTGGAGTGGGGGATAACGTAGCGAAAGTTACGCTAATACCGCATACGATCTACGGATGAAAGTGGGGGATCGCAAGACCTCATGCTCGTGGAGCGGCCGATATCTGATTAGCTAGTTGGTAGGGTAAAAGCCTACCAAGGCATCGATCAGTAGCTGGTCTGAGAGGACGACCAGCCACACTGGAACTGAGACACGGTCCAGACTCCTACGGGAGGCAGCAGTGGGGAATTTTGGACAATGGGCGCAAGCCTGATCCAGCAATGCCGCGTGAGTGAAGAAGGCCTTCGGGTTGTAAAGCTCTTTTGTCAGGGAAGAAACGGTGGGAGCTAATATCTCCTGCTAATGACGGTACCTGAAGAATAAGCACCGGCTAACTACGTGCCAGCAGCCGCGGTAATACGTAGGGTGCAAGCGTTAATCGGAATTACTGGGCGTAAAGCGTGCGCAGGCGGTTTTGTAAGTCTGATGTGAAATCCCCGGGCTCAACCTGGGAATTGCATTGGAGACTGCAAGGCTAGAATCTGGCAGAGGGGGGTAGAATTCCACGTGTAGCAGTGAAATGCGTAGATATGTGGAGGAACACCGATGGCGAAGGCAGCCCCCTGGGTCAAGATTGACGCTCATGCACGAAAGCGTGGGGAGCAAACAGGATTAGATACCCTGGTAGTCCACGCCCTAAACGATGTCTACTAGTTGTCGGGTCTTAATTGACTTGGTAACGCAGCTAACGCGTGAAGTAGACCGCCTGGGGAGTACGGTCGCAAGATTAAAACTCAAAGGAATTGACGGGGACCCGCACAAGCGGTGGATGATGTGGATTAATTCGATGCAACGCGAAAAACCTTACCTACCCTTGACATGGCTGGAATCCTTGAGAGATCAGGGAGTGCTCGAAAGAGAACCAGTACACAGGTGCTGCATGGCTGTCGTCAGCTCGTGTCGTGAGATGTTGGGTTAAGTCCCGCAACGAGCGCAACCCTTGTCATTAGTTGCTACGAAAGGGCACTCTAATGAGACTGCCGGTGACAAACCGGAGGAAGGTGGGGATGACGTCAAGTCCTCATGGCCCTTATGGGTAGGGCTTCACACGTCATACAATGGTACATACAGAGCGCCGCCAACCCGCGAGGGGGAGCTAATCGCAGAAAGTGTATCGTAGTCCGGATTGTAGTCTGCAACTCGACTGCATGAAGTTGGAATCGCTAGTAATCGCGGATCAGCATGTCGCGGTGAATACGTTCCCGGGTCTTGTACACACCGCCCGTCACACCATGGGAGCGGGTTTTACCAGAAGTAGGTAGCTTAACCGCAAGGAGGGCGCTTACCACGGTAGGATTCGTGACTGGGGTGAAGTCGTAACAAGGTAGCCGTATCGGAAGGTGCGGCTGGATCACCTCCTTTCTAGAGTTTGCACGAGGCAGCAATGCTTCACCATCAAATGTTCACACTTATCGGCTGTTTAATTAAGAAGAAACAGTAGTCGTCAGTAGCACCGCGTTGGGGCTGTAGCTCAGCTGGTTAGAGCACCGTGTTGATAACGCGGGGGTCGTTGGTTCGAGTCCAACCAGCCCTACCAGTCATACCCAGGGGGATTAGCTCAGCTGGGAGAGCACCTGCTTTGCAAGCAGGGGGTCGTCGGTTCGATCCCGTCATCCTCCACCAAGTACTTGAAAGTGCAAACGTAAGCCGGTAGGTTTAGGTTTGATCTTTTAGCGATCATTGCTGTTTCGTTCTTTAACAATCTGGAAGAAGTAAAGATTATTTATTGATCAAGTCTATGCGTGCAGGAATGCATGAGGCGATTTGATGGGTAATGATTGTATGTATCAACAAACAAGCAACAACGTTGTACTTTCTTATCCCTGTAGCGCTCTTTGATGACTTCGGTCTTCAGAGGCTAACGTTATAGGGACAAGCGAATAAGTGCACATGGTGGATGCCTTGGCGATTACAGGCGATGAAGGACGTAGTAGCTTGCGATAAGCTGCGGGGAGTGAGCAAACACACTTTGATCCGCAGATTTCCGAATGGGGCAACCCACCCTTTTAGGGTATTGCATGCTGAATACATAGGCATGCAAGGCGAACGCGGCGAACTGAAACATCTAAGTAGCTGCAGGAAAAGAAATCAACCGAGATTCCCAAAGTAGCGGCGAGCGAAATGGGAAGAGCCTGTACGTGATAGTCGGACCGATAACAGAATCCTCTGGAAATAGGAGCCATAGCGGGTGATAGCCCCGTATGTGAAATCGGACCGGTGGTACTAAGCGTACGACAAGTAGGGCGGGACACGTGACATCCTGTCTGAATATGGGGGGACCATCCTCCAAGGCTAAATACTCGTAATCGACCGATAGTGAACCAGTACCGTGAGGGAAAGGCGAAAAGAACCCCGGAAGGGGAGTGAAATAGATCCTGAAACCGTGTGCATACAAACAGTAGGAGCGGACTTGTTCCGTGACTGCGTACCTTTTGTATAATGGGTCAGCGACTTACATTCAGTGGCAAGGTTAACCAACTAGGGAAGCCGTAGAGAAATCGAGTCCGAATAGGGCGATCAGTCGCTGGGTGTAGACCCGAAACCAAGTGATCTACTCATGGCCAGGATGAAGGTGCGGTAACACGCCCTGGAGGTCCGAACCCACTAATGTTGAAAAATTAGGGGATGAGCTGTGGGTAGGGGTGAAAGGCTAAACAAACTTGGAAATAGCTGGTTCTCTCCGAAAACTATTTAGGTAGTGCCTCAAGTATCACCATCGGGGGTAGAGCACTGTTATGGCTAGGGGGTCATTGCGACTTACCAACCCATTGCAAACTCCGAATACCGATGAGTGCGAGCTTGGGAGACAGACGTCGGGTGCTAACGTCCGGCGTCAAGAGGGAAACAACCCAGACCGCCAGCTAAGGTCCCAAAGATTGGCTAAGTGGAAAACGAAGTGGGAAGGCTAAAACAGTCAGGATGTTGGCTTAGAAGCAGCCATCATTTAAAGAAAGCGTAATAGCTCACTGATCGAGTCGTCCTGCGCGGAAGATGTAACGGGGCTAAGCCAGTCACCGAAGCTGCGGATATCCTTTATTGGATATGGTAGGAGAGCGTTCTGTAAGCCTGCGAAGGTGTCTTGTAAAGGATGCTGGAGGTATCAGAAGTGCGAATGCTGACATGAGTAGCGATAATGGGGGTGAAAAGCCTCCACGCCGTAAGCCCAAGGTTTCCTGTTCAACGTTCATCGGAGCAGGGTGAGTCGGCCCCTAAGGCGAGGCAGAGATGCGTAGCTGATGGGAAGCAGGTTAATATTCCTGCACCGTCGTATGATGCGATGGGGGGACGGATCGCGGAAGGTTGTCTGACTGTTGGAATAGTCAGTTTCTGTCTCATAGAAGGCGCTTAGGCAAATCCGGGCGCAGGATTCAAGGGGATGGGACGAGTGCACTTGTGCACGAAGCAATCGGAAGTGGTTCCAAGAAAAGCCTCTAAGCTTCAGTCATACGAGACCGTACCGCAAACCGACACAGGTGGGCGAGATGAGTATTCTAAGGCGCTTGAGAGAACTCGGGAGAAGGAACTCGGCAAATTGGTACCGTAACTTCGGGAAAAGGTACGCCCCGGTAGCTTGATTGGTTTACTCCATGAGGGTGAAAGGGTTGCAATAAACTGGTGGCTGCGACTGTTTAATAAAAACACAGCACTCTGCAAACACGAAAGTGGACGTATAGGGTGTGACGCCTGCCCGGTGCTGGAAGATTAAATGATGGGGTGCAAGCTCTTGATTGAAGTCCCAGTAAACGGCGGCCGTAACTATAACGGTCCTAAGGTAGCGAAATTCCTTGTCGGGTAAGTTCCGACCTGCACGAATGGCGTAACGATGGCCACACTGTCTCCTCCCGAGACTCAGCGAAGTTGAAATGTTTGTGATGATGCAATCTACCCGCGGCTAGACGGAAAGACCCCATGAACCTTTACTGTAGCTTTGCATTGGACTTTGAACCAATCTGTGTAGGATAGGTGGGAGGCTTTGAAGCGGGGACGCTAGTTCTCGTGGAGCCAACCTTGAAATACCACCCTGGTTTGTTTGAGGTTCTAACCTTGGTCCGTGATCCGGATCGGGGACAGTGCATGGTAGGCAGTTTGACTGGGGCGGTCTCCTCCTAAAGTGTAACGGAGGAGTTCGAAGGTACGCTAGATACGGTCGGACATCGTGTTGATAGTGCAATGGCATAAGCGTGCTTAACTGCGAGACTGACAAGTCGAGCAGGTACGAAAGTAGGACATAGTGATCCGGTGGTTCTGTATGGAAGGGCCATCGCTCAACGGATAAAAGGTACTCTGGGGATAACAGGCTGATTCCTCCCAAGAGTTCATATCGACGGGGGAGTTTGGCACCTCGATGTCGGCTCATCACATCCTGGGGCTGTAGCCGGTCCCAAGGGTATGGCTGTTCGCCATTTAAAGTGGTACGTGAGCTGGGTTTAAAACGTCGTGAGACAGTTTGGTCCCTATCTGCCGTGGGCGTTGGAAATTTGAAGGGGGCTGCTCCTAGTACGAGAGGACCGGAGTGGACGAACCTCTGGTGTACCGGTTGTCACGCCAGTGGCATTGCCGGGTAGCTAAGTTCGGAAGAGATAACCGCTGAAAGCATCTAAGCGGGAAACTTGCCTTGAGATGAGATTTCCCAGAGCCTTGAGCTCTTTGAAGGGTCGTTCGAGACCAGGACGTTGATAGGCTGGGTGTGGAAGTGCAGTAATGCATTAAGCTAACCAGTACTAATTGCCCGTACGGCTTGTCCCTATAACCTTAGCAGGTGCAGAGGATAAGACGGTACAACGTTGCGTGTGTGTTGATACGACATTCATTACCCCAATCTTTGCTTCTTCCAGATTCATGACGCTGCTGCCCCATCGGGAGCAACCGTCAGTCCAAGTTATGCCTGATGACCATAGCAAGTTGGTCCCACCCCTTCCCATCCCGAACAGGACCGTGAAACAACTTTGCGCCGATGATAGTGCTGCAACCAGTGTGAAAGTAGGTTATCGTCAGGCTTGTTATTCGCAGTAGAAGAAAACCCCGCCAGCAATGGTGGGGTTTTTTTTCGTCTGGTGGTTTGTGGTGATGGCATGCGCCGCGGGTGGTGTCGGATTACGCTACGCCTAGGCGGCCCCGCTAATCCGACCTACGGGACCGCGAATGTACGTAGGTCGGCTTAGCGCGCAGCGCGTAAGCCGACAACATGGTTGGCATTACGGGCGTCCGATTACGCGCCCCCAGCGCTCAGCATTTTCCGGAACAACGCATTCAGCTGCTCCATCCCACCTGCCTTTTCTTCCTTCTCGACGCTGAAGTTTTCCAGCCTGACCAGTTCGGCTTCGATAAACAAATTAAGTTTGTCTATGCGTGGCGCCAGTTCCTTTTCCAGCGCGACCTTTTTCTTTTCGAGCAGCATCTGGACTTCTTCCAGCAAGCCCTCGCCTTCGGGCAGCAAGTGCAGCAGTGCGGAAAACTCGATCGGCGGCGCGGTGCGGTAGCTTTCTATCCAGCGCGTGGCCAGCAGCGGGCGCAGGACATAAAAGTACTTCTTCAGTGGCACCATCTCCGCCATCAGATAGCCGCGGTAATTGGTCTTGGCCATGCTGCGGTAATGATAAATGCCCTTTTCCAGCGTATAGACGGAATCGAGCAATTCCTGCATGCCGGCCTTGAAGCCGCCCTGGTCGATATAGTTGATCGGTGACTGTATCCATTCGATCACGGCGGGGTTCGAGCGCCAGAACAGCTGCAGCGCCTTGCGTATATCCCAGCCATTGAGGTCGATATCGTCGACGATGGGATATTCAATCACGTCGCGCTTGTCTTCCAGGTCGACCGCCAGATACCAGTCCTGCGGCCTGGCATAAATAAAGCGCACATCGAAGTCGCTATTGGGCGAAGCAAACCCCCAGGCGCGGCTGCCAGACTCGATCGCCAGCAAAATCCGTACGCGTTCTTTTTCTTCCACGGCCGCCAGGCGGCGCATGATTTCGATTCGTATATCTTCAGGGATCATGTTCAGTTCTCTTGTTTTTCCATGACTACTGTATCCCAGCTCAATGCAAAGCGGGCCAGGAATTTCTTGAGCCGGTCGGCGTCGTTGGGTTTGGCCTTTGCATCACGCGACACCGCATACAATTTGCGCCCCGCATCGGACAGGCTGTTCGATTGCCGGCATATCTCGATCACCGAGCGCAGCTGCAGCGCATCGAACAGATCCAGTTGCGACGCCGCTTCCTCGCCCATGATGGCCGCCAGCGCGATGTCCGCACCGCCGGCCTGGCCATCGTGCGTTTGCCATAGCCGTTTCAAGCGCCTGATTTCATCCTCGGCGACGTTGTCGGTAATGCGGCCAGCTTCCGACAGGGTGGCAAGACGCGTGACGGCCGCCGACAGGTCGCGGAAATTGCCGCGCCAGGCGGCCGATGGCGACATGGCGAAGCGCATGAAACGTTCGCGCGCCTCCTTGTTGAAGCGCACGCGCTCGCCGGACTCGACGCTGTATTGCGCCAGCAGGTATTCCAGGTTCGGCTCAATGTCTTCCGGCCGCTGGGCCAGGCCGGGCAATGCATACGTCCACAGATTGATGCGCGCATACAGGTCTTCGCGAAAGCGGCCGGCCGCCACCTCTTTTCCCAGGTCGCGGTTGGTGCCGGCGATCAGCTGGAAGTCGCTTTGTACTTCCGTATCCGCGCCGACCGGGAAGAACCGCTTTTCCTCGATCGCCTTCAATAGCATGGCCTGCTCGTCGAGTCCCAGTTCGCCGATTTCATCGAGAAACAGCAAGCCCTTGTGGGCGCTGCGCAGCAAGCCCGGGCGATCGGCACCTGCGCCTGTAAACGAGCCCTTGATATGGCCGAACAAGGTGGAGGCCGCGCCGTCGCCATGCAGGGTGGCGCAATTGAGGTCGATGAATTTGCCATCGAGCTGGTGGCGCGATTTTTTCAGCTCATATACGCGGCGCGCCAGGAAGGATTTGCCTGCGCCGGTAGGCCCCATCAGCAGCATCGGCGCTTTCGACTTGATGGCGACGCGCTCGATTTCGTCGATCATGGTATTGAAGCGCGCGTTGCGGGTGGCGATGCCGGACTTCAGAAACGCCACGCCGGCCGCCTGCTCGCGCGTAAAACGCTGGGCGATCTGGTCATAGCGCGACAGGTCGAGGTCGATCAAGGCGTAGCTGCCCGGATTGTTCGCATTCTGGCGTTTCGGTGGCGAGGTCTGCACCAGGCGGCCGGGAAAATAGCGTGCTTCCGTCATCAGGAACATGCAGATCTGCGCCACATGACTGCCGGTGGTGATATGGATCCAGTAGTCTTCCTGGTCCGGATCGAAGGGGTAGCTGCTGGCAAAATCATACAGCGCCGCGTACACCTCTTCAAAATCCCAGGCATCCGTGATCGGCAGGTCGTGTGCCACCAGCTCTGTTTCCGGCGACACGCTGGCGATATCCTGCGACACCTGACGCACCAGGTTCTCGAATTGCGGCCCCGTGTACAGCAGCTCGAAGCGGTCGATGACCTTGTCGTCGTGCCGCGTCAGCGCCACGCTGGGACGCCACTTCTCCCAGCGCGCGGCGCCCCTGCCATTGTCGAGCTGCGTGCCCAGGAAACCGATCACCACCGTGCGTTTGGCTTGCATATATAGGATAAAAATTTATCTGAAAAGATAATTTTATATGAAAATTAAAATGGGCTAAATTCCTGATGAAAGTGAGCAATGAAAAATTCATCAATATAATCAACAGCTTGGATAATTTTTTGAGAAACCAAAAAGCTGGCACAGCGCTTGCAATAGAGAGGATACAAACGAGATCAACGAGAAGAAGAGAGGATGCACATCATGGCCAACCTGCAGTTATTCCAGAGCGTGAATCAGGCTGAAAAGCAGGCTGAAAATTTGCCGGCGGCGCTGGCCGTCAATGCCGAAGGCGCGCCTGCCTATGGGCTGTCGCCGCGCCACCAGCTGGCGCAATATGCGGCCACTGGCTGCCTGAACACGACGTTTTATGCCAGCGCCGAAGCGCAGCTGGCCATGGTGCTGGAATTGTGCAAGGCCATCGATCCGCGATTCATCGCGCAGACGGCCGTGTATTGCCGCGAACGTGGCCATATGAAAGACATGCCTGCCTTGCTGGTGGCCGTGCTGGCCGGGCAGGGGGCGCAGCAACTGGCGCCGGCGTTTGCCCGCGTGATCGACAACGGCAAGATGCTGCGCAACTTCGTGCAGATATTGCGCTCGGGCGCCGTGGGCCGCAAGTCGCTGGGTACGCGTCCGAAAAAGCTGGTGCAGGCCTGGCTGAACAACGCCTCCGAACAGGTCTTGCTGGCGGCATTGGTGGGCAATGCGCCATCGCTGGCCGACGTGGTGAAGATGGTGCATCCGAAGCCGCAGGAGGCGTGGCGCGCCGCCTTCTTTGCCTGGCTGGTCGGCAAGCAATATCAGGCTGCGGACTTGCCGCCATCGCTGGCCGCTTTCGAGCGCTACAAGGCCGATCCATCGCTGCCTGTGCCGCTGGTTCCTTTCCAGATGCTGACGGCACTGCCTTTGTCGGCAGAGCAGTGGGCGCAGATCGCGCGGCAGGGTGGCTGGCAGATGCTGCGCATGAATCTGAATACCTTTGCCCGTCATGGCGTGTTCGGCGTCGACGGCATGGCCGAACTGATCGCGGACAAGTTGCGCGACCCGCAAGCGATTGCCAGGGGCAAGGTTTTTCCTTACCAGCTGATGTCGGCCTGCATGGCGGCCGGCGACAGTGTGCCGGCCATCGTCAAGGCGGCTCTGGAACAGGCGCTGGAAATATCGCTGCTGAACGTGCCGCAGGTCGCCGGCAAGGTGGTGGTCTGTGCAGACGTTTCCGGTTCCATGTCGTCGCCGGTCAGCGGCTATCGCGGCAGCGCCACTTCCAGCATGCGCTGCATCGACGTGGCGGCGCTGGTGGCAGCGGCCATGCTGCGCAAGAACCCCGGCACGGTGGTGCTGCCGTTCGAGCAAAACGTGGTCGAGTGCGAACTCGATGCGGAAAACAGCGTAATGGAAAATGCGACCAAGCTGGCGGCCATCGGTGGCGGCGGCACCAATTGCAGCGCGCCGCTGGCGCGCATGAACTGGAAAAACATACCGGCCGACCTGGTGATTTTTGTGTCCGACAATGAGTCCTGGGTCGACGCCAAGCGTGGTGGTGCGACGGCCACCATGCACCAGTGGCAGAAGTTCAAGCGGCACAATCCGCAGGCCAGAATGGTGTGCATCGATATCGCACCGCACGCCACCACGCAGGCCTGCGAGCGGGAAGACATCTTGAATATCGGCGGTTTTTCCGACGAGGTGTTCAAGATGATCGCCCTGTTCGCTTGCGGCCAGCTGGACCCCGCCCATTGGGTGGGCGAGATCGAAGCCATCGAGTTCGCAGTGGTGTGATGGCCACCAGGCAGTACGCATGAATGCGGACAGGACTACATGTAAAAACGTCTTGTCCATCCCTGGTCATGTGAGTTGTACCCCGAATGCAGGCAGGATTACATCGTAAAACCGCGTCAAACCGGTCTGGCACTTGCCGGAAATCTTGTCACCCCTGGTCGGGCCCCTCATGATGATAAAAAAAGAGAGAGCATATGAAAAACGAAGAATACGAAGTAATGCATACCGAAGGCAGCCGTCCTGTGAAGATGTGGACGCGTGGCGTGCCGGTCGAAGAAGCGGCGAAAAAGCAGCTGCGCAATACGGCCACCCTGCCGTTCATCTACAAGCATATCGCCGTGATGCCCGATGTGCACCTGGGTAAAGGCTCGACCATCGGCAGCGTGATTCCGACCCTGGGTGCGGTGATTCCGGCCGCCGTCGGCGTCGATATCGGCTGCGGCATGATGGCGGCGAAAACCACGCTGACGGCCAACGATTTGCCGGACAACCTGGGCCCTTTGCGCAGCGCCATCGAGCGCGCCATCCCGCACGGCATGTCGCCGAAAACGCGCGGCCACCGCGGCCGCGACGAGGGTTCCTGGCATACCCCGCCGTCGGCGGTCGATGCGGCCTGGCTGCAGCTGAAGGACGAATTCGATGCGATCTGCCTGAAGACGCCGAAGCTGAAGAACACCAACAATTATCGCCACCTGGGAACGTTGGGCAGCGGCAACCACTTTATTGAAGTGTGCCTCGACGAGCAGGGCTCCGTCTGGTTCATGCTGCACTCTGGGTCGCGCGGCGTGGGTAACGCCATCGGCAGCCATTTCATCGAACTGGCCAAGCAGGACATGCGCACCCACTTCATCAACCTGCCGGACCAGGACCTGGCCTACCTGGCCGAAGGGACGCAGCACTACGATGATTACGTGGAGGCGGTCGGCTGGGCCCAGCGTTTTGCGCGCAACAACCGCGAAGTGATGATGCAGAACCTGATCGCCGCCGTACGCACGGTGATCCACAAACCGTTCCAGACGCATGTGGAAGCGGTCAACTGCCACCACAATTACGTGCAGAAGGAGCACCACTTCGGCAAGGATGTGCTGGTCACGCGCAAGGGAGCGGTATCTGCGCGCGAGGGTGAGCTGGGGATCATTCCCGGTTCGATGGGCGCCAAGAGTTTTATCGTGCGCGGCAAAGGCAATCCGGACAGTTTTCATAGCTGCAGCCACGGCGCGGGGCGCACCATGAGCCGCACGGAAGCGAAGCGCCGTTTCAATCTGGAAGACCAGGTGCGCGCCACCGAAGGCGTGGAGTGCCGCAAGGACGCCAATGTGATCGACGAGATTCCGATGGCCTACAAGGATATCGATGCGGTGATGCTGGCCCAGCGCGAACTGGTCGATGTGGTGCATGTGTTGAAGCAGGTTGTCTGCGTCAAGGGATAGAAAGAGAAAAGATGATAGAGATAGATGGATCGCAGGGCGAGGGCGGCGGGCAGATATTGCGTTCGGCCTTGACCCTGTCCATGATCACGGGACAGCCATTCCGCTTGACAGGCATACGCGCCGGCAGGGCCAAGCCCGGCCTGCTGCGCCAGCACTTGGTGGCCGTGCAGGCGGCGGTACAACTCTGCGGCGCGCGCACTTCGCCGGTGGCGCTGGGTTCCTCCACGCTGGAATTCGTGCCCGGTCCGATTCGGGGTGGCGACTACCGCTTCGCCATCGGAAGCGCCGGCAGCTGCACGCTGGTGTTGCAGACGCTATTGCCGGCGCTGCTGCATGCGGATGGTCCGTCGACCGTGCAGGTCAGCGGCGGCACGCATAATCCGCTGGCGCCGCCCGTGCATTTCCTGCAGCGCGCGTACGGCCGCATCCTGGAAAAAATGGGGGCGCGGATCGACATCGAGCTGCTGCGCTTCGGCTTCTTTCCGGCCGGCGGCGGCGAGGTGCGCTCCACCGTGCAACCATGCGCACGCTTGCAGCCGATCGAGCTGCTGGTGCGTGGCGAACGCATCGACGGCCATGCGGAGAGTTTTGTCGCCGGCGTGCCGGCCGGCGTGGCCGAGCGCGAACTGGAACGCGTGGCGTCCGGCATGGGCTGGAGCGGCAAGCAGTTGCGCCTGCGTGGCCTGCCGGCAGAGCAGGGACCGGGCAATGTGCTGCTGCTGACCCTGGAGCACGAACACGTGACGGAAGTGTTTGCGTCGTTTGGCGAAAAGTCGGTGCTGGCCGAAACGGTGGCCAAGCGCCTGCTGAACGAGGTGCGGCGCTATCTGAAATCCGAGGCGGCCGTCGGCGAGCACCTGGCGGACCAGTTGCTGCTGCCGATGGCGCTGGCCGGTGGCGGCGCATTTACGGCCACCGCCATCTCGCAGCATGCGCTGACCAATGCCGATATCATCGCCCGCTTCCTGCCGGTCACCATACGCTTCGAGCAGCATCAACATGCCGCCCTGTGCACGGTGGAGCGTACGATTTAAAAGACATACTGCGCGCTGGTGCCCAGCAACCAGTTGCGGCCAGGGGCCGCTTCATAGTAGCGCTTGTTGCTGTCGCCGACGATGACCGAACCCACATAGGTCTTGTCGAACAGATTGTTCAGGCGCGCGAACTGCTTGAAGCGCCAGTTGCCCAGGCTTTGTTTGGCGTTCACGCGCACATTAAACACGGTGTAGCCGGGCGCCGGTTTTTCCTGGTTGCTGTCTTCCGCATACACCTGGTTGCTGGCTACGGTTTCAAACGCCGCGCCGTAGCGGTCGAGGTTATCCTTCCATGCCAGTTCCGCAAACAGGTTGGCGCTCGGCACGCCGGGCAGGCGGCTGCCCTTGGCGACGGCGCCAAACGCTTCGTCATACACGGCGTGCAGGCTGGTCAGCGCCCAGCGGGTCGTGAAGCCGTAGGGCAGGCTGGAGTCGAGCGACACTTCCACGCCCTGGCGCACGGTCTTGCTGGCGTTTTTATAGCTGGTGCGTCCACCGCTGGAAGCGTCGACCACCAGTTCATCGTCCGTATGGACCTGGAACACGGCCGCATTGACCCGCGTATTGTTGCTGATGCGCGCCTTGAACCCTGCTTCCAGGTTGGTGCTGGTGGCTGGCTTCAGCTTGAAATTGAAGCCGCTGCCGCTGCCCGAGTAAAACAGTTCGTTCAGGGTCGGCGCTTCGAAGCCGCGCGCCGCGCTGGCATACACATTCAAATTGGGATTGACCTGGTACAGCACACCCAGCACCGGCGTCGTATGGCTGAATTCCAGGCTGCCGCTGTCGTTACCGTTGCCGAGGTAATGGTCGTCCACCGCCACTTTCATCTTGCTGTGCCGCACGCCGGCGCTCAGCATCCACGGGCCGCTTTGCCATTCCGCCTGGATATACGGGTCGAGGCTGGACACTACATTCTGCTCGTCGCGGCGCAGCCTTCCCTTCAGGCCGAACACATCGCCGATATAGTTTTCATAGCCGGTGCGGTCGTCCTTCGAGCGGCCGTAGTCGATGCCGAAGGTGGTGCTGAGCTTGCCGCCCGCCAGCTGGTTAACATGGGTCCAGTTGGTGTCGATGCCATAGAAATCACGCTTGAAGTCGACCACGCCGCCCGAATGGGTGGCGGGCGCCTGGAAGCCCTTGGTGAATGCCTGGTACTGGATCACGTCGCGGTTGCCGCCATACGCCATCACGCGCAGGCGGTCGTCGCCGAAGCGCTGTTCATACGTGGCGCCGATCTGCTGGTGATCGATGCTCTTGCGCGTGTTGTAGCGCTCTGCCAGGGTGCGCTTCGGGTTTTGCGGGTCCGTGGCATCGATTTCGCCGGCGCGCGGGTCGCGTTCGAAGGTGGCCCAAGTGGCACCCAGCGGATCCTGCGTGCCGCCCTGGTGCAGGCTGTTGGCGACGATGGTCAGCTTGCTGTCGGCCGTGGGCTTGACGGTGATCTTGCCGAAGGCCTGTTCGCGCGTGGCGGCGCTGTGGTCGCGAAAGCCATCGGTGCGAAAGCGCGAACCGTCGAGCACATAGCCGATGCCGTTCGCTTCACCTTGCGCATTGAGGTC
This sequence comes from Janthinobacterium sp. J1-1, assembly GCF_030944405.1. Taxonomy (NCBI): domain Bacteria; kingdom Pseudomonadati; phylum Pseudomonadota; class Betaproteobacteria; order Burkholderiales; family Oxalobacteraceae; genus Janthinobacterium; species Janthinobacterium sp. J1-1. The sequence continues at coordinate 1,312,835 of NZ_CP132339.1, forward strand.
GACTTTATTGGTGCCGTAGCTGCCGCCGGTGACATTCAGCTCCACCGAGGCGGGGCCCTGGCCGTCCCTGGAAAACAGCTGGATCACGCCGCCCGAGTGGTTGCCGTAGATGGCCGAGAATGGTCCGCGCAGCACTTCGATGCGTTCGGCCGTGTCCAGGTTGAAGGTGGCCGCCTGGCCCTGGCCGTCGGGCATGCTGGCCGGGATACCGTCGCTGATCAGGCGCACGCCGCGCACGCCGAAGGCCGAGCGGGCGCCGAAGCCGCGCGACGAGATCTGCAAGTCCTGCGCATAGTTCTGGCGGTTCTGCACCACCAGGCCCGGGACAAAGGCCAGCGCTTCGGAGGCGTTGACGCGGATCTGGCCATCCTGGATGCGCGCGCTGTCGATGACGTCAATCGAGGCTGGCAGGTCGAAGCTGGGGTGGCCGATGCGGGTGGCGCTGACCACCACCACATCGGCTACCGGCAAGGTAGCGACTTGCGCGTCAGCCTCAAGCTCGGCCGCCAGGGCGCTGGCAACCGGCCAGGCGCCCAGCGCGAACAGGGCGGCGACGGCGTTCAAACGGAATCGGTACTGCTTCATGAATTCTCCAGTGAGTTGCGGCTAGTGTGCTGCGTGGTCGATGTCGACGCTGGTCTTGAGCCGCGGCGCGGCAGGCGGGCGGCTTTCGACAAAGCTGCGCACGGCCCAGATTTCCTGTGCCGTCAGCACATCGCGCCATGGCGGCATGTAGACAATGCCCGCGCGGACCTTGCCCGCCTTTACCGCCATCATAAAGTAGGCATCAACATCCTGCAGGCAGCGTGCCTGCAGTGCGCCGTCCTTCAGTTGCTGGCAAAAGGCGTTCAGGCGGCGCAGATCCGGCGCCTCGGCCGACGGCTGGGTCGCCTCGGCGCCGTGGCAGCGGGCGCAATTGGCCTGGAACACCTGCCTGCCCAGGTCGATGGCGGCCGGGTCGCCGCGCGAGGGGTTCGGTTCGGTGGCGCATACGGCAAATGGCAAGAACAGCAGCAGAAGAAAAAGTCGGTGCATGGCGAGGCTCCGGTTTTACCAGCCCGGCGGGCAGCCGGTGCAGCCCTCCAGGTTGGCGTCGGGGAAAATGGCAAAGCGCAGGATGGCGCGCTCGAGGTTGGCGTTTTTCAGGTTCGAGCCCCAGAATTTCGCTTCCTGCAGGTCGGCGTCGACCAGGCTGGCGCCCACCAGGCTGGCCAGGTTCAGGCGCGCCGCTTCCAGGCTGGCGCCGCGCAGGTCGGCGCCGTCCATGTCGGCCCGCATCAGCCGGCTCGTCTCCAGGTTGGCGCCGGCCAGGATGGCCTTCCTGAATGAGGCGCCCGGCGCATTGAGCGAATAGGCCATCGCCCCCGTCAGGTCGGCACCATCGAGCAGGGCACCGGCCAGGTTGGCGCTGCGCAGGTTGGCCCGCATCAGGCGCGCACCGCGAAAGTCGGCGCCGTGCAGGTCCTTGCCGACCAGGTTGGCGCCGCGCAGGTCGGCGTTGGCGCATTGCGCGTATGGCCACAGGTGGCAGCCATTGATGATGGTGACCTCGGGTGCGGCTTCGCCGTTGAGTATCTGTGCGAAGGCGGACTGCGGTGCCAGGCACAGGGCCCAGCACAGCAGCGCGCCGGTCGCCGCCAGGCGGACCGGCGCGGACCTCATTTGCTTGCCACCTTGTTTGCCACTTTGCTGGATGGCGCTTTCGGCAGCTTGAACACCCAGTAGCTGCCGCCCTGCGTCACCTGCTTGGTCAGCTCGGCCATGTCGCCGCCCCACAGCGGGACCGCGCCGCCATAGCCGCTCGACAGGCCGATATACTGTTCGCCATCCTGTTCCCAAGTGACGGGCACGGACACCACGCCGGAGCCGGTCTGGTACTTCCACAGTTCCTTGCCCGTCTTCGCGTCAAACGCTTTCACGAAGCCGTCCGAGGTTCCCGTGATCAGCAGGCCGCCGGCGGTGGTCAGAGTGCCGCCCCACAGCGGGAATTTTTCCTTGTTTTCCCAGACGATCTTGCCGGTCTTCGGATCTATGGCGCGCAGGGTGCCGATATGGTCTTCATACAGGCGCTTGATGCGGAAGCCCTGGCCCAGGTAGGCCGAACCGGCCTTGTAGTGGATCTGCTCGGTCCAGTAATCCATGCCCCAGTGGTTGGCGGGGATATAGAACAGACCGGTGTCCGGCGAATACGACATCGGCATCCAGTTGGTGCCGCCCAGGAAAGGCGGCGAGACGAAGACGGCCTTGCCCTTGTCGGCGCCCGCTTCCGGCAGCGGCGGGCGCTTGCCGTTTTCCACCGGCCGGCCGGTTTTCAGGTCGATGCTGGTGGCCCAGTTGATGCCGTCGACAAAAGGCCAGGCATTGATCAATGACGTCGGCTTGTTCGGATAGCCGGCGCCCAGGGCCAGTTTCGTGCGGTCGGTTACATAGAAATAGCCATTGCGGTCGGCGTGCGCGGAGGCCTTGACCAGCTTGCCCGTTTTGGCGTCCTTGTAGTCGAACAGCACCACCGAGTTATTGCCCGAAAAATCCCAGGCGTCGTTCGGCGTGTGCTGGTAAAAGCCTTTCAGCTCGCCCGTGCTGGCGTCGACATAGGCCTGGCCCGAGGTGAACAGGCTGTCCCAGTTGCGCGGGTCGTCGCCTTCCTTGGTGCGCTCCCAGGTATTCCAGGGCGCGGGGTTGCCGGCGCCGATGACGATGGTGTTGGTCTCCGGGTCGAACGACGCCGTCTGCCATGGCGCGCCGCCGCCGTGTTCCCACGCTTCGCGCAGCTTGCCGTCCTTGTCGCGCGGCCAGCTGGGCGCCTTGGCGTCGCCGGTCGGCGTGCCCGGTTTGCCGTCGGTGCGGCCCACATGGCCTTCGACCAGCGGCCGCGCCCATACTTCCGCGCCGGTGTCCGGATCGCGCGCGAACAGCCAGCCCTGGGCGCCGAATTCATCGCCCGAGTTACCGTGTATGAGCAGCACGCGGCCGCCTTTTTCGCGGATCACGAACGGCGCGCCCGTCATCGTGTAGCCCAGCTTCTGGTCGCCGAATTTCTCGTTCCACATCACCTTGCCGGTGTTCTTGTTCAGGGCCACCATGCGCGCGTCCAGCGTGCCGAAATAGACCTTGTCGCCATAGATGGCCGGGCCCCGGTTGACCACATCGCAGCACGGGCGGATATCGTCGGGCAGCCGGTGTTCATAGGCCCACAACTGCTTGCCGGTCTTGGCGTCCAGCGCGTAAATGCGCGAGTACGAGGCCGTCACATAGATGATGCCATCATGGACCAGCGCCTGCGCTTCCTGGCCGCGCTGCTTTTCGCCACCGAACGAGAAGGTCCAGGCAGGCACGATCTGATCGACATTCTTCGTGTTGATTTTTTTCGCCAGGCTGTGGCGCTGCGCTTTCAGGCCCAGGCCGTAACTGAGCACATTGGCGGTGCCCTTGTCGGCGTTGGCGATATCGTCCCAGGTGACCTTGGCGTCGGCCGCCGAGACGGCGCCGGCGATCAGGGCGAGGATGGCGAAAGCGATTGGACGTGGAAATACTGGCTGCATGCTGGTCTCCCTTGCTGGTTTTTATGGTTGGTCATGCGACGTGGTCGCTGATGACCAATTGAGCAACATGCATGCCAGGCTTTTTTCATGGCGCTGGTGGTGGCGTGTGCGCCGTCCTGCCACAGTCCTGGACGCCGCGTTGTCCTGTTTTGCAACAGGGTGGGCGGGCCGCCCGTGGCAGGCAGCTGCTGGCACAAGGGTTGCTGAAGCAGGGAACAAGGCCGTCTTGCGCCTTCTTGATAACGACAACAGGAGACCACCATGCATCAAGCACCACGCCGCCATTTTCTTTGCCAGCTGCTCGCCGTCGGCGGCATGGGCGCAGCCTCGCTCGCCGGCGCACAATCGACCGCGCCGAAAGTCGACGAGGACAGCGACCAGGCCAAGGCGCTCGGCTACCGCCACGATACGAACACGGTTGATAGCAAAAAATACCCGCAACACAAGCCGGCACAGCACTGTGCCAACTGTTCTTTCTTCCAAGGGAAAAAGGACGATGCCTGGGCGGGGTGCGCCATGTTCGGCCGCAAGCAGATTGCCGGGCCGGGCTGGTGCCTGGCGTGGGCCAAGCTTCCTGGTTAGAGCATAAAAAAGGCGCTGCCACGGCAGCGCCTCCCGGTGATGGATGGGCGGCCTTACAACGGCATCTCGCGCCGTGTTTCCAGGTAGGCCTTTACCGCCCAGATCGCCTCCTGGCTGAATACCCCCTCGAATGGCGGCATGTAGACGGCGCCATTGCGCGAGCGGCCATGGCGCACCGTGTCCAGCACATATTGATCGATCTCCTGCGCACAACCATCTTTTTTCTTGGCGTCGGGCAAGGCCGCACAGTCATTGTCGAGCTTGCGCAAGTCCGGCGCCATGCCGCCCGAGACGGCTTCCAGCCCGTGGCAGCGGGCGCAGTTCTGGGTGTAGGCGGCGCTGCCGATCCGTATCGCTTCCGCATTGTTACGGTATGGGTTTTCCGTGCGCCACTCGGCGCCCAATTGTGGCAGTGTGGACGTGTCGACCGCCTGCGGCGTCATATTGCCGTGGGCCCAGACGGCCGCGGCCGCCAGCATGCAGGCGAGGCCGCCGGCTGCAAGGCGCACCGTGCGCAGGCGCCGGATATTGCTGGTGGTAGAAATACGTGGGGTCATGATGGTCTCCGTTGTGGTTATGCGCTGATTGCGTCATGACCAGGGTAGCAATCGGTATGCCATCGCGCGCATCGCCATGCGCCTTGCCGCTGCGGCTGTTCCGTTGCTCAGAAACGGAACAGCTGCAAGACGCCGATGATCCCATTTGACGCAGCCTGCACGGCGGCACGTGACTATTGCCGCTGTTTGAAGGCTGGCACGGCATTTGCAAAACAAGAGATCAGGATCACCTGACACAACACTCCAAGGGCCGCCTCGCGGCGGCTTCATCGAAGCTAAAACCAACGAGAAAGAGGACGACATGAATCTGGCAGACATCAGCAAACTGGGCGTAGCCAATCCCTTCAAACAGCGCTACGACAACTATATCGGCGGCAAATTCGTCGCTCCCGTCAAAGGCGAATACTTCGGCAATATCACGCCGATCACCGGCCAGGTCTTCTGCGAAGTGGCCCGTTCCACTGCCGAAGACGTGGAGCTGGCGCTGGACGCCGCCCACGCCGCCAAGGAAGCGTGGGGCAAGACCTCGCAAACCGAACGCGCCAATATCCTCAACAAAATCGCCGACCGCATGGAAGCGAATCTGTCGCTGATCGCCACCGCCGAAACCATCGACAACGGCAAGCCGATCCGTGAAACCACGGCCGCCGACATCCCGCTGGCGATCGACCACTTCCGTTACTTTGCCGGTTGCATCCGCGCCCAGGAAGGTTCCGTTGCACAGATCGACTCGGAAACCTATGCCTATCACTTCCATGAGCCGCTGGGCGTGGTGGGCCAGATCATTCCGTGGAACTTCCCGATTTTGATGGCTGTCTGGAAGCTGGCGCCGGCCCTGGCCGCCGGCAATTGCGTGGTGCTCAAGCCGGCCGAGCAGACGCCGGCCTCGATCATGGTCTTGATCGAACTGATCGGCGACCTGCTGCCGCCCGGCGTGCTCAATATCGTCAACGGCTATGGCCTGGAAGCGGGCAAGCCGCTGGCATCCAATAAACGCATCGCCAAGATCGCATTCACCGGCGAGACGGGTACCGGCCGTTTGATCATGCAATACGCGGCGCAGAACCTGATACCCGTCACCCTGGAACTGGGCGGCAAGTCGCCGAATATCTTCTTTGCCGACGTGATGGACGCCGACGACGCCTTCTTCGACAAATGCCTGGAAGGCTTCGCCATGTTCGCGCTGAACCAGGGCGAGGTGTGCACCTGTCCGTCGCGCGTGCTGATCCAGGAATCGATCTACGAAGCCTTCATCGCGCGCGCCCTGGAGCGCGTGGCCAAGATCAAGCAGGGCAATCCGCTCGATGCGACCACCATGCTGGGCGCGCAGGCGTCGCAGGAACAGCTGGAAAAAATCCTCTCGTATATCGACATCGGCAAGCAGGAAGGCGCCGAAGTGCTGGCCGGCGGCGAGCGCAATACGCAGGGCGGCGACCTGGAACAGGGCTATTACGTGCGTCCTACCGTGTTCAAGGGCGACAACAGCATGCGCATCTTCCAGGAAGAGATCTTCGGGCCGGTGGTGTCGGTCACCACCTTCAAGGATGAAGCGGACGCGCTGCGCATCGCCAACGACACCTTGTACGGCCTGGGCGCGGGTCTCTGGACGCGCGACGGTTCGCGCGCCTTCCGCGTCGGCCGCGCCATCCAGGCCGGCCGCGTGTGGACCAATTGCTACCACCTGTATCCGGCCCACGCCGCGTTCGGCGGCTACAAGCAGTCGGGTATCGGCCGTGAAAACCACAAGATGATGCTGGACCACTACCAGCAGACGAAAAACCTGCTGGTGTCGTACAGCCCGAACGCGCTGGGTTTCTTCTAAGGAGTCATCATGACCATGGAACGCGTGACGGCCACCCCGGCCGCGCTCGACATGCTGGCCACCCTGCGCGGCAAGCATGGCCCGCTGATGTTTTTCCAGTCGGGCGGCTGCTGCGACGGCAGCGCGCCGATGTGCTACGCGGCCGGCGAGTTCAACCTCTCCGACACCGACGTCTACCTCGGCAATCTGGACGGCACGCCGTTCTACATGGGCATCGAGCAGTTCGCCTACTGGGAACATACGCAGCTGATCATCGACGTGGTCGATGGCAACGGCGGCATGTTCTCGCTCGATAACGGCACGGGCCGGCGCTTCCTCACGCGCTCGCGCCTGTTCACCGATGACGAGCTGGCGCAGCTGCAGCACCCCTCGAAGGGTGTGACGAACTAGTTTGTTGCCACCTGGGTCCGGAACTGCGCGGGCGTCATCTCCCCGCTCGCCCGGACGCAGTTTCAGCTGACGGCTGCGGCCGTCGGCTTTTTTTACGCCTGCCTGACCCTATTACTGGAGACCATGATGCCTACCATGGCGCGCTGCCGGCGCGCGATAACGCTCGCCTTGTGCCTGGCGGCGGGCGTGCTGGCGCTGCTGATCGGCGCCACCTCCGCCCATGCCGGCGTGATGACGCAGGCCGAACTGGCGCGCCGTTTTCCGGCGCCATTGACAGTCGGCGAGCGCGATGCGGAACTGCCGGTCTGGCCCCTGTTCCGCCAGGGAGGCAGTGGCGGCGAGCTGGCCGGTTATGTATTTGAATCGGTCGACCTGGCGCCCATCCCCGGTTTTTCGGGCGTGCCCGTCAATCTGCTGGTGGCGATCGATCCTTCCGGACGCTTTCTCGGCGTCGAGGTGCTGTCGCAGCATGAGCCGGTGTTCCAATATGGCCTGGGCGAAGCGCCGCTATTTGAATTCGTCAGGCAGTACCAGGGCATCTCGCTGAAACAGCATATCGGCATCGAGACCAATGGCCGGCGCGCGCATGCAGCCGATGCGTCGCGCGTACAGATCGACGGCATCTCCAAGGCGACCGTTTCGGTGCGCATCATCAATGAAAGCGTGCTGGCGGCGGCCTTGCTGGTGTCGCGCCGCAAGCTGGGGTTTGGCGCCGGCAAGGGCGCGGCCGGCATCGCCCGCGTGCGCACGGACCTGCCGGATGCAATCGGGTTCCAGCGCTTGCTCGAAGACGGGCTGGTACGCCATCTGCGCGTCACCAACGCTGAAATGGAAAAGCTGTACGCCGGCAGCGATGGCGCGCGGCTCGATGAAGAAGCGCTGCGCCAGCCGGATGATGTTTTTATCGACCTGTATCTCGCCTGCGTCTCCGTGCCCGGCGTGGCGCGCAGCCTGCTGACGGAAGCCAGCCTGGCAAAACTCAAGCCCTGGATAGAGCAGGGCGACCAGGCCATCCTCGTCATGTCGTCCGGCCGCCACCGCGTGCCGGGTGACGATTTTACGCGCGGCGGTATACCCGAGCGGCTGCTGCTGCGCCAGCATGAACTGGCGATCGACATGCGCGACCTCGACCTGGACCTGAAACTGCTGCCCGGTATTTCCGTTCCCGCGGACGCCAGCCTGACGGTCTTTCGCGTGCCTGCCGAGGCCGGCCTCGACCCTGGCGCCGCCTTTGACTTTACGGTACCGGTCACGCGCAGCAAGGGCCAGTTCTATCCGGAGCGCATAGTGCGCCAGCTGCCGGTCAGCTATCGCGTGCCGTCGCGCTTCCTGATCGCCGCGCCGGGCGATACCAGCTGGCATGCGGCATGGATGGACCGGCGCGGCGATCTGCTGATCCTGCTCGTCGGACTGGCCGTGCTGGCGCTGGCGTTGTCCATGCCGCGCAAGCTGAGCAGCGATGGTCGCCGTTTCGGCTGGTTCCGTTTTGCGTATCTGTTATTTACCATCGGCTTTATCGGCTACCATGCGCAGGCGCAGCTCTCCATCGTCAATCTGACCGGCATCGTGCAAGCGCTGGTGGCCGGCCGCAGCCTGTCATTCCTGCTGCACGATCCGATGACGGTGGCATTGTGGGCCTTCGTGCTGGTCTCGCTGCTGCTGTGGGGACGAGGCACATTCTGCGGCTGGCTATGTCCGTTCGGCGCGCTGCAGGAGTTGACCGGCAAGCTGGCCAGGTGGTGCAAGCTGCCGCAAGTGAAAATAAGCCGCACAGTGGATAAACGTCTCAAGCGCGTCAAATACGGTGCGCTGGCGCTGATCGTCGCCAGCGCGCTGACAGGGTTGGCCATCGATACGCTGGTGGAGCTGGAGCCGTTCAAGACGGCCATTACCCTCAACTTCGTGCGCGCCTTGCCATATGCGGCGTATGCGCTGGCGCTGCTGGCGGCCAGCGCCTTTATCCACAAATTCTTTTGCCGCTATCTGTGTCCGCTGGGCGCGGCGCTGGCGCTGCTGGGACGTTTTCGCCTGCTCCACTGGCTGCCGCGCCGCAGCGAATGCGGCACGCCGTGCCAGACCTGCCGCCATCGCTGCGACTACCAGGCGATCAAGCCCGATGGCGCGGTTGTGTATGCGGAATGTTTCCAGTGCATGGACTGCGTGGTGATCCACGAAAGCGAGCAGCGCTGCGCACCGCGCCTGCTGGAACTGAAGCGCGCCCGCACCATCCCCATTCATGCCGATCCAGGAGGTGCCACATGAAACGCCGCAGTTTCTTGAGCGCCTCGCTGGGCGCCATCGCCGCAGGCAGCTGCGCCTGGCCGCGTCATGCACCCGTGCATACCGGTATCGCACTGGCTTTTGGCACCACCATCCAGATCGCGCTCGTGCATGAGGACGAGCAGGTGGCGCGCATGGCGATCAGCGACGCGCTGGCGGCGGCGCAGCGGGTCGACCGCCTGATGAGCATTTACCAGCCGGCCAGCCAGGTCTACCAACTGAACCGCGATGGCGTGCTGCATCGACCCGATCCGCAGTTGCTGGCGGTGCTGGCGCAGGCGCGCGCATTGTCGCAGCTGACGGACGGCGCCTTCGATATCACCGTCCAGCCTTTGTGGCGCGCCTGGCGCGAGGCGGTCGCGCGCGGCGCCTTGCCGGCCCCGGCGCAGCGGCGGCAGGCCAAAGCGATGGTGGACTGGCGCCAGCTTGTTTTCGATGAGCGGCGGGTAGTCCTGGCGCCCGGCATGGCGATCACCCTCAACGGCCTGGCGCAAGGGTATGCGGCCGATATGGCGCTGGCGGCGGTGCAGGCGCATGGCATCCGGCATGCGCTGCTCGATACGGGCGAATTCGTGGCGCGCGGACGCAAGCGCGCGCATCAACCGTGGGCACTCGGCGTGCGCGATCCGCGCGACGATCAGGCGCTGGCGGCGACCCTGTTCATCAACGGCTGCGGCGTGGCGACCTCGGGCGATTACGAAAGCGTATTTACGCCCGATTATCTGCACCACCATATCTTCGATCCTGCGGCGGGGGACTCGCCGCAGGAACTGGCCAGCGTGACCGTGATGGCGCCGACCGGCATGCTGGCCGATGGCTTGTCGACCGCCTGCATGGTGCTGGGCCGTGAAAGGGCGGCGCTGCTGGCGGCCAGCCTGCCCGGCGTCGACCTGCTGGCCATCGACAAGCAGGGCCGCGAATGGCGTTCACCCGGTTTTCCACCGGAAGCATCATGAATGGCGCGCTACAATGGCTACCTACTTCAGGCCGGGAATTTTCCGATAAATCGTATTGCGCGATACGCCCAGCGCGCGCGCCGTGGCCGAGACATTGCCGCCGTTCGCCGCCAGCGACTTCGCGATCACCGACTGTTCCATCTCTTCCAGGTTGGCGCCCTGGGCCAGCAGGCGGTCGGTGCCGGCCTCAATGCCCGCTGCGGTATCCGGATGTTGTTCGATATCGTCGAGGAAGTCGTCGGGCATATGGCGCAGGCAGATTTCCGTCTCGTCGCCGGCCATCACGATGGCGGTGCGCAGCAGATTGGTCAGCTGGCGGAAGTTGCCGGGCCAGCGGTGCTGGCGGAACAGCGCCAGGATTTCCGGCGACACGTGATGGCGGCCGTGTTCCGCTTCCGTCGACAGGATTTTCTTCACCACGGTTTCCAGGTCGGTGCGCTCGCGCAGCGGCGGCAGCTTGACCACCAGGCCGTTGAGCCGGTAATACAGATCCTCGCGGAACAGGCCGCGTGCCATGCGCTCGCGCAGATTGTGGTTGGTGGCGCAGATCAGTTCCACGTTGACGGGAATCGACTTGTCGCTGCCCAGCGGCGTGACCATGCGCTCCTGCAGCACGCGCAGCAGGCGTGCCTGCAGGCTGAAGGGCATGTCGCCGATCTCGTCGAGGAACAGCGTGCCGCCATTGGCCTGCAATATCTTGCCGATCGCGCCTTTCTTGCGCGCGCCGGTAAACGCCCCGTCCTCGTAGCCGAACAGTTCGGACTCGATCAGCGTTTCCGGAATCGAGGCGCAGTTGACGGCCACGAAAGGACTCATGGCGCGCGGTGAATCGTTATGGATGGCCTGCGCCAACAGTTCCTTGCCGGTGCCCGTTTCGCCCATGATCATGATGGGGATATCCTTGCCCAGCACGCGCGTGACCTTGTCGATCACCAGTTCCAGCTGCGGATCGCCGGTGCGCAGGTAGCGCAGGCCGGACAGGCGCCGCGCCTGGGCCGCAGCCTGGTTGGCGGCGACGACGGGCCTGTCATTGCTCAGCGATTGCTGGAACACGTTGTTGGCCAGCCGTAGCTGGGCGCGGCCATACACGCGCACGCCATTGTGCATGCACAGGGTCAGCAGGCCGGGCGCGGCGGTGCGGTAGTGCTCATACAGGGCCGAGACGGGCAGGCCGAACAGCGAACTGAAGGTATGCGACTGCAGCGCGGAAAACGGCAGTCCCAGCTGGAACAGGCCATTGCGGTTGGCGGCCAGGAAGCGTCCACCCGGGCTGAACGACGCAATCCCCTCCATCAGGGTACCGATGAATTCGGGCCGGGTATGAAAGTGCAAGGTAATCGAGTCCTCGAAAGTGGCCGAGAACAGCTGGTTTTCGATCATCAGCGCCGACATGCGCACCAGCGCCATGGTGTGCTTGTGAAAGCTGCGCTGGTCGCCGGACACATCAAGCACGCCGATCACATTGCCCAGGTGGTCGGTAATCGGCGCGGCCGAGCAGGTCAGAAAATGGTTGGCGGCCAGGTAGTGCTGGTCGGCATGTACGAGAGTCGGCGATTTTTCCGCGATTGCCGTGCCGATCGCATTGGTGCCCTTGCTGGCCTCCGACCAGGCCACGCCAGGCTGCAGCGCGACCCGGCTGGCTTTTTCCAGGAAGTCGTCGTCGCCCAGCGAATGGACGATCACGCCGGTGGCGTCCGTCAAGATCACCATATTGTGGGTATTGACGATCTGCTGGTACAGCGTCTCCATGGCCGGCACGGCGTGCGCGTGCAGCAGCCGGTTCTGCTCGATCAGCACCGTCAGGTCGCTGCGCGCCAGCGGGCTGAAGTCGGCCACCGATTCCGGTCGCAAGCCATAGTCGACCGAGCGCCGGTGTGAAGTCTCGATAATCAGCGGCATATTGTCCGGCCAGGCGGACGCCGGCGTCGACCTGTTCAGATCTGTAGCAGTAGGACGGTGCATGATGGTCTCTTTGTCTCGGTTGGCCGTCGCTCCTGGGCGCGGCTCTGTGTATACCTGCACTGGTGTTCCATAATGTAGCACCTGTGCCGGAAGGGAGCAAAAGCAGCCTTGGCCGCTGTTGCTGTACTGGTAATAAGCAAAGCGAGTGCCAGCTCAAAATAGTCCTTGCGGTGGTGGCGGTAGCTGGCTATAATTCGCCCCCTCGCTGAACGACGCATGCAAATGCAGAGTGAAGAGAGAAAAAAGAAGGTGTTGACGGATTTAGCGAAATGCTTCATACTCTTCCTTCTTCGCAGCTGACAAACACAACGCTTTGTCGATAGCGCGAAACGTAGCACCGAATACCGTTCTTTAACAATTAACAGTCGATAAGTGTGGGCATTTGATGAAGTGCAGCAGTGATCTTCGGATTGCTGTAAAACTTAAAATATCAAATGTTCACAAGAAATAATGAAATAGGATACTTCTTCGGAAGTAGCCTGTCAGTTTTTTGAGTGAGCAAACACCTCGCAATGCGAGGGGTTTGAACCGATTAAAAGGTTCGACCATGCCGGTAAAACGGCAAAGTAACAGAGATTAAACTGAAGAGTTTGATCCTGGCTCAGATTGAACGCTGGCGGCATGCCTTACACATGCAAGTCGAACGGCAGCACGGAGCTTGCTCTGGTGGCGAGTGGCGAACGGGTGAGTAATATATCGGAACGTACCCTGGAGTGGGGGATAACGTAGCGAAAGTTACGCTAATACCGCATACGATCTACGGATGAAAGTGGGGGATCGCAAGACCTCATGCTCGTGGAGCGGCCGATATCTGATTAGCTAGTTGTTAGGGTAAAAGCCTACCAAGGCATCGATCAGTAGCTGGTCTGAGAGGACGACCAGCCACACTGGAACTGAGACACGGTCCAGACTCCTACGGGAGGCAGCAGTGGGGAATTTTGGACAATGGGCGCAAGCCTGATCCAGCAATGCCGCGTGAGTGAAGAAGGCCTTCGGGTTGTAAAGCTCTTTTGTCAGGGAAGAAACGGTGGGAGCTAATATCTCCTGCTAATGACGGTACCTGAAGAATAAGCACCGGCTAACTACGTGCCAGCAGCCGCGGTAATACGTAGGGTGCAAGCGTTAATCGGAATTACTGGGCGTAAAGCGTGCGCAGGCGGTTTTGTAAGTCTGATGTGAAATCCCCGGGCTCAACCTGGGAATTGCATTGGAGACTGCAAGGCTAGAATCTGGCAGAGGGGGGTAGAATTCCACGTGTAGCAGTGAAATGCGTAGATATGTGGAGGAACACCGATGGCGAAGGCAGCCCCCTGGGTCAAGATTGACGCTCATGCACGAAAGCGTGGGGAGCAAACAGGATTAGATACCCTGGTAGTCCACGCCCTAAACGATGTCTACTAGTTGTCGGGTCTTAATTGACTTGGTAACGCAGCTAACGCGTGAAGTAGACCGCCTGGGGAGTACGGTCGCAAGATTAAAACTCAAAGGAATTGACGGGGACCCGCACAAGCGGTGGATGATGTGGATTAATTCGATGCAACGCGAAAAACCTTACCTACCCTTGACATGGCTGGAATCCTTGAGAGATCAGGGAGTGCTCGAAAGAGAACCAGTACACAGGTGCTGCATGGCTGTCGTCAGCTCGTGTCGTGAGATGTTGGGTTAAGTCCCGCAACGAGCGCAACCCTTGTCATTAGTTGCTACGAAAGGGCACTCTAATGAGACTGCCGGTGACAAACCGGAGGAAGGTGGGGATGACGTCAAGTCCTCATGGCCCTTATGGGTAGGGCTTCACACGTCATACAATGGTACATACAGAGCGCCGCCAACCCGCGAGGGGGAGCTAATCGCAGAAAGTGTATCGTAGTCCGGATTGTAGTCTGCAACTCGACTGCATGAAGTTGGAATCGCTAGTAATCGCGGATCAGCATGTCGCGGTGAATACGTTCCCGGGTCTTGTACACACCGCCCGTCACACCATGGGAGCGGGTTTTACCAGAAGTAGGTAGCTTAACCGCAAGGAGGGCGCTTACCACGGTAGGATTCGTGACTGGGGTGAAGTCGTAACAAGGTAGCCGTATCGGAAGGTGCGGCTGGATCACCTCCTTTCTAGAGTTTGCACGAAGCAGTAATGCTTCACCATCAAATGTTCACACTTATCGGCTGTTAATAAAGAAGAACAGCATTTGGGGCTGTAGCTCAGCTGGTTAGAGCACCGTGTTGATAACGCGGGGGTCGTTGGTTCGAGTCCAACCAGCCCTACCAGTTTCTGTAGTATCTCAGGGGGATTAGCTCAGCTGGGAGAGCACCTGCTTTGCAAGCAGGGGGTCGTCGGTTCGATCCCGTCATCCTCCACCAAGACTTTGAAAGTGCAAACGTAAGCCAGTCAACAAGACTGTGGTTTAGGTTTGATCTTTTAGCGATCATTGCTGTTTCGTTCTTTAACAATCTGGAAGAAGTAAAGATTATTTATTGATCAAGTCTATGCGTGCAGGAATGCATGAGGCGACTTGATGGGTAATGATTGTATGTATCAACAAACAAGCAACAACGTTGTACTTTCTTATCCCTGTAGCGCTCTTTGCTCACTTCGGTGAACAGAGGCTAACGTTATAGGGACAAGCGAATAAGTGCACATGGTGGATGCCTTGGCGATTACAGGCGATGAAGGACGTAGTAGCTTGCGATAAGCTGCGGGGAGTGAGCAAACACACTTTGATCCGCAGATTTCCGAATGGGGCAACCCACCCTTTTAGGGTATTGCATACTGAATACATAGGTATGCAAGGCGAACGCGGCGAACTGAAACATCTAAGTAGCTGCAGGAAAAGAAATCAACCGAGATTCCCAAAGTAGCGGCGAGCGAAATGGGAAGAGCCTGTACGTGATAGTCGGACCGATAACAGAATTCTCTGGAAATAGGAGCCATAGCGGGTGATAGCCCCGTATGTGAAATCGGACCGGTGGTACTAAGCGTACGACAAGTAGGGCGGGACACGTGACATCCTGTCTGAATATGGGGGGACCATCCTCCAAGGCTAAATACTCGTAATCGACCGATAGTGAACCAGTACCGTGAGGGAAAGGCGAAAAGAACCCCGGAAGGGGAGTGAAATAGATCCTGAAACCGTGTGCATACAAACAGTAGGAGCGGACTTGTTCCGTGACTGCGTACCTTTTGTATAATGGGTCAGCGACTTACATTCAGTGGCAAGGTTAACCATATAGGGAAGCCGTAGAGAAATCGAGTCCGAATAGGGCGATCAGTCGCTGGGTGTAGACCCGAAACCAAGTGATCTACTCATGGCCAGGATGAAGGTGCGGTAACACGCCCTGGAGGTCCGAACCCACTAATGTTGAAAAATTAGGGGATGAGCTGTGGGTAGGGGTGAAAGGCTAAACAAACTTGGAAATAGCTGGTTCTCTCCGAAAACTATTTAGGTAGTGCCTCAAGTATCACCATCGGGGGTAGAGCACTGTTATGGCTAGGGGGTCATTGCGACTTACCAACCCATTGCAAACTCCGAATACCGATGAGTGCGAGCTTGGGAGACAGACGTCGGGTGCTAACGTCCGGCGTCAAGAGGGAAACAACCCAGACCGCCAGCTAAGGTCCCAAAGATTGGCTAAGTGGAAAACGAAGTGGGAAGGCTAAAACAGTCAGGATGTTGGCTTAGAAGCAGCCATCATTTAAAGAAAGCGTAATAGCTCACTGATCGAGTCGTCCTGCGCGGAAGATGTAACGGGGCTAAGCCAGTCACCGAAGCTGCGGATATATAGCAATATATATGGTAGGAGAGCGTTCTGTAAGCCTGCGAAGGTGTCTTGTAAAGGATGCTGGAGGTATCAGAAGTGCGAATGCTGACATGAGTAGCGATAATGGGGGTGAAAAGCCTCCACGCCGTAAGCCCAAGGTTTCCTGTTCAACGTTCATCGGAGCAGGGTGAGTCGGCCCCTAAGGCGAGGCAGAGATGCGTAGCTGATGGGAAGCAGGTTAATATTCCTGCACCGTCGTATGATGCGATGGGGGGACGGATCGCGGAAGGTTGTCTGACTGTTGGAATAGTCAGTTTCTGTCTCATAGAAGGCGCTTAGGCAAATCCGGGCGCAGGATTCAAGGGGATGGGACGAGTGAACTTGTTCACGAAGCAATCGGAAGTGGTTCCAAGAAAAGCCTCTAAGCTTCAGTCATACGAGACCGTACCGCAAACCGACACAGGTGGGCGAGATGAGTATTCTAAGGCGCTTGAGAGAACTCGGGAGAAGGAACTCGGCAAATTGGTACCGTAACTTCGGGAAAAGGTACGCCCCGGTAGCTTGATTGGTTTACTCCATGAGGGTGAAAGGGTTGCAATAAACTGGTGGCTGCGACTGTTTAATAAAAACACAGCACTCTGCAAACACGAAAGTGGACGTATAGGGTGTGACGCCTGCCCGGTGCTGGAAGATTAAATGATGGGGTGCAAGCTCTTGATTGAAGTCCCAGTAAACGGCGGCCGTAACTATAACGGTCCTAAGGTAGCGAAATTCCTTGTCGGGTAAGTTCCGACCTGCACGAATGGCGTAACGATGGCCACACTGTCTCCTCCCGAGACTCAGCGAAGTTGAAATGTTTGTGATGATGCAATCTACCCGCGGCTAGACGGAAAGACCCCATGAACCTTTACTGTAGCTTTGCATTGGACTTTGAACCAATCTGTGTAGGATAGGTGGGAGGCTTTGAAGCGGGGACGCTAGTTCTCGTGGAGCCAACCTTGAAATACCACCCTGGTTTGTTTGAGGTTCTAACCTTGGTCCGTTATCCGGATCGGGGACAGTGCATGGTAGGCAGTTTGACTGGGGCGGTCTCCTCCTAAAGTGTAACGGAGGAGTTCGAAGGTACGCTAGATACGGTCGGACATCGTGTTGATAGTGCAATGGCATAAGCGTGCTTAACTGCGAGACTGACAAGTCGAGCAGGTACGAAAGTAGGACATAGTGATCCGGTGGTTCTGTATGGAAGGGCCATCGCTCAACGGATAAAAGGTACTCTGGGGATAACAGGCTGATTCCTCCCAAGAGTTCATATCGACGGGGGAGTTTGGCACCTCGATGTCGGCTCATCACATCCTGGGGCTGTAGCCGGTCCCAAGGGTATGGCTGTTCGCCATTTAAAGTGGTACGTGAGCTGGGTTTAAAACGTCGTGAGACAGTTTGGTCCCTATCTGCCGTGGGCGTTGGAAATTTGAAGGGGGCTGCTCCTAGTACGAGAGGACCGGAGTGGACGAACCTCTGGTGTACCGGTTGTCACGCCAGTGGCATTGCCGGGTAGCTAAGTTCGGAAGAGATAACCGCTGAAAGCATCTAAGCGGGAAACTTGCCTTGAGATGAGATTTCCCAGAGCCTTGAGCTCTTTGAAGGGTCGTTCGAGACCAGGACGTTGATAGGCTGGGTGTGGAAGTGCAGTAATGCATTAAGCTAACCAGTACTAATTGCCCGTACGGCTTGTCCCTATAACCTTAGCAGGTGCAGAGGATAAGACGGTACAACGTTGCGTGTGTGTTGATACGACATTCATTACCCTAATCTTTGCTTCTTCCAGATTCATGACGCTGCTGCCCAACCGGGAGCAACCGTCATTCCAAGTTATGCCTGATGACCATAGCAAGTTGGTCCCACCCCTTCCCATCCCGAACAGGACCGTGAAACAACTTTGCGCCGATGATAGTGCTGCAACCAGTGTGAAAGTAGGTTATCGTCAGGCTTGTTATTCGCAGTAAGAGAAAAACCCCGATCAGTGATGATCGGGGTTTTTTTTCGTCTGGTGGTTTCACGCCGCTCAATCAAAAGACGAAAAAAAGCCCTGCGCTGCGCGCAGGGCCTCGTCGTTTCAAGCAGCAGATCAGAAGTGGTACGCCACTTTGATCACGCCGTAGTTCACGCCGCTGTTTGGTTTCTTGTAGCCGCCATTTGAAAAGTGCTGGATCTTGGCGCTGACTTCCCATTTGTTGTCGAACACATAGCCGATGCCGGCATGGTCGCCAAACTGGAAGTGGGTCGACAGGCGGTCGTCGTCGTTGTCATACAGCTTCGACAGCATGTGCACGCCGATACCCGCTTCCGCATAGAAGCCCAGTTTATTCGTGTTTTCAAAGCGGAAGACGGGAGTGAAGCCCAGGTCCCACAGCCTTTGATGCTGGCCAGGAACATTGCGATAGCTTTTGCCATCCCAGCCGCCGATGCTTGCATCCCAGTAACCGCTCAGCTGGGTGCCGTTCGATACAAACCAGGCCTTGTCCCAGTTCGAGGTGACGCCGGCGCGCACCATCTGGATTTTGACGCCCTTGGCGTATTCGCCATACACGGAGTCGATCAGCTTGTCATCAGCGGCAAAGCTGGAAGTGGCAGCCATCAGCGCGGCGGCGGCCGCGACACAGGTGAGGAGATTCTTCTTGAAGAACATAGAGGCTTTCATCGTAAAATTGGCCGTTAGGCTTGTCTTGTTTGCACAGGCATGCGTCTTGCTGCCGTTTTCGCCACTCGATATTCAGAGGTTCAATTGACATTCTCTACAAAAATCGCATTTCTCGGTACTGGCCTGATGGGGGATCCAATGGTCCGGCGCCTGCTGCAGGCTGGTTATTCTGTCACAGTTTGGAATCGCACGCACAGCAAGGCCCAGCTATTGCGCGCGGCCGGGGCCGATGCACCTGAATCGCTGATGGATGCCGTCGCTGGCGCGCAGGTCGTGATCTCGATGCTGGAAGCGGGCCCTATCGTCGCGCACGTAATGCAGGACGCCTTGCCGGCCCTGGCGCCGGCGACGCTATGGGTCGACATGAGTTCCACTAAACAGGCTGAAGCACAACAATTCCACGCTGCGCTGCAGGCCGCCGGCCACGCATTCATCGATGCGCCCGTCTCGGGTGGCGTGGGTGGCGCGCAGGCCGGCAGCCTGGCCATCATGGCCGGCGGCAGCGCGGAAGATTACGCCAGGATGGAAGCGATATTAACGGTGATGGGCCGGCCGACCCTGGTGGGTCCTGCCGGCAGCGGCCAGGTCGCCAAGCTGTGCAATCAATTGATCGTCGGCGCCACCCTGAATATCGTGGCGGAAGCGTTGCTGCTGGCCCAGGCCGCTGGCGCCGATGCGGCGGCTGTGCGCACGGCGATACGCGGTGGTTTTGCCGAAAGCCGCATCCTGGAGGTGCATGGCCAGCGCATGCTGGAACGCAATTTCGTTGCCGGCGGCCAGGTGAAAAGCCAGGTCAAGGACATGCACAATATCCTGGCGGCGGCCGAGGCGGCCGATATCGCTCTGCCGCTAACCGAGCTGGTGACGCGGCGCTACGAGTCCATCGCCGAGACCCATGCGACGGCAGACCACGCCGCCGCCCTGCTGGCCCTGGAAGCCATCAATCCCGGCCAGCGGCTGGGGAATGGCCCGGATCAACTCAGCTGACGAAATTCAAGCGAGCGGCAAGCTGGTTTCGGCCAGCTTGACCCAGAAACTGGCGCCGATCGGCAGCAGGTTGTCATTGAAGTCATAACTGCCATTGTGCAGCACGCAAGGGCCCAGGCCGTGGCCGCCGTCGCGGTGATCGCCATCGCCATTGCCGATAAAGATGTAGCAGCCGGCTTTTTCCTGCAGGAAGAACGAGAAATCCTCGGCGCCCATGGTGGGCTCGACGTTGTCATTGACCTTGTCGGCGCCGACCACCTGTTTCATGACTTCCACGGCAAACGCGGTTTCCCTGGCGTGGTTGACCAGCGGCGGATAGTTGCGCTTGAAATTGAAGTCGACTTCGGCGCCAAAGGCGGCGGCCGTATGCACGGCGATGTCGCGCATGCGCTCTTCGATCAGGTCGAGCACTGGCGTGGTAAAGGTGCGCACGGTGCCGATCAGGCTGGCGTCGTCGGGGATCACATTGGTGGCGCTGCCGGCATGGATCTGCGTGATCGACAGCACGGCCGTATCGAGCGGGCTCTTGTTGCGGGTAATCACGGTTTGCCAGCTTTGCGCGATCTGCACCGCCACCATCACCGGGTCGATACCCTTGTGGGGCTGGGCCGCATGCGCGCCCTTGCCTTTGACGGTGACGTGAAATTCATTGCTCGATGCCATCATTGGTCCGGCCACCACGCTCAGCGTGCCGACGGCGGCGCCTGGCCAGTTGTGCATGCCGTAAATGGCTTCCATCGGGAATTGGGTGAACAGGCCGTCGGCGATCATTTCGCGCGCGCCGGCGCCGCCTTCTTCGGCCGGCTGGAAGATCACATACACGGTGCCGTCGAAATGGCGGTTGTGCGCCAGATGATGGGCGGCGCCCAGCAGCATGGCCGTGTGGCCGTCGTGGCCGCAGGCGTGCATCTTGCCGGGGTGGCGCGACGCATGTTCAAAGGTATTCATTTCCTGCATCGGCAGGGCGTCCATGTCGGCGCGGATGCCGATGGCGCGGTTCGAGGTGCCGTTCCGGATAATGCCGACCACGCCGGTGCGGCCCAGGCCGCGCACGACGGGGATGCCCCATTCGGCCAGCTTGGCGGCGACCACGTCGGAGGTGCGCTGTTCCTCGTAGCATAATTCCGGATGGGCGTGCAGATCGCGGCGGATACGTCGCAGCTCGGATTGAAACGCCAAGATGGGTTCAACTAGTTTCATCGTATTCTCCTGTAGATGCAGGCGCGCATCAGTGTACGGCACGCCGGGACGGGCACGTTTGATCGAAAACATGCGCGGGGTTGGGGCCATTGTAGCCCGTGTCCAGCTTGTAAATCCAGCGCACAGCTTGCTACCGGGGCGCCGGCTGGCTTACAGTATCGGCTTTCCCTGACGCTTTCTGGATTGCACCATGACCACCACACAAGTGCGCGCGACCTGCCCGCTCGATTGCCCCGATACCTGCGCCTTGCTGGTAACGGTGACCGACGGGGTAGCCACCGCAGTCAAGGGCGATCCCGAGCATCCGACCACGGCCGGCGTGCTGTGCACCAAGGTATCGCGCTTTACGGAACGCACCTACCATGCGGACCGGCTGTTGCATCCGCTGCGCCGGGTGGGAAAGAAGGGCGAAGGCAAGTTCGAGCGCATCAGCTGGGACGAGGCGCTGGACATTATCGCCGCGCGCCTGGCACCGATCGCGGCGCGCAATCCGCAGGCGATTTTGCCTTACAGCTATTGCGGCACCATGGGCCTGGTGCAGGGCGAATCGATGTCGTCGCGCTTTTTCAACCAGCTGGGCGCCTCCCTGCTGGACCGCACCATCTGCGCCTCGGCCGGCGCCACCGGCTACCGATATACGGTGGGCGCCAGCATCGGCACCGACATGGAACAGTTTCAGCATGCAAAGCTGATCATTATCTGGGGCGGCAATCCGATTGCGTCGAACCTGCATTTCTGGATGCGAGCCCAGGAAGCCAAGCGCAACGGCGCGACGCTGATCGCGATCGACCCCTATCGTTCGCTGACGGCCGAGAAATGCCAGCAGCATATTGCCCTGCTGCCCGGCACCGATGCGGCGCTGGCCCTGGGGCTGATGCATGTGCTGATCGCGGAAGACCTGGTCGACCACGACTATATCGACAACCATACCCTGGGCTACGAGCAACTGAAACAGCGCGCGCTGGAATGGACGCCCGAGCGCACGGCCGAGGTATGCGGCATCAGCGTGAGCGAAGTGGCGGACTTGGCGTGCCTGTATGGCCAGGCCTGCCGCAGCGGTGACGGTGTGGCGATCCGCGCCAACTACGGCGTGCAGCGGGTGCGTGGTGGCGGCATGGCGGTGCGCAATATCGCCTGCCTGCCGGCGCTGACGGGCGCCTGGCGCCATGCGGCCGGCGGCATGCAGCTGTCGAGCTCGGGTTCCTTCCCGGTCAACCGCAAGGCGCTGCAGCGGCCCGATCTGATGAAGGGCACGCCGCGCACCATCAACATGAGCACCATCGGCGACGATCTGCTGAAAGCAAGCTCGCCCGAGTTCGGCCCGCAGGTGGAAGCCGTGATCGTCTACAACTCGAATCCGCTGGCGGTGGCGCCCGAGTCGTCAAAAGTGGCGCAGGGTTTTGCGCGCGAGGATTTGTTCACGGTGGTGCTGGAACACTTCCAGACCGATACCGTCGACTATGCCGATATCGTGTTGCCGGCCACCACCCAGCTCGAACACGTCGATGCCCATTCGACCTATGGCCACCTGTACATGATGGCCAACAATGCCGCCGTGGCGCCGCTGGGCGAAGCCAAGGCCAATACGGAAATCTTCCGCCTGCTGGCGCAGCGCATGGGCTTTGACGATCCCTGCTTCCGGGACAGCGACGACGCGCTGGCGGCACAGGCGTTTGACGCCACCGACGCGCGTGCCGTGCATTTCGACTGGGAATCGCTGAAGCGGACCGGCTGGCAAAAGCTGGCGATGCCCGAGGCGCCGTTTGCCCACGGCGGTTTCCCCACGCCGTCAGGCAAATGCGAGTTTTACTCGCAGGCCATGCTGGACGCCGGTCTCGACCCGCTGCCCGCGTATATTGCGCCGTATGAGTCGCCGGCCAGCAATCCGACCCTGGCGGCGCGTTTTCCGCTGGCGATGATCTCGCCGCCGGCGCGCAATTTCCTCAATTCCACGTTTGTGAACGTGAAAAGCCTGCGCGCGGCCGAAGGCGAGCCGCACCTGGACATGCATCCCGAGGACTGTGCCGCGCGCGGTATCGCCGCCGGCGACATGGTGCGCATCTTCAATGACCGCGGCAGTTTCGTGGCCAAGGCGCGCGTGACGGACAAGGCGCGGCGCGGCCTGGTGGTGGGGTTGTCGGTGTGGTGGAAAAAGCTGGCCAGCGACGGCAAGAATGCCAATGAAGTGACCAGCCAGCGCCTGACCGACATGGGCCGCGCGCCGACCTTCTACGATACGCTGGTCGAAGTGGAAAAGGCCGCCTGACATGGCGCGCCTGCCCGCCACCGCAGTGCTGGGCATGTGCTTGCTGCTGGGCGGCTGCACGCAGCTGCGCTATTACACGCAAGCGGCGCAGGGGCAATATTCGCTGTGGTCGTCCGCGCGCCCGATCGATGCTTGGCTGAACGACCCGATCACCGAGCCGCGCCTGAAAGCGCGCCTGCAGAAGGCGCGGCAGATACGCCAGTTTGCCGTGACCGAACTGGGCCTGCCCGACAACGGCAGCTATAAAACCTATGCTGCCGTGCAACGCCCCTTCGTGCTGTGGAATGTGGTCGCCACGCCGGAACTGTCCCTGCAGCCGCTGCAATGGTGCTTCCCGATCGCCGGCTGCGTCACCTACCGCGGCTATTACGACAAGGACGAGGCGCAAGCCTATGCGGAGACTTTGCGTGCCCAGCATTACGATGTGCAGGTGGGGGGCGTGCCCGCCTATTCCACCCTGGGCTGGTTCGACGACCCGCTGCTGTCGACTTTTATCAACTACAACGACGCCGAACTGGCGCGCATGATCTTTCATGAGCTGGCGCACCAGGTGGTGTATGTGCCCGGTGACTCGGCCTTCAACGAATCGTTTGCCGTTGCCGTGGAAGAGGCCGGCGTGCAGCGCTGGCTGGCGCACGACGGCAATCAGGCGATGCAGGTGGCTTATCTGCAATATACAAACCGGCGCCACGATTTTTTGACCCTGCTGCGCAAGTACCGCGCGCAACTCGATCTGCTGTACCGGAGTGGCGCCAGCGATGCGGACAAGCGCGTGCGCAAGGCGCTGGTGTTTGCCGCTTTACAAGATGAGTACCAGGTATTGAAGCAGCACTGGGGTGGTTATGCCGGTTATGACCGCTGGTTCGAGCAGCCTTTGAGCAATGCCCACCTCGCTTCGGTCGCGACCTACGATCAATTTTTGCCGGCCTTCAAAAAATTGCTGGAAGAAAAAAAGAACTTTCGTGCTTTTTATGCTGCAGTGCACACAATGTCTCTGCTGGACCAGTCCGAGCGTCGCCAGCGTCTGCAGCACAGCCTGCCCCTTGAGCCTTAAAGATTGTCAGGTTTGCCAAGCTGCCAGTTCCTGCAACGCTGTATTTTCTATGCTGCATTGCAGCACAAAATACCCCTGGAGTTCCTGTTCTAATCCTGCTGAAAGCGCTTGCATGGAAGCCGTGCGCCCGATAGCATCGCGTTAGTAGCATGGAGCAATTGCTCTTCAGAATGCTCATCATGACTGCAGGACAACGTATCCGCAGCAGTAATCAGCGCCGGTCCAAGCACCCCGGCTCCCCCGTGATTATTCGAGACAAGAGGCACAGCATGGAAAAAATTTGGCTGAAGTCGTATCCGCCCGGCGTACCCGCCGACATCGATCCCGATCAATATCGTTCGCTGGTGCACTTGCTCGAAGAAGCGTTTACAAAATATGCGGATCGCAATGCCTATGTCTGCATGGACAAATTTTTGACCTATGCCGAACTCGATACCTATTCGCGCCAGCTGGGCGCCTTTCTGCAAAGCCGGGGCCTGAAAAAGGGTGCCAGGGTGGCGCTGATGATGCCCAATGTGCTGCAGTATCCGGTGGCGATCGCGGCCGTGCTGCGTGCCGGCTACACGGTGGTCAATGTCAATCCGCTGTACACGCCGCGCGAGCTGGAACACCAGCTCAACGACTCGGGCAGCGAAGCGATCATCGTGCTGGAAAACTTTGCCCATACGCTGGAGCAAGTGCTGGGCAAGACGGCCGTGAAACATGTCATCGTCGCCAGCATGGGCGAGATGCTCGGTGGCCTGAAGGGCGCCATCGTCAATTTCGTGGTGCGCAATGTCAAGAAGATGGTGCCCGCGTTTTCGCTGCCGAACGCCATGCGCTTCAAGAGCGCGCTGTCGCTCGGCAGCCGCATGAAACTCACGCCGGTCGAACTGCATATCAACGAGCCAGCTTTCCTGCAATATACGGGCGGCACCACCGGCGTGTCGAAAGGCGCCACGCTCAGCCACCGCAATGTGATCGCCAATGTGCTGCAGTCGGAAGCGTGGTCGT
Source organism: Janthinobacterium sp. J1-1 (assembly GCF_030944405.1). Lineage (NCBI taxonomy): Bacteria > Pseudomonadati > Pseudomonadota > Betaproteobacteria > Burkholderiales > Oxalobacteraceae > Janthinobacterium > Janthinobacterium sp. J1-1. The sequence goes on from NZ_CP132339.1 coordinate 1,337,880, forward strand.
CGGCCGCGCTGGACCCGGACAACAAGGAGCAGATGACCATCGTGTGCGCCTTGCCGCTGTACCATATCTTTGCGCTGACGGCCTGCGCGCTGTGGGGCACGCGCGTCGGCGGCCTGAATATCCTGGTGCCGAACCCGCGCGATATCCCCGGCCTGATCAAGGAGCTGGGCAAGTACAAGTTCAACCTGCTGCCAGCGGTCAACACTTTATACAATGCGCTGGTGAATCACCCCGACTTTGCGCGCCTCGATTTCTCGGGCCTGAAGATCGCCAATGGCGGCGGCATGGCGGTGCAGAAATCGGTCAACGACAAGTGGCAGCAGGTGACGGGCGTGTCGATCATCGAAGGCTATGGCCTGTCGGAAACGTCCCCGGTCGCCACCTGCAACCGCGCCGACAGCACGGTGTTTTCCGGTACCATCGGCCTGCCGATTCCGTCGACCGAAATCGCCATCCTCGACGACGATGGCAATGAAGTGGCGCTGGGCCAGACCGGCGAAATCGCCATCCGCGGCCCGCAGGTGATGAGTGGCTATTGGAACCGTCCCGATGAAACGGCCAAGGTCATGACGGCGGACGGCTACTTCAAGTCGGGCGACGTGGGCATCATGGACGAACGCGGCTATGTGAAGATCGTCGACCGCAAGAAGGACATGATCCTGGTGTCCGGCTTCAATGTGTACCCGAACGAACTCGAAGGCGTGATCGCGGCCCACCCGGGCGTGCTCGAATGCGCGTGCGTGGGCGTGCCCGACGAACATTCGGGCGAAGCCGTGAAAGTGTTTGTGGTGCGCAAGGACCCGAACCTGACGGTGGAGACCCTGATGGCATATTGCAAGGAACAATTCACGGGCTACAAGCGGCCGAAATTCATCGAATTCAGGGATGAACTGCCTAAGACCAACGTCGGCAAGATTTTGCGCCGCGCCCTGCGCGACGAACAAAAAGTATCGGCTTAAAACACCGGGAGGCGCCAGGGCGGCGCGTCCCTTTACAGATAAAGATGAGGCAAGATGGACAAGATTTGGTTGAAGTCGTACCCGGACAGCGTTCCGCACGAGATCGATTGCACGCAATACCGTTCCGTGACGCATTTGCTGGAAGAGTCGTTCCAGAAATATGCGGATCGCAATGCTTTCGTGTGCATGGATAAATTCCTCACCTACCGCGAACTGGACAAATTGTCGCTGCAGATGGGCGCCTGGCTGCAAAGCAAGGGGCTGTCGCCTGGCGCGCGCGTGGCCATCATGCTGCCGAACGTGCTGCAGTATCCGGTGGCGATGGCGGCGATCCTGCGCGCAGGCTATACGGTGGTGAACGTCAACCCGCTGTACACGCCGCGCGAATTGCAGCACCAACTGGTCGACTCGGGCAGCGAAGCGATCATCGTGCTGGAAAATTTCGCCACCACGGTCGAACAGGTGCTGGCGCATACGCAGGTGAAACACGTGATCGTCGCCACCATGGGCGACTTGCTCGGTGGCCTGAAAGGCACCGTCGTCAATTTCGTGGTGCGTAAAATCAAGAAAATGGTGCCGGCCTTCCATCTGCCGGGCGCCATCGGCTTCAACAAGATGCTGGCCGAAGGCGCGCGCCTGAAGCTCAAACCCGTGCAGCAGGGCCATGACGATATCGTTTTCCTGCAATACACGGGCGGCACGACGGGCGTGTCGAAAGGCGCGATGCTGCTGCACCGTAACGTGATCGCCAATGTGCTGCAAAACGAGGCCTGGATTGCGCCGGTGATGACGAAAGAGATGCGCGCCACCTCGATGGGGTTCGTGTGCGCCTTGCCGCTGTATCACATCTATTCGCTGACGGTCAGCGCGCTGATGGGCATGCGCCTGGGCGGGCTGAACGTGCTGGTGCCGAACCCGCGCGACATTCCCGGTTTTGTGAAGGAACTGGCCAAGTACAAGATCGTCGTCTTCCCGGCCGTTAATACCTTGTATAACGCCTTGCTCAACAATGAAGAATTCGCCAAGCTCGATTTCTCCAGCTACAAAGTGTGCAACGGCGGCGGCATGGCCCTGCAGCGCAATGTGGCCGAACGCTGGCTGAAAGTGACCGGTTGCCCGCTGATCGAAGGCTATGGCATGTCGGAAACCTCGCCGGTGGTCACCGGCAACCGCGTCGACATCACCGAATTCACGGGCACCATCGGCATGCCGATTCCGTCGACCGATGTCACCATCATCGACGACGATGGCGTGGAAGTGCCGCTGGGCCAGCCTGGCGAGATCGCCGTGAAAGGCCCGCAAGTGATGGCCGGCTACTGGCAGCGCCCCGATGAAACGGCGAAATCGATGACGGCCGACGGCTACTTCAAGACCGGCGACGTCGGCATCATGGATGAGCGCGGCTATGTGCGCATCGTCGACCGCAAGAAGGACATGATCATCGTCTCGGGCTTCAATGTGTATCCGAACGAAGTGGAAGACGTGGTCGCGTCCTGCCCCGGTGTACTGGAGTGTGCCTGCATCGGCGTGCCGGATGGTAACTCGGGCGAGGCCGTGAAAGTGTTTGTGGTGCGCAAGGATCCGAACCTGACGGTGGAGCAGATCCGCGAACACTGCAAGCATGAACTGACGGCGTATAAAAAGCCGAAATACATCGAGTTCCGCGACGAATTGCCGAAGACGAATGTCGGCAAGATCCTGCGCCGTCAGTTGCGCGACGAAAAAAAGGTGGCTTAAGCAGCCGCCGACATGGCCGTGCCCGCCGCCAGATTTGGCCTGGCGGGCAGGCCAAAGCAGGGACGCAGCCAGTGCACCTTGCTGATGACCAGCGAGGTGAGTCCCCAGCAGATCGCCACCGTGCCCGCCAGGATCAAGAGGGGTTCGATCACCGGAGCCAGCCTCAAGGGCACCAGCCAGTAGGCCAGCAGCAAGATCGCGCTCTGGTGCAGGATATACCAGGGGTAGACGGCCTGGCGTGCCCATGGCAGCCAGGTAAATGGGCGGTTCAGCAGGGTGTGCGACCAGCCCAGGATGGCGCAAATCGCCAGCCACATGTACAGATTGCGCATCGGCCAGGAACCAAGCGATGCCCAGGTCAGCAGGTCTTCCGAATACACCAGGTCAAAGCCGAGATACACGGCAAACGCGCACGGTGCCATCAGCAGCGCGTGCCAGCGCAGCCGCGCCAGTTCCTGCCACACTCCCTTGTCATTGCCCAGCCACCAGCCATAGACGAACATGGTGAAATAGATGGCGTGCGCGTACCAGTCTTTTACCAATGCATGGGTTTCCGGATAGCGCAGCTTCAGGAAGACGGTGGCCGCCAGCGCCGGCAGGGCGGGCAAGACCAGCAGGCGCCAGCCGCGCAAGCCCGTGAACAGCGGCCTCATCTTGATGAGCAGCGGTTGCAGCGCCACCAGCACGATGGTGTACAGCAGCAGATACACCAGGTACCACAGATGATTCCAGGTAAAACTGGTTTTCCAGCCCGTAAAGGCGCCGGCCGGCCAGGCGTGGTGGCCAAAATAATCGAGCAGGAACTGCCCGTAGCCTGGCGCCACCAGGCCATTGCTGACGCCTTCGCAGTAGGGCTGCACGGGCACCACCACCAGCACGCCAAACAGCAGCGGCGGCAGCAGGCGCCGGACCCGGCGCCACAAAAAGGCGCCGCGCGACGACTGCGTCATCATGGCGCACGACACGCCGGAAATGATAAACACGATTTCCATGCGCCAGCGGTTGATGAAGACCATCGGAAAGTGCAGGGTCTCCGTCAAGTAGGTGCTTTTCATATGGAACTCGGCACCCGCCAGGTACAGCATGGCCGTGTGGTAGACGATCAGCAGGCTGAAGACAAGAAAACGCAAGGCGTCGATATCGTGACGGCGGGATGGCAGTGACATGGTTGGTGGCTCATGGTGATGGGATGAGCCAGCATAGGCAGCGTGGCCCGGGCCAACCAGCAAAAAGTGACGAACCGAAGGCTGCTTGTGACCAGTGGCGAACCCGGGACGGCCGGTGGATCGTACAATCAGGCAACTAATTTTATGTCTGCCACCATGAGCGTGTCTTCCACCGAGTTATTGCAACGTTATCAGCGCTGGCGCCGGATTGCCGAGCCGGGTTTCTGGATCGTCCTGTCTCTGCTGCAAACCTCGCTCAACTGCTGGATCAGCTGGCTCGATCGCGTCCGTACGCATGTCGATACGCCGTTCTGGGAAGTGGCGGTGTGGGAATGGAGCAGCAACCTGGTCTTGCTGGCGCTGGTCCCCGCGGTGATTTTTGCCAATCAGATGCGCACGCTGCAGCTGGTATTCCAGCGCCAGAACCTGCGCTGGCACCTGGCGGCGTCCATCGTCTACAGCCTGGTGCATGTGCTGGCGATGGTGGCCTTGCGCAAGCTGGTGTACTGGAGCCAGGGCGGCGACTACGATTTCGGCGACTGGTGGCAAGAATTCCCGTATGAATATATCAAGGATGTGCGCACTTACTTCTCAATCCTGCTGTTTGTCGCGTTTTACCAGTTGCTGCTGCGGCGCTGGCAGGGCGAAGCCACCTTGCTCGGCGAACCGGACCAAGGACCGGCGGTGGAGCCGGTCGAGCAACCCGAGCGGTTTTTGGTGCGCAAGCTGGGCAAGGATTTTTTGTTGCCGGCGGCGGAGATCGAATGGATACAGGCCTGGGGCAATTATGTGAACCTGCATGTGCGCGGCCACGACTATCCGCTGCGCTCGACCATGGCCGCCATCGAACGACGGCTGGACGGCAAGCGTTTTGTGCGCGTGCACCGCAGTTACATCGTCAACCTGGCTTTCGTGCACAGCATCGTGCCGCTCGAGTCGGGCGATGCGCGGGCCATGCTGACGACCGGTGGCGAGGTGGCCGTCAGCCGGCGCTACCGCGAAGCGCTGAAGCAAGTCTCGATGGCCTGATCAGCTTTCCTGCAAGCCGGCCTTGCCGTCCCTGACGGTAAAACTGGCCAGCGTGGCGATGCGGGACGCGCTGTCGCGCACATTGTCCAGGCCCTGGAAGCAGGTGGTGGTTTTCGTCGGCGTGAGCTCCATCAGCATATAGCCGCGCTTGTCGCTGCGGCCGTAGCGGATATGCGGATTCATCGCCACGTAGTCGTCGGTGCGCGACTGCGGGCGCGAACTGGACGTGATCGAGGTGCCGCAAAACTCGGTGGCCAGCAGCGGGTTGGCGCGCGAGACGGGCCGCATGGCGTCGCGGCTCAGCTCGGTCGCATAGAAAGTATGCACGTCGCCCGACAGCACCAGCGGATTGCGTGCGCCGCTGGCCTGCAGGGTGTCCAGCAACTGCTGGCGCGCCATCGGATAGCCATCCCAGCCGTCGGTCCAGATCCGTTCGTCGCCGGGCCGCGTGATCGGCACCTGGCTCGATTGCGCCATCAGGGTCTGCTGGGCCAGGATATTCCAGCGCGCCGGCGATTTTTCCAGCCCCTCCTGCAGCCACCGTTCCTGCGCGGAACCCAGCATGGTACGGTCCGGCTTCATCAAATCGGGGCAGCTGCGCGTGGTGACGGAATTCGAGCCGCCCCGGTTCGGTTTCGGGCAGGCGTGGTTGGCGCGGTACTGGCGGTCGTCGAGCACGTGAAAACGCGCCAGATGGCCCCAGTCGTAGCGCTGGTAGATGCGCATGTCGACAAAGCCACGCCGGCCCAGCGGCAGCAGGCGCAGCGGCATATGTTCATAAAAGGCCTGGTAGGCGGCCGCGCGGCGCTGCAAGAAGGTGGTGGTCAGCAGCTCGTCGCGCTCGTTGCCGTAGTCGTTGGCCACCTCATGGTCGTCCCAGGTGACAATCCACGGCGCCACCAGATGGGCGCCCTGCAGGTCCGTATCGCTTTTATATTGCGCATAGCGGGCGCGGTACTGCTCCAGGGTAAAACTCTCGTCGCGGCGCACGGCCCGCTGCGGGTGCTGCAATTGATAGGCGCCCCATTCATAGATATAGTCGCCCAGGAACGCGATCAGGTCGGGCGCGGCCGCGGCGATATGCCGATGCGCCGCATAGCTGCCGAATTCCCAGTGTTGGCACGAGGCCACCGCCAGTTTCAATGAGGCCGGCATGGAAGAGGGCACAGGTGCGGTGCGGGTGCGTCCGACGGGGCTGACGGCGTCGCCAAAGATAAAGCGGTACCAGTACCAGCGCCCGGGTGCCAGGCCCGTGACATCGACATGCACGCTGTGCGCCAGTTCTGGCGTGGCCACCGCCTGGCCCTTGGCAACGATGCGCCGGAACGCCTCATCGCCGGCCACTTCCCAGCGCACGCTCAAGGCGATGGCCGGCGTGGCGCCAGCTTGCAGCGGGTCGTAGTTGATGCGGGTCCACAGCACCACCGCGTCGGGCAGCGGCGAGCCGGAAGCGACGCCGAGCGCAAACGGATAGCCGGCGCCATTCAGGCGGGTGGCCGCGCTGGCGCCGGAGCCGGCCAGGGAACCGGCGGTGGCCGTCAGCGCGGCGAGGCGTGCAGCGCTGGCGAGAAAAATGCGGCGCTGGCTATCCATGGAATTGCTTATTGCGACAGCAAGGTTTCAATCGGCGGCACCTGGCGCGGCTTGCGGTCGGAATCGGTGGCGACATAGATCAGCGTGGCTTCCGTGACCTTCACGATGCACGCTTGCAGGCGGTTGCGCTCGGCATAGACTTCCACGTTGACGGTGATCGAGGTATTGCCGACCTTGACGATCTCGGCATAAAAAGACAGCAGATCGCCGACGAACACGGGATTTTTGAAGACGAAGGAATTGACGGCGATGGTCGCCACCCTGCCGTTGGCGCGCCGCGTGGCCGGCAGCGAGCCGGCGATATCGACTTGCGACATGATCCAGCCGCCGAACACGTCGCCGTAGACATTGGCGTCCGAAGGCGCGGGCATCATGCGCAGTTCGGGCATTTTTCCGGCGGGCAGGCCGGAGGCGAGGCAGTTGTCGGGGCGGGCGGGGGAGGTGCTCATCGTTTATTCTCATGAAAGGCTACAATTGTCCCGATTGAACCATAAAAAGCCGACTTTCGCCATGCGCCGCTCCCAGACTACCCCCCCACCTCGCCCGCCAGCCGCCGCCAGCCGCAGCGATTTTGCCACCCTGAAAACGCTGTTGCCCTACCTGTGGGTCTACAAATGGCGCGTGCTGCTGGCGCTGCTGTGCCTGGTGGGCGCCAAGCTGGCCAATGTGGGCGTGCCGCTGATCCTGAAAAAACTGGTCGACGCCATGACCATCACGGCGGCCCATCCGCAGGCGCTGCTGGTGCTGCCGGTCGCCCTGCTGGTGGCCTATGGCTTGCTGCGCGTGTCGACCACCCTGTTTACCGAATTGCGCGAATTTTTATTCGCCCGCGTCACGCAGCGCGCCGTGCGCACGATTGCGCTGCAGGTATTTCGCCACCTGCATGCGCTGTCGCTGCGCTTTCACCTGAACCGCCAGACGGGTGGCATGACGCGCGATATTGAACGCGGCACGCGCAGCGTCGGTTCGCTGATTTCCTACACCCTGTTCAATATCCTGCCGACCCTGGTGGAAATTACCCTGGTGCTGGTCTATCTGGTGCTGCATTACGACATCTGGTTTTCCATCATCACGGCGGTGGCGCTGGTGTCGTATATCGCGTTTACGGTGCTGGTGACGAACTGGCGCACGCACTTCCGCCGTACCATGAACGACCTCGATTCGAAGGCCAATACGAAAGCCATCGACTCGCTGATCAACTATGAAACCGTAAAATACTTCGGCAATGAGGACTACGAGGCGCGCCGCTATGACGAGGGCTTGCAGCGCTATGAATCGGCGGCCGTCAAGTCGCAAACCTCGCTGTCACTGCTGAATACGGGCCAGTCGCTGATCATCGCCACCGCCGTCACCTTGATCCTGTGGCGCGCCACGGTGGGCGTGATCGCCGGCACCATGACCCTGGGCGACCTGGTGCTGGTCAATGCCTTCATGATCCAGCTGTATATTCCGCTTAATTTCCTTGGCGTGATCTACCGCGAAATCAAGCAAAGCCTGGCCGACATGGAGCGGCTGTTTTCGCTGCTCGACGAGAACCGCGAAATCGCCGATACGCTTGAAGCAAAACCGCTGGCCACACAGGGCGCATCCGTGCGTTTTGCCCATGTCGATTTCAGCTACGAGACCAAGCGCCAGATCCTGTTCGACGTCGACTTCCAGATCGCCGCCGGCACCACCACGGCGGTGGTCGGCCATAGCGGTTCGGGCAAGTCGACCCTGTCGCGTTTGCTGTTCCGCTTCTATGAAGTCAACGGCGGCGCCATCACCATCGATGGCCAGGATTTGCGGGCCATCACCCAGGACAGCCTGCGCGCGGCGATCGGCATCGTGCCGCAGGATACGGTGCTGTTCAACGACACCATCGAATACAACATCGCCTATGGCAAGCCGGGCGCCAGCAAGGAGGCCATCGTGGCGGCGGCCAAGGCGGCGTCGATCCACGACTTTATCGAAAGCCTGCCGGACGGCTACGCGTCGATGGTGGGCGAGCGCGGGCTGAAACTGTCGGGCGGCGAAAAGCAGCGCGTGGCGATTGCCCGCACCCTGCTGAAAGACCCGGCGATTCTGATCTTCGACGAGGCCACCTCGGCGCTCGACTCGAAAGCGGAGCAGGCGATCCAGGCGCAGCTGAAAGACATCGCGAAAAACCGCACGACCCTGGTGATCGCGCACCGCTTGTCGACCGTGGCCGATGCGCAGCAGATCCTGGTGCTGGACCATGGCCGCATCGTCGAACGCGGCACGCACCCGCAGCTGCTGGCGGCGAACGGCCTGTATGCGCAGATGTGGCAACGCCAGCAGGCCGGCCAGCTAGAGGAAGAGGAAGCCGAGTCGCAGGGCGAGCCGGGTGAATTGAGCCTGGCCAAATAAGTGCGTCGCCGGAAAACAGTAGGATAAATGCTACAGCGATGGCACTTCGCTGGTGCGCGGCATCCCTATTCCGGTGAAACTGACTCTCAATCGAAGAAAAGGGCTGGTATGGCACTGAAAATGAAATAAAATTAATCCATTGGTGGCGTCTGCACCCCAGTTGTTTCGTCCAGGCCTGGCCTGGTTTGTCCGCTCAGGAGAATCCATGAAATTGACCAAAATTATCGCCACACTGCTCAGCGTCGGTGTCATCAGCAGCATGTCGCCAGCCCAGGCCCAGGAATTGACGGGTACCTTGGCCAAAATCAAAAAAGCCGGTTCCGTCACGCTCGGCGTGCGCGACGGCTCGGTGCCGTTTTCCTATCTGGATGACAAGCAGCAGTACCAGGGTTATTCCATCGACCTGTGCATGAAGGTCGTCACCGCCCTGCAAAAACACCTGGGCCTGAGCGAACTGAAAGTGGTGATGAGCCCTGTCACTTCGGCCAACCGCATCCCGCTGATGGCCAACGGCACCATCGACCTCGAATGCGGTTCGACCACCAACAACCTGGAACGCCAGCAGCAGGTGGCATTCGCGCCGACCATGTTCGTGATCGCCAACCGCGTGCTGGCCAAGAAATCGTCGAACATCAAGAGCCTGGAAGACTTGCGCGGCAAGACCCTGGTCGCCACCGCCGGCACCTCGACCGTCAAGCAGATGACGATTTTGAACAAGGAAAAAAACCTGGGCATGAATATCGCGATTGCCAAGGATCATCCTGAATCGTTCCTGATGCTGGAAACCGGGCGCGCCGTTGCCGAAGCGAATGATGACATCCTGCTCGCCTCGCAAGTGGCCAATTCGAAGAACCCGAACGACTACGAAATCACCAAGGAAGCGCTGTCGGTCGAACCGTACGGCATCATGATGCGCAAGGGCGACCCGGCCTTCAAGAAAGTGGTCGACGATGCCTTGATCCGTTTGTACAAGAGCGACGACATCAACCGCATTTATGCGAAATGGTTTACCTCGAATATTCCGCCTAAAAACATCAACCTGAATTTCCCGATGCCGCCGCAACTGAAGGCGGTCTTCGCGAAGCCGACCGACTCGGGCGACCCGGCGGCCTACGCGGCCGTGCCGGAAGCGCAGAAGACGTCGGACAAAAAGAAAAAATAACAGGACTGCGTGAAAAACCGGGAGGCGCAAGCCTCCCGTTTCATTTGCGTGCGGCGGCCAGCACTGGCCGCCGTTTGATGGCTGCATGGGAAGGATGAACATGAATTACAACTGGAATTGGCGCATCTTCTGGGAGACCTCTCCCGATGGTGTCGGCACGTACATGGACACCTTGTGGTCCGGCCTGACCTGGACCCTGGCGACCGCCGGCGCGGCCTGGATCATGGCCCTGATACTGGGCCTGGTGATCGGCACCATACGCACCCTGCCCAACAAATGGCTGGTCGGCGTGGCCAATGCCTATGTCGAACTGTTCCGCAACGTGCCGCTGCTGGTGCAGATGTTCCTGTGGTATTTCGTGATGCCGGAACTGCTGCCGGCCGAGCTGGGCGCCTGGGTCAAGTCGCTGCCGAACGCGCCCTTCGTCACGGCCGTGCTGTGCCTGGGCTTTTTCACCTCGTCGCGGGTGGCGGTGCAGGTCACGACCGGTATCGAAGCGCTGCCGCGCGGGCAAAAGCTGGCCGGCACGGCGCTGGGATTGACCCTGCCGCAAACCTACCGTTTCATTTTGCTGCCGATGGCCGCGCGCGTGATCATGCCGCCGCTGACCAGCGAATTTTTGAATATCATCAAGAACAGTTCGGTGGCTTTGACCATCGGCCTGGTCGAACTGACGGCCAGCGCGCGCGCCATCCAGGAGTTCTCGTTCCAGGTGTTCGAAGCGTTTTCGGCCGCCACCATCATCTATATCGCCGTCAACCTGCTGGTGGTGATCCTGATGGCGCTGATCGAGAGAAAGATCCGTATCCCCGGCTTCATCGTTGCCGGTTCCAAGTCGGGAGGACACTGACATGTTCGGTAATTTCGACTTCGATGTCATCTCGCGTTCCTGGGTCTATCTGTTCCAGGTGGGCATGCTGTTTACCCTGAAACTGACGGCGCTGGCGATGGTCGGCGGCATCGTGCTGGGCACCCTGCTGGCACTGATGCGCTTGTCCAGCAACCGCATTCTGTCGGGCGTGGCGTCGAGCTACGTCAACCTGATCCGCTCGATCCCGCTGGTGCTGGTGATTTTCTGGTTCTACTTCCTGGTGCCGTATATCGCGGCCTGGATCATCGGCGCCGAGGAGCCGGTCAAGGTGGGCGCGTTCTCGTCGGCCCTGATCACCTTCATCATGTTCGAAGCGGCCTATTACTGCGAGATCATGCGCAGCGGCATACAGTCGATTCCGCGCGGCCAGGTCTGGGCCGGCCAGGCGCTGGGCATGAATTATTACCAGACCATGGCCAATATCGTGCTGCCGCAGGCGTTCCGCAACATGATCCCGGTGCTGCTGACGCAAACCATCGTGCTGTTCCAGGACGTGTCGCTGGTGTACGTGCTGTCGATCCCCGATTTCGTCGGCGCCGCCTCGAAGATCGCCCAGCGCGATGGCCGCCTGGTGGAAATGTATGTGTTCGTGGCCGTCGTGTATTTCGTGCTGTGCTATGCCCTGTCGTTCCTGGTCAAGCGCCTGCAAAAGCGCGTCGCCATCATCCGTTAATCCTGGCAGCCCGGCGCTGACGTCTACAGAAAGAAAATGATGATTGAACTGAAAAATGTAAGCAAATGGTATGGCCAGTTCCAGGTCCTGACCGACTGCAGCACCGAAGTGTCGAAGGGCGACGTGATGGTCATCTGCGGCCCGTCCGGTTCCGGCAAGTCGACCCTGATCAAGACCGTCAATGGCCTCGAACCGATCCAGCAGGGGCAGATCATGGTCGACAATATCGCCGTCAACGATCCGAAGACCAATCTGTCGAAACTGCGCGCGCGCATCGGCATGGTGTTCCAGAACTTCGAGCTGTTTCCGCATCTGAGCATTCGCGAAAACCTGACCATCGGCCAGATCAAGGTGCTGGGCCGCAGCGCCGACGAAGCCAACGCCAAGGGCCTGAAATACCTGGACCGCGTGGGCCTGCTGTCGCAGCAGGACAAATTCCCCGGCCAGCTGTCTGGCGGCCAGCAGCAGCGCGTGGCGATCGCCCGCGCGCTGGCTATGGATCCGATCGCCATGCTGTTCGACGAGCCGACCTCGGCGCTCGACCCGGAAATGATCAACGAAGTGCTCGACGTGATGGTGGGCCTGGCGCAGGAAGGCATGACGATGATGGTCGTCACGCACGAGATGGGCTTTGCCAAGCGCGTGGCCAACCGCATCGTCTTCATGGACCAGGGCAAGATCATTGAAGACTGCAGCAAGGATGAGTTTTTCACCACCACGCGCTCGGACCGCGCGCGCGATTTCCTGGCGAAAATCATTCATTAAGCTCTGTTTTTTTCCAGCAAAAACGGCCGGCATCCACCGGCCGTTTTTGCGTTAACAGCATGCCTGCGCCTGCTTTGCCGCAAGGCGTGACGGGATAGTCGGCCTACGCTCGATCAGTGCCTCATATTTTTCTTCCCTTTTATACTTATAAAGGTATAATTCATGAAGATCACCCATAAACCCTTGTACTGGGTCGGCGCCACGAAGAAAGAATTGATGGCCTTGCCTGTCGAGATCATTTCGTTCTTTGGCCATGCGCTCGATCTGGCCCAGCGCGGCGACAAGCACGACAGCGCCAAGGTATTGCGTGGCTTTGGCTGCGCCGGCGTACTGGAAATCGTCGAGGACGATGCCGATGGCACCTACCGCGCGGTGTACACGGTGAAATTTGACGAGGCGGTGTTCGTGCTGCATTGCTTCCAGAAAAAGAGCAAGAGCGGCATTGCGACGCCGAAACAAGAAATGGACATCGTGCGCGCCCGCTTGCGCGCCACGCAACAACTGATCGAGGAGCTGCGCCGTGAAAAAACATATCGTTGATGGCATCGAATTCGAGCAATCGAGCGGCAACGTATTTGCCGACCTGGGCCTGCCCGACGCCGACAAACTGCAAATCAAATCCGGCCTGGTGGGCGAAATCAGCAATGCCATCCGCAAGCTCGAACTGACCCAGGAGCAAGCCGCACGCCGCATGGGCATCGTGCAGCCGAAAGTATCGGGCATGCTGCGCGGCGACTTTTCCGGCCTGTCCGAGCGCAAGCTGATGGATTGCCTGAACCGCCTGGGCTACGACATCGAAATCCATGTCAAGCCGACCGGCCATCCCGTCGGGCACCTGAAACTGGCCATCGCCCAGGCCGGGTAAGGCAGCCTTGCGGCTGGTAAAATGGCGCCATCCGCAATCACCGCCCGAGAGCTGCCGCCATGTCCACACCCGATCACACCCCGACCACCGTTCCCTCGTCGCTGACCATCACGCGTCCTGACGATTGGCACTTGCACCTGCGCGATGGCGCCGTCATGGCCAGCGTCTTGCCGCACAGCGCACGCCAGTTCGGCCGCGCCATCGTGATGCCGAACCTGAAACCGCCCGTCACCACCACCGCCGACGCCACCGCCTACCGCGAGCGCATCCTGGCCGCCGTGCCGGAAGGCGTGCAGTTCGATCCGCTGATGGTGCTGTACCTGACCAACAACACCTCGCCTGACGAAATCCGCCGCGCGCAGGACAGCGGCATCGTTCAGGCCGTGAAACTGTATCCGGCCGGCGCCACCACCAATTCCGATTTGGGCGTGAGCGACCTGAAAAACTGCTACAAGGTGCTCGAAGTGATGCAGGAAGTGGGCATGCCCTTCCTCGTGCACGGCGAAGTGACCGATCCCGAGATCGATATCTTCGACCGCGAAGCCGTCTTTATCGAACGCGTGATGCGCCCGCTGCGCAGCAGCTTTCCGGCCCTGTCGGTGGTGTTCGAGCACATCACCACCAAGGATGCGGCGCAGTACGTGGCCGAGGCCGAAGGTCCGATCGCCGCCACCATCACCGCCCACCATTTGCTGTACAACCGCAACGAGCTTTTCAAGGGCGGCATCCGTCCCCATTACTACTGCCTGCCGATCCTGAAACGCGAGGAACACCGCCTGGCATTGATGACGGCGGCCGCCAGCGGCGACGAGCGTTTCTTCCTCGGCACCGACTCGGCGCCGCATGCGCAGGGCGCCAAGGAAATGGCCTGTGGCTGTGCGGGCTGCTACACGGCCCTGCACGCGATGGAACTGTATGCCGAAGCGTTCGAACGGGCCGGCGCGCTCGACAAACTGGAAGCGTTCGCCAGCTTCCACGGCCCGGCCTTTTACGGTGTGCCGCGCAATACCGACACCATCACCCTGAAACGCGAAAGCTGGACCTTGCCTGCTTCGCTGCCGCTGGGCGACAGCCACGTGATTCCGCTCAATGCCGGCGAGCAGATCAACTGGAAGATGGTGTAAGCACCGATGCTGCCATCGATAGACTGGACCCGCCCCTGGTATGCCACGGTGCTGCCGGCGCGGGGGCGGCTGGATTTGCAGCGCCACACGGTGATCGAGGCGTTGAATCTGCAGGCGCGCGCGCTGGACTTGCGCAATCCGTCCGGCCTGCCGCTGGGTTTCGTGCCGCAAGCCGACCTGCCCGAGGGCGTGGCGTATGAGGAATTCATCGGCGCCACCGGCGGCGTGCCCACGCGCGACAACCTGCACGACTTTTTCAACGCGCTGGTGTGGCTGACCTTTCCGCTGATCAAGCGGCAATTGAATGCCTTGCAGGCGGCGCAGATCGCCCTGTCGGGCGTGGGTAAATCGCGCGGCCCGGCGCGCGATGGCGCGACGATTTTCGATGAAAATTCGGCGCTGCTGGTGCTGCGCGACAGCCAGGCCGGCCACGCACTGGAGGCGGCCTTGCGCGCGCATGACTGGCAGCGCGTGTTTGTCGAACAGCGCGGCCAGTTTGCTGCCAAAGGCGACGCCGACGTCTGGCTGTTCGGCCATGCGCTGATGGAAAAACTGGTGGCGCCCTACAAGGCCATCACGGCGCATACCCGCATCGTGTTTGCCGGCGACGTCTACTTTGCGCTGGACGATATGGCGCGGCGCGCCTGGCTCGATGCAAGGGTGGCGCAGGACCTGGCGCAGCAAGGCTTGAGCACGGCCGATTTCACGCCCTTGCCGGTGCTCGGCATTCCCGGCTGGTGGGCAGAGCAGGACGCGCAGTTTTACGGAGACACGACGGTTTTTCGCCCGAAGCGCAAAGCCGCATGATAATCAACGCGCAGCAGCGCGAAAGGACAGGCATGGAGCAGGTGATACGGTGGGGCATACTCGGTACCGGCAAGATCGCCCAGGCGATGGCGGCGGCCTTGCGCGACGTACCCGGCGCGCAACTGGTGGCGGTGGCCTCGCGCACGCCGGAGAGCGCCGAGCGTTTTGGCGCGCTATGCGATGCGCCGCGCCGCCATGCTTCCTACCAGGCGCTGGCCGATGACGCCGGCGTCGACGTGATCTATATCGCCACGCCGCACACCCTGCATGCGGAAAATGCGCTGATGTGCCTGGCCGCCGGCAAGCATGTGGTGTGCGAAAAGCCGTTCACCATGAACGTGCGCGAAGCCCAAGGCGTGATCGAACTGGCGCGCGAGAAAAAACTGTTTCTGATGGAAGCCATGTGGAGCCGCTTCCTGCCGGCGGTGCAGGAAGCGCGGCGCCTGATCGCCAGCGGCGCGATCGGCCAGGTACAGCAACTGCAGGCCGATATCGGCTTTGTCGCCAATTTCCCGCCCGAGCACCGCTTGCTGAATCCCGCGCTGGGCGGCGGCGCGCTGCTCGATATCGGCATCTATCCGCTGTCGATGGCGGCCTTTTTTCTGGGCCCCGTGACGCAGGTGCGGACCCTGGCCGAAATGGGGCCGACCGGCGTCGACGAGCAGGCCGTGTTCAGCCTGCTGCATGAAGGCGGCGGCAGTTCCTCCTGCGCCTGCAGCATGCGCGTCTTGAGCCCGACCGAACTGACGATCACCGGCACCCTGGGCCGCATCCGCCTGCCGGGCCGCTTCTACAAACCGAATCACCTGATCATCGAGCCGATGGACGGCGAGCGCCGCGTGGTCGATGCCCCGTTTATCGGCAACGGCTACACGCACGAGGCGATGGAAGCGATGCGCTGCATCCGCGCCGGCCTGCCGGAAAGCCCCTTGATGCCGCATGCGGAAACGCTGGCGCTGATGGACGTGCTCGACACCATGCGCGCGCAGGTCGGGCTGGTCTACGACGCCGACCACGCCACGGCGGCCGCATGAACACCGCATCGCGCCCCAGCCTGAAAACGATATTGATCGCCAGCGGCGTCGTGCTGACTCTGGCGATGGGTGTGCGCCACGGCCTGGGCTTCTGGATGCAACCGATCTCGCAAGCCAATGGCTGGACCCGCGAAACCTATTCCCTGGCAATGGCCCTGCAAAACCTGATGTGGGGCGTGTTCGGGCCGTTCGCCGGCATGGCGGCCGACCGCTTCGGCACCATGCGCGTGGTGATCGTCGGCGCCATCAGCTATATGGCCGGCCTGGTATGGATGGCGCTGGTGACCGACCCGACCCTGTTCATCGTCGGCTCGGGCGTGTTCATCGGCCTGGCGCTGGCGTGCACCGCGTTTGGCGCCATCAGCGGCATCATCGGGCGCAGCGCGCCGCCGGAACAGCGCTCGTGGGCCTTCGGCATCTCGTCGGCGGCCGGCTCCTTCGGCCAGTTCCTGATGATGCCGATCGAGCAGCAGCTCATTTCCGCCGTCGGCTGGCAGAACGCGTTTTATGTGCTGGCCGCGCTGGTGGTGGCGGCCATGATACCGATGGCGTTCTACCTGCGCGAGCCGCCCGTCACGCACAGCGGCGGCGCGCAGCAAAGCGTCGGCGCGGCCTTTGGCGAGGCGATCGGCAACCGTTCGTTCTGGCTGCTGCTGGCCGGTTATTTCGTCTGTGGCTTCCAGCTGGTCTTCATCGGCGTGCACTTGCCGGCTTACCTGAAGGACCAGGGCCTGATGAACCCGAATATTGCGGTGACGGCGCTGGCGCTGATCGGCCTGTTCAATATTTTCGGCTCCTACTATGCGGGCAAGCTGGGCGGAAAATTCGCCAAGCGCCATCTGTTGTCGGCGATCTATGTATCGCGCGCGGCCGTCATCGGCCTGTTCCTGCTGGCGCCATTGTCGGCGTGGACGGTGTACCTGTTTGCGGCCGGCATGGGCGTGCTGTGGCTGTCGACCGTGCCGCTGACGAACGGCATCATCGCCGGCATCTTCGGCGTCAAGCATCTGTCGATGCTGGCCGGCATGGTCTTCTTCTCGCATCAGGTGGGCAGCTTCCTCGGCGCCTGGCTCGGCGGTTTCCTGTACGAGCGCATGGGCAACTACAGCGCTGTGTGGATCATCACCATCGGCCTGGGCCTGCTGGCCGCCCTGATCAACCTGCCGATCGACGAACGCGCTGCACGGCGTGCGGTGGCGGCGTGATGAATCGCCGGCACCTCTGGCTGTGGCGCGTGGCGGGCGCGGTGGTGCTGGCCTTTGTGTTCATGGCGTATCTGCGGCCAGACTTCATGCTCGACCTGGCGAACCGCTTCTGGATGTGTTTGTAGAATACATGCATGACAAAGAAATCCCTTGACCACGGCATCATGGCGTTTGGCGCCGACGATATCGCCGGCTGTTTCGATAGCGGCACCCTGGGCCGTGGGCGCGGCTATGCGCAGCGCGGCATGGTGCTGTCTGTCACGGCCGGCGATGGGGTAATCAAGGGCAGGGTCAGCGGTAGCGGCGGGCAAAGCTACCGCCAAACGATACGGCTCAAGCCCGCCGCGCGCGGCGTGCGCGTCGATGGCGATTGCAGCTGTCCCATGGATCACAATTGCAAGCATGTGGTGGCCGTTTTGTTGCGTTACCTGGAACTGGCGCCGGCGCCGTCCACCCCTGCCGGCAAAGACGGCATGTCGCCGCAGCTGGGCGCATGGCTGCGCAAGATGGCGCAGGCCCTCGCGCCCCAGCCTGCCGCCAGGCGCGTTGGCGCCACCGCACAGCCCATGTACCGGCTGGTGTATGTGCTGATGCCCAAGCCGGGCGGCCAGCTGCATCTGTGCTTGTGCCGTGCCCGGCTGGGTGCGGGCGGCATGATCGCCTCGGCGGCGGTAGTGAACAATTTGTCCGATATACGCGACTATCCGCCGGCGTATGTCACGCCGGCGGACAGTTATGCGGCCCATCTGTTTTTCCTGCTTTGCGGCAATGACCAGCACAGTGCATCAGCTGAAATCAGTGGCGCCATCGGTGCCGAATTGCTGCAGCGTTTGCCTCAAGAACAGCGTCTGTTCCGCGCGGCCACGCACGACGACTTGAAAAACGGCAGGTTGACACCGCTGCTGGCGGCCGATACGCGCCAGGCGCGCCTGGCCTGGATCGGGCAGGAAGACGACAGCGTGACGCTGCGCTGGCAGACGGACGATGGCGCGCCGCTGGAACATGTGCTGGCGACACAGCCGGCGCTGTTCGTGCACGGCGCGGAAATCGGCCCGTTGACCTTGCCCGACAGCCTGGCCGGCATGGCGCCGCTTGAGCTCCAGGCGCTGGTGGCCAAGGCGCCGCGCGTGGCCGAAAAGCAGCGTGCGCTGCTGGTGCGCGAGCTGGCCGCGCAAGGGCTGGAGCAGCTCATCGCGCCGCCGCCGCCGCCGTTGCGCAATATCGTCCGGCGTGACATCGCGGCACGCCCTTTCCTGCTGCTCGGCAGTGTCGACAGCGATACCGCCGGCGCGCCGCCGCACGACTTCGCGCTGCTGGCGTTTGATTATGACGGCGTGCGCGCATCCACCGACACGGCGCAAAAGCTGCAGCGTCATGCTTCCAGCGGCAAGGAGACCATCAAGCGCGATGCCAGGGCGGAGCGGGCCGCCATGGCCACTCTGCGCAACAGCGGATTTGCCGCCGCCGCCGCGTCGCCGCTGCACGCGATGGCCGGCGTGCTGCAACTGCCCGGCCAGGCCGCCTGGATCGATTTCGCGGCGCATGGCGTGCCGGCCTTGCGCCAGCAGGGCTGGCTGATCGAATACGGCCCCGGCTACCGCTACGACCTGGCGGCGATCGATGAATGGTATGCCGACGTGGCCGAAGAGGGCGAGGGCGGCAATGCCTGGTTCGAGCTGGAGCTGGGCATCGTGGTGGGCGGCCAGCGCGTGCCCTTGCTGCCGGTGCTGCTGCAACTGATACGGGCGGTGCCCGACAGCTTCAATCCGCAGGCGCTGGCCTTGCACGACGATGCCGAACACCTGATGGCCAGCCTGCCTGGCGGCGCCAGGGTGGCGCTGCCGTGGAGCCGCGTCAAGCCGATTCTGCATGCCTTGGGCGAGCTGTATTTCAAGGACCACATCGGCGCCGGCATGCGCCTGCCGGTGCTGGACGCGGCGCGCCTGGCCGAACTGGAAGCGGGCGCGCAACTGCGCTGGACCGGCGGTGAACGGCTGCGCCAGCTGGGCGCCAGGCTGCGCGCCTTCGACGGCATCGCCCCGGTTGCCGCGCCGGCCGGCCTGCAGGCGGCGCTGCGTCCTTACCAGGCCGAAGGCGTGGCGTGGATGCAGTTCCTGCGCGAGTACGACTTCGCCGGCATCCTGGCCGACGACATGGGGCTGGGCAAAACCATCCAGACCTTGTGCCACATCCTGCTGGAAAAGGAAGCGGGACGATTGATCGCGCCGGCGCTGGTGGTGGCGCCGACCAGCTTGATGGGCAACTGGCAGGCCGAAGCCAGGCGCTTTGCGCCCGGCTTGCGGGTGCTGCTGCTGCACGGCGCACAGCGCGTCCAGCACTTCGAGACGATGGGGCAATACGATCTGGTGCTGACCACTTATGCGCTACTGCCGCGCGACGAGGAAACGCTGCGCGGCCAGCGCTTCCACTTGCTGATCCTCGACGAATCGCAATACATCAAGAACAGCCGCTCCAAGGCGGCGCAAACGGCCGGCCTGCTGCAGGCCTCGCACCGCCTGTGCCTGACCGGCACGCCGCTGCAGAATCACCTGGGCGAACTGTGGTCGCAGTTTCACTTCCTGATGCCGGGGTTGCTGGGCGACGAAAAAAGCTTCAATGGTGAATTTCGCAAACCAATAGAAAAGCTGGGCGACAGTGCGCGCAACGCCTTTTTGATCCGCCGCATCAAGCCTTTCCTGCTACGCCGTACCAAGGACAAGGTGGCGGCCGAATTGCCGCCCAAGACAGAGATGGTGCGCGAAGTCGAACTGGCCGGCGCCCAGCGCGACCTGTACGAAACGGTGCGCCTGGCGATGGATGCGAAGGTGCGCGCGGCGATCGCCGCCAAGGGCCTGGCGCGCAGCCAGATCGTGATCCTGGAAGCCTTGCTCAAGCTGCGTCAGGTATGCTGCGATCCGCGCCTGGTGGCCGGCGCGGGCAAGAAAGGCGCGGCGCCGTCGGCCAAGCTGGCCGAATTGATGGAGATGCTCGAAGCGTTGCTGGCCGAAGGGCGCAAGGTGCTGGTGTTTTCGCAATTTACCAGCATGCTGGCGCTGATCGAAGCGCCGTTACGCGAGCGCGGCATCGCCTATGCTTTGCTGACCGGCGACACGCGTGACCGCGGCGCGCAGGTCGACGCATTCCAGCAGGGCGCCGTGCCGGTCTTCCTGATCAGCCTGAAAGCGGGCGGCGTGGGGCTGAACCTGACGGCCGCCGATACCGTCATCCATTACGACCCCTGGTGGAATCCGGCGGCCGAAAACCAGGCCAGCGACCGCGCCTGGCGCATCGGCCAGGACAAGCCGGTGTTCGTCTACAAGCTGATCGCCAGAGGGACGCTGGAAGAAAAAATCCAGGACATGCAGCGCCGCAAGGCCGAGCTGGCCGATGCGGTGCTGGCCGACGGCCAGTCGCAAACGCTGGCCGTCACGCACGACGATCTGCAGGCGATTTTCGCACCCTTGTCCGCTGCTGCCTAGACTTTCAAAAACTCTTCCTTGTTGCCCAGCCAGCGCGCCAGGTGGGCTTCCACCGTGGCGGCGCTGGCGGGCGAAGTGGCGTGCAGCAGGTCGTGCGCCACGTCGCGCGCCTGGTCGACCAGCCATTGATCGGTTTCCAGGTCGGCGAAGCGCAGCATGGCCTGGCCGGACTGGCGCGCGCCGAGAAATTCGCCGGGGCCGCGGATTTCCAGGTCGCGGCGGGCGATTTCAAAGCCGTCGGTGGTTTCGCGCATGGTCATCAAACGCTGGCGCGCCACGCCGCCCAGCGGGCCCTGGTACAGCAGCAGGCAGACGCTGGCCGCCGAGCCGCGCCCGACGCGCCCGCGCAGCTGGTGCAGTTGCGACAAACCAAAACGCTCGGCGTGCTCGATCACCATCAGCGAGGCGTTGGGCACGTCGACGCCCACCTCGATCACGGTGGTGGCCACCAGCACCTGCAGCTGGCCGGCGATAAAGGCGTCCATCACCTCCTGTTTTTCGGCCGGCTTCAGGCGGCCGTGCACCAGGCCCACCTGCAGCGCGGGCAGCGCTTCGGCCAGCATCATGTAGGTGTCGGTGGCCGTTTGCAGCTGCAGCGCTTCCGACTCCTCGATCAGCGGGCAAACCCAGTACACCTGCCGGCCTTCCAGCGCGGCCGCATACACGCGCGCGATCACCTCGTCGCGCCGGTTCTGGTCGATGGCGCGCGTGACGATCGGGCTGCGCCCGGGCGGCAGCTCGTCGATCACCGACACTTCCAGGTCGGCGTAATAGGTCATGGCCAGCGTGCGCGGAATCGGCGTGGCCGACATCATCAGCTGGTGCGGCACGGCCGCGCTATCGCCCTTGTTGCGCAGGGTCAGTCGCTGGCCCACGCCGAAGCGGTGCTGCTCGTCGACGATCACCAGGCCCAGTTTCGAGAACTGGACGTTGTCCTGGATCAGCGCGTGCGTGCCGATCACCAGCTGCGCCTCGCCCGATTCGATCAGCGCCAGCGCCGCCGTCTTTTCCTTCTTTTTCAGGCTGCCGGTCAGCCAGGCCACCTTCACGCCCAGCGGCTCCATCCAGGCGGCGATCTTGCGGAAGTGCTGTTCGGCCAGGATCTCGGTCGGCGCCATCAAGGCCGCCTGGTAGCCGCTGTCGATCGCCTGCGTGGCGGACAAGGCCGCCACCACCGTCTTGCCGCTGCCGACGTCGCCCTGCAGCAAACGCTGCATCGGATACGGCTGGCGCAGGTCGGCGCGGATTTCATCGAGCACGCGCGCCTGCGCGCCCGTCAGACTGAACGGCAGCGCAGCCTGGAAGGCATGCGACAGGCTGCCGATAAAGGGCAGGGCGGCGGCGCCCTTCGAGCGGCGCGCGCGCTGGGCGCGTTTCAGCGACAGCTGCTGGGCCAGCAGTTCATCGAACTTCATGCGCACCCAGGCCGGGTGCGAGCGGTCCATCAGCGCGCTCTCGTCGATCTGCTGCGGCGGGTAGTGCAGCAGGCGCACCGCCGCCTGGAACGGCGACAGCTGCATCTGGCGCAGCAGGGATTCCGGCAAGGTATCGGTCCAGTCGATGCGTTTCATCGCTTCGGCAATCTCGCGCCGCAGCACATGCTGCGACAGGCCTTCGCCGGACGGATACACGGGCGTCAGGGCGGTCGGCAGCGGCGCGCCCTCGTTCACCACTTTATACACGGGGTGGACCATCTCGGCGCCGAAGAAGCCGTGCTTGAGTTCGGCGCGCGCGCGCACCCGCGTGCCTTCGGCCAGCTGTTTCACCTGGCTGCCGTAAAAGTTCATGAAGCGCAGCAGCAAATCACCCGTTTCATCGGCGATGGTGACCAGCAACTGCTTGCGCGGCTTGAAACTGACTTCGCACTTGGTGACCACGCCTTCCACCTGCCACGACTCGCCGCCGCGCAGGCAGGCGTCGCGTATCGTATACACCTTGGTTTCATCTTCGTAGCGCATCGGCAGGTGCAGCACCAGATCCATATCGGTACGCAAGCCCAGCCGGGCCAGTTTCGTTTCCGTGCTGACCACTTTTTTGACGGCTTTTGGCTTCGGTGCTGGCTTGGCTGCGGGCGGCAGATCTGGCGTTGCGGACTTGAAATCAGGCATATAAGAGATTTTGTTGCCGCTAGCGTAAAATAGAGGGTTGTCCGGCACACCCTGTGCGTACCGCGCAGAGAATCTTGCGGCGGATTATTGTAATGCCTGTATAGGCGCACAGTATAGTGCCACACGCCGCATTGCGCACTCCTAATCATTGTTGACGTATTTTTCAAGCAAAACGCATGTATTCGCTTTCCGATTTCGATTTCAATTTGCCGCAAGAAAATATTGCGCAAACTCCTTTGGCCGAGCGCAGCGCCTCGCGCCTGTTGCACCTGGACGGCGACGCCGTGGTGGACCGCAGCTTTGCCGATATCCTCAATCTGCTGCAAGCCGGCGACCTGCTGGTGATGAACGACACGCGCGTGCTGAAAGCGCGTTTCTTCGGCGTCAAGGAAAGCGGCGGCAAGATCGAGGCCCTGGTCGAGCGCGTGCTCGATGAGCGCACCGTGCTGGCCCAGGTGCGCGCCTCGAAGTCGCCGCCACCGGGCTGCCGCATCCGTCTGGCCGACGCCTTTGACGTGACGGTCGGCCAGCGCGCCGGCGAATTCTTCACCTTGCACTTCGAAGCCGACGTGTTCGAGCTGATCGAGGCGCATGGCCGCCTGCCGCTGCCGCCGTATATCGAGCACGACGCCGACGAGTTCGACGAAACGCGCTACCAGACCGTGTTCAACAAGGTGCCGGGCGCCGTCGCCGCGCCGACGGCCGGCCTGCATTTCGACCAGGCCCTGCTCGACCAGCTGAAAGCCAAGGGCGTCAATTTCGCCTATGTGACGCTGCATGTGGGCGCCGGCACCTTCCAGCCGGTGCGCACCGAAGTGTTATCTGAACACAAGATGCATACCGAGTGGTACACCATGCCGCAGGACACCGTGGACGCCGTGCGCGCCACGCAGCAGGCTGGCCGCGACGTGGTCGCCGTTGGCACCACCAGCCTGCGTGCGCTGGAGTCGGCCTCGCAAAGCGGCCAGTTGCAAGCGGGCAGCGCCGACACGGCCCTGTTCATCACGCCCGGCTATGCATTCAAGACCGTCACGCGCCTGATCACCAATTTCCATTTGCCGAAATCGACCCTGCTGATGCTGGTGTCGGCCTTTGCCGGCTATGAGCCGATCCGCCATGCCTATGCGCATGCGATCGCCCAACACTATCGTTTCTTCAGCTATGGCGACGCGATGCTGCTGACCACGCAATCGCGCGCGCCCCTGAACATCACCCCTTCCGTGAAAGACTGACATGCTGGAATTTACCCTCCTCAAGACCGATACAAGCGGCTTGACCAAGGCCCGCCGCGGCACCTTGAAACTGAACCATGGCGTCGTGCAGACGCCGATCTTCATGCCAGTGGGCACTTACGGTTCCGTCAAAGCCATGTCGCCGCTGGAACTGAACGAAATCGATGCACAGATTATCCTCGGCAACACGTTTCACTTGTGGCTGCGTCCGGGCAATACCGTCATGGAAAAATTTGGCGGCCTGCACGGCTTCATGGGCTGGAACAAGCCGATCTTGACGGACTCGGGCGGTTTCCAGGTGTTTTCCCTGGGCGCCATGCGCAAGATCACGGAAGAGGGCGTGCATTTCAATTCGCCCATCAACGGCGATAAACTGTTCCTGTCGCCGGAAGTGTCGATGCAGGTACAGCGCGTATTGAATTCCGACATCGTGATGCAGTTCGACGAATGCACGCCGTATGAAATCCAGGGCCGTCCGGCCACCTTGGAAGAAGCGGCCAAGTCGATGCGCATGTCGCTGCGCTGGGCCCAGCGCTCGAAAGATGAATTCCACCGCGGCGAAAATCCGAACGCGCTGTTCGGCATCGTCCAGGGCGGCATGTTCGAGATGCTGCGCGACGAGTCGCTGGCCAAGCTGGAAGAGATCGATTTCCCCGGCATCGCCATCGGCGGCCTGTCGGTCGGCGAGCCGAAGGAAGACATGATGCGCATGCTGGCCCACGTCGGCCCGCGCCTGCCGGCCAACAAGCCCCATTACCTGATGGGTGTCGGCACGCCGGAAGACCTGGTGGCCGGTGTCTCGAACGGCATCGACATGTTCGATTGCGTGATGCCGACGCGTAATGCAAGGAATGGCTGGCTGTTCACGCGGTTTGGCGACATCAAGATCAAGAACGCCAAGTACAAGGAAGACCAGGCGCCGCTGGACGAAACCTGCGGCTGCTACGCCTGCCGCAATTTTTCGCGCGCTTACCTGCACCATCTGCACCGCTCGAAGGAAATCCTCGGCGCGCGCCTGAACACCATCCACAACCTGCATTACTACCTGGATCTGATGCGCCAGATGCGCGAGGCGCTCGATGAAGACCGTTTCCATGCATTTACCTTGCAGTTCCATGCGGAACGGGCACGCGGAACTTAAGAAATCCTTAGAGCAAGGACAACATCGGCGTGGCCGTATGTTTTCTGTCTTGCCGCTTGGTGGGGGCGGGAAAGCATTGCATAATGCCTTTTTAGCCCCATTTGAAGCTGCCATGCCGCCATTCAGGCAAGGTGGACGACAGCCGATGCTAGAATACAGCGCTATTTTTCCAAACTGATTAGAACTGGAGTCACCGTGTTTTTCATTTCCAACGCTTACGCGCAAGCCCCTACCGATGCCCTGGGCCTCGGCGGCAACCTGACCAGCTTCTTGCCGCTGGTATTGATGTTCGTGGTCATGTATTTCCTGATGATCCGCCCACAGCAAAAACGCGCCAAAGAACAACGGGCGATGATGGACGCGCTGGCCAAGGGTGACGAAGTCGTTACCGCCGGCGGCATGCTGGGCCGTGTCGTCAAGGTCGTGGACGCCTACGTCACCATCGAAGTGGCCACCGCGACCGAGATCACGGTACAGAAGAGCTCCATCACCACCTTGCTGCCTAAAGGCACCCTGAAGGCGCTGTAATTACCGCTGTAGTTATGTGACATGGGCGGCTACCCGCCGCCCGATGTGCTGCCTGCGACGCCTCCGACGCTCAACACTGAACGCTGAATCAATATGAATCGCTACCCTGTCTGGAAATACATTCTCATCGCCGTCGCCTTATTGCTGGGCATACTGTATACGGTACCCAATTATTTCGGTGAATCGCCGGCGTTGCAAGTAACCAGCGGCAAGTCCACCGTCAAGGTGAGCAGCGAGCTGATGACGCAAGTCGAGCAGGTATTGACGAAAGAAAACGTCAAGTCGGAGGCCATCACCTATGACGGCGTCGGCAACCTCGCCTCCGTGCGCGTGCGTTTCGCCGATCCCGATACCCAGTTCAAGGCCAAGCTGGTGCTGGAAAAGGACCTGAATACCGATCCGGCCGACCCGACCTATGTGGTGACGGTCAACCTGCAGGCCAATACCCCGCACTGGATGCAAAAGCTGCATGCGCTGCCGATGTACCTGGGCCTCGATTTGCGCGGTGGCGTGCATTTCCTGATGCAGGTCGACGCGAAAGCCGTGCTGACCAAGAAAGTGCAGGGCATCCAGTCCGCCTCGCGCAGCATCTTGCGTGACAAGAATATCCGCCATGCCGGCATCGACCGCGTGGGCGACAGCATTGAAATCAATTTCCGCGACGCCGACACCCGCCTGAAGGCCAAAAATACCCTGTCCGACCAGATGAGCGACCTGGCGTTTGCCGATACCGGCAGCGGCAGCGACCTGAAACTGATCGTGACCCTGAAACCGGCCGCGCTGAAAGCCACCGTCGATGAAGGCGTGAAACAGAATATCTCGACCCTGTCCAAGCGCGTCAACGAGCTGGGCGTTTCCGAGCCGCTGATCCAGCAGCAAGGCCCTGACCGCATCGTGGTGCAAATGCCGGGCGTGCAGGACGTGGCCCGCGCGAAAGCCATTATCGGCCGTACCGCCACCCTCGAAGTGCGCCTGGTCGACGAGACCATCGTGCCCGGCACCGAGCTGTCGAGCGCGATCCCGTTCAATTCCGAACTGTTCACCGTCGGCAAGGGCGTACCTGTCGTGCTGTCGAAAGACGTGATCCTGACGGGCGACTATATCTCCAGCGCCACCGCCAGCTTCGACCAGAACCAGCAGGCAGCCGTATCGATCGACCTGAACGGCGATGGCGGCCGCAAGATGCGCGAAGCGACCCGCGAGCGCGTGGGCAAGCGCATGGCCATCGTGCTGTTTGAAAAAGGCAAGCCGGAAGTATTGTCGGTCGCCACCATCCAGCAGGAACTCGGTTCGCGCTTCCAGATCACCGGCATGGGCGGCGCCGAAAACGCCAACGAACTGTCGCTGCTGCTGCGTTCGGGCGCCCTGTCGGCACCGATGACCGTCATCGAAGAACGCACCATCGGCCCGCAACTGGGTGCGGAAAATATCGCCAAGGGTTTCCATTCGACCATGTACGGTTTCCTGGCGATCGCCATCTTCATGATCATCTACTACATGATGTTCGGCGCTTTCAGCGTGCTGGCCCTGGCCTGCAACCTGTTGCTGCTGATCGCCCTGCTGTCGATGATCCAGATTACCCTGACCTTGCCTGGTATTGCCGCGATTGCGCTGGCGCTGGGCATGGCGATTGACGCCAACGTGCTGATCAATGAACGTATCCGGGAAGAACTGCGCGCCGGCAGCACGCCGCAGGCGGCGATCTCCGCCGGTTTCGACCGCGCCTGGGCCACCATCCTGGACTCGAACGTCACCACCCTGATCGTCGGCGTGGCCCTGATGGCCTTCGGCAGCGGTCCGGTGCGCGGCTTTGCCATCGTGCACTGCCTGGGCATCCTGACCTCGATGTTCTCGGCCGTGTTCGTCTCGCGCGGCGTGGTCAATCTCTGGTATGGCCGCAAGAAAAAGCTGACCTCGCTGTCGATCGGCACGGTCTGGGTCCCTGGCATCAGCAAATAAGCGGCCCGGACTTGCAATAGCGTCATAGCGAAAGCGTCCGGTGGCCCAGCCGCCGGACGCACAGAATAGAACTCAGAGGATTTCATGGAATTTTTCCGGATCAAAAAAGATATTCCCTTCATGCGCCACGCGTTGATTTTCAACGTGGTTTCGGCACTGACATTTGTCGCCGCCGTCTTCTTCCTGTTCCACAAGGGCTTGCACCTGTCGGTCGAGTTCAAGGGCGGCACGGTGATGGAGGTCAAGTACCCGAAAGCGGCCAACCTGGAAGGCATCCGCGGCACGCTGATCAAGATGGGCTATGAAGAGCCTGGCGTGACCAGCTTCGACACGGCGCGCGACGTCATGATCCGCCTGCCGGTGGAAAAAGGCGTGTCCGCCGCGAATACCTCGCTTCGCGTGTTTGAAACGCTGTGCAAGGTCGAGCAGGGCAGCACCAAGGCGATCGATACCGTCACCGAAAAAGGCGAGCACGTGTTGAAGAGCGCTTGCGTGGATGCGGCCGGCAATGAAGCGCTGGTGATGCAAAAGGTGGAATTCGTCGGCCCGCAAGTGGGCGAGGAACTGGCGCAGAACGGCCTGAACGCCCTGGTGATGGTGATCATCGGCGTGATGATCTACCTGGCCATCCGTTTCGAATGGAAATACGCGGTCTCGGCGATTTTCGCCAACCTGCACGACGTGGTGATCATTTTGGGCTTCTTCGCCTACTTCCAGTGGGAATTCTCGCTGACGGTGCTGGCGGCGATCCTGGCCGTGCTCGGCTACTCCGTCAACGAATCGGTGGTGATCTTTGACCGTATCCGCGAAAACTTTCGCAAGCAGCGCAAGGCATCCGTGCATGAAGTGATCGACAATGCGATCACCAGCACCATTTCGCGTACCATCATCACCCACGGCTGTACCCAGATGATGGTGCTGTCGATGCTGTTCTTCGGCGGCCAGACCCTGCATTACTTCGCCATCGCGCTGACCATCGGTATCTGCTTCGGTATTTACTCGTCGGTGTTCGTGGCGGCGGCGATCGCCATGTGGCTGGGCGTCAAGCGCGAAGACCTGATCAAGCCGGTCAAGGAAAAAGACGAAACCGACGGCGCCGTGGTGTAAGCCAGCGTCAGTATTTGAATTATCGGAACGGTCACCGCAGGTGGCCGTTTTTTTTTATAGGTGAGGGCATCATGAGCCGCAGCGGCCGCTTGTTTTTGTTGATGGACGCCATGCGCGCCAAGCGGGTGCCGGTGACGGCGGCGCAGCTGGCGCAGCAGCTGGGTGTCTCCGAACGCACCATCTACCGCGATATCCAGACCCTGGCCGAGCTGGGCGCGCCCCTGCAGGGCGAGGCCGGCGTCGGCTATCTGTTGCGCCGCGGCGCCTTTTTGCCGCCCCTGATGTTCGATGCCGATGAACTCGAAGCGCTGGTGCTGGGCGCGCGCTGGGTGCGGCGCCAGGGCGATGCGGCGCTGGCCCAGGCGGCCAGCAAGGCGCTGGCAAAAATCGCCACGGCCTCGCCGCGCGATTTACGCGACAGCATGGCCGACACCAGCTTGTGGGTGCCGCTGGGCAAGGCCGCCGACGATGGCGCGCCGGCCGACCGTTTCGTGCAGCCGGTGCGCGAGGCGATCCGCCATGAATGCAAGCTGACCCTGGGCTACCAGGACGAGCACGGCAATGCCACCGCGCGCACCGTCTGGCCGTTTGCGCTGGCGTATTTCGAAGGCAAGCGCTTGCTGGCCGCCTGGTGCGAACTGCGCGGCGATTACCGCCATTTTCGCATCGACCGCATCGCCAGCGTCGACAGTGGCGAACGCTATGCCAAACGCCGCCATGAACTGCTGACAGTATGGCGCAAGATGTACGATATCGAGCCGGAAACGTAAGCGCTTCTCCTGACAAAAACTGTCAGTGCCGGCTCGTACCATGGTGGCTTCTTCACTGACCGGAGCCATCATCATGCGCCTGTATCACAACCCCATGTCGTCCAACGCCCGCCGCACCCTGATGACGGCGATCCACCTCGAGCTGCCGGTGGAGCTGGCCGAAGTCGACCTGATGAACATGGACGACCGCCGCCGCCTGGCCGAGCTCAACCCCAACGTCAAGGTGCCGGTGCTGGCCGATGGCACCTTCTTGCTGTGGGAATCGTGCGCCATCATGCAATACCTGGCCGGCAAGGCACCGGGCCAGACCGTGTATCCCGAAGAAGCCCAGGCGCGCGCCGACGTCGACCGCTGGATGTTCTGGTGTTCGCAGCATTTCGCGCCGGCCATAGGCGTGCTGACCTGGGAACGGGCATGGAAGGGCATGACGGGCTGCGGCGATGCCGATCCTCTGGAGGTGGCGCGCGGCGAGCGCGAACTGGCCGAATGCGCGTTCGTGCTCGACAACCACCTGGCTGGCCGCAGCTGGGTCTGCGGCGACAGCCTGAGCCTGGCCGATTTCGCCCTGGCCGCACCGATGATGTACAGCGAAAAGGTCGCGTTGCCGCTGGCGCAGTATGAACATCTGCAAGCCTGGTTTGCCCGCGTGCAACAGCTGCGGGCCTGGCAGGAGACCAATCCCCTGTGGTAACACGATAGTGTGGCCTTACGTTAGCCAGCGCACGGAGCGCGCCTGCAGGCGGACATAAGATGGAACTGTCTCTTTCAGGACATCCCTAGCTTTGGACTTTACCCGCTTTCGAGCGGGTTTTTTTTGGTCACTTGAAAAGTTGCCAAGTGCCTGCATCTGGGCAACATACGCTGATCGACAAGGACCGCCATGTTCATGCCACGCCACCCCAAGCCGCTGCTCAGTACCCGCGCGATTGCCACCATGGTGGTGCAGCAGCGGCAGCGCACGCCCGCGGTGGACAAGCATGTACTGATTGTCGAAACCGCCCGGCCGGTACCGGCGCCCGTGGCGCCGGTCAAGAAAGATCAGTGAACCAGCACGTGCAGCAGCGACTGCACTTCCTCGTCGGCGTCGGCCAGGATGCTCGACAAGGTCGCGTCGTCGCCGATCAGGCAGTCGATGCTGCGCGCGGCGCGGGCGTTGCGCACGGCAATCGCCGCCGGGCTTTCGTTCAACGGTGACGAGACGGGGGACAGGTCGTTGGCCAGCAGCAGGGTGTCGCCCAGCGATTCAGGGGGAATCGCGCGCATGCCTTCCCACAGCGACGCGATGGCGTTCATCACCGCCTCCGGTACCTTCAGCTTGGACAGCACGCCGTGGCCGATCGCCTGCTCGCCATGTTCGACCCATTCCTGCGGTTCGCCATCGAGCAGGCCAGGGAACTCGGCCGCGCGCGACAGCAGATAAAAGCCGCCCACTTCATGCATGATGCCGGAAAACAGCGCCGTATCGGCATCGACCTTGGTCACGCGGCGCGCGATCACCTGCGACAGCGCCGCCACATGGGCCGTATGCTCCCATAGCTGCGCGGCCTTGGCCTGCAGCACCGGGTCGGTGATCGTGCTGCCCAGCTGGCGCACGATCAGCGCGGCCACCACCGATTGCAAGGTGCGCACGCCCAGGCGCTGCACCGCATTGCGCACGCTTGTGATTTCGATGCCGGAACGGTTGAAGGCGGCCGAATTGGCGATCGCCACCGTGCGCGCGGCCAGCAGCGGGTCGGCCTGCACCAGCTTGGCGGCCGCTTCGATATGGCAATCGGGATCGGCCAGCGCCTGCTGCAGCTTGAGCGAAGCGTCCACATTGGCGGGGAAAGTCAGCTCGCCACGGCCAGCAAGTGCGGCGATACTTTTAAAGGCGTCGAGTCTGTTCATCGAAAAAATTATACTCGCAATATTTCTTTGCGGAACTTTTTCAACTTGATTTTTTCGCAAATAAAGCAAGTTGGTGCAAGCAACTGCCTGGTAAACGAAAAATGGGCATGCCGCAATCCATGCGCCATGCCCATCGGTGCAAATTTTACGGTTTACAACACTTCACTGAAGATCGCGTCGCAACCTTCCACCAGCTCATCGCTGTCTTCCAGTTCATCCGTCAGCCCCAGGTCGAACAACTCCTCGACCGCGTTCATGAAGCTGTTGTGCTTGGTGGCGCCGATCAGGCGGTAGATTTCGCCGTCTTCGTTGCGCACGCCGATGATCAGTTTTTCCTGGCGCACCAGTTCCGGCGTGCTGGCGTTGAGCAGCAGGTTACCGATGATGTGTTTGTCGAAATGGGCAGGTTTTTTGCCGTCGAGCAGGGAGGTTTTCAACTTGGTTTCCTTTGATATTGTTAGATGCTTGCTTGATGAGTTTTCAGCTGTGGCCGTTTGCAATGGCCTGTTTCAGTCCCGCCAGGGTCGTTTCCAGGCGGCTGAAATCGTCTTCGGTATAGCCTTCAAACAAGTGTTGCCCTTGCCGGGTGAGCTTGGGAAACACCTCATGAAACACTTGCTCGCCTTCTGTGCTCAGGCGCACGAAATAGGAGCGCTTGTCGCGCGTGCAGCGTTCGCGCTTGACCAGTCCTTTTTGCTCCAGCCGTTCGATCACGCCCGTCAGCGTACCCTTGGTGATCAGGGTTTTCTGGCCCAGTTCCTTGTAGGACATGCCGCAGGTATTGCCCAGCGTGGCGATGATGTCGAACTGCGCATGCGTCAGGCCGTACTGGCGCACGAAGTCGCTCGAAAAGCGTTCGAAGCCTTGCATGCATTCGGCCAGCAGCCGGATACTTTTTAAATATCGTTCACCCATAGGGCGTGATTATATCCTTCTGTCCGGCTTTTTTCCGGCACCCCCGAACTCCGGTATCATGTGCGCACTCCAGCCCTCGACCCGACTCCGCCTGCCGATGTCCTTTGCCAATCTCTCCCGTATCGGCCTCGATAAACCGCTGCGCTTGCTGCTGATCCATGCGGGCGACGCCGAATCGATTACCTGGGCCGGCCTGGTACAGCCGCTGCGCCTGTGCGCGCGTGCGTTGGGGCCTGATTCGCTGCAACTCGAGATCCGCACGCCCGAACAGGTGGCGGCCCAGGGCGGCCACTGGCATGTGGCCCTGCTGGTGGCCGACGAGACCGAAGAGCCGCTGGCCCCTGAATTGTGCCGTGCGGTGATCGAGCGCTGCCGCTCGGCGCCGTTCTGGGGCGGGGTGGGCGCGGCCGTGCTGTGGCTGGCCGACGCCGGCGTGATGGACGGCGTGCGCATCGCCCTGCCCTGGGCCTTGTATGCCGATGCGGAGGCCAAGGCCGAGCGCGCCATCCTGACGCCGCATCTGTTCGATATCGACGGTCCCCACATCACCTGCTGCGGCGGTGCCGCCAGCATCGATTTTTCGCTGACCCTGATCGAGACGATTTTCGGCGCCGACGCCCAGGCATTGATAAAAGAAGCGCTGTGCGTGGACAAGGTGCGCGGCAAGGAGGAGCGCCAGCGGGTGGCCCTGCAGGCGCGCTTCGGCGTGCTGCAGCCGAAATTGTCGGAAGCGGTGACCTTGATGGAAACCAATATCGAGGAGCCGCTGTCGACCGACGACATCGCCAGCCTGGTGGGCCTGTCGCGGCGCCAGCTGGAACGGCTGTTCAAGCAATACCTGGGCAGCCTGCCGTCGCGCTACTACCTGGAGCTGCGATTGCAACGATCACGGCAACTATTGCTTGATACACACTATTCCATTGTGCAAGTAGGGCTGATGTGCGGCTTTTCGTCCGGCTCGCACTTTTCCACCGCGTTTGGCACGCTGTTCGGCAACACTCCCCGCGAAGAGCGCCAAAGGAAACTGATGCCGCCAGGCTAGACTCCATCAGGGTTGCCACGGGATTTACATGTGATGAATTGTGAAAAACCTTGTCGCAGATTCAAAAGAGTTTTAGCATCCCGCTTTTTATAATGCAGTACACGCGCAGCTGTCGTAGCTGCGGGAGTACCTAACATATTGATGGGGAATGCTATGAATGCCAAGCTTGATTCGACCGTAACGGCTCGTCCAGTCACCCGCGAAACCTATGATCAGGTTCTCGTTCCCACTTACGCTCCCGCCGCCATGGTGCCCGTGCGCGGCGCCGGCCTCGATCTGTGGGACCAGTCCGGCAAGCATTACCTCGATTTCACCTCCGGCATCGCCGTCAACAGCCTGGGCCACTGCCATCCGGCGCTGGTCGAAGTGCTGACCAAGCAGATCAACACCCTGTGGCACCTGGGCAATGGCTACACCAACGAGCCGGTGCTGCGCCTGGCGCAAGCGCTGACCGAAGCAACGTTTGCCGACCGCGCCTTCTTCTGCAACTCGGGCGCGGAAGCCAATGAAGCGGCGCTGAAACTGGCGCGCAAATACGCGCATACGAAATTCGGCGCGCACAAGTCGCGCATCATCTCGTGCTTCAGCTCCTTCCATGGCCGCACCCTGTTCACCGTCTCGGTCGGTGGCCAGTCCAAGTACACGGAAGGCTTCGAGCCGCTGCCGCCATCGATCGACCATATCGCCTACAACGATATCGAAGCGGCGCGCGCCGCCATCGGTGACGATGTGTGCGCGGTGATCGTCGAGCCGGTGCAAGGCGAAGGCGGCGTGGTGCCGGGCAATCCTGAATTCCTCAAGGAACTGCGCGCCCTGTGCGACAAGACCGGCGCCCTGCTGATTTTCGACGAAGTGCAGTGCGGCATGGGCCGTACCGGTGCCCTGTTCGCCTACATGGGCTATGGCGTGACGCCTGACATCCTGACGGCCGCCAAGGCGCTGGGCAATGGCTATCCGATCGGCGCCATGCTGACCACCGAAGAGCTGGCGCAAACCCTGGCTGTCGGCACCCACGGCACCACCTACGGCGGCAACCCGCTGGCCACCACCGTCGCGTTGAAAGTGCTGGAAACCATCAACACGCCGGCCTTCCTGGCGCGCGTGAAGGAAGCCAGCGTCAACACCATCGCCATGCTCGAAGGCCTGATCAACGACTACCCGCAAGTGTTCTCGGTGGTGCGCGGCAGCGGCTTGTTGCTGGGCCTGGTCGTCAGCGATGCCTGGAAAGGCCGCGCGAAAGACATCCAGAAGGCGGCCGAGGCGCAAGGCCTGATGGTACTGATCGCCGGCATGGACGTGGTGCGCCTGGCGCCGGCGCTGATCGTATCGGATGAGCAGATTGCCGAGGCGGGTCGCTTGTTGCGCGCCGGCATCGACGGCCTGCTCAAGGCATAAGCCGGCAAGACACCGCAGCATCACTTCACCGGCCCGCCGCCTTTGCCGCGGGCCGGCCTGGTTTTACCCTGTGTTCAAGGAGTCTCCATGTATGTTGTCCGTCCGGTAGCCATCGCGGATATCGCGGCCCTCGAAGCACTGGCCGCGGTCACCATGCCGGGTGTCCATACCCTGCCGAAGACACGCGAGAAAATCGCCGCTTCCGTCGAGCGCTCCATCGCCTCATTTGCCGCCCACGTCGACATCCCCAGCGAAGAATCGTATCTGTTCGTGCTCGAATCGCTGCTTGATAACAGCATCTTCGGCACGGCCGCCATCTTCGCTTCGGCCGGCTCGAACGGCACCTATTTTTCCTTTCGCAACGACGTCATCCAGCAAGTCTCGCGTGACCTGAACATCAGCCACAGCGTGCATGCGCTGACCCTGTGTTCCGAGCTGACGGCGTACTCGCAGTTATCCGGCTTCTATGTGCGCAACATGGAGCAGGCGGGCCTGGAAGCGGCGCTGCTGTCGCGCGCGCGGCTGCTGTTTGCCGTCCTGGCGCCGCACCGTTTCGGCGACCGTTTCTTCGTGCCGCTGGCCGGCATCACCGATGGCAACGGCCAGTCGCCGTTCTGGGATGCGCTGGGCCGCAAGTTCTTCCAGATGGATTTTCTCGATGCCGAAAAGGTCATCGGCGGCGCCCGCAACCGCACCCTGATCGTCGAACTGATGCCGCACTACCCGGTCTATGTGCCGCTGCTGCCCGGCGACGCGCAGGCGGCCATGGGCCAGATCCATCCGAGCGGCGAACTGGCTTTCAATTTGCTGACGGAAGAGGGTTTTGAAGCCGACGACTATATCGATATTTTCGATGGCGGTCCGATCCTGCAGGCGCACAAGAATTCGCTGCGCTCGTTTACCGGGTCGCTGACCCGCCGCGTGACGGCCGGCATCACGCCCAGCCGCACCGGCCTGAAAGTCAATTATGCGATCGCCTCCGGCGCCGAGCGCAATTTCCGCGCCGTCACGTTTGCCTGCGATGCGCTGGAAGCGCAGGACACGGTGGGCCTGCCTGCCGACCTGCTCGACGCGCTGGCGGTGTCCGCCGGCGACAGCGTCATCTGCGTGCGCATCTAACCGAGGAATCCTATGCTAGTAGTTCGCGCCATCAACGCTTCCGACCTGGACGCCCTGTACGGCCTGGCCAGCCAGGTCGGCACCGGCATGACCACTTTAAAACCCGACATGACCATGCTGGGCGACCGGCTGGCGATTGCCTGCGCCTCGTTTGCCGAAACCATCCCGCCCGAGAAGCGCGACTACATGTTCGTCATGGAGGATACCGATTCGGGCCGCCTGGCCGGCGTGTGCGCCATCAAGGGCGCGGTCGGCCTGGAAGAGCCGTTTTACAATTACCGCATCGGCACCCTGGTCCATTCCAGCCGCGAACTCGATGTGTTTACGCGCATGGAAACGCTGTATCTGTCGAACGACCTGACGGGCAGCACCGAACTGTGTTCGCTGTTCCTGCACCCCGATTACCGCAGCGGCAACAACGGCAAGCTGCTGTCGAAAAGCCGTTTTCTGTTCATCGCCCAATTCCCCCACCTGTTCACGGAAAAGCTGATCGCCGAGATGCGCGGCTACCAGGCCCAGGACGGCAGTTCGCCGTTCTACGAAGGCCTGGGCCGCCACTTCTTCAAGATGGATTTCCACCATGTCGATGACCTGACCAGCCTCGGCAAAAAATCATTCATCGCCGAGCTGATGCCGCGCCAGCCGATGTACGTGGCCTACCTGCCCGACGAAGCGCAGGAAGTGATCGGCAAGGTCCACCTGAGCACGGCGCCGGCGCGCCGGCTGCTGGAACAGGAAGGCCTGCACTTCGAGGGCTATGTCGATATTTTCGACGCCGGTCCGGTGCTGCAGGCGCGCGTGTCGGAACTGCGCGCCATGCGCGACAGCCTGCCGGCCGTGCTCGACGCGCAGGCCAGTGCGGACAACTGCGCATTGCCGGCCGATGCCGAGCCTTACCTGGTGTCGAACACCGACCTGAAGGATTTCCGCATGATCGTCACCGACGCCATGCCGCAAGGCGGCAAGCTGGCATTGCACGACGATGAATTGCATCTGCTGCGCTGCCGGCACGGCGACACCGTGCGCACGCTGTCACTCAACCCGAGGAAGCATACCCATGTCTGAACAATTCAATCCAGCATCCGCCCCATCGAACTTCATCAACGGCGCCTGGCTGCCCGGCAGCGGCGCCGAACTGGTGACCATCGACCCGTCCAACGGCCGCCAGACCTGGGCCAGCCTGGCCGCGACCGAGGCGGATGTGGAACAGGCCTGCCTGGCCGCCCGCGCCGCCTTCGATGCCTGGGCCGACACGCCCGTCGACGAGCGCATCGCCGCCTGCGTGCGCTTTCGCGACCTGCTGAAAACCAATGCCGAAGAACTGGCCCTGCTGATCTCGGAGGAAGTGGGCAAACCCTTGTGGGAGTCGCGCACGGAAGTGGCCACCATGGCCAACAAGATCGATATCTCGGTGCAGTCGTACAACGCACGTACCGGCATCACGCAAAGCACCATTGCCGACGGCGACGCCGTGCTGCGCCACCGTCCGCACGGCGTGTTCGGCGTGTTCGGTCCGTACAATTTTCCGGGCCACCTGCCGAACGGCCATATCGTGCCGGCCCTGATCGCCGGGAACACGATCGTCTTCAAGCCCAGCGAATATGCGCCGCGCACGGCCGTGAAAACCGTGCAGCTGTGGCAGCAGGCCGGCTTGCCCGATGGCGTGCTCAATCTGGTCAACGGCGCGCGCGATACCGGTGTGGCGCTGGGCGCCAACGCCCTGCTCGACGGCGTGCTGTTTACGGGGTCGTGCCAGACCGGCGTCTCGCTGCACCGCCAGTTCGGCGGCCAGCCCGGCAAGATGCTGGCGCTGGAAATGGGCGGCAACAATGCGCTGGTGGTATGGGATGTGCAGGACGTGGACGCCGCCGTGCACCACGCGATCTTTTCCGCATTTGTCTCGGCCGGCCAGCGCTGCACCTGCGCGCGCCGGCTGGTGGTGCAGGACAACGCTGCCGGTGCCGCTTTCGTGGCGCGCCTGGTGGAAGTGGCGGGCAAGCTGGGCCTGGGCGCCTCGAACGCCCAGCCCGAGCCGTTCATGGGCCCTGTCGTCTCCGCCGCCGTGGCAAAACGCCTGGTGCAGGCGCAGGCCGACATGGTGGCCAAGGGTGGCGTGACCTTGCTGCAGATGCGCCAGCTGAACCCGGAGGCAGGCTTTGTCACGGCCGGCATCGTCGACGTCACCGACGCCGTTGGCATCCCGGACGAAGAGTGGTTCGGCCCCTTGCTGCAGGTGATCCGCGTCAGCGATTTCGACGCGGCCCTGAAGGTGGCCAACGCCACCGAGTTTGGTCTCGCGGCGGCGCTGCTGTCCGACGACGACAATCTGTGGAAGAAATTCCAGACGCGCGCGCGCGCCGGCATCATCAACTGGAACCGCCCGACCACGGGCGCGGCCAGCACGGCGCCGTTCGGCGGCATCGGCAAGTCGGGCAATCATCGGCCGAGCGCCTATTACGCGGCCGATTACTGCGCCTATCCGGTCGCCTCGATCGAAAACGCGACCTTGTCCCTGCCGGCCAAGCTGTCGCCCGGTTTGCATTTCTAAGGAGTGACCATGCACGGCACGCGCGAATACAATTTTGACGGCCTGGTGGGCCCCTCGCACAACTATGCGGGGCTCTCGTTCGGCAATGTCGCCTCGTTCAGCAACGTCAAAAGCGCCTCGAACCCGAAGCAGGCCGCCTTGCAGGGCCTGGCCAAGATGCGCGCGCTGGCCGCGCGCGGTTTTGCGCAAGCGCTGTTGCCGCCGCAGGACCGGCCCAACTTCCGCTTGCTGCGCTCGATAGGGTTCACCGGCAGCGACGCCGAGGTGCTGGCGCGCGCGTACAAGGAGTCGCCGGTGATCCTGGCCTGCGCCTATTCCGCCTCGCCCATGTGGACGGCGAATGCCGCCACCGTCAGTCCGTCGGCCGATACCGCTGACGGGCGCGTGCACTTTACGGCCGCCAACCTGAACAACAAGCTGCACCGCGCCTTCGAGCATGGTCAGTCGGCGCGCAGCCTGCGCGCCATCTTCGGCGATGAAAAACACTTTGCCGTGCATGATGCGCTGCCGTCGACGCCGGCGTTTGGCGACGAGGGCGCGGCCAACCACACGCGCCTGGGCGCCTCGCACGGCGCGCCGTCGGTGGAGCTGTTCGTATATGGCCGGGTGGAGTTCGATCCTTCCGCCCCATCGCCGAAGCGCTACCCCGCGCGCCAGACGCTGGAAGCGTCGCAAGCCGTGGCGCGACTGCATGGCCTGGACGCGAAACGCACGGTCTACGTGCAGCAGAATCCGGACGTGATCGACCAGGGCGTGTTCCACAACGACGTGATCGCGGTCGGCAACGGCAATGTGCTGTTCTACCACGAGCAGGCATTTGCCGATGAAGAAGGCAGCCTGTCGCAGCTGCGCCGCGCATTGGCGGACGCCGGCGCGCAACTGGCGGCGGTGCGCGTCGACACGGGCCAGGTGCCGATCGCCGACGCGGTGACCAGCTACCTGTTCAACAGCCAGCTGCTGACCAAGGAAGACGGCAGGATGGCGCTGGTGATCCCGCAGGAATGCCAGGAAAACAAGGCCGTCTCGCGCTACCTGGAAGGCCTGGTGGCCAGTGAGGCGCCGATCGACGAGCTGATACATTTCGACCTGCGCCAGAGCATGCGCAATGGCGGCGGGCCGGCCTGCCTGCGCTTGCGCGTGGCCTTGACTGCATCGGAGGCGCGCGCCATGCACCAGGGTGTGATCATGACGGAAGCGCTGTACCATAGGCTGGTGGCCTGGGTGGAAAAGCACTACCGCGACCATCTTGAGCCGTCCGACCTGGCCGACCCGCAGCTGGCGCTGGAAGTGCATGCCGCGCTTGAAGAACTGACGGTCATCCTCAACTTACCGGGATTGTACGATTTGTAGGAACCGCACTATTGGCAATACCCAATGACAGAATTGGACGGGCCAACCCCGCCCTTTGACAGCACGGCCGGCCAGCCACAAGCCCGCATGGCCGCGCTGCACACACACTACCGACATGGAGATGCAAGATGAACCACACGCCACAAGATTTGCGCACGCAAACGCTGCAACTGGTGCAGGCCAGCGCGGCCAGCAAGCCCGTCACCGAACTGGTACAAGCCTGGCTCGATTCGCTCGACGCGGAAGACCTGGCCGATATCGCGCCCGATAGCCTGGCGCCGGTCCTCGTCGACGGCTTCACGCAGGCGGCCACCCGCAGCGGCGACGGCTGCCAGATCGCCACCCTGCGCTACGCCGATGGCCGTGGCGGCATGGCGAGCGCCTTGCTGATCCTGAACCAGGACATGCCCTACCTGGTCGACTCCATCGTGATGGCCATGCGCCGCCAGCACCTGGCCGTGCGCGGCGTGATGAATACCGTGCTGCCGGTGCGCCGCGCCGGTGACGGCAGCGTGGAAGCGGTGCGCCAGCCGGGCGACCCGCTCGAGTCCTATGTGCTGGTGCTGCTGGACGAAGAACTGTCGCCGGACGCGCAAGCCGCGCTGGTGGCCGCGATCGAACTGGTGGCGCGCGACGCTGCCGTGGTGCGCCGCGACAGCGCCGCCATGGACGAACGCCTGTCGGCGGTGGCCGCCACCACCCAGGGCGAAGAAGGCCCGGAAGTGGCCGCCTTCCTGGAATGGGCGCGCAGCGGTGGTTTTGAAGTCTTCGGTTATGGCTACTATCGCGTCAAGCCCGGCGTGCGCGAACTGGAACGCGACCTGCCGAGCCGCATCGGCGTGCTGCAGGACACCACGCATCCCATTTACGACACCAGCCTGGCGAATATTCCCGGCGACTTCGACACCCTGGCCAAGCGTGAATCGGCCCTGTCCATCGTCAAGGCCGACGTGGCGGGCACCTTGCACCGCGACCAGCAGTTAGATTTCATCGGCGTGCGCGACACCGACGCGCAAGGCGCCATCCTCGGCGAACATTGTTTTGTCGGCCTGTTTACACGCGCCGGCAATTCCACCCCGCTGGCGGCGCTGCCGTTTGCGCGCGGCCGCGTGGCCAAGGTCCTGAGCCTGGCCGGCGTGCGCCAGCAAGGCTTCCGCGCCGAGAAATTCCGTGAAATCCTCGAGTCCTTGCCGCGCACCGAAGCGCTGGAAGCGGACCTGGACTGGCTGGTGCAAGTGTGCGGCGCCGTCGTCTCGCTGTACAAGCAGCCGCGCACCAAGGTCTTCGCGCGCCGCGACGTGTATGCGCGCCATCTGAACGTGCTGGTCTACCTGCCGCGCGAGCGCTACAGCGCCAGCGTGGCCAGCGCCCTGGCCAAAGCCCTGAAGACCAGTTCCGGCGCCACCCATGTCAGCATGCAGACGCTGGTGGCCGACGGCCCGCTGGCGCGCGTCTACCTGATCGCCCATGCGGCGCGTTATCCGCTCGACCTGGAAACCGATATCGAGCAGCCGCTCCTGGGCGTGCTCGATGGCTGGCACAACGGCTTTGCGGCCGTCGCCGACGCCGTGCCCGATGTCGCCTTGCGGGCCAGCCTGCGCAAGCTGTGCGCCACCCTGCCGCTCGACTACGTGGCCGCCACCGCGCCGGCCGTCGCCTACCGCGACCTCGACACCATCCTGCGCAATACCGATGCGGCCAATGTGGCCGTGCGCATCGAGTCCGGCCCTGTCACCACCATCCGCCTGTATTCGGCCAACCGCGTGCCGTCGCTGTCGACCATCCTGCCGGCGCTGCATAACGCCGGCGTGGCGATCGACCGCGAGCAGGCCTATTCGATCTTCTCGCCGGAAGGCACGCGCTATTTCGTCACCAGCCTGACGGTCGACGCCGACAGCGCCGCCAAACTGGCGCAGCCGGACGTGGCGCAGGTGGCCGAAGAACTGTTCGCGGCCCTGTTCAACGACACGGCCGAAGACGGCCGCCTCAATGGCCTGGTGATCGAAGGCGGGCTGTCGACGCGCGAAGTGCAACTGGTGCGCGCCTATACCAGCTACTGGCGCCAGACCGGCAGCCGCTTCTCGGTGCGCTATATCGCCGAAAGCCTGCGCCGCCAGCCGGCCCTGGTCAAAGCCCTGGTCGACGCCTTCCTGCAGCGCTTCGACCCATCGCTGTCCGATGAACAGCACGCCGCCGCATTGGAAACCATCGTCGGCATCAAGGCGGGACTGGCGTCGGTCAACCATGCCGATACCGAGGAAATTCTGGCCGCGCTGGCCGACCTGATGGCGGCCACCCTGCGCACCAGCTACTTCCAGAACAATCAACAGGGCGACAAGATCATCTTCAAGTTCGACACCAGCAGCCTGGCGCTGGTGCCGGAACCGCGCCCGTACCGCGAAATCTTTGTCTTCTCGCGCCGCTTCGAAGGCGTGCACCTGCGCGGCGGCCCGGTCGCCCGTGGCGGCCTGCGCTGGTCCGACCGCATGGAAGACTACCGCACCGAAGTACTGGGCCTGGTGAAAGCGCAGATGGTGAAGAATGCCGTCATCGTGCCGGCCGGCGCCAAGGGCGGGTTTGTCTGCAAGCAGATGCCGAAAGACGCCGTGCGCGAAACCATCGCGGCCGAAGGCGAAGCCGTCTACCGCCTGTTCATCGCCAGCCTGCTGGAAGTGACGGACAACCGCTCGCTGGGCAATATCGTGCCGCCGGTCGATACCGTCTGCTTCGACGAAGCCGATCCTTACCTGGTGGTGGCCGCCGACAAGGGCACGGCCACGTTCTCGGACATCGCCAACGGCATCGCCGTGCAGCGCGGTTTCTGGCTCGGCGACGCGTTTGCCTCGGGCGGTTCGAACGGCTACGACCACAAGAAACTGGGCATCACCGCCAAGGGCGCGTTCGAAGCCGTGAAGCGCCATTTCTATGAAATGGACCACGACCTGAACACCACCCCGATCACCATGGTCGGCGTGGGCGACATGTCGGGCGACGTGTTCGGCAACGGCGTGCTGCTGTCGCGCCAGCTGAAACTGGTGGCGGCCTTTGATCACCGCCATATCTTCCTCGACCCGACGCCGGACGTCGCCGTCTCGTTTGAAGAGCGCGCCCGCATGTTCGCGCTGCCACGCTCGTCGTGGGAAGACTACAGCAAGGAGCTGATCTCCGAGGGCGGCGGCGTGTACCCGCGCAGCGCCCGCAGCATCGAGCTGTCGCCGCAGATCCGTGCCGCGCTCGATATCGCGGAAACGTCCTTGCCGCCGGAAGAACTGATGCACCGCATCCTGAAGTCGCCCGTCGACCTGTTCTATAACGGCGGCATCGGCACCTATATCAAGGCCTCGACCGAAACCCATGCGCAGGTCAAAGACCGCGCCAATGACAATATCCGCGTCAACGGCAATGAGCTGCGCGTGAAAGTGGTGGCCGAGGGCGGCAACCTTGGCGCCACCCAGGCCGGCCGTATCGAATTCGCGCTGGCCGGTGGCCGCATCTTTACCGATGCGATTGACAATTCCGCCGGCGTCGACTGCTCGGACCATGAAGTGAATGTGAAGATCTGGCTGGACGTGGAAGTCAATGCCGGCAAGCTGACGGAAGCGGAGCGCAACCGCGAGCTGTATGCGATGACGGACGATGTCGAACGCCTGGTCCTGCGCGACAACACGCAGCAGACGCATTTGCTGGTGCGCGAATTGCAGGCGCAAAGCGAGGGTGCGGTGCAGGATGGTTACGCCGCCCTGATCGCCAGCCTGGAAGAAGAGGGCGCCCTGTCGCGCGACCTGGAGCAGCTGCCGACGGTGGCCGAACTGGCGCGCCGCAAGCAGGACGGCCGTGGCCTCACCACGCCGGAGCTGGCGGTGGTGATCGCGAATGTAAAAAACCGCTACAAGCGCATCCTGGCCGCCCTGCCATTGACGGACGAGAGCTGGGCCGAGCCGGTCCTGAAACCGTATTTCCCGTCGCTGCTGGTGGAAACCCGTTCCGCGCTCGACCATCCGCTGGCCAACGCCATCCTGGCCACCGTGCTGGCCAATGAAGTGGTCAACCGCTGCGGCCCGCTGATGCTGCGCGAACTGGCAAGCGAACATGGCGTGGATGAAGCGGCCGTGATCCTGGCCTGGGGCCAGGCCCTGGTGGCCCTGAACCTGGCGCCGGTGTTCGACGCGCTCGATGCGGACGCCTTGACGATTCCGCGCGAAGTGTCGATCAAGGTCGATGCACAAACGCGCGCGCTGCAAAAAACCATGATCGCTGGCGTGCTGTCGGTGCCGGGCGAGCAATTGCGCGGCGCCGGCCTGGCCGAGCTGACCGGTTTGTTCGGCGCGCAATCGAAGCGCGAGCTGCTGCAAGCGGTCGGCATCAAGTCGGAAGCGGCGCTGGTGCCCGGCTTGACGCCGGCCTTTGTGCAGGCCTGGGATGCGGTCGATGCGCTGGACGTGGTGGCGGGCTTCCTGTTCCCGGCCCTGTCGGTGCCGCGCCCTGCGGCGATGGACCTGGCGGCGTTCCTGCAAGTGGGCCTGGCCCTGCGCAGCCAGGCCGGCATCGATACGCTCGAGCGCGGCCTGAAGCTGGCGGCGCAAGGCAAGTCGCAGGAACAGTTGCGCAGCTATGCGCAGCAAGCCCTGCGCCGTACGCAACAGCGCTTGCTGACGCAGGTGCTGGCGCGCGCCGAGCAAGGTGAAGGCAATGCCGTCGATGCGGTGACGAGCGCGCTGGGCCTGTCGGCCTATGTGGCGGCGACGGAACTGGAACAAGCCATGCT
Organism: Janthinobacterium sp. J1-1; assembly: GCF_030944405.1. Lineage (NCBI taxonomy): Bacteria > Pseudomonadati > Pseudomonadota > Betaproteobacteria > Burkholderiales > Oxalobacteraceae > Janthinobacterium > Janthinobacterium sp. J1-1. The sequence goes on from NZ_CP132339.1 coordinate 1,382,585, forward strand.
GGACGTCTGGACTTTGTCCGAGACGGTCAACAAGGGCGTGCCGGCGGAAGCGGCGGCCTGATGACGGCGGACGCGACACAATCTGGCGGCTTGCCGCCAGCCGTGCAGGCGCTGGCGCAGGCGGACTTCGGCGCTGTTGCGCAGCTGTTCGCCGATGCCGGCTTTGCCGTGGCGCTGCCGGCGCCCGGCATGCTGCAGGTGAAGTCCCATTCTGCGGACCTCAATCGCCCCAGCGTGGTGCTGTCGGTCGGCGTGCATGGCGACGAGACGGGGCCGATCGAAGTGCTGGCCCATCTGCTCGACGCGCTGTCGCGCGATGCGCACTCCTTGGCGGTCGACCTGCTGGTGTGTGTCGGCAATGTCGACGCCATCCGCGCCGGCAAGCGCTTTATCGATGCGGACCTGAACCGCATGTTCCGTCCCGTGCGCGGCAGTCTGGCGCAAGCGGCGGAAAGCGCGCGCGCCGATGACATGATCGCGGCAACCAGCGCGTTCTTCGGCGATGCGGGGCCAGTGCGCTGGCATCTGGACCTGCATACCGCGATCCGCCCGTCCGTCTACCCGACGTTCGCCATCGTGCCGGACCTGGTGGAAGAGGGCGCCAAGGCGGCGCTGATAGCCTGGCTGGGCCAGGCGGCGATCGGCGCCATCATCATGAATCCGCAATCGGCCGGCACCTACAGCTATTACTCGGCCGAGCATTGCGGCGCGGCCGCCAGCACGGTGGAACTGGGTCGCGTGGGCACCCTGGGCCAGAATGATTTATCGCTGTTCGACGACGTGGCGCAGGCGCTCGATGGCCTGTTGCGCGGCTTGCCGCAGCAAGCCGTCAAGGCGGCGCCGCATGTGTTCAAGGTGGCGCAGGAAATCATCAAGCACAGCGATGAATTCCGCATGGCGTTTGACCGCGGCACGCACAATTTCACGTCGCTGCCGCAGCATGCCGTGATCGCCAGCGATGGCGACACGGTCTACACGGTACAACATGCGGAAGAGCTGGTGGTGTTTCCGAATCCCGATGTGCGCGTGGGACTGCGGGCCGGGCTGATGGTGGTGCGCGTGGCCTGATTGTTTACTGATGCACAAGTCTATGGCGCCAGCGCGGGGTTACCTGCCTGGCGCCATTTTTGTTATTTCATTCCGCACGGCAATAATTATCCATCGAGCAATTATTTCATTTAGAATAACTGCTTCTCCCTCATCATCCCTGGATATCGTATGTTGAAACAGCTGCTGGCCGTTGTGTGCCTGTCTTTTGCCGGCCTGATGGCCAGCGCCCATGCCGCCGACAAGCCGGCCGCGCCGGAGATGACGGCGGAACAGTTCCTGGCGCAGTTGAAATTCCAGCGCGGCAAGATCACCTTGCCTGGTGGTATCGCCACCCTCGATTTGCCCGCCAATTTCCGCTATCTGTCGCCGGCCGACGCCGAGCGCGTGCTGGTTGACGCCTGGGGCAATCCACCGGGTTTCGAGTCGCTGGGCATGATCGTGCCGGCCGCCACCAGCGTGCTCGAGCGCGATAGCTGGGGCGTGATCGTCACCTATGAAAAGGACGGCCATATCAAGGACGACGATGCGGACAGCATCAAGTACGACGAACTGCTGAAAGACATGCAGGCATCCGTCCTGGAAGGCAACAAGCAGCGCAAGGAACAGGGTTATCCCGCCATCCATTTGATGGGCTGGGCGGAAAAACCCAGCTACGCCAAGGACAGCCATAAACTGTACTGGGCCAAGGACCTGATGGCCGATGGCGGCGCACATTCGCTCAACTACAACGTGCGCGTGCTGGGCCGAGAAGGCGTGCTGAACCTGAACGCCATCGCCGGCATGGACCAGATCGACACGATTAAACAGGAGATGCGGCAAGTGACGGCGTTTACCGAATTTACGCCCGGTAACCGCTATGCCGACTTCGACAGCAAGACCGACAAGGTGGCCGAATATGGCCTGGCGGCGCTGGTGGCCGGTGGCGTGGCGAGCAAGCTGGGCCTGTTCGGCAAGCTGATCGCGCTGCTGCTGGCTTTCAAGAAAGTGCTGCTGGTGGTGCTGTTCGGCGGTGCCACGGCGATCTGGAAATTTTTCACGGGCCGGCGCAAGCAGCCTCAACCGATACCGGTGGCCGACAGCCAGCCGCTGCATGCGGCCGACGGCAAGGTTAACCTGGACAAGTAGCGTGCCGCGTGCGCACGGCTTCGGCCGGCCTCGGCTACACTGGCTGATCGCCAACACTCAGGAGTGAAGAATGTCCGTATCCATGTACCAGGCCACCGTCCCCGTCTTCGTGCGCGGCTTGCGCGTCGTTTCAAACCTGCTGGAAAAAGCGCAGGCCCATGTCGAGCAGGGCGGCATCGTGCCGGAAATTCTACTGGGTGCGCGGCTGGCGCCCGACATGCTGGACCTGACGGCGCAGGTGCAGCGGGTCAGCGATACGGCCAAGCTGTCGGTCCAGCGCCTGAGCGCGATTCCCGCGCCCAAATTCGAGGACAATGAAACGTCGTTCGAGCAGCTGCAGCAGCGCATCGCCGACACCATCGCCTATGTCGAAGGCGTGAATGCCGGCCAGATGGCGGGCAGCGCCCAGCGCGAAGTGGTGCTGAACTGGACCGACGAGGGCACGAAGTTTGCCGGTGACGATTATCTGCTCAGCTTTGCGCTGCCGAACTTCTATTTTCACGTTTCGATGGTGCACGCCATCCTGCGCAACAACGGCGTCACCATCGGCAAGCTCGACTATCTCGGTCCTTACGACTGATTTTTATTAACGCTGCGGCTGCTGCACCTGGTTCTGCACCGCATTGCCCAGGAAGCCGCCGCCGATCACGCCGGCCACCGTCGCCAGCGCCTTGCCGCGGCCACCGCCCACCTGGTTGCCGATCAGGCCGCCAATTACGGCGCCGGTGCCGATGCCCACATAGTTGGGCTGGGCGGGCGCCTGTGCCTGTACTGGCTGCTGGCGTACCGGTTCGCGGTAGGCGTAATCGTCGTCGCGGCTGGCTGGGCGCGCTTGCGCCACGCGGTGGACCACGCGTTTGTGCACGACCGGTGCTGGCGCTGCTTGGGCTACCACGGGTGCGGCCACTGGCGCTGCAACCGGGGCCAGCGCTTGCGGCGCCACTGGCGTGGCCAGCGGGGCTGCCAGGTTAGTGGCCGCCAGCTCTGCCGGCACGGCCGGCGCATTGTTGGCGCGCGAGTTCGGCAAGATGCCGGCAATCGATGCCGCGCCGACCAGGCACAGTACCGTGGCGGAAATGGCGGCGCCGGCCATCAAGGGGTGGATGCGGGCGGTGGTGCTGGTGGCGGTGCTGTTCATGCTGGTCTCCTGAAAAACAATGTCTGGGTTGACGATGTGTCCAGAGTACCGGTGCTCCTCGCGGCAGGATAGACGTTGCGCTGTATCAAACGTAAGCAGGTGTAATCCACCGTTTTTCTGATCGCGGTACCATCTGTGCTTCATCAAGCCGGAGTCATCCATGAGCCAGTTATTCACGCCTTACCAGTTGGGCCCCCTGTCCCTGGTCAACCGCATCGCCATCGCCCCCATGTGCCAGTACTCGGCCGAGAACGGCAACGCCACCGACTGGCACATGATCCACCTGGGCCATCTGGCGCTGTCGGGCGCGGGCGTGCTGATGACGGAGGCGACCGCTGTCTCGCCGGAGGGGCGCATTTCGGCCGAGGACCTGGGCCTGTGGTCGGATGCCAACCAGCAAGCGCTGGGCAAGGTGGTGCAGGCGATACGCCGCCATGCATCGATGCCGCTAATCGTGCAGCTGGGCCACGCGGGGCGCAAGGCGTCGAGCCGCGCGCCGTGGCAGGGCGGCAACTGCGTGCACTTGTCGGAAGGCGGCTGGCAGACGGTGGCGCCGTCGGCGCTGGCCCATGCACCCGGTGAAACGGTGCCGATCGCGCTCGATGAGGTCGGTTTGCTGCAAGTAAAAGCCGCGTTTGTCGCCGCCGCCAAGCGGGTCCATGCGCTCGGCATCGAAGGCATCGAACTGCATGGCGCGCATGGCTATCTGCTGCATCAGTTTTTGTCGCCGCTGGCCAACCAGCGCACGGACGCGTATGGCGGCAGCCTGGAAAACCGCATGCGCTTTCCGCTGGAAGTGTACGAGGCCGTGCGCGCTGCCGTGCCCGCCAGCGTGGCGGTCGGCATGCGCATCTCCGCCACCGACTGGGTCGAGGGCGGCTGGGAGATCGAGCAAAGCGTGCGGTTTGCCCATGCACTCAAGCGCCTCGGTGCCGACTTTATCCACGTGTCCAGCGGTGGCGTGTCGCCGCAGCAGCAGATTCCCCTCAGCCCCGGCTACCAGGTGGGCTTTGCCGAACGCATCAAGGCAGAAACCGGCATGCCGACCATCAGTGTCGGCCTGATCACCGAGGCGCAGCAGGCCGAAGACATTATCGCCGGCGGCCAGTCCGACATGGTGGCGCTGGCGCGCGCCATGCTGTTCGATCCGCGCTGGCCCTGGCATGCGGCGGCCAAACTGGGCGCCCAGGTGCAGGCCCCGCCGCAGTACTGGCGCTCGCAGCCGCGCGAGTATAAAAACCTGTTTGGCGACACGACGCAAGGCCAGCGTTAGAGGAGCAATCCCGCATCCTCTGCTACACTGGCCGCTCTTTACCTCATTCTCCAGGACATTCGACATGCGCCATTGATACTGCCGTGCTTGTGCACGGCCCAGCCCATCCCGCCACCGCGCGGGTTCGCCAGCCTTGTACAAGGAGTATCCGCATGCCTGCATTACTGCAACTCGACCATCTTTCCCATGTGCTGCCCGATGGCACGCCCTTGTTTCACCACTTGCAGTTTTCCTTCACGCCGCAGCGCGTCGGCCTGGTCGGCGCCAATGGCGTGGGCAAGAGCGTGCTGGCGCGCTTGCTGGCCGGCCAGCTGATGCCCGGCAGCGGCGCCGTGCGCTGCGACGGCCTGGTCCATTATGTGGCGCAGGAACTGGCTCCCGAGCACTTTCCCACGGTTGCCGCGCTGGCCGGCGTCGATGGCGTGCTGGCCGCGCTCGATCGCATTGCCTTTGGTGCCATCGATGAAGCGGACTACGCGCTGGTGGGCGAGCGCTGGGATGCCGGTGCGCGCCTGCGGCAAGCCCTGGACGAGATCGGCCTGGGCCAGTTGCGGCCCGATACGTCCACGGCCAGCCTGAGCGGTGGCGAACGCCAGCGGATCGCGCTGGCCGGCGCCTGGCTGTCGCAGGCCGACTGGCTGATTCTTGATGAGCCGAGCAATCATCTCGATGCCACCCAGCGCGCCAGGCTGGTGCAGCAAATTGCGCGCTGGCCGCGCGGCTTGCTGCTGCTCAGCCATGACCGCGGTCTGCTGGCGCATGTGGACGAGATCGTCGAGCTGTCGTCCCGGGGCTTGCGCAGCTACGGTGGCAATTACGCGTTTTATGCACAGCAGCGCGCGGCCGAGCAGGCCGGTTTTGCCAGTGCCCTGCAGGCGGAAAAAGCCGCTGAAAAACGCGGGCAGCGCGAGGCGCACAAACTGGCAGAACGCCAGCAGCGCCATGTGGCGCGCGGCGAACGCGACGGCCGTCACGCCAATCAAAGCAAGCTGCTGCTCGATGCGCGAAAAGAAGGCAGCCAGGACAGCCAGGGCAAGCTGCGCCTGCGCGCGCAGGCGGCCCGGGCCGAGCGCCAGCAGCGGGTACGCGAGGCCAGCGAACGCTGTGCGCCCGATGCCGAGCGCCTGCTGCTGGCGCCCGACACTCGCGTGCCGAATGGCAAGCTGATGCTGGAATTGCGTGGTCTGGTCTTGCCGCACGGCAGTGCGCAGCCGTTTGAACTGCTGCTGTCCGGTCCGCGCCGGCTGGCCGTCACGGGCGACAATGGCAGCGGCAAGTCGACCCTGCTGCGCGTGATCGCCGGCCTGCTGGCCCCAAGCAGCGGCGAGGCGATCTGCCATGGCAGGCTGGCCTGGCTGGACCAGCATGCGGGCAGCCTTGACGGCGAGCTGAGCGCCGTGCAGCGCTTGCAGGCGCGCCATCCCACCATGGCGGAAGGCGAGTTGCGCACGCGGCTGGCGCTGCTGGGCATTGCCGGCGCGCGCGCCACCATGGCCAGCCGTTTGCTCAGCGGCGGCGAACGGATGAAGGTGGCGCTGGCGGCCGAGCTGTATGCCGAGGCACCGCCACAAATGCTGCTGCTCGACGAGCCCGACAATCACCTGGACCTGGCCAGCTTGCAAGCCCTGGAGCGGATGCTGGCGCAGTACCAGGGCGCCTTGCTGGTGGTCTCGCACGATCACGCCTTCCTGCAACAATTGCGCCTCGACCAGCCCGGCCTGCACCTGGCCGCCAAGGCGGAAAACAGGTGATTGTCGGTATAATCCACTGAATAACCACGCCTATTTGTGAACTTAAACTGGGCATTCCCCCCTATGATGGGGTTTAATCTGGAATTGTTGTCACAGTTATATTTCATGTGCGCCGCTCTGGTCATCGTTCACTTTGTTTTATTGGAGAAATAGCATGTCGTTTTACGAAAAATTGAAAGCCCTCAATATCGAATTGCCGACCGTTGCCGCGCCGGCCGCCGCCTATGTGATGCATGCGCGCACCGGCAATACCGTGTTCCTGTCCGGCCACCTGGCCAAGAAGGACGGCAAGGTCTGGGTCGGCCAGCTGGGCAAGGACACGACCACGGAAGAAGGCAAACTGGCCGCGCGCGGCATCGCCATCGAACTGATCGCCACCCTGCAGGATGCCTGTGGCGGCGACCTGAACAAGGTCAAGCGCATCGTCAAGGTGATGAGCCTGGTCAATTCCACGCCCGACTTCACCGAGCAGCACCTGGTCACTAATGGCGCCTCGGAACTGTTCGTCGAGGTGTTCGGCGACAGCGGCAAGCACGCACGTTCCGCGTTTGGCGTGGCGCAGATTCCACTGGGTGCGTGCGTCGAGATCGAATTGATTGCAGAGCTGGCAGAATAAATGCATTAACTGCACCGGCACGCAAGCGGCCGGTGCATCATAAAAAGACGGAGACGAAGTAATGAAATCGAATGAGCAAGGTTTGCACCGTGGCCTGGGTGAGCGACAGATACGCCTGATGGCGCTGGGCGCGGCGATCGGCGTGGGGCTGTTCCTGGGCTCGGGCAATGCGATCCGGATGGCCGGTCCCGGCATCATGCTGTCGTATATCATCGGCGGCGCGGTGATCTTCATGATCATGCGCGCGCTCGGTGAAATGGCCGTGCACAATCCCGTCGCCGGCTCCTTCAGCCGCTATGCCCAAGATTACCTGGGCCCGCTGCAAGGCTACCTGACGGGCTGGAATTACTGGTTTTTATGGCTGGTCACCTGCGTGGCGGAAATTACCGCCGTCGCCATCTACATGGGCATCTGGTTTCCCGACGTGCCGCGCTGGATCTGGGCGCTGGCCGCCCTGGGTTCCATGGGCGCCGTCAACCTGCTGGCCGTGAAAGCCTATGGCGAATTCGAATTCTGGTTTGCCCTGATCAAGGTGGTCACCATCATCCTGATGATCGTCGGCGGCGCCGGCATGATCATCTTTGGCCTGGGCAACGATGGCGTGGCGATCGGCATTTCCAACCTGTGGACGCATGGCGGCTTCTTTCCCAATGGCGCGCAAGGCGTGCTGATGTCGCTGCAGATGGTGATGTTTGCCTACCTGGGCGTGGAAATGATTGGTCTGACGGCCGGCGAAGCGGCGAACCCGAAAAAATCGATCCCCGACGCCATCAATTCCGTATTCTGGCGCATCCTGATTTTCTATGTCGGCGCGCTGTTCGTGATCCTGTCGATCTACCCATGGAATGAAATCGGCACCACCGGCAGCCCCTTCGTGATGACCTTCGAGCGCCTGGGCATCAAGACGGCCGCCGGCATCATCAACTTCGTGGTGCTGACGGCCGCCTTGTCGTCGTGCAATGGCGGCATCTTCAGCACCGGCCGCATGCTGTACAACCTGGCGCTGCAGGGCCAGGCGCCGAAGGCGTTTGCGGAGACCACGGCCAGCGGCGTGCCGCGCCGCGCCATCATGGTGTCGGTGCTGGCGCTGCTGATCGGCGTGCTGCTGAACTACCTGGTGCCGGAAAAAGTGTTTATCTGGGTCACCTCGATTTCCACCTTTGGCGCCGTCTGGACCTGGGGCATCATCCTCGTCACGCAGATGCGCTTCCGCCAGACCCTGAGCCCGCTGGAGATCAAGAACCTGGCGTTCCGCATGCCGTTCGCACCGTATGGCACGTGGATCTCGCTGGCCTTTCTGGCACTGGTGATCGGCCTGATGGCGTATTTCCCCGATACCCGCATCGCGCTGATGATCGGCCCGGCCTGGCTGATCCTGCTGACCGTGCTGTATTACGTGCTGGGCCTGGCGCCGAAAGAGCGCGGTGAGGAAGTGCCGCAAGGCTATGAGGCGGGCTGGCCGCCGGCGGACATTCATCTGCCGAACAAGAAATAAGTTCTAGGCCCCGGCCGGTATCCTGGCGCGCCCCTGCGATTGCAGCGGCGCGCTTTTTATTGCCGCAGCCGTTGTTTCCTTGCATCAAAGATCTGTTCGGCTGGGCCGGTGAAAGCCCTATAATCGCTTAGTTTTGAAAATGGACTGTACTGTTTCCCGTTTTTTTTCGGGTAACGCCACGCACCATTTTCATGCGTTTTCAGTCGTCATGACCCGCCTCCTAAAAGGATTGCTAGTGAGCCAAACCCTGGTCCAGAAACTTTGCCGCACCAAACCGATCGATACCACGAGCGGCACTGGTGAAGGCCTCAGCAGCAGCGGCTTGAGCCGTTCCATCGGCCTGTTTTCCCTGACCATGATCGGCGTCGGCGCCACCATCGGCACGGGCATCTTCTTTACCATGGTCGAAGCCGTGCCCAAGGCCGGCCCGTCCGTCATCCTGTCTTTCCTGATCGCCGCCGTCACGGCGGGCCTGACGGCACTGTGCTATGCCGAACTGTCGTTCCGCATTCCCGCCTCGGGTTCCTCGTATTCGTTTGCCTACGCCACCGTCGGCGAATTCCTGGCCTTTATCATGGCCGCCTGCCTGCTGCTCGAGTATGGACTGGCGGGCAGCGCGGTGGCCATCGGCTGGTCGTCCTACCTGAACAACTTCCTGGAAAACGCGTTTGGCTGGCATATCCCGGAAATGCTGCGCACGCCGATGATCGTCTCCGGGCCGAACGGCATGGAATTTCATGCCGGCCATATCAACCTGCCGCCCATCTTCCTGATCTGCATGTGCTGCTTCATGCTGCTGCGCGGCGCCAAGGAATCGGCGCTGATGAACGCCGTCATGGTGCTGATCAAGCTGGCCATCCTGGTGTTCTTTATCGTCGTGGCGTTTTCCGGCTTTAACGCCGACAACTTTTTCCCCTTCTTTAATACCGACAACAGCAAGGGCTTTGCCGGCATGACGGGCGTCACGGCGGCGGCCGGCACCGTGTTCTTCTCGTTTATCGGCCTCGATACGGTAGCCACGGCTGGCGACGAAGTGAAAAATCCCACGCGCAACGTGCCGCGCGGCATCCTCGGCGCGCTGCTGATCGTCACCGTGTTTTATCTGCTGGTGGCCGTGGCCGCGCTCGGCGCCCAGCAGGCGAAACTGTTCGAAGGCCAGGAAGCGGGCCTGGCGGTGATCCTGCAAAATGTCACCGGCCACGCCTGGCCGGCGCTGGTGCTGTCGGCCGGCGCCGTCATTTCCGTGTTCAGCGTGACCCTGGTCACCATCTACGGCCAGACGCGCATCCTGTTCGCCATCAGCCGCGACGGCCTGATCCCGAAATCGTTCCAGAAGATCCATCCACGGACCTTGGTGCCGGTCAGCAATACCCTGATCGTCTGCCTGGTGGTGGCGCTGGTGGCCGGCTCGGTCGATGCTACCTACTTGTGGGATATGGTCAGCATCGGCACGCTGACGGCCTTCATGGTGGTGTCGATCGCGGTGCCGGTGCTGCGCCACAAGCAGGGCGCCAACCGCATCGAAGGCTTCAGCGTGCCGTTCGGCCCGTATGTGATACCGGGCCTGAGCGTGTTTGCCTGCCTGTACATCATGCGCGACTTGCCGCACACCACCTTTGTGGTGTTCAGCGTCTGGATGGCGGTCACGGTGGCCATCTATTTCCTTTACAGCATACGTCATTCTCACCTGGGCAAGCAGGGACGCTGACCCTGGCATGACCACTCGAAACCGCCGCGCTTGCCGGCGGTTTTTTTCATTTCTAACCGGGAATTACATCATGAAAATAACCGAAATCGCCAGCCTGGGCCTGTTGGCCAGCGCCTTGCTCGCTGCCAGCGCACAAGCGGGTGCCACGCCATCGCTGCGCGACTACCGCGCCGTGGCCCTGTCCGGCAATGGCCAGCGCATCGTGGCCATCGAGTCCAGCGACACCGGGGGCCAGGTCCAACGGCCGCATGCGGCCATCGTGGTGCGCGACGCCGGCAGCGGCGCCGTGGTGCGGCAGTTCGACCCCTGCGCCGTGTGTTCCTACGACAAGCCCAGCTGGTCGCCCGACGGCAAACAGCTGGCCTTTGTCGCCTACGACGCCAAGGCCGGCAAGGCCAGCCTGTTCCTGGCCACCGTGGACCTGGGCAAGCGCGAGGCCAAAGAGCTGCTGAGCATCAAGGGCGTGGCCAGCACGGCGCGCTGGTCGCCGGACGGCAGGCAGCTCGCCTTGCTGGCCACGGTCGGCGCGCGCAAGCTGGCCGGCGCGGTGGAAGCGGGCGCGCGCCAAGTGGGCGAAGTGGGCGGCGAGGATGACGCCCAGCGCATCGCCGTGGTGCCGGCCGCAGGGGGCGAACTGCGCCTGGTCTCGCCCGCCGACACCTATGTGTACGAATACAACTGGACCCCGGACGGCCGTGGTTTTGTCGCCACCAGCGCCCAGGGCAATGGCGACAGCAACTGGTGGGTGGCCAAACTGAGCCATGTCGATGCGGCCAGCGGCGCGCTGCGCGAGATCGCCGCGCCGGCCATGCAGCTGAACCTGCCATCGGTCTCGCCGGACGGCAAGACCGTGGTGTTTGTCGGCGGCCTGATGAGCGACTTCGGTTCCATCGGCGGCGACATCTATACCGTGCCGCTGGCCGGCGGCACGCCGCAGAACCTCACGCCCGACTATCGCGGCACCTTCAATGGCGTTGTCTGGCGCGGCAATGGCCTGCTGGCCACGGCCCTGATCGACTCGCAACTGGCGCTGGTGAAACTCGATCCGCAAACGGGGCCGGCCGCGCCGCAACTGCTCGGCGAAGTCAGCAGCGGTGGTTCGGATGGCCGCCTGTCGTTCAGCGCCGATGGCCAACATGCCGCCGCCGCGCAGGAGGACTTTACGCGGGCGTCACACCTGGTGGCGGGACCCTTGACCGGCTTAAAGAAAATCACGCGCGACAACGATGCCCTGGCGCCGCAACTGAGCGTGCAGAACGTCGGCTGGAGCAATGAGGGCTATCAGGTGCAGGGCTGGTTGCTGGGTCCCTTGAAGGTCGAGGCGGAGAAGAAGCATCCGATGATCGTCGTCGTCCATGGCGGCCCCGGCGCGGCCGCCTCGCCGCGCTATGTCGGGCCTGGTGAGCTGGCCAGCGCGCAGGTGCGCGAGATGACGGAAAAGGGCTATTTTGTCTTCTTGCCGAATCCGCGCGGCAGCTTTGGCCAGGGACAGGCATTTACGCGCGCCAATATGCGCGACTTCGGCGGCGGCGATTGGCGCGACATTTTGGCCGGCATCGACGCGGTGGAAAAAATCGCGCCCGTCGATGGCCAGCGGCTCGGCCTGACGGGCCACTCGTATGGCGGCTTCATGACCATGTGGGGGGTGACCCACACCACGCGCTTCAAGGCGGCCGTGGCCGGCGCCGGCGTGTCGAACTGGATCAGCTATTACGGCCAGAATGGCATCAACCAGTGGATGATCCCCTTCTTCGGCGCCTCGGCCTATGACGATCCCGAGGTCTACCGCAATGCGTCGCCGCTCTCGACCATCAAGGTGGCGACCACCCCGACCCTGATCTATGTGGGCGAGCGCGACGTGGAAACGCCGGCCGCCCAGTCGCTGGAATTCTGGCACGGCCTGCGCGCCATGGGCGTGCCGTCGTCCCTGTTCATCTATGACGGCGAGGGCCACTCGTTCCGCAAGCCCGAGCACCAGCGCGACCTGCGCCAGCGTACCCTGGCCTGGTTTGAGCGTTATTTGAAATAAACCGAAGTAAACGAAAAAAGCCGCTCGATGAGCGGCTTTTCAGTTTCTGATACGAACTTACACGTCCAGCTTCAGCTGCAAGCCCGTCGCCGTGTAGGTCGGCGTGACCTTGAAGCCGTCGACGGTAATGCTGTCGAACTTGCCCTTCAGGCTGGCCGCGCCGATGACATTGAGGGTGTCGCCCGCGGCCGGCTTGTAGCCGTTCTGGAACGTCACCTTCAGGCTGCCGCCGGCCACCGTCATCGCGCCGGCCACCGTCAAACGGCCGCCCTGGCCGCTGCCCAGTTTCAACTCCAGGTTGCCGGTCGCCAGCTGCGTGTATTTGGCGGCCAGCGCCAGGCTGACAGCAGCATTGCTGACCAGGGTGCCGCCGCTGACATACACGTCGCCCTTGCCGAAGGCCGTGGCCGACAGCGCTTCCAGGCGGCCGGCTTCGACCTGCGTGCCGCCGCTCCAGCTGTTGTTGCCGCCCAGTTTCAGGGTGCCCGTGCCTTGCTTGTTCAGCTTGCCTGCGCCGCTGATGTCGTTGCGCCAGCGGTCGACGGCGTTGAAGCCGCCCTTGGCCGCATCCATCGCCACCACCACGTTGCCGGTAAATACGCCATAGCCATCGGCGGCGGCAAACAGGTTCAAGCGGCCCCAGCCCTCAGCATCGTCCATCACCGGGTAGCCCGATGGCATGGCCGTGGTTTTCAGCACCACGCGGCGCTGCGCCTCGGACAGATACGGCAAGCGCGTTTCCAGCAGCACTTCCGCGCCTTTCGGCACCACGGCAGGCAGCGTGGTCGAGCCGATCGGCGCAAAGCCGAAGGTCATGCGGCGGATATAGGCGGCCTTGGTGGTGGCATAGTCGGCAAAGCGGTCGTTGGTGCCAGAGTGGGCGTAGTCATACAGGGTGTCGGCGGTGGTATTGGTTTTCGCCATCAGGGTCGTGTGCGCCTGGGTGACGGCGGCGGCCTTGATCTTGGCTGTTTCGGCGTCGAGCAGATTGGCCGCGACGATGGCTTGCGCCTGTATCCGGCCGCTGACCACGTCCAGCGGCGAGTGCATGCCGGCGATGATGCGGTTTTCGCCCAGTTCCAGTGCGCGCGCCATCATCTCCTGGTAACGCTCCGGCAGGGCATACGCCATGCCCAGCGCGCCACGAACGGCCTCGGCCGTATGGCCGCTGGTAAAGCCGCCATCGGTGGCCGGCGTGCTGCTCTTGGCTGGCACCAGGGCCGGCACCAGCACGACTTCGCTGCTCCAGCGGTAAGGACGCGCATATTTGTAGAAGCGTTTGGCCGGTTCGGTCGAGCCGTTATTGCCCATCGCATTGACCAGGCTGACCACTGTGCCGAACTCGGCATTGTCGCTGCCGGCCACGCCCGTATTGTTGCCGCTGTCGTTGTACACCTTGCTGGTGGCATCGGCCGCGATCTCGTTGATGCTGGTGGTCTGGCGCGCGGCGCTGCGCCAGGCGTCGGTCAACGGGCCCATGCCGTCGGTGATGCTGTAGCCCTTGCCGCGGCGGTCATCGAGGTAGGCGGCCAGTTCCTGGGCCGGCGTGCGACTCGTCGTGACCTTGATGGCGTAATCGATATTGGCCTTGTGCACGGCCGCGTTGACGATGGTGCCGGTTGGCGTGCCGTCATTCGGCACGCCGGTCCAGGCCGATTGCGTCACGGCCGGGAAGGCGCCCACGGCCGGCGCGGTCACGCCGGCGTCGACGATTTCCGTCAATGGTTTCCAGATATCGAGCATGCCGATCAGCACACGCACGCCGGCGTTGGTGGCGGCGGTGGCGTAGCGGGCATCGCCGCGCTGGTTGCTGGCCACATTGTCGACAAACGGGATCGCCGTGGCGGACGGTGGTGCCGTATCGGCGGCGCCCTGGTCGGCCGGTGCGGCCGGGATCACCAGCGCTGCCTCTTCATTATGGTCGGAACCGCCGCAGGCGGCGAGGGCGAGGGCGGCGCTGATGGCCAGTGCCAGTGGCAGGCGGCGGGTCATGGGAAATGCGTGCATGTGGAAACCTTGACGTAGTGGGAGGCTGGAAAAAACCTCCGCAGCATAACGGCCCCTTGTTACGTCTTCATGACATGGTTTCCTTGGCTATGATTTCCTTAGTGCAACGATATGCACGATCGCCGCGCTATGCACCACGATCTTGTCGGCATCGGCCTGCAACAGCCGGATGCGCCGCTGCACCAGCGGCCAGCCCGACCAGCTGACATCGTCCACCGATGGCGCAGGCAGCGCTGGCTGCGGCGCGCTGATGGACGCCTTGTTGTCGAGCTGGTCCAGCGCGCGCGACAGGGTCTTGCACACTTGCGTATGGCTGTGCGTGAGCAGGGCATTCACGGGCGCCACCGGCAGCTGGCTGGCATGGCGGCCCAGGATCGAGCGCAGCGCCGCCACATGGGCCACCAGTAGATAGTTCTGCACGATGAACAGATTGATGTCTTCCACCGCGCGCTGCTTGCTGGCCGGTTCGTCGAGCATGCGCACCAAAGCCGAGCTGAGCGCGGCCAGGCTGTCCATCAGGCGCTTGCGCTCGATGCGGTAGGCGAAATCGTCGAAACATTTGCCCTGCAGCAGCTCGAAGCTGGCCTGCATGTATGACAGGTTGACATTGAGCACCTGGCGTATCAGTCGTGGCAGGCTCTGGTATTCCCAGTTGGCCAGCACAAAGCTGAACACGGTCGCCACCGCCGCGCCGATCAGGGTGTCGATCAGGCGTTCGCTGACCAGGTTGGGGTTGCTGGGCGCTACCAGGTGCATCTGCAATAAAATCATCAGGCTGACCGCGATCGCCGTATAGCGATAGCGCAGGTAGATGAAGGTGGGCGTGGCAACGATGGACAGGAACAGAATTGCCATCAGCGCGATATTGCTGTGCACATAGCGGATCACGATGGCGGTCGCCACGCAGCCGATAATGGTGCCGATAATCCGGTCGGCGCGGCGCTGGCGCGTCATGCTGAAGGTGGGCCGCAGGATAATGACGATGGTCAGCACGATCCAGTAGCTGTGCGCCGCATATGGCAGCCAGTGGCCGATCAGCAGGCCCACCGAAATGGCCATCGCCACACGCAGTGCAAAGCGGAAGATCGGCGACTCCAGCCGCAAGTTGGACAGCAGGGTGGCCAGCTCGTACTTTTGCTGCGACAAAAACGGCGCCATGTCGGCCCCGCTCCAGAACGGCACGTCCGCATACACGGTCTGGCTGGCCAGGTGCAGCTCGGCAATCATTTTCAATATGGCGCGGATCTTGTTGCGCTGCGCACGCAAGGTCGCCAGCGCTTCCTGGGCGCTGTCGCCCCTGGCCTGCAGGCGGGCAATTTCCGCCTCGATGTCGGCCCATTCCTTGTCGTAATTGATTTGCGCATACGAGGCGCGCTTGCGCGTGACGGCGTAGGCGACGGATTCGATATCGCGCGCCGCCTTGTAGGCCAGGTCGTGCAGCGAGGTCAGCACGTCGGAGTCGGCCAGGTGCTGGCGCAGCAGCGCGTAATCGGTGTGCGTGGACAGGATCAGCTCGTACAGGTCCAGCATGCACACATGGACTTGCACCACGATCGCATCCTTGCTGTTCTTGTGGCTGCGCAAGATTAAATCGCGCGAGGCCTGCTGGCGGTCGGCCAGGATGCTCTGATGGCGCACCAGCTTGTTGAACTGCTCGGTCAGATTGAAGCGCGCATCGTAAAAGTCGGCCTTGATGTCGATATACGCGGCCAGTTCGAACAGCGCTTCGGCCAGTACCTGCTGCTTGATGCGGTGGCGCAGCACCCAGGCCACGGCCATCGCGTAGCTCAGGTAGGCCAGGCCACCGAGCATGAACAGGCCCGCATGGTGGAACGACTGCTGCCAGGTCATCTGGTGTTCCATCGACATGGTCATGATAAACAGCGCGGCCAGTTGCAAGGGCATCGACTTTTTGCCGTAGACCACCATCATGCTGGCCAGGAAACTGACCAGCACCAGCACCGTCATCAGCAGCCACTGCACGGGGCCGCACAGGCTGATCAGCAAGGTGATGGCACTGCACAGCAGCACCGAGGCCAGCATTTCATTGAATTTGTGGCGCAGCGGGCTGGGCATGTCCATCAGGGTGGTGCACAGGGCGCCGATGCAGACCGTCATGGCGGTGTTGCTGTCGCTGATTTCCAGGGTCAGCAGGGTCAGGCCGACCAGGCCGATGGCCACGCGCAAGCCCAGGTAAAAGTAATGGCTGTAGATAAAGGTGCGCAGGTTCAGTGCGTAGTGCATGGTTGTACCTTGTGGGTAGAGCACAGAAAGAGGCGCTGCACCGGGGTCTCCGATGCAGCGCCAGGATAAGACGACTACTTGCGGCCCGGACTTACATCAGGGCCAGCACCGGATAGCGGCGCCATTCAGGTTCGGCAAAGCGTTCACAATGTTCAAAGATAAAGTCGAGCACGGCTTCCTGATTGCTCAGCAACGCCGGGTTGGCCGTCTTCCATTCGGCAAACTTGGCCGCGAGCAGAGGTTCGTCGCGCAGCAGTTCGGAGGCCATGTCCTCGAACACATAATCGGAAAACGCTTCCTTCTTTTCCAGCACGCTATTGAAAAAGCCCCAGCGGAAAAAGCTGTCGTGCGCCTGCGGTTCCAGCGTTTCCACCGCGTAGCGGGCATTGTCCTGGTCCAGGCTCACCATATAGTCGCCCGCTTGCAGGATGAACTGCGCCGTATGTGTTTCGAGCTCCAGCGTGTCATGGAACATATGGCCTTCGTAGGCGGTGGCCCGCGTGCCCACTTCCTTGATGTGATAGTAGCGCGCCGTTACCGTCTGTTCGCTGGTGATGCGCGTCATTTCGACGCCGTTCCAGCGCAGGCGCTCGATCACCTCGCGCCAGGCCTGCGGCACCACATAGGCTTTCGGCGCCGGCACCACCACCTCGGCGTCGAAGCGGTTGTAATAGGGGATATCGTGTTCCCACGGCTGCGTACGGTCGTACGACAGGCGCTGATAGTCGCCGATCACGCTCGGCGTGTATTGCGCTTTATAACCCTTGAAGCGGAAGGTCGATGGCTGTTCTTCGTTCATGCGCCAGGCGACCGGCCATGCGCTTTGCGTGCGGCCGGCCGCTTTCGCGGCGGCGCGCAGCTGCTGGATCTGTTCGCCGTGCTCGACCGTGAACGCCATCGTGATGTCGAGCAGCACGCGCATCGAGGCATAGCGGTCGGCAAACGGTTTCAGCATATGCGTTTCGGGCATGAAGCCGATCACATGGTGCAGGGCCGCGAAGCCGGTCGAAAAGCGCGGCACTTCCAAAAATTCCGCGATGCCGTGGTCCGGGCTGTCCTGCACCGGATTCACATACGGGCAGGTGGGCCAGCCAGCGTTTTCCATTTCTGCAAAAATATGCGGCAGCATGGTGTCCTGCAGGAACGGCCCCAGGCCATTGCCCAGTTTGTCTGTCTGGGTGTGGATCAGGGTCATGGTGTACGGGTAGTCGGCGCCGTTCGACGTGTGCGTATCGACCATCACGTCCGGGTCCCAGCTGGCCAGCAGGCGGTTGAATACTTGCGCGTTCAGGCTGTCGCACTTGATAAAGTCGCGGTTCAGGTCCAGGTGGCGGCTGTTGCCGCGAAAGCCGAACTGCTCCGGGCCATCCTGGTTGACGCGCGAGGTATTGGCGCGGTTCAGGCTGCCATCGACGTTGTAGATCGGAATGAACAGCAGCACGGTCGTGCCCAGCGCGGCCAGGCGCTCCGGCTGGGTGCACAGGTCGCGCACGATGGCCATGCAGGCGTCGATGCCTTCCGGTTCGCCCGGGTGGATGCCGTTATTGTTGAAAAACACGGTGCGGCCCGCCTGCTTGATCTGCTCGCGGTCGAATACGCCGTCGGCGCTGACCACGCCAGCATGGATGGGCACGCCCGAGTCGGACAGGCCGATCTGTTCGAAATGCAGCACCTGCGGGTAGCGGGCGGCGAGATCTTTGTAGAAAGTGATGCATTCCAGCCAGGTCGTGGTCTGGTTGTGGTTACCGAGTTCGTAGGTCGTGCGCAAGTCTTGTGGCATGGCGGTGTGAGTCTGGGAAGGTGGGAACGGCGCGCTGGGTAAGTACGCCGACTAGGCGGCAATTGTAGCACCGGCGCTTGCGGCTTGATGCGGTGCAGGAAGTGGTTTCGTCAGCCGTGTTATCAATCAGCCTCACTCCCGGGAGGCGCCATGCGCATGATCACCATCGTTCTGCTCTGGACTTGCGGCTGGGCCTGGGCCGCGCCCCATGACGGTTCCGTTACCCTGACCGGCGCCGGCGTGCTGATCCGCTATCGCGGCATGCTGCTGGCGCTCGATGGCGCACCGTCAGCGCAAGCCGTCGATCTGCGCCTGACGTCGGGCAGCTTGCCGTTGTGGCAGTCCATTACCCGGCTCAAGGGCAAGGTGCGTGTGCGCATCACGGCGTTGCCGGGGCCGGATGAAAAGCCCGCGCTGCTGCTGGACTTTGGCGACAATGCCTACCGCATCGTGATCCCGGCGGCGGGCATGGACGCGGTGGATTATCCGCTGCTGGCGCAGCGCTATCCGGGCGCCGACCTGGCCCTGCCGCTGGAGCATGGCCGGCGCGTGATACTGCGTGGCGAGCAGCCACAAGCTTCGCCGTACCGGTTCTCCAATATCAAACGCTAGACGAAAAAAAGCCACTTCCGAAGAAGTGGCTCAGGCTACCACTGCCCGTTGCCGGGCTTATTGGTTGTTGTTATCGGTGTGCGATTACTCCGCGCCCATTTCTTTCAGCAGGTTGTCGGCGTGATCGACATGCTTCATATTCCACAGCATGTAGCGCAGGTCGACCTGGATCGAACGGGTGTTGGCCTTGTTGTAGTCCCAATCGGAAATGATCGAGTCCAAGGTGCCATCGAAGGCCAGGCCGATGAATTCACCTTTCGAGTTCAGCGCTGCCGAACCCGAGTTGCCGCCGGTGATGTCCAGCGTGGCCAGGTAGTCGACCGGCACGGTTTTCAGTTTCGGATCGACATATTTACCGAAGTCCTTGGCCTTGATCGCCGCCAGCTGGTTGGCAGGGGCATTGAACTCGCCTTCGCCGGTGGCCTTCGCTACCACGCCATTGACGGTGGTGAACGCGGTCCAGGTGGTGCCGTCGGCGCCATGGTCACGGGCGGCCACTTTGCCGAACGTTACGCGCAGGGTGCTGTTGGCGTCAGGATAGACGGCTTGGCCCTTGCTCTTCATGAAGGCGATTTTTGCTTTCATGTAGTTGGCGTACGACTGCTGGATCTTGCCCGACAGTTCTTCGTCTTCCGCTTCGTTTTTCAGCGAATCCGGGTACATGGCGACCGCTGCCTGGATAAAGGTATCCTTGCTGGCCTGGAATTCGGCTGGCGTGCGTTTCAGCCATGCCTTGCGTTCTTCCTTGTCGGCCAGCTTGCTGCCGGCATACAGTTTGTCCAGGGCGGCGGCCAGGTCGGCTTGCGACATGCCGTCCTTGATGCCGATGGCGGCGTCAAAGCTGGCGCGGCGCTGGGCGGCTGGCTGGGCGGCGTACTTGGCCAGGCTGTTCAGTACCAGCGCCTTGTCGACTTTTTCGTCGTAGGTGCGCTCGACCGAGGTGATGCCCGACTCCAGGCGCGGCAGGTCGCGCGTCTGGTAGCCCGATTTGCGTTCCGTATCGGCCTTGGTGCTTTCGTTGGCCAGGCGGTACAGGCTGCGCGCCGTGTTCAGCAGGCGCGGCTGTGCGTAACCGAGGAAGAAATCGCGCTTGGTGTCGGCATCGCGCTCGGCGATCAGCTTTTCCACCTGCTCGATGTCGCCGGCGAACTCCGCCTTGCGGGCGGCGTTGGCGTTGACCCAGGTTTTCAGCGCTGCATGTTCGGCCGTCTTGCGTGCCAGGAAGTCGCTGCCCGCGTAGGAGTCCAGCATGCCCTGGCGGTTCTTGTAGTAATTGTTCACGCCGGCAACCTGGCCTGCGTATTTCAGCGCGACATCCTTGTTGTCCTTGGTTTCGCGCGCGATGATGGCCAGCGTTTCGCCCGAGGCTTTCACGAAGGCAGGGTAGTTCCAGTCAAACGTGAACGCCACTTCCGACGGCAGGCGGTGACGGTTGGTGCGGCCAGGGTAGCCCAGCGCCATCACGAAGTCGCCTTCTTTCAGGCCATCCTTGGCCAGTTTCAGCACGTGTTTCGGCTGGTATGGCACGTTGTCCTTGCTGAAGTCGGCAGCCTTGCCGTCTTTGCTGACATAGGCGCGGTAGAAACCGTAGTCGCCCGTGTGGCGCGGCCACATCCAGTTGTCGGTGTCGCCGCCGAATTTGCCCACGCCGGCCGGAGGCGCATGCACCAGGCGCACGTCGCGGATTTCCAGTTGCTTGATCAGGTAAAACTCCAGGCCGCCATAGTAGGCCGACACCGTGCAGCGGAAGCCCGCTTCTTTTTCGCATTCGGCGACCAGTTTCTTCTGGTTTTTCTCGATCGCGTCGATGCGTGCCTTGCCTTGCAGCTTGGCGACGTCGGCGGTAATGATCTTGTCGCTGACATTGGTCACGGCCGAGGTAACGAAGATGCGGCTGCCCGGCGCGGCCGGCAGTTCTTCAGCAAAAGTCTTGGCCAGGAAACCGTTGGCCAGCAGATCGCGCTCTTTGGTGGAATTGACCGCCACGCTGTTGTAGACGCAGTGGTGGTTGGTGGCAACCAGGCCTTGCGGCGAGACGAACGAGGCCGAGCAACCGCCCAGGCTGACGATGGCGCCCATCGGGAATTCGGTCAGCTTGGTCAGGGTGGCCGGGTCCAGTTTCAGGCCGGCGGCTTTCAATTCCTTGGCTACTTGTGGCAGCTGTTGTGGCATCCACATGCCTTCGTCGGCGTGTGCAAAATTGCTCAGGATAGCGAGCGCAATCAGGGATTTTTTCATTCGAGTTCTGGTCTTTTACATGAAGGGAAGTCGGAATCAGCGTGTATACCCGGTGATTTTTTCAGCGGGCGACATGGAGTATCCGTATCGAAGTGTGACTAGTCAATGACATTTTCCGTATCACAAGGCCAACTGTCGCGCCTGCGCCAGAGCGCGAATGAAAATGGCCGGGCGCTTGCGCGGCCCGGCCATGGTAAAAATTATCGTTTTTCGGCTATCGGTTTGACAGCCGCGGTATCGTGACGCTGGCTTAACGCATCTTACCTCGGCGCAACAAATTGACGATGCCCAACAGGATAACGGCCCCCAGGAACGACACCAGCAGGGAGGCGAGACTGAAATTGTCACTATTGATGGTGCTGGTGCCGAACAGCGGCGACAGCAGCCAGCCCCCCAGGAACGCACCGACGATGCCGACCACGATATTGAGGAAAATGCCTTGTTGTGCGTTGGTTTTCATGACCATGCTGGCCAGCCAGCCGATGATGCCGCCAATAACAATCCAGATAATGAAATTCATGTGATTCTCCGCGCGGTGGATGAATGAAATGCCAGTGCGTGGGGCATGCACCGGGATGGCAATTTGATATTGATGCCGCACGATTGAAAAGTCCAGTGGATTAACTTGCAACGTGTGTTTGCCTATGGCGACAAGCAACAATTTAAATTTACCTTGCGGCACGTTTAACACGGATGAATATGGTTGCTTATTCTGCTTCCACTGCACGATGCACTACTTGTATTTTTGGAAAAAATTGCACATTATTAATGCAAAGCACTGTCGTTAGTTGCTTGGCAGTAAATCATTGAGATGGGCGCATCAAAAGGGGATTATGATGCCGCCAAGGGGCAAGCAAGCAGTGAAAAATAGTCGTATTTCTTTCATTTTTGGCAATAATTTGGCCAAAATAAGCTTGCCTATCAATTTTTGATTGTTGCATATACGGTAAAACCTCACAAGCTCAAAATAATTTCAGGTAACATTCCACAATTGTTAAAAATCCCTTTCGGGATCCTGCACTTCGGGCGGGCAATTGTGCCCCCCTTTTGAGTCATCAAACCATGAAAAACATTTTCCTGAGCCTTCCTCGTAACCAGAAGCGGCTCATCGCTGCGACTGCGGATGTGCTTTGTCTTCCGGTCATCTTCTATTTTTCGGCACTGCTCCAGACCCAAGGACATAGCCTGCAGCTGCCTGTGCAGTACTTGTGGATTGCCCTTGCAGCAGGCATGATCTCCATGCCGGTGTTCGTGCATTTTGGGCTGTATCGCGCGGTGATCCGTTATATCGATCAGAAGATCATCTTTACTGCATTGCGCGCCGTTACCATCTCGACACTGATTCTGGCCGTGCTGGGCCTGGCCCTGCCTGGCACCCTGTTTTCAGTCAAGACATTCATTATTTATTGGCTGGCCGCCATCCTTTATGTTTTATCAAGCCGCTTTCTGGCGCGTGGCTTCCTGAGCCAGAATAGTCACCTCAACAAAACACGCGTCGCGATTTATGGCGCAGGGCAAGCGGGAAGCTTGCTGGCGAATGCGATCAATCCAGGCAATGAATACCTGCCGATTGCTTTTATCGATGATGATCCCCAGCGCGTCAATACGATCGTACGTGGCATCAAAGTCTATCCTTCGAGCGAGCTTGAACGCCTGGTCAAAAAGTACAACATCACCACCGTCTTGCTGGCGATGCCGCAACTGAGCCGCAGGGAGCAGCGCGTGATTCTTGACCAGCTTGCCATGCTGACAGTGCGCATCAAGGTCACTCCGCCGATCAGCAACCTGGTCAAGGGAAATGCGCGCGTAGAAGACGTGCGCCAGATCGAAATCGAGGATTTGCTGAGCCGGGACGTGGTGGCGCCGAATACCGAATTGCTGTCGATTTGCATTACCGGCAAGTCGGTGATGGTCAGCGGCGCGGGCGGTTCGATCGGTTCCGAACTGTGCCGCCAGATCATCGCGCTCGAACCCAGCAAACTGATTTTGCTGGATATTTCCGAGTTCGCGCTCTACACCATCGAACAGGAGCTGCGCGAGATCCGTACCACAGGTGAACTGAGCGTGGAGCTGGTTGCTTTCGTCGGTTCGGCCCTGGAAACGGAAAAATGCACGCGCATCATGAGCTCGTTCGCGGTCGACACGGTGTATCACGCCGCTGCCTACAAGCATGTGCCGCTGGTGGAGCACAATCCGATCGAAGGTATCCGTAATAATGCCTATGGCACCCTCAGCATGGCCAAGGCGGCGGTCGCGGCAAAGGTGGCATGCTTTGTGTTGATCTCCACCGACAAGGCGGTGCGCCCGACCAATGTGATGGGTGCGACCAAGCGCCTGGCCGAACTGGTGCTCCAGGCGTTTGCGCGCAAGGAAACCGGTACCTGCTTCTCTATGGTGCGATTTGGCAACGTGCTCGGTTCGTCAGGTTCGGTGGTGCCGCTTTTCCGCAAGCAGATCGCCGGCGGGGGCCCGATTACCCTGACCCATCCCGACATTACCCGCTACTTCATGACCATTCCGGAAGCGGCGCAGCTGGTGATCCAGGCTGGCGCCATGGGCAAGGGCGGCGACGTCTTCGTGCTCGACATGGGTGAGCCGGTGCGTATCGCGGATCTCGCCGTGCGGATGGTGCACTTGAGTGGCCAGGAAGTGAAAACCCCGGACACGCCAGCTGGCACGATCGAGCTCAATTATGTCGGCTTGCGCCCTGGCGAGAAGTTGTATGAGGAACTGCTCATCGGCAGCAATGTCAGCGGCACCGATCACCCGCTGATCATGCGCGCCCAGGAAGCCGAATTCGAGTGGCCGGTGCTCCAGCAAATGCTGCAGCAACTGGAGGACGCTTGCGTACGATTCGATCACAATGCGATCCGCTTGCATCTGCAAAAGATCGTGCAGGAATATGCGCCATCGTCTGATATCTCCGACAATATTTGGTTGCAGGCTGGACAAGACGCTGCCGCCAATCGCGCCTTGATCGATGCAGCCGACATGACGCCTGGCGTACGCGATCACTTGATGATGCCGGCCATCCGTTAAGCTTGGCAATATCCCGACCAGCATGTTTCAGCACTGACAATGGCGAGATCAATTCGAACTGATCTTCGCCAAATCGGTGAACCGGTGCGCATTGCCTGGACGATGTGCGACTCAAGCTGTCCCATGGAGACGCGCAAGGGGAGCGCCGATGTTGTGCCTGGATTTACAACGCCTTCGACATAAAGTATTGATTTTTTTAAAATAATTTTTCATGCTTTCATGATTTAAGTTAAAATATGATGCGGAATTATCGCCATCAAGCCCCCTCCCACAACTGAATTCATCAATGACCAAAATCACTCGTCGCCTCTTAGCCGTAGTTCTGGCCGTTACTTCTATCTATGCTTCTGCCCAGAATGTTGCCACCAAGGAAGAAACGTTTGGTCAGACAATGACATCTACTGGTACTGGTACTGGTACTGGTACTGGTACTGGTACTGGTACCAGTACTGGCGCTTCCACACCTGAGACGTCACGGCGTGTCAGCATTGCCAATAGCAACGTCAATGCAGGCGCTGCAGACGGTAGCGAAGAGGCTAATCCTGTAAATCGTACAAATCGTGCCGCTGGCCGCGCAGCGCCGAACCTGCGTTCACAATCATCGTCAGCCGCTCGCGTCTCTGAAGCTGACACCAGTGAGTTTCAAAAATTCATCGCCGACAGCACCGGCAAGATTCTGCCAGTGTATGGTGCTCAGTTTTTCAGTAACACCCCTGACACGTTTACACCGATATCCGGCGCACCGGTGCCTGCCGACTATCCCTTGGGCGTCGGTGATGAGCTGATGATACGCGGTACTGGAAGCATCGATATCGACTACCGCGCCAAGATTGACCGCAATGGCCAGATATCGATTCCGACGATCGGTCCGGTATCCCTGGCCGGTGTCAAGGCGGGAGATGCGGAGTCAGTCATCCGCAATGCGGTCGCCACGATGTACAAAGGTGTAACAATTAGTGTTAATTTTGGCAAGCTTCGCGCCATCACTGTTTACGTTGTGGGTCAGGCAAACCGGCCAGGTACGTATACGGTGTCCAGCCTGTCGACCTTGGTCACCACGCTGTTCGCCAGCGGCGGACCGAACGTCAACGGCAGCATGCGTCACTTGCAAGTCAAACGTGGCGGCAAGACCGTTGCTGATCTCGATCTGTATGCCTTCATCGCCAAGGGTGACAAGTCGGCCGATATCAAGCTGCAAGACGGAGACTCGATTTACATTCCGGCTGCCACTGGCCATGTCGCACTGGTCGGTAAAGTCAATACCCCTGCTATTTATGAGCTGCGCAGTGCTACCGACACGATCGAGTCGATTCTCGATATCGCCGGTGGGATGCCTATTGTGGCCGATCCGCGGCGCGCATATCTCGAGCGTATTGATGCGAGCAAGAATCAGCCGCGTAGCGTGGAGCAGTTTGCCTTGAACGAAGCGGGGTTGAAGCGCACGCTGAAAAATGGCGATGTGCTCAATGTTACTTCGATTACCCCCGATTTTTCAAATGCGGTGATTCTGCGCGGTAATGTGGATCAAGCCATTCGCGCACCGTTCCTGCCAGGAATGCATGTCAGTGATCTGATTCCTAATCGCGAATATTTGATTACCCGCAATTCAATTAAACGCCAAAATGGCGCGGTGAGTACTGGCGAGAACGACAAGGCGACCAATGAAGCGGCTGGCAATATCGCATCGCGTATCGGTGGGTTGATTGACGAAATCAACTGGGACTACGCTGTCGTGGAGCGTATCAATCGCTCCGATCTGACGGTGAGCCTGATTCCATTTAACCTTGGAAAAGTGTTTTCCGATCCGTCGAGCCCTGATAACGTACAACTGCAGCCCGGCGATACGGTCACTATTTTTTCCCAGCAGGACGTCGCAGTACCAATGGACAAGCGCCGCATATTTGTGCGGGTTGAAGGTGAGGTAAAAGTGCCGGGTGTGTACCAGATGACTGCAGGTGAAACGCTGCAATCTTTATTGGCACGGGCTGGCGGCACGACGCAGGATGCTTATTTTTTCGGCACGGCATTCTATCGCGAGCAGGTTCGCATGGAGCAAGAGATCAACTTGGAAAAAGCCGCTACCAAACTGGAGAATCAGTTGCGCCTTGAACAATCGAAAGGCGCGGCAAATGCCCGGGCGCTTAGCCCCACCGATGCGCAGGCTGCGGAAGCGCAACGTCTGGCGGATATGCAACTTGCTAAAGAAAATATTGTTCGCTTTAGGCAGATGAAACCAACTGGCCGTATAGCGTTTGGACTCGACCCGGCGGAGCGATCGTTTGCGCGCTTGCCTCAACTCAAGCTGGAAAATGGCGATCGCCTCGTGATTGCGGCAAAACCGGAGTTTGTCCATATATTTGGCTCTGTCAACGCCGAGGCGTCACCAATGTGGCGCTCGAATACCCGGGTGGCGGACTATTTGAACATGGCTGGACTGACAGTCGACGCAGATGTGGAAAACGTTTTTATCATGCGCACCGATGGAAGCGTGGTAGCACGCAACACGAGTGCTTGGGCATTTGGTGGTATTGGTGGCGTAATAGTCATGCCTGGTGATTCCATCGTTGTGCCGGAGAAATTCGATAAGGAAACATCTTGGACCAAGTTCACCAAGGGTACGCGCGAATGGGCACAAATCTTTGCTAATTTCGGCTTGGGCGCAGCTGCTGTCAAAACCCTGAGAAATTAAAACATAATGGAAAACTACAACGAGCAGCCAAACGGCATGAAAAAAGAACAGATATCAGTGCCTGGATCAAGTGTATCGTACGGCGACGCAGGTACTAACTTGATCGATCTCATGATCATTTTGGCCAAGCGCAAAAAGTTAATCATTGGATTGCCATTGGCAGTGGCGATTATTGCAGTGGCGATTAGTTTGACACTACCTAACCGTTATCAGGCGACAGTCAAGGTACTTCCTCCACAGCAATCGCAATCAGGGGCGTCCGCGCTGCTGTCGCAACTTGGTGGTGCCGCGAGTCTTGCGGTTGGTGCGGCTGGCATAAAAAACTCTACCGATTTGTACATAGGTATTCTGAAGAGCCGAACAGTCGCTGACAAGCTGATCACTAGGTTTGATTTGAAAAAAAAATATGACACTGAGTCCCAAGATGTCACGCGGGAGCGTCTGCAGGCGGTGACGGTGATCGCCGCTGGCAAGGATGGAATGATCACCGTTAACGTCGAGGACGAAGGCCAGAAATTTGTTGCTGAATTGGCTAACGGCTATATTGATGAATTACAGGGGCTGACCAGAACTCTTGCCATTACGGAAGCATCACAACGACGCGTTTTCTTCGAGCGTCAGCTTGAAACGGCCAAAGATAACCTTGCAAAGGTTGAAATGGAGCTTAAGGGAGCAATGGACAGTCGCGGCGTGATCAGTGTCGATAGTGAGAGTCGGGCGATTCTGGAAACTGCCGCGCGCCTCAAGGCACAGGTTTCAGCCAAAGAAATTCAACTTGGTTCAATGCGTGCATTCGTTACAGCGCAGAATCCGGAATTCCGGCGTGCCACCGAAGAGCTGGGCAGTTTGCGAAGCGAACTGGCAAAGCTGGAAGGTGGTCGCACCGGCACCTCACCATCAAGTGAAATAAACCAGGCAGGACTGGATAATATTCAGCTGATGCGCGACCTTAAGTACTACCAAATGCTGTACGAACTGCTGGCAAAGCAATATGAAGCTGCGCGCCTCGAAGAGGCCAAAGAGCCTTCGCTTATCCAAGTACTTGACCCAGCGCTTGAGCCGGAGCGCAAGTCCAAACCAAAACGGGCTCTGATCGTGCTGGTCGCTACGATAATGGCTGGTTTTGCAGCAGTAGCTTGGGCGT
This sequence comes from Janthinobacterium sp. J1-1, assembly GCF_030944405.1. Lineage (NCBI taxonomy): Bacteria > Pseudomonadati > Pseudomonadota > Betaproteobacteria > Burkholderiales > Oxalobacteraceae > Janthinobacterium > Janthinobacterium sp. J1-1. The sequence continues at coordinate 1,410,523 of NZ_CP132339.1, forward strand.
TCTTTTTGGAGTCTAAACAACGCGCTATGGCGATGCCAGGAGGAGCAGCCCGCTGGGATGAGTTGAAATCATATCTTCGGTTCAAGTGAGCTTGCCTTGTAATCCATTTTTATGAGATCGGACAGATACGCATGCCGAGCTTCCGATGCACGCAACGAGTTGACCATGTTGCTAGCGTTCAAATGAACGTGGGTGACGCCCATTGCGTTGAGTGTCTTTAAATTGTGCGTAACTAAATATGTAACGTAGAGAAAAATATGAACTTGAACGAAATTAAAGTAGCAATTGTTGGTTTGGGCTATGTTGGACTTCCACTTGCTGTCGAATTCGGACGCAGGCGTTCGGTCGTAGGATTTGATATTAATCAGAAGCGTATCGCAGAACTGCAGATTGGTAAGGATTTTACGCTCGAGACTACGGCTGATGAATTGCGAGCCGCAGAATATTTGAGTTTTACCATCGAGGTTGAGGATTTGCGTTCATGTAATTGTTTTATAGTTACGGTTCCAACCCCGGTCGATAAATATAAACGACCGGATCTGACACCTTTACTCAAGGCTAGCGAGACCGTAGGTAAGGTTCTGAAAAAGGGAGATATCGTCATTTATGAGTCTACTGTCTACCCTGGTGCTACCGAAGAAGACTGCGTTCCTGTACTGGAGAAGTTTTCCGGCCTTAAGTTCAACCAGGATTTTTTCTGTGGCTATAGCCCGGAGCGCATTAATCCGGGTGACAAGATTAATACTCTTACCAAGATTAAGAAAATCACCAGCGGATCGACCCCGGAGATCGCCAAACTGGTTGACGATCTGTACGCAAGCATTATCACTGCCGGGACTTTTCCTGCTGCTAGCATCAAAGTTGCCGAAGCGGCAAAGGTCATCGAAAACACGCAGCGCGACTTGAACATCGCCCTCGTAAATGAGTTGTCAGTGATTTTCGCTCGCCTCAACATCGACACTCAGGATGTACTTGACGCTGCTGGCAGTAAATGGAATTTCCTGCCGTTCCGGCCTGGCATGGTGGGTGGCCACTGCATCGGGGTCGACCCGTATTACCTTACTCATAAGGCCGAAGCAGTGGGCTACCATCCACAGGTTATTCTGGCTGGCCGTCGCATCAATGACAACATGGCACGTTACGCAGCACGTAATGTCATTAGGTTAATGTTGCAGAAGGGTATTGATGTTGCACGTAGTAAAATTGGCATCATGGGCGTGACGTTCAAGGAGAACTGCCCGGATATACGCAATAGTAAGATTGCGGATCTTGTAAAAGAGTTGCAGGCATGGGGCGTCGAGACCGTGGTCAGCGATCCGTGGGCGAATGCCGAGGAAGTCGAGCACGAGTATGGTATCCAGCTGGGTAAGATCGACAGCGATAATCAAGTCGATGCAATAGTGGTCGCGGTTGGCCACGACCAATTCCGTTCACTTGATGCTGCAGCGCTGAAGAGCATGTGCCGCGGTACCGCACCGGTGCTCGCTGATCTCAAATCTCTCTTTGATCGTAATGCGATGAATGCCGCTGGATTTACTATTTTCCGATTATAAACACTGGACACTTATGCAGAACTATCAAACCATCACAGGCCGAAAAATCCGCATCGCACTAGTTGGCTGTGGCCGTATTGCGAATAATCATTTGGATGCGATGGAAAAACACGCCGCTGATTTTGAAATAGTCGATGTGTGCGACATCGATGCGCAAGCGTTGGAGCGTGCCGTCGCGCGCACCGGCGCTAGTGGACATATCCACCTCTCCGACATGCTGACGAAAACGACTGCCGATGTTGTCGTGCTGACGACCCCGAGCGGTTTGCATGCCAACCAGGCAATCGAAGTGGCGAGAACCGGGCGTCATGTCGTGACCGAAAAGCCAATGGCTACTCGCTGGCAGGACGGCTTGCGCATGGTGCGGGCCTGCGACGAGGCTAACGTGCGGTTGTTCGTGGTAAAGCAAAACCGTCGTAACGCCACGCTCCAGTTGCTTAAGCGTGCTGCCGAACAAGGTCGTTTCGGCCGAATCTACAATGTGGCCATTAACGTTTTCTGGACCCGTCCGCAAGAATACTACGATAGCGCTAAATGGCGCGGCACTTGGGAGTTCGATGGCGGCGCTTTCATGAACCAGGCAAGTCATTACATTGATCTGTTTGATTGGATAGTTGGCCCTGTGGAAAGCGTCATGGCCTACACCGCTACGCTCGGTCGCGACATCGAAGTCGAGGACAGTGGCGTAGCTGCGTTGCGCTGGCGTAGTGGCGCGATGGGTACGCTCAATGTCACTATGCTCACCTATCCGAAAAACATGGAAGGCTCGATTACGATCCTGGGTGAGAAAGGCACCGTACGCATCGGCGGCGTGGCCGTGAACGAGATCCAGAAGTGGGAGTTTTCCGAGCCACATGAAGATGATAAATGCGTCAAAGATGTCAGCTATGAGACGACATCGGTGTACGGTTTTGGCCATCCGCTGTACTACCAGAATGTGATCCAGACGCTGCGCGGTACTGCCAGCGCGGAGACCGATGGCCGTGAAGGTCTCAAATCTCTGGAACTGCTGATCGCGATGTACATGTCGTCGCGTGACGGCAAGCGCATTGCGCTGCCGCTCGAATATTAATATGGGGAAAGCAATGAGCTCCAATATTCATGCGACCGCCATCGTCGATGACGGTGCACAGATCGGTGAAGGTACGCGGGTCTGGCACTGGGTGCACATCAGTGGCGGAGCGCGTATCGGCAAGGCGTGTTCGTTCGGGCAGAACGTCTATGTCGGTAATGACGTCCAGATTGGCGACAACGTCAAGGTACAAAACAACGTCAGTGTCTACGATGCGGTGACGCTGGAGGACGACGTGTTCTGTGGTCCGAGCATGGTGTTTACCAACGTGTATAACCCCCGTTCGGCCGTGACGCGCAAGAACGAATACCGCAGGACAGTAGTGCGCAAGGGCGCCACGCTGGGCGCCAACTGCACCATCGTGTGCGGCGTCACGGTCGGCGCTTACGCCTTCGTGGCCGCTGGCGCGGTTGTCAATCGCGACGTGAAAGCGTATGCCCTGATGGCTGGCGTGCCGGCACGCCAGATCGGATGGATGAGCGAGCAAGGGAACCGCCTGGAGCTGCCGCTAACTGGCAACGCCACCTGCATCTGCGCCGACACGGCGGCAAGTTACCATCTCAATGACGGCGAAGTTACTAAGGAAGAACAAGCATGATTCCCTTTATCGATCTAAAACAGCAGTATCAGGCGCTCAAGCCGCAAATCCAGGAGCGCATCAGTCGTGTGCTTGAACATGGTCAATACATCATGGGCCCGGAAGTGCGCGAAATGGAAGCGCGCCTCGAACAATTCACTGAAGCCAAGCACTGTATTTCGGTCTCGAGCGGCACCGAAGCGTTGCTGATTAGCCTGATGGCGTTAGGGATCAAGCCGGGAGACGAGGTCATCACGACCCCATTCACGTTCGTTGCCAGCGCGGAAGTCATCGTGCTGTTGGGCGCTGTGCCGGTGTACGTCGATATCGAGGCGGATACATGCAACATCGCGGTGAGCAAGATCGAAGCGGCGATTACATCGCGCACCAAGGCCATCATGCCGGTCAGTCTTTATGGCCAACCGGGCGACATGGACGAAATCAACGCGATTGCCGCGCGCCACGGTAATATCGCCGTCATCGAGGACGCGGCACAGAGTTTCGGTGCCATCTATAAGGACCGTAAGAGCTGTAACTTGTCTACCATTGGCTGCACCAGCTTCTTCCCTAGCAAGCCGCTCGGCTGTTACGGCGACGGCGGTGCAATCTTTACGAACGACGATGCGATCGCTCAAGCCTGCCGGGAAATTCGCATCCACGGTCAGAGTAAGCGTTACGTGCATACCCGTGTGGGTGTGGGTGGCCGCATGGACACAATACAGTGCGCGATTGTGCTGGCCAAGCTTGATCGATTCGAACAAGAAATCACGTCGCGTCTGGAATTGGGGGCGCGCTACAACGAACTGTTGAGCGGAGTGGTGAAAACGGTCGCCCAACGTGCCGATCGCACGAGCATGTATGCGCAGTACACCGTTTTGGTGCATGATCGCGACGCGGTCCAAGTCAAGCTCACAGAGGCTGGCATCCCGACCGCTGTACATTACCCGATCCCGCTGCACCAGCAGCCAGCTTATGTAGGGTATTGCCGCGTCGAGGGCGACCTGAGCGTATCGGAAGCCATGGCCACCCAGGTGATGAGTCTGCCGATTTCGCCGGATCTTGATTCCGCCACGCAGCAGATGATCGTTGATGCATTGGTGGAGGCTACCCGTGCTTAAAATAGTTACCGTGGTCGGTGCCCGACCCCAGTTCATTAAGGCCGCAGCTGTTTCGCGTGCAATCCGTTTACACTTCCCGGATCGTGTGAATGAGGTATTGATCCATACTGGTCAGCATTTTGACGAAAACATGTCGCAGGTATTTTTCGACGAGCTCGGAATGCCTGCCCCAAACTATCATTTGGCCGTTTCTGGTGGCCTGCATGGGGCCATGACCGGGCGCATGATGGAAGCAATCGAACAAATTTTGATTCAGGAGGCGCCGGACTGGGTACTCGTGTACGGCGACACGAATTCGACGCTGGCTGGCGCGCTGGCCTCGGCCAAATTGCACATCCCGATTGCCCACGTGGAAGCAGGTTTGCGCTCTTTCAATATGCGTATGCCCGAGGAAGTCAACCGAATTTTGACTGATCGCGTCTCGTCGCTGTTGCTGTGCCCGACCAATGAGGCTGTGGGCAATCTCAAGACAGAAGGTGTGGCCAAGGGCGTGCACTTGGTCGGTGACGTTATGTACGACGTGGCCAAATACGTCGGTGAAATTGCCGAGACCCAGTCGAACGTGTTGGACGAGCTTGGCCTAAAACCAAAAGAATTCGTTCTGGCCACCTGCCACCGTGCGGAAAACACGGACGACGCTGCACGCCTGACTGCAATCGTCGGTGCACTTGCGGAAATCGCACGTGACGTGCCCGTGGTATTCCCGCTTCACCCGCGCACCCGCGCCAAACTCGATAGCTACGGCCAGCTTGCGCTGCTCGATAACCTCATCGTGACGGCGCCGGTGTCGTATATGGCGATGGTCGCTCTCGAGAAAAACGCGACGGTAATCGTGACAGACTCGGGCGGTGTGCAAAAGGAAGCGTTCTTCTATCGTGTGCCATGCGTGACTACTCGTGATGAGACGGAATGGATCGAGACGGTCGAATCCGGCTGGAACACGCTGGTGGGTGCCGACTGCGGTGCAATCGTGCGCGCGGTGAAGTGCACATCGCCACGTGAGCGCAAGGATATTTCACCATATGGTAGTGGTGACTCGGCCAAACAGGTTATCGAACTCATCCTCGGATATGATAAATAAGGGCAAACGGCCCTGTTTCTTCGCGGCAAGCAGGAATGGACAGACGTTAAACAGATGTTGAAGAAATCGAAGTTCACGCGAAATATCGTACAGATCGCGACGGGATCGGCATTGAGCCAATTGATACTGATTGGCTCAATGCCTGTTTTGACTCGACTGTACGACCCATCTGAGTTCGGGGCGCTCGCCCTTTTCAGCTCTGCCTATGCGCTTATTGTCGGCCTGTTCACTCTCAAATACGACTACGCTATCATCCTCCCGGAGGACGACAACGTGGCGCGGGAATTGACAACGCTATGCCTTTACCTGTCCATTGCGATGTGTTTTGCTGGAGTTGCGGGACTTGCTGCTGCCAAATACAGTTTCGCTCAAGAGCTGGCATGGTATTTCTTTCTTGTTCCGGTCGCATCGGTGGTGGGAACCGCCTATACTTGCGCGCAACAATGGGCGGCACGAGCCCGTGACTATCATCGATCGTCGCAAAGCCAGGTCGTAAACGCAGTGGCCAATGTCGGTGTGGTGCTGACGCTTGCAGCTAGTGGCTGGAGCTTCACTGGTCGGTTAGTGGTTGGCTATACGGTCGGGCTTAGCGTGGCGACCCTTTTTTTGGCCGGGTACGGTTGGCGCCATGGACCGTTTGCGTCAATGTCGGCGCTGGGTGCGCGTGCGCGCGAATTCAAGCGTTTTCCTCTGTTTGTATTCCCGTCGTTTCTGCTCGCAACTGGCAGTATCAATACTGCCCCCTTCGTCCTGCGTGCCTTGTTTCGGATCGAAGATGTCGGTTTTTACGCTGTGGCGAACCGTTTTTTGCTCGCGCCCAGTTCGCTGATTGGGGGGGCGATATCCGAAGCTTTCCGTGCCGAGTTCGTGTCAATGCAGAAAGCTGGCGGGGATACGGCTCGTCTGTTCCAGAATACGCTGCGTTCTCTCCTGCTAGTGGCCACGCCGGTGTTCGGCGCTTTAATGGTTTTTGCGCCGACATTGTTCGAGTTTTTGCTTGGCCCCTCGTTTGGACCCAGCGGGCTTGTGGTCAGGTACATCAGCCTGGGCGTTTTTGCTCAGTTTGTCGCCCAGCCGTTCCACTATGTATTCGTGGCTACTGGGCGGGTACGCACAGGCTTGGTGGTGCAAGGGGCTTGCGCATTTGTTCCCCTGCTCGGGCTGATCGCTGGTGGTCTAAAAGGGGTGGGAATACTCCACGCCCTGTTATTTGGGGCAATTCTTTCGGCAGCCACCTCCGCAGTATTGATCTGGATGGCGTACCGCTGCTGCGAGAACCCGACCAGTGTGTCCGACGAGGTGAATAACCATGCTTAAATTGATCTTGGTTGGATTGGCGTACTGTGGCCTTTTCCATTATGCATACGTTACCACAATCACCCCGATTTTTGCGTACGCGCATTACGTGTACAACGATCCAGCCATAGATGGGTTGTTCGTTGCCTACGTGTGTGCAGTATTTCCCTTGGCATTATTCAAGGAAAGTCCCCTTCCGTCCAACTTTGGGGCTGCGCTCCTGTACGTCCTCTGTTACGCACCAGCACAGCTCATGCTCCTGTTCATGTGGGAGCGGGAAGCGCTTGAATTGGTTGTTCTACAAACGGTACTGGCAGCTAGTATGGGAGCGCTGTTCGTCATGGCGCGCAGCGGTGGTGGCCAACAGATCGAAGCGAGTGTCGAGCCTGCAAAGTTGTCGATGACCATCAATGTTCTCACGGGCGTGTCAATGCTGGCGTTATTCGCTACCTTTTCTGGCCAAATGGAACTGGTGTCATTCAATGATGTGTACGACTTGCGTTCCACGGCAGCTTCCACTCAACGCGCATTCGGCGTCGACTACCTACTTAGCTGGATGTCGTATTCATTCTTACCCTACTATTTCGCCAAGGGTTTCCTGTCGCGTAACTGGCGCGATCTGGCGATAGGTGTTGTGGGGAGCATGCTGCTGTATATCGCGATGGGCTCCAAAGCCGGCCTCCTTCTCGGACCGATAATTTTCCTCGTTGGAGTGATTTATGGCTCCGGGGGCAATGCTCTTAAGCGATTGCTAATTGGGGTCGGGGTCGGTGTAGCTGTGACGGTTCTGGTGATCCCAGGTGAAGGGATCTGGATTTGGGCGAGATCCATTCTGCTGATTCGAATTCTAGGCACGGGGGGGTGGACCATGTCGACTTATTACGAGTACTTCACATCGCACCAGTTCACTTACTACACGCACATTGGCCCGATCAATGCGATATTTGGCGGCTATCCTTACGGCGAGTATTCTCTGGGTCAAATGATTGGCCTGGAGTATAGCGGCTCATACGAGGCGAACTTTAATGCGAACTTCTGGGCCAGCGACGGATTTGCAGCCTTAGGTTTGGCAGGAATTCCGTTCGCAACGGCGGCACTAGGTTTGGTCTTTTATCTGATTAACGTCCTTACGCGACATTGTGCCCCGCGCCTAGTCGTCATGTGGCTTACCGGTTTCTGGTTGGCATTGCTCAACCTACCGCTATCTGTCGCGATACTGTCAGGTGGTGGTCTCGTCACCGTATTGCTGATCCAAGCGAGTATCTCGCGGCGAGTACCTGATCCTGATTTTGCCCAAGCCGACGCGTTAAAAATTAGCTCATTCGATACATCCTTTAAAAAGTAAAAAATAAGAATTATGAAGATTGTTCACGTTGAAGATTTCATTCACCCTGACGCTGGATACCAGGTCAACCTGCTCTCACGCCTACAACAGATCGACGGCCAGGAAGTATCAATCGTCACAGGTGAATTGGATAAAATGCCGGACTGGTTGACAGGATTTTTCGGTATTGATCGTATTGAGGAGCGCGACGCACGTTTCAAGAGGGAAACTGGAGTACCGATTCACCGCGTGCCCCTGCATGGATTCTACAGCGGCCGGGCGATTATGCATTTTTGGCGACTGTTCCGTACTGTCGCTAAGGAAAAGCCGGATGTGGTGTTTGTACATGGTGAGGATACACTCACCGGAATGCTGTTCATCATCTTGTCGCGCTGGCTGCCATACCCAATTATTCTCGATTGCCATATGTTGGAGATGGCATCGTTGAATCGTTTCCGCAAGTACTTCCGCTGGCTTTACAAGCGTATCATCACGCCAATTATTTTATCGCGTAATATCCCGTTGATCCGCGTGGTCGATAGCGATTTTGTAGAGAAGTGCCTTGGTATACCATTGTCGCATACTGATTTGTTGTCGTTCGGGACCGACACTTTGCATTTTAGTCCGAACCCTGAAAACAGACGCGCTAAGCGCGCTGAGCTTGGGCTGTCGCAGGACGCGTTCGTCGTACTCTATGCCGGCAAACTGGATGAACAGAAAGGAGGCGCATTCCTTTCGAGTGCATTGTGTGAAAAGTTAACAGCGCCAAATGAGCGCGAACTGCAATTCTTGATTGTGGGCAATAGCGTAGGTACGTATGGCGAACAAGTCGAGAAAAATTTTGCCGCCTCCGATAACGTAATTAAACGGTTGCCGACCCAACGTTATTTCGACCTTGCAGGGTTTTACCAAGCGGCGGATTTGGTCGTTTTCCCGAAACAATGCAGTATGAGTTTCTTCGAAGCGCAGTCATGTGGCTGCCCAATCCTGTTCGAGGCCAATGAAATCAACACCCAACGTGCGCAGTTTGGCAACGCTATCACATTCACAGGTGGCGACATTTCTGATTTTCGCCAAAAACTCATGGGGTTAGTCGCCTTGGAACAGGAAGCCCTCGATGCGTACGGGATTAATGCGCGCAAGTTTATCATTGATAACTATGACTTTGTTCCTATCGCACGGCAATTTACGGCTGTGCTAGAGCGGGCGCTAGTGGCAAGCACCGCAAAGTCGCAACGGACCTGAAAGATGTCGGAAATGAATAAAGATTCAGGCGCTATGCGGCCGCTTGTCGTTGGGATTGACGCATCGCGCAACCGTTCCGGTGGTGCGCGCGCGCATATAATTGGTATTATTGAAAATTTATGCCCTGAGCAGCACGATATCAAGGGAGTCCATGTCTGGGCCTACCGTACTCTGCTCGATGCTTTGCCTGACCTGCCGTGGCTGCACAAGCATTGCCCTCCCGCGCTGGAGCGTGGTCTGCTTTCCCAACTTTGGTGGCAGATGCAGGATTTGGCTGAGGAGGCCAGGCAGGCCGGCTGTGACATCCTTTTCGCGACCGACGCCAGCACGCTTTGCAACTTCCAGCCGTTGGTCGTGTTGAGTCAGGACATGCTGTCATACGAAAAAGGTGTGATGTCCTACTTCGGCTACGGTACAGCGCGCCTGCGACTATTGCTGATCTTGTTTCTGCAAAACGCCGCGTTTCGTCGGGCGCGCGGTGTCATTTTTTTGACCAAGTACGCTGGCAAGGTTATTCAATCGAGCTGCGGTGCGCTGAAGCGCGTGACCTATGTCGCGCATGGGGTGGGAGAGAATTTCCGTGCCATTGGCTTGACGCGCCCGTGGCCAGTGAATCCAGTTGAGCCATTAGTCTGCACCTATGTGTCGAACACCGAGATGTACAAGCACCAATGGCAAGTCGTTGAGGCGATGGCGTTACTGCGTGTGCGGGGCCACAATGTCAATCTGGTGCTGGTCGGCGGAGGCCAGGGACAGGCTCAGGCGCTGCTTGATGCGGCAATACGGAAGTATGATCCGCAACAGGAGTTCGTGACTCAGGTTGCATTCGTTTCTCAAGCAGAGCTGACCGACTACCTTGCACAATCGAATATTTTCATATTCGCATCTAGTTGCGAGAATCAACCAGTGACGCTGCTCGAGGGAATGGCGGCCGGCTTGCCAATTGCTTGTTCGGATCGAGGCCCAATGTTGGAGGTCCTCGAAGATGCCGGGACTTTCTTCGATCCAGAAAAACCGGAAACGATAGCGGATGCGGTCGAGGACCTTATCCTTAATGAAGAGAAACGCAAGTTATTAGCTGCTCGTGCGCAGCAGATCGCGGCTCGCTATTCATGGTCGCGCTGCGCCAGCAAAACGTTTAATTTTATATCCAGTACTTATTGGAATGGGAAAGTTTACGCCGAGTAGTGACTGCAAATCTGCGACCATTGCATAATGGACACTAGCGCCTCAAATATTACCTTCCTAGATGACACCTTTCAAGCTGAAAAATTAACTTAAGACAAAATAAAACATGAACCTGGATCCTAATTACCAGATGTGCCGCCGTTGTATCATGGATACATCCGACGCAGGCATACAATTTGATAGCAGCGGCACATGCAACTACTGCAATAATTTTGACACGAACATTGTTCCAAACTGGCATACCGACGAAAAGGGCGCGAGCGAACTGGCCGTGCTCGCCGATAAGATCCGTGCCGATGGCAAGGGCAAGGACTTCGATTGCATCATCGGCCTTAGTGGTGGGCTGGACAGTTCCTATGCGGTTTACGTGGCGAAAGAGAAAATGGGCCTGCGCCCGCTGCTGTATCACGTCGATGCTGGCTGGAATACCGACCAGGCAGTCGGCAACATCGAAAAACTCGTCGATGGCCTTGGCCTGGACTTGTACACGGAAGTGGTGAACTGGCAGGAAATGAAGGACTTGCAGGTGGCTTTCCTGAAGTCGCAGATTCCCGATCAGGATTTGCCGCAGGATGCCTCGTTCTTCTCGTCGCTGTACAAATTCGCGCGCAAGAACAAGATCAAGTATGTGGTTACCGGATCGAACTATTCGACCGAATGCTGCCGTGAGCCGGAAGCGTGGGGTGGTTATCTGGGTATCGACAAGACCTTGTTTGGCGACATCCACGGCAAATTCGGCAAGCGTCCGCTGAAGACGTTCCCCTTGCTCGACATCCTTGTCTACAAAGGCTATTACCAGCATGTGCTGGGCATGCAGGTGGCCAAGCCGCTGAACATGGTGCCATTCCTGAAAAAAGACGCCGAGGATGAACTCGAACGCCGCTTTGGCTGGAAGCGTTTTCAGCACAAGCACCACGAGTCGCGTTTTACCCGCTTCTACGAGGATTACTGGCTGCCGCGCAAGTTCGGCTTCCAGAAACGTCGAGCGCACTTCTCCAGCTTGATCATGACGGGACAAATGACGCGCGAAGCCGCGCTGGACCGTATATCACGCCCTGAGATGGATGAACATTTTCTCAAGCAGGAATTCGAATACGTGGCCAGCAAGCTCGATCTTTCCGTAGAGGAACTGCAGGCCATTTTTGACGGGGAAAACAAGACGTATCGTGACTACCGCAACAAGCGCTGGCTGATTGGCGCGGGCGCCAGTGCGATGCGCCTGCTGGGTACGGAAAAGAGGTTTTTCCGATGATCCATATCGTTGATTATGGCCTGGGCAATGTCCAGGCATTCGCCAATATGTACAAGCGCCTCGGTTTCGAGGCGACGCGCGCCAAGACAGCGGCCGAACTGAGCGGCGCTACCAAGATCATCCTGCCGGGTGTCGGTGCGTTCGACAAGGCAATGGAATTGCTCGATGCGTCGGGCATGCGGCCGGTACTCGAAGACCTGGTCGTCGAGAAGAAGGTACCGGTGCTGGGAATCTGCGTCGGCATGCAGATACTGGCAAGCGCCAGCGACGAGGGAACGTCGGCGGGCCTGGGCTGGATTCCAGGCCGGGTGCGTTCGTTCGGCTCGTCAGAGGAATCGTCCAAACTGCCGCTTCCCCACATGGGGTGGAATGATGTTGCGCCAGCGCCGGGTTCTGCGTTGTTTGCCGGCCTGGAGTCGGACGCGCGCTTTTACTTTCTCCACTCATTTTTCTTCGACAGCAGCGACCCGGCCCATGTGTCGGCCCGCGCCACCTACGGCCTTAACTTTGGCTGCGCCGTCAGTTCGGGCAATGTCCATGGCGTCCAGTTTCACCCAGAGAAAAGCCACCATTATGGTGCCTTGCTGTTGAAAAATTTCGCGGAGTTATAAGATGCTCAGACCAAGGATTATCCCTTGCCTGTTGGTGCACGAAAAAGGTCTGGTCAAGACAGTGTCGTTCAAGTCGCCAAAATATGTGGGTGACCCGATCAATGCGGTCAAGATTTTCAATGAAAAGGAATCGGACGAGCTTATCGTGCTGGACATCGATGCCTCGGTCAATGGCGTCGAACCTGACTACAAACTGATTTCCGACCTGGCAGCGGAGTGCCGCATGCCCTTGTGCTACGGCGGCGGAATTCGCACTGCGGCACAGGCAAAACACATCATCAGCCTGGGTGTGGAGAAAATCGCGATCAGCTCGGCGGCAGTGGAAAATCCGGAGCTCGTTTCCCAGATTTCCGACGAAGTGGGCCGCCAGAGCGTGGTAGTGGTCATCGACGTCAAGAAGCGCATGCTGAGCAAAGAGTACGACGTTTATATCCACAACGGTCGCAAGAACACCAAACGTAATCCGATCGAACTGGCCAAGCAGATGGAATTGCTGGGGGCGGGCGAAATCGTGCTCAATTCGATCGACCAGGATGGTCAGATGAAGGGCTACGACGTGGCACTGGCACAGAAATTACGCGAAGCGGTGCGTATTCCGATCACCATCCTCGGTGGCGCCGGTTCGTTGCAGGACATCGAAAAGCTGGTTGGCGCCTGTGGCGTGGTTGGCGCCTCGGCTGGCAGCCTGTTTGTCTTCAAGGGTGTGTATAAAGCCGTCCTGATCAATTATCCGAGTGTGCTCCAGCGCGACGAACTGGTGGCGCGTGCGCTAGGTTTGAACTTGGCAACAGTTAACGAAAAATAAGGAATTGTATGTTTGAAGGCAAAGTACTGCTCATTACCGGTGGCACGGGTTCGTTTGGAAACGCCGTTCTGCGTCGTTTTCTGGATACCGAGATCAAAGAGATCCGCATTTTCAGCCGCGATGAAAAAAAGCAGGATGACATGCGCAAGAAGTACAACAATCCGAAGCTGAAGTTTTATATCGGTGATGTGCGTGATTTTTCCAGTGTCCTGAATGCCACCCGCGGCGTTGATTTCATTTTCCATGCGGCGGCGCTGAAGCAGGTGCCGTCGTGCGAGTTCCACCCGATGGAAGCGGTCAAGACCAATATCATCGGTACCGACAATCTGCTGGAGGCGGCGATTCAGAACAGCGTACGCCGCGTGGTCTGCCTGAGTACCGACAAGGCCGCCTACCCGATCAATGCCATGGGCATTTCGAAGGCGATGATGGAAAAAGTCATGGTCGCCAAGTCGCGTGGCCTCGATGATGCCAAAACCGTCATTTGCGGCACGCGCTATGGCAACGTGATGGCCTCGCGCGGTTCGGTGATTCCCCTGTTCGTGGATCAGGTACTGGCTGGCAAGTCGATCACCATCACCGACCCTGCCATGACGCGCTTCATGATGACGCTCGAAGATGCGGTCGACCTGGTGCTGTATGCATTCGAACATGGCACCAATGGCGATATGTTTGTTCAGAAAGCGCCGGCCGCCACGGTTGAAACGCTGGTCGCCGCGCTGTTGTCGATCATGGAAAAACCGGCGCACAAGGTGGACGTGATCGGCACGCGCCATGGCGAAAAATTGTATGAGACCTTGCTCAGCCGTGAAGAAATGGCCGCGGCCGAAGACCTGGGCGGCTACTACCGTATTCCGCCAGATCTGCGTGACCTGAACTACGGTAAATTCGTTGAAGAGGGCGAGGCGAAGATCTCGACTTACGACGACTACAATTCGCACAATACCGACCGTCTCGATACCGATGGCATGAAGCAACTGTTGATGAAGCTCGATTTCGTCCAGGCAATCGCGCGCGGTGAATCACCGGTCGAGGAAGGCTGAGCGATGAAGGTACTTGTCACCGGCGCCAACGGCTTTATCGGCAAGAATCTGTTGATCCACCTTCGCGAGCGTGGCGCCGATAGCCTCACGTTCGTGCGCGGCGATTCGCTCGCTGAGCTGGACGCGAAAGTTGCGCAAGCCGAATTCATTTTTCATCTGGCTGGCGTGAATCGTCCGAAGACGGAGTCGGAATTCGAGGAAGGCAACACCAACCTGACGCAGGCGCTGTGCGATGCGGTAAAACGCAGCGGCCGCCAGGTGCCGATCATTTATGCGTCGTCGGTGCAAGCCGAGTTGCCAAACGCCTATGGCGCGAGCAAGCGGGCGGCAGAAGATGCCTTGCATGCCCTGGCATCCAAGATGGGCCTGCCGGTGTATATCTACCGCTTGCCGAACGTGTTTGGCAAGTGGTGCCGGCCGAACTACAACTCGGCGGTGGCGACCTTCTGCCACAATATCTCCCATGGCTTGCCCATCCAGATCAATAATCCGGCATCCGAGCTGCGGCTGGTCTATGTCGATGACGTGGTTGCCGACTTCCTGAAAGTCATGGATGCGGTGCCAGCGGCCGGCACGCCAGTGGAAGTGCAGCCGGTCTACGCGACCACCGTCGGCGAGATGGCCGACCTCCTGCAGGCCTTCAAGGACAGCCGTACGACCCACGTCACCGAGCGTGTGGGCACCGGCTTTACGCGCGCCCTTTACTCGACCTACATCACGTATTTTGAGCCGGAGACGTTTTCCTATCCGCTCGTCAAGCACGAAGATCCGCGCGGCATGTTTGTTGAAATGCTCAAGACGCGCGATTCAGGACAGTTTTCATTCTTCACGGCGCACCCCGGCATCACGCGTGGCGGCCATTATCATCACACGAAGACTGAAAAGTTCCTGGTGATCAAAGGCAAGGCGCGCTTCTGTTTCCTGCACATCGAGAGTGGCCGCACGCATGAGTTGTGCACCAGTGCCGATGCGCCGGAAGTGGTGGAAACGATCCCCGGCTGGTCGCACGATATCACCAACATTGGTGATGAAGAAATGATTGTGATGTTGTGGGCGAATGAAATTTTTGACCGTCAACATCCCGATACCGTCGCATACAAGGTAACAGCATGAAAAAATTAAAAGTCATTACCGTGGTCGGAACCCGGCCTGAAATCATCCGCTTGTCGCGCGTAATGGCCAAGCTCGACGAGTACTGCGAGCAGATCATTGTCCACACGGGGCAGAACTACGACTACGAACTCAATGAAATTTTCTTCCAGGATCTGGAAGTACGCAAGCCTGATCATTTCCTCAATGCCGCTGGCGGCAACGCTGCCGAGACGATCGGCAAGATCATCATTGCCGTCGATGCGGTGCTGGAGCAGGAACAACCCGACGCCATCCTGATCCTGGGCGATACCAACAGCTGCCTGTCGGCGATTCCTGCGAAGCGCCGCAAGATTCCCATCTTCCACATGGAAGCGGGCAATCGCTGTTTCGACCAGCGTGTACCAGAGGAAACGAATCGCAAGATCGTCGACCATACGGCGGACATCAACCTGACCTACAGCGATATCGCCCGGGAATACCTGTTGCGTGAAGGATTGTTGCCAGATCGTATCATCAAGACAGGCAGCCCGATGTACGAAGTCTTGCACCATTACAAGGCGCGGATCGACGCATCGGATGCGGTCGAACGTCTGGGCCTGACCGAGGGCGAGTATTTTGTCGTCAGTGCCCACCGCGAAGAAAATATCGATTCGCCGGCGAATTTTGCCAAGCTGGTCGACGCATTGAACCAGGTCGCCGAGACCTACAACTTGCCGGTGATCGTTTCGACCCATCCGCGCACGCAGAAAAAGGTCGATGCGCTGGGCGCCAAGTTCCACCCACTGGTGCGTTTGCTCAAGCCGCTTGGTTTCAGGGATTACGTAAAACTGCAGGCGAGCGCGCGCGCAGTGCTGTCCGACAGCGGCACCATCAACGAAGAGTCGTCGATCCTGAACTTCCCGGCCCTGAACCTGCGTGAAGCGCATGAGCGGCCTGAAGGCATGGAAGAGGCGGCCGTGATGATGACCGGCCTGGAAGTCGATCGCATCCTGCAAGGCCTGGCCATCCTGGCGGACCAGCCGCGTGGCGAGCAGCGCAGCCTGCGCCTGGTGGCCGACTACAGCATGCCGAATGTTTCGGACAAGGTTGTCAGGATCGTCCACAGCTATACCGACTACGTCAATCGCGTAGTTTGGAAGAAACAATAAAGGTATTGACGTGCGTTTACTTGTTGTTACGCAGTATTTTTGGCCGGAAAATTTCCGTATCAATGACCTGGTTGCCGAGCTGGTCGGGCGTGGCCACCAGGTCACGGTCCTGACCGGCCATCCGAATTATCCTGCAGGCGAGTTTTTCAGTGACTTTTTGGCTGCACCGGAAAATTTTAACGAGTATGCGGGTGCGGAAGTGGTGCGTGTACGCCACACGGCGCGTGGCAAAGGTGGCGTGCGGCTGATGCTCAATTATTTGACATTCGCGCTCAATGCGAGCTGTAGCGGGCTATGGAAATTACGGGGACGCGATTTCGACGCCATCTTTTGCTACGAGCCTTCGCCGATTACCGTCGGTCTTCCTGCCGCGGCATTGCGGGCGGTGAAGAAAGCGCCGTTGGCATTCTGGGTGCTTGACCTGTGGCCGGAGACACTGCATGCCATCGGCGTGATCAAGTCGCCAGCGGTGCTGCGCGCGGTAGGCAAGCTGGTTTCGTTCGTCTACAAACGCTGTGACGTGATCCTCGCGCAGTCGCGGGCATTCGTACCGAATATCGTGAAATATGCCGGTCCGTCGGCGCGGGTGGAATATTTTCCCAGCTGGGCGGAGTCGGTGTTCGACATGACGGAGGTCGTGCCCGCGGCCGAGATGGAACGCGATTCATCGGTATTTACCGTCATGTTTGCCGGTAACGTCGGTGATGCACAGGACTTTCCGGCAATACTCGCTGCGGCCGAAAGGCTCAAGCACAATCGCGCCATTCGCTGGGTAATCGTCGGCGATGGCCGGCTCAGCGGCTGGCTGGCCGAGCAGGTTGTTGCGCGCGGCCTGTCTGACTGCTTCATTTTGCTTGGCCGCTATCCGGTCGAGCGCATGGCCAGCTTTTTCAGGCATGCCGACGCGCTGCTTGTTTCGCTCAAGGATCAACCCATTTTCTCGATGACGATTCCGGGCAAGCTGCAATCGTACTTGGCGGCGGGTATTCCATTGCTGGCGATGCTCAATGGTGAAGGCGCCGATGTGGTGCGGCAGGCGAATGCGGGTCTGACCTGCAATGCCGGCGATGCCGAAGGCCTGGCCAATGCGGTGCTGGCGATGGCCGACATGACGCCGGCCGAGCGTGCCAGCATGGGCAATAATGGTTTGCAAACCAGCGCGTCACAATTCAATCGCGCCGGTTTGATCACGCAACTGGAAGAATGGCTTATCAATATGCAGTTGAATCAAGTTAAATCCCCGCGGAGACTGCCGCAATGATGCTTGTTACCGGAAGTAATGGTTTTGTGGGCAAGGCGCTGTGCAGCACCTTGCGCGCAGGCGGCGCCAGCGTGTGCGCGGCAGTCAGAAAGGGCGCCAGCGATGGCCAGGTCAATGTGGGCGATCTCAATGGCGGTACCGACTGGCGCGCCGCGTTGGCAGGCTGCGAGGTGGTGTTTCACCTGGCCGCGCGCGTGCATGTCATGGCCGATAAGGACGAGGATCCGCTGCGCGCCTACCGCGAGGTCAATCTCGACGGTACGCTGAACCTGGCAAGACAGGCCATCGCCGCTGGCGTGCGCCGCTTCGTGTTTGTCAGCAGCGTGAAGGTCAACGGCGAGGGCACCACGACGCAGCCGTTCAGGGCCTCCGATGTGCCGCAGCCCTGCGACCCTTATGGGGTATCGAAAATGGAGGCGGAACAGGCCTTGCAGCAATTGGGCCGCGATACCGGACTGGAGGTGGTGATCGTTCGGCCGCCACTGGTCTATGGCCCTGGCGTGAAGGCCAATTTCCTGAACCTGATCAAGCTGGTGCAAAAGGGCGTGCCGCTGCCATTTGGCAGCATCCGCAACTTCCGCAGCATGGTGGCACTCGATAACCTGGTCGATCTGCTGATCGTGTGCGGCAAGCATCCAGCGGCGCCTGGCCACGTGTTCATGGTGTCCGATGGGGATGACATGGGCGTGAAGGAATTGGTCACGAAAATCGCCAGGGCGATGCACAAACGCGTGTTGCTGGTGCCGGTGCCGGTGGCCCTGATGGCTGGCGCCGCCAAATTGCTGGGCAAACAGGGTGTGGTTGACCGCCTGGCCGGTTCACTGCAGGTCGATATTGCCAGTACACAAGCGACGTTGGGCTGGCGACCGGTGGTGACACCGCAAGCGGCGATCGACAACACGGTCGAGCAGTTTTTTTTGAAGAATGGTCAAAGCAAACAATGAAGAGAGTATTTGATTTACTGATGAGCCTGATTGCAGCCGTGATCTTTTTCATCCCGCTGTGCCTGCTTGCCATCGTGGTCAAGGCGACTTCGAAGGGGCCGGTGCTGTACTGGTCCGATCGCGTCGGCCGTGGCAACCGGATTTTTTCCATGCCCAAGCTGCGCACCATGCGCGTCGATACGCCGGTGGTGGCGACGCACTTGCTGGCCGATCCGAAAACCTTCTTGACGCCGGTGGGCGGCTTTCTGCGCAAATCCAGCCTCGATGAAATCCCGCAATTGTGGTGCATCATCTGCGGTGACATGAGCGTGGTGGGGCCGCGCCCTGCGCTGTTCAATCAGCAAAACCTGATCGATCTGCGCACGGCGCAAAATGTCCATCTGATCCGCCCTGGCCTGACCGGCTGGGCGCAGATCAACGGCCGCGACGAACTGCCGATCCCCGAGAAGGTCAAACTCGATGCGGAATATTTGCGTCTGCAGTCGTTTACGTTTGATATCAAGGTGATCATGCTGACGGCACTTAAAGTAGTACGGCGCGACGGCATCGTGCACTGATACTGTCTCGGCTTGCAGTATGAAAAAAGGGAAGCGCCACGGCGCTTCCCTTTTTTTCGTCCTGGCCGTGACTGATCAGTCTGCCTTGATGGCCTCGACCTGGATCGCCAGTTTGACTTCCGGCGAGAACGCCGGCAGGCCGAACGTCAGGCCGAAGTCGTCGCGCTTGAACTGGGCCGTGGCGTCGGCGCCGCACACTTCACGCTTGTAGCGTGGATGCATGATGCACTTGAACTTGTCGACCTTCAGCGTGACCGGCTTGGTTACGCCCAGCAGGGTCAGTTCGCCGTCGACTTGCGTCAGCTGGTCGCCGGTGAACTTGAGCTTGTTGCTCTTGTAGGTGATCTGCGGGAATTTTTCCACGTTGAACATGTCCGCTTTTTTGGCGTGGGTGTTCATCGCATCCAGGCCGAAGTCGATCGAATCGGCTTCGATCACCAGGTCCAGCGTGCCGGACTTGGCGGCGCGGTCCAGGGTGACGGTGCCCTTGGTCTTGTTGAACTTGCCGCGCCAGACGGACATGCCCATGTGATCGGCTTCAAAGCTGGGGAAGGTGTGGGTCGGGTCGAGATTGTAGGTATCGGCGGCGGCCATGGCCGAGCCAGCGCCGGCTACAGCCAGCATGGCGATCATCAGGTGCGAAAGTTTCATTAATATCCTAGGGGTTGGGGTTAATCTGAGTGAGTAACGCCTGAAAAACGTTCAGGACAAGGCGCCTTGCCGAAGGCAGTGCGAATAGCACGACGAGGCAAGAGCAACGCAGTCATGGACGTTTTCTCAGGTGTTACTGCGCAGCGACATGAAACTTGATGGTGACCTCGTCCGCGACCATGCTGGTATCTTTCCACTCGCCTTCGCCGATGTTGTAGGTCAGGCGCTTGATCGGCAGGGCGCCGTCAAACGTGTATTTGCCGCCTTCCGATTTCACGGTCAGGGGGAAGGTCACGTCGGTGGCCTTGCCCTTGATATTGAGCTTGCCGGTAACGGTCAGCTTGCCGGCGCCGGCCGCCTTGATGCCGCTGGACACAAACGTCGCTTTCGGGAACTGGGCCGCGTTGAACCATTCTTTCTTCGCCACTTCCTTGTTGTATTCCGGATCGCCGATGTCGATGCTGGCGGTGTCGATCTCGACTGTCGCCTTGGAGGCGTCCGGCGTGGCCGGGTTGTAATCGATGGCGATATTGAATTTCTTGAACTTGGCTTCGACCGGCACATTCATCTGCTTGAAGACGGCCGACACGCTGGATTTGGCGGGGTCGGTTTTCAGCAGGGTGGCGGCGGTGGCGGCCACGGACAGGCCCAGCAGGGAGGCGAGGACGATGCGTTGGGTGGTTTTCATCTTGTTTTTCCTGGTATTTTTAGTGGGCAAGGCAGGGTAGGGCAGACTCAGGGCAGCATGCGTTTCAATACGCCGTCCTTGTCGATGAACTGGTGCTTGAGCGCCGCCAGGACGTGGGCGGCAACAGCCGCAGCCATTGTCATGTTCAGAACATAGTGAATGTCTTTTAAGAGCGGCTTAAGCTCGGGATTCGGCGCCATGATGACCGGCAGCTGGAACAGGCCCAGGTAGACCACCGGCACGCCGGCCGCCAGGGTATACAGGTAGCCGGAAATGGGCACGGCGAAGATCAGGATATACAGCAGCACATGCATGGCGTCGGCCGCCTTTTTTTGCCAGGCGACCATGCTGGCCGGATGCGGCGGCGGCACGTTCGCCTTGCGCCACAGCAGGCGGATGGCGGCGATCGCCAGCACCGTCACGCCCAGCCATTTATGCCAGGAAAAGTATTTCAGCTTGGTGGGGGTCAGGCCCGGGATATCGACCATGACCAGGCCCATGACAAAGGCGCTGATGATCAGCAGGGCGGTCAGCCAGTGCAGGATGATGGCGGTGGTGGTGTAGCGGTGCATCGATGGCTTTCTTGAAAGTAGTACGTGTTAGGACTAGTCCGGCCTAATATACCAAAGAAAAACAAAGTGCGCAGGGGCGCTGCAGATTCTACAAGAAAGACGGGGATAAAAACCGCGGGGCGGGCGGCATTTGTTTGCCGGCCGCCCCGCGGGTCTACAACGCACCCGGAGCCGGGTGCGGATCTGCAGTGCTTAGATGGCCTTGGCCAGCTGCGCCGCGATACCGATATAGTTGGCAGGCGTCATGGTCAGCAGCACGTCTTTCGCGTCTTGCGGAATCGCCAGGCCGTTGACGAAGGTTTGCAGCGCTTCTTTCGAAATGCCCTTGCCGCGCGTCAATTCCTTCAGTTGCTCGTACGGGTTTTCGATGCCGTAGCGGCGCATCACGGTTTGCACCGGCTCGGCCAGCACTTCCCAGGTCGCGTCCAGGTCTTGCGCCAGGCGCGCATGGTTCACTTCCAGCTTGTTCAGGCCGCGCAGGCAGCTGTCATAGGCCAGCAGGGTGTAGCCCAGGCCGACGCCGATATTGCGCAGCACGGTCGAGTCGGTCAGGTCGCGCTGCATGCGCGAGACGGGCAGTTTTTCCGACAGGTGTTTCAGCACGGCGTTGGCCAGGCCCAGGTTGCCTTCGGAATTCTCGAAGTCGATCGGGTTGACCTTGTGCGGCATGGTCGAGGAACCGATTTCGCCGGCCTTCAGTTTCTGCTTGAAGTAGCCCAGCGACACATACGTCCAGATATCGCGGTTCAGGTCCAGCAAAATCGTGTTGACGCGCGCAAAGGCGTCGAACAGTTCGGCCATGTAGTCATGCGGCTCGATCTGGATGGTGTACGGGTTGAACACCAGGCCCAGGCGCTGTTCGATCACGGCTTGCGAGAACGCCGGCCAGTCGAACGACGGGTAAGCCGACAGGTGGGCGTTATAGTTGCCGACCGCGCCATTCATCTTGCCGAGGATCTCGACTTGCGCGATGCGTTTCACGGCGCGCTGCAAGCGGGCCACGACGTTGGCAAATTCCTTGCCCAGGGTGGTCGGGCTGGCCGTCTGGCCGTGCGTGCGCGACAACATGGGTACATCGGCATTGGCGTGCGCGATCTGCGTCAGCTTGTCGACCAGGCCGGTCAATGCCGGCAGCATCACGCCATCGCGCGCGGCTTTCAGCATCATGCCGTGCGAGGTGTTGTTGATGTCTTCCGAGGTGCAGGCGAAATGGATGAATTCCGAGGCGGCCACCAGTTCCGGCACGTCCGCGACCTGTTCCTTGAGCCAGTATTCGACGGCCTTGACGTCGTGGTTGGTGACCGCTTCGATGGCCTTGATGCGGGCCGCGTCGGCTTCCGAGAAGTCGCTCGCCATTTTGTCGAGCAGGGCGTTCGCTTCCGCCGAGAACGGCTTGATTTCGGCAAAGCCGGCTTGCGACAGCGCTTGCAACCAGGAAATCTCCACTTTCACGCGGTGGTGCATGAAACCGGCTTCGGACAGGATCGGGCGCAGCAGGTCGGTCTTGCTGGCGTAGCGGCCATCGAGCGGAGACAGGGCCGACAGCGTGGAATACGGAGTTGTAGAGGTCATGAGAGCGGACGCAAGTTAATGAAACGGTGGGCGCGTGGCGCGCAGCAGAGCGTGGGCCAGCGCGCTGCAAATGCGCTGGCAGGAGGGAGGCGCCACGGGAAAACAGCGATTTTACCACTGCTGGCGGTGGTTTTGCCGCTGGCGGGCGCCCGATGGCGCGAATGCGGCATGTCCACCACACTGGTCAACAGGCATGCCGCGCGCTGCCAAATGCGCTCTGCGCCGATGCTATACTGATAGCACCTCGTCTACTGTAAAGTGTCCATGAAACTGATCGGTTCCCTCGCCAGCCCGTATGTCCGCAAAGTCCGCATCGTGCTGGCCGAGAAAAAGCTCGACTATGCCTTCGAGCTGGAAAACGTGTGGGTGCCCGAGACGCGCATCGCCGAAGCCAATCCATTAGGCAAAGTGCCCTGCCTGGTGATGGAAGACGGCAGCGCGCTGGTCGATTCGCGCGTGATCGTCGAATATCTCGACACGCTCACGCCCGTATGCAAGCTGCTGCCGGCCGGCGGCAACGGCCGCGAGCGGGCCGATATCAAGAACTGGGAAGCGCTGGCCGACGGCATCCTCGACGCCGGTGTACTGATGCGCCTGGAGCGCGCCCAGCGCCCGCCGGAACAACAAAGCGAGGCGTGGATCGCGCGCCAGCACGACAAGGTCACGCGCGGCCTGGCGGCGCTCGACGCGCGCCTGGGCGAAAGCGTGTATTGCGCCGGCAAGAACTACACCCTGGCCGACGTGGCGGTCGGCTGCGCGCTGGGCTGGCTCAGCTTCCGCTTTCCCGAGATCGACTGGCGCGGCGAGCACCCGGCGCTGGCGCGCCTGTTCGACAAACTGTCCGAGCGGCAGTCGTTTAAAGATACCGTCCCCCAAGCATAGAAATTTGCGTAGGTCGGATTAGGTGCGAAGCACCGTAATCCGACAAACATTGTTGGCGCCAACGGTGTTGTCGGATTACGCGGCGTTGCCGCTAATCCGACCTGCGCGGTTCGTTCGAACACAAAAAAACCGGCATATTTGCCGGTTTTTTATTGGGCGCTGAAGATTACTCTTCCACTGCCATCTGGCTTTGCAGGTAGTTTTGCAGGCCGATCTTGGCGATCAGGTCGATCTGCGTTTCCAGCCAGTCGATATGCTCTTCGGTGTCTTCCAGGATCATCAGGAACAGGTCGCGCGACACGTAGTCGCCGGCTTTTTCGCTGATGGCGATGCCTTCCTTGACGGTGGCGTGCGCGGCGCGTTCCAGTTTCAAATCGCATTCCAGCATTTCCGGCGTGTTCTCGCCGATCAGCAGCTTGTGCAGCGCTTGCAGGTTAGGCAGGCCGTCGAGCATCAGGATGCGGTCGATCAGCTTGTCGGCGTGTTTCATTTCGCCGATCGATTCTTCGTATTCTTTCTTGCCCAGCTTTTCCAGGCCCCAGTGCTTGTACATGCGTGCATGCAGGAAGTACTGGTTGATGGCCGACAGTTCGTTGGTGAGCTGTGCGTTGAGCATGCGGATGACTTCTTTATCGCCCTTCATGGGATTTCCTTTGTTCTGTGCTGCGGTCAATGATGAAACCGGATGTCGGGGTGGTCACTACCGGGTGGCGCCAAGGCTGCCTGGTGACGCATGCGATTGCTTGTTTGCCGGTCTCGCTATGCCCGCATGATAGCGCAAAATGTTATCCATTTTTGACCTGAAACATGGTTTTTCCGTATTTTTAACGTAAATATCGCGCGAATAAAACCCATTCTCAACTGGATTGCCACAGGCAGCCAATTTTTATTCGTCAAGGCAAATGAAGGCCATACTCATTCGCATTTCAGCTGCCCGTTGCGACCTGTGCGGTTCTTGCTTTCAAGCCTGTTTTGGCATGGTGGCCGGTGCGATAATCGGGTAATGATTTTTATTTACAAAGGAAAGCAAGATGATGCTGCATATACCTGGCGTGCTGACGCCGGAACAGGTGTCGTATTTCCGCCAGCGCCTGGCGCAGACCGACTGGGTCGATGGCCGCGCCAGCGTGGGCGAGCAGGGCGCCAAGGTCAAGCGCAACCGCCAGCTGGCCGAAGGCTCGCCGCTGGCGCTGGAGCTGGGCGAGATCGTCAGCCGCGCCCTGATGGCCAATCCGCTGTTCTTTGCCGCCGCGCTGCCGCTACGCATCCTGCCGCCCTTCTTCAACAGCTACGCCGGCGGCGAGCACTATGGCCTGCATGTCGACGGCGCCATCCGCACGCCCAAGGGCGGCATGCAGTCGATGCGGGCCGACGTCTCGTCGACCGTGTTCCTGAGCGAACCGGAAGAATACGAGGGCGGTGAACTGGTGGTGGTCGATTCCTACGGCACGCATGAAGTCAAGCTGCCGGCCGGCGACGTCATCGTCTATCCGTCGACCAGCGTGCATCGCGTGCTGCCGGTCACCAGTGGCGAGCGCATCTGCTCGTTCCTGTGGACCCAGAGCATGGTGCGCGACGACTGGAAACGCAGCATGCTGTTCGAGCTGGACCAGAATATCCAGCAGGTGCGCGCCGCGCATGGCGATTCGGAGGCGACCGTGGGGTTGACGGGGCATTATCATAATCTGCTGAGGATGTGGGCGGAGATTTAGCGCTCGCGATAAGGTATCCAATGCCGTTCATTTAAGCTGTCCGACGCAAAAAATGGCGGGCCGGAGACGCGAGCCCGAGAAAATTCCGATGGCGGCGTTGCAGCTCCTCGCCGTACATGCGTACTGTGTTCGTCGCTGCGCCTTGCCCTCGTCATTTTTCAGGTTCGCTTGGTCCGTAGAATGGCGGGCCGGAGACGCGAGCCCGAGAAAATGCCGATGGCGGCGTTGCAGCTCCTCGCCGTACATGCGTACTGTCTTCGTCGCTGCGCCTTGCCCTCGACATTTTTCAGGCTCGCTTGGCCCGTAGTGCCTGTGCTGAGGACTGGAGTTTTAATACGCTTTACTGGTGTTCTGGTCCAAAAAAAAGTCTGCCGGGCCCGGGGATGTAGGCTGGCAGACTCAACAAGCAAATCGCTTGACTAAAAAAGGGCGCGAAAAAGCAAGCAGGGCACACGGTGCGATGCTTGCGGCTGGCGGCGGCGCGAGGCCGCGGGAGGCTAGCTCAGTTGGAACGTCAGGGGTACGAGCACATACACCGGCACCGGCTTGCCGTTTTCGATCATCGGCTTGAACAGCGCGCGCATGGCGGCCTGGCGGCCCGCTTCGTCGAGGTTGCTGTAGCCGGTCGATTTATGTACGAGGATTTGCTCGGGCAAGCCTTTTTCATTGATCAGGATACGCAGCACCACGGTGCCGCTTTCGCCCAGGCGGCGCGACAAATTCGGGTAGACCAGTTGCGGCGCCTTGATGTATTCGACGCTGCTGACGGTACGCGGCGTGGATGGGGCCGGCGGCGATGGCGCCGGCGTCGATGGCGCGGCCGGCGCGCTGGTGGCCGGCGGCGCCGCTTCGGCGCGGCTTGGCTGCGGCGGCGTGATGGTCGGCTCGGTCGGTGCCACGGCGATCATCGGCAGCGGTGGAATCACGGCGCGCGGCATGGGCGCGCTCAGTTCCACCGTCTTCGGTACGGATGGCGTTGGCGGCTTCGGCGGCGCCGGTGGCGCGATGATGCTGACGGTGGTGATGGTCGGCATGGCCGCGCTGACCACACGGCTCAGCAAGCCGCTCTGGATGGCGTAGAAAGCGGCCACGTGCAGCACGAGGATGAGCGTCAGCGGCACGAACTTGCTTCGCTTCTTCTCGAAGACGGCAAATTGTTCCACAGCCTGCACCGTAATGGGCGGGGGCATCATCGTCATGGCGTTCATCGCTTTCTTTTTTTAATTGGTAAAGACAGGAACCTCGGTGCGCGAGATGACCGTTTCACGCAGGGCTGCGGTGGCGCCCATGGTGGCATCGAGGTGGGTGGCAAGCACTTCCCGCGCGCAGGTATGGCATTTGCCGCAGCAGGTGGCAACGCCCAGGTCACGGCGCAGCTCGGCCATGGTGGATAGGCCCAGGTCGACGGCTTGACGAATTTCACGATCAGATATGTTGTTGCAGACACATACAATCATTGATGCACCTTCTGGATAAAGTCACAGGAAACACAAGAAGAAAAACTGGTCTCACCCGACACTGTTGCTATCGTTTTAATGAGAATCATTATCATTACGTTTCAATTGTCTCGCAAAGACGCTGACTTTGCAAGCGATTTGATGCGCCGGCTTGATCGTGGCGGTGGGGCGGGCTGCGGGCCGCAGCCCGCCGGCCGGGCATTACGGCCTTGATCAGAGGCCATCCGTGGGGCTAAATAAAAACAATTCGCATTCGTGCTTATAATGCTGGTATTGTCTCGGACGGTCGGCGCCTGCCCCTCTTTTTCAGGCCCGGTTGTCGGCATTTCACAACATAGTCGTGGAATGTCTTACTACTTGAACGGAATTGCTCATGACTCTAGTTCCAAATTTGATGACGCTCGACGCGCTGGCGGTTGGCCAGAGCGGTACGGTGTTGCATATCACGCCCTTGCCGGCGGACCAGATGGAAGACGGCGTCGACCTTGCGCGCAGGTTGATGGAGCTGGGATTCGTACCCGGCGAACGGATCCGCATGCTCAAGCGCGGCCTGCCCGGCGGCGACCCGCTCGCCATCCGCGTGGGCAACGCCACGTTCGCACTGCGCCGCTTTGAAGCGGCGCTGATCACGATTCAACCGCTGATTTAACCGGAACAATTATGGGTGCCGTAGAAAACATCACCGGTGCCGGCTTGCACAAGCCGACGCACCAGCCACAAATCGCCCTGCTGGGCAATCCGAACTGCGGCAAGACCGCGCTGTTCAACCGCCTGACCGGTTCGCGCCAGAAAGTGGCGAACTACGCCGGTGTCACCATCGAGCGCAAGGAAGGCCATTTCACCTCGCCGGCCGGCAAGCCGGTGCGCATACTCGACTTGCCGGGCGCCTACAGCCTGTCGCCGACCACCCCCGATGAAGCCATCACGCGCGACGTGGTCGGCGGCCTGCGCCCCGGCGATCCGCGGCCGGACGCCATCATCTGCGTGGTCGACGCCACCAATTTGCGCCTCAATCTGCGCCTGGTGCTGGAAGTCAAGCGCCTGGGCCTGCCGATGCTGCTGTCGCTGAACATGACCGACGTGGCGAAAAAGCGCGGCATGCTGATCGACACGGCCAAACTGTCGCAGGAACTGGGCATGCCGGTGGTCGAGACCATCGCCGTGCAGCACGACGGCGAAAAAGCGCTGCTGGCCGCCATCGACGCCATGCTGCCGCTGCCGCCGGCCGATCCGCAGCCGCTGTCAAACATCGACAGCGTGTCGGTGGAAGAGACCCAGCGCGAAGTGCGCCGCATCCTGGCCGCCGTCAGCAACGACGCCGCCGACAGCGGCAACCTGACGGAAAAAATCGACAATGTGGTGCTGCACCCCGTGTTCGGCCCGATCATCCTGGCCGTGCTGATGTTCCTGATCTTCCAGGCCGTATTTACCTGGGCCGCCACGCCGATGGAAATGATCACCGGCGGCGTCGAGCAGCTGGGCGCCATCCTGACGGCGAACATGCCCGACGGTCATTTGAAGAGCCTGCTGGTCGAAGGCGTGATCGGCGGCGTCGGCAGCGTGCTGGTGTTCCTGCCGCAAATTCTGATCCTGTTCTTCTTCATCCTGAGCCTGGAAGACTGCGGCTACCTGCCGCGTGCGGCCTTTCTGCTCGACCGCATGATGGGCGGTGTGGGCTTGTCCGGCCGCGCCTTCATTCCGCTGCTGTCGAGCTTTGCCTGCGCGATTCCCGGCGTGATGGCGGCGCGCACCATCCAGAATCCGCGCGACCGCCTGGTCACCATCATGATCGCGCCGCTGATGACCTGCTCGGCGCGCCTGCCCGTGTATGCCCTGATCATCGCCGCCTTCATTCCCGAGCAGCAGGTGTGGGGCATCCTCAGCCTGCAGGGCCTGGTGCTGTTTACGCTGTACTTTGCCGGCATCATCTCGGCCATGGCCGTGGCCTGGGTCATGAAGCGCAGCATGGGCAGCAAGACCAAGCAGGCCTTGCTGCTGGAGCTGCCCAGCTATCACTGGCCGCACCTGCGCAACCTGGCCGTCAGCCTGTGGGAACGCGCCAAGATCTTCCTGACGCGCGTCGGTACCATCATCCTGACCCTGATGATCATCCTGTGGTTCCTCAGCACCTTCCCCGGCCCGCCGGACAACGCGATCCATCCGCCGATCTACTACAGCCTGGCCGGCATCCTGGGCCGCGGCCTGGAAGTGATCTTCGCGCCGATCGGCTTCAACTGGCAGATCTGCATCGCGCTGGTGCCGGGCATGGCCGCGCGCGAAGTGGCCGTCGGCGCCCTGGGTACCGTGTACGCGCTGTCGCAAAGCGGCGACGCGCTGGCCTCGACCCTGGAGCCGCTGATCGCCCATTCGTGGTCGATGGCCACCGCCCTGTCGCTGCTGGCCTGGTACGTGTTCGCGCCGCAGTGTCTGTCGACCCTGTCGGTCGTGAAACGCGAAACGGGCGGCTGGCGCTATCCGCTGCTGATGGCCGGCTACATGTTCGCGCTGGCCTATGGCGCCTCGTTCATTACTTACCGCGTCGCCCTGCTGCTGGGCGCCTGAGGAGACCTGTATGTGGCAAACCCTGATCGTCACCCTGATCGTCGCAGCCGCGCTGCTGCACTTTTGCACCAAGTACCTGCCGGCCGGCGCCCGCCGCGCCATCGTGCGCGGCCTGGTGCGCTGCGGCCTGAACGAGGCAAAGATGTCGGTGCTGTTCAAGGTCGGGCCGGGCTGCGGCAGCGGCTGCGGTTCCTGCGGCTCCTGCGATACGCCGGCGCCGCCGTCGGCCGATGACGGCGGCGCCGGCAAAAAACGCGTGATCCTGATGCAGGTGCAGCGTTAAGCGTGCTACTGCGCTACTATTGCCTTATAGATACAGCGTAAAGGAGTAGCCATGGCAATCCTGTTGATGTTCATGTTCCTGTTTGCGCTGGCCACCTGCTTCCTGGCCAGCCGGCGCGGGCGCCACGGCGGCCTGTGGTTCGGCATCGGCCTGTTGCTGGGGCCGTTTGCCTTGCTGGCGGTGGCGGCCTTGCCCACATCGCCTCCGCGCTGAAAACAAACCCGCCGTGTGCGGGTTTTTTTACGCCTGCGCGCCGGCGTGCTGTTGACGGTACTGCCGCGGCGAACACGCCATCACGCGCTTGAAGGCGTGGCTGAAGGCGCTGTCCGATTCGTAGCCGAGCGCCTGCGCAATCGAGGTGATGGTGGCATTGCCGTCCTTCAGGCGGCGGGTGGCCAGGCGCATGCGCCAGCGCAGCAGATATTCCAGCGGCGCGACGCCCACCCGGGTCTTGAAATGCAGGGCGAACGCCGAGCGTGACTGCGTGGCGACGGCGGCCAGTTGCGCCAGCGTCCAGCGCCGCGCCGGCTGCGCATGCATCGCCTCGATGGCGGCGCGCAGCCTGGGGTCGGCCAGCGCAAACAGCCAGCCTGCCGGCTGCGTGGTCTGCGCCGCCAGGTACTGGCGCAAGACCTGCAGCAGCATCATGTGGCCCAGGTGGCGCGTCATCAGCGCGGCGCCGGGCGCGGTGGCCTGCAGTTCCTGCGCCAGGCGCTGCAAGCTCCAGTGCAGCACGCCGGCCTGGTCGGTGTCGGCGCGCACATGGATCAGCGGCGGCAGGCAGTCGAGCAGGATGGCCGCTTCGTCGCCAAACGCAAAGCGTCCACCGACCAGGAAAAAATCCTTCTCGCCGGCGCCATGACTGGCCACGCCATGCTCGGCATGGCGGTACACCTGCAGCGCATCGGCCGCTGGCCAGCCCGGCGTGCTGGCCAGCGTAAACGCGCGCCCCGGCGCCAGCAAAAAGCAGTCGCCCGTATGCAGCTGCACGGCGGTCTCGACGCCTTCCACGCCGAGCCAGCAACTGCCCTCGCGCACGGCATTGAACTTGATGCCGTCGGGTGGCGGAAAGGCGATCGCCCAGTCGCCGCCGGCGCGCAGGCCGGCAAAGTGCGAGCTGCGCGTGTCGAACAGCGACAGCACGTCGGACAGCAAATCCATGGTGTTCTTTTTGGACGATGGCGATAGAACTACGGATTTTACTGCATTCACAGTCCAGGCCTTGACGCGCACAATGATGGTCACACCATTCACCACAAGGCAGACATGAGCACCATTGCTACTCCTCAAATCGCATTGCACTCAGGCTTGGGCGCGCAGACCACCGCCATCGAGGCACTGGCCGGGCGTGATTTATCTGGCCGGCACGCCATCGTCACGGGCGGCTATTCCGGCCTGGGCCTGGAAACCGTGCGTGTGCTGGCCGGCGCCGGCGCCCGCGTCACCGTGCCTGGCCGCGACCTGGCGCAGGCGCAGCTGGCGCTGCAGGGCATTGCCGGCGTCGACATCGCCGCGCTGGACCTGCTCGATCCGTCCTCGATCGACGCCTTCGCCAGCGCTTTTCTGGCCACCGGCGCGCCGTTGCACATGCTGGTCAACAGCGCGGGCATCATGGCTTGCCCCTTGCGGCGCGATGCGCGCGGCTACGAGGCGCAATTCGCCACCAATCACCTGGGCCATTTTCAATTGACGGCGCGTTTGTGGCCGGCCCTGCGGCGGGCGAATGGCGCGCGCGTGGTGTCGGTCTCGTCGCGCGGCCATGTGATCGCGCCCATCGATTTGACCGATCCGCATTTCCAGCATCGGCCGTACGACAAATGGCAGGCCTACGCGCAGTCGAAAAACGCCAACGCGCTGTTTGCGGTGGAACTCGATCGTCTTGGGGCCGCGCACGGCGTGCGGGCGTTTTCGCTGCATCCGGGCTCCATCCTGACGCCGCTGGCGCGCCATCTGGACCTGGAAGACTTGCGCAGGGTGGGCGCGCTCGATGAACACGACCGCGTCAATCCGCCGCCCGAGTCCAACTTCAAGACCGTGCAGCAGGGCGCGGCGACGGCTGTCTGGTGCGCCACCAGCGCCCAGCTCGACGGCATGGGCGGCGTGTATTGCGAGGACTGCGATATCGCTTGCGTGATGGCCGACGACGGCATGGGAGCGGGCGTGCGCCGCAGCGCCGTCGATCCGCAACTGTCGCGCCGGCTATGGGCGCTCAGCGAGCGGATGACGGGCGTGGCCTTCGACCCCGCCGCGGCTTGATCAAGCCTGGCCGGCCAGCTTGTCCACCACCGGCGCCAAGGCGGCCGGGCGGCAGCCGAAGGCGGCCAGGCGGCCCTGCGCTTCCGGCGCCAGGTCCAGGTCGTAGGGCAGGCGGCCCGCCACCAGCCACAGCCTGTCGTGCGGCAGGGCGTCCACCAGGCGGCGCTGGCCATCGATGAACAGGGCGTTATAGGTCTGCAGCACGATCTGCCGCGCGCCTTGCGCAAAGGCGATGGCGGCGTCCACTTCCTCCGGTTCGGCCTGGGCCGACAGCGCAAACTCGCGCACGTCCAGGCCGGCCGCCAGCAGCGCCGGCAGCATCGAGCTGCGCGCTTCCTTGTTGCGGCCCAGCGCCACTTCATCGATCTCGCTGCGCGAACGCACTTCCACCGTGATCAGGGTCACCGGCAAGTCCGCGTCCAGCGGGCGATAAGCTCCCTCTACCCGCAGCGCCGCCTGCTGCACCTGTTTTGCCAGCGCCATCGCCTCGGGGCGCATCAGCGCCGGCGGCGTGACGGCGCGCTGCCGCCAGTCGCGCACCGCGTGCACGCGCTTGAGCTTTGCCACGCGCGCCAGCGCTTCGTCGATGCGCGCGAGGGGGATCGCGCCGCTTTCCACCGCCGCCACCACCGCCTCGATCGCCGCCTGCTGCTGCGCTTCGCGGTGCGAGATCAGCACGATATCGGCGCCGGCCTGCAAGGTGGCGATGGCGCCGCCGCTGATGCCCACGCCGTCGGCGATCGCCGCCATTTCCAGGCAGTCGGAAATCACCACGCCGTCGTATTGCATCTCGCCGCGCAGCAAATCGGTCAGCACCCCTTTCGACAGGGTGGCCGGCACGCTGGTGTCGGCTTCGAAGGCGGGGAACACCACGTGCGCCGTCATGATGGCGTCGACACCCGCGGCGATCGCCGCGCGGAACGGCGCCAGTTCCACCGCGTGCAATCGCGCTTTGTCATGCGGCACCAGCGCCATCGCGTAATGCGTATCGGTGGCGGTGTCGCCGTGGCCGGGGAAGTGCTTGGCGGTGACGGCCACGCCGGTCGACTGCTGGCCGCGCATGGCGGCCATGCCGTAGTCGATCACGGTGGCGGCGTCTTCGCCATAGGCGCGCACGCCGATCACCGGGTTGCTGCGGTTGTTGTTCACGTCGAGCACGGGCGCGAGCAGCATGTTGATGCCGACCTGGCGCATCTCGTCGCCGCTGACTTGGTTCAGGCGTTCGCAGTCCGCGATCGAGCCGGCCGCCTGGAAGGCCATCGCGGCCGGGATGGGCGTGACGCCCTGTTCGATGCGCATCACCATGCCGCCTTCCTGGTCGATCGAGATCAGGAGGGGAATATCGGAGACTTCCGCATTGATTTCCTGCAGTTCGCGGCACAGGGCGGATACCTGCTGTGGCGTGTGCACATTGCGGCGAAACAGGATCACGCCGCCGACCCTGTGTTGCCGGATCAGCGTCTTGATATGGTCATTCGCTTCCAGGGCGTCGAAGCCCACCATGAACAGCTGTCCTATTTTTTCGCGCAAGCCCTGCTCCATTGCCACTCTCCGGTCGTTATGATGGTACGTCGTCTGCCTGGTATTGTATTGGATTCGAAAAAAAGGGCAAGTGGTTTGTAATTGGTATTATGGCTTGTCAGTCCAGTGATTTGAACGACTCCGCCTGCGCCTTCGGCCAGTACAGGCCGAACACGGGCGGCAGCTTGGGCAACTGGTCCGGGTCCAGCAGCTGGCCCGGCTCCAGGAAGGGCAGCAGGGCCGACGCCAGCCGCACCTGGTTGGGCGAGATGCGCCGCACCAGGTGGTGCGGGCGCAGTTCCTGCGGATGGGCCAGGCCGGCGGCGGCGATCAACTCGGCCAGCGCCTTCAGGGTATTCTGGTGGAAGTGGGCCACCCGTTCGATCTTGTCGGGCACCACCAGCGCGCGCTGGCGCTGCGGGTCCTGCGTGGCCACGCCGGTCGGGCAGCGGTCGGTATGGCAGCTTTGCGACTGGATGCAGCCCAGCGCGAACATGAAGCCGCGCGCCGAATTGCACCAGTCGGCGCCCAGCGCCAGCAGGCGCGCGATGTCGAAGGCGGTGATGATCTTGCCCGAGCAGCCGATCTTGATCTTTTCGCGCAGGTTGGCGCCGACCAGGGTGTTATGCACCAGCACCAGCGCTTCCTGCAAGGGCGTGCCGACATGGTCGGTAAATTCCAGCGGCGCCGCGCCGGTGCCGCCTTCGCTGCCGTCGACGACGATGAAGTCGGGCGTGATGCCGGTCGCCAGCATGGCTTTCACGATGCCGAAAAATTCCCACGGGTGGCCGATGGCCAGCTTGAAGCCGGTCGGCTTGCCGCCCGACAGATTGCGCAGGCGCTCGATAAAGTGCAGCATCTCGACCGGCGTGGAAAAGGCGCTGTGGGCGGCCGGCGAGATGCAGTCGACGCCTGCTTCCACGCCGCGCGTGACGGCGATCTCGATCGTCACCTTCGGCCCCGGCAGCACGCCGCCGTGGCCCGGCTTGGCGCCCTGCGACATTTTCAGCTCGATCATTTTTACCTGTTCCGCGCTGGCGTTGGCGACAAAGCGCTCTTCCGAAAAGCTGCCGTCCGGGTTGCGGCAGCCGAAGTAGCCGGAGCCGATTTCCCAGACCAGGTCGCCGCCATTGGCGCGGTGGTGGGGACTGATGCTGCCTTCGCCCGTATCGTGCATGAAGCCGCCGCGCTTCGCGCCGCCGTTCAGCGCCAGGATGGCATTGGCCGACAGCGCGCCAAAGCTCATCGCCGAGATATTGAACACGCTGGCCGAATACGGCCGGGCGCGCGGGCAATCGGGATGGTTGCCGATCTCGATGCGGAAGTCATGGCCGGTGACGACGGCCGGTGCGATCGAATGGTTGATCCATTCATAGCCGGCCTGGTACACATCGAGCTGGGTGCCGAACGGGCGCTTGTCGGTTTCCTGCTTGGCCCGCTGGTAGACGATGCTGCGCTGGTTGCGCGAAAACGGCGTGGCCTCGCTGTCGCTCTCCAGGAAATACTGGCGGATCTCGGGGCGCACGCTTTCAAAGGTATAGCGGAAATGCGCGAGGATGGGATAGTTGCGGCGCAGCGCGTGTTTGGTTTGCAGCAGGTCGCTGACGCCCAGCAAAGTCAGCGCGCCGGCCAGCAGCGGCAGCCAGTAATGATCGTAGAAGAACAGGGAGAGAACAAAGATGGCTGCCGTCGCAATCAGGGTCAGGTAGCGGATGGAAACTAGGGGCATGGACACTCCGGTAAGGTCGCTCTAGCCGCAGAGTGTACCGGTGATTTGCAAAGGCCGTGGCGGCGGCTGCCGCCACGGTGGTTCAGGCTATTGTGCGGCGCGGATACGCGCGACTCTTTCCGCGCTGGCCGGGTGGCTCGACAGGTAGGGCGTGTCATGGTCAAACTTGCCCAGCGCCACGAACACCTGCGCCAGGTGTTCCAGCGCGATGCCGTTATGGCGCAGCATGGCGATCGCATAGTCGTCGGCCTCGCGTTCGACGTCGCGCGAGTATTTCAGGTCCAGCAGCAGTGGCGGCAGGGTCGCCACCACCGTCGAGACGTCGCCGAACAGCAGCGCCGCGCCGGCGCCGACGGCCGAGGTCTGGATGATGCGCCGCGTCAGGTGGCGCCGCTGCAGGTGCCCCAGTTCATGCGCCAGCACGCCCATGATGGCCTGGTCGTCGGGCATCAGTTCCACCATTTCGTCGGTCAGCACGATATCGCCCGAGGGCAGGGCGAAGGCGTTCGGACCGATCTTGCTTTTGCGGAAAACGATGCGATGTTCCAGCCGGCTGCCGTCCGGCGTGGCCAGGCGGGCGAACTGCGCGCGCAAGCCGTCCTGGCGCGCCTGCGCCAGCTCGCTGGGCGCGAACACGTGGCGGTCGAGCATGTCCAGCACGCCCTGGCCCAGCTGGCGCTCGACCGCCGGCGGCAGCGCGTAGGCCAGGCCCTTGGCCGCCAGCGGCAGCACATACTGGTAGCACAGGAACAGCGCCAGCACGGTGGCCAGCAGGGCCAGCACGGTAGCGCGCCAGCTTTGCTGCAGCCGCACCACCAGGCTGTCGCGGTGGCCACTGGTGTGCAGCAGGCTGTTGAAGGCCGCCTGGTCGGTGATCTCCAGGTAGGCGCCGTCGGGAAAGCTGACCTTGCGCACGGCGTGGCTGGTGCGCTCGGAGACATGCAGCTGCGCCAGCGGACAGCGCCGCTCGATGTCGCCGGCCAGCACGGCCTGGTCCGCGTCCACGGCAAGCGTGACGTGGTACAGGCGCGAGGTCTGGCCGTCGAAGTAGCGCGCGGAGACTGGCTCGGTCATCGCGTCAGATCGACAGGTCGAAGTCCAGCAGGTCGACCACGCCTTCGCCGGTGGCCGATACCTGCTGGCCGGTGGCGGCGACGAATTCATCGAGGCTGCCGTGCGCCAGCAGCGCGGTCGCTTCCAGGCGGTATTTCAGCCAGCGCACATGGGCGAATGGCGTAAACAGGCCCAGCGTGATGACGATGTCCAGCAGGTTGGTCAGCATGATGAAGGTGGTGCGGCCCCAGGTCAGCTGCGAGGCGAACTGGTGCTGCTGCAGGCGCGTATGGTTCCAGATCAGGTTCTGGATCATGGTCAGGAACAGCGGCAGCACGGTAAACGCCCACAGGTACAGCGCGCCGATAGCCACCAGCAGGCTGCCGACCTTGGCCGGGTTGTTGGCATTCGCGGCAAAGGCGGCAAATACGCCGCCAAACACCACGAAGATCAGCGCCAGCAGGCCGGCCACCAGGATCACGAAGAACAGCAGATAGGTCTTGTAGAAGCTGCCGACGGTGGCGTCAAAGCTGAAGTGGGCGGTGCCGAAACGGCTTTCCGTGTGCTGGAAGCGCTTCATGCGCTGGTGCAGGAACGGCGTCAGCAGGCCCAGGGTGAAGGCGTTCAGGATCGGCAGCAGCAGGAAGTACAGATACGCCTGTTTGGCGCTGCCGCCAAAGCCGAAGCGGATGCCGCGGTAGCTGGTGTTGTACAGCTTGAACTGCAGACTTTTCCATACCAGCCAGGGCAGGATGGCGGCCATCAGCACGAACATGATGAAGCCGATGAAAGGCGAGACCTGGAAGGCGATGTTGTAGCCGGCGATCAGCACCACGGCGGCGATGCGGCCCTTCAAAATGGCAATCGCGTTGCCATGGTATTCGAAGCTGCTGCCGGCCAGGTGGGTGCTGGAGTAGAAATAGCGGTTGCGGCGCACCTTGGCCCAGGCCGAATAAATGCCCAGGGTGACGATGCTCAGCAGCAGGTTGACGATCCAGATGCGAAAGTATTCGCTGCCGGTGGCGCTGAAGGTGATCGCTTCACGCTTGATGATTGCTGGTTGGTTGTCGATATCCACGCGGATGATCCTTGCAATTAAAGAATAAGCAAGATGATGGATCGGCAAGATGTTGTTAATTGAAATATTGATCGTGCGCAATATTTTTTGGTTCTGCCGCGTGCGCGGCCCTCCCGAAGCGCGGCGGCTATACTGGCAGTCACTTTATCGCTGACGGGAGAACCATGATCGTTGTCCACCATCTTAACAATTCGCGCTCGCAGCGCGTGCTGTGGCTGCTCGAGGAACTGGGGCTGGAATATGAAGTCAAGCGCTACCAGCGCGATCCGAAAACCATGCTGGCGCCGGCCGCCCTGAAGGCCGTGCACCCGCTGGGCAAGTCGCCCGTGATTACCGATGGCGCCAATACGGTGGCCGAATCGGGCGCCATCATCGAGTACCTGGTCGAGCGCTACGGCAATGGCCGCCTGGTCCCGGCCGCCGGTACGCCGGAAAAGCTGCGCTATACCTACTGGCTGCATTTCGCCGAAGGCTCGGCCATGTCGCCGCTGCTGATGAAGCTGGTGTTCGACAAGGTCGAAGCCAATCCCATGCCGTTTTTTGCCAAACCGATCGCGCGCGGGATTGCGCAAAAAGTCAAAAGCACCTTCGTGCAGCCGAACATCGACAACCAGCTGGCGTATATGGAAGCGGAACTGGACAAGAACAAATGGTTTGCCGGCAATGAGTTCTCGGCCGCCGATATCCAGATGAGCTTTCCGCTGGAAGCGGCCGCCTCGCGCGCTGGGCTCGATGCGCGCCTGCCGAAACTGACGGCGTTCTTGCAGCGCATCCATGCGCGGCCGGCGTATCAACGGGCGCTGGAGCGCGGCGGACCGTACGACTACGCCAAGTAATCGCTGTCGCCGGGCCACGCTACGGTAAAATGAGCGATTCAACCAGCATCAACCTACCGCATGGCCCGACTCCTCGCTATCGACGGCTTGAATATCGTACGCCGCGTCTACGAAGCCAGTCCTGAACCCGATTCCGACCTGAAGGCGGAGATCGCGCTGCGCCATGCGCTGTCGTCCTTCCGCACCCTGATCAACGACCACGAGCCGACGCATATCCTGCCGGCTTTCGACTATGGCGGCCCGACCTGGCGCCACGCCCTGTATGCGGGCTACCGCGAAGGGCGCCAGCCGATGCCGCAGGTGCTGCGCGACGCCTTGCCCGGCTTTTACGCCACCCTGGCCGGCTTCGGCCTGCACGTGGTCAGCATCCCCGAAGTGGAAGCGGACGACGTGATCGGCACGGCCGTCATGCGCTGGCTGCAGGAAGGCCGCGGCGCGGCGGTGATTGCCACCACCGACAAGGACTTGCATGGCCTGATCGCGCACGGCGCGCTGGTGTGGGACCACTTCAAGTGCGCCTGGCACGACCATGCCTGGGTCGAGAAGAAATTCGGCGTGCCGCCCGAGCTGCTGCCCGACCTGCTGGCGCTGATGGGCGACGTCACCGACTCGATTCCCGGGGTGGCGAAAATCGGCCTGAAAACCGGCGCCAAACTGTTGCGTGCCTACGGCAATATCGACGCCGTGATGGCCGGCGCCGGCATTTTGCCCGGGGCGCTCGGTGAAAGCCTGCGGAAAGAGCGCGAAATACTGTATCTTTCAAGAAAGCTCGTCGAACTGAAAACCGACGTCAAGCTGGGTGTCACATGGAATATGCTGGCGTGGGAAAAGTAATCGCGGGCCAGGCAACAATCAAGCAAGGGAAGTCATCATGATGTTAAAGGCAGTCCTGATCGATAGCAGTGCCGTGGCGCGCGGCCTGCTCAACACGGTCCTGACCGATGGCGGCTACGATGTGTGTGGCCAGGGCCATACCAGCGCGCTGGGCCTGGCGCTGCTGGTCAAGCACCGCCCGCATTTCGTGTGCATCGCGCGCGAGCAGGTGGAAGACGGCAGCGACGTGGTGCAGACCATCCGCGAGCAGTATCCGAAAACGCTGATCTTCATGGTCTCGGGCGGCATCGACGCCGCCTCGCTGCAGCAGGCGCACGCGATGGGCGTGTCCGGCTTTATCGTCAAACCGTTCATGGCCGACACGGTCCTGAAAACCGTGCGCAATACCGTCATCGCCATGGTGCGCAAGCAGCAGGCCTTGGCCGCCGCTCAGAAGGACGCCTGATTAAATCTACTGCGCGTCGCGATTTGCGGCCGGCGATGCTCGCTGTACTAAAGTACAGCTGCGCTTCTCGGCCACAACTCACTGCCGCTCGCTACGATTTTCTCAGGCGTCGATACTGAACTTGATGCATACAATTGATTACAGCAACCCGGTGGCGCTGGCGATAATGCCGCCGCCCAGACACACGTCGCCGTCATACAGCACCGCCGACTGGCCGGGCGTGACCGCCCACTGGGCCTGGTCGAAGGCGAGGCCGAACAAGTCATCGCCGTTCGGCAGCAGCTGGCAGGCCACGTCGGCCTGGCGGTAGCGGGTTTTGGCCGACAGGGCGCCCGCCTGCGGCGCCACGCCCGCGATCCAGCTGGCCTGGTCGGCCGACAGCGCCGGCGACAGCAGCCACGGATGGTCATGGCCCTGCACCACGTACAGGGTGTTGTTGACGATATCCTTGCGCGCCACATACCAGGCGTCGCTGCTGCCGTCGGCGTTCTGGTACGACTTCACGCCGCCGATGCCGATGCCCTTGCGCTGCCCCAGGGTATAAAAGCTCAGGCCCACGTGTTCGCCCACGGTCTTGCCGTCGGCCGTCTTCATCGGGCCCGGCTTGTATGACAGGTAGCGGTTCAAAAATTCGCGGAACGGGCGCTCGCCGATAAAGCAGATGCCGGTCGAATCCTTCTTCTGCGCGTTCGGCAGCGCCAGTTTTTCGGCGATCTTGCGCACTTCCGTCTTCGGGATTTCACCGAGCGGGAACAGGGTCTTCGACAACTGCGCCTGGTTCAGGCGGTGCAGGAAATAACTTTGATCCTTGCTGGCGTCGACGGCTTTCATCAGCTCGTAGCGGGCGGTGTCGCCTGGCGCCTGGCGCACGCGCGCATAGTGGCCGGTGGCGATCAGGTCGGCGCCCAGGGTCATGGCGTGGTCGAGGAAGGCCTTGAACTTGATCTCGGCGTTGCACAGCACGTCCGGGTTCGGCGTGCGGCCGGCCTGGTATTCGCGCAGGAAGTCGGCGAAGACGCGGTCCTTGTATTCGGCGGCGAAATTGACGGCCTCGATATCGACGCCGATCACGTCGGCCACGCTGGCCGCGTCGATCCAGTCCTGGCGCGTCGAGCAGTATTCCGAATCGTCGTCGTCTTCCCAGTTTTTCATGAACAGGCCGATCACTTCATAGCCCTG
This sequence comes from Janthinobacterium sp. J1-1, assembly GCF_030944405.1. Classification (NCBI taxonomy): domain Bacteria; kingdom Pseudomonadati; phylum Pseudomonadota; class Betaproteobacteria; order Burkholderiales; family Oxalobacteraceae; genus Janthinobacterium; species Janthinobacterium sp. J1-1. The sequence continues at coordinate 1,451,000 of NZ_CP132339.1, forward strand.
TTCCTTCAGCATCCACGCGGCGACCGAGGAATCGACCCCGCCGGACATGCCGATCACGACTTTCTTCTTGCTCATCTTGCTTTCCAATAACTTGAATAATCGCTATGCGCTGTTGAATACAGACGCATGCGTGTGCAGCAGCGCCAGCGGCGCGCGCCGGCCTTCCAGGTATTCGTCGACGCATTGCAGCACCAGCGGGCTGCGGTGGCGGTCCTGGCAGGCCGCCAGTTCATCGCGCGTCATCCACATGGTGCGGAGGATGCCTTCGTCGAGCGGACGGTCATGCTCGGCGCCGGCGGTGCCGCAAAAGGTGAAGCGCAAATACGTGACGTCTTCGCCCGTGCGCACCGACTGGTAGCGCGACATGTACATGCCGACCAGGCCGGTGGGGATGAAATCGTAGGCCGCTTCTTCCAGCGTTTCGCGGATCACCGCCTGCTCCAGCGACTCGAACGGGTCGAGGTGGCCGGCCGGTTGATTGATCTTGACGCCCTCGCTGGTCTCTTCTTCAATCAGTAAAAACAGGCCGTCGCGCTCGACGATGGCGGCAACGGTGACAGAGGGTTTCCAGATTCTCGGCATGATCCATCCTTGAAAGAGCCGACATTTTATCTTGTTCTGCGCGCACGGTCTGAACCCGGCTCGCTTTGCACCGACATATTGATAAAAGACAACATTTTTGCAAATAAAAGGGAGAGGCACTTACATCGTGCCGGCGGCGCGCACTAGCATGGGCGAGGTTGACGGCCAGGCGCCCGGTGCGCCCGTCAATATAGGCGCTCTGCGTGGTCAAAACAAGCGCGCACGCATGCTTTGATGTGGCGAAATTGTCACAAGTTATCGCGGCAGCCGTGCTGGCACGGCAGGCGGCGGCTCTTCGAAAATTAGTGCCAGGCGCCTATAAGTTGCTGCTTCACAAATGTTTACGGCCGCAGTTTACGTGTTAGATTCTAGTCAGTTTAATAATTTCTGGAGGCATCATGAGGATAGGCATACCGGCCGAAACGCGGCCCGGCGAAACCCGGGTCGCGGCCACGCCCGAGACCGTCAAGAAGCTGGCGGCCAAGCACCAGATCGTCGTGCAGGCGGGGGCGGGCCTGCAGGCCTCGATTCCCGACGAGGCCTACGCCGCCGCCGGCGCACAGATCGGCAGCGCCCAGGAAGCCTACGGCTGCGCCATCGTGCTCAAGGTGCGCGCCCCCGACGCCGATGAACGCGCGCTGATGGCCTTTGGTACGGTGCTGATCGGCATGCTCAATCCGTTTGACGCCGACAATATCGCCGCCATGGCGGCGGCCGGCCTGTCCGCCTTCGCGCTGGAAGCCGTGCCGCGCATCACGCGCGCGCAGTCGATGGACGTGCTGTCCTCGCAAGCCAATATCGCCGGCTACAAGGCGGTGCTGGTGGCGGCCAATACCTACCAGCGCTTCATGCCGATGCTGATGACGGCGGCCGGCACCGTCAAGGCGGCGCGCGTGCTGATCATGGGCGTGGGCGTGGCCGGCCTGCAGGCGATCGCCACGGCCAAGCGCCTGGGCGCCGTGATCGAAGCGTCCGACGTGCGCCCTCCGGTCAAGGAACAAGTCGAGTCGCTGGGTGCCAAATTCCTCGACGTGCCCTTCCTTACCGACGAGGAAAAGGAAATCGCCAAGGGTTCGGGCGGCTACGCGCGCGCGATGCCGGCCGACTGGATGCGGCGCCAGGCCGAACTGGTGCATGAACGGGCGAAACTGGCCGACATCATCATCACCACCGCCTTGATTCCCGGCCGCGCGGCGCCGGTGCTGATCTCCGAAGAGACGGTGAAAGCGATGAAACCCGGTTCCGTGATCGTCGATCTGGCCGTGGAGCAGGGCGGCAACTGCCCGCTGTCCGAGCTGGGCAAGACGGTGGTGAAACACGGCGTATACATCGTCGGCGAGCCGAACCTGGCAACCCTGGTGGCGGCCGACGCCTCGGCCCTGTATGCGCGCAACGTGCTCGACTTCCTGAAGCTGATCTTCGACAAGGACGATGCGCTCCTGATCGACCGCGAGGATGAAATCATCAAGGCCAGCCTGGTGTGCACGGGCGGCGAAGTGTTACGCAAATAAGTTAGAAAATAACAATCGACATCGGGAGAGCGGCACCATGGATATCAGTCACACCATCACCAACCTTATCATCTTCGTGCTGGCCATTTATGTGGGCTACCACGTGGTCTGGACCGTCACGCCGGCGCTGCATACGCCGCTGATGGCCGTCACCAACGCCATTTCCGCCATCATCATCGTCGGCGCCATGCTGGCCGCCGGCCTGACGCAAGGCCCGCTGGCGCAGGCGGCCGGCACCCTGGCCGTGGCGCTGGCGGCGGTCAATGTGTTCGGCGGCTTCATGGTCACCCAGCGCATGCTCGAGATGTTCCGCAAAAAGGAACCGAAGGCCAAGCAGGGGGATAAACAATGAGCCACGCCATGAGCTTCGTCACCATGAACCTGGTGACGATGATGTACCTGATCGCCTCGGTGTGCTTTATCCAGGCCCTGAAAGGGCTGTCATCACCGGCCACGGCGCGCCGCGGCAATGCCTTCGGGATTTCCGGCATGGCCATCGCCGCCGTCACCACCGTCGCTTTGATCCTGAAACTGAAGGAGCAGCAGACGGGCGGCATGGGCCTGACCCTGGTCATCATCGGCATCGTGACGGGCGGCGCGATCGGCGCCTACCTGGCGAAAACCGTGGAAATGACCAAGATGCCGGAACTGGTGGCGGCCATGCATTCGCTGATCGGCCTGGCGGCCGTCTGCATCGCGGTGGCGGCCGTGTCGGAACCGTGGGCCTTCAATATCGCCGAACAGGGCCAGGCGCTGCCGATCGGTAACCGCTTCGAACTGTTCATCGGCACCTTTGTCGGCGCCATCACGTTTTCCGGTTCGGTGATCGCATTCGGCAAGCTGTCGGGCAAATACAAGTTCCGCCTGTTCCAGGGCGCGCCCGTCAGCTTCAAGGGCCAGCACATGCTCAACCTGGTGCTGGCGCTGGTGATGGTGGGCCTGGGCCTGGCGTTCTGCTTCGCCGACGGCGTGCAGCCTGCCTGGACGCCGTTCGTGATCATGGCCATCATCGCCTTTGCGCTGGGCGTGCTGATCATCATTCCGATCGGCGGCGCCGACATGCCGGTGGTGGTCTCGATGTTGAACAGTTATTCCGGCTGGGCGGCGGCCGGCATCGGCTTTTCGCTGAATAACTCGATGCTGATCATCGCGGGTTCCCTGGTCGGTTCGTCGGGTGCCATCCTGTCGTACATCATGTGCAAGGCGATGAACCGCTCCTTCTTCAACGTGATCCTGGGCGGCTTCGGTGGCGACGCGCCGGCGGCCGGTGCGGCCGGTGCGCAGGAACAGCGGCCCGTGAAATCGGGGTCGGCCGACGACGCCGCCTTTATCATGGGCAATGCGGAAACCGTGATCATCGTGCCCGGCTACGGCCTGGCCGTGGCGCGCGCCCAGCATTCGTTGAAAGAACTGGTGGAAAAGCTGACCCACAAGGGCGTCACCGTCAAGTATGCGATCCACCCGGTGGCCGGGCGCATGCCGGGTCACATGAACGTGCTGCTGGCCGAAGCCGAAGTGCCGTACGACCAGGTGTTCGAGATGGAGGACATCAACGGTGAATTCGGCCAGACCGACGTGGTGCTGGTGCTGGGCGCGAACGATGTCGTCAACCCGGCGGCGAAGGATCCCAAGTCGCCGATCGCCGGCATGCCGATCCTGGAAGCGTACAAAGCCAAGAGCATCATCGTCAACAAGCGTTCGATGGCCTCCGGCTATGCGGGCCTGGACAATGATTTGTTCTACCAGGCCAATACGATGATGGTGTTCGGCGACGCGAAAAAGGTGATCGAGGACATGCTCAAGGCGGTGGAGTAACGCCTTTACCCGGCTGCGGCCACCTGGTCGCGGCCCTGGTGCTTGGCCTGGTACAGGGCGCGGTCGGCATCCGACATGGCCGCGTCGAGCGTCATTCCGGGGCCCAGCATGGCCACGCCGATGCTCATCGTCACATGCAGCGCCGTGCCGTCGGGCAGCGGCGTGGGGGCGGCCGCCACCGCCGCGCGGATGCGCTCGGCCACCTTGCAGGCCTGTTCCAGGCTGGCGTCGGGGAACAGCAGGCCGAATTCCTCGCCACCCAGGCGCGCGCATACATCGGTCACGCGGCCCGCCTCGCGCAACACCCGCGCCACCGTGCGCAGCACAGCGTCGCCGACGGCATGACCATGGCGGTCGTTGATTTTCTTGAAGTGATCAAGATCGGCCACGCCGACCGCCAGCAGGCCGCCGCCACGCGCGGCCCGCGCCATCGCCTGCTCGGCCTGCGCTTCATAGGCGCGCCGGTTCGGCAGCGACGTCAGCGCATCGCACAGCGCCTGCTGTTCCAGCTGCGCCAGCAGGCTGGCGTTCTTGGCCGCCAGCTCGCGCCGTACGCGCACATCGAGCAGAAAGGCGCCGAAGTAGCGCATGCCGTCGACCATGCCCAGGTCCAGCGCTTTCATTTCGATCGGGATCATCTGTGCATTGCGGTGACGGATGGCGAACTCGCGGATTTTGCCCAGCACGCTGGAGGTGCGCGAACTGCGGATATAGGCCATCACCATATCATCGTGCTGCGCGGCCACCGCATCGGGCAGCAGGCCGTTCAGGGTCTGGCCCAGCAGTTCGCCGCTGGCATAGCCCGACAGCGCCTGCATGGCGCCATTGATATAGCAGATGCGGCATTGCTCGTCGATGATGATGACGGCGTCGAGCGCGTCTTCCAGCAGGCGGGAATACAGTACTTCGGGAAGCGCGGCAGGGGAAGCCGCAGGCAAGGCATCTGTCATGGGGACGAGGATCCGGTTGAACCCCATTGTCGCATCGACCGGACGTTTACTCCATGCCGGTCTTGCCAGCTGTGACTTTTTCGCCCGCTTTGTCTTCAGCGGCGGCCGTACATCATCAGTTCCGCTAAAGTTTTGCGCGCCGGGCCGACGATATCCAATAGCCCCAGCGACAGACCCAGCACGCTCTGCGCCGGCGTTGACCCCGTAAAGATGCGCGCCATGGTGTCGGTCACGCGCACGGTGGCGCCACGGTCGGCCTGGCGCATGCCGGCATAGCGCGCCAGCCCGGCCGGACCATGGTCCTGCGCCAGCACGCGGGCCAGCACGGCGGCGTCGCGCAGGCCCAGGTTCAGGCCCTGGCCGGCCACCGGATGCAGGGTTTGCGCCGCATTGCCGATGGCGACCGTGCGCGCTGTCCCTGGCGCTTGCGCGTTCAGTCCCAGCGGATAGGCCAGGCGCGCCGTCGCATGCGTAAAACGCCCCAGGCGGCCGCCAAAGGCGTCGCCCAGGCGCGCGAGAAACGCCGCATCGTCGAGCGCCAGCAGTTGCTCGGCGCGTGTCGGCGGCACGCACCATACCAGCGCATAGCCGTCGTCCTGCGGCAGCAGCGCCAGCGGGCCGTCGTCGGTGAAGCGCTCATAGGCGCGGTGCGCGATCGGCGCATCGACCTTGACCCAGGCGATGATGGCGCTCTGGCCATAGTCGCGGCTGACGGCGCGCTCAAGCTGCTGGCCAAACAGGCCGCCTTCGGCCTGCGCCAGCAATCGTGCATGGAGATCGGACACCACGCCGTCCTGTTCCAGCGCCACGCTGACGCCCTCGGCGTCTTCCGTGCTGCCGGTGACCAGCGCCGGACGCAAGGTGGTGATGCCCAGCCGCGCGCATTCTTCCGACAACACGGTGACGACATCGCCATAGCGGGCCACATAGCCGAGCGCATCGACGCCATGTTCGGCGCGGTCCATCAGGCTGCGCCCGAAACGGCCGCGGCGCGACACATGGATTTCATGGATGGCGGTGGCGGCCACCGGCCAGGCGCCCGCTTCCTCCAGGATCTGGCGGCTGCCGTACGACAGGGCGATGGTGCGCGGGTCGCGCCTGGCCTGCTCGACCGACTTGGCGTCGATCAGGGCGATGCCCGGCGCGCTGGCGCCGCGCCGTACCAGCAGGGCGGCCAGCGCCATGCCGACCGGGCCGGCGCCGCAGATGGCAAGGTCAAACGAAGGCGATATAGGCATGCGGTGGCTTCAATCCTGTGACATCAGTTGTTCGATTTCAGCCACGCTTTTCGGCGCCGTGCTGAAGATTTCATGGCCTTGCGGCGTCACCAGCACATCATCCTCGATGCGGATGCCGATGTTCCAGAAGTGCTCCGGCACGCCGGGCGCCGGGCGCACATAGATGCCCGGTTCGACCGTCAGCACCATGCCCGCTTCCAGCGGCCGCCATGGCTTGCCTTCGGCCCCGGTGTCGCGGTAGGCGCCCACGTCGTGCACGTCCATCCCCAGCCAGTGGCTGGTGCCGTGCATGTAGAATGGCATGTAGGCCTTGTCGGCGATGACGTCCTGCACCCCGCCGCTTTTCTGGCGGTCCAGCAAACCCAGGTCCAGCATGCCTTGCGCCAGCACCAGCAGCGCCGCTTCGTGGATCAGGCTTTGCCGCAGGCCCGGGCGCACCATGTCGAGCGACGCCTGCTGCGCCGCCAGCACCAGTTCATACAAGTGGCGCTGCGGCGCGCTGAAACGGCCGCTGACGGGCCAGGTGCGCGTAATGTCGGAGGCATAGCCATCGAATTCGCAGCCGGCGTCGACCAGCAGCAGTTCGCCATCGTTCAATACCGCGTCGTTGGCGCTGTAATGCAGGATGCAGGCATTGGCGCCGCCGGCCACGATGGACGAGTAGGCGGGGAACTGCGCGCCGCTGCGGCGAAACTCGTACAGCAGTTCGGCTTCGATCGCGTATTCATGCAGGCCGGGGCGGGTGGCGCGCATGGCGCGCACGTGGGCCGCGCTGGCAATCGCGGCGGCGCGCCGCATCACGGTTTGTTCTTCCGGGTCTTTCAGCAGGCGCATGGCATCGAGCATGCCGGTGATGTCATGTGCGGTTGCCGGTGGCGTGACGCCGCTGCGGGCCTTTTGCCGCACCGTATGGCGCCACAGCTTGACCTGCACATCGAGGCTGCCGCCCATCGGGTAGTAAATCGCCGGCGCGTCGGTCAGCAGGCGCGCCATCTCCACGTCCAGTTCCTCGATCGCAAACGCGGCATCGAAGCCGAAGACGGCGCGCGCCGCTTCCGGGCCATGGCGAAAACCGTCCCAGATTTCACGCTCGGTATTCTTGGCGCGGCAAAACAGGATGGCGCGCGCCGGCGCGGTGCTGCTCCCGGCCACCAGCGCCAGCGCGCTGTCCGGCTCCGTAAAACCGCTCAGGTAATAAAACGCGCTGTCGTGGCGGTAGGGGTAGTCGCAATCGCTGTTGCGGGCCACCTCGGGCGCGGTGGCCAGGATGGCCACGCTGCCCGGCGCCATCTGCGCCATCACGGCCGCGCGGCGCGCCGCGTGATTGGCCATCATGCGGCGGGCGTGCCCGGCTTGACGCCATTGAGCACGTCCAGCTGGGCCGGCGTGCCGACATTGGTCCACTCGCCCGGATAGATTTCGCCGCCAATGCGGCCCAGCTCGGCGTACTTGCGCAGCAAATCGCCCAGGCCCGCATGGCTGCCGGGGGCGATGCCGTCGAACATTTCAGGGCGGTACACGCCGATATTGGCGAATGTCCATTTCGGCTCGCCCGTATTGTTGATCGCATACAGGGTCAGGCCGAAGTCGCCTTGCGGGTGGAAGTCGGGATTCGGCACCAGGTAGGTCCAGGCGATATCGCGTTCGTCTTGCGGATAGGGCGTGCCCAGCACGTCCTTGTCGGCCAGCACGTCAAGCACCTGCTTGAAGTCGAAATACGGGCAATAGATATCGCCGGAAATCGCCAGGAACGGTTCCTCGCCCAGCAGATGGCGGGCCTGGGCGATGCCGCCGGCCGTTTCCAGCGGGGTGGTCTCGGGCGAATACGCGATGCGCGCGCCATAGGCGCTGCCGTCGCCCAGGGTTTCCTCGATCAAATGGCCCAGGTGGGAATGGTTGATGACGATCTCGGTGATGCCGGCGCGCACCAGGTTCAGCACATGCCAGACGATCAGCGGACGGCCGCGTACTTTCAGCAGCGGTTTGGGGCAGGTATCGGTAAGCGGACGCATCCGTTCACCGCGGCCTGCGGCGAAAATCATGGCTTTCATGGGGATTCTTTTTCTGTATCGGTCAGTCGGCTCAGAAGGTGTAGCCAACCTGGGGTGTCTTGTTTTCCAGGGCGTCGAGCAAACGCACCAGCGGTTTGAGTTCCGTATAGCGGTTGGCCGTCTTGCGCACGTAGTCGAGCACGGTCGGCAGGTCGCCCATGTACAGCGACTTGCCGTCGCGGTAGTTCAGGCGCGCGAACAGGCCGAGGATTTTCAGGTGGCGCTGCAGGGCCGTGAATTCGAAATCGCGGTAAAAGGCGTCGATATCGGGATTGACGGGCAGGCCCAGCTGCTTGGCGCGCTGCCAGTAGCGGATCACCCAGTCGAGCACCAGTTCCTCGTCCCACTGTATATAGGCGTCGCGCAGCAGCGAGGCGATATCGTAGGTGATGGGGCCGAACACGGCGTCCTGGAAGTCGAGGATGCCGGGATTGGGCAGGGAACCGTCGTTGACATGCATCAGGTTGCGCGAATGGTAATCGCGGTGCATGAAGACTTGTTGCTGCGACAAGATATTGGCCGTGATCGCCTCGAATACCTTGTTCAGCTGGGTTTCCTGCACATCGGTCAGGGTGGCGCCCAGATGCTTGCCGATAAACCATTCCGGGAACAGATTCATTTCGCGCAGAATGAAGGCGCGGTCGAATTCGGGCAGCACGCCCGGCTCGCTGGCCTGCTGGATTTTCATCAGGGACTCCAGCGCTTCGGCGTACAGCACCGCCGCGTTGTCGTGGTTCAGCGCGTCGAGATAGGTGGTGGTGCCCAGGTCGGACAGCAGCAAAAAGCCGTTGTCCAGGTCTTGCGCGACGATCTCGGGCACCGACACGCCGGCGCTTTTCAGCAGGCCTGCCACCTTGACGAAGGCGGGCACGTTTTCGCGCTCGGGCGGCGCATCCATGGCGATCAGGGTGGCGCCCGGCACGTTGGCGGCGCCCGGCAGCACGTCGAGCCGGTAGTAGCGGCGGAAGCTCGCGTCGCTGGAGGCGGGGCGGGCCGAATCGGGGGCGACGAGGTTCAGCGTGGTCAACCAGGCTTTCAACAGGGTCAGGCGAGCGTCGGCCTGCGCCGGCGCGGTGGTGGAATTGGAAGAGAATGACATTAAGCGGCCTGTGGAATCGGGTTGATCGTGCGGATTCCCATATAATAAGGGATTCAGTGCGACACGTAGTCGCTAATTGGTCGCTATGCGGCATTGATTTACAAGCAACAAAACCTGCAAACATGCGCTAAGTCCTTGATTTTTACAGGATGTTAGCGTCGGCTGTATAACTCCGCCCAGCGGAAACGATACAGTTCAGATCAAATCCACACTCAAACAATCTTCACGTATCCGACGTTCATGCACAGGTTTTCCTGTCCCATGCGCTTCCTTGCGTCGAAAATTCGCCCACAAGGCGGAATTGTGTTGCCTCCAAACAACGAACGGTATATACCCGTGAAACTGGAACGTACGCCTTCCGCGCAGACGTTCATGGCAAGCCAGCAATGGCATTTGAGACATTAAGCAGGCAGCAGTTGCTATGTATAGAGCGCAAGCTCTGAGATACCTTGTCGTACCCGAATTATCAGGTGCTACGACCGGATGCACGACCATCTGTCACCTATTCGAACATGCGTCACTGGCAACGGTGGGGTGTGAAGCTTCGAAGACAATGTACCCCCATGTTCGTATGCGGCGTTTTGTTCATGCGAGTGAGCAAGGCGGAGACTGCCAGCAGAAAGGCGGTTGAGGGGCTAGGTGAGTGCTGCAAGGGTAATGTAATGTGAATCGTCGTTTGAACCCTCGTAAATATTGATGGGCCTAAGCTGCTGACAGGCCCTAACCAAAACGGTACCGTGGATGGTTGTCCTTGTTGAATCTGGGGACACGTCGTCATTAACACCACCGGGGGATAGGCGGACTCTAAACAGTCAATCGCAATGTATTCAGTTGCGTTGGTATCTCAGGGAACGTGGTAAGCCTGATTTCCTGCCGTAGCTTGGCAGCTACAAGTCATACGGCAGGCGACCCGCAAGGGAAGCTGACGGGAAAGCAGGTATGGGAGGATGGAAAAAGCGAATGCTGCGCAGTAATAGCGTGGATAGGGATTCCAAATTTGTCCCACCGTGAAAGCGGGCAGACTTCCATCTGGTGCAATAGTCGTCAAACGACTGTATAGACAATAACGCCTCGAAGGGACGCAGTTCATCCCTTCGGGGTGACTTGCGTCCTCGATAGGTGTCAACCAACGAGGTACAGCAATGAGAGTAACTGAAGAAAATTTCGGTTCTGCGTCCTCGCACATTCCTGCTGAGTGGAGCGCCATCGACTGGCGCAAAGTTCAGAAGAATGTGAGAGTCATGCAGCATCGTCTAGCGAAGGCTACGTCGGACAGTGACTGGCGCCGAGTGAAAGCTCTGCAACGGTGGCTGACCCATTCGTTTTGTGCCAAAGCAGCGGCAATCAAACGCGTGACCGAAAACCAAGGCAAGCGAACATCGGGTGTCGACCGGCAGCTATGGGAGACCCCGCAACTGAAACATGCGGCAATTGCCAACCTCGGAAAATCCCGGTATCGACCCCTGCCCCTCCGGAGGGTTAATATTCCCAAGACCAATGGAACGTTACGCCCTTTGGGCATTCCAACTATGAAGGACCGGGCCATGCAGGCGCTACACCTGCTGGCGCTCGATCCGGTCCTGGAAACAGTGAGCGATCAGAACTCGTATGGGTTCAGGAAAAATCGTGCAACTGCCGATGCGATGTCCCAGATATTCGTCAGACTCTCCCGCAAGGGTTCAGCTGAATGGGTATTGGATGCGGACATCGAAGGGTTCTTCGATAACATCAGCCACCAATGGATGATCGACAACGTCCGCATGGACAAGTCGATACTGACTAAATGGCTGAAGTCCGGTGTAGTGGACGGTAAGCAATTGCTGGCGACAACTGCCGGAACTCCGCAGGGTGGCATCATCAGCCCCGCACTTGCAAATTGGACACTGAATGGGTTGGAAGCGGAACTTGTTGCGCATCTCGATGCAAAATGGGGAGTAGCCAAGGCCAAGAAACTCAAGGTCGGCGTCATACGGTACGCGGATGATTTTGTCATTACAGGGGCTTCACGAGAGCTGCTGGAAGACGAAATCAAACCGTGGGTGGAGAATTTTCTCGCCATCAGAGGTCTGAGGCTTGCAAAGGCGAAGACCAAGATCGTGCATGTCGATGAAGGGTTTGATTTCCTGGGATGGAACTTCCGCAAATACACAGGAAAGTTGCTCATCAAGCCAAGTAAGAAAAACGTCAAGGCGTTTTATAAAAAGCTGGGAACGGCAATCAGTGACAATTTGGGCGCAACGCAGGAGAATTTGATACGCCTGCTGAACCCCATGCTACGCGGGTGGGCGCAGTACCACTCGCCTGTTGTAGCAAAGCAAACGTTCTCTCGTCTGGAGTCGCTGCTGTTCTGGCGACTCATGCGATGGGCAAAACGCAGGCACCCGACCAAGAGCGCAGATTGGATACGCAAAAAGTATTGGCGTACCGTCGGCAATCGGCATTGGGTATTTGCATGTCAAATTGATACTGAGTTCGGCAATAAGGCAACAATGGAACTGTACTCGCTTGCGGGAACGGCCATTGAGCGTCACATCAAGATCAAGGGAGCATTCAACCCTTATGATCCGTCATGGGAGATGTACGGTGAGACGCTTCGGATGGAGCGCATGGTGAAAAACATGCGCTACCGAAAGGAGTGGATACGGCTGTACGTGGATCAGGACGGAAAGTGCGCGCTGTGCGGGTATGCGATGGACTTTGACACCGGCTGGCACGACCACCATATGCAGTATAGGGTAGCGGGCGGGTCCGATGCGCTGGGAAATCGGGTATTATTGCACCCAAATTGCCATTCTCAGGTTCATAGCCTTGGATTGAAAGTAACAAAGCCGGTTCCTGTATAGGAACTTTTTATTAAGCCCGAGCCGTGTGCGGCGAAAGTCGCAAGCCCGGTTCCTAGGGGGGAGGACTCCAGTAATGGAGTCTTCCTACCCTACAATCAAAAAATCGCCTGTCAATGGTGCTTGCCCCTTCGAATTCATGAGCTGGTTTTCGGCCTCCCCCTCTTCACAGCGCTGGGCTTTTGCCATCAGCGCGCTCGTCACCGCCACCGCGGTGCCTGCCCACGCCCAGAAAGCGCCCCGCCCGCATGTGGAGAAAGCGCCTCGCCCGGCGCATGTGGAAGAGCCGGAGGCGCCCACCGTCATGACGGCGGACAGCATGAGCGGCCGGCCGGAACGCGAGCTCAATCTCAATAATAATGTGGTGATCGAGCGGGGCACGACCACCAAAATGACGGCCGATACAGCTTGTTACAAACAAGTTGAAGACGAGTTCGACGCCGAGGGCAAGATCAAGATGTGGCGTTTCGGCGACTATTACACGGGCGACGTGATGAAGCTGAACATGGAGACCGGCAAGGGTTTCCTGCTCAACCCCACGTATCGCTTCGAAGTCGGCGGCGGGCGCGGCAAGGCCGAGCGGATCGACTTCATCAACCAGGACGAAGCGACCGTCATCGACGGTACTTACAGTACCTGCGAAGGCCCGAACCCCGACTGGTACCTGAAGTCGAGCACCCTGAACCTCGATTCCGGGCGCGACGTGGGGACCGGCAGCAAGACCATCATCTATTTCAAGGACGTGCCGATCCTGGGCACGCCCGGCATCTCGTTCTCGCTGTCGGGCGCGCGCCGCTCGGGCTGGCTGGCGCCGACGCCGGGCTTCAACTCGAAAAACGGCTTCGAACTGCTGGTGCCGTACTACCTCAATATCGCGCCGAACCGCGACCTGACCCTGTATCCGAAATACATACAGCGGCGCGGCATCCAGCTGGGCGCCGTCGGGCGCTACCTGGGCGAGACGGACGCCGGCCTGTACAGCGGCGAGACCGCGATCGAGTACTTGCCGAACGACAAGCAGACCAAGACCGACCGCTACATGATCAGGTCCAAGCATGAGCAGGCGCTGGCCGTGGGCTGGACCTATGGCTGGGATGTGCGCGAAGCGTCGGACAATAATTATCCGAGCGACTTTTCGAAGAACGTGGCCGGCGCCACCGAGCGCCAGCTGCTGCGCGAGTTGCGCACCGACTACCGTACCGAAGACTGGAGCCTGACGGCGCGCGTACAGAATTACCAGGTGCTGCAGGACCCGGCCGCCGCGACCGACCCCAGCCTGACCGTCACGCGGCCGTATGACCGTTTGCCGTCGATTAACTTCCATGCCGGCAAATATGATGTCTGGGGCGGTTTCGACTGGACGCTCGACAGCGAAGTGACGCGTTTCGCGCACCCGACCCTGGTGCAGGGGACACGCATGGTGGTGGTGCCGCAGATCAGTTTCCCGATCGTGCGCCCCGGCTACTTCATTACGCCCAAGCTGATGCTGAACGCCAGCGCCTACCAGCTCGACAACAACGCCACCACCAAGGCGTCGTTCCCGAATACCTCGTTTTCGCGCGCGATTCCCACCATTTCGGTCGACAGCGGCCTGGTGTTCGAACGCGACAGCAACCTGTTCGGCGGCAAGGATGCCAAGGGTGGCACGCAGACCTTCGAGCCGCGGCTGTTCTATGTCTACACGCCTTACCGCGACCAGTCGCAGTTCCCGAATTTCGATACGGCCGACGCGACGTTCAACCTGACGCAGATCTTCACGGAAAACCGTTTTGTCGGCAGCGACCGCATCGGCGACGCCAACCAGGTGACGGCGGCCGTCGTCTCGCGCTTCCTGCAGGCCGATGGCGCCGAGCGCCTGCGCCTGACCTTCGGCCAGCGTTTCTACTTTGCCGACCAGCGCGTGCAGCTGGCGTCGACCACGCCGGTCAACCAGGCGCGCTCGGACATTCTGCTGGCCGCCACCGGCCGCGTGTCGGAAACCTGGACCGTCGACAGCCTGGTACAGTACAACCCGAGCGACAGCCAGCTGGTCAGTTCGACCTATTCGGTACAATACCAGCCGGGTCCGAAAAAAGTGCTGAACGTCGGCAGCCGTTTCCAGCGCGGCAGCTTCCGCAATGCCGAAGTGTCGGGGCAGTGGCCGCTGAGCGAGCGCCTGTATGGCGTGGGCCGGGTCAGCTACTCGCTGCTCGACCGCCGCCTGCTCGAAGGCCTGATCGGCCTGGAATACAAGGGCGACTGCTGGGTATTCCGCATGGGTGCGCAGCGTTTCGTGACGTCGGCACAGAAATCGTCGACCCCGATCTTTTTCCAGCTGGAACTGACTGGCCTGTCGAATGGCCTGGGCCTGGGCGCGAATGGCCTGGAAACATTTACAAAAACGATCCCTGGCTATCAGGCATTGAGCACGCCTATCCGTTAAGATGGGCGCTGCTGCCGCCGCCGGTGTTCCCGGCGCTGGCGCAAACCGGTTTTTTTATTCACCTGAACTCATGAGCGCTCTACACATTATGCGTAATGCCAGTATGCACCAACTCAAAATTGCCGCGGTTCTGTTGTGCGCCATGTCCGGCGCCACGACCAGTAGTGTCTGGGCGCAACAGGCCGCTCCTGCCGCCGCTGCCAAGCCTGCCGCCGCCAAGCCCGCGCCGGTCCAGGGTTTTACCCCGCCAGCGTCCAGCAGCGGCAAGACCATCGATTCGATCGCCGTCGTCGTCAATGACGATGTGATCACCCGCAATGAAGTCGCGGCGCGCATCAAGAGTGTGGAACAGCGCATGAAGGCGCAGAATGTACCCTTGCCCGACCCTGCCGACCTGCGCCGCCAGTTGTTGGAGCGCATGATCGTCGAGCGCGCACAGATGCAACTGGCCAAGGAAATGGGCGTGCGCGTCGATGACCAGACGCTGGACCGCGCCATCGGCCGCATCGCCGAACAGCAGAAGATGACCATCCAGGACTTGCGCAACCAGATGGAAAAGGAAGGCACGCCGTTTGCCACTTTCCGCGAGGAAATCCGTGACGAAATCATCATGCAGCGCCTGCGCGAACATGAAGTCGACGCCAAGATCCAGATTTCGGACTCCGAAGTGGACAACTTCCTGGCAGCCGAAAAAGCCGCCGCCAGCGAGCAGGTCGAGATGAACCTGGCGCAGATCCTGGTACGCATCCCGGAAAATTCCAGCCCGGAACAGATCGCCGCCCGCCGCGCGCGCGCCGACGAAGTCAGCCGCCAGCTGCGCACCGGCGCCGATTTCGCCAAGATGGCCGCCACCTATTCCGACGCCAGCGATGCGCTGAGCGGTGGTGATATCGGCTGGCGCGACAGCAACCGCCTGCCGCCGCTGTTCACCGAGCAGCTGCTGAAGCTGAAGCCGGGCCAGATCACGCCTATTATCAAAAGCAACACCGGTTTCCATATCCTGAAGCTGGTGGACCGCCGCAGCGCGGCCGAAGCGCAGGCGGTGGCCGCCGTGCAGCAGACCCATGCGCGCCATATCTTGCTGAAAGTCACGCCGACCCTGTCGGCCGCCGAAGCCAAGCGCAAGCTGGTGGACCTGAAGGAACGCCTCGATAACAAGGCCGCCAAGTTCGAAGACCTGGCCCGCTTGTTCTCGAACGACAGTTCGGCGGCCAAGGGCGGCGACCTGGGCTGGCTGGCGCCGGGCGACACCATGCCGGAATTCGAGACCGCCATGAACGCGCTGAAACCGGGCCAGGTCAGCGAGCCGATCGAGACCAGCTTCGGTTTCCATTTGATCGAAGTGCTGGAACGCAAGAGCGACGACGTGTCGAAAGAAAAAGAACGCAACGCCGCCCGCAACGCCCTGCGCGAGCGCAAGCTGGAAGAAGCGACGGAGAGCTGGGCGCGCGAAGTGCGTGACCGTGCTTACGTCGAATTCCGCGCCGACGACCAGTAATGCCGACAGCAACTACACGGCGTCCGGCCATCGCCATCACCTGTGGCGAACCGGCCGGCGTCGGTCCGGAAATTTCGATCCGCGCGGCCTGGGCCATGCGCCATGAAGCGAACTGCATCCTGCTCGGCGACGCGGCCTATCTGGCGCTGACCGCCAGCCTGATCGACCCCGAGATCCGCCTGGCGGCGCTGTCGCTGCAGGCGGTGCGCAACAGCGGCCTGCCGAACTTCGGTCCCGGCCGCCTGGCGGTGATCGACATCCCCACCGTCAACAATGTGATTCCCGGCGTGCTCGACAAGGACAATGGCCGCGCCGTGCTCGACACGCTCGATGCGGCCGTCGAAGGCATACAAGCCGGCTGGTTCGGCGCCATGGTGACGGCGCCCTTGCAAAAAAGCACGATCAATGACGCCGGCATCGCCTTTACGGGCCACACCGAATACCTGGCCGACAAAACGGCTACCCGACAGGTGGTGATGATGCTGGCAGGCGAGCCCGGCCAGGGCCAGCCGGTGCTGCGCGTGGCGCTGGCCACCACCCATCTGCCGTTGAAAGACGTGCCGGCCGCCATCACGCCGGACGGCCTGGCCACCACGCTCGACATTATCCACGCCGACCTGCGCAGCAAATTCGGCATCGCCGCGCCGCGCATCCTGGTCACTGGCCTGAACCCGCATGCGGGCGAGGGTGGCTACCTGGGGCGCGAGGAGATCGACGTGATCGCGCCGGCGATTGCCGCCGCCCAGGCGCGCGGCATCGATGCGCGCGGCCCGTATCCGGCCGATACCCTGTTCCAGCAGAAATACCTGGCCGATGCCGATTGCGTGCTGGCCATGTACCACGACCAGGGCTTGCCGGTATTGAAATACGCCACCTTTGGCCGCGGCATCAATGTCACCCTGGGCCTGCCCCTGATCCGCACCTCGGTCGACCACGGCACGGCGCTGGACGTGGCCGCGCAGGGCCTGGGCCTGGCCGATGTTGGCAGCATGCAGCAGGCCTTGCGCACCGCGTGCGACATGCTGCTGGCCAGTACCCGGACCTGAACATGGAGCGTAGGTCGGGTTAGCCGGTACGGCGTAACCCGACACTGCCTGCTCAACCAAATCCCGCCGGCCCGTGCCGGCTTTACCGCATTGATAGAAAACAGACTATGAAACACGTTGCCCGCAAACGCTTTGGCCAGAACTTCCTGCATGACCGCTTCGTCCTCGACGACATCACGGCCGCCATCGCGCCGCAGCCGGATGACGCCATGGTCGAGATCGGCCCCGGCCTGGGCGCCATGACGGAGCAACTGCTGCGCCACCTGAAGCAGATGCATGTGGTGGAACTGGACCGCGACCTGATCGTGCGTCTGGAAAAGACGTTCAACCCTGCCAAGCTGACGATCCACTCGGGCGATGCGCTGAAATTCGATTTCGCGCAGATCCCGGTGCCGGAAGGACAAAAACTGCGCATCGTCGGCAACCTGCCGTACAACATCTCCAGCCCGCTGCTGTTCCACCTGGCGGACTTCGCGCCACTGGTGCTGGACCAGCATTTCATGCTGCAAAAGGAAGTGGTCGAGCGCATGGTGGCCGAACCGGGCAGCAAGGCCTATGGCCGGCTGTCGGTGATGTTGCAATGGCGCTACACCATGTCGCTGCTGTTCATCGTGCCGCCGACGGCCTTCGATCCGCCGCCGAAGGTCGAGTCCGCCATCGTGCGCATGATTCCTGTTGAACAACGTTTGCCGTGCGACCAGGAAACCCTGGAAGCGGTGGTCATGAAGGCGTTCTCGCAGCGCCGCAAGGTGATCCGCAACTGCCTGGCCGGCATGTTTACGGAAGAGCAGATCATCGCCGCCGGCATCGACCCGACCAAGCGTCCAGAAACCGTCGGCCTGGAACAGTATGTGGCGCTGGCCAATTTGCTCAAGGCACAGCAGTAAAAAGAGCTGGGTTCTTCTTATGCGTTAGCGCAGTGGTGTCAGAAGTCGACCCGGCAGTTTTAAGCAGCAAGGCGTAAAAGGCGGGCCGGAGACGCGAGCCTGAGAAAACGCCGATGGCAGCGTTGCAGCTCCTCGCCGTACATGCGTACTGTCTTCGTCGCTGCGCCTTGCCCTCGACGTTTTTCAGGCCCGCTTGGCCCGGAATGCCTATGCCGAGTGATGTGGCTTTAATACGCTTTGCTGGTGTGCTGGCAATTCAAAACCACTGATCCACCTGCTTCAAATCCTGCTTCAAGGCCAGAAAGCAGTGGTCGACATGGTGGTTGCGGCTGATTTCATTGCGCCGCATCAGCGCGATCTTGCGCTTGCAGGTGGGCTGGCGCAGCGGCGCCACGTGCAGGTCGTCGTCGTTGAGAAACGTCGTGTACAGGCTGGGCATGACGCCCACCGCGATGCCGGCGCGCACCACGCCGTACAGCGACTCGCTGTGCACCATCTGGTACAGGGACGACGGGTGCAGGCCATGCTGGCGCAGCGCGCTCGAGGCGAATTCCCAGATGCTGCCCTTGGTAAATACCACGATCTCCTGGCCCGACAACTGATCCCAACGCACTTCCTGCAGCGCCGACAGCGCATGGCTGCGCGCCGTCACCAGCACCAGCTCGTCTTCGAACAGGCCCACCGTTTCCAGCGAGACGGCGCCCGGCACTTCGATGCCGACGCAAAAGTCGAGCTGGCCTGAATGCAGCGCCTGCAGCAGGCCGTCGTTGGGCATGTCCGACAACATGATTTCCACTTCATCGCCATGCTCTTCGTTATAGCGCGCCACCACCACCGCCGTCATCGCCATCGCCGACGGGATCGCGCCGATGCGGATGCGGTGCCGTCCGCTGCCGATGGCGCGCTGGATATCGGCAAAGGTATTGCTGGCCGTATTCAATAAATGGATGGTGTAATCGAGCGCCAGCCTGCCTTCGCGCGTCAGTTCCAGTTGGTGGGTTGTGCGGTTAAACAACTTATTGCCCAGCTGATTTTCCAACAGCTTGATCGAGGCGCTCAGCGCCGGCTGGGTTACGCACAATTCCTGTGCAGCCTTGCTGAAGCTGTTTACACGGGCTAGCGTGGCAAAAGCTTGTAAATGACGTAAGGAAATTTTCTTGTTCAGCTCATGCATGGATCTGTTTATCAAAAAAAGTAATGGATTTATAAAAATAAACAAATTTTCTTATCCTGCAATTTACCATATTCTGGACTGGTCTTGACTTGTTATGAAAGCAACATTTTCCCGCAAGTCACAGAACCGCAGTGCCGACACCATCGGCGGCCAGCGTTCCGGGCAGACAGGGTGGTACCTAAAAAAATACATAAGAAATATTCAGCGGATAACTTCAAGAGGGCGGCGGCAATGAAAAAATGGATGACGGGAACGATGGTGGTGGGTGGCTTGCTGGCGGCGCAGGGCGCGGCGCAAGCGCAAAGCAGCGTGCAGGTGTATGGCCTGATTTCGGCCGGCATCGGCTACACCTCGGATGAAAATGGCCGCAACCTGACACATGCCCTGAGCGGCACCAACCAGAATCCGCGCATCGGCTTTCGCGGCCAGGAAGACCTGGGCAATGGCAACAAGGCGCTGTTCGTGCTGGAAAACGGTTTCAATGTGATGACCGGCACGGCCGCGCAAAGCGGCCGCCTGTTCGGCCGCCAGTCCTTCGTCGGCTTGTCCAGCAACGACAAGGGCACCTTGACCCTGGGCCGCCAGTACGAGGCCGTCAAGGACCTGCTGGGCCCGGTGGTGATCGCCAGTAACGGCGTGCATATCGGCGACAACGACAATGGCTACAACAACCTGCGCGTACAGAATGCCATCAAGTATGTCAGCCCGACCATCAGCAACTTTGCCTTCACCGGCCTGTACGGCTTCAGCGAAAACCCGGAAAGCTCCAGCCGCAACCGCGTCTACAGCGCCGGTGCGCAGTACAAGGCCGACGCGTTCAGCTGGGCGCTGGCGTATTCCAAGCTCGACCATCCGAACGCGGCCGAATCGCCGAACGGCGCCATCGGCAACGACTATGGCAGCTCCTTGCTGATCTTTAACAAGAGCGCGGTCAAAGGCGTGGGCGTGGACAGCCAGGCCATCGTCGGCACGGGCGGCTTCTATAATGTGGGCAAGACCAAGTTCGGCGCGCTGTACACCAATGTGCGCTACCACTATATGGACCAGAGCAATCTGACCCTGCAGAACGTGGACGTGAACCTGAACCACAAGCTGACGGAAGCGTTGAACCTGGGCGCCTCGTATTTCTATACCACCGGCAAATACGACGTGATCAACAAGACGCCGAAATGGCATCAGGTCAACTTCCAGGCCGATTACTTCCTGTCCAAGCGCACCGACGTGGCCATCACCTGGAGCTACCAGAAGGCGGCCGGCGACGCGACGTTTGCGCGCGTGTTCGGCTTTGGCGCCTCGTCCGGCAAGACGCAAAGCGTGCTGATCCTTGGTATGCGCCATTATTTCTGACATCTGTCCCATCTTTACCGGCGCTGCCCGCCAGCGCCGTTCCCTGAAAGGAAGCATCTTGAAAACATCCCTCCTGCTGGCCCTGAGCCTCGGCCTTGCCGCGAACGCCGCCCACGCGGAAAAACGCGAGCTGGTCATTTCGGCTTATCCGATAGCCCAGCCCTTGTTCATGAAGTATGTGTACGAGCCGTTCAAGGCCAAATGCGGTTGCGACATCAAGGTGGAAACGGGGAACAATGCCGACCGCATCGCCAAGCTGGTGGTTCACCGCAACAACCCGGTGATCGACCTGGTGCTGTTGTCGGACTCCGGCATGCTGGAAGCGGCGCAGAAGGGGGTGATCCAGAAAATGGATTATGCGAAGCTGACGAACTACAGCCAGCTGTACGACGCGGCGAAAGACCCGATCGGCGGCAATTTCGCCGTCGGCTACACGCTGTACTCGGTGGGCCTGGTGTACCGCACCGACAAGATCGCCCCGCTGACGTCCTGGAAGGACCTGTGGCGCCCCGAACTGAAGGGCCGTGTGGCCCTGCCCGACGTCAGCACCACGCAAGGCCCGCTGATGCTGCGCATGGCCGATGCGGCCTGGGGCGGCAAGACCGACGACTACGCGACCGGCTTTGCGAAAATCGTCGGCCTGAAGGGCAATGTGGTGACGTTCTCGAAAAACAGCGCGCAGCTGGCCGCGCTGTTCGCCCAGGATGAAATCTGGGCCGCCCCGGTGGCGCGCTTTACCTGGTCGCAAATGCTCAAGACGGGCCTGCCGCTGAAATGGAGCATCCCGGCTGAAGGCCAGGCGGCCGGCATGAACGTGATGGGCATCGTCGCCGGCTCGAAGAACGCGGACCTGGCTTACCAGCTGATGGACTTCTGGCTGTCCAAGGAAGTGCAGACCCAGCTGGCCACCAACCTGGTCGATTCCCCGGTGAACAAGGACGTGCGCCTGTCGGTGGCGGCCGCGCAATTCAATACCTACGGCCAGGACCAGATCAATTCGCTCAAATTCGTCAAGCCGTCGGTCATCCTCAAGCAGCGTTCCGGGTGGATGGAGCAGTGGAACAAGGCCATGAGCAAATGATGTTGATTTTCCTGGCAACGCTGACAAAAGGTTCTCATGTTTGCTGATCCGAAAAAACGCACCGGCTTGCTGCTGGTGCTGCCGGCGCTGATCTTCATCGTCGTCTGCTTCCTGCTGCCGGTGCTGGCGCTGCTGGTCGACGCCTTCCGCGTCGGCGACGGCATGCAATGGGGCGTGGACCGCTTCGTCGAGTTCTTCTCGCAGGAATTCAACCGCACCATCTTCTGGCGCACGCTGCGCATCGCCGCCATGGTGACGCTGGCCTCCATCATCCTCGGCTACCCGGCCGCCCAGGCCGTGGCGCGCGTGTCGCCGAAGTGGCGCGGGCTGGTGGTCGGCATGATGATTTTGCCGCTGATGGTCTCGCCGATCGCCCGCACCTACGCCTGGATCGTGCTGCTGGGCCGCAATGGCGCCGTCAACGCGGCGCTGGTCAACATGGGTTTTACGGACGAGCCGCTGCGCTTGCTGTTCAGCGAATTTGCCGTCTTCGTCGGCCTGCTGCAGCTGCTGCTGCCCTTGATGCTGATGTCGCTGGCCGGCGCGCTGGAAAACCTGCCGCGCGACGTGGAACCGGCCGCGGCGACCCTGGGCGCCAACCCCTGGCAGGTGTTCTGCAAGGTCACCCTGCCGCTGACGCAGGAAGGCCTGGTGGTCGGCGGCACCCTGGTATTTACGGGCTGCGTGACGGCCTATGTGACGCCGGCCCTGCTGGGCGGCACCAAGGTCTTGATGCTGGAAACCCTGCTGTATCAGAAGGTCAGCGTGGAGAGCGATTTCGGCGCGGCCAATGTGATCGCCGTGATCCTGGTCGCCATGACCCTGGTTGTCAACGCCGGCCTTAAACGTATTTCCTCGAGTCGGAGTTCGGTATGAAAGAAAGCTATTTTTCCCGCGTGGTGCTGTGGCTGGTGTTCCTGTTTTTGCTGGGACCGTTCGCCATCGTGCTGCTGGCGGGCTTCTCCGGCGGCGAAACGCTGGCCTTCCCGCCCGAGTCCTACTCGCTGCGCTGGATCCTGGAAGTGTGGGCCGCGCCAGAATTTCGCCGCGCCTTCCAGACCAGCCTGGAGATCGGCCTGATCGCCACCGTGATCGCGCTGGCCCTGGGCATTCCGGTCGCGTATGCGTTTTCGCGCATGCCGCCGCCCGGCATCGGCGCGATCCGCCAGGTGCTGACGTCCCCCTTGATCATTCCGGCCATCCTGGTCGGCCTGGGCCTGCTGCACCACCTGGTATTGACGATCAATGCGCCGGTCTATGCGGGCCTCTTGATCGGCCATATCGCGCTGCTGATCCCGTATTCGGTGCGGGTGGTGTACGCCAGCCTGGTCAACCTGCGGGTCGATATCGAGGACGCCGCCATCACCCTGGGCGCGTCGCGTTTGCGCGCGTTTTTCATGATCGTGCTGCCGAATTTCCGCAACGCCGTGATCGCCGCCTTCTTCCTCGCCTTTGTCACCTCGTTCAACCAGGTGCCCGTGTCGCTGTTCCTCACGGGACCTGGCATCAGCACCTTGCCGATCGAGATGCTGGGCCATATGGAAAACAGTTTCGATCCCTCGATCGCCGCCCTGTCGACCCTGCTGGTCCTGTTCACCATGGCCTTCGTGATGGTGACCGAGAAGGTCCTGGGCATTTCAAAATACATGTAAGGCACACCACCATGAGTTATCTGGAACTGCACAAGCTGAACCTCGGCTACGCGAAGAACACGACGTCCGTGAAGGACCTGGACCTGCAGGTGGAGCAGGGCGAACTGATTTCCCTGCTGGGCCCCAGCGGTTGCGGCAAGACCACCACCATGCGCGCGATCGCCGGCCTGATGCCGCTGCAGTCGGGCCGCATCGTGCTGGATGGCCGCGAGATCGGCAAGCTGGCGCCCAACAAACGCAATATCGGCATGGTGTTCCAGTCGTATGCGCTGTTCCCGCACCTGAACGTGTACGACAATATCGCCTTCGGCCTGCGCCTGCGCAAGGTGGCACCGGCGCAGCTGAAAACGAAAGTCGAGGCGGTGATCGCCGCCGTCGGGCTGACCGGTTTTGAAGCCCGTTTGCCGGCGCAGATGTCGGGCGGCCAGCAGCAGCGCGTGGCGCTGGCGCGCGCCATCGTGGTCGAGCCGGCCCTGCTGCTGCTCGACGAACCGCTGTCGAACCTGGACGCCAAGCTGCGCGTGCAGATGCGCGCCGAGCTGCGCCGCATCCAGCGCGAACTGGGCATCACGATGCTGTACGTCACCCACGACCAGGAGGAAGCGCTTGCCCTGTCCGACCGCATCGTCGTCATGAACGGCGGGCGCATCGAGCAGATGGCCGCACCGGAAGCCGTGTTCAACACGCCGTCGACGCGCTTTGTGGCCAACTTCATGGGCTTTGAAAACCTGTTCGACTACCGCGACGGCGCGCTGCACCACGCCGGCGCCAGCCTGCCGTACCCGGCGCCCGTCAACGCCGGCACCAGCGTGCTGGGCTGGCGCCCGGACCGGGTGCGCGTCTGCGCAGCCGACGACGCATCAGGTCAATACCCCGGCACCGTGCTGGCGCGGGGCTTTTTGGGCGACACCGTCGAATACCTGCTGCAAACCCCGCTGGGGCCCGTCAAGGGCATCTGCGCGGCCAACGGCGCGGCCTGGCGCGAAGGCACGGCCGTCTCGTTCGTGCTGCCGCCCGACAGCGCGCTGTGCCTGGCCGAGTGAGGAAGACCGTCATGGACAAACCCCTGAAAAAAATCTGGCTCGACACCGACCCCGGCTTCGACGACTGGCTGACCATGCTGCTGCTGGGCAGCAACCCGCAGATCGACTGGCTGGGCGTGAGCATCGTCACCGGCAATGCGCCGGTCGATATCACTTACGACAACGCCTTGCGCATCAAGGCGCATGACGGTTTGAGCGTGCCGATCTACCGCGGCTGCGAACAGCCGCTGGCCGGCGCCATCGAAACGGCGCAGCGCATCCTCGGCGACAGCGGCATGCCGACCACCGGAGCCATCCTGCCGCCGGGCGCCGCCGTGGACGCGCCCGGCCATGCGGTCGACGCCCTGATCGCCGCCGTGCGCGCCCACCCGGGCGAGATCACCGTGATCGCCATCGCACCGATGACCAATATCGCCACCGCGCTCGCAAAAGCGCCCGATATCGCCGGCAAGATCGCCGAGATCATCCTGATGGGCGGCTCGACCGACCAGGGCAACCATACGGCGGCGGCCGAATTCAATATCTATGCCGATCCGGAAGCGGCCGATGTGGTGTTCAGGGCCGGCATCCCGCTGCGCATGTTCGGCCTCAATCTGTGCCGCCAGCTGCTGGTCACCAACGTGGAAGTCGAACGCCTGCGGGCGCTGGGCACCGCGCGCGCCACCATGCTGGCCGGCTATCTGGAAGCGTATGTGCGCATCCGCAGCAGCGACGGTTCCGTGCCGATGCCGATGTACGACCCGGTGGTGGCCCTGTACCTGGAAGCGCCAGAACTGTTCCAGTTCCTGCCGGCCCATGTGGCGATCGAACTGAAAGGGGAACTCACGCGCGGCATGACGGTGTGCGAGTTCCGCGTGCCGCGCCGCGCCCCGATCACCACCCAGGTGGCGCACCTGGCCGACGGCCCGGCCGCGATTGAACTCCTGATGCAACGGCTGTCGGCCATCCTCGCCTGACGCCGTTACGCCTACCCTTAGCCTTTACACGAAACGACTCATGTCCCATTCCGCTTTGAGCATCGAACAGTTTATCCGCGCCATCCCGAAGGTGGAGCTGCATTGCCATTTGTTCGGCACGGTGCGCCAGGCCACTTTCCGCAACCTGGCCGCCAAGACGAACAACGTCGTCACGCCTGAAGAGATCGACGCGTTCTATACGCGTGGCGAGAAACCGGTGGGCGTGCTGCGCGTGCTGCGCGCGCTCGATGCGCACCTGATCGTGGCGCCGGCTGACCTGTATTGTTTGACGTATGAATACCTGGAAGACGCGCACGGCCACGGCGTGGTGTATGCCGAGTTTTTCTGGAACCCGACCGGCACCGTGCGCGTGTCGGGCATCCGCTACGAGGCGGCGCAGGACGCCATCGTGGCGGCGATCCGCGACGCCGAGCGCGATTTTGGCGTGATCGGCCGCCTGATCCCCAGCATCGACCGCGAAGCATCGCCAGAGGAAGCCGTGCAGATGGTGGAATGGATGAAGGCGCACCGCGCGCCGGAGGTGATCGGCATCGGCATCGACTACCGCGAAAACGATAGACCGCCCGAACTGTTTTTGCAAGCCTACCGCGCCGCGCGCGAGGCCGGCTTCAAGTGCACCGCGCACGCGGGCGAATTCGGCATGCCGTGGATGAACGTGGCCACCGCCGTCGACGAACTGCACGTCGATCGCATCGACCATGGCTACACCATCGTCGACAATCCCGAACTGGCGCGCCGCTACGCCGAGCGGGGCCTGGTATTTACCGTGGTGCCGACCAATTCCTACTACCTGCGCACTCTGGGCCGGGAGCGCTGGGCGTTTGACCATCCGATCCGCGCGATGGCGCAACTGGGCTTGAGACTGCATCCGAATACGGACGACCCGACCCTGCACCATGTGACGCCGACCGGCGCCTGGCTGATGATGCGCGAGTTCGGCTTCGGCATCGACGACATGCGCGGTTTCATGTTGAATGGCCTGGACGCGGCATGGATAGACGACAGCACCCGCGAGGCCTGGCGCAGCGATTTCTGCGCGCAGTTCGACGCGCTGCGCGCGCGCGTCGTGGAATAATCAGGCCGACGGCGCCGGCCTGGGCGCCAGCAGCGACGGAAACGCCCGCTGCGGGCAGGCCTGGCGTTCGCACACCTTGCAGCCGGTGCCGATCGGCGTGGCGCCCAGCGGGTCGTGCAGGTCGAGTCCCTTGGAATAGATCAGCCGGTGCGCCTGCGAGATATCGCAGCCCAGCGCCACCGCGAAGGTCTTGCCGGGGGCGCGAAAGCCCGGCGCGCCGGTGCTGACCTGGCGCGCGATCCATAAATAGGTACAGCCATCGGGCATGCTGGCCACCTGCGTCAGCACCTGGCCCGGATGGCTGAAGGCGTCGTAGACGATCCACAGCGGGCAGGTGCCGCCGACCCTTGAAAAATGAAAATCGGTGGCCGACTGGCGCTTCGAGACATTGCCGGCGCGGTCGACGCGCACAAAGAAAAACGGCAGGCCGGCCGCCTCCGGGCGCTGCAGGGTGCTGAGGCGATGGCAGACGGCTTCGAAGCCCACGCCGAACTGCTGCGCCAGGCGTTCGATATCGTAGGCGCGGCTTTCGGCCGCCTGCAAAAAACGCTGGTACGGCATCAAGAGGGCGCCGGCAAAATAATTCGACAACGCCAGCCGTGCGCTGCTCTGCGCGCCGGCGCCGGAAAACTGCGCGGCCAGCACCAGCGCATCGATCAGCGCGCTGTGTTCGAGCAGGCTGATTTGCGCCGCCATCTGGAACGCGCGCTGGCCGCCCGTCAGCGTGTCGGGCAGCCACAGGATTTTCTGCTGCGCGTCGTAGCGGTGCTTGCGCACCATGCCGGCGTCGCCGTCGGACAGTTCAACACGGATGCCATGCCGCTCCCATAACCTCGCCTGCAGCGCGTCGCGCGTGCGCAGTTGCACGTCGAGTTCACCGGCGACCAGCTCGGCGGCCCGGTCCAGCTCGTCGATATAGTTCTGGCGCCGGTTCAGGTATTCGCGCACTTCTTCATCGGTCGATGGCGCCAGGGCAAGGGAGCTGTCACCGCGGCTGCCGTCATCCAGGCGCGCGGCCAGCGTATCGGCCCGTTCCGCCATCACGCGGTAGCGCCGCTGCAGCAGCAGGATCGAGCGCGCCAGGTCGGGCATGTTCTCCACCAGCATTTTCAATTCCGCCATCGAGGTCGGCGGCGCGTCCGGCAATTCGCCGAACACATCGCGCACGTCGGCCACCAGGCTGGCGCTGTCGTGTTCGGAAAAGATCTGCGGATCGACTCCCAGCACGGTGCCGATGCGCAGCAAAATCGGCACCGTCAGCGGGCGCTGGTTGCGTTCCATCTGGTTCAGATAGCTGGGCGAGATGCCCAGCGACTTGGCCAGCGCCGCCTGCGTCATGCGCCGCTCCTCGCGCAGGCGCTGCAGGCGCACGCCCATGAATACCTTGGCCATTGTGGTCTCCTGTGGAGTCTGCAAATTTGCAATCTTCGCAGATTAACAGAACTGGCTTGGCAGATGCTCGCATTTTCACGCCTTGTACGGCGCCGCCATTGTGCGAATAATGCAAACACCCTATTCCATAAAACCCAGGAGACCGCGTGACCCATCAAGCTGCCATTCCAACCGTCCCCCTGCTGATCAACGGCGAGTGGGTCGAATCGACCACCACCGTCTGGCGCGATGTCGTCAACCCGGCCACCCAGGAAGTGCTGGCCCGCGTGCCGTTTGCCACGCCGGACGAAGTCAACGCGGCCATCGCCTCGGCCCAGCGCGCCTTTAAAACCTGGCGCAAGACGCCGATCGGCGCGCGCGCCCGCATCTTTCTTAAACTGCAGCAGCTGATCCGCGAGAACATGGCCGACCTGGCCGCCACCCTCACCATGGAACAGGGCAAGACCCTGCTCGACGCGGAAGGCGATGTGTTCCGCGGCCTGGAAGTGGTGGAACACGCGGCCAATATCGGCACCCTGCAGATGGGCGAGTATGCGCAGAATGTGGCTGGCGGCGTCGATACCTATAGCGTGCTGCAGCCGCTGGGCGTGTGCGCCGGCATCACGCCGTTCAACTTCCCCGCCATGATCCCGCTGTGGATGTTCCCGATGGCGATCGCCTGCGGCAATACGTTTGTCTTGAAGCCGTCCGAGCAGGACCCGCTGGTGACGGAAAAACTGGTGCGCCTGGCCTTGCAGGCCGGCATTCCGGCGGGCGTCTTGAACGTGATCCATGGCGGCGAGGACGTGGTCAACGCCCTGTGCGACCATCCGCATATCAAGGCGATCTCGTTTGTCGGTTCGAGCAAGGTCGGCACCCATGTGTATCAGCGCGCCAGCCTGAATGGAAAACGCGCGCAGTGCATGATGGGCGCCAAGAACCACGCCGTGGTGCTGCCGGACGCCAACAAGGAGCAGACCCTGAACCAGCTGCTGGGCGCCGGCTTTGGCGCGGCCGGCCAGCGTTGCATGGCGGCCTCCGTCGCCGTGCTGGTGGGCGAAGCGCGCGACTGGCTGCCGGAGTTGTCCGCCAAGGCGCAGACCCTGACGGTGGGCGCCGGCAAGGATAACCCGGACCTCGGTCCCGTGATCTCGTGCGCGGCAAAAGAACGCGTATTCGGCCTGATCGCCAAAGGCGTGGAAGAGGGCGCCACCCTGACCCTGGATGGCCGCGAAGTAAAAGTCGATGGTTATCCGAACGGTAATTTTGTCGGCCCGACGATACTCTCTGGCGCGAAGCCCGGCATGATCGTGTACGACCAGGAAATCTTTGGCCCGGTGCTGATCGTGGTCGAAGTCGATACGCTCGATGAAGCGATCGCGCTGGTGAACGCGAATCCGAACGGCAACGGCACGGCGCTGTTCACCCAGAGCGGCGCGGCCGCGCGCTACTTCCAGGAAGAAATCGATGTGGGCCAGGTCGGCATCAATGTGCCGATTCCCGTACCCGTCCCCCTGTTCAGCTTTACCGGTTCGCGCGGCTCCAAGCTGGGCGACCTGGGTCCGTTCGGCAAGCAGGTGGTGCTGTTCTACACGCAGACGCAGACGATTACCCAGCGCTGGTTCACGGACTCGGCCTCGGTGGGCAAGGTCAATACCACCATCAGCCTCAAGTAAGGAGCGGCCATGGACTTTGAACTGAGCGACGAGCAGCGCGAGTTCCAGGACGCCGCGCGCGCGTTTGCCGCCGGCGAACTGGCGCCGCATGCGGCGCACTGGGACGCGGAGTCGATCTTTCCCGTCGAGACGATTGCGAAAGCGGGCGAGATGGGCTTTTGCGGCCTGTACACGCCGCAGCGCTGGGGTGGCCTGGGCCTCTCGCGCCAGGATGCGGCCATCGTCTTCGAGGAGCTGGCCGGCGGCTGCACCTCGACCACGGCCTACATCACCATCCACAATATGGCCACCTGGATGCTGTCGCGCTGGGGGCAGGAAGCCTTGTGCGATGCGTGGGTGCCCGAGTTGGCCGCCGGCCGGAAACTGGCCAGCTATTGCCTGACGGAACCGCAGTCGGGGTCCGATGCGGCGTCCCTGCGCACCAAAGCCGTCAAGGATGGCGACCATTATGTGCTCGACGGCACGAAAGCGTTTATTTCCGGCGCCGGCCAGACGCACATGCTGATCGTCATGGCGAGAACAGGCGGCGACGGTGCGGGCGGCATCTCCGCGTTTGCCGTGCCGGCCGACCTGCCTGGCATCGTGTATGGCAAGAAGGAAGAAAAAATGGGCTGGAACAGCCAGCCCACGCGCATTATCAGTTTTGACCAGGTGCGCGTGCCGGCAGCCAACCTGCTCGGTGTGGAAGGCGAAGGGTTCAGCATTGCCATGAAGGGCATCGACGGCGGGCGCATCAATATCGCCGTGTGCTCGGTGGGCACGGCGCAGGCCGCTTTGACGCGCGCCCAGGGTTATATGCAGGAGCGCAAGCAATTCGGCCGCGAGCTGGCCCAGTTCCAGGCCCTGCAATTCAAGCTGGCCGACATGCTGACCGAACTGGTGGCGGCGCGCCAGATGGTGCGCCTGGCCGCCTGGAAACTCGATCAGCAAAGTCCGGACGCGTCCGCCTATTGCGCCATGGCCAAGCGCTTCGCCACCGATATCGGCTTCAATGTCTGCAACGAAGCGCTGCAGCTGCATGGCGGCTATGGTTATATACGCGAGTATCCGCTTGAGCGCCATGTGCGCGACACGCGGGTACATCAGATCCTGGAAGGGACCAATGAAATCATGCGCCTGATTATCGCGCGAGCGATCCTCAAGGATGGCGCCACGGAGACTTTACGATGACCAAGATTTATAGCAATTTAGTAGTGGAACGCCACGACCATGTGGTGCAGATCACCCTGGACAATCCACCGGCCCATACCTGGACCCTGGCCAGCCTGGGCGCGCTCAGGGAACTGGTGGCCGACCTGAACGCCGACGATGAGGTCTATGCGCTGGTGATCACGGGCGGCGGCGCCAAGTTCTTCTCGGCCGGCGCCGATCTGAAACTGTTTGCCGACGGCGACAAGGACATGGCCTTCAATATGGCGGCCGCGTTTGGCGAGGCGTTCGAGGCGCTGTCGGCGTTTCGCGGCGTCAGCATCGCCGCCATCAATGGCTACGCCATGGGCGGCGGACTCGAATGCGCGCTGGCCTGCGATATCCGCATCGCCGAAGAGCATGCGCAGATGGCCTTGCCGGAAGCGTCGGTGGGCCTGCTGCCCTGCGCGGGCGGCACGCAGATACTGCCGTGGCTGGTTGGCGAAGGCTGGGCCAAGCGCATGATTTTATGTGGCGAGCGGGTTGACGCGGCGAAAGCCTTGTCGATTGGCCTGGTCGAGGAAGTCGTGCCGACCGGCAAAGCGCTGTCCACCGCGCTGGCGCTGGCGGCCAAGGTGGCGCGCCAGAGTCCGGGCAGCGTGGCGGCGTCAAAGAGCTTGATCCAGGGCGCGCGCAGCAAACCGTTGGCGCAGTCGCTGCCGGACGAACGCACCCTGTTCCTGGGCCTGTTCGAAACGCAGGACCAGAAGGAGGGCGTGCAGGCCTTTTTGGAAAAACGCACGGCGGAGTGGAAGAATGGTTGAGACTGTAAACATTGAAGAGCGCGCCTGCCCCGGCGGCATGAAGCTGGGCGTCATCACGCTCGACGCACCGAAGTCCCTGCATGCCCTGACCCTGGAGATGATACGCGCCATCGACGGCGCGCTGCTGCGCTGGGCGGATGACGCGCAGATTGCTTGCGTGGTGCTGCAGTCGTCGACCGACAAGGCCTTTTGTGCCGGCGGCGACGTGCGCAGCCTGCGCACGGCCGTGGCGGAGCAGCCGGGCGTGGTGCCGAATCCGCAGGCACTGGCCTTCTTTGCCGAAGAGTACCGGCTCGACCACCGCATCCATACTTATGCGAAACCGCTGCTGGTATGGGGTGGCGGCATCGTCATGGGTGGCGGCCTGGGCCTGATGGCGGGCGCCAGCCACCGGGTGGTAACGGAAAGCACGCGCATCGCCATGCCGGAAATCACCATCGGCCTGTTCCCCGACGTGGGCGGCAGCTGGTTCCTGGGACGCATGCCGGGGCGCAGCGGCCTGTTCCTGGGGTTGACGGGCGCGCCGATGAATGCGGCCGATGCGCTGTTCGTCGGCCTGGGCGATTATTTCCTGCAGCAGGAGGCGCGCGCCCTGGTGCTCGATGCGCTGGCGCTGGCGCAATGGCAGCCTGAAGCGCAAGCGAATCACCAGCAGCTGGACCGCTTGCTGCGCGCCCTAGCGGCGCCCGCTTCGCTGCTGCCCGAGTCGCCGGTGCGCGCCAATTTCGATGCCATCGCCGCGCTGACGCAAGCACCGACCTTGCAAGAGGTGGTGGCGGCGATTGCCGCCTACGAGGGCGAGTCCGCCTGGCTGCAAAAGGCGGCCCACTCGCTGGCCAGGGGCGCGCCGAGTTCGGCCGCCCTGGTGTGGACCATGCGCGAGCGCACTCTTCACCTGAGCCTGGCGCAAGTATTTCAACTGGAACTGATCGTGGCGGTGCAGTGCTGCGCCCATCCCGACTTTGCCGAAGGCGTGCGCGCCTTGCTGATCGACAAGGACGGTGCGCCGCAATGGCAGCCGGCCAGCCTGGAGCAGCTCGGCGAAGCTTACCTGAATGAATATTTCCAGGCGCCGTGGACAGCGCATCCGCTGGCCGACCTGGCATAAGACAAACAAGAGGAGACACCATGCAACATATCGCCTTTATCGGCCTGGGCAACATGGGGGCGCCGATGGCGCGCAACCTGGTCGCGGCCGGCTTTCATGTATCGGTATTCGACCTGGCGCCGGAGGCCGTGGCCTCGCTGGTCGACGCCGGCGCCACGGCGGCAGTGTCCGCCAGCGCGGCGGTACAGGCGGCCGACGCCGTCATTACCATGCTGCCGGCTAACAAACACGTGCAGGAGCTGTACCTTCTTGATGGTGGCGTGCTCGACTCGGCCAAGCCGGGCGCCCTGCTGATCGACTGCAGCACGATTGCCGCCGAGGTGGCGCGCCAGGTGGCGCAGGCGGCCAGCGCGCGCGGCTTTGCCATGCTGGACGCCCCCGTGTCCGGCGGCACGGCGGGGGCGCAAGCGGGCACCTTGACCTTTATCGTCGGCGGCGAAGCGGACGCCTTGCTGCGCGCCCGTCCGCTGCTGGAAAAGATGGGCAAGAATATTTTTCATGCGGGCGAGGCGGGCGCCGGCCAGGTGGCGAAGATTTGCAACAACATGCTGCTGGGAATCTTGATGGCGGGCACGGCCGAAGCCCTGAACCTGGGCGTGGCGCACGGACTCGATCCGTCCGTGCTGTCCGACATCATGGCCAAGAGTTCGGGCCGCAACTGGACCCTGGAAGTCTACAACCCGTGGCCGGGCGTGATGGAGACGGCGCCCGCGTCACGCAACTACAGCGGCGGCTTCGGCACGGCCCTGATGCTGAAAGACCTGGGCCTTGCCCAGCAAGCTAGCCTGTCTGCCGGTGCCGCCACGCCCCTGGGTGGCCTGGTGCGCCAGTTGTACCAGCTGCATGCGCAGGCCGGCCATGGCGCCCAGGATTTTTCCAGCATCGTGCAGCTGTTCCAGCCAGAGACGGGCAAAAACGCCGCCTGAATTTTGGACAAAAAAAAGCCCGCTGGTAAAAGCGGGCTAAATCCAATTCTTGGAAGAGTTGGAGGAGACAGATGCAGTATGCTGCATCGCCACATATAACTCCAATTTATCTTTCAAATACCGAGTATACGAATTGGTGATATCTGATTGCGGGCCGGCCGATCAGGGCGTGGTGCAGACGATACGGACGCTCTCGACTTTTGCCTCGCCCATGATGCCGACACCGGTCGACAGGCCGGTGGTGGGATTGGTCGCCACCGTGCAAGTCTGTCCGACCGGGTTGGTGATGACGCTGATGCCGTAGGAATTGCCATCGGCTACCGAATCGGGCATGACAAAGGTTGCCGTTGCCTTGGCCACCGTCAACTGGGTCGCGGTGCTGCCATTGCCCAGTACCAGGCCGTCCACCGTCTGGCCGGTGATGGTGCCGCCGACCGTATAGGCGTTTTGCTGGCAGCTGACAAAGGCTTCAATGCTGACATACAGGCCTGCCGAGCCGGTGCCGCCCGATACGCTGCAATTCATGTGCGCCGGCGGCGTTTTGACCGTAATGGTGTAGTTGGTGCCGTAGTCGATGCGCTTCGGGAACGTAAACGTGGTGGCGCCGACGGCCGGCGAAACGGTATCGCTGCCGTTGGCCAGCACCAGGCCGGCATTGCTCAGGCCCGAAATGGTGCCCGATACATCGTACGAGGCCTTGCCGCCGCAGGCCGCCAGGCCGACGGTCAGCAACAGCGCGGCGAGAGGGCGCAGGCAGGATGACTTCATGTATTTCTCCAAAAGGGTATTCACGGATCGCACGGCTTACTTCGGTGCGCAGTTGAGTGCCAACGAGCTGACGGGGCCGGAGCCCATGACGCCGACGATATCGTGGCCGTCGGGGCTGGTCGAGCCCTGGAATTTGCAGGTCAGGCCGGCCGGCTGGCTGGAAATGGACAGGTTATAGGTGGAACCGTCGGCGACCGCCGGGAAGGTAAAGCTCGTCGCTTCTTGCAGCGGGCTGATGCTGCCGCTGATGCCATTGACCAGGGTCAGGCCGCTGGCGCTCAGGCCGGTGATCGAACCGCTCAGGGCATATGTGTCGGTAATGCAGGAGACATAGGCGGTCGAGACGGAATAACTGTTCGCCTTGCCGCTGCCATTGGTCATCGTGCAAGTCGCGCCCTTCGGTTGCTGCTTGATCTTGATATCGTAGCGGTCCTCGGACTTGATCAGGTTGACGAACACAAAGCTGGAGGAACCGGCGGTGACGGGCAGTTCTTCGCCGCCATTTTGCAGTATCAGGCCGGTCTTGGCCAGGCCGATCACCGAACCGCTCAAATACATATTGCCGCCGCTGCCGCCGCAGGCTGCCAGAGTGGCAGCGCAAGCCGCCGCCAGCATCGAGCGCAGGTATACATTTTTCATACATTCTCCAAAACGAATTAGGTAGGGTAGCGCAACACGGACGCTGGCGCCGCATTGGAATGGCGCCTATTTTAGTCTATCTGGCAAGGCGATTGATCTTGCCTTGTATCACCCTGTAACAATTTTTCCCGCGCCAGCCCTGATTCGTCCGCATATGCGGGGCCGGCCGGCATGCCGCGCCCTGCGATCGGTGCGACAATAGGGCTTGCCTGTGCCCTGATAATGATTGCCGCCATGACCACTACCGCTGTCCACACCGTTGTTCCGCCGAAGGCCATCCTGTTCGATCTGGACGATACCTTGTGGCCGATCGCGCCCGTGATCGCCGCCGCCGAAACCCTGCTGCACGATTGGCTGGCCAGCCACGCGCCCCGGGTGGCGCAGCAGTTTTCCATCGAGGCGCTGCGCCGGCACCGGCTCGACCTGCTCAATGCACAGCCGCACTATCATGGCAACCTGATCGAACTGCGCCGCGCCGGCCTGCTGACGGCCTTCGATGCGGCCGGCGAAGACCCGGCCCTGGTCGATCAGGCCGTCGCGCAGTTCCTGGCCGCCCGCCATCGCGTCACGCTGTATGACGATGTCCTGCCCGGCCTGGCCTGGATGCAACAGCGGCTGCTGGTCGGTTCGATCTCGAATGGCAATGCCGACCTTGAAATTATCGGCCTGGCACAGCACTTTACAGTATCGATCGCCGCCAGCGAGTTTGGCGTGGCCAAGCCCGACGCCTCGATTTTCCTGGCCGGCTGCGAAGCGCTGGGTGTGGCGCCGCACGAGGCCGTGTATGTGGGCGACGATCTGTATTTCGATGTGACGGGGGCGCAGGATGCGGGCATGCGGGCCGTCTGGATGAACCGGCGCGGCAGCGACGCCCACCTGGCGGCCGGCGTGCGGCCCGACGCCATCTGCGCCAACTTTGATGAATTGCTGCTCTGGCTGCAGGCGCAACTGGAAGATTGATCGCCGTTGCGCGGGCGAACGTGCATAATGGCTGCTGTTGCTGCAGCGCCGGCGTTCGCCTGTTGCATGCCAGCCTACTTGTATAACTGAAAACACCATGCAACTCGAACTTCGTGCCCAAACCCTGCTGAAAGCCCTGGTCGAGCGCTATATCGCCGACGGCCTGCCGGTCGGTTCGCGCGCCTTGTCGAAGATTTCCGGCCTCGACCTGTCGCCGGCCACCATCCGCAACATCATGGCCGACCTGGAAGAGCAGGGTTATGTGTCCAGCCCGCACACCTCGGCCGGCCGCATTCCCACGCCGCGCGGCTACCGCATCTTTGTCGACACCCTGCTGACGGTCCGGCATCTGGACGAGCACATGGTCGATTCGCGCCTGCGCCTGCAGACCCAGCAGCCGCAAAAGACCATCGCCAACGCGGCGCAGATGTTGTCCTCGCTGTCGCAGTTCGCCGGCGTGGTCCTGAGTCCGCGCCGCGAATCGGTGTTCCAGCAGATCGAATTTTTGCGCCTGTCCGAAAAACGCATCCTGCTGGTGATCGTAGGGCCCGGCGGCGACGTGCAGAACCGGCTGCTGCTGACGGAAGCGGACTATACGCCGTCGCAGCTGATCCAGTCGGCCAACTATATCAACCAGAATTATGGCGGCCTGTCGTTCGACGCCGTGCGCGTGCGCCTGCAGGGCGAGCTGCGCCAGTTGCGCGACGATATGGGCAGCCTGATGCAGGTGGCGGTCGAGGCGGGCAGCGAAGTGATGGCCGACCATAGCGACGACATGGTGATTTCGGGCGAGCGCAACCTGCTCAGCGTGAGCGATCTGTCATCGAACATGAGTTCGCTGCGCCAGCTCTTCGACATGTTCGAGCAGAAGACGGGCCTGATGCAATTGCTCGATGTGTCGAGCAAGGCCACCGGCGTGCAGATTTTTATCGGTGGCGAATCGAACCTGGTGCCGATGGATGAAATGAGCGTGGTGACGGCGCCGTATGAAGTCAACGGCAAGATCGTGGGCACGTTGGGAGTCATCGGACCGACCCGTATGGCCTACGAGCGGGTCATTCCGATTGTCGATATTACGGCCAAATTGCTCTCAAATGCATTGAGCCATCACTAAGGCCGTAGCAGTGCTGCGTCAGGCTGGCCGGTGCGGGCAGGCTGGCTTGATGCAGTTGCCGTAGATGGCCAGCGCGTGTTCGGCGATCTTGAAGCCGCGCTCTTCAGCCACTTTCTGCTGGCGTATTTCGATCGACTCGTCGAAGAATTCTTCGACCCTGCCGCAATCGAGGCACACCAGGTGATCGTGGTGGGAGCCTTCATTGAGCTCGAAAATGGCCTTGCCCGTTTCAAAATGGTTGCGGTTAAGCAATCCAGCTTGTTCGAACTGGGTCAGGACACGGTAGACAGTTGCCAGGCCAACGTCCATATTGTCGGCCAGAAGAATTTTATAGACGTCTTCCGCCGTCAGGTGGCGTACCGGGCTACTCTGGAAGATATCGAGTATCTTCAGCCGTGGCAGGGTGGCTTTCAGGCCGCTTGCCTTGAGATCACTAGGATTGTTACTCATGTTTGTTGCTCGTATGTGGGTCAGGTGCTTTATCATATAGCGTTTTGTCGGCGAGTGCCAAAATAAGCATTTTTGGGTGGACCAGTCACTCCTGGCGTTTTGTTCATCAAATTGAGGTCATTTATGCGCGTCACACCGGCTGTATTGCCATCCTTGCGTCACCGTATTTCATTCCGAGCACCGGTCGTTGCAGGCCTGGTTTGCGTTGCGCTGATGGCGACCGGCTGTGCCAGCCGTGGCATCCTTGGTGAAAAACCGGCGATCACCCAGAAAGAAGGCAAGGAAGTCGTGCCCGACCAGGGCGCCCAGACCACGACAGTTACACCGCTGCAGAAATTCATGTGGTTTTTCTCGCCGTACCGCCCGGACATTCAGCAAGGCAACTTTGTCTCCGAAGAGATGCTGGCCCAGCTGAAAGAAGGCATGACGCGCGACCAAGTCCGTTTTATCCTCGGCACGCCCTTGCTGGCCGACCTGTTCCACGCCGACCGCTGGGATTACCCGTTCCGCCTGGCCCGCGGTAGTGGCGAAACCACCAGCAGCCGCGTGGTCGTCCACTTTGACAAGGAAGGCAAGGTCGCGCGCTTCGAAGGCGGCAACCTGCCGACCGAAAAAGAATATATCGACCGCATCGCCGGCCCGTCGCCATTCGCCAAGCTGGCCAAGGCCGGTGCGCCGGCCGCCGTGGTGCCGTCGCCGGTAGCGCCGTCCGCCGTGCCGGCTAACCCGGACAATACGCCGGCGATGATTCCGGTGACCAAACCCGTCGTGACGCCAGCCTCCACGCCGGCCGAGCCTGCACCTGCCCCCACCAAATAAGTTGCTGTAAACATTAAAATGACTGAACTGAAAATTGCAATCGCCGGCGCCAGTGGCCGCATGGGCCATATCCTGATCGAAGCCGTCGGCAACGCGCCCGACGCCGTGCTGGCTGGCGCGCTCGACCGTGCCGGTGCGCCATCGATCGGCCAGGATGCCGCCGCTTTCCTCGGCAAGCCGGCCGGCGTGGCGATCGAGTCCGAGCTGGCCAAAGGCCTGGCCCATGCCGACTACCTGATCGACTTCACCCGTCCCGAAGGCACCTTGCAGCACCTGGCGTACTGCGCCGAGCACGGCATCAAGATGATCATCGGCACCACCGGTTTCGACGAGGCCGGCAAGGCGGCGATTGCCGCCGCCGCCGAAAAGACCGCCATCATGTTCGCGCCGAACATGAGCGTGGGCGTGAACGTCACCATGAAGCTGCTGGAACTGGCCGCGAAAAGCTTGTCCGAAGGCTACGATATCGAAATCATCGAAGCCCATCACCGCCACAAGGTCGACGCGCCGTCGGGCACCGCCCTGCAAATGGGCGAAGTGGTGGCGGGGGCTTTGGGCCGCGACCTGAAGGAATGCGCCGTGTACGGCCGCGAAGGCGTGACGGGCGAACGCGACCCGTCGACCATCGGCTTTGCCACCATCCGCGGCGGCGATATCGTGGGCGACCATACGGTGCTGTTTGCCGGCATCGGCGAGCGCATCGAGATCAGCCACAAGTCCAGCAGCCGCGTCACCTACGCCCATGGCGCCCTGCGCGCCGCGCGTTTCCTGGCCCACAAGCCAACCGGCCTGTACGACATGCAGGACGTGCTGTCGCTGAAGAACTGAGGACCGACATGGCCACTGCGATACTGAACGGCAAAGAGATCACCGACGAAGCGAGCTTTCACGCGCAATGCGTGCAAGCTTTCGGTTTCCCTGAATTTTACGGCAACAGCATGGACGCCTGGGTCGATTGCCTCAGCTATCTGCGCGACGAAGACGGCATGAGCAAATTCCGCCTGAAGCCGAACGAAGTGCTGGAGATCGTGCTGCAGGATGCCGACGCGCTCAAGGCGCAGGCGCCGGATCTGCTGGAAGAAGTGACGTTCTGTATCGCCGGCATCAACGAACGCTATGAGGATTATGGCGAGAAGCCGGCGTTGAAGCTGACGTTGAAATAAACAACGCCGGATCGTGTACACGATCCGGCGTTTTGTTTTACACGATCTTGCGCTCGCGCAGCCCGTCAATTTCCGCTGTGCCCAACCCCAGCCACTGCCCCAGCACCTCGTCCGTATGCTGCCCCAGCAACGGCGGCGGCAAGCGGTACTGCACCGGCGAGCCTGATAATCGCACCGGGTTGGCCACCAGCGCCACCGTGCCTGCCGTCGGGTGCGCCATCTCCACTTTCAGGCCACGCGCCACCACTTGCGGGTCGGCAAATACCTGGTCGATGCGGTTGACGGGGCCGCACGGCACGGCCGCCAGCTCGAACGCCGTGATCCATTCGTCGGTGGTGCGCATCACCGTCGCCTGGCGCAACAGCGGGATCAATATCGCCCGGTGCGCCACGCGCTGCGGATTGGTGGCGAAACGTTCGTCCTGCGCCCATTCCGGGTGGCCGGCGATGGCGCAAAAGCGCGCGAACTGGCCGTCGTTGCCGATCGCCAGGATCATGTCGCCATCGGCGGTCGGGAAATCCTGGTAGGGCACGATATTCGGATGCGCATTGCCCATGCGCTGCGGCACTTTTCCTCCGCACAGATAGTTGGCCGCCTGGTTGCCCAGCGCCGCCACCTGCACGTCGAGCAGGGCCAGGTCGATATGCTGGCCCAGCCCCGAGCGAGTCCGTTCGGCCAGCGCCGCCTGCACCGCAATGGTGGCGTACAGCCCCGTCATGATATCGGTCTGCGCCACGCCCACTTTTTGCGGCCCGCCGCCCGGCTCGCCATCGGGCACGCCGGTAATGCTCATCAGCCCGCCCATGCCCTGGATCAAAAAGTCATAGCCGGCGCGCGCCGCGTATGGCCCGTCCTGG
Organism: Janthinobacterium sp. J1-1; assembly: GCF_030944405.1. Lineage (NCBI taxonomy): Bacteria > Pseudomonadati > Pseudomonadota > Betaproteobacteria > Burkholderiales > Oxalobacteraceae > Janthinobacterium > Janthinobacterium sp. J1-1. Next base: position 1,491,091 of record NZ_CP132339.1, read on the forward strand.
CCAAAGCCCGTAATCGAGCAGTACACCAGGCGCGGATTGAGCGCCAGCAGGCTGGCCGCATCGAGCCCGTACTGCTTCAGGCCGCCCAGCTTGAAGTTTTCCAGCAGCACATCGGCTTCTTGTGCCAGCCGGCGCACCAGTGCCTGGCCTTCGGGCGCGGCCAGGTCGATGCACAGCGAACGCTTGTTGCGGTTGGCGCACTGGAAGTAGGCGGCTTCCGCAGTGTCGCGCCCGTCTTCGTCCTTCAGATAGGGCGGACCCCAGGAACGGGTGTCGTCGCCACGGCCCGGCTGCTCGACTTTCACCACGTCGGCGCCCAGGTCGGCCAGCAATTGCCCGGCCCACGGGCCGGCCAGCACGCGCGACAGGTCCAGCACGCGCAAGCCCGTCAACGGCGCCGGGCGCAGGGTTGAAGCGAGGGCGTCCATCAGTTGCTGAAGGCGGCGATGCCGGTGATGGCGCGGCCGATGATCAGCGCGTGCACATCGTGCGTGCCTTCATAGGTGTTGACCACTTCCAGGTTGACCAGGTGGCGGATCACGCCGAACTCGTCGGAAATACCGTTGCCGCCCATCATGTCGCGCGCCATGCGGGCGATGTCCAGCGCCTTGCCGCAGCTGTTGCGTTTCATGATCGAGGTGATTTCCACCGCGGCCGAGCCTTCGTCCTTCATGCGGCCCAGGCGCAAGCAGCCTTGCAGGCCCATGGTGATTTCGGTCAGCATGTCGGCCAGTTTCTTTTGCACCAGCTGGTTGGCGGCCAATGGGCGGCCGAATTGCTGGCGGTCCATGGTGTACTGGCGCGCTTTCAGGTAGCAGTCTTCTGCCGCGCCCAGCGCGCCCCAGGCGATGCCGTAGCGGGCGCTGTTCAGGCAGGTAAACGGACCTTTCAGGCCGCGCACGTCGGGGAAGGCGTTTTCTTCGGGGCAGAACACCTCGTCCATGACGATTTCGCCGGTGATGCTGGTGCGCAAGCCCACCTTGCCGTGGATCTCGGGCGCCGACAGGCCTTTCCAGCCTTTTTCCAGCACGAAGCCGCGGATCGCGCCTTCGTCGTCCTTGGCCCACACCACGAACACATCGGCGATCGGGCTGTTGGTGATCCACATCTTGGCGCCCGACAGGCTGTAGCCGCCCGGCACTTTACGGGCGCGTGTGACCATGCTGCCCGGGTCGGAGCCGTGATTCGGCTCGGTCAGGCCGAAGCAGCCGATGAATTCGCCGGTGGCCAGCTTGGGCAGGTATTTCTGTTTCGTTTCTTCATTGCCGAAAGCGTTGATCGGCACCATCACCAGGGACGATTGCACGCTCATCATCGAACGGTAGCCCGAATCGATGCGCTCGACTTCGCGCGCGGCCAGGCCATAGCACACGTAGTTCAGGCCGGCGCCGCCGTATTCTTCCGGAATGGTCGAGCCCAGCAGGCCCAGTTCGCCCATTTCGCGGAAGATGGCGGCGTCGGTGCGGCCATGGCGGAACGATTCGAGCACGCGCGGCGCCAGGCTGCCCTCGCAATAGTCGCGCGCCGCGTCCAGCACGGCGCGTTCGTCGCTTGTCAGCTGTTCATCCAGCAGCAGGGGGGAATTCCAGTTGAATACGGTTTTGCTCATCACGGGCCTCGCAAGGTGAGCGCCAGTGACGGCGCAAGATTGAATGGGACTCATGGTAGGGTGTGGGCCTGCCTTGCGCAAACGATTTTTATGCACCCAGATATGCGCCATAAGCATATCTTGCGGCATACTGTGGCTTTTAACGTCCAGGCAGCTCCATGTCCCGCAAGATCCCCATGCTGCAGGCGCTCAATTGTTTTGAAGCGGCCGCGCGCCACCAAAGCTATACCCATGCGTCGCGCGAACTGTCGCTGACGCAAAGCGCCGTGTCGCGCCAGATTGCGTCCCTTGAAAGTTTTCTCGGCGTGCAACTGTTTCAGCGCACCCGCCATGGCGTGGTGCTCACAAGCGCCGGCGCCTCGTATGCGCGCCAGATCGCCGCCCGCCTCGATGGGCTGGAGCGCGATACCCTGGACGCCATGGCGCGCCAGGGTGGCGGCGCCTTGCAGCTGGCGTCCGTGCCCACCTTTGCCACGCGCTGGCTGATGCCGCGCCTGGCCGGTCTGGCCGCGCGGCAGCCCGAGATCGTGGTGCATATCGATGCGTATACAAAACCGTTCATGTTTGCCGATACGGAATACGATGGCGCCCTGTATGCGGGCACGCCCGAGCAGCTGGGGCGCTGGCCCGGCACGCGCGCCACCTTGCTGATGCACGAAGAGATCGTGCCCGTCGCCAGTGGACGCCTGTTGCAAGCGCGTGACAACTGGCAGCCGCAGGATCTGCTGGAACTGACCCTGTTACAACCAAGCACGCGCCCGGGCGCCTGGCGCCAGTGGTTTGACGCCATGCAGGTAGAGGGCGAAGCAAAGTATGGCGCGCGCTATGAACTGTTTTCCATGCTGGCCATGGCGGCCGTGCAGGGCCAGGGCGTGGCGCTGCTGCCACGCATGCTGGTCGAGGCCGAGCTGGCGCGCGGCGAATTGCAGATCGTGTGCGAGCGCCCACTACGCGGCCAGCGTGCGTATTATCTGATCACGCCCGAAGCGGCGCATGAAAAGCCGGCGCTGCAGCAGTTTCGCGCCTGGCTGCAGGCCGAAGCGGCTTAAACGACCTTGGCGGTGTCGAAATGCGGGTTGTCGATCAGCCCGATCTGGTTGCCGAACGGGTCGAGCAGCTCCACCGTGCGGATGCCCTCGCCCACATCCGTCAGGGGGTGGTGCAGGGTGGCGCCCAGCGCAATAAACCGTTCGATTTCCTGGGCTATGCCGTCCACGCCCCAGTAGGTGACGCTGCCCTGGGTACCGGGCTGGCCGTCCGGCAGCAGGCCCAGCTCAAAACCGCCGATATTGAAACCCACATAAAACGGCTGGTCGAAATAGGGCTGGGTGTCGAACGCCTGGCTGTACCAGGCCTTGCCTTTTTCCAGGTCGGGAACGGGATAGGTGACGGTGCGCAAACCCTTGATCATGTTTTTTCTCCTGTTTGGTCAATGTATGGTGCCAGCATGCCATGTCTCACGATGCTGCGATTGTAAAAATGGAAGCTCAAACCCGGCGCCGCGCCAGCCAGGCCTGTGGCGTGCTGCGCGCAAAGTCCTGGAAGTCGTGGATCAGGTGCGACTGGTCGAAATAACCATATTGCAGGGCCACCTGGGCCCAGTCGGCCTGCGCCGGCAGGGTCTTGAGCGCGCTGTTGACGGCGCGAAAGCGGCTGATGCGGGCAAACAGCTTGGGGCTGATGCCGACATGCTGGCGAAATTGCAGCGCCAGGTGCTGGCGCGAGACATTCAACTGCGCCGCCAGCTGCTCGACGCGCAAGTCTCCACGGGCGTTGTCAATCAGTGCGACCGCGTGCAGGGCCAGGCCGGAGGCGGCCGACAGCGGCGTTTTACGCAGGCGCAGCAGCAAAAAATCTTGCAGGATCTGCATGCGTTGTGTATCCGGCAAGGGCTGCGTCCACAGCGCATCGCCCAGGCGCGCCGCCAGATCGCGGCCCCACAGTTGCCGCAAATCGGTACGCCCATCGTTCAGCTCACAAAGCGGCAGCTGGAAAAAGCGCGCCGCCGCGCCGGGCTTGAAGCGGGCCGCCACCGTCTGCACCAGGCCGCAGCTGAGCACCTGGATCGGCGCCGTCATCATGCCGATGGCAAAGCAGGCGTCCTGCTGGTCCTGGCACAGGAGGTCGATGCAATTGTCGGGCAGCACCTGGTGCGCCATGGGCCGGTCGCGCGCGTGCACGCGGCAGGTCCAGACGCAGTCCAGCCATGGCCGCAGGGCAGGGACGGGGGCGGTTTCCTGGTAGACGAACATGGCCTGCATCAAGGAGCATGAGATTGCCGCATCTTACACAGCATATTTGTACGCCGGCAAAAATATGCGCGCCCGGGGCGGCGGCCCGCCGCGCTACAGGGCGGCGACAACCAGTATAATGCTCGGTTCATATCCACTAATTGGTCGCACATCATGCAAGATAAATATAGTCCCGCCGACGTCGAACAAGCCGCCCAATCGCACTGGAAGGCAATCGAGGCCTACAAGGCCGTCGAACACGACCCGCGTTTCCCGAAAGGCAAGTACTACGCTTGCTCGATGCTGCCTTACCCTTCGGGCAAGCTGCACATGGGTCACGTGCGCAACTATACGATCAATGACGTGATGTACCGCTACCTGCGCATGAACGGCTACAACGTGCTGATGCCGATGGGCTGGGATGCGTTCGGCATGCCGGCGGAAAACGCGGCCATGGCCAACAACGTGCCGCCGGCGCAATGGACCTACTCGAACATCGCGCACATGAAGCAGCAGATGGAATCGATGGGCCTGGCGATCGACTGGTCGCGCGAAATGACCGCCTGCAAGCCGGAATACTACAAGTGGAACCAGTGGATGTTCCTCAAGATGCTGGAAAAAGGCATCATCTACCAGAAGACCGGCACCGTGAACTGGGACCCGATCGACCAGACCGTGCTGGCCAACGAACAGGTGGTCGACGGCCGCGGCTGGCGCTCGGGCGCGCCGATCGAAAAGCGCGAAATCCCCATGTACTACGCGCGCATTACCGACTACGCCGATGAATTGCTGGCCTATGCCGACGACAAGCTGCCGGGCTGGCCCGAGCGCGTGCGCACCATGCAGACCAACTGGATCGGCAAGTCGACCGGCGTGCGCTTCGCCTTCCCGCATGAGATCAAGGACGCCGCGGGCAGCCTGATCGGCGACGGCAAGCTGTATGTGTTTACCACCCGCCCGGACACCATCATGGGCGTGACCTTCTGCGCCGTGGCCGCCGAGCACCCGCTGGCGCTGCACGCCGCGCAAGGCAATCCCGAGCTGGCCGCCTTCAACGCCGAATGCAAACTCGGTTCCGTGATCGAAGCGGACATGGCGACGATGGAGAAGAAGGGCATGCCGACCGGCCTGTTCGTCACCCATCCATTGACCGGCGCGCAAGTCGAAGTGTGGGTCGGCAATTACGTCTTGATCACCTACGGCGACGGCGCCGTGATGGGCGTGCCGGCGCATGACGAACGCGATTTCGGCTTTGCGAAAAAATACGACCTGCCGATCAGGCAGGTCATCGAAGTCAAGGGCGAAGAATTTTCGACGGACGCGTGGCAGGAATCGTACGGCAGCAAGGAAGGCGTGTGCATCGCCTCGGGCAAGTACGACGGCCTGCATTTCGCGTCCGCCGTCGATGCGGTGGCCGCCGACCTGGCGGAACTGGGCCTGGGCGAAAAGAAAACCACCTTCCGCCTGCGCGACTGGGGCATTTCGCGCCAGCGCTACTGGGGCACGCCGATCCCGATGATCCATTGCGCCGACTGCGGCGTGGTGCCGGTGCCGGAAAAAGACCTGCCGGTGGTGCTGCCGGAAGACTGCGTGCCGGATGGCACCGGCAATCCGCTGAACAAATACGAAGCGTTCCTGCAGTGCGACTGCCCGCAGTGCGGCAAGCCGGCGCGCCGCGAAACCGACACCATGGATACCTTTGTCGATTCGTCCTGGTACTACATGCGCTATACCTCGCCAGGCAGCAATGACGCCATGGTCGACGAGCGCAATGACTACTGGATGCCGATGGACCAGTATATCGGCGGCATCGAGCACGCCGTGATGCACTTGCTGTATGCGCGCTTCTGGACCAAGATCATGCGCGATTTCGGCCTGGTCAAGTTCGACGAGCCGTTCGTCAACCTGCTGACGCAGGGCATGGTGCTGAACGAAACCTATTACCGCGAAGACGCCGCCGGCAAGAAGACCTGGTTCAACCCGGCCGATATCAATCTGACGATGGACGACAAGGGCCGTCCGCAAGCGGCCACCCTGGTGGCCGACGGCGCGCCGGTGGAAATCGGCGGCACGGAAAAAATGTCGAAGTCGAAGAACAACGGCATCGACCCGCAAGCGCAGATCGAGCAGTACGGCGCCGATACGGCCCGTTTGTTCACCATGTTCGCCTCGCCGCCGGAACAGACGCTGGAATGGTCGGGCAGCGGTGTCGAAGGCGCGAACCGCTTCCTGCGCCGCGTGTGGAATTTCGGTTACGCGCAGTCGGCGACGATCCAGGCCGCGCTGGCTGGCGGCGCCGCGCCGGCCACCGGCGACGCGCAGAAAAACCTGCGCCGCGAATTGCACAAGATTTTGCAGCAGGCCGACTACGACCTGAAACGCATCCAGTACAACACCGTGGTGTCGGCCTGCATGAAAATGCTCAATACCCTGGAATCGGCCAAGCTCGATGACAGCGCCCAGTCGAAAGCCCTGATCGCCGAAGGCTATTCGATCTTCCTGCGTTTGTTGAATCCGGTGGCGCCGCATATCACCCACGTGCTGTGGCAGGAGCTGGGCTACGCCGGCGTGCATGGCGATCTGCTCAACGCCGAATGGCCGCAAGTCGACCCGCAAGCTTTGGTGCAATCCGAGATCGAAATGATGATCCAGGTGAACGGCAAGCTGCGCGGTTCGATCACGGTGGCCAAGGATGCCGACAAGGCCAGCATCGAGGCACAAGCGCTGGCCTGCGAGAGCGTGCAGAAGTACATTGAAACCACGCCGAAGAAAGTCATCGTCGTGCCGGGCAAGTTAATCAGCATCGTGGTGTAACCCTATGACGACTTCTTCTTCCGGTTTGCTTTCACGCGTCCGCGTTCGCGTCCTGCTCGCCGTGTGCCTGGTATTGACCCTGTCGGCTTGCGGCCTTCACTTGCGCGGCTCGAACGGCAGTTTCATGCTGCCGTTCGCGACGATGAATATCGGTTTGCCCGATACCTCGCCGCTGGCGATCGACCTGAAGCGCTATATCCGCGCCGTCGGCAGCACGGAAATCGTCGACACCAGGGAAGCGGCCGACGCCACCCTGGAAGTGCTGGCCGACCCGGAGAAGACGCGCACCAAGTCCATCCTGTCGCTGAACAGTAACGGCCGCGTGCGCGAATACCAGCTCGGTTATTCGATCCAGTTCCGCGTGGTGGACAAGGCCGGCAACGTGTTGCTGGGCCTGACCACCATCGCGCTGAACCGTCCGATCACCTTCAATGAATCGCAGGTGCTGGCCAAGGAAACCGAAGAAGCGCAGCTGTACCGCGACATGCGCAACGACCTGGTGCAGCAGATCATGCGCCGCCTGGCCGCCATCAAGCCGGTGCTGCCGGCCATGTCGGTGGCGCCTGTCGCGCCGGTGACCCCGGTCCCGGTCCCGGTGCCGGCCGTGCGGCAGTAAGGCTACGCCATGCAATTGCGGATAGACGCGCTCGACGCGCATGTGGCCAAGCCGCTGGCGCAGCTGTATGTGATCACCAGCGACGAACACCTGCTGGCGCTGGAGGCGGCCGACAAGATCCGCCGCGCCGCGCGCAAGCAGGGCTACACCGAGCGCGATGTGCTCAGCGTCGAGCGCAGTTTCAAGTGGGGCGAGCTGCTGGCGGCCAACCAGGAGCTGTCGCTGTTCGGCGATAAAAAGCTGATCGAGCTGCGCATCCCCACCGGCAAACCGGGCAAGGATGGCGGCGCGGCGCTGCAAAGCTACGCCAAAAACCTCAGTCCCGACAACCTCACCCTGATCACGCTGCCCAAGCTGGACTGGGCCACGCAGAAGGCGGCCTGGGTCGCCAGCCTGCAGCAGGCGGCCGTCTACATCGACATCCCGAATGTGGAGCGCTCGCAGCTGCCGGCCTGGATCGGCCAGCGCCTGGCCGTGCAAGGCCAAAGCGCCGAGCGCGCCAGCATCGACTTCATCGCCGAACGCGTGGAGGGCAATCTGCTGGCCGCGCACCAGGAAATCCAGAAACTGGGGCTGCTGCACGAGCCGGGCAAGCTGACCTATGAACAGGTGCAGGACGCGGTGCTGAACGTGGCCCGCTACGATGTGTTCAAGCTGTCCGAGGCCATGCTGGGCGGCGACCCGGCGCGCCTGGTGCGCATGCTGGAAGGCCTGAAAGGCGAGGGCGAGGCGCTGCCGCTGGTGCTGTGGGCGGTGTCCGAGGAAATTCGCACCTTATTGAAACTGAAAGCCGGCATGGCGCAGGGCAGGCCGCTGGGCGCGCTGATGAAGGAAATGCGCATCTGGGGGCCGCGCGAGCGCATGATGGAACCGGCCTTGCGGCGTGTGTCGCTGCCGGTGCTGGAAAAGGCGCTGCAGGAAGCGGCGCAGGTCGACAAGATGATCAAGGGCCTGCGTGCCAAGGCACATGCGGGCGATGCCTGGGACGCGCTGCTGCAGCTGGCCCTGACGATCTGCCGAGGCTAAGCTTACGTAACCATTATGGATAAAAGCATGGATATCAAACAGTATATGCAAGACGTGGGCACGCGTGCCCGCGCCGCCTCGCGCGCCATGGCCCGCGCCGACAGCGCCACGCGCAACCGCGCCTTGAGCCTGATCGCCGCCGCCATCGTGCGCGACGCCGACCTGCTGCGCGCGGCCAACCAGCGCGACCTCGACGCTGCCGCCGCCGCCGGCCTGGCGCCGGCCATGCTCGACCGCCTGACCCTGTCCGATGCGGCGATCGCCACCATGGTCGAAGGCCTGACGCAGATCGTCGCACTGGCCGATCCGATCGGTGAAATCTCGAACATGAAGTTCCGCCCGTCCGGCATCCAGGTGGGCCAGATGCGCGTGCCGCTGGGCGTGATCGGCATCATCTATGAAGCGCGCCCGAACGTGACGGTGGACGCGGCGGGCCTGTGCATCAAGAGCGGCAACGCGACCATTCTGCGCGGCGGCTCGGAAGCGATTCACTGCAACCGCGCACTGGCGAAACTGGTGGCCGAAGGCCTGGCCGGCGTCGGCTTGCCGGAAGACGCGGTGCAGGTGGTCGACACCACCGACCGCGCCGCAGTCGGCGCGCTGATCACCATGCCGGAATATGTCGACGTGATCGTGCCGCGCGGCGGCAAGGGCCTGATCGCGCGCCTGATGAACGAGGCCACCGTGCCGATGATCAAGCACCTCGACGGCATCTGCCACGTGTATATCGACGCCAAGGCGGATATCACCAAGGCGCTGGACATCGGCTTCAATGCCAAGTGCCACCGCTACGGCACCTGCAACACCATGGAAACCCTGCTGGTGGCGCGCGCGATTGCACCGACCGTACTGCCGCAGCTGGCCGAGCGTTACTTGACCAAGCAGGTGGAACTGCGCGCCGATCCGGAAGCGCTGGCGATCCTGGCCGGTTATCCGCACCTGGTGGCGGCGACCGAGGAAGACTGGCGCACCGAATACCTGGCGGCCATCCTGTCGGTCAAGGTGGTCGACGGCATCGACGAGGCGATGGACCATATCAACCGGTATTCATCGAAACATACCGAGTCCATCATCACCGAAGACTACAGCGACGCGCTGCGCTTTTTGCGCGAAGTCGATTCGGCCTCGGTGATGGTCAACGCCTCGACCCGCTTTGCCGACGGCTTTGAATATGGCCTGGGCGCCGAGATCGGCATTTCGAACGACAAGCTGCACGCGCGCGGCCCGGTGGGCCTGGAAGGCCTGACCTCGCTCAAATACGTGGTCTTCGGCCACGGCGAAGTGCGCAAATAAAGTCGCAAACAAAGTACGAAAACAAGCCGGCGCGGGCCGCTTGCAAGGCGGCCCGCGTTTCACCTCCACCCCTGACAGCGGACACCCACATGGCATTTCTCTGGATCAAAGCCTTCCACATCATTTTCGTCATCTCCTGGTTCGCCGGCCTGTTCTACCTGCCGCGCATTTTCGTCAACCTGGCGATGGAAACGGAAACCGTGGCCACCGAGCGCCTGCTGCTGATGGCGCGCAAGCTGTACCGCTTCATGTCGCTGCTGGCGCTGCCGGCCATGGTGCTGGGCCTGGCGCTGCTGTGGATGATGTTTGGAGGCAATGCGGGCGGCGCGGGCGGCATGAAGATGCCGGGCTGGATGCATGCCAAGCTGACCTTCGTGGTGCTGCTGCTCGGTTACCACCACGCCTGCGGCGCGATCCTGCGCAAGTTCGAAAAAGGGATTAACCAGCGCAGCCACAAGTGGTTCCGCTGGTTTAACGAGGTGCCGGTGGTGATGCTGCTGGCGGTGGTGGTGCTGGTGGTGGTCAAGCCTTTCTAAGGGAGTCGATGATGAGTGCAAGCCAGAACAAGGTAATCCAGTATTTCTTTGCGCCCCATTCGCCATGGACCTACCTGGGCCACGCGCGCGTGATGGCGATCGCCAAGAAGCAGGGCGCGCAGATCGACGTGCGCCCGTTTGACCTGGGCAAGGTCTTCAGCGTCTCCGGTGGCCTGCCGCTGGCCAAGCGCGCGCCGCAGCGCCAGGCTTATCGCCTGGCCGAACTGGCGCGCTGGTCGGCCTATTTGGAGGTACCGTTGACCCTGCAGCCGAAGTTCTTTCCCGTCTCGCCGGAAGCGTCGGCCAAACTGATCATCGCCACGCGCCTGGCGCACGGCGTCGACGCCTCCTTGAGCCTGGCGCACGCCATCATGCGCGGCGTGTGGGCCGAGGAGCGCAATATCGGCGACGAAGACACCCTGGCGCAGATCGCGCTGGACGCCGGTTTCGACGGCCGCCAGTTGCTCAAAACGTCCGAGACGGCCAGCGTGCAGGCCGAATACGATGCCAACACGGAAGCCGCCACGGCAGCTTCCGTGTTCGGCTCACCCTGGTATATCGTCGATGGCGAAGGGTACTGGGGCCAGGACCGCCTCGATTTTGTCGAGCGGGCGCTGGCGAAGTAGTGTTAGCAGCAGACGTAGGTCGGATCAGCGCTTCGCGCGTAATCCGACAAGCTTTTGGATTTTTTAGTTAATTTGTTTTTCAACGGATAAAAGGTACACCATGGCTTCATATTTTTGCCCATGCCCGCGCGGCATGGAAGCGGCGCTGGCCGAGGAACTGGGCGAGATCGCCCAGGACAGTGCGACCATGAAGGTCCACAACCAGGTGCCGGGCGGCGTCCACTGCTCGGGCGACCTGGTCGATTCCTACCGCATCAACCTGCATTCGCGCATCGCCTCGCGCGTGCTGATGCGCATGGCCCATTCCGGCTACAAGACGGAAAACGACATTTATGACCTGACCCTGGCGCAGCCATGGGAAGACTGGTTCGGCGTACATCACACCATCCGCGTCGACGTCACGGCCGTCAAGTCGCCGCTGCGCAGCCTGGAGTTCACCACCCTGAAAATCAAGGATGCGATCTGCGACCGCTTCCGCGACCAGTTCAACGAGCGCCCGTCCGTCAACACCAAGACGCCGGACATGCGCATTGTCGGTTTCCTCGACGCGCATACCTTCACCGTCTATCTCGATACCTCGGGCGAAGCGCTGTTCAAGCGCGGCTGGCGCGAGGAAACGGGCGACGCGCCGCTGCGCGAAAACCTGGCCGCCGGCCTGTTGCGCGTGTCGGGCTGGAAGCCGGGCATGGTGCTGTTCGACCCGATGTGCGGCTCCGGCACCATCCTGGCCGAAGCGGCGCAGATGGTGCAGGGCATTCCGCCGGGCGCTTCGCGCAGCTTCGCGTTCGAGAACTTCCACGACTTCGATCCGGCGCCATGGAACGCCTTGCGCAACGCCATCACCGCCAATCCGTTGCCGGCGGAGCCGACCATTTTCGGCAGCGATATTTCCGGTGACATGGTCGCCATGACGCGCCACAACCTGCGCTGCGCCGGCGTGCGTTTCGACGTGCCGCTGAAACAGATCGAGGCGCAGGAAGTCAAGCCGCCGAGCGACGTGGCCGGCATCATGCTGACCAACCCGCCGTACGGCGAGCGGATCGGCGTGCGCGGCGACAGCAGCCTGCCGGAAGATGAATTGTCGACCTCGTTCTACACGGCCATGGGCACCACCCTGAAGCAGCGCTTTGCTGGCTGGACCGTGTTCCTGTTTACGGCCGACCTGGGCCTGCCGAAACTGCTGCGCCTGAAAGAAGCGCGCAAGACGCCGTTCTTCAATGGCGCGCTGGAATGCCGTCTGTTCCGTTTCGATATGGTAGCGGGATACAACCGCAGAGAAGAAGCGAAACCGAAGAACCTGTAAGCCCGCAGTCTCCCGCGCGGACCGATGCCGGTCCGCGCCGTCACCTTGGACAACCATGTTTCCCACCCCGCCGGCGGACTTGCCGCCCGACCCCGTCACGCCCGTGCCGCCCCCCGTTCCCAGCCATATGGCGCCGCTCAGCCGTGGCGCGCTGGCGCTGATGCTGGCCGGCCTGTCGATGCTGGGCCCTTTGTCGATCGATACCTATTTGCCGGCCTTCGGCGCCATCCAGGGTTCCTTGCATGCGTCGCCGCTGGAAGTGCAGCAGTCGCTGACGTTCTACATGCTGGCCTTTGCCGGCATGGTGCTGTGGCATGGCGCGCTGTCCGACACCTTCGGCCGGCGCAATGTGATCCTGGTGTCGCTGCTGATGTTCGCCATCGGCTCGCTGGGCTGCGCTTCGGCCCATACCGTGCACTATCTGTGGTTCTTCCGGATATTGCAGGGCGTGTCGGCCGGCGCCGGCGTGGTTATCAGCCGCGCCATCATCCGCGACCTGTACGCCGATGCGGCCGCCGCCAGGCTGCTGTCGCTGGTGACGATGATCTTTTCGATCGCCCCGGCCGTTGCCCCCATCCTGGGCGGCTGGATCGTGATCTGGTTCGACTGGCGCTCGATCTTCCTGTTCCTGGCGTTTTATACGGTCGTGCTGCTGGCGTTCTGCTATTGGCGCCTGCCCGAGACCTTGCCGTTGTCCAGGCGTCAGCCGTTCAATCCGCGTTTCCTGGCCCAGAGCTATGGCGAGATCCTGCGTTCACCGCTGTTTCACATCAAGGCCGGCATCGTCGCCCTCAATTTCGCCGGCCTGTTCCTGTTCATCACGGCCGCGCCGGAAATGCTGCCCAAACAACTGGGATTGAGACCATCGCAGTTCGCCTGGCTGTTCATTCCCTGCGTCAGCGGGATTTTCATGGGCGCCCTGGCGGCCAACCGCCTGGCCGGCAAAATCAGCTTTGCGCGCCAGATCGGCATCGGTTTTGCCTTCCTGCTGGGCGCGGCCAGCATCAACGTGGTGTTCCACCTGGTCTTGCCGCCGATGTTGCCGTGGAGCGTGCTGCCGCTGTTCTTCTACACCTTCGGCATGTCGCTGGTGGGACCCGGCGCCACCTTGCTGGCGCTCGACCTGTTCCCGCATATCCGCGGCACGGTCGCCTCATGCCAGTCGTTCGCCAGCACCCTGCTCGGCGCGATCGTGGCCGGCGTGGTCTCGCCGATGCTGTCGGGCTCGGTGCTGTGGCTGGCCTCGGGCCAACTGGCCTTTACGGCCCTGGCGCTGGGTTTGTGGCTGATTTCACGGCGTTTCCGTCATCGTCTGCTGGGGCCGTTGAAACTGAGGACAGGCGTGCGCTAACGTGCGCGAATACAACAGCATGTGCGCTATAGTCACCGCCCGCCGCCTCTGGCGCGGCGCGGCTGTCTAAAATACTGGCGTCCTGGGTGTTTTGTTGTGCTAAGGTTTTGATGCCTGCATTGATAGTTATCTAAAGTTTCTTATAAAGGAAAAAAATGCGCCAGAGTGCCTTTCCTGTCCGCCGCGTCATCATCCTGTGTGCGTTGACCCTGTTATCGTCGACCGCCGGCGCCGCCTTGTCGCTGGCCTCGCTGAGCAACCAGGATGCCAGCAGCGGCCTGAAAGCGGCACTTGAGGCCGGTTCGGCCGCCGCCGTCGCCAAGCTGGGCGTCGAAAATGGTTTTCTGAACAATGACAAGGTCAAGATCAAGTTGCCCGGCATCGTCGAGCAGGCCAGGCCGCTGCTGAAGATGACGGGCCGCGGCCAGCAGCTCGACGAGCTGGTGGTGGCGATGAATCGGGCGGCCGAATCGGCGGTGCCGCTGGCCAAGCCCATGCTGCTCGACGCCGTCAAATCGATGAGCGTGACCGACGCCAAGAATATCCTGTCCGGCGGTGATACTTCAGTGACCGACTTTTTCCGCCAGAAGACCGCCACGCCATTGGCCGCCAAATTCCTGCCCATCGTCAAATCGGTCACCGATCGTTCCGGCCTGGCCACCACCTATAACGGCACCATGAGCCAGATCGGCAAGACCGGCCTGGTGCCGCAGCAGCAGGCGACGGTGGAAAGCTATGTCACCGATCGCGCACTGGCCGGTTTGTACCTGATGATCGGCGAAGAGGAAAAGGCCATCCGCCGCGATCCGCTGGCTTATGGCAGTAAAATCATCGGCAAGGTATTCGGCAGCCTGAAGTAGGCCAGGCCCTTGCAATGCGGCGGCTACTGTGTCGAACACGAAACAAGTCACGCATTTAATACAAGAAAACAATGTTAAAATCTTGCGGCATGGATTCTTGACGGCCTGATGACGCTGTTTTCACCGCAGGGTCTCAAGCATACTTTAGCGGCGAACTGATGTTCGGCAGTCATGCCCCACAGTTGGCCTTTTTTTGTTTCTTCCAAGTTGCTTCAGCCGATTTTACCTCTGAGTATCTTGTCAGAAATTTCAGATGCAGGATATAGAGATAAGGTAGTCGGATTTGTTAAGCGTACTCAGAAAATCAGTCAAATATACATGGTGTGGATGCTTGGTCCTCGGCGCGCATGGCGCGATCGCGGCGACCCCCAATCATGGCGGCCAATCCGGCTATATCAACATGCCCAGCGCCGTGGTGGAACCCGATGGTACCTTCAGCGTCGGTTACAGCTATGACAGTCCATATGGCCAGTTGTGGGTGACGTCAAACATTTTGCCTTTCTTGCAAATGACCGGTCGTTATGTATCGATTACCGGCATTCCTGGTTTTACCAATACACCAGGAGAATATGGCAGCGGTTATGGCCGTTACAAGGACAAGGTCGTCGACGCAAAACTGCGCTTGTGGCAGGAAACGACATGGCTGCCGTCGGTTGCCGTCGGCGCCACCGACTTGTTTGGTACCGAGTTGTTCAAGGGCCAATATGTTGTGGCCACCAAGACGTTTGGTGCCACCAGGAACATCGAAGCCAGCCTCGGTTACGCCCACAGCCGTCCGGACGGGCCGTTCGCCGGCGTGCGCTGGACGCCCGCGGCCTTGCCGCGCTGGTCGGTCGTGGCCGAGTACGATACCACCAATTATGTGCGTGATTTCCGCGCTGCCGAGACCAGTGCCGGCGGCCGTCGCAAAGGGCCGTCCATGGGCCTGGAATACCGTTGGGGCTGGCTGGCGTTGCAGGCGGCCCGTAGTCGCGACCAATTCAGCGTCAATGCCTCTGTCAGCATTCCATTTGGCGAGCGCGAGTTTATCCCCAAAGTGTTCGAACCGGCCTATTTTGTCGATGACAAGAACCCACCACCACTGCCGACCAGGGAGCAATGGCGTAATGACGCCGGCTATGGCGCCGACCTGGTCAATGCCCTGGTCAAACAGGATTATAAAAACATCCGCGTGGTGCAAGAGGGTAATACGCTGGCCCTGAGCCTGACCAACAGCCGCATTTCCAACCTGGGCCGCGCCGTCGGCCGCGCCGTGCGCACGACCTTGGCATTCACGCCCAAGGGCGTGAGTAATATCCGCATCACGTATACCAAGCTCGACCAGCCGATCGCCACCTATGAATTTCTCGATCTGCCCAAGCTGAATGATTATTTTGCCGGCAAGATCGATCGTCAGGCGTTTCTCGACGTCGTGCTGGTGCGCTATCCGGAACGCGGCGATGTCATTCGCGATGACCAGCAAGCGTGGTTGAACGAATTCCTCGACCGTCCGGCCCAGGCCAAGCCGGCTGCTGTTGCCATAGCGCCGGTGTTCGTGGCCGCGCCCGCTGCTGTGGCATCAGCCGCAGGTCCTGCCGATGTGGCTGTCGCGATGCCCATACCGGCAGTCGTCAAGGCGGCCAATGCGGTCCAGAACGATGGCAAGCTGGCGGTCGGCCTGGGCGTCGATGGTGACGTGGTGCAGGTCAAATCGCTGGACCGCGAAGCGAACCGCTTCAAGATCGCCCCCAAGGTTGGCTTCTTCTTCAACGATCCCAGTGGCGCTTTCCGTTATTCGATCTCGGCGCTGGCCAATTACGACCAGCGCCTTGGCGATGGCCTGTATCTGAATGGCGCGGCCAACCTGCAGTTGCTGGAAACCGTCTCGGGCGTCACGCAGCCATCGAACAGCGAATTGCCGCATGTGCGCAGCGATGTGGCGAAATACATGCGCGAAGGGCGTTTCAAGCTGAGCCGCATCCTGCTGAACAAATATGACAATCCAGCCGAGCGCGTGTATACCCGCCTGTCGGCCGGTCTGTATGAAGACATGTTCCGCGGTGTCGGTGGGCAGGTGCTGTATTTGCCGAAAGACAGCCGCTGGGCCGCTGACCTGGCCGTCGATGCGCTGCAGCAGCGCGGTTACAAGGGCCTGTTCGATTCACTCGACTATAAAACCGTCACGGCGATCGGTTCCCTGCATTACCGCCTGCCGCACGATATTACCGTGACGGCGCGCGCCGGCCGTTTCCTGGCCAGGGACGCGGGCGTGCGCGTGGAAGTCAAGCGCCGCTTCCAGTCCGGCATCGAAGTCGGTGCCTGGTATACGCATACCAATGCCAACGATATCACCACACCGGGCAAGCCTGACAATCCTTACCAGGACCGCGGCATTTTCCTGTCGGTGCCGCTGAACAGTATGTTGCCGATGGATACGCAGTCGACCGCCGGTTTTTCGATTTCGCCATGGACGCGTGATGGCGGCCAGATGGTGGCGTCGCCGGGCGACCTGTATGACATGGTGGAGCGTCCGCGTGCGGACATGCACAGCTATGACGGCCTCGGCAATTTTGCAGAACGTGCCGACGAGCAGAATCTGCCAGCGGTCAATCCTCCGGTCCGGCCATTTGTCAGCCCTTGGCCAGCCATGCGCGCGCGCCTCGAGCAGTCCTCGTCAGCCATGCCTGAAGCGGCTGACTGGGTCAAGGCCACGGCCCTGGTCGGTGGCGTAGTGGTGGCGTCGGCACTGAGCGACAAACCGATCGACCGCTTTGTCAAGAAACACCAGGATTCGAGTGTATTGCGCAACTGGGACCGGGTGGGCAAAGTCATGCCGTTCGCCCTGGTGGGTGCCGCCGGTGCCGCTTTTGCCCTTGGCGACGAGCGCATGCAAAATATCGGCCTGATCTCGATGCAGTCGGTTGCTGCCGCGACAGGCCTGGCACTGGTGGGGAAATATGCGATTGGCCGCGCCCGCCCCGATGAGGATCGCGGTCCGTGGACCAGCGTGGGCGAGGGCAAGAAGCGTTCGGACGCTTCCTTCCCATCGGGACATTCGACGATCGCGTTTGCCGCCGTGACGCCGTTTGCCCAGGAATACGACGCACCGTGGCTGTATGGCGTGGCGGCGCTCGGTTCTGCGGGCCGTGTCGCCGGCCGCAAGCACTGGGTGTCCGATACCGTTGCCGGCGGCATACTGGGCTACGCCGTGGGTACCTGGTTGTGGCAGGCGCAGCGTGACCAGAGCAAGTCCGGCCTGTCGATCAATCCGGGACCGAAGGAAATCAGCGTTACCTGGCAGAGCAAGTATTAAAGGCTGCCCGGAAAGGCCGGCGATGCGGGGGAATCCATGCATCGCCGGGCTTTCACGGCAATTGCCGTCATTTGCCCTGTAAAGATCGACGCCTGATCTTTCACATCTGAAAATATTCAATCAAAAAAGCAATAAATACCGCCACGGCGCTCACGCTGAGGAGCAGCACTGCGCCTGCTGCGCAATCCTTGGCGATTTTAATGCTGGGATGCAGGGCCGGATGCAGATGGTCAATCAGGTGTTCAAGCGCCGTGTTGAACAACTCCGCCGCCAGCACCATGCCGCAGTTGAGCAGCAGTAGCGCCCACCAGATCATGGATGGTCTGGCGCAGGCCAGTACGATCACCACAACCAGGGCGGCAAGGCATTGCAGGCGGAAGCTCGATTCCATGCGCAGCGCCGCAGCGATGCCATGCAAGGCAAAAACCACGCGTTTGTGAAAAGGCTGGTTTTTCATCGGAAGGAGAATGCTAAGTGAATGACTGGCATGAAACAAATTTGGTTTAAAAGTGGAACACATGGCAAAGGCAGGTCAGCTTGCTTCGCGCATGGCGACAGTTCATGTCGAATTCTTTGCGGAAAAATAAAGAGCCCGTTTCAAATGAAAGGGGCTCTTTATTTTTGAGGTGAGCATCATTGACGATTTCACCTCACACCACATCAGACTGCCACCGCCAGCTGGAGATCAGCCGGTCGGCTTGGCCTGTCTTGAGCTGCCTGGGCAGCCAAGGATTAGTGGTGGCTGGTGCTGGCGTGGTGGCTGGTGGTGGTCGAATCCGAGCTTGCTGCACCGGCGACAACAGCAACGGCTGCGCCGATGGCGATCAGGGCGCTGGTGCTCAGGCCGGCAACGGTGCCGCCGGCAGCTGCGCCGGTAGCGCCAGCTGCAGGAGCTGCTGCTGGTGGCACTGGAGCGCCGCCAACTGGAGCGGTGGTTTGCGCCATTGCTTGTGCCGAAGCGAACAGGATTGCCGAAGCGATCAGAACTTTTTTCATGGGATATCCTTTAGAGTTAAACAGGGAGGTAAAACGCAAACTTATGAATCTAGTACACGATTGTAGCAACATTCCACACATAAGTCTGCGATGCACACTCGTGATGGCAATAATTAAAGGCAATCAACTCCTATCTTAAAGCATTTTTTTGCGTTTCCCGCAGGTTGTTGCTCGAAATTCACAAAAAACCCCTGGAAAGCGCATGCTTCAAGGAAATTATCTGCGCCATCCCGATTTGCCACAGTAGCATGGCCGGCACCTGAGCGTTTGCCAAGTGCTTGCCATCGCGCGTAAAATGCAGGCTTCGCGGGTGTAGCTCAATGGCAGAGCAGAAGCTTCCCAAGCTTACGACGAGGGTTCGATTCCCTTCACCCGCTCCATTTTTGCCGGCATCCGGCACGCGCGTGGCGCGGCTACTTTTTTCTCATTCCCATGTCTTCTGATATTCCAGCAAACGGCCCGGCGCGGCCGATGATGTACGATCCGACCGAACACCGCATCCGCAGTTTCGTTACCCGCGCAGGCCGCCTGTCGGTGGCGCAGGCGCGCGCGCTCGAGACGCTGGGGCCGCAGTTCCTGCTGCCGTTCGCCAAGCAGGCGCTGGACTTTGAACAGGTCTTCGGGCGCCAGGCGCCGGTGATCCTGGAAATCGGTTTCGGCATGGGCGCTACCACCGCGCATATCGCCAAGGCGATGCCGGACAAGGACTTTATCGGCGTCGAAGTGCATACGCCTGGCGTGGGCAGCTTGCTTAAGCTGATCGGTGAAGAGTCCCTGACCAATCTGCGCCTGCTGCAGCACGACGCCGTGGAGGTGCTGACGCACATGATACCGGCCAATTCGCTGGCCGGCATCCACGTGTTTTTCCCCGATCCGTGGCACAAGGCGCGCCACAACAAGCGCCGCCTGATCCAGTCGCCGTTCGTGCAGCAGTTGACCGAGCGCCTGGCGCCGGGCGGCTACCTGCATTGCGCCACCGACTGGGAAGACTATGCGGTCCAAATGCTCGATGTGCTCGGCGCCGAGCCGCAATTGCAGAATAGCGCAGAAGATTATGCGCGGCAGCCGGCCTACCGTCCGCTGACCAAGTTTGAAAACCGCGGCCTGAAGCTGGGCCATGGCGTGTGGGACTTGGTCTTCATCAAAAAATAAACGCGGCGCACGGCAGCAGGCTTGCTGTTCAAGCCCGCGCAATTGCGCTAAGCTTGATTTTTTATATTGATTAAGATTATGGCCAAGAAAATTCTCGTGACCGGCGCATCCGGTTTTATCGGTTCGCATACCTGCGTCGAATTGCTGGCGGCAGGTTTTGATGTGGTCGCCGTGGATAATTTGTGCAATAGCGCGCGGGAAGCGATGCGCCGCGTCGAACAGATTTCTGGCAAGAGCGTGCCCTTTTATGAAGCCGATGTGCGTGATCGCGCCGCCATGGCCACCGTGCTGCAAGAACACATGATCGATGCGGTGATCCATTTCGCCGGCCTCAAGGCGGTGGGCGAATCGGTGGCGAAGCCGTTGATGTACATGGATAACAATGTCAGCGGTACCGTGGCGCTGCTGGAAGTACTGGCTGCCGCCAACGTCAAGCGCTTTGTGTTCAGCTCATCGGCTACCGTGTATGGCGATCCGGAAGCGCTGCCGATCCTGGAAACGTCGCGCCTGTCGGTGACCAATCCGTATGGCCGCTCGAAGCTGATGGTGGAAGAAATCCTCGGCGACCTGGTGCGTGCCGATGCGCAGTGGCAGGTCGGAGTATTGCGTTACTTCAATCCGGTGGGCGCGCATGCCAGCGGCCTGATCGGTGAAGACCCGGCCGGCATTCCGAACAACCTGATGCCCTTTATCGCGCAAGTAGCCGTCGGCCGCCGCGACAAGCTGTCGGTATTTGGCGACGACTATCCGACGCCGGACGGCACCGGCGTGCGCGACTATATCCACGTGGTCGATCTGGCGCTGGGCCATGTGGCGGCCCTGAACCGCCTGTTTTCGCTTGAGGGCGGCTTTACGGTCAACCTCGGTACCGGTCACGGCTACAGCGTGCTCGACACCGTGCGTGCTTTTGAAGCGGCCAGTGGCCGCCCGGTGCCGTACCGGATCGTGCCGCGCCGCCCCGGCGACATCGCCAGTTGCTATGCCTCGGCCGAGCAGGCGCGTGAACTGCTGGGCTGGACGGCGCAGAAGACTATCGACGACATGTGCCGGGATCACTGGCGCTGGCAGCATCAGAATCCGCAGGGTTATGCCGTGTAAGCCAGCGGCACTGCCCCGCTGTCCGGCTCAATCGTAGACTTCGGCGTTGGCCAGCAAGGTTCCTGTTTTATCCTTGCCGGACAGCAGAGGCTCGCCGTCAAGTGGCCAGTCGATGCCGATGGCCGGGTCATTCCAAAACAGGCTGCGTTCGAACTCGGGTGCCCAATAATCGGTTGTTTTATACAGAAACTCGGCGTGCTCGCTGAGCACCAGGAAGCCGTGGGCGAACCCTTCCGGTATCCACAACTGGCGGTTGTTCGCGGCCGATAGCACCGTACCGGCCCATTTGCCGAAGGTGGCCGAGCTTTTGCGCAAGTCGACCGCCACGTCGAAGACTTCACCGCTGGTAACGCGCACCAGTTTTCCTTGCGGCTGTTTGATCTGATAGTGCAAGCCACGCAGCACGCCCTTGGCGGACTTGGAATGATTGTCCTGCACAAATTCGCACGTGACGCCGGTCATGTCGGCAAAGCGCTGCCGGTTGTAGCTTTCATAGAAAAAGCCCCGGTCGTCACCGAATACTGTCGGTTCAATCAGCAGAAGATCAGGTATCGCTGTGGTTTTTATTTGCATGGTATTGGTAGCTTGTCATGGAATGAGGAACCTGCGGTGCCTCAAAAAACTTTGTTGGTCAGCAGGCGCAGAAGATATTGACCGTAGGCATTTTTTTTCAATGGCTGTGCCAATTGTTCCAGCCTTTCAGCATTGATATAACCTTTGCGATAGGCAATTTCTTCAGGGCAAGCCACTTTCAGGCCCTGGCGGTTTTCGATCGTGGCAATGAACTGGCCGGCCTCGAGCAGGGAGTCATGGGTGCCGGTATCGAGCCAGGCCATGCCGCGTCCCATCAGCTCGACGGTCAGCTGGCCCTGTTGCAGGTAGGTACGATTGACGTCCGTGATTTCCAGCTCGCCACGCGATGACGGGCGAATGCCGGCGGCGATATCACAGACCTGATTGTCGTAGAAATACAGGCCGGTGACGGCATAGTTCGACTTTGGCTTGAGCGGTTTTTCCTCGATGCTGATGGCCATTTGCTGTTCATCGAAGTCGACCACGCCATAGCGTTCCGGGTCGTGCACATGATAGGCAAACACGGTCGAGCCGGTGGTGCGTGCCGATGCGTCGCGCAACTGCGTTTCAAAATCGTGTCCGTAATAAATATTGTCGCCAAGGATCAATGCGGATGGCGCGTCGCCGACAAACTCCTTGCCGATAATAAACGCTTGCGCCAGGCCATCCGGGCTGGGCTGCACGGCGTAGCTCAGGCTGATGCCCCACTGGCTGCCATCTCCCAGCAGTTCCTGGAAGCGCGGCGTATCCTGCGGGGTCGAAATGATCAGGATGTCGCGTATGCCGGCCAGCATCAGGGTGGTCAGCGGATAATAGATCATCGGCTTGTCGTACACCGGCAGCAGCTGTTTCGACACGGCCATGGTGACCGGATACAGGCGCGTGCCGGAGCCGCCGGCCAGGATGATGCCCTTGCGTGCGATAGCGGTGCTCATCAGATGGTTTCCTTTGCGGCCTCGCGCGCCGCGTAGTTTTTTTCCACCCACTTCAGGTACTCGCCCGATTGGACTTCGTGCACCCAGGCCTGGTTGTCGAGGTACCACTGCACCGTCTTGCGGATGCCGGTCTGGAAGGTTTCCGCCGGTTTCCAGCCCAGTTCGCGTTCGATCTTGCGCGCATCGATGGCATAGCGGCGGTCGTGGCCGGGGCGGTCCTGCACATAGGTGATCTGTGCGCGGTAGCTGCCCGAGGCTTTCGGCGCCAGCGTGTCGAGGATGTCGCACAAGGTGTGCACCACGTCCAGATTGGCCATTTCGTTCCAGCCGCCCACGTTATACACCTCGCCCGGGCGGCCCGCCTCCAGCACGCGGCGGATGGCCGCGCAGTGGTCGCCGACATACAGCCAGTCGCGTACCTGCATGCCATCGCCGTAGATCGGCAGGGGCTTGCCGGCGCGGGCATTGCTGATAATGAGAGGAATCAGTTTTTCCGGGAAATGGAAAGAGCCATAGTTGTTCGAGCAGTTGGTGGTGAGCGCCGGCATGCCATAGGTATGGAAATAGGCGCGCACCAGGTGGTCGGAGGCCGCCTTCGATGCCGAATAGGGGCTGTTCGGCGCATATGGCGTGGTTTCGGTAAACGGCGGATCCTGCGGTCCCAGGGTGCCATACACTTCATCGGTCGACACGTGCAGGAAGCGGAAGCCATCCCTGGCGTCGCCGGTCAGGCCGGACCAGTAGGCGCGCGCCGCTTCGAGCAGGCTGAAGGTGCCGTTGACGTTGGTGGTGATGAATTCACCTGGGCTGTGGATCGAGCGGTCGACATGGCTTTCGGCGGCAAAATGCACGATGGCGCGCGGCTGATGCTCGGCCAGCAGGCGGGACACCAAGGCGGTGTCGCCGATATCGCCACGCACGAAAAGATGCCGGGCATCGTGTTCCAGGCTGGCCAGATTGCCGAGGTTGCCAGCGTAGGTCAGCTTGTCCAGGTTGATGACGGGCTCATCATTGTGTGCCAGCCAGTCGCGGACAAAATTGGAACCGATGAAGCCGGCGCCGCCGGTCACTAAAATCATGTTGTTTCCTTTGTTATCGACGCCAGTCGCTTGCCATGCCTTGCCTGTCATGCGATGGATTGTTTTGATCAGGAACGGGCTGCCATCTCTGTCGTTATAAGCTGAACTGCCTGAAATGCAAGCACTTACTGGCGGGATGGTGATCTCGGTCGCGTCGCATGGCCGCGTGAAGTGGCGTTAGTATAAAACGACAGGTGGCGGCGCAAGTTTCCAGAAATATCTGGTTACATTATGGCTGTCACAGCTGTGTCCGGCGGAAGGGTAAAGCGGGGAAACTGAGCGGAATTGACGGCGCGCGAAGGGAGCAGGCGCAAAAAAGCCCGGAACTGGCGCGGCATGGCCGCACTGTCCCGGGCTTGGTTCAGGCCACGTTGTTCAGGCCATTAAGGATACAGACCGCGTACCTCGCGCGCCTGCAGCACGCGCGTGCAGGCCAGGATAAAGGTCGCGGTACGCATCGAGACTTTTTTCTCTTGCGACACTTGCCACACCGCGTCGAACGCTTCGCGCATGATGCGCGTCAAGCGGCTGTTGATCTCTTCTTCGGTCCAGAAGAAGCTCGAGAAGTTCTGCGACCATTCGAAGTAGCTGACGGTCACGCCGCCGGCGTTGGCCAGCACGTCCGGCACGATCAGCACGCCCTTGTCGTTCAGGATGTCATCGGCGGCCGGCATGGTCGGGCCGTTGGCGCCTTCCAGGATGATTTTTGCCTTGATGATGTGGGCGCGCTCGGCGGTGATCTGCTGTTCCAGCGCGGCCGGGATCAGGATGTCGCAATCGATGCCCCAGAAATCGTCGCGCGGCACGAACGCTTCGGCGCCCGGGAAACCTTCGACGCTGCCCGCTTCGGCCACGTGCGCCAGCAGTTGCGGAATGTCCAGGCCGCCCGTGTGCACCACGGTGGTCTTGTGATCCTGCACCGCGACGATTTTCGCGCCCGCTTCGGCAAACATGCGCGCGGCCACGCCGCCCACGTTACCGAAACCTTGCACGATGATCTTCGCGCCTTCGATCTGCATGCCGACCTTGGCGGCCGCGTCGCAGCCGACCACGTACACGCCGCGGCCGGTCGCATCGCGGCGGCCCAGGCTGCCGCCGAGCGAGATCGGCTTGCCGGTCACCACGCCGGTCGACATATTGCCGTTGAGCATGGAGTAGCTGTCCATCATCCAGGCCATCACCTGTTCATTGGTGTTGACGTCCGGCGCCGGGATATCCTTGTTCGGGCCGATGATCATGCTGATTTCGCTGGTGTAGCGGCGCGTCAGGCGCTGCAGCTCGTTGCGCGACAGCGTCTTCGGATCGACACGGATGCCGCCCTTGGCGCCACCGTAGGGCACGTTGACGGCTGCGTTCTTGACCGTCATCCAGGCCGACAGCGCCATCACTTCCGACAAGGTCACGTCCTGGTGGAAGCGCACGCCGCCCTTGCCCGGGCCGCGCGACATATTGTGCTGCACGCGGTAGCCTTCGTAGTGGGCGATGCTGCCGTCATCGCGCTCGATCGGCACGTCGACCGTCAGGATGCGCTTCGGACGTTTCAATGTTTCGACCCAGCGCGACAGGCTGCCCAGGTAAGGCGTGACGCGCTCGATCTGCTCGAGGTAGACGCCCCATGGGCCGAGATCTTCAGGGTTGAGGTAGGAAGGCAGTGCGTGCTTGCTGGTCATGCTTGATAAGCTCCTGGACAATACGAATACGTGAGAGGCGCAGCCGAATGCAGCTGTGCGCAGCGGAACCGCATCGTAGGCGATGGCCTCATGCCCCGGCCAATGCTTTGTGCGCATCCGCTCATGCATTTATTGCATAGTTATTGCCTCAGGATTTCGGGGTGCCGCGCTTGCGCCGGCGGCTGCCGCGCGCGGCATTTTCCTGCGCTTGCACCAGGTACTGCCACAGGCTTTCGACGATGGCCTTGCCGGGCCGCTGGCCGTTCGGGCGTTCGCGGTACAAACGGATTTCCAGCTCGATTTCCCAGCCCGGCGCGCCGCCGTCGGCCAGTGCCAGGTGCTTGTACTTGACGTCGCGCAGCACCGCCGATTCAGGCAGGAAGGCGATGCCGCGGCCTTCCAGCGCCATCATCTTGAGGCCCTCGGCCATGTCGGTTTCGTAGCAGGTGTCGAGGAACAAGGGCGTCTTCGCGTCGGCCATCAGCAGTTCGACCATGCGTCCCAGGTAGGCGTTGCTGGTGTACGAGAGAAAAGGCACGGGGTCCTGGGCGCTGCCCGGCAGGACGAAATCGGGCACCTTGTCGGCGCCGCAGCGGGCATAGGCGCGCACGGTTTCGCGGCCCATCACCAGCATGTCGTAGCGGCCCGGATCGAGCTGCACCGGCTGGCGCGGATGGTGGTAGCACAGCAGCAGGTCGCAGCCACCGTCGACCAGCTGCAGTACCGCGTCGTGCACGTTCAAGGCCATCAGGCGGCTGTTGATCGGCGCAAAGCCTTCTTCGAGCGCGGTCAGCCATTTCGGCATGAAGGTCAGCGACAGGGTATGCGGTACGGCGAAGTCGACGCTGGTCTGGGTGGCGGCGCGTTTGCCGCGCAGCAGGGCGCGCACGCCGTTGATCTGGCCCAGCATTTCCAGCGCCTGTTCATAAAACACGGCGCCGGCCGGCGTCAGCCGCGTGGGGTAGGAGGTGCGGTCGACCAGGTCGATGCCGAGCCAGTTTTCCAGCGACTGGATGCGCCGCGAAAAGGCCGGCTGGGTGACGTGGCGCAGGGCCGCGGAACGGCTGAAATTATGCGTTTCAGCGAGCGAAATGAAGTCTTCCAGCCATTTGGTTTCCATCGCAGGATCGTACCGTTTTTGGGCGCCCATGCATAGGCCGGCGGCGCGCTTGCGGCAAATTGCCGAAATGAAATAAATAATTCTTTGCCATCTACAACATCTGGCAAAATATCCGCACTCCCGCCGCCGGCGTGCGGCGGTTTGACCGTGATGTGTTTTTCGAGGTGACGAATGAAACAGAAACTGTGGTTGTCCGTGGCGCTGCCGTTGGTATTGGCCACACATATGGCGCCGCCGCTGCACGCCGCCACGCCGGTGGCGCAGGCGCCGTTCCAGCGCAGTACCTACGCCTTGAAGCAGCAGAAATTCGTGCTCAAGAACGGCCTGACCCTGGTCGTGCATGAGGATCACAGCGTGCCCGTGGTGGCGGTGAACCTGTGGTACCACGTCGGTTCGCGCAACGAGCAGCGCGGCAAGACCGGCTTTGCGCATCTGTTCGAACACTTTTTCTTCAACGGCTCGGAAAACTATCCGCACGGTTTTCGCGAAGCGATGGATGACCTGGGCGCGAACAACCGCAACGGCACCACCAATGGCGACCGCACCAATTTCTATGAAGACGTGCCCGTATCGGCGCTCGAGCGCACGCTGTACCTGGAATCGGACCGCATGGGCTACCTGGGCAACTACATTTCGAAGGAGATGCTCGAGCGCGAACGCGGCGTGGTGCAGAATGAAAAGCGCCAGGGCGAGAACCAGCCCTATGGACGCGTGTGGCAGGAAATCAGCGCCCAGATGTATCCGTATTCGCACCCGTATTCGTGGTCGACCATCGGCAGCATGGACGACCTGAACGCCGCCTCGCTGGACGACATCAAACAGTGGTACCGCAGCTATTACGGACCGAACAACGCCGTCATTTCGCTGGCCGGCGACATCACGCCCGAGCGCGCGCTGGCGCTGGTGACGCAGTATTTCGGCGCGATTCCGCCAGGCCCGCCGCTGCCGCGCACGCAGCGCTGGATCCCGCGCCTGGACAGCGATATCCGCAGCGAGATGGAAGACCGCGTGCCGCAGGCGCGCATCTACCGCAGCTACCATGCGCCGGCCGTCGGTGATCCGGAGCTGGGGCGCCTGTCGCTGCTGGCCGAAGTGCTGGCCGGCTCGAAAAGCGCGCGCCTGGAACGCCGGCTGGTGTACGAAAAAGGCCTGGCCACGGCCGTCAATGCCGGCGTCAATGACGCCGAACTGGGCAGCACGTTCAATATCATCGTCACGGTCAAGCCGGGCGTGGCGCCGGCGGACGCCGAGCGCGAGATGGACAATGTATTGCGCGAACTGCTGGCGCAAGGGCCGACGGCGGCCGAACTGGCGCGCGTCAAGACCAGCAGCCTGGCCGCCTTTGCGCGCGCCAACGAGCGCCTGGGCCGGCGCGCCGACCTGCTGGCCGAAAACGCCACCTTCGGCGCCACGCCGGAAGCCTATCTGGATCAGCTGGAAGCGGCAGCCAGGGCCACGCCGGAGCAGGTCAAACGCAGCGGCGCGGCCTGGCTCAATGCTCACAGCCATACGATGACCGTCAAGCCGTTTGCCCAGCTGGCGGTGGAAAAATCCACGCTGGACCGCAAGCTGCTGCCGGCGCTGGGCACGCCGCCCGAGGTGGCGTTTCCCGCCATCGAACGCGCGCAGCTGAAAAACGGCGTGAAAGTGGTGCTGCTGCAGCGGCACACGGCGCCCATCGTCAACGTGACCCTGGCGCTCGACGCCGGCAGCGCGTCCGACAGCGGCGCCAAGGCCGGCGCCGCCTCGCTGGCGATGGACTTGCTCGACAAGGGCACGCGCACGCGCAATGCCTTCCAGTTGTCCGATGGCCTCGAATCGCTGGGCGCGCAGATGTCGGCCGCGACCCTGGCCGACCTGTCGCTATTGCGCCTGCAGTCGACCGCCGGCAACCTGGCGCCGTCGCTGGCGCTGATGGCCGACGCGGCCCTGCGCCCGGCGTTTGCGGACGCGCTGTTCACGCAGCAACAGCAGCGCCGCCTGGCGCAGATCGCGCAGGAAAAGGCCCAGCCCACCAGCCTGGCCATGCGCATCGTGCCGGGCATCCTGTATGGCGCCGACCGAACCTATGGCCGTCCCGCCTCCGGTGACGCCGACAGCGTGAGCCGCCTCACGCGGGACGATGTGGCGCAGTGGCACGCCAGCTGGTTCAAGCCGGGCAGCGCCACCATTGTCGTCAGCGGCGACACCACCCTGGCGCAGCTGATGCCGGCGCTGGAAGCGTCGTTCGGCGCCTGGCAGGGCGGCAGCGCACCGGCCAAGCCGGCGGCCGCGCCCGCGCGCACGGCCGGCAAGCGCGTGTTCCTGATCGACAAACCCGATGCGCCGCAATCGACCATCGTTGCCGCGCAGCTGACGCAATTGCAGGGGCAGCCGGAAGACCTGGCGATGGAACCGGTGATGCAGAACTTCGGCGGCATGGCCACCTCGCGCCTGAACCGCAACCTGCGGCTCGACAAGCACTGGAGCTACGGCACCAGCGGCCAGCTGACCAATCCGCGTGGCCAGCGCGCCCTGCTGGTGGTGGCGCCCGTGCAGACCGATAAAACCCGCGAAGCGATGGTCGAAGTGGCCAAGGAAATCCGCGGCGTGGCCGGCGAGCGCCCGCTGCAGGGCGAAGAGTTCAACAGCATCATGCGCAACATGGGCGCGCGCCTGGCGGGCCGTTTTGAAACCCTGGCCGCGCTCGACTCGGCCGCGTTGACCAGCCTGAACCTGGGCCTGCCCGACGATTACTGGTCCGGCTACTCGGCCAGTCTGCGCCAGCTGGAACCGGCGCAACTGGCCGGCGCCGCCGCCAAATTCGTGCAGCCCGATGACCTGGTCTGGGTGGTGATCGGCGACCTGCGCAAGATCGAAGCGGGCGTGCGGGAGCTGGGCTGGGGCGAGGTGACGGTGCTCGATACGGACGGCAAGCCTGTCGCACGATAGAGGTGAAAACGGCGCCCGCGGGCGCCGTTTTTTTATCCTGCCGTCAGATCATTTCCAGGATCATGGCGACGATTTCATCGCCGTAGGACGCCAGCTTTTTCTCGCCGACGCCGCTGACGCTGCGCAGCTGTTCCAATGAGGTGGGCTTGGCCTTGGCGATTTCGCGCAAAGTCGCATCGACGAAAATGACATACGCCGGCACATTGTGGGTGCGCGCCGTTTCCACCCGCCACCAGCGCAGCTTGTCGAAGATCGCTTGCTCGCTGGTGGACAGATCCATCTCGACATAACCCTTGGCCACGCTGGTGCTGCGCTTGCTGGTTTTCACCGGTTTCTGGTACTGGCGCAGCTGCACTTTCTGGCCGCCCTTGAGCACCGGGCGCGAGGCGTCGGTCAGTTTCAATGAGCTGTATTGTTCATGGTCGACGGCCACCAGGCCCAGCGCGATGGCCTGGCGCAAAATCGACTTCCATTCCGCTTCGCCCAGGTCGGCGCCGATACCAAACACCGATAAACTATCGTGGTGCCAGGTCTTGATGCGCTCGGACTCCATGCCGCGCAGGACGTCGATCACGTGGCCGCCGGCAAAGCGCTGGTCGACGCGGTAGATCGCCGACAGCAGTTTTTGCACCGGCACCGTGCCATCGAAGGACACCGGCGGCACCAGACAGGTGTCGCAGTTGCCGCATGGGGAAGCTGGCTCGCCGAAGTATTCGAGCAGGCGCATGCGCCGGCAGCTGAGGGTTTCGCACAGGCCCAGCATGGCGTCGAGTTTCACGCCCAGCACGCGCTTGAAGGTTTCGTCGGCTTCCGACTCGTCGATCATGCGCCGCTGCAGCACCACGTCCTGCAGGCCATACGCCATCCAGGCATTGGCGGCCATGCCGTCGCGGCCCGCGCGCCCCGTTTCCTGGTAATAGCCCTCGATGCTTTTCGGCAGGTCCAGGTGGGCCACGAAGCGCACGTCGGGCTTGTCGATACCCATGCCGAAGGCGATGGTGGCCACCATCACGATATTTTCCTCGCGCAGGAAGCGCGCCTGGTTGGCGCTGCGTTTCGCGTACTCCATGCCGGCGTGATAGGGCAGGGCGCGGATGCCGCTCTGGTTCAGAAATTCCGCCGTCTCTTCGACTTTTTTACGCGACAGGCAATAGACGATGCCGCAGTCGCCCGCGTGTTCGGTGTTGATGAAGTCGAGCAGCTGCTTGCGGCCATTGGCCTTTTCGACGATCTGGTAGCGGATGTTCGGCCGGTCGAACGACGACACGAACTGGCGCGCGTCGTCCAGCTGCAAGCGCAGCGCGATTTCGGCGCGCGTCTGCGGGTCGGCGGTGGCCGTGAGGGCAATGCGCGGCACGTCCGGGAACTGCTCGTGCAGCACCGACAGCTTGATGTATTCGGGACGGAAGTCGTGACCCCACTGGGCCACGCAGTGCGCCTCGTCAATGGCGAACAGGGCGATTTTCGAGGCCTGGAACAGGTCCAGGCAGCGCTGCGTCATCAATCGCTCGGGCGCCACGTAGACCAGGTCGATCTGGCCGGTGCGCACCAGGCGCTCGATGCGGCCCGCTTCTTCGTAGGTCTGGGTGGAGTTCAGGAACGCGGCGCGCACGCCCACTTCGGCCAGCGCGTCGACCTGGTCCTGCATCAGCGCGATCAGCGGAGAGATCACCACGCCGACGCCGTCGCGCAGCAGGGCCGGGATCTGGTAGCACAGCGACTTGCCGCCGCCGGTGGGCATCAGTACCAGCGCGTCGCCGCCGTGGCTGACATGGTCGACGATATCGGCTTGCTGGCCGCGGAAGGCCGGATAGCCGAAGACGGTTTGCAGCGTCTGCAGGGCTTGCGCGTTGAGATCTTGATTCATGGTGCCTTATTCTGCCCAGACAACCCAGCCGTAATGGGCGCTGGCGATCACCAGCACGCCAAACACGATACGGTACCAGGCAAAGAATGTGAAGTCATGCGAACTGATGTAGCGCAGCAGCCAGCGCACGCACAAAAACGCGGAGACGAACGCGGCCAGGGTACCCAGGGTAAACAGCGGCAAATCGGTGGCCGACAAAATGTCGCGCGCCTTGTACAGCGAATAAAAGGTGGCGGCCAGCAAGGTGGGAATGGCCAGGAAGAACGAGAACTCGGTGGCCGTCTTGCGCGACAGGCCCAGCAGCATGCCGCCGATAATCGTCGAACCCGAGCGGCTGGTGCCGGGTATCAGCGCGAAGGCCTGGGCGCAGCCCACTTTCAAGGCGTCGAGCGGCGTCATCTCATCGACCGAATTGACGCGCACGGTGACCGGGTTCAGGCGCGCGCGGCGCTCGACCAGCAAAATGATCACGCCGCCGATAATAAAGGCCAGCGCCACCGGCACCGGCTTGAACAGCGCGTGCTTGATCATCTTGCCGATGGCCAGGCCGATAATGGCCAGCGGCAAGAAGGCGATCGCCACGTTGAGCACAAACTTGCGCGATTTGATTTCCGTGCCGAAGGTCGACAGCACCGAGCCGATGCGCGCGCGGTATTCCCAGCACACGGCCAGGATGGCGCCGGCCTGGATCGCGATCTCGAACACATCCATCACGTCTTTCGACACATCGTTGGTAAAGTCGAGCAGGCTGCCGGCAAGAATCAGGTGGCCGGTGGAGGAAATCGGCAGGAATTCGGTAAAACCTTCGACCAGCCCCATGATGATGGCTTTAAATGCAAGAATCAGATCCATGAATCGGTATGTTTAAGTGGGTAAGCAGCAAGAGGAGGGGGAGGCCGCGCGGCATTGGCATGGTGCGCGGGGTCGAAGCTTACCACGAGAGCGGCTTGCCGACGCGATTGGGGCGCTGCCCGGCGGCGCTTTTTCAGCGCCGCCGGGCAGGCAAGAGGAGGATCAGGCTGCCGCTTTGGCCGCCGATGCTGGCGCTGCGGCCAGGCGTGCGCTGGCCGCCACCAGCAGCAGCGAGCCGCCGAGGATGGCAAACGCGATATTGAGGCTGGTGGCGTGGGCGACAAAACCGATCACGGCCGGCCCTGCCAGGATGCCGGCATAGCCGATGGTGGTAATCGCCGCCACCGCCAGGCTGGCCGGCATGGCCGTCTGGTTGCCGGCCGCGGTAAACAAAATGGGCACGATATTGGCTGCGCCCAGGCCGACCAGCACGAAGCCCAGCAGCGCCAGCACCGCACCGGGCGCGGCCACCGCCAGGAAGAAGCCGCCGGCCGCGCACAGGCCGCCCACAGCGAGTACCCGCTTGCCGCCGAAGCGGCCAACCACCTTGTCGCCCGTAAAGCGGCCGACCGTCATGGCGATGGCAAACGCGGCGTAGCCCAGGCCGCCCTGGCTGGCGTCCACGCCGCGCGTGGTGGTCAGGAACAGGGCGCTCCAGTCGAGGATGGCGCCTTCGGCCAGGAACACGATAAAGCACAGCAGGCCGATAAAGATCACGGCGCCGTGCGGCATCACGAACAGCGGCGTCTTTTCGCCGCTGGACGATACCGTGCGCAGCAAATGGCCTTGCGAGGCGCCGATCACCGCGCCCAGCAGGACCATCAGCACCGCGCACGACCAGGCGGGCGTGAGGCCCAGCCACAGCAGCAGGGCCATGCAGCCGGCGCCGGCAAAGCCGCCCACGCTGAACAGGGCATGAAAGCCGGACATCATCGCACCGCCATTGGCTTTCTCAATGATCACGGCCTGGATATTCATGGCCACGTCCATGGTGCCCATGGCCGCGCCGAAGGCCAGCAGCACCAGGCCAAGCTGCAGCGGCGTGGCGGCCAGCGCCAGTCCCGGCAAGATGGCGATCAGCAGCGCGCCGGCCCACAGGATCACGCTGCGGCAGCCGAAGCGGCCCGCCAGCACGCCTGTAAACGGCATGGCGCACAGGGAACCCGCGCCCAGGCACAGCAATAAAAAGCCCAGGGTGGCTTCATCGAGGCCCAGGCGGGCCTTGGCGTATGGCACCAGCGGCGCCCAGGCCGCCATGCCGAGGCCGGCGGCGAAAAAGACCAGGCGCGTGGCGCGTTGTTGCAGGGTACCGGTAAGGTGCATGGCGAGACTTTTCAAAAAAGTGGTGAAAGAAAATTCAACGGGCGCGGGCGCGCAGCACCTGCACGCCTTGCCGTTCAAACGCGGCGACATGGACGGCATCGGCGCCCGCTTCCAGCACTAGGTGCTGCAGCAGGCCGGTGGCCAGCACGCCGAACGGCGCGGCCGTGCCCAGCTTGTCGCTGGTCACGGCCACCACCACCGCCCGGCTGGCGCCGGCGATGCTGCGCTTGAATTCGGCTTCGTCATAGTTGTAGGCGGTGACGCCCGCCTCGGCGTCGGCGCCGCAGGCGCCGAGGAAGCATAGATCGGGGTGCATGCGCTCGACCGTGCGCAGCGCCTGCGGCCCCAGGCTGGCGCCGGCACGCCGGTCGATCCGCCCGCCGGCCATGATCAGTTCGATCTCGGGCCGTTCCATCAGCGCCATGGCGATCGCCGGCGCATTCGTGATCACGGTCAATGCCAGCGGCGGCAGCGCGGTGGCGATCGCCAGGTTGGTCGAGCCGGCGTCGAGAAACAGCACCTGGCCCGCGCGCACCAGCGACACGGCCGCCTGCGCCAGGCGCGCCTTGCTTTCGGGCGATTCGTGCTGGCGCTGGGTCAGGCTGCCGCCATCGGGCGCCAGCGGCAGGGCGCCGCCATATACGCGCTGGCACAGCCCGGCGGCGGCCATCTCGCGCAGGTCGCGCCGTATCGTGTCTTCCGACACATCGAGCTGGCGCGCCAGGTCCAGCGCCAGCACCCGGCCATCGGCTTGCAATTGTTGCTGGATCAGCGCGTGGCGCTGTTTGAGAAGCAGGTTGGCGGTCATGAGATTCTTAATCGTGCAGGAATGTGCATGAATATACGCAATCGTGCAAACAGAGTCAAGCCATTCCTGCTGGGCGAACATCAAAATATTGTTATTAGGATATAAAAAATGTTACATTCCTGCTATTGCATGTCAGCGGGGGAGTGATGAAGACAAACAAGTTTTCCATGGCAGCCTTGCTGCGCATGACCGTGCGTCGTCACGGCCTGGGTTGCCTGGCAATGGTGGGAGTGGTCCTGCTCACGCATTATTGGCGGCACGGGACACTCGAGCTGGCCGACATGGGCCACGCTTTGCTCGCGCTGCTGACGTTTGCCGTCATCTCGCTATTGATTGAATACAACCGCACGGTCAACGGCACGCAGGATTCCGCCCAGCGCTGAGGATGGCGTCCTAGCCGGGATATCAGGGCGCCGTCAGCCGCTCCAGTTCACCGAGCCAGTGCACCGCATAGTCGCGGCTGTCGCCACACATTTCTTCAGATGGCTGCAGCCCGCCGCAAAATGCCGGCCGTTCGGGCTGGCCAAAGATGCGGCACCGGTTGTCATCGGCCAGCTGCACGCAGCGCACGCCGGCCGGTTTGCCATTCGGCATGCCGGGTATCGGGCTGGTGATCGAGGGGGCGGTGCAGCAGGCGCCGCAGGAAGGGCGGCATGCCAGGGAGGCGGAAGTCGGCATGGCGGTGGCGTGAAAAGCGAAAAGGGGCCGACAGTATAGCAAGCCCCCGCCGCTACAACTTGCGCAGACTTATTGCACCACGCTTATTGCACCACGCGCACGCGCGAGCCCGACAGGGTGCGTTTGGCCGGCTCGCCATGCACGGTGATGCGGCCCGAGCCGCTGGAGCGGGCGTTGACTTCATTGGTGGCGGTGGCATCGATATCGCCCGAGCCGTTGCTCGACAAATACGCAATCTCGCTGCGCAAGGGCGCCAGGTTGAGGTTGCCCGAACCATTCACGTTGGCGTCCAGGCGCTGGACAAAACCGCTGGCGCTGATGCTGCCCGAACCATTCACGGCCACATTGACGCGCTCGCCGCGCAGCTGGCCCAGGTGGATGCGGCCCGAGCCGTTCTGCACGGCATCGCTGTTGGCGCTGACCAGCCCGGCCGCATTGATGCTGCCGGAACCGTAGTTGGCCAGGTCCAGGCGGCCCACCTTGCCCGACAACTCACTCTTCATCGAACCGTGCTGCACCAGGGTCAGGTCGTCGCCGTTGAAACCGCTGGCCACCAGGCGCCCGCCGCTGAGCATGCTGATCTTGTTCAGGCGCGGGGTGGTGTAGATGATGTGGATGTCGTTGCTGTGGCGCAGATTGGCGTCGCTCCAGATGCGCAAGGTGTTGCCGCTCACTTCGCTTTGTACCAGCGGCAGCACGTTGCTGTCCGCCTCGATCACCAGCGAGGCGACGGGGCCGACGCGCACGTCGATCCTGGCGTCGGCGCCATTCAGGCTGCCGATATCGAGCACCGTCGCGTTGCTGATCGTACGCGCGTCACGGCTGAGCTGCTGGTTGCCTTCGACGGCCTTGCCGCCGGAATCCGTGCTGTAGCGCACGTCGCCATCGTTGGGGTTGATGACGATGGCGCAGCCGCCAACGGCGACGGCGCAGCACAGGGCCAGCAAAGCACGCATGATATTTCCTTTGATTGGTATCGTTGAATGAAAAAAGCCGGCGGCCGCGCTGCGGCTGCCGTGCTGTCGATAGCAAGATAACAAAGTCCCCCTGTTGCCTGTAGCGCAATGCGATGAACTGCGCAAAACGGGGGCTGAACTGCGCTTACCAGTAGCCCAGCACCTTCCACCATATGGTGCCCACCACCGCAAAGATCGCCAGTTCCACCAGGCACATGATCAATCCTGTGCGCCACCAGTTGCCCATCGTTACATAGCCGCTGCCAAAGATGATGGGCGAGGTGCCGGTGGCGTAATGGGTCAGGGTCATCATGATGGCCGAACCTGCCGTCATCATCAGCATGAAGGGGATCAGGTACTGGGGCGGGATCAGCTGCGCGCCCACCGTCAGGAAGGCCAGCAGCATGGCGCTGATATGGGCCGTGGTGCTGGCAAAGAAATAGTGCGAAAACACGAATACCAGCACCAGCACGCTGGCCACCGGCAGCCAGTCCATGCCGCTGGCGACGATGGCGGCTTTCATGCCGCTTGAGAACCAGGCGATCACGCCGGTCTTGTTCAATTGCTCGGCCATCATCACCAGCGCGCCGAACCACACCAGCGTGTCCCACGCGCTTTTCTCGGACAGCACGTCGTCCCAGGTGATGGTGCCAGTAATGATCAGCACGAACAGGCCGACAAAGGCGACCACCGTGGGGTCGAGTGTAAAAGCCGGGCCGAACAGCATGGCCGGCACGTTGGCCCACAGCACCAGCAGCAGGCCGAAGGTGCCCAGCATGACTTTTTCGGCGGCCGACAGCGGGCCCATGGTGTTCAGTTCCGCCCTGGCATAATCGACCGCGTCCGGCGTGGCCTTCAGTTCCGGCGGCGACAGCAGATAGATCACCAGCGGCATCACCAGCAGGCAAACCAGGCCCGGCAGCAGCATGCACAGCGCCCAGGTGGTCCAGCTCAGGTGAAAGCTCTGGTTGCTGACCCTGGCCACGTAATCGACCACTAGCGGATTCGGCGCGGTGGCCGTTAGGAACATGGCCGAGGTGATCGGGTTGGCGTGGTAGTTGACCAGCGCCAGGTAAGTGCCCACCTTGCGCTCGGTGCCCTTGGCCGGATCGGAGTCAAACGCGTTGGCGATCGACTTCATGATCGGGTGCACGATGCCGCCGCCGCGCGCGGTGTTGCTGGGCGTAAAAGGCGCCAGCACCAGTTCGCAGATCGCCAGGCCGTAGCCGATGCCGATGGTGCGCTTGCCCAGCAGCGAGATGAACAGCAGGCCGATGCGGCTGCCCAGGCCCGTTTTTTTCAGGCCGCGCGAAATCAAAATGGCGACCACGATCAGCCAGATCAGCGGATTGGCAAAGCTGCTCAGCGCATCGGTGATGGCGCCCTTGGACGACGTGGAGGTGACTTGCGACAGCGAAACGATGACGATCGCCATCATGGCCATCACGCCGATCGGCATCACCTTCAAAATGATGGCGACGATGGTGGTGAGGAAAATCGCCACCAGCGCCCAGGCCTTGGCCGTGAGGCCATCGGGCGCGGGCAGCAGCAGCAGGGTCACCAGCACGATGGTGGAAATGATGGCCGGCCCCAGGCGAAACGGCACGGCTTCCTTGAAATGGCGCAGCAGTTCGCCGACAGTCTTGAACATCTTGATCCTTTCCGATCCCCGCCTGCCGGTAAAGGCATGCTTTAAGACAATATTGCAGACATCATAAGGCAATGCCGGCAAGGAAAAGAAAGCGATCTGAAGAGGAGGGCCGCGAAGTCAATTTTTCATGAAATTGTGGCCTCGCGCCTGCTCAGAAACTGTGGCGCAGGCCCAGGTTCATGCCGCGGTTGCCGCTGCCCGATTCGCTGTTGTTGGCCACCGTGTAGCCGGCGCCATTGCGGTTGCTGATGGCAGCATAGGCGCCGTACAGGCTGCTGCGTTTCGAGAGGGGGTAGATATAGCCCACGCCCCAGGAGCGCGCATCCTGGTTGAAGCGGGTTTTATCATCCTTGCGCATGATGGAGGCGATCAGCGAGCCGCCGCCGACGGGCGCCGTGAAGCCGAGCAGGAGTTCATTGCCGTCGGTGGACGCGGTCGGGCGCACGCCGCCGTATGGGTTGTTGGCATTGCCCAAGGGGGCGCTGTTGAAACCCTGGTCGACGCCATAGGCGGCAAACAGCTTGACCACCTTGAAGTCGTAATTGGCCGCCAGCAAGGTGTTGCGGCCATTGCCGTTGCGCACCGCCACCACGCCCGGCGCCGTTTCCACGTCGCTGTTCTTGTTGTTGTAGGCCACGCGCACCGTCAGCGGACCGCTGGCGTAGCCGAGCGAGGCGCCGACCTGGCGGCCGGTGGCGCTGCTGGATTTCTCGCCGGCGCTGTAGGCCAGCTCGCCCGAAAAACCATTGCTCACCGGACTCGTGTACAGCACGGTATTGCTGCTGCGCACATTGGCGCCCGAATCGGGAAACAGGTTTTTCGAGGTGCCCGCCAGGCCCGTGCCGAATGGGTCGGCCACGCTGGCCAGCGCCGTATGGTAGGGCGTATACTGGCGCCCCAAGGTGACGCTGCCGGCCCTGCCTTTCAGGCCGACATAGGCCTGGCGGTTGAAGATGGTGCCGGCCGCGTCGACCTCGCCGGTGTCGATCTTGTAGCCGGTTTCCAGCAGGAAGATGGCCGACAGGCCGCCGCCCAGGTCTTCGCTGCCCTTGAAACCGAGGCGTGACGCCGAGGCGGCGCCGCTGTTGACCTTGTTGACGGTGCCGGCCGCGCCGCCGCTCTCGCGCGTGATGCCGGCGTCGGCAATGCCGTAGATCACGACATTGCTCTGGGCCGCTGCCTGGGTGCCGCAGGCGGCCGCGATGGCCGCCACGATGATGCTGCTCTTCATTTTATTTTCCTTGTATTGGATAAGGCGGGTGTCTCAAGCCCATGGAGTGAAGATGGTGAAACCGGCAGGTCCTCAGGCCTGCGTCAGGGCGCCGTCGCGCACGCGCCACAGCTGCAGCGGATTGTCGTCCTGCAGCGCGCTTGGCAGCAGCCAGGCCGGCAAGTCCTGGTAGCTGACGGGGCGCAGGAAACGGTCGATGGCGCTGGCGCCGACCGAAGTGCCGCGGCTGTCCGAGGTGGCCGGGAAGGGGCCGCCATGCACCATCGCATGCGACACTTCCACGCCGGTCGGATAGCCGTTCACCAGGATGCGGCCGGCCTTGCGTTCAAGCACCGGCAGCAGGGCGCGCGCCTGTTCCTGGTCGTCCTGCTCCAGGAACAGGGTCGCCGTCAGCTGGCCGTCGAGGTATTCGGCGATCTGCCGGAACTGCGCCGCATCCTGGCATTTGACCAGCAGCGAACTGGCGCCGAACACCTCGTCTTCGAGGTCCGGATTGGCAAGGAAGGTGGCCGCGTCGGTGGCGAACAGGGCGGCCTGGCCGGCGCAGCTGGCGCTGCCTTGCTGGCCGCGCGCCAGCAGGGTCACGCCGGCATGCCGGCCCAGGCGCGCCACGCCATCATTGAAGGCGGCGTGGATGCCGGGCGTCAGCATGGTGCCGGCGCCTTTGCCCTCCAGGGCGGCGACGGCGGCGCTGCAAAAGGTGTCCAGGTCCGGGCCGTCGATGGCGATCACCAGGCCCGGATTGGTGCAGAACTGGCCGGCGCCCAGGGTCAATGAATCGACAAAGCCGGCGCCGATGCGCGCCGCGTGCCGCGCCAGCGCGTGCGGCAGCAGGAACACCGGATTGATGCTGCTCATTTCCGCATACACGGGGATCGGTTCGGCGCGCGCGGCGGCGCTGCGCACCAGCGCCAGGCCACCCTGGCGCGAGCCGGTGAAGCCGACCGCCTTGATGGCCGGATGCGTGACCAGCGCCTGGCCGATGGTGCGCCCATCGCCATGCAGCATGGAAAACACGCCTTCGGGCAAACCGCAGGCGGCCACGGCGGCTTGCACCGCGCGCGCCACCAGTTCGGAGGTGCCGGGGTGGGCGCCGTGCGCCTTGACCACCACCGGGCAGCCGGCCGCCAGCGCCGAGGCGGTGTCGCCGCCGGCCACCGAAAACGCCAGTGGAAAATTGCTGGCGCCAAACACGGCCACCGGACCCAGGGCGATCTTGCGCAGGCGCAGATCGGGACGCGGCGGGGTGCGCTGCGGCAAGGCCGAGTCCAGCGCCGTGGCCAGCCAGGCGCCATCGCGCACCACCTTGGCGAACAGGCGCAACTGGCCCACGGTGCGGCCGCGCTCGCCTTCCAGGCGCGCCTGCGGCAAGCCCGATTCCTGCTTCGCGCGCTCGATCAGGGCCGGGCCAAGATCGAGCAGTTGGTCGGCGATGCTTTCCAGGAAGGCGGCGCGTGCTTCCAGGGTGGTGTCGCGGAAGGTGTCGAAGGCCTGTTCGGCCAGGGCGCAGGCGCGCTCGACATCGTCGATGGTGGCGCCGCCAAAGGCCGGTGCCAGTGGTTCGCCGCTGGCCGGATCGATGGCGAAAAAAGACGTGGCGCTGCCGTGCACGGCGTGCCGGCCGATCAGCATGTCGCCGCGCACGGCGTCAGTTGAGGTATTGGTCAAGCGTATCTCCTTGCGTTGCATGCAAGCCGGCGCGCGGTGATGTGGATCAGCGCGCGCCGGCAAAGTGGGCGGTAAGGCTGGCGCTGCTTTATTGCGGGCCGAGCTTGGCGATCAGCGCGCCCAGTTCCTCGCATTCCTGCGGGTTCAGGTCGATCAGCGGCGTGCGTACCGGACCGGCCGTGTGGCCGACCAGGGTGGCGCCGGCCTTGACGATGCTGACGGCATAGCCGGCCTTTTTATTGCGGATGTCCAGGTAGGGCAGGAAGAACTGGTCGATCAGGCGTTCGGTGGTGGCAAAGTCGTCGGTGCGCACCGCTTCGTAGAATTCGATCGCCGTCTTCGGGATGAAGTTGAACACGGCCGAGGAATACACGGGCACGCCCAGTGCCTTGTAGGCCGAGGCATACACTTCGGCCGTCGGCAGGCCGCCCAGGTAAGTAAAGCGGTCGCCCAGTTTGCGGCGGATGGTGACCATGTTTTCGATCTCGCCGACGCCGTCCTTGAAGCCGATCAGGTTCGGGCAGCGCTCGGCCAGCAGCAGCAGCGATTGCGCGTTGAGCTTGCAGACATTGCGGTTGTACACCACCACGCCGAATTTCACCGATTTGCACACCGCCTCCACGTGCGCCACCAGGCCATCCTGGCTCGCTTCGGTCAGGTAGTGCGGCATCAGCAAGATGCCGTGCGCGCCCAGGCGCTCGGCTTCCTGGGCATAGGCGATCGCGGTGCGGGTCGGGCCGCCGGCGCCGGCCAGTACCGGCACCTTGCCGCGGCAGGTTTCCACCGCGATCTTGACGACCTGGGTGTAGTCCTCGGGCGTCAGCGAAAAGAATTCGCCGGTGCCGCCAGCGACGAACAGGGCGGTGGCGCCGTAGGGGTCCAGCCAGTCCAGGCGGTCGGCATAGGCGCCGGGCACGAAGTCGCCTTGCGCGTCGAAGTCGGTGATCGGGAACGACAGCAGGCCGGACGAGAGTATCTGTTTCAGGTCTTGCGGAGTAAACATGGTGAAGGCGCCTATAAAAAGAGGAAGGGAAGCGATGACGTTGCACACCGAACGCCTCACTGTTGTAAGACATCGTACAACATGAATTTGCGAAGCGCAAGCATGAAGGCGATAAAAAAACAGCGCCGGCAACTGCGGGCGCTGTTTTTGGCGAAGAGCGAAAGGGGATTACTGGGTCGCTTCGATCGCTTCCTGGGCGCGGCGCAGGCGCTCGCGGCTGTTGCTCAAATGGGTGCGCATGGCGGCGCGCGCCGATTCCGGGTCCTGGCGCGCGATGGCGTTGAAGATGTCTTCGTGTTCGCGCTGCACCCGTTCCATGTAGATGGCCGGATCGTCCTGCGCCAGCTTGGCCGAATTGAGGCGCGCGCGCGGGATGATATTGGTGCCCAGGTGGCTGAGGATATCGTGGAAATAACGGTTGCCCGAGGCCAGCGCGATGGCCAGGTGGAACTGCACGTCGGCCGCCACCGTCTCGTCGCCGCCCTGCGGCAGCGACTGGAAATGGTCGAGCGCCGCGCGCAGCTGCTGCAGCTGCGCCTCGCTGCGCCGGCTGGCGGCCAGGCCGGCCGATTCGGTTTCCAGGCTGATGCGCAATTCCAGGATCGCCAGCACGTCGCGCATGGTGACCACGGTGCCCGGATCGATGCCCAGGCTGGGTGCCGGCGCGGGTGCCAGCACGAAGGTGCCGATGCCGTGCCGCGTCTGCACCATGCCGGCCGCCTGCATGTGCGAGATGGCTTCGCGCACCACCGTGCGGCTGACGCCGTGCAGGCGCATGATTTCCGATTCGGTCGGCAGTTTTTCGCCGGGGTTCAGGCTGCCCTGGCGGATGCTGTCGGCAATATGGGCCACGACGCCCTGTGCCAGGTTGCGGTGTTTCCTGGGCGGTGGCGCGGCGATGGTGGGAGAATTCATGGACCTGGCCTGCTAAAAAAAAGGGTAAAAAACGCGATTGCTATTTCCGTATGCCGTGATTATACTACGACGTCAGTTGTCTGACGACTGATGACAAAGCGGCCGACACCCTACATGACTGCAAAACAAGAAACCGATACGGCGCTTCCCCGCCGGTCCAGGTTCGTGCAGCGCCCTTAGCGATCCATCTGGAGACAATAGTGAAAACACAGCCATCCATACAGCCTGGCGCCGCCAGTGCCAAGGCCACCCGCGTGCGGTGGGGCATCCTGGCCATCCTGTTCATCGTGACCACCATCAATTACGCCGACCGCGCCACCATCTCGATCGCCGGGCCGGAGCTGAAAAAGCTGCTCGGCCTGTCGCCGGTGGAAATGGGCTTCATCTTTTCCGCCTTTGCCTGGTCCTACGTGCTGGCGCAGCTGCCGGGCGGCTGGCTGCTCGACCGCTTCGGCTCCAAGATCACCTACTTTTTCAGCATCTTCCTGTGGTCGGTATTTACCCTGATGATGGGCTGGGTGGGCTTCTTCACGGGCGGCACGGCAGTGGCCATGCTGATCGGGCTGCGATTGCTGGTCGGCGCGGCCGAAGCGCCTTCGTTTCCCGGCAACAGCCGCATCACCTCGGCCTGGTTTCCCACCGCCGAACGCGGCAAGGCCGCCGCCATTTTCAACTCGGCGCAGTATTTCGCCACCGTGCTGTTCGCCCCCATCATGGGCTGGCTGGTGCATAGCTATGGCTGGCAAAGCGTGTTCTATGTGATGGGCCTGCTCGGCATCGCGATGGCCTTTATCTGGCGCAAGACCATCTACAGCCCGAAAGACCATCCGCGCATCAACGCCGCCGAACTGGCCTATATCGAAGCGGGCGGCGGCCTGGTCGACCTCGACAGCGGCGTGAAAAGTGCCGCGCCGAAAATCAACACCCTGGCCTGCATCAAGGAACTCTTGAGCAGCCGCATGTTGCTGGGCATTTATATCGGCCAGTACTGTATCAACACGCTCACGTATTTCTTCCTGACCTGGTTCCCGGTCTACCTGGTGACCGAACGCCACATGACGATCTTGAAGGCGGGCTTTATCGCCGCCTTGCCGGCCGTCGCCGGTTTCCTCGGCGGCGTGCTGGGCGGCGTAATTTCCGACCGCATGATCAAGGCCGGCTATTCGCTGTCGGTGGCGCGCAAGACGCCGATCGTCGGCGGCATGCTGCTGGCGATGAGCATGATCTTCTGTAATTATGTGTCGGCCGACTGGCTGGTGGTGGCGATCATGGCGGTGGCCTTCTTCGGCAAGGGCATCGGCGCGCTGGGCTGGGCCGTGGTGTCCGATACCTCGCCCAAGGAAGCGGGCGGCCTCAGCGGTGGCTTGTTCAATACCTTCGGCAATACGGCCGGCATTACCACGCCGATCGTGATTGGCTTTATCCTGCAGGC
Source organism: Janthinobacterium sp. J1-1 (assembly GCF_030944405.1). Classification (NCBI taxonomy): domain Bacteria; kingdom Pseudomonadati; phylum Pseudomonadota; class Betaproteobacteria; order Burkholderiales; family Oxalobacteraceae; genus Janthinobacterium; species Janthinobacterium sp. J1-1. The sequence goes on from NZ_CP132339.1 coordinate 1,534,586, forward strand.
AACCGGCTCGTTTGCCGGCGCGCTGGTCTTCGTCGGCGCCAATGCGGCGGTGGCCATCCTGTGCTACCTGTTCATGGTGGGCGATATCAAGCGTTTTGAATTCAAGAAATCCGTGCCGCAATCGAACGCCGTGCCGGCGCCTGGCGGTGCGGCGGCCAGCAGCAAGGCGGGCGCATGATGAACGACATTACTTTGCAGGAGTTGGCGGTGAAACCTTTATATATCCGCATGCATGACAACGACAACGTGGCGATCGTCGTCAATGACGGCGGCTTGCCCGCCGGCACCGAGTTTCCGGGCGAGTTCATCTTGCAGGACCGCGTGCCGCAAGGCCACAAGATCGCCCTGTGCGACCTGCGGGAAGGCGACGCCATCGTGCGCTACGACGTCGTGATCGGCTACGCCGTGCGCGACATCGCCCAGGGCAGCTGGATCGAAGAATCCTTGGTGCGCATGGCGCCGGCGCGCGAGCTGCACGGCCTGCCGATCGCCACCCGCAAGGCGCCGGAGCAGGCGCCGCTGGAGGGCTATACCTTCCAGGGCTACCGCAATGCCGACGGCAGCGTGGCCACGCGCAATATCCTGGCCATTACCACCACCGTGCAGTGCGTCTCGGGCGTGGTCGAACACGCCGTCAAGCGCATCAAGGAAGAATTGCTGCCGCTGTACCCGAACGTCGACGACGTGGTGGGACTGGAACATATCTATGGCTGCGGCGTGGCCATCGATGCGCCGAATGCCGATATTCCGATCCGCACCCTGCGCAATATCAGTCTCAATCCCAATTTTGGCGGCCAGTCGATGGTGGTCAGTCTGGGCTGTGAAAAACTGCAGCCGCAGCGCCTGATGCCGGAAAGCGCGATCCAGGTGCGCAACGGCGCCTATATCGTCACCTTGCAGGATGAAGCCCACGTCGGTTTCGAGTCCATGGTGCAGTCCATCATGGACATGGCCACCCTGCGCCTGATCGCGCTGAACCTGCGCACCCGCGTCACCTGCAGCGCGGCCGACCTGGTGGTCGGCGTGCAGTGCGGCGGCAGCGATGCGTTTTCGGGCGTGACGGCCAACCCGGCGGTCGGCTACGCCACCGACCTGCTGGTGCGCGCCGGCGCCACCGTGATGTTCTCGGAAACCACCGAAGTGCGCGACGGCATCGATCAATTGACCGCGCGCGCCATCAATGAAGAGGTGGCAAATGGCATGATCCGCGAGATGGCCTGGTATGACGACTACCTGCAAAAAGGTGGCGTCGACCGCAGCGCCAATACCACGCCCGGCAACAAGAAGGGCGGCCTGGCCAATATCACGGAAAAAGCCATGGGCTCGATCGTCAAGTCGGGCAGCAGCGCCATCTCCGGCGTGCTGTCGCCGGGCGACAAGCTGACGCAAAAAGGCATGATCTATGCGGCCACGCCGGCCAGCGATTTTATCTGCGGCACCCTGCAACTGGCGGCCGGCATGAACCTGCACATCTTCACCACCGGCCGCGGCACGCCATATGGCCTGGCCGCCGTGCCGGTGATCAAGGTCGCCACGCGCGACGACCTGGCGCGCCGCTGGCACGACCTGATGGATGTCAACGCGGGCCGCATCGCCACCGGCGAAGCCACCATCGCCGACATCGGCTGGGAACTGTTCCATCTGATGCTGGAAGTGGCCAGCGGCAAGAAAACCTGGGCCGAACACTGGAAGCTGCACAATGCGCTGGCGCTGTTCAACCCGGCGCCGGTGACCTGATCCACCTGTTCAGAACATGGGATTGCCGCTGGCGGTCTTTTCCGGGATCGCCTGCGTCACATCCCAGTGTTCGACAATCTTGCCGTTTTCCAGTTTGAAAATATCGACGATGGCGTTGCCGCGCGTGCCAGGCTCGCGCACTGCATGCACATGCAGGATCACATGGTCGCCATCGACAAAGCTGCGCACGATCTCGCTGTGCGACTGCGGATACTTGTCGCGCAAAAAGGCGATGAACTGCTTGAAACCTTCCGGCCCATCGGCCGCATTCGGGTTGTGCTGCACATAGCGATTGCCGACATACTTCAAGGCGGCATCGGCATCCTTGCGGTTCAGCCCGGCTTCGTAAAACCGCAGCACCACCTGGCGATTGGCTTCCTGTTGCGCGGGCAACGGGCTGGCCGTGCTGGCGCAGGCGCTCAGCAATATCGCCGGGAGCACGGCGGCGAGCAGGAAAAATGGGCGCATGATGTATTCCTCTTTCAATGAGTGGTTCGCTTGCAGAGCATATCCCAGCTTGCCTGTCAGAAAAACTGCCCAATGGCATGGGAGCCGGGGCGCGATGCCGACATTCCGTCTTGACCTTGCTTGTATACAAGTCTAAGATTAATGACTCAAAAGTAAGTTACCGGAATCGCATATGGAAGTCCCGATGGATAGCAAGCCGCGCTGGGAGCGGCGCAAGGATGCGCGGCCGCAGGAATTGCTGGCCGCCGCGCTCGACCTGTTTGTCGAGCGGGGCTTTGCCTCGACGCGGCTGGAAGATGTGGCCAAGCGGGCTGGCGTGTCGAAAGGCACCTTGTACCTGTACTTTGAAAACAAGCAGGAGCTGTTCAAGGCGGTGGTGCGCGACAATATCGTGCACTCGATCGGCGAGGCGGAAGAGAGCATGGCCGCGTCGGACGCCAGCAGCGGCGAGCTATTGCGCAGCCTGATGATGCAATGGTGGGAAGAGTTCGGCGCCACCAAGCTGGCCGGGCTGACCAAGCTGATGATGGCGGAAACCAACAATTTCCCCGAACTGGCACAGTTTTACAACGAAGAAGTGGTGCAGCGCGGCAATGCCCTGATTGCCAGCCTGGTCGAGCGCGGCATGCGGCGCGGCGAGTTCCGCCAGGTCGATCCGGTGCTGGTCAGCGCCATCCTGTGCGCGCCGATGACCATGCTGATGATGTGGACCCATTCCTTCCTGCCGTGCGACGTGAATGACATCGATCCCATCGCTTATCTCAATACGTTTATTGACATGAGCTTGCGCGGCTTGCAGGTCAGCACGCCCGTGGGCGCTTGAGCCACGGGCAATGTTACCGTTCAGTTAGGCCTTTGCCAGCTTCACCCCCTCAAATCTGCAGATCGTCGCAAATTTCCTCCAACGCCCCTCTTTATGGTTAACATGTGCTTTCAGCCAGTTCAACGATAAAATGGCGGATTATTACTTCACTTACCGAGTCCAAAGATGAATATCGAACAAGCCCGCTTCAATATGATCGAACAGCAAATCCGTCCCTGGGACGTATTGGATATCGACGTGCTGGAGCTGTTGAACGTGGTCAAGCGTGAAGATTTTGTTCCGGCTGCCTACAAGAACCTGGCCTTTATCGATACCGAAATTCCATTGGGCGGTGGCGAAAGCATGTTCACGCCCAAGCTCGAAGCGCGCATCTTGCAGGAAGTTGCCGTCAAAAAGCACGAAAATGTCCTGGAAATCGGTACCGGCAGTGGCTATATGGCGGCCTTGCTGGCGCACAAGGCGCGTCATGTGCTGAGCGTGGAAATCCAGCCGCAAGTCAAGGCGCAGGCCGAAAAGACCCTGGCCGCGAATGGCGTGACCAATGTCACCGTGACCTTGGGCGATGGCGCGCAGGGCTGGAGCACGGGCGCGCCGTACGATGTGATCGTCATTTCCGGCGCCCTGGCGGTGCTGCCTGAGGCGATTTTGCAACAGGTCAAGGTGGGCGGCCGCATCCTGGCCATCATCGGTGAAGCCCCGATCATGTCGGCGCACCTGATCACGCGCACTTCGGACAAGGCCTACGACACGCGCAAGGTATTTGAAACCAGCGTGGCGCCGCTGCAAGCCGTGCCGCCGTCGCACTTCCAGTTCTGACGCGGCGAGGATGCAATGGAGATCTTGAGCGCACCGCAGCTGGCCGCCTGGCTGGCTGACCCTGCCCGTCCGCGGCCCTTCCTGCTCGACGTGCGCGAGCCGTGGGAATTTGACCTGTGCCGGCTGGACGACGCCACCCTGATGCCGATGAACTCGATCCCGGCGCGCATCGACGACCTCGATGAAGAAGCCGAGATCGTCTGCATCTGCCATCACGGCGCGCGCAGCATGCAGGTGGCGGCCTTTTTGGAACGTAATGGGTTTGGCAAGGTCAGTAATCTGACGGGCGGCATGCACGCCTGGGCGTTGCAGGTCGACGCCAGCATGGCAAAATATTAAGTAATTCCTTGTAGACGCAATCCCGGGCCTGTGCCGTGCGCAGGCCCGAGGAGACCTGCACCCGTCTTATCCGGAGGGGCAGCAGGCAGGCAGCACCCGATTCTTGTATCCATCAACTTTTGACGACTCCCACGGAGAAATGCAATGCGGAAACCCCTTATCGCCGTACTGATGACCAGCGCCTTTGTCTCGATGACATGCTCGCTGCAAGCACAGGCGGCCGATCTCATCCAGGTCTACCAGCAGGCGCTGGCCAATGACGCGCAGTATGCCAGCGCGCGCGCGGCCCTGTCGGCCGGGATGGAAAGGGTGCCGCAGGGCCTGGCCGGCTTGCTGCCGCAGGTGTCCGCCTCGGGCAGCAATACGCGTGGCGACAACGAGCTGATCACGCAAAACCAGGGCGGCAACAAGATCACCTCGCCATCGGTGAATGTACGCACCAACAGCTACAACCTGACGCTGGCCCAGCCGCTGTTCCGTTGGGACCGCTGGGAAACCTATCAGCAAAGCAAGCTGGCGCAGGCGATTGCCGAAGCCCAGTTCGCGCAGGTGCAGCAAGACCTGATCACGCGCGTGGCGCAGGCGTATTTCGATGTGCTGAGCGCGCAGGACAACCTGGGTGCGACGCAGTCGCAAAAAGCGGCGACCACCGAGCAGCTGGCGTCGGCCAAGCGCAATTTCGAGGTCGGCACGCAGACCATTACCGACACGCATGAAGCGCAGGCGGCGTATGACCTGGTGGTGGCGCAGGAGTTTGCCGCCATCAATGACCTGGCCAACAAGCGCAGCGCCTTGCAAACGATTATCGGTGAAGCGCCGGCGAATTTGTCGACCATGCGCACCGGCGTGGTCCTCAGCGCGCCGCAGCCGGCCACCATCGAACCGTGGGTCAGCTCGGCCGAAGAGCAGAACTTCGGCGTCGTCACGGCCCAGTTCAACGTGGAGTCGGCCAAGCGCGACATCGGCCGCAACCGCGCCGGCCACTACCCGACCCTGGACCTGATCGCCAATGCCGGCCATACCTATTCCTCGGGTGGCGGTACGGGCAGCGGCAACAACAACAACGCCATCGGCGTGCAGTGGAGCATCCCGATTTTCAGCGGCTTTGCCGTCACCAGCAAGGTGCGCGAATCGATCGCGCTGGAAAACAAGGCCCGCAACGACCTGGAAACGGCGCGCCGTTCGGCCTCGCAAAATGCGCGCCAGGCTTTCCTGGGTGTCAACAGCGGCATGGCGCAAGTGAAGGCGCTGGAGGCGGCGGAAGTGTCGAGCAAGTCGGCGCTGGAATCGAACCAGCTCGGTTACCAGGTGGGCGTGCGCATCAATATCGACGTCTTGAATGCGCAGAAACAACTGTTTTCGACACAGAAAGACCTGTCGAAAGCGCGCTACGACACCATCATGAACGGCCTGCGCTTGAAGGCGGCCGCCGGCACCCTGAAGGAAACCGACCTGTTGCCTGTCAACGCCTTGCTCGACCGTTAAGCGGTTCTTGCGATCACAAAAAAACCAGCGCCTGCGCTGGTTTTTTTTCGTCAGCCGGCGCGTCCGTTGGCCAATTGCGTGACGATCACGCCGGCCACCACCAGCGCCGCCCCCAGCCAGTGCAGCGGCGTAATGTGTTTTACGGCAAAGCCCAGCAAGCCGTAGCGGTCGATGGCCAGCGCGGCCAGCACCTGGCCGCCGATCACGGCCGCCATGAAGGGGCCGGAGCCCATGCGCGGTGCCAGCATCAGCGCGGCCGTGATGTAAAACACGCCGGCCGCGCCGCCGAGCCAGGTCCAACCCGGCGCGCGCAGCGACAGCGCCACCTCGGGCGCCGGCACGCGCATCGCCAGCATGACGAGTGATGCGAGCACGGCGCTGACGCCCAGCGAGGCCACGGTGGCCCACAGCGGGTGGCCCAGGTTGCGGCCCAGCGCCGCATTGGCGCCGGCCTGGAACGGCACGACGGCGCCGGCCAGCATGGCCAGCGGGGCAAACAAGGTAATCCATCCTTGCATGTGAGACTCCATCTGTTGAGTTGATGGATGGCATCGTATTATTATGCTGGGATAAAATCCAATTCACAATTTGTCATCAAAACATGCATCAAACGAATAGTCTGCGCGCGATCGACCTGAACCTGCTGGTGATCCTGGAAGCCTTGCTGAGCGAGCGCCATCTGTCGCGCGCGGCCCAGCGCTTGCACATGAGCCAGCCGGCGGTCAGCCATGCGCTGGCACGGCTGCGCCATCTGCTCGGCGACCCGCTGCTGCTGCGTGGCAAGGGTGGCTTCCAGCCGACGGCGCGCGCGCTGGCGCTGGCGCGGCCGCTGGCCGAGGCCTTGCAAAACGTGCGCTCGGTACTGGGCGGCGCGGTGTTCAACGCCGCCAGCACGCAGCGCGTGTTTCGCCTGGCCATGTCCGACTACGGCGCGGCGCAGGTCTTGCCGGCCCTGCTGCGCCGCTTGCGCACGGACGCGCCCGGCATTGATCTTTCCATCAGCTACGCCAGCCGGCCGGCCATGCTGGCTGCCTTGCAGGATGGCGAGATCGACCTGGCGCTGGGCGTGTTCGCGCAACTGCCGCAGCAGTTGCACAGCGATATCTTGTTCGAGGAAACGTTTATTTGCGCGATGGACCCGGCCAGCCTTGCACCGGGCCAGGTGTTGACGCTGGAAGCCTATCTGGCGCGGCCCCATGTGCTGGTGGCGTCCACCGATGGCGGCATGGCGGGGGAAGTCGATGCGGCGCTGGCCAAGCTGGGCAAGACGCGCCGCGTCGCCGTGCGCTTGCCACACTGGACGGTGGCGCCGGAGTTACTGAAGGGAACAGATTTGATCCTGACGGTGGCGCGCCGCGCCGTGCCGGGACATGAAGGGCAGGCTTTGATGCTGCAGGCGCCGCCGTTTGCGATTGCGCCGTTTGGATTCGAGCTGGTGCGGCATCACCGTACCGATGGCGATGCCGGCATTGCCTGGCTGCGCGCGGCGATTGCCGCCGCAGTGCAGCCCGCTTGATGACAGTGCGCTGATTACAAGCCGCCACCCTGGCCGTCGAACTTGCGTTCGATCAGTTCGATCTTGTAGCCGTCCGGATCGGTAATAAAGGCGATCACGGTGGTGCCGCCCTTGACCGGGCCCGGCTCGCGCGTGACGTTGCCGCCATTGCTGCGCGCCGCATCGCAGGCGGCGACGATATCGTCGGCCGAGATGGCGATATGGCCATACGCCGTGCCCAGGTCATAGCTGGTGCTGCCGTAGTTGTAGGTCAATTCCAGTTCCGCGTGGTCCGGGTTCGAGCCGTAGCCGACAAAGGCCAGCGTGTACTGGTATTCCGGGTTGTCGCTGGTGCGCAGCAGCTTCATGCCCAATACTTTGGTGTAGAAATCGATGGAGCGCTGCAGGTCGCCGACCCGCAACATGGTGTGCAAAATACGCATGCTAAATCCTTGCTAGTGATAAGGGAATAGCAGGATTCTAGGCGTTTTATGGGGTTCCTGCAGAAACCGCTCCCGCCACCCGTTGCCAGGCGGCATGGAACGGCGAGCGACCTGGTCAAGCCGGCTTATTCCAGCGTGGCGTCCAGCGTGATATTGGCGACCAGCAATTTCGATACGGGGCAGCCCAGCTTGGCGCGCAGCGCCACATCCTGGAATACCTCATCGGTGGCGCCGGGAATCGTGGCCACCAGGGTCAGGTGCACGGCGGTGATTGCGTATTCGCCATCGACCTTGTCCAGGCTGACCTGCGCCGTGGTTTTCAGGGCCGTCGCTTTCAGGCCAGCTTCACCCAGCTTGCCCGACAGTGCCATGGTGAAGCAGGCCGCATGGGCGGCGCCGATCAATTCTTCCGGATTGCTGCCCGGACCATCTTCGAAGCGGGTGTTAAAGCCATAGGCAATATTGTCGAGCGCACCGCTTTCGGTGGAAATAAAACCCTTGCCATCCTTGAGGCCGCCACTCCAGACGGCTGATCCTGATTTCTTCATGATGTGCTCCTTTGCGTGGTTCGAACAACCATCATGCGCGCCGGATCAGCCTGCCACTGTTCGGTGCGTCACACAGGGGGATGATCGCCCCCCTGTGCCGGCCTCAAGGCGCCGTCGTCACGCGCCAGATCACATTGCCCACATCGTCGGCCACCAGCAGCGCGCCTTCCTTGTCGAGCACCACGCCGACCGGACGGCCTTGGGCATTGCCCTTGCGGTCGAGAAAGCCGCTGACAAAATCCTGCGGCGGCCCCGATGGCTTGCCATCGGCAAACGGCACGAAGATCACCTTGTAGCCGCTGAAGGGCTTGCGGTTCCACGAACCGTGCTGGCCGATAAAGGCGCCGCCTTGGTAGCTTTCCGGAAACTGCTTGCCGTCATAGAACGCCAGGCCCAGCGAAGCCGTATGGGCGCCCAGCGCATAGTCGGGCGAGATGGCCTTGGCCACCAGTTCCGGGCGCGGCGGCTTCACGCGCTGGTCCACATGTTGGCCGTAATAACTGTAGGGCCAGCCGTAGAATCCGCCATCCTTGACCGAGGTCATGTAATCGGGCACCAGCTCGTCACCGATCTCGTCGCGCTCGTTGACGGCTGTCCACAGCGCCTTGCTGGTGGGCTGCCAGGCCATGCCGTTCGGGTTGCGCAGGCCGCTGGCAAAGATGCGCGGCTTGCCGGTCGCAATTTCGTATTGCCAGATGGCCGCACGGCCTTCCTCGGCGCCCATGCCGTTCTCGGCCACATTGCTGTTCGATCCGACCGATACATATAAAAACTTGCCATCCGGGCTGGCCACCACGTTCTTGGTCCAGTGATGATTGATCGGGCCGCCCGGCAAATCCATTACCTTGACGGGCTTGGCCGTGATCTCGGTCTGGCCCTCTTCGTAGGGCACGCGCACCAGCGCGTCGGCATTGGCGATATACAGGTCCTTGCCGACCAGCGCCATGCCGAACGGCGAATTGAGGCCTTGCATGAACACCGTGCGCGTCTGCGCCACGCCGTCCGCACCGACGCCGCGCAGCAGCGTGATGCGGTTGGCGGTCGGCGTGCCCGCGCCGGCCTTTTTCATGGTCATCTTCATGATCTTGCCCTTGATGCCCTTGCCGTCTTCCGGTTTTGGCGGGGCATTGGTTTCGGCCACCAGCACGTCGCCATTCGGCAGGACATGAATCCAGCGCGGATGGTCGAGGTCGCGCGCCAGCGCGTGGATGGCAAAACCGGCCGGTACCGTCGGCTTGGCATCGCCGGCCCAGCGTTCCACCGGCGCCACCTGCACCGTCGGGATCAATTGCTTCGATGGCTTGGGCAGGTCCGGATTCGGGCCGAAGCCGGGCGGCATGGCTTGCGCCAGGGCACTACCGGCACCGGCGAGGGCCGTCACGGCAGCCAGGGCAAGCAGGGAAACGCGCAAGCGCGGGGCGAGGAAGGGCATGGCAGGCTCCGGGATCAGGTTTGGCGGGTTTTTTTGGACGTCAGGTCCGGATCGGGCTTGGCCTGGCCAGGGGGGGCCGGCTTGACCTTTTCCACGCCCGGCTGGGCGCGCAGGTCGGTATCGACCAGGCCTTGTTCAAGGTCGCTGGCGGCCTGCTTCATGATGTCGCGCGGCTTGACGTTCTGCGCGTCGGGCGACTCGTCGCGCTCGTGCGGCAGGCGGTCCACGCCATCGTTTTGTACTTTCTCATCGGTATTGATCTTGCGCTCGCTGCGTTCGGTAGCCATATGACCTCCTGAGTGTAAGAATGATATGGACCAGTGTCCCCGCGCGGGCCGCGCCGCGCAAGCGGATTTCACGGCCGAGGGCGCGCTGGCGCACGCAGGGGCGCATCTTTTCTTCGCCCCCGTACCGTCCATCCCGATTACACTGCATGCACGACTTACCGAACGCCCCTTGCAGCCGGCCCGCTACCGCACTATACTGTGCATATATACAGTATTTCGCGGTAGTGGCGTGCTGATCGCGACAGCCTTGGGGCGACTTGCCACCGAATTCATTTGCCGAGATTTTTATGCCCGTCGATAACCACGCCGATCTTCCGCCAGCACCGCCGCCAGCCCCGGGTTCCAGCTTCAACATGGGGCCCAAGACCATCGCGCTGGTCGTTCGCCAGAATACCGATGGCATCGCCGAGCCCGTCAACAGCATCATCGACTTCCTGCGCGGCCTGGGCCACACGGTGGTGTTCGAGGCGGAAACCGCCGCCCACCTGGACGTGGCCGGCGTGCCCGCCCTGTCGGCCGCCGACATCGGCGCCTGCGCCGACTGCGCCATCGTCATGGGCGGCGACGGCACCATGCTGGGCATTGCGCGCCAGCTGGCGCCGTATGACGTGCCCTTGATCGGCATCAATCAGGGCCGGCTGGGTTTCATGACCGATATTCCGTTGGAGCGCATGCTGCCGGTGCTGGCGGACATTCTGGGCGGCAATTTCGAAGCCGAGCGCCGCACCTTGCTCGAAGGCAGCGTGCTGCGCGACGGCAAGGCGATTCATGTCGGCATGGCCGTCAACGACGTGGTGGTCTCGCGCGGCGCCGGCGCCGGCATGGCTGAATTACGGGTCGAAGTCGACGGCCATTTCATGTACAACCAGCGTTCGGACGGACTGATCATTTCCACCCCGACGGGATCGACCGCCTATGCGCTGTCGGCCGGCGGCCCGCTGCTGCACCCCACCCTGGGCGGCATCGTGCTGGTGCCGATCGCGCCGCACGCGCTGTCGAACCGTCCCATCGTGTTGCCCGATTCGAGCCAGATCGTGGTGGAAATCGTGCGCGGACGCGATATCAGCGTGAACTTCGACATGCAGACCTTCGCCAGCCTGCTGCAGCAAGACCGCATTTTGATTCGCCGTTCGCCGCACACGATCACTTTCCTCCATCCGGAAGGCTGGAGCTATTACAACACCCTGCGCGAGAAGCTGCACTGGAACGAGTATCCGTCCGGCGAGGGCAAGCTCGTTTAAGCGCGGTTTTTTACGCCAACCCCGCGGCGCCCAGCCTGATTGCCGCCCAACCATTGAAGCCATGCTCCATACACTGTCCATCCGCGATTTTGTCATTGTCGATACCATTGAGCTGGAATTTTCCGCCGGCTTCAGCGTGCTCACGGGCGAAACGGGCGCCGGCAAGTCCATCCTGATCGATGCGCTGACCCTGGCGCTGGGCGGGCGCGGCGACGCCAGCGTGGTGCGCGAAGGCGCGGCCAAGGCCGACATCACGGCCGACTTTTCCGTCAGCGAGGTGGCGCAGGCCTGGCTGGTGGCCAATGAATTTGCCAACGAAGACGGTGGCGCCCTGATGCGCCGCGTGATCGACAATGCGGGCCGCTCGAAAGCCTATATCAACGGCATCGCCGCCACCGCCGCGCAGCTGCGCGAGCTGGGCGACCTGCTGGTCGACATCCACGGCCAGCACGCGCACCAGTCCCTGCTGAAAAGCGAGTCCCAGCGCGCCCTGCTCGACGGCCAGGCGACGGCGCGCGAGGCGGGCGCGGAACAGGACGCGCGCCAGGTGGGGTTTCTCCACAAGCGCTGGCGCGCCCTGGTGCGCCAGCGCGAAGAATTCGAAACCAATGCCGCCAACGTGCTGTACGAGCGCGAACGCCTGGAATGGCAGGTGGGCGAACTGGAAAAGCTGGCCGCCAAGCCCGGCGAATGGACCGAGATCACCAACGAGCACAGCCGACTGTCGCACGCGGCCAGCCTGCTCGAAGGGGCGCAGGAAGCGCTGTCCATCATTTCCGAAGCGGAAGAACACCCGGTGATTTCCCAGCTGGCCACCCTGAACCAGAAGCTGGGCAAGCTGGTCTCGGTCGATGCCGAACTGCAACCCATCGTCGACCTGATCGAATCGTCGCGCATCCAGTTGCAGGAATCCGTGTATGCGCTGAACAATTACCTGGACCGGGTCGAGCTGGACCCGGACCGCCTGCACCAGCTCGACGCGCGCATGGAGGCGATGCACAGCACGGCGCGCAAGTTCCGCGTCACGCCCGAAGAACTGCCGGAAGAACACGCGAAGCTGTCCGAAAAACTGCAGCACCTGGCCGACGCCAGCGATATCGAGGGGCTGCGCCGCCAGGAAGAAAAGATCGAAACCGAATACCGCGAGGTCGCCGGGCGTTTGTCCGGCACCCGCAAGGCGGCCGCACTGGAACTGGGCCAGGCCGTGACGCGCGCGATGCAGGAACTGAGCATGACGGGCGGCAGCTTTGAAATCGCCCTGAACCCCTGCGAACCGGCCGCGCATGGCCTGGAACAAGTGGAATTTCTGGTGGCCGGCCATGCGGGTACGGCGCCCAAGTCGCTGGCGAAGGTGGCCTCCGGTGGCGAGCTGGCGCGGATCGCGCTGGCCATTTCCGTCATCACCTCGCACGCCACCACCACGCCAACCTTGATCTTCGACGAAGTCGACAGCGGCATCGGCGGCGCCGTGGCCGAAGTGGTGGGCCGGCTGTTGAAACGCCTGGGACAGGGCCGGCAAGTGCTGTGCGTGACCCACTTGCCGCAGGTGGCGAGCCAGGCCAATCAGCATTTCCAAGTAGCAAAAGGCACCTTGGACAACGGCAAGACCGCCTCGCGCATCGACATGCTCGACGCCAAAGGGCGCGTGGAGGAAGTGGCGCGCATGCTGGGCGGCCTGGAAATCACGGCCACCACGCGCAAGCATGCGCGGGAATTACTCGCAACGTAATCGAAGCCGGGGTCAGACCCCCGCGCCCGCTAGCGCAAGCCTCTCAGTTGGCGGCCTTGAGGGTCTGACCCCAGCATTTTCAGGGTTTGCGGGTTTTGCATGCGTACCCCCAACGGTAAAAGCTGGGGTCCGACCCTCAATACCACTAACACAAAGTTCATTGCCAACAGTGACGGGGGGCTGACCCCGTCCAATGCCACTATAATAACTGGCTACCCGTCCAACGTTATCAAAGAGCCCATGCCCTTCCAACCCGAACCGCCGTACACCCATGGCACCGTCGCGCGCAGCGCCGTGGTGCTGGTCAACCTGGGCACGCCCGATGCACCGACCGCCTCGGCCGTGCGGCGCTATCTGAAACAGTTCCTGTCCGACCCGCGCGTGGTGGAAATTCCGCGCCTGGTGTGGTGGTTCATCCTGAACTTGATCATCCTGCCGTTTCGCTCCGGCCAGTCGGCCAAGAAATACGCGTCGATCTGGACCAAAGAGGGTTCGCCTTTGAAAATCCATACGCAGCGGCAGGCCACCCTGCTGGCCGGCGCGCTGGCCGGGCGAGGCCACGGTGGCCTGACGGTGGCCATGGCCATGCGCTATGGTTCGCCGTCCTTGCCCGAAGTACTGGCGCGGCTGAAAAGCGAAGGCTGCGAGCGCATCGCGATCCTGCCCGCCTATCCGCAGTATTCGGGCACCACCACCGGTTCCATCTATGACGCCGTGTTCAGCCATTACGCCACGGTGCGCAATGTGCCGGAACTGCGTTTCATCAAGCAATACCACGAGCACGACACCTATATCGCCGCCTTGCGCGACTCGGTACTGGCGCACTGGGAAACCAATGGCCGTCCGGAAAAACTGGTGATGAGTTTTCACGGCGTGCCCAAGCGCACCCTGCTGCTGGGCGACCCGTACCACTGCCAGTGCCTGAAAACGGCGCGCTTGCTGGCGGAACAGTTAAAACTGAGTAAAGATCAGTATATCGTCACCTTCCAGTCGCGCTTCGGCAAGGCCGAGTGGCTGCAGCCCTACACGGCGCCGACCCTGATTGCGCTGGCGCAGCAGGGCGTCAAGCGGGTGGATCTGCTGTGCCCGGGCTTTACCAGCGATTGCCTGGAAACCCTGGAAGAGATCGCCATGGAAGCGAAGCATGATTTCGAAACGGCGGGCGGCCAGCAGTTTCATTATATTCCTTGCCTGAACGAAACACCGGCCTGGATCACGGGCATGGCGGAAATCGCCGAGCAGCATATGATCGGCTGGCCCACCATGCGCACGGCGCTGGAACGCACGGCCGAGCGGCAGGACGGCGAACAGGCGCGTGCGGCGGCGCTGGCGCTGGGCGCGGCCAACTAGCGATAGCTGATGCTTCCAGCAGACGAGGGCCGCGCTTGCGCGGCTTTGTCTTGTGTGGCATGAGCGGATTTGCTAAATGACAACATCGAAATGGCGGGCCATCGCGCCGGACTGGTAGAATGCCGGGCTTCACCGATGGCGCGCGCATCGCTTGCAGGAAACAGGAAGCGATATGCGATTCGCTGTAACATTGAACGGGGTTTTCTGGTGATGTTGTTAATACCCCTTGAAAGAGAGGGATATAGCCCCATCTGCCGCTCAGTGTTGTAGAGCGATGTAGCCTAACTAATATTAAGTCATTGATTGTAGGAGCTTTTCAGATGCAAGATCAGGAAAACCAAGCTGTACCTAATCAGCCAGCGGACGCTGCGGCGGCTGCACCATCGACTCCCGCAGAGCCTACTTTGGAAGAGCAGCTGGCCAGTACCGAAGCGCGTCTTGCAGAGATGCACGATGCCTTCATGCGCGCCAAGGCCGACGGTGAAAACATCCGTCGCCGCGCCCAGGAAGATGTTGCTAAAGCACATAAATTTGCAGTTGAAAGCTTTGCCGAAGCCCTGGTGCCCGTGAAAGACAGCCTGGAAATGGCATTGACGGTGGAAGCACCGACCATCGAATCGCTGAAGGAAGGCGTGGAAATGACCTTGAAGCAGTTGAGCTCGGCTTTTGAGCGCAACCGCCTGGTCGAGATCCTGCCGGTGCAAGGCGAGAAGCTGGACCCGATGAAGCATCAGGCCGTGGCCGTGGTGCCGGCCGAGCAGGAAGCCAATACGGTCGTGTCGGTATTGCAAAAGGGCTATATGATTGCGGACCGTCTGTTGCGTCCGGCCATCGTGACCACCGCGCAAGCAAAATAATCAGAGTGCGGCATCAAGCAAGCCTTGAAACCATGCCGCTTTGCCACATATAAGAACCATCTGAAATCTAGCGAATAAAAGGAAATAAATCATGGGTAGAATTATCGGTATCGATCTGGGAACCACAAATTCCTGCGTTTCCATCATGGAAAATGGTCAACCAAAGGTAATCGAAAACGCTGAAGGCGCACGCACGACGCCGTCGATTATCGCTTACCAGGAAGATGGCGAGATTCTCGTCGGCGCGCCGGCAAAACGCCAGGCCGTGACCAATCCGAAAAACACGCTGTACGCAGTCAAGCGTCTGATCGGTCGCAAGTTCGACGAGAAAGAAGTACAGAAAGACATCGCGCTGATGCCTTACCAGATCACCAAAGCCGACAACGGCGATGCGTGGATCGGCGTGCGCGACAAAAAACTGGCGCCACAGCAAATTTCGGCTGAAGTGCTGCGCAAGATGAAGAAAACCGCCGAAGACTACCTCGGCGAAGAAGTGACCGAAGCCGTCATCACGGTACCGGCCTACTTCAACGACTCGCAGCGCCAGGCAACCAAGGATGCCGGCCGTATCGCTGGCCTGGACGTCAAGCGCATCATCAACGAGCCGACCGCGGCAGCGCTGGCCTTCGGCCTGGACAAGAACGAAAAGGGCGACCGCAAGATCGCCGTGTATGACCTGGGCGGCGGCACGTTCGACGTCTCGATCATCGAAATCGCTGACGTCGATGGCGAAAAACAATTTGAAGTGCTGGCCACCAACGGCGACACCTTCCTGGGCGGCGAAGACTTCGACCAGCGCGTCATCGATTACATCATTGACGAGTTCAAGAAGATCAACGGCATCGACCTGAAAAAAGATCCGATCGCCCTGCAGCGCATCAAGGCTTCGGCCGAGCGCGCGAAGATCGAGCTGTCGTCGTCGCAACAGACCGAAATCAACGAGCCCTACATCGCCATGGCCAATGGCGCGCCGGTCCACCTGAACCTGAAGATGACCCGCGCCAAACTGGAATCGCTGGTGGAAGAGCTGATCGCCGCCACGATCGAGCCTTGCCGCATGGCCATCAAGGATGCCGGCGTCAAGGTATCGGACATCGACGACATCATCCTGGTCGGCGGCATGACCCGTATGCCGAAGGTGCAGGAAAAAGTGAAGGAATTCTTCGGCAAGGATCCACGCAAGGACGTGAACCCGGACGAAGCCGTGGCCGTTGGCGCAGCGATTCAAGGTTCGGTCCTGTCGGGCGAACGCAAGGACTTGCTGCTGCTGGACGTGACGCCATTGTCCCTGGGTATCGAAACCCTGGGTGGCGTGATGACCAAGATGATCCACAAAAACACCACGATTCCGACCAAGTTCTCGCAAGTGTTCTCGACCGCCGACGACAACCAGCCTGCCGTGACCATCAAGGTCTACCAGGGTGAGCGCGAAATCGCGGCCGGCAACAAGGGCCTGGGCGAATTCAATCTGGAAGGCATCCCGCCAGCATCGCGCGGCACGCCACAGATCGAAGTGACCTTCGACATCGACGCCAACGGCATTTTGCATGTCGGCGCGAAAGACAAGGCCACCGGCAAGGAAAACAAGATCACCATCAAGGCGAACTCCGGTTTGACCGAGGCTGAAATCCAGAAGATGGTCAAAGACGCCGAGTTGAACGCGGAAGAAGACAAGAAGGTGAAAGAGTTGGCCGAGTCGCGCAACCAGGCCGATGCTCTGGTACACTCGACCCGCAAATCGCTGACGGAATACGGCGACAAGCTCGACGCCGGCGAGAAAGAAAAGATCGAAGCGGCCATCACCGACCTGGAAGCGAGCATCAAGGCTGGCGACAAGGCCGAGATCGACGCCAAGGTGGAAGCACTGTCGACCGCATCGCAGAAACTGGGCGAAAAAATGTACGCCGACATGCAAGCGCAGCAAGCAGCCGGCGGTGCGGAAGGTGCACAGCAAGCTCCTGGCGGCGCGTCCGATGCCGGCGCCAAGCAAGATGACGTGGTTGACGCTGACTTCAAGGAAGTCAAGGACAGCAAGTAATCTCTTGCGCTCCCGTCGCTTGGGGGCAGCCGGGTTGAACGCTACATCGCGGCATTAGCCACGAAGACCGGCCGAGCCGAGTCGCCGCCCCAGCGCGGCACTCGACTCGGCTTTTTCGTGTAATTTTTACATCAGTAGATAGACTGCAAGGTGCCGACAACATGGCAAAGCGTGATTTTTACGAGACACTCGGTGTCGCAAAAAATGCTTCGGAAGAAGAGATCAAAAAGTCTTACCGTAAACTGGCGATGAAATACCATCCGGACCGCAATCCGGATAGTAAAGAGTCGGAAGAAAAGTTTAAGGAAGTCAAAGAAGCCTACGAAATGCTGACCAATCCGGAAAAGCGCGAAGCGTACGACCGCTATGGTCACGCCGGCGTGGACCCGAACATGGGCGGCGGTGGCGGCTTCGGCGGCGGTGCTGGCGGCTTTGCCGACAGCTTCGGCGATATCTTCGGCGACATCTTTGGCGGTGGCGGCGGACGCAGCCGTAATGCGGGCCCGCAGGTGTACCGTGGCGCCGATTTGCGCTACAACCTGGAAATTACACTTGAGCAAGCTGCGCACGGCTTCGACACGACCATCCGCGTGCCGAGCTGGGACAAGTGCGAAACCTGCCACGGCAGCGGCGCCAAGCCGGGCACGCAGCCCGTCACCTGCGGTACCTGCGCGGGCCACGGCCAGGTGCGCATGCAGCAAGGTTTCTTCAGCATCCAGCAAACCTGCCCGAAATGCCATGGCAGCGGCAAGGTGATCCCCGAGCCGTGCACCACCTGTGCCGGCGCCGGACGCATCAAGCGCAACAAGACGCTGGAAGTCAAAATTCCTGTCGGCATCGACAATGGCATGCGCATCCGCTCGTCCGGCAACGGCGAACCGGGCACGAATGGCGGCCCGGCGGGCGACCTGTATGTGGAAATCCACATCAAGCCGCACGCCGTGTTCCAGCGCGAAGGCGACGACCTGCATTGCGAAATGCCGATTTCGTTCACCAAGGCGGCCCTGGGCGGCGATATCGAAGTGCCGACCCTGAACGGCAAGGTGTCGTTCACGATTCCTGAAGGCACCCAGTCCGGCAAGACCTTCCGCCTGAAAGGCAAGGGCATCAAGGGCGTGCGCTCCGGCTACGCGGGCGATCTGTTCTGCCACGTGGCCATCGAAACGCCGGTCAAGCTGACCGACAAACAAAAAGAACTGCTACGCGACTTTGAAAAATCCACCACCGAGGGCGGTGCCAAGCACAGCCCGCAAAGCAAGACCTGGAAAGACAAGGTCAAGGACTTTTTTGAATAAGCATTAATCAATATCGCCGGGATGCCAACCACATCCCGGCGTTTTTTTAAGGAAATCATCATGACCGAAGTAACAACCGGCCCGGCCCTGTCAGAACTGCTACAGCGCAACAAGCGCTGGGCCGATTCGATGGTGGAAAAGAATCCCGACTACTTCAAGAACCTGGAAGCGCAGACCTCGCCCGAATACCTGTGGATCGGCTGTTCCGACAGCCGCGTCCCGGCCAACGAACTGCTGGGCATGCCGCCAGGCGACGTGTTCGTGCACCGGAATATCGCCAACGTGGTCGTGCATTCCGACCTCAATTGCCTGTCCGTGCTGCAGTTCGCCGTCGACGTGCTGAAGGTCAAGCATGTCATCATCGTCGGCCATTATGGCTGCAAGGGCGTGCATGCGGCCATGACGGGCACGCGCATCGGCCTGGTCGACAACTGGCTGCGCCATGTGCAGGACGTGAGCCAGAAACACGAGCGCTATCTGGGCGACGTGCTGACCAGCCGCCAGCGCAGCGACCGCCTGTGCGAGCTGAACGTGGCCGAGCAGGTGCTCAACGTGTGCCAGACCACCATCGTGCAGGACGCCTGGGAACGCGGCCAGGAAGTCAGCGTGCACGGCTGGGTCTACGGCCTGAAAGACGGCGTGCTGAACGACCTGAACGTGACGATTACGGCCGGCCACGAACTGGCGCCGCGCATGGCGGCCCGTTTGGCCCGTTACGAAGAAGTGCAGTAATGGCTGGCGCGGCTAATCTTTGATGATGAGCCGCGCTTCAGCAGCATCTGGTGAAGTGGCCATTGCCACTCATGCAGTGAAGTGCGCATTGATATCGCGGGCGGCATGCAATACCCGCACGACATCAATTCCTTCCCTGGTGATTTGATAGAAGAGCAGGTAGTGTTCAAATGGAAAACTGCGCAGGTTTTCCAGCAACTCATTGCGCAAGCGTCCGATGGCGGGCTGAAGTGCCAGTCTTGCCAATTGCCTGTCAATCCGGTCGATGAACTTATCGGCCTGTCTTTCGCTATCCCGAGCGATATAAGCCCATATGTCCGCCATGTCGATACGCGCCTTCGGCCGCATGGTGACCGTTGGCATTATGCGTCTCC
Organism: Janthinobacterium sp. J1-1; assembly: GCF_030944405.1. Lineage (NCBI taxonomy): Bacteria > Pseudomonadati > Pseudomonadota > Betaproteobacteria > Burkholderiales > Oxalobacteraceae > Janthinobacterium > Janthinobacterium sp. J1-1. The sequence goes on from NZ_CP132339.1 coordinate 1,554,075, forward strand.
GGCAACCTTTGTCACATGTCTTGCCCGGCCGGCAGCCTTGATATCTGCAGCGCTCCATGCAACAGATGTCCCGCTATCGAGCCCATCCTGTATATCCTGGCGAAGCTGGCCCAGCCTGGCTTCCCTGAACTGGTCTTTCTCTTCCATCAGGCGCAAAGCCTCGCGCACCACTTCACTGGCTGAGGTATAGCGGCCGGATTCGACTTTCTGGCGCACCAGTTCCTCCAGTTGTGGTGTCAGATTAATATTCATTCCCATGGCGTGAACTCCTGTACCTGAATATGCTGATCATACGCCGATGTCCATCTTTGACAAAGATGGACATTTTCATTGTGCTCGTTTACTTCAACACCGTGCGCGCCGCCGCCACGATCTGCCGCGACAGCTGCTCCATGCGCGGCGACTGCACTTTCCAGGTATGCCAGTACAGTGCCACGTCGGCCGGCTGCTTCGGCGTCAGCATCTCCACCAGCTTGCCATCGGGATTGGCCTGCAGCAGCAGTTCCGGCACCATGCCGTAGCCGAGGCCGTAACGGATGGCGTTGAAGTGCGAGGTGGCGCCCGGCACGTAGTGGCAGGGATAGGCGCCGTCCGGCAGGCCCAGCGCCTGCTGCAGGTAGTTTGACTGCAAGGTGTCCTTGCGCGTGTAGGCCACCACCGGCGCCGCGCGCGCCGCCGCGCGCGTGATGCCCTGGGCGAACCATTGCCGGCGAAACGCCGGCGTGGCCACCAGCCAGTAGCGCATCACGCCCAGCGGTTCGGCCGTGCAGCCGCGCATCGGCTTCGGTTCGGTGCTGATGCAGCCGATCGCCATCCCCGTTTCCAGCAAGGTATAAGTGTGGTCCTGGTCCTCCACCGCCAGGTCCAGCAGCACTCGTTCACGGTTCAGGATGTCGGCCAGGGCCGGGAAAAACCAGGTGCCCATCGAGTCGGCGTTCAGCGCCAGCACCAGGGTCAGCGGCGCGTCCTGCTGCACCGCCAGTTCCGCCTCCAGGTCCGCCTCCAGCAGCCTGGCGCGCTTCAGATATTGCATCAGGCGCTGGCCCGTGCGCGTGGCGCGGGCAGGGCGGCTGCGCACGATCAGGGCATTGCCCAGCTGGCTTTCCAGCGCGCGCACGCGCTGCGAGATGGCGGGCGAAGTCAGGTGCAGTTGCAGGGCCGCCTGCTCGAAACTGCCGGTCTCGACGACGGCGCGAAACGCTTCCGTATGCTTGGGATTGAGTTCCATCAGCGCCGCCCATCATTAGGAAAATTTATCATTCCCAAATAATACTTACTTTTTATAAGGAAAGGCGTGTTGCGGTGCACAATGGCGTTTTGCGTCTTGCCGTACTCTGGAAGAATAAATCATGCTGCTCTATACGATCTACCTGGTGGCGATTACCGCCGAAGCCATGTCCGGCGCCATCATGGGCATGCGCCGCGGCATGGACCTGTTCGGCATCGTGATGATCGGCACCGTCACCGCGCTGGGCGGCGGCACCATCCGCGACGTGTTGCTGGGCCACTATCCGCTGGGCTGGATCGCCCATCCCGAATACCTGCTGTTTACGGGCGGCGCGGCCGTCGTCACGGCCTTCGTGGCGCGCTATCTGCACCATTTGCGCTCGGTATTTTTGATCGTCGACGGACTGGGACTGGTGGCGTTTTGCGTGATCGGCTGCGATATCGCCATGTCGGCCGGCATGCACCCGGCCATCGTGGTGCTGGCAGGCATGATCACCGGCGTGTTCGGCGGCCTGCTGCGCGATATTCTGTGCAACCAGATCCCGCTGGTGCTGCAGCGCGAAGTGTATGCCACCGTGGCGGTGTTTACGGGGGCCTTGTACGTGGCGCTGCTGCATTTCAAGGTCGACAGCGCGGTGGCGCAGCTGGCGTCGATCGGCGCCGGCCTGCTGTTCCGTTTCCTGGCGCTGCGGTTTTCGTGGCGCTTGCCGAATTTTAATGGTGACCAGGTTCGCGGGTTTGAGTGACGTGCGTGGTGGTGTCGGGTTACGCGCGCAGCGCTAACCTGACCTACGCGACTTAGGAAAGTTATCGTCAGATCCCGCCCATGCAGATATATTTGATCACCAGGTAATCATCGATCCCGTACGACGAGCCTTCGCGTCCCAGGCCTGACTGCTTGACGCCGCCGAACGGCGCCACTTCGGTCGAGATCAGGCCCGTATTGACGCCCACCATGCCCGATTCCAGCCCTTCCGCCACCTTCCAGATGCGACCGATATCGCGCGAATAGAAATAGGCGGCCAGGCCGAATTCGGTGTCGTTGGCCAGCGCCACGACTTCGTCGTCGGTGTGGAATCGGAACAGGGGCGCCAGCGGGCCGAAGGTTTCTTCCTTGGCCACCAGCATGTCGGCCGTCACATCGGCGATCACGGTCGGCTGGAAGAAGCTGTGGCCCAGTGCATGGCGCTCGCCCCCTGCCAGCAGGCGGCCGCCCTTGGCCAGCGCGTCGGCCACATGTTGCTCGACTTTTTTCACGGCTTTTTCTTCGATCAGCGGCCCTTGCGTGACGCCGTCGTCGACGCCATTGCCGACTTTCAGCCTGGCCACCGCCGCCACGAGCTTTTCGGCAAACGCGTCATACACGCCGTCCTGCACATACAGGCGGTTGGCGCAGACGCAGGTCTGGCCCGCGTTGCGGTATTTCGAGGCGATCGCGCCTTCCACGGCCGCATCGAGATCGGCATCGTCGAACACGATGAACGGTGCGTTGCCGCCCAGTTCCAGCGACAGTTTTTTAATGGTCGGCGCGCACTGCGCCATCAGCTTGCGGCCCACTTCGGTCGACCCGGTGAAACTGAGTTTCCTCACCAGCGGGTTGGCCGTCAGTTCATCGCCGATCTCCTGCGACGAGCCCGTGATCACATTGAACACGCCGGGAGGAATACCGGCTCGCTCGGCCAGCACGGCCAGCGCCAACGCGGAAAACGGCGTCAGGCCGGCCGGTTTCACGATAATCGGGCAGCCGGCCGCCAGCGCCGGGCCCACCTTGCGCGTGATCATCGCGACCGGGAAATTCCACGGCGTGATGGCGGCGCACACGCCGATCGGCTCTTTCGTCACCACGATGCGGCGGTCCGGCCACGGCGAGGCCAGCGTCTCGCCCGAGACGCGCTTGCCTTCCTCGGCAAACCATTCGATGAACGAGGCGGCATACTTTACCTCGCCCTTGGATTCGGCCAGCGGCTTGCCCTGTTCCGCCGTCATCAGGAGCGCCAGGTCGTCGGCGTGTTCCAGCATCAGGTCATTCCATCGGCGCAGATAGGCGGCCCGTTCGGCCGCGCTTTTCTTGCGCCAGGCGGGCCAGGCCTCATTCGCGGCGGTGATGGCCTGCGCCGTTTCCTGCGTGCCCATGGTGGGGACATTGCCGATCACCTCGCCGGTGGCGGGGTTGCCGACGTCCGTCGTCTTGCCACTCTCGGCATCGCGCCATTGGCCGTTGATATAGCATTGCTGGCGCAGCAGCGCGGGATCGTTCAAGGTCAGCGTGGTGGTCGGCATGGCGCTCTTTCTGCAAGTGGTGACGAGGTCTTTCATGGTAGCCCTTTTTGACGGCGCACGATTGCGCGCGGGGGCGCCGCATGTGAGCTGGCTCACCCTGGAATTATTTTTGCGTGGCTTTAACCCCGTTTTGTTCCGCGCCGCGTTTCATGATCCATACCTTCATGCCTACCGGAGAAACCGCCATGTCCACCGCCTTGAAAACGAGCTTGCTGCTGCCCCTGTTGCTGTCGTGCGCCGCCCATGCCGCCACCGCCGTTGACACCACCCCCAGGAAAACGCTGACGGCGTTTGCCAGCGAACAGGCTTTGAAGGCCTGGCTCGACAAGCTGGCCGCGCAGCAGCTGGCCCTGCAACGGCGCACCGAGCTGCAGATGAAAGCCATGCCGATGCCGGCGCCGATGGCCTCGTCGGCGTCCAAATCGGCCGAGGTGTCGGGGGCGGTCGCGGACTCGGTCGCGGACGCGGTTACCAACACGCAGACGGCCGGCGTCGATGAAGGCGGCATCGTCAAGGTGCATGGCAAGCACCTGGTGATGCTAAGGCGCGGCAAGCTGTTCACGGTCAACGTCGGCCAGCAGGCCTTGCGGCCGGTGGCCTCGCTCGATGCGTTTGCGCCGGGCAGCGATCCGTCCGACAGCTGGTATGACGAGCTGCTGGTGTCGGGCGACACGGTGGTGGTGATCGGCTACAGCTACAGCCGTGGCGGCACCGAGGTGGGCCTGTTCGATATCGATGCTGCCGGCCGCCTGGCCTACCGCGCCACCTATCACCTGCGTTCGAACGACTATTATTCGGCGCGCAATTACGCCAGCCGCCTGGTCGGCACCAAGCTGGTGTTTTACTCGCCGCTGTCGCTCAATCCGCGCCGCGGCGACCCGTTCGGCGGCTTTCCCGCGCTGCGCCGCTGGCGCAGTGACGCCGTGCCACAGGACTTCCAGCGCATCGCGCCGGCCACGCGCATTTTCCGCACCGATGAGGAGCCGGAATCTGGCGCCGGCATCACCCTGCATACCGTGACCAGCTGCGACCTGGCCAGCCGCGAACTGCGCTGCGAGGCGAGTGCCGTGATGGGGCCGGCCGGCCGCGTGTTCTATGTCTCCGGTGAATCCGTGTATGTGTGGACCACGCGTCGTGGCGGCGGTTCAAGCGTGTTCCGCCTGCCGCTGGACGGCACGGCGCCCAGCGCGCTGAAGACGGCCGGCGCGCCGGTCGACCAGTTTTCGTTCCTGGAAAGCGCGGACGGCCATCTGAATGTGCTGCTGCGCTCGCAGGGGCGTGGCGACGCCATGTGGGATAGCGACAAAGGGCAAGGCGAGCTGGCATTGCTGCGGGTGCCGCTGAACAGCTTTTCCGATGGCCGCGACAGCGCGCCGGCCGCCAGCTACCGGGCCTTGCCGGGCAATGGCGACTACGGTTTGCAGAACCGCTATGTGGGGCCGTACCTGCTGTATGGCCAATCCGGTAACTCGGCGCGGCGCCAGGTCGATCCGAACTGGCCTTTGCAGCCGCTGCATGCGCTGCGCTGGGCCGGCAAGGATGCGCCGCAAGCCTTGGCGCTGCCGCATGGCGTCGAGCGCATCGAAGCGCTGGGCAATGACGCGGTGGCGGTCGGCGCCAAGGGCCAGGATCTGCATTTCACCAGCATTCGCCTGGGAGGCCAGGCGGATATCGCTGGCAGCTATGTGCGCGCCAACGCGGCCCAGGGAGAAACGCGCAGCCACGGCTTTTTCTACAAGCCGGACACCGGCAGCGCAGGCGTGATCGGCCTGCCTATCCTGGGCGCCACGGAGCGCGCCGGCCCGCGTACGGAATCGGCCTCGGTGCTCTACCTGCGCAACGACAGGCTGGCCCTGACGGAGCTCGGTGCACTGGCGGCGAAGCCAGGTGCGCCGCCGGACGACGGCTGCCGCGCCTCGTGCGTCGACTGGTATGGCAATGCGCGTCCGCTGTTCCTGCAGGGCCGGGTATTCGCCTTGCTCGGTTATGAGCTGGTGGAAGGGGCGGTGACGGAAGGGAAGATACGCGAAACGCGCCGCATCAGCTATGCGCCGGCCGTGGCGCGTGCACGGTGACGTGCGGCGATTGTGGCGGCCGCCCGCTTCGGCTACACTGGTCCGCATGGCCGACACCTTACCCAACGACACCGATGAAGAGCTGATGCTGCGCTACGGCGGCGGCGACCTGCCGGCATTTCGCGAACTGTACCGGCGCCATCGCGAGGGCCTGTACCGTTTCGTGGCCTGGCGCTCGCCGCGCCGCGCCTGGGTCGACGAGATCGTGCAGGATGCCTGGGCCAGCCTGCACGCGGCGCGTGCCGGCTACCAGCCGCAGGCGGCGTTTCGCACCTGGCTGTACCAGCTGGCGCGCAACCGCCTGATCGACATCCTGCGCCAGAAAGAAGCGCTGTGGCTGGGCGCCGAAGTGGCCGCCGAGGTGCCCAGCGAGGCCGCCTCGCCGCAGCAGTCGTTCGAACAGAAACAGCAGCATGCGCTGCTGCACGCGGCCATCGCGCTGCTGCCGGCGGAACAGAAGGAAGCGCTGGTGCTGCAGCAGTTCAGCGCCATGAGCATTGCCGAGATTGCCGTGGTGACGGGCGCCGAAGCGGAGACCGTGAAAAGCCGGCTGCGCTACGCGATGCAGAAATTGCGCGCGCAGCTCGACGCGGCCAGCGGCAAAGGAGCACGAGCATGAATATTGAGCATCACGATGAAGAATTGAACGCGCTGCTGGCAGCCTTGCCGCAGCCGTCGCCGTCGGCCGAACTCGATGCGGCCATCCTGGCGGACGCCGAACAAGCGCTGGCGACCCCTTTGGCCAAGCCGCTGGCCGCGAACGACAGCGCCAATGGCGTGGTACGGACCCTGCCGGCAAAGAAGTCGACCGACTACCTGGCGCGCTGGCGCATTCCGCTGGGACTGGCCGCCGCCGTGCTGCTGACTTTCAACTTGGTTGGCGGCGATTTCTTTGGCCACAAGACGGCGCAGTTCCCGGTGGTCGGCGAGCCGCTCGATCCGCCGGTCGCCGCCTCCGTTTCGCCCTCGGCCGACCAGATGCAATCACAGGCCGAGCCCTCCGGCACGGTGCGTCCGGCGCCATCGGCACGGCGCGCGATGGCGCCGCCACCGCCCGCACCGTCAGCTGCCGAGCCGATGCCGGCGCCGCCGAAACTCGACGCGGCCGTCTGGCTGGTTAAGATCGACGGCTTGCTCAAGGCGGGCCAGCGCCCGGCGGCGCAGCAGGAGTGGGCCGCGTTCCGGCAGGCGTATCCCGCGTATCCGGTCGAACAGCAGTTGCAGCAGCGGCTTGAGCAAAAATAGGGCTTATAACCCCTTTTTCTTTTCCCACACCGCGCTGCCCACGAAAATGGCGGCGCACACCCACATCACGGCCGGCAGGGCATTGACGCCCGCCGACTGCATCAGCACGCCCGTCAGCAGCGGGCCGCCGCCGCTGGCCGCTCCCCAGGTGGCGTTGACGATGGCGCTGGCGCTGGTCAGCGGCAGGCCCGTAAAGCGCTCGCCGCAGGCCACCAGCGCCAGCATGTAGATGCCGCCGGCGGCGGCGCCCAGCAGCAGCAATACCGTCCACCACAGCCATGGCGTGCCGACCGCGAAGGGTAGCAGCGGCAGCAGCAGGCAGACGGCCACGCCGCAGCCGGTGTGAACTTTTGCACGCCCATAGCGGTCGGCCATCCAGCCCAGCGCGAACTGCAGACCCGTGTCGCCCACCAGCACCACCGTGGCCGAGAGCAGCGCCAGTTCGGTACTCATGCCGTGCCGCATCGCATACAGCGGCAGCAGGCTTAACGCCAGGGTGTCGAACAGCGCAAAAAAGGCGGCGCCCAGCACGATCATCGGCATGCGCGGCAGGATCAAGGTCCATTTCACGCCCGGCTCGTTCGCTTCCTCGGCGTCTTGTTCCGGGCCGCTGTTCGAGATCAGCATCAGTCCCGGCAGCGCCAGCAAAAACAGCAGGCCGCAGGCGGCAAAGCTCCAGCTGATTTTATCGTTGAAGGCGGCCACCAGCGCCGGGCCGATCAGCTGAAAAAAGGTAAAGCTGGTGGTGTACATGGCCACCACCTTGCCGCGTGCATTGGCGGGCGCCAGGCGGTTGACCCAGGCTTCGCCGATGGTAAACAGCACGCCCATGGCGCCGCCGAACACGAAGCGCAGCACGCTCCACGCCAGCAGGCTGTCGGTGCACTGCATGGCGATGGTGGCCAGGGACGCCGCCCATACGGCGCCCACCATGGTGGCGCGCGCGCCAAAGCGGCCCACCCACCGCGACACGAACGGCGAGGCGGCCAGGATGCCCAGCGCGCTGACGGCCGTGATCATGCCGATCACGTCGGTGCCCACGCCGCGCCGGTCCAGCGTCAGGGCGGTCAGCGGCATGGTGGCGCCCAAGCCCAGGCCCACTACGCCGATGCTGACCACCAGGGCAAAGAAGTCACGCCAAGGCATGCTTTTCATGGCGTTTCTCGCGAGACGGGCATATGATTAATTCACTTGTAGCAATAATAAAGGCGGTAGTGTAGCCGCTGCCGCGCCTTTGATCACGCGCTTGATCATGCCCATGCTCCCGGCCATTGGTGTGGCTGTTTGGCAACTCTATCCTGTAGAGTAGGGCTGAAGGCGCTGCATCGTGCAGCCAAGCAACAGGATCGTCACGCTATCGAGAGCAAAACCTATGCCCCGTCCCATCGTCCTCGTTCCCGCCTGCCACCGCCAGCTGGGCAGCCACGCCTACCATACGGCGCAGGATAAATACCTGCACGCCGTGGTCGTGGCGGCCGGCTGCATGCCGCTGCTGTTGCCGGCGCTGGGCCAGGACGCCGACCTGGAGGCGGCGCTGCGCATCGCCGATGGCGTGCTGCTGACCGGCTCGGCCTCGAATGTCGATGCGCGCCTGTATGGCCAGGAGATTGCGTTCCCCGAATTGCCGCAGGATACGGCGCGCGACGCCACCACCTTGCCCCTGATCCGCGCCGCGCTGGCGCGCCAGCTGCCTTTGTTCGCGATCTGCCGCGGCTTCCAGGAAGTCAATGTGGCGCTGGGCGGCAGCTTGCACCAGGCCGTGCATGCGGTGCCCGGCATGCTCGATCACCGTGAAAACATCAGCGACCCGTTGGCGCGCCAGTACGGCCCCGCGCACCGCATCCGGCTGACGCCGGGCACGCTGCTGTCGAGAATACTGGGTGGCGAAAGCGAGATGATGGTCAATTCCCTGCATGGCCAAGGGATAGCCCGCCTGGCCGACGGCCTGCTGGTCGAAGCGCTGGCCGACGACGGCCTGGTTGAAGCCTATGCGGTGGCGGCGGTGCCCGGCTTTGCGCTGGGCGTGCAGTGGCATCCCGAGTGGCAGGTGGAAGACAACCCGCAATCGATGCGGATGTTCGAGGCCTTCGGCCAGGCCTGCCGCGAGTATCAGGTGACAAATAAAGCGACCAATAAATAGCGCGCCGCAGCGGTGATGGGCGGCGTTTACATCAAGACCGGCAAGAGGATAAGAGAGAACGATATGGCGATACGCGAGAACTTCACTTATACCGACATGGACCTGTGGCTCAATGAAAAGCGGGTCACGGAAATCGAATGCCTGGTGCCCGATCTGACGGGCGTTGCGCGCGGCAAGATCCTGCCACGCGGTAAATTCACCCAGGAGCGCGGCATGCGCATCCCGGAAGCGGTGCTGGGCATGACGGTGACGGGCAATTACCCGGTTGACGATGGTGGCTATGACCGCGCCATTTCCAGCACCGACCGCGACATGATTCTAAAGGCCGACCCGACCACCATCACCATGGTGCCATGGGCCACCGACCCCACCGCCCAGGTGATCCACGACTGTTATTTTGCCGATGGCGCGCTGGTCGATTTCGCCCCAAGATCTGTGCTGCGGCGCGTGCTGAAACTGTATGCCGACAAGGGCTGGAAACCGGTGGTGGCGCCCGAACTCGAGTTCTACCTGACGGCGAAAAACACCGATCCCGACCTGCCCTTGAAGCCGCCGATTGGCCGCAGCGGCCGCGCCGAAACCAGCCGCCAGGTCTATAGTATCGACGCCGTCAACGAGTTCGATCCGCTGTTCGAGGACATCTACGATTACTGCGAACTGATGAACCTCGACGTCGATACCCTGATCCACGAGATCGGTGCCGGCCAGATGGAAATCAACTTCCTGCACGGTGATCCGCTGGGCCTGGCCGACAAGGTGTTCTTCTTCAAGCGCACCCTGCGCGAGGCGGCGCTGAAGCACGATATGTACGCCACCTTCATGGCCAAGCCGATGGCCGGCGAGCCGGGGTCCGCCATGCATGTGCACCAGAGCGTGGTCGATGCGAAAACGGGCCTGAACATCTTCAGCAACGAGGACGGCTCGGCCGCGCCCATCTTCAAGCACTATATCGCCGGCCTGCAGCGCTATATGCCGTCGGCGATGGCGATCGTCGCGCCCTACGTGAATTCCTACCGCCGCATCGTGCGCCATACGGCGGCGCCCATCAACATTCAATGGGGCCTCGATAACCGCACCGTGGGTTTTCGCGTGCCCGAGTCGGGCGTGCAGGACAGGCGCGTGGAAAACCGCATTATCGGCGCCGACGCCAACCCGTATCTCGCATTGGCCGTCACCCTGGCCTGCGGCTACCTGGGCATGACGGAGCAGCTGGAAGCGACGCCGATGATGGTCGGCAGCGCCTACGACATGAAGTTCGAGCTGCCGCAGGGCCTGCCCGAAGCGCTGCAGCTGCTGCGCGGGGAAGACAAGCTGCGCACGGTGCTGGGCGACCGTTTCATCGACGTGTATGCGGCCATCAAGGACCTGGAGCACCAGGAGTTCATGACGGTCATCAGTCCGTGGGAGCGCGAACATCTTCTGCTCCACGTTTAAGAAAGGATCACCATGAGTACAAACAACAATCCCCTGGCGCCGAGCGCCGCGCTGGTCGCCTCGGTGGCGCATAAAAACGCCACGCCGCAGGTGTACGACACGGCCGCCATCCAGAAGATGGACTCGGCCCACTACCTGCATCCGTTTACCGACTTCCAGGACCTGGCCAGCAAGGGCGCGCGCGTGATGGTGCGCGGCGAGGGCGTCTATCTGTGGGACAGCCAGGGCAAGAAAATCGTCGACGGCATGTCGGGCCTGTGGTGCGTCAACGTCGGCTATGGCCGCACGTCGATCTCGCAAGCCGTCTACCAGCAGATGGAAACGCTGCCCTTCTATAACAGTTTTTTTGGCACCACCAACCTGCCGGCCGCGCAGCTGGCGGCGAAATTGGCGCAGATCTCGCCGCCGCAGTTCCAGCACGTGTTCTTTACCAGTTCCGGCTCGGAAGCGAACGACACCAACCTGCGCATGGTGCGCCGCTACTGGGACCTGCTGGGCTACAAGGAACGCCATACGATCATCAGCCGCCACAACGCCTACCACGGCAGCACGGTGGCGGGCGCCTCGCTGGGCGGCATGGACGGCATGCACGCGCAGGGCGGCTTGCCGATCCCCGGCATCGTGCATATCGGCCAGCCCAACTACCTGGAAGCGGGCCAGGGCCTCACGCCCGAGGAGTTCGGCCTGAAGGCGGCCGGCTGGCTGGAGGAAAAAATCCTGGAGGTGGGCGCCGACAAGGTGGCGGCCTTTATCGGCGAACCGGTGCAGGGCGCTGGCGGCGTGATCATTCCGCCATCGACCTACTGGCCCGAGATCGGCCGCATCTGCGACAAGTACGGCATCCTCCTGATCGCCGATGAAGTGATCTGCGGCTTCGGCCGCCTGGGCCGCTGGTTCGGCTCCGAACTGTTCGGCATCAGGCCCGACCTGATCACGTTTGCCAAGGGCGTCACGTCCGGTTACGTGCCGCTCGGTGGCGTGCTGGTGGGCGAACGCGTGGCCAAGGTGCTGATCGAGAAGGGCGGCGAATTCACGCACGGCTACACGTATTCGGGCCACCCGGTGGCGTGCGCCGCTGCGCTGGAAAATATCCGCATTATCGAGGAAGAGCAGCTGGTGCAGAAGGTGGCCGAGGATACGGGGCCGTATCTCAAGGAACGCTTCGCCGCGCTTGGCGAACATCCGCTGGTGGGCTATGCCGACAGCTGCGGCCTGGTGGCGGGATTGAACCTGGTGCGCAGGAAGGGCGCCACCGTGCATGACAATGTGCTGTTCGACGAGGACCAGGGCGTGGGCATGATCTGCCGCGGCCATATGTTCGACAACGGCGTGATCATGCGCGCCGTGGGCGAGCGCATGATCGTCGCCCCGCCGCTGGTGATGACGCGCGCGCAGATCGACGAGATGACGGACCTGATACGGGTTTGCCTGGACAAGACCTACGCCGATGTACAGGCCAAGGGTTGGGTGTAGGATTTACACCAAAATCAGGGCGGCCCCTGCAATTTTTGGACCGCTTTGGCGACAGTTCCGCTAAACTTCCATTCTGGCCGCCCTTGTAGCGGCCAGTTTTTCATTGATCACTTCATTCCAAGCTACCCACCCATGACGATAGCAACCCCTGCCGCGTCGGCCAGCGACGCCCGAGCGCCATTCCTGCTGATAGACCAGCTGGTCAAGGAATTCGACGGCGTGCGCGCCGTGAACGATATTTCCGTGACCATCAACCAGGGCGAGATCTTCGCGCTGCTGGGCAGTTCGGGCTGCGGCAAGTCGACCCTGCTGCGCATGCTGGCCGGCTTCGAAACGCCCACCTCGGGCCGCATCGAGCTGGCCGGCAGCAGCATCGTCGAGGTGCCGCCGCACCAGCGGCCGATCAACATGATGTTCCAGTCGTATGCGCTGTTTCCGCATTTGTCGGTCTGGGACAATATCGCCTTCGGCCTGCGTCGCGACGGCCTGCCGAAGGACGAAGTGGCGGCCCGGGTCGAACAGATGCTGGCGCTGGTGCAGCTGGCGCAGTATGCGAAACGCAAGCCGCATCAATTGTCCGGTGGCCAGCAGCAGCGCGTGGCGCTGGCGCGCAGCCTGGCCAAGCGGCCGCAGTTGCTGCTGCTCGACGAGCCGCTGGGCGCGCTCGACAAGAAACTGCGCGAACGCACGCAGATGGAGCTGGTCAATATCATCGAACAGGTGGGCGTCACCTGCGTGATGGTCACCCACGACCAGGACGAGGCGATGAGCATGGCCACGCGCATCGCCGTGATGAGCGAAGGGCGCATCCTGCAGGTGGGCGCGCCCGGCGAAATCTATGAAACGCCGAACTGCCGCTTCGTGGCCGACTTTATCGGCAGCGTGAACCTGTTCGATGGCCGCATCACGCAAGACGAACCCGATCACGTGGTGGTCGATACGCCCGAAGGCCGCCACTACGTCGCCCACGGCATCACGGGCAACCTGGGCATGGAGGTGTCGGTGGCCGTGCGCCCGGAAAAAATCGGGATTCAGCTGGACGCGCCAGCACTCGAAGAGCGCGCCTCGGCGGCCGAACATGGCTACAACTGCGCCCAGGGCGTGATCGTCGCGCTGGCGTATTTCGGCAACGAGACCAGCTACCATGTGCGCCTCGACAGCGGCGCCATCGTGAAAGTGTCGCGCACCAATGCGGCTCGCCACGACGTGTCGCGCCTCGAACGCGAGCAGCGCGTGTGGGTCTGGTGGGATGGCGCCGACATCGTCGTGCTGACCAGCTGAGGCCTGCATGAAGCTTATCTTGCATTCGCTGCGCAATCTGGTCACCCTGCGCTGGCTCACCGGCCGCAACGCCGTGATCGCCGTGCCGGCGCTGTTCCTGACCGCCGCCTTTCTGATCCCCTTCCTGATCGTGCTGCGCATCAGCCTGTCCGACATGGACACGGCCGGCAGCCCGTTCGGCGGCCTGCTGTCGTATGTCGACGGCATCGTGGTGCTGAAGGTGAAAATTGCCAACTACCTGTTTATCGCCGCCGACGAGCTGTACCTGCTGACCTATCTCAGCTCCATCAAGTATGCGGCGATCACCACCGCGATTTGCCTGTTTATCGGCTATCCGTTCGCCTACTTCATGGCGCGCGCCAGGCCGTCCACGCGGCCGATCCTGATGATGCTGGTGATGCTGCCGTTCTGGACTTCTTTCCTGCTGCGCGTGTATGCGTGGAAGGGCATCCTGGCCAATCATGGCCTGCTGAACGACCTCCTGATCGCGCTCGGCGTGGTGACGGAACCCATCCAGATGATGAACACCTCGTTTTCGCTGGTGGTCGGCATGGTCTACGCGTATCTGCCGTTCATGATCCTGCCGCTGTATGCGAATCTGGTCAAAATGGACCTGCGCTTCCTGGAAGCGGCGGCCGACCTGGGCGCTACTCCTTTGCAGGCCTTCTGGCGCATCACCGTGCCGCTGTCGAAGTCGGGCATTATCGCCGGCGCCATGCTGGTCTTTATTCCGTCGGTGGGCGAATACGTGATCCCCGAGCTGCTGGGCGGCCCGGAAACCCTGATGATCGGCCGCGTGCTGTGGGACGAGTATTTCACCAATAACGACTGGGCCATGGCCTCGTCGGTGACGGTGCTGGTGATCCTGCTGATCCTGATGCCGATGGCGATTTTTAACAAATACAAGACGGATCAACACGCGGGAGAGCGCGCATGAACGGTCGTACTTTCCTGCAGCGCTGGTTTGGCCGTGGCTGGCTGTCGCTGGGCTATCTGTTCCTCTACCTGCCCATCATCGTGCTGATCGTCTTTTCGTTCAACAGCTCGCGCCAGGACATGGTGTGGACCGGCTTTTCCCTGCGCTGGTACAGGGAGCTGATGAGCGACGCGGAGATTATCTCGGGCTTCGGCTTGTCCCTGAAAATCGCTTTCATGTCGGCCACGTCGTCCGTGGTGCTCGGCACCTTTGCCGCCTTCGCCCTGGTCAATTACCAGCGCTTCAGGGGCCGCACGCTGTTCTCGTCGATGGTCAGCGCGCCGCTGGTGATGCCCGAGGTGATCATCGGCCTGTCCCTGCTGCTGATGCTGGTGTCCATGCAAAAGGTGTTCGGCTTTCCCGAGCGGGGCGTGGCCACCATCTGGCTGGGCCACACCCTGCTGGGCATGGCGTATGCGGCCGTGGTGGTGCAGTCGCGCCTGCAGGAGATGAGCAAGTCGCTCTCCGAGGCGGCGATGGACCTGGGCTGCCGCGCGCACCAGGTGTTTTTCCTGGTGACCCTGCCGAATATCACGCAAGCGCTGGCGTCCGCCTGGCTGCTGACATTTACCCTGTCGCTGGACGACGTGGTGCTGTCGGCCTTCCTGTCCGGCCCCGGTTCGACCACCATGCCGCTGGTGATTTTTTCACGCGCGCGGTTGGGGCTCGATCCGAGGGTGAACGCGATTGCCGCGCTGACCATCCTGGTGGTGACGATTGCCGTGATCGTGTATGCCGTGATGCTGGCGCGCAGCGACCGGCGCCGGCGCAAGCAACTGTCCGCCGCATATACGCTCGACCAGGAGTAGAACGCCTGTCAAAACCTGCTGCGCGTCGGTATTTGCGGCCTGCGATGCTCACCGTACCTTCGTACGGTTGCGCTTCTTAGCCACAACAACCTTCCGCTCGCTACGGTTTTGTCAGGCGTTGTAAGCTGCTGCCATACTCACACAGGAGATCACCATGAACTGGCACACGCGCGCGGCGGAACTGACGATCGATGGACGGGCTTTTATCAACGGCGAGCGGGTGGCTGCCATCTCGGGCCGGCAGTTTGACAATCTGTCGCCGATCGACGGACGGCTGCTGGGGCAGGTGGCGCGCTGCGACAGTCTGGACGTCGATGCGGCGGTGATCGCCGCGCGCGCGGCCTTCGAAGACCGCCGCTGGGCCGGAAAATCGCCGGCGCAGCGCAAGCGCGTGCTGATCAAGTTCGCCGACCTGGTGCAGCAGAACGGCCCCGAGCTGGCGCTGCTCGAAACGCTGGACATGGGCAAGCCGATCAAATACAGCCAGAGCGTGGACGTGGGCGCCACCGCCAACTGCCTGCGCTGGTATGGCGAGGCGATCGACAAGGTCTACGATGAAATCGCCCCCACGCCATCCAGCAGCCTGGCGCTGATCACGCGCGAACCGGTGGGCGTGGTGGCCGCCATCGTGCCGTGGAATTACCCGATGATCATGGCCGCCTGGAAGATCGCGCCGGCGCTGGCGGCCGGCAACAGCGTGATACTGAAGCCGTCCGAAAAATCGCCGTTGACGGCCTTGCGCCTGGCCGAACTGGGCCTGGAAGCGGGCTTGCCGCCCGGCGTGTTCAATGTGCTGCCCGGCTATGGCCAGGAGGCGGGCGCCGCGCTGGCGCTGCATATGGATATCGACTGCATCGGCTTTACGGGTTCTACCCGCACCGGCAAGCTGATCGTGCAGATGGCGGGCCAGTCGAATTTGAAACGGGCCTGGACCGAGCTGGGCGGAAAATCCGCGAATATCGTCTGCGCCGACTGTCCCGACCTCGACAAGGCGGTGGCGGCCGCCATCGGTTCCATCTTTTTCAACCAGGGCGAAAGCTGCAATGCGCCGTCGCGCCTGTTCGTGGAGCAGTCGATCAAGGCGCAATTCCTGGCCAAGGCCCAGGCCATGCTGCCGCAGTTCCAGCCCGGCGACCCGCTCGACGAGGCCACGGTGATGGGGGCGATTGTCGACGCCACGCAGATGCAGACGGTGATGGGCTATATCGCGGCGGGCAAAAAAGAGGGCGCGGTGCTGCTGGGCGGCGGCGAGGCGGCGCGCCTGGACACGGGTGGCTACTACGTGCAGCCGACCCTGTTCGATGGCGTGGACTCAAGCATGACGATCGCGCGCGAAGAGATCTTCGGGCCGGTGCTGTCGGTGCTGGGATTTACCGATATCCAGGAGGCCATCCGCCAGGCCAACGCCACGCCCTACGGCCTGCAGGCGGCGGTGTGGACGTCCGATATCAGCAAAGCCATCCAGACCTCGCGCGCCCTGCGTGCCGGCACCGTGCATGTGAACCAGTACGACGGCGACGATATCACCGTGCCGTTCGGCGGCTACAAGCAGTCGGGCAACGGGCGCGACAAGTCGCTGCACGCGCTCGATAAATATACGGAGTTGAAGACGACATGGATACAGGTGGGATAATTTTTATAAGGGTACTTAAAAGGGCTAATTAATGGTGTTGATGGGTTAAAATAGTTCTTTTAGGGGCCATTAAATTTTTCATGGCTGTGTACTTGTTAAAATTTTGGATCGTATAAGTGCTAATTCAAGGATAAACTGAACACAATTAGCTACTATAAGATCCAATTGGAGCCGCCATGCAGTGCCATTTTCAAATTTTTCATGATGATGCGTGGCACGATTGCGCATCGCTGACTTTGCTTGAGCCAGCAGGTGGCAATCCACGTACAGCTGCCCTGTTCGAGTATGACCTCGATTATGCCTTCTTCAAGCTTGAGAATGGACCTGTGTCGCTGCGTTTTCCCGTCACGGCAGAGATGCAGAAGCTGGCGCAATGGCCAGCCTTTATCTTTGACCTGATTCCCCAGGGAAGTGGACGGACATATCTGCTTGGGCAGCTTCAACTGGCAGATGGCCCGGCTGCCGATTTTCCGCTGGCGTGTTCCGGCGCATTCAATCCCATCGGGCGCGTGCGCATCGTCGAGGCCGTGCAGTACTACTCACAACATATGAATCGCCACGACAAGGGCAAGCCGCTGTCCGGCTTTTCACTGGACGAAATCATAGGCCGTGGCGATGCCTTCAATGAGCGCATGCTGATGCATAGCATGCTGGCCGCCGGCAGTCTGGGGGTGCAAGGGGCGGCGCCGAAATATCTGCTGACCACCGACCATGCTGGTCTCTGGCATGCCGATGGGGCTCTGGCGGATCAGTACGCAGCTGCCCACTTTATCGTCAAGCGTCCGCGCGGAAAGACCGCCAGCGACGCTAAGGTATTGAAAAATGAAGCCGCGTACATGACTGTGGCGCGCGCTGTGGGCCTGCGCACCGAAGGCCAACTGCGCTACCAGGACGATACTTTGTTCATTCCCCGCTTTGACCGCCGTATCCGGGATGGAAAAGTGCTGCGACTCCATCAGGAAAGCGCCGCTTCGCTGGCAGGTATCGTTGGCTTTGAAGCCACGCCTAGCCAATTCGTGCTATTGCAGGCACTGCGCGCTGTCGTCAGCGACAAGACTGCGGAAACCATCGAATTTCTCAAACGCGATATCTTGAACCTGGCTATGCGCAATACCGATAATCACGCACGCAATACGGCGGTACAGCAAGTTGGTGCCGAGGTGCGCCTCACACCTCTGTTCGATTTTGCGCCGATGTACCTGGACCCGGATGGCATACCACGTGCGGCGCGCTGGTATCACCCGGACACCAAAAAGGAGCTGCATGACTGGACGACGATACTGGCGACGATCGGCATGCTGGACGTGGAGCGCCAGCAGATCCGCCTCGCGTTATACGGATTTGCCCAGCAACTGGCTGCGCTGGAACAGCATATGCAAGAGGCAGGCGTGGATGATGACATCATTGCTTTCCTCCGTCCACATATCGCCGGGCAGATCGAACAGCTCAAGGCATTGGGAGAGCACTGACATGGCGCGTACGAAAAAGACCGTTGACAAAGAAGAGTTGCGGCAGCGCAGGGCAGTGCTTTACGAAGCCATTGAAGCAGGAGCCGTCACACTACAGCACGCGGTCAAGGAAATGCGCGCCATCTCGCGCATGACGCAGGCAGAGTTTGCGACGCACCGGGGTGTGAGCACGAAGGTCATCAAGGAGATCGAGAGTGGCAAGGGCAATCCGACCATCCAGACGCTGAACCGTATCGGACAGTTCTTTGGCTTGGAGGTGGCCTTTGTACGGACAGAAACGCTGCGTGAAAAAAAAATCGCCCCGCAGAGTGCCGGGGCGATATCGCCTCAATAGGCTACATCAGAAACAGTGTTCCATCGCCGGAAAACTGCCATCCTTGACGGCTTTCACATAGCCGGTGACGGCGTCGTCGATGCTGGCCGCGCCTTCCATGAAGTTGCGCACGAAGCGTGCCTTGCGGCCCGGGAACACGCCCAGCATATCGTGCATGACCAGCACCTGGCCCGAGCAGTCGGGGCCGGCGCCGATGCCGATGGTCGGGATCGTCAGCATCTCGGTCACTTCCTTGCCCAGCTGGGCCGGCATCGCTTCCATCAGCACGATGGCCGCGCCCGCGTTTTGCAGCGCCAGCGCGTCGTTCTTCAGCTGGTCGGCGCTTTCGGTGCTCTTGCCCTGCACTTTATAGCCGCCCAGCTGGTGCACCGATTGCGGCGTCAGGCCGATATGGGCGCAGACGGGAATGCCGCGTTCGGTCAGGAATCTTACCGTGTCGGCCAGCCAGGCGCCGCCTTCGATCTTGATCATGTGCGCGCCGGCCTGCATCAGGATCACGGCGTTGGCGTAGGCGGTCTCCGGCGTGCCGTAGGCGCCGAACGGCAGGTCGGCCATCACCATCGCGCTCTTGCTGCCGCGCGCCACCGATGCCGTGTGGTAGGCCAGTTCGGCCACCGTCACCGGCAGCGTCGAGTTGTGGCCGTTGCAGACCATGCCAAGCGAATCGCCGATCAGCAAGATCTCCACGCCGCAGCGGTCCATCAGCGACGCGAAGCTGGCGTCGTAGCAGGTCAGCATGGCGATCTTTTCGCCGGCGGCGCGCAGGGTAGCGAGCGCATGGATGGTCACGGCCTTGTTGGCGACGGGCTTGGATGGCGCAGGGGCAGGCGCGGGTGCACCGGCCTTCTCTTTGGCGGCCAGATCGGTTCCTTGCAAATAAGCGGACATAGGTATTCTCTAGAGTAAAAGGGATGCAGCGCCGCTAGTGTAGACCTTTATGCGGCAGTGCGCAGGAGCGGCATTGTAGTGGAAGGTTGACGAGAGTGTCAGAGCTGGCTGATGGCTTGGTCCGCCACGCTGGCCAGGTAATCGCTGGCCGCGCCCTTGCCCGGCACGGTAATCGCGGGCGCCAGCGCCAGCAGCGGCACCAGCACGAAAGCGCGTTCGGTAATGCGCGGATGCGGCACGCTCAAGGTGGCGCTGGCGATCTGTTCCTCGCCGTACAGCAGCAGGTCCAGGTCCAGCGTGCGCGGCGCATTGCGGTAGGGCCGCTCGCGGCCGTGTTGCGCTTCGATCGCGTGCAGCGCCTGCAGCAGTTCCTCGGCGGCCAAGGTGGTGGCAATGCGCGCCACGGCGTTGATATAGTCGTCGCCGCTGGAATCGATCGGCGCGGTGCGGTAGCTGGGCGAAGCGTCGACCAGCTGTGCGCCGGGCAGGCGCGCCAGGCGCGCGATGGCATCGGCGACGTTGGCGCGCGCGTCGCCCAGGTTGGCGCCGATGCCGATATAAGCGGTGACCTGCGTCATGGTGTTACTGCTCGCCAGTGCTGCCGGTGACCGTGCCACCGCTCTTGCTGCGGGTGCTGCGGCGCGGCGGGCGTTTTTTCTTGACGGCGCCGGGCGCGGCGTTGGCGCTGACCAGCAGCGCTTCGCGCGTCTCTTCGTCGCCTTCGTAGAACGCGGTCCACCACTCGCCGATCTCGGTGTCGATCTCGCCCGAGGCGCAGCGCAGCAGCAGGAAGTCGTAGCCGGCGCGGAAGCGCAGGTGCTCGAGCAGCTTGTGCGGCGCCTTGCCGACCCGGCGCTCGAAACGCGGCTGCATCGACCAGATGTCGCGCATGTCCGAACCGATCTTGCGCTGCAGGGCCAGTTTTTCCGTCTGCGAATCGAGCACGTCGTCGGCCGCCAGGTGCAGCGCGGGGATGGTGGACTCTCCGGCGGCGCGGTAGGCGGTCCATTTTTCCAGCACCTGGTGCCACAGCAGCGAGGCGAACAAGAAGCCCGGCGAGACCGTCTTGCCGGCGGCGATGCGGGCGTCGGTGGCGTCCAGCGCCAGGGTGACGAATTTCGCGCCCAGCGGCTGTTCCAGCACCACGTCGAGCAGCGGCAGCAGGCCATGATGCAGGCCTTCCTTGCGCAGCTGCTGCAGACAGGCCAGCGCGTGGCCGCTCATCAGCAATTTGAGCATTTCGTCGAACACGCGCGGCGCCGGCACATTGTTGATCAGCGGCGCCATGATGGCGATCGGTTCGGCCGTGTGCGGCTCGATGGTGAATTTCAGCTTGGCGGCGAAACGCACCACGCGCAGCATGCGCACCGGGTCTTCGCGGTAGCGCTCTTCCGGTTTGCCGATCATGCGCAGGGTCTGCGCGCGGATATCTTCCACGCCGCCGTGGTAGTCCAGCACTTCCTGCGTGGCCGGGTTGTAGTACATGGCGTTGATGGTGAAGTCGCGGCGCAGCGCGTCTTCGTGCTGCAGGCCGAAGGTGTTGTCGCGCAGTACGCGGCCGTGTTCATCCTTCGGCGCCGAGTCGGCGCCGGCGCCGCGGAAGGTCGTCACTTCCAGCAAGTCCTGGCCGAACATCACGTGCACGATCTGGAAGCGCTTGCCGATGATGAAGGCGCGGCGGAACAAACGCTTGACCTGTTCCGGCGTCGCGTTGGTGGCGATGTCGAAGTCCTTGGGCTTGACGCCCAGCAGCAAGTCGCGCACGGCGCCGCCCACCACGAACGCTTCGAAGCCCGCTTCCTGCAGGCTGCTGGTGACGCGGATGGCGTTCGAGGTCACCAGTTTCGGATCGATTCCGTGTTGCGCGGGACCGAGCACGGTGGCTACCGTGGTGTCGCGCGCTGCCTCTTTTTTAACGCCGAGGATCTTGCGGATGAGTTTTTTAATCATTGAATAAGTGGAGTGATGGCCAGCCGTGGAGGGATGCGTGTGCGGTCAAAGCGGCGTTGGGGTTGGTCGCGACCGGGTGGGTGACGACCGACAACAGGGGGATGTCGTTATGGGAATCGCTGTAGAAATAGCTGCGTTCGAACTGGCCCAGTTCCATGCCCAGCTTTTCCAGCCAGGCATGGGTGTGGGTCAGCTTGCCGGCGCCCAGGGTCGGCGTGCCGATGAGTTTACCCGTGACATTGCCGTCGGCATCGTATTCGGGCATGGCGGCGATCAGGTGCTCGACGCCGAGGGCGGCGGCGATCGGCTTGGTGACGAACTGGTTGGTGGCCGTGACGATGGCGATCAGGTCGCCCGCATCCTGGTGCTGTTTCAGCAGCGCCACGACCTCGGGGCGAATCGCCGGCAGCACCACCTCCAGCATGAATTGCGCGTGCAATTCGTCCAGGCGGGCGCGGGGAAACTGCGCCAGGTTACCGAGCGCGAACTCCAGGTATTCCACCGCGTCCAGGGTGCCGGCCTGGTACTGGGCAAAAAAGCCGTTGTTGCGGCGGGTGAATTCGGTGGCGTCCACTACGCCGCTGCGTACCAGAAATTCGCCCCACTCGTGATCGGAGTCGATGGGCAGCAGGGTATGGTCGAGGTCAAACAGGGCCAGATTCATCATTCTTTCGCTTCCGCCTGCAACAACTCGCGCAACAAGGGCAAGGTGATCGGGCGTTGGGTTTCAAGGGAGTAGAGGTCGAGTGAGTCCAGCATCGTCGACAGCGAACGCATGTCGCGCCGGAAATGGGACAGCAGATAGGGTAACACGCCCGGCGACAAGGTCAAGCCGCGGGTGGTGGCCGCCTGGGTCAGGGCGGCGATTTTTTCATCGTCGGTCAGGCCGTGGATCTGGTAGATCAGACCCCAGCCCATGCGCGTGCGCAAGTCTTCGCGCACCGGCAGCACGGCCGGCGGCACGGCGCCGCTGCACACCATATAAGCCTTGTTGGCGCGGATTTCATTGAACAGGGCAAATGCGTCGATCTGCGCCAGCGGCGACAGTTTCTCGCAGTCGTCGAGCAGATACAGGTCGACCTCGGGCGAATACACGAATTCGGACT
Organism: Janthinobacterium sp. J1-1; assembly: GCF_030944405.1. Taxonomy (NCBI): domain Bacteria; kingdom Pseudomonadati; phylum Pseudomonadota; class Betaproteobacteria; order Burkholderiales; family Oxalobacteraceae; genus Janthinobacterium; species Janthinobacterium sp. J1-1. Next base: position 1,576,395 of record NZ_CP132339.1, read on the forward strand.
CGATCGAAAACGGCGAAATATAGCGCGCGCGCTCGGTGCTGGCCAGGGCCTTGAGCAGATGGCTCTTGCCGGCGGCCAGCTCGCCCCACAGGTAGGCAAAATGTTCGCGCGACGTGCGCGCGGCGAACTGGCGCATCAGCTGCGCCACTTCGGCATTCTGTCCCACCTCGAAGGTATCGAGGCTGTGCGCCTGGTCTGTGCCTAGATCGAGCACCAGTTGTTTCATGGCGTACGCCTTGTCCTGTTTTTCATTACTGCGTATGCGTCATCATCGCTGTTGTTGTGTTATTTTTTTACATTGTAGCTGTATCGAGTGCCTGACAGAAGCGTAGCGAGCGGCAGTGATTTGTGGCCGAGAAGCGCAGCTGTGCTGGAGCACAGTGAGCATCGCCGGCCGCAAAGCGCGCCGCGCAGTAGCTTATGTCAGGCACTTAGTCACGCATTATAGAAGCTGCTGGCCAAGTAATGGCGTCTTACATGCTTGAAAGCGACCATTAACACAGCGGAAGCGGGCAAAGCGAGCAGTACGCCGACGAAACCGAACAGTTGTCCGAAAGCCAGCAAGGCGAAGATCACGGCCAGGGGATTCAAGCCAATGCGCTCGCCCACCAGGCGCGGCGTCAGGAAAAAGCCTTCGATGACCTGGCCGCAGCCATAGATCACGGCCACCGCCACCACGCCGCTCCAGTCGGCAAACTGCAGCAGGGCGGCGATCAGCGCCAGCACCAGGCCCAGGCCGAAACCCAGGTAGGGGATAAACACCAGCAAGCCGGTGATGATGCCCACCGGCAGCGCCACTTCAAAGCCGGCGATCATCAGGGCGATCGAGTAATAGGCGGCCAGCACCAGCATCACCAGCAGCTGGCCGCGCAGGTATTGCGCCAGCAGGGTGTCGACTTCCTGCGCCATGGCCACCGTGCGGCCGACCCAGCGGCGCGGCACGGCGCCGGCGATGCGCGCCAGCATCGGATGCCAGTCCAGCAGCAGGTAGAACAGCACCACCGGAATCAGCACCACCGTGGCCAGCCAGCCCAGCACGGCCGTGCCGCCGATGCGCGCCGAAGCCAGCACCGTGCTCCAGATCTCGTCGCCGCTGGTGGCCATCTGCTGGCTCAGCATGCGTTTGATGCCGGTGCCGTCCAGGCGCACGCGGATGCCCAGGTCGCGCAGCTTGGGCGCGATCAGTTCGTTTGCCTTGGTGAGAAATTGCGGGATCTGCACCTGCAGCAGCGGGATTTCTTTTTGCAGCACCGGCACCACGATCAGCACCAGGGCCGTGAGCGCCAGGAAAAACAGCATGACGACCAGCAGCACGGCCAGCGGACGCGGCAAGTGGAAGCGCCGGTAATGCAAGCGTTGCAAACGGTCCACGCCCGGATTGAGCATATAGGCCAGCACGGCGGCGGCCAGGAAAGGCGTGAGGATGGGGCCCAGGGTGGCCAGCAACAGCAGCAATGCCAGCCAGACCGCGATCCAAAATGCTGTTTGCTTCTGTTCGGCGGTGATGGCAAAGGGCATGAAGTTTTTTGGTTTTGCGTTAAAAAAAGGCAGTTAATTACAAACTCAGGGGTCAGTTTGATAAAATAGCGGCTTGATCGACCGAATTGACCGGCTGGCGCGCCGCCCGCAAAGGGTTGATGCCCTTGATGCGCGTGCGCGCCAGCCGGTATCCGTGTTCTATTCCGCCTTCCATTTTACCGCCTCCGCTGCCACCACACCATGAACCAGACTTCTAATGTTTCCCTTTCCTACCGTGACGCTGGCGTCGATATCGACGCAGGCGACGCTCTAGTCGAAGCAATCAAGCCTTACGCCAAGCGCACCATGCGCGAAGGTGTGATGGGCGGCCTGGGCGGTTTTGGCGCCATGTTTGAAATCAGCAAGAAGTACAAGGAGCCGGTGCTGGTCTCGGGAACCGACGGCGTGGGCACGAAATTGCGCCTGGCGTTCGAACTGAACCGCCACGACACGGTCGGCATCGACCTGGTCGCCATGAGCGTCAACGATATCCTGGTGCAAGGCGCCGAGCCGCTGTTCTTCCTTGACTACTTCGCTTGCGGCAAGCTCGACGTGGCCATCGCCACCGACGTCATCAAGGGCATCGCCCAGGGTTGCGAACAAGCAGGCTGCGCGCTGATCGGCGGCGAAACGGCGGAAATGCCGAGCATGTACCCGGCCGGCGAATACGACCTGGCCGGTTTTGCCGTCGGCGCGGTGGAAAAAGCCAATATCATCGACGGCACCAGGATCGCTCCGGGCGACGTGGTACTGGGCCTGGCTTCGTCGGGCGTGCACTCGAACGGTTATTCGCTGGTGCGCAAGATCATCGAAGTGGCCAAGCCGGACCTGGAAGGCGACTTCCACGGCCGTAAACTCGCCGACGTGCTGATGCAGCCGACGCGCATCTACGTCAAGCCGCTGCTGGCGCTGATGGCCTCGATGGAAGTGAAGGGCATGGTCCACATCACCGGTGGCGGCCTGGTGGAAAACATTCCACGCGTGCTGCAGCCTGGCCTGGTTGCCGAGCTCGATTCGAAAGCGTGGACCATGCCACCGCTGTTCACCTGGCTGCAACAGCATGGCGGCGTGGCCGACGCTGAAATGCACCGCGTGTTCAACTGCGGCATCGGCATGACGGTGATCGTGTCGGCCGACAACGCCGCCGCCGCCATCGCGCAGCTGCAAGCGGCCGGCGAGACCGTCTACACCATCGGCACCATCCGTGCGCAAGTAGGCGACGAGCACCAGACCATCGTTATTTGAGTTCCAGCCTGATACCTGGACTGGCAGCATGAAAAAAAGCGGATCGCGCCCTGGCGTGGTCCGCTTTTTTCATGGCTGCGTCATATTTATTTTCTACAATATCGGCTCACGTATTTTTGCAGGTATCCGCATGTTCATCAAACAACTCGCCAGCGCGCTGCTGCCATTGTGCCTGCTCGCTGCCGCCGGCCATGCCGTGGCCCGCAACCCTGTCATCCTGGTGTCGATCGATGGTTTTCGCGCCGATTACCTCGAGCGCGGCGTCTCGCCCACGCTGAACCAGCTGGCCGCCGGTGGCGTGCGCGCCGAGGCCATGCGCCCGTCTTTCCCCTCGGTCACTTTTCCGAACCACTACACGCTGGTGACAGGTTTGCGTCCCGATCATCACGGCCTGGTGGACAACACGATGCTGGACCCGGCCATACCGGGCGAGCGATTTACCTTGAGCAATAACGCAGCCGTCGCTGACCGCCGCTGGTGGGACCAGGCCGAGCCTGTCTGGGTAACGGCCGAACGCAACGGCCTCCGCAGCGCCACCATGTTCTGGCCCGGCTCGGAAGCGGCCATCCACGGCGTGCGTCCCAGCGTCGCGCCGCGCTTCGATGGCAAGCTGCCGGCCAATGACCGCGTCGACCGGTTGCTGTCCTGGCTCGACGGTCCGCCTGACGCCTTGCCGGGCTTTATGACCTTGTACCTGGACGATGTCGACCATGCCGGGCATACCCATGGCCCGGATGACGAGCACACGACGCAGGCGGTGGCGCACGTGGACCAGGCGCTGGCCCGCCTGATGCAAGGGCTGGCCAGCCGCCACCTGAACCCGAACCTGGTGATCGTGTCCGATCATGGCATGGCGCCCTTGAGCCGCGAGCGCGTGATACGCATGGATGCGCTGGCGCCGGAGAACAGTTATCGCGTTACGGCCAGCGGTCCGTACGCATCGTTCGATGCCGTGCCGGGACAGGAAGCGGCGCTCGATGCGGCCCTGCTGCGGGCGCACGAGCACATGCAGTGCTGGCACAAGGCCGATATTCCGGCGCGTTTCGTGTATGGCAGCAACCCGCGCGTGCCGCAGTATCTGTGCCTGGGCGAGCCGGGCTGGGCGCTGGTATTCAACGAGCGCGGCGCGGCCCGCGTGAAAGGCGGCGGCCATGGCTATGACAATATGGCGCCGGAAATGCGCGCCATGTTCATCGCCAGCGGCCCCGCGTTCAAGCCGGGCGTGGTGCTGCCGGCATTTGACAACGTCGACGTCTATCCATTGCTGATGCGTTTGCTGGAGTTGGCGCCGCTGCCGTCCGATGGCGAGATCACGCCCCTGCTGCCGGCCTTGCAGCAGCAGTGACACCGCGCCGCTCAGGGCTGGAGGATCTTCGCCACCTTTGCGCAGCGCAGCCGGAACGCGTCCGGCATCTTTGAGCCCAGCAGCGGGCGCAGGTACAGGCGAAAAGCGTCCGTCACATCGGTGCCGCTTTCACTGATGAATTCGTCTTCCATGGTGCGCGTCTTGCCCGCCACCTCCGTCAAGGGCAGCAGTTCGTAGTCGACCGAGTAATAGCCGGTGCGCTTGATGGCAACCGACCCGTCGCGGTCGCCCCACATCGCGTATTGCACCGCCTTCTCCCCCACCTCGCGCGCTTCGCGCTGGTCGACGTCCGACACGCAGCCGATGAACGAGCGCTGCAGATAGCCGAAGGTATCGCCGCGCACGCGCTTGATGCCCAGCCTGGCCTTGATCTCGTCGCACAGCAGGTCGGCCAGCGCGCCGGTGCCCGACAATTGCACATTGCCGTGGGCGTCGCGTTCGACTTCGCTGCCTGTCTTTTTGGCCAGCAGGCTGGCGATCGCCTCGCCCGACGCATCGTGGATGCCTTCGGAGACGGCGATCACGCAGCGGCCATGTTTTTCATAAACGGCCTTGACGTCGGCCAGGAACTGTTCCAGCACAAACACCCGTTCCGGTACGTAGATCAGGTGCGGCCCGTCGTCCGGGAACTTCTTGCCCAGGGCCGAGGCGGCCGTCAGGAAGCCGGCATGGCGGCCCATCACCACGCCGACATACACGCCGGGCAGGGCGGCGTTGTCGAGGTTGGCGCCGGCAAACGCCTGCGCCACGAAACGGGCGGCCGACGGAAAGCCCGGCGTATGGTCGCTGCCGACCAGGTCGTTGTCGATGGTCTTCGGGATATGGATGCAGCGCAGCGGATAGCCGGCCTTGTGCGCCTCTTCGCTGACGATGCGCACCGTGTCGGACGAGTCATTGCCGCCGATATAAAAGAAGTGTTCGATCTCGTGCGCGCGCAGCACCTGGAAGATCTGCTGGCAGTAGGCGATGTCGGGCTTGTCGCGCGTGGAGCCGAGCGCCGACGATGGCGTGGCGGCCACCAGTTCCAGGTTGTGGCTGGTTTCCTGCGTCAGGTCGACGAAGTCTTCATTGATGATGCCGCGCACGCCGTGCAGGGCGCCATACACGCGCGTGACGTGCTGGAAGCGCCGCGATTCCAGCACCACGCCCACCAGCGACTGGTTGATGACGGCGGTGGGGCCGCCACCTTGCGCAACAAGAATTTTTCCGGACGGCATAGGATCTCCTGGCAAGTAACACGGTCCTCCAGCCTACTCCTTTTTGGCCGCCGCGCCCTGTTTTCCGATATGCCGGTCGAGGAATCGTTCGGCCCGGGTCCAGAAATCGATGCGGTTCTTCGGCAGCGACCAGCCGTGCCCTTCTTCCTCGTACACCACCCATTCCACCTGCGGGTTATGTTGCTTGACGGCTGCGTGGAACTGCTTGCCGTGGTACAGCGGCACGCGCTTGTCGAGCGCGCCATAGGCCAGCAGCAGCGGCTGGGTGATGCGCGCGGCCTGGGCGATCGGCGAGGTGGCCTTGAACTGGGCCGCGTCCTTGACCGGGTCGCCGATCAGTTCGGGCATGCCGTACTGTTTCCAGTCGTCGCTCATGTCGGAGGCGAAACTCCAGTGACCGGTATACAGCAGGCCGATATCGGTCACGCCCACCAGGTCGATGCCGCAGCGGTACAAATCAGGATCGTTGACCAGGCCCATCAGGGTGGCATAGCCGCCATAGCTGCCGCCGGCGATGCAGATGCGCTGGCCATCGGCCACGCCCTGTTTGATGGCCCAGCGCGCGCCGTCGGCGATATCATCCTGCATTTTCAGGCCCCATTGCTTCCAGCCGGCATGGAAATGCTTGCTGCCAAAGCCGGTGCTGCCGCGGTATTCGGGTTCCAGCACGGCGTAGCCGCGCGAGGCCAGGAACTGCACTTCGCTGTCCCACTGCCAGGACGTGCCGCGCACATACGGGCCGCCGTGCACCAGCACCACCAGCGGCAGGTTCTTGCCATCGCTGTTGACGGGCACCGTCAGCCAGGCCGGGATCATCAAGCCGTCGCGCGCCGGGTAATGCACCAGCTTTTGCTGGCTCATCTGCGCCGCCTTGATGCGTGGCAGGGAGGCGCCGATGGCGGTCAGCTGCCCGGTTTCGCTGTTGAGCAGGGAAAAGCTGACCGGCTGCACGTCGGCATACGAGGCCACCACCATGAAGGGCGTCGCCGCCCTGGGCGCGACCGAGATCAGGTTGACGGTCTGCGGCAGCGCGGCGTCGATGCCGGCCTGGGTGGCGGCCATTGCCGGGTCGAACCAGCGCGTGGCGCGCCGCTCGGCCAGGTAGCGCAGGCCCAGCAGCTTGTCCTTGCCGACCAGCAGGCTGCCGCTGAAATCGTAGCCATCGAGCGCCATCACGGGCGTGGCGTCGATGCGGTTGGCGGCCAGGTTGTAGGGGTACAGATTCAGCGTGTCGCCACCGATGCGGGCGCTCACATACAGGGTGCCGTCGGGACCGAAGGCGAGCGGCGTAAACGCCTCTTTACCCTTCAGGTAGGCATCGAATTGCGCCAGCTGGCGCCAGGCGCCGCTGGCTGGCTCGCGGTACAGGATGGTCTCGATATTGCGCACTTTGGTGACGGCGATGCGCGGCTCGCCAGTCTGGTCCAGCAGCCAGCGGCGTACCTTGCCGGGCGGCGCCACGGCCGTGCTGCGGCCGGTGACGGTGTCGAGCCGCAGCAGGGCCGTGTAGTCGACTTCGCGCGTGGCCGTGTAGACGGTGCTGGTCACATAGATGACGCTGGAATCTTGCGCGCCGCGCTGGCCCGTCAGCCAGGTATGCCAGGGCAGGGGCTTGTAGACCGAGGTCGAGAGGTTGGGCGCGAAGCTGCGCTCGGCCAGTTGGCGAAAATCGCTGCCGTCGCGGTTGACGGCGTACAGGCCGGGGGCGTAGCGCCGCTCGCCGGGCGCCGTCTGGTAGTCGCGCGTGGACAATACCAGGCGCTCGGGATTGACCCATTCCACATCGCCCACGTCGACGTCGTCAAACTGCGCCACCACCTTGATGCTGTTATTGGCCAGGTTGACCACGGCCAGGCGCTCGCGCCCGTTCGGTCCCAGCACCAGCACGGCCAGGTGGCGCGCGTCGGGCGACAGCTGCACGTCGCTGAATTCGGGGTTGGCAAAGAAATCGGCAATCGGCGGCGCGGAGTGCGCGCCGGCGTGCGTGGCGGCGAAAAAAACGGCCGCCATGGCGGAGAATAAAAAACGGGATAGATTCATCGGGGACAAGGTCAGGGGTGGGCGGGGGCATTGTGGCGCGCCAGGAACTGTTCCACGCGCTGCCAGAAGTCGATGCGGTTTTTCGTCAGGCGCCAATCCTGGCCTTCGTCGTCATGGCGCAGCCATTGCGCGTCCGGGTTGCCTTGCCGGATCGCCTGGTACAGCGCGTAGGCGTCGGACAATGGCACCACATGGTCGCGATAGCCATGCGCCAGCAGCAGCGGCTGGGTGATGTGCTGCGCCAGGTAGCGTGGCGAGGTGGCGCGCAGGCGGGCGGCGTCACGGCGCGCGTCGCCAATCTGGCTGGCGGCCGGATAGCGGTCGTAGCCTTCGTAGAGCGTGGCGCCGACGCGCCAGCGGCCATCGGCGATGGCGGCCAGGTCGGTGGCCGCGGACCAGGCCACGCCACAGCGGTACAGGTCGCCATCTTTCGCCAGCCCCATCAGCGCCGCATAGCCGCCGTAGCCGGCGCCGATGATGCACACCCGTTGCGGGTCGGCTATGCCCTCGGCGACAGCCCAGCGCACGCCGTCGGCCAGGTCGTCCTGCATGGCCAGGCCCCATTGTTGCCAGCCGGCCCGGAAGTGCGCGGCGCCCAGGCCCGTGCTGCCGCGGTAATCGGGTTCCAGCACGGCGTAGCCGCGCGAGGCGAGGAACTGGCTGGCGCCCTGCCAGCCTGGCGTGCTGCGCTGCCACGGGCCGTCATGCACGAACAGGATCAATGGCAGCGCACTGCGCGGCCCGGTGCGGGGCAGGGTCAGCCAGGCGGGAATGCGCAGGGCGTCGCGGGCGCGGTAATGGCGCAACTGCCTGCCGGCCATGCGCTCGGCATTGACGGCCGGGCGCGACCTGGCCAATGGCGTCAGCTGGCCGGTGTCGCGGTGAAAGATGCGGTAGATGGCCGGTTGCGTATCGGACCAGCTGGCCACCAGCACGAACGGGGTGCTGCTGCGCGTGCCCACGCTCACGGTATTGGTGGTGGCCGGCAGCAGGGCGTCCACGTGGCGCTGCACGGCTTGCATGTCCGCGTCCAGCCACAGAGTCACCTCGGTGTCGGTGGTGTAGCGTATTCCCAGCAGGGCGGTATCGCTGCGCAGCATGCTGGCGTCGATATCATGGTCGGGTGAGGAGACGAGCGGCTGCGCGTCGCGCTGCCGGGTGTGCAGGTCATAGCGGTACAGCGCCGCCTTGTCGCCGCCGTTCCTGGCGGTGACATACAGGCTGCCGTCCGGCGCCAGAAAGGCCGGCTCGAAGACATCGGGATCGTCGCTGCGCGGATCGAATTGCGCCAGCAATTGCCACTGTTCCGTGCCGGGCATGCGCCAGTACACCAGGTTCTGGCCGCCTTGCTGCGCGGTGGCGATGCGCGCCTGGCCGCCGTGGTCGTACAGCCAGTAGCGCACATGCGCGGGCGCGTCGACCAGCGCGTAGCTGCCACTGACGCTGTCGACCCGCCACAGCGAGGCCGTGTGCACGGCGCCGAATTCGCCGCGCCCGACCTGCAGCGCAAACATGCCGTTGCCGCGCTGGTCGCCGATGCTGTCCATCAGCACGGTGTTGTAGGGTAGCAGTGCACGGCCTGCTTTTGCGTGCGTTTCACCTTGCATGGGCTTGAGGTCGAGGATCTGCGATTCGCCGCCCCTGCCTGCCGCCAGTCGTTGCGGCGCCTGCATGCGGGTGGCCAGCTGGCGCAGGGCGCCGCCATCGCTGTCGACCGCGTACAGGCCGGAGCCATACCGCGTCGGTGCGCCTCCCAGCGCGCGGTCGGTCAGCCGAAACGCCAGGCGCGTGTCATTGACCCACAGGAAGTCGCCAATATCGGCGTCACGGAAGGCCGCCACTGTGGTGCTGCGCATGCTGGCCAGGTCCAGCACCGCCAGGCGTTCATGGCCTTCGGCCGGCGTGACGCGCATGGCCAGCTGGCGCCCGTCGGGAGACAGCGTGGCGCCACTCAGCGAGGCTGGTTCGAAAAACTGTTCGACCGTCATCAGGGCAGTGACGTGCACCGTGGGCGGGGCTGGCGCCTGTGCGGCGGCAGGACGGATGGCGCACAGGGCCAGCGCCGCCAGCAGGGCCGCGCGCATGATGGACCTTGACATCGCATGCGTCATTGCGCGGCTTGTCTACCTATGCAGCGTTGCAAGAGCTTCTCGGCGCGCGTCCAGAAGTCGATATTGTTTTTCGGCAACGCCCAGCCATGTCCCTCTTCCTGGTAGACCACCCACTCGACATCGCGGTTGGTCTTGCTGACGGCGTCGCGCAAGGCGCGGCCGATATGCGAGCCGGTGGCGGTCCGGTTGGTGGACGTATTGCTGGCCAGCTGGCGGTAGTTGCTGCCATCGAGATTGATCGCATACAGGCCGGGACCGTGGCGCACGTCTCCCTCGGCGATATTGTGGTCGGCCACGCTGTAGACGATGCGCTGGTCGTTGACCCAGGCGATCTGGGCGATATCGGCGTCCTCGAACGAGGTCAGGCCGCTCACTTTCATGCCGGCCAGTTCCACCGTGTACAGCTGCACCCGTCCGCCCTTGGCGCTGACCAGCACGGCCAGGTGGCGCCCGTCGGGCGACATCACGGCGCCGCTGAAGGTGCTGTTGTTGAAAAAATCGCCGATCGGAATGGGGGCGTTGCTGGCGGTCCTGGCGGCGGTGCCGGCATGGGCCGGCAGGCTGGCGCAGGAGAGCATGAAAAGGGGACCGAGTGCCAGGGTGCTGAGTGCTGCGGTGAAACGGGCCAGGCTGGACTGCATGAATACTCCTGTCGAGAATGCCAAATATGGTATTTATTTTGATATTATTTCTCTCAGGATAACATTTCGGTGTGCATTTGACCAGCCCGGCCAAGGGGGTTATTCCGGCGCGCGGATATGGTCGACCAGCCCGGTGCTGCGCCGGCCCGGCGCCGGCGTCAGCAGGCTGACCAGCACGGCGGTCAGCATGCCGGCCGGCATGCCGAAAATGCCGGCGGCGATCGGCGCGATATGGAACCACTGGCCGGCCGGCCCGCCGCCCAGCATCGGGCTGGTCTGCAGCATGTAGTACAGGCAGACGCCAAAGCCGGCCAGCATGCCGGCCACGGCGCCGTGGTGGTTGGCGCGTTTCCAGAACACGCCCAATACCAGCGCCGGGAACAGGGTCGAGGCCGCCAGCGAAAAGGCGATGCCGACCAGCGATAAAATATCGGCCGGCTTTTGCGAGGCCGCATAGGCGGCGATAAAGGCGACGGCCAGCAGCAGCAGTTTCGAGATCGTCACGCGCTTCTGGGTCGAGGCGGTCGGGTCGACCACCTTGTAATAGATGTCGTGCGACAGGCCGTTGGAAATGGCCAGCAGCAAGCCGTCCGCCGTCGACAGGGCGGCGGCCAGGCCGCCGGCCGCCACCAGGCCCGAGATCACATACGGCAGGCCGGCGATCTCGGGCGTGGCCAGCACCAGCACGTCGGCATCGATGGCAATTTCCGCCAGTTGCACCACGCCGTCGCGGTTGACGTCGACGATGCTGATCAAGGGGCTGAGCTTGTCGACATTGGCCCAGTACGAGACCCACGTCGGCAAGTGCGCATATTGGGTGCCGACCAGGGCCGAATAGATATCGTATTTGACCAGCACCGCCAGCGCCGGAATGGTGAGATAAATCAGCAGGATGAAGAACAGGGTCCAGAACACCGAGACCCGGGTTTCATGCACGGACGGCGTGGTGTACGAGCGCATCAGGATATGCGGCAGCGCGGCCGTGCCCAGCATCATGCAGAACACCAGGGCCAGGAAATTGTTGCGTTTGATATCGGATTGCGCGCGGTCGGGGGCGGGAAACGGCTGCGCATGCGGCGTGATCGGCTCGGCCCGCTTCAAATTCAGGGCCAGCGCCGACTGCCACACGCCGCGCGCCTCTTCCGGGCTTTTCGGATAGGCGATCAGGGCGCGCTCGGCGCTGCGGATGTCGAACAGCGAGGCATTGCGCTTGCGCAGGATATCGAGCTGGCGCTGGGCCGCCAGCCGGCCCGCCTCCCACGAGGCCGGCAAGCCGTCGAGGTCAGCCTGGTAGTTGCGCGCGCGCTGGGCGTAGATGTCGCGCACCTCCCGCTCTTTCGGGTCCTGGTCCAGCACGTGCTCGCGCGCGCTCAGCTGCGTCAGCACCTTGCCGTAGGCGATCTGCGGCACCGGATTGTCGGCATGTTTTACGGACAGCCACATGGCGGGAATCAGGAAGGCCACGACGATGATGATGTACTGCGCCACCTGGGTCCAGGTAATGGCGCGCATGCCGCCAAGAAAAGAACAGACCAGGATGCTGGCCAGGCCGAGGAAAATGCCGACCGAAAAATCGACGCCCGTAAAGCGCGAGGCGATCAGGCCGACCGCGTAAATCTGCGCCACCACATAGGTGAACGAGACCACGATGGTGGCGGCCACGGCCAGCACGCGCACCGGCGCGCCACGCCCGCCCGGCCCGCCCGCATAGCGCGCCGCCAGGAAATCGGGAATCGTGTACTGGCCGAATTTGCGCAGATACGGGGCGATCAGCAGCGACACCAGGCAATAGCCGCCGGTCCAGCCCATGATGAAAGCCAGGCCGTCGAAACCGTTCAGGTACAGCCCGCCGGCCAGGCTGATGAAGCTGGCCGCCGAGATCCAGTCGGCGGCGGTGGCCATGCCGTTGAACAGGGCCGGCACGCGCCGCCCCGCCACATAGTATTCGGTGACGTTCGAGGTGCGGCTGATGACGCCGATGGTGGCGTACAGGGTGATGGTGGCGAACATGAACAGATAGCCGATCCACACGCGCGACATGCCTTCCTGTTCCAGCACCGTCAGGGCCAGCAGGAAAGCGGCAAAGCCGGCCGAAAACAGCAGGTAATAGCGCGACAGGCGCCTGAAGAAACTGCGTGGCGCGCTCATGGCGACTCTTCCGCCTGGCACCGCTGGTCGAGCCGGCGCATGCGCCAGGCATAGCAGCCGATGATGGCCAGATACACCAGCGAGGCGCCCTGGGCCGCCATGTAAAACGGCAGCGGCCAGCCGAACAGCTGCAAATGCAGCAGTTCGCGCGCGTAAAACACGGTCAAAAATCCCGTCAGCAGCCACACCAGCAGCAGCACCGCCGTCAGGCGCTGCGTGGCTTGCCAGTGCGCGGCGCGGCGCGCCAGCAGAGCGGGGCTGGGCGCTGGCTTGAGCTTATCCATACGTGATGTCGTCCTCGGGCGGGGTTTCCGGCGGCAGCAGGGCGATCGACAGGCGCAGCAGGGTGCCCGGCAACTTTGGCGTGTGCGCGCGCGGATTGTGAAAGATGTCGACCTCGGCACCGTGCTGTTGGGCAATTTCGCGCACGATGGCCAGGCCCAGGCCGCTACCGTCGACATTGCTGCCAAGAATGCGGTAAAAGCGTTCGAACACATGGCTGCGTTCGGCCTGGGGAATGCCGGGGCCGGTGTCCTCCACTTCCAGGATGGCTTGCTCCGGTGTGCTGCGCACGCGCACCGTCACGCTGCCCCCGGCCGGCGTATAGCGCAGCGCGTTGTCGATCAGGTTGCCCAGCAGTTCGCGCAACATCATCGGATTGCCGGAAATCATCACCGGTTCTGCCGCCTGTTCGAAGCCCAGGTCGATCTGCTGGGCAAACGAGGCTTGCACCCAGTCCTGCACGACGGTGCGCGCCAGCTCGCTCAGTTCCAGCGCCTCGAAGGCCGTGCCCGCCTGCGGCTGGTTTTCGGCGCGCGCCAGGGCCAGCAGCTGGTTCACCAGGCGCGTGGCCGCTTCCGAGCTTTTCGCCAGTTGCAGCAAAGAGCGGTGGATCTCGTCGTGGTCGGTCTGGCGCAGGGCCAGTTCGGACTGCATGCGCATGCCGGCCAGCGGCGTCTTCATCTGGTGGGCGGCGTCGGCGATAAAGCGCTTCTGCATCTCGATCGACAGCGACAGCCGCGACAGCATGTCGTTGAGCGAGCCGACCAGCGGCGTGATTTCCTCGGGCACCTGGCCCGAATCGATCGGAGACAGGTCGTCGGGCGGGCGGGCCCGTATGCGTTCCTGCAACTGCGCCAGCGGCGATAGGCCGCGCGACAGCGCAAACCAGACCAGTGCCAGGATGACGGGCAAGATGATGAATTGCGGCAAAATCACGCCCTTGATGATTTCATTGGCCAGCTGGGCCCGTTTTTCCAGGGTCTCGGCCACCTGCACCAGCGCGCGCTCGCCATCGTCGCCGCCGTCGGGCGTGTCGATATACGAAAAGGCCACGCGCACCGGCGTGCCGTGCACGGCGTCATTGCGGAACAGCACCGTGCCGCTACGGTAGCGCTCGGCATCCTGCGGCGGCGGCAGGTCGCGGTCGCCGGCCAGGTAGCGGCCCTGCTGGTCGAGCATCAGGTAATACACGGCGTCGACATCGTCGCCGCGCAGCGCCTCGCGCGCATTGCCGCCGGCGCGGCCGGGCAGCTGGCCTGCCGCTTGGGTGCCGTCGGCCAGCTTGAACTGCTGCACCAGCATGGTGACATTGTCTTCCAGCGCATGGTCGAAGGGCTGGTTGGCGATGCCCTTGGCCACCAGGTAGGTGATGGCGATGCTCATCGGCCACAGCAGCAGCAGCGGCGCCAGCATCCAGTCGAGGATCTCGCCGAACAGCGAATGCTGGATGGTTTCATCCTGCTCGCTGGTGGGCGGCTCGTACCAGTCGTCTTCGTCCAGCTCGTCGGCTGGCGCTCCACCTGGCTTCACTTGCTGGCGTCGCCGCCGTCCAGCGGCACGCGCGCTTCCGTGTATTTTTCCAGGCAGTAACCCAGGCCGCGCACGGTGGCGATGCGCACGCCGCCCACCTCGATCTTCTTGCGCAGCCGGTGCACATACACTTCGATGGCGTTGTTCGACACTTCCTCACCCCATTCGCACAGGTGGTCGACCAGCTGTTCCTTCGAGACCAGGCGGCCGGTGCGGCCCAGCAAAATTTCCAGCAAGCCCAGTTCGCGCGCCGACAGGTCGATCATCTGCTCGTTGATATAGGCGCTGCGCCCGACCTGGTCATAGCTGAGCGGGCCGTGCCTGATCACGGTGGCGCCGCCGCCGGCGCCGCGGCGGGTCAGGGCGCGCACTCTTGCCTCCAGTTCGGACAAGGCGAAGGGCTTGGCCATATAATCATCGGCACCGAGATCGAGGCCGTTGACTCTTTGCTCGATGGAATCGGCGGCCGTCAGGATCAGCACCGGCAGCAGCGAGGCGCGCGCGCGCAGGCGGCGCAGCACTTCCAGGCCGCTCAATTTCGGCAAGCCCAGGTCGAGGATCAGCAGATCGAATTCCTGGGTGGACAGGGCCGTATCGGCTTCCTGGCCATTCTTGACGCAGTCGATGGCATAGCCGGACTGGCGCAGCGAACGGGTCAGCCCGTCGGCCAGCACGCTGTCATCTTCGGCAAGTAAAATACGCATGGCAGATTCCTAAGCTTGCGACATCAGAAGTGTGTATTGTGTTTCATTTTGCGCAAGGTGGCGAATATTTATGAAAAACCCGCCTTGTAATGATCTGTTTCAAATCAAATGCACGTTCCGCTTGCATTAAGCACTGTTTTTTTATACAGTAGTGTCTGTGATGAATTTAACCTACCCCACGCGCCAGTTCGGGCTGAAAGAACAAAATGGACGATAAAAGAGCTGTAGTACCCGCATCGGAAAAAGCCAAGGCGCTGGCCGCCGCGCTGGCACAGATCGAGAAGCAGTTTGGCAAAGGTTCGGTCATGCGCATGGATGCCAGCGCACCGATCGAAGAAGTGCAAGTCGTGTCGACCGGTTCGCTCGGCCTCGATATCGCGCTGGGCGTGGGCGGCTTGCCGCGCGGCCGCGTGGTGGAAATCTACGGTCCCGAGTCGTCGGGTAAAACCACGCTGACCCTGCAAACCATCGCCGAAATGCAAAAACTGGGCGGCACCTGCGCCTTTATCGACGCCGAGCACGCACTGGACGTCGGCTACGCCCAAAAGCTGGGCGTGAACCTGCACGAACTGCTGATCTCGCAACCGGACACGGGCGAGCAGGCGCTGGAAATTTGCGACGCCCTCGTGCGTTCGGGCAGCGTCGACCTGGTGGTGATCGACTCGGTGGCGGCGCTGACGCCACGCGCCGAGATCGAAGGCGACATGGGCGACTCGTTGCCAGGCCTGCAGGCGCGTCTGATGTCGCAGGCGCTGCGCAAGCTGACCGGCTCGATCAACCGCACCAATACCCTGGTCATCTTCATCAACCAGATCCGCATGAAGATCGGCGTGATGTTCGGCAGTCCGGAAACCACCACCGGCGGCAATGCGCTGAAATTCTACGCTTCCGTGCGCCTGGATATCCGCCGCACCGGCTCGATCAAGTCGGGCGACGAAGTGATCGGCAACGAAACCAAGGTCAAGGTCGTCAAGAACAAGATCGCGCCACCGTTCAAGGAAGCGCACTTCGACATCCTGTACGGCGCAGGCACCTCGCGCGAAGGCGAGATCCTCGATCTCGGTTCGGACGCGAAGATCGTCGAGAAATCCGGTTCCTGGTACAGCTACAACGGCGAACGCATCGGCCAGGGCAAGGACAACGCCCGCGCCTTCCTGCAAGAGCGCCCGGCACTGGCGCGTGAAATCGAAAACAAGGTACGCGCCTCGCTGGGCGTGCGCGAACTGCCGCCGCTGGCCGCTGAAAAGCCTGAAAAAGCCGATAAAGCCGCCGACAAGGCCGCCAAGGCTGCGGAAGCCAAAGCTGCCGAATAAAGTGGCTTAGCAAAGCGGCTTGCCGCAAGGTAGGATCATGATCGCCGTCCCGCGCTGTTGCGCCGGGCGGCGATTGTGTTTGGATCGCAGTCACAGTTGAATCAGAAACAAGGTGGGGATATGGCCAGAGTGCAATTAAGCCTGAAGGGCAGGGCCTTGCGCTTTCTGTCGATGCGCGAACACAGCCGCATGGAATTGCGCCGCAAGCTGCAGCGCCATGCCGAGGAAGGCGACGATGTGGAAGCCTTGCTCGACAGCCTGGAGCAGGCCAACTGGCTGTCGCAGGAGCGTTTTTCCGAGTCGCTGATCCACCGCCGCTCGGCGCGCTTCGGCAACAGCCGCATCATGGCCGAACTGCAAAGCCATGGCATCCAGGGCGAAGCGCTGCAGGAGCTCAAGGCCGGCCTGGCCGAAGGCGAAACCGAACGCGCCTGCGAGGTGTGGCGCCGCAAGTTCGGCGAAGTGGCGCAAGACGCCGAGCAGCGCAACAAGCAGATGCGTTTCCTGATGCAGCGCGGCTTTTCGCAGCGCGCCGTGCAGGTGGCAATCAAGGGACTCGATCCCGATGATGATCAATAATTGTTAACTTGCAGGCAAGGATCAGTTATTCTGCCCACAGACGGTGGCGCATGGTGCGCGCCGGCACTTTCTACCATGGGATACAGGACACCTGATGAGCAACTGGCATGCCGGCTACACGGCCGAAACCGCATACACCTACGGCTATTACACGGAATTGAACCCGCTGCGCACGCAGTTGCTGCTGCTGAGCTGGGGCGTACAGCCGCCCAAGGTCAGCACCGCATGTGAACTGGGGTTTGGCCAGGGCATGACCGTCAATATCCATGCCGCGGCGTCTGGCGTGCGCTGGTATGGCACCGATTTCAATCCGGCCCAGACCGCTTTTGCGCAGGAACTGGCCGAGGTCTCGGGCAATGGCGCCGTGCTGTCGGAACAATCGTTTCAGGACTTTTGCACCCGCAGCGACCTGCCCGACTTCGATTTCATCGCCCTGCACGGCATCTGGAGCTGGATCTCGCCGGAAAACCAGGCGCATATCGCCGATTTCCTGGCGCGCAAGCTCAAGCCGGGCGGCGTGCTGTACATCAGCTACAACACGCAGGCGGGCTGGGCGGCAATGGCACCGATCCGCGACCTGATGGAGCAGCACAGCCGCGTCATGAGCGCGCCGGGGCAGGATTCCCTGACGCGCGTGGGCAGCGCCCTGTCCTTCGTCAACCGCATGATGGAGACCAAGCCGCGCTACCTGCAGGCCAACCCCACCATCGCCGTGCGCCTGCAGCAGATCGGCGAGCAGGATCGCAATTACCTGTCGCACGAATATTTCAATCACTACTGGCAGCCGGTGTCGTTTTCGGCCATCAAGCCGGTGCTCGCTGCCGTCAAGCTCGAGTTTGCCGGCTCGGCCGCCTATCCCGATCATGTTGCGCCCCTCAATCTGTCGCCCGAACACCTGGCCTTCCTGGCGCAGATTCCGGATGCCACTTTCCGCGAGAACACCGCCGATTTCCTGGTCAACCGCCAGTTCCGCCAGGATTACTGGATCAAGGGCAGCCGCAGGCTGACCGCCCATGAACAGAGCACCGCACTGCGCGCCGTGCGCATCCTGCTGGTGGCGCCGATCGAGCACATCACCATGAGGGTGGTGGGCGCCCTGGGCGAGGCCGACATGGAGCAGGCCATCTATGGTCCGCTGCTGGAACTGCTGGCCGATTACCAGATCCATACCATCGGTGAACTGCAACAGCGTTTGCCTGCCAGCGTGGCCGAACTGGGCAATTTGCTGCAGATGGTGCTGGTGCTGGCGCATAAAGCCTGCATTTCAACGGTGCAGGATGACGCCGCGATCGCGCTGGCGCGGCCGGCCACGGCCAGGCTGAACCGGCACTTGCTGGAAAAGGCGCTGGGGCGTACCGACCTGGCCGCGCTGGCCAGTCCGGTGACCGGCGGGGGGATCGGTGTGTTGCATTTGCAACAGTTGTTCCTGCTGGCCAGGCTGGAAGGTCATCAGGGCAGCGACGCCTGGGCGGCATTTGCCTGGCAGGCTTTCCGCGCACTGCAGCAAACCGTGGTGCGCAATGGCACGGTGCTGACGACCGACGAGGAAAACCTGGCCGAACTGGCCGTGCATGCGGAAAGCTTCCTCGTCAACGTGCTGCCGATCCTGCAGGCACTGGGCGTGGCTGACTGACACTATCGCGCCAGCCAGGCGCGTCGCGGCGATGACAGTGATTTTTATGATAGCCATCATTCACAAATTGAATGACTTTATGAAAATCGCTGTTTTCCATTTATAATTTGAAATGTTTTTAACTAAGCACTGAAAAATTATGTTGCGGCGCAACCGGCGCGCAATGTGCTACACTTTTAGGGTTTTTGCGGCGCCGCAGGTGCGGTTGCTGTTCGTAGAAGCTGCGAACGGCGTGCTTTATGCACATGGCTGCTTACTAAATTAGGCCGCGCAAGCGGCATCGGTCCATGCCCCTGTCAACTCCCGTATCCCGGCGCGCCTTACGGCACTCCCGCGTTATCGACGTCCAAGCGTATCTGCGCGACGACGGCCTGTGGGATATCGACGCGCGCATCACCGACATCAAATCGTTCGACGCGACCCTGGCCTCCGGCCCCCGTCCCGCCGGCGCCCCCCTGCATGACCTCCATTTGCGCATTACCGTCGATCGCGAACTGACCATCGTCGAGGCCGAAGCCGCCTCCGATTCCGTTCCCTATCCCGGCTTTTGCGATACCATCGGCCCCGCTTACCAGGCGCTGATCGGTCTGAATCTATTGAAGAATTTCCGCCGCGACTTGAAAGAGCGCCTGGCGGGAATCGCCGGCTGTACCCATTTGACCGAACTGGCGCAAGTCTTGCCGACTGCGGCGGTTCAGGCATTTGCCGGTGATGTCTGGTCGACCCGTGACGGTGCGAATGCTGATTTGCCGCATGAAAAGCCGTTTCAACTCGACAAATGCCATGCCCTGCGCACCGATGGCGGGGCGGTTGCACAGTATTACCCGCGCTGGGTAGCCAAAGCGTGATCCCGGCGCTGTTTTTCCTGTTTTTTTTGCACCACTAACCGTATTTTTACAAATCAGTATCAGAAGGGAAGCCAGCATGAAAATCCATGAGTATCAAGCCAAAGAAATCCTCCGGCAATTCGGAGTGACGGTACCACGCGGTATTCCGTGCATGTCCGTCGACGAGGCAGTCAAGGCTGCGGAAACCCTGGGCGGCCCGGTATGGGTCGTCAAGGCACAGATCCACGCAGGTGGCCGCGGCAAGGGCGGCGGCGTGAAAGTGGCGAAATCGATCGAACAGGTCAAGGAATACGCCGACCAGATCATGGGCATGCAGCTGATCACGCACCAGACCAGCGCCGAAGGCCAGAAAGTCAACCGCCTGCTGGTGGAAGAAGGCGCCGACATCAAACAGGAACTGTACGTTTCGCTGGTCACCGACCGCGTGACCCAGAAAATCGTCCTGATGGCATCGTCCGAAGGCGGCATGGACATCGAAGAAGTGGCCGAGAGCCACCCTGAGAAGATCCATCACGTCACCATCGAGCCAAGCGTTGGCCTGACCGATGCCCAGGCAGACGACATCGCCACCAAAATCGGCGTGCCTGCCGGTTCGATCGCCGACGCCCGCGTCAACCTGCAAGGCCTGTACAAAGCCTACTGGGAAACCGACTGCTCGCTGGCCGAGATCAACCCGCTGATCGTCACCGGCAGCGGCAAGGTCATCGCCCTGGACGCCAAGTTCAACTTCGACCCGAACGCCCTGTTCCGTCATCCGGAAATCATCGCCCTGCGCGACCTGGACGAAGAAGATCCAGCTGAAATCGAAGCGTCGAAATTCGACCTGGCCTACATCTCGCTCGACGGCAACATCGGCTGCCTGGTGAACGGCGCCGGCCTGGCCATGGCCACCATGGACACCATCAAACTGTTCGGCGGCGAGCCAGCCAACTTCCTGGACGTCGGCGGCGGCGCCACGGCGGAAAAAGTGACCGAAGCGTTCAAGATCATGCTGAAAAACCCAGGCCTGAAAGCCATCCTGGTGAACATTTTCGGCGGCATCATGCGTTGCGACGTGATCGCCGAAGGCGTCATTGCCGCGGTGAAAGCCGTCTCGCTGAACGTACCGCTGGTGGTGCGCATGAAGGGCACCAACGAAGATCTGGGCAAAAAGATGCTGGCCGATTCCGGTCTGCCTATCATCGCAGCCGACACCATGGAAGATGCAGCCAAGAGCGTCGTTGCCGCTGCTGCCGGTCAAGCTTAATTAAGGAATCAACATGTCCATTCTGATCAATAAAGATACCAAAGTCGTTACCCAAGGGATCACCGGCAAGACCGGCCAGTTCCACACCCGCGGTTGCCGCGACTACGCGAACGGCAAAGCTGCCTTCGTGGCAGGCGTGAACCCGAAGAAAGCCGGCGAAGATTTCGAAGGCATTCCTATTTTCGCCAACGTGACCGAAGCGAAAAAAGAAACCGGCGCCAACGTTTCCGTGATCTACGTGCCGCCAGCAGGCGCGGCCGCCGCGATCTGGGAAGCTGTCGAAGCTGAAATGGATCTGGCCATTTGCATCACCGAAGGCATTCCTGTCCGTGACATGATGGCCTTGAAAGACCGCATGGCCAAGTCGGGCAGCAAAACGCTGCTGCTGGGCCCTAACTGCCCAGGCCTGATCACGCCAGACGAAATCAAGATCGGCATCATGCCAGGTCACATCCATAAAAAGGGCCGTATCGGCGTGGTCTCGCGTTCGGGTACCCTGACCTATGAAGCAGTCGGTCAACTGACCGCACTGGGCCTGGGCCAATCGTCGGCAGTCGGCATCGGCGGCGACCCGATCAACGGCCTGAAGCACATCGACATCATGAAGATGTTCAATGATGATCCGGATACCGACGCGGTCATCATGATCGGCGAAATCGGCGGTCCTGACGAAGCCAATGCCGCTTATTGGATCAAGGACAACATGAAAAAACCGGTGGTCGGCTTTATCGCTGGCGTCACCGCCCCTCCAGGCAAGCGCATGGGCCACGCCGGCGCGCTGATCTCGGGCGGCGCCGACACGGCACAAGCCAAGCTGGAAATCATGGAAGCGTGCGGCATCACCGTCACCAAGAACCCGTCGGAAATGGCGCGTCTGCTGAAAGCCATGCTGTAATACAGCCTGGTTGAAACAGTACAAAAAAGGAGCTTCGGCTCCTTTTTTTATTGTCTGGTGGCCACGGCCATTCTGGTCGCGCGGCGACGGCGGCGGTCGCAAATGGACGCGCCGCGTCGCTTTTCTTGCCTTGATCCCTGGCCTTGCCCGTGCGCGGCGCTGGCATGGCGCTTGCACTTTCTCCCTGATGAACATGTGAACACAGGAGAACACCATGCGCGCGCAGTCCGGATTTACCCTGATAGAACTGATGATCGTGGTGGCGATTGCCGGCATCCTGGCAGCCGTGGCGATTCCGCAATACAGCGACTACACGATGCGGGCCAAGGTCAGCAATGTGCTGGCGGCGGCCGCGCCGCTGAAGACGGCGGTGGCCTTGTGCGTGCAGGAAAATGGTGGCGAGGCCGGTGCCTGCAGCACCTCCAGCGAAGCGGCGCCCAGCGCGATTCCGGCCTTCAGCGCGACGCGCGAAGTGGCCAGCGCCGCCGTTCTCAATGGCGATATCACGCTAACGCTGGCCAATGACCTCGGTACGGGGCTTGGCGGCCAGACGATCACCATGGCATTGCGTACCGGCAGCAGCAGCCTGACCTGGTTCAACTCGACCAGCATCACCAATACGGCGGCCAGGGAAGCAATTTTGCGCAGCAATATACCGCAGGCGGCGGCGTCGCTGTAAGGTGAACGGACTCAGACGATCTTCTGCCGGTCGGTAATGAGCGCTTCGTAAATCAGGTTTTGCAGCAAGGTATAGTGGGCCGATTCCAGGTCGATGAATTGCAGGCCATAGGTGTAGACATCGTCTTGCCCGCCGACGATGGCGGAGGTGGATTTGCCCATGCTGACATTCTGGATGCGGGCCCGCGTTGCGATGCGCAGCGGCTGCTGGTACGGCGGCGCCAGCAGGGTAAATACCAGGGTCACGCCGCTGTCGTCGGGTGTCAGCATGCCGGGCGACTCGATCAGCGCACCGGACACACTGAGATTGACGATACATACGGGCACTTCGGGCTGGTCGCGGCACATCAGTTGCGCCAGCAGTTCCACCTTGACCCGCATCGCCCCGCGCAAGCTGGTGCCGTTGATGATGTCCGGAAAGCTCAGATGCAGGTAATGCAGCGGCCGGCCAAACACGCGCAGCACGCTGCAGGCAAACGAACACACGCTGACACCCGAAAACACGCGGATGGTCAGCTTGTCACCCTCGTCGAGCACGATGGCCTTGCCGTTTTCCTGCGGTGTCTTGACGATCAGGTATTCATCGCGCAGATAGCCGATCAAGGTGGAAAAATGCCGCACCGGCTTGATGCCGCGATGCGTGATGAACTGGATGCGGCCACCGACCTGCAGGTTCATCGCATCGAATTCGAATTGTTCGAGCTTGGCTTCCATCGCGGTCTCCTTGTCTGTCATGCGCGCGCTTTCCTCATGATGATGTGATCGCAGTATGCATGAAGCTTGCGGAAAAAGCATAGCTGTCAAAAAACGCCGGCGACCTGGCACTCATGTTTTACAATCGCGTCATCTTGTTTATCATGAAAGACATCATGGCGCGCAGCTATTTCTGGACCATGTTATGCCTGATCCTGCATCAGATCGACGCCGCCTACTGGCGTGAATGGGAAATGTTTTATTTGCCGGGCGGCGTGCAGGGCTTCCTGGCATTCAACCTGGCGGCCATCGCCGTGGTGCTGGCCGGCTACCGGCAGGTGCTGCTGGCCTTGCCGCGTGCGCGCCTGTACGCCGGCATCTGTGGCGCGCTGGGAGTGGCTACCTTTTTGATCCACGCCGGCTTTGCGCTGGCGGGGCGGGAACAGTTTCATTTGCCGCTGTCGGTGGCGGTCATCGCGCTGTGCCTGGGGTGTGGTGCGTGGCTGCTCAATGAGCTGCGTTTACAAAGCGGCCGTCCAGTCGCCTGACTTGCCGCCATGCTTTTCCAGCACCCTTACATTGGTCATCACCATGCCGCGGTCGACCGCCTTGCACATGTCGTAGATGGTCAGCAAACCGATCTGTACTGATGTGAGGGCTTCCATTTCCACACCGGTTTTTCCTGTCGTGTCGACCTGGGCGCGGCAGTGGACGCTGCTGGCGGCTTCGTCAATTTCGAAGTCGACCGTCACGCGCGTGATCGCCAAAGGGTGGCATAGCGGAATCAGGTCGCTGGTGCGCTTGGCGCCCATGATGGCGGCGATGCGGGCGATGCCCAGCACGTCGCCCTTCTTGGCGTTGCCTTTGACAATGATGGTCAGGGTGGCTGGCTGCATGCGGATGGTGCCGGCCGCCACGGCGCTGCGGCGCGTGTCCCCCTTGTTTCCCACGTCGACCATATGGGCTTGGCCGGTGGCGTCGAAGTGGGTCAGTGCGCCGGCGGGCGCGTCTTGCTCTGGTGTGGTCATGGTGTCTGGTCGATTTCTGGCGGTTGTTCTTGCCATCATTATAGGGCGGGGCGCACGCGTGGAAAATGACGCCGCTTACAGGTTATGATAGCAGCCGTGAAATCCAAACTTATTTCCCCCATGATCTCCTTGCGCGCCAGTGCGCTGGCGTTGCTGCTGGCCGCGCCATGGACGCTGGCGCAGGAGCCCAAGCCTGGCGTGTATGGCGCCGCCGCCGCCACGCCAAACAAGCCCGAGAGCAAGTGGACGCCGCTGCCGGTGGCGCCCGCGCCGAATTTGCCCAATCTGGGCGACGCGTCGCGCCAGGATTTGTCGCCGGCGATGGAGCGCAAGGTTGGCGAAGAGATCATTCGCAGCATCCGCGGCGACCGCGATTATCTCGATGATGCGCCCTTGCTGGAATACATGAATACCTTCGGCAATGCGCTGGTGGCGGCGCGGCCCAGCGTGCGCGGCGAAACCAGCTACGACTATTTCTTTTTTGTCGTGCGCGATCCGCAACTCAATGCGTTTGCCTTGCCGGGCGGCTTTATCGGCGTGCATTCGGCCTTGTTGCTGGCGGCGCAGACCGAGGCGGAACTCGCTTCCGTGCTGTCGCACGAGATCGGCCATGTGGCGCAGCGCCATATCGCGCGCATGCTGGGCCAGCAGCGCCAGGACGCCTTGATGCCGCTGGCGGCGATTCTGCTGGCTGCGCTGGCGTCGCGCGCCGGGGGCGACGTGGCGATGGGCGTGTTTGCCGCCGGCCAGGGCCTGGCGATCCAGCGCCAGCTCAATTTTGGCCGCGACGCCGAGCGCGAGGCCGACCGCATCGGTTTCCAGATCATGGGCGAAGCCGGTTTCGACACCACCGGCATGGTGGCCTTCTTTGGCCGCATGCAGGCGGCCAGCCGTTCGTACAGCGATCTGATGCCGGCCTATCTGCAAACCCACCCTTTGACCACCGACCGCATCGCCGACATCCAGGCGCGCATCCGCGAGCAGCCGTACAAACAGCGGGCCGACAGCCTGAACTTCCACCTGGCGCGCGCGCGTGCCCGCGTGCTGCAGGATGAAAGCATGCAGGGTTTGCTGAACGCCAAAGCAACCTTCAGGACCCAGCTGGAACAGCAAAGCCGTTTCCAGGTGACGGCGGCCCACTATGGCCTGGCGTTTGTCGCCATCAAGCAGGGCAAGACGCTTGAGGCGCAGGCCGAACTCGATGCGGCCAACGCGGCCTTGCACAAGCCGGCCGGGCCGAACGTGCTGACGTCGGGCGGCACGCAGGGCCCCAATTCGCTGCTGGCGGCACTGGCGCTGGAAGTGCTGCTGATGCCGGCGCAAAAGCCGGAAGTGGCGCCCCTGGCGGTGAAGGCGGCCGATGCGGCGCGCCACCAGTTTCCGCTGTCGCGCGGGATTGCCTATCAGTATGCGGAAGCGCTGATCGCCGACAAGCAGCTCGACCAGGCGACCATCTACCTGCGCGACCAGGTGCAGCTCTACAAGGAAGAGCCGGAACTGTACGACTTGCTGGCCAAAGCTTATTCGACCCAGGGCAAGATGGCCTTGCAGCATATCGCGCTGGCCGAATCGTATGTGCTGCAGGGCGCCACCATGGCCGCGCTGGACCAGCTGACGATCGCCCGCAAGTCGACCGACGCCACCTTTTATGACCAGGCCGTGATCGACGCGCGCGAACGCGAGCTGCAGAAGAAGCGGCGCGAACAGCTGGAAGCGGAGAAGTCCTGATCAGGCCGGCTGCGGTACTCTCTGGTAACCGAAGTGCTGTGGCACTTCGGCGTACGCCAGCGGCCGCACCGGGATCGCCTGGCCGCCATGCAGCAAGGTCAAGGCGCCGGCGCCACTGTCCAGCCATGCCAGCAAGGCTTCGTCGCTGACTGCCTTGCCGTCGAGGCGCAACTGTCCCACCACCTGCGCCATGTCGCGGTCGTCGAGTTGCGCGACGATCTCGCCGTGTTGCAGGATCAGCGTACCGTTGTCGCATAGAAACGCCGCATCGATGGCCGGCAAGGGTGCGCCCGTCTGCAGCACAAAGCCGTGCTGCGGGTCGCTGCGCGCGATAAACGGCGTCGCTTCCAGGTTCAGGTAGACGCGCTGCGGGCCGTTCTGGAAAAACCAGCAGCCGCGTTCATCGTGATCATAGTTACGGTTGATAAAGCCGATCAGGGCCGCATGGGCCAGTTTGTCGCCGGGCAGCTGCAATTGCTGCGCGCGCTCGTCGCGCATGCGCCAGTGGCCGCGCGCGTCCAGCCCCAGCCAGCCGTAGCAATGCGGTACGTTCGGCCATTTGGCCAGCGCCTGTTTGACGAGTTCATCCATGTTCAGCAACTTCCTTGAGAGCGGTGATGGCGCCAGCCTGACAGCTTTGCGCCAACGGTGGCGCCGCGCTGCCCTGTTCGAAGAACTGCAGCAAGCGTCGCGGCAGCCAGTCCAGGCTGCTATTGCTGAAGCCGACATGGCCGCCGTGGCGCGGATAATCCAGGGTCACGGCCGGCGAGGCCAGGCGCGGCAGATATTGCCCCGGTAAAAACGGATCATTCTGCGCGTTCAGCACCAAAGTCGGCACGGTGATGTCCTGCAACACATGCCTGGCGCTGGCGCGGTGCCAGTAGTCGTCGGCGTCGCGGTAGCCGTGCAGCGGGGCCGTCACCACATTGTCGAAGGCGTGCAGGTCGCGCGCGGCCAGCATGGCTTCGCGCTCGAACAGGCCGGGAAACTGCTCCAGCTTGGCCAGGCACTTCGGTTTCAGGGTGTTCAGGAACATGCGGGTATACAAACGGTTGGCGCCCGAGGACAGGGCCTTGCCGCCTTGCGCCAGGTCCAGCGGCGCCGAGACGGCGGCGGCCGCGTCGACGAAATCGGCGCCATGCTGCGACTGCCCCAGCCAGCACAGCAGGGCGTTGCCGCCCAGCGAGACGCCGGCCGCGTAAAATTTGCCTGTCGCGCGGGCATGCAAACGGCGCAGCACCCAGTCCACTTCCTCGGCGTCGCCCGAATGATAGAAGCGGGGCGCCTGGTTGGCCTCGCCCGAGCAGCCGCGAAAATGCGGCACCGCGCCCGACCAGCCGCGCGCCGCCACTTGCGCCATCAGGGCGCGCGCGTAATGGCTGTTCGATGAACCCTCCAGCCCGTGGAACAGCACCACGAAGGGCAGGCCCGGCTGGCCGTCGACCAGGTCGACATCGACGAAATCGCCGTCGGGCGCCTGCCAGCGTTCACGCCGGAACGCCACCGCCGGCTTGGCCAGGCAGGTGGCCGGCACGATGGTTTGCAGATGGCCGCCAGGCAACCAGAAAGGCGCGCGGTAGTTCATCGACGGTTAATGCAGGATCTGCGCTCCGGCCGCGTCCGATGGTGCGCCGCCGGGGGCGATCGAGACATGGTGCAGCACGATGCGCCAGCCACGCGGGGTTTTCACGTAGACATTGGTGGCCAGCAAATGCGCGGGCGTGCCTTCGCTGGCGGTGCCGCCCTCGACCACCGTGTGGACCGAGCTCATCAGGTTATGCGTTTCATGCAGCTGGGTCGGCCGGATATGCAGGCCGCCCCCGGCAAGCACGGCTTCCCACGAGGCGCGGATGGCGGCATGGCCGATCAGGCGCGCGCCGCCCGGGTGGATGCAGACGATTTCCTCATCGTCGGCCCACAGCGCCATCAGCGCATCGAGGTCGGCGCGGTTGAGGGCATCATAGAAAGCCGCTTCGACTTCGGCGGCGCTGCCATTCAATTCCTTCACACTTTTCATGACGACTCCGGTCTGGGCGGCTGGGCGGATTAGTGGTGGCCGGCGCTGGCGCCTGGCTTCAGGGTGTAGGCGGTGCCGCAGTAGGGGCACTTGGCCACGCCGTGGCTATCAAACTCCAGGAACACGCGCGGATGCGACGACCACAGCGGCATGGCCGGGTTAGGGCAGTGGGCTGGCAGGTCTTTACCGTCGAGTTCGACCGCTGGCTGGGTGGTGTTTGTCATCTTGTCATGCTCCGTGAGGCTAAGGTATAAGTTATGGTGAAAATGAAGGTGCGATACAACTGCGGCGAAAGCACGATTTTAACGGATTCGCGCAGGCAGTAAAATTCATCCGTAGAATGGCGGCTTGATCCGCTAGGGCAAGCCGCCGTTTTCACCCGAAAAGCGCGCGTGCATGCCGCCACCATGAACCCTGATACCGTCTTTTCATCGCCGCGCGCGATGCCCTTGGCCTGCACCATCGTTGTGCGAATACTACACTTTGCCGGCCGGAGCGCCGTTTGAGCACCACCGTGCAACGCCAGTCGTTCCGCGAAGGCCTGCTGCTGGGCGCACCCACCTTGATCGGCATCGCCGCCTGGGGCATGGTGGTCGGCATCGCCATGGTGAAAAGCGGCCTGACGGTCACGCAGGCCAGCGTGATGACCCTGCTGGTGTTTGCCGGTTCTGCCCAGCTGGCGTCCTTGCCGCTGCTGGCCGCGCACGCGCCGATCTGGGTGATTTTTGCCACCGCGCTGGTGGTCAACCTGCGTTTCGTGATCTTTTCGGCCCTGCTGGCGCCCCATTTTGCCCACCTGCCGTGGCGCCAGCGTCTTGCGCTCGGCTATATTTCGGGCGATATCGCGGTCGGCCTGTTCCTGCAGCGCTACCCGCTGGAAACGCCCGATCCGGGCAAGGTGCCGTTTTTGAAAGGCCTGATCTACCCGAACTGGACGGCCTGGCAGGTGGGCTCGCTGGCCGGCATTTTCCTCGGCGCCGCGGTGCCGGCCGAATGGGGCCTGGGCTTTGCCGGGACCCTGGCCATCATCTGCGTGACAGTGCCGCTGGTGCCGGGCCGCGCGGCCCTGTGCGGCGTGCTGGTGTCGGGCGCGGTGGCGGTGGCTGCCTTCCGCCTGCCGTACAAGCTGGGCTTGCTGGTAGCGGTGCTGGCCGGCATGGTCACCGCCATGGCGGTGGAAGAACTGACGGAAAAATGGACGAAAAAACATGGCTGACGCAATCAACCTGGACAGTTTTGACGTATGGGCCACCATCGTGGTGCTGGTGCTGGCCACGGCCGCCACCCGCAGCACCTTCTGGCTGGTGGGCCATCACATCACGATTCCGCGCCGCGTGAACGAGATGCTGCGCTTTGCGCCGGCCTGCGCGCTGGCGGCGATTATCGCGCCCGACCTGCTGATGGATGGCGCCCAGGTACAGCTCGACCTGTTCAATTTGAAACTGCTGTCCGGTATTGCCGCGACGATTTTTTATTTGATACGGCGCAATATGCTGCAAACCATCGTGTTCGGCATGCTGGTTTTCACCGGATTGCGCTTGTTGCATGTTTTTCAGTAAAGCGGGACAAATCAGCGAATTGCGCTGGTGCTTGCGGTAAAATAGCGCACTTCCTTCCACTCGTCATCTGGATCGCCATGTCAGCTGTTCTCAACTTCATCCGTCTGCAAGATTTGATCGACCAAAACGCCCTGCAAGGCAAGCGCGTATTCATCCGCGCCGACCTGAACGTGCCGCAAGATGACAGTGGCAAGATCACTGAAGACACCCGCATCCGCGCCTCGGTGCCGGCGATCCGCGCCGCACTGGCCGCTGGCGCCGCCGTCATGGTGACCTCGCACCTGGGCCGTCCGACCGAAGGCGAATTCAAGCCGGCCGACAGCCTGGCGCCGGTCGCGGTCCGTTTGTCGGAACTGCTGGGCCAGGCAGTGGAATTGAAACAGGACTGGATCGACGGCGCCGGCCTGGAATCCCTGGCCGCCGGCCAGGTGGTGCTGCTGGAAAACGTGCGCGTCAACAAGGGCGAAAAGAAAAACAGCGATGAACTGGCGCAAAAAATGGCCAAGCTGTGCGATATCTATGTCAACGACGCCTTCGGCACCGCCCACCGCGCCGAAGCCTCCACCCACGGCATCGCCAAGTTCGCCCCGGTCGCCTGCGCCGGCCCGCTGCTGGCCGCCGAACTGGACGCGCTGGGCAAGGCGCTGCATGCGCCGGCCAGGCCGCTGCTGGCCATCGTTGCCGGTTCCAAAGTGTCGAGCAAGCTGACCATCCTCAAGGCCTTGTCCGACAAGGTCGATAACCTGATCGTCGGGGGCGGCATCGCCAACACCTTCATGAAGGCGGTCGGCTTGAATGTAGGCAAGTCGCTGGTGGAAGCGGAACTGGTCGATGAAGCCAAGGCCATCATCGAGATCATGGCCCAGCGCGGCGCGCAAGTGCCGATTCCGGTCGACGTGGTATGCGCCAAGGAATTCTCGCCAACCGCGACGGCCACCGTCAAGGACGTGGCCGATGTGGCGGACGACGACATGATTCTCGATATCGGCCCGAAAACAGCGGCCCTGCTGGCCGAACAGATTGGCGCTGCCGGCACCATCGTCTGGAACGGTCCGGTCGGTGTATTCGAATTCGATCAGTTCGGCCATGGCACGAAAACGCTGGCGCTGGCCATTGCCGAGTCGAAAGCGTTCTCGATCGCCGGTGGTGGCGACACCCTGGCGGCGATTGCAAAATATGACATTACCGATAAAATCAGCTATATCTCGACCGGCGGCGGCGCCTTCCTGGAATTCCTGGAAGGCAAGACTTTGCCAGCAGTCGAAGTATTGGTCCAGCGCGCCGGCTAAGACAGGGCCGCTGTAAAGTAAGTACGCACCAAGCGCAGCCTGACCGCTGCGCTTTTACCTTGCCGGGGCGCAGTTTTTTAGCCTCGATATGTTCCAACCTCTTGCTCACGCACAAGGAATCCTATGCCACGCGGTACAAAAATCGTAGCAACCATCGGCCCCGCCTCCACCGACCTGGCCATTCTGGTCAAGATGATACGGGCGGGCGTCGACGTGGTGCGTTTGAATTTTTCCCATGGCAAGGCACAAGACCATATCGACCGCGCGGCGCTGGTGCGCCAGGCGGCGGCAGAATGCGGCCGCGAAGTGGCCATCATGGCCGACATGCAGGGTCCGAAGATCCGCGTCGGCAAGTTTGAAAACAGCCGTATCCAGCTGGAACCGGGCGACAAGTTCATCCTGGATGCCAAGTGGGGCGAGAATGGCGAGCTGGGCAATCAGGAACGGGTCGGCCTCGACTACAAGGCCCTGCCGCGCGACCTGAACAAGGATGACGTCTTGCTGCTGAACGACGGCCTGATCGTGCTGATCGTCGAGCGCATCGTCGTCAACGAAATCCACACGGTGGTCAAGATCGGTGGCGAACTGTCGAACAACAAGGGCATCAATCGCCAGGGCGGCGGCCTGACGGCGCCGGCGCTGACGGCCAAGGACATGGAAGACATCAAGACGGCGATGAGCTTCCAGGCCGACTACCTGGCCATTTCGTTTCCGAAAAACGCGACCGACATGGAAATGGCGCGCACCCTGGCCAATATCGCCGGCGAGCCCTACCACCACAAGCCGATGATGATCGCCAAGATCGAGCGCGCCGAAGCGATACCGGTGCTGCAGGAAATCCTCGACGCCTCCGACGGCATCATGGTGGCGCGCGGCGACCTGGCCGTGGAGGTGGGCAATGCGGCCGTGCCGGCCCTGCAAAAGCGCATGATCAAGATGGCGCGCGCCTCGAACAAGCTGGCGATCACGGCCACGCAGATGATGGAATCGATGATCGTCAACGCCGTGCCGACCCGCGCCGAAGTGTCCGACGTGGCCAATGCCGTGTTGGACGGCACCGACGCCGTGATGACCTCGGCCGAGACCGCTTCGGGCAAGTACCCGATCGAGACGGTGGAAATGATGGCCGCCATCTGCGTCGAAGCGGAGCAGTCCGAATACAACAAGCTCGATGCGGACTTCCTGAACGTCACGTTTACCCGCATCGACCAGTCGATCGCCTACGGCGCGCTGTTCACGGCCCACCACCTGCGCGTGAAAGCCATCGTGGCGATGACGGAGTCCGGTTCGACCCCGCTGTGGATGAGCCGCCACAGCATCGACACCCCGATTTTTGCCCTGACGCCCAGCGTGACCACGCAGCGCAAGGCCGCCCTGTACCGCAATGTGCGCGCCTACCACCTGCTGCAGAACGGCAGCAGCGCACAAGTGCTGAAACAGGCCGAAGATTTGCTGGTCGCCAATGGCATCGTCAAAAAGGGCGACATGATCGTCGTCACCTGGGGCTCGCCGATGGGGCAGGCCGGCGGCACCAATGCTCTGAAGATCGTACGCGTGGGCGAATACGACTGAAAACGCCTGACATAACCTACTGCGCGTCGCGATTTGCAGCCTGCGATGCTCACTGTACTAAAGTACAGCTGCGCTTCTCGGCCGCAACTCGCTGCCGCTCGCTACGGTTCTGTCAGACGTTTGTGAAAATTAGCAGACGCCGGCGCGGCTCACCCTGCCGCGAAGCGTCGCCACAGTTTCTATTGTTATCTGGAGTATTACCATGTCTCTCGTATCCATGCGTCAATTGCTGGACCACGCCGCCGAAAACGGCTATGGCATCCCGGCCTTCAACGTCAACAACCTGGAGCAAGTGCAGGCCATCATGGCTGCCGCCGACGCGCTGAACTCGCCGGTGATCATGCAGGCGTCCGCTGGCGCGCGCAAGTACGCCGGTGAAGCCTTCCTGCGTCACCTGATCGACGCCGCCATCGAAGCCTATCCGCATATTCCGGTCGTGATGCACCAGGATCACGGCCAGTCGCCGGCGATCTGCATGGCCGCCATCCGTTCCGGCTTCTCGTCGGTGATGATGGACGGTTCGCTCGAAGCGGACGGCAAGTCGGTCGCCTCGTACGAATACAACGTCGAAGTGTCGCGCGAAGTGGTGAAGTTCTCGCACGCCATCGGCGTCACCGTCGAAGCCGAACTGGGCGTGTTGGGTTCGCTGGAAACCATGAAGGGCGACAAGGAAGACGGCCACGGCGCCGAAGGCACGATGACCCGCGAGCAATTGCTGACGGACGTGGCGCAAGCGGCCGACTTCGTGCAGCGCACCCAGTGCGATGCACTGGCGATCGCCATCGGCACCTCGCACGGCGCCTACAAGTTTACCCGCAAGCCGACCGGCGAAATCCTGGCCATCGACCGCATCAAGGAAATCCACGCACGCATCCCGAACACCCACCTGGTGATGCACGGTTCCTCGTCGGTGCCGCAGGAATTGCTTGCCATCATCCGTGAATTCGGCGGCGACATGAAGGAAACCTATGGCGTGCCGGTCGAAGAGATCCAGGAAGGCATCCGTCACGGCGTGCGCAAGATCAATATCGATACCGATATCCGTCTGGCGATGACGGCCGCGATTCGCCAGTTCATGTTCCAGAACCCGTCCAAATTCGACCCGCGCGACTATCTGAAACCAGCCCGCCTGGCTGCCGAGCAGATCGTGCGCGCCCGCTTCCAGCAGTTTGGCTGCGAAGGCCAGGCGTCGAAAATCAAACAGATTCCGCTGGAAAAAATGGCCGAGCGCTACAAGGCCGGCGAACTGTCGCAGATTGTGAAGTAAAATCTTGTCTGGAACGGGCCCGGACACTGATCCTGGCCCGTTGTTCTCGACCGGCGGGCGACTGTCCTGCGCGCCGGTTTCGCTTCATGTTTCGTTTCATCCAACCACTCCCTCCGCTATGAACAGCCTCTATCAGACCTCCATCCATTCCCTGCCACTGCTCGGCCACGGCAAGGTGCGCGACAACTACGCCGTCGGCGACGACAAGATCCTGATCGTCACCACCGACCGCCTGTCGGCCTTCGACGTCGTCATGAACGAGCCGATTCCCGGCAAGGGCAAGGTCCTCAATCAGATGAGCGACTTCTGGTTCGAAAAGCTGGGCCATATCGTGCCGAACCACCTGACGGGCGTGGCGCCTGAATCGGTGGTGGCGCCTGAGGAAGTGGAGCAGGTACAAGGCCGCGCGGTGGTGGCCAAGCGCCTCAAACCGATCATGGTCGAGGCGGTGGTGCGCGGCTATATCATCGGTTCGGGCTGGAAAGATTACCAGGACACGGGCAGCATCTGCGGCATCGAGCTGCCGGCCGGCCTGCAACAGGCTGAAAAACTGCCGGAACCGCTGTTCACGCCGGCCGCCAAGGCCGAGCTGGGCGAGCACGACGAAAACATCAGCTTTGCTGAAATGGAACAGCGCATCGGCGCGGAACTGGCCGCCAAAATGCGCGACGTCAGCATCCAGTTGTACAAGGCGGCCGCCGACTACGCCGCCACGCGCGGCATCATCATTGCCGACACCAAATTTGAATTCGGCCTGGACGACGATGGCGTGATGCATCTGATGGACGAAGTGCTGACGGCCGATTCCTCGCGCTTCTGGCCGGCCGACTCTTACCAGCCCGGCATGTCGCCGCCATCGTTCGACAAGCAGTTCGTGCGCGACTATCTGGAAACATTGAGCTGGGGCAAGACGGCGCCGGCGCCGGCACTCCCGGCCGACGTGATCGACAAGACCCAGGCCAAGTACTTCGAAGCCATCGAGCGCCTGACCGGCGAGAAGCTGAAGGCCTGAGATGACTGATCAACCAACACCACTGGTCGGCGTGATCATGGGCTCGTCCTCGGACTGGGACGTGATGCAGAACGCCGTCGCCATCCTGAAACAGTTCGGCGTGCCGTTCGAGGCGCAGGTCATTTCCGCGCACCGCATGCCCGACGAAATGTATGCGTATGCGAAAAGCGCGCGTGCGCGTGGCTTGCGCGCGATTATCGCCGGCGCCGGCGGCGCGGCCCACCTGCCTGGCATGGTGGCCGCGATGACCATCGTGCCGGTGCTGGGCGTGCCCGTGCCCTCGAAATACCTGCGCGGCGAAGACTCGATGCTGTCGATCCTGCAGATGCCCAAGGGCGTGCCGGTGGCCACCTTCGCCATCGGCGAAGCGGGCGCCGCGAATGCCGCGCTGACGGCGGTGGCGATGATCGCCGCCAATGACGACGCACTGGCCGCGCAGCTGGAAGCCTTCCGTGTCACGCAAACCGACGCCGCCAAGGCGATGACTTTACCGCTGGAATAAATGAGCAATTCTTTCGATCCGCAGTCCTCTCCCTTCCTGCCCACCGCCAACCCGCCCGCCTGGCTGGGCGTGATGGGCGGCGGCCAGCTGGGCCGCATGTTCGCCCAGGCGGCCCAGGGCATGGGCTACCAGGTGGCAGTCCTTGAGCCATCGGACGCCTGTCCTGCGGGCCAGGTCGCGCAGCGCCTGGTCAACGCCGGCTACAGCGATGCCGCCGGCCTGGATGCCTTGGCCGCGCAATGCCTGGCGGTGACCACCGAATTTGAAAACGTGCCGGCCGACAGCCTGTCGCGCCTGGCCGGCAGCGTGTTTGTCGCGCCGAACGCGCATGGCGTGTCGGTGGCGCAGGACCGCATCGCCGAAAAACGTTTCTTTGTCGATTGCGCCGGGAAATCCGGCGTGCTGCCGGCGCCGCACCAGGTGATCGCCAGCGAGGACGATATCGCCGCGATTCCTGACGACTTGCTGCCCGGTATCTTGAAAACCGTGCGCATGGGCTATGACGGCAAGGGGCAAGTCCGCGTGAAGTCGCGCGACGAGGTGCGCGCCGCGTTTGCCGAGATGGGTCAGGTCACCTGCCTGCTGGAAAAAATGCTGCCGCTGGCCTATGAGGTGTCGGTGCTGACGGCGCGCGGCGTCGATGGTGACTCGGTGGTGTATCCGATCGCCGAAAACGTGCACCGCGACGGCATCCTGTTTACCACCACCGTGCCGGGTCCGAACGTCTCAATCGACTGCGCCGCGAAAGCTCAGCGGGCGGCGCAGGCCATGGTGGCCGAGCTCGGTTATGTGGGCGTGCTGTGCATCGAATTTTTCGTGCTGGCCGACGGTTCGCTGGTGGTCAACGAAATGGCGCCACGGCCGCACAATAGCGGCCATTACACGATGGACGCCTGCGTCACCAGCCAGTTCGCGCAGCAGGTGCGGGCGATGGCGCGCTTGCCGCTGGGCGACACACGCCAGCACTCGCCGGCGGTGATGCTCAATATTCTGGGCGACGCCTGGTTCGCAGACGACAGCGATGCCATCCGTGAACCTGCCTGGGACCAGGTGCTGGCGCTGCCGGGCGCCTGCCTGCATCTGTACGGCAAGGACGATCCGCGCCGTGGCCGCAAGATGGGCCATCTGACGCTGGTCGCTGCGACCTTGCCGGAAGCGCAAGCACGCTTGCGCGATGCCTGCCTGATCCTGGGAATTGCGCCGTGAGCGAGCAGCAGTCGATCATGGCCGCCGCTGCCTTGCTGGAAGCGGGCGCGCTGGTGGCCTTTCCCACCGAGACCGTGTATGGCCTGGGCGCGGACGCGGAAAATCCGGCCGCCGTGGCGCGCATCTATCAGGCCAAGGGCCGCCCGTCGGACCACCCGGTGATCGTGCACGTGGCGCCGGGCGCCGACCTGGCGCACTGGTGCGACGACTTGCCGGTGGAAGCGACGCAACTGGTGGCCGCATTCTGGCCGGGGCCCCTGACCCTGATCGTCAAGCGCGCCGCGCAGATTCCCGATGCGGTGTCCGGCGGCCAGGATACGGTCGGTTTGCGCTGTCCTTCGCACCCGGTGGCTATCGCCTTGCTAGCCGCTTTCAAGGGCGGCAACGGTGGTGTGGCGGCGCCGTCGGCGAACAAATTCGGCAATGTCAGCCCAACCACCGCGCAGCATGTGCGCGATGAGTTCGAGGCGGAGCTGACCAGCGGCTTGCTGGGCGCGGTGCTCGACGGCGGCCAGAGCGAAGTGGGCATCGAGTCGACCATCGTCGACCTGTCGCGCCTGGCCACGCATGGTCCGGTGCTGCTGCGTCCCGGCCATATCAGCGGCGAGCAGATCGCGGCGGTGATCGGCCAGCTGCCGGCCCTGCCCGACGCGGCCGCGCCGCGCGCCTCCGGCACGCTCGATTCGCACTATGCGCCACATACTCCTGTTGCGATGCAGCACGGCGACCTGCTGGGCGAAACCCTGAACCAACTGCTCAATGCCGGGCGTCGGGTGGCGCTGATTCATTACTCGGACTTGCCGCCGGCGTCGGCCAGCGTGCGCCTGGAGGCGGACCCCGCTTCCTACGCACACGCGCTGTACGCCTCGCTGCGCACGATGGACCAGGTCGGCGCCGAGCTGATCCTGGTGGAAGCACCGCCCACCGGCCCCGCCTGGCTGGGCGTCAATGACCGCCTGCGCCGCGCCGCATTCGGCTCAACCGGCATCCTGCAGCAATTTCTCAGCGTCTGAAACCAGCCCCGTCAGGGGCTTTTTCTTGATGCAACGCAATACAAATCATTGCCACGAATCAGTACTCTTGCGCCATAATTGGTCGTATCGCCCAGTCTTGCCGGTAGGGAAAGAGGTGTTGTAATTTGGCTGTTTTTTCAAGCGTAATTTCTATACAAGCGTACGGAACGATGGCATATTAGTTGGGTAGCGAATAGCACGCCCGTTCGTTTGTAAACCAAAAAAAGACCATTAGGAGACAAAATGCAATACACCAAATTCGCGCTTGCCGCGCTGACAGCGGCTGTCCTGGCCGGTTGCGGCGGCTCCGGCGGCGGCGACCAGACCCTGAAAGTCAAATACACGGCACAAGTCTCGTTCGGCGACAGCCTGTCCGACGTCGGCTCGTATGCGGTCGGCACGGTCGCTGCCCTGAAAGGCGGCAAATTCACCATCAACGGCGACAATACCGCCATCAATCCCGAACTGACCGGCAAGAACTGGACCGAGCACCTGGCCGCGCAATTCGGCCTGCCGGCACCGTGCGCCGCGCAAACCGGCCTGGACGGCAATGTGGCCCAGGGCTTTTTCGTGCCATCGGTCAAGAAAGCCGGCTGCTTCGGTTATGCCATGGGCGGCTCGCGCGTGACCAACCCGGTCGGCCCGAACAACAAATTGACGGGCAGCGCGCTGGGCGCCCTGACCGTGCCGGTGACCACCCAGATCGCCAACCACCTGGCGGCATCGGGCGGCAAGTTCAGCGGCACCGAAGTGGTGTTCGTGATGGCGGGCGGCAATGACTTGCTGTTCCAGCTGGGCTCCCTGCAAGCGGCCGCCACGGCCGCCGGCACCGCCGCCGGCAGCGCCACGTTTGCCAGCACCCTGATTCCGCTGCTGGCCGCCGGCGCCACCAATCCTGCCACCGCCGGCGCCGCGATTACCGCGGCCGTCCGCACGGCCAGCGCGGCGCCAGGCGCCACCTCGACCACCATCGTGACGGCCGCCGTTGGCGCCGCTGCTGTGCAGCCAGGCAATTCGGCGGTCGCTTCGGCCGCCGTGTATGGCCCGATGGTTGCCACTGCGCAAACCGCCGCCACCGCCGCCGGTGCCAAGGCCGGCGCCGACTACGCCGCCGCCAACGGCCCGGCACTGGTGACCGCCATGGGCACGGCCGGCACGGAACTGGTGGCGCTGGTGAAAGACCAGATCATTGCCAAGGGCGCGACCCACGTGGTCGTCAACAACCTGCCGGACGTGGCCAATACGCCTTCGGGCCTGAGCAAGGATGCCAATACCAAGGCCTTGATCAATGCCATGGTGAGCGCCTTCAATACCCAGATCAGCACCGGCCTGGCCGCCAATGACAAGGTCCTGCTGGTCGACGTGTTTGCCGTCAGCCACGACCAGGCCAGCAACCCTGGTCCGTATGGTTTGACCAACGTCAAGGAGCCTGCCTGCGACCTGACCGCTGCCAAAAATCCGCTGGGCAGCTCGCTGGTGTGTAACGGCAGCAACCTGATCGCCGGCGACGTCAGCCATTACTCCTATGCCGACGATGTGCATCCTTCGCCGTTCAACAACCTGTTGCTGGCGCGTTATGTGGCCAAAGACATGGTAACGCGCGGCTGGCTGTAATCGGGC
Source organism: Janthinobacterium sp. J1-1 (assembly GCF_030944405.1). Taxonomy (NCBI): domain Bacteria; kingdom Pseudomonadati; phylum Pseudomonadota; class Betaproteobacteria; order Burkholderiales; family Oxalobacteraceae; genus Janthinobacterium; species Janthinobacterium sp. J1-1. The sequence continues at coordinate 1,614,895 of NZ_CP132339.1, forward strand.
AGCGCCCCGGCCATGCCGGGGCGCCTGAAGGAATGACTGGATAGTCCACTATCCGCACATGATGAATCAGGAGACAACATGAACAAACGTTTCAATAGCGCGGCGCAGTTGCTGGCGGCCATCGCGGCCATGACGCTGGCGTCGGCGGCCTCCGCGCAAAGCGCCGGTACTTTTACCGCCAAGGTCGGCCTCAACAAGATCACCCCGCATGTCACCAGCGGCGACATGACGGCGCCGGCCTTGCCGAACACCAAGGCCGACGTCGAGTCCGACACCAAGCCGATCCTGACCCTGGCCTATATGGTCACCGACAATATTTCGGCCGAGCTGCACCTGGGCGTGCCGTACAAGCATGACCTGATGGGTGATGGCGCGATCAAGGGCACCGGCAAGCTGGGCACCTCGGAAGTGCTGCCGCCGACCTTTCTGATGCAGTACCGCTTCTTCGAGGCCAACACCATGATCCGTCCTTATGTGGGCGCCGGTCTGACGTATGCCTACTTCCAGAAGGAACGCGGTTCGGGCGCGATGACGGCCCTGCTCGATCCGGGTGGACCTGCATCGACCTACCGCCTGAAAAACAAGCTGGCCGGCAGCATCCAGCTGGGCGCCACCCTGGCGTTTAACGAGCGCTGGTTCGCCGACGTGGGCATCATCAAGACGTATCTGAAAACCACGGCCAAGTTCTCGACCGGCCAGACGCAGAATATCAAGCTGGACCCGACCGCCGTCAGCGTCGGCATCGGCTACAAGTTTTTCTAAGCTAGCTGCAGTCGAAAAAAATCCGCCAGCTGGCGGATTTTTTTTGCGCCTTACTCGGGCAGGGTACTGAACTTGCCGTGATGGAAAATCAGCGGCGGCTGGGCCGTATACGCGCATTGCTCGACTTCGCCGACAAAGATGACATGGTCGCCTTCCGGGTAGCGGCTGCGGTTATGGCATTCGAACCAGGCGGAGGCGCCTTTCAGGATGGGCTGGCCGGTGCGCGACAGTTCGTATTCCACGTCGTCGAAGGGATTCGGCGTACGGCGCGAAAAACGTTGCGCCAGTTCGGCCTGGCCGGCACCGAGCACATTGATCACATAATGCGAGTTGCCGCTGAAGATGGGCATGCTGTTGGCCGCCTCGCCCAGGCTCCACAGCACCAGCGGCGGCGACAGCGACACGGAATTGAAGGAACTGGCCGTCAGTCCGCGAAATGTGCCGTCGGCCAGGCGCGTGGTGATCACCGTCACGCCGGTGGCAAATTGCGACAATGCCTGTCGGAAATGAGGTGTATCGAATGCTTGCGCCGGCGCGCGGGGAGAAAGTGTGTTCATGGGAGACCTGTCTGTTTGCCGACATTATGCCAAAAAATCACCGATACGGCGCAAGCATGGCTGGAAAGGCAAGTTGCACGCTGGCGGCAGGCGGCGCGGGTTTGCGCTACAGTGGTGGAACAAGCAAGATTGTCATGGCGAATAATGAACGACCTGGGAGTACGAGATGAGCGAACAGATGGAGGTGGCGGTACTCGGTGGCGGGTGTTTCTGGTGCCTGGACGCGGTCTACCGCCAGGTGCGCGGCGTGACGGCGGTGGCGTGCGGCTATGCCGGCGGGCACTTGCCGCAGCCCACGCACGAGCAGGTGGCCACGGGCGACACGGGGCACGCGCAGGTGGTGAGGCTGGCATTCGATCCGGCCATCGTCAGCTACCACGACGTGCTGGAAGTGTTTTTCACCAGCCACGATCCGACCACCGTCGACCGGCAGGGCAATGACGTCGGACCGCAGTACCGCTCCGTGATCTTTGCCCAGTCGGCACGGCAGGAAGCGGTGGCGCGCCAGGTGATCGCCGAGATGGCCGGCGTATGGGATGCGCCCATCGTCACGCAAGTACTGCCGGCCGCGCCCTGGTATCAGGCCGAGGACGCGCAGCAGGATTATGTGGCGCGCCACCCATTGCTCAGTTATTGCGCACTGGTGGCGGTGCCCAAGGTCGACCAGTTTCGCGCCATCTACGCCAGCCTGGCCAAATCAGGTTAATGGGCCAGCACGGGCGCCTGTGGCGGCAGCGCGATCGCTTGCGCGTCGTACATGTAGTTGCGCGACCACGGCAGGGTAGTGGAACGCCGGCCCGCCTTGACGCAGACGATCTGGTACAGGCTGATCAAATCTTGCTCGAAAGCATAGCTGCAGCCGGCCAGGTAGACGTGCCAGATGCGAAAACGGCGCTCGCCCGCCAGCGGCCGGATCTGCTCGGCATGCGCTTCGAAGTTTTCCGTCCATAGCGCACACGTGCGCGCATAGTGGCGGCGCAGGTTTTCCACGTCCAGCACTTCCAGCCCGCCTTGCTGCATGGTTTTCAGCACATTGCCGATATGCGCCAGTTCGCCATGCGGAAACACGTATTTTTCGATGAACTCGCCGCCGCCGTACGGCGTTTCGCCATTGTCCGGATCGGTGGAAGTGATGCCATGGTTCATCGCCATGCCTTCCGGCGCCAGCAGTTTGTTAATGATGGAGAAATAATCGGGCAAGTGCTTCAGGCCCACGTGTTCGAACATGCCGACGCTGGTAATGCGGTCGAACTGGCCCGTGACGTCGCGGTAGTCCTGCAGGCGGATTTCGACCAGGTGTTCCAGGCCGGCCTGTGCCACACGCGCGCGCGCCAATTGGTACTGGTTTTCCGACAGGGTCACGCCGACGCAGCGGGCGCCATATTGCTGCGCGGCGCGGATCACCAGCGCACCCCAGCCGCAGCCGATATCGAGCAGGCTCTGGCCCGGCTGCAACTGGATTTTCTTCAGGATATGGTCGATCTTCTTGACTTGCGCCTGCGCCAGGGTTTCATCGCCGTGTTCGAAGTAGGCGCAGGAATACACCAGGGCCGGATCGAGGAACTGCTGGTAGAAGTCGTTCGACACATCGTAGTGATAGCGGATCGCTTCGGCGTCCTTGCTCTTGTCGTGCGTAAAGCTGCGCACGATGCGGGCCAGCTTGCCCTCCGGCTTGAGGGTGTTGCGCGCCAGCGCATTGCAGATGGAAATCATGTCCTGGGCCGTGCCCTTGACCTCGATATTGCCTTCCACATAAGCCGACCCCAGGTTCGCCAGCGAAGGGTTGAGCAGGTAGCGGGCCGAGGCGACCGTGGGCAGGCGGATGGTGACGCGCGGCGCTTCGCTGGACAGGTCGACGTGCTGGCCGTTCCACAGCTCTATGCGCAGCGGCAAGGCAGCCTTGCTGCGCATGCCGTCTATCCAGGACTTGAGTTGGTTTTGAACAAACAAGATAGCCTCCAATGAAGCGGCCGCGTCGGCGGCCGTTAATTGAACAACAATATTATTCAGATCCTACCCCTCATAGCCTACACCCATATTGATGGGTTTGCTCTGCGCCTGCACTACGGTTGCAGACGCTCCATGCTCCAGGCCCCGTCGGTGCCACGGGTAAATACGATGCGGTCGTGGAAGCGCGAGCGGCGGCCCTGCCAGAATTCGATGCGTTCCGGCCGCAGGCGGTAGCCGCCCCAGTGCGCGGGACGCGCCGGCGTGTCACCGGCGACGGCCGCCACGGCGTCAAAATTGGCTTCGAGTTCGGCGCGGCTGCCGATAGTCGCGCTTTGCCGCGAGGCGATGGCCGACAGGCGGCTTTGCAAGGGCCGCACATTGAAGTATTCGTCGCTCTCGGCGGCCGAGGTCTTTACCACCGTGCCTTCGATACGCACTTGCCGTTCCAGTTCGCGCCAGAAAAACAGCAGCGATGCCTGCGGGTTGTGCTCCAGTTGCTGGCCTTTTTCGCTGTTGTAATTCGTGTACCAGGTAAAACCGCGTGCGTCGAATTGCTTGATCAGCACGATGCGCGAGCTGGGCTTGCCTTCAGGGCTGACGGTGGACAAGGTCATGGCGTTCGGTTCACCGACCTGTGCCTTGAGCGCTTCATCGAACCATTTCTGGAATTGCGCCACCGGGTCGGCCAGCACATCGGCTTCGGACAGGCTGGAATGCAGGTAATCGGTGCGCATGGCGGCCAGGGCGGCGGCAGGGTCGGCCGCTGCCGGTGCCTCTTCCGGCGCAATCCCGCGCCGGCGCTGCATGGCCGTACCCAATTGCTCCATCTGCTGCGCGCTGAACAGGCGCTTGGCCATCGGCGCCAGCTGGCTTTCTTCCTTGCTCATGTGCGCGTGATAGGCGTCCACATAGGCGTTTACGCCATCGGTCGACAGCTCGGTGCTGGCGCCGGCGGCAATCGCATCGAGCTGCGGGCGCAGGGTGGACCATGCCTGGTCCATGCGCTGATGGTCGGCCAGGATTTCCGGCACCAGGGTGGCCAGCAGGGCGGCGTCCGCGCCGCTGGCGGTCGCTTGCAGCATCGGCATCAGGTCCTGCTCTTCATCATCGTGATGCAGATGGGCGGCCTTGTTGAAGTATTGCAGCACCGCCTTGGCCGCCTGCTGCGCCGCGATCGTATTGCCTTGCTGGGGCAGGTAGGCCAGCAGGTTTTGCAGGGTCGTCAGTTGCTTGCGGATCTTGTCGTGGCAATGCTTGAGCACGGCAATCGGCTGGTCAAAGCCGGGAACGGAGTCGAACAGCGGGACGGTCATGGTGTGCTTTCCTGTTAATCGATGTTGTGCAGTGTTGGGGCGCGGCGACAGTCGCTGCCTGCCGAACGCTAGTGTCGGTCATTTTAGAATATCCGTCAGCGCCGTGTCCGTTAAAATGGCGCCATGCATACCTCCACCCATGAACTTATTTCCCCGGACTTGACCGAGATCGATTTTGAACGGCGCTTCGGCGGCATCGCCCGCCTGTATGGCGCGCCGGCACTGGCGCGCTTTCGCGCCGCCCATGTGTGTGTGATCGGCGTGGGCGGCGTCGGTTCCTGGATCGTCGAAGCCTTGGCCCGCAGCGCCGTCGGACATTTGACCCTGATCGACCTCGATAACGTGGCCGAGTCGAATATCAACCGCCAGATCCAGGCCATGAGCGACACCATCGGCAAGGCCAAGATCACGGCCCTGGCCGAACGCATCAGCCTGATCAACCCGTTTTGCCAGGTCACGCAAGTCGAAGATTTCATTGCCCCCGATAACCTGGAGCAATTGCTGGGCGGCCAGCATTTCGATTACCTGGTCGACGCCATCGACAATGCCCGCTCGAAGGCGGCGCTGATCGCGTATTGCCGCGGCCGCAACCTGCCGATGCTGACCATCGGCAGCGCCGGCGGGCAGACGGACCCGACCCTGATCGCCGTGCGCGACCTGGCGAAAACGGAACAGGAACCGCTGCTCAAGCGCGTGCGCAAGCATTTGCGCACCGATTACGGTTTTCCCCGCGGCGTGAAAAACAAGTTCAATGTCGACGCCGTGTTTTCGATGGAGCCATTAACGACGCCCGAGACTGGCGACGCCTGCGAGATCAGTGGCGATGGCGCGGCCGCCGGCGTCACCGGCCTGAACTGCGCCGGCTTCGGTTCCAGCGTAGTGGTCACGGCCAGCTTCGGCATGGTGGCCGCCGCGCATGCGCTGAAAAGCCTGCGCCAGCCACAGGCCGACATCTTAGCCCAGCCGCCGGCTGGCCAGGATATGGTAGTCGCCGCTGCTCTTGATTGACTCGACCAGCACCAGTTCGCCGGCCTGCCAGGTGATGGGAGAAAACGGCGCCGATGGGGGCGGGCCCGCCTTGCGCGCCAGGGTCACGTGCGGCGTAAAACGGTCGTGCTCGAAGGCGGGCGCCAGGCCGGCGCAAGCGAGCTCTTGCATCAGCGCGGCGCGCAGCGCCAGCAGTGCCGGCGGCGTCTCGCGCAGCGCGGCCCAGCTCAGCTCGGCTTTGGGAAAATAACTGTAATGGTCGAAACACAAGGTCATGGCGCTGGCCGGTACCTCGTCGAGGATGCTTTGCAGCACCGGTAAATCGTGCGCTTCGCGCTGGCCCAGGAACGCCATGGTCAGGTGCAGCTTGTCGGCGTGCGAGGGCGTGCCGCCGGCGGCCGGCTGCAGCGCGGCGAAGGCGCCACGCGTGGCCGCATCGGGCCACAGGCCATAAAACAGGCGTGGCTGTGGTGACAAGTTTTTCATATCGCTCCCATGGTTTGCTATTATTGTCGCGCATCCTGCCCATCAGCCATGGCAGGGTCTGACTGAAATCTCATTGAAACTCAAGGAAAGTAACCATCATGACGCGTAGCTCCGTATTGTTTGCCCTGATCTGCTCCGTCGCCGCGTCGCTGGCGCAGGCGCAAGTCCCCGCTCCCGTACCGGCGTCGGCCGTATCGATGAGCCCAGGCCCTGCGGCCGACAAGCTGATCATTATCGACAACAAGGTTGGCGCCGGCAAGGAAGCAACGGCCGGCAATACCGTCAGCGTGCATTACACGGGCTGGCTCTACCGTCCGCTGGCGAAAAACTCGCGCGGCAAGCAGTTCGACAGCTCGGTCGGCCGTGGCCCGTTTGACTTCCCGCTGGGCAAGGGCATGGTCATCAAGGGCTGGGACCAGGGCGTGGCCGGCATGAAAGTGGGCGGCAAGCGCACCCTGATCATTCCTGGCGAGTTGGCTTACGGCCCGCGCGGCGCCGGCAATGGCGACATTCCACCGAACTCGGCATTGATCTTCGATGTCGAATTGCTTGATATTAAGTAATTGATTATTTGACAGCAACGCCCTCGCGCGTTGCTGTCAAAGGCGGTAGACTGGGGCTTCCTGCAACCGTGGAGACTCCCCCATGAAGATCGCCAACGACGTCACCGAACTGATCGGCAATACACCGCTGGTGCGCATCAACCGCATCGCCGCCGGCAGTGTGGCCACCATCCTGGCCAAACTCGAATTCTACAATCCCGCCCACAGCGTCAAGGACCGTATCGGCCTGGCCATGGTCGCGGCCGCCGAAAGCGCCGGCCTGATCCATCCCGACACCGTCATCGTCGAGCCCACCAGCGGCAATACCGGCATCGCGCTGGCGATGGTCTGCGCCGCGCGCGGCTACCGCTGCACCCTGGTCATGCCCGACACCATGAGCCGCGAACGGCGCATCCTGCTGCGTGCCTACGGCGCCGAACTGGTATTGACGCCAGGTAGCGAAGGCATGCTGGGCGCCATCCGCAAGGCCGAAGAACTGGTGGCCGCCGATCCGCGCTATCTGATGCTGCAGCAATTCAATAACCCCGCCAATCCCGCCATCCACCGCCAGACCACGGCCGAGGAAATCTGGCGCGATACCGATGGCCAGGTCGATATCGTCATCGCCGGCGTCGGCACCGGCGGCACGATTACCGGCATTGGTGAAGTGCTGAAGGAACGCAAGCCTGGCGTGCAGATCATCGCGGTGGAGCCGGAAGCGTCACCGATGCTGTCGAAAGGCACCAAGGGACCGCACCCGATCCAGGGCATCGGCGCCGGCTTTGTGCCGCAGATACTGAATACCGCCATCTATGACGAAGTCATCTGCGTCAAGAACGACGATGCGTTCGCCACCGCGCGCCTGGCCGCCAGCGATGAAGGCTTGCTGGTCGGTATCTCGTCGGGCGCCGCCCTGTGGGCCGCCTTGCAGGTTGCGCAGCGCCCGGAAAACGCCGACAAGACCATCGTCACCATCATCCCGTCGTTCGGCGAGCGCTATCTGAGCACGGCACTGTATGCGGGGCTGGGCGACTAAGGCTCAGCTATCAACACGCGCAGGTCGACCGCCTCGGCCAGCGCGCGGTTGCCGGCGTCGCCCGGGTGCAGATGGTCGCCCGAGTCGTACACCGGCAGCAGCCGACGCGGATGCGCCGGGTCGCGCAGCAGCGCGTCGCCATCGAGCACGGCGTCAAAGCTGGCGTTGCCGCGTATCCACGCATTGAGCCGCTGGCGCAGCGCTTCTTTTTCTGGTTGGTAATAATCGGCCAGCGGCGTGCCGGGCAGGGCGCCTTCGAAGGGCGTCAAGGTCGCGACGATCACGCGCACGCCACGGCTGCGCGCCTGCGCGGTCAACTGGCGGTAGCCTGCCGTCAATGCTTCCAGCGTCGGCCGCCGGCCATGCGGATCGAAGGCCGTGCCGGGCCAGCTGATGTCATTGATACCCAGAGCAACAATCACCGTGCGCACGCCGGGCTGGCCCAGCACATCGCGTTCAAGCCGCGCCAGCGCATTGCTGCCCATGCCGTCGGCCAGCAGGCGCGCACCGGAGATACCGGCATTGATGACCGCTACGCCATGCGGCGCCAGCCGTTCGGCCAGCACGTCGGGCCAGCGCGTATCGCGCCCCAGGCTGGCGCCGGCGCCATCGGTGATCGAGTCGCCGAGCACCGCCACCGCCTGCGTGGCCGCAGTGGCCTCCACCTGTATGCTGCTCAGCAACAGGCGCGCCGTGGTGGTGATGGACCGTGTTACATCGATCTTGCCGGCGCCACTTTGGTCGCCCGGCGCGATCCAGGCCGTCTCGCGGCCATCCCAGTGAAAGGTGGTGATCGCCGTGTCCTGCGGCAGATGGATGCTGACCGCCAGGCGCGCCAGGTCGGGCACGCCGAGCGTGACCGGGTCGCTGAGCAGCGGCGCACCGGGGGCGATGGTGGCGCCACTGTGCCCGCCAAAGGTGACGGCGCGCAAGCTGCCCGGCACGATGGCGTATCCTTCCGCCGCCAGCGCCAGGGTGGCCGCGCCTATCGTCAACGGCGTGGCGCCATAGGCGTTCGACAGCACGATGCGTACGCGCTGGCCGCCCACGCTGACGCGCGCCACCTGGCGCACGGTCTGGTCGTGCAGGCGGGCCGGTACATTGGCAGGCAGGATGAAGTCGTTGCTCCAGACGGCTTGCGGGCTGGCGCTCCAGCTGGCCAGCCAGGCGGTGTCGGCGCCGGCAGCGGGGGCGGTGGCCAGCAGCAGGGCGGAAAGGGCGGCGTACAGTGTCATGGTGGAAGGCTACCTTGATGGAAAGACTCGATGATGGCCTCACTTCCATTCATGCACTAGACTATGTGAACGAAGAACATTTATGAGTTGAATTCACATGGGAAGACTCGATGTCAACCGTTCGGGCGAGCTGGAAGTATTCGTGCGCGTGATCGAACTGGGCGGTTTCTCGGCGGCCGCGCGCGCCTGCGGCATGACGCCGTCGGCCGTCAGCAAACTGGTGTCGCGCCTGGAGCAGCGCCTGGGCGCGCGCTTGCTGAACCGTTCCACGCGCCAGCTGCAGCTGACGGCCGAAGGCTGCGGCCTGTATGAGCGGGGCGTGCGGGTGCTGGCGGCGCTGGACGAGGCCGAGCGCTGCGCCGGCGTGCAGGACACGCCGCGCGGCCGCGTGCGCATCAATGCCAATGTGCCGTTCGGCCACCATTTTTTGCTGCCGCTGGCGCCGGCGTTTCTGGCGCGCTATCCTGGCGTGACGCTCGACATCGTGCTGACCGATGCCGTGGTCGATATCCTCGAGCAACGCACCGACGTGGCCGTGCGCGCCGGCCCCCTGAAAAGCTCGAACCTGATGGCGCGCAAGCTGGGCCAGACGCCGATGGTGATCGTCGCCTCGCCCGCCTACCTGGCGCGCTGCGGCATGCCGGCCACGCCAGGCGAGCTGGCCGGTCATAACCTGCTCGACGCCAATTACGCGCGCACCAATACCGGCTGGCCGTTGCGCCACGACGGCGGCGAATTCATCGTGCCGGTGCTGGGCAATGTGCAGGCCAGCGATGGCGAGGCCTTGCGCCAGCTGGCGCTGGCCGGCGTCGGCCTGGCGCGCCTGGCGGCCTTCCAGGTGCGCGACGACCTGGCCGCCGGCCGCCTGCGGGCGGTGCTGGAAGCGTGCAATCCCGGTGACAGCGAAGAAGTGCACGCCGTGTATGTGGGGCAAGGCGGCCATGTGCCGCTGCGCGTGCGCGCCGTGCTTGATTTCCTGGCCGAGAATGTCAGCTTGTCGCCCAGATAGCCGCCAGTTGCGTGTTGCTGCGCAGTACAATACGGCACAGGCCGCATTGGTGCGGCCCGTCACCTGTCTTGAATGGAAATATGTTCCTGGTAAAACCTGAACGCCGCCGCCTGTTGCAGCTTGCTGCCACCGTGGTGGTCATTGCGCTGGGCCTGGCCTCGCGCGCCTTTCCCCAATCGCTGCCCGACGCGCTCGGCAAGTATCCGGGCGACGCCCTGTGGGCCATGATGATCGTGTTTGGTCTGGGCATCGTTGCCACCCGCATACGTACCTGGCAGCTGGCGCTGTGGGCCTTGCTGGTCTGCTTTGCGGTCGAGTTCAGCCAGCTCTACCAGGCGCCATGGATCGTCGAGCTGCGCAGCCACACCCTGGGCCACCTGGTGCTCGGTTCCTTCTTCGGCTGGGCTGACCTGATCGCCTACACGGCCGGGGTGGCCGTGGCGGCGATCGTCGATAACGTCGCTTTGTTCAAGCGACGCTAAGCCTTATTTGACGTTCCCTTCCGCGTCGCGCACTTCCACCGGCGCCAGTTTCAGCTTGGACAGTTGCGGCGCTATTTTTGTTTGGTCGCCCACGCCGATCACGATCAGCTTTTCAGGCTGCAGGTATTTCCTTGCCACCTGCTGCACCTGCTTGTCCGTCACGCTGGCAAAGCGCTGCGGCAGCAGGGTGTAGTAGTCCAGTCCCAGGTTGTAGACATAGGTGTTGGCCATGCTGGCGCTGACGCTGGCGTTGGTGTCGAACTGGCCCGGCAGGGACAGCACCTGCGAATTGCGCGCGTTCGACAGCTCCTTGGCGGACAAGGGCTTGGCGATCATGGCGCGCAATTCCTTCACCGTCTCCGACACGGCCGCGCCCGTCACGTCGGTGCGCACGCTGGCGGCGATCGCGAACGGGCCGGGCAGGCTGCGGTACTGGAACTGTGAGCGCACGCCGTAGGTGTATCCCTTTTCTTCACGCAAGTTCGTGTTCAGGCGGCTGGTGAACAAGCCGCCCAGGGCCGCGTTCATCACTTGCAGCGGTGCGTAGTCGGGCGTCTTGCGGTCGACCGCGATGTTCGACAGGCGCAGCGCCGTCTGCGGCGCGCCCGGCTTGTCGACCAGGATCAGCCTGGCCTTGCTGGTGACAGGCTGGGCCGCCACCGATGGCGCCACTTCGCCGGCTTTCCAGGCGCCGAACCTGGCTTCGGCCAGCGCTTTCAGTTCGCTTTCCGTGATATCGCCCGAGACGATCAGCGCCGCATTGTTCGGTACATAATGCTGCTGCCAGAAACGCTGCAGGTCGGCGCGGGTGGTGGCTTTCAGGGCCGCTTCCGTGCCCAGCTGGATATAGCCGTACGGGTGCTTCGGACCGTACAGGGCGGCCGCCTCCACGCGGGCGGCGACAAAGCCGGCGTTTTCGCGCTGCTGCGCCAGGTTGCCGATGCGGCTGGCGCGCTGGCGTTCCACTTCCTCTTGCGGGAACTGCGGGTGCTGCACCACGTCGGCCAGCAGGTCCAGCGCCTGCGGGAAGGTGCTTTTCAAGGACGTCATCTGCGCGAACGAACTGTCGGCGCCGGAACCGGTGCCGAGGAAGGCGCCCAGTTGCGCCACTTCATCGGCGATCTGCGGCGCGCTGCGGGTGGCCGTGCCTTCCTGCAGCAACTGCGCCGTAAAGCTCGACAGGCCGGGCTGGGCCAGCGGATTGGCGCCCGAGCCGCTTTTCACCACCAGCTGGCTGGCGACCAGCGGCACCGCCGGGTTGTAGTTGTGGATCACGGTCAGGCCGTTGGCCAGGGTGAACGATTTGCCTTGCGGCAGCTTGATCGCCGGTGCCGGACCGGCGCCCGGTACCTTGTTGCGCCATGGCTCGTCGGCATTGATGGCCGTGCCGGGCTGGGCCTTGACCTTGCCCGCTGCGGGTGTCGCCACTTCCGGTCCCAGGTCGGGCTTGCCGGGCACGCCATACACCACCACGCGCGCCTGGGTTTTCAGGTAGGTGTCGACCGCGCGCTGCACGCCGGCCACCGTCACTTGCCGGTAGCGTTCGATATCTTTCGCCAGGTAGCCGGGGTCGCCCGTGTACTGGTTGTATTCGTTGAGCAGGTTGGCCACGCCGCGGCCGCCCACTTTTTCCACCTGGCTCAGCATGATGGTCTCGATGCCGTTGCGGGCGCGCTCGATTTCCTTCTCGGTCGGACCTTCCGCGCGCAGCTTTTCCAGTTCCGCGTTCAGCGCCTGCTCGATTTCCTCCGGCTTGTGGCCGGGGCGGGCGGTGGCGTCGATGGTAAACATCGAGGTCAACGCGGCCGAACCCTGGTCGGCGCCCACGTCCTGGGCGATCTGCTTGTCATATACCAGCGATTTATACAGGCGGCTCGATTTGCCGCCGGCCAGGATCTGCGCGGCAATCTTCAGTTCCGCATCGTCTTTCGTGTAAGCCGAAGGCGTCAGCCAGCCGAAATAGACGCGTGGCAATTCGACCCGGTCCTGCACCACCACCCGGCGCTCTTCTGTAATCGCCGGCGTGACCACGTTCGGTTTTTCCACCGCCGGGCCGCTCTTGAAGCTGCCGAAGTATTTGTTGACCAGCTCCTTCGTTTTCGCCTTGTCGATATCGCCGGCGATCACCAGGCTGGCGTTGTTCGGGCCATAGTATTTGGTAAAGAATTCCTTGATGTCGTCCAGCTTGGCGTTCTGGATGTCGGCGTGCGAGCCGATCACGCTGGCGTAGTACGGGTGGTTCTTTGGAAACAGCTGGTGGAACAGCGCTTCCTGCACGATGCCGTACGGGGCGTTTTCCACGCTCTGGCGGCGCTCGTTGCGCACTACGTCCTGCTGGTTGGTCAGCGCCGTCTGGTCCAGCACGTCGAGCAGGTAGCCCATGCGGTCGGAATGGGTCCACAGCGCCAGTTCCAGCTGGTTCGACGGTACCGTGTCGAAATAATTGGTGCGGTCGAAATCGGTGCTGCCGTTCGAATCGGTGGCGCCCGCGCCTTCGAGCAGCTGGTCGGCCAGGCCGCGCGGCACGTGCTTGGTGGCGGCGAACATCATGTGTTCGAACAAATGGGCAAAACCGGTCAGGCCCGGCGCTTCATTGGCCGGTCCCACGTGGTACCAGATATTGACGGCGGTGACGGGCAATTTATGGTCTTCGACCAGGATCACTTCCAGGCCGTTGGGCAGCGTGTATTTTTCGTAGGCAATGTTCGGCACGGCGGTGGCGCCGGTGGGCGCGGCCACGGCGGCTTCGGCCGCGTGGCCGAGCGATAGCGGGGCGCCGTACAGCGACAGCATCAGGGCGGGTATGGCCAGCAGTTTGATCGGTTTCATGCGTGCTTCCAGTTGAGGGTTGTAAGGAATTGTCGGGTCAGCGCCACAGCAGCGCGGCACCACCGAGCACCAGCAGCGACGAGGCCAGCGAGACGATGGCGGCCGCGCCCAGCAGGCGCCATTCGCGCGGCGTCCATCCGCTGGCATGGGGCGCCGGCGCCGGCGCCGGTGCTGCTGGTATCGCAGGCTTGACCAGCGGCGGCAGGCCGCCCGCCGCACAGGCCTGCGCCGCCAGCGCGTCGGTGGCGGCATTGAGTATCGCCAGCTGGCGTTCGATGGTCTCGGCCAGCACCGCTTCGTTCAGTGCGACCAGGGCGAAAATCGGGTCGTCGGTATCGATCTTGATGCCGGTCTTGTCGAACACATGGCTGCGCAGTTTGTGTTGGTCCACTACCATTGCACCTTGTCGAGTTGTTCGAAAATATCGCGGTAGACCACCTTGATGCGCTGTTTTTCCATGATGTTGAACTTGTCGTTCTGCAGCACTTCCTGCATCGTCAGGCGCGCCGTGTTCATCTTTTTCACGTCGGCGCCAAAGGTGTCCGGATTGCGTTGCGACAAGGTGATACTGCCTTTGACACGCGCGCGATGGTCGGCATACGACTGCGATTCCATGAACTGCTTGCCCGACGCCGATTGCAGCAGGCCGAAGTGTTCGTTCTGCCACAGCACCAGCGGCACCTTGGTCGACTGGGCCGTGGCGACAAAGCCGGTGGCCGTGTCGTGCAGGGTGTCGCCGCCGCCGACGATGGTGTGGATATACACCTTGCGGCCCGACTCTTCCAGCAGTGCGAAGCAGTCGTTTTCCAGCAGGTAGCCCATCAGCGGCGAAAAGGTATTGGCGCCGTTGTCGACCACGCAGTTGCCGTCGGCTTCCAGGATGTCGATCATCAGCGCGTCAAAACGCTTCGGATCGATCATGCGTCCTTCCGTCATCACCGGCACATGCTTGACGTTCATCGCCTTGTAGCGCGAAAAGGTGGCGTTTTCCTGGTCGGTGTCATAGCAGCGCAGCGGGGTGTCGTCCTTGCCGCCCATCCATTGCGCCAGCAGGGTCGACACCAGCGTCTTGCCGATGCCGCCTTTGCCCTGCAGGATGAAATGTACCGTGTTTTGCATTGCGACTACTCCAGGTGATTTGGGTCTGTAATAAGTGAAAAGATCAATGGCAGGGCGCCGCGCCGCTGTCGGGCGCCGGCCGGGCGACTGTGCCGTCGTCCGGCACGGCCAGGTATTGCCAGCTGTAGCCGGCCTCGTGCAGGCGCAGCCTGAGCACGCCATGGCTGCTGTTGTCGCGCACTTCGCTGTGCGGCATGAAATAAAAGAAGGGCGTCAGAAAGGCGCCGCCGGTGCCGATCACGAACTGGCGCAGGCCGCGTGCCTGGTCGACGTTGCCGCTGGCGTCCTGCGGCGCGAAGCGCTCGTAATCGTGGTCGTGGCCCGACAGCACCAGTTCGGCGCCCGCCTCGTGCAGCGCCTGCCAGGCCGGTTGCATGGTCTTGGGCGCGCGGTGGCCGCCCGAGCTGTACAAAGGCGCATGCCAGTAGGCCAGGGTGCAGCGCGTGGGGTGGCGGGCCAAGTCGTCCTTCAGCCAGGCCAGCTGCTCGTCCAGCCGCGCGGCCGGCAAATGGCTGTTGAGCGAGATCACATGCCAGCTGCCCAATTGAAAACTGTAATAGTCGGGCCGGCCGAAATAGTCGAAGTAGCCGCTGGCCGCCTTCGAGCCATAGTACTCATGGTTGCCCGGCGTGGGGTAGGTACGTTCCTTGAAGCGGCCCCAGGTAGGGGCATAGCAATCGCGAAATTCCGCCGCCAGGCCCACCGGATAGGTATGGTCGCCCAGGCTCAGCACGGCTGCTTCCGGCTTGCCGGCCAGTTCACCGGCGATCAGTTCGGCCGTCAGCGCCGCGCCCGTGTATTGCCAGCCGCGCTGGCGGCAATCGGCGATATCGCCTGCCGCATAGACGGTGTAGGCCGGGCCGGCCAGGTAGGCGGGCGCCGTGGCGGGGGCGGACGGCGCGCCGGCACAGCCCCATAACAGCAGCAAGGGCAGGCAGGCGGTAAACGGGCAGGACAGCGGGGAAGACAGGGTCATGGACGGAGTGGCGGCTGGCGATTGTTGAGAATAGTTGTTTTTTGTTCCGCAGGCAACCACCCCCGGGCCATGCCGGCAAGCAGCGCGCACTGGCGTTTTTACCACAACCCTTTGCAAAGATACCATGTGCACCAGGAAATCTGGTTATGATAAAGGGGAAGAATACCATTGATACAAAGCAATTTTTGTATGAAAAATCCACCCCAGAGTGTGAAAAGGTTGCCGTGCCGCTATCCAGCCTCGATAAAACCGATATTGACCGTCTCAATTTGCAGGGCCTGTCTTGCGTGGTGGGCAACCGCCGCCAGGCCAGGCGCCTGACGCAACTGGCGCTGGCCGCCGCCGAGCGCCAGCAGTATCCGCGCGGCCATGCGTATGCGGAACTGAATCAGTGCTGGCTGGCCTATTACGGCAGTGAAGCCGAACCGTCCAGCGCCGCGCTGCAGCAGTATTTTCACCAGTGCTATGACCTCGAAGGCAGCATGGAAGTGGCCGCGCTGCAGGGCGCCTACGCCAGCCGGCGCGGGGAATTTGCAGAAGCGGAACAGTTTTTCTTTCTGGCACGCAAGCTCGCCGCGCAGATTCCCGATTCCCTGCATAAATTCATGCTGTATGCGCGCCTGGGCGTCGACGCCCTGAACCGTGGCGACACGCAGGAGGGGCCGCGCAACTTTTTGCTGGCGCTCGATATCGCCGAGCGCTTCGGCACGCCCGCGCACCGCGTTAACAGCCTGTCGAACCTGGCCTCGTCGCAACATGACCTGGGCAATGACGAAGATGCGATTCCCTTGCTGTACGAGGCGCTCGACATCATCGGCACGCAAAAGCTCAAATACCAGCACACCATCGTCTCGGCCAACCTGGCCATGTGTTTGCTGGCCACCGGCAAGCCGGCCGAGGCGCTGGCCCTGGTCGAACCGTTTTATGAGTGGCCCGAAGACGACCTGGCGATCCGCGCCTTTTTGTTTTGCATCGCCGCCCATGCCGCCATTTCGCTGCAGCAACCGGAAACGGCGCTGGAATTATTGCAGCGCGCCGAGCAATACGCGAAGCAGGCGCAGGACCTGGAGGAGCAGATGCATGTGTGGCTGGTGCGCGGCAAGCTCGACTTGCACGCGGGCGACCCGGCCACCGCGCTGGTGTCATTGACGCAGGCACACAGCCTGCTCAGCTGGACACGCAATCCGTTTCACCAGCAGCAGATCCTGCGCGGCCTGTCCGACATCAATGCCCGGCTTGGCAACTGGCAGGACGCGTATGGTTTCCTGCAGCAGTATCACGCCGCCTTCGAAGCGAGCAGCCGTTCCGCGCGGGCCTCGCGCGTGCTGATGCGCAACCTGGAAAAAGAGATGCGCAACCTGAAGGCCGAGCGTGACAAGGCGCTGGAACTGCAGGCCGCGCGCGAATCGGAAAACGTCAAGCTCGAGCATCTGAACCGCGAACTGGCGCACCAGATCATGCATGTCAACTCGCTGCAGGACAGCCTGAAGGAACAGGCCATGCGCGACCACCTGACGGGCTTGTACAACCGGCGCCATTTCGAAAGCTGCCTGAACGCCATCCTGCACGAGGCCAATGGCGATGAACCGGTAGCCATCATCATCATCGACCTCGATTTCTTCAAGCGCATCAACGATACCTACGGCCACAACTTCGGCGACGAAGTGCTGATCCAGTTTGCGCGCCTGGTCGAAGGCCAGTTGCGCGGCAGCGACATGGTGTGCCGCTACGGCGGCGAGGAATTCTGTTTGCTGCTGCGCCAGGCCGACAGCCTGGTGGCGGCGCACAAGGTCGACGATATTGCCGCGCGCTACCGCCAGTTGCTGATCAAGCAGGCGCCGCATAGCTTGTCCGGCTGCACTTTTTCGGCCGGCATCGCCGAATACCCGCTGCACGGCGCCGGCCGCCACGAGTTGCTGCTGCGCGCCGACAGCGCCCTGTACGCGGCCAAGCAGGCCGGCCGCGACCGTTCCATGATCGCCAGGACTACGCCGTAAATTTCAGCAAGCCCCGCAAGGCATGCGCCACCGCCTGCTCGCGCACGGCCTGGCGGTCGCCGGCAAATGCCTGGCGTTCCGTCTGCACGGCGCCGGCGCTGGCCCAGCCGAAACACACCGTGCCCACCGGCTTGCCCGGTACGGCGCCGCCGGGGCCGGCAATGCCGGTGGTGGCCACGGCGACGTGCGCGCCGCTGTGGGCCAGCGCGCCGCGCGCCATGGCGGCGGCGACTTCCTCGCTGACGGCGCCGTGGCCGGCGATCAACTGCGCGGGCACGCCCAGCATCTCGGTCTTGGACAGATTGGTATAGGTGACGAAGCCGCGCTCGAACCAGGCGCTGGAGCCGGCGATGTCAGTGACCGCCTGGGCCACGCCGCCGCCGGTGCACGATTCGGCCGTGGCCAGCAGTTGCCCCTTGGCATGCAGGGCCTGGCCGACGTCGCGGGCCAAGTCAAAAAGATCGTTGTTCATGGGTGTGAAATAAGGTGGGCAGGTGCCGACTGTAGCACAGCGCACTGTGCCGAAAAAGGCGCACGCGCGATATGAAAGTTTCCCCTTTGACAGCGGATATGCGTACACTCATGATCAGGGATGCCGGTCGGCGACTGGCGCGCGATTTACCGCAACCATCTTTTTCTTGGCTGTCATCAACATGATCAGGCTGCGTTCGATTCGTCACAAACTGATGTCGATGGTGCTGCTCGGCACGCTGGTGGCGCTGTTCATTTCCCTCGCGGCCATCCTTGCTTATGAGGTGCACAGCGCACAGCGCAAGCTGTTCGCCGACTACCTGGCCATCGCGCTGGGCGTGACGGTGCTGGCGCTGCTGATGGCCTGGCTGCTGCTGGCCGAGGTCGAGCAGCGCACGCAGGCGCTGGAACGCTCGAATGGCGAACTGGCGCGCGAGGCGGAACAGCGCGCGCAGGCACAGCAGGAGGTAATGCGCCTGAACCAGGAACTCGAGGCGCGCGTGCATGAACGCACGCTGCAGCTGGAGCTGAAGAATGGCGAACTGGCGCTGGCGATGCACGAGGCGCGCAGCGCCAACCAGGCCAAGTCGGCGTTTGTGTCGTCGATGAGCCATGAATTGCGCACGCCGCTCAACGCCATCCTCGGCTTCGCGCAAATCCTCGGTTCCGACCGCCTGCCGTCGACCCTGGAGCAAAAGAAGGAGTTTGCCGGCCATATCCTGAAAGCGGGCCGCCACCTGCTGACACTGATCAATGAAATCCTCGACCTGGCCAAGGTGGAATCGGGCACGCTCAGCCTGTCGCTCGAACCGGTGGCCCTGCGGCCGCTGCTCGAAGAGTGCCGCCACATGACGGCGCCGCTGGCGGCCGGGCGCGGCATCACCATGGCGTTCGCCGACGATTGCCGCCTCAGCGTGCAGGCCGACCGCACGCGCCTGAGACAGATCCTGCTGAACCTGCTGTCGAACGCCATCAAGTACAACCGCGACCAGGGTAGCGTGAGCGTCGATTGCGCGCTGCAGGTGGACGGGCGGGTGCGCATCAGCGTGCGCGATACGGGCATGGGCCTCGACAGCGCCCAGCAGGCGCTGCTGTTCCAGCCGTTCAACCGCCTGGGGCAGGAGGGCGGCGCGCAGGAGGGCAGCGGCATCGGCCTGGTGGTCACCAAGCGCCTGGTGGAACTGATGGACGGCGGCATCGGCGTGGCCAGCCTTCCGGGCGCCGGCAGCACTTTCTGGATCGCGCTGCGCGCCGCCGACGCCGTGCCAGCGCCGGCCGTTGCCGGCCAGCCGTTGAACGAGGTGACCTTGCTGTACGTGGAAGACAACAAGCCGCTCGATGTCGACGCATTCAATCACGCCGTCCACGGCGCGCCGGACCATGTTGCGAGGCAACGCCAGCCGGGAGCGGGCGCATGATCAGCCAGGCCGATATCCATGGCGCGCGCATCCTGATCGTCGACGACCAGGAAGTCAATCTGCGCCTGCTGGAACACCTGCTGGAAAGCGGCGGCTACACCTCGCTCACCAGCACGGCCGATGCGCATGCCGTGGCCGCCTTGCACCAGCGCCACCAGTACGACCTGATCATTCTCGACCTGGTGATGCCGGCCATGAGCGGCTATGCGGTGATGGAGGCGCTGCGCCCGCTGGAACGCGAAGGCTACCTGCCGGTGCTGGTGATCACGGCCGACCCCGGCGCCAGGCTGGCGGCGCTGGAGGCGGGCGCGCGCGACTTCATCAGCACGCCCTTCGATGCGCTCGAAGTGCTGACGCGCATCCGCAACCTGCTTGAAGTACGGTTGCTGCACCGCGCCGCGCGCCATCATGGCGCCCGGCTGGAAAACCTGGCCAGCCAGCGCACGGCCGAGCTGCGGCGTTTTCGCGGCGCGATGGATGCGGCCAGCGACGCCATCTTCCTGGTCGACGTGTTCAGCATGGCGCTGGTCGATGTCAACGATGGCGCCTGCCGCCTGCTGGGCTTTGCGCGCGAAGAACTGCTGGCGCTGGCGCCCGGCGTGCTGCTGCCGGCGCCGCCCTTGCCGCTGTCCGGTTCGCCTGATGCGCCCGCCCAACTGGCGCTGGAGGCCGGCGAATGCGAGCTGCAACGGCGCGATCTGAGCCTGGTGCCAGTCGAATTGAAATGGTACTGGCATGCACAGGCCAGCGACGATGGCGGCGCCGGCGGCGGGCCGCTGCTGATCGCCGTGGCGCGCGATATCAGCGAGCGGCGCCAGGTGCAGGAGCGCCTGAAGCACCTGGCCCATTACGACAGCCTGACGGGCCTGCCGAACCGCGGCCTGTTCTACCAGACCCTGGCGCAGGCGGTCGAGCTGGCGCAGGAAAAATCGTGGCGCATCGTGGTGCTGTTCATCGCGCTGGACCGTTTTAAAAGCATCAACGACACCCTCGGTGCGGCCCTGGGCGACGAATTGCTGCGCCAGTTCAGCAACCGCCTGGTGGCCTGCGTGCGCCTGCGCGACACGGTCGGGCGCCTGGGCAACGATGAGTTCGCGCTGATTCTCACCATGAGCCGCAACCAGCAGGACGCGGTGGCGGTGGCCAACCAGGTGCGCGACACCCTGCGCGCGCCGTTCGACCTGCGCGGCCACGCGGCGACCCTGACGGCCAGCATCGGCATCGCCATGTATCCCGACGACGCGCAGGACCCGGAAACCCTGATCAAATATGCCAACACGGCGATGGGCGGCGCCAAGCAGGCCGGGCGCGATGGCTACCGTTTTTTCACGGCCGGCATGAACGTGCAGGTACTGGCGCGGCTGGACCTGGAACTGGCGCTGCGCCATGCGCTCGAGCACGAGCAGTTCATCCTGCACTACCAGCCCAAGGTCGACCTGCGCACCGGCCGCATCAGCGGCGTGGAAGCCCTGCTGCGCTGGCGCCGTCCCGGCTACGGCCTGGTGGCGCCGGCCGAATTCGTGCCGGTGCTGGAAGACACCGGCCTGATCGGGCGCGTGGGCGCCTGGGTGATCCAGGCCGCCTGCCGCCAGATCGCGCAGTGGCGCGACGAGGGCGTGGGGCCGGTGCGGGTGGCCGTCAATGTGTCGAGCCGCCAGTTTGCCGAAGGCGACCTGGAAGCCGAAGTGACGCGCGCGCTGGCGCGCTACCTGGTGCCGGCCGAGCTGCTGGAACTGGAACTGACGGAAACGGCGCTGATGTCGAATGCCGAACGCACCATCGTCGTGCTGGGCAAGCTCAAGAAGATCGGCGTGAAGGTGGCCATCGACGACTTCGGCACCGGTTATTCCAGCCTGGCCTACCTGCAGCGCTTTCCGATCGACAAGCTGAAAATCGATATCGCGTTTGTGCGCAACATTACCAGCAGCCCCAACGACGCCGCCATCGCGCTGGCCATCATCAGCATGGCGCACAGCCTCAAACTGAGCGTGGTGGCCGAGGGCGTCGAATCGCGCCCGCAACTGGAATACCTGCGGCGCAACCGCTGCGACGAAATCCAGGGCTTTTATTTCAGCCGCGCCCTGCCGGCGCTGGAACTGGGCCAGATCATCGTCGCCGGCGCCGGCCTGCCGCCCGGCCACGACCCGGCCGCGCAACCGGCGCAAACCCTGTTGATCGTCGACCAGGACGTCAATGTGCTGTCGTCGCTGCATCGCCTGTTCCGCCCCGACGGCTATCAGATCCTGACGGCCAGCACCCCTGCCGAAGGCTTTGAGCTGCTGGCCCTGCACCGCGTGCACGTGATCGTCTGCGACCAGCGCATGCCGGGCCTGAGCGGCACCGAATTCCTCAGCAAGGTCAAGGAACTGTATCCGGAAACCATACGCATCATCCTGTCCGGCTACACGGGACTCGAAGCCGTGCTCGACTCCATCAACCGCGGCGCCATCTACCGCTTCTATACCAAGCCGTGGGACGACACCGAGCTGCGCGACAACATCCGGCTGGCGTTCCAGCATTACTGGATGGTCAACCAGCCGGGGGTGGGGCGTTCGCAACTGAGATAAACCAAGTGTGGCCCAGCAGTCGGACTGTTAAAATTGCTGTTTGCTTCCCTCAGTCTATCTGGACGCATAGCCCGGTAAGCCAAGCCTATATGACACTTGTAAAACAACGTAGAAATGCCCAGCAACAGCTATCCCTGTCTGGTTTCGGTGATGCGACGGCGGTATTCCATGATGCTGCCGCACCCCGTAATGCTGATGAACGCGGCGCTATTTTTACGCGGCGGGTGGTCGTCGATTTTATTCTCGATCTGGTCGGTTATACCGCGGATATCGATCTGCACGAAGCTTCGCTGCTGGAGCCATCTTTTGGCGATGGCGATTTTCTTCTGCCGGCGATTGAGCGACTGCTGGCCGCACGTTTGCGAGCCCAACAGTCAGGCGTTCAAATTGGCTCGATTGATCATTGTATCCAGGCGGTCGAGCTGCATGCGGACAGCTATATGCTCACGCGAGACAAGGTGGTCGCCTTGCTGATACGCTCCCATTTTCCATTGGACGAAGCACAGCGTATTGCTCGGGTTTGGCTGGTACAGGGAGATTATTTACTGGCAGATATACCATCAGAGTTTGATTTTATCGTTGGCAACCCACCCTATGTACGGCAGGAGCTTATTCCTGCCCCTTTGCTGGAAGAATACCGCCGCCGCTACACGACACTGTACGACAGGGCTGACTTGTATGTGCCATTCATCGAACGCTCGCTTCACCTGTTGAAAGATCGAGGGCAATTGAGTTTTATCTGCTCGGATCGATGGATGAAGAACAAGTATGGCGGGCCATTGCGAGACCTGGTATCGCAGCAATTCCACCTGGGCGCGTATATCGATATGGTCGATGCCGATGCATTTCATTCAGAGGTGAGTGCCTATCCAGCTATTACAGTCATCTCAAGGAACCGTCCCGGTCCCACTCGTGTCGCCGATCGGCCCCAACTTGATCACGATTATTTGCGAACATTGGCGCTCGCTTTTCATTCTCCAGTACTGGCGGACACACTGATCCGTGAGATTACAGGCATCGTGTCGGGAAGCTCGCCTTGGATACTTGATTTGTCGGCTAAAACTCTTCTCATCAAGCGACTGGAAGCTGACTATCCGATACTTGAAGAGGTTGGTTGCAAGGTAGGAATCGGCGTTGCTACTGGCGCAGACAAGGCATTTATCGGTCAATTTTCTGAATTGGATGTTGAAGAGGATAGAAAGTTGCCTTTGGCAATGGCGAAGGACTTGGCAAGCGGTCATGTGGTCTGGCGCGGCTATGGTGTCATTAATCCGTTTACCGATGAAGGGCCTCTGGTCGACCTCGCCAAGTACCCCAAACTTCGCCGTTATCTTGAAGGCCATCGGCAACAGATCATGGGCAGGCATGTGGCGAAAAAGAATCCCGAAAACTGGTACAGGACCATTGATCGCATCACACCATCGCTGTCTTCGCGCCCCAAACTGTTGATTCCAGATATCCGTGGCGAAGCCCAGGTCGCATTTGAAAGCGGCAATCTTTATCCACATCATAATTTGTACTTTATTGTGTCGGATACCTGGGACCTGAGAGCATTGCAAGCGGTGCTGCTCTCCAGCATCACGCGTCTGTTCATCTCTACTTACTCAACGAAAATGAGGGGTGGGTATCTGCGATTCCAGGCGCAGTATTTGCGCAGGATACGTCTGCCAATATGGGACAGTATCTCGCCTGCCATGAGAGAACGCCTGATCAACGCGGCCTCTGCCTTGGACATAGACGAATGCAATGAAGCGACAGCGGATCTGTACTCTTTAACCCAACAGGAGCGACACGCTCTTGCACATTAATCGAAAGAACCATGGCTCTTGACCTTGCAAATTACCAACAAAAGGCGGCTGAATCCATTATGGCGTTTTGGGGCAATCGGGAGAAGGCCAGGCAAAAGCAAATCGAGGCCGGTATAAAAGATCAGGGCGAACGGGCTGGGGTTACCGGTGGCAAAAATCTTGATGGCTTCGTGTCATTGATCCTGGATTTGGTTGCGGCCAACGGTTTGTCCGATGCGCAAGTTCATCAGCGATCTTCCCTGGTCACGCTCCCCGGCTATTTTCGGCCTACCAAGAAGTGGGATTTGCTGGTTATCCACCATGATCGGCTTGTCGCCGCGATTGAATTAAAGAGTCAAGTCGGCCCTTCATTTGGCAATAATTTTAACAATCGGACTGAAGAAGCGATAGGGACGGCACATGATATCTGGACTGCTTATCGGGAAAATGCGTTTGGCAAGCATCCCAAGCCTTTTGTCGGTTGGCTGATGGTGGTTGAGGATGCGCCCAAATCACGTTCGCCAGTAAGTGACAAATCTCGGCATTTTTCGGTTTTTCCAGAGTTTCTGGGAGCATCATATTTGAAGCGATACGATATCCTGTGCCAACGTCTGGTTCAGGAGCAGCTATACACTGCAGCCTCAGTTATTGCCACTCCAAAAGAGGCGATCAATACAGGTGCGTATGTGGATCTCTCGCAACTGACGAGTTTAAAGAATTTCATTACCTCTTTTGCCGGTCATATTGCAATGGAAGCGGCATCGGCAGCACCATAGAGGGATCCCCGGCATACGATTTCAATCGCTGAAATGATCAAACGAACTGAGCTTCAGATCCAGCGCCGCGCCGCTGGCGTCCACCAGGCGCAAGCCGGGCCCGGCCTCGATGTGGCCCACGCGCGTGGCTGGCGTGCCGCAGGCGATGGCCAGCGCGGCGATGGCGGCGCGCGATGCAATGGGCGCCGTGAAGCACAGCTCGTAATCGTCGCCGCCGGCGGCCGTGTAGCGGCGGCGCAAACCGGTTTCCTGCAGCGCCAGGATGGGGCCGGCGGGCAGGGCGTCGACATCCAGCGTGGCGCCCACCTGCGACGCTTTCAGGATATGGCCAAGATCGCCCACCAGGCCGTCCGAGATATCGATGGCGGCGTGCGCCAGCTGGCCTTCGGCCAGGGCGCGGCCCAGCGCCACGCGCGGCGTGGGCGTGTGCATGCGCACCGCCGCGCTGGCCAGCTGGTCGGCGGACAAGGATTGTTCCATGCGGTAGCCGGCCAGCGCCAGGCGCGCGTCGCCGACGCTGCCGCTGATCCAGATATCGTCGCCAGCCACGGCGCGGCTGCGGCGCAGCGCCTGGCCGGGCGCCAGTTCGCCAAACACGGTGATGCAGATGTTCAAGGGCCCCTTGGTGGTGTCGCCGCCGATCAGTTCGCAATCATGGGCGTCGGCCAGCGCAAACAGGCCTTCGGCAAAGCCGGCCAGCCAGGCGCGGCTCGCTTGCGGCAAGGCCAGCGCCAGGGTAAATGCCACCGGGCGCGCGCCCATGGCGGCCAGGTCCGACAGATTCACCGCCAGGCTTTTATGGCCGAGTTTACGCGGGTCGGCGCCGGCAAAAAAATGCCGGTCTTCCACCAGCATGTCCGAGGAAATCGCGATCTGCTTGCCTGGCGAGGGCGTCAGCAGGGCGCAGTCGTCGCCGATGCCCAAGGTGGCGCGGCCAGGGCGCTGGCGCACGAAATACTGTTTGATCAGGTCGAATTCGGAAAGGTTGTCGGGCTGGGCCATGGTCGATTGCAATAGTGTGCCGGGACTCGATTATAGGCTGGCCTACAATGCCCATCGTTTCCATTTTTTCTGGCGCCAGGATGACCACTCCCGATATCCATGCCGTGTTGCTGTCGTATGTGCGCGATGGCGTGCTGCGCGACCCCGCCGTGATGGGCTTGCGCAGTTTTGCGCGCGAGGAACTCGAAGCGCGCGGTTTTGACGCCTGCGGCAATCCGGCACAGATCTGCCTGTACGAAGAGCAGCGCCGTTTCCGGCGCGCGGGCAGGGCGGTGCAGCTTGCATGCAAGGTGTTTCTCGCGCAGGGCCGCTGGTGCGCGAATGGCCTGGAACTGGGCTATCAGGTCAGGCTGGCGGGCGTGCTGCGCGCCGTGGGCAAGCCAGCCATGCCGGCGTTCAGGGTGCTGCTGCGGCGCGACGCGCACTGTGGCGCGCTGCTGTTCGACAACGGCCTGGTGCTGCGGTTCGCGGCCAATCTGCGCGGCGCGCCACGCCATTATTTCCTGACCCATGTCGAAGGGCATGTGCTGGCGCCGGCCGGCGGCGAATTCGATCTGCGTGCGGCCAGCCAGGCGCCGCTCGACGCCCTGTACCGCACCTGTACACCGGAGCAACTGCGGCGCCTGGCGCACCGCGATCATGCGCCACTGCAAGAGCTGATCCGCCTGCTGTCCTAGGCTTTTGCCTGCACCATTCCCTGCAGCAGCTTGTCCAGCAACTGGCCCAGCTGGGTTTGTTCGCGCGTGGTCAATGCCGCCAGCATGCGCTGCTCGTTGGCCACATGCAGCAGCACCAGCTTGTCGATCAGTTCCTTGCCCTCGCTGGTGAGCGCCACCAGCACGCCGCGCCGGTCGGTCGGGTGTTTCTGCCGTTCGATCAGGCCGGCCGTTTCCAGCCGGTCGATGCGATTCGTCATGCCGCCCGACGACAGCATCGCCGCTTCGTACAGCGCCGTCGGCGTCAACGCATACGGCGCGCCAGAGCGGCGCAGGGTCGCCAGCACATCGAATTCGCCGGGCTGCAGGCCGTGTTCGGCAAACAGGGGATTGAGCCAGTCGCGCGCCATCAGCTGCGCCACCGTGCCCAGTTGCCCCACCACTTGCATGGCGCGGGTATCGAGCTGCGGCAGTTCGCGCTGCCATTGTTCGGCCGCAAATCGGGCGCGCTGGTGTTCCTGCGGAGTGTCCGTCATGCCACCGCCTTTATCTTGACGTCGAGACTGTTTTTAATATTCATGTTAAGATACTTTTCATCGAGTTAGTTTTCTTCAAATATTAAACCATGTGCCTCCCAGCGAGGCAAGGACTATCCATGTCATCGACACGCTACACGCCGCAGCCACCTTCCACGGCTATATTAGTGGCCGCCATCATTTTGCTCGGACTCAATCTGCGCCCCATCCTGGCCGCCATCGGTCCCTTGCTCGGTGTCATCCAGGCCAGCACCGGCATCAGCAGTGCCGATGCCGGCCTGCTGACCACCGTACCCGTGTTTGCGATGGGCGTGTGCGCGCTGGCGGGCGCGCAATTGCAGCGCCGGCTGGGCGTGGTGCGCGGCGTGGGGTTGGGCATCGCCATCATTGCGCTCGCCTGCGCCCTGCGCTGGCCCTTGCACGGCAGCGCCGGCCTGATCGCCACCGCCGCGCTCGGCGGCCTTGGCATCGCGCTGGTGCAAGCCCTGCTGCCAGCCTTTATCAAGCGCCACTTTCCCGAACGCGCCGGCCAGCTGATGGGGTTTTATACCACCGGCATCATGGGCGGCGCGGCGCTGGCCGCCGCCTCGGCCTCGCCGCTGGGGCAAACTCTGGGCTGGCAAATGCTGCTGGCATTGTGGGCGCTGCCGGCGCTGGCCGCGCTGCTGCTGTGGCGCCGCGCGGCGGGCCGCCGCCATGAAGTGCAAGCTGGCGCAGGCGCCAGCTTGCCGGTGGGCAGTGGGCGTGCCTGGCTGCTGATGCTGTTCTTTGGCATCGGCACCGGCGCCTACACCCTGGTGCTGGCCTGGCTGCCGCCGTTTTATACCGAGCTGGGCTGGAGTGCGTCGCACAGCGGCCTGCTGCTGGGCGCCCTGACCCTGGTGGAAGTGCTGGCCGGCCTGGTGGTCTCCAGCATCATCAACCGTTTTACGGACCGCCGTCCGCTGCTGCTGGCGGTGCTGCTGTCCGTGCTGCTGGGCCTGGCTTGCCTGATCGTGGCGCCCACGCTGCTGGCGATCCCCGCCGTGATACTGCTGGGCTGCGGCATCGGCGCGCTGTTTCCGCTGTCCCTGATCGTCAGCATGGACCATGTGACGGAGCCGGCCGGCGCCGGCGCGCTGCTGGGCTTCGTGCAGGGGGGCGGCTATATCGTCGCCAGCGGCATGCCGTTTATTGCCGGCCTGATCCGCCAGCATAGCGCCAGCCTGGCCCAGGCGTGGATGGTGATGGCCGGTGGCGTGGTATTGCTGCTGCTGATCGCGCTGCGCTTTGCGCCGGGTGGCAGGCTGCGCTAAGGTGCGCTAGTGTGCGCAGGCGAGCCCACCTGAGCTGCTATATTTTGCAGCCTGGCCATACCGGGAGTCCATCGCAGATGAATATCGTCGACCATTATCTTGCCGGGCTGCGCCAGGCGCTGCCGCCGATGCCACTGGCGCGGCTGGCCGGGGCGCGCGGTGCCAGCGCGGCGCAGCTGCAAAGCCTGCTGCAGGCGTTTCCGGACTGCCCCGCCAGCTTGCTGGCCTTATTGAGCCAGATCAACGGCACCCACTGGGACGATGATGACGATGGCGGCACGGCCGTGCTGGTGCTGGGCGCCGACGCCGCCATGGGCAGTTACCCTTATTTCCTGCGCTCGGTCGAACAGATACTGGAAGACCGGCAGATGTATCCCGACAGCATTGTCGAGATCCATGGCGACCCGCCGGGCGATGATGATGTCGTGCTCGACAGCCGCATCGATGTGCAGGCCAGCGGCAGAGAACGGCTGTGCTTTGCCCACTGCATGAACAATGGCGGCACCTCGATGCTGTATCTCGATTTTGCTCCTGCAGCCGGTGGCGTGATCGGGCAGCTCATCCGCTTCCTGCACGACCCCGATGAATACCGCGTGATTGCCGCCGGTTTTGATGATTACCTGCAATTGCAGATCCAACAGGAGTATGTCTTTGTCGACCCCGATCAATAAATCCGCCATCCTTGAACGTTATCTGGCTGGCGTGCGCGACGCCTTGCCGCAGGAAAGCCTGGACGAACTGGCGCTGGCCAGTGGCGCCAGCGCACAGCAGCTCGAACAGTTGCGCCAGGCCTACCCGCCATGCCCGGATACCTTGTTGCAGCTGCTGAGTATCTACAACGGCACCTATCATGAGAAATATGCTGGCGGCACGGTGTCGGTGTATCTGCTGGGCTCGGATGCGTACGAGTATCCGTACTATCTGAGCTCGGTCGAGCAGATCCTCGAAGACCAGCAATCGCGCCAGCGCAGTATCGCCGATATCTATGGCCATTACCTCGAGGAAGATCCCTGCATAGTCGACGCGCGCATCGACGTGACCATCAAGCAGGGCCAGCGGCTCTGTTTTTCGCACTGCATGAACAACGGCGGCAGTTCCCTGCTGTATATCGATTTCAACCCGTCTGCTTCAGGCAAAGTGGGGCAGGTGGTGCGCTTCATGCACGACCCCGACAACTACCAGGTCATCGCCGACAGTTTTGACGACTACCTGCAGCTGCTGATTGATGAGGACTATGGTTTTTTGAGCGAAGACAATTTCGAGTAAGGTGATTTTTCATCGTCAAAAATTATCGATATTCAAAAATCGATAGTTTTTGACGCCAATCCGGTTTGCGCCGACCGTGACCTTTACAATGGCGGGTTATGCGCTTTCGTGATATCAGACTATGCTTGCGGAAAATACCTAGCTAATTGAAAGTATCGGTCTGATAAAATCGCGAACACCCCGATCGACCAAACAGGAAGGCAGCACAGCATGGATTCGTCATCTGATAAAAAAGAAGAATTGCGTCAACAATTGCGCCTCGCCGCACTCGAGTATCACGAGTGCCCGCGACCAGGCAAGATCAGCGTGACGCCTACCAAGACACTGACCAACCAGCGCGACCTGGCGCTGGCCTATTCGCCCGGCGTGGCCGCCCCCTGCGAAGAAATCGTCATCGATCCGGCCAACGCCTACAAATACACGGCGCGCGGCAATCTGGTGGCCGTGATCACCAACGGCACGGCCGTGCTGGGCCTGGGCAATATCGGTCCGCTGGCCGCCAAGCCGGTGATGGAAGGCAAGGGCGTGCTGTTCAAGAAGTTCGCCGGCATCGACGTGTTCGACATCGAAATCAACGAGCTGGACCCTGATAAACTGGTCGACATCATCGCGTCGCTGGAACCGACCTTCGGCGGCATCAACCTGGAAGACATCAAGGCGCCCGAGTGCTTCTATATCGAGCGCCAGCTGCGCGAGCGCATGAAGATTCCCGTCTTCCATGACGACCAGCACGGCACCGCCATCATCGTCGGCGCGGCCATCCTGAACGGCATCCAGTATGTCGGCAAGGACATCAAACACTGCAAACTGGTGGTCTCGGGCGCTGGCGCCGCGGCCCTGGCCTGCCTGGACCTGATCGTCGACCTGGGCTTCCCGCTCGAAAACATTTTCGTCACCGACCTGGCCGGCGTGGTCTACAAGGGCCGCACCGAGCTGATGGATCCGGACAAGGAACGTTTCGCGCGCGACACTCCGGCCCGTACCCTGGCCGAAGTGATCCCCGATGCCGACATCTTCCTCGGCCTGTCGGCCGGTGGCGTGCTGAAACAGGACATGGTCAAGACCATGGCCAAGAACCCGCTGATCCTGGCGCTGGCCAACCCGAATCCGGAAATCCTGCCCGACGACGTGAAAGCTGTGCGCGGCGACGCCATCATCTGCACCGGCCGTTCGGATTACCCGAACCAGGTCAACAACGTGCTGTGCTTCCCCTACATTTTCCGTGGCGCCCTCGATTGCGGCGCGACCACCATCACGCGCGAAATGGAAATTGCCGTGGTGCACGCGATCGCCGAACTGGCGCATGCCGAGCAGTCCGACATCGTCGCCACCACCTATGGTTTCACCAGCCTGTCGTTCGGCCCGGAATACCTGATCCCGATGCCGTTCGATCCGCGTTTGCTGATCAAGATCGCGCCGGCGGTGGCCAAGGCGGCCGAAGATTCGGGCGTGGCGACGCGTCCGATCAAGGACCTGCAAGCGTACGCCGACAGCCTGCAGCAATTCGTGTATCGCAGCGGCACCTTCATGAAGCCGCTGTTCCAGGTGGCCAAGAAAACCGCGAACGAACTCAAACGCATCGTCTACGCCGAAGGCGAAGAAGAGCGCGTGTTGCGCGCGGTGCAAGTGGTGGTCGACGAGAAACTGGCGCGTCCGATCCTGGTGGGCCGTCCTGCCGTGCTGGAAACGCGGATCCAGAAGTTCGGCCTGCGGCTGAAGCAAGGCGTCGACTTCGACATCATCAACCCGGACTTCGACGAGCGCTACCGCGATTACTGGACCACGTATTACGAAATGACCAGCCGCAAGGGCGTCACCGAGGAATACGCCAAGCTGGAAATGCGCCGCCGCCATAGCCTGATCGGCTCGATGATGATACACAAGGGTCACGCCGACGGCATGATCTGCGGCACCTTCGGCACCACCCAATTGCACCTGAAATATATCGACCAGGTGCTGGGCAAGCGCGCCGGCAGCAATGTCTACGCCGCCATGAACGTGCTGATCATGCCCGAGCGCCAGCTGGTGATGGTCGACACCCACGTCAATGAAAACCCGGACGCGGATCAGCTGGCCGAGATCACCATCATGGCGGCCGAAGAGATGACGCGTTTCGGCCTGTCGCCGCGCGCGGCCCTGCTGTCGCACTCGAACTTCGGTTCTTCCGACAGCGCCTCGGCGCAGAAGATGCGCGCCGCGCTGGCGATCATCAAGGAACGCGCGCCGGACCTGGAAATCGACGGCGAAATGCACGGCGACACGGCTTTGGACAGCAAGCTGCGTCACAAGCTGATGCCGAACTCGGACCTGAAGCACGACGCCAACCTGCTGGTGATGCCGAATATCGAGTCGGCCAACATCGCCTACAACCTGGTGAAAACCGCCGCCGGCAACGGCATCGCGGTCGGCCCTATCCTGCTCGGCTGCGCCAAGCCGGTGCACATCCTGACGCCATCGGCCACCGTGCGCCGCATCGTCAACATGACGGCGCTGTGCGTGGTCGATGCGGTAGCGCAACGCCTGTAATGTCCTGAGCGGTCCTGCCGCCTGAAAGCCGCCCCATCCGCAAGGAGGGGCGGCTTTTTTACATCGGCGGCATGGTCATGGGCATCGCCGTGGCGGGCGGATAACGGCGCAGGTAATAGTGGCGGTACAGCATGATTTCGCCCCATACCAGCAGCAGCGCCAGCAGCAGGAACAGGCCGATCGTGAGCTTGAGCGAATTGAAATAGGCACTGGCCTGGCGCCCGATGGCGTCGACAAAGACCAGTGGCAGGGATTTGTCGAGCTTGCTTAAGTCACGCAGGTCGGAACCCTTCAACGTTTCGCCCAGTACGCCGACCCTGCTCACCAGTTGCGCCTGCAGTACCTCGGTCAGCAACACGCTGCCACGGCGCAAGGTGAATTCATTGATCCAGCGTGCCTTGCTGCGTTCCCAGTAACCATCCGACACCGGTTTGTAGTACATGCTCTGCACCAGGGGTTCGATCAGGCTGCGCATGCTGACCGGCTGGTCCGGGGCGATCAGCCTGACCCGCTGTTCGAGATAGAGGCGCAGCATCGGCGCATGGGCTTCGAACACCGGCTGCAGATCGCGCACCAGGGCCTGGTTGACCAGGCGATGCACGCTGTGCACGGCGCCAAACGCGCCGCCGAGCAGCGGCAGCGCCACCAGGATCAGCACATAGCTGAGTTTGGCCGCCACATGCCAGGCGGGCGGACGGCGCACCAGCAGGCATTTTTTGGCCAGCTGGTAGCAGATGATCACGGCCACTACAAAGCCGAGCACGCCATACAGCAGCATCCACGGCAGCGCGGTCCACAGCAGTTCGCTACCGAACGGCAACAGGCGGCTGCCCCAGTTGGCCAGTTGTGCATTCATGTGCTTTGCCTTGATGATGAATAATCAGGCAAGTATATCTTTTTCGTAATGCAACATCTGCACGCTTGAAACGCGTGCTGGACGATCAATTAAAGGGGGACAGATCGAGCCAGACGGCATACGACAAACGCTTGCCATTCCACAGGCCGCCGCCGCGGATCACGGCGTCGCACGAGGTCAGCTGGCCGGCCAGGTCCTGGTGGCCCAGGTTGCGGTGCAACTTCAACGCATCGTTGTGCGCCAGGTAGCCCACCAGCAAGCCATCGATGAAGACGGCGATGGCCTTGTCCTGGAACGGGTTGGCGTCGTCGCACACCAGCAGCGCCAGGCATTTTTCATCGGCATTGCCGGGGCCGTGCTCACCGGCCAGCCTGGCGATGGCCGGCTGGTACATCGCATCGTTGTCCACTTCGGAAGCAAAACGGCCGCCATCGGTCCAGTGGTGCGCCGGCGCACCGGACGGTATTGCCGGCACGTACTCGCGGATCGACAGCAGCGCCTTGTTCAGCGGCTTGACGGGCGTGCGGTCGCTGAAGACGTAGTACAGCAGGGCGATGACAGCCGCAATGGCGAGCAGGTAAAGCATGGTATCTCTCTGAATTCTAGGGTGGGGGTGCTGGCGGTGGCACTGCGTTGCCGACACTATAGCAAGCCGACCCCTCGGCCGCCATGCCTGATGTTGCTAGCGCTTGATCGCCATGCCGACCGACTTCGGTGCCGTGTGCCTGAAACCGAACTGCGCGTACAGTTCCTGCGCCTGGCCGTCCGCGATCAGACTGACATAGGCGCTGGCCGGCACCTGCTGCTCGATATAGCGCATGATCTCGCGCATGATCAGCTTGCCCAGGCCACGGCCCTGGTGCGTGGGCAGCACGGCGATATCGACCACCTGGTAAAAACAGCCACCGTCGCCGATGATGCGGCCCATGCCGACGATCTCGTCGCCGTGCAGCACCTGTACTGCAAATAAAGAGTTGGGCAGTCCCCTGGCCGCCGCTTCCGCTGTCTTCGGGCTGAGGCCGGAAACACTGCGCAGATGGCAATAGGTGGCGACATCGGGAATCGCAAGGCGGGTAGTGTAGGGCGTGGACAAGGCAAACTCCTGCAATGAGTAGGGAGAGGCAATTATAAATGCGCCTGTTCGGCAATCGCCAATTGCGCTATGGTGGCGCCATTCCCTTGATGAAAGCACGCCATGTCCGCAGGATTTACCGCCACCGAATTGTCCGTCCTCGAACAGGACGACGCCCTGATCACCACCCTGGCCGCACCGACGGCCAAGGGTGAACCCGTGTACCTGATGTTCCAGCGCGCCGATGAGTACGATGAACAGGACGTGTCGCTCGGCATGGACGAGCCGTATATCGAATACTGCGGCCAGGAATTTTCCTGGTACGGCCATATGCACGCCGTGATCCTGCACGCCAACCGCCTGTCGGTGCAGATGGACGCCGAGGCCGCCATGCAGATGGACGACGACGGCCAGATCGACGTGCGTTTCAATTTGTCTGCCGAGAAATATGCGCGCCTGCAGCAGGCGCTGCGCACCACCTTCGACGGCTGCGAATATTATCGCGAAGAAGCCTGACGCTTCAGTTGCGCACCACTTCGAGCGAACGGAACAAGCGGTGCAGCGGCCCCTGCCGCGCGTTGGACGTTTCCTGCACCGTGGCCATCAGGGCCGCGATAAAGTCGCCGATGCTGCCGTTGACCGGCGTGTTCTTGCGCGTCAGATAGCTGGTGATATTGTCCGGAATCGACTCGCGCAGGGCCAGCGGCACGATGGCGTGCCGTTCGCGCAGCGCTTCGATCAGCGGCCACGGCAGGATAGACAGGATGTCGCTGTCTTCCACCAGGCTGAGCGCCATCATGGCCGAACGCGCGTAATGAATGCGGCCGGCCGGCAGTTGCCCGTCCGCCGCCCGGTAATGCTCGATGAAAAACTCGCGCAGCGGCGCCTTGTACTGATCGATGTCGTGGCTCAGTATCCACGATTGTCCGGCCAGCACCGCCAGTGAACGGGCGCTCTGGCACGGGTGGCCGGCGCGGCACACCACCGCCTGGCCGTAGGCAAACAGGGGACGGCTGGCCAGCTCGCCGGCGCCATCGTCGGCCGGCGCCAGGCCGATCGCCAGGTCGATGCTGCCCTCCCGCAATGCCGCATAGGTGGTGCCCACGGTTTCGTGGAAATGCAGGCTGACGTCGGGCCGCTTCTGCACGAAGCGGCGCATGGTCGGCGCCAGCAGCGTATTGGCGAACCACGGCGTGACACCCACCGATAGCCGGGTTTCCGTATGGCTTTGCAGGCGGTTCAGTTCGCGCATCGCCAGCTCCATTTCACCGACGATCAATCGCGCCCGTACCAGCAGCGCGCGCCCGCCTTCGGTCAGCGCCAGCCCCTGCGATTGGCGCTCGCACAGCCGCATGCCGGCCGTGTTTTCCAGCTCCTGCAAGCCCTTGCTGACGGCCGCCGCCGACACCCCCAGCGCCAGGCCGGCCAGGCGCAGGCTGCCCTGTTCCGCAATCGCGATCAGGTACTGCAGTTGTTGTAGTTTGAAGTCGGATGAACGGGTCATGGTCAGCTCGGTTGTGTATCGATAGTGCGGGTCGCGTGGAACAGCATGGCCGGCCTGCACCAGAAAAGTGCACGGTGGCCGTGGTTCAAACCATAGGCCGTCATGTCAAGATTTGCTTGACCCCCCTCCCGGCAAGGCCATGTTTGTGCCGTGTGTCGTGTTTCCTCCTGTGGCGCGCCGTGCTGGCGGCGCCGCCAACGCCTGCTGGCGACCGCCTGCCGGCCACTGCACCATGTTGGATGGGCCCCAGTGGCATGCATGCTGCAACGCTCTCTCCAACAACGCGGCGCACCGCCGCGATGCAGACCGATGACTTTTTGGAGACACGCATGACAGAGCGCACGATCGATACCCTGACACAGCAGGCACTGGTGCCCGGCATTGTAGAACACCTGGCGGACAGCGTTGCACTGCGCCACCAGATCCACGCCCATCCCGAACTGGCCTACCAGGAATTCGCCACCAGCGACCTGGTCGCACGGAAACTGGAAGAGTATGGCTACCAGCTGCACCGCGGGCTGGCCGGCACCGGCATCGTGGCGACCCTGAAAAAGGGCAGCAGTTCCCGCATCATCGGCCTGCGCGCCGACATGGATGCGCTGCCCATCCTCGAGCAGACCGGCTTGCCCTACGCCAGCCGCACGGCCGGCGCCATGCATGCCTGCGGCCATGACGGCCATACCGCCACCCTGCTGGCGGCGGCGCGCCACCTGGCGACCGAAGCCGATTTCGACGGCACCTTGCGGCTGATCTTCCAGCCGGCCGAAGAGGGCCTGGGCGGCGCGCGGCGCATGGTCGAGGAGGGCCTGTTCCAGCTATTTCCCTGCGACGCCATCTTTGCCTTCCACAATATGCCGGGCTTTCCGGCCGGCCGTTTCGGCATGTTGCCAAACGGCTTCATGGCCTCGTCGGATACCGTGCTGATCAAGGTGCTGGGCAACGGCGGCCATGGTTCCATGCCGCACCTGACGGTCGACGCGACCCTGGTGGCCGCGCACATCGTGGTGGCGCTGCAAACGGTGGTGTCGCGCCATATCGATCCGCGCCAGATGGCGGTGGTGACGGTGGGCTCTTTGCACGCGGGTAATGCGCCGAATGTGATCGCCGAAACGGCCGACCTGCAACTGTCGGTGCGCGCCTATGCGCCGGAGGTACGCCAGCGCCTGCGCGAACGCATCTGCGAACTGGCCGAAGCGCAGGCCAGGGTGTTCGGCGCGCGCGTCGAGATCGATTACCAGTGGCGCTATCCGGCGCTGCGGAACGACGTGGCGATGACCGAACTGGCGCGCGCCGCCGTCGTCGAATGGCTGGGTGAAGAGGCCCTGATTGCCGATCTGCAGCCCTTGACCGGCAGCGAAGATTTCTCGTTCATGTTGCAGGCCTGCCCTGGCTGCTACCTGATCATCGGCAATGGCGAAGGCGAGCAGGGCGGCTGCATGGTGCACAACCCGCGCTACGACTTCAATGACGCCATCCTGCCGATTGCCGCCAGCTACTGGGTCAAGCTGGTGGAAAAATTCCTGTCCTGATCGCGGCTATGGCAGTTGCGTCACCACCGTTCACACTTTGTTAAACTGGAAGCCAGCATGAGCACACACGTCAGCACCCTGAGCGCCCCGGCCGCCGTCAAGCCGCCCTCGAAGGCGAAAAAAATCGCCGCCATCACGATCGGCAACGGCCTTGAATTTTTTGATTTTTCGATCTACACATTCTTTGCCGCGATTATCGGCCGCCAGTTCTTTCCGTCCACCTCCGAACTGAGTTCGCTGATGCTGTCGCTGGCCACCTTTGGCGTCGGCTTCCTGATGCGCCCGCTGGGCGGCATCATCATCGGCGGCATCGCCGACCGCAAGGGCCGAAAATATGCGATGACGCTGACCTTGTGGCTGATGGCGGCCGGTTCGGCGCTGTTCATCGTCACGCCCACCTATGCCCAGATCGGCGTGGCCGCGCCGCTGCTGGTGGTGCTGGGCCGCCTGATCCAGGGCTTCGCCGTCGGCGGCGAAGTGGGCGCCTCGACCTCGATGCTGATGGAATATGCGAACGACAAGAACCGCGCCTTCTACAGCAGCTGGCAATTGTTCAGCCAGGCGCTCAGCACCCTGGTGGGCGCCGGCGTGGGCCTGAGCCTGACCTATCTCCTGACCACCGAGCAGCTGGAAAGTTGGGGCTGGCGTTTGCCCTTCGTATTCGGCATGCTGCTGGTGCCGCTCGGCTATTACATCCGCCGCGTGCTCGATGAAACCGCCGATCCTGCCGCGCTGGCGGCCGACGAGGCGGGCGGCAAGCATGCGCCGTCGGCCCTGGCCGAGATCTGGCGCGACCACCGGCGCGCGCTGGTGCTGGGCACGGCCATCATTATCGGTGGCACCTCGGCCAACTACATCGTCCTGCACTACATCACCACCTATGCCAAGGCGGTGCTGCACATGCCGTTCGAGCTTGCCCTGTGGGCCTCGTGGATAGGTGGCCTGGCGCAGCTGCTGTTGTGTGGCCTGGCCGGCATCATCACCGACCGCATCGGTCGCAAGCCTGTCGCCACCTGGTCGCGCGTGGCGCTGATGCTGCTGGTGTTCCCCGCCTTTATGCTGATGGACTACAGCCGCAACGCGCTGGGCCTGTTTTCCGCCGTCATCATCATGGTGATTCCGCTGGTCTTCACCTCGGTGTCGACCATCGTGCTGATGACCGAACAGTTTCCGCGCCGCGTGCGCGCCACCGGCCTGTCGCTGTGCTACGGCATCGGCGTATCGATCTTCGGCGGCTTTTCGCAACTGATCGCCACCTGGCTGGTGAAAGTCACCGGCTCCAACCTGGGGCCGGCCTGGTACGTCATCGGCACCGGCCTGGTATCGCTGGTGGCCGTCGCACTGTGCCGCGAAAAAGCCGGCCAGCAACTCGACTAGTTTCCTCCTTCTTCGTCCGTTTGCCCTACCGCGCGCAGCCTGCCAGCTGCGCGCGTGGACTCCCTTTACCTATTGAATGCCGATCATGAAAAAAATCCTGTGCGTGGCCATGTTTTCCCCCGTTGTGTGCGCCGGCCATGCCGCTGCGGCCGACCTGTCCGGCGTACGCCTGTTCGGCGTGGCCGACGCCGCCGTGTCCTACAGCAATGGCGGCGACCATACGGTCAAGCTCAACAGCGGCATGGGCTCGACCTCGCGCTTCGGCCTGGCCGGCACCGAAGACCTGGGTGGCGGCTACACCTTGAGCTTCTTGCTGGAAAGCGCCGTGGGGCTGGACACGGGCGCCGCCGGCGGCACCACCTTGCAGCGCGACAGCAGCCTGTTCAATCGTGAAGCCAACATCACGCTTGGCTCGCCCCGCACCGGCTACCTCAAGCTCGGGCGCCAGTACCCGGCCATGATGTCGCTGGCGCTCGACCCTTTCGTCGGCGTGTCCGGCTTTTCGCCGTTCACCTCCATCGTCGGCGGCAACAGCGACCTCGGCAATGGCGCCTCGATGGGCGACTCGCGCATCAGCAACGCCATCTCCTACACCAGCATGAACCTGGGCGGCGTCACCAGCCAGGTGCTGTATGCGCCGCGCGAGCGCAATGACGCCGGTTATCACCGGACGGCCGACTACGGCATCGAGGCGTACTTTACCCGTGGCCCACTGCTGTATCTGGGCGGGCAATACAATGTGGTGTACACCGACCCCACGGCGCTGGTGCCGGCCGTCAAGAATATCTGGAGCGGCGTCGGCGTGCAGTACCAGCTGGGCGCCTCCACGCTCGGCTATTCGCTCAATGTGATCGCCCCCGAAACGGCCGGCTCGCGGGTCGCGCAAAACCACATGCTCAGCCTGGTGTACCAGCCACAGCCCCGCCACACGGTGCAGCTGGCGCTGATGTACCGCAATGTGGCCGGCCATCACGCGCTGAACTCGTTTACGGCCGGTTTCGGCTACAGCTACAACTTCTCGAAAACGTCGTCGATCTACACCCGCATCGGCGGCGTGCTCAACAACAGCGAGGGCATTTCCACCCTGGCCGCCACGCCGGTCAGCGCAGCGGGCAACGACGTGCGCGTGCTGGCGCTGGGGCTGCGCCAGCGGTTTTGAGCCGGCGGCCAGCGCGCGCTATCATGTGCTTCCGATACCCGTCACGGAAGGATGGCTCAGCAGCATGGATTCGCAACAACCCACGCTCCACGGCAGCATCGTCACCCTGCTGCCGCTGCAGCAGGAACACGCGCCGGCCCTGCTGCGCGCCGCGCAGGACGGCCAGCTATGGCAGTCCAAGGTGACCAACATCCCCGGTCCCGACACGGTGGATCAGTACCTCGCCACCGCGCTGGCCGGGCGCCAGGCGGGCACCGTGATGCCGTATGTCATCGTGAACCGGGCCACGGACACCATCGTCGGCAGCACGCGTTTCTGGAAGATCGACCGGGTCAACCGCAAGCTGGAGATCGGCCACACCTGGCTGGCCGCCTCGGTGCAGCGCACCGGCATCAATACGGAAGCGAAACTGCTATTGCTGACCCATGCCTTCGAGACTATGCACGCCGTGCGCGTGCAGTTCACCACCGACGAGCTGAACGAGCAATCGCGCGCCGCCATCCTGCGCCTGGGCGCCGTGCAGGAAGGCATCGTGCGCCATGAACGCATCATGCCGGACGGACGCAAGCGCAATTCGGTGCGGTTCAGCATGATTGAGACGGAGTGGGAGGCGGTCAAAAAGGGGCTGGCGCTGCGGCTGGCGCGATAGGACAGTCTGCTTGGTGGCTTCACGCTTAGATACTGTGGATCATTTCCGGACTTGCACCAAGGGCGAGTTGCCGGCATCCTGCGCTGCCTTCAAAAGTGATCAGGTACACGGGCAAGATTGAGAATGCGCACAATGTGAGCTGGCCTTGGGTATTCCAAAACCAGCCTGAAAAATAGCCAAATGCGGCGATGCCATTTTTCCTCGTCGATAAGCCAATCTTATCGAACGAACTGACCTCGCGAATACTTGCCGATGCAACGTCGTTACGCTGCACGGCCAGCGTGTACAAGCTATGTTTGACTACCAAGAGGTCTTGTAACAACTCAAGCACATGCCGTTTTGCCGCAGCGATCAGCATGCCAGATACACCAACGGCGATGACGCCGATGATCGACAAAGCCAGTACATCATCCGATTTGCCGTGTCCTGGCTTGGACGGTGCCCAGAAGACCGCTGCCACTGCCAGTGCTAGTGGTAGCAAAATGAGGAGCGCCAAGTAGAAGAGCTGTTTTGAGGAAACAGGAATATCATATTTCCTCATAAAGGCCTCGCTTCAGGTAAGTGCTGCCTGTTTCCACCATGACGTTGACATGCTGGCGTGGGCGTTGCAACGCAGTCGGCACGCGACGCGCCAATAACAAAAAACCCGCCAAGCTTGGAAGCATGCGGGTTGCGATATCGAACCGGCACGCTGCTTCCAGCGCGGGATTTTGAGTCTCTTGAAAAATTATTTAAAATCAAAGCACTAATCTTGATTTTACTTCCTCAAATCACCAAGGATGCTACTTTGTGACGCCCTGAGACTTTAAAGCCTTAGAACGTTTTGCGGAAAGACTTCGCTAAGAAAATTTGCAATCAATTGCAAAAAAGCCCGCATCAGCAGGCTTTTTTTGTTGTTTGAATGAACTTATCTAGGCCTGCTGGCCGTCATCTGGGACCGCATGATCTTGCTCGCTTCCGACAGGATGTTGTTCTCGCTCATCGTTCGGCGCAGATCCGCCATCAGGTCGTTCTGACTGCTGCTCATCGCGCGAGTTGGCGTCGAAACCTTGCTCTGCGCTGGCAAAGGATTCAGGAACATTCTCATCTTGATTCTCCGTAGGTGCTTCAGGTTGTTGTTGCGAAATTTCATTAAAGGCTTCTACTATAGCAGAAGTTGAAGAGCCCAGTTTTGACATGGGGTGGTTGCGGAAGCTGTTGCAGAGCCACTGTTCATGCGGATTCGGCTTTGTAACGTCCTTGAAGAGTTGCCGCGCTTCAGACCTGTCAATTACAAATCCATGTGTTGGGTACCCCATAATCAGTTTGTTCAGAGAGTGCTCAATCAAGCTTTTTGACTTCGAGTCGAGCCGTTCACCATAGTGTCTGGCGATCTGAAGCGCGGCATTCATTTCGCCGAGCTTCACAGGATCGACCTGCGCAAACAGAGGTTCATACAGTCCAATGACAAGCCCACTCGCGATCTCAGATGCAATTTTAGTGCTTAATCCCGCCCCGCCGTTGATGTCAATCAAATATGTTTTAAAGGACTGAAGTGCTTCGTCTTGAAGGTAAGTCACACCCCGTAGGATGTCAAGCCCCGAGCTTTGTTGAAATAATTCATCTTGTTTGCGTAGCTGTACGTCAAGAGGCCCCAGCTCTGCTTGGTCCGCCATGACCAGCCTTGTCGCCCCAATGCAGATGAGTGTCCCAGCACTTTTGCAGTATGCCGGGATGAGGATAGAAAAATTGTCAGCGCCATAGTTATGGATCGCGGCCCGAGCAATGCGATATCCAGCGTTCGGGTCGCCGCCATAGGTGTTCAGCACCATGAGCAACTTCTTGCGGCGAGGCTTTTCCAGCAGACGGCAAAATTTATCGTACCCTTCGCGCGCGATGCCGCCGGAATAAATCACTACGTCAGTATCGTTGTCAGCAAAATGAGCCTGGCACTCAGCAAGATCTATGGTCATATTCAAAAGTATAAATTTGAAAACTCAAGTATATGTACTTTCATGCCAACAATTATCTCTAAATGTAACATTCAGGTCATCTAGGAACGTCCCCTATCTGGTAGGTTTGACCAGCTTCCCTCGTCGATGCCGAACATATTGAGCAGTCATAGTTTCGGACGAATGCGCGCGATTGCCGCCAGGGCAGATCAACTTGAGCGAAGCTTGCCTCCACCGCCTTACTTGGGCGCGATCGGGCTTATTAGAGGCGCTTTGCGCGTCTAACTCGATGGCGAACCGTGCATTGTAGAGATGCCACGATTGGACTTGAGCGCTTAACAAATTGGGATATTTTGCGGAACGTGCATAGAATTGCGGAACAAAACAAAACGGCCCTCAAGTCTGAGAGCCGCATGTTTGTTGGTGCCGGGAGCCGGAATCGAACCGGCACGCTGTTTCCAGCGCGGGATTTTGAGTCCCGTGCGTCTACCTATTCCGCCATCCCGGCAACGCGAGACGCATTATTACTGATTTATCGCGATCCGGCAAGTTTTTTGCTTTATCTATCATTTATACCGTTTGCACGGCATCTTGCCAGCCATGCAAAACGCCGCCGCAGGCGTGAGCC
This sequence comes from Janthinobacterium sp. J1-1, assembly GCF_030944405.1. Lineage (NCBI taxonomy): Bacteria > Pseudomonadati > Pseudomonadota > Betaproteobacteria > Burkholderiales > Oxalobacteraceae > Janthinobacterium > Janthinobacterium sp. J1-1. The sequence goes on from NZ_CP132339.1 coordinate 1,657,180, forward strand.
CGGGGCGGCGTTGTGGGCGCTACAGCAGCTTAGGCAGGGTTATGCACCGAGCTCAGCTGGCGTGCGATGATGTCGTGGTTGAGCCAGACGACGGGCGCTTGCGGGTCGGACATGGCATGGAACATCAGCGGACCCGTGCCTTCCAGCACCAGGGAACTCAGGTGGTCGGTGATCAGTTCCTTGCGGTCCTTGTGCAGCTTGGTGATGTCGTCGGAGGTGCCGATCATGACTTCGGCCAGCTCTGGCGTGTTGTCCATCGGCCAGGCGGCGAAGTTGCGGAAGTGGACGCTGGTGGCGTCGCCGTTGTAGGCGGCGATGCGGTCGAGCAGGTCTTGCAGCGAGGTGCCGTCTTCCAGCAGGGCCTGGCAGGTTTCCCATTGCTGTTCGGCCCAGGCGCCGCCGCCTTCTTTCTTCAGGGCGTCGAGCAGGGGGAACAGCGACAGTTCCACGCCGACAAAAATGTCGGACGAATTGGTGCGGATTTCCGGGCAGTTGAAGACGGTCGCCTTGATGCCCTTGTCCCACGCGGCCTTGGCCACGTTTTCCAGGCGCATCTTGGCCAGGCCCTGGGTGTAGTTGCTGTAGGTTTGCCACTGGTACTTGCCGTCGATCAGGATCTCGGTGCCGTGGTAGCCGTAGGCGCTGTAGCGGACCTGGCCGCCGGCCTGCTCGATGCGGGCGCGGATGGCGGCGCTGCCGTCGATCAGGTGCTGCAGGGTGTTGGCGGTGACTTCGTCGAAGTTCATCAGGATCAGCTTGCCCAGGTCGCTGTCGAGCAGGGCGCGCGAGGACATGAAGCGCTCGCCGCGGCCTTTGTAGATGCGGTTGGCGATCGCCAGGAAGACCTTGACCTTCGGAATGCCGCCGGCCATGGTGTGGGCGAAATAGACATTGCTGCCGTCAGGAATCAGGCTGTCCAGCTCGGCCATGGCTTTTGCCACCGAGGCCGTGAAGCGGGCCGTGCCAGCTTCGCGCGAACGCTCGATTTTTTCCCAGTCCAGTTTGTCTTCCTGCCAGCTTTTCAGCGTCAGGTCGGACAGCAGCGCGGTCGGGGTCGGCTCGCCTTCCGGTGCGTCGAGGTCGAAACCGGCCATCAGCGGCACGTTGATGATGCGGCCACCGAGGTTGGCTTCGGCTTCGGCCAGTTCTTCCGCGTTCAATGGGCGCAGCGCCAGGTTTTCATCGCGGCGGCCGACCGTCATGCCGACGATGTTCATGCCCGCCTTGCGCGCCTCGTCCAGCAGGCCATTGACATAGCCCCGGCCGAACAGCTCGCCAAACAGCACAAAGGTATCGCCTTTGCGGAAGATGTTTTTTTGCGGAATGTCTCTTAAGGACGTGATCTCGGTCATGGTGTCAATTCATTCTAAAAATAACAGGCAAGGGGCAAGCGAGGCCGCATTGCGTGCTGGTTCAACATCGGTGCAGTATGCGCCACTTCAGTCCGGAATATGGTGTTGCGAATGATTCTCGACTGGGGCGCAGCTTCTTGTAACTGGTACAGCTCTTATTCTTTCGCCATGGCGTATTTTACGCCTGTGCAGGGCTGAATGCCTGTGGCCGAGGCCAGGCAGGCGCCGATATTACCTCAGCTTGACGGCGCAGGTAAGCAGAATCGCTTCAGAACAGGTCGTGCTGGCGTGAAATCAGCTTGGAAAAGTCGTCGCCGAGGAAGGGCAAGATGGCGTCGGCCACCGGCTGCAACTGCTTCGTCAGGTAATGCTCGTAGTCGATGGACGAGCGCTGCGTCTCCAGCGGTTCGGGGCCGGCCACCGTGATCACATAGCTGATCCAGCCGCCGTTCTGGTACTGCAAGGGGCGCCCCTGTGCCAGGTTGTAGGCGTCGGCCGTGCGCGCGGCGCGCACATGGGGCGGCACGTTGCGCAGGTATTCGTCCAGCGGCCGGCGCAGGCGCTTGCGGTAGACCAGCAGCGCGTCGAATTCGCCGGCCAGGGTACGCTCCACGTAGTCGCGCACGTAGTCCTGGTAGGGCGCGCGCTGGAAGATGCGCAAATACAGGGCTTGCTGGAATTGCTGGGCCAGCGGGGTCCAGTCGCTGCGCACCGTTTCCAGGCCCTTGTAGACCATCTGTTCGCTACCGTCGGCTTTGCCGACCAGGCCGGCATAGCGCTTCTTGCTGCCTTCTTCCGAACCGCGGATGGTGGGCATCAGGAAACGCCGGTAATGGGTCTCGAATTGCAGCTCCAGCGCGCTGTCGAGGCCGAATTCCTCGCGCAGATAGTGCGTCCACCACTGGTTGACGTGCGCCACCAGCGCGCGGCCGATGGTGCCGGCCGCCTCGTCGTCATGCGCGGTATTGAGCCAGACAAAGGTGGAGTCGGTGTCGCCATAGATCACCTGGTAGCCCTGTTCGGTGATCAGCTCGCGCGTGCGGTGCATGATGTCGTGGCCGCGCAAGGTGATCGACGAGGCCAGGCGCGGATCGAAAAAGCGGCAGCCGCTGGAACCCAGTACGCCATAAAAGGCATTCATGATGATCTTCAGCGCCTGCGACAGCGGCGCGTTGCGCTCGCGCTTGGCGACCTCGCGGCCTTGCCATACCTGCTTCACGATGGTGGGCAGGCAATGCTTTTCGCGCGAGAACAGCGCGCCGCGATAGCCGGGCACGGGATTGATCTCGTCCTTGCGCGTGCCCACCACCAGCCCCACCGGGTCGATCAGGAAGGTGCGGATAATCGACGGATACAGGCTTTTGTAGTCGAGCACCAGCACCGAATCGTACAGGCCCGAGCGCGAATCCATGACGAAGCCGCCCGGACTGTTGTCGCCCTGCACGTCGCCCAGGTTGGGCGCCACATAGCCTTGCCGGTGCATCAGCGGCAAGTACAAATGTTCGAAAGCGGCCACCGAGCCGCCGCTGCGGTCGGCCGCCAGGCCCGTCACGCTGGCCCGTTCCAGCAAAAAGGTCAGCAATTCGGTCTTCGCAAAGATGCGCGTGACCAGTTCGCAATCTTTCAAGTTATAGCGTGCCAGGGCCGGCTTGTCTTCGCGAAAGCGGCGGTCGATCTCGGCCATGCGCTGATACGGGTTGTCGATCGATTTACCCTCGCCCAGCAGGGTTTGCGCCACGTTGTCCAGGCTGAACGAGGAAAAATTCCAGGTCGCCGATTTCAGCGCCTCGATGCCGTCGATGATCAAGCGGCCGGCGGCCGCCGCGAAATAATGCTCCTGCTTGCCGCCATGTTCGCGCCACTCCAGTTCGGCGCCGCCGCGCCCCAGCTTCAGGGGCACGCGATGCCGCTGGGCCTGCTCGCGCAGCACGCGCAGGTCGAACTGCACCACGTTCCAGCCGATGATGGCGTCCGGATCGTGCTGTTCCATCCAGCTGTTGAGGCGCTCGATCAGCTGGCCGCGGCTGGCGCAGTATTCCAGGTCGAAGTCGAGCGGTTCGTCGCCGCCGTTTTTCGGCCCCAGCATATACACCTGGCGCTGGCCGCAGCCTTCGATCGCGATCGAATACAGCTCGCCATGGGCCGTGGTTTCGATATCGAGCGAGGCCAGTTTCAAACCGGGCCGGTAGCCGGGCGCGGGTTTCAGGTGCAACTCCTGGCCGGCTTCACCGTCAAAGGCGACCGGTGCCGTGATAAAGCGCTCCATCAGGTAGCGCTCGGGCGGGCGGATATCGGCCTCGTAGACATCCACGCCATGGGCGCGCAGGTGTTTCTCCAGCTTCAGCAACTGCCGGTATTGCTTGCAATACAGCCCTAGCACGGGGCGATGGTGAAAATCGCACAGGGCCAGGGGCCGCAGCTCGGCATGGCGCTCGCCGCGCAGCAGCAGTTCGGCCTGTTCTTTTTGTTCCAGGGGGATAAAGGCGACCGAAGTCTGCGGCGGCAGGCGCACCTGGCGCGGGCCGGCGTCGGTCGCCAGCCAGAAATCGACCTGCGTGCCGTCGCGGGTATCGCGCCAGTGGCGGGTCAAAATAAAGCCCTGTTGTAAAGATTGCACCGTTGACCTTGCTGTAAGAATCGCTATGCGCCGCCGCGCTGGGCTGCATGGTAATGCAAATGCGTGCCGCTGAATATGCCGCCAGGGCGCATGCCGTGCGGCATCGGCTATTGGGCTCTAGTAAAATAGCATTACTTTCACCGCCTGACCGGCCCGCGTTGCCGACATACCCGCCATGATGCCAGCCGCTACCGCCCCGCTTCCCCTCAATCTCACCGCTTGCGACCAGGAGCCGATCCGCATTCCCGGCAGCATCCAGCCGCACGGTTTCCTGCTGGCCTTGCCGCAAGATGGCGCGCGGCATGTGCTGCAGGCGTCCGCCAACCTGGCGCAGATCACCGGCGTGGCGTTTGACCCGGCGCTGAAACAGGACTTGCCGGCCATCCTGGGCGAGCAGGCCGGCGCGCAGCTGGAAGCCGAGCTGGCGCGCGGCAGCCTGGGCGTTCAGCCGACGCATATGGGCACCGTCCGCGTGGCCGAGGCCGGCTACTTCGATGTGCTGGGCCATGTGCATGACCGCCTGCTGCTGCTTGAATTCGAGGCCGTCAGCCGCGCCACGCCGCCCGATTTTCGCCACCTGTATCCGAAGGTGGGGAACTTCCTGTTGAAAATCAACGACGTGCAGGATGTGGTCGAGATGAGCCTGCTCGCCGCCCGGCAGATCCGCGACGTGACGGGCTTTGGCCGCGTGATGGTGTACCAGTTCGACCGCGACGGCCATGGCCAGGTGCTGGCGGAAAGCCGCGAAGAGGGCTATGAGTCCTACCTGGGGCTGCGTTTTCCCGCCACCGATATTCCGCGCCAGGCGCGCGAGCTGTACATGCTCAACCGCATACGCCTGATCCAGGACGCCCATTACACGCCGGCGCGCCTGGAGCCGGCCATGAATCCCGTCACCGGCCTGCCGAATGATTTGTCGTATGCGGCCTTGCGCAGCGTCTCGCCGATTCATCTGCAGTACATGCGCAACATGGGCACCCTGGCATCGATGTCGGTGTCGCTGATCGTCAAGGGGCAGTTGTGGGGCCTGATTTCCTGCCATCACGCGACGCCCTTGCCTGTGGCGTTCGAGCAGCGCACCGTGTGCGAACAGCTGGGGCAGATCTTGGCGCTGTGCATCGAGTCGCGCACCGACGCCGGCGAATTGCAATTTCGCCTGGAAGTGCGGCGCACCATGGTCAGCATGCTGGCCGGCCTTTCGCAGCAGAACGTCGACTTTGCCGACAGCCTGTGCAGCGTATTTCCCGAGCTGCTGCGCTTTGCCCGCGCCAGCGGCGCGGCCATCGTGGTCGGCGACCGGATCATGACGTATGGCAATGCACCGGGCGAGCAGGAAGTGGGCGAACTGGTGCAGTGGCTGGGCGCGAACGGCCATGGCGAGGTGTTCCATACCGATCATCTGGGCAGCGTCTACCCGCCGGCGCAGGCCTATGCGCGCCATGGCAGCGGCCTGCTGTCGATGTCGATCTCGCGCATCCATCCGCATTATCTGCTGTGGTTCCGGCCGGAAGTGGTACAGACGGTCGATTGGGCCGGCCAGCCGCAAGGCAAGACGGGGCCGGGCCAGCTGACGCCGCGCAGCAGTTTCGACAGCTGGCGCGAAACCATCCACGGCATCAGCGCGCCCTGGCATGATGGCGAGATTGAACTGGCGGTCGAGTTTCGCGGCGCCTTGCTGGGCATCGTGCTGGAACGGGCCGAGCAGATGGCCGAGCTGGCCGAAGAGCTGGGCCGCATCAACAAGGAACTCGAAGCGTTTTCGTATTCGGTCTCGCACGACCTGCGCGCGCCGCTGCGCCATATCGCCGGCTTTGCCGACCTGCTGATGGAAACGGCGGGCGCGGAAGACCTGGACAAGCGCCGCCGCTTCCTGAAGAACATCAAGGATTCGGCGCGCCTGGCCGGCAAGCTGGTGGATGATTTGCTGAGCTTTTCACAGATGGGCCGCGCCGCCTTGCACCCCAGCCTGGTGAACATGACCGACCTGGTGCGTGGCTGCATCCAGAAGCTGGGGCTCGATATCCGCGAGCGGCGGGTGGAGTGGGAGATCGGTACCTTGCCTGTGGTGCGCGCCGATCCGACTTTCGTGCAGCTGGCGCTGTACAACCTGCTGTCGAACGCCGTGAAATTTACCAGTCACAAGGAGGTCGCGCATATCGCCGTGACCGCCACCGAGACCGCGCAGGAAGTGGTATTCCAGGTGAGCGACAACGGCGCCGGCTTCAATATGGACTATGTGCACAAACTGTTCGGCGTGTTCCAGCGCCTGCACCGGATGGAAGATTTTCCCGGCACCGGCATCGGCCTGGCCAATGTGCGCCGCATTGTCGAGCGCCATGGCGGCCGGGTCTGGGCCCAGTCCACCCAGGGCGCCGGCGCCACTTTCTCATTCAGCATTCCCAAAGACATCGATACGTAAGGCTAGCCTATGTTAAAACCCATATTATTGGTCGAAGATAACCCGCACGACCTGGAACTGACCCTGATCGCCCTGGCCAAGAGCCAGCTGGCCAATGAGGTCATCATCGCCCGCGACGGTGCCGAAGCGCTCGATTACCTGCTGTGCCGAGAACAATATGCCACGCGTGAAGCGGGCAACCCGGCGGTGGTGCTGCTCGATTTGAAATTGCCGAAAGTCGATGGCCTGGAAGTGCTGGCGGAAATCCGCAGCACGCAGGCGCTGCGCAGCATTCCGGTGGTGATGCTGACCTCGTCCAAGGAAGAACAGGATCTGTTGCGCAGCTACGAGTTGGGCGTGAACGCGTATGTCGTCAAGCCCGTCGATTTCGAGGAATTCGTGCGCGCGATCGCCGATCTGGGCATCTTCTGGGCCGTGCTGAATGAACCGCCGCCAGGCTCGCACCGCTATATCAAACCGCAGTAATGGTCAGCTATTCAGGCAGCGCCCTTGCGCCGCTGCAGCAACTGCCGGATGCGGCTGCTCAGCACGTCGGGCGTGTACGGTTTTTGCAGCAGGTTGACGCCGGGATCGAGCCGGCCTTCATGGGCCAGCACGCCTTCCGCGTAACCTGATGTAAACAGGATCTGCGTGTCGGGCAAGTGCTCGCGCACCGCCTCGCTCAGCTGCAGGCTGCTGATTTCGCCGGGCATGATCACATCCGTAAATACCAGGTCAATCGGCACGCCCGAGCGCACCAGGTTCAGCGCCGCGCCGGCATGCGCCGCCTGCAGCACGCGGTAGCCCAGCGCCGACAGCAATTCGACGGTGGAGCGGCGCACTTCTTCCTCGTCTTCCACCACCAGAATGGTTTCCATGCCGCGGCTGAGCGGCGCCATGGGCGTTTCCTCGACCGCCAGCGCTTCCTGCTCATTGCGCAACAGGAAAATCTTCACGCTGGTGCCGACGCCCGGTTCGCTCTTGAGGATGATCTCGCCGCCCGATTGCTTGACGAAGCCATACGCCATGCTCAGGCCCAGGCCGGTGCCCTGGCCGGTCGGCTTGGTGGTGAAGAACGGCTCGAAGGCGCGCTGCAGCACGGCCTGGTCCATGCCGATTCCGGTGTCGGCAATTTCCAGCATCACATAGTCGTCATTGCCCACTTCCGACAGCTGCATCGAACCGGCGTTCATATTGCGTGCGCGCATGGTCAGGGTACCGCCGGCCGCCATCGCGTCGCGCGCATTGATGGCCAGGTTCAGCAGCACGTTGTTGAGCTGGTTGGCGTCGACCATGGTGCTCCACAGGCCGTCTTCGATATCGGTCTCGATGGTGGCGCGCGGGTCGAGCAGGCGCCGTATCATGTCGCCCATGTCGCGCAGCACCTGGCCCGGATTGATCAGCTGCGCCTGCAGCGGCTGGCGCCGCGCGAAGGCCAGCAGATGGGCCGACAGCTTGGCGCCCCGCTCCACGCCGGCCAGCGCCACCTCGATGCGGCTGCTGGCCTTGTCGCTGACGCCGCCCAGCAGCTTGATCAGTTGCAAGTTGCCGCCAATAATCTGCAGCACATTGTTGAAATCGTGGGCCACGCCGCCCGTCAGCTGGCCGATGGCTTCCATTTTTTGTGCCTGGTGCAGGGCCGACTGGCTGACGGCCAGTTCTTCCTGGCTCAGGCGCAAGGAGACAAAGGCGGCGTCGCGCTGCTGGCGGGCGATATACGCACCGCTGTGATAGCGCACCCGGGCCAGCAGTTCGCGCGGGTCCGGCCATTTCACCAGGTAATCGTTGGCGCCGGTGGCAAAGGCCTTGACCTTGATCGACGGGTCGTCTTCTGACGACAGCAGCACCACCGGAATATGTTCGGTGGCCGGATCGCCGCGCAGCATGCGGATCACGTCAAAACCGTCGGCGCCGGGCATGCGCAGGTCGACCAGCACGGTGGTGGCGCCCGTTTCGCGCGCCAGGGCCACCGCCATTTCCGAACGCGCATCGTAGCGCAGGGTGACGTCGGGCTCGCGCTCGAGGCCATGGGCGATCAGATCGAGCGCGATGGCTTCGTCGTCTATCAGCAATACGGAAATGCCTGGAGATTCTTGAGTCATAAGCAAGCCAGGTGGAAGTCGCTATCCAGCTTCCCGAGCCGGCATGCAAATATTTTACATGAGCTTGACTAGTTACATTCGCAAGCAATGCTGCCGTGCGCCAGTTTTCAGGCAATTGACCGGCGTGCCGCGTGCCGGGGATGGTTGGGGCTATAATTTTTCTTGTTTTTGTCATTATCAGAGCGCAAAAGCGCCCCTTACCCTGGAGACGGTATGCAAGACATGAGTTATGTGCACGGTGCCCACGAGACACCGTTGATCGGCGACACCATCGGCGCTTACCTGGACGCCATCGCGGCACGCTATCCGCAGCACGATGCCCTGATCGTCGCGCACCAACAGGTGCGCTGGACCTACGGCGAATTCCGGCAGCGCGTGCACCGCCTGGCGGCTGGCCTGCTGAAACTGGGCCTGCAGCCGGGCGACCGCATCGGCATCTGGTCGCAGAACTGCGCCGAGTGGGTGCTGACCCAGTTCGCCACCGCCAAGGCGGGCCTGATCATGGTCAATATCAACCCCGCCTACCGCCGTTCGGAGCTCGAATACGTGCTCGACAAGGTGAGCTGCAGCGCGCTGATCCTGTCGCCCAGCTTCAAGTCCAGCGACTATTTGACCATCGTGCAGGACGTGGTGCCGGACATCGCCGCCAGCCGCGCCGGCCAGTTGCAGTCAAATCGTCTGCCGCAGCTGCGCCATGTGATCCGCCTGGGCCAGGACGCCACGCCGGGCATGCACAATTTTGATCAGCTGATGGACGGCATCACGGAAGCCGACCTGGCGCACCTGGAAGCGGTCAGCGCTACCCTGCAGTTCGATGACGCGGTGAATATCCAATTTACTTCCGGCACCACCGGCGCACCGAAAGGCGCCACCCTGACGCACCACAATATCCTCAATAACGGCTTTTTTATCGGCGAGGCCATGCGCCTCACCGAGCAGGACCGCCTGTGCATCCCGGTGCCGCTGTACCATTGCTTCGGCATGGTGCTGGGCAACCTGGCCTGCGTCACGCATGGCGCGGCGATGGTGTTTCCCGGCGAAGGGTTCGATCCGAAAGCCGTGCTGGAAACGGTGCAGGCCGAGCGCTGCACGGGGCTGCATGGCGTGCCGACCATGTTCATCGCCATGCTCGACCACCCCGACTTCCAGCAATACGATCTGTCGCAGCTGCGCACCGGCATCATGGCCGGTTCGCCGTGCCCGATGGAAGTCATGACGCGGGTGATCGAGCTGATGCACATGGAGGAAATCACGATCGCGTATGGCATGACGGAAACTTCGCCTGTCAGTTTCCAGACCGCGATCGAGGACCCGCGCGAGATGCGCGTGTCGTCGATCGGCCGCGTGCACCCGCATCTGGAGGTAAAAATCATCGATGGCGAAGGGCGCATCGTGCCGCGCGGCGAAAAGGGAGAATTGCTGACGCGCGGCTATTCGGTGATGCAGGGCTACTGGGGCGACCCTGAAAAAACCGCCGAGGCGATCGACGCGGCGCGCTGGATGCACACCGGCGACCTGGCGGTGATCGACGCCAACGGCTTTTGCAGCATCGTCGGCCGCTCGAAGGACATGGTGATACGCGGCGGCGAAAACATCTACCCGCGCGAAGTGGAAGAGTTTTTATACCGCCACCCCAGCGTGCTTGACGTGCAATGCGTGGGCGTGCCCGACGCCAAATATGGCGAAGAACTGTGCGCCTGCATTATCTTGCGCCCCGGTACTCAAGCCACCACCGCCGAGGACATCCGCGCCTTTTGCGACGGCCAGATCGCCTATTACAAGATTCCCCGCTATGTGCGCTTTGTCGAGGAATTTCCGATGACGGTGACCGGGAAGATCCAGAAGTATCTGCTGCGCAAGCAGGTGGCGACGGACCTGGGCCTGGGGGCGGATTGATGGCGGTATTTGTTATTGTGGCAATGCCGGCTGCACACGCATGCACGGGAAATAAAATTGCTTACATGTAATATTTTTATACAGTAAAATAACTAAATTACTTAATGCTAACATGGTGCGTGCCCAGGAGCAGCCATCGGCCATCCGCCATTGTCGAAAAACCGCCATGACTGTATCGCCACGCCGTTTCACATCTGCCCAGGGCGGCTTCACGCTGGTGGAGCTGATTTCCGTGATCGTTATCCTGGGCATCCTGGCGGCGACGGCCTTGCCGAAGTTCGCCGACCTGGGCAGCGATGCGCGCAGGGCCACCATCCGGGCGGCGAGCGGTGCGCTGGCCAGCGTCAATGTCATGACGCATGGAAAGTGGCTGATCACCGGTTCAAGCACCAGGACCATCGACATGGAAGGGGTCGCCGTGGCCATGGTCAACGGCTATCCCTCGTCCGCGGCCACCACCGCGGCGGCGGCCGGCCTGTCCGCCGATGACTGGACCATCATTGTCAACGGCCGCGACCTGATCATCCGCTCCAAGGGTGCCCGTACGCCGGCCAACTGCAAGGCGACCTATTCCGAGGCCGTGGTTGACAATGACGTGCTGACGCCTTCCGCGGTCAAGGTGGTCGACAGCGGTTGCTGACACTTATGCCGCGTGCAGTTGCGCTTGCGGTAACGCTTGCGCTGATGCGGGCACCGGCTGCAAATGCTCTTCCAGCAACTCGAACACGGCATCCTTGGACAGCACATAGCGTTCCAGCAGCACCACCTTGATCGCCTCGATGGCGGCGCGATAGTCGGCGATCGCGTCCAGGGTGTAGCTGTACAGTTCGTCCGCCTTGGCTTCCACCAGGGCCAGCGTGCGCTCGTCGCCGTGTGCGTGTTTCAGCTGGCGGTAATCGAGCTTGGAGCGCGAGTACATCGACAGTTTGTTGACCATGGTGTCGAGCAGGGTCGTGGCTTTTTCGATATCGTTCTGGCTGCCCACCGAGATGCCGCGCGCGCCATAAAACAGTTCCTCGGCCGCCACGCCGCCGTACAGGCCGATCACGTCGCGCTCCAGTTCTTCCAGGGTGCGCAGCGACAGGTCGTCGCCCGACGACAGCACATAGCCGAGCGCGCCGATCTTCGAGACGGCTTCGGTACTGATCTTGAGCAAGTGCGACTTCTGCTTGACCTCCATCAACGGCATGCCGGCGCGCAGGTACGGGTCGATCTGCATGAAAAAATGGCCCAGCTCGTGCAGGGCGATGCGTTCGCGCTGCAAGTGTTTTTCGGCGGTGGCGGCGCGGTCGGCCAGGCCGATGGTGGCCCGCTCGAACGCCCGGAACAGCAAATCGGTATCGATCAGCACTTTTTCCTGGATCGCCAGCATGCTGGCCCGCTCGACCACGGTTTCCAGCAGGGCCGGGCTGAGGTTGGCCGTCACTTTGGCCACCTGCGCCAGGTCCATCCGAGGCCAGTCGACGCAGCCCTCGGCCTTTTGTGACAGGAAATGGCTTAACAAGGCACCGCGTTCGGCCTTGTTGGGCAGGCGGAAATTGATTTTCACGGGGAAGCGGCGCAGCATGGCCTCATCCATCTGGCTCGATGCATCGTCGAAGTTGGAGGCGACGATCCAGATCACGCCCGCGCCTTCGCTGCTTTTCACGCCGTCCAGCAGCCCCAGCAAGGTGTTGGCCGTATCGTCTTCCCATTTGCGCTCGCCGCGTCCACGCGGCATGAACAGCGATTGGGCTTCGTCGAGGAAAATGATGCAGCTGCCGCGTGCGCAAGCCTTGCGGTACAAGGCATTCAAGGCCTTTGCGCCGCCGCCCACATAGCCCGATTCCAGCGCCGAACCCGAGGCCTGGATCAAGGGAATGTCGAGCCGCTTGGCCAGGTAGCCGGCCAGCTTGGTCTTGCCGGTGCCGGCCGGGCCCGTCAGCATGACATTGAAGGGCTTGTCGATATTGTGCGATTTGTACACGCTGCGGTTGCGTATCATGTCTTCCAGGTGCAGCACTTCCTGCTTGATGTCGTCCATGCCGATCAGGTCGTCCAGGCTGCCCTTGAGCTTGCCCGGCGCGATGACATTGGCGCTGACGCCCATGCCGGGGATGCCGAATTTGAGCACGCACAGCAGCAGAATCACGAGAAAAATATCGATCGCATGACGCTGCGCGAAAGCGCCAGCCTCGGCCAGCGCGCCATCATCGGCGTCCTGCAAGACCGCCTTGTGCGAGGCCAGGAAAGCATCGGTGGCGATCGCGTAGGGCAAGCCATTCTTCAGCAGTACTTCGCGTTCCAGGCTCAGGTGCGAGGTGGCCGGCACTTTCACCACATGAATCGATGGCGCATCCTTGAACTTGAACACATAGCGCGGCGTTTCCGATAAGGGCCTGGCCAGCAGCAGATACTCGAGGCGCGCGCGCTGGGCCGGCAGGGCCGTGATTTCGCCGATATTTTGCGAACGCAGCAAGGGACTGGCGTCCTGTGCGACCGAGTTGGCAAAATACAGCGCGGCGGCCACGCCGGCCACCAGGCAGGTCGCCAGGGCCAGGCGGACATAGGTATTCCGGAGCGCAAGCCGGAGTTGGTACAAAAAGGGCATGAAGGACTCGGATGGTAAGCCGGGCTTGCGGGGCTGGGCAGCGGCGGACGATAGTCTGGATGGAGCGCGGGTCGCGGCAGCATGTCGATTCGACATGCTGCGAGGCAACATACTAGTGCCAACTATAGCGCCGTCCACCGGCTTTGTGACGTGGCTGCCACAAAAAAAGGCAGCTGATACAACAGCTTGGCGATGTGCCAATGCTGGATTGTTAACGGCTTAAAAGTAAAAAACACCGGGCGCTTGCGCGTGCCGGTGTGGTATCCAAGGAAAACTCAGGCCATGGCGGGCGCGCGGGCCGGCGTGCGGCGGCGCATCCAGGCCAGCACGCCGAGGCCGGCCAGCAGCATGGCGTAGGTGCCGGGTTCCGGTACGGCCGAGACCGTCACCGCGCTGAAGCCGGTGGCGCCGATTTCAACCTGTGAATTCCACGGCGTTTGCGCGCTGACGGAACTGGCGATCAGGGTGCCTTCCAGGTGGCCGGTGCCGGAGAAATCGCTGTTTGGCGCCAGGATGCTACCCCAGGTGTAGGTGGTCAGGCTGGTGCTGGTGGCGTTCGAGAAATTGAACAGGGTGCGGTCGGCAAAGCTGCTGAAGCTGCTGTAACCACCCGACAGGTTGATGCTGCTGGCGCTGTCGTTGATGATGATATGGGCCGTGCTCTTGATCGACGACAGGTCCAGCGTCAAATTCTTCAGCGAGCTGCTGTCGATATTGAAGATATTGACGTCGGCGTTGATATCGCCGACCAGGGTATAGCCGCTGTTTTGCATGATCACGGTACCGGTCGGCGCCAGCTTGGCGACCTCGTTCGACAGGGTGGTCAGCTGCTGTTTGGCGGCCGCGAAATCCAGGGTCGCGGCGCTGCCCTTGCTGAAGGTGCCCGCTTCGAACCATTGATTGGTCGAGACGGTGGCGCCCGGATTGCTGACGCCGTACACGGCCTTGCCCAGCGCGCCTCCGTTGTAGATGGCGCCGGTGCCGATATTCAGGTTGCCGCCGGCAACAATGCTCGGCGCGCTGGCGCCGGCCGTGCTTTTCTGGCCCACCGAAAAGCCGCTCAAATACACATTGCCGCCGGCGGCCAGGCGTCCTTCGACATCATGGAAACCGGTGGCGGTGCTGCTGCCGACATTGCCGAAAATCAGCGCCGAGTAGCCGCTGGCCGCGCCCAGGTCGATCACCGTCGTTTGCGCTTGCGCCGGCGTGCTCAGGGACAGGGCCAGCAGGGCGGCGCCGAACAGCGGCAGGGCAGGAATCGAAGAGGGGGTCATGGCGGGTCTCATGGTGAGGGATGGGCGTTCTGGCTGGAATGAATTATATGTAAAAAGCAATTCTAATTCAATAAATATAATAATTGTTGGCAAAAAAAACCGGGCAGAGGAGCCCGGTTTTTTTCAGTGCGCTGGCTTATTTCACGCGCTGGTACAGGCGGAAGCGTTCGACATCGTCGGTGGCGCGACGGCCTTCCCACAGCTTGATCCAGTCGGTGCCATGCTGTTCCTGCAACTGATCCCTGCCATCGCGTTTGCGGCTGCTGTCCTGCAGCAGCAACAGGTCGCAGCGCGGGTTGTCGACGCCGGCGAAGGGCAGGCGGCCATAGTAGGCGAACGAGGCGCGCTGGGCCGCCCCCACATTGGTATTGATGCAGGCATTGCCTTGCGGCAGGTTGACGGAAATCTGGTGCGCCACGCTGGCGTAGCTCTTGCTGTAGTTCAATTCAGGCAGGAACAAGGTCATGATCAGCACCCAGATCAGGATCAGGCCGCCGGACGACAGCACCACGGCGCGCCACAACACGGCCGGCTGGCGCGAGATGCGCCAGTGCACCAGCGCCACCCAGCCGGCGGTGGCGCAGGCGGCGACAAAAAAGGCGGCCAGGCCCAGTTCAGGCTTGAATCCTGGCAACAGCTTCAGGGCGTTGTGGGCCAGCTTCGGCGGCCATCCCGTCAGGGCGGCAAACCAGAACAGCCACAAGACAAAAGCGCAGATGGTCAGCACCATCACCGAGAACCAGTCGATGGCGTTGATGGCGCCACGCTTCATGGTCAAGAGGCCAAAGGCGGCCATCACGGCCAGCGGCGGCAGCAGCGGCAGCAGTTGTGCCGGGTCCGGATCGGGATGGAACATGGCCAGCAGGGCCAGCATGGCGACAAAGGTCAGCGGCACCACGATGTGCAGTACATGGTGCTGGCGGCGCCAGGCGTACACGGCCCAGGCGGCGAACGGCCAGGCGGGCCAGAAGAACCAGATGCCGACGCGGAAGAAATACACCACGCTCTGGCGGTCCGGCAGGCTGAACTGGCGGCAATTCCAGTCCGTCCATGCCTGCAGCGGCGAATGGCCGTACGGCTGCAGCAGTTCGCCCGGCAGCAGCCAGACCAGGGTCAGCAGGGCGCCCACCACTACCGCCAGCGCCAGGTGGCCCAGGGTGCGCAGCAGCGGCAGGCGCAGGAATACCGCGCACAGCAGCAATGACAGGGTCAGCGCCGCCGGTGCGACCCAGCCGCGCGTGAGGGTCAGTCCGCCCAGCGCCAGGCCCATCAGGATGGCATTGCGCAGCGAGGAACGTTCCACATAGCGCACGGCGCGGTACAGCATATAGGCCATCAGCGATACATACAGCGCTTCGGCCGTGATGTCGTGGCTGTGTTGCAGCAGGCCCAGGCAGCCCAGGTAGATCAGGACGGCGGCGTCGGCCAGGGTGCGGCCGAAGTCGTCCGGCTCGGGCTGGCCGCCAAAGGCCAGGCGCAGCGGCTGGGCGTCGCCGCGGCGGCCCAGGTTGAAGGCGGTGTACCAGACCGACAGGGCGCTGATGACGAAAATGCCGATGGTCGACATGCGCGCGGCAAACACTTCGTCGCCGATCCAGCCGAACAGCTTGATGAAGATGGCGCCCAGCCAGAACGCCAGCGGGCCTTCGTCGGGCATCGACATGCCGGCGACATTCGGCCACAGCCAGTCGGCAAGGCCGCCGTGCGCCATGGTCCACATGATGCCGAAACTGGCGGCGTCATCGTTCTTCCACGGTTCGCGGCCGATCAGGCCAGGCAGGATGTACAGCAGGCCAAGCGCAAACAAGGCCCATCGTGGCAGCGCGAGTGTGGCAGCGGCGGGAAGGCGGACTGGCTTCATCGATGGTGGTATCAGTAAAAAGGAATCTGGGACGCATGCGGACGCGTCGGGCTATGCGGCAGTATAAAGTAAAGAGGCAAAAGGCAAAAAAGGCAGCCGTGGCTGCCTTTTTGTTGACAGCCGAAGCTGCCTGTTTTTGCCGCAAGCGGCAAAAATCAGCCTGCTGCGATCGCGGTTTTCGAACCGACGGTACCGAATTTCTGACGGAACTTCTCGACGCGGCCAGCCGTGTCGACGATTTTGTGCTTGCCCGTGAAGAATGGGTGCGATTCAGCCGACACCTCGATTTTCACCAGCGGGTATTCTTTACCGTCGTGGGTGATTTTTTCGCGGGTCTGGATGGTCGAACGGGTAACGAATTTGAAATCGCACGACAGGTCGTGGAAAACAACTTCGCGGTAATCTGGATGGGTATCGACTTTCATGGTCTTCTCTCTAGGTTGGTAGCCAAACAGCACTTCGTCGGTCGTCTTGCTTCTTGACCCGATTGCCGATCACTTGCCAGGGTTTAAATAAATGCAACCGCAGATTATATAGCGGTTTAAGGCTGGCGGCAATAAAAAAGCCGCTCGGCGAGCGGCTTTGTCGGCAGCATGGTGCCACCGGGGAGGGCGAAACCGTAGCGAGCAGGCCGGAGTTGCGATTGAGTAGCGCAGCCGTACTTTAGTACGGTGAGCAACGGAGATCGCAAATCTGGCCGCGCAGTAGGTTTATCCCCCCCGGCGCATCATGTCGAAGAACTCTGCGTTGTTCTTCGTGGCTTTCATCTTGTCGAGAATGAACTCCATCGCTTCGATCTCGTCCATCGAATACAGCAACTTGCGCAGGATCCAGATTTTTTGCAGCTCGTTCGGCTTGATCAGCAGTTCTTCGCGGCGGGTACCCGATTTGTTCAGGTTGATGGCCGGGTAGACGCGTTTCTCGGCCAGGCGGCGTTCCAGGTGGACTTCCATGTTGCCGGTACCCTTGAATTCCTCAAAGATCACGTCATCCATGCGCGAACCGGTTTCGATCAGGGCGGTGGCGATGATGGTCAGCGAGCCGCCTTCTTCGATATTGCGCGCGGCGCCGAAGAAGCGTTTCGGGCGTTGCAGCGCGTTCGCGTCGACACCACCGGTCAGGACCTTGCCCGAGGCAGGGATCACGGTGTTGTAGGCGCGCGCCAGGCGGGTGATCGAGTCGAGCAGGATCACCACGTCTTTTTTCATTTCGACCAGGCGCTTGGCTTTTTCCAGCACCATTTCAGCCACTTGCACGTGGCGCGTGGCCGGCTCGTCGAAGGTCGAGGCGACCACTTCGCCGCGCACGGAGCGCTGCATCTCGGTCACTTCTTCCGGCCGTTCGTCGATCAGCAGCACGATCAGGGTGATGTCGGGGTGGTTCGCCGTGATCGCATGCGCGATGTGCTGCAGGATCACGGATTTGCCGGACTTCGGCGACGCCACCAGCAGGCCGCGCTGGCCTTTGCCGATCGGCGCGATCAGGTCGATGATGCGGCCGGTGATGTTTTCCTGGCCATTCATTTCACGTTCCAGGCGCAGCGGCTCGTTCGGGTGCAGCGGCGTCAGGTTTTCAAACAGGATGCGGTGTTTCGACATCTCCGGCGATTCGCCGTTGACTTTGTCGACTTTGACCAATGCGAAATAGCGTTCGCCATCTTTCGGGGTCCTTACCTCGCCCTCGATCGAATCGCCGGTGTGCAGATTGAAGCGGCGGATTTGCGAAGGGGAGATGTAAATGTCGTCGGTGGACGCCATGTAGCTGGCGTCAGGCGAGCGCAGGAAGCCGAAGCCGTCAGGCAGCACTTCCAGGGCGCCGTCGCCAAAAATCTGTTCGCCCGATTTCGCGCGTTTCTTCAGGATCGCAAACATCAGCTCCTGTTTGCGCAAGCGGGCCGCGTTGTCAATGTCAAGACCGATCGCCATCTCAAGCAGGGCGGATACGTGTAGGGCCTTTAGTTCGGATAAATGCATATATGTTGAGTGTCCCGAGACGGGAGGTAAAGGTAGGGGAGGGGACTGCGTGGCGTTGATTAATTATCAGGGAAGGGACAGCGTATGGTGCTTCAAGCCGCTTCCCGGTCTATCCAGTCAGGCGGCGCTGCGGGCGCAGCGCTGCCTATCATACATTAAATATTGCTGTCGACGAAAGCGGTCAGCTGGCCCTTGGCCATGGCGCCGACTTTTTGCGCCGCTGCTTCACCGTTCTTGAACAGGATCAGGGTCGGGATGCCGCGGATGCCGAACTTGGCAGGCACTGCCTGGTTCGAATCGACGTCCATCTTGGCGATCTGGATGCGGCCGGCATATTCCTTGGCCACTTCTTCCAGGATCGGCGCGATGGCCTTGCATGGACCGCACCACTCGGCCCAGAAATCAACCAGGACCGGCAATTCGGATTTCAGGACGTCTGCTTCAAAAGAAGCATCGCTAATGTGTTTGATATTTTCGCTCATATTTTCCTCAAATGAGGGTGGGATCAATAATGCCTGGAATTAACCATACGCTGGTTCGCCATCCACGCTTCCTGAAGTACATCTGGCAGGTGGGGGCGATGGGCACAAATTCAATGTTCTTGGAAGGTGCGACCAGGGGTATGCAGGCGGGGATGGCTGAAATAATAACCCATTTTTTCAAAGCGTGGCGATTATTGCGGAAAAACTTGGCGCGCCTGGCCTTTTAGCCTGGCATGGACCGAATTCCCGCACTCACCTGCCGCTGCAGCGCGATCATGTGCTGCAGGTCGGCGCTGCTCAAGGGTTTGGGAAAGGCGCCCAGGATACGCAGGCCATTGGCCAGCGCCAGCCGTTCGGCGGCCTGGCGGATGGCCGAATGCAGACCCGACAGCAGCACCACGCCGCCGCGAAAGCCGATTTCGGCCGCCATGCGCAAAAATTCGATGCCATCCATGTCGGGCATCGACAGGTCGCAGATCAGCAGGTCGGGCTGCTGCTGGCGCAGGGCGCCCAGCGCGGCCATGCTGCCGGTCTCGCTGCGGATGTCGAACTGGCCCAGCTGGCCCAGCATGTCGGCCAGCACGTCGAGCATGAAGACGTCGTCGTCGAGCAGCAGCACGCGCAGCGGCGCCAGGCCGGGATTGGGCACATCAGTGGCATGAGTCATCGCAGTGCCTTTCCTTGAAGGTGCCAAGCTTGCCGCGATCAGTCATCGTTGGCAAAGCTGGTGTTGTTCATGATCTGTTCGGTAATCTGTTCCAGCAGCGGCCACAGTTGCCTGACGATATGGCGGGCCTGTTCGGCTTCCTGGGCGGGTGCGCCCGGCGGCAAGTTTTCCAGGCGGTGGCACAGCTCGGACATGCCCAGCGCGCCCACCGTGCGCGCCGACGACTTGATGCGGTGGCCCAGCTCGCGCACCTGCGCCACGTCGCCGCGCCCCAGCGCCGCATCGATGTCGGCAAAGCCGTCCTGCGTGGTCTGCAAAAACTTGAAGGCGAACTTGCGCACTTTTTGCGGGTTGTAGCCGAGCAGCTTGGCCAGGATCGACAGATCGATCACCTGCGGATCGCCGGCCAGGGTGGTCTTGAAGGCTGGCGCGCTGCGGGTGCGCACGGGCGGCGGCGGCGTGTCGCGTGCCGGCAGCCAGCCGGCGATGGTCTGGTACATCATGGCCGGCTGGATCGGCTTGGAAATGAAATCGTCCATGCCGGCCTCCAGGCAGCGCACCCGGTCTTCGCTGGTGGCGGTGGCCGTCATGGCCAGTACGCGCAAGTGGGCCAGATCGGGATCGGCGCGGATCAGGCGCGTGGCCTGCAAGCCATCCATCAGCGGCATCTGCACGTCCATCAGCACGCAGTCGAACTGCGTCTGGCGCAGCAGGTCCAGCGCCTCGACGCCATTGTTGGCCAGGCAGACCGAGGCCCCGGCTTCTTCCAGCAGCTCCAGCGCCACCTGCTGGTTGAAGGTATTGTCTTCCACCAGCAGGATGCGGGCATGCTTGAGCGCGCCCATCACCATCGCCGCATCGGCGCTGGCGCGCATGGCTTGCGCCGTTTTCAGCATGGTGTCGAGCAGGGCCGGCGCGGCCTGGCTCGAGATGCCCAGGCGGGCCGTGAACCAGAAGGTGCTGCCCAGGCCCGGGCTGCTGTCGACGCCGACCTCGCCGCCCATCAGCTGGGCCAGCTGCTTGCTGATGGCCAGGCCCAGGCCGGTGCCGCCATATTCGCGCGTGGTCGAGGTGTCGGCTTGCTGGAACGACTGGAACAATTTGCTCATCTCATCCTGCGACAGGCCGATGCCGTGGTCGCATACTTCAAAGCGCACCAGGCAATGCTTGTCGTCGCCGACCACTTTCTTGACGATCACGGTGATGCTGCCCTGTTCGCTGAACTTGATGGCGTTATTGGCGTAGTTGATCAGCACCTGGCCCAGGCGCAGGGGATCGCCCACCAGGATAGGTGGCAGTTGCGGGTCGATCTCGAACAGCAGTTCCAGGTTCTTGCCGGCCGCGCGCGGCGCCACCACCGTGTTGAGGGTCTGGATCACGTGGTCGAAGCTGAAGTTGACGTGTTCGATCTTCAGCTTGCCGGCCTCGATCTTGGAAATGTCGAGGATGTCGTCGATGATGCCCAGCAGGTGTTCGCCGGCAAAGCGGATCTTTTCCAGGTAATCGCGCTGGCGCGGTTCGAGGTCGGTTTTCAGGGCCAGGTAGGCCATGCCGATCACGCCATTCATCGGCGTGCGGATTTCGTGGCTCATGTTGGCCAGGAACTGGCCCTTGGCCAGGCTGGCTTCCTCGGCTACCTGCTTGGCCTGGTCGAGCTGCTCGGTACGCTGCGCCACGCGCTCTTCCAGGTGCTCGTTCAGTTCGCGCAGGGTGTTTTCGCTGCGCTTGTGATATGTGATGTCGGTCAGGCTGGCCACCACCATGCCCACCTTGCCGTATTCGTCGCGGATGGCTTCGGTGTTCACCGACAGCCAGCACAGGTTGCCGTCCAGCTGCTGCACCCCCATCACCACGTCGCGCATGGCCTGGCCGGTCGACAGGGTGATGTGCACCGGATGGCTGCGCTGCTCGAAAGTGGAACCGTCTTCGCGGATGGCCTGCCACAGGCTGCCGCCGGCGCGGCTGGCGGCCAGCATGCGCTCGGCGGCGGCATTGCTTTCCAGAATGTGGCCATCGCTGTTCTGCACCACCAGGCCATTCGTGACGGCGCCGAACACCGAGGCCATGCGCTGGCTGGAATTGGACAGCGCGATCGAGGCCTGGCGCCGCTCGGTGATGTCGGTGATCATTGCCAGGGTGCCGCCAGGCTCGCCATGGTCCGACTGGATGCTGCTGCTCGACAGCAAGCCCCACATGCTGGACTGGTCCTTGCGGAAGAAGCGGAAATCGACCTGGTCCGGCTGGCTGTGCAGGCTGCCCAGGCTGTCGAGGCGGCGCTGCATCAGCAACTGGCTGTCGCGGTCCATGAAGTCGAGCAGGGGGCGGCCCAGCATTTCCTGCACCGTATAGCCGAGCATGTGCGCCATCTTCGGATTGACGAAGGTGGTCTGGCCGCTGCTGTTGGTCATCCAGATGCCTTCGGCCGCCGTCTGCACGATCAGGCGGTAGCGTTCGGAGCTGGCGTGCAGGGCTTCCTCGGCGCGCTGGCGCTGCGTCATGTCGCGCAGCGAAACGATGGAATACACCTGGCCGGCCATGCGCAGCGGTGACAGGCTGACCTTGGCCGGAAAGTGCGAGCCGTCGCGGCGGCGCGCCATCATCACCCGGCCAGGCAGGCTGTGGCGTGATTGCGTATCGCCGGCCGTCTGGCCATGCGTGCTGTCCGGCACCAGTTGTTCGAGCGAGATGCCGATGATGTCGGCCAGCGGGTAGCCGAAGCAGCGCGCGCCGATCTGGTTGGCGAAATGCACGCGGCCGTCGATGTCGGCGATCAGCATCGCTTCGGGCGCCGCTTCGAGCATGCAGCGCATGCGCGCTTGTTCGTCGGCCTTGCGTTCGGCGATGTCGCACAGGATGCCGCTGGCCTGCACCGGCGCGCCATCGGAGGCGCGCGCCAGCACCGCGCCGCGCAGCAGCAGCCAGCGCCATTGGCCGTCGCCATGGCGCAAGCGAAATTCACAGCTGATGGGCGCCGGCGCCTGGCCATCGAAATGCTGGCGGAAAGCATGTTCCAGGCGGGCGCGGTCGTCGCGGTGCACTTCGGCCAGCCAGTCGGCCAGGGTATGCTCCAGGCTGGCTTTCTTGTCGCCCAGCATGCTGCGGTACAGGCCGGACATGGTCAAGCGGTCACCCGCGCGCTGCCAGGACCAGCCGGCCAGCACGGCGCCTTGCAGCGCCTGCGCCGCCGCTGCGGCCATGCCTTTGTCCGTCATTGCGCCCGTTTGCCCGCCATGCAGTTGCCGGCGCAGCCGCCATGCTTGCCAGGCGGCAAGGCCGGCCACCAGCGTGGCGCTGGCCGCCAGCCAGGGCCATGGCCCCGGACCGGCGCCCGCATCGCCGGCGGCGGCCGCTGGCGCAGCCCATGCCAGCACTGGCCAGCGGCAGGCCAGCAGGATCCGGGCGAGCGGACCCAGCGCACGCCGCCGCAGGCGTCGTGCGCTGGATCTGGTGAGGCTGCGATGCGACAAATGCATCCCTTTCTGCTGCGTGATGGGCCTGGATCGGGCGGTATGGTGCGGGCCGGAACGCGGCCGGTATCCTGTTCTGGCGGCAACTATAGCACCGAATATTTATGCCGACTATCTAACTTCAAGCACTGTGGCAAAGGCATATTTTTCCTCACGGAATCGCCAATTTTCTGCCGGGCCGGTGAGAATTCGAGAGAAAAAAGCATGAAAATCATGCTAATAAAGATAGCATCATGATAGTTGCTGCAAGTCAGCTAAACGAGCCGGCGAACTGGTAGCGGTGGCCCGGATGCCACATGGTGGCAATCGAGGCAATCTTGCCGTCTGACCGCGTCTGGCGGCGCAGCACCAGGCAAGCCTGTTTCATGTCGATCGCCAGCATCTCGGCGATATTGCGCGGCGCCGACAGGGCTTCGATGCTGTAGGTGGCGCCCTGCAGCGGCGCGGCCGCCATCAGGTATTCGTTCGGCGTGATGGTGGCAAAATCCTGCGCCAAGTAGTCCGGTGCGCAGGCGGGATTGACCCAGCGGTCTTCGACCTGGATCGGCACGGCGTTTTCAAAGTGCACGATCAGCGAATGGAACAGCTTTTGCTCGGACGGCAGGCCGAACTGCCTGGCCATCAGCTCGGATGGCTTGACGTGTTCGAGCACTTGCAGCTTGCTGCGGTGCAAATGGCCACGCGCGCGCACCTCATCGGCGATATTCTTGATTTCCAGCAGCGTCGCCTGGTACTTCTGTTGCGCCACATAGGTGCCGGCTCCCTGGCGCCGCGTCAGCACCTGCTCGCTGGTCAGTTCGCGCACGGCGCGGTTGACCGTCATGCGCGAGACGCCAAACTGTTTGACCAGCGCCTGTTCGGACGGGATCACGTCGCCTTCCTTCCAGCGGCCGGCGGCGATGCCGGCCAACAGAAAATCCTTGATGCGCTGGAAAATGGGCGTATTTTCTTGTGTAATCTGGTCGTCCAATGCAATCTCTCCGATGCGCGAGGCAAGGCACGCCGCCACATGGCGGCGCGCTGGCCGATTTTAGCACCGCCGCCCTTGGCGCAGCCGGTCGTCGAATTCAAAAGCAAGACCCGGAGTGCGGCCAGGGTCGGCGCGTGTCACGATGGCGGCCAGTGATGAACAAAACGGGAGTGCGCCATGGAGCAACTGTATACAAACGACGAAGCCCGCTGGGACGCGGTGCGCCAGCGCGACAGCAAGGCCGATGGCCAGTTTTATTATTCGGTGCGCAGCACCGGCGTGTACTGCCGCCCGTCGTGCGCGGCGCGCCCGGCCCTGCGCGTCAACGTGGCCTTCCACGCCAGTTGCGCCGAAGCGGAAGCGGCCGGTTTTCGCCCCTGCTTGCGCTGCAAGCCGGGCCAGCCGCCGCTGGCCGAGCGCCAGGCCGCCATCGTCGCGCAAAGCTGCCGCCTGATCGAGGCCAGCGACGCCATGCCCGACCTTGACACCCTGGCGCAGGCGGCCGGCATGAGCCGCTTTCATTTTCACCGCGTCTTCAAGGCCCACACGGGCATCACGCCGAAAGCCTATGCGGCGGCGCGCCGTGGCGAACGGGTCAAGGCCGGCCTGGCCCAGCCGGGCACGGTGACCGATACCCTGTATGCGGCCGGCTTCAATTCCAGCGGGCGTTTCTATGCCGCCACGCCGGGCTTGCTGGGCATGACGCCGGGCGCCTTTCGCGCCGGCGGCAGCGGCGCCGTGATCCGCTTCGCGATTGCCGCCTGTTCGCTCGGTGCGCTGCTGGTCGCCAGCACCGGCAAGGGCGTGTGCGCGATTCTGCTGGGCGACGATGCCGACATGCTGCTGCGCGACCTGCAGGACCGCTTTCCGCAGGCCGACCTGCGCGGCGCCGAGCCGGACTACGAGCAGACGGTGGCCAAGGTGATCGGCATGGTCGAGGCGCCCGCCCTGGGCCTGGACCTGCCGCTCGACGTGCGCGGCACGGCCTTCCAGCAGCGCGTCTGGCAGGCGCTGCGCGAAATTCCCGCCGGCAGCACCGTCAGCTATGCGGAACTGGCGCGGCGCATCGGCGTGCCCACCGGCGCACGCGCCGTGGCGGGCGCCTGCGCGGCCAATGCGCTGGCGGTGGCGATTCCCTGCCACCGCGTGGTGCGCAACGACGGCGCGCTGTCCGGCTATCGTTGGGGCGTGGAGCGCAAGCGGCAACTGCTCGAGCGCGAGGCGGGCAAATGAAAACGGCGCTTGACTGGCAGGCCATCGAGGACGACCTCAACCGCCATGGCTGCGCCTTGGTGCCGGGCCTGCTGGCGCCGGCGGCCTGTACAGCGCTGGCGGCGCAATATGACGAGCCGCAACGCTTTCGCAGCCGGGTGGTGATGGAGCGCCATGGTTTTGGCCGCGGCCAATACCAGTATTTCGCCTATCCGCTGCCGGAACCGGTGGCCGCCCTGCGCATGGCGCTGTATGCGCCGCTGGCGGCGATCGCCAACCGCTGGCAGGCGGCGCTGGGGCTGGAGGCACGCTTTCCGACGGAACATGACGCCTTCCTGGCACGCTGCCATGCGGCGGGGCAGGTGCGGCCCACGTCCTTGCTGCTGCGCTACGGCGAAGGCGACTACAAC
Source organism: Janthinobacterium sp. J1-1 (assembly GCF_030944405.1). Taxonomy (NCBI): domain Bacteria; kingdom Pseudomonadati; phylum Pseudomonadota; class Betaproteobacteria; order Burkholderiales; family Oxalobacteraceae; genus Janthinobacterium; species Janthinobacterium sp. J1-1. The sequence goes on from NZ_CP132339.1 coordinate 1,682,451, forward strand.
TGTCTGCACCAGGACCTGTATGGCGAGCATGTGTTTCCGCTGCAACTGGCCGTGCTGTTGTCGCGCCCGCAGCTGGATTTTACGGGCGGTGAATTCGTGCTGACGGAACAGCGTCCCCGCATGCAGTCGCGCGTGGAAGTGGTGCCCTTGCTGCAGGGCGACGCCGTCATCTTTCCCGTCGCGCAGCGCCCCGTGAATGGCGTGCGCGGCAGTTACAGAGTCGGCATGCGCCATGGCGTGTCGCGCCTGCGCTCGGGCACGCGCCATACCTTGGGCGTGATTTTTCATGACACCAGCTGAAGCCGTGGCATGATGGCCGCTTCCCCGTCATCTTCTTGCTTGCCATGCCTGCGCTTTTTCGCCTGTTTTTTCTCTGCCTGATCTTCTTGCTGCCCGGCGCCCATGCCGAAGAAGCCTCCACCCCGGCGCTGGCGCTGGCTGCCGCCAAGGTGCAGGCCAAGGTGGACAAGACGGCGCCGTTGACGTTTGCCAACCGCACCGTCTTCGTGTTTCGCGCCACCCTGGCCGGCTATCCGCCCGAGGAGCGGGCGGCCGGCGCGCAGCGGCGCCTGGCCGGCGTGCTGGCGAAACACGGCGCGCTCAAGGCCACCACCCACATGATTCCCGAAGGCACGCAAGTGCTGCTCGATGGGGTGCAGCTGTTTGTCGTGCTGCCCGGCGACATCAACCAGCTGGCCGGCGACAGCACGGAAAGCGTGGCCATGGAGGCCGCCGGCGAACTGGTCAAGGCCTTGGAGGAGCACCGTGAACAGGGCAACTGGCGCTACCTGGCGACCGCCGCCGGCATCTGCCTGGCCGCCACCTTTGTTTTCTGGCTGGCCTGGCTGGGCCTGACGCGCTTGCACCGCTGGGCCCGGCGCCGCAGCGGCGTGCTGCTGGCCTCGCGCCTGCGCGACGTGCGCCTGAAAAACGTGCGCGTGCTGGACGCCGAACACTACATCGCCTTTGCCTACCAGTTGCTGAGCGCCGTGCTGTGGGGCTTGCGCCTGATGGCCACCTATCTGTGGCTGGCCTTCGTGCTGGGCCGCCTGCCGTACACGCGCGCCTGGGGCGAACGCCTCAGCGGCTACCTGCTCGAGGTGGCCGCCGATGTGGTGCAGTCCATCCTGGGCGCCCTGCCGGGCCTGGTGCTGGTGTGCGTGATCTTCGCCATCGCGCGCCTGGTGGCGGCCACCGCCGCTTCGCTGTTCAAGCGCGTGGAAAGCGGGCAATTGCAGATCGGCTGGCTGGACCAGGACACGGCCCTGCCGACACGCCGCATCACCAGCGTGGTGATCTGGCTGTTCGCGCTGGCGATGGCCTACCCTTATTTGCCCGGTTCGCATACGGCCGCCTTCCAGGGCCTGTCGGTGCTGGTCGGCCTGATGGTCTCGATCGGCGCGTCGAGCATCGTGGGACAAGGTGCAAGCGGCCTGATCCTGATGTACACGCGCGCCCTGCGCAAGGGAGAGTACGTGCGCGTCGGCGAGAGCGAAGGCACGGTGGTCGACGTCGGCATGTTCGAAACGCGCCTGCGCACGGGCCTCGGCGAAGAGGTGGCCTTGCCGAACGCCTGGATCATGTCGCAGACGACGAAAAATTTCTCGCGCGCCCAGCCCGGCGGCGGCTTCGTGCTCGACGCCTCGGTAACCATCGGCTACGCCACGCCGTGGCGCCAGGTGCACGCCATGCTGGAACTGGCCGCCGCCCGCACCACGGAACTGTCCAGCACGCCGAAACCCTATGTGATGCAGCTGGCCCTGCACGATTATTATGTGCAATACCGCCTGGTCGCCTACGCCAGCGCGGAAGTGCCGCGCCAGCGCGCCGAGGTGCTGAACCAGCTGCACCAGAACATCATCGACGTCTTCAACGAATTCGGCGTGCAGATGGTCTCGCCGCACTATATGGCCGACCCGCAACAGTCGCAGGTGGTGAAGCCGGAGGAGTGGTTCAGGGCACCGGCGAGTGCGCCTGGACAAGAACCTTCAAGGTAAGGGTGATGGCGCTGGACAGATTTCATCCCGCCACGCGGGCATCTCCCTGGTAATGGGAACGACTTGCTGTTCGCCATTGGCCGTGACAGTGATACAGAACTTGCCTTTGTAACCGTAGGTGAAATCGGCTGCATCATCCGGCCTGCCGTTCAGGAAGATGCTGTACATCGTACCTTCCTTTAACTTTGCAGCAGCAGTTGCCTCTGCTATTGCCGGCGCGTGTCCATATAGAAAGCATGCCTTTGCATGGATGGGCATGGTAGTCGTGCCGGAAAAAATAAAAGACCAGGCTTCTTCGGCAGGTTTGCTTGAGATATCGTAGACCGTCAGTGCGCCAAGCAAGGGCGTGCCATTGCGTGCTTCTTCCTTTTTCGAGACGGTGAAGCATGGTTGACCATTGATGGCGTGAACCCTGGCATCTGCCATGCGCGACCATGCATGGGTTTGGCTGCAAGCGAGCGTGGCAAGCAGATAAAGCATGGTATGCCGGTATCGCATGGCGCGCTTCGGACTATTTGGAAGGTGAACTGACGGGGCAGGTTTCATCTATCCACTCCCGCATATCGCTGGTCACCACAACAAGTTCATGACCACCGCCTGCTTTGGCGGCCAGGCAAAATTTCCCTATGTATCCGCGTGTGGGATCGGAGGGATCGTCGGGCCTGCCATTGAGAAACACGTCATATAGTCGTCCGCTCTTTAGCGGTGGTGCCGGTCTTGTCTCCGCGCCTGCAGGTGCTACTCCATACAGGATGCAAGAGCTGGCGCGGACAGGAATGGTGACCATGACAGGCATGATGAAAGACCATAGCTTGATCGCCGGTTTGACGGAGAGATCGGACAGGTTCAGTGCGCCAATTTGTGGAATGCCGTTACGTTTTTCCTCTTTTTTGGAGATGGAAAAGCATGGCAGGCCATTCACCATGCGTACTTCAGCGTAAGCCATGCGCGACCATGCGCATGCATTCATGCAAGCCGGTGCGATGAGTAATGCAAGCAGCAAGTGGCGGTACGGCAAGCGGGGATACCTCATGGAACTCTCCGTATTATTGAGGCGGCGGAGCGCTGGCACAGACTTCATCCCGCCATGCCGGCATATCGCTGGTGATGGCGATGACTTGTTGCCCGCCGTCGGCCTTGGTTGCAATGCAGAACTTGCCTTTGTAGCCATACGTGGGATCAGACGGGTCCTTGGGGCGACCATTCAAAAAAACGCTATAAAAATGCCCAGTAATAAGTTTCCCTGGACTGATGCCATTCGCCATCGTTGGCAATTCTCCATAGCGAATACACGAAGCTGCATGGATAGGCAGTTGTGTCGTTGACGGCAGGAAAAAAGACCATACTTTTTTGACTGGTCGAACTGACAGGTCGGAAACGATCAACGCACCCAGCATGGGCACACCATTGCGGGCTTCTTCCTTCGCTGTGATTGAAAAGCAAGGGATGCCGTCGGATGATGTCACGACAGCGTCAGTCATGCGTGAGTACGCTGATACATCAGGGGATATCCACCATAGGCTGACGCTCAATATTGTGACCAGGCAGATTTTTGGGGCCTTTACGATTCTTGAACACATCACTAGACTCCTCTTTAAAAAGCGCAGAGGTACTGACGCCGGGACTGATGACGGTCGATGTGGCGCGATACTATCTGGTAGTCGTGCCGGCCTTATCGGGATGGCGGGGAACTTGGGCAAACCTCATCTTTCCAAGCTTGTGTATCGCTGTCGATAGCAATAATCTCTCGATCTCCGGAAGGCAAAACGACGATGCAAAACTTTCCTCTGTAGCCATAGGTGGGATCGGACGGATCATTTGGTCTTCCATTGAGGAATATGCTGTAGACCCTTCCAGTCTGCAATTCAGGTGCAGGCATGCTGGCCGCTGTCTTTGCTCCTTCAGGGAGTTCGCCATATCGAAGACAGCTTGTTGATGAGAGCGGGATTTTTCTTCCCCCGGTCATGAAAAAGCTCCATGTGTCCGTAGCGGGCTTGCCTGACAGGTCTGAAACGCTTAATGCTCCCAACAAGGGCTGACCATTGCGGTTTTCTTCTTTAAGAGAAATTGTGAAGCAAGGCACGCCATAGGCGGACTGGACTTCGGCTTGCGCCATCCGCGACATCGCGCAAGCATCCATGCCAGTGGCGACAAGCAAAACAAACAGTGTCTCGTAGCGCAAGGACATGGCTGGTCTTATTGGGATGGAGAGGCGCCTGGACAGACTTCGTCCCTCCACTCCCGCATATCGCTGGTCACCACAACAAGTTCATGGCCACCGCCTGCTTTGGCGGTCAGGCAAAATTTTCCTACATATCCCTGTGTGGGATCAGCAGGGTCGTTTGGTCTGCCATTAAGGAACACGTCATACAGTCGTCCGGTCTTGAGCGGTGGCGCTGTTCTGGTCTCTGCGCCTGCTGGCGCAGTTCCATACCGGATGCAAGAGTTGGCGCGCACAGGAATGGACTCTGCGCCAGGCAAGATGAAAGACCATATCTTGATCGCCGGTTTGACTGAGAGATCGGACACGTTCAGTGCGCCAATTTGCGGAATGCCGTTACGTTTCTCCTCTTTTTTGGAGATGGAAAAACATGGCAGGCCGTTCACCAGGCTTACTTCAGCGTAAGCCATACGCGACCATGCCTGGGCTTGGCTGCAAGCGAGCGTGGCAAGCAGATAAAGCATGGTGTGCCGGTATTGCATGGTGCGCTCCGTACTATTTGGAAGGTGAACTGACGGGGCAGGTTTCATCTATCCACTCCTGCATCTCTCTGGTGACTGGAATAATCTTCTGCATCCCGTTCATGCTGTCAGCCACGCAGAATTTGCCAGCATAACCATACGTGGGATCGCTGCCGTCCTTGGGCCTGCCATTCAGAAATACTTCATATACATGGCCAGTCTTCAATGCGGGCGCGGGTAATCCAGATGCTCCAGAAGGAAGGTTTCCGTAAAGAAGGCAGCTTTTTGACGTCAGCAAAACCTTCTTGCCGCCGGTCATGAGAAATCCCCATACCTCTGATACCGGCTTGTCAGTGAGATCCGAGACAATCAGTGCGCCCAAGTAGGGCTGGCCATTGCGCCTTTCTTCTTTTTCGGAAATGGTAAAGCAAGGTACACCCTTGACCGAGTGAACTTCTGCCTTCGCCATGCGTGACCTGGCGAGCGCATCATGGGATATCAACAACATCATCGCGCTCAATATTGTAGCCAGGCAGATTTTTTTTATTTTTTCGATTTGCAAAGAAATCACACAGTACCTCCTTGTAGAGCGGTAGTGAATTAGCGTATTTTTCCTGACTCATCGCCTTTGGCTCATGTAAGTACATCAAGACGAAATAGTCAGCCAATAAATCGCCTTGGGCCTCCATATTGTAGTCAGCTAATCTTTGCTTCTTTGATAGCACATAGTTGTAATCGAGTCCTAACCGAATTGCCCCTCTTATCTTTACCGGGTAGTTCAGTTGAAACTGCCACACATGCACCATCTCATGAATGAACCAGTGTTTTTGCTTGGAACTTTCCTTGGAGAAATCCTCCCTGAACTCCGACTCATGAAAATACATCTCCCCATTTGGTGTCATCGCCACATCCTTGGGCTGCAAGCCAAACCATAAATATGGCTCCGCATGCACCTTGACCTTGCCGTAGTCGATCGCATCCTCGAACACCATCCATGCCATATCGATCTCCCCCTTGGTCAGCGGGCGTACCTTGTCTTTCACGGTCACTTTCCTGACCGACGAACCGAGATCCTTGTCGGTGGTTTTGACGTCCCGCAGTTCGACCGTCTTGCCGGCCGCCTTGGCATGTGCGGGTGACGCTGCGCAGCACGGCGATTTGTCCGCCTGGGGAAAAAACTCGGCCCCGGTAATCTGCGCCTCCTGCTTGCTGGTGATGCGCTCCGTACGCCCCTTGGCATCCGTCGTCCCCGTGCACGTTTCCCCATTGCTGACGCTGATCCTGTAATCGGCATGCGCCAGCGGCACGCCGGTTTGCGACACGAATTCCAGCTGCTCGTCGTAGCCACAGCACCAGCATTCACCGGCCTGGCCGGCGCGCCGGTGCATTTCGCAGCCGCTCTTGGCGTCGCGCAGGGTGGCGCCCAGCACGGGCTTGCCGCCGTCGGAATAGGTGACGACCATGCTGTCGAAGCGCGCGCCCAGGCTGTTCCGGTAGTGCGTGACGAGTGCATGAAACACATCGCAGCCGGTGGTGCTGATCACATGGTGGCGCGTCATGATGGGCTCCGCGATAAAACGCCAGCGTAGGCCTGTCGCGAACCGGTCTTGTTGACACGGCGCAATCGACAAGCCCTTGCGTTAAGATGCAGGCCATCACTTTCGATAAAAGAACCAGCACATGACCGATACCGCACAGCAGACCCATGCCGCCGCCGCCAGTCTGGCCGCCGCCCTGATAGACGATCCGTTTTACCGCAGCGTCACGGTCGCCTGCGGTGAAGATGAACCCGCTCGTCTGGCCATGCTGACCACCTATTTCGCGCTGGCGCTGGTTGAAGGCTTCCAGACCGGCCGCGTCGACCTGGCCGATGGCTTTGGCCATGGCGCCGCCATCTGGACCACCGATGCGCCGCTGCCGCTGCGCCAGGCGGCGTATGCGCAGCGCGAAGCGGCCTTGCGCGAATTGCTGGGGCCACAGGGTTCGGCCAATTTCACGGCGATTGTCGCCAATATGGAACACGCGCTGGCACAGCATGCGCTGCAGGACGCCTGGTATCTGTCGATTGCCGGCATCGCGCCCGCCGCGCAGGGACGTGGGCTGGGCGCCTCGGTGCTGGCGCCGGGCCTGGCGGCCGTCGACCAGGCCGGCGCCGTGTGTTTCCTGGAGACCTATAACCAACGCAGCCTGCCGTTCTACGGCCGGCTCGGCTTTACAGTGGCGGGCCGCTACGCGGAAGCCGTCACGGGAGCCGATTACTGGCTGATGCTGCGCCAGCCGATACGCCCTGCAATGCCTGATTGACCATTTTGTGCATTTCTATACACTCGTCTTTTATTTGACGACCTGGAGATGGACATGCCCGCCCCGCAACTGCACCGTACCCTGATCGCCCTGGCCTGCCTGGCCGCCATCGGCGTCGCGCAAGCCGATACGGTGATCGACAACGCCAACGGCTACACCCTGAACGCCGCCGGCAAGCTGCTGCGCTTTGGATCGCTGGCGTTTGACGACGCGGGCAGGATCGTCGCCGTCGGCACGGCTGCCGAGGTGAAGCGCAAGGCGGCCAGGGGCGCCACGCACATTGACGTGCAGGGCAAGACCGTGCTGCCAGGCCTGATCGACGCGCATGGCCATGTGTTCGGCCTGGGTGCGATTGCCAGCGGCGTGATGCTGTACGGTTCTTCTTCGCTCGAATCAGCAGTCAAGACAGTTGGCGAATTTGCACGCGCGCATCCCGAACGCGGCTGGGTGACCGGCAATGGCTGGAATCAGGAAATCTGGAAGCTGGGGCGCTTTCCTACCGCGCTGGAGCTTGATGCGGCGGGGAGCGCGCGGCCGGTCTGGCTGCGCCGGGTTGACGGTCATGCGGGCTGGGCCAACAGCCGCGCGCTGGCGCTGGCCGGCATCACGCGCGACACCCAAGACCCGGCCGGCGGCAAGATCGTGCGCGATGGTGAGGGCAACGCCACCGGCGTGCTGGTCGATAACGCCATGGACCTGATGGACCAGGTGCTGCCGAAACCAGGCGAGGCGGACAACCGCGCGGCGCTCGACGGTGCGCTGGCGCAGCTGGCGCAAGTGGGCCTGACCAGCGTGCACGACGCCGGCATCGACGTGGCCCAGGACCGGCTGTACCGCGACTACGCCGATCACGGCAAGCTGACGGTGCGCGTGTACGGCATGATTTTTGACGTCACGGCCGACTTTGACGCGCTGTCGAAAATGGGTCCCTTGAACAGCTACGCGCACGACCTGTATGCGCTGCGCGCCGTGAAACTCTTGTCCGACGGCGCGCTGGGCAGCCGCGGCGCGGCCCTGATCGAACCCTATAGCGACTCGCCCGAGACGCGCGGCCTGCTGTTTCATGACGATGACGCGATGCGGGCGCGGATGGACAAGGCCATGCGCGCCGGCTACCAGGTCAATGTGCACGCCATCGGCGACGCCGGCAACCGTCAGCTGCTCGACGGTTACCAGGCCTTGACCAGGCAGTACGACAATGTGGGGCTGCGCCACCGCATCGAACACGCGCAAGTGGTGCGGCCGGCCGATATCCCGCGCTTCAAGACCCTGGGCATCGTGCCGTCGATGCAGCCGACTCACGCCACCTCCGACCAGAACATGGCCGAACAGCGCGTGGGCCCCGAGCGCATCAAGGGCGCCTATGCCTGGCGCACCTTTCTGAAACAGGGTTCGCGCATCGCCTGCGGCTCCGATTTTCCGATCGAGTCGCCGAATCCCTTCGAGGGCATCCACGCGGCTGTCACGCGGCAGAACAATGAAGGCTTGCCGGCGGGCGGCTGGTATCCGCAGCAGGCGATGACGGTCACCGAAGCGCTGCGCTGTTTTACACTGGACGCGGCGTGGGCGGGGCACCAGGAAAAAGTCATAGGCTCGCTGGAAAAGGGCAAGTGGGCCGACTTTATCGTGGTCGACCAGGATTTGTTTACCGTGGCGCCGGCGGCGATTGGCAAGACGCAGGTGCTGCAGACGTGGCTGGCGGGGAAGCGAATATTTGAGAAAAAGTAAAACAAAACCGGTTGACTTGCTTGTATAGACAACCTATGCTTGTCACATAAAAGCGGGCCACGCATGCCCGCTTTCCCCCTTGAGAGGAGACAGCATGAACAACATGGACAGCGATCCGCGCTTCGACGCCAGCCGCAGCATCCGTGCCCCGCGCGGCACGCAATTGGCCTGCAAGAACTGGCAGATCGAAGCGGCCTACCGCATGGTGCAGAACAATCTCGATGCCGAGGTGGCGGAGCATCCGCAGCACCTGGTGGTCTACGGCGGCATCGGCCGCGCCGCGCGCAACTGGGCCTGTTTCGACCAGATCCTCGCCTCGCTGCGTGAACTGGAGGAGGACCAGACGCTGCTGATACAGTCCGGCAAACCGGTCGGCGTATTTCGCACGCATGTGGATGCGCCGCGCGTGCTGATCGCCAATTCCAACCTGGTGCCGAAATGGGCCAACTGGGAACATTTCAACGAACTCGATCGCCAGGGCCTGTTCATGTACGGCCAGATGACGGCCGGCAGCTGGATCTATATCGGCACGCAAGGCATCGTGCAGGGTACTTATGAAACCTTTGCCGAAGCGGGCCGCCAGCATTTCGGCGGCGACTGGGCCGGGCGCTGGATACTGACGGCGGGCCTGGGCGGCATGGGCGGCGCGCAGCCGCTGGCCGCCACCATGGCCGGTGCCGTCTCGCTGACCATCGAATGCCAGCAAAGCAGCATCGATTTCCGCCTGCGCACGCGCTACCTGGACAAGCAGGCCGCCAATCTGGACGACGCGCTGGCGCTGGTCCGATATCACACCGAACGCAAGGAGGCGATCTCCATCGGCTTGCTGGGCAACGCGGCCGAACTGCTGCCGGAACTGGTCAAACGCGCGAAAGCGGGCGGGCCGCTGCCGGACCTGGTGACGGACCAGACCTCGGCGCACGACCTGGTCAACGGCTATCTGCCGCGCGGCTGGAGCGTGTCGGACTGGAAGGCGGCGCAGCAGGACCCACAGCGCCATGCGCGCCTGGCGGTGGCCGCCGCCGACTCCTGCGCCGCGCACGTGCAGGCGATGCTGGATTTTCATGCGATGGGCGTGCACACGGTCGACTATGGCAACAATATCCGCCAGGTGGCGTTCGACCAGGGCGTGCAGAACGCCTTCGATTTTCCCGGTTTCGTGCCGGCGTATATCCGCCCGCAGTTCTGCGAAGGGCGCGGGCCGTTTCGCTGGGTGGCGCTGTCGGGTGACCCGGAAGATATCTATAAAACCGACGCCAAGATCAAGGAATTGTTCCCGCAGCATGTGCAGGTCCACCACTGGCTGGACATGGCGCGCGAACGCATCGCCTTCCAGGGCCTGCCGGCGCGCATCTGCTGGCTGGGCCTGGGCGAGCGTCATCTCGCCGGCCTGGCCTTCAACGAGATGGTGCGCACGGGCGAGCTGAAGGCCCCCATCGTGATCGGCCGCGACCACCTCGATACGGGCTCGGTCGCCAGCCCGAACCGCGAAACGGAAAGCATGAAAGACGGCACCGACGCCGTCTCCGACTGGCCGCTGCTGAACGCCCTGCTCAATACGGCCGGCGGCGCCACCTGGGTCTCGCTGCACCATGGCGGCGGCGTCGGCATGGGGTATTCTCAGCATGCGGGCATGGTGATCGTGGCCGACGGCACGGAAAGCGCGGCAAAACGCCTGGCGCGTGTGCTGGTCAACGACAGCGGCTCGGGCGTGATGCGCCATGCCGATGCCGGCTATGAAACGGCGGCCGCCTGCGCCAAACGCAATGGCCTGAACCTGCCCATGATGGACTGAAAACATGACACCACCACTGAAAAGCTGGACCCTGAAACCGGGCGCGATGACCCTGGCCGAGCTGCGCGCGGTGTGGGCCTGGGCCGCGCCGGCAAAACTGATCCTCGCTGCCGAAGCCTATGGCGTGATCGAGAGTTCGGCCGCGGCCGTGCGGGCGATCGTCGCCAAGGGCGATGCGGCGTATGGCATTAATACCGGCTTCGGCCTGCTGGCCAAGACGCGCATCCCCGACGACAAGCTGGAACAACTGCAGCGCAACCTGATTTTGTCGCACTCGGTCGGCACCGGCGAACTGCTGTCCGACGCGGTGGTGCGCTTGATCATGCTGATGAAGATCGGCAGCCTGGCGCGCGGCTATTCGGGCGTGCGCCCGCTGATCGTCGACACCCTGATTGCGCTGTACAACGCGGGCATCATGCCGGCGATTCCCGCCAAGGGTTCGGTGGGCGCCTCGGGCGACCTGGCCCCGCTGTCGCACATGACCCTGGCCATGCTGGGCGTGGGCGACGTTCGCATGCATGGCGTGCTGATGCCGGCGCCGGAAGCGTTGGCGCAGGCCGGCATCGCACCGGTGGTGCTGGCGGCGAAAGAGGGCCTGGCGCTGATCAACGGCACGCAGGTGTCGACCGCGCTGGCGCTGCACGGCCTGTTCATGGCCGAGCGGCTGCTGGAAGCGGCGATGGTGACGGGCGCGCTGTCGCTGGACGCGGCCAAGGGCAGCGATGCGCCGTTCGACGCGCGCGTGCATGCCGTGCGCGGCCAGCCGGGGCAGATCCTGGCGGCGCAGATGTACCGCCAGCTGGTGGCGCACAGCACCATCCGCGCCTCGCACCTGGAAGGCGACGAGCGCGTGCAGGACCCGTACAGCCTGCGCTGCCAGCCGCAGGTGATGGGCGCCTGCCTGGACCTGATCGTCAATGCGCGCCGCACCCTGCTGATCGAAGCGAATGCCGTCACCGACAATCCGCTGCTGTTCCAGGACGGACCTGGCACCCTGGCCGAAATCGTCTCGGGCGGCAATTTCCATGCTGAACCGGTCGCCTTTGCGGCCGATACCCTGGCGCTGGCGATCGCCGAAATCGGCGCGCTGGCCGAACGCCGCATCGCGCTGCTGATCGACGCGACCTTGTCCGGCCTGCCGCCGTTCCTGGTGCGCGAGCCGGGCATCAATTCCGGCTTTATGATCGCGCATGTGACGGCGGCGGCGCTGGCGTCGGAAAACAAGTCGCTGGCGCACCCGGCCAGCGTCGACAGCCTGCCGACTTCCGCCAACCAGGAAGACCATGTCAGCATGGCCACCTACGCCGGACGCCGCCTGGATGACATGGCGCACAATACGGCCGTCATCGTCGGGATTGAATTACTGGCGGCGGCGCAGGGCATCGATTTCCACCGCCCCTTGAAAACCTCGCCGCAGCTGGAACACGTGCACCATCAGCTGCGCCAGAAGGTGCCGTTCTTTGACGCCGACCGTTACTTCGCGCCCGATATCGAGGCCGCCCGACAGATGGTGCTTGCCGGCGACTTGAGCCTGACCTGCAAGCAGCTGTTCGCGCCGCTGTACGATTGAACGGCGCCAGGAGACCATCATGGATTATCAATTTGATGCAGGCAGCATCCCGCTGCTGGTATCGATGCCGCATGTGGGCGTCGATATCCCCGACGAGATCGCCGCACGCATGACGCCGCAGGCGCTGCAGAAAGCCGATACCGACTGGCATCTGCGCGAGCTGCATGGCTACCTGCGGCAGATGGATGCGTCGGTGCTGTCGGCGCGCTGGTCGCGCTATGTGGTCGATCTGAACCGGCCGCAGGAGGACACGAATCTGTATCCGGGCCAGGACACGACCGGCCTGCTGCCGATGGATACCTTCCACCGCGAGCCGCTGTATCTGGCGGGGCAGGAGCCTGACGTGCACGACCGGCAGCGGCGCGTGGAGCGTTACTGGGCGCCGTATCACCGCCAGCTGCAGCAGGAGCTCGAGCGCCTGCTGCGCGTGCATGGCGCGGTGGTGCTGTGGGAAGCCCATTCGATCGCCTCGCATGTGCCGCGTTTTTTCGACGGCAAGCTGCCCGACCTCAATTTCGGCACGGCCGATGGCGCCAGTTGCGATCCCGGCCTGACGTCCGCCGTGGTCGGCCTGGCGCGCTCGCAAGAACAATTGACGGTAGCCTTGAACGGCCGCTTCAAGGGTGGCCATATCACGCGCCACTACGGACAGCCTGCGCGCCGCGTGCACGCGATCCAGCTTGAAATGTGCCAGTGCCTGTATATGGACGAAGCGGCGCCGTTTGCCTATCGCCCCGACCTGGCAGCGCAGGTGCAGCCGCTGCTGCAAGCCGTGATGGAAGCGGCCGTGGCGTGGGTGCGGCGGTGAAGCTCTTTGCGCGCCATGCGCTGCTGCCGCAAGGCTGGCGCCGCGACGTGCTGCTGGCCTGGGATGCGCATGGCGACTTGACGAGCGTGATCGATAACGCCGTGCCGCCCGATGGCGTGGAGCTGGCCGAGTACGTACTGCCAGGGATGGTCAACCTGCACTCGCACAGCTTCCAGCGCGCGCTGGGCGGGCGCACGGAATTCGCCGCTGATGGCCCTGGCAGCCATGACAGCTTCTGGACCTGGCGCGACCTGATGTACCGCTTCGCGCGCAACATCACGCCCGACCAAATCGAGGCGATTGCCGCCCAGCTGTTCTCCGAATGCCTGCGCCACGGCTATACCTCGGTGTGCGAATTCCACTATGTGCAACGCCAGCCGAACGGCGCCTGGTACGACCGGCCGGCCGAAACCGCCGAGCGCGTGATTGCCGCCGCGGGGTTGGCTGGAATCGGCGTCACCATGCTGCCGGTGTTGTATAGTTATTCAGGATTTAACGACAGCGCGTTGAAACCGGAGCAGCAGCGTTTCCGCACCGATGCCGACGACGTGCTGCGCGTGATCGAGGCTTTGGCGCCGCTGCGCGACGGCCAGACCGAGGTGGGGGTGGCGCCGCATTCGCTGCGCGCGGCATCGATGGCGCAGATCGCGCAGGTGGCGGCGGCCTTGCCGGCCGGGCGCCCGATCCATCTCCACATCGCCGAGCAGCAGGCCGAAGTCGATCAGTGCCTGGCCGCGACCGGCATGCGGCCGGTGCGGTATCTGTACGATCGGGTGACTGTCGACGCGCGCTGGTGCCTGGTGCACGCCACCCATCTGGACGCAAGCGAGATTTCGCACATCGCCGCCAGCGGCGCGGTGGCGGGTTTGTGTCCCACCACCGAGGCCAACCTGGGCGACGGCCTGTTCCCGCTCGAAGCGTTTCTGGCGGCAGGCGGGCGCTTTGGCATCGGCAGCGACAGCCACGTGTCGCAAAGCCCGGTGGAAGAACTGCGCTGGCTCGAGTATGGCCAGCGCCTGCGGCAGCAGCGCCGCAATATCGCGGTGTCCAGCGAGCGGCGCCAGGTGGGCGACTTTTTATGGCAGGGCGCCTTGCAGGGCGGGGCGCAGGCGGCGGGGCGGCCGGTGGGCGCGCTGACGCCGGGCCGCCGGGCCGACGTGCTGGTGCTCGACGGCGCGCATCCCAAGCTGTGGGGCCTGGCGCTGCACGAGGTGCTGGGCAGCCTGGTCTTCAGCGGCAACGACAACCTGGTGCGTGACGTCATGGTCGGCGGCAGGTGGGTGGTACGCAACGCACAACATGTGGCGCAGCAGGCGATTGCTGCGCGCTTCAAGCAAACGATGACAGAACTGAGGGAGTTTCAATGAACCGGCTGATCCAGTACGCAAGCCTGCGGCCCACGCCGTGGAAGAACGGCGGCGGCGTCACCACCGAACTGGCGATGTCGCCGCCCGGCGCCGGCCTCGACAATTTCGACTGGCGCGTGAGCCTGGCCAGCATTGCCGAAGATGGTCCGTTCTCGCAGTTTCCCGGCGTGGACCGCACGCTGGTGATGGTCGCCGGCGACGGCGTGCTGCTCGAGGTCGGCGACGAGCGCGTGGTGCTCAGTCCCGGCGAACCGCTGGTGGAGTTTGCCGGCGAAGATCCCGTCCATGCCACCGTCAACGGCCAGTCCACGCTCGACTTCAACGTCCTCACCCGGCGCGGCAGCTACCGCCACCGGATCGTACCGTTCGTGGTCGGCGGCAGCGTGCCGCTGCCGCGCCGCAGCGGCACCACGCTGGTGTTCCTGGCCGATGGCGAGAGCCTGTCGGTGAGCAGCGCGTGCGAACGGCTGGCGCTGGTGCGCTACGACCTGCTGGTGCTGGAAGGCGAACAGGACTGGACGCTGGAATCGGCCCAGGCCACGGTGTTCGTCGTCGACCTCATCGCCAATTAAAGGCCGCCCATGGCCTGGGACCTGTTGTTGACCAATGTGCACCTGGCGACCATGGCCGGCGATGACGCCTATGACACCAATAACGGCTACGGCGAGATCCTGGATGGCGCAATCGCCGTCGAGGACGGACGCATCGCCTGGCTGGGCCCACGCGCGGCACTGCCCACAAGCCAGGCCGCCACCGTGCACGATGGCGGCGGCTGCTGGCTCACGCCCGGCCTGATCGACTGCCACACGCACATCGTCCACGCCGGCAACCGCAGCGGCGAATTCGAAGCGCGCCTCAATGGCGCCACCTACGAGGACATCGCCCGCGCCGGCGGCGGCATCATCTCCACCGTGCGCGCCACGCGTGCCGCCAGCGCAGACGAGCTGCTGGCGCAAAGCCTGCCGCGCGTGCTGGCCTTGCTGGCCGAAGGCGTGACCACTCTGGAGATCAAGTCCGGCTATGGGCTGGACTTGGAAACCGAGGCGAAAATGCTGCGCGTGGCGCGCGCCATCGGCGAGCAACTACCGGTCAGCGTGCGCACCACATTTCTCGGTGCGCATGCGCTGCCGCCCGAATACGCCGGCCGGCCGGACGACTATATCGAGCTGGTGTGCCGCCAGATGCTGCCGGCGCTGGCAGCGTCTGGCCTGGTCGACGCGGTCGACGCCTTTTGCGAGCGCATCGGCTTTACGCCGGCGCAGACGCGGCGGGTATTCGCCGCGGCGCAGGCGCTGGGCCTGCCCGTGAAACTGCATGCCGAGCAGCTGTCGGACCAGGGTGGCGCGGCGCTGGTGGCGCAGTTTGGCGGCTTGTCGGCCGACCACCTGGAGTTTTTGAGCGACGACGGCATCGCCGCCATGGCGCGCCACGGCACGGTGGCCGTGCTGCTGCCGGGCGCGTACTACTTTTTGCGCGAAACGCAGCCGCCGCCGATTGCCGCCCTGCGCGCGGCCGGTGTGCCGATGGCGGTATCGACCGACTGCAACCCCGGCACCTCGCCGCTGACCTCCTTGCTGCTGGCGATGAACATGGCCTGCACCTTGTGGCGCTTGACGCCGCAGGAGGCGCTGGCCGGTGCCACCATCCATGCGGCGCGCGCGCTGGGCCTGCAGCATGACAGGGGGAGCCTGGCGGTGGGCAAGCGCGCCGATTTCGCGCTGTGGCGCATCGCCCGTCCGGCCGACCTGTCGTATGCGATGGGATTGAATCCCTGCGCGGGCGTGGTGCACGGCGGCGTGTGGCGCATGCCGGTGGTAAGCTTGCCCGATTGATCATTCGTCGGGGAGCGCCGCGTGCGCGTCATTCATTTATTGGCCTTGTTTGTTTTCTGCTGCACCTCGCCGGCCCATGCCATGGACACGGGCACCCTGAAGGTGGGCTCGAAGCGCTTTACGGAATCGTATATCCTGGGCGAGATCGTGCGGCAAAGCGTCGCGCCGCAGGTCAAGGCCGAACATCGCCAGGGCCTGGGCAACACGGCCATCGTGCTGGCCGCGCTGCAGGCCGGGAGCATCGACCTGTATGCGGAATACACGGGCACGATTGCCAGCGAAATGCTGAAACATGACAAGCCGATGACCCTGGAGCAGATGCGGCGCGAACTGGCGGCGCTGGGCCTGGGCGTGGCCGTGCCGCTGG
Organism: Janthinobacterium sp. J1-1; assembly: GCF_030944405.1. Lineage (NCBI taxonomy): Bacteria > Pseudomonadati > Pseudomonadota > Betaproteobacteria > Burkholderiales > Oxalobacteraceae > Janthinobacterium > Janthinobacterium sp. J1-1. The sequence continues at coordinate 1,698,901 of NZ_CP132339.1, forward strand.
GCTTCAACAATACCTATGCGCTGGCCATGCGCGGCGACGACAAGAGCATCGCCAGCCTGGCGGACCTGGCCACGCATCCGGCATTGAAATTCGGCCTGTCGCATGAATTCATCGGCCGCGTCGATGGCTGGCCGGGCTTGGCCGCGCGCTATGGCCTGCCGCAGCGCCCGCGCGGACTCGATCACGGCATCGCCTATGAAGCGCTGGCGCAGCGGCAGGTCGATGTGATCGATATCTATTCGACCGACGCGAAGATCCGCCAGTACGGCCTGCGCGTGCTGGCCGACACGCAGCAGTATTTTCCCCGCTACGACGCCATGCTGCTGTACCGCCTGGATATGCCCAAGCACTTTCCCGCCGCCTGGCAGGCGCTGCAAAAGCTGGAAGGGCGCATCAGCGAGCAGGCCATGATCGCCATGAATGCGGCCGTGGAAATCGACGGCAAGAGCTTTGCGGTGGTTGCCAGCGAATGGCTGGCGTCCGGCGGCGGCAAGCCGGCAGCAAGCGCAGCGCGCGCCGGGCTGCTCGATAAAATCATCGGAGACGATTTATGGACCCTGACGCGCCAGCACCTGACCCTGGTGCTGCTGTCGGTGGCGCTGGCCTGCCTGGTCGGCGTGCCGCTGGGCGTGCTGGCGGCGTTTTATGCGCCGCTGCGGCAAACCGTGCTGGCGCTGGTGGGCGTCTTGCAAACCGTCCCCTCGCTGGCGCTGCTGGCGATGCTGATACCGCTGCTGGGCATGATCGGCATGGTGCCGGCCCTGGTGGCGCTGTTCGTCTACGCGCTGCTGCCCATCGTGCGCAATACCTGCACCGGCATCCTGCAGATCCCGCCGGGGCTGCGCATGGCGGCGCTGGCGCTGGGCCTGACCCGCCGCGACCGCCTGCTGCATGTGGACTTGCCGCTGGCCTTGCCGGTGATCCTGGCCGGCGTGAAGACTGCCGCCGTGATGAGCGTGGGCACGGCCACCATTGCCGCCTTTATCGGCGCCGGCGGCTATGGCGAACGCATCACCATCGGCCTGGCGCTGAACGACAACGACATGCTGCTGGCCGGCGCGATTCCCGCCGCCGTGCTGGCGCTATTAACGCAGGGTATCTTTGAACTGGTGGAGCGGTGGGCGGTGCACCGCGAGGGCAGGCTGCGGACTTGATCTTGCACAAAGCCCAAACGCGGGAAGATGCCACACTGAACCTCCCGCGCTGCATGCATCCTCTTGCGCAGCCGGTCCTAAACCCTCAAGGAGATTTGCATGACACGCCACTTTGTTGCCTGCTGTATTGCCTTCTTCTACAAAAACAGACAGCACCAGGGCGGCGCCGCGCAGCAGCAGATCGGCTTGCATGGCACATTGATTGAGCCACGGAAATAGTAACGAATTACCGATGAAATGTAAGAGCTGGTAAGCAAATGTAAGGGTAGGCCTCAGCGTATTGTGCAACGTTTATATTCATTCCGTTGATTGAATTCTCCCCCTCCCACTTGACAATGGGTTCTACCTCACGGTGCCGCTAGCCCGTGAGGTTTTTTTTTGCGTGGTGGACGCTGACCAGACCTGCTGCGCGTTGGGATAGGCAGCTTGCGATGCTCACCGTACTTGAGTACGGTTGCGCTTCTTGGCCGCCTCTCCCTGCCGCTCGCGACGGTCTGGTCATGCGTCGAAACGTTATTGGGAAATTCCTTGCGGTTTGCCCGCTGATAATTTCGTCAATGCTTCCCCGGTCACGCGGCAGATGCGCCAGTCGGGCATCACGTCGGCGCCCATGCCCTGGTAAAAATTGATGGCGTTTTCGTTCCAGTCCAGCACCGACCATTCGAAGCGGCCGCAGTTGCGTTCGACTGCCAGTTGCGCCAGGGCGACCAGCATCTGCTTGCCATAACCCTTGCCGCGCGCGGCCTGTTTCACGTACAGGTCTTCCAGGTACAGGCCTTTGCGGCACAGAAAGGTCGAGAAATTGTGGAAGAACAGGGCGAAGGTGACGACCTCGCCGTCTTCCGTGCCGACCAGCGCTTCGCAGGCGGGCTGCGGGCCGAACAGGCTGTCGTGCAGCATGTCGGGCGTGGCGATCATCATGTGGTCGAGTTTTTCAAAGACGGCCAGTTCGTGGATCATGCCGAAGATGGCGGCCACGTCGGCGGCTTGGGCGGGACGGATGGCGAGGGTGGACGAGTTGCTCATGGTGCCTTTGCGGTAGGTGAGGCGGAAATCGGGGAGGCGATGCGGGTCTTGCGCGCGCCTGAGGTCAAGGCCCAGGCCACGCTGGCCAGACACAGCACCATGCCCAGCCATTCGATGGCGGCCGGGCGGTAGTGTTCGAACTGTATCGACAGCAGCACGGAAATGACGGGCGTGACCACACCGATATACACGGTCTTTTGTGTGCCGATGCGGGCGATCAGGGTGAAATAGGCGCTGAACGCAATGACCGAGCCGAACACGGCCAGGTAGACCAGGCCCATCCAGTAGCTGGCGCGCGCCGGCAGGGTCCAGGCCTGGCCCGTCGCCAGCGCCCAGACTGCCACCATCAGGGTGCCCCACAACATGGTCCACGCCATGGTCAGCATCACATTGCTCGAATGGCTGCGCACTTTCATCACCAGCGCATTGCCGACCGTGCTGGCGACAGTCGCCACCAAGGCCAGCATAAAGCCGAGCAAAAAGTGGCCGTTGCCACCTCCGAGGATCTCTTTCAAGGCCGCATCGATCGACTGGTAGAACAGCAGCACGATGCCGCAGATGGCGACCGCCCCCGCAAAACAGGTGGAAACGGTGATCGGCGTGCCGAAGGCCAGGCGGTTGAGCAGCGGCGTCCAGAACACCATCAGCGCGAACAGCACGCTGACCAGGGCGGAGACCAGGTATTGCTCCGAGCTGTAAGTGCACACATAGCTGAGCGCGAACGAGGCCAGCCCTTGCAGCATCATCCATTTTTGCGCGCGCCAGGGCAGGTGCAGGGTATCGCCGCGGATGGCGCACCAGGCAAACAGGGTGGCGGAGGCCAGGCCGAAGCGGTAGACCACGGAAACGGCGGGGGCGACATCGCCCAGTTGCAAGGTGATGGCCCAGAACGTGGAGCCCCAGATCAGGCAGGCGGTAATAAACAGGAGGGGAGAGGACATCGCGACAGTATACGGTGTCGCTTAGGGCTTGACCAGCGCAGCATCGGCGCCACGGCGTGGCTTGAGCCAGAGCAGGGATGATGAAAAATATTGATTTTATGAAAATATTTATATTATTATTAATTCAATATTTTCCGACTTCAACTCTTCAGGGAGCCCATCATGCCAGCCTCGCTGCACTTCAAAGTATGGACCGTGATCGTCTACGTGGTGGTGACAACCTTGATCGCCATCTGGCTGCATGAAGGCATGGCGCCGGCCGCCAGTTTGATGGCGACCGGCAGCTTCGGCTAAGCTTAATGCGTTACGCGGGTGGTGCGGCCATCGGACAGCAGGCGCACGCGTTCACCGGGACGGAATTGCTCGTCCGCATCTTGCACGATGGCGCGCAGGTCGCCATTGTCCAGGCGCACGGTGATTTCAAAGCCGGGCTTGTTCGCCGAGTTCGCTTCGATGCTCTGGCCGGCAATGCCGCCCGCCACCGCACCGAGGATGCTGGCCGCGATGGCTCCCTTGCCGCCGCCCACGGCCGAACCGGCCACGCCACCGAGCGCCGCACCGGCCAGCACGCCGGTGCCGCTTTCGCCCTTGTCGATGGTGACCTGGCGCACGGATTCCACGGTGCCCATGCGCACCGACTGTTCATTCTGCGCCTGGCGCGCCTTGTACACATTGGCTGAATTCGGTTGTACGGCGCAACCGGCCAGGGTGGCCAACAAGGCCACGGCAATAATCGATGTTTTCATGTTCAACTCCAGGGATAAAAAGATAGTGCGCCGATCGCACCGGATGGCATCGGCTGCACATTAATGATAAGACAAGTTGCCGTTGATAAACAGAGTGCAATGGTAATAATCTGTTACCTCAACACTAATAAGCCAGCCGCAAGCGCCGGTACGCAAAGCCCAGCACGAACAGCGGACCGATCAGCAAAAAGCGCACATCGTCCAGGAACGACGGTTTCCTGCCCTCGATCTGGTGACCGATGAACTGGCCGATCCAGGCCAACACGAACAGCACCAGCGACAGCGGCAGAATCACGATTGGCTGCATCGCCGCCAGCGCGATCAGCATCAGGGCCAGCATCGCCAGCATGCCGAGCGCAAACGGCCGCGACAGTTTTACATAGTACGCCAGGGCGGCCACGCTGCCCGCCAGCGCCACCACCGCATGCACGCTCCACAGCAAGCCCAGCACACTGAACACGATCAGCGGCACGCAGACGATGTGCACCCATTCATTGACGGGATTGCGGTGGCTGTCGCCGTACTGCGCCAGCAGGGTGTCGATGGTGCGCATGGCAGTCTCTGTAGTCATTGTCCGGAAATTCTACACCGGTTTGCTGCTGGCCTGAGCGCGTAGAATGGTGGCTTGCCCATCCGACACAGGAACCGCAGTTGATTCCACCCCTCGCTACCATTGACACCCGCAAACGCTGCTTCGATCCCGTCGTCGACGCCAACACGCGGCTGCTGATACTGGGCAGCCTGCCCGGCGAAAAGTCGCTGGCGCACGGCCAGTACTATGCCCATCCGCAAAACAAGTTCTGGCTGCTGCTGGGGGAAGTGCTGGGCGTCGAGCTGAAAAGCCTGCCGTATGAAGCGCGCCTGTCGACGCTGTTGGCGCATGGGGTCGGGCTGTGGGACGTGGTGGCGCAGGCGCAGCGCTCGGGCAGCCTGGACAGCAATATCCGCGAGCGCGACGATAACGACCTGGTGGCGCTGGCCGCCAGCCTGCCGCGGCTGGACACCATCGCCTTCAACGGCGGCACGGCGGCCAGGCTGGGTTTGAAGGTGCTGGGTGGACAGGCAGAGCGTTACCGCATTGTCAGCCTGCCGTCGAGCAGCCCGGCGTACACGCTGGCGTATGAGGCCAAATTGCAGCAATGGAAAACACTGGAATCAGCTTCCTAGGCGCATCACTGCGCCACAATCCGGAACTCAGTTGCTTTGACGACAGGGCGCACCTGATTGCGTTCCCGCTGCAATTCCACGATGCCGTAATGCGACATCGTTTTCAGCGTGCGTGACAGGTTGCTCTGCTTGCGGCCGGTGACCTCGGCCAATGCGGAAATCGACTCAGGTTGCATGTCCCCGATCACGTGCAGCAGCGCCCGGTTTTCATCGCTGAGCACTTCGGCCAGCGACTTCATGGAGACAAACCAGACTTTCGGTTCGTCGGGTTGTGGCTTGTAGCTGCCACTGGCGATCGCCAGCACGCGTTCGCGAATCTTCTCTTGCGGCATGATGCCTATAAAAATCGGTTTCATTACTTTTTTACCTCCTGAAGCACGCGGTCGACATCCGCAAAGAAATCGTTCAACAATTGTTGCGCATCCTTGAATTCATACGGCACGCCCTGGTCTGAAACATGCCGGTGCTTGTGATCGAAAGCCAGGATCCGTCCCGCATACTTGAATTTCTTTGGCGGCTTGATGAGATGCGCGTTGTCGTAACCCAGTATGCGTTTGCCATACGGTTCATGCAGCGTCAGCGAGTAGCGTATGCCGTGCGGTACTTCGTCCGAGACAGCCGATCGCTGCGCCTCGATCTTGATCCAGTAGCCGTTTTCCTGGTCGAGCAGTGACCCGTCCAGGTCCAGCAGGGTATCGATGGCAGGATCGGTCTTCATGGCCTATATATATCATCAGTTGATATGTTAGCGCTTTCTCGCGCAGTTTTCAAGATGGTGCCACCGGTGCGCATGACGAACCCCCAGGTTTTGTCAAGCTTCCTCACTGCCAGCCTGCCAGCTGCTTGCGCGTCCTGGCTGCTTCTTCACCTTGGCTGTTGTATCCACGCCTAACTCTTTTGCTCCCTCTTCACTTTTGCGCTTGCTTACGCTGATATATTACGTTTAATATCCTGATATATCAGAGTGCGCCAAGTTGGTGCCACGACAAAACATGCAAAGCAAGGAGATGGCAGCGATGACCGAGTTCATGAACCAGGATTTTCTACTCACCACCGAGACGGCCCGCAAGCTGTATCACGAAGTGGCGGCCGACCTGCCGATCATCGATTACCACTCGCACCTGCAACAAGGCGAAATCGCCGCGCGCAAGACCTTCCGCAATATCGCCGAGCTGTGGCTGGCGGGCGACCACTACAAATGGCGCTTGATGCGCACCTCGGGTGTGGCCGAGGAATTCATCACGGGCGAGCGCTCGGACCAGGAAAAATTCCGTGCCTTCTGCAAGGTGCTGCCTCTCGCCATCGGCAATCCGATCCACCACTGGAGCCACCTGGAACTGCGCCGCATCTTCAATATCGACCTGATCATCAACGAGGCGAATGCCGACGCGATCTGGGAACAGGCCAACGCCAAGCTGGCCACGATGGACACCTGGTCGCTGCTGGAGCAAGCAGGCGTGGAAATCGCCTGCACCACCGACGACCCGGCCGACGACCTGCTGCAGCATGGGGAAATTGCCGCCTCCGCACTGAAGACCCGCGTGCTGCCGGCCTACCGTCCCGACAAGGCCATGCGCATCAACCAGCCGCGCTTCGTGGAATACCTGAAACGCCTGGGCGACGTGGCGCAAGTGCCCGTCACCTCGTTTGCCTCGCTGATCGCCGCGCTGGCCGTGCGCGTGGAGTTCTTCCACTCGCGTGGCGCGCGCATCTCGGACCATGCAGTCGACGTCAGCTTGCCGGTGGTGGGCGCGACGCCCGAAGAACTCGAAGCGCTGTTCGCCAGGCGCCTGCAAGGCACCTTGTTGACGGACGTGGAAAACGGCCTGTACCTGCGCGGTCTGCTCGAAGCGATCGGCCGCGTGTACGCCAACTACGGCTGGACCATGTGTCTGCATATCGGCGCCCAGCGCAACAATAACGACCGCATGCGCGCCAAGCTGGGGCCGGACACGGGCTACGACTCGATCTCGGACCTGGGCACCAGCGCCGGCCTGGCCTCCTTGCTGAACGCCCTGGACCAGGACGACCGCCTGCCGAAAACCATGCTGTTCTGCCTGAATCCGAACATGAACGAAGTGCTGTCGACCATGGTCGGCAACTTCCAGGACGGCACCGTCGCCGGCAAGCTGCAGTTCGGCCCGGCCTGGTGGTTCAACGACCATAAAGAGGGCAATCTGCAGCAGCTGGTCGGCTTCGGCAATCACAGCGTGCTGGGCGTGTTTGTGGGCATGGTGACCGATTCGCGCAGCTTCGCGTCCTACCCGCGCCACGACTATTTCCGCCGCCTGGTGTGCCGCCAGATCGGCGAATGGGTGCACGGCGGAGAGTATCCGAATGACTTCGAGGCGCTGTCCACCATCGTGCGCGGCATCTGCTACGAAAACGCACGCAAATACTTCCAGCTTTAATCCCTCAGCCGCCGCCAGGAACAGTCATGCAAAAAGTATTGTGTATTCACCCCGACGACGACATGCTGGTCGCCCTGTCCGACCTGGCCGCCGGCGAAGTGGTCAACTGGGAGGGTGAATCCATCCTGATCAGCAGCGCCGTCAAGACCAAGCACAAGCTGGCCCGCCGCGCGTTTGCGGCCGGCGAGATCCTGCGCCTGTACGGCGTACCGGTCGGCAAGGCCACGGTCGATATCCGTCGCGGAGAAGCCGTCACCACCGACAACCTGCACCATTACGCAGCCGAAGTGGAGCTGGAGCCGCAAGCGCCCTACACCTGGACGCCGCCCGACGTGGACCGCTTCGAGGGTGCCACCTTCCCCGGCGTGGTGCGCGCCGACGGCCGCGTGGGCACGGCCAATTACTGGCTGGTGTTCCCGCTGGTGTTCTGCGAAAACCGCAATGTCGAGCACCTGCGCAATGCGCTTGAGGCGCCGCTCGGCTACACGCGCAACGACCTGGCGTCGTTCACCCTGTCGCTGCTGGGCGAAGACATGGAAGCGCCAAAACCGGTGGTGCGCCCGTTCCCGAACCTCGACGGCGTGCGCATCATCACGCACAACGGCGGCTGCGGCGGCACGCGCGCCGACGCACGCTCGCTGTGCAGGATTTTGTCGGCCTACGCCGACCATCCTAACGTGGCCGGCATCACCGTCTTCAGCCTCGGTTGCCAGAACGCGCAGATTGCCATGTTCAAGGATGCGCTGGCCAAGCAGAACCCGAACTTCGACAAGCCCTGCCTGATCTACGAACAGCAACAGTGGGACAGCGAAGACGCGATGATGAAGGCCGTGCTGACCGACACCCTGGCGCAGCTGAAGGAAGCGAACAAGGTCGTGCGCCAGCCGGTGCCGCTGTCGCACCTGAAGATCGGCGTCAAGTGCGGCGGCTCCGACGGCTTTTCCGGCATCTCCGCCAACCCGGCCATGGGCCTGGTGTCGGACATGGTGGTGGCCGTCGGCGGCTCGTCCATCCTGGCCGAATTTCCCGAGCTGTGCGGCGTGGAAGCCAATTTGATCGAGCGCTGCGAAAACGACGACGACAAGCGCCGCTTCCTGGGCCTGATGCGCGACTTCGAAGCACGCGCCGAAGCGGTCGGCACCCACTTTGCCGACAACCCCAGCCCCGGCAATATCCGCGACGGCCTGATTACCGACGCGATGAAATCGGCCGGCGCGGCCAAGAAGGGCGGCACCTCGCCCATCGTCTCGGTGCTCGACTACGGCGAACAAAGCCCGAAAGCCGGCCTGTCGTTGCTGTGCACGCCGGGTGGCGACGTCGAATCGGTGACCGGCATCGTGGCCTCGGGCGCCAACGTGGTGCTGTTTTCCACCGGCCTCGGTACGCCGACGGGCAACCCGATCGTGCCGGTGCTGAAAATCTCCAGCAACACTCGCGTCGCCAAAAAACTGTCGGACCTGATCGACTATGACTGCGGCCCCGTGATCGAAGGCACACCGCTGCCGGAAGTGGCCAACGGCCTGTTCGACATGGTGGTGGCCACCGCCGGCGGCCAGTACACGGCCAAGGCCGACCGCCTGCAGCAGTACGACTTCATCTTCTGGAAACGCGACATCTCACTGTGAGCCACACGTCCATGCAAATCCTACGCCGCAGCGCGCCTTATGCGCTGCCGATCAAATTCCTCCAGTTCGGCCAGGGCAATTTTCTACGCGGCTTTTTCGACTGGCAGATCGACCTGCTCAACGAGCGCAGCGGGTTGAACGCCGGCGTGGTGGTGGTGCGTCCGCGCGGCGGCAGCGGCTCGCCCCTGCTCGACGTGCAGGATGGCCTGTTTACCACCGTCGTGCGCGGCCTCGATGAAAGCGGCGCGCCCGTCAGCGAATACCGCACGATCAGCTGTGTGCAGCGCGAGATCAATCCGGCCACCATGTATGGCGACTACCTGGCGCTGGCGCACTTGCCGGAGCTGCGCTTTATCGTCTCGAACACCACCGAAGCGGGCATCGCCGTCAACGACAGCGATGCGTTTGACGATGCGCCACCCTCGGCCTTCCCCGCCAAGCTGGCGCGGTTGCTGTTCGAGCGCTACACGCATTTCAATGGCAGCGCCGACAAAGGCGTGGTGCTGCTGCCGTGCGAGCTGATCGAACAGAACGGCCCCGCATTGAAAGCGGCCGTGCTGCACTTCGCGCGCCTGTGGCAGCTGGACGCCGGCTTTGCCGCCTGGATCGAGTCGGCCTGCGTGTTCTGCTCGACCCTGGTCGACCGCATCGTTACCGGTTTTCCCGATGGCGAAGCCGATGCCATCGCGGCGGACCTGGGCTACGCCGACCAGTTCCTGGTGGCCGCCGAGTACTACTACCTGTTCGTGATCGAAGGCCCGGCATGGCTGGCCGACGAACTGAAACTGGCCGGTTCCGACCTGAATATCCGGCTGGTCGACGACATCACGCCGTACAAGAAGCGCAAGGTCGGCATTTTGAATGGCGGCCATACGGCGCTGGTGCCGGTGGCGCTGCTGGCCGGCCTGGACACCGTCGGCGCGGCCGTCAACGACGAACAGGTCGGCGGCTATCTGGCCGACACGCTGGCGCAGGAAATTATCCCCGCCTTGCCGCTGCCGCAGGACGAACTGCAGCAGTTTGCGCGCGACGTGCTGCTGCGTTTCCGCAACCCGTATATCCAGCACCGCCTGGCCTCGATCGCCCTCAACAGCTGGAGCAAATTTGCCGCCCGCATCGCGCCGCAACTGCTGCGCTACGTGGAAGTGCAGGGCCAGTTGCCGCAACGGCTGGTGCTGGCCCTGGCCGCCACCATGCGCCTGTATCGCGGCGACGTGATCGCGCTGGCTGACGATGCGGCGACATTGGCCTGGTTTTCGGCTGCCTGGCAGGACGTCGACAGCGGCCGGCAAAGCCTGGCGCAACTGGCGCAGGGCTGGCTGGCGTATGAAAAAGTGTGGGGCCGCGACATGAATGCGGTGCCGGGCCTGGCGCAGGCGGTGACCACGGCGCTGGTACGCATCGACGCGGATGGCATGCGCGGCGCGCTGCAGGCCTTGTAAGGATTCAGCAGTACCGCAGTAAAAATAAAAACCGAGGCCGAAAGCACTTCCCCAGGAAGGCTGAACGGCCCGCAAAGTGGCGGCGCAGCTGCGCCGCCGTGGATGGCTAGAGGGAGACAAAATGACTAAAGTACGCGGCATGCGCTGGTGGATGGTCGGGCTGGTGACGGCTGGACTGATCGTGAATTATTTGGCGCGCAATACCTTGTCGGTGGCGGCGCCAACGATGATGAGCGAGCTCAATATCACCACCCAGGAGTATTCCTATATCGTGGTGGCGTGGCAGGTCTGCTACGCGCTGATGCAGCCGATCGCCGGCTATGTGATCGACGCGGTTGGCACCAAGATCGGCTTTGCGATGTTCGCGCTGGCTTGGTCGGTGGCCTGCGCCTGCGCCGCGATGGCGACCGGCTGGCAAAGCATGGCGCTGTTCCGCGGCATGCTGGGCCTGACCGAAGCGGCCGGCATTCCCGCCGGCGTGAAAGCCACCACCGAGTGGTTCCCGGCCAAGGAGCGCTCGATCGCCATCGGCTGGTTCAATATCGGCTCCTCGATCGGCGCCCTGTGCGCGCCGCCGCTGGTGGTCTGGACCATCCTGCACGGCAGCTGGCAGATGTCGTTCGTCATCGTCGGCGCCATCGGCATCGTCTGGACGGGACTTTGGCTGGCCTTCTACAAGCACCCGCGCGACCAGAAACTGCTGTCCGACAAGGAACGCGACTTTATCCTCGAAGGCCAGGAGCAGAGCGATGCCAACGGCGTCGGCGTGGCGCCCAAGGCGCGCTGGCACCAGATCGTCCTCAGCCGTAACTTCTGGGCGATTGCGATTCCCCGCTTCCTGTCCGAACCTGCCTGGCAGACCTTCAATGCCTGGATTCCCCTGTACATGGCCACCGAGCGCCACATGAACATCAAGGAAATCGCCATGTTCGCCTGGCTGCCTTTCCTGGCCGCCGATATCGGCTGCGTGCTGGGCGGGTACCTGAGCCCATGGTTCCACAAATACTGGAAAGTGTCGCTGTTCACCTCGCGCAAGCTGGTGGTGATCGTCGGCGCCGTCTGCATGATCGGCCCGGCCTGCATCGGCCTGGTGGCCAGCCCGTATGCGGCGATTGCCCTGCTGTGCGTGGGCGGCTTTGCGCACCAGACTTTATCCGGCGCGCTGTATTCGATTACTTCGGACGTCTTCGGCAAGAACGAAGTGGCCACCGCCACCGGCCTGGCCGGCATGTCCGGCTACCTGGGCGCCACCATCTTTACGCTGCTGTTCGGCGTGCTGGTGACCCTGGTTGGCTACAGCCCGCTGTTCATGCTGCTGGCCGTGTTCGACCTGGTGGCCGCCGCCGTGGTGTGCATTCTGATCCGCGAAAAAATCGCGCCATCGGTCCCGCTGGGCAAACCGGCATTCGGCTGACGCCAGCCTTTAATTCCCTTCGACTTGTTCGCATCCGCGCCAGGGCGGAGGGATCACCATTTTCAACGAAGTTAATAAAGCGCCACCCCAAGGCGCGACCAGAGGAGAAAGACATGCAACAACTGAACAACAAACTGACCCGCCGCGTGCTGGCGACGGCACTGCTGGCAGCCCTGTCGGGCGGCGCGCTGGCCGACGGTTTCCTGGAAGGCCGCAAGGTTGAAACCCGCATCTACGGCTTCCTGAACGGCGAGATTGAATCGGTCAAGGCCGAAGGCGGACCGACTCCGTACGGCAGCCGCGGCCGCGTTTCGGACGGCAATTCGCGTATCGGCTTTGCCGGCTCGATCGGCATCAAGGGCGACGTGCGCGGCCTGTGGCAGATCGAGGGCAGCCTGAACAACTTCGACGAAGGCGGCATCAACGGCCAGGGCAAGTCCTCGACCATCGAATCGCGCAACACCTTTGTCGGTATCGAAAGCAAGCGTTTCGGCCGCTTTATCATCGGTAACAACGACTCCGTCTACCGCAGCCTGGTCGGCTCGGGCGGCGCGCTCGGCGGCAACCTGGGCCTGTCCGTGCAGGGCCTGGACGTGTGGAACAACACCTCGGCGCAACTGAGCGGCAATGCCGACAGCCTGTTCGGCCGCGGCGAAGCGCGCTACAAGAACTCGGCCCACTACCTGACGCCGGAGTGGAATGGCTTCCAGGCTGGCGCCTCCTACGGCTTCGACGAAGTGCGCGACACCGGCGACGACCGCGCGCGCTACTCGCTGGCCGCCAAGTACAGCATCGGCGCATTCTCGATCGGCGCCGGCTATGACCGCCAGCAGAACACGGGCGTGGACGTGGAAAACCTGTCCAAGGGCTTTGGCTTTCGCAATACCTCGGTCAGCGGCGTGAACACCTCGTTCTACAAGGTGCTGGCGACCTACAAATTTCCGACCAAAACCAGCGTAGGCCTGGGTTTTGAGTCGGGCAGCTACGGCTACGCCGTGCAGTCGCTGCCGACCCCCGGCAATATCTACACGGCCCTGCAGACGGGCAGCATGAAACAGCGCTCGGTGATGGCCTCCGTGACCCAGGAAGTGGGCTACGACGTGAACGTCATGCTGGCCGCCGGCAAGCTGGGCAAGCTGGACAACACCACCTTCGGCCGCGCCGACGATTTCGGCGCCACGCAAGTGTCGCTGGGCGCCACCTACAAGATCGACGAACAGTTCATGCCGTATGTGTACTTCACGCGCATCAACAACAAGTCGCAGCAAAACGTCAACCTGGGCCAGTCGCCGCTGCACAGCAACAAGGCCGGCACCGACGACGCCTTCCTGGCGCCGGGCAATTCGCCGCGCGCCTTCGGCATCGGCCTGATCGCCCGTTTCTAAACCTTGTTCCAAAAAGAGCCGGCGCGAGCCGGCACACAGCGCGCCCCAGAGCGCGCTTCCATCAGGAGATGCATCATGAAGTCAGGTATCAAACAATTCAATACAGGCTGGACGCAGGCATGCGTCGCCCTGCCGCTGGCCGTCATGCTGGCCGCTTGCGGCGGTGGTGGCGACACCAAGGGCGAGACCGCCACCAGCTACACCCCGGGCAGCGTGTTCCAGGTCGGCACCACGGCCTTCGATCCGGACCTGCCGGCCGAACCGACCCTGCCGAAAGACACGCAGGTCTGCGCCACCCTGGAAGCGACCAGCAACCTGGTGCGCCGCCCGGACGGCTCGCTGCCGCCGGAAGCCGATCCGTCGAAAGCCGGCGTCGGCGTGGCTGTCACCACCGCCACCGCCAATCCTGACCAGGCCCGCATCCAGGCCGCGCTCGACGCCTGCGGCGCCGCCGTCGACGCCGAAGTGGGCGCGAAGATCGCCGCCGCCGATGCCGCCGCGACCGCCGCGCAGAAAACCGCCAACGTCAAGAACGTCAATATCGCCGGCGTCTCGGGCGAAGAACTGGCCAAACCGGAATACCGCGGCACCAGGTACGCGGTGCGCCTGGTGGTCAACAAGTCCGGCGTGGGCGACGGCTTTATCAGCGGCCCGCTGACCCTGCCGTCCGGCGTGACCCTGTGGATCGACAAGGGCGTGACCCTGTACGCCTCGCGCGACGTCACCACCTATTCGCCGAATCCTGCCGGCCCATACTGCGGCAATACGGCGGTCAGCTCGACCAAGGCCGGCAGTTCGGGCAATTGCACGGCGCTGATCAACGGCTCCAACCTGGTCAACTCGGCCGTGATGGGCGACGGTTCGATCGACAGCCGCGCCTATGCGGAAATCGTCACCACCAACAAGCTGTACCCGCTGATGAAGGTCGACATGACGTGCTCGAACACCTACGCGGCCTATGCCACCGGCAAGCAGGCGGCGGACGGCGTATCGTGCGACAACGGCGGCACCACGGTCGACTCGAAATCGTCGGCGCGCAACATGAGCTGGTGGGACCTCGCCTTTTTGGGCAATATGGTGCAGAACGGCGTGACGGGCACGGGCTCGCAGTCAAACTTCCGCATGATGGTGTTCAACTACGCGAAAAACCTGACCCTGTACCGCATCTCGCTCAATAACAGCGCCAACTTCCACGTCGTGCCGAGCGGCGTCGATGGCCTGACGGTATGGGGCGTGAAAGTGCAGACGCCGACCCTGGCGGCGTTTGCCAATCCGGCCGGTAACGGCAACCCGCTGTACAACGGCGAAACCTACAACGCGGACAACGTCAAGAACACCGACGCCTTCGATCCGGGTGCGGCCGGCAAGGCGATTTCGGGCAAGCTGACCACCGGTTTTGCCACCACCTCGACGGGCGCGATGTCGTTCGACGGCTACCTGAAGAACTTCGTCTTTGCCTACAACTTTGTCAGCACCGGCGACGATGACGTGGCACTGAAAGGCAGCGCCAATCCTTCGCCAGCAGGTTCCGGCCTGTTCGCCATCGACGGCAAGCGCGACGTGCGTTCGGACCGCAAGCACGGCATGATCATCGCCCACAACCATATCTACTGGGGCCATGGCATTTCGGTCGGCAGCGAAACGAATGCGGGCGTGACCAACGTCGAAGTGTATGACAACTCGTTCACGCACTCGGAAGAAGCGCTGCGCATCAAGTCGGACTATGCACGCGGCGGCGAAGTGAGCAATATCCACTACCGCAATATCTGCATCCGCGACGCCCTGAACGCGCTGTTGTTTACCACCTACTACAGCACCAAGGCGCTGCCGGCGGCCGGCCCGCTGTACCCGAACTTCCACGACATCACGCTGGACAATGTTCGCATCCTGGGTAACACTGCCATCAAGCTGCAAGGCTTCAAGGAAAATACGGGCGGCTTTGCCAACCCGCAATATCCGCTGGTGATGAACCTGAACAACGTGGTCACGGACGCGCCGAACGGCACCACCATGATCTCGTCGGACGCGAACCTGACGATCAAGGGCACCAACCTGCCGATCTTCGCCAACGCTGCCGAGCGCGTGACGGTCAACGGTACGGCCACGCAAGCGGTCGACGTCGACAAGGTGGTCGATTGCAGCCGTGCTTTCGTCGACTTCCCGGCGATCGGCCAGTCCAACCTGTTCGGTTCGACCTGGGACAAGAAGTAAGCAGTAACGCGTAAGACCTGAGTAGTCCGCCGCGCCGGCCGTCCTCACGGATGCCGGCGCGGTGTCACGTTCTTGATTGATAGGAGTGAGATGGAGACGAACAATAGCGCCGAAACAGTCTTTGTAATCGGTGAATGCATGATCGAATTGCAGCGCGCGCAAGGCAGCGGCACTGCGCAGGCGATGGATTACCGCTTTGGTGGCGATACCCTGAACGCGGCCGTGTACCTGGCGCGCCTGGTCGACGCCAGCCGCCACCGCATCGCCTATGTGACGGCGCTCGGTACCGACGGGCTGTCCGACGATATGGCCGCCAGCTGGCAGGCCGAGGGCATCGCCACCAGCTGCGTGCAGCGGCTGGCCGACAAGCTGCCCGGCATGTATCTGATCGAGACTGATGCCGACGGCGAGCGGCGCTTTCATTACTGGCGCAGCGATTCGGCGGCGCGCCACTGGCTGCGCGGCCCGCAGGCGCCAGCCATCCTGGCACAGCTGGCGCAAGCGCCTCGTGTGTACCTGTCCGGCATCAGCCTGGCGATTCTGTCGCCAGCCGACCGCGAGCTGCTGCTGGCGACCCTGGCGCAATGCAAGGCCAATGGCGGCCAGATCGTGTTCGACAATAATTACCGGCCCCGTCTTTGGGAGGGGGCGCAAGTGGCGGCCGAGGTTTATCATCGCGTATTGCAGCTGTCCTCGCTGGCCCTGCTGACACTCGACGATGAAGAGGCACTATACGGCCCGGCGTCGGTCGAACAGGTGATCGCGCGCACCAGCGCGCTGGGCGTGGGCGAAATCGTGCTCAAGCGCGGCGGCCAGCCCTGCATCGTCTGGCGCGACGGCGAAGCCCGGGAAGTGGCGGCGCCACCGGTGGAAAAAGTGGTTGATACCACGGCCGCCGGCGACTCGTTCGGCGCGGCGTATTTCGCGGCGCGCCTGGCGGGCAAGCCGCCGGTTGACGCGGCGCTGGCGGGGCATCGCCTGGCCGGCTGCGTGATCGGCCAGCGCGGCGCCATTATCGCGCGCGCGCTGATGCCGCATTGATGCAAGTGGACAGGGTATGATCGCTTGCCCTGTCGTTGATTGTTTAACCTGGCCCAGCTTATGAATTTGTCGTCTTCCCTTCCTCCCGCCGATGGCGAAACGGGCATCAGCGCCGCGCGCCGCGTGTATGGCTTGCTGCGCCAGCGCATCGTCGAGATGAGCATGCTGCCCGGCACCCGCATCGTGGAAAAGGAACTGGCCGAAGAGCTGGGCACCAGCCGCACGCCGGTGCATGAAGCGGTGCAGCGGCTGGCCGAGGAAGGCCTGATCGAGGTGCTGCCCCGGGTCGGCACCTTTGTCGCGCGCATTCCGCTCGATTCGCTGGAAGAAGCCATGCTGGTGCGCTGTGCGCTGGAAACGGCCATCATCGAAAAAGCCACTGAACGGGCCACGCCGGAAGGCATCGCCCGCCTGCGCGCCATCCTCGCCACGCAAGCCGAGTGCATCGCCAATAACGATATCCGCGGCTTTCACCGCACCGACGAAGGCTTCCATGCGGCGCTGGCCGAATTGTCCGGCTATCCGGGCGTATGGCCGATGATCCTGCAGGCGAAAACCCAGATGGACCGCTATCGCCAATTGACTTTGCCGCTGGCCGGGCGCATGAGCGACGTCATGCTGGAGCATAGCGACGTGATCGAAGCGCTGGCCTCGGGCGACCCGAAACACGCCGTCGCCGCCATGCGCAGCCACCTCGATCACGTGCTGCCGGTGCTGGAAATTACCCGCAAACTGCGGCCTGAATACTTCATGCCGCACCTCGCCACCAAACCTCCGCGCTAGCCCCTTTTCTGCCAGCCAGTCCCGATGGGCCGCCTCACGCGCGCGGCCAGGGACAGTCACGCCCATGGCAGATGCGCTGCGCCTTTTTGAAGGAATACCATGAAAGTGTCACACCGCCTGATCCTGCTGGTCGGCGCCGCCTTGCTGGCCATGGCCATGCTGGGCGCCTACAGCCTGCGCACCCTGCATGCGGCCATGCTGCATGACCGCGAAGCGCAGATCGTCAATATGCTCAAGATGGGCGAACACCTGGTCGCGTACTACCACGCCCAGGAAACCGAAGGACGCCTGACGCGCGAGCAGGCGCAGGCCGCCGCCAAGGCCGCGCTGACCCAGCTCAATAACGACGGCAAGAGTTATTACTGGGCGCGCCTGTCCGACGGCCTGAACCTGGTGCACCCGAATCCGAAGAATATCGGCGTGATCGCCCAGGGCGAAACCATGGACGGCAGGCCCGACTCGCAAGCCTATGTCGAAGCGCTGGCAAAGAGCGAAGTGGGGCTGGTGTCGGTGAAAAGCCGGCGCGACGGCCAGCTGGTGGCCAAGCTCAACGGTATTATCGCTTTCAAACCCTGGGGCTGGTGGATAGGCACCGGCTTTTTCGGCGACGATATCGAGCGCGCCTTCTGGCAGGCGGCGCTGCAGTTCCTGTGGTTTTTCCTGGCCGCGCTGGCCCTGATGTCGGCACTGGGCTGGCAGGTGATCCGTCGCGTGCTGGGTGCGCTCGGTGGCGAGCCGGCCTATGCCGTCAACGTCACGCGCCGCATCGCCGGGCGCGACCTGTCGGCAGCCATCACCTTGCGCGCCGGCGACCAGGGCAGCCTGCTGCACAGCATCGCCCGCATGCAGCGGGACCTGGCCGCCACCGTGCGCCAGGTCCAGGGCAATGCGGCCGCCATCGCCGGCGCTTCGCAGGAAATCGCCCAGGGCAATCTCGATTTGTCGGCCCGCACCGAAGCGCAGGCGTCCGCGCTGGAGCAGACGGCGGCCTCGATGGAAGAGCTGACCGGCACCGTCAGCCAGAATGCGGGCAACGCGCGCCAGGCCAGCAGCCTGGCGGCCGACGCGTCACACCTGGCGCAGCAGGGCGGCGCGGTGGTGGCGCGCATGGTCGACACCATGGGCGCCATCGGCCAGTCCTCCGGCAGGATCGCCGATATCACCAGCGTGATCGACGCGATCGCCTTCCAGACCAATATCCTGGCCTTGAACGCGGCCGTCGAAGCGGCGCGCGCCGGCGAACAGGGACGCGGCTTTGCCGTGGTGGCCGGCGAAGTGCGCAGCCTGGCGCAACGGTCGAGCGCGGCCGCAAAGGAAATCAAGGACCTGATCGGCGTTTCCAGCGCCCAGGTGGCGCAAGGGGGCGAGCTGGCCGGCGAGGCGGGCGACGCCATGCGCCATGTGGTCGAGGGCATCGCGAGAGTCAGCGCCTACATGCACGATATCAGCGCCGCCACGCAGGAGCAGAACACGGGCATCGCGCAAGTGAATCAGGCGATCATCGGCATGGACGACGTGACCCAGCAGAATGCGGCCCTGGTCGAGCAGGCGGCCGCCGCCGCGCAGGCGATGCAGGAGCAGGCGCGGCAGTTGTCGGAGCTGGTGAGCCTGTTCAGGCTGGAGGGGTAGGGGAAGAGTATCTTTGCTTTGCCATTATGAAAAGGCCAATTCCAGACCGAGCTTGCTGACAATAAAGAAGGTGACGAGCCCCAGGCTCAGCAGCAATAGCACGAAGATGGCGACCGCCTTGCCGCTCGCGCGCAGCACCGCGCGATTCTGCTTCGCCTTGTCCTTGTCCTTCTTGCCTTGATCGTAATGCCACTTGATGGCGTAGAACATGCCCGTGCCGAGCACGAGAGCCTTGAACGTAACAAGGACGATAGGGATCCATTCCATCATGGTGAGTATTTCCAGGTTATTACTTGACACTATCTAATGAGAGGAGAAAACGTCAGCGGCTGCCATGCAAGGCGCTGCTGCACGTTCTGAAGCATACTACTGTAAAACAATTTCCATACATTGAGACAAAATGTCCCAGTTGAAAACCATACAAGATGAACCGTTGCCACGCTGGTTGCCACGCCTGGCCGCCAACAAGGGGCCACGCTTTTTGCAGATTGCCGATGCGTTGCAGGCGGCGGTGGCGGATGGATCGCTGGCGCCGGGCGACCGCCTGCCGCCGCAGCGCCAGCTGGCGGCCCAGCTGGACGTCGACCTGACGACGATCACGCGCGGATACGACGAAGCCCGGCGCCGCAACCTGCTGGAGGGCCGCGGCGCCCGCGGCACGTATGTCGCGGCGCCGAAAGCCGAACTGACCGCCATCCTCGACCTGTCCATGAATACCCCGCCACCGCCGCATGGCGTGGACTTCGACGACATGCTGAAGCAGGGTTTGTCTCAAGTACTGATGCGGGCGGATAGTGAATTGCTGATGACTTACCACCCGGGCGGGGGCAGCGACTCCGACCGCAAGGCGGGCGCCAGATGGCTGGCGCCGATGTTCGGACAGCTGGATGCCGGGCAGATTGTCGTCTGTCCCGGTGCGCAGGCGGCGATCGCCGCCTTGATCCTGGCGCTGACCGAGCCTGGCGATGTGATTCTGGCAGAGCCAAGCACTTATCCCGGCCTGCTTGCCGCGGCGACCCGGTTCGGCCGGCACATCATTGCGGTGGAAGCGGACCGGCACGGCATGCTGCCCGGGATGCTGGAGCAGGCGTGCCGCCGGCACAAGCCCGGGCTGGTCTACCTCAACCCCACATTGCAGAACCCGACCGCCATCACCATGCCGGAACGCCGGCGCAAGGAGCTCGCCGGCGTCGCGCAGCGCTGCAAGGTACGCATCGTCGAGGACGATCCCTACTGGCTCTTGGCCGATGCCCCGCCGCCGCCGATTGCCACGTTTGCCCCGGAACAGGTGGTCTATATCTCGACCCTGTCGAAATGCCTGACACCCGGCTTGCGTGTCGCCTTCGTGCTGCTGCGCGAGCCGATCGAGCGCGAACGTTTCCTGGCCGCGCTCCGATCATTTGCGCTGATGCTCGCGCCCCTGACGGCCGCACTGGCCACCCAGTGGATACTCGACGGTTCGGCTGAGCGCTTGATGGAAGGCATACGCAGCGAGGCGCGCCTGCGCCACCGGATGGCGCGCGATATCCTGGCGGGGCGCTACAGCGGCGCGGGAGACGGCCTGCATGTCTGGCTCGAATTGCCGGCATATTGGAACTCCGCGCAGCTTGCGCGTGCGGCCGCCAGCGACGGCATCGCCGTCACGCCGGCCGAAGCATTCGCCACCGGCAGCGTATCCATAAATGCCATCCGGATCTCGTTGGGCAGCATCAAGGACCGTGGCCGCTTGCAGGCGGGTCTGCAACGGCTGTCCCATCTGCTTGCGCGGCGGCCTGAATCGTTCGGCGCTGTCGTGGTTTGAGGGTCCAGGAAACACGGTGCCGCATTCGGTGCGGCTGGAGCATGCATATCTCCAGGCAAGGGCGCCCGGAGATGCTAACTTGATACTTTCCGTTTGCTCATCGCCAAGCGGGAGCGCCTGCTTCAGTCTGGCGAGTAAGCGTGCACTTCCACCGGCTGGCCCTGGCCATCGAACTTCAGCGCCACCGACAAGTTTGTCACGCCAATGATCGCCAGCGCATCGCAGACATCGTTGACTTCATCCTGCAGGTCGGCCGCCAGGTCCAGTGGCTTGTCGGCGCTGTGCAGGATTTCGCCACTGGCTGCGTAGACATTGACGCGCAGCAGCAGTTCGCCATGCTCGTCGGCCGGGCCGACCACCACCGAGACGTCGCCGGCGTCGAGATGGTTTTCCGCCAGCGCGTGGTTGATGCCGGACATCATCTGCAGCATCGCGTATTCGGCCAGGCCTTGCTCCTTGCCGCCATGGAACAGGTCCTGGTACAGGAAGCTGACTTCCAAGGCACTGCCGGCCGGGGCCAGGCAGCGCTGCACCAGCGGGGCGACCTTGGCCGTCCATTGCTGGTAGCGCTCCATGCGCGCGTCGAACCAGGCGTCCAAGGCCGCTTCGTCCTTCGGTTCCACATAGAAGGGGTCGTCGACGCGCTTGAGGGCAAAGCCCAGCAGGAAGCGCAGTTCGACGGCCGTGTCGCCGGCGCCGAATTCAGTGGCGCTCCAGCCGGCGATGCTGCGCTCGAGGCCGGCGGCGATGACGATCTTCTTGTCCGTCATCGAGGTATAGGCGTCGCGCACCATTTCATGCAGGTGGCTGTAGGTGATATTGTCGATTTCGTCGAGGTCGTAGGCGTGGCTCATCAGCACGACCTTGGCCTTGGCGCTTTCCAGTTCCGATTCCTGGAAACTTTTCACCAGCGCCTCGAACGCCTCCTGATCCTGGAAGCCGTCCGCTTCCTTCAGGCCGCCCGTGCTTTGCACCAGCAGCGGCACCACGAAGGCGTTGATTTCCATCGCCGGCGCGTTCTCACGGCGTATCACCACCACCGACGAGGCTTCTTCGATCTGGCTGCGCAGGTACTGGTAGGCGCCGACGTCTTCGTATTTCGCCCGTTCGATGGCGTCGTACAGCACTTCGTCTTTCTTCTGGTTCAGGCTCTTGCGGATCATGCGGCCGAATTCGACGGCCTGTTCGGCCAGCACCGTGCCTTGCGAGTCGCTGTCTTCCTGCTCCGCCAGGTTCAGCGCCATCGTGCTCAGCATGCGCGCGACGGCTTCATCCTTGTCTTCGGGCGAGTTGGACGATTTGCGGGGGGCAGGGCGCTTGTTCTTGGGCATGATGAGTAGTTGAATTCAAGTGAAAAATGGAAAAGGGCGCCAAGGCAAAAGCCTGGCGCCCGTTGCGATGATACAGGTCGCGAGGCGCTCAATGGTCGGTGTCGAACATTTCATGCAACTCGTCGAGCAGGTCGGCCGCTTCTTCTTCCGACAAACCGAGATGCTGGCAAGCCAGTTCGCCGCCCTTGTCCCACTCCAGCGAGGTGCTGTTGCCATGGTAGCGCTGTATGCCTTTTTCGGCCAGCAGCGACAGCGCGATCAGCGAGCGGATGGCGTCATCGGTGGACGGATCGCTCAGCACGCTGTAGTCGTGGTGATGCAGGATGGCCCAGGCCACGTCCGACGACAGGCCCCAGTTGCGCGCCAGCAGGCAGCCGATGGCCGCATGGTTGGTCTGGTGGCGCGCGTCTTCCACGTCCGTAAAGCTGTTGTGCGCATCGTTGGCGGCCGCCGCATACGTGTTCACATAATCGGGGAAGCGGTTCATCAGCAGTGGCACGCCGATATCGCAGAACAGGCCGAAGGTGTGGGCGATGTCGGGCGGGGCGATGCGCAGCTTGCGCGAGGTAAACACCACGGCGCGCGCGCGCTTGGCCGAGACGTCCCAGAAATTGTTCAGTTCCACGCCTTCGGCTTCCAGCGCCTGGCGCGCCAGCAAGCCCGTCATCAGGGCGCTGCACTGGTTGATGCCTAGAAAGTTGATGCCTTGCTCGACCGACTTGGCCTTGCGCGCCGCGCCATAGAACGGCGAATTGGCCAGTTTCAACAGGGCGCCCGACATGCCGACGTCATCGCCGATAATGCGTGCGATCTTGCGCGGCGATGGATCGGGCTCGGCCAGTTCGCGCTGCAGGTCGACCAGCAGGCTGGGGCGTGGTGGAATGCGGATGGACCGCATCAATGCGTCGACCGGGTCGCCGTCCGCAGCCCTGGTCGGCTCTGCCACTTTCAATGCTGCTCTCATCATGTCATCACTATCGCTGGTTGCTCCGTCGCCAACGATTATCGCTGTTTATCAGAAGCAATAGTTCAGAACTGTTCTTGTTTATGGCAAAAATCGGCAATTCTTTCGGCAGGCAGCGTTTTATTGCCCATTTTCAGACGTTATGCAGTCGTATTTTGATGGTCTTATCCACAATTTTTATTTGTTTTCAAGAAACGTGCGCCGGCATGGGCGCGCTACAATTGCTGCATGAAAAGCGTTCTTGCAGGTATCGATTTTGCCCGGGACTCCAGCGTGGTGGCGCGTGAACTGATCGGCGTGACGGTGCTGGTCGATGGCGTCGGCGGGCGCATCGTGGAAACCGAAGCGTATGACCGGCTGGACCCGGCCTCGCACACGTTTGGCGGCCAGACGCCGCGCAACGCGTCAATGTTTGGCCCGCCCGGGCACGCCTATGTCTATCGTTCCTACGGCATCCACTGGTGCCTCAATTTCGTCTGCCGCGAGGTGGACCATGGCGCGGGAGTCCTGATCCGCGCCATCGAACCGCTGTTCGGGCTGGACGCGATGCGCGCGCGGCGCGGCGCCGAGGAGGAACGGCTGCTGTGCTCGGGGCCGGGCAAGGTCTGCCAGGCGCTCGGTGTCACGCATGCGCACAACGGCTTGCCGCTCGATGCGCCACCGTTCGTGCTGCTGGCCAGGGAAGAGGAAGTGGCGGTGCTGGCCGGTCCCCGCATCGGCATTTCCAAGGCCATGGACGTACCCTGGCGGTTTGTCGAAGCCGGCTCGAAATTCCTGAGCAGGCCGATGCGGGTGGCCTAGGTTGATATGGCTAGGCGCTGCGCCGGCGCGCTGGTGCGCCCTTGCCGCGCAGCGGACTGTGCGCGGCGCGCCGTTCGGCCGAAGTTGCCGAGATGGCCGGGTCCTGGAAGGTTTCCACTGCGACCACGGCAGTTGACGCCATCTGTGGCTGATCCAGCGTAAACACGGCCACCGCCGCCGACAGGGTCACGGCCTGGTCCTGCAGGCTGGCCGCCGCGGCCGCCGCCTGTTCCACCAGCGCCGCATTTTGCTGGGTCACGTCATCCATCTGCGCCACCGCCAGGTTCACTTCCGTAATCCCCGTCGCCTGTTCCGCGCTGGCCTGCTCCACGCGCTGGATGATGTCGTTGACCTGCTGCACCGAGGCCACGATGGCGCCCATGCTGTCGCCCGCCTGCTGCACCGCCACGCTGCCGCCGTCGATGGTGGCCACCGAGGTGGCGATCAGGGTCTTGATCTCTTTCGCGGCGGCCGCCGAACGGTGCGCCAGGGTGCGCACTTCGGACGCCACCACGGCAAAGCCGCGTCCCTGTTCGCCGGCGCGGGCCGCCTCCACCGCCGCGTTCAGCGCCAGGATATTGGTCTGGAACGACAGGCCGTCGATGACGCCGATGATGTCGACGATCTGGCGCGAATTGCCGCGGATGGTGGCCATGGTGGCGACCGCCTGCTGCATCGCCGCGCCTCCCTGCAGCGCCAGGCTGGACGCTTGCGCCGCCAGTTCGCTGGCGCGGCGCGCATTGCCGGCATTGTCGTTGACGGCCTCGGTCAGGGTGGCCATGGCGCTCGACGTCTGTTCCAGCGAACTGGCCTGCATTTCCGTGCGCGCCGACAAATCCATATTGCCGGTGGCGATCTCGCGCGAGGCCGTGTCGATCGATTGCACGGCCGACAAAATGGTGCGCAGGGTCTGGTTCAGCTTGGCGATGCACTGGTCCAGCACGCGCGAGGTGGCGGCAATCTCGTCGTTGCCCTGTTTCGGTTTGCCCGCCATCAAGCGGCCCGCCGCCAGTTGCCGCACGGCCTCGGCGATGCCGTGTATTTCCTGCAGCATGGCGCGCCGCACCAGCATCGTCACCACCACCGAGGCGCAAATCGACAGCAGCACTGTGGTGAGCAGGGTCCAGCCCAGGTTGTGAAACTGTTCGACGGCCGCCGCATGCGCCTCGGTGCTGAGCGACGTTTCCAGCGCCGCCAGTTTCACCAGCTGGCCGTTGAGCTGGCCGAACTGGGCTTCCGCCTTGATCATGGAATTGGCGGCGATCGACAAGTCCATCTGCGCCATTTCCATGGTTTCCAGCACCGCCTTGCGGTAGGAGCCCAGCGCGCCGCTGGCGCCATCGACCATTGCCAGCTCGGGCCCCTTGGCGGTGGCGCGCAGGGTGGCCAGTTGCCGCGCGATCTCGCCGTGGCGCTGCTTGATCTGTGTTTCCAGCGCTTCCAGGCGGGCCTTGGCAAAGCTGCCATTGGTCCACGACAGCAGCTGGTACATATTGCTGTGCGCATAGCGCACGTCACCGGCCACGTCCAGCGCCGCTTTCAGGTGCGCCATGCGCACCTGCACCATGTTTTCCATCGAGGCATTCTGCCGCACCATGCCGTACCAGGCGCTGGCCGAGCTCAGTACCAGCAACAACAGCACCAGGGTGGGCGCCAGCAACAGCTTGGGGCCGATGCGTAATTTGTCGAGCATATGTCCTCCTGCCTGTGGATGGAAGCCGGGCCAGCCGCGCCGGCCCGCTGTTGTCTATTTCTTGTAGATCCCCGCTTCCAGCACCACGTCGTTGACGCGCAGGATGTAGGTGGTCTTCGGTTCGATCTTGCCGCTGACGGGATTCTTGTACTGGTAATCGACCCAGCCCTTGCCCTGTTTTTGCGCCAGTTCGATGATTTCACGGCGGTATTTCTTGCCGTTCGCATCGGGCACGTCCGTCAGGTCCTTGCCGACGATGGACGGATTGATCGGATGTGCCAGCACGATACCGGTCTTGATGTCGCGCATATCGACATACAGCGAGCCCTGCACGAACTCGGGGTCCTTGGCGCTGAGCCTTTTCATCATCTCTTTTTCACCATGCTGCTTGATGAAGGCGGCGCCCCGTTCCGCCATGGCGATGGCGTCTTTTTCCGTCGGTTCCACGGCGGCGACGGCATGGCCGGCACAAGCAAACATGAGGCACAGCGCGGTGCCGCTCAATACACGTTTCATGATCTGTCCTTTGGTCAGTGATGGGGGAATGCCAGGTCCTAATTTACGTTTTTTGAACGCATGTGAAATTGCGATAGCACAAGTTTTTTCTTGCCTGAATGCAGGTTTATTGACGGCAACAGGGTCAAGGCGGCGTTGTTGATTTAGTGCAATTTCATGCATTTGAGCAAGAACTATGATGGATTTTTCATCCCGCCAACCACCCCCATCCCGACGGAGTAACCATGCCCACGACGAATACGGAATTGCTGCCAGCCAAATTCAAACCCTATACGCGACAGACCATCCGCCAGGCGCGGCAATGGGAATGGCTGCCGCCCGAGCAGCGCGAGGCGGTGCAGGTGGTCTCGACAGTATTGCCATTTCGCACCAATGAATATGTGCTTGACCAGTTGATCGACTGGAACAATATTCCCGACGATCCCATCTACCGGCTGGTGTTTCCGCACAGCGACATGCTGCCGCCCGAGCAGTACGCCCACCTGCGCGAGCTGGTGCTGGAACGCCAGGACCAGTCCGCCATCGACGCCTGTGTGCGCACGATACGCCTGGGCATGAACCCGCATCCGGCCGGCCAGCTGACGCACAATGTGCCGACCATGGACGGCGTGCCGGTGCGCGGCCTGCAGCACAAGTACGGCCAGACGGTGCTGTTCTTTCCCAGCGCCGGCCAGACCTGCCACGCGTATTGCACCTTCTGTTTTCGCTGGCCGCAGTTCGTCGGCATGGACGACATGAAGTTCGATGCACGCGAGTCGAATGAACTGGTGGCCTATCTGAAACTGCATCGCGAAGTGACCGACGTGCTGTTCACGGGCGGCGACCCGATGATCATGAATACGCGGCAACTGGCGGCCTACCTGGAGCCGCTGCTGGACCCGGCGCTCGAGCATATCCAGAACATTCGCATCGGCACCAAGTCGGTCGCGTATTGGCCCCAGCGTTTCGTGTCCGACCGCGATGCGGACGACCTGCTGCGCCTGTTCGAGCGCATCGTCCGGTCCGGCAAGAACCTGGCCATCATGGGCCATTACAACCATGCCGTCGAACTGCGTCCCGAGATCGCCCGGCAGGCCGTCAAGCGCATCGTCGGCACGGGCGCCACCCTGCGCATGCAGGGCCCCCTGATACGCCATATCAATGAAGACCCGAACAGCTGGGCCGAACTGTGGCAGACGGGCACGCGGCTGGGGGCGATTCCGTACTACATGTTTGTCGAGCGCGACACGGGCCCGCGCGGCTATTTCGAACTGCCCCTGGCGCGCGCGCACGAGATTTTCCAGGCCGCCTACCAGCAGGTGTCGGGTTTGTCGCGCACGGTGCGCGGGCCGTCGATGAGCGCGTTTCCCGGCAAGATCGTGATCGATGGCGTGGTCACCATCCATGGCGAAAAACTGTTCGCCTTGCAGTTCTTGCAAGCGCGCAACCCTGACTGGGTACGCCGGCCCTTCTATGCCAAGTTCGACGAGCACGCCACCTGGATCGACCATCTGAAACCGGCGTTCGGCCAGGAGAAATTCTTCTTCGAACTCGATGAACCCGTGCCGCACATGCCGCACAAGGTGATCCCGCTGGCCCGGGCGGCCTGACATGCCAGCCGATGCTGGCGCGGGCCGCAGTCCCCTGGCCATCTTCTGCCTGGTGTTCCTGCCGTTCGCGCTCGGCCATTATCTGTCGTGTTTGCTGCGTGGCGTCAATGCCGTGCTGACGGCCGAACTGCTGTCCTCGGTGCACCTGAACCCCACGCAGCTGGGTTTGCTGACCAGCGCTTTTTTCCTGGCGTTTGCGCTGGTGCAATTGCCCGTCGGCATGGCGCTGGACCGCCATGGCCCGCGCACGGTGCAACTGGTGCTGATGAGCGTGGCGGCGCTGGGGGTGTGGCTGTTCAGCCGTGGTCACGGCTTTGCCGAGCTGATGTGTGCGCGCGCCGTAATGGGCGCCGGCCTGGGCGGCTGTTTCATGTCCGCCGTGAAAGCCATTTCGGGCGTGGTGGCGCCG
Organism: Janthinobacterium sp. J1-1; assembly: GCF_030944405.1. Classification (NCBI taxonomy): domain Bacteria; kingdom Pseudomonadati; phylum Pseudomonadota; class Betaproteobacteria; order Burkholderiales; family Oxalobacteraceae; genus Janthinobacterium; species Janthinobacterium sp. J1-1. The sequence goes on from NZ_CP132339.1 coordinate 1,726,980, forward strand.
GCGCGCCTGCCCTCCGTGCACGGCTACCTGATTGCCGTCGGCGGGCTGGGCGCGGCCAGCGCCACCTTGCCGGTGAAAGTGGCGCTCGACCATACGGATTGGCGCGGCCTGTTCCTGGGCCTGGCGCTGGCCGTGCTGGCGGTGGGGCTGCTGATCCGCATGCTGTCGCCGGCGCCGCCGGCCGTGATGGTGGTCAAGCAGAAAGCCGGCATCCTGGACGTCTACCGCGACGCGGCGTTTCGCCGCACGATCGCCCTGCTGCTGTTGCCGCACAGCGTGTTCTTCGGCGTGCAGGGCCTGTGGATAGGACGCTGGCTCAGCGACGTGGGCGGGATGACGGACGACGCGGTCGCCTATTTGCTGTACCTGGGCATGGCGGCCGTCATCTTTGGCGCCATCGCCATGGGCATGCTGACGGAATGGGCGGGCCGGCGCGGCGTCACGCCGATGCAGGTGGCGGCCTGGGGCGTGCTGCTGTTCGTGCTGGTGCAGTGCGCCATGGCGATGAATGTCCGGCCCGGCTTGCCCTTGCTGTCCGTGCTGTTTACCTTGCTGGGTACGGTGGCGGGACTGGAATACGCCATCGTCGCGCAAAGCGTGCCGCCTGGCATGACGGGGCGCGCCGCCACCTGCCTGAACCTGTTGATCTTCACGGGTGCCTTCCTGGTGCAGGCCGGCTTTGGCCTGGTGCTGGGCTGCTGGCCAGGCAACGCCGCGCACCAGTATCCGCCGCAGGCTTACCAGGCGGCGTTCGGCTTGCTGGCGCTGTTGCAGCTGCCGGGACTTGTGCTGTTTTTCATCGGCCGCCACAGGCGTGCCGGGCCATCCGGTAAAATGATGGCCTGCACAGCGGCAATGATCAACTCCAAGGAAGAATATGAAACTCGTTCGTTATGGTCGTCCCGGCAAGGAAAAACCGGGCCTGATCGATGAAGAAGGCAAACTGCGCGACCTGTCCGGCATCATTGCCGATCTCGATGGCGCGCAACTGTCCGACAAGGCGCTGCGCAAGCTGGCCAAGCTCGACGAAAAAACGCTGCCCCTGGTGCGCGGCAATCCGCGCTTCGGCGTGCCGGTCGCCAAGGTCGGCAAGTTCATCGGCATCGGCCTGAACTACGCCGACCATGCGGCCGAGTCGGGCATGCCGATTCCGGCCGAACCGATCGTGTTCATGAAGGCGATTACCTGCCTGAACGGCCCGGACGACACCGTGGTGTTGCCGAAGGGGTCGAAAAAGACCGACTGGGAAGTCGAGCTGGGCATCATCATCGGCACGCGCGCGCAATACGTCAGCGAAGAGGACGCGCTGAAACACGTGGCCGGCTACTGCGTCGTCAACGATATTTCCGAGCGCTCCTACCAACTGGAACGCGGCGGCACCTGGGACAAGGGCAAGGGCTGCGACACCTTCGGCCCCGTCGGCCCATGGCTGGTGACGCGCGACGAAGTGATCGACGAGCAGGACCTGGACCTGTACCTGGAAGTGAACGGCAAGCGCATGCAGACCGGCAACACGCAAACCATGATCTTTTCCGTCGCGAAAATCGTCAGCTATCTGTCGCAATTCATGACCCTGGAACCGGGCGACGTGATCGCCACCGGCACGCCGCCGGGCGTGGGCCAGGGCCGCAAGCCGCAGCGCTTCCTGAAAAAAGGCGACACCATGCGCCTGGGCATCGCCGGCCTGGGCGAGCAGCAGCAGGACGTGGTTGCCTGGACCGCCTGATGCCAGACTTCGAGCTTGACCGTCTGCCGCCGCTGCCACTGGACCAGCTCGACAGCCAGCAGCGCGCCGCCGCGCAAGCGATCATAGCCGGTCCGCGCGGGGCGCTGTACGGCCCCTTCGTGCCGCTGATCCGCAGCCCGGAACTGATGGAAACGGCGCAGCGCATGGGCGAATACCTGCGCTACCGCAGCGCCATCGGCACGCGCCTGTCCGAACTGGCCATCCTGGTGACGGCGCGGCAGTGGGACCAGCAGGTCGAGTGGGCAATCCACGCGCCGCTGGCGGCGCAGAACGGCATTGCGCCGGCGGCGATCGCCGCGATTGCCGAGCGACGCACGCCGGAAAGCCTGCTGGAAGACGAGCGGGCCGTGCATGACTTCTGCATCGAGTTGCAGCAGAACAAGCGCGTCAGCGATGCCACCTATGCGCGTGCGCTGGCGCTGTTCGGCGAGCACGGCGTGGTGGATTTGATGGGCATCAATGGCTACTACACGTTGTTGGCCATGGTGATGAACGGCGCGCAGACGGCGGTGCCGCCATTGGGGGTGCCGCCGCTGCCGTCCTGATTAGAGTGTTCCTTCGGGAAACATGGATAAAGTGTAATTATATTGCCGTTATTCAATATATAATTTTACTTCCCTTCCATTGCTCATACACTCAATGAAAACTCGTTCGTGCTTCACCCTGATGGGCCGTACCTTGCTGGTACTGGCCCTTTCTTTTTGCCCGTTGATAACGGTGCGGGCACTGGCCGCCGACACCGCCGCCGCCAGTGCGTCGGCGCTGGAAAACTCGGTCGTCAAGGTGTTTTCCACCCTGCGCGGGCCCGATCCGTACAAGCCGTGGAGCAAGGCCGCGCCGCAGTCCGTGACGGGCTCGGGCGTCGTCATCGATGGCCACCGCATCCTGACCAATGCGCATGTGGTCGGCTATGCCAGCCAGGTGCAGATCCAGTCGAATGGCGCCGGCGACAAGATTCCGGCCACCGTGCTGGCCATTTCGCGCGGCATGGACCTGGCCTTGCTGAAGGTCGACGATGACAGTTTCTTCGACACCCACAAACCTGTGTCGCGCGCCAACGTCATGCCCGACGTGCGCGACGCCGTGCTGGCCTATGGCTATCCTGTGGGCGGTAGCTCGCTGTCGATTACCAAAGGCATCGTGTCGCGCATCGAATTTGTGCGTTACAACTATCCCGTGTCGGGCCTGCGCATCCAGATCGATGCCGCCATCAATCCGGGCAACAGTGGCGGCCCGGTGATCGCCGGCGACAAGATGATCGGCCTGGCGTTTGCCGGCGCGCTTAATGCGCAAAATATCGGCTACATTATTCCCAACGAAGAGATCGAACTGTTCCTGCGCGACCAGGCAGGCGGCGCGCCCAAAGGCAAGCCCGCCATGCGCGACGTCACGCAGACGCTGGAAAATCCCGCGCTGCGCAGCTATCTGAAACTGGCCAAGGGGATCGAAGGCGCGGTGGTGATGGCGCCGGCCAGCAAGGACGCAAGCTATCCGCTGAAGGAATGGGATGTGATCACGAAGATCGGCGGCTATCCCGTCGATAACCAGGGCATGGTCAAGCTCAACGCCAACAGCCGCGTGCGGTTCCAGTACCGTGTGCAGCAACTGGCGAAAGACGGCCTGCTGCCGCTGACGGTGGTGCGCCAGGGGGCGCCGCTGAAAATCAGCCTGCCCGTTTCGGCCGAACACCCGATGCTGATCTCCAGCCTGCAGGGCGATTATCCGTCCTACTTCATCTTCGGCCCGATGGTGTTTTCACGCGCCACCACGGAATTCATGGCCGCGCCAAACGGCAATCCGACGATGTTGGGCGGCATGGCGTTTGCCGGCAATCCCCTCGTCACGCGGCGCGGCGATGCGCCCGACGCCGAGCGCGAGGAACTGGTGGTGGTCGCCGCGCCATTTTTCCCGCATAAACTGATGAATGGCTACAGCACCCGTTTCTTCTCGGTTATCGATTCCGTCAATGGCGTACCGGTGCGCAGCCTGGCGCACCTGGTGGCGCTGCTGCGCGACCAGACCGATGACTTGCTGACCTTCCGCTTCCAGCAGCGCGACGCCGAGCTGGTGGTGGTGCCGCGCAAGGAGATGCTGGCGGCCACCGAATCGGTGCTGACCGACAATGGCATTCGCTCGGAAGCCTCGGCCGACATGTTGAAGATATGGAATGAAAAAACGACGGCCAACAAATAAATCGCCGTCGTCATGAGATGGTGATGCAGGCGCGGCGCAAGCCGCGCTTTTTTGATCAGGCCAGCACTTTTTTCAGCCAGGCGCCGATGGCGTCGATTTCTTCCTGGCACAGCGAATGCTGCATGCGGTAGGCATGCCATTCCACCTGGTAGCCCATGCCGGTCAGCAAGTCGCGCGACTGTTCGGCGCGGGCGATGGCCACCACCGGGTCGGCCGTGCCGTGCGCCATGAAGATCGGTGTTTGCAGGCTGGCGGGCGTGCGCTCGGCGGCCGTCTTGTCGGCCAGCGGCAGATAGCCGGACAGGCACATCAGGCCCGCCAGTTGTTCAGGGTGGCGCAAGCCCGTCTGCAGGGTCATGGCGCAGCCTTGCGAGAAGCCGGCCAGGATGATGCGGCTGGCGGGAATGCCGCGCGCTTTTTCGCGCGCGATCAGCGCTTCGATCTGTGCCTGCGACGCGCGCAGGCCGCCTTCGTCTTCGCGGCGCACCAGATCGCTGGTCAAGATGTCGTACCACGAACGCATCACATAGCCGTTGTTGACGGTGACGGGCATGGTGCCGGCGTTCGGGAAGATAAAGCGGATGGCGGGGCAGCCGCGCAGGTCGAGTTCCTTGACCAGTGGCACGAAGTCATTGCCGTCGGCGCCCAGGCCGTGCATCCAGATAATCGAGACGGTGGTGTCGGGTGCGCTGTCGAGTTCGATGGTTTCCAGCAAAGTGCTCATGTGTTTTCCTCTGGTAATGGTTGCGCCGGACGCAGCGCCGATTTGGGACGGAAGGCCTTGCAGATAGCCGGGTCGGTTTCCATATACGGCCCGCCGATCAGGTCGATGCAATAGGGTACGGCGGCAAAGATGCCGTTGACCAATTGCTTGCCGTCGGCATCTTTCAGTCCTTCCAATGTTTCCTTGATGGCTTTCGGCTGGCCCGGCAAGTTCATGATCAGGCAGGCGCGCTCGGGCGTTTCGCGGATCACGGCCACCTGGCGCGACAAGATCGCCGTCGGCACGAATTGCAGGCTGATCTGGCGCATCTGTTCGCCAAAGCCCGGCATCTCCTTCGTGCCCACGGAGAGCGTCGCATCGGGCGTCACGTCGCGCCGCGCCGGGCCCGTGCCGCCGGTGGTCAAAATCAAGTGGCAATGGTTGAGGTCGGCCATGTCGATCAGGGTGTTTTCTATCTGCGAGCGCTCGTCGGGGATCAGCCGCTTTTCCAGCCGGAACGGCGTGCGCAGGGCGGCCGCCAGCCAGCTTTCCAGTGCCGGAATGCCCTGGTCTTCATACACGCCGCCGCTGGCGCGGTCGGAGATCGACACGAGGCCGATAATCAATTCGTCTTCAAGAGTGGTTGCCATCAATCACCTGTAAAAGAGTGGGGAGAGCGTAAAAACAAGAAAACCGGGATTATCCCGGTTTTTGTGCTGTGCCGGGGACAGGCCCGGCTTATTCGTCTTCTTCGGCGTCGACGCCGTCTTCATCCGCATCATCCTTGCCGCCATTGTTCTTCTTGGCGATCTGTTTCAGGATCTGGAAGATTTCGCGGTAGGCTTTCGGCGGCTTGTTCTCGGCCTGCTCCTTGCGGGCATTGCGGATCAGGGTGCGCAGGTGCTGCACGTCGAGTTCCGGGTTTTCCGACAGCAAGACGGTCAGCGCCTTGTCGTCCGTCAGCAGCTTGTCGCGGCGGCGTTCCATCGCGTGCATGGCGGCCGTGTCGGCTTTCGACAAGCCTTTCCAGCTGTCGATGGTGCGCTGGATGGCGGCGACTTCGTCCTCGTCGAGGGTGCGCATTTTCTTGCCGACATATTGCAGCTGGCGGCGGCGGCCTTCGTGATCCTTGATCAGCTGGCATTCGAGGATGGCGTCGCGCACGTCTTCCGGCATCGGAACGCGCTTGACGCGGTCGCGTGCTTCATTGACTAATTCTTCGCCCAGCTTTTGCAGGACGGTCATCTGGCGCTTGAGTTCCGACTTCGAAGGACGTTCATATTCCTGTTCGAATTCGGACGATTGGAAGCCGCAAGCTCCCCGGTTTGGATTTGGCATGATAAGGCGGGATTGGCCGCGTAGGCCGCACCTGTAAACTGTAAACGACTGCTATCATAACCTTTTTAGGGCCTTTCCGAAGAAAACAGCACATGAACGAGTCCGTATTTACCCATACTCAAGAGCAACTGCAGCAACTTGCCCGTGATGTGTTGTCTTTTGCGCGCGCGGCGGGAGGCAGCGACGCGGCGGTCGAAGTCAGCGAAGGTGGCGGCCTGTCCGTGTCTGTACGAAAAGGCAAGATCGAAACCATCGAGCAGAACCGCGACAAGGGCATGGGCGTGACCGTGTTTGTCGGCAAGAAACGCGGCAATGCCAGCACTTCCGATTTCTCGCCGGCAGCCCTGCGCGCCACGGTGGACGCGGCCTACAATATCGCCCGCTTCACGGCCGAGGACGATTGCGCCGGCCTGGCCGATGCCGACATGCTGGAGCTGTCACCGCGCGATCTGCAGCTGTTTTACCCGTGGTTGATTTCCACCGAGGAAGCCGTGGTACTGGCGCAGCGCGCCGAAGCGGCCGCGTTTGCCGTCGATGCGCGCATCAGCAACAGCGAAGGCGCCAGCGTGCACGTGCAGCAATCGCACTTTGTGTCGGCCAACTCGCGCGGCTTTATCGGCGGCTATCCGTTCTCGCGCCACACTTTATCTGTGGCGCCGATCGCCGGCAAGGGCGCCAAGATGCAGCGCGACGACTGGTATTCCTCGGTGCGCGATGCCGCCAAAATGTCGAGTCCCGAAGCCATCGGCCGCTACGCCGCCGAGCGCGCGCTGTCGCGCCTGAACGCGCGCAAACTCGGCACGCGCACCTGCCCGGTGCTGTTCGAGGCGCCGCTGGCGGCCGGCCTGCTGGGTACTTATGTGCAAGCGACCTCGGGCGGCGCGCTGTACCGCCAGTCGACTTTCCTCAACGATTCCCTCGGTACGCAAGTATTGCCCGATCACGTGCAGATCTTTGAAGACCCGCACGTGATCGGCGGCGTCGGTTCGGCGCCGTTCGACGAGGAAGGCGTGAGAACCGTCAGCCGCGACGTCGTCAAGGATGGCGTGGTGCAAGGTTATTTCCTGTCGACCTATACGGCGCGCAAGCTGGGCATGCAGACCACCGGCAACGCGGGCGGCTCGCACAATCTGTACATGAGCTCCAGCCTGACATCACCCGGCGACGATTTTGTCGCCATGCTGAAAAAGCTCGGCACGGGCCTGCTGGTGACGGAACTGATGGGGCAGGGCACGAATTACGTGACGGGCGACTATTCGCGCGGCGCCTCCGGCTTCTGGGTCGAAAACGGCGTGATCCAGTACCCGGTGGAGGAGATCACGATTGCCGGCAACATGAAGGACATGCTGCGCCATATCGTCGCCATCGGCGCCGACGTGCTGCGGCGGGGCACCAAGGAGACGGGGTCCATCCTGATCGAGAGCATGGTGGTGGCGGGCGGCTGAGGCAGCGCCGTCGTCGACTCCAAGGCGCCGCTGGCGCCTTTTTTTTCGTGCGGGCAGGTCATACGGCGGACATATTCGCTTCGTATGATGTCGCTGCTTCACATTAATGGCGAGTTAGATGCTTTTAATGTAAGTAAGCCGAACTTCGTGATATTTCATGCAAGATGAAAGTCTGCAGCATCGCGTCGTTGTCTCAGCCAACCTGCATAGTGATACTTTCCATGACATCTACCCGTACCCGCATCGCCCGCGCCGTGGCCCTGATGTGTGCCATGAGCGCCGCGTTCGCCAGCCAGGCGCATGCCCATGGCGATGCGCCCGCTGGCCCAGCCTCTGCCAGCGACTCGCTCGATGCACCGCAAGCCGTGATCGTTACCGGCACGCGCGGCAGCAACCGCACCCAGTTCGACACCATGGCACCCGTCGATGTGTTCAACCGCGAAGATATCGGCGCGGTCGAATCGTCGGACCTGAACGACGTGCTGGCGCAACTGGTGCCCTCGTATGTGGTGCAGCGCTTGCCGATGGCTGACGGGCAAGTCTTCGTGCGGCCGGCCACCCTGCGCGGCCTGTCGCCGGACCAGACCCTGGTGCTGGTCAATGGCAAGCGTTTCCACCGCAGCGCGCTGCTCGGCGCGCGTGGTGCCCAGGCGCCGGACCTGGCGCAGATTCCCGTGTCCGCCATCAAGCGCATCGAAGTACTGCGCGACGGCGCCTCGGCCCAGTACGGCTCGGACGCGATTGCCGGCGTGATCAATATCATTCTCGACGATACGGTCGGTACCGAACTGTCCGTGCACCATTCGCAATATGCCGAAGGCGACGGCAAGGCCAACGAACTCAACCTGAAGACGGGTTTTGCGTTTGGCGAGACGGGCAAGGCCAGCATTTTCGGCGCGCTGGCCAAGTCCGATCCCACCTCGCGCACGCGCCAGCGGGCCGACGCCATCGCTTTCCAGCAAGCGCATCCGGAACTGAAGGTGCCGAATCCGGTGCAGCGCTGGGGCCAGCCTGAACTCAAGAGCCAGCGGCTGGGTTTCAATGCCAGCATGGCCCTGTCCGACAGTATCGAACTCTACGGTTTTGGCCTGTACAGCCACAGCGACGGCACGTCGGACTTCAACTGGCGCAATCCCGACACCAGCACCGGCGCCTATAAAACCAGCACCCTGTTCCCCGGCTGGGACTTGCGCAGCGTGTACCCGCTCGGTTTCAGCCCCAGCTACTCGAACGAGCAGGACGACATGCAGTTCGTGGCCGGCCTGCGCGGGCGTATCAGCGAGCAACTCGGCTGGGATGTCAGCGCGTCATATGGCCGCAACCGCATCGACTACGAACTGGCCAATTCCATCAATGCCTCGATGGGGCCGGCCAGCCCGACGGCCTTTTATCTGGGTCGCTTGTCGCAGACGGAAAAAATCCTCAACGCCAACTTCAACTATGAGTTGCCGGTCGCGGCGTTGCCGCAACCGGTGAATATCGCCTTTGGCGCGGAAGCGCGCAATGAAACCTATGGCGTCAAGGCCGGCGACACGGCGTCCTGGACGGTGGGGCCGGGCGCCGCCATGGGCCTGGACGCCAACGCCAACGGCGCACCCGGTTTCAGCGACCGTCAGGCGGGCAGCTGGGGCCAGGACAGCTATGCGGCCTACCTCGACGTGGAGGTGCCAGTGAGCAAGGCGCTGAGCCTGGGCGGCGCGGCCCGCTACGAACATTTCTCCGAGTTCGGCAGCACCGTCAACGGCAAGCTGTCGGCCCGCTATGCCCTGAGCGACAGCCTGGCCTTGCGCGGTTCGTACTCGACCGGTTTCCGCGCGCCGACGCCGGGCCAGTCGAATACCAACAGCACCAACCAGGGCCTCGACACCAAGACCCTGCTGCTGTTTACCAGCGGCCGCCTGGCCAACAACGACCCGCTGGCGGTGCTGCTGGGCGCCCAGCCCTTGAAACCGGAAAAATCGAAAAACCTGTCGCTGGGGTTTACCTGGAAGACGCCGGCGGGATTCTCCGGTTCGGTCGACGTGTATGACATCAAGGTCAGCGACCGCTTCAGCACGTCCGCGTCGTTTGCCGTGCCGGCTGGCGTGGCCAATCCGCTGCGCTACACCTCGGTCAGCTATTTCACCAACGACTTCGACACCACCACGCGCGGCATCGATATCGTCGGCAACCACCTGAGCCGTATCGGCAATGGCAAGCTGAACCTGACCCTGGCCTACAACTACAACACCACCAAGGTCGACGGCGGCAATTCCAGCCTGGTCACCAATCCGGCGCAGCGCCAGGTCTTCGAAGAACGTTTGCCGCGCCAGAAAGCCACCATCAGCGGCAACTATGAGCTGGGCAACTGGAGTACGCTGGCCCGCGTGCGCTACTACGGCGCCTGGACCGACAACACCGGCAATACCACGGGCGATATCTTCCAGCGCTTTGGCGCCATGCAGTTTCTCGACCTGGCGGCCAGCTACAAGATCACGGACACGCAATCGATCCGCGCCGGCATCGATAATGTGCTCGATAAATATCCCGACGAAGCGACCTTCCAGGCCAGCCGTGGCCTGATTTATTCGCGCAATGCGCCGTATGATACGGATGGCCGCAACCTGTATGTCGAATACAAAGTGAAATTTTAAGGGGCGATGGTGAAGATGAATCCACAACGCCGGGCGCTGCTGCGCGCCGGTTCCCTGGCGGCGGCGCTGCCGCTGGCGGTGGATGCGGCCTCGGCAGCGTCCGCGGCCTTGCCGCCGCCCCTGCCGCCGGTGCCGGCTGGCGCCACGCCGGACAGCCTGGCCGGCAACCAGGCCTACTGGCAGGCGGTGGCCGCCCAGTACGACAGCACCGATGCGGTGCTGCAGCTCGATAACGCTTTCTGGGGTTCGATGGCCAGGCCGGTGCTGGCCCATTACGAGCAGCAACTGGCCATGGTCAACCGCGACAACGCCTGGTATGCGCGCATGCGCTTTCCGGCCGACTTCGAGGCGGCCCGCGCGGCGGCGGCCAGGGCGCTGGGCGTGGCGGTCGATGAGATCGTGCTGACGCGCGGCGCCACGGAAGCGCTGCAGGTCCTGATCGCCGGCTATAACCGCCTGCAACCGGGCGACACGGTGCTGCATGCCGATATCGACTACGACAATATGATCACCGTCACGCGCTGGCTGCAGCAGCGGCGCGGCGCCGAGGTGGTGGCGATCGCCATGCCGGAACCATTTACGCACGACAATGTCATCGATGCGTATGCGCAGGCGATGGCGCGCCACCCGAAGCTCAAACTGATGCTGCTCACGCATGTGAACCACCGCAACGGCATGGTCTTGCCGGTGGCCGAGATCAGCCGCATGGCGCGCGAACGGGGCATCGATGTGATCGTCGATACGGCGCACGGCTTCGGCCAGCTGGACATGACGATCCCCGACCTGCAGGCGGACTTTGTCGGCATCAACCTGCACAAGTGGATAGGCGCGCCGGTGGGCGTGGGCGCCGCCTACATCAAACGGGGCAGGGTGGCCGATATCGATCCCTGGCTGGGCGAAAAGATGGGCGACGATATCCGCTCGCGCGTGCACACGGGCACGGTCAATTTCGCGGCCTACCTGAGCTTGCCGGCGGCGCTGGACTTGCACGCGCGGATAGGCGTGGCCAACAAGCAGGCGCGGCTGCGGCTGCTGCGCAACCGCTGGGTGGAAGCGGCGCGCGGCATCGCCGGCATCGAAGTGCTGGCCTCGCCTGATCCGCGCCTGAGCAGCGCGATTGCGTCATTTCGCATCAAGGGAAAAACCAGCGTGGCCGACAATTTTGCCTTGTCGAAAAAACTGGTGCAGCAGCACGGCATCTTTGCCGTGCCGCGCGACGGCCTGGCGTCCGGCGCGTGCCTGCGCGTCACGCCAGCCATCTTTACGCCCGAGTCACACCTGGACAAGCTGGTGACAGCCTTGCGCCAGGTGGCCAAAGGGTAGCGCTTGCTTACGCGCGCAGGCTGGAGAGGATCGGTTGCAGTACTGCCGCACCCAGGGCGGCGCTGCGGGCACCGCTCCAGCCGGTTTGCTGGTCGGGGTCGTTGGCATTGTCCTTGAACGGCAATTCCAGGGTCAGCGACAGGCAACCAAAGGCGTGCGTGATATGGGGCGAACCCATGGTCAGCACTTCGGGCGTGAACGGGCCGTCTTCGTAGCCGTGCTCGTCCTGGAAGTCGGGACTGGCCACCTTGAAATCGGCGATAAAGCGCTCCTGCTCGGCCTTCTGTGCTGACGTGAAATTTTCCAGCGCATCGCTGCCGGCCACGAACACGTAGGGCAGGCCTTCGTCGCCATGCACGTCGAGGAACAGGTCGCAGCCGATTTCATGCATTTTCTGTTTTACCAGGAACACTTCCGGGCTGCGTTCCATGGTCGGCGTCATCCATTCGCGGTTCAGGTTGGCGCCGGCCGCGTTGGTGCGCAGGTTGCCGTGCACGGAACCGTCCGGATTCATGTTCGGCACCACGTAGAACACGGCGTCCTGCAGGCACTGGCGGGCAAACGGGTTGGCCTGGTCCAGCAGCGCTTCGAGCATGCCTTCGACAAACCATTCGGCCATCGTTTCACCGGGATGCTGGCGCGCGATGACCCAGACTTTTTTCTCGGCATCGGCGTCACCGACCACCAGCAGGTTCATGTCGCGCCCTTCCACCGTGCTGCCCAGGTCGATCAAACGCACCAGTGGCGACGCTTGCGCGCTGTCGATCAGCGCCAGGTGGCGGTCCCATGGATACGGCTCGAAATAGGCGTAATACACGCTTTCTTCTTCCGGCGTATGTTCGATGGTCATCACGGCGCCGTCAAAGCTGGTCGGCACGCGGAACCAGGTTTCGCGGTCGTAGCTGGCCACGGCCTGGTAGTCTTTCCAGCCGTCCGGATAGGCGGATTTTCCCGCGTTCATGAAGCGGATCGTGCACGCCTCGCCTTGCGCGCCCTGCAGGCGGAAGTAAAACCATTGCGTGATGTCGGCGTGGGAATCCTTGCGGATGTTCAGTTCGATCGAATGGGCATCGTCGGCGCGCAGCACCTCGATCGCGCCGGCGTCGAACTGCTGGCTGATTTTAATGGTCATGAATGTTCCTGGTAAAAACAAGTTAGGGTTTGCATCGTGTGCAATGGCGCGATGATACCCGTTTTGCCCGGGCCTTTGTGCCGGCGCAAACCCGGTGTGGCTTGCTTTGCTAACGTGATAGCTCCATCACCGGGAGATCATCATGGACGACAACGGCAAACATATCCGCGAACTGGAAAAGAAAGCCAGCGCCCTGAGCGATGCGCTGGCGCACCTGGGCAAGGGCACCACCCTGCAGGAACTGCTGCGCATCCTGCGCTTTCCCGGCTATACCACGCCGGCCGAACTGGCTTTCAACCACGCCATCCTCGACACCATGCAGTTGCAGGTCAATGCGCTCGACAAGCTGGGGCAGGATCTGTTGGCGGGGGCGAAGCAGGTGGTGGCGAAGCAGTAGGTTGAACAACCCCAACAGCACATTCCGGGGTCGGACCCTGAGGGACTCGGCGTCCCCGTCCGGCCCCCGGCATTTTCGTCGTTAGGTTCAGGTATCAAGGCCACCGAAACGCTCATAAAACCACGGCTTCACATCGGCCGCCTGTTCGTCCTCGCGCCGCAGGGTGGCCAGGATATGCTGTTCCGCCGCCGCATAGGTGCGCCGGTACAGTGCGCGCGCCAGCGCATAGGCTTGCGTGCCGGGCCACGGTTCGGGCAGCAGTTCGACCGGCAATTGCGGGTCGTGCAGCTGCACCCGGCGATAGGCGTGCGTCAGTAGCGAGCGGATCACGAAAGCCTGCTCGGGCGCGATGGCCGGCTGCTCCTGAAGCAGGGCCAGCAGCGGCTGGAAGCTGGCGATGAATTTTTCGTAGCCGGCCATCACTTCCGACAAGTCCCAGCATTCGGCCACCATTTCGCGCAGGGGCCGCGTGCTGACACCCGGCAACTCCGTACTGTGGCAGACATACAGCTTGCCCTGTACTTCGTTGCGCACCAGGATGTCTTCCAGCGCATCGCCATTGCTGGCCGGGTGGCCGAAGATGCCGGGCGCGACCAGGCCATAACCGGCCCACAGCAGCTCCTTGCGCAGCGCCCCCCGCTCGCTGGCATTGATATTGCCGGCCGCGCCGATCACCAGGGTCCAGCTGCCATCCCAGTGCTTGACCAGCGGCGCGTAGATGCGGCGGTAGGCGCGCTCGAAACGGGCCAGCGCTTCCGGCCGGATCGCATAGGCGCTGCGGCGGCCATCCCGTTGCGAACTGAGCCAGCCTTCCTGCGCCAGGCGGAACACGCTGGTGCGCAGCAGGCGGTCGTTGACGCCGAACGGCGCCAACAGCTCGATCAGGCTGCCCAGCCAGATCGACCCGCCGCGCGGCACGATGGCGTCGCCAAAGATCGTCATCACCAGCGACTTCGAACGGGGCGGGTCAGTGGCGAGGAAATCGGCTATCCATGCGGTGCAAGCGGTGTTGTTCATGTGTTCCTGGTCTGGCCGTAAGAGGACATTTCTATAAAGGCAGCAGTTTACTTCGCTCTGCGCTGCTGCATGCACTATTTTCCATATGATACCTCCGTAAAAGAAACATAAGATACGGAATTTTCAAATGATTCAAATCAAGTGTATGCAAATCGATTTATGTATCGTATTATCCGTTTATCGCTTTGCGCAGTAGCGCAAGCCACCCATTGGGAGACAGATCATGTACGCACAAATGGTTGAAACCGGCCTCAAGAACGTTCGTTCCATCGACGACATGGGCGCGGAAGAGCAGGCTTTCCAGGCACGCATCGACGAAGGCATCAAGATCGAGGCCAAGGACTGGATGCCGGACGCTTACCGCAAGACCCTGATCCGCCAGATTTCGCAGCACGCCCACTCGGAAATCGTCGGTCAATTGCCAGAAGGCAATTGGGTGACGCGCGCGCCGACCCTGAAACGCAAGTCCATCCTGTTGGCCAAGATCCAGGACGAAGCGGGCCACGGCCTGTACCTGTACAGCGCGGCCGAAACGCTGGGCGTGTCGCGCGACGAATTGCTGGCCGCCCTGCACTCGGGCAAAGCCAAGTATTCCAGCATCTTCAACTACCCGACCCTGTCGTGGGCCGACATGGGCGCCATCGGCTGGCTGGTCGACGGCTCGGCCATCATCAACCAGATTCCGCTGTGCCGCTGCTCGTATGGGCCGTATGCGCGTGCCATGATCCGCGTCTGCAAGGAAGAATCGTTCCATGCGCGCCAGGGCTACGACATCATGATGTCGCTGTGCAAGGGCACGCCAGCACAGAAAGCCATGGCGCAGGATGCCCTGAACCGCTGGTGGTGGCCGTCGCTGATGATGTTCGGCCCGTCCGACGCGGCGTCCGTCAACAGCGCGCAATCGGCGCAATGGCGCATCAAGCTGTTCTCGAACGACGAATTGCGCCAGCGCATGGTCGACCAGACCGTGCCGCAGATCGAATACCTGGGCCTGACCGTGCCCGATCCCGACCTGAAATTCAACGTCGAGACCGGCCACTATGAATTCGGCGAGATCGACTGGTCCGAGTTCAACAATGTATTGAAGGGCAATGGCCCGTGCAACCGCGAACGCCTGCAGACGCGCGTCAAAGCGTATGAAGATGGCGCATGGTTCCGCGATGCACTGGTGGCCTACGCCGACAAGCAGACCGCAGTCAAAGCGGCAGCCTGAGAACCGACATAAAAACAGTAAGGGGATAGCATCATGAGCAAAGAATGGCCTTTGTGGGAAGTTTTCATCCGCAGCCAGCACGGCCTGGCGCACAAGCATGTGGGCAGCCTGCACGCCTCCGACGCCACCATGGCGGTCAACCATGCGCGCGACGTGTACACGCGCCGCAATGAAGGCGTCAGCATCTGGGTGGTGCGCGCCGCCGATATCGTTGCCAGCAGCCCCGGCGACAAGGGCGCCCTGTTCGAACCGTCGAACAGCAAGGTGTATCGCCATCCCACCTTCTTCCCGATGCCGGAAGAAGTCAAGAACCTGTGATGGGAGTGATCGCAATGGATGACAAGGTCACTTATTTACTGCGCCTGGGCGACAACGCCCTGATCCTCAGCCAGCAGCTGTCGCAGCTGTGCGGCAAGGGTCCGGCGCTGGAAGAAGACATGGCGCTGACCAACGTCGCGCTGGACCTGCTGGGCCAGACGCGCTTGTGGTTCAGCTATGCGGCCGAACTGGAAAACGCGGGCCGCGACGAGGACGATATCGCCTTCATGCGCGACGCCCACGACTTCCGCAACTGCCTGCTGGTCGAACAGCCGAACGGCAACTACGCCGACACCATGATGCGCCAGTTCTTCTTCGACACCTGGCACTACTTCCAGCTGCTGGAGCTGACGAAAGCGAGCGACCCGCGCATCGTCGAAGTGGCGCAGAAGTCGATCAAGGAAGTGACGTACCACCTGCGCCGCAGCGGTGACCTGATCGTGCGCCTGGGCGACGGCACGGCGGAAAGCCACCAGAAAACCCAGGCCGCGGCCGACGCGCTGTGGATGTATACGGGCGAGATGTTCCAGTATGACGCGGTCGACAGCGCCATGGTGGCGGCCGGCATCGCGCCGCCTGCCGACCTGCTGCGCGCCGCCTTTCTGGAACACGTGGCCGAGATCTTTGCCGAAGCCACATTGACCATGCCGGCGCCGGACGCCTGGATGCAAAAGGGCGGCAAGCAGGGCACGCATACGGAACACCTGGGTTTTATCCTGGCCGAGATGCAGTTCCTGCAGCGCGCCTATCCCGGAGCGGAGTGGTAATGAATACCGCCACCGGCACGCTCGATGCGGCGCAGGTCTGGGCCTGGCTCGGCGACGTGCCGGACCCGGAAATCCCCGTCATTTCGGTGGTGGACCTGGGTATCGTGCGCGCCGTCGAAGTGACAGGCAATGACGCCTGCGTGGTGACGATCACCCCGACCTATTCCGGTTGCCCGGCGATGCAGGTGATCGCCGATGCGGTGACGGATGCCTTGCGCGAGCATGGCGTGGAAAACGTCACGCTGGTGAACCAATTGTCGCCGGCCTGGACCACCGACTGGATGAGCGACGAGGGCAAGGCCAAGCTGAAAGGCTATGGCATCGCCCCGCCGCAGCAGCAGGTGATCGATATCAGTGGGCTGAAGGGTGGGGCAAGATCGGGCGTGAAACGCGTGGCGGCGCCAAAACTGGATGTGATCTGCCCGAACTGCGGTTCCAGCCATACGCAGCTGACCAGCCAGTTCGGCTCCACGCCCTGCAAGGCGCTGTACAAATGCATCGATTGCCGCGAACCGTTTGATTACTTCAAGTGCCACTAAAAAAGCATGCAGTGCGTAGAAACTGGAGATGAAGCATGAGTAAATTTTATCCGCTGTCGGTGTCCCACGTGCGCAATGAAACGCGCGACACCATCGCCGTCACCTTCGACGTGCCTGCCGAGTTGCAGCAGCAGTTCCGCTTTCAGCAGGGCCAGCACCTGACCTTGCGCGCCAATATCAATGCGGAAGACGTGCGCCGTTCGTACTCCATCTGTTCGGCGGTGCAGGACGGCACCTTGCGCGTGGCGATCAAGCGCACCCCCGGCGGCGCGTTTTCCACCTGGGCCAACGACACGCTGAAAGCCGGTGCGACGATTGAAGTCATGCCGCCGATGGGCCACTTCAATGTGCCGCTCGACTGCGTCAACCGCAAGCACTACCTGGCGTTCGCCTCGGGCAGCGGCATCACGCCGATACTCTCCATCATCAAGACCACCCTGCTGACGGAACCATTGAGCCGTTTTACGCTGTTCTACGGTAACCGCGCCTCCTCGTCCGTGATCTTCAAGGAAGAACTGACGGACCTGAAGGACGTGTATCTGGAGCGCCTGAACCTGGTCTACGTGATGAGCCGCGAACAGCAGGACATCGAACTGTTCAACGGCCGCATCACGCAGGAAAAATGTGAACAGTTCCTGCAGCACTGGATCAAGGTGGAAGACTACGACAACGCCTTTATCTGCGGCCCGGAAGACATGATGCTGGGCGTATCCGCCGCCCTGCAGGCGGCCGGCATGCCCAAGCAAAACATCAAGATCGAACTGTTCGCCGCCAGCATCCCGAAAAACGCCCACAAGCCACGCGCCCAGCTGGCCGCCGGCGCGGTGCAGGAGACGGAAGTGACCGTCATCCTGGACGGCAACCACACCACCTTCACGATGGACAAGGACAAGGAATCCATCCTCGACGCCGGCCTGCGCCAGGGTATCGACATGCGCTATTCCTGCAAGGGCGGCGTGTGCTCCACCTGCCGCTGCAAGGTCCTCGACGGCAAGGTCGAGATGGACGTCAACTACGCGCTGGAAGACTACGAAGTGGCACGCGGCTTTGTGCTCAGCTGCCAGAGTTTTCCTGTCACCGACAAGGTGATTGTCGATTTCGACCAGGCAGAGTAAAGCCACGGTCAGATCCCAGATTTCCGTTGCGGGCCAATAAATAAAATAGCGAGACGCCATGACCTACCAGAACATCCTCTTCACCATCGAGCAGGGCATCGCCACGCTCACCCTGAACCGTCCCGACAAGCTGAACAGCTTTACGCAGGCCATGCACGAGGAAGTGCGCGACGCGATTGCCAAAACAAACGCCGACAATTCCGTGCGCGTCTTCGTGCTGACCGGTGCCGGCCGTGGTTTCTGCGCCGGCCAGGACCTGTCCGACCGCGCCGTCGAACCGGGTTCGAAAGGCGTGGACCTGGGCGAGTCGGTGGAAAAAAACTATGCGCCGCTTGTGCTGGCCCTGAAGGCCTTGCCGATGCCGGTACTCTGCGCCGTCAATGGCGTGGCCGCCGGCGCGGGCGCCAACCTGGCGCTGGCCTGCGATATCGTTATCGCCGGCAAATCGGCCAGCTTTGTCGAAGTGTTCTGCAAGCTGGGCCTGATCCCGGACACGGGCGGCACCTTCTTCCTGCCACGCCTGATCGGTTCGGCGCGCGCCATGGGCCTGGCCATGCTCGGTGAAAAACTGACGGCCGAAAAAGCGGAGGACTGGGGCCTGATCTGGAAATGCGTGGACGACGCCGAGCTGGCTGCGGAAACGCGCAAACTGGCCGTGCATTTCTCCACCGCGCCGACCAAGGGCCTGGCGTTCACCAAGCAGGCGCTGGCTCTCAGTGGTGCCAATACCCTGCCGCAGCAGCTGGCGCTGGAAGCGCGCATGATGAGCGAACTCGGTAACACCGACGACTACCGCGAGGGCGTGACCGCCTTTATGGAAAAACGCGCACCGCAATTCAAGGGACACTGAGATGGCAGCTCTGGACAACAACAGCATTGTCGCCGTGATCGGCAGCGGCGCCATGGGCGCCGGCATCGCGCAGGTGGCGGCGGCCGCCGGCTACCGCGTGAAACTCTACGACACGCGTCCCGAGGCCGTCAGCAAGGCGCTGGCGGATATCGGCAAGATGTACACGAAGCTGGCCGAGAAAGGCCGCATGACGGCGCAGCAGGCGCAGGACGCCACAGCGCGCCTGCAGGCGGCCGGCAGCTTGAGCGACGTGGCCGATGCGTCACTGGTGGTCGAAGCCATCGTCGAAAACCTCGACGTCAAGCGCAGCCTGTTCGCCGACCTGGAAGCGCTGGTCAGTGAGCGCTGCATCCTGGCCACCAATACCTCGTCGATTTCCGTCACCGCGATCGCCGCCAAGCTGCGCCGCCCTGAACGCCTGGTCGGCATGCACTTTTTTAACCCGGTGCCGCTGATGGCGCTGGTCGAAGTGATCAGTGGACTGGCTACCAGCGAAGCGGTCGCCGCCACCGTTTACGACACCTCGATTGCCTGGGGCAAGATGCCGGTGCATGCGAAATCGACGCCCGGCTTTATCGTCAACCGCGTGGCCCGTCCGTTTTATGCGGAAGGCTGGCGTTTGCTCAGCGAGCAGGCCGGCGACGCCGCCACCATCGATGCCGTGCTGCGCGAAGCGGGCGGTTTCCGCATGGGCCCCTTCGAGCTGATGGACCTGATCGGCCATGACGTGAACTTCTCCGTCACGCAATCGGTGTTCGGCGCCTATTTCAACGACCCGCGCTTCACGCCGTCCGTGCTGCAGCAGGAAATGGTCAATGCGGGCTTTTTGGGCCGCAAATCGGGCCGTGGCTTTTACCGGTATGGCGAAGGCGCCAGCATCCCCGCTGCCAGGGAAGAAAGCGCACAGCCGCGCCCGGAAGTGGTGGCCTTGTCCAGCGCCGTCGGCAGCGACGGCCGTGGCCACAGCGGCATCGTCCACGCGCTGGTGCAGCGCCTGGAAGCGTCCGGCATCAATGTCACCAGCAGGGTCACGCTCGAAGGCCAGGTCAGCGACACGGCGCCGGCCCTGCATTGCAATGGCGCGGCGATCTACCTGACGGATGGCCGCAGCGCCACCCAGCGCGCGCACGACAATCAACACGCCGACACGGTGCTGTTCGACCTGGCGCTCGACTATGCCACCGCCAAGCGCGTGGCGCTGGCGCGCGCCGACCAGTGCACCGATGAAGCGTACAACGCCGCTGTCGGCCTGTTCCAGGCGGCCGGTTTTACGGTGACGCGCCTGGACGACGTGCCGGGCCTGGCCGTGATGCGCACCGTCGCCATGCTGGCCAATGAGGCGGCCGACGCCGTCAACCAGGGCGTGTGCACGGCGGCCGCCGTCGATATCGCCATGCAGAAGGGCGTCAACTATCCGCGCGGACCGCTGGCCTGGGCCGATGCGGTCGGCGTCCAGCACGTCGTGACCGTGCTGCACCACCTGGCGCAAGGCTATGGCGAGGACCGCTACCGCGTCTCGCCGCTGCTGCGCCGCAAACTCGCCAATGGAGCATCGTTTCATGCATAAGCAAGACTCTGTACACGCAGCCCAGGCCCTGGCCGAAGCGGCCGCCGCCTCCATGCTGTCGCGCGACAGCGCCACGCAAGCCCTGGGCATCGCCCTCGTCGATGTCGGCCCCGGCCATGCGCGCATGACGATGACCGTACGTGGCGACATGCTCAACGGCCACCAGACCTGCCATGGCGGCTTTATCTTCGCCCTGGCCGACAGCGCCTTTGCGTTTGCCTGCAACAGCTACAACCTGAACACGGTCGGCGCCGGCTGCACCATCGACTACCTGGCGCCGGGCCGCGAAGGCGACGTGCTGACGGCCGATGCCGTCGAGCAGGCGCTGGCGGGAAAAAGCGGCGTCTACGACGTCAAGGTCAGCAACCAGGAAGGCCGCGCGATTGCGCTCTTCCGCGGCAAGTCGATCCGCGTGGCGGGTGAAGTGATCCAAGAGCAGGTTTGAACTGCCCGAACACCGAACAGTTAAAGAATTAACAGGAGACAGAGATGGTCCAACGTAATCCAGCCCCGAATGACCTCGAACCGATCGAGCGCGCCAGCAAGGATGAACTGCAGGCGCTGCAGCTCGACCGCATGAAATGGACGCTCAAGCACGCCTATGACAACGTGCCCCATTACCGCGCCGCTTTTGATGAAGCAGGCGTGCATCCGGACGACCTGAAGTCCTTGTCCGACCTGGCCAAATTCCCGTTCACCGATAAAAAAGTCTTGCGCGACAATTATCCGTTCGGCCTGTTTGCCGTGCCGCGCGAACAAGTCGTGCGCATTCACGCCTCGAGCGGTACCACGGGCAAGGCCACGGTGGTCGGCTACACGCAGAACGATATCGACACCTGGGCCAATGTGGTGGCCCGTTCGATCCGCGCCGGCGGTGGCCGCGCCGGCGACATGGTGCATATCTCCTACGGCTACGGCCTGTTTACGGGCGGCCTGGGCGCCCACTACGGCGCCGAGCGCCTGGGTTGCACCGTCATTCCGATGTCGGGCGGCCAGACGGAAAAGCAGGTGCAGCTGATCCAGGACTTCAAGCCGTCCATCATCATGGTCACGCCGTCCTACATGCTGAACATTATCGAGGAATTCACGCGCCAGGGCCTGGACCCGGCCGATTCGTCGCTGAAGGTCGGCATCTTCGGCGCCGAGCCGTGGACCGACGCCATGCGCTCGGAAATCGAAGCGCGCGCCGGCATCGACGCGGTCGACATCTACGGCCTGTCCGAAGTGATGGGCCCTGGCGTGGCGTCCGAATGTATCGAGAGCAAGGACGGCCCCGTCATCTGGGAAGACCATTTTTATCCCGAGATCATCGACCCGGAAACCGGCGAAGTGCTGCCGGACGGCGAAGAGGGCGAGCTGGTGTTTACCTCGCTGTCAAAAGAAGCGCTGCCCATCATCCGCTACCGCACGCGCGACCTGACCCGTTTGCTGCCGCCGACCTCGCGTTCGATGCGCCGCATCGGCAAGATCACGGGCCGTTCGGACGACATGCTGATCATCCGCGGCGTGAACGTGTTCCCGACCCAGATCGAAGAGCTGATCCTGAAGATGCCGAAGCTGGCGCCGCAGTACCAGCTGGTGGTGACGCGCGACGGCCACCTGGACAAACTGGAAGTGATCGCCGAACTGCGCGTCGACCTGACCTCCAGCCTGTCGGCCAGCGAGACAGACGCGCTGGCGCGCGAGCTGGAACACCGCATCAAGACGCACGTGGGCGTGAGCACGCGCGTGCGCCTGGTGGCCGCTTCCGGCATTGAACGCACCCTGACGGGCAAGGCCCGCCGCGTGGTCGACCAGCGCCCGAAGATCTTCTCCTGATAGCCCGAACAAGGAACCGAACATGAACGACGCTTTTATCTGTGACGCCGTACGCACACCTTTCGGCCGCTATGGCGGCGCCCTGGGTGGCGTGCGCGCCGATGACCTGGGCGCATTGCCGATCGCCGCGCTGATCGCGCGCAATCCATCGGTCGACTGGTCCGCCATCGACGATGTATTTTATGGCTGCGCCAACCAGGCCGGCGAAGACAACCGCAATGTGGGCCGCATGGCCGCGCTGCTGGCCGGCCTGCCGGTCGATGTGCCGGCCAATACCATCAACCGCCTGTGCGGCTCCAGCCTGGACGCCGTGGGCCTGGCGGCCCGCTCGATCAAGGCCGGCGAAGCGCAGCTGATCATCGCCGGCGGCGTGGAAAGCATGACGCGCGCGCCGTTCGTGATGGGCAAGGCCGACAGCGCTTTCTCGCGCGCGGCGAAAATCGAAGACACCACCCTGGGCTGGCGCTTCGTGAACGGCAAGATGAAGGCGCAGTACGGTATCGACACCATGCCGGAAACGGCGGAAAACGTGGCGGTGGAATTCGGCATCAGCCGCGCCGACCAGGACGCGCTGGCGCTGCGCAGCCAGCAGCGCTGGGCGGCCGCCCATGCGGCCGGCGTATTCGAGCGCGAGATCGTGCCGGTGGCCGTGCCACAGAAAAAGGGCGATCCGAAAATGGTCACCACCGACGAGCATCCGCGCCCCGATACTTCGCTGGAAATGCTGGCGAAACTCAAGGGTGTTGTAAAAGCTGACGGCACCGTCACGGCCGGCAATGCCTCGGGCCTCAACGATGGCGCCTGCGCCATCTTGCTGGCCTCGGGCGCGGCTGTCGACAAGTACAAGCTGACGCCGCGCGCAAAAGTGCTGGGCATGGCGACCGCCGGCCTGGCGCCGCGCATCATGGGTTTTGGCCCCTCGCCGGCCACGCGGAAGGTGCTGGCGCAGACCGGCCTCACCATCGAACAGATGGACGTGATTGAACTGAACGAAGCATTTGCCGCGCAGGCGCTGGCCGTTACGCGCGACCTGGGCCTGGCCGACGACGCCGCGCACGTGAACCCGAACGGCGGCGCTATCGCCATCGGCCACCCGCTGGGCGCTTCCGGTGCACGCCTGGTGATGGCCGCCCTGAACCAGCTGGAACGCACTGGCGGGCGCTATGCGCTGTGCACCATGTGCATCGGCGTGGGGCAGGGTATTGCCGTCGTGATTGAACGTGTATAAAAAGTAAAAACAAAAAGGCGCACGATTGCAAAAGCGCCGACCAACAATTGACCGTAGTGCCAACCTGGTGGAGACCACAATGATTGCGAATATCTTCAAGAAGACCCTGATTGCCGGCGTACTGGCCATGTCCGCCGTTGGCGCTTATGCGGCCGACAATATCAAGATCGGTTCCGTGCTGTCCGTCACGGGCCCGGCCGCCTTCCTGGGCGACCCGGAACTGAAAACCCTGCAGCTGTATATCGAGAAAATCAACGCGGCCGGCGGCGTGCTGGGCCGCAAGCTGGAACTGGTGCACTACGACGACGGCAGCGACGCGGCCAAGGCCAATGGCTTTACCAAGCGGCTGATCGAGTCGGACAAGGTCGACGTGCTGATCGGCGGCACCACCACCGGCGCGACGATGGCGATGGCGCCGCTGGTGGAACGCGCCAGCCTGCCGTTCATCTCGCTGGCCGGCGCCGTGGTGGTGATCGACCCGGTCAAGAAATGGGTCTTCAAGACGCCGCATACCGACCGCATGGCGGCCGAAAAGGTGTTCGAAGACATGAAGAAGCGCGGCATCACCAAGGTGGGCCTGCTGTCGGAAACCAGCGGCTTTGGCGCGTCGGGACGCAAGGAGTCGCAGATCGTCGCCTCCAAGTACGGCATCACCCTGGTCTCCGATGAAACCTACGGTCCGAAAGACACCGATATCACGGCGCAGCTGACCCGCATCAAGAACACGGCCGGCGTGCAGGCCGTGTTCGTGTTCGGCCTGGGCCAGGGCCCTGCCGTCGTCACCAAGAACTACGGCCAGCTGGGCATGACGGCGCTGCCGCTGTACCAGTCGCACGGCGTGGCGTCGGACGAGTATCTGAAACTGTCGGGCAAGGCCGCCGAAGGCGTGCGCCTGCCGACGCCGGCCCTGCTGATCGGCGCCATGCTGCCGGATGCGGACGCGCAGAAAGCCATCGTGGTCGGCTACGACAAGACCTACAAGGACCGCTACAAGATCGATCCGTCGACCTTTGGCGGCTATGCGCTGGACGCGCTGAACCTGTCGGTCGACGCCATCAAGCGCGCCGGGGGCACCGACCGCGAAAAAGTGCGGGCGGCGCTGGAATCGACCAAGGGTTTTGTGGGCACCACCGGTGTATTCAATATGTCGGCGAAAGACCATATGGGCCTGGACCTGTCGGCTTTCCGCATGGTCGAAGTGAAGAACGGCGAATGGCAATTGTCGAAATAAGGTAAGCCGGAAGTATCCGCGCGGGCTGCTCTCGAGGGCGGCCCGCGTGCAGCCGAACACATTGGAGACACCATGGAAGTCGCACAATTTCTACAATTTCTGTATTCCGGGATGACGGTCGGTTCCGCCTATGCGCTGGCGGCGCTGGGCTTTACCATCATCTACAACACCAGCGGCGTGATCAACTTCGCGCAGGGCGAATTCATCATGCTGGGCGGAATGCTGGCCGCCGTGATGTCGGCCGCCGGCGTGCCGCTGCCGCTGGCCATTTTCCTGGCCGTCGTCGCCACCGGCCTGGTGGGCCTCTTGATGGAAAAAACCGTGATCGAACCGGCGCAGAACGCGCAGGTCATCACCTTGTTGATCATCACCATCGGCGCTTCCCTGGTGCTGCGCGGCCTGGTGCAGATCTGGCTGGGCAAGGACACGCATTCGCTGCCGGCGTTTTCCGGCGATACGTCGATTCAATTCTTTGGTGCGAGCCTCTTGCCGCAAAGCCTGTGGGTGCTGGGCGTGACGGTCGTGATCGTGCTGGTGCTGGGCTGGTTCTTCGGCCGCACCCTGATGGGCAAGGCCATGCTGGCCACCTCGCACAACAAGCTGGCCGCGCAACTGGTCGGCATCAATACCCGCAAGGTGCTGCTGTTCTCGTTCGGCCTGTCAGCGCTCCTGGGCGCGGCCGGCGGCATCCTGGTCGCGCCGATCACCTATACCTCGTATGACGCCGGCATCATGCTGGGCCTGAAAGGCTTTGTGGCCGCCGTGTTGGGTGGCCTCGGTGGCGGCGCGGGCGCGATTGCCGGTGGCCTGATCCTCGGCATCGCCGAAGCCATGACGGCAGGTTACATCTCGTCGGCGTACAAGGACGCGGTACCGTTCGTGCTGATCCTCTTGATCCTGTTCTTCCTGCCGCAAGGCCTGTTCGGCGCTAAAAATTCGGAGCGTGTATGACCAACTTCTTCACACGTTTCTTCACACGCTCGCGCCATGGCGGCCTGCTGGTGCTGGCGCTGGTGCTGGCCATTTTGCCGCTGTTCCTCACCAATGCGTTCTACTATGACGTGGCGATCCGCATCGCGCTGAACGCCATCGTCGTCATCGGCCTGAACCTGCTGATGGGCTATACGGGCCAGATCAGCCTGGGCCACGCGGGCTTCTATGGCCTGGGCGCCTATGCGTCGGCCGTGCTGACCACGCACTACAACTGGCCGCCGCTGGCCGCGCTGGCCGCCGGTGCCGTCGCCACCGGCCTGCTGGCCCTGCTGCTGGCCCGTCCGGTCCTGAAACTCAAGGGCCATACGCTGGCGATGGCCACGCTGGGACTGGGCATCATCATCTCCATCGTGATCAACAACGAGACGCAATGGACCGGTGGCCCGGACGGCATCGGCGTGTCCGCCTTCAGCGTGGCAGGGCTGGAAATCGCCGGTGAAAAATCGTGGTATCTGGTGTGCGCCGTATTGCTGCTGCTGGTGACGTGGCTGGCGCTGAACCTGATCGATTCGCCCGTCGGCCGCGCGCTGCAGGCGATCCATGGCTCGGAAGTGGCGGCGCGCGTGGTCGGTGTCGACACCACGCGTTTCAAGGTACGCGTGTTCGTGCTGTCGGCCGTGATCGCCAGTATCGCCGGCAGCATCAGCGCCCATTACATCGGCTTTATCACGCCCAACCTGGCCGGCTTCTTCCACTCGATCGAGCTGGTGACGATGGTGGTGGTGGGCGGCATGGCGTCGGTCTTCGGTTCGATTATCGGCGCGGCGCTGTTGACGATTTTGCCGCAGCTGCTGTCCAGTTTTGAAGGCTGGGAGACGGTGGTGTTCGGCGTGATCCTGATGGCGACCATGATCTTTATGCCCAAGGGGCTGGTGCCGAGTCTGGCCAGCCGTTCGCGCAAGCGGGCAAGCACGCCAACCGCGCCCAAGGCGCCCGCCAAACCGGCACAGGAGGTATGAGATGCTGACGATTAACAACCTGAGCAAGAGCTTTGGCGGCGTGCACGCGGTGCAGGATGTCAGCTTTATGGTCAAGGAAGGCAATATCCACTCCGTGATCGGCCCTAATGGCGCCGGCAAGACGACCTTGTTCAACCTGATCACGGGTGTCTACACGCCGACCAGGGGAGAAATCCTGCTCAATGGCGAAAACGTGGCCGCCATGTCGCCCGATGCGCTGGCGCGGCGCGGCATGAGCCGCACCTTCCAGAACCTGCAGGTGTGCATGAACATGACGGCGATCGACAATGTGATGGTGGGCGCGCACCTGCGGCTGAACCAGAACCTGTTCGCTTCCATGCTGCGCCTGCCATCCGTGCGCCGGGCGGACACGGCCTGCCGCGATGAAGCTGCCCAGCTGATGGAATTTGTCGGCGTGGGCCGCCATGTCGACGACGAGGCGGGCCAGATGTCGTATGGCGCCCTGAAGCGTCTGGAGATTGCGCGCGCGCTGGCGGCCAAGCCGAAGGTACTGCTGCTGGACGAACCGGCCGCAGGCCTGAATCACACGGAGACGGGCGAGATCGAAGCCTTGATCCGCAAGGTGGCGCAATCGGGCGTGACGGTGGTGCTGGTCGAGCACGACATGAAACTGGTGATGAATCTGTCGGACCATATCCTGGTGCTCGACTATGGCAAGAAGCTGGCCGAAGGGACCGCCGCCGAAGTGCGCGCCAATCCCGACGTGGTGGCGGCGTATCTGGGAGTGGCTGCATGACCGATAAAGTACAAACACCGCTGGTGCTCGATATCGCCGGCCTCACCAGCCACTACGGCCGCATCCAGGGCCTGCACGGCATAGCCCTGCAGGTGCGCCAGGGCCAACTGGTGGCGCTGGTAGGGGCCAACGGCGCCGGCAAGACCACCTTGCTGCGCGCGATTTCAGGCGTGCAGCCGATCAGCGCCGGCACGATCACCTTTGCCGGCCAGGACATCAGCCGCAGCAGCGCCGACAAGCGCGTGCGCGCCGGCATCTGCCAGGTGCCGGAAGGGCGTCAGGTGTTCGGCCCGATGACGGTGGAGGACAATCTGCGCCTGGGCGCCTTTACCCGCCCGCAGCAGGAAGTGGCCGGCGAGATCGAGCGCATGTACGGTTTGTTCCCGATCCTCAAGGAAAAGCGTCTTTTACTCGCTGGTACCCTGTCCGGCGGACAGCAGCAGATGCTGGCCATGGCGCGCGCGCTGATGGGCCGCCCGCAACTGCTGCTGCTCGACGAGCCGAGCATGGGCCTGGCGCCGCTGTTGATCGCCGAAATCTTCCGCATCGTGGCCGAACTGCGCGACCGCGGCATCACGATTTTCCTGGTCGAGCAGAACGCCCACGCGGCGCTGTCGATCGCCGATGTCGGCTATGTGATCGAGACGGGCGCCATCACCCTGTCCGGGCCAGGGCCGGAATTGCTGCATAACGAGCAGGTGCAGAGCGCCTACCTGGGCATGTGAGGACGTAGGTCGGATTAGCGCGTAGCGCGTAATCCGACAACATTGTTGGCGCTACAGGTGTTTGTCGGATTACGCCGTTCCGGCTAATCCGACCTACGCACATGGCACGATAGTTAAAAGGAAAATACCATGGTCAAAGTCTACGAAATCAACGGCGTTACCCCCGTGGTCCACCCGTCCGCCTATGTGCATCCGAGCGCGGTGCTGATCGGCGACGTGATCGTCGGCCCGCGCTGCTATATCGGGCCGCTGGCCTCGATCCGCGGCGACTTCGGGCGATTGATACTGGAAGAGGGCGCCAACCTGCAGGACACCTGCGTCATGCACGGCTTTCCCGGCTGCGACACGGTGGTCGAAGTCGACGGCCATGTGGGCCACGGCGCCGTGCTGCACGGCTGCCGCATCGGCCGCAATGCGCTGGTCGGCATGAACGCGGTGGTGATGGACAACGCGGTCATCGGCGCCGAGTCCATCGTCGCCGCTATGAGTTTCGTGAAAGCCGGCATGATCGTGGCGCCGCGCAGCATGGTGGTCGGCACGCCCGCGAAAATCATCCGCAGCCTGACTGACGATGAAATCAAATGGAAAACCTCGGGCACCAGCCAGTACCACGAACTGGCCGTGCGCTCCATGCACACCATGCGCGAAGTCGAGGCGCTGACGGAAGTGGAAGCGAACCGCCAGCGACTCAATTTTGAATCGGCGCTGCCGCTGCATCTGCACAAGAACGCCGCCGCGCAATAAACTATATAGGAATACGAACTATGGCTCACATTTCAACGTTGCAAAGCCTGATCGCCGGCCGCTGGCTGGGCGAATCGGCCGCCGTGCCGCTGCACAGCGCCCTGAACAACAACGTGATTTATCACACGCACGCCGAGAAGATCGATTTCGAGGAAGCCGTCACCTATGCCCGCAAGACGGGCGTGCCGGGCCTGATGGCGCTGGACTTCCAGCAGCGCGCCGCGCGCCTGAAAGCGCTGGCGCTGTACTTGGTCGAGCGCAAGGAAGAGCTGTATGTGATCTCTCACCTGTCGGGCGCCACGCGCGCCGACAGCTGGGTCGATATCGAAGGCGGCACGGGCACCCTGTTCGCCTACGCCAGCATGGGCAGCAACGAGCTGCCGTCGTCGAACGTGCTGCACGAAGGCCCGGCCATCGCATTGGGTAAAAAAGGCGGCTTCGCCGGCACCCACATCCTGGTGCCGCGCGGCGGGCTGGCCGTGCATATCAACGCCTTCAACTTCCCGATCTGGGGCCTGCTGGAAAAGTTCGCGCCGAGCTTTCTGGCGGCCATGCCCTGCATCGCCAAGCCGGCCACCGCCACCAGCTACCTGACCCAGGCCGTGGTGCGCATGATGCATGAATCGGGCTTGCTGCCCGAAGGCAGCCTGCAGCTGGTGATCGGCTCCACCGGCGACCTGCTGGACCGTTTGAACGGCCAGGATTTCGTCACGTTTACCGGCTCGGCCGCCACCGCCGCCAAGCTGCGCACCAACCCGAACCTGATCGCCAATTCGGTGCCGTTCAACGGCGAAGCCGATTCGCTCAACTGCGCCATCCTGGCGCCGGACGTCACGCCGGACGACGTGGAATTCGACCTGTTCGTCAAGGAAGTGGTACGTGAAATGACGGGCAAGTCGGGCCAGAAGTGCACGGCGATCCGCCGCGTGATCGTGCCCGATCATCTGCTGGACGCCGTTGGCACGCGCCTGCGCGAACGCCTGGCCAAGGTGGTGGTGGGCGACCCGTCCATCGACGGCGTGCGCATGGGGGCGCTGGCCTCGAAAGAGCAGCAGAACGACGTGGCCGAGCGCGTCGCCACCCTGTCCAAGGGCAACGAGGTAGTGTTTGGCGCGGCCGACGGTTTCAATCCGCTGGGCGATGGCGCGCAGGATGGCAGCTTCTTCTCGCCGACCCTGCTGATGTGCCGCGATGCGTTCGGCAACGACGCCGTGCATGACGTGGAAGCGTTCGGCCCCGTCAGCACCATGATGGGCTATCACGATATCGATGAAGCGCTGGCGCTGGCCGCACGCGGCAAGGGCAGCCTGGTGAGCACCCTGGTGACGCGCGATCCGAAACTGGCGGCGCGCGTGGTGCCGTTGGTGGCGGCGACCCACGGCCGCGTGCATATCCTCGAGCGCGAGGCCTCGGTCGATTCGACCGGCCACGGCTCGCCTTTGCCGCAGCTGAAACACGGCGGCCCTGGCCGCGCGGGCGGCGGCGAAGAGCTGGGCGGCGTGCGCGCCGTGCGCCACTACCTGCAGCGCGCGGCGGTACAGGGCTCGCCGACCATGCTGGCGGCCGTGACCGGTGAATACGTGCGTGGCGCGGCCGTCAACGAAAGCCCGATCCACCCGTTCCGCAAGCATTTCGAAGACCTGAAAACCGGCGACTCGCTGCTGACCCACCGCCGCACCGTCAGCGAAGCCGATATTGTCGCCTTTGGCGGCATCTCGGGCGACTTCTTCTACATGCACTTCGACGAAATCGCGGCGAAGGAATCGCAGTTCGGCAAGCGCATCGCCCACGGCTATTTCGTGCTGTCGGCCGCCGCCGGCCTGTTCGTCTCGCCTGGCGTCGGCCCGGTGCTGGCCAACTATGGCCTGGACAACCTGCGCTTCGTGGCGCCGGTGGCCATCGGCGACACCATCCGCGCCCGCCTGACCTGCAAGCGCAAGGTCGACCGCAACCGCAAGGACGTGTTTGGCGTCGGCCAGGGCGTGGTGGCGTGGGACGTGCAGGTGACCAACCAGAACGATGAGCTGGTGGCCAGCTATGACATCCTGACCTTGGTGTCGAAGCGCGAATGAAGTGTTTGACCTGCCGCTGTTCTCGGCTATATTGAGATTTCAATAGTTGGCGAGGTCTGTCATGGACAATATGGAAATATCGATACCGGAGAACCTGAAACGATTCGTCGATGATCAGGTTGCCGGTGGCCGTTACGGCAGCGTCAGTGAATATGTGCGTCAGCTGATACAGGCGGACCAGGAGCGCGCTGCAGAAAGCGAACTGGAAGCGCTCCTGATAGAGGGCTTGGCCAGTGATGAAACGCCGATGACAGCGGCAGATTGGGCTGACATCCGGCGACAGGGACAGGCAAGGATGAGTTCCTTGAAGAAATAAAACCAGATGTCCACCATTTACAAGCGGGCATTAGCGCAGCGCGATCTGGTGGATAACTATGTCTATTTGGCTGAGCATGCAGGCATCAGCCTTGCCGAGAAATTTTTGTCCAATGCAGAGGCCAGTTTTATTGAACTTGCCGCGCAGCCCAAGCTGGGTGCACCGTTGTCAACGCTTCAGCCTTCACTGCAAGGCATGCGCAAGTGGCGAGTCAAGAACTTCGATCATTTTCTGATTTTTTATCTGCCAGTAAAGAGCGGCGTGAGCATCGTTAGGGTACTGCACGCCGCCCGGAACTGGCAGAAAACGCTATCAGTGCGCTAGATCAGCAGGCCAATCCAAACGGATCATCAATGCTGTGCGCCGGCTGGGTGAACCAGCGCGGGCCATTTGCCGTCATATAAAAATGGTCTTCATGGCGGATGCCGAATTCGCCGGGGATGCAGATCATCGGCTCGTTTGAAAAGCACATGCCGACGTCCAGTGGCGTGGTGTCGCTGCCGACCAGGTAGGGCCACTCGTGGATATCAATGCCGATGCCGTGGCCGGTACGGTGGGGCAGGCCGGGCAGCTTGTAGCCGGGGCCGAATCCATCGGCTTCCAGCGCCACGCGCGCGGCGCGGTCGACGTCGCCGCAGGGCACGCCCAGTTGCGCCGCCGCAAACGCCGCCGCCTGTGCTTTTTTCTCGCTGTTCCACACGCTGCGCTGGCGTTCGCTGATGGCGCCAAACACATAGGTGCGCGTGATGTCGGAGATATAGTTCATCACCTGGCAGCCCGTGTCGATCAGCACCGTGTCGCCCGCCTTTAATGTCTGCACATAGTTCACGCCATGCGGGTAGGCGGTCGCCTCGCCGAACAGCACGATGCAGAAGTACGATCGCGGCGCACCCACCTTGCGGTGCGCGCGGCTGATGAATTCCTCCACTTCCACCGTCGTGATGCCTTCGTATAGCATGCTGGCGGTGGCCACGTGCACGGCCAGGGTCATGTCCATCACGCGCTGCATCAGGGCGATTTCGGCTGGCGACTTGCGGCTGCGGCAGTACGCCGTGACGGCACGCGCGTTTTCCAGCGCGTAGCCGGGAGCCAGCGGCCGTATGCCGTCATAGATAAAGAAGGCGGCGCTTTCGCAGATGCCCACGCGCGGCGGCGCGACTGCATCCTGTACCACGCCCATGCGCGCCAGCACATCGACGAACAGCTGGTACGGGCTTTCATGCTCTTCCCAGCAGTTGACCTTGCCCTCGATCTGCATAAAGCCTTGCAAGGTGCTTTCTTCGAACGCGGGGGCGATATATTCCAGGCTGCCGCTGGCGGGCAGGATGGCGCCCACCATGCGTTCGCTGGCATACCATTTGGTGCCCGTGAAATAGACGAGGTTGGCGCCTGCGTTCAGGTAGATGGCGGCGATGCCCTGCTCGCGCATGTACGCTTGCGCGGTGGCGATGCGCTGCGCGTGTTCGTCCTTGCCGATGGCGGCCATGCCGGCCGTCATGTCGCTCAAGGTGGACAGTGCTGCTTCGATGGATGTGCCGCCGATACCGATGCCGGTGTGTGCGATGGCGTTGCTGACGCTGTTCATGCCTGCTCCCAAAAGATCATTCTGAAGGCAGGCATGATAGCAGCCGCGCCCCGGACAGGGCGCAGGTGATGCTTACGAGGGTGCTTACTTTTCCAGCTGCGTGCGCACGCGCGCAATCGCTTCACGTACCTGGCGTGGCGCGGTGCCGCCCACGTGATCGCGTGCGGCGACCGAACCTTCCAGGGTCAGTACCTCGAACACATCTTCGCCTGTCAATGGCGAGAATGCCTGCAGCTGGGCCAAAGACAAATCGGCCAGGTCGCAGCCGGCGTCGACGCAGGCGCGCACGGCCAGCGCCACCGCTTCGTGGGCGTCGCGGAACGGCAGGCCCTTCTTGACCAGGTAGTCGGCCAGGTCGGTGGCGGTGGCGTAGCCTTGCAGGGCCGCCGCGCGCATCGCTTCCGGTTTGACCGTGATGCCGCCGGCCATGTCGGCGAAGATGCGCAGGGTGTCGATGACGGTGTCGACGGTGTCGAACAGCGGTTCCTTGTCTTCCTGGTTGTCCTTGTTGTAGGCCAGCGGCTGGCCTTTCATCAGGGTCAGCAGGCCGATCAGGTGGCCGTAGACGCGGCCGGTCTTGCCACGCGCCAGTTCCGGCACGTCCGGGTTTTTCTTTTGCGGCATGATCGACGAGCCGGTGCAGAAGCGGTCGGCGATGTCGATGAAGCCGATGCGCGGGCTCATCCAGATCACCAGTTCTTCGGCCATGCGCGACACGTGCATCATCAGCACGGCCGAAGCGGCGCAGAATTCGATGGCGAAATCGCGGTCCGACACGGCGTCGAGCGAGTTGTGGCAGACGTCGTCAAAACCCAGGGTTTTCGCCACGCGCAGGCGGTCGATCGGAAAGGTGGTGCCGGCCAGGGCGGCGGCGCCCAGCGGCAGGCGGTTGACGCGCTTGCGCGTGTCCGCCATGCGCTCGGCGTCGCGGCCGAACATCTCGACATACGCCAGCATATGGTGGCCGAAGGTGATCGGCTGCGCTACCTGCATGTGGGTAAAGCCCGGCATGATGGTGTCGGCGTGCTGCTCGGCCAGGTCGGTCAGGGCGCCGCGCAGGGTGGCCAGCAGGGCGGTGATGTCGTCGATGGCGGAACGCACGTACAGGCGGATGTCGGTGGCCACCTGGTCGTTGCGCGAACGGCCCGTGTGCAGGCGCTTGCCGGCGTCGCCCACCAGTTCGGTCAGGCGTTTTTCAATATTCAGGTGGACGTCTTCCAGGTCCAGCAGCCATTCGAACTGGCCGGCGGCGATTTCCTGCGAAATCTGCGCCATGCCGCGCTGGATTTCAGCGTAATCGGCCGGGCTGATGATGGCTTGCGCATGCAGCATTTCCGCATGGGCCAGCGAACCTTCGATATCGAACAGCGCCAGGCGCTTGTCGAAAAATACGGATGCGGTATAGCGCTTGACGAGGTCCGAGACCGGTTCGGAAAACCGGGCCGACCAGGCTTCGCCCTTTTTGGAGAATTGATCAGTCATGAAAGAGGTCCTTTAGTGTACGGCGATTATAAACAAGGTTGACCCGCATCAGGGCTTTTAGGGGCGCAGACAGGGTCGAGAGGGCCGGAAATGGGGCTTGCACGCATCAAAATGCGGCCTGTAGCCGGTTTTTCCGCTGTTTCTGCGTTTCGTCAGAGCTGTTTGTATTCTGTTCCGCGATTTGCGCGTTTGGTCGCAATCCGGTGGCAAGTAGCGGGCGCTGCGTCTACAGTTCAATCATCGCAGCACACCACCACTGATCCCAAGGACTTGACCATGACCATCGCCAAACACATCGAAGCCATCGTTATCGCTATCATCGCCGTTGCCGCCGCAGCCAGCATGGCCACCGCTTCGGTGCCGAAAACGGTCGCCAATGCCAGCGCCGATGCCGTCACCACCCACGTGGTCTATGTCAGCGCCAAGCGCCTGAGCGCCGAAGAAAAAGCCGCGCTTTAAGCGACAACGCCTGGCCCCCTGTTTCGGCAGCCTGCCCCCCGCAAAACGCATTCTGCCCGCACCGGCCTTGTGGCTGTACCCTGTTTTTCCTAGAGTTGCCCTATCTTTAATGACAGGCAGGGGAGGGGCACATGAAAAAATGGACAACGGCGATGGTATGCCTGGCGGCGGCCTGGCCTTATTTCTCACAGGCGCAGGTCGACCTGGCGTCGCTCGATCGCGACATGACCGGTCCGCGGGCCCAGGTACTGGTGCTGGGCACCATGCCCCTGAACGCCATGCCGGACGGCTTCGATCCGGCAGCGCTGGACGGCGTGCTGGACCGGCTGGCGGCATTCAAGCCGGGCATCATCACGATTGAAACCGAGTCCGGCGAAGAGTGCGACCTGGCGGCGCGCCATCCCGCAAAATATGGCGCCGACTATTGCGCCTCGACCGCGCTGGCAAAGGCCGCTACCGGGCTCGAT
Organism: Janthinobacterium sp. J1-1; assembly: GCF_030944405.1. Lineage (NCBI taxonomy): Bacteria > Pseudomonadati > Pseudomonadota > Betaproteobacteria > Burkholderiales > Oxalobacteraceae > Janthinobacterium > Janthinobacterium sp. J1-1. The sequence goes on from NZ_CP132339.1 coordinate 1,762,113, forward strand.
GTCCCCGCTGCCCTCGCCGAAGTGGACAGGACCCTGAAGGCCTGGCCGGCGGACGCGGCACCGGCGCAGCGGCGGCGACTGGCGGCGCTTTTCCTCGCGGCGAACGATGTCGCTTCGGCCTATGTCCAGTGGCTGCAACTGCCGGCGCCGGAGCGGCGCGCGAGCGACAGCTTGGACCAGGCACTGGTGGACAAACTCGCGCAACTGGCCAGGCGCAATAACGAGAACTACCAGCTGGCGGCCCGCCTGGCCGCGCGCCTGAAGCTGCAGCGCGTGCATGCCATCGACAACCATACGGGCGACCGCATCGATCTGCCCGATATCAAGCCCTTCGTGCAGGCGATCGAAGCGGCATGGGCGGCAGGTGGTGCCGCATTGAAGGAAAGCGAACAGCGGCAGGAAGCGATGATGCGGGCACCGGACCTGCTGCCCTTGTACCGCGAGCTCAATACGGCGGCCAGCCTGCGGATGTATGCCGAGGCCAACGTCAGCGCCGCCATGCGCGCGCGGTCACCGCAAGGCTATCCGCAAATGTGGGTGGCCGGCTGGGAAGTCCGCAACCTGCGCATGGTCGCCAATATCCGCGAAACCTTCCGCGAACAGCCGGGCGCGCGCGTGCTGTCCATCGTCGGCGTGTCGCACAAGCCGTGGTTCGATGGCTGGCTGGGGCAGTTGCAGGGCGTCGATGTGGTCGATGTGGGGCCGGTGCTGAAATAACACCGCACCAATACTGGGGCATTTCCGCCAGCGCCCAGTGCGCCTCGCCGGCCACTTCGGCATTCGCGTCATCGAGGTGCTGGCGCAGCATGGGGATGGCGGCGGTGGCCTGCAGATCGCCCAATGCATGCGCGACGCGGGCGCGCACTACGGCATGCGGGTCGTTCAGCATCGCGATCATGGGCGCCAGCCAGCGTGTCTCTTCCATGTCGCCCAGGGCGCCGGCCGCTTCGGCGCGTACCGAGGCATCGGGGTCGGCCAGCAGCGCCGCCACGGCGGCCGCCGTTTCAGGAAAACGCATCTCGCCCAGGGACCAGACGGCAAGGCGCCGCGTTACTGGTGAGGGATAGCGCAGCAGTTGCAGGACTGAGGGGATGGCGGCGCGCTGGCGGAACGATGCCACTTTCTCCGCATGGCGCAGCGAAAAATCCCCGGCGCGCATGGCGGCGGCCAGCTGGGTGAAATTCGGGTTGTCCAGCGTTTCAAGGAAGCCGAGCGGCTCCAGACTCGTCATCGGCACGGATACCAGCTGGTCCGGCCACAGCACCTGTTCGCCGCGCAGCTGCAGGCTGCCGAGCACATACAGCAGCGCCACTGTCGCCAGCGTTCCGCTCCACCATTGCAGGGCCGTGACGCGCCCGCGCGGGCGATGCGCTTCCAGCAGCGCAGCGATACGCTTGCGCAGCATGGCGCCACGACTGGCGATATGGTTTTCCACCGTACCTGCGGCATCGCCACCGAAGGCATGGCGCGACACCGCCAGCAGCGTGTGCGCATAGTGCGATGGCTTGCTGCCTGCCGCCAGCACCGCATCGTCGGCCGCGCACTCGGTATCGTGTTCGAGGGTGCGCAGCAGTGGATACATCAGCGGGTGCCACCAATACAGGGCCAGCAGCACACGCCCCAGAATCAACATAATCCAGTCATGCGCGCGCACATGGGCCAGTTCGTGGGCCAGCACGGCGCCCGGATCTGCGCTGTCCAGGCTGTGCCGGTCCAGCACGATGACGGGATGCCGCCAGCCCCAGCTATAGGGCGAATGCGCCGCATCGGACACCAGCAGCGCTACTTTGCGGCGCAGCCCCAGCGAGCGGTGCAGCCTTGCCAGCGCGGCGCTCCATGCGGGGGCGTCGACTGCCCGCGCGGCAGCGGCGGACCGGCGCAACTGCCGCAGGTTCAGCGCCAGGCGCAGCAGATGGCACAGCACGCCGATGACGTAGACGGCCAGCAGCCAGCGTCCGAGGCTGGCCGCGCGCAAGGGCAGGGAAATGGCCTCACGCAGTACGGGGACGTCGGCCTGCGTCACGCTGGCGGGGATCACCAGCGGCGGGTCAAGCAGGGCCGACAAGGCCAGCGGCATGGTGAGCGGCATCGGCGGCAGCGACAGCCAGAAAAGCGGCATCAGCAGCAGCGCCACCAGGCCGCAGCGGGCGGCAAACACGCGGCGCGCCGCCGAGGCATGCGCCAGCAGCCGCAGCAGGCATAACAGCAGCAGGACCGTCACGCCATGCTTCAGCAGAAGCTGGGCGAGATCGGTTCCCGCCATCAGCGGCCTTCCTTGCGCGCCTTTGCAATCATCGCTTCGAGGTCGTCGAGTTCTTCCGGACTGAGTTTGCCCGACATGCCGAGCAAAGCCGTCGCCGCGCTGGCCTTGGAATTGTTGAAGAAGGTGCCGACCAGTTTTTTCAAGGCCGATTCGCGCACCTGCGCCTGTGGCGCCACGGCGCTGTACAGATAGCGCTGGCCGTCGACTCTGTGCCGCAGCAAGCCTTTCGTTTCCAGCCGCCCCAGCATGGCGCGCACCGCCGAATTGCTCAGGTCCGGCCCCAGCGCCTCCTGGATCTGCGCCGCGGTGGCTTCCCGCAGCTGGTACACGCATTCGACCACCTGGCGCTCGCGCGGCGCCAGGTTGTCCAGTCCTTGCGTCTCGGTGACGCTGGTCGATGCGGGGGCTTTTTTCATGATGGTTTCAACGCTGGTTCTGCTGGTAAAAGATGCTGGCTATTGTACGCCAGCACCGGCTGCTTTCTCTTTGGCCAGGCGCGCCGCGTTCTGCGTGGCCAGCGTCATCACCTGCTCGATCGCATTGATCACCAGCTCCGGCTCCTGCCGCTGGATGCCATGGCCGCTGTTGGGCGTGAAGACATGGGCGCCGCTGGAAAACTGGCTGAGGAAGGCGGCGTGGCGCTGGCGCTTGAGCTTGATGACGTCCGGGGTTTCCTGGAAAAAGTCGGAACCGGCGCGCGCCTGCACCGACGTGATCAGCACCGCCGGCACGTCGGGCAGCGCCGGCGCCGCCGGCAGCTTGCCTGCATCGAGGATGGCCTGGATCGTCTGCAGCTCGCCCTGCCATTTGGGCGGGATGCTGGAGGCAAGCATCTGCTGGTCCTGCCGTACGCGCGCCGCATCGATGCCCTTGAGGACGGATTCGAAGCCTTCATCGGCCGGGTCGACGAACACCATGCCGGCGACCTGCCGCGGATGGGTGGCGGCGAAATGGCGGATCAAGAAACCGCCATACGAATGGCCGACCAGGATCAGCGGGCCTTGCACTTGGCGCGCTTCCAGCACGGCGGCCAGTTCGGCCACGCTTTGCTCCATCGTCAGCGGCGTCGTGCGCGCCGGCGACTTGCCGTAGCCGGCGCGCGAATAGACCAGCACCGCCGCTTTTTTTGCCACTTCCGGCGCCACCTTGCGCCATACCGACTGGTCGCTGGCGAAGCCCGCTTCGAACACGACGGTATAAGGCCCTTGGCCCATCTGCGCCACTTGCAGCTGGTGCTGGCCGACCGTGACCATGCTGTCGAAATCGGTGGCGGCGGCCGTCGCCGGTAGCGTGAGGGCGGCAGTGGACAGCAGGCCGGCCAGTATCCATTTGCGTGCGAATGACAGCATGTTTTTTCCTTGGGCGATGAGTTTGGCTACATTTGTAGCATGTAACATTTGTAGCATGCCACATTTGTAGCAGGCGTGACAAGCGATAGTTTTCGCCTGTTTTGAAAATAAATCACGGGATCTGTCACAACGCGCTTGCGTCGCACGTCTAATCACTGTGACCAGCGCATGGTGCGCGGTCGCCAACCAACCAATGAGGTCATCATGTCCAATACCGCCCGCCTGCCTTTCTTTTCCCTCGCTCCCAATTCGCTCAAGGCGATGATCAACCTGTCGAAGTCGGTCAGCCAGAGCGCGATCGGCGAGCGCCTTTTCGAGCTGGTCAACCTGCGCGTGTCGCAAATCAACGGTTGCGGCGTGTGCGTCGACATGCATTGGCGCTTCCTGCTCAAGCAGGGCGCCGAGCCGCGTCACCTCAATGCCATCGCCGGCTGGCGCGAAGCGCCGTTCTTCAGCCCCCGCGAACGCGCCGCGCTGGCCTGGGCCGAAGCCGTCAATGCGCTGCCGCAGCGCGACGATACCGACGCCGCTTATGCCGAACTGCGCGAGCATTTCGATGAAAACGAGGTGGTCGAACTGAGCTACGCCATCGCCGCCATTCGTGGTTGGAACGTGCTGAACCTCTCGCTGCGCAACCAGATCCCGGAAGAACCGGCGCCAGGTTTCTAACACCCCCGCCGATCGATGTAGTATTGGGGAACAAGAGCATAACGATGAACCATCGCACCGACACCGACTATCTGGCCCTCTTTACGGCGCTGCGCCCAAGGCTGTTTTCGATCGCCTATCGCATGCTGGGCGTGCGCGCCGATGCCGAGGATGTGCTGCAGGACGCCTGGCTGCGCTGGCACGCCGGTGACAAAACGCAGATCCAGTCCTGCGAGGCGTGGCTGGTGTCGGTGGTGACCCGGCTGGCCATCGACCGGCTGCGCACCAGCAAGGCAGACCGCGAAACCTATGTTGGCTGGTGGCTGCCCGAACCGCTGGTCGAGCTGGACGAGAACACGCCGGAAAGCGCGGTGGAACTGGCCAGCGATGTGTCGTTCGCCTTCATGTGGGCGCTGGAGAGGCTGTCCGCCGACGAGCGCGCGGCATTCCTGATGCGCCATGTGTTCGATGCCGACTATGCGGAAATCGCCGAAGTGCTGGGCAAGTCCGAAGTCGCCTGCCGCCAGCTGGCCCATCGCGCTCAAGTGCGGGTGCGGCAGGAGCGTCCCCGTTTCACGGTACCCAGGGATGCGCACCGCGATTTGCTGGCGAAATTTACCGAGGCCGCCAGCAAGGGCGACCGCGCGGCGATGCGCGCCCTGATGTCCGACGACGTGCAACTGGTGGCCGATGGCGGCGGCAAGGTGAACTCCTTCCTGCATGTGCTCAAGGGAGCAGGGCGGGTTGCCGGCGTCTACTGGTCGCTGGAGCACCAGTTCCCGGCGCAAGTGCGCTATCGCGTGGCCCTGATCAATGGCGAACCGGGGCTGCTGCGCTATGTGGCCGGCAAGCTCGAATCGGCGCAGTCCTTTATCGTCGATGGTGAAAAGGTGGTGGCGGTGTTCATCATGCGCAATCCCGACAAGCTGCGCTCGGTTCCGCAAACCTTCTGAGGGCCGTGACGCGTTTCATCGCAGCTGTCTGTATTCTGTCCCGCCTTTTGCGCAGTTGGTCGCAATCCGGTGGTGTTGTCAGGGCGATGCGCCTAAAGTTCAATCATCGCAGCACACAACCTACCGAACCACTCGCTCAAAGGACACCATCATGAACATCGCCAAAAACATGGAAGCCATCTTCGTCGCCATCATCGCCATCGCCGCCGCCACCAGCATCGCCACCGCCTCGGTGCCGACCTTCCGCGCCGCGCCGGCGAGCGTGGTTGCCAGCGCCGACGCCACCGTCACGCACACCGTGTATGTCAGCGCCAAGCGTCTGAGCGCTGCGGAAAAAGCCGTGCTGTAAGCGCTGCTCGACCATGCAGCACGCAGCACCCGCAACAGCATCGGCAGTACATCGCAAGACCCCATCACAGGCAGTCAGGACGGGCGGCGCCCCCGGTTCTTTCCAGCCCTGGTGACAGCAGCGCCAGAATGGCCGATGATCGTGTTTTCAACGACAACCGGGCCAGCGCAATGTCATCCTTCAAGATCACCACCGACAAGACGGAACTCGACGTTCCGGCGATCCACCATTTTCTCGGCACGCAATCGACCTGGGCCATCGGCATTCCGCTGGCCACCGTGCAGCGCGCGATCGACCATTCCCTGTGCTTTGGCGGCCTGCTTGACGGCCGCCAGGTGGCGTTCGCCCGCGTGGTCACTGATCACGCCACCTTCGCCTACCTGGTCGACGTGTATGTGCTGGAAGAGTACCGCGGCAGGGGCTATAGCAAGCAGCTGATGGACGCCGTCATGGCGCATCCCGGCCTGCAGGGCCTGCGCCGCTTCATGCTGGCCACCAGCACCGCGCACGGCCTGTATGCGCGCCACGGGTTCACGGCCCCGCTGCGGCCTGAGTCGCTGATGGAGAAGTATGTGCCCGATATTTACCGGCAGTGAGTTATCGGCGCTGATCAGTAGAAAACATTTTTGTCTTGTTTTTATGATTCAAGATATTGATTTTAAAAGTTTTTCGGTATAATTTGAAAAATAATGAAAATATACCGAGGAGCTTGCTATGTTGGAACTGCCAGCCGATGCCACACGGCAGTACATTGATGCGGTTGCCACTTTTGAAGCTTATGAAGAGGCGCTGGCGGAGGCCGCCAAGGTACGTGGCGGTATGTATTGGCACAGGGGGCCCATGGCCGCTCCTGATGATGCCTATCTGGTGCGTACCACCGCTTCCGGCAGTGAAAAGAGTTTGGGCCGCCGGTCGCCTGAAACAGAGGCAATGTATGCCAGTTTTCGTCAGAGAAAAGAGTTAGCCGAGTTGCGCAGAGACGGGCTGAAGGCGTCGTTATCCAAACATAAAAGAATGAACCGTGCGCTGCGTGTTGGAAGGGTTGCGCCTATCATCGTGGACATTCTGAATCGTCTGGCAGTCACCAAATTGGGCGAACACTTTCGCGTGGTCGGCACCCACGCACTCTACGCTTACGAATCGGCGGCGGGCATTATCTTTGAAGACGATGCGGTGGCGACACGCGACATTGACTTGCTTTGGGATGTCAGAAAAAGAGTTGCATTTGCCACTGCCTTGAGCAAGGTCGACATGTCAATGCTGGGTGTGCTTCAAAAAGTAGATCCAACGTTTCGTATCCGAAATTCTAAAAAATACACGGCTGTTAACAAGGACGGTTTCGAGGTTGATATTATCCGCCGCGAGCAGGCGATTGGCGACCCGCATCCTATCCGGTTGAGCAATGACGACGAGGACTTCTGGGTGGCTCAAGCACCACGTGCCCAGGAACTGCTGGACTCGCCTCCCTTCTCGGCAGTCATCGTCGCCACCAATGGCGATATGGCTCGGATGAATACACTCGATCCCACGGCCTTTGTCCGCTTCAAACAATGGATGAGTGCTTTGCCTGAGCGCGATCCTCTCAAGCGCCGGCGGGATGCCTTGCAAGCAAAGGCCGTCGAAGAAGTGGTTCAAGAGTATTTGCCGCACTGGGCGCGCTAAGTAACCCCCAATAAATTCTTGTGATTTCTGACTTCCATCACCGGCGCTCTGCTGTGTTGCCAACTGCTAGCAGTGCTCGCACTGCGTCGCAGTCGGCGCCTTGCATAGCATCCGGTCCTGTTCGTCATAACTTCACAATAATTTCCTGACGATTACTTAGCTTTCCATCCTTCCAGTGAGTATTCTGTCCCGCGTTTTGCGCAGTTGGTCGCAATCCGGTGGTGCTTGTGGGGCGATGCGCCTAAAGTTCAATCATCGCAGCACACAACCCACCACCCAAAGGACACCATCATGAACATCGCCAAAAACATGGAAGCCATCTTCGTCGCCATCATCGCCATCGCCGCCGCCACCAGCATCGCCACCGCCTCGGTACCGACGTTCCGCGCCGCGCCGGCGAGCGTGGTTGCCAGCGCCGACGCCACCGTTACGCACACCGTGTATGTCAGCGCCAAGCGTCTGAGCGCCGCGGAAAAAGCCGTGCTGTAAGCGCTGCAGCACCATGCAGCACGCAGCACCCGCAACAGCATCCGCAGTACATCGCAAGACCCCATCACAGGCAGTCAGGACGGGCGGCGCCCCCGGTTCTTTCCAGCCCTGTTGACAGCAATGCCAGTCATCTTCGCCCGCGCAAATCGCCAGCGAAAAAGAGTGGTAATCCAGCCTTTGATCTTGCTGCATTGCAGCACCCGTCTGTGAGTATAATCCTGCGCTTGCATGTCTGTACCCAGCATGTTCTTCAACAGGAAGTCTCACTCACAACCAAAGGAATCTTCGTGCATCGTTCGCTTATCAGCGCCGCCTGCTGCGCCCTGTTCGCTCTCGCCACACCCTCGCTGCATGCCCAGCAAGCCCCCAATGCCCTGGCGCCCGTCTCGGGCATCGACATGAAAACGCTCGATACGGCAGTGCGTCCGCAAGACGATTTCTATGCCTACGTCAACGGCATCTGGACCCGCAACACCGAGATCCCGGCCGACAAATCGGTCTGGGGCACGTATATCGAATTGCGTGAAATCGCCCAGGGCCAGCTGCGCGCCCTGATCGACGCCACCGTCAAGAATCCCGGCAAGGCCGGCAGCGAGACGCACAAGATCGCCGACCTGTACACCAGCTTCATGAACGACAAGGCGCGCGACGCCGCCGGCTTCAAGCCCCTGCGCGTCGAACTGGCGCGCGTGGCGGCCGTCAAGGACAAGAAGGACCTGCCGGCGCTGTTCGCTTTCCTGCAACGCAGCGGCATCCAGACGCCGTTTTCGGCCGGTGTCGCGCCCGATGCGCAAGACCCGGAAAACTACACCGTCAACATCAGCCAGTCCGGCCTGGGCCTGCCCGACCGCGACTACTACCTGAAGGACGACGACGCCAAGCTGGCGGCCGTGCGCGCCAAATACCAGAAGCATGTCGAGACCATGCTGGCCATGAGCGGCGACAAGGCCGCCGCCGCGCATGCCGCCCAGGTACTCGAGATCGAAACGCGCCTGGCCGCAGCGCAATGGACCCGCGTGCAGATGCGCGATCCGGTCAAGTCGTACAACCGCGTCGCCTTCGACCAGTTCGGCGAACTGGCGCCGGCGTTTGACTGGAAGGCCTACTTTGCCGCCGCCGGCCTGGCGCCGAAAGCGTCCATGGCCGTGGTGCGCCAGCCCAGCTTTTTCACCGGCTTCTCGGCAGCCGTGGCCGAGATGCCGCTGGAATCCTGGAAGAGCTACCTGAACTGGCGCATCGTCGAAAGCTATGCGTCCTACCTGGACAGCGCCACCGTCAAGGAGCGCTTCGCCTTCGAAGGCACGGTGCTGCGCGGCGTGCCGCAAAGCGAACCGCAGTGGCAGCTGGCGCTGCGCTTCACCGACAACGCCATCAGCGACGCCGTCGGCAAGCGCTATGTGGAAATGTATTTGCCGCCTGAAACCAAGCCGCGCGTGATGGCCATGTTCGACAATTTCGTGGCCTCGTTCAAGGAAGGCATCGACAATCTGGACTGGATGAGCCCCGAGACCAAGAAGGAAGCCCAGCTCAAGCTGGCGGGCCTGAAGCCGAAGATCGCCTATCCTGAAAAATGGCGCGACTACAGCAGCATGAAAACCCAGCCGAACGACCTGATCGCCAACGTGCGCGCCGCACGCGCCTGGGGCCGCCAGAACAACCTGGACAAACTGGGCAAACCGGTCGACCGCGACGAATGGTCGATGACGCCGCAAACCGTCAACGCCAGCTACAGCCCGGCCCTCAATTCGATCACGATCCCGGCCGCCATCCTGCAGCCGCCGTTCTTCAACGTGAAGGCCGAAGACGCGGTCAACTACGGCCTGCTCGGCATCACCTTCGGCCATGAGATCAGCCATGCTTTCGACGATTCCGGCAGCCAGTACGACGCCCACGGTCGCCTGCGCAACTGGTGGACGGCCGAGGACCGCACCGCCTTCAAGGCGCGCGCCGCAGGCCTGGTCAAGCAGTACGGCGCCTACAGCCCGGTGCCCGGCTATCACATCAACGGCGAGCTGACCCTCGGTGAAAACATCGGCGACAACTCCGGCCTGTCGCTGACCTATAACGCCTATCGCCGCTCGCTCGGCGGCAAGCCGTCGCCGGTGATCGACGGCCTGACCGGCGAACAGCGTTTGTATATCGGCTTTGCGCAAAAATGGCGCGCCAAGCTGCGCCCTGAAGCGGCCATCGCGCAGATCAAGAGCGATCCGCATTCGCCCGGCGAATTCCGCGCCAAGGGCACCGTCATGAACCAGCCAGGTTTCTATGAAGCCTTCGGCATCAAGCCGGGTGACGCGATGTATCTGCCGCCGGAACAGCGCGTGATCATGTGGTAAGGCTGTAATGATGGCTGCAATGCCGTCAACTTAAGCTGGCTCAACTCGAACGGCGAAAGTGCCTGGGTCGGACGGGGACGCCGAGTCCCTGAGGGTCCGACCCCAGTATCTGCGTTAGGGGTGAAAAGGACACTAACTTGGCGGCGTCAAGACCACCCCACGCTGCTCCCGCAGATGGCGTACCAGGTGCCGGCCATGGCCGGCAGCGATCACCTGCGCGGCGGTCGGCAGGTACTTGTCCACCACCCCTTCCATCAGATAACAGAAGTCCTCGAACGGCACGCCGCAGCTCGAACACGCCAGCCGCTCATCACCACCAGACAAAAAGCTGCTCTCCATTCGGCTGGTGTCCGCCAGATCGACATACCACGTCTCGCACTCGTAGCACTGCACCGAAATATGGCCGCAGGCGGGGCAGCGCAGGAAAACCAGGTCTTCATCGCCGCAGCAGCTGAAGTTGGCGTATTCCACGTCGCTGTCGCTCAGCAGGGCGGGATTGCGAGGTTTTATATGGGTCATTGGCTAGTTAAACATCTGAAAGCTGACACAATTACAATCGTCTTAGCGTACATATTTGTGTAGGTAAAATAAAGTTCTGACCTTCTCGATTGGTATTGAAATATTTTTATTGTTTTTGTGAGTGTATTCCTACTGATTCTTTATTTCAATAAATTTAAATAATTTATCTTCGGTAAATTACTATTTTTATTTAATGGCGTCATAAAGAAATGATGCCGTAACTGATCCAGTAACTCCAAGTGTAATTGCGAATAAGCTTGAGAGTGCGAGCGACCATAGAGGATGCTTTTTTATAAAGTCAAAAGCTCGATAATATAAATCTTTGCGTATTTTTTTGATCTCGCTCTTCACGGCGTCAATCAAATGATTTGATACCCTATCTCGTCGTAGTTGTTCTTGGCATTGACCGCAAATCTTAGCGTTGCTGCATGAAGCCGCAAGGTCTGTCTTAATCCCGTTCATGTCAAACAAACATGCCCTTGTTTCATCGTGTGTAAGTCCTTGCATCTCATCGATTCCAGGAATGCGATTTCCTGCTCGTTTATATATCAGGGTATATGCATAAAGCATTCTATAGACGATATTTTCAATTGGAATATTGTAATGTTCAAGAATGTCTTTCGTCTCATAAAACGTAAAAACAATTTGATTATTTCCTAGTCTACGTGAGTAATAGTTGTCTTCAATCGGGACGTTTACAATCGCCACAATGAAATCCGCATCGAAATCTCTTGGGATTTGCTTCCTCACAAGTTCATCTGAAAAGGCCCAGTCCGGTCCGTCGGAATCGCATGTAAGTGAAAAATTTTCTATTTCTTTTGATACTTCAAATGCAGATGATTTCCATTTGAGGATATTTTTTCTTGAAAATCAATTGGTAGTTGACCAATTGAAACTAATTTAATTTTTATTTTTTTCATCTATTCTTATATTTTTTTAAGTAATTAAAATTATTTTTTATTTGTCTAATTTTATCTTTGTGGCGGTGAAGTTTTTGATGGAAATAAAATAATCTCAGAACGATGATTTTCACTGCCAATGCATCAAACAAGGCGGTATCAGCAGCAGCAGCGCCAGCACCAGGTAAATCAGCTGCAGCGGAATCATCCACTTGGCCCAGGTAATCCATGGCACGCGCGCCAGCGCCAGGACGCCGACGGTAATGCCGGAGGTGGGGATCATCGGCGTGGTGAATTCGCCGAACTGGAATGCCAGGATGGCGGTCTGGCGCGTCACGCCCACGAGATCCGCCAGCGGCGCCATGATGGGCATGGTCAGCGCCGCCTGGCCGCTGCCGGAGTGGATAAAGAAGTTGATCACGGTCTGCATGAAGAACATTTTCTGCGCGGCGAACACGGGGCTCGATGACGCCACCAGCGGTGTCAGCGCATGCAGCATGGTGTCGATGATCTGCGCGTCGCGCGCCAGGATCATGGTGGCGCGGGCCAGCGCGATCACCAGCGCCACGCCGACCATGTCGCGCGCGCCTTGCACGAAGGAGGCGACCAGGCTGTCGGCGTCCAGGCGCCCGACCAGGCCCACCACGATGGCCATGACCAGAAACAGGGCGGCGATTTCGTCGATGAACCAGTCGTACTTGACCACGCCAACCACCATGGTCAAAAGGGTGCCGAGGAAGATCCACAGCACGGCGCGGTGGGTGCGCGTCATGCCGGCGAAGCTGTCCAGGTCCATCGTGTGCTCGCTGCGTTTTTCGATGTCGAGCAAATAGGTGGGGCTTTTCTCGGGGTGGCGCTTGATGCGCGCCGCGTACCACATCAGGAACAGGATGCTGACGGCCGTGGCGATGCTCCACACGATCAGGCGGTAGCCGATGCCGGAAAAGATCGGCACGCCGGCGATGCCCTGCGCGATGCCGACATTGAAGGGGTTCAGGAAGGCGGCGGAAAAGCCCACCTGCGAACCGAGAAACGGGATCGAGACGCCGGTGATGGTGTCATAGCCCAGCGCGAGCGCCAGCGGCACGAAGATCAAGATGAAGGGGATCGCCTCCTCGTTCATGCCGAAGGTGGCGCCGCCGAGGGAAAACATGGTGAAGAAGACGGGAATGATGGCGGCGCGCACGAAGCGCGAGCTGGTGTGGGCCTTGGCGATGGCCTTGATCAGCGAGTCGAACGCTTCGGTTTTCTGCAGCACCGCAAAGGCGCCGCCGACGATCAGGACAAAACCGATGATCAGGCTGGCGTCGACAAAGCCCTTGATGGGCGACATCATCAAGGCGGCCAGTCCCTGCGGCTTGTTGTCCACGTAGTGAAAGGTGCCGGGAATGATCAGCTGCTTGCCGTTCACCAGCTGGGTGTCGAATTTGCCGCCGGGGACCAGCCAGGTGGCCAGCGCGATCATGGCCAGGATGCCGCACAGGAGGACGAAGGTATTGGGCAGCTTGAACGATTTTTTCATGGGTGTGGTCTTCTTATTGGCTCAGCAGGCTGCCGCCGCGGTAGGCGACGGCGCCGGCCACCTTGCCGACGTTCATGCCGCGTAAAACGTGGCGGTGCGCGCTGCGGGCAAAGAACACGCCGGCCACCGTGCAGCGCAGGGTGGTGGTGTCGCCGCTGACGGGGTCGATCACGTCGGCCACCGCGTCGCCGGCCGCCAGCACATCGCCCATTTCGCGCAAATACACCAGCACCCCCGCATGTGGCGCCAGGATCGGTTCCACGCCGGCCAGCGGCGTCGGCACGCATTGCGGCGCCGGCAGGTCGTCGGCCGCGCCGGGCATATCGAGCACGCCTTCGATGGCCAGGAAGCGCAGCAGGGCCCGGGCGTCACGCTCGGCCAGCGCGTAGTTCACCTCCACTTCGCCGCGCAGCTCCACCGTCACCGACAGGCAGGCGGCGGGGATCGGGTAGCGGCCCTGGAAGTGGCTGTCCAGGTCCCACCACAAGCGGCTGCACGCTTCGTCGAATGGCTCCTCGCCGGCCGCCAGTTCCAGCAGCACGGCGCGTGCGCCCAGCAGGGCGGTGAGGGGCGCCAGCTGCGCGGCCAGCGGCGTACCCGTGTACAGGTGCAGTGCCGCCTCATTGTCGCAGTGCAGGTCGAGCACGATGTCGGCGTCGATCGCCATGCCGAGCAGGGTTTTTTTCAGGGTTTCCGCATCGGTGCGCGGTTCCCAGCTGGCGACGGACGCGCGCGCCTGCTCGCGGATCAGCGCCACGTTGGCGCCCGTGTCCGGCCCCAGTTGCCCGTCGAGCGTGGTTTTCAGCTCGTCGGCCACATGGCGGTAGGCGCGGTTGAAGTTGATGCCGGTCGACAGGTCAAAACGGCCGAACGGCGCGCCGTGGATGGCTTGCGCCAGGCCGATCGGATTGGCCGCCGGTACCAGGATGACTTCACCCAGCAGCTTGCCGGCCGCTTCCAGCGCCAGCAGTTCGCGGCGCAGGAATTGCGCCACCAGCATGCCCGGCACTTCGTCCGCGTGCAGGGCCGCCTGGATATAGACTTTCTTGCCGCTGCGGCTGTCGGCGGCGGCGCTACCGAAATGAAAACTGCTTAATTGATAGGCAACGCTGGCATGCGGCGTGGAGATGGTGTGCTGGCGAACTTGCATGATGAGGCGCTCCAAAACGGGGCATGGTGGGCGGGTTTTGCGTCGATTATGTAGCATTATTTTCACTAAGTAAATAAATGAAAATCCTTTTACAGATATTGATTGAGTTTTGTTTTTGATATGAGTACAGTGGATTCCAGCAGCCGTTTTCTGAACGACGCTGCATGTCTTTCGCATGTCAAACACAGGCCGCCAGCATCATGAAGTCAACCGCCAGTCCTGCCTCCAGCGTCGCCGGCGTCCATGCGCCGGATGCCGCGTTTGCGCAGTCTGCGCTGGGCCAGACTCTGATGCGCGTGCTGGCCACGGGCTCCGCTTCGCACCGGCAGATCGCCGACTATTTATTACGCAACCAGATGCGCGTCACGGCGCTCGGCATCGAGGAACTGGCCGACAGCTGCCAGGTATCGACCGCCACCATCAGCCGCTTTGCGCGCGACATCGGCCAGAAGAATTATTCGGCCATGCGCGGCGCCATGGCCGAAACCTTGCAGTCGCTGTTGCAGCCGGTCGACAAGCTGCGCCACACCATCGAACATCGCGCGCGCGCCACCTCGCCCGTCACGCAAAGCCTGGAATACGCGGCCGCCAATATCGCCGCCACCGCCGATGGCCTGTCGCTGTCGCAGATGCAGGCCGTGGTGCGGCGCCTGACGCGCGCCAAAGTCGTCTACGTGATGGGCTTCGGCCTGTCGGCCAACCTGGCCGGCATGCTGGTGCAGCATTTGCAGCCGTTCTGCCCGCACGTGGTGGAAGTGGTGGGCATCGGCGGCTCGGAAGTGGCGGCCGGCCACCTGGTCAACCTGACGTCGCACGATGTGCTGTTGGTGATCTCGTTCCCCCGTTATACGCTCGATTGCATCGGCCTGGCCAGCTTTGCGCGCGACCGGGGTGCGCATATCGTGGCGCTGACCGATTCGCCGGCCTCGCCGCTGGCCGAGCTGGCCGACCATGCGCTGTATGCGCAAAGCACCCATCCCGTACTGCCCAGCAGCGCCAGCACGGCGCTGGCCATGATCGAAGCGCTGGCCGTGGCGCTGATGGTGTCGAACAAGGGCAATGTCGAAAAGGCCGCGCGCCTGAGCGATGTCATCGCGGCCTATCTGTATGGCGGCGAACATGGCGTGCAGGGCCCGAGAAAATCCGCAGTCAAGCAGCGCAAGGCAGTAGCAAAACAAAAAAGCAGTCCACATAAAAATTCAGGGTCAACACCATCAGGAGCATACAAATGCAAGTAGAAAATCGAAACAAGCGCGGTGTGCCGCGTGAATCCGAGCTGGCGCGCTCGGTACGCCTGGCGCTGGGGGCAATCGGCATGACGGCGGCGCTGGGCATGGGCCACGGCGCGCTGGCGCAAACGGCGGACGGCGAAATCGACCCGGCCTTGCGCCGCGTGGAAATCACCGGTTCGGCCATCAAGCGGCTCGAATCGGAGACGGCGCTGCCGGTGCAGATCATCACGCGCGCCGACATTGAAAAGGCCGGCGTGACGACGGCGGCCGAGCTGATGGCGCGCGTGTCGGCCAACGTCGGCGGCCTGACGGACGGCGCCAGCATCAACGTGGGCGGCGACCAGCGCGGCTTCAACAGCGCCAACTTGCGCGGCGTGGGTACCTCGTCGACCCTGGTGCTGCTCAATGGCCGGCGCATGGCCAACTTCGCTTCGCCTGGCGACGACACCGGCGTGGACCTGAACAATATCCCGGCCGCCGCGCTGCAGCGGGTGGAAGTGCTGCTCGACGGCGCCTCGGCCCTGTACGGCACCGACGCCATCGGCGGCGTGATCAACTTCATTACACGCAAGGATTACCAGGGCCTGGACCTGAACGTGTATGGCAGCCGTACCGATGAAGGCGGCGCCGGCAAGCGCACGGCCAGCATCACGGCCGGCTTCGGCGACCTGGCCACCGACCGCTACAACGTGTTTGCCGTGCTGGACGTCCAGAAGACCGACCGCCTCAGCACCTCGCAGCGCAAGTTCATTCCCAACTTGCAGATCCCGCAGCGCCTCGGGCATTTGCTGTCGAGCTTTACCAGCCCGGCGAATATCCGCCTGTCGGGCGAGCAGCGCGACCATTTACAGGCGAACGGCTTCCTGCTCAACGGCCAGCCGATCACGAATCGCCAGATCAATTTCGCGATCCCGAACTGCGCGCCGGCGGCCAATCTGTACCTGCCGAACGGTACCGGCGGCGTCGATGCCTGTACCTATGACTACATGGGCGACACCGAGCTGTATCCGAAGACGGACAAGCAGAACCTGCTCACGCGCGGCGTCTTCAAGATCAATAACGACCACCAGCTGTATGCGGAAGCGGCACTGAGCCGTTCGCGCAGCTATTACGTGGGCTCGTCGGCGCGCGTGATCGGCTATCTTGATTACAGCAAGGTACCGCAGCTGGCCAATACGGGCCTCGATAGCATCGTCGATGAAGAGGGTAATCAGACGGGGCGCGAACTGGAACTGCGCATGCGCCTCAATGAAGCGGGCATGCGCACCAGCCAGTTGACCAGCGAAAGCCAGCGCTACGTGGTGGGCGCCACCGGCACCTTGGCCGGCTGGGATTACGACGTGGGCCT
Source organism: Janthinobacterium sp. J1-1 (assembly GCF_030944405.1). NCBI lineage: Bacteria > Pseudomonadati > Pseudomonadota > Betaproteobacteria > Burkholderiales > Oxalobacteraceae > Janthinobacterium > Janthinobacterium sp. J1-1. The sequence continues at coordinate 1,778,832 of NZ_CP132339.1, forward strand.
CAATCACAGCGTCAACGTGGTCAAGGACCGCGACACGCATGGCTATGTGCTGTACGACCAGCTGCTCGAAGGCATCGCGGACGGCCGCATCAACCCCTTCGGTCCATCGAGTGCGGCTGGTCGTGCGCTGCTCGACAGCATCCAGGTCAATGACGAAGTGCGCCATGCGCGCGGCACCATGGACGCGCTGGACTTCAAGGTCTCGCGCGCATTGATGGCGATGAAAGGCGGCGACCTGGCGCTGGCGGTCGGTGGCGAAGTGCGGCGCGAGCGCACGGACTTCCGTCCCTCGGCCCTGCTGATGAGTGACAATATCAACAACGATGCGGCGCCCGAAGGCGGCGTGGCCACCAGCGACAGCCGCAACGTGCAAGCGATCTACGGCGAACTGCTGCTGCCGTTCACCAAGCAGTGGCAGGCGCAGCTCTCTAGCCGCTACGATCATTACCAGCAGGTGGGCGGGGCGCTCAGTCCCAAGATCGGTCTCACCTTCATGCCGAACAAGCAGCTGCTGATGCGCGCGTCGGCCGGCAAGGGCTTCCGCGCGCCGTCGATGTCGGACCTGCACCGCCCGACCGTCTACAGCAGCACTGCGACCCTGCCCGATCCGGTCTACTGCGCCGACGAAGGCAATGATTATTCCGTCTGCGCCGACAACTGGGATACGCGCCGCTACAGCAACGACAAACTGAAACCGGAACGCAGCCGCCAGTTTTCGGCCGGCCTGGTGCTGGAGCCGAGCAAGCACTGGACCTTCAGTCTTGATTACTGGAACATCAAGCGCACCAATCTGATCAGCGAGATCGGTGACGACATCATCCTGGGCAACCTGGCCAAATACGGCGACCTGGTGCACCGCGACGAAGATGGCCTGATCGATTACATCGAACTGCGCAAGGAAAACCGCGGCGGGCAAAAAGCCTCGGGCATCGACCTGACAGCCGACCTGCACGGCGTGAAAACGGCGTGGGGACGTTTCGGCGGCCACCTGAGCGGCACCTATGTGCTGGCGTCGAAAATCCAGACCAGTCCCGGCGACGCCTATATCAGCAACCTGAACGCCTTCGTCACCGACGGCGTGGTGCAGCGCTGGCGCCATACGATCACCCTGGACTGGGACCTGGGCCCGTACTCGGCCAGCCTGTCGAACACTTATTCGACCGGTTACAAGGACCAGAACTCGGCCATCAATATCGACGATGGCAGCGTGGTGGCGGCCAACCGGGTCAAGGCCTACACGATCTGGGACATGTCGGGCGCGTATGCCGTCAGCAAGCAGTTCAAGCTGCGCGCCGGCATCCAGAATCTGTTCAATACCAGCCCGCCGTATTCGAACCAGGCCTATTACTTCCTGTCCGGGTATGATCCAACCTATACGGACCCGCGCGGCCGGCGCTTTTATGCCAGCGCGAACTATAGTTTCAAATAAGGCAGTTGTCGTCTGCGGCGCGCGTGTTGCGCGCGCCGTTTTCATCGCATTTGAAAGGCATCATGAAATCAACCACAATCCGGCTTCAAAAATTGTGCACCGCCTTCGTGCTGACGGCGGCGCTGGCCATCATGGGCATGCAGGCCGTGTTTGCCGCCCCCGCCACGCCAGCCGTGCCGGCCAATGCGCCGCAAGGCACGCTGGTGATCATCGGCGGCGGCCTGCGGGCCGACAATGCGGAAGTGTGGCAGCGCATCGTCGACCTGGCCGGCGGCAAGGGCGCGCGCATCGCCGTGATGGCGTCCGCCTCCATCAACCCTGAAAAATCGGGCGCCAGCATCATGGCCAAGCTCAATCAGTATGGCGCCGACGCCTTTTTTGTGCCGCTGGGCGTGAAACTGGCCAATAGCGACTACCGCAAGGCGGCCGAAGACCCGGCCATCGTGACCCAGATCAAGTCGGCCAGCGGCATCTATTTTGCCGGCGGCGACCAGGGCCGCATCACCCAGGCGCTGCTGCGCCCGGACGGCAGCCGCACGGCGGCGCTGGAAGCCATCTGGTCGGTCTACCGCAACGGCGGCGTGATCGCCGGTTCCAGCGCCGGCGCGGCCATCATGAGCACCACCATGTTCTATGACGCGCGCCCGGTGCTCGACATGCTGAAAATGGGCGTCACCGATGGCCGTGAAATCGCGCCTGGCCTGGGCTTTATCGGCAGCGACGTGTTCGTCGACCAGCACTTGCTGGTGCGCGGTCGCTTTGCGCGCATGATTCCCGTGATGCTGAAAAAGGGCTATCACATCGGCCTGGGCATCGATGAAAACAGCGCCATGATCGTCGACGCCAAGCGCGACGTGGAAGTGATCGGCTACAGTGGCGCGCTGCTGATCGACCTGTCGGGCGCCATCAGCGACCGTGGCGTGAAGAACTTCAATATCAGCAATGCGGCCATCAGCTACCTGGACCGGGGCGACAAGTTCAACCTGATCACCAAGGTGTTTACCCCATCGCCGGACAAGGCCGACAACAAGCTCGATCCGAACCAGCCCGACATGCGCGAACCGGTGTTTACCAACGATATCCTCGGCAACAACGCCGTACTGGACCTGATGGGCAACCTGATCGACAACGCCCAGCAGGAAGCGATCGGCATCGCCTTCGGCAATCCGCGCGACCCGTACCCGGACCTCGGTTTCGAATTCAGGTTCAGCAAGACCGTCAACAGCGTCGGTTACAGCTCGACCGAGGCGGAAGCGTATTCGGTATTGAAACTGCGGCTCGATATCCGCCCGATCCAGCTGCGCCAGCCTTTGTACCGCTACAAATAAAACTCAGGATATGGCGAGGGTGTCGAGCAGTTCCATCAGCTTGGCGCTCTCGATCGGCTTGACGAAATGATGGTCGAAGCCGGCCGCGCTGGCCTCCTGCCTGGCCTGTTCGTCGCCGTAGCCGGTGACGGCGACCAGCACCGCGCCCGCCAACGCGGGCACGGCGCGGATCTGGCGCGCCAGCGCATAGCCGTCCAAGTCGGGCAGGCCGATATCGAGCAGGAACACATCGGATACCAGCGCTTGCGCGCGGTTGAGCACCTGCAGCGCATGGTGTTCGATGACCACCCGGTGGCCCGTGGTTTCCAAAAACATGGCCAGCATCTCGGCCGCATCGACGTTATCGTCGACCACCATCACCTGCAGCGCCGTCCAGCCGGCCGCGCGGCCCTGTCCGGTCGCCGCAGGCACGGGTGGGCGCTCTTCCTCTTCCTGCAGATGCGGCAGGCAAATCGTGAAACGGCTGCCCAGGCCCAGGCCGTCGCTGCCGGCGGCCACCTCGCCGCCATGCAGCTCGACCAGGCTTTTCACCAGCGCCAGGCCGATGCCCAGGCCGCCCTGGGCGCGGTCGGTTTCGCGTTCTGCCTGGACGAACAGTTCGAATGCATGCTCCAGCACCCTGGCCGTCATGCCGATGCCGTTGTCGATGATCGCGAGCGTCACCCGGCCATCCGCCACGTCAAGCTGCAGCGCGATCTCGCCGCCATGCGGCGTGTACTTGGCCGCGTTGTTGAGCAGGTTGGCCACCACCTGCACCAGCCGCTTCGGATCGCCCGCCACCTGCGCCGAGGCGGCCGGGGTCTGCACCGTCAGGCGGTGGCCGCGGCTTTCGATCAGCGGGCGCACCTGCTCGATCGCGTCGGCCACCACGCGCTTGACGTCGGTGCGCGCCTTCACCAGCGGGATCATGCCGCGCGTGACGCGCGACACATCGAGCAAATCGTCGATCAGGCCACTGATATGGCGTACCTGGCGGCCGATCACGGCGCTGGCCTGCCGCACGCGGGCCGGGTCGGTGCTGGCCAGCTGCAGCAGGTTGGCCGCCGCCGAAATCGGCGCCAGCGGATTGCGCAGCTCATGCGCCAGCATGGCCAGGAATTCATCCTTGCGCCGGTCCGCCTCGCGCAAGGCCTGCTCGGTACGCGTGCGCTCGCTGACGTCGCGGAACATCAGCGCCACCTTTTTTTCCTCGGGCCGTCCGACCCGGATCGCATACACGTCGAACCAGCGGTTCATCGGCTCCGAGCCTTCCATGAAGCGGATCGATTCGCCCGTCAGCCCCACCTTGCCGTAGATATCGAACCAGCGCTGTTCCAGGTCCGGCACCATCTGCCTGGCGGTCTTGCCGATGGCGTCGACCAGGCCGGTCTGCCGCTCGAACGCCGGATTGGCCTCCAGGAAGCGGTAGTCGACCGGCACGCCGGCGTCGTCGACGATGATCTGGATCACCGCCAGCCCTTCATCCATCGAGTCGATCACCGTCACGTACGATTGCTTGAGGCCTTCGCGGATGCGGATTTCCTCGGTGACGTCGGTGCAGACGACCAGCACGCCCTGCACCCGGTCTTCGTCCTGGATCGGGCTGTAGCCGTAGGTCCAGTACACGTCTTCGTGCTTGCCGTGGCGGATCACGGGCACCAGCGCATTTTCATGCCAGGTGGCGCCGCGGCCGGCCATGACATGGTCGATCTCGGGGCCAATGATATGCCAGGCTTCGGTCCAGCAGTCGCGCCCGCGCTGGCCCAGCGCTGCCTGCCGGCGCTCGGGTCCCAGCGTGCGCTGGTAGGCATCGTTGTAGAACTGGTACAGCTCGTCGCCCCACCAGATGAACATCGGGTGATTGCTGGTCAACAGCAGGCGCAGCGTGGATTTCAACAGGGCCGGCCAGTGCTGCGGCGCGCCCATCGGATGCGCGGCCCAGTCATGGCTGCGCATCAGGGCGCCCATCTCGCCGCCGCCGTCGAGAAAGCCGGGCAGGGGCGCCGCATTCAACAAGTCCGTTTGCTTCACTTGCGTACCTTTCAGTTTCAAACGGCCTGAAACCGGGCCATCGCGCTGCGATTGTAGCAAGCTCTTCAATCAAAGCCGCCGCCTTTGTCGCTACAATGTGTCGCAGCGAACCGTGCGATAGTCGCCGTTTGCCTTGTCCACTTCCAGGAATGCCATGCAGCCCATTTTTATCCGATCTTTTCTTTCCGCGCTGGCGCTGGCCGCCGCCGCGCCCGTCGTGCAGGCAGCGCGGCCGGCCACCATGCGCCTCGACTACCAGCACAGCGGCAACGCACTGGGCGAGCATTACGCGGTCGAACGCGTGCTGGTCGAGCCCTTGCCCTGGCCGGGCAGCATGGCGCGCACCCTCGACGACAGCAACCGTGGCGTCAATATGGTGGAAGTGGTCGACATCAAGACCGGCAAGGTGCTGTACTCGCGCGGCTTTTCCACCATCTTCGGCGAATGGAGCAGCACCGACGAAGCGAAAACCACCACGCGCGCCTTTCAGGAGTCGGTGCGTTTTCCCCAGCCCGAGCAGCCGGTGCGCGTGCGCATCCTGAAGCGCGACGAGCGCGGCCTGTTTTCCATCGTCTGGTCCACCGATGTCGACCCGAAGGCGCAGGACGTGATCCGCCAGCAGCCTGCATCGCCCGTCAAGCCGATTCCCATCCGCGTCAGCGGGGCTTCCGCCGACAAGGTCGACCTGCTGATTTTGGGCGACGGCTATACGGCGGCCGAGATGGGCAAGTTCGAGGCGACCGCGCGCAAGCTGGCCGAGCATCTGTTTACCGTCTCGCCGTTTCGCGAGCGCGCCAAGGACTTCAATGTCTGGGCCATGGCCGCGCCGACCCAGGAGTCGGGCGTGTCGCGTCCGTCGACCGGCGTGCACCATGCGTCGCCGCTGGGCACGCGCTACGATATTTTCGGCAGCGAGCGCTATGTGCTGACCACCGACAACCGCGCGCTGCGCGACTTGGCGCAGTACGCGCCGTATGAATTCATCGAAATCCTCGTCAATAACGACACCTATGGCGGTGGCGGCATCTTCGGCCAGTTCAGCACGGCGGCGGCCAATAACGACTGGGCCAACTATCTGTTCGTGCATGAATTCGGCCACCATTTCGCCGGCCTGGCCGACGAGTACTACACCTCGCCCGTGGCCTACCAGTCGAATGGCGAACGCCAGGAACCGTGGGAGCCGAACGCCACGGCGCTGCGCGACCCGGCCAAGCTGAAATGGAAAAGCCATGTGAAGGCGGGCACGCCGCTGCCCACGCCGTGGCCCAAGGACGCCTATGACAGCCACGCGCGCGAATACCAGAAGGAACGCGCGGCCCTGCGCGCCGCGAATCGTCCGGAGAGCGAAATGAGCGCCCTGTTCAAGGCCGACCTGGCGCATACCGAGCAGCTGTTTTCCAGGGCGCCGCAGCGCCATGCGGTGGGCGCGTTCGAGGGTGCCAATTACGAGTCGACCGGGTTCTACCGCCCCGCGATGCAGTGCATCATGTTCGACCGCAGCGAGACTTTCTGTTCGGTCTGCCAAGACGGCATCAGCACCATTATCGACCTGTATGCCGGCACGCCGAAACGTTGACCGGCCATGAAAAAGACCCTCCTCATCATTGTTATCGCCCTGATCGCTGTCTATGTCGTCAAGCGCATGGTGGTGGACCCGTACTTATGGAAAAAGGCCATCGCCACGCCCGAGCATGCATTGAAACTGGGGAGCTTTGTTTTCAACCAGCGGCGTGGTCATAACGGCAGCCAGAGCATGGAAAACCAGTATTTCATTCTCAAGGTAACGGAAATCCAGGGCGACTACGTACGCATGGCGGTGATCAGGAAACTGAAGGCGGGCGACCAGATCGTCCAGGGGGATTTTTCCACCACCAAACAGGCGTATGAGGAGGCCAGGGGTAATATCAAAAATCTCGTCATTACCGGCATCTCGCGCGACGATCTGTATGGCAGAAGGACCGGCCATGATCCGCTGCAGATCGATGATACTTTGCTGGAAAAATATCCGGCGCTAAAAACATCGCGCTATTACTTCGAGGATGTGCCCGAAAACAAGAGGAATCGTCCGGTACCGGGCGATCGGATGGAACGCGAAGAGTATTTCACCCTGGTCTATTCAAAAAAGGAAATCATTGAACATGGCAAGCTGGTGGGTTGGATACTGAATAACAGCCCCGAGCCTGAATTGTCGAATATCGTGGAAAACATCGATCTGATACTCAATTAGGCTTGTGACAGTGCGCCGCACAATAGGCGCACTGTCATGGCGTGGTCATGGTATTGCGGTAGAATTTGATTCAGATCAATGTTGCATTGCCGCAAACGCCGTTATAGTTGCCCCGTATCAAGGTGTCTTGACCGTGCGCACCATGCCTTCCGGACGCACCGTCAAGCTGTTGCCATTTATTGGAACCCAGACGGAAAAGCCACAGACATGAAGATGCACGACAGCGCGCCTGGCGCGTTCGACCAGCTCCATCCCCACACCCCCATTTTGCTGCCGTATGCCCGCATCGGCAGCGTCACCCTGGCCACCTGTGCGCGCCGGCTCAATACGGGCGCGGCGCGCTGCATCAGCGCCGCCACGCCGTGGCCAGCGCTGCTGCCGCAGCGACCGTGAGGGTGGCCCCATGACACAACCACTATTCGGTTTGCAGGGAAAACGCGGCCTGGTGGTCGGCATCGCCAATGACCAGAGCATCGCCTGGGGCTGTGCGCGCGCGCTGAGCGCGGCCGGCGCGCAACTGGCGCTGACCTGGCTCAATGACAAGGCGCGCCCGCATGTGGAACCGCTGGCGCAGCAGCTGGGAGCGGCCATCACGGCGCCGCTCGACGTGTCCGTGCCGGGCCAGCTCGAAGCGCTGTTCGACCAGATACAACAGCAATGGGGCGGCCTCGATTTCCTGGTGCACTCGATCGCCTTTGCGCCCAAGCAGGACCTGCATGGCCGCGTGACGGACAGCTCGGCCGCCGGTTTCGCGCAGGCGATGGATATCTCGTGCCACTCCTTCATGCGCATGGCGAAACTGGCCGAGCCGCTGATGGGGCAGGGCGGCAGCCTGATGGCCATGACCTATCTGGGTGCCGAAGAAGTGATCGCCGACTACGGCCTGATGGGCCCCGTGAAAGCCGCGCTGGAAGCGTCGGTGCGCTACCTGGCGGCCGAACTGGGCCCGGCCGGCATCCGCGTCAATGCGATTTCGCCGGGGCCACTGGCCACCCGCGCCGCCTCCGGCATCGCCCATTTCGACCGCCTGCTGGCCGACGCCGAAGCGCGCTCGCCGATGCGCCGCCTGGCCAGCATCGATGACGTCGGCGCCTTGTGCGCCTTCCTGGCCGGCGACGGCGCGCGCTCGATCACGGGCGGCACGCTGTATGTCGACGGCGGCTACAACATCCTCAATTAATCGATGGCGGCAGCCTGCGCCTGGCCATAGTGCCGGCTGCGGCAATGCCGTCCAACACGCTTGAAAGCACATACAAGGAACCCCATGAAGACACCATCCGCAGCCATTTTCTCGACCGGCGGCGTGCCATCGCTGGGCATGCTGGGAGACTACGCGCGCGACTCGTGGCAGCGCATCGTGCTGTACGCGGACGTGATGCGCAAGCGCGGCAACCAGTACCAGGAACACCTGGTCGAAGACGTGCCGAACGTGCTCGACTTCCCGGCCGAAATCGTGATGACGGGCGTGGACCTGCCGCGCCCCGTCAACTATGGCCTGGTGCGCATCCTGGCGCCCGACCTGCCGCAACCGGATCCCTCCAAACGCCCCTTCGTGGTGGTCGACCCGCGCGCCGGCCATGGCCCCGGCATCGGCGGCTTCAAGGCCGAAAGCGAAGTGGGCGTGGCCCTGCGCGCCGGCCATCCCTGCTACTTCATCGGCTTCCTGCCCAATCCGGTGCCGGGCCAGACGGTGGAAGACGTGATGCATGCGGAAGTGGCCTTCCTGGAAAAAGTGATTTCCCTGCACCCGCACAGCGAAGGCAAGCCGACCGTGATCGGCAATTGCCAGGCCGGCTGGCAGATCCTGATGACGGCCGCCATGCGCCCCGACCTGTTCGGCCCCATCATTGTCGCCGGCGCGCCCGTGTCGTACTGGGCCGGCTGGCATGGCCGCAATCCGATGCGCTATTCGGGCGGCATGATGGGCGGCAGCTGGGCCACGGCGCTGGCGGGCGACCTGGGCAACGGCCGTTTCGACGGCGCCAACCTGGTGCAGAATTTCGAGAAGCTCAATCCGGCCAACACCCACTGGAGCAAGCAGTACAACTTGTACGCCAACATCGACACGGAAGCGCCGCGCTACCTGGAGTTTGAAAAATACTGGGGCGGCCATGTGTTTTTGAACGCCGTCGAGATGCAGTACATCGTCGACAATCTGTTTATCGGCAACCGCCTGGCCACCGCGCAGCTGATCACGTCCGACGGCGTGCGCCTGGACCTGCGCAATATCCGCTCGCCCATCGTGGTGTTCTGCTCCAACGGCGACAACATCACGCCGCCACCACAGGCGCTGGGCTGGATCACCGACCTGTACCGCGACGACGCCGACCTGCAGGCGCACGACCAGACCATCGTCTACTCGGTGCATGACAGCATCGGGCACCTGGGCATTTTCGTCTCCGGCAAGGTGGGCCACAAGGAGCACCAGAAGTTCGCCAGCAATATCGACCTGATCAACCTGCTGCCGGCCGGCCTGTACGAAGCGCAGATCGTCGACAAGACGGCCGACACCCCCAACGCGGAACTGGCCAGCGGCGACTATGTGCTGTCGGTCGAGCAGCGCCGCATCGACGATGTGCGCGCCATCGTGCAACCAAGCGTGGAAAACGACCGCAAGTTCGCCGCCGCGGCGCGTGTTTCGGAAGTCAACCTGTCGCTGTACCGCAGCTTCGTGCAGCCGTGGGTACGCGCCGTGGTGACGCCGCAATCGGCGCGCATGCTGGAACTGATGCACCCGCTGCGCGTGTCCTACGAGCGCTGGAATGACCATAATCCGCTGGCCAGAATGGTCGCAAAAGAAGCCGACAAGGTGCGTGCCCACCGTACTCCGGTGGCTGCCGGCAATCCGCTGCTGGCGATGCAGGAAGCGTTCTCCAGCGCCATCACGGCGGGCCTGAACAGCTGGCGCGACCTGCGCGATGCGGCCACCGAGCAGACCTTTGACCTGGTGTATGGCAATCCGCTGGTGCAGGCGCTGGCAGGCCAGGGCGCCGGCGTCATCCCCCGTCCGCATCCCGGCGTCACGCATGAACACAACGACGATGGCGCCAGCCTGGACGACGAGGTGTACCAGGGCGGCCTGGTGGAGGCAGGCGTGCGTGCGCTGTTCTACGTCCACCGCCTGCGCACCGCCGCCGACGAGCGCCGCTTCAACCTGACCCTCAAATTGCTGCAGCCCCTGTTCGAGCAGGGCCTGCGCATGGATGACTTCCGCATCATCGTGCGCCGCCAGGCGAAATTGATGCAGCATGATTTCGAGGCCAGCATGGCCGCCCTGCCGGTGCTGCTGGCGCGCGCCCATCCCGAGGCGGTGCGCGAGATGGCGGCCGGCCTGGAGCAGGTGGTGCTGATGCTGGACGCGCCCACGCTGAAAGAAAAAGCCAGCCTGGCGCAGATGCTGGACGTCTTCGGCCAGGTCACGCAACAAGCCACCGCAACGAAACACGCGGCGTCCGGAAAGACGTCCGCCACATCCGCGACCATCGCGTAAAGGACCCAGATGAATCCTCATGATGAATTGAATATCGTGCGCAACCGCACGTTCGAACAGATCGCCATCGGCGACAGCGCCAGCATCCAGCGCACCCTGAGCGCCGACGATATTTCGCTGTTTGCCGTGATGTCGGGCGACGACAATCCGCAGCACCTGGACGCCGAATTTGGCGCCTCGTCGCGCTACCAGGGCGTGATCGCGCATGGCATGTGGGGCGCGGCCATGATTTCGGCCGTGCTGGGCACGCGCCTGCCCGGCGCCGGCACCGTCTACACGGGCCAGACCTTGCGCTTTTTGCTGCCGGTGCGCGTCGGCGACACGCTCGATATCGGCGTGACCGTCACCGCGCGTGAAGCATCCACGCGCAAGGTGACCCTGGCCTGCCGCTGCGTCAACCAGCATGGCGACATCGTGCTCGACGGCGTGGCCGAAGTGATCGCGCCAGCCGAGCAGATCGCCCGCACGCGCGCCACCCTGCCCGAAGTGCGGCTGCACAATGGCGAGGGCACGCGCCGCCTGGTGGAGCAGGCGCGCAGCAAGGGCCCGATCAAAGTGGCGGTGATCCACCCCTGCGATGAACTGAGCCTGGCCGGCGCGCTCGATGCGCATGCGGCCGGTCTGATCACGCCGATTCTGGTGGCGCCGCGCGCGCGCCTGGAAGCGGTGGCGGCGGCCGCTGGCCTGAGCCTGGCCGGCATCGCCATCGACGACGTGGAACACAGCCATGCGGCCGCCGCGCGCGGCGCCGAACTGGCCGGCAAGGGCGAGGTCGAAGCGCTGATGAAGGGCAGCCTGCACACGGACGAACTGATGTCGGCCGTGCTGGCGTCCAGCGCCGGCCTGCGCACCAAGCGCCGCGTCAGCCACTGCTTCCTGATGCAGACGCCCGCCTATCCGCGCCCCTTCATCATCACCGACGCCGCCGTCAATATCGTGCCGACCCTGGAGATCAAGGCCGACATCGTGCGCAACGCGATCGACCTGGCGCACGTGATTGGCGTGGCCTGCCCGCGCGTGGCGATCCTGGCGGCAGTGGAAACCGTCAACCCCACCATGCCGGCCACGGTGGATGCGGCGGCACTGTGCAAGATGGCCGACCGTGGCCAGATCACCGGCGCCATCCTCGACGGCCCGCTGGCGTTCGACAACGCCGTCTCGATCGCGGCGGCCACCGTCAAGGGCATCGTTTCGGAAGTGGCGGGCCGCGCCGACATTTTATTGGTGCCGGACCTGGAAAGCGGCAATATGCTGGCCAAGCAGCTTGAATACATGGGCGACGCCGACACGGCCGGCATCGTGCTGGGCGCCAAGATCCCCATCATCCTCACCAGCCGCGCCGATTCGCGCGCCAGCCGCATCGCGTCGTGCGCGCTGGCCGTGATGCTGGCCAGCCACTACCGGAGCACGCCACCATGAGCGCAGCTATTCACTCAACTGACGGCGCGCTGATCCTGGTGCTCAATTGCGGCTCGTCGAGCATCAAGTTCGCGCTGTTCGCGGCCGGCCAGGGTGGCGTGGCGCAGCAGTCGGAATGGAGCGGCAAGGTCGAAGGCATCGGCCGTGAAAAAACGCTGTACCGCGCCGGCGGCCTGCAGGCCGAGACGCTGGTGTTTGCACCGGAACAGGCGCACCACGAGGCGCTGGCGCATATCCGCGAAAAGGTGGTCGAACAACTGGCGGGGCGGCGCCTGCATGCGGTGGCGCACCGCGTGGTGCATGGCGGCAGCAAGTATTTTGCGCCGGTGCGTATCGACGCGGCCGTGCTGGCCGACCTGAAAACCTATGTGCCGCTGGCGCCGCTGCACCAGCCGTTTGCGCTGGAGGCGATCGAAGTGCTGCTCGCATCGCGGCCCGATATTGCCCAGGTGGCGTGCTTCGACACGGCCTTCCACCACACGGTGCCGCAGGTCGAACAGATGCTGGCGCTGCCCTACGATGCCTGGGAGCGCGGACTGCGCCGCTATGGTTTCCACGGCCTGTCGTACGAGTACCAGTCGCTGGTGCTGGAGCAGCGCTACGGCAGCGTTGCGCGCGGCAAGGTGATCGTCGCGCATCTGGGCAGCGGCGCCAGCCTGTGCGCGATGGAGAACCTGGCCAGTGTCGGCACCACCATGGGCTTTTCGGCGCTCGACGGCCTGATGATGGGCACGCGCTGCGGCGCGCTCGATCCGGGCGCCGTGATCTACCTGATGGAGATCGAAAAGCTGTCGCTGGAAAAAGTGGCCCATGTGCTGTACCACGAGTCGGGCCTGCTGGGCATCTCGGGCGTGTCGGCCGACCCGCCGGTGCTGCTGGCGCAGGAAGGCCGGCAAGATGAAACGGGCGAACGCATCCGCGCGGCGCTGGCGCTGTACGTGCGCCGCATCGTGCGCGAAATCGGCGCGCTGACGGCGGTGCTGGGCGGGCTGGACATGCTGGTATTCACGGCCGGTATCGGCGAGCACAGCGCCGTGCTGCGCCAGCGCATCTGCGACGAGCTGAAATTTGTCGGCCCGGTGCTCGATGGCGAAGCGAATGCGCGCAACGCCAGCGTGATCTCGACGGCGCACAGCCGCATCGTGGTAGGCGTCGAGCCGGCGAACGAGGAATGGGTGGCGGCCCGCCATGCGGCAAGGGCGGTATTGTCCTGAGAGGGTATTGCCTGTTTGCAGTGTTTTTTCTCATGAGTGCGCTAGCGCACTGTGTGGTTTTTGATTGTTCTCTATTATGAAGTCATGCCACTGCGGTGTTTCACCAGAAACCAGCGCAGTGCTGGCAAATTTTGAACATTTTGCCCGCCTTTAGTCAGAATAATGTAAACCACTTGAAAGGTCACATCATGAACAAATTACTCGCCGCCCTGATCGCTACCGTATTTGCTACCGCAGCCATCGCTCAAACCACCACGCCAGTGGCCAATGCCCAGAATTCGGCACAAAAAGACGTCAACAAGGCTGTCAACAAGGAAGCCAAAGTAGCAGCCGACGCTAACGAAGACGTCGCCAAGGCACAAGCCAAGGCTGACGAAAAGAAAGCCGACGCCCATAACAAGGCCGCCAAGACCAAAGCCAAGGCACACGACAATGTCGTTGACGCCGATCCGGAAGACAAGCTGAAAGCACAAGCCAAGGCCGACAAGAAAGACGCCAAAGCTGACGCCAAAGCCCACAAGGCTTCCGTCAAAGCCGACGAAAAACTGGCCAAGGAAAAAGTGGAAGCCAACGCTGACAAAGCCGTTGCCGCCACCAAAACTGCGGAAGTGAAAGCCAAGGCCGACGCTGACGTGAAAGCCGCAGCAGCCAAGTAATTGGCAGCATCCCTCCGCAGGCCACTCCTGCTGGATGTAAAGCGAGAAAGACAGCTTCGGCTGTCTTTTTTTTTCGTCTGGACATTTTTCCCTGCTGCCTGCCAGCTTTGATCCGCATCAAATCCTCTCGCTTTCGCCATGCCATAGTGTTTTTCCGGACACACTGAAAGGGAAACATCATGGCCACCTCGAACCCCACCGGCACGCCGCAAGTACGCCGCTGCGCCACCATGGACGTGCACCGCCGCCTGCTCAATGAGAATCCGGCCTACGCCCTGGTGCGCGACGATATCGAAAACATGACCTTGCTGTACCAGGAAGGCCGCGGCATGGCCGGGCGCACGGGCGTGACGCGCATTCCCGTGGTGGTGCATGTGGTGTGGAATACGGCCGCGCAGAATATTTCCGACGCGCAGATCGCCAGCCAGATCGATGTGCTGAACCGCGATTTCCGTCGCGCCAATCCCGATGTCGAGGCCACGCCGGCGCCGTTCCTGCCGTTCACGGCCGACGCGCGCGTGGAATTCGCGCTGGCCACCGTCGATCCGCATGGCGCCGCCAGCACCGGCATCGAGCGGCGCCAGACCAGCGTCAGCGCGTTCGGCGCCGACGATAGCGTCAAGTCGCAGGCCTCGGGCGGGCTCGATGCCTGGCCGGCCGCCTCCTACCTGAATATCTGGGTCTGCCAGCTGGGTGGCGGCCTGCTCGGCTATGCGCAGTTTCCCGGTGGCCCCGCTGAAACCGACGGCGTGGTGATCCTGCAGTCGGCCTTCGGCACCATCGGCACGGCCGCGCCGCCATTCCACCTGGGCCGCACGGCCACGCATGAAGTGGGTCACTGGCTGAACCTGAACCATATCTGGGGCGACGACGGCACCGGCTGCAGCGGCACCGACAATGTCGACGACACGCCCAACCAGGGCGGCGCGCACACGGGCCAGCCGCCGTTTCCTCAACTGTCATGCAATAACGGGCCGCACGGCGACATGTTCATGAACTACATGGACTATGTCGACGACCCGGCCATGTTCATGTTCACGGCCGGCCAGGTGACGCGCATGCAGGCTTGCCTCGACGGTCCGCGCGCCGCCATCGGCACCGTCGGTGGCGGCGGCGCGCTGGCGCCGCGCCACAGTTCCTCGCCGGTGGTGGCCTGGGGCAGCAATCGGCTCGACGTTTTCGTGCCTGGCACCGACCATGCGTTGTACCACAAGGCCTGGGATGGCGCGGCCTGGCAGCCGTCCGTCACCGGCTTCGAAGCGCAAGGCGGCATCTGCCTGGGCGCGCCGCAGGCGGTGTCATGGGGGGCCGACCGCCTCGATATTTTCGTTACCGGCACCGACAGCGCGCTGTATCACAAATGGTGGAACGGTTCGGCCTGGGGGCCGTCGGTGGACGGTTTCGAGTCTCTGGGTGGCCTGTGCGTGGGCGACCCGCGCGCGGTCAGCCGGGCACCGAATCGCCTCGACGTGTTCGTCGTCGGCACCGACCGTGCGCTGTACCACAAGTGGTGGGACGGGACGGCCTGGGGGCCATCCCTGAGCGGCTACGAAGCCATGGGCGGCGTCTGCCTGGGCCAGCCCGAAGTGGTGTCATGGGGCGAAAACCGGCTCGACATCTTTGTCATCGGCGTGGACCATGCGCTGTACCACAAGTGGTGGGACGGCGCCGCCTGGGGGCCATCGCTCACTGGCTATGAACGGCTCGGTGGCGTGTGCCTGTCGTCGCCACGCGCGGTCAGCTGGGGCCCGGACCGCCTCGACGTGTTCGTCACCGGCACCGATGGCGCGCTGTATCACAAATGGTGGGATGGCGCGCAATGGGGGCCGTCCATCGACGGCTTCGAGCGTCTCGGCGGCGTCTGCGTGGGCGAGGTGGAAGCCGTCTCGTGGGCCGGCAACCGGCTCGACGTGTTCGTCATCGGCACCGACAGCGCCCTGTACCACAAGGCCTGGAATGGCACGGCGTGGACGCCATCGGCCGATGGTTTTGACAGCCTGGGCGGCACCTGCACCTCGCGCCCGCGCGCGGCAAGCTGGGGTCCGGATCGCCTCGATGTGTTCGTGACGGGCACGAATGGCGCGCTGTTCCACAAGGCCTGGGCTGGCGGCGCCTGGCAGCCCACCGTCGACGGTTTCGACGACCTCGGTGGCGTCATCACACAGTTTTAATGTGGAGAACAAGATGAAAATAAAGACGCAGCAAGCGCTGCCGGTTGCGGGCAGCTGGACCCATTCCTTCGAAGAAGATGAAGCTGGCGTGCTCGTTTATCGTCCTACGCATGGCTACCCTTTCCCGCCGGCGCGGCGCGGCCGCGAAACCCTGGAGTTTGGCGAGGACGGCCAGTTGACGACGCTGATGGCCGGCCCCGATGACAGGCCGCTGGCCAGGCCGGTGACGCAATTGAAAGCGATGGGCGGCAACCGCTATGCCCTGATGGACGAGATGGTCAGCGTGCCGCAGCGCGTGATCGAAGTGATCGAAGCCACGCCCGAAGTACTGAAACTGGCCAGGCAATGAGGCATCGACACCCGCCAGTTCAGCTTTCCCCGCGCAGCTTGCAGGCCAGCGCCGTGCGGTTCGCCACGTCGAGCTTCCGATACACGGCGTGCAACTGGTTGCGCACGGTGGCGGGCGACTTGCCCAGCACTTTGGCGATGGTTTTATACGCTGCGCCTTCGGCCGCCATGACGGCCACCTGCCGTTCGGCCGGCGTCAGGCTGGATGGGGAAGTGCTGGAAACTGCGATGGCCATGCCGGTTCTCCTGTCGATCTGCAGGCATGCCGATGTATGCCTTGCAGGGATAACGGGGAACGGCTGGGATTATGCAAAACTATTTGTGCAAAGACCGTAGGTCGGATTAGCGCGGCACAGCCGCGCGTAATCCGACAACATTGTTGACGCCGCCAACGGTGGTGTCGGATTAGCGCGGAGCGCTAATCCGACCTGCGCGGTAACAATCACCCGATCGCCGTCATTTTGACCGGCTTCAACTTCGATGCCAGCGCCTTGCCCTTCCTCGAACGCTTGCCGAAGTGGTCCGCCAGGCCGGTGGCGCCCAGCGACACATCCTGCGGCTTGGCACCACGGCCGATGCCGGACACCACCACGCCGCGCTGGGTGATCGGCTGCACGGCCAGCAGCTTGTCCTTGCCTTCCAGTTCGATCAGCTTGACGCCGGTGCCGCCCTTGGTCAGGGTCTTCATTTCATCGAGGCCGAACACCAGCAAGCGCGTGCCTTCGGTCAGGCAGGCCACGGCGCTGGCCGCCGCCGGAATGATTTTTGGTTCGAGCGGCACGTCGCCATCGTCCAGGGTGATAAAGGACTTGCCGCCTTTCAGGCGGCTGGCCATGTCGCCCGCCTTGGCCACGAAGCCGTAGCCGGCGCTGGTGGCCAGCAGCAGGTTGGTGGCGCCATTGCCCGCAAAGTAATGCAGGATGCGCACGGCATTGCCGGGCGTGCCGCCGCTCATGTCGCACAAGGTCGTGATCGGCACGCCGTCGCCGCGCGCGTTGGGCAGCGCCGACACCGGCACCGAGTAGATCTTGCCGTTGTTGCCGAAGCCGAGCAGGGTATCGACCGTACGGCACTCGAACGCGCCATGCAGGGCGTCGCCGGCCTTGAAGGTGAACTGGGCCGCGTCGTGGCCGATGCCGGTACGCGCGCGCACCCAGCCTTTTTCGGAAATGATCACGGTGACGGGCTCGTCGACCACCTTCTGTTCGGCCACGGCTTTCTGGGCTTCCTCGATCAGGGTGCGGCGCGCGTCGCCGAACTGCTTGGCGTCCGCTTCGATTTCGCGGATGATGGCGCGCTTCATCGAACCCGGGTTGTCGAGCAGGTCCTGCAAGGATTTTTCTTCCTTGCGCAGCTCGGCCAGTTCCTGCTGGATCTTGATGGTTTCCAGGCGCGCCAGCTGGCGCAGGCGGATTTCCAGGATATCGTCGGCCTGGCGTTCGGACAGCTTGAACGCTTCGATCAGGGCCGCTTTCGGCTCGTCCGAATTGCGGATGATGGAAATGACCTTGTCGATATTGAGCAGGATCGCTTCGCGTCCTTCCAGGATATGGATGCGGTCGCGCACCTTGCCCAGCTTGTAGCCGGTGCGGCGCGTGACGGTCTCGAAGCGGAAGGCGATCCATTCGCGCAGGATGTCGCCCAGCCCTTTTTGGCGCGGACGGCCATCGCCGCCTATCATCACCAGGTTGATCGAGGTCGACGATTCGAGCGAGGTATGGGCCAGCAGCATCAGCATGAACTCGGCCTGGTCCTGGTTCTTCGATTTCGGCTCGAACACCAGGCGCACGGGCGCGGCGCGGCCCGATTCGTCGCGGATGGTGTCGAGCGAATTGAGGATCAGGGCCTTCAGCGAGATCTGCTCCGGCGACAAGGCCTTCTTGCCCAGCTTGACTTTCGGATTGGTCAGCTCCTCGATCTCTTCCAGCACTTTTTGCGACGAGGTACCCGGCGGCAGTTCCGTCACCACGGCCTGCCACTGGCCGCGCGCCAGTTCTTCGATCTTCCAGCGCGCGCGCACCTTCATGCTGCCACGCCCGCTCGCATACATATCCTGGATCTGCGTGGCCGGTGTGATGATCTGGCCGCCGCCGGGAAAGTCCGGGCCCGGAATGATGGCCATCAGTTCGGCGTGCGTCATCTTCGGATCGCGGATCAGGGCCACCGCCGCTTTCGCCACTTCCGCCAGGTTGTGCGACGGGATCTCGGTGGCCAGGCCCACGGCAATGCCGGAAGCGCCATTGAGCAGCACCATCGGCAGGCGCGCCGGCAGCAGCTTCGGTTCTTCCGTCGAGCCATCGTAGTTGGGCTGGAAGTCGACCGTGCCCATGCCGATTTCATCCATCAGCAGCTTGGCGATCGGCGTCAATCGCGCCTCCGTGTAGCGCATGGCCGCGGCGCCGTCGCCGTCGCGCGAGCCGAAATTGCCCTGGCCGTCGATCAGCGGATAGCGCAGCGAAAAGTCCTGCGCCATGCGCACCAGCGCGTCGTACACCGACTGGTCGCCGTGCGGGTGCAGCTTGCCCAGCACATCGCCGACCACGGCGGCCGACTTGCGCGGCTTCGCGGTGGAATTGAGACCCAGCTCGTTCATCGCATACAGGATGCGGCGCTGCACCGGCTTCTGGCCGTCGCACACGTCGGGCAGGGCGCGGCCCTTGACCACCGAGATGGCGTAATCGAGGTAGGCGCGCTCGGCAAAGGTGGACAGGGTCAGCGCCTCGCCGTCGAACACCGGTTCATCGGGCACGGTCGGCTCGGGCTGGGCATCGTCAAATAAATTCGTTTGTGTGGACATGGTGCGGGCTTCAGTATTGAGTGATTGCGGTTGAATTCATGGGCTGATTATGACAGCCCGTTTTAAGATTTGGAGATCCTGTGCAGGCGATACAGGTGCAGCATGGTGAAATACAGCACGGCCAGCGCCAGCACGGCGCCCAGCCTGGTCATGGTGTGCGAGGCGTGCGATAGCGCGCCCGAGGGCTGGCCCGCCAGCAGCAAGCTGGCGATCGCCGGCGCCAGCACCAGCGGCCAGGAAAACCTCCAGCGCAGGTCGACGGGGGCGAACAGCATGCCCACGCAGGCCCAGGCGAACAGCAGGGCGCCCAGCACGTTCGCGTTCGCCGGCTGTACCTGGAGCGCCGTCAATCCGATGGCGCAGGCGATGACCCACGCCGCGCGCAAACGCGGCAGCATGGCTTCCGGCCAGCCGCATTGCGCATACAGGCCGTTGGCCGTGCGCAGCGCCAGCACCAGCAGGCAGAACACCAGCATCATGCTGTCGCTGATCGCCAGCCCGTGCGTCCCTTTGCCGCTCATGAAGATGCTGGCAAACAGCGACCCTCCCACCGCGTAGCCGAGCAGGCCTTGCAGCAGCGTGCGGTTGGCGGCGAACGCCAGCAAGGCCAGCACGCACAGCGCGCCGGCGGTGGCGATGCGCAGCGTCGGATCAGGAGCAGGCAGGAACAACAGCAGCGACACCAGCATGAACGGGACGATCCAGCCCAGTTGAGGCAGGCCGGGGCGCGCCTGCAGCATGCGCTGGTCGGCCCACTCCTTGACTGCCTGCAGCCTGTCGAACAGCGGCGCCGGCCAGCGGAAGGCCAGCAGGGCCATCAGCGCAAACGCCAGCGCCTGGAAGCCGAACAGGCTGATCTTGCTGCCAACGTCGTCGAGCTGCATACCGGCCACGCTGACCACGCCGGCCAGCATAAAGTGCAGCACGAAACCCAGGCCGGCCGACTGCAAGGCCGTCTGCTGGAAATAGCGCTTGGAAAAGACCGCATGCTCCCAGCGTTCGAACTGTTCGGTGTCGAGCTTGTAGGCCAGCATTTCACCGTGATGCCAGCGTATGGTGTACAGCAGTTCGCGCAACTGCCTGGTGAATTTTTCATCGAACAGCTGGCGCGCATAGGCCGATGGCGGCTTTTGCGACATGATGCAGTCCAGGCCAGGATAGTTCTGGCCGAAGTCGACGAAATGCATGAACGACTGGTCGGCCCGAAAACGCTGCACGGCGCTGCGTACCAGATCGCCATGGCTGCGCGCCAGGTAGGAAAAGTCGTGATTCCAGCCCAGCGCGGCAAACACGGCGTCGCGCAGCGCGATGTCGTAACCTTCGCTGGCGCAGTAGCGCAAGGCGCACAATTCGAATTCCTCGCGCACGTCGAGTTTCAGCAGGGCCTGGTCCTGCAGTGTGCCGGCGAGGACTGCTTCGGCGTCGGCCTGCTGCAGTTGGTCCAGGCAGGCCTGCCAGATACTGGCCGCTTCCTCGGCCGGGTCGATCTCGATGATGCCCCATAGTTCGGCAGGCGGCGGTGGCGGCGTGTCGATCACGCCCCACAGTTCGATTGGCGCCTGTTCCGTCACGGGGTCGACGATGCCCCACAATTCGGCTGGCGGCGCCTGTACCTCGGCCGCCGGCTCGGGCACTACAAGCGGCGCAGCTGGTGTCGCTACTTCCGCATCTTCCCGTAACTCCGCCAGTTCCTCGGCAAAGCGCGGCGCATGGTGCAGCGCATATTCATAGGCCTCGCGCAGCTCCTGGAACGCCTCCGGATCGTCTTCCGGGCGCGTGAGCTTCAGGCGTTTGGCATAGGCGCGCTTGATGGCGCGCTCGTCGCCGGTGGGCGCCGTGCCCAGGATCGCCCACAGGCTGCGCTGGCCGTTATGCAGGTCGCCATCCATCTACAGCAAACCTTCGTTCTCGGACGGCCGCGCTGCGTTGCCGGCCAGGCGCGCATTGCGTTTGGCAAAGACAGGCTGGTGATCAATCAATGAATGGCGGTAGATGGGCATGATAAGTAAGTTTTCGGGTTTGACGCTCGTTGGAACCGCCACTCAGGTATAGATATTTTTTTGCTGTGCCGCGTGATAGAGATTGCCCAGGATCAGAATGGCAATAAACAGCAACAACGCTTCCGGTAGTACCATGCGTGCGTCAGGCAATTCCTTGAAAAAAGACACGCCAGAAAAAAGGGCGAATTTCCCCAGGATCAGGGCCGGCCAGATCAAGTGCCTGGACAGGCCTGCCATCTTGAACTCGTATAAAGGCATGGCGGCCAGACACCACAGCCATGCGGCGATCACTGCCACGCTCGATGGCAGGATGGTGGTGGCAGTGATAAAAAACACGGCTGTTCCGCCGAGCAGCCATACGGTGCGCAAGCTGGCGCGCCATGGTTCCGGCAATGCTGTTGCCGCGTAGAGCTGCGGTCCGCTGCGCACCAGCATCAGCACAAGGCACAGGCTGAAGGCCAGGCGTGCAGCGAAGTGGAAATCTTCAAAACCCAGCTCTTGCATGCCATAGGCCAGCAGCAGCGACAGCGGAAGCAGCAGGACATAAGCCTCCGGCTTGAGCTGCACCGATGCCGAAAGTAATGCCAGTAGGGCACATGCGGCAAATGCCAAGGTCTCCGTGTACACCACGAATGGAGCAGGGTGCGGGACAAATAGCAGCAGCGATGCGGCGGCGTACAGAGCCAGCCAGCCGAATTGCCATTTCTTCTGATGGCGCTCATGCCGTAGCCAGTTGCCGAAGCGCGCTTCCTTGAACCGCTCCATGTGATCGAGCAGGGCGCTGGGGCGATG
Source organism: Janthinobacterium sp. J1-1 (assembly GCF_030944405.1). Lineage (NCBI taxonomy): Bacteria > Pseudomonadati > Pseudomonadota > Betaproteobacteria > Burkholderiales > Oxalobacteraceae > Janthinobacterium > Janthinobacterium sp. J1-1. Next base: position 1,800,713 of record NZ_CP132339.1, read on the forward strand.
GAAGGCATAGGCGCCGAACAGGGCGAAGGAAATCGCTTGTGCCAGCAGGAAGGCGTTCAGATGCGGAAAGGCAAATTGAAACTCGCCGAGCTGGTGCATGAACAGGCATGACGCGTAGAGAGCGAGTCCGCCCAGTGCGGACATCTTGGCTGTCCTGGTAAAATATTTTTTTGCGCGCGCCTGCCGTTCCCACCAGGTGTAGGCCTCGGCGTTGATCTTGTAGGCCAGCAGATCCGGGTGCTGCCAGCGGATGAGATGGATCAGTTCCAGCAACTGGTGCGTCAATCCGGCATTCGCCAGAAGGCGGCTCGATGCCGGTGGTGGGGCCATCAACAGCGCAAGCGCGGTGTTGAAGCGCCCGCTGTCCTCCAAATGATGCAAGGAGCAGGTAGCGTGATGGCGTGCCAACATCTCTCTGGCGGCCTGTGCATCGATTGCATGCAGCTGCGCCACCCGCTCACCCCATTGAAAGTGGGCCATGAACTTGACACGCGTCTGGTCATGGCAGGCCGCAGTGGCGCAGTGGCGCAAGGCCATGCGCTCGAACTCCTCGCGGACGGAAAAATTGGCCATGACCGGCCGCGCTTCCAGCGTCTTCAAATGCAGCCCGCCAGCGGCGTTGAGCCACTCTTGCCAGAGGCTGGCTGCTTCTTTCAGCGGATCGGGGACGGCAAACCCGCTGTCATCAGGCGCCGTGGCTGACCGACGGCCGTCCATGTTGACCGCGGGAACCGCATCTTTTTTCCGCAACGCGATCATCGATGCCGCGTGCTGGTCATGCGCCGCCATCCGCAATGCCTCTTCGTAGGCGTCGCGCAGGCGCTGGAATGCCGCCGGATCATCCTCGGGACGGTTCAGCTTCAACTGACGCGCGTAGGCGCGCTTGATCTCGCGCTCGTCGCCGGTGCGCGCGATATTCAGGATATGCCAGGTGTCCGGGGCAGTACTGTTCATCAGAGAAAACTGTTGCTTTCTATTTCTTCGAGTACCGCTGAAAAAGCCGTGCGCGCCTTGCGGATGGTGGACGGGTCCTGCGACTCCAGCGCGGCCTGGAAGTTGGCCGTATGGGCGGCCAGGTACTGTCGCACGTCGCCCAGCGACTGTTCGTACAGGCGGTCGGCGCGCGTGACCAGGGTGCGGTTTTCGATCTGGTCGCGCGGGTGGATTTTCAGGTCGGCCAGTTCCGCGAAACGCTGTTCGATCTGCTCCGGCGTCATCACGCCGGCGTTGTCGCTGATGACCATTTTATGGTGTTCCTGGGTGGCCAGCACCGTCACTTCGGCTTCCAGCACGCCGCTGATATCATAGGTAAAGCGTACGTCGATGCCCACTTCGCCGGCCTTCTTGACGGGAATCGGGAAGTTGATCTTGCCGAGGAAGACATTGTCGGCCACCAGGCGCGATTCGCCCTGGTAGATCGCCACATTGATTTCCTTCTGGTTGTCGTGGATGGTGACGATGTTTTCCGTGCGCGAGACCGGTACCACCGAGTTGCGCTCGATAATCGGCAGGTAATGGCCGCCCTCGTACTGGTTGGGGCCGACCTGGCGCGAAATGCCGATGCCCAGCGAGTAGGGCGCGACGTCCGTCATCACCACTTCGTCCAGCGCCGCGTCGCGCATTTTCAGGCCCGCCTGCACGGCCGCGCCCAGCGCGATCGCTTCGTCCGGATCGAGGTGGATGGCGGGGAAGCGGCCGAACATGCGCGACACCAGTTTGCGTACCAGCGGCATGCGCGTGGCGCCGCCGGCCAGGACAACTTCGTTCAGTTCGGCGGCGCGGATGGTGGCGTCGCGCAGCGCGCGCTCGACCGGCAGTCGCAGGCGCGCCAGCAGCGGCTCGCACAATTGCGCCAGCCTTTCTTCGCCGATTTCCCAGCTGTAGTCGGTGTTCTCGAAGCGCGTGTTCATGCGCACCGGGGATTGATCCGACAGCAGGCGCTTGACCCGTTCGGCCTCGTCGCGCAGCAACTGCTGCTGGCGCGGGTCGAACTGGCGGCTGCCCAGCGTCGTGCGCAAGCCGCTATGCTCCACAAAGGCGTCGACCAGCAGCGTGACGAAATCCTCGCCACCGAGGAAATTGTCGCCGGCCGAGGCCCGCACTTCCATCACGCCTTCGAACAGCTCCAGGATCGACACGTCGAAGGTGCCGCCGCCCAGGTCGAAGACGAGGAATTTGCTTTCCTGTTCCTTGTCGCGGATGCCGTAGGCCAGCGCGGCGGCCGTCGGCTCGTTCAGCAGGCGCTCCACGCGCAGGCCCGCCAGCTGGCCGGCGATACGCGTTGCCTTGCGCTGTGCATCGCTGAAGTAGGCAGGCACGGTGATGATGGCTTCCTCGACCTTTTCGCCCAAAAACGCTTCGGCATCTTCCTTCAGGGCGCGCAGCACCATCGATGACAGTTCCTCGGGACGGAACTGCTGCGTGCCGAGGGTGATCTTCTTTTCGCTGCCCATGTAGCGCTTGAAGACCGATGCCGTCAATTGCGGGTGCGTCTGCAGGCGCTCGCGCGCGGCGCGGCCCACCAGCACGGTGCCGTCGTCGTCGATGCTGACGCACGACGGCGTCAGGTGCTCGCCCAGCGCATTGGGGATGATGGAAGCCTTGCCGTCGCGCCAGATGGCGACCAGGCTGTTGGTGGTGCCCAGGTCGATGCCGATGATCATCAGATGTCCGCCTCCGCTTCATTGCCGTGTTCTTCGATCCAGGCGCGGCGGCCGGCTGCTTCGCCTTTGCCCATCAACATATTGAAACGCGCGCTCGAATCCATATGGTCGACCGCACCCAGCATCACCGGCAGCAGGCGGCGCGTGTCCGGATTCATGGTGGTTTCCCACAGCTGCTCGGCATTCATCTCGCCCAGGCCCTTGAAGCGCGAGATCGCCCACGCGCCTTGCTTCACGCCTTCCTTGCGCAGCTTGTCTTCGATGGCCACCAGTTCGCCGTCGTCGAGCGCATAGATTTTCTGGATCGGCTTCTTGCCGCGCGCCGGCGCGTCCACGCGGTACAAAGGCGGGCGGGCGATGCAGATATGGCCCTTGGTAATCAGCGAGGGGAAGTGGCGGAAGAACAGGGTCAGCAGCAGTACCTGGATGTGCGAGCCGTCGACGTCCGCATCGGACAGGATGCAGATCTTGCCATAGCGCAGACCCGACAGGTCGGGGTTGTCGCCGGCGCTGTGCGGATCAACGCCGATGGCCACCGAAATGTCATGGATCTCGTTATTGGCGAACAGGCGGTCGCGGTCGGTCTCCCAGGAATTGAGCACCTTGCCGCGCAGCGGCAGGATGGCCTGGAACTCCTTGTCGCGGCCCATCTTGGCCGAGCCGCCGGCCGAGTCGCCCTCGACCAGGAACAGTTCATTGCGCGTGATGTCCGACGATTCGCAGTCGGTCAGCTTGCCCGGCAGGACGGCCACGCCCGACGATTTTTTCTTTTCCACTTTCTGCAGCGAGCGCTGGCGCGACTGCGCCTGCTTGATCACCAGTTCGGCCAGCTTCTTGCCGTAGTCGACGTGCTGGTTCAGCCACAGTTCCAGCGGCGGCTTGGTATAGGTCGAGACCAGCTTGACGGCGTCGCGCGAATTCAAGCGCTCCTTGATCTGGCCCTGGAATTGCGGGTCCAGCACTTTCGCCGACAGCACGAACGAGGCGCGCGCAAACACGTCTTCCGGCAGCAGCTTCACGCCTTTCGGCAGCAGCGAATGCATCTCGACGAAGTTTTTCACGGCGCCGAACAGGCCTTCGCGCAAGCCCGATTCGTGCGTGCCGCCATTCGAGGTGGGAATCAGGTTGACATACGATTCGCGCACGATGGCGCCTTCTTCCGTCCACGCCACCACCCAGGCCGCGCCTTCGCCTTCGGCAAAGCCTTCCGATTCGGAGCTTGCATACTGCGCGCCTTCGAACAGGGGGATCAGGGTTTCGCCATTCGATACCTGCGCCAGCGATTCGGTCAGGTAGCCGCGCAGGCCTTCCGCGTACAGCCAGGTCTGGGTGTCGCCGGTTTTCGCGTTGGTCAGCGTGACCGTCACGCCAGGCAGCAGCACGGCCTTCGAGCGCAGCAAACGCTGCAGCTCGGGCTGCGAGATATTCGGTGAGTCAAAGTATTTGGCGTTCGGCCAGGCGGTCACGCGCGTGCCCGATTTCTTGCCGTCGCGCGGCGCCGGGCGCGAGTTCAACGGTTCGATCACGTCGCCATCGGCAAACACCATGTGGTGCAGGCCATTGCCGTCGCTTTCCTTGCGCCAGACGGTGATTTCCAGGCGCGAGGACAGCGCATTGGTGACGGACACGCCGACGCCATGCAAGCCGCCCGAGAACGCGTAGGCGCCGCCCGAACCCTTGTCGAACTTGCCGCCCGCGTGCAGCCGCGTAAACACGATTTCCACGGTCGGCACGCCTTCTTCCGGGTGCATGCCGACGGGAATGCCGCGGCCATTGTCTTCGACCGTGATGCTGCCGTCGACGTTTTGCGTGACGGCGATATGCGTGCAATGGCCGCCCAGCGCCTCGTCGGAGGCATTGTCGATCACTTCCTGGATGATGTGCAGCGGATTTTCAGTGCGGGTGTACATCCCCGGGCGCTGCTTGACGGGTTCCAGTCCTTTCAGGACACGGATGGATGATTCGCTGTAGTCGGATGCTGGTTTTTTAGTGGCCATACGTGTTCAAGCTAAGTAAAGACAGTGGTGGGAACGCCAGGCGCGCTTGCTGTGCGGCGATTTGACAGAGTGACAGCGGTGGCGATAACTGTATAAATATACAGTATATCGCGCCTCGCGTCACTCTGGGAGCGCATTGCGGCAGGCCGGGCGTCCTTGTGCGGACGCTCGCGCATTCTATCGTGATCGGCGCGCAATGGCGCTACTCCTTGGCAACTATGGTGCGCCCGTCATGTGACGGCTAGATGGTAGTGCACGATTTTTACAGCTTGTTTACACCGCCCGCTCCAGTCTTTACGAATTTTTTAGACCCTTCTGGCTAAGCTTCCCTCTATCAAAACAAACCTGAATGAGGGTGGGAATGGATCTCGTATACCTGGGCCTGATGGCCGTCTTTTATGTCGTGGTGGCTGGCTTTGCCGGCGCCTGTGACAAGCTTGGGGGCGCGCAATGAACGCCTTTTATGTGCTGGGCGCCGTGGTGTCGGCCGGCCTGCTGGTATATCTGCTGGTGGCGCTGCTGAAAGCCGAGGAGCTGTGATGACGACGCAATCGATTTTATTGCTGGTGCTGTTCCTGGCCGTGCTGCTGGCCGCCGGCTATCCGCTGGGCCTGTACATGGCCAGGGTGGCGGGCGATGCCCCGATCCGTGGCCTGGGCTGGCTGCAACGCGGTGAAAATGTTCTTTACCGCCTGGCGGGCGTGAAAGCGGGTGCCGAGCGCTCCATGGGCTGGAAGCACTACGCCATCGCGCTGCTGGTGTTCAATACCGTCGGCGCCTTTTTTGTGTATGGCCTGCAGCGCCTGCAGGGCTTTTTGCCATTCAACCCGCAAGGCCTCGGTAACGTGGGTCCCGATTCCTCGTTCAATACGGCGGTGAGCTTTGTCGCCAACACCAACTGGCAGGGCTATTCTGGCGAGCAGACCATGAGCTACCTGACGCAGATGCTGGGCCTGGCCTGCCAGAACTTCTTTTCGGCGGCCACCGGCATTGCCGTGATCTTTGCGCTGGTGCGCGGCTTTTCGGCGCGCTCGAGCAAATCGATCGGCAATTTCTGGGTCGACCTGGTGCGCTCCACCCTGTACATCCTGCTGCCGCTGTCGCTGGCCCTGTCGGTGGTGTTCATGGGCGAAGGCGTGATCCAGAATTTTTCGCCATACAAGGAAGTGACCCTGCTCGACCAGGTACATTATGAAACACCGAAAACCGACGCCGCCGGCCAGGCCGTGCTGGACGCGGCCGGCAAGCCGGTGATGGAAGCGCAAGTGGCCGCCACGCAGACCATCGCCATGGGCCCGGTGGCATCTCAGGAAGCGATCAAGCTGCTGGGCACGAATGGCGGCGGCTTTTTCAATGCCAATTCCGCCCACCCGTATGAAAACCCGACGGTGCTGTCGAACTTCCTGCAGATGCTGGCCATCTTCATCATTCCCGCAGGTCTGTGCTTCACGTTTGGCCGCATGGCGGGCGACATGCGCCAGGGCTGGGCAGTGCTGGCCGCGATGACGCTGATCTTTGTGGTCATGACGGCCGGCGTATTCCAGGCCGAGCAGCAGGCCAATCCGGCCTTGCAGGCGCTGGGCGTCGACCAGCAGATGAGTACCTTGCAGGCGGGCGGCAATATGGAAGGCAAGGAAACGCGCTTCGGCATCAGTTCGTCGGCCCTGTTCGCGGCCGTGACGACTGCCGCCTCGTGCGGCGCCGTCAACTCCATGCACGACTCCTACATGCCCCTGGGCGGCATGGTGCCGCTGCTGTTGATGCAGTTCGGCGAAGTGGTGTTCGGCGGCGTGGGCACGGGCCTGTACGGCATGCTGATGTTTGCCATCCTGGCCGTCTTTATCGCCGGCCTGATGATAGGGCGCACGCCCGAATACCTGGGCAAGAAAATCCAGGCGCATGAAATGAAGATGGTGTCCCTGGCCATCCTGGTCACGCCCACCCTGGTGCTGGTCGGTACGGCGATCGCCGTCATGCTGGAACAGGGCACGGTGGGCGTGGCCAATCCGGGCGCCCACGGTTTCTCGGAAATCCTGTATGCCTTTACGTCGGCCGCCAACAACAACGGCAGCGCGTTCGCGGGGCTGTCGGCCAACACGCCGTTCTATAACGTGATGCTGGCGATTGCCATGTGGTTCGGGCGCTTTGCCGTGATCGTGCCGGTGCTGGCCGTCGCCGGTTCGCTGGCCGCCAAGCAGCGCCTGTCGGCCAACGCCGGCACCATGCCCACGCATGGCCCCATGTTCATTGGCTTACTGGTCGGCGTGGTGATACTGGTGGGTGTACTGAACTACGTTCCTGCGCTGGCCCTGGGCCCCGTCATCGAACACCTGCAACTCTTTACCCAACTGCCATGAAAACCAAGACATTGACCCTGTTCGACCCCGCCTTGCTGCTGCCCGCCATCGGCGACGCCTTCAAGAAACTCGACCCGCGCACGCAGTGGCGCAGCCCCGTGATGTTCGTCGTCTATGTGGGCAGCATCATCACGACCCTGCTGGCGATCCAGGCCCTGAATGGCCAGGGCGAAGCGCCGTTCGGCTTCATTCTGGCGATTGCGGTGTGGTTGTGGTTCACCGTGCTGTTCGCGAACTTTGCCGAAGCGCTGGCCGAAGGACGCAGCAAGGCGCAGGCGGCCTCGCTGCGCGCCCTGAAGCAGACCGTGATGGCCAAGAAAATGCAGGTGCCGAAATACGGCACCTCCTGGCTGCCGACACCGGCCACCGACCTGCGCCGTGGCATGACGGTGCTGGTCGAGGCGGGCGACGTGATCCCGGCCGACGGCGAAGTGACGGCTGGCGTGGCCTCGGTCGACGAGAGCGCGATCACCGGCGAATCGGCGCCCGTGATACGCGAGTCGGGCGGCGACTTTTCAGCTGTCACCGGCGGCACCCGCGTGCTGTCGGACTGGCTGCTGGTGCGCGTTTCCGTCAATCCCGGCGAGGCCTTTATCGACCGCATGATCGCCATGGTCGAAGGCGCCAAGCGCCAGAAGACGCCGAATGAAATCGCGCTCACCATTTTGCTGGTGGCCCTGTCGATCGTGTTCCTGATCGTCACCGTCACGCTGTTGCCGTATTCGCTGTTTGCGGTGGCGGCCGCCGGCAGCGGCACGCCGGTGACGATTACCGTGCTGATCGCGCTGCTGGTGTGCCTGATCCCGACCACCATCGGCGGCCTGCTGTCCGCCATCGGCGTGGCCGGCATGAGCCGCATGATGCAGGCCAATGTGATTGCCACCTCGGGCCGCGCGGTGGAAGCGGCCGGCGACGTCGACGTGCTGCTGCTCGATAAAACCGGCACCATCACGCTGGGCAACCGCCAGGCGTCCAGCTTTGTGCCGGCGCCGGGCGTGACGGAACAGCAGCTGGCCGATGCGGCGCAACTGGCCTCCCTGGCCGACGAAACCCCGGAAGGGCGCAGCATCGTGGTGCTGGCCAAGCAGCAGTTCAATATCCGCGAACGCGAGATGGCCAGCCTGAACGCGACGTTTGTCCCGTTTACGGCGCAGACGCGCATGAGCGGCGTCGATATCGCCGATAGACAGGTGCGCAAGGGCGCGGCCGATTCCGTCAAAAAATACGTGGAAGCGCTGGGCCAGCCGTATCCGGCCGACGTGGCGCGCGCCGTCGACGATATCGCGCGCCGCGGCAGCACGCCGCTGGTGGTGGTCGATGCGGGCCGGGTGATGGGCGTGGTGGAACTGAAGGATATCGTCAAGGGCGGCATCAAGGAGCGCTTTGCCGAACTGCGCCGCATGGGCATCAAGACGGTGATGATCACGGGCGACAACAAGCTGACGGCGGCGGCGATTGCGGCCGAAGCGGGCGTCGACGACTTCCTGGCCGAGGCGACGCCGGAAGACAAGCTCAAACTGATCCGCAGCTACCAGTCCGAAGGCCGGCTGGTGGCGATGACGGGCGACGGCACCAACGACGCGCCGGCGCTGGCCCAGGCCGACGTGGCGGTTGCCATGAACTCTGGCACGCAGGCGGCGAAAGAGGCGGGCAATATGGTCGATCTCGATTCGAACCCCACCAAGCTGCTGGAAATCGTCGAAATCGGCAAGCAGATGCTGATGACGCGCGGTTCGCTCACCACGTTCTCGATCTCGAACGATATCGCCAAGTATTTCGCCATCATCCCGGCGGCGTTTGTCGGCACCTATCCGCAACTGAAGGCGCTCGACATCATGCACCTGGCCAGCCCGTCGTCGGCCATCATGTCGGCCGTGATCTTCAATGCGCTGATCATCGTCGTGCTGATCCCGCTGGCCCTGAAGGGCGTGCAGTACCGCGCCATCGGCGCGGCCAGTCTGCTGCGCCGCAACCTGCTGGTGTATGGCCTGGGCGGCATCGTGCTGCCGTTTGTCGGCATCAAGCTGATCGACATGGCGCTGTCGGCACTGAACTTCATCTAAAGGAAATAGCATGAACACCATCGTACGTCCCGCCCTGGTCCTGTTTGCCGCGCTGACCGTGATTTGCGGCGTGGCCTATCCGCTGGCCACGGCCGGCATCGGGCAACTGGCTTTCAACCATGAAGTCAACGGCAGCATCGTCGAGCACGGTGGCAAGCCGGTCGGCTCGACCCTGATCGGCCAGTCGTTTACCTCGCCGAAATACTTCTGGGGCCGCCCGTCGGCCACGGCGCCGATGGCCAATAACGGCGTCGGCTCGGGCGGCTCGAACCAGGGGCCGACCAATCCGGCCTTGGTCGAGGCCGTCAAGGCGCGCATCGCCGCCTTGAAAGATGCCGACCCAGGCAATACGCGCGCGATTCCGGTCGACCTGGTCACGGCGTCCGGCAGCGGCCTGGACCCGGAAATCAGCCTGGCCGCCGCCATCTACCAGGCGCCGCGCGTGGCCCGCGTGCGCGGCCTGCCTTTGGCGCAAGTGGAAAACGCCATCGCCAAGGCGCAGAAAACCGCGTATATCGGCTTTTTCGGCGAGGCGCGCGTGAATGTGCTGGAACTGAATCTGGCGCTCGATGCGATGCAGAAGTAAGATGATCGGGGTCTGACCCCAGCCTTTCATTGAAAACCACCATGCCCTCCAACGACCAACGCCCCGACCCCGACGCCCTGCTGGCCCAGGTCCAGGCGCAGGAACACAAAGCCACGCGTGGCCGCTTGCGCATTTATTTCGGCGCTTCGGCCGGCGTCGGCAAGACCTATGCCATGCTGGCCGCGGCGCGCAAGCTGCTGGCCGAAGGTGTCGACGTGCTGGCGGGCGTGGTGGAAACGCATGGCCGCTCGGAGACGGCGGCCATGCTCGACGGCTTGCCGTGGCTGCCGGCAAAAAACCTGGAATACCGCGGCAAGACCTTGCCCGAATTCGACCTGGACGCGGCGCTGCTGCGTCACCCTGCCGTGATCCTGATCGACGAACTGGCGCATTCGAACGTGGCCGGTTCGCGCCATCCGAAGCGCTGGCACGATGTCGAGGAACTGCTGGCCGCCGGCATCGACGTGCTGACCACCGTCAACGTGCAGCACCTGGAAAGCCTCAACGATGTGGTGGGCGGGATTACCGGCGTGCGCGTGGCCGAGACCTTGCCCGACACGGTGTTCGACCGTGCCGACGAAGTGGTGCTGGTCGACATACCCGCCGACGAACTGCTGCTGCGCCTGAAAGCGGGCAAGGTCTACCAGCCGCAGCAGGCGCAGCGCGCGTCGCAGCATTTTTTCCGCAAGGGTAATCTGATCGCCCTGCGCGAGCTGGCGCTGCGCCGCACGGCCGACCGGGTGCAGGACGATGTGCAGGCCTACCGCCTTGAAAAATCGATCAACCCGGTGTGGAAGACGGGCGCGGCGCTGCTGGCCTGCGTGGGGCCGCACGCGGGCGGCGAACAGGTGGTGCGCAGCACGGCCCGCCTGGCCAGCCAGCTGAACGCCGAATGGCATGCGCTGTACGTGGAAACGCCAAGGCTGCAGCGCCTGCCGGCGCGCGAGCGCGAACGCATTCTGAACACCCTGAAACTGGCGCAGGACCTGGGCGCGCGCACCGCCATCGTGGCCGCCAGCGATATCGCCGCCGCCATCGTCGCCCATGCGCGCGGCGCCAATATCGCCAGGCTGGTGATGGGCCGCCGCCAGGGCGGAGCGCTGGCGCGGCTGTGGCATGCCGCCAGCGCCGCGCGCATCGCCGGCCTGGCGCCCGATATCGACCTGATCGAGGTGGGCCAGCCGGCGCTGGACGCCGCGCCGCGCAAGGCGGCCGAAGAGGCCATCGTGCACCGGCCTGGGCGCCCCTGGCGCTATCTGCTGGCGGCCGCCGCCAGCCTGGCCACGGCCTGCGCCTCGGTGCCGCTGCTGCCGTATATCGACCTGGCCAATATCGCCATGCTCTCCTTGTTGACGGTGGTGCTGGTGGCCGTGCGGCTGGGGCGCGGGCCGGCCGCGCTGGCCAGCCTGGTGGGCGTGGCCAGCTTTGATTTTGCCTTCGTGCCGCCGCGTTTTTCGTTTGCGGTGGGCGACTTTCAATATGTGATCACGTTTGGCGTGATGCTGGCCGTGGGCCTGATCACCGGCCACCTGACGGCCGGCCTGCGCTTCCAGGCGCGGGTCGCCACGCACCGCGAAGCGCGTGCGCGCGCCCTGTACGAATTTTCGCGCGAACTGTCGGGCGTGCTGCAGACCGAAGAGATTTTCGACATCACGCGGCGCGCCATCGAGCGGGCCTTCCGCGCCCGCGCCACCTTGCTGCTGCCCGATGACGAGGGCCGGCTGCAGACGCCGCTGGAGCCCGGCCAGCTGGACCTGGGCATCGCGCAATGGGCCTTCGACCGCGCGCAGGCGGCCGGCACCGGTACCGACACCTTGCCCGGCTCCGATATTTTTTATTTGCCCCTGATCGCGCCGATGCGCACGCGCGGCCTGCTGGCGCTGCTGCCGCTCGATTCGCCCCAGCACCGGCACTGGCTGCTGGTGCCGGAACAGCGCCAGCAGCTCGACACCTTTGCCGCGCTGGCCGCGATTGCCCTGGAACGTGTGCACTATATCGACGTGGCGCAGGGCGCGCTGGTGCAGATGGAGTCGGAACGGCTGCGCAATTCGCTGCTGGCGGCGCTGTCGCACGACCTGCGCACGCCTTTGACCTCGCTGGTGGGCCTGGCCGAATCGCTGGCGCGCTCAACCCCGGCCTTGTCCGGCGCGCAGCTGGAGATGGCGCGCTCGCTGCAGTCCGAGACGGTGCGCATGAGCGCGCTGGTGGCCAACCTGCTCGACATGGCGCGCATCGAAAGCGGCCATGTGCGGCTGAACCTGCAATGGCAGGCGCTGGAAGAGGTGGTGGGCAGTTCCCTGCGCGTAAGCGCCCCGCAACTGGTGCGGCATGCACTGCGCACCCAGCTCGCGCCCGGCCTGCCGTTGGTGCGCTACGACGCCGTGCTGATCGAGCGCGTGCTGTGCAACCTGCTGGAAAACGCCGCCAAATACACGCCGGCCGGCAGCACCATCACGATTGCCGCCGGCGTGCATGGCCAGTGGCTGCGGGTGACGGTCAGCGACGACGGGCCGGGCCTGCCGCCCGGGCGCGAAGAAGCGATCTTTGAGAAATTCACGCGCGGCGAACGCGAGTCGAACCTGCCCGGCGTGGGCCTGGGGCTGGCGATCTGCCGCGCCATCGTCGAAGCGCATGGCGGCACCATCGCCGCGCAAGTGCCGCTGCCCGCGCGCGGCGCGGCCTTTGTATTGATGCTGCCTCTGGGGACGCCGCCGGCGCCGCCTGAAGAACTGGACAGCGAATTGACTGACACTGGAACACCATCATGAATGACGCTAATGCCACCGGCAACACCACTTCCCCGACCGCACTGCTGGTCGAGGACGAACCGCAGATCCGCCGCTTCGTGTGCGCCGCGCTGGAAGCCGAAGGCTGGCAGGTGCACGAATCGGCCACCCTGCAGCGCGGCCTGATCGACGCCGGCACGCGCCGCCCCGACCTGGTGGTGCTGGATCTGGGCCTGCCCGACGGCGACGGCATCGATTTTCTGGGCGACCTGCGCAAATGGTCGGCCGTGCCCGTGATCGTGCTGTCGGCGCGCGTCGGCGAAGACGAAAAAATCCGCGCGCTCGACGCCGGCGCCGACGACTATTTGACCAAGCCGTTCGGCGTGGGCGAACTGCTGGCCCGCGTGCGCGCCACCTTGCGCCGCCAGCGCCAGCCGGCCGCACCTGATGATGGCGTGGTGCGCTTCGGCGACGTGTCGGTCGACGTGCAGAACCGCCTGGTGATGCGCGACAAGCAGCTGGTGCATGTGACGCCGACCGAATTCCGCTTGCTGTCGGTGCTGGTGAAAAACGCCGGCAGGGTGGTCACCAATCCGCAGCTGCTGCGCGAAGTGTGGGGGCCGTCGAACCTGGAGAACGGCCACTACCTGCGCATCTACATGGGCCACTTGCGCCAGAAGCTGGAAGCCGATCCGGCCCAGCCGCAATACCTGCTGACGGAAACGGCGGTCGGCTACCGATTGCTGCTGCCACTCTAAGTCTTTCTATCCCCCGGTTTTGAAAACAGGCGCCGCGCGCGCCAGGGGAGCGTTTTACCCGAAATTTTGCAGCAAGGGGCCAGCTGCGCCATCCCGGCAAAGGCCCAACCCACCAATGAAGAAGTACATACCATGAACAAAATCGTATTTGCCATCGCCGCCATTCTTGCCTCGGGCGTATTGCACGCGCAGGAAGCGAAACCGGACAATGAAGTCAGCTTCAACGTTGCCGGTGTTTCCGACTACCGCTACCGCGGCATGTCGCAAACGCGCTTGAAACCGGCGCTGCAGGGCGGTGCCGACTATGTCAATAACCCCACCGGCCTGTACGCGGGCGCCTGGGCCTCGACCATCAAGTGGACCAAGGACGCGGGCGGCGGTGGCGACGTGGAAGTGGACCTGTATGCGGGCAAGCGCGGCCAGTTGACTGACGATATCGGCTACGACGCCGGCGTGCTGGCCTATGTGTATGCCGACAACGGCCTGAAACACCTGGCCGGCTTTGCCGATGCGGATACCCAGGAAGTCTACGGCCAGCTGTCGTACGGCCCGGCGTATATCAAGTATGCGCACGCCGTCTCCAACCTGTTCGGCATCGTCAACAGCAAGAACAGCGGCTACCTCGACATCGGCGCGAATATCGACTTGACAAATGGCTGGACCGGCAACCTGCATGCGGGCCACCAGAAGGTGCGCAACAACGATGCGTCGAGCTACACCGACTGGAAAGTGGGCGTGACGCGCGACTTTGGCGTGCTCACCGGCGCACTGGCCGTGATCGGCACCAATGGCAGCAAGACCGCCTACGCCTCGCCCGTGAATGGCAAATTCATGGGCAAGACGGCCTTGATCCTGACAGTCAGCAAGGTGTTTTAAACGACGCGCCGCCAGCGCGGTAGCGCGGCAGCGCCAGCAATGATTCCAGCGCCAGCGCCAGTTTTTGCTGGCCGGCGCCGGACATGGGCGTCATCGGCAAGCGCAGTTCATCGCGCAGCTTGCCCTGCATGGCCAGCGCCGCCTTGATGGGGCCGGGGTTCGGTTCGGCGAACAGCAGCCGTATGGCAGGCAGCATGGTCTCGAACAGGGCGCCGGCGTCGGCGTGGCGATTCGATTGCACCAGGTCGAACAGCTGGGCATACAGGTCGGGTCGCACCTGGGCGGCGGCCGACATGGCGCCATGTGCGCCCAGCGCCAGGCTGGCCAGCAGCAGCGCATCGTCGCCGCACAGCACGTCGAGGTGGGTGTCGCGCAGCAGCTGGCCGAACTGGTCCAGCTGCCCGCCCGCCTCCTTGATGGCGACAAAGTGCGAGTCGCGCGCCAGCAGCGCCGCCGTCGCCGTCGTGATGTGCACGCCGGTGCGGGCCGGCACGTTGTACAGCACGATGGAGTGATCTGTGGCGGCGGCAATCGCCTGGAAATGGCGCACGATGCCCTCCTGCGACGGCCGCACATAGGCGGGCGCGGAGATCAGCAGGCCGGCCAGCGGGTGGTCGTGATAGCGTTGCACGGCGGCCGTGACGGCGCGCGTGTCGCTGCCGGCTATGCCCATCACGACGGGAAAGCGCGGGCCGGCCGCTTCCAGCACGCTAGCCAACAGCATGCCCTGTTCGGCCTCGCTCAGCATGGCCGCCTCGCCGGTGGTGCCGCACACCACCAGGCCATTGACGCCGCTGCCGGCCAATTCGACAGCCAGCCGCTGTGCGGCGCCGAAGTCGATCGCGCCGTCGCGAAACGGCGTGACCATCGGCACCCAGATGCCCTGGAAGTGGGCCGTGATGCGCTCGCAGGACATCGCGTGTTCGCACGCGTACTGGTTCATCGTGTACCACCGTGGCGTGGATGATCCTGGCAAATCCGGCCAAACTCCGCCGGCAGCCAGCGCATCACGGCGTCCATCGTCAGGCGCAGCGCCGGTTCGGTCACGCACAGGTCCACCCTCATGCGTTCGGCATGGTCGACCGCCTCGATCCGCATGAACGACAGCATCGCGCCGCAGGTCCTGAACACCAGCTGGCGCAGCGCCGACAGGCAGTCTTTATCGACCGTGATATGGATAAGAAAAGTGGCTTGGCGCAAGGAAGTGTCCATGGCGATGGTGCTTTGCAGCGGTGGTTGAGATGCAATCGAGATTAGCAGCGAGCATGTAAAGATGGTCTAAAAAGCGCGGTGGCGGACGTAAACGCGGCGTATTTTTGGCAGGCGCCGCCATGCGCGCCAGGCCCGGCCTGTTGCGTTTTTGCCCCGTAAGCCGGGCATGCGTATGCTTTTGTTACAAAATTGAATCGTGCTTTCGGGAACGGAGGTTTATATTGAAACCGTCTCCGCCATCCAGCAAGTCACGCCATGTCAGACGAAAAAATCCCGCCCAGTGTTTCTCCCGCCCCGCCTGCTGCGCCGGTCCGTCCCGACCGCGTCGGCCGCGCCTCCGACGCCGATGAGCGCGACCGCCGCTCGCGCGAGGCACCGCCGCGCTACCTGAAGGATAACGACACGCCGTTCGCGCTGGCCTGGCGCGTGCTGACGTCGCGCTACCGCTCGATGCGCGACAAGGCGGGGCGCGACTTCATGCGGCGCACTTTGCGCATCGGTATTTCGGCGCGCATTTTTCATCCGGAACCCGGCGCCACGGGCCTGCGCAGCAAGAATCTGCAATACCTGGAGGAGTCGATCGCGCAGTGGGTCATGTCGCGCGATGTGCTGGTGTTCATGATCCCGACGGTCAATACCAGCGGCCTGCTACACCCGAGTAACATCACCTTGCGCCACTATGCGCGCCATCTTGATGGCCTGGTGCTGCAGGGCGGGGCGGACGTGTCGCCGCAGACGTATTCGGAAGCGGCCACCCGCCCCGAATGGAGCGGCGACCGCGCGCGCGACCTGTATGAGCTGGAACTGCTGCATGAATTCGTCGACGCGGGCAAACCGGTGCTGGGCATCTGCCGCGGTTGCCAGCTGATCAACGTGGGCTTCGGCGGCACCTTGTACCAGGATATCGCCTCGGACGTGGAAGGGGCTTCGTCTCACGTCAACGACCTGTATGACCGCCACCGCCACACCATCGTCTTCCCGAAAGGCTCGACCCTGGCCGGCCTGTTTCCGAAGGCGGGCGAGGCGCTGGTCAATTCGATCCACCATCAGTCGGTGAAGGACCTGGGGCGCGATATCACGGTGGAAGCGTATTCGCATGGCGACAATATCGTCGAGGCGATCCGCTACCAGCGCGCGCGCTTCGTGATGGGCTTGCAGTGGCACCCGGAATTCCATTCGGCCGGTGGCGTCGAGCTGCTCGATTGCACGCCCATCCTCGATAATTTTTTGCGCGCCGCGCGCGAGACCCGCTTTTGATTACCCGGCGCGCGGTGCTGACCGGTTTGCTGGCTTTGCCGTTTGCCGGCGTGCGCGCGGCCTCTGCTGCCACCACGCTGCCATTTGCACTGACATCGCCGTCGCATGCGGCTGGCCTGAAAACGCGGGTGCCGGCCAGGGTGGCCGCGCAGGTGATCCGCGCCGCGCAAAAAGCGGTGGACCGGCCCTTGCATCTGATGGCCGAAGTGCGCACGGGCGGCCTGCTCGACGGCGAAGGCGGGCGTGCGCAAAGCCAGCAGGCGCAGGAAGACTGGCGCCAGGCGCGGCTGCAGGCGCTGGCGTGGCGGCTGTCTGGCGACCCTGCCTGCCTGGACAATGCGCGCAAGCTGGCGCTGGCCTGGAGCCGCGGCTACCAGCCCTCGTTCAGCCCCGTCGACGAGACGGAACTGGCCAGCCTCTTGATGGGCGTGGACCTGATCCAGGAGCGGTTCAATAGCAGCGAACGCGAGCAGCTGAAGGCATTCTGCCGCACCCTGGCCAGCGGCTACCTGAGCGACCCGGTCAAGGTGGGCGGGCCGTCGACGGCGCGCAATAACTGGCACAGCCACCGCATCAAGATCGGCACGGCGGCAAGCTATTTGTCAGGCGACGCGGCGCTGGTCGCGCGTGCAAAAGAGAGCTTTATGTCCCATGTGCCGCGCAATATCGGTGCAGGCGGCGTGCCGTTCGACTTCGAACAGCGCGACGCCCTGCATTACACCACCTACAGCCTGGAGCCCTTGCTCACCGCCGCGCTGATGGCGCAACAGCATGGCGACGACTGGTATGGCGCGCCCGAAGCGCGGCGCTTGAAAGAAGCGCTGGCCTGGTTGGCGCCGTATGCGCAGGGCAAGCAGACCCACGTCGAATTTGCGAAAAGCGCGGTGCCGTTCGACCGCAAGCGCGTGGCCGCCGGCCAGAAGGGTTTTACGGGCAACTGGGAACGCGCGGGCGCGGCCAATGTGTATCTGCTGGCGTCGCGCTTCGATCCCGCCTATGCGCCGCTGGCGCAGGAACTGCAGCCGCCGGCCTGGGCGCTGGCGCTGTTCTCGGCCTGAGCTACAGTCCCGGCAGCCGGATGCTGACAATCAGTCCACTGCGCCGGCCGTTTTCATCCATATCATCACCTTCGCCACGGTTGCGCGCGGCCATGCCGCCGCCGTGGCGCGCCACCATGGTGGCGGCGATCGTCAGGCCCAGGCCCGCGCCGTCGCCATCCTGCTGGGCGTCGCCGCCGGCGCGGTAAAACGGCTGGAACAGCCGTGCCAGTTCGTCTTCCTGTACGCCACTGCCATGGTCGCCGATTTCCACCACGATGTCGCCGTCCTCGCGCCAGGCGCGCAGCACGATGGCCGAGTCTTCGGGCGCGTGGCGCAAGGCATTCCTCAGCACGTTTTCCAGCACGCTGCGCAGCAGCAGCGGCACGCCCAGCATCGTCAGGGGCAGCGGCGGCGCCGTCCACGCCACGCGGCGCCTGGCCGCCTGCGCCTCGAAGCGCGCGTCGCCCACCACCTGGCTGATGATCACGGCCAGGTCCAGCGGCTCGGGCATGTCGCTGGGCGCGCCGCGCAGCCGCGCCAGGTGCAGCAGCTGGCCCACCATCTGGTCCAGGTGGGCGCATTCCTGCTCGATGCGGTCAAAGCGCCTGTCCAGCGCCAGCCCGGCGCCGGCGTCGCGCCGCGCCAGTTCCAGTCCCAGACGCAGGCGCGCCAGCGGCGAGCGCAGTTCGTGCGACACGTCGCGCAGCAGGTTTTCCTTCGATGCCAGCAGCTCGGCCACGTTTTCGGCCATGTCGTCGAAGGCGCGCGCCAGGGCGCCGAATTCGTCGCGCCGCGCCAGCAGCGCGCCATCGAGGCGCAGCTTGGCGTCACCGTCGCCAAACGCCTGCGCGCCCCGTTCCAGCTCGCGCACGGGTCGGCTGATATGGCGCGCCAGCAGCCAGCAGATGGGGGCGCTGAGGGCAAACGCGGCCAGCAGCAGCAGGGGCAGGTCGGAGTCGCCCAGCGCTTCCAGGTGCGGTGGATCGAAGGGCAAAAAGCCCAGTTCATAATGGTCGCCGTCTGGCGAGACCAGATCGTGTATGTCCCACCATGACACCGGCTTGCCAGGCAGGGGGCCGGGCAGCGGCGTGCCGTTGGCGGCGGCGAAATCGCCTTCCTCGATATGCGCGCCCAGGCGGTCTTCCAGCCGCGGCTGCAGGCGGCGCCCCAGGATGTCTTGCACGCCATGGTCGACCACATAGATCTTCAAGGTGGCGTACCGCGCTTCGCTGGCGCGTATCCATTGCCGCAGCGCGCCCACGCCGCCCAGCGCCATCTGCGCGCGCGCTTCGCGCACCAGCGCGGCCGGCTCGACGCCGTCGAGCGCATTGTGGCGCGCCGCGCCGACCACCGTGGTGATCACCATGCCGGCCGCCACGATCATGCAGGTGGCCAGCCAGAACCAGATGAAGATGCGCAGGAACAGCGAGCTGCCTGGCGCGGCGCGGCTCAAGCGGCGTCGCCCGCGCTCATGGCCAGCAGATAGCCCTGGCCACGCACGCTGCGCAGTTCGGGCCGGCCGTCAGGCGATGGCCCCAGGCCCAGTTTGCGCCGCAAATTGCTGGCATGCGTATCGAGGCTGCGGTCGTCCGCCTGCAGCTTGCGCCCCAGCGCCCATTGCGTCAGCTGTTCACGGCCTATCATGCGCCCTTCCGAGCGCATCAGGATTTCCAGGATGCGCGCCTCGGTGCCCGTCAGGCGCACCATGCCGCCGCCGACGCTGGCCTCCAGGCTGCGCGGCAGGTAGCGCAGGGTGCCCACGCACAGGGCGGGGTCGGGCGGTGGCGCGACGGGTGTGGCCGGGCCGTCGTCGCGGCGGCGCAGCACGGCGCGGATGCGGGCCGTCAGTTCGCGCGGATTGAAGGGCTTGGGCAGGTAGTCGTCGGCGCCCAGTTCCAGCCCCAGGATGCGGTCGCTCTCGCTGCCGCGCGCCGTCAGCATGATCACCGGCAGGTTCGATTCCTGGCGCAGCCGCCGGAGGATCTCGAAGCCGTTCTGGCCCGGCAGGGTGACGTCGAGGATTACCAAGTCCAGGCCATGGCCGGCCGCCTGCAGCAGCTGGTGCGCCTGCCAGCCGTCATGCGCGACCTGCAGATGGATATGCTCGGCCGTCAGGTATTCCTCCAGCATGCGCGCCATCTTGACGTCGTCGTCGACCAGCAGCACCGAGAAATGCAAAGAATTCATAAGACTGCCTTTAACGTTGCCGATACGCAAAAATCGCTGATTATAATGCGAATCGTTCTTATTCTCAATTGTGTAACAGGGCGCTTGCCGCTGCGCCGACTACCTGAAAGTCCCCATGAAAAAGCTCTCCGTGGCGCCGTGCGCCCGTTTCCTGTTGCCCTGCGCCTTGAGCGCCGCCGTCGGCGCCGCCTGGGCGCAAGCGCCTGCCGCAACCGCAGCGGCGGCCGTGCCGACCGTGGTGGTGACGGCCTCCGGCGCGCCGGTCGACATCAAGGATGCGCCGGCCAGCATCAGCGTCATCACGCGCGAAGAGATCGAGCGCCAGCCCGTGTACGACCTCAATACCCTGCTGCGCCGCATCCCCGGCGTGACCGGCGGCACCAGCGCCACCGGCGAGCAGTCGAAGATCAAGCTGCGCGGCTTGCCCGAAAAATACACCCTGATCCTGGTCGATGGCAAGCGCCAGGGCAGTTCCACCGACACCGCCTACCGTCCCGACCAGAGCCGGCAGGACCTGAACTGGATCACGCCCGACATGATCGAACGCATCGAAGTGGTGCGCGGCCCGATGTCGTCGCTGTACGGTTCCGACGCGATGGGCGGCGTGATCAACATCATCACGCGCAAGGTGCCGCGCCAGTGGGGCGGTTCGGCCACCCTGAACTATACCGCCGCCGAGGAATCGGGCCGTGGCGACGCGCACCAGGCCAGCGTCAACCTGGCCGGCCCGCTGTCGCAGGCTGTCGGTATCCGCCTGGGCGCCAGCAAGAAGCGCCAGGTCGCCGATTCCGTCAGCACCGGCAACCGCGCATTCGGCGGCGTGGGCGGCGAGCGCAATGACAATTTCACGGGTCAGCTGAACTGGAAGATCGCCGAGCGCCAGAGCATGTCGGTCGATGTCGCCTACGGCAAGCAGCAAGCCAGCGGCGGCGGTGGCCTGGGCGCCACCGGCGTGCCGGTGATCGAGGCCTTCGGCGCCAGCGAACTGACGCGCAAGAGCGCCGGCATCGGCCATGAAGGGCGCTGGGGCTTCGGCAAGACCAAGGTCAATCTGTACCACAACGCCTACGACAGCAAGATCAGCGGCCACACGGCGAAATCGAAAGATACCTTGCTCGACGCGACTTTGGAAAAACCGTTCAAGTTCGGCGTCGACCATCTGCTGACCCTGGGCGGCCAGTGGAAGGACGAAGAGCTGACCAATACCCGCACCATCGGCACCGTGCCCACCGATTACCTGGGCAATGTGGCCAGCGGCTCGACCCTGTCGGTGACCACCGCCGCCGTGTTTGCGGAAGACCAGATCTTCCTGCGCGAGGACCTGACGGCCACCGTCGGCGCGCGCCTCGATCACCATGAAAAATTCGGCAACAACACCAGCCCGCGGCTGTACCTGGTGTATCGCCCGGCCGAAGCGTGGACGGTGCGGGGCGGTATCTCGAAGGGATTCCGCGCACCGAGCCTGAAGGAAAATGCGCCGAACGCGGTGACCAGTTCGCGTGGCAACGGCTGCGCGGGGCTGCGTCCGTTCGGCTATGTCACCGGCACCTGCTACATGGCCGGCAACCCGGACCTGAAACCGGAAACAAGCACCAGCGCGGAACTGGGCGTGGCCTTCGAGCGCGCCGGCTGGGATGCGGGGCTGACCTTCTTCCACACCGATTTCAAGAACAAGATCGACTACGCGCCGCTGGGCTTTTACCAGGGCCTGTGGTGGACCATGATGGAAAACATCCAGAAGGCGCGCACGCGCGGCCTGGAGGGAACCTTGGCCATCCCGCTGGCCAGGAGTCTCACCTTGCGCAACAACCTGACCTACATGATCGAGGCGAAGAACCTGTCCACCGGCGCGAGTTTGCTGAACACGCCGAAGGTGTCGCTTTTCTCGGCGCTGGGCTGGCAGGCCAATGACAAGGTGTATGCCGAACTGTCGGCCCAGCACACGGGCAAGCAGCTGGGCGGCGGTTCCATCTACACCAAAAAATACACGATCACCGATGCGACGGTTTCCTACCGCATGAACGACAAGCTGACCGTGCGCGGCGGCGTGCAGAACCTGTTCGAGGAAGGCCCGGAAACCGTGGGCGTGGCCGACAACTATGTGCAGGGCCGCCGCTTCTTCGCCGGTCTGACCGCGCGTTTTTAAACTGAACTGACTGGATACCATCATGATGAATTTTGCTGCACACACCAAACGCCGCTCGCTCGGCATGCTGCTGGCCGGCGCGCTGGCGCTGGCCGTCCTGCCGGCCCAAGCCCAGGAGACCCGGAAGATCAGCCACGCCAAGGGTGAAACGGTGATCCCGGCCGCGCCGAAAAGCGTGCTGGTATTCGACCTGGCCACGCTCGACACGCTACAGGCGCTGGGCGTGGACGTGAAAGGCGTACCGACCGTGAAAATGCCGGCCCATCTGGCGCAGTATGCGGACGCGAAATACGTCAAGATCGGCAGCCTGTTCGAACCCGACCTGGAAGCGGTACACGGCGCCAGGCCCGACCTGATCATCACCGGCGGGCGCTCGGCCGCCAAGTATGCGGAACTGGCAAAGATCGCGCCGACCATCGACCTGACCGTCGACGCGAAGAATTTCCTGCCCAGCGTGTACCGCAACGCCGAGACCCTGGGCACCATCTTCGGCAAGCCAGCCCAGGCCCAGGCCCAGGCGCTGGTCAGGCAGAACCAGGATGCCATCGCCGCCCTGAAAACGGTGGCGGCGAAAGGCGGCAAGGGGCTGATGATACTGACCAATGGCGGCAAGATGAGCGCCTACGGTCCCGGCTCGCGCTTCGGCGTGCTGCATGACGGCTTCGGCATCGTGCCGGCGCAAACCAATCTGGCGCAATCGAACCACGGCCAGGCGATCTCGTTCGAGTTCCTGCTGCAGACCAATCCGGACTGGCTGTTCGTGCTGGACCGCGACGCCGCCATCGGCCGCGAGGGATCGGCCGCCCAGCGCCTGCTGGACAATGAACTGGTCCGCAAGACCACCGCCTGGAACAAGAAGCAGGTGGTCTACCTGGACGCCGCCAACTGGTATTTGCTCGGCAGCGCCGGCCAGGGTGCGCTGCGCGCCAATATCGCGCAGATCAGCAAGGCCATGGGTGCCGCCGCTCCCGCTGCTCCCGCCACTGCCGCCAAGTGAGTCGATAGATGGTGTTGAGTAGTCCGAAGTCGGGCGGCGCCGGCTGGCTGGTGTTGCTGGCGCTGCTGGTGCTTGTGCTGGCCTGCGCCAGCGTGCTGGTGGGCGCCAGCGATGTGTCGATGCTGGCCCTGCTGGGCATCGGCGGCGCGCCGGCCGACCCGATGGCCTCGCAACTGCTGTTCGCCAGCCGGCTGCCGCGCACCGTGGCCTTGATCCTGTCGGGCATGGCGATGGCGGTGGCCGGCATGATCATGCAGATGCTGGCGCGTAACCGCTTTGTCGAGCCGTCGACGGCCGGCACGGTCGAATCGGCCAGCCTGGGCGTGCTGGCCGTGGCCCTGTTCGCGCCAGAACTTCCCCTGTTCGGCAAGATGGTCGTCAGCGCCGGATTCGCGCTGGCCGGCAGCCTGCTGTTCCTGGCGATCCTGCGCCGCATTCCGCAGCGCTCGTCGCTGATCGTGCCGCTGGTGGGCCTGGTGCTGGGCGGCGTGATCAGCGCCGTCACCACTTTTTTTGCGCACCGCCACGACATGCTGCAATCGCTGCACGCCTGGTCGACCGGCGACTTCTCGGCCGTGCTGCGCGGCCGCTACGAGCTGCTGTGGATCGGCTTTGGCCTGACCCTGCTGGCCTGGCATACCGCGCACCGCTTCACGGTGGCCGGCATGGGCCGCGATTTCAGCGCCAACCTGGGCCTGCGGCATGGCCGCATGGTGGCGCTGGGGCTGTTGATCGTCGCCACCGTCACGGCGGTGGTGGTGGTCACCTCGGGCATGGTGCCCTTCCTGGGGCTGATCGTGCCCAATCTGGTCAGCCTGATGTTGGGCGACAATGTGCGCCGCGCCGTGCCTTGGGTGGGGCTGCTGGGCGCGGCGTTCGTGCTGGCCTGCGATATCGCGGGGCGCCTGCTGCTGCATCCGTATGAAGTTCCGATCGGCACCGTGGTCGGCATCGTCGGCAGCGCGCTGTTTCTATTTTTGCTGCTGCGCACGCGGGCGAGGGTGGGCTGATGGCTGTTTCGATATCTTCTTCCGCGCGGCTGTGGCTGCTGGGCGCACTTGCGCTGGCATCGATGGTGGCATTCATGACCATCGGCGCCAACGGCAACTGGGCCTTCGTGCTGCCGCACCGGGGCGCCAGGCTGGCCGCCATGCTGCTGGTGGCGTATGCCATCGGCGTGGCCACGGTGCTGTTCCAGACGATTACCCACAACCGCATCCTGACGCCTGCCGTGATGGGCTTCGACGCGCTGTATGTGCTGATCCAGACCGTCCTGGTGTTCACGCTGGGGCTGGAGCGCCTGGGCGGGGTCGACGTGCGCCTGAAATTCGGCCTGGAGCTGCTGCTGATGGTGGGCCTGGCTTGCCTGCTGTTCCGCTGGATGTTTTTGGGCGGCACCCAGCGCAGCCTGCATCTGATGATGCTGGTCGGGATCGTCTTCGGCCTGCTGTTTCGCAGCGTGACCAGCTTCATGGTGCGCATCATCGACCCGAATGAATTCGTGGTGCTGCAGGACCGCATGTTCGCCAGCTTCAACCTGGTGGCGCAGGACCTGCTGGCCGTCTCCGCGCTGGTGGTGCTGGCCGCCAGCGTGGCCGGCTGGCGCATGTGGCGCGCGCTCGACACCCTGGCGCTGGGGCGCGAACTGGCCATCAACCTGGGGCTCGACTACCGCAAGCTGGTGATGCGCGTGCTGGTGCTGGTTGCCGTGCTGGTGTCGGTATCGACCGCGCTGGTCGGGCCGGTGACCTTCTTTGGCCTGCTGGTGGCCAACCTGGCCTACCAGCTGATGGGCAGCGACAAGCACCGCCTGGTGCTGCCGGCGGCCATTTTGCTGGGCGCCACCATGCTGGTCGGCGGCCAGGTGATCCTCGAGCGCGTGTTCGGCTTTGCCACCGCGCTGTCGGTGGTGATTGAATTTTTGGGAGGACTGATGTTCATCTTTATTCTGCTGCGCCGGAAGGCCGCATGATCGCCGCCGATGCGGTATCCAAACGCTACGGCGACACGCTGGTGGTCGACAATGTCACGCTGGTGATTCCGGCCGGCGGCGTGACGGCCATTATCGGCCCGAACGGCGCCGGCAAATCGACCATGCTGGCCATGATCAGCCGCTTGTCTCCCATGTCGGCCGGCAGCGTGACGGTCGATGGGCTCGATGTGACAACCACGCCGGGCGAGGTGCTGGCCAGGCGCCTGGCCATCCTGCGCCAGGACAATCATTTGACCCTGCGCCTGACGGTGCGCGAACTGGTCGCCTTTGGCCGCTACCCCCATTCGGCCGGGCGGCTGACGGAGAACGACCGCGTGCATGTGGAGCAGGCGCTGGGCTACCTGGGCCTGGAGGCGCTGGCCGAACGCTTCCTCGATGAATTGTCGGGCGGGCAGCGGCAACGGGCCTTTGTCGCGATGGTGCTGTGCCAGGACACCGATTACGTGCTGCTGGACGAACCGCTCAACAGCCTCGACATGCGCCACGCGGTGGCGATGATGAAGCTGCTGCGGCGCGCCGCCGACGAGTTGCACAAGACGGTGGTGCTGGTGCTGCACGATATCAATTTCGCCTCCTGCTATGCCGACCATATCATCGCCATGCGCGACGGCAAACTGGCGGCGCAGGGCACGCCGCAGGAGCTGATCCAGCCCGAGGTGCTGCGCGATCTCTACCAGGTCGAGGTGAAGGTGCACCAGATCGACGGCCAGCGCATCAGCGTTTTTTATACGTGAAGGAGCGGTCCATGACCACCGATGAAATGGCCGGCGCGCTGGTGCAGGCCGGCC
The DNA here is from genome assembly GCF_030944405.1 of Janthinobacterium sp. J1-1. Classification (NCBI taxonomy): domain Bacteria; kingdom Pseudomonadati; phylum Pseudomonadota; class Betaproteobacteria; order Burkholderiales; family Oxalobacteraceae; genus Janthinobacterium; species Janthinobacterium sp. J1-1. The sequence continues at coordinate 1,826,359 of NZ_CP132339.1, forward strand.
TGAAGGCGACGCCGCCACGGCTGCTGATCTTGCAGCTGTTTCATGAGTCGCATGAAAAGCATCTGACGGCGGAAGACGTGTTCCGGCGCCTGATGACGGGCGAGAAAAACGCCAGCGTGGCCACCATCTACCGCGCGCTGATGCAGTTTGCCGATGCGGGTTTGCTCGAGCGCAGCCACTTCGACAATGGCGCGGCGATCTTTGAACTGGGCAGCGGCGAGCGCCACGGCCACCTGGTCTGCAAGGGCTGCGGCAAGGTGACGGAATTCGTCGACGCCGCCATCGAACAGCAGCAGCGGGTGGTGGCGGCCGAACACGGCTTCGTGCTGTACCGCCAGTCGCCGCTGCTGTATGGCCTGTGCGGCGGCTGCGCCAGCAGCCATGCGGCGCTGGCGGTGCAGCCGGCCGATGTCATACCCTAAAACTTCGTGCGCAAGGTCAGCATGATATTGCGCGGTTCGCCGTAGAAGCCTGTTTCGAACAGGCCCAGGCCCGTCAGGTATTGTTTGTCCAGCAGGTTGTTCACATTCAGGCTGGCCGTGACGTGCTTGCCGATCTCGTAGCGCGCCATCAGGTTGACCAGCGCGTAGCTGCCCTGCGCGATGCGCACATAGTCTGCGGCCGCCGGGTTCCACAGCTTGCCGTAGTAGCTGCTTTGCCAGTTCACACCGCCGCCCACCGTGATTTTTTCCAGGCCGGCCGGCAAGCGCCAGCTGCCCTGCACGCGCAGCAGATGGGCCGGCTGCGTGGTTTGCAGCATGGTGGAAAACACGTCCTCGCCGTCCTTGTCGCGGCTGTGCGTGTAGGTGTAGCCGGCGCTCAGTTTCACGTCCTTTGCCACTTCCCCCGTCACTTCCATTTCCAGGCCGCGGCTGGTGATGCCGTCGATCGCCTCGTACGCTTCCTCGCCGTTGACGGCGCCCACGTAATTGGCCACATTGCCCTGGCGGATCTGGAACAGCGCGGCGCTGGCGTTGACCCTGCCCTGCAGGTATTCGGCTTTGACACCGGCTTCAAAGCCCTTGCCGCGCACGGGCGCCAGGAAGTTGCGGTTGATATCGCGGTTGCTCTGCGGCGCAAAGATGCTGGTGTAACTGCCGAATACGGAGTACGTCCGGTCGAGGTCATATACCACGCCCGCATACGGCGTGACGACATTGTTTTCCTCGATGCGCGCGACGATGGGGGCGGTGGCTGCGTCGATAAAGGTGCGCTGCTGGTCCTGCCGGTAGCGGCTGACGCGCGCGCCAACAATCACCGACAGGGCGTCGGCGGGACGCAGGCGCGCGGCGCCATACAGGCCGCTCTGGCGCGTGCTGTCGTTGTCGTTGCCCAGGCGCGTAAAGGCCGGCTGCGCATACTGGCCGCGCCAGTCAAAGTAGCTGCCCGCGACGGGCGGGTAGACCGATTCATGGACGGGGCCGTGCTGTTTCGCCGTCGAGGACGAATAGCCGAACATCGCCTCATGCTGGCGGCCAAAGGCCGTGAACGGGCCATTGAGGTCGAGGTTGACGGTGCCCTGGCGGCGCTTGCCCGCATACTGTCCCATGAAGAAATAGGCGCCTTCGCCGGTGACGGGGTCGGGATTGCCGCCGCTGGCCGACCCGAGCACGCTGTCATGCTCGCTGCGCAGCATATTGGCGCTGAACTTGAGCTTCCACTCGCTGGCAAAAGTGTGTTCCAGCGCGCTGAACAAGGTGGTATTTTTCATGTCGCGCCGGCTCCAGCCGGTGGCCGGATTCCACGAGGTGGGGAAGTCGGTGCGCGTGCCGTTTGCCAGCAGCACCGGAAAGCCGGTCCAGGTCGAGCCGCGCGGCTTGTAGTCCTGGTGGGTGAAACCGGCCGTGAGCAAGGTGAGGGGCGTGAGGTCCGCTTCGATGACGCCGTAGGCGACCGATTTCCGCTGCTGGTAGCGGTCCAGGTAGGAATGCTTGTGCTGGTACGCGCCGACCAGGCGCGCGCGCACCGTGCGGCTTTCGTTCAGCGCGCCCGATACATCGGCTTCGGCGCGGTAGTTGTCCCACGAGCCGGCGCCCACCGTGGCCGAACCGGTGAAGTCGGCGGTGGGGCGCTTGCGCACCATGTTGACGGTGGCCGACGGGTCGCCCGCGCCGCTCATCAGGCCGGTGGCGCCTTTCAGCACTTCGATGCGGTCGTAGATCGCCATGTCGCTGTTGGTGGTGCCCCAGTCGTACACGCCGTCGTAGATGGCCGACACGCCGTCGTACTGGAAATTGGTGACGGCAAAGCCGCGCGCCCAGAAGCTCCATCGGTCGCTGTCGTAGTTCTGCACATTGACGCCGTTGACGTTTTTCATGACGTCGGACACCGCATTGCTGTTCTGGTCATCCATCTGCTGGCGCGTGACGATGGTCAGCGACTGCGGCGTTTCGCGCTGCGTCAGGGCCAGGCCGGTGGCGCCGCTGGCCGGGCCACCGGAGTAGCTGCCGGTGCCGCCGGTGACGGCGCTGCGTTCCTGCGCCGCCACCACCGTCACGCCGCTCATCACGGCCATGCCACGGCTGTCGGCGCCGGCTGCCGGCGTGCCGGCCGGGATCTTTTGCAGCAGATAGCCGCCATTGGGCTGCGCCACCGCCTGCAGGCCGCTGCCGGCGAGCAGAATACGGAAACCGTCCTGCAGGCTGTGACTGCCCTGCAAACCGGCGCTGCGCAAGCCCTGCGTGGCCTCTCCGGAGAACGACAATAAAATCGCGCTGTCGCTGCCGAAGCGCGTCAGCACGTCGCCCAGCGCCCCGGCGGGAATGCTGTAGCTGCGCAGCTGCTGCGCCTGGGCTTGCGCGTGGGCGGGAAGAACCAGCGCCATGCCGATCTGCGACAGGGCGCAGGCGAGGACGGTGCGGACCAGGAGTGAGCGTGGGGCGTGACGAGATGCTGGAAACATGTAAAACCTTTCGTGGATGCGCAAGATGGAGACTGCCTGTACTCCAGGTCACGCGAACACGCTTGAACAGCTCACTTTATCGAAAATATTTTTCAGCGCGCCGCCAGTTGGACCTTGGCCACCTGCCGTCCCCAGAAGCGGGTGACGGTATCGCGCCGCAATTGCAGGCTGGCGCAGACGGCGTCGAGGATGGCGTCCAGGTCGGCCAGCGGGTAGGAACCGGACACGCGCAGGCCGGCCACCGCCGGCGTACAGGTCAGCGGATGCTCGCTGTAGCGCGACAGCTCGGCCAGGAAGGCGTCGAGGCGCATGTCGCGCGCCACCAGCATGCCGTTGAGCCAGGCGCCGCCATACGGCGTTAGCGCCACGCGGTGCTGGCTCGCCGGCGTGAAGTGGGCCGCTTCACCGGGGCGCAGCACCAGGCGCTGGCCGCCGGCTTCGTCCAGCACGGCCACCGCGCCTTCGAGCACGCCGGCGCTGGCGTACCGGTCGTGCACACGCACCGTAAAGCGCGTGCCCAGCGCCTGCAGAGCGCCATATGGTGTGCTGACAAAAAAGGGGCGCCGGGCCGCATCCCTGGCGGTGGCGATAAAGATTTCGCCGGCCAGCAGCGTGATGCGGCGTTGCGCGCCGCTGTAATCGATATTCACGGCGCTGGCGGTATTGAGCGTGAGCTCGGTGCCGTCGGCCAGCGCGATCGTGCGGCGCTGGCCGATGCCGGTACGGTAGTCAGCGACCCAGCCGCGCCAGGCCGTGCCGCGCTCGATCATGCAGAAGCCGGCGCCACCGGCCAGCAGCAAACATAGCGAGGCCAGGGCCTGGCGGCGCGCCGCGCGCGGCTGGGCGCATGCGCGCAGCAGGGCCGCGCGCATGGCGGGGTCGACGCCGGCGTGCTGCGTTTGCAGCTGCCGCCAGGCCTGCGCCGCAGTGGCCGCGCGCAGCAGATGGCGCTTGACGGTGGCCAGCGAGACGCCGAGCTGGCGCGCGATATCTTCCTGTGGCAGTTCATCGAGCTGGCGCAATAAAAAGGCGCGCTTGACGGCGGGCGGCAGGGCGTCGAGCGCGCGGTCCAGGTCCAGCAGGGTCGCCAGCAGCAGTGTCTGTTCCTCGGGCGAGGGCGCATGCAGGGGAGGCAGTTGGGCCAGCAGGTCCAGGTAAGCGCGTTCCAGCTTTTCGCGGCGGTAGTGGTTGAACAGCACGCGCTGGGCGACGGTGGCGAGAAACGCGCGCGGTTCGCGCGCGGCCACCGCATCGTCGCGGTCCAGCAGGCGCACAAAGGTATCGTGGGCCACGTCCGCCGCGCCGGCCGGGCTGCCCATCTTCTTGCGCAGCCAGCCCTGCAGCCAGCCGTGGTGGTCGGCATACAGTGCCGCGATTTCCTGGCGTTCCAGCGGCTCTGCCAGCGGCATCGCGTTCCCCTTGCAAGACCGATTTAGTTAATAGGAATCATTCTCAACTATTGTAGCAAGCGGGGGAGGGGGTGTAAATGTGGGGTGTGGTTTTTTGGCGCTTCGATCGCGCTGTTTGAACCCTGGAAGCAAGGATTGGGGTCGGACCCTGCAGGGACTCGGCGTCCCCGTCCGACCCCGGCATTTCAAGGGCCTGGGTGCGGGGATACGAATCAATAGTTCATGGGCTCACCGCGAAAACATCTGATCGCCGAATCGACCATGCCCTCGGCGCTGCCCTGCAGGTTGTACTGCTTGCGCAGGTACTGCGCGTCGCTCCATTGCTTGGCCACATCGGACAGGTGTTTCAAGGCCTGCGTGCTGCCCAGCGCTTCACCGTGCGGTTCCATCTTGCGCAGGGTGGTCATGATGTCTTCGCGCAGCGACATGGTCTCGTAGGTCTTCGGGTGCGTGATGGCGCCGTCCAGGCCGAAGCGGCAGGCCTGGAAGCGGTTGTAGTTGTACACCAGGTAATCGTCTTCCACCGGCGGCGTTTCTTTGCGTTCCAGCAGGTAGCGGCACAGCGCCTGCAGGTAGGCAGCCAGCGCGGCCGCGCGTTCCACCGTCAAAGGCGTGTCGCACACGCGCAGTTCGATGGTGCCGAATTCCGGCTTGGGGCGGATGTCCCAGTAAAAATCCTTCATGCTTTTGATGATGCCGGTGTTTTCCATCTTGGCGAAATACTCGTTCGAGAACTGGTCCCAGCTCAAGGTGAACGGCGCGCGTCCGCTCATCGGAAACGCGAACACGGAATTCAGACGGGCCGAATCGAACAGCGTGTCGCGTCCCTGCACATAGGGCGAAGACGCCGACAGGGCAATGAAGTGGGGGATATAGCGGTTCAGCGAGTGCAGCAAAAACATGGCGTCGTCGCCCGAGGCGCAGCCGATATGCACGTGCTGGCCGAAGATGGTGAACTGCTTGGCCAGGTAGCCGTACAGTTCCGAGATCTCCTGGAAGCGCGCCTTGGAAAAGATCTTTTGCGACGACCATTGCTGGAACGGGTGGGTGCCGCCGCCGGCGATGCCGATATTGAGCTTGTCGCCGGCCGTGATCAGGGTGTCGCGGATTTCCTGCAGCTGCGCCAGCAGCGGTTCATGGTGGGTGTGCACGCTCGAATTAATCTCGATCATGCTTTCGGTGATTTCGGGCGTCACATTGCCGGGAAACGGTTTTTTTCCCAGCAAATGCAGCAGGTCGGGGCTGGCCGCCGTCAGGTCGTAATCCGACAGGTTGACCAGTTGCAGTTCGAGTTCGACGCCGAAGGTCAGCGCGGCCGATTGGCCAAAGGGTTCCAGCGGCATTTAGCGCTCCTTGATTTCATGGGTTTCTTTTGCCAGCATCAGCACGCGCTGCACCAGCACGGGGCCGAGCAGTTCGAGCATCAGCGTGATGGCGGCCAGCGCATTCAATTCGTCGCCGAAGTTCACGCCCAGCTGGCGTGCGTGTTCCAGCAGCAGGATGATGAAGACGGAGACGGGTGTCAGCGCCACGCCGGTCAGGATGCCCTTGCGCCACGAGATGCCGCTGACATGCGAGAACGCCGCCACGCCCACCACCTTGGTCAGCAGGCGGCCTGCGATCACGGCGCCGGCCAGCGCCGCGCCGGCCGTCACGCTGGACCATTCCAGGGTCGAGGCGGCGTACACAAACAGCAGCACGGTCAGCAGTTCGCCCAGCGCGCCGAAATTGCGCTGCGCCTGGCTGAAGGCCACGCGGCGGTGGCGCGCCACCAGGCCGAAGGTGAGGGTGGCCAGCAGCGGCGACAGGCTGGTGGTGTAGGTCAGCGCGACCAGCAGCATCACGGACAAGGCAAACGCCACGGTGGCGTCCTGCGCCATATTGCCCAGGCGGCGCAGCATGGCCGGCACCACGATGCCGAACACGGTGCCGGCGGCCACCGAGGCGGCCAGCACGGCGGCGCTGCTGCTGGTCGCCTCGATCAGGTCGGTCGAGCTGTGGAACATCCAGAAGCCGACGATGATATTGAAGGTGAACACGGCCAGCACGCAGTTGAGCGCCGTCAGGTGCACCAGGCGCTCCGTCACCTGGCCCGAGCTGCGTTCTTCATTGATGACGCGCATGATGGTGGCCGGCGAGGTCGACATCGACAGGGACGCCAGCAGCAGCGCCGTCATGCGCGAGGTGTCGAATTCGAGCGCGATGAAATACACAATGGCGAAGGTGCCCAGCGCTTCGACCAGGCCGGCCACGGCGATCCAGGGATTGTTCTTCAGCCAGCGCAAATTGATGCGGTAGCCGACCTCGAACAGGATCAGGCCAAAGGCCACGTCGGCCAGCACCAGCATCGGGCCGGCGTCCGTCTGTGGCAGGATGCCGACCTGCGCCTGGGCCAGGATAAAGCCGATCACGCCATAAAAGCTGATGCGCGGCAGGCCGGTCCAGCGGTGGCCGAATTCGCCGATGACCCAGGCCACCGTGATGGCGAACGGCCAGGACAGGTCGGCGGCGATAGCGAGAAGACTTTGCATGCTGATTCCTTTGTAGTAGCGCCGTCACCGGCCGGCAGCGTCAAGGCTGGCGCGGCAAAAACATGGTGCAGCGGTAGTGCATGTGTTGCGCAGACGTTAATGCGTACTTCCTGATGCGCCGATTCTACCGGAGCAGGAAGCGCGCGCGATGTTCGCAATCGAACGGTGAGGCGGCCATGGCGGCCGCGCACGGGGTGCTGCATGGGGGCGGAAACAGGTCCGCCCGGTGATGTCGTGCAGCAGTGTACGGCATGGCGGCCCGCTACCGCCATGGACTTTTTGTTATACGGCCTTGGTGACTTGTTTATTTGCTGAGCAAACGCATGCCCCGTTCCAGGCCGTCGATCGACAGCGGGAACATGCGGTCGTTCATCAGCTGGCGCATCACGCCGATCGACTGGCGGTACTGCCACAGGCCTTCCTGCTCCGGATTGAGCCAGATGAATTTCGGGAACGCGGCCGTGAATCGCGCCAGCCAGGTGGAACCCGCTTCCTCGTTGTTGTACTCGACCGAGCCGCCCGGGTGCAGGATTTCATAAGGGCTCATGGTGGCGTCGCCGACGAAAATGAGCTTGGTGTCGGCCGGATATTTGCGCAGCACGTCCCAGGTGGGGAAACGCTCGGCGTTGCGGCGCCGGTTGTTCTTCCACAGATAATCGTAGACGCAGTTATGGAAGTAGTAGAACTCCATGTTCTTGAATTCCGTCTTCGCCGCCGAGAACAGTTCCTCGGTGCGCTCGATATGGTCGTCCATGCTGCCGCCCACGTCGAACAGCATCAGCACCTTGATGCGGTTCTTGCGCTCGGCCCGCATGCGGATGTCGAGGTAGCCGGCGTTGTTGGCGGTGGCGGCGATGGTGGCGTCCAGCGCCAGTTCGTCCTGCGCGCCCTCGCGCGCGAACTTGCGCAGGCGCCGCAATGCCACCTTCAGGTTGCGCGTGCCCAGTTCGCGCTCGCCGTCGTAATCCTTGTAGCTGCGCGCCTCCCACACTTTCACCGCCGTGCGGTTGCCGCCCTTGCCGCCGATGCGGATGCCTTCCGGGTTGGTGCCGCCATTGCCGAACGGCGAAGTGCCGCCCGTGCCTATCCATTTGCTGCCGCCTTCATGGCGCTCCTTCTGCTCCTTCAGCAGTTCATTGAGGCGATCCATCAGCTTGTCGTAGCCGAATTTTTCCAGCTGGGCCTTCTGCTCATCCGTCAGCTCGCGCTGCATGCGTTTGAGCAGCCAGTCGAGCGGAATCGCCGCATTCGTCTCGAAGGCCGCGTTGATGCCCTTGAAGTACTGCGCAAAGGCGCGGTCGAACTTGTCGAAATGGGCTTCGTCCTTGACCAGGGTCAGGCGCGCCAGATAATAAAAATCATCCATCGACGCGTCGATCACGTTCTTTTGCAGCGCCTCGAGCAGCGTCAGGAATTCCTTGATCGAGACCGGGATCTTCGCATCCTTGAGGGTGAAAAAGAAGTCGATCAGCACGGCGCCTCTCCCGCGCGGGGCAGGGCCACGATGGGCCGCTGCGCCAGCTTGTAGCGCAGGTGCGCCGCGATTTCCGGCCATTCGCCGCGCGTGATGCTGTACATGACGGTGTCGCGCACGGTGCCGTCGCGGCGCAGCGCATGATGGCGCAGCACGCCGTCCTTTTTCGCGCCCAGGCGTTCGATGGCGGCCTGCGACGCATGGTTGAAGTTGTCGGTGCGCAGGCCCACCAGCGCGCAATCGAGCGTGTCGAAGGCGTGCGTGAGCAGCAGCAGTTTGCAGCTGGTATTGACGTGGCTGCGCTGGCAGCGTTTGGCATACCAGGTGTAGCCGATTTCCGCCCGGCCCACCTCGGGCAGCACGTCGTGGTAGCTGGTGCTGCCCAGTACCTCGCCGCTGGCGATATCGACCACGGCAAAGGCGAAGCGCGAGGGGCGCATTTCGATGGCCTTGAAGATGTACTGCTCGACCTGGTCCGGCTCCGGTACCGAGGTGACGCGCAACTGCCACAGCTGGCCGTCGGCGGCTGCCGCGCGCAAGCCTTCGGCGTGGTGCGGCGCCAGCGGTTCGAGCCGGATGCCGTTCAATTCAAGGCTGACGGGAGCGATATCTTTCACGGCCACTCCTTAGCGGTTGGTGCGCGACATGAACATCAGGCGCTCGAACAGGTTCACGTCCTGCTCGTTTTTCAGCAGCGCGCCATGCAGCGGCGGCACCACGGTTTTCTGGTCGCCACTGCGCAGCGCCTCGGCCGGGATATCTTCGGCCAGCAGCAGCTTGAGCCAGTCGAGGAATTCCGAGGTCGACGGCTTTTTCTTCAGGCCCGGCACGTCGCGCACGGCGTAAAAGGTCTGCAGCGCCTGCGCCAGCAATTCCTGTTTCAGGTTCGGGTAGTGGACGGCGACGATCTGCTCCATCGTGTCCTTGTCCGGGAATTTGATGTAGTGGAAGAAGCAGCGGCGCAAGAAGGCGTCCGGCAGTTCCTTCTCGTTGTTCGAGGTGATGATGACCAGCGGACGGTGGCGCGCGGTGACCATTTCGCGCGTTTCATAGACATAGAATTCCATGCGGTCCAGTTCGCGCAGCAGGTCGTTGGGGAACTCGATATCGGCCTTGTCGATCTCGTCGATCAGCAGCACCACCGGCTCCGGCGCCGTGAAGGCCTGCCACAGCACGCCCTTGACGATGTAGTTCTGGATATCGCGCACGCGCTCGTCGCCCAGCTGCGAGTCGCGCAGGCGCGACACGGCGTCGTATTCGTACAGTCCCTGCTGGGCCTTGGTGGTCGATTTGATATGCCACTGCATCAAGGGCATGTTCAGCGCGGCCGCCACTTCCTCGGCCAGCATGGTCTTGCCGGTGCCAGGCTCGCCCTTGATCAGCAGCGGGCGCTGCAGGGTCAATGCCGCATTCACGGCCAGTTTCAGGTCGGCGGTGGCGACGTAGTTATCGGAGCCTTCGAAGCGGTGGCCTTGCTGTGGGTGCGGTGCTTGCATGAGCGGTTCTGCCGGACGGTTGAAAGGATTCGAGTATAAACAGAACTGTGGCGGACTGCCACGCCGGCGGCCTGTACCCAGGCTGCACACGCGCTGTTTATGTAGGTGGACTTGCAAGATTATCTTGGTTAGAATCGGCAACTACCAGCCGTCAATACATAAAATCAAAAAAAACCAGCCTTCGCGTTTCTCCGATTACCTTTGTTCACTTTGTGCCAATATGAAAAAAATAATTGCACTCCTCTTGCTTGCAGGCATAGCCAATGCCGTCACAGCAGCTGACATCGCAGGAAACGCCAAGGCCGGGACAGCCAAGGTGGAAATGTGTATCGGATGCCACGGCATCCCTGGCTACAAAGCCACTTTTCCTGAAGTCTTCCAGGTGCCGATGATAGGCGGGCAACCCGCCAAATATATCGAAAACGCGCTGAAAGCGTATCAGAAGGGCGACCGCAAGCACCCCACCATGAAGGGCATCGCCGCCAGCCTGTCGGACCAGGATATCGCCGACGTGGCGGCCTATTATTCGCAACAAGCCAAGCCCAACTGAGGACCAGCCAGATGAAAAGACTACTCGCCGCCCTGTTGTGCTCGGTAATATCCTGCGCGGCTGTCGCCGCCGGCAATATCAATACGGGCAAGGCCCTGGCCGAAAAATACAGCTGCGCCACCTGCCACGGCAAGGACTACGCCTCGCCGATCGACCCTTCCTATCCCAAGCTGGCCGGCCAGCACCGCGACTACCTGGAACATGCGCTGACCGCCTACAAGCGCGGCGACGCTCCCAATGGGCGCAACAACGCCATCATGACGGGCCAGGTCAAGCCGCTGAGCAACCAGGATATCAAGGACCTGGCCGCCTACTTCCACAGCCTGCCGAAAAGCCTGGTGCTGCGCCGCTAAGGTTTTATCCCCACTCTGCGCGCCAGCTTGTGCAGATTGCTGGCGTCCAGCCCCAGCTGGCGCGCGCTGGCGGCCCAGTTGCCCTGATGCTGGCGCAAGGCCTGGCGGATTGCCTGGCGCTGGCTCGCTTCCACGATCTGCTGCATGGTGGCCGGCTGGCCGTCTGACGGCTGCGGCGGTGGTGCTTCATCTGCGCCGCCAGGCATCTCCACGCCGTCCAGGTCCAGCATGTCCGGCTCCAGGGTCACGATCTGCCTGCGGTCCGCGCCGCGTATCACCGCTTTCAGCGCGGCGCGGCTGATCACATGTTCCAGCTCCCTGACATTGCCGGGCCAGCGGTAGTGGCGCAGCGTGTCTTCGGCGGCGTTCGACAGCCGCAGGCTGCGCAGGCCCAGGCGCGCGCGGTTCAGTTCCAGGAAGCGCCCGGCCAAGAGCAGCACGTCGTGGCCCCGTTCGCGCAGCGGCGGAATCGGCACCGGATACACCGACAGCCGGTGATACAGGTCGGCGCGAAACGTGCCGTCGCGCACATGGTCGCGCAGGCTGCGGTTGGTGGCGGCGATCACGCGCACGTTCACGCGCCGCGGCTGGTCGGCGCCCAGGCGCTGGATCTCGCCGTTCTGCAGGGTGCGCAGCAGCTTGGCCTGTATCGACAGCGGCAATTCCCCCACTTCATCGAGGAACAAAGTACCGCCTTCGGCCGCCTCGAAACGGCCCGGCCGGTCGCTGACGGCGCCTGAAAACGCGCCACGCGCATGGCCGAACAATTCGCTTTCGGCCAGCGACTCGGGCAGTGCCGCGCAATTGACGTGCACCAGCGGTTTGCCGGCCCGGCGCGACAGCCGGTGCAGCCGGTGCGCGCACAATTCCTTGCCCACGCCCGTCTCGCCCAGCAGCAGCACCGGCAGTTCCGAGTCGGCCACCACTTCCAGTTCATGCAGCAGCTGGATAATGGCCTCGCTCTGGCCCAGGAAATCGCTGTCTTCGCGCGTTGCTCCGGTGCTGGCCTGGGCGGCGGCGCCGGACACGCGCAGGGCGCGGATTTCCGCTTCCAGCCGCGTCACGCGCACGGCGGCCTCGATGGCGCAGGCCAGTTCGCCCAGCTCGCGCTGCGCCTGGCCGTCAAAGGCGCCCACCTGCAGCGCATCGAGGGTCACCACGCCCCAGCGCTCGCTTTCCAGGTGCAGCGCCATGCCCATGCAGTCGTGCACCGGCAGCGGCACACCTGGCCGGTCGGCGATCAGGCCGTCGTAAGGGTCGGGCATGGCGCTGTCGTGATGAAAGCAGGTCACGCCGCGCCGGCGCAAGATGGTCGCCAGGCGCGGATGGTCCTTGACCAGGAAGCGGCGCCCCAGGGTGTCGCTGACCAGGCCGTCCATGGCCACCGGCCGCAAATGCTCGCCGTCCAGTTTCAAGAGGGCCACCGCGCCGCAGCCGAAGTGGGCGCGCAGGCTGACGACCAGGCGCTGCAGGCGCACGGCCACCGGCAGGTCGGCCACCAGGTCGGTCAGCAACAGCAAATGGGTCGTGGTAATGGTCATGATCACCACGCAGGGTACATCCGACCGTTTACCGGCACGGTCATTGCGACCCTGTGTTTTTCAATTCCTTGATTTGAAACGGGTTTTTCCTGGCATGCGAGTTGCGTTATTACAACTGCCAACTCGGCATACAAGACCAAGGATCGTTTCATGAAACCGACTCTCCCCCTTTGCGCCATCGCCGCCGCCCTGTGCCTGCTGTCGCTCGATGCACCGGCGCTGGCCGCCGCAGCCGCCCCCATCGCCAAGGCCGCCGCCAGCGCGCCCGTCACGCGCCGCCATGAACTGCAAACCAATATCGTCGACGGCAAGATGGTGTTTGTCGATGCCAAGGGCCAGGTCAACCCCGTGTTGACGGCCAATACGGGCGACACCATCGAGCTGGTACTGAAAAGCGGCGAGGGCGCCGAGCATGACCTGGTGATCCCCGAACTCAATGTCGCCTCCGCCAAGTTCAGCACCGGCAGCGGCAAGATCACCGTGCGCTTCAAGGTGACCAAAGCTGGCAGCTTTACCTATTACTGCTCGATTCCCGGCCATCGCCAGATCGGCATGGAAGGCAAATTGCAGGTCAGCGGCCCGACCCTGGCCGACGCTGGTGCCGCTGCCGCGCCGGCCACCAGCACCGGCGGCGACGCCAGTTCGGCCGCGCTGGCGCTGTACACGCCGGCGCCGTCGCCGATGCGCGGACCGGACCCCGCGGCCGTCAGCGTGGCGGCCAATCCGGCGCAGGTGCCGGCGGCCATCGGTGCGCGCGCGCCGCAGCTGCTCAAGTACCGCATGGAGACGGTGGAATTGCCCGGCAAGCTCGATGACGGCACCACGTTTACTTATTGGACCTTCAACCGGCAGGTGCCCGGCCCCATGCTGCGCGCCCGCGTCGGCGACACGGTGGAGCTGACCCTGTTCAACGCCAACGACAGCAAGATGATCCACTCGATTGACCTGCACGCGGTGACGGGCGGCCATGGCGGCGGCCAGCACACGCAAGTTGCGCCGGGCCAGGAAAAAAACATCACATTCAAGGCGCTCAATCCGGGCCTGTATGTGTACCACTGCGCGACGCCCTTGGTGCCGCAGCATATCGCGGCCGGCATGTACGGCATGATCCTGGTGGAACCGGAAGGCGGCCTGTCGAAAGTCGACCGCGAGTACTACGTGATGCAGGGCGAGATGTACACGGGCCGCCCGCACGGCGCGCCCGTGCACCAGGAAGCGAACCTGGAAAAAATGGCCAACGAGCTGCCCGATTACTACGTCTTCAATGGCGAAGTGGGCGCGCTCAGCAAGACCCACAAGCTGCAGGCGAAAGTCGGCGAGACCGTGCGCATCTACTTTGGCGTCGGCGGCCCGAACAAGATTTCATCGTTCCACATCATCGGCGAGATCTTCGACAAGGTCTACAGCGAAGGCTCGATCAGCAGTCCGAAACACGACGTGCAGACCACGCTGGTGGCGCCGGGCGGGGCGACCATCGTCGAGTTGAAAGTCCAGCACCCGGGCAGCTACCTGCTGGTCGACCATGCCCTGTCGCGCGCCGGCAAGGGCGCGGTCGGCGTGCTGGAGGTCACCGGCGAACCCGTTCCCGGTGTATTCCACGCCGGCGCCCATCAATAACCTACACTTTCAAGGAGCAATCATGGATTTCATCGACCAGTCCCTGGGCCAGCTGGCCCGCCGCATTCCGGGCGCAACGCGCCTGTTCGACGCCCACCATCTCGATTTTTGCTGCGGCGGCAACAAGACCCTGCGCGCGGCGGCGGCTGCCGCCGGTGTCGACACGCAGCCCATTGTCGACGAACTGCAAGTGCTGCTGGAACGCGGCGACGCGTCCGGCGAAGGCGAATGGCAGGATGCCTCTGCCGCTGAACTGGTGGCGCATGTGCTGGCGCGCTACCACGCCGTGCACCGCGAGCAGCTGCCTGAGCTGATACGGCTGGCGCGCAAGGTCGAGCAGGTGCATGGCGACCGGGCCGACTGTCCGCATGGCCTGGCCGATCAATTGTCAAGCATGGCGCAGGAGCTGGAAAGCCATATGCGCAAGGAAGAAAACGTGCTGTTCCCGATGATCGCCGGTGGCCATGGGGCGATGGCGGGCGGGCCGATCAGCGTGATGCGCATGGAGCACGACGACCATGGCGTGGCCCTGCGCGCGATCGAGCAGCTGACGAACGGCATCGTGGCGCCAGCCGGCGCCTGCACCACCTGGCGCGCGCTGTACACGGGATTGCGGACCTTCCGCGAAGACCTGATGGCGCATATCCACACTGAAAACAATATCCTGTTCGAGCGCTTTGCGCCGGCCATGGTGCATTGACGAAGAAAGACGATGATGGGGCAATATAAAAAACTCTGGTTCACCTTGATCGGCGTGCTGATCGTGACCTTTTCGCTGCTGGGATACTATGGCGCCGAAGTGTACCGGCAGGCGCCGCCGATTCCTGCGCAGGTCACCGCGCCGGGCGGCAAGCTGCTGTTCGACCGCGAAGGCATCCTCGACGGCCAGACGGCCTGGCAATCGGTGGGCGGCATGCAGCTCGGCTCCATCTGGGGCCACGGCGCCTACCAGGCGCCCGACTGGACGGCCGACTGGCTGCACCGCGAACTGATGGCCTGGCTGGAACTGGCCGCGCAGGACCGGCACGGCAAGGCCTACGCGGCGCTGGATGGCCCGGCGCAGGCGGCGCTGCGCGAAGCGCTCAGGCTCGAATACCGCGGCAATGGCGTCGATGCGGCGCAGGAGCTGCATCTGTCGGCGCGCCGGGTCGAGGCGATCCGCGTCACCGCCAGCTACTATGACCAGCTGTTCTCGGACGCGCCCGCGCTGCGCACCAGCCGCGAACACTACGCCATGAAGGAAAACACCCTGCCCAGCGCCGAACGGCGCCAGCAGATGACGCAGTTCTTTTTCTGGACCGCGTGGGCCGCCGCCACCGAGCGCCCCGGCCTTGACGTCACCTATACCAACAACTGGCCGCACGAACCGCTGATCGGCAACCACCCCAGCGGCGAGAACGTGGTGTGGTCGGTCGCCAGCGTGGTGGTGCTGCTGGCCGGCGTCGGCTTCCTGGTATGGGGCTGGGCCTTCTTGCGCGACCATGACGAGCCCTTGCCGGCGCCCGGAGCGCGCGACCCCTTGACGACGTTTGCCCTGACGGCTTCGCAGCGGGGACTGGGCAAATACCTGTTCCTGGTGGTGGCGTTGTTCATCTTCCAGGTATTCATCGGCGGCTTCACGGCCCACTATACGGTGGAGGGACAAACCTTTTATGGCATCGACGTTTCGCGCTGGTTCCCGTACGCGCTGACACGCACCTGGCATATCCAGGCTGCGCTGTTCTGGATCGCCACCGGCTTCCTGGCCGCCGGCCTGTTCCTGGCGCCGCTGATCAATGGCGGCAAGGATCCGGCTTGGCAGCGGCTTGGGGTCGATGTGCTGTTCTGGGCGCTGGTGGTCGTCGTCGTCGGTTCGTTCATTGGCAACTACCTGGCGATCGCGCAGGTGATGCCGCCCGAATGGAATTTCTGGCTGGGCCACCAGGGGTATGAATACGTGGACCTGGGCCGTTTGTGGCAGATCGGCAAATACGTCGGCATCCTGCTGTGGCTGGCCCTGATGCTGCGCGGCGTGGTGCCGGCGCTGCTGGTCAAGGGCGGTGACAAGAACCTGCTGGCGCTGCTGACCGCTTCGGTGGGCGCGATCGGCCTGTTTTATGGCGCCGGCCTGTTCTACGGCGAGCGCACGCATTTGTCGGTGATGGAGTACTGGCGCTGGTGGGTGGTGCACCTGTGGGTCGAGGGTTTCTTCGAAGTGTTCGCCACCACGGCGCTGGCCTTTATCTTTTCCACCCTGGGCCTGGTGTCGGTGCGCATGGCCACGGCGGCCAGCCTGGCCTCGGCCTCGCTGTTCATGCTCGGTGGCATACCGGGTACCTTCCACCACCTGTACTTTGCCGGCACCACCACGCCGGTGATGGCCATCGGCGCCAGCTTCAGTGCGCTCGAAGTGGTGCCGCTGATCGTGCTCGGTCACGAAGCGTGGGAAAACTGGCGCCTCAAGGATCGTGCAGCCTGGATGGAAAACCTGCGCTGGCCATTGATGTGCTTTGTCGCGGTGGCCTTCTGGAACATGCTGGGCGCGGGCGTGTTCGGCTTCATGATCAATCCGCCGATGGCGCTGTACTACATCCAGGGCCTGAACACCACTCCGGTGCACGCCCATGCGGCGCTGTTCGGCGTGTACGGTTTCCTGGCGCTGGGCTTTACCCTGCTGGTGCTGCGCTATCTGCGGCCTGACTATCGCTACAGCAAGGGGCTGATGAGGACGGCCTTCTGGGGCCTGAACGCGGGCCTGGTGCTGATGATCTTTACCAGCCTGCTGCCGATCGGCATCATCCAGTTCCACGCCAGCGTGACCGAAGGCCTGTGGTATGCACGCAGCGAGGCATTCATGCAGCAGCCCTTGCTGCAGAATCTGCGCTGGGTGCGTACGTTTGGCGACGTGGTGTTTATCGTCGGCGCGGTGGCCATGGCGCTGCAGGTGGTGCTGGGGTTGCTGGGCAAGGCGAAGGCGCCCGCGCTGCCGCAGGCGGTAAGGCCAGCTTGACTAGTTATCCATCTGCCGAAGCCACGCTAGCCGTGGCTTTTCTCCTGCAGGGCCAGGAAGACCAGGCCGGCGACCAGAGGAATGTTTTTCGTCAGCGGCCCGAAAGGGTGGATCAAAAATTCCGGCAGGAAGACGGCGATCACCAGCGTATAGCCCGCCACCTGCGCGCACTGCGTCCACCAGAGCCAGGCCCTGGCATGGACCAGCGAGGCGATGCCCATGGCCAGGTCGGCCAGGCAGGAGGCGGCAAACACCTGTTCCGTATGCAGCGTGATGCCGCTGCGGCGCAGCCAAGCGAGCGATTCGGCATGCGGATACAGATACCAGGACACAAACGCCGTCCATAGCCAGATAAAGGCCATGCCGAGGCGCATGGCCCAGTACAGCCGCTGCAGGTGCGCCGGCGTCATGGCGCGGGCTTGGCCACCATCAGCCAGTAGACCAGCATCAGCGCGGCAAATGCCGGCACGCCGAGCCAGAACCAGCAGCGCGCATAGGTCCAGTACAGGCGCGGCAGAGGCGTGCCCGCGTCGTCCGCCAGGCGGGCCAGGTCGCGCATGCGGATCTGCAGCCACACCACGGGCAGCCAGCAGGCGCCGGCCAGCGTATACAGCAGCATCGAGGCGAAGACCCAGCCGGACAGGATGGGATAGCCGGCCAGGTGCGCCAGCGCCAGTCCGGACAGCGGCTGGATGATGACGGCCGGCGTGGTGAACAGCCAGTCGGCCAGCACGGTCTTTTCGGCCGACAGGCGGATCGCCCGCACCTCGCCGCCCCGGTCGTTGATCCACTTGAAGAAAGCGATGCCGATGCCGGTGCCAAACAGGATCGTGGCGCTGAGGATGTGCAGCCATTTGACGAACAGGTACCAGCTCATGCCGGCACCTCGGTCACGTCGTAGCCTTGCAGCGCGGCCAGGTAATTTTCCACCGTGAGCAGGCCGACGCAGGGCATGGCACCGCGCGGCAGCGGCGCATCATCGCTGCCGGCGCCGGCCAGGCGGTTCGCCAGCGCGATCGCCGCGCCGCACGGGATATGCGGGCCGTGGTTTTGCGCCGCCAGCAATTGCCATGTCAGTATCAACGGCAGGCCATCGAGGCCCGTGCCTTGCAGCGTCACGAACATCGCGCCCTTGTCGCTGACCAGCGGCTCCACCCGGTGGCTGATGGCGTGCAGCGGCCTGACCAGCGGCAGCAGGCTGCGCAACAGGCCCAGGCGCACCAGTTGCGCGGCGGCCCAGACAAGCAGATGGCCGGGCGCACCGGCAAAACCGGCGTGAAACGTGACGGTGTCCAGGCCCGGATAGCGTTGCGGGAACAGCGCCAGGTCGGGCACGTCGCAGCTGCCCAGCAAGCGCCGTCCCACGGGCGCGGCAAAGCGGTGGCGGTGCAGGTCGAGCCAGCCGTGCGTGGTCTGCTGGCTGCCGCCAACCAGGCGCTGGAACGGTTTGCCGCAGTACGAGAAGATGCCGGTCATGGTGGCGATGCCCGGTGCGCGGGCGCCCGAGGCGATGCCGTGGCGGATCGATGTGAGCTGGCGAAAGCGTGGCAGGTAGCGGTCGACCACGGCCGAGGACAGGGCCGGCAGCGAGCTGGCGCCGCTGGTGACGAAGACGCCGCGCTGGCGCGCCAGGTCGTCGAGGCTGGCGATGCCGGCGACAAAATCGCGGCCGTCCGCCAGGTCGATATAGTTGGCGCCGGCCTCGATCGCGGCACGGGCGACGCGGTAATCCTGGCCCTGGAACGGGCCGGCGGTATGGATCAGCGTATCGACGCCCAGTGCGGCCAGGCGCCGCGCCAGATCAGGCACAGCGGCATCGAGCGCCAGCGCCTGCTGCTGCGGCAAGCCCAGTTGCGCCGTCAATGCCGTGGCACGGGCCACGTCGCGCCCGGCCACCAGCAGATGGATAGCCTGGTTGCCGGCCAGCGCCGCGCAAATGCGCGTGCCGAAAAAACCGTAACCGCCGAGTACCAGTATGGTGTGATGGGCCAAGATATCCTTCAGTGGATGAGTTTCTTGGCAACATGATACTACCTGGTCAGCGGCGCCGCACGCAGTCGATATACGCGTCCGTATCGGGCGGCAGGCCGGAACGCTGCGAGGCCCAGATCATCTGGCCCAGGCATTCCATCACTTCGTGCTGGGCCGCGTGGGCCGAATCGAGGCGCTGGGCCAGCTGCTGCACGGCCGTGCGGATGCCGCGCGGCTGGTCGACCTGCACCTGTTCCGTGATCGACAAATGCATGGACAGGTGCAGAAACGGATTGGCCTGGCCGCCTTCGACCGAATAGTCGCGCGCCAGCGCCGCTTCGACGTCACTCAATTCGTTTTCATATTCGGGATGCTCGAGGATCCAGTCGATCGCGATCGCTTCCATCGGCGACAGGATTTCACGGGCGCGGTGCTTGCGCAGGGTGTCGCAAAAGAAGCGGCGCACATCGTCGGAAGAGGGATTGAACATCGTTTTGGCTTGAGGCTGAAAAGGGCAGGCGATATTGTACCGCGTACCTGGAATGCCTACTTGCGCCCCTCCTTCATGCCCGGTCGATGCGGCCCGCGTAGCAACCGCGCCTGGCGTTATGCACGTGGAGATAGCGCACAGCCGGATCGTCAAACAGCCGTGCTATCACGGCTTCGATGGCCATTCCCTCCACCACATCGGCGTCGAGCATCATGCCCTGGTCATCATAGGCGCGCAGCGACAGCAGGCGGATGCGCAGCGAGTCCGGCACCTGGTCGATGGCATCGTAGGCCTGCGTCGCCCCTTCGCGGATAAAAATCGCGTGCGAGGCGCGGTAGGGCGTGTCGGCGCTCTGGCAGACGTGATTGAGCAGCAGTACCGTCTGCCCCGGCTCGGCATCCTCCATGGTGATACGGTCGGGAAAGCCAGGCTTTGCATCGACCAGATACCGTATGACACCCAGTTGTTTCAGTTCGGCCTCGGGCAGGCCATACAAGTGTTGAAATGGCAGCGGCGACAGGCCGGAGATGCGGAAATGCATGCTGGACTCCTGTGGGGAAAGCCGCATCAGACCACTTTCCCGGCATGCCGGCCATCCGCTTCTTGCTATGCAATCCGGAAGCCGGCCACGATGCGCGCCGCGTCGCGCGCCGGCGGCAGGCCAAACTCCCGCGCATATTCGCGGCTGAACTGGGTCGCGCTTTCATAGCCCACATCGAACGCGGCGGCCGTGACGCTCTTGCCGGCGGCCGTCAGCAGGGTGCGCGCGCGCAGCAGCCGGATGCGTTTCTGGTACTGCAAGGGGCTCATGGCGGTGACGGCCTTGAAGTGGCGGTGGAAGGCCGACACGCTCATCATGGCCTGTTCGGCCAGTGTTTCCACCGGCAGCGGCTGGTCGAAGTCGCGCCGGATCACGGTAATCGCGCGGCTCACGCGGGCCATCGCCGTGTCGGGCGTGGCGATCTCGCGCAGCATGGCGCCATGCGGCCCTTGCAGCACCCGGTACAGGATTTCGCGCTCATAGGCCGGTGCCAGCGCGGCGATATCCAAGGGCTTGTCCATCAGGCGCAGCATGCGCACCCAGGCGTCCATCAGTTCTTCGGTCACCGCCGCCACCGAAAATCCGGCCACCGCGCGTTCCGTCCGGGCAGGTTCAGGCAAGTTTTCGGCCAGATCAGCCAGCAGGCCGGCAATGATGGCGGGATCGAGCGTCAGCGCCACGGCCAGGTAGGGTTCACCCGTGGCGGCCGGCCAGATGGTGCCGATGGCCGGCAAATCGACCGACATCACGAAATAATTCGCGGGGCAGTAGTGCAGCACTCTTTCACCGACCGTCATCGACTTGCTGCCTTGCAGGATCAGGTTGACCATCGGTTGATACACGGCCGCCAGCTCATGTTCGGGGATGGCGCCCTGCACCATGGCCACGCGCGGGATGCCGGTTTCCGTCAGCCGGTTCTGCGCCCTGGCGGCCAGGGTCCTGAGTTCGTTCAATTGCGTATCCATGGCGCCATCTAATCGCAAACCGGACAAATGCACAAGCAGAGAAACCAGCGAAAAGCAGGATCGGGCAGGTTTGCGGCAGGAACCGGTACGCAAGGCGGGGCCGTGCCGCCTACGATGGTGGCTCTTGTCCACACATCAGGAGTTCAGCATGAGTATTATCGTTATCACCGGCGGCAGCCGCGGCATCGGCGCCAGCACCGCACTGCAGTGCGCCAGCAAGGGCATGGGCGTGGTCATCACCTATAACAACCATGCGGCCGGCGCCGACGCCGTGGTGCGGCAGATTGTCGCGGCGGGCGGCAAGGCCGTGGCGCTGGCGCTGGACGTCAGCGATATCGCGTCGTTCGCCGGCTTTCGCGACCAGCTGGCTACCGCACTGCACGCGACCTGGGGCCGCGGCAGCTTCGATGGTCTGGTCAACAATGCCGGTTATGGCAACTTCAACGCCATCGAAGCCGTCACCGAAGCCGAATTCGACGGCCTGCTGAACGTGCATTTGAAAGGACCGTTCTTCCTGACCCAGGCCTTGCTGCCGCTGCTGGCCGACGGCGGCCAGATCGTCAACATGACCAGCGCCACCACGCGCGTGGCCACGCCCGGCGCGGCGCCGTATGCGGCCTTCAAGGGTGGCCTGGAAGTGCTGACGCGGTATATGGCGAAGGAATTCGGTGCGCGCGGCATCCGCGCCAACGCCATTTCGCCGGGCGCGATCCGCACCGACATGACCAGTGGGGCGTTTGACCAGAGCCCGGAATTTGTCACCATGCTGGCCGGCCAGACGGCGCTGGGCCGGATCGGCGCGGCCGACGACGTGGGCAAGGTGATCGCCAGCCTGTTATTGGAGGACAATGGCTGGGTCAATGCCCAGACCATCGAAGTCGGTGGCGGTTACAACATCTAGAAAAGGAGCTGGCCCATGCTCGACCATGTCTTTATCAGCGTTGCGGATTTCGACCGCTCCATCGCGTTCTACAGTGCCGTGTTCGATCCGCTCGGCATCACCAGCCGGGTCGACTACGACGGCAAGGATGGCCCGCCCGGCCATCCCGACCTGAAAGGTTTCGGCGCCAACGGCCGCATCTTTTTCTGGCTGCGGCAGGGATTGGCCGATGCGCGCGCGGCCCATGTCGGCTTCGTGGCCAAAAGCTGCGCCGAGGTCGATGCGGCCTACGCGGCGGCGATGAAAGCGGGCGCCACCGACAATGGCGCACCGGGCGCGCGCCTGTATTACGACCCGCGCTACTATGCCGCCAGCTTCTTTGATCCCGATGGCTACAGCATTGAAATCGTCTATAAAAGCTGGCAGCATCCGCAATAGCCTGCGCATTTTCGCCCCTCCCCGGCAGCGGTTTACACGCTGCCGACCCCGCTTTGTTAACGTCCTGTTACTCCCAAATTAATACTTCAAAGTAAGTGTTATCCACGATCCTGGCGGCCCGGCAAGGGCAAATAACGGTGATAAAATCGCTGTTCTTGATATTTGCTATGGACATCGCCGTGTATTTGTTGTGATTTTGGCCCCGCGCGAGGGCCGAAACAGCAGCGGCGCCGTGTTTTCCTTGTCCGCACCATCGCCACCCGATCGCTGCCGCCACCTGCGGCGCGGCGGCAGCATGCTTGCTTCATCACCATCGATATCTGACTATCCGGCCGCTGTTGACGCTGGAGGGATAGCTGTTTTCCGATGGTCTTGCGCTTGCCGCCTGGTGGCCTGGAAGAGCCAACCCATTCATAACGGAGTAACCCATGCGTAAATCGCTATTAGTTTTGATGTCGTGCCTGATCCTGGCGGCATGTGACAAGACGCCGCCGGCGTCGACGGACAAGCCGCTCGACGTGCTGCTGGTGGGCGCCGGCACCATGAGCGCCACCCTGGGCAGCATGCTCAAGGAACTCGATCCGTCGCTGACGATGGAAATGGTCGAACGCATGGATTCCGTGTCGGCCGAAAGCTCGGACGCGATGAACAATGCGGGCACCGGCCACTCGGCATTCGCCGAACTGAACTACACCCCGGAAGCGGCTGACGGCAGCATCGAAACCAAGAAAGCCGTTGCCATCAACGAGCAGTTCGAAGTGTCGAAGCAGTTCTGGGCCTACCAGGTCGCCAGCAAGCACCTGGGCGCGCCGCAGACCTTCATCAACAATGTGCCGCACATGAGCTTTGTGTGGGGCGACGACAATATCGCGTTCCTGAAGAAGCGCTATGCCGCGCTGCAGAAGGAAAACCTGTTCAAGGGCATGCTGTTCTCGGAAGATTTCAACCAGATCGAACAGTGGGCGCCACTGGTCATGCAAGGCCGTGACAAGAACCAGAAAGTGGCGGCGACCCGCATGGACATCGGTACCGACGTCAATTTCGGCAACCTGACGCGTGGCCTGGTGAAATACCTGACCGACAGCCATGGCATGACCCTGCACCTGCGTCACCAGGTGGAAGACATCAAGCGCGGCGCCGATGGCGTGTGGAACGTCACCGTCAAGAACCTGGCCGATGGCACTGAAAAGAATGTGCGCGCCAAGTTCGTGTTTATCGGCGCCGGCGGCGGTTCGCTGCCATTGCTGGAAAAATCGGGTATTCCTGAAGCCAAGGGCTTCGGCGGCGTGCCGGTCGGCGGCCAATGGCTGGTGACCACCAATCCGGCCCTGGTCGAAGCCCATGCGGCCAAGGTCTACGGCAAAGCCTCGGTCGGTTCGCCGCCGATGTCGGTGCCGCACCTGGACACCCGCATTATCGATGGCAAGAAAGCGCTGCTGTTTGGCCCGTTCGCCACCTTCTCGACCAAGTTCCTGAAAAACGGTTCGTGGATCGACCTGCCGGCGTCTATCGGCACCGGCAACATCAAGCCGATGTTCCAGGCCGGCTACGACAATATCCCGCTGACCAAATACCTGGTGCAGCAAGTGATGAACTCGCCGGAAGACCGCCTGGCCACCTTGCGCGAATACCTGCCAAACGCCAAGATGGAAGACTGGACCCTGCAGAACGCCGGCCAGCGCGTGCAGATCGTCAAGGATGATCCTGTAAAAGGTGGCTTGCTGCAGTTCGGCACCGAAGTCGTCGGCGCCGCCGATGGCAGCATCGTGGCCCTGCTGGGTGCCTCGCCAGGCGCCTCGACCGCGCCGCCGATCATGATCAAGGTGCTGCAAACCGCCTTCAAGGACCGCCTGGCCACGCCGCAATGGCAAGCCAAGATGCTGGAAATGGTGCCGTCGTATGGCCAGAAATTGAATGGCGACCCGGCGCTGGCAAACAAGATCCGCCACTACAGCAGCGACATCCTGGGCCTGAAGGCGTTTACGCTGGACGTTCCCGCCGCAGCACCGGCACCAGCGGTCGCCGCAGCAAACTAAGTCAGAAACTGGCCGGCGCAGTTTGGCCGGCAATAAAAAAGGGGCAGCCTTCACAGGCTGCCCCTTTTTGCGTGGAGTGATGTCCGGGCTACGTTTTGCCCGGCAGTATCAATTCCGGCGTGTAGTTGTCACGATTACCATCCTCGCCGGCCTTGGCCGGTGCCCCGGCCTCTTGCGCACGGGGCGCATGGGGCTGGCGCAAATAGCGCGAGGTATGGCGGTGCGGCTGCTGCGTGTTGCCATGCACGGGCCAGGTCAGGAAACGGGACAGCTCCTGCAAGGCGCGCTGGTAGACATCACGCTTGAATTCAATCACGACATCGAGCGGAACCCAGTACTCATGCCAGCGCCAGGCGTCGAACTCGGGATGGTCGGTCAGGCGCAGATTGACGTCGTTATCGCGCGCGCACATTCTCAGCAGAAACCAAATCTGCTTCTGGCCACGGTAATGGCCACGAATCTCGCGCTTGATGAAGTGATCCGGCACTTCATAGCGCAGCCAGTCGCGGGTGCGGCCGACAATTTTGACGTGTTCCTGTCTGAGTCCGATTTCCTCTTCAAGTTCGCGAAACATGGCTTGTTCCGGTGTTTCGCCATATTTGATACCGCCTTGCGGAAACTGCCATGAGTGCTCGCGCACCCGCTTGCCCCACCACACCTCGTTCTGGGCGTTTAGCAGGATGATGCCGACGTTGGGCCGAAACCCTTCACGGTCGAGCATAAAACACCTCAAACTTTCTGCGACAGCGCGTCTTTTTTTACATAAATGCCCACAACTCCGCGTGCCAGTGGTCTTTTCGGGGTGCGAAAAGGGCTGGAATCGCACCAATTGAGCGCATTTGTATAAAGTATGGACGCATCAGCCAGCTAATCCTTTAAAATTAGGTTGATTATAACCCTCTCTTTTTAAAAAGAATTCACCGTTATGCGCGCCTCCCGTTTTTTTATCTCGACACTCAAAGATGCCCCTTCTGACGCGGAAATCGTCAGCCACCAATTGATGATGCGTGCAGGCATGATCAAACGCCTCGGTTCCGGCATCTATACCTACATGCCGATGGGCCTGCGCGTGATCCGCAAAGTGGAAGCCATCGTGCGCGAGGAGATGAACCAGGCCGCCGCCATCGAGCTGCTGATGCCGCTCGTGCAGCCGGCCGAACTGTGGCAGGAGACGGGCCGCTGGGACAAGATGGGCGCCGAACTGATGCGCGTGAAAGACCGCCATGGCCGCGAATACGCGATCCAGCCGACCTCGGAAGAAGTCATCACCGACGTGGTGCGCACGGAAATCAAGTCCTATCGCCAGCTGCCACTCAATTTTTATCATATCCAGACCAAGTTCCGCGACGAGCGCCGTCCGCGCTTCGGCCTGATGCGCGGCCGCGAATTCACCATGAAGGACGCCTACTCGTTCGACCGCGACCTGGCCGGCATGCAGGCCTCGTACAAGGTCATGTTCGACGCCTATACGCGCATCTTCACGCGCTTCGGCCTGAAGTTCCGCGCGGTGGCGGCCGACAACGGCGCCATCGGCGGCTCCGGTTCGCATGAATTCCACGTGATCGCCCATACCGGCGAAGACGCCCTGGTGTATTGCCCGACCTCCGATTATGCGGCCAATATGGAAGCGGCCGAAGCGCTGCCGTTGACGGGCGAGCGCCCGGCCGCCACCCAGGCACTGACGAAAACGGCGACCCCGGGCACCGTCAAGTGCGAAACCGTGGCCGCCTTGCTGGGCCTGGACCTGGCGCAAACCGTGAAAACCATCGCCCTGACGGCCGAAACGGAAAAAGACGGCAAGGTCACGAAACAGCATTTCGTGCTGCTGCTGCGCGGCGACCATGAGCTGAACGAGATCAAGGTTGGCAAGGTCGCCGGCCTGGCCGGGCACCGCTTCACGACGGAAGAAGAGCTGCTGGAAGTGTATGGCTCGATCCCTGGCTACCTGGGCCCGATCGGCACCAAACTGCCGGTGACCGTGGTGGCCGACCGCACCGTCGCCCAGATGAGCGATTTTGTCTGCGGCGCGAATGAAGCCGATTTCCACTACACGGGCGCCAACTGGGGCCGCGACCTGCCGGAACCCGCCATCGTGGCCGACCTGCGCAACGTGGTCGCCGGCGACGCCTCGCCGGACGGCAAGGGCGTGCTGGCGATCGAGCGCGGCATCGAAGTCGGTCACGTGTTCCAGCTGGGCACGGCCTACTCGGAAAGCATGAAAGCCACCTTCCTCGACGAAAACGGCAAGCCTGCGCCGCTGCAGATGGGCTGCTATGGCATCGGCATCACGCGTATCCTGGGCGCCGCCATCGAACAGAACTTCGATGACAAGGGCATTATCTGGCCGGCCTCGATCGCGCCATTCGAAGTGGTGCTGTGCCCGATGGGCATGGACCGCAGTGAACTGGTCAAGGAACAGACGGAGCAGCTCTACGCGGCCCTGCAAGGCGCTGGCGTCGACGTCATCCTCGATGACCGTGGACAGCGCCCTGGCGCCATGTTCGCCGACTGGGAGCTGATCGGCGTGCCGCACCGCATCGTGATCGGCGAGCGTGGCCTGAAAGAAGGCAAGCTGGAATACCAGGGCCGCCGCGATGCGGAAGCCACCGGCGTGGCACCAAGCGACATCGTCGCCTTTATCCAGGCCAAAATGGCGCAGTGATCCGCGTGCCTGTACTGAAAACGGCCGGCGCGCTCGCGCTGGCCGCCTGCCTGGCCTGCGCCCCGCTTGCGCAGGCCGGCAACCAGAAGGAAGAGGCGCTGGCCGACTCGGTCCGCCTGGCGCTGTCGCACGCGATCCGCGACGAGCGTCCGCCGCAACCCACGTTTTCCAATCCCGAACAGTTACAGCGCTACCGGCAATGGCTGGCGCAGATGTCGCAGCGCCTGCAGCGCAAACTGCCGGACGCCCAGCTGCGCACGGAATTTTTGGAAACCGTCTGGTACGAGTCGCGCCGCGCGGGCCTGGAGCCGGCGCTGGTGCTGGGCCTGATCCAGGTGGAGTCAGCCTACCGCAAGTACGCGGTGTCCCTGGCCGGCGCGCGCGGCTACATGCAGGTCATGCCCTTCTGGACCGGCGTGATCGGCGACCATGACCGCAGCAAGCTGTTTCACATGCAGACCAATCTGCGCTACGGCTGCGCGATTTTGCGCATGTACCTGGACATGGAAAAGGGCGATTTGTATCTGGCGCTGGGGCGGTATAACGGCAGCCGCGGGCGGCCCGAGTATCCGAATGCGGTGCGGGCGGCGTGGGTGCAGTGGGAGCTCAGATAGGCTGTCTGACGTATTGGAAGACGCAAAGCTTAAAAATGGCGGGCCGGAGACGCGAGCCCGAGAAAATGCCGATGGCGGCGTTGCAGCTCCTCGCCGTACATGCGTACTGTCTTCGTCGCTGCGCCTTGCCCTCGACATTTTTCAGGCCCGCTTGGCCCGATGCACCTGTGCGGGCGCCTGGGCTGTTGACCTTTTGCTGGTGTGCTTGTGAAGCAGGGGCGCTAACTTGACGGCATCAGGGTCTGACCCCAAAAAAATACCCCGCTCGCAGTAAAGCGGCGGGGCACTCGCTCGGCGAAAGCGCCGGCGGGTAGCTGATTATTTCAAATGATCGGAGATGAGCTTCGTCATTTCAAACATGGAGACTTGGGCCTTGCCGCCAAAAACGGCTTTCAGTTTGTCGTCGGCATTGATCATGCGGCGGTTGGCCGGATCTTGCAGGTCGAGTTTTTTGATGTAATCCCAGACCTTCTTGGTCACTTCAGTGCGCGGCAAAGGTGCTGCGCCAACGACGGCTGCCAGTTCGGTGGACGGCGTCATTTCTTTCATGAAGGCTGCGTTTGGCTTGCGTGGTGTTGCCGGTGCTGCCGCTTTCTTCGCCGCTGCCGGTTTCGCAGCCGGCTTGGCTGCGGGTTTTGCCGCTGGTGCGGCTTTGGCTGCGGGTGCTGCTTTCTTGGCGGCTGCAGGTTTGGCTGCTGCTGCCTTGGCTGGCGCTGCTACTGGGGTTTTTTTGGCTGTTGCCATCTTCGAGCCTCCTTAACAAACACATGGGAAATTGCGCAATTAATCGCACGGCTAATATTGGTGGGGATTTACACAGTATGCAAGCGATTTTCACGTTTTCACGAGGAAAAAGCAGCGAAATCCTCCCTCTGTCGCCCGGGCGCAGCGTGGAAGGGCGTGGAAGGGTGTTTTTGCCTGAAAACGGCATGGTTGCTGGCTATGCGGGGAGGGCACAATGCCGGGCTGAGGAAAATGCTGCCCGGCATTATTTAACATACTGTTTTGCTGCTTTTGGCGGTCGCAAAACACCTTCCGGACCGTCGGTCCGGAAGGCTCGATACCTTACTTCAGGCCGGGCATCATGCCTTTCATACTGCGCATCATCTTCATCATGCCGCCGCCCGACAGTTTTTTCATCATCGTCTGCATCTGCTCGAACTGGTTCAGCATGCGATTGACTTCCTGCACCTGCACGCCGGCGCCGGCCGCGATGCGGCGCTTGCGGGTGGCCTTGATCAGTTCAGGCTTGGCGCGCTCCTGCGGCGTCATCGAGTCGATGATGCCGCACATGCGGCGCACCTGCTTGTCCGCCTGGTCCATGTTCTTGCCGCCGGCGGCCTGCTGGAACTGGGCTGGCAGCTTGTCCATCAGGTTGGCCATGCCGCCCATTTTCTTCATTTGACCCAGTTGCGCCTTGAAGTCGTTCATGTCGAACTTGCCGCCGACCTTCATCTTCTGCGCCAGGTCGGCCGCCGCCTTGCTGTCGACGCCCTTGCGCGCTTCTTCGACCAGCGCCAGGATGTCGCCCATGCCCAGGATGCGGTTGGCCATGCGGGTCGGGTCGAACGCTTCCAGGCCGTCCAGTTTTTCCGAGACGCCGGCAAACTTGATCGGCTTGCCCGTGATATGGCGCACCGACAGGGCCGCACCGCCGCGCGCATCGCCATCGAGCTTGGTCAGCACGATACCGGTCAGCGGCAGCGCGTCGTTGAAGGCCTTGGCCGTGTTGATGGCGTCCTGGCCCAGCATGGCGTCAACCACGAACAGGGTTTCGATCGGTTTCACGGCCGCATGGACAGCGGCGATTTCGCGCATCATCTCTTCGTCGATACCGAGACGGCCGGCCGTATCGATGATCAGCACATCGTGATAGTGCTTTTTCGCCCAGTCCAGCGCGGCCAGGGCGATATCGACCGGCTTGTCGGTGGCGGTGGACGGGAAGAAGTCGGCGCCGACCTGGCTGGTCACCGATTGCAGCTGGGCGATCGCGGCAGGCCGGTACACGTCGGCCGAGACGGTCAGCACTTTCTTCTTCTTTTCTTCCTTCAGGTATTTCGCCAGCTTGCCGACGGTGGTGGTTTTACCCACACCCTGCAGACCGGCCATCAGGATGATGGCGGGCGGCTGCTGCGCAAA
Organism: Janthinobacterium sp. J1-1; assembly: GCF_030944405.1. NCBI lineage: Bacteria > Pseudomonadati > Pseudomonadota > Betaproteobacteria > Burkholderiales > Oxalobacteraceae > Janthinobacterium > Janthinobacterium sp. J1-1. Next base: position 1,855,957 of record NZ_CP132339.1, read on the forward strand.
GCTGATCTGCGACGCTTCGGGGCCGAGGTCGGCGCCCATGATGGCGGCCAGCTCGCGCTGCACCACGCCGACCAGGGCCTGGCCCGGCGACAGCGAGGAAATGACTTCCTCGCCCATGGATTTTTCCTTGACGCGGGCGATGAATTCGCGCACGGCGGGCAGCGCGACGTCGGCCTCGAGCAGCGCCAGGCGCACTTCGCGCAGCATTTCGGCGGTATTGGCTTCGGTCAGGCGCGCCTCGCCGCGCATGGTCTTGACGACTTTGGCAAGCCGTTGGGTAAGATTATCTAGCATGATCAACCTGCAGTGGAAAGCTTGGGAGTGGGCGGCGCGTGGCCGGACGATGGCCGCCATTTTACTCTATCGCGCCGTTGGGACGGTCGCGCATCGGCAGCGATAGCTTGGCATTTATGGCAATGCCATGATTGCATGCAGGGCTATTTCAAGGTTAAAATGAGAATAATTCTTATTTACATGGATAGTATGGCGGCCGCCGATTTTGCCCAGCAACAGGAACTGCACGCGCTCTACAGCAGCCATCACGGCTGGCTGCAGGGCTGGCTGCGCCATAAGCTGGGCAATGCGGGCGAGGCGGCCGACCTGGCGCAGGATACCTTTGTCAGCGTATTGACCAGCGGCGCGGCGCCGCAGATCCGCGAGGCGCGGCCGTTCCTGGCCACCATCGCGCGCCGCCTGGTGGCGCACCGCTACCGGCGCCAGGTGCTGGAAGACGCCTACCTGGCGGCGCTGGCCTGTTTGCCGCCGGCCGTGGCGCCCGCGCCCGAAGAGCGGCTGCTGGCGCTGGAAGCCCTGCAGGAAATCGATGCGGCCCTCGACGGCTTGCCGCTGCCGGTGCGCACTGCGTTCCTGCTGGCCCAGCTCGAAGGCCTGAGCTACGCCGAGATCGCCGAACGCCTCAATGTATCGGCCAGCTCGGTGAAACAGTATCTGACGCGCGCCAACCGGCACGTGTTTTTTGCGCTGCCGTCGTGAGCGGGGCAAAGGTGCCAGCTATCAGCGAAGCCGTGGCGCAGCAGGCGGCCGACTGGCTGACCGTGCTGATGTCGGACGAGGCGGGCGAGAAGGAACGCCGCGACTGGATGCGCTGGCGCGAGATGGATCCTGAGCATGCCCGGGCCTGGGCCCATATCGAAGCGTTTTCGCAGCGCTTTGGCAGCGTGCACAAGGGCGCCGCCGTGCAGGCGCTGGCTGGCGCGGCCAGGCGCCCGGCCAGCGGCAAGCGCCGCCAGTTGCTGGCCTGGCTGGGCGTGGCCGGCGGCGCCGGCCTGCTGGCCGCGCAGGGCGGCGCCCGCGATGGCGCGCGCACCCTGCTTGCCGACTATCGCACGACCACCGGCGAGCGGCGCGACATTGCGCTGGCCGACGGTGGCATGGTCAGCCTGAATACGGCGTCGGCCGTCAACCTGCGCTTCGATGGCCGGCAGCGACGGATCGAACTGCTGGCCGGCGAAATCATGATCGTCAGCGGCCATGGCGCCGGCAGCGATCGGGTTGGCAACGATGCGCCGCTGGTGGTGGCCACCCGCGAAGGCCTGGTGCGCGCGCTCGGTACCCGCTTTTCCGTGCGCCAGCTCGATGGCGAGAGCCGCGTGGCCGTGTTTGAAAGCGCGGTCGAGATCCGGCCGCTCGATGGCGCTGGCGCCCCCTTGCTGCTGCCCGCCGGGCGCAGCGCGACGTTTACGCGCCAGCACGCCGCTGCGCCGCAAGCCGTCGAGGCCTATGCGGACGCCTGGTCGCGCGGGCAGATGATCGTCGACGACGTGACCCTGGGCGAATTCCTGGCCGACCTGTCGCGCTACCGCCCCGGCCTGATCCACTGCGCGCCGGAAGTGGTCCGGCTGCGCCTGTCGGGCGTGTTTCCGCTGTTCGATACGGAGCGCATCCTCAACATGCTGCCCAATTCGCTGCCGGTGCAGGTGCGCAGCCGCACGCGCTACTGGGTTTCGGTCGAGCCGGCGCCATAGCGGCGTCCCCCTCAAAAAAATATTTTGCGGCAGGACTGCCCGTTTCGGATTCTCGCGGCACCTGTCTTTGAGGGATGCAGTTTTCATCAAAATTACAGGCTTGCCGACAGGACGATCCGGGACGGCCGCCGCCATTATCCATTTGACGGAGAGACGCAGTGATGCAACAGAAACAAACAATCCATGGAGTACCACAGCCATGAAGCCGGTCCACATGCTGTTGTTGTCGCGCGTGCTGGCCGCCATCTTCGGCGGCTATGCCTTGACTTCCGGCGTGGCGGTGCTGCTGTCGGCCATGCTGCCCTTGTCGCGCGTGGAAGCCGTGCAGACGGCCACCCTGAGCGCCTTTGCCGTGTATACCTGCGCCGTGATCTGGGTGTTTTCGGTGCAGGACCTGCGGCGCGCCTGGCTCGGCATGCTGCTGCCGGCGATACTGTGCGCCGGCATCGGCATGCTGCTGTCGCGGGGTGCCGCATGAGTACCAGGCTGGAAAAAGCCGTCAAGTCGCCGCAGTCGGGCGGCTTGCGCCAGGCCATGGCCTGGCTGCATACCTGGAGCGGCCTGTGGATTTCGTGGCTGCTGTTCGCCATCTTCCTGACCGGCACCCTGTCGGTGTTCGAGGAACCGATCGGCCACTGGATGCAGCCAGAGCACGCTTTGGAAGAAGCGGCGCACGCCAGCGAGCCGCCGCCGGCCAAGGTGACCGACCGCGCGCAGCGCCTGGCGCTGGCGCTCGACTTCATGGCCAAGAGCCATCCGAAGGCCGACATGTGGGAAATCTGGCCGGTGCAGCGCCCCGGGCAGGGCCTGTCGGCCTACTGGTTCCAGCCGCAGGGCGGCTATGGTTCGGCCGATCTCGATCCGTTGACGGGCAAGGAGATCCAGCATGGTCACGCGGGCGTGCAGCGCGCCACTCAGGGCGGCCACCATTTCGTCGATTTTCACTACGAGCTGCACGCTGGCCGCATCGGCGTGTGGATCGTCGGCATCACCACCATGATCATGCTGGTGGCGCTGGTCAGCGGCGTGATCACGCACAAGCGCATTTTCAAGGACTTCTTTACCTTCCGCCCGGCCAAGGGCCAGCGTTCCTGGCTCGACGCGCACAATGCGGTGGCGGTGCTGACCCTGCCGTTCCAGTTCATGATCGCCTATACGGGCCTGGTGTTTTATGCCGACGACTATGTGCCGGCGCCGGTGGTGGCGCAGTACGGCGCGGATCATGCCAAGAAATCGTTCCTGGCCGACTGGAACGATGTCGGCAAACCGGCGCGCACCGGCCAGCCGCTGGCCATACCAGACCTGGAGCAGTTCGCGCTGCGCGCCGAGCAGGCCATCGGCCAGGAAATCCGCGCCGTGGTGCTGGACAATCCGAACGACGCCTCCATGCGCGTGTGCATGTATGGCTGGAACGAGGACAGCGAACTGCTCGAGCGCATCAGCGCCAATACGGGCCGCGCCTGTTATGCGCTGGCGACCGGCCTGGAAACCGCCGTGCGCCAGCCTGGTGGTTCGGACACGGGTGGTGCGGCGCTGACGCGCAATGTCATGTCCAACCTGCATATGGTGGGTTTTGGCGGCATCCCGATGCGCTGGCTGTATTTCCTGTGCGGCCTGGCCGGCACCGCCATGATGGGCACCGGCGCGGTCCTGTTCCTGGTCAAGCGGCGCCAGAAGTCGCTCGGCGAATTCGGCGCCGCCACGCCGCGCGTGTACCGCCTGGTGGCCTGCCTGAATATCGCCGCGATCGCCGGCCTGGCGATCGCCTGCATCGGCTTCCTGTGGGCGAATCGCCTGATCCCGGTCGGGCTGGAACAGCGCGCCGGCTGGGAAGTAAAAGCCTTTTTCGGCGTCTGGCTATTGACCCTGCTGCACGCCTGCCTGCGCCAGGAAAAACGCGCCTGGATCGAACAACTAGGCGTGCTGGCCGCTTTATGCCTGCTGCTGCCGGTACTCAATGTGCTGAGCACGGGCGACAATCTGGCGGCGCAGCTCGCGCGCGGCGACCTGGAAAGCGCCGGCGTGGAACTGTGCGCCATCGCCTTTGGCCTGCTTGCGGCCTGGGGCGCCTGGAAAGTCGCCACGCGCAAGGAAAAACCCGCTGCCACCGCCAGGAAAAACCTGCCGGCCAGTGCCAACACATCAACCACCATGGAGAACAACGCATGATCAATACCATCCTGTGCGCACTGGGCCTGTCGTATGCGGGCATGGCCAGCCTGTCGCTGGCGATGGACCGCCACCACGGCCAGGTGTTCGGCCGCGACGCGGCGCCTTCGGTGCGGCGCGCGCTGCAACTGGCCGGCAGCCTGCTGCTGGCGCTGGCCATCTGGCCTTGCGTGGCCGGCTGGAGCGCGTCGGTCGGCGTGGTCGCCTGGCTGGGCTTTTTATCGGCCGGCGCGCTGGGCGTGGCCCTGCTGCTGCCCTATGCCCCCACAGTGCTGTTTCGTAGTTCCCTGCTGGCAGCCGTCGCCGCGCTGGCAGGTCTGGTAACCCTGCTGCAGTAATCTTCTTCAAGGACAGACCGATGCACGTTTCACCCAAGGCGACACCGTTTCATACTTCCCGCCGCGCGGCCATTCTTGGCGCCGTGGCCCTGCTGGCGCTGCTTGGCGCCGGCGCCCTGTGGGCCACGCGTGGCCCGGCCACCATCTTCGAGACCACCCCCGTCAAGCGCGGCAGCATCGAGGCCAGCGTGACGGCCATCGGCACCCTGCAGCCGCAGACCTATGTCGACGTGGGCGCCCAGGTATCGGGCCAGATCACGCGCCTGCACGTGCAACCGGGCACGGTGGTGGAAAAAGGCCAGCTGCTGGCCGAGATCGACCCCAGCGTGCAGCAGGCCACCGTGGACGCGGGCCGCGCCGCGCTGGCCGGCCTGCGCGCGCAACTGGCGGATCAACAGGCGCAGCACCGCCTGGCCGGCCGGCAGCATGTGCGCCAGACGCAGATGGCCAAGTTCGATTCCACCCCGCTGGCCGAGCTGGAGCTGGCCGAAGCCACCTTGGCCTCGGCCGCCGCCAAGATCGACCACCTGAAGGCGCAGATAGACCAGACCCAGGCCAGCCTGAAGGCCGATGAGGCGCGCCTGGGCTATACCCGCATCTACGCGCCGATGGCCGGTAGCGTGGTGGGCCTGGACGCGAAAGAAGGGCAGACCCTGAACGCGACCTACCAGACGCCGAATATCCTGCGCATCGCGGACCTCTCCGCCATGACCGTATGGACCGAAGTGTCGGAGGCCGACGTGCGCCGCGTGCGCGCCGAGATGCCGGTGTATTTCACCACGCTCGGCGGCGACCAGCGGCGCTGGAGCGGCAAGGTGCGGCAGGTGCTGCCGGCGCCGCCGGTGCCGGGCGGCACCAGCGCCGGCACGGCCCTGGCGCCGTCGACCAGCAAGGTGATCCTGTATACCGTGCTGTTCGACGTCGACAACGCCGACGGCGAACTGATGCCGCAGATGACGGCGCAGGTGGTGTTCGTCACGGCGGCGGCCAATAATGTGCTGGCCGTGCCGCTGCCGGCCCTGAAACCGTCCAGCGCCGAAGGAGCGAAGAGCGGGGAGTTTACGGCGCGCGTGATGGGGGCGGACGGCAAGGTCGGCGAGCGCGAAGTGACGGTGGGCGTGCGCAACCGCCTCAGCGCCGAAGTGCTGAAAGGCCTGAAGGAAGGCGAACTGCTGGTGACGGGCGAGCAGCCGGCCGGCAATGGCCCGAGCAGGTTCCAGTTATGAGCGGGGTTGACAACACTGCGCCTTTGATCGAGCTGCACGGCATCCGCAAGCGCTATGGCGGCCATGACGGCGCGCCGGCCGTCGAGGTGCTGCGCGGCGTCACCTTGTCCATCGGCGCCGGCGAATTCGTCGCCATCGTCGGCGCGTCCGGCTCCGGCAAGTCGACCCTGATGCACTTGCTCGGTTGTCTGGACCGCCCCAGCGACGGCACGTACCACTTTGCCGGCCAGGACGTGGCCAGTTTGAATCCCGACGAACTGGCCTGGCTGCGGCGCGAAGCGTTCGGCTTCGTGTTCCAGGGTTATCACCTGATCGCCACCGAATCGGCGCGCGAAAACGTCGAAGTGCCGGCCCTGTATGCGGGCATGCCGGCCGCCGCCCGCCACGCACGTTCCGCCGCGCTGCTGCAACGCCTGGGACTGGGCGAGCGGTTTGACCATCGCCCGAATCAATTGTCCGGCGGGCAGCAGCAGCGCGTGTCGATCGCGCGCGCGCTGATGAACGGCGGGCGCATTATCCTGGCCGATGAACCGACCGGCGCCCTGGATACCACCAGCGGCGCCGAAGTGATGGCTCTGCTGGGCGAGCTGGCCGACGCCGGCCACACCATCATCCTGATTACCCATGACCGCAAGGTGGCGGCCCAGGCGCGCCGCGTGATCGAGATCCGCGACGGCGAGCTTATCGAAGACTCGGGCGCGGTGGCCATTCCCGCCACGGCCGCCGCGCTGCCGCCGCTCGACATGTCGCGCGCCGCGCATGACACGGGGGCTTCGTTGGGCACCGAACTGCTGGACGCCGCGCGCGCCGCCTGGCGCGTCCTGTGGATCAACCGCTTCCGCACCGGGCTGACCCTGCTCGGCATCGTGATCGGTGTCGCCTCCGTGATCGTCATGCTGGCCATAGGCCTTGGCACGCGCCAGCAGGTGATGGCGCAGCTGGGCGCGTTCGGCTCCAACCTGCTGTACATGGCCTCGCGCGGCGAAAGCTCGCGCATCCCGGGGCGCAGCATCACCCTGGGCGACCTGGAAGCGTTGAAAGACGTGCCGGGCATTTCGCACGTGCTGCCGAATGTCACCGGCAACAAGGTGATTCGCCATGGCAATATCGACGTGCAGACCTATGTGCGCGGCACCGGGCCGGCGCTGCCGCAGATCCAGACCTGGCCGGTGGCCAGGGGCGGCTTCTTTACCGAGCAGGACGAGCGCGAGATGGCGACAGTCGCCGTGCTGGGCGCGCGCCTGGCTGAAAAGCTGATGCCGGACGTGCCCAATCCGGTCGGGCAGACCATCCTGATCGGCAACGTGCCGTTCCAGGTGATCGGCGTGATGAGTTCCAAGGGCGCGCTGACGGGCGAAAAAGACGAGGACGACGTGCTGCTGCTGCCGTTTTCCACGGCCGGCATCCGCGTCTTCGGCCAGCGCGAGCCGACGTATACCGTGCTGGCGGCGGCGGACGTGAAACGCGTGACGGAAGTCGAGGCGGCGGTCGACGCCGTGCTGTTCGAACGCCACCGCATCCGCGACTACGGCATCAGCAACGCGGCCGCCTCGATCGCGGCGGAAGCGAAAACGCAGGACAACATGACCATGATGCTCAGCCTGATCGCGGCCGTCTCGCTGGTGGTGGGCGGCATCGGCGTGATGAACGTGATGCTGATGACGGTGCGCGAGCGCACGCGCGAAATCGGCATCCGCATGGCCACCGGCGCGCGCCGGCGCGACATCCTGCGCCAGTTCCTGACCGAGGCGGTGCTGGTGTCGGTGGTGGGCGGCGTGGCCGGCATCGTGGTCGGCATCGCCTTCGCGGGGCTGCTGCTGGTGTGGGAAGTGCCGGTGATCTTTTCCCTCAGCGCCATCGGCGGCGCCTTTGCCTGCGCGGTGGTGACGGGTCTGGTGTTCGGCTTTATGCCGGCGCGCAAGGCGTCGGGGCTCGATCCGGTGGTGGCGCTGGCGGGGCAGTAACGGCGCCGTCGCGATGCTCTACAGCATTGCGCGGTAGCGCCCCGGCGTCTGCCCCAGCACCTTGCGGAAAGCGACACCCATGTGCGACTGATGGGTAAATCCGCAATCGGCGGCGATGATGGCCAGCGGCGCCTTGTCACGCCGCATGCTGGCGCGCGCTGCCTGCACGCGCGTCTCGACGATGTAGGCGTGCGGGGTCATCCCTGTCATCCTGGTAAATTCTCTTAAAAAAGCCAGCGGTGTCCGGTCCACGGACGCCGCCAGTTGCACGATGGTCAGTGCTTGATCGAACTCGCTTGCGATCCGGTCCAGCACGCGCCCGTATTTTGCGCGCAGTTGCTGATCAAGCGTGGTCGTTTTTTTGCGCTCCACATTGACGAGTGCCAGCATTGCCTGTTCCACCGCAAGCTCATCACGTTCCGAAGCGAGCAGCAATCGCCGCAGATGACGGGCACGGCGCAGCGCCGCGGCATGGCCTGTCCATTGGTGGCGCCGATTTGCGGCCTTATCGAACTCATGGACATCCAATTCGGCAGTGGATGCCCAGCGCACGATCAGGTACTCGCCACCCGTTTCCGATTCCGAAAAAACATCGACGCCTGGCGGTGTATGGGCCAATGTGCCTGGCCAGGTATCAAAATCGGCCCTGCGGTCAGTGCCGATGGCATGCACGCCTTGTTGTCGTTGCAGTGCGATTCCCAGCGAGTATTCACCAAGAGCGTTGCGGACGCTGTAGGCCTTTCCCGGCAACAGCTCCACCTGCATGTCAGAAGATTGAAATTTCATGATAGACCCGGTTTGCCGTGATTCGGTATTGTCTGTGCCAGTTGTTCACACATCAAGATGGCGTTCCCCTTCCACTCAGGCATACCATGAATACATTAACACATCAGCAAGACCAGGTTTTACGGATCATTGGACTGATAGGCGGCATGAGCTGGGAATCGAGCGCCGCCTATTACAAGCTGATCAATCAGGAAGTGCGCAAGCGGCTGGGACCACTACGCTCTGCCAGAGTGCTGATGCACAGCATGGACTTTGGTCCGGTCCAGCAGGCGCAGCAAGACGGACGCTGGGACGATGCGGCAGCTGCATTGGAAGACGCCGCGCGCAGCCTGCATCGGGGCGGGGCTGACTGCATCGTGCTGTGTACCAATACCATGCACAAGGTCGCAGATCGCATTGCTGCCGCAGTACCGATCCCCTTCCTGCATATTGCGGATCCGGTTGGCGAGGCTGCAAGGCAAAGCAATGCATCGGTGCTTGGCCTGCTCGGTACGCGCTACACGATGGAGCAAGCCTTTCTCCGCGAGCGCCTGGAACGTCAATATGGCGTAAAGGTGCTCGTGCCGGACGAGACAGAGCGTGCCGAGGTACACCAGATTATCTATGAAGAATTGTGCGCCGGGGTCATTCGGGACAGCTCACGCAAGACCTGTCAAAGCATCATCCATTCCCTGGCGCGCCGGGGTGCGGATGCCGTGATTCTGGGATGCACGGAGATCACGCTGTTGATCGGCCAGGATGACAGCCAACTTCCGCTGCTGGACACGACAGCGCTGCATGCCCGGGCAGCGGTCAATTTCGCCCTCGGCGAGTTTTAGTTCTGCGTGGGGCCATGGGGCCAGGTCCGCCAGCCCGGTGCTGGCATGGTGATTTTTTTAAACATTTTTGTGATATCGATTTTGTTGTAAAAACGCGTGCGTTCAACCTGTCATCGCCGCCAGCCATTGCGCTAGCATTCTGCTTCCAGCTACAATGAGAATAATTCCTATTTGCATTGGTGCCCCATGCCGGCTGCCGGCTCTCCCCTATCGTACGAGTACGACGAGCACGACCACTCCTCCTCCCTGCAAACCGCCCGCGCGCTGTACCAGCAGCACCATGGCTGGCTGCAGGGCTGGTTGCGCTGCAAGCTGGGGAATGTGGCGGATGCGGCCGACCTGGCGCAGGACACTTTCACCCGCATCCTGGCCGGGCGCGATCTCGGCGCCATCGCCCAGCCGCGCGCCTATCTGACGACGGTGGCGCGCGGCATATTGATCAACTGGTACCAGCGCCAGGCGCTGGAACGGGCCTACTTGGACGCCATCGCGCTGCTGCCCGAAGCGACGGCGCCGTCGTGCGAAGAGCAGCATCTGATCCTGGAAACGCTGCATCAGGTCGACGCCATGCTCGACGCCTTGCCGTCCCTGGTGCGGCGCGCCTTTCTGCTGTCGCAGCTCGATGGCCTGACCTATGACGCCATCGCCCTGCGCTTGAACGTGTCGCTGGCCACCGTCAAGCGCTATATGAAACAGGCTTTCCTGGCGTGTCTGCAGCTGGCCGATGACTAGCGTGGGAGCCACTGCAGCTATCGATCCGCAGGTGCTGGAACAGGCGGCCGACTGGCTGATGCAGCTGCATGCGGGCGACGCCAGCGTCCAGCAGCGGCGCGATTGCGAGCGCTGGCGCCTGAGCAGTCCTGAGCATGCGCGCGCCTGGAGCCGGGCGGAAAAGCTGCTGGGCAAACTGGGTGGCTTGCCGCCGGAACTGGCGATGCCGGCGCTGGACCGGGCCCGTTCGCCGGCGCGCCGCGCGGCCATGCTGAAACTGGCGGCGTTGCTGGCCACCGTGCCCGGCGCCTGGCTGCTGCCTGATCATTCAAACTGGCGCGGTGATTACCATACCGCCACCGGCGAGCGGCGCGAGATCGTGCTGGCCGATGGCAGCCATGTCAGTCTCAATACCGGCACCACGCTGGACGTGCGCTTCGATGCCGGCGAGCGATTGCTGCTGCTGCGCGGTGGTGAAATCGCCGTGCGCACGGCGCCCGATGCGCAAGGCCGTCCCTTTGTCGTGCAGACCGCGCAAGGCCGGCTGGAAGCGCTGGGCACGGTGTTTTCCGTGCGCCAGGACGAGGGGCGCACGCAGCTGGCGGTGCGGGAAAGCCGCGTGCGCGTCACGCCACTGGCCGGTGACGCCGCGCGCATCGTCGACGCGGGCCAGCAGGTGGTCTTCACGCAGAGCGCCATCGGCCAGCCGCAGATGCTGGACGCGGCTGCGCTGGCCTGGCGGCGCGGCATGCTGCTGGCCGATGATGTGCGCCTGGCCGACTTCGCGCAGGAGCTGGCGCGTTACCGCCCGGGCGTGATCCATTGCGAGCCGCAGGTGGCCAATGTGCGCATCTCGGGCGCGTTTCCGATTGCGGACACCGATGCGGCGCTGGTGATGCTGGTGTCGACGTATCCCGTGCTGGCGCGCACGCGTCTGGGCGGCTATTGGGTGACCCTGGCGCCGCCTGAAAAATAATTCTAAAACGCTGACACTTTTTTCGCGCCTGGCTGGCAAGGGGAATGACACCCTCGCCCATAAAGGAATACGCCATGCCCGCAACACCACGTCACTCCCTGGTTTGTCTCGCCGTCCACCTTGCGCTGTTGAGCCTGGCGCCATCGTCCAGCGCCGCCTCGCTTGACGCACCCGCCGCGCACAGCGTGCAATTGCCGGCCGGCCCGCTGGGCCGCAACCTGTCCGCCTTGGCCGTCGAGGCATCGCGCTGTCGTTCGATCCCGCCCTCACGGCCGGCTTGAGCAGCCCTGCGCTGAACGGCAGCTACACGGCGCGCGCAGCCTTGACTTTGCTGCTGGCCGGCAGCGGCCTGGAAATCGTTGGCCGCAGCGATGGCAGTTATACCTTGCAAAAGACGGCGCCCACGGCGGCCACTACCACTACCGCAGCGGCCAGCGAGGAACAGATGCTGGCCGTGATCCGCGTGCGCGCGCGCCGCGCCGTCGATGGCAGTACGGAAGGTACGGGCTCGTACACCAGCCGCGTCACCAGCATCGCCTCGAAGACCGACCAGTCGTTTCGCGAGATTCCGCAGTCCGTCTCGGTGGTGACGCACCAGCTGCTCGACGACCAGAATGTCGGCGACATCCGCGAAGCGATGGCGCTGATGCCGGGCGTGGTGGTGGCCAATAACGCGGGCGACTTTTATTCGCGCGGCTTCCTGATCACCGGCATGCAGGTCGATGGCGGCGCGCCGCTGGCGCTGGGCGCCTATACCTACAGCCCGCAGCAGGACATGGCCTTTTATGACCGCGTCGAGATGATGCGCGGCGCATCGGGCCTGCTGGGCGGGATGGGCGACCCGGGCGGCATCATCAATATCGTGCGCAAGAAGCCGCTGGCCCAGCGCCAGGTATCGGCCCTGCTGTCGTCCGGTTCGTGGAACACGGTGCGCACGGAACTCGACGCCAGCGCGCCCTTGACGGACGATGGCCGCATCCGCGGCCGCGCCGTGCTCAGTTACCAGAAGGGCGATTCCTTCCTCGACCATTACAGCATCGAAAAGCCGGCCATCTACGGCGTGCTGGAGGCGGACCTGGGCAAGGATAGCCTGCTGACCGTGGGCGCCATCTACGGCAAGTCGCACCAGAATGGCGACGTGGCGGGCATCCAGCGCTATGCGGACGGGCGCAGCCTGGGCTTGCGGCGCGGCGCCAACAATACGCCGGACTGGGCCTACACCGACGATGAAAACAAGGAGGTGTTTGCGCAGTTCGAACATCAGTTCGCCAACCGCTGGAAGGCCAAGCTCAATGTCACGCATGTGGAAAACGCACTGGCGCGCAACTGGGCCTTCCTGGGCGGCGCCGTCGACCCCGCGACGGGCGCCAATCCGTTCTGGCGCGGCGGCCATATCGATGCGGGCAACAAGCAGGACCTGGTCGACCTGAACCTGAGCGGCCCGTTCAAGCTGCTGGGCCGCAGCCATGAACTGCTGCTGGGCGTGGACTGGCAGCGCGTGCGCAGCCACTGGCAAAGCGGCGCGTTTGCCGGCAATGGCACCGTCTCGACCAGCGTGTTCGATCCGCAGCCGTGGAATCCCGCGTTGAACGCCAATCCCGACACCTTGTATGAACCGTGGGGCCAGGTGCAGAAGGGCGCGTATGGCGTGCTGCGCCTGCATCCGACCGACCGTCTGCACGTGATCGCCGGCGCGCGCGCCAGCCGCTATGATTTCGACCAGACGGTCTGGGATATCGATCCGGCCGGCCAGCGCAGCGTGTATTCGCGCACCGCGTTCGGCGAGCCGACGAAGGTGACGCCGTATGGCGGCATCATTTATGACATCGACGCGCGCTGGTCGGCCTATGCCAGCTACTCTGCCATCTACAAGCCGCAGGCGCTGAGCATGATGGGGCCGCCGCCGGGCACTTCGCTCGCGCCCGTGAAAGGCGCCAGCTACGAGGGCGGCGTGAAGGGCGAGTTGCTCGATGGACGCCTGAACGCCACCCTCAGCGTCTTCAATGTGGAACGCACGGGCACGGCCGTGCTGGACACCCGCTATCCGGAAAGCACCAGCTTGTGGAATACCAATTGCTGCTACCTGCCGCAAGGCAAAGTGACCAGCCGCGGCATGGACCTGGAAGTGGGCGGCGAAGTGCTGCCGGGCTGGCAACTGAGCGCCGGCTACACCTACAACCACACGAAGGATGACAGCACGCGCGACACCTACAGCAGCATCACGCCGAAACACCTGCTGAAGGTGGCCACCTCATACGTGCTGCCTGGCGCCCTGGCGCAATGGAAGGTCGGCGGCGTGGCCAGCGTGCAGAGCCGGCAGTATGTGAGCGGCTCGGTGCTCGATGCGGCCGGCCAGTACCAGTCGTTCGACTTTACCCAGGGCGGCCATCTGTTGCTCAACGCCATGGCCGAATACCGCATCGATCCGCGCTGGACGCTGACCCTGAACGTCAACAACGTGCTCGACAAGACCTATTACAAAACCTTGGGCAGCACCTTCCTGGGCAATTACTATGGCACGCCGCGCAATGCCAGCCTGGCCTTGCGCACAAAGTTTTGACCTTGCCATAAAAAACTGTTGCTCCTGCTCTAACACACGGTACTATCTCTGCATAATAAAAAAGCAGTGTTTCCTTGCTTGCAAGCCAGGCATCCCCATCACCGTGAGACAGGAGAAGCAGATGCGTCAATACAATATCTTGAAAACCACCATCGCCACCGCCGTCATGCTGACGTTCAGCATGGGCGCGGCCCAGGCCCAGGAGGTCGTTCGTTTGGGCAATCTGAAATTCGCCCACTACGGCGCCGTGTCGTATATCAAGGAAATCGCGCCCAAGTGCGGCATCAAGGTCGAAGAGCATATCTTCGCCAAGGGCCTGGACGTGATGCAGGCGATTATCGCCGGCGAACTGGACGTGGGCGCGACAGCCTCCGAGGCGGCCATTTCCGGCCGCGCCGGTGGTGCGCCCATCTATGTGGTGGCGGGCTTTGCCAAGGGCGGCGCGCGCCTGGTGGGCGGTGTCGGGCAAAAGATTGCCAGCGTCAAGGACCTGAAAGGCAAGCGCGTGGGCGTCACGCGCGGCGGCATCCAGGAAGTGCTGCTGCTGGCGGAACTGTCGCAGGCGGGCCTGACGTATTCGGAAACCAAGGGCAAGGACGTGCAGCTGGTGTTTCTCGCGTATGCCGACCTGAACCAGGCGCTGATGGGCAAGAATATCGACGCCATGATGCAGTCGGAACCACAATCGTCGCAGGCGATCAACAAGGGCTTCGGCACCGAAGTGATCAAACCGTACGACACGCCGATCGGCGAGCCGGTGCGCACCATGGTGATGACGGAAAAATTTTACAAGGAACGCCGTCCGGTGGCGGAGAAATTCATGCGCTGCTTTGTCGAGGCCACCAAGACCTTTATCGACAACAAGCCGACAGCGGAAAAATACGTGCGCGAAGTGGTGTTCCGCAACCAGATCACCAAGGATGACTTTGACGACGCGATCAGCAATTCGCCATATTCCTACGACATCACGCCCGAACATATCCAGACCACCACCGACGTGATGGTGAAAACCGGCGTGGGCCGCATGAGCAAGCCACCGGTGGCCAAGGACTGGGTCAAGACCGACTTGCTCGATCAGGCCAAGAAAAGCCTGAACGTCAAATAACAGGCAGTCAAAAAAACCGCCGCACTTTGTCTGGTGCGGCGGCACTTGTTTAACGCTTGGCCACCGCCGCCAAAATCACCTCGGCCACCTGTTTCGGTTGCGACAGCATCGGCACATGGCTGGTTTGCAGCACGGTGGTGGTGGCGTTGATTTTCTTCGCGAACGCCTGTTCCAGTTCCGGCGCGATCATACGGTCCTTGCCGGCCACGATGTAATAGCTGGGCTTGTTTTTCCAGGCGGCCACGGTGGTCTTGTCGGCAAACGCCTTGCCGTGGATCGGGCCCTGGGTGGCGGCCATCAAGCGCGTCTGCGCGGCGGGCAGGTCCTGGGCGAAATTGACGCGCACCGATTCGGCCGGCAAGTACAGGAAGCCGGCGGCGTCCGCTGTCAGGGTGGCGATGCCCGGCGGCGTCGGATAGTCCTTGCCCAGCTCGCCCGATGCCTCACCTTCGGACGGCGCAAAGGCCGCCACATAGACCAGCGCCTTGACCTTGTCGCTGGTGCCCGCCTCCGTGATGACGGTGCCGCCCCAGGAATGGCCCACCAGGATCACGCGGCCGGTCTGCGCGTCGATCACGCGCTGGGCGGCTGCCACATCGTCGGCCAGGGACGTCAGCGGATTTTGCACGGACACCACTTTCAAGCCCTTGGCCTGCAGCAAGGGGATCACCTTGTCCCAGCTGGAACCGTCGGCAAACGCGCCATGCACCAGCACCACGGTGGTGTCGGCATTTTGCTGTGCTGGTGCGGCCGCATGGGCGGGAGCGAAGGCGGCGCCGGAGGCGATGGCGGCGGCGAGCAGGGAAGCTTTGAAAGGGATGGGCGACATGGCAGGACTCCTTGATTTGTAGCTTGCTATTATTTAGCGCGCTAAGTAATTAACAAAAAAAATGACCGGTAAGATCAACCTTGCCGTGTTGCCTGCATGTTGCGCCAAGCTGCGCGGCCAGTCGATGCAAGAAGAATAGCGAACTAATCATTAGTGTGCAATATATTTTTGAAGGAAAGTTGACATGGCTTGCGCCCTCAGCCGCCCAGCCTGGCGTTCAGCTTGCGCAAGCCTTCCATCATGACCTCGAATTCCGGCGCGATCACGCTGCAGTTGTCGGCAATCGCCTGGTCGATGGCGCTGCTGGCCTGGCGCAGCTGGCGGCCGGCCGGCGTCAGGGTCAGCACGCGGTTGCGCTCGTCGCGCGGATCGCGTGCGCGCAGCAGATAGCCCTCCGCCTCGAGGCGCTTGACCAGCGGCGTGATCGAGCCGGAATCCTGCTGCAGGCGCTCGGCCAGGTCCTTGATGCCCAGGCCTTCCTGGTCCCACAGCACCAGCATGACCAGGTATTGCGGATAGGTCAGATTGATGGCGGTGAGCATCGGCTTGTAGAGCTGGGTCATTTTCAGCGAGGTGGCGTACAGCTGGAAACACAATTTATCGTCGAGGCTGGAGGAGGGCATGGCAAGGCAGTCAGAAAGCGGTGATGGCGCCAGCCTAACGATAATCGCCTCTTTAAGCAATGTCCGGCGCTGCAGGAAAGATTGCCGAAATCTTGAGGGCGGGGCACCCGGTCAAGCCTCAGGCGCGATATCATGGCAGGCTCTTTCGCATTGCGCGCGCTAGCGCTGCCGGCAGCCGTGCGTGCCGCTGCGCGATTCGCGCTGGCCGGCTATGGTGTAAACTTAAAACATGCAGACTTATTTCTTTTTCCTTGCCGCCGTGGCGTATGCGGTGTGCGCGCTTCTTCCCTCGTCGCAGGGCAGGCTGATCGCCGCGCTGACCGGCCTGGCCTGGCTGTCGCACGGCGCCACCCTGTGGTTCGACCTGATGGCGCCGGGCACCTTGCGCTTCGGTTTTTCCGCCATGCTGTCGGCCGCGTTGTGGGTATCGGTGGGCGCCTACTGGATAGAGAACCGCAATTTCAGCCTGGACGGCCTGCGCCGCATGGTCATGCCCTGCGCCGTGCTGGCGATCGGCCTGGCCTGGGCTTTTCCCGGCAACCAGGTGGTGCTGGAAGGCAAATCGGCCGTATTCGGCTGGCATATCACGGTGGCCGTGCTGGCCTACAGCACCTTGACGATCGCCGCTTTTCACGCCGTGCTGATGGCGCTGCAGGAATCGCGCCTGCACACGCGCAGCGAGCGGCGCGGCTTCTTGTCAAGCGCGCTGGACCAGCTGCCGGCCCTGCTGACGATGGAAAAGCTGCTGTTCCGCATGATCGGCCTGGGCTTCATCTTGCTGAGCCTGACCGTGCTGTCGGGCATCGTGTTTTCCGAACAATTATTTGGCAAGGCCCTGACCTGGGATCACAAGTCGGTATTTACCATGCTGTCGTGGCTGCTGTTTGCCGTGCTGCTGGCCGGACGGCGCTTTCGCGGCTGGCGCGGCAAGACGGCGCTGACATTTACCCTGGCCGGTTTTGCCACCTTGCTGCTGGCCTATGTCGGCAGCCGTTTTGTACTGGAAGTGGTTTTGCACCGAGGATATTTATGACCCGTATTTTGTTTTGGCTGGCGCTGGTGTTCCTGGTGGTGTTCGCGATCCGCAGCAAGATTCGCAGCTTGCAGCAGCGCGCCCAGCAGCAACAGCGGCAGCAGCCCAATCCCTTTACGCCGCCTGGCCGGGTGGCCGAACTGCCCGACGCCGAGCTGATGCTGTGCTGCGCCCACTGCGGCGTCTATTATCCGGCCTCCGAAAACGTGCAGGCCAAGGGCCACGACTACTGCAGCCACGCGCACGCCACCCTGTAAGCTCCTCCCTCATTGCTCATCCGTATCGTGACGCCATCGGCCACCGGCCAGGCGTAGCATGGCCGTGGCAGGCATCATTGCCGTGCCCGATCAGAATCCTTGTTGAAAGGATAATTATGCCCAGCTCGCGTACCGGGGCCGCCGGCGGCCATCTCGCGCCCATCGCTAAAGATTCCATACCGCAACTGAGCGGCAGCTCGGCCGCCATGCAGGCGCTGAGGGCGCAGATCGTGCGCATCGCCGCCTCCGGCGCGCCGGTGGCGATCCGCGGCGAGTCGGGCAGCGGCAAGGAGCTGGTGGCGCGCGCCATCCACGCCCAGGGCGCGCGCGCCGATGGCCCTTTCGTGGCCGTCAATTGCGGCGCCATCCCCGAGGGCCTGATGGAAGCCGAACTGTTCGGCTGCCGTCCGGGCGCCTATACGGGCGCGCTGCACGAACGGCAGGGCCTGTTCCAGGCGGCCGACGGCGGCAGCCTGCTGCTCGACGAGGTCGATGATGTGCCTTTGGCGATGCAGGTCAAGCTGTTGCGTGCGCTGCAGGAGCGCCGCGTGCGCAAACTGGGCGGCAGCACCGACGAAGCCGTCGACGTGCGCATCCTGTGCGCCAGCCAGCACGGACTGGCGCGCGGCGTGGCGGCCGGCACCTTTCGCCAGGATCTGTATTACCGCCTGAACGTGATCGAACTGGCCGTGCCGCCCTTGCGCGAGCGGCTGGGCGACTTGCCGGCCTTGTGCGATGCCATCCTGGCCCGCCTGGCGCCACGGCAAGACATGCACCTGGCGCCGGCGGTCCTGGCGGCGCTGGCGCGCCATGCTTTTCCCGGCAATGTGCGCGAACTGGAAAACCTGCTGGAGCGGGCGCTGGCCTTTGCCGATGGCGGCATGATCACGGTCGATGGGCTGGGCTTGCCTGTGGCGGTACCGGCGGCGGTGACGGCGCTGAACGCCGGCTTGCCCGGCCGGCAATTGCCGCTGCCCGGCATGGGGCATGGCGGCGCGCCTATCGTGCCGCTGCAGCTGTTCCTGCTGCAAACCGAGCGCGAGATGATCTTGCAGGCCCTGGCGCAAACGCGCTACCACCGCGCGCGCGCGGCGCGGCAACTGGGCATCAGCGTGCGCCAGCTGCGCTACCGCATGCAAAAATTGCAACTGCGCGAGCCGCCGGGCTGAACCGAAACAGGCGGCGCCGGGACCGAAGCGGCGCGGTAGATTATAATGCCGGTCCCGGTTTCGCCAGCCGCGGCCGGCGACTGTTCCAGTAGTTGCATTGCTGTAAATAATTGCTGGCATAGCAAGGTCAAACCAGACTGAAATTGATCTGGATTCATCTCGGGAATGGGGCGCGCAGCGGTCTGCAGCGGCCTGCGTTAGTGCTTACTATGCGGGTGCCGGGCCTGTTATCCATGCCCTGAAAAGTCAATTGAATTCGTGCATGAAATCGGAAAAATTAAGCAGGACACAGGCGGGAAAAGTATTGCGCCTGCCATCGATGGGTACTACAATTAGTGCATAAATTAGATGTAGTTACTAAATGTAGTGCCATCACAGATGTTTTCAGCATTAGTGTCAAGCCAGCGCCAACACCATTGCGTGCTCACCTGGCAATCTGACACTGGCGGTTTATCACCCTCAGAGACATGTTTCGCGCCATCCATGGCCGTGAGGGCAGGCTATTTTCATTTGTATCATCTGATGCCTTGAATATGTAGTTTTTAACAATAAATACCGGAAGAAGCCCGGACCATCGGGCGTTCTATTCAACAACACACACGGCAGCAAAACTGCAGGCTGACTTTAGCTGACAACGGGAGCTTCAATGCAATCACCTCAAGATATTTCCATCCATCCAACGCCAGTACCGCCAGCGCCAGGCGCGGCGCACAGCGTGGCAAGCACCGGCGCGGCCATGGGCGACTATCGCATCATCCGCCGCAACGGTGCGGTGGTGGCATTTGAGCCTTCGAAAATCGCGATCGCCATGACCAAGGCGTTCCTGGCCGTGAACGGCGGCCAGGGCGCCGCTTCCGCCCGCGTGCGCGAACTGGTGGAACAATTGACGGCCGGCGTGGTCGCCGCGCTGGTGCGCCGCCAGCCGGGCGGCGGCACCTTCCATATCGAAGACGTGCAAGACCAGGTGGAACTGTCGCTGATGCGTTCGGGCGAACACGACGTGGCGCGTGCCTACGTGCTGTACCGCGCCAAGCACATGGAGGAGCGCCGCCTGCAGAAGGAAGCCCTGGGTGGTTCCGCGCAAGTGGCCGCACCGCAACTGAACGTGCTCGACAACGGCGTGCGCCGCCCGCTCGACATGCAGCAAGTGCGCGACCTGATCAACGCCGCCTGCGCCGGCCTGGAAAAACACGTCGATGCCGACGCCATCCTGGCTGAAACCGTGAAAAACCTGTACGACGGCGTGCCGGTCGAAGAGCTGCACAAGTCGGCCATCCTGGCAGCGCGCGCGCTGATGGAAAAAGACCCGGCCTACTCGCAAGTGACGGCCCGCATCCTGCTGCACACGGTGCGCAAGGAAGTGTTCGGCAAGGAAGTGCCGCAAGCGGCCGCCGCCGCCGAATACCTGACCTATTTCCCGGCGTATATCGCCAAGGGCATCTCCGCTGAACTGCTGAACCCGGTGCTGGCCACCTTCGACCTGGAACGCCTGGCCAAAGCCATCGTTGCCGACCGCGACCTGCAATTCGGCTATATCGGCCTGCAAACCCTGTATGACCGCTACTTCCTGCATATCCAGGACGTGCGCATCGAAATGCCGCAGGCGTTCTACATGCGCGTGGCGATGGGCCTGGCCCTGAACGAGTCGGACCGCGAAGCGCGCGCCATCGAGTTCTACAGCCTGCTGTCCTCGTTCGACTTCATGAGCTCGACGCCGACCCTGTTCAACTCGGGCACCCTGCGCTCGCAGCTGTCGTCGTGCTACCTGAGCACCGTCTCCGATGACCTGGAAGGCATCTATGACGCCATCAAGGACAACGCGCTGCTGGCCAAATATGCAGGCGGCCTGGGCAACGACTGGACGCCAGTGCGCGCCCTGGGCGCCCATATCAAGGGCACCAACGGCAAGTCGCAAGGCGTGGTGCCGTTCCTGAAAGTGGTGAACGACACGGCCGTGGCCGTGAACCAGGGCGGCAAGCGCAAGGGCGCCGTCTGCGCCTACCTGGAAACCTGGCACATGGACATCGAGGAATTCCTCGACCTGCGCAAGAACACCGGCGACGACCGCCGCCGCACCCACGACATGAACACGGCGAACTGGATTCCCGACATGTTCATGAAGCGCGTGATGGAAAAAGGCGAGTGGACCCTGTTCTCGCCATCGGAAACGCCAGATTTGCACGACAAGGTCGGCAAGGCGTTTGAAGCCGCCTACCTGGGCTACGAAGCGAAAGCGGCCGCCGGCGAAATCCGTTCGTTCAAGAAAATCGCCGCACTCGACCTGTGGCGCAAGATGCTGTCGATGCTGTTTGAAACCGGCCACCCATGGATCACCTTCAAGGATCCATGCAATATCCGCAGCCCGCAGTCGCATGTCGGCGTGGTCCACAGCTCGAACCTGTGCACGGAAATCACCCTGAACACCAGCAGCGATGAAATTGCCGTCTGCAACCTCGGTTCCGTCAACATGCCGGCGCACATGAAAGAAGGCAAGCTCGACCACGTCAAGCTGGCCAAGACCGTGCGCACCGCCATGCGCATGCTGGACAACGTGATCGACATCAACTACTACGCCGTCGACAAGGCCCGCAATTCGAACATGCGCCACCGTCCGGTCGGCATGGGCATCATGGGTTTCCAGGATTGCCTGCACATGATGCGCGTGCCGTTCGCCTCGGACGCCGCCGTGTCGTTTGCCGACACCTCGATGGAAGCGGTGTGCTACTACGCCTACCTGGCGTCGACCGAACTGGCAGAAGAGCGCGGCCGCTACGAGTCGTACGCAGGTTCCCTGTGGGACCGCGGCATCCTGCCACAGGATTCCGTGAAACTGCTGGCCGAAGAGCGCGGCGGCTACCTGGAAGTGGACAGCTCGTCGGCGATGGACTGGACCCCGGTGCGCGAACGCATCGCCAAGTTCGGCATGCGCAACTCGAACTGCGTGGCGATCGCACCGACCGCCACCATTTCGAACATCATCGGCGTGTCGGCCTGTATCGAGCCGACGTTCCAGAACCTGTACGTGAAATCGAACCTGTCGGGCGAATTCACCGAAATCAATGGCTACCTGGTGCGTGACCTGAAGGCGCGCGACCTGTGGGATGAAGTCATGATCTCGGACCTGAAATACTTCGACGGCTCCCTGGTAAAAATCGACCGCATTCCGCAAGACCTGCGCGACATCTACGCCACCGCCTTCGAAGTGTCGCCAAGCTGGCTGGTGGAAGCCGCGTCGCGCCGCCAGAAGTGGATCGACCAGGCCCAGTCGCTGAACATCTACATGGCTGGCGCCTCGGGCAAGAAACTGGACGAAACGTATAAACTGGCATGGCTGCGTGGCCTGAAAACCACCTACTACCTGCGCACCATCGCCGCCACCCACATGGAGAAATCGACCTCCAAGACCGGCGCCCTGAACGCCGTGGCAGTCGATGGCGGCATGTCGGCCAGCGCCCAGAGCGCCCAGGCAGCGAGTGTCGCGGCGGCGGCCGTCGCCGTGGCGCCAGTGGCGATTGCCGCAGCAGCGGACGATGCCGATGGCGAAGCGTGCTACCTGCGCCCGGGTGACGACGGCTTCGAAGAGTGCGAAGCCTGCCAATAATAGTTTAGTGGTCAGCCCGGCAGCGCCGGGCTGATGTGAATATCTGCATTGAGAGAGAAATAATTATGTCCTTATCCTGGGATGATGAAACCACGCCGGCAGCCGTGCCGCGTCCGGCGCAGCAGGCGCCACTGGGCAATACCGAATTGAACGTGCCGGCCGGCGCCGAGCCGTCCGAAGCGAACGCCGAGCAGGTGGCGCGCCGCGTCAATGCCGACGACAAGCGCATCATCAACGGCAAGACCGACGTCAACCAGCTGGTGCCGTTCAAGTACAAATGGGCATGGGACAAATACCTGGCCGGCTGCGCCAACCACTGGATGCCGCAGGAAGTCAACATGCAGCGCGATATCGAGCTGTGGAAAAACCCGAACGGCCTGACGGAAGACGAACGCCGCCTGGTGAAACGCAACCTGGGCTTTTTTGTGACCGCCGATTCGCTGGCCGCCAACAATATCGTGCTGGGCACCTATCGCCACATCACGGCCCCCGAGTGCCGCCAGTACCTGCTGCGCCAGGCGTTCGAGGAAGCGATCCACACCCACGCCTACCAGTACATCGTGGAGTCGCTGGGCCTGGACGAAGCCGAGATCTTCAACGCCTACAACGAAGTCAAGTCGATCCGCGACAAGGATGAATTCCTGATCCCGTTCATCGACATGCTGACCGACCCGACGTTCACCACCGGCACGACGGAAAACGACCAGAAGCTGTTGAAATCCCTGATCGTGTTCGCCTGCCTGATGGAAGGCCTGTTCTTCTACGTGGGCTTCACGCAAATTTTGGCGCTGGGCCGCCAGAACAAGATGATGGGCGCGGCCGAGCAGTACCAGTACATCCTGCGCGACGAATCGATGCACTGCAACTTCGGCATCGACCTGATCAACACCATCAAGATGGAAAACCCGCAGCTGTGGACGGCCGAATTCCGCGAAGAGATCAAGGTCCTGTTCCTGAAAGCGGTCGACCTGGAATACGCGTATGCCGAAGACACCATGCCACGCGGCGTGCTGGGCCTGAACGCCCCGATGTTCAAGGGCTACCTGCGCTTTATCGCCAACCGCCGCGCCCAGCAGATCGGCCTCGAGCCACTGTTCGCGCAAGAGGAAAATCCATTCCCGTGGATGAGCGAAATGATCGACATGAAGAAGGAACGTAACTTCTTCGAAACGCGCGTGACGGAATACCAAACTGGTGGTGCGCTGAACTGGGAATAAGCCGCTTTATCCGTGTATTCAAAAAATGCGCCGTGACGGCGCATTTTTTTATCCGGGCAGGATTGCCGCCGGCACGCGCTTGCCGCGTTGCGCCGTCACCGAACTGCCGACCGACGCCGCGATAATCAAAGCGATCGCCAGCCACTGGATGGCGTCCAGGTACTCTCCCAGCAGGGTCAAAGCCAGCAGGGCCGCCACGGCCGGCTCCATGCTGGCCATGATGCCGAAAGCCTGCGACGACAGGCGTTTCAGGGCCACCATCTCGAGCGAGATCGGGATCGCGCTGGAAATCAGCGCCACGCCCAGCCCCGTGGCCAGTATCGCCGGCGACAGCAGCGCGCTGCCGGCGTGCGCCACGCCCACCGGCACCACCACCAGCGCCGCCACGAACAGGCCCAGCGAGACCGAATGGCCCGCATGCAGATGGCTGGCGCGCTTGCCGAAGATGATGTAGGTGGCCCAGAACACGGCGGCGGCCAGCGCGAACAGCACGCCGGCCGGGTCCAGCGTGGACACGTCATGACCGAGCGGCAGCAGCAGCGCCAGGCCGGCGGCGGCCAGCAGCACCCAGATGAAATCGAGCGGGCGTCGTGAAGAAAACAGGGCGACGGCCAGCGGCCCGGAAAATTCGATCGCCACGGCGAGGCCGAAGGGGATGGTGCGCAGCGACATGTAGAAGCACAGATTCATCGCACCCAGCGCGGCGCCGTACAGGGCCACCGTGCGCGCTTCCTGGCCGCTCAAGGTCCAGCGCCAGGGACGCCAGAACAACAGCAGCAGCAAGGCGGAAAAGCCGACCCGCACGGCCGTCGTGCCCTGTGCGCCGACCACGGGAAACAGGCTGTGCTTGGCCCAGGAGGTGCCGATGCCGAGCGCCGTGACGGCGCCCAGGATAGCGAGGATGGGAATAAGCGGAGCGTGTCGCGGCATGGTCAGGTCAAGGCTAACAAGAAAAGGATGCATTCTATTGTGTTTGCTCCGGCATGGGGAGTCGGCTGTCCGGAAAGCCGGCAGGACGCTGCGTGATGCGACGTTGAAGGACCTCTGTGGCAGCAAAATATCGCTGCAAAAAAACGCGCGGCGTGATGCTCAAATCGCGCGCAATTGCGCGCGGCGACTGGCGCTGAAAACGCCATGCGCGGCTCCGTGTTTGCGCATGCGAAGACCATGCGCGGCGAGTGCCCATATCGGCATGAGCGCATGTAAATTGGTCGTTTGCCGCTCGTTTGTACGTTAGCGCGCCTATCCCTGCAAAAAAGCCCGTGAAAACGTATCGTGCCGGTTGCGCATCGACAAGGTTTTCGTGTACTTTAGGACGATTGCAAATGCGAGTGGTAGTATGCGGGGTTTTTTGACCAGCGCGACGCCAGAAAAAGCTCGCAAAACAGGGATACAGATTTACACGGATATGCACAAAACCACACCGTTTTCGTCTGCCGCCGTGCCCGATTTTTTTCAGGCATGGCGGTTTTTTATTTGACGATACGGTCGGGTGGCGAGCGCGATGCGAGGAGCGGAAAAAACGCACGGCATCGAAAACGAAACAACCGAATTCAGACTTTGCCACCAGCTGCGAGATAAAGCAGGGTGGCACCGACGATGGCTGAAGTGCTGCAAACGTGAGGAGTTGCAGCAGTTCAGCTGGTGCCGAATTCATTAGCGCAAACGACCGTTTGTGCCGATGAATAATTCGCCTGGCCTATCCTTGTGGTGGGTTGGACGGGTTTAAATCTTGTAGCTTAAATTTCTCATCTCAGATGAAGGAGAGACAAATGGCAACAGCCGCTAAGAAATCAGAAGTAAAGAAACCAGCCGCCAAAGCTGCTCCTGCCGCGAAGACGCCGGCAGCCGCAGCCAAGCCGGTTGCCGCCAAACCAGCAGCCAAGGCCGCAGCAAAACCAGCAGCAAAACCTGCGGCCAAACCAGCAGCGAAAGCAGCCGCCAAGCCGGCAGCTAAAGTGGCAGCCAAGCCAGTAGCCAAGGCAGCAGCAAAACCTGCAGCCAAAGCAGCAGCCAAGCCAGCAGCGAAACCTGCGGCAAAAGCAGCGGCCAAGGCCGTGGCAAAACCTGCAGCCAAAGCAGTAGCCAAGCCAGCAGCGAAACCTGTGGCCAAAGCAGCGGCCAAGGCCGTGGCAAAACCTGCAGCCAAAGCAGTAGCCAAGCCAGCAGCGAAACCTGCGGCAAAAGCAGCGGCCAAGGCCGTGGCAAAACCTGCAGCAAAAGCAGCAACCAAGCCTGTGGCGAAACCTGCGGCCAAAGCAGCAGCGAAACCAGCGGCCAAAGCAGCAGCGAAACCAGCGGCCAAAGCAGCAGCGAAACCAGCGGCCAAAGCAGCAGCGAAACCAGCGGCTAAAGCAGCAGCGAAACCAGCGGCTAAAGCAGCAGCTAAACCTGTAGCCAAGCCAGTAGCTAAAGCGGCAGCCAAACCAGCGGCAAAAGCAGCAGCGAAACCTGCGGCCAAAGCCGCAGCCAAGCCAGCAGCAAAAGCAGCAGCCAAACCTGCAGCCAAGCCAGCAGCAAAAGCAACAGCGAAACCTGCAGCGAAACCTGCAGCGAAAGCAGCAGCCAAGCCAGCGGCAAAAGCAGCAGCCAAGCCAGCAGCAAAAGCAGCGGCAAAACCTGCAGCCAAGCCAGCAGCTAAAGTAGCGGCCACACCAGCAGCGAAACCTGCGGCCAAGGCAGCGGCCAAACCTGCAGCGAAGGTTGCAGCAGAAGCCAAGCCGGCAGCGAAACCTGCCGCCAAAGCAGCAGCCAAGCCAGCAGCCAAGCCAGCGGCAAAACCTGCGGCAAAAGCAGCAGCCAAGCCAGCCGCAGCGCCAGCCGCCGCAGCACCGGTAGCCGCAGCAGCACCTGCACCGGCCGCGACGCCAGCAGTTGCAGCACCAGCCGCCGCCAAGCCAGCCGCCAAGAAGGCCGCGCCTAAAAAGGCCGCGCCGAAAAAAGCGGAAGCCGCCAAGCCGGCAGCAGCGCCGATCGCACCTGTAGCAAAAACCGTGTTGGCACCGGCCGCAGCTTGGCCATTCCCGACCAGCACCCGCCCATCGTAATGTGACGAAGCGGATGCCTGCATGAGGCAACACGCCGCTGTGTGATAATCACACAGCGGTTTTTTTTTGGAGAATTCGTTGTGCTGATCACTATCCTTACATTGATCGTTGATACCATTGCCACGCTGCTGGGCGGCGTGCTGCTGCTGCGCTTCTGGATGCAGGCCGTGCGCGTGCGTCCGCCGTCGTCGGTGGCGCAGTTCACCTTTCAATTGACCGACTGGCTGGTGCGCCCGCTGCGCCGCGTCGTGCCGGGCGTGGGCGGCTATGACTGGGCCAGCCTGATCGGCGCCTTCCTGATCGTGCTGCTGGCCACCTGCATCTGGTTTATCGCCGGCCTGCCGGTCGAGGCGGTGCTGCTGAAAGCCCTGCAGCGCTTCCTGCAATGGATACTGTACGGTTTCATGGCGCTGCTGATCATCGAGGCGATCTTCAGCTGGGTCAATCCGCATGCGCCGCTGGCGCCATTCGTACGGGCCCTCAACGAGCCGCTGCTGCGTCCGATTCGCAAGGTGGTGCCGCTGGTGGGCAGCCTGGATTTGTCGCTGCTGGTGGCGTTGATACTGCTGCAGATTGCGCAGATGCTGGTGGGGATGATTTTTGTGATGGGAAGGTGATGCGGGCGGGGTAGGTCGGATTAGCGTAGCGTAATCCGACAACATTGTTGTCGCGGCCGGTGGTGATGTCGGATTACGGCCTGCGGCCTAATCCGACCTACGGTATTAATATCTATTAATAGCGGTAACCAAACGCCGCTTCAAACTGGTCAGCAATGCTCTCCGGCGTAAACACATGGTTTTGCGCGCCTTGGGTGGCGATCTTGATGGCGCCCAGCAGGCTGGCCAGGCGGCCGCTGGTTTCCCAGCCCAGGTCGTTGGTGATGCCGAACAGCAGGCCGGCGCGGTAGGCGTCGCCGCAGCCGGTCGGGTCCAGCACTTCCTTGGCGGCCACGACAGGAATGTCGATGCGCTTGCCGCCCACATGAATTTCCGAACCATTTTCACCGCGCGTGATGACCAGCGCTTCCAGGCGGCTGGCGATTTCCGGCAGGGTCAAGCCCGTGCGTTCCATCAACATTTCCATCTCATAATCGTTGGCCGACACATACGTCGCCTTGTCGATGAAGTCGATCAGCTGTTCGCCATTGAAGCGTGGCAATTGCTGGCCCGGATCGAACATGAAGGGAATGCCCAGCTCGGCCAGGTCGGCGGCGTGTTTCAGCATGCCCTGGTCGCCGTCCGGCGAAATGATGGCGACGCGGGCCGGGCCGGCGTTGGCGATCGGGTTTTCATGCGCGAACGACATGGCGCCCGGGTGGAAGGCGTTGATCTGATTGTTGTCGCTGTCGGCTGTGACGAAGCACTGCGCGTTGTAGCTGTCGGCCTTGATCAGGATGTTGGCGGTGGAAATGCCCAGCTTTTGCAGGCGCTCCAGGTAGGCGGCGCTGTCCTGGCCCATCACGCCGACGATGCGCGGATCGCCGCCCAGCATTTTCAGGCTGTAGGCGATATTGCCCGAGCAGCCGCCGAACTCGGTGCGCATGGTGGGCACCAGGAACGAGACGTTCACTTTGTGCAACTGGTCGGCCAGCAGCGATTCGCCGAAACGGCCCGGGAATTGCATGATGGTGTCGGTGGCGAGCGAGCCGCAGATCAATGAAGTTTTGGTCATGATAGTGTCAGTCAAGGGTAAAAGATGGCGATATGATAGCCAGACGCCGCAAGCTGGTCCAAGCTGAAATACAGTTTGATGTTCTGTTCCGAGCGCGGCGCAAAGCCTTTACTCACATCGGTGCCGGCCGGCAGGTAATCGCGCGGGGCGACCACGCGGCGCAGCACGGGCTTGCCATCGTCGTCGTTGAGGATCAGTTCGATGTTCGGCCAGGCCTGTGCGCTGCGGCCCAGGTTGCGCAGCTGCGAGACGTAGGAAAAACGGTAGGGTGCCAGGGTCTGCAGTTCGCCCTGCTCGATGGCCAGCGCTTCGATCTGCGCAGGCAGGTCGACCTGGCAGCCGCTGACCGAGCACAGCGCGGCCAGGGCCGGCTTGAACTGCGGAAACTGCGCCGCCAGCGGATTGCGGAAGGTGGTCATCACCTGCAGCAGCAACAGCAGCAACAAGGCCACCGCGCCGGCCGCCATCGCGATGCGCAAGGCCTTGCCGCTCTGTTCGCGGCGCCGGCCCTGGGTCACGAAAGCGGGTTCTTCAACCGGTGGCAGGTCGTCCAGCACATGCAGCTCGTCCGCTGGCGGCGCGCTGCCTTCCGGCAGGTCGAAGGAATGGTCGCTCAGCGTGGGTTCCTGGCGCGCACCGGCCGGGGCCGGCTGCGCAGGTTTGTCCAGGCTGACTTTATACGCTTCGGCTTCAGGCTCGGCTACCTGCTCGGCTGCTGCCGGCGCCTCGGCCTCGAACTTCGGCTCGCGCCGGCTGTCGCGCAAATAGGTGACAAAGGCGGGCGCTTCCTCGGTTTCGCGGCGGCGGAAGGGCGCCATCGGCACGGCTGTCGCCGCAATCACCGGCGCCGGCTCAGGTTCGGGTCCGGATTCGGGCACGGCTTCAGGTTCAGCTTCCGGCTCGCCGGGCAGCGCCTGGCCGATATCGAGGTCGAGCTCGATGGCTTCCTCGTCGTCGCGCCGCTCGTCCTGGCCGGCCTTCAGCTGCGCCGTTTCGGGCAGGATGCCGAAGGGATCGAACGAGGTGTCGAAGTCGAGGGTGTACACCGGCTCTGCCTCATGGCCGGCATAGGGTGGGGTGTCGTCGGGAATATCGAGCGCCAGCACTGGCGGCAGGATAGGTGCCACAGGCACCGGAGGAATCGGGCCCGCAGACGGCAACAATGCCGCGCTTGGATCGACCAGCGCGGCATTGCCGTCAAAGACTTCCTTGCAGGTGCCACAGCGTACGATGCCCCCACGTAATTTCAACTGGTCAGCGGCGACCCGAAATATCGTGTTGCAATGGGGGCATTTGGTGGCGAGGGCCATTGCTGTGCTTATGCACCTTCCGCGCGCGGCGCCGGAGCGCTGGACGCACCCAGGCGGCCGTGCAGGGCCACCCAGCCGTCTTGCTCAGCCCAGACACCGAGCTGGATGAACGGTGCGTAGGCAGCAGCGACTTCCTCGGCCTGGCGCGCCAGCACGCCCGACAGGATCAAGGCACCGCCATCTGCCACGCGGCCGGACAGCATCGGCGCCATCAGCTTCAATGGGCTCGACAGGATATTGGCCACCACGACGTCAAACTTGGCCGTGGCATGGGCCGACGTGGCGAAGGTGTCTGGCAGGAAGTAGTCGATCTCGCAACCGTTGCGTTCGGCATTGTCGCGCGCCGATTCGATCGCCTGCGGGTCGATATCGACGCCGGCGACAGTTTCCGCACCGAGTTTCTTGGCCACCATGGCCAGGATGCCGGAACCGCAACCATAGTCGAGCACGGTCTTGCCGGGCGCGGGATGCGCTTCCAGCCATTCCATGCACAAGCGCGTGGTCGGATGGCTGCCGGTGCCGAAAGCCAGGCCCGGGTCCAGCTCCAGGATCAGGCCGTCAGGGTCCGGTGCCTCGTGCCAGCTCGGCACGACCCAGATGTTCTTGCCGATGTGAATCGGCGCGAACTGCGATTGCGTCAGGCGTACCCAGTCCTGTTCTTCGACCGGACGAGTGGTGAACGCCGGCGCGTCGGCCAGGCCGATGGCGGCCGCAGCTTCTGCCACGATGGCGGCCTGGTCGGCGTCGACGTCGGTCAGCGCGACCACGCGGCTGCGTTCCCACGCCGCTTCCTTCGGTTCCATGCCGGGCTCGCCAAACAGCGGCTGCTCGGCGTCGGTGCCTTCGTCGGCGTCTTCCACCGAGACCGACAGGGCGCCCGCTTCCATCAAGGCGTCGGACATGGCCTCGGCGTTGTCGCGCGCGATCTCGATGACGATTTCAGTCCAGCTCATGCGCCCGCCTTGATTTCCGATTTCTTGGCAATGCTCGGAGTGTCGCCATGAATGTTCTTGCCCAGGTCCGGCATGTCGGCCAGCTTCTGTTCCAGGTAATGGATGTTGGTGCCGCCTTCGATGAAGCGCGCGTCAATCATCAGTTCGCGGTGCAGGGCGATATTGGTGTTGATGCCTTCGACCACCATTTCGGACAGTGCGATCTGCATGCGGCGGATGGCCTGCTCGCGCGTGGCGCCGTAAGCGATCACTTTGCCGATCATCGAGTCGTAGTGCGGTGGTACATAGTAGCCGGCATAGGCATGCGAATCGACGCGAATGCCGGGGCCGCCTGGTGCGTGCCAGGAGATGATCTTGCCTGGCGAAGGCGTAAACTTGAACGGATCTTCGGCGTTGATGCGGCACTCGATGGCGTGGCCCGACAGCAGCACGTCGCGCTGGCGATAGCGCAGCTTTTCGCCCGCAGCGATGCGGATCTGTTCCTGCACGATATCGATGCCGGTGATCATCTCGGTGACCGGATGTTCCACCTGCACGCGGGTGTTCATTTCAATGAAATAGAACTCGCCGTTTTCATACAGGAATTCAAACGTGCCGGCGCCGCGGTAGCCGATCTTGCGGCAGGCTTCGGCGCAACGGTCGCCGATCTTTTCGATCAGTTTGCGCGGAATGCCCGGCGCCGGTGCTTCTTCGATCACCTTCTGGTGGCGGCGCTGCATCGAGCAGTCGCGTTCGCCCAGCCAGACGGCGTTCTTGTGTTCGTCGGCAAGGATCTGGATTTCCACGTGGCGCGGATTTTCCAGGTACTTCTCCATATACACTTCAGGGTTGCCGAAGGCGGTGCCCGCTTCGGTCTTGGTCATCGCCACGGCGTTGATCAGGGCCGCTTCGGTGTGCACCACGCGCATGCCGCGTCCGCCACCGCCGCCGGCCGCCTTGATGATGACCGGGTAGCCGATCTTGCGCGCAATTTGCACGATCGCCTTCGGATCGTCCGGCAATGCGCCTTCCGAGCCTGGCACGCACGGTACGCCGGCCTTGATCATGGTCTGCTTGGCGGACACCTTGTCGCCCATCAGGCGGATCGATTCGGAACGGGGGCCGATAAAGACGAAGCCCGATTTTTCGACGCGTTCGGCGAAGTCGGCGTTTTCCGACAGGAAGCCGTAGCCAGGGTGGATCGCTTGCGCGTCTGTCACTTCAGCGGCGCTGATAATGGCTGGCATGTTCAGGTAGCTCAGGGCGGACTGGGCCGGCCCGATGCAAACGGATTCGTCGGCCAGCTTGACGTATTTTGCGTCCTTGTCGGCTTCAGAGTGAACTACAACCGTTTTGATGCCCATTTCGCGGCAGGCGCGCTGAATACGGAGGGCGATTTCACCACGGTTGGCAATCAGGATTTTTTCAAACATGGTAGGTTCGCGTATGTCTGTGAGAGCCGGCTAGCCGGCGGAACAACAAGTGTGAGGGGCGTTAAACTGCAAACGGCCGTTGCCGGCCGTGTGGACAGGGTATCAGCCGATCACGAACAGGGGTTGGCCGAATTCGACCGGCTGGCCGTTTTCCACCAGGATCTGGGTCACGACGCCGGCTTTGTCGGTATCGATTTCATTCAACAGCTTCATCGCTTCGATGATGCACAGGGTGTCGCCTTCCTTGACGGTGGAACCGACTTCGACGTACGCGGCGCTGCCAGGAGCGGAGGAACGGTAGAAGGTGCCGACCATCGGCGACTTGACCACGTAGCCGGTTGGCTCGGCGGCCACCACCACGGGTGCCGCTGCCGGCGCGGGCGCGGCTTGCGGGGCGGTCTGGTAAGGGGCTTGCATGCCTTGCGGCTGCATCATGACCATCTGGTTTTGCGGCATGGCCGACGATTTGACGATGCGAACCTTGCTTTCGCCTTCGGTCACTTCCAGTTCTGCGATATCCGATTCGGCGACCAGGTCGATCAAGGTCTTGAGTTTTCGTAGATCCATGTGAAACCCCTAGGAATGTAATTTGTTTTATAAGTGGTGCGGTGCGGTCGAAAAACCCGTCGCCGCGCTAATTGCGTGCAGATCGCGTAGATTAACGTTTTTTAAGCGCAAAGTCGATGGCAAACCGATATCCATCGATACCCAGTCCGCAGATCGTCCCCTGCGCGATCGCGCTCAGGAATGAGTGATGACGAAACGTTTCGCGCTGGTAAATATTCGAGATATGAACTTCCACGAACGGAATGGCCACTCCCGCCAGCGCATCGCGCAAGGCCACGCTGGTATGGGTCAGGCCACCCGGATTGATGACGATCGCGTCCACCCCTTCCGCTCGCGCGGCGTGGATACGGTCGATCAGCGCCCCTTCATGGTTACTCTGGAAGCATACCAGATCGGCGCCGGCCGCCAGGGCTTGCGCCATCGCCGCCTGCTCGATATCGGCCAAGGTGCTGGCGCCGTAGACCTCAGGCTCGCGCGTCCCCAGCAAATTCAGGTTGGGGCCGTTGAGCAGGAGGAGGTTTTTTGCCATGTATGGAAGACCGTTTTAGCGAAAGTTCCGCATTTTGCCGCCAAAGATACGCATTGGCAAGAGAAAAAAGCACGCTGTCGAATTTACAATTTGGCCAGGTCGGCGCGCAATTGATCGAATTTCAGGCGGCCCAGATAGGTCTTCTTGACTTCGCCATCAGCGCCGATCAGCACGGTAAACGGCAAGCCGCCCGTGGCATTGCCGAAATGGCGCGACAGATCGGTGCCGCTCATGCCCGATACATACACCGGGTAGGCGATCTTGACCTTTTCGGCGAAGGTGGCGATATTGCTGGCCGAATCGATGCCGATGCCGATGATCTGCAGGTTTTTTCCGGCAAATTCGCCTTGCACTTCGGACAGTTCCGGCATTTCCTGCACGCAGGGCGGACACCAGGGCGCCCAGAAGTTCACCAGCAGGTTCTTGCCTTTCCATTGCGCCAGGGCTTGCGTGGCGCCGGCCGCGTCCGGCAGCGACAGCGCATACAGCTCATTGACGGGGCCGCTGGCGCCCGGCGCCATGGTGGTGGTCACGGGCGCGGCCGCTTCCTTGTTCTTGTTCAGGCCCACGTAGGCACCCATGGCGCCGAACAGCAGGGCGACGATGGCACAGGCAATAATGTTCTTCTTGGTCATTTTGATATAAATAAAGGTTTTCTTATTCAGTCCGTGGGTCGCTCAGCAAGGTACGCAAACCGGCGATATCGGTGCGCAGCAGCCTGCCATCGGCCTTGGGCTTGAGCGCGCCGCGCATGTCGTCGAGTTCGTACATGGCAGCATGCACGCCTTCGTTTTTCCACAGGAAACTGGCGGTCTCGACAGCATCATAACGCGGCCCCTTGAAATGCGGTGTTTCCGACATGTCCAGCACCACGTTTTTATTGAGCAGGAAGATGTGGATATCCTTGGCGCTCTCGGCAAACAGCTGCAGATAGATTTCATCGTGGGGACCAGCCGTGCCATTGAGCACGGGGCCGCTGAGCAGGGGATGAAACTGTTGCAACGCTTCCATCACCTGCAGCGCGATCGTGCGCAGCTGAAACAGCCGCGCCGGCTGGCTGTCGGCCAGGAATAGCGCATTGTACAGGCGCAACTGTTCTTCGATCAGCTCGTTATCGGGCAGCAGATTGGCCCCGCCCGGCGCATCGCCCAGGATTTGCCGCGCCGCCTTGCGCTTGGCGCTGCCATAGTCGGCGCCATCCTGCGCCACCAGGCGGGCGGCGGCGGCGGCAATTTCCAGCCGTAGTTGCCGGTTGTCATCAAAAGCATCGGTCGTCATTCCTGGATCATACTCTGAAGCGGAAAAAACCATGGCGTCGGTTAAAATCCCATACTTGACCTTCGTTCCTTACATTAACAAGCACGCCTTGCGCGACTGAACCACTGATCACATGCATATTCATATCCTCGGCATTTGCGGTACCTTCATGGGCGGCCTTGCTGTCCTGGCCAAGGAAGCCGGCCATAAAGTCACCGGCTGCGATGCCAACGTCTACCCACCGATGAGTACCCAGCTGGAAGCGCAGGGCATCGAACTGATCCAGGGATTCGACCCGAAGCAGACCGAGCTGAACCCGGATTTGTATGTGATCGGCAATGTCGTGTCGCGCGGCAATCCGCTGGTCGAGGAAATCCTCAACCGCAGCTTGCCGTATGTGTCTGGTCCGCAATGGATGGGCGAACATATCCTGCGCAATAAATGGGTGCTGGCGGTGGCCGGCACGCATGGCAAGACCACCACCTCGGCGATGCTGGCCTGGATACTGGAAGACGCCGGCTACGCGCCAGGCTTTCTGATCGGCGGCGTGCCGATGAACTTCGGCATTTCGGCCCGTCTGTCGGGCAAGATGGACGGCAAGAGCGCCGAGTCCGAATTTTTTGTCATCGAAGCCGATGAATACGACACGGCGTTTTTCGACAAGCGCAGCAAGTTCGTGCATTACCACGCAAAAACCGCCGTGATGAACAACCTGGAATACGATCACGCCGACATCTTCCCCGATCTGCATGCGATCGAAACCCAATTCCACCACCTGGTGCGCACCGTGCCCGGCATCGGCCGCCTGATCGTCAATGGCGACGAAGCTTCGTTGCAGCGCGTGCTGGCGCGTGGTTGCTGGAGCGAGCAGGAAAGTTTTGGCGAGCATGCCGACTGGCAGTTGACCGAACAGGAGAACGGCAGCTTCGACGTGCAGTTCAAGGGCAAGCATGAAGGCCATGTGGCATGGTCGCTGACGGGCAAGCACAACCGCAGCAATGCGTTGGCGGCGATTGCCGCCGCGCGCCATGTGGGCGTGCCGATTGCCCAGGCCTGTGATGCGCTGGCCACCTTCGAGAGCGTCAAGCGGCGCATGGAAGTGCGCGGCGTGGTCGACAATATTACCGTGTACGACGATTTCGCCCACCATCCGACGGCGATCGCCACCACCGTCGGTGGCCTGCGCCAGAAGATAGGCAAAAGCGGCCGCATCCTGGCCGTGCTGGAGCCGCGTTCGAACACCATGAAACTGGGCGCCATGAAAGATGCGCTGCCGGGCAGCCTGAAGGATGCCGACCTGGTGTTCGGCTTTGGCAGCCAGCAGGCGCTGGGCTGGAGCCTCGGTGACGCGCTGGCGCCGCTGGGCCAGATTGCCAGCGCCTATGAAGAGATCGATGCACTGGTGGCGGCCGTGGCTGCCGCCGCCCGCCCTGGCGACCAGATCATTGTGATGAGCAATGGCGGCTTTGGCGGCGTGCACCAGAAGTTGCTGGAGGCCCTGGGCCGATGATTTTGTACCTGCATGGATTCCGCTCGTCGCCGCTGTCGATGAAGTCGCGCCTGCTGGCCGCGCAGATGCAGGCGCTGGGCCGTAGCGAAGAATGGCGCTGCCCGCAACTGCCGGCCTCGCCGAAGCTGGCGATCGAATTGGCCTTGTCGCTGGTCAAAGACGTAACCCCAGCCCAACTGACGATTATCGGCTCCTCGCTGGGCGGCTATTACGCCACCTGGCTGGCCGAACAGCTGGGCTGCCGCGCGGTGCTGCTCAACCCCGCCATCGTGCCGCTGCTGGACCTGGAGCAGCATGTGGGCGTGACGACGGCGTTTCATTCCGATGAGCCGTTCGAATTCAGGCGCGACTATATTGATGAGCTGCGCGCGTTTGCCGTGCCGGCGATTTCCCGGCCAGAACGGTATTTCCTGCTCGCCGCCACCGGCGACGAAGTGCTCGACTACCGCGACATGGTGGCGCATTATGCAGGGGCGAGACAAACCATCATCGATGGCAGCGACCATGGCATCAGCGAGTTTGCCGACTATGTGGCGCCAGTCCTGCAATTTTGCGGCATCGGCATGGAAGCCGGCCGGTGAGGCCGGGTTCGCTGCGGCAGGCGCAGTGGCATGCGCATGTCAACGCCGTCAATGCGCCGCCCGCCTTGCGGCACTGGCTGACCGGCGGCGGCTCGCTGACGGCCAAGCTGAAGGCCCATAGCCGGGCGTTTCGCGTGCAGTGTTTGCACCAGGAAACGGCGCGCTGTTTGACGGACGAGGCGGCCATCATCGGCCTGCACCGGGCGGGCAGGGTGTGGGAGCGCGAAGTGCTGCTGCGCTGCGACGGCCAGCCGGCCGTGTTTGGCCACACCGTGGTGCCGATGCAGGCGACGGCCACCGACTGGCCGCTGTTTTCCGCGCTGGGCGAACGCTCGCTGGGCACGACCCTGTTTGGCGACCGCATGGTGCGCCGCGGCGCACTGGAATTTGCGCGCCTGCGCGCCGGCCACCCGCTGGTACTGCGGGCGCAAGCGGCACTGGCGCGCGATGGGCGCCCGGCCGATGAGCAGGCGCTGTTCTTTGCGCGCCGCTGCCTGTATCAGCGCCATCAGGGCCTGCTGCTGGTCACGGAAGTATTTCTGCCGGCGGTGCTGGAATTGGCACCTGCTGTTGCAAATGACACATTAATTAATAAAGCATAACAATGAATCTATTTTTTGAAGAATCCGGCGATTTCAAGGTCGGCACGGTCCTGTCGCAGGCAGGCGAGGCATACCAGGTCGAAATGGCCAGCGGCAAGCGCACCAAGGTCAAAGTCAAGGATGTGCTGCTGCAATATGAAAAGCCGGCCCCGGGCGAACTGCTGGAGCAGGCGAAAACTGTTGCCGCCGAGATCGACCTCGACTTCCTGTGGGAAGTGGCGGGCGAAGAGGAATTCGGCTTTGCCGAGCTGGGCGCCGAATATTTCGGCCATGCGCCGCTGCCCTTCGAAGCGGCCGGCCTGATCCTGTCGCTGCATTCGGCCCCCGTGTATTTCTACAAGAAGGGCCGTGGCCGCTACAAGGCCGCGCCGGAGGCGTCGCTGAAAGCGGCCCTGGCCGGTATCGAAAAGAAAAAACAGCAGGCGCTGGTACAGGCAGGTTATGTGGACGAACTCAAGCAACACCGCTTGCCGGCTTCGATGCAGCCGATGGTGTTGCAACTGCTGTTCAAACCCGACAAGAACACCATCGAATACAAGGCGCTGGAAGCTGCCTGCAATGAACTGCATACCAGCGCGCCGCGGCTGATGCTGGCCACCGGCGGCGTCGCCACGCCGAAAGACCTGCATCTGTCGAAGTTCTTGTTTGAAAACTTCCCGAAAGGCGCCGGTTTCCCCAGCGTGCCCGTGCCATCGGTGACCGCCAAGCTGCCGCTGGCCGAGGTGGCGGCGTTTTCCATCGATGACGTGACCACCACCGAGATCGACGATGCCTTCTCGGTGCAGCCCCTGCCTGATGGCAACGTCAAGGTCGGCATCCATATCGCCGCGCCGGGTCTGGGCATCCGTCCGGACGACGCGATCGACAAGATGGCGCGCCAGCGCATGTCGACGGTCTACATGCCGGGCGACAAGATCACCATGCTGCCGGACGAGATCGTCAACGCGTTTACCCTGGCCGAAGGCACGACCTGCCCGGCGCTGTCGCTGTACGCCACCTTGGACCCGAAAGCCGACTGGGCCGTGGTCAGCACGAAAACGCGCGCCGAGCTGGTGCCGATCGCCAGCAATTTGCGCCATAACCAGCTGGACGACCTGGTCAACGAAGAAACCCTGGCCAGCGGCGAAGGCGAATACCCGCACAAGGCCGACTTTGCCGTGCTGTGGCAGTGGGCCCAGCAGCTGGAACAGGGCCGCATGAAAAAGCGCGAAGGGTTTGGCCTGAAGCCGGAACAGAACAACCGCATCGATTTCAATTTCTATGTGGAAAACGATATCGTCAGCGTGGTGCGCCGCAAGCGTGGCGCGCCGCTCGACAAGATCGTCGCCGAACTGATGATCTTTGCCAACAGTACCTGGGGCAAGATGCTGCACGACCATGGCGTGCCCGGCATCTATCGCAGCCAGGGTGGCGGCACCGGCAATGGCTGGGCGGCAAAGATGCAGGTGCGCATGGTCACCCATGCGGCGCCGCACCAGGGCCTGGGCGTGGATCAATATGCGTGGAGCACTTCGCCGCTGCGCCGGTATACCGATCTGGTCAATCAGTGGCAGATCATCGCCTGCGCCGAGCATGGCGTCACCGCCCCGCTGGTGGCGCCGTTCAAGCCGCGCGACGCCAATCTGTTCGCCATCGTCTCGGCGTTTGACGCCGCGTATGCCGCCTATGGCGACTTCCAGTCGAACATGGAACGCTACTGGTGCCTGCGCTGGCTGGCGCAGGAAGAAGCGCGCCAGGTCGATGCGGTGGTCTTGAAAGACGAGATACTGCGCCTGGTCGACATTCCGCTGGTGATCAAGCTGCCGGGCATGCCATCCGTGGCGCGTGGCGCGCAAGTCACGCTGGACTTGCTGCGCTGGGACGAAGTCGATCTGTCGATCGAAGCGCGCCTGCTGGAGATTGCCGCCGCGCCCGGCGATGCCGCCGCCACCGAAGAGTACGAGGAAGAAGAGGGCGCCGACGCCCAGGCCGAAGGCGATGCCGTCGAGCCTGCCAATCCGGCGGCCGAAGTTGAAATGGCCGAGGCCTCGGCGGAAGAACCTGACGTGCCAAAATAAAAACACCGTTACTTTACAAGCAAGGAAGCCCGGGGCAGTTGACCGGGTTTTTTTTCGTCTGTCACCGGTGAAAAATGCGCTTGATACGTCAACGAGGAAAATATTTCAGTATTGATATGGAAATGTTGTTTTCTGTATTGCCAATAAAATTTTCATATGGAAAATTGCCTAACTACTATCTTTGAAGCTAGGCAGAAATGTTTCATTAAAATATAATTGGCGAGATTCAATATTGCAAAATAGTAAATTGATAGTTCCAAATAAATAATTTCCATCGACAACCTTTCTTGCCGCCTAGATCCCATGCAAAAAAAAATCATCGTCC
The DNA here is from genome assembly GCF_030944405.1 of Janthinobacterium sp. J1-1. NCBI lineage: Bacteria > Pseudomonadati > Pseudomonadota > Betaproteobacteria > Burkholderiales > Oxalobacteraceae > Janthinobacterium > Janthinobacterium sp. J1-1. The sequence continues at coordinate 1,895,145 of NZ_CP132339.1, forward strand.
GAGCTGTAGCAGCTTGCGTCACCGTCATGCTGACGGCGTGTGGCACCGTTCAAGTACAACCGTTGACCAGCAATGAGCTGACGGCCCAGACCGCGCTGGATCGCCAGGCGGCAATGGAAGAAGTGCCGCCGGTGGTGGGGGCGTTGACGATGGATGAGGCGATCGCGCGCGCGCTGAAATACAATCTCGAACGCCGCACGCGCCTGATGGAAGAAGCGCTGGCGATGAACCAGCTCGACAGCGCCAGCTGGGACATGCTGCCGCGTTTGATGGCCAACGCCGGCTATACCACGCGCGATGAAGAATTGATCACGCGTAGCGTTGATTCGGTGACCGGCAAGCCATCGCTGGCCAATCCCTATATTTCGTCCGAGCGCAACCATGCCGCCTATGACCTGGGCCTGACCTGGAATGCGCTGGACTTCGGCATGAGCTACATCACCGCCAAGCAGACCGCCGACCGCGTCAATATCGCCGCCGAGCGCCGCCGCAAGGCCATGCACGTGCTGATCCAGGATGTGCGCACCTCGTTCTGGCGCATGGCCAGCGCGCAAAAACTGCGTGCCGAAGTGCAGGAAACGATCAACCTGGCGGAAGACGCACTGAAAGACGCGCGCAAGGCCGAAGCCGAGCGCCTGCGCTCGCCGGTCGATGCGCTGCGCTACCAGCGCCAGTTGCTGGAAAACCTGCGCCTGCTGGAAAGTATCGAACAGGAATTGTCGTCCGGCCGGGTGGAACTGGCGCATCTGATCAACGCACCATTGAGCCAGGTGGTGGAAGTGAGCGACCCGGGTGCGCAAGTCGATGCATCCATGCTGAACATGCCCGTCGAGCGCATGGAAGAGCTGGCGGTGATGCAAAACACCGATATCCGCGAACAGTTCTATAACGCCCGTATCGCCACCGAAGAAACGCGCCGCGTCATGCTGCGCATGTTCCCGAACCTGTCGTTCAATTACGACCTGCGCTACGACAGCGACCGCTACATGATCAACAACCGCTGGAACGATGCCGGCGTGCACCTGTCGTACAACCTGTTCAATCTGTTCTCGGGCCCGGCGCAAAAACGCCTGGCCGAAGCGGGCGTGAAACTGGCGGACCAGCGCCGCATCACGGCGCAGATGACGGTGCTGACGCAGGTGCATTTGTCGCGCCTGCAATACCAGATCGCCTATAAGCAATATCTGCGCGCCGATGAAATCTGGCAGGCCGACGCCAAGATCGCCATGCATATCAAGAATCGCGGCACCGCCGAAACCCAGGGCAAGCTGGAGCAGGTTGCCAACAGCACCACCGCCATTCTGAGCTTGCTGCGCCGCTATCAGTCGCTGGCGCAACTGCAGGCGTCGGCCAGCAAGGTGCAGGCCACCCTGGGCCTGGAACCGGTACTGGGCAGCGTCAGCGACATGCCGCTGGAACAGCTGACCAAGGAGGTCGGCGCCTCGATGGCCGGCTGGAACCAGGGCGTGCAGGCGCCGGCGGTGGCCAAGTGATGGCTGTCGCGCAACTGCGCCTGACGATGCTGTCGCTGGCTGCGGCGCTGGCCGCGCCGGTGCTGGCGGCACCGGCTACCGCGCCGGCGCCGGCCGCGCCGCGCGCGGCGATGGAGCGCCAGGAAGTGCGCGCCCAGCTGGCGCCGCGCCGCTACACCACCATCGCAGCCGAAGTCGGCGCCAAGATCAGCCGCATCGCGGTCACCGAAGGCGGCAGTTTCCGCGCCGGCCAGACCCTGATCGCGCTCGACTGCTCGCTGCAGCAGGCGCAGCGCGAAAAAGCCAAGGCCATGCTGTCGGCGGCCGAGCACACCTATAACGCCAACCGCCGCCTGGAAGAATTGCGCTCGATCGGCAAGGTCGAGCTGGAAGTGTCGGAAGCCGAAGTGGGCAAGGCCAAGGCCGAGCTGGCCTATGGCGCGGCGGTGATCGGCAAATGCAGCGTGCAAGCGCCATTTTCCGGCCGCGTGACCGAGCAGAAGGTGCGCGAGCAGCAATACGTGCAGCCTGGCCAGGCCCTGCTTGAAATCATCGATGATTCCGCGCTGGAACTGGAATTCATCGTGCCGTCGCGCTGGCTGGCCTGGCTCAAGCCCGGCTACGCTTTCCAGGTCGCCATCGATGAAACCGGCAAGACCTATCCGGCCAAGGTGCAGCGCATCGGCGCGCGCGTCGATCCGGTCAGCCAGTCGGTCAAGCTGTCGGCCGCCATCGATGGACGCTTCCCCGAGTTGATCGCAGGCATGAGTGGCCGGGTGGCATTGAACCCGCCCGCAGGCAAATAATCCATTGCAAAAAACCTACTGATAAAAATACGCCATGAAAAATCCAGACCGCATCGTCATTGAAGCTTCCACCACACCAGCCGCGCCGGCCCGCCGTGCGCTCAAGCGCCGCGCTCCGGCGCCGCTGGTGCTAGAACAGCGCATCATGTTTGACGGTGCGGCGGTCGATACCGCCGCCGGCGCCCGGGCTGCCGCCGCCGAGCACGCCGCCGCTGACGGTGCGGCGGCCGAGCGCGCCGCGGCCGAAAAAGCCGCTGCCGAGGTCAAGGTACCGGCGGCGGTACCGCCAGCGGCGGGCGAACAGCCGCGTCATGAGATCGTTTTTATCGAAGATAATGTTGCCAATCTGCAGCAACTGGTGGCCGGCGTGCGCGACGGCGTCGAAGTGGTGGTGCTGGACCATACCCGCGACGGCCTGCAGCAAATGCTGGACGCCTTGAAAGGCCATGCGCCGGTCGATGCGATCCACCTGGTTACGCACGGCTCCGCCGGCCAGATAGAACTGGGCTCGACCATTTCGGGCGCGAACATCGAGTGGTACCGCGACCAGTTCGTGCAGCTGGGCCAGTCGCTGACGGCCAATGGTGATTTGCTGATCTACGGCTGCGACGTGGCCGACGGCGCGGCCGGCCTGGCTTTTGTCGACCGCCTGGCCGAACTGACCCAGGCCGACGTGGCCGCCTCGGTCGATGTCACCGGCTCCGCCGCCTTCCACGGCAACTGGACCCTGGAAGCGCAGCGCGGCGCCATCGAAACGGCCGCCATGGCGCTGGACCGCGCTGGCTGGCAGGGCGAGCTGGCAGTCGATACCGTGTATGACGCCAAGTGGCAGCCATTGAACTTCAATGGAACGATCGGCACTGGCCTGACCAGCATCAGCGGTAGTGGCACAGGCAAGTCGGACGGTGATGTCATGCGCTTCAACAGTGTTATTACCATCGACGGCCAGGCCGTCGATGCGGTGGTGACCACTAAGCTGGATCGCGCCACTATCAGCGCTTACGATTCGATCGACAATCCATCAACCACAGGTGCTGCCTATTTCCAGCCCAATCTGAACGTCACAGCCGGCGGTGGCGGCGCCACGTTTACCATCGATTTCTATAAGGCCGGCACCTATACCGGCGCCGGTACCGGCACTGCCGTCACGTTGCAGAACGTGGCCGTCAACTCCTATGACATCGACGGCGTCAGCTCCAGCAATACCGACCGCCAGTACCAGCAGTTCAAGGGTTTTTCGCGCTATGAACTATCTGTCAATTCACAGCTCGTACCCACCACCCAAACCGACGGTTCGGTCACGTTCCAATATGTAGCAGCAAGCGGTTTTAATAATCCTTCTAGCACGATTACAGGTGATGCCTATCGCGTCAAGGTTTATTATGATTCGATGAGTTCGTTCCAGATTAAATCTGGCAGCAATGCGGTAGGGACGGGAACCCTTGATGGCAGAGCATATTTTGCACTTGACTTCAGTGTAGGTCCTGACTGGAAGGGTGACACCAACAAAGTTGAGACCCCTGCGGCCAATATCAAATACAGCACCACCAACTTCACCGAAGCGGCCGCCAATGACGGTTCGTTTACGATGACGTCGACCATCACCCTGGCCAACGGCAGCTTCAGCGGCAGTGATGGCGCGGCGCTGTCCGGCGTGACGTTTTCCAATACCCCGGCCGGCCTGACGGCGGAAATCACGCGTACCAGCGCCACCACCGCCACCTTGAAATTCACCGGCAACGCCAGCGCGCACTCCAATGCGAATGACATCAGCAACTTCGGCGTCGGCTTCGGCAATGGCGCCTTCAGCGGCGTGGCGGCCAGCGCGGTCACCGGCGCCGCGCGCGCCGATATCGTGGTCGACTTTGCCGACCCCGCCGCCAATAATGCGCCGACGGCATCGGGCACCGCCATCACGACGGCGGAAGATACCGGCAAGTCCGGCTCGCTGCCGGCCGCGACCGACCTCGATGGCGATACCGTCACCTACGGCAAGGGCAGCGACCCGGCGCATGGCACGGTGGTGGTCAACGCCAACGGTACCTACACCTATACGCCGGCCGCCAACTACAACGGCGCCGACAGCTTTACTTACACCGTCAGCGACGGCAAGGGCGGCAGCAACACCTACACTGTGGCGATCACCGTCAGCCCGGTCAACGATGCGCCGACCGCTTCGGGTACTGCCATTACCACCGCCGAAGACACGGCCAAGTCGGGCAGCCTGCCGGCCGCCACCGATGTCGATGGCGATACCGTCACCTACAGCAAGGGCAGCAATCCTGCCCACGGCACTGTGGTAGTCAACAGCAACGGCACCTACACCTATACGCCGGTGGCCAACTACAACGGCGCCGACAGCTTTACCTATACCGTCAGCGATGGCAATGGCGGCAGCAATACCTACACGGTGGCGATTACCGTCAGCCCGGTCAACGATGCACCGACCGCCTCCGGCACCGCGATTTCCACCGCCGAAGACACGGCCAAATCGGGCAGCCTGCCAGCGGCTACCGACGTCGATGGCGATACCGTCACCTATAGCAAGGGCAGCAATCCTGCCCACGGCACTGTGGTAGTCAACAGCAACGGCACCTACACCTATACGCCGGTGGCCAACTACAACGGCGCCGACAGCTTTACCTATACCGTCAGCGATGGCAATGGCGGCAGCAATACCTACACGGTGGCGATTACCGTCAGCCCGGTCAACGATGCACCGACCGCCTCCGGCACCGCGATTACCACCGCCGAAGACACGGCCAAATCGGGCAGCCTGCCGGCCGCCACCGATGTCGATGGCGACACCGTCACCTATGGCAAAGGCAGCGACCCGGCCCATGGCACAGTGGTGGTGAATGCCAACGGCACCTACACCTATACGCCGGTGGCCAACTACAACGGCGCCGACAGCTTTACCTACACGGTGAGCGACGGCAATGGCGGCAGCAATACCTACACGGTGGCGATTATCGTCAGCCCGGTCAACGATGCGCCAACCGCTTCCGGCACAGCGATTACGACGGCAGAAGATGCCGTCAAGACCGGTAGCCTGCCAGCTGCCACGGATATCGATGGCGATACCGTCACCTACGGCAAAGGCAGCGACCCGGCGCACGGCACGGTGGTGGTGAATGCCAACGGCACCTACACCTATACGCCGGTGGCCAACTATAACGGCGCCGACAGCTTTACCTATACCGTCAGCGATGGCAATGGCGGCAGCAATACCTACACGGTGGCGATTACCGTCAGCCCGGTCAACGATGCGCCGACCGCCTCCGGCACCGCCATCACCACGGCCGAAGACACGGTCAAGTCGGGCAGCCTGCCAGCGGCCACGGATATCGATGGCGATACCATCACCTACGGCAAAGGCAGCGACCCGGCGCACGGCACGGTGGTGGTGAATGCCAACGGCACCTACACCTATACGCCGGTGGCCAACTATAACGGCGCCGACAGCTTTACCTACACGGTGAGCGACGGCAATGGCGGCAGCAATACGTACACGGTGGCGATTACCGTCAGCCCGGTCAACGATGCGCCGACCGCCTCCGGCACCGCCATCACCACGGCCGAAGACACGGTCAAGTCGGGCAGCCTGCCAGCGGCCACGGATATCGATGGCGATACCATCACCTACGGCAAAGGCAGCGACCCGGCCCACGGCACGGTGGTGGTGAATTCCAACGGTACCTACACCTATACGCCGGTCGCCAACTACAACGGCGCTGACAGCTTTACCTATACGGTGAGCGACGTTCATGGCGGCAGCAACACCTATACGATCGCCATCACGATCAGCCCGGTCAACGATGCGCCAACGGCCGGCAATGATTCCATCACCACGCCCGAAGACACCATCAAGTCCGGCACTCTGCCGGCGGCCACGGACCTGGAAGGTGACACGTTCATCTACAGCACGGGAAGTGCTCCCGCGCATGGCCGGGTGGTTGTCAACGACGACGGCAGCTATCTGTATATTCCGGCGGCGAACTACAATGGCAGCGACAGCTTCACCTACAACGTAACGGACAGTCACGGCGCTTCGAACACCTATACGGTTACGATCGACGTCACGCCCGTCAACGACAAGCCGGTTGCCTCCGGCACGGCGATCATCACGGCGGAAGATACCGCCAAGACCGGTAGCCTGCCAGCGGCCACCGACGTCGATGGCGACACCGTCACCTACGACAAAGGCAGCGACCCGGCGCATGGCACGGTGGTGGTCAACGCCAACGGCACCTACACCTATACGCCGGTGGCCAACTACAACGGCAGCGACAGCTTTACCTACACCGTCAGCGATGGCAATGGCGGCAGCAATACGTACACGGTGGCGATCACGGTCAGCCCGGTCAACGATGCACCGACCGCCTCCGGTACCGTGATCACCACCGCTGAAGACACGGTCAAGACAGGTACTTTGCCAGCCGCTACCGATATCGATGGCGATACTGTCACTTACGGCAAGGCCAGCGACCCTGCGCACGGCACGGTGGTGGTCAACGCCAACGGTACTTATACCTATACTCCCGTGGCCAATTACAACGGCGCCGACAGCTTTACCTATACCGTCAGCGATGGCAATGGCGGCTCGAATACCTACACGGTGGCGATCACCATCAACCCGACGATCATCGCCAGCGAAGACACGATCAAGACAGGTACCTTGCCTGTGGCGACAGATCTCAACAGCAATGTCCTTACCTACGCCAAGGCAACCGATCCTGCACATGGCACAGTGACAATCAAGGCTGATGGTACGTACACCTACAACCCGTCGACCGACTATAACGGCGCCGACAGCTTCACTTACACCGTCAGCGATGACAAAGGTGGTTCGAACACCTACACGGCCGTGATCAAGGTCAGTCCGGTCAACGATGCACCAACGGCATCGGCCACGGCGATTACCACGGCTGAAGACACCGTCAAGACCGGCATGCTGCCAGTGGCAACGGACGTCGATGGCGATACCATTACCTATGGCAAAGGCAGTGACCCTGCGCACGGCACGGTAGTGGTCAACGCCAACGGCACCTATACCTATACACCGGTGGCCAACTACAACGGCACCGACAGCTTTACCTACAGTGTGAGCGACGGCAATGGCGGCAGCAATACCTACACCGTGGCGATTACCGTCAACCCGGTCAACGATGCGCCAACGGCATCGGCCACGGCGATCACGACGGCTGAAGACATGGTCAAGTCGGGCAGCCTGCCGGCTGCCACCGATGTCGATGGCGATACCGTCTCCTACACCAAGGCGACCGATCCCGCGCACGGAGCTGTGGTGGTCAATGCCAACGGCACCTATACCTACACGCCGGTGGCCAACTACAGCGGCACGGATAGTTTTACCTACACGGTCAGCGATGGCAATGGCGGCTCGAATACCTACACGGTGGCGATCACCATCAACCCGACGATCATCGCCAGCGAAGACACGATCAAGACAGGTACCTTGCCTGTGGCGACAGACCTCAACAGCAATGTCCTTACCTACGCCAAGGCAACCGATCCTGCACATGGCACAGTGACAATCAAGGCTGATGGTACGTACACCTACAACCCGTCGACCGACTATAACGGCGCCGACAGCTTCACTTACACCGTCAGCGATGACAAAGGTGGTTCGAACACCTACACGGCCGTGATCAAGGTCAGTCCGGTCAACGATGCACCAACGGCATCGGCCACGGCGATTACCACGGCTGAAGACACCGTCAAGACCGGCACGCTGCCAGTGGCAACGGACGTCGATGGCGATACCGTTACATATGGCAAAGGCAGTGACCCTGCGCACGGCACGGTGGTAGTCAACGCCAACGGCACCTACACCTATACGCCGGTGGCCAACTACAACGGCACCGACAGCTTTACCTACACCGTCAGTGATGGCAATGGCGGCAGCAATACCTACACCGTGGCGATCACGGTCAGCCCGGTCAACGATGCACCGGTGGCAGGCAATGATGCCATCACCACGGCGGAAGATACCGTCAAGATCGGCACCCTGCCAGCCGCCACCGATATCGATGGTGACACCGTCACCTATGGCAAAGGCAGCGACCCGGCGCATGGCACGGTGGTGGTCAACGCCAACGGTACCTACACCTATACGCCGGTGGCCGACTACAACGGCGCGGACAGCTTTACCTATACCGTCAGCGACGGCAATGGCGGCAGCAATACGTACACGGTAGCGGTCACCGTCAGTCCCGTCAACGATGCGCCGGTGGCAGGCAATGATGCCATAACCACAGTGGAAGACACCGTCAAGACAGGCACTTTGCCAGCCGCCACCGATATCGATGGCGATGCCTTTACCTACGACAAGGCGACCGATCCTGCTCATGGCGCAGTGGTAGTCAACGCTGATGGTAGCTACACGTACACGCCAGCGGCCAACTACAACGGCGCCGACAGCTTCACCTATACCGTCAATGATGGCAAAGGTGGCAGCAATACCTACACGGTAGCGATCACGGTCACGCCGGTCAATGATGCACCGGTGGGCAGCGGCACAAGCATTATCACCAGCGAAGACACGGTCAAGACCGGCACCCTCCCGGTGGCCACCGACGTCGATGGCGATACGCTGACCTACGGCAAGGGCAGCGACCCTGCGCATGGCACGGTCACCGTCAACCCGGACGGCAGCTATATCTACACACCGGCCGCCAACTATAACGGCGCCGACAGCTTCACCTACACCGTCAATGACGGCAAGGGCGGCAGCAATACCTACACCGTGGCGATCACCATCAGCCCGGTCAACGATGCACCGGTAGGCAGCGGCACGACGATCACCACGGCTGAAGACACGGTCAAGTCCGGCACCCTGCCAGTGGCCACCGATGTCGATGGCGATACGCTCACCTATGGCAAGGGCAGCGACCCTGCGCATGGCACGGTGGTCGTTAATCCTGACGGCACATACAGCTACACGCCGGCAGCCAACTACAACGGCGCCGACAGCTTTACCTATACCGTCAACGACGGCCAGGGCGGCAGCAATACCTATACGGTCAATATCGTGATTACCCCGGTCAATGATGCACCGGTAGGCAGCGGCACGACGATCACCACGGCTGAAGACACGGTCAAGTCCGGCACCCTGCCGGTGGCCACCGATGTCGATGGCGATACACTCACCTATGGCAAGGGCAGCGACCCTGCGCACGGCGTGGTAGTTGTCAATGCCGATGGCACGTACACGTACACGCCGGCAGCCAACTACAACGGCACCGACAGCTTTACCTATAACGTCAACGACGGCCAGGGCGGCAGCAATACCTATACGGTCAATATCGTGATTACCCCGGTCAACGATGCACCGGTGGGCAGCGGCACAAGCATTACCACCAGCGAAGATACCGTCAAGTCCGGCACCCTGCCAGTGGCCACCGATGTCGATGGCGATACGCTCACCTATGGCAAGGGCAGCGACCCTGCGCACGGCGTGGTAGTTGTCAATGCCGATGGCACGTACACGTACACGCCGGCAGCCAACTACAACGGCACCGACAGCTTTACCTATAACGTCAACGACGGCCAGGGCGGCAGCAATACCTATACGGTCAATATCGTGATTACCCCGGTCAACGATGCACCGGTGGGCAGCGGCACAAGCATTACCACCAGCGAAGACACCCTCAAGACCGGCATCCTGCCGGTGGCCACCGACGTCGATGGCGATACACTTACCTACGGCAAGGGCAGCGACCCTGCGCATGGCACGGTCACCGTCAACCCGGACGGCAGCTATGTCTATACACCGGCCGCCAACTACAACGGTCTTGATAGCTTTACCTACACCGTCAATGACGGCAAAGGTGGCAGCAATACCTACACCGTGGCGATCACCATCAGCCCGGTCAACGATGCACCGGTCGGCAGCGGCACGACCATCACCACGGCGGAAGACACGGTCAAGACCGGCACGCTGCCAGTGGCGCTTGATGTCGATGGCGATACGCTTACCTACGGCAAGGGCAGCGATCCTGCGCATGGCACCGTGACGGTCAACCCGGATGGGACCTATGTCTACACGCCGGCGGCCAACTACAACGGCGCGGACAGCTTTACCTACACCGTCAATGACGGCAAGGGCGGGAGCAACACCTACACCGTGGCAATCACCATCAGCCCGGTCAACGATGCACCGGTCGGCAGCGGCACGACCATCACCACGGCGGAAGACACGGTCAAGACCGGCACGCTGCCAGTGGCGCTTGATGTCGATGGCGATACGCTTACCTACGGCAAGGGCAGCGATCCTGCGCATGGCACCGTGACGGTCAACCCGGATGGGACCTATGTCTACACGCCGGCGGCCAACTACAACGGCGCGGACAGCTTTACCTACACCGTCAATGACGGCAAGGGCGGCTCGAACACCTACACCGTGGCGATCACCATCAGCCCGGTCAATGACGCGCCGGTCGGCAGCGGCACGACGATCACGACCAACGAAGACACGGTCAAGACCGGCACCCTGCCAGTGGCGCTTGATGTCGATGGCGACACGCTGACCTACGGCAAGGGCAGCGACCCCGCGCACGGCACGGTGACCGTCAACCCGGATGGCAGCTACGTCTACACGCCGGCCGCCAACTATAACGGTGCGGACAGCTTCACCTACACCATCAATGACGGCAAGGGTGGCAGCAACACCTACACCGTGGCGATCACCATCAGCCCGGTCAATGACGCGCCGGTCGGCAGCGGCACGACGATCACGACCAACGAAGACACGGTCAAGACCGGCACCCTGCCAGTGGCGCTTGATGTCGATGGCGACACGCTTACCTACGGCAAGGGCAGCGATCCTGCACATGGCACGGTGGTCGTCAACCCGGATGGCACATACGTCTACACGCCGGCCGCCAACTACAACGGTCTTGATAGCTTTACCTATACCGTCAGCGACGGCAAGGGTGGCTCGAATACCTATACGGTGAATATCGCGATTACCGCCGTCAACGATGCGCCGACCGCGTCCAACGCCACGGTGGCGGTGGATGAGGATGGGGTGCTGTCGGGCTCGCTGCCGGCGGTGGTCGATGTCGATGGCGACAGCGCGACGTATGCCAAGGCGGGCGACCCGGCCCATGGCACGGTCACCGTCAATGCCGACGGCAGCTATGTCTACACGCCGGCTGCCAATTACAACGGCGCCGACAGCTTCAGCTATACCGTCAGCGATGGCAAGGGCGGCAGCACCACCTATACCGTCAATATCACGGTCAACCCGGTCAACGATGCGCCGGTGGCGCCGGGCAATGTGCCAACGCCCGACACGCTGTCGGCCGGCGTGGCCATGCCGGCGCTGACGGTGCCGGCGTTTACCGACATCGACAGCGCCTCGCTCAATTACACGGCGACGCTGGCCAACGGCGGCGCCTTGCCGGCCTGGCTGGTGTTCGATCCGGCCACGCGTACCTTCAGCGGCACGCCGGCCAGCGATGCCGCCGGCACATACACGGTGCTGGTGCGCGCAAGCGATGGCACGGCGTCGAGCAGCGTCGCCATCAACTTCACCGTGCTGCCGCTGCCGCAGCCACCGGTGATCGCACCGGAACCGGTCACCGTGCCGACACCGGTGGTGGTGGAAGCGCCACCGGCACCGGCGCCATTGCCGGTGGCGACCTTGCCGCCGCTGCCGGTCTTCGTGCCGACGCCGGATATCGTCGACACGCGCATCAACGCCGCCGCGCCACTGAACATGGCCGGCAGCGATGCGACGATACAGCTCGATGGCCGCGGCATCCGTGCCGCCGACCTGTCGAACGGAGAATATCGCCGCGCCGCCGAAATGAGCGACCTGTACACCGACAACAACGGCTTCCGCACGGTGGTGGCGAAGGCGGAAAATCCGGCGCTGATGCTGTTCCAGGGCGTGCCCGACCAGTACGCCGAGAGTGGCCGTGCGCTGGTGATGACGATCCCGAGCGACGCCTTCGTGCACACCCAGGCCGACGCCGTGGTGCGCCTGGCCGCCACCCAGCAGGATGGCCGTCCATTGCCATCGTGGGTGCAGTTCGATGCGCAGACCGGCAAGTTTACCGGCGAGGTGCCGAAAGGCCTGGTGGGCGAACTGCGCATCAAGCTGACGGCGCGCGACATCAACGGCCATGAAGCGACGGCGCTGTTCCGCATCAACGTGGGCCAGGCGAAAAACGCCATGGGCAAGAGCGGCTTGAGCGAGCAGCTGCGCCAGGCAAGTGCGGTGAATGCGGCGTATCGCGCCAGGGCATAAGTGATGGCATTACAAGGTTAGATGATGGAAAACACGCAACAAGCCGCAGCCAGTACCGGAAACGGCCCGCTGGCAACGCTGCTCGACATGGCGCACCGTGTGCGCCATGTCGGCGAGCGGGTCGAACTGGATTTCCTGGCCGTCAACGGCAGCCATGCGCTGGCGCCCTATCGGCAGGCGGCGCTGTGGTTCGAAGACCGCAAGGCGTGCGCGCTGTCGGGCGTGGTGCAGATCGAAGCCAATGCGCCGTATGTGCAATGGCTGGAGCGGCTGTGCGCGCAAGCGCCGGCCGGTGCGCTGACGGCCGTCGATTTCGACGGCGAGATCGCGGCAGAATGGGCCGAGTGGCTGCCGGCGTATGCCTTGTGGCTGCCGCTGCCGGCTACCGAAGGGTTGTTGCAGTCGCCACGCGGCGGCTTGCTGCTGGCGCGCGACACACCGTGGCTGGAGCATGAAGTGTCGCTGCTGACCGAATGGTGCGACGTGCTGCGCCATGCGTATGCGGCCGTCATGAAGCCGGCGCCGTGGTCGCCGTTTGCATTGAAGTCGCGCTGGAAGCATCGCATGGCGCAGGAAAAAAGCGCGGCCTTGCCCTGGTGGCGCCGGCGCAAGGTGCAGGTGGCGCTGGGCGTGGCGGTATTGCTGTGCATTCCCGTGCGGCTGACCATCCTGGCGCCCGGTGAACTGGTGCCGGCCAATCCGGCCGCCATCCGCTCGCCGCTGGAAGGCGTGATCGAACGTTTTCATGTAAAACCGAACCAGATGGTCAAGAAGGGCGATCCGCTGCTGGACTTCGACCAGGCCCAGTTGGATAGCCGCTACCAGGTGGCCAGCCAGGCGCTGGCCACGGCTGAAGCGGAATACCGCCAGTCGCTGCAGCAGGCGCTGACCGACAGCAAGTCGAAGGGCTTATTGTCTTCCTTGCAGGGCAAGATCGAAGAGCGCCGCGCCGAAAGCGAATTCCTGCATGGCCAGGCCGAGCGCGCGCGCATCGTCGCGCCGCGTGACGGCATCGCGCTGTTCGACGACCCCAGCGAATGGATAGGCCGCCCCGTGATGACGGGCGAGCGCATCATGCGCATCGCCACGCCGAAAGACGTTGAGGTCGAAGCGTGGCTGGGCGTGGGCGACGCGATTCCGCTGGCAGCGGGCGCCGAAACCAGCTTGTACCTGGGCGCCAGCCCCCTGCAGGCGGTGACGGCCAAGGTCCGCTATGTATCGTATGAAGCGCTGCCGCGGCCCGACGGCAGCTATGCCTACCGCGTGCGCGCCACGCTCGATGGTGAAACTGACCACCGCGTGGGCCTGAAGGGTACGGCCAAGCTGACGGGGCGCTGGGTGCCGGCCGCCTACTGGATCATGCGCCGGCCCATGGCGGCGATCCGCCAGATGGTGGGGTTGTAAGCTTTGGACAGTCTGCTGCCGCGCCAGTTCGAGCACCTGCGCCTGCCGCCGCTGCGCGAAGAACTGAGCCTGCACGCCGGCCCCGCGCTGGCGACCGGGGAACCGAGCTACACGCTGGAGGACCCGGTGCGCAACCAGTTCTTCCGCATCGACTGGCTGACCTTCGAGGTGCTGCGGCGCTGGACGCTGGGCAGCCCGCAGCAGGTGCTGCGCGATATCGAACAGGACACGCCGCTCGATATCGGCTATGGCGAGATCGAATCGGTGCTCGGCTTCCTGGACCAGAACCAGCTGCTGCAGCCCGATCCCATTTCGTCCGTCAAGGTGATGGCCGCGCGCCACAAGGCGCAGCAGGGCGCCTGGCATACGCAACTGCTGCACAGCTACCTGTTTTTCCGCATCCCGCTGGTCAAGCCGGACCGCTGGCTGACGCGCGTGGCGCCCTCGTTCGAATGGATATTCTCGAACACCTTTGCGCGCCTGACCCTGCTGGCGCTGCTTGTCAGCGGCATCCAGATCTACCGTGAATGGGACCGCCTGGGCAGCATGCTGATGGACACCTTCACGCCCACCGGCCTGGCTTGCTACGGCCTGGCGCTGGCCGGCGTCAAGTGCGCGCATGAACTGGGCCATGCCATCACGGCCAAGCGGCGCGGCTGCCGTGTGCCGACCATGGGCCTGGCCTTCCTGGTGCTGTGGCCCGTGCCGTATACCGACACCAACGATGTCTGGCGCCTGAACAACAAGCACCATCGGCAGCAGGTGGCGGCGGCCGGCGTGGCGACGGAACTGATCGTCGCCATCTGGTCCTCGCTGGCCTGGGCCGTGCTGCCGGACGGCGTGCTGCGTTCCATCGTGTTCCCGCTGGCGACCACCACCTGGATCGCCACGCTGGCCATCAACGCCAGTCCCTTCATGCGCTTCGATGGCTATTTTGTCGTCTCCGACTGGCTCGACATGCCCAATCTGCATGGACGCTCGTTTGCGCTGGCGCGCTGGGATTTGCGCGAACGCCTGTTCGGGCTCGGCGCGCCGCCGCCCGAATACTTTCCGCCGCGCCGGCACTGGGGCCTGATCCTGTTTGCCTGGGGCGTGTGGCTGTACCGCCTGACGCTGTTCCTCGGCATCGCCATACTCGTGTATCACTTTTTTATCAAACTGGTGGGGATCTTTTTGTTTGCGATTGAAATGAGCTGGTTTATCTTGCGCCCGCTGGCGACCGAACTGCGCGTCTGGCGCAAGCTGTGGCCGCAGATCAAAACCACCCGCCGCACCCGCCGCACCGCCTGGCTGCTCGGCCTGGCCGTGCTGCTGTTCGTGCTGCCGTGGCCCACGCGCGTGCAGTCGAGCGGCGTGCTGCGCCCGGCCGAAGTGTTCCCCATCCACGCGCCCGAGCACGCCATGCTGTCCGCGCTGCCGCTGCGCGACGGCGCGAAGGTCAAGCCCGGCGACGTGATGATGCAGTTCGCGGTGGCGGAAAACGCCAGCCAGCGCCAGGGACTCGAAGCGCAGATCGACAGCCTGCGCTGGCGCAGTGAAGGCGCCGGTTTCGACGTCGAACAGCGCGCCCAGAGCATGGTGCTGCGCGAGCAGCTGGCCAGCGCCGAAGCCAAGCTCGACCTGCTCAAGGAGCAGGCCGCGCGCTACAGCCCGGTGGCGCCGTTCGCCGGCACCTTGCGCGATATCGACAGCGAACTGGCGCCCGGCGTGTGGGTCGGCAAGAACGAGCGCGTCGGCGTGCTGGTCAGCGACAAGGGCGAGGAAGTGAGCACCTATCTCGACGAAGACACGGTGCGCCGCGTCGCCATCGGCGACAGCGCGCGCTTCTATCCCGATGGCCTGGAAGGCCCGTTCGTGCGCCTGGAGGTCAGCGGCATCGACCAGGACGCCACCCACGTGCTGCCGAGCGGCATGTGGTCGGCCCAGCACGGCGGCTCCGTCACGGCGCGCGACAAGCAAGGCTACTGGTTCCCGGAACACGCCGTCTACCGCGTCAGCTTCAGGGTAACGGAATCGTCGGGTGACCTGGCCGGCCGCAGCTGGCGCGGCAAGGTGGTGATCGCCGCCGACTGGGAAGCACCGGGCGCGCGGCTGGTGCGTGGCGTGGCGGCGCTGTTGTGGCGGGAGGCGGGGTTTTAAGGCAGCCGGTTCAGCTATTGCTCTTTATTGCGTCCATTGCCAGGCTCTGTAGGCGAACCCGCCAGGATGGGACGGGGGTATTGAACGCTACGCATTTATCGCACCTAACTGGGCTAGAATCGGCGGCAGAAAAGTCTGGTCGATATTGAATTCAAACGCCAGTTTATTTCTGTTGTGAAAAGGTTGTGACCAAGCTTCACCGCTAACATCGATGTGACCCAGCTTATTTACCCGTAAATAAAAGGTCACCTGGTTCTCGCGCGACGAAAATTCGGCTACGCCTGCCAAGGCGGTGTTCAATGCCTGCAGTTCTCTCTCGAAGGCTTCAAAGTCCCCAGGTTCGAACGACGCGACGACAAGACCGTTGAAACCATGGACCTGAATTGTAATTTGTGCGCGCAGCCAGCCCGGGTATTCGGGTTCGATTTCGAGCCGCAAGAATTCTGTGGCAGTGCCAATGTGGAGTTGATGCATGGGTGGCCCAAGGTTTTATATATCGTGAATCAGCATATGCGTGATGGGTTACGTGATCCGCAAGTCTGCTGCTGACAAGTTGTTGCCATTGCCTCGTCAACTTGATTCAAGCTTGGCAGTCTCCCATGTCGTGATATCAAGGCGCCTGATGTGGAAATCGACGTACCCGTTGCATGGGGCACCCATCTTCACAATAAATCCTTGTACCTCGACCAGACCCTACGCCTGATCGATCACGCGGCCTCGCCCTCTGTACGAGTAATGTCCGGTACGTTCGATCCACTCCGTGGACAAGGCCTCTTTTTCATTTTCCGGCCAGTCCGACAGGAAGGCGGCCAGCACCTCAGCGTCCAGCACAGCCAGTCGATTGCCGATCAGGTCACCTGCCTTCAAATCACAAGGGTGGCAAAACGCGGTGACCTCGCCTGTTTTGCTGCGCAGGGTGACGGATGCAGCTTCATCATTTGGCGGATCGACCAGCACGACAGTGAGCTTGTTCATTTGTTCAAAAACCTTGTCTGTTCAAATAAAGCAGGAGATCAGAATTGCTTTTTCGTCCACCTCGGCTACTACTCTTCATCGTCATCGCTCTCAAGCAACAGGATGCGCTGTACTTCATCATCGCTTGGCTGAAAAGCGGCACCGCGTGTCGCGTAAATTTTTACCAAACCCAGTAGACTCAAAAGATCATCCGCTATAAAAATACAGTTGTCGTTTTCAGCCTGATATTGCGGTTCAGTGGTCTTGTCTCGGGTCACAACATAGCCAAGTTCTTGCAAAATGCCGAGTGCAGGAGCCAGCGTGTTAGCAGCAGCGGCAAGTCGAGTTTTATTTGTCATTTCATTCAATTCATCCATTCTTTTGAAGCATCTTGACCGCCGCAACTGCGAATGCCATCTTCAATGATCAGCCTTATCAGACGGCCATTTTCATCAACATAAGCGGCCAGTCGATCATTAAATATCCTTTAAAGAACTGGAGAAGCGTTTCATGAGTATCCATCGTTCAGTGTACGGCGCAAGTTGCTCAGACTGCAAGAGGTGCTTGGGCTCGCCATCAGCTGATCCGGTACACAGTAAACAGCTTTCCATTCATCCCGCACAAAAACTGGCAGTTGCACGCCGGCTTTGACGTAAAATTCACCATTTCCCGACGTCATGGACTTGCTGCCAGCGTGAAGCTTATCTTCTTACAACACCGATTCCTGGCCATCGCTGTCGCCGCTTCGCTGCTGGCGCATGGCGCCTTGCTGGCGGTGCATTTTGTCGCGCCCGCGCCGCAGCGCGCGGTGGCTGCCGATCCTGGCCTGGAAGTGATACTGGTCAATGCCAAGCATGCTGCCCAGCCCCTGAAGGCCGATGCTCTGGCGCAAGCCAATCTCGACGGTGGTGGCCAGGCCGACAAGGGGCGCGCCAAGTCGCCGCTGCCGGACATGCGCAAGGTGGAGGAGGGCGACAGCGTCAAGGCCAGCGCGCGCCGGATTACCGAACTGGAACAGAAGCAGCAGGAACTGCTGACCCAGGCGCAGAAGGCCACGCCCTACAGCGCCGCGCCGGTGACGGAAAAGGACAAGCCCAATCCGGTGGCGACCGGGTCGGACTTGCTGGAGAGCAGCAAGGCGATTGCCCGCATGGCGGCCGAGATCAGCCAGACCGTGGAAGACCAGAACAAGCGTCCGCGCAAGACCTTCATTACGCCCAGCACGCAGGAGGTCGGCTATGCCATGTATTACAAGACCCTGCAAAAGCGCATCGAGGATATCGGCACCTTGAACTTTCCGCAAAAAAATGGCCGCAAGATGTATGGCGAGCTGGTGGTCTATATCCCGATCTTCCAGGACGGCACGATTTACCAGAAGGAAGGCGGCATCCGCGTCGAGAAAAGCTCGGGCAACCCGGCGCTCGATGCGGCGGCGATCGCCATCGTGCGCCGCGCGGCGCCGTTTGGCCGCTTTCCGCCGAACATGCTGTCCAGCGACAAGGACGACCTGTGGGTCGTCATCACCCGATTCAAATTTACCCGCGAAGAAAAAATGGAAGCTAACCTGACAGGCGGCGGCAATTGAGCACCGAAGAGATCACTCCCGACGCCTATTGCGTGTTCGGCAACCCGATTGCCCATAGTAAATCCCCCGCCATCCATGCCGCCTTTGCCCAGCAGACGGGTGAGGCCATCGTCTATGAACGCCGGCTGGTGCCGCTGGACGGCTTTGCGCTGGCGGCGCGCGGCTTTGCGGCCGAAGGCGGCAAGGGCGCCAATGTGACGGTGCCGTTCAAGCTGGACGCCTGCGCGCTGGCGACCGAACTGACGCCGCGCGCGCAAGCGGCCGGCGCGGTCAATACCCTGCGCTTCGATGGCGACGTGATTCTTGGCGACAACACCGATGGCGCCGGCCTGGTGGCCGATATCGTGCGTAATGCCGGCGTGGCCATTCTTGGCAAGCGCGTGCTGCTGCTGGGCGCCGGCGGCGCGGCGCGTGGCGTGGTGCTGCCGCTGCTGCAGGAGCAGCCGTCAGAGTTGTTCATTGCCAACCGCACCGTGGCCACGGCCCAGGCGCTGGTGGCGCAATTCCAGGAGGCCGGCCAGGGCATCGACGGCTTGCGCGCGGGCGGTTTCGAGCAGCCCGATGGCCAGTTCGATATCGTCATCAATGCCACTTCGGCCAGCCTGGCGGGCGACTTGCCGCCGGTGCCGGCCACCGTGTTTGGCAGCCATACCTTGGCGCTGGACATGATGTATGGCGCGGCGCCGACCGTCTTCATGGATTTTGCCTCTCAGCATGGCGCACAGGTGCGCGATGGCTTGGGCATGCTGGTCGAGCAGGCAGCTGAAGCTTTTCATGTGTGGCGCGGCGTGCGGCCCGAGACGCAGGACTTGCTGGCGCTGCTGCGCGGTGCCCTGTGAAGGCGGCCAGGAAGGGCGCGCGCAAGGGCGCGTCTGCCAGCCGCTATGGCTGGATCAAATGGCTGTTTATCGTGCCGGTGCTGGCTTTTATCGTGGTGCAGCTGTATTTCTTTTTGCAGATATGGTGGTGGGTCGACCATAACCCGACCAGCACCGCCTTTATGCGCGAGCAATTGTCGAGTTTGCAGGAAAAGAATCCGAAGGCCGTCATTCAGCAGACCTGGGTGCCGTATGAGCGCATCTCGAACAACCTGAAACGCGCCATCATCGCTTCGGAAGACGCCAATTTTTCCGAGCACGAAGGCATCGATTGGGAGGCGCTGCAAAAGGCGTATGAGAAAAACAGCAAGAAACAGAAGGTGGTGGCCGGCGGCTCGACCATTACCCAGCAGCTGGCGAAGAATCTGTTCCTGTCCGGCTCGCGCAGCTATGTGCGCAAGGGCCAAGAACTGATCATCACCTACATGCTGGAAAGCCTGATGGACAAGCAGCGCATCTTTGAAATCTACCTGAACGTGGTGGAGTTCGGTCGAGGCACGTTTGGCGCCGAAGCGGCGGCGCGCCATTATTACCGCACCAGCGCGGCCAAGCTGAACGCGGGCCAGGCGGCCAAGCTGGCCGTGATGCTGCCCAATCCGCGCTATTACGACAGCCATCGCGACACCGGCTACCTGAACCGGCGCACCGGCGTGATCCTGCGCCGCATGGGCGCGGCGGAATTACCACAGTGAGCGGCGTGTTCGAATAGGCAAGCATGGCAGAAAGACAGCGTGGTATGGATGCTGCGCCGCACTATTTCGGTGAAAAAGGGCGGCGCGGGGGTGGTCGTGAAAAGGGCTTTGCGAGTACACTTGCGCTGTTTTGATTTTTGGCGCCAGCGCCAGCAAATATTACGATAACCCCACATCCGGCTGAGAGCGCGCATGATCAATGTCTTTGTATTACAGAATGGCCGGCTCAACCAGGTGCCGATCGACAGCCGCGCAGACCTCGAAAATGCCGAACCGGTGTGGGTCGACCTGACCGATCCGACCGATGATGAGCGGGCCTGGGTCAAGGCCACCTACAACGTTACCCTGCCGGGTGAAGACGAAGTCAAGGATATCGAGGCGTCGGCCCGCTACTACGAAGCGGAAAACGGCGACCTGCATCTGCGTACCGATTTCTTGCTGGAAGAAGACGACGGCCCCTCGCGCGTGATCACCGTGGCCTTTATCCTGGCCCGTAAAATCCTGTTCTCGATGCATACGGACGACCTGCCCGTGTTCCGCCTGGTGCGCATGCGCGCCCGTTCGCGGCCCGGTTCGATCGCCGACTACATGGACGTGCTGCTGGACCTGTACGCCACCGACGCCGAATACTCGGCCGACGTGCTCGAAGGCATCTACCAGAACCTGGAAGAAGTCAGCACGCGTGTGTTGCAAAAGGAATTTACCGATGCGCACGCGGCCGAAGCGCTGAACGCGATTGCCCACGAGGAAGATTTGAATGGCCGCATCCGCCGCAACATGATGGATACGCGCCGCGCCGTCAGCTTTCTGATGCGCGGCCGGCTGCTCAATTCCGAGCAATTCGAGGAAGCGCGCCAGATTCTGCGCGATATCGAATCGCTGGACGGCCATACCTCCTTCCTGTTCGACAAGATCAATTTCCTGATGGACGCCACCGTCGGTTTCATCAACATCAACCAGAACAAGATCATCAAGATCTTCTCGGTGGCCAGCGTGGCTTTCCTGCCGCCGACCCTGATCGCCAGCGTGTACGGCATGAACTTCAAGTTCTTGCCGGAGCTGGAATGGACCTTCGGCTATCCCTGGGCCTGGGGCCTGATGATCACCAGCGCGATTGCGCCATTTTTATATTTCCGCCATCGGGGATGGTTGAAATGATGAAAGGGCCTTGCGGCCCTTTTTTATTGCGCTGGCCGTTTTGGCGCAATGCCCGTGTACTGGGCCGACATCAGTTTCCAGTTTGCCCCTTCCTTGATGGCGACATAGCTGGCGCGCATTGCCATCTGGCGCTGCTGGCCGCCGGCGTTGACCGAGATCGCCAACTTGCCGATCAGCACGGCCGTGCCGCCCGTCACGCGCACCAGCGGTTCCTCGACCGTGATGACGGGCGTGGCGGTCTTTTTTTCCGGCGCATAGAAGGCCAGCATTTTCTCGCGCGTGTCGACTTCGCCCATCGGCGAGACCTCCACGTAATTGTCTGCCGTCAGCGCGGTCAGGGCAGGCACGTCGAACCGGGTCTGCGCCGCCACGTGCTGGCGCACCAGGTTCAGCACGTCGGCCGCGTCGTCCGCCAGCGCAGCTTGCGCAAAGGTGGTGCAGAAGGCGAAAGTGGCAAGGGAGGACGCGAAGGGAAATCGGCGCTGCGGCAAGCTGGAAGAAGTCATGGCTGGGGTCCGGTTGGGCCTGATTCAAGCGATCAGGGCAGCATGCAGTATGCCTTCGGTATTTGGATAAAAGCAACTGCCTGCATGGCGCCAGCGCACGGCTGAGGACGGCAGAAGGGGAAATCTGGGATAATCACAGTCTGCCGTTATCAAACCGCGTTGAAAAAAAGTATCGCAAATCATCCGCTTTTGACGTGGCCCGGCCCGTCAACTCTCCCTATCATTGCCTGTCCCTACCCTGGAGTGTCCATGCCTGATACCGCCGCCCACACTGGCCCGCGTTTTACCCACCTGATCAGCGACTGCGATGGCGTGTTGATCGACAGCGAGGCCGTGGCCCTGCAGGCGCTGCTCGACTTGCTGGCTCCGCAGCTGCCGGGTTTGCCCGAGGGTGTCACCCTGCAAGGCCTGATCGAACCGCGCCTGGGCCTGCGCCTGGTGCCCTTGATCCATGATATCTATGCCGAACTGGGCTTGCCGCAGTTGCCGGAAGAAGAAGTGCTGGCCATCGGCCACGGCGTTAACGTCCGGTGCGATGAGCAATTGAGTGCCGTGCCCGGCGTGGCGCAGGCGCTGGCCGCGATCGACCTGCCGAAGGCGGTCGCCTCGAACAGCGTCAGCGAACGCGTGCACGCCGCCTTGACCCGCACCGGCATGGTGGACCTGTTCGGTGGCCGCTACTTCACGCCCGACCTGGTCGGCCACGCCAAGCCGCACCCTGGTTTGTACCTCGCGGCGGCGGCCGCCTTCGGCGTGCCGCCAGGCCAGTGCCTGGTGCTGGAAGACAGCGTCACGGGCGTGACCGCCGCTGCCGCCGCCGGCATGACGGTGCTGGGCTTTATTGGCGGCGGCCATATCGCCGCCGGCCAGGAAGCGCGCCTGAAAGCGGCTGGGGCCAGTTACGTATTCAGCGAGATGGCCAGCTTGCCGGCGCTGGTGGCCAGCTTGATGCAGCGTACGACGGCCTGACCTGCGTTTATTCCCGCACCGCCAGCAACGCCCCCAGCAGCGCGACGTTGTTGATGTTCAGCTTGTTGAAGATGGCCTTGATCTGGCTGCGGATGGTTTCCGGCGAACGGTTGAGCTGGGTGGCCACCTGTTTTTGCGTCAGGCCGTGGGCGATTAGCTTGGCCACCAGGAATTCGCGCTCGCTCAGCGTGTCCACCGTTTCGCTGGCGCGCGCCTTTAAAAACAGCAAGCCCTGTTCGCGGTGACCCCGCACGATAACGCCGCCAGCGGCCACATGCGGCTGGTCCGGCTGGCTGACCAATTGCTTCAGCAGCGCCGGCGGCAAGTGCTGCGGATCGTCGGTGCGCCAGGCGGCAAACACCAACGCTTTGAAGCGGTCGTCGGCATGGTAAAGCACACCTCGCTGGTCAGCGATCGCGACCGACCATTTGGCGCGCACCGTGTCATGGCTCAGGCGGTCCAGGTGGACCAGGCGGTTGATGGCCAGCGCCTGCATCAGGTGCGGCGCCAGGCAGGCCAGCAGATCGATCTCCGGTTTCAGACAGCGCGCCGCCAATTCGGCACGGTACAGCGACACCCACTGCACGAACCGGGTGCCGGGATGGATGTCCGAGGTGATCAGCATGTTGACGTGGCCAAAGTCATGCAGAAACTGCCGGAACGCCGTGTTGTGCTCCCCGGGAAAATCCTCGACCCGAAAACCGATGGTCATGGTGCGCTGCGCCGTCACTTGCACGGCAGCGGTGTCGCAGTGCTTCACTTTTTCGTAGGCCTCCAGCATCGCCGGCGAGGAATTGTGCAGGTGGATGCTGTGGATGTCGATGCCACCCTCGCGCATGGTGGCGGTGCCCCACATCGAGGAGTCAAAGGCCAGGCAGGTTTTGAGCAGTGTCAGCGCCGCGTCCTGGAATAGATGGACCGGGCATTCCTGGGCCAAGCGGTAGAGCGCGAGCAGCAGATTGCTGTATTCCGGAAGCAGGCTTGGGCGCATGGAGAGAGGGACGGGTGGATCGCCCGACCACTCTAAACCAGCGGTAATGAATTGCCAAGAAGAATGCGGAAATAGCAGCGGTATTGTTGTTTTATAAATACTGGCGCATTGGACGCGTATCCACATCTCTCTCCTCTACGTGAAGTTGCTTTGCCGAAAAGAGCCCCAATGGTTGTTTCAGATAACAAAGATTTCTGTTTTCCCAATTTATCCCATAAATGGGGGATAGGCAAACCAGTTGGTTTGAGATGTAATGATGGCAACTGTTCAGCCCTATGAACAGGTGTTGTCAATAGCGAAATTCCGCTTGGAAAAGAGGTCATCTGATAAGGGGTTGCTCACTTCAAGCAAAAATTGATGTTTTTTGTGTCGCTCTCATAGGACTGAATAGTTGCGATATTTCAATACAATAATTTCCTTGTCATTCGATTAAAAAAACTGTCATATTTATATTGGGTTATGTCATGAAAAATGCTTTATTACTGACTGTGTTGCTGGGCACGATGCCATTGCATGCGATGGCGCAGACGTCGCCGGCTGTACCCGTGCCTGCGGTGGCACCCGCGCCAGCGCCCGACAAGAGCGCCGACGAGGAGGAAAAGGACGATGACCAGACAGTGGTCGGCATGAAAGATTCGGCCAGCAAGGCGCCGGTGACGACGGCTGGCGCTGTCGCCACGACGGGGATCAGTACAACGATGCTGGTAGGCATCGGCACCGCCATCGCCATCGCCATCGGCGTGGCCAGTTCGGGTGGTTCCGGTTCGTCGACCAGCCATTCGGCTGTTCATCACTAGGCGCAGGCAATCCATGGTAGCGCGCGCCACACTGATGGTCTTGTGCTGTGCCGCGCTGCTTGGCGCCTGCGCGGCGCCCAAACAGGCGGCCGTGCCGCTGTCGGCCAGCGCCTTGTCGGCCCGGCCGGTGCGCATCGGCGTGGTGATGAGCACCGTGCCGACCGCCGATACGCACTTCCCTGGCGCCGGTTGCCTGCTGTGCATCGCCGCCGTTAGCGTTTCCAATACCGCGTTGACGGCGCATGTGCGCACCTTGCCGACCGAGGACCTGCTGAGCATCAAGGAGGACCTTGCCGAGTTGCTGCGCAAAAAAGGGCACGAGGTGATCGTCATCGCCGAACCGCTCGATATCGATGCCTTGCCCGACCGCCAGGACAGCAAACCGAACGGCGCCAAAAAGGATTTTTCGGCGCTGGGCCGGCAATACCGGCTCGACAAGCTGCTGGTGATTCATCTGACCAAGGTCGGCGTCAACCGTAACTACAACAGCTATATTCCGGCCGGCGACCCGCAGGGCCTGGTAGCCGGCGCCGGCTATATCGTCAACCTCGACGATCATGCATACGACTGGTACCGTGCGCTGCGCCAGCTCAGGAGCGCCACCGGCAATTGGGACGAAGCGCCCGCTTATCCCGGCTTGAGCAATGCCTATTTCCAGGCCATCGAAGGTGCGCGCGATGCCTTGCGCAAACCCTTGTATTGACATGGCGATGCTGAGAACAGCCGCGTTCGCGGTACTGGCCTGGTCGCTGTGCGCCGGTGCGCTGGCGCAGCAGCCGGCGCTGCCTGCCACCTGGTCCTTGCGCCTGCCGCAGCAGCAGGCGGTGGCCTTTCGCGGCCTGGCCAATTTCGACAGGGCCGGCAAGGGTGCATCGGGTACCACCTACATGATGCCCGGCATCGCCGGTTTTGCGGCGGCGCTGGCCGCCCATGCCCTGGTGATCAATAGCGGCCTGGAACAGCGCAAAAGCGAGATCGAACTGGCGGCGGACCAGGTGCTGCTGCCTTACCTGCCGGTGCTCGATGCCATGCGCCAGGACACACTGATGGCGCAGGCGCTGGCACGCGTGGCGCCTGGCAGTACGCCGCGCTTGATCGCCTTTTTCGATCACGACGAATCGGGCTGGATCGTCGAAAGCACGCCGCTGTTCGCCATGACCCAGGACCAGAGCGCGCTGGTGCTCGATAATGCGATCGCCGTCCATGCGCCGGGCGCGCCGAAGCAGGCTGCCTACCGCAACACCGTGCGCGTGGTCTCGCGGGCCAGCACGCATGCCGACCTGGAAGCGTACTGGAATGCGCAGCAAGGCCGCCAGTTGCTGGACCAGAGTGCCGCCTTGCTGGCGCTGTCGATCGAGATCGCATTGCAACAGGCCTACAGCGGTGGCGATGCGCCCGCCGACCTGGGCGTTTTCAGGACGGTACGCTATCACGAAGGCCGCAAGGCAGCCGCCGAGCGCGCCCAGGTGCTGTCCGAACGGTGCGGACGCGCGCTGATTAGCAATTTGCGCGGCTGGCTGATGTCGGTGCCCTTGCTGCAGCCCGGCGCGGATCCGGCCTGTGCCACGGCGCCCTGAGGCGACGCTAGCCGGCGCCATCCACGGTTCGGCCCACACTGGCTTGGCGGTGTTGTTTTCTCCCTGCGCTGGTTCCGCTTTTATCCGCTTTATCCGATTCATCAACAAGGCCTACGCGCCACCGATGAACCGATGAAAGCCACCATTCCATGCCCTTGCACCACTCCACCCGCTACCGCCTCGGCGTGGCTGCGCGCCTGCTGGCCGCCATCCTGGGCGGTTATGTCCTGACCGTCGCCATTACCTGGATGCTGGCCGTGCTGCTGCCACAGAGCCGCGTCGATGCGGTGATGACGGCTACTCTGCTGTCTTTCCTGGTCTATGCCGTCATCATCCTGTGGGTGTTTGCCAAAAAGGGCAGCCTGCGCCAGGCCATGGCCTGGCTGCATACTTGGTCCGGGCTGTTCGTCTGCTGGCTGCTGCTGATGGTGTTCATGAGTGGCACGGCGTCGTACTACCGCGACGAAATCAGCTTGTGGATGAAGCCGGAGCTGCAGGCGGCCGCCAGCGCCGCACCGGTGCCGCCCGTGCTGGCGGCGCAATCGGCGCTGGCCTATCTGCGTGCGAACGCACCCGACGCCACGCGCTGGGTGATCGAGCTGCCGACCGGCCGCCAGCCGGCGCTGGCCGTCAGCTGGGTCGACACAAAGACGGCCGTCAAAAAACGCCGCGCGCGCCAGGACCAGGTGCTGCTCGACCCGGCCAGCGGCGCACAGCTGCCGGCGCCGCGCGCCACCGAAGGCGGCGACTTCCTGTTTCGTCTGCATTTTGATCTGCACTATATGCCGATCGTGTGGGGGCGCTGGATCGTCGGCATCGCCGCCATGGGCATGCTGGTGGCCATCCTCAGCGGCGTGATCACGCACCGGCGCATCTTCAGGGATTTCTTTACCTTCAGGCCGCACAAGGGACAGCGCTCGTGGCTCGATGCGCACAATGCGGTGGCCGTGCTGGCGCTGCCGTTTCATTTGATGATCACCTATACGGGGCTGGTGACGCTGATGTTCATGTATATGCCGGCGCCCAAGCAGGCGCTGTATGGCGGCGACCAGAAGACCTGGCTCAAGGACGCGTATCCACAAACGGCGCGCAAGGTCACGCCCTCGGGCCAGCCGGCGCCGTTGACGGACCTGGCGCCGCTGCTGGCGCAGGCGAGTACACGCTGGCGCGGCGCGGCGCCGGGGCGCATCGTGATCGATTATCCGGGCGACGCCAGCGCCACCATCGCGCTTGCGCGCCAGGCGGGCCTGTCGTTTTCGAATAGCGAGCCGGTGCTGCTGTTCCAGGGCGCCAGCGGCCAGCTGCTCGCCGCCACCGACTACGACGCCATCACGCCCTCGGAAGCGCGGCGCGCCATGTACGGCTTGCACCTGGGCCGCTTTGCCGATCCCTTGCTGCGCGCGCTGTTCTTTTTGTGCGGCCTGGCCGGCTGCGCCATGGTGGCCACCGGCGCCGTGCTGTGGGGCGTGCGCACGCGCGCCCAGGCGGTAAAGGCCGGACGTATCGGCTTCGGGCTGCGGCTGGTCGACGCCCTGAATATCGGTGCGATTGCCGGCCTGCCGATCGCGTTTGCCGCGTTTTTCTGGGCCAACCGGCTACTGCCGGTCGGCATGGCGCAGCGCGCCGACAGCGAGATCGCCTGCTTCTTCGGCGCCTGGGCCGTGGCGGCGCTGCTGGCACAGATCCGTCCGACTCTTGGCATGTGGCGGTTTCAGCTGGGGCTGGGAGCGGGATTGTGGGGCGGGCTGATGCCGTTGACCCTGGCGACCACCGAGGTGGCGCTGGCGGGTTTTGACTGGGTGGCGCTGGTGGCGGGGCTGCTGCTGGCGGGGACGGCGTTCAAGCTGAAAAGCCGCCCCCGGGACTGATCAATACTGGCCGCGTACCGTCAACATGGCACCGCGCGGGGCGCCATAGTAGTAGCCGGGGCCATACTCGCGGATCTTCTCGTAGTACACCTTGTCGAACAGATTGCTGACATTGAGCTGCGCCTGCAGGTTGCGGCTGATGCGGTAGGAGACAAACGCCGAAGCGGTGGCATAGCCGCCCTGGCGCGCAAACGCGGTGCCGCTCTGGCTGGTGATTTCGCTTTGCAGGTTGACGCCGCCGCCGGCCGACCACGCATGCAGGTCGCCGGGCAGGGTGTAGCTGGAAAACAAACGCAGCAAGTGGCGCGGCGTGGTGGTGCGGATCGCCTTGCCCGTATTGCTGGCCGTGTCGCGCACGTTTTTCGTGTTGTTCAGGGTGTAGCCGGCCGACAGGTTCCAGTTGCTGCCGATCTGGCCCGACACTTCCGCTTCCACGCCGCGGCTGCGCTGCTCGCCCTGGGCGATCTGGCAATAGCCGTTGCTGTAGTCGGGCAGGCAGGGGTTGGTCGAACTGAGGTCATCGACGCCCTTGCCGTTCTGTTCCAGCTGGAAGATGGCCAGGTTGGTATGGAGCTTTTTGTTGAAAAACTCGCCTTTGACACCGAGTTCGAGATTGCGGCCGGTGATCGGCGCGAGCGCCTTGCCGGTCTTGTCGAAGGCGCGCTGCGGGGTAAACACGTCGGCGTAGCTGCCGTACAGGCTCAGATTGTCATTGAGCGCATACAGGGCCGCCACGTAGGGTGTGAATTCCGCATCGACGCTGTAGGCGCCGGCACGGTTGTTCGGCTTGTAGTCCCACCAGCTCATGCGCGCGCCAAGGATGACGGTGAGCGGATCGCTGACATTCAGGCGCGCGGTCGCATACGCGCCCTGTTGTTCCGTCAGGTTTTTGACATAGGTGCCGGTGAAGGCCGGCATGGCGGGCATGGCCACGTTGTACGGGTCCCAGGTGTAGGGATCGAGGCCGGTCATCGATGGCAGGCCGGCCAGGGTGGCGCAGGAGCCGGCGGTCGGCTGGGCATAGTCGCGCGAGCCGTTGGCGCCGACCACCAGTTCATGCTGGCGGCCCAGCAGGGTGAACGGGCCGCTGGCGTACAGGTCCCAGCTGGTCTGCTGGGCCGTGTAGTCCTTTT
This sequence comes from Janthinobacterium sp. J1-1, assembly GCF_030944405.1. Lineage (NCBI taxonomy): Bacteria > Pseudomonadati > Pseudomonadota > Betaproteobacteria > Burkholderiales > Oxalobacteraceae > Janthinobacterium > Janthinobacterium sp. J1-1. The sequence continues at coordinate 1,924,350 of NZ_CP132339.1, forward strand.
CGCCGCAGCGGCTGATCTGGTAATTGATCTTCGATGGATCTTTTGCGTTGCGCGAGATCAGCGTCTGCACATAGCCGTCGGCGCCGTGCATGCGCTTCATGTTGATGAAGTTGAAGCTGGCCTTGGCGCTCCAGCCATTGCCGAACTGGTGTTCCAGGCTGGCGAAGGCTTGTTTGTTTTCGCGGTCCCAGTGGTTTTCCGACGAACCCAGGTAGGTGTCGCGCGCGAATTGCATCGGACTGCCGTCGATATTGGCCAGCAGGTTGCCCCAGGCGCCATTGGTTTTCAGGGTCGACCATTCCAGGCCGGCCAGCAAGGTGGTGGCCGGCGCGATGTCCGCCTCGAGCACCGCATACAGCACGCTTTTGTCGGACTTGCGCGCCTTCTGAAAATGGTGGCGGCGGTCTTCCACGGCCACCACGCGGCCACGCACGCTGCCCGAGGCGTTCAACGGCGCCGAGATATCGCCTTCGGCCCGATACGTATCCCAGCTGCCGACGGTGGCCGCGCCGCCCGCGGAAAACTGCGAAGTCGGGCGCTTGCGCACCAGGTTGACGGCGCCCGAGGGGCTGCCGGCGCCGCGCATCAGGCCGGCCGCGCCGCGCAGCACTTCGGCGTGATCGAGGGTCGCCATGTCAGGCTGGATATAGAAGCCGTTGCCGCTGCCCGGCGTGATGGCGGCGTTGCCGTCGAACTGCACGTTGGTGATTTCCTGGCCGCGCGCGTAATAGCCCACGCGCTCGGAATCGGTGTTGAACACTTCGATGCCGGGCGTGCTGCGCAAGACATCGGTCAGGTCCGTCAAGCCCTGGTCTTCGATCTGCTGGCGCGAGATGATGGTGACGCTGTGCGGCGTGTCGCGCAGGCTGGCGTTATTTTTACCCAGCGACAGGGCGCCGCCGCTGTAGGCGCCGCTGCCTTCGCTGGTGCTGTCGCGCGCGCTGACCACGCTGATGGCCGCCATGGTTTTATAGCCGGTGGCGTCGACCTGCGCCGGCGGCGCCGCGCGGCGCAGGGTGTAACTGCCATCGGCATTGCGCACCGCTTCCAGGCCGCTGCCGGACAACAGCTGCGCCAGGGCGGCGTCGACGCCATGGCTGCCCTGCAGGCCGCCGCTGGCCTTGCCATTGGCCAGCTCGGTGCTGCCGGCCAGCAGGATGCCGGACTCGCCGACAAAGCGGGCCAGCACGGCGCTCAAGGGGCCGGCGGGAATCTGGTAGGCGCGCACTGGCGCAGCTTGTTGTGCGTACACCGCGACAGGTGCCAGGAAGGCACTGGCAATGGCCAGGCGCATCAGGTAGGAAGAATTGGACATGGATAAGTTGGGGTCAGGGGTTCGGTAAAGGATGCGGCGATGCCGTCTTATCCTGTGTATCGAACCAGTGCGCCAAATGCGGAACCGTCAGCCGATAAAATTTTTAAATAGCTTCCAGCGTGGTCCACCACGGCAGGGGGCGCCGCACGCGCAGCGGCAGCACGGCCGCCAGCATGCGCAGGGTTTTGTCCAGGTCGTGCAGCGGGTAGCCGCCCAGCACGCGCAGCTGCGCCACTTCGGGCGACACGCCGATATGGCCACGGTGATAGCGCTTCAATTCGGCCACCACGTCCTGCAGGGCCATGTTATCGGCCAGCAGCACGCCGCGCGACCACGCTTCGCGGGCCGGGTCGGCCGCTTCTGTCTTGCCGATGGCGGTGGCGCTGAACGTGACCTGGCTGCCGGCCTTGACGATGCGCGTGGCGCCGCCGCTGCTGCGCACTTCCACCGCGCCGCCATATACGGCCAGGTAGGTGGCCCCATCCAACAGGCGCACCGTAAAGCGCGTGCCCAGCGCGCGCAGGCGGCCATGGGCCGTATCGACCACCAAAGGACGCGTGCTGTCATGCGCCGTGTCGACCAGCATTTCGCCATCGAGCAAGCGCAGGCGGCGCAGGCTGGCGCTGTAGTCGGTGTCAAACGCGCTGGCCGTATTGAGCCAGACGCTGCTGCCGTCGGCCAGGGTCAGGCTGCGCAGCTCGCCGGTGCCGGTGCGGTACTGCGCCAGCAGGTAAACAGGATGGGCGCGCCAGGCCTCGACGCCCAGCAGCGCGCCGCCCCCCAGGATGGCGAGCGCGCCCAGCACGCGCCGGCGCGGCAGCGACTTGGCGCGCGCGCCGTGCAAGGTATCGGTGGCGGCATGGCGCAGTTCGGGGCTGCGCACCGGTTCGAAACGCCGGGCGACGGTTTCGGCATGGGCCCAGGCGTCGCGGTGTTCGCGCTTTTGATCGAGCCAGGCCTGCCAGGCATGGCGGTCGCTGTCGCTGGCCTCGCCCGAGCGCAGCAGGGCAAACCATTCGGCCGCCTGCCGCATGGCGGCGTGCGAATTGCTCATAAGGTGCTCATGGCGTCTCCAGCGCCGCTTCCAGCAGCATGCAATGCAGCAGGGCCCTGGCCATGTATTTGCGCACCATGCGGTCCGACACGCCCAGCTGCGCCGCCACTTCCTTGTCCGTCATGCCATGCACCATTGCCAGCACGAACGCTTGCGCCACCTTGGCCGGCAGGCTGCGCAGCATGGCGTCAATCTCGCCCAGCGCCTGCAGCACGCTGGCCTGCTGTTCGGCCGAGCAGGCGTGGGCTTCCGGTTGCGCCGCCAGCGCGGCCAGCCAGGCTTGCTCGATCTCGCGGCGGCGCCACAGGTCCACGCACAGGCCGCGCGCCACCGTGCTCAGATAGGCGCGCGCGCCTTCGAAGCTGTCGAAACTGCGCGGTTTGCTCAGCAGGCGCACAAACGCGTCATGCGCCAGGTCGGCCGCGTCGAACGCATTGCCCAGGCGCCGGCGCAGCAACGATTGCAGCCAGCCATGGTGGTCGGCATACAGGGTCTCGACGGGCTGTGGGGGAGCTGGGGCAGCCGGCATGGGCAGTCGCTTCGTGATTGCAAATAAGAATTATTCTCATTGTAATGCGGGAAGCGGCCGCTTGGCAATTGCGCTGCTTGTTGTATTTTTGCCTGTCGGGCCAAGTCAGCGGCAGGTATAGCCGCCATCGATGGGCAGGCTGACGCCGCTGATCATGGCGGCCGCGTCGCTGAGCAGGAACAGGATGGGCCGTGCCACGTCTTGCGGCGTGGCGAAGCGGCGCAGCGGAATCGCCGCCAGCATCGGGCCGCTTTTGACCGGGTCGCTCCAGGCCCGTTCGGCCATCGGCGTCAGGGTCACGGTGGGGTTGACGCTGTTGACGCGGATGCCGCTGGGTCCCAGTTCCAGGCACAAGTTGCGCGTGATGGCGTCCAGCGCCGCCTTTGAGGCGCAATACGCCAGGTGGTCGTCCAGCGCCACCAGCGACGCCTGGCTCGACACATTGACGATGCTGCCGGCGCGGCCGTCGCGCAGCATGCCCTGCGCCACATGGCGCGCCATCATGGCCGCGCCGCGCGCATTGATCGCCATCACCTGGTCGAAGCGTTCGGCGTCGAGCGCCAGGCAAGGGTCGAGCAGGGCGATGCCGGAGCAGTTGACGAGGCCATCGATATTGGCCAGCGGCGCGATCGCCGCCGCCATCGCCGCGCTGTCGGCGATATCGAGCTGCAAGGGCTGGCAGCCGGTGTCCTGCGCCAGCGCGGCCAGCTTGCCGGCGTTCTGGCCGATGGCGATCACCTCGGCGCCGGCCGCGCGCAGCAAACGGGCCGTGACTTCGCCGATGCCGCTGGACGCGCCCGTGACGATATAACGCTTGCCGCTGAAATCGAATTGCATGCTGTTCTACTCCTGGTGGTCGTGGTGGATGCGGTGCATCAGCCCTTGCAGGGCGGGATAGGCGTCGCGGTAGCGGCCGAAGGCGCGGCGGTAGGCGGCGCTGGCCTCGGCTTGCGGCGTGCTGCGCGGCACCAGCGTGACCCAGCCCTGCTGCGCCGTCTCGCGCGAGATCAGGCCGGCGCCCAGCGCCGCCAGCAAGGCCGCCCCCAGCGCCGCTTCGACGTTTTCGGCGATCGTGTAGACCTGGTAGCCGGTGATGTCGGCGATGATCTGCATCCACAACGGCGAGTGCGCGGCGCCGCCGACGACGATCAGTTTGTCGTCCAGCGTGGCCGCGCCCTGGCTGCCCGCGTCGATATTGTGTTTCAGCGCAAAGCTCACGCCTTCCAGCACGGCGCGGTACAGATGGGCGCGGCCGTGGTACAGGTTCAGGCCTAAAAACGCCCCGCTGGCTTTCGCGTCCCAGATCGGGCTGCGCTCGCCCATCAGATAGGGCAGGAACAGCACGCCATCGGCGCCGGGCGGCACCTTGGCCGCGTTTTCTTCCATCAGCTGGTGCACATCGCCATAACCTTGCCGCTTGGCCTCGTCGATATCGGCCTGGCAGAAGGCGTCGCGGAACCAGCTGACGGAAGCGCCGGCCGTGATCGCGCCGCCGAACACGTATAAATCGTGCTGGCTGTTGAATACATGCGGCATGCTGATCAGGCCGTGGCTGGCCTCGGCCTGCTGGCGTATCGTGCCCCAGCACATGCTGGTGCCGATCATGGCCACATGCTGGCCGGCGCGGCTGACGCCCGCCGCCAGGGTGGCGACCGCCGCATCGACGCCGCCGGCCACCACCTTTGTTCCGGCCAGCAAACCGAGCTGTTCGGCGATGGCCGGCAGCAGGGGGCCGACCACCTCGGACGAATCGACCAGGCGCTGCGGCATCATGCGCGCGGGGATGCCCAGCGCATCGAGCATTTCACCGGACCAGTTGCGCGCCGCCATGTCGTACACGCCGCCGATATTGCCGGCCGAACTATGGTCGACCGCCACCTCGCCGCACAGCAGGTAGTTGATATAGCTGTTCGGCGGCAGCAGATACCGCGTGCGTTCCCATATGGCGGGCTGGTGGTTTTTCAGCCACAGCATCTTGGTATAGCCGTAGTAGCTGTCGACGCCATTGCTGGTGACCGCATGCAGCCGTTCCAGGTCGATCTGTTGCGTGACCCACTCCACTTCCTCGGTGGCGCGGCGGTCCATCCAGATCAGGCAGGGGTGCAGCGGCTGCATGGCCTCGTCGACGGGTATGCCGGAGCCGCCGTACAGGCTGCTCACGCAAATGGCCTTGATATCGGCCGCGGCCACGCCGCTTTTTGCCACCACCTCGCGCACGCAGGTGAGCACGGCCCGGTACCAGACATCGGGCCACTGCTCGGCCCACAGCGGCTTGGGCGTGTCGACTTGGTAGCCTTGCGCGTGCTGGGCGATGATGGCGCCCGCGCGGTCGACCAGCAAGGCCTTGGTGCTTTGCGTGCCGATATCGACACCGATGATGTATTCCATGCAGCAGTCTTCCTTCAGTTAAACAGGTACCGATGGTTTCAGCAGTACCTTGATCGAATCGAGTGAATTGGCCAGCGCGAACGCCTGCTCCCAGTCTTCCAGCGCGAAACCGTGCGTGACGATGCCCTTCGACGTCACCAGCCCCCGTTCCAGCAGGTCGATGGCGATCGGATAGCAATACGGCCCCAGGTGGGCGCCGCGCACGTCGAGTTCCTTGCGGTCACCGATGATAGACCAGTCCGCGCTGGTTTCCTTGCCAAATACGCTGAATTCGACGAAGCGGCCCAGCTTGCGGATCAGATTGAGTCCCTGCGTCACGCCGGCCGGCACGCCCGTCGTTTCGATATACACGTCGCAGCCGTAGCCCCCGGTCAGGCCATGGATCACGGCCAGCGCGTCTTCGCGGCCGGGGTCGATGACGACATCGGCGCCGAACTGTCGCGCCAGCGCCAGGCGCTCGGGCACCAGGTCGATCACCACCAGTTTTTTCGGCGTCTTCAGGGCGGCGATCTGCGTCATCATCAGGCCCAGCGGACCGGCGCCGGCGATCACCACCACGTCGTCCAGTTCCACGCCGCCGCGGTTGACGGTGTGGATGGCGCACGCCAGCGGCTCGATGATGGCGGCGTCCTCCAGCGAAATGCTTTCCGGGATTTTATGCACGCGGGCGGTGGCCGGGATGCGCATGTAGTCGGCCATGCCGCCATCGGCCACTTCGCGCTGGAAGCCGAAGATATTGTGCACTTCGCACATCCAGTATTTGCCCGAGGTGCAAAAGCGGCACTTGTCGCACGGCACGATCTGCTCGGCGATGATGCGGTCGCCCACCCGCACGCCGAAGTGTTCTTCGCCATGTTCGCCGGCCTCGACCACGTAGCCGAAGAATTCATGGCCGGGCACCACCGGGGGCTTGACCCACGAACTCTGGCCCTCGCCGCCCCAGAACATCGCCGCGCCCGAATGGCATTTGCAGTCGCTGGCGCAGATGCCGCAGGCGGCGATACGGATCAGCAATTCGTTCAGGCGCGGCGAAGGGCGTGCGATTTTTTGCAGGCGGTAATCTTTCGGGCCGTGGCAGACCACGGCTTGCATGTCGACTTCGGTGTATTTCATGGTGTCTCCGGTGGGGAAGGTGTCAGGACCGCTTGCTGCTGTTGCGGCTGATGTAAATGGCGAGCAGGATGATCACGCCCTTGATGATGTTTTGCAGATACGGCGACACGCCCATCATGTTCAGGCCGTTGTTCAGCACGCCCAGCATGATGGCGCCGATCAGGGTGCCGATGATGGAGCCGCGCCCGCCCGTGATCGCGGTGCCGCCCATCACCACGGCGGCGATCGCGTCGAGCTCGAAACCGACCCCGGCATTCGGCTGGCCGCTCATCAGGCGCGAGGTGAGCACCAGGCCGGCGATGGCGGCCGTGCAGCCGCTGAGCGCATACACCAGCAGCTTGTAGCGCGAGACCCTTACGCCGCTCAGGCGCGTGGCTTCCTCGTTGCCGCCGATGGCATAGATATAGCGGCCCAGCGCCGTATGGTCGAGCAGGATATAGGCGACGATAAACACCAGCAGCATCACCAGGATGGGCGTCTGCACGCCCAGCACATTGCCGCGGCCGAAGAACTCGAACCAGTCCGGCAGGTCGTTGATCGGATAGCCGCCCGTGTACAGCAGGGCCAGGCCGCGCGCGATGCCCATCGTGGCCAGGGTGACGATAATCGGCGGCATTTTTGCGTAGGCGATGAAAAAGCCGTTGCCCACGCCAAAGGCGATGCCGACCGCCAGGCCGGCCATGATGGCCAGGCCGGGCGGCAGGCCGGCCACCATCAGGCCCGCCGTCAGCGTGCCCGTCAGCGCCATCACGGAGCCGACCGACAGGTCGATGCCGCCGGAAAGGATGGCGCAGCTCATGCCGACGGCGATGATGGCGTTGATCGACACTTGCCGGGCGATATTGATCAGGTTGTCGCTGGAAAAGAAATGGTCGGTGGTGGCGGCCATCGCCACCGACACCAGCAGCAGGCCGATCAGCGGCAAAAAGGCTGGCGACTTTTTCAGCAGCGTCCAGAGCGCGGCGGCGCCCTGGCTGGTGGCACCGTGCGGCGTGGCGGAGAGGGAACTATTGTTTACCGGCTGTTGCATGGCGCATTACCTCGCTGGAGTGGATGGAATCGCCTTCGAGCAGGGCCACGATGGCGCCCTGGCGGAAGACGGCGACGCGGTCGCACATGCCGGTAATTTCCGGCAGTTCCGATGAAATCAGGATGATGGAATAGCCATCGCCGGTCAGGGCGCGCATCAGGCGGTAGATTTCCGCCTTGGCGCCCACGTCGATGCCGCGCGTCGGTTCGTCGAAGATCAGGATCTTGCAGTGGTGGTTGAGCCAGCGCGCGATCACCACTTTCTGCTGGTTGCCGCCGCTCAATGACCCCACGCGCGTGGCCGGCCCCGGCGCCTTGACGCCCACCTTGGCCATCATGGCGCGGGTGGTGGCCAGCTCGCGCTTGCGGCTGATCAGGCCGTGGCCCGTGTACTTGCCCAGGTTGTTGATCGACATGTTTTCCGTGATAGCGAAATCGATGATCAGGCCCTCGGCCTTGCGGCTTTCCGGCAGCAGGCCTATGCCGTGGCGCAAGGCATCGGCCGGATCGTCGAGCCTGGCGGGTTGGCCATGCAGGCGGATCTCCTTGTGCCAGGCCGGCTGGGCGCCGATCACGGCCAGCGCCAGTTCCGTGCGGCCCGACCCGACCAGGCCGGCAAAGCCGAGGATCTCGCCCTGGTGCAATTGAAAGCTGTTGGCGGGGCTGTCTTTTGCCAGCTTCACTTCGCGCGCTTCGAGCACGATGGGCGCGGACGGCAGGCGTACGGGTTTGGGGGGGAAGCTCGCTTCGAGCTTGCGCCCGACCATCATTTCCACCAGCCGCGCCACGTCGGTGTCGGCGACGTCCCGCATGCCGACATACTGGCCATCGCGCAAGACCGTGATGCGGTCGCATACCTCGAAAATTTCTTCCATATGGTGCGAGATGAAGATCATCGCCACGCCCTGCTGCCTGAGTTCGCGCATGATGGAAAACAGATGGCTGGCCTCGCCGGGCGTCAGGGTGGCGGTCGGCTCGTCGAGGATCAGGATGCGGGCGTTGAGCGACAGCGCCTTGCCGATTTCGACGAATTGCTGCTGGGCGATGCTGAGCTGGCTGATCTCTGCCGTCAGGTCGATCTCGACCCCCAGGCGCGCAAAGATCGCCTGCGCCTGGCGGCGCATGGCCTGCTTTGACAGCAGGCCCAGGCGATTGCTCAGCTCGCGCCCGAGGAAGATATTCTCCACCGCGTTCAGATAGGGGATCAGCGAAAATTCCTGGAAGATGATGGCGATGCCGGCGGCGATGGCATCGTTATAGCTGTGAAACTCGCGCGCCTGACCGTCGACCACGATGCTGCCCGCATCGGGACGATAAATACCGCTGAGAATTTTCATCAGGGTGGACTTGCCGGCGCCGTTCTCGCCCAGCAGGGCGTGGATTTCGCCGGCCGCGATCGACAGGCTGATGCCATCCAGGGCCTTGACGCCCGGAAAGCCCTTGCTGATATGTTGTAATTGCAAGATCGTGTTCATGATGGACCCCGGGCTACGGTGACACTCCCGCCGCGTGGCGGGAGTCCTGGACAAGCTGCCTTACCAGCTGAAGGATTTGGCGCCCGCCTTGTCCACCAGTTTCACGTCGACCGGGATTTGCGCCGGCACATTGGCGCCCCATTTCCTGGCCAGGGCGACGCCCAGCGCCAGGCGTATCTGGTCGCGCGGGAACTGGGCGGCCGTGGCGATGAATTTCGAATTGGCTTTTTGCATGGCCTTGATCGCTTCCGGCGCGCCGTCCACGCTGGTCAGTTTCACGTCCTTGCCGCTCGCTTCGATGGCCGACAAGGCCCCCATGGCGCCGCCATCGTTGACGCTGAAAATGCCTTTCAGCTTGGGGTTGGCCTGCAGCATGTTTTCCGTGACCGTCAGGGCCTGGTCGCGTTCCTGCTTGCCGTTCTGGGTGGTGACGATCTTGATGCCGGGAAAGGCCGCCAGCGCATCCTTGCAGCCGCGCACGCGCTCCAGGATAGGCACCACCGGGATGCCGTCGAGGATGGCGATATCGCCCTTGCCGTCCAGGCTCTTGGCCAGGTACTGGCAGGCCATCTGGCCGGCCGTGAAGTTTTTCGAGCCGACAAAGGAATCGACGGGGCCGTTGGCATTGGCGTCGACCGCCACCACGATCACGCCGGCCGCATTGGCCGACTTGACGGCCGACTGGATGCCGACCGAGTCGGTCGGGTTCAGCAGCAGGATGTCGATCTTTTTCTGGATCATGTCTTCCACGTCGCTGGTCTGCTTGGCCACGTCGTGGCGCGCGTCGGTGATGACGACGGTGGCGCCGATGCTGGCGGCCGCGTCTTCCAGCGCTTTCTTCATGGTGATGAAGTACGGGTTATTAAGCTCCTGGAAAGACATGCCGATCTTCAAGGGGGCGGCACTGGCGGGCAGGGCAAGGCCGGCGGTGCACAGGGCGGTGGTGGCCAGGGCAAGCAATTTCTTTTGCAGCATCATGATGTCTCCTAGTTTTTAGTGTTTTTATACTTCTGGTTGGCAGCATGGTGTGCCTGCTGCCGGGGCATGGCAAAAAAAACGGTGTCAGTTGAGCGGACTGGACAGGCGCAAGCCGTCGTAGCGCCGAAATTTCGAGGGCGAGATACCCTTGTGCGCAAGAAACTGGCGGTTGAAATTGGACAGATTGTTAAAGCCCACCTGGTAGCAGATATCGGTGATGCTCAGTTCGCTGTTGCTGAGCATTTCGCAGGACAGCTTGATGCGCAGCAAGTTCACGTATTGCACGAACGAGATGCCCGTGTGCTTGCTGAAAGCGCGTGAAAAAGAGCTGACGTTCTGGCCGATCAGTTCGGCCAGCGCCGATTCGCGCAGTTCGGTCGACAGATTCTTGCCGATATACGCCAGCGCCAGGTTGATCTTCGACGACATGTAGCTGTGCGGATCGGGCAGGTAGCTGGGGCTGGACAGCCGCTTGCGCTCGCCGTCGCGCAGCAGCAGCTCCAGCAGCGAAATGAACAGCAGCACCCGGCGGCAGCCGCGCGCCGTCAGCAGCTCCTGCATCAGGGGGCGTGCCGCCGCGCCCGCTTGCGGCGTAAACAGCAAGCCGCTGCGCGATTCGGCCAGCAGCGCTTGCACCGGCTGCAGTTCGGGAAAGGTGGCCATCGCGCCGGCGATGAAGTCGGCCGTGAACTGCAGGATCAGGCAGCGCTGGGCGACCGGCTGGTTGTCCGGCAGTTCGCTGACCCAGTTATGCGGCAGGTTGGGGCCGGACATGACCAGGTTGCCTGGTTCGAAGTCGCCGATATAGTCGCCGACAAAATACTTGCCCGTGGTTTCCGTGATCAGCTGGATTTCATATTCGGGATGAAAGTGCCAGCGCACCGTGCGGTAGGGATAGCCGTGCGACCAGGCGGCGAACGACTCGTCGGGCTGCACACAGACGACTTCAAGATCTGGCTTCAAGGCGTGTCTCCTGCTGGGTTACCGTGCGCTCCGGCGATGCTGGCGGCCGGGCGGGTTTTTGGTTTATCTGCGTATTCTATGCAGGCAAGCCGTACCGAGCCACCGATTACATGATCGTAAACTGATACTTTCTTTGCATTTCTGGGTTGAAACTATGCGCGAGGTCAAATTTTGTGCATTGCGTCAAATGCTTGCAGCAATGCGGGGACGGCGGGAGGGGAGGGTACGCGGCGGCCAGGACGGCCACCGCGAAGAACAGCTTGAAACGCTTACTTCAAGGGATTACTTGAGCGCGGCAAACACCTTGCGTGCGGCGGCGATCGTGGCGTCGATCACGGCGTCGTCGTGCTGCGCCGAGACAAAGCCCGCCTCGAACGCCGCCGGGGCGAAGTACACGCCTTCGTCCAGCATGGCGTGGAAGAAGGCGTTGAACTTGCTGCGGTCGCCGGCCATCATTTCGGCGTAGCTGGTCGGTGGCGTGGCGCTGAAATAAATGCCGAACATGCCGCCGATGGCGTCGGCGCAGAACACCACGCCCGCTTCTTGCGCCGCTGCCGTCAAGCCATCGGCCAGGCGTTTTGCGGTGGCGCCCAGCTGCTCGTAGAAGCCCGGCTGCTGGATCAGTTTCAGGGTCGTCATGCCGGCGGCGACCGCCACCGGATTGCCCGACAGGGTGCCGGCCTGGTAGACGGCGCCCAGCGGCGCCATATTGTGCATCAGCGCCGCGCTGCCGCCAAAGGCCGCCACCGGCATGCCGCCGCCGATCACCTTGCCGAGGGCCGTGAGGTCGGGCTTGATGTTGTACAGCGCCTGCGCGCCGCCCAGCGCCACGCGGAAGCCGCACATGACTTCATCGAAAATCAGCAGTGCGCCGTGCTGGGTGCACAAGTCGCGCATCGCCTGCAGGAATTCGGGCGTGGCTTTCACCAGGTTCATGTTGCCGGCCACCGGTTCGACGATCACGCAGGCAATCTCGGTGCCGAAGCTGTCGAAGGCGTCCTTCAATTGTTCCACGTTGTTATAGTCGAGTACCAGCGTGTGCTTGACGAAGTCTTCCGGCACGCCGGCCGAGGTCGGGTTGCCGAAGGTGAGCAGGCCGCTGCCCGCTTTCACCAGCAGCGAATCGGCGTGGCCGTGGTAGCAGCCTTCGAACTTGACGATCTTGTCGCGTCCGGTGGCGCCGCGCGCCAGGCGCAGCGCGCTCATGGTCGCTTCCGTGCCCGACGACACCAGGCGCACCTGTTCGATCGACGGCACCAGGCGCGTGATTTCCTCGGCCATCAGGATCTCGCCTTCGGTCGGCGCGCCGAACGACAGGCCCAGCGCGGCCGCGTCCTGCACCGCTTTCACCACTTGCGGGTGGGCGTGGCCGACGATGGCCGGGCCCCAGGAGCCGATATAGTCGATATAGCGCTTGCCGTCGGCGTCCCAGAAGTACGGGCCTTCGGCGCGCGTGATGAAACGCGGCGTGCCGCCTACCGAGCGGAAGGCGCGTACCGGCGAATTGACGCCGCCCGGCGTGGTTTTCTGGGCGCGGGCGAACAGGGTATCGTTTTGCGAAGTCGTCATGAGATTGCCTTGTATGGTGTGTAAGGGGAGTCGGGGGTCAGGCGCCGGCCTTGAACAGGCGGTTCGGCACCAGCTTGCCCATGCCGAAGCGCCGCGCATGCGTCAGCGCGCCGGCCGTGTATTCCTGCGCCGCCACCACGGCCTGCTGCACGTCGTTGTCGACATCGCCGCCGCCCTGGTCCAGTGCCAGCAGCGCCGTGGCGGCCGCCGACAGGGTGCTGCCGGCGCCGTTGAAGATGCCTGGCAGATGGCGCCACACGTCGTGGCGCACCACGCCGTCTTCGCCGAACAGGGTGTTGGCGCGCAGCTTGCCTTCGCCGGTGCCGCTCTTGCCGGCGTCGGCCGGCATGCAGGTCACCAGCACGTATTCGCAGCCCAGGGCGACCAGGTAGTCGACGTCGTTTTGCAGGGTGTCGGACGGATCGCTGTCGCGCCAGGTTTCGGCCAGGCGTTCCAGTTCCACCGGCGACAGCACCAGCAGGGTGGTTTGCGGGATCAGCAGCTGGCGCACGGCGGTCAGGATGTCTTCGTCGTCCATGCCCTGTTCCGGCAGCGCCGAAATGAAGGGGTCGAGGATCAGGGGCACGTTGGGGTAGTCGGACACGATTTCGGCGATCGCCGTGACGTTTTCCACGCTGCCCAGCGCGCCGATCTTGATGGCGGCCACCGACATGTCTTCGAGCAGCACGCGGGCCTGGTCGGAGACCCAGTCCGGGTCGACCGCCTGCATGTCTTCCACACGGGCCGTATCGCTGATCAGCAGGCCGGTGGTGACCGACAGGCCATGGCAGCCAAAGGCGGCAAAAGTGGCCAGATCGGCCTGGATGCCGATCGCGCCGACGGGATCGGACACGCCGAAGCTTAATATGAGGGGAGAAGTTTGGTTTTGCACGGCGGGTAGATTAAGATACCTAATTCAGCATTTTACTTGATTGAAGGGTGGCGGAACGTGAGTAGCAACGAAACAACGCAGCAACTCCAAACGTGGATGTGTCTTATCTGCGGCTGGGTTTATGATGAAGCGGCCGGCCTGCCAGACGAAGACATCGCTCCCGGCACGCGTTGGGCCGATGTACCAATGAACTGGACCTGCCCGGAATGCGGCGCGCGCAAGGACGACTTCGAGATGGTGGCTATTTAAGCAATTTTATACGATAGTCATGCCGTTCGCCAAGGCGGAAGCCAAGGCGGAAGCCAAGGTGGAAGCCACGGCGGCTGCGGCGCAGCAGCTTGCGGCGGCCTATGCTATGGTGTGAATAATTGCCGAATGATTACATTGAGCCACCGTTGAGCCACCCTTGAACAGCCCTTGCCCGGACGCCGGCGGCATCACCATCCTGGTGATCGACGACAGCGCCACCATGCGTACCTGCGTGGCCGGCTATCTGCGCGATGCCGGCTACCGGGTGGTGCTGGCCGAAGATGGCTTCGATGCGCTGGCCAAGCTGGGCGACTGCAGGCCAGTTCTGGTGGTGTGCGACGTGGTGATGCCGCGTCTCGATGGCTACCGCACTTGCGCCCTGATCCGCGCCAGCGCCGGTTTTCGCGCCACGCCGGTGCTGATGTTGTCGTCGAAAGAGGGCTTGTTCGACCGGGCCCGCGGCAGCCTGGCCGGCGCCAGCGCCAGCCTGGCCAAGCCGCTGGCGCGCGAGGCGCTGCTGGCGGCCGTGCGGCAGCATCTGGCCGCAGGTACGCCGCGGTAGCGCCGTTATTAACCAATGCAGCAAGGAAGCTGATGTCCATACATACAATTCTGATCGTCGATGATTCGCCGACGGAACGCTACTACCTGAGCGAGATGCTGGTGCGCGCCGGCTATGCCGTGTCCACCGCCGAAAACGGCGCCGACGCGCTGGCGCAGCTCAAGCAGGACAGGCCCGACCTGATCCTGATGGACGTGGTGATGCCGGGCGCGAATGGCTTCCAGATCACGCGCGCCATCGCGCGCGACCCCGAACTGGCGCATGTGCCGGTGATCATCTGTTCCAGCAAGAGCCAGGAGACGGACCGCATCTGGGGCTTGCGCCAGGGCGCGCGCGACTACCTGATCAAGCCGGTGGTCGAAGCGGACCTGCTGGCCAAGATCGCGGCGCTGTCCTGACCCATGCGGATCACGCCCGGCATCAGCGCCTCCGGATCGCCACCTGTTGAAGGCGGTGCGCGGCACGGGCGTTTGCGCCAGTACCAGTTGCAGCTGCACGAAAGGGTGCAGGCCGCGCGCAGCGGCGTGCTGGCCGGGCGCAAGGACCTGGGCGTGCTGCTGGGCGGACGGCACTGCCTGCTCGACCTCACGCAACTGGGCGAGATCGTGATCCCGGCCGGCCTGCACATCCAGGGCGTGCCGCTGGCGCAGGACTGGTATCTGGGCCTGGCCGCCATGCGCGGACGCCTGACGGCCATCATCGACCTGGCGCGCTACATGGGCCAGCCGGCCTGCGGCATCACCGGCGACAGCCGTTTGATCACCTTTGCGCCGCGCCTGGGGCTCGATTGCGCCGTGCTGGTCGAGCGCGTGCTGGGCCTGCGCCAGCAGCGCGGCATGCTGGCCATGGCGCCGCCGGCGCTGTTGCAGGAATTTCCATGGGCCGCGCATGCGCTGCGCGACAGCGAACACCAGCCCTGGCTGCGGCTGGACCTGGCGCAGCTGGCGCAAGCCGAACGCTTTCTCGATGCCGGCTTTGCCGGCGCCCTCTGCGGCCCCCAGATCGCTCACACACACAAGGAATTGCGCTGATGGGCGACCACTCTTCGATCCTGGCCGACGGCGCCTTGCCTGCCGCCACCATCTCGCCCGACGATTTGCCCTTGCGCCTGCGCGATGCGCTGGGACGGCGCAAGACGCTGGCCAGCGCGCCGGCGGCCGACCTGAAGCTGCCGCTGATCGGCCATCTGCCGCTGCAAAAACAGCTGTCGGTGCTGACCACGGTGATGGCCCTGAGCCTGGCCGCCAGCCTGCTGTTTGTCGGCCTCAATACCCGCAGCGGCAATATCGCCTCGGCCCAGACCCAGCTGGCCGGCGACGCCCTGATGCACTCGCAGCGCCTGGGGAAAGCCGCGCCGAACGCGGTGCAGGGCAATCCCGAGGCCTTCCGCCAGCTCGAGGAAAGCCGCAATGAACTGAACCAGGATTTCCGCCTGATGGTGCGCGGCGGGACGTATCACGGCCGCGATATCGGCGAGTCGCGCGCCAGCCTGCTGGCGGCGGTGGCCGACGCGCGTAAAAAATGGGCCAGCAGCGACCGCGCGGCCGGCACCATCCTGCGCCTGAAGGCGGAACTGGGCCAGTTCGACCAGACCTTGCAGCAGTTGAATGCGCGCACGCCGGCGCTGCTGGCGCAGACCGAGGAAATCGCGGCGCTCAAGGTGCAGCGCGGCGGCAACGGGCGCGAGCTGGCCGTGATCGGCCGCCTGATGATGCTGACCCAGCGCATGAGCCGCAGCGCCAGCGGCTTTATCGGTTCCGGCAGCATCAGTTCGGAAACCGCGTTCGCGCTGGGCCGCGACACCACGTATTTCCGCGCCGCCGTCGACGGCCTGCTCAATGGCAGCGGCACCTTGCAGCTGGCGCCCACGCGCGACGCGCAGTTGCGCGAGCAGCTGGTGGCGCTCAAGGCCGGCTTCGACAGCTACCAGAAGCTGGTCTCCTCCCTGCTCGACGGGCTCGACAAATTCAGCGCGGCGAAAAGCGCCGAGCAGCTGATCTTCAGCGAAAACGAAGACCTGCGCCAGCGCCTGACCCTGCTGCAGCAGATGTACCATCTGAACCAGGAAACCCTGGGCGCGGCCTTCTGGCTGATGGTGGGCGGCGTGCTGCTGACGCTGGTGGCGGCGGCCGGCATGGGCCGCGTGCTGCTGCAGGACTCCGTCAACCGCACGCGCGACGCCGAGCGGCGGCGCCAGGAGGCGGAGATCCGCCGCCTGCTGTCGCAGGAAAAAGAGGAGGCGGCCAAGGCGCAGAACGACCAGAACCAGGCCGCCATTTTGCGCCTGATGAACGAACTGCAGAAGGTGGCCGATGGCGACCTGACGGTGCAGGCGACGGTGTCGGAAGACATCACCGGCGCGATCGCCGATTCGGTCAACTACACGGTCGAGGAATTGCGCGGCCTGGTGGGGCGCGTGACGGCGACGGCCGAACAGGTCAACCGCGCGTCGACCCAGGCCCAAAGCATCTCGAGCAAACTGCTGATCGCCTCGCAGCAGCAGTCGCGCGAAATCCAGGGCGTCAGCGCCACGGTGGTGAAGATGGCCAATGCGATTACCGAGGTGTCGAAGTCGGCCAGCGTCTCGGCCGACGTGGCGCGCCAGTCTGTGGCGGCGGCCCTGCAAGGCTCGACGGCGGTTGAAAACGCCATCAAGGGCATGCATGAAATCCGCGACCAGATCCAGGACACCTCCAAGCGCATCAAGCGCCTGGGCGAATCGTCGCAGGAAATCGGCGAGATCACCGAACTGATTTCCGACATCACCGAGCAGACCAATGTGCTGGCGCTGAACGCCGCCATCCAGGCCGCCTCGGCCGGCGAGGCGGGGCGCGGCTTTTCGGTGGTGGCCGAGGAAGTGCAGCGCCTGGCCGAGCGTTCGGCGGGCGCCGCCAAGCAGATCGGCGCGCTGGTGCGCACCATCCAGGCCGATACCCAGGATGCGACGCGGGCGATGGAAAAATCGACCCAGGGTGTGGTCGAAGGCGCGCATCTGTCCGACGCGGCCGGCGCCGCCCTGAACGATATCAGCAAGGTGTCGAAACACCTGGCCGAACTGATCCAGGGCATGTCGTTCGCCACCGGCACGCAAGCCGGTTCGGCCAGCGGCGTGGCCCTGAATATCCAGCATATCCTGAGCGTGACGGAACAGACCCAGGATGGCACGCAGCAAACGGCGCAGTCGATCCACAAACTGTCGCTGCTGGCGCAGGAGCTGAAAAATTCGGTGTCGCGCTTCCGCGTCGCCGCGTGAGCCAGCGCCCGGCGCGTGCCGATTTTTGCGTTATGAATTCTTTACCGAGGCAGGCATGAGCACACCAGATAATCCGCAGCAGTCCAGGCCGCAGCAGTCCAAGCCGTTTGACAGCGAGCCCTTGTCTTGGGTGATGGTGGAAATCCGCGAAGCGCTGGCCCGTTCCCGCACCGCCTTGTTCGAGGCGGGCGGACGCGAGCGCGAGGAACGCGCCACCGCCCTGCAGCATGCGCGCTCGCACCTGCACCAGGCGCATGGCGCGCTGGTGATGGTCGACGTGGCCGGCGCCGGCCTGCTGACGGCGGGCGCGGAACAGGCGCTGACGCGTTTTCGCGACGGCAGCCTGGAATACACGGTCGACCATGCGCAAGTGGTGGCCGAGCTGTACCAGGCCCTCACCGAATACCTGGAAGACCTGCTGGCCGGCACGCCGCCGCAGCCCACCCGCCTGTTCCCGTATTACCGCGCGCTGCAGACCATGCTGGGGGTGGAACGCGTGCATCCGGCCGAACTGTTTTTCCCGCCGTCCGTGGACCGGCACCACGCCATCGCGCTGGCCGAGCCGGTGATCGCCGCCGACTATCCGGCCTGGCGCAGCCGCTTTGAAAAGTCGCTGCTGCCGTTCCTGAGGGCGCCGGATGCCGAGGCGCGCCAGCCGCATGCGCAAGCCCTGCACGATACCTTGCAACTGGTGGCCGATGCGCAGGGCGAGGCGTCGGCGCGCACCTTCTGGTTCACCATGCAGGCCGTGGCCGGCCTGGCGGCCCAGGGCCAGGGCGGCGACAGCCTGTACATGAAACAGCTATTTGGCCTGATCAACCTGCAATTGCGCCGCCTGGCGCAAGGCACTGCCGGCCTGCCCGACACCTTGCTGCGCGATGCGCTGTACCTGATCGCCGCCGCCAGCGAGCCCACGCCGGCGGCGCGCCAGCTGCGCCAGGCCTTCGAGCTCGATGGCCTGGTGGCCGAGGATGTGGAGGCGCGGCGCTATGGCCAGGTCGATCAGGCCGCCTTGCAAAGTGCGCGCGAGGCGCTGGCCCGCGCGCGCGCCAGCTGGCGCGACACCGCGCCGGGCGAGGCTTTCAGCGAGGCGCTCGATGAGGTGGCGGCGCAGGCGGAGACCTTGAAAGTGCCGGCGCTGGCCAGCCTGCTGCGCCAGGGCGCCGACGTGGCGCGGCAGGCAGCCGCCAGCGGCCGCCACGCCGCGCTGGCGCAGGAAATGGAGACGGCGCTGCTGTTTGCCGAAACCGGCCTGGAACAGTTGCGCAGGCTGCCCGACGATTTCGCCAGCAATGCCGAAACCATCGCCGCGCGCTTGCAGGCGCTGCAGGACGGCGAGGCGCCATCGGCGCCGGCGCAGGGCGAATTGTCGCGCCAGATCGAACAGGGGCAAGTGGCGGGCGCGCTGGCCGAGTCCATGAAAGCGGGCTTGCGCCAGGTCGAGCAGCTGCTCAACGCCTATTACGCCGATATTGGCCGCCGCGCGGAACTGGCCGGCGTGGCGCCGCTGCTGCAGCCGATGCGGCAGACGCTGGAGGAACTGGGGCAGGCCGCCGCCAGCGCCGGCATGCAGCAGGTGGTTTCCAGCGTCCAGCTGCTGCTGGACGGCGACAGCCAGGCGCCGATGGAAGCGCTCGACGAGATCGCGCAAAACGTCAGCGCGCTGGGCTTTTTTGTCGACATGCTGGGCCGTAATCCCCAGGGGGCCGGCGCGCGCTTCCATTTCGATGCCGCCAGCGGCGCCTTCCGCGCGCTGCCGTTTGAAAAAGTGGCGGCGGCCGGCAGCGTGCCGGTGCCGGTGCTGGAGCATCCTTTGCCGCCGCAGTCGATCACGCCGCCAGCGGACAACGGCACAGCGGCCGGCGGCGATCTCGACGCCGAGATGCTCGATATTTTCCTGGCTGAGGCGCGCGAGGTGCTGGCCTTTGTGGAAACCAGCCTGGCCGCGCTGCGCGCCGAGGCGGGCGCCGGCAGCGGCGAACACCTGGCCATGCTGCGCCGCTCGTATCACACCCTGAAGGGCAGCAGCCGCATGATCGGCCTGGCGCAGTTTGCCGAAGCGGCCGGCGCCATCGAAAAAGTGCTCAATACCTGGCTGGCCGAGGCGCGCCCGGCCAGCGATGATCTGTACACCCTGCTCAATTACGGCTGGTACCAGTTGAGCGAATGGGTGGCCGAGCTGGAGGGGGGCGGCGCGCGCGGGCGCGAGGCGGGCATGCTGCCGGATGCGGCCGAGCGGGTGCGCGAAGGCGGGCCGTTCGAACTGCGCAAGCGGCGCCCTGCGGCCAAGGAGGCCCCGGCGCCGGTCAATACCGGCAACGGCAATGTGATCGGATTTCCGCCGGCCACCGCGCCCACCGTGCACGAGGCGCCGGACGACAACCTGAAACACGTGGGCGAGCTGCGTATCAGCCTGCCGCTGTATAACATCTACCTGGCCGAAACCGACGAACTGCTGCGCGTGCTTGAGCGCGATTTCGGCGAATGGCGCCATGAAGCGCGCGCCGTCAGCGCCGACGCGCTGCAGGCCGTGCATACCCTGGCCGGCAGCTCCGGCACCGTCGGCTTTAGCGCCTTGCGCGACCTGGCGCACGCGCTGGAAATCGCCATCGAAACCGTGGTGGCGCCGCGCGCCGGGCTGGCCGACGCGCAGCACGACGTGCTGGAACACGCCACCGATGGCATCCGCCAGATGCTGCAGGCGTTCGCCCTGGGCGACCTGGCGCCGGCGCAGCCGGCACTGATCGAGGAACTCAATACCTTGTGGCGCGCGCTGACGGCACCGCCAGGGGAGACTGCGCCCACACCTGAAAACAGCCTGGATGCCCTGTTCGCCGCCACCTATGCCAGCATTATGGACGACCGCGGCAAACCTGCCGAGACCGGCCTCGATGCGCTGTTTGCCGCCGCCTACGCCAGCATCGTCGCCGATGGACCAGGGCAGGGCCCCACCACGCTGGAGGAAACACCGCCAGCGCGCATGAAACTGCCGCCGGCGCCCGATACCAGCGCCATCGACGACCTGTTCGACTCCGTGTTCGATACGCCGCCAGCGGCAGCCGAACCGGAACCGGAACCGGGACCGGAAACCGAACCGGAGACCGAGGCGCCGGCGATGGTGCCGGCCGACGCGCAGGCCCTGCTGGCGGCCAGCGCCGGCATCAGCGACGAGCTGGACCTGGACTTGCTGCCGGTGTTCCTGGAAGAGGGCGCCGATTTGCTGCCGCAGATCGGTGCGGCGCTGCGCAACTGGCAGCAGCAGCCGCAGGACAGCAGCCAGGCGCAGATGCTGCTGCGCACCCTGCATACGGTCAAGGGCAGCGCGCGCATGGCCGGCGCCATGCGCCTGGGCCAGCACGCGCATGAAATCGAAACCCATATCGAAAACATGCTGCACGCGGGCACGGCCACGCCACAGGCTTTCGAGGAATTGCTGGCCCATTACGACCATGCGCTGCATCTGTTCGAACAGTTGCAGCAGCCTTTGCTGCCGCTGCCGGGCATGGAAGACACGCCGCCGCCGGAACCGAAGGCGGCGCTGGTGCGCGTGCGCGCCGACATCCTCGACCGCCTGGTGAACCAGGCCGGCGAAGTGTCGATCACGCGCTCGAAAATCGAAAACGAAGTGGGCGTGCTGGGCGCCTCGCTGGGCGAGTTTTCCGACAACCTGGCGCGCTTGCGGCGCCAGTTGCGCGAAGTGGAAATGCAGGCCGAATCGCAGATCGCCTCGCGCATGGCGGTCGGCAGCGAGCGCGATTTCGATCCGCTCGAATTCGACCGTTTTACGCGCCTGCAGGAACTGACGCGCATGATGGCCGAAAGCGTCAACGACGTCGCCTCCTTCCATGAACACCTGAGCCAGAGCGTGGGCACGGTGGGCGACGACCTGGTGCTGCAGGCGCGCCTGACGCGCGAACTGCAGCGCGACCTGATGCAGATCCGCATGGTGCCGTTTGCCAGCATCGCCGAACGGCTGTTCCGCGTGGCGCGGCAAAGCGCCAAGGAAGTCGACAAGCGGGTCAACCTCGATATCCGTGGTGGCAATGTGGAGATCGACCGCAGCGTGCTCGAACGCATGGCCGCACCGTTCGAACACCTGCTGCGCAACGCGATCGCGCATGGCATCGAACCGCGCGAGGCGCGCCTGGCGGCGGGCAAGAGCGAAACGGGCGAGTTGCTGGTGCAGGTCAGCCAGCAGGGCAATGAAGTGGCGATCGCGTTTTCCGACGATGGCGCCGGGCTGGACCTGGACCGCATCCGCGCCAGGGCGCGCAGCGCCGGCCTGGTCGCGCCGGACGCCGACGTCAGCGACGCGCAGGCGGCCGAACTGATCTTCGCACCCGGCCTGTCCACCGCCGACAGCCTGACCGAACTGGCCGGCCGCGGCTTCGGCATGGATATCGTGCGCTCGGAAGCGCTGGCGCTGGGCGGGCGGGTCGACACCGCGACCGAAGCGGGCCAGGGCATCCGTTTTACCATCCATTTGCCCCTGACGCTGGCGGTGACACAGGTGGTGCTGCTGGCGGCCAACGGCAAGACCTATGCCTTGCCCTCGGTGCTGGTCGAGCAGGTGCTGCACCTGAAGGGCGAGCAGCTGGCGCAGGTGACAAGCTCCGGCCAGATCGATGCGCACGGCCAGTTGCTGGCGCTGCACCAGTTGTCGACCATGCTGGGCGACCCGCCGGCGGCGCCCGCTACCCAGCGCCATGCGCCGGTGCTGCTGCTACGCAACGGCAACGACAGGCTGGCGCTGCAGGTCGACGATGTGCTGGGCAACCGCGAAGTGGTGGTCAAGCATGTGGGGCCGCAACTGGCGCGCATGCCGGGCATCGCCGGCGCCACTGTGCTGGGCACCGGCGACATCGTGCTGATACTGAACCCGGTGGCGCTGGCGCAGCACCTGGCTCACCACCCGGAACTGCTGGCGCAGTATGCGGCGGCCGCCGGCGAAGGCCGCGTGGCGCTGCCCGCGCCGCGCGCCTGCGTGATGGTGGTCGACGATTCGCTGACCGTGCGCCGCGTGATGCAGCGGCTGTTCGAGCGCGAAGGCTACCTGGTGCTGCTGGCCAAGGACGGCGTCGACGCGCTCGAGCAATTGCATGAACTCGACCCGGCCGCGCTGCCGGCGCTGATGCTGGTCGACGTCGAAATGCCGCGCATGGACGGTTTCGATTTGACGCGCAATGTGCGCAGCGACGAACGCACGCGCGCCATTCCCCTCATCATGATCACCTCGCGCAGCGCCGACAAGCACCGCCAGCACGCCCTGGAACTGGGCGTGAATGCGTATTTCGGCAAACCGTTCCAGGAAGAGGAACTGCTGGCGGAGGTGGATCGGTTGCTGACGGGGGGGTGACGGCAAGCGCCAACAATGTTGTCGGATTACGGCCTGAGGCCTAATCCGACCTTGTATTATTCCTCTCATGCGGTTGGTGGTGTTGCGAACAACATCGACCGCTGTCAAAATTCTTGGTAGGCATATCAAGACCGGGTAACTGGATGCCGTATCCGCCCTTAGGCTCAAAGCCAGCGATGTAGATCTCGCACCAGTTACCCACCCTCCATGTCAAGATCGGACAGTATCTTTGGCACCGGCACGCCGGTTAGCCCGCATTCACAAGGTAGATCGCAAGAGGACCACAGCATGTTTAATTTAGGAATCGACGTTGCCAAGGCAAAGCTTGACTGCGCGCTGCGCCTGCCCAATGGCAAGCACCGTAACAAGGTAGTAGAGAATAACTACAAAGGATTTGTTGTACTGAAAGAATGGCTGCTCAAGCATGATGCCAGCAACCCGAGAGTGTGCATGGAGGCGACTGGCACCTATTGGGAAGGTGTTGCAGAATATCTGGCAGGACTTGGTATGGTGGTGAGCGTTATCAACCCTGCGCAGATCAAGGCCTTTGGCGCCTCGCGTCTGGTACGCACCAAGACCGATAAAGTTGATGCTCAGTTGATTGCTGACTTCTCCCATGAACGCCAGCCTGAGCCCTGGATCGCACCATCGCCAGCTGCACAAGCACTGCGCGCCATGGTGCTGCGCCTGGAGGCGTTGCAGGCGATGCGATTGCAGGAGACGAACCGGCTCGATGTCGCGCGTGAAGCGGTACGCCAAGGTATCGAAGAGCACATTGCGTGGCTCGATAGACAAATCAAGGAACTCATCGAGGCGATCAAACGCCATATCGATGACGACCCGGACTTACACGACAAGCGTGATCTGCTCGATAGCATTCCTGGCCTGGGAGAGCGTACGATTCCCGTCCTGCTGTCTTACTATGCCGACACGGAACGCTTCGATAACGCCAAGCAAGCCGTGGCGTTTGCCGGCCTCGATCCACGCCAGCACGAGTCAGGATCGAGCGTTCGTGGCAAGCCGCGCATGTCGAAGATCGGCCATAGCTTCCTGCGCAAAGCCCTGTATATGCCGGCTATGGTGGCCGTACACAGAACCGAGTGGGGTAAGCGTTTCGGTCAACGGCTTAACGCAGCTGGGAAGGCGCCGAAGCTGATCATCGGCGCCATGATGCGCAAGCTGGTGCATGTGGCATTCGGTGTGCTCAGGTCTGGAAAAATATTTGATCCGACCTTGCACAACGCTTGACGGGGATAACAGTATCTACGGGCCTTTATCGCTTCGTAGGTCGGGTTAGCGCAGCGTAACCCGACGTCAACAATAAGCCGGGTTACGCGACCTTGACGGTTTTCACCACCTCGTAACGCTCCAGCGTCTCTTTCCTCGCCTCGTCGTGCTGCACGATGGGCGCCGGGTAATCGCGGCCCAGCACGATGTTTTTTTGATCGAGCAGCATGCGCGGCACCAGCCACGGCGCGTGGATTTCCTTGTCGCCCAGCGCTTTCAGCTGCGGCAGGTAACGGCGGATAAAGCGGCCGTTGGCGTCGAATTTTTCCGACTGGGTGATCGGGTTGAAGATGCGGAAATAGGGCTGGGCGTCGCAACCCGACGACGAGGCCCACTGCCAGCCGCCGTTGTTGGAGGCCAGGTCGAAGTCGTTCAGGTGCAGCGCGAAATACGCTTCGCCGCGGCGCCAGTCGATGCCGAGGTCCTTGATCAGGAAGCAGGCGGTGACCATGCGCAGGCGGTTGTGCATGTAGCCGGTCTGGTTCAGCTGCAGCATGGCCGCGTCCACCAGCGGATAGCCGGTGCGGCCCTCGCACCAGGCCGCAAATGCGTCGTCGGCCAGTGTTCCCGTTTCCCAGGCGATGGCGTCGTAGGCGGGCTTGAAGGCACCATGTTCCACGTGCGGATTCTGGTACAAAATCATGGCGTAGAAGTCGCGCCAGATCAGTTCGGCCAGCCAGACGGGCGCGCCGTCGCCACCACCACCGCGTTCCATCAGGTCGACCATGATGCGTACCAGGTAACGCAGCGACACGGTGCCGAAGCGCAGATGCAGCGACAGGTAGGACGGCCCTTTCAGTGCAGGAAAATCGCGCGCCACATCGTATTTGTCGACGCGTTTCAAAAAGTCGTCAAACAGCTGCGCGCCGCCCGACATGCCGGTGGGAATCGCCAGCTCGGCCAGGTTGCTGGGCTCGAAACCCAGCTGATCCAGGGTGGGCAGGGCGGCCGGCTTGCCGCGCGGCGGCGCCAGCCGGGCCGCGTGCGGCTCGATATCGTACGGCGCCAGGCACGATGGGTCGGCGCGCATTTTTTTCAGCCAGGCATTTTTATATGGCGTGTAAACGGTATACGGCTTGTCGGACAGGGTCAGCACTTCGTCTTTTTCAAAGATCACCTGGTCCTTGAAGCTGAACCACAGGCGGGCGTCTGCCGTCAGGGCCGCTGCCACGCCAGCGTCGCGGGCGATCGCCTGCGGCTCGTAGTCGTGGTTGGCGAACACGGCGTCGGCCTTCAGTTCGGCCGCCAGGCGCGGGATTTCGGTGGCGGCATTGCCGTGCAGCACGATGAGGTCGCCACCGAGCTGGCGCAGTTCGGCGGCCAGTTCGGCGATGCTGGCATGGATGAAGTCGACGCGGCGGTCGCGCCGCGGCAGGCTGTCCAGAATCGCGCTGTCGTAGACGAAGACGCAGTGCACGGCCTGGCTCTGGCGCAAGGCATGGTGCAGCGCAGCATGGTCAAACGCGCGCAGGTCGCGGCGGAACCAGACCAGGGAGGTGAGAAGTGTCATGGTGGCGGATAGTGCTTATTGTCGTTGTAAAAGGTCAAGAAAGGGCGATTTTTCGCCGCTGGCGGCGCATTATGCCCGCCCGCGCCGCGCCTTGGGCGTCGCCGGCATGGCAATTCAGTGTAAACTAGCGCCTGATTTCGCAGTGCTTACGCGTGCGCCAGCAGAACGGTAACGATTTTACAATCGACCTCCCCACGCAAGCCACGCGCACTGACAACCGGATCTTACAAATAATAACGACAGCAGGGGTAAAGTGTCTTGCCAGCAAGCCCACAGAGAGAGCAACGCGTATGAAAAAGAGTAAAATCGACCACACGCTCCCGGGACATCGTTTGATGCAGAGCGCCAGCGAAGGCGCCGCCACCGGTTCGTCCACCTTGAATCTGGCCAACCATTTTCTGATCGCCATGCCGGCGATGCAAGACCCGATCTTCGGCGGCACCGTCGTCTATGTGTGCGAACACAATGAGAACGGCGTGCTGGGCGTGGTCATCAACAAGCCGACCGACATGACGATGGATGTGCTGTTCGAGCGCATCGACCTGAAACTGGCGGCCGGCAGCGATGCGCCCATCGTCAATGAACCCATCATGTTCGGCGGCCCGGTGCAGGACGACCGCGGCTTCGTGCTGCACACGCCGGGCGCGCGCTATTCCTCGTCGCTGACGGTGACCGACGAAGTGGCGTTTACCACCTCGATCGACGTGCTCGAAGCCGTCGCCAAGGGCGAAGGGCCGCAGCGCATGCTGGTCTCGATCGGCTATTCGGGCTGGAGCCCGGGCCAGCTGGAAGACGAGATCGGCCGCAACGGCTGGCTGACGGTGGGCGCCTCGGCCGATATCCTGTTCGACTTCCCGATCGCCGAGCGCTACGTGGCGGCCATCAAGCTGCTGGGCATCGATCCGCTCATGTTGGCATCGGAAGCCGGCCACGCATGAACGGCGAGGCCATCGACACCATTCTCGCTTTTGACTTTGGCCTGAAACGCATCGGCGTGGCCATCGGCAATACCATGATCTGCCAGGCCAAGCCGCTCAGCGTGATCACGGCGATTGCCAATGAACCGAAGTTTGCCGCCATCGCCGCCTTGATCAAGGAATGGGGCGCGACCCGCATCGTGGTGGGCTTGCCCAGCCACCCGGACGGCACCGAACACGAGATGAGCGCGCGCTGCCGGCGCTTCGCCAACCAGATGCACGGCCGCTTCGGCCTGCCGGTGGAACTGGTCGACGAACGCTATTCCTCGGCCGTGATTGCCGCCAAACGCGGCGAGGTGATCGATGACCGTGCCGCCGCCGTGATCTTGCAGCAATATTTCGACGCGCAGTCCTGAACCGTTTTTTTGACTACTCCTCCATTTATGTCCAATCTTGTGAACCCCTCCCAACTCGACGCCGAGGCCCTGTACGGGGTACTGCTGGCGCAAGTGCGCAGCGGCCTGGCCGGCGCCAGCAACGTGGCCATCGTCGGCATCCACTCGGGCGGCGCCTGGCTGGCCGAACGCCTGGCGCGCGACTTGGACCTGACGGCCCGCCTGGGCGTGCTCGACGTGTCCTTTTACCGCGACGACTTCGCGCAGAAGGGCCTGCACGCCGACGTCAAGCCGACGCAAATCGCGTTTGACGTGGCCGGCGCCACCATCCTGCTGGTCGACGATGTGCTGTACACGGGCCGCACCACGCGCGCGGCCATCAACGAGTTGTTCGATTACGGCCGTCCGGCCAAGATCATGCTGGCCGCCCTGGTAGACCGGGGCGAGCGCCAGTTGCCGGTGGCCGCCGATTTCGTGGCCGCCTTTACCGCCGTGCCGCCGGGCCAGGCGCTGGTCCTGAAGCAGGCCGGCGATAAATTCACGCTCACCATAGACACCCACCATGCTTAATCCGCAACTGAATAAACACGGCGAACTGCAGCACCTGTTGACTATCGAAGGCTTGCCGAAGTCTATCGTCAACCATATCCTCGACACCGCTTCCTCGTTCGTCGGCATCTCCGACCGCGATGTGAAAAAAGTGCCGCTGATGCGCGGCAAAAGCGTGTTCAACCTGTTCTTTGAAAACTCCACGCGCACCCGCACCACCTTCGAGATCGCCTCGAAACGCCTGTCGGCCGACGTCATCAACCTGAACATCCAGGCCTCGTCGGCCAGCAAGGGCGAGTCCCTGCTCGACACCATCGACAACCTGTCGGCCATGCATGCCGACATGTTCGTCGTGCGCCATGCGCAGTCGGGCGCGCCGTACCTGATCGCCAAGCACCTGATCGACACCAAACAGCCGCATGTCCACGTGGTCAACGCCGGCGACGGCCGCCACGCGCACCCGACCCAGGGCCTGCTCGACATGTACACGATCCGCCACTACAAGAAGGATTTCACCAACCTGACGGTGGCCATCGTCGGCGACATCCTGCACAGCCGCGTGGCGCGTTCCGACATCCATGCCCTGACCACCCTGGGCGTGCCCGAAGTGCGCGCCATCGGCCCGCACACCCTGCTGCCGGGCGGCCTGGAGCAGATGGGCGTGCGCACCTTCACCAACATGGATGAAGGCCTGAAAGGCGTCGACGTGATCATCATGCTGCGCCTGCAGAACGAGCGCATGAGCGGCGCGCTGCTGCCGTCGGCGCAGGAGTACTTCAAGAGCTATGGCCTGACGCCGGAGCGCCTGGCGCTGGCGAAACCGGACGCCATCGTGATGCACCCGGGGCCGATGAACCGCGGCGTCGAGATCGATTCGGCCGTGGCCGACGGCCCGCAGGCGGTGATCCTGCCGCAGGTGACCTTCGGTATCGCCGTGCGCATGGCGGTGATGAGTATTTTGGCTGGTAATCAGGGCTGATGGCCCAAGGACGAGAAGCAAGCATGACGACACTACATATCAAGAATGGCCATCTGATCGACCCTGCCAACGGCATCGACGGCCTGCAGGACCTGTTTATCGCCGACGGCAAGGTCCTCGCCGTGGGCAGCGCACCGGCCGGCTTCGTGGCCGACACCACCTTTGACGCGGCCGGCCTGGTGGTTTCCCCTGGCCTGGTCGACCTGTCCGCGCGCCTGCGCGAGCCGGGTTACGAATACAAGGCCACGCTGGAGTCCGAATTGCAGGCGGCGCTGCAGGGCGGCGTGACCAGCCTGGTGTGCCCGCCCGACACCGACCCGGTGCTGGACGAGCCGGGCCTGGTGGAGATGCTGAAATACCGCGCCAAGACGCAGGACAAGGCGCATGTGCACCCGCTGGGCGCGCTGACGGTGGGCCTGAAAGGCCAGTCGCTGACGGAAATGGCGGAACTGACGGAAGCGGGCTGCATCGGCTTTGCGCAGGCCGAGGAGCCGATCGAAGACACCACCGTGCTGCTGCGTGCGATGCAGTATGCGAACACCTTTGGCTACACCGTGTGGCTGCGTCCGCAGGACCCGCATATCGGCCGCGGCGGCATCGCCCACAGCGGCCCGCTGGCCTCGCGCCTGGGCTTGTCGGGCGTGCCGGTGATGTCGGAAACCATCGCCCTGCACACGATTTTCGAACTGATGCGCGCCAGCCGCGCGCGCGTGCACCTGTGCCGCATTTCGTCCGCCGCCGGCCTGGAGCTGATCCGCGCCGCCAAGGCCGAAGGCCTGCCGGTCACCTGCGACGTCGGCGTACACCATGTGCACCTGACCGACGCCGATATCGGCTTCTTTGATCCGAACGCGCGCGTCACCCCGCCGTTCCGCAGCCAGCGCGACCGCGATGCGATCCGCGCGGCGCTGTTCGACGGCACCGTCGACGCCATGTGCTCGGACCATACGCCGGTCGACGACGATGAAAAACTGCTGCCCTTCGGCGAAGCGTCGCCTGGCGCGACCGGCCTGGAACTGCTGCTGTCGCTGGCCCTGAAATGGGCCGACGACTACGCGCTGGCCCAGCCGCAAGCCGGTGCGCGTCCGCTGGCGCGCGCCGTGGCCAAGGTCACGGCCGATGCCGCCAAGGTGGCCGGCATCCCGGCCGGCAGCCTGGCCATCGGCGCAGCGGCCGATATCTGCGTGTTCGACCCCGCCGCGCGCTGGACCGTGTCGTCGTCCTCGCTGGCCAGCCAGGGCAAGCACACGCCCTTCCTCGGCTATGAACTGAGCGGCGTCGTCAAGGCAACCATCGTGGCTGGACGGGTGGCGTTTCAGCGTTAATCTGTAGTTTGATTGCCGGCGGGCGGCTGCGGCTGCTCCCGGCACTTGATTTGGTGTCATTTGAAACTTCTGCTTACCTGGCGCCTCGCGCGCGTCGCCCTGCATCTTGCCATCGGCATGACCAAAAGCCTGCTGCTGTTTCCCTGGCTGGACGTGGAGGGGCGCAACCGGCGCATCCGCGCCTGGTCGCGCCAGCTGCTGGTTATCTGTAATGTCACCGTGGAGGCGTCCGCCAGCCATGCGCTGGCGCTCGACCATTGCCTGGTGGTGGCCAATCACGTTTCCTGGCTCGATATCTTTGTCATCGACGCGGTTCACCCTTGCCGCTTTGTCGCCAAGGCCGAGATCCGCTCATGGCCGATTTTGGGCTGGCTGGCGGCGCGCGCCGGCACGATCTTTATTTCACGCGGCAACAAGCGCGATTTGCGCAAGATCTTCCAGGGGCTGGTCGACAAACTGCAACAGGGCGAACGGATCGGCGTATTCCCCGAAGGGACCACGGCCGCACAGGGAAACCTGCTGCCGTTTCACGCCAATCTGTTCGAGGCGGCGATCGACGCGCAGGCGCCGGTGCAGCCGTTTGCCGTGTCCTACGTGGATGCGGCGGGCGTGCCGCACGATTCCATCGACTTTATCGGCGAGATGACGTTCGCGCAAAGCATGGTGCGCATCCTTAGTGGCAAGCCCGTCATCGCGCGCCTGGCGTGCCTGGCGCCGATCGCCACGGTCGGCGCGCACCGGCGCGAACTGGCGCTGGCGGCGCATGCCGCCGTCGCGGGTTCTTTAGGCGTCAGCACTAGCGTTTGACATGCAGCCAGCGCGCATGCGCGCTCCTGGCCAGGTAGTCGAGCATGAAACCCAGTATGCCGATCAGCACGATGGCCGCCATCAGTTCCGAATACGCCAGGCGGTCGCGCGTATCGAGGATAAAGTAGCCGAGGCCGGCCGACACGCCCAGCATTTCGGCCGGCACCAGCACGATCCAGATAATGCCGATGGCCAGGCGCACGCCTGTCAGAATGTCCGCCGTAATGCCCGGCAAAATCACCTTGAAGACGATCTCGCCACGCGTGGCCGACAGGCTGCGCGCCAGCAGCAGCCAGTTCGGATCGAGCCGCGCCACGCCGGCCGCCGTATTGAGCAGGATCGGCCAGACGGCCGCAAACGCCAGCAGGAAGTAGACCGGCGCGCCGCCGACACCCAGCACCATCACGGCAATCGGCATCCACGACAGCGGCGAAATCATGCGCAGCAGCTGGAACAGCGGCATGGCGGCGCCCGAAAAACTTTTCGACATCGCCACCAGCACGCCGAGCGGCACGCCGATCACGATCGCCAGGCCCAGGCCGACGGCCACCCTTTGCAAACTGAGCGTCACATGCAGCCAGATGTCGGCGCCCGCCAGCATGTCCCTGAATGCCAGCGCCGTGGGCAGCGGCGCAAAGGCGGTGGCGATCGGCGTGGATTTTTCCAGCTGCCACACACCGAGCGACCACAGTAACAAGGCGCCGGCCAGCCCCACCAGCGGCAGGCCCAGGCGCATGAACCACGTTCTTGCCATCGTCAGACCGCCACGGTTTCGCTGCGCAGCAGGTTGGCCGGCAAACCGAAGGCGGCCGGGCCGCCGACCGCGTTGATCGCCTTGCGCACGAAGCGGTCATCAACCAGGTCGCGCGCGGCGAACTTCGGATCGAGGCTGGCCAAAAAGCGCGTATCGCCCTCCACCTTGGTGCGGCCGATCGCCCGTACCAGTTCTTCCGTGTACGAAGCAAACGGATACGGCTGGAAGTCGATGCGGCGCTGCTGCCAGTTTTTGTGCACGATCAGGCCCTGTTTTTCATAGGTGGCGTAATCGGTGGTGGCCAGCACTTTCGTCAATACCTGCAGCGGATGCGGCGTATAGCGGTGTTCGCCCACGTTCGACAGCAGCTTGGCCGTGTCGACCTGGTTCGAACGCGTCCACAGCTGTGCCTTGACGATGGCGTTGGTGACTTTTTGCGCCCATTCGGGACGGGTATTGATGTCGCGCTCGGACAAAAAGGTCACGCAGCAGGCATGGTTCTTCCACACATCGCCCGAGAAGCGCAATATCTTGCCGATGCCGGCGTTTTCGGCCGCCGCATTGAACGGCTCGGCCACGATATAGCCGGCGATCGCCTTGCTGGCCAGGGCCGAGACCATTTCGGCCGGCGCCAGCACGATCAAATTCACTTCGTTCGGCTTGATGGCCGCATTGCGCGCGCGTGTGACGGGCGTCAAGCCGTTGGCCGACAGAGTCTGCTGCAGCAGGATATTGTGGATCGAGTACCAGAACGGAATCGCCACCGTGCGCCCGCCCAGGTCCTGCACCTTGTCGATCTCGTTGGCCACCGTCAGGGCGGAGCCGTTGACGTGGTTCCAGGCCACCACTTTTGCCGGGAACTTGGCGCCATAGCGCACCCACAGGGTGGCCGGCGACAGCAGGTGGATCACGTTGACCTGGCCGGCCACGAACGCTTCGATGATCTGCGCCCAGCTGCGGAACAGGCGCGGCGTTTCCGCCTGCAGGCCTTCGGCCTCGAACAGCTTGCGGGCGTGCGCCACCAGCAAGGGTGTCGCGTCGGTGATCGGCAGGTAGCCGATCTTCACGGGCTGGTCGTCGCCCTTCGGTCCCTGCTGGGCCATGGCGTCGCCGGCGAACAGCAGCGGCGAGGCCACGCTGGCCGTGGCCAGCGCCGACATGCGCAGGAAGTCGCGGCGCGTCAAACCGCAATCGCAGTCGGACGAGGCGCAGATATGCAGGGGGGAGTTCTCTTTTTGGAAGGACATGCGATGCTCCGTTCGATTAAAGGGGGAGGGCAGGTTGCGGTTTTTGCAGCGACTGCAGGGCGTCGAGGATTTCCATCTTGAGGGCGACCACGCCGGCGCCATGGCTGATACGCGGCTGGGCGATATCGACCGGCCACTCGCGCACGATATTGCCCGGCTTGCCGCCCATCAGCAGGATGCGGTCGGCCACCAGGATCGCTTCATCGATATCGTGGGTGACCAGCAGCACGGCCGTGTGCCAGCGGTGCACCACCTCGACCAGCAGCGACTGCATCTCGGCGCGCGTAATGGCGTCCAGGGCCGAGAAAGGCTCGTCGGCGAACAGCAGTTCCGGTTCGCGCGCCAGGGCGCGCGCCAATGCCACGCGCTGCGCCATGCCGCCCGACAGGGCCGACGGATACAGTTTTTCGCGGCCCTGCAAACCGACCGCCTCGATCGCCTGCGCCACGCGCGCGGCGTGCGCTTCGCGGCTCAGTTTCGGCTGGTGCTTGAAGTCGAGGCCAAAGCCGGCATTGCCGGTGACGTTCAGCCAGGGCAGCAAGCTGGCCTGCTGGAACACCAGCGCGCTGCGCGGATCGGGTTCGCGCATGGGCGCGCCGAGGAAGTCGATGGTGCCGCCGGACGGCGCCTGCAAGCCGGCCAGCACGCGCAGCAAGCTCGATTTGCCGCAGCCGCTGCCGCCCAGCAGGCAGACGATCTCGCGCTTGCGCACGCCCAGCGAGACATCCTGGAACACGGGCGGCAAGCCCGGATAGGCATAGGAAAGCCCCTGCGCCTGCAGCGCCCAGTCAGCCATCGTCATGGCTGGCCTGCCGCTTTGGCGGCCTGCTGGCTGTCGAACTGCTGCAGCGCCGACTGCAATTGCGTCAGGCTGGGCGTGACGATGGGAATAAAGGCCGATTCGCGCCAGCGGCGGGCAAAGCCCTGCTGCTGGGTGCTCAGGTAAGCGCGCCCGCCCATTGCCTGCAGTTCCAGCATCATGGCTTGCTGCAGCAGTTCGGCCAGCTGTATGCGCAGGCGGAACATGGCCGGCGCTTCCTTGACGAAGCGGCCATCGTGCACGCCGGCCAGCAGGGTGGCGGTGGCGAGTTCCAGTGTTTCCTTCAGCGCGGCGATGCGCGGCGTGAGGGCGTTGCGCGAACCTTGTGAAATCAGCGCCGCCTGCGCCAGGCTGGCGCGCGCGAGACCGATCGACATGCCGCACTGCATGCCGAGGAAGGCCGGGCGCACCTGCGGCAGCCAGGCCGGCGCATTGTCGCTGATGATATCGTCCGCTGAAATCGACACGTGGGTCAGCTTGACCGATGCCGTATTGCTGCTGCGCAGGGCGATCAGGTCCAGGTCGGCATTGCGCTGCACGCCGGCCAGCTGGCTGTCGAAGGCGACGATCACCGGTGGCGCGCCGTCATGTGGCGCGACGGCGGCGGCGGCGACAAAACCGGCTTTGCGCAAGTTGGTGACCCAGGCCAGGGCACCGTCGACCAGCAGGCCATCGCCCTGGCGCGCGGCCGTGATTTGCAGCTGCTCGATGCCGGACAAGAATTTCATGGCGTTCGACAGGCCGCTGGCGCCGGCCTGCGTGCCGGCCAGCAGCGCCGGCAGGCGGCGTTCGGCCAGTGCGCGGTTCGGGCTTTGCAGCATGAATTCGATAAAGCAGCGCTGGCCCCAGAACACAAAGGCGCTGGTCAGCGACAGTTCGGCCACCTTGGCGATCGCTTCGATGGCGTCGCGCACGTCGCCGCCCGCACCGCCGTGTTCCTGCGGCACGCCGGTCGCCAGCAGCCGGTCGCCGGCCAGCGCCGGCAGCACGCTTTCAGCCAGTTCGTTCGATTCGTCGAGCCGGTCGGCATGCAGGTGCAGCCAGTGCACGAGGTTGGGCATCAGATTCGCCATCTCAGACGGCGCCTGGCAGGTAGGGCGTCAGTTGCGGATTGACGGGGGTGCCGGCCAGGCTGTTGGAGAAATTGCACAGGGTGGCCAGGCTGATGCCGAGCACCACTTCCAGCGCCTGCTGTTCGTTATAGCCGGCTGCCAGGAAGGCCTGGTATTCAGGGTCGGCGACGGCGCCACGGGTGGCGATGACGGCGCCGGCAAAGGCGGCCACGGCGTCGAGTTTTGCGTCGCCAGTCGGCTGGCCATGCTGCAGGGCGCGCACGGTATCCGGGCTTTCACCGGCTTTTTTCAAGGAGATGGCGCTATGGCCGGCGATGCAGAAATCGCAGCCATGGATGCGCGCGGCCGTGATCTGCACCACTTCGCGCTCCATCAGACTCAGGCTGGCGCGGCCATTGATGCCCGAGACGGTCAGATAGGTTTCCAGCGCCAGCGGCGCATTGGCCAGCACGCCGATCAGGTTGGGCAGGAAGCCATTGTTGGCGATCGCCTTTTCCACGAAAGGGCGGCTCTCGGCCGGGGCGGTGTCTAGCGTGTGCAGCGTCAGTCGGGACATGGGGAGCCTTGCCAGGTTGGTTAATCACCAGCTGATTATATCGGCGCCCCCAGGCGCATAACAGACGCCAACGTCGCCATTTTCTGCTCATTCGTCTGCGATGTTGAAATCCTTGATCTCAGTTCGATAGCTGCCGCTGGCGCTGGTCGCGGCGGTAGGCGCCGGGCTGTTCGCCGGTGGCCCGTTTGAAGGCGCGCGTGAAGGCTGCATGCGAGCGGTAGCCGACCAGTTCGGCCACGCGCTCGACCGAGGCGCCGTCGTGCAGGCGGCGCGCGGCGATCTTCATGCGCAGCAGGAGCAGGAACTGCGCCGGCGAGTGGCCGCTGGCGCTGGCGAAGTGCTTGCAGAAGCTGGCGCGCGACATGCACGCGGCCTTGGCCATGTTTTCGATCGACCAGTCGGCGGCGGGCGCGTCCAGCATGCGTTCGAGCAGCGGCGCAAATTCGGTCCGGTGCAGCAGCGACAGCAGGCCGCCCGCCACTTGCTCGCCCTGCGCCACATGGCGGATCAGGTAGAAGAACAGCAGCTCGACCAGGCGCGCCATCAAGGGGGAGGGTTGTTCCGGGTCGCCGCCCGCCTCCTGCAGGATCAGGTCGAACAGCGCGGCGGCGGCGGCAAACGCGGGCGCGCCGCCGCGGATCAGCAAATAGGGCGGAAACGAGTCGACGATCAGCTTCGAGGCCGCGCCCTGGAACTGGAAAAAGCCGCAGGCCAGCGCGGTGGCAGGGCTGTCGCTGGGGGTATGCAAGGGGCGCATCGCTTGCGCGCCGGCCGTCTGCAGCGGGTCAATGTCGGGGCTGAGAAAGTGCGGCAGGTCGCGCAGCAGGAAGACGCCGTCGCGCGGTCCCAGCGCCACCGGCGGCGCGCCATCGACGTGCAGATAGCAATGACCGTCGAGCACCAGGTGAAAGCTGCCCAGTTCCCGTCCGGCCGTGGAAGCGCGCCAGCGGCCGCAATACTGGCCCGCGTGCAGCACCGCCGTGTCCAGTTGCAGGCTGCCCAGCAGCCAGCGCGCCAGCTGGTCGGTATCAGGAGTCATCGGGTCGCACAGGCAAAAGCATGATCATACGATGCGTGCCGGTGGGGGCAAACGACCGATTCCGAGCAAGCATATGCGTTATCTGGCGGCCTTGCCGGCGGGCTGCCGGAAGGCCGGACAGTCGACCTGGATCAGGCTGCGGTCCTCCAGGCAGACGGCGGACAGTTTGCCGCCCCAGACGCAGCCGCTATCGAGGCCGATCAAGCGGGGGCCCAGCATCAGGCCCAGCGCCGACCAGTGGCCAAATACCACCGTCTCGCCGGCGCTTTGCCTGTCCGGCACGTCGAACCAGGGCATCAGGCCGGAGCCCTGTGGCGCACTGCCGCTTTCCTTCATCTTGAAGTCCATGCGGCCTTCGTCGGTGCAAAAACGCAGCCGCGTCATGGCGTTGATGATGCAGCGCAGGCGGTCGGCGCCGCGCAGGTCATCGCTCCAGATGGCCGGCTCGTTGCCGTACATGCTGCGCAGGAAGTCCACCCAGCCGTCGCTGGCAAGCATGGCGGACACTTCCTCGGCCAGCGACAGGGCCTGTGCCACGCTCCATTGCGGCAGCAGGCCCGCGTGCACCAGCAGATGGCCGTCGTGGCGCAGCGCCAGCGGACGGCGGCGCAGCCAATCTATCAGTACATCGCGATCGGGCGCGGCCAGGATACCGGACAGCGTGTCGGACGCGTGCTGGGGACGGATGCCGTTGACGACGGCCAGCAAGTGCAGGTCGTGATTGCCCAGCACGCTATCGGCCAGGCCCTGTTGCGCCAGTGTATGGACCAGCCGCAAGGTCGCCAGCGAATCGGGGCCACGATTGATCAGGTCGCCGGCAAACAGCAGGCGGTAAGGCCCGTTTGCCGTCTTGGCGATACGGGCCAGCAAATCCAGCGTCTGGTCGTGGCAGCCCTGCAGGTCGCCGATAAAGTAAGTTTTCATGGGGTGGTGGATAGTGATCTCTGCATGATCGTAACAGACGATTTGCTTGCACCACATCATGCCTGAAGTGAGACCTGCGGTGCGGGGCATATGATTTATCGCAAACAAGTTAAAGCTAGTTGCTGTTTCGCTTGCCAAAAAAGCCAGCGGCTGTGTATCAATGGTAAATGGACTGAACAATCATGGGATGTTGCTCTGCCGTTTGGCTCATGCCAGGAGCATGGCATTCCCCATTTTTTAAATGGATACATTCACACGATCTTTGATTGATTAAAAATGTTTTCTTTCATCGTGAGCTTTGTTGTATCCGCCTTGTTGACCTTGTTAATCATAAAGCAGGTGCATTTGCATAAGTCCGCGCTCGATTCGGATTTTCATGGCGTACAAAAAGTGCATTCGCATCTGGTGGCGCGTATCGGCGGCCTGGCGATTTTCCTGGCTGTGTTGCTGGGTGCCACAGTGTCGATCTGGCGCCTGCCGGCCATGGCTTACTGGATGACCGGGCTGCTGCTGTGCTCGGGCATTGCCTTTGTCGGCGGCATTGTCGAGGATTTCACGGGCAAGGTCAGCCCCATCGGCCGCTTGCTGCTGACCATGGCCGGCGCCCTGCTGGCGTATTACCTGGTCGACGCGCGCATCGATCGCATCGACTGGCTGTTTTCCAGCTGGGCCATCCCCTTTATCTGGCTCAGCTTGCCGATCACGGTACTGGCCGTGGCGGGTATCGCCAACGCCATCAATATCATCGATGGCTTCAATGGCCTGGCCAGCGTGGTGTCGATCTGCATGTTGTTGTCGCTGGCCTATGTGGCCTTGCAGGTCAACGATTCGTTTATCCTGGTCACCGCGCTGCTGGTGGCGGGCGCGATCACCGGTTTCCTGATCTGGAACTATCCGGTCGGCCTGATCTTTCTCGGCGATGGCGGCGCCTATTTCATCGGTTTCATGCTGGGCGAACTGACCTTGCTGCTGGTGATGCGCAATCCGGAAGTGTCGACCTGGTATGCCGTATTGCTGCTGATTTATCCGACCTTTGAAACCCTGTTTTCCGCCTACCGCCGTGCCTTCATTCAAGGTAAATCACCGGTCATGCCCGATGGCATACATTTGCACAGCCTGATTTTCCGCCGTATCGTGCGATGGACGGTGGGTCGCAAGGAAGCGCGCGCGCTGATGCGCCGCAATTCCCTGACGTCGCCGTATCTGTGGCTGTTTTCACTGATGGCGGTGATACCCGCATCGTTATTCTGGCGCCATAGTTGGCTGCTGATTTGCTGCTCCCTGATATTTATTGCCACTTATATTTGGTTATATCTTCGCATTATTCGTTTCAAATCACCGCGCTGGATGATAGTGCGCAAGAAGAGTTAATATGTTTTCACGAATCGGTGTATATTCCATGGGTTTTTGATATGCATATTAATTTTCCGGAAAGTGAAGCATGAATTTATCGATATTGACCATGGCAGAATTATGCAATTTGGCGGAGAAGGTCCAGCAGGAAGTCAGCCATCGTGAACGCGATGACTTGAACAAGGCGCGCGAACAGATCATGGCGATCGCCCAGCAGGCCGGCATTCCGCTGAAACAGCTGATCCTCGATGGCCTGCAGCCGCGCGCGGGCAAGGTGGCGGTACAGTATCGCAATCCCGATAATGCCAGCGAGCAGTGGACAGGCCGCGGCCGCCAGCCACTGTGGGTCAGGCACTGGGTCGAGTCGGGCAAGTCGATCGATCTGCTGCGCGTATAATTCGGTATGTCGTTGGCGCAGTGGCAAGCCCGCTGCGCCGATTTTCTACCCTCTTCATTTTTACGCCCAGACCATGCTTCCACTGTCAAAAACGATTTTCAAAGCTTATGATATCCGCGGCATCATCGACAAAACCCTCGATGCCGGCATAGCGAGAAAGATCGGACAGGCCTTTGGCCAGGCTGCCCTGGCCAAGGGCGAAAAAAGCGTGGTGATCGGCCGCGATGGCCGCCTGTCGGGTCCGGCACTGGCCGCGGCGCTGGCGCAAGGCCTGCAAGCGGCCGGCGTCGACGTGATCGACCTGGGCGTGGTGGCCACGCCGATGGTGTACTTCGGCACCAATGTGCTCGACACGAAGTCGGGCATCATGGTCACCGGCAGCCACAATCCACCTGACTACAACGGTTTCAAGATGGTGCTGGCCGGCGAAGCGATCCATGGCGAAGCGATCCTGGCGCTGTACCGGAGCATCGTCGACCACGACGGCAGCGACAGCGCCACTCCTGGCGGCTATGCCACGCATGACATCCGCGCCGCCTACATCGACCGCATCCTGGGCGACGTGACACTGGCGCGCCCGATCAGGATCGCCGTCGACTGCGGCAATGGCGTGGCCGGCGCGTTTGCCGGTGACCTGTTCCGCGGCATGGGCTGCGAGGTGATCGAACTGTTCTGCGAAGTCGATGGCAATTTCCCGAATCACCATCCGGACCCGGCCCACCCTGAAAACCTGCAGGACCTGATCCGCTGCCTGGCCGAGAGCGACGCTGAAATCGGCATCGCCTTTGACGGTGACGGCGACCGCCTGGGCGTGGTCACCAAGGATGGCCAGATCATCTATCCGGATCGCCAGATGATGCTGTTCGCCGCCGACGTGCTGACGCGCCATCCGGGCCAGCAGATTCTGTATGACGTGAAATGCACGCGCCACCTGGCGCCGTGGATCACCAAGCATGGCGGCGTGCCGCTGATGTGCAAGACCGGCCATTCGCTGGTCAAGGCCGAGCTGCGCGCGACGGGCGCTCCGCTGGGTGGCGAAATGAGCGGCCATATCTTCTTCAAGGACCGCTGGTACGGTTTCGACGACGGCCTGTATGCGGGCGCGCGCCTGCTGGAAATCCTGACCCGCGAAAGCGATCCCTCGGCACTGCTGAACGCTTTGCCGCAATCGGACAGCACGCCCGAGCTGCACCTGGAACTGAAGGAAGGCGAAAACGTCGCGCTGATGGACATGCTGCGCCGCGACGCTGTTTTTCCTGGCAATGAACGCATCATCACCATCGACGGCCTGCGCGTGGAATACGCGGACGGCTTCGGCCTGGCCCGCTCGTCGAACACCACGCCGGTGATCGTGATGCGCTTCGAAGCGGAAACGCCGGCAGCGCTGGCGCGCATCCAGGGCCAGTTCCGGCGCGTGATCCTGGCTGCCAAGCCTGACGCCGTCTTGCCGTTCTGACGCGTGGCCGGCGATGCTGGCGCGCGGGCGCCCTTGAAAATCCTGCTGGTGCGCGTTTCCTCGCTGGGCGACGTGCTGCACAACCTGCCGATGGTGGCCGACATTGCCCGCCATTATCCCGACGCCACCATCGACTGGGTGGTGGAAGAGGGCTATACCAGCCTGGTGCGTCTGAACCCGCGCGTCGGCACCATCTTTCCGTTCGCGCTGCGGCGCTGGCGCAAGAGCCTGGGCAAGAAGGAGACGCGCACCGAAATCGCCGCCTTCTTCCGCACCCTGCGCCAGACCCGCTACGACTATGTGTTCGACACCCAGGGCCTGCTGAAAACCGGCATCATCATGGGCGCGGCACGTCTGGCGCCCGGTGGCCAGAAGGTGGGCCTGGCCAATGGCAGCGAAGGCTCGGGCTACGAAGGCATTTCTCGCCTGTTCCATACCAACAGCATCCCGCTCGATCCGCGCACCCATGCGGTGGCGCGCGGCCGCCTGGTCGCCGCCGCGGCGCTCGGTTATGCGGTCGACACGCCGGCCGATTTCGGCCTGCCCGCATTGTCCGCCGCTGACACACGTCCCGAGTGGATGGGCGCGGCGCCCTATGCCGTGTATTTCCACGGCACCGCGCGCGACGCCAAGAAATGGGCGCCCGAAAACTGGATCGCCCTGGGCCAGGCCCTGTCACCGATGACCATCCTGCTGCCCTGGGGTTCGCCCAAGGAAAAGCTGGAAGCGGAAGTGCTGGCGGCCAGCCTGCCGAACGCGCGCGTGCTGCCGAAGCTGTCGATGGCCGATGCGACCTTGCTGGCGCGCCATGCGGCGCTGGTGGTCGGCGTCGACACCGGCCTGACCCATATCGCCGCCGCCTTCGTGCGCCCGACGGTGGAAATCTACGCCGATTCGCCGCTGTGGAAAACCGAGGGCAACTGGTCGAACAACATCATCAACCTGGGCGACCAGGGCCAGCCGCCCGGCGTGCCGGAAGTGCTGGCCGCGGCCAGGTTGCTGCTGGCCGACTGACGGCCAGGCTTATTCAAGGTTTATTCATGCGACTACTCTATACCCTGGCCTGGTGGCTGGCCCTGCCGCTGGTGCTGGCGCGCCTGTGGCTGCGAGGGCGCCAGGAACCGGGCTACCGCCAGCACTGGGGCGAACGCCTGGGCTTTTACGGCCGCAAGGCGCCGGCCAGCCCCATGACCATCTGGCTGCACGCCGTCTCGGTCGGCGAAACGCGCGCGGCCGAACCGCTGGTCGACGCGCTGCTGGCCGAGTGGCCCGGCTGCCGCATCGTGCTGACGCACATGACACCCACCGGCCGCGCCACCGGCAAGGCGCTGTTTGCCAAACACGGCGCGCGCCTGGTGCAAAGCTATCTGCCATACGACACGGGTGCCATGCCGGCACGCTTTATCCGTCACTACGCGCCGCGCATCTGCATCCTGATGGAGACCGAAGTGTGGCCCAACCTGATCCACCAGTGCCGGCGTTACCGGGTGCCGGTGGTGCTGGCCAATGCGCGCCTGTCGCAGCGTTCATTGAAGAAGGCGCAGCGCCTGGGCCGGTTGATCCTTGAGGCCGCGCGCTCCATCACCCTGGTCGCGGCGCAAACGCCGGACGACGCCGCGCGCGTGCGCCAGCTCGGTGTGCCGGACGTGGCGGTCACCGGCAGCATCAAGTTCGACGTGGTGGTGCCTGCTAGCGCACTGGCCACCGGCGCCTGGCTGCGCGCGGCGATTGGCCAGCGCCCGGTGCTGCTGTGCGCCAGCACGCGCGAAGGAGAAGAGGAACTGATCCTCGACGCCTTTGCCCGCGCCAGCCTGCCGGCGAACACCTTGCTGCTGCTGGTGCCGCGCCATCCGCAGCGTTTCGATGAAGTGGAAAAGCTGGTCGCCGCGCGCGGCCTGGCCGTGCAGCGCCGTTCAATCCTGGCAGGTAGCGCCGTGGTGGCGCCTGCCACCCAGGTGTTGCTGGGCGACTCGATGGGCGAGATGTTTGCCTATTACGCGGCCTGCGACTGCGCCTTTGTCGGCGGCAGCCTGCTGCCGCTCGGTGGGCAGAACCTGATCGAACCGGCAGCGCTGGGCAAGCCGGTGCTGATCGGCCCGCACACCTTCAATTTTGCGCTGGTGACCGAGCAGGCGATCGAGGCCGGCGGCGCCGCGCTGGTGGCGGACGCCGATGCGCTGATGGCGCAGGCGGCTGAACTGCTGCAGGATGCGCCGCGCCTGGCGGCGATGGGTGAACAAGCGCTGGCGTTTGCGGCGCAGCACCGTGGCGCCACGCCGCGCACCATTGCGGCGATCAAACCCCTGTTGCCTTGATCATGTAACAACCGTAGGTCGGATTAGCGCGCAAGCGCGTAATCCGACAACAGTGTTGGCTCTGACCCTGGTGGTGTCGGATTACGCTACGCTAATCCGACCTACCCGACCTACCCGAACAGGACGGGCAGCTCCTGCGAGCGCTTCCTGAGCGCCTGCTTGGCGCCGTCGTAATCGGGATAGATCGACTCCACCGTGGCCCAGAAGCGGGGGCTGTGGTTCATTTCCAGCAGGTGCGACAGTTCGTGCGCCACCACGTAGTCGACCAGCGGCAGGGCGAAGTGGATCAGGCGCCAGTTCAGGCGGATCTTGCGTTGTACGGTGCAGCTGCCCCAGCGCGTGCCGGCCGAGGACAGCGACAGGGAATCGTAGCGCACGCCCAGCCTGGCCGCATACAGGTCCAGCCGTTCCTCGAACAGCTGGCGCGCCTGGTGCTGGAACCAGGCCTTCACTTTTTCCTTCAGCTGCTGCTCGGTGCCGGTCGGCGTGACCCACACATGCAGCTCACCGGTGTCGCGCTGGAAGCTGGCGCGGTGGCGCGCTGCCTGGTGCAGGCGCAGGGTGATCTCGCCGCCCAGGTAGGGCAGCACGGCGCCGTCGACCCACACCACGGGAGGGCGCTGCTGGCGCTGTACCTTGCGCTCGCCGCGTTCCTGCAATTTCGAGATGATCCAGCCCTGCTTGGCGCGTATCGCGTTGTCGATTTCGGCCAGGGTGACGCGCTTGGGCGCGGTCACGCGCAGGCCATTGTCGTCGATCATGAAGCCGATCGAGCGGCGCGTCGAGCGGCGCAGGGCGAATTCGAGCAGGTGGGGGCCAAGCTGCAACTGGCGCAGCGGCGGGCCGTCGGCGGTGCGGGGAGGGGAAGGAAGCGGAGGCAGGG
This sequence comes from Janthinobacterium sp. J1-1, assembly GCF_030944405.1. Taxonomy (NCBI): domain Bacteria; kingdom Pseudomonadati; phylum Pseudomonadota; class Betaproteobacteria; order Burkholderiales; family Oxalobacteraceae; genus Janthinobacterium; species Janthinobacterium sp. J1-1. The sequence continues at coordinate 1,967,661 of NZ_CP132339.1, forward strand.
AAGGTGGAGAAGGAACAGCGATGGGTGGTGCAACCAGCGGTAACGGGACCGGGACCGGTTCGGCAATGCGAAGCACCGGCGGCGCCGTGGGGCGCGCCACCGGGGGCGTGCTGGTCGAGACGTCATGCGCGAACAGATCCAGTTGCTGGTCGCCGACCCTGATGGTCTTCATCTGCTCGCGCAGGGTCGGCTCCTGGATGACCGCGCTGATGCCGTCTAGCCAGCGTTGTAGGCGTGAGGCGAAATGACGCGCATTTCTGATTCTATCCAATTTTCCACCTGTTGCATCATGCTGTCCGGGGTTTGCCCTTCCGGCGAAATCGGTTTGCCTATCGAGACCGTGATCACTCCCGGCCGCTTGAGAAATGACTGCTTGGGCCAGCACTCGCCCGAGTTATGGGCGATCGGCACCACCACCGCGCCGGTGGCAATCGCCAGGCGCGTGCCGCCGCTCTTGTACTTGCCTGCCTGGCCGACCGGGATGCGGGTGCCTTCGGGGAACATGATAATCCATTGGCCATCGGCGAGGCGGCGTTTTCCGTGCGCGACCACGCTTTTGAAGGCGTGCTTGCCCTGCTTGCGGTCGATCGGGATCATGCGCAGCAGCGCCATGGCCCAGCCGAAAAACGGAATGTACAGGATTTCCTTCTTGAAGACATACACCAGCGGGCGCGGCAGGCTGGGCAGCAGGAAGATGGTTTCCCAGGCCGACTGGTGTTTCGACAGCACGATGGCCGGCGCGTCGGGGAAGTTTTCGGCGCCCTTGACTTCATAGCGGATGCCGCAAATGACCTTGGCGCACCAGATGATGAACACGTTCCAGCGCGACGTGAACCAATAGCGCTTGTTATAACTGAATGGCGCGGCAAAAAAACAGGCGCAGGCCCAGATGATGGTGGCCACGATCATGATGACCATGAACAGCAGGGACCTGAGGAACAGGGAAATGGTACGCAAGCGGTTCTCCGGATTAAATACTGAATGCCACGGTGGGCGATGGCGCGGCGGTAGCCGGCGCCTTGAGCAGGTGGTTGACCATGGCGGCCAGGTCGGCGAAGACCTGGGTGCCGGGTGGCAGTCCGCCCGTTTCATTGGTGCTTGTGCCCTTGCCGGTCAGGACCAGGTAGGGCACGCAGCCGCTGATGAAGCCGGCCTGCAGGTCGCGCAGCGAATCGCCGACGGTCGGCACGCCTTTCAGGCTGGTGTTGTAGCGCTGCGAGATTTCATGGAACATGCCCGGCTTGGGCTTGCGGCAGTCGCAATTGTCGGCGCCCGCATGCGGGCAGAAGAAGATGGCGTCGATATCGGCGCCGACCTGCTGCGCCAGGGTATGCATCTTCTGGTGGATCGCGTTGAGCACCGACATGTCGAAGTATTCGCGCGCGATGCCGGACTGGTTCGAGGCGATCACCACCCGGTAGCCGGCCTGGTTCAGGCGGGCGATCGCTTCGAGCGAGCCCGGTATCGGCAGCCATTCGGCCGGCGACTTGATGAAGTCCGGCGAATCATGATTGATGACGCCATCACGGTCGAGGATGATCAGTTTCATCGCCGGCGCGCCCATTATGCCGCCAGCTTGGAAATGTCGGCCACGCGGTTCATCATGCCGTGCAGCGACGACAGCAGGGCCAGGCGGTTGTTGCGCAGGGCGACATCCTCGGCCATCACCATCACGTCGTTGAAGAAGCCGTCGACATCGTCGCGCAGCTGCGCCAGCGTCTGCAGGGTGCCCGTGAAGTCGCCCCTGGCGAAGGCCGCGTCGACTTCCGGCTGCACGCGCGAGACGGCGGCGGCCAGTGTTTTCTCGGCCTCGTCCTGCAGCAGCGCCACGCTGACGCCATTATCGGCAACCAGCTTGAGTGCTTCCTCGTTCTTTTTCAGGATATTCGTGATGCGCTTGTTGGCCGCGGCCAGCGAGGCGCTTTCCGGCAGCGCGGCAAACGCCTGCACCGCTTCCAGGCGCTGCACGATATCGTCCAGGCGATCCGGGTTCTGCGCCACCACCGCTTCGATCTCGTTCGGCGAGAAACCGCGCTCGCGCAGGATGCCGCGCAGGCGGTCCAGCATGAAGGTGGTGACGTCGGCCACCGGGTCCTTGAAGCCGGGAACGGCTGCAAATTGCGCGGCGGCGTCCGCCAGCAAGCCCTGGATCGACAATGGCAGGCGTTTTTCCAGCAGCATGCGCAGCACGCCCAGCGCATGGCGGCGCAGCGCGAACGGGTCCTTGTCGCCGGTCGGCGCCAGGCCGATGGCCCAGATGCCGACCAGGGTTTCGAGCTTGTCGGCCAGCGCCACGGCCGTGCCGGTGGCGGTCGACGGCAGCGCGTCGCCGGCAAAACGGGGCTGGTAGTGCTCGGAGGCGGCCAGCGCCACTTCTTCCGGCTCGCCGTCATGGCGCGCGTAATAGGTGCCCATGATGCCTTGCAGCTCGGGGAATTCGCCGACCATGTCGGTCAGCAGATCGGCCTTGGCCAGCAGGGCGCCGCGTTTTGCCAGCTCGACGTCGCCACCTAATTTTGAAGCAATCGCGCCGGCAATCGCGGTGACGCGTTCCGTGCGCGCGGCTTGGGTGCCCAGCTTGTTGTGGTAGACCACATTGGCCAGCAGCGGCAGGCGCGATGCCAGCGTTTTCTTCTTGTCCTGTTCGAAGAAGAACTTGGCGTCGGACAGGCGCGGACGTACCACGCGCTCATTGCCGCCGATAATGTGCTCGGGCGTGTCGGTGGCGATGTTCGAGACGATCAGGAAGCGCGAGCGCAGCTTGCCATCCGCATCGGTCAGCGCAAAGTATTTCTGGTTGGTCTGCATGGTGAGGATCAAACATTCCTGCGGCACGGCCAGGAATTCTTCCTCGAAGTGGCACTCGTAGACCACCGGCCATTCGACCAGGGCGGTGACTTCATCGAGCAGCGATTCGGGCATCAGCACTTGATCGGCGCCGGCTTTTTCCAGCAGCTGGGCGCGGATGGTGGCCTTGCGTTCTTCGACGCTGGCGATCACGCTGGCGTCGAGGATCAGGCTGGCGGCATAGTTTTCCGCGTGCTTGATGGTGATCGGTTCGCCATTGGTCAGGAAGCGGTGGCCGAGGGTCTCGCGGCCGGCCGTCAAGCCCAGCAGGGTCAAGGGCAGCACGTTGATGCCGTGCAGCGCGATCAGGCTGTGGGCCGGGCGCACGAATTGCACGGTGCTGCCGTCGGGGCGCTGGTAGCTCATCAGTTTTGGAATCGGCAGCTTGGCAGCCGATTCTTGCAGCGCCGCCTGCGCGCCGGTGGCCAACTGGCTGCCCGGCGCCGTATGCGTGTAGAAAAAGCTCTCGGCCTTGCCGTCGGCGGCGCGTTCCAGGTCCGCCACCGCCAGGTCGGGAAAGCCCAGCGCGGCCAGTTTTTTCGCCAGCGGCGCGGTGCCGTTGCCGTTCGCGTCCAGCGCCACCGAGACCGGCAGCACTTTTTCGCGGATCGATTTGTCGGGCGAGACTTCGCGCACATTGGTGATCGAGACGGCCAGGCGGCGCGGCGAGGCGTAGCTGGTGGCGACGCTGTCTTCTTCCAGGAAGTCGCGCGATTTGAGGCCGTTGACGATGCCGGCGGCAAAGGCGGCGCCCAGCTTGGCCAGCGCTTTCGGCGGCAGTTCTTCGGTCAGCAGTTCAATAAGCAGTGTTTGGTTCATGGTGTTCTTGTCTGGTACGGCGTCAGTTAGGCGGCAGGAGCGGCAGGGGCTTCGGTACGTTCGGCGGCTGGCAGCATCGGGAAGCCGAGGCGCTCGCGCGAGTCGTAATAGGCCTGGGCGACCAGGCGCGACAGGGTGCGCACGCGGCCGATATAGGCGGCGCGCTCCGTCACCGAGATGGCGCCGCGCGCATCGAGCATATTGAAGCTGTGCGAGGCCTTCATGATTTTTTCGTAGGCCGGCAGGGTCAGTTGCAGCTCGATCAGGCGCTTGGCTTCGGCTTCGTAGTTGCCAAACTGTTCGAACAGCAGCTCGGTGTTGGCGTGCTCGAAGTTGTAGGTCGACTGCTCCACTTCGTTCTGGTGGAACACGTCGCCGTAGGTCAGTTTTTTCGTCGTGTCGTTTTCTTCCCACTCGGTCCAGACCAGGTCATACACGTTTTCCACGCCCTGCAGATACATCGCCAGGCGTTCGATGCCGTAGGTGATCTCGCCCAGCACCGGCTTGCAATCGAGGCCGCCCACTTGCTGGAAGTAGGTGAACTGCGTCACTTCCATGCCGTTCAGCCAGACTTCCCAGCCCAGGCCCCAGGCGCCCAGGGTCGGGCTTTCCCAGTCGTCTTCGACAAAGCGCACGTCGTTCTGCTTCAGGTCCAGGCCCAGCGCGGCCAGCGAACCGAGATACAGGTCGAGGATGTTTTCCGGCGCCGGTTTCAATACCACCTGGTACTGGTAGTAGTGCTGCATGCGGTTCGGGTTTTCGCCATAGCGGCCATCTTTCGGGCGGCGCGACGGCTGCACATACGCGGCGCGCCATGGTTCCGGGCCGATCGCGCGCAGGAAGGTGCCGGTGTGGAAGGTACCGGCGCCGACTTCCATGTCGTAGGGCTGGAGCAGGGCGCAACCTTGCTTGTCCCAATAGGTTTGCAAGGTCAGGATAATTTGTTGAAATGTGAGCATCGTATGGGTTCGCCGCGCGAAAAGCTGCGCTTTGTTAAGGTTTGCTTGAAGCCAGGACGCCTGCGCTGCAAGGCAGGCAGGCGTCCGGGCCGGGATTTTGCTAATTTTAGCGGGTTTTATGACGCTACTGTGACTCTTGTGTCAATTCGCCTTTGCTCACAGCTTGCGGGCGCGGCGGCCCAGCAGGAAGGCGGCGAGCAAGGCCAGCGCGTTCAGGGCCAGCATCAGTTTGTTGCCGTACAAGATATACGGCGTCATGCCGCCCATGCCCTGCACCGTGGCCGCCAGGGTGCCTTGCTGCGCCGGTGGCAGCAGGCTCACTACCACGCCCTTGCCGTCGATCACGGCGGTGGCGCCGGTATTGGTCGAACGCAGCATCGGCCGGCCCGTCTCCAGGCTGCGCATCTGCGAGATCTGCAAATGCTGGGGAATCGCGATCGAGTCGCCGAACCAGGCCAGGTTCGAGATATTCAGCAGCACCGACGCCGATTGCTTGCCATGGCGGTGGGCATTGGCCAGCTGGCCGGCGATCTCTTCGCCGAACAGGTCTTCATAGCAGATATTCGGCAGCACCAGCTGGTCGCGTACCTGCAACGGCGGCTGCACGCGCGCGCCACGGCCCATGTCACCGAGGGGAATCGCCATCATGGCGACAAACCAGTGCAGGCCGGGCGGCACGAATTCGCCGAACGGCACCAGGTGGTGCTTGCGGTACTGGTAGTAGGAACCCGGCGCGCCGTTCGGCGTGATGCCGACCGCCGCGTTATAAAAGCGGCGTTCTTCGTCCAGCACCGGCATGCCGACCAAGAGCGTGCTGCCGGTCTGCCGGGCATACGCGCCCAGGCCTTCCAGGTAGCCGTCTGGCAGCTGATGCGGCAGCACCGTGACGGCCGTTTCCGGCGTGGCGATCAGGTCGGCCGGCGCGCTGGTGATCGCCTGCTGGTACATCCGCAGGGCGCCCAGCACGAAGGCGGGATCGAATTTCTGCTGCTGCGGCACATTGCCCTGCAACAGGCGCACCGTGATCGGGCGGCCCACCGCATGCGTCCAGTCGACATGGCGCAGGCCGATGCCGGCGCCATACAGGGCCAGCACGCCGGCGAGGGCGATCCAGCGCGTGCGCGGCAGCGGATGCGTCAGCAGCAGCAGGGCGCCGGCGGACAGCGCCGCCAGCCAGCCCAGGCCATACGAACCGATGACGGGCGCAAAGCCGCCCAGGGGGCTGGCATTGTGGGCGTAGCCGGTGGCCAGCCACGGAAAGCCTGTAAACAGCCAGCCGCGCGTCCATTCGAACAGGGTCCACATTGCAGGTAACACCAGCAGTGTCATGGCCGGCAGGGACAAGACCCAGCGGCGGCGCAGCCAGGCGGCAGCGCCCATCGCCATCGCCACGTAGATCGCCATCAGCAGCGCCAGCAAGGCGACGGCGATGACGGCCAGCGGCGCGGCCATGTCGCCATAGCGGTGCAGCGAGATATACAGCCAGTGGGTGCCGGCGCCGCACCAGCCGAAGCCGTAGGCCCAGCCGACGCGTGCGCTGCTTTTGATGTCGGCCGCGCGCAGCACCTGGTAGAACAGCACGGCCAGGCTGATGATTTGCAGCGGCCAGTAGCCGAAAGGGGCAAAGGCCAGCACCGCCACCGCGCCGGCAATGGCGGCGATCAGCATGCGCGAACCCGTGCTGCGGGGCGGCTTGGCGGCGGCGTTGGGATCAACGCGTCGGAAACGCATCTACAGCACGCGCATGTCAGAGTTCCAGTTCCGGCACGTCGGGCAGGCGCTCGACCAGCAGCACGTGCACCTGGCGCGCGTCGGCGCGCAGCACCTCGAAGCGCAAGTCGCCCAGGTCGAAGATATCGCCCTTGTGCGCCATGCGGCCCAGATGCTTGGAGACCAGGCCGCCGATGGTGTCGACATCATCGTCCGACAGGCGGCAACCGAGTTCCTGGTTGAACTGCTCGATCTCGGTCAAGGCCTTGACCCGCCAGCGCGGGCCGAACTGGCCTTCCCTGAGCGACAGGATATTGTCCTCGGCTTCGTCGAAGTCGTATTCGTCCTCGATATCGCCGACGATCTGTTCCAGCACGTCTTCGATGGTGATCAGGCCGGCCACGCCGCTGTATTCATCGACCACGATGGCCATGTGATTGTGGTTGGCGCGGAAGTCGCGCAGCAGCACATTCAGGCGTTTCGATTCGGGGATGAAAATGGCGGGGCGCAGCATCTCGCGCACGTCGAAGGACTCTTCCGCGTAGTAGCGCAGCAGGTCTTTCGCCAGCAGGATGCCGATGACCTTGTCGCGTTCGCCCTCGATCGCGGGAAAGCGCGAGTGGGCGGTCGACAGGACTTCCGGCATCCATTCCTCGATCGGCTTGCTGATGTCGATGACATCCATTTGCGAACGGGGAATCATGATGTCGCGCGCGCAGAGATCCGACACCTGGAACACGCCTTCGATCATCGACAGGGCGTCGGCGTCGATCAGCTTGCGTTCGTGCGCATCGTGTAGAACCTCGAGCAATTCTGCACGGTTCTCTGGCTCGGGGGAAATGAGTGCGGTCAGGCGTTCAAACAGTGACCGGTGGGGCTTGACGTCAGTTCTGACGCCACTAGGATGCTCGGGCATAGGAGGCGTGAGCCGTTGTTGCGAAGGGATACAGGATACACCAAAAGCGGCCGGATGCCGATATTCCGCGCTTTTGGTGTGAATTTACTACGTTTATTGCCGACGTTTCAGGCAGCTGGCGCACCGGATACACCGAGCACGCGCAGCCGCAAGGCGGCCACCTCGGCCTGCCATTCCGCGAAATGTTCGCTTTCCTGCCACAGCTGGCGCAGCTCCGAGGAGTCCGAGACGATGCGCTCGAAGGCCAGGCGCGCCTTGTCCAGCAATGGCGGCGTGATCTTCTTCTTGCAGGCCGCCACCCATTCGTCGACTTCGGCCGTGGCGGGGTCGGCTGCCCCCGGCTTGCCGAGCAGGCGCGCGATCACGTCCAGCGCGGCCAGCGCTTCGGCGGCGAATGGCGCTTCCAGTTCTTCTTCAGTGCTGTCGATCACGTTGTCAAGCGTGGTCTCGACCAGTTCCAGGGTTTTATATTCCTGCAGATCCTGCGCCCAGTCCATGGCGTAGTCGTTGCCGAAGGCGTCCAGTGCCCAGGTGCCCATAGTATGTCCTTGCGTGGTTGTTTGATGCCGCTATTGTGGCATGCCCGGGCTGCTTGCCACCACCTGCTCGCGCAGCCAGCGCAAACCCGCATCGTGCTCGCTGCGCGGATGCCAGGCCAGCGACAGGTCCAGCGCCGGCACGCGCAGTGGCAAGTCAAACGTGTCGAGCTGGCCTTCAAAGCGCTCCAGGAAGCGCGACGGCAGCGTGCAGACCAGATCCGTGGCCGCCAGCATCGGCGGCACCAGGTTGTACTGGGCCACGGCGATCGGTACGCTGCGTACACGGCCTTCCCGCGCCAGCATCTCGTCCATAAAGGCGTGAAAGCTGCCGTTGGTCGACACGACGATATGGCGCAGCGCGCAATAGCTGTCCAGGTTCAGCGGCGCCACGCCGCGCGGATGGCCCTTGCGCTGTGCCATGCGGTGCTCGACCAGCAGCACCGGGCTTTTGTGCAAGGTGGCGGGCACGAAGCGGCTGCCGCCGACCAGCAGGTCGATCTCGCCACGTTCCATCTGCCCGGCCAGCTGTGCCGGTTCGGGCGTGCGAAATGCCAGTTTCAGCCCTGGCCCGCCGATTGCCGCCACCTGTTGCACCACCGGCAGCATCAGCATCAGCACGGCGTTGTCGTTGCCGGCGATATGAAAGGTGCGTTCGGCCGTGCGCGGATCGAACGGCGGCGCATCGCGGCGCACGGCTTGCCCCAGCATCGCCAGCGCCGCGCGTAGCGGCGCCTGCAATTGAAGCGCGCGCGGCGTGGCCAGCATGCCGCGCCCGGAGTCGGCCGGCACCAGCAGGGCGTCGTCGAACAGCGCGCGCAGCCGGGCCAGCTGGGCCGACATGGCGGGCTGGCTCAGGTGCAAGCGGACGGCCGCGCGCGTCACGTGTTTTTCGTCCAGCAGCACGTCGAGCGACACCAGCAGGGGCAGGTCGACGCCACGGATATCCAGCATTTGGATGCCTTTCATTCAAATAATCAATTTCATTTATATATGGTAAAGGAGTCTACTGCGGTATCGCTTCTTTTGAAAGGTCTTCCATGTTTGCTCGCAAAACCCTGGCCGCCGTTGCGGCCGGCCTGACGCTGTCCCACGCGGCGCTGGCCGCCGCGCCGTTCGACCAGACGCCGGCGCCGGGCATCTATCGCATGATGCTGGGCCAGTTCCAGGTCACGGCCCTGTCCGACGGCACCGTCACCATCCCGCTCGACAAGCTGCTGACCGAGATCAAGCCGGCCACCCTGGCCGCCAGCCTGCGCGACGCCCACTTGCAGCCGATGACGGAAACCTCGATCAATGCCTTTTTGATCAATACCGGCAAGCAACTGGTGCTGGTCGATACGGGCGCGGGCGACCTGTTTGGCCTGCCCAGAGGCGCCCAGGCGGGCCGCTTGCAGCGCAGCCTGCGCAATGCCGGCTACGCGCCCGAACAGATCGATGCGGTGCTGCTCACGCATATTCACGCCGACCATTCGGGCGGCCTGTCGCATGACGGAAAGCGCTTGTTCCCCAATGCGCAAGTGTATGTGGACCGGCACGACAGCGACTTCTGGCTGAACCGCGCCAACCAGGCCGGTGCCGCCGAAGGCCAGCGCCATGGTTTTGACGAAGCGCAGGCGATGCTGGCGCCGTATGTGGCGGCGGGCAAGCTGACACCGTTCCAGGGCGGCGCCGAGATCGTGCCCGGCATCCGCGCGGTGGCGGCCCCTGGCCATACGCCGGGCCACAGCTACTATGCGGTGGAAAGCGGCGGGCAGAAATTGCTGCTGCTGGGCGACATGCTGCATGCGGGCGCGGTGCAATTCCCGCATCCCGGCACCACCATCCGTTTCGATGTCGATGCGGCCGCGGCGAAAGCGCAGCGCGCCGGCGAGCTGGCCGATGCGGCGAAAAACGGCTACTGGGTCGGTGCGGCGCACCTGAGCTTTCCCGGCATCGGCCATATCGCCAAAGAGGGTGACGGCTACCGCTGGCTGCCGGCCAATTACAGCGCGTGGTGATGCCGTAAAAAAGCCGGCATGTGCCGGCTTTGCGATTACTTCTGGTCCGCGTACGGGTCGCCGATGCCCAGCGTCGCCAGGATCTCCGTTTCCAGATCTTCCATTTCGGTCGCCTCCTCGTCATCCATGTGGTCGTATCCCTGGGCATGCAGCACGCCGTGCACGATCAGGTGGGCGGTGTGCTCTTCCACGCTTTTCTGTTGCTCCTGCGCTTCCTTTTCCAGCACGTCGGTGCACAGGATGATGTCGGCGCGGGTCGGTTCGTCGTCGCTCAGCTCTTCGCCTTCGTTGTAGGCAAACGTCAGCACATTGGTGGCGTAGTCTTTTTCGCGGTAGTCGCGATTGAGGGTACGGCCTTCATCGAGATCGACAAAGCGGATCGTCAGTTCGGCCGGCGCCAGCAGGGCCGCCTGGACCCAGCGCCGGATCTTCGGGCGCGTGATCACGGTGGCCAGGCGGGTGTCCGGGTATTGCACGGACAGGGACAGTTTATTTTTTTCGGACATTTTTGGCGGCAGCTGGTTTCAATAGGGGGACGATGGTGGCGTCGGTATCGGCCGCCTGCGCCGTTTCATAGGCGTCGACGATGCGCGCCACGAGCGGGTGGCGCACCACGTCGGTGCTGTTAAATTGCGTGAAGCCGATGCCGCGCACGTCCTTCAATACCTGCACGGCGTCGATCAGGCCGCTCTTCTGGCTTTTCTGCAGGTCGACCTGGGTCACGTCGCCCGTCACCACGGCCTTGCTGCCAAAGCCGATGCGGGTCAAAAACATTTTCATCTGTTCGACGGTGGTGTTCTGCGCCTCGTCGAGAATCACGAAGGCGTGGTTCAGGGTACGCCCGCGCATATACGCCAGCGGCGCGATCTCGATCACCTGTTTCTCGAACAGCTTTTGCGTGCGGTCAAAGCCCAGCAAGTCGTACAGGGCGTCGTACAGCGGGCGCAGGTAAGGGTCGACCTTTTGCGCCAGGTCGCCCGGCAAAAAGCCCAGGCGCTCGCCCGCTTCGACGGCCGGGCGCGTCAGAATGATGCGCTTGACAGCGTCGCGTTCGAGCGCGTCCACCGCGCAGGCGACGGCCAGATAGGTCTTGCCGGTGCCAGCCGGGCCCACGCCGAAGCTGATGTCGTGTTCGAGGATGCTGCGCAGGTAGGCGATCTGGTGCGGCGTGCGCCCGCGCAGGTCGCTGCGGCGCGTTTTCAGCACCGGGCTGGCGATATCGGGTTCGACAAAGGTGGACGCGGGTGCGTCGGCCTGGTGCGCATGGTGTTCCGACGCGGCCGACAGGCCGGCGCGCTGTTCCACCAGGGCCAGCTGCACTTCTTCCAGCGGCACGACCTTGTTGGCGATGGCGTAGAACTGTTCCAGGATTTCCACGGCGCGCCCGGCGTTGCTGCCGCCGACGATGAATTTTTCGCCGCGGCGGAAGATCGTCACGTCGAGGGCGGCGGAAATCTGGCGCAGGTTTTCATCGAGCGGCCCGCACAGATGCGCCAGGCGCGTGTTGTCGAGCGGCTCGGGAATGAAGTAGTGCGGCTGGATCGGGGCTTTGGTTTTCAACTGGCTCTTTTCAATGCGGTGGCGCCGGCGACGAGTTCGCCGCGCAGGGTGTAGGAATGGCTCTCGGTGATGCGCACCTCGACCAGCTGGCCGATCAGGTGCAGCCCATCGGGGCCGGCGTCGAAATTGACCACGCGGTTGTTCTCGGTGCGGCCTTGCAGTTCGCGATCAATCGTGTCCTTCTTCGAGCGGCCTTCGACCAGGATGGTCTGCACCGTGCCGACCATCGCCAGGCTGTACTTGCGCGTATTGGCGTCGATGGCCGCCTGCAGCTGCTGCAATCTGGCCAGTTTCACTTCATGCGGCGTGTCGTCTTCCAGGTTGGCGGCCGGCGTGCCGGGGCGCTTGCTGAAGATGAAGCTGTAGCTGTTGTCGAAACCGACATCAAGAATCAGTTTCATCATGGCGTCGAAGTCGGCTTGCGTCTCGCCCGGGAATCCCACGATGAAGTCCGACGAGATCGCCATGTTCGGGCGCACGGCGCGGATGCGGCGGATGATGGACTTGTATTCCAGCCCCGTGTAGCCGCGCTTCATGGCGCCGAGGATCTTGTCGGAGCCGTGCTGGGCCGGCAGGTACAGGTGGTCGACCAGCTGCGGGATCTTGGCATAGGCTTCGATCAGGCGCTGGGTAAACTCCTTCGGATGGCTGGTGACGAAGCGCATGCGCGCAATGCCGGGAATATCGGCCACGTATTCGAGCAGCAGTGCGAAGTCGGCGATCTCGCCGCCTTCCATCACGCCGCGGTAGGCGTTCACGTTCTGGCCCAGCAGGGTGATTTCCTTGACGCCCTGGGCGGCCAGGCCCGCCACTTCCGTCAGCACGTCTTCGAAGCGGCGCGACACTTCCTCGCCGCGCGTGTACGGCACCACGCAGTAACTGCAGTATTTGCTGCAGCCTTCCATGATCGACACGAAGGCCGAGGCGCCGTCGACCTTGGCCGGTGGCAGATGGTCGAATTTTTCGATTTCCGGAAAGCTGATGTCGACCTGCGCGGCGCCGCTCGAACGGCGCAGTTCCATCATCTGCGGCAGGCGGTGCAGGGTTTGCGGGCCGAACACCATGTCGACATACGGCGCGCGCTTGACGATGGCGTCGCCTTCCTGCGAGGCCACGCAGCCGCCCACGCCGATCAGCAGGTTGGGGTTGGCCAGCTTCAGTTCGCGCAGCCGGCCCAGGTCCGAAAACACTTTTTCCTGCGCCTTTTCACGCACCGAGCAGGTATTGAGCAGGATCACGTCGGCGTCTTCCGGCGTGTCGGTACGCACCAGGCCATCGGAGGCGCCCAGCACGTCGGCCATCTTGTCCGAGTCGTACTCGTTCATCTGGCAGCCGAAGGTTTTAATGAATACTTTTTTCTGCATGGAGTCAGGCGCTTTAGCGGTAATGGGTGCGGGGGTGGATGCTGCGCAGAGCGGGCGCGGGCGCGGTACAGGTGCTGGTACGTCTCGGGCCGGGTCGTGCGGCGGCAGGCAAGCTGCGGTCAGGCGATAGTTTAACGTAAATTGCCGCGCCGGGCCATGGCGCGCTTGCCCCCGGGCAGGGGCGAGCCAGTTGGGTGCAAAGGCAACCATTGCCGTGTGTCACCATTGATTTGTAACAAGTTGCTGCAAAGCCTAGTGTGCGGCCGGTTCGCATCCTAATGTGTTGAAATGGCATCGTTGCAAAGGCAACCAGCAGCTTGATTGATATTTAACAATCGTGAGGGTTGCGTTGCGCGCGAGTGCTGGCGGTTTGAACTAGTATATTGCCTTATATGCAATTCATTCGGATTATCGAGTGTAGGGGATTGAGGGGAGGGAAAGGCTGGGACCGCGTTCTTTTGAAACACTCTAAGCCAGCCTTAAGTTCAGATCGGCATTATTTTCAACATTCACCAGACGAGGAAAAATCATGGCACATCATGCACTGGCATCTCAAGAAAGCTACAACCCCAACCACCTGCTCGACATTTTGCTGAGTAAGATGCAGCTGAAAAACGATGCAGCCTTGTCGCGTCTGCTGGAAGTGGCGCCACCGGTCATCAGCAAGATCCGCCACCACCGCTTGCCGGTCGGCGCCTCGCTGCTGATCCGCATGCACGAAGTGACGGGCATGAGCATCCGTGACCTGCGCGACCTGATGGGCGACCGCCGCACCAAGTACCGCCTGTCGGACGCCCAAGGCCGTCCAAAAGCGGAAGAGCGCGGTGATGCAAAAGAATCGAATTACGCGCATCACTGATGTGGCGCCTGGGCGCTGAGCGTGACGCTTGCAGCGCTGCAGGCGGCCACGCTCCAGCGGCAAGCGGGCGGCATGGGACCCTGCAGTACGGATAACGGCTTTCGCCTTGCGGCGCGAGCCGTTTGCGTTTGCGTGCCCGCTATTGATCAGCCTGCCTTATTCAGCCTGCCTGATTCAGCAGGGCGGCCGTGATTTCGTCATAGCGCAGCTCGGTTTCGCGGAACAGCTGCAAATACGTTTCTTCCGACAGCCCCAGCGCATTCCACGCCACCAGCGACACCTGCGGCACCATGTCGTCGCCGGCCTGCGCCAGATCCAGCGCGCAGACGATGGCGTTGGCCACATGGATCAGGGCGGCCAGGAAACCGGCGCCCGGCGCTTCCGGCGTCGGATAGTTGCCGATCGCCAGGCGCATGGTGTCGGAAAAATTCCAGCGCTCGGCCAGCGCCACGCCGGCCTGTACATGGTCCACGCCCAGCACCGTGCGCTCGGCTTCGAGCACGGTGCAATCGTGTTCGGTGCGGTACGCGATCACTTGCGCATACTGTTCCGGAAAGCTCGATACCAGCACCAGGCGGCCGATATTGTGCAACAGCCCGGCCGTAAACGCGTAATCCTGGTTGAAGCGGATCTGCCGCGCCAGCACCTTGGCGCAGGCGGCGGTGGCCACCGAGTGGCGCCAGAATTCCTTGTCGTCAAACCCCGCGCAGCGCCCTTCCGGAAAGCAGCCGGTAATCGCCGCCGACATGATCAGGCTGCGCGTGGTCTGGAAGCCCAGGTAGGTGATCGCCTGCTGGATGGTGGTCGCCTTGACCTGCAGGCCGTATTGCGACGAGTTCGCCAGGCGCAGGGTCTTGGCCGTCAGCGCCTGGTCATACGATACTTTTTTCGCCAGCACGGAAATATCGACGTCTTCCTGGTCTATGCTGTTGAGCAATTCCATCACCACCACCGGCAGCGACGGCAGGTCGTCGAGATGGGCCACGATATCGTCGGCCGTCAGCTGGGCCTGGCCGGGGTTCATGCCTGTGCTCCCAGTCGGTAGCTGCTGACATAGCTGTGCAGCATGCTGGTGGCCGCGTCGGCGGGATGGTCGGGGTCATACTTGCGGAACAGATAGTCCAGCCGCGCGCGGTGCGCTTCCTGCTGCTTTGCTTGCTCTTCCGGCGACATGCCGGGCGCGGCGATGGGCAGCATGTCGATGCCGTGGCGCGGCATCAGCGACAGCATGTTTTCCGTCAGGACCGCGCCTTGCGGCAGCAGGACTTGCCCGTGTGCATCGAGCAGCACATCGGACAAGATCATGCCCGGACGGACCTGGTCCAAGGGTAAATGTTGATGCGTGACCGCCATGACGACTCCTCCTGTGATGCACGATATTACCATTGCCGTGGCGCAATTAACCCTTTGTGGCCCCGGGTGATTCCGCAGCCATGCTACGCCTGGGGCGCGTTTGCTGTAAATCCCGCTTATTCTTGCCAATCTGCAGGCCATACCGTACATTTCACGGTGTCTGACGTCTCCATGCCCGCGCCGCGGGCCGCCAGACCAGGCCCTGGGAGTGTTGTTTGATGGTACGTATCCAAGTCCGGCTGACCTTGCTTTTCATCGTCATCGTTACCCTGGTGCTCGGCATTTCCGGCAGTTATACCCAATATACTCTCAGCAAGGAACTCGAAGCGGGCAGCACACGCTTGCGCAGCGGCGTGCTGACGCGCTTGCAGACCAGCTTGCCCTCGGCCCTGTGGGACCTCGACAAAACCAAGGTCGACAGCATCGTCGCGGCCGAAATGCTGCCGCCGGAACTGGTCGGCATCCGCGTGTACGACGCGTCGGTGGGGCTGTTCGCCGGCGAAATGCGCGACACCAGCGGCGCGCTGGCGCCCCTGGTGCGCGATGGGGCGATGGGCGGCACGGCGATCGAGGCGCCGCTGGTGTTTCGCGACGCGGTGGCCGCCGCCAGCGGCGGCACGCCGGTAATCGTGGGCAAGGTGGTGGTCAATTTCAGCCGCGAGCAGATCGATGCGGCGCTGCACGGCGAAGTGCGGCGCAAGGTGATCGAAGTGCTGCTGCTCGACGTGATCCTGGTGGTGGCGCTGGGCCTGAGCCTGCGCATCGTCTTCGGACCGCTGCGCCAGTTGCGCGACGGCCTGTTCGACCTGGCCACGCGCGGCAGCGACGAGGTCGAGGAATTGCCGGAAAACCGGCGCGATGAACTGGGCGACGTGATCCGCGGCTTCAATGCGGTGCAGCGCAAGCTGAAATCGATTATCGAGCGCACGCGCCATGCCGAAGACGCGGCGCGCCGCTCGCAGCAGGAAACGGCGCAGGCCATGATGGATTTGCGCCGCACCCAGGAATCCCTGCTGCAGTCCGAACGGCTGGCCTCGCTGGGCAGCCTGGTGGCCGGCGTGGCGCATGAAATCAATACGCCGGTCGGCATCGCGCTGACCAGCGCCTCGGTGCTGAAGGAGGCGACCGACCATATCGGCGCGGCGGTGGCCACCGGCAATATCAAGAAGACCGATATCGTGCGCTACCTGGAAACGGCCAGCGAAAGTTCGCGCCTGATCATGAACAATGCCTACCGCGCCGCGCACCTGATCCACAGCTTCAAGCAGATCGCCGTCGATCAGGTCAGCGAGGCACGCCGCGCGTTCGAGTTGCGCGCGTATATCGTCGAAGTGATGGACAGCCTGCAGCCGACCTTGAAAAAGACCCGCAGCGAAGTCATCATCGACTGCCCGTCCGGCATCGAGTTCGACAGCTACCCCGGCGCGCTGGCGCAGGTGCTGACCAACCTGGTCCTCAATTGCGTCGAGCACGCGTTCGACCCCGACACGGCCGGCACCATCCATATCGGCGTGCGCTGCGAGGCGGACGGAAACGCGGAGGGGGAACCGGACGCCAGGGCGGAGTGGATCATCATGCAGGTGCGCGACAATGGCCGCGGCATTGCGCCCGACCTGCTGGAACGCGTGTTCGACCCGTTTGTCACCACGCGGCGCGGCCAGGGCGGCACCGGTCTCGGTTTGAATATCGTGTTCAACTTGATTGCCAAGCAATTTGGCGGCACCATCACGGTCAGCAGCACGCTGGGCCAGGGCGCCACTTTTCTGTTGCGCCTGCCGCGCGTGACGCCATTGGCGCACAGCAAAGGAGAAGGGCATGGCGATCGAACACAATGAGCGGCAGGTGGCATTGCTGCGTGGCATCAATGTCGGCCGCGCCAAGCGCGTGGCGATGGCCGACCTGCGCAAGCTGCTGGCCGACCTGGGCTACGGCGAGGTGCGCACCGTCCTCAACAGCGGCAATGCCGTGTTCGAGGCTGACGGCGTGCCGCCGGCCACCTCGGCCACGCGCATCGAGGAAGCGCTGGTGCTGAAACTGGGCGTGGCCGCGCGGGTGACGGTATTGTCGGCCGGCCAGTTCGGCGAACTGATGGCGCAAAATACCCTGGCGCCGTCGAGTGACCCGGCGCGGCTGCTGGCGCTGGTGCTGAACAAGCCGGCCGACACCGCGCGCCTGGCGCCGCTGCTGGGCCAGCCCTGGCAACCGGAAGCGCTGGCCGTCGGCAACTGGGCCGCGTATGCCTGGTGTCCCGATGGTGTGCTGGCCAGCAAGGTGGTGGCCGCGCTCGGCATACTGCTGGGCGACGGCGTGACTTCGCGCAACTGGGCCACCATGCATAAACTCGCTGCCTTGCTGAACGGACCGGCAACGGCAGCGTGATCTACTTTCCACTTATTTCAGTACAGGAGACGGCATGCCACAGATCAGCGGACTATTTGACGTCACGATGGCCCCCGAAGCGCTGTCGGCCACGGCCGCGCAATCGGGACTGGGGCGCATGTCGCTCGACAAGCGCTATCACGGGCCGCTGGATGCCAGCGGCCACGGCGAAATGCTCAGCGTGCGCGCCAGCGAGCCGGGCTCGGCCGGTTATGTGGCGCTGGAACGGGTGCAGGGCAGCCTGGACGGGCGCCAGGGATCGTTTTATTTGCAGCACAGCGGCACCATGACGCGTGGCGCGCCCACCTTGTCGGTGACGGTGGTGCCGGACACGGGCACCGATGCCTTGCAGGGCTTGCAGGGCAAGCTGGCGATCCGCATCGAAAACGGCAAGCATTACTATGATTTCACGTACGACTTTGCGCCGGCGCCGTAAGGCGCGCTCAGCGGCCCTGGTCGAACTTTTCCTGCTTGTCGCGCGGTACGCATAGCGCCAGCAAACCCAGGCCCACCAGCAGCATCGAGTACATGCTGGTCTCCGGCACGGGCTTGATGACATTGGCCTGCCGCGCCGGCGCGGCCGGATGGGGGCCGCGACGCGCGTTGCCGGCCAGGCTCCAGTGCGGTGTTGACGTTGGCACCTGCGGGCCAGCCAGCGGGCGCGCAGGCGGCAAGTCCGCTTCGCGCCATGGCGGCGTGTCGGTGATGCGCACGGTATCATCGCGCATCACGCTATCCTGCGCCGCCACTCCAGCCTGGGCCGGCAGCATGCCCAGCATGGCCATCAAGGCCGTTCCTGCGATGTGATGCATTTTCATCTTGTTCCCCTGGCTGCCTGCGGCATCGTGAACCATCCGCTGTTATGGCATATCAATATTAGACCACAAATCGTGATGATTTTTATATTGATATTTGCTTCTGGTTACGAATATTTAGTATTTTGATAGCTATTTTGCTATCGTCAGATGTCAAACCGGATGCCTGCGCTATGGCTGGAAAAAAACGCTGTTGTTTTTTTGGCGCGCGTGGCAGCAGGAAAACACTATATCGATTAGTATATTGTTCCAGGGCCGTCCGCTTGGCGGCTCGCTGATGACGACCGCGCCTGTGGGAGGGCATGATGGAAACGCTGCAAGCACCTGATACATCGATGCAATTGAATCTCGACGCCATGCGCGCGTCCGCCTACAAGGCCAGTTCGCTGCTGAAGGCGATGGGCAATGCCGACCGCCTGATGCTGCTGTGCCAGTTGTCGCATGGCGAGCATTGCGTCAGCGACCTGGAACAGAAGACCGGCATCGGCCAGCCGAGCCTGTCGCAGCAGCTGGGCGTGCTGCGCGAAGACATGCTGGTCGCCACCCGCCGCGACGGCAAGCAAATCTATTATCGTGTCGCCAGCGCCGCCGTGCTGGCGGTGCTGCAGGTGCTGTACGTGCAATTTTGCACGCCGCGGCCGCTGTTCAACGACGAAGCGGACTGACGCCATGCAGATCGCCTGGCAGCAGTTCACACCTTTAGCCTCGTTGGCCGGCGGCATGCTGATCGGCCTGGCCGCCGCCATCTTGATCCTGTTTAATGGCCGCATCGCCGGCATCAGCGGCATTGCCGGTGGCCTGCTGCGTCCGCGCCACGGTGACGTGGCCTGGCGCCTGGTCTTTTTGGCCGGCTTGCTGGCCAGCCCCTTGCTGTATCGCTTGTTCCATGCGCTGCCGGCGGTGCACATTGGCGCCGGCACGCCCGCCTTGATCGTGGCGGGCCTCTTGGTCGGGCTGGGCGTGCGCTATGGCGCCGGCTGCACCAGCGGCCATGGCGTGTGCGGCCTGTCGCGCTGGTCCGGCCGTTCGCTGGCGGCCACCAGCGCCTTCATGGCGGCCGGTTTTGTCACCGTGTATCTGTTGCGCCATGCCCTGGGTTGACACATGAGACTGCTGTTTTCCCTGTTCAGTGGCCTGGTGTTCGGCATCGGCCTGTTGATCTCCGGCATGAGCAATCCGGCCAAGGTGCTCGCTTTCCTGGACCTGGCCGGCAGCTGGGACCCCTCGCTGGCGCTGGTGATGGGTGGCGCCATCCTGGTGGCCATGCCCGCCTTCTGGCTGGCGCGGCGGCGCCGCACGGCCTTGCTGGGCGATGCCATGCAGTTGCCCACCGCGCAAGGCATCGACCGCCGCTTGCTGCTGGGCAGCCTGGCTTTTGGCGCTGGCTGGGGCATCGCCGGCTTTTGCCCGGGGCCGGTGCTGGTATCGCTGCTGACCTTGTTGCCGCAGGCGTGGATTTTTGCATGCGCCATGCTGGTGGGCATGCTGATCTTCGAAGCGCTGGAACGCCGCAAAGCTGCTCGCACCCGCGCCTGAGACGGTACAATCTGGCGCATCGCCATTCCAGGAATCCCCGACCATGAAGACCATCACCTTCCGCGCCATCGCGCGTACCGCCACGCGCGCCACCCTGTTGTGCGGCGTGCTGGCGCTGGCCGCCTGCGGTGGCTTGCTGAAAAAGTCGCCGCCGCCGGCGCCCGTGCCGGTGGCCGACAGCCTGCCCAATCCGCAAGTGCTGCTGCTGGGCGAAGTGCACGACAATGCCCAGGGCCACCGCCTGCGTTTCGAGGAATTGCATCGCCGGGTCGCCGCCGGCTGGCGTCCTGCGATTGCTATGGAACAGTTCGACCGCGAAACCCAGCCCCTGCTGACGCGCGCGGCCCGCGATTGCGCCGATCCCGAGTGCATCATCCGCGTGATGGAACAGCCGCGCTGGGACTGGAGCTTGTACCGCCCGGTGCTCGACCTCGTCATCAGCTACCAGTTGCCGCTGATCGCCGCCAACCTGTCGCGCTCTGATGCCTCGCGCACCGTGCGCGATGGCGTGAAATGGTCGATGACGCCGGCCATGGTCAGCACCTACCTGGCCGCGCCCGTGCCGGCCGACATCCTCGCAGCGCAAAAGAAGGAAATCCAGGATGGCCATTGCGGCATGCTGCCCGACATGATGATAGGCGGCATGGTCGACGCCCAGGTGGCGCGCGATATCTGGATGGCCAAGGTGATCCGCGACCAGGCGCCGCGCGGCGTGGTGCTGTTTGCCGGCAATGGCCATGTGCGCAAGGACATCGGCGTGCCGCGCTGGCTGAAACTGGCCGACCCGGAGCTCAATGTGCGCACCATCGGCTACCTGGAGCCGGGCAGCAGCTATCCGGGCGCCTTCGACATGACGCAGACCATGCCGGCGCAGCCGCGGCCCGATCCATGTGCCAAGTTTAAAAAATAACTATTGCTGCACGCGTACCAAGGCACTGACCCGGCTTGCCGTCTCCAGCAGTTTCGGCAAGCTGTGTTCCATCAGTTGCGCCACCGACGGCCCCGCCGTCTGGCCGCTGACATTGATCGCCGCCACCACATGGCCAGCCCGGTCAAATACGGGCGCGGCCAGCGCGATCAATCCCTGTTCCAGTTCTTCCTGCACCAGGCACCAGCCCTGGCGCCGTACCTGGGCGATCTCTTCCATCAGTGCCTCGATATCGACTTTGGTGGCCGGCGTGATTTTCAATAGCGCCATCTTCGACAGCCGCGCGCGCAATGCGTCGGGCGCCAGGCCTGAGAGCAGCACGCGGCCCATCGAGGTGCAGTAGGCGGGCAGGCGGCTGCCGATGCCCAGGTTGATCGACATGGTGCGGTGCGCCGACAGCCGCACCACGTAGACGATATCGTCGCCGTCGAGCACGGTGGCCGAGCACGACTGGCGCAGCGCCTGCATCAATTCCTCCAGCAGCGGCTGGGCCTGGGTCCACACGGGCAAGGAGGACAGATAGGCGTAGCCAAGGTCCAGCACTTTCGGCGTCAGCCGGAACAGCCGGCCGTCCGCTTCCACATAACCGAGTTGCAGCAAGGTCAGCAGGATGCGCCGCGCGCCGGCCCGCGTCAGCTGCGCCCGTTCTGCCACGTCGCTCAGGGTTTGCTGCGGCGCCTCGGCACCAAAGCTGCGCAGCACGGCCAGCCCGCGCGCGAACGATTGCACATAACTGTCGCCGGGGCGCGGGGTTTCTTCGGTGGTGAGAAGGGGCGTGCTGGGCTGGTTCATGGGCATTCCAGTTGATCAAGGTGGCAATTATAGCCATGCCTTAGTCACGAACGGCAAATTGACAAGCACGGCGAACAGGCATATTCTCATGAATATGTTCTAAATACGAATAATTGTTCGTCTAAAGAACAAATTTCACGGATTCCAACCAGGAGACAGCGCATGATCGATAAACTCCGTACCAGCGTGCTTGAGGCGCTGGCCGATATCCACGATGGCGCCACCGTCATGATTGGCGGCTTCGGCGGCGCCGGCCAGCCGGCCGAGCTGATCGACGGCCTGATCGCCCATGGCGCGCGCGACCTGGTGATCGTCAACAACAATGCGGGCAATGGCGACACCGGCCTGGCCGCGCTGCTGAAAAACGGGCAAGTGCGCAAGATCATCTGCTCGTTTCCGCGCCAGGCCGATTCGCACGTGTTCGACGCTTTGTACCGCGCCGGCAAGCTGGAACTCGAATTGGTGCCGCAGGGGAACCTGGCCGAGCGCATCCGCGCCGCCGGCGCCGGCATCGGCGGCTTCTTTACGCCCACCGGCTATGGCACCGAACTGGCCAAGGGCAAGGAAACGCGCGAGATCGACGGCCGCATGTATGTGTTCGAGTCGCCGATCCACGCCGACTTCGCGCTGATCAAGGCCGAACAGGGCGACCGCTGGGGCAATCTCACCTACCGCAAGACGGCGCGCAACTTCGGTCCCATCATGGCCATGGCCGCCAAGGTCAGCATCGCCTCCGTGCACGAGGTGGCCGAACTGGGCGCCATCGATCCCGAACACGTGATCACGCCCGGCCTGTTCGTGCAGCGCATCGTGCAAGTGCCGCGCACCGCCACCGGCCCGGCCGGCTTCAAAGCTTCCTGAAGGAAACCAGCATGAACAAATGGAATCGAGACCAGATGGCGGCCCGCGTGGCGGCGGACATCCATGAAGGCGCAGTCGTGAATCTGGGCATCGGCTTGCCGACCCTGGTGGCCAACCACCTGCCGGCCGGCGCCGAAATCATTTTGCACAGCGAAAACGGCGTGATCGGCATGGGTCCGGCGCCCGCGCCCGGCGAGGAAGACTACGACCTGATCAATGCGGGCAAGCAGCCCGTCACCCTGCTGCCCGGCGGCAGCTATTTTCACCACGCCGACAGCTTTGCCATGATGCGCGGCGGCCACCTCGACATCTGCGTGCTGGGCGCCTTCCAGGTGTCCGCCACCGGCGACCTGGCCAACTGGCATACGGGCGCCCCGGACGCGATTCCGGCCGTCGGCGGCGCCATGGACCTGGCCATCGGCGCGAAAAAAACCTGGGTCATGATGGAATTGCTGACCAAGGCCGGTGACAGCAAGCTGGTGCAGGCCTGTACCTATCCCGTGACCGGCGTTGGCTGCGTCAGCCGCATCTACAGCGACCTGGCCGTGATCGACCTGGGGCCGCAGGGCGCCAGCGTGATTGAACTGGTCGATGGTCTGAGCTTTGAACAATTGCAGGCCCTGACACCGGTCGCCCTGGCCGACGCCCGCTGATTTTTTTGTACCCTTTCTTGGAGGAAAGTAACATGACCGCAGCTTTTATTTGTGACGCCCAGCGCACTGCCTTCGGCCGCTACGGCGGGGCCTTGTCCGGCGTGCGCGCCGATGACCTGGGCGCCGTGCCGATCCGCGCCCTGATGGCGCGCAATCCGAACGTCGACTGGGACGCCGTCACCGACGTGCTGTACGGCAGCGCCAACCAGGCCGGCGAAGACAATCGCAACGTGGCGCGCATGGTGGCCTTGCTGGCCGGCCTGCCCATCTCGGTGCCGGGCGCCACCCTGAACCGGCTGTGCGGCTCGGGCCTGGACGCGGTCGGCAGCGCCGCGCGCTTTATCAAGAGCGGCGAAGCGGGCCTGATGATCGCCGGCGGCGTGGAAAGCATGAGCCGCGCGCCGTTCGTGATGGGCAAGGCCGACAGCGCTTTTTCGCGCGGCATGAAAATGGAAGACACCACCATCGGCTGGCGCTTCGTCAACCCCTTGATGAAAGCCCAGTACGGCGTCGACTCGATGCCGGAAACGGCGGAAAACGTGGCGACCGACTTTGGCATCAGCCGTGCCGACCAGGACCTGATGGCGCTGGCCAGTCAAACCAAGGCCCTGGCGGCGCAGCAGGCCGGCGTGTTCGACAGCGAAATCTGCCCGGTCACCATCGCGCAAAAGAAGGGCGACCCGATCATCGTCAATCGCGACGAACACCCGCGCGCCACCACCCTGGAAACGCTGGCGAAACTCAAACCCGTGGTGCGTCCTGACGGCACCGTGACGGCCGGCAATGCTTCCGGCGTCAACGACGGCGCGGTGGCGATGCTGCTGGCCGACGAAGCGAGCGCCGCCCGCCATGGCCTGACGCCGCGCGCGCGCGTGGTGGCGATGGCGACCGCCGGCGTGGCGCCGCGCATCATGGGCATCGGCCCGGCGCCCGCCACCCTGAAAGTGCTGGCCATGACGGGCCTCACCATGGCGGATTTCGACGTGATCGAGCTGAACGAAGCGTTTGCCGCACAGGGCCTGGCCGTGCTGCGCCAGCTGGGCGTGCGCGACGACGATCCGCGCGTCAACCCGAACGGCGGCGCGATTGCGCTCGGCCATCCGCTGGGCGCTTCGGGCGCACGGCTGGCCATGACGGCCGTCAACCAGCTGCACCGCACCGGTGGCCGCTACGCGCTGTGCACCATGTGCATCGGCGTCGGCCAGGGCATCGCGCTGGTATTGGAACGGGTGTAATCGTTCTTTCGGCGTATTGCCTGCCATACGTATTTATGCGTATGACAGGCGGCCGCACAGCGCGTTTTCAGCGCGTATGATGTAAAGCCAGCCCCGCAACCCCGGGTTGGCGTTGGTTTTTTTACACGAACAAGAAGACTCATATGACACAAGACACACCGCATGACGTTTCGCAGCTGACATCGCAACAACGCATCAAGGCCATTATCGGCGCCTCTTCCGGCAACCTGGTGGAATGGTTCGACTTCTACATTTATTCCTTCTGTGCCCTGTATTTCTCGCACGCCTTTTTCCCTTCCGGTAACCCGACCACGCAGCTGCTGCAAACGGCCGGCATCTTTGCCGCCGGTTTCCTGATGCGTCCGGTCGGCGGCTGGCTGTTTGGCCGCATCGCCGACAAATACGGCCGCCGCCAGTCGATGATGATTTCCGTGCTGATGATGTGCGGCGGCTCGCTGATGATCGCCGTCATGCCCACCTACGACACCATCGGCGCCTTCGCGCCCTTCCTGCTGCTGGTGGCGCGTTTGTTCCAGGGCTTGTCGGTCGGCGGCGAATACGGCACCAGCGCCACCTACATGAGCGAAGTGTCGGAATCGGGCAAGCGCGGCTTCTTTGCCTCGTTCCAGTACGTGACCCTGATCGGCGGCCAATTGCTGGCCCTGCTGGTACTGGTGATCCTGCAGCAACTGCTGACCCTGGAAGAACTGCGTGCCTGGGGCTGGCGCATCCCGTTCGTGTTCGGCGCCCTGGCCGCACTGGTGTCGCTGAACCTGCGTAAATCCCTGACGGAAACCACCACCGCCAGCGAGCGCAAGGACAAGGACGCGGGCAGCCTGCGCGGCTTGCTCAAGCACAAGCGCGCGTTTATCACCGTGCTGGGCTTTACGGCCGGCGGTTCGCTGGTGTTCTACACCTTTACCACCTACATGCAGAAATACCTGGTCAACACGGCCGGCATGGACACCAAGACGGCCAGCGCCGTGATGACTTGCGCCTTGCTGGTCTACATGATCCTGCAACCCATCTTCGGCGCCCTGTCGGACCGTATCGGCCGCCGCACCTCGATGCTGTTCTTCGGCGGCCTGGCCACCCTGTGCGTGCTGCCGATCATGCATGCCCTGAAAGACATCAGCAGCCCGTACGCGGCGTTTGGCCTGATCATCATCGCGCTGGCCATCATCAGCTTCTATACCTCGATCAGCGGCCTGATCAAGGCAGAGATGTTCCCGGTCGAAGTGCGTGCGCTGGGCGTGGGCCTGTCGTATGCGGTGGCCAACGCCATGTTCGGCGGTTCGGCCGAATACGTGGCGCTGCAGTTCAAGGCCTGGCACGTGGAAGAGTATTTCTACTGGTACGTGACCGTCATGTGCCTGATCTCGTTCATCGTCGCCATCCGCATGCCGGACCCGAGCCGTTCGGGCCTGCTGAAATAAGGCAAACGTCGTAGAATAGGCATCCAGGAAATGGCAGCGTAATGGCTGCCATTTTTTTACCGATTTTTTCCAGGAGAGACCATGTCGTATGTTTTCGCCGCGCCCGTGCAGGCCGCCGTGCCCGTTAGCGGGCAGGACGCGCTGTTTCCCGTCCACCGCATCTATTGCGTGGGCCGCAACTATGTTGATCACGCCAAGGAAATGGGCCACACGGGCCGCGAGGCGCCGTTCTTCTTCATGAAGCCGGCCGACGCGGTGCTGCCGGTGGCCGCTGGCACGACCGGCGAGCTGTCGTACCCTGCGCAAACGGACGATTTCCAGCACGAGATGGAACTGGTGGTGGCGATCGGCAAGGGCGGCAGCGAGATCGCCGTGGAAGGCGCTCTCGAACACGTGTGGGGCTATGCCATCGGCCTGGACATGACGCGCCGCGACGTGCAAGGCGCGGCCAAAAAACTGGGCCGTCCCTGGGATACGGGCAAGGCCTTTGAACAGTCGGCACCGATCGGCCCCATCACGCCAGCCGCCCAGGCCGGCGATATCGGCCGCGCGGCGATTACCCTGCAGGTCAATGGCGCCGTGCGCCAGAGCAGCACCATCGACATGCTGATCTGGAACGTGGCCGAAACCATCGCCGACCTGTCGAAGTACTTTACCTTGCAGCCGGGCGACCTGATCTACACCGGCACGCCGGCCGGCGTGGCGGCGGTGCGGCGTGGCGACGAACTGGCAGGGACCATCACGGGCCTGGGCGAACTGCGCCTCAAGGTGGTGTAAAAGCGGCCTGCCGCACAGCGCCGCCAGCCCGCCTGATGCATGCTCATCGGGCGGGCTTTTTTCAAGGAGACAGCGATGATGAGCAACACTTATGCCGTGGCCCAGCCCACGCGTGCCGAGATCGACGCCTTGCCGGGCGCTACCGTGCTGGAATTTGGCACCGGCTGGTGCGGTCACTGCCGCGCCACCGATGCGCCGCTGGCGGCTGCCTTCGAACAGCACCCCGACCTGCCGCACCTGCGCGTGGAAGACGGCAGCGGCCGCGCGCTGGGCCGCTCGTTCAAGGTCAAGCTGTGGCCGACCCTGGTTTTCCTGAGGGACGGCCAGGAAGTGGCGCGCCTGGTGCGTCCGCTCGACAGCCGCGAGATCGGGCAGGCGATGGGGTTGATTGATCTCTGAGCAAGTGAAATCCAGGGTCAGACCCCCGCGAGCGTTGGCGCAAGCCTATGAGTTAGCGGCATTGAGGGGCTGACCCTAAACAACTTTCTTGCCGCAGTGCACCACTGCGCGTATCATGAAACCATACAGCAAGATCAACCGCATCCTTCACCGGATGCTGGCGCGATCATCACGGCCCGCTACACCGCGAGCGGCCGCAGGCAAGGATTCACCACAAATGACCGATGCCGCGATGCCACGCGCGGGTCTGGTACGGAAATGCCTGGCAATAGCCGGGCGCTGACACACGTCCTCATCCCCTGACGCCCTTCCTGCCGTGCCCCGGAAAACCGGAAGGCGCACGACCGTTGTTACTCTGATCAGTCACTATCACGGCGCGTTGACGCGCGTTGCCGACAGTTCGCTACGGCAATGAAAACCGTTGTTTTTTGTTTGCACATTTATTAGCAAATGCGCAGCAAACGCCTGCGCGCGCGGCTATGATATGCCAGCGACGCGTCGAGACAACGCGCCGTGCTGCTGCCTGAACAAACATCCAGAGAATGGCCTTTAGACACCCTCCCCAAGGAGCGCAGTACATGAGTTATACGCGGAGTAATACCACGAGCAATGCACCAAAGAAGAATTCACCGCGCACGGTGCTGTTCGCCAGCCTGATCGGCACCACCATCGAGTTCTTCGACTTCTATATCTACGCCACCGCCGCCGTGCTGGTGTTCCCGAAACTGTTCTTCCCCGCCGGCGACCCGTCGGCCGCCGTGCTGCAGTCGCTGGCCACCTTCGCCATCGCCTTTTTCGCGCGCCCGATCGGCTCGGCCGTGTTCGGCCACTACGGTGACCGCATCGGCCGCAAGGCGACCCTGGTGGCGGCCTTGCTGACGATGGGTATTTCCACCGTCATCATCGGTTTGCTGCCGACCTATGCCGCGATCGGCACGCTGGCGCCGTTGCTGCTGGCGCTGTGCCGCTTCGGCCAGGGCCTGGGCCTCGGTGGTGAATGGGGCGGCGCGGTACTGCTGGCGACGGAAAACGCGCCACCGGGCAAGCGCGCCTGGTACGGCATGTTCCCGCAGCTGGGCGCACCGATCGGCTTTTTCCTGTCGGGCGGCATTTTCCTGCTGCTCAGCGAAACCCTGACCGAAGAGCAGTTCTTCAGCTACGGCTGGCGCATTCCCTTCCTGGCCAGCGCGCTGCTGGTGATCGTCGGCCTGTATGTGCGCTTGAAGATCACGGAAACGCCGGACTTCCAGAAAGTGCTCGACAAGAACGAGCGCGTCAAACTGCCGGTGGCCACCGTGTTCCGCCAGCACGGCCGCATGCTGTTCCTGGGCACCATCGTGGCGCTGGCCACCTTCGTCCTGTTCTACCTGATGACGGTGTTCGCATTGAGCTGGGGTACCACCAAGCTGGGCTTCACGCGCAAGGAATTCCTGATCGTGCAATTGTTCGCCGTGCTGTTCTTTGCGCTGACGATACCATTTTCCGCCATCCTGGCCGACCGCCGCGGCCGCCGCACGACCCTGATCTGGGTCTCGGTCGCCATCGCCGTCTTCGGCCTGGTGCTGGCACCCATGTTCGGTTCGGGCGTGACCTGGGAAGTGACCGTGTTCATGGCCGTCGGCCTGGGCCTGATGGGCATGACCTACGGCCCGCTGGGCACCATGCTGTCGGAACTGTTCCCGCCGGAAGTGCGCTACACGGGCGCCTCGCTGACCTTCAACCTGGCCGGCATCCTGGGCGCCTCGCTGGCGCCGTATATCGCCACCTGGCTGGGCACCAACTACGGCCTGCAGTATGTGGGTTATTACCTGACCCTGGCAGCCTTGCTGACCCTGGGCGCCTTGCTGCTGGTGGGCAAACCGCGTCCGGGCAAGGAAGCGTGGGAGTGATGTACCAGTAGTCCTGCATGCTTGAAAAAAACCGCCAGTTCATCTGATGAACTGGCGGTTTTTTCATGCTCTCCGGCTTACCACTTTGGCGTGTACTTCAAGGTCACCTGCACATTGCGCGGGTCGCCGAAATGGTTGTTGCCGCCCGTGTCGTTGTACGACGGGATCACGTAGCGCTTGTCGAACAGGTTGTTGACGTTGACCGCCAGCGACAGCTGCGGCGTGGCCTGGTACGCCAGGCGCGCGCTCCACAGCGAGAAGCCGGCCACGTCGAACGTGCGGCCATAGTCGAGCGTGTGGCTTTGCATGGTCACGCCGGCGCCCACATTGAGCTTGTTCCAGCTGCCGGGCAGGGTGTAGTAGCCGGACCACAGGCGCAGCATGTGCTTCGGCGTCCAGGTCGAGAAGACCTGGCCCTGGTTGTCGGGGTCGTCGAGGTAGGTGGTCGTGGTGTAGGCGTAGCCGGCCGACAGCTGCAAGCCGGGCGCCACTTCACCCGATACTTCCGTCTCCAGGCCCTGGCTGCGCACCTTGCCCGAGGCGCGCGAGCAGTACCAGCCGTCGCAGGCAAAGCCGGCGTCGTAGTCGGTCACGGCGCGGTTCTTGTGCTCGTAGCGGAACACGGCCAGCGAGGTGTTCACTTTACCGTCCAGCAGTTCGCCTTTCACGCCCGCTTCGTAGCTGTCGCCGGTGATCGGTTTCAGCACGGCGCCGGCCGCGCTGAGGTTGGTCTGCGGCTGGAATACGCCGGCATAACTGGCATAGGCATTCCATTGCGGCGTGAGCGCGTAGATCAGGCCCGCCGTCGGGCTGAACTTGGCCGACACATCGGTGGTGTCGCGGTAGTCGCTGGTCGCATACACGAAGTCATACCAGCTGAAACGCCCGCCCAGCACGGCTTTCAACTTGTTCGTCAACTGGCCGTTCCAGCTGCCGTACAGCCCCTTCTGGCGCATGTCATAGGTGCTGTAGCTGGTCATGCCGCGCGCGGCGATGGTGTCGAAGTCCTGCCATGGGCGGTGATGGTCGATATTGAAGATCTGCGCACCCTGGGTCCAGGCGCGCGCCAGGCGGTCGTTGGAATGGAAGGTGGTGTAGCTGGCGCCGACCACCACTTCCTGGGCGATGCCCAGGCCGTTGTAATGGCCGCGCAGGTAGGCGTCGATGCCGCGCTTGCGGTTCTCGAAATCGGTGGAGAAATCGCCATACATCGAACCGCTGCCATCGGCCTTGATGGTGCCGGCCATGCGCTGGTGGGTCGAGCCGGTGGTTTCATTGGTGGCCAGCGCGGAGGTCTTGAAGGTCCACTGGCTGTTGAGATGGTGTTCCAGGTCCGCGCTCACGGTGTTCTGTTCGACCTTGCTGCGGTTCCAGTCGGCGCCCGTGTAGGTCGAGCGGGGCAAGCCCAGTTCGCTGCCGTCGGCATAGCGGCCCACGCCGATGAAGGTCGGGCGGCCGCGGCTGTCGACATGGTTGGCGGCCAGGCCCAAGGTGGTGGCGGGCGTCAGGTCATAGTCGAGCGCCACGTAGGCAGTGCGCGTCTTGCTCCATACCTGGTCGATGAATGAGTGTGTGTCGTCCTGGTCCAGGATCACGCGCCCGCGCAGGCTGCCGTCCGCGTTCAAGGGGCTGCTGACGTCGACCTGGCCATTGTAGTGGTCCCAGGAACCGGCGCGCGCCATCACGCTGGCTTGGCGGCCGGCCAGCGGACGCTTGCGCACCAGGTTGACGGAGCCGCCCGGGCTGCCCGTGCCCTCCAGCAGGCTGGATGCGCCGCGCAGTACTTCCAGGCGGTCATAGATGACCATGTTTTCCTGGCCCCAGTTGCCCAGTGCATAGGTATTGCGGTCGATCGGCACGCCGTCGTATTGCCATTGATCGATCTGGAAGCCGCGCGAGGTGATCACCACGCCCGGGCCCACGCCATGCACGCCGACCACGCCGGTGACATTGTTGACGGCTTCGCGCAAATCCGTGATGCCCTGGTCGTCGAGGCGCTGGCGCGTCAGCACGCTGACCGATTGCGGCATGTCCTTCATGGCCTGTTCGCCCTTGCCCAGCGTGATCTTGCGCGCCGTGTACGAGCCGCTGCCTTCGGTGGTGGCGCCCTGTTCCAGCTGGCCGACGACGGTAATCGACGGCATGGTGCGGTCTGCCGCTGTCGTGGACGACACGGCAGCCGATGCCGGGGTCGCCGGTGCGGCCACCAGCACATAGCCGGTCGGCGTCTTGCCGATGGCGTAGCCGCTGCCGCGCAGCAGCACCGCAAAGCCTTCGTCGACGCTGTAGCTGCCTTGCAGGCCGGCGGTGCTCAAGCCCTGCACCTTGGCCGCGTCGATCACGATGGCCACGCCGGACTGCTGGGCGTAGCGGTTCAGGGCACCGGCCAGCGGACCGGCGGGTATCGTGTAGCTGATGGCGGCAGGCGACGACTGGGCCTGGGCCGGCAATTGCGTGGCGGCGCAGGCGAGCAGCAGGGCGGCGACGGCCAGCGGACGCAGACGCGTATTGAGCGTGCGCGGGAATGGAGTGGTAACGGACATGGTGACAGCCTTTTGTGAATGATCTCAGCTGCCTTGACGCGCGAGAAGCGACTACACGAACCTGTGCGGCCAATTATTTTTTTTGAGGCGGCGCGTCGACCATCACCAGATAGCGCGTCAGCATGCGCACGCGCAGCTGCGGGAAATTGTCGAGCAATAGCTGCAGCGCCTGGTCCGTGTCGTCCAGCGGCAGCACGGCCGCCACGCGGATATGCGCGAGTTGCGCGCGGTCGTAGCGCAGCTGGCCCGGACGGTGGCGCGCCAGCTCGTCAAGCACCTCGGGCAGCGGCCGGTCGTCCACCACCAGCTGGTGTGCGCGCCAGGCGTCCTGCAGGCTGGCCGCGTCAAACGTTTGCAACGGCCCCACACCATTGGGCGTGATGCGCGCGCGCTGGCCGGCCGCCACCACCGTGGTGGCGTGCTGCGGCAGCTGCACCGCCACCTTCGATTCGATCATGCTGAGGATGGTCGCATCATCCTGCTGGCGCACCGTGAAGCGCGTGCCGAGCGCGCGCAGGGCGGCGTGCCGGCTGTCGACGATAAACGGGCGCCGCGCATCTTTCGCCACGTCGACCAGGATCTCGCCCCGCACCAGCTGCAGATGGCGCTCGCCGTTGGTGAAACGCAGATTGACGGCCGTGTCGCTGCCCAGGGTGAGGTGGCTGCCATCGGCCAGGGTATGCGTGCGCCACTGGCCGGTCGGGCTGCGCAGGTCGGCCAGCAGATAAGCAGGGCGGTCGCTGGCAGCCAGGCCCGCCGCCACCGCCATCACCAGCATGGCGGCGGCCACGCCTGCCGCCAGATGGCGCCGGCGTTTGGGCGCGATCGCCGCCAGCGCCGCGCGCGCCGGGCGCACATCCCCACCGGACGGGCCGCGCACGGCATGCACCTGGCCCAGCAGGCTTTCCATGCCGGCGGCCGCCTTGGCATGCAGCGGGTCTTGCGCCTTCCAGGCCGCAAAGCCGGCACGGGCGGACGCCCGCACGTGCTCGTCATCGGCGCTCAGCTGGACGATCCAGTGCGCCGCCTGCTCGGCGATGGTGTCGGCGCGCGCGGCCTTCATGCCGGGATGGCCAGGGAGGCCTGGCGGCAGGCGAGCAGCGCCTGCACCAAGTATTTCTGCACCATCCGGGTCGACACGCCCAGTTGCTGCGCCACCGCCGCCTGCGGCTGTTCGTCCAGGTAGTGCAGCAGGAACGCCTCGCGCGCCTTGGCCGGAATGCCGGCCAGCGCATCGGCAATCTGTTCCAGCGCCTGCACCGCCATCAGGATCTCGTCGGGCGACGGTGCGCCTTCGGCCGCATCCATCACCAGCGCCAGTTCGGCCAGGTAGCTGCGTTCCAGCAGCTGCCGGCGCGCCCGGTCCACCAGCAACCGCCTGGCCGTGGTGGACAGATAGGCGCGCGGCTCGCGCATGCCGAACAGCGCGTCGCGCGACGCGATAATGCGCACAAACGTATCCTGCGCCACGTCGGCCGCGCTGTGCGGACAGCTCAGTTTCTTGCGCAGCCAGCCATACAGCCAGCCGTGATGCTCGCTGTAGAGCGCGTGCACTTGCTGTTGCAGGGTGGGCGGGGAAGAAAGCATGGATTTTAATAAATGAGAATTATTCTCATTTTAATCCGTAAGCATGGCTGGAGACAATCCTCAAACTGCTCCGGCAAGGCAGATGTTGTGTACAGGCTGCACACAATGTGTGCGGCCATGAAAAAACCCGCTGTTGCGCGAGGCAAAAGCGGGTTTTCACTACTGCAAATTCTTGGTGGTGATAGGTGGACTTGAACCACCGACCCCAGCATTATGAATGCTGTGCTCTAACCAACTGAGCTATATCACCAAACAGACCGGTCAGACCGGATGCTCGTTTTGACCAGGACAAACCTGGTCGATGTTCTTTGGTGGTGATAGGTGGACTTGAACCACCGACCCCAGCATTATGAATGCTGTGCTCTAACCAACTGAGCTATATCACCCAACAGCCGAGCATTATCCAGTCTTCCGTTTTCCTTGTCAATGCCGGCCGCAAAAAATCTGTGGGTTTTTCGCGCTGTCTTATTTCAGGGACGTTTGGATCTGCGCCAGCATCTGTCCGGCCGGATCCTTGCCCAGGCAATCGATGACGATGCGGTCGGGCATGGCGCGCAGCCAGGTCAGCTGGCGCTTGGCCAGCTGGCGCGTGGCGATAATGCCCGTCTCGCGCAGCGCGGCGCGGTCGATGCGCCCGTCGAGGTAATCCCAGGCCTGGCGGTAGCCGACGCAGCGCATGGAAGGCAGGCCTGGGTGCAGGTCGCCGCGCCGGCGCAATCCTTCCACCTCGTCGAGCAAGGCATCGTCTTTCAGCATCGTATCGAAACGGGCGGCGATGCGCGCGTGCAGCACGGCGCGGTCGGACGGCTCCAGCGCGAACGACTGCAGCCGGAACGGCAGCACCGTCTTTTCGCGCAGCGCCAGCAGGGCCGACATGGGCTGGCCCGACAGGGCGATGATTTCCAGCGCGCGGCCGATGCGCTGGGCGTCGTTCGGCGCCAGGCGCGCCGCCGTGGGCGTATCGAGCTGCGCCAGGCGCACATGCATGGCGGGCCAGCCGATGGCGGCCGCGTCCGCTTCCAGCTGCACGCGCAGGGCCGCGTCCGCGCCCGGCAGGTCGTCCAGGCCATCGGTCAGGCCCTTGAAGTACAACATGGTGCCGCCGACCAGCAACGGCAGCTTGCCGCGCGCCGTGATGTCGGCCACCAGGCGCAAGGTGTCGTTGCGGAACTGCGCCACCGAATAGGCATCGAGCGGGTCGATAATATCGATCAGGTGGTGCGGTACCTGCGCCAGTTCTTCAGGCGTCGGCTTGGCCGTGCCGATATCCATGCCGCGGTAGACCAGCGCCGAATCGACGGAAATGATCTCGGCCGGGATCACTTGCGCGATGGCCAGCGCGGCGGCGGTCTTGCCGCTGGCCGTGGGGCCCATGATGGCGATGGCGGGGGGAAGTGTGTTGGTCATGATGCTTTGTGGTGGCTTGCTATGCAAACCCAACAGCGACTGCCGGGGTCGGACCCTCAGGGTCCGACCCCAGAATTTGCGGTTGGGGTTAAAAGTTATTGGCCGCGCAGGAAGAGCTTGTCCAGCGCATTGATCTCGACCTGCACCCAGGTCGGCCTTCCGTGGTTGCACTGGTCGGCCCGTTCCGTGCTTTCCATCTGGCGCAACAGGGCGTTCATTTCCTGCACCGACAGGATGCGGTTGGCGCGCACGGCCGTGTGGCAGGCGAGGGTGCCCAGGAGTTCGTTCTGGCGCTCGATCAGCACGCGCGAGCCGCCGTATTCGCGCACGTCGCGCAGCACGTCGCGCGCCAGCGTCTGCGCGTCGGCGTTTTTCAGCAGGGTCGGCACGCTGCGCACGGCCAGGGTGGTGGGCGAGAGGGCGGCGATATCGAAGCCCAGCGCTTTTAACGTCTCCTGGTTTTCATTGGCGGTCGACACTTCGATCGCGTCGGCATAAAACGTCACCGGGATCAGCAGCGCCTGCACCTGCATGTCCTGGCCCGATACCTGCGCCTGCAGCGCGTTTTTCAGCTGTTCGTACAGGATGCGTTCGTGGGCCGCGTGCATGTCGACCAGCACCAGGCCCTTGGTGTTCTGCGCCAGAATATAAATGCCGTGCAGCTGGGCCAGGGCAAAACCGAGCGGGTACTCTTCGCGCGCCATCGCTTCGGCCGAGGCGACGTAAGGTGATATTTGGGTGATGGGCGACGGCGAGCCGGCGAACAGCGCGCCATAGGCGGCCGTGTCTTGCGCCACGCCCGGTGCCTCGGCAAAGAAGGGCATGCTGCCGCCAGCGGGCGCGGGCGCAAACGTGTTCGTGAACTGGGCGCCGAACGAGGTCTGGGTCTGCTCGCGGCGCCACAGGCCGGGACCACCCAGGCCTGCACCCGTATCGCCGCCCAAGGTGGAGGCGGCCGGCAAGGGCGCCGGCACGCTGCCAAAGGCCGTGGCCGAGGTCTGCGCCAGCGCGCGCTGCACCGCGTGGAAGACGAACTGGTGCACCGAGCGGCTGTCGCGGAAGCGCACTTCGATCTTCGACGGGTGGACATTGACGTCGACCAGCGACGGATCGAGGTCGAGCGCCAGCACATACGAGGGAAAACGGTCGCCGTGCAGCACGTCCTGGTAGGCCATGCGCACCGCGTGCACCAGCAACTTGTCGCGCACGAAGCGCCCGTTGACATAAAAGAACTGGCCGTCGGCACGCGCCTTGGACGCCGTCGGCAAGCCGGCAAAGCCGTGCAGGCGCAGGCTGCCGGCCGCTTCGTCCAGCGCCAGGCGTGCTTCGGCAAAGTCATTGCCGAGGATATGCGCGCTGCGCTTGGCCAGTTCGCTGATGTTCCACTGGTCGATGGTGCGGCCGTTGTGCGACAGCGAGAACGACACGTCGGGCCGCGCCAGCGCGATGCGGCGCACGACTTCGGCGCAGTGGCCGTATTCGGTCTGTTCGGACTTGAGGAATTTGCGCCGCGCGGGCGTATTGAAATACAGGTCCTGCACATCGACCGTGGTGCCCTGCGCGCCCGACGAGGGCGTTACCGTGCCATTGTGCGAGCCGACGATTTCCCAGGCGTGGGCGGCGTCCGCCGTGCGCGAGGTGACGGTGACGGCCGCGACCGACGCGATCGAGGCCAGCGCCTCGCCGCGAAAGCCCAGGGTACCCACGTTTTCCAGGTCGTGCAGCGAAGCGATCTTGGAGGTGGCGTGGCGCGCCAGGGCCAGCGGCAATTGATCCTTGTCGATGCCGCGGCCGTTGTCGGTGATCGCGATGCGCTTCACGCCGCCTTCTTCCAGCCGCACGGTGATCTGCGTGGCGCCCGAGTCGAGCGCGTTTTCCAGCAATTCCTTGACCACCGCCGAGGGCCGCTCGACCACCTCGCCGGCGGCGATTTGCGAAATCAACTGGTCAGGCAGGGCCTGGATCGGACGGTGGGGCGTGATGGGAGCGTTCATGCCGTGATTATAGCGTGGCTGGCGTGGCGCTTATTTCCCCACCTCGCGCACCGGTATCGGCGCATTGCACAGGTCGACATGCCCGGCCTGCACCTTGCTCCACGGTCCGCCCCGGTTGCGCTGGGCTTCCAGCACGGCCTGGTAGGCGGCGCTGTCGGTGCGCATCACCTCCATCCGCACGCGCTGTTCAGGCGGCACATCGGACGCCAGGCGCACGGACTTGATCGGCACGTTCTTGTCCGGGCTGTCGTAAAAGCCCATCGGCGCCGCGCCGCGCGGCAGGGTCGACAATAATGGCATGCCGGACACGACGCGCCCGACCACCGTGATATCGCGGTCCAGGTGGCGCGGCGACTGGCCGATCACGGCGTACAGTTCGGTGCCACCGCCGCTGTCGCTGCCGACGTCGCGGCCCACGCCGACGGTGGCGTAGCAGTGCGCCAGCCAGGCGGTGCCGCTTTTCGGGTCGCGTGCGGACGGAAAACCGTTCGAGTGGCCCACTTGCGGCGCATAGCCATCGATGTCCTTCAGACGCGTGAAGCTGGTGACGGTTTTCAGCGGCACCGTGAATTCGCCGGGCAGGGTGCGCTGCGCGTGCTTGATGGGCCTGGGATTTTTTTCATCGGGATCGCCCCACTGCGCCACCCAGTTGTCCTGCGCGCGCGTGATGGCCAGGCCGTCGTAATACTGCTCGTCCACCAGCGCCTTGATATTGGCCACGTGTTTTGGCGCGAACTCGGGCGCCAGTTCGATCACGATGCGCCCGGCGGCGATCTCCAGGTACAGCGTATTGGCCGGGTCCAGCGCGCGCCAGTCGGCCGGCGTGGAAGCCTTGATAACGTCGGCCACCGTCTGTTTGGCGGGCAATTCGGCCGGCGCACGGATGGTGGCGGCATGCAAGGACGGCAGCGCCGCGCCGATGGCGGCGGCGATGGCCAGTGTCGTGAGGTGGTTCGGTCGCATGGATTCTCCTGGTCGGCGCGGTTTGCGCCCGGCGGAAAGTGTATAACGGAATGGCAATATTTCGGAAGGAGAAGCATGGCGCAAAAGCGCGCCGGCATGTCGTGCCGCAAGACTGGCGGCGCCCGGTTTCCTTAACCTGGCCTTAAAATGTCACACCGCATGCCACACATGCCCGGGCGCTGAAAAATTAATCACGAAATAGTGGCCCGGGGACTGCCGTCGCGCAGGCCCGGTGGTGTATGATTCCGGCGCTACCTTTAGGGAAAAAAATATGGATTTTGTGCAATTCCTCGACATGATTGTCCATGTCGACAAGACACTCGGTATCTTGATTGAACAGTACGGCACGCTCGTGTATGCGGTCTTGTTTGCCATTATTTTTTGTGAAACAGGCCTGGTGGTGCTGTTTTTCTTTCCTGGGGATACGCTGCTGTTTATCGCCGGCGCTTTTTGCGCGACCGGCCAGATGCACCTGGGCTTGCTGATCGCGCTGCTGGTCACGGCCGCCATCACCGGCAATACCCTCAATTACTGGATAGGCGAGGCGATCGGGCAAAGGGTGTTTACCCACGATTACCGCTGGATCAACAAGGACGCCATGCGCCGCACGCATGAGTTTTTTGAAAAGCATGGCGGCAAGACGATTATCCTGGCGCGCTTCGTGCCGGTGGTGCGCACCTTCGCGCCGTTCGTGGCCGGCATTTCCGACATGACGCATGCGCGCTTCCAGATGTACAACGTCACGGGCGCCCTGCTGTGGGTGGTGGGCCTGGTCACGGCCGGCTACTTCTTCGGCAATATTCCATGGATCCGCGACCACCTGACCCTGATCGTGCTGATCGGCGTGGGCGCCGCCGTGGTGCCGGTGGCGCTGGGCGGCATCTGGAAACTGTACAAGAAAATGACGGCCCGCTCGGCGTAAAGCAGCAAACGGCTGCGGGGCAATCGCGCCCCGCAGCCGGTTTTTCCCTTCTGTCGGTCCTGTTGTCCTTCCCCGTCATTCAAGTTTTGGATGTTTCCAGCCGTAAACCAGAGAGTACTCTTACTTTCTGGATTTCCATGCGACATTTGAGCGCCCTGTTAGCTTGCAGCCTGGCCGTGATGACGGCGATGGCAAGCGCCAAAGATGCCCCCACGCCGCTGGTCCCCGCCGGCAAGACTCCCGTGCCTGCGTCCGCGCCCGCCTCCGCCTCCGAGCGCGCGGCGGCCATGAAAACCCTGACCGAGTCCGTCAAGGGCAAGCCGCCCGTCACCGTGGCGCCCACCGCGCGCGACAAGGAAGAGGCGGCCGAAGTCGACCTGTCCGAACGCATCGCGGCGCGCCTGGCGGAAATGCGCGCCACCCAGGCCGCCCGCGCCGCCGCCCGCGCCAAGCGCGCCACCGTGGCGAAAGCCGTGCCGCCACCGCCGCCACCGGTGGCGCGCGGCACGCACTGGTCGTACGAAGGCGACAGCGGCCCGGCCAACTGGAGCAAGATCAATGTGGACTGGGGCAAGTGCAGCAGCGGCAACCGCCAGTCGCCGATCGATATCCGCGACGGCATGAAGGTGGAACTGGAACAGATCAGCTTTGACTACCACCCCTCGTCGTTCAACGTGGTCGACAATGGCCACACGGTGCAGGTGGCGGTGGGCAGCGGCAACTACATCACGGTGCAGAACCGCATGTTCGAGCTGCAGCAGTTCCATTTTCACCGGCCGTCGGGCGACCGCATCAATGGCAAGACGTATGAGATGGTGGTGCACCTGGTGCACCGCGACGCCGAGGGCCGCCAGGCCATCCTGGCGCTGATGCTCGAACGCGGCACGCCGCAGGCGACCATCCAGACCGTCTGGAACAACCTGCCGCTGGAAAAATTCGACACCATGAGCCCATCGATTTTGCTGGACCCGATGGAGATGGTGCCCACGCGGCGCGACTACTACACCTACATGGGATCGATGGAGCAGCCGCCGTGCAGCGAAAACGTGCTGTGGCTGGTGATGAAGCAGCCGGTGCAGGCATCGGCTGCGCAGATGGCGCTGTTCAGCCGGCTGTATCCGCTGAACGCACGCCCAGTGCAAGCCACCAATGGCCGCATTATCAAGGAATCGAACTAAGAGCCTATCCCAGTAGATGAATACGCCCCCTGCTGGCGCCCCTCAGAAGCGGGGACTGCGTTGCTCGTCGTTGCATGGCTCGCCATGCCGCCTCCTCGCGCCTTGTCCGCGCTCCT
Source organism: Janthinobacterium sp. J1-1 (assembly GCF_030944405.1). Classification (NCBI taxonomy): domain Bacteria; kingdom Pseudomonadati; phylum Pseudomonadota; class Betaproteobacteria; order Burkholderiales; family Oxalobacteraceae; genus Janthinobacterium; species Janthinobacterium sp. J1-1. The sequence goes on from NZ_CP132339.1 coordinate 2,006,994, forward strand.
GATGAGCTGCAAGCAGAAGACGCTCACTACTGGGATAGGCTCTAAGAGCGCCTGGAAAAAGCCCATGGCGTTGTTGCCATGCCTCGTCGTACTAGTCGTACTGCCTTCGGCACGGCGCCTAGCCCTGGACTTTTTCAGGCACTCTTAGGTGAATTGAAGCTGCTGGCTGCCGTGCCATTCGGCGCCGGCGGCCAGCAAGTCCGGCTGGATCAGGGCCGCTTCGATGCAGACAAAACGCGGGTATTCGTCGTCGGCCAGGTCGGGCAGGGCGGCCGCATCCTGCGCGCCCGGATTCCATATCACCGCATCGGTAAAACCCTGCTGCGCCAGGCGCAAGGTGTCGCCGCCCGATTCGAGCTGCAAGGGGCCGGGCAACTGGTGATAGATGCGATCGAGCTTGTCGGCAAACTGCAGCACCTCTTCCGCCTGCAGCGCGTCCGGCGGCGTCTCTTCCGAATAGCGCACGCGCTGCAGGCCGGTAATGCGCGCCTGGTCCAGTGCATCGATGGCGAAATAGCTGTGCAGGGCGGCCGAGAACGGGAAGGGCTGGCTGCCCGTGTTGTGCACGGCCAGGCCGATCTCCAGCGATGATGCCTGCACCGTCACGCGCAGGCGCAGGGCGAAGTCGAACGGCCAGGCGGCGGCGATCGCCTGCGGCAGGTCGTCTTGGGTAAGGGTGAATTCGGTCCAGGCGGCGCCGTTGTCGGTCCCGCTGGCCGCCTCCTGCCAGGTCGCGACGCGGGCAAAGCCGTGGCGCATGCCGGCGCCGCGCGCGCCGAATTGCGGGAAGATCACGGGTACGCCGCCGCGGATGGCGCGGCTGCCGTCCAGTTTTGATTCGCGGCTGCAGAACAGGCGTTCGCGGCCATCGCTGCCGCGCCATGACACCAGGTGGCCGCCATACAGCGTTACCGTCGCCTGCGCGCCATCGGCGGCGCGGATGGTCACGGCCGGCAGCTGGCCAAATGTGTTCTTGCTCATGCTTGTGTTCCTGTCAGGTCATGCGGCTTTTCGCCAGCGGCGGATTTTTCGCAAAATAATTCTTGATGCCAGTGACGATGGCGTCGGCCATCTGGTCCTGGTAGCCGTTGTCGGTCAGCTTGGCTTCTTCTTCCGGATTGGAGATGAAGGCGGTCTCGATCAGGATGGAGGGGATGTCGGGCGCTTTCAGCACGGCGAAGCCGGCCTGCTCGACCGAGCCCTTGTGCAGGCGGTTGATGCCGCCAATTTCGCGCAGCACGGCCGCACCCAGCTTCATGCTGTCATTGATCTGCGCCGTGGTCGACAGGTCGAGCAGCACGCTGGCCAGTTGCTTGTCGTGGTTACCCACATTCACGCCGCCGATCAGGTCGGCCTGGTTTTCCTTGTCGGCCAGCCAGCGGGCGGCGCTCGACGATGCGCCTTTTTCGGACAGCACAAACACCGACGAGCCGCGCGCGGTCGGCTGCACGAAGGCGTCGGCGTGGATGGAGACGAACAGGTCGGCCTGCACCTTGCGCGCTTTTTCCACCCGCATGCCGAGCGGCACGAAGAAGTCGGCGTCGCGCGTGAGCATGACGCGCATGTTCGGCAGCAGTTCCAGCTTGGCTTTCAGGCGCTTGGCAATCGCCAGCACCACGTCTTTTTCCCGGCTGCCGCGGCGCCCGCTGGCGCCCGGGTCCTCGCCGCCATGGCCGGGGTCGAGCGCCACCGTAATCATGCGCACCACTTTCTGGCCCGGCTGGGGGCGCGTTTCGGGACGCTGTTCCGGGCGCAGGTCGGGCCGGATCGCCGGCAGGGTGGGCGTGGCCGGCACGCCCGGTATCACCACCACCAGCGGCGGCTTGCCGCTCTCGGGCAGGGGCAGGGCGGGCGGCGGCGTGTGCGTGTCGGTCATCAAAGGCTTGCCCGGGTCGCTCGACCAGTCGCCTTTTTCGATCATCTGCGCGATCAGGTCCGGTTCCTGCACCGGATACAAATCGAAAATCAGGCGGTGGTTGTAGGAGCCGGCCGGCGGCAGGGTAAACAGCTGCGGGCGCACTTCTTCCTTCAGGTCGAATACCAGCCGCACCACGTTGGGCCGGTTCTGGCCCACGCGCACCTGCTTGATATATGGGTCGTTCGACTGGATCTTGGCCACCAGGCCCTTGAGCGTGGGATTGAGTTCCAGTCCTTCGATGTCGACCACCAGCCGTTCCGGGTCCTTGACGATAAAGTGGGTCGCCTTCAGGATGCTGTCGTTTTCCAGCGTGACGCGGGTGTAGTCGTCGGCCGGCCAGACGCGCACGGCGAGGATTTGCGCCGCCATCGCCGACATCGGCGCGAACACGGACAACAGCAGGGTGCCGCCGGCCTTCAGTACCGTACGCCGTGTGATCGGCGACGATATCAAAGGTTCGGGGCGAATTTGAGACGTTGGAGGCATGACAGACCCAATTCAGAAGACGCTTGCAATTCTACATCACGGCCTGTGCCCGCAACGTTCAGGTAAATATCGAGGTCGGCCGGCGGCAGCACCGGATAGGCTTTTTCCGGCCACTCGATAATGCAGATATTATGGCCGTCGAAGTCTTCGCGAAAGCCCGCATCGAGGAATTCTTCCGCGCTGGCCATGCGGTACAGGTCGAAGTGGATCACCTGCACGGCCTGGCCGTCCAGTTGCACCGTGTAGGGCTCGGACAGGGTATAGGTCGGGCTTTTCACGTGGCCCGCATGGCCGGCCGCGTGCAGCAGGGCGCGCGTGAGGGCCGTCTTGCCGGCGCCCAGGTCGCCGTGCAGATAGATCGCCATTCCCGGCGCCAGCGCGCGCGCCAGGGCGGCGCCCAAGGCGGCCGTGCCGGCTTCATCGTGAAGATGGGCTTTGAAGTGTTCTGTCATGGTCGTCGGTATCGCATAAAATAGAGGCCGCTGCGCCTGCGCGCATCAGTCATTGTAACCGCCAGCGCCCCTGCCGCACTTCGTAAAGTTTCCTATGTCCGCCACCGTCACCGATCTCGCTGCTTTAGCGCGCACCATCAGGCAATGGGGGCGCGAGCTCGGTTTTGCCGATGTACGCATCGCCGACGTCGACCTGTCGCACATGGAGGCGCCCTTGCAGGCCTGGCTGGACGCAGGGTATCACGGCGAGATGGACTACATGGCCAGCCACGGCATGAAGCGTGCGCGCCCGGCCGAACTGGTGCCGGGCACGGTGCGCGCCATCAGCGCGCGCATGAATTACCTGCCGCCGGCGATGGGACCGGACTGGCGCGCGCAGGAAGCGGCGCGCGATGCCGATCCGACGGCCGCCGTGATCTCGGTGTATGCGCGCGGCCGCGACTACCACAAGGTGATGCGCTCGCGATTGCAGCAGCTGGCCGAACGCATCAAGGGCGAGATCGGCGACTTCGGCTACCGCGTGTTCAGCGATTCGGCGCCCGTGATGGAAGTCGAACTGGCCACCAAGGCGGGCCTGGGCTGGCGCGGCAAGCACACCTTGCTGATCAACCGCCAGGGCGGCTCCTTCTTTTTCCTCGGCGAGATCCTGGTCGACGTGCCGCTGCCGGTCGACGCGCCCGAAACGCCGCACTGCGGCCAGTGCTCGGCCTGCATTACCGTCTGCCCGACGCAGGCCATCCTGGGGCCGCACCAGCTGGACGCGCGCCGCTGCATCTCCTACCTGACCATCGAACTGAAGGGCGCGATCCCCGTCGAGATGCGCCCGCTGATCGGCAACAAGGTGTATGGCTGCGACGACTGCCAGACCGTCTGCCCGTGGAACAAGTTCGCCCAGCGCGCCGTGGTGCCCGATTTCGACGAGCGCCACAGCCTGGGCAGCGCCGGCATGGTCGAACTGTTCGCCTGGACCGAAGAAGAGTTCAACCGCCGCATGGAAGGCAGCGCGATCCGCCGCATCGGCCACGAACGCTGGCTGCGCAACCTGGCCGTCGGCATGGGCAATGCGGCGGCCAAGGCCAGGGGACAGCCCGATATCGTCGCGGCGCTGCTGTCGCGGCGCGACCATCCGTCCGGGATCGTGCGCGAGCATGTCGAATGGGCGCTGGCGCTGCACGGCATCAGTTAGCCCTGCTTCAATCTCAGCGCCGACCAGCGCGCGTCGATGGCGATCATCGCCACGCTGTCCAGGCCCCGCGCCTGCGCGTATGCGCGGATGCTGTCGCGATCGATATCGCTGCCCGCCTTGACTCCCCCCTTGATATAGCCGACCCACAGCGCGCCGCCCGGCGCCAGGCGCGCCTGCGCCGGTGGCATATGCTGTTCCAGCTCGACCCGGCTGCGCGCGAACAGCAGCAGCCAGTCGGCCGCTTGCCCTGCGCCCGCCATGCGTTCGGCTGGCAGCGTGGCCAGCAGTGCCGCATGTTCTCCAAGGTCGTTGAGCACGGCCAGGGTCCCGGCATTTTTCACATACATTTTTTCTGCGACCGTCTTGTCCGCCATGGCGCCTCCCGAGGATGAAAAAGCGAGCATAGCAAATTTCTTCTTGACTTATCGATATATCGTTATAAAATGGCGATACCTACTAACGATATATCTTTAAAGAAGAGACAACATGAGAAACTCACACCATACGGAACAAGGCCAGGGCGGCCACCATCATCACCATCATCATCAACACGGCGATTGCGGCCATCATCACCATCATCGTCATGAGCGCATGGATATGCACGGCCGCGGTCCACGCGGCGGCTTCGACGGCAACGGCGGCGAACGCGGCGATGGCATGGGGCGCGGCGGACCCGGCGGCCGTGGCGAACGGGCCGAGCGCGTGTTTGGCCGCGGCGACCTGCCCCTGATCGTGCTGGCGCTGATCGAGATCAGCCCGCGCCACGGTTATGAAATCATCAAGGCCATCGAAGAGCGTTGCGCCGGCGCCTATGCACCCAGCCCGGGCGCCGTCTACCCGACCTTGACCCTGCTCGAAGAGCAGGACCAGGTGACGGCGTCCGATAGCGGCAATGGCAAGAAACTGTACACCATCACCGAACTGGGCCGCGCGCATCTCGACGCGAACCGTGCCCAGGTCGACGGCATCCTGGCCCGCCTCGACATGTTCGCCCGGGCACAGGCGCGCCGCGCGCTGCCCGAGCGCCTGCACCAGGCCATGCATACCCTGAAGCATGCGCTGCTGCTGAACAAAACCAGCTGGAGCGACGAGCAGACCGACAGAGTGGCCGCGATCCTCGAAAAAGCCGCCAACGAGATCGTCGACGGCCACTGAACGCCACAGAAAAAGGATAGACCATGACTGAAGCAGCAAACACTCCCCCGCGCCCGCACACCATCGAACGCCTGCGCCATGAACTGAAACTGCGCGTGCTGACCGTGGTGCGCACCGAGGAACTGACGGCGCACATGCGCCGCATCACCCTGGCCGGCGGCGACCTGGAAGGCTTTGTGTCGCCGTCGCACGATGACCACGTGAAACTGTTTTTCCCCGCGCCCGGCGACACGCAGCCGGTATTCCCGACCCTGGGCAGCGGCGCCAACCCGGTCCAGTACGCCGAAGGCGCGCGCCCGATCGCCCGCAACTACACGCCGCGCCGCCACGATACGCTCAAGGGCGAGCTCGAGATCGACTTCGTGCTGCATGGCGACGGGCCGGCGTCGACCTGGGCCGCGCAGGCGGCACCGGGCCAGACGCTGGGCGTGGGCGGGCCGCGCGGCTCGATGGTGGTGCCGCTCGACTTCGACTGGTATGTGCTGGTCGGCGACCAGACGGCCCTGCCGGCCATCGCACGGCGCCTGGAACAACTGCCGGCCGGCGCGCGCGCGATTGCCGTGATTGAAACCGTGGATGACGGCGAGCAGGTCGCGCTGGAATCGTCAGCGCAGGTCGATATTCACTGGGTCGGGCGCAATGGCCGCAGCGGCGCGCTATTGCTGGAAGCGCTGCGCAGGATCGCCTTGCCGCAAGTGGGCGACGGCTATGTGTGGGTGGCGTGCGAGCATGCGCAGGTGCAGGGCTTGCGCGGGCATTTCATTGACGCCGGCGTGGCCAAGCAGCATCTGCATGTGGCCAGTTACTGGAAGCATGGCGCGGCAGAACACCATGAACGGCATGATGATTGATGCATACGCCGGTGGTGGTGTCGGGTTACGGCCTGCGGCCTAACCCGACCTACGCTGTAAATGACGCCGTAGGTCGGATTAGCTGGCCGCAGGCCAGCGTAATCCGACACCACCCGCAGCATCACCGCTATCACTTCAACAACCCCGCCAGCTCCACCGCCGTCTTGACCTGCATCTTGTCGAAGATATGCGCGCGGTGGACTTCCACCGTGCGCATGCTGATGCCCAGCTTGTCGGCCACCACCTTGTTCATCTTGCCGGCCAAAATCAGGTCCAGCACTTCGCGCTCGCGCGTCGACAGGGTGGCCAGGCGCGCGTGCACGGCGGCCAGTTCGCCGGCCTGGCGCGAATTGGCCAGGCCTTGCTGCACGCGGTCCATCAGGTCGTTGTCGTTGAACGGCTTTTCAAAAAAATCGAAGGCGCCCCGTTTCAGGCTGTCGACCGCCATCGGCACGTCGCCGTGGCCGGTGAGGAAAATCACCGGCAGGCGCGCCGTCAGGTCGCGCTTGACCAGCTGGTCGAACAGGGCGATGCCGTTCATGTCGGGCATGCGCACGTCGAGCAGCACGCAGTCGCCCTGTTCGTCAAACGTGCCGTCGAGGCTGTCGAGGAACTGCTGTCCGCTGGCGTAGCTGCGTGCCTCGATGCTGCGCGAGGCGGCCAGCCAGGACAGGGAATCGCGCACTACTTCTTCGTCGTCGATAATATGCAGCATGGTCTCTCCGGTGACAGCGTTGCTGTCGTTATGCGTTAGTGGTTATGCGTTTCCGCGGCGCGCGGCACGGCCGGCACGCTGAAGGTGAAGATGGTGCCGCCGGCCGGGTTCGCACCAAAAGTCAGCGCGCCGCCATGGAACTCGATGGCGGTGCGGCAGATATTGAGGCCCATGCCCATGCCTTCGGCCTTGGTCGAGAAAAACGGCGAAAACAGCCGTTCCGCCACGTCGGCCGGTATGCCGTGGCCCTGGTCGATCACGTCCACCGTCACCATTTCCTGCCGCGCGTCGTAACTGGCGCGCAGGCGCATGATACGCCGTCCGGGCGCCGCGTCCTGCATCGCCTCGATGGCGTTGCGCGTCAGGTTCAGCAGTACTTGTTCGATCATCACCGGATCGGCATGCAGCAGCGGCAGTTCGGGCGGCAGTTCTTCCAGGATGGTGACATAGAATTTGCGCGCCTGCAGGTCGATCAGCGCGCGGATGCCGTCGACCAGGGTGCGGATATCGACGTCCTGGCGCTGCGGCTCGCTCTTGCGCACGAAATCGTGCACGCTGCGGATGATCTGGCCGGCCCGCTGCGCCTGCGCGCTGGCCTGTTCCAGCGCCGGCTTCAGGGTGTTCGGCTGCACCGGCTGGCCGCTGTCGCTGGCCCGGGTGATCAGGTTCAGCGCGCCCGTGGTGTAGCTGGAAATGGCGGCCAGCGGCTGGTTCAGTTCATGCGCCAGCATCGACGCCAGCTCGCCCATGGTGGCCAGGCGCGAACTGGTCTGCAGCTTTTCCTGCTGCTGGCGATTGAGTTCCTCGACCCGCTTGCGGTCCGAGATATCGAGTACGGAACCCATCCAGCCGGTCTGCTTGCCGTTCTTGTCGACCAGCGGCGCCTCGAAGATCAGCACCGGCACGCGGGTGCCGTCCGGGCGCTGGAAGTGGGTTTCGAACTGCGGCGTGACATTGCCGGCCAGCGCCTTGGCGAAGCGCTGCTGGTATTCATCCATTGCCTCGGGCGCCCAGTAGGGCATCGGCGGCAGGCGGCCGAGGATTTCTTCCGAGCTGTAGCCGACCATCTGGCAGAAGGCCGGATTCACGTAGGTGACGCGGCCTTCCAGGTCGCGCGCGCGCATGCCGGTGACCAGCGAATTTTCCATCGCCGTGCGAAACAGCATCTGCTGGCGCAGCGCGCCTTCGGCCGTCAGGCGGCGCGAGATATGGCGCCACAGGGCCAGCAGGCTCCACAGCAAACCCAGCGACAGCGCGATGACGGAGCCGACCAGCAGGTTGGGCAGCAGCTTGGGCTGGCTTTTCACGCTGTCGGTAAACAGGGTGATGTTCGCGCCCGGCACGTCGAGCGCGCGCTTGTGGGTGTACACGCCGTGGCCAGGGCCGGCGGCGGCGCGCCGCGCCAGCACCTTGTCGTCGCGGTCGATCAGCGAAATCTGGTTGTCCTGGGCGAACCACCAGGGCACCATTTCATCGAGCAGGCTGCTGACCTGGTAGGTGGCCACCAGGCTGCCGATATAGTGCTGGCCGTTGTACAAGGGCTGGTGGTAATCCATCAGCATGGCGCGGGGCGGTGCGTCGGGAAAGCCGCTTTGCTGCGCCGGCTGGGCGTACTGGCCCCGGTGCAGGCGGCGCGCATTGTCGCCGGCCGTCAGCGACAGCGGCGAAAAATGGGTCTCCTGGCTCAGGGTATGGTCGCTCGAAGCGCGGACCTGGCCTTCGGTGTCGAGCCAGATCACGCGCTGCAGTTCGCGCCCGTTGCGCAGCATCTGCTGCAGCCGTTCATGCACGCTGGACGCCGGCAGCACGCCCTTGGCGATGTCGGCGCCCAGGTTGAACAGGCTTTCCTCGTTGCGCGCCAGCTGGAAGCGGATGGTCTGCTCGACCCACAAGGTATCGGCGATCAGCTGCTCCTGGCGCTCGTTGCTTTCCATCTGGCGCGCCTGCCAGGGCAGCCAGAACAGCACGGACAGGAACAGCAGCAGCAGCAGCACCGGCAGCAGCCAACGCACGGGGCTGGTAAACTGCAGGCGGCGCGCAAGGGTGGGCGGATTTTTCATGGCTCGCAGGGTAGCGCGTTATCGGGGTAGTGCCAGTGTGGTTAACCACAGTGGTGTTGTTCCATTATTTCGCACATTATCGGCGCAGATCCATAATAAGGCATCTGTTTTCGCCACGGAGACTGCAATGCACATGAAATCCATGCTGGCCCTGTTCTGGCTGGCGATCGGTACCGGCGCGATCGGCCCGGCCCACGCGCAAGCGACCATCGTCATCAAATTCAGCCACGTGGTGGCGCCTGATACGCCGAAAGGCCAGGCTGCCGAACGCTTCAAGCTGCTGGCCGAAAAAGCCACGCGCGGCAAGGTCCGCATCGACCTGTATCCGAACAGCCAGCTGTACAAGGACAAGGAAGAACTCGAAGCGCTGCAGCTGGGCGCGGTGCAGATGCTGGCGCCCTCGCTGGCCAAGTTCGGCCCGCTGGGCGTGAAGGAATTCGAAGTCTTCGACCTGCCGTATATCTTCCCCACCAAGACGGCCCTGTACAACGTCACCGAAGGCGACATCGGCAAGGGGCTGCTGAAAAAACTCGAACCGAAGGGCATCACGGGCCTGGCCTACTGGGACAATGGCTTCAAGGTGATGTCGGCCAACCGCCCGCTGCACCACCCGGCCGACTTCAAGGGCCTGAAAATGCGCATCCAGTCGTCGAACGTGCTCGACGCGCAAATGCGCGCGCTGGGCGCCAATCCGCAGGCGCTGGCGTTTTCGGAAGCGTATCGCGCCTTGCAGACGGGGGTGGTCGACGGCACGGAAAACCCGCCTTCCAATATGTACACGCAAAAGATGCATGAAGTGCAAAAGCACCTGACCGTCTCGAACCACGGCTACCTGGGCTACGCCGTCATCGTCAACAAGAAGTTCTGGGATGGGCTGCCATCCGATATCCGCAGCCAGCTGGAAAAAGCCATGAAGGAGGCGACCACGTTTGAAAAGGCGATCGCCCAGAGCGACAACGACAAGGCGCTGGAAGCGATCCGCAAGAGCGGCAGGACGCAGATCTACACCTTGAGCGTGCAGGAGCAGGCCGAGTGGCGCCGCGCGCTGGCGCCGGTGCAGAAAAGCATGGAGCAGCGCATCGGCAAGGAATGGATTTCGGCCATCAACCGCGAAAGCGCCAAATAAGATTCAGATAAATGTGACAATTCTGTGACATACCACAATTTGCCGCGCTTGCGCCAGTGCCTTTTGCCTGGCGAACACAGCTCCCTGTGATGGTGCAAAAAAAGTCGATCCTGAAGATTAAATACGTTATGATGAGCAGCGTTACGGGGAAACACGTATAAGCTTATACAGCCCGGTAGCAAGACGGCAACACAGAATTGGTCACAAAGTTGGTGGGGGAGTGGCTATAAAAACGGTATTGATACCGGGGATATATTGAGGAGACACACGTTTCACAGAAGTTGTTGAGTCATAGCTGTCTGCGGCCACAAGCCGGCACCGGCGGACCCAAACGACCGGGAACGTGAAGCAATATTTGAAGCGCACCAGCTGGTGCGCTTTTTTTTCGTCCGCCGCAGACAAGTACCAGCCCGGCCTTGGTGCATGCATAATCGTGCGTGCGCCACTTTCTGGTGCATGACAAGTCAGCCTGAGTTGTATATTTGCCACATTTAATGTTTTGATCGCGACCGCGCCGATGATGAACAGCCTGCTTGCACCCGACAACGCCACCCTGATCGATGAGTTCTGCGACAGCCTGTGGCTGGAAGACGGCCTGTCGAAAAACTCGCTCGACGCCTACCGGCGCGACATGCGCCTGTTCGCGCGCTGGCTGGAAGTGAACCGGCCCGGCCGCGACAACCTGTACGACGTCGCCACCGCCGACATCGAAGCGTATTTCACCGCCCGCCACGAGGACAGCAAGGCGACCTCGTCGAACCGCCGCCTGTCGGTGCTCAAGCGCTTTTACCAGCTGGCGCTGCGCCACAAGCACATCACGCTGGACCCTTGCCTCAAGCTGGTGTCGGCCAAACAGCCGACGCGCTTCGTGCATACCCTCAGCGAAGCGCAGGTGGAAGCGTTGCTGGCCGCGCCCGACGTCGCCACGCCGCTGGGCCTGCGCGAGCGTACGATGCTCGAACTGATGTATGCGAGCGGCCTGCGCGTGTCGGAACTGGTGGACCTGAAAGCGGTGGAACTGAGCCTGAACGACGGCGTGCTGCGCATCACGGGCAAGGGCGACAAGACGCGGCTGGTGCCGTTCGGCGAGCAGGCGCGGCGCTGGATCGAGCGCTATTTGAAAGAGGCGCGCGCCATTATCCTCGACGGCCAGATGGATGACGCCCTGTTCGTCACGCGCCGTGGCGGCGCCATGACGCGGCAGATGTTCTGGGTGATCATCAAGAAACACGCGATGCACGCGGGCATTACGTCGCCGCTGTCGCCGCACACCTTGCGCCACGCGTTTGCCACGCATTTGCTGAACCACGGCGCCGACTTGCGCGTCGTGCAATTGTTATTGGGGCACTCCGATATCTCCACCACGCAGATCTATACCCATGTGGCGCGCGAACGATTGAAACTGCTGCATGCCGCGCATCATCCGCGAGGCTGAACATTTTTGCATTTGCCCTAACTGCGTCATAATGTGGCTAGTGCGCTTATCTGTCACAACAAAACATTAAAGAGGTAGTAAATGGCCAAGACAAATTTCCAATACGAAAAACGGCAAAAAGAGCTGGAAAAGAAGAAGAAAGCCGAGGAAAAAGCCAGGCGCAAGCTGGAAGCGAAAAACAATCCGAAGCCGGCCGATGGCAGCGAAGAGGCGCCTGAAGATGACGAGGGCGAAGAGGGCGATGCCGCCGATGACGCCGCCGAAGCCGGCGGCGCACCAGCCCAGCCGCAGTAATTGTTCTTGCCGCCGCGTCGTCCCCGCCAATGCGGGGACGGTGAAGGCGATCCTGCGCAGCGTCAGTGGACGCCGCCGATGGCCGTGACCTTGCCATCGTTTTCCGTCTCGGACTCGTGCGCACCGCCGCCAAAGAAGCGCGCCGCGCGCTTGCCCAGGCTGTCGAGGTAGGTGTAGGCCACCGGCACCACCACCAGGGTCAACAGGGTCGAGGTGATCACGCCGCCGATCACGGCGCGTCCCATCGGCGCCTGCGATTCGCCGCCGTCGCCCATGCCGATCGCCATCGGCAGCATGCCGAACACCATCGCCAGGGTCGTCATCAGAATCGGCCGCAAGCGCACCTGCCCCGCTTCCATCAGCGCCTCGAACTGCCCCAGCCCTTCGCGCTGGCGTTGGTTGGTAAAGTCGACCAGCAAAATCGCGTTCTTGGTCACCAGCCCCATCAGCATGATAAAGCCGATCACCGAGAAGATATTCAGGGTGCTGCCGGTAATGAGCAAGGCCAGCAGCACGCCGATCAGCGACAGCGGCAAGGACACCATGATGGCGACCGGCTGCAAGAAGCTGCCGAACTGCGAGGCCAGCACCAGGTAGATGAAGATCACCGCGATGCCCAGCGCCATCATCGCGCCACCCATGGTTTCGGCCATCTGCTGCGCATTGCCGGCCACGTCGAAGCGCACGCCCGGGGGCAGGGCGATCGATTTGATGGCCTTTTGCACATCGGCGTCGACATCGCCGGCCGGGCGGCCCTGCACGCCGGCATAGATGGCGACCCGGCGCTGCAGCGCCTGGCGTTTCAGCACTTGCGGGCTGGACGAGGGCACGAAGTCGACCACCTGGCGCAGCGGGATCATGATCGGCTTGCCGCTGGCGTCAAGCTTGCTGGACGCCAGCGACAGGTCGGCCAGGTCGGCCACTTTCTGGCGGCCCGATTTCGGCAGCTGCACGTTGACGTCATAGTTCTGGCCGTCGGACGCCAGCCAGTGGCTGACGGTGTCGCCGGCAACAAACGGGCGCAGCGCATTGCCGATCTGCTGCACCGACAGGCCCAGGTCGCTGGCCAGCTCGTTGTTGATCTTGATGGTGGTCGACGGGTTGGCGCCTTCCTGGCTGTATTCCATGTCGGCCAGGCCCTTGATGGTGCGCATCTTGTCCATCAGGGTGTGGGCCACCGCATCGAGCTTGCCTTCATCGGTGCCCAGAATGGCGATAAAGATCGGCCGCTGGCCTACCGACAGGGTGATGCCGGCGATCGGCGCCAGGCGTTCGCGGATCAGCTTTTCCAGTTCCTGCTGCGAGCGGCGCTGGTGGGTTTTCACATCGAGCAGTTTCAGATTGACTTCGGCGGCGTTGCGGCCATCCTGGGTGCCGACGTTGGCCACCAGGCTGTCGATTTCGGGGAATTCCTTCAAGGCCTGCTCGATCTGCCGCACCTTGCTGTCGGTGTATTCCAGGCTGGAGCCGACCGGCGTCTTGAAGCGCTGGTTGACCCAGCCCTGGTCGGTTTCCGGGAACATCTCGCCGCCGATCATCGGCACCAGCATCAGGCTGCCCACGAACAGCGCCACGGCCGTGGCCAGGGTGGTCTTGCGCCAGCGCAGGGCCAGCGCCAGCACCTTGCCGTACCAGACGTGCAGGCGGTCGATGACGGTTTCCAGCCAGGCCATGAAGCGGCCCAGCCATGGCGCATACTTGAAGCGGTCCTTGACCGGGTCGCGCCAGACCGACGACAGCATCGGGTCGAGCGTGAAGCTGACGAACAGCGATACCAGCACGGCCACCGCCACGGTGATGCCGAATTGCAGGAAGAAGCGGCCGATAATGCCGTCCATGAAGGCCACCGGCACGAACACGGCGACGATGGCAAAGGTGGTGGCCATCACGGCCAGGCCAATCTCGTTGGTGCCGTCGTTGGCCGCCTTGTAGTGGTTCTTGCCCATGCCCAGGTGGCGCACGATGTTTTCGCGCACCACGATGGCGTCATCGATCAGGAGACCAATGCACAGCGACAGCGCCATCAGGGTCAGGAAGTTCAGGGTGAAACCGAAGGCCTTCATGGCGATAAAGCTGGCCAGCACCGAGATCGGCAGAGTCAAGCCGGTAATGATGGTGCTGCGCCACGAGTGCAGGAACAGGAACACGATCACCATGGTCAGCACGGCCCCTTCGATGATGGTGCGCTTGACGTTATTGAGCTGGCTTTGCACGCGCTCCGATTCGTCGTCGAGCACGCGCAGGCTGATATCGGCCGGCAGCGTCTTTTGCAGGTCCGCCGCCACTTTCAATATGCCGGTGCCCACTTCGACCACGTTGGCGTCCTGCACCTTGGTGATTTCCATGGTCACGGCCTGCTGGCCGTTCATGCGCGAGATCGACAGCTCTTCCTGCTCGCCATCGACCACGGTCGCCACCTGGTCCAGGTAGACCGGGCCGACGGCGCGGCGCGCGACGATGATCTTGCCGAACTCGCGCGCATCCTTGATCTTGCCTTCCACCCGCACCAGCTGTTCGGCCGCGCCGTGGCTGATCGAGCCGGCCGGCAGATTGGTATTGGTGGCCTGGATCGCGCGGATCACTTCATCGACGCCGATGCCCTGCGCATTGAGTTCGACCGGCTTCATGCTGATCAAAATCTGGCGCGCGCGCAGGCCGCGCAGCTTGACCTGGCCCACCCCGGCCACGCTCTGGAAGCGCTTGCTGATCACCTGTTCCGTCATGGTCGACAGTTCACGCAGGTCGTGCGCGGTCGAGGTCAATACGATGGTGGCGATCGGGCGTTCGTTGTCGCCTTCGGCGCGCGCGATGAACGGGTCCTTGGCTTCCTTCGGGAAGCGCGGGCGCACCAGGGCCACCTTGTCGCGCAGGTCCTGCATGGCCTTGTCCATATTGGTCGACAGCTCGAATTCCAGGTAGACGCCGGCGCGCCCTTCCCACGAGTTGGCGCGGATGGTCTTGATGCCGCTGACGGTGTTGACGGCGTCTTCGATCGGGCGCGTGATGTCGTTTTCCACCGCTTCGGGCGACGCGCCCGGATAATTCACTTCAATCGCGGCAAACGGGAACTGCACGCTGGGCATGCTTTCCACGCCCAGGCCGCGGTACGAGAACACGCCCAGCACCACCAGCGCCACCATGACCATGGTGGCGAACACGGGGTTCTGGATACTGACTTTGGTCATCCACATGGTTCAGCCTTTCGGTGCCGGCGCGGCCGGCGGCGTGGCGGTGGCCGTGGCAGGAGCGGGCGTTGCGCCAAAGGTCACGCCATGGCCCGGTTTCACGCCATCGAGTTTCGCGACGATCACCCTGGTGCCCGGCGCCAGGCCCTCCTTGACTTCCGCATAGCCTTCGTCTTCGTTGCGCAGGCCCAGGGTGACGCTCTGCTCGACCACCTTGTTGTCGACCACGGCGTACACCACGGTGCCGTGTTTTTCCGTGCGCAAGGCCGTCAAGGGCACCATCGGCGCGACGGAGGAACGTTCGGTGACGATGCTGCCCTTGGCGAACATGCCGCCGCGCAGGGCGCCGTCGCCATTGTCGACGGCGATATACACCAGCATGGCGCGCGAACCGCTTTCGGTGGTGGGGTTGATGCGCGCCACCTTGCCGCTAAAGTCGCGCGCGCCAAAGCCGTCGACCTTGAAGCGCACTTCCTGGCCGATTTTAATGCGCGGGATTTCCGCGCTGGGCACGGGCGCTTCCAGCGTCAGCTGCGCCAGGTTGACGATGGTATAGACGGGCATGTCGGGCGCGACTTTTTCGCCGGCCTGCACATGGCGCTTGCTGACGATGCCGGCCATCGGCGCGCGGATCACGGTGTCGGCCAGCGCGATGCGGGCGATCTCCACCATGGCGGCGGCCGACTTGACGCTGGCGCGCGCCAGGTCGACCGAGTTCTGCGTCGTGTCGTAGGCGGTCTGCGAAATGTATTTTTGCTTGAGCAGCGCCTGGCTGTTCGCTTCGTTCTTGCTGGCCATCGACAGGCGCGCCTGGGCTTCGTCGAGCATGGCCTGCTGCTGCGTCAGGCGCGCGCGCTGGTCGGCCGCGTCCAGGCGCAGCAGCACCTGGCCGCTGGACACCTGCTGGCCCTCCTGCACCGTCGTTTCGCGGATTTCGCCGGACACCTTGGCCTTGATGGTGGCCTGGTTCAAGGGCGCGAGCGAACCGGACAAGGGCAGGCTGACGCTCAATGCGCGTGCGCCGATGGCGGCCACGTCGCCCTGCGCCAGTTCATGCACGGGCGTCCTGGCCTGTTCCTTCTTCCTGGCCGCCTGCGCCTCGGCGGCCCTGGCCGATTGCTCTTTTGACTGCATCACGCTCCAGCCGCCGCCCGCCAGGCCCAGCACCAGCAGGATCAGCACGGGCGCGCGCCAGCGGCGCGGGCGCCGGGTCGCGGAAAAAGGCAAGGGCGGGATCGGGGGCGTTGTCTCGTTTTTCATAGGATACTTTTATGGTAGGGGCATTCGGGTAGCGCACCGTCGTGGCGGGGAGCCATGGCACGCCTGCCACGGCAGCCGTTCACGGCGGTACGCATGTTGCCACTTTATGAAGATTGCCGCCCGCTTGCCAGTCCCATGCGACAGATTGCACAAAAACGGGGCTGGAATGCAGTGGGATGCGACAGGGATGCCACGCGATGCTTGTGCGGCCTCAATAAGCCGATACGCTGGCGGGCAAGAATGGGGGCGATGGTTGCGCCACCGCGCGGGCTTCCGGCTCGCCGGTCGCGGTGTGGCCGTAACGCGGGGGAGCGCATGGTTGACCGGATTGCCAGGCCCACCGCAGCGCCGGGCCGCTTGCTGGCGTGCGCGCCCGTCGACATCGGGCTGGCCGGCCAGGCGCTCGATTTCCTGGCGATTATCGCCGCCGCCGTCGAGCAGGCGCCCGGCATGGCGGTGCGCGGCATCGACCGCGACGGCATCGTGCGCTACTGGAGTCCGGGCGCCGCGCGCCTGTACGGCATCCGGACCGAACAGGCCATCGGCCAGGCCTGGGCCAGCCTGGCGCCCGCCGCCTCGTCCGAGTTTGCCGCTGAACTGGCCGACGGTTTCGGACCGGAACTGGCCATCGTGCTGGCCGGCGGCAAGGCCAGGCCGGCGCGCCTGTGGCAAATCGCCGCCGATGGCGCCGGTCCGCGCTGTTTCTGCTCCACCCTGTTCCCGCTGCTGCACGAGGGCCGGGTGCGCCACGTGGTGTGCATCGATGTCGAGCTCACGGCCGGCAGCCAGGCTGGCATGCCGGTCGGCGCGCTGCTGTTGATGGCCGACAATTTCCGCCAGTTGTACGACAAATCGTCGGACGCCATCGTGCTGCTGCGCGACGAGCATATCGCCGAAGCCAATCCGGCCGCCGTCGCGCTGTTCCAGTGCGAAGACCGGCAGCGCCTGCTGGGGCGGCGCCTCAGCGATTTTTCGCCGCTGCGCCAGCCGGGCGGCGAGTTGTCGGCCGTGCTGGGCGCGCAGATGGCGGCCCAGGCGCACGCGGACGGCAACCGCCGCTACGAATGGCGCTACCTGACCTGCCTGGGCGAGCTGTTCTGGGGCGAAGTGCTGCTGACCTCCGTCACGCTCGATCACAGTTATCTGTTCTACGCCGTGGTGCGCGATATTTCCGCGCGCAAGCTGGCCGAGCGTTCGCTGTACCTGGCCGCGCAAGTGGTCGAACATGCGCGCGAGGCCATCCTGGTCATGGACGAACAGCAGAACGTGGTCAGCATGAACCCCGCCTACAGCGAGATCAGCGGCTATCGCCCGGAAGACCTGCGCGGGCGGCGCTTCATTGAGGTCGCCAGCGCCGAACAGCAGGCCGTGCTGGCGCAGGCGTGGGACCTGGTGCTGCGCGAAGGCCATTGGCAGGGCGAATTCCTGGCGCCGCGCAAGGCGGGCGCGCCGTATCCGTCCTGGCTGTCGCTGACCGCCATCCGCGACCACACGGGCCAGCCCAGCAACTACATGGCCATCCTGCTCGATATCAGCGAGCGCAAGAAAGACGAGGAACAGACGCGCCACCTGGCCGAACATGATTTCCTGACCGACCTGCCGAACCGCGTGCTGCTGCGCGACCGGCTGTCGCTGGCGCTGGCCGCCGCGCGGCGCAAGCTGCACATGCTGGCCGTGCTGTACCTGGACCTCGACCACTTCAAGCATATCAACGACAGCATGGGCCACCATGTGGGCGACCTGCTGCTCAAGGAAGTGGCGCGGCGCCTGGTGCGCTGCGTGCGCGGGGTCGATACGGTCAGCCGCCACGGCGGCGACGAATTCGTCATCCTGCTGGCCGAAGTGGGCGGCGCCGACCAGGCGGCCCACGTGGCGGCCAGCGTGCTGCAGGCCGTGACCCAGGTCTATCAGCTGGGCGAATACGAACTGCATGTGTCGGCCTCGATCGGCGTGGCGGTGTTTCCCGGCGACGGCGACAGCATCGACAGCCTGATGCATAACGCCGACGTCGCCATGTACCACGCCAAGAGCCGGGGCCGCGACCATTTCCAGTTCTTTAACGCCGACATGAACGCCCATATCGTCGAGCGCGCCAGCCTGGAACACGACTTGCGCGCGGCGCTGGACAAGGACGAATTCGTGCTCGAATGCCAGCCCGTGATCGCCATCGCCAGCGGCGCGGTGGTCGCGTGCGAAGCGCTGCTGCGCTGGCGCCACCCACAGCTGGGCCTGCTGCTGCCCGAGCGCTTTATCGCCGTGGCCGAGGAATGCGGCCTGATGGTGCGGATCGGCGGCTGGGTGCTGCGCCAGGCCTGCCTGCGCGCCCGCGCCTGGCACGACGCCGGCCACCCGCTGGCCGTTTCCATCAACCTGTCGGCCGCGCAGTGCATGCAGAACAATCTGTTGCACAGCGTGCAGGAAGCGCTGCGCGACGCCGGCCTGCCGCCCGCCGGCCTGGCGCTGGAAGTGACGGAAAGTATTTTGATGAAAGGCGGCGCCCGCCTGATGGACACGCTGGCGCAGCTGCGCGCGCTGGGCGTCACCGTCAGCATCGACGATTTCGGCACCGGCTACTCGCGCCTGGGCACGCTGCGCCAGTATCCGGTCGACAAGCTGAAGATCGACCCCTCCTTCCTGCAAGGCGACGACCTGGCCGTGGCCGCCACCATCATCGCCATGGCGCGCCAGCTGCACTTGCTGGTGATCGCCGAAGGCGTGGAAACGGCGCAGCAGCTGGCTTACCTGCAAGAGCAGGGCTGCGACCAGTACCAGGGCCGCCATGCCTGCGCGCAGGTCGAGGGCAGCGTGCTGGGGAAACTATTGGCTGCCTGAGATGGCGATGCTCAAGGAGGAGCGGCGGTTGCCTTGTCGCTGTCGGGCCGGGACCAGGCAGGGCGCTGCTCTTCCGGGACGTCCGCCTGGGCGATGGCATCGATAGTGCGCAGCGTCTGCGCATCATGGAGCTTCAGCGTGCCGGCAAAATGCCTGCCGCCACAATCAATGGCGATCTGCCGTCCTCCCAGCCAGAACCAGTAGTCGCGGATAAAGGGCTCGCACTTGATGTAGCGAAGCCGGCCATTGCGGTAAATGGCCAGCCGGCTGGCGCCTGGTCCGGCATCGCCTTCCGCAGTCCAGGCATTGCGCACCAGCCATGCCGCGTAGCTGTTGTCTGGCGCCAGGGTTGCGTTTGCCGCATTGCCGCCGCTGCTGATTTTCTTGTCCCGGCCATCATGAAAAACCCGATGGACGTTATTTGTCTTGTCGACATAGATGGCCTTGAAGGCTGTATTGCCGGTATTGCTGGCGTAGCAATTGGCAGTCCATACCATCAGGAGGATGGCCGCGACTTTTGTCGACAGGGAGCGATTGGCCATCATGCATCATGGACGATGTTCAGCAGCTTGATGCGTGCCACCACCTGCCCATGGTCCGAGGCCTGCGGCAGCGCCTGCAGCAGGTGGTCGTTCACATACAGCACGTCCTGCACCGCGCCGATGGCGCGTGGCGAAGCGGGGTGGAAGTGCTCGGAGACGAGGATATGGTCGATCGTCATGTACGTGCTGTCGTGCACATTGGTGTAGCCGACATGGCGCAGGTAGTCCTGGCGCAGCTGGATGGCGTTGCAGTCGTACAGGCGCTCGCGCATTTCCGGCAGGTCGGCGCCCGGTTCGCACGGCGCGCCGGCGCCCATCACGATCGAGGTGGTGACGGCGTTGGCGATATCGTTGAAGTCGCCCAGCACGATGCAGGGCCGGCCGCTGGTGCCCAGGTCGCTGACCAGCACGCGCAGCGCCACCGCTTCGGCGCCGCGCCGCTGCAGCGAGCGCAGGTTGGCCAGCGCGTAGCTGCGCGCGTCGGCGCCGTCGCCATGGCGGTAGTCGGGCCGGCGCGATTTCAGATGCACCACCAGCACGTCGGTGATATGGCCGCCAGGCAAGATCACCTGCGCGTGCAGGGGAGGGCGCGCGAAACGCGACAGGGTGGTGTCTTCCGGATGGCCGTCGGCCGGCATCGCCACGCCGGCGGGAAAGTCGGCATAGGCCACGCTGGGGCCGGCCAGCGGCAGGCGCGACACCAGCGCCACGGTCGGCAGCAGGCGTTCGGGGCCGTCCGGTGCGTCGTAGCCGGCCTGCACCGCGTCGCGGTAGTGGCGCGTGCGCGACAGCACGTCGCGCAGGGCCGCCTGCGAGAACACTTCCTGGAAACCGATCACGTCGGCACCCAGCAGATCGATCTGGTGCGCCGTCCATTCCGCCTTGGCGTCGTACTGTTCCGGGCTCAAGGGCGCCAGATTGTCATACAGCCTGGCGCCCGGCGGGGCAAGATTGCAGACATTGAAGGTGGCAAAGCGTATTTCTTGCTGCATAATTAGCACTCCTCACTGAACGATCAGCGTATCACGCATGGCTAAAAAAGAGCATATTTCAGAAACGCAGGCGACGCAGCTGCTGCGCAAGCACCAGGTCGCCTTCGACGAATGTCCGTATCCCTACGAGGAACACGGCGGCACCAGCGTCTCGGCGCGCGAACTCGGCGTGCCCGAACACGAGGTGATCAAGACCCTGGTGATGCAGGACGAGGCGGCCAGGCCCTTGATCGTGCTGATGCATGGCGACTGCAAGGTGTCGACCAAGAACCTGGCGCGCGCCATCGGTTGCAAGTCGGTCGAACCGTGCAAGCCCGAGGTGGCGCAGCGCCATTCCGGCTACATGATCGGCGGCACCTCGCCGTTCGGCACCAAGAAGGCCATGCCGGTCTACGTCGAGGAAAGCATCCTGGCCTTGCCGCGCATCTATATCAACGGCGGGCGGCGCGGCTTTCTCGTCGCGCTGGCGCCACAGGTGCTGCTCGATGTGCTGAACGCCAAGCCGGTGCATTGCGCCTTGCAGGATTAAGGAAATGCGCCGGCGCCCTGTCCTTGCACCGGGCGCTGGTGTATATTCTGCTGCGCCAGCCTCGATGCTGATGCAATAAACATAATTAAGGGAAGAAATGAATCCAGTAATCACAACCTTGGCGATGACAGTGGCCGCTTACTTGCTCGGCTCGATCTCGTTCGCCGTGGTGATGAGCAAGGTGTACGGCATCGCCGATCCGCGCACCTACGGCTCGAAGAATCCGGGCGCGACCAACGTGCTGCGCAGCGGCAACAAGGGCGCCGCCATCATGACCTTGCTGGGCGACGGCGCCAAGGGCTGGCTGGCCGTGTTCCTGGCCGACCGTTTTGCGGCGGATTTGGGCGTGGGCGACACCGCCGTGGCGCTGGTCGCCATCGCGGTCTTCCTGGGCCACCTGTGGCCCGTGTTCTTCCGCTTTGTCGGCGGCAAGGGCGTCGCCACGGCGCTGGGCGTGTTGCTGGGCATTAATCCCTGGCTGGGCCTGGCAACCCTGGCCACCTGGCTGATCATCGCCTACGCTTTCCGCTACTCCTCGCTGGCGGCGCTGGTGGCGGCCCTGTTCGCGCCGTTCTACTATGGCCTGCTGTTCGGCGTCGATGCGGTTTTGTTGTCGGTGGTGGTGATGAGCGCGCTGCTGGCCTACCGTCACAGCCAGAATATCGCCAACTTGCTTTCTGGCAAGGAAAGCAAGATCGGCGCGAAGAAGGACGCGGCAAAGAAAAAGTAAATCCTTGATATTGGCCGGCCCGCACGCATATGGATGGCTTGCGGCGCCGCGCGGTGCGGCCGCCACCGACTCGCGCAAAGGCTGCCTCATGACCATCACTCCTGCATCGACTCCCACGCCCGTCCGTATCGATTTCGTTTCCGACGTCTCCTGCCCCTGGTGCGTGATCGGCCTGAAATCGCTGGAGCAGGCGCTGTCCACCCTGCAAGACACGGTGGCCGCCGAAATCCATTTCCAGCCGTTTGAACTGAACGCCAATATGGCGCCCGAAGGCCAGGATATCGGCGAACATATCGCGCAAAAATATGGTTCCACGCCGGAACAGATGGCGCAGTCGCGCGAGGCGATCCGCGCCCGTGGCGAATCCCTGGGTTTTACCTTTTCGATGGACAAGCGCGGCCGCATCTACAACACCTTCGACGCGCACCGTTTGCTGCACTGGGCCGAACTGGCCGGGCGTCAGCGAGAATTGAAAATGGCCCTGTTCGACGCCTATTTCACGCAGGGCCAGGACCCGTCCTCGCACGAGGTGCTGGTCAAGGCCGCCGCCGATGCGGGGCTCGATCCGGACACGGCGCTGGAAATCCTGACCTCGGGAAAATATGCCGACGAAGTGCGCGCGCGTGAACAGTTCTACCAGCAAAACGGCATCAGCTCGGTGCCGGCCATTATCATCAACGAACGCCACCTGATTTCCGGCGGCCAGCCACCGGAAGTGTTCGAACAGGCTTTGCGCCAGATCATCACGCAAGGCTAAGTTTCCGCTGTGCACCAATGGCGCGCGCCATTCCTTAGTAATTAGGCTACACTCCGGTTTCACAGGAGGATAGCCGAATGCCAACAGCAACCTGGAATGGCGCCGTCATTGCGCAAGCGAGCAGCGATCAGGTACAGATCGTTGAAAACAATGTGTATTTCCCTCTCTCTGCCGTCAGCCAGGACTACCTGCGCGCCAGCGGCCACCAGACGACCTGCCCGTGGAAGGGCATCGCCAGCTATTACGACCTTGTCGTCGATGGCCAGGTAAACGAAAACGCCGCCTGGTATTACCCGGAACCCAAGGCCGAAGCCAGGCAGATCGCCGGCCATGTCGCCTTCTGGCGCGGCGTGGTCGTCGACCGCTGAGCCGCATTCTTCCTGTCACTTCGAAAGCAGACGATGGATCTACGCCTCGCCGTGTATCAACTCGCCTCGAGCAACCGGCTCGACGCCGCGCAAACCCGGCAGTTGCAGGAACTGGCCGGCTTCGAGCGCGAACCCAAGGGTCTTTCCTGGTGGTTGCCGCGCGGGGTGGCCGTGCTGGGCGCCGCGCTCTTGGGCCTGGGCCTGATCTTCTGGGTCGCCGCCAACTGGGAAGACCTGGGCCGCACCGGCCGCTTCGCCCTGATCCAGGCGGTGTTCGTGGCGTCCTGCCTGGGCGCCTTTGTCGCGCCAGCCGCGCGCGCGCCGCTGCTGCTGATCGCCATGCTGGCCATCGGCGGCCTGTTCGCCTATTTCGGCCAGACCTACCAGACGGGCGCCGATCCGTGGCAGCTGTTTGCCGTGTGGGCCGCGCTGGCGCTGCCGCTGTGCCTGGTGGCGCGCAGCGACGTGCTGTGGACGCCGTGGATGCTGGTGCTGGCCACCGGCGTTACGCTGTGGATGCAGGCCCATTCGCGCCATAGCTGGCTGGTGCGCGCGGAAGATATCGATATCTTGCTGACCGGCTGGGCCGTGCTGCTGCTCGCCTGCGCGCTGGTGTCGCCGCTGCTGGCGCGCTGGACGGGTACGGGGCCGTGGCCGCTGCGCCTGGGCCTGATGCTGGCGGTCATCATGATTAGCGGTTCAGGCCTGAGCGCGCTGTTCAGCAGTGATATCGCTACACCGTACTGGGCCGCCCTGGGCGTGCTGGTGGTGGTGGCTGGCGTGCTGCTGACGCGCCAGTTCTTTGACGTGTTCGGCTTGAGTGCTGCAGCGCTCGGCATCAACACTTTGCTGGTATGCGGCCTGGCCTCGCGCCTGTTTGACAACGGCAACGATGCTATTGGCGGCATGCTGATGCTGGGCTTGTGCGCCGCCATCCTGCTGGCGCTGACCGTGCAGGGCATCTTGTGGCGCACGCGCCGGGAGGCGCCATGAGCACCGTGAAAGTGCATCCGCTTGGCGAGCTGATCCGCGATGCCGCCCAGGCCGGCGTCTTGCCCGCCAACGTCACCCTGCCGGTGCAGGACGTGCGGCCCTGGCCGGTGGTGCTGATGACGGCGCTGGGCGCCTGGCTGGCGGCGTTGCCGCTGGTGCTGGCGCTCGGTTTCATGCTGGGCAGTTTCCTGGAAAAAGGCGGCGGCACCTATCTCGTGGCGATCCTCGCGCTGGGCGTGGCCGTGCTGCTGATACGTCCGCGCGGCGTCTCGCTGTTTGTCGAACAACTGGGCATACCGTGCCTGCTGGTGGGCGGCGGCCTGCTCGGCTATGCCCTGTTTCGCGACATGGACGACCAGCTGGCCGCGCTGCTGCTCAGCGCCGTCAGCCTGGCGTTTGCCGCCATCCTGCCGCGCGACTGGCTGCGCGTGCTGCTGGGCCTGGTCGCCTGCGGCCTGCTGGCGCTGGGCAGTGTCGGCAGCCATTACAGCTGGTCCTACGGCAACGATTCGGCTACCTTGTACCTGGCGTGGCTGCTGGCGCTGGGTGTCTGGCTGGCCGCGCACTGGCTGCAGAAAAACAGCTATGACGATGGCGCCGGCGCACCGGTGGCCGCGTATATCGAATCGGTCTCGACCGGCTGGGTGCTGGCCATTTTGCTGGGCCTGGCCAGCTGGTCCGGCAAGACCTTTTTGCTGAGCGCCAGCCTGGGCGACGGCCTGGCCAGCGACATGGCCAATGAGCTGACGAGCCGGCCTGGCGGCAGCTGGTACGCGCAGCTGCTGCCGTTCCTGTCGGTGGCCTTGGCCGTGGCGGGCGCCGCCTGGATGCTGCGCCGCTGGCCGTCGCTGCGCCAGCTGCCGGCCGCCGGCGTGGCGCTGGTGCTGACGGTATTGGCGTGGTTCTTGCCGGGGCTGGGCCCGGTGCTGCTGGTCCTGGCGTTCTGCGTCAGCAGCGCGCGCCTGCGTGTGGCGGTGGCGGCCGGCGTGGTCGCCGCCTGGATTATCGGCAGTTTCTATTATCTGCTGGCCTGGCCGCTGGCCAGCAAGGCGCTGCTGCTGGCCGCGGCCGGCCTGGCGCTGGGGGGCTTGTCGTGGCTGGCGGCGCGCGGCGCCATCCTGCCCGTGGGCGACAGCGATGCCGCACCGGCCAGGCCGGGTCGCCCGGCGCAGCTGGGCGTGCTGGCGGGCCTGCTGCTGGTGTTGCTGGTGGCGAACGGCGCCATCTGGCAAAAAGAACAGCTGATCGCCAAGGGGCAGCCGGTATTTCTTGCGCTGGAACCGGTCGACCCCCGCTCGCTGATGCAGGGCGACTTCATGACCCTCAATTTCCTCAGCTTGAGCGCCTTTGACGGCATGGCGACCGGCGAGCGTTCCAGCGCACGGCCCCATGTGGTGTTGACGCGCGATGAGCGCGGCGTGGCCACCGTGAAAGGCCTGCACGACGGCAAGCCCCTGGCGCCCGGTGAATTCCTGATGGAGCTGACGCCGAAAGACGGCCGCTGGGCGCTGGTCACCGACGCCTGGTTCTTCAAGGAAGGCGAGGGCGCGCGCTGGGAGAAGGCGCGCTTCGGCGAGTTCCGCGTGATGCCCGACGGTCGTG
Organism: Janthinobacterium sp. J1-1; assembly: GCF_030944405.1. Taxonomy (NCBI): domain Bacteria; kingdom Pseudomonadati; phylum Pseudomonadota; class Betaproteobacteria; order Burkholderiales; family Oxalobacteraceae; genus Janthinobacterium; species Janthinobacterium sp. J1-1. Next base: position 2,032,462 of record NZ_CP132339.1, read on the forward strand.
CCTTGCTGGTCGGCATGCGCGGCGAAAACCTGGCGCCCTTGTAGCAAAAAGCGTAGGGCGTGGCGCGGCCGTACTGTAAAATTGCCGGATGGATAATATTACACATTCGGTGATCGGCCTGGGCGTAGGCGAGCTGCTGCACCGCAGCTTGCCGCCCGAGCAGCAGGAAGCTCCCCAGCGCACGCGGCGCGCCCTGTTTCTGTTCTCTGCCTGGTTCGCCAGCAATGCGCCGGACCTGGACCTGTTCCTGACCCGGCTGATGCCGCGCCCCTTCGGCTACATGTTGCAGCACCGCGGCCATACCCACACTTTATTGCTGGCGATACCTCAGGCCTTGCTGGTGCTGGCTTTGCTGTGGCTGCTGTGGCCCGGCGCGCGCCGGCTGCTGAAAACCAGCCAGCCTGCGCGCATCGGCCTGGCGCTGTGCCTGCTGCTGGGCTTAGCCTTGCACATGGGCATGGATTTCCTCAATTCCTACGGCCTGCATCCGTTTTATCCGTTCGACAACCGCTGGCTGTTCGGCGACATGGTATTTATCGTCGAACCCATGTTCTGGGTGCTGCTGGGCGTGCCCGTGATCATGGCGCTGCGCACCCGGCTGCTGAAAGGCGTGCTGCTGGCCGGGCTGGCGGCGGCCCTGTGTTTCTTTGCCTATAAAAATTATCTGGCGCCGCTGGCGCTCGGCGTGCTGCTGGCGCTCGCTGCCTTGATGGCCGTGCGCCAGCACCGCACCGGCGTGCGCGGACGCGGCGCTTTATTGCTGGGCTTTGCGCTGTCGGCCACCTTTATCGGCATGCAGGGTACGGCCTCCGCGCTGGGTCGCGCCAGGGTCGAGGCGGCCTTGCAGCGGATCGATCCCGGCACGCGCGTGTGGGACGTGGCGATGACGGCGTTTCCCAGCCATCCGCTGTGCTGGACTTATGTCTCGCTCGACAGCAAGACCGATGCCTATACCCTGCGCCGCGGCACCATGAGCTTGCTGCCGGCCAGCCTGGCGCCGGCCGCCTGTCCGGCAGGCCTGGCGGAACCCGGCGATGGCGGCGGCCAGCTGGCGCCCGGCATCGCCGTCTCGGCGCAGGCCACCGGCAGCCTGGCGGCCCTGCGTGCGCTGCAATCGACCAATTGCCACGCCGACGCCTGGTTGCGCTTTGGCCGCATGCCCAAACTGAGCGGGAGCAGCCTGACCGATGTGCGCTTCAACCCGGACATGCAGGACAATTTCACCACGGTGCAGCTGGAACAATTCAGCGGCAAGCCTTGTCCACGCTATGTGCCGGGCTGGGAACGGCCGCGCGCGGACATGCTGGGACTGCCGCCCGCCGGTTCGCAACATTAGGAGGCTATCGTGGAAGAGCAGCACGCCCTGCCGTATTTGCGCGAAACGCTGCTGTTTCTCGCCCTGGCCGGCATCTTTATTCCGCTCTTGCAGCGCCTGAAAGTGAACCAGGTGCTGGGCTTTCTTGCCGTCGGCGCGCTGTTCGGGCCTTTCGGTTTCGGCCTGTGGGCCGGCGACTTCGCCTGGCTCACCTATTTCTCGTTTGTGCGCGCCGAGCAGGTCAGCGGCCTGGCCGAGCTGGGCGTGATGTTTTTGATGTTCATGATCGGGCTGGAACTGTCCACCGAACGCCTGTGGGCGCTGCGGCGCTGGGTGTTCGGCGCTGGCGTGGGCCAGGTGGCTGTCAGCGCCTGCCTGGTCGGCGCGGTGGCGTATTACTGCGGCCTGTCGCTGGAAGCGGCCATCGTGCTGGGACTGGTGCTGTCGCTGTCGTCGACCGCCGTCGTGATGCAGTTGTTGAACGAGCAGCGCTCGCTGCAAACGCCCGCCGGCCAGGCCGGTTTTTCCATCCTGATGTTCCAGGACCTGATGGTGGTGCCGCTGTTTATCCTGATCGATGTGTTCGCCAGCGGACATAGCGATGACCTGGCCTATCTGCTCGGCTTTGCGGCCCTGAAATCGGCCGGCGCCATCCTGCTGATCTATCTGCTGGGGCGCCGCGTGATCCGCCCGCTGTTCCAGTTTTTTGTCGGCAAGCGCCAGCCCGATGTCTTCATGGCCCTGACACTGCTCAGTACTCTCGGTATCGCCGGGCTGACCTACCTGGCCGGCCTGTCGATGGCGCTGGGCGCCTTGCTGGCCGGGCTGCTGCTGGCGGAAACGGAATTTCGCCATGAAGTGGAAGTGATCATCGAACCGTTCAAGGGGCTGTTGATGGGCCTGTTCTTCATGTCGGTCGGCATGCAGATCGACGTGCGCGAAATCATCCGCTCGCCGGTCTGGATCCCGCTCGCGGTATTAAGCCTGTTTGCCGTCAAGACCCTGGTGACCGGTGTGATTTTCCGCCTCGGCGGCTTTCCCTGGGGCCGCGCGGTGGCGTCGGGCGTGCTGCTGGGGCAGGGTGGCGAATTCGCCTTTATCGTGGTCGCCTATGCGCTCGGCACCAGACTGATCGCGCCCGACGTGGCGCAGTTCGTGATGCTGGTGGTGGGCCTGAGCCTGTTCGCCACGCCGGCGCTGGCGAAAGCGGCGCGCGGCCTGGGCGGCTGGTGGGACCAGCGCCACCATCACCAGCTGGCCGACCTGGCGACCGGCACCGAAGCCCCGGCGAGCACCGTCATCATCGCCGGTTTCGGCAGGGTGGGCCAGCTGCTGGCCAAGGTATTGACGGAACAGGACATCAGCTACGTGGCGATCGAGAACGATGCGCGCCTGGTGACCGCCCTGCATCCGCGCGGCTTTCCCGTGTATTTTGGCGACGCCTCGCGCGCCGAGTTGCTGCAGAAAGTCCATGCCGACCGGGCCAGCGCAGTGGTGCTGACGATGGATCATCCGGCCTCGGTGCTGCATGCGGTGCGCTCGATACGGCGCGCCTATCCGCAGCTGCCCGTGCATGCGCGCGCCCGCGACGAAGCCCATGCGCTGGCGCTGGTGCAGGCCGGCGCCACCCTGGTCGTGCCCGAGGCGCTGGAAGCGGCGCTGCAGCTGGCGGCCACCGTGCTGCAGACGGCCGGCGTGTCCGAAGCGCGCGCGGTGGACATCGTGCAGGCCGAACGGGAACGGCGCAACGCCGTGCTGCTGGCGCAGCAGCCCCCTGAACCCTTCTAGCGTGTCGCCATCCAGGCCAAATTATCTATACAATAATTGGCATATGAACACATCACCAGCATGAAAGCCGCCCCCCTGACACCACAGCAGCGCTCCGCGCAGGAAGCGCAAAAACGATACGGCAAGCCCGAGGCGGGCTGGCGCGCGCGCATGTACGGCGTCATTTTTGAGGCGGAAACGCGGGCCGGGCGCGCGTTCGACCTGGTGCTGATCGCCGCCATCCTGATCAGCGTGACGGTGGTGGTGCTCAGCAGCGTCGCCTCGGTGGCGGCCCGTCATGGCCCACTGTTGCTGGGGCTGGAATGGTTTTTCACTTTCCTGTTTACCGCCGAATACCTGGCCAGGCTGTCGTGCCTGCAGCATCCCGTGCGCTACGCGCGCAGTTTTTTTGGCATTATCGACCTGCTGGCCATCGTGCCGACCTATATCGGCCTGCTGCTGCCGGGCGCCCATGTGCTGATCGATGTGCGTATCCTGCGCCTGCTGCGCATGTTCCGCATCCTGAAGCTGACGTCGTATGTGCACGAATACACGATGCTGGGCCGGGCCCTGCTGGCCAGCCGGCGCAAGATCCTGATTTTTTTGTCGGTCGTGATGATGATCGTGTTTTTGCTGGGCACCGTGATGTATGTGGTGGAAGGACCGCAAAACGGTTTCAGCAGCATTCCCACCTCGATCTACTGGGCCATCAGCACCATGACCACGGTGGGCTTTGGCGATATCACGCCGAAGACCGATATCGGACGTACCATCGCCTCGCTGATGATGCTGCTGGGCTGGGGCATCCTGGCCGTCCCGACCGGCATCATCAGCGCGGAAATGACGGTGCAGCGCGGTGGCCGCCAGCAGGAAGGCCGCCGTTGTCCTGGCTGCGGCGAGCGCGATATCGATGACGACGCCAATTTCTGCAAGCACTGCGGCGATTCCCTGCCGACGCCATGACCGACGCCGCACCAACATAACAATAAAGAGGCTCCCATGATTCCAGTACGCCTGATCGCGACAGGCAAGGCCGTGCCGTCGCATAGTGTGACGTCCGACAGCCTGGACCGAAAACTCGGCCATCCGCCCGGCTACACCCTGCAAAAAAGCGGCGTGCTGTCGCGCTTCGTGGCCGCGCCCGACGAGTCGCAAAGCCAGCTGGGCGCGGCCGCCCTGCTCGACGCCTTGAAGAACGCCGGCCTGCAGCCGTCCGACGTCGATCTCTTGATCGGCGCCTGCGGCGTTCCCGAGCAGGCCTTGCCGAACACGGCCTGTTTTATCGCCCTGCACGCGGGCCTGCCGCCGGGCACGCCCGCCTTCGACATCAACGCCAGCTGCCTCAGTTTCATGGCCGCCCTGCGCGTGGCCGCGTCCATGCTGGCCGATGGTGCCTACCGGCGCATCGCCATCGTCTCGTCGGACCTCGCCTCGCGCGGGGTCGACTGGAGCGAACCGGAGGCGTCGATGATCTTTGGCGACGGCGCCGCCGCCGTGATTGTCGAACGCGGCGACGGCAGCGCCGGCATCGTCGCTTACAAGATGGGCACGTATCCGGAAGGGCGGCGCTACTGCGAAATCCGCGGCGGCGGCACCGAGCGCAACCCGCGCAATGGCAGCGAGCCAGGGGACTATCTGTTCCATATGGACGGCAAGGCCGTGTTCCGCCTGGCCGTCAAGGTGATGCCGGCTTTTCTCGATCAGCTGATGGCTGAATCCGGTGCCGGCCTCGATCGCATCGACGTGGTGGTGCCGCACCAGGCCAGCCCGCTGGGGCTCGCACATGCCGCGCGCATCCTCGACGTGCCCGATGCTAAAATCATCAAGATCTTCGAGACCCATGGCAACCAGGTGGCGGCCTCGCTGCCCACCGCGCTGCACGAGGCCGTGATGACGGGCCGTGCCGTGCCGGGCCAGCGCCTGCTGATGATGGGCACGGCGGCCGGACTGACCATCGGCGGCATGATTATCGATTTATGATTATCGATCTATGAGGATGGTGTGATGAAGCGGATACTGGTCACGGGGGCGACAGGCGGCCTGGGGCGCAATGCCGTGCACTTCCTGCTGGCGCAGGGCGTGGACGTGCGCGCCAGCGGCCGCAACCTGGCCGTTGGCCGCGAACTCGAACGCCTGGGCGCCCAGTTCGTGCCGCTGGACCTGGCGCTAGCCACGCCGCAGCAGGCCGACCAGCTGGTGCGCGGCATGGACGCCGTCTGGCACTGCGCCGCGCTGTCCTCGCCGTGGGGGCTGGAACGCGACTTTATCGCCGCCAACGTCACCGCCACCGGCCAGCTGCTGCGCGCGGCGGCCGCCTCGCATGTGGCGCGCTTCGTGCACATCTCGACACCGGCCCTGTATTTCGACTACCGCAACCGTTACGAAGTACCGGAAACCTTCCGCCCCGATACCTATGTGAACGCCTATGCGCGCACCAAGGCGATGGCGGAAAAACTGGTGCAGGAGGCGGCCGACAAGCATCGCCAGATGCTGTGCGTGATTCTGCGTCCGCGCGCCATCTTCGGCCCGCACGACCAGGTGCTGATCCCGCGCCTGGCGCGCGTGCTGCAAGAGCGTCGCGGCAAGCTGCCGCTGCCCAATGGCGGCGCGGCCACCATCGACATCACCTATGTCGACAATGTGGTGCACGCCATGTGGCTGGCCACCCTGCACAAGACGCTGGCGTCGGGCGGCGCCTTCAATATCACCAACTGCGAACCGGCGCGCCTGTGCGATATCTTGCGCAGCCTGTTCTGCGACCAGCTGCGCCAGCCGTTCGAGATCGTCAGCATGCCGTACCGGGTACTGGCGGTGGTGGCCCGGCTGATGCAGTTTGCTTCGCGCTTTACGCGGCGCGAACCGGCGCTCACCCCCTACAGCATCGGCGCGCTCAGCTTCGACATGACGCTCGATAACGCCAAGGCGCGCAAGGTGCTGGGCTATCGCCCCATCGTCAGCCTGCAGGACGGCATCGCCCGCACCGCGCAATGGATGCGCCAGGAAGCGGCCGCGCAGCGCGTGCCCAAGGAGCGCAATGGCTAGCATCACCGCCTTTCGCGTCGGTCACTGTACCCACCCCTCCTGCATGGTCCTGAAAGGCAGCGGTTTCGCCAGCCGCTGCTTCCCCTCGCGCGCCTACCTGATCGAGACGCGCGCGGGCCTGTACCTGTGGGATACCGGTTATGCCGACCATTTTCGTACTGCCACGTCAAAAGGCGTGTACCGCATGTATGCCTGGGTCACGCCGGTGGTGTTCGACGCCCACGAGTCCCTGCAGGGCCAGCTGCGTGCGCATGGCGTGTCGCCCGGCGATATCCATACCCTGCTGCTGTCGCATTTTCACGCCGACCATATCGCCGGCATGCGCGATTTTCCGCAGGCGCGGCTGATGGCCTCGAAGACGGGCTGGGACGCCGTGCGCGGCCTGTCCGGCATCGCCGCCGTGCGCCAGGCCTTTGTGCCGGAGCTGTTGCCAGCAGATATAGCCGATCGCCTGGCGTTTGTGGAAAGCGTGCCCGAGACCGCCTTGCCGGCGGCCTTGCAGCCGTTCACGACGGGGCGCGATGTCAGCGGCACCGGCGAGATTTATATTGTCGAGCTGCCCGGCCACGCCATCGGCCACCTGGGCGCGTTCGTTCTGCAGGACGGGGGCTGGACCCTGCTGGCGTCGGATGCGGCCTGGGTGCCGGAAAGCTTCCAGCAGCTGCGCGGCCCATCCGAGCTGTCCTTTATCATCCAGCACAAGCGCGCACCGTACTACGAGACGCTGAACCGCCTGCACCAACTGCACCAAGGCGGCCAGGCGCAGATCCGCATCACGCATGAAGATACGGATGACTATGCGCCCGTGGCGGGCCGGTCTTGAAGCGCATTATCTGGCTGCTGCTGTCGTACTGGCGCACGCGCCGCCTGCGCTTTGCGGATCGCGCGCAGCTGGACGCCTATCAGAAAAAAAAGCTGACAGCGTTTATGGCCACGCTGTGCGCGCGCAGCCGCTACTTTGCGCCGTTCCGCGCGCTGCCGCTGGCGCAATGGCCGACCATGAACAAGGCGCTGATGCTGGAGCACTTCGATACGATGAACACGGCGGGAGTCCGGCTGGCGCCGGCGATGGAGGCGGCCATGGCGGCCGAGCGCAGCCGCGACTTCACGCCCGCCGTGGGCGATATCACGGTGGGCCTGTCGTCGGGCACCTCGTCTCAGCGCGCCGTGTTTACCGTCAGCCCCCGTGAAAAAGCCCAGTGGGCCGGCGTGATGCTGGCCAAGGCGCTGCCCGACGGTCTGTTTTCGGGCGAGCGGGTGGCCTTGTTCCTGCGCGCGAACAGCAATCTGTACACGGCCGTGCGCTCGCCATGGCTCACCTTTGCCTTCTACGATCTGTTCCAGCCGTTCGATACGCTGTGCGCCGAACTGGTGCTCTACAAACCGTCGGTCATTGTCGCGCCGGCCCAGGTGCTGCGCCAGCTGGCGCTGGGCGTGATCGAAGGGACGCTGGCCCTGGCGCCGAAAAAAGTCATCTCGGTGGCCGAAGTGCTGGAAGCGCAGGACCGCGCGCTGATCACGCAGGCATTCGGCGCCGTGCATGAAATCTACCAGGCCACCGAGGGTTTTCTGGCCAGCAGCTGCGACCATGGCGTGCTGCACCTGAACGAGGAATACGTGCATGTCGAGCCGCAGTGGCTCGACGAACAACAGCGCCGCTTCGTGCCCGTGATTACCGACTTTACCCGCATCACGCAACCCATCGTGCGCTACCGGCTCGACGATATCCTGCTGGCGCGCGCCACGCCGTGCCCGTGCGGGCGCGTCACGCGCGCCATTGACGGCATCGAAGGGCGCTGCGACGATATGCTGGTGCTGCCGGCCACGGACGGCAAGAATATCTCCGTCTTTGCCGATGTGCTCACGCGCGCGTTTGCGCAGGCCTTGCCGGCCGATGGCGACTATCGGCTGGTGCAGCAGGGAGAGGCCACCTTGCAGCTGCATGCGAACCAGGACGATGCGGCCCTGGCCGCGTTGAAAGCCCACCTGGAAGGCGTATTGCGTGGTTTGGGCGTGGCCATCGAACGGCTGGACTGGGCCGTGAGCCGTGACTTGCCCGCTTTTGATCCCACCATGAAACGGCGCCGTATCCGGCGTGTGCCTTGACCATGACCTTGTTGACACGTTTGTTTTACCTGCTGGCCGGTTGGGGCAGCGTGGGCCTGGTATATTTTTCCAGCGACTGGTTACAGGGGCAGGGCGCGCTTTTGCCCCATATACTGCCCGAGACCTTGATCGACCGCGCGATTGCCTATAGCGACGCGGCGATCTGGCTGTACCTGTCCTTCTTTATCCTGATCCCGTACACCTATCTGGTCGTCAGCCCGGCGCGCGTGCGCTGGCTGGCGCGCGCCATGGCGGTGTCGGCGCTGATCTGCGGCCTGGTGTTTCTGCTCTATCCGACCACGCTGGCCTATCCACCGGTGGGCGACGGCATGGGCTGGAGCACGCAGATGCTGCGCATGCTTCAGACGATGGATTCCACGCAAAACTGCCTGCCCTCGCTGCATGGCGCCCTGACTCTGCTGTGCGCCTGGGCGCTGTTCGAGCGCGAGCGGCCGATGCGTTCCCTGCTGGCCGTCTTGCTCACGCTGGGCATCTGCTACGCCATTATCGCGCTGCGCCGCCATGTCAGCATCGACCTGGGCGCCGGCCTGCTGGTGGGCCTGGCGAGCGGCGCGCTGGCGAAAATGCGCGTATCCTCGGCAGATCGTCGCGACATTTCCCCGGAAATTGCACCATGACCCTCAATCCCTTTGCCCTCACTTTCGTCATCATGCTCGCCTTTGTGCTGGCCGAACTCCTGATACTCAAATGGGTACGCAAGACGCCGGTGCCATGGAAGGACGTGATCTTCAACCTCAATTCAGGCCATATCCTGATGTGGGTATTTCGCGGCGTGGAAGTGGCGGCCTTCGCCCTGCTGCTGCGCCATGCCAACCTGCATATCGTCGACCAGTGGCCGGTGGCCGCGCAGTGGCTGTTCGCCTTTGTCGCCTGGGATCTGTGCTTTTACTGGATGCACCGGCTGCACCACAAGATACCGCTGCTGTGGGCCGTGCACGTGGTGCACCACCAGGGCGAACATTTCAACCTGTCGCTGGGCGTGCGCAATTCCTGGTATTCGTCGCTGACCAATTTTCCGTTTATCGCCATCCTGGCCGTGCTGGGGCTACCGCTGGAGATTTTCGTCGTGATCTCGTCGCTGCATTATTCGGTGCAGTTCTACAACCACAATGCGCTGGTCAACAAGTCCGGCATTCTCGATAAAATCATGGTCACGCCCTCGCACCACCGGGTCCATCACGGCACCGACAAGCGCTATATCAACCGCAATTTCGGCGGCACCCTGCTGCTGTGGGACAAGCTGTTCGGCAGCTTCCAGCCCGAACTCGACGGCGTGGAAATGCGCTATGGCGTCAAAGGCACGACGCCGACCCATAACCCGCTATTGGCCAGCAACGGCAAATTGTTCAAGTGGCTGCGCGCCCGCTTTCCCGACTGGCAGTCGCGCGGCGTGTTCCACGTGCCCGAACTGTATATCGGCATCGGCGGCGTGATCCTGTTTGGCCTGGTGATTTATTACGTCAACCATGAAGCGGCATGGACCGCCGCGCAGCAAACAACGCTGTTTGCGCTGATCTTTGCCGGCACCCTGGCGCTGGGCGGCCTGTCGGATGCGCGCCGCTGGGGCGCGATGGCGTGGATCGCCATCTGCCTGGCGCTGCCGCTGCTGTTCCTGTTCTGGCAGGGCGCGCGCGATGCCTGGGGCGTGATCTTCATGGGCCTGCTGCTGGTGCACGGCCTCGATGGCGCGCGCCGGCTATGGTGGCCTGCCCCGCAAGAGGGCACCCGCGCATGACGGCAGCGAAGTCCTTGCCGCCGCTGCGGTTTGCCCCTGCGCGCGATTCGGCCTTCCGGCGCGAACTGCGCGAGCGGGCCGACGCCTACCTGGCGGCGGCATCCACGCACCGTTTTGCCGACTGGCGCATGCATGCCAAGGCCATCGCCCTCACAAGCATGGCGGCGCTGCTGTATGGTCTGGCACTGAACGCCGCCACTGCCTTCGGCTTTGTCGCCTGCTATGTCGCCAGCGTGGTCACGGCCATGGTGCTGGCCATGAACAGCCTGCACGATGGCGCGCACAGCGCCATGTTCCGCCGTGGGCCGCTGAACCGCCTGCTGACGCGGCTGGTGAGCGTGCCGGTGGGCGTGGACATGGATTTCTGGACCATCCGCCACGTGCACTTCCATCACACCTACGCCAACGTAGAAGGCTATGACCTCGACACGGAACCGAATCCGTTCTTGCGGCAGACGCCGTACCAGCGCTGGTCGCCGCAATACCGCTACCAGTATCTGTACTGGCCGGTGATCGCCGCCCTGTCGCTGCCCTACCTGAACTGGTATGGCGACTGGCTGGACCGCTTCGGCAAGACGCCGGTGGCGGTGCACAGCCGCCTGCAGGGCTGGCGCGGCTGGATGGTTTTCCTCGGCTGGAAGCTGGCGCACCTGACCCTGGTGCTGGCCGTCCCAAGCTGGGTGGTGCACAGTCACGGCATAGCCTGGGGCACGGTGCTGGGCGCGTATCTGCTGGGCCAGATGATCGCGTCGTGCGTACTGGTGGCGCTGATCCTGGGCACGCACTGGGCCGAAGTCGATTTCTTCCAGCCGGGCGAAGACGGCACCATGCCGCACGACTGGTACCAGCACACCTTTTATACGGCCTGCGACTGGACGCCGAAACCGCGCGCCCTGCGCTGGCTCGGCTACTGGCTAGGTGGCCTGAACCTGCACCTGACCCATCATCTGTTCCCGACCTGGAACCACCGCCACTACCCGGCGCTGGCGCGCATTATTGCCGAACTGGCGCCGCGCCACGGGCTGACCTACCGTGAGATCGGCTACCTGCAGCTGCACGCTTCGCAGCAGCAGTTCCTGAAAGCGATGGGCCAGCCGCCGGCATCTCTGTAACGAATCGCGCTTGACTCAGTTTTCTTACTGTCTTACATTTCTGTAACGACAGAAATAAGAGAAATCAGGGAGTCAAGCGCATGGAACTGAGTCCAACCACACAAAAGTATATTCTGCACTGGGGTGAGATGGGCACCCGCTGGGGCGTCAACCGTACCGTGGCGCAGATCCACGCGCTGCTGTTCCTGGCCAATGCGCCGCTGACGGCGGAAGATATCGCGGCCAGCCTGAACGTGGCGCGCTCGAACGTCAGCAACAGCCTGAAGGAACTGCAAAGCTGGGGCCTGGCGCGCGTCACGCACGTGATGGGCGACCGGCGCGACCACTTCGTTGCGCTGCAGGATGTATGGGAAATCTTCCGCGTCATCATGGAAGAGCGCAAGCGGCGCGAGATCGATCCCACGCTGACGGTGCTGCGCGAATGCGCGATCGAGGGTGAACACGATGCGGCGATTCCGCCGGAGACATTGGCACGCATGGGCGAAGTGCTCGCCTTTCTGGAAATGCTCAGTGCCACCTACAGCGATTATAAAAACCTGCCCCCGGCCACCCTGCAGCGCATGCTGTCCATGGGTGGCAAGGTGGCCAAGTTCCTCAGTTCCGACGACAAGCCGGCCAAGGCGAAGAAGGGCAAGCCATGAACGACCCGTCCGAAGGAGAGCTGTTCAAGAAGGTGATGGGCGATGCCTGGCAAAACCTGCACCCCGATATCCGCCGCCGCTTCGAGAAAAATCCCGCGCCGGGCCAGCCCTTGTACTACCGGGGCGAACTCAGCGAGCTCAGTTGTTCGCGCCTGGGCAAGGTGCTGGGCTGGCTCACGCGGCCCTTCATCAACGGCGCGCTGATACCGCACAATGACGCGAATTTCCCGGTCGATATCGAGGTCTATTCGCGCCCGGGCTGCCCCCATATTTTCAAGCAGCGCACCTACCGCCTGCATGATCGCAAACCGATACGCTTCACGTCCTATATGGCCGAAAGCGAACAGGGCGAAGTGCTGGAATACGTGGGCATGGGCCTGGGCATGAAGCTGCTGCTCGATATCCGCGAGGGCAATCTGTACTTCACCAGCGACGGCTATTTTCTCGACCTGTTCGGCTGGCGCATGCCGCTGCCCGGCCTGCTCACGCCCGGCAAGACCTATCTGTGCCACCGCAACGACAATCCGCAGCAATTCAATATCCGCATCGAGATCCGCCATGTGCTGTTCGGCACCACCTTTACCCAGGTCGGCGTGTTTCGCGAAGCGGCGGCCCCCGACACCGACAAGGACACACCATGAATACCCATTTGCTGGCTCTGCAACTGATGGCGGCGCAAGGCTGCCTGGGCGCCTTTGACACCATCTACCACCATGAAATCACCGAGGCGCTGCCGCAAAAGAAGTCGGCGCGCCTCGAACTGAGCATCCACTCGATCCGCGCGCTGATCTACAGCGTGCTGTTTGCCGGCCTGTCGTCCTGGGAATGGCATGGCGCCTGGGCCTGGGTGCTGGTGCTCGTCTTCAGCGTGGAGATCGTGCTGACCCTGTGGGACTTCGTGGTCGAAGACCGCACGCGCCTGCTGCCGGCTACCGAGAGGGTCACGCACACGGTGCTGGCCATCAATGCGGGCGCATTCATTGCGCTCTTGGCCCTCAACAGCGCCGACTGGGCCAGTTTGCCAACGGCGCTGGTGTGGCAGCCTTACGGCTGGCTCAGCGTCTTCCTGGCGCTGTGCGGGGTGGGTGTGGGCTTGTCCGGCCTGCGCGACGGCCATGCGGCCTGGCAGTTGGGCAGGCGCGTGGTGCAGGAGAAACAGGAAAAACAGGAAACGGAACAGCTGTCTTTCGCCACCACGCCGCAGCAGGTACTGGTGACGGGCGCCACCGGCTTTATCGGCCAGCAGCTGGTGCATGCCTTGCTGGCCGATGGCCACCAGGTGACGGTGCTGACGCGCCAGGCGAAACAGGCGGCGTGGACGTTTGATGGCAAGGTGCGCTGTATCACCAGCATGCGCGACCTGGCAGACAGTGCCCATATCGATATGGTGGTCAACCTGGCCGGCGCGCGCATCGTCGGCGCACGCTGGACCGAAGCGCGCAAGGCTGCCCTGCGCCGTAGCCGCATCGGGCTGACGCAGGACCTGGTCGCCTGGATCGCCCGCGCCGCGCACAAGCCGCGCGTGCTGCTGTCGGCGTCGGCCATCGGCTATTACGGCGTGCAGCCGCAAGGGGACGATCACGAGCTGGCCGAGGATAGCCCGCCGCAAGCGATCTTTATGTCGCAGCTGTGCAGCGAATGGGAGGCGGCCGCGCGTACGGCGGAGCAGTATGGCGTGCAGGTCGGCCGCATGCGCTTTGGCCTGGTGTTCGGCCACCAGGGTTCCCTGCCGCAGATGCTGCTGCCGATCCGCCTGGGAGCGGGCGGCCCGCTGGGCGCTGGCCGCCAGTGGATGTCGTGGGTGCATGTGCAGGATGTGATCCGTGGCATCGCGCACCTGGCGCGCCGCAGCGAAGACGATGGCGTCAGTGGTGCGTATAACTTCTGCGCTCCCGAAGCGATGCGCCAGGGGCAGTTTGCGAAAGTGGCCGGCAAGGTGCTGCATCGCCCTTCATTCATGCCGACACCGGCATTCGTGATGCGCGCGCTGCTGGGCGAGCAGGCCGACTTGCTGGTCGAGGGCCAGCGCGTGGTACCGCGCCGCCTGCTGGCCGACGGTTTCGTGTTTCGCCATCCCGATGTCGAGGGCGCGCTGCGCAGCCTGGAGTGACGCCGTGCAGGCGTAGAATGGCTGGTACGGGAGGAAAATCGGATGAGTCATTATGCGCACACGCTGGGAAGCATGGTCTACCGCTTCCGCGACCTGAAAGACCTGCTGGCCAAGGCGACACCGCTGCGTTCGGGCGACGTACTGGCCGGTGTGGCCGCCTCGAACGCGCAGGAGCGGGTCGCCGCGCAGATGGCGCTGGCCGACCTGCCGTTGACGGTGTTCCTGAACGAAGCGCTGGTGCCATACGACAGCGATGAAGTCACGCGACTGATTATCGACAGCCACGACCGCGCCGCGTTTGCGCCGATTGCGCATCTGTGCGTCGGGGATTTTCGCGACTGGCTGCTCAGCGATTCCGCCGACAGCGCCGTGCTGGCGGCGGTGGCGCGCGGCATCACCCCTGAAATGGCGGCGGCGGTGTCCAAGATCATGCGCTTGCAGGACCTGGTGCTGGTGGCGCGCAAGTGCCGCGTCGTCACGGCCTTTCGCAATACGCTGGGGCTGGCAGGGCGTCTCGCCACGCGCCTGCAGCCGAACCACCCGCTTGATGACGCCACCGGCATCGCGGCCTCGATCGTCGATGGCCTGATGTATGGCAGCGGCGACGCCGTGATCGGCATCAATCCGGCCACCGACAATGTGGCGCAGGTGGTGTCGCTGCTGCAGCTGCTCGATGGCGTGATCGGCCAGTACGCCATTCCCACCCAGTCCTGCGTGCTCACGCATGTCACCAATACCATCGAGGCGATACGGCGCGGCGCGCCGGTCGACCTGGTGTTCCAGTCGGTGGCCGGCACCGAGGCGGCCAACCGCAGCTTTGGCATCGACCTGGCGCTGCTGGCCGAGGGCCGGGCGGCGGCGCTGTCGCTGGGGCGCGGCACGGTGGGCAACAACGTCATGTATTTCGAGACGGGGCAGGGCAGCGCGCTGTCGGCCGGCGCGCATCACGGCATGGACCAGCAGACCTGCGAGGCGCGCGCCCATGCCGTGGCGCGAGCATATGCGCCGCTGCTGGTCAACTCGGTGGTCGGCTTTATCGGCCCCGAATACCTGTACGACGGCAAGCAGATCATCCGCGCCGGGCTGGAAGACCATTTCTGCGCCAAGCTGCTGGGCCTGCCCATGGGCTGCGACGTCTGCTACACCAACCATGCGGAAGCGGACCAGGACGACATGGACGTGCTGCTGACCATGCTGGGCGCGGCCGGCTGCAATTTTCTGATGGGCGTGCCGGGCGCCGACGACATCATGCTGGGCTACCAGAGCACCTCGTTTCATGACGCCCTGTATGCGCGCCGCGTGCTGGGCCTGGGCGCGGCGCCCGAGTTCGAGGCCTGGCTGGCGCGCATGCAGATTACCCAGGGCGACGGTCAACTCTCGGCGCAGCTGGCGCCGGCATTCCAGGCGGCGCTCAAGCGGCTGGCCAGGTAACAGATGTAAATGGCGCCCTGGCTGGCCATGCCGGTGCGATAATCAACCATCTACTTTAGCGACGCCATCATGCTGCCACCCGATCCAGATTCCCTCGACCCGCAGACGCCCGAAGAATGGGATGCCTTCCGCGCGCAAAGCCACCGCATGCTCGACGACATGCTCGACTATGCGCAGCAGATACGCACGCGTCCCGTCTGGCAGGCCGCGCCCGCCACGGCGCGCGCCAGCTTTGCCGAGCCGCTGCCGCGCGCGCCGGGCGAGCTGGCCGACGCCCACGCCACCTTCATGCAGGACGTGCTGCCCTATGCGGTGGGCAATGTCCATCCCGGTTTCATGGGCTGGGTGCATGGCGGCGGTACGCCGGTCGGCATGCTGGCCGAGATGCTGGCGGCCGGCCTGAACGCCAATGTGGGCGGGCGCAGCCAGATGCCGGTGGAAGTGGAGCGCCAGATCGGGCGCTGGATGCGCGAACTGTTCGGCTTTCCCGACACGGCCAGCGGCGTGTTCGTCACCGGCACCTCGATGGCCAATCTGATGGGCGTGCTGGTGGCGCGCACCCAGGCGCTGGGCGTGGCCGCGCGCCAGGACGGCGTGAAAAATACGCGGCTGGTGGCCTACACCTCGGCTGCCGCCCATGGCTGCATCGCCCAGGCGATGGATCTGTCGGGCCTGGGGACAAGCTCCCTGCGCCGCATCGCCGTCAATGGCAGGCAGCAGATCGATGTGAGCGCGCTGGCACAGGCGATCGCGCAGGACCGCGCGGCGGGTTTGCAGCCGTTCTTTATCGCCGGCACGGCCGGCACGGTGGACACGGGCGCCATCGATGACCTGTCCGCACTGGCGGCGCTGGCCAGGCGTGAAAAACTGTGGTTCCACGTCGACGGCGCCTATGGCGCGCTGGGCATGCTGTCGCCCGAGGTGGCGCCGCTATTGGCCGGCGTTGAGCTGGCCGATTCGCTGGCCTTCGATTTTCACAAATGGGGGCAGGTGCCGTATGACGCGGGCTTCCTGCTGGTGCGCGACGGCGCCCGCCATATGGCGGCGTTTGCCGCGCCGGCCGCCTATCTGCGCCGCGAAGCGCGCGGCCTGGCCGGCGGTTCGCCGTGGCCGTGCGACTTCGGCCCCGACCTGTCGCGCGGCTTTCGCGCCCTGAAAACCTGGTTCACCTTCAAGGTGCATGGCGCCGAACGCATGGGCGCGGCGATCGCCCACACCTGCGCGCTGGCGCGCCATCTGGCCGAGCGCGTAAGCGCCACGCCGGAACTCGAACTGCTGGCGCCCGTGACCCTCAATATCGTCTGCTTCCGCCACCGCGGCGTGCCTGGCGGCGACAGCGATTCCTTCAATGGCGAGATCGTCGCCGACCTGCATGAGTCGGGCATTGCCGCGCCGTCGTCGACCACCATCAATGGCCAGCTGGCGATCCGCGCCGCCATCGTCAACCACCGTACGCGCGCGCAGGATATCGACGCGCTGGTCGACGCCGTGCTGCGCTTTGGCGCCGCGCGCCTCTCTTGATTTACGGAAACACCATGACTGATTTGATGCAGCAGGCCGCCACGCCATACGCGCCGCTGATCGGCCTGGCGCCCTTGATGCGGCTGGCCTTTTTACAGCAGGACCTGGCGCCGCTGGGCGAAGCGCTGCTGGCGCGCGCCCAGGCGCATGCCGACGATGCCCACGCCTGGCTCGATTTTTCCACCGTGCTGCAACTGAAGGGACAGCGCGAGCTGGCGCTGGCGGTGAAAGCGCAGGCGATCGAACTGCAGCAGTGGTATTGCCTGCCGGCGCAGGCGCCGCAGTCCGGCCCCGGCATCCGCGTGCTGGTGGTGATGGGGCCGGGCGATCTGATGTCGAATACGCCGATCGAATTCCTGGTCGAGCAGTCCGACGTGGCCATGGACTTGCTGTACCTGACGGCAGACAGTGTCTTTCCCGAAGAAGTGCCCGACCATGATGTGCTGCTGGTGGCGGTGGCCGAATCGGAGGCGAACCAGCCCTTGCTGGCGCGCCTGGTGGCCTTTCTGCGCGACTGGCCGCGCCCCGTGGTCAACCTGCCTGAAAAAATCGCGCATACCTCGCGCGACGGCCTGTGCGCCCGCCTGCAGGACGTGCCAGGGGTGGCCATGCCGCGCACGGCGCGCCTGGACCGTACGCAACTGCAGGCGCTGGCCGACGGCCAGTTGCAGATCGGCTCGCTGCTGCCCGGCGACGATTTTCCGCTGATCGTGCGTCCGCTCGGCTCGCACGCGGGCCATGACCTGGAACGCATGGCCGGCGCCGCCGACCTGCACGCCTATCTTGAAAAAGTCGACGCCGAGCGTTTTTATATCGCCCGCTTTGTCGACTATCGCAATGAGGACGGCCAGTACCGCAAATACCGCATCGCGCTGATCGACGGTTCACCGTATATCTGTCACTTTGCCGTCTCCTCGCACTGGATGATCCACTACCTGAACGCGGGCATGGAGGAAAGCGCAGTCAAGCGCGAGGAGGAAGCGCAGATCATGGCGCACTTCGACGAACAGTTTGCGCGCCGCCATGCGCAGGCTTTCCAGGCCATCGATGCGCGCATGCTTATGCCGTATCTCGGCATCGATTGCGCCGAGACGCGTGACGGCGAACTGCTGGTGTTCGAGGCCGACAATGCCATGATCGTGCATGCGATGGATGCCGAGGAGATGTACCCCTACAAGCGGCCGGTGATGCGGAAGGTGTTCGATGCGTTTCGCGCCATGCTGGCAAGGGCAGCGGCTGGCGGTTAGCCCAGCAATCGTTCCAGCAGCGCGCGCTTGCCGGCGCTGCGCGGCGACTCCCAGTAGCCGTCGAACTGCAGCAGCAGCGCGCCATCGTGTTCGATGCGGATGGCCTGTGGTTTGCCCAGCATGACGGCGTGCACATAGCTGGCGAACGATTCGGCAAAGTCTTCATGCACGCTGCTGGCCGCGTACAGGGTGGCGAAGTTCGTGCCTTGCAGCTGGCCGTAGGCATGCGCCATCTGGCTGGCGGCCAGCCGGGCGCCATGGTAGTAGACGATGTCGCTACGTAGCGCAAAGTCGTTTTCCGCCAGCGGCACGACGCTCTTTTCTTCCGATATCTGCCAGGCCAGCGGCAAATAGTGGTATTCGCCGGCATCGCGCAGCGACTGCGCGTCAAGCCACCAGTCGTGCAGCAGATTGCGGCCGGCGGACAGCACATGGCCGAATTCGTGCAACAGCAGGTATTGCAGCGCGCCCTGGCGGTTGTCGTCCCCGGGCAGCGCAATTTGCGCATGCAAGGAAAAACCCTCCTCGGCAGAAAACGGCGTATTTTCCTTCCATGTGGCCCAGGCATTGGCCGTGCGCGATTCGAACGCATCGACGTCGAGCGCCACCACCACGCCGATAATCACGCCCTCAAAGCTGACGACGATATCGCTGATGGCGGACGAGCCCAGCTGGCGTGCAAAGCGCACGCCCAGCAGCACGCCGTCGAGCAGCGCCTGCACCGACGCCGGCATGCTGGCAATCGCCGCGCGCACGTCGGCCTGGAAGGCGTCGTCCACCTGGGTTGACGATGGCCGCTCGGCCACGCCCATGGCGAGATTGACCTGCGTGACATGGTCGATGATTTCATCCTGCGCCGGACCGAGGCGCTCCAGCAGCGGAGCATCGTACAACTGGTCCCACAGCACGGCATCGGCGGCGACGATCATGGTGCTCCTTGGTGATATGCTGATGCGCAGTGTAGCAAGATTCCACCACTCCGGGAGCATGCCATGGCCAGCGACACCCGCGTCACCGACAATCCCTGGCAAGCCCTGCGCCGCCATACCCAGGCGCGCATCGCGCTGGGGCGCAGCGGCGTGAGCCTGCCGACTTCAAGACAACTGGCGTTCCAGCTGGCCCATGCGCAGGCGCGCGACGCGGTGCACCTGGAACTCGATATTCAGGCGCTGGCGGCACGCGAGCCGGGCAGCATCGCCCTGCACAGCGCCGCCGCCACGCGCGCCATCTATTTGCAGCGGCCCGACCTGGGACGGCGTCTCGATGAAGCGTCGCGCCAGCGCCTGGCGCCATGTCCGAAGAACGTGGACCTGGCGCTGGTGGCCTGCGATGGGCTATCGGCGCTGGCGATCGAACGCCATGCGGCGCCGTTCCTGGCGGCCCTGCGCGAACGGCTGGCGCTGGAGTCATGGACAGTGTCGCCCTTGTCCATCGTGCGGCAGGGGCGGGTGGCGGTCGGCGACGAAGTGGGCGAGTTATTGCAAGCGCGCGCCGTGCTGGTGCTGATCGGCGAGCGGCCGGGCTTGAGTTCCCCCGACAGCCTGGGCCTGTACCTGACGTGGGCGCCGAAAGTGGGCCTGCTCGACGACAGCCGCAACTGCATCTCGAACGTGCGTCCGGAAGGCATGCCGTATGCGCAGGCGGCGTACCGGCTGCACTACCTGCTGTCGCAGGCGTTTGCGCGCCGGTTGTCGGGGGTGGGGCTGAAGGATGAGACGGTGGAGCAGGACGGCGCGGCCCTGGCGGGCGCGCGCAACTTTTTGTTGAAGTGAATCAGATTTCGCGAATCTCGTCGAGCGGCCACCGCGGCCGCACATTGAACGCATAATCGCGCTTGGCCGCATCGGGGTTGATCTGCAGGCGCATGGCGCCGGCAAAGGCGATCATGGCGCCGTTATCGGTACAGAATTCCAGTTCCGGGTAATACACCTTGAAGCGCTTCTTGACTGCCGCCGCGTTGAGAGAGGCGCGCAGCTGGGCGTTGGCGCCCACGCCGCCGGCGATCACCAGCCGTTTCAGGCCCGTGTGCTTGAGGGCCGACACGCATTTGGCCGTCAGTACTTCGACGATGGCGTCGACAAAGCCGCGCGCGATATTCGCCTTGTCCTGTTCGCAGATATTGGCGATCACCTTTTCTTCGTGGTTCTTCACCACCGTCAGCACGGCCGTCTTCAGGCCCGAAAAGCTGAAATTGAAGTCCTTCGAGTGCATCATCGGGCGCGGCAGCTTGTAGGCCAGCGGGTCGCCGAATTCGGCCAGGCGCGAAATCGCCGGGCCACCGGGGTAGCCCAGGCCCAGCAGCTTGGCCGATTTGTCGAACGCTTCGCCGGCCGCGTCGTCCAGGGTTTCACCGAGCAGGGTGTACTGGCCCACGCCATCGACGCGCATCAGCTGCGTGTGGCCGCCCGACACCAGCAGGGCGATGAAGGGGAACTCGGGCGGCTCGGACGCCAGCAGCGGCGACAGCAGATGGCCTTCCAGGTGGTGGATGCCCAGCACCGGCTTGTCGATCGCCAGGCCCAGGCTGCAGGCGACGGAAGAACCGACCAGCAGCGCGCCGGCCAGGCCCGGGCCCTGCGTATAGGCGATGGCGTCGATCTCGGGCAGGGCGATGCCGGCCTTGGCCAGCGCTTCGTCCAGCAGCGGGATGGCGCGGCGGATATGGTCGCGCGAGGCCAGTTCCGGCACCACGCCGCCATACTGTTCGTGCATGGCCACCTGCGAATAGAGGGCATGCGACAGCAGGCCGCGGTCGGTGTCGTACAGGGCCAGGCCGGTTTCGTCACAGGAGGATTCGACGCCAAGAACAATCATGAAGGGTGCAATTAGGTGGAGTAATCCGCCATTGTAAAGGAAAGCGGCCACGCCAGCCTGGGCGCCGGCGCACCATTTCGGCGGCAGTGTGCACTTGCGCAGTGCGCGGATGATGACGTTTGTACTCGATTTCCCCGTGCCAGTGGTGTTTCAGGACTGGCACCGCTCTTGCTTATGGAACAGGTGTGCTTTTCTCACGGGAGCTTGTGATGCCAGAACAATGGAAAATGATATGCCGGCTGAAGGACATGCCGTTGGCGGGCGCGCGCATGGTGCAGCGCGGGCTGGCCTGGCAGGATTTGCCGGGCGTGGCGCTGTTTCGCGCGGCCGACGATACGGTCTATGCGCTGCTCGACACGGTACCCTGCCTGGGCGGCCCGCTGGCGCACGGCGTCCTGATGGAGAAGAACCTGATGGGGCCGAAGAACAGCTGGATCATCGAACTCGATTCGGGCCGGCTGGTCGCGCCCGTGCAGGGCATGGCGCGCATGTACGCCGTGCGCATCCTGGACGGGCGCATCTACCTGGACCTGAAGGAGCTCAATGTCCCGGCCAGCAAGGCCGAACAGGCGCTGGCCGGCTCGTTCGCGCTGCTGCCGCATGTGCAGATGGCGTGATGAAGAAAAAAACGGCGCACGCGGCGCCGTTTCAGTGATTGCTTAAATGTTTACTTCGGACGATTCACGAGATGCGCATGCGCATCGCGCAGCATGGTGGCCGTCGTCTCCCAGTCGATGCAGCCGTCGGTCACCGAGCAGCCATAGGTCAGCTGCGACAGGTCTTGCGGGATCTTCTGGTTGCCGCTGACGATATTCGATTCGATCATCACGCCCACCAGCGACTTGTTGCCCTGCACGATCTGGTGGATGACATCGGCCATCACCAGTGGTTGCAGTTCCGGCTTCTTGTAGCTGTTCGCGTGCGAGCAGTCGACCACCAGGTTGGCCGGCAGCCTGGCCTTGGCCAGCGCCTGTTCGGCGATCGCGATCGACACCGAATCGTAGTTCGGACGGCCGTCGCCGCCGCGCAGCACCACGTGGCCATAGGCGTTGCCGCGCGTGCGCACGATGGACACATTGCCTTCGCCGTTGATGCCCAGGAAGGAGTGCGGATGCGCCGACGACAGGATGGCGTTGACGGCGATGCTGATGTCGCCATCGGTGCCGTTCTTGAAGCCGACCGGCGTCGACAGGCCCGACGACATTTCGCGGTGGGTCTGCGATTCGGTGGTGCGCGCGCCAATCGCGGTCCAGGCGATCAGGTCGCCCAGGTATTGCGGCGAGATCGGGTCCAGCGCTTCGGTGGCGGTCGGCAGGCCCAGTTCGCATACGTCGAGCAGGAACTGGCGCGCCTTTTCCATGCCTTCATTGACCTTGAACGAGTCGTCCATGTACGGGTCGTTGATATAGCCTTTCCAGCCGGTGGTGGTGCGCGGTTTTTCGAAATACACGCGCATCACCAGCAGCATCGTGTCCTTGACTTCCTCCTGCAGCGCCTTCAGGCGGCGCGCGTAATCGAGGCCGGCGACAGGATCGTGGATCGAGCACGGGCCGACCACCACGAACAGGCGCTGGTCCTTGCGGTCGATGATGTCGCGCAGTGCTTCGCGGCCGCGGTTGACGGTGTCGAAGGCGCTGGCCGACAGCGGCAGTTTGGCGTGCAGTTCGGCCGGCGTGGGCATAGCCGCGAAGGAAGTGACGTTGATATTTTCGATGTCTGGCGTATTCATGATTCTGGCTGGGCTTTCACTGATTGCATTCTTCAAGAGGCAATAGTGTAGCGGAAATGCACCCTGGCGGAAGATTGCCGGGCAAAACGCCTATAGCCGAGTTGCTTTTTCGACAGAGAAAGCCAGGCGCGCCACGCGCTGGTGGTTGGCCGCCAGTTCCGGCGGCTTGTCCAGGTTCGGGTGGCGCCGGATATGCGCCAGGATCACTTCCTCGTGCTGGGCGATCTGCTGGTCCAGGCAGGCGATCTGTTCCATCAGCAAGGCGTGCAGCGCCTGCTGGCCGGCCTGCAGGTGGCTGTCCAGCCTGGCCGCTTCCTGGCGGCGCACATCTTGCACCGCTTGCAGGCGCTGCAGCCACAGCCGCAGTTCCAGATAGGCGGGCGGGGGCGGCGTCCAGCGCGGCGGCTGGACCGCCTCGGCATAGCGCGCCAGCAGGGCCGCACCGAGGCCCAGCCCGGTCAAACCATTGCTGCGCGCAAACTGTTCCAGCGCGGCCGGCGGCGCGTCGCACACCTGCATGCCCATCAGCGCCAGGCTGCGTGCCGCGATATCGCTGTGCGGCGCGTCCAGGCGCATGCACACGCGCAGGCCGGTCACGGCGACATCGTTCTTTTGCAGCCAGCTGCGCAGCCAGCGGTAGCCGGCCATGTCGTTTTCCAAGACCTTGCACAGCAGTTCGCCATCGCGCAGCAGCACCGCCTTCACATGCAGCTTGCTGGTTTCCAGTCCGACCACGGCCTGCTCGGGTTTGTTTGCGTATCCCATGTTGATTCCTCCAATACAGTCATATACGCAGGTGCTGCGCGGCCGGATTCAAGCAGGTGGTGATGTTGTTTTTTTACAACGCAAGCCGGCATGGCAATCGCCTGCATCGCCAGCCCAGGCTGCGAGATAGAAGGCAAATCCGTGTAAGCTGGCGCCATGACTACCGTATCCATTCCCCATACCGACGTGGCCGGAGAGCCATTTCCCGCCGCCCGCTTCATCAAGGAGATCGGCCGCGGCAAGCACGGCGCGCGCAGCATGACGCGCCTCGATGCCTGCGCCCTGTACCGCGCCATGCTGGACGGGCGCGTGTCCGACCTGGAGCTGGGCGGCATTTTGTTGTCGATGCGCATCAAGGGCGAGTCGGTGGACGAGATCGCCGGTTTCCTCGAAGCGGCCGAAGCGTCGTTTGCGGCCCTGCGGGCGCCAGCCGGGCCGTACGCGCCGATCGTCATTCCCAGCTACAACGGCGCGCGCAAGATGGCCAATCTGACGGCCTTGCTGGCGCTGCTGCTGGCGCGCGGCGGCGCGCCGGTGCTGGTGCATGGCGTGACGCTGGACCCGGGCCGCGTCACCACCGCCGAAGTGCTGGCCGCGCTGGGCGTGCCGGCCTGCGACAGCCATGAGCAAGCGCAAGACGCCATGGCGCGCGGCGAGGTCGCCTTCATGCCGATCACCGCGCTGGCGCCCAGGCTGGCCCATATGTTGTCGCTGCGCCGCATATTGGGCGTGCGCAACTCCACCCATACCCTGGTCAAGATCATGCAGCCGTTTGCGGGCCCGGCGCTGCGCCTGGTGTCGTACACGCATCCGGAATACCTGGAAATGCTCGGTGAATATTTCATCACGGCCGCCCCCGCCGGGCGCGGCGACGCTTTTTTGATGCGCGGCACGGAAGGCGAAACCGTGGCCAACGCCAACAAGGCGCAGCAGATCGACTGGTTCCACGATGTTGAACGCACGGTGCTGGTGGAAAAGCAGTTGCTGGTCGAGCAACTGCCGCATTTGCCGGTGGAGCGCGACGCGGCCACCACCGCCGCCTGGATCAGGCAAGTACTGGCCGGCGAGATTGCCGTGCCGCCATCGATCGCCGAGCAGGTGGAGCAATGCCTGATGGCGTCTGCCAAGATTGCAAGCGCCGCCGCCTGATGGCCTACGCCGTTTACAATGGCGCTTTGTAATCAGCGGTGACCGGAATTCTTATGGCAAAACAATTTGATGTGGCAGTGATCGGCGCGGGCGCGGCCGGCATGATGTGTGCGGCCGTGGCCGCCCAGCAGGGCAAGCGCGTGGTGATCATCGATCACGCGGCCAAGCTGGCCGAAAAAATCCGCATCTCGGGCGGCGGGCGCTGCAATTTCACGAATATCCACGCCGGTCCCCAGCATTTTTTGTCGGACAACCCGCATTTCTGCAAGAGCGCGCTGTCGCGCTACACGCCGCAGGATTTCCTGGCGCTGGTGAAAAAACACCGCATCGGCTACCACGAGAAGCACAAGGGCCAGCAGTTCTGCAATGAATCGGCCGAGCAGATCATCGAGATGCTCAAGGACGAGTGCGCTGCCGGTGACGTGCACTGGCGCATGCCGTGCAAGATCGACAGCGTGGCGCGCCAGGATGATGGCGGCTTCGTGCTGCGCACCGACAGCGGCGAGATCGAGGCGGCCAATGTGGTGATCGCCACCGGCGGCCTGTCGATCCCGAAGATCGGCGCCACCGATTTCGCCTACCGCATCGCCAGCCAGTTCGACCTGAAAATGGTCGAGCCGCGTCCGGCGCTGGTGCCGCTGACCTTCGATCCCGCCAGCTGGGCGCCGTTCGCCGAATTGTCGGGCATCGCGCTGGAGGTGGACGTGGAGACGGGCAGCCTGAAAGGACGCAAGCCGACCGGCGCGCGTTTCCGCGAAGACTTGCTGTTTACCCATCGCGGCCTGTCCGGCCCGGCCATTTTGCAGATTTCCAGTTTCTGGCAGCCCGGCACGCCGATTGTCATCAACCTGCTGCCGGAAGTGGACGTGGCGCAAGTGCTGATCGAAGGCAAGGGCAGCCTGAAAAAGCAGTTGGGCAATATCGTCTCGCAATGGCTGCCGGAGCGCCTGGCCGACTGCCTGCTGGCCGTCAACGGCCTGGCGGCGGACGCGCGCATCGCCGACATGCCCGACGCGCAACTGCGCAAGCTGGGGCAGGCCATCAATGCCTGGTCCATCGTGCCGAACGGTTCCGAGGGCTACCGCAAGGCGGAGGTGACGCGCGGCGGCATCGACACGCGCGAGCTGTCGCAGCAGACCATGATGGCCAACAAGGTGCCGGGCCTGTACTTTATCGGCGAGTCGGTCGACGTGACGGGCTGGCTGGGCGGCTACAACTTCCAGTGGGCCTGGGCCTCGGGCGCGGCGGCCGGCGTGGCACTGCAATAAGCAAGATGAAACAGCTTGCGGTAAAATGAATTGACGCCACAGCGCGTCCGTTCATTTGCGTGGTTTACACCACAGCCGCATGGCCTGGACAGGCCGCATCCCAGGCGCAAGCAGGGAAGGGCTTTCCTTTTCCGATAAAAGCTGCTACTATCTACCTCTTCCTATACACCACCTCAACGGTTTGAATTTTACATGACCACTATTCGCCTTAAAGAAAACGAGCCGTTCGAAGTCGCAATGCGTCGCTTCAAACGCACCATCGAAAAAACGGGTCTGCTGACCGAATTGCGCGCACGCGAATTCTACGAAAAGCCAACAGCTGAGCGCAAGCGCAAGCTGGCAGCTGCTGTCAAGCGTCATTACAAACGCATCCGCAGCCAACAACTGCCGAAAAAATTATTCTAAGACTGTCCAGTCAGAACCAACCCGGGTAGCACGGCGCATTGTTCGCCACGGGTTTTGTTTTGATTCGCCTGGAGCGCTGCTTCAGATGAGTCGCATACCCGCTCCGGTTCGCCGCAGCGGGTTTTCGCTTTTGTGGCCCGCACGCATGTGTTGCCCATCACACCAATAACGAGGATTGCCATGAGCTTGAAAGAACAAATTACCGAAGACATGAAAAATGCCATGCGCGCCAAGGAAACCGGCAAGCTGGGCACCATTCGCCTGCTGCTCGCTGAAATCAAGCGCAAGGAAGTCGACGAGCGCATCGAGCTGACGGACACGCACGTGACGGCCATCGTTGAAAAAATGATCAAGCAGCGCAAGGATTCGATCACCCAATTCGAAGCCGGTGGCCGTGCCGACCTGGTCGACATCGAAAAAGCCGAGCTGGTGCACCTGGCCGGTTATATGCCTGCCGGCCTGTCGGACGAAGAAGTGGCCGCTGAAGTGGCTGCCGCCGTGGCCGCCTCGGGCGCCGCCGGTCCGCAAGACATGGGTAAAGTCATGGCCATCGTCAAGCCGAAGCTGGCTGGCCGTGCCGACATGACCGTCGTCTCGGCGCTGGTAAAAAAAGCATTGACACCAGCCGCGTAAGCCTTATCTTCAAGCAATAACGGCTGCCGGCGAGTGCGCTGGCAGCTGCAGCGCCACACGTTGACCTGGATCAACATCCGGCCGCGTGCGGTAGTATAGTCTGACCTATAACAAAACCGCCCTCGCCAGTGATACCACAATCTTTCATTTCCGATTTGCTCAACCGCGTCGACATCGTCGATGTCGTCGGGCGCTATGTGCAGCTGAAAAAAGGCGGCGCGAATTTCATGGGCTTGTGCCCGTTCCACAGTGAAAAATCGCCCAGCTTTACCGTCAGCCCCACCAAGCAGTTCTATCACTGCTTCGGCTGCGGCGCGCATGGCACCTCGATCGGCTTCCTGATCGAATATTCGGGCATGGGCTTTGTCGACGCCGTCAAGGACCTGGCGCAAAACGTCGGCATGGTGGTGCCGGAGGCGGACGACAAGATCCCGCCGGCCCAGCGCGCACAGATTCAGGCGCAAAGCCTGGCCCTGTCCGACGCCATGACGCAAGCGTGCGACTATTACCGCGGCCAGTTGCGCCACGCGCCGGACGCCATCGCCTATTTGAAAAACCGTGGCCTGACCGGCGAAGTGGCTGCTCGCTTCGGCATGGGCTACGCGCCCGGCGGCTGGGACAATCTGCGTTCCGTGTTTGCCGACTACGAAGTGCTGGCCCTGGTCGAAGCGGGCCTGGTGATCGACAAGGTCGACGAAGAGGGCAATAACCGCAAGCGCTACGACCGTTTCCGCGAACGCATCATGTTCCCGATCCGCAATACCAAGGGTCAGGTGATCGCTTTTGGCGGCCGGGTGCTGGACCATGGCGAGCCGAAATACCTGAATTCGCCGGAAACCCCCTTGTTTTCCAAGGGATTCGAACTATATGGGTTGTTCGAGGCGCGCCAGGCCATCCGCGACGCCGGCTATGTGCTGGTGACGGAAGGCTATATGGACGTGGTGGCGCTGGCGCAGATGGGCTTTCCGCAAGCGGTGGCCACCCTGGGCACGGCGTGCACGCCGACCCATGTGCAAAAACTGCTGCGCCAGACCGACAACGTGATTTTCAGCTTCGACGGCGACAAGGCCGGCCGCCGCGCCGCCCGCCGCGCGCTGGAAGCGAGCTTGCCGCACGTGTCGGACAACAAGACCATCAAGTTCCTGTTCCTGCCGTCCGAGCACGATCCGGACAGCTATATCCGTGAATTCGGCGCCGAAGGCTTCGAGCGGCAGGTGCACGAGGCGATGCCGCTGTCGCAATTTTTGCTCAAGGAAGTCTCGGGCGAGCACGATTTGTCGGAACCGGAAGGGCGCGCGCGTGTCCAATTCGACGCCAAGCCGTTGTTGCAACTGATGGTGCCGTCGTCCCTGCGCCTGCAGATCGTGCGCGGCCTGGCGCAACTGACGCAGTCGACGCCGGCCGAGATCGAGGCCTTGTTCGAACTGGCCAAGCCGGTCGCCGTGGCGCGCCGCGCGCCGCCGAAATCGGGCCGTCCCGTGCCGGTGGGGCTGGAACTGAAGATCATGCGCATGCTGGTGGCCCATCCGCCATTGACTTTGCAGATCGACGAAGCGGCGCTGGCCGCCTTCCAGCACCTGGGGCCCGATGCGGCGCACAGCCTGGGGCAGCTGGTGGGCGTGGGCCAGGCGCTGGGCGAGCACGGTAGTTTTGCCGCGCTGGCCCAGCAACTGAAGGAGCTGGGCAGCGAGTACGACGAGATCATCGGCGAGATCGCCGCCGGCAGCGAATCGGATTACGACAGCGAGCACTCGTGGCTGGTCAGCACCATTCGCGAAATCAAGCTGAACGCCTTGAAGGCGGAACTGCAGCAATTGTTTGCGTCGGGTTTGCCATCGGAGAAAATTGGTGTACGCTACCGCGAAATCATGCAGGAGCAGGGCGAGCTGGAGCGCCAGCGCGATGCGGAGTTGCTGAATCGGTAATGTTTCCTGTGGGATATTGTGTGAACTGGAAAAACATTTTTCGCGTGCTATAATCAAATGCTAAGTATTGTGTGCTTTGGCAAGCTAGTTTTGTTCGTAAATAGTGTTTGTTTTCAGTAAGTTAGGCTCTTGATCGGCGCAGGGATCGCGTCGGCAGCCAGGGCCAGCTGGCGCTAGCATCGTGCCAGGCTCTCGCTCCCGCGCGGTCGGATGCAGTATTTTCTGCCGAAAACGGCTGGCGACAGCTGGTGGACAGGAAGTGCTGCGATTCCCGCGGATCGTGGCCGATGAGGTGTAAGTAACGTAACAGTGTCGAACCTGGGTTGTCGGCAGGTTCGAAGATGGTGGCTTTCGTCGAGACGCGGGAGCTGGCAGCAAACTTTATCCTAATCCACCGTAAAGCAAGTCGTTGTGTAATCGAAAGCGCCTGTGCCAATCAAGAAACCCGAATCCAAAGCGGCTGTGAAGCCCACTAAAGTTACCACGAAAGCCGAAAAGGCGCTGGACCGGCCGGAAACGCGGGTCATCAGTGCCCCCGTGGTGAGCCAGACCACCGATGCCGCCACCCTGGCCGCCATCGATACGTCGGGCTATGTCTTGCCCTCGGTAAAAGTGCCAGGCCGCCGTGGCCGCAAGCCAAAAGAATTCCAGCCAGAAAATGACGAAGTCGCCGCGCTGAACGCCGTCGAACGGGCTGAACTGAAGGCCGTCGACAAG
The DNA here is from genome assembly GCF_030944405.1 of Janthinobacterium sp. J1-1. Taxonomy (NCBI): domain Bacteria; kingdom Pseudomonadati; phylum Pseudomonadota; class Betaproteobacteria; order Burkholderiales; family Oxalobacteraceae; genus Janthinobacterium; species Janthinobacterium sp. J1-1. Next base: position 2,061,915 of record NZ_CP132339.1, read on the forward strand.
GCCAAGGCCAAGGACCGCAAGGCGAAAGAGCGCGCGCTGCTGAAAGATGCGTTCTCGTCCGATACCGAAGCGAGCGAGGAAGAACTCGAGCGCCGGCGCCAGAAACTCAAGACCCTGATCAAGTTTGGCAAGGAACGCGGTTTCCTGACCTACGCCGAGATCAACGATCACCTGCCCGAAAACATTGTCGACCCGGAAGCCATCGAAGGCATTATCGGCACCTTCAACGACATGGGCATTGCCGTCTACGAGCATGCGCCGGACGCCGAAAGTCTGCTGCTGACGGACAATGTTGCCGTCGTCACCAGCGATGACGAGGCGGAAGCGGCGGCCGAGGCCGCACTGTCGACGGTCGACTCCGATTTTGGCCGCACCACGGACCCGGTGCGCATGTACATGCGCGAAATGGGCTCGGTCGAGCTGCTGACGCGCGAAGGCGAGATCGAAATCGCCAAGCGCATCGAAGACGGCCTGAAAGACATGATACAGGCCATCTCCGCCTGCCCCGTGACGATCGCCGAGATCATCGCCGCCGCCGACCGCATCGCCAACGACGAGACCAAGATCGATGAAATCGTCGACGGCCTGGTCGATGACAGCGAGCCGGTGGTCGCGCCGGTGGTCGCCGCACCCGTCGAGGAAGACGAGGAAGAGGGCGAAGAGGAAGAAGAGGAAGAGAGCGAAGAGGAAGAATCGAGCGCGTCCGGAGCAGCCGGTTTCTCGGCCGAGCAGCTGGAAACCTTGAAACGCACGGCGCTGGAAAAATTCGCCGTGATTTCCCAGCAATTCGACAAGATGCGCCGCGCCTTTGAAAAAGAAGGCTACAACTCCAAGCCCTACGCCAAGGCGCAGGAAGCGATCTCGCACGAACTGCTGGGCATCCGCTTCACCGCCAAAGTGGTGGAAAAGCTGTGCGACACCCTGCGCGGCCAGGTCGATGAAGTGCGCCATATCGAGAAACAGATACTCGATGTGGCGGTGAACCGCTGCGGCATGCCGCGCGCCCACTTCATCAAGGTCTTCCCGGGCAATGAAACCAATCTTGACTGGGTCGACGGCGAAGTCAACGCAGGACACGCCTACAGCGCCATCCTGGGCCGCAACATTCCGACCGTCAAGGAACTGCAGCAGCGCCTGATTGACCTGCAGGCGCGCGTCGTGCTGCCGCTGCCGGACCTGCGCAACATCAACCGCCAGATGGCGGCCGGTGAAATGAAGGCGCGCAAGGCCAAGCGCGAAATGACGGAAGCCAACTTGCGCCTGGTGATCTCGATCGCCAAGAAATACACGAACCGCGGCCTGCAGTTCCTCGACCTGATCCAGGAAGGCAATATCGGCCTGATGAAGGCGGTCGACAAGTTCGAATACCGCCGCGGCTACAAGTTCTCGACCTACGCCACCTGGTGGATACGCCAGGCGATCACGCGCTCGATCGCCGACCAGGCGCGCACGATTCGTATCCCGGTGCACATGATCGAGACGATCAACAAGATGAACCGCATCTCGCGCCAGATCCTGCAAGAAACAGGCGCGGAACCCGATCCGGCCACCCTGGCGATCAAGATGGAAATGCCCGAGGACAAGATTCGCAAGATCATGAAAATCGCCAAGGAACCGATCTCGATGGAAACGCCGATCGGCGACGACGACGATTCCCACCTGGGCGACTTTATCGAGGACAACAACACCCTGGCCCCCGCCGACGCGGCCCTGCACGCCTCGATGCGCGGCGTGGTCAAGGACGTGCTCGACTCCTTGACGCCGCGCGAAGCGAAAGTGCTGCGCATGCGTTTCGGCATCGAAATGTCCACCGACCACACCTTGGAAGAAGTCGGCAAGCAATTCGACGTCACGCGCGAGCGCATCCGCCAGATTGAAGCGAAGGCGCTGCGCAAGCTGCGCCACCCATCGCGCTCCGACAAGCTGAAAAGCTTCTTGGAAGGCAATTAAAGGCCCGTCAGGGCTTGACGTAGGCGGCGGTTCCCCCTATGCTCGCGTGTCCGTTTCACAACGGCCACGCGAGGCAGGGATCAACGCCCGCCACGCCAGCACCACCCCGGGCCTCTAGCTCATGCTTGGTTAGAGCAGCGGACTCATAATCCGTTGGTGCCGTGTTCGACTCACGGGAGGCCCACCAGAATTACTATTAAAAACAAGGGGTTGCGCGATTGCGTAGCCCCTTTTTTTATTTCACCATGACTCCAGCACCGAAATTCGCTGGACTACGCTACAGCCCGATACAGCAGGTTTATCAATGACTTAAGCGAGTTCAACATATGCCGGTGCTTTCCGAAACCTGACCTGACTTCCGACCGCCTGACTCCTATCCGGCCCTTGGAATCCAGGTCTTTCCAAGGAGTCATCATGGCTAAGATCAAACTCACTAAGTCCGCTGTCGATGCGGCGCAACCCCAGGCAGAGGCCGTCGAACTCCGGGACACGCTGGTCCCCGGCTTCCTGTGCAAGATTACCCCGGCGGGTCGCAAGGTGTTCATGCTCCAGTACCGGACGAACGCTGGCGAGCGCCGCAAGCCCTCGCTAGGACTGTACGGGGAGCTGACCGTCGAACAGGCGCGGTCGCTGGCGCAGGAATGGCTGGCCCAAGTCCGCCGAGGCGGAGATCCCGCCGCAGAGAAGGCGGAGGCGCGCCAGGCACCTACGGTCAAGGAGCTATGCACGAAGTTCATGGAGGACTACTCCAAGAAGCGCAACAAGCTCAGCACCCAAGCCGGCTATCAGGCTGTCATCAATCGCAACATTATTCCGCTGCTGGGACGCAAGAAAGTTCAGGACGTGAAGCGTCCTGAAATCGCCGGACTGATGGAAAAGCTTTCGTACAAGCAGACCGAGGCGAACAAGGTATTCAGCGTCTTGCGCAAGATGTTCAACATGGCCGAGGTATGGGGCTATCGGCCCGACGGTACCAACCCTTGCCGTCACGTCCCGATGTTCCCTGCCGGCAAATCGACTCACCTCATCAGCGACGAAGAAATGGGCAACCTGTTCCGACAGCTCGACAAGATCGAGTCGGAGGGGCTGGAGAACTACGTCATCCCTTTGGGAATCCGCCTGCAGTTCGAGTTCGCCGGCCGCCGCTCGGAAATCATCGCGCTGGAATGGAACTGGGTTGACTTGCAGAACCGGCGCGTCGTCTGGCCTGACAGCAAGACAGGCGGCATGTCTAAGCCCATGAGCGAGGAAGCCTATCGGCTACTCTCGACGGCACCCCGGCAGGAGGGTAGCCGCTATGTGCTGCCTTCTCCTAGCCACGCTGGCAAGCATCTAACCACGGGCGAGTATTACGGTGGCTGGAGCCGTGCGCTCAAGGCGGCTGGCGCTACGCACGTGGGCACGCATGGCATCCGCCACCGTTCGGCGACCGACATTGCCAATTCGGGCATCCCGGTCAAGGTCGGCATGGCGCTAACGGCGCACAAGACCGTCGTCATGTTCATGCGCTACGTCCACACCGAGGATAAGCCGGTGCGAGAGGCGGCCGAACTGGTGGCGAATCGGCGTAAGACGATCACCGGGATGCAGGGAGCCAAGGAGGTGGCCGCATGACCCGGCGCAAGGCATCCGTCTCAGCGCCAGCAGCGCCGCCCGCGCTGCTGGGCGACATCCGGGCACTGATCGAAGCGTCGCGCCAGCGCGTCGCCTCGGCGGTCAATGCCGAGCTGACATTGCTGTTCTGGCGCATTGGCCAGCGCATCCATACGGAAGTGCTTGCCGGGCAGCGGGCCGGGTACGGCGACGAAATCCTGCCGACCCTGGCGGCGCAGCTTGTCCGCGACTACGGACGTAGCTTCGCGGACAAGAACCTGCGCCGGATGGTGCAGTTCGCCGCCACCTTCTCGGACGAGCCAATTGTCGTGACGCTGTCACGACAATTGAGCTGGTCGCATTTCGTGGCGCTGCTGCCGCTAAAAGACCCGCTCCAGCGGGACTACTACGTGCAAATGGCCAGCGCCGAACGCTGGAGCGTGCGGACGCTACGCGAGCGCATCGACTCGATGCTATACGAGCGCACGGCGCTGTCCAAGAAGCCGGACGAGACGATCACGCAAGAGCTGGCGGCGATGCGCGATGCGCAGCGCATGTCGCCGGCGCTGGTCATGCGCGACCCGTACATCCTCGACTTCCTGGGCCTGCGCGATACCTGGCAGGAAGGCGACCTGGAAGCCGCGATCATCCGCGAAATGGAGTCTTTTTTGCTGGAGTTGGGCGCGGGCTTCTCTTTCCTAGCCCGGCAGAAACGCATCCAGATCGACGACGAGGATTTCCACCTGGACCTGCTGTTCTATAACCGCAAGCTGCGGCGGCTGGTGGCGGTGGAGTTGAAGATCGGCGAGTTCAAGGCAGCATACAAGGGGCAGATGGAGCTTTATTTGCGTTGGCTCGACAAGCACGAACGCGAACCGGAGGAAGCCTCGCCGCTGGGCATCATTCTTTGTACCGGCAAGAAGTCAGAGCAGATCGAGTTGCTGGAGCTGGACAAGTCGGGCATCCACGTAGCCGAATACCTGACGACCCTGCCGCCGCGTGCGGTGCTGGGGGAGCGGTTGCAGCAGGCGACCGAACGGGCGCGGTTGCAGATCGAGCAGCGGCAGCCTGGCGAGAAGTCCTGACAGCAGCATCTGTCCAACCGTACACCCAAACCACAGCACGAGCATGTGGCAACGGATCTCTTGCTCTATCGAGGCTCCATGCTAGTGTGGAATCGCCATAGGCCGATAAGGAACTGGCCTGCGGCTCAAGGATGCGCTGGGGCTAGTGGGCGCGAGCGCCCAATCACATGATTATCGCGGGCAGCAGCGCCATGTTCTATGCCGATCGCTGTTTTAATTAAATATCTCAAACTATAAAGTCAGTTAATTTTTTCAAAATATTCACGAATCAAGTCATCATTTTTTAAATACGAATCGAGAACCTGAAACAGAAAAAGATCCCCGCTAATATTTATATCAAACGGGATCATTGAGTTATCTATTTTGAATGTCTTTATTTTTCTATGCCCCTTGATGTTGGCATTGCTCAATCTTTCTTGATAGCTATCCAACGTATATACGATAAATTCGTGATCCAAGTGAGTTATAAAAAAATCATCGCCTTTTGAACTGTATTCAAGATGGATGACTTGCGTTACGACGTCGTCGCCTGCCACCTCAAAGTCCTCCATCAATTCTTCAAAAGTCAAACTTAGCTTCTCTGCGTCATGGTGAATCCATAGATTGTTCTCATATTTATCGGTGGAGTAGAACTTTGACAATCTAGGAAGGGAAGATATTTTCAATCGCAACGGAGCGCCAAACTCCATCTCCTCCATTGCAGGGACATAATCGGAGACGTAATCAATCCTGAATGCTATTTCGGACAGCATTCCTTTTTCAATGAGTTCCTCGATAGAGGTAAGCAGCTTCCTCGGAACTTTTATCCAGAAGTGTCGCCCTATGCGTTCATCGCGTATTGTCTGACTATCCTTGTCGTTGAATATCTGAATATTCTCGTTCAGGCTGACAAGACTATATTTAGAGAACTGAGCATCTTCCTTTCTTATGTCAATTCCAATTTTCTCGTACTCACGTTCAACTACCTTGGAATATTTTAGCTCCAGCATCTCAGCCCTCCCCATGATTGATTGGTGCTTGGAATAAAAAATGCAGCCAATGCGATAATTTGCGTAATTTTCTTTTATGTACGAAACACCATCTTCGTCATGGATATGCTTGTAGGAATTGTTGAGAATTTCTAGCGATCCCGGATACTCGTTGAGATAATTATTTAAGTAGTCCATTAAATGCTGGATTGTCTTTATAGCCAATCGCTTGTCCACTAGATCAAGCTGTGGCCCATAAAACTTGGCTGCGTTTGGATGGTCGCGTTTGGCTTCAAATTCTTTCAGAATGGCCGCCTTTTCATTCATGCAGCCCTCCGTATAAGCACGCATTACGTCTGCCTGAAAGCTCTCATTTGCCAGAGAGGTTTGGATGAGGGGAAGCAATTTCTTGACAAAGATCGGGTCTTTATTAAGAAAGACGTAGCAAAATTTCCCAAAGCTGAATAACGCGATTTTTTCCGAAGAAAATTCATTGATTTCTTCAAAGATATTTTTCATATTTTTTACTCAACTCGCCGTAGTCCAAATAGTAAGCGACGGAACCTTGAGCGTCTCCACTTTGTGGATCGCGCTGCTCCACGTTCGCTATTCGCTCATCCCTGACGGGACTGGCATTCGCCAGCCCTCCACGGCCCGACACTGTGATCCGGGCCTGCGCGCTCCGCTTGCATGTTGAGCTGGCGACAGCAGGGCATGCAGAGCGAGCCGCGCGCAGATGATTCAGCCAAACGCTAAACAAAGCTGTAGGGCATCCCATAGAGAGCGCGGTTGCGCTACTCGTGATTTCTATGGAATTTGATCGTATCCAAAACTGCATGAGGCAAGCTTGCGAGTTACTTGATACTCTTCGCCAGAATACTGGCGAACTCGACCTCGTTCCGAAACAAGGTGCAGGTTCTTCCTTGCCCGCGAACCAATGACATACAGCAATTTCATCGCGCTTTCTTGACCGTTCGGATCATTGAAATGCGGCACCATATCTTCTAATAATGCATAAGCGATCACTGCATCGAACTCGGCTCCCTTGACGCCGTGTATCGTCGAGATGGTGATTCCAGTCCTATGCTGAAATACCTTCCTGAATGTCTCAATATCGCCTATAAATTCGCTACCTTCACTCTTCAATCGATTTACCCGGGCTTGCGAACTATCGAAGAAGGCAACGTGATGCTCTTGAAGCAGCGTGAAAAGGCGAAAGTCGATTGCTAAGTTTGCAAACAGACGCTCGAAAAATGCGCTCAAGTAGGTAAGACCATCTGTTTCATCGATCTTAATTGCATTGCACTCCCTCAACAAGGACCTCCGCGTGAGCTTCGACACGCTAGCCCCGGCCGCCTCTAGGTCATTCAGAATCTCCCCGGCCCACCGCAGTCTGCGCACATACATTCCCGGCGATGCCTGAGTAAGTGCAATCTTAGAAAGCCTGTACCAGAAATTCTCTGTGTCCCGTGCAAAGGGAACCATACCGGGGCCATCGAATGAGTACTCCGGCATGCTGGCGACCAAACGACGTGTCATGCTTGCAAGATGCGTCCACTGTGGCGCGAGAATGCACACCTCGTGAGGTGAGATGCCCATAGTCTCAATGTTGAAACGGATGAGCCGGATGAGCTCAGCGTCCAGATCATTTTTGCTCACTGTGTCGTCGAATGAAATAAGGCTTGGGTACGCCTTGTCCTCGGATGCGGCTTCGATGCGTGTGTTGTGAACGTTGTAGTTTCCGAAGTACTCAATGATGCGCTCAGAAGAACGGTAGTTCCGCGACAGTTCGAGTTCGTCCAAATCGATATTGGCCATCGCCTTGAAATCCTCGAAGGCAATCGGATATCCGCCAAGCGATTGATAAATCGCCTGGTTAGGATCTCCGACAATAAAGGCCTTGGTCGCACCTTGACCAGCTTTCAGAATGGCGGTGATGATCGAATACTGAATTCGTTTGGTGTCCTGATACTCGTCGATCAGCACGAAAGAGAACAACTGTGCCAGAAGAGTGCTGATCGCAGGATGACGTGCGATCAGTTGGTACGCATAGTAAAGAATGAGCTCAAAGTCTAGCTGCCGACTTTCGTGCAGAATCTCAAAATACTTGCCCAATATGACGTGAAGACCCGAATGCTTCCAATCTTGTGGGCAGGAGAGCACATATCCAGTTTCGGTGTAATAAAACTCACAATCCCAGAATGTTATTTTTGGCTTCTGGTAAGGCTTGCACAATGCCTCCAGGATTTTCTCGCGCTCATGCTGATCGATCACACGGAAGCCTCGATCCAACGCTTCGTGATAGATGCCGTACGGTTTCAATATCCATTCAAGACAGAACGAATGTATCGTTCCTATCCATAATCGGGATGTATCCACCCCAAGGCTCTCAATGCGCTCGTGGATTTCGTCGGCGGCACGGTGCGTATAAGTGATGGCAACGACAAACTGCTTGTTCGATTTCAGCCTGGACAACTCATAGGCGATTTTGTAGGTGAGCGTGCGCGTTTTCCCGCTGCCCGGGCAAGCGATGAGAAAGACGCTCCCTGGCTTCAGAATGGCTGCTTCCTGCTCGGGATTCAGATCATCTTTGTTCCACATGAACATGATCAGAACACCGCGAGTACATCGTTGATGCGATCATCTGGGAACGTGGCAAGCATCTCGTTTCGGATGCCGACGAAGTCGATGTCTCCATTTCGGAAGGCCAGCAGCTTGGCCCTAAAGTCGTCGAATACGGCAGACGCAGTGAAGATATCTTCTGCATCGATGTAGTTCACGCGGTAGCTCAGCACGTTAAACCAGACTTCCTTAGTGACCACCGGATGCGCAAAAGCGATGGCGTCCAAGATGTACTTCGGAATGGCGGTCTGCGGATCGATCTTCTTTCCCAGCAAGATGGCAAACCATCCCTTGCCGTAGTTGTCCGCCATGGTCAATGCGCGCTGACCGAACAACGCGATGTCCGCTGATTCGAGCTCCGCCTTGGCCGTCGCGATGGTTGGTGCATCCTTGTAGACATCAGGAAGGATGCCGACCACCTTACGCGCATTGCCGGCGGCAATGAAGTCGACCTCGAAGGTATGGGGGGCAAAGAATGGAGAAACCCACCCGTTATCTTTGAAGGTGTCTTCCAATAACGCTTTCCTGGCGACCCCTTTTTCCTGGGATGCCTGATACTTGCCCTTGCGCCGGAGCAGCCCTTCGGAGTCTCCCGCCGCCGGCGTTGTGTCAATGATGGACTTGTCAAGGTCGGTGACGATGCTGCACCGCTTCCGGATTCGGGCATCATCGAAAAGAACCGCGACGTTCTGAAATCCAGTGCTGCGGATATTAATTAAACTGATGCCGAGTTCATCAAGGCTGACGCCTAGCACGTTCTTGATCAGGATCGGAACGAGAATTTCTTCTGCATCGCCCTCCACTAAGAGGACGCTCTTGGCAAACAACAAGTTGCTACGGACAGCATCCAGGTAGCGTTGAATGTTGCCGATCTCTTCTGGGTTTAGGCCAATTGCAGGCTGGTATGCCTCGCAACGATCACCTTCTCTGCCGAGGATGTTCACGTTCTGAACATTGCTGACCTCAGAGATGTGCGTCGAATGGGTCGAATAAATGATCTGTGTGTCGTCGTATTTGAGCTTGTCGAACAGTGTTTTCTGGATATGTGTGTGAATGTGAGCTTCCGGCTCTTCGATAAGCAGAAAGTTGGCGATCGACTGTTTAGCCTTTTGATACTTGAATTCAAGCAGTTTCAACGTGAGGAATATCAGGTTTGCTCCACCAAGGCTCAGCTCGTGGATCGGTCCTTCGTGGCTCTCCCCCGATTCGCCAACGAACAGCTTGAGCGACTGGAACAACTTGTCAGCTTCGTCTGGCAGATCCGACTTGATAGAAAGAGAAGACGGCGAATACGCCTCACCCGCCGCATCCTTGATGGTGTCTCTGATATCCGTCCGGACGACCTGCACGTCTGGCAACGCTTCGATGGAGTCATTCAATGCCTTTACCCCGTCGGTGATAGCCTGGAACGCCACGGGGTCGATATCGCCGCTCTTGCCCTTCAGAAGCGAAAAGAGCGGATTTGTCCGGTTGTTGTGAAATTCGGAGACGACGTCCCGTAGCGCCTGGACGAAAGTGAACGAAATTTCTTTGGAGACGGACAGCACGTTCGGAATCTTCGCGCCGATAACACGAAATTCAACCTCTTCATTGAATCGAACATTCGCGAAGTCGCCGACCACATCCTTATAGAAGGCCTCGTCGTTGAAGTCGGCTTCACTCCGACCTGTGAAAATCGTTTCATAGTCGTCGATGGTGACCGGGTTCAGGATAGCGTCGAGGCCTGCCTGATCACCATCGTTCAATTGAGAAAGTCGCAGCCTGATTTCCTTCTTCGGACGAAAGATCAGGTTGTAAGTGGCCTTGCCGTTCGCCTCTTCCTCAATTACGCCCGTCCCATGTCGGAAGAGCGCCTGCACTGATTCATCCGCAGAGATTTCCTCAAACTCAAGACTGATGATGATCCAATGTCCCTGCCAGCGCCCTAGGCCGCGATGAAAGTCGGTATGCTCCAGCCGGTAGGCAGAGCGAATCATGTTGTCATCAAGCAGCAATCTGATTGCGCGAAAGAGATTGGTTTTGCCAGATCCATTTTCGCCGATGACAGTGTTGATACCCTTCTGGAACAGCAGCTTCGTGTTGGGAAAGTTCCGGTAGTTGACCAGGCTGAGCTTGGATATATGCATTTGATTCAATCTTGTTGTTGAAATCCACATGCCGATCGGCCGATGGATTGGTTGAACACTGCAGCCATTGATCCCAACTACGGAATGGCCAACTGTCAGTTGGTTTTAGAACGGCACCGTGTCTAAGGTAGGAATCGGTTGGAGCGCATTTTTAATCTCGGTTAGCCTTGCAAGTAGTTCATCGAAAGTCACGATCACGATCTCTGCGAACGCATTTCGAACGAGCTCGAATGACTTTCTTTGCTGATGCTCTTGTGGCGTCATGCCAGCGACAACTATGCAGCGAACCGCATAGCTGTGGAGGTCGTATCGGTTCATGTTATTTTTTATGACGGGTAGTTCACTCTGCAATTTGAAACGCTGATCTAGAATTTGAGCAATCGCTCCACCCAATTCTGTCGATGGGCCAAAAACATCATCTCCACGATAGGGAGATTTTCCTAGCAGTTCGGTTTGCGGCTTTTTTATCTCAATGAGGCCAAGATTGCCCGTGGAAGCGGATGCGTATAGAAAATCTGAAAATTTTCCGCCGGACCCGTTAAGTCGCTTGCCACCTGCATAAGCTTGCCCCTGAACCAGCATGGCTGGAACGGCAAATGCAAGACTAAGTATGAAAGGATTTTCCAGAAAGAAGCTTTGCCACTTGCTTTCCGTCAGTCCTTTTCCAAGCATTTCCTGGTATCGCTCAATCAGTTGATTCAGTGTGATGAGCTCAATATCATTCTTTAATGCCAGCAGCGAGCGCGGCTCAGATTCCGCCAGTGCTTCTATATTGTCTTGAACCATGCGAACAGCGGCGCGCCGATCACGCTTGGAAAGCGTCACATGCTGCCGCCCACCATCGGTCATTTCCGTTAGTGCATCAGGTCTTACGCTCTTCTTTAGAGCGGGAAATTGTGCTGAATCGGCAGCATGTAATAAGGTCTGGTAGACATGAAATTGCTTGTCCTTGCGCGCGTCTCTCTGGTGGCGAGAGGCTATGCGATTTAATTCTTTTCTTAATTCATGAAATCTTCTTATTCCGAGAATAAAGAATGGCGAATCAATTTTCGCGTCATTTCCTTTGTGGACAATGAGTATGCTTACGTTTTCTAAGCTGGCGGCTGTTTCGCAAATTTGCCGATATTCCCACAGAAGCCCCAAACCGAATCGAAAATCTTTGGCAAACCCATCCGGCAACTGCTCAAGAAGCCCAACGACATCGTCAGTAGTCTCTGGCAGTATGTAGGGCTCGATAACAGGCCGAGCGACGACGATGCGTTCAAGGGTGCCGTATTTAGGTTGCAGGTAATCGTCGCGATCTTCTCGAATATTAAGAGGCCAAATGGTCAATCTGTCTGGACACACATTGAGCAGTCTCGCTATTGGCGAATCCGGCTTGCGCTCCGCTGCGGGAATATCAGTGAAGAAAACGTTAATGCCTTCCTCTTCCGGTTCGGCTGCTTCAATGACAAGGAAGGGGCCGCCGTCCAAACGCTCACGTTGATTGAATGCTGAAGGTCTGATAGATGCCATGAACTATTCTTGATCCCTACTGTTCAGAGAAACGATTTGCGGGCCTTGCCTCAGCGCAACCTTATGGTGCCTTCCGATCAGAATCGGACGACACACGATTGATGTCAAAGGGGAGTGCCTTATCTGCCGCGATTCGGGTCAGCAGCATCCGAATCGCATCCGAAATTGATAACCCCATTTCAGCCAGAACAACAGTTGCGGCTTCTTTAATCTGCCCGTCAATCCGGGCACGAACGACGTCGTTACTTGCCATTGTTGCGCTCACAATAGATGTAGCTACATTGTGGCTCATAAGTACTATTGCGTCACTTACATTTTGTTGTGAACAGTAGAGCATCCCGGCGTGCCGCCGTCGGGCTCGCGGGCGTTGCCCCGCGCCTCGTGCCGAGTCGCGGCCATGCGGCTTTGATCCCTGATGCCTCCGGCCGTCTCTTCGCTCCTGGCCTGCGCGCGGCGCTTGCCCTCCAGGGGATCGGCTGGACAGCCCATCCCCGCCGCGCCTTGCTTGGCGCCCCTCGCATGCACCGAACAGGTTGCACCTGATCGACCAACAGCCATCCAGCTAGGCGTGCCGCTGGCACGCAGGGGCGCTCGCCGCGCGGCGTTGGTTTCAGCGCACCCCCTGGCCCATTGGCCGCTGTTCGTCTTTCCCCAAGTTCATCGCTTTTTCCCGCGACCGTAGCCCGCGGTGCCTGGCCGTCAAGGCGCGCAGGGCCGAGTCCTCGCTGCGCTGCGGGCCGCACCAACCCTGCGCTTCTCCCTTGACGGCCAGTCCCTCGCTGGCCCGGTTTTTCGCGGGCGATGAACTCAGGAAAGACGGCGGCAAACAGGACCGGCCCAGGTCTCTGCGCCGAACCAACCGAAGCCACAACGGGCTCCGAATCTTGGAATCCGGTCAGCTTTGAAACCACAGCAACTCATTGGAGAAAACCATGCAACTCGCATCTCGATTCGCTTCCCATTCCCCGACGCTGCGCAGTGACTACCCGCTGTCCGACGACCAAATCCGCCGCGTAGCCCCGTCCATCTTCGCGGAGGCCCCGCACGATAGCCGCTCCGAACGGTACGCCTACATTCCCACCGCCGCCGTGCTGGCGGAACTGCGCAAGGAAGGGTTTGAACCCTTCATGGCAGCGCAAACCCGCGTGCGGCACGACGACCGCCGCGACTACACCAAACACATGATTCGCCTGCGCCATGCCAGTCAGATCAACGGCGCGGAAGCCAATGAAATCGTGCTGCTGAACTCGCACGACGGCACCAGCAGCTATCAGATGCTGGCCGGAATGTTCCGGTTCGTTTGCAGCAATGGCCTTGTGTGCGGCGATACCGTGGCCGATGTGCGCGTGCCGCACAAGGGCGACGTGGCCGGTTCTGTCATCGAAGGCGCTTTCGAGGTGTTGAGCGGCTTCGAACGCGTGAAGGAATCCCGCGACCTGATGCGCGCTATCACGCTGGACGAAGGCGAAGCCGAAGTGTTCGCCCGTTCCGCGCTGGCCCTCAAGTACGACCCCACCGATAACAAACCCGCGCCCATCACGGAAAGCCAAATCCTGATGCCGCGCCGGTTCGACGACCGCCGCCCGGACTTGTGGAGCGTGTTCAACCGCACCCAAGAAAACCTGACCAAAGGCGGATTGCATGGCCGCAGCGCCAACGGACGCCGCCAGCAGACCCGCCCCGTGCAGGGCATTGATTCCGATGTGCGCCTCAATCGCGCCCTCTGGATGTTGGCCGATGGCCTGCGCCAGTTGAAGGCCTGATTCCCCACGCGGCAGGGGCAGGCAGCAGCCCTTGCCGCTTTCTTCGCTGCTGCATCCCTGAACCGATAGGAGTTATCACCATGAACGCCATTACCCAAACCGAAGCCCGCGCCCTCAACACCGCCGCCGCTATCCCGCTGGAAGCCGCCGACCCGACCAAGAACCTGATTTTGGTTCCGCTGTCGCGGCTGGTGTCGCGTCCTGCTGGCCGCAACGTGCGCAAGACCCCGCGCATGTCCATTCCCGAACTCGCCGCGAGCATTCAGCGTGTCGGCCTGCTGCAAAACCTCATCGTCATTGCCGCCGCCGATGGCGAGCATTACGAAGTCGTGGCCGGTGGCCGCAGGCTGGCCGCGTTGAAGCTGCTGGCGAAGAAGCGCCGCATCAGCAAGGAATGGGAAGTGCCTTGCCTGTTGGTGGCCGATGGCACCGCCCGCACGGCCAGCCTCACCGAGAACGTGCAGCGCGAAGCCATGCACCCCGCCGACCAGTTCGAGGCATTCGCCGCGCTGGTGGCCGAAGGCCGACCCATCGAGGACATAGCCGCCGATTTCAGCGTCACGCCGCTGGTGGTGCAGCGCCGCTTGAAGCTGGCGAACGTCTCGCCCCGGCTGCTGGCCGACTACCGCGCCGAAGCCGTGACGCTCGATCAGTTGATGGCCCTTGCCATCACCGACGACCACGCCGCGCAGGAAACCGCGTTCTACGACGCGCCGACGTGGCAGCGCAACCCTTCCCAATTGCGCGACCGCCTCACCGAGCGCGAGATTGACGCATACCGGCATCCGCTGGTGCGTTTCGTGGGGCTGGATACCTACGGAGCCGCAGGCGGTGGTGTGCGCCGTGACCTGTTCGCGGAAGGTGACGCGGGCGTGTATCTGACCGATGCCGCGCTGCTGGAACGGCTGGCGCAAGACAAGCTGGCAGGTATCGCCGCCGAGGTGAAGGACGAAGGCTGGGCGTGGGTGGATGCCACCCCCGCCGTGACCCATGCCGACCTGCACGCCTTCCAGCGTGCGCCGAGGGAGCGCCGCGAACCGAACAAGCGCGAAGCGCAGCGCATCGAGAAGCTGCAAACCAAGATGCACGAACTGGCCGCCGCCGTGGATGACGCGCTTGATACCGAGGACGAGGAAAAGGCCGATGCCTTGCAGGAAGAAGGCGAAGCCGTGGGCGAGCAGTTGCAGGCGCTGGAAGATGGCTTGCAGGACTACGGCACGACCGTGAAGGCCGCAGCCGGTGCCATCGTCACCATCGACCGCAACGGGCAGGCAGTGATTCATCGCGGGTTGATGCGCGAGGCCGAGGCCAAGGCGCTGCGCACACTGGAACGCCTGCGCCAAGGTTTCGGCAGCGAAAGCGAAGCCGGGAACGACGACGAAGGCGAGGACGACGAGCAGCCCAAGACCGCCGCCATGTCCGACAAGCTGGCGCAGCGGTTGAGCGCCCACCGCACCGCCGCGCTGCAAATCGAAGTCGCCCGGCATCCGCAAGTGGCGCTGGCCGCGCTGGTGCATGGCATGGTGCAGACCGTCTTGCAGGGCAGCCACTACGGCCACGACTTGCCGCTGGGCGTGAGCCTGAAAGCGCAAGACCGGCTGGAAGGCATCGCCCCGGATATACCGGATTCGCCCGCCGCCGTGGCGCTGCGCGAGTTGCAGCAGGTAGCAGGCGAAGGCTTGCCGGAGGACAGCGCCGAACTGTTCGCCGTGCTGCTAGCGAAGTCGCAAGATGAACTGGTGCGGCTGCTGGCGATATCCGTGGCCGTCACGGTGGACGTGGTGACACCCCGCGCCACGCCGCAGCAACCGGGCGCGGAACTGGCGCAGGCTGTCGGCTTGGACATGGCCGCATGGTGGAAGCCCACCAATGAGGGTTATTTCCGGCATGTGCCGAAGGCCGCGATTCTGGAAGCCGTGGAGCAGTACGCCCCGGCGCACGTCACCCGGCTGGCGAAGTTGAAGAAGGCCGACATTGCCAGCGAAGCCGAGCGGCTGGCCGATGGCACCGGCTGGATGCCTGCCATCTTCAAGGCCGAAGGCACCGACGACACCACGGCGCAGGATGCGCCGCAGGCGGTGACGAACGACGAGCCGGAAGCCATCGACAACGACGACGAGCAGCAGGCCCACGCACTCGCCGCCTGACCTTCACCACCACCGAGCGCCCCGGTTTCGGCCGGGGCGCTTCGCTGTTCCATCAGCATCGGCCCCAGGCCGTTCCGCCCTGGTGCCGATGGTCAAAAATCCGGGCGCGGCGGTGGCCGCGCCCGGTTTCCAAGCCCAAAGCCAGAACGCCCCTTCGCCGCCTTCGGGCGGACGGCGAAGGGGCGGCGCACAAGTGACCTTGTGCGCGGGAAACCCTCGAAGCCCATAAGTGCGTCGGCGCACAGCGCCGACGACATTCCGAACGCGCCCCACCGCAATGGACGGGCGTGTGGGGCTACGCCCCGGCTTGCTGCCGCAGGTTGCACGAAAGCGTGCCGTCCTCGACGCTGGCGGTTCGTCGCCTGTACGTCACGAAGGACGGTTCACCGACACGCCGCCCGGCCTTGCAATGGAGCTTCCACGCCACGCCTCACGCAAAGGGCCGCAAGCAGCGGTAGGAACGCTTTCACCTTGTCGCTGGGCATTGTCCTTGCCCGTGTCAGGGCGCAGGCCGGTGAAGCCGTCGCGCGGGGATGCCGAGTCGGCCATGCCTCCATTCGGGAGCGGGCGGCCAGTACGTCCTTGTGTTGTTGTGAATCCTGGCGGTGGCTGGGCTTCATGGCCGCAACCTTCCAGCGAAAACAATTCCCCCTGCGCTGCGCGCATTCCTCGCGGGACAAATTCTTTTCGCTTCCAGGTTCTCCACGGTGTTGCGACCGCTGCGCGGTGCGGCCAGCCCATCCCCCGCCGGACGGATCACAACAAGGACGCACTGGCGCGACCTTGTTCAACCCGAAAGGAGAAATCATCATGGCTAACATCGGCACCTTCACCGCAGAGAAAGACGGCTTCACCGGCCAGCTCCGCACCCTGACCCTCAACTTCAAGGTCAAGCTGGTTCCCAACGACAAGGGCGAGAACGAAAGCGCCCCGGACTTCCGCCTGCAAGCGGCCGGCCACGACTTCGGCGCGGCGTGGAAGAAAACCAGCGAGGCCGGGCGGGATTACCTGTCGGTGGCCATCGACGATCCTTCATTCCCGGCGACGGTCTATGCCCGCCTGATCGAAGGCGAGAATGACACGCACGACCTCATCTGGTCGCGCAGCAAGCCCAAGGCGGCCTGACGGCCGCCCACCGCGCCCCGCCCATTGCGGCGGGGCGCGGTGCTGCTGATCGCAGCATCGCACGCACAGGGTTTCGGCAGTTGCCCCATGTCCCGCATGTCCAAGGCCAGCATTGCATTGGTGATGGTCGAATGGCTCGAAGCCCGTGGCAGTAGGAACAGCATGGCGTGTCGGCGCATTGCGCCGCCGGGCTTTCGGGCTGCGCCCCATGCCGCCAATGGCGTCATGTCCATTCGGCTTCAATCCCTCACGCCTTCGCGCCTGGCGGCGCTGCGCGCTCCGCTTGCGGGCATTCAGACGCGCTAGGGCGCGTCGCGCTCTTTCAGCACGGCCTCGAACTCCTGGCGCACCCGCGCCAGCAGTTCGTCGGCCTTGTGCGTGTCGTCGCCGGCGTAGGCCAGCGTCAACAGCGTCAGCGGATGCACTTCCATGACCTCGCACAGCTCGGTCAGCTTGTGCAGGGTCGGACTTTTCAAGTCGCGCTCCAGCGTACTCATATAGGTGCGGCTGGACACGTCGGAGAACGCTTCCTGGCTCAAGCCTCGCGCCTTCCTGACTGTCCGTATTGCCGTTGCCAATGAGTGTTTCGCTGTCACTAACTTGGTTTCCCCATAAAAACCAAGATGACAGCCCATTGCGCCCTATAGGGCTACAATCTATAGTGTTCATTCATGGCTGAAAGGCCCGCTTTCGTGCTTTTACGGAAATCCGCAGATGCGGATTCCGACAGAACCGGGGAATCGCATCCGTGTCTTTCCGGCTTCCGACAATTCCGCTTCGGCGCTTCTGTTCTTCTACGGATGCGATGGCTTGCACATCGGTGCTTCCACACGAATGCACGGATGCGTTTCGGCAGTTCTGCGCTTCGGCACCAAAGCGCATTCGCGCATCGTCGGTTTCGTGGAGAAGCTGCCCATGACCCTGCCGCTTGTCACCGCTGATGAACGCGCCCGGCTGCTGGCCCACGGCGCGGCGCTCGCCGCTGGTCAGCGGCTCGACCCGCTGCCCGTGGTGCGCTTGTTCACCCCGGACGCGCATGTGACCTGGCTGCTGGTGTCGCTCGACCCGGCGGATGGCGACACGGCCTACGGCCTGATCGACCTCGGTATCGGTATGCCTGAGCTCGGGATGGTCAAGCTGTCCGACCTGGCGGGCATCGTCGGGCCGCGCAAGCTGCCGGTGCGGCGGGATCGGTATTTCCAGGCGGTGCGCCCGTTATCGGAGTACGTCCGGCTGGCGCAGGAGAACGGCGCGATCACGGACTGATGAAAACCAGCGCGGCCTAGCCAGCCGGGGCGCATCGTGACTATTTCAATCTTGATCAAGACCGTGCAGGTCTGAATCCGCATTCTTGCACCGAAGTGGTGCGATCCTGTTGAAAACAGTCCTGATCTTGGGCGCGGGCTGCGGCACGGTGTTCGGTGCTGCGCGTCATTTTCCTGAAGGCGTAGCCGTCGCATTCAGACGATTTCCGCAACACGCAGAGCCAAATGGTCTTGACACCGACAGTTACAGCCTAACCAATTTTGATGACGACCTGATGGCATTTCGATAGTTCCCGCATCGCGGAAATCGTGGCGACGCATCCCAAACAGAGGGAGGTTTCGCCATGACTGATCGCAGCGCCGAACACTGGTATCCGACAGCGGCCTATCTCTACGTTCTGCACCTTGACGGCCCTGCGCTGGCGTGGGAATACCTGCGCCGAAATCCCGACTACCGCCGCGACTGGCTGCGCCGCCGCCGCCGGCCGGACACGGCGCAGGCGTGGGGCCTGCGCCTGCTGGAAGACCCAGCCCTGGATGCGCGCGACGCGCATCCGGCCTGGTTTCCCGATCACGATGCCGTCGTGCAGGTTTACCCGGACGATGACCCGCCACCCGAAGCCCATGCCTTCGAGTTCTGGCGCGTCCCTGGCCGCAAGCAACTGATCCACGACGGCAAGCGCCTGGTGCTGGTGTCGCATTGGCCCGGCTGCTGCCTGCGGCTCGCGCTCGCGCCGGGCCTGGAAGACGGCATGGCCTACCTCTACGCCACCCGCGCCTGCGCCACGCCCTGCGCGCGCTATCGCACGCTCGCGTCCGAGCTGGACGCATTGGCCGTGGCCACGGTTGCCACGCCTGCGGCGGCGGCCCGTTCCAGGCCCACGACGGCCGCGGTGCTGGAACTGCACACCTTGCAGACGCTCGACGCGACCCTGGCGGGCGCGTCATTGCGCGAAGTGGCCGAAGGGCTGTTCGGCGCCGATGCCGTCGCCGCCGACTGGCACAAGGACAGCGCCTTACGTGCCCGCGTGCGGCGGCTGGTACGTCGTGGCGATGCGCTGATGCGTGGCGGCTATCGCCGCCTGGCACAGCTTCCGCCGCCGTTGCAGTAGGGGGGGACGTTTCGCGTCCCCCGTAGATCGTCCCTTAGCAAGCAGCCTCGCTTTCTTGAAAGTGCCTCTAACCGGCCGCGTGGTGTGGCCGGGCTTGATGGAGGTACATCCCATGCGACCCGCTCCCTTGCGGCCTGCCGCCGCTGCTGTCGCTGCGCCTGCGCAGCCCCAACGCTACCTGACCAACGACGAAGCCGCCGAGTACCTGCGCCTGTCGCCACGCACGCTGGAGAAACAGCGCGTGATCGGCGGCGGCCCGAAGTTCCGCAAGTTCGGCCGCCGCGTCATGTACGCGGTGTCCGACCTCGATGCCTGGGCCGACCAGCGCAGCTACGAGGCGACTTCCGACCCGGAATATGCCGAACGCCACGCGGGCGATTACCGTGATGGCCGCTGATCGCTGGCGCGTGGGTGGCCGTCGCCATGTCCAGCCCGCCAGGGCAAGCCTTGCAGCGCGAACAGCTCGACCTGTTCCGCGCGCTGCCGGGCGACATGGCACCCCGCGACAGCCAGGACTTGATGGCCTTTCCGTTCTTCTCGCTGGCGAAGTCGCGGCGTACCGCGCCGATCGACTTCCGCGCCGGCGGCATCACCATCCGCGTGGAGGGTACGCAGGAGCACGGCATCGCAACGATATGGGATGCCGACCTGCTGATTTGGGCCGCCTCGCAGATCGTGGAGGCGCGCGACGCGGGCTTGCGCCCGTCGCGCTGGATACGCGCCACTCCCTACGAGATCCTGCGCTTCATCGGGCGCGGCACGTCTCTCAACGACTACCTGCGCCTGAAAGCCGCGCTCGACCGGCTGCAATCGACCACGGTGGCCACGTCCATCCGCGAAACCACGGGAAGGCGATTGCATCGCTTCTCGTGGATCAACGAGTGGAAGGAACTGGCCGATGCCAGCGGCGTGCCGCTGGGCATCGAACTGATCCTGCCGGACTGGTTCTATGCGGGCGTGCTCGATGCCGCCTTGGTGCTGACCATCGACCCAGCCTATTTCCGCTTGAAGGGCGGGATCGAGCGCTGGCTGTACCGCCTGGTGCGCAAGCACGGCGGCAAGCAGCCGGGCGGCTGGCAATTCGACTTCCGGCACCTGCACCGCAAGTCGGGCAGCGCTGCGCGCTTCTCCGACTTCGCTTACGACCTGCGCGTCCTGGTGGCGCGGCAGTCGCTGCCCGGCTACGTCCTGGGCATCGAGCGAATGCCGGACGACGGACAAGAACTGCTGACCTTCCGGCCCGTGCTGCACACGGCACGGGGATAACTCGTGGAAAAGGTGTGGACGGCCTCGTGCTATCAGGAGTACCGGGTATCGTGCTATCGGGAGTACGCCTATCGTGCTATCAGGAGTACGAAAACGCCGGAAAGCCAATAACGGCGCGGGTTTGCGGCCCCTCTAACTTCCCTAACAAGAAATACATAACTTTTAGTAGAAGCGCGCCGTTTCGGTGGACAACCGAGAAACGGCACGGCGAACAGCGTTTTGCACGGCAGGTAAAGCCCGGCTTTCCAGCAGGGAGGGCCGCGCCATGATCCTCGCTCTGCTCAACCAGAAAGGCGGTGTCGGCAAGACCACGCTCGCCACGCACATCGCGGGCGAACTGGCGATGCGCGGCCAGCATGTCGTCCTGCTCGATGCCGACCCGCAGGGTTCATCCCTGGACTGGACGCAGCGCAGAAGCCAGCAAGGCTTGCCACGGCTGTTCAGCGCCGTGGGCCTCGCACGCGAAACGCTGCATCAGGAAGCGCCAGAACTCGCCAGGCGGGCCGATCACGTCATCATCGACGGGCCGCCGCGCATCGCCGCCTTGGCGCGCTCCGCGCTGCTGGCGGCCGAGCGCGTGCTGATCCCGGTGCAGCCCAGCCCCTACGACCTCTGGGCCAGCTCGGAAATGGTTTCGCTGATCCGCGAGGCGCAGGTGTTCCGGCCGCTGCTCCGCGCGGCCTTCGTCATCAACCGGCGCGTCAGCACCACCATCATCGGGCGCGAGGCGCGGCAATCGCTCGCCGAACAGCCGCTGCCCGCGCTGCGCTCGGAGGTGCATCAGCGCATCGTCTTCGCCGACAGCGTGGCCGCTGGCCGGCTCGCACGCGAGACAGCGCCCGACAGTGCCGCCGCCCGCGAAATCACCGCCCTGGTGGACGAACTGCTGCGGTGGCCGACATGACAGCGCAGCAGCCACCCAACAGCAAACGCACGGGCAAGCGCGTCGGCATCGGCGCACGTCCGCCCGCGAATCCGCACGCCGAGGCGTGGATTCGTCAGGGCGATGCCGACGCGCTGGGCAAAGGCGACCTCTACACGGCCCGCCTCACGCTCGACATCACGCCCGCCATGCGGGCGCGCATCAAGGTGTCGGCCTTCACGCAAGGCGTGACCGTGGCCGACCTGCTGCGCGGCCTGCTGGAGCGGGAGTTTCCGCCGGAGAACACACCATGAACGCATTCGCTTGGCCTGCCGCGAACGCGGCACCGGCTGCGCCGCTGCCTGCGCTTTCGGCACTCGCCGGACAGGCCGGCAATGTGCCGCTGACGCGCGTTTCGCTGGCCTACCTCGAACATCGCTTCAAGCTCTACCTGCGCTTCGGCGAACCGGCGCGCACGCTTCAGCTCGACCGCTGGCGGCGCTGCGCGGTGTTCCTGCCGGGCGCGATGCTCTGCCGCATCCGCTGGCAGGCCAACGACTACGGCACGATCCGCTGGCAACTCATGGTGATGCAGGCTTGCACACCGCTGGACGCGGCGCAGCGCATCCCCGGTGTTCAGCCGGGCGCGCGCTTGCTCCTACACACCGAAGGCGATGCCAACGTGCGCGCCGTGCTGGAGCGCATCGACGGCATCGAGGCGCTGGGCATCGCTGCCATCGACGTGTCGCCGGCGTACTGGCGCACGCTGGGCAACCGTCTTGCGGCTCGCCTTGCGCTGCCCGAATACACCACCGAGCGGCATACCGCCTGGCTGGCCGGGAAGGTGCTGCCATGACCGCCCCGACCACCACACCCAACGCGCCCGACGTGGCGCCGCGTCCTCGCTCACGCCTGCGCGCTCGCATCGTGCTGGCGACACTGGCCGCCATCGGCTTCGCTGCGCTGGCCTGGGCGGCTTTCGTGTCGCCGCTGCCGCGTCTGACCTACAACCCGTCCGACAGCGTGGCGGTCGGCTGGTATCGCATTGACCCGTTCGACCCGCGCACCGCCTCGCTGCCACGTCCGTTGTCCGTGGACAGCATCGTGCTGGTGCCGCTTCCGGCCACGGCTGCCGCGCTCGCTGCGCAGCGCGGCTACCTGCCGACGCGCGTTCCGCTGCTCAAACGTGTGGGCGCGGTCGCGCCGCAACACGTCTGCATCGTCGCCGGTCAGGTACGCATCGACGGCGTGCCTTCGGCCGCCGTACTGCCCGCCGACCGGCTGGGCCGGGCGCTGCCGTCCTTGCAGCTTTGCCGCCGCCTTGAACCGGGCGAACTGCTCCTGTTGAGCGTGACGAATCCAGCATCGTTCGACAGCCGCTATTTCGGCCCGGTCAGCGCATCCGCCGTGATCGGCGTTGCGCATCCGGTGTGGCCGGAGATACGCCCATGATGGCCGCCGATTCGCTGCGCTCTGACGTGCCATCGGGCATGTCGTTCTGCTGGCTGCTTCAGTGTCGCTGCGCCTGTCGTGCCGGTGCATTCGCACCGCACGTCGCGCAGCATCCGGCGCAGCCGTCCAACGTTCAGGCGTCTTGCCTCGAACGCGCCCGGCCTGCGGCCATTGGCGCTTTCGCCGGCGCGCTGTCTGTTCACGCAGCAGCGCCGCCGGGCCGCCGTTGCCTGGAGCGACAGCGAAGGGCAAAGGCGGAAGGCAAGACAAAAGGACGCGGCACCTGGCCGCGTCGAAAGCCAGTCAGCACATGGGGGGAACGCGGCACGGAGCGGCTTCGCCACCGTGCCGCGTTTGGCGCGAGGGTCGCGCCAATGCTGGCATGTCCGCGTGCTTCGCACGACAGGACACGCCCAAGCTTGCGGGGAGCGCAGCCATGACCGACAGCCGCGACGACGACTTTCGCGTGCGCCCCAGCGCCCCGAAGAACCGGGGCAAGGGCCAGGGGCAGAGCTTCGTTTCCAAGGTGCTCAAGCAGGCCGGCAAAGCCAGCAGCGGCAAGTCGGCAGTACGCCGTCCTGGCGCGGCTGGCACCGGCCAGCGGCCCGGCTCTCGGCTCGGACGTGGCCACACGGCGGCGCGCTTCGCCGGGGCGAAGCTAATGCCCATGTCGCGGCGCGTGACCATCAAGACCTTGCTGGTCAATCACCAGCGGGCCAGCCCGCAATCGCTCGCCAAGCACCTGCGCTACATCGAGCGCGACGGCGCGGGTCGCGATGGCGAACCGGGCCGGGGCTACGGGCCACAGGCCGACGAAGCCGATCTGGACGCCTTCAAGGAACGCTGCGCCGACGACCGGCACCATTTCCGCTTCATCGTCTCGCCCGAGGACGGGGCCGAGCTGGACGACCTGCGCACCTACACCCGGCATCTGGTGAGCCGCATGGAAGCCGACCTGGGCACGCGGCTGGATTGGGTGGCGGTGGATCACTGGAACACCGACAACCCGCACACCCACCTGATCGTGCGCGGGCGCGACGACACCGGCAAAGACCTCATCATCGCGGGTGACTACATCGCCCACGGCTTCCGCCATCGCGCCGCCGAGCTGGCGACCGAGTGGCTGGGGCCGCGCACCGAACTGGAGATTCAGCAGACCTTGAGGCGCGAGGTGGAACAGGAGCGGTGGACGAGCCTGGATCGCACCTTGCAGCGCGAGACCGGCGAGGATGGCCGGGTGCATGTCGAACGGCTCAACGAGCCGAGGTTGCAACGCCAGCGCCTGCTGCTGATCGGCCGCCTGCAACGCTTGCAGCGCCTGGGCCTAGCCGACGAGGTGCAGCCCGGCACCTGGGCCATTCATGCCGATGCCGAGAAGACCTTGCGTGCCCTGGGTGAGCGTGGCGACATCATCCGAACGATGCAGCGGGCCATGAGCGGCCAGCCGCGTGAGCTGGCGGTGTTCGAGCCGGGCGACGATGGTCGCAGCCTCATCGGCCGCGTGGCCGCGAAGGGGCTTGCCGATGAGTTGCACGACCGAGGCTATCTGATCATCGACGGCACGGACGGTAAGGCCCACTACGTTGCACTGAACGCCCGCGACGAACTGGCGAACTATCCCACGGGCGCTGTGGTAGAGGTGAAGGGTTCGACTGAGGTGCGCACGGCCGACAAGAACATCGCCTCGCTGGCGAGCGATGGCCTGTACCGCACCGATCATCACCTGGTAATCGAGCAGGGCCGGGCTACGCCCGGACGCGACCCGCAGGAAGTCGTCGCCGCTCATGTCCGGCGGCTGGAAGCCCTGCGCCGGGCTTGCATCGTGGAGCGCGTGGCCGAAGGGCTATGGAAGGTACCGGACGACCTGGCCGAGCGTGGCCGCCAATACGACGCGCAACGGCTGGGCGATGTAGCCGTAGAGCTGAAATCACACCTTCCTATTGAACGGCAGGCCCGCGTCATCGGCGCGACTTGGCTTGACCAGCAACTGATCGGCGGTGGCCGTGGGCTGGGCAACTTGGGCTTTGGCGGTGATACCAAGCAGGCCATACAGCAGCGAGCCGATTTCCTCGAAGAACAGGGGCTGGCACAGCGCCGCGGGCAGCGCGTCATCCTCGCGCGCAACCTGCTGGGCACGCTACGCAATCGGGAACTAGTGCAGGCCGCGAAAGACATTGCGGCGGAAACCGGCCTAGAGCATCGCCCGGTGGCCGACGGGCAGCGCGTAGCCGGTATCTACCGGCGTTCCATTATGCTCGCCAGCGGGCGCTACGCGATGCTCGATGACGGCATGGGGTTCAGCCTTGTGCCGTGGCGGCCGGTAATTGAGCCGCGACTGGGACAACAGCTTGCCGCAAAGGTTATCGGCGGAAGTGCCTCTTGGGAACTTGGACGAAAGCCCAGTATCGGTATCA
This sequence comes from Janthinobacterium sp. J1-1, assembly GCF_030944405.1. NCBI lineage: Bacteria > Pseudomonadati > Pseudomonadota > Betaproteobacteria > Burkholderiales > Oxalobacteraceae > Janthinobacterium > Janthinobacterium sp. J1-1. The sequence goes on from NZ_CP132339.1 coordinate 2,087,180, forward strand.
GTTAGATATCAAGGGAAGCTGAGTACCAGGCGCAGTCTGCTTGGCTGCTGTGATTCTTCTTAGAGATTCAATCAATGCCATAAACTCCTTGGATTGCCTCAGTGCTTCGCCTCCCGCAGTTTGCAGGTCCAAGACATCCGTAGCCTCGATCGTGAAGGCTGTGGGCACGCGCAGCAGCGAATGCCGGATCTTGTCGTCCGGCACGTCGTTCAGACTTACGCTTACTACGTAGATTTCTGCGTCGGCCGCAAAGGGGCTGTCCGCTTGGCCACGGGTGCGGACAATCTCGGAACGCCAGTGTTGCAGGTCGTCGTTAAGCATGGCCAGCTAAAGTGGATCCATCAGTCAAGACACTTTCCCGACTAATTTAAGCTGTGCCCGTTTCCACTGCTCCAGCTGCTCGGCGCTGACCCGTATTGCTCTCTTCCTGTGACTTCTTCTTGTCGTCACCAAACCGGTCGACGATCAGCGCACCGCCGCCAACCCCGTCGCGGTAGACTTGGTCGGGCGTCTGGTAGCTCAGCGATTGGTGCGGCCGCTCAGCGTTATAGAACGCGAAATACTGCGCCAGGCCCACCGTCAATTCCGCCATATTGGCGTATCCTTTCAGATACACATCCTCGTACTTCACGTTGCGCCACAGCCGCTCGACGAAGATGTTGTCCAGCGCCCGACCGCGCCCGTCCATGCTGATGGCGACGCCTTCGCGCTTGAGCACGTCGGTGAAGGCCGTGCTGGTGAACTGCGAACCCTGATCGCTGTTGAACAACTCCGGCTTGCCATGCTGGCGCAAGGCGTCCTCCAGGCAGTCCACGCAGAACGACGCGTCCATGCTGTTGCTGAGGCGCCAGGACAGCAACTTGCGGCTGTACCAGTCGATGATCGCCACCAAATACGCGAAGCCCCGCGCCAACCGGATGTAGGTGATATCGGTCGACCATACGTGATTAGGACGCGTCACGGGCACACCGCGCAACAGGTACGGATAGACCTTGTGCTGCGGATGCGCTCGGCTCGTATTCGGCCCCGGCGCCATGCCCGCCAGCCCCATGCCGCGCATCAGACGCTGCACGCGCTTGCGGTTGACTACATGGCCCGTCGCGCGCAGGAACACGACCATGCGCCTGCTGCCATAAAAAGGCCGACTGGTGTATTCCTCGTCAATCAGCGCGCTCAGCTTCAGGTCGCTCTCGTCCTCGCATGCCTGCCGGGATGCCGCGTCGATCCGGCGGTACACCGTCGCGCGCGGCACGCTTGCCAGCTCGCATTGGCGCGTCAGCGGCAGCTTCTCGTGCCCGGCTTCGATCCAGCCCAAGCGCGCCTCCTGGCTCACGGCCCCAGCTTTTTTTTAAGCCAGTCCACTTCCATCTTCAGCCGACCGATCTCGCCGTATAGTTTGTCCTCGGGACTGCTTTCATCGATCGGCTTGGGGCCGCGCTTGGTGTCGAACAGCGCGCCGGCGTTCTCCAGGATTTCCTTTTTCCACTGGCCCACCAGCACCGGATGCACGCCGAACTCTTGCGCGATCTCCGTCACCGTCTTGACGCCGCGAACGGCCTCCAGACCGACCTTGGCCTTAAACTCGGCCGTGTGTACCCGACGTTTTTTACCTTCACTCATTTGCTGTCATCCTTTCACGGACCACAGCTTAAACCATCGTCTCAGATTCGGGATCCACTATAAGCGTCACCTGGGTCTCGCGAGCGCCGGCACCGAAGATCAGCGACTCAAGTACTTGCGTCGTGCTGGGAACTCGGTCGCTACTGTCCACTCTCTCGCTCAGTCCTCGTTCGGAGTTCACCGTCACCAACACGAGTCGGCGCAAGCTTCCGGGCTTGACCTCCGAGAAATTGGCGCTCATTGAGCCCGAAGCTACTAGCCGGTCTAGCATCAGACGTACGCCGAGGTTGTCGGAGACACCACCGTCCACGAGGTGGATATAGGGCCGATCGTGCGCATTGAGGTAGCTGTCTATGCCGCTTTGCAGGATGCGTGATCTGTAATTTTGCCCTCTGACAGGCAAAGATCGGAGAGGCGGCGGACAGGTATTGGCGTTGTTTCGCACCGTTACGGGCGACAGCACCAGCGGTACTGCCGACGAGGCCGCCACCGCGAAAGACAGCGGCGTTGCATCGAGGTCGGAACAGATTAGCCGGAATTGCTCGGTGGTGAAATCGAAAGGGGCACCGGTCGTGAGGTCGGTTGCCGTGATCATCAGTTCGGGCGCGCCCGGTCGTCGGCGCACGTCACCAAAGGTGCGGCCTTCAAAAAGTTCGTCCAAGCGTTGAGCCAGGATCTGGCTGCGCCCAAACCAAGGTGAAGTTAGTCTATAAAGACGCTCAGGCCACAGAGCTTCACGTATGAGTCGCCCCTCAAAAGGCACAAGCAGAAAATCCGGCTCGAAACGAGTCAGCGTGGCATCGCCGAAGGCCGCGAAGTGCGCGGCAAGGATGCTGCCCCCCGACACTCCGCTGACCAGGAACACCTGATCCAACAGAGTGGTCTCCTGGCCCTCTAGCGCGAAGCGTGTGGCCTTGAGTTCGCGCAGCACGCCCAGGCCGAAGGCCGCCGCCCGAGCGCCCCCGCCTGACAGTGTCACCGCTACAACCACCGGTTGGTTGACCTCCGACGGCCTGATGCGTTGGTCGTTCTCGGCGAGAGACATTAAGGCGGCGTCGGAAAGTGTCGGGTTGATCCAAGGACGGTAAGTGGAACACCCTGTCAGAACTACCGTTGCCAGCACACCGGCCAAACTCCATCGTGTGAATTTACACACCTCCAGGCGCTTTACCTCTGCAAGCAGCACCACGCAGCGTTTCGAATAGACAAGAACGAGAAACGCCGGCAATTTTGCGACGAAGCAGAGCCACTCCAGAATGCTGCAGACGTTACAAGAACGGCACCCTACGAATCCCCTTGATGAGGCTCCTCGCGATCCGCGCGAAGTTATGGAATAGCAGCTATTCACGAGCCAGCACTTCTCCAAGCGCTATTGATCCGTTCAAGGCAGGTGGTGATTGCAGACTTTGCATGCCCGAGCAGTGTGTAGGAGCCTTTGAAATCCGCGAGAGCGTTGCCGTGCTCGAAGCAGCTAGCAGCAGCCACCCGACGATCTGTTTGTTCATCTACTGCCTCAAACTCCAAACTAGCTCCCCCAGTTGTCACTGGTCCAACAAGCAACGTCGTTAGGGTGTTGACTGCTCTATTGGGCGTCTCAATGGTCGTAATTGCCACACGCACACGTATGCGGCCTGACGATGCGGGAGCTTCGGACTTAGTTTGGAGATGTCGCAGTTCACTGTTGACGTGATCGAGAAGCTCTCGCACTTGCTCAGCTTCAAGCCCACCTATGCGTCCAGTTGCCGTCACTACCTGAGCATCCTCGACTAATATTTCCCGGTAACGACTGGGTTCAAAGCCTGGCGCCTTGAAGAGCAGAACATTTTCGTACTTCGTTTTTCCCAATACATCGTAATCACCAAGAAACCCTGATCGAGTCATTCCGTTTGAAGCACAGCCAGATAAGGTTGCCGTGAGGCCTGCCAGCAGCACAAAATGGATTAATGAAATAGGGCGTTTCATATATATTTTCATTTATCCCATTTTCAGACAGACGATGCCAGCAACAACCAGCGCAATTCCAACCCAACGTATCAAGGAGGCGGTATCGCCGAACACATACACGCCCACGAAAAACGCGCCCAGCGAACCGATGCCGGTCCAGACCGCATAAGCTGTTCCTATGGGGATCTGTTTAAGAGATAACCATAGGAAAAAGCCGCTGGCTGCCATACAGGCAACTGCAATCGCCGGCCCCACGTAGCGCATCGCTGCATTGGCCGCACCCATCTTGAGGCCTAGTGGCCAACCGATTTCGAACAGGCCGGCAATCAGTAGAACCAACCATGGATTCCATGACAACGGGTTCATATATTTCTCCAAATCTATTCAGTGAAAATTGATTATCAAAGCATCAAAGCATCAAAGAATAGGCAGTAGGCGGTCAATTCGCTCTGCTTCTGATTTCTTCTTAAACTCTCTGATGGCGAGAATCTGTCTCCCCGATCTCTCCGGCCACGAGAGAGATCGGGGGAAGCGTGTGGACAGTTACGCTGAGGGATCAGACCGGTTGCACTGGTTGTTGTACCGCCTCGTGACTCCGTTTGCTGCCCGGCCACTTCATTCCGAACAGCACCTCGTAGAGCAACGGAATCAGGCCAAGCGTCACGAGCGTGCCAAGTGCGAGACCACCGATCATGCCGATGGCCATGCCCTTCCACAGCGGCCCCGCAAACAACATCAGGGGCACGAGACCCGCGATACAGGTCACCTTGGTCATCACGATTGGACGCAGCCGCTGCATCGCAGCTCCCACCAGGGCTTCATGTCGGGCGAGACCTTCCGAGAGGCCGTGTTCAATTTGTTCGAGCAGAAGAACGGCGTTGTTGACGATGATTCCGAACAGCGCAAGCACCCCGAATGTCGCCATGAAGCTGAAAGGAGTGCCTGTTGCCTTCAGTGCAATCACGACCCCAATCAACGTGAAGGGAATCGTTGCGAGAATCACGATCAGCTTGCGGAAGGAGTTGAACTGCCAGATGAATAGCAGCAACATCGCCAGAAGAGCGAACGGCATGTAGTGCGTGAGCGATGCATTCGATTCAGCCGATTCCTCAATTTCTCCACCAAGCTCTATGGCATAGCCTGCAGGTAGTTCAATTGCGGCGATCCGAGGTGCGAGGTGATCCACGATCTCTTGCGCGGTGTATGCGGTGTTCTGCCCCTGAACTGTGACTGTACGAATGAGATTGCGGCGCTGGATCACAGACGGCTCGCTAGCGAGCGTGACATCGGCCACTTGCGCCAGGGAAACCGGCTGGCCACCCGACGCTGGATAGATGGTCGTCGAACCAACGTCCGCAGTGCTGCGCCGATCATTGGACGTCCCGCGCATCACGATTGGCACGCTGGTATCGCCATCTCGGATCACAGAGATCGACTGGCCGATGTAGCGGGTGCCAAGCCAGGCAGCTATGTCGTCGGTGGTGACGCCAGCACGTCGCGCACGATCTTGATCGACCCGAACATCGAGACGGCCGACACGGGTATCCCAGTTGTTCTTGATGTTGGCCGTACCTGGCAGCTCCCGTAGCGCGGACTCAATTTTCGCCGCCGCATTCATCAGCACCTCATGATCCGGCCCACTGACCCGGTAGACGGCTGTGCCGGCTTCGGTAGTGCCTAGCGAGAACCGCTGAGGCTCTGCGCGTACATCTCCATGATGCTGCGCGAAGTAAGCCCGAGTTCGGGCAATCACGACGTCAATGTTGGTGCCTGCCTTGACCGTCACGACAAAGTACGCGATGTTCGATGCTGGCAATGGGGGATTGAGCCCAAGGATGAAGCGCGGCCCACCGTCAGCGACGTAGCCAATGTGATCCGTGATTTCGGGGTTGATTTCTTGATCACCGAGCCAGCCGCTCACTTCCTTCACTTTGGCAAGAGTGAGCCGTGAATCCGTTCCAGGGGCGAGCTGCACCGGTATTTGGAATTGAACTCGGTCGGACTTCGGCAAGAAGTCGTATGGCAGTGTCGTGAATCCGTACAGAGCTACGGCCAATGCACCCGTCATCACACCAACGTAGATCGCCTTGTGGTCAAGCACCCACTCAAGCAACTTGCGATAGCCGCGATAGAAGCGTGTGTTGTAGGTTTGCGCGTCATTCGCCGGTTGATGATGCACTTTGGTGAAGTGGTAGCACAGCAGTGGAGTGACGGTCAGACACAACAGCCAAGATCCGAGTAACGTGAGCGCGAGGACAATGACGAGAGAGCGCAGATACTCACTCGTCGCACTCTGGCCGAAGAAGAACGGGGAGAAGGCGATGACGATAACCAATGAGGACGTCAGCAGCGGCAGTGCGAGGGTACGACCCGCTTCGAGACAAGCCTGTTTGCGGTCTTCACCGGCTGCCAAGCGCCGTTCAATGTCTTCGGCAATCACGATGCCGTTGTCTACCAAGAGCCCCAAAGCGATGATGATGGCTGCCATCGAAACACTTTGCAGCTCGATGTTCAGCGCGCGCATCACGATCAGTGCCCCCAGAATGGTAAGCGGCACGATCATCCCGACGATGAATCCTGTGCGCCATCCCAGGAAAAGGACGACGACGCCGAGCACGATGACAATCGTTTCGATCATCACCTGGTTCATCTTGCCCATTTCACGTTTGACGACGTCTGCCTGGAATGTCACATAGGAGAGCTCGAAACCTGCGGGCAGAAGTTTCTCAAGCTCGGCCACACGGGATTTGAGGGCTACGCCGAATTGCTCCACGTTCTGGCCCGAGGTCATGGACACTGCCATCACTACGGCAGGCTGGCCCTTATAGACTGCAGCAGACTCGGGAGGATCTGCAGGTTGTACCTGCACGCGCGCAAGCTCTCCCAGTGAGATTGAAGGAGCAGGCGAAGCACCGCGCGCACCCTGAGCTTGCGCCATCATGATCGGCAACGCGCGCAGCGAGGCGGCGTCGCGAACCTCTCCACTAACAGCCAGCGAAGCGTTGATGCCACCGATGGCGATTTGCCCGCCTGAAAGCACGACGTTTTGTTTAACGAGTTGATCGATCACCCCTTGTGGGGTCAATCCAAGCTGGGCTAGTTTTGGTCGATCAAATTCGAGATAGACGCGCTCTTCCTGCAAGCCGTAGAAGCTGATGCGATCAACGCCGGGAAGCGCGTATAGGCGATCGCGCATCTCTTTCAACGACACACGCATTTCGCCCATGGAGTAGCCCGGCGCGGTCACCGCAATGGAGGCCACGGCAACACGGCCGAAGTCGTCGTTGACAAATGGCCCCAACGTACCCTGTGGAAGCAGAGGCTGAGCATCGGCAACCTTCGCGCGAACGCGCTGCCATATGGGGGCTAGGTCGGTGTACCGCTCCCAGATCGTGACCTGTATGACGGCCCCGCCCGCGCGAACGGTTGTGGTTACACGCTTGACCTCGGCCAGCTCCCGCAAACGCTCCTCGATCGGACGCGCGATCAACTGCTCAACACGTTCGGCTGGCATGCCAGGGTTCAGAACGGCAACAACCGCATCTCGAATCGTGACCGATGGCTCTTCCTGCGAAGGGAAATTGAGAAACGTGGCAATGCCGGCAACAAGAATGATGACCGCGGCAAGGTAGGTGAGTCTGCTGGCGCGCAGCGCCATTTCTGTGATCTTCATAGCGAAGTCTTCCTGTAGCGGGTCAGCGTCCGGCCAATTGGGTCGTGGCCTTGAGTGGGGTGACTTGTTGCTCGTTCGTCAGCCAACTCGCGCCAGCCGCGACTACCATCTCGCCGCGCTTCAGGCCGCCCACAACGCGAACGTTGTCGCCGCCTGGCTCGCTCTGGAATTGCACTTCCCGGCGGTGCACCTTCTTTCCGGTCACGTCATATACAAACACTGCGGCTTGTCCTGCTTTCTCACTGAGCACCAGTGCCGAATAGGGAAGCATCAGACGATCTGGTGAGGCATCCTTCGCTTCCGGTGCCTTCAGCAATACTTGAACGGCAGACCCGGGTCGAAGACTGCGCGCAAGAGTAGCATCTTGAGGAACGAGCACGACAGGTAAAAGTGAGCCATTTTCAGCACGCAAGCCGATGCGTTGTACCGAAGCACGAACGGGACTTGCTGACTCGCTCAGGCGCAGTTCGGCGACCTGCCCAATTTTGATATTTGCCGCCTGGGTCGTCGATGCAGTCGCAAGGACTTCTACGCCGCTGCGTAGTCCATCCACTTGAAGCACCGGCGCTCCGGCTGCAATATCTGTGAACGGCAGAGCGAGTTTCTCCGCGACGACGCCGTCGAATGGCGCATGAATGGCGGCCCCCCTTCGCGCACGCTCGGCAAGGCCGAATGCGGCCTTTGCATTGCGCACCTGGCCTTCAGCTGCAACCAACTGTGCTTTCACACTCTCGAATGCAGCCGGGGAGATTACGTTGCCCTCAAGCAGCCCCCTTTGCTGCGTTGTCTGCACGATTCTGTCTGCCAATGCGGCTTCCGCAGCAGCGAGTGTCGCCCGAGCCTGTTCTAGGCGGAGTTGCTCGGGCTGAACATCCAACTCAGCCAGAAGCTGTCCGCGAGAGAAGCGATCTCCCACGTCCACATGAAGCTTGCTGATACGCCCGCCAGTCTCGAACCCCAAGGTACTCCGCTCACTGGAGCGAGCTAGACCACTCAATTCAATGCGATTGGCCACAGAACCTACATCCCCCACCGTGAGCAGCTTGACCGCTCGCGGTGGATCGGAAGCAGGCTCCTTCTGACTACCACAGCCGGCAAGCGATGCGAGCAGAACAAACGCGAGGCCGACTTTCTGCATTTGCCAGGACTGGGATTTAAAGGGAGTGCAAGACACGGGAAGGCCTTTCATCAGCGTTTATCAATAGGGGTGAGTTCCAGTTCGCCGCGGGCGAGCGCCTGGAGGGTGTGCATGAGTCGAGAAAGGTCTTCGGCAGCAAACGTCGGAAAACCCATCATTTCGGCGAGGAAGACTCCGTCCAAGGCAAATAGAACGATTCCGGCGATATCGGTGCCGCGTGGAGATTTGCTCGCGTTCTCGTACTGCCTGCGGTACCAGCCGCGCACAGGCTCAAGCAGCGTGGGGTCTTCAGCCACGGCCGCCAGCAATGCAGCGCTCATCTTTTGCATCCCGCCGTCAGGCATAGCCGAGACCTGGCTGGATAGCCAAGGGTCTGGATCGCCGACGAATGGCAGCTCTCGCTCTTCCTGCCCGCCATCAAACGCCGAGACCTGGTCATCAATCATCGTGAGGAGCAGATCGCGCTTGGTCTTGAAGTGGTACAGGAACGCACCTTTGCTCATTCCTGCCCGTGCAACGACCGCGTCAAGCGTTAGGTGCCCGGCACCTCCCTCCATGACTACGTCACGCGCAGCTTGAAGGATGCGCTCCCGTGTTTGTTGCGCTTTCTTAGAGATGGAGGGGGCTTCAGCGCCGTTGTCCGCCGAATGCGACTCCTCTGGGCTTGATTTCATACGAGTTGCCATGGTGAAACTCCAAAGATGCTTGATTTTTGAACCGTCTGGGCGGTATAGTACACGCCATGAACTATGCCCGTCAAGACGGCCTCCTCAATTCACAACCTAGTGGCTCAACATGTCCGATCCCTACGCCCGCCGCGGCCTTACTGCTGTTGCATTCCTATCGATCACGCTTCTCGCCGCGTGCAGCCACTCGCCTCACAGGGTGGAGACATCACGCGTTGAGGTTCCGGCCAAATTCATGAACGAAGCGGGTCTGGCTGTGCAGCAGGTGCCAGCACAAGCACTCCCGGCCGAGTGGTGGACGGCGTACGGTGATCCGCTGATTGACGCGCTGGTGCGCAACGCGCTGGAGCACAACACCGATCTCGCTATTGCAAGAGCGCGGATTGATGAAGCTGTGGCGATCACCCGACGTACACGCGCTTCAATGTTCCCTAGCTTGGCGCTCACGCCCCAAGCAACGCGCGCGCGCGACTTTTCTTTGGCACCGACCATCAGCAGCGATGCCAGGCTTCCGCTGTCGGCTTCATGGGAAGTTGATCTAGCGGGCCGCCTCTCGCATGCCGCTGATGGCGCACGGATGGACGCAGTTGCTGTCGAACAGAACTGGTTCGCGACACGTTGGCAGATCGCCTTTGAGACAGTGTCCGCTGCACTGCAGCAGCGGCAGGCGGCAGAGCTGGAAGATCTGGCAAAAGAGCGACTTCAAGTCGCCGAGCGCCTTGAGCGTCTGACAGAGCAGAAGTTCAAGGCAGGTCAAGCTACGGGCTTTGACATTGAACGCACGCGTTCCGAGGTCATCGCCCTCCGGGTGGAGCAAGAGCAGTTGCGACGCGTACGCGGCGAAGCAACGCATGCCTTGGATGTGCTCGTTGGCCGGATTCCGGGGGCGCTTGGCAGCGGTCCTGCGCTTGCCTCTCTCACCATGCCCGATTGGACTCCCAGAAGCGTGCCAGGCGAATTGCTGCAGCAGCGCCCCGACGTCAGAGCCGCGCAGGCGCGTCTTGCAGCGGCGACGGCGCGATGGAACGCAGCAGAAGGCGAGCGGTTCCCCAAACTTGTGCTCGATTTGAGTGGTGGGCGCCAACGCTTCGAGAACAACGGAACACGTGTGGCAGGGAACATTTTCTCTCTGGGCTTGGGTGTGACGCTTCCGATCTTTGACGGTGGAGCAATACAAGCGGGAATCGACGAGGGCTCAGCACGCAGTCGCGGCGCACAGGCTGACCTGGAACGCACGGTTTTGCTTGCGCTTCAGGATGTGGAGAACGCTTATCTGGGCTGGCAGACCCAGCGGACTTCTCTGCAGCATCAGGTCGATGGTCTTGTCGTCGCTGATCGACTCCTTGACCGCAGTCGACGCCTCTTTGAGGCGGGACAGGTGGATGCGACCGTTGTTGCAGAAGCGGAGCGTGGCACCTTGTCCCAGCGAGCGGCTCTGGTCCGTGCTCGCGCCGACGCAGCCGTGCAATGGGGTGTTCTCGCTAAAGCGCTTTCTGGTTCGCCAGAGCATGTGAATCTGCAATCTTCACCCTGAGTCCTTGAGTTGGAAGAACGCAGCATGGCAGCGAGTTTTAAATACTGAATAGATCGACGATTAGTAGGGGACGCATGGAAATTCGACATCTACGTTGTTTTATGGCGCTCGCCGAGGAACTTCACTTCGCTCGCGCCGCTGCGAAACTGCATATTGAGCAGTCCCCACTGTCTCGCACGATCAAAGAACTCGAAGAGGAGTTAGGAGCACAGCTCTTTATTCGGAACACGAGAAGCACGCGTTTGACACGAGCTGGGTTGATGCTCATGGAGCACGCACCTCGGGTGTTCGCATCCTTGCAACAGGCGCGGGACTGCGTGAAGGCAGCAAAAAATGGCTTTCATGGACAACTCCGCGTCGCCTTGTCAGACGGCGCAACACTACTGTGCTTACCAGCCCTATTGGCGTTGTGTCGCGAGGAGGAGCCCGAGGTTGAGATTCGCTTTTTTGAGGTGCCACTATCCCAACAAATCAAAGGATTGCACGACGACCTGTATGACGTCGGCTTTGCACAGTCCGACGACGTAGGTGATGGAATCGTCGCACTTCCCGCGTGGACTGACACGCTTATGGTGGCGCTGCCAGCTCGGCATCCGTTGCTGGCTCTTAAGCGAATTCCATTGGATGAACTGCTGCGCTACCCGCTAGTGCTATCTGATCCTCAAGTGTGCGAGGGCCACGCCAAGCACATTGAGCGAGTACTTAGCCGGGCTGAAATGCAGCCTCTAGTTGCCGAGCGGGTTACCACTTTCGACCTGATGATGGCGTTGGTATCTGCCGGTTTTGCACTCGGACTTACAGGGGCTGCACACATTGCAGCCTCCCGAGAGCCAGGAGTCGTGGCGAGGCCGCTTTCGACACGCGTACCACCTTTGACGACCTATCTACTCAGACTTGAAGGCGATCCGTTTGACGAGCTTGCGCGCTTCATTCAGCGAGTACAGGCCATCGAATTGCCAGAGTTTCTCAGGTCAACAAAAAGCCGAAATCCCGATCTTCCGGAGGAATTGATGCCATGAGACTCGCCATCACGCTCGTCGCTGCAATGCTAGTCGCATGCGGTCAATCTGATAAACCGCACAAAGCCACTAGTGCAGAAAAGAAAACCCCGACAGTAGAAGAGCTGGTGGCAGACCCGGAACAGCTCAAGAAGTTGCGCCAGCAATGCAAGACGGATCGGCCTACTTTGGGCGAACTGCTTTGCAACCGGGTAGCGGAGGCAACACGTAAGCGGTTCTACGGTGACGGAAAAACGCCATACACACCGCCCAAAGAATCCCCCAAATTCTGAAATTCAGCAATTCAGCAATTCAGCAATTCAGCAATTCAGCAATTCAGCAATTCGCTAGTCTGCCTGAATCTTCTGTTCGGCACGCTGATATTCGCCGGCGCTTACGGAGTCACTCCCTGGCTAGACACAGCGCGAATTCATTCTTTCTTATCGACCTTTCTGCCCCAAACGGTCTTTGACCGGCACTAAGCCAGCACCGATCCTGACGCCTGCGGCACATTTCTAAGCCGCGTTTCCCAAGGGAATCAGCGTAGGAGAGATTGGAGGCGGGGCTATGCAAGGTACGAATGTGCTGTTCGGTCAGATAGCCGTGGTATTCGGCATCGTGATCGCGGGTGTGTGGGGCGCCACACAATGGACGGCAGCAGCCCTTGGCTATCAGGTACGCCTTGGCTCCCCCTGGTTTGATTTCCTCGGCACACCGATCTACCTCCCGTGGAAGCTGTTTGAGTGGTGGTTCTTCTTCGATGCCTACGCGCCACGCGTTTTCGACACGGGCGGTGCCATAGCGGGTGGCAGTGGCTTGCTGGCGGTGGTGGTCGCAGTCTGCATGTCGATCTGGCGCTCTCGTCAATCACGCCTAGTCACGACCTATGGCTCGGCACGCTGGGCAAGTACGGAGGACATTCGCAAAGCCGGCCTTACGCAGCCGATCGGCGTGTTCCTCGGTCAGCACGATGGCAAGTACCTTCGGCATGAAGGCCCGGAACACATCCTCACTTTCGCGCCCACGCGCTCAGGCAAAGGCGTCGGCCTTGTGGTGCCGACGCTGCTTTCTTGGCCTGCATCCGCCGTAGTCCACGACATCAAGGGCGAGAATTGGCAGATCACCGCAGGTTGGCGCTCACGCTACTCACACTGCCTGCTGTTCAATCCGACCGATGCGAAGTCGGCGGCCTACAACCCGCTGCTAGAAGTTCGGCGCGGCGCACATGAAGTGCGTGACGTACAGAACATAGCCGACATTCTGGTCGATCCAGAAGGCGCGCTTGAGAAGCGCAACCATTGGGAGAAGACTTCGCACGCGCTGCTGGTCGGGGCCATCCTGCATGTGCTCTACGCGGGCGAGGACAAGACGCTGCGCGGCGTCGCCAATTTCCTCTCCGATCCGGCCAGCCCCTTCGAGCTGACCTTGCACCGGATGATGACCACACAGCACCTCGTGAACGTGGAAGGTGGTGGCCCGCATCCAGTCGTCGCTTCGGCGGCGCGCGAAGTGCTCAACAAGTCGGACAACGAGCGTTCCGGCGTGTTGAGCACCGCCATGTCGTTCCTGGGCCTCTACCGCGACCCCACGGTGGCCGAAGTCACCTCGCGCTGCGACTGGCGTATCGCCGACCTGATCGCGTCCGAGCATCCGGTGTCGCTTTATCTGGTAGTGCCACCTTCGGATATTTCGCGGACGAAACCGCTCATTCGCCTGATCCTCAACCAGATCGGCCGACGGCTCACCGAATCGCTCGACGGCAGCGACGGCATCGAACGCCGCCACAAGCTGCTGCTGATGCTCGATGAGTTCCCGGCGCTGGGCCGCCTGGACTTCTTCGAGACGGCGCTTGCCTTCATGGCGGGCTACGGAATCCGCAGTTTTCTTATCGCCCAATCGCTCAACCAGATCGACAAAGCCTACGGCCAGAACCATTCGATTCTGGATAACTGCCATGTCCGCGTGACGTTCGCCACCAACGATGAACGCACTGCGAAACGGATCTCCGAAACGCTTGGCACCGCTACCGAACTGCGCGCGCAGCGCAACTATGCCGGGCACAGATTGGCACCGTGGCTGGGGCACCTCATGGTGTCGCGGCAGGAGACGGCCCGCCCGCTACTGACGCCCGGTGAAGTGATGCAGCTTCCGACTGAGGAAGCTGTGGTGATGGTGTCCAGCGTGGCACCGATCAAGGCCAAGAAGCTGCGCTACTACGCCGACGCGAATTTCAAGAACCGCGTTTTACCGCCGCCTGTGCTCGCGGCCGGGCAATACGCGGACGCGCCACCGGCCCGGCCCGACGACTGGAGCGGCCTATCGATCCCAGCCGTGTCAACGGTCCGGGCTGCGGGCCTGTCCGGCGATGGCACAGGCACCGCCGATGACGGCGGCCCACGCCGACAGCCGGAGCTATCCGAAGTCAGCGAATACAGCCCCGAACCGCTGCTCGCCGGCCATGACCTGACTCTGCTCGATGACGACGACGACCTGCCGCTGCCGCTTCCCGGCCAGCTCGACCCGGCCATGCAGCGCACGGCCCGGCTGGCTTCCCTCGACCCCAACGACGGAATCGACTTATGAGCCAATACCGCCTCAATCTGTTCATTCAGCCCGAGCACGCCAAGCGTCTCGAAGAACTGGCCGCCAAGAAAGGCGTGTCCAAGTCGTCCATTGTCGCGGCGGCGCTCGCGTCGTGGCTATCGCCCGATGCTGGCGACCAGCGCGAGGCGGCCATCGCCAAGCGGCTCGATCGCCTGTCGCGGCAGGCCGAGCGCATGGAGCGCGACCAGAACATCCAGATCGAAACACTGGCGCTGTTCATCCGCTACTTCCTGACCGTCAGCACCCCGATTCCCGAAGCCCATCAGGACGCAGCTCGCGCCCAAGGCAAAGCGCGTTTCGAGCAATTCGTGGAGCGGCTCGGCCGCCACCTGCTGCGTGGCCGCAGCCTGGTGCGCGACGTTGTGGAAGAACTGCACCCAGACCCGGCGCGAATGGATGACGCGGAGGCACTGGCTGAAGCGCAGGAGCGTGCCTCATGAGCGCCATTCCGCAAACCCCGCCCGAACTCTCATCCGCCGCAACCTCTCTGGATCGCCGTATCCAGATGCTGCGCACGGCAATGGGGCCAGTCATCGCCGCTGCGCTGGCCGACCCCGACGTGGTGGAAATCATGCTCAACCCCGACCGCACCCTATGGGTGGATCGGTTGTCATCGGGCCGCATGCCGCTGGGCGTGGAGCTGTCCCAAGACGATGGCGAACGCATCATCCGGCTGGTGGCTGCGCACGTCGGCGCAGAGGTGCATCGCGGGCGGCCGCTGCTGACCGCCGAGCTGCCCGAAACCGGCGAGCGGTTCGAGGGCATCTTGCCGCCCGCAGCGCCCGGCCCAGCCTTCGCGCTGCGCAAGCGCGCCGTGAGCATCATCGGGCTGGATCGCTATGTGGCCGACGGCATCTTGACCACAGGCCAGGCCGAGTTCCTGCGCCGCGCCGTGCGTGAGCGCCAGAACATCCTGATCGCCGGGGCGACGAGCAGCGGCAAAACCACACTCGCCAATGCCTTGCTTGCGGAGATCGCCGCCACGGGCGACCGCGTGCTTGTGCTCGAAGACACCATCGAGCTGCAATGCGCAGCCCGCGACCATGTGCCGCTGCGCACCCGCGCTGGCGTCGTGTCTATGACCGAGCTGGTGCGGGCCACGATGCGCCTGCGCCCCGACCGCGTGATCGTCGGCGAGGTACGCGGCGGCGAAGCCCTGGACTTGGTTAAGGTGTGGGGCACCGGCCACCCCGGCGGCATCGCCACCATCCACGCCGGTTCCGCGCTGGGCGCGCTGCTGCGCCTCGAACAGTTGATTCTTGAAGTGGCGGTGAACCCACCGCGTGCGCTGATCGCCGAGGCGGTCAACGTCGTGATCCACATCGCCGGGCGTGGCCGCAAGCGCCGCGTCGAAAGCATCGCCCGTGTCGTCGGTTTCGACGGCACCGGCTATCGCCTGGCGGACGCGCTGGAAACACCGTTTCCCGAGCTGATGCCGGTTCCTCTCGCAGCCGATGCCGCTGCGCCTTCCTCGTCCCTTGACCTACCTGGAGAACTGCCATGACGCAGATGCACGTTCACGCTTTCCGTAATTCCGTAAATCCGGTTTCAACCATCGCACGCCTGCGGCGGCTGGCCGGCCCCGCGCACCACGGCCTGCTGCTGGCCGCAGTCATGCTGATGACGGCGGGCACGGCGAAGGCATCCGGCTCCTCGATGCCATGGGAAGGCCCGCTGCAATCCATTCTGGAGTCGATTCAGGGGCCGGTGGCACGCATCGTCGCGGTCATCATCATCATCGCCACGGGCCTCGCGCTCGCCTTCGGCGACACGTCGGGCGGCTTTCGCAAGCTGATCCAGATCGTGTTCGGTTTGAGCATCGCGTTCGCCGCGTCCTCGTTCTTCCTGTCGTTCTTCAGCTTCTCCGGCGGGGCTGTCGTATGAGTGGCCCGGATAGCTTCGCGGCCGGCTTCGAGGTGCCGCTACATCGCTCGCTGACCGAGCCGCTCTTGATGGGCGGCGCACCGCGCACGGTGGCGATTGCCAACGGCACGCTAGCCGCTGCCGTCGGGCTGGGCCTGCAACTCTGGATTCCTGGCGTAGTGCTCTGGATCGTCGGTCACTCGCTGGCCGTGTGGGGCGCGAGGGTCGATCCGCAGTTCATGCAGGTCTTCGCCCGGCACATCAAGCACAAGCCGCTGCTGGACGTGTAGGAGACGCCGCCATGCTTAACCTTGCCGAATACCGCCAGCGGCCCGCCTTGCTGGCCGACTGGCTTCCCTGGGCTGGGCTGATCGCGCCGGGCGTGGTGCTGAACAAGGATGGCTCGTTTCAGCGCACGGCGCGCTTTCGCGGGCCTGATCTGGACAGCGCCACGCAGGGCGAATTGATCGCCACGACGGCACGGCTAAACAACGCGTTGCGCCGGCTGGGTTCGGGCTGGGCGCTGTTCGTGGAAGCCGAGCGCCAGTCGGCCGCGGACTATCCGCATTCCGACTTTCCCGAACCGCTGTCCTGGCTGGTGGACGAAGAACGCCGCGCTGCCTTTGAGGAATCGGGGAACCACTACGAAAGCAGCTATCACCTGACGCTAGCCTATCTGCCGCCGGAGGAATCCCGCGCTCGTGCAGCCAAGCTGCTCTACGAGCACGCGCCGGGCGATGGTGTGGACTGGCGCGGTCGGCTTGACGCCTTCCTGGCAGAAACGGATCGGGTTTTCGACCTGCTCGATGGCGTGATGCCAGAAATCGTCTGGTTGGACGATGCCGCGACGCTGACTTATCTTCACGCCACGGTGTCCACGCGGCGCTACCGGCTGGCCGTGCCCGAGGTGCCTTTCCACCTCGACGCACTGCTGGCCGATTCCGCCCTAGTCGGCGGCCTTGCGCCCATGCTGGGTGACCAGCATCTGCGCGTGGTGTCGGTGCGGGGCTTTCCGACCTCGACCTGGCCGGGCCTGCTGGACGACCTCAATCGCCTGGGCTTTGCCTATCGCTGGAGTACCCGGTTTCTCTGCCTCGATAAAGCCGAGGCGGAAAAGGAGCTGGGCCGCCTGCGTCGCCAGTGGTTTGCGAAACGGAAGAATGTCATTGCGCTACTGCGCGAAACCATCTTCCAGCAGGAATCGCCGCTGGTGGACACGGATGCCAGCAACAAGGCGGCCGACGCGGATGCCGCCTTGCAAGAGCTTGGCAGCGATCAAGTCGCCTTCGGCTACCTCACCGCCACGGTGACGGTGTTCGATGACGACCCTGCCGTAGCCGACGAAAAGCTGCGCATGGTGGAACGTGTCATCCAAGGACGTGGCTTCGTCACCATCCCCGAAACCTTAAATGCAGTCGATGCGTGGCTGTCGTCCATACCAGGCAATGCCTATGCCAACGTGCGCCAGCCCATCGTCTCGACGCTGAATCTGGCGCACATGATGCCGGTGTCCGCCGTGTGGGCTGGGCCGGAGAAAAACGCCCATCTCGACGGCCCGCCGCTGATCGTCACGCGCACGGATGGCGCGACGCCGTTCCGGCTGGTGACGCACATCGGCGACGTGGGGCATACGCTGGTCGCGGGGCCGACGGGCATGGGAAAATCTGTCCTGCTGGCGATGCTCGCCTTGCAGTTCCGCCGCTATGGCGGCTCGCGCATCTTCGCCTTCGACATGGGGCGATCCATGCGGGCGACGGTGCTGGGCCTGGGCGGCGAACACTACGACCTCGGCGCGGACGGCGCCATTGCCTTTCAGCCCTTGGCCCGTATCGACAGCGAAGGCTATCGCACCTGGGCCGCCGAGTGGATCGAAGGCCGCCTGCTGCATGAAGGCGTGACCGTCGGCCCCGACGAGAAAGCCGCCATTTGGTCGGCGCTCGGCAGCCTCGCTGGTGCGCCGGTGGAGCAGCGCACGATGACCGGGCTTTCGGTGCTGCTGCAATCGAACGCGCTGCGGCAGGCATTGTCGCCGTATGTGCTGGGCGGCGCGCACGGCAAGCTACTGGATGCCGACCGCGACCGGCTCGGCAGCGGCGACGTGCAGGGCTTTGAGATGGAAGAGCTAATGCACAGCCCCGCCGCCGTGCAAGCGGTGCTGCGCTACTTGTTCGCCCGCTTCGATGCACGTTTCGACGGTGCTCCCACGCTGCTGATTCTCGATGAAGCCTGGCTATTCCTTGATGAACCGTCCTTCGCGGCACGCATCCGGCAATGGTTGAAAACTCTGCGCAAGAAAAACGTGTCGGTGATCTTCGCCACGCAGTCGCTTGCCGACATCAAGGATTCGACCATCGCGCCCGCGATCATCGAAAGCTGCGCGAGCCGGATTTTCTTGCCCAACCCGCAGGCGACCGAGCCGCAGATTCGCACGGTCTACGAGGGCTTTGGCCTCAACAGTCGGCAAATCGAAATCGTCGCCACCGCGCAGCCCAAGCGCGACTACTACTACCAATCGCGCCTGGGCAATCGTCTGTTCGACCTCGACCTGGGGCCAGCCGCGCTCGCCTTCTCGGGCGCATCCACACCGCAAGACCAACGCGACATTGACCGAGTGCTGACGCAGGCCGGCGCTCCCGGCTTCGCCGGTGCGTGGCTACGCCATCGCGGCCTCGATTGGGCCGCCGACCTGCTGCCGTCCTCGCCGTCGGCGGCTTCTTTCCTCGCTACTCAACCCCTGGAGATTTCGCCATGAAGACCCGTGTACTTTCCGTTTCGCTCGCCGCCGCGCTGGCCGGCTCGCTGATGCTCGCTCAGCCAGCGGCGGCGCTCACTTTCGTTGATCCCGTCAACTTGGTGCAGAACACGCTGACTGCCATCCGCACGCTGGAGCAGATCAACAACCAGATCAACCAGCTCCAGAACGAAGCGCAGATGTTGATGAACCAGGCGCGCAACCTGGCGAATCTCGACTTCAACATCGTCAACCGGCTGCGCTCGACGCTCGCCACGACTGAACGCCTGATTGCCGAGGCGCAAGGGCTGGCCTACGACGTGCAGAGCATGGATGCCACGTTCTCGCGCCTGTACCCGGAGCAGTACGCCGCCACCATCAGCGGCGACCGCATGGCACAGGACGCACGCGAACGCTGGAAGAACACGCTCGACGGCCTGCACACCGCGATGCGGATGCAGGCGCAGGTGTCGCAGAACCTGACGCAAGACGAAAGCGCGCTGGCCGACCTCGTGAGCCAAAGCCAATCGGCCACGGGTGCGCTGCAAGCGATGCAGGCAACGAACCAGCTTCTCGCCTTGCAGGCCAAGCAGTCCATCCAGGCCCAGCAGCTCCAGATCACACAAGACAGGGCGGCCTCGCTGGAGCTGGCGCGGCAGGCAGCGGCCACCGAGCGCGCCCGCGAAGTGCGGCGGCGCTTCCTGGGCACCGGCACGCCGTACACACCGCAGTCCGTCAACTTCTACAACAACTGACGGGAGGCGGCCATGCGATGCGTTCCTGTCCTGCTGGCCGTGCTGCTGACCGCATGCGGCCAGCAGCCGGCTGAAGACCTGACCGCCACCTTGGCCGCCGATCCCGTGCGGCTCAAGGCGCTGCGCGCCCAATGCGCAGCCGACCGGCAAACCGCAGGCGAAGACACCTGTCGCGCCGCTGCCGAAGCCTTCCGGCGGCGCTTCTTCACCGGCCAGACTGGGCCGGACGAATACCGGACGCTGGCAGAACTGCCGCCGATTCCGGCGAGTTTCGACACGCCAACCGACGACGCGCCGGAAGGTGATGCGTCGCTCGCCGCTGCGGAGGACACGCCATGAACGACGTAACGATCATCGACAGATTCCTCGATACCTTCTCGCGCTACATCGACTCCGGTTTCGGTCTGCTGCAAGGCGAAGTCGCGTTCCTGACGGCCACTCTCATTGTCATCGACATGACCATTGCCGGTCTGTATTGGGCCATGAGCCATGCGACCGGCCAGGGCGAGGACGTGATCGCCAAGCTGCTGCGCAAGGTGCTTTACGTCGGTGCCTTCGCCTACATCATCGGTAACTTCAATTGGCTGTCGAGCATCGTGTTCCGCTCGTTCGCCGGGCTAGGCATCACCGCCACTGGCTCGGCCATAACGATGGAGAACTTCTTGCAGCCGGGTCGGCTTGCCAAGACCGGCATCGACGCCGCTGCGCCGATCCTCGACCAGATCGGTGACATGGCCGGCTTCCCCGAAGTGTTCGTGAACCTCGACCCCATCGTGGTGCTGTTCATCGCTTGGCTGGTGGTGATCCTCTGTTTCTTCGTGCTCGCGGTTCAGCTTTTCATCACGTTGATCGAGTTCAAGCTGACCACGCTTGCCGGCTTCGTCTTGATCCCGTTTGCGCTCTGGAACAAAACCTCGTTCCTCGCGGAAAAGGTGCTCGGCAATGTGGTTTCGTCAGGCATCAAGGTCTTGGTGCTGGCGGTAATCGTCGGCATCGGCTCGGGCCTGTTCGCGGAGTTCCAGGTTCATCCCGACGAGCCTTCCATCGACCATGCGCTTGTCGTGATGCTGGCTTCGCTTGCCTTGCTGGCGCTGGGCATCTTCGGCCCCGGCATCGCCACGGGCCTTGTGTCCGGTGCGCCGCAGCTCGGCGCGGGTGCGATGGCGGGCGCTGCCGTCGGCGCGGTAGGCACGGGTGTTGCCATCGGTGCCGCCGCGACCGGCGTGGGCGGTGCCGTCATGGCGGGCGCACGCATGGCCCCGGCCGCCGCAAAGCTGGCCGGGAGCGGCGCACGCGCCGCCACGTCGGCGGCCAGCAGCGCCAAGTCCGCATTCCAGGCCGGTTCCGCCGCTGCGGGCGGCGGGGCTAAAGGCGCGGCTGCGGGCCTCGGCAATGTCGCCAAGACCGGCGCGCAAGCGGCAGGCCGCCGAGCTGCATCGGGCGCTTCCGCTGCCGGTCAGAAGGTGGCCGACTCCTTCCGGGCAGGATGGAACGGTGCGGATGTCGGCGCTGCCGGTTCCGGCCAGGCCGCCGCAGGCGAAGGCGCAGCCAGCGCGCCGAAGCAAGAGCAACCCGCCTGGGCAAAGCGGATGCACCGCCGCCAGCAGATCACCCATGCCGCAACCACCGCAGCCCACACGCTGCGCAGTGGCGACGGCGGCGGCTCAGGGCAAGGCCCAAGCCTGCGCCCCGATGCGTGACCCGATACCTGACCACCAAGGAGAACCCTATGCGATTCAAACGCCCGCAGGTGCGCTATGCCGACACGCCGCAGCCTGCCACCCCGTACCAATCCGCCGCGCAGGTGTGGGACGAGCGCATCGGCTCGGCCCGCGTCCAGGCCAAGAACTGGCGTTTTATGGCCTTCGGCTGCCTCACGCTTGCGCTGCTGATGGCCGGTGGCCTGGTGTGGCGCTCGGCGCAGTCCATCGTCACCCCTTACGTCATCGAGGTCGATCAGTCGGGGCAGGTGCGCGCCGTCGGCGAAGCCGCCACGCCGTACCGGCCCGCCGATGCGCAGATCGCGCACCACCTGGCGCGCTTCGTGACGCTGGTGCGCTCGCTGTCTATCGATCCCATCGTGGTGCGGCAAAACTGGCTGGACGCCTACGACTACACCACCGACAAAGGCGCGGCGGTGCTCAACGACTACGCCAGCAAGAACGATCCTTTCGCCCGTGTTGGCCGCGAGTCGGTGACGGTGCAGATCACCAGCGTGGTACGCGCCAGCGATGCCTCGTTCAACGTCCGTTGGACGGAGCAACGGTTCATCAACGGTGCCCCCGCCGGGACCGAGCGATGGAACGCGGTGCTTTCCACCGTCCTGCAAACCCCGCGCACCGAACAGCGCCTGCGCAAGAACCCGCTGGGTATCTACGTCAACGGCCTGTCGTGGAGCCGCGAACTGGATTCTTCTGAAGGAGCCAAGCCATGAACCTGTCTTTCCGCTTATACGCTTTCGCGCTGACCGTGGTGGCCCTGTCGGGCTGCGCTTCGCAGGGCAAGCCGCCTCCGTCCATTTCGCTCGATGAGCCGGTGCAGGCACAGCCGCTGCCGGAGCCGCCTGCTCCAGTGGAAGTCGTCGCCATGCCCGAGCCGCTGGCGCTGCCAGCGCAGTTGAAGCCGCTGCACGAGTTGGACGCGGCCCCGGCTAAGCCGGAGCCGGCCGATGAGAAGGTGCGCGTTTCCCGTGCCAATGCCGAGGCGCGCATCGCGCCCACGCGCGAGGGCTACGTCAATGCGATTCAGGTGTGGCCCTTCACCGATGGTGCGCTCTACCAAGTCTATGCCGCGCCGGGACGCGTGACCGTGGTTTCCTTGCAGCCGGGCGAGGAACTAGTGACGGTCGCAGCCGGCGATACCGTGCGCTGGATCGTCGGTGACACGTCCAGCGGCAGCGGCGACGCGATGCGCATCAATGTGCTGGTCAAGCCCATCCGCTCAGGCCTCAAGACGAATTTGGTCATCACCACCAGTCGCAGAACATACCTGCTGGAACTGACCTCGACGGAAAAGGCATGGATGGCGTCGGTGTCCTGGGACTACCCAAAAGACCGGATGTTGGCCTTGCAGCGCCAGTCGCAGGCGGCTAGCGCCGCCGCACCGGTCGATACCGGACTGTCGCTGGAGAAGATCCGCTTCCGATATTCCGTCTCAGGCAGCAATCCGCCGTGGAAGCCGCTGCGCGCCTTCGACGATGGCGAGAAGGTCTATATCCAGTTCCCGCCGGGAATCGCCCAAGGCGAGCTGCCACCGCTGTTCGTCATCGGCGCGCAGGGCGACGGACAACTGGTGAATTACCGTTTTCGCTCGCCTTACTACATCGTGGATCGGCTGTTCGGCGCGGCCGAACTGCGCCTGGGCGGCGACAAGGGTGACGTGGTGCGTATCGAACGCACGGATGGCTTGGCGCGGAGGAACTGACCATGAGCCAGGACGACACTCCCGACCTCGCCACGCCGCATGCGGGCAAGGTGGCACCCGAGGCAGTTGCGCTGCGCGCCCAACCGCGCCCGGTCACGCGCCTGAACCGGCGCACGCTGGCCATCCTCGTCGGCGGTCTCTCGGTCGCTGTGCTCGGCGCGCTGATGTGGTCGCTGCAACCGCAGCGGCGCGGTGCAGGCGAGCAGACCGAGCTTTACAACGTCGATCGCGTCTCGAAGTCCGAAGGGTTGGACGCGCTGCCGGCGGACTACTCGAAGCTGCCGCCCCCCTTGGCGGCATCCGTGCCGGAGTTGGGGCCGCCGCTGCCAGGCGATCTTGGCCCGGCCATTGTGAAGTCGCAGCAGCCGGTGACGGCCGCCTACGCGGCCCCCGGCAACGACCCCAACGACGCGTTGCGCAAGGAAGCCGAAGCAGCAGCGGCATCGGCGGTGTTCTTCCGCTCTGGTTCGCAGAAGGCCGCGCCGGTGGCGCAGACACAGGTAGCCGCTGCGCCGGGCTTCACCGCCAATGCGGCCTTCGACCCGCTGGCGGCCGGGCCTGCGTCGACGGCGGCCCAGCCCGCCGACCCGACCGCCGTGCAGAACCGGCAAGACCAGAAAGAGGCATTCCAGAAAGCCGGAACCACGGAAGCCCGTGATTCCGGCAACCTGACGCTGCCGGCGTCGCCGTATCAGGTCATGGCCGGAACGGTGGTCGCCGGGGCGCTGGTGACGGGCATCAAGTCGGACTTGCCGGGCGATGTGATCGCCACAGTGACGGAGCCGGTCTATGACACGGCTACCGGCAAGTTCCTGCTGATCCCGCAGGGGTCACGCATCCTGGGCAAATACAACAGCCAGGTCAGCTACGGGCAGAGCCGCGTGCAAGTGGTGTGGAACCGGATCATCCTGCCCGACACGTCTTCGCTCAAGCTCGACAACTTGGCCGGCACCGATCCGGCCGGCTACGCCGGCTTGGAAGATGATGTGGATTGGCATTGGGATCGCGTCTTTGCCGGTGCGGCACTGACGACGCTACTGGGCATCGGTGCCGAACTGGCTGCGCCGGAGAACCGGCAGGACGGTGATCGCGTCATCATCGCCGGCCGCGATAGCGCCCAGGACAGCATCAATCAGGTCGGTCAGGAGATGACCCGGCGCAACCTCAACATCCAGCCCACCTTGACGGAGCGCCCCGGCTTGCCGGTTCGCATCATCGTCAACCGCGATCTGGTGCTGCGGCCGTACCAGCCACTTTTCTTCAACAGGGGGACTTCGCGATGACGACGCGCAAGCTACGGCTCGGGCCGCTGCCGAAAACGGAATCCACGAAGCTGACTTTTGCTTGCCCGGCCAGCCTGAAAGCCGACCTCGACCGCTACGCTACGCTGCACGCGCAGACCTACGGCGAGGCGGTCGATGCCACGGTGCTAATTCCGCACATGCTAGAAGCCTTCATGGTCGGAGATCGGGGATTCAGGAAGGGAGGCGCGGGCAAGGCCGCGCCGCCGAAGCCAAGCTGATGATGCCGGTTTCCGCTGGCGGCCATCCCTCAAACGCGCAGCCCAAGGCTGCGCGTTCTTCATTCTGGAGGACGGCGACCGATTGGGCTATGAAGACCAAACGCGGCTACCGCCTGCAGGCAACCGCCCCCGATGCAGCACGCTCGGGCTTTCTACCGCGAAGCTCCTATGTGGCTCCCAGCCCACAACGCCACAGCCCCGCAAGGCGGCCCGAAGTAGAGCCAAACCCGCACCCCATATAGACTTCCGGCCATCAGGCTGATTTCAACAATCGCTTGACTGCGGACATTTTTTATTCTGTTTCGTTAAAGGTTCAACGGAAGTTCAACCGTGATTGAGCCTTGCTAGTGGATTGAGCTGCCGTGTCTCCTGCAGGTGCTCAGGTGACAGGTGGGCGTATCGCATTGTCATCGTCAAACTGTGATGCCCCAGGACCTTCTGTAGGGCCAGGATGTTGCCACCATTCATCATGAAGTGACTCGCAAACGTGTGCCGCAAAATATGTGTGAGTTGGCCTACAGAGAGCTTAAGCTTAGCCTTAGTCAGCGCTTCACGAAATGCAGAATAGGCAGTGGTGAAAAATCGCTCGCCATCTCCGGTGATCCCGTGATGGGTCTTTAATGATTTTTCGAGTTCATCTGTAATTGGAACTGCCCGTGCTTTGCTCGACTTTGTTTGCACGAACTGAATCAGGCCGTTTCGAACCTGGGTTAAGCGTAAGCTTTCCGCTTCTCCCCAGCGCGCGCCAGTCGCTAAGCATACCTTAGCCACAAGTGAGACATGTGCATTTCTAGATTTATCAAGTTGCGTTAGTAGCGTGACTATTTGCCCCTGCTCCAAATACGACAATTCTTTTTCCTGAATTTTGAAGGCCCGTAGTTTGGTCAGCGGGTTCTCTTTCTTCCAATGGCCTAGTCTGATCGTTTCGTTGAATACAGCCCTCAGATACGCTTGCTCACGGTTCATGGTGTTGGCAGTGATGCCAGCTTCCATGCGCTTCATCCGATATTCAGCAAATTGATCGGGCGTAAATTGATCTGCCCGTGGATTCCCCATCGCTTCACACATTGCGAGCAATATGCGCTTCCGTCCTGCTCCATCCTTTAGACCGGACCCGTGGTGCTGGTGCCATACGTCGATGAGATCAGAAAGTCGTCGTGCATCTTTCTTTGGTGGCGCCCACTCTGGGACTTCTTGCACCTTTGCTTGTATGTGTCGCTCCCAGGCGATTGCTTCTGCTTTGGTTGGGAATGTTTTCTTGATTCGTTTCCCACTTCTCCCACCAGGTTGCACATTTACCTGCCAGCCAGTCTTGACAGGCTTAATTGTCATTTTCGTTCTCCAAAGTTATTTGCTGTGGGTCTCATTTTTTACGTAAATTGATCATGGATAGCAGCTTGTCCAAGACTTCTTCAACCTGCACACTTTCCCCCAGATGAGTTCGCTCTATGTAAATGCTTTTTTGCAATTTCAGCTCTGCTTTCCAGCGCTCTAGTCGAATGTTGCGTAGTTCTTTGTCATATTCAAGCAAGAACAATTCGTCCCGGCTTTCTTGCCCTAGAGCGCGCATGATGCGCTCGTAGCATAGTTGAACAGCTGGCATAACTTGCCGCTCACGAACTTTGAATACTTCGTCCCTGATCTTCTTGTCTCGTAGAGCTTTTTCGACCGGCTCTACTGGCACTTTGTCAAGAAGTTTTTGTTTATATATTCTTTCCGCAGATGCCCAATGCTGCGGAACACCGTTCACGATTGGATAGCTCACTGCAGTGGTGATCGGCGCGACATGCCCCCGCTCTGGTTCTGTGTCTCCACATGCCAACCAAAATGCATAGTCTGGCCAGAGTTTAGCAATAGCTTCGATCATTTCAGCAGTGGGGCGTTGCCGTCTATGCCAAACGGCTGTCCAGCTATCTTTCGCTATCCCCGTGGCGTCTTCCAGCGTTTTGAAGCGATTTCTCTGCTGCGTCTCTGCTTCGATTATTTCCAACAGTCGATCTGTAATCACACTTCCTCCTATTGACACATCTTCATTGAGCTGATAATGTTCATTTGCGCTGATACAGTATCATCGCAATGAATTATTCAAAGGAAATTATGGCGCAATTCAGTGAACTTGTCAGATTTGACGCATCTACATCTTCGCCGTTGGTGAGCCGAGAGCGGTTCGCAGAGATGGTCGGGCTTCCAGTTGGTGTCATAACAGGATGGTGCAACAAGGGCTTAGTGCCGTGCATGTCAATCGGCAAGTACAGCCTCATCAATGTTGCGCTCTTAGTGCAACGTTGTGTTGCTAAGGAATTCAGCTAAGTTATGTCGAAAACATCCTCAAAAATTTCATCCGTTGCTGAGCATGCTCAGCGCTACATAGATGCTTCTGGTGGCGTGTCAGCAGTCCGTTCTGTTAAGTCTCGGATTTATGGTGTCGGCAAACTTGCGGCCGCATGCACCGACCGTTCCGTCAGCGCGCCAGCGCTGCCGGTGCGGATCGGTGCAGAGGCCGAATCGGCCGGGTTAGTGCCGCAAATAGCGCAGGTAAGCGCGAGCGAAGGTTCCCACATTAATAACATGTGGGAAAACCTAGAAAGCACCGAATCGGAGACCTGGTCGAGCATCTGCGACGAAGACCTAGGTGAAGTTGAACTGGTTATGACTGACAGCGGGAAAATCAAGTCGGTGATGGTACGCCGTCCCTCTGCCGCTCAAACCTGTGTGATCGACTGGATTAATTTTTCGGTTCTAGAAGACACCTGGTTCAAGACTGCGCGTGAGCAATTGATTTCTGATGACCAGATCATCGTTGAAGCCAGCCGGCAACTGGAAAAAATATTCGGCTTTGGGATAACGTCAAATCGTGGAAAGGGCATGAACTTTTACCGTGATTCTTGGGTGCTTGGAGACGGTATGGGCTTCGTCTGCTTCGGTGGGCAGCGTTCAACTATGCTGATCACGTTGACTGGTCAAGGGTGCTTGAACGCTGTCGCTGGCTGGGAAAAGCGCCTGCACGGCTTCCTCACGAGAACGGCAATCAGACCCACTATTTCCCGCATTGACCTTGCGCATGATGACCTTGACGGCTCCTACCTTTCCGTCGATTGGGCAGAACAGCAATGGTGGGACGGCGGATACAGCTTTAAAAAAGGTGGTCGACCTCCGGAGATCCAAGAGATTGGTAACTGGAAACGTCCTAGCGGTAAGGGACGTACTCTGGCAATAGGCCAGCGTACTTCCAGCAAATATTGCCGCTTCTATGAGAAGGGCAAGAAGGAGGGCGACAAGCTGTCTTTGTGGTGTCGTTGCGAGATTGAGTTTAAGAACACGAACACAATTATTCGTCCGGATGTGTTGCTTGATCCAAGCTCTTTTTTTGTCGGCGCATATCCATGCTTGGCAATGTTTGCCACTGTCGAAACGCCTGCCCGCATGGAAGTGAAGGCCCGCGCCCAGCACATCACGGTGGATGACTCTATCGCTGTGACGAAGCGCCAATACGGCAAATATATCCGTGTCTTTCGCGCGTTGTTTGGCGACAAGGAAACGCTCGATCTGATCACCAATGAAGACGAAAACGCTTTTCCAAAGCGGCTCAAACCGTTCCTCAGTTTTGCCGATACCGGACCAGCTCCCGTTCACGTCGAGCCGCCTCCGTACGTCCCGTCATTTTTTCATTTTATTAACACCGTCCCATCTTTCGGCCTCAATGGGGAACACGGTTTTGCGTAGGCCATGAAAAACGTAAGGTTATCCAATGAAATTTAGCTCAACCATCAAAGTAACAGGCATGAAGTTCTCCAAAGGCAAGATGGATAACGGCACAGAATTTGACAGCACCAAGGTGTATGTCGAGACCGAGCTGGACAGCAGCAAAGACTCTGCCATGGGTACTGCGTGCGCCGAATACGGGCTGGGTAAGTCAGATGAGTACCAGAAGTACAAGCACCTTGCTGATTCGCTTCCTTTCATGGCCATCGCCGAAATGGAGATTGTCACGAATGGCACAAAGCAAAAGACCATCGTTCATTCATTGAAGCCAATCGAGCCTGCGAAGCCTTCCGGCCAGGGTGTCAAAAATGTGGCTGCATAGGCCGGAAGTAAAGTTCATCGTCCAGGACCGGGAGTCAGCATTGTTTCTAATGCCTTGCAAAGGTGATGTGGCCTTCACTCCTTGGGCACATGAGGCGGGACGATTTGAGGGCCTTGCTGAGGCTGTCGATACGGCCGCTCTGAATTGTCATGAGGGTTTTTTCGTGACCGAAGTTTTACCAGATATGGGATCTGCAGGGGGGATCCATGCTTTCTGATTATCCGATTCAGGATATCGCGCTGGTCGTGTCGTGCGTGGTTATCTGGGCACTTGGCTTTCAGGCCGGGTTGAGCCTCAGATGAGTGCGCAGGACGCAATTGAATTAGGCGGTTTATTGCTCGCCGTCTATGCCGGCGGTTTTTGTTGCGGCTTCATTGTCAACTATTTCCGCAGGTTTCTTGAGCAAATTTAAACATGGATGATATTCAAATGAAAAACAAGTTGATCGCTGGTGTTGTTCTGTCGATTGCCTCGGCTGGCTCTGCAATGGCTGAAGTACCTGCTGCTGTAGCGACTACGGTTGCATCGATTTCCGCAGATGGTAAGAGCATTTTCGACACCGTGTTTCCGGTTGTTGGCGTCGTCATCGGCCTGATGGTAGTCATCAAGCTGTTCAAACGCTTCATCGCCAAAATCTAAGGCGGTTCAATATGCGCGTGCCACTGTTTAGTAAAAAACGGCTAGTAGCCCTAGTCCTTTGTTTCGTTTTCGTCGCCCCATTGGCGCATGCGATTCTTCCGGCTTTCGCTGCTGCTTGGCTGATCAGTGGCACCAACATGCTTATTACCGATCTGGTCATGGCGCAACTTGGCGTGATCAGCGGTTGGCTCTGGTACGAGTGCAACGGCTTCACGTCGCTCAGTGCGTGCAAGGCTACAACGCCTGCCATCGACCCCGCCGCCGTAGACAATGCCTTTGGCAAGAAACCAATTGTAGTTAAGCTCAACCCTGATGCCACTCGCAAGAATCCTGATGCTAAAGTCTTCAATGATCCGTCAGGCGGATCTCGTGATGTGACGCCCAAAAATACCATTGCACAGAATTCGCTTTATTCGCCTGCTTCTGGCGGATGGAATGCAGATGCAATGATGTACCAGAGCATGGATAATCCGGTTACGACCTATGGTACGCCCAGCGGGGCTACTGTTCAAAAAATCACATATCTCACTCCGTCTAGTAAGGCCGCACCGGGCACACCTTACACGGTTTACATGACCTGGACCTTCACATCGGGGGCTCAGCAGGGCAAGTCATATACGTTATATTCCAAGTCAGAGACCGTTCCTTACACCTGCCCGGCTGGCTACACACTATCCTCCGGAACGTGCAATTTGACGGCGCCAGCTGATGTCAAGAAACCCTCTACGACAACATGCGAAGTGCTCTATAGCGCTGGAACGCAGACCTTTGATTTCGATGCTGCCAACCCAAACTGTGACGGCCTTAAAGATTCCCTCACATCCAGCGGTGGTCTCAATTCCCCATCATCGGCTACTGGCGAGAAGATGAGCGCCAAACCTACGGCTAATGGCGGATTCAATATTTGTCAGACACAGCCGGATGGGGCCTGGAAGTGCGTCCAGACTGGTTCTTATAACCCAGGCATTGGTGGCTATCCTGGCCAGACGACCACTAGTGGCACAGGTGGCATTCCTGGTGATATCGGAGGCGGTAGTGGCACTGGTACGGGCACCGGCACTGGCACTGGCACTGGCACTGGCACTGGCACTGGCCCTGGCACCGGCACCGGCACATCTTCTGGCGGTTCATGCGGTGGGACATCGCAGGTCAAGTGCGGAATTGACGATTCTGGCCTCGATGGTAAGACCGCTAACACCGATACTTCAATTGCAAACGTTCAGGCTGCACATGATGGAGTTCTCGGTGCGATCCAGTCGCACATGCCCACACCGTTCAGCTGGAACTGGGTTATCCCTATCCAGCCTATTGCATGTAGCTCTCTTTCGTACAACGTTCTCGGCATGGTTTTCGTGATTGAGTGGTGTAAGTACATATCTATGATGCAGCAGGCAATATCGTTCCTTGCCTACTGTTTCACAGCCTTGCATTTGTTCAAAATCGTCACGCGGCCAGCTCGTCGCTAGGAGGTAATTATGCAGTTTTTCGGCAGCTTCTTCATCGGCCTTCTTGGAAGTCTTTTCGAGTTTTTCGTTAAGTATCTTGGCAAGCGGCTTTCGCTTGTCATAGCACTTATTACTTTTCTCGGTGGATTGGCAGCAGCTTTTTTCACTGCCATCTTTGCCCTCATAACAGCCGTTCAATATGCGATCAGTGACTATTCAATCTCATTCGCTATTGCTGTGCTCTGGCCCGTGCATGTTTCCGTTTGCATATCCGTCATTTTCAGCGCGGAGATAACTCGGTGGGTTTACGACCGCTCCACGTTCTATGTCGGCCTTTTCTGGGAGTCTGCAGGCCGTTAGGTGGAAGCATGGATGCATTGCTCAATCCATGCTGTTTCAGATGTGTAGGGAGGTGGGCGGTAAAGCTAATCCCTGTACTTACTAATTTTCATTGGAGTCGCTTATGGCAATTATCTTATTTAGTGGACGTCTTGGTGAAGGAATGAGTTACCAATCCTTCGCTCGAATAACAGACATGCAAATTCGTCTTCAACAGCTGCATAAGCTCGAATACACAATGCTGGATGTTCGCCGCTGCTTCATTGCACTTGGGGAAACTAAGAGTGTCAGCGTTGTTGATGCCCTTCTTACTCTCATACACCAGAGAACTGATGAGTGACGCTATGGCTAATAATTACTCGTTTGGATGTTAAATGGCCTTCTACATTGTTACTGGAAAACTTGGAAGCGGTAAGAGCTTGATATGCGTTTCGAAGATCAAGGAAGCGCTTCTAAATGGTCGTCGGGTCGCCACGAACCTTGATATCTTTGTCGAAAAAATGCTGCCGGTAGACTGCCGCAGAATTTCGCTCACTCGCCTTCCTGATTTACCCTCGCTTGCTGATCTTGATGCACTTGGACGTGGCTCCGAATCGTTTGCTGATGAAGATAAATTCGGCATGATCGTGCTCGACGAGGCATCCGGTAGTTTCAATGCTCGTGAGTGGGCTGACAAGTCACGACAAGGAATGATCGATTGGCTCAAGCATGCGCGCAAACTTCGCTGGCACGTGTACATCATCGTCCAGACTGAGGGCATGCTCGACAAGCAGATACGCGACGCCTTCGGTGAACATCTTGTCACCTGCAAGCGTATGGACCGGCTTGCTATCCCGTTCGTCGGGCTGCTTGGCAAGCTTGCCGGCTTCAATATTCGACCTCCGAAAATTCATGTCGGTATTGTTCGGTATGGCCTTGGCCAGCGCGACCCCGTCGTTGACCGCTGGTTCTTCCGTGGCACTGGACTGTATAAGGCATACGACACTGAGCAGAAATTCGATGCCGCTACGTCGCCAGGACGATTCTCGTATTTGGCACCTTACTCTCTCGTGGGACATTCAATGAACAAATTCCAAATCGCGAAAGCCATCGCAGCCACGTACGTCGGTTCTGCTCTTTTCATCGGCGCTTTGTTCAGCTGGTCGGCCAGTTGGTGGCTCTATAAGGGCAGTCAAAATGATCTTATCAAGCATGGCTCTGCCACGTTGAATCAGTTCAAAGCGGGTGACGTGGACAACTCGATCTCGATCGATGGCGTGATGTTTCTCGATAACGTTGTTGTCGCGTACCTCAGCGATGGCAGGGTGATGCGTACTACCGACTTCGCGAGGGACGATGGAGGCATTCGTGTCAAGGTCGGCTCCAAATGGATTTACAAAAAGGACTGACATGAAAAATTTCATCGTGGCTGCTATATTCACTATGACCGCTTTGTCGGTCACCGCCAAGCCCATCGCTTTTAACTTCTCCAAGGTGGACCTTAATAAATTTCTCGACGCAACCTATGGCGAGGTACTTCACAAGAATTACGTTCAGACGCCAGAGCTGATGGCTCAGGGCAAGAAGGTGTCGGTTCGTATTTCTGTCGAGGAATCTGAATTGTTGCCTTTCCTCGTCGGTTTTCTCGATCAGCTTGGAGTGGCGCAGCGTGAGACCGGCGGTGTTGTCTACCTCGCTCCTAAATCGTTAGCGGCCCCACAGCCGCTGCAAGGTATGTCGGCACCTGTTATGCCAGTGGGCCTTGATTCACCGCTTCCGGTAGCGTTTGGTGGCCTGCAACCAGTATCCACCGCTCTTATTGTTAGAAAAGAATACGAGGTTTACACGCCTGTGGCGCGTACCGGGGAGTTCATCTGTGCGTTTGTTGGCGCT
Organism: Janthinobacterium sp. J1-1; assembly: GCF_030944405.1. Lineage (NCBI taxonomy): Bacteria > Pseudomonadati > Pseudomonadota > Betaproteobacteria > Burkholderiales > Oxalobacteraceae > Janthinobacterium > Janthinobacterium sp. J1-1. The sequence goes on from NZ_CP132339.1 coordinate 2,120,050, forward strand.
ATGTTTTCACCAGGTGCCTGCCACGTTTCCGGTCCTGTGGTCGTCTTCAAGCTTGATACTGAGGATATGGACAAGCTAAATTCGCTTCTTGAGAAAATCGATACCGTCGCCGGTCGCGTTAAGATCAATGCCACCTTTGTGGAAGTGACCAGCACCGGCCGCGACGGTTTTGGCATGTCGGTCTTGGCCAACGTCCTCGGTTCGCAACTGGGCGTCACTCTCGGGACTCCATCCTCGGCTGCTGCCATTTCGCTTAAGGGTGCGAATTTTTCGGCGGTTGTTGACGCTATCAAGCGTGACAGTCGATTCAAGCAGATCGCTGCCCCTTCCGGCACTGTTTATTCGGGTGAGCGATTTAGCATCACTACCGGTGAAGACGTTCCGACCCTAGGTGACATCCAGCTGGACAACAAGGGCAATACTTCGCAAGCGGTTGTTTATCGCCCATCAGGTGTTATCCTCGATGTCGTTCCTCGTGTCGTGCGTGGCCCGGGCGGATCACGTGTTGAGGCCGTCATTAAAGCGCAGGTGTCTTCGTTTGTTGCTACGACCAACGGTGTGAACGGGAGTCCTACTCTCAGCAAGCGTGAGGTTCAAACTGTCCAGTTGCTTGACGATGGAGAAGTCGTTGTACTAGGTGGTCTTAACTCATCCAAGACTACACATACCAAGGTTACCTTGTTAGGTTTGCCGTTTGGACACGGGGATCAGTCTGATTCTACGGAGTTGATGTTAATCCTGGCAGCGTCAGTAGATCGGTGATTTAGCCATGAAATATTTGGAAATAAACTGATATGCAGAGAAATTGTTTGAAATTTAACTAAATACTGTGCAAATAGTTGAAATTGTTTGAAAATCGGCATCTACGTCTGGCCTTTCGAGGGTCTACCATGACCTGTATGAAGGTCACGACTGGATCTTTTATCTCACTCTGCTAGCAATGTGCCAGTGAAAATTTTAAAGGTAAAGTAAATGAGCTGGATCGTATACGCGGTAAGTCCGATTGATTGGAACTGGGAGCACCTTCAAAGCGTTGAGGCTGTGGCACGGAAACTTGGTAGTGAGCATGCTGCTCTGCAATTGGGGCGTGATGACGTTGATGCATACTATGAGGATGGGATTTCCCTGGAGGATTTCCTTTCCGATTGGAAGGCAGCCCGTGAGGCAGCAGCAGCTGAAGGGTGGGAGGGTGATTTTCGTCAACCACCTGTTGTCTTCTGGATTCCGGACGAAACAGGTTTCCGCTACGGATTCGCCTTCAAGCAGGACAATAACGGTACTACCTTCATCATTACGCCCGTCCAGCTGCGTTGGCTTGAACGCTTGACCTGACACATGCTGCCCAAATCCATTTGTTTGGAAGACTCGCTGTACAGGTTGAGCTGTGGGAAAAGGGCGATTTGAGGCCCGCGAGGGCTGGAGCGCAGCGGAACCCTTTTTGCCGCACGGTGGCATGTAGGAGCGTTTTGGCCGGTCGTCCCGGCCAGCGACGATGCCAGCCGGCAACTGGCAGTTTAGTCTGTGCTTACTTAAGCTAACATTTACCGGGAACCTTCCTCTTCAGCTGTACTTAATCAATAGTTCAGTAACCAGCGCTGTGGCTGAATAGCCCAGGGATAAACCCGTTTTTCTGCAGTAGATACCTCTAAATCTGCCCATATCTTGCTTTCTTGGCAGCATATTGAGACCATAAACCCTATACTAATCAAATGTGCTGCAGAAAAACTGCAGATCATTGCAAACTCCTTCATAATCGACAGGTCAAATAACCCTTAGTGAGACCTCTCTATGTTGATCGAATTCTCAGTCAGCAACTTCCGTTCTTTTCGGGAGAAGGAAACCTTCTCCATGGTTGCTGCGCCGCGCCTGCACCGGCGTGGTAATGTGTTTAGTCCAGAGGTGGTGGGTGAGAAGCTGCCTGACCTCCTTAAAGTTGCTGCTATCTACGGCCCCAATGCTTCTGGAAAGAGCAATCTTTTAATGGCATTGAACATAGTTCCTACTATGGTTCAAACGTCCCCAGCTAACTTAGTTCCAGTAAAACCTTTTCGTTTTGATAAGAATCTAGCTCACTCTCCTAGCGTATTTGAATATCATTTTATAAATAATAAGATTCGTTATCAATTCAACTTTTCAGCGACATCTAATCGAATTTTCGAAGAGCGTCTAATATTTTTTCCCGATGGTAAAGCTGTAACTTTATATGATAGGAAATATAGTGAAGAATGTGGTGAGGAGTACGTTTTTTCGGAGAAATTAGAGGGCGGAAGCGAGTTGCATCAGATTTGGACGCGCTTGACTAATCCGACTACTTTGTTTTTAGCTCAAGCAGTTGCAAATAGCAGTGAGGAAATTAAACAGTTATCTTTTCCATTTCAATGGTTAAAGAATAAACTTTTTATTGTGGGTACTAAAATGGAGTATTTAGCAAATTCTGGCAAGAACTTGGTGAAAGACAATCCAGTTTTTGCTCAAGAAATTGCAAGTTTTTTGCAAGAAATAGATGTTCCTGTGACTTCTGTTCGTACGGAATTTATATCTGAAGAGCCGTTAAATAACCTTTTAGCATCAATAAATTCTGAACCAACATCTAAAAATAAAAAAAGTACATCTTCGACTACAACTTTTACGCATCGGACAGCATTAGGGGACGCTGAATTTGATTATGACGAGCAATCTGAAGGAACTAAGAATTTATTCGGATTTTATCTGCCATGGGGTCTTATAGAAAATGATACTGAATTTTTTTCAGTTATGGGGATTGATGAATTAGATAGTAGTTTGCATCCAGAAATAGTTGCAAATCTAATTGAAAGGTTTTTGAAAAGGGCCAAAGTCACTCAGCTTATTTTTACAACTCACGATACCCATTTGATGGATACAAAGTTACTTAGGCGTGATCAAATATGGCTAACAGAGCGAGATATGAATGGCGCCACTAAGCTCCGTTCGGTTTACGAATTTGAGGGCCGTGAGAGCGAAGATATTGAAAAACGTTATTTTGAAGGCCGTTATCGCTCGTTGCCAAATTTACGTAAAGGATGAATATGGTGCGCCAGATCAAAAATGCCACATCATTTTCTCGCAAAGGTTCAACGCTAAAGACGCAACCTAAGATATTAATTATTTGCGAAGATTCAAAGTCTGGAAAACGCTATATAGAGGATGCAACTCGATACTATAGAGTTCATGTTTCAATTAAGGTGTCTCACTGTGGAAAAACTGATCCAAAAGGAATAGTTGTTGAGGCAATAAGTCAGAAAAATAATTACGATAATGTATTTTGTGCAATCGATCGCGACACTCACCTGAATTATGATGAGGCATTAGCTCTAGCTTTTAAGGTGGAAAATGTGACGGTTATTTCATCTCACCCATGTATGGAATATTGGTATGTTTTGCACTTTGGTTATAGTAGGAAGGCATTTAACGCGTTACCAGGAAAATCGCCGGGTGATCAAATGGTTTCTGAGTTGAAGAATCTTATTCCAGATTATGATAAATCTTCTGGCAGTAATTTATTTATGGAGCTATTCCCAAAGCTAGATGATGCAAAACGTTATGCGAAGAAAGTAATTAAACATGCTGGGGAAGACGGTGGTTTTAATCCAAGTACGAGGCTGTATGAATTAATCGAGTTATTTGAGAAGTTGTCTGTGCCTCAGTTAAAGGACGTTGTAGTTGAGTGAAGGTTCAACGGAGGTTCAACCAAGTAGTTAGATAACAAACACGTATAGTTAGAGAACGAGCTTTAAGTGCTTGTATTGTTAGCTGTTGTTATCTAATGTTGCATGATGATAAGGACTCATAATCCGTTGGTGCCGTGTTCGACTCACGGGAGGCCCACCAATTAAATCAAGGACTTAGGTGCAAACCTAAGTCCTTTTGTATTTCTACTGTCAACAAAGTGTCAACCGAGTTTTATCGTTTAGCTAGCGCTCTTGGGAGGCCAGCTTTAAAGACTCAAGCTGCTTTAGGCTTAGCCAATGGGTTTAGGTGTTTTGCCTCTTGTAGATGCTCTGGGGCCAAGTGTGCATAGCGCATTGTCATTGTGAGACTTGCATGCCCAAGAATACGTTGTAAGACTAAGATGTTGCCGCCGTTCATCATGAAATGACTGGCAAAAGAATGCCGAAGGCAGTGTGTAAGCTGACCGTCCGGAAGTTCGATTCCGGTTCTTTTAATGCCCTCCCGAAACGCAGAATACGCATAGCCAAATATTCGGGCTCCATCCCCGTGTACCTTGAAATGTGTTTCAAGGTCGCTTTGCAATTCCTTCGAAATTGGAACTGACCGTACTTTGCCAGACTTCGTTTTAGCAAATTGAATTTGCCCATCTCTTACTTGTGTTGAGCGTAACTCTTCCGCTTCGCTCCAGCGAGCGCCAGTACTCAAACACACTCGGGTCACCAAGTGAACATGCGGGTTTTGTGCAATGTTTAATTCTAGCAACCGGTAGTTGTCAACAAAGATGTCGCGTCAAGTCATGCAGCTTTTCTTAATTCCTCTGGCGGTTTCCGCTCCGGATTCAGCCAGACCTCATCGTTCAATTCCCAATCCCGCGTAGTCCCGGTCCAGCGCTCTGGATGACGTTGCTTGGCGGCCTCGTAGACCTGCTTGCGGTGCTTGAGGATCGCTCCGTCCCGGCCATCATGGCGTTGCGCAGGCGTCACGAATTTCAGGCCGCTGTGCTTGTGCTGATGGTTGTACCACTGCACAAATGACAGCGTCCATTGCCGCGCCTTTTCGATACTTTCAAACGGCTTGCTCGGATAGTTCGGCCGGTATTTGCAGGTCCGGAACAGCGACTCGGCGTAGGCATTGTCGTTGCTCACACGGGGCCTGCTGAACGACGGCATGATCCCCAGCTTTTCCAACGTCGCCAACATTGTGGAGCCTTTCATCGAGCTGCCATTGTCCGAGTGCAGCACCACCTCACGCCCGGCCAGTCCCTCTGCCAGACTGGCTTTGCGCATCAGCAGCGAGGCCATTTCCGCCGACTCGGCGATGTTCACTTCATGCCCGACGATCTTGCGGCTGTAGACGTCAAGAACCATGTACCAGTAAAAATATAAACCCCGCACACCGGTCGGCAACCAGGTAATGTCCCACGCCCACAAGCGGTTCGGTTCGATTGCGCAGTGGCTCGTGACGACCCTTGTGCTGGGCTTCTTCGCCCGACCGCGGTGATGCTGCTGCTTCTCTTCTTTCAAGATCCGGTAGACGGTCGATTCTGATGCCAGATACTCGCCCCGGTCAGCCAAGGTCGGCACGATCTGGCTAGGCGGACTGCTGGCAAATTCAGGGCTGTTGGCAACCGTCAGAATCTGCTGGCGTTCCTCTTCGCTCAGCTTGTTGGCCGGCGCCCTGCGGCGGCTGCCTTTGCGCCCGTCGGCCTGGCTGCCATCACTGTCGAGCATCCAGCGCTGATAGGTTCGAAGGCTGATCTCCAGCGCACCACATGCCTGCGCACGCCGACACCCGCCGTCAACGGCTTCTTCAACCAATATCATCACCTGCTGGCGATCTGGGGTGCCGATCAATCGTCCTCGGGCTCCCCCCAGATCGCCTGTGCTTTTTTTCTGAGAATGATCAGCGCCGCTGCCTCTGCCAGTGCCTTCTCTTTGCGCTGCAAATCCTTCTTCAATTGCTTGATTTCTTTGCGGTCGCTTTTGCCTTGCTCGCGCAGTTCCCGGTTGCGCTCGGCCGGCGCTTCATTGGCCTGCTGGCAAGCCTCGCGCCAGTCGGCAACCTGTTCGACGAACAAGCCTTTGCCCCGACAGTATTGAGCCAGTTCGGCCTCGTTCATGCGTGCCGTTTCCAGCACCACCCCAAACTTATCTGCCGACGACCACACGACGGCATTCTTTCCATTTCCCGGCACCGGCACTCCCTGAGACTGTAGATTTCGTCGCCAAGTATAAAGTGTCTGTTCCGAGATGCCATTCTCCTTCGCCAGGGCCGACACCGGCCTGTTCTCCGGCGGCATCATCTGCCGAAGAATGGCTTCCTTGCGTTCTGCTGGATACTGATTCACTGTACGTCTTTGCTCCGCCCCCGGATGGATTAAAGTGATTCAAGTGACGCGACATCTATCCTGACATAGGGGGCAACAGTTTTTCTATCTGTTGGTAGGTTAGATATGAAAGTTCAGTTTGTTGCACCTTGAACTGTCGTAATTTCCCCAATGGATTTTCTGCCGTCCAGTAGCCTAGCCTTGCGTAAGCGTAAAGCCAGCGCCGTCTTGAACTGGGTGTTGATTTGCTAGATGATGGCCTCACACCGCTGGGAAGCGGCGTGTTGTTTAGGCTGAAGGGAGCTGCGCGGTGCAGTTCCAGGGCAGGAAGGCGTCAACCCGGTTGACCGGATGATCGGCGATGTTGGCCAGCACATGGCGCAGCCAGGCTTCGGGGTCGATACCATTGAGCTTGGCGGTGCCGATCAGCGAGTAGATCGCGGCCGCCCGTTCGCCACCGCTGTCGGCGCCGGCGAACAGGTAGTTGCGCCGGCCGATGGCGATACCGCGCAATGCCCGTTCGGCTGCCGAGTTATCGATCTCGATGGCGCCGTTGTCGCAGTAGCGCGTCAGGGCCGGCCACAGGTTCAGGGCATACAGGATGGCCGCTGCCGTGTCCGACTTGCGGGACAGCTTTTCCAGAGACGTGCGCAGCCAGCGCTCCAGGTCATCGAGCAAGGGGCATGCTTCTGTCTGCCGCACTGACTTGCGCTGGTCCGGCGGTTTGCCACGGATTTCGGCTTCGATCAGATACAGCTCGGCGATGCGCCGCAGCGCTTCGGTGGTCAGCGGCGATGGCCGTGCGGCATGCAGGTCGTGGAACTTGCGCCGCGCGTGCGCCCAGCAGGCTGCCTCGTGGATATCGCCGTTGTCGTACAGCGCGTTGAAGCCGGCGTAGGCATCGGCTTGCAACACGCCCTTGAACTGGGCCAGGTGGCTTTGCGGATGGATGCCTTTACGATCAGGCGAGTAGGCGAACCACACCGCCGGCGGCGTGTTGTCGCCAGCTGGCCGATCATCACGCACGTAAGTCCACAGCCGCCCGGTTTTGGTTTTGCCGTTGCCAGGCGCGAGCACTGGTACCGGCGTGTCATCGGCATGCAGTTTGGTGCCAGCCAGTACGTGTTGACGGATCGCTTCGACCAGCGGGCGCAGCAGCGCACTGGCAGCGCCGACCCAGCTGGCCAGCAGGGCCCGGTCCAGCTCGACACCCTCGCGTGCGTAGATCACCGACTGCCGGTACAACGGCAGGTGATCCGCGAACTTGGCCACCAGCACATGCGCCAGCAGGCCCGGACCGGCGATACCGCGGGCGATCGGCCGGCTTGGCGCCGGCGCCTGCACGATGGCGTCGCAGCCGCCGCAGGCCAGTTTCGGGCGCACGTGACGGATCACGCGGAAGCTGGCCGGCACGAACTCGAGTTGCTCGGCCACGTCCTCGCCCAGTTGATGCAGCTTGCCGCCGCAGGACGGGCAGGCTTCATCGGGAGGCAGGTAGCGCTGTTCATCACGCGGCAGATGCTCGGGCAAAGGCTTGCGTGCCGCCCGTTTGCGCGGCGCCTGGTCCGCTGCCGGCATCTCCCGTTCGGCCTCGGCGTCGTCGGCCTGCAAGTCTTCAAGCTGCAACTCCAGTTGTTCGATCTGGTGGTCGAGTTTTTCGGACTTGCGGCCAAACTGCATGCGCCGCAGCTTGGCGATCTGCAGTTTCAGATGCTCGATCTCGGCGGCGCGGGTATTCAACTGCGCTTTCAAACCCGCCACTTCGACCTCGCGTGCCCACAGCAATGCCTTCAGGGCATCGATGTCGTTGGGCAGGTCGGCAGGGTTGAGCATGGGCCGAGTTTACGCGAGGTTCGTGACGTTTACAAGGCCGCTGTCGGGCGCCAGGTACGCTCTGGCCGACGCCAGTCTATGCCCTCGAGCAGCATCGACAGCTGTGCCTGCGTCAGGGCGACACTGCCGTCGGCGGCCTGCGGCCAGACGAAGCGCCCGCGCTCAAGCCGCTTGGACAGCAGGCACAGGCCATCACCACTCCACCATAGCACCTTGAGCATGTCGCCGCGCCGCCCCCGAAACACGAACACGTGGCCGCTGAACGGGTCTTCGGCCAGCGCCGCCTGCACCTTGACGGCCAGCCCGTTCATGCCTGCACGCATGTCGGTGACGCCGGCGGCCAGCCATATCTTCGTGCCTGCTGGCAAACCGATCATGGCAGTAGCCGCGCCAGCAACAGCGTCAGCGTGGTCGCGTCGACCTGGCCTTCCAGACGCAGCTGGGCCTGGCCCACGCTGAGCACGATCACGCCGGGCGGGACGCTGGCGACCGGTGCACTTGCGGGCAAGGTGTCGAGCACTGTGACGGCCACCAGCTGGCTTGGCGCATTGCCGCCGGCAAGCGCCTGGTCACCGAAACGCTTGCGCCAACTGAACAACTGATTGGTGTTGATCTTGAGTTCGCGGGCGATCAGCGAGACAGAGGCGCCATCGACCTGCGTACGTGCGACAGCGGCACGCTTGAATTCATCGCTGTGACGGCGATACGGCCCGCGTTTCGCCCTAATTGCAACTGGTTGAATGATTGTGTCCATAAATAAATTTGTGGACACAACCAATTTGTGTCCCAAATTCAATCATGGCATCGTGCGATGCTCAAGGGTAGACGGCGGTGGGACGACGCTTACAGCCTTGCTAATTCATTGAAAACAGAGCGTAGATATGCATGTTCTCGGTTCATGCTGTTCGCAGACAGACCTGCTTCAAGCCGTTTTGTTCGATACTGTGCGAACATACTTGCACTAAAATTGCTGGCAATGGGATCACCTATCGCGTTCGCCATTGAGAGCAATCGTTGCTTGGTATCCACCCCGGAACTGAGTCCAGTGCCGTGGTAATCGAACCATAGGCTGATCAGCGCAGATAGCTTTCTTAGATCTTTCTTTTTCGGTGCCCAATCTGCATCTTGAGTTACCTGGGACTTTAGCCAAGCCTCATGGGCCTTTGCCTCGGCCTGTGTTTTGAATGTCTTCCGAAAGCGCTTTCCGCCTCTGCCATTCGGTTGAGAGTCCACTAACCATCCACTGTTACTTTTTTTGATCGCCATCTGTTTTTCCGACCCTCTGTTTGAAATCGGGAAGATTGTTTAGGTAGCTCTCCTCCGATTCAGGATATTCCTCTGCCTTTCGCGCCTGCCTAAAGCTTGCGATCCGATGTTCAATTTCTTTAAAGCGCATTTCCTCCGTGCCGATTATGGCCGTTCTTTCCGCGCTAGATATCCCTCCATCCCCTTTGTCGTCAGTACGTTGGTCAATGATTTCTCTCTCGGAAATTACTTCTCTGAAAAATCGACTGGAATAGGGTGATGTTTTGTCCGTCCACAACCCCAAATACTCGAGCGTTTCGTCCTTGTTGGTTGAGATGCCAATGTGACCTGCGACTGGATCAGGCGTGCCGGTTACTAGCCAAAATGCATACTCTGGCCATACCTTGCTTACACTTTCTATCATCTCAGCAGTAGGGCGTTGCCCCTTCGTGAATGCTTTCCGCCAGCTGACTGCGGCGATTCCAGATACCTCCTCCAGTTCCTTGAAGCGACGTGCCTCATGCGTTTTGGCACTAATAAGTGCCTGAAATCTATCAAAAATGGTTTTTAAGCTTGACATTGGGTACCTATGGTATTAATGTGCGTACCATTAGTACTCAGAAGAGTACGTTTTGGGCGAATGTTAGGGTCATTATGGTCAATTCTCAAGTAAATTTCCAGTCGATTCCAGTGCCACTGATGACGCGCGAAGCATTTGCGTCTGCTATTGGCCTACCACTTGGCGTTTTAGTCGGTCAGTGTGAGCGAGGCTATTGGCCGCAGGTAACCATCGGCAAGAGAGTCTTCGTGAATGTTGAGGCTGTTCGCATACATGCCGCGCAACGTGGCCAGGAGTTCTCGTTGTGACTAAATTTTCTCCTCTCGGTAAAGCTGATTTTGCGTTTGCTTTAACGATGCAAGGCGTCGCTCAATTTGTGCATTCTGAGAACGGAGAGAAGGCATGAGGCCGCCACGTCATTCTTTGGTAACGCGCGTGCTTAAGAATACGTACAACCCATACGCCGAAGCTTCTGGCTGTTCGACGCGACCCCGTGTCCTTAATTCACAAATGCATGGCGTCGGCGAGACTTCGCCAGGTCGCGCTGACCGTGCCGACAGCGCGCCAGCGCTGCCGGTGCGGAGCAGCGCGAGTGCCGAAAACGCCCGGTTAGTGCCGAAAATAGCGTATGTAAGCGCCACCGAATGCCCCCCCATTAATAAAATGGGGGAAAACTTAGAGGGCGCCGAATCGGCAGCATGGTCGAGCATCTGTGACGAAGATTTGGGCGAAGTCGAACTGGTGATGACCGATAGCGGGAAGATTAAGTCGGTAATGGTTCGTCGTCCTTCTGCCGCTCAGACCTGCGTGATCGACTGGATCAATTTTTCGGTGCTGGAAGACACTTGGTTCAGGACTGCGCGTGAGCAATTGATTTCTGACGATCAGATCATTGTTGAAGCCAGCCGGCAGCTTGAGAAAATTTTTGGTTTTGGCATAACGTCTAATCGTGGCAAGCGCATGAACTTTTACCGTGATTCCTGGGTACTTGGTGACGATATGGGCTTCGTCTGCTTCGGTGGGCAGCGCTCGACAATGTTGATTACGTTGACTGGCCAAGGGTGTTTAAACGCCGTAGCGGGATGGGAAAAGAGGCTATATGACTTCCTCACTAAGACGGCTATCAGGCCCACCATTTCCCGCATCGATCTTGCACACGATGACTTTGATGGCTCTTACCTGTCAGTCGATTGGGCAGAGCAACAGTGGTGGGATAACGGATACAGTTTTAAAAAAGGTGGACGACCTCCTGAGATTCAAGAGATTGGAAACTGGAAACGTCCTAGCGGAAAGGGACGTACTTTGACGATAGGCCAGCGCACTTCCAGCAAATATTGCCGCTTCTATGAAAAGGGCAAGAAGGAGGGCGACAAGCTGTCTCTGTGGTGCCGCTGCGAAATTGAGTTTAAGAACACGAACACGATTATTCGTCCCGATGTGTTGCTTGATCCAAGCTCATTTTTTGTTGGCGCATATCCATGCCTGGCAAAATTTGCCACCGCCGAAACGCCTGCCCGCATGGAAGTGAAGGCGCGCGCCCAGCACATTACGGTGGATGACTCTATCGCTGTGACGAAGCGCCAGTACGGTAAATATATCCGTGTCTTTCGGGCGCTGTTCGGGGACAAGGAAACGCTCGATCTGATTACCAATGAGGACGAAAACGCTTTTCCAAAGCGACTTAAACCGTTTCTCAGTTTTGCTGATAGTGGACCGGTTCCAATGCATAAGGAGCAACCGGTATACATCCCTCCATTTATTTTTATTAAATCCGTCTCCGTCTTCCGGCCTAACGGAGAACACGGTTTTGAATAGGCCAAAAAAATAAGGATATCCAATGAAATTTAGCTCAACCCTCAAAGTCACCGGCATGAAGTTCAGCAAGGGCACCATGGAGAACGGCCAGTCTTACGACAGCACCAAAGTGTATGTTGAGACAGCGCTGGACAACAGCAAGGACTCTGCCATGGGAACTGCTTGCGCAGAGTATGGCCTCGGTAAAGCAGACGAGTACCAGAAATACAAGCACCTCGCCGATGCGTTTCCTTTCATGGCGTTGGCCGAAATGGAAATCGTCACGAACGGCAAGCTCCAAAAAACTGTAATTCATTCGCTGCGTCCGGTTGAGGCAGCCAAGGCTGCTATGCCCGGTGCCAAGCATGTTGCCGCATGAGGTTGCGGTTAAGTTTGTAGTCCAAGATGAGGAGTCCGGATGCTTTTTGCTTCCTATCCAGGGCGACGTTGGATTTACTCGATGGCTTCATGAAGCAGGCCAATTTGACGGGTATGACGAAGCTTGCGATACCGCCTCTGTGAACTGTCACGAAGGATATTTCGTATCGCAGGTCCTATGTGCGGAGGTGTGTAAATGGATTCAGTAACACCGGAATTTTTTTTGGCTATTGCCGTAGTCGTCATCTTCTCCTTGGGCTGGATTGCCGGGGGGCAACGATGACGATAAGCCCCGTCGAATTTGAAGCCATGTATGTATTAATGGGTATCAATATATTTTGTTCCGGTTTTGCTGGATTTATTGGTACATTTTTTTTTCGTTATGAAAAATCGATGTCTCAATTTATGCGTATTGATTCTCTTCCAATGCCAGAAAGAAAATTGGCGCAAGAAATCTATGGCAAGAAAAATTACGAAGTTAATTCGCCAACATTTTTCTTGGGGGTTGTTGTCGTTTCCACCCTCTTTGTGATTTTAATGGCTAGGGTTTCTGGGATGACGATGTTGACTGCTGATATTAAGTGGTTTAAAAGCGCATTTGCTTACCAAATTATACTTTCTTGGATCGCAGGAATTATTGGCGTAATTTTTTATAAATTCGTATGGTTTATTTTTTGTCATTTTGGAAAATTGGAGTTTGGTTGCGATGCCGAAAGGGGGGCGAATGAGCGTTCTCCTTAAATCCCTTTGGCCGATTCTGCTATTGACCGTACTTTTCGTCGGCGGGGTTTATCTTTTTAAGTACATCGTTCACCGCTGGTTCGACCACAAATGACCGTCTACCAAATCGTTGGCTACTGCCTTACCGCCTTCGGCCTCGGCTATGCAGGTGGGTCTATTCGGCGGATTGCACGTCAGGCAATAGAATCGCTTGATTAACTCTATGGACTTGTCATATTAATTATTTCGTAGCACTCCCCGGCGTTGCCAAACCGGGGTTTTATTAACGGCTCTCCTGAAAGAGATTTCACATGAACGCAAATATCAAAAAAGGCTTGGTAGCTGTCGGTGCTTTTGCTGCTTCCGCCACCTCGTTCGCTCAAGCCGCCGATCCTGGCGTCGATGCAATCACCGCGCTGTCTGCTCAGGCTACCACCTACATCAGTGCTGCGTTCGCGGTGGCTGTGTTGGTTGCTGGCGGCTTCTGGGGCATCAAGATGATGAAAAAGGCATTCAGTAAAGCCGGTTAAACGGTCTCGCCCCGATAGATCCTTTAGGCCAGCGTTTAGCGACTCTGGCCGTTTTTATGGCAAGTGCACAAATGGCCTCGTTTAAAAAAATCCTCGCCGTCTCGTTCATATCGGCATCCCTCATTGTCGTGCCGATTCGGAGCACCCGGGCCATCGTGCCGCTGATTATTCCTTGGCTGCTGGTTGGTTCCAATTTGCTCGTTACCGATCTGGTTGTCGGGCAGGTCGGCATCCTTGCAGCACTGTTCTGGTGGGACTGCAACAAGTTTGCGCTTAGCGCGCCATGTACGACCAAGACGCCCATTCCCGCCGCGCAATTGCCCAAGCCTTCCCTCACGGTTAACCTCCAACCAGATGCCAAGCGCGAGAATCCTAATCCGGCTAAGTTCAACGACCCTGCACCGGGTAAGCGCGATGTGACGCCCAAGCAGACCATCGCGGCATCGGGCAAAGGCCCGCCGCCTACCGCTCAGGGCATTCCCGGCGTGCCGATCGGCCCCGGCGACATTGGCGTGTTGACGCAGGCCCCACGCGAGTCCAACGTCGGCGTCGCTGGCGTCGATCCCGCCGTGCAGCTCGCGCAGTACAACGGTTCCGTGTCTCGCAGCGGTCCGGTGACCGGCATCGAGGTCGTGCCGCAGAAGGCCCCTGCGCCGCCCAAGGCGATACCGTTCATCGCCCTGCACACCACTTGCGCGGCCACGTCCGATTGCGTGACGGCGATCCGGGCGAACGAGCAATACCTCCGGCAGTACAACGGCGGCAAGTACATCAACACGGCAGTCATCGACTGCTGCACCGGGGCATCTTACAAGTACGTGAGCATCGCCTACCTCTACGACCAAGCCACCGACGTGACGCTAGCCTGTGACTCGGGCTACACGGGCAGTGGCAAGGACGTCAACGGCAACTATCGGTGCAGTCTTACCGATGCTACCGAGGTTAAGAAGCCGTTGGACACTACCTGCGAGATGCTGTTTGACCCTGCTACCAAGCAGATAATGACCGATCCCGCCAATCCAGGCTGTGCTGGTATAGAGTCCACTTCTAGCCTGAGCGTGCCAGGTTCTGATGGCAAGTCGAGCATCGACGTTAAGGCTAACGCTGGTAACGGATTTGATGTCTGTATTAACAAGGCGAATGGTGGCAAGACTTGTTTTGACACTGGCGTTTACGATCCAGGTACCGGGGGATACGTCATCGTCCATACCACTGTCACGCCACCACCTGATCCGAACAACGGCTTGGGCTGTGGTGGTCAAGTAATTTCGGACACAACGATAGGTTCACGTGTTGCCATTTTCCGTTCGTAGACGGTGGGTGGCAGATTGCCCAATGCTGAATTGAGACGCTTGCAGTTGTAGAAACCGACGATGTAGTCGGTAATATCGGCTTTTGCTTCGGCATGGTTGGCATATTGGCGCTGCCACACACGCTCCATTTTCAGATTCAGGAAGAAGCGTTCTGCGACGGCGTTATCCCAACAATTCCCCTTACGGCTCATACTGCAAACGAAGCCGTGCCGCTCAAGCATCTCCTGGTACAGCGCGCTGGCATATTGACTGCCGCGATCCGAATGGACGATCAATCCCGGGGCTGGCCGCCGCTGTCCGATCGCCATGCTCAAGGCATCGCAGACCAGTTGGGCGGGCATGCTCGGCGCCATGGCCCAGCCGACCACTTTGCGTGCATACAGATCGAGAACCGTGGCCAGGTACAGCCATCCTGCGCCAGTCCGAATGTAAGTGATGTCACTGACGTAAGCGAGATTCGGTGCGGCCGGATTGAACTGCCGGTTCAACACATTGGCGGCCACCGGCAAGCCGTGCTTGCTGTCCGTTGTGTGTACGAATTTACGCTTCCAGACCGGCTTCAAGGCCGCCTGGCGCATCAGCCGGCGTACTTTGTAACGCCCGATGCGCACACCCGCGTTGGCCATGGCCGTGACCAGTCGCCGGCTTCCGTAGCTCTGATGGCTGGCCATGAATGCCGCTTTCAGATGGATGCTCGCTTTGCAGGATGCAGGCTTGGCGGTACGGTGCTGTGCCGTGTAAAAACCCGACCTGCTGACGGCCAGCAAATCACAGCTCTTCTGCACAGGCAAGGCCTCCTTTTGCAGCTGACGAATGACCGTGTAAATCATTTCATTTCGCGGGCAAAGAAGGCCGATGCCTTTTTTAAGATGGTGACGTCCTGGCGCAGTTGCTGATTTTCCTGCTCCAGTTGCCGGATCCTTTGTTGCTCGGCGGTGAGCGGTTTTCCGATGCCTGGCTGGCCGTTCTGTTCAGCACTGTATTGCGTCAACCAGCGCCGGATCGCCGTCTGGCCGATGCTCATGGTCTCGCTGACGTTTTGGACGCTCTGACCCTGTTCCTTGATCATGCGCACTACTTCCAGCTTCAAGCTGGCATCGAATACTCTTCGTTTTCTTGTTGTCATGTCTAACTCCTCAGGTGGTGTATTTTCCACCTATCGAGGTGTCCGAGCAAATTAGACCACAGCACTAACGCAGACATGCTGGAAAAGGACGCTGCCTCGCGCGCCAGTATCGATCAGGCCAACACGGGCTTAAAGGGAAAGATGGATAACATCGACCCGAATAAATTCCAGTGGTCGTTCATCCCACAGATTCCTACCACGGCCTGCGTCAATCCATCCCTTCGTAACCCTGTCACCGGTGGCCCTGTCGAAATGGACATTTGTGGTGGCTTCAGTAAATTTACGTTTTTTCTTAACGCCGTGCTGGCTATTGCCTGTGTGTATGGGTGCGTAAGGCAGGTACAGAACGCTATTAAGACATGACCATGACCCGTTTTCTCATCTTCCTAGTCTTCGCGCTGGCAGCCCTGTCGGCATCGGCGCAAACCGTACCCACTGCTTGCGGTGGCAGTTCGCAACCACGCTGTGAGGTGAACATGGCCGCTGACAGCTCCATGACCACTACCGAAAAGGCGTACAAGGACAACCGTACCTCATGGGATGACTACTCGAAGTCGTTCATTAATACTGGCATGAGTTTCCAGTGGTCTTTCATACCGAATATCCCGACCGCCGTTTGCGTTAATCCAAGGCTCGACAACCCATCGGGCACTGCGTCGGTGGAAATGGATGTATGCGGACCATTTAATGTGTTTATGACGTTCATCAACGGCGTGCTGGCGTTCTTCTGCCTACTTGGCTGTGTCCAACAAATTCGCGGCGCTCTGGCCGCATAAAAGGAAGTTCCATGTTCCAGTCAATTTTAGCGTTCATCGGCTTTAACGCCACGTCTAACATCGGCATGAAGGTGTGGGCCGTCACCACGCTCGCACTGATGGTGAGTGTTCTGTGGGCCGCAGGCCAGAGCTGTGCGCAGTACGTGTGCGGTCCTGCTATTCAGGCGATCAGCACGTCACACCCTTCGTTCGCGGTGGGCCTATCGCTTGGGTTTAATACGACTACCTACGGGCTGGCGAGTTGTTACATGTCCGTCTATGCGGCGTGCCAGCTCTACATTTACAAGAAACGTACCTTGGATAAGTTGGTTTAATCATGATAATTTTTCGCTGTATTGTTCTCGCTCTGTTCTGGACTGAACATTTTGGAAGGCCTTGACATGGCCGTCTACGCAATCACCGGCAAGCTTGGAAGCGGAAAGGGCAAAGGCGCAATGAAGTTGTTGCGCGACTACCTGCGTGCTGGCAAACGCGTTGCGACAAACTGCGACGTGTTCATGGAACACATGATGCCGGGCCAGTCTAAGCAAACCGTGATACGGGTTCCTGACAAGCCCACGTCGGCGGATTTGTACGCCATCGGTTCAGGCAACCGCTTCATCGACTTCGAGCCTGTGCTTAAATACACCGCCAAGGGGTTCGAGTACACGCCGCCCGCGCCGCAGCTTCTCCCCGGTTTCGATGAGTCGCACAACGGGGCGCTATTCCTCGACGAATGCGCGTCCTGGCTGAATACGCGGGACTTCCAGGCTGGTGGGCGCAAGGAGCTGCTGGAATGGGCGATCCATGCGCGTAAGTACGGATGGGATGTGTATTTCATCTGCCAGAACATCAGTCAGATTGACAAGCAGTTGCGCGATAGCCTGTTCGAGTACGTGGTGCGCATGAGCCGCCTTGATCGGATGAAAGTGCCGTTCGTTTCAGCCGCCTTCAAGCTTGTCACCGCTGGTTTCAGCGATGGCTCACTGCCTCGCATGCATATCGGCGTGGTGCGCCTCGGTTGCTCTCCTGAAGGCGTCGTAGCCGACCGCTGGCACTTCCGGGGTGATGACCTGAACCGGGCTTATAACACCACACAAGTGTTCTCTGATAGCTACCCACACGCTATCCACTGCTTGCTGCCTAGCTGGCACTTGCAGTCCCGCACTGGCATCCGTCCTGGCTTCGTTGGCCCTGTACGTATTCCTCAGGACTATGAACTGCTCGCAGGCCGCCCGATTCCTCCCAAACCACCGCACAAGCATATGACCAAATTTCTCGCAATCGCTCTAATATTTGGCCTCGTACTCGGGGGCGTAGGCTCCCATGTACTTGGACCGATGTTCTTCACCCCCTCTGCCGCCGTGGCCGATGCTGCCAAGCCGGTCAAGTTCTCCGAGACCGTTACCGGAAAAGGGTTTCTCACCAATTCTGGTTCGGTGAGCGTGGTTCTTTCCGATGGCCGTGTTGTATCGCCGCTGCGCTTCAAGTCTGGTGCCAGCGGCTGGGAGGCCGAAATCGAGACAGGTCTATGGGTCAGAGGAGGTGCGCAATGAGACGTTTCCTGTCTGCCCTGATCCTCGCCCCGGTCTTGGCGATTGCCGCACCTGCCCCAGCTCCGGTTTCACTTAGCTTTAATGCCACGCCGCTGATGGCGTTCGGCGAAGCTATGTTTAAGGCGATCATGCATCGAGACTTTGTTGTATCCCCCGACGTCATCGGAATCGACAAACGAATTACGATCAACGTAAAGAACATCGACGCCGCCGAGCTGCCACGCTTCGTTGAAGACCTGCTACTGCGCGAAGGAATTGCGACGACGCTCAAGGGCGGTATCTACTACCTGTCGCTGAACCGTGAGAGCGGCTCTCAGGATGCCATTGCGAACCAGCTGCTACCTGCGCACTCCGCTAGTCAGGCATCGAGCCTTCTTAGCTCGCAAATCGCGCCCATTGGCATCGATGGTCACGTGGTGCAAGATGCCGCAGGTTTTCAAACGCGGAAAGAAGACGAAGAATCGGAACTTTTTGCGCCCATTCATCGGACGAGCGAATTTGTGAGCGCAGTTGTCGCCGCTGGTTTCGGTGCTAAGGCAGCTACCGTCGCGGGCGAATTGGTGGTGCTTACTGGCTCTAAATCGGCTGTTTCCAAGATGCTTGCGTTGTGCCGCAGTCTCGACACTCACGCCAAGATGGTCGACGTCTCGGCATCGTGGATTGAAGTCACAAACAGTCGCGGCTCTGGCCGAGGCATTTCATTGGCGGCTTCCTTTCTAGGGGCAAAGCTGGGAGCGTCGCTCGGTACAACTAATTCGGGTTCGGTCATCAGTCTGAAGAACACACGTTTTGAGCTGGTCATTGATGCGCTGAACAGTGATGCACGTTTCAAACAGGTTACTAATAGCCGTCTTCTTGGCTATGACAGGACCAAGCTTAAATTGACGGTAGGTGACAAGACGGCCACTGTTTCCAGTAGTGGCAACGACAATGCTGTGGTCTAATTTGCTCGGACACCTCGATAGGTGGAAAATACACCACCTGAGGAGTTAGACATGACAACAAGAAAACGAAGAGTATTCGATGCCAGCTTGAAGCTGGAAGTAGTGCGCATGATCAAGGAACAGGGTCAGAGCGTCCAAAACGTCAGCGAGACCATGAGCATCGGCCAGACGGCGATCCGGCGCTGGTTGACGCAATACAGTGCTGAACAGAACGGCCAGCCAGGCATCGGAAAACCGCTCACCGCCGAGCAACAAAGGATCCGGCAACTGGAGCAGGAAAATCAGCAACTGCGCCAGGACGTCACCATCTTAAAAAAGGCATCGGCCTTCTTTGCCCGCGAAATGAAATGATTTACACGGTCATTCGTCAGCTGCAAAAGGAGGCCTTGCCTGTGCAGAAGAGCTGTGATTTGCTGGCCGTCAGCAGGTCGGGTTTTTACACGGCACAGCACCGTACCGCCAAGCCTGCATCCTGCAAAGCGAGCATCCATCTGAAAGCGGCATTCATGGCCAGCCATCAGAGCTACGGAAGCCGGCGACTGGTCACGGCCATGGCCAACGCGGGTGTGCGCATCGGGCGTTACAAAGTACGCCGGCTGATGCGCCAGGCGGCCTTGAAGCCGGTCTGGAAGCGTAAATTCGTACACACAACGGACAGCAAGCACGGCTTGCCGGTGGCCGCCAATGTGTTGAACCGGCAGTTCAATCCGGCCGCACCGAATCTCGCTTACGTCAGTGACATCACTTACATTCGGACTGGCGCAGGATGGCTGTACCTGGCCACGGTTCTCGATCTGTATGCACGCAAAGTGGTCGGCTGGGCCATGGCGCCGAGCATGCCCGCCCAACTGGTCTGCGATGCCTTGAGCATGGCGATCGGACAGCGGCGGCCAGCCCCGGGATTGATCGTCCATTCGGATCGCGGCAGTCAATATGCCAGCGCGCTGTACCAGGAGATGCTTGAGCGGCACGGCTTCGTTTGCAGTATGAGCCGTAAGGGGAATTGTTGGGATAACGCCGTCGCAGAACGCTTCTTCCTGAATCTGAAAATGGAGCGTGTGTGGCAGCGCCAATATGCCAACCATGCCGAAGCAAAAGCCGATATTACCGACTACATCGTCGGTTTCTACAACTGCAAGCGTCTCAATTCAGCATTGGGCAATCTGCCACCCACCGTCTACGAACGGAAAATGGCAACACGTGAACCTATCGTTGTGTCCGAAATTACTTGACCACCACACAATGCGGGCAATCGGGTTCAAAACATCGTGTACACGCCGTCCGGGGTCATCATTGATGTCTTGCCTCGCGTATTGGGGAGCGGAGAGATTAGCCTGGACGTGGACGCCCAGATCAGTAGCTTTAAAGTAAATACCAACGGGCTTGTCGGGTCCCCGACACTTATTCTGCGGCAGTTGACTACCACCGTAGGTCTTAAAGACGGTGACGTAATGCTGCTGGGCGGATTGCAGGATACCCAGTCGTCGGAATCGAAATCCGGATACAGTTTTCTGCCTGCATCTTGGTCTGCTAGTACGGACGGTAGGCATCAAACTGACCTTGTGCTTGTGGTATCAGCAAGGATTTTAGAGGACTAGCTTGGGCCTTGAAAGGTGCCGCAACAGCTGCAAGTATTTAACAAGACTCATTTGTCAAATGGCAGGTGAGGTAGGGGGCATGTTGCCTCATTTGCGTGTGCCACTCGGTATCTGAGCAATGATTCGTGGATCATTTTTGGGAGGTCGCACTGTCAAGAGCATTGAATTATCGGCAAACATCTGCTTTGAAAGTCGCTTTAGGTCACAAATTGATCCTCTTGACGAACCCTCTGTTGCATTGAAATTGAGAGCATGCGGTCCGCTATCTGAGCGTTCATTCATCATTTTTTAGAAATGTCCAATTTTGACTTGCAAATGTCCAAAATGGACGTTACCATGTCCCTTATCGACGTTGGTTCGTCTGAACATAGGAGACAGTATGGAAGCGAAATATGCGTTTTGGAATAATAAAGGCGGTACGGGGAAGACAAGCTTAGCGTTTCAGGCTATTACGTTATATGCAGAAAAGCATCCTAAAAAGCGTATTCTTGCAATTGATGTTTGCCCACAAGCAAATCTTTCAGAGTTGCTTTTGGGTGGTTTGAATAATAACGGTAGCGAAAAATTGCTTGGTCAGCAAGGTTTAGTGCCACGCTGTAGTATTGGGGGATATTTTCAGCTTCGGTTGCCCGCACCATATACGCCTCCACCTTTTTCCGCAGAAGATTTCATAACTGAACCGCATAGGTTTAATCCAGGTGTACCAAAAAATATTGATTTGGTATGTGGTGATCCCCTTCTTGAGTTGCAAGCAAATGCCGTTAATACCTTGGCAAATAACCAGATTCCAGGAACGGATCCTTGGATAAATGTGATCGATTGGTTAAATCATTTCGTTTCAAAAGTCGAGAATGATTATGATGTCATTTTCTTTGATTGCAATCCAAGTTTTTCGCTCTATACCCAAATAGCGTTAGCAACAGCTGATAAGTTAATTCTTCCAGTTATGGCAGATGACTCATCGCGTCGGGCAATACAGAACGCATTTTCTCTTGTGTATGGGCTTAAGTTGCCCTCTGAGATTTATGCTGCGTATGCATTTTCGACTAAGTTGCTTAAGGCAGGACGTCAGCTGCCCAAGGTCCATGTAATTGCAAAAAATCGTCTTACTCAATACATGGGGGCAGCATCTGCATACGCAGCTGTTCTTGATGCAATTCAGCAAGATGTCGCAAAATTACTGAAATCTCATCCTGATATTTTTAGTTTTAAGAAAATAGATGATGGGTTTGTTGAAATTCGCGATTTTCAGACCACAGGGGTTGTGGCCTTCGCGAAGGGGCTGCCATTTTCTAAACTGAAGATCGGAAAACAGAGCATTAATGGGCATCGTGTACAAGTAAAGGATGAGTATTTGACTAATGCAAAACACTCTATGCAGCGGTTGGTAAATTGTCTTTAATTTTTCTGCAAGTTGTCTAACAGATAGCCATTTTTGATATGGCATGCTAGGGCCTTTTCATCCGCTCATCTGCTTGCAAAGCTGGTGTGAAAAGTTGAGCATGCAAGAAAGCGCGCCAGCGGGCCGGTCTTTCGCTTCAGCGGCCTGATCCCCGTTAGGGGATCACTTGATGCTTCATGACGCCCCTCCAGGGCGGAAGTTGTTGACTGTAGATCGTCAACTAAGTGTCAACGGTATAGCTATTTAAAGCGGGATCAATGCTGCTTGTTTATCTGTAAGTTATTGATTTTACGGGTTATTGCAGTGCTATAGCGGGCTTGTGTTAGGGACTCATAATCCGTTGGTGCCGTGTTCGACTCACGGGAGGCCCACCAGAATTTTCTGTAAAAACAAAGGGTTAGCCGCGGGCTAGCCCTTTTTCATTTGGCATGCCAAAATAGTTAGTGTCCACTTCTTGTTCGTCACTTGTCTGACCCCTAGCCAAGGCCACTTGCTGAAATATCTTTACCTTGCCCCGGATAAATTGCTATCGTCGTTGCCGGGTGGCACAGATATAAACCGAAGGAAAACTCGGTATCCTCTGTGCCGCAATTCATAATCACTCCTTTGAATGGCATCATCATGTCCGCACCAGAGTCCAAACGCCGCCTGACGCTTATCCCCGAGCCGCTGACTCTTACCGAGCAGCTGCGCCGGAAGATGGCGGGAGACACTGTGCTCGCCGTCGCGCCTGATCTCGACGCCGGTTTGCGCGAGCCGTTTCTGGCATATCTGTGCAAGGAGTTTCTGGACGAGGACAGCAGCGATACGCTCAACTGGGCCTTTGAATGGGCATTCAGTGATGAACTGACGGACCTGAAGAAGCATTTACAAACTTTGCAGTCAGATGCCCAGCTGCGCCGAACATATGATGTTCGCGGCTTCCATGCGAAGCTGTTTGCTCTTTTTCGTACCGTTGCTCTTGCGCTGGAGAAAAGAGTTGCTGCTTGCATTGATGTTGGTGGGCAATGCCTGGATCGCTTCCATATCGATAAGGAAGAGTGGTCATGGAAGCGTCATGACATGCATCCGGACGAGGAGAAAGCGCTATGCGACGTGATACCCGTGGCACGGGTGTTTTCACGCTTGTTCTACCAGAAGCTGCGCCAGCATCGCAGCTGGTGGAACGGCTTTTCGCTTGCACGAGCCACCGGCATGCATGCAAGCGAGGCCGATCCGTTGATACTGGCCCTTGAGGTCGGCTTGAATGGTTTCTTGCTTTACATTAAATTCCTGTCGGACCTGGACGCGGACGCAAGGCTACTGGCCGATGCCGTTGCAAAATTCGAGACGGTGAAGCGGTGTATTGCGGATCACGAAGAAGAGCTGGCGCGCGCCCGGAACCGGCAGCACGCAGCATCGGCTCCATCCTCGAAGGAGCGGGTTTCATCTGCCGTTTCCGCAAGAACCACGGGCAATGAATCCGGGTGCAAGGAATGGCAAGCTGGCGCCACTGCAGCGGCGATTGCTGACGTGGACTACGATAGCGGGATTGGCGTGGTTCCTCAAATCAATCCGGCAACCGGGCTGCCGATGCTGGACCCGGTGTTGGACGTGCACGGCAACGCCTTCGGTACCAGTAATATGGACGACATGTGGAGCAGCGACAGCGGTGTCGGTACGCTGGACAGCGGCTACAGCAGCTTCAGCGATAGTGGTGTTGATTTCACTGCGGGCAGTACAGGCTTCGGCAGCTTTGACGATATATGAGGTGCCGGAGGTAAGTGCCCCAGCATCAAATCATGATGCAGGGAGTGATCATGAGAACCCTCGTAACGATCGATGGCGATCTTTATAACAAGGCACTGGAGATGGCAGATCAAGCCATGGACAAAGCCGATCTCTTTCTTGAAGCGTTCAAGACCTTTGTGTGCGTACAGGCAGCCAAGCGATTGGCTGCGTTGGGTGGCTCAACGCCTGATATGCCTGATATTCCCAAACGCCAGCCGGACGTCGCGTAACAGCCATCTTAATGAGAAAAAATGACAACTGACCTGAACATCGAAGACCTCCTCATCGGTACCGGCAAGGCCGCCGAACGGGGCGCCCTGATCACCGCCCACTACCGTGGCTGGCTGGAAGACGGCACGGAATTCGATTCCTCGCACCAACGCGGCGTACCGTTCAAGTGCGTGCTGAGCAACAACAAGGTGATACAGGGCTGGATATTGGGCCTGAAAGGCATGCAGGTTGGTGGCAAGCGCAAGCTGTGGGTGCCGGCGCAGTTGGCGTATGGCGAGCGGCAGGTGGGCTTGATCCCGCCGAACGCCGATCTGACGTTCGAGATTGAATTGCTGGAAGTGCTGACGCGCGACTGATGCGTTTTATTCCTGGGTGCGGCCCTTGTCCAGCAGCCGTTTGACTTCCTTGATCAGCTTGTCGATCGGCACCGGTTTCCTGAAAAAACTGTCGTAGGGAATTGTGGCGTGGTCGCGCACGATGCCGGCGCTGCACAGGATAAAGGGGATCGCCCGCAGTTTCTCGTCTTCGCGCCAGGCGCGGCACAGGTCGGCGCCGTCCATCACCGGCATCATGAAATCCGAGACGACGATCGCCGGCTGCTCGAGCTTTGCGGCGGCCAGCGCTTCGCGGCCGTTGGCGGTGGCGCGCACGCGAAAACCGCTGTATTCGAACAGCATGGTGTAGGTCGACAAGATATCGAACTCGTCATCGACGAGCAGGATCAGCTTGCCTTCCGGGTGGGCGTCCATCATCGCGGTGTGATCGCTCATGGCCGCTCGCTATAGCGCGATGTCGGGCACGACCGGCCCGGTGACGGCGGCCTTGACCGACATGCCATGATCATTGATGAGCAGAATGTGATTGGCCGCGTCGTAGCTGTTTTCGCGCAGCTTCAACACGCCGATCTGGCGCCGGTTGATGCCGTTGACGTCGACGAAGCGCAGCAAGATGATATTTTCGAACAGCATCGACGCCGACATGTCGCCATGCAACTGGTCCTGGCCGAAGTAGGGCAGTTCCTGTGTGAAGAAGGTGGTCACGTTGCTGCAGCGCAGTTCGTTCACAAACGCCGCCAGGAAGGAGCGCGAGCGGCCGTCGTGGACGATGATGTCGCGCAGGCCGTCGATGCCGTCGACCAGCAGCCGCGTCACGGCGCGTTCCTTGATGTTGCGCAGCACCTGCTGGGCCAGGCGGTCGACCAGCACTTCCAGCGGCGGATGCCAGATCACCTGCAAGGTGCCGCTGTCATGGTAGGGCTGCAAGTCGATGCCGACGCTGGCGGCCTTTTCGATCAGGCGCGAGGGTGACTCATAAAAGCCGGCGATCAGGCAGTGTTCGCCGCGCCGCAAACCCTCGTGGATAAAGTGCAGGCCCATCAGGGTCTTGCCTACGCCCGGGTTGCCCAGCAGCGCCGTGGTCGAGCCTTTGGCGATGCCGCCCAAGGTCAGTTCATCGATGCCCTGGATGCCGAAGCCCAGGCGCTGGCGCGAGATGCCGGGCGCCGCGCCCGAGGTCGAGCTGATGGCTTCCAGGCGCGGATACATCACCAGGCCGTCTTCGTCCACTTCGAACACATGGCGGCCCAGCAAGTGCTTGCTGCCGCGCAGCTTGAAGACCTTGATTTCGCGGATCAGCTGCAAGCCGTGCTCGAACTGGCTCAGTTCGATCAGGCCGTCGACCAAGGTGTTTTCCGAGTCGGCCACGTTGCCTTCGGTCGGCGACAGCAGGAAGGTGGTGCACTGCATGGTCGAGACGAGGGAATTTAGCGAGAGCATGAATTCGGACAGCGCGAGGTCCGACGGCCGGGCGTCGCGCACGGTGCGAAAACCGTCGATGATCATGATGTCGGGCCGCTGCTCGGCCAGGGTTGCGGCGATGGATTTCAGCAGTTCGCGCAGGCCGCCCTTGAGCAGGTCGGGGTAGGCGCCGAT
Source organism: Janthinobacterium sp. J1-1 (assembly GCF_030944405.1). Lineage (NCBI taxonomy): Bacteria > Pseudomonadati > Pseudomonadota > Betaproteobacteria > Burkholderiales > Oxalobacteraceae > Janthinobacterium > Janthinobacterium sp. J1-1. The sequence continues at coordinate 2,145,751 of NZ_CP132339.1, forward strand.
AAACAGGATGCGTTCGCCCACCAGCGTTTCGTCGAAGAAGGAAAAGCTGCTCAGGTGATTGAGCATCTTGTCGTGGGTTTCGGCGATCAGGGTCAGGATCAGCACCTTTTTGCCCTGGTGCGCATGGTGAAAGCCGATCTGGCAGGCGAGGGTGGTCTTGCCGCTGCCGGCCAGGCCCTGGATCAGATACAGGCTGTGCGACGGGAAGCCACCGCCCAGGATGTGGTCCATGCCGGCCACGCCGGTATTCAACAAGGGGATGCGCACTGCCGGGTTGGTTCTGGTGGTCATGTCAATCTCATCATGGACTTCGGACCGGTCGAAGCGGTCTCGCTCGCAGCGCGCGCTGGCTGCCGGAGCGTTGGAAAAAGCAGGTCATCTATCGTAGCGATTATAGCAAGGTGGACACCATGCTACTGCCGTTTCCATACCTGACTCACACCATCGCCTGGTTTTTTAACGCTGCGGCAATCTGGTGCAGGCTGGCGACCTCAAAAGTGGGCACCGCCAGCGAGGTATTGGCCAGTTGCTCCGGATTGAACCAGCAGCTGTCGATGCCGAAGCGGTTCGCGCCCAGGATATCGGCATCGAGCCGGTCGCCGATAATGATGGCTTGCTCTTTGCGGACGGGTCGCGCCATGTTCATTGCATACTCGAAAAAGCGCACATCGGGCTTGGCATGGCCGCAGGCTTCCGAGGTTGCCACAAACGCAATATGTTGCTGCAATCCGGAACTGGCGATGCGGCGGTTCTGGATGGTTTCGACGCCGTTGGTGATGATGCCCACTTCGCCGATCGCCGCCAGGCTGGCGCACAGTTCGATCGCGCCATCGATCAGCACCACTGTGTCCGACAGCGATTCGAGGTAGATCCGGCTGGCCAGTTCGGGGTCCAGCACCAGGCCGGCGGCGGCGAAGGTCTTGCGGAAACGCTCGACTTTCAGGAAATCCTTGCTGACGGTGCCGTGCTCGAAGGCGCGCCACAGCGCCACGTTGATCGGCTGGTAATGATTGAACAGCGTTTCGGTGGCGCCGGCCACGCCCAGCGCGTGCATGGTGCGCACAAACGACAGGTTTTCGGAAGCCTTGAAGTCGAGCAGGGTATCGTCGAGGTCGAACAGGAAAAGTGTGTGTTTCATGGGTATGCATGGCCAGATCAATCGCGCATCCTAGCATGGACGGCTTTGTTGTTCAGGCCGTCAACCACCAGTCCAGCAAGGTCTCGTCATCGTCGTCGTCCAGGTTGGCGTAGATATTGGCGAAATACCATTCCACGCCGGTTGCTTCGCGGAAGGCGTCGAACGGCCCGTTGACGTTGTAGATGCCATGCCGGCCCGGCACGCTGAAGGTGAGATTGCCCTTGAATTGGCCATCCAGGGTGCCGCCCAGTTGTTGCTGCACCTCGCGTTCAAGTTTTTCCACGGCCTCGTCGGGCACCTGGTCGGCATAGATCTGGATGCAGAAGTTGCCGCCGCGTGTCAGCACTTCGGCGGGCGCGGACGGGTCCTTGATGCTGACGACGTCGCCACGCGCCAGGTTCAGCGTCAGGCCGGGCGAGGCCAGCAGTTCGTAGACGTCGTCGTCGAGCTGGCGGGCCGGCAGCGATTCGTAGACGGGGCCGTTTTCGTTTTCGCCGGCCAGTACGCGAATATGGGGCAGGTCCTCGCAGTTGAAGTCGTCCATGGTGCCTTTCGTAAATAAGGCCACGATTGTACAGGCGAAAAAAAAGCACGCCGGAGCGTGCCTTGAAGGAGAGTACGGTAAGGCGGTGATCAGTGATCAGTTGTAGGCGCTGATGCCGCTGATGCTGCTGCGAAATTGTTCGAAACCGGCGCGGGCGGCTTTGTAGCAATTACCGGCAGCCACTTCCAGGCCAGCGCGGTCCAGCACTTCGACGGTGCCGCGGCGGTATTGGATCAGGCCTTCGTCCTGCAGCTTGCGGGCGGTGACGGTGATGCTTTCACGGCGCACGCCCAGCATGTTGGCCATGGTGTCTTGCGTGACTTTCAATTCGTTCGACAGCGAACGGTCCAGGCGGTCCAGCAGCCAGCGGCACAGTTTCTGTTCGATGCTGCAGTGGCGGCCGCCGACGACGTTCTGGGCCATCTGGGCGAACATGGCGCTGGTGTAGCGCATCAGCAACTGGGCCAGGGCGCCGCCTTCGTTGAAGACTTCACGCAGGAAAGTGGTTTTCAGGCGGTAGCCGTAGCCGGCGCTTTGCACGACGGCGGTGCAGGTGGCGCGTTCGGCTTCGTACAAGGTCACGCCGGCGACGCCTTCACGGCCGATCACGGCGATCTCGGTGGTGGCGCCGTCTTCCATCACATACAGCAGGGAGACGATGGCGTTGGTCGGGAAATAGGTGTATTCGATCTTGTCGCCGAAGTCGAACAGGTGCTTGCCGGCAGGCAGCGCCACCAGTTCGAGCTGGCAGAACAGGCGTTCCAGGTCGGTGCGCGACAGGGCCCGCAGCAGTTCGTTCTGCTGGGCGCCGGTGATGCTGATCATGGGCGAGGCGGCTGCTTTGGCGGGGGCTGCGCTCCAGTCGCGGTTGGCGGTGGTGCTGGTCAAGGCTGGGGACAGGTTGCTATAAGCTTTGTACATGATATGGCCTCGTCTTCTGATCTTGTTGATTGGCGTTGTTACTGTTGTTTTGTACTCTGTGCTGCGTTGTGTTCTGCAATGACTCCACTATAGGACGATGGTGAAGCCGGCGGCATCGGATGAGCCGACGCGCTTATGTAGGTTAGGAACATTGCCCCGTGTCATCCCATTCCTACGTCGTCAAATTGCAGGCATGGCAAGGCCGCCGCGTGCCGTGATGGCGCGCGGCTCCGGCCTGCGTATGGAATGGAAGGTTAAGCGCCGCGCTGCTGCGGCTTGGCGGGGGTGGGCTGGCGCTCTTGCCAGGCGCGCAGCTTTTCTTCGTAGGCGATCCGCTGTTCCTGGTACATATCGAGGATGCAATAGGTGCAGCCGCTGTTGCAGCACTCGTCATCGCCCGGCCTGACAGGGGCTTCTGGAGGTGGATCGTGCGGGAGGGAAGGGCTGGACATGGTGGTGGGGGAAGACGGAATGGCTGTCATCATACTGTATGGCAAGGTGCGGTCGCTGGAATGGTTTTTGCCGGAAATCACGGTTTCCGTGTACAGTTGCACTGAATTAGGGTATCGTTTACAGCACTGATATTGTATCTTCTGCGCGCGATGTTCCGCCGGCGCGATCTCCGCCGCCATTGCCCGCACACCTCCCTGACGCTACCGCACTCGCCGCACAGCCTGCCTCGGAGCACAGAGGTGCCGCAAGAACAATCATCGGGCTTGCAAAACGTAGCTGCTGCGCCCTGAAATGTTGTTTATTGAGAAAGCATGGCTTCCGCAGTGCGGAGGCACACCAGAAAACTATGTCTGAAACCGAAACGACTCCTACGCCCGATCCGGCGATTGCCCCGGCCGCGGCGCCTGCCGCCGCCACCGAAACGCCTGCTGTTACCGCCACGCCTGCCGCTCCCGCTGTCACCTCCGCTGTCACTCCCGCTCCCGCCGCTCCCGCCTTCAGCTTTACCGATTTCGGCCTGGCGCCCGAGATCCTGCGCGCGCTGACCGAGCAGGGCTATACCCATCCGACACCGATCCAGGAACAGGCCATTCCGGTGGTGCTGCAAGGGCGTGACGTGATGGGCGCCGCGCAGACCGGTACCGGCAAGACGGCCGGCTTCTCGCTGCCGATCATCCAGTTGCTGCTGGCCCACGCCAGCAGCAGCATGTCGCCGGCGCGCCACCCGGTGCGCGCACTGATCCTGACCCCCACGCGCGAGCTGGCGGTGCAGGTGGCGGAAAACGTCAAGGCCTACGCCAAGCACACGCCGCTGCGCTCGACCGTGGTGTTCGGCGGCATGGACATGAAGCCGCAAACGGTGATCTTGCGCGGTGGCGTGGAAATCGTCATCGCCACGCCGGGCCGCCTGCTCGACCATATCGAGCAGAAGAACATCAGCCTGGGCCAGGTACAGATGCTGGTGATGGACGAAGCCGACCGCATGCTCGACATGGGCTTCCTGCCGGACTTGCAGCGCATTATCAATTTGCTGCCGAAGCAGCGCCAGAACCTGATGTTCTCGGCTACCTTCTCGCCGGAAATCAAGAAGCTGGCCGCGACCTTCCTCAACGATCCGCTGACGATCGAAGTGGCGCGCAGCAACCAGACGGCCGACAAGGTCACGCAAGTGGTCTATAAAGTGCCGGAAGACCAGAAGCACGCCCTGGTGGCGCACTTGCTGCGCCAGCGCGACCTGAAACAGGTGATCGTGTTTTCGAACACCAAGATTGGCGCCTCGCGCCTGGCCCGCGTGCTGGAACAGGAAGGCATGAGCGCCACCGCGATCCACGGCGACAAGAGCCAGCAGGAACGCATGGCCGCGCTGGAGGCGTTCAAGAAAGGCGAGATCGACGTGCTGGTGGCCACCGACGTCGCCGCGCGCGGGCTCGACATTTCCGACCTGCCGTGCGTGATCAATTTCGACTTGCCGTATAACGCGGAAGACTATGTGCATCGCATCGGCCGCACCGGCCGCGCCGGCGCCTCGGGCGACGCGATTTCGATCTATTCCGACAAGGACGAGCGCCTGCTGGCCGATATCGAAAAGCTGATCAAGCAGACCGTCAAGCGCGGCGACCTGGGTGGTTTCTCGCCGGCACCGTCGCGTTCCGCCGACAGCGACCGCGAGCGCCGTCCGCCGCGCCGCACCGAAGGCGACACGCGGCCACCGCGTAGCGCCGGCGATACCGACATGCGTTCGACCGGCCGTCCGCCCGAGCGTTCCAGCCGCCCGGCCTTTGGCCCCGGCGCGCGCCGCGAGAAGGTCGATCCGTGGTTCCTCAAGCCGTACGAACCGGCCAAGGTGGTGGCGCCTGTCGCCAGCAGCAATATGCCGCCAGCCAAGGCCAAGCCGAAGCTGGCCGCGCTGCTGGGTGGCTTGCCCAAGTAAGTCATCGCCCGCTAGGCTGGCTTCAGAAGCCGCTGTTTCCTGACCGGGGGCAGCGGTTTTTTTTGCGTGAAAATTATCAGCACACACTTGAGATTTCTCTAGATGAGGGCTCTTCCAACACGCCATACTCGCTTGTTGACACGTTTAGGCGTGCGCGCTTTCTACACGAAGGCGGTATATTGGGCATCCATGCAGGCACTGGGCGAGCCTTGTATTGTTACATGATGTTACCAGCTTATTAAAAAACGCCTGCATCTGAGATACTTCCCTGGGGCGTGCTTTGCACATCGAATGTTGCCAGGAAGATCAGTGATAGAGACGAGATAAATAAGTGAGTCAATTCAAGCATGTATCCACTGCCGTGAGCGGCCGGCGCCACAGCGCGCCGATGGGCCGTAGCGCGCCCGAAGCGGCCAATTACGATATCCGCCAACAAAGCCGTTTGCTGGCGCCGTCGGCCGTGTCGAAAGTGCCGAAAGTGGCGATTTTGCTGTGCACTTATCATGGCCAGCATTTCCTGGCTGATCAGCTTGATTCTTTCGCCGCGCAGACGCATGCAAACTGGCAAGTTTGCGCATCCGACGATGGTTCCCGGGACGATACCCATGCGATCCTGGCGCAGTACCGGCAGCAGTGGGGCGCAAAACGCCTGAGCATGCATGCCGGACCGGCGCAAGGCTTCGCCGCCAATTTCCTGTCGCTCAGCTGCGATACCAGCATCGAGGCGGATTACTACGCTTATTCCGACCAGGACGATATCTGGGAAGCCGACAAATTGCAGCGGGCGCTGAATTGGCTGGCAGGCATTGCACCGGACGTGCCGGCCTTGTATTGTTCACGCGCCCTGCTGGTCGACGCAAATAATCAGCCCATCGGCACCTCGCCCCTGTTTACCCAGGCGCCCAGTTTCGCCAATTCCCTGATACAAAGCATCGGCGGTGGCAATACCATGGTGTTCAATAATGCGTTGCGCAAATTGCTGATCGAAGCGGGCAAGGATGTACAGATCATTTCGCATGACTGCTGGGCCTACATGGTGGCCAGCGGCTGCGGCGGCAAGGTATTTTACGATGCCTGTCCGTCCTTGCGCTACCGCCAGCATGACGCCAACCTGGTCGGCACCAACCGTAGCTGGCGCGCGCGCTACTCGCGCTTGCAACTCTTGTGCAATGGCTGGTTTCGCAGCTGGAACGATCACAATATTGCGTCCTTGCAACGCCTCCGTCACCGATTGACGCCGGAAAATCGACGCATCCTCGATGATTTCGCCAAAGCCCGCCAGAGTCGGCTGCTTCCAAGGCTGTGGCTGATGAAGCGCTCCGGCATTCACCGTCAAAGCCTGGGCGGCAATATCGCATTCTGCGTGGCCGCCATTTTTAATAAAATATAATCATATGAATTTGTTTTCAATCCACCTTGTCGCCAGCGCGGCCTCGTCCCGCCATCTGGCCAGCCACGCTATCGGGCCGGCAGCATGAAAATTCTATTATTGGGCAAGAATGGACAAGTCGGCTGGGAATTGCAGCGCAGCCTGGCGCCGCTGGGCGAACTGGTTGCCGTCGGCCGCGATGAAGGCGGCCTGTGCGGCGACCTTGCCAACCTGGATGGCCTGGCCGCCACGGTGCGACAGCTTGCTCCCGATGTGATCGTCAATGCGGCCGCCTATACGGCCGTGGACCGCGCCGAAAATGAGGTTGAGCTGTGCCATACCGTCAACGCGCTGGCACCCGGCGTGCTGGCGGCCGAGGCGGCCCGCAGCGGTGCGCTGCTGGTGCATTATTCAACCGATTATGTATTCGACGGCAGCGGCCAGGCGCCTTGGCGCGAAGACGCGGCAACCGGTCCGCTGAGCGTGTACGGCAAGACCAAGCTGGCGGGCGAGCAGGCCATCGCCGCTGCTGCATGCCGGCACCTGATTTTCCGCACCAGCTGGGTGTATGCGGCGCGCGGCGGCAATTTTGCCAGGACCATGCTGCGCCTGGCGGACGAGCGTGAACGCCTGTCGGTGGTCGATGACCAGATCGGTGCGCCCACGGGCGCCGACCTGATCGCCGATGTGACGGCCCATGCGCTGCGGTCCTTGCAATATCAAGCGGCGCCGGGTGGCATCTATCACCTGGCCGCCGCCGGCCAGACGTCGTGGCATGGCTATGCCAGTTTCGTGATCGCACTGGCGCGCGAGACCGGCGTGCCGCTGCGCGTGGCGGCCAACGCCATCGATGCGGTTGGCAGTGCGGCATTTCCCGCACCTGCGCCGCGACCGAAAAATTCACGGCTGGCGCTACAGAAAATCGAGCAGGCTTTCGAATTGACAATGCCGCCATGGCAGGCAGGCGTACGCAGGATGCTGAGCGAAATCCTGGGAAAATAAAACATGACTGAACGCAAAGGTATCCTCCTTGCCGCAGGTTCCGTCCTGCGTGCTTCCCACACCGATCCCAGCCTGGTTGGCGCTTTCACGGAAGACGCGCATCCAGCACGATTTGCGCCGCTCACGGTGCTTGCCCATTCTGAGGTAGTTAGCTGATGAAAGACTTTTCGGTTTCACCGAGAGAAATGGTTGCCAGTTTGTGGCGTAACCGCAGTCTGGTACGGGCCCTGATACAGCGCGAGGTCATCGGCCGCTACCGTGGTTCCTTCATGGGCATCCTCTGGTCGTTTTTCAATCCCGTGTTCATGCTGGTCATCTACACGTTCGTGTTCAGTGTCGTATTCAAGGCGCGCTGGAGCAGTGGCAGCGACTCCAAGACGGAGTTTGCGCTGGTGCTGTTTGCCGGGCTGATCATGTTCAATTTATTTGCAGAATGCTTCAACCGCGCGCCGGGATTGATATTGTCCAATGTGAACTATGTCAAGAAGGTGGTGTTTCCATTGGAAATACTGCCCTGGGTCGTGCTGGGCTCCGCCATGTTTCATACCTTGATCAGTATCGGCGTGTGGCTGATTGCGTATGTGATTCTGTTTGGCACGCCGCATGCCACCGTGCTGATGTTGCCGCTGGTGATGCTGCCCCTGCTGCTGCTGATCATGGGGCTGAGCTGGGGGCTGGCGGCGCTGGGCGTGTACCTGCGTGACGTGTCGCAAGTCATTGGTGTCATGACGACGGTGCTGATGTTTTTATCGCCGATTTTTTATTCAGGTAGTTCCTTGCCTGAAAATTACCGCCATTTGCTGTTGCTTAATCCATTGACGCCCGCCATCGAACAGGCGCGTGATGTGCTGTTCTGGGGCATAGTTCCTGACTTTGGCATGGCCGGCTTGTATTTGCTGGGTTCGGCCGTGATTGCATGGCTGGGCTTTGCATGGTTCCAGAAGACCAGAAAGGGTTTTGCAGATGTCCTCTGAGGTTGCCATCAAAGTAGAAAATCTGAGCAAATGCTACCAGATTTATGCGCAGCCGCACGACAGGCTGAAACAGTCCTTGTATCCCAGAATGCAGCGCATGCTGGGGCGGCAAGCGCGGCAATATTATCGCGAATTCTGGGCCTTGAAAGAGTTGTCGTTTGAAATACGCCGTGGCCAGACGGTGGGGATCATCGGCCGCAATGGCAGCGGCAAGTCGACCCTGCTGCAAATGATCTGCGGCACGCTCAATCCCACCAGCGGCAGCGTGCAGACGCATGGCCGCGTCGCCGCCTTGCTGGAGCTGGGTTCGGGTTTCAATCCCGAATTCACGGGCCGCGAAAATGTCTATCTGAATGCGGCCGTGCTGGGCCTGAGCCACGATGAAACGGCGGCCCGTTTTGCCGATATCGAGACCTTTGCCGATATCGGTGATTTTATCGATCAGCCGGTCAAGACCTATTCCAGCGGCATGATGGTGCGTCTGGCGTTCGCCGTGATTGCGCACGTCGATGCCGACATCCTGGTGGTCGATGAAGCACTGGCCGTCGGTGATGCTTTTTTCACGCAAAAATGCATGCGTTTTCTGCGTGGTTTCATGAAAAATGGCACGGTCCTGTTCGTTAGCCACGATACGGGCGCCATCAAGAATTTCTGCAGTCATGCGATCTGGCTCGACAAGGGCGTGGTGATCGAAACCGGCGCACCGAAGGATGTCTGCGAACTGTATTTGCAGGCCTATTATGAGTCGCAACAAGGCAAGGGGACGGCCGCCAAGGTTGCCCTGCCGCGTCGCGAGGCCAAAGAGCTGCCGCGCGCCGACCAGCGGCGCGAGTTCATCAATCACAGCAACTTGCGCAATGATCTGCAGGTATTCGAATTCAACGCCGATGCCGCCTCCTTCGGCAAGGGCGGCGCGCATATCGTCAATGTCGAATTCCTCGACCAGCACGGCGCCGTGCTGTCCTGGGTGGTGGGCGGCGAGCAGGTGACACTGCGCGTGACGGCGCAGGCACACGAATTGCTGCTGGCGCCCATCGTCGGCTTCCTGATCAAGGACAGGCTGGGACAGCCTTTGTTTGGCGACAATACCTACCTTTCCCATGCCGGCATGGCGCCGGAATGCCGTGCAGGCGACGAGATCCGGGCCGAATTTACCTTTTACATGCCCATCCTGCCCGCCGGCGACTACAGCATCAGTACGGCATTGGCCGATGGCACGCAGGATCAGCATGTCCAGCACCACTGGATGCATGACGCGGTGCTGTTCAAGTCGGAAGCGAGCAGCGCGGCAACCGGCCTGGTCGGCATTCCCATGATCGGCATTACGCTCGATGCGCTGGCAAACACAGAGGCGCAGTAACGTAGATATGCGGGCAAGTCGCTTCAGGCAGACTGTTTTAGCGTAGGGCGGCTGGCATCAATGGCCGTCCGCACGCTTTATTCATTCAATAGATAGATTACATAATGGCTCATCCACAACAGCAAGCATTTTGCGAAACCGTCAAAGCCCGCTTTCCGCAGTATTTTTCCGGCACCATGGTGCTCGATATCGGCGCGCTCGATATCAATGGCAATAACCAGGTGCTGTTCGATGCCGAGACCTTGTATCTGGGCCTGGACATCGCGGAAGGCCGCAATGTCGACATCATTTGCCCCGGCCATGAACTGGGCCTGCCGGATGCGACCTTCGACATGGTGATTTCCACCGAATGCCTGGAGCATGACCGCCATTGGGTTGCCACCCTCAACAATGCCATACGCCTGCTGCGGCCGGGTGGCATGCTGCTGATGACCTGTGCCACCACCGGACGCCCCGAGCATGGCACGCGCCGCACCACGCCTGCCGATGCACCGTTGCTGGCAGAGGTCGATGATGAGTGGGCCGACTATTACCGCAATCTCGATGAACACGATGTGCGCGCCGAGATCGACGTGCCCGCCATGTTCCAGTTTGCCGAGTTCTCGATCGGACACGAAACCTGCGATCTGTATTTTGTGGCCATCAAGCATGGCACCTACCAGCGGCGGCTGAACCGTTCCACCTCGGTGGCGACGCGGCCGTCCACCGTGCAGGCAATCGAATTGCGCGAGCAACTGCAGCGCTCGTTTGAACATCTGCATCTGCGCGAGCAGGATTTTTCCAGACTGCTCGACATGATGTCGACCGAACAGCGCGCGCGTCAGCATGACATCGATACGCTCAAGGCCACGACGGAACAGCTGGCCGACGTCCGGGTTCAGCTGGCATTGACGGCGGCAAGGGAAGCAAATGTCTTTTCCGAACTGCACCGCGTGCAATCGCTGAGCCAGTTGCAGCACGAAGAGCTCGACGCCATCTATCGCTCCCGCTCCTGGCGTGCGACCGGTGCGCTGCGCTGGGTGTCGCGCAAGACCGGCAAGGCCAGGACGCTGCTGCGCCTGTCGCGCAATGGCTTGCGCTATGCCTTGCGTGGCGACTTTGCAGGATTGGCCAACCGCCTGCGGGCGTTTCGGGCCGACCGTGTCTCGCATGCCATCTTGCTCAGTGGTCCGCCGAAGCACTGGTGCGTCATGGCCACGCCGCATACCCTGTTCATTGCCCATCTGATTGCGCGCCAGTTGCGCAATCAGGGGTGGGAAGTCGATATCACGACCGAGCCGCCAGCCGGTTTTCCCCATCAGATGTATATCGTGGTCTGCCCGCAAATGTTCAAGCAGCTGCCGCCGGGCGAACGGCGCATCGTGTATCAGATGGAACAGTCGGTCAGCTCGCGCTGGTTTACCGATGACTATTTTCACATCCTCGAGCACTCCATGGCGGTGCTCGATTATGCAACCGTCAACATCGAGTTTCTCGCCCAGCACAATGTGGCCTACCCGCATGTCTATTATTTGCCGGTAGGGGCCGATCCGGCGTATGCGCCCGTCGCCGCGCCAGTGGAAAAAACATGCGATGTGCTGTTCTATGGCGATTCGAACAGTTCTGCCCGCCGCCGCGCCATGCTCGATACCTTGAAGCAGCATTTCAATGTGCGTGTGTGCAGCGAGGTGTTTGGGGCGGACATGAATGCGGCCATCCGCAGCGCCCGGATCGTGATCAACCTGCACTATTACGAGAATGCCTTGCTGGAAATGCCGCGCGTCCAGGAATGCCTGTCGCTGGGAATACCGCTGGTGTCCGAGGCTTCGCAGGATCAGGCGGATTATCCGGAACTGGCAGGGGCGGTGACATTCTTTGAACAGGGCAATGCCGACGCCATGGTGGCGGCGGTACGCCATGCACTGGCCCAGCAAGTACCGGAAGAGGCGGTCAAGGCATCGGCCAGCTTGTCGGACCAGCGCTTTACCTATATGTTTGGCAGGTTCCTGGTGGCCATGAACCTGCTGGACACCGACACGCTCAAGGACGTCACCATCCCGGTACCGCCGGGCAGCACGCGGGTGGCCTTGTCGATGCCGGAAACCATCGTCCGGCGCCGTATCTTCGAAGCGAACAAGCCGCAGGACTGCGCCGTATTCGACGGCGTGCGCCTGCGTCCGGGCTGGGTCGGTTGCGCCCTGTCGTACTCGACCCTGGCGCGGCACGCCTTGAAGCATGACGTGACGCGGCTGACGGTACTGGAAGACGATGCCTTGCTGCCTGAGGACTTCGAGGAAAAGATGCGTACTGTAAATGCTTACCTGGATGCCCGCGCAGGGCAGTGGGATATTTTTGCCGGCGTCATTGCATCACTGCATCCTGACACCCGGATCTTGCATTCGGAAGTTTTCCAGGGCATGCGTTTTCTGACCGTCGACAAGATGACCAGCATGGTATGCAATATCTATGACACTTCGGCCTTGCGCCTGCTGGCATCGTGGGATCCGTCGCATCGCAACGACCAAACCAATACCATCGACAAATATGTGGAACGCCAGAAAGAATTGCGCGTCGTGGTCGCCTTGCCCTTCCTCGTCGGACACCGCGAAGAAGTGCATTCCACGCTATGGGGATTCCAGAATACCCAGTACAGCGACATGATACAGAGCAGCAGCGAGGCGCTGACGGCCCTGGCGGGCAAGCACGCCGTGCTGGCTTGAACAACGCAACGGCTATTCAATCCGTGGATTGAAAAGCCGTTGCTGAGAAGAACAGTCAGGCGGTTTTTTTGCCGTGGCAATGCGGGCAAGACACTTCGTACACATACTCGGGCGCCAGCTGCTGGCGCGGCGTCACCACCGCGCGGCACACGAAGCACTGCACGGTTTCGGTCGGCTCCAGCTTCGGATTGAGGGCGGTGCGGTAGTCGAACACGAAGCAGTCGCCCGTGTAATGCGCGCCGCCCACTTCCTCGAAATACTTCAGGATGCCGCCGTCGAGCTGGTACACGCTGTCGTAGCCGATTTCCTTCATGTGAATGGCGGCTTTTTCGCAGCGGATGCCGCCGGTGCAGAAGGTCACCACGGTCTTGCCTTCGAGTTCGTCCTTGTGTGCGGCGGCGACGGCCGGGAATTCCGTAAACTTGTCGATGCGATAATCCAGCGTGTTGTTGAAGGTACCCACGTCGACTTCGAACGCGTTGCGCGTTTCCATCATCACCACCGGTTTGCCCGCGTCGTCGACGCCGGCGTCCAGCCAGCGCTTGAGCGTGTGCGCGTCGACCGACGGCGCGCGGCCCAGTTCCGGCTTGATCAAGGGCATGCGCATGGTGATGATTTCTTTTTTCAGCTTCACCAGCATGCGCTTGTGCGATTGCTCATTGGATAAACTTTCCTTCCACTCCAGGTCCGCCAGCCGTTCGTCGCTGCGCACCCAGGCGAGAAACGCGTCGATATGCGCGCGCGTGCCCGACAAAAACATATTGATGCCTTCGGGGGTGAGCAGGATGGTGCCCTTCAGCGCCAGTGCCAGGCATTGCTCCTGGTATAGCGGGCGCATGGCTTCCGTATCGTACAGCGTGATGAATTTATACGCTGCAATATTGACAAAAGAATCGGCGGGCGCGGCCGCCACAGGGCTGGCGGCGGTGGAAATGGCGGGGGTGGCGTGTATCTCGGAATGCATGATGGCGATCGGATTGGACTGGACAGCCGATATTATAAGCCCGCCGGGCCAGCCACGATACCCGGCCGATGGCCGCGACGCGGTAGAATAGACCCCATTGAATTTTGCACGATGGGTACACAAAGATGGAAATGGTAATGCAGCAAGCCGGCGTTCCGGCAACGGTCAGCTCCGCCACGCAAGGTCCGGGATTCGTGCATTTGCGCGTGCACTCGGAGTACTCGATCGTCGACGGCCTGGTGCGTATCGACGACGTGGTGGGCGCCGCCGCCAGGGACAAGCAGGCGGCGCTGGCCGTGACCGACCTGTCGAACCTGTTCGGCATGGTGAAGTTCTACAAGGCCGCGCGCGGCAAGGGCATCAAGCCCGTGATCGGCGTCGATGTGTGGATTACCAACGACGATAACCGTGAAAAACCGTCGCGCCTGCTGCTGCTGGCCAAGAACCGCATGGGCTATCTGCAGCTGTGCGAACTGCTGTCGACTGCCTGGCTGACGAACCAGTACAAGGGCCGCGCCGAAGTGCGCATCGAGTGGCTGCAGGCGCTGGCCAGCAATACCTATGAGCTGTACCCGGGCGAAAGCGCGGCCAATGGCCTGATCGCGCTGTCCGGCGCGCATTTCGGCGACGTCGGCATCGCCATCGAAAACGGCAACCTGGCGTTGGCTGAACGCAACGCCCAGCGCTGGGCCGAGATTTTCCCTGGCCATTTTTATATTGAAATCCAGCGCGGTGGCCAGGCCAACCAGGAGGCGCAGGTGCGCCATGCGGTGGCGCTGGCGTCCAAGCTGGGCTTGCCGGTGGTGGCCACCCATCCGGTGCAATTCATTTCACCCGAAGAATTCATCGCCCACGAGGCGCGCACCTGTATCGCCGAAGGCGAGATGCTGGCCAACGCCAAGCGCGTGAAACGTTTCAACGACAGCCAGCGCTTCATGTCGCAGGCCGAAATGCAGGAATTGTTCGCCGACCTGCCGGCCGCGCTGGCCAACTCGGTCGAGATCGCCAAGCGCTGCAACCTGACCCTGACCCTGGGCAAGCCGCAACTGCCGAATTTCCCCACGCCGCCGGGCATGACGATCGACGAGTTTCTGGTTGCCGAATCGCAGGCCGGCCTGGAAAAACGGCTGCTGCAGCTGTACCCGAATGAAGAGCGGCGCGAAAAAGAGCGGCCACGCTACGAGGCGCGGCTGAAATTCGAGACCGATACCATCTGCAACATGAAGTTCCCCGGCTACTTTTTGATCGTGGCCGAGTTTATCCAGTGGGCCAAGGAAAACGGCGTGCCGGTGGGACCGGGCCGGGGTTCGGGCGCGGGCTCGCTGGTCGCGTATTCGCTGCTGATTACCGATCTGGACCCCTTGCAGTACAACCTGCTGTTCGAGCGCTTCCTGAATCCAGAACGCGTTTCGATGCCCGACTTCGATATCGACTTTTGCCAGGAAGGGCGCGACCGCGTCATCCAGCACGTCAAGGACTTGTACGGCAAGGAGGCGGTCTCGCAGATCGCCACCTTCGGTACCATGGCGGCCAAGGGTGCGATCCGCGACGTCGGCCGCGTGATGGACTTCGGCTACAACTTCTGCGATGGCATCTCCAAGCTGATTCCGTTCAAGCCGGGCAAACCGGTCAGCATCGCCGACGCCATCGAAGAAGAGCCGCTGCTCAAGGAGCGCCAGGAAAACGAGGAAGAGGTCAAGCAGCTGCTGGACCTGGCGCAGCAGGTCGAAGGCATTACCCGCAATATCGGCATGCACGCCGGGGGCGTCTTGATCGCGCCGGGCAAGCTGACCGATTTCTGCCCGCTGTACACGCAGGGCGGCGATTCCGGTGTCGTCTCCCAGTACGACAAGGACGATGTGGAGGCCGTCGGTCTCGTGAAATTCGACTTTCTGGGGCTGACCACGCTGACGATTCTGGACCGCGCGGTGCGCTATATCAAGCAGCTCGACCCGGCCCAGGCCAATTTTGATCTGGCGACCTTGCCGCTGAACGACAAGCCCTCGTATGACCTGTTGACCAAGGCCAAGACCGTGGCCGTGTTCCAGCTGGAGTCGCGCGGCATGCAGGGCATGCTGAAAGACGCGCGTCCCGACCGCTTCGAAGACATTATCGCGCTGGTGGCCTTGTACCGTCCGGGCCCGATGGATCTGATTCCCGATTTTTGCAAGCGCAAGCACGGCGAGCGCTTTGACTACCCCGATCCGCGCACCGAATCGATTCTGTCCGAAACCTACGGCATCATGGTGTACCAGGAGCAGGTGATGCAGATGGCACAGATCGTCGGCGGCTATTCGCTGGGCGGCGCCGACATGCTGCGCCGCGCGATGGGTAAAAAGAAGGCCGAAGAGATGGCCGAGCACCGCGAGATCTTCCGCGCCGGTGCGGCGAAAGACGGCCTGACGGCTGAAAAAGCCGACGAGATCTTCGACTTGATGGAAAAGTTCGCCGGCTACGGTTTCAATAAATCGCACGCCGCCGCCTACGCCCTGCTGTCCTACCACACGGCCTACCTGAAGCAGCACCACACGGCCGCCTTCATGGCCGCCAACTTGTCGCTGGCGATGGACGATACCGACAAGATCAAGATCCTGGTGGAAGACTCGCTGGACATCTGCAAGCTGACCTTGTTGCCGCCGGACATCAACGAATCCGATTACCGCTTCACGCCGAGCGGCGAAGCGCCTTCGGTGAGTGGCAAGAAAGTCACGCAGATCCGCTACGGCCTTGGCGCCGTCAAGGGCTCGGGACAGAACGCGATCGAGGCCATCATTGCCGCGCGCACGGCGGGCGGGCCGTTTGTCAGCCTGTTCGATTTCTGCAAGCGGGTCGACAAGAAGCAGATCAACCGCCGCACCATCGAATCCCTGATCCGCAGCGGCGCCTTCGACTGCCTGAAGGTCGACCGCGCGATCTTGCTGGCCTCGGTCGCGTTCGCCATGGAATGCGCCGACCAGGCCGCCAAGGCGGCCAACCAGGTCAGTCTGTTCGGCGGCGACGACAGCGACATGGTGGCGCCGCCCGAGTACGTCAAGGCGCAGCCGTGGACCGACAAGCAGCGCCTGACGGAGGAAAAGATTGCCCTGGGCTTTTATCTGTCCGGTCACCTGTTCGATTCGTATGCGCCCGAAGCGCGCCGCTTTGCCCGCACCAAGCTGTCGGATCTGTCGCCGTCGCGCGAGCCGCGCATGATGGCCGGCGTGATCACCGGCCTGCGCACGCAGATGACGCAGCGCGGCAAGATCGTCATCGTCACCCTGGACGACAAGAGCGGCACGGTGGAAGTGACGGTGTACAGCGAATTGTTCGAGCAGAACAAGAAGATCTTCAAGGAAGACGAATTCCTGGCGGTGGTGGGCAAGGTGTCGGAAGACCGTTTTTCGGGTGGCTTGCGCATCATGGCCGAGAGCGCTTTCGATATTATCTCGGCGCGTGTGCAGTATGGCCGCCAGCTGGGCTTGACCCTGCCGACCACGCTCGACATGAAGCGCATCAGCGACGTCTTGATGCCGTACCGCGCCCAGGATGGCTTGCCGATCGCAGCCAAGGTCAGCCCGCAAGGCGTCAGTTGCGTGTTGCAGTTTGGCGATGAGTGGAAGGTCGCGCCATCGGATGAGTTGCAGACGGCGCTGGTGCAGCAGCTGGGCGCGCAGGAAGTGGAAGTGGAATACTGAGGCGTCTAGCCTTGGAAGAAAAAAAAGCCGGACCCTGAAGGTCCGGCTTTTTTTACAGTGAAACCTTACATATCCTTGAGGCTGGTGATCGCATAGCCTTTTGCCGCGATCTGCTGCAGCGGATGTTCGATATGGTAGTCGGGCAAGGCCTGGGCATCGTCGGCCACTTCGCTGGCCTGGGTTTCCAGTTGCCAGTCGGTGCTCGTGACTTCTTCGGGAATGATCTTTCCTTCTGGCACGGCGAGATAGGAAAAAATGCCATCGTGTTCGGCTCGACGGTAGATATCGACGCGCATGACTTGCCTCCTTGTAAGCGTTAGGGGAAACGGCGCACCTGGCGTGCCAACCGATCGTGCTAGCGTAACAGGAATGCGGGGAGCATGCTTTTTGTCTGCGTGCTGTGGGAAAAACGGTGGTAGAGGCTGGGGAGGCGTGGCTGGGCGCGGGGGCGGGGCGCCGGGCTTGCTGGGGCAGGGGTCAAGGGTCAGGCAACGGCGGCGGCGGGCGCGATTTGATGCTGGGAATCGTTGGCGGCAGGGGCGATGCCGCACAGGGAAACCGCGACACTATGGTTGTCGAGGCCGCTACGCAAAGTCGCGATCATGGCCAGGGTCAGTTCATGGCGTTTGCGTGCTTCCGAGCGTTTTTTCGAGGCGATCTCATCGAGCATCAGCGGCGGCATGTTTTCACACGGCAGTTCAAAATCGCCATCGCGTCGCGCCTGGGCGCCCAGTTCTTGCCAGACACTGTCGTAGTCGGCCATCAGGCGGCCATGTTTTTTCGCCGAATGGTGCACCGTGCGATTGTCATTGCCGACCAAAATCATGGTGCGGCAGCCATGTTCCCAGGCCAGCTGGCGCGCCAGGCGCATCATCAGGAACTTGGGACGCATGCCGTGCAGGTCGCGCGTTGCTTCGCGCACGCGGCGCAAGCTTTCCTCGCCCCTGGGTCCCTGGAGACAGCCGATGCGCACGCCCAGCTCCATCGGTGCGCGCGTGCGGCAGCCGAAAAAGGTAAACACCACCGCATACAGCATCTCGCCGCCGTGCATCAGTTGCAGCACCATTTCGCCTTCGCGGTCCATGCACGACAGCGACGTCAACTGCAGGTGGTACAGCTCGCCGGACTTGCCTGGCATCGATCCCAGCAGCACGGCGTCGTGCGCCGCGTCCACCATCAGCTTGCCCCAGCCTTGTTGCAGGATAAAGCGGTAGTGATCGACCAGCAAGGCCACGCGCTGGCTGCAGGACAGGGTTTTGCTCAGGTAATGACGGTAGACCTTGTGCATCATGCGTGGATAGGCCCGCAGCAAGTCCTGGAACACGGGATGGGAGTTGAGCAGCTGCAGCCAGATGCGTGTCTCGCGCTGTTGCAAACGGGCCCGCAATTGCAGCTTGAGCAGTTCGCGCAGGCGCGCGAAGCCGGGCGGCATATTGGTCAGGCCGGCATGCAGGGTAATGGCTTGTGTCATGGACAGTCCTTGGGTAAGAAAACGAGGGGAAGGCGGGAACGTCAGGCCGCGGGCGGGCCGCCGAAGCCGTCGGCGTCGGCCAGCAGTACCGTGGCGCTGCGCGTGGCGCGCGCCAGCCTGTGCGCCAGGGTGTCGGCAAAGTGGCGCTGCCAGGAGCTGTTTTTCAGAACCGGCAAAACGATTTCATGGCAGCCGAGCAGCTCGGCGGTATCGAGGATGGTGAACAGGCGTTCGCCCGAGAAAATATGGGTGCTGAAGGAAAGATGCGAGCGGCTCAGGTACAGGCCGGCTTCACGCATCAGTTGCGCGGCGGCGTCATTGTCGTCCTGGCCATGGATGGCGGTGCCGTCGGCATGTTGCGCCAGCGGTGGCGTCACATGCAGCAGGCTGACATGGACATGGATGCCCCACTCGCGCAAGCGCCTGGCGTAGCGCGCGCCGTAGACGATGTCGCCGACGCGCTTGACCGGCAGCAGCAATTGCAGCGTTGCCTGGCCGCTGCCGGCCGCACTTGCCGCATGCTCGGTGGCATGCGCATGGCGTGGCGGAACAGGGTGTGCAGCTTGCATGGATGGGTGCCGTTGTCAGGAAAACGGCCCCATCTTAGCCAGCGTCTTTGCCCCTGTAAATTGGCGAAATGGCGTACGGGCTTCCCTTATGACAGGGGATTTTTAATACCGGTAAGTGACATACACGGCGCCCATCGGCGCAGTCTTGCGCTGCACGATGGGACTCTTCGCTGCGTCGCCGAGGCGCCGTTCCACGCCCAGCACGGTGTTGACGCCCCAGCTTGCATCGATGCGGTGTTCCCAGCTGACGCTGGCCTGCGCTTCATGAAAACCGCCCTTCGGCGTGTACTGGCGAAATGCCGTCCTGGCCGCCTGCGCCGCCGTCACGCCATACATGGTCTGCAGATATTTCTTTTCGCCCCAGCTCGTTTGCAGGCCCAGGCTGACCGTGTCTTGCGGCACGCCACGGCCGTCCTTGCGGCTGTACACCTGGCCGCTGGCGCCCAGCTGCACCGTGGCGCCGTTCTCGCGGTGGTTGAGCGGAATATCGCCAGCCACGCTCAGCTGCACGCCGGGCAGCGGCGAGTAGCCCAGGCTCAGCAGGGCGCTGGCATTGCCTTCGACCTTGCCCATGCCTTTCAGGTAGTCGCTGCCGGCCAGGCCGCGCAAGCCCTTGCGCTGGTGGTCGGCCCGTTCGCCGCGGTAACCGAGCGCGGCGCTGTAGCTGAAGGCGCCGACCTGGCCACCATAGCCGAGGCCGCGCATGGTGCTGGCAAAAAAGCCGTTGGCCATGGTGTAGTCGAGCACGATGAGGGGCATCGCCTTGGTCCGGTCGTCGCCCGCATAGGGGCTGCCGGCGGCCACGCCGGCGCCGACGGTCAGGACGTTGCCGCTGGTGTCGCCGGCACTGTCGCCGGCCGCCAGCGCGGACAGGTGCAGGCACAGCAGGCCGGCCAGGGTCAGCAGGGTGGATGATTGCATGGTGGTTTCCTTCAGATGGAGAACCGAGTCCCGTATGGCTCGATTGACAGTGCGCATTATGAAAAGTTGCCTTGAAGTAAAGCTGAACCTTGCCTGAGGAATGCATGAAGATTGCATGAAGAACCGTTCTTTACCTGTTCTTCAGCTTGCGATGGTTTAATACCGTTCATGAAAATATTGTTGATCGAAGACGACATGGACCTGGGCAACGGCGTGCGGATTGCCTTGCGCGACCAGGGCATGCAGGTGGTGTGGGTGCGCACCCTGGACGACGCGGCGCGCAGCATCGAACACGACAGCTGCGAGCTGGTGCTGCTCGACCTGGGCCTGCCCGATGGCGACGGCCTGGACTTGCTGGCGCGGCTGCGTGCGGCGCGCTTGCCGGTGCTGATCCTCAGCGCCCGCGATACCCTGGAGCAGCGCCTGCGCGGCCTCGATGGCGGCGCCGACGATTACCTGGTGAAACCGTTCGTGCTGGCCGAACTGCTGTCGCGCGTGCGCGCGCTGGCGCGCCGCAGCTACGGTTTTGACGGCGATACCATCGAGCTGCGCGGCCTGCTGCTGCAGGTGCCGACGCGCCGGGTCAGCGTGCACGGGCGTGCGGTGGAACTGACGGCCAGCGAATATGCCTTGCTGAAAACCCTGCTGATGCGCGCCAACCGCGTCATCACACGCCGCGTGCTGGAAGAACATATCTTGCCGGGTGGCCTGGCCAATGCCAGCAATACGCTCGACGTGCATATGGGGAACTTGCGCCGCAAGATAGGCGAGGGCTATATCCGCACCGTGCGCGGGGTCGGCTATGTGATCGACCAGCAGGGCGACACGGCATGAGGGGCCTGCTGCTGCGCGGCTGGGCCATGTTGCGCCGGCCGACGCTGGTGCGCCGCCTGCTGATGGCGCAGATGCTGATGCTGACCGTGCTGTGGAGCATGGCGGTGGCTTTTGTGCTGGTCGAAGGCTCCGATGAAGACAGCAGCATCAGCCGTGGCGCGCTGCGCGCCGTGATCAGCGTGGCCGACAACCTGGCCGACCAGCCGCAGCGCCAGCACGACAGCCTGCTCGCGATCGATGAGGCGCTGCGCGAAGAATTCGTCGATGGCGAACTGCCGGAACTGGCGCCGCTGACGCTGGTGTGGCGCGATGGCCAGCTGATCTACCGCTCGCCCGGCGCGCCGGACGGCATCCGCAGCGCCGGCCCGGTCGAGACCGAAGTGGTGCGGATCAAGGGCCAGCCCTGGCACACGCGCACGCTGGCCGAGGGCGCCACGCGGGTGACCATACTGGAAGCGGGCGGACCGTGGCAGTTTTTCATCACCATCAATTCACGCGGCTATTATCTGCTGCCCTTGCTGATCAGCCTGCCATTCCTGCTGCTGCCGGCCTGGCTGTCGATCCGCCTGGCCCTGCGGCCTTGGCGCAAGGTGGCGCAGGAAGTGTCGGCCCGCGGCCCGCGCGACCTGCGTCCGCTGGCCTTCAAGCCGCCGCATGGCGAGCTGGCGGCGCTGGTCGACAGCATCAATGCCTTGCTGCAGCGGGTCGACGCCAGCGCCGCGCGCGAACGCAGTTTCATCGCCGACGCCACGCACGAGCTGCGCACGCCGCTGGCGGCGATGCGCATCAATGTGGAGGCCTTGCAGGGCCAGGCACGCGATCCGCGCCAGCAGGAATTGCTCGACGGTATCTTGAACAGCAATAACCGCGCGGCGCGGCTGGTGGGGCAGTTGCTGCAGCTCACGCGCAGCGAGGTGCAGGCCGAAGCCGGTGAGCAGGCCGCGCCGCAGGCGCTCGACGTGTTGCTGCAGGACCGGCTGGCGGCCCTGTCCTGCCTGGCGCAGGCAGGCGGCATCGAGCTGGAATTGCAGGCCGCCGTGCCCCTCTGCGTACCGGGCCAGCGGGAGAGCCTGGTGTCGCTGATCGACAACCTGGTGGAAAACGCCGTCAAGTACAGTCCGCGCGGCGGCAGCGTGACGGTGGCGCTGCATGCGCAGGGCGATCACGCCGTACTGCACGTGGCCGACCAGGGGCCCGGCATTCCGGCCGCCCTGCATGCGCGCGTGTTCGACCGTTTTTTCCGCGCGCCCCAACAAGACCAGCCCGGTAGCGGCCTGGGCCTGTCCATCGTCGCCGCGGTGGTGGCGCAGCATGGCGGCGGCATTGCGCTGCACCAGGCCGATGGTGGCCAAGGGCTGCTGGTGGAAGTGCGCTTGCCGCTGGCGCGCATGCCTGCGCCACGGATTGCATAAGTATTATTATCTGTGCTTGAAATGCAACATGTGATGGCGCTGCGCGCAGCCGCGATGCATAATGCGGAACGTTAAAAAAACACCGTTATGCGCCCATCCCTGTCCCGCCATCTGCAGTACCCCGCCTTTGTCGGCCTGTACCTGCTGTTTGACTGGGCCACTTACATCGATCCGATGTATGGCCTGAACATCACGCCCTGGAATCCCGATCCCGCGCTGGGCCTGGTATTCTGGCTGATCCATGGCCGCAAGGCCGCATTGCCCTGGTTCGTCGCCCTGCTCAGCGCCGAAGTGCTGGTGCGCGGCCTGCCGGCCGGCCTGCCATTGACCTTGCTCTGTTCGGCCTGGCTGGTACTGGGCTACGGCATGATCGGCGAAGCCCTGCGCCGCCGTTTCAGCAGCAGCAATATGTTCGACAACCGGCGCCGTTTGCTGGCCTGGGCCGGCATCGTGATGGCCGGCACCTTGTTCAATGCCGTCGGTTACATGTCGCTGCTGTCGCTGACGGGGCGTATCCCGTCCGGCGAGTGGGCCACCGCGCTGCTGCGCTTCGGCGTCGGCGACACGGTGGGCATGCTGGTGTCGATGCCGCTGATCTGGGTGCTGGTCAGCGAGCGCGGCCGTGAACGCCTGCGCAATGCCATCTGGCGCTGGGAAACCCTGGCCTACCTGGCGCTGGGCGGCTTCGTGCTGTGGAGCGTGTTCGGCTCCATTTTGCGCTGCGAATACAAGCATTTCTATTTCCTGTTTCTGCCGGTGATCTGGGCCGCTTCGCGCCAGGGCCTGTATGGCGCCGTGCTGGCCGTATTCGCCCTGCAGCTGTGCATCATTACCCTGGTGAAATGGTCGCATGCGGTGCATATCCAGTTTTACGAGTTGCAGCTGCTCGACGCCATGCTGGCGCTGGTGGGCTTTTTCATCGGCATCGTGGTCGACGAGGTGCGCCAGGTTTCGCATGAACTCAAGCACACCATGCGCCTGGCCGCCGCCGGCGAAATGGCGGCCGCCCTCGCGCATGAGCTGAACCAGCCGCTGACGGCCCTGTCGACCTACGGCAAGGCCTGCGAATACCTGCTGGAGCGGGGCGAGAGCGGACCGTTGTTGCAAAACGCCATCGGCCACATGATCGTCGAATCGGGGCGGGCGGCCGAGGTGGTGCGCCGCCTGCGCGATTTCTTCCGCACCGGCGCGATGCAGCTCGAAGTGGTCGAGGCGAGCGCCCTGATCGCCGGCATCGCGCGCCAGTTCACGCCGCAGTTCCATGAGCACGGCATCGAGCTGGTGCTGGCGCCACCGCAGCCGCTGGCCATCAACGCCGACCGGCTGCAGCTGGAGCTGGTGCTGCGCAACCTGCTGGCCAACGCCCAGGACGCAGTGCTGGGCCAGCCGCGCAGCCGGCGCCGCATCACCCTCAGTGCCGAGCGGCTCGACGGCGGCCGGCTGCGCCTGTCGGTGGAAGACAGCGGCCCCGGCATTTCCAGCAGCCTGGCGGCGCGCTTGTTCGAGCCGTTTGTATCGAGCAAGGCCAGCGGCCTGGGACTGGGGCTGGTGCTCAGCCGCAGCATCGTCGAGGCGCATGGCGGCCAGTTGTGGGCCGAAGTCGGCAGCCACGGCATTTTTCGCTTTATCCTGCCGCTGGCGCGTGCCACCGCGGCATCGCCCGGAGAGCCCGCATGAGCAGTGATTTGACCGTATTTATCGTTGATGACGACCCCGCCGTGCGCGATGCGCTCGGCTTGCTGCTGGGCGTGCGCGGCTACCGCACCGCCCTGTTTTCCTGCGCCGAGGATTTCTTGCTGGGCTGGCAGCGCGAGTGGGCCGGCTGCGTGCTGATCGATATCCGCATGTCAGGCATGGATGGCCTGTCGCTGCAGCGCCGGCTGCTGGAACTCGGTTGCCTGCTTCCCGTGATTATCGTCACCGGCCATGGCGACGTGACCCTGGCGCGCCAGGCCTTCAAGGCCCAGGCCAGCGACTTCCTGGAAAAACCGTTCGACCACGACAAGCTGCTGGCGGCCATCGCCGAAGCGTTTTCGCGCGAGGCGGCCACGCGCGGCCAGTTGCGGCGCCAGCAGGAAGGGCTGGACTTGCTGCGCAGCCTGACGCCGCGTGAAAGGGAAGTGATGCAGCTGGTGGTGACGGGCCGCCACAACCGCGACATCGCGCCCGTGCTGGGCATTTCCGTGCGCACCGTGGAAGTGCACAAGGCGCGCGTGATGGACAAGCTGGGGGTCGACAATGTGGCCGACCTGGTGCGCATCAGCATGCTGGGGACCGACTAGCCCCCACGTATTATTTGATGGCTTGCAGCACCTGTTCGACCGTAATCGCATCGACCCAGTCGTTGCGCCTGGCCACCGTCAGCACGGTGCTGTTGGCGCTGTCGAACGGCGCCCATTCCGGGTTCTTCTTGCGCATCAGCGCCACCACCGGCACGTGCACGGCATTGGCCAGGTGCATGATCGACGTTTCCACTGAAATGATCAGGTCGCACTGCGCCAGCATGGCCGGCAGCTGGAAGAAGTTGTCGACCGCGCTGAAGGCCTGCGTGCGCGCCAGACCGGCTGCCGCCACGGCGGCGTTCACCTTGGCCAGGTCGTGCGGCATGGCGTTGATCAGGAAGCAGGCGCCGGCCCATTTGGGCTGCTGCTGCATGCGCTGGATCAGCGCGCTGATGCGCTCCAGGGGCCAGCCGCGCTTGTGCGACTTGGCAAACGGATTGAGCAGCACCAGCGGCCCCTGGCGCTGGTCAAAGCCCCAGTTGGCCAGTTGCTGCCGGGCCTGCTGCAGTGCCTCTTCGGGCAGGTGCACATAGGGGTAGCGTTCGGCGACGGGAATCTCCAGTGCCGTCAGCTGGCGGAACCAGTCGGCATAGACGGCACTGATATGGTGTTCGCCCGCATCCTGGCCCGCATACGGCGTCAGCAGGGCGTCGAGCTTGCGGTAGGCAAAATAGTGCATCGGGCGCAGGATGGTCACGCGCTTGCGCATGCCGATCACCAGGCCGTCCGGGCTGATGGCGCGCGCCAGGTGGGCATAGCGCTGCGGGCGGATATGCGCCAGCGACACCACCACCGGATAATGCTCGGCCTGCGCCTCGCGCACGCTTTCCTGGTACAGGGCCGGGCTGTAGGTCTTGCGGTACACCTTGGCGAACAGCCCCGATTGCTCGACCCAGTCATACAGCGAATAGGTGCGCAGGCTTTCCCATTGCGCCGCGTCGTCGGTGCGCCGCACTTCATCGATCCACAGGTGGATCTTCAGGTGCGGATAGGCGGCGGCAAAGGCGCGAAAGCCGTTTTGCATATAGGTGTAGTCTCCCAGCGCCAAATGGGCGACAAAGAGGATCTTGTCCGACTGGGCGAGCAGTGCGGCGGGGATCAGAGGGGTCATGGTGCAATGCGGTGTGGTGGAGTGAGTCGGGCAAGCCAGGCCGCCGGCGTCCTGCGATGGCGGTGACTGGCGGTTTCATTATTTGTCGATGGGACAATACCACGACTCAGTGCACACACTCAATGGGGGATCACCGATGAGCTCTATTAATCATGTGCCGCGCTGGGCATGGCGCAGCAGCGCCCACAGCATGGCCATCGGGAACACCAGCATGATGATGCCGATATTCAAGGTGAGCGAACTGGTGGTCAGGCCGAAGATGCTGTAGCAGGTGCACAGCACCACGCCGCCCAGCGCAAACGGGTGGCCGCTGGCCGCGCCGTGGCGCAGGGCGCGCGCAAACAGGCAGAAGGGTAACAGGAGCAGGCCGAACAGGGCCAGCAGGCCCAGCGTGCCGCGCTTGACCAGCACGTCGAGATAGTCATTGTGCGCATTGGTGATGCTCAGGGAGGCTGCGTTGAGCTTGCCTTGGGCGACCATCGCCTGTTTTTCTGCCATGTAACCGTTGCGTCCCATGCCCAGCACCGGGTTTTCGGATGACAAGTGCCACGCCGTGCGCCACATCACGAAGCGTTGTCCGATCGACGTGCCGGCATTGCTGGCATCGTTGAATTTTTCCACTTGCGTCATGGCAATGGAGGCGCGCTCCTCGATCGGCGAATGGGGCAGATAATAGCCCACCGTCAGCAACACGGCCATGGTGGACAGCGTGATGGCCAGGTAGCGCAAGCCATGGACGCGGGCGTTCTGGATGGAGATGATCAGCACGCAAACAGGCAAGGCCACCCAGCCACCGCGGCTGCCGCTGAGGATGGAGCCGAATACGCCAGCCAGGCAACCGGCCAGCAGCAAGGCGCTCCAGGCCAGGGCACGGCGCCGCGCCCTGGCCCATTCCAGGCCGGCCAGCGACAACATGCCCAGCAGCATGCTGACATTGCCGTAATGGATGGCATTGCTGGTCGAGCCCTGCGGGCGCTCCATGTCCTGCATCGTGAATTGCCACAGCGCCAGCGCGGCGCCGGCGATGGCGCCGACGGCCACGCCGCTCCACCAGGCTGCGGGCCGCGGCGGATACGCCAGCAGCAGCAGCAGCACCGGCACCACCAGCAGGGCGCGCAGCGGCATGTCGAATTCGCGCCCCGGATCGCCGTGGTACAGCATGCTGGCGACAAAGACCAGGCAATACGCCAGCAGCGCCGCGATCAACAGCCAGTCCTGGCGCTGCAGCCCCAGGCGCGGACGCTGCCACAGCAGGCAGGTGCTGCTCAGTAACAACACCACGGCGCCGAGCGAGTAGCCGCTGCCGACCGACAGGGACAAGGCTGAAAAAAGAAAAACGCAGACAGAAGTTAAACGCAGCATTGCAGGTCCCTGGAAATTCCGGTAAAAATGGTTACTGTAACAACATCGAGGCAGGCGCCATTGTAGACGAAAGCCCTGCGTTGAAAGAGCGTTCCAGGCTTGTCAAAGCGCTACGGCTTGATGGTTTTCATAGGGGAGAACGCAAAAAACCATGGTTTGCACCATGGTTCTTTTTTTGTAAGCAATAGTAACTTGCCTCATTGCCGGCATGACCGGCTTGCGGCCGGCCAAGCCCGGAGACTTTATTTTGCCGGCGCGCGGGTGGCTACGCCCGTGTCGATCGCCGCTTGCGACACGGCTGGCGCGACCCAGCTGCGCAGGCGTTCGTCGAATGGCGACGGGATCAGCTGCAATGGCGTCAGGGCGCTGGTTTCGTGGCCCGGCAGCGGCTCCTTGGCCAGTGCGGCGATCGCGCGCACGCAGGCCAGCTTCATCTCTTCATTGATGGTGGTGGCGCCCACGTCGAGCGCGCCACGGAAGATGTACGGGAAGCACAGCACGTTGTTGATCTGGTTCGGGTAATCCGAGCGGCCGGTGGCGACGATGGCGTCGTCGCGCACGGCGTGCACTTTTTCCGGCGCGATTTCCGGATGCGGATTGGCCAGGGCGAAGATCAGCGGCTTGGCGGCCATCGATTCGACCATCTGCGCGCTGACCACGCCGCCTTTCGACACGCCGATAAAGATGTCGGCGCCGACCATGGCGTCGGCCAGGTCGCGGTCGCTGGTGTCATTCGCGTAGCGCGCCTTGTTCTCTTCCATGCTGGCGTCACGGCCCGGGTAGATCACGCCCTGGCTGTCGCATACTTTCAGCAGGGACTTGTTCAGGCCCAGCGAGACCAGCAGGTCCAGGCAGGCGATCGAGGCCGCGCCGGCGCCCGAGACGGCCACTTTCACATTGCCGATGTCCTTGCCGACCAGTTCCAGGCCGTTCAGGATGCCGGCCGCGACGATGATGGCGGTGCCATGCTGGTCGTCATGGAAGACGGGAATCTTCATGCGCTTGCGCAATTGTTGCTCGATATAGAAGCAGTCCGGCGCCTTGATGTCTTCCAGGTTGATGCCGCCGAAGGTCGGTTCCATGCGCACCACGGTGTCGATGAACAGGTCCGGGTCGTTCTCGGCCAGTTCGATGTCGAACACGTCGACGTCGGCGAACTGCTTGAACAGGCAGGCCTTGCCTTCCATCACCGGCTTGCTGGCCAGCGGGCCGATATCGCCCAGGCCCAGCACGGCGGTGCCGTTGGTGATCACGGCCACCAGGTTGCTGCGCGAGGTGTAGATGCCGGCCGAACGCGGATCTTCCACGATCGCTTCGCACGCAAACGCCACGCCCGGCGAATACGCCAGGGTCAGGGCGCGGGCATCGCCCAGCGGTTTGGTGGGGGTGACGGAAATCTTGCCGGCGCGGGGCTCGGCGTGATAGGCGAGGGCGGCTTCTTTCAGGTTGAAGGCTTCGCCGGTTTGCTCGGCGTGCTTGCTTTGGGCAGTAGACATAAGAATTCTTGGTGGGGCGCGAGAGCCCGAGTGGTAAGTCCGGACCATGTTATGCAAGCGTTTGCACGCTGTCAAGGCTCTATTTGTGACAATCCCATGAAAAGCGCTTTGAGCCAAGGGCAAGCGTCAATGCAAGCGTTTGCTCGGTTTTTGACGGCACACGCCGTTTGTGCGATAAAATCACGCTATTGCATCCGGAAAACCCATGACAAACAAGAACCCCACCCTAAGCGACGTTGCGCGGGCCACCGGCGTGCACTTTTCCACCGTGTCGCGCGTGATGAACCCGGAAACGCGGCAAAAGGTCAGCGCCGAAGTCGCCAAGCGCGTGCTGGCCGAAGCTGCCCGGCTCGGCTACCGCCCGAACCGCGCCGCCTCGACCCTGGTCACGCGCAAGTCGCGCATTATCGGCGTGGTCTTGCCCGACATTACCAACGCCGTGTTTCCCCCGATTCTGCTGGGCATCGAGGAAGGCTTGCGCAAGCACGGCTACCTGGCCATCGTTGCCAATGTCGGCGCCGACGAGGAAGAACAATTGTTCGTCATCAATCGCCTGCTGGGCCAGCAGGTCGACGGCCTGATCCTGGCCACCGCGCGGCGCGACGACCCCGTCATCAAGATGTGCATGGCCCAGAACGTGCCGGTGGTCACCGTCAACCGCAGCGACGAAAATGGCGTGGCTTCCTGCGTGGTCAGCGACGATGTGGTCGGCATGCGCCTGGCCGTCGGCCACCTGCTGGCGCTGGGCCACCGCCATATCGCCCATATCGCCGGCCCGGAAAACCTGTCCACCGGCCATGTGCGCCGCACGGGTTTCCTGGCCGCCATCGAAGCCAGCGAACTGGACGCTTCGCAAGCGTTCGTGTTTGAAAGCAGCGGCTATTCGCGCGAATGCGGCAAGGCGGCGTTGCTGGAACTGCTGCGCCAGTCGCCGCAGACCACGGCCGTCGTCACCGGCAGCGACCTGGTGGCGATCGGCTGCTACGACGCCATCCGCGAGCTGGGCCTGAACTGCCCGGAAGATATTTCCGTGGTGGGCCACAACGACATGCCGTATATGGACATGATCCGCCCGCCACTGACCACCATCCGCATCCGCCACCACGGCATCGGCGCCGAAGCGGCGCGATTGATCCTGCAAACCATCGACGCGCCCGATTCCTCGGTGGTCGACGTGCGCCTGAAACCGGAACTGGTGGTGCGCGAATCGACGGCGCCGCCCCGCTCTTGATGCAGTCCCGGAGGCCGCAAGGTGGTACACTGGCGGCCCTCCCTGTTTTCCTAGCCCTCATCGCCATGACCAAAACCAACACGCCTTCCCCGAAACGCCGCGAAGAGGGCGTTGCCAAGCTGACCGTCAATCCCTTTCTGGACGCCGAATTCTATGCGCGCATGCGCGACTACACCGAGCGCGACGCGGCCATCATCAAGGAACTGAAGGCGATCGCCGAAATCCGCGCCGGCAACAAGCAACCCGACCCGCGCCTGGCGCCGTCGCTGCAGGCCCTGCGCGAGACCGTCAAGAAAGGTTTGACCTTTGGCGAGATGCTGGACCGCATTGCGGCCGGCAAGGAAAAAGGCCTGTGGGAACCGTGGATGACCACCTTCGGCATCGAGATCCGCGCCGTCAACTACGGCGCCGGCCCGCGCAACGCCTGCCTGGTGCTGGACCTGGCCGCCAACGCCCCGGCCCATGCCATGTTCGCCAAGGCCGGCATCCAGAACTGGCGCAGCCTGGCCGCCGACGACTGCTCGGTGGTACGTTCCGAAAAAGCCACCGAGACGTCGCCGTTGAAAGTGTATGCCGTGTTTTACCTCGATCCGGCAGCCTGAACCAGCAGCCCTGTCGCCAACGCAATCAGCATGACGCCCGACAGCCGCTCCAGTAGCGGCAGGGCCCGTGCAAAGCGCTGGCGCAGGGTGGCGCTGCCGATCGCCAGCGCCACCGCCATATCCCACGCCAATACGGCAAATACCATCCACGCGCCATACGCCACCATCGCCCCCGCGCTGGTGTGCCGGCTGGCCAGCACGGCCGCCAGGCTGACATAGAACAGCGCGTTCTTCGGATTCAGGATGGCCGACACAAAGCCCATCATCAAACCGCCGCGCCAGTGCGCCTTGCCGGTGCCGGGCTTTGCTTCCAGGCTGCTCTTGCCCGCATGGCGCAGGAACAGCCAGCCCAGATAGAACAGATAGGCGCATCCCGCCAGCTGCACCACCATGAAGGCCACGCTGCCGGCCCGCAGCACCGACAAGCCGCCAAACGCCGCCACGATAAACACGCCATTGGCCAGCGCAATGCCGATGCAGGCGCCGCTGGCGCCGCGCCAGCCATGCGCCAGCGAACTGCGGGCAACAAGAAAGAAATCGGGACCGGGCGACAGCAGCGCCAGAAAGTGGGCGCCGGCGATCAAAAGAAAATCTTGCATGACAACGCGACTCCGTCAATAGTGAGGAAGCGAGTATGCGGATGAGCTGGCGGCGTGTATTGAAGAAAATTGCGCGGGCTATCTAACTGCGGTAGCGACCCGGCGTAATCCCCGCATGGGCCTTGAACACGCGCTGGAAATGGCTCTGGTCGGCAAAGCCCAGCTCATGGGCCAGTTGTGCCAAGGCCGTCCCTGACTGCAGGCCGCTGCGCGCGCGGTTGATATGGGCATTGAGCTGATATGCATGCGGCGTCATGCCGGTGGCGGCGCGAAAGGCGCGGATCAATTGATAACGGCTCAGTCCTGCAGCTTGCGCCAGTTGCTGCAGGCTGGCCAGGGGCTGCGCCTGCAGCACAGCAAGCACGGGTTCAAGCTGCCGCGGTACGGGTTTATATGCCGAAGGCAGCGCATCGGCAGCGGTGCCGGCGCAAGCGGCCAGAAACGCCAGCAGCGCCAAATCTTTTTCTTCTGCGCCTGCTGCTGAAAACAGCAGCGCATTCATCGCGCAGAACTGCGCATAGAGATCAGGGCAATGCAATACTCGCGCCGTGTCGCCATCGAGCGCCGGCGCATGCTGTTGCAGCCAGTGCGCATCGAGGTGCAGCATCTGGTAGCTCCACGCCATGTCGGGCAGGGGATTGCAGGCATGGACGCAACCGGCCGGCACCAGCACCAGGCTGCCCGGCGCCAGCCTGACTGCCGCATCGCCACTGCCCGTAAATACGCTGCCGCCCGCATCGACGGCGCCGATGGAGAACGTCGGGTGGCTGTGGGCCTTGTAGCAGGCGCGGCTGTGGCAGGCGCGGCGGGTTACGATGTGGGGCAAGACGGGGTCGCGCCAGAAGGTGGCAGTGCTGTCGCTGGCACGCATCTGTGTCAGCCAGCGGGTGGCCGCAGGTACAACAGTTGATGCTGGAGGTCGAATAACACGGGCATTTGCATGAAGAAGTCCGTGCCCAGTATGCCATCGGCCTGGAACTCATCTGGCAATGGCATCAGCAAGGGCGAGACACTTTTGCCACCCGGCAGCGCCAAGGTGATGCTGCGGCAGGGCAGGTCGGGCCCCAGATCGAAAGCGCATTGTGCAACCTGTGAAAACGCTACGGCAGCCGAGCTCCTGATAATGGAGATGGAGGCGGCCGTGTCGAGCACCAGGCGATAGGTTTTCTTGCCATCGGCAAGGTGCAGCAGCAGTCCTTCGTCTATCCGTTCATAGGTGACTGCCATCCAGCCGGCCGGTGGCGGACCAGCATCGCCTGCGCTGATTTGCAGCGTTCCTGCGGGCAAGTCGAACACCACTTGCTTGCCCTCGAAAAAACGCAATCCCAGCACGGACATATTGGCCGGCAAACCCTTTTGCGTTCCCAGCGACAAGCCCCACGGCGTCAGGATGACGCCTTGCAGGGCGGCGAATGGCAAGCCGTTGACATCCAGTGCGGGGATGAGAAATTCATCCGATAACTGGATTTTACCGGCCAGGTCGATGCTTTTCTGCTGTTTCCCCGTATAGGCCAGTCCCGTCAGCGATTGTGCAACCTCCGGTGTCAGATGCAGGCTGGTGCCCGCACCCGTATCGAGCACAAAGGGCACCGTCTTGCCGTCCAGGCGCAGCTGCACCATGGGAATGCCCTTGGCGAGCGTGACGGGCAGCACTGTCTGTGTAGCGGCAACGGTGGTTGATGCGCACAGCAGCAACAGGCATAAGGTAACGATTTTTTGCATATGCATGCTGCCTGGCCTACATCAGTATCACATCATACTGTTCCTGATGATAAGCATTCTCCACCTGCAGCGAAATCTTCTTGCCGATAAAGTCCCCCAGCATCGCCAGGTGCTGCGATTCTTCTTCCAAAAACAAATCCACCACTTCCTGCGACGCCAGGATGCGGAATTCGCGCGGGTTGAACTGTTTCGCTTCCCGCAGCAGTTCGCGCAGGATTTCGTAGCAGATGGTGCGCGAGGTTTTCACTTGTCCCTTGCCGGCGCAGGCGGGGCAGGGTTCGCACAGGATGTGGGCCAAGGACTCGCGCGTGCGCTTGCGGGTCATTTCGACCAGGCCCAGGGGCGAGAAGTTGCTGACCGAGACTTTGGTGCGGTCGCGCGACAGCGTGCGTTTGAGTTCGGCCAGCACGGCGTTGCGGTGCTCGGCGTTGTCCATGTCGATGAAGTCGAGGATGATAATGCCGCCCAGGTTGCGCAGGCGCAGCTGGCGCGCGATGGCGTGGGCCGCTTCCAGGTTGGTCTTGAAGATGGTGTCGGCAAAATTGCGTCCGCCGACAAAGCCGCCTGTGTTGACGTCGATGGTGGTCATCGCTTCGGTCTGGTCGACGATCAGATAGCCGCCGGACTTGAGGTCGACTCTGCGGCCCAGCGCGCGCAAAATTTCTTCTTCCACGCCATACAGATCGAACAGCGGGCGCTCGCCCGTGTAATGCTGCAATCGCGTCAGTTCGCTGGGGGTATAGATTTCGGCGAATTCGCGCAGCTTGACGTAGTTCTCGCGCGAGTCGACCTGGATGGTGGCCGTCTCGTCGCCGACGAAGTCGCGCAGCACGCGCTGGGCCAGGTTCAGATCCTGGTGCAGCAGGCTGGTGGCGGGGCGCGTGCGAGCGCCGTGGACGATGGTGCTCCAGGTCTTGCGCAAATAATCCACGTCCGCTTTCAGGTCGGCGTCGGAGGCGTCTTCGGCCATGGTGCGCACGATGTAGCCGCCTTTTTCGTCCGCCGGCAGCAGGCTTTGCAAGCGCGTGCGCAGCAGTTCGCGCTCGGACTCTTTTTCAATTTTTTGCGAGATGCCGATATGCTTGTCCTGCGGCAGGTAGACCAGCATGCGGCCGGCGATCGAGATCTGCGTCGACAGGCGCGCGCCCTTGGTGCCGATCGGGTCCTTGATCACTTGTACCGTCAGCACCTGGCCGTCGAACAGGATTTTTTCAATCGGGGCAGGGGTGGTGTTCTGGCCGTCGTGGCCGCGCGCTTCCCAGATGTCGGCCACGTGCAGGAATGCCGCGCGTTCCAGGCCGATGTCGATAAAGGCGGACTGCATGCCCGGCAATACCCTGACCACTTTGCCGGAATACACATTGCCGGCCAGGCCGCGCGTGAGCGTGCGCTCGATGTGCAATTCCTGCACCGCGCCTTGCAGGATGAGGGCGACGCGGGTTTCTTGCGGCGTGATATTGATCAGGATGTCTTCGTTCATGGAGGCGCAAAAGTGGAGGCAACGAATGACATCATACGCCCTATCAGGGCAGGGGCAAACCCGCTTGCCGCAGCAATTGCGCCGTCTCGTACAGGGGCAGGCCCATGATGCCGGAATGGCTGCCTTCGATATGCTCGACGAACAGCGCGGCGCTGCCCTGGATGCCGTAGGCGCCGGCCTTGTCGTACGGTTCCGGCGTGGCGCAATAGGCGGCGATCGAGGCGGCGGACAGCACGCCGAAGCGTACCTGCGAGATCTGCGTGCGCTGCTCGGCGATGCCGTTGCCATGCACGGCGATCGAGGTCAGCACCTGGTGCGTGCGGCCGGACAATTGCTCCAGCATGGCGATGGCCTCTGCGCGATCCGCCGGCTTGCCGAGGATAACGCCGTCGATGGTGACGGTGGTGTCGGCCGCCAGCACCGGGCGTGGCGGCAGGTGGCGCAGGCGCACCACATTGAGCGCAAAGGCCGCCTTTTCATTGGCGACGCGCGCCACATAGTCGAGCGCCGATTCGCCGGGCAGCACTTCCTCGGTCACGTCGGCGCCGCGCGGGCCGTCGCTGCGCAGCAGCAGCAGTTCGAAGTCGATGCCGATCTGGCGCAGCAGTTCGCGCCTGCGCGGGCTTTTCGACGCCAGGTAGATCTTGTTGTCAGCCGGTTTCATGGGAGGTGAAAAAAATCAGACGCGGTGATAGGGATGGTTTTGCGTGATCGACCACGCGCGGTACAGCTGCTCGGCGAGGATCACGCGCACCACGCCGTGCGGCAGGGTCATGCTGGAGATACGGATCATGCCTTCGGCCCGTGCCTTCAAGGCAGGGTCGAGGCCATCGGCGCCGCCGATCAGGAAAGCCGTGTCGCGGCCATCCTGCTGCCACGCCATCAACTGCTGCGACAGGCCGACGCTGGTCAGGTCCTTGCCGCGTTCGTCGAGGGCGATGATGCGCACGCCCTTGGGTAACGATGCTTCGATGCGTTCGCGTTCCAGCGCCATCGCGGTGGCGGCGGTCTTGCTGCCGGAACGCTCGACGGGCTTGATTTCCTTCAGCACGATGCGCAATTCCGGCGGCATGCGCTTCGCGTATTCGGCGAAGCCCGTCTCGATCCAGGCCGGCATTTTATGGCCGACCGCAGCGATGATAAGCTGCATGAACGCTTACTCTTCGACTTTTTTGATACGCTTGATGACGGTTTTCGCCGGTGCCGCATCGGCTGCCGGTTTGGCCGCGCGCGGTGCACGGACTTTTTTCTCCGGCAGCGCTTTCAGGGCCTTGACGGCGGCCGTCTCGGTCTTGGTTGGCGCCACTTTCACGGTCTTGCCGACGGCTTTGGAAGCGACGGCTTTCTTGGCCGGTGCTTTCTTGGCGGCGGTGGTGGCGGCAGCTTTTTTGGCCGGCGCTTTTTTCTCGATCACTGGCGTCGCTTCGACATTGGCCTTGCTTGCTGCCAGGTGGCCGCTGACCTTTTTCGGCTCGTCGCCTGCGGCTTTTTTCGGCGCGCGTTTGGCGGCGCCCAGCTTGACCGGCTTGTCGCCCCAGATTTCTTCCAGGCGGTAGTAGGCGCGGATCGGCGCTTGCATGATGTGGACGATCATGTCGCCCAGGTCGACCAGTACCCATTCGCCGGTGTCTTCACCTTCCATGCCGATGATTTCGCCGCCGGCTTCCTTGACCTTGTCGCGTACCGAAGCGGCCAGCGCCTTGGTCTGGCGGTTCGAGGTACCGGAAACGATGGCGATGCGGTCGAACAGGCTGGTCAGGTGGACCGTGTCGAATACGGCGATGTCTTGGCCTTTGACGTCTTCGAGGGCGTCAACGACGAGGGTTTGCAGTTTTTTGATGTCCATTTAGCTTTTGTATAAATTGTGTTGTTCAATATAGTCTAGCACTAGCGGGGAAACAAGCTCGTTTGCCGGAAACCCCCGTTGTAATGCCGCACGTATTTCGGTGGCGGAGATATCCACCGCGAAGTCTTGTGCCAGATAAGTCAGACCGTGCGGCGTGTTGCGGATGCTGCTGAGCGTGCCCAGGCGGCGCGCAAACTCCTGCGCGACTGCCGGCGGCATCGCCGTGCCATTCAACGCGAAGCCGGGGCGGGCCGCGACGCAGATATGGGCGTATTCAAATAATTGCTGCCATGCGCGCCAGGTATCGAGCCGCTGCAGCTGGTCGGCGCCCATCAGGAACACGATGGATGCTTGCGGCCCCAGTTCGGCGCGCACCTGGCGCAGGGTATCGATGGTGTAGCTGGGCTGGCCCTGCTCGCTGCGTTCGATTTCCTGCAGATCGATCATCACCGGCAGCGGCAGGCTTGAGAACGCCAGCCGCGTCATCTCGGCGCGCTGTTCGCAGGTGGCGCCCAGGCGGCCCTTTTGCCACGGCGCGCCGGCCGGTATCACGCGCAGTGTATCGGCCTGCAGCAAACGGGAAAAATACGACCCCAGCGCGACATGGCCCGTATGCACCGGATCGTAACTGCCGCCCAACAGCGCAACGCACGCCGCAGCATTTTTCGTCACGTTCGCAGCCAGTCGCGATGCACGAGAAAGTCGGTGTACAGCGCCGCCTCAGGGCTGTTCTCTTCCGGATGCCAGTCGTAGCGCCACTTGACGATGGGCGGCATCGACATCAGGATCGCCTCGGTACGTCCACCCGACTGCAGGCCGAAATGCGTGCCGCGGTCGAACACCAGGTTGAACTCGACATAGCGGCCGCGCCGGTAGGCCTGGAAATCGCGTTCGCGCTCGCCGTATTGGGTGTCCTTGCGGCGCGCCAGAATAGGCACATAGGCGTCGATGAACGCATCGCCGGCGCTGCGCATCATGGCGAAGCTGTCGTCAAAGCCCAGGGCGTTGAAGTCATCGAAAAAGATGCCGCCCACGCCGCGCGGCTCCTTGCGGTGTTTCAAATAAAAATACTCGTCGCACCAGGCCTTGAACTTCGGATGCAGCCCGTCGCCAAACGGTTCAAGGGCATCATGGCACACCCGGTGAAAGTGCTTTACATCGTCCACGTTACCGTAATACGGCGTCAGGTCCATGCCGCCGCCGAACCACCATACCGGTTCATTGTCGGCGTTCACCGTGCTGAAAAAACGCACGTTCATGTGCACCGTCGGCGCGTACGGATTGCGCGGATGGAGCACCAGCGACACGCCCATCGCTTCCCACGGTTTGCCACCCAGTTCAGGGCGCGCGGCAGCCGCCGATGGTGGCAACGCGGCGCCGGTGACGTGCGAAAAATTCACGCCGCCCCGCTCGAACACATTGCCTTCCTCGATCAGGCGCGAAATGCCGCCGCCGCCTTCCGGACGCTGCCAGCTGTCGGTCAGGAAAGGCTTGCCATCCTGCGCTTCGAGCGCCTGCACGATACGGCTTTGCAAATCGAGCAAATAGGCTTTGACAGCCGAAGGGGAGGGAGTGGACGACATCGCGTGGGCCGACGAGGCCGAAATAAAAAAGTGAGGACGGATTGTACCCTGTAACGGATTTTTGTGATAGCAAAACCGGCGATGCTGTTGCCGGTCATGCCTTACCGTGGCGGCTTGTCCTGTATCACCTGCACCTCGAACTGGGGCGCATCCGTGCCTGGCTGGCGGGCATCCTCCACCATGCTGGCCGCGCGCTGTTGCAAGTCCGTGCGTTCGACCGTGTCGGCCGGCTGCGCCAGCGGCGCCACGGGCGCTGGCTGCTCGCGCCTGAACCATGAGCGCCCCGCAAACGTCAGCATCGTCAGTATCGCCAGCAGCAGCACCGCGGCCAGGATGGTGGAAGGACGCGGGCGGGGTCGGCCATATTGGGCTGGCGGCTTGCCGGCGGCGTCGACGATCATGCGCGCCAGCGGCGCGCCGTTCGCGCGCGTGCGCGCCTGCAGCTCCTTGTATTGCAGCGGCGATAGCGTGCCCTGTTTCAGCATATGGCGCAAGGCCGCGACGGGCGTGGCGGCCAGCTGATCGGCTGGCAGGCTGTCATGGGCAGCATCGCGCTGGCACTGGTTGATCAGGTTCATGTCGTACAGCGCGTCGACCGCTTCGCGGTTCACCTGCTGCAGCGCGGCGCTGGCCAGTTCCGTGCGCTGGTCGCCGGCAGGCAGCTTGCGCAGCATCCTGAAAAAACGGTCCCCGGGCACCAGTTCGGCGCCCAGCAGCCAGGCCAGCGTCCTGACCTGATCGGCATTCATCGCCAGTTCGGGCACATCGATGTCTTCGGCGGCGTTGTGCGCGCGCTGCAGGTCGATGATTTGCAGCTCGCCCAGCGTATCGTCGTATTCGTCGCTGGTGATCAGCTCCAGCTGCCGCAGTTCGCCGAGCGGTTTGAGACGCGGATCGGTGCTCATGGCCGCAGGCCGCCGGTAGCAACACCGTACATCACGGACATCACCAGGATCATGCCCAGCACGATCAGCGCGCCTTTCCAGGCCGGCGGCCGCTTGTACGGGATGCGGTCATGGCCATGCCGCAGCCTGGACGCTGCCATGATCTCGCGCGCCAGTTCGCTGCCGTGCGCACGCACGCGCACCTCCAGCGCCTCGAACTGCTGCGTGGATAGCACGCCGTTGACCACCAGCCAGCGCATGGCGATCCAGGGGGAATACAGGATGCGGTCGCCCGGCACCGCCGCGTGCGCGGCGTCGCGCTGGAACTGGTTCAGCAAATCGAGTT
Source organism: Janthinobacterium sp. J1-1 (assembly GCF_030944405.1). Classification (NCBI taxonomy): domain Bacteria; kingdom Pseudomonadati; phylum Pseudomonadota; class Betaproteobacteria; order Burkholderiales; family Oxalobacteraceae; genus Janthinobacterium; species Janthinobacterium sp. J1-1. The sequence goes on from NZ_CP132339.1 coordinate 2,184,530, forward strand.
CATATAAATCGTCGATCTCGCGGCGGTTATAGTGCCGCACGCCGTCGGCCAGCAGCGCCTGCTGCCCGGGCGGCAGTGTGGGCATGCGCTGGTCAAGGTCATTTTTCGGAAGCAGATCGGTCAGCAGCAGCCAGCCCAGGGTACTCGCCAGGTCGGCGTCCTGCGCCAGTGCCGGCATGTCGACCGGATCCTCGGGCGGGTGCAGGCGCTCGCAGGCGGCCACGTCGCGTTCGGCGTTGGCGTCTTCCAGTTCCTGCGCGCTGATCAGGCCGAGCCGGTGCAGCTGCTGCAGCGACGGATGCGGTGGTTCGGTATGCATGAATTTACTCTTTTATTTTGGCCTGGCGCAGCTCGCCGGCAAATTGCGGCGTGACCGACCAGCCATTGCCAGCGGCGTCACGCTGGAAGGTAAACTCGCCTTCCTGCATCACCGCCACGCCGCCGTTGAGCATGCCCAGCAGGGCGTCATTGCGTTCGATCAGCAGGCGGCAGGAATAGACGCCGGGCGAGATTTCCTTGCACGGCGCCAGCGGTTCGATTTCGGCGATTTCGCGCGTGCGTTCCATCGATTGCGTCAGCGAAAACGCCTGCCGTGGCCGGGGCATGATGCGCGCGCCGTCCATGCCGGCGCGGAAAGCCTGTTCCAGCGCTTCGCGGCCCAAGGGCTTGGCCTGCTGGGCAAAGTCGCCATCCTCGATGGTGCCAAAGCGCGCCCGGACCAGCATGGGCTGCGCGCCCGCATAGCTGATGCGGTTCTTGCTGCCGCTGTCGTCGCGCGCAACGGTATAGGCATAGTCGACCTTTTCGCCATCGAGTGCGATCGTGGCCAGGCAGCCGCGGATATTGTGCGACGAGGCGTAACCGGCTTCCTTCACGTCCTGCAGGCTGGCCTTGCCCACCCCTTCCGGCGCAGCCTTGTTGAGCATGCGCGTCACGGTGGAGATCGTGTCGGTGGCGTCGCACTCGGGGACGGAATTGCTGCTGAACAGGTACCAGACCATGCCGGCCAGCGCCAGCGGCGCGGCGATCAGCCAGGCCAGGCGCGAACCGGGAAACAGGCCATCAAGCACTACGCCGCGCACCGCCTTTTTGTGCTCATCCTGGCGCGCTTGCGTGTGCCGGACCACGCGTTTTGCATCATCGCTGCCACCGGCCTCGATGCGCTGCACCGTGCTTTTGAACTGCGCGCGCGGCAGCAGTCCCACATGGGCCATCCAGTTCAGCGCTTCGCCCGGCGTGGGCAACAGAACCTCGTCCGGCAGGTGCTGCAGCGCCTGTTGATGCAGCTCTGGCGCAATGATCGCTTCGTCGCGCAGAGCATCGAGCGACTCGCGATTGAGCACCTCCACCACCTGCTGCAGGATCGACAGGCGCAGCGCCAGTTCGTCGCCGCTGTAGTGGCGCGCCACGCTCAGCGACAGGCTCGTCACATCCTCGGACGCGATGATCTGGCGCCGGTACAGCCACAGCAGGGCATCGGGCAGCGGCGTGCCGATGGCCAGCTGGGGCAACTCGGGATGGGCCAGCGCCTGCTCGCGCTGGCGGCGCGTGAGCAGCTTGAGCACATGCAGCGCTTCGATGGAAGTATGCGGGGAAGCAGGTTGATTGCTGGTCATCGGGAGTGGGTTTATCAAGAATCAAGATGATAAACTTTACAACATAATCTCGTTTCTCCAGCGCACTATTGAAGCTGAGCCTGATCCAGTTCGTCCCTGAACTGCGGCGTGACCGACCAGTGCTTGCCATCCTTGCCGCGCTGGAAGGTGAAGTCGCCTTGCTGCAGCACCGAGAGACCCCACACGATGCTTGGCGCAATGCGCGGCAGATCGTTGCGCTCGACCAGCAGCCGGCAGGACTGGATGCCGGGCGCCACCTCGTGGCAGGGCGCGATGGCTTCGACATCGGCAATTTCGCGGTAGTGCTGCGGCGACAGCAGCGTGCCGAGATCCGGGAACAGCAGCGGTTTGCCGCGGATAGTATCCATCCCTGCCAGCATCGCCTGCAACAGTGCCTCGCGCCCGATCGGCCCTGCCTGCTGCACAAAGTCGCCATGCCAGGCGATCTGGCCGAAGCGCGCCTGTATCAGCGCCGGCTGCGCATAGTCGTGGACGATACGGCTTTTGCGGCGGCCTTCCACACGCGTCACGGTATACGCGTATGACATGGATTTGCCGCTGGTGGTGACATTGGCCAGGCAGCCACGGGTTTTCTGCGACCACGCGTAGCCGGCCTGTTTGATATCGTGCAGGCGCATATCGCCTGTCGTCATCGTGGCCACGGTTTCCTTGTCGTCGCAGCGCGGTACCGCGTAGCTGCCGAACCAGTACCAGGCCAGGCCGGCAACGAGCAGCAAGGCAAGCGTCAGCCAGGTCAGGGGACTCAGCGGCGCATCGTTGTCTGGTGCGGCAATCCCGGTTGGATCGGTCATGGGGAGGGATGGCAATGACATCAAATTGAAAACGGGCCGGGACGGATGAACTCCGCGCCGGCCCGCCGTGTGATCGTTATGGGACGATCAATGCTTCAAACCGCGCCAGCCGATATCGCGGCGGTATTGCGCGCCGTCGAAATGGATTTTCTCCACGGTTTCATACGCCTGCTTCTGCGCCATCTTGACGCTGTCGCCCAGGCCGACCACGCACAGCACGCGCCCGCCGTTGGTGACCAGGCGCTCGCCCTCGATGCGGGTACCCGCATGGAAGGTCACAGCGTCGTGGGTTTCGGCCGGGATATCGCCAATCGGCGTGCCCTTGACCGGATCGTCCGGGTAGCCGGCGGCGGCCATCACCACGCCCACGGCGGTGCGGCGATCCCATTCCAGTTCCACCGCGTCCAGGGTGCCGTTGACGGCGTGTTCCATCACGGTGACCAGATCCGTTTTCAGGCGCGCCATGATGGGTTGCGTTTCCGGGTCGCCCATGCGGCAGTTGAATTCCAGCGTCTTGGGCGTGCCCTTGTCGTCGATCATCAGGCCGGCGTACAGGAAACCCGTGAACGTGATGCCGTCCTTCGCCATGCCTTGAATTGTCGGCACAATGATTTCGCGCATCACGCGCGCATGCATGGCCGGCGTGACGATGGGCGCCGGCGAATAGGCGCCCATGCCGCCCGTGTTCGGGCCCAGGTCGTGGTCTTTCAGGCGTTTGTGGTCCTGGCTGGTGGCCAGCGGCAGGATGTTCTTGCCGTCGCACATGACGATAAAGCTGGCTTCTTCGCCGGCCAAAAATTCTTCGATGACGATGCGCGCGCCGGCGTCGCCGAACTGGTTATCGGCCAGCATATTGTCGACCGCCTGGTGCGCTTCTTCCAGGCTCATCGCCACCACCACGCCCTTGCCGGCGGCCAGGCCGTCGGCCTTGATGACGATCGGTGCGCCCATGGCATCGATATAGGCGTGGGCCGGTGCGACTTCCGAAAACGTCTGGTAGGCGGCCGTCGGGATGCCGTGGCGCTGCATGAAGGCCTTGGCGAAATCCTTCGACGATTCCAGCTGCGCCGCTTCTTTCGTCGGGCCGAAGATCTTCAGGCCGCGCGAGCGGAACAGGTTGACGATGCCGGCGGCCAGCGGCACTTCCGGGCCGACCACGGTCAGGCCGATATGTTCCTGCTGAACGAAATCGGCCAGCAATTGCGGATCGCTGATGTCGAGATTGACCAGGCGCGCATCGCGCGCGGTGCCGCCGTTGCCCGGAGCGACATACACCATCTGTATGCGTTCGGACTGGGCCAGTTTCCAGGCCAGGGCGTGTTCGCGGCCGCCAGAGCCGACTACCAGAATTTTCATAAGGACCGTTCGTTCAGTGTGGGGTTGCAGGGCGCCGGAAGCGCCCTTGAGGCGTACTGCTTGTTTTTTGCTTAGTTCTCGATCAGGGCGTTGGTAAACACTTCCTGCACATCGTCCAGCAATTCCAGCGCATCGATCAGCTTTTGCATCTTGATCGCGTCGTCGCCCGCGTACACGGTTTCGGTGGACGGTTTCATGATCACTTCGGCCACTTCGGCCTTGAAACCAGCCGCTTCCAGCGCTTCCTTGACGGCGGCGAAATCGTGCACCGGGGTCACTACTTCGAAGCCGCCTTCTTCATCGGCGATCACGTCGTCGGCGCCCGCTTCCAGCGCCGCTTCCATCAGCTTGTCTTCGTCGGTGCCCGGCGCAAACAGCAGCTGGCCGCAGTGCTGGAACATGAAGGCGACCGAGCCTTCGTTGCCCATGTTGCCGCCGTTCTTGTTGAAGGCGTTGCGTACTTCGGCCACCGTGCGCACTTTATTGTCGGTCATGCATTCGACGATGACGGCCGCGCCGCCCACGCCGTAGCCTTCGTAGCGCACTTCTTCGTAGTTGGCGCCATCGACGCCGCCGCTGCCGCGGTTGATCGCGCGCTGGACGTTGTCTTTCGGCATATTGGCGTCGGCCGCCTTGTCGACCGCCAGGCGCAGGCGCGGATTGGTGATGGCGTCGGGACCGCCCATGCGGGCCGCCACCGTGATCTCCTTGATCAGGCGCGTCCAGATTTTGCCGCGCTTGGCATCCGTGGCAGCCTTTTTATGCTTGATGTTGGCCCATTTGCTATGTCCTGCCATGTCGAATCTTCCTTAGACGGGTGTTCAATTGTGGCCGACATTTTAGCATAGTGGCACCCCCGGCCGCCTGCCGGCCAGGTCATGAAGCCGACATATTGTGTTGCTAAAGTGACGCGCATTCGGATTACTTTATGGAAAGAAAATCATGGCAAGTCAGATCAACAGGCGTCAATTCCTGAAATTGGGTGGCTTCATCACCGTGTCGGTGGCCACCGCCGGACTGACCGCCTGCGGCAGCAGCGACTACAGCGACGCCGGCGTGCCGCTGGCCTCGGGCAGCGACTGGAAGTTCCCGCAAAGCGTGGCCTCCGGCGATCCGCGCCCCGACAGCGCCATGCTGTGGACCCGCGTGGTGCCCGCCAGCCTGGACGCCGTCGCGCCGGCCCCGGCCAGCGCCGCCGAAGTGGCGGTGCGCCTGATCGTCAGCGCCACCGACAATTCGGCTTCGCTGGGCAGCAACAAGGCCTTGAGCGGCGCCAATATCGTCGACGCCAAGCTGCCGCTGAAATCCGACTTCGACAACACCCTGCGCCACAAGGTCACCGGCCTGCAGCCGGGCCAGGTGTATTTCTACCAGTTTATCGCCGGCGACGTGCGCTCGAACGTGGGCCGCTTCAAGACGGCGCCCGCCGCCACCGCCGACGTGGCGCAGCTGCAGTTCGCCTACCTGACCTGCCAGGACTGGAGCATCAACCACTGGGGCGCGCTGGGCCATATCGCCGCCAATGAAAGCCTGGACTTTATCGTCCACCTGGGCGACTACATCTACGAAACGGTCGGTGAAGCGTTCCAGAGCGGCGCCGTGGAAAGCCGCCACGACCAGCTCAAACTGCCGGACGGCACTTATAAAAGCGGCAGCAGCGGCGCCAAATACGCCACCACCACCGCCGACTACCGCTATCTGTACAAGAAATACCGCACCGATAGCCGCCTGCAGGCCGTGCACGAGCGTTTTGCCTTTATCGCCGTCTGGGACGACCACGAATTTACCGACGACGCCTGGCAGGATGCGTCCACCTACGAAGGCATCGTGGCGGCCGACGGCAGCGACCTGCACCAGCCCACGCGCCGGCGCAGCGCCAACCAGGCCTGGTTCGAATACATGCCGGCCGACGTCACGTTCGACTCGGCCGCGACCACCTTCCAGAATATCCAGATCTACCGCGATTTCCAGTTCGGTAAACTGATGCAACTGATCATGACGGACGAGCGCCTGTACCGCGCCGACCATGCGATTCCGGAAGCGTCGATCAATCCCGCCACCGGCAAGGCGCTCGGCAGCATCGGTAGCCGCTACCTGGTGCCGCAGCAGCTGTTCGACAGCGTGGAAGCGCAAAAGATGGCGGCCGCGACGAAAGCCGGCGCCGACGCCCTGGGCGCGGTCGGCATGCTGGGCACCACCCAGCGCGAATGGTGGAAGACCAGGATGAAAGCGGCCACCTCGACCTGGAAACTGTGGGGCAATGAAGTGTCGCTGCTGCGCATGGGTTTGAATGGCGTCGATGCGATCGCCACCCTGATTGCGCTGAGCGCCATGAGCACGGTCGGCGCGGCGATCGCCTCGACCCTGCCGCTGGTCGGCGGCAGCGTGCCGCTGGCGAACGCCATCGTGGCCGCCTCGACGGCCGGCGCCAGCACCAGCGTGGCACAGGCGGCGGCAATGGCGATTGCCGGCGCGGGCAGCAATACGGCAGCGCAGGGCGCGGCGGCGGTCGGCGCGGGCCTGTCCGCGGCGCAGGCCGGCATCACGGTGGCGGCCTTCAACAGCGCCTCGCCAACGGCCGCTGCGCAAGTGATCGCCTTTGGCTGGATCAAGCCCGATGTGCAGGCCAAGCAAGCCGCCTCCACCTTTGTCACCGGTTCCGGCAAGGCGGCCTCGCTGGCGCCGTTCTTTACCCGTTTCCTGCTCAATTGCGACCAGTGGGATGGCTACAACAGCGAGCGCAAGGCGCTGATGGCGCATCTGAAAACCAACGCCATCGGCAACGTGGTGGCGCTGACGGGCGACATCCACTCCTTCTTTGCCGGCACCGTCAGCGACGATTTCGATGCCACCGGCGGCGGCACGCCGGTGATGGTCGACCTGGTGTCGGCCGGCGTCAGCTCCGACTCATTCTTCAGCTATCTGAAGTCCGCTGCGGCGGAACTGGGTGATATCGGCACCCTGGTCAGCTACCCGCTCGCGATTCCCGTCACCGGCATCGGCACCGTCAACCTCGATATCAACCTGCTCGACTACACCATGGGCAAGACGGCGCCGACCGTCGACAGCCTGCTGGAACAGCTGCGCGTGCAACTGCGCGGCGCCCTGGCGGCCAAGGGCGTGCCCGAAGCCCAGCTCGACGCGACCGTGACGGCGGTGCAGGCCGGCCTGAAGGCGAGCACGGACTTCAGCGGCACCTTGCTGGGTCTGGCGCAGCAGTTGTCGGGCCTGGGCAACAACCCGTGGATCAAGCATCTGAACACCGATGCCCAGGGTTATACGGTGGTGACCCTCACGCCAGGCAAGCTGGTGGCCCAGTTCAAGCAGGTCAATAAACTGATCGGCACTGCCGCGCCGGCGACCGTGATTGCGCGGGTGACCACGGCGACCGTCACGGCGGGAGCGGCGGCGGTGGTGGTGGCGTAATTCAATCCACCGCGAGGGCCGGGGGCGGATCCTGAGGAACTAGGCGTTCCCGTCCGCCCCCAGTATTTGCCGTTGGGGTTGTAAGCCGCCTTTAGCTTTTGCCATTACAATCTGGTCATGAGCACCAGTCCCTTGCCCGCGTCATCCTCCATCCCCCGCTCCGTCTACCTCGGTGGCCTGGCCATCGCTGTCGGCGGGGCGGTGCTGTTTTCCACCAAGGCCATCGTCGCCAAGCTGCTGTACCGCTACCAGATCGATGCGGTCACGGTGATCGCCTTCCGCATGATCTTTTCGCTACCGGTGTTTGCGGTGATTGCCTGGTGGCAGATGCGCACCGAGCCGCCGCTGGCGTGGCGCGACCGCTGGCAGCTGGTGGGCCTGGGCCTGGTCGGCTACTACCTGTCCAGCTATTTCGATTTCCTGGGGCTGCAATATATTTCCGTCGGCCTGGAACGGCTGATTTTGTTCCTCACGCCCACCTTCGTGCTGCTGATCAGCACCGTCTATTTCAAGCACGCCATCAGCCGCCTGCAGTGGCTGGCGCTGCTGACCTCGTATTGCGGCATCGTGCTGGTCTTCGTGCATGACCTGCAATCGGGCGCCAGCAATATCGTGCTCGGTTCGACCCTGGTACTGGGTTCGGCCTGTTCGTATGCCGTCTACCTGCTGGGCTCTGGCGAACTGGTGAAACGCATCGGCGCCATGCGGCTGGTGTCGTACGCGATGTGCGTGGCCAGCTTTGCCTGCATCGCCCAGTTCTTTATCCTGCGCCCGGTCGGCATGCTGATCCAGCCGGCGCCCGTGTATGGCTGGTCGCTGGTGAACGGCATCTTTTGCACCGTGCTGCCGGTGTTCATGACCATGATCGCCGTCGAGCGCATCGGCGCGCCCGTCGCTTCGCAGGCCGGCATGATCGGCCCCGTCTCGACCTTGTTCCTGGGCGCCATGATCCTCGACGAAGCGATCACCGGCTGGCAGCTGGCCGGCACCGGCCTGGTATTGGCCGGCATCTACCTGCTTTCCAAGAAAAAATAATCCTTCCAACCAAAGAGACGGCACCACCATGAAAACACGCATCGCCCTGATTGCCCACGACAAGAAAAAAGATGACATGATCACCCTGGCGGGCGAATACCGGGACTTCCTTGCCAGCTGCGAGCTGACGGCCACCGGCACCACGGGCGGACGCCTGATCAACGAGCTGGGCCTGGCGGTCGAGCGCAAGCATTCGGGCCCCTTCGGCGGCGACCTGCAGATCGGCGCGCTGCTGGTCGAAGGCCTGATCGATTGCGTGATCTTCCTGCGCGACCCGATGACGCCGCAGCCGCACGAACCGGACATCAACGCCCTGGTGCGCGCCTGCGACGTGCACAATGTGGCGTGCGCCACCAATCTGTCGACGGCCCATCTGGTGCTGTCGCAACTGCAAGCGCTGGCCAAAGCCGAAGCAGTTTGATTCATCATCCGAGGAGACGACAATGAGTGAAATAATTACCACCAAGGCGATCCGCATGCACCGCACGGGTGGCCCTGAAGTGATGGAGTATGTCGACGTGGAGCTGGCGCCGCCCGGCCCCGGCGAAGCGCGCGTGAAGCATGAGGCGATCGGCCTCAATTTCATCGACGTGTATTTCCGCACCGGCCTGTATCCGCAGCTGCTGCCGGCCGGCCTGGGCGTGGAGGGCGCGGGCATTGTCGAGGCGGTGGGCGAGGGCGTCACCGACATCAAGGTGGGCGACAGGGTGGCGTATGCGGCGCGCATCAATGGCGCGTATGCCGAGCAGCGCAATATCCCGGCGGCGCTGCTGCTGGCGCTGCCCGACCGCATCGGCTTCGACACGGCCGCCGCCATGATGCTGCAAGGCCTGACGGTGCAATACCTGTTTCACCGCACGGTGGCGCTGAAGGCGGGCGACACGATTCTGTTCCACGCGGCCGCCGGCGGCGTCGGCCTGATCGCCTGCCAGTGGGCGAAAGTGCTGGGCGTGAACCTGATCGGCACGGTCGGCTCGGACGACAAGGCGCAGCTGGCGCTGGCCCATGGCGCGGCCCACGTCATCAACTACAACACGGAAAACTTTGTCGAGCGCGTGCGCGAGATCACGGGCGGCAAGGGCGTCTCGGTGGTGTACGACTCGATCGGCAAGGATACCTTCACCGGTTCGCTGGACTGCCTGGCGCCGCTGGGCATGATGGTCAGCTTCGGCAATGCCTCCGGCCCGGTGCCGGCATTTACCTTGAGCGAACTGGCGTCGCGCGGCTCGCTGTTCATCACGCGCCCGGCCCTGTTCAGCTATGCCTCGGACCGCGAAAAGCTCGAAGAGATGTCGGCCTCGCTGTTCGGCGTCGTCAGCAGCGGCGAAGTGCAGGTCGAAGTGCGCCAGCGCTACAAGCTGGCCGATATCGCCCAGGCCCATCGCGACCTGGAAGGGCGCAAGACCTCCGGTTCCACCATCATCGTGCCATGAGCGGCGACGACGACGGCAACCCGAAATTCGGCCGCCTGCTGATCGTGCTGCTGCTGGCCGTGGCGCTGGTGGGCGCGATCACGTTCGCGACCGAAGCGTATTACATGTAAATCCGCGGACGTAAAAAAACCGGCTGAACGCTTGCGCGCACCAGCCGGTTTTTTATGGATAGATGATTTATTCGACCTTGACTTCCACCTTGCGCGGCACGCCGCTGCGGCCCGGGAAATCGGCAAAGGCGCTGGCCACCATGGCCGGCATCACTTGCGGCGTGGCGCGCTTGCCGCTGGTCGAATGCACGCTCACGTCATACAGTTTCTTGCCCGTGTTTTCATTGATCGTCACGCGCAGTTCGCGTTCGAATTTATGGCGCACGGTCTCTTCCACTTCCATCGGACCACCCCAGAACGGGCTGTAGCCGAAGCGGCCATAGCCGGGCCAGGCGCCGTAGCGATAGCCATAACGGCCAGGCCAGTAGCCGGGACCGTACCAGAACGGATCGGTGGCCTGCAGCACGCGCTCAGGCACATCCATGGTGCCGAAGCGCATGCTGATGCGCAGCTTGGCGCTGTCCGGGCCCGACGCTTCGCCAAAGCCATGCTTGGCCAGTTCGGCGCGCACCAGGTTCTGGTAGCTGCGGTATTCCAGCGTGTCTTCCTCGGCGGGCGGCGCCACGAAGACATACGATTTGTCGTTCTGCTGGGCCGGCCAGTCGTGGAACGCCGTGACATCGCTGCGGATGGTGGTGGCGCAGCCGGTCAGCAGCACCGTCAGCGCAGTCATTAATATGGCCAGGTATCTCATTGCCGAATCTCCTCAATATGTATCCACCACTTGGCAGACGCAATTCATCGCTTTACAGTGTAAGACTACGCCATTCCAGTGCTGATTATTATTACAGATTGTTACCCTGTGTGTTCGCTGGCTCGCAATTGCCGATATTCATTTGCGTAAATGGCGCAAATCAAGGCCAAATCAGGCACGCCGGGGGCTGGTATTGGTAAAATAGGCTTTTGCCTCCGCTCCCATTCCATCCCTATGCGCACAGACAGCCCTCAGACGATTTACCGCCAGGACTACACGCCGCCCAGCTATCTGGTCGACACCGTGGAACTGGGTTTCGATCTCGATCCCGCCCGCACGATAGTGGCGAGCCGGATCCGCATGCATCACAATCCCGACAGCACCAGCCGCAGCATCGAACTGCACGGCGAGCATATCGAACTGGTACAGGTGCGCCTGAACGGCAAGGTACTGAAGCCCTCGCAATACAAGCTGACGGCCAGCATGCTGACCATTCCGAAAGCGCCTGACGACGTCGAACTCGATATCGAAACCATCCTCGCGCCGCAGGACAATACGTCCCTGTCCGGCCTGTATGTATCGAACCATAACTTCTTCACCCAGTGCGAAGCCGAGGGTTTTCGCCGCATCACCTTCTTCCCGGACCGCCCGGACGTGATGGCGAAATACACCGTCATGCTGCGCGCCGACAAGGAGCAATATCCGGTGCTGCTGTCGAACGGTAACCTGATCGAAGAGGGCGACCTCGGTGACGGCCGCCATTACGCCAAGTGGGAAGATCCGTTCAAGAAGCCTTCCTATCTGTTCGCGCTGGTCGCCGCGCGCCTGGTCTGCCAGGAAGAGCGCTACACGCTCAACTCGGGCCGCGAAGTGCTGCTGCAGGTATGGGTCGAAGACGGCAACCTCGATAAAACCGACTACGCCATGCAGTCGCTGAAAAACTCGATCCGCTGGGACGAAGAGCGCTTCGGCCTGGAGCTGGACCTGGACCGCTTCATGATCGTCGCCGTCGGCGACTTCAACATGGGCGCGATGGAAAACAAGGGCCTGAACATCTTCAACACCAAATACGTGCTGGCCAACTCGCGCGTGGCCACCGACGTCGATTACGCCGGCATCGAAGCGGTGGTGGGCCACGAATATTTTCACAACTGGACCGGCAACCGCGTGACGTGCCGCGACTGGTTCCAGTTGTCGCTGAAAGAAGGCCTGACGGTGTTCCGCGACCAGGAATTCTCGGCCGACATGATCGGCACCGACACCGGCCGCGCCGTGACCCGCATCGACCAGGTGCGGACCCTGCGCCAGGCGCAGTTCCCGGAGGACGCCGGCCCGATGGCGCACCCGGTGCGCCCCGACTCCTTCGTCGAGATCAACAATTTTTACACCGTCACGATCTACGAAAAAGGCGCCGAAGTGGTGCGCATGTATCAGACCCTGGTGGGCCGCGAGGGCTTCCGCAAGGGCATGGACCTGTATTTCGAACGCCACGATGGCCAGGCCGTGCAGTGCGACGACTTCCGCGCCGCCATGGCCGATGCCAACGGCCGCGACTTCAATCAGTTCGAACGCTGGTACAGCCAGGCCGGCACACCCATCGTGCAAGCCGAAACGCGCTACGACGCCGCCGGAAAAACCTTCGAGCTGACCCTGCGGCAAAGCTGCCCGGCCACGCCCGGCCAGGCCGAAAAGCTGCCGTTCCATATTCCCGTCACCGTGGGGCTCTTGGGCGCCGATGGCCGCGACCTGCCTTTGCAGCTGGAAGGCGGCGACGTCATCGCCGGCACCAGCGCCGTGCTGGAACTGACCGAAGGCTGGCAGACCTTCCGCTTCATCAATGTGGAAGAACTGCCCGTGCCGTCGCTGCTGCGCGACTTTTCCGCGCCGGTGGTGCTGGAATATGCCTACACCGACGCCGAACTGCTGCACCTGTTCCGCCACGACAGCGACCCTGTCAACCGCTGGGAAGCGGGCCAGCGCCTGGCCATGGCGCGCCTGCTGACACTGACGGCGCAAGTGGCCGCCGGCGAAACGCTGGCGCTGGACGACACCTTTATCGAAGCGCAGCGCGCCTTGCTGGCCGACGAGACGCTGGACCCGGCCTTCCGCGAGCTGGCCCTGATCCTGCCGTCGGAGACCATCATCGCCGAGCGCATGGCGCAGGTCGACCCGCAGGCGATTCACACGGCGCGCCAGTTCATGCGCCGCACGATTGCCGCCGCACTGAAACCGGAACTGCTGGCGCAATACCACGCCAACCAGACGCCGGGCGACTACAGCCCCGACGCCCTGTCGGCCGGCAAGCGCGCGCTAAAAAACCTGGCGCTCGCTTACCTCTTGATCGCGCCCGAAGCGGACGAACTGGCGCTGGCGCAGCGGCAGTTCGACGGCGCCGGCAACATGACCGACCGCGCGGCCGCGCTGGGCGCCCTGATCCACTCCGGCGCCCAGGAAGCGTCGCAAGCGGCCCTGACCAGTTTCTACAGCGACTTCCAGGGCGAAGCGCTGGTGGTGGACAAATGGTTCGCCATGCAGGCGGCCGCACCGACCACCGACCTGGCGGCCGTGCGCGAGCTGATGACGCATCCGGCCTTCACCTTGAAGAACCCGAACCGCGCGCGCAGCCTGATCTTCAATTTCACCAACGGCAATCCGTCGCAGTTCCACGCGCCGGACGGCAGCGGCTACGCCTACTGGGCCGAGCAGGTGATCGCGCTCGACGCGTTAAATCCGCAAGTGGCGGCGCGCCTGGCGCGCTCGATGGACCGCTGGCGCCGCTACCTGCCGGCCCTGCAAACCCATATGCGCGCCGCGCTGGAACAGGTCGCCGGCCAGGCCAGCCTGTCGAACGACGTGATGGAAGTCGTTTCCAAGGCGTTGGCGAACTAATACTGCAGTCATTATTAAAACAAAAGGGAAGTCATGAAACGCATCAGTCTTACGCAATATCTGGTTGAAGAACAGCGCTCGAACAACAGCATCCCGGCCGAACTGCGCCTGTTGATCGAAGTCGTCGCGCGCGCCTGCAAGACCATCAGCCACGCGGTGGGCAAGGGCGCCCTGGGCGAAGTGCTGGGCACGGCCGATACGGAAAACGTGCAGGGCGAAGTACAGAAAAAACTCGACATCATCTCCAACGAGATCCTGCTCGAAGCGAACGAATGGGGCGGCCACCTGGCGGCGATGGCGTCGGAAGAAATGGAATCGATCCACCCGATCCCGAACCGCTATCCGAAGGGCGAATACATGCTGCTGTTCGACCCACTGGACGGTTCGTCGAACATCGACGTCAACGTCTCGATCGGCACCATTTTCTCGGTACTGAAAGCGCCCGATGGCATGGGCCAGCCGACCGAACAGGACTTCATGCAGGCCGGCACCAAGCAGGTCGCCGCCGGCTACGCCGTGTACGGCCCGCAAACCATGCTGGTGCTGACCTTCGGCAATGGCGTCAACTGCTTCACGCTGGACCGCGAAATGGGTTCGTGGGTGCTCACGCAAAGCAATATCCAGATTCCGGCCACCACCAAGGAATTCGCCATCAACATGTCGAACGCGCGCCACTGGCACCCGCCCGTGCAGCGCTACGTCAACGAACTGCTGGCCGGCGAAACCGGCCCGCGCGGCACCAATTTCAACATGCGCTGGATCGCCTCGATGGTGGCCGACGTGCACCGCATCCTGAACCGCGGCGGCATCTTCATGTACCCGGCCGACCTGCGCGACACCTCGATGCCGGGCAAGCTGCGCCTGATGTACGAAGCGAACCCGATGGCCTTCATCGTCGAACAGGCCGGCGGCGCCGCCACCGACGGCCAGCAGCGCATCATGGACATCGCCCCGCACAAGCTGCACCAGCGCGTGCCGGTCTACCTGGGCTCGAAAGACGAAGTCGCCCGCGTGACCGCCTACCACCAGGAATAAGCAGGCGCTTTCCCCCACACTCTGCAAAAAAGTTCGTGTTGACACTAGCAAATTTTGTGCTTTGTTTGTAGAATGTGGGTCTTCGCCGCTTTAGCTCAGTTGGTAGAGCAGTTCATTCGTAATGAAAAGGTCGCCAGTTCGATTCCGGCAAGCGGCACCAAAGATTCATTAAAAAGCCCGTTTATCTGTAAAGGTAAGCGGGTTTTTTGTTGTTTGTTCAAATACGGCAGTCTGGCCTGATGGTGATTTCGGCTGTTTTCAAGGAGCGTGAGATGGGTAGAATTGCGGTCCTGGCAGGTGTTGCCCACGACATCGCGCATCATGCGGCCAGCAGCCTTGCCTATCTGTCGCCGCATCTCGCCCTGGCGCTGCGCGCGGCACACCAGCAAACGACGCAGATGGAACTGCTCGATCCTGCGCCTTATCCCGCGCTGGTCGCCGAACATCCGCCCTTGCGCAGTGCGCTGGCGGCATTGCATGTCACCGCAATGCAGATCTTGCAGACGCATGGTCTGCAGCCAGACAATCTGTCGGCCATGGTGTTTCATGCAACGCCGTCACCGTGGAACCAGCAGGGATATGGCCTGCATACGCGCATGGTCATCGTTGCGCGTAGTGGCAAGGTGTTTGATTCTGGGTGGTTGTCATAGCGCATCAGGCGGGCGCGCTGTGTAAGTACTGTATTGTCATCCGCTGGTCGCTTACGTACGCTAACACCCACAGCCCAAGCCAATCTCCACGTTAAGATACGTGCACGCACCGCCCCGGTGACGATGATCAAGCAACCCCGCCATGCCAACCACTGCTGTTGCACCCGACGCCCCGTTTTTCATCGCGCTCAATGCCGGCTCCGGCCATGACGAGACGGAGGAACGGCGTTCGACCATCGAGTCGGTGCTGGGCGCCGCTGGCCGGCAGTTTCATCTGACCATGATTGATGAGCCGGGCACCATCGACGAGGTCGCCGCGAGGCTGGCGCAGCAAGCTGCGGATGCTGGCGGGGTGCTGGTGGCGGCCGGTGGCGATGGCACCATCAATGCCGTGGCGCGCCAGGCGATCGCGCATGGCTGTGCGTTCGGGGTGCTGCCGCAAGGCACGTTCAATTATTTTGGCCGCACCCACGGCATACCCGAGGATTTGAGCGAGGCGGTACATGCGCTGCTCGTGGCGCGGCTGCATCCGGTGCAGGTCGGCATGGTCAATGACCGCGTGTTCCTGGTCAACGCCAGCATCGGCCTGTATCCGAAGATGCTGGAAGAGCGTGAAGTGGACAAGAAGCAGTTTGGCCGCAGCCGCCTGGTAGCGGGGCTGTCGGCCCTGAAAACCATCCTCAGCCCGCATCGCCGCTTGCGCCTGGTATTGAATCTCGACGGCAAATTGCAGCGCATGCGTACCGCTACGTTTTTTGTCGGTAATAACCGACTGCAAATGGAGCAGGTCGGCATTGCGCCACTCAGCGCCGCGCTGGAAGATGGTCACCTGGCTGCCGTGGCGCCACGCACCAAAGGCAAGCTGGGCATGTTGTGGCTGATGCTGCATGGCGTGCTGGGCCAACTGGGGCGCCTGGATCATGCCGAGCAGCTGGCCACCTTCAGTTTCAAGCACATGCAGGTGAAGGTGCGCACCTTGTCGCGGCGCCGCAAGATCAAGGTGGCGACCGATGGCGAGGTCAGCTACATGAGCAATCCGCTGGAGTTTCGCGTGCTCGATGAGCAGTTGTTGCTGTTGAAGCCTCATGCGTCACCGGTGTCCGAATCACCTCCTGGCCGGCCGCCCGCATTCGCCCCCGGACTGGTTGATATCCGTTAGCGGACGCCGCCTTGCAGCTTATTGGCACTGCAGCAGTGGTGCCCAGGTGCAGTGCTCTCGATACCATTCGGGATAAAAGATGATGACATGCTGATTCGGCGGCAAGGCAGGCAGGTTTGCTATCTGCGCTTCCATCGTCTTTCCGGTTTCGAGGTCGATCATGCCGAAATTGAAATCTGGCAAAGCCGGGTCTTGCGGAACGCGATAGTCTTTTTGCCAGAATATGGCAAGTTGGCGGCCATCGGGACTTTGTCCCATCACCGAGTAAGTGAGGTTACGGAACTTGGGCAGCATGAAGACCTCGGCTGTCCTGGTGTCGACCACGACATTCGCGTCATGATATAGCCGGTCATCCGAAAGGCGCCTTTGCTCGCCGTGGACCTCGCCGACAAAACGCGATGACCATGCCGAGCTGTCACCGCTGACAACAAACCAGCCAATATTGTTATTGCCCAGGTCCGCAGTGACCAGCCACCCGGCATTATTGCCAAGCAGATCAAGCGCCCTGAATTCCTCAATGGACCGCGTTCTGTCCCCATGCGGGTATTCTTGCTCGAACCGCAAGGCGACATGCTTGTCCTTGTGGATCAGGGTTTGATAGGTCATCGTATCCGTGCCGCCGTGTTCGTAGCGTTTCTGGCTGTAGGTCACGGTATGGTGCCTGAGGCTGTTTGCCATGCCCGGCGCCAGGCGCGGCAGCGCTACCGGCTGCGCGCATGAGAGCATGCTGCGATCCTGGTGGGCGCGGGCCAGGTTCTCGCTGTCAGTGCCTGGACGGATATCGCCGATCAGACTGGCACAGACGAAGTTGTCCGGACGCATGTAAATTTCAATAATGGTGCCATCGGCCTGCTCCACTTTTACCGGCAAGGTCGCGCGGTACCAGGTGGCGCGGCCTTCGCCGGCTATCCATTCGAGCGTGATGGAGCGTTCTTTTTTGAATGATTCCACGCTGCCAAATAGATTGGCGCTTTGATCCGGGATGCGTTCCCTTGACACGGCATGATGTCCGGTGTTGCTCAGCACCACAGGCGAGATGACTGGCTTGCCTGAATAATTATAGATGGCGTACGCACCCTTGTCGTCCGAGCTGCAGGCGCTCAATGCAGCTGCGGCGCACAGCAGCAAGATCGGGTCAGGACGCCGGGCCAGGCGCTTCATGCCAGCAACAAGCCCGCCTGATATTAAGCTCACTAACAATCCTTTCATATGGACGGCCCCGGTGTTGCCACGCAGGGCAGGTATCGTCATCAACCCCGCGACACGGCGTGCCTGGCCCATGCACATTACCCTAACACAACTCCTGTCAATGTTAATGATTGGTCAATTGTGCGGGCAAGGGGGGGTAGCCAATGCTTTAAATCCACTGATCATTCTCCACCGTCCGCTCGTCCGCCGCGCCATCGCCCGTGTTGACCACGCCGCGCGGCTCGATCAGCAGCAGCCGGGTTTCGGCGGCGGCGCCGGGCTTGTGCTCGACGCCCCTTGGTACCACCGCCATCTGGCCGGCGGTCAGCACGATGACGTGATTGTCCGCATAGCCGGGGCCGCGCAGGGCGATGTGCAACTCTCCTTTCAGCACGATAAAGGTCTCGTCAGTATCGGCATGACGGTGCCACTGGAAGTCGCCTTGCACTTTCACCACCTTGAACTGGTAGTCATTCATTTCGGCGACCACGCGCGGCTGCCAGTGGCCGTCGATCAGGTCGATTTTGGCTGACAGGTCGATCGACTGGCCCTGGCCGCGCGTGCTGGTGATAATGGACATGCTGTGCTCCGTTGAAGTGGTGATCCACTCAGAGTACGCAGGCGCCGCCAGCCCGTATTGAACGATCGTGGGTGTTTTTAAAGGGCTATGTCATCGAAAGCAGTGGGAACGCCAAGCAGTTGCTGAGGTCTAACTGATCAGGTATTTCCTTCCAGGAGCCGATCGTGGACACAGCCCAGTGGCAGATTTTCGCCCAACAATTTTCACAACTATCGCATCGCCAGCGTATTGCCAGCAGCAACTTGTTGCGCAGCGGCGCGCCGCAGGAGGCGGCTGTCTCCCTGATTGAGCAGATAGCACAAGCGCAACTGCATTGCCCCGCCTGCCAATCGACCCATTTCCACCGCCACGGCCAGGCCCACGGCCTGCAACGCTATCGCTGTGTTCCTTGTGGCAAAACGTTCAACGCCTTGACGGGCACGCCGCTGGCACATTTGCACCATAAAGAGCGATGGCTGGTTTATGCCGACTGCCTGCTCAACTCGTTTTCGGTGCGCAAGGCCGCCGCGCAAGTAAATGTCCATCGCAATACCAGCTTTCGCTGGCGCCATCGTTTTCTCGTGCTGGCCAAGACCGACCGGCCACGCTGTCTGCACGGCATTGCCGAGGCCGACGAGATGTATGTACTGGAGTCGCAAAAAGGTTCACGGCATCTGACGCGGCCGACACGCAAGCGGGGTGGGACTGCCCGCAAGCGCGGCATTTCGGATGAGCAAGTATGCATCCTGGTGGCGCGTGACCGCACCGGGCAAACCGTCGATTTCGTCACTGGCCTGGGCCAGCTGACCAAGGCCAAGCTGCACGCCTGCCTGCCGCCGGTGATCGACCGCGACATTTTGTTGGTCAGCGATGGCCATCCGGCCTATCCCGTGTTTGCCAGGGAGATCGGCATCCAGCATGAAGCCGTCAACTTGCGGGCCGGCATCCGTGTGCGCGGCACGGTGCACGTGCAGAATGTCAACGCGTATCACAGCCGGCTGCGTGACTGGCTGCGCGCCTTTCATGGCGTCGCGACGCGCTATCTGCCCAACTACCTGGGCTGGCGCTGGATACTGGACGCCAGAAGAATCTTGTCCCCCGAAAGCTTGCTCAGGGCCACCTTGGGTACATTCCCTCATTTGATGGTGACATAGCCTTTTAAAGTCTGCCGGCAAAGCGCAGCCAGCGCCCCGGCGTCAATCCATAGGTTTTCAGGAAGTGCCGGTTCATGTGGCTCTGGTCGGCAAAGCCGGCGGCCGTGGCGGCGTGGGCCAGCGTGCCGCCGGCCAGCAGCAGGCTGCGCACCAGATCGAGGCGGCGCATGGTCAGGTAGCGGTAAGGGCTGGTGCCATAAAACACGCGAAAGTCATGCGACAGGCTCCAGCGATCGCGCCCGGTGGCCGCTTCCAGTTCGCCCAATGTGACGGCGCGCGTGCAGTGCGCCTGCAGGTAATCGCGTGCGCGGCGCGCCGCAAGGTAGTCGCCTTTTTCCCGTTGCGCGGGCGTGCCGGAAACCAGCGCCAGCGCATGTGCCAGTTCGGCCAGCGCCTCGCCCTGTTCCAGCGGTTCAAGCAGCTGGCCGGCCTGCGGCAGCAGGGCGGCGGTCGCCACGGCCAGGCGCGGATCGGTCGAAATGCCGCCTTCGAGAAAGGGTAGGGCACGTCCGCCCAGCACGTCCTGGAACAGCGCCGGTTCGATATACACCATGCGGTAACGAAAGCCCTCCATGGTGCCGGCCTGGCCATCGTGCGCCTCGTCGGGGTGCAGCACCATGGTATTGCCGGGCAGGCTGTTGCGCTGGCTGCGCCGGTAGCTGAACCGCTGCACGCCGGCCAGCGTGCGGCCGATGGCGTAGGTGTCGTGGCGGTGCATGGCATAGGCTTTGCCGCTGAACCACGCTTCGATGCGTGTCATGCCTTCTACCGGTTCGGCGCACCGGACCCAGTCCTGGCGCGCTGGCGCTGCCTGCTTCATGATGGTTTCCTCTCGCTCAGGAAGACTGTACCCGCGCCACACGCGGCTGTCCACGAAAAGCCGGGACTAGGTGCGTGCGCCCACATACGCATGCCCCACCACCGGTTAAGGTAATCCTTCATGGCATGCCATTTCGCGCATGCCCACCAGCAAAGGAGCTCACCATGGCAGCAAACCTACCAGACACCCCCCTCGACGCCAAGCGTATCGCGGTATTGATGACGGACGGCTTTGAACAGGTCGAATTCACGGGACCGCGCGATTTCCTGCAGGAGCATGGCGCGGTGATCACCATCGTCTCGCCCAAGGCCAAGGGCAAGCAGGTGGTCGGCATGCATCACAAGGATGTGGGCGATTCGTTTGATATCGACCTGACCGTGGCCGAAGCGCAGGCGCGAGATTATGATGCGCTGCTGCTGCCGGGCGGCGTGGCCAATCCCGATGAACTGCGCATCGACCCGGTGTCGGTGGCGTTCGTCAAGGAATTTGCCGATGCGGGCAAACCGATTGCGGCGATCTGCCACGGTCCCTGGACCCTGATCGACGCCGAAGCTGTCAAGGGCAAGCAGATGACCAGCTGGCCAAGTCTGCAGGCCGACTTGCGCAACGCCGGCGCCGTGTGGCGCGACGAGAAAGTCGTGGTTGATGGTAATCTGGTCACCAGCCGCAAGCCGGACGATATCCCGGCTTTCAATGAGGCCTTCCTGACCGTGCTGACGCAAGCCAGGGCGGCCAGGGCGTCATGAACAACTAGTCTCCGACTTTATCCAGGCAAGCGATTCCATGAGCATCTCTCCCGACATTGAGCGCCCGCGCATCGCGGCATCCCGCAGACTGTGGCCGGTGCTTGCCATTGCGGCGGGCGCCGTGCTGGCGTGCGCCATGGGTGCGCGGGCCTGGAGCCATTGGCTGGCGCAGCCGCTGATGGTAAAAACCTGCAGCACCGCGCGCGGTGAGCAGTCCGAGGTGCAGCTGGACGATGGCAGCCGGCTGTGGCTCGATGGCGCCACCCGGCTCGAAGTGCGTTACTACCCGTATCGCCGTGAAGTGACGCTGTTCGATGGGCAAGCCCTGTTTTCCGTCGAGGACGATGCCACTCGTCCTTTCCAGGTAAGGGCCGGGCCACTGCGCGCCACTGTGACTGGCGCGCGCTTTGCCGTGCGCCATGCGCCGGATGCCGCGCACCATGAACAGGTGCGCGTCGCCGTCGAGCTGGGCAGGGTGCGGGTGGACAATGTGACGGCCAAGTCCGCGGACCATGCCGTGCAGCTGACGGCCGGCCAGCAGGTGTGGGGCACGGCGCACGGCGTGTCGTCCGTATCGCTGCTCGCTGGCGCCGACGTGGCGCCGTGGCGCTGGTGATGCCCAATTGATTGCGCACCGCCTGGCCATGCGCCATCAGTTCCGAGTCGGCTGCCGTGGCGTCGCCGTGTGGTGGGCGGGTTCGACCAGCCGGCGCGACCAGTCCTCCAGCGCGCCCGTCTGCACGCGGCGCGCAAACGTGGCGCGCCAGTTGGCCGTCAATGCGTCGATGGCCGCCGCCTCTTGCCACTCCTGCGCCAGCCCTGGCGCCTGCGGATCGACCGGGAACAGCGCCGCGATCAAGCGCCGCAGCGGCCAGCCGGGGCAGGGCCGTTCCAGCAGGTCGAAGCGGTCGCCGGGCGCCAGCCAGCCTTCCTGCAGCACGCGGTAATACCAGCCGGTGGCGCCAGACATTTGCATCGCCAGCGCGGCGCCGTCCGTGCGCAGCAAGCGGTTCAGCTTCCAGCAGGGCTGGCGGCCTTGCGACACCTGCACGATGGCCGTGCCCGCGCGGTATATGTCACCGATATGCACGTTCGCTTCCGTCATGCCATGCGTCGATACGTTCTCGCCAAAGGCGCCCGCCACCAGCGCCACCGGACTGTCGTGGTGACACGCCTGCCACCACGCGTAGTGCTCGACGGCGTAGTGATGCACGGCTTTTTCAGGGCCGCCGTGATACACCGCATCGCCCTGTTCATCGCCGGCCAGGCCATTCCTCGACAGCCACAAGGGGCTACTCTGCGCCGTCTTGACGATACCGCTGGCGACAGGCGGATAACCGTCGCGCGCCAGTGGCGCCGCGCGGCCGGTAAACAGCGTGTCGATCACGCTCACGGCGCCAGCTCGCGTAGCCAGTCTTGCAGCACGGCTTGGCCCGCTTGCACCAGGCGTGGGCCATGCTGGCGCGTGTCGGCGCGCAGCTGCGCCAGGTCGGTGCCGGCCTGCCGCAGTTCCACCGCGTGACCCGTCAGCCACTCTTCCAGCATGGCCGGATCGAATTCCACGTGACACTGCAGGCCCAGCGCATGGGTACCGATGCGAAACGCCTGGCAGGGCGTGGGCCCGGTATGCGCCTCGGCCAGCAGGGCGGCGCCGGGCACGATATTGTCGCCATGCCAGTGCAGCACCGGCACGCCGCGCAGGTGTTCCAAAGAACCGGCGCCGGGCGCGATGGCCAATGGCGACCAGCCGATTTCCATGGCGCCGCTGGCAAGCACCTGGCCGCCCAGCGCGACGGCCATCAGTTGCGCGCCCAGGCAGATGCCCAGGGTGGGCTGACGGTGTGCCAGGCGCAGGGCGATGCCGTCGATTTCGGCGGCCAGCCACGGATAGCTGGCCACGTCAGCCACGCCGATCGGGCCGCCAAGGATCACGATCAGGTCCGTGTCGCGCCACTCCTCGATGGTCAAGGGCGCGGCGCCCGCATGGCGGTAGCCGATATCGTAGCCGGCCGTCGCCAGGGGCTGGGCAAAGGCGCCCAGGTCTTCGAAGCGCACGTGGTACAGGGCGATGCATTTCATGCCGATTCCTTTGTAATGAGGCAAGCGCCATCGTCGCAGTTTGACGCAGTTGAAATTGCCGGCGTTTCGGCCACCAGCCGGGCCACCAAGGCGCCGGCCTGCATGTCGTCGACCATGCCGAACAGGCTGTGGCGCAGCACGCCGTGACGGTCGAACAGCAGCAAGGTGGGCGTGCCGCGCAGCCGGTAGTTTGCCATGGTCAGTGGCACAGGTCCCGTTGGCGATGGCTGATCGATGGCGACCGGAAAATCGATCCGGTATTCATGCAGGAAGACCTGCAGCGCCGCCGACGTCATCACCGCATGGTGCTCGAATACCGAGTGCAGGCCCAGCACTTCCACCTCGTCGCGGGCAAACGCCTGGCGCAAGCGCTTCGCTTGCGGCAAGCCGTGCGACACGCAGCCGGGGCACAGCATCTGGAAGGCGTACACCGCCACCACCTTGCCGCGCAGGGCGGCAAGGCTGACGGGACCCTTGGCGTTGAGCCAGGCCGCGACCTCGAATTCGGGCGCGGCGCTGATGCTGCTCAAGGTCCCGGCGCTCATTTGGCGCGCAGCTTGATGTGCGGGAAATCGAGCGGCACGTCGAACGCCACATTCACATAATTGGTGAACAGATTCAGCGCCACATGGGCCATGATTTCCATGATCCCGGCGTCGTCAAAGCCGGCCGCGCGCAGGGCGTCGACATCGGCCGCCGTGATCTTGGCGCGCTGGCGCACCACCGTGACGGCAAAGTGCAATGCGGCGGCGGTTTTCGGGTCGTGCGACTGGCCGGCCTGGGCCGCAGCCATCTCTTCGCTGGAGGCGCCCGCCTTGCGGCCCAGCGCCGTATGGGCAGCCAGGCAGTAGTGGCAGTCGTTCTGGTCGGCGATGGCCACGGCGATCTGTTCTCCCAGCTTGGCGCCCAAGGTGCCGCCGCCCAAGGCGCCAAACGCGCCCCACATGCTGGCCAGCGCCGCCGGGGAATTGGCGACGGCGCGGAACATGTTCGGCGTGGCGCCAAAGGCGGCGTGGATGTGCGCCAGCACGGGTTGCGCCGCGGCGCTGGCGTTCTCAATGGTAACGAGGTCGATACGGGACATGGTCATTCCTTTCAATGGGCCGTGAGAAACATGAAAAGGCTGGCCGCCCTTCCTTTTCAATAGGAGTCCTAAATATAATGCTCAAAAAAAATCAGGCAAAAATTTCCCAGTTGCGCCGCTCGGTGGCCGCATCGGTTGGCTGGTGCTCGGCGCAATCGATGCGCAGGAACGTGATCGGCAGCGGCGCCTTGACCAGCGCGCAATGGTGCGGCGTGGGCTGGCCGGGAAACTTGTTCGCTTCAAAATAACGGCATGACAGGCAGGCGCGCAGGGCGGGAAAACGTTCGCTCTGTTGCAGCTGCGCGATCAGCTTGAACAGGCCCACCAGCAACTGGCCCTGCACCTGCGCTTCCAGCGCGGCGGCGGCGTCGTCGGCAAAGCCCAGCGCCGAACCCATGCGCGTCACCAGTTCCTTACCTTGATCTGTCAGCCACAAGGCGCTGGCGCGGCCGTCGTCCGGAGCACGCGCCTTGCGCACCAGGCCTTTACTCACCAGCGCGGTGACCGAATCGCTGGCGCTGGCCGCCGACACGGACAGCTGCGCCGCCAGCCACGACAGGCGCACGCCTTCGGTGCGGTCGCTGAGCAACTGCAATATCTCGGCCTGGGTGGGATTGAGATGCTCGGCCGTGGCAAACTCCCACATGCCGGCCCGCAACACGCTCGAGACGCGGCTGATCGCGGCGATAATGCGGGCCGAGATGTCCGGAGTGCTGTCCCAAGGGGTTTCAGGTGTGATGTCCATGGAGGAATCATAGCACGGCAAAATAATAAGTAAAGAGTCCTAACTAAATTTGTGGTGAATCCACACAGCGCCTGCGCGCTAGAATATTGCCTTGTCCTTTACCCTGAACGGAGCCACGCCCATGCCCCACAACCTCCACCAGTACCTGACTTCGCTGCCTGACGACGATGGCGATACGCCGCCCGTGGTCGATCTCGATCTCTACTTTGCCGGCAATGCCGATGAAGAGTCGATCGCGCCGAACCAGTGGGGCTATGGCCGCCCGCCGATCGCGCAGCTGTATGCGATGTTCCGCGAGATCGCGGCCAGGCCGGAGGTGGAAAAAGTGCTGGTCGGCCTGCACCAGGACTGGTGCGATTATGACGAGGCGGACGTGGCCGCGAAACGCTTTCCGCCGGCGGAAAACGTGCACATTTTTACGTCCGCCAGCCAGGAAGAAGTCGAGCGCTGGATCGCCGGCATGGAAGCCGACGGCGTGATTCCCGGCTGGCCATATGGCAAGCCGGGCAATGCTGCCGAGCCGTCAACGGGCTACAGCGTGTTGTCGGTCTGCTGGGACTGACCCGGCTCAGAAATTGTGCCGCATGCCCAGCACCACCCCCGACAGGGTGGCCCCCGGCGTATCTGCTGCGCTGCCCAAACTGTTGATGGCAAAGTCGGCCACGCCGTTGCGGCCGTTGTCGAGCCGCGTGTAGTAGGCGAACAGGCTGCTGCGTTTCGACAGCAGGTAGTCGTAGCCGACTGTGGCGTGGGTGGCGCCGGTGCCCGGCCCCGCGCGCACGGTGCCGATGGTATCGACCGCGCTGCCGCTGGCGCTTTGCGCATGTGCCAGGCCGAAGCGCAGGCCGTGGCGGCCGAACTGGCGCGTGGCCGAGACATACACCGTGCGCCGGCGCAGGTCTCCCGTCGCCGTTTCATAGCGCAGGCTTTCCACCGCTGCCGCCAGCTGCGTGGCGCTGTCGACGCGCCAGGCCAGGGCCAGCTTGCTGCCACGGTCGCTCAAGCCCCGCCCCTGGTAGTCGTGATGGTCTTCATGCGCCAGGGTGGCATACCACGCGCCGCTGTCGTACAGCAGGGCGGCGGACATCAATGACGGCCGCGCGCCGCTGGCCGGGCGTTCCTCGCCCATGCCGCGCGCCACCCGCAGCGACCAGCCGGCCCAGGTGGGCGTCCAGTAATGCACGCTGTTCTGCTGGCGCCGGTCGAAGGAATACGTGTTGCTGGTATTGCTTTCGGTCGGCGCCGAGCCGTTGCCCATCAGGCTCATGTAGCCGGCCGTGGTGGGATAGAACGGATCGAGCGCGGAGGTGGCGCTGTTGTAGGGCAGGGTCCAGTTGCCGCCAAACAGCGTGCCCCACGGTCCCTGGATGCCGACGCGGGTATCGCGCGCGGCAATGCTGCCCGCGCCGGTGTCGGGCGACAGCGTGCCCTCGACCTGGAACAGCGCCTGCCAGCCGCCGCCCAGGTCTTCCGTGCCGCGAAAACCGAGCACCGAACGGTTGTTGGACAGCCGCTGTACATTGTCGCCGGTGCCGGACGAGTGCAGCGCTTCGATGCCGACGTTCAGGCGGCCATACAGCTGAACATTTTGCTGTGCGGCGGCCGGGAAAGCCACCGCCAGCGCGCCGGCGGCGAGCAGATACATGCGCATCATGCGGCGGGCCTCAGAAGGCAAAGCAGCTGCAGCCCAGCGCGCCCCAGAAGCCCGAATGGCTGGAGACGGGCACGGAACTCTTGCGCGCCACGTCGTGCGCGTGGGCGTGCACGCCGCAAGCGCCCTGGCACTGGTGCTGCTGCAGCACGCTGGTCTTTTGCGGCGGTGCGTTGCGGTAGTGGCCGGCCACGTTTTTCACCGGCGACCAGTCCGGCAGTACGGGAATCGCTGGCGGCGCCAGGGTCGTGAATTCGGACTGGCCGTAGACGATCTTGCCGCCGACGATGGTCAGCACGGATTCGATCGACTTGATCGCTTCTTCGTCGATGCTGAAGAAGTCCGCGCTCAGTACCGCCAGGTCGGCCAGCATGCCTTCCTGGATGCGGCCTTTTTTGTCCTTCTCGTTCGAGAACCAGGCGCTGCCGGTGGTCCACAGTTCCAGCGCCGTGTCGCGCGACAAACGCGACCCCGCGTCGTACAGCCGCAGGCCGCCCACGGTGCGCCCCGACACCAGCCAGTACAGCGCCGTCCACGGGTTGTAGCTGGCCACGCGGGTGGCGTCGGTACCGGCGCCGACCGGCACGCCCGACTGCAGCATGCGCTGGATCGGCGGCGTCAGCTTGGCCGCTTCCGCGCCGTAGCGGTCGACGAAATATTCGCCCTGGAAGGCCATGCGGTGCTGGATCGCGATGCCGCCGCCCAGCGCCTTGACGCGGTCGATATTACGCGGCGTGATGGTTTCGCAGTGGTCGAACATCCAGGTCAGGCCGTCGAATGGAATCTCGCGGTTGACCTTTTCAAACACGGTCAGCATGCGGTCGATCGACTCGTCGTAGGTGGCGTGCAGGCGGAACGGCCAGCGTTTGCTGACCAGATGGCGCACGACTTTTTCCAGCTCGTCGTCCATGCCGGGCGCCAGGTCGGGGCGCGGCTCCAGGAAGTCTTCGAAGTCGGCCGCCGAGAACACCAGCATTTCGCCGGCGCCGTTGTGGCGGTAGTAATCGTCGCCCTGGCCCGGCGTGACCATCTCGGTCCACTTCTGAAAATCTTCCAGTTCGCGGCCCTTGTTCTGCGTGAACAGGTTGTAGGCGATGCGGATGGTCAGCTGATTATCCTTGGCCAACTGGTCGACCACGGCGTAATCTTCAGGGTAGTTCTGGAAGCCGCCGCCGGCGTCGATGGCGCTGGTCAGGCCCAGGCGGTTCAGTTCGCGCATGAACTGGCGCGTGGAGTTCACCTGCAGTTCGCGCGGCAGGGTCGGGCCCTTGGCCAGCGTGGCGTACAGTATCATCGCGTTCGGGCGGGCGATCAGCATGCCGGTCGGGTTGCCGGAGGCGTCGCGCACGATTTCGCCGCCCGGCGGGTTCGGCGTGTTCTTGTCGTAGCCGACCACGCGCAAGGCGGCGCGGTTGAGCAGGGCGCGGTCGTACAGGTGCAAAATGAAGACCGGGGTGTCGGGCGCGGCCGCATTGATTTCTTCCAGCGTCGGCATGCGTTTTTCGGCGAACTGGAATTCGTTCCAGCCGCCCACCACGCGCACCCATTGCGGGTTCGGCGTGCGCAGCGCCTGCTCCTTCAGCATGCGCAGCGCGTCGGCCAGCGAGGGCACGCCTTCCCAGCGCAGTTCCAGGTTGTAGTTCAAGCCGCCGCGGATCAGGTGCAGGTGCGAGTCGTTCAGGCCCGGAATCACGGTGCGGCCGTTCAGGTCGATCACGCGGCTGTCGGGCGTGCGGTGGCGCATGACTTCATCGACGTCGCCGACGGCCAGGAACTTGCCGTCGGCAATCGCCACGGCGCTCGCTTGCGGGCAGCTCTTGTCGACCGTATGGAAGCAGCCGTTGAACAGGATCAGCGGGGCTTCTTTCGACGGCGCGCCGGTGGACGGGATAGTTTGTGCGGTCATGGTGCAGCTCCATGGTAGGTAAAGAGGGGCGGATCCGCGCGCAATACAGGCGCGGCAGGCGATAATCTCGTTACCCAGTGTAGTAGCGCAGCGCGGCTTTTGCACGGGCCAAAAGATCAGTAAGGCGGCAGGAACTGGACTAATGGGTGGTGTGCCGGCGCGCCGCCTGTTTTACCATGCAGGCATGCCGCAGCGGCCTTGCCGGCCGCCGCGTTTTTCACAGTATGTCAGAATGCAGGGAGTTATCACCATGGATCAACCACCACACAGCCGCCTGTTCGGCGCCAGCCTGGGCTTTTTGGCCGGCTACGTCGACACGCTGGGCTTTATCGCCCTGTTCGGCCTGTTTACCGCCCACGTCACGGGCAACTTCGTGCTGATCGGCGCGGCCCTGGCCGACCCGTCGCGCGTCTCGATTCTGCTCAAATTCCTCGCTTTTCCCGCTTTTGTCATCGGCGTGGCCGTCACGCGCCTGATGGTGCTGGCGATCGACCGCCGCGGCGGCCCGTCGCTCACCCTGGCGCTGATCCTGCAATGGGTGCTGCTGGCCGCCTTCATGGTCTTCGGCTGCCTGGCCGAGCCGATCGGCAAGGACGTCAGCGACATGGCGATGATCGCCGGCCTGCTGGGCACGGCCGCGATGGGTGTGCACAGCGCCACCAGCCGCCTGCTGCTGGCGCATCTGGCGCCGACCTCGATGATGACCGGTAACGTCACCCAGATCGTGCTCGACACGGTCGACGTGCTGCGCGGCGCGGCCGACGCCTCCACCAGCGCGCGCTGCGTGAAAACCCTGTGGCCGTTGGCGGCGTTTGCCATCGGCGCGATCGCCGCCGCGTTTGCCTATCTGGCCTACGGCTTTATCGCGCTGGCCGTGCCCCTGATCGTGCTGGGCGCCGTGATCCTGGTGCAACGCAGCGTGCGCCCGGCCTTGCCGGCGGCTTGACCATGTAAGGTGCGCGGCCATGCGTTTGTTCCTGCTGTGCTTGACCCTGATGCTGGCCAGTCCGTTCGGGCTGGCGATCGATGCCGCGCGCGGTATTCATCAGTTGCAGCACAGCAGCTGGACCGCCAGGGACGGCGCACCGGACGACATCACCGTCATGGCCCAGGGCCATGACGGTTTTTTGTGGCTCGGCACCCATGCGGGCCTGATCCGTTTCGACGGCTTGCGTTTCGAACCCCTGGCCGTGCGCCAAGGGCGCTTCCCCGATACGGTGGTGCTGGCCATCAGCCGCGCGCGCGACGGCGGCATGTGGGTCGGCTGGCAGGTGGGCGGCATCAGCCATGTCAGGGATGGCGGGGTGACCAATTACGGCGAGGCGCAGGGCCTGCGCGCCGGCACCATCTGGGGTTTTGCCATCGATGGCGCGGGCGCCGTGTGGGCCGCCGGCGCCAGCGGCGTGGCGCGCTTCGACGGTGCGCGCTGGCAGATGATGGGCCCGGGGCAGGGCTTTACGGCGCAAAAGGCTTCGGCCGTGTTTGCCGGCCGCGATGGCCAACTGGGCGTGTTTTCCGAACAGGGGCTGTTCCTGTGGCGCCCGGAAGAACGCCGCTTCGCGCCGCCCATCGGCAAGCTGGACCTGCGCGCGCCGCCGCAGCAGGGACCGGACGGGCGCCTCTATCTTCTGGAACTGCGCGGCATCCGCATCATCGACTCGCTGGCGCAATACGAACAAATCACCCACCCGTGGATCTACCGCGATACCAGCGGCACCAGCGGCAGCATGCTGGTCGACCGCCAGGGCACCCTGTGGTTCGACAGCCAGCATGGCCTGCACCGCACGCGCAGCAGCGGCACGCTGGCGCCCGGCGCGCTGGGCATCAGCGGCGACACCGAATCGTTCCTGCCGAAAGATGG
Organism: Janthinobacterium sp. J1-1; assembly: GCF_030944405.1. NCBI lineage: Bacteria > Pseudomonadati > Pseudomonadota > Betaproteobacteria > Burkholderiales > Oxalobacteraceae > Janthinobacterium > Janthinobacterium sp. J1-1. Next base: position 2,214,538 of record NZ_CP132339.1, read on the forward strand.
CCTCGGCAATGAGCTGATCGGCAGTCTGTGCGACGACAATGAAGGCAATCTCTGGGTCGCCACCGCCGCAGGGCTGGACCGTTTTCGCCAGGGCGCGGCGGTGCCCCTGCGCGGGGGCGCCGGGCCGGGCCAGCCCGAAGTCTTTCGCGCCCAGCAGGTGCTGGCCGGGACGGACGGCGCCATGTGGCTGTCGCGGATACAGCCGTCATCGACGCTGATGCTGGTGCGGCCAGACGGCGCCAGGGTGCGCTCCTTCGCGCTGCCGCCGGTATCGAACATGATGGCGGCGCCCGGTGGCCTGTGGCTCAGCCTGTCCAGCGAGCTGCAACTGCTCGACACGGACAGCGGGCGCGTGCTGCGCCGCGTCGCCTATCCGCCGCAGGCGCGGGCGATCGGGCGCACGCGCGCCATCGCCCTGGCGCCGGACGGCGGCATCTGGGTTATTTTCAGCAGCGGCGGCCTGTTTCACTACCGCGATGGCGCATGGCGGCGCGAACCGCTGCTCGATGGCAAACTGAGCTCGCCACTGACGCTGCTGGCGGACACGGCCGGCCGCGTGTGGCTGTCGTATGCCGACGGCAGCGTGGCGATGCTGGACAAGGGCACGCTGCACCGTTACGAGGGGCAAATCGGCAAAGTCCCCGCCTTCTTTGACGATGCCGGCCAGGTGTGGGCGGCCGGCGAACATGGCGTGGCGCTGTGGCGCGCCGGCCGGTTTGTCATGTTGCATGGCCTGGACGCAGCCGCCTTCGAGGGCGTGGTGGGGATCTTGCGGGCGCGCGACGGCAGCCTGTGGCTCAACACGGCCAACGGCGCCGTGCAGGTGGCGGCCAGCGAAGTGGCGCGGGCGCTGCGCGATCCGTCCTACCGCATGCGCACGCGCGTGTACGACGCCACCGATGGCGTGGCGGGCAAGCTCGGCATGCTGCACAGCCAGTCGATCGCCGAAGCGAGCGATGGCAAGCTCTGGTTTTCGCGCCAGAGCGTGACTTTCTGGATCGACCCGCGCCAGCCACCGGCCACCTTGCCGGCGCCGCGCGTGGAGATCGGCCCGCTGTCGGTGGATGGCGTGGCGCTGGACGCCGGCCATGAGCACCTGCCGGCCGGCACGCGCGACCTGCAATTGACGTACAACGCCAGCAGCCTGGGCACGCCGTCGCGGCTGCAATTTCATTATCTGCTCGACGGCTATGACCGCCACTGGCACAGTGCGGGCAGCCGGCGCCAGGCGCAATACACGGGCCTGGGCCCGGGCAGTTATCGTTTCAAGGTGCTCGCGTTCAATGGCGACGGCGTGGCCAGTCCCGTGGCGGAACGGGCGTTCCGGGTGCTGCCCGCGTTCTACCAGACCTGGTGGTTCCGCACACTGTGTGCGCTGGCCTTGCTGGCGGCGCTGCATGCGGCGTTTCGCTGGCGCGTGCGCCGCCATGGCGCGCTGCTGCGGGCGCGGCTGGAGGCGCAGCAGGCCGAACGCGAACGCATTGCGAGGGAATTGCACGACACGTTATTGCAGGGCACGCAAGCGGTGATCCTGCATTTTCATAATGCCAGCATGGCCTTGCCGGCGCACGAACCGGCCAGGGGCGGCATGCTGCGCGCGCTCGACGCGGCCGACCGCATGCTGGCCGAAGGGCGCGACCATGTGCAGGAATTGCGCAGCGGCGACGCTGACGGTGAGCCGTGGCCGGCGGCCCTGCGGCGCGAGGGCGAGCGCCTGGCCGCGCTGCATGGCGTCGCCTTCCACTATCTTGAAAACGGTACGGCAAGCGCGCTGCCGGCGGCCACTCGCCACGAGATCGGCCGCATCGCCGGCGAAGCGCTGCGCAATGCCTTTGTGCATGCGCGCGCCGCGCTGGTGGAGCTGGAGGTGCGCCATGCGCGCGGCATGGCGCAGGTCGATGTGCGCGACGATGGCACCGGCTTGCCGCCGGCGCTGGCGGCGGGCGGACAGGTGGCGGGCCACTGGGGCCTGCCCGGCATGCGCGAGCGCGCCGCGGCAATCGGCGCCAGGCTGGAGTTGATCGAGCGCGAAGGCGGCGGCACCCACTGGCGCTTGCGCCTGCCGCGCAATTGGCTGCAATGCTGGAAGCTGCGCTGGCGCCGCCGAAGCCGATCAGGTATCGAGGATGCCGCGCCGTAGCGCGATGGTGACCGCGTGCGTGCGGTCCTTGGCGCCCAGCTTGGCCAGGATGGTGCTCATGTGAGCCTTGACGGTTTCTTCCTTGATCGAGAGCAGGGCGCCCGTCTCGCGGTTGGAATTGCCTTGCGCAACCAGCCGCAGCACTTCCAGTTCGCGGTTCGACAGCACGTCGGCGCAGGCGTAGCGCGCCATCTCGGCCTCGGCTTCGGGCGCAATATAGCGCCGGCCCGCATGCACGGCCTGTATTGCCGCCAGCAATTCATGGCGCAGCGAACTTTTCAGCAGATAGCCGCACGCGCCTGCCTGCACGGCGCGCCCGACCAGGGTGTCGCCCTTGTAGGTGGTCAGCACGATGATGCGCGCCCGGGGATGCTGCACGCGGATGGCGGCGATCGCGTCGAGACCGGTCATCACCGGCATTTGCAGGTCCATCAGGGTCACATCCGGCTGCAGCGCAAGGAACTGCTGCACCGCCTGCTGGCCATTGCCGGCCTGGCCCACCAGTTCCACCCCCGGAAAGGACTGCAGCAGGGTGGCGATGCCGTCGAGCAGCAATTGATGGTCGTCAGCAATCAACACGCGTATCGCCTGGCTGTCGCTGTGCATCGTGCTGGCCGTCATGGAGGATAAATCGATCAAGAGTCGTCAATAAATAGTGAGTGAAAGGCATTTTACATCAGGGCTTGCCACGCTGCAGCAGCGGCTTCCCGGCGTGGAAAAAATCGCCCGCCTATAACTTTAGATAGTGGTGCGCAAGGCTGGCCAGGCATACGATAGGCAGCAGTAACCCACCCCACATTTTTTATTACGGATGCCATCATGACCAACCCTAAACTCGAAGTCCTTACCCCCGACAACTGCCAGATCATCTTTATCGACCAGCAGCCGCAAATGGCCTTCGGCGTGCAGTCGATGGACCGCCAGGCGCTGAAAAACAATACCGTGGGCCTGGCGAAAGCCGCCAAGGTGTTCAACATTCCGACCATTATCACCACCGTCGAAACCGAAAGTTTTTCCGGCCACACCTACCCGGAACTGCTGGACGTGTTCCCGGGCAAGGATATCCTGGAACGCACGTCGATGAACTCGTGGGACGACCAGAAAGTGCGTGACGCGCTGGCCGCCAACGGCAAGAAAAAGGTCGTCGTCTCGGGCCTGTGGACGGAAGTGTGCAACAACAGCTTCGCCCTGTGCGCGATGCTGGAAGGCGACTATGAAATCTACATGGTGGCCGATGCGTCGGGCGGCACCTCGAAAGAAGCGCACGACTACGCCATGCAGCGCATGATCCAGGCCGGCGTGGTGCCGGTGACCTGGCAGCAAGTGCTGCTGGAATGGCAGCGCGACTGGGCGCACAAGGAAACCTATGACGCCGTCATGAAGATCGTCAAGGAGCACTCGGGTGCCTACGGCATGGGCGTCGACTACGCCTACACCATGGTGCACAAGGCGGCACAGCGCACCACCACCGAGCACACCACCCTGGCGCCGGTTCCTGCCAACAAGTAAGCCTGCAAGCAATACCCCCGCTGTCTTTGCCGCCGCGCCCGATCCCGTGCGCGGCGGTTTTTTTTATCAAGAGGATTCAATCATGAAACTGTATGTGATCTCGCTGGCCGTCGGCCTGCTGGTCGGCATTATTTATGCCGTGTTGCAAGTACGCTCGCCGGCGCCACCGGCGATCGCCCTGATCGGCTTGCTGGGCATGCTGATCGGCGAACAGATCGTGCCGAGCGTCAAGCGCCTGATGGAGGGCGAGAAGATCACCGTGTCGTGGCTGCGCAGCGAGTGCGTGCCGAAGATCAGTGGCGTGGAGGCGAAGCCGAAGTCTGAAGACAAGATTGTTTGATTGAACCCCTAACGGCGAAATGCCGGGGTCGGACGGGGACGCCGAGTCCCTGAGGGTCCGACCACAGATCTTGTTTTGGGCTAACTATGTGAAGATTAAAACGCCCCCAGCAACCCCCGCTGCGAGGCCACCGTCGCCGCCTCGGTGCGGCTGGAAACGTTGAGTTTCGACAGGATATTGTTCACGTGGAATTTCACCGTGCCCACCTCGATGCCGGCGCTGCGCGCGATCATCTTGTTGCTCTTGCCGGCCGATAAATGTTGCAGGATGTCGAGTTCGCGCTTCGACAGGCGGTTGGCGTCGATGCGCTCGGCCAGCTGGGCCGCCAGTTCGGCCGGCAGGTATTGCTTGCCGGCCGCCACGGTGGTGATGCAGTCGGTCAGCTGCTTGAAGCCCGAGGCCTTGAGCAGGTAGCCGCGCGCGCCGGCGCGCAGGCCGCGGTGCACGTTTTCCTCGCCCTGGTAGGTGGTCAGGATGACGATGCGGGCGTCGGCGTCGAAGGCGCAGATATGTTCGATCGCCTGCACGCCGTTCATTTCCGGCATGTTCAGGTCCATCAGCACCACGTCGGGGCGCAGGCGCTGGTACAGCTCGAGCGCCTGCTGGCCGGTGGAGGCCTGGCCCAGCAGGCGAAAGCCCGACATGGAATTGATCAGCGAGGCCAGGCCCGCCAGGATCAAGGGATGGTCGTCGGCGATCAGGATGGAGATCGGAGTATCGCCCGGCGCTTCGGTGTAGTCTGTGTTTTGCATGGTCGTGCTTTCCTTCAGGGTGCGCCCTTGCGGGCGCTGTGCAGCGCGGGGTCAGGGCGACGGCACGGTAAAGTGGAAGATGGCGCCGCGCCCCTTGGCCGCTTCGTGCCACAGGCGGCCACCATGCGCTTCGACGATGGCGCGGCAGATGGCCAGGCCCAGGCCCATGCCGTCCGGCCGGGTCGAATACAGGGCCTCGTAGATGCGCGCCGCCGCCTCGGGCGCGACGCCTTCGCCGCTGTCGGTCACGCTGAACCGCAGCATGGCGCCATCGCGCCGCGACGACAGCACCAGGATGCGCGGATGCTCGCCATTGGCGCGCATGGCGTCGACGGCATTCGTCACCAGGTTCATGATCACCTGCTGCAATTGCACCCGGTCCGCGCGCACGGCCTGCTGGCCCAGGGTCAGTTGTGTGTCGATGGCGATACCCTGCTGTTGCAGCTCGGTGTGCAGCAACAGCAGCACTTCCCTGGCGGGGTCGTCCGCTGGGAAGGTGGCGTGGGCGCCGTTATTCTTGCAAGCCAGGCAGCGCAGGCTGCGTATCATCGCGCTGGCGTGGTTGCCGGCGCTGGCGATAATCGACAACGCGTCGCGCACATGGTCCAGGCGCGGCGGGTCCTGCTCCAGCCAGCGCAGCGCGGCGCTGGCGTTCAGGGCGATGGCGGCCAGCGGCTGGTTCACCTCATGCGCGATCGAGGCGGCGAACTGGCCCATGCTATTGATGCGCGCCGTGCGCGCCTGCTCGGCCTGGGGCGCGCTGGCAGTGGCAGAGCGAGGCGCGGCCTGGTACAGGATGCTGGCCATGGTGTCAGGCAAGGCTATGGATGGTGGTGCTGCGGCGGCAGACTGAATGGGCGTTCATCGTGAAGGTCCTGTCGGTCGTTGCGGCCGATGCCGCGATCACACCGAGTATGCATGGACTTGCCGGCAATGCGGTTATACGAATGGGGGAAAGGTCGATGTTTTTGCGGCATATCAGCCGCAAGATGGCATCGCCGGCGGCCGCCAGCGATGCGGTCAAGCAATGATCAGGATTTGATAAAGGCCAGCAGGTCTTCGTTCAGGCGATCCTTGTGGGTGGTTGGCAGGCCGTGCGGCGCGCCTTCATAGATGATCAGCTTGGCGTTCTTGATGATCTTGGCCGACGCCTTGCCGGCGGCGTCGATCGGCACGATCTGGTCGTCGCTGCCGTGCACCACCAGGGTCGGCACGGTGATTTTCTTCAGGTCGGCCGTGTAATCGACTTCCGAGAACTGCTTGATGCAGTCATAGGCGTTCTTGATGCCGCACTGCATGCCTTGCAGCCAGAACGTGTCGCGCTGGCCTTGCGTGACTTTCGAGCCCGGGCGGTTGGCGCCATAGAACGGGCCCGACAGATCCTTGAAGAATTGCGAGCGGTCGGCCAGCACGCTGGCGCGGATGCCGTCGAAGACCGACATCGGCAGGCCACCCGGATTGCTTGGCGACTGCACCATCTGCGGTGGCACGGCGCCCACCAGCACGGCCTTGGCCACGCGTTTTTCGCCATGGCGGCCGATATAGTGGGCCACTTCGCCGCCGCCGGTCGAATGGCCGACCAGGGTCGCGCCCTTGATGTCGAGCGCGTCGAGCAGGGTCGCCAGGTCGTCGGCGTAGGTGTCCATGTCATTGCCCTGCCAAGGCTGGCTCGACAGGCCATGGCCGCGGCGGTCGTGCGCGATCACGCGGTAGCCGTGGCTGGCCAGGAACATCATCTGGTCTTCCCAGGCGTCGCCCTGCAGCGGCCAGCCGTGGCTGAAGACCACGGGCGTGCCGGTGCCCCAGTCCTTGAAGTGAATCACGGTGCCGTCCTTGACGGTGATGCTGTTGACGGTCTTGCCAGCGGCGGCGGTGGCGGCAGGCTTGGCTGCGGCGGCAGCGGCGCCGCCGGTGGCCAGCAGGCCTGCGCCGGCGGCAACGCCAGCGACACTGACCAACAGTTTGCGGCGCGAGGTGATTTCTTCGGCTTCGATTTTCTTGGACATGGTGTTTCCTTCTGAGTGGGGTGGGTTACTTTGCACAGCGTGGACCAGTGTAGTGGGCCGCCAGGCGAAAAGCTCCTGCCAAAAGGCCAGTCGCCGCGCGCTTTTTCACCCCCCGGCGCTGGCCTTTTGGCAGGGGCAGGACGTGCGGCCGCTGCCTATGATGGACAGTCATGGCGCGTGGCGCCTTTCCTGGAGCAAGACGATGAAACCATCCCCCTGGCCGGCAAGACTGATCGGCCCTTTTACGCCTGACGCCGGCCTGCTGTTCGCGCGCGTGACGGGCGCGCTGCTGGTGCTGCACGTGCACGGCCTGCCCAAGCTGCTGCATTTTTCCGACGAGCTGGCGCATATCGACGATCCGCTGCACATGGGCCGCGCACTGACCCTGTATTGCGCGCTGTTCGCCGAACTGGTGTGCCCGGTGCTGGTGGCCGCCGGCCTGTTGACGCGCCTGGCCACCTTGCCCTTTCTGTTCCTGCTGCTGGTGTCGATGCTGCTGGTGCATCCGGACTGGAGCATCGCCGACGGCCAGTTCGGCTGGCTGCTGATCATCGTCTTCGGCACGATTGCCGTCAGCGGCGCGGGCAAGTATTCGGTCGATGCGCACTGGCGCCGTGTGGCGTAAGGCTGACAACAGGATTGCCAAACATCTATCATTCATCCATAATGAGAATGACTCTTATTCACAATTCGTGATCAGGGTCGCATGTCCCGCTCTTTTCAGTGAAGGACAGCAACTGTTCCTTCTCTGACTGGGGTGTGACGTGGATGTCCGGCACTACAACGAATTACTGGGTTTTTTCATGCATGCGGTCAGGGACTGGCACGAGGCGCAGGACCTGGTGCAGCAGACTTTCGAGCGCATGCTGTCGAAGCGCCAGGCGGGCCGCCATATCGAGAATGTGCGCGCGCTGCTGTACCAGATCGCGCGCAACCTGCTGGTCGACCGTCACCGCCACCTGAGCGTGCGCCTGCACGAGGGCGAGGAAGCCTTGCTCGACTATGCGGCCTTGCCCGCCTGCCAACCGGAGATGGTGTATGCCGGCATGCAGCGCGTGCGCATCCTGATCGCCACCATCGAAGCCTTGCCGCCGCGCTGCCGGACCGCCTTCGTGCGCCATCGCATCGACGGCCTGTCGCATGCCGAAGTGGCCGAGGAAATGGGCATCAGCCTGAACATGGTGGAGCGCCATGTGATGCTGGCCGTCGCCGCCTGCCGCAAAGCGCTGGGCGAAGAGGCGCGCCGCAAGCAGGCTGGCCCTGAAGCGATGGCGTGAGCGCCTGGCCGCCGGCGTCGCCACTGGCTGCCGCTATAATCCGATGATGAGCAAGCACCCGCCCAAGCAGCCTTCCCCTTCGTCCGCGCCGGACGAGGACGAGGCCTTGCTCGATGAACTGTCGCCCCTGGAATTCGATGCGCTGCGCTGGTCGGTGCGTGTGGCCGACGGCCTGGACGACGAGGCGCAGGCGCGGTTCGAGGCCTGGCTGGCCGCCACGCCCGGGCATCGCCGCGCTTACCGGGAGATGACGGGCGTATTCGACGCCGTCGATGCGCTGCCAGCGGACGCCGCCGCGCACCTGAGCACGCGCGTGGTGCTCGATAAAGTGTCCTCGTTGCCGGCGCCGGTGGTGTCGGTCCGGCCGGCGCGGCGCGCCTGGTTGCCGCAGGCGCTGGCCGGCGCGGCGCTGCTCTTGACGCTGGGCGGTGGATGGGCCGGCTGGCAGCACTGGCAGAGCCTGCCTGTGTTCAGCCAGCATTACGCCAGCGCGCGCGGCCAGCAGCTGGCGGCCGACTTGCCCGACGGCAGCCGGCTGCAGCTCGATACCGCCACCAGCGCCGACGTCACCCTGTACCGCCAGCGGCGCCAGGTGGTGCTGGCGGAAGGCCAGGCCCTGTTCCAGGTGCGGGGCGACCGGGCGCGCCCGTTCGACGTGCTGGCCGGCGCGGCCCGCATCACGGTGGTCGGCACCCGCTTTTCAGTACGCCATACGCCAGCGAGCGGCGACCATGCGGTGCGGATCGCCGTGCTGGAAGGCAAGGTCAAGGTGCAGGGCGCTGGCGCCGCTGGCGTCGTCTACCTGGTGCCGGGCCAGACCGTCAGCGCCGACGCCCAGGGCCATCTCGGCGAGGTGACCGGCATGCCGATTGACGCCATGGCTTCCTGGCTGGGTGGGCGGCTCGGTTTCGACAACGTGCCGCTGGCCGAGGTGCTGGCGGAACTGGCACGCTATGGCGACAGCGGCCTGCGCCTGGGCGATGCCGCCGCCGGGCGCCTGCCCGTCACCGCGAATATCGACCTGGGCCATCTCGACGGTTTTGCGCGCAGCCTGCCGCTGGTGCTGCCGGTGCGCCTGCAGCGCGATGGCGATGGCAGGCAGGTGATCAGCAGCACGCTCAAATAATTTTAATCTGCACATCAGGGTTATGCATCCTGATTCGTCTTCTCCAGGCACGGTGCGCTGTCGCGCCACCACCCACTACCTTTGGAGAAGAATTCATGCCCTTGTCACGACCCCGCACGACCCTCGCGCCACTGGCGCTGGCGATCGCCATGGCGCTGGGCGCCGCCCCCCACGCCTTGGCGCAAGCAGTTGCCGGCCAGGAGGCCGTGATCGAACTGGCGATCGCCGCCCAGCCACTGGCGGGCGCGCTGGGCGACGTGGCGCGCAAGGCCGGCGTGACGCTGGTGGCCGCGCCTGCCTTGCTGGCCGGCCGGCAGGCACCCGCCGTTTCCGGCAAATTGACATTGCGCCAGGCACTGGACCGGCTGCTGGCCGGCAGCGGCCTGATGGCCAATATCGACGCCGATCACCGCGCCGTGACGGTGGTGCCCGCGCCGCGTCCTGGCGCGCCGGAAGCGACCATGGCACCCGTGCTGGTCACGGCCCGTGCCGACGCCGCCACCGAAAACAGCGGCTCCTATACGGCGCGCCAGGTCACCATCGGCAAGACGGCCCAGTCGCTGCGTGAAACGCCGCAATCGGTGACGGTGGTCACGCGCCAGCGCATGGACGACCAGAACATGGTGTCGGTGGCCGACGTGATGCTGCAGACCACCGGCGTCAGCGCCCAGGAACGCAATTTTGGCCACGTCGTCTACAATGCGCGCGGTTTTTCGATCAGTAACTTCCAGGTCGATGGCGTGCCGCGCGGCGACTACGGCGGCATCGGCATCGCGCCCGACCTGGCCATTTTCGACCGCGTGGAAGTGCTGCGCGGCGCGCCCGGCGTACTGGTCGGCAATGGCGACCCCAGCGGCACGGTCAACTTCGTGCGCAAGCGCCCGACGGCTGAAAAACAGATCAACGCCGTGGCGCGCGCCGGCCGCTGGTCCAATTACCGGCTGGACGTGGACGCGGCCGGCCCCCTGAATGACAGCGGCTCGCTGCGCGGGCGCGTGGTGGCCGCCTACGAGCGGCGTGAAACGTGGATCGAGGGCACCGACATCGATGTGCCGCTGCTGTACGGCATTATCGAGGCCGACCTGGGCAAGGACAGCATGCTGACCCTGGGCGCGCGCACCCAGGCCTATCACCAGGATGGCGGACGCTGGGTCGGCGGCTTGCCAAGTTCGTCGGACGGCAGCGACCTGCAATTGCCGCGCTCCACGTCGCTGGGGCCGTCCTGGACCAGTTTCGACGCCAGGGCGAACGAAGTCTTTGCCGAGTTGTCGCATCGTTTCAACGATGACTGGCAGTTCAAGCTGAACGCCAGCCACATGCGCAGCGAGCGCCAGGACAAGGCCCAGCGCCGGCTGGGTTATGTTGTCCCTGCCACGCTGACGGGCATGCTGCTCAACGCCGTCGACTATGGCGATGTGGATTACAGCAATAGCGGTCTCGATGGCCAGGTGACGGGCAAGTTTTCGGCGCTGGGCCGCCAGCACAGCGTGATGGTGGGCGCCAACTGGCAACGCGACAAGACCCTCAGCCACAACGAACGGGCGACCTATGCCACGGCGCTTCCCGTCAACTTCAATCGCTACAATCTGGCCGGCGTGGCCGAACCCGTGCGTCCGGCCCGGGGTCCGCTTTACCACAGCCTGACCACCACGCAGGGCGTGTACGGCAATCTGAAACTGAGCCTGGCCGAGCCGCTGAGCCTGATACTGGGCGGGAGGGTCAGCTGGTACGATTACAAGCAGGTCAACCAGACCAGCGGCCAGGTCACCAGCGCCTACAAGCAGAGCCAGGAAGTGACGCCCTTCGTCGCCGCCCTCTACAGCTTGAACCAGGAATGGTCGCTGTACGGCAGCTACACCGATATCTTCAAGCCGCAAAGCAGCAACTATACCGCCAGCGGCAAGCCGCTGGCGCCTGCCATCGGCAGCAACCATGAAGCGGGCGTGAAGGGCGAATTGTTCGGCGGCCGGCTCAATGCGTCGGCCGCCGTGTTCCGTACGGTGCAGGACGGCCTGGCCGCCACCGACCCGCAGTTTCCGGTCAGTTGCCCGGGCACGCCGGCCACGGGCGGCTGTTCGATCAATGGCGGCAAGGTCAGGAGCGAAGGCTTCGAGGCCGAGCTGAGCGGCGAAGTGCTGAAGCACCTGCAGGTCTCGGCCGGCTACACGTATACCACCGCAAAATATGTGATCAACCGCGACGCCAGCGGCAAGCCGACCCGGTACGAAGGCGCGGCCTACGGCCACGACTACAATCCGCGCCATATGCTGCGCCTGTGGACCTCGTACCAGGCGCAAGGCGCGCTGGCCGGCCTGCAGGTCGGCGGCGGCGTGTCGCTGCAGTCGGAAACCTCGACCATCGACGACTACGCGCCGGTCGGCCCCGTGCTGCGCCAGCAAAGCGGCTACGCCGTGTGGAGCGCGATGGCCGGCTACCGCCTGTCGCCGCACTGGCATGCCACGCTGAACGTGGCCAATCTGTTCGACAAGCATTACTACCAGGGAGCCTATCAGGGTTGGTACGGCGCGCCGCGCAATGTTACCCTGACCTTGCGCGCGCAGTTTTAAACTGCGCACAGCATGCTTGATGTAAATCAAGCGTGCCCTTGTTTTTTGAGCATGCTGGTATAGTCAAAGCAGCCAGCCGCCCAGTCTTGGCAGGGCGGCGCCAATCTGCGAAAGGCCATGCATGCCGACACCGTACTCTCCCATGCGGCGCACTGTGCTTGCCAGCGCCGCCAGCCTGGCGGCGGTCAGCTGCCTGGCGCCCTGGTCGTGGGCCGTCGACAAGACCGCCGCCAATACCACCGATGCCCCCAAGGGGCCGCCACCGGCGCCGGCCGAATTCCTGGCCTTGTCCAAACTGCTGATCCCGGACCTGCGCCTGGACGAACATGTCGGCGCGCGCCTGCATGCGGCCCTGCTGCGCCAGGATGGCCGGTTCCCGATTAAAACCAAAGCCCTGGCCGATGTGGCGCGCCAGGGGCCGCTCACCGAGGCCGAGGCACTGGCCGAGGCCGTCAAGGCTGATACCACGCTGTCCGCCACCTTGCGCGCCATCGTCAGCGCCTGGTACCTGGGCATTGTCGGCGACCATGTCACGGGCCAGGTCCTCGCCTACGACCTGGCGCTGATGCAGGAGGTGGTGCGCGATACCGTGGTCACGCCCAGCTATTGCACCCGGGCGCCAGGCTACTGGTCGGCGCCGCCGGGTTTGACGGAAGGAAGAGCATGACGGACAAGCTTTCTGCCGAGGTCGTCATCGTCGGTTCCGGCGTGGCCGGTGCGCTGGTGGCGCACCAGCTGGCGCAGGCCGGCGTGTCGGTGCTGATACTGGAGGCCGGTCCGTGCATCGAGCGCTGGCGCATCGTCGAAAATTTCCGCAATACGCCTGCCAAGGATGACTTCATGGCGCCGTATCCATCGACCCGCCATGCGCCCCACCCGCAGTACACGCCGCCCAACGACTACCTGATCTTCAAGGGCACGCACAAATACAACTCGCAATATATCCGCGCCGTCGGCGGCACCACCTGGCATTGGGCGGCGTCCACCTGGCGTTTCCTGCCGAACGATTTCCGGATGCAAACCCTGTACGGGGTGGGGCGCGACTGGCCCATCAGCTACGACGCGCTGGAACCGTTTTATTATCGCGCCGAGGTGGAGCTGGGCGTGTCGGGGCCGAACGACGGCACCGACCTGGGCTCGCCGCGCCGGCAGCCGTATCCGATGGATCACTTGCCGCTGTCGTACATGGACCAGCGCTTTTCGGAGGTGCTCAATGCCAGGGGTTTCAAGGTGGTGCCGGAACCGGTGGCGCGCAACAGCCGCGCGTATGATCAGCGGCCGTCCTGCTGCGGCAACAACAACTGCATGCCGATCTGCCCGATCGCCGCCATGTGCAGCGGCATCATCCACGTGGAAAAGGCGGAAAAGGCGGGCGCGCGGCTGATCGCCAACGCCGTCGTCTACCGTATCGAACTCGATGGCAAGCGGGTGGTGGCCGTGCATTACAAGGACCCGCAAGGCGTGTCGCACCGCGTGACCGGCAAGCAATTCGTGCTGGCCGCCAATGGCATCGAGACGCCCAAGCTGATGCTGATGTCCGAGGTGGGCAACAGCTCGGGCCAGGTGGGGCGCAACCTGATGGACCATCCGGGCACGGGCGTGACGTTCCAGGCCGATGAAGACCTGTGGCCGGGGCGCGGGCCGATGGAACTGACTTCCATTGTCGACATGCGCGACGGCGCGTTTCGCAGCGACTATGCGGGCAAGAAGCTGCACCTGAATAATATGGCGCAGACGGGGTCGGCCACCCGTACGGCGCTGCGCCTGGGGCTGGTGGGCAGGAAGCTCAACGACGAGATCCGCCGGCGCGCCGCGCGCACCGTCAACTTCAACAGTTTCCACGACATCCTGCCCGATCCCGCCAACCGCATCGTGCCCAGCCGCCAGCACAAGGATGGCCTCGGGATTGCCCGCCCGGAAATCACCTATGCCATCGGCGACTACGTGAAAAAGAGCGCGGTCCATACACGCGCCGCCTATGCCCGCATCGCGCAATTGTTCGGCGGCACGGAAGTGCACTTTGACGACGATTTCGCGCCCAACAACCATATCATGGGCACTTTGATCATGGGCAAGGACCCGAAGACCTCGGTGGTCGACGCCGACTGCCGTACGCATGACCATGAGAATCTGTTTATCGCCGGCAGCGCCGTGATGCCGACGGCCGGCACCGTCAATTGCACCCTGACCCTGGCCGCGCTGGCGCTGCGCCTGGCCGACCGGTTGCGGGGGCAGACATGAAGCTGGCCGCCGCCCTGCTGGCGCTGGCGCTGGCCAGTCCGCTCCATGCCCAGCAGGCCGCTCCCGCCGCGCCGCTCCCCGGCAGCGCCACCGACCAGATCCTGCGCGGCCAGTACCTGGCCACCGCCGCCGACTGCATCGCCTGCCATACGGTTGATGAAAAAAAGCCGTTCGCGGGCGGTTACCCGATCGCCACGCCGTTCGGCACCATCTACGGCCCCAACATCACGCCGGACAAGGAAACCGGCATCGGCAACTGGAGCGACGAGGAGTTCGTGCGCGCCCTGCACGAGGGCATCGGCAAGCACGGCGAACATCTGTACCCGGCCTTTCCCTACACGGCCTTCAGCAAGATGACGCGCGACGATGTGCTGGCCATCAAGGCCTATCTGTTCAGCCTGCCGCCGATCGCGCAGAAAACGCCGCCCAATCCGCTGGCGTTTCCCTTCAACCAGCGCGCCATCCTGGCCGGCTGGAAACTGTTCAACTTCCAGCCCGGCAAGCTGCAGCAGGATGACAGCCCCGCCAATGCCGTGCTGCGCCGGGGCGCCTACCTGGCCGAAGCGCTGGCGCACTGCCAGGAATGCCATACGCCGCGCAACCTCACCATGGGCCTCGATAAAAAGCTGGCCTACGGCGGCGCCAATGTGGCGGGCTGGAAAGCCTACAACATCACGCCCGATCCCATGAGCGGCATCGGCGCCTGGACCGATGCCGAGCTGATGCAGTACCTGCGCACGGGCGTGGTCAAGGGCAAGGCCTCGGCCGCCGGCGGCATGGCCGAAGCCATCGAACACAGCCTGCGCCACCTGAGTGAAGACGATCTGAAGGCGCTGGTGCGCTACCTGCGCAGCGTGCCGCCCATCCATGACAGCCTGGACAGCAAACCGCGCTTTGCCATGGGCAAACCTGCCACCGACGAGGTCGAACTGCGCGGTGCAGCCGCTGTCAGCACCAGCAATAGCACCTCCAGCGCCGCCGAATTGTTCAGCGGCAACTGCGCCAGCTGCCATGCGGCCAGCGGCGCCGGCAGCAGCGACGGCACGTATCCTTCGCTGATGAACAACTCGGCCGTCGGCGCGCGCGACCCCAGCAACCTGGTGATGGTGATCCTGCAGGGCGTCAGCCGCAAGACCGCCGAGGGTCACGCCTTTATGCCGGGCTTCGCCGGCCGGCTCGATGACGCGCAAGTGGCGACGCTGGCCAACTATATGCTGGGCCAGTTTGGCGACGAACGCAGCAAGGTCGATGCCGGCTTTGTGGCGCGGCAGCGCGCCGGTGGCCCGCCATCGCCACTGCCGAAACTGATGGCCGCCGGCGCCTTCGCCATGGCGGCTGCGGTGCTGGCGCTGCTGGCCTGGTGGTGGCGCAAACGCCGCACACGCACAGCCTGATTATTTCCTTCCAAAATTTTCCTGTGCCTCACTAGGTGAGACAACGCACGGTTATTGCTAGCGGACGGCGTTAATGTAGCAACAACAGCTCGCTGCTGATGACGTTGATACGCATCAGCCCGGCAGCGTTTAGTTGCCTCTGGTTGACTGGAGGCGAGGAAAATCATGATTCGGTCAGGCATCGAGCATGGTTGGGATTATTTATCACGAAAAGGAAACCATCATGAACGCAAACGCAATCGACAAAGCCGCCAACGACATCAACAACACCGCCCAGGATGCCCGCAAGGACGTGCATGCCGCCGTCGACAAAGCGGCTGACAAAGCCCAGCCGGTGGTCGACAAAGTCGCTGCCAGCGTACACAGCGGCGTGGACCAGGTCGGCGAAAAAATCAATGCCGTCACCGATTCCGTCAGCTCGGCATCGGAAAAATTGATGGAACGCGGCAAAGAGTGGAGCGCCGCTTGCCAGCGCGCCGGCGAAACGGGCCGCACCTACGTGCGCGAACGTCCCGCCACTTCGCTGCTGGTCGCCCTGGCAGCTGGTTATGGCCTGTCGAAACTGCTCGGTGCGCGCAAGTAAGGCGTAGATAACAACTGACGCAGTCAGACACCAGTCTGCCGTGGGCGCTGGCCCGGTTTGCCCAAGCGGCGTACCGGTCCGGCGCCCATTGTTTTTGAATACAGGATTTGTACGCAGTGAAACTGTTGGCCTTGTTCATTATTTTTGCTTTTATCTAATACCCACAGGAGATATATGGCTACCAAACAAAACACCCCATCGGTCGATGGCGCAGGTTCCGTCTTGAGCAGCTCGGGCGGCCCGTCCGACACGACGCCGCCGCAAAGCCTGGGCAGCAGCAATGACGCGGCCGACACCCTGCTGCGCAAGGTGGCCGCCAGCCAGGCCCTGGCCGACGCCATGCCCGACAATCCGAATGTCGCCGGCCAGTATGGCGAGGCGGCGCGCAGTCCGGAAGAAGGGGTGCATGTGGACGCCAGCGACCCGGCCGCCACCGGCAGCACCACCGGCGAAACCACGGCCTCGCCGAAAACCGGCGATGGCCAGCCTGCGCTGGGCGCCAATGCGGGTACCGCGCCGCTGGACCGCGCGCGCGCCGACGACAGCGGTCGCGTGCTGACCACCAACCAGGGCGTGCCGGTGGGCGACAACCAGAATTCGCTCAAAGCAGGGTTGCGCGGCCATACCCTGATGGAAGATTTCATCCTGCGCGAAAAGCTCACGCACTTTGATCATGAGCGTATCCCCGAACGCGTCGTGCATGCGCGCGGTTCGGCCGCCCACGGCTACTTCGAATGCTACAAGGAACAAAGCGACCTGACGCGCGCCTCGCTGTTTGCCAGGGCCGGCAAGCGCACGCCCGTGTTCGTGCGCTTTTCCACCGTGGCCGGCGAACGCGGTTCGACCGATACGGCGCGCGACGTGCGCGGCTTTGCCGTCAAGTTCTATACGGACGAAGGCAACTGGGATCTGGTCGGCAACAATATTCCCGTCTTCTTTATCCAGGACGCGATGAAATTCCCCGACCTGGTGCATGCGGTCAAGCCCGAGCCGCACAACGGCATTCCGCAGGCAGCCAGCGCGCATGACACCTTCTGGGATTTCGCCTCGCTGATGCCGGAAATTACGCATATGCTGATGTGGGCCATGTCCGACCGCGCGATTCCGCGCAGCTACCGCACCATGCAGGGCTTTGGCGTGCATACCTTCCGCCTGGTCAATGCCGAAGGCCAGTCCGTGTTCTGTAAATTCCACTGGTCGCCCACGGCCGGCACGCATTCGCTGGTCTGGGACGAGGCCGTCAAGATCAGTGGCGCCGACTCCGATTTCCACCGCCGCGACCTGTGGGAAGCCATCGAATGCGGCGAATATCCCGAGTGGGAACTGGCGTTCCAGGTCTTCACGGAAGAGCAGGCCGACGCGTTCGAATTCGACGTGCTGGACCCGACCAAGCTGATTCCCGAGGAAATGATTCCATTGACGCCGGTCGGCAAGATGGTGCTCAACCGTAACCCGGACAATTTCTTTGCCGAGACCGAGCAGGTGGCCTTCTGTACCGCGCACATCGTGCCCGGCATAGATTTCAGTAACGATCCGCTGCTGCAAGGGCGTATCCATTCCTATGTGGACACGCAGATCAGCCGCCTCGGTGGCGCCAATTTCCATGAGATCCCGATCAACTCGGCCATTGCGCCCGTGCACAACAACCAGCGCGACGGCATTCACCGCCAGGCCATCAACCGTGGCCGCGTGGCCTACGAGCCGAACTCGCTGGCCGGCGGCGCGCCGTACCAGGCCGGCAGCCGCGGCTTCAACAGCTTCCCGCAGCCGACCGAAGGCGACAAGGTGCGCGGCAAGCCCGAGAAATTCGCCGAGCATTATGGCCAGGCGCGCCTGTTCTTCATCAGCCAGACGCCGCCCGAGCAGGACCATATCGCCAACGCCTTCCGCTTCGAGCTGAGCAAGGTGCAGACCGTGGCCATCCGCAAGCGCATCGTCGCCATGCTGCGCAATGTCGATGAAACGCTGGCGCAGAAGGTGGCCGATGGCCTGGGCCTGGCCTTGCCGCCGGCCATGCCGACCCTGGACCTGGTGCCGATTCCGGACTACGCGCCGGCGCCGTCCTTGTCGCTGACCTTCCGTCTTGGCAAGACCGGCATCCACACCAAACGCGTGGCCATCCTGGTGGGGCCGGGCAGCGACGCGGCGCAGGTGCGCGCCATCTACGCCTCGCTGCTGGCGGACGGCGCCGTGCCGCGCCTGGTGGGCAGCGCCCTGGGCCAGGTCGATACCAAGGCCGGTGCGCCGCTGGCCGTCGAAGTGACGCTGGAAACGGCGCCGGCGGTGCTGTTCGACGGCGTCGTCATTCCCGATGGCGAAGCGGCGGCCCAGCAACTGAGCCTGGACGCCAACGCGCTCGACTTCGTGCGCCTGCAATACCGCCACTGCAAGCCGCTGCTGGTGATCGACGCCGGCAAGACCCTGCTCGACAAGGCCGGCGTGCCGTTGACCTTGCCGGACGGCAGTGCCGATCCGGCCCTCGTCATCGCCGCCGCTGGCGATGCCAAGGCGGTGGCGGCGTTCAAGAAGGCGCTGGCCGGCCAGCGTGCGTATGCGCGCGAGACGGATCCGCCGCGCGTTTAAGTTAGCGTAAAGCCAGGGTCAGTTCCTTCGGAATCGGAATGCCTCCCACTGGGAGGCATTCCCCCGACGGGACTCGGCGTCCCCGCCTGACCCTGGTTCTCCGCTGCGTCATAGTTTTACTCAGCAATCCGCACGCCTTTCCATCTTTCTGCAACATAAACAATAAAAATTCCCCGCGGTGATATGCTGCTGACTGTAGCGGTTGGTGCCTTCAGGCACGAATGAACCGCACCAGCAAACACGATCACGACAGCCGCATGGACAAGTACACACCAAGAACCTGGAATCCGGGAGAACGCCCGAACTTGCCCGGTTCGCCATCGACGCCCGAGCACTCGACGCCGAAGCGCGTCGCGTACTTTATCGTCGGCCTGATCGTGGCGCTGACGGGCGGCCTGGGCAATGGCCTGGTGACGGCCAATATCCTCAACCTGCAAGGCTCGCTGGGCGCCTACGCCTACCAGATGCAGTGGTTGCCGGCTGCTTACGTGATGACGATTGTGTCCATGAATCTGCTGCTGGTGAAATTTCGCCAGCAGTTCGGCCTGCGCCTGTTTACGGAAGCATTTTTGATCCTGTATGCGCTGGTCACCTTTGCCCATTTGTATGCGAACACCCTGTCGTCGGCGATCGCCGTGCGCGCCGCGCATGGCATGGTGGGCGGCGCGCTGGGCGTGCTGGGCCTGTATTACACCTTGCAGGCTTTTCCCGCCAAACACCGGCTCAAAGGCGTGGTGCTGGGCCTCGGTTTTGCCCAGCTGGCGCTGCCGCTGGCGCGCATCTTTACCTCCGAACTGCTGGAACTGGGCGAGTGGCACGGCCTGTATCTGTTCGAGCTGGGCCTGTGCCTGCTGGCGCTGGGCTGCGTGCTGGCCCTGAAACTGCCGCCGGGCGACCGCATGCAGACCTTCGAGCCGCTCGACTTCCTCACCTTTATTTTATTTGCACCGGGCGTGGCGCTGCTGTGCGCGGTGCTGGCGCAGGGCCGTACGGCATGGTGGATGGAGTCCGAATGGGTGGGTGTGTGCCTGGCCGCGTCCATCGTGCTGATCACGGCGGCGCTGGCGATCGAGCATAACCGCACGCGCCCGCTGCTCAATACGCGCTGGCTATCGACCGGCAAGATCGCCAAGCTGTTTTTATCCGTGCTGCTGTTTCGCATCGTGCTGTCCGAGTCGACCGGCGCGGTGGGCTTTTTGCAGGCGCTGGGCCTCAATACCGACCAGATGCAGAACCTGTTCGTGGTGGTGTTGCTGGGCAGCGTGGCCGGTTTGCTGGTCAGCGCCATCACCATCAACCCGGCCACCATCCACCGCTCGCTGATGTTCGCGCTGCTGCTGATCGCGGCCGGCGCGCTGATCGACGCGCATGCCACCAGCCAGACGCGCCCGGTCAACATGTACGTGAGCCAGTTCCTGCTGGCGTTTGGCGGCACTTATTTTCTCGGCCCCACCATGGTAGCCGGCATGGGCGCCGTGATCGCCGAGCCGCGCAACCTGGTCAGCTTTTCGGTGATGTTTACCATGACGCAGAATATCGGTGGCCTGCTGGGGTCGGCCATCGTCGGCACCATCCAGACGGCGCGCGAAAAATACCATTCCAGCTACCTGGTCGAGCACCTGACCATGCTCGACCCCAACGTGGCCGCGCGCGTGCAGTCGGGCGCCAACGCCTATGGCAGCGTGCTGACCGACCCGGTGCTGCGCAGCGCCGCCGGCGTGGCGCGCCTGGGCGCGGCCGCCACGCGCGAAGCCAATGTGCTGGCCTATAACGATGTCTTTTTGATGATCGCCGTGGTGGCCATCGTGACCTTGCTGTGGATGTTGATCAGCCAGTGCTGGACCACCATCACCAGCGGCGCGCGGCGCCTGGTCGGCCCCGTGCGCGACGCGCAGACCGCCATGTCCATCGTCCCCATTACCAATTCGGAACCGAGCAATGACAGAAAATAAGAATCCGCCGCCCGTATCGACGCCTGCCCCTGCGCCAGCGGCCACGCCCGCTCCAGCCGCTCCGGCCACCGCGCCGCAGCCTGAACGCCGCTTGCAGTGGCTGTCGACCATCGCCTTTGCCTTTGTCGCCGTGGTGGGCGTGCTGATCGTGCTGTACGCCTGGCGCTTGCCGCCGTTTACCAGCCCCATCGTGACCACCGAAAACGCCACCGTGCGCGGCCAGGTGACGGTGATCGGCACGCAGCTGTCCGGCTATGTGGTGGAAGTCAATGTACAGGATTTCATGGATGTGAAGGCGGGCCAGCTGCTGGTGCGCATCGACGACCGCATTTACCAGCAGCGCCACGAGCAGGCGCTGGCCCAGCTGGCCGCGCAGGAGGCGGCGCTGTCGAACTGGGCGCAGCAGCGCGCCAGTTCCGAGGCCGGCATCGCGGTCAGCCGCGCCGCGCTGGCCAACGCCGAAGCGCAGGCAAGGAAATCGGCGGCCGACCTCAATCGCGTCGAACAACTGGTGGCCGACGGCTCGCTGTCGCAGCGCGAATTCGACCAGTCGCGCGCGACCCAGGCGCAGATGGCGGCGGCGCTGGCGCAGGCCAGGGCCAATGTCGATATTGCGCAGCAAAGCGTGCAGTCGGTGGTGGTCAACAAGCAGGCGCTGGCTGCCGCGGTGGCCAATGCCGAAGCGGCCGTCAAGGCGGCGAAGATCGATCTCGACAACACGCGCATCATCGCGCCGTCCGACGGCCAGCTGGGCCAGGTGACGGTGCGCCAGGGCGCGTTCGTCAATTCCGGCTCGCAGCTGATGGCCGTGGTGCCGCGCCAGCTGTGGGTGATCGCCAACTTCAAGGAAACGCAAATGAACGGCGTGCAGGAAGGGCAGAGCGCCACGTTCCACGTCGACGCGCTCGATGGCGCCGTGCTGACCGGCCAGGTCGAGCGCATCTCGCCGGCCACCGGCTCCGAGTTTTCCGTGCTGCCGGCCGATAACGCCACCGGCAACTACCTCAAGATTGCCCAGCGCATTCCCGTGCGCATCCGCATCGACGCGGGCCAGGCGAACGCGCGCCGGCTGGTGCCGGGCATGTCGGTGGTAGTCAGCGTCGATACCTCGGCCGTGCTCAATGATTCGGCGGAAAACCCGGCGCCGCCACCACCGCCGAAGAAGGCCAAGCCATGAAGCATCGTCCATTGTTGATCGTCGCGGCACTGGCCTTGGCGCTGGCTGGCTGCGCCGCCAAGGCGCCGCCGCAGCCGGCATCAAGCTTGCAACTGCCGTCCGGCTGGCGCGCGCAGGCCGCCGGCGTGGGCGGCGCCCAGGTCGAGCAGCTGTGGTGGCAGGCGTTTGGCGACCCGGTACTGAGCAATCTGGTGGCCACCGCGCTGGCCCATAATGGCGACCTGCGCGTGGCGCGCGCCCGCGTCGAGGAA
The DNA here is from genome assembly GCF_030944405.1 of Janthinobacterium sp. J1-1. Taxonomy (NCBI): domain Bacteria; kingdom Pseudomonadati; phylum Pseudomonadota; class Betaproteobacteria; order Burkholderiales; family Oxalobacteraceae; genus Janthinobacterium; species Janthinobacterium sp. J1-1. The sequence goes on from NZ_CP132339.1 coordinate 2,236,436, forward strand.
TACCGTGCGCGCCTGGCGCAGGCCGGCGCCAACCACGCGCCCACGCTGTCGTTCGACGGCTCGCCGACGCGCACCCGCACCCTGGCCTCGAACGGCGTGCCGTATGTGACGAATGTGTTCCAGGCCGAGCTGCAGGCCAGCTATGAGATCGATGTATGGGGAAGGCTGGGCAAACTGAGCGACGCGGCCGGCGAGAGCTTTCGCGCCGAGCAGGCCAGCCTCGATGCGGCGGCCCTGTCGATCGCCGCCAGCGTGGCCACGGCCTACCTGAATTTGCGGGGCCTGGACGCCCAGCTGGCGCTGACGCAAGCGACCCTGGAACTGCGCGTGCAGTCGCGCGAGCTGGCCCGCAAGCAGTACGAAGTGGGCTACAGTTCGCAGCTGGAATGGCAGCAGGCACAATCGGAATACCATGCGGCGGCCGAACTGGTGCCGCAGCTGCAGCGCCAGATCTTCGAACAGGAAAACGCCCTGGCGCTGCTGGTCGGCGGCAATCCCGGTCCGATTGCGCGCGGCCTGCCGTTGCAGGCGTTGACGCCGCCTTTGGTGCCGGCCGGCCTGCCGTCGGAACTGCTGCGCCGCCGCCCGGACATTGCGCGCGCCGAACATAACCTGACGGCCGCCAACGCCAGCCTGGCCGCCACGCGCGACCAGCTGCTGCCGTCCTTCAAGCTGACGGCCACCGGCGGCGGCCAGGCCACCACCCTGACCGACTTTTTGCATGCACCCACAGCGTTGTGGCGACTGACGGCGCTGGCGGCCGGCCCGCTGTTCGACGGCGGGCGCGTGCAGGCGCAGACCGATGCCGCCGGCGCCCAGCGCGACCAGCTGGCCTACACCTATGAAAACGTGGTGAGGAATGCGTTTGCCGAAACCGAGAACAGCCTGGGCGCCATCTACCGCTTGCGCCAGCAGGCGGTGGAAAACGACGCGCGCCGCGCCACGTCCGCCGAAACGCTGCGCATCGCCCACAACCGCTACCGCAACGGCTATGCGTCCTACCTGGAAGAACTGGACGCCCAGCGCAGCCTGTACAGCGCCGACGTGGGCTTGCTGCAACTGAAGACGCGGATGCTGGTCGCCTCGGTGGATTTATACCGCGCCATGGGCGGCGGCTGGCGGCCGGCGCCTTAAGTCTGCGCGTATGGCGAGAGGCCATTGGCCGGTGTAACATCGGCCATCATGAACATGAATGGAGAGAGAAGGGCATGGAGATTTTTGGCGTAGGCTTGCATATTCTGGTCGCCTTGTTTTTTGCGGTGCATGCGGTGCGCAACGGCCAGCCGTTTTACTGGCTGATCATACTGTTCATCTTCCCCCTGCTGGGCAGCGTGGTGTATTTCTTCGCCATCTACCTGCCCAATTCCCGCCTGCCGCAGGGCGCGCGCAAGGTGGCTTCTGTCGCGGTGCAGGTGCTGGACCCGAACCGCGAACTGCGCGAGGCGCGCGCCGCCTACGACTACACGCCGACGGCGCAAAACCAGATGCGCCTGGCCAGCGCGCAGCTGGAAGCGGGCGACCCGCAGGCGGCCGCCGGCACCTACGAGGCTTGCCTGCAGGGCGCGTTTGCGTCGGACCTGGAAATTCGCATGGGCGCCGCGCGCGCCTACCTGGAATGCGAGCGCGGTGCCGAAGCGTTGACGCACCTGGGATTCATTCGCCGCAGCGACATCCATTTTCGTCCAGAGATCGTGTCCTTGCTGACGGCGCGCGCGCTGGCGCAAAGCGGACGGCAGGCGGAAGCGAAGGCGGAATTCGACGACGCCCTGACCCGCCATGGCAGCTTCGAAGCGCGCGCCGAATACGCCATCTGGGCGCTGGGCCAGGGCGACACGCTCCTGTCGGAGCGCCTGTGCCAGGACATCGACGGCGCCATGCAGCGCTGGAACCGCCATACGCGCGAGATGTATGCGCCGCTGCTGGCGCGGCTCGATGCTGCACGGAAGTGATATGTTGTCGTGGCATATGTCGGATTACGGTCCTGCGGACCTGATTCGACCTACGCACGTCGCACGATCGTAGGTCGGGTCAGGCCAACGGCCGTAACCCGACACCATTGTTGGCGGTAATTGCCTACACCTCCGGAACGATATTTTTTCCCTCGACCAGCTTGTACTTCTTGCCATCGAACGCATAGCGCGCGTGCCCGTTCATCTGGGTGACCAGGCGCGGCGGCTCCTGGTCTTCTTTCACTTGCACGCCGGGCTTGATCTTGCGTGAGGCGCCCGTGAAGTCGATCAGCAGGTCGTCGTAGGCGCCGCCGTCGCGCGCGGCCGCGAAGTGCCAGTTGCCGTCGACCAGCCAGCAGTTGTCCGTCTCGGGGCCGCAGGCGCCTTCGTTGTCGGAGTGCAGGTCGATGCCGCCATCGAGTTCGGTGACCTTGCCGGCGCCTATCTCGAACAGCGCCAGCTGGGTGATGGTATAGCCCTGGCCCGTGTAGCCGTGGCGGATCGCCAGGCCCTGCTTGCCGGCGCCCAGGCTTACCCAGTGCACGTCGCCCAGCTGCCCGGAAGAACCGAGGGTGGCGATATTTTCCAGCCGCGTCACCACTTGCCAGGACTCGTCGCCGGGCTTGCCCTTGGGCGCCAGGTAGAACACATTGAGCAGGCCGGGCGAGGCGTGGGCCGATTCGGCCGTGCCTTCCGTGTTGGCCGTTTCCGCGTTGGCGACCAGGATGGCGCGGCCATCGGGCAGCAGCTTGTGGCTGACGGCGCTGACCACGTAACTGAGCTTGTCGGCCTTGGCTTCCTTGCTGTCCGGGTCCGGCAGGTCGGCCAGCGCATCGTCGCTGTCGGGACGGTAGTTCTTGCCGAAGATGGCCAGCATCATGGCCGCTTCCAGTTTGCTGTCGCGCGCGCGCGCTTCAGGCGTTTTCATCTCGTCGTTTTTTGCGGCGACCGGTCCGTCGGCGGCAGGCGCGGTTTCCGTCGCCGCTTGCGGCACGGCGGGCGCTGGCGGGGTGATGGCGCTTGCCTGTGCGGGAACGGGGGCGGCCTTGTCCGAGCAGGCGCCGAGCAGGGAGCAGCCGAGAAGCAGGGCCAGTGGAATGGAGTGGTTCATGAAAGTGCCGATTGCGTAATGGTCAATGGGCGCAGTATGCCAGATAGACAAAAGCGATGGCGCAGGCTCGGGGCCTGGCCATCGCTTTGCTTGACTTGCGTGGTGTCGATCAGTGCTTGTCGAGCGCCACCTTGCCTTCCATCGCTGGCGCCGGGTGGCGGCGCAGCTTGTCCCTGACACGCTTGAGCAAATGTTCCAGGTCGTCGATATAGGTGAACACGGCCGGCACCACCAGCAGACTCAAAAGCGTCGAGGTGATCAGGCCGCCGATCACCGTGATCGCCATCGGCGAACGGAAACTGGGGTCGGCGCCCCAGCCCAGCGCCAGCGGCATCATGCCGGCGCCCATGGCGATCGTCGTCATCAGGATAGGCCGGCTACGCTTGTGGCAGGCGTCGACCAGGGCGTCGAAACGGTCCATGCCCGCCTCGCGCGCCAGGATCGCATAGTCGACCAGCAGGATCGAGTTCTTGGTGACGATCCCCATCAGCATGATCAGGCCGATCATCGACGGCATCGACAGCGCGCTGCCGGTGATGAGCAAGGCCACGAAGGCGCCGCCGATCGACAGCGGCAGCGCCGCCAAAATCGTCACCGGCTGCATGAAGTCCTTGAACAGCAGCACCAGCACGCAATAGATGCACAGCACGCCGATCAGCATGGCCAGGCCGAAGCTGGCGAACAGGGACGCCATCTCCTGCGCGTCTCCCAGTTCGGCGATCTTCACGGACGCGGGCAGGTTCTTCATCGACGGCAGCGCGCGCGCTTCCTCGTTCAGCTCACCGAGCGTGCGCGAACCGAGTTCCACGTCCAGGGTCACGTTGCGGCTGCGGTTCAGGCGGTCGATCTGGGCCGGGCCGCTTTCCATGGTCACCGTGGCCACGTTCGCCAGCCGCACCGGGCCATTCTTGCCGGGCACGGTCAGGCGTTCGATGGCGGCCAGGTCGGCGCGCACGCTGTTGGGCAGCTTGACGCGGATCGGCACCTGGCGTTCGGGCAGGTTCATCTTCGTCAAATCGGTGTCGTAGTCGCCGGCCGTGGCCACGCGCACCGTTTCGCCGATCGATGCCGCGGTCACGCCCAGGTCCGCCGCCTTGGCAAAGTCGGGCCGCACGATGATTTCCGGGCGCACCAGCGAGGCGCTGGAGTTCACATTGCCGATGCCGTGCAGGCCGCGCAGTTCGCGCTCGACTTTTTGCGCGGCCGCCATCAGCGCGACCGGGTCTTCCGAACGCAGCACCAGCTGCATCTTGACGCCGGTGTCGGGTGGCCCCACCGTAAAGCGCGCGCCGGGAATATTATCGAGCTTGCCGCGCAACTGCGACTCCAGCCCGGCCATCGATTCCTTGCGGTCGGTGCGGTGCACAGTGGTCAATGTCAGCACGGCGCGGCGCGCTTCGGCCGCGGCGCCCGGCGCGAACGCGTCGCCGCTGGAGCCGCCACCGATGGAACTGAACACGCCCTTGATGCCGGGCACCTGCATGGCCGCGTTGCGCGCCTGGGCCGCCACGGCCTGGGTTTCGGCCAGGGTGGAGCCGGGCGGCAGTTCCAGGTTGATCTGCGTCTGCGCGCGGTCGGCGGCCGGCACGAAGCCGGTCGGCAGCAGCGGCACCAGCGCGATCGAGCCGGCAAAGAACACCATCGAGGCGAGCGCCGTGATGCCGCGATGATTCAGGCACCAGCGCATGGTATTGAGGTAGCGCGTCATCAGCCAGCCGTCCTGTTCTTCCTTGTGCGCCAGCGGCTTCAAAATGTACGCCGCCATCATCGGCGTCAGGAGCCGCGCCACCACCAGCGAGGCCAGCACCGCCAGCACGGCGGTCCAGCCGAACTGCTTGAAGAACAGGCCGGGAATACCGCTCATGAAGGCCGTCGGCAGGAACACGGCCACCAGCGCAAAGGTGGTGGCGATCACCGCCATGCCGATTTCATCGGCCGCTTCCATCGCCGCCTCCATCGGCGACTTGCCCATGCGCAGATGGCGCGAGATGTTTTCGATTTCCACGATGGCGTCGTCGACCAGCACGCCGACCACCAGCGCCAGCGACAGCAGGGTCACCGTATTGAGCGTATAGCCGAACCAGTAGATGCCCAGAAAAGCCGGCATCACCGACAGCGGCAGGGCGGCCGCGGCCACCAGGGTGGCGCGCCAGTCGCGCAGGAACCACCACACCACCAGCACTGCCAGCAGCGCGCCTTCGTACAGCAGCTCCATCGAGCCGTCGAAGTTTTCCTCGACCGGGAAGGCATTGTCGATCGACTGCTGGATCACGATGCTGGGGTTTTCCTTCTGCAGGTCCGCCACCGCTGCGCGCGCGCCATTGGCCACCGCCACTTCGCTGGCGCCCTTGGTGCGGAACACTTCGAAGGCCACCACCCGCTTGCCATCCTGCTCGGCCAGCGCGCGCGGTTCGGCGATGGTGTCGCGCACGTTCGCCACCTGGTCGAGGCGCACATGGCGCCCGTCCGGCAGCGGAATATCGACGCGTGACAGTTCTTCCGCCGTTTTCACGGTGGCGATGGTGCGCACCGACTGCTCGGCGCCGCTGACGTCGCCGCGTCCACCGGGCGCCTCGCGCTGCACCAGGCGCAACTGGCGCGACACGTCCAGCGCCGACACTTTCAGGGCCGCCATGCGCGCGTCGTCGAGTTCCACCTGGATTTCGCGGTACACGCCGCCCAGGCGCGTGACGGCGCCCACGCCGGGTACTGTCAGCAGTCGCTTGGCGACCGTGTTGTCGACATACCAGGACAGGTCGGGCGCATCGAGCGGGTTGTCGACGCCGGCCTTGGGCGAGGCGATAAAGGTCAGCACCACCCGGCCGGCTGTGGAGGCCTTCGTGACGGTCGGGTCGCGCAGTTCGGCCGGCATGTCGGCCTTGACGCGCGCCACCGCATCGCGCACGTCGTTGACGGCTTCGGCGATCTGCTTTTCCAGGATGAATTCGACGGTCACCGTGGCCACGCCGTCGAGCACCTTGGTATAGATGTTCTTGACGCCTTGCAGGGTGGCGACCGAGTCTTCGATCTTGCGCGCCACTTCGGTTTCCAGCTGGGCCGGCGCGGCGCCCGGCAGCGAGGCGCTGACGGTGACGATGGGCAGTTCGATATCCGGGAAATCCTGCACCGGATTGGCTTTATAGGCCAGCAGCCCGGCCAGGGTCAGCAGCGCGAACAGCATGATGGCCGGGATCGGATTCTTGATCGACAGGGAGGAAAAATTCATGATTTTCCTTATTTCTTCGCAGATGCCGGAACCGGCTGTACAACATTGCGCACCAGGTCACCATCATTGAGGAAGCCGGCGCCATTGACGACGATGGTGGTGTCGGCCGTGATGCCCGAGACGATCTCGATGCTGTCCGCCAGGCGGCGGCCTGCTTGCACCTTGATCTGGCTGACGCGCTGGTCGCGGTTCAGGCGGAACACATAGCTGAAGCCGTCGCGCACGGCGATCGCCTGCTGCGGTACGGTGAGCGCGCCCGAAGTGCCCAGTTCAAACGCGCCGCTGGCATACATGCCGGCCTTGAACGGTGCATTGCCTTGGCTGCTTGCCGGCAGGTCCACATACACCAGCGCCGAGCGCGTCTGCGGGTCGACCGTCGGCGCGATCATGCGTACCTTGCCGGTCAATACGCTGCCATTGGCGGCCTTCACTTCGGCCAAAGTACCCGGTTTCAGATTGAGCAGTTCGGCCGCAGTCACTTCGGCGCGCCATTCCAGTCGGCCCTGGCGGATCATGCGGAACAGTTCCGTGCCGGCGCCCACCACCGAGCCGACGGTGGCCGAGCGCGACGAGATCACGCCGCTGTCGGGCGCGAGCACCTGCGTGTATTTCAGGCGCAGCTGCTGCGCCGCCAGCTGCGCCTTGGCTGAGGCGATGCGGGCGTTGGCCGTTTGTTCGGCCGTCAGGTACTGGCTGATCTGCTGGGCGCTGATGGCGCCCGTGGTTTGCAGCGAGCGGGCGCGCGCCGCGTTGGCCGACGCTTCGGCGGCATTCGCTTCCGCTTCCAGCACCGCCGCCCTGGTCTGCGCCACGTCGGCGTTGACGGTGTCGTTCGAGAACACGGCCAGCACCTGGCCGGCGCGCACCACGTCGCCCACATTGACGCGCACGTCGGTCAGGCGCAGGCCGTTCGATTCGCTGCCGATAATGGCTTCCTGCCAGGCGGCCACGTTGCCGTTGGCGGACAGCTTGATCGGCAGCCTGCTCGTTTGCGGCCTGGCCGTGGTGACGGTCAGGGCCGGCTTTTGCACGGCGCTTTTATCTTTTTCATCGGCGGCGGTGGAAGAGGGAGCGTACAGCGCCACGCCGGCGCCGGCCAGCACGCAACAGGCCGCGATGGCCACGGTAATCGGTTTGAATGTCAGTGTTTTCATGTTCTGGTCCGTCAAAAGGGGGGCGCAATATCAGGGTGCGGTGGTGTTCTGCGTGGCGTACTGGCTGGCGTTCCAGCCGCCGCCGGCGGCGCGGTACAGCGCCACCCAGGCGCTGCTGCGGTCGCGCTGCAGCGTGACCACGGTGTTTTCGGCGGCCAGGCGCGTGCGGCGCGCGTCCTCCAGTTCGATCAGGCTGGCCAGGCCGTTCTTGTAGCGGTCTTCGGTCGCCACGAACGAGACGCGGTAGCCGGCCAAAGCCGTCTGCGCGTGGCTGCTGCGCGCGTCCGTGCTTTGCAGGTTCAGCAGCGCTTCCTCCACTTCGCGCACGGCCTGGCGCACGCCGGCGCGATACTTGACCACGGCTTCGTCATAGCGCGCCACGGCCGCGTCGACCTGGGCGCGGCGGCGCCCGCCGTCGAAGATCGGCAGGCTGACGGCCAGCGGTCCGATGCTCCAGGTGCTGCCGGTGATGCTTTCGCCGCCGGCGCGGATATTGCCCTTGCCAATCGATCCGGCCAGGCTCAGACGCGGGTAGCGCTGGGCTTTCGCGCCACTGACTTCAAAGCTGGCGGCCGCCACTTCGCGCTCGGCGCTGAAGACGTCGGGCCGCTGGGCCAGGGTTTGCGCCGGCAGATTGCCGATGGCCACCGGGGCGGGCGTGACCAGCGGCGCGGCGGCCAGCCTGGCGCGCAAGGTCTCTTCCGGCATGGCTGACAGGGCCACCAGCGCCTGCACGCCCACGTCGCAGGCGGCGCGCTGTTCGATGGCGCGGCTGGCGCCTTCGGCGGCGCTGGCCCTCGCCAGCGCGGCATTGGCCGGCGCCTGGAAGCCGGCGTCGGCGCTCAATTGCGTCAGGCGCGAAGTATCGCTGCGCGAGGCGGCGTCCTGTTCGGCCACGTTTTGCAATGCGCGGCAGGCGCGCAGGCTGTAGTACTGGTTCGCCACTTCGGCCGCCACCGACACGCGCGCGTCGTGCCAGCCGGCTTGCGCGCTGTCCAGGCGCGCTGAGGCGGCGTCGCGCGTGGCGCGGTTGGCGCCGAACACGTCGATTTCCCATGACGCCTGCAGCGCCGCCTGCGAGGTGGTGCCGCCCGGCTGGGCTGACTGCTGGCTGGTGCGCACCACGCTGCCGGTGGCGTCCAGCACGGGACCCAGCGCCGCGCCGCTGGCGACGCGGTCGGCGCGCGACTGCAGGATGCGGGTGCGGGCCGTGGCAATCGTCGGGCTCACTTGCTGGGCGTCGGTGATCAGCTCGACCAGCAGGGCGTCGCCCTGCTGTTGCCACCAGCTGGCCAGGTCGACCACATTGCCGTTGTGCGGCAGCGGGGCAATCCAGTTGGCGGGGGCGCTCGCCGCCACGCTGCGTGGCGGCCCCTGCACGGCGCAACCTGCCAGCGCCAGCAGCATGCTGGCGGCCAGGGCGTATTCAGACTTTCTCATGCTGGTCCTTTTGCGGTATCGGTGGATGAATCGGAGGGAATGGGATGCAGGCGGGCGCGCTCGACTTCGGCCATCGCCAGCGCATAGTCGACCATGCGCCCCAGCCAGGTCTCGGCGGCCTGCGGCGTGGCCATCAACTGCGGGCGCAGCGTCTGGATGACTTCGGCGCCCACCATATGCTGCAGTGCCAGCGAGGCGATCGAAAAGGCCAGCCGGTGCATGTCGTCGCTGTCGGCGTCGGCGCCCAGGTGGCGCGCCAGCACCCGCACAAAGGCGTCGTGCTCGGGGCGGATATTCTGGTCGATCTCGCGCGCCCACAGGCCGGTGGGCTCGAGCATTTCGCGGCACCACAGGCGCATGGCGTCGCGCGCCATGTCGCCCTGCTGCATGGGCGCGAGCATCTGCGCATAGAAGCCCTGCAGGCTCTGGCGCAAGGTGAAGTGAGGCTGGTCGAACAGCGCGATATTGCTGTGCGGGTCGCTCGACTGCTCGGCAAAGGCGGCGCGGTACAGGCCGGCCTTGTCGCCAAAATAATAACTGATGGCGGCCGCATTGGCGCCGGCCGCCTGCGCCAGCTCGCGCGTGGAGGTTCGGGCATAGCCTTGTTCGGCAAACAGGCGGATGGCGCTGCGCAGCAGCCGCTCGCGCGACTGTTCGCCATCGGAGCGCGGCTTGCGCGCCACGCAGTGGCCGAACAGATTGCGCCAGCCAGGCTGGCACGCCGGCTCGTCGCTGGCAGTGGCTGGCGGTGCCGGCGGGTGTGAAGGTTTTTTCATGCCTGGAATTAAATCACATAACTAAAACAAATGATATAACTTAATCGTTTGATTCACTTACGAAATTCCAGGCAAAAAAAAGCCCGCGGGTTGAATCGCGGGCTGAATCCAAATGTTCGGAGAACGACTTGGAGGAGACAAGTACACTATAGCGCTAAAAATGGTGCAGTGCAATACCGTAGAACTACGGTGACGGTTTGATCATATTATCCAAACGCTTATATTGCGTTGCACACATAGCCGTCATCAGCTACGCAGGGCCAGTGTAAAAGTGCTCCCTTGTCCGTAGTCGCTGTTGAAGAACAGGGCGCCGCCGATGGCGTTGGCCAGGTTCTGGCACAGGTACAGGCCCAGGCCCGCGCCCTCCACGTGGCGGGTGGAGGTCGAATCGAGCTGCGAGAAGGCCTGGAACAGTTTGGCCTGGTCTTCTTCCTTGATGCCGGCGCCGCTGTCGGTAATGCTCATTTCGGTCACGAGTGCGCCGTCTTCCTCGCGCCGGGCCAGGCTGATGCGCACGCTGCCCTGTTCCGTAAACTTGATGGCGTTGTTGAGCAGGTTGATCAGGATTTGCGTCAGCGCGCGGCGGTCGGTGTCAATCACCACCTTTTGCTCGCCCGCGTCCACTTCCAGCAGCAGGCCTTTTTGCTGCGCCAGCGGGCGCAAGGTTTCGGCCACTTCGGCGATCAGGTCGTGGCAGGGCACGGGCTCGATCGACAGGGTCAGCTTGCCCGCCTCGATCTTGGCCACGTCGAGGATGTCGTTGATCAGGGACAGCAGATGGCGCGCGCTGGCGCGGATGGTGGTCAGCTGCTTGTCCTGGTCGGCCGTCAGCGGCCCTGGCAGTTTCATCAGCAGCGCGCCCGTAAAGCCGATGATGGCGTTCAGCGGCGTGCGCAGCTCGTGCGACATATTGGCGATAAAGGCCGATTTCATGCGGCTCGCTTCGGCCAGCTCCAGGTTCTTCAGGGCGATTTCGCGGTTGGTCGTTTCCAGCTCGGCCGCGTGGTGGGCCAGGCGCATGTTCAGCTCGATCACCTGGCGCTCGCGCGCCTGCAGCTCGCCATTGACCTGCACCGCCTGTTCATAGGTCGAGATCAGGAGGTCGAGGATCTGCTGGCGCTCGGCATTGATGAAATGCTTCTGGTCGCCCAGGTACAGCGCGATGCCGATCTCGACGTTCTGGTTCTTGCGCAGCTTCTGGTTCATCAGCATGTGGCTGATGCGGTTGAGCAGATAGTCTTCCGCGTACGGCTTGCGGATGAAATTGTCGGCGCCGCATTCGATGCCGCGGATGATGTCCTTCGGGTCGTTGAGCGAGGTGACCAGGATCACCGGGATGTCGCGCAGGGTCGGGTCGGCCTTGATGGCGCGGCACAGGTCGTAGCCATTCATTTCCGGCATGACGATATCGGACAGCACCAGGTGCGGCTTGCGCTCGCGGATGGCGGCCAGGGCCAGCTGGCCGTTGGCGGCCACGCGCGCGTTGTAGTGCAGTGACTGGATCAGGCGGCGCAAGCGCTCGGCCTGGGTCGGGCTGTCTTCGACGATCAGGATTTCGATTTCGTCGGGCTTGATCTGGTTATTGGAGTCCACGGACCTCTCCTCGCTTCATGGTATTTGAATGCCGGGCGCGGTCGGCGCCCAGTATAGACATGCTGTGACTATATCGGATTTAGCCCATTAAAAGTAACTTCAAAGTAACTTCAGGGTAACTATTTCGGCCGTCCGCGCAGGCCGTGACAGTCTGTTAGTTTTCGCCCTGGAATTGCCCGGCACGGTAGGTCAGCACCAGCGTGTCGCGGTGGCCGGCCGTGCCGATGGGCTGGATCGGCGTCGACTCGTGAATGACGGCCGCGTCGTCGAGCAGCAGCAGCGACCACGGCTCGGTCAGGGTAAAGCGCTTGCCATTGGGACCATCCGCTTCGAAGATGCGCGTCTCGCCGCCCTTGATCGACTCGCGGCCAATCAGCAGCACGGCGACGAAATCGACGCCGTCGCGGTGCGCGCCTTCCGGCGTCGGGCGGCCGATGCCGTCGGTGGTGTCGATGCGGAACTGGTGCGCCTCGATGAACCACGGTTGCGCGCCCTTCACTTGCGAACAGATGTCGCCCAGCGCCACGATCAGCTGGTGCCAGGCCGCTTGCGCGGCAATCGCCGGCTCGACCGGCTCGAACAGGCGGTGCATGCCGCCATGCAGGGCGTTGTATTCGACCGGCTGCCAGTGCGCGCGGTGCGGCGTTTGCGCCAGCGTACCGCCGTCCTGCACGAAGCAGGAGTGGCGCCGGCGGCGGTAGCGCCCGCCATCCTTCAGGTAGTTGTCGAGCGCGAGGTCGTCCCAGCTCGGTTCCAGCGCACGCAGCTCAGCCAGGGTGCAGCCGGCCAGGGCCGCCACGTCCTGCGGGCGCAGCACGGCATAGCCATCGTTGCGCAAGGCGCCGGCAAGGTGGGACGGGTCGTTGAAGATCGGTGCGGCAGTGCTCATGTCGGTGCCGGCCGCGGGGCGGCCGCTATCAGGTTGTCCAGGCAGGCATTCTAATACCTGGACGGCCATCGTGTGGCGGGGGGAGGGGATTTCTTGATATGGGGGCTGGCGGTGGTGTCGGATTACGCGCGGCTGCGCCGCGCTAATCCGACCTACCCGACCTACTTGATGGGTAACTCAACGTTTTTCTGGTCAAAGAACAGCGTCTGGATCTTCTCGCCGTCCTGCACATTGAGGGTATTGCGCTGGCCGGGCAGGAAATCGGTCAGCAGCTGGTGGTGGATGCGCGCGCCGGGTGCCAGGCGGGTGCGGGGGATTTCCTGGAAGATCACCACATTGTCGGCATTGACCTTGATGCCGACCCAGTCCAGGCGCAAGCGCTTGCCGTTGGCGGCCGTGATATGAAACTGCTTTTCCACGTAGCGGCGCAGCGCCGCTTCGCTGTCCTTCTGGCCCAGGTCGAACTGGCGCTGGTAGACCTGGGTCAGCAGCGCCTCTACGTCGTGGCCGGTATAGGTGTGGACGATTTCCGTGCTGCCGCTGGCCGGGTTGTAGCTGATGTCGGCGATGCCCATATGGTAGTTATGGGCAAAGGCAGCCGTGCTGGCCACAGCCAGCGTCAGCGCCAGCAGGGCAGCCTTGATCACGACTCGCCGTCCTTGTCGCCCGCTGCGCCTTTGGCTTTCAAGGGCGTATTAAAGTCGCGCATCAGGTTTTCCTTGGGCGACTTCTCGCTCTTGAACAGTTCCAGGCGCGACGGCGTCAGCTTGCGCGGCCAGCTGTTGTTGCTGGTGTCGATGTCGGCCGTTTCCCAGTACGGGTCCTGCACCAGGCCCACCATCGGTTCGTCCGTGATGACGACCTTGGTGATTCTCTTCGGCGAGTAGCGCCACACTTCGGCCGGCACGCGCTCGATGTATTTCTTGCCGCTTTTCAGTTCGATCTCGAGGATCAGTGGCATCACCATGCCGCCCAGGTTGGACAGGTCGACCAGGTACAGATGCTTGCCCTGTTTCAGCAGTTCCTTTTCCCACGGTTCCAGGCTGGCGATCGCTTCGGCGTAGGCGTTGCGGTCCTTGTTGGTGACGGTGTAGTCGTCGTGCTGGTTATAGAAATCCTTCAGCTCCGGGTGTGCGTCGACCCGGCGCGGCATGCCCTTGTTGGCGCGGTCGGTGACCGATTCCGGCTGGGCCGCTTTCTGCGCCTTCTTCCAGGCTTTTTCCGTTTCCGGATTTTTGCTGCTCACGCCGTATTCGCTGATGCCGTCGATGCTGATATCGACCGCGTCGGTGGTGTAGAACCAGCCGCGCCAGAACCAGTCCAGGTCGGTGCCGGAGGCGTCTTCCATGGTGCGGAAAAAGTCGGCCGGCGTGGGGCGCTTGAACTTCCAGCGCTGCGCATATTCCTTGAAGGCGTAGTCGAACAGCTCGCGCCCCAGTATGGTTTCGCGCAGGATGTTCAGGCCGGCCGCCGGCTTGGCGTAGGCGTTGTTACCGAACTGCAGCAAGGACTCGGAATTGGTCATGATCGGCACCTGGTCTCGGCTACGCATGTAGTCGACGATCTCGCGCGGCTCGCCACGCGAGGCCGGATAATTTTCTTCCCATGCCTGCTGCGCCAGGTACTGCACGAAGGTGTTCAGGCCTTCGTCCATCCAGGTCCACTGGCGCTCGTCCGAGTTGATGATCATCGGGTAGTAGTTGTGGCCCACTTCATGGATGATCACGCCGATCAGGCCATACTTGGTGCGTTTCGAATACGTCAGTTCGCCCGTTTTTTTATCCTTGACGGGGCGCGGGCCATTGAACGAAATCATCGGGTATTCCATGCCGCCCACCGGGCCGTTGACGGAGATCGCGGTCGGGTAAGGGTAGTCGATGCTGTACTTGTTGTACTGTTCGATGGTGTGGACGATGGCTTGCGTGCTGTATTTTTCCCACAGCGGATTGCCTTCCTTCGGATAGTAGGACATGGCCATCACGTCGCTGCCACCCTTCTTGTAGCCCTGCGCATCCCAGATGAACTTGCGGCTCGAGGCCCAGGCGAAATCGCGCACATTGGCGGCCTTGAAGTGCCAGGTCTTCTGCGCGCGGCTGACCGATTTTTCGGCCGCTTCGGCTTCCTTCTGCGTGACGATGATCACCGGCTTGTCGCTGGTGCGCGCCTTGTCCAGGCGCTCGCGCTGGGCCGGCGTAAGGACATCCTGCGGGTTTTGCAGTTCGCCGGTGGAGGCCACCACATGGTCGGCCGGCACCGTCAGCTGCACGTCGTAGTCGCCGAATTCCAGCGTGAATTCGCCCGAGCCCAGGAACTGCTTGTGCTGCCAGCCGGCCGCATCGTAATAGGCGGCCATGCGCGGGAACCACTGCGCCACTTCGAACAGGGCGTTCTTGTCCTCGGCAAAATACTCGTAGCCGGCGCGCCCGCCCAGCACCTTCTGTTCGTTGATGCGGTAGTCCCAGTCGATCTGGAACACGAAATCCTGGCCCGGTTTCAAGGGTTGCGGCAGGTCGATGCGCATCATGGTGCGGTTGATGACGTATTTCAAAGGCTGGCCATCGGCGCCCTTGAGCGCGCGGATATTGAAGCCGCCCTGGAAGTCGCCGCGCGCCAGGATGCCGCGCAGGCCTTCGAATTTCATGGTGTCTTCGCCGGCCGTCTTGGCCCAGGCCTGGCGCGAGGGCGCGGTGGCCATGCGGCGCGCGTCGGAGTCCGGCTTGTAGATATTCTGGTCCAGCTGCACCCACAGGTAGCCGAGGGTATCGGGCGACTTGTTATGGTAGGTGACGGTGCCGCTGCCGGTGATTTCGCGTTTCGCTTCGTCCAGCGTGGCGCGGATCGTGTAGTCGGCGCGCTGCTGCCAGTAGGCGTGGCCGGGCGCGCCGGAGGCGGTGCGGTAGGTGTTCGGGGTGGGCAGCAATTCTTCCAGCTGGCGAAATTTGTCGTCGAAGGGCTCGGCGGCAAAGGCGGAAACGGTAAAGCAAAGAGCCAGGCAGGCCGCGGAGCCGGAAAGAATGCGCATGTTCACCCTGATATTGTTGTAAAGAAATAGTGGCGACTATTCTAAACGCAGGGGAGACTCTGCCTTGTATCGATTTGTAATAAAGAAAGGCGGATTTTGTGCCAGCTTTTGGCTGGCGCCGTGCATGCCGGGATTCGCCTTATTTTGCTTGGAAAAAGCGCCGGTTTACTCACTTTTCATCAGGCTGGCACGCAACTGGTCGAGCTGTTGTTTCATATCTACAACTTGCGCCACGCTGCACTGGCTGGCCGTCAAAATCGCTTCCGGCAGCAGCGCCGCCTGCTCGCGCAACTCGCTGCCCGCGTCCGTCAGCGTGATGATGACTTGTCGCTCGTCGCTGGCGGCGCGCGTGCGGTTCAACAGGCCGGCCTGCTCCATGCGCTTGAGCAGGGGCGTGAGGGTGGCCGAGTCGAGGAACAGGCGCTCGCCCACCTCGGACACGCTCAGGCCGTCGCGCTCCCACAACACCATCATCACCAGGTATTGCGAATAGGTCAGGCCCAGCTTGCGCAGGAGCTTGCGGTACAGCTTGTTCATGGCAAGCGAGGTCGAGTACAGCGCGAAGCACAGCTGGCTGTCCAGGCGCGGCACCTGGTGCAGGGGGTTGTTGGTATCCATCTGCACAGTATATATGGCGCGCGATCTAATTACAAGCGATTTGCAATCAAGTTGCAAGCGACGCCAGTGCGGCCAGCGCTGGCGCATCGAGCGTCAGTCCACCGGCGGCGACGTTTTCACGCAGATGGGCCACCGACGAGGTGCCGGGGATCACCAGCATGTTCGGCACGCGCTGCAGCAGCCAGGCCAGCGCCACCTGCATCGGTGTCGCCTGCAGGCTGGCCGCCACCTGGCTCAAGGCATCGGACTGCAGCGGCGAAAAACCGCCGAGCGGGAAGAAGGGGACATAGGCGATGCCTTGCGCGGCCAGGCTGTCGATCAGCGCGTCGTCGACCCGGTGCGCCAGGTTGTAGTGATTCTGCACGCAGACAATCGGCGTGATGGCCTGCGCTTCGGCCACTTGCGCCGCATCGACATTGGACAGGCCGATATGGCGTACCAGCCCTTCCCGCTGCAGTTGCATCATGGTTGCCAGCGGCTCGGCCAGCGAGGAGCCGTCGGCGCCGTCCAGCCCGGGTGCGCGCAGGTTGACCACGTCGAGCACATCGAGGCCCAGGTTGCGCAGGTTGTCGTGCACGGCGTCGCGCAGTTGCTGCGGCGAGGCGGCCGGCAGCCAGGACTGGTCGGCGCCGCGCACGAAGCCGATCTTGGTGACGATGGCGAGACCGTCGCGGTAAGGGTGCAGCGCTTCGCGGATGATCTGGTTGGTGATGTGCGGGCCATAAAAATCCGAGGTGTCGATATGGTTGATGCCCAGCTCGATGGCCTCGCGCAGCACGGCCACGGCGGCGGCGCGGTCTTTCGGCGGACCCCACACGTGGGGGCCGGCCAGCTGCATGGCGCCGTAGCCGATGCGGTTGAAAACGAGATCGGAACCGGCGGGCGTGAACTGGTGCTGATTGGGAGAATAGGTGGTCATGGCTGCTCCTGTGGGGTGGATCGGGATACGGGAACAGTCATGGTAGCGCCGATGGCGCTGTGTGATAATCGGGGCAATCGCGCACAGGCTGTGCGCATTTACGCACAATCATATGCATCCATCCAGTCCTTCCATGGCCGACCTGGCCACCTTTGCCCAAGTACCCCAGCACCAGGGTTTTCGCCAGGCCGCGCGCCTGTCCGGCCAGTCGGCGTCGGCCATGAGCGAGGCGGTGCGCCGCCTGGAGCAGCAGCTGGGCATCCGCCTGCTGCTGCGTACCACGCGCAGCGTGACGCCGACCGAGGCTGGCGCGCTGCTGCTGTCGCGCCTGCGGCCCGCCTTGAGCGAGGTGGCCGGCGCGCTCGATGTGCTGAACGATTTGCGCGACAGTCCGCGCGGCAGCTTGCGCCTGAACGTGCCGGTCAACGCGGCGCGCTTCTTCCTGCAGCCGATGGTTGACCAATTCCTGCGCGCCTACCCGCACATCGTGCTGGAACTGGTGGTCGATAATAATTTCGTCGATATCGTCGCCAGCGGCTGCGACGCCGGCATCCGCTATGGCGAGCGGCTGGAACAGGACATGATCGCCATCCCGATCGGCCCGCGCACGCAGCGTTTCGCGGTGGCGGGCGCGCCGTCCTACCTGGCGCGGCGCGGCGTGCCGGCGCATCCGCGCGACCTGCTGCAGCATGACTGCCTGCTGGGGAAATTCTTGAGTGGCGCGATTCCGGCGTGGGAATTCGAGCGCGACGGGCAGAAGGTGAGCGTGGAGCCCGGCGGACCGATTATCGTCACGCCGACGGCCTTCGATTTTGCGGTCAGCATGGCCATCGCCGGCCATGGCCTGGTGTATCTGTTTGAAGAATGGCTGCAGCCGCATATCGATGCGGGCCAGCTGCAGCCGGTGCTGGAGGACTGGGCGATGCCGTTTCCCGGCCCGTTTCTATACTATGCGGGCCGGCGCCATCTGCCGGCGCCGCTGCGCGCGTTTATCGATTTCGTGCAGGCCAATTTTGCTCAATCGGCGTAGCGCTGGCGCAGCAGGTGCAGCATCGCCACATTCTGCTGCCACGCATCGGCAACCGGCTGCTGCGTCCAAGGCAGCGTTTGCAGATACGGCGCCGGGCCGAATTCGGGCGTAAACGTCAGCAGTTCGGCGCCGGCCGCGCGTCGCAGCGCCACGATCTGGTCCCACCAGGACAGGTGGGCGTCCAGCGCCTCCCTGGCTTCCGGTGCGCGGAAGTCGGCCACCTGCGGCCCTTGCGCATGGCCCACGCGCGCATGGATATGGCGCACCTGGGGCAGGGTGCGGGCCAGCGTGTGCGGTTGATCGGCCAGCAGCGATTCGCAGGCGCAGCACCAGTGCGACAGGTCGGCCGTCAGGGGCAACTGCGGGAACTGGTCCAGGTAGGGCAGCAGCAGCATCGGGTGGCCGCTGAAACGGCTGCGGTGGATTTCATGCACGATGGGCACGCCGTGCCTGTCCGAAATGGCGGCTGCCAATTCGATCAGTTCGGCGTTTTGCGCCTGGCTGTAGTAATCCTTGCCCGTGTGCGTGTTGACCAGCACGGGGCGCGCCAGGCAGGCGTTCTCCAGCAGTTCGGCCAGCGCGGCGCGATGCTGCTTGAAATCGCTGTGGAACACGGTCTCCCACTGCGCGGCGATCAGGGCCAGGCCGGCGTCGGCGATGCGGCCGGTCCACTCCTCGCGCAGGGCCACGTCCAGCGGCAGCGACATCTCGATGCCGTCGAAACCGGCCGCCAGCACCTTGTCGATAAACACGGCGGCCGGCAGCTCGTTATTGCCCCACTGCGGCGCAAAAATCTGGATACGCATTACTCGAAACCCCGCACCGGCAACGAGGCGTCGCGCTGTATCCAGTTATGCGCCGCGTATTCGGTCTGGCCGTCGGTGGCGTGTAGCGTATAGGCGTGGCGCGAGACGGGCGAGCGGTTCGGCGCGCTGTAGTGCGGCAGCAGGCCGTGGAAGCAGACCAGGGCGCCGGCCTTGACTTCCAGTGGCACGGCGGTGCTGTCGTCGGGCCAGGGCGTCGCATCGAGTTTTTCCACGCGTACCTGGTCGCCGTTGCGGATAAAGCGTTCGCGCAGCGGGCCGCGGTGGCCGCCCGGTTCGGCCCACAGGCAGCCGTTGTCCAGGGTCGCGTCTTCCAGCGCGAACCAGAAGGTGGTCACGCTGATCGGCGTGGTTTCAAAATAGGTGGCGTCCTGGTGCCAGCGCACTTCGCCGCCGATGCCGGGCTGCTTGAAGATATACATCGATTGCCACACTTGCGCGTCGGCCAGGCCCAGGTCGCGCGCCACTTGCGCCAGTGCCGGATCGGCGGAAAAAGCGCGGAACACGGGGTCCAGGTCGTGCATGGCGTGGCCGATCTTGTTGATCGACAGCGACTTGGCCTGCTTCAGCTGGCCGTCCGGGCCGAACGCTTCTTCTTCAAAAAAGCAGCGGATGGTGTTGTCGGAGGCGAGAAAATAATCGTTGGTGTTTTTCGCCTGATCGCGCGTGGTGAAAATCGACTGGCTGACGCTGGGATCGAATTCGTTGACAATCTGCTCGGCGCGCGCACGCAGGGCGGCGATTTCATCGAGGCTCTTGAAGCCGGGCAGCACCAGGTAGCCGTCGCGTTGGTATTGTTCTTTTTGTTCAAGTGTCAGCATGGCGGCGGCTCCGGAAGGTGATGGAAGACGCCATTGTAGGATGGGTGTGCATGGCAAACAATCGATCATCGGTTGACAGATTGTCGCCAAAACGCAGACAATCTTTGATATGGATCAATTGCAAGCGATGGAAATTTTCGTGGAAGTGGCGCAGCAGCGCAGCTTCACCGTGGCCGGCCAGCGCCTGGGCCTGTCACGCGCCATGGTCAGCAAGACCATCATGCAGCTGGAAGACAAGCTCAACGCCCGCCTGCTGCACCGCTCGACGCGCGAAGTGAGTTTGACCGATGCGGGGCGGGCTTATCTGGCGCCGTGCATGGCCACCGTCAGCCAGGCGCAGGAAGCGGCCCGTTCGGTGGCGCAGGTGGTGCAAACGGGCGCGGCGCTGGCCGGGCCGCTGCGCATCCAGGCGCCGTCCAGTTTTGGCAGTGCCTGGTTGGCCGACGCCGTGGCCCGCTTCAGCCTGCTGCATCCGCAACTGCGTGCCGAGCTGTTTGTCGACGACGCGCTGCTCGATCCGATACGCCACGGCTTCGACTTGACCATCCGCGTTGGCGGCATTCCCGACAGTAGCGCGCTGGCCATGCGCCCGCTGGCGCCGTGCCGCGCCGTGCTGTGCGCCAGCCCCGCCTACCTGACGCAACAGGGCATGCCGCAAACGCCGCAAGATTTATTGAATCACCAGTGCCTGCATTTCAGCCACCTGACCGATGGCACCAACTGGCATTTTCAACGGGGCGAGGGAGAGCAGCGTGAAGAGGTCAGCGTGCGCGTGCAGGCGGGCTTTACGGCCAATAACGGCCTGGTGCTGCAGCAGGCCGCAAAGCAGGGCCTGGGCATCGTCTACAGCACCACGTTTCTTGCCTGGCGCGCGTTGCTCGACGGCAGCCTGGTGCCGGTGCTGGCCGGCTGGTCGCTGCCGCTGAACTATCTGAGCGCGCTGTATCCGGCCAGCCGCCAGTTGTCGCCCAAGGTGCGCGCCCTGATCGACTTCCTGGTGCTTGAGTACCAGCCGGCGCCGCTATGGGACCGCGAGCTGGCGGCGGCCGGGATTGTGTAGCTACGCCGCCAGACGCTGGCGTTCGCGCCGTGGCGGCGCCGGCCGCTGCAAGGCCGGCGTGCCGGCCGCACCGGTCTTGAACACCGCCATCGCCTGCGCCAAGGTACCCGCCTGCTGCTGCATGCTTTCGGCCGCCGCCGACGATTGCTCGACCAGCGCCGCGTTCTGCTGGGTCATTTGATCCATCTGCGTGATGGCCATGTTGACCTGCTCGATGCCGGCGCTTTGCTCGGCGCTGGCGGCCGTGATCTCCGCCATGATGTCGGCCACCTGGCGCACGCTGGTGACGATTTCTTCCATGGTCTTGCCCGCCTCGTCGACCAGTGCGCCGCCTTGCTCGATCTGGCTGACGGAGTCGCCGATCAGGGTCTTGATTTCCTTGGCCGCGCCGGCGCTGCGCTGGGCCAGGTTGCGCACTTCGGTGGCGACCACGGCAAACCCGCGCCCTTGCTCACCGGCGCGCGCCGCTTCCACCGCCGCGTTCAGGGCCAAAATATTGGTCTGGAAGGCGATGCCGTCGATCACGCCGATAATGTCGGCGATCTTGCGCGAGCTGTCCTTGATGCCGTTCATGGTGGTCACCACCTGCTCGACCACGCTGCCGCCGCGACCGGCCACGCCGCTGGCCGAAATCACCAGTTGATTGGCCTGGCGCGCATTGTCGGCATTTTGCCGCACGGTGGACGTCAGCTCTTCCATCGAGCTGGCGGTTTCCTCCAGTGAACTGGCTTGCGATTCGGTGCGGCTCGACAGGTCGGCATTGCCGGCGGCGATTTCCTGCGAGGCCGTATTGATGGTGTCGCTCGAGCCCCGCACCTCGCTGACCATGCCCGATAGCTTGCCGTTCATCTCGCCCAGCGCGCGCAGCAGTTGCCCCGCTTCGTCGCGCGCCGAGCTGGTGACGGTGGAGGTCAGGTCGCCATCGGCCACCTGGCGCGCCAGCTGCACCGCTTTTGCCAGCGGTACCGTGATCGAGCGCGCCAGCAGCGACGCGCATACCAGCACGAACAGCACCATCAGCACCGTCAGGGCCAGCATCAGGTTGCGGCTGGTTTCATAGATCTGCTGGATTTCCTGCGCGCGGCGGTTGAGGTCGTCGCGTTCGTATTGCAGCAGCTCTTTGATCTTGTCCGCATAGTTTTTTGCTACCGGAGAAAATTTGCTGTCGACCAGGGTCGAGGCTTTTTCGGATTCGCCCTGTTTTTTCAGCGCCAGCACTTCGTCGCGCGACGACAGGTATTGCTTGCGCAGTTCACCGAGCTCGCCCCATATCTTTTGTTCTTCCGGCGTATTGATGGATGGCTCGATCAGTTTTTGCAATTCCGACGAGTTGCGCGTCGATTCGGCGATATCGGCGGCGAAGAATTCGTTGAGCGAACCGTCGCTGCTCTTGGCAATCGCCAGGCTGCGGCGCACGCCGGCAAAGACATTGCGGTACCAGTCGCTGATATGGCGCTCGCTGGCCAGCGGCTCGTCGAGCAACTGGCGGGTCGACTCGGCCACCGTATGCAGGCGGGCAATACCGATGCCGATCGCCAGCAGGGAACACAGCAGTACCACGGCAAAGCCCAGCAGCAAGCGCCTGCCGATGGTGATGTTATTGAGAAAAGAACGCATTGCAGCTGACTCCAAAATGAGTTTGTTCGGGATGCAGTGCGCCTGCCTGCTCCTGAAGGGGGCTGGCGCTGGATAGACGGGGGTGGGGTCATCACTGCGGAGCGCAGAATATATATCAACTATTTTCCGTGCGGAAAATTTTATGTAATTAATATCTCATTTTGATACGCAGGTGTTGTATCAATGTTGAATATCGGCGCAGAAGAGAGTTTTTCCCTGCCTTTTGGCAGGGAAAGCGGAAGATGGAAGGGCCGGAAGGGTGG
Organism: Janthinobacterium sp. J1-1; assembly: GCF_030944405.1. NCBI lineage: Bacteria > Pseudomonadati > Pseudomonadota > Betaproteobacteria > Burkholderiales > Oxalobacteraceae > Janthinobacterium > Janthinobacterium sp. J1-1. The sequence continues at coordinate 2,258,748 of NZ_CP132339.1, forward strand.
CTCAGACTTGCCAGGCGCCGTCGGCGTAGACGCGCTCGTCGTCGAGGTAGACGGCTTCGGTGACGGCAAAGATATCGACGTGGTAGCGCGCGTCCTTGCGCTTGAACTGCGGCTTGGCGTAGACGCCGTGCTTGGCGCCCAGCGACAGGTGGATGCCGCACATGCGCTCGTAGGTGCCGATATCATTGACCAGCTGTTCGCGTGTAAAGGCGCGGTTCATGCCGAAGCCCAGTTCGCGTACCCAGACCTCGCCTTCGTGGGCGCGGATAATTTCCAGCATGTCGAGGAACTCGGGCGTGGCGTTCTCGGTGCCGGCCACGCGGCCTTTCTCGACGATCAGGGTAATCGGCGTAGCGGGGCGGTTGACCATGAATCTGGTATCGCCGAACACGAAAATGCGCACGCGGCCGTTGACGGCTTCCAGGTCTTGCGCCTCGGTAAATACCTCGCCCAGCGGAAACTGGCCGCCGATATTGTTCATGCCGCTGTAGTCGCCGATATTGAGCTTGGCCGATTCGAACGGCGAGGCGAACACCAGCTGCTCGCCGCCGCTGTCGACCATGCCGTGGCGGGCGCGGTCGATGCGCTGTTTCAAGGCGTGGCCGACGCCGCGGTAGTAGGCGGGGTCGTAGGCCAGCGAGGCGATATAGTGCAAGCCCTGCACGCCAGGCATGCGCGACAGGTGCACGTGCTCGATCACCTTCAGGCCGCGCTTGAACAGTTCGATGCGGATGCGGAACGCTTCCAGGCGGAAGCTGGTCGACTGGATCAGCACCACCAGGCTGCCGGCCGGCAGCGCGGCAAACGCGGCCAGCACGGCGTCGGGCGTGACCTCGTCGAAATCGATCAGGGCCGCCTCCGGCAGGGCTTGCCGGTAGGCGTCGGTCAGCACCAGGTTGAGCCAGCTGCGCTTGTCGCAGACCAGCAGCGCCGGTTCGTCGGGCCGGTGGCAGATGGCCATGGCCAGCAGGTCGGCCACGTTTTGCGCGGCCACTTCGGTGGCGGCGGCGCTGATGGCGTCTAGCCGGCTGGTGTCATTGTCTGGAAGCGTCATGGTGGGAAAGTCGGGGCAGGTAAGCTGGAACTGCGCATTATAAAGCGCCGGCTGCCTGCCTTGCCATTGGCCATCGGAACCATGGCCGCCGACTGATTACCTTGTGTAGTGCCTAGTGGCAATGTATTATTTGTAAAACAGCCTGCCGCCGACGGTGGCAGTGCGACATCAACAGAGTAATGTTAAGAGTGCTGCGATGAGCTTGATTGGACAAGATATTCCGATGGAACGGCCCGATACCGATGGCCGCGCTGCCCTGCTGGTGCCCGTCACCGGCGTCAAGGAAGATGTCCTGATGACGATACGCAAGGGCGCCGCCATTGTCGGCTTCGCCAACCACGACCGTACCGTCACCGTCTATTTCGAGAGCAACCGCTTCGACGACCCGGTACTGGCCAAGTGGGAACACAAGGCGCGCAAGGCCTACGACCGCCTGGTCGAGAACGCGCCCACGGTATCGAAACTGACCACCAGCCAGACCAACTTCGAGCAGATCGGCTATATCAACGGCAAGGGCATCACCATCCGCCGCATGGACAGCCTGAAACGCTGGCTCGAATATTCCGATGCGATGGCGTCTTGCCCGGAGACGGAGATCGTGCCGAGAACGGTCATTGCCAAGGTTGATGTTGTCAAAGCCTAGGGCGGTTGATAAAAAGCCCATGGCGGCGTTGCGTTCGCCTCGCCGTACTGGCGTACTGTCTTCGGCGACGCGCCTTGCCCTGAGCATTTTCTCAAGCGCCCTTGATAATGCAGCTTAGGTTTCCCTAAACAACAACGATACTTGCCTGCGCCTTGAGCGGACAGGGCAGGCTGTCGTCGAAGGTCAGCTCGATGGCGCTGGCGACGAACATGCCGCCGATGTGCTGGGCGGCGATCTCGGGCGGGGTGCCGGGCTTGGTCAGGTTGACGTCCTGGGCGAACACGAACACGCGCCAGGTGCCGACCACTTGCTGGCCGTATTTCAACAGCAGGCGGTATGCTTCCTTCAGGTTCAGGCTGGCCGCATAGACGCCATCGTTGGCGCCGGGGTCGAAACCGAGGCCGTCGTCGACCAGCGGCTGGACGAAATACAGGCCCTGCGGCGCCTGGAACAGGGCGAACGCATACAGTTCGTTGCCACGGAATAAATCGTTGTTCTCGCGCCGGAAGCTGGCGCGCAGCCATAGCGGCTCGAACGCCTGCACCACGGCCGGCGTATCGGTTTCCACCGGGCCGGCGACATGGATATTGACCTGGGTTTCGCTGACGGCATGCTGATAGGTGCCGCCGCTGGTAAAGCGCTCATATTGCCATTTGATGTCGGCCGTGTAGGGCCGGCCCGCGTTCGGCGCTTCCGGCAAGACCCATTGCGCCACCACCCGTTCGCCCAGGGTCAGCTCGCCGGCGGCGGGTGGCGTGGCTTCCTGGCCGCGCCAGAACGGATCGGCGGCGTCCGAGCAGGCCACCGCAATCGCGCCCGAGGCGATGGCCGAGGCCACGCCCGCCACCGTGAACTCCGGTTCGCCCGAGCCGGCCCCTTCGAGCGAGCAGCAATTGACGCTGGGGTCGGTTTCCTCGAATTCGCCGCCCACGCTGAAGCTGGCCTGGCCCGCCCCCTGGGCCGCCGCGATGATGGCCACCAGCGCGGCGATGATGGCGATGATAATCGCCAGCACCTTCCACCACGGATCGGAAAACGGCAGTTCGCCATGCGTGCCCGCATAGGCGGGATTCGGCGCCCAGGCCAGGGTAAAGCCGGTCGGCACCACCGGCCCCAGCCCGGGCGGACAGCGGCATTCCTTGCCGTCGGAGGCGCCCCAGCCCTTGCCGGGCAGGTGGCCCTGCGGCTTCGACAGGGTCAACGTGCCTTCCTCGATGGCGCAGGTATAGGTATTGCTGGTGTTGTCGAAGCGTGTCTGCGACACGAAGATCTGCTGGATCGAACGGCGCGGCGTGTGGCCGTCGGCCTTGGCGACAAAGCTGACCAGGCGCTTGCCGGGCGCCGCATGCTGGAAGTTGGCGTCCCACATCACCAGCATGGCGGCGCCGGCCGGGATGCTGGCAAAGAAAAAGGTGCGCGCCACGGGAACGATGCCGGGGTCGCCCACGCTTTCCAGGTAGACGGTGACGTTCGTGAGCGCCGTGCCGGACATGTTCGTGACGTGGGCGGCGATGCGCAGATGGTAGAGGGCGTTGTCGAAGATGCCATCGGGCATCATGATATTGGTGACGGGCTCGATCGCGAAGGGCCGCGTCAAGACCTGCATCGGTGTGTCGCTCATGATGGAGTCTCCTGTTTGTCATCGCCGGCATCGACCAGCACATGGGTGACGCCGCCCATCACCTTGCCATCCACGGTTTCCAGCACCCGCAGCAGCGCGTATTCACGCGGTGCCAGTTCGCCGGCGCGCACGCTCAGGTAGACCGGCACGGCGCGGCCGCGCGGCACCTCGACTTCCAGCTTCTGTTCGCCGGGGCGGTCGCCGTCGCAATACGGCGTGCGCGTAAGGCCGGCCTCGATCTTGGCCGCCTTTGCGGGACGCCACTTGTCCAGTCCCAGGGTGGCCAGCACGGCGTCGGGCAGCTCGCCGCCCTGTTCCAGTTGCAGCACCACGCGTTTGCCCTGGCGCGGCAGGGCCGCCACGCTGATGGCCAGCAGCTGCGCGCGCCGCGCCGCCTGCACCACCGTCACATTGCGCTGGGCGATCTGTTCGTACAGCTGCGGCTGGAAGGCGAAGCCGATGAGGAGCGGGTCGGGCAGGGGATTGACGTCGCCCGGTCCGTGGGCCACGGCCAGCAGGCATTCGTGGCCGCCATTGACGATGACGGGCAGCCAGGGCACCAGGCACAGCACTTCCTGGGTGGCGCCGGGCGCCAGGTCGGCAAACGCCGAGCCGATTCTGGTGGCAAAACCGACGGCGATCTGGCCGGATGGATCGGCCCAGTAAAAATCCACGCGCACGCCGTTCGAGCTGCTGTTGCCGATATTGTGCACGCGGCCCCACAGGAAGTTATTGGCGCCGGCCACCGGTGCGCCGGGCGCGCCGTTCGGGTCGTTGCCGGGCACGACCCAGATATCGGCGCTGTCCCACCACCAGGGCTGGCCGTCTTCGATGATCAGGTGGGCTGGCATGGCGTTCTCCCGTTCTGCTTGTCCGAGTGCTACCAGCTTAGGCCGCAACGCCGGGTGGCGATTGATCAGTGTCAAAGCGCGGCAGGGTGCGGGCTGGTGCAGTGGTGGCGTCGCCGCCATGCCTGCGTAGGGTAATATTGCAAGGGAGCGCAGCCGGGATCTGGCGACAGTATTGGCCGCAGCGTTCGCCACGATGGATGTCTAAAAAGGTAGTAACGTGCTTGAACCCGTAAATGATCGTTGTATCGATGCCGCGTGCGGCAAGGAACTGCCGCTGCGCGTGGCTTATTGCCCGTTTTGCGGCACTTCCCAGTCGGCGGCAATGCCGGAACCGGTGGTCGCTGCCGCGCCCGCCGCGCCGGCCGTGATGCCGCCGCCGGTACCGCCGCAGTGGCGGCCCATGCCGCCCGCCGCCGTGACGCCGGCACCCGCCGCCGAGCCGGTAACGGCGGCCGCACCCGTTGCGCCGCAGCCGGCCAGGCCAGCCCCCGCCAAACCCGCCGTGGCCCGCTCCGTGCCGCCACCGCGCGCGCCCGTGCGCCTGCGCACCTGGCTGCTGGCCGTGGCGGCCCTGGTCGGTATCTGGTTCGTCAACAAGCCCGCCGACAAGCCGGCCAGCGTGGCCGAGCAGGTACAGGCGGGCACCGTGCTGGCGCAGCAGTGCGACCTGGACGGTGCGCGCAGCGCCCTGGCCGTGCTGAAAAGCGCCAAGGCGCCGGCCGCGCAAGTGAAGCGCTTGCAGGCCAGCATCACCAGTGCAGCCGTCACCTGCGACAAGCGGGAGAAGCGCGCGCAGGCCTGGGAGCAGGTGGTGCTGGCTTCCGGTCAGGCGTTTGATGCCGGCAAGCCCGAGCAGGCCGCCACGCGGCTGGCGGCGTATGTGAAACGCTGGGGCGAGGATGTCGATACGATGGCACTCGACGCCCGCATCAAGGTGGCGCTGGCCAGCCGCGAACTCGACACGGCCGATGCCTGCCTGGCCAGGCGCGACCATCGCTGCATGGAAAAGAGCCTGCTGGCGGCCGAGCGTTATCAACGGCCTGAACTGGCGGCGCGCACCAGGGTCTTGCGCGCCTCGCTGTCGCAGTTGCTGGAACGCGCCCTGCTGGACGGCGAAACGCCTCCCTGAGCGCCTGTTGACGACTGAAACCATTGCTTACAACTGCATGCGCAAAGGCCCATGCTTATGTGCGTTGGCGTACGCTGGAAAAGAATTCCCGGGTGTATATTACAGACTGATCTGTTTGTTTTGATAACAATGAAAGGGAATATCATGAAAGCAACTAAACACCTGATGACGATGTGTGCCGCCGGCATGATGGTCGTGGCGCTGGCCGCTTGCCAGAAGAAGGATGACATGTCGACCAAGGGCCCTGCCGAGACGGCTGGCGCGCAAATCGACGCCACCGCCGCCAAGGCCGAAGCCGATATCAAGGCCGCCGCCGCCAACGCCGATGCCAAGATGAGCCAGGCCGCCGCCGATACCAACGCCAAGATGGACCAGGTCGGCGCCGACGCCAGCGCGAAAATGAATGAAGCGGCAGACGCGGTCGGCAAGAAAGTCGAACGCGCGGGCGAAAAGATGCAAGAGTCCGCCAAAAACTAAGCTTTGATACGATGGCCGGCATGCCCGGCCATCGTGGCTGCGCTCAGGCGGCCGCGCGCGGCTGCCCGTTCTGCGGTCCCGGCACCACATTCAAGTCGACCACGCCGTCGCGCCAGGCGCGTTCCAGGTCTTGCTCCACCACTTCCAGGGTCGTGCCTTCCATTTGCTGAAATCCCCGCACGCCATACGCGCGGTTGCGTCCGTGCGCCTTGGCCAGGTACAGCGCCATGTCGACCAGGTTGACGCTGCGCTCCCAGGACAGCGGCTGGCCCAGCGGCGCCAGGGGGTAGGGCGCAAAGCCGATCGACACGTGGACATGGATGGCCTGGCCCTGGTAGACCACGCCTTGCGCCGCGATGCCGTCCAGTACTCTTGCCGCGATATGGTCCAGGCTGCCGCGCGTGACCGATGGCAAAAAGGCGAGGAACTCTTCGCCGCCCCAGCGCACGATCATGTCCGTTTCGCGCAACACCTCATGCAGGGTGGCGGCGATGGTGGTCAGCACCAGGTCGCCCGCCGCATGGCCGTGCTGATCGTTGATCTGCTTGAAATGGTCGACATCGAGCAGGAACATGGCGCCCACCAGGTCGCTGTCCTTCTGCACGCCAGGCACCGGCGGCACGCCCGCGTGGCGGCGCATGAAGTCCTGGAAGTGGCGCCGGTTGTACAGGGCGGTGAGGGGGTCGCGCGAACTCTGGTGCGCCAGTTCCTGGTTCTTTTCCTTCAACTGCACATTCGCGTGGCGCACCTTGCGGTACAGCAGGCCGACGATGACGGCCGCCAGCGCCATCACCAGCGCCAGCAGCCACCAGATGCGCTGTTGCAGGCGCCGGTTGTCCAGTTCGGCGCTCTTGACCTGGTTCTCTCGGCTCAGCAGTTCAATCTGGCGCTGCTTTTTTTCTGTCTGGTATTTTTCCTGCAATTCATACACGGCTTTTTGCCGCTGCTGTTCGAACAGCTGGCTGGAAATCTTGCGTTCGCGGTGATAGGCCGTCACGGCACCCTTCATGTCGCCGGCCTTTTCCAGCACCATGCCGTATTCCAGCAGCACCGCTTGCAGGTCGGGCTTGTTGTCCATCAGATCGTAATAGGCCAGCCCGGTTTCCACGCTGCGCTTGCCTTCCTCGTGACGGCCCAGGCCGATCAGGGCCTGGCCGATATTCAGGCGCGCCGTCGCTTGCACGTCGTCATTGCGCACCAGGCGCGCAGCGGCGATGGCCTCGTTGGCGTAGCTCAAGGCGCGCTGGAAATCGCCTTGCTTCAGGTAGCTGTCCGACAGGTTGACGAGGGTGGTCGCCACCATGGTCCTGGCGCCCAGCTGGCGCTCCAGCGCCAGCGCTTCGAGCAGGGCGCGCTGGCCGCGGCGTGGCTGGCTGGCGTCCAGCGCCAGGCCGTATTCGGTATTCTTTGCCTGCGCCAGGCGCCCGGGCGACTCCAGCTTGCCGGCCACGGCCAGCAATTCGTCGAGCACCTTGAAGCCCTTGTCATAGTCGCGCATCTGCGTGTACAGCAGGGTCAAGGCATTCAAGGCGGCCGCCAGTGTGGCGGGCGATTTGCTCAGGCGCGCCAGGTCGACCGCCGTCTGCAGCTTGGCCAGCGCGGGCGGAAAATTGCCTTCCTCGGCCCAGGACTGGCCGGCGCTGATGGTGGCCTGCACGCGCACTTGCAAGTCGTCGGTACGGTTGGCGATGGTTTCCGCCTCGAAGGCGAACAAATGGGAGGCGCGCCGCTCGCTCAGGGCAAAACTGATATACGCCTTGCTGAGCATGGCCTTGGCCAGCGCCACGTCATTCTTGTGCCTGGTGGCATCCAGAATCAGGTCTTCGGTCAGCTGCAGGGCAATATCGTTCTGCCCCAGCCGCATATGGGCATTGCTGAGCTGGGTGATATATTCCGCGCGCAGCGCCAGCGGCGCACTGAAGGCCTCGATTTCGATCTCTTTCAGGTGCTGCAGGGCGCGTTCCGGCACGAAGCGGCCTTCCTCGCGCAGGGCGTCCAGCCGCTGCTGCAAATGGGGGCTGGCACCGGCCGGCACGGGCAACAGGCAGCCCAGCGCCAGCAGCCACTGTGCTGCGCGCCGGCTACCTTGCCATGCTGCCCCATTCCGTATGCCTGCCAATGCCCGCTCCCGACTTGCTACTTGTTTGCAAGTAATTATATTCTGTTGCAATCAAGAAATTCCGAGCGCTCTCTACATTTTCCGCAAAGTGCACACTTTTGCTGTCGGCAGGTAAACTTCTATTGAGCCAGCTGCTGCAGCAGATAAAGACGCTGGTACAAGCCGCCGTCGACCTGCATCAGCTGTTCATGCGGCCCCGCTTCCGTGATGCGGCCGTGGTTCAGCACGATGATGGTGTCGGCATCGCGGATGGTCGACAGGCGGTGCGCAATGGCGATGATGGTCACCTTGCCGCGCAATTCGTTCAGCGCCAGCTGCACGATCTGCTCGGTCTGGCTGTCGATGCGCGAGGTCGCTTCGTCCAGCAGCAGGATGCGCGGCTGGCCGGCCAGCGCGCGGGCGATCGCGATCAGCTGCTTCTGGCCCGACGACAGCCGCGAACCGCCTTCGCCCAGCGGCGTGTCGTAGCCGTGTTCCAGCGCCGCGATAAAGTCGTGCGCATGGGCCGCGCGCGCCGCCTGCTCGATCTGCGCCTGGCTGTAGCCGCGCCCCATGTCGATGTTGTCGCGCGCCGACGCCGCCAGCAGGAAGGGGTCTTGCGGCACCAGCCCGACGTCGGCGCGGAAGCGCTCGTTGTCTATGCTGTCCAGCGCCATGCCGTTGATGGCGATGCGGCCTTGCGCCACCGGGTAGAAGCGCAGCAGCAGGGAGAGCAGGGTGGACTTGCCGCTGCCCGTGTGGCCGACGATGCCGAAGAAGGCGCCTTGCAGTATCGTCAGTGACAGGTCGTGCAGCACCGGCTGGTTTTCCACATAGGCGAACGTCAGGTGCTCGATGGCCACCGCCGGCGTGCCTGCGGCGATTGCGCTGTCAGGCGCGCCGGCGGCCTTGCCCGGCGCATGTTCCAGCGCCTGGCGCTCGTCGAGCAGGGCCGAGACGCGGGCGGTGGCCACCACCGACTGCTGCAGCTGGCTGAACTGCATGGTGATCTGGATCAGCGGCTCGATCACGCGCGCGATATAGCTGATGAACGCATACAGCACGCCCACTTCCACGGCGCCCATCTCGCGCTGGCCGAAGCTGAAGATGACCACCGCCAGCAGCACGATATTGAGCATGTCGAGCGCGGGGCGCAGCAGCCAGGCGTTGGCCCGCAGTTCGTGCATGCGCGCCGCGTAATGGTCCTGGTTGATGCCGGCAAAGCGCTGGCCGAAGCGGCGCTCGGCATTGTTCGCCTGCAGCACGCTCATGCCGCCGATCGATTCGGCGATCTGGCCGTTGATCTCGCTGCGCAGCGCGCGCGCGCGGGTCACGGCCGGCGCGCTCCAGCGCTGGTACAGGAAGACGATCACCAGCACCGCCGGCAGCAGCGCCAGCACGATCAGCATCAGCCGCCAGTCGAGAAAAGCCATGGCGGCCATGGTGCCGATCAGGACGATCGAGCTGTCGAGGATCACGAACAGCACCTGCACGTACAAGGACTTCACGGCTTCGGTGTCGTTGGTGACGCGGCTGACCAGCTGGCCCGTGATGGCGCGGTCAAAGAACGCCATCGGCAGGCGCAGCACGTGCTGGTACACGGCTACACGCAGGCGCTGCACCGAACGCATCGCCAGGCCGGAGAGTCGCACCAGCTGCAGGTAGCGCAGGCCGGAAGCGATCCAGCCGGTCAGCAGGCATCCGCCCAGCAGCAGCGACATGCGGGTCCAGTCCAGGTTGCGCGGCAGCAGGTGCTGGTCGATCAGGGCCTTGCCCAGGATCGGGCCCGTCACTTCCAGCGCGGCGGCGATGATCAGCCAGAATGTCGCCCAGTACAGGTGACGCAGGTCGGGCGCGGCGGCGCGGCGCAACAGGCCGATCGCCTGCATCGCCTGGCGGCGCACATTGTCCTGCGGGTTGGCTTGCACGGTGTCAGTTGGCGTCAAGGCTGGCCTCCAGTTGTTGATAGCGCCACTGGCTGGCATACCAGCCATCGTGCTGCAGCAGTTGTTCGTGGTTGCCCGCTTCCGTGATGCGCCCGTCGCGCAGGACCAGGATCAGGTCGGCGTTGACGACGGCGCTCAGGCGGTGGCTGGCGATAATGGCGCTGCGCTCGGGGCGTGCGCGCCGCAGTGTTTCCAGGTGCTGCAGGATGCGCGTCTCGGTGCCCGTGTCGACGGCCGACAGGGCGTCGTCCAGCAGCAGCAGGTCGTTGTCGGCCAACAGGGCCCGGGCGATCGCCACGCGCTGGCGCTGGCCACCAGACAAGGTAATGCCTTTTTCACCGACATGGGTTTCATAGCCGTCGGGGAACTGCAGAATATCGGTGTGGATGTCGGCCAGTTCGGCCGCATGTTCCACTTCGGCGCGCGTGGCGCCGGGGCGGGCCAGCGCGATATTGTCGGCGATCGTCGCCGAAAACAAAAACGATTCCTGCGGAACCCAGCTGATCGCCGCGCGCAGCGCATGCAGGGTATAGTCGGCCAGCGGCTGCCCGCTCCAGGTGGCCTGGCCTGATTGCGGCGTGACCTGGCGCAGCAGCACGCGCAGCAGGGTCGACTTGCCGCTGCCGGTGGGGCCCACCAGGCCCAGGGTCTGGCCCGGTTCCAGCCGCAGCGCGATGTCGGCCAGCGCGGGCGTGGTCTGGCCCGCATAGGCAAAGCCGACCTGCTCCAGCAGCAAGGGGCCGGGTGGCAGCGTGGCGATGGTGCCGTGGTCGTCGATGGCCAGCGGCGCGTCCAGCATCGGCTGCAGGCGCTGCCAGGCGGCGCGGCCCCGTTCGATCAGCGACAGCACCCAGCCGGCCGCGAACATTGGCCAGATCAGCTGGCCCAGGTACATGGAAAAACTGGTCAGCGCGCCGATGGTCAATTGATCGTGCCAGACCAGGTAGCCGCCCAGGCCCAGGGTCAGGGCGGTGGCGGCGGTCAGGGTCAGGCCGACGGCCGGTTCATACGCCGCTTCCCAGCGCTGCGCCGTCAGGCTGGCGTTGGCCGCGTGGCCGGCCAGGGTGGAAAACTGCGCGCTGCTGCGCTGTTCCAGGCCCAGCGCGCGCAAGGTGCGCACGCCCGACAAGGACTCCTGCACATGGTCGTTCAGCGCCGAAAAACGTTGCAGCGAATCGGTCGATGCCGTATGGATATGGCTGGAAATGCGCCAGAAGGCCAGTCCCATCAGCGGAAAGGGCAACAGGGCGATGCAGGCCAGGCGCCAGTCCACGCCCAGCAGCATGATGCCCAGTACCATGAGCAAGGTCAGGGTGCCGTCGAAGCCGGCCAGCATCGCTTCGCCGGCCGCCATTTCGATGGCGTCGATATCATTGGTGGCCAGCGCCATCAGGTCGCCCGTGCGCTGGCCCTGGTAGAACGAGGCACCCTGCTGCGACATGCGCGTGTAGAAACGCGTGCGCAGCATCACGCCCAGCTGATAGGCGGCCTTGAACAGGGTGATGCGCCAGCCCACGCGCAGGAAATAGATGGCCACGCCGACCGCGAGCAGGGTCAGCAATTCCAGCCACAGCTGGGACATGCTCATCTGGTGGGCGGCCAGCGCGTCGATGATGGCGCCGATGCGGCGCGGTATCCAGACGGTCAATGTGGCCACGCCGGTCAGCATGACGGCGGCGGCGGCGTAGGCCGGCCAATGCTGGCGCACGAAGCCGGCGATGAGCCTCGATAAACTCATGGTTACCTTTGTCTTGTGTTGGTTTGTTAGCGGGGTGTCGCGGGGCGGACGGAAGAGGCGCGCGGACGGAAAGTTCGCACAGGATACAACAAGGCGGGAAAACGCGCTGCGCGCCAAGGCGCATGTAGCGTGCAAAAAACACAACAAAAGCGCGCAAAAAACGGGCCGTAGCCCGTTGCGGTCCTGCACCAGGGTTGACTGGTGACTACTTGCGCTTGCCTTTCGGCGCAGGCTGGACCACGGCCTTGCTGGGGCCGCCTTGCTTGACGGCCGGTTTGCTGCTTGCCGGTGCCGGCGCCGCCTTGGCCGTGGCTTTCACGGCGGCAGGCGCTTTGGCGGACGCTGGTGCGATGGCGGCCGGCGCCGAGGCGGCGATCGGCAAGGTGGCGGTCAGTGGCAATGGCGCTGGCGCGGCCGCTTCCGGCTCGGCGACGGGGGCCAGGAGGGCGGCCGGGGCCGGGGCTGGTTCCGGTACCGGTTCCGGAGCGGGCGCCGCGACGGCGGCGGGCACCTCGACGATGGCCTCGACCTCGACCTGTGCCGGCGCGCTCGCGGGCGCGGCCGCTGCTGCTGCCAGCGGGCTGGCGCCAGCGATACTCGCCTTGGCCGCTTCCAGCAATTGCGCCTGGGTGCCGGAGGCGATGCCGAACAGCTGGCGGCTGTAGGCCAGCACGCTCTCGATGCCGGGCTGGGCCTGGCTGGTGCTGTAGCTGAGGAATTCACGCGCATCGTGCGCCGCCAGCAGGTGCTGCGCCGTGTCCGCCGTCCTGGCGATGGCGGCCTTGCTCGCATCGAGGTGAAGGGCGATGATTTTTTCGGCGCCATCGAAGGCCTGATGGCTCAGGGTATTGAAAAGTTGCAACTGCGTTTCCCATTGCGATTTCGCCGCGCTGGATAACTGTTCTGGAAGCGGAAACATATTTACTCCTTGGTCCGGATTAAAATGCTGGCAAAACGCTGGTCACATCCTGTCCGCGTTTTGTAGAGTTTTGATGATGATTAAGCGTTGTGCCTGCCTGTTTTGATGCAACGCAATATGAATATTCTAGCGGTGATTCGTGTTGGTTGAAAGCTATTTCGAATGGTGCGGTGGCCGTGCCACATGACTATCCATCGGCTTTTGCCTTATTCAGGGATATTTGCGGCCGCGCAACATGCTTGTTTTATGTTTATGCTGTTGCCTTGGTTTTAATTTATATTCGTGCAGTGCAACATCGTGCTCTGCCGCCGCCTCATCCCGCCACTCTCTTGCCAGGAAAACCATGGACCTCGTTATCCGCAACGCCAGCCTGCCCGATGGGCGCAAGTCGATCGATATCGCCATCGAGCATGGCCGCATCGCCGCCGTCGGGCCCGCCTTGCCCATCACGGGCGGGCGCGAAATCGATGCGCAGGGCGACCTCGTCACGCCGCCGTTCGTCGACGCCCACTTCCATATGGACGCCACGCTCAGCTACGGCCTGCCGCGCGTCAACGCGTCCGGCACCTTGCTGGAGGGCATCGCGCTATGGGGCGAGCTGAAGCCCGAGCTGACCCAGCAGGCGCTGGTCGAGCGCGCGTTGCAGTATTGCGACTGGGCCGTGGCGCGCGGCCTGCTGGCCATCCGTTCCCACGTCGACATCTGCGATCCGCGCCTGCTGGCGGTCGAAGCGCTGCTCGATGTCAAGCGGCAAGTGGCGCCGTATCTCGATCTGCAGCTGGTGGCGTTTCCGCAGGACGGCATCCTGCGCAGCCCGAACGCTTTCGATAACCTGAAACGGGCGATCGCCATGGGTGTCGACGTGGTCGGCGGCATCCCGCATTTCGAGCGCACCATGGCCGACGGCGCCGAGTCGGTGCGCCTGCTGTGCGAATACGCCTGCGAGCAGGGGCTGATGGTCGACATGCATTGCGACGAATCGGACGACCCGCTGTCGCGCCATATCGAAACCCTGGCCTTCCACGCGCAGCGCCTCGGCATGCAGGGCCGGGTGACCGGCTCGCACCTCACCTCCATGCACTCGATGGACAATTATTATGTGAGCAAGCTGCTGCCCCTGATCCGCGAAGCGGGCGTGGCGGCGATCGCCAACCCGCTGATCAACATCACCCTGCAGGGCCGCCACGACAGCTATCCGAAACGGCGCGGCATGATGCGCGTGCCCGAGATGCTGGCGGCCGGCATCCCGGTTGCCTTCGGCCACGACTGCGTGATGGACCCGTGGTACAGCCTGGGCTCGGGCGACATGCTGGAAGTGGCGCACATGGGCCTGCACGTGGCGCAGATGACGGGCCAGCAAGCCATTCACGACTGCTTCCTGGCGGTGACCGAAACGCCGGCCGCCATCCTGGGCCTGGACGGTTACGGCATCGCGCCCGGCTGCCATGCCGACCTGGTGATCCTTGATTGCGGCTCCACCGTGGAAGCGCTGCGCCTGCGCGCGGCACGCCGGCTGGTGCTGCGCCGCGGGCAGGTCATCAGCGAGTCGCCGCGCGCCGGCGCTAGATTGCAACTGCCGGGCCGGCCCGAAACGGTCAACTTCCGCCTGGCGCGCTGATACAATCGGCCATGACTTGTTATCGGGAGCAGCACCTTGAAAGAAATTGAACTCCGCCCGGCCGTCGAGGCCGACTTCGACGCCATGTGGGCAATCTTCCAGGTCCTGGTGGCCGCCGGCGACACCTACACCTTCGATGCCGGCGCCACGCGCGAGGACTGCCACGCCTACTGGTTCGGCCCCGGCGTGCAAAGCTTCGTTGCCGTGATGGGCAGCGAGCGCCTGCTGGGCATGTACAAGCTGGTGGCCAACCAGATCGGCCACGGCAACCATGTGGCCAATGCCTCCTTCATGGTCGACCCGGCCGCGCAGGGCGTGGGCGTGGGCCGCATGATGGGCGTGCACTGCATGCAGGAAGCGCGCCGCGCCGGTTTCCTGGCGATGCAGTTCAACTTTGTCGTCAGCACCAACCTGGCCGCCGTCACCTTGTGGAAAAAGCTGGGCTTTACGGTGGTCGGCACCCTGCCGATGGCGTATCGCCACGCGCAACTGGGCTATGTGGACGCGTATGTGATGTACCAGCTGCTCAGCGATCCGATGCAGTGGCCGGCATGACGATCATGGAAACACCGCGTTTGCGGCTGCGCACCGCCAGCGTCGACGATGCGGCATTCTTCCTCGGCCTGGTGAACGAGCCGACCTGGCTGGCCACCATCGGCGACCGCCAGATCCATACGGTGGACGCCGCCCGCGCGGCGCTGGAGCAGGGCCCGATCACGCAGCAGCGCGAGCTGGGCTACTCCTTTTATATCGTCGAACATCGCGCTGACGGCGTGGCGATCGGCATGTGCGGCCTGATCAAGCGCGCCACCATGCCCGGCCCCGATATCGGCTACGCCCTGCTGCCCGCGTATTGCGGCCAGGGCCTGGCCTGGGAAGCGGCATCCGGCGTGCTGCGCCATGCACGCGAGGTGCTGTGCCTGCCTGCGGTGTATGGCCTGGTGTCGCCGCAGAACCAGCCCTCGATCAATCTGATCAACAAGCTCGGTTTGCGCTTCGAGCGTTTTTCGCGCCAGCCCATCGCTGGCAAGGATATCAATATCTATCGCAAGAGTTTTTCTTAATCCCTGTAGAGAACAACGCGACAGGACCTTTACTTGAGGAACAGGTCGCGGTCCGGCGCGAAATGCGCGTACAGGGGCAGGAAGGCGCCGCCGACGGCGCGCGCGTCGGAGCCGACGGTGCCGCCGAGCACCTGCGGCCGGGCGATGCCTTCCCAGCTATAGCATTCCAGCGCGCGCTCGACCTGGGCCAGCAACTGATCGAGCAGGCCGCGGTCAAAGGAGCCGTCGATAATCACCCCCTCCAGGTCGAGCAGGCAGGTGGCGCTGTTGATGCTCAGCGCGATGGCCCGCGCCGCGTCGTCGAGCCAGGCCGCGGTGTGCGTGACGAACGGTTCCTGCAACGCACGCTCGTCGTGGGCGGCGGCCGGGTCCAGCCCGGCCAGGGTGAACAATTGCTCGAGGTTGAACAGGGAGGCGTCGCCCAGCAACTGGCCCGGCGGGTTTTTGGCGCCGGGCGTGGCCATGCCGAGCGGCAAGGAGCCGACCGCGCCGGCGTTGCCGTGCAGGCCGCCGTGCAAATGGCTGTTGATGACCAGGCCGCCGCCGATAAAGATGTCGATGAATATGTACAGGAAGTTCTTGATGCTGCGCCCGCGCCCGAGCACCAGTTCGGCGACGCAGGCGGCGGACGTGTCCTTGGCGAACTCGACCGGCAACGCCGTCATCGCCTGCACGCGCTGGCGGATGTCGATGTGGTCCCACTCGTTGGCTTGCTCCGGCGCCATCTCGAGCAGATTCTGCCAGCCGCCCAGGCCCAGCGGCGCGGCGATGCCGACGCCGCACAGGCGCGGCAGCAACTTCGGTCCCAGCCGCGCGGCCATGCTGTGCAGCGCCGACGCGATCTGGCCGAACACGGTGTCGGCGACGGGAAATGGATAGGACAGCGACAGGCGCTCGCGCGTCTTGCCGACGAAGTCGACCAGCAACACGTCGAGGCTGCGCCGGCCGATCTTGATGCCGATCGAGAAGGCGCCGTCCGGATTGAGCATGATCGGCACCGACGGCTGGCCGACCTTGCCGCGCACCGGCGCGCGCTTGCTGACCAGGCCCTCCCCGAGCAGGCGGTTGATGATCAGGGAAACCGTTTGCGTGCTCAGGTTGGTCAGCCGGGCCAGGTCGGCCTTGGGCATGCTGCCGTGCAAGCGCACCGCCTGCAGCACCACCCGCTCGTTGAACTGGCTCATGCCCATCTGGTTCGAGCCGCGCGGCTGCAGCCATTGAACATCGTCGATGGCCGCTGGCGGCGCGGACGATACGGTAAAGCTGTCTGACATGGTGGGGGTGGGTCCGATTTCTACAGGCGTAAGAAGGATATTTTATTACAGATCCGACGCCCCGCCAGTGAAACAGGTGTAAAGCGCGCAGCCAGCCGGACTCAGGCCGCCAGCGCCTCGCTGATCACGCCCTTCTTGAACAGGAAATTGGCGTACGGTTGCATTTCCCCGGTCTGCACGATGGCGTAGGCGCCCTTGACGCGTTCGTAGAAGGCGAAGCGTTCGACCGCCTCGCATTGCTCCGGCGCGGCGCTGCCGGTGGCGGCGATCTGCTCGAGCATGGTGCGCTGCAGCGCCGACAGATAGCCGTCGGGGGTATGGCATACCTTCATGAAGGCGACCGGCTGGTCGACCATGGCGTCGAGCGGAAACACCGACAGCAGCGCCGCGCTGGCGCGTTGCAGGCCGATGCCCGGCAGGCGCACCAGCGGCTTGCCCTGGCCCAAGGTCTGGCTGGTGAAGTTGGCGTCGACCAGCACGATTTCCTCGCCATGTCCCATTTCGCACAGGATCTTCAGCAATTCAGGGCTGAGCAGAGGATCGATTCCCTTAAGCATGGGCTTCCTCCGGAAATTCGGCGGCGCTCTTGGCGCCCGTCATCACCGCCACCGTGTCGGACATGCTGATGTGCTTCGGATCGAGGACGGCGACGCGCTTGCCCAGGCGCTGGACGTGGATGCGGTCGGCGATCTCGAACACGTGCGGCATGTTGTGGCTGATCAAGATCACCGGCAGGCCGCGGTCGCGCACGTTGCGTATCAGTTCCAGCACCATATTGCCCTCCTTTACGCCGAGCGCGGCGGTTGGTTCGTCGAGGATCACGACGTGCCTGGCAAACGCCGTGCTGCGCGCCACGGCCACGCCCTGGCGCTGGCCGCCCGACAGGGTGCCGACGGCTTGCTTCATCGAACGGATGCCGATCTTCAGATCGTGCATATGGGCTTCCGCCTCGGCCAGCATGCGCTTCTTGTCAATCAGGCGCAGGAACCGTGACAGCATGCCCTTGCGCAGCAGTTCGCGGCCGAGGAACAGGTTCTCGGCGATCGTCATGGCCGGCGCCACCGCCAGGTCCTGGTACACCGTTTCGATGCCGTAGCGGCGGGCGTCGATCGGTGACTTGAGATGGACCGGCTTGCCGTCGAGCAGCATCTCGCCCGCGTCGGGTACCAGGGCGCCCGACAGGGCCTTGATCAGCGAGGACTTGCCGGCGCCGTTGTCGCCGATCACGGCGAGTATCTCGCCCGGCAACAAATCAAAATCGGTGCCGTCGAGGGCGGTCACGCTGCCGTAGCGCTTGACCAGGCCGCGGGCCTGGAATACGGGTTGTACATGTGTCGTCATGCTCATCAACCTTTCTTGTGTGTCAGTTGATCGGTTGCCACTGCCAGAATGACCAGGATGCCCGTCACCAGGATCTGGTACACCGAGGACACGCCCATCAAGGTCAGGCCGTTGCGGAACACGCCGACGATCAGCACGCCGACCAGGGTGCCCATGATCGAACCGCGCCCGCCGAACAGGCTGGTGCCGCCGAGCACGACCGCGGTGATGCTGTCGAGGTTGTCGGTCTGGCCGCCCTGCGGGTCGCCCACGCCCATGCGCGCCACCGACATCAGCGCGGCGATGCCGTAGCACATCCCGGCGATCATGTAGACGCCCAGCAGCACTTTATTCGTGGCGATGCCGGTCAGGCGGGCCGCCTCCGGATTGTTGCCGACGGCATAGAGGTGGCGGCCGGGCGCCGTCTCGCGCAGGTACAGCCAGGTCAGCACGTACATGCCCAGCATCAGCACGGTGCCGTAGGTGAAGGTGGCCTGGCCGAGCTGGAAGGTGTTGCCGAAAAAACCCATCGCTTCCGGCAGGCCGGTGACGGTCTGGGCCTGCGAGTACAACTGCGTGACGGCGAAGGCAATGTTCATCGTGCCCAGCGTGACGATAAACGCCGGCAGCTTGATCGAGGTGACCAGCGCGCCGTTGATGAAGCCGATCAGCACGGTGACGGCGATGCCGCACAATACCGCGAGATACGGGTTCATGCCGAGGTCGACGGCGAATTTGGTCATGATGACCGAGCCCAGCGCCATCGCCATGCCGCAGGACAGGTCGATGCCGGCGGTCAGGATGATCAGGGTCTGGCCGATGGCGATGATGCCGACGACCATGACCTGCTGCAAAATCAGGGAAAAATTCTGGCTGCTGAGGAAGCGGTCGCTTTGCGACGCGAAGAATGCGCAGGCGGCGAGCAGGGCAATGACCGGGCCCAGTTTCGAGAGTGGCGGCATAAATGTTGGAACGGTGGAACGCATCTGTTATCCATATTCAAAAGGGGAAAAGAGGGCGCGCCGGCGGCCGCACTCGGCAAGGCCGCCGGCGTGGGCTTATTTACCCCAGCAGGAGTTCAGGCCGAACGCCGTGTCGCGGCTCTCGACGCCTGGCTGCTGCTTGTCGCTGATCAGGGTGACGCCGGTGTCGACGTAGCCGCTGGCCTTCTTCCCGTTCTTGGCGTACTCGACGCCGGCCTCGACGCCCAGGCCCGCCATGTTCAGCGGATATTGCTGCGAGGTCGCCGCGATGACGCCGGCCTTGACGTCGCGCACGCCGGCGCAGCCGCCGTCGACCGAGACGATCATCACGTTCTTTTCCTTGCCCAGCGCCTTGAGCGCCTTGTAGGCGCCGGCGGCGGCCGGTTCGTTGATGGTGTACACCAGATTGATGTCGGGATTTTTCTGCAGGCAGTTTTCCATCGCCGTCTGGCCCTTGCCCTGGTCGCCGAAGCTGTCGGCCATGCACACCACGTCGGCGGTTTTCGCCGGTGCGACCGTCTTGGCGCTGATGCCCGGCGCGCCGAAACCGGCCAGGAAACCGTTGTGGCGGGCAATCCCCACCGGATGGCCCGGGAACAGGTCCAGCATGGCGATCTTGGCGGGCTTGCCGGCGAAGGCGGCCTTGGCGTATTGGCCGATCAGCGTGCCGGCCTTGTAGTTGTCGGTGGCGAACAGCGCGTCGGTCGCGTCCTGCGGCTCGGTCGGGCTGTCGAGGGCGATCACCAGCACGCCGGCGGCGCGCGCCTTCTTGATGGCCGGCACGATGGCTTTCGAATCGCTGGGGGTGATCATGATCGCCTTGGCGCCGGCGGCCACCATGTTTTCAATCGCCGTGACCTGGCCGGCGTTGTCGCCGTCGGCGCGCCCGGCCGCCGTCAGCAGCTTGGCGCCCTTCAGTTTTGCGCGTTGCTGCGCGCCTTCCTTCATCTTCACGAAGAAGGGGTTGGTATCGGTCTTGGTGATCAGGCCGACGATCGGTTCTTCGGCCATGGCGGCGCCGCCGGCCGCCGTCAGGACAGCCAGTGCGATGCATTGTTTGACGTTCATTGTGTTGTCTCCAGAATCTCTTGTTTTTTACCGGCAGGGCGTATGCCTCGGCCTGGGGGCGGCCGCCAAGTGGCGGTACCCGAGGCAAATATACTCTCGGTTAATTGATAAATCAAGCGGATTTATATATTGTTCTGGCCGAAAAATATCAGTACGGCGCGGCCGGCATGGAGGTCGTCTTGCTGAAAAATAGTATTTGAAAACTGGCCGCTTTTGCAGTGGTGGCGGGCCGTCTTTGTTTTTATAGTGGTGTCACCGGTGGAAAACCGCCGGACTATAAAAATGGAGACGTGTTATGAAAATCATGACTGCTATCGCATGGGGCGCCCTCATGTCCGCCGGGTTTGCCGACGCCTCGGCGCAAAGCTGCAAGGTGCCCGTGCTCAAGGTACTGGCGCAAAAAAGCCTGGGCCTCACCGTGATGGAAAAGACCCTGGCCGACTATGAAAAGGCCAGCGGCACCAAGGTGCAAATCAGCTATTTCGGCGAGAACGACCGCCGCTCCAAGGCCAGGCTCGACGCTTCCACCAAGGCCGGCTCCTACCAGGTGTATTACATCGACGAAGCCAATGTGGCCGAATTTGCCACCGCCGGCTGGGTGGTGCCACTGCTCAAATACCTGCCGAAAGAGGCCGACTACGACGATTTCCTGCCGGGCCGCCGCGCCGTCGCTTCGTACAACGGCGTGGCCTATTTCGCACCGCTGATCGGCGGCAGCGACTTCCTGTTCTACCGCCGCGACCTGCTGGAAAAGGCCGGCATCGCCGTGCCGAAGACGCTCGACGAACTGGTGGCGGCAGTGAAAAAAATGCATAGTCCTCCGAGTGTTTATGGCTGGGCCGCGCGTGGCCAGCGCGGCTCGGGCATGAATGTCTGGCGCTGGGCGCCGTTCATGCTCGCTGCCGGCGGCAAGTGGGAAAACAATGGCGTACCAAGCTTCAATTCGGCGCAGGCCGTGAAAGCCACCATCCTCTATCGCGACCTGTTCAAGTACGCGCCGCCCGGTGGCGCCACCTATGACTGGAGCAATGCGCTCGAAGCGTTCAGGTCGGGCAAGGTCGCCTTCATGATCGAGTCGACGCCGTTCGCCGACTGGATGGAAGACCCGAAAAAATCCTCGGTGGTCGACAAGGTCGGCTATGTGCGCCCGCCGGCGCCGCTGGCCTCGGCCGCCTACGGCCACGGCCTGGCCATTTCCACCTCGGGCGCGAAAGACGAATGCACGCGCCAGGCAGCCGGCAAGTTCATCGCGTTTGCCACCGGCAAGGAGCAGGAACAGGCGCGCCTGAAGGACAACGTCTTCAGCGACTACAACCGCAGCAGCACCATCAACAGCGACTACTTCCGCAAGCACGTCAAGCCGCAGATCCAGGCCGGCCTGACCGACACCACGCCGGTCTCGCGCGTCACCATCTGGCCTAGCCCCGAGTGGCCGGACATTGGCGACAACCTGGGCGTGGTGCTGGAAGAAGTGTTTACCGGCACCCGCGGCGACGTGCAAAGCGCGCTCGACGAGGCGAACGAGTATGCGACCGATGTGATGGCGCGGGCGAAGAAGCGTAAATAAGCCGATAGCGCTGACGATCCCCAGCAGCTGAAATCAGGGGGCAGACCCGGCGGGTCTGACCCCAGCTCTTGCGTTTGTGCTAAAGCCAGCGCTTGCATCTTCTCGCCTGAAAGTCACCACTTATGCCGCACTCCATCCGAAAAAAACGCCATACCTGGCTGCCAGCGGTGTTCCTCACGCTGCCGCTGCTGGTATTGCTGGTGCTGGGCCTGGTGCCCACCATTGCCGCCATCAACCTGGCCCTGCAAAACCGCGTGCTGCGCTACCGCGACAGCGAATACGTGGGGCTGGCCAATTTCATTCGCCTGTTTGGCGACCGCCGCTTCATGAACGCCGTGCAGGTCTCGGCCGTGTGGGAAGTGGTGACCGTCGCCGGTTCGCTGATTGTCGGCGTGCTGCTGGCCGTGTTCCTGTTCGAAAAAGTGAAGGGCCGCACGCGTGACGTGATCGCGCTGCTGCTGATCGTGCCGGTGCTGCTGCCGCGCGTGTCGGCCGCGTTTATCTGGAAGTTCATGTACTCGCCGCTGATGGGCATCCTCAACTGGATGCTCGAATGCGTGGGCCTGGGCGGCACGGCGCTGCTGTCCGATCCGGCCACGGCGCTGTATGCGGTGGCGCTGGTCGATATCTGGCAGTGGGGCCTGTTCTTCGGCGCCGTGATCCTGAAACTGCTGGAAACGCTGCCGCCCGAACCGCTGGAGGCGGCCCGCCTCGATTACGCGTCTACCTTGCAGGTATATGCGTATATCGCGCTGCCCATGCTCAAGGTGCCGATCATGAGCCTGGTGTTCATCAAGATGGTCGAGTCGCTGCGTTCGTTCGACCTGATCTACGTGATGACCAAGGGCGGCCCCGGCATCGCCACCGAAACGCTGGACATGTATGCGTATGCGCAGGGGATCGGCCTGATGGGCAAGATCTCGTATGCGTCCAGCATGGCCGTGCTGATGATGATCGCCACCACCATCATCTTTACCTTGCTGTGGAAACGGGTCGCCAAATGGGAAAACTGACTTTGACGCGCGGCGCGGACCGCGTTGCCACCACCGCCATCACGACCGCCATCGTGCTGGTGGCGCTGTTCCCCATCCTGTGGGCCGTGCTCAATTCCTTCAAGGATCTGATGGACATCGTCACGCCGGTGCCGCGCTTTATCTTCAGCCCGACCCTGGCCAATTACCGGCAGGTGCTGGCCAGCCCCGAAGTCCTCACGGGCCTGGGCAACAGCGTGGCCATCGTCGGCATCGCCGTGCTGCTCGGCGCCGTGCTGGGCGTGCCGGCCGCGTATGCGATCGCCCGCTATCCGGTGCCGGCCAAGAAGGATATCCAGTTCTTCCTGCTCTCGCTGCGCTTCCTGCCGCCGGTGGCCGTGGCGATACCGCTGATCTCGATCTGGATCGACCTGGGCCTGTACGACTCTCGCCTGTCGATGGTGGTGACGTATCTGCTGGTGACCCTGTCGACCATTATCTGGCTGTCGATTCCCGCCTTTGCGCGCATCCCGAAAGAGATCGAGGAAGCGGCCGCGCTGGACGGCTATGGCCCCTACCAGGTGTTCTGGAAGGTGGCCCTGCCGGTGGCCTCGAAAACCCTGATGGGCGGCATCGTCTTCAGCTTCGTGCTGGTCTGGAACGAACTGATGATCGCGCTGGCGCTGACGTCATCGAAAAGCGTGACCTTGCCGGTGATCGCCTCGGCCTTCACCTCGATGGGCCAGGAAGTGCCGTGGGGCGTGGTCAACGCCTCCACCGTGCTGCTGGCGCTGCCGCCGCTGCTGTTCGTCGGCATCCTGGGCCGGCTGCTCAACTCCATGCTCAAACACAAATAGACAAAGGACTTCAATCATGCAAGCTCTCGTACTGGAACAAGCGCATTCCATCACCCTGCGCGACATCGACATTGCCCTCGCCGTCGGTCCGCGCGACGTGAAAATCAAGATCCACACGGTCGGCATCTGCGGCAGCGACGTGCACTACTTCAAGCATGGCCGCATCGGTCCGTTCGCGGTCGAAGCGCCGATGGTGCTGGGCCATGAAGCGTCGGGCGTGGTGGCCGAAGTGGGGGCGGAAGTGACGCACCTGAAGGTGGGCGACCGCGTCTGCATGGAGCCGGGCGTGCCGCAGTTCGATTCGCCGGCCACCATGCGCGGCCTGTACAACCTGGACCCTGCCGTGCGCTTCTGGGCCACGCCGCCCATCCACGGTTGCCTCACGCCCTACGTGGTGCATCCGGCCGCGTTCACCTTCAAGCTGCCCGACAACGTCAGCTTCGGCGAAGGCGCCATCGTCGAACCATTGGCGATCGGCCTGCAGGCGGCCAAGAAGGCGGCCATCAAGCCGGGCGACGTGGCGGTGGTGATCGGCGCCGGCACCATCGGCGCGATGAATGCGCTGGCGGCGCTGGCGGGCGGCTGCTCGCGCGTGATCCTGGCCGACCTGGTGGCGGAAAAGCTGGCGCTGTTTGCCGACAATCCGGCCGTCACCACGGTCGACATACGCCAGGTGAACCTGGCGGACACGGTGCGCGAGCTGACCGGCGACTGGGGCGCCGATATCGTCTTCGAGGCCAGCGGCAGCATGCGCGCCTACGACAACATCATCGACCTGCTGTGCCCCAACGGCTGCCTGGTGCTGGTCGGCATGCCGCCCGATAAAGTCCCTTTTGACATTGTCGCCATCCAGGCCAAGGAAGTGCGCATCGAGTCGGTGTTCCGCTACGCGAACATCTTCCCGCGCGCGATCGCCTTGCTCGGCTCGGGCAAGATCGACGTCAAGCCTTTCATCTCGCGCACCTTCGGCTTTGCCGACGGCGTGCAGGCCTTCGACGAGGCGGCCAAGGCCTTGCCCGGCGACGTCAAGATACAGATAGAACTGGCCTGAGCCAGTCATCACGGAGACAATAATATGGCCAATATCGCCTGCAGGCAGCTGTACAAGACCTATGACCACAAGACGGCCGTGCTGCAGCCGTTCGACCTGGACATAGCCGACGGCGAATTCATCGTCCTGCTGGGGCCTTCGGGCTGCGGCAAATCGACCCTGCTGCGCATGATCGCGGGCCTGGAAGACATCAGCGGCGGCGAGCTGCATATCGCCGGCGCCGTCGTCAACGACCTGCCGGCGCGCGCGCGCAACGTGGCGATGGTGTTCCAGAACTACGCGCTGTACCCGCACATGACGGTGTACGACAATATCGCCTTCGGCCTGCGCCGCCTGAAGGTGCCGAACGACGAGATCGATCGCCGCGTGCGCGAGGTGGCGGCCATCCTCAGCCTCGATACGCTGCTGGAGCGCAAGCCGCGCGCCATGTCGGGCGGCCAGCAGCAGCGCACGGCGATCGCGCGCGCGATGATCAAGACGCCGCAGGTATTCCTGTTCGACGAACCGCTGTCGAACCTGGACGCCAAGCTGCGCGCGCAGCTGCGCGCCGATATCAAGCGATTGCACCGGCGCCTGCGCACCACCACTTTATACGTCACCCACGACCAGCTCGAAGCGATGACGCTGGCCGACCGCGTGGTGCTGATGAAGGGCGGCCATATCGAGCAGATCGGCACGCCGGCGGAACTCTACAACCATCCGCGCACCCTGTTTGCGGCCGGCTTTATCGGCACGCCGGCGATGAATTTCATCGATGGCGTGATCGAAAAAGAAGGGACTGACCCGGTGCTGGCGTGCGCCGGCCGGCGCTGGCGCTTGACCTCCAGCCGCTTTACCTCGCTGGTGGCCGGCACGAAGGTGGTGTTCGGCCTGCGCCCGAACCACTTGCGCACCGCCACCGCGCAGGACCGGCAGGAGGGCAGCACCAGCCACGGCCTGGACTGCACCATCGACCTGGTGGAATTGCTGGGCGCGGAAGCTTTGACCAGTTTCCAGTGCGGCGAGCTGACTTTATCGGCGCTGCTGCCGGCCAATGCCGCCAACAGCGTGGCGCAAATCGGACAGTCGCTGGCGCTGGCGTTTGACGAAGAACATATCCACCTGTTCGACGCCGAAAACGGCTTGGCGCTGGCGGCAAACCGTTAGAATACCGCCATCGAGACCGTGCAGGGGAGACGCCGTGACACCAGACCTGGAAGTGATCTACAAGCCATCGTACGAATCGTTTCGTGCGTGGGCGCACGGCTTTCCGCACACGGTGGCCAAATGGCATTTTCACCCCGAGTACGAGCTGCATTTCATCATCACCTCGACCGGCAAGTTTTTTATCGGCGACCATATCGGCAGCTACGGGCCGGGCAACCTGATACTGACCGGGCCCAATTTGCCGCACAATTGGGTCAGCGAATTGCCCGAAGGCATGGTGCTGCCCGAGCGGGACCTGGTGCTGCAGTTTTCCAGCGATTTCATCGAGCGCTGCACCTTGCTGTTTCCCGAGCTGGCGCCGTTGAAGTCCTTGATGGGCGAGGCGTCGCGCGGCTTGCAGTTTCCCGATGCGCTGGGCCTGCGCCTGGTGCCGCTGATGCAGGAGCTGACGACGGCGCAGGGCCTGCGCCGGGTCGAGCTGTTCGCGCGCCTGTTCGGCACCCTGTGCGAGTGCCGCGAACGCCGTCCGCTGGCCAGCGTCACCTATATGGCGCAGGCGGGGCGCTACATGTCGTCCACCATCAACCAGGTGCTGGCGTATATCAAGCAGAACATCACGCTGGACTTTTGCGAGCAGGACGTGGCCGACGTGGCCGAAATGAACACGCTCAAGTTCACGCGTTTCTTCCGCAAGCACACCGGCACCTCGTTCATCCAGTACGTGAACCAGGAACGCATTGCGCTGGCCTGCGAGCTGCTGATGAACACCGACCTGAAGGTGACCGATATCTGCTACCGCACTGGCTTTAACAATCTGTCCAATTTCAACCGCCAGTTTTTGGCGCACAAGCAGATGTCGCCATCGAAGTTTCGCTCCTGCCTGTTGATGAATATGTCCGACCCGTCAGCCTGACGGCCCCTAGATCACTTTTTGGAATCACATGACTTATCTTGGTATCGATATCGGCACTTCCGAAGTCAAGGCCATCCTCACAGATGACGCGCAAACCATCCTGGCCAGCAGCGGCGTGACCCTGCGCGTGGCCAGCCCCCATCCGGGCTGGTCGGAGCAGAATCCCGAGGACTGGTGGCACGCCACGCTGGACGTGATCGCGGCCATCCGTGCCGCCCAGCCGGTGGCATTTTCGGGCCTGCGCGGCATTGCGCTGTCGGGCCAGATGCATGGCGCGACCCTGCTCGACAAGCAGCAGCACGTGCTGCGCGCCGCCATTTTGTGGAACGACACGCGCTCGTTTGCCGAATGCGTGGAACTCGAAGCGCTGGTGCCCGAGTCGCGCGCCATCACGGGCAACCAGGCCATGCCGGGGTTTACGGCACCGAAGCTGCTGTGGCTGCAAAAATACGAGCCGGCGCTGTTCCGCGCCACCGCCACCGTGCTGCTGCCCAAGGATTACGTGGCGCTGCGGCTGACGGGCGACTGCGTGTCCGACATGTCCGACGCGTCCGGCACCTTGTGGCTGGACGTGGCCAAACGCGACTGGTCCGACCGCATGCTGGCCGCCACCGGCCTCACGCGCGAGCATATGCCGCGCCTGGTCGAAGGCAGCGCCGCCGCCGCCCAGGTGCGCGCTTCGCTGTGCCAGGAATGGGGCATCAGCCACCCGGTGATATTGGCCGGCGGCGCCGGCGACAATGCGGCCGCCGCCGTCGGCCTGGGCGTGGTCGAGCCGGGCGCCGGCCTGCTGTCGCTGGGCACCTCGGGCGTGCTGTTTGCCGGTAGCGACGGCTATGCGCCGAATCCCGGCCAGGGCGTGCATGCCTTCTGCCATTGCCTGCCCGAGCGCTGGCACCAGATGAGCGTGATCCTCAGCGCCGCGTCGAGCCTGTCCTGGGTGGCGCAGCTGACGCAATCGTCCGATATCGGCGAGCTGGCCAGCCTGGCCGAAAAAGTCGACGCGCGCAAGGCGCCGATCTTCCTGCCTTACCTGAGCGGCGAACGCACGCCGCACAACGACGCCACCGCGCGCGGCGTGTTTTTCGGCTTGTCGACCGAACACGGGCGCGCCGACCTGGCATATGCGGCGATGGAAGGCGTGGCGTTTGCCATGGCCGACGGCAACGAGGCGCTGCGCAGCGCCGGCACGCATTTGAGCGAAGCGTCGTTCGTCGGCGGCGGTTCGCGCAGCCGCTTCTGGGCGCAGCTGTGCGCCAATGCCTCGGGCCTGAACGTGCTGCGCCACGACCATGGCGTGGCCGGCGGCACCATGGGCGCGGCGCGCCTGGCGCAGATGGCCGTCACCGGCCGCGCGCCCGCCGAGGTCTGCACCCGTCCCGCAATACAGGAAACCATCGCGCCACAGGCGTCAAACGTGCTGGCCGACCGCCTGGCCCGCTACCGCCGCCTGTATCCGCTGCTGCGCGAGGAGTTTGCGGGCGCGACGGCGGCGGCGCGCTGACCAGAGGGAGCCGAGGCGCTCCCGGCAGGGCATTCCAATATTGACATACGTGGCGTATGTGAATAACATACGCTGCGTATGTGAAAGGAATTCCCATGCCCGTATCCACCGTATCCACCGTAGCAAGCCCGCGCCGTCGCCGCAGCACCATGATCGAGGAAACCCGCGCCAGGCTGCTGGCCGCGGCGCGCCTTGCCTTTGCCGAACAGGGCTATGCACATACCTCGATGGACGATTTCACGGCCGCCGCCGGCCTGACCCGCGGCGCGCTGTACCACCATTTCGGCAGCAAGGAAAAGCTGCTGCTGGCCGTCATCGACCAGCTCGAAGGCGAGGTCGGCGCCCGCCTGCAGGCGATTGCCGACAGCGCGCCCACCACCCGGGAAGCGTTGCGGCGCCGCTGCCAGGGCTACCTGGAGCTGGCGCTGGTGCCCGAGCTGCGCCGCATCATCCTGCAGGACGCGCGCGCCATGTTCGGCGACGTGCAGCAGGCGCACCAGCGGCTCGGCATCGCCGCGCTGGAGGCGGCCCTGCAAGGGCTGATCGACGACGGCGTGGCGCGGCCCGTGCATGCGGGCGTGACGGCGCGCATGCTGTATGGCGCCGTCACCGAAGCGGCCTTCTGGATCGCCGAAGCCGATGGCGATCCGCCGGCGCGGCTGGCCGCATCGCAGGCCGCGCTCGACCATCTGCTGAACGGCCTGCTGGTCCGCCAGGCCAACCTTCCGAACGCCCAGGAGCGCCCACATGCAATGGAAAAATAACCGCCAGCGGTTTGGCGCGCTGGCCAAGTTCTTTCACTGGACCAGCGCCGCCGCCTTTATCGGCGCCTATCTCGTTGTCTATTATGTGATCTGGTTCCTGGACGAGGAAGCGCCCGGCACGCTGCCGGTGCTGAACGTGCACTGGATGCTGGGCCTGCTGGTGGGCGCGCTGGCGCTGCCGCGCCTTGCGTGGCGGGTGCTTGACGTGCAGCCGCTGGACCCGCCCGGCTCCGCCCTGGAGCACAGGCTGGCGCATGCCGCGCACTGGGGGCTGTACGGCCTGCTGATCGTGCTGCCGCTGACCGGCTACGCGGGTACCGGCCTGCACACGGACTTCGGCCTGTTTGCCGTGCCGTCGTTTCGCGATACCGCGCTGTTCGACGCGATGGCGTCCATCTTCGGCCTGACGTGGGAAAGTTTCGAGCCGCCGGTGGACGCCGTGCACCACTTCCTGGGCAAGTGGGTGGCCTGGGGCGTGGTGGGCTTGCATGTGCTGGCGGCCCTGTATCACCACCGCGTGCGCAAGGATGACGTGTTGCGCCGCATGCTGCCTTGATGTCCTGATTGGCAAGCTTGCCTGGATCGTCATGGTCGCAGCGGAAGAGCATGGCCATCCAGTCAACCTTGTTATGTAATTTGTTGTTTCTACGCTGAAAATATTTAAGCCGATTAAACCCTGCTTGGTTTTTGGCTGTGTGCACTGCATCATTTCTGTGTCCGGTGAGAATTGGATAGTTTTTCACTGTCACACAAAGGAATGCCATGCAATTCATCAATCTTAAAATATCCGCCCGCCTCGCCTTGCTGGGCGCCTTTTTCTTTCTCGCCCTGGTCGTCGTCGGCCTGCGCGGCTGGAGCGCGCTCGACGCGGCCAGCGCGCGCAGCGCACACGCCATGCAGCGGGCCGTCGCCCTGACGGAAGCCATCGACACGGCGCGCAGCGCGCAGGTGGAATTCAAGATCCAGGTGCAGGAATGGAAAAACATCCTGCTGCGCGGCGGCGACGCGGCTGCCTTCCGGCGCTACCGCGAGGCCTTTGTCGTCAGCGGCGCGCAGACGCGCAAGGAGCTGAAACAGCTGCACACCCTGATGGCCGGCCTGCGGCTCGACACCCAGCCTGTCGAACAGGCCGTGCAGGCGCATGATGCGCTGGGCGTCGCCTACCTGGCGGCCTTGCAGCAATACGATGGCGCGCGCGCCGACAGCGCGCAGCTTGTCGATGCGCTGGTCAAGGGCAAGGACCGCGAGCCGACGCGCCAGATCGACGCCATCGTCGCCACCATCGGCAAGCAGTCGCACAGCCTGATGGCGCAGATGAAGGAAGAGGACGAGGCCGCGCACCGCAGCGCCACCATCGCCATGCTGGCCACGGTGTTGCTGACCCTGCTGATCGGCAGCGTCACCGTCTGGTGGCTGATACGCAGCATCACGCGTCCGCTTTCCGCGGCGGTCGGCATTGCGCAGCAAGTGGCGCAGGGCGACCTGCGCGCGGTGGTGGCCGATGGCGGCCGTAATGAAATCAGCGACCTGCTGCGTGCCTTGAAGGCCATGAGCGGCAACCTGGCGGCCATTGTCGGGCGCGTGCGCGACGGCACCGACGCGATTGCCACGGCCTCCAGCGAAATTGCCAGAGGTAATATGGACCTGTCTTCGCGCACCGAGGAGCAAGCCAGTTCGCTGGAAGAGACGGCCGCCTCGATGATCGAGCTGACCACCACCGTGCGGCAGAATCATGACAATGCCGACCAGGCACGCCAGATGGCCGGCAGTGCCTCGGACGTGGCCCAGCGCGGCGGTGCGGCGGTGGCGCAGATGGTGCAGACCATGGGCAGCATCAATGCGTCGTCGAAGCGCATCGTCGACATTATCGGCGTGATCGACGGCATCGCCTTCCAGACCAATATCCTGGCCCTGAATGCGGCGGTGGAAGCGGCGCGCGCGGGCGAGCAGGGACGCGGCTTTGCGGTGGTCGCCACCGAAGTGCGCAGCCTGGCGCAGCGTTCCGCCGAAGCGGCGCGCGAGATCAAGCAGCTGATCGGCGACTCGGTGCGCACGGTGGAAGCGGGCAGTGCATTGGCTGGCCAGCGTCGAGCAGCGCGACGGCATCGAGCAGATCAGCATGGCCGTCAGCCAGATGGATGGCGTAACGCAGCAGAACGCCGCCCTGGTGGAACAGGCGGCCGCCGCAGCGGACGCCTTGCAGCAGCAGGCTGCCAGCCTGGCCGACGCCGTCAGCATTTTCAAGCTGCACGCGGCGCCGGACGCGCCGGCAGCGGTCGGTATGCCCGTGGTCGCGCGCCACGTCCTCGCTTAAAACGTATATTTCGCCGTCAGCACGGCACTGCGCGGTTCGCCAAACGCATTGCCGCTGTCGATGCCGCTGATGGCCTGGTAGTAGCTGCGGTCAAACAGATTGGTCAGGCTCAGGCGCACGTCCAGCTGCTTGCTGGCCTGCCAGCCCGCGTTCAGGTCGGCGATCGCATAGCCGCCCTGGCGGATGGCGCTGTTGGTCTTGTAGATCTGGTTTTGTGCACGCAGCGCCGCGCCCACGCGCCAGGCGCTCCAATCGCCCGGCAGGCGGTAGTTGGTGGACAGGCGCAACAAACGGCTCGGGCGCTCCGCCGCATAGCGCGCGCCGGCCTGGTTGCTGCCCTGGGCCTTGGTGTATTCGGCCGTGTTGTAGGTCAGGCCCGCGCTCACCTGCCAGCGTGGCGTGATCGCGCCGGCGATGGTCAGTTCCACGCCCTGGCTGCGCACTTCGCCGGCCGCTTCCGAGCACGACAGCAGGCCCGGGCCGCACTGCGCCAGCGGCAGCGAGGTGGCCAGGTTTTCCTGCACGATGCGGAACACGGCGGCCGACGCATTCAGCGCGCCGCCGAAGTACTCGCCTTTCACGCCCGCTTCCATATTGGTGCCCGTGACCGGGTCGAGCAGCACGCCATTCTTGTCGAGCGCGCTTTGCGGATTGAAGATGCTGGTCCAGCTGCCGTACAGCGAGTGGTGGGCGTCGAGGTCGTACACCAGGCCCACGTAGGGCGTCACTTCCTGGCTCACCTTGTAGCCCGAACGCACCTGGGTCAGGGGATTGAGGGCGCCGTATTCATACCAGTCGACGCGCCCGCCCACCAGCAGGGCCAGCGGGTCGGCCAGGCTGAAGCGGGCCGTCGTGTAGACGCTTTTCTGGGTGGTTTCGGTATTTTGTCCGTAGTAGAACGTGCCGATCACGGGCTTGACGGGGGCCGCCGTATTCCAGCTGACAGGGTCGAAGGCATAGCTGTAATCGGGCACCGATTTGTAGCCCTTGTCTTCCGTGTCGCGCGTGCGGTAGTTGGCGCCGAAGACGATTTCATGGCGGCGCCCCAGCAGGCTGAATGGCCCGGACGCCTGCGCGTCCAGGATGCGCTGCTGGCGGTCATAGATAAAGGCGTTGGCCGCGCTCAGGCGGAACAGGTTGGTGCGCGGCACGCGGGCCACGCCGGTGACGATGGAATCGAGTTCATCGTCGAGCGCCTGGGCGGCAATCTTGAGCTTCCAGCCGTTGGCCAGGCGGTGTTCCACTTCGGCGAACAGCCGCGTGTTCTTCTTGTTCCAGAAAGTCCAGTCGGGCGCATTGCTGGCCGAGCGGTCCAGCGGCAGGAAGCTGCCGTCCAGCGCGGTCGGCAAGCCATACCAGGTCGAGCCGGGATTGCGCTCGTCGTTGACGTGGAAGCCCACGCCGAGGGTGGTGTCGCGCGTGATGTCGGCGTCAACGGTGGCGTACAGCAGGGCGCGCTTGTGGCCGTAGTTCGAAATAAAGGTGTCGCCGTCCTGGTAGGCGGCCACGGCGCGGCCGCGCACGGAACCGTTGGCGTTCAGCGCGCCGCGCGCATCGACCTCGCCGCGGTAGTCGTGGTAGCGGCCGACGCTGCCCGTGACCGACACTTCATTGTCGGCCGTCGGGCGCTTGCGCACGAAATTCATGGTGCCCGACGGGTTGCCCACGCCATTGAGCATGCCGGCCGCGCCGCGCAGCACTTCCACGCGGTCGTACATGGCCAGGGTGGCGAAACCGAGCGTGTCGCCGTCGCCCGACATGGTCAGTCCGTCTTCGGTGAAATTGCTGATGGCGAAACCGCGCGAATAGAAGCTGGCGCGTTCGGTGGCGCCCTTGTTCAGCGTCAAGCCCGGCGTGATATTGACGATGTCTTCCACCGAGCGGATATTCATGTCATCCATCTGCTGGCGCGTGACCACGCTGACCGACTGCGGGGTTTCGCGCACGGACAGGTTCAGGCGCGTGGCCGCATTCATGCTGCCGGTGGTGTAGGAACCGCTGCCTTCGGTGGTGGCGCCAGCTGCGGCCTGCGCGCTGACCTGGACTTCCGGCAGGCTCTGTTCCTGCGTCTGCGCCTGGACTGGTGCGGCTAAGGCGGCAAGGATGGCCACGGCCATGATCTTCGGCGCCAGCATGGCGCGCTTGTTAGTGATTGTCATTGGAACTCCCCGTATCGCTGTCTGAAAAGCAGGCCTGTGCCCGCCGCTGTCGTGTGCGTCGCTGGGGTGGTGCTGCGCCTGGCTGGCATGGCCCTGCCGCCGTATCCTGGACCAGCTGTGGAAACGCGGCGATGAACCATCTCAAGAATGAGAATTATTCTCATTTTAAGGTGGGTACTGTCATTGCAGCAATTTTTTGTGGAATTTGGTGAGAATGTTGCGCTACCTTGTTGGGCGTTTACAACAACCATGGGGGCCATCAGCCGCTTGAGCGCCATCAAGCGGGGCGCCATCAGGCAAAAAAGTGGGGAGGGATTCTTATACTATTTCCACTCGGAATCTTTTTGGCCGGTATCGTTGCGAGGAACGCCATGAGCCCACTCTTTTGTCCCGCTGGTGATCCATGATGGCGCTGCTGCTGGCGCTGTGCCTGCTGCTGGCCATGCTCGGTGCGCTGCTGGCGGGGCAGTGCTGGGGGGAGCGGCAGTGGCGCGGCCGCCATGCGCACGGTGAGGCACGGCTGGCGGCGCAGGCGCCCATGCTGGCGCTGCTGCAGGCGCTGCCGGTGGCCGTGATCGGCACCGACCGCCATGGCGTGGTGCGCTACCTGAATGCGCGCGCACTGGCGATGGGCGGCTTGCCGGCGGCGCACGGGGTGGGTGCCAGCGTGTCGCAGCTGCTGCCGCTGTTCCATGACGGCGCCGCCATCGATGCGGCGCAGCAGGTGCGCGATTGCGTGGCGCAGCAGGCCATGCTGGAAGTGGCGCGCGGCGCGGTACTGCTGCGCGAAAGCGACGGCAAGCGCATCGACGTGCATTACAGCTGCGCACCGCTGGCGCACGACGGCGCGGTGCTGCTGCTGCACGACGTGTCGGCGCGCCGCCGCGCCGAGCAGCAACTGGAATTCATCGCCCACCATGACGGCCTGACCGGCTTGCCGAACCGCCTGCACTTCCAGATCCGCTTCGAGCACGGCATCGCCTATGCGCGCCGCCACCAGAGCTTGCTGGCGGTGCTGTTCGTCGATATCGACCGCTTCAAGGCCATCAACGACAGCCTGGGCCATGACGTGGGCGACCAGGTGCTGGCGGAATTCGCGCGCCGGGTGCAGCAGTGCGTGCGCAAGGTCGACACGGTGGCGCGCCAGGGCGGCGACGAATTCATCGTCCTGCTGACCGAACTGCACGATCCGCATGATGCGACGCGCGTGGCCGAGAAAATCATCGCCGCCATCGCCGCGCCGTTCGTGATCGACCAGTACAGCCTGTCGGTGGCCGCCAGCGTGGGGGTGGCGCTGTATCCGGACGACGACGACGATGTCGACGCGCTCATCGAAAAGGCGGATCTCGCCATGTATGCGGCCAAGCGGCATGCGTCCGGTACCTGCCTGCGCTACGCGCCGCGCATGCAGACGCAATCGTATTCGCGCACCATCCTGGAGACGGCGCTGCGCCATGCGCTCGAGCGCAATGAATTCGTGCTGCAGTACCAGCCTTGCATGGACCTGGCGACCGGTGCCATCACGGGCGTGAAGGCGCTGCTGCGCTGGAAGCACCCGGAACTGGGGCTGATGATGCCGCTCGACTTTCTACCGGTACTGGAGGAGAGCGCGCTGATCCTGCCGGTCGGCGCCTGGGTGCTGGCCACCGCCGTCGAGCAGGCGAAACGCTGGATCGCGCAGGACCACAGGCTGACGGTCACCGTCAGCCTGTCGGCGCGCCAGTTCTACCAGCGCGACATCGCGCGCAATGTCGGCGCGGCTTTGGATGCGGCCGGCGTGCCGGGCCATTGCATCGAAATGGAAATCGCCGCCGGCACCCTGATCGACCATAGCCACGATGGCGAGGCGATCCTGCGCCAGTTCCGCCAACTGGGCATGACGATCTGCATCAGCGACTTCGGCACCGGCGACGGCCCGCTGCATTCCCTGCATCGTTTTCCGGTCGACGCCGTCAAGATTGAAAAGTGTTTTATCGACGAACTGGGCGAATCAGCCGATGACGGCGCCATGGTGCGCGCCATGGTGGCGATGGCCCACACCCTGAAACTGCGCGCGATCGCCGGCGGCGTGGAAAACGCGCGCCAGCTGGAACTGCTGGCGGCCATGGGCTGCGACGCCGCCTTCGGCTATCACCTGGCGCGCGCGATGGCGCCGGATGGGGTGGAGGCGCTGCTCAAGGCGCGCGCCGCCCCGGCCGCCTGCTGACGCAGCTTGGCCAGGAAGCGCCGCAGGTGCGGCTCGCCGCGTTCGAAGGGCACCTCGTCAAAGGCAAACCAGCGTATCGACGAAAATTCTGTTTCATCATGGATGATCTGCTGCCGGCGGTCGGCATGCAGCACATACCACAGCGACACATCGGTGTGGCCAGCGGTCAGGCCCACGGTGGTGGTCACGGTCAGCATCAGCGGTGCTGCGACGGGATGCGCGGGCGCCAGGCCCAGTTCCTCGGCCAGTTCGCGCAGCACGGTGGTACGTGGATGCTCGCCGGGATCGACATGGCCGCCGGGCGGCAGCCACAATTGGGCATTGCGATGGTCGACCAGCAGCACGTGATCCTCATCAACGACGACAAAGTAGGCGACCAGGTGCTTCGGCGGGGTGGCCGGCTTGGCCAGGCGGAACAGCTCGGCGCCGCTATCGATCCAGGCCAGCGTGTCGGCAAGCTGGCCGCGTTCGAGTTCGTCCAGGGGGACGATGGTGGCAACTTCTTGCCGGATTTGCTGGCGCATCTGCTGGGGCCCTGGTCAATGACAAGCCGTGAGCGTAGCAGATGTGCCGGCAAAGAGTGCCGTTAAAACCTGTAGCGCAGCGACAGCATGGCGTTGCGCGGGTCGCCATAGTAGCCGCCCATGCCGGTCGAATAGTAGCGCTTGTCGAACACATTATTGACGTTGACGGTCGCCACCAGGCGCGGGTCGAACTGGTATTGCGCCATCAGGCCCGCCACCGCGTAGGCTGGCTGCGTGAAGCGCTCGCCGTTCGGGCCACGGTCGTCCATGTAGATGCCGCTCTGCCAGTTCACGCCGGCGTCCAGCATCAATCCTGGCACGCCTTGCGACAGGCGATAGGTGGTCCACAGCTTGGCCATGGCCTGCGGCTGGCTGGTCTGGATGCGCTCGCCGGCCGCGTTGCGGATGCGGCTGTAGGCATAGCTGGCCGTCAGTTGCCAGTCCGGGCGCAGCTGGCCCGACACTTCCGTCTCCAGGCCGCAGGTGGTGGCGCCCTTCACCGTGTGATAGGCGTACGAGCCGCCGCCGGTACCGATGATCCAGATATTGCCCGGATCGGCTTCGGCCAGGTTTTCCTGGCGCAGCTGGAACACCGAAGTGCTGGTGGTCAGGGCGCCGTTGAAGAATTCGCCCTTGATGCCGGCCTCGTAGTTCTTGCCTTCCAGTGGCGGCAGGAAGCGGCTGTTGATGTCGCGCTGGCTTTGCGGCGTGAAGATGCTGGTGTAGCTGGCGTAGGCCGACCAGTGCCGTCCCAGGTCGTAGACCAGGCCCGCATACGGCGTGATCTTGCCGCTTTCGCGCATCGCGTCGTAGAGATCCGTGTCGGCATCGTAATCGCTGCGGATATCGCGCTTCCAGTACGACAGGCGCGCACCGAGGATCACGGACAGCGCATCCGTCGGGCGCAGGCGCAAGGTGGAATACACGCCGCTCTCGCGCTCCTTGTCGTACGAGGTGCCCATGCGGGTGCCGCGATAGTCGGGCACCGGCATGGCGCCATTCCATGCGTTGATGTCGGGGATGCTGTAGTCGTAGCCGTCCAGCCGCCAGCCCGGATAGATGGGGCTGTTGGTCTCGAGTTCGGAGCTGCTCACGCCGAACACCAGTTCATGCTTGCGCCCGAAGGCCTGGAACGGCCCGCTGACATAGGCGTCGAGCGAGGTTTGCTGCGGCTTGCTGTGCCAGTTGGCCAGCCACAGTTTCAGGTTGGCGCCCGTGACGCGGTCCGCATAGCCGTTGCCGGCAAAGCCCTGCAGCGCATCATATTGATTGCTGCTGCGGCTGACGGCCAGCTTGGCGATCCAGTCGTTGTCGAAATAATGGTCGAGCGTGGCGAACAACATGCTTTGTTCGCGGTCGTACGTGCTCCACGCCGCCGTGCCGTTCATCGACCGCTTGAAATGGGTCAGCGAGCCATCGCTGTAAAAGACGGGAAATTCGCGGCCCGCGCCACCCAGTTTTTCCTTCTGGTAGTTGACGCCCGCGCTGAGCACCGTGGACGGCGACAAATCGGCTTCGACGATCGCGTACAGCACGTCCTTTTTCTGGCGGTAGCGCTCGATGAAGGAATGCTGGTCTTCATGCGCCGCCACCAGGCGGGCGCGCACGCTGCCGTCCTGGTTCAGCGGACTCGAGATGTCGCCATCGATGCGGTAGCGGTCCCACGAGCCGGCCTGCACGCCGGCCGATGCGGCAAATGTGCGGCCCGGGCGCTTGCGCACCAGGTTGACGGCGGCGGACGGGCTGCCCGTGCCGCTGATCAAACCGGTGGCGCCGCGGATGATTTCGACCCTGTCGTAGATGGCCGCGTCATAGGTGCGCGCTTCGAGGTTCTTGCTGGTCGGGATGCCGTCGACCATGTAGGACGTCACTTCGAAGCCGCGCGAGAATACCTGGTCGTATTCCCGCGTGCTCGACGAGCGGTCGACCGTGATGCCGGGCGACTGCACCAGCACGTCCTGCAAGGTGCGCAGGCCCTGGTCTTCGATCTGCTGGCGCGTGATGACGCTGACGGCCTGCGGCGTTTCGCGCAGCGACAGGTTCAATCGCGTGGCGCTGGTCAGGCCCGCGTAGCTGCGCCTGCCCTCGGTGGTGCCGTCGCGCAGGGCGCTGGAGCTGACGGCCACTTCGCCGAGGGTGGCGGCGATCGGCGCGCCGGTACTGGCACCGGCGCCGCTTTTGCGCAGCACATAGCTGTTGGCGCCGCCGGGCACCGCTTCGAGTCCGGTGCCGGCCAGCAGTTGCGCCAGCGCCTGCGGCACCGTATAGCTGCCCTGCAGGCCCGGCGAGCGCACGCCCTGCAGCAGTTCGGCCGCGCCGCCCACATTGACCCTGGCGTTGATGGCAAAGGCGGCGATCGCGGCGGACAACTCGCCGGCCGGCACGCTGTAATGCGTTGGCGCGGCGCTGGCGGCGCCAGTCGTATCGGCGGCCATCGCCGGCGCATGCGCCAGCGACAGCAGCAACAGGGCGCCGCCAACGGCGCGTGCGAGGGGAGTGGGGTGCGGAGGATGCAGGTGCATGAGAGAGCCTTTCCGGTGTAGTTAAGTGACAGACATCCACAGGACAGGCGAGGCGTGAAAAAGGGGCCAAAAAAACGCAATTATTTTGCGTGGGGAGCAATCGTGACCCAGTAGCGGCTGCGGTACAGCACGTCGACCGGCAGCATGCGCGCCAGGCTGTCCAGCACCGTCTCCGTGTCGTCGAGACGGAAGGCGCCCGTCAGGCGCAGGCCTGCCACCTCAGGTTCGACGCGCAGCAGGCCGGGGCGGTAGCGCGCCAGTTCGGCGGCAAAGGCGTCCAGGCGCATGTCTTGCGCCATCAGCATGCCCTGCGTCCAGGCGCCCGTCTGCGGCGTTGCTGCCACGGGCAGGTTGGCGTGGTCGGCGTCGAAGCGGCTTTGCCAGCCGGCCTCGACCCGGCGCACGGTGGCCGAGGGCGCGCGCGGCGCGATCTGTACCGCATGTTCCAGCACCGTCACGCGGCTGCTGTCGTCATCAAGGCGCACGATAAAGCGCGTGCCGAGCGCGCGGATGCGGCCATGCCGGGTGGCGACGATAAAGGGACGGTTCCCCGCATGGTCAGGCCGCGTTTCCACCAGCAGCTCGCCGCGCCGCAACGTCAGCAGGCGCTCGTGCCCGGTATAGTTCACATCGACGGCGCTGTCGGTATTGAGCACCAGCCGGCCGCCATCGGGCAGGGACAGCTCGCGGCGCTGGCCGATGGCGCTGCGGACGGCGCAGCACGGGCGCGGCCACGCTGGCTGGCAG
The DNA here is from genome assembly GCF_030944405.1 of Janthinobacterium sp. J1-1. NCBI lineage: Bacteria > Pseudomonadati > Pseudomonadota > Betaproteobacteria > Burkholderiales > Oxalobacteraceae > Janthinobacterium > Janthinobacterium sp. J1-1. The sequence continues at coordinate 2,297,796 of NZ_CP132339.1, forward strand.
CAGGGCGGATGCGTGCTCCAGCTGGCCGCTGACCTGCCGCACCTTGTGCCAGGCGCGCAGGTGTTCGGGGTCGCGTGCGCGCCAGCGTGCGCTGGCCGCCAGATCTTCCGGCGTGGCCTGGCCCGACTGCTCGATCAGAAACCATTCGACGGCCTGACGCGCGATCTTGCGCGACAGCGGCGGCATCAATGGCGCGGGCAGGCCGGTGGCACTCATGCCAGCAGCACGCATTCGGTCAGCGCCTCGGCCATGTAGCGCTTGACGGAGCGTTCGCCGATACCGAGTGTTGCGGCGATGTCCGCATAGGCATGGCCCTCGATCTGCGCCATGATGAAGACGGCGCGTACCTTCGGTTTCAGTGCGTCGAGCATGGCGTCGACCGCTTGCAGCGCCTGCAGCATCTCTGCCTGCTGCTGCGCCGACGGCACCTGCTGTTCGGGCAGGGCGGCGAGGGTGGCCAGCCACGCGTGCTCCAGCGACTGGCGCCGCAGATGGTTGATCAGCAGGTGTTTGGCGATGGTCGCCAGGTAGGCCCTGGGCGCGCGCAGGGCCGGGGTTTGCGGCTGGGCCGGCGCGCCGGCCAGCAGGCGCGCAAACGTGTCCTGCATCAGGTCGGCCGCGTCAAACGCATTGCCGAGGCGCCGTTGCAGCCAGTGCGCCAGCCAGCCGTGGTAGGCGCTGTAGCAGTGCTCCAGTTGCATTACAGCACGGCCAGCAGCACCGCCGCCAGCGCCGCCGCCACGCCGGTCACGCGCGCCAGGCGCATCGCCTGGTGCGGCGCGTAGGGCAGCAGCCAGATCAGCAGCAGGCCGCAGCCGGTCAGGCTGCCAACCCAGAACACGGTGCCGTAGCCGGCGCCTGCGATATGCATGGCCCACGCCAGGCCGAAGGCCAGCGCCAGAGCGCCGCCCCACTGCAGGCGGCGGCGCAGCTGCGGCGGCGGTTCCGCGCCGCGGCCATGCAGGTCGGCGTAGTGGCGGTCCATCGCCAGGCACAGGCAGGACAGGCCCGCGTAGCACAGGGCGAAGACGAGGAAGTTCGACAGGATCTCCATCATGCGGCTCCCGGCAGCGTGGTGTTGGTCGGCGCAGCGGGGGCGGGCGCGGCTTTCTTTGCCTTCGCCGCCAGCGGCCTGAGTTTGTACGCCGCGTAGCCCAGCAGCAGGCCCAGCGCCAGCACCACCAGATCAAAAGCGGCCACCGACACGGGGCCACGGCCGAGGAACAGGGTCACGCCCAGGTGCGACTGGGTGGTGAACACGTTCAGGACAGGCAGGCCGGCCAGGAGGATCGCGCCGGCCGTCAGCTGGATGCGCCACATGGCGCGCGTCGGGCGCAGTTGGGCGACGATGGCGGCCAGCGCCCAGGCGCCGAAGAAGCAGGCGATTTCTTCTTTCGGGCGCTCTTCCATCACCACCGGCAGCAGGCGGTTGGCCCAGAAATAGGCGCCGAAGGCGATCGGGATGCCGGCGATGGCGCCGATATTGAGCGCCTCGACCAGCCGCAGTCCGAAGCTGGCGCGCTTGCCGGCGGCCAGCGCCTTGGCTTGTTTCTGGCGCGTCTTGACGGCCCACAGCAGGGCGCCGGTGGCGACCATGGCGCACCCGGCCAGGCCGGACAGGAAGAACAGGGCGCGCAGCAGCGGCCCGCCGAAGTGGGCCACGTGCAGGCCGATCATCACGCCCTGGGTGGCGGCCGCACCGGGCACCGTCTCGCCGTTCGACGACAGCAGCTTGCCGGTCACGCCATCGAAATCCATCGACGGCTGGCGGGTCGACATCTCGCGCCCCGACGAGCGGCTGAGGGTAATGACGGCATTGGCGTCGCCGGGCGCGTTGACGGAGATGCGTTCGACCTTGCCGCCCCATTGCTGTTCGGCCTGGCGCACCAGCGGCGCGAAGGGCGTCAGGGGCGCGGCCACGCCGGCCGCCTTGCGTTCTTGCGCGCGCGGAAACGCTTCGGCAAAGAAGGTGTCCTGGTCACCCTTGTAGGCGGCGGTGGCGCCGGACGGCATGTACAGGAACATCAGGGTGACCAGGCCGGTATAGGTGATCATCAGGTGGAAGGGCAGGGCCAGCACGGCTGTCACATTGTGCGCGTCCAGCCACGAGCGCTGGCCCTTTTTCGGACGGAAGGTGAACAGGTCCTTGAAGATGCGCTTGTGGGTAATGACGCCGCTGATGACGGAGACCAGCATGAACATGGCGCAAAAGCCGACGATCCAGCGGGCCCAGATGGCGGACATGTAGTGCAGGTCGAAATGCAGGCGGTACAGGAATTCGCCGCCGCGCGTGTCGCGCGGCTTGGACAGCACGTCGCCGGTGGCCGGATCGGTCTTCTCGCTATGGAAGTTGCCGCGCCGTCCCTTCTTCTTCTCGCCCGGTTTCGACGGCTTGCTCCAGCCCAGCTGCGTCGCCTGCGTGCGCTCGTCGGGCAGGCTGATGAACCAGCGCGTGGCGCCGGCCGCGCGGTCGGTCATCGCGGCCTGGGCGGCGCTGGCGGCCACTTCGCTGCTGACGGGATTGGCCGCCACGGCGTGCAGTTCGGGCTGCATCCACAAGGTGATTTCGTTGCGGTAGTAGCTGGCCGTGCCGCCGCAAAATACCAGCAGCAGCACCCAGCAGACCAGCAGGCCGGACCAGGTATGCAGCCATGCCATCGACTGGCGGAAACCTTCTTTCATGCGAGACTCCAGGACAGGGCGCCCATCGCTTGCAGGATGGCGGCGAGGACGGCGCACGGTATCAACAGGCCCAGCCAGGCGCGCAGGGCGCTGCCGGTGGCGAAGACCCACAATACGGCGCAGGTGTAGATGGTGAAGGACAGCAGGGTCGCCGTCATGACGGCTTCCGAGCGCGCCATCGGCAGGGTCACCGACAGCAGCATGGTGACCAGCGCCGCCAGCACATAGCCGCCGACGATGGCGGCCACGCCGCGCGAGGCCACGCCGAGGCGGTAGAGTGCCCCGGCGGACAGCCGCAGGCGCGGCAGTTTGGGTGTGGTGGCGGGCGCTTGCATGATCAGCCGTGGTCTTTGCTTGGTGCGACGGGAGCCGGTGCCGGCAATGGCGCCACGCCTTGCGCCTGCACCAGGCTCAGGGTGGTGACGTAGCTGGCGCTGTCATATTTCTTGCCGTCGCGCTGGCCGCCGGTCTTGTCTTCATGGTGCACTTCCAGCACATAGCCGCCCTGCCATGGCAGCGGGAAGCTGACCAGGCCCTGCTCGTCGCTGTAGGCTTCGCGCATCCAGCCCGATTGCACCACGGCGCCGACCTTGGCTTTGGGCAGCGGCTTGCCCTGGTAGGTCACCTTGAACTGGCCCGGCGTGCCGGTCGGCAGCAGGTCCAGCGTCAGGGCCGGCGCTTGTGCGCTGTGGTCGGCGACGATGCGCGCGGCCGGAGTCCAGATCGAGAACAGCACCTTGCCATCCTTCTTGCTTTCCCAGCCCGGATAGCTGTTTTCTTCGGCGATGATGGTTTCGCCGGGAGCCACTTTACCGTTCAGCACGAAGGCGCCGGCCGTCTTGCTGGCCTGCAGCGGCTTCCTGGTGCCAGCCGAAATCCAGGTGACGTTTTTCAGGGTGAATTTGTCCAGCAGGCCGGGCGACGCTTCGCGCAGGTTGTCGCCGAATTCGCCGAAGTACACGCTGGCGGCCTTGTCGTTCTGTTCCAGCCAGATCTGGTGGGCGCCGGCCGCGCCGGACAGCAGGGCGCCGCTGACTAAGGCGGTGGCGAGGACGGACAAACGCGCGATGGAGGTGATGGTCATGGTGTATCCCTTGGTGTAGTTGTTATGGCTGTCGTAAAACGGCCGCCGTCCCGCAGGAGTGGCGGCCAGCAGCATCAGTACTGGTAACGCAAGTTCAGCGTACTTGCCTGGCGTACCAGGCAAGATATGCGGCATGGGGACGGAAACGCTGGTTGAAACACAAATCGTAATGAGAACGATTCTTATTATATTGTGACGTTGCGAGACATGCAAGGGAGGAGTGAGGCAATTGCACACGGCAGCCGGAAGAAATCCGGCTGCGCGAGGGGGCAAGCAGGGGGACCTGCAGCGATCAGAGCTGGCCGCGCAGGGTCAGGGTGGCGTTACGCGGCTCGCCGTAAAAGTTGGAGCCATAGGCGGCCCATACGCGCTGGTAGTATTTTTTGTCGAACAGGTTGTTGACTGTCAGCGACAGATCGAGTTTCGGGCCCAGGCGGTAGCCGGCCTGCAGCGCGACCGTGGTGACCGGCGCCTGCTCGAATTTCACCGGACCGTTCAGGCGGTACATGCTGCTGACGCTGCGCACGCCGCCGCCCACGCTGACCTTGTCGAGTGCGCCGGCCAGCCGGTATTTGCTCCACAGGTTGAGATGATGGCGCGGTGCGATAAAGGTGTACAGCTGAGCCTTCTGGTCGGCGCTGCCTTCCAGCGTGCGCGTGCTGGTGTAGGAATAGCCGGCCGTCAGGTCCCAGCCGGGCACGGGGCTGCCGCTCAGTTCCGTTTCCACGCCCTGGCTGCGCATCTTGCCGGCGCCGATGGAAAACAGCGGATTGGCCGGATCGGGCATGACGCGGTTTTCATCTTCCATGCGAAACAGGGCCGCATGCGCGTTGGCGCGCTGCTCGAACAGTTCGGCTTTCAGGCCCAGTTCGAATTGCTGTCCCTTGCGCGGCTTGAGCGTCTGGCCGGCCGCATCCGTGGTCGACTGCGGCGAGAAGATGCGCGTGTAGCTGCCGTAGGCCGACACCTGTCTGTCGAGTTCATAGACCAGCCCCGCATAGGGCGTCAGCTTGGCGTTGATCTTGTTGCTGACATCGGTGAACTGGTTGAAATAGGCATTGCGGTTGACAGTATGGTTGTCCCAGTGGGTCACGCGCGCGCCCAGGTTGACGGCCAGCCTGTCGCTGGCCTGCAGGCGCGTGCGTGCGTACAGTCCCAGCTGTTTCGTGCGATTGTCATTGCCGTTTGAAAAAACGTAGCCGGGCTGGGGCAGATTGTTGTCCGGATTAAAAATATTGATCGGCGCCGTGTCGCCGCCGCCATACTGGAAGTTCTTGTGCACCTGCCGGTAGTCCGCACCCACCACCAATTCGTGCCGGTGGCCAAAGGCGTCGAAAGGCGTGGCCACGTAGGCGTCGGCGCCTTGCGTGGTCCAGTGGCTGCGATAGCTCCAGCTGACCAGGCAGCTGTCGCCGGTGACGGGATCGGCCGAGCAGTCGGACCAGCCGAAGTGGCGCGACGGTTCATCCTGCTCGCGGTACATGGCGCTGAGCCTGAACTGGCCGCCATTGGCCAGTTTATGGTCCAGCTCGGCAAAGTATTCGGTGACTTTTTCCGTGATGTGGTTCCAGCCCGGATCGAGGTAGGTCGAGCGCGGCACGTCGAGCAGGCGGCCGTCTTCGTAGGCGGGCAAGCCGAAGGCGGGGCGGCCCTTGTATTGCTGGTAGGTGATGCCGCCGGTCAGCACGGTGCCCGGCGCCATGTCGACGGCGACGGTGCCGTACAGCAGCGGTTTTTCCGCGTACACGTGGTCGACAAACGAGCGCCGGTGCTCGTGGGCGGCCACCAGGCGGCCACGCACCTTGCCGTCGGCCGTCAATGGCCCTGTCACGTCGGCTTCCGCGTAATAGCGGTCCCAGGAGCCGGCGCTGAGCACGCCGCTGGCGGTAAAGGTGTCGCGCGCGCGTTTGCGCACCAGGTTGATGGTGCCGCCCGGATCGCCGGCGCCCTGGAACAGGCCGGCCGGCCCGCGCAATACTTCCACGCGGTCATAGATGGCCAGGCCGAAGCCGGCCGACAGGTCGTTGCCGGTGCTGGCCGGCGTCATCACGCCATCGACCTGCACCGAGTCGAGCGCGTAGCCACGCGAATAGAAATTGCCGTGGTTGCCGCCGGTGCTGCTCGCTTCGACCGTGATGCCGGTCACGCCGCGCATGGCGTCGTCCAGGCTCAGCAGGTTCTGGTCGTTCAATTGCTGGCGCGTCAGTACCGATACCGACTGGGGAATTTCGCGCAGCGTTTGCCGGCCCTTGCCGATGCTGACCGCGTGCGCCCTGTACGATGCTGTCTGCTCGCTGTCGGCACCCGCATCCGCGCTGGCGCTGACGGTGATTTCGGCCAGGGTGGCGACCTTGCCCGACACGGCGGGCGCCGGTTTGATGATGACGGCATTGCCATCGATGGCGGCCACCAGGCCGCTGCCGGCCAGCAAACGCTCGAGTCCCTCCTGCAGACTGTAGACGCCGCCGATGGCGGGAGCCGTCTTGCCGGCCACCAGTTCTGGCGCGAACAGCAACTGCACGCCGGCCTGGCGCGCCAGTTCATTCAGGGCCTGGCCCAGCGGCTGCACGGCGATGGCCAGCCTGACGGTCGGCAGCGCCTGCGCCTGTGCGACGCTGGCGGTGCCCAGCGCCAGCATGGCGGCCAGGGCGAATGGCAGGGGATTGAGGGAAAGTGTGAAAGTCGGGTGCCACATGCTGCGTTCTCCAGGTTAATGAGTATTGCGTGCTGATTAACGAGGTATACGCAGCAGCGGTAGCAATCCTCACCTGCGAATGCGAATTATTTTGATTTATTTTCAGCCAGGCGGATTTCGCGTATTTTTCCCTGTTGCACCAGGGTCACCGGCAGCAACTGGGGCAGGGCGCCGGCAAAGCCATCGAGGCGTTGCAAGGTAAAACTGCCGCCTATGCGCAGGCGCGCGACGGCCGGATCGCGTATCACCAGTCCGCTGTCGCCATAGCGATCGAACTCGGCCAGGGCCTGGCCCAGCGGCACATTGTCGAAGGTAATCCTGCCTTCGCGCCAGGCGGCCACGCTGCCGGGGGGCAGGCTGGCCACGCTCGACAGCCTGCCGGTGGCATCGGCCGTCACGCCCTGGCCGGCCGCCAGGTCCACGCGGGCCTGCCGCGCGCCGGCCACGCGCACATGGCCATGCTGCACGGCCACGCCCAGCTGGCCGTCGTGGGCGAGGGTATTGCGCACCGAAAACTGCGTCCCTACCACCGTGACGCGCAAGGGGCCGCTGACGACGTCGAAAGGCTGGCCTTGCCTGGCCTGTACCGTGAACAGGGCCGCACCCTGCAACAGTTGCACTTCGCGCCGCTGGCGGTACAGGGCAACCTGAACGCGCGTGGCCGTGTCGAGTTGCAAACGGCTGCCGTCAGGCAGGTCGATGGCCAGCTGCTGGCCCCGCTGCGTGGCATAGCTTGCGCTGAAAATGGCTTGCTGCTGCCACCAGTGGTAACCGCCCGTGCCGACGCCGAGCGCCAGCATGGCCGCCGCCGCATAAGGCAGTGCGCGCAGCCAGTGGCGGCGCGCGCGCACGGCTGGCATGGCCGCTGGCGTGGTCCAGCGGGCGGCCACGTCGGCGGGGATGGTGCGCATGGCCCGCGCCGTGTCCTGCAGCGCGGCATACGCACGCGCATGGCCGGCATCCTGGGCCAGCCAGGCATCGAAGGCGGCCTGTTGCCGCGCATCGAGCTGGCCGCGCCGGTTGAACCAGCTGGCGGCCGCCAGCGCCACCGGATCTTGCGTGGCGGCAAAGCGTTCGTACTCGCGCAACTCCGCCTGCTCCTGGACGGAAGGGCCGAAGTCGTGGCGGGGCGGTGGCGTGGTCATGGACGGCATTATGCGGATTCCCGCAGCGATTGCAATTGCGCCTGGCAACTGAGCAGGCCGCGCGCGATATGTTTTTCCACCATGCTCACGGAAATGCCCATGCGCGCGGCGATCTGCGCCTGCGGCAGTTCCTCGAACAGATGCAGCACCAGCGCTTCGCGGCAGCGCGGCGGCAGGGCGTCGATGGCGGCCACGCAGGCTTGCCAGTCCTGGCTGTCCGCCAGCGCCTGTTCCGGTTGCAAATGCAGGGGCGCGGCCGGGTGTTCGCCTTCGGGCAAGGTCTCGAGCTCCTCATGCTGGCGCACGCTGGCGCGGCGGTGATTGTCGATGATCAGGTTGCGAGCCGTGCGATACAGCAGCGCCCGTGGTTCGCGCTCATCCCCTTCGTGCGGCGCATGCCTGTCCTGCGCGCCGAGTACGCGCGCATAGCTTTCCTGCACCAGGTCGGCAGCCTGCTCGCGGTTGCGCAGGCTGCGCCAGCAGAAATTGAGCAGTTCTTGGTAATAGCGAGCAACCACGGCATCCGATGAAAAAATCTGCAGCCCGGTGCGCCGCATATGAGAATGATTCTCATTATATTGGATCGTGTGATGATACGCGAGGTCAGTTATGCGCATTGCCGCACCGTGGCAAGCGTACAACGCTTTGCCAGCTTCTCCGCATGCGCTACCATCACCGGTTATTAAGGAGGCAAGATGGCTATTCAACTGATCAATACGGCACCGATCGCCGGCCAGCAGCCGGGCACCTCGGGCCTGCGCAAGAAAGTGGGCGTGTTCAGCGAACCGCAATACCTGGAAAATTTCGTGCAGAGCGTGTTCGATACCCTGGGCGATTGCCACGGGCAAACCCTGGTGCTGGGCGGCGATGGCCGCTATTACAACCGCACCGCGATCCAGACGGTGCTGCGCATGGCGGCCGCGCACGGCTACGCGCGCGTGCTGCTGGGCCAGGGCGGCATCCTGTCGACGCCGGCCGTCAGCTGCGTGATCCGCAAGCGCGGCGCCAGCGGCGGCCTGATTTTGTCGGCCAGCCATAATCCGGGCGGCCCGGACGGCGATTTCGGCATCAAGTACAACATCGCCAATGGCGGCCCGGCGCCCGAAAAGATCACCGACGCCATCTTTGCGCGCACGAAAGAACTCAGCGAATACCGCATCAGCGACACGGCCGACATCGATCTCGATACGCTGGGCGAAGTGCGCATCGAGCAGATGGTGGTCGAAGTCATCGATCCTGTGGCGGACTACGCCGAACTGATGCAGGAACTGTTCGACTTCGACGCCATCCGCGCCCTGTTCGCGGGCGGCCTGCGCATCTGCTTTGACGGCATGCACGCCGTCTCCGGCCCGTACGCCACCGCCATCCTGGAAGGCCTGCTGGGCGCGCCGAAGGGCAGCGTCATCAACGGCTTGCCCCTGGAAGACTTCGGCGGCGGCCACCCGGACCCGAATCCGGTCAATGCACACGAGCTGATCGCACGCATGTCGCAGGACGACGCGCCCGACTTCGGCGCCGCCTCGGACGGCGATGGCGACCGCAACATGATCGTCGGCCGGCGCTTCGACGTCACGCCGTCCGACAGCCTGGCCATCCTGGCCGCCCACGCCACCGTGGCGCCCGGCTACCGCGCCGGCTTGAAGGGCATCGCCCGCTCGATGCCGACCTCGGGCGCGGCCGACCGCGTGGCCGCCGCGCTGGGCATCCCCAGCTTTGAAACGCCGACCGGCTGGAAGTTCTTCGGCAACCTGCTCGACGCCGGGATGGCGACTTTGTGCGGCGAAGAAAGCTACGGCACCGGCTCGAACCATGTGCGCGAAAAAGACGGGTTGTGGGCCGTGCTGTTCTGGCTCAACCTGCTGGCCGCGAAACAGCAATCGGTGGAACAGATCGTGCGCGCGCACTGGGCCACGTATGGCCGCAACTACTATTCGCGCCACGACTACGAGGATATCGACAGCGCCGCCGCCGCCGGGCTGATGGACGCCGTGCGCGCCCAGCTGGCCGGCTTGCCGGGCCAACAGCTGGGCGAGTACACGGTGGCGCTGGCCGACGACTTCAGCTATACCGACCCGGTCGACGGTTCCGTCTCGCACAAGCAGGGCCTGCGCATCATCATGACGGACGGCTCGCGCATCGTGCTGCGCCTGTCGGGCACCGGCACCCAGGGCGCCACCCTGCGCCTGTACCTGGAGCGCTATGAAGCCGATGTTGCCCAGCACGATATTCCGACCCAGCAGGCGCTGGCCGGACTGATCGCGATTGCCGAGCAGCTGGCCCAGATCAGGCAGCGTACGGGGCGCGATGCGCCGACGGTGACGACGTAAAAAAAGGCGCCCGGAAGGGCTAATGCCGTTCAGTTAAGCAGGTTTTCGTAGAACGCGCGTGGCATAACGCTTTGGTTTAGCCTTGACGGCCCGGTCGAATTTTCGATCGGGCCGTTCGTCATTCAAGAGGCTAACCAGCCTTTCGCGCAGATGTTTCATTGACGCAGGCAGCTTGCCGTACGACCTAGTGACGGCGGCCCAGTGAAGTTCGAACTGGATCAGGTGGAAGGCCCGGATGAAGCTCACTTCGGTCGGTGCGCATTTGACTACCAAGGCGGCTTTGGCGATCTCCAGTCGGATCAAGTTATAGGCGATCAGGGTGCCCCAGATCTCCTGGTACACGCCATCTACCGTTTTTGAGCGCAGGGTAAGCGTGGCGCCAAGCATCGTCTGCTTGAGTTCGCGATAGCTTGTTTCGATGCCCCAGCGACGCTTGTAGCAGTTCTCGATATCGGCATGTTTGTAGCGGCGTCGGTCGCATAGCGAAGTGAGCAGGACACGCCTTCGCGCTTGTTCATCAACGACGGTAATGGCACGCGCCTCCCAAAACTCCGGCAATTGTGCACACTTGGCACGCGCCTGCGGTGACACGCGCATGCGCACTGTGAAGTCGTCGCCATCCTCAGTGCCCTCGATCACTTCCCAGCGTGTATTCGATTTGGCAGGGATGACGAAGTGGCGCTCACTTCCGCCTCGGGTTAGCGCGCACAGAATTTCAGCTGAGAGAAATCCGCGATCGAAGACGGTCAGCGAATCGTTGGGTATGCCATCGATCAGCCTTTTGGCGTACAGCATTTCGTTCGTGCCGTAAGGCCCAAACGCAGCGCTGTGAACAAGATGGGTTGACAACGCAGTGACGGTCACCCCGCGTACCTGAGGGTAGCTCGCGATGGCGCCACTGGAATAATTTTGTGCGCCGAAGTGTTCACGGGTCTCGTCATTGTCATGGGTCCGCAAAGTGGTCCCATCCATTGCAAAAAGTACCAATCCTTTGAACAGATACGAGCGACGATCCTGGCCGCACCAATGCTGTGCTGAGTGGTCGAACAGCCACTTCAACGGATCTGAGCCGAGGCGCTGGCGCGCCTGGGCAGCCGCGCTCTTGCTGACAAAAGGAGTCTGTGCATCTGGAACGGCCAAGCCGAGATCATCGAGGACCTCACTAATGGACTTGTGGCGATATAGTGCCAATGCCACCATCAGCCAGACTACCTGTTCGGCCGGTAGGCGACGATGGCGGATGCTCATTGCATCAGTATGCTGCACGGCTTGATCAATCCACTCGACCGGCAAGTGTTCGCCCAGCCGGCGCCAGTCAGGTGCTTCAAGGTGGTTAGCAAGGAAGTGGAGAGTATCGTTGAGCATAGCCAGGCAGGTTAACAGCAGACCCTGACGTTTACAAGCCCAAAATAAAAATGCCGTTCAGTCTTAACTGAACGGCATTAGCCCGGAAGGGCGCCTTTTCATTTCAAGGGCTTGCGTGCTTGATTACGCCTTGCCCGGCACCACCGCCTGGCGGTAGTTGTCGACCATCTTGTAGCGCTTCGCATACAGGCCGAAGGCCAGCATGGCCACCGCGGCAAAGGCGGCAAAGAAGAACATCTGGAAGGCCGTGACGCTGATGCCGCTCTCGGCGATCTTGCCGATCACGCCTTCGTTCATCACGCTGCGGTTGACGATCAGCACCCACAGGTTGCCCACCGTGGTCGACAGGTTCCAGAAGCTCATGATGGCGCCCTTCATCGACACGGGCGCCTGGCTGTAGGCAAATTCCAGGCCGGTGGCCGAGACCAGCACTTCGCCGAAGGTCAGCAGCGCATACGGCAGGATCTGCCACATGATGGAGACGGCGCTGCCGCTGTCCAGGGCCAGTTGCAGCAGGCCGATGACGATCCAGGCCAGCGAGGAAAAGCCGATGCCGGCCGTCATGCGGCGCAGGGCCGTCGCTTCCAGGCCGAAGCGGTTCAGCATCGGGTACAGCACCAGGTTGTTGAACGGGATCAGCAGCATCACCAGCATCGGGTTCAGCGCCTGCATTTGCGCCGGCAGGAACCAGCTCGGTTTTTCCATGGTGTTGGCCTGCACGATCCAGGTCGAGGCTTTCTGGTCGAACAGCGAGAAGAACGGCGTGACCAGCGCAAAGATGACGAGGATGCGCAGCACGGCGCGCACGCCTTCGACGGCTTCGTCCGGGTGGATGCCGCGTGCGCGTTCCAGCTGCATCGCCGTGCCGATGCTGCCGAAAGCCAGCAGCAATACCAGCGCGGTACAGGCCGAGATCACGAAGCCCCATTCAGGGATGCTGTAGAACGCATACAGGGCGCCGATCACGCCGACATAGGCGACATACAGGCCGGGGCGCGAACCGCCTTCGACACGGGCCAGCAGGGCGGTGCGGGCGACGCGGGTGAACGAATCGGGATTCGGCGGCGCCGGCGGCACGTGCACGTATTTCTTGGCACCCATCCAGAAGACGACGGTGGCGGCCAGCATCATGATGCCGGGAATGCCGAAGGCGATCGACGGACCGTAGTCGCGCAGGAACATCGGCATCAGCAAGGACGCGAAGAAAGAGCCGAAGTTGATGATCCAGTAGAACAGGTCGAACACCAGCTTGGCCTTGTGCTTGTTGGTCTGGTCGAACTGGTCGCCGACAAACGAGGCCACCAGCGGCTTGATGCCGCCCGAGCCGAAGGCGATCAGGAACAGGCCGAAATAGAAGCCGTTGACGCTGCTTTCAAAGATGGCCAGGCAGGCATGGCCGGCGCAATACACCAGGCTGAGCCAGAAGATGGTGTTGTACTTGCCAAAAAAACGGTCGGCCAGCCAGCCGCCCAGCAGCGGGAAGAAATACACGCCGATGACAAACGTATGGAACACATGCTTGGCTTCGCCCGTACGCTGGTCGATCGGTATCATCAGCAGCAAGGTGCTGATCAGGAACGGCGTCAGAATATTGCGCATGCCATAAAAGCTGAAACGTTCGCAGCCTTCGTTGGCGATAATGTACGGAATCTGCCGCGGCATCTTGCCGGTGGCGGTTTGTGTCTCGGCCGTTGACATTGGCTCTCCCAGGTAGTTTTTTTGTAAGCCGCGATGCTAAGGCCTGCCGCGTTTGCTGGCAACAGAAAAAACGGCTTCAGCCCTATTTCGCAGGGATTTGTAAGGGTTTGATTTTCAGAAAGACACTACTTTGTGGCACTTTCGCGGCAGGCACGGCAGGGCGCGGCAGCAGCAATTGCAGGTGCAGCATGCCGTCCTGCGGCGCGGCGCCATCGAGCACGAAACCGCACGCCAGATACAAGGTCAACGCCGCCTGGTTGTCCTGCGCCACGGCCAGCCGCACTGTGGCCAGCTCCGGGATGGCGCAGGCGTGTTCGACGGCCGCCTGCACCAACTGCCGGCCCAGTCCCTGGCCGCGCGCCGGCGGCGCCACATACACGCCCCACAGGCTGGCTTTGTCATGCACCACCGCGATCGCTTCGCGACGCAGGCCCGCCATGGCGATCAACTGCGCATCATTAAAAATGCCAAATATTATTTGGTTCTGGGTAGGCTGCAGGCGCTGGCGCATCTGTGCCATCGGCAAGCTGCTTTCCAGCGCATGCGTGGTGCAAAAGGCGGCCGGCAGTTCGGCGATGCCGGCCAGGCGCAGCGCGCGGTAGGCGGGCGCGTCGTCGGGGGCGAGGGGGCGGACGGGGAAGGCGGGCATGCACCGAGTATCGGGTGTTGCGGCCGGAAAGTAAACCTTGCGATCTGGTCCTTGTTTGCATAAGATATATCTTATTGCGATATATCTTAAGGAATGCCATGAGCTCTTTGTTCCGCCCCACGCCCTTGCCCCAAGCTGCCCGGCCCGGTGATGACAGCGGCGCCGGCGCCAGCGCGCGTGGCCCGAAAATGTTTGATTCCGGCACCTTGCGCTATCTGGTGCTGCAACTGATCGCCGACCAGCCGCGCCACGGCTACGACATCATCAAGGCGATCGCCCAGCGCGCCGGCGGCGCGTATGCGCCCAGTCCCGGCGCCATCTATCCGCTGATGCACGGCCTGGTCGGCCAGGGCCATGTTGCCGTCACGCTGGACGGCAACAAGAAGCTGCACAGCATCACGCCCGAGGGGCAGGCCTTCCTGGACGCCAACCGTGCCTATGTCGACGCCATCGCCGCGCGCATCGCATCGTCGCCGGAGCAGTGTGACGACCTGCGCCATCTGATGCATGAACTCAAGACGATGGTGATCGCGCGCGCGCATGCGGGCGAGCCGGGGCAGGCCAGGCTGGACGCCATCCGCGCCATCTTGCGCCAGGCGCGGCGCGATATCGAGGAGCTGGCATGACGTCAGCTCCTCATCCGACACCCTTGCTCGATCCGGCGCGTGAACGCTGGATGTTGTGGCTGCTGGCGCTTACGCAATTCACGGTGATCATGGATTTCATGGTGATGATGCCGCTGGCGCCGCAGCTGATGCAGGCTTTCGATATCGGTCCGGCCGCCGTCTCGGGCGCCGTGTCGGCCTATGCCTGGTGCGCCGGCCTGTCGGGCTTGCTGGCCGCCACGTATATCGACCGCTTTGACCGCAAGCGCCTGCTGCTGGTCATGTTCTGCCTGTTTACCGTATCGAACCTGGCGTGCGCACTGGCGCCGAACTTTCATGTGCTGCTGTGGTCGCGCGCATTCGCCGGCCTGACCGGCGGCGTGCTGGGCGCCATCACCATGGCCATTATCGGCGACGTGATTCCCGCCGAGCGGCGAGGCGCCGCCACCGGCGTGGTGATGACTTCGTTTGCCATGGCGGCCATCGGTGGCGTGCCGATCGGCGTGGTGCTGGCCGCGCATTTCGGCTGGGCCTCGCCGTTCTTCCTGCTGGTGCTGCTGTCGCTGCTGGTGTGGCTGGGCGCGGCGCGCGTGCTGCCGTCTTTGCGGTCGCACCTGGCTGGCACGCCCACGCCGCTGCGCGAAGTGCTGCCGAACCTGCTGGCGCTGTTGCGTGAACCGCGCCATGTGCAGGCGTTTGCCTTATCTGTGGTGAACATGACGGCCGGCATGCTGCTGATTCCGTTCATCTCGCCTATGCTGGTGGGCAACCAGGGCCTGGCGCCGCTGGACGTGACCTGGGTGTATCTGGCGGGCGGCTGCGCCACTCTGGTGACGGCGCGCATGGTGGGGCGCTGGGCCGACCGGGCCGGCAAGCAGACGGTCTACCGCTGGATGGCACTGTTCTCCATCGTGCCGATGCTGCTGATCACGCATTTGCCGCAGCTGCCCTTGCTGGCGCTGATGCTGGTGTTTCCGCTGTTTATGGTATTTGTTTCGGGCCGCACCATCCCGCTGCAGGCGCTGCTGACGACCATCCCCGCGCCACAGCAACGCGGCGCGTTCCTGAGCGCCAATTCGGCGCTGCAAAGCGTGGGCAATGGCCTGGGGGCGTGGCTGGGCGGGCTGACCCTGCATACCGACGCGGCCGGCCATATCAGCGGCTATGGCATCAATGGCTGGATCGCGGCGGGCTTGTCGCTGCTGACGGTGTGGTGGGCCGCGCGCGTCAGCGGCGCGGCGGGGCCGGCGGCAGTGACCATGCGGTAAAGCATGGTTATAAAGCGTGTATTTTTGATAGTTTTTTGCCGCTACACTCCAGGCTGGTTAAAAACGGAAAAAACATGCGCCCCCATTCCCTCTCGCTCTGTGTCCTGATATGTATGTCTTCAATTGCCATGGCCGCGCCAGGCAAGCCTCTGGAACGCGCCGGTGATCAGAAAGCGTACTTGCAGGGCAAGCGCAATGCAGTGCAGGACAGCATCAATGAAAGCTCAACACCAGGGCAGTTGCGCGCGGCTGCGGCGCGCTTTGAAGGTATTATTGCCGAACTGGACCAGCCTGCCATGCGCGACCTTGCCAATGGCTCCACTTACCTGCGAGCCGAGCGTCTCAACAATCTGATTCCGCTGGCCGAGGTCTACCTTCGCCTCGGCATGAAGGACCAAGCCCTGGAGGCGCTGGAGCAGAGCCAGCGCTCGAGCTGGCTTCCGGTCCCATTCGACCAGGCGCCGGCCTTCGAGGGTTTGCGCAACGAACCTCGTTTCGCGGCAATCAACGCCCGGGCCCGGCTTGGAACGACCATGTTCGATACGCCAACCCTCGCTGCGGGCGACAAGGAAAAACTGAGTGTCGAAGAGCGTATCGCCGGATTGTCCCTGTTCTGGCACGAAGCGCGCCAGCATTTCGTGTATTTCGACCATGTGCCGGACCTGGACTGGAACAAGGTCTACCTCGACTACTTGCCCAAGGTGATGGCGGCGCAAACCACGCGCGACTATTATGAGGTCCTGATGCGGCTGGCTCCCTTGCTCCAGGACGGGCACACGAATATCTATCCGCCGGAGGCGTTGACCAGCAAGTACTATTCCCGTCCGCCGATCCGGACCGCCCTGGTCGAAGACAAGGTCGTGGTGGTCCAGGTCCGCAGCCCATCGCTTGAAAACATCGTCAAGGTGGGCGACGAGATCGTGGCGATCGATGGCCTGGCCGTGAAGGCGTACGCGCAGCAAAACGTCGCGCCGTTTGTGAGCAGTTCTACCCCGCAGGACAAAATCGTGCGCACCTATACCTATCAGCTGCTCGCTGGCGATGCCGCCAAGCCGGTCCATCTTTCACTGGTGGGCGCTGACGGCGTGCAACGCGATACCAGCGTGCGGCGTAGTGGCTACCAGGATGTTGGCAAGTCGCCGGAGTTTGAGTTCAAGCTGCTCAAGGACAATGTTGCCTATATCGCGCTGGACCATTTTGAAAGTGATGCCGGTGTCCGGGCATTTGAAAAAGCATGGCCGGCTATCCAGAAAGCAGCGGCATTGGTGATTGACGTCCGCAACAACGGCGGCGGGTCAACCGGGTTCGGCCACCAGATACTGCGTCACTTGAGCAACCAGCCTGTCAGGGGTTCCGCCAGTTATGTTCGGCTGGACGATCCTGTGATGCGGGCACAGCATGGTAATTCCGTGCATTGGCTGCGCCTGGATGGCGATGCCGGTGAGCACCCACGCAACGCACAAGTGTTCACCGGTCCCGTCGCCGTGCTGGCCGGACCGCGCAGCTTTTCCGCGGCCGAGGACTTTCTGGTCGCCTTTGACCAGCTTCAGCGTGGGTTGATTGTCGGCGAGGCATCTGGCGGCAGCAGTGGCCAGCCACTGAGCTTTGAACTGCCCGGTGGCGGCATGGCGCGCATCTGCGTCAAGCGTGACACCTACCAGGACGGCCGTGAGTTCGTGGGCAAGGGCGTCATGCCGCACATCGAAGCGCGGCCCACGCTGCAAAGCGTGCGCACCGGAGAAGATCCGGTACTGGCCGCCGCATTGTCGGCCCTGGCGCGCTAACGCCGGTCGGTGGGCCGACCCGGCCTAGTTGGCGACGCGGTTCATCGGCGCGCTTTCCTTGCGCCAGCGCTCCAGGCTCAGCAATTCCCCTTCGGCCGTGTCTTCCACCAGGATGCGCTTGCCGTCTGGCGTGACCAGAAAGCTCTCCCAGCGGTGCGCCGCATCGGGCGCGTTTTCAAAAAAGCTCAGTTGAAAATAGGCCTGGCCATCGACCAGGCGCTGTTCGGGCGCCGTTTCCATCACCGCGCCATGTGAACGCCCGCCCGAGGCTTTTTCGATATGCGCCGACCAGGCGCGGATTTCCGGCAGCGCCAACAGCGCATTGACCGCCTTGTCGTCAGCCTGTGCGGCGGGCGCCTCCTGCATCGCCGGCGCTGTCGAGCTTGACGGCGGCTGATACACATAATAAGCGCCCAGTGCGGCGGCCAGCAGGCCGGCCAGGATGCCGGCGGTAATGGCGGTTTTGGAAGACGAGGCGCGTGGCGGCATGGTGGCGAACAAGAGGTGGATGATGGCGGCCATGCTAAAGCAAAACCGGGGCGCGGGCAATCGCCTGTTGGCGGCAAAAAATGGACGAAAAAAAGCCACCTTCCGTGGAAGATGGCTCTCGGGGTTGCCGCAGATAAAAGAGCAGCTTTTGGCCTGCCAGTGATCATGCGGCGATGCGGCCCGGCGACGCCGTCGCCTGCGCGCCGGGCCGCAGGGGTTACATCATGCCGTCCATGCCACCCATGCCGCCCATGCCACCCATGCCGCCGCCCATGCCGCCGCCTGCTTTGTCGTCAGCGATTTCGCAGACCATGCAGTCGGTTGTCAGCATCAGGGAAGCGATCGAAGCGGCGTTTTGCAGCGCCGAACGGGTCACTTTGGCTGGATCCAGCACGCCCATTTCGACCATGTCGCCATAGGTGCCGTTGGCGGCGTTGTAGCCGTAGTTGCCCGAGCCAGCCAGTACGGCTGCCACGACGACCGACGCTTCTTCGCCGGCGTTCTGCACGATCATGCGCAGTGGCTCTTCCATCGCGCGCAGGACGATCTTGATACCTGCGTCCTGGTCCGGATTGTCGCCCTTGACCGTGATGTTGGCGCGTGCGCGCAGCAGGGCTACGCCGCCGCCTGGCACGATGCCTTCTTCGACGGCAGCGCGGGTCGCGTGCAGTGCATCTTCAACGCGGGCTTTTTTCTCTTTCATTTCGACTTCGGTGGCTGCGCCAACCTTGATCACGGCAACGCCGCCAGCCAGTTTGGCCACGCGCTCTTGCAGTTTTTCACGGTCGTAGTCCGAGGTCGCTTCTTCGATCTGCACACGCACTTGTTTCACGCGTGCTTCGATCGAGGCAGCTTCGCCGGCGCCGTCGATGACGATGGTGTTTTCCTTGCCCACTTCGATGCGCTTGGCCTGGCCCAGCTCTTCCAGCGTGACTTTTTCCAGGGTCAGGCCGACTTCTTCGGCGATCACTTGACCACCGGTCAGGACAGCGATGTCTTCCAGCATGGCTTTGCGGCGGTCGCCGAAGCCTGGTGCTTTCACTGCGCAGGTTTTCAGGATGCCGCGGATGTTGTTCACAACCAAGGTAGCCAGTGCTTCGCCTTCGATGTCTTCCGCGATGATCAGCAGTGGACGGCCAGCTTTGGCAACTTGTTCCAGTACCGGCAGCAGGTCACGGATGTTCGAGATTTTCTTGTCGCACAGCAGGACGAATGGATTGTCCAGGATGGCAACTTGTTTCTCTTGGTTGTTGACGAAGTACGGCGACAGGTAGCCGCGGTCGAACTGCATGCCTTCCACGATGTCCAGCTCGTCGTTCAGCGACTTGCCGTCTTCCACGGTGATCACGCCTTCTTTGCCGACTTTTTCCATCGCTTCAGCGATACGCTCGCCGATCGAGTAGTCCGAGTTGGCCGAGATCGCGCCAACCTGGGCGATTTCCTTGGTGGTGGTGCAAGGACGGGCGATTTTTGCCAGCTCTTCAACCGTTGCAGCGACAGCCTTGTCGATGCCGCGCTTCAGGTCCATCGGGTTCATGCCGGCGGCAACGAACTTCATGCCTTCGCGCACGATGGCTTGTGCCAGCACGGTCGCGGTGGTGGTACCGTCACCGGCGTTGTCGCTGGTGCGGGAAGCAACTTCCTTGACCATTTGCGCGCCCATGTTCATGAGCTTGTCTTTGAGTTCGACTTCTTTCGCTACCGATACGCCGTCCTTGGTGACGGTAGGGGCGCCGAACGAGCGCTCCAGAACCACGTTGCGGCCTTTCGGGCCCAGGGTCACTTTGACTGCGTTGGCGAGAATGTTCACGCCTTCGACCATCTTGGCGCGCGCTGCGTCGCCGAATACTACTTCTTTAGCTGCCATGTTCAATTCTCCAGAAATTTCGGAATAGATCTATTTAAAACGTGGAAACGAATTACTGAACGACGATCGCCATGATGTCTTCTTCGCGCATGACCATCAGTTCCTGGCCATCGACCTTGACGGTCTGGCCGGCGTATTTGCCGAACAGGACGCGGTCGCCTACTTTGACATCCAGAGGACGGACTTTGCCATCGTCGAGAATCTTGCCATTGCCTACGGCAAGGACTTCGCCTTGATCCGGTTTTTCAGCAGCTGCATCAGGAATGATGAGGCCGGACGCAGTCTTGGTTTCCTGGTCGAGGCGTTTGACGATGACGCGATCGTTCAATGGGCGCAGATTCATACAAAACTCCTTAAAGTTCAATGGATAAGTGTTGCTCGATCCTGGCCAGCCCGGCATCGTGCCAGGCCCGCTGTCGACCGACCGCCGTATCGAGGAATCAATAACGGCATGCAACGAATCAAGCAAACCTCGATCGTCCCGTGCCTGTCCGCCTCTGGCGGGAATGCGCTGCGGCGTCGCCCACCGCGCGTACTCCTTGCCGAAAGCTGGCAAGCATCGGTATGTCATGAGGATTGCTACGAAAGAGTTTGTTAGCACTCTCTACTAACGAGTGCTAATTATAGGGACGGCAGGGGGCTTATTCAAGGGGAACATATATATACACGATCCGTGCAAGTGGCATTCGGGCTGGGGTTTGCGCTGGCGCAAGCCATCTTCCCGGGCGTCAGCGGCGGATGCGACTCTAGCATGGCCTGGGCGGCAGGGCTGTTCCTGTACACACAGGAAACATTGCATCGCGATCAAATTTGCTAAGATGATCAGTATTGCTTATCAAACACTTCACTATCATGCCTACCTTGTTTTCCCGTCATGCCCTTTGCCTGTCCCTCGCCGCCTTCGGCCTGGCCTGTTCCGGCCATGCCACCGCGCAAACTTTTCTCGACGAACTGACGGTGGTGAGCCTGCCGCCACAGGACAAGGAAGCGCTGATGAATGAACTGTTCAACGATTTGAACAAGGACGACGACGACCAGGAAGCGCATGTGTGGGACAACGCGGGCGCGAAGGCGGCCACCATGCAAGCCGTCTACAGCTTCAGCAATTCCGGCATGACCGAACACAGCCTGAAGGCGCATGTGTGCCGCGACCTGAAATTCGTCGTCACGGCCGGCGGCAGGACGCAGGACCTGAGCCGGCGCACCTGCTCGCAAAACAGCGGGCGCTGGGATATCCAGGGCAAGGATGCTCCGCCCGTCACTTATCCGCCCTTCCTGTCCGACGTCACGGTGGCCACGCTGAACGCGCAGGAAAAGAAGGATCTGCTCAACGCGGCCGTGCGCACCCTGAAGGACGAAGAGGATGGCAAGCGCCGGCAGTGGAGCAACCAGGGGCTGG
This sequence comes from Janthinobacterium sp. J1-1, assembly GCF_030944405.1. NCBI lineage: Bacteria > Pseudomonadati > Pseudomonadota > Betaproteobacteria > Burkholderiales > Oxalobacteraceae > Janthinobacterium > Janthinobacterium sp. J1-1. The sequence goes on from NZ_CP132339.1 coordinate 2,318,853, forward strand.
GCAACAATGTTCCCCTGCGCGTGAGCCTGACGCCGTCCGACACGGGAACCAAACCCGGCAGTTTTACCACTTGCCGCGACCTGACCATGGTGTTCGACGGTAAAAACGGCAAGCAGGAACTGCGCCGCCGTTCCTGCGAAAACCGCTATGGCACGCTGGACATCGAACCGGACTACGAAGAGCCCGCGCAAAGTGGTCGTTAATACATCAGAAATAGTGACGTGATGATAAAAAGCATGTATTTACCGGCAACTACGCGTATTGATGTAATTATGTGTGTCAGCAACGTGATTCGATTGACGCCCGCATGACCTGCGCCCTATAGTGGCGGGATGATTTCCGAATTCAACGAATTATCCGACAAAATCGGCCTGCTGGCCGAAATGACCCATGCGCTGCGTCGTGAAAACGCGCAACTGCGCAAGGACAATGCCGCCCTTGCCGCGGAGAACGCGCTGTACGTGCAACGCATGCGCGAGGCGCAGGAGCGGGTCGAGGCGCTGCTGGAAAACATTCCGCAACTGGTGCAGGCGGGCCTGGAACAGGCCGCCTCCGAAGCCATGGCCCAGGCGGCTGACAACGGGAAGGAAGCGTAATGTCGCGTGTCGATGTCAATATCATGGGCCAGTCGTACAGCATGGTCTGCCGCGATGGCGAAGAGCGCGCGCTGCGCGAAGCGGCCATTTATCTGGACAGCAAGATGAAGGCCATCCGCGACGCGGGCAAGGTCAAGGGCAATGACCGCATCGCCGTGCTGGCGGCGCTGGGCGTGGCGGCGGAATTCTTGTCCGTCAAGTCGCCGCAAGGGCCGCTGTCCGAGCTGACCATCATGGAAGTGAAGCAAAAAATCTCGGCCATGCACATGGTGTTGGACAGCGCGCTGACGCCCCAGGAAAATTTATTTTAAGCAGCGCTTAAGTGCCCGGGCCGCGTTTTCTGTACGAATTCCCTTTGCGATGCGCGGACTAAGGAGTAAACTTCGGCCTACCCTGCGGTGTTCGCGATTGCCATATATTCCTTGAACCATTTATGCGCATCGGTTGCGAATTTTGTTTGATGGGAGTGAGCGTCGCTCGTTCGACGAACCCGAAATTGAACTAACGTGACCACCTTGAACCGTTTGGTTCGGGATGCCGGCATAGCGGCACAGGCGGGGCCTAATACAGAAAAAACGGTTGCGGCATGACGATGCGCAGCCGTTTTTTTACGTCCGCAGTGTTCAGGGGAAGACATGAAGCAATACTGGTTGATGAAATCCGAGCCCACCGAAGTGAGCATCGATGACCTGATGGCCGCGCCGCAGCACACCATGCCCTGGTTCGGCGTGCGCAACTACCAGGCCCGCAACTTCATGCGTGACGGCATGCGTGTAGGCGACGGCGTGCTGTTTTATCACTCCAGCTGTGCGCAGCCGGGCGTGGTGGGCGTGGCCGAAGTGGCCAGCACGGCCTATCCCGACCACAGCCAGTTCGAAAAAGACGGCCATTACTTCGACCCGAAAGCCACCCAGGAGCAGCCGCGCTGGGTCAGCGTCGACGTGCGCGGCCTGAAAAAGACGGCGCTGCTGCCGCTGTCCGAACTGCGCCAGATGCCGGCGCTGGAAGACATGCTGCTGTTGAAAAAAGGCAGCCGGCTGTCGATCACACCCGTCACGCCGGCGCAGTGGAAGGCCATCCAGGCACGCCTGAAGGACTAGTCGGGCGCCTGCGTGCCCACTTCCTCGATATCGATTTCCATGCGGTAGGCCAGCGCGATGAACAGCGCCTGGCACAGGCAGATGGTGCCGGTCAGCGAGCGGAAGGCAAAGGCGCTGCCTTCGGTCACTGTCAGCAGGGCGTCGGCGCTGCGCGCCAGCGGCGCCAGCGTGCTGTCGGTGATCACCAGCGTCTTGGCGCCATTGTCATGTGCCATGCGCGCGCACTCCAGGGTTTCCTTGCCATACGGCGCGAAGCTGATGGCAATCGCCACGTCGCCTTCGCGCACGCTGCGCATCTGGTCGCGGTGGCCGCCACCCAAGCCTGTCACCAGGTGCACGCGCTTGCTGGTGTGCTGCAGGGCGTAGGCGATATACGAGGCCACCGGAAACGCGCGCCGCACGCCGACCACATAGATATTGTCGGCCTGCTGCAGCAAGGTGACGGCCGCGTCGAGCTGTTCGTCATCGAGGCCGGCCGCCAGTTCATCGAGGCCGCTGCGGCTCGCGCCGATGAATTCGCGCGTCAGGTCGCCCGTGCGCACCTTGCTGTCGCGCGAGGAAATAAGCTTGCGGATGCGCTGGCGGTAATTAGGCGCGGCGCGCGCCTGGTCGGTGTAGGCCTGGCGGAACACGTCCTGCATTTCGCTGAAGCCGGAAAAGCCGAAGCGCTGGGCGAAGCGCACGATAGCCGACGGCTGCACGTCGCAGGCGGCGGCGATGTCGCTGATGCGCTCGAGCATCAGGCTGGCGCGATTTTGTTCGATATGCTTGGCGATCAGTTTCAACTGGCGCGACAGGCTGTCGTATTCATCGACGATTTGCTGCATTAGCTGGTCGATTGCGGCTGCTTGTGCCATCTCTTTACTCTCTTGTCAGGGTGACTGGTGTCGCACCTTGCCTGGCAAGGCAAGGGCACGGGCGTCGGCCCGGAGTAAATTATAGAATCGAATACCGAAAATGAAAAGGATTTTCTAATTTTTCAAATTTAGAAAAAATTATTTCAAGATCCTGCCTTGTGCCTGGTTGTGCATGTCGGCGTGATTCACTCCATCCACTCTTGCTCGATGCGGTTGCGGCCATTGTGCTTGGCGCGGTACAGGGCCTGGTCGGCGGCGGCCAGCAGCTGTTCCGGCGCGTGAGCGGCGCCACTGACCGTGCTGAGCGCCAGGCCGATGCTGGCCGTCACCTTGCCACCGCGTTGGGGCGCGTGGTTGATCGCGGCAGCCGCGATGGCTTCCTGCATTTTTTGCGCCACCGCCAGCGCGCCAGGCTGGCCGGTAGCGGGCAGGATGGCGGCAAATTCCTCGCCACCGTAGCGCGCCACGAGGTCGCTGGCGCGCGGCAGCGCCGAGTGCAGGGCGGCGGCGATTTTCACCAGGCAGGTGTCGCCGTAGGGATGGCCCAGCTCGTCGTTGATGCTCTTGAAGAAATCGATATCGATGATCAACAGCGCCAGCCCGGTGCCGTTGCGGTTGTTGCGCTGCCATTCCAGCTGCAAGGTCTGGTCGAAGCAGCGCCGGTTGGCGATGCCCGTCAGGCCGTCCGTCAGCGACAGCTTTTCCAGCTTGTCAAGCGCGGCCCGCAAGTCGTTCTCGCTTTGCATGTAACGGCTTTGCAAGGTGGCCGAGCGCAGCGCGTGCACGGCCAGCGCGACGAACAGGGCGGTGGCGGCCAGGTAAAAATGCTCGCGCATGATGACGAACCCCAGGCCCAGCAAGGACGCCGTGAAAAAGATCGGGCTGAAATTGTCGATCAATAAGGTCAGTTGCTGGCGCGGCCGCGGTATACGCGTTTCTTCCCGGCCAGGCACGGTGGTCGAGGCCAGCGCTGCCAGCAGCAAAAAGGGCAGCACCGGCAGCAGTTCGGCCAGGCCGGCGCTCTCGATGGCATGCAGGGTCAGGTAGTTATAGCTGCCGGCGCAAATGCCATAGCACCACAGGAAGCTGGTGAGCAGCAGGTAGAAGCGTCCCTGCTCGCCATCGGCGCGGTGGGCCAGCAGGCGCAGGCTGGCGCAGCAGGCCAGCACCAGGTTTTCCACGTGGTACGTCACCACCAGCAGTTCGATCGGTATCGGCGCGGCCGAGCGCCGGTCAAATGGCGAGACGTTGAAGATGGCCGTATAGGCCAGGTAGCCGGCTAGCAGGATCTGCACGGCGTCCAGCCATTGCAGCGTGCGCGATGGGCGCTGCTCGCCGATAGAGGAGATCGCCAGCAGGATGGGGGCGCCGTACATGAAGTAGGCGAAGTCGGAAAAATAGGTGGCGCGCGAGGCCACCAGGTCGCTTATGTCCTGCCAGGCCGACAGCGTCATGCCGCTGGTCCACAGCAGCATGGCCGCCGCCAGCAAGGCCCAGCCATTGCGCGCCACGCCCGGCGCGCTAAGCCAGGCGCAGCGGCAGCAGGCCAGCAGCGCCAGCGCCGGCGCAAGTGTGCAGAACAGATAGGAGACGGCTTCGGCATGGCTGCCGGCCAGCGCGGTCATGCCGGCCTGCAGCAGCAGGTAGGCCGGCACCAGCAGTATCCACAGCAGAGGCTTGCGTTGCACGGCTTGCATCATCGTGACTCCCGGGGTGATCGTATCGCCGAGGCTGGCAAAACTATGATACTGAACTCCGGAAGTCAAGTCTATCTATCAGGAAACATTGATCCTGATCAAGCGTCGGCGATGCGGGCCTTGCTCGGCGGCGTGGCCATGATGCGGCTTTTGTACGACCACACCAGCAGCAGGATGGCGCCGACGATCATCGGCAGCGACAGCATCTGGCCCGAGGTGATCGGTACGCCGAACCAGACGACTTCCCAGTCCGGCGTGCGGAAGTACTCGGTAAAGAAGCGGGCGCAGCCATACAGCAGGGTGAACATGGCGCCGACCGCCACCCGCGGATGGGGCTTGCGCGCAAACAGCCACAGGATGATGAACACCAGGATGCCGTCGACCAGCATCTGGTAGAGCGGCGATGGGTGCACGGGGTAGGCAATGCCGGGCCACTGCATGGCCCATGGCAGTGTCTCGGGGGCGATGCGGCCCGGCAGTTCGGCGTTGATGAAGTTGCCCAGGCGGCCGGCGGCGTAGCCCAGCGGCACCAGCGGCGCGATAAAGTCCAGCACGTCGAACAGGTTGCGGCCCGCCTTGCGGCCCCACAAGTACATGGCCAGGATCACGCCCAGGAAGCCCCCGTGGAAGGACATGCCGCCATGCCAGACCATGAAGATCTCGAGCGGGTTGTGGAAGAAATATTCGGGACGGTAGAACAGCACTTCGCCGAGGCGCCCGCCGATCACCACCCCCAGCATGCCGTAGAACAGCATGTCGTCGAGGTCCTCCTTCTTCCAGCCCAATGCAAAGATATGGGGCTGTTTGATGCGTACGCGTCCCAGCGCGATAAACAGGGCAAAGGCCAGCACATACATCAGGCCATACCAGTGTACGGCCAGCGGGCCGATCTGGATGGCGATCGGGTTGGGCATCGGGTGGATCAGCATCGGTATTCCTTCTAAAAATCAGGCAGGGTGCCGCGCAGCAGGGTCAGAAAACCCTGCAGCACGGGCGAAGTATTGTCGCGGCGCCAGGCAAGCCCCGTCTCCACCAAGGGCGTTGGGTCTTGCAGCGGCCTGTATTCTACGCCGGGGCGCATCAGATTCGACACCGATTGTGGCACAAGCGCGATGCCCATGCCAGCCGAGACCAGGCTGACGATGGTTTGCATCTGGATCGCCTGCTGGCCGATCAGCGGCGTGATGCCGGCCGCGCGAAAGACGCCCAGGATGGCGTCGTGCAGCGCCGGCGAAATGGCGCGCGGGAAAATGATCAGGGGCAGCGCCGGCACGTCGCGCAGCCGCAGGGGACCTGGCGTGTTCAATATGGCCAGCCCGGCCGGCGCGGCCAGCACCAGCGGTTCGGCCAGCACCGGCAGGTAGTCGAGCGCCAGCCTGGCCTTGTCGGGCAGTGGCGGGATCAACAGGCCGGCGTCGATGCGACCGGCCAGCAGTTCGTCCAGCTGCAAGTCCGAGGTCGCTTCCTGCAGCTGGATCTGCACCTGCGGGTAGCTGGTTTGATAAGCGCGCAGCAGCGGCGGCAGCACGCTGTAGTCGGCCGACGAGACAAACGCCAGCGACAGCCGGCCCGCTTCCCCTTGCGCCGCGCGCCGCACCAGCGCCGGCAGGTCCTGCGCTTGGGCCAGCAGCCGGCGCGCCTCGGGCAGCAGGGCGGTGCCGGCCGGCGTCAGGCTCACTTCCCTGCGCGTGCGGACAAACAGCGGCGCGCCCAGCAGCTCTTCGAGTGCCATGATGGTTTGCGACAGCGGCGGCTGCGTCATGTGCAGGCGCAGCGCGGCGCGGCCGAAGTGCAGTTCCTCGGCGACGGTGACGAAATAGCGCAGCTGGCGCAGCTCGAGCGGCATCATTGATATGTATTTCCATGTTGAACAATTGCTGTGATATCTATTTCGACTCACAGATGCGTGCATCATATATTTGACACGGGGGCGTGCGCAAGGCAATCTGGCGTACCCCCACTGCGCACAGGGCTTTCATCATCCAGGCCCGGCAGTCAGGCAACTCTTTTGAAAGACCATCATGCCGCAATACCGCTCACGCACCACCACCCACGGCCGCAACATGGCCGGCGCCCGCGCCCTGTGGCGCGCCACCGGCATGAAGGACGGCGACTTCGACAAGCCCATCGTGGCCGTCGTCAACTCGTTCACCCAGTTCGTGCCTGGCCACGTGCACCTGAAGGACCTGGGCCAGATGGTGGCGCGCGAGATCGAGGCGGCCGGCGGCGTGGCCAAGGAATTCAACACCATCGCCGTCGATGACGGCATCGCCATGGGCCACGGCGGCATGCTGTACTCGCTGCCCTCGCGCGACCTGATCGCCGACTCGGTCGAATACATGGTCAACGCCCACTGCGCCGACGCCATGGTCTGCATCTCGAACTGCGACAAGATCACGCCGGGCATGCTGATGGCCGCCATGCGCATCAATATTCCCGTGGTGTTCATTTCCGGCGGCCCGATGGAAGCGGGCAAGGTGATCAAGGTGGTCAACGGCGCCCAGAAGATCATCAAGCTCGACCTGGTCGACGCCATGATCAAGGCCGGCGACAGCAGCGTGTCCGACGCCGACGTGGCCGAAATCGAACGTTCGGCCTGTCCGACCTGCGGTTCGTGTTCCGGCATGTTTACCGCCAACTCGATGAACTGCCTGACCGAAGCGCTGGGCCTGGCCCTGCCCGGCAACGGCACGATTTTGGCCACCCACTCGGACCGCCAGCAGCTGTTCCTGCGCGCCGGCCGGCTGATCGTGGAACTGGCCAAGCGCCACTACGAGCAGGACGATTATTCTGTGCTGCCGCGCTCGATCGCCACCAAGGCCGCGTTCGAGAACGCGATGGCGCTCGATGTGTCGATGGGCGGCTCGACCAATACGGTGCTGCATCTGCTGGCCGCCGCGCATGAGGCGGAAGTGGAATTCACGATGGCCGATATCGACCGCATTTCGCGCAAGGTGCCGTGCCTGTGCAAGGTCGCGCCGATGACCGACAAATACCATATCGAAGACGTGCACCGCGCCGGCGGCATCGTGGGCATCCTCGGTGAGCTGGCGCGCGCCGGCCTCTTGAACACCACCTTGCCGACCATCCACGCGCCGACCATGGCCGACGCCATCGCGCAGAACGACATCAAGTGCACCGATGACCCGGCCGTGCATGAACTGTTCCGCGCCGCACCCGGCGGCGTGCCGACCCAGACGGCGTTCTCGCAATCGGAGCGCTTCGCTTCGGTCGACACCGACCGTTCCACCGGCTGCATCCGCGACAAGGCGCACGCCTATTCGCAGGACGGCGGCCTGGCCGTGTTGTACGGTAACCTGGCCGAGAAGGGCTGCATCGTCAAGACGGCCGGCGTCGACGAAAGCATTTTGAAATTCTCGGGCAAGGCGCGCGTGTTCGAAAGCCAGGATGCGGCCGTGGCAGCGATCCTGGAAGATACCGTGCATGAAGGCGACGTCGTCATCATCCGCTACGAAGGCCCGAAAGGCGGCCCCGGCATGCAGGAGATGCTGTACCCGACCTCGTACATCAAATCGAAGGGTCTGGGCAAGGCCTGCGCGCTGTTCACGGACGGCCGCTTCTCGGGCGGTTCCTCGGGCCTGGTGATCGGCCATGCGTCGCCGGAAGCGGCCGAAGGCGGCGCCATCGGCCTGGTGGAAGAGGGCGACTTCATCGATATCGATATTCCCGAGCGCACCATCAATCTGCGCATTTCCGACCTTGACCTGGCCGCGCGCCGCGCCGCCATGGAAGCGAAGGGCGATGCGGCCTGGCTGCCGGTCAACCGCGAGCGCTATGTGTCGCAGGCGCTGCAGGCGTATGCGGCCCTGACCACCTCGGCCGACCGCGGCGCCGTGCGCGATCTGTCGCAGCTGAAAAAGCGCTGATCGTTGTAAAAACGCCGCACCGGCCGCGCCGCTTTCAGGGGCTGCGCGGCCGGCGTTACATCGCCTTACAAACAACATGGTTATGTCTGTCCAGATGCGGCAAAATGGATCTGCCTCAAGTGTTAGCCTGTTTAAAACGCTTGATCTGGGCTCGTGGTGAACCTGCCGAAACACGGTAGAATGCCGGCAGGAAGTTACTCTGGAGAAAAGACAATGAAACGTTCCATGATGTTGGTAGGTGTGTTGGCTGTATCGGCGTTGACCTCGCAAGTGGCGATGGCCAATCCCGACCTGGCGAAAGCAAAGAATTGCATGGCTTGCCACGCCGTCGGCAGCAAGCTGGTCGGTCCTGCGTACAAGGACGTGGCCGCCAAGTATGCCGGTCAAAAAGACGCGGAAAACAAGCTGGTGGCGAAAGTCATGAAGGGTGGCTCCGGTACCTGGGGCGCGATCCCGATGCCAGCCAACCCGCAGGTGAGCGAAGCGGAAGCCCGCACCCTCGTCAAATGGATCCTGGCGCAGAAATAATCTGTGCCGAAACCGCAGTAGCACCGCAATCAGCGCGCCGGCATGCCCGGCGCTTTTTTTTACGCGCGCAGATTGCCCATCCCCTCCAGCGTCGCCTTGACCGCCACGTCCAGCGGCGTATGCGGCTCGTGCCCCAGCACCGCCAGCAGCTTTGCATTGTCCATGCGCACCGGCGTCTGCCACAGGTAACGCATCTCGCGCAGTTCGCGCAAGGTCGCCACGAACGGCGCCGCCAGGGCCATCAGCCACCACGGAAACGTTGTCACGCGCGGCGTGCGGCGCGTCGCTTGCGCCACCACGCGCGCAATCGCGTCCGTCATCTGGTGCCCGTCGTGATCCCAGTGGCCAGCCAGGTGAAAGCGGGCAAATGGCGGCAAGCGTTCGCGCAGTGCCAGCAGTTCGACCATGGTGCGCGCCACGTCGGGCAGGTAGGACCATTGATGTCCCACGCCATGCGCGCCCGGATAGGTGATGGTGCGCACCGGCCGGCCCGGCTTGACCAGGCCCTGTGCAAACCAGCTGTTGCCGGCATGGGGACCGAAGAAGTCGCCGGCGCGCACGATCAGCACCCGCGCGCCTTGCGCTGAAGCACCTTGCAGCCGTGCTTCCAGCTCCACGCGGATCGCGCCCTTGCGCGTGGACGGCTGCTGGGCTGCGTCCTCCAGCAACACGGGAAACGCGTCGCTGCCGTAGTTGTAGATGGTGCCGGGCAGCACGATGGTGGCGTGCTCCAGCCTGGCGGCGGCGATGGTGTTGTCCAGCATCGGCAGCACCAGCTTGTCCCAGTCGCGGTAGCCGGGCGGATTGACGGCGTGCACGATCACCGCACAGCCTTTGCTTGCCGCCAGCACATCGGCAGCCACCATGGCGTCGCCACGCAGCCAAATGACGCCATCGTTGCGCGGCGATGGCAGCTCGCCCCGCGTCAGCGCGCGTACCTGCCAGCCCGCCGCCAGCAGCTGGCGCACCATTTCGCCGCCGATGCCGCCCGTCGCGCCCAATACCAGTGCCGTGTTGTCGTTCATGCCGTCCTCCCTGTGGTTGAAAACCCCAGTATCGGCGCTGGCCGGCTAATTGAAAATTGACGAACATCGCTGATCGGCTATACATTTATGCATGATTAAACATATAGGCTGGGAATACTACCGCTCGCTGCTGGCCGTGCTGGAGCATGGCTCGCTGTCGGGCGCCGCGCGCGCCATCGGCATCACCCAGCCCACTGCCGGCCGGCATATCGCCGCGCTGGAACGGGAACTGGGCGTGGCGCTGTTTATCAGGTCGCAACAGGGCTTGCTGCCGACCGATATCGCGCTGGCTTTGCGGCCCCATGCGCAGGCGATGGCGGATACGGCGGCGCTGATGGCGCGCGCGGCCGGCGGCGACGGGCCGGGCGTGGCCGGCGTGGTACGCATCTCGGCCAGCGAAGTGGTGGGGGTGGAAGTGCTGCCGCCCATCCTGGCGCGGCTGCGCGAAAAGCATCCGGCGCTGGTGGTGGAACTGGTGCTGAGCAACCGGGTGCAGGACCTGCTGCGGCGCGAAGCCGATATTGCCGTGCGCATGGTGGCGCCGCGCCAAGAGCGGCTGCTGATGCGCAAAATTGGCGTGATCGAGGTGGGACTGCACGCGCACGAGGATTACCTGGCGCGCCATGGCGAACCGCTGGAACTGGCCGAGCTGGCGCAACATGCGCTGATCGGCTACGACACGCCCAGCGCGCTGGTGCGCAGCGTGGGCGGCAACTGGCAGGCGTTTTCACGCGACCGCTTTGCCCTGTGCTGTGACAGCGATCTGGCCCAACTGGCCTTGATACGCGCCGGTGCCGGCATCGGCGGCTGCCAGGTGGCGCTGGCGGCAAGGAATCCCGCCTTGCGGCGCATCCTGCCGCAGGCGTTTACCCTGCCATTGGAAACCTGGGTCACCATGCACGAAGACCTGCGCGCCAGCGCGGGCTGCCGCGCCGTCTTCGATGCGCTGGTAGCGGGGTTGCAGTCTTATACCGCCGGCGCGCTTACTTGACCACTTCCATCTTGGTTTTCTTGCCGTCACGGTAGGTGAACAGGGTCAGCGCGCCGTCCTTGATGTCGCCATTCGCGTCAAACGCGATCGGCCCTGTCACGCCCTGGTATTTGACCTTGGCCAGGAAGGGCAGGTAGACCGACGGCTTCGACGATTTGGCGTCGGCCATGGCGGTGGCCATGGTCATCACGGCGTCGTACACATACGGTGCGTACAGCTGCACTTCCATATTGTATTTCTGCTTGTAGCGGGCGCGGAAATCGTCCATGCCCTTCTGCTGCTCGCCCGTCACGCCGCCCGCTTCCGCGCAGGTGACCAGGTTTTCGCCGATGGCGTCGCCAGCCAGCTTGCCCAGCGGCTCGGTGCAGACGCCGTCGCCGCCCATGAACTTGGCCTTGATGCCCAGCGCCTTCATCTGGCGCAGCATCGGGCCGCCCACCGAATCCATGCCGCCGAAGAAGACCAGGTCGGGATTCTTCGATTTGATGCTGGTGAGAATCGCGTTGAAGTCGGTCGCGTTGGCATTGGTAAATTCCTTGCCGACGATCTGCACGCCCGGCAGCGCCTTCTTCGCGCCCTTGACGAACTGCTCCGCCACGCCTTGGCCATACGCCGTGCGGTCGTCGATCACGGCGATCTTCTTGGCGCCCAGCTTGCCCACCGCATACGCGCCCAGGGTGCCGCCCAGCTTGTTGTCATTGGCCACCACGCGGAAGGCCGTATTGAACTTCTGCTGGGTGTAGGTGGGGTTGGTGGCGGCCGGCGAAATCTGCGGAATGCCGGCATTGAAATAGATGCGCGAGGCGGGAATGGTGGTGCCGGAATTCAAGTGACCGATCACGCCGTTGACCTTGGCGTCGACCAGCTTCTGCGCCACCGCCGTGCCCTGTTTCGGGTCGCCCGCATCGTCCTCGCCCACCAGCACGAACTTGACGGCCTTGCCGTCGATCTTGAAGCCCTTGGCGTTCAGGTCGTCGATGGCCATCTTGGCCGCGTTTTCATTGTCCTTGCCCAGGTGGGAGCTGGCGCCCGAGACCGGTGCCACATGGCCTATCTTGATGACTTCCTGCGCGCCCGCAGTGCCGGCAAAGGCAAAGGCGATGGCGAGGGAAACGGTGGTGGTCTTGAGCAGCATGAACATTCTCCAATGGATAATAAATACGGCGGCGTCTCGTGAAAACCGCTTCGACGGGCGGTGCGTGTGGAGAAAGGTACAATAAAAATCAGGCCGCGCAAAGCCGCAATTGCGGCTTTTTGCATTTTGTCGCGACAATCACCAAAGTGAGGCGCGATGCACCAATTTCACGGGTGTGGGTGCACCAAACAATGGCGTGGGGAAAGGTTTGGGTGTAACGAAGTTCAACCTAAATATCCAGCAAACTTACGACACCTGACAAAACCGACGCGCAGTAGGTTTTGACAGGTGTCTTATCGCGGCGGATGCAGATGCCCCAACTCATGACTCACCGCATGCGCCACGATCTGTTCCAGCGACTGCTGCAAGTCTTCGCGCAGCGCGCCACGCATGCCGATCAGGGCGTTTTGCAGCGCCGTTTGCAGCACGTGGGCGATGCGCTCTTCCAGCAGGTGGTCGATCTTGCCCTGCACCTGATGCAGGATGCGCTGGGTCAGGCGCTGTTCGATAGTGTCCCAGTCGGGCTGGACAATTGCCGGAACCGGTGTGACCTCAATCTCTGCAATGTCGGCCATCTCGATAATGTCGACCTTGCCGATAGAGGGCGCCTGTTCCGGTTCGGCCGTCGTCTCATGCAAGGCTTCCGGCCCCGACAGCACTTCCGTCAGCAGCGGGATACCCTGGTCGAATGGCTGCTGGTTCATGTTGTCGCTCATGACTTGCCCGCCACAAAGTGCGTCGGCTGCAGGTTCTGCTTGCGGTAGTGCAAAAAGCGCTGGCGGCCCGCCTGGGCGTCCTGTTCATCCATGGAAACGATCTCGAACACGCGCTGAAAGTCGGCGTAGTGGCCGGGGATCAGCTGCGACACATTGACCAGGATATCGTGGTGCGGCAGCTCCACGTCCTCGCTGTCGGTCAGCACGATCGGCGTCTGCGCGGCCAGCGGGTCGCCGGCCAGCACATGCGGCACGAAGTCGGTCGGCGACAGGGTCCACATGGCCGCGTTCATGGCGTCGAGCTGGGCGCTGTTCCCCGCCAGCACCACGACCTTGTTGCCGGCCATATAGGCTTTGCGTGCCAGGCGGCAGGCGTAAGCCAGCTTGTCCGGCACATTGGTATGAAAGTCGACGCGCGTCATGTCTGCCATGTCGTCCTTCAGGCCGCCATGCCGCTGTGGCGCAGCAGGGCGTCGATGCTCGGCTCGCGGCCGCGGAAGGCCGTGAACGATTCCAGCGCCGGGCGCGAACCGCCGACCGACAGGATTTCCTGCAGATAGCGCTTGCCGGTTTCGGTTGATGCTTCCGGTCCCAGCGCCTTGGCTTCCTCGAAGGCCGCATAGGCGTCGGCGGACAGCACCTCGGCCCATTTGTAGCTGTAGTAGCCGGCCGCGTAGCCGCCGGCAAAGATATGGCCGAACGAGTTCTGGAAGCGGTTGAATGATGGCGGCACGATCAGCGCGAACTGGGCGCGCACGCCGTCGATCAGCTGCTGCACGCTCTGGCCGCTGGCCGCGTCGTAGTCATAGTGCAGATGCATGTCGAGCAAGGAAAATTCCACCTGGCGCAAGGTCTGCAGGCCGGACTGGAAGTTTTTCGCCGCCAGCATCTTGTCGTACAGCGCGCGCGGCAGCGGCTCGCCGGTGACGGCGTGGGCCGTCATATGTTCGAGCACTTCCCATTCCCAGCAGAAGTTTTCCATGAATTGCGACGGCAGTTCCACCGCGTCCCATTCGACGCCGGAAATACCCGACACGCCCAGTTCATCGACGGCCGTCAGCATATGGTGCAGGCCGTGGCCGAATTCGTGGAACAGAGTGATCACTTCGTCGTGGGTAAACAGCGCAGGCTGGATCTTGCCGTCGACCACCGCCGGTTCCGTGAAGTTGCAGGTGAGGTAGGCGATCGGGGTTTGCACGTGCTGCGCGTCGGCACGGCGGCCGCGCGCGTCGTCCATCCAGGCGCCGCCGCTCTTGCCCGCGCGCGCGTACAGGTCCAGGTAGAACTGGCCGACCAGCTTGCCGTCGCGCTCGATGCGGTAGAAACGCACATCCTTGTGCCAGACGGAAGCGGTGTCAGGCTTGATCTCGACCGCAAACAGATTCTGGATCTGGCGGAACAGGCCGTCGATTACTTTATGTTCAGGGAAATACTGTTTCACTTCCTGGGCCGAGAACGCATAGCGGCGTTCCTGCAGCTTTTCGGAGGCGTACGGTACGTCCCACGCCTGCAGGTCGGCGATGCCGAGTTCTTCCTGCGCGAATTGTTTCAGTTCGGCCAGGTCTTTTTCGGCGTACGGGCGCGCGCGGCGGGCCAGGTCTTCCAGAAATGCGATCACCTGGTCTGGCGAGGTGGCCATTTTCGGCACCAGCGACACTTCGGCGAAATTGGCGTAGCCCAGCAGTTTGGCTTCTTCGTCGCGCAGTTTCAACAGCGTGACGATGTTCTGCGTATTGTCCCAGTCTTCTTTCTTGCTGAACACCGTGCCCTGATCGGACGCCTTGGTGGCGTTGGCGCGGTAGATGGTTTCGCGTAATTCGCGCTGGTCGGCGAACTGCAAAATAGGGAAATACGAAGGGAAGTGCAGCGAGAACTCGAAGCCCTGCTTGCCGGCTTTCTCGGCGGCGGCGCGCGCGGCCGCTTTCACGTCGTCGGGCAGGCCGGCCAGATCCGCTTCATTGTCGACCAGCAGTTTGTAGTCATTGGTGGCGTCGAGCACGTTTTCGGAAAAGCGCGTCGAGACGGCCGCGTGTTCTTCCTGGATGGCGCCGAAGCGTTCCTTCTGGTCGTCCGGCAACTCGGCGCCGCCGAGGCGGAAATCGCGCACGGCATTGTCGACGATGCGGCGGCGCGCCGGCGACAGGCTGGCAAACGCGGCGCTAGCCTGCAGCTGCTTGTATTTGCCGAACAGGATTTCATTCTGGCCCAGCTCGGTCCAGAATTCCGTCACCTTGGGCTGGTTCGCATTGTAGGCGGCGCGCAGCTCGGGCGTGTCGACCACGCTGTTGAGGTGATTGACGATGCTCCAGGCACGGCCCAGGGTTTCGCCGATCTGGTCCAGTGGCGTGACGAAGTTATCCCAGCTCACTTCTTCCATCGGCGCTTCGAGCTGCGCCACGGTGGCGCGCGCCTGGGCCAGCAGGGTGTCGATGGCGGGCGTGACATGCTCGTGCGTAATCGCGTCGAAGCGTGGCAGTCCGGAGAAATCAAGCAAAGGATTGGCGGTCATCAAGCAGCTCCATAGTAAATAAAAGGGCGGTCATGCCGCCCCGGTGATTCTTATACGCGCTCGGCGGCTTCAACGGTGTTCATCAATAACATCGTGATCGTCATCGGACCGACACCACCCGGTACCGGCGTGATATGCGAAGCAATCTCTTGCACACCAGCAAAGTCCACGTCGCCGCACAGCTTGCCGTTGTCGTCGCGGTTCATGCCCACGTCGATCACGATGGCACCCGGGCGGACCATGTCGGCCGTCAGGGTGTTGCGGCGGCCGACGGCGGCGACGATCACGTCGGCGTTGCGCGTGTGGTGGCCCAGGTCCGGTGTCGCACTATGGCAGATGGTGACGGTGGCGTTCGCTTGCAAGAGCAGCAGGGCCATCGGCTTGCCGACCGTGTTGCTGCGGCCGATGACGACGGCATGCTTGCCGCGCAGGTCGACGCCGGTGCTTTCGATCAGCTTCATGCAGCCGTATGGCGTGCACGGACGGAAGCCGGGCAGGCCCGTCATCAGTTCGCCGGCGCTCAGCACCGAATAACCGTCGACATCCTTGGTGGTGGCGATCGCTTCGATCACCTTGTGCGGGTTGATATGCTTCGGCAATGGCATCTGCACCAGGATGCCGTGGATGGCCGGGTCGGCGTTCAGGCTGGCGATGCGCGCCAGCAGATCGGCTTCCGACAGGTCCGCTTCGTATTTTTCCAGCACCGAGTGGAAACCGACATCGCCGCAGGCCTTGACCTTGTTGCGGACATATACCTGGCTGGCCGGGTCTTCGCCGACCAGGATCACGGCCAGGCCGGGCTGGGTGCCTTTGGCGGTGAGGGCGGCGGCGCGCGTGGCGATCTCGCTGCGCAGTTTTTGGGAGAGGGCGATTCCGTCGATCAGTTGTGCTGGCATGGTAGGGGCTAAGAGCTGTGGCAGGGAAAACCAGATTATAAAGCCGGGCGGGGCAAACGGGCGGTTTTGGCGCCAATGCCGCCACGTTGCTGTGCCATGTATTTGAAAGCGCAAGGCGTAACAATAGCGGGCCGGAGACGCGGGCCCGAGAAAATGCCGATGGCGGCGTTGCAGCTCCTTGCCGTACTGACGTACTGTCTGCGTCGCTGCGCCTTGCCCTCGACATTTTTCAGGCCCGCTTGGCCCGGAGTGCCTTTGCGGGCGATTGGGGTGTGAATGCGTTTTGCTGGTGTGCTGATGGAGCAGGAAGCGCAAGGGCCTGCGAGTTTTTTGGCGCCGACTTTGGTACTTTGATCACGCTAATTTCCGGTCAGAATTTGCGGCGGTGCAGCATATTCTCCGAGGGGAATTTCACAATATGAAATCTTATATCGTAATTTGAAAAATACAAAATACACTGTTAGAATCCCCACACTTATCGACCTTAATAGTAAATAATCAGCGAAATACCGTCCGACAGCGATCCGGAAAAATCGGCGTGGGGCGCTCACAAAGGAGACTCAACAGATGTCAGATCAACTGAACCAGGTAACGACACAGATCGGCGCCGACCCGGACATGCAGGAAACCAAGGAGTGGCTGGACGCGCTCGAAGCCGTTCTGGAGAATGAAGGTCCGGAACGCGCGCATTACCTGATGGAACGCCTGGTCGACCTGGCCCGCCGCCGCGGCGCCCAGATTCCTTTCTCCAGCACCACCGCCTACGTCAACACCATCCCCACCAAACAAGAAGCACACTGCCCCGGCAACCTGGAATACGAAGAGCGCCTGCGTTCGTGGATGCGCTGGAACGCCATGGCCATGGTGGTCAAGGCCAACCGCGCCGACGGTGACCTGGGCGGCCACCTGTCGTCCTTCGCTTCGCTGGCGAACATGCTGGGTATTGGTTTTAATCACTTCTGGCACGCGCCGACCGCCGACCATGGCGGCGACCTGCTGTACATCCAGGGCCACTCCTCGCCGGGCGTCTACGCGCGCGCTTTCCTGGAAGGCCGTCTGAGCGAAGAACAGATGCTGAACTTCCGCAAGGAAGTCGACGGCAAGGGCCTGTCCTCGTACCCGCACCCGAAACTGATGCCGGACTTCTGGCAGTTCCCGACCGTGTCGATGGGCTTGGGCCCGCACATGGCGATCTACCAGGCGCGCTTCCTGAAATACCTGCACGCACGCGGCATCGCCAAGACCGACAATCGCAAGGTCTGGGCTTTCTGCGGCGACGGCGAGATGGACGAGCCGGAGTCCTTGGGCGCGATCGGCCTGGCCGCACGCGATATGCTGGACAACCTGGTCATCGTGGTCAACTGCAACCTGCAGCGCCTGGACGGCCCGGTACGCGGCAACACCAAGATCATCCAGGAACTGGAAGGCGAATTCCGTGGCGCCGGCTGGAACGTGGTCAAGGTCATCTGGGGTCCGGGCTGGGACGCCCTGCTGGCGCAGGACAAGGAAGGCATCCTGCAGCGCGTGATGATGGAAACCGTCGACGGCGAATACCAGAACTACAAGGCAAAAGACGGCGCCTACGTGCGCAAGCACTTCTTCGGCAAGCATCCGAAGCTGCTGGAAATGGTTGCCAACATGACCGACGACGACATCTGGCGCCTGACCCGCGGCGGCCACGATCCGCACAAGATCTATGCAGCCTTCAAGATCGCCCAGGAACACAAGGGCCAGCCTACCGTCCTGCTGGTGAAAACCATCAAGGGCTACGGCATGGGCAAGTCCGGCGAAGCGCGCAATACGGCGCACCAGACCAAGAAACTGGACGACGAAGCGATCAAGGAAATGCGCGACCGTTTCTCGCTGCCGATCCCCGACGACCAACTGGCCGACATTCCATTCTTCAAGCCGGCCGACGATGCGCCGGAAATGGTCTACCTGCACGAGCGCCGCAAGGCCCTGGGTGGCTATCTGCCGCAGCGCCGCCAGAAAGCGGAAGAAACCCTGCCGGTGCCGGCACTGGACGCGTTCAAGAACGTGCTCGACGCCACCCCTGAAGGCCGTGAAATCTCGACCACGCAAGCGTTCGTGCGCGTCATTTCCACCCTGCTGAAAGACCCGACCCTGGGCCAGCGCGTGGTGCCTATCCTGGTCGATGAATCGCGTACCTTCGGCATGGAAGGCCTGTTCCGCCAGATCGGCATCTACAATCCGAAAGGCCAGTTGTACGAGCCGGTCGACAAGGACCAGGTGATGTACTACCGCGAAGACAAGGCCGGCCAGATCCTGCAAGAGGGCATCAACGAAGCGGGCGGCATGAGCTCGTGGATCGCCGCGGCGACGTCGTACTCGACCAACGACCGCATCATGATCCCGTTCTACACCTTCTACTCGATGTTCGGCTTCCAGCGCATCGGCGACCAGGTGTGGGCATCGGCCGACATGCGCGCCCGCGGCTTCCTGATGGGCGGCACCGCCGGCCGCACGACGCTGAACGGCGAAGGCCTGCAGCACGAAGATGGTCACAGCCATATTTTTGCCGCCACCATCCCGACCTGCATGCCGTACGATCCGACCTTCAGCCATGAAGTCGCCGTCATCATCCAGGACGGCCTGCGCCGCATGATCGCCAACCAGGAAGATGTGTTCTACTACATCACGATCATGAACGAGAACTACGCCCAGCCAGGCCTGAAAGCCGGCCAGGAAGAAGGCATCCTGAAAGGCATGTACAAGCTGCAGGAAGGCTCGGCCGATTCCAAACTGCGCGTGCAGCTGATCGGTTGCGGCACCATCCTGCGCGAATCGATCTTCGCCGCCGAATTGCTCCAGAACGACTGGGGCGTGGCCGCGGACGTGTGGTCGGCGCCGTCGCTGACCCTGGTGGCCCGCGATGGCCAGGATGCAGAACGCTGGAACATGGTCAACCCGTCGAAAGAGCAGCGCGTGCCGTACGTGACGTCGCTGTTGAAAGATACCGACGGCCCGATCGTCGCCACCACCGACTACATGCGCGCGTTTGCAGAACAGATCCGCGCCTTCATGCCGAAAGACCGCACCTACAAAGTGCTGGGCACCGACGGCTTTGGCCGCTCGGACAGCCGCGCCAAGCTGCGCGAGTTCTTCGAAGTGAACCGTTATTATGTCACCGTGGCCGCGCTCAAATCGCTGGCTGACGAAGGCAAGATCGACGTGTCGCTAGTGGAGCAGGCGATCGCCAAGTACGGCATCGACGCCAACAAACCGAATCCGGTGACCCAGTAATCGTTAAAGGGATCCGATCACGCCAGGGCAGTGCGCAAGCGCCGCCCTGGCGTGTCTGCGGGTCCATCTGACACATAAAATAACGGAGCAAGCTATGAGCATTGTGGAAGTCAAAGTCCCGGATATCGGCGATTTCAAGGAAGTCGAGATTATCGAATTGATGGTCAAGCCAGGTGACACGGTCAAGGTCGACCAGTCCCTGATCACGGTCGAATCGGACAAGGCCAGCATGGAAATTCCATCGAGCCACGCCGGTGTCGTCAAGGAATTGAAGGTCAATGTCGGCGACAAGATCGCCGAAGGTTCGCTGGTACTGCTGCTGGAAGTGGCCGATGATGCATCCGCACCGGCACCGGCACCTGCCGCTGCTGCACCGGCTGCTGCGCCTGCCGCTGAAGCCGCACCTGCTGCCGCCCCGGCACCAGCTGCTGCCGCGCCAGCCGCCGCCGGTGGCCTGGTCGAAGTGACCGTGCCCGATATCGGCGACTTCAAGGAAGTCGAAGTCATCGAGCTGATGGTCAAGGTCGGCGACACCATCGCCGTCGAGCAATCCTTGCTGACGGTCGAATCGGACAAGGCCAGCATGGAAATCCCGTCGAGCCACGCCGGCGTCGTGAAAGAATTGAAAGTCAAGGTTGGCGACAAGGTGGCCAAGGGTTCGCTGGTATTGGTCGTTGAAACCACCGGTGGCGCTGCCGCGCCTGCACCTGCTGCTGCACCGGCACAAGCCGCTGCCGCACCGGCCGCTGCCACCGCTTCGGCGCCGGCCGCTGCCGCCGCTCCAGCCGCTGCAGTTCCTGCTGCTGCACCTGCAGTGAACGGCAAACTGGCCCACGCTTCGCCATCGATCCGCAAGTTCGCGCGCGAACTGGGTGTGGAACTGGCCCGCGTCGGCGGTTCCGGTCCGAAAGGCCGCATCACCCAGGAAGACGTGCAGAACTTCGTCAAGGGCGTGATGTCGGGCGCGGTTGCCGCACCAAACGCTCCTGTGGCAGCCGCCAAGGGCGGTTCCGGCGTCGGCCTGGACCTGCTGCCATGGCCGTCGCTGGACTTTGCCAAGTTCGGCGCCACAGAATTGCTGCCGCTGTCGCGCATCAAGAAAATCTCGGGTCCGAACCTGCACCGCAACTGGGTCATGATCCCGCACGTCACGCAGTTCGACGAAGCGGACGTCACCGACCTGGAAGCGTTCCGCGTCGACACCAACGCGGCCAACGCGAAGAACAAGGATGCGGCCAAGCTGACCATGCTGGCCTTCGTCATCAAGGCCTGCGTCGCGGCGCTGAAGAAATTCCCGGCGTTTAACTCGTCGCTGGACGCCAAGGGCGAAAACCTGATCCTCAAGCAGTACTACAACATCGGCTTCGCGGCCGACACGCCGAATGGCCTGGTGGTACCGGTGATCAAGAACGCCGACCAGAAATCGGTCTCGCAGATCGCCAAGGAGATGACGGACCTGTCGCTGCAGGCACGCGAAGGCAAGCTGAAACCGGCCGACATGCAGGGCGCCAGCTTCACCATTTCGTCGCTGGGCGGCATCGGCGGCACGCATTTCACGCCTATCGTCAATGCGCCTGAAGTGGCGATCCTGGGCCTGTCGAAAGCCTCGATCAAGCCGGTATGGGATGGCAAGGCCTTCCAGCCGCGCCTGATGATGGGCACCTCGCTGTCGTACGACCACCGCGTGGTCGACGGCGCGATGGGCGCGCGATTCTCGGTGTACCTCGGCGAAGTGCTGGCCGACATGCGCAAAATTCTGCTGTAAGGAGCGACTATGAGCACAGTAGAGGTAAAAGTACCGAATATCGGCGACTTCAAGGAAGTCGAAGTGATCGAGCTGATGGTCAAGGTCGGCGACACCATCAAGGTGGACCAGTCTTTGATCACCGTGGAATCGGACAAGGCCAGCATGGAAATTCCGTCGACCCACGCCGGCGTGGTCAAGGAAGTCAAGGTCAAGGTCGGCGACAAGATCGCCGAAGGCAGCGCGTTGCTGGTGGTGGAAGCGTCCGAAGGCGCGGCTGCTGCTGCACCGGCGGCTGCGGCTCCTGCCCCGGCGGCCGCACCTGCCGCCGCTCCGGCTCCGGCGGCCGCACCTGCGCCAGCCGCTGCCGCCATCCCGGCCGGCAGCTACTCGGGCCAGGTCGACATCACCGTCGACATGATGGTGCTGGGCGGCGGTCCTGGCGGCTATTCGGCGGCCTTCCGCGCGGCCGACCTGGGCCTCAGCACGGCCATCGTCGAGCGTTATGCGACCCTGGGCGGCGTGTGCCTGAACGTCGGCTGCATCCCGTCGAAAGCGCTGCTGCATGTCGCTTCCGTGATCGACGAGACGGCGCACATGGGCAATACCGGCGTGACGTTTGCCAAGCCGACCATCGACATCGACCAGGTGCGCGCATACAAGGAAGGCGTGATCAAGAACATGACGGGCGGCCTGGCCGGCATGGCCAAGGCACGCAAGACGCAGGTCGTCACCGGCGTGGGCCAGTTCCTGTCCGCGAATCACATTGAAGTCACGGCCGCTGACGGCTCGAAAAAAGTCGTGCAGTTCAAGCAGGCCATCATCGCCGCCGGTTCGTCGGTGGTCAAACTGCCGTTCGTGCCGGAAGATCCGCGCATCGTCGATTCGACCGGCGCGCTGGAACTGCGCCAGATCCCGAAACGCATGCTGGTCATCGGCGGCGGCATTATCGGCCTGGAAATGGCGACCGTGTATTCGACTTTCGGTGCGCGCATCGACGTGGTCGAAATGATGGACGGCCTGATGCAGGGCGCCGACCGCGACGCCGTCAAGGTGTGGCAGAAGTTCAACGAGAAGCGCTTCGATAACATCATGACCAAGACCAAGACGGTTGCCGTCGAGGCGCTGCCGGAAGGCATCAAGGTCACGTTCGAAGCGGCCGAAGCGGGTGCCACCGCGCCGGCGCCGCAAGTCTACGACCTGGTGCTGGTGGCCGTCGGCCGCAGCCCGAACGGCAAGAAGATCGCCGCCGACAAGGCCGGCGTGAACGTCACCGACCGCGGCTTCATCGAAGTCGACAGCCAGATGCGCACCAACGTGCCGAACATTTTCGCCATCGGCGACCTGGTGGGCCAGCCGATGCTGGCGCACAAGGCCGTGCACGAAGCCCATGTGGCGGCGGAAGCGGCGGCAGGCCAGAAGTCGCACTTCGATGTCAAGGTGATTCCATCGGTCGCCTACACGGATCCGGAAGTGGCATGGGCCGGCATCACCGAAGACGAAGCGAAAGCCAAGGGCATCAAGGTCGAGAAGGGCCACTTCCCGTGGGCCGCCTCGGGCCGCGCCGTGGCCAACGGCCGCGCCGAAGGTTTTACCAAGCTGCTGTTCGACGCTGAAACCCACCGCATTATCGGCGGCACCATCGTCGGCACACATGCGGGCGACATGATCGGCGAAATCGCGCTGGCGATCGAAATGGGTTGCGACGGCACCGACATCGGCAAGACCATCCATCCTCACCCGACCCTGGGCGAATCGATCGGCATGGCAGCCGAAGTGTACGAAGGCGTGTGCACGGATTTGCCGCCACCGCGCAAGCGTTGATTTCAAGGCTGTGAATGCAAAAAACCCGCAGCGATGCGGGTTTTTTTATTGCCGTTCAGATTTATTCGCGTGTCCTGGTCTCGCGCAGCGACGCCGACGCCGAGCCGACCAACAGAACGATATACGCGTTCATTTCCAGCAGTTCTTCCATGAAGCCGGAATCCTGTTCCGAGATCGATTCGAATTTCTTCTTGTCGAAGGGCCAGCCGGACGCCATCAGCACGGCCGCGCACAGGGCGGTGATGATGGCGGGGGTGGCCAGCAGTTGCCAGCGCAGGGCCCAGATGCGGCGGATGCGCGAGGCGAAGGCCACCAGGTAGATTACCCAGCAGCTCCAGCCGATGCCGCGCAAGATATGCTCGGTCCAGGCCCAGAAATGGCTGCCCGGGGCGTCGAATTCGCGGATTTCCAGTTCGCGCAGCAGGAAGGAATACATCAGCAGCGACAGGCCGGCGTGCAGGATGAAGCCCACGCTTTTCTTGTCGAGCTTGCTGGCGCGCCAGCCATGCACCAGGCAGGCCAGCAGCAGGGCCACCGACTGGATGTTTTCCATCAGGTGGTTTTCATCGGCCAGGTGAGGGTCGGCGCCATAGCCCACCCAGCAGGCGAGCGACAGGGTAGCCAGAAAGGCCAGCAGGGCGGCCACATGTCGTGCGGGGCGGCTGGCGGGAATGCCGATGGTATTGAGGAACATTATTTTGTGTTTGCAATATTGGGGAGTCGGCAACTATACACGCGATCTTGCCTGCGCATGGTTCATCGGTGAAAATTGGAGAGTATTGCTCCAAGGAAAAATGGCACAATAGAGGTCCAAAGCGATGTTTCGCTCTGCCTGGCCAGATAGTGTGATTTTCCTTGTGCGTCTCCGGTCAAGCCAGGCTGTGCCGAGAAAGAAGTGCAACGATGAAAAAATTTACTGCCCTCCATCTCGCCGACGTGCGCCTGCGCCGTGGCGATGAACAAGCCCACGCACCGGTGCTGCATGCCCTGTTCCAGGACATGGCTGCCCTGCGCGATGCCGGCACGCAGATCGATGCGATCTTCTTTACGGGCGAGCTGGTGGCGCCCGACGCCTGCGCCGGCACCACGCCCGCCTATGTCTATGAATACCTGCTGCGGCCCTTGCTGCAGGCGGCCAGCTTGCCGGGCGCGCGCTTTTACCTGGTGCCGGGCAGCCGCGCGCAGGGCGGCACGGCGGTCGCCGCCGGGCGCGCCGGTTTCAGCTTTTTTTCGGCCGGTGAACACGCCACGGCCGAGCAGCGCGGACTGTACAAGAATATCCATGCCGTCTTCCATGGCAACAGTCATACGGGCGACAGCAGTTCCTTGATGAAGTCGCTGGGCATCCTGTTCAAGAGCAGTCCCGCCAGCCTGTATGGTGGCCCGGAACAGCGCGCCGCTTATGCCTTGATGGAATATGATGCCGAGGCCGTCCCTGTGCAGTGGACGGTGGCCCTGCGCGAATTCGACGAGGCCGGCAAGGCTTTCGGCCTGTCCGTGCTGTACACGCCGAATGGCCAGGAATCGGCCGAACGCGATGCCGAATATGTGTTTTCCACTTTGCTGCCGCGGCTGGCCGTGGATGGCGCCTACCTCGACGGCTTGCTGGGCAAGCGTGCGCTGTCGCGGCTGGCCCTGCCGGACGAGCCGCTGGCGGTGCGCGAGTTCCTGATCGAGCTGGCCTTTGTGTTATTCGACGCCAAGACCCTGTTCCTGCAGCAGGATGAGCTGGAACGCTTTGCCGGCGACTATTGCGCCGTCAAGGGCTGGGACATGCCGGCGCGGCAATGGCTGGCGCCCTTGTATGCGAAGGGCCTGCTGCTGCAGGCCGACGGCCAGGTGGTGTTTGCCTACGATTATTTCCGCACCTATTTCCTGGCGCAGCGCTTTGAAACCTCGTTCGGCCTGATGCCCTATGGTCCCGAGCGGCGCGATGGCACGGCGCCAGCACTGCAGCTGGACGGCATATCGGCGGCCCGACCTTTTCTCAGTGCTTTGGGGGTGGCTGGCGAGCGCAGCGCGCCAGCGGAAGAAGCTTGCGGTCGCGCCTGATCAGGCTGTCGGGTGCTGCAGGGTGGCGCGCAGGAACAGGTCCAGCCTGACCTCCACCAGCTTGCGCAGCTGCGCCACGTCGGGCTGGGTCTGCGGCAGGAACAGCAGGCGCGACATCTGGTCGCCCAGCAGGCAGTTCAGCAGATGCATGGACAGCAGTTCCGGCGTCAGGTCGGCGCGGAACAGCGGCGCGATATCGGGCCGGCTGAAAAAACGGCTCAGCATCTCGCGCGTCTGGCCCGGTCCCACCTTGTAGAACGTTTCCGCCAGCTCCGGGTGGCTGGCCGCCTCGGCGATCACCATGCGGTTCAAACGGATTGCCGCCGGCATCGTGATCAGCTGCATGAACAGCAGGCCGAACTCGGCCAGTATGATCGGCAGCGGACGCATGTCGGTCTGCAGCGCCGGCATGGTGGAAAAATACGCGGCGCGCTTCTGTTCCACCACCGCATTGAACAAACCTGACTTGCCGCCAAACTTCACATAGATGGTGCGCACGGCCACGTGGGCCTCGCGCGCGATCATTTCCAGGCTGACCTTGCCATATCCCTTGTCCAGAAACAGGCGGCCCGCCGTGTGCAGCAGGTTTTCCGCGCGCGCCTCCATGTCGGCGGCGCGTGGCCGGCCGGCCGGCTTGCCGCAGCAGCCAAGTTCCATGGTGTCGGTGTCGGCGGGGTCGATGGGAGGGGTGTCGCTGAGGCCTGGCTCGGACATGGTCTGGGTCTCGTGGAGGGTAAGTAATGACTGACACTGTAGTGCAAATTAAAATGAAATGCAATCGTTTCATTTCTTGACAAGCGGATTTGTTTGTCCAATAATGAACCTATATCATTTCATTTTGGAGCGCAGCATGCCCACCCCGTCCAGTTCCGCCGAGCAAACCGGCGCCGTCCCGCCAGCAGGCCCCGTGGCCGCCCGTATTGCGCCCGCGCCAGCTGCCGCTCCCGCCGCGCCGAATCACCGCGTGAAAATCATTGCCGGCCTGATCGTGCTGGTCGCCCTGGGTGCCGGCGCCCGCATGTGGTACCGCAGCCACTATTTTGTCGAGACGGAAAACGCCTATGTGGCTGGCCACGTGCACCCGGTCTCGGCGCGCATTTCCGGCGTGGTCACCAAGGTCTTTATCGATGACAACCAGATCGTCAAGGAAGGCGACGTGATCGCCGAACTCGACCCGTTCGACCAGCGCGTGAAAACCGAACAGATCGCCGCCCAGATCGCCAGCGCCGAGCAGCAAGTGCTGCAGGCCGACGCGCAGATCGCGCAAGTGCAGGCACAGGCCAGCGCAGCCCAGGCCCAGGTGGCCCAGGCCGACGCCCAGCTGCTGCGCACCAAACAGGACGCCGAGCGTTTCGGCCAGCTGTACACCAGCCAGATGAAAGCCGTGTCGAAAGCGGAACTGGACGCGGCCAATGCGGCCCGTTCCGGCGCCGTGGCCGACCTGGCCGCCCGCAAGGACAGCGCCGTGGCCGCCAAGGCGCAGATCGGTGCGGCGCAAGCGGCGCGCGATGTCGCCAAGGCGCAGGTCGCCGTGCTGCGCGTGCAACTGAAGGACGCCGAGCAGCAGCTGCAATACAACCAGATCCTGGCCCCGGTCGCCGGCCGCATCGGCAAACGCAACGTGGAAACCGGCATGCGCGTGCAGCCCGGCCAGCAACTGACGGCCATCGTGCAGGATAATGTGTGGGTCACCGCCAACTTCAAGGAAACCCAGCTGGCCGACCTGCGCCCCGGCCAGAGCGTGCATGTGTCGGTCGACGCCATGCCGGGCAAGAAACTGGTGGGTACGGTGGACAGCTTTGCGCCAGCCTCGGGCGCGCAGTTCGCCCTGCTGCCGGCCGATAACGCCACCGGCAACTTCACCAAGATCGTGCAGCGCGTGCCGGTCAAGATCGTGTTCCAGCCGCAGGACATCAAGGCCATGAACGGCCGCCTGGTGCCGGGCATGTCGGTGATCGCCGAAGTGGAAATTAACCAGCCAGATGCCCAGCCGGCGCGCCACGCCGCCGCACCGGCCAACGCACCCGCCGCCAACGCCGCCCGCTAAGTTCCCATGAGCAGCCCCACAACCACGCTGGCGAAACCGCCGGCCTTTTCCGTGCCCGACGAGAAAGTCTCGGCGCGCACCTGGCTGGCGGTCGCCGCCGGCATGCTGGGCGCCTTCATGGCGGTGCTCGACATCCAGATCACCAACTCTTCGCTCAAGGATATCCTGGGCTCGCTGTCGGCCACCCAGGAAGAAGGTTCGTGGATTTCCACCGCCTACCTGGTGGCCGAGATCATCGTCATTCCGCTCACCGCGCTGCTGGCACGCGTGTTCAGCCTGCGCGGCTACATGATCGGCACGACCTCGTTCTTCCTGCTGTTCTCCACCCTGTGCGGCACGGCCTGGAACCTGGAAAGCATGATCGTCTTCCGCATGTTGCAGGGCTTTACGGGCGGCGCCCTGATCCCGATGGCGTTCACGCTGGTGATGCTCAAGCTGCCACCGTCGAAGCGCGCCACCGGCATGGCGATTTTCGGCCTGACGGCCACCCTGGCGCCGGCCATGGGCCCGACCCTCGGCGGTTACCTGTCCGAGCTGTATGGCTGGCCGTCGATCTTCTATATCAACTGGGTGCCGGGCGTGCTGCTGATCGTCGGCATGATCTACGGCCTGGACCGCGAACCGAGCAACCTGAAACTGTTCTGGAAGGCCGACTGGCTCGGCATCTTCTTCATGGCGCTGGGCCTCGGCTGCCTGACGATTTTCCTGGAAGAGGGTAACTCGAAGGACTGGTTCGATTCCGGCTTCATCATCACTTTTGCCGCGCTGGCGTTGACAGGCCTGCTGGGCTGGGTGGTCACCAGCGCCACGCGCGCCGAACCGTTCGTCAACCTGGGGCTGTACAGCCAGCGCAATTTCCTGGTCGCCACCCTGCTGTCGGCGGTCACGGGCATGGGCCTGTACGGCTCGGCCTTTCTGCTGCCGCTGTTCCTGGGCCAGATCGCCGGCTATTCGCCGATGCAGATCGGTGAAGTCATCATGTGGGTGGGCCTGCCGCAGCTGTTCATCATGCCCTTCGTCGCCAAGCTGTCGTCCGTGGTCGACAACCGCATCCTGTGCTCGTTCGGCCTCTTGCTGTTTGGCGGCTCCTGCCTGATGAACGCCTATATGGATGCCAGCACCGGCTACGACCAGCTGCTGTGGTCGCAGGTGGTGCGTGCGCTGGGCCAGCCCTTCGTGATGCTGACCCTGTCGAACTTCGCCATGAAGGGCATCGCCCCAAAAGACATGGCGTCGGCCTCCAGCCTGTTCAACATGACGCGCAACCTGGGCGGCTCGATCGGTATCGCGCTGCTGGCCACGGCATTGAGCACCCGCGAGCATTTTCACTCGCAGCGCCTGGGCGAAGCGATCAACGCCTATTCCAGCGCCACGCAATTGCGCATCGACCAGCTGACGTCGTCGTTCATGGCCAAGGGTTTTGATGCGGTCACGGCTGGCAAGCAGGCCCTGCAGGCGATCGACGGCATCGTGCGCCGCGAGGCCTATGTGATGGCCTATAACGACGGCTTCTTCCTGGTCGGCATGATTCTGATCGCCTGCATCGTGCCGCTATGGCTGGCCGACAAACTCAAAGCCCCCGGTGGCGGTGGCGGCGGTCACTGATCGCCTGTTGCGACGACCGCGCCCACTCAAGAACAAGAAGGTACACATCATGAATACAGTTATGACCAAAATCGCCGCCGCTGCCTCGCTGGCCGTGCTGCTTGCCGCCTGCGGCACCGTGGGCCAGGACTTCAAGGCGCCCGCCAACGTGGCCGGCATCGATACGGCCACTTTCCGCCATGGCGGTGGCAGCGCCGATGCAGCCCGGCTGCCGTCCGAGTGGTGGAGCGTGTTCGGCGACGACACCCTGAACCGCCTGGAACAAGCCGCGTTGCGCGACAACCCCAGCGTGAAAGCGGCCGGCGAGCGATTGCTGCAGGCGCTGGCGCAAAGCGGCACGGCGCGCGCCAACCAGGGCCCGAGCGTGAACCTCAGCACCGGCATCTCGAACTCGCGCACCTCGGCCAATACCTCGCAGGGCCTGGCGCTGGGCAACCGCTCCATCAGCGGCAACAATTTCTCGGTCGGCGGCTCGCTGTCGTATGAAATCGATTTGCTGGGGCGTGTGAAACGCATGGTCGAAGCGGCCGACGCCCAGGTGCTCGCTTCCCAGGCCGACCGCGACGGCGTGCTGCAGATGCTGTCGGCGCAAGTGGCCAGCAATTACTGGCAACTGCGCGGCCTGGACGCGGAAATGACCATCCTCAATGGCGCGCTCGACACCCGCCGCGAATCGCTGCAACTGGTCGACGCGCGCTTCAATGCGGGCCTGACCAATGAGCTGGACCTGGCGCGCGCGAAAGTCGAACTGCAGAATGCGCAGGCCGACCTGCACGAGGTCAAACGCCAGCGCAACCAGCTGGAAAACAGCCTGGCCACCCTGACCGGCAAGCCGCCATCGGCGATGCAGCTGCCACTGGCCAGCGACCCGGCCGCCTTGCCGCAGCCGCCGATGATCCCCGTCGGCCTGCCGGCCAGCCTGCTGGCGCACCGTCCGGACCTGGTCTCCAGCGTGGCCGGCCTGCGCGCTTTCAATGCGCAGGTGGGCGTGGCCGAAGGCGCGTTCTATCCGTCGCTGCAACTGACGGGCAACTTCGGCTTTGCCTCGGAAAAGCTGCGCGACCTGGCGCAGGGCGGTTCGCGCCAGTTCAGCGTGGGGCCGCTGGCCCTGTCGCTGCCGATCTTCGACGGTGGCCGCAACCAGGCCAACCTCGATCTGTCGAAGGCGCGCTACAACGAAGCGCTGGCCAACCATGAAACGAAGCTGCTGACAGCGCTGCGCGAAGTGGAAGACGCCTTGTCGGACGTCGAGCAGCGCCAGTTGCAGGGCGACGCCCAGGCCCTGTCGCAGCAGGCGGCGGCGCGCGCCTATCTGGTGGCGCGCACGCGCTACGAGCGCGGCGTGTCGAACTACCTCGACGTCACCGACGCCCAGCGCAGCTCGCTGGCCGCCGACCGCGCCGCCGTGCAGATCAAGACCCAGCGCCTGCTGGCGACCGTGGCCGTGGCCCGCTCGCTGGGCGCCGGCTGGCAAGCGCAGGGCGACCTGGCCAAGGTCGCCGCGGCGCAGTAAGTTCCTCGCGCAGTTATCCTCGATTACGTGAGCGTGGCCGGCGGCGGTGCCGCCGCCGGCCCGTAGCGTTGCAGGATGAATTCAATCAAGGTCGTCAGCTTCGGCGTCGGCTGGCGGTCGCGCGCATACAGCAAATGCATCGGGCGCGCCGGCGGCACGTGGTCTGTCAGGATCGGCAGCAGCCGTCCGGCCGCGATATCGCCGGCCATCAGAATCTCCGCCTGCATCACGATGCCGAAACCGTGCAGGGCCGCCACGCGCAGCGCCTGGCCGTTGTTCGAGCGAAAGCGGCTTTCCTCCCTGGCGCCTTCTTTTCCATTCAGGCGCCAGCGCAGATGGCGCGCCCACTGCATGAAGTCCAGGCATTCATGCCGCGCCAGTTCGTCGGGCGTGTGCGGCACGCCGTGTTTTTCCAGGTAGGCAGGCGCCGCGCAGATCACCATCGCATAGGGCTGCAAGGGGCGCGCCACCATGCCTGAATCATCGAGCTTGCCAATGCGAATCGCCGCATCGAAGCCTTCTTCCACCAGGTCCACCAGCCGGTCGTTCAGGTTCAGCTCCAGGCTGACCTCGGGATAGGCATCCAGGTAGTCCGCCATCAGCGGCGCCAGGCATTCGCTGCCAAAGGACACTGGCGCGGTGATCTTCAGCTTGCCGCGCGGCGTGGCGCGCATGGCTTCGGCCCCCGTTTCGGCGGCTTGCACCTGCGCCAAAATCTGCCGGCATTGCGCCAGGTATTGCGCGCCGATTTCCGTCAGGTGCTGGCGCCGCGTGGTGCGCGCCAGCAGCCGTGCGCCCAGCCGCTCTTCCAGGTACTTGATATGCTTGCCCACCATCACGGGCGAAATGCGGAAGGTGTCGGCCGCCGCGCTCAGGCTGCCCGCATCGACGACGGCGACAAATACTTCCATGCTGCGCAGTTTATCCATTTGTTTGATTGCAAACCCTGAGTTCATGATCTTGTCAATGCTAGCGTATTTATCGTCGGGCGAGGGCGGCGCATACTGGCTGCATTCCAACCAGACCAGGACTCCATCATGAACATCGTCATTATCGGCGCCAGCGGCACCATCGGCTCGGCCGTCACCAATGAACTGGCGCAGCGCCACGAGATCATCGAAGTGGGCAGCCGCAGCGGCGCACACCAGGCCGACATGGGCGATATCGCCCAGGTACGCGCGCTGTTTGCGCGCATCGGCAAGGTCGACGCAGTGGTGGTGACGGCCGGCAAGCTGCACTTCGGTCCGCTGGCCGAGTTTACGCCCGAACAGTTTCAAGTGGGTCTGGGCAGCAAGCTGATGGGGCAGGTCAATGTGGCGCTGGTGGCGCAGCAATATTTGAACGACGGCGGCTCGATCACGCTCACCAGCGGCATCGTGGCCGAGCAGCCCATCCGCAACGGCGCTGCCGCCAGCATGACCAATGCCGCTGTGGAAGGCTTCGTGCGCGGCGCGGCCATCGAACTGGCGCGCGGCATCCGCATCAACGTGGTCAGCCCGACCGTGCTGGAGGAATCGCTGGACGCTTACGGTCCGTTTTTCCCGGGCTTCGAGCCGGCTGCCGCCAGCCGCGTGGCGTTGGCTTACCGGCGCAGCGTGGAAGGCGCGCAGACGGGACAGGTCTACCGCGTCTGGTAGCGTTGTCGGGGTAAAGCGGCGGCTTTTGACCGGCCTCAGGCAGGCTGCTCCCATTCATGATAAATTAACTTTTATTTCCAAATGTCAACATCATGGTGATGATGAGTTTGGACACTTTCATGGATGAATGGATATGCAAAGCACCAAAATCAGCACACGGCTTTATACGGGATTCGGCCTGGTCCTGCTGCTGCTGATCATCGTTACCGCACTCGGCATCAACCGGGTGCAAAAGATCGACGCCATCCTCACCAATATCAGCGATGTCAACAACGTCAAGCAGCGCCATGCGATCAATTTCCGCGGCAGCGTGCATGACCGCGCAATCGCCTTGCGCGACGTGGTGCTGGCGGCCGATGCCGCCGCCGCCAAGCAGGAAGTGGCGCGCATCGAATCGCTGGCCGCCAATTACGCCCAGGCCGCCACGCCGCTGGAGCAGATCATCGGCAGCGGCAAGGGCGTCACCGAAGCGGAGCGCACGGCCCTGGCCGGCATCAAGGCCAGCGAAGCCAAGGCCCAGCCGATTATCGCCAAGGTGATTCAATTGCGCCTGGCCGACGACGTGCCTGGCGCCACCGCCTTGCTGCAGCAGCAGGGGGCGGCCGCTTTTACTGGCTGGCTCGCTTCCGTCAACCAGCTGATCGACCTGGAAGAAAAGATGAGCCGTGAACAGGCCGACAGCGCCACCAGCGTCGCGCGCAGCTTCTTCTTCTTCATGGTGCTGCTGTGCCTGGGCGCGATCGCCATCGGCACGGTCGCGGCCTGGCGCATCAGCCATGGCTTGCTGCGCCAGCTCGGTGGCGAGCCTGAATACGCGGCCGCCATCGCCGGTGAAATCGCCGCCGGCAACCTGGCGGTGAATATCGCCACCCAGCCGAATGACCGCGCCAGCCTGCTGTACGCCATGCGCGGCATGCGCGACAGCCTGGTGGCCATCGTCAGCCAGGTGCGCGCCGGCACGCAGACCATCGCCACCAATTCGCGCGAGATCGCGGCCGGCAACCTGGACCTGTCGAACCGCACCGAGCAGCAAGCCGGTTCGATCGAGGAAACCGCCACCTCGATGGAGCAACTGACGGGCACCGTCAAGCAGAACGCCGAGCACGCGATCGAAGCGAACCAGCTGGCCATGTCGGCATCAAGCGTGGCCGTCAAGGGCGGCGCCGTGGTGGCGCAGGTGGTGCAGACCATGGCCGCCATCAACGAGTCGTCGAAAAAGATCGTCGACATTATCGGCGTGATCGACGGCATCGCCTTCCAGACCAATATCCTGGCGCTGAACGCGGCGGTGGAAGCGGCGCGCGCGGGCGAGCAGGGCCGCGGCTTTGCCGTCGTCGCCACCGAAGTGCGCAGCCTGGCCCAGCGTTCCAGCCAGGCCGCCAAGGAAATCAAGTCGCTGATCGACGACTCCGTCGAGCGGGTCGACACGGGCGCGCGCCTGGTCGATGAAGCGGGCGCCACCATGCAGGACATCGTCGACAGCGTCAAGCGCGTGACCGACATCATGGGCGAGATCAGCGTGGCCACGCGCGAACAGTCGTCGGGCATCGAGCAGGTGAACCAGGCGATCGGCCTGATGGACCAGGTGGTGCAGCAGAATGCGGCGCTGGTGGAAGAATCGGCCTCGGCCGCCGCCTCGCTGGAAGAGCAGGCGGGCAGCCTGTCGCAAGTGGTCAGCATCTTCAAGCTCGATGACTCGCAAGTGCAGGTGCAGGCACAGGCGCCGGTGCGTGCGCGTCCGGCCGTCGTGGCTGCTGCCAGGCCCGTCGTCAAGGCAGCGTCCAGGCCCGCACCGAAAAAGCTGGCTCCCAAGGCGCCGGCCGATGAGGCCTGGGAAGAGTTTTAAGCGCCGCTCGCATACAATACGGACCTCACAATAGTCTTGCCGAGGTCCCCATGAAACATATCCTGTTCCCGCTGCTGATGGCCGTTGCCGTCGGCAGCGCCTGCGCCGCTCCCACCAATACCCCCGCCACCGTCACGCAACTGTCCGCCATGAGCGCGCGCTACGCGCCGGTCGAGCTGACGGCCGATATTACGCACCTGTCGGCCGGCGACCGCCAGGCCATCGCCAAGCTGGTCGACGCGGCCAGGCTGGTCGACGTGCTGCAACTGCGCCAGCGCTGGTCCGGCAATGAAGCGCTGTGGGCGGCGCTGAAGAAAGACAAATCCGCCCTGGGCCAGGCCCGCCTGAATTATTTCTGGATCAACAAGGGACCCTGGTCGGTGCTCGACGGCCATGCCTCGTTCATGCCGCCATCCTACGCGGGCATCGCGATTCCCGCGCACAAACCCGAAGCGGGCAATTTCTATCCGCAGGGCGCGACCAAGGCCTCGCTGGAAAGCTGGATGAACGGCTTGTCGCCTGAAGATAAACAGCAGGCGCAGTGGTTCTTCACGACGATTCGTGCAGGCAAGGATGGCAAGTACGCCACCGTCAAGTATGCGGACGAATACAAGGTCGAGCTGACTCAGCTGGCCAAGCTGCTGGACGAAGCGGCGGCCGCCACCGACAACGCCTCGTTGAAAAAATTCCTCACCTTGCGCGCCAGGGCCTTCCTCGACAACGACTACCTGCCGTCCGACTTCGCCTGGATGGACCTCGATTCGCCGGTCGACATCACCATCGGCCCGTATGAGACGTATAACGATGAATTGTTCGGCTACAAGGCCGCCTTCGAAGCGTATGTGAATATTCGCGACCAGGCCGAAACGCAGAAGCTGAATTTTTTTGCCCAGCACATGCAGGAGCTGGAAGACAACCTGCCGCTCGATGCGCAATACCGCAATCCGAAGGTGGGCGCGCTGGCGCCGATGGTGGTGGTGAACCAGGTGTATGGCGCCGGCGACGGCAATATGGCGGTGCAGACGGCCGCCTACAACCTGCCGAATGACGAGCGCATCATCAGCGCGCGCGGCTCCAAGCGCGTGATGCTGAAAAACGTGCAGGAAGCCAAGTTCAAGGCCACCTTGACGCCGATCTCGAAGCTGGTGCTGACGCCCGAGGCGCAGCAGGACGTCGACTTCAATTCCTTCTTCACGCATATCCTCGCGCATGAAATCATGCATGGCCTGGGACCGCATGCAACCCAAGTCGACGGCAAGGCCTCCACGCCGCGCCAGGACCTGAAGGAAACCTATTCCACCATCGAGGAAGCCAAGGCCGATATCACCGGCCTGTTTGCGCTGCGCTACATGATGGACAAGGGACAGTTGAACGATACGCTGGGGCAGGGCGAACTGGCCGAGCGCAAGCTGTACAACACTTTCCTGGCCTCGGGTTTCCGCACCCTGCATTTCGGCCTGACCGATTCGCATGCGCGCGGCATGGCGATCCAGATGAACTACATCCTCGACAAGGGCGGTTTTGTGTCCCTGGGCGACGGCAGGTTCGGCGTGGATTTCGGCAAGATCAAGCAGGCCGTGATCGACCTGGACCGTGAATTTTTGACCATCGAAGCCACCGGCGACTATGCGCGCGCAAAAGCCCTGATGACCAAATACGTGGTGATCCGCCCGGAAGTGCAGCTCGCGTTGGACAAGATGAAAACCGTGCCCAACGATATCCGCCCGGCATTCGTGACGGCGCGTGCGCTCGACCAGGCCGCCAAAGCCACAAAATAAACAGTTGAAGCGGTAACTGTAGTCATTATCCGAAGCCGGCCGAAACGCCGGCTTTTTTTGCGGTTTTTTTTCAGGAAAGTTGACACTTTTTCCTTGTGGAAATATTTTTCCGACTTACTCTGCAGATTCACCTCCCGCCCTTGATGACTGTGCCGTCCATGCTGAAACTGTTGCCGCTGTTGAGTCTGCTCTTCCTGTCTGCCCCCGCGTTTGCCGCATCCGCCTTGAGTCCGCTGGAAACGCGCTGGCTGAAAGCGGCCGCGCCCGTGGTCAGCTATGCGCGCGAGCAAGGCTTGCCGCTCGATATCGTGGTCCAGCCGCAGGACACGCCCGACAGCGTGCCGCTGGCGCTCGGTTTCGAAGGCGGGCGCTGCAAGCTGGTGCTGTCGATGCGCGGCAATGCCCAGGCCGAAGCGGTGCTGCGGGAGGTGGCAGCCGAGCGCCAGAGCCTCATGATCGAAACGATGGCGGCGCACGAGATCGGCCACTGCCAGCGCTATGCGCAAGGCGACTGGCACGCCTTGCCGCGCGGTTTTGTCGAGCGCGGCAGTGTACGCGGCGATGTGCGGGAGCAGCGCGAGACGCGCCGCGAGGAGGGGTATGCGGACCTGGTGGCGCTGGCCTGGGTGCATGCGCGCCACCGTGGCGATTACCAGGAAGTGCTGGCCTGGATGCGTTCGGTGCGCCAGGCGGGCGGTTCGCACGACACCCAGGCCTGGCTGGCGCTGGCGGCTGGCAGCGCCGTGTTTGACACTGCGCAGACACCGTTCGAACAGGCCGATCTGCTGTGGCGCCAAGGGCTGAACGGTCGTTAGTTGCTCATCGGGAAGACCGAACTGGGTGCGTTGTCGCACAGAGGTTTGCACGCGACAGGGGTTTAATCGGTGCATCAACCAAACCGAGAGGTCCCATCATGAACAAAATGCTCTCCTTCGTGCTGGCCGCCAGCGCCAGTGCCCTGCTGGCCGCCGCACCCGCGTATGCACAAGATACCTCCTATAAATCGCTGACCGACCAGGCGGCCGCCAACTACAAGCAGGCCAAGGCCGCCTGCGATGCCCAGTCCGGCAATGCAAAAAAAGTATGCGTGGAAGAAGCCAAGGTGGCTCGCGCCAAGGCGGAATCGGACGCCGTGGCCCAGCACCGCAACACCCCGCGCGAACTGGGCAAGGCCCGCAAGGACGTGGCCAATGCCGAATATGACCTGGCCAAGGCCCAGTGCGGCGACCGCTCGGGCGCCGATAAAACCAGCTGCATGACCGACGCCAAGGCCAAACAGAAGGCCGCCCTGGCCGACGCCAACACGGGCGCGGCGGCCGGCACCAACGTGGCGCAAAATTCCGCCCCGGCCAGCCGTGAAAACTGCGATAACCTGGACGCCGGCGACAAGACCGCCTGCATGGCCCGCAACGCGGCCGGCAGCACCAAGAACGTGGTGGCCGACACGGTGATCACCACCAAGATCAAGGCGGACCTGGTCAAGGATGACGACCTGAAAGCGATGGACGTGCATGTGGAAACCGTCAACGGCGTCGTCATGCTGAGCGGCTTCGTGCCGTCGCAGGCGCAAGTGCAAAAGGCCGCCGACCTGGCGCGCAGCGTGGAAGGCGTGACGGATGTGAAGAATAGCCTGAAAGTGAAATAAGCAGCGACATGCCGGGGGCGGACGGGACCAGCTCGTTCGACCCCATTTTTTTGATTGTATAAATTATGATCATCATATATCATGAAATCCACCCGCCATCCGGCGCCCTGAATTTCATGAGGTTCACATGCTTTCCCTTCCAGTATCGCAATGGCTGGCGCGGCGCGGCATCCACTTTGCGTGGGTCATCGTCGCCATCACTTTCCTCACCGCCTTGACCTCGTCCGCCGCGCTGGGCCTGCCCGGCGCGCTGCTGCAGCCTTTGAGCCGCGAGTTCGGCTGGGACGTGGAGCAGATATCGTCGGCGCTGGCCGTGCGCTTCGTGCTGTTCGGCCTGATGGGGCCGTTTGCCGCCATCCTGATGGAGCGCTTTGGCTTGCGCAATATCATCTGCGTGGCGCTGGGCCTGATCGCTGCCGGCATGCTGCTGGCCACGCGCATGACGCAGTTCTGGCACCTGGTGGCGCTGTGGGGCATCTTGCTGGGCCTGGGCTCCGGCATGACGGCGCTGGTGCTGAGCGCCGTGGTGGCCAACCGCTGGTTCGATACGCACCGCGGCCTGGTGGTGGGCGTGCTGACGGCCAGTTCGGCCACCGGGCAACTGCTGTTCCTGCCCGTCGGCGCCTGGCTGATCGAACACGTGGGCTGGCGCATGGCGGTGATCCCCGTGTTTGCCAGCTGCGCGGTGGTGGCCGTGCTGGCGTTTTTCTGCATGCGCAACCGGCCGCAGGATGTGGGCCTGCGCGCGTATGGCGCCGACCCGGCTGCTCCTTTGAACGTTGCGCCCGCCGCCAAAATGACCTTTGCCACGCCTTTCCTGATCCTGCGCAGCGTGGCCGGCCACCGCACCTTCTGGATACTGTTTGCCACCTTCTTTATCTGCGGCCTCAGCACCAACGGCCTGATCCAGACCCATTTCATTTCGCTGTGCGGCGACTCGGGCCTGTCGGCCGTGCCGGCCGCGTCCGTGCTGGCCATGATGGGCGCGTTCGACCTGTTCGGCACGATCTTGTCGGGCTGGCTGTCGGACCGCTATGACAACCGCAAACTGCTGTTCTGGTATTACGGCTTGCGCGGCCTGTCGCTGTTCTGGCTGCCGTATTCGGAATTCACCCTGTACGGCCTGTCGCTGTTCGCCATGTTCTATGGCCTGGACTGGATCGCCACCGTGCCGCCGACCGTCAAGCTGGTGGGCGCCACTTTCGGCAAGGAAAGGGCCGGCATGGTGTTCGGCTGGATCTTCGCCGGCCACCAGCTGGGCGCCGCCGTGGCCGCCTATGGCGCTGGCCGCATCCGCACCCTGATGCTGACCTACAATCCTGCCCTGTTCGCGGCCGGTGCCGCCTGCCTGGTGGCGGCGCTGATGGTGCTGGCGATCGCGCGCCAGCGCACTGCCGTGGACATGAAAAAAGCCAGTCCTGCATAAGCGACTGGCTTGCGATGAAACAGATGGATATCAGTTGAGGTACTTGGCCAGCCAGCCTTCCACTTCGCTATAGAAGAAGCGGCTGTTTTCGCCTTTCATGATCCAGTGATTTTCGTCCGGGAACACCAGCAGCTTGGCCGGCACGTTCAGGCGCTGTTGCACGGCAAAGTTCATCAGGGCATTATTGGCCGGCACGCGGTAGTCGAGTTCGCCCACGGTGATCAGGATAGGCGTCTTGAAGCCCGTGCCTTTGTCGTGATTGCCGGCTTGCATGATCGGACTTTGATCGCGCCACACGGGCAGGTCGGACCAGACCGGGCCGCCCGCGTTGACTTCACGCCCGAAGCCGCCGTCGCTGGTGCCCCACTGCATAATCAAGTCCATTTCGCCCGCGTGCGAGACGATGGCCTTGTAGCGCGTGGTGGTGGCCTGCAGCCAGTTGGCCAGGTGGCCGCCATAGCTGGCGCCGCCGGCCGCCAGCCTGGTGCTGTCGATAAACGGATATTTCTTGATCGCTTCATCGACGCCCTGGTTCAGCTCGTCGGCCGGTCCTTTCAATGGGTCGAACTGTATCGAACGGGCAAACTCCTCGCCGTAGCCGGTGGAACCCTTGTAGTCGGTCAGCAGCACGATATAGCCGGGCTTGGCCAGCAAGTGATAGTTCCAGCGCAGCACGAACTGGTCGCGCCACATGCTGGCCGCGCCGCCGTGGATCACCGTAAACAGCGGGTATTTCTTGGCCGGATCGAAATTGGCGGGCTTGACGATCATATTGTGGATCTGGCGGCCGTCGGCCGTCTTGAACCAGAAATGTTCGGGCGCCTGCCAGTCGATCTTGCCGGCTTTTTCGGTATTGAAGGCGGTCAGCCGTTTTGGCTGCTTGCCGTTGAAGGCATAGATTTCCGGCGGATTGATGCTGGACTCCCACACGCCGACCAGGGCCTTGCCGCCGCTGCTCAGCGAACTGATGCTGCCGGTCGCCAGGGACGGCTCTTCGCGCACTTCGCCGCCTTTGACATCCATCGAATACAGCTTTTCCAGGCCCGCGTGTTCATAGCTGAAGATGACGCGCTTGCCGCCGTCCGGCAGCACGAAACGCGAGATCGAACGGTCCAGCTTGTCCGTCAAAATGGTGGGGGTAGGCGTGACCAGCGGCCAGGCAAAGCTGGCCAGGCGTTTCACGTCATACACCTTGCCCGGCGTTTCCGCATCGCTCAGGGTAAACAGGGTCTTGCCGTCGCTGGAGAATTTCAGGGCACCATAGCTGCGCTGGTCCTGCGTCAGCTTCTGTGGCTCGCCGCCGGCCACCGGCACCAGGTACAGCTGGGAATAGGTGGCGGCGCGCTGGGCCGCATCGCGGTTGGTGGCGGCGTTGAACACGACACCCTTGCCGTCCGGCGTCCAGATGGCGTCCAGCGACTGGCCTTCGTCACCCTGGCCACCGCCAAAGCCGGGCAGGGCCACCAGTTGCGTACCGGACAGGATATCGCGCGGGGTGGTGGCCGCCTCGGTATCGATCACGAACAGGCGCACCTGCTTGTCGGTCAGCCATTTGTCGAAATAGCGCGGCGCCGTGGTTTCATACGAGCGGGCGCTGTACTTGCGTTCCTTGCGTTCCTTCGCGCTCTGTTTGACCTCGGCTTCGGTCTTGTTTCCCGGATAGATATCGCTGATAAACAGCAACTGCTTGCCGTCCGGACTCCATTTCGGCATGCGTGCGCCCATGGTCAAGCTCGTCAGGCGCTGCGCTTCGCCGCCGGCCACCACGTCGAGGCGGTAGATCTGGCCGGCCTCGTCGCCATCGCGGCGCGCCACAAACACGAGCTGGCGGCTGTCCGGCGACCAGGCCACGGCGCTTTCGCCGCCCCTGGAAAAGGTCAGGCGGCGCGGTTCGCTGTCGTCGGTCAGCGACTTGATCCACAGATCCGACCATTGTTCCTTGCTGTCGTAGGCGGCATCGACCACGGCAAACACGGCCCACTTGCCGTCAGGGCTGGCGACCGGCGCGCCGACCCGTTTCATCAGCCACACGTCTTCATGCGTGATGGCGTGCCTG
Organism: Janthinobacterium sp. J1-1; assembly: GCF_030944405.1. Lineage (NCBI taxonomy): Bacteria > Pseudomonadati > Pseudomonadota > Betaproteobacteria > Burkholderiales > Oxalobacteraceae > Janthinobacterium > Janthinobacterium sp. J1-1. The sequence goes on from NZ_CP132339.1 coordinate 2,359,227, forward strand.
GCAGGCTGTGTATCGGCGGCGGGCGTGGCTGCCGTGGGGGCGGCGGCATGGGCAAGTGAGGTGCACGCCGCCGCGATCAGCAGCGAGGCGAGGGAACGGCGAAGACGGGGTGATGTCATGAGCGGGATCCTGGATTGAATATAGACGACGAGCAACATTATTGCCCATCACTTTGCCGTATGCCAAGCCGATGGACCGTTACTTACCACGGCTGGGGTGCGCGACCATGGCAGGCGATGGGCTAAACTTGTCGCTTTACTGATGCTTGCATTGCCAGCCCATGAAAATTTATCTTTCCTTATTGAAAACGGTCCTGTTTGCTTCCGGCGCGCTGCTGGCCAGCCAGTCCGGCGCCGCGGATGCCGTACCGTATCCGAATACCAGCGCCATGGGCGTTGGCCAGGCGGAAACCACGGCCTGGCATGCCGCCTGCATGAAAGTGGCCAAGGCCGCGCCGCCGCCGGCGGACCTGCCCGCGCCCAGCGCCGTGTCATCCTTGCAGCAATGCAAGGCCAGCGACCTGTATTACGATACCAAGAGTATGGCCGCGCCCAAGCCGGATGACTGGCGCCAGGTGCGCCATTGCGCCGTGGCCACCAATAACAGCGAAGTGCTGATGATGTTGTACCAGAACGGGCAGGGCGTGACGAAGGCGCCTCCGCTGGCCATGAAATATGCGTGCAGCATTGCCGCCGCGCCGGCCGAAATGGCGGGGCGGGTCGAGCACCTGCAAAAACTGGCCGCCAGTGGCCAGGGCAATATCGACCTGTGCGACGACATTACCAGCGGCTACATGATGGGCGTGTGCAGCGCCATCGACGCGCGCCAGAAAAACCGCGTGCGCGGCCAGGCCAGTGGAAAAGCCTCCCAGGCATGGCCTGCCGCAGCGCAGGCGTCGTTCAAGAAACTGGAAGCGGCGACGGCCAACTTTGCCGACGCCCGCGCCGGCAAGGAAACCGACCTGAGCGGCACGGCGCGCGCCGCCATGAGCATCGCCGCGCGCACGGCCGAGCTGGAATTGCTGGCGCAGGACGTGAAACAATATGAGGCCGGCAAATTGCCGGCGGCCATGACCCAAGCTCAGGCCCAAGCGCTCGACAAGCAATTGAATGTGATCTACGGCAAGCTGATGAAGCAGCCCAAGCCAGACTATGCGGGCGCCGTCGAGAAAGATGGCATCCGCGACACCCAGCGCCTGTGGCTCAAGTATCGCGACGCCTGGATGGCGTTTGGCGCCGTACATTATCCGTCCGTCACCAGCCACACCTGGGCCGCCATGCTGACGGCGCGCCGCAATGCGCAGCTGGAAGCGTTGCTGGAGCCATGATGCGCGAGGCTTATTTTCACGAAGACGACGAAGGCCAGGTCCAGCTGCTGCCGCTCGACAACCTGCAACACTGCCAGGCGCAGATGGGCGAGCAGCAGGCCTTTGCCGACGCCCATCAGAGCGGCGCCGGCTGGAGCGAGATGTATGTGCGCGACGCTCCCCCGTCGAAGCTCGTCGCGCTGGGCATCACGGGCCAGCAGTTGCGGCAGGCAGTGATGGACGTGCTGCCGCCCTACGACGCCGTCTTTACCGGCTACGGCAGCTATCGCGTGGAATGCAGGAAGGTGCTGGCGTTTGGCGGTGACCATACCGAAACCCTGTTTGCCGGTCTCGACGAGCACGGCATCGTGGTGGACTTGTGGTGCAGCGACGGCATGCCGGAACTGCTGCGCTTGCCGCTGCAGGAACAATTGCTGCTGGCCGACTGGAATGCGGGCCTGGCGTGTCCGTTGTCGGACCGCGAACTGTTTGTGCGCTATTTGCAGGAATACGAGCTGGGCTGAAAGCGGTGCCGGAAATGCAAAAAGCCTATCTCGGAAGATAGGCTTTTTGGTACTGCGCATTCGTGGTAGGCCGTGCGGGATTCGAACCTGCGACCAACGGATTAAAAGTCCGCTGCTCTACCAGCTGAGCTAACGACCCGAAAGAGGCCGCATTATATATGGGTTTTGAAAGAATGCAAAACCTTTTTGCGGCACGGTCGAACTCAATGCAGGGCCGCCGTGATCTTCAGCACTTCCTCGATGGTGGTCAACCCGGCGATGATCTGCTGCGCGCCGGCCAGGCGCAGCGGGGTCATGCCGTCCAGTAAGCTCTGGCGCCGCAGGGCATGCAGGTCGGCGCCTTCGCGGATCAGCTGGCCAAAGCGCTCCGTGACGCTCAACAGTTCATAGATGCCGGTGCGGCCCCGGTAGCCGCCTTGGCGGCAACTTGAGCAGCCCACCGGGCGATAGCAGTTTTCGGGGCATGCCAGCTGGCCGCCGGCCAGGCTGTTCCATTGCGCAGTACCGGGTGCTGGCGCCTGCTGCTTGCACTCGGCACACAGGCAGCGCAGCAGGCGCTGGGCCAGCACGCCGATCAGGCTCGCCTCCAGCAGGTAGCTTGGCACGCCCAGCTCCAGCAAGCGCGTCACGGCCGAGGGCGCGTCGTTGGTGTGCAGGGTCGACAGCACCAGGTGCCCAGTCAGCGCCGCCTGGATCGCCATCTCGGCCGTGGCCAGGTCGCGGATTTCGCCGACCATGATGATGTCCGGGTCTTGCCGCAGCAGCGCGCGCACGCCGTCGGCAAACGACAGTTCGGGTTGCACCTGAACCTGGTTGAATGCGGGCTCGACCATTTCGATCGGGTCTTCCACCGTGCACACATTGACTTCGCTGCGTGCCAGCGCTTTCAGGGTGCTATATAACGTGCTGGTCTTGCCCGAACCGGTCGGACCCGTCACCAGCACGATGCCGTGGGTGCGCGCCGTCAGGTCGCGCCAGCGCTGTGCGTCGGCCGGTGGAAAACCCAGCTGGTCCAGGCTTTTCATCACCACCTCGGGGTCGAAAATGCGCATCACCAGTTTTTCGCCAAACGCGGTTGGCAAGGTCGACAGGCGCAGTTCGATTTCCTGGCCCTCGGCGTTGCGCGTCTTGATGCGGCCATCCTGGGGCCGGCGCTTTTCCACCACGTCCATGCGGCCCAGCAATTTGATGCGCGCCGTCATGGCCAGCATCACCACCGGCGGTACCTGGTAAGCCTGGTGCAGCAGGCCGTCGATGCGCAGGCGCACCAGGCCCACATCGCGTTTCGGTTCCAGATGAATGTCCGAGGCGCGCTGGGCAAACGCGTATTGCCACAGCCAGTCGACAATGCGCACCACGTGCTGGTCGTTGGCGTCCAGGCTGCTCTTGCCACGGCCCAGCTCCACCAGCTGTTCGAAGTTATGGCGCAGCGACAGATCCTGCGACGACGATTGCCGCGCCACCTTGACCGAGCCTGCCAGGCTGAAGAACTGCGCGATGTAATCGGCGATCAGGACAGGATTGGCGATCACCAGGCTCAGTTTGCGCGGCGCCAGCCGGCCCAGTTCCGCCTGCCAACCCAGCGCGTACGGTTGCGCGGTGGCGATAACGATGCGTTCAGCACTGCTTTCCACCGGCAGGATATTGAAGCGTGCCGCATAGCTGGCCGTCATCACGTCGGCTACCTGGCTGAAGTCGATGGTCAGGGGATCGATGCGCAGATAGGGCAGCCTGGCGCGGCCCGCCAGCCAGGCGCACAAGGTATCGAGGGTGAGCGGCGCATGCGGCGCCAGCGCCGAGCGCAGCTGGCAGTCGGCCAGCGCGCACAGCGGGTGGATGGCCTTGCTGTGCTGCAAGTGGCTTTGCGCGCGGCTACGAATCTCGGCGATATCGGGCGCAGCCAGATGGCCATCGGCCAGCAGCCAGGAAATGATTTCCTGCAGATCGAGCGGAGCGGAAACGATGGACATGGCCAGCGCCTTTCATGGCCGCCGGCAAAGTACGCGCAGGACGGCTTACAGCGTGCTCTGGATGCCCTTGAGCCAGGTCTTGGCGGGCAGCTTGGTGTCGGCAACGATCTGTTTGGCGCGTTCGAGCAGGGAGGCTTGCGCATCGGCATCGAGCGCTACCCTGGTCTTGAAGGCGATCGCCACCACGTTCCCATCATGGACTTCAGGCAGGCAGATCACCTGTTCGAACGCAAATTTCATCGCCTTGATGTTCTTGGCGTAGCTGGGATGGTCGCCGAACAGATTGACCGTCATGATGCCCTGCGGCGTCAGGCAGGCGCAGCAGGCGCTGTAGAATTCCGCGCTGTCGAGCACGGGGCCGCGCGCGGTGGCGTCGTACAGATCGACCTGCAAGGCGTCCAGGGTGCCATGGTGGGCCTCGTCGTTGACGTAGTCGAGCGCATCCATTTCGCGCACATGCAGGCGTTCGTCGTTCGGCGGCAGCTTGAACATGGACTCGCAGATGGTGATCACGGACGGATTGAGCTCAATCGCGTCGACTTGCGTTTGCGGAAACTGGCGGTAGCAGAACTTGGTCAACGCCGCCGTGCCCAGGCCCAGCTGGGCCACGCGTTGCGGCTGCGCGATCCACAGCATCCACGCCATCATCTGCTGCGCGTATTCCAGCTCCGGCCAGTCCGGCTTGCGGATGCGCATCGCGCCCTGCACCCATTCCGTACCAAAATGCAGATAGCGCACGCCATCCATTTCAGACAGGGTGACGGGCGCGTAGCGCGGCTTGCGCGCGGGACGCGAGGATTCGACTTGTTCGATGGATTTTCGTTTGATAAGCATAAGGCGGGCCTGGAAGTGTGCCGCATTATAACTTGCCATAAAAAATGCCGGCCCCTCGGGACCGGCACTATATGGATGGGCTACTGAGTTACTGTTGAGCTGGTTCGATCGATACTCGCAGGCGGATGCGTTCGCCCGGATCGTACGACATGATGCTGGTGTAGTTGCGGCCGCGGTAGTCATACGTGACCTGGTAGCCATTGTTGCGCGACTCCCAGTGGTCGACCTGGCGGCATTGCTTGATCGCCTGTTCCTGCGTGCCACCCTGGTAATTGTTCTGGTTGTCGACCCGGTCGCCGACCACGGCGCCGGCAATCGCGCCGGCGGCGGCGGCGGCCGTGCGGCCATTGCCGCTACCGACTTGGCTGCCCAGCAGGGCGCCGGCGATACCGCCGACGATGGAGCCGCCCGCGCTGCGCTGTTGCGGCGGCGCCTGAACCTGCACGTATTCCGTACGGCATTCCTGGCGTGGACGGTTGATCTGTTCCACTTGCGGCACAACGCGCACGACCTTGCCGAAATCTTCAAAGTCGGTAGCCTGGGCGAGTGGCAAAGCACCGATACAAAGGACTGACAAGAACAATTTGGCTTGCAGGTTCATTTCTTACCTCGTTATGTAGAGTATCTTCAGGGTCTGGCATCTGGATGTTGTTTTGATTGTGTTTTACAACATGAATCCAGTGTAATCCGCCTGCGCCCGCGAGTGTCATACCGCTGGCAACAAAATGTAACAGCAGAAGCACCTTGCCCCTCAGTCTGTAACATGCACTTTCAATCGATACAAAAGATTGAAACTCGGTTGAAACTCGTGGTTTGTAACAAATCTTGCGTTTGATATCATATTCGGGTTGATTCACAGAGGACAACACGTTACCCTAATACGCGTATGGCTTTAAAAACGCAGTCCGTCGCGGCTTCATCAAGGCGACCGATATGCCGCATGCGTATTGACCCGCAGGCGGCAAATGCAACAAGCACAACAGATCCATACATAACAGGTCGATTTGAGGGAAAAATGAGTTTGTTAATAACCGTGCCGCCCAACCTTGTCCAGTCCATCCGCGCCTTCCGCGTGACCGAGTTACAAGACGAGGCGGCTCGTCTCGGGCAGCACTTTTTATATGCCTATTGCAACACCGGCCTGACCAAGCAGCAAGTCATCGGCCTGATCGCGGAAGCGTTCCTGTTTCCCAAGAGCCTGGCCAAGAATTTCGACGCCTTGCGCCTGTGCCTGACCGATACCATGTTCAAGGCCGGCCCCCAGGCAGGTTTCCTGGTGGTGCTCGAGCAACTGCCCAATACCCAGAAATTCGACAAGGAAGCGCGCGAAACCCTGCTCGACGTGTTTCGCGATGCGGCCGAGTACTGGGCCGAGAAAAAAGTCCCGTTCCGCGTCTTTTACTCCTTCGAATAGCCGTCGTTCCTGGCCATCGCAGCCGGTGCCGGCGCATGTTGCGCCGCAACAATAATGCCGGCCTTTCTAGATTCACGTCGCCATAGCGGGTACAATGCGCGCTATGAAAAATATCGTTATCCTTATTTCCGGACGCGGCAGCAATATGGAAGCGGTCGTGCGCGCGGCAAAAGCCGAGCAATGGCCGGCCCGTATCGCCGCCGTCATCAGCAACCGGGCCGATGCCCAAGGCCTGGTATTTGCCGCGGAACATGGGATAGCGACCGCAGTCGTTGCCAACAAGGATTACGCCAGCCGCGCCGAATTTGACGCGGCCCTGCAGCTAGTCATCGACGGTTTTTCGCCCGACCTGGTGGTACTGGCCGGTTTCATGCGCATCCTGACCGAGCCGTTTGTCGAACATTATGCGGGGCGCATGCTCAATATCCACCCCTCGCTGCTGCCGCTGTTCCCGGGCATGGCGACGCACCGGCAGGCGCTCGACGCGGGCGTGACGGAGCATGGCGCGACCGTGCATTTCGTCACCGCCGAACTCGATCATGGCCCGGCCGTGGCCAGCGCCACCGTGCCCGTCTTGCCGGGCGACACAGAAGACAGCTTATCGGCGCGCGTGCTGGTACAGGAACATCTGCTTTACCCGCGCGCCATCCGCCTGTTCATTGACGATAAACTGTCGGTAGAGCATGGCCAGGTCCGCGTGGACCCTCAATAAAATATTACAGGAAGAATAACAATGAGATTGCCACCAGCGATACTTGCCAATGCTGAAGAAGTATTGCGCGAAATTTTACGTTTCACGGCGCCTGCCGACACCACCCTGTCGCGCTATTTCCGCGACCATCCGCGCCTCGGTTCGCGCGAACGCGGCGCCATCGCCGAAGGCATCTACGCCGTGCTGCGCAACAAATCGTTCTTTACCGACTTCGCCGAAGCGGGCAATGGCCCGACCATGCGCCGTTTGACCATTCTCGGCCTGGCCGAAGCGATGGGCGCCGATTCGCTGGGCGGCCTGACGGAAGAAGAAGTGGAATGGCTGGAACGCATCAAGCAGATCGACCGCAACCTGATGCCGGCCAATATGCGTTCGAACATGCCGAAATGGCTGTTTGACAAGCTGATCGCCCAGTTCGGCGAAGCCGAAACCATGCAGCTGGCCGATGCCCTGAACGCACCGGCGCCGCTGGACCTGCGCGTCAACTCGCTCAAGTCCACGCGCGAGGACGTGATGCTGGCGCTGGCCGAAGCACCGATCCTGAGCACGCCGACGCCGTTCGCGCCGCTGGGCCTGCGCGTGCTGAAAAAGCCATCGCTGCAAAACATGCCGCTGTTCCAGAGCGGCGCCATCGAAGTGCAGGACGAAGGCAGCCAGATCCTGTCGCAGATCGTCGGCGCCAAGCGCGGCGAAATGGTGGTGGACTTTTGCGCCGGCGCCGGCGGCAAAACGCTCGCGCTGGGCGCGCTGATGCGCAACACCGGCCGCTTGTACGCGTTCGACGTGTCGGAAAAGCGTCTGGCCAAGCTGAAACCGCGCATGGCCCGCAGCGGCCTGTCGAACGTGCATCCGGTGCAGATCGCGCATGAGCGCGACGCCAAGATCAAGCGCCTGGCCGGCAAGATCGACCGCGTTCTGGTCGACGCGCCATGTAGCGGCCTGGGCACCCTGCGCCGCAATCCGGACGTCAAATGGCGCCAGCAGCCGAACTCCATCGTCGAGTTGCAAGCGAAACAAGCGGCGATCCTGGCCGGCGCCGCACGCCTGGTCAAGGGCGGCGGCCGCCTGGTGTACGCCACCTGCAGTTTCCTGAGCGAAGAAAACGATGCGATCGCCGAGCAGTTCCTGGCCGCCCATCCCGACTTCACCTTGGTGCCGATGAACAAGGTGCTGGCCGAGCAGAAGATCGAGCTGGAAATGGGCGACTACCTGAAACTGCTGCCGCATTTGCACCAGACCGATGGCTTCTTTGCCGCCGTGTTCGAGCGCAAGATCATGCCGAAGAAAGTCTATGCGGACGAAAAACCGGCCGACGAGGCTGACGCCGACGCTGCCGAGTAATAGCATTGCTGGCGGCCGCTGCACTCGCAGCGGCCGCTGTTGTCACCAGCCAGCCCGCCTGGCGTGAGCACTCGCTCATCCCGTAACACCTTCCACTGCATCCGCCATGAACCAGACTCCGCTGCTTAATCTGATCACCGACTTTGTCGATGATTTTCGTCAACCCGCCATCTTGTGGCAGGCACTCGTCATCATCGCCTGCCTGGCCCTGAGCTGGGTCTTCGTGCGCCAGCTGCGCGCCGTGTTGGCCAGGCGCGCCGATGCTGCCGTGCCACCCGTCAGCGCCGAAGTGCGTGCTCGCACCGAAAGTTTCATCCGCATCCTGACGCCGGTGCTGACGGCGCTGCTGCTGGGCGTGTCCCAGCATTTCCTGGCCAAGTTCCAGAGCGTCAACCTGCTCAGCATTGCCGTGCCCCTGTGTACCTCGATGGCGCTGGTGCGTTTCGGCTTTTATGTGCTGCGCCGCATCTTTGCCCGCCATGGCGAGATCAGTCCCACCATGCTGCTGCTGGAAAAAGTCTTCACGGTGGTGGTCTGGCTGGGCATGGCCCTGTATATCACGGGCTTGTGGCCGGAATTGCATGAATTTTTGGAAAGCATCGTCGTGCCGCTGGGGCGCAACAAGGTGTCGGTGGCTGCCATCTTGCAAGCCGCTATTTCCGTCGCCGTGCTGATGGTGCTGGCGATGTGGGCCGGCACCGCGCTCGACGACCGCCTGATGAAAATGCAGGGCTTGCATTCCTCGCTGAAGGTGGTGGTGTCACGCATGGGGCGCGCCGTGCTGATCCTCGTTTCCGTCCTGGTCAGCCTGTCGCTGGTGGGCATCGACCTGACGGTCTTGTCGGTATTCGGTGGCGCCTTCGGTGTGGCGCTCGGTTTCGGCCTGCAAAAGATCGCCGCCAATTTTGTCTCCGGCTTTATCATCCTGCTCGACCGCAGCCTCACCATCGGCGACATGATCACGGTAGGCCAGTTCAGCGGCAAAGTCACCCAGATCAATACGCGCTATACTGTGTTATTGGGCGGCGATGGAGTTGAGTCCATCGTGCCGAACGAAATGCTGATCTCGGGCGGCGTGCAGAACATGTCGCTCACGAATCGCATGGTGTGGCTGTCGGCCACCGTATCGGTTGGCTATGAAACCGATATCGACGTCATCTTCCCGCTACTGGAAGAAGCGACCGCCAGCGTGCCGCGTGTATCGAAGAGCAAACCGCCGTCGGCCACCCTGGTGCGCTTCGGCGCCGATGGCCTGGACCTGCAGATCGGCTTCTGGATCTCGGACCCGGAAAACGGCACCGGCGGGGTCAAGTCGAACGTGAACCGCGCGATTTGGCGGACGTTGCAGCAACATAAGGTATCCGTACCATTCCCGCAACGCGAATTGCGGATTATTGGCACACCGCCCGCTACACTGGCCGGCGAAACAGAAGGGGCGCCCACGCCCCCAAGCACGCAGCCCTGACCTCGCTGCTGCTTTCAAAATTGCCTGATCGCACCCGTTAGGGCGTACAATCACGCCTAAAATCGACGATGCCGGACCGCCAGCGCCTTGCTGGCGCGACCGTGAACAAGCCCCATCCACCTGGAGTAGTAATGACATTGAGTTCCGTTTTACACGACGTTCTGCAGTTCATGGCAACCGGTATGACCGATCTGTCCGCATGGCAGGTCTTTGCCTATACCATGGTGGTGACCCATATCACCATTGCCAGCGTCACGATTTACCTGCATCGCCACCAGGCGCACCGCGCGCTGGAATTGCACGCCATCCCCAGTCATTTCTTCCGCTTCTGGCTGTGGCTGACCACCGGCCAGGTGACCAAGGAGTGGGCGGCGATCCACCGCAAGCATCACGCCAAGTGCGATACGGAAGAAGATCCGCACAGCCCGGTCACGCGCGGCATCAAGAAAGTGTTCTGGGAGGGCGCCGAGCTGTACCGCGCCGAATCGAAAAACCTGGAAACCATGGCCAAATACGGCCATGGCACGCCAACGGACTGGATCGAACGCCATCTGTACACCAAATACAGCTGGCTGGGCGTGGTCTCGCTGTTCTTCATCAACTTCGCGCTGTTCGGCGTGATCGGCATTTCCGTGTGGGCCGTGCAGATGATGTGGATCCCGGTGACGGCGGCCGGCATCATCAACGGCATCGGTCATTACTGGGGCTACCGCAACTACGACTGCGCCGACGCGGCCACCAACATCATTCCTTTCGGCATCCTGATCGGCGGTGAAGAACTCCATAACAACCACCATACGTATGCAACGTCGGCCAAGCTGTCGTCAAAATGGTATGAGTTCGATATCGGCTGGGCGTATATCCGCTGCCTGGAAATACTGGGCCTGGCGAAAGTGAAAAAGCTGGCGCCGGAACCGAAGTTTTCCCACGGTAAGCTGGAAGCCGATTTCGACACCTTGCAGTCGGTTATCGCCAACCGCTATGACGTGATGGCCAAGTATGCCAAATCGATCAAGTCGGCCTGGAAGGAAGAGCTGGAACACCTGAAGGACAAGGCCGAGCTGGAAAAGCGTTTCCTGAAATCGTCGCGCAAGCTGATGCAGCGCGAGCCGGGCAAGCTGGCCGATGCGCACCATGAGCAGTTGTCCGAGTTGTTCCAGCATAGCAAGTCGCTGGAAACCATGCATCATATGCGCGTGGAGCTGGGCGCCATCTGGGAGCGTTCGCATTTTACGCGCGAGCAATTGCTGCACAAGCTGCAAGACTGGTGCGTGCGCGCCGAAGCGTCGGGCATCAAGTCGCTGCAGGAATTTTCCTTGCGCCTGCGCAGCTACGCGTAAGCAGGACAGTCTGCCATCGAAGGCTCCGCGGTGCGGGGCCTTTTTTTCATCCAGCCGAACCATCAAGAAAAGAAGGACGAAAAAAAACCGCTCGGAAGCGGCTTTTTCAAGGAACTCGGATCGATTACTTGATCTTGGTTTCTTTGTACGTCACGTGCTTGCGTGCTTTAGGATCAAATTTCATGATCTCCATTTTCGCAGGCGTCGTACGCTTGTTTTTGGTGGTCGTGTAGAAGTGACCCGTACCGGCGGTCGATTCTAACTTGATTTTGTCGCGGCCTGATTTTGCCATGATAGCTCCCTTGTTCTGCTAATTAGACTTTTTCGCCACGAGCGCGCATGTCGACCAATACGGCGTCGATGCCGACTTTATCGATGACGCGCAGACCGGCGTTGGACAAACGCAGGGAGACCCAGCGGTTTTCAGATTCAACAAAAATACGACGATTTTGCAAGTTAGGCAAAAAACGACGTTTGGTTTTGTTGTTTGCATGGGAAACATTGTTGCCGACCATCGGCTTCTTCCCAGTGACTTGGCAAACACGTGCCATGGCGCACTCCTTAAAGACATTCCAAATTGGAAAAACGAGAGTATATCCAAAAAAATCAGATTTATCAATGACTTGCGAAAAACAATTGTGTCTCGTTGTATTAAATAATTTAACAATTTGAGGCGCTGGTGTTGCTTGTCATGAAAAACCTTGTAAACTGACTTGTTTACTGCTAGGCAAGCAGCCCGGCTGGCGCGCGTATGTCCTTGTTTACACAGGTTAACTGCCGCAAACGCGCATGGACGCTAGAGTTGCCCGTGTTCGGCGAAGGAATGGACTTGCCGGCCTGCCACCACAAAATGGTCGAGCACGCGCACATCGACCAGCGACAGGGCCTGCACCAGCGAACGCGTCAGCAACAGGTCCGATTCGCTGGGCTCCGGCGTGCCAGAAGGGTGGTTGTGCGCCAGGATCACGCTGGCCGCGTTGTGCTGCAGCGCCTGTTTCACCACTTCGCGCGGATACACGCTGGTATGAGTCTTCTGGTACTATCTTCGGAATATGAAAACTACTCAGATAAGTAAGCCTCGCGTCATTTCTTACAAGCGCTACTCAAGTCTGCGGCAGGGCCGCGGGCACAGTGTGGAACGGCAGGAGGATGCGGCTCAAAAGTGGTGTGTCAGAAAGGGATTGGCTCTCGATACAAGTCTCACACTCTTAGATAAAGGAAAGAGCGGTTTCACAGGCGCCAATCGGCATAAAGGGGCGCTCAAAACGCTTCTTGATAAAATTGACAATGGCGAGATCAAGCCAGGTACATACTTGCTTATTGAAGCACTTGATCGTCTAACCCGAGAAGAGCTCACAGAGTCTGTTCCGCTTTTTCTTATGCTGCTGTCGGCTGGTTTGGTAATTGTGACACTTGTTGATGACAAGGAGTGGACGAAAGAAGGAATGAACAAGGATCAGAGCGATTTCTTTTACTCAATAATGCTTCTCGGCCGTGGACACGAAGAATCCCTTCGGAAAGCATCAATGATTCGAGCTAAGTTTGAAGCGGCTAGAAGAGAGCATAAAAACATATTTGGATCCGCTCCAGGTTGGCTAAGGCGAGAGGACAAGAACTCGCAGTGGACAATTGTGGAGGATCGAGCCAATTCGGTACGGAAAGTATTTGAACTTGCAGCTCAGGGGTATGGAAGTAAAGCGATTTCAAAAATTGCTAATGCGGAAAAATGGCCGTTGCCAACGCGTGATACGAAGACAAAAACCACTACATGGCACGGCACAATGCCCGGGCGATTATTGCGTCTGAGATCGGTTTTAGGAGAGTATGAATATTTTCTTCAGGATTATAAAACAAAACAAAAAACCGGTTCCTGGCGAGGAGAGCGATCAAATATAATCGTTCAAGATTACTATCCTGCTATCTTAGATGAGGCGCAATGGTATAAGGCACGCGCCGCAATTGACCGTAAGGCAAAGACTCCTCGCAGACGAGACACGCATTATTTTAATATATGGTCAGGATTGCTGAGGTGTGGAGAATGCGGTGCAATGATTCAACGGAAGACTGAAGCGCGAGGTGGCAGTAAGGCCCAGCTTACGTGTTCTAATAAGATTTCTGGTGTTACAGATTGTCGAACTGGCGCGGCCTCTAAGACGGATGAGCCCTTACTTCTGGATATATGTTCATACGCAGGCGCGCAACTGGGACTTGGCTATGACAAGCAGGCTGTAGTCGAGGAGATAGATTTGGCGATTTCTAAGCTTAGTGATAATGAGGCAGCTTCTATTGCTATGGCAGAAGCAATAGTTTTGGCGAAGGGCAGGGTTCCAGCTTTCCAAGATAGAATTGGAAAGCTGGCTGACGAGAGGGATGATTTAATGGAAAGAATATCGAAGAATAAAGAAATGTTATCTCTTGAGCCAAATAATCTTTTTGATGATGCCTATGCCAGGGATGTTTTAAAAATACTTTATGAAAAAAGTGAAAGTGCTAGGAATTTAAGGGCTGAATGCAATACTAGACTGACTCGTGCAATCGATGCAATTTGGCATTTTGCTTATGATGTTGCAATTGTGAAATATAGAGATAGCAATATAGTTCAAACTATTGTTTTGCAGGGAAAATTATCCGGGGATTTGCATCCGAAGAATTTGGCTTGGATGCAAGGAGATATAACGTTACCTGGATTAAATGAAATTCTCTTAAGCGATAAAAGGAGTCATCAAAATATGAAGTCAGGAATCGCCTAGGGAAGCGCTGATTAATTCAATCTATAAAATTTCGCCACCTTAAAAATCAAAGACTTACATGCCAGGCATGGTAAAAAAGTCGAATTAATCAGTGGCTCCCTAGAGTTCTGCTATGGATTTTTAATAGGTTGGTTATATGGTGAGAGGGTAATATGATCGATCCTGATGGACCCAACCCCAACGCCTTTTAGACTCATCCAGCATCGAATTAGGGTTACGGGCGCTTTCACCCCCCCAAGCGCCTGAAGCTTTCTCTCAAAACGTCCCCAGTGATCGAGGTTGTAGCCTCGTTCGTCGCGAGCGCCTACTAGAATCGCGATTATGCCTACCTTCACTGGAGTATCTTGAACCTCATCAAAATAGGCCAGTGGCTTTCCCCGGCTTGCGCCGATTACAGCGCGAACAAGTTGATCTAAGTTTTTTCCGGTTTTACGAGAGGATTCAACTTCTAGCCAAGCGGAAAACCCCTTATCGCGGCAAACTAGCAGAGCATCTGGATACTTTACTTCAGACGGAGCGGTTTGCCGCAAATATGAATCGGGTAGTACCTCGTGGCCTAGCTGCTCTGCTAGAAGACTTGCCACTCCGATAGCCCAAAGATCGTGTTGCCAGCTGTTAGGCGGATACCACACCCCGTTCTGGTATGCCCCCCAATCTTTTCCTGACTTATACCCTTTGTGAACGTCTGCCCATGTGTCCAGCTTTGTGGCGCCTCGAGTGGAGACCACATAGGCTGTACCCGCGCTGCGGCCTGGTAGTTTTCGTTCAATGACAAGCCGCAAAGCTGTTAGCTTACGCAGGAGCTTCTCCGCGTATTTCCTGGCGTGCTTGTTGCGCGGATAAAGAAGGCGTCCCAGTTCAGTCGGACGAAGCCAGGAGAAACGATGGATAAGGCGCAGCGCGGTGGCAGCGTGTTCGTTTGCATCAATACGAAGTGGGTGTTTGCTCATACCCAGTATAGCGCCGTTGAATGTGCCTACGAGTATTCCTTTGTACTTTATGTAGGTATATTAAGTATCGGCGCCGGTGGCGCCGCTTCACCCCCTCCGGCACCAAGGTGCGGATTGTCGGGGGTTGCGCGCCCTGGGTCGTCTTGCTGCGCAAAACTCCTTGCCGGGCTTGCGCTTCGCGTGCGGCACGTTGTGCCTCACTCCAGCGATCCGTTACACGGACCTTGGGGCGCTTCCCGCAGCCTCCGGCTTCTCAGTACCTGAGACCGCTTCGCGGGCGGGCATCCACCTTCTGGGACTCGCGCTAACGCGCTCACCTCCTCGCTATGCGTGGCTCTCTCCTGGGTCGAGACAGAACGCGGATGCCCGCCCCCAATTCGGGCCGGGAAGCGGGGCTTTGCCCCCATTTGACCCGCGTCCGCCAGTCGCCTTTGGCTCCAGCTTGCGACCGCAATTCAGATGGCTCCCCCACCAGGCTGCGTCCTGGACCGGGGGCTGCGCCCCCCACATAAATGAAAGTCGGCCGCCTGTCACCTTTGGCTCCGGCTTGCGTCCGTCTTTCATTTTTGCGGCGCCCCTCTGCCGACTGTATTTGCTTCGCAAATACAGTCGGCAGAGGCCCTGAAGCGAGCGGCGAGGATTTCTGTAAGAAAGTTGGAGACTAAGCCGATGGGCTGCAACGTAGTCGGTACGTGTCAAGATAGTTGTCGCATAATTCCGGTTTTAGAATGCGTCGATTTTGTTCTTTCCTCAGCGCGTCACGCGGCGCGACGCTGGTCAAGTTTGGACGGCGGGTTAAGCCAAACCTCATCAGCTATCTGCCATGCGCGTGGTGGTCGTTTCCAGCGCAACGGATGGCGCTCCCGCGCCTGCGCGTAGACCTCCCGCCGCTGCCGCAGGACGTCGTCCGCGAGGCCGCTGTGGCGCTGTTCCGGTGTGACGAAGGATAGGCCGCTATGCAAATGCTCGCCGTTGTACCAGGTGACGAATTTCAGCACCCATTGCCGCGCCAGCTCGATGTCCTCGAATCCATTCGGCGGGTAGCCTGGCGCGTACTTGCAGGTGCGGAACCAGGATTCGATATGGGCGTTGTCGTCCGAGACGCCGGGGCGGCTGTGCGACGGTGTGATGCCCAGCGTCTCCAGCTTGGACTTGAGCGTATGCGCCTTTTGCGCCGCGCCATTGTCGGCGTGCAGCACCAGCGGCTTGTTGTGGGGACGGTGTTCGCGCCAGCAAGCCCGCTCCATCAACGCGGCCGCCTCGTCGCCACCCTCGCGCGCATGCACCTCCCATGCGACCAGCTTGCGGCTGAACAGGTCGATGACGGCGTACAGATAAAAGAACATGCCGCGCACCTGGCTGGGCAAATAGGTCACGTCCCAGCTCCACACCTCGTTGGGGCCGTGGGCCACATGGCGCTGCGGCTCGGTGGCCTGCGGCGCCTTGGCGCGGCCGCGATGCTGCTGCTCTTGCGCCGCGCGCAGTATGCGATAGAACGACGATTCGGATGCCAGATAGGTTCCCTCGTCGGCCAGACGCGGCACGATTTGCGCCGGTGGCAAGTCGGCGAAGCGCGCCTCGTGGCAGACGTCGAGCACGCGCTGGCGTTCTTGCTCGCTCAGCTTGTGCGCCGGCGCCGGACGGGCCGCCATCGGTCTCGCATCGGCTCGGACCTTGCCCGTGCGACGCCAGCGCTCGACGGTGCGCGCACTCAAGCCCAGTTCGGCACAAGCCAAACCAAGAGGGGCGCCATCCTGGCAGGCTTGCTCAATATCGGCGACCAACTCCTGGCGCTGCGGCAACGCAATCATGCGTCCTCGCCGTCGGTCCACAGCGCTTCGTACTTTCGGGACAACACCAGCAGTGCCGCCGTCTCGGCCAATGCCTTCTCCTTGCGGCGCAAATCCCTTTCCAGCTCCCGGATGCGCTTCTTGTCCGTCGCGCGTTCGGTGGCGCCAGCTCGGTTCTGTCCAGCCGTCAAGGCCGTGTGGACTTCAGTGCGCCAGCGTTCCAGCTGTTCCACCAGCAATCCCTTGCGACGGCAGTACGCCGCCAATTCAGCCGCGTTCAGCGGGGCCGCCTCCAGCACCACCGCAAACTTGTCGGCGGAGCTCCATTGCTCGGGATTTTGTCCATCGCCGGGCACCGCGCGGCCTTGTTCGCGTGCCTGCTTGCGCCACAGGTACAGCGTGGCTTCCGGCACGCCGGTGAGCTGCGCCACTGCGGCCACAGGCTTGTTATGCGGCGCGCTCATTTGGCTGAGCGCGTGCTCTTTCTTCTCGTTGGTGTATTTCGTCATCGTAAAATCCATCGCCCCAGGGCAGATTAGAACTCCAATTGTTGGAGGCGACAACTATTTTGACAGAGGGGGTAGTCGTGTAGCTAGGTCACTGGGGCCGGTGAGCGGGGAGTGGCGTCCCCCGACGCGGTGCAAAAATGCCGCTGCCGATTACGGGTCTTCTACATGTGAAGTAGTCAGTAGCACCTCTGCTTCCATGACTAACTCTGCGGCTGAACAATTTAATGCTGCCGAGAGTTTCAACATCGTTTGGAATGTCGGCTGCTTGCGGCCCGTTTCCATCCAGCTGACGAAAACTCGCGCCACCCCGGCTTCGAGCGCCAGCTTTTCCTGGCTCCAGCCAGCATTTACTCTTCTTCGTCGCAAGGCTCGACCAAATGCTAGTGCTGGGTCCACATCAATCCTTCACTCATCTGAGAATGAAGGCTAAAGAATTTCAACTATCAAGTCTTTATACTATGGTATACAATTAGATCATTTCCATAAGGAAATAAATTTCATTGCATAAAAAGCCATGAGTTGCTATCGTGTAGGGAATTATTAAACCAGATTGAGTGAGAAAATAATGAAAAGTAAAACGGTAGCTATCGCAGCAATTTTATTGATGTTAACATCTTTGTCTTATGCGCAAGATAAAATTGACTGTGGTAAAAATGCAGAATATATTGATAATAAAAATGGCACAATCAGCGATCCCAGAACAAATCTAATTTGGCAGATGTGTGTGGCAGGGCAAGAATGGAATGGGGAATCTTGTGGTGGAACACCAACATGGTTGGATATGAAGGAGGCCACCATATTTGCCGTTAGTAATAAATTTTTGAAATTTAATGACTGGCGAATTCCAGAGTATGAGGAATTTTTAAGTATTTTGGATGTGAGTGTTAATTCCGAATCTAAAGCAACTCTAAAGAATATACCTCCTCTACCTGGGTGTAATGCTTATCCGTATTCTAAAATTCTTCCTCCATTAATGAAGGTTTCAAATAGTAATTTAAAATTTTGGACTTCTACAATAATAGAAGGGTCGGAAAATTACTATGGATTCACATTCTCAACCCTGTACGATAAATTCTTAGGTGTGAGAGTTGAGAAGATACTCCCATCGAACGAATATCTCGGAAATGGTTTTGTTAAGCTTGTTAGAGGTGGCACGCCCAGGGGTGACTTTAAAAGCGGGAATTTTTCAAAAATAGCTGATTCATACATTCGTGAAAGTGAAGAAATTCTAAAACAACAGCAGCGAGAAGCCGCAAATATTAAAAAATGGCGAGAAGGAAAGTTTTCGATTGGGGATGATACATTTTGCGGTCCAATAATAGAAATACGGCGTCCACTGATAAAAATAGCTCTTAATGCGCAACTTCAAGGGTTTGGGAATGAAGCATGGGTAAAAATTTCTGATGCATTTCCGCCAGAGTACGGATGTAAAAATTTGAACGGTAGAATTTCCCCGTTGAAATAACGACCGTTATTTGGATGCCTTTCAAAACGATGAAAAAGACAATTTTTGCTATACATATTAGTATGGATTGCTGTCCATTAATCAATGTTTTAGAAAGGTGTCATTATGGCTCTTGTTGGATATGCCCGGGTTAGTACTCACGAGCAAAACTTGGATTTGCAAGTTGATGCACTTAAAGGTGCTGGGTGCAATTTGATTTACACCGAACAAGCGAGTGGGAAGTCCGCTAGGAAAAGCGACCGGCCGGAACTGGATCATTGTCTACGAGCTCTGCGTCCAGGCGATACCCTCGTGGTCTGGCGGTTGGACCGCCTTGGCCGTAACCTTCACGACTTGATCTCTATTATCAACGCAATGGAAGCTCAGGTAATTGGATTTCGCTCGCTGACAGAGGCAATTGACGCAACTGGCCCCACCGGGAAATTGATTTTGCACATGTTCGCGGCACTTGCCGAATTTGAGCGAGCCCTGATCCGAGAGCGTACTTTGGCTGGCCTTGCTGCCGCTAGGAGTCGTGGCCGATTGGGCGGACGCCGTCGAGCACTGTCCGAAGTAGATGCCCGGGCAGCAGTGGCCCTACTGACGCAACCAGGAATTCAAGTAAACGATATTTGCAAGCGTTTTAATGTGTCGCGTTCGACACTGTATAACTATGCGAGCGCGCTCAAGCCAAGCCCGAAGTAAAGTTAATTTTCGGCGGGCATGCTCCCTTGACCCCTACTACGGTTTTGGTTTCCCCGGTCAAGGTCAGCCAGCCAGGAGGGATCGAAGAATAGCCGGCATAAAGGGCCGCGAGCATAATCGCTGTGGTCAAGGCTTCCCGTTCCTTCACCTGAGCGACCGCCTCACGCTGATGGGATAGCACTACTGCTCTCCAGCCATCCGGGGAAATTGCTCCCAGTCGTTCTCCCGGAGCAGGCGGCGTTGTTGCGCCGTCTTCTATTGCTGTTTTGGCGGCCCTGGCTGTGCCATAGAACGAAAGAACGTGCTTCCCTTTGATGTCGGTGGCATACTCAGAAAAATGACGCTTCGCAGCTGCAATTACAGCAGGATCGGAGACTTGAGCAATGATGCGCAGGAGGTCAATCGGGGTCAAACTGTCTTGCTTTTCTGAAAAACCCATGTTTTTTACGCTGTATGCCACCGCCTTGGCAGCATCGACGGCCGAAACTAGAGCTACAGCCGACTGTGCAGCCATGCAGACTTTTATACCTGCTTTTTTACCAGCCTCCGACCAGCGACCAGCAACTAGCGCGTATGCATCGTCGAGAACTGAAAGCCGATTACGTCCTTTGATCTCCTTAGTTACTGCCCAGTCGCACAGAAACGATACGTGAAAATGAGGATGCCAGCCGTTAGCTGAAAAGGTCACCTCAAGACGTCGGATGCAACCCACGATTCCGAGGTCATTAGAAAGGTTTTTCCAGATTGACTTGCTGCGAAGTGCTCTCCATGTATTGTTCAGACGTTCAAGCACAACGACAAGGGGCTCACCAAAGTAGTGTGGAACAGTAAATACTGCATCTACCATAAAGCCGCCTTGAGCGTAATGTGCTGCGACTACTTCGGCGACCGTGCGCTTATCCCGGGCCATCTTGTTGTGATGACACACGGGACAAACATGGTGAGCATCGCAAATCATCAGACCCCCCAAGCGGGTTTTACCGTCTTTGGTTGCCGTAACAGTGACGGGCGAACTACCCAAGCGATGGCGTAAACAAGCACTGGCCCGGTGTGTAGGTAAGGCGATACGGACGGCATTTTGAAGAGCAAGGCGTTCGTTCTTGTTCCATTCCCGGTTGCGCAGCGGGGTAGTGAAAACAAGCGAAGTAAAAGAAGAAGACATGGACGCACTCCGTAGTGCGTCGCGTCCCAGCATACTAAATAGCTGGCCTCAATAACCCCTTTCGGAGCCTCTAAATTTTTCCTCTCGTGCCAGTTGCGACGAGGTTCATAAGGTAGCTTTTTTGCTAAACCAATTTTGATGATCAGTAGCAATTATGCCAACTCCAACGTTTGTTGGAGACGTAAGATAATGCCATAAAGCTGTATGGATGTACAGTCCCTGGGGTTTTCTCATATTGGCGGAACCCGTTTGCAAATTACACACAGAAAGTTGAAGTCTCGCACTATACTTAATGGAAGAGGAAACAATGCACCGCCGGAGTGTCAAGTTCATCAGCATTAAAGTGGACTGGGGAGGTCATTAACGTGCCAGGCCATAGGTCTGGCTATTCTCGCGGGGGGAGGGCAGGCGCCCTTGGTTCTTCCCCCGCACCCCAGTATCGTACTTAACGGTTTTTTTGTATAGATAGGCCGGGAGCGATTACGACTTAGGAGTGCCTAGAATTGTTGTAGCGACTCAGCTACTACACCGTGCGCGTCCAACACTATCATGGGATCGGTAGTTACGTAGGCGCTTAATTTAAATGGAATTTGTGCTTCAAACGTCGAGTCAATGCAACAAGAAGCAGCGCTAGACCGGTACGCCTTCCGGATTCACACTGCTAAATCGGACCTGCGCTTAAATTTACTTCATTGCTTTAAACCCAAATTCCTCAGCAGCTTCAAGAGAGCGGGCGCGCGCCTCAATTAGCAGTTTAAAAAGTTGATCTTCAATTAGAGTTGCGCCGTGTTGCTCAAAAATGGCGCTCAGCCTTTCGATTGCGGTGAGATAAATCAAGCGTTTGGACAATTCCAAACCATCGTTGTAGTTTGGTTGGTTCATTTCTTGAATGTTGCTATTTTTTACCATTATGTTTCCTTTCGGGTTAGTTTGTTTCCAAGGATCGTTCCTCAGGGTTGAGTGCAGAACGTCCTTGAAGAGCCAAGCTAACTGCCGGGGAAATGAGGCATATTAAGTGTAACTGATCACTTGGTAATGAATCAAGATATTTTTCCTTGAAGATTTAACTCGGCTCGGCCATTGCATACGTCCACGTCACTTTTTCGTTGAGTGTTTTTACATGAGCAATCCACTGTTTGGCTTGAAATGCCAGCAGGAGACCGGACTCAAACGCCACTGCATGTCCGGTTTGAAATGAGAACAAGTGTCGAAGTTTAGGAGGGTACTCCACACTATGCTTGCGTAGGCCGGTTGCTAATCCCGTGTACTTACCTTGATACGTATCATTATCACAACCCCTCTCTGGAGGTCGATGGGCAAGGGTGGAAGTTAAATATATTTTCGCTGTTAGTGCCCGGAGGGCTGGGTCAGGGTGCCCCGGAACATTTCGCGTGTCGTGATCAGGCGGTTCTTGACGTCCATGAACAGTACATGGAACGATTCATGCCCGAGGTTGCCCATGGTGATGCGCAGATAGTCCTTGACCGCATGCGGTGAGCTCAGCACCTGGCCCGATTGCAGGTCTTCGACAATCGCGCGCCGCGCCAGTTCCATCACCGCCTGCAGCTGGGCGAACTTGGCGCTGCCCATGCCGTGCACGGCCGAGAAATTGACCAGGCTGGCGCCGAACAGGCCGCGCAGCGAACCGAAGTGCTCGACCGTGTCGCGCGCCAGCTGCACCGCGCTCTTGCCACGCACGCCAGTACGCAGGAAGACAGCCAGCAATTCCGCATCCGACAGCGTGTGCGCGCCATCCTCGATCAGCCGTTCCCGGGGCCGCTCGCGGGCGGGCCAGTCCTTGATTGCCATATTGCTCTCCCGTGTAGTGCGGCAGGGACATCCTTTGACGACGCAATGGGGCGGGCGCGGCCAGTGTGGCTTACAATATCGTTTTGCATCAGTTATCTGAAAACATCACTATGTCCAACCAGCAACCAGCAGTCGTCACCAAAGCGGCCTACCTCACTCTGCATTATCGTCTTGCTACTGTGGACGGTACTGATATTGTCACTACCTTCAACGGAAATCCCGCGACCCTGATGCTGGGGCAGAACCAGCTGGCGCCGTTCCTGGAAGAGCGTTTGCTGGGCTTGCCGGAAGGCACGCACACCACTTTCGAGCTGGCCGCCAGCGAAGGCTTCGGCGAGCGCCACCCTGACCTGGTGCAATCGGTCACGCGCGCCACCCTGGACGAAAACTCGGTGCCGGGCGCCGACTACAAGATCGGCGACCTGGTCGACTTTGCCGCCCCCGGTGGCGGCCGTTTTGCCGGCGTCCTGCGCGAGCTGCGCGACGACTCCGCCCTGTTCGACTTCAATCACCCGCTGGCCGGACAGCCGCTGCGTTTTGAAGTCAAACTGATATCCGTGCTGTAAGGAGATGTCCATGGACAAGGAACTGTTACTGGCCCAGCCGCGCGGTTTTTGCGCCGGGGTCGACCGGGCGATCGAGATCGTCGAGCGCGCGCTGCAACAATTTGGTGCGCCTATCTATGTGCGCCATGAAATCGTCCACAACGCCTATGTGGTGGCCGATTTGCGCAACAAGGGCGCGATCTTCATCGACGACCTCGATGATGTGCCTTCTGGCAATACGCTGGTGTTTTCCGCCCATGGCGTCTCGAAAGCCGTGCGCGCCGAGGCCGAATCGCGCGGCTTGAGCATCTTTGACGCCACTTGCCCGCTGGTCACCAAGGTGCACATGGAAGTGGCCAAGATGCGCCGCGAGGGCCGCGAGATCATCATGATCGGCCACGACGGCCATCCGGAAGTGGAAGGCACGATGGGGCAGGCCGAGCAGGGCATGCATCTGGTGGAAACGCTCCAGGATGTGGCAGCCTTGCAGGTGGCCAATCCGGACAGCCTGGCCTATGTTTCGCAAACAACGTTGTCAGTTGACGACACCATCGACATTATTGCGGCCCTGAAACAAAAATATCCGAATATTTCCGAGCCTAAAAAAGGCGACATTTGCTACGCCACCACCAACCGCCAGGAAGCCGTGAAATTCATGGCGCCGCAGGTGGAACTGGTGATCGTGGTCGGCAGCCCGAACAGCTCGAATTCGAACCGCCTGCGCGAAGTGGCCGACAAGATGGGCACGCCTGCCTACATGGTCGATAACGCCTCGCAGATCGACCCGGCATGGCTGGACGGCAAGCTGCGCGTGGGTGTCACGGCCGGCGCCTCGGCGCCCGAGGTGCTGGTGCAAGCCGTGATCGACCGCCTGAAAGAGTGTGGCGTGAAGAGCGTGCGGCCGCTGGACGGCGTGCAGGAAGCCGTGACCTTCCCGATGCCGAAGGGTCTCGATGGGGTGAAAAGGGTGGTGGAGCAAGTGAGCTTTGGAGAGACGTCGACGTAAAAACTGAATTTAATTTGTTGGTTTCGACATTATTCCAAGCTAAGTTTTTGCAAAAGATCGTTATGATGGTCGCAAGCTTGAGTATGTTGTCGTTATGACTAAGCAGGGGCGCGCACGTTTTCAGTGCATGCACCAGGCTGGTGAGAACGGTCCAAGGATGGCACTGCAGGATTTTTTCCTTCGGTGCCGTTTTTTTATCGGCGGCGGCATGGCGAGCGGACGGTGTTCCCGAAAAATGCAACGATAGGGCAATCTGACATGGATACATTCATCCAGCAAATCATTAACGGCTTGGTGCTGGGCAGCATGTATGCCTTGGTCGCCCTCGGTTATACGATGGTGTACGGCGTCCTGAACCTGATTAACTTCGCCCATGGCGACGTGCTCATGATAGGCGCCATGGTGGGCCTCTCCATCCTGAAGCTGCTGGGCATCTACGTGCCGGACTGGCCCGGCTATTTGAAACTGGCCACCGCCATCCTCGGCGCGATTCCCGCCTGCATCCTTATCAATATCATCATCGAGCGGGTCGCCTACCGCCGCCTGCGCAACGCCCCCCGCCTCGCTCCCCTGATCACCGCCATTGGCGTGTCGATATTGCTGCAAACCTTTGCCATGATGATCTGGACCCGCAATCCCTTGCCCTTCCCGCAATTGCTGTCGACCGACCCCATCCATATCGGCGGCGCGGTGATTTCGCAAACGCAGGTACTGCTGCTGGCCCTGGCCGCCATTTCCATGGGCTCGCTGGTGATCCTGGTGGAAAAAACGAAAATGGGCCGCGCCATGCGGGCCACGGCTGAAAATCCGCGCGTGGCCGGCCTGATGGGGGTCGACTCCGACAAGGTCATCGTCGCCACCTTCGCCATCGGCGCCGCGCTCGCTGCCGTGGCCGGCGTGATGTGGGGCGCCAATTATGCTTCCATTCAATTTTCCATGGGCGCGATTCCGGGCCTGAAGGCGTTTTGCGCCGCCGTGCTGGGCGGCATCGGCAATATCTACGGCGCCATGATAGGCGGCATCCTGCTGGGCATAATCGAAAGCCTGGGCGCCGGCTATATCGGCGACCTCACCGGCGGTTTCCTCGGCAGCCACTACCAGGACATCTTCGCCTTTATCGTGCTGATCATCGTGCTGACCCTGCGTCCGTCCGGCATCATGGGCGAACGCGTGGCCGACCGCGCCTGACGTTACCGGGAGATTAAAACATGGCACTACTCGATTTCGACGTCAAGAAGAACCCCACCAAAGCCTATGCCGGCATGGTGGGCCTGGCCGCGCTGCTGATGATCTTCCCATTCTTTGCCGCCCAGTTCGGCAACTCGTGGGTGCGCATCATCGACATGGCGCTGCTGTACATCATGCTGGCCCTGGGCCTGAATATCGTGGTGGGTTTTGCCGGCCTGCTGGACCTCGGCTATATCGCCTTTTATGCGGTGGGCGCCTACCTGACGGCGCTGCTCGCTTCGCCCCAGTTCGCCATCCTGCTCGAATCGGTGATCAACCAGTATCCCGTGTTCGGCGAGTCGCTGGTGCAACTGATGGGGCCGGAGATCCGCGAGAACGGCATCCATCTGTCGGTGTGGGTGATCGTGCCGCTGGCGGCAGCTGTCGCCGGCTTGTTCGGCGCGCTGCTGGGGGCGCCGACCCTGAAACTGCGCGGCGACTACCTGGCCATCGTGACCCTGGGCTTTGGCGAGATCATCCGTATTTTCATGAACAACCTGAACGACCCGATCAATTTCACCAACGGGCCGCAGGGCATCAACCTGATCGATCCGATCCGCGTGTTCGGCGTCAACCTGGCCGGCGAGGCGGGCACCAACAGCACCGTGGTGGTGGGCGGCTTTTCGATGCCGTCCGTAAATGCCTATTACTTCCTGTTCCTGTTCCTGTGCATCGCCGTGGTGTTCATCACCAAGCGCTTGCAGCATTCGCGCCTGGGCCGCGCCTGGGTCGCCATCCGCGAAGACGAGATTGCCGCGAAAGCCATGGGCATCAACACGCGCAATGTCAAACTGCTGGCGTTCTCCATGGGGGCCTCGTTTGGCGGCGTGGCCGGCGCCATGTTTGCGTCGTTCCAGGGCTTTGTGTCGCCGGAATCGTTTTCGCTGACCGAATCGATCGCCGTGCTGGCGATGGTGGTGCTGGGCGGCATCGGCCATATTCCGGGCGTGATCCTGGGCGGCGTGATCCTGGCCTCGATTCCCGAACTGCTGCGCCATGTGGTCGAGCCGGCCCAGCAGGCGCTGTTCGGCAAGGTGGTGATCGAAGCCGAAGTACTGCGCCAGTTGCTGTACGGCCTGGCCATGGTGCTGATCATGCTCAATCGCCCGGCCGGCCTGTGGCCGTCGCCGAAGAGCGAAGACCGGCCCGACCACGACGTCGACCAGCCCAACAAATCGACCGATGTCGTGTCGGCTTAAGGAGAACGGCTTGAGCGAACAGATCATTCTCAATATCGCCGGCGTCAACAAACGCTTTGGCGGCCTGCAGGCGCTGACCGATGTCGGCATTACCATCAAGCAAGGCCAGATCTACGGCCTGATCGGCCCCAACGGCGCCGGCAAGACGACGTTTTTCAATGTCATCACCGGCCTGTACCAGCCCGATACGGGCACCTTCGAGCTGGCCGGCAAGCCGTACTCGCCGTCGGCGCCGCACAAGGTGGCCAAGGCCGGGATTGCCCGCACCTTCCAGAATATCCGCCTGTTCGGCGACATGACGGCGCTGGAAAACGTGATGGTGGGGCGCCACGTGCGTTCGCACCAGGGCGTGTTCGGCGCCATCTTCCGCCACAAGGCGGCGCGCGAGGAAGAGGCGTCTATACGCCGGCGTTCGCTGGAGCTGCTGGAGTTCGTCGGCATTGCCCAGTTCGCCAACCGCACGGCCCGCTTTTTGTCCTACGGCGACCAGCGGCGCCTGGAAATCGCCCGCGCGCTGGCCACCGACCCGCAGCTGCTGGCCTTGGACGAACCGGCGGCCGGCATGAATGCCACCGAAAAGCTGGCCCTGCGCGAGCTGCTGGTGAAAATCAAGGCCGAAGGCAAGACCGTGCTCCTGATCGAACACGACGTGAAACTGATGATGGGGCTGTGCGACCGCATCACGGTACTCGAATACGGCAAGCGCATCGCCGAAGGCTTGCCAGCCGACATACAAAAAAACCAGGCCGTCATCGAGGCTTACCTGGGAGGATCGCACGCATGAGTAATGTTTTAAAAGTGGCGGGCCTGAGCGTGGCCTATGGCGGCATCAAGGCCGTCAAGGGCATCGACCTGGAAGTCAACCAGGGCGAACTGATCGCGCTCATCGGCGCGAATGGCGCCGGCAAGACGACGACCCTGAAAGCCATCACGGGAACTTTGCCGGCGTGCAAGGTCGAAGGCACGATCAGCTATATGGGCGAGTCGCTCAAGGGCAGCAAGTCGTTTCACCTGGTGGAAAAGAAGCTGGCGATGGTGCCCGAAGGGCGCGGTGTGTTTACCCGCATGTCAATCCGCGAAAACCTGATGATGGGCGCTTACACGCGCACGGACGTGGCCGGCATCGAGGCCGATATCGGCCGGTGGTTCGACGTGTTTCCGCGCCTGAAAGAGCGTGCCGCGCAGATGGCCGGTACCTTGTCGGGCGGTGAACAGCAGATGCTGGCGATGGCGCGCGCGCTGATGAGCCACCCGAAACTGCTGCTGCTCGACGAGCCGTCGATGGGCCTGTCGCCGATCATGGTCGAGAAGATCTTCGAGGTCATCCGCAAGGTATCGGGCGAAGGCATCACGATTCTGCTGGTCGAACAGAATGCGCGCCTGGCGCTGCAGGCGGCGCACCGCGGCTATGTGATGGATTCGGGCCTGATGACGATGAGCGGCAATGCGGCCGACATGCTCGACGATCCGCGCGTCAAGGCCGCCTACTTGGGCGAATAGTCTTTGCCCATAAAAAATGCCCCGGGTTGACCGGGGCATAATGGCATCCGTGGGGAAGTACGGGGTGGATGCCTGGAGGAGCTGGTTCAGCTGGGCCGCCGTGGCGGCCCCGAGTCAAACGTCGCTGATTAGTTGCTGGCAGCGTGCGGTGCGGCTTTTGCAGCGGCTTGCGTGAACTGGCTGACGGCCGATGCCAGGTTCGCTTCGATGGTTTCCACGGCTTGCTTGCTGCTTTTCGTGAACTGCTCGTAACCTGCATTGGCGTTGCCGATGGCACTTTTGAAGATGGCGACCGCGTTTTCCGAGCCGGCTGGCGCGTTCTTGGTGACTTCTTCGACCAGCGAGATGACCTTGCGGTTGGTTTCGGCGATTTGCGATTCAGCAGCTTTGCTGAATTCGGCTTGGGCGCCGGACGTGATCGCAGCCAGATGACGGCCGTAGGCGATGGCTTTTTCAGCGGTCGGCTGGGCTTGGGCAGCGGTCAGCGAGAAGAATTCTTGTGGATCCTTGGCAGCCAGCAATTGCTTGGTGGTCGCGGTCGACTCTTCCAGGGTGGCTTTGGCGGCGGTCAGGTTCAGTTCGACGATTTTTTCGATGCTCTCAAATGCCTTGCCCGTCAGCGACGAGAACAGGGCGAATTGGGCTTCCAGGTTGGATTTGGTGGCGGACGAGAATTGCTCAGGGATTGAAAACATTGTGAATCTCCAAAATATTAAAATCTGGTTAATTTGATGCTGCGTTTGCCATAAAGGGGGAAGCAGTTGACTCTGTTTTATCTAGCTGAACAAGCAATTGTGCAACGCAACAAACCCTATTCTACGGTGAAAAAAAGTTAAGTCAAGCGAATTTTGTGCGTTGCAACAATTGAATAGATTTGGGTCAAAAGTCATTGTTTCTAAAGATTAATTTTTGATTCTTCCAGTTAATTATTTCCTGGAAACTGGCCTCTTCGGCCGCCTGCGGCACGCCGGGCGGCGCAGCATGCTAGACTTGATCTTCCGCACTGGCGCCAGCCCACGGTGCCGCCACGTTTCCGAGCCTGTCCATGTCCAATCTTCCCGCCGCGCCAGGCGCCAGCAATAAGCCCGTTTTTCCCGCCAGCCTGGCGCCGATGGCCTTGCCCGCTTTCTTCGTCCTGTTATGGAGCACCGGTTTTATCGTCGCCAAGTTCGGCCTGCCGTATGCGCCGCCGCTGACGTTTTTGCTGCTGCGCTTCCTGGGCGTGCTGGTGATCCTGCTGCCGCTGGTGCTGGTCTTGCGCGCGCCGTGGCCGGTGGGGCAGTTCCGCCAGATCGCCGTGGCCGGCATCCTGATGCAGGCCGGCTACCTGGCCGGCGTGTGGTGCGCGATCAAGCTGGGCATGCCGGCTGGCCTGTCCGCCCTGATCGTCGGCATGCAGCCCGTGCTGACAGCCTGCGCCGCGCCGCTGATCGGCGAATCGGTGCGCCCGCGCCAGTGGCTGGGCCTGTTTTTCGGCCTGCTGGGCGTGGCGCTGGTGGTCTACGCCAAGATCAACCTGGTGGGGCTGACCGTGGAAAGCGTGCTGCTGTGCGTGTTCGCGCTGCTGTCGATGACGGCCGGCACCATGTACCAGAAACGCCATTGTCCGCAGTTCGACCTGCGCACCGGCACCGTCGTGCAATTTGCCGCCTCGATCGTGGTGGTGCTGCCGTTTGCCTTGTATTACGAAGGCCTGGATTTTGCTTTCAGTAGCGTGCAATGGACTGGCAACTTTATCGGCGCCTTGCTGTGGTCGGTATTGGTGCTGTCGATCGGCGCCATCTTCCTGTTGTTCGCACTGATACGGCGCAGCGACGCCACCAAGGTGACGGGCTTGCTGTATCTGACGCCGCCGACCACGGCCGTGATGGCCTGGCTGATGTTTGGCGAAGCATTTAACATGTTGGGCATCGCCGGCATGCTGGTGGCCGTGATCGGCGTGGTGTTTGTCGTCAAGAAATGACACCCATCACGGTTCAGGCAAGGAAACGCATAATGAAAAGGAAATTCATTTGCTCATCAATAATGCTTTGTGTTTCATTGCCGCAATAAATACTGTCTCAACTGTTAAATAGGCTTGCGATTACTCTGCATTTCGCTACACTGCAATAATGCAACAGCTTCACGGGGAAATATTGAATGGCTAAGTTTAAACTCGCGCTGGGCTTGCTGGCTTCCCTGCTGTTTGCGCTGGCACCGGCTGCTGCCGTGCACGCCAAGGAAGCAGCCAGCAAATCGTCAGCTGCCAAGAAACAGAATAACAAGAAAGTCAAAGTCGTCGTGCGCAAGGGCGCCCGCGCCACGGGTACGCGCGCGATTGCTGCGCCGCGCGAGAAAGCCGTGCGCCGCGTGGTGACCGTGCGCGGCAAGCGCAAGGTCATCTATCAAAGAGTGACCAGCGCCGCCGTGCCGATGGCCGCGCCGATGCCGACCATGGGCGACCTGGCCGGCCTGAACCTGACACGCGATCCGCTCGACCTGAAGTCCAGCGTGGCGCTGGTGCTCGACCAGAGCAATGCGGAAGTCCTGTTCGAGAAAAATTCCAATGTGGCCCTGCCGATCGCCTCGATTACCAAGATGATGACGGGCCTGGTGGTGGTCGAAGCGGGGCAGGACATGGAAGAAGTGCTGACGATCACGGACGACGATGTCGACCGCGCCAAGTTCAGCAGCTCGCGCCTGAAAGTCGGTTCACAATTGACGCGCGGCAATATGTTGCATATCGCGCTGATGAGTTCGGAAAACCGCGCCGCGTCCGCCCTGGGCCGCAACTATCCGGGTGGCCTGCCGGCCTTCGTGAACGCCATGAACGCCAAGGCGCGCAAGCTGGGCATGAACGACACCCGCTATGTCGATTCGAGCGGCTTGTCGAAAATGAACGTGGCCAGCGCGCATGACCTGGCCAAGCTGGCCATGGCCGCCTTCCAGCAACCGCTGCTGCGCCAGTTCTCGACCGATCCGAAAGCCATTGTCGAAGCGAGCGGCCACCCCATGCAATTCGGTAACACGAATCACCTGGTGGCCAATCCGGGCTGGGACATCGGCTTGCAAAAGACCGGATTCATCAACGAAGCGGGGCGCTGCCTGCTGATGCAGGCCGTGATCGAAGGGCGTTCCGTGATCATGGTGTTCCTCGACTCCAAGGGCAAGCAGTCGCGTACGGCCGATGCCGGACGGATGAGGAAGTGGCTCGAAGCGCTGAAACCAGGCAACTTGGTTCTTCCAGGCGGTTGATTACAAAGGCAGTTTTCATTGTAATGCCGTAAGTTAATCTGTCCGATGTATTAAAAGCAAGGCGTAAAAATGGCGGGCCGGAGACGCAGGCCCGAGAAAATGCCGATGGCGGCGTTGCAGCTCCTCGCCGACCATGCGTACTGTCTTCGTCGCTGCGCCTTGCCCTCGACATTTTTCAGGCCCGCTTGGCCCAAGATGCCTATGCGGACGACTGGGGTTTTAATCAGTTTGGTGGTGTGCTTGTGGGGCGGGGACGTTAATTTTAATTCTGCGGCATAAAGCCCAGCGTCACCGAAATCTGGTTCGCCGTTTCCACCAGATCCTCCAACCACTCGTCCTGCAGCCGGTCGGCCGGCGCCGAGATCGACAGGCCGGCGATCAGCTTGCCCGAATCATCGCGGATGCCGGCCGCCATGCAGCGCACGCCCAGTTCCAGCTCTTCATTGTCGCGCGCATAGCCGTTCTCGCGCACCTGGCTCAGCTCGCGTTCCAGTTTCAGCAAATCCGTGATGGAATTCTTGTTGTGCCCGGCCAGGCCGGTGCGCGTGGCATAGGCGCGGATCGCTTTCGGTTCATCGACCGATAAGAACAGCTTGCCGGTCGAGGTCAGGTGCAGCGGGCCGCGCCCGCCGATGGCGCGCACCACTTGCATGCCGGAACGCTCCGAGAACGCCCGGTCGATATACACGATCTCGTCGCCCTGGCGTACCGACAGATTGATGGTTTGCTGGGTTTTCTTGTGCAGCTGGCGCATGAAGTCGAGCGCCGCTTCGCGCACGCTGAGGCGGCTTTTCACCACATTGCCCAGCTCCAGCAGGCGCATGCCCAGCCGGTAGGTGCCCGGCTCGATGCGGTCGACAAAGCGCGTCAGTACCATGTCGTTCAGGATGCGGTGGGCGGTGGACGGGTGCAGGCCCGAGACCTTCGACAATTCCTTCAGGCTGACCGGGTCGCTATATTTGGCCAGGGCGTCGAGCAGGGCGACCATGCGCTCGATCACCTGTATCGTCGTCTTCGGCGCTGCGACGGGTTCAATTTTCATGATGGATTTGGTGCGATGCAGTATTCATGCCGTACTTTATACCATGATGTGAAAGAGGGGAATGCCCGCTGTGGCTTTGCAGGAAAAATTGTCACAATTCCTATTGTGCCAAGGCATAATCAAACTCCCTTATCGGCCGGAACACGAAAATCCATGCAACCAGTAAATGAATTCAAAAGCAAGAGCGGCTTGAAACGCATCTTTTCCGCCTTTTTCTATTCCATCGACGGCTTGAAAGCGGCCTGGCGCGGCGAGCATGCGTTCCGCCAGGAACTGGGCCTGTTCGTGGCCGGCACCATTATCGCCTTGCTGCTGAGGGTGTCCGCGTTTGAAAAACTGGTGCTGATCGGCGTGCTGCTGCTGGTGCTGATCGTCGAACTGATCAATTCCGCGCTGGAAGCGGTGGTCGACCGGATTTCGCTGGAGCGCCATGAACTGTCGAAGAACGCCAAGGATTTCGGCAGCGCCGCCGTGCTGCTGACCTGCCTGCTGGCATTCGCCACCTGGGCGGTGGTGCTGTTCAACCGCTTTTATTGATGGCGCATCTCCGTTGAGTGCCATCCATATACGAAAATCGCATATCAAATGGTGAAACGCTTCGTTCTCTTTATGATCGCAGGGCCGTAATCTGGTGGCTCTGAAAGCTTAACCACACGGGGATCATCGATGTTGTCGAAAAAATTAATCATTGCCGCCGCCATCAGCGCCTTTGCCATCCTGCAAACCGCGCAAGCTGCCGATATCACTTTGCTCAACGTGTCGTATGACCCGACCCGCGAGCTGTACCAGGACGTGAATACGGCGTTTGCCAAGGAATGGAAAGGCAAGACGGGCGACAACGTCAAGATCAAGCAATCGCATGGCGGTTCCGGCAAGCAGGCGCGTGCCGTGCTCGACGGCCTGGAAGCGGACGTGGTGACCCTGGCGCTGGCCTACGACATCGACGCCCTGGCCGAACGCAAGCTGCTGGCGGCCGACTGGCAGAAGCGCCTGGAGCACAACAGCTCGCCTTATACCTCGACCATCGTGTTCCTGGTACGCAAGGGCAACCCGAAAGGCATCAAGGACTGGAACGACCTGATCAAGCCGGGCGTGTCCGTGATTACCCCGAATCCGAAAACCTCGGGCGGCGCCCGCTGGAATCACCTGGCAGCCTGGGGCTATGCGCTGCGCCAGCCGGGCGGCAACGAAGCCAAGGCCAAGGAATTCCTCGGCAAGCTGTATAAAAACGTGCCGGTGCTCGACTCCGGCGCCCGCGGCGCCACCACCACCTTCGTCGAGCGCGGCATCGGCGACGTGCTGATCGCCTGGGAAAACGAAGCCTACCTGGCCGTCAAGGAACTGGGTCCGACCAAGTTCGACATCATCACGCCGTCGATCAGCATCCTGGCCGAGCCGCCGGTGGCCGTGGTCGACAAGGTGGTCGACAAGCGCGGCACCCGCAAGGTGGCGGAAGCCTATCTGCAATACCTGTACACGGATGAGGCGCAAGACATCATCGCGAAAAACTACTACCGTCCTGCTTCGCCGAAAGCGGCGCAGAAATACGCCAGCCAGTTTGCCAAGGTCAATCTGTTCACCATCGAGCAGGTCGGTGGCTGGACCGCGGCGCAAAAGGCGCACTTTGCCGACGGCGGCATCTTCGACCAGATCTATCAACCGAAGTAATCATGACGGGCGGGCGCCAGCCTGCCCGGCTTTGATCGCATTGATCGCAAAGGATCCATCATGGCGCTGCGCAGCTTTTCGGATTACCGGGTACTGATCGTGCCGGGCTTGCATAACAGCGGTCCCGAGCATTGGCAGAGCCGCTGGCAGCGCCTGTATCCGCAGTTCGAGCGGGTCGAGCAGGACGACTGGGAACAGCCCGACCTGGCGGCCTGGTCGGCAAAACTGGACCGGGCGCGGCGCGAAGACAGCCGTCCCACCCTGATCGTCGCCCACAGCTTCGGCTGCCTGACGACGGCCCACAGCCTGGCGCGCGATCCGCATGGCGTGGCCGGCGTGCTGCTGGTGGGGCCGGCCGATCCCGAGAAATTCGGTGTGGCGGAGATATTGCCGCACAAGCGATTGCCTTGCCCCGGCATCCTGATCGCCAGCCAGACCGATCCGTGGATGAAGGCCGAACACGCGGCGCAGTGGGCGCGCCGCTGGAATTGCAAGTATATTGACGGCGGTGCGCTGGGCCATATCAACGCCGAGTCCCGTTTGGGTGACTGGGTGTATGGCCAGGCGCAACTGCAAACGCTGTTTGACCTGGCGCAAAGCAGCACGCGCCACCGTCATGCAGCCTGATAGTCCAACCCCCTATTGCGGTAAAAACCTGTTGAGGAGATCACGATGACTTTACGCCTGGGCGATACCGCCCCCGACTTTGAACAAGACAGCTCGATCGGCACCATCAAGTTCCACGAGTGGGCTGGCGATTCCTGGGTGGTGCTGTTCTCCCACCCGGCCGATTTCACCCCTGTCTGCACCACCGAACTGGGCCTGACCGCCAAGCTGAAACCGGAATTCGACAAGCGCAACGTGAAAGCCGTGGCGCTGTCGGTCGATGCGGCCGAATCGCACAAGAGCTGGATCAAGGATATCGAAGAGACGCAAAACACGGTGGTGGGCTTCCCCATCATCGCCGACGTCGACAAGAAAGTGTCGGTGCTGTACGACATGATCCACCCGGAACAGTCCGTCACCGCCACCGTGCGCTCGGTGTTCGTCATCGACCCGAACAAGAAAGTGCGCCTGATCCTCACGTATCCGCTGAGCACCGGCCGCAACTTCGACGAAATCCTGCGCGTGATCGACGCCCTGCAACTGACGGACGGCTACACGGTCGCCACCCCCGGCAACTGGAAAGATGGCGATGACGTCATCATCCCATTGCCGGTGCAGGACCCGGAAGTGATCAAGCAGAAGTATCCGAAAGGATTTACAGCCGCGAAACCCTACCTGCGCCTGACGCCACAGCCGAACAAATAAGCCACTTCCCTTGAAAACGCACCTTGCCGGTGCGTTTTTTTTCGTCCCATGCTTTATACGCTGATGTATGCATTTTGCATCTAAGCAAATGAGAAATGGTTAGTTCTTTTTATAACGATTGCATGTGAATATGGCGCCCTGTTACTCGAAAATGTAATAAGAAGGGGTTTCCATGTCTGAAGCAACACTAGCACCGGTGAAGGCGCGGGGAGCGCCGTTCCGGGTCATGCCTGGCTTTAAACTGTCGCTGGGCTTTACGCTGTTCTACCTGGCGCTGATCGTCCTGATCCCGCTGTCGTCGGTGTTCCTGAAGACGTTTACGATGACGTGGGAAGCGTTTTTCAACGCCGTCACGTCCGAGCGCGTGATGGCCTCGTACCGTTTGACGTTTGGCGCGTCGCTGATCGCCGCCCTGCTCAACGTGATTTTCGGCGGCATCCTGGCCTGGGTGCTGGTGCGCTACAAATTTCCCGGCAAGCGCATTATCGACGCCTTGGTCGACCTGCCGTTCGCCCTGCCAACGGCGGTGGCCGGCATTACCCTGACGGCCCTGTATTCTTCGAATGGCTGGTTCGGCCAGTTCATCGAAGGCGTGCTGGGCATCAAGGTGGCGTTCACGCCGCTGGGCGTGGTGGTGGCGCTGACCTTTATCGGCCTGCCCTTCGTCGTGCGCACGGTGCAGCCGGTGCTGGAAGACGCGGAAAAAGAACTCGAAGAAGCGGCCGCCAGCCTGGGCGCCAATTCCCTGCAAACATTCACCCGCGTGATTTTCCCGACCATCCTGCCGTCGCTGCTGACCGGCTTCGCGCTGGCCTTTGCGCGCGCCACCGGCGAATACGGTTCCGTCATTTTTATCGCCGGCAATATGCCGATGGTGTCGGAAATCACCCCGCTGTTCATTATTACCAAGCTGGAGCAGTACGACTACGCGGGCGCCACGGCGATTGCCGTCGTGATGCTGGTGATCTCCTTCCTGCTGTTGTTGACGATTAACCTGCTGCAAGCGTGGACACGCGGAAAGGGCAAGAAATAATGACGACCAAAGTTTCCGCCGTCGCCAATGTGGAAGATGCGCTGCCGAAAGCGCGCCGCATCGAGCCTGCCGTCGGCCCCGTGGTGCTGGAACCCTTGTGGGTGCGCACCGTCCTGATCAGCATCGCGCTGCTGTTCCTCACCGCTTTCCTGATCGTGCCGCTGGTGGCCGTGTTTGCCGAAGCATTTAAAAAGGGCTGGGAAGCGTATGTGGCGGCGATTATCGATCCGGACGCGATTTCCGCCATCAAGCTGACCCTGATCACGGCGGCGATTGCCGTGCCGCTGAACCTGGTGTTCGGCGTGGCCGCCTCCTGGTGTATTGCCAAGTTCGAGTTCCGCGGCAAGAGCATCCTGCTGACCCTGATCGACCTGCCGTTTTCCGTCTCGCCGGTGATTTCCGGCCTGATCTATGTGCTGATGTTCGGCGCCCAGGGCTGGTTCGGTCCGTGGCTGCAGGAACACGACATCAAGATCCTGTTTGCCGTGCCCGGCATCGTGCTGGCGACCATCTTCATCACCTTCCCGTTCGTGGCGCGCGAGCTGATTCCGCTGATGCAGTCGCAGGGCAGCGAAGAGGAAGAGGCGGCGCTGGTACTGGGCGCCTCGGGCTGGAATACCTTCCGCCGCGTGACCTTGCCGAACATCAAGTGGGGCCTGCTGTATGGCGTGATTTTGTGCAATGCGCGCGCCATGGGCGAGTTCGGCGCCGTGTCGGTGGTGTCCGGCCATATCCGCGGAGAAACCAACACCATGCCGCTGCAGGTGGAGATTCTGTACAACGAGTACAACTTTGCCGCCGCGTTTGCCGTGGCGTCCTTGCTGGCCCTGCTGGCGCTGGTGACCCTGGCCCTGAAAGCCTTTATTGAGTGGCGTTTGAACGAGAGCGACGCCGACGATTCCGCCTTACGTTCCACGGAGCACTGACATGACCATCGCAGTT
The DNA here is from genome assembly GCF_030944405.1 of Janthinobacterium sp. J1-1. Lineage (NCBI taxonomy): Bacteria > Pseudomonadati > Pseudomonadota > Betaproteobacteria > Burkholderiales > Oxalobacteraceae > Janthinobacterium > Janthinobacterium sp. J1-1. The sequence continues at coordinate 2,395,959 of NZ_CP132339.1, forward strand.
AAAAACATCAACAAGCGTTTCGGCGATTTCGTCGCCCTCGACAATATCTCGCTGGACTTTCCCGCCGGTGAACTGACCGCGCTGCTGGGCCCGTCCGGCTGCGGCAAGACCACCTTGCTGCGCATTATCGCCGGCCTGGAACATCCGGACAGCGGCCAAGTGCTGCTCGACGCGCAAGACGCGTCGAACCGCCATGTGCGCGAGCGGCAAGTCGGTTTCGTGTTCCAGCACTATGCGCTGTTCAAGCACATGACCGTGTTTGAAAACGTGGCCTTTGGCCTGCGCGTGAAATCGCGCAGCGAGCGCCCGTCCGAGGACCAGATCCGCCGCAAGGTAAAAGATTTGCTGGAGCTGGTGCAGCTGGACTGGCTGGCCGACCGCTATCCGCCGCAGTTGTCCGGCGGCCAGCGCCAGCGTATCGCGCTGGCCCGCGCGCTGGCGGTCGAGCCGCGCGTGCTGCTGCTCGACGAACCGTTCGGCGCGCTGGACGCCAAGGTGCGCAAGGAACTGCGCCGCTGGCTGCGCCGCCTGCACGACGACCTGCATGTGACCAGTATTTTTGTGACGCACGACCAGGAAGAGGCGCTGGAAGTGGCCGACCAGGTGGTGCTGATGAACAAGGGCACCGTCGAGCAGCTCGGCTCGCCCGAGCAGGTCTACAACCATCCCGCGTCACCGTTTGTGTATGGCTTCCTCGGTAACGTCAACCTGTTCCATGGCCGCGTGCACGACGGCGTGATGGCCACCGGCGACGCCAGTTTCGACGTGCCCGACTATGCGGGCGTGAGCGACAGCAAGGGCACCGCCTATGTGCGGCCGCATGACCTGGAAATCGACCGCTACACGCCGGGCGCCGACGGCATCGTGGTGAAGCTGAGCCGTGCCCATGCGATCGGCCCGCTGGCCCAGCTGGATTTGCAGCGCGTCGATAACAGCGAGCTGATCGAAGCCGTGATGTCGAACGAGCGCTTCAGCCATCTGCAACTGAAAGAGGGCGAGACCCTGGTCGTGCGCCCGAAACGCCTGCACGTGTTCGTTGAACCAACAAGAACCTAAAAGGCTGGAATCACCATGAACTTTCAACAATTGCGCTCGATCCGCGAGGCAGCGCGCCGCGGCTATAACCTGACGGAAGTGGCGAACGCCCTGTTCACCTCGCAGCCTGGCGTGAGCCGGCAGATCCGCGAGCTGGAGGACGAGCTGGGCGTGGTCATTTTCGAGCGCAACGGCAAGCGGCTGACGGGCCTGACGGAGCCGGGCAAGGGCATCCTGAAGATCGTCGACCGGCTGTTGATCGAAGCGGAAAACCTGCAGCAGGCCAGCCTGGAATACAGCGGCCAGACCAGCGGCACCTTGTCGGTGGCGGCCACCCACACCCAGGCCCGCTATGCGCTGCCGAAAGTGGTGCAGGGCTTTCGCGCGGCGTTTCCCGATGTGCGCATCGCGCTGCAGCAAAGCGCTCCCGAACATATCGCGGAATGGGTCTTGTCGGGCAAGACCGATATCGGCATCGCCACCGAGGGCCTGAGCCAGTTCCCCGACCTGGTGTCGTTCCCGTGCTACCGCTGGAGCCATCTGATCGTGGTGCCGGACGGCCACCCGCTGCTCGAGCACTCGCCGATCCGGCTGGAAGACCTGGCGAAATACCCGTTGATCACCTACGACAAGGGTTTTACGGGCCGCGGCCATATCGACGATGCGTTTGCCAAGGCCGGCGTGGCCACCGACATCATTTTGACGGCCATGGATTCGGACGTCATCAAGCAGTACGTGGCGCTGGGCATGGGCGTGGGCATCGTCGCCTCGATGGCCTTCGACCATGGCCGCGACAAGGGGCTGCGCGCGGTCGAAGCGTCGCACCTGTTCGCCACCAATACCACCCGCCTGGCCGTGCGCCGCGGCGCCTATCTGCGCTCGTATGCCTATGAATTCATTTTGCAGCTGGCGCCGGACCTGACGCGCGAGGATATCGACCGCGCCATGGGCGGCGAGGAAGCGCTTTAATTGAGCAGGACGTCGAGCATGGCGCGCTGCGCGCGCGTCAGTTTCGCCACGGCGCGCGCGTGGGAATCCTGTACCAGTTCGGCCAGGTAGTCCGCCGGAAAGCGCGCCACGTCGACGATGGTCACCCAGTGAAAGCGGCCCATGTAGCGCGCCGGCTTCACGCCCGGCATGCCGGTCAGTTCGACAAAACGGTCCGCGCTCACGCGCAGGCTGAAGCGCCATTGTTCGGGCGCGCTGGTCTTGAAATACGCAAAAACGGGAGGCGCTATGCCCCCCGTTTTGCATGTTGTGGGTCAACAATGTTGTCGGATTACGCGCTGCGCGCTAATCCGACCTTGTATTATTCCTCTCATGCGGTTGGTGGTGTTGCGAACAACATCGGCCGCTGTCAAAATTCTTGGTAGGCATATCAAGACCGGGTAACTGGATGCCGTATCCGCCCTTAGGCTCAAAGCCAGCGATGTAGATCTCGCACCAGTTACCCACCCTCCATGTCAAGATCGGACAGTATCTTTGGCACCGGCACGCCGGTAGCCCGCATTCACAAGGTAGATCGCAAGAGGACCACAGCATGTTTAATTTAGGAATCGACGTTGCCAAGGCCAAGCTGGACTGCGCACTGCGCCTGCCCAATGGCAAGCACCGTAACAAGGTAGTAGAGAACAATCACAAAGGATTTGCTGCACTGAGCGAATGGCTGCTCAAGCATGATGCCGGCAACCCGAGAGTATGTATGGAAGCGACTGGCACTTACTGGGAAGGGGTTGCCGAATATCTGGCCGGACTTGGCATGGTGGTCAGTGTCATCAATCCGGCACAGATGAAGGCCTTTGGCGCCTCGCGCATGGTACGCACCAAGACCGACAAGGTCGACGCGCAGTTGATTGCCGACTTTGCCCATGAGCGCCAACCGCAGCCGTGGACAGCGCCGTCGCCCGCCGCGCAGGCACTGCGCGCCTTGGTGCTGCGCCTCGAAGCGGTGCAAGCGATGCGGTTGCAGGAAACGAATCGGCTCGACGTCGCGCGAGAAGCGGTACGCCAGGGTATCGAGGATCACATTGCCTGGCTCGACAAAGAAATCAAGGAACTCATTCGCGCCATCAAGCGCCATATCGACGATGATCCGGATTTACGCGATAAGCGCGAGCTGCTCGACAGCATCCCTGGTCTGGGTGAGCGCACGATACCAGTGTTGCTGTCGTACTATGCCGATACCGAGCGCTTCGACAACGCCAAGCAAGCCGTGGCGTTTGCGGGACTCGACCCGCGCCAGCACGAGTCAGGATCGAGCGTACGTGGCAAGCCACGCATGTCGAAGATTGGTCACAGTTTCCTGCGAAAGGCGCTGTACATGCCAGCCATGGTGACCGTATACAGGACACCATGGGGTCAGCGCTTTGGCCAGCGGCTCAGCGCTGCCGGCAAGGCACCGAAACTGATCATCGGCGCCATGATGCGCAAGCTGGTGCACGTGGCATTCGGCGTGCTCAGGTCGGGAAAAATATTTGATCCAACCTTGCACAACGCTTGACGGGGATAACAGTATCTACGATCTTGTCATGGCACGCAGGTCGCGTAGGTCGGATTAGCGTAGCGTAATCCGACACCACCCGCCCGCCTTACCAGCTATAACCCGCCTTCGCATAGTAATAACGGCCATTGAAACCGTTCGGCGCGAAGATGCTGTACGGCTGGGTACCGGCCACGTTCAGGTTGCCGGCGCTGGTCACTTGCGCCGGGTAGCGGTTGGTGACGTTGTCGATGCCGGCGGCCAGGCGCCAGTTCTTGCCCAGCTTGACCGAGGTCGACAGGTCCAGCACCCATTGCGGATCGTAGTTCTGGTCCAGCGCGACATTGTTTTGCGGCACGGTGAAGCTGCCGTAGCGCGTGACCACGCCGTGTGCGTTCCAGTTGCCGAAGCCATAGTCGGCGGCCAGGCTGAACTTGTCTTTCGGCGAGGCCACGGTGGCGCGGGCAACCGTCTGGCGGTCGATCAGCAGCAGGTTGTTGGCCGTCAGGACGGCCGGATTGTCGGCGATTTTCTGTACCGAGCTCTTGTTATGGTTGTACGCCACGGTGAAGTCCAGGCGGTCTTTTTCCTGCAGGTCGATGCGGTAGGTGCTGACGATGTCGACACCTTCGGTGCGCGTGTCGACCGCGTTGGTGAAGTAGCGCGCGGCGCCGACGGCCGTGCCCTGCGCCGCCAGCTGGGCCTGCAGCGCGCTGTTCAGCGCCAGGTTGGCCGAGAACAGGATGCGGTTGTCGATGTCGATGCGGTAGGCGTCGATCGAGGTGGTGAAGTTGCGGTTCGGCTGGAATTGCAGGCCCAGGCTGTAGTTGCGGGCTTTTTCCGGCTTCAGGTCCTGTGCACCGAGGGCGCGCGCCTGTGGCGTATTGACGGCGAAGGTGCCCGTTTCGATCGGCGTATTGGTGCCGTTGATGACCTGGAAGTTGGTGGTGGTAATCGTGTAGTACTGCTGCGCCAGCGAGGGCGCGCGGAAGCCGCTCGAGGCCGTGCCGCGCAGCGACAGCGCGTCGGTAAAGGCGTAGCGGGCCGATCCCTTGGCCGAGGTGGTGTTGCCGAAATCGCTGTAGCGCTCGTGGCGCAGTGCCACGCCGCCCGACAGCTTCCTGGTCACTTCCGCTTCCAGGTTCACATAGATCGATTCATTGTGGCGCGAGTGGCTGCCGGCGTTGGCCGGACGAAAGCCGGCAAAGCCCTGCGAGCCGCTGCCCGTGTACGACGCTTCGTCGCCGGCGCCGATGCTGTATTTTTCATGACGCGCTTCCGCACCGACGGCCACCGTCAGCGGTCCCGTAAAGGCGGGCACGGCAAATTCGCGCGCGGCGTCGAGGTTGAACACGGTCTGCTCGTTTTTCAGCGAACCAGCATGGAAATGCGTGGGGCTGTTGATGCCCAGCGGGCCGATCGACAGGTTGATGGTGTTGTCCAGGTCCAGTTCGAACTTGTTGCTGCCGTAGTTCAGGCTGGCATCCCAGCGCCAGCCGGCCGCTTCCCCGCGCAGGCCGGTCACCAGGGACTGGTCGGTCAGGGTGCTGTTTTGCAGCGGCAGGAAGCCTTCCGGGTAGACTGGCGTGCGCAGCGCGGTGCCGTTGTAGGCCGTGCGCCAGGTGGCGGCGGCCGAGGTGTCGCGCTTGCCGTAGTTACCGAAGGCATACCAGTCGATATTGTCGTTGATGTGGTATTCGCTGTTGACGAAGAGGGTGGCCGGCTGGCTTTCGGCGTCGCCGTAGCGCTGGTTGACCTTGCCGTAGCGCGGCTCCAGCGGATTGCGGAAGTCGGCGCCGGCGCGGTTGGTCGGATCGCGGTCGGCCACTTCGGCCGACAGGCGCAGCCAGCCGTCTTCACCGAGCGCAAAGCCGGCCGAACCCTTGATCGACTTCTGCTTGCCGTCGCGTTCCTGGGTCTGGCCATAGCCCACTTCCACGTCGCCACCGGCCGCGCCTTTTTTCAGGATGATGTTGATCACGCCGGCGATCGCGTCGGAACCGTACTGGGCGGCGGCGCCATCGCGCAGCACTTCCACATGGTCGATGGCGGCCAGCGGAATCGCGTTCAGGTCGACCGGCGCCGAGCCGCGGCCCAGCGAGCCGTTGACGTTGACCACGGCCGACGTATAACGGCGCTTGCCGTTGACCAGCACCAGCGTCTGGTCGGGCGACAGGCCGCGCAGCTGGGCCGGACGCACGGCGTCGCTGGCGTCGGCGCCGGTAGCGCGGGCGAAGTTCAGCGACGGCAGCAGGCGCGCCAGCACGGTGGCCAGTTCGCCCGAACCCGTGCTTTGCAGGTCGCGCGAGGTCAGAATGTCGATCGGCGATTCGGAATCGATGGTGCGGCGGTTTTTCGCAAAGGTGCCGGTGACCACCACCGATTGCAGTTCGCCGTCGGCCGGCAGCTCCTGCTGGGCGTGGGCGGGCAGGGCGAAACAGGCCACCAGGCTGGCGGCGATGACGGTCTTGACGGGCAGGGCGCGGGTGGTGCGTGTAGTAACAGGACTCATCGACTATATCTCTTCGGTTAGTGATTCAGGTTCCGCGGACCGTGGCGGTCCGGTGATGTCATCAGATTAACAGTGGGCGCGTGGCGCGCTTACGAATGCTTCTGTGTATCGTTATGCGATAAACGGATAATGCGTGGGCAATTTGCGGGAGTGGCGCATATCGCCTTGCTATCCAGCATACGGCGGCGCATGGCAAAGCCGCAATGGTGCACTGCGGTGGTCTGCTGCTTGTTGTATAAAAACGACTGCCGGCGGCGCGGATGGCCGCCGGCGAAGAGGAGGCGCTTATTGACCGGGGTTGGTCAGGGTGGCATGGATGGCGTCGACCGCCTTCACCACGTCCGGCGACAGCGTGATTTGATAGGCGTCGATATTGTGGGCCAGCTGCTCCAGGCTGGTCGCACCGATAATGGTCGATGCGATAAACCAGCGCGAGTAGCACCAGGCCAGCGCCAGCTGGGTTGGCGTCAAACCGTTGGCGCGCGCCAGCGCCGCGTACTGGCGCGCCGCCTCGATGGTGGCCGGGCGGATATAACGGGGGCTCCAGCCGGGCGGGAAGATGGTCAGGCGGCCGCGCGCCTGCGGATCGTCGAGGTACTTGGCTGTCAGCTGGCCGAACGCCAGCGGGCTGTAGGCCAAGAGGCCCACGTTCTCGCGGTGGCAGGTTTCGTCCAGCAGGCCGGTCTCGAACTGGCGCGCCGTCAGGTTGTACAGGTTCTGAATCGAGGCGATGCGCGGCAGGCCTTTCAGTTCGGCCTGCTTGATATATTCGCAGACGCCCCACGACGACTCGTTCGATACGCCGACATGGCCGATCTTGCCTTCGTCGACCAGCTTGCCCAGGATCGCCAGGGTGTCCTCGATGGCGACCGCCTCGCGTTCATGCTGCGGGTTGTAGCTATTGGCGCCAAAAATCGGCAGGTTGCGGCTGGGCCAGTGCAACTGGTACAGATCGATATGCTCGGTCTGCAAACGGCGCAGGCTGTCTTCGACGGCGGCGCGGATATTGACCGCGTCGAGGTTGTTCTTGCCGCCGCGTATCCAGTGCATGCGGCTGTTCGGCCCGGCGACCTTGCTGGCCAGCACGATCTGGCCGCGCTTGCCGCTTTTCTTCAGCCAGCTGCCGATATAGCGCTCGGTATTGCCCTGCGTCTCGGCGCTGGCCATCACCGGATACATCTCGGCCGTGTCGATGAAGTTGATGCCGCGCTCAAGCGCGTAATCGAGCTGGCTGTGCGCTTCCGCTTCGCTGTTCTGTTCACCGAAGGTCATGGTGCCCAGGCAGATTTTGCTGACCAGCAGATCGCTGGAACCGAGTGTGGTCTTCTCCATGGTCTCTCCTGTCTTAACGTGCCTGCCTGCCGCGCAGCGCGCGCGCACAGTCGCCGACCAGCGCCGGGCCGGCGTAGATCAGGCCGCTGTACAGCTGCACCAGCTGCGCGCCCGCCTCGAATTTGGCCACCGCGTCCTGGCCCTGCATGATGCCGCCCACGCCGATGATGGGCAGCGCATCGCCCAGTTCCGCCCTCAAGAGGCGGATCACGTTGTTCGACAGTTCGAACACGGGCGCGCCCGACAGGCCGCCCGCTTCCGCGCCATGCTCCATGCCTTCCACGGCCGCGCGCGACAGGGTGGTGTTGGTGGCGATCACGCCGTCGATGCCGTGGCGCGTCAGCGATTCGGCGATGCTTTTCACCTGTTCGCCATCCATGTCGGGCGCGATTTTCAGGGCCAGCGGCACGTAGCGCTTGTGCTTGTCCGCCAGGCGCGCCTGCGCTTGCTTCAGCTGCGACAGCAGGGCGTCGAGTTCCGACGCGCCTTGCAACTGGCGCAAATTCTTGGTGTTCGGCGACGAGATATTCACTGTCACATAGCTGGCGTAAGGGTAGACTTTTTCCAGGCACAGCAGATAGTCGTCGGCCGCCTTTTCGATCGGCGTATCGGCGTTCTTGCCGATGTTCAGGCCCAGCACGCCGGCGCGCTCCTGGTAGAACTTCGAGGCCTGCACATTGGCGACAAAGGCGTCGACGCCGCCATTATTGAACCCCATGCGGTTGATGATGCCCTGCGCCTGCGGCAGGCGGAACATGCGCGGCTTCGGGTTGCCGGCCTGTGCGCGCGGCGTGACGGTACCCACTTCGATCGAACCGAAGCCCATGTCGGCCAGCGCATCGATAAATGCGCCATCCTTGTCCAGGCCTGCGGCCAGGCCGACCGGATTCGGGAAGGTGATGCCCATCACCGTGCGCGGGTCCGCCGCCGGTTTGCCGGCCAGTTTGGTCAGCCCCAGCGCGGCTGCGCGTTTCAGGGCCGGCAGGGTGAAATGGTGGGCCGCTTCGGCATCCATGGAAAACAGCAGCGGGCGGGCGAGGGAATACAGGAATTTTTTGGACATGGGTTTTTCAAGGATGGTGCGCGGGGCGTGATGCGGTCATGGGTACTGGCGATGGGCCGTATTTTACCGTGTTCCACGGGGCTGCCGGGTGTATAGTTCTTGTTGGCCCAATGCAATATTGATTACTTGATCATTCGCATTGGACCGCGGGTACTCCCTCTTTTCTTACACCATAAGCGAGACAAGACTTGATCAAGACCTTGACCCTGACGGCGATTGCCGCCGCTGCACTGCTGCTGAGCCAAGCCGCCACCGCACTGCCCAATACCCAGGACACCCGCATGCTGAGCGAGCCGGCCGTCTCGAACAGCCATCTCGCCTTTATCTATGCCGGTGACCTGTGGCTGAGCAACCGCGATGGCGGTGGCGCGCGGCGCCTCACGTCCGATCTCGGTGACAAGTCGAACCCCGTGTTTTCGCCCGATGGCAGCCTGATCGCGTACAGCGCCAATATCGACGGCAATATCGATGTCTACGTGATCGCGGCCGCCGGCGGCGTGCCGCGCCGCCTGACCTTCCACCCGGGTGTCGACCTGGCGCAGGCATTTACGCCGGACGGCAAGGCGGTGATGTTTACCTCGCCGCGCGCCGCCTTCAACAACCGCTTCCAGAAGCTGTTTACGGTGCCGGTAACCGGCGGCGTGGAAACCCAGCTGGAGATCCCGAACGCCTCGCGCGCCACATATTCGCCGGACGGCCAGCGCATCGCCTACAACCCCCTGATGCCGGCCTTCAAGCAGTGGAAACGCTACCGGGGCGGCACCAATTCCTGGCTGTGGCTGTTTTCATCCAGCGACAAATCGATCGAGAAAATCCCGCAGCCCACCACGCGCTCGAACGACGTCGATCCGATCTGGCTCGGCGACACCGTGTATTTCCGCTCCGATCGCAACGGCGAATTCAATCTGTTTGCCTACGATGTGAAAAGCAAGGCGGTGCGCCAGCTGACGCGGCACACGGACTTCCCGGTGCTGAACGCTTCGGCCGCCAATGGCGTCATCGTCTACGAGCAGGCCGGCTACCTGCACAGCCTGGACCTGGCCAGCGGCCAGTCGACAAAGCTGGCCATCGGCGTCGCCAGCGACCTGGGGCAAACGCGTCCGCGCTGGGTCAAGGGCGCAAAATATATCCGCGACGCCTCGATCTCGCCGTCGGGCGCGCGCGTGGCCTTCGAATACCGGGGCGAGATCGTCACCATCCCGGCCGACAAGGGCGATGTGCGCAACCTGACGCAGACTCCCGGTGCCCACGAGCGCACGCCGATCTGGTCGCCCGATGGCCGCTCGGTGGCGTATTTCTCGGACGAGTCGGGCGAGTACGAACTGCATGTGCGGGCCCAGGACGGCAAGGGCGCGGTGCGCAAGTTCAAGCTCAATGGCAGCGGCTTCTACGACAGCGCCGTCTGGTCGCCCGACAGCAAGAAGATCGCGTTCGCCGACAATGGCTGGAGCATGTATGTGATCGATATCGGCACGGCCAAGGTACAGAAGATCGCGACCGAACCGATGTACGGCGTCGACAAGAGCATGCGCGCCTCGTGGGCGCCCGATTCGCGCTGGCTGGCCTACACGCTCAATTCGCCCACCTACACGCGCAGCGCCTATATCTATTCGGTCGAGCAGAACAAGTCGATGCCGGTCACCGATGGCCTGTCGGACGTGGCCGAGCCGGTGTTCGACAAGAACGGCAAATACCTGTACTTCTTTGCCTCGACCAATGCGGGCCCGAGCAACAACTGGTTCTCGCAGCAGAACGAAGACAACCTGGTGACGCGCACGGTGTGGATGGCGGTGCTGAGGAATGACTTGCCATCGCCATTGATCAAGGAAAGCGACGAGGAAAAAGCCGCCGGCGCGGAGCCGAAGAAGGACGTCCCCAAGGCAGAGACCGAGGCGAAAAACGAGCCGAGGATCGACCCGAAGACGGGCCGCGACGATCCGAAAGTGTTTGTCGCGCCGGTGGCGCCGATCCGCATCGATTTCGACGGCATTGCCACGCGCATCGTCGACCTGCCGATGCCGGCCGCGCAGTTCTCCAGCCTGTCGGCCGGTGGCGACGGCCAGATCTTCTTCCTGCGCGAGAACGACGGCAAGAAGGCGGTGCAGCGCTTTGATTTGAAGGAGCGCAAGGCCGAAACCGTGGTGGCGGAGGCCGACGATTTCGAGGTGTCGGCCGACGGCAAGAAGCTGCTCTACCGGCAGAAGGACAACTGGGCCATGGGTTCCGCGACCGGCAAGCCGTTGATGGCGGGCGAAGGCAAGATCAAGATCGACGCGATCGAAGTCAAAGCCGATCCGCGTGCCGAGTGGACGCAGATTTTCAATGAAGTGTGGCGCATCAACCGCGATTATTTCTATGACCCGGCCATGCATGGCGTGGACTGGAAAGCCATGCGCGACAAGTACGCGGCCTTTCTGCCCGAGCTGTCCAGCCGTGCCGACCTGAACCGTCTGATTCAATGGATGTGCAGCGAGCTGGCCGTCGGCCACCATCGCGGCGGCGGCGGCGACGATTTTATCGACGCCAAAAAAGTGCCGGGCGGTTTGCTGGGCGCCGACTACGAGGTGAGCGACGGCCATTACCGCTTCAGGAAAGTGTATGGCGGCCTGAACTGGAACCCCAGCTTGCGCGCGCCGCTGACAGAGCCGGGACTGAACGTCAAGGCCGGCGAATACCTGCTGGCCGTCGACAGCCGCCCGATCGCGCCGCCGACGAATATCTACAGCGCGTTTGAAAACACGGCCGGCAAGGCGATCGATATCACGGTCGGCCCGTCGGCCGACGGCAAGGGCGCGCGCACCATCACGGTGGTGCCGGTGCCGACCGAAGACGCTCTGCGCAACCGCGACTGGATCGAAGGGAACATGCGCAAGGTGAACGCGGCCACCGGCGGCAAGGTGGCCTATGTGTACGTGCCGAACACGGCGGGCCTGGGCCACACCTACTTCAAGCGCTATTTCTTCCCGCAGGCGGACAAGCAGGCCATCATCGTCGACGAGCGCTTCAATGGCGGCGGCAGCGTGGCCGACTATTACATCGAAATCCTGCAGAAGAAGGAGATCGCCTGGTGGGCCATGCGCTATGGCGCCGACATGAAGACGCCGTCCGCCTCCATCCAGGGCCCGCGCGCCATGCTGATCGACGAGACGGCCGGCTCGGGCGGCGATTTGCTGCCGTGGATGTTCCGCAAAAATAACATGGGGCCGCTGATCGGCAAGGCCACATGGGGCGGCCTGGTCGGCATCCTCGGCTTCCCCGTGCTGATGGACGGCGGCAGCATCACCGCGCCCAACCTGGCGTTCTGGACCCGTGAAAACGGCTGGGGCGTGGAAAACGAAGGCGTGCCGCCCGATATCGAAGTCGAGCAAACGCCTGCCGACGTGATCGCCGGCCGCGATCCGCAGCTGGAAAAGGCGATTGAGGTGATACAGGCGGAGCTGGCGAAAAATCCGCCGGTGCGGCCAAGCCGGCCCGCGTATCCGGACAAGAGCAAGTAACATCAGGTAGGTCGGATTAGGCGCGCAGCGCCGTAATCCGACAACATTGTTGGCGCCGCTGGTGTTGTCGGATTACGCGCTTGCGCGCTAATCCGACCTACCACCCCACCGACATGCGGTTGGTTTCACATGACTACCCACTGCCCCTTGATGCGCGCTTCCAGCGGCTTGAAGTTGATTTTATACGCCATCTTCGGGCTCTGCGCGATCCAGTAGCCGAGATACACATACGGCAGGCCCAGCTCGCGCGCCTGGGCGATCTGCCACAGCACGTTGTAGGTGCCGTAGGAGGCGCCGGGCACGTCCGGATCGAAGAAGGTGTAGACGGACGACAGGCCGTCGGCCAGCACGTCGATGATGCTGACCATGCGCAGCACGCCTTCGGGGTCGCGGAACTCGACCAGGCGCGTGTTGACCCGGCTTTGCAGCAGGAACTGGGCGTACTGGTCGCGGCTGTCCTGGTCCATGCCGCCGCCCGCGTGGCGCGTGCTCTGGTAGCGCAGGTACAGCTCGTAGTGCTCGTCGAGGAAGGACAGGGTGGCCACGCCGGCCTGCAGCTGCGCATGGCGGCTCCAGGCGCGGCGCTGGTTGCGGCTGGCCGTAAAATCCTGCGCCGCCACGCGCACCGGGATGCAGGCCTGGCAGCCGTCGCAGTACGGGCGGTAGGTAAAGATGCCGCTGCGCCGGAAGCCGTTGCTCACCAGTTCCGAATACACGTCGCTGTTGATCAGGTGCGAGGGCGTCGCCACCTGCGAGCGCGCCTGGCGCTGTTCCAGGTAGCTGCAGGGGTAGGGCGCCGTCGTGTAGAACTGCAGGGTGGCAAACGGTAATTCGTTCAGGTGCGTCATGGCGGTCCAGTATGAGGCAGCGGTGTTGCTTGCAACGATAGCATAGCTAGCCCCTGGCCGCAGTGTGCCAGTCGGTGATTTGTGCTTCTTCAATTGCGCCGCGCAGATGGGCCAGGAAGCGCGCGCGCGAAATCGGCGCCGCGCCCAGCGAGGCCAGGTGGCGCGTCTCCTGCTGGCAGTCGATCATCTTCACGCCGCGTTCTTTCAAAAAATGCACCAGATGGGCCAGCGCGATTTTCGAGCCGTCCGTGACGCGCGCGAACATCGATTCGCCGTAGAACATGCGGCCGATCGACACGCCATAGGCGCCGCCCACCAGTTCACCGTCGAGCCACAGTTCCGACGAGTGCGCATAACCGAGCTTGTGCAGGCCCGTATAGCCGTCGATGATCTCGTCCGAGATCCAGGTGCCCGGGCCATCCTTGCGCGGCGCGGCGCAGGCGCGCATGACGCCCTCGAAGTCGCCGTCAAAGCGCAGCTGCCAGCGCCCGTCGGTGGCGGCGCTGCGCTCGACCTTGCGGATGGCTTTCTGCAGGCTGTCGGACAGTTTGAACTGGTCGGTCATCAGCACCATGCGCGGATCGGTGCTCCACCACAGTATCGGCTGGCCTTCGGAAAACCAGGGGAAGATGCCGTGCCGGTAGGCGTCGAGCAGGCGGCGCGGCGACAGGTCGGCGCCGGCCGCCAAGAGGCCAGGCGCTTCGCCCGTCAGCGCGCGCGAGACATCGGGAAACGGGGTATGGAGATCGAGCCAGGGGATCATGCGGTCAGGGCGCTCAAGGTTGATGGACTCAGTCGGCCGGCATGGCCATCGGGCGGTTGATGTCGCCCGTATGAAAACCGTAGCTGCCGCCTTCGCGGATCTTCACGCGGTCGGCAAAGAACAGTTCCAGGGTGGTGCGCACGGTGGGAAAGGCCAGGTCGTCCCAGGGGATCTCGCTTTCCGTAAACAGCTGCACCTCCAGGCTTTCGATGCCGGGCGCGAAATCGAGGTCGCGCAGGCGCGCCAGGTAGAACAGGTGCACCTGGTGCACGCGCTGCACGTTCAGCAGCGAAAACAGCTTGCCCAGTTCGATGTTCGCGCCCGCTTCCTCCACCGTTTCGCGCTCGGCCGCGTCCGAGGTGGTTTCATCGTTTTCCATGAAGCCGGCAGGCAGGGTCCAGTAGCCGTAACGCGGCTCGATGGCGCGCTTGCACAGCAGCACCTGCAACTGGCCGTCCTGCTCCCATACCGGTATCGAGCCGACCACCATCTTCGGGTTCTGGTAATGGATGGTATCGCAATTGGCGCAGACATAGCGCGGACGGTTGTCGCCGGCCGGTATCGACAGGCTGACGGGATGGGCGCATTCGGAGCAGAATTTCATGGGCAGGCTGTAAGGTAAAAGAGGGCAGAGGTCCGAGCAACAGTGTAACGCTTACTGTACACCGATTGCGTGTGCCGTGGCGTGCCGGGCGGATCAGGCATGTGCCGGGATTTTCTATTGAATGGCTCTATTACGGCCGATGTTGAGATAGCTATTGCCTAAGTCACCCGTTTGCGCTTATAATTCTTGTGCGGGGTGGAGCAGTCTGGCAGCTCGTCGGGCTCATAACCCGAAGGTCACAGGTTCAAATCCTGTCCCCGCAACCAATTCGAAACCGCTGATTCCTCGCAAGAGGGTCAGCGGTTTTTTCATTGTCAGATGATGTGTCAAACACGTCCCTTTACGCCGCGTAACAATCTGGTATATAATTCTTGTGCGGGGTGGAGCAGTCTGGCAGCTCGTCGGGCTCATAACCCGAAGGTCACAGGTTCAAATCCTGTCCCCGCAACCAATTCGAAGCCGCTGATTCCTCGCAAGAGGGTCAGCGGTTTTTTCGTTGTGGGGCGTGCTGCCCCTACAACTGGCGTGCGTGCACCACCAGCCGCAAATGGCGGTCGGCGTCGATCGTCAGCGAGCTGTGTTCAAAGGCGACGCTGGCGCCATCGATGGACAGGCTGCGCACGCCGTCGCACGGTGCGTGCACCTCATGGCGGCGCCACCACAGCTTGAATTCCGGCGACACCTGTTCCAGTTCCGCGACCAGCGCGTGGATATCGGCCTCCTGCGTGGCGCGCGCGTAGTCGCGGCGAAAGCTGGACAGCATGCGCGGCGCCTGCTGTTCCCAGTCGGTAAAGCGCTGGCGCAGCAGGGGATCGGTAAACAGCAGCCACAGCAGGTTGCGCCGCGCAGGCGCATGCGCGCCCAGGCCGAACAGGGCGCCGGCCCCGTCGTTGAATGCCAGCACATCCCAGCGCAGGTTGAGCACGAAGGCCGCATGCGGCAGGTCGTGCATCAGGCGGCGTACCGGCGGCGGCACCACGCACCAGGTCTTGCCGTCTTCGGCCGGCGGGCGCGCATGGGCCAGCAGGAACAGATGGCGCCGCTCACCGGCATCGAGTTTCAGCACGCGCGCCAGATTGTCGAGAAAAGCGCTTGAGACGCCGATATCGCGGCCCTGTTCCAGCCAGGTGTACCAGGTCAGTCCCACGCCGGCCAGGGCCGCCACCTCTTCGCGGCGCAGGCCCGGCGTGCGGCGCCGCCCGCCGCTGGGCAGGCCCATGTCTTCGGGGGACAGGCTGGCGCGGCGCGCCTGCAGATAGGCGGCCAGTTCATGGCGGGTGCGTTGCAAGGTGCGCATGGCGGTGATCCCGGAGGCTGTTGCTGCCAGTAATAGCATAAACAGTTAAATTGTAATTGTTTATATTGTATTCCAGAATGCCTGCTTTCTTGTTGAAGGCAGAGCCCATGTCCGATCACGTCTTGTCCACTTCCGCTACTGTCCGCCTGCCATTCGCTGTTTATCTGATCGCCTTGGGCGCCTTTGCACTGGGCATGGCGTCCTATGTGACGGCCGGCCTGATTCCGCTGATCGCGCCCGCGTTCGAGGTGCCGGTGGCGATGGCCGCGCAACTGGTGACGGCGTTTACGCTCGCCTACGGCCTGGGCTCGCCACTGGCGGTCGCCTTGCTGCCGGCCGCGCGCCAGCGCGCCGGCCTGCTGCTGGCGCTGGGATTGTTCGTGCTGGCCAATGCCGCCAGCGCGCTGGCCGGCGGCTTTGCGCAGCTGCTGGTCTTCCGGGCGATTGCCGGCATCGGCTCCGGCGTGTATCTGGCGCTCGGGATTGCCGCCTGCGCCGCCATGGTGGCGCCCGGCCAGCGCGGCAAGGCGATCGCCGCGATCATGGGCGGCATGGCCAGCGGCACGGTGCTGGGCGTGCCGTTGAGCCTGCTGCTGGCAGCACGGTTGGGCTGGGCGTCGGCACTGTGGCTGGTCACGGCGCTGGGGGCGCTGGCGCTGATGGGCTTGTGCTGGAAGCCGCCTGCGATGCCAAAGGCGCCGGCGGTCGCGCTGCGCCGCAAGCTGGCCTTGCTGGCCGATGGCCAGGTGATGGGGATACTGGTCGTTTCGCTGCTGGCGGCGATTGCCAGCCTGGGCATGTACACATTTATCGCGCCGCTGGTGGCGCCGGACGGCGAGGCGGTCGCGCCTTTCCTGTGGGCCTGGGGCGTGGGTGGCGTGGCGGGCAGCATGCTGGTGGGGCCGCTGGCCGACCGCATGGCGGCGCCGCGCCTGACCCTGATCATCTTGCTGCTGCTGCTGGCGCTGTCGCTGGCCGCATTGCCGCTGGCGGGCGCCTGGCAGCACTGGCTGCCATTGCTCCCGATATTGCTGTGGGGCGCGGCCGGCTGGGCGCTGCAGGTGCCGCAGAACCAGCGCCTGCTGGCGGTGCGGGCAGCGCAGGGCGACGGCAACCTGGCCATCGCCCTCAATGAATCGGCGCTGTACCTGGGCAGCGCCATCGGCGCCGCCGGCGGCGGCCTGCTGTTGCTGCTGCACTGGCCAGCATGGCTGCTGGCGGCCGGCGCGGCGGCAGTGGCTGCCGCCGCCGCGCTGCTGCAGCGATGGAACGTGCGGCGGGTTTAGGCTTTCTTCGCCAGCTGCATCCCCACCGGCAGCGCGCGGATGCGCTTGCCCGTGGCGGCAAAGATGGCGTTGCACAGCGCCGGCGCGATCGGCGGGGTGGCCGGTTCGCCCACGCCGCCCAGTTCCATGTCCAGCGTGCCCGGCACCAGGTGGGTGTGGATCACGCGCGGGGCGTCGGCGGCGCGCAGCACGGCGTAGTCGTGGAAATTGCTTTGCTCGACCCTGCCGTTCTTGAAGCTGATTTCGCCGCTCATCGCCAGTGACAGGCCCATGACGCAGGCGCCCTCGATCTGCGAGCGCACGCGGTCCGGGTTGATCTGCGGGCCGCAGTCCATGGCGATATCGACGCGCGGGATCAGCACTTCGCCGGCCGCGTTGATTTCCACCTCGATCACGGCCGCCACGTAGGTGACGAAACTGTAGGACACGGCCAGGCCCAGGCCGCGTCCCTTGGGCAGCTTGCGGCCCCAGCCCGCCTTGGCCGTGGCCAGTTCGATCACGTGGCGCATGCGGCCGATATCGACCGGATATTTGGCCGGGTCTTCGCCATAGTTCCAGCCGTCGGACAGTTCCTTCGGAGCTATCTTGCGCGCCGGTCCCAGGAGTTCCAGCAGATAATCGCGGTGATCCTTTTTCGCCGCATGCGCCAGTTCGGCCGTAAACGACTGGATCGCGAACGCGTGCGGAATATTCGACACCGAGCGGAACCAGCCGATGCGCGTGTGGGCCGGCACTTCCGGCACCTCGACGCGCACATTCGGGATCGCAAACGGCACGTTGATCGCCGACATGCCCAGCTCGAATGGCGCCTGCTTGTTGGCGCCGGCGGCGAAGGTCGAGGTGATGGTGGGCGCTGCCGTGCGGTGCAGCCAGGCGGTCGGGAATCCCTTCGCGTCAAGCGACGCTTCCAGGCGCTCGACCGATACCGTGTGCAGGTAATCGTGCTGCAGGTCGTCGTCGCGGGTCCAGGTCAGCTTGACGGGTTTGCCGTCCATCGCTTTGGACAGCAGCGCCGCTTCGACCGCGAAGTCCGGTTTCGATTTGCGCCCGAAGCCGCCACCGAGCAAGGTGACGTGCACGGTGACGTCCTCGAACGCCAGTCCCAGCGCTTTCGCCACATTGCTGCGCGTGGCTTGTGGCGCCTGCACGCAGGCCCACACTTCGGCCTTGCCGTTGGCCACGCGCACGGTGGCGGCGGGCGGCTCCATGGTGGCGTGGGCCAGGTGCGGCAGATAGTATTCGGCGCTCATCTTGCGCCTGGCCAGTGCGGCGGCCAGGGTTTCAAGCGTCTTGCCCTGGTCGCGCGCCGGCTTGGCGCTCTGGCGCACGGCCGCTTCCAGGGTGGTACGGAATGCCTTCGAATCGTAGACGCCGTTCGGGCCGTCCTCCCATTCCAGCACCAGCGCTTCGCGGCCCTTGATGGCGGCCCAGGTATTGCTGGCAATCACGGCCACCCCGCCCAGCGGATTGAACATGGCCGGCGGCGGGCTGCCCGCCAGTTCGACGATGCGCAGCACGCCCGGCACTTTCAGGGCCGCCGTCTTGTCGACGCTTTTCAGCTTGCCGCCAAACACGGGCGGACGGGCGATCACGGCGTAGTGCATGCCCTCCAGACGCGTGTCGATGCCGAAGTGGGTGTTGCCGGTCACGATATCGTGCAGGTCGATACCGCGCTTGCGATCTTGTTCGCTTTCCTGGCCGATATAGCGCAGCTCTTCGGCGCGCTTGAGCGAGATGCTGGCGCGCGGCGGCACCGGCAGTTTTGCCGCCGCTTCAGCCAGTTCACCGAAGCCCAGCGTGCGTCCGCTGGCCGCATGCACGACCTTGTGGTCGGCCGCTTTCACTTCCGTGACGGCGACGTTCCAGCGCGCGGCGGCCGCCGTTTCCAGCATCAGGCGGGCGGTGGCGCCCACATGGCGCATGGCGCGGAACGAGTGGCGCATGCTGCGCGAGCCGTCGGTGTCCTGGCTGCCGTAGCGCGCTTCGTCGGCCGGAGCTTGTTGCACCTTGACCTTGGCCCAGTCGGCGCCCAGTTCGTCGGCCGCCACCATTGGCAGGCTGGTGCGGATGCCCTGGCCCATTTCCGAGCGATGCGCCACGATGGTCACGATGTCATCAAAGCCGATCGACAAAAATACCAGCGCGTCGTCGACCACGCCGCCGGCCATGTTCTCGCCGCCATACTTGACGGCATCGGCCGCCATCACCAGGCCGGAAGGGCCGGCGACCAGTGTAAAGCCGGCCAGCGCGCCGGCGGCCTTGAGCCAGTTGCGGCGCGAGGCCGAGGCGATCATCTTGTCAGGGGCGTTCATTTGGACGCTCCTTTGGCGGTCACGCCAGCGGCCTGCCTGATGGCCGCATGGATGCGCGTATAGGTGCCGCAGCGGCAGATATTGCCGCTCATCGCCTCGCGGATCTGCTGGTCGCTGGGCTTCGGCGTCTTGTGCAGCAGAGCCGTGGCCGACATGATCTGCCCGGCCTGACAGTAGCCGCATTGCGGCACGCCGTGGTCTTGCCACGCCTGCTGCAGGGCCAGCCCCACCTTGTCTTCGCCCACCGCTTCGATGGTGGTGATCTTTTTGCCGGCGGCGGCCGAGATCGGCGTCACGCACGAGCGCACCGCCTCGCCATCGAGGTGCACGGTGCAGGCCCCGCACAGGGCCATGCCGCAGCCGAACTTGGTGCCTGTCATGCCCAGTTCGTCGCGCAGGGTCCACAGCAGGGGCGTGTCTTCGGGCAGGGCGATATCGTGCCGCTTGCCATTGATGGTCAGGGTAGTCATAGCATTCCTCGGAAGTGGGGGGGGTACGGAAAAACGTGGCGGCCATCCGTCATGGGGATTAGCTCATCAGTAGTAGATGGTAGCACCGGCCGCCGAGTGCTGCAGGCGAGGCGACCGGCGGCGGCCGTGTTCAACGCCGGCTCTCGTTTCTTCTATACTGCGGCTCCCCGCATTCGGAGTTTTCCATGACAGACAGCACACTGGCGCAAATGGCACAAGGTTTGCCCGATATCCTGGCCCCCGGCTTGCAGGTGGTTTTTTGCGGCCTCAATCCGGGCGCGGAAGCGGCCGTCGCCGGCCACCATTTTCTCGGCCGCGGCAACCGCTTCTGGCCCGTGCTGCACCTGGCCGGCTTCACGCCGCACCAGGTGGCGCCGCAGGATGACGCCAGCGTGCTGGCGTTCGGACTGGGCCTGACCGCGGCGGTGGGGCGGCCGACACAGCGGGCCGACCAGGTCGGCAAGGAAGAATTTGCGCAAGCGGCGGCCGGCCTGCAGCACAAGCTGGCGCTGCTGCAGCCGCAATGGATCGCCTTCCTGGGCAAGGCGGCCTACGCGGCGATGATGGGCCAGCGCCAGGTCGAATGGGGAGAACAAACCGAGCGCTTCGGCGGCGCGCGCGTGTGGATACTGCCGAACCCCAGCGGACTCAATCGCGGCTACAGCAAAGAGCAGCTGGTGCAGGCGTATGCGGAACTCAGGCGCGCGCTCGGTTGATATTCAGTTGATATTCAGCTGATGCTCAACTGCCGCGCACGCAGGCGCGGCGTGACAAAATCGAGAAAGGCGCGCAGTTTCAGCGGCAGCGGCGTTTGTCCCTTGTGCACCAGGCTGACGGGCAAGGGTTCCGACTCGAACGGTTCGAGCACGATGCGCAGCGCATCGTTGCGCAGGGCGTCCATCACCTGGTAGGACATCACCCTGACCAGGCCCACGCCGAGAGTGGCGGCGGCGATCGCCGCGTCCACCGTATTGACGGCCAGCCTGGAATGCACGGGCACGGCCTGCGCCGACCTGGCCGCGCCGAACACCCAGGCGCGCCGCGATTCCATCACCTCGAAACTGATGCAGTCATGCGCGGCCAGGTCGGCCGGCGTGGCCGGCGCGCCATGCCTGGCCAGGTAATCGGGGCTGGCGCAGACCACCCGCCGCACCTTGCCGACGCCAGTGGCCATCAAGCCGCTGTCGGGCAGTTCGCCGATGCGCACCGCCACATCGATATGTTCATCCATCAGGTGCATGACGCGATCGGTCAGCACCAGGTTGATTTCGATCTCCGGATACTGGGCCAGAAACTCGGCCACCACCGGCACGATATGCAAGCGCCCGAACATCATCGGCGCGGTGACCGTCAGTTCGCCCTTGGGCGTGGCGTATTCGCCGGTCGCCGTGCGTTCCGCTTCGCCGATCTCGTCGAGGATGCGTCGGCAGGCGGCCACGTAGGCGCTGCCTGCCTCGGTCAGCGCCAGGTGGCGGGTCGTGCGGTGCAGCAGCCGTGTTTTTAGGTGCGCTTCCAGCGCCGCCACCTTGCGGCTGACGGTGGCCAGCGGCATGGCCAGGTGGCGCGCCGCGGCCGACAGGCTGCCCGCTTCCACCACCGCCAGCAACACCGCCATCGAGTCCAGTTTATCCATGTTCGGTACTCGCGATTCTGTCAAATATTGGAAGAATGACTCCCGATATTATGGGATTCTCTTCATGGGTGCAAGTACGTAAGCTGCTCTTCTGCGCCATGGCATGTTGCCGTGGCGCCTGACAGATCACCATGAAAGGAGGGCGCCATGCGCTCCACACCCCAAAACTCACATGAAACACGGCCGCCGCCGGCCGCGCCGCGCGGCAAGATCCTGATGATGGCGGTGATCGCCGGCGCGGTGATCACCAATATCTATTGCACGCAACCGATACTGCCCCTGATACAGGCCGGCCTCGGCGTCGAGCTGGCGTCCGTCAACCTGGTGGCCGGCGCGGCGCTGCTCGGCTTTGCCACCGGCCTGGCCCTGCTGCTGCCGCTGGGCGACCGTGTCGACCGGCGCAAGCTGGTGCTGGGCCAGATCGCGCTGGCGTTTTTCTTTGCGCTGGCCGCGTGCATGGCGCCCGGCATCTGGGCGCTGGTGGCCGCCTCGTTCGGGCTGGGCATTGTCAGCTGCGTGCCGCAGCAGCTGGTACCGTTTGCCGCCCTGATGTCGTCGCCGGGCGAGCGCGGGCGCTCCGTCGGCACGGTGGTCAGCGGCATCATGGTCGGCATTTTGCTGGGGCGCACGGTGGCCGGCGTGGTGGGCGATGCTTATGGCTGGCGTGCCGTCTACGCCATGGAGGCGGCGTTCATGATACCCGTGTGGTTCACGGCCAGGGCGCTGCTGCCACGCGGCATACCGACCACCCAGCTGTCGTATGCACGGCTGCTGGCCTCATTATGGCCCTTGCTGCGCGACCATCGTCCCATCCGTGAATCGATGCTGATCCAGTCACTGTTGTGGGCCTGCTTCAATGCCTTCTGGGTCAACCTGGCGGCGCTGCTGGCCAACGGTCCATGGCATCTGGGCAGCAGCTGGGCTGGCGCCTTCGGCATTATCGGCGCGGCCGGCGCGCTGGCCGCCACTGTGGGCGGCAGGGCCGCCGACAGGCTCGGCTCGCGCACCGTCATTGGCGCCAGCATCGTCATCGTCACCTTGTCCTGGTTGCTGATGGCGGGCGCCGGCACCTCGCTGGTGCTGCTGGTGATCGGCGTGATCGTGCTCGATATCGGCGTGCAGGCCGCGCTGGTGGCGAACCAGACGCGCGCCTTTGCCGCCGATCCGGCCGCCCAGGGCCGCATCAACAGCCTGTACATGACGGCCACCTTTATCGGCGGCGCGCTCGGCGTGGCGGCCAGCGGCTGGCTGATGGAGCGCCATGGCTGGCCCGGCGTGGCGGTATTCGGTATGGTACTCGGTGCGGTGGCGGGCGTGATCCACCTGCTTGGGGCGCGCGCACAGCGGCGCAGCGCTTTACCTTTGCATTAGCCTTGCAGGCTGGCCCACAAATGGGCCGCCGCCATGGTGCGGTGGGGCGCGTACTGGCGCAGCCATTGTTCGGTGCGCGCCATGTCCGGCTTGCTGTCTTCTTGCAACAGCTTTTGCAGGGCCGCGCGGATCGCCACGTCGCCATGCAGCGAGCAGTCGGCGTAGCCATAGCCGCGCAGCAGCGCGTAGTTGACGGTCCACGGGCCGATGCCTTTGACATTCAGCAGCGCCTGCGACACCGCCGCTACCTCGCCCGATGCCGGCAGGTCGAGTGACAGTTCACCATCGTCGACCAGTCGTGCCAGGCGCAGCAGCGTTTCGGCCTTGGCGCGCGAAAATTTGCGGTCCGTCAGCTGTTCCGGTTCCAGCCGCGCCACGTCGCGCGCTTCCGGGTAGCACCACAGGCCGCCGCCGTGCCGCCGGCCCGCCTGCAGGATAAAGGTACGGCGCAGCGCAATGGCGAACGGCAGGTTGATCTGCTGGCCGATGATGGCCCAGGTCAGTGCCTCGAACGGCGTGGCCGACTGCACGATGCGCAGGCTGCCGTTGGCGCGCGCCAGGGGGCCCATCAGCGGGTCGCCGGCCACCAGCTGCGCAAACGGCTCGGGCGCGATGCGCAGGCCCAGGATATTGATCAGCACACCGTGCAGCGCGTCCTGCATGCCGTCGTCGCTGGTAGGGCCGTCGATATCGGCGCGGCACAGCGCTTGCGTGGCCGTGAAATCGACTTCCAGCAGCACCGGCGCGCCTTGCTGCAAGATGCCCTTGCGCAGGCCACCGGGCGTCACCTGTTCGGCCACGCCTTGCGCATCACGGCCGTGAAACGCCAGCACGTCCGCCTGGCGGTAGCCGGGCGGCAGCGGCAGGCTCCAGTGCAGGGTATTCATGCGGACAGCGCTTGCGCGTGCTGGATCTGCAGCTTGTCGGGCACGCCATTTTTCACGGCCGTCAGTTCGGCCAGGATGGAGATGGCGATTTCGGCCGGCGTCTTGCTGCCGATGTACAGGCCGACCGGGCCGTGCAGGCGCGCCAGCTGGTCCGGCGTGACGTCGAACTGCAGCAGCCGTTCGCGCCGTTTCGCATTGTTGGCGCGCGAGCCGATGGCGCCGACATAGAAGGCCGGCGACTTCAATGCTTCCATCAGCGCCAGGTCGTCCAGTTTCGGGTCGTGCGTCAGGGCCAGAACGGCGCTGCGGCTGTCCAGCTGCAGTTCCAGCACAAGGTCGTCGGGCATGGCGTGCAGCAGGGGCACGCCGGGCACATTCCAGCCGCCGCGGTAGTCTTCGCGCGGGTCGCAGACGATCACATGGTAATCCATGGCGGTGGCAATCTGCGCCACGAAACGCGACAACTGGCTGGCGCCGATGATCAACAGGCGCCAGCGCGGGCCGTGCTGGGTGGTCAGCAGGTCGTCGTCCAGCACCAGCGTGGCGCCCGGCGCGGCCGCATGCAGGCTGACCGCGCCGCTCTTCAGATCGAGCCGCCGTTCGAGCAGTTCATGGCGCTCCAGCCGCGCCAGCAGTTCGGCCACGCCGCTGCCGGCATGCAGCGGTTCGATCGCCAGCTCGATGGTGCCGCCGCAGGGCAGGCCGAAGCGGTGCGCCTCGTCGGCGCTGATGCCGTAGCTGACGATTTCGGGCCGCTCGCGCACGATGCCGTGCGTGCGCACATGTGCGATCAGGTCATCTTCGATGCAGCCGCCGGACACCGATCCCACCACCGTGCCGTCGTCGCAAATGGCCAGGGTGGCGCCGACCGGGCGCGGACTGGAGCCCCAGGTCTTGATGACGGTGACCAGTTCGCAGCGGCGGCCGGCCGCGATCCAGGCGGCGCAGGTTTTCAGTACTTCGAGGTCGATGCTGTCCATGGTGCGCCGTATGGTGGTTTTAGTGCCTGCCGCATGCGTGCGGCGTGCGATAAAAAAATGGCTATACTGATGACTCGCTATCCCACAGCCTGCGGAGAGTTCAAATGATAATCAAAGAACAGCAATCGCAAGATGAAGGCATGCCCACCCTCAGCAAACTGCTGGTCGGCGTGTTCCTGGCAGTGATATTGATCGGCATCGTCACCTGGGTCGCGGGGGGCGTGTTCCCCCCATTCCCCGGTTCTTAAGGACGCAGCGGTTTCTTCGCCGATTGCTTGGCCCGCACATCGATCACCGCCCGGTTGATGGCGGCGATGCGCGCGCTCATGCCGGGGTGCAGCGCCGTATAGCCATTGGCGGTGCCGGCGGGCACTTGCGTGGCGATGCGCTGCCAGAAGCTGGCCGCGTTGCCGATATCGTAGCCGGCGCGCGCCAGCAGGTAGATCGCCAGGGTGTCGGCCTGGGCGTCCATTTCCTGCGGCATGGCTTTGACACCGGCGGAACCCGTCAGCATCGATACGTCGGGCTGCACCGCGCCCAGGCTGTCGATGATGCTGCCGGCCGTGCCGCTGCTGCGCTGGGTGCGCGCATGGTCGAGGATGTTGTGCGCCATTTCGCGCGCGATCACGAAGGCGATGCCTTCATCGTTTTGCGCCGCATTGACCATGCCGCGCGTGAGCATGATGCGGGCGCCATCCGAATACGCATTGATATTGTCGGCATTGCCCAGCGCAACGCGGAAGGCGCAGGCGCGGGTGACGGGAATCTTCAGGTCCTGCGGCTGGCCCTGGCGTGCAATCGTCATGTTGATGCTGGCGCTTTTCGAGGCCAGCGGGCCAACGATGGCGCCGAACGGGCCTTCCGCGTTCGGGCCGGCAGGCAGCGGCTTGCCTTCGGCGGCCAGCAGGCCGTCGCCCTTGCGCAGGCCGGCGCGCGCGGCGCCGCTGCCCGGCAGCACGCCCGATACCTGCATCTGTTCGCCGTAGCCCAGGGCCGCCTGCGCCGCATCGGCATAGACACCCGGGTAGGAATACTTGTTCTGCGCCGTAAAGCCCAGCAGGTTGCGCGCGTAGGTCTTGCACAGGTCCGCATTGTTGATCAGCAGCGGCGCCGAGACTTTCGACAGCCGGTCCTGCAAGGCCACCATTTTCACCAGGTTGTCCTGCGCCGCCTTCTGCTGCGCCGTGTAGGCGGGCGCTTCATCGGGCGCGGGCGTCATGTTGAACGGGCCGCTGACGGTGGTGCCGGGCGTGGTACACCCGGCAAGCATGGCGGCGCAAGCCACCAGCAGTGGCAGGGCCAATTGGCGCAGCGGGTTTTGGGCTGGAACCATGTGGCGTAAACCTGGCATAAATGTAGTCCTTAGTGTTTGCCGGTGCTGCCGAATCCGCCAGCACCGCGTTCGCTGTCGCCGAATTCCTCGACGACATTAAAGCCCACTTGCAGCACCGGCACGATAATCAGTTGCGCCAGGCGTTCCATGGGGTTGAGCGTGAATGCGTTTTGGCCCCGGTTCCAGGTCGAGACCATCAACTGGCCCTGGTAATCGGAGTCGATCAAGCCTACCAGATTCCCCAGCACGATGCCGTTCTTGTGGCCCATGCCGCTGCGCGGCAGTATCATCGCCGCATAGCCCGGGTCGCCCAGGTAAATCGCCAGGCCGGTCGGGATCAGCACGGTCTGGCCGGGTTCGATCGTGATGGCTTCATCGATGCAGGCACGCAGGTCCAGGCCGGCGCTGCCCGGGGTGGCGTAGGCCGGCAACTGGTCTTTCATACGGGCGTCGAGGATTTTGATGTCGATATTTTTCATTGAATCTGAAGCTTTGTTAAGGGTTACTTGAGCAGCGAAATCTTGGCGATACGCTTGGAAATTTCGGAAATCAGCTGGCGCGCCAGTTCCAGCTTGGAGGCGCGCGGCAGCACGGTGTGGCCGTCTTCGTCGAACAGGATGATGGTGTTGTCGTCCTGGCCGAAGGTGTGGTGGCCGATATTGCCTACCAGCAGGGGGATGCCCTTTTTCTCGCGCTTCGAGGCGCCGAATTCCACCAGGTTTTCCGATTCGGCGGCAAAGCCCACGCAATACGGAAAGCCGCGCAGGTTGGTGCGGGCCGCCACCGTGGCGAGAATATCCGGATTCTGCGCGAACTGCAGTTCGGGCACCGAGCCGTCGGCCTGCTTTTTCATTTTCTGGCTGCTGGCGTTGACCACGCGCCAGTCGGCGACCGCCGCCACGGCGATAAAGACGTGCTGGCCGTCGAGGTGATCGAGCACGGCGTCATGCATCTGCTGCGCGCTTTGCACATCGATGCGGCGCACGCCGAATGGCGCGGGCAGGGCGGTCGGGCCCGAGATCAGGAGCACATCGGCGCCCGCTTCGCGCGCTGCGCGCGCCACCGCATAGCCCATTTTGCCCGAGGACAGATTGGTAATGCCGCGCACCGGATCGATCGCTTCAAAGGTGGGGCCGGCCGTGACCAGCACGCGCCTGCCCGCCAGTACTTTCGGCTGGAAGGCGGCGATCAGTTCCGCCAGCAGCTGCTCCGGCTCCAGCATGCGGCCCAGGCCCACCTCGCCGCAAGCCTGTTCGCCGGCGGCCGGGCCAAAGAAACCGATGCCGTCTTCGCGCAGCTGTTGCACATTGCGGGCGGTGGCGGGGTTCTGCCACATTTCCACGTTCATGGCCGGCGCCACCAGCAGCGGCAAATGCGCCGGACGGGCCAGGCACAGGGTCGACAGCAGGTCGTCGCACACGCCATGGGCGAGCTTGCGCAGGAAATCGGCCGAACACGGCGCGATCAGGATGGCGTCGGCGCCGCGCGTGAGGTCAATATGCGCCATATTGTTGGCTATGCGCGCATCCCATTGGCTGGTATGCACGGGGTGGCCGGACAGCGCCTGCATCGTCACGGCCGTGATGAAGTGGCTGGCCGCGTCCGTCATGACCACTTGCACCGAAGCGCCGGCGCGGGTCAGCGCGCGGCACAGTTCGGCGGCCTTGTAGCAGGCGACGCCGCCCGACAGGCCCAGGACGATTTTTTTACCCGACAATTCCATGACCAAGCTCCCTTTATTTGTTGACACGCCGCAGTTCATCGATGATGAACAGGGCCGCGCCGATGCAGATGGCGCTGTCGGCGATATTGAAAGCGGGGAAATGGCCCCAGCTTTTCCAGTGGAAATCGAGGAAATCGACCACGTGGCCGTAGACCAGGCGGTCGATGGCGTTGCCCAGCGCGCCACCCAAAATCAATGCCAGGGCCCAGCAAAACATGCGTTGGCCGGCGTGCTTTTTCAACAGATAGATGATGTAGACGGCTGCCGCCAGCGCGATACCGGTGAAGAAATAGCGCTGCCAGCCGCCCTGGTCGGACAAAAAGCTGAACGCGGCGCCCTTGTTAAACGCCAGTACCAGGTTGAAGAACGAGGTGATGACCTTTTCCTCGGCATACTGGAAGGTGCGCAGCACGGTGATCTTGCTGATCTGGTCGAACAGGATGACGATGGCGGCGATGCCCAGCCAGGGAACCAGGGACGATGACGACGACGATTTCGATTTCGACACAACGCGGTTTTTAGTGGCCATATTTTTTCAGGAAGAGGTAAAGCCGCCGCTGCCTGGATGCAGGCAGCGGCGGGCGGGAGCGGAACGCGAGCGGCGTTCCGGTGCGACAGTTTAAGCGAAGCGGCGCGATTCGCCTTTTCCAAACAAGTTGCTGACGCAGCGACCGCACAGGGTCGGATGTTCGGCATCCGTGCCCACGTCCGCGCGGTAGTGCCAGCAGCGCTCGCACTTCGGCGCGGTCGATGCCGTGACGACCACTTCCTCAGCAGCTTCGTCAGCCACTTCGGCCACGCTTGCCTGCGAGGTGATAAAGACGAATTTCAAGTCGTCGCCCAGGGTGGTCAACAGCTTGTACTTCATCGGCGCGGCCTTGATGGTCAGCTCGGCCTGCAGCGACGAACCGATGGCGCCCGAGGTGCGCAGGTCTTCCAGCTGTTTCGTCACGTCCGTGCGCACGGCGCGCAGGGCCGTGTATTTTTCCAGCAGTTCCGCGCTGTCCGCCACTGCCGGCAACTGCCACCAGGTTTGCGTGAAGATGGTTTCATCGCTGGCGGCATACGCTTCTTCGCCGGCAAACACGGCCCAGGCTTCTTCGGCCGTGAACGACAGGGCAGGGGCCATCAGGCGCAGCAGGCTTTGCGTGATGTGCCACAAGGCCGTCTGCGCCGAACGGCGTGCGTGCGAGGTGAGGCCGGTGGTGTACAGGCGGTCCTTCAGGATATCGAGGTAGAAACCGCCCAGGTCTTCCGAGCAGTAGGTCTGCAGCTTGGACACCACCGGATGGAACTCGTAGCGCGCATAGTTGTTTTCGATCTGCTGCTGCAGCGACGCCATGTTGGCGATCGCATAGCGGTCGATCTCGAACAGCTCGGCCACCGGCACCGCGTCAACGGCCGGGTTGAAGTCCGAGGTATTGGCCAGCAGGAAGCGCAGGGTGTTGCGGATGCGGCGGTACGATTCGGTCACGCGTTTCAGGATCTCGTCGGAGATCGACAGCTCGCCCGTGTAGTCGGTCGAGGCGATCCACAGGCGCAGGATGTCGGCGCCCAGGCTGTCCGAGATTTTCTGTGGCGCCAGCGTGTTGCCCAGCGACTTGGACATCTTCTTGCCTTCGCCATCGACCGTGAAGCCGTGCGTCAGCAGGGCCTTGTACGGCGGACGGCCGTTCAGCATCGACGACACCAGCAGGGACGAGTGGAACCAGCCGCGATGCTGGTCCGAGCCTTCCAGGTACAGGTCGGCCGGGAATTGCAATTGCGTCGAGTGCGAACCGTGCGCCTGCGGGCCGCCCAATACCGTCTGGTGGGTGGCGCCGGAATCGAACCACACGTCCAGCGTGTCCTTGTTCTTGGCGTAGATGGCCGCTTCGTCGCCGATCAGGTCCGCCAGGTCCAGCGCCTGCCAGGCTTCGATGCCGTCTTTTTCGATCAGCTTGGCCACTTGCTCCAGCAGTTCCGGCGTGC
This sequence comes from Janthinobacterium sp. J1-1, assembly GCF_030944405.1. Taxonomy (NCBI): domain Bacteria; kingdom Pseudomonadati; phylum Pseudomonadota; class Betaproteobacteria; order Burkholderiales; family Oxalobacteraceae; genus Janthinobacterium; species Janthinobacterium sp. J1-1. Next base: position 2,425,355 of record NZ_CP132339.1, read on the forward strand.
GCGGGTGCAGGTCGCCGGTTTCCTTGTGCACGATAAAGGCCATCGGCACGCCCCACTGGCGCTGGCGCGACAGGGTCCAGTCCGGACGGTTGGCGATCATGCCGTGCAGGCGCGCCTGGCCCCAGTCCGGGAAGAATTCGGTGTCGGCGATGCCTTTCAGGGCGGTTTCGCGCAGGGTGGCGCCGCCGTCTTTCGGCGTCACATCCATGCCGGCAAACCACTGCGAGGTGGCGCGGTAGATGATCGGCGTCTTGTGGCGCCAGCAATGCATGTAGCTGTGGTCGAACATCTTGACTTCGAACAGGGCACCGGCTTCGCGCAGGGCGTTGCAGATCGGTTTCGACGCTTCCCAGATGGTCATGCCGCCGAACAGCGGCAGGGTCGAGGCGAACTTGCCGTCGCCCATCACCGGCTTGATGATGTCGTCGTCCTTCATGCCATGCGCCTTGCACGAGATAAAGTCGTCCAGGCCGTAGGCCGGCGCCGAGTGCACCACGCCGGTGCCGCTTTCGGTGGTCACGTACTCGGCCAGGTAGAGCGGCGACAGGCGGTCATAGAACGCGTCGCTTGCATGCAGCGGATGGCGGAAATTGATGCCGGCCAGGGCCGCGCCGTCGCAAGTGGCGATCGTCGTGCCGTCGAGCTTGAAGCGCGCCAGGCTGGAGACGACCAGGTCCTGCGCCAGGATCAGCAGCAATGGCTGGCCATCGCGCTCGGCTTGCACCAGCGCGTACTTGACTTCCGGATTGACGTTCAGCGCCTGGTTCGACGGGATGGTCCACGGCGTGGTGGTCCAGATGACGATATAGCCGTTCTCGGTCGGCAGCGACGGCAGGCCGAACGCTTGCGCGATGCGGTCGAATTCCTTGAATTTGAACCCGACGTCGATGGCCGGATCGCGTTTTTCCGCGTATTCCACTTCCGCCTCGGCCAGCGCCGACTGGCAGTCGAAACACCAGTTGACCGGCTTCAGGCCGCGGTACACATAACCTTTTTCCAGCAGCTTGCCCAGCGCGCGCAGTTCGTCGGCTTCATTGCCGTGCGCCATCGTCAGGTAAGGATTGTCCCATTCGCCGAGCACGCCCAGGCGGATAAAGTCTTTTTTCTGGCGCTCGACCTGCACATTGGCGTAGGCGCGCGCTTTTTCCAGCACTTCGGCCGTCGGCAAATTCTTGCCGTACAGTTTTTCGATCTGGATCTCGATCGGCATGCCGTGGCAATCCCAGCCCGGCACGTAAGGCGCATCGAAGCCGGCCAGCGAGCGCGACTTGACCACCATGTCTTTCAGGATCTTGTTGACGGCGTGACCCAGGTGGATGTCGCCGTTGGCATACGGCGGGCCGTCATGCAGGATGAATTTCGGACGGCCGGCGGCGGCCTTGCGCACGCGCTCGTAGATTTTCTTGTCTTGCCATTGCTGTACCCATTGCGGCTCGCGCTTGGCCATGTCGCCGCGCATCGGGAAGGTGGTTTCCGTCATGTTGACCGGATATTTGCTGACGGGTTTCTTGTTCTGCTTCGGGGCGGCTGGCTTGTTTTGGTCGGACATGGATGGTTTTCTTTACTTGGATGGTGTGAGTTACTGTGGCGGGCAAGCCCGCCGCGCGCAGGAGTTGGCCGGGATCAAATTCGGTCGGTGGCGGTAATGGCGCTGCGGCGCTGTGCGAAATAGGCGCGCGCCTGGTTCGAGTCGCGCTCGATGGCGGCCGTCAGGGTCGGCAGGTCGTCGTATTTCTCTTCGTCGCGCAGCTTTTCAAGGAACTCCACGCGCACCAGCTTGCCGTAGCAGGACTGGGCGAAGTCGAACAGGTGTACCTCCAGCAGCACGCGGCCGCTGTCATCGACGGTGGGACGCACGCCCAGGCTGGCCACGGCCGGCAGCGGCTGTGGCGCCAGGCCATGCACTTGCACGATAAAGATGCCGGACAGGGCGGGGCGGTGCGCCACGCGCAGGTTCAGGGTCGGAAAACCCAGGGTGCGGCCCAGTTTCTGGCCATGGATCACATGGCCGGAAATCGCATACGGGTGGCCCAGCAGCTGCGTGGCCAGGGTGAAGTCGCCATCGGCCAGCGCCAGGCGCACGGCCGAGGACGAGATGCGGGTGCTGCCATTCATCACGGTGGGCAGGGTTTCAACATGAAAACCATGCTCGCGGCCCGCTTCCTGCAGCATGGCCACGTCGCCGGCGCGCCGCGCGCCATAGCAGAAGTCGTCGCCGACCATCAGCCATTTCACATGCAGGCCATCGACCAGCACCTGCTGCGTGAATTCCTGCGGCGTCAATGACGCGAACTGGGCGCTGAAATGCTCGACGATGACCCGGTCGATGCCGGCGTCTTCCAGCGACTGCAGCTTGTCGCGCAGGTTGGCGATGCGCTGTGGCGCTTTCGACAAGTCACCGGCGCGCTGCGCAAAGAACTCGCGCGGATGCGGTTCGAACGTCATCACGGCCGCTTCAATGCCGAGTTCGGTCGCCGCCTCGCGCACGCGCGCCAGCAAGGCTTGATGGCCGATATGGACACCGTCAAAATTGCCGATGGTCAGCGCGCACGGTGCGCGTGCCTGGGCATTGGGAAGTCCGCGAAATACCTTCATGGGAATGGGATGAAAACTGTGCCAAAAGGGGGATTATACGGACTGTTTCAGGGATGCACACCCGGCAGGGCCGGCACAGGGGTAATTTCCCTGCTGAAATGATAAAAAGCGTTGCCGGCAGAGCTGCCGACAACGCTTTTCGAGGATGCTGCAAACTTGCTTATTTATTCATGAGGGTCCAGTAGCGGGCCAGGTCAGCGGCGCCATCGGTGCCCTTGACGGTTTTCAATGCCGTGTTGGCATTGGCTTTCTTGCCGGCGTGGATGTAAGCGATGCCCAGGTGCAGCTTGGCTTCTTCCGGATACTTGGCGGTGCCCAGTTTCACGGCGTCGTTCATCAGGCCCAGGCCCTTGTCGGCCTGGCCGTCGTAGACCAAGGCAAAGCCCAGCTTGCTCAAGCTGTCGGCGTCCTTGTTCTTGACGTATTCGGCTTCCGACTTGGCGGCGTTGGCTTTCAGATCGGCCTGGGTTTTCAGGGCCAGGTCTTTCAGGCGCTGGTGACGGGCGGCATCGGCGCCGGTGCCCAGCACGCCTTTTTTGTAACCCTGGTCGATGATGCTCAAGGCTTCACCCGGATTGGCTGCCTGCAGTGCCAACTGGCTGATTTCCATGTATTCGGATGGCTTGGTGAACAGGCCGTTGGCCAGGCGCAGGCGCTGCACGTCCAGGCCCAGGCGCTGCGAGAAACCCGGTTTGCCCGATACGCGGTTCAGCAGGTCGGCCCAGTAGCTCGCTTTCGGATAGCTGGCAGCCAGTTTTTCCAGGGTCGACACATAGCCGGCCTTGTCACCTTGTTTCAGCTGGATATTGGCCAGCATTTGCAGGCTTGCTTCCGAGTTGCCGCCTTTTGCCTGCAGCTCTTTTGCCGCTTCGGCGTAGTTGCCGCTCGAGTAGTAGGCCTGGATCAGGTATTCGCGGGTCTGTGGATCTTCGCGGTCTTTCAGCGAGCGCTTGAACCAGGTAATGGCGTTCGGCCAGTCCTTGGCGCGGTAGTACATGCCGGCCAGGCCTTGCGTGAATTTCGGTGCTTCGGCGGCGCTCAGGCGGCCGGAATTGATGACGGCTTCAAAAGCCTTGATGGCGGCGCCGTTATCGCCGGCGCCAGCGGCGGCCGAGGCGCGCACGCGTTCGATCTGGTAGCTCTCAAAGGCGGTCTTGCCGCTGACGTTGTCAGCTTCGCGCAGCTTGGCCAACGCTTCCTTGTTTTTGCCGGCGCTCGTGAGTCGTTGTGCTTCTTGCAGTGGCTTGCCCACTTCGGCGCGCACGGTGTCGGCGGCATATGCGAGCGAACCCAGGCCGATGACGGGAGTTGCTGCGGTAAAACCGATAGCGGCCATGACGAGGCCGAGATGAGCGAGACGAAACTTGGACATGAGAAAGTCTTTCTGTAAAAAGCGAATAGGCAGGATGGCCTGCCTATTCGGATGTAAAGAGAACCTGATTGCTGTAGCTTACTGGAATTGCTCGTTACCGACCAGACCGATTTTAGTCACGCCCAGACGCTGCGCCGTTGCCATGACACCGGCGACGACCTTGTATTCCACCAGCTTGTTCGGACGCAGATGCACTTCCGGCTGGTCTGCTTGCGCAGCAACGTTGTTCAGCTTGACTTCCAGTGAGGCACGGTCAGGAACGACCTGATTGTCCCACAAGATGGTGCCGTCAAAATCGACATCGATCGTGACGACCACTGGTTCCGTAGTCGGTGGCGGCGGGGTGCCGACCGGCATGTTCAGGTTCACCGAGTGGTTTTGTTTTGGAATCGTAATGATCAACATGATAATCAGCACCAACATCACATCGATGAGGGGCGTCATGTTCAGTTCCATCATTGGTTCCGGATCCGCGCCTGCTGCGCTTCCCGAACCGACATTCATACTCATAGTGTTTCCTTTAAGAAGTCCAACGAAGCACCGGGCGCAACTGCCGCCCGGCAAGCTCCTGACTGAAGCGCCCCGTTATCGCCAGGACGCTGCAATCAGTCGCTATCAGCTCTTGTCAGGTGGTTCGGTGATGAAGCCGACCTTCTGAATCCCGGCACGTTGGGTCGTGAAGATCACTCGGCCGATCGATTCGTAGCGTGCTTCCTGGTCGCCACGAACGTGTACTTCCGGCTGAGGTAGTTTCACTGCTTCAACTTTAAGATAATCGAACAGTTCGTTCGTGTCTTTCAGTCTGGTCTGGCCCAGGTAAATCTCGCCGTCCTTGTTAACCACGATGTTAACGTTTTGCGGCTTGCTTTGAAGGGCTTGGTTGGCCTCAATCGGCAGATCGATTTTCTGCAGCTTGAGAACAACCGGACTGGTGATCAAGAAAATGATCAGCAAAACCAACATGATGTCGACGAGCGGCGTCGTGTTGATTTCTGACATTACTTGATCTTCATCTCCGCTGTCGGAGCCGACGGACATCGACATGATTCTTATCCGATCTTTTTAGCGCCGGCAGCACGGCCAGCTTCGCTGGTCGACATGGCGCCGGAAACCAGAACCGAGTGTACGTCGGCGCTGAACGAGCGGATGTCTTCCATAGCGGTTTTGTTACGACGAACCAACCAGTTGTAACCCAGAACGGCAGGCACGGCGACCAGCAGACCAAACGCGGTCATGATCAGTGCTTCACCAACTGGACCTGCAACTTTGTCGATCGAGGCGTTACCGGTCATGCCGATGGCGGTCAGCGCGCCGTAGATACCCCAAACGGTACCGAACAGACCGATGAACGGTGCGGTCGAACCAACGGTTGCCAGGAACGACAGGCCATCTTGCAGACGCGACTGGACTTTGTCCGAAGCGCGCTGGATCGACATCGTCACCCAGGTCGACAGATCGATTTGTTCCAGCAGGGCGCCGTCGTGGTGAGCGGTTGCCTTGGTGCCCGATTCAGCGATGAAGCGGAATGGCGAGCCTTCGGCCAGGGTAGCCGAACCGGCAGCGATCGAAGGTGCTTTCCAGAATTTGGCAGCGGTTTCTTTCGCTTGCTTGAAGATCTTCATCTGATCCAGCAGTTTGGTGATGATGATGTACCAGCTGCCGATCGACATGATGGCCAGGATGATCAGGGTGGCGCGTGGCACGAAGCCGCCGTCCCACACAGCCGACAGGCCGAACGGGTTGTGCACTTCTTCGGTTTTTGGAGCGGCTGCATCAGCGGCTGGAGCGGCTGCATCGGCTGCTGGTGCTGCTGCGTCAGCAGCTGGTGCTGGTGCTGCTGCAGCGTCTGCCGCAGGCGCCGTGGCTGCTGCCGAAGCTGGCGCGTCCGCGAATGCTGGAGCTGCTACCAGGGCGGTAGTAGCGGTAACGGACAACAGAACCGCGGCAAAAAATGCGGACAAACGGGTATTCTTAAACATGCTTCCTCCAAAATTAAAAATAACAGATCGCTGAACGTGATGACAACGAAATCATGGTGTGAGACAGCGGGTAGCTGTCTCGGGTTTTAATCCAGCGACCAAACGTATTGCATTTGCTGCCAGCCTTGTTCCGGCTTGCCGTCCACCGTTGCTGGCTTGAACGTGCAGCGGCTGATGCCTGTTACTGCGGCTTTGTCCAGATCGCGGAAGCCGCTCGACTTCACGATCTTCGAATCGGCGACCTTGCCATCGACGCCAATCAGGAACGACAGTGTCACGACACCGGTTTCCTCATTGCGCTGCGACGACTTCGGATAAGCCGGCTTCTCGCAGACGCTGAAGTCAACCACCGCTGCGGTACGCACCGATTTGGCTGGTCCAGGAGGAGCGGCTGGCGCAGGCTGTGCAGGCGGCGCTGGCGGTGCCAGTACATTGGTGGCTGGCTTCACCTGGGTGGTGTTGGCAATCACGTTCTGTGGCGGCGGCGGCTGCTGCACGTTCACCTCGACTGGCGGAATGAATGGCGGCGGTGGCGCTTTCATTTCTGGCGGCGGTGGTGGCGGTGGAAGATCCTTCGGTGGAGGCGGTTTCACTTCCTCGATAATCTTGGTTTCAACCGGGTCCATCATTTTGGTGACCAAGCGCTTGCCCAAGCCCGTCGCAATCCCGTAAGCCGCGAGAACGTGCAGCAGGACAACGATCGTGATGCCTGTGTAGTTCTTGGGACTTTTCTCGTTCGAAAAATTCATGCCTGCTTTCTCCAAATACCATCTCTTGTCTTGCAACTGAACCCCAAAATGACGACACAAAGCTCCAGCCGTATCCGGGACGTCGCCGAATTATACATACGAATTCTTTATTTTACACAGATTTTTAACGCCTAAAACCGGTTAAATTTTCCCACCTTTTGCGCCCTGAAAACGTACTTGCTTATGCCATCTTTGCACGCTTTCGGACATAAAAAAAGGCGGTCTTATCGGTTTTCTACAGCCGTTTGGGCCTACCACGGCTAAGTTCTCCCATGTGTCGATATGGCAGAATTATATTTTGCGTTATTGAATATGGAAACCGCTAAATTTGGATCAAATTCTTTCTTCGGAGTAACTTTTTACTCCTGAACCAGACCACTTTACCTTATCGCTGCACCAGGGCGGTGCGAATCGGCCTCGCCCAGGGCAAATTGGCGTGCCAATACGGCGGTTTTCGAGGCCGCCAGGCCATACGGAATTGTGATGTAGCCATAGCGCGCGCTTATCTTTATACCCAAATCGTGTTACGGGCGCATGACGGCATCGTCGCGGCGGTTGCGTTTTTCACGCCGGCAATTCAGCGTGCCCAGCACCATGCCCTGCGGATCGACCGTATCGAGATGCACGTCGAAGCCCCACAGGCGCGCCACGTGTTTCAATACCTCCGTTGCCTGCTGGTTCAGGGGGCGGCGCAGGAATTGCGTGTGGCGCAAGGTCAGGGCGCGGTCGTCGCGCGTGTTGACCGACCACACCTGGATATTCGGTTCGCGGTTGCCCAGGTTGTATTGCTCGGCCAGCTGCTGGCGCACATAGCGGTAGCCGGCCTCGTCGTGGATGGCGGAGATGGCCAGCTTTTCATTCTTGTCGTCGTCGAGCACGGCAAAGAAGTGGAACTCGCGGATCAGGCGCGGCGACAGGTATTGGGCAATGAAGCTTTCATCCTTGAAATTGCGCATGGCAAAGTCCAGGCTCTTGCGCCAATCGCTGCCGGCCAGGTCGGGAAACCAGGCGCGGTCTTCGTCGGTCGGATGCTCGCAGATGCGGCGGATGTCGCTCATCATGGCAAAGCCCAGCGCATACGGATTGATGCCGCTGTAATACGGGCTGTCGATCGGCGGCTGGTACACCACGTTGGTATGGCTTTTCAGGAACTCCATCATGAAGCCGTCGCCGACCACGCCTTCGTCATACAGCTGGTTCAGGATGGTGTAGTGCCAGAAGGTGGCCCAGCCTTCGTTCATCACCTGGGTCTGGCGTTGCGGATAGAAGTACTGGGAAATCTTGCGCACGATGCGCACCATCTCGCGCTGCCACGGTTCCAGCAGCGGCGCGTACTTCTCGATAAAGTACAGCAGGTTTTCCTCGGGCTCGGGCGGGAAGCGCGGCGCGGCCTTGCGCTGCTCGTCCTCGTCGTCCTCTTCGTCGCGGCGCGGCAGGGTGCGCCACAGCTGGTTGATCTGCGACTGCACGTATTCTTCGCGTTCTTTCTGGCGCGCATATTCTTTCGCCATCGACAGCTTGGCCGGGCGCTTGTAGCGGTCCACGCCATAGTTCTGGATCGCATGGCAGGAGTCGAGCAGCAATTCCACCGCGTCCACGCCATGGCGCTGTTCGCATTCGGCAATGTAGTTCTTGGCAAACACCATGTAATCGATGATGGCGTCCGCATCGGTCCAGGCGCGGAACAGGTAATTGCCCTTGAAGAAGGAATTGTGGCCATAGGCCGCGTGCGCGATCACCAGCGACTGCATGGTCAGGCTGTTTTCCTCCATCAGGTAGGCGATGCACGGGTTCGAGTTGATGACGATCTCGTAGGCCAGGCCCATCTGGCCGCGCTTGTAGCTCTTCTCGGTCGACAGAAAATGCTTGCCGAACGACCAGTGGTTGTACGACACCGGCATGCCGACCGAGGTGTAGGCATCCATCATCTGCTCGGCCGTGATCACTTCCAGCTGGTTGGGATAGGTGTCCAGGCCGAACTGTTTGGCCACGCGCCGGATTTCCTCGTGGATCTGCTCGATCAGTTCAAACGTCCATTCGGATTGTTCGGGCAGGGCGTTCGGGTGGCGGAGGCGGACGAAGGGTTCGGCATGCGGGGTGGCGGCGCTGGTCATCATTTCACCTGTTTCTTGAACAGTTCGCGGAAGACCGGATAGATATCGGCCGGCGTGACGATCTTTTGCATGGCGAAATGGGCGTGGTGGTCGAGCACGCCCGCATATTGTTCCCACAGGTTCTGCTGCGGGCCGTCGGTGATTTCGACGTAGGTGTAGTACTGCACCTTGGGCATGATGGTGTTGATCAGCAACTGGCGGCACAGCACGGAATCGTTGTCCCAGTTGTCGCCGTCCGACGCCTGCGCCACATAGCTGTTCCACTGGCCGCCGCCGTAGCGCTCTTCTATTATAGTGTTGAGCAAATTGAGGGCCGACGACACCACCGTGCCGCCCGATTCGCGCGAGTTGAAGAAATCGTGCTCGTCGACCTCGGACGCGGCCGTATGGTGGCGGATAAAGACCACGTCGATCTTGTCGTAGGCGCGCTTGAGGAACAGATACAGCAGGATGAAAAAGCGCTTGGCCGTATCCTTGCGCGATTCATCCATCGAGCCCGAGACGTCCATGATGCAGAACATCACCGCCTGCGTCATCGGCTTGGGCACCTTGATGCGGTTGCTGTAGCGCAGGTCGAACGGGTCGATAAAGGGAATCGCCAGCAGGCGCGTGTGCAGGTGGTGGATCAGCCGGCGCAATTCGATCACGTCGCCGTCTTCCTCCGACACGCCGTCCTGGAGCATCTGCGCCAGCTGTTCCTCGGCCAGCGCCAGCTGCTTGCGCGAGCCGCCGCCGACGGCGATGCGCCGGCCCAGTGCGCCGCGCAGCGAGCGCAGCACATGAATATTCGATGGCGTGCCCGACATATTGTAGCCGGCGCGCTGGTTCTTCAATTCGGTGGTGGCCGTCAGCTGGGTCTTCACCATGTGCGGCAATTCCAGGTCTTCAAAGAAGAAGTTCATGAATTCTTCGCGCGACAGCTCGAAGATGAAATCGTCTTCGCTGGTCTCCTCGCTGTTGCCGGCCTTGCCGCGGCCACTGCCGCCGCCGCCCTTGGGCCGGGCGATCTGGTCGCCCTTCAGGTATTCCTTGTTGCCGGGATTGACGACTTCCCACACGCCGCCATGCGCGTGGCCAAACGCCGGTTCGCCCACGTCCTTGACGGGGATGGTGACCTTTTCGCCATTCTCGACATCCGTGATCGAGCGCCCCTTGATGGCGCGCCCCACGGCATCCTTGATCTGGCCCTTGTAGCGCCGCAAGAAACGCTCGCGGTTGACGGCGGACTTGTTCTTGCTTTGCAAGCGCCTGTCGATGAGGTAAGTCAAAGCGTGCCTCCTTCACTTGTCTTGCGCGCCGGGCCGAAGCCGGCGCGCCCCGCTGCCGCTAGGACGACTTGCGTACGCGCAAGTACCACTCGCATAACAGGCGGACCTGCTTGGCCGTATAGCCTTTTTCCACCATGCGTGCCACGAAGTCGGCGTGCTTGTTGGCATCGTCGGCGCTGGCCTTGGCATTGAATGAGATCACCGGCAGCAAGTCTTCCGTATTCGAGAACATTTTCTTTTCGATCACGGTGCGGAATTTTTCGTAGCTGGTCCAGGCCGGATTCTTGCCGCCGTTCGAGGCGCGCGCCCGCAAGCCGAAATTGACGATCTCATTGCGGAAATCCTTGGGATTCGAAATGCCGGCCGGCTTCTCGATCTTTTCCAGCTCGTTGTTCAGCGATTCGCGGTCGAAACTTTCGCCGGTGTCCGGATCGCGGTATTCCTGGTCCTGTATCCAGAAGTCGGCGAAGGTCACATAGCGGTCGAAGATGTTCTGGCCGTATTCGGAATAGCTTTCCAGGTAGGCCGTCTGGATTTCCTTGCCGATGAATTCCACGTAGCGCTGCGCCAGGTGTTCTTTAATATACGAGAAGTAGCGCTGTTCCAGCTCCGACGAAAACTGTTCGCGTTCGACCTGCTGCTCCAGCACATATAAGAGGTGCACCGGATTGGCCGCCACTTCGGAATTGTCGAAGTTGAAGACTTTTGAGAGGATCTTGAAGGCGAAGCGCGTCGACAAGCCGTTCATGCCTTCGTCGACGCCGGCATAGTCGACATACTCGTGCATCGACTTGGCCTTCGGGTCGGTATCCTTGAGGTTCTCGCCGTCGTACACCAGCATCTTGGAAAAGATGCTGGAATTCTCGGGGTCTTTCAGGCGCGACAGGATGGCGAACTGCGCCATCATGCGCAGGGTGCCGGGTGCGCACGGCGCTTTTTCCAGCGAGGAATTGGCCACCAGCTTGTCGTAGATCTTGATTTCGTCGGACACGCGCAGGCAGTACGGCACCTTGACGATATAGATACGGTCGAGGAAGGCCTCGTTGTTGCGGTTGTTTTTGAATGTCTTCCATTCCGATTCGTTCGAGTGCGCCAGGATGATGCCGTCGAACGGTATTGCGCCAAAGCCCTCGGTGCCCTTGTAATTGCCCTCTTGGGTGGCGGTCAGCAGGGGGTGCAGCACCTTGATCGGCGCCTTGAACATCTCGACGAACTCCATCAGGCCCTGGTTGGCCAGGCACAGGCCGCCCGAATAGCTGTAGGCGTCCGGGTCGTCCTGGGCATAGTCTTCCAGCTTGCGGATATCGACCTTGCCGACCAGCGAGGAAATATCCTGGTTGTTCTCGTCGCCCGGTTCGGTCTTCGAGATGGCGATCTGTTTCAGCACCGATGGATAACGCTTGACGACGCGGAACTGGTTGATGTCGCCATTGAATTCATGCAGGCGCTTGACGGCCCACGGGCTGGGGATATTGCGCAGGTAGCGGCGCGGAATGCCGTAGTCTTCCTCGAGGATGGTGCCGTCCTCTTCCTCGTTGAACAGGCCCAGCGGCGACTCGTTGACGGGCGAGCCTTTCAGGCAATAGAAGGGCACGTGTTCCATCAGCGACTTGAGCTTTTCGGCGATCGACGATTTGCCGCCGCCGACCGGTCCCAGCAAGTACAGGATCTGCTTGCGCTCTTCCAGGCCTTGCGCGGCGTGGCGGAAATACGAGACCACCTGCTCGATCACTTCCTCGGTGCCGTAGAAGTCGCGGAAGGCGGGGTAGATCTTGATCACCTTGTTGGCGAAGATGCGCGACAGCCGCGTGTCGTTGCGCGTGTCGATCAGTTGCGGCTCGCCGATGGCCGCCAGCATGCGTTCGGGCGCGCTGGCGTAGGTCAGCTTGTCCTTCTTGCACAGGGCCAGGTATTCGGTGAGCGACATTTCCTCTTCACGGGTGCGCTCGTAGCGTGCTGCGTAGTTATCAAAAATGGTCATGTTCAATGTCCTTTAATGTAAAACCAATCTGCCAGTCACCATGTCAGCCGGCCCGGCAGTCGCCCCGGCTCGCTGCTTGCATATTCATTACCCCGTGTTCGATTGTTATTGTTGTTCAAGCCCGGCTGTCTTTGCCAGTCCGGATTGCCCGGACCAAAAAACTGGCGCTTGATGCCATATGCTGACGTGGCCAGCTGGCTTATTTTCATGTGCTGATAGCGCTTGATGCACCTACCTTTTCCCCATGAAATTAATTATTGCTCTAAAGGATCAGGAAGTCAAAAGATAAGTCGTAATATCTTTAATACTTGTTTGTAAATTGTTGATTTAATTGAATAAAATCAAAAAAACCACAGCCATTTTACTCAACTTTCCCGCCCTTTTACGATCATCATACGACAATTCAAGCACATGCGCCGACCGGGTCACGGCGGCGGCGCCGGTGGCCCGCGCCATCTTGCGATAAACTGCGTGCATGTTTGATGACGCAGCGCCGCGACCCCGCTCCACGGCGCGCCTGCGCCAGCATTTTTTCTTCGTCCCCCTACAAGGAACACCTCATGATGAACGAGCCATTGCGCGCGATCGTACGCGGCATGCCCAAAGCCGAACTGCATATCCATATCGAAGGCTCGCTGGAGCCCGAACTGATTTTCGCACTGGCCGAACGCAACGGCGTGCCGCTGGGCTATGAATCCGTGGAACACTTGCGCAGCGCCTATGCCTTTACGGATTTGCAGTCTTTTCTCGATATTTATTACGCCGGCGCAAGCGTGCTGTTGAAAGAGCAGGATTTCTACGACATGACGCAGGCGTATCTGCTGCGCGCCGAGGCGGACAATGTCTTGCACACGGAAATTTTCTTCGATCCGCAAACGCATACGGCGCGCGGCGTGGCCATCGCCGACGTGATCAGCGGCATCCACCGCGCCTGCCAGGACAGCCCCGTCAGCGCCAGCCTGATCCTGTGCTTTTTGCGCCATCTGAGCGAAAAGGAAGCGTTCGAAACCCTCGAAGACGCGCTGCCCTACCGCGACAAGTTCATCGGCATCGGCCTCGATTCGTCGGAAGTGGGCAATCCGCCCGAAAAATTCTCGCGCGTGTTTGCGCGCGGCCGCGAACTGGGCCTGCACCTGGTGGCGCATGCTGGCGAAGAAGGCCCGCCGGCGTATATCCGCACCGCGCTCGATGACTTGAAAGTTGAGCGCATCGACCATGGCGTGCGCTGCCTGGAAGACGCGGAACTGACGGCGCGCCTGGCGCGCGAGCAGATCGCGCTGACCGTCTGCCCGCTGTCGAACACCAAGCTGCGCGTGTTCGACCAGATGCACGACCATAACCTGGCCGAGCTGCTGGCGGCCGGCCTGCTGGTCACCGTCAATTCGGACGACCCGGCGTATTTCGGCGGCTACATGAACGACAACTTCGACGCCATCTTCGACGCGCTGCCTTTGGGCCTGGCGCATGCGCAGCAACTGGCGCGCAACGGCTTTATTGCCGCCTTTTTGCCGCAGGCGGAAAAGGATGCTTTCCTGGCCACCGTCGATGCGTATTTTGCGCAACACGCGCCACACTAACCTCGCATAAAGACCCGCCGCCATGCTCCGCCTTTCCCTCAACATGACCGGGCGCGACTGGCGCGCCGGGCAATTGCGTTTCCTGCTGATCGCGCTGATCGTGGCCGTCGCCGCGCTGTCGGCGGTGGGCTTTTTTGTCGACCGCTTGCGCTCGGGCCTGAACCGCGACGCGCACCAGCTGCTCGGGGCCGACCTCGTCATCAGCGCCGACCAGCCCGTCAGCGCCGCCTGGCGCGCGGAGGCGCAACGGCGCGGTTTCATGCTGGCCGACACGGTGACGTTTCCCAGCATGGCGCAGGCCGGCGAGGGCGAGCAGTCGCTGTCGCAACTCGCTTCCATCAAGGCGGTATCCAACGGCTACCCGCAGCGCGGCAGGCTGAAGATCACCACCAGTAGCAGCGAAGCGCTGGACGCCGTCGGTAAACCCACCAGCGACATCCCTGCGCCCGGCACCTTGTGGGTCGATGCGGCGATCTTGTCCGCACTGAACGCGAAACTGGGCGATACCTTGAAACTGGGCGACAAGCGCTTTACCGTCACCCAGCTGATCGCCAGCGAGCCTGACCGCGGCGCGTCCTTCCTGAACTTTGCGCCGCGCGTGATGCTGCCCCTGGCCGACCTGGCCGCCACCGCGCTGGTGCAAACTGGCTCGCGCGTGTCGTACCGCCTGCTGCTGTCGGCACCGGCCGGCAAATCAGCCGATATCGCCAGCTACCAGGCCTGGGTGGAACAGCAGATCAGCAAGCAGGCCATCAAGGGCGTGCGCGTCGAATCGATCGAATCGGGCAACCCGCAGATGCAATCGACCCTGGACCGCGCCGACCGTTTCCTGTCGCTGGTGGGCCTGCTGTCGGCGATGCTGGCGGCGGTGGCCGTGGCGATGGCGGCGCGCCGCTTCATGCTGCGCCACCTGGATGCCTGCGCCATGCTGCGCTGCCTGGGCCTGACGCAAAACCAGGTCACGGCCATGTATGTGATCGAGTTCCTGATCGTCGGCCTGGTCGGCAGCGTGATCGGCGTGGCGGTCGGCTACGGAGGCCACCTGGTGCTGCTCGAATTGCTGGGCAAGCTGGTGCAAAGCGACCTGCCACCCGTGTCGATGCTGCCGGCCCTGCAGGGCGTGGCCACCGGCATCCTGTTGCTGCTGGGCTTTGCGCTGCCACCGATCTTGCAACTGCGTAATGTGCCGCACAACCGCGTGATCCGCCGCGAACAGGCGCCGCCGCAGGCATTGGCGCTGGCCACCTATGGCCTGGGCATCGCCGCCTTTGTCGTGCTGCTGCTGTGGCAGGCGGGCGACGTGACACTGGCGCTATTGACGGCGGCCGGTTTCCTGGGCGGTTTTGCCCTGTTCGGCCTGGCCGGCTGGCTGGGCCTCAAGTCCCTGAAAAGCCTGCGCGGCCTGGTCAACCATCAAAGCTGGCGCTTTGCCGTGACCTCCCTGCAGCGCCGCCCCGGCGCCACCGTGATCCAGGTGGTGTCGCTGGCGCTGGGGCTGATGGCCCTGCTGCTGCTGACCGTGGTGCGCGGCGACCTGATGGTGGCCTGGCGCGACGCCACGCCGGCCGACGCACCGAACCGTTTCATCATCAATATCTTGCCGGAACAAAAAGAGCCGATTGCCGCGCGCCTGGCGCAGGCCGGCGTGGTCAATGCGCCCCTGTATCCGATGATACGCGGGCGCCTGGTGGCGGTGAACGGCAAGGCGATTACCGACGACACCTACCAGGATGACAGGGCAAAACGCCTGGCCGACCGCGAATTCAATCTGTCGACCATGGCGCGCATGCAAGAGCAAAACAAACTGGTCGCCGGACAATGGTTCAGCGGCAAGCCCGGCGCGCCGGCCGAAGCGTCGGTGGAAGAGGGCATCGCCAAGACGCTCAATTTGAAACTGGGCGACAGCATGCGTTTCGATATCGCCGGCCAGCCGGTGGAGGCGCGCGTGACGAGTTTGCGCAAGCTCGAATGGGGCTCGATGCGCGTCAATTTCTTTGTCATCATTAATCCGGAAGCGATGGCGGACACGCCGCAAACCTGGATCACGGCGTTTCATTTGCCGGCCGCGCACGGCGACCTGGGCAACGCGCTGACGCGTGATTATCCGAATCTGACGGTGGTCGACGTCGGCGGCATTTTGAAGCAGATCCAGGCGGTGCTGGACCAGGTGGTGACGGCGGTCGAATTCCTGTTTGCGTTTACGCTGGCGTCGGGTCTGCTGGTGCTGTATGCCGCGCTGATGGGTTCGCAAGACGAGCGTACCCGCGAGGCGGGCCTGCTGCGCGCCTTGGGCGCCACCCGGCGCCAGCTGGCGCAAGCCCAGCTGATCGAGTTCTCGCTGGTGGGCGCGCTGGCCGGCCTGCTGGCCGCGTCCGGCGCGGCCGCCATGGGCTGGGCGCTGGCCACGTACCAGTTCAAGTTCGCCTGGAGTTTCGCGCCCGGCGTGTGGGTGTTCGGCCTGCTGGCCGGCGCCCTGTGCGCGATCGCCGGCGGCTGGCTGGGCCTGCGCGGTGTCCTGAAACATCCGCCACTGCAAACCCTGCGCGAAAGCTGACCGACAGGCCGGCGATCTCAGGCGGCCAGGCTCTCCCTGCCCTGCGCACGCAGGAACTGCGCATGCGACAGCACCGGCTGGCCCAGCTGGTGCGCCGGCAGGTCGAACAGGGCCCAGTAGTAGGTTTCGTGGCCCGCGCAGACGGTGGGTGCGGCGCAGTAGCGGAACCAGTTTTCGCCGATGCTGGCGCTATACATGCCGTCGCTGTCGGCATCGGAAAAATACGGGATCACGCGCCTTTCCAGCAAGGCCAGCAGCAGCGACTCGGGCGCGTCGCTGTCGCGCGCCATTTCGTATTGCGTATGCAGGCTGCGTTCCGTTTCGATCACCATCAGCCGGGCCTGGCCCTCGCGCGTGAAAAACAGGATGCCACCCGGGTTGGGGAAAATATAGTGTTCGACAAAGCCATGGCGCCGGCACAGTTCCAGCACCACCGCCGCCATCGCCTCGTCCTGCAGGAATTGGTAGTCGTGCAGCACCAGCAGGTCGCGCACCGTGTCGGACTGCTGCAGGAAGAATTCGCGCTGCAGGCCGGCGATTTCGTGTTCCAGGATATCGAGCGCATTGTCGTCGCTCTTCTTGATGTAGCGGTCGATCAGGCCCCGGTTGAAGGCGGTGACCGCCACTTTTTCATCGGCCGCGCCCGTGAACAGAATCTTCTTGCACGGCAGGTCGCGCACGGCCTGGCAAAATTCCAGCCCATTCATCTGCGGCATCGAGTAGTCGACCACCAGCACCGACGGCGTGGCAAAGCGCTGGGGCCGGGCGCTGATGCGCCAGATACGATCGAGGTCGAGCGCCACATTGCATTGGTCGGGCGGCAGGTTCTGCGTGTCGAAGTTGACGTGCAGCGGGGTCTCTCCCTGTTGCGTGCTGTGGCGCAGCCAGTGCAGGGCCGCGCTGGTGTCGTGGAAGGTCTTGCGCGCCAGCGCGGGATCGAGCTGGAAGGCCAGGCTTTTCAGGAAGGAATCGCTGTCGTCGATCAGGACGGTCAGGGTCGGATGGGTGTGGACGGGCAGTATCATGCGTCACCTTGCTCGGTGGGGGGAGGGAAAACGGCTGGGCACGGGTTGCGCAAATTCCAGCACGAAGATGGCATAGGCGCCGTCGCGCGACACGCAACTGATGCGCGCCTGCCAGGCTTGCAGGATCTGCCGGCACAGGGCCAGGCCGATGCCGCTGCCGTTGTGCGCGGGATAGGAATAGAAACGGTCGAAGATCAGCGGCAGGCGGCTGGCGGCAATGCCGCAGCCGGTGTCGATGAACAGCAGACGCGGCACGGCCCGCTTGCCGTCGATGACGATGCGCACGCGGCCCTTGCCGGCGCGCTGGATCGCTTTCAGGGCGTTGCGCAGCAGGTTCAGCAGGATCACCACGCACAGCTCCGCCTGGCCTGGAAAATGGAAATCGGCGCGCAGGTCGACCGTGACGAGGGCGCGCTGGGCCGCGCTGACAAAGGGGTAGCGCTTGAGCACGGCCGTCACGGTGTCGTGCATGCCGACCGATTCTTTCGCTTCGAGCCGGCTGCTGACGGCGCTGGCGCTGAGCAGGAACAGGTCGATCATGTGGTGCATATGGCGTACTTCGAACTGGATGCGCGCCAGCGCGTCCTGGCAGGCGGCGGCGCCCTCGGCATCGGCGCTGGCATCGGTATCGGTACGGCGCGGCAGCAGACGCTGCAGGCCGCGCACATTGGCCTCGACGCTGACCAGCGGCGTGCGCAGCTCGTGCGCCACGCTGCCCAGGCCCGCGGCCAGGCCGGCCAGCTTTTGCTGCGTCCCCACATGGCGGCTGACCTTGACCAGCGACAGCACGACGATGGTAAACCAGTGTACGGGCAGTTGCTGCATTACCTGCCTGTCGAGCAGGAAACCCGGATCGCCCAGCACGGCAAACACCGCGCAGGCCAGCAGCGTGCCGCTCAGGTAAGCCAGCGCGGCGATGCGCGTATCGAAGTGGAACAGCACCACCAGCGCCACCAGCAGCGAGTGCAGCCACAAGGTCGACGCATGGTTCATCAAAAACATCAGGGTAAAGAAAAACGGCAGTTCGAAGGTCAGGCCGGCGAACAGGTAGACGCTGAACCAGGTATTGCTGAAGCGGTGAGGAAACAGGGCCGGCAGGAACATCAGCGCGGCCATCACGCGCAAGGCCGGCGATTCGTATTCCTGCGGGAAATGGTAATGCCACAAGGTGTAGTACAGGGGCATGCCGAGCGCGCCGCAAAAGGCCAGCAGGCGCACTTGGGCGCGCCGCGCCGGCATATGTTCGATGGCGTCATGGAAATGCAGAAAAGGCTGGAGCAGCCGGCCTTGCCATGGTTTTCCAGCGGAGGACTGCGCATGCGTCATGGTATGGGGCCGTGTTTACTTGTGGTAGATCAATACCATATGATCAGGCCGTTTCCAGCTGAACAGATCGCTATCTGGAGCGGTGTTGAGATGTATCAAACTCATATGAAATGGCTCGCGCATGTTGGATGCAGTAGTTCCCATTCCAACTTTTCAAGGAGTCATCATGTCGCCAGCCCTTTCCTCCCTCTCCACCGTCGCTGCCACCACGGCCGAACAGCAGATGCCGGCCTTTGTCCGCGCGCGCATGGACGAACACTATGTGGAGCGCATCGAAAAGCTGCTCGGTGGCGAGCACTTGCACCAGTGGGTAGCCATGCCGGCCGATGTGGTCATGCTCGCCGGCAATGATTATCTGAATATCGCCGGCGAACCGGCCTTGCTGGCGGCGCAGGCGAGGGTGCTGCAAGGGGGCGGCGCGATGCTGATGTCGTCCGTCTTCCTGCAGGAAGGCAGCCGCCAGCACCGCCTGGAGGACAAGCTGGCCGATTTCCTCGGCAGCGAAGCGTGCGTGCTGGCGCAGTCGGGCTGGGCCGCCAACGTCGGCCTGCTGCAAAGCCTGGCCGGCCCCGGCATCCCCGTCTATCTCGACATGCAGGCCCATGCGTCGCTGTGGGAGGGCGTGCAGTCCGCGCAGGCGGTGGCCGTGCCGTTCCTGCATAACGACTGCGCCCATCTGCGCCGCCAGCTGGAGCGCCATGGTCCGGGCATCATCGTGGTCGACGCGCTGTACAGCACCAATGGCAGCGTGGCGCCGCTGCTGGAGATGGTGGAGCTGGCGGAAAGCAGCGGCAGCATGCTGATCGTCGACGAATCGCATTCGCTGGGCACGCATGGACCTGAAGGAGCGGGCCTGGTGGCCGGACTGGGGCTGGCCCACCGCGTCCATTTTCGTACCGCCTCGCTGGCCAAGGCGTTTGCCGGGCGCGCCGGGTTGATCACCTGCTCGTCGCACTTCAAGGGCTATTTCCTGTCCGCCTCGCGCCCGGCCATTTTCAGCTCCTGCCTGCTCGAGCACGAGCTGGCATGGTTCGACGCCGCACTCGATTTCATCCGCGCCGCCGATGACCGGCGCGCCGCGCTGCGCCAGCACAGCCTGCATCTGCGCCAGGGCCTGCTGGAACTGGGCTACAACGTCAGCGACGGCACGGAACAGATCATCGCGCTCGAAGCGGGCAGCGAGCCGGACACCCTGGTGCTGCGCAAGGCGCTGGAACGGCATGGCATCTACGGCGCCGTGTTTTGCGCACCGGCCACGCCGAAAAACCGCGCGCTGGTGCGCCTGACCTTGAATGCCCTGCTGCGCCAGGACGAGGCGCAGCGCCTGCTCGACGCCTGCGCGGCGATCCGTGACGAAGTGGGCCTGGCGCGCTGGCCGTCGACGCGGCGCTTGCGCAAGCTGGCGCTGGTGTAAGCGCCGCGCCAGCCGGGACGGCGGCCGGCCGCTTGCGCTATCATGGCGGCCATGACCGATACCACTGCCCCCACCCTGTACGAGACCATCGGCGGCGCGCCCGTGCTGCGCCAGATGGTCGACCGCTTTTATGACCTGATGGAGCTCGAGCCCGAGTTTGCCGGCATCCGCACCATGCATCCGCCGTCGACCGAAGGCTCGCGCGACAAGCTGTATTTCTTCCTGACGGGATGGATGGGCGGGCCGGACCTGTATATCGAACAGTTCGGCCATCCACGGCTGCGCGCGCGCCATTTGCCGTACGCCATCGGCACCAGCGAGCGCGACCAGTGGTTGCGCGCCATGGCCTGGGCCATGGAAGACACCGGCATCGAAGAATCCCTGCGCGTGCGGCTGATGGAATCGTTCTACCAGACCGCCGACTGGATGCGCAACAAGCCCGACTGATCCCATGACCTCGCTCGAATTCTATGTGCTGCTGGGCGCCGTCGCGGCCGTCATCGTGTTGCTGGTGCTGCTGCTGTTGCGGCCCCGTCCTGGGGCCGGCACCGATGGCGCCACCACCCTGGCGCTGGTGCAGCAGCACCAGGCGCAAAGCCTGGAACGCATCGACCGGGTCGAACGCGAAGTGCGGCTGCAGCTGCAGGCGTCGGCGCAGGCGACGCGGCAGGACCTGGCGGCCGGCCTGGCGCAATTCCAGGCCGCCACCCTGCAGCAGCTCGACAGCCTGCGCACGCAGATACAGGCGCAAGGCAAGGTCGGACGCGAAGAACAGGCGCAAAGCCTGGCGCGCTTTGCCGACAGCACCAACCAGACCCTGGCCCAGCTGACCGAATCGAACGCCCAGCGCATGCTGGAAGTGCGCGCCACGCTGGAAAGCAAGATCCGCGATCTGCAGATGGACAATGGCGCGCGCCTGGAGGAAATGCGCAAGACGGTCGATGAAAAGCTGCACGCCACCCTGGAGACGCGCCTGTCCGCCTCGTTCCAGCAAGTGTCGGAACGGCTGGAAAAAGTCCACCAGGGCCTTGGCGAGATGCAGCAGCTGGCGCTGGGCGTGGGTGACTTGAAGCGGGTGCTGACCAACGTCAAGACGCGCGGCACCTGGGGCGAAGTACAGCTGGAAATGCTGCTGGAGCAAGTGCTCACCGTCGATCAGTATGCGAAAAACGTGGAAACCGTGCCGGGCAGCGGCGCCAGGGTCGAGTTCGCCCTGAAACTGCCGGGCCTGGTCGATGGCGGACCGCCCGTGTGGATGCCGATCGATGCGAAGTTTCCGAAAGAGCAATATGAACGGCTGGTCGAGTCGGCGGAACGGGCCGATGCCGAGGGCGTGGCGCTGGCCGGGCGCGAACTGGAACGGGCCGTGCGCGGCGAGGCAAAAACCATCGCCGACAAATACCTTCTGCCGCCGCAAACCACCGATTTCGCCATCCTGTTCCTGCCGACCGAAGGCCTGTACGCCGAAGTGATGCGCCGGCCGGGGCTGGCCGACGACCTGCAGCGCGTGCACCGGGTCAGCATCGCCGGGCCGTCGACCCTGACCGCCTTGCTCAACAGCCTGCAGATGGGCTTCCGGACGCTGGCGCTGGAAAAGCGCTCGTCCGAAGTGTGGCAGGTGCTGGGTGCCGTCAAGACGGAATTCGGCAAGTTCGGCGAGGTGCTGTCGCAAACCCGTTTGACCCTGGAAAAAGCGGCCAGGAATATCGAAAGCGCCGAAGTGCGCAGCCGGCAGATGGCGCGCAAGCTCAAATCGGTGGAAGCCCTGCCCGGCGACACGGCGGCCCTGCTGCTGGGTGCGGCCGGCGAGGCGGCCGAAGGCGAGTAGGCTTTACTGTCGCTTGCGGCGCCGCGCGCCATGGGCGATGCAAGCTAGGCCGGCCAGCAGCATGGCCCAGGTCTGCGGTTCGGGCACGGCCGGCAGGATATTCGGCTCGACCGGCAAGGTCGGCACAATCGACTGAGGCTGGATATAGCCCGGGCCACCGCTGATGCGCGACACACCGCCGCCACCACCGGACGGGATCGGCGTATTGCTGGCGAAGCGCACCGACTCATCGTGCACGAACGGTGTATACCTGGCCACCGGTGGCAGCGCATCGCCGATCGACACGCCACCGCGCAAGGCGTCGGGATTGTCCCACATGGGCGGGCCTTCCTCGGGGCCGCCGATGGTGACGACGCCCGAGCGCGCCGCGCCACCCGCACCGGCGGGAGCACCGGCGCCACCCACGCCACCGGCGCTGCCGCCGCGTGGCGCGCCGCTGCCCGCTGGAGAGATGCGGCTGACATTGCGGCAAATGGTCGGCACCAGGATGCATTCCCCCTGCACGCAGTAGACCAGGCCGCGCTCTTCCATCTTGTCGCTCCAGCCCGCGCGCGTGACATTGCGGCAGACGCGGCCCTGGCCGAAGTGCATCTCGGTGATGCGCGCATCGTAATACTGCTTGCCGCGGATGGTATCGCGGCTGATCACGACGATCTCATCGTACTGGCGCGCGCGCATGCGCTGCTTCAATTGTTCGCGCACCGCCGGCGCGATATCGGTATAGCGGTCGACGGCGGCCACCACGTCGCCCATGAAGGGGTCGGCGCCGGGGCGGTCCCAGCTGCAGTCTTCCACGTCGCCGCGCAGCTTGCCTTTGGCCTGCGCATCGGCGGGCGTGCCCGCGAGAAATAGCACGCCGAACATCAACCAGGCGCCCAGCAGCCAGGCGCGATGGAGAGCCGCAATCGAAGGTGCTGTCAGTTTCTTGTACGAAATCATGTCAAATAAACCTTTCCGATGAAAATTGATGTTATCAGCGGAGAAATTTAAATGATGGTAAATAAATATAATAATTACAATTATTATTGTAATTATTTACATTAATGTGCGATAGCGTACGGCCGTGCATCAGCCCGCCATCTGGAAGCGCAAGTAATTGTTTTTGTTGGGAAATTAATCCTGCGCGCGATGGCGCGCAGGACGCAGGAACGTGCGCTGGCTAGACCAGGCCGTGAAACAGCACGATGTCGACCAGCTCGCCTGCAGCCACATGGCCTTGCCGTGCATGCAGCACGATCATGCAGTTGGCCTGGGTCATCGAACTCAGCATGCCCGAGCCTTGCGCGCCCGTCACGCGCACCTGCTGGCGGCCGCTGGTGTCGCGCTCGACGATGCCGCGCTGGTACTCGGTGCGGCCGCGTTTCTTGCGGATCGCCGCCTGCGCCGGCACGCTGACCAATGGCAAGGCTTCGGCGCTGGCACCCATCATGCGCAGCAGGGTGGGGCGGGCCAGGAAATAAAAGGTCGCCATGACGGCCACCGGATTGCCGGGCAGCCCCAGCAGCAGGGCCGAATGGCCATCGGCATGGATTGTGCCGAAGGCCATCGGCCGGCCCGGGCGCATGTTGATTTGCCAGAAGGCCACCTTGCCCAGGCGTGCCAGGATGGCGCGCGTATGGTCGGCCGCGCCGCTCGATACGCCGCCCGAGGTGATAATGACATCGGCGTTGGCGCAGGCGCCGCGCAGGGCCGCTTCCAGCGCATCGGGCTGGTCCTGCACGCTGCCCATGTCGAGCGGTTCGCAGCCCAGACGCTCCAGCATCCCCAGCAGGGTATAGCGGTTGCTGTCGTAGATGCTGCCGGCCGCCAGCGGCTCGCCCGGCTGGCGCAATTCGTCGCCGGTGGAGAAAAACGCCACCCGCAGCCGCCGCCGTACCGGTACTTCTGCAATTCCCAGCGACGCCAGCAGCCCAAGTTCGGCCGGCCCCAGGCGCTTGCCTTGCAGCAGTGCCGGCTGGCCCTGCATCAGGTCTTCGCCCTTGAAGCGGCGGTTGTCGCCCGGCTGGATCGCATCGGGGCGCACGGTGATTTGCTGCTCGTTGGCCTGCAGCACCAGTTCCTGCGGCACCACGCTGTCGCAGCCGGGCGGCATCACGGCGCCCGTCATGATGCGCGCGCATTGGCCCGCCAGAATCGCCACCGTGCCCGGCCGTCCGGCCAGGATGGTGTCGACCACCGCCAGGGTCACGGGCGCGTCGCCCGCCAGGTCGGCGCCATGCAGGGCGTAGCCATCCATGGCGGAATTGTCGTGCGCGGGCACGCTGATCGGCGAGATGATGTCGGTCGCCAGGATGCGCTCCAGCGCCTGCGCCAGCGGCAGGTTTTCCGTTTCCGCGATGGGCGTGGCGCTGGCGGCCAGCAGCGCTTGCGCCATGTCGACCGACATGCCGCCGGCCTCCAGGCTGGCCAGCTCGTCGGGGGTATTGAGATTGCGAAACGCGTCCGCCTCATCGAACAGCACTTCGGCCAGCTTCAGGTTGCCATGCCAGGCGCCGACCCGGCGCTCGCCGCTGGCCAGGCAGGCATCGAGCTGGGGCAGGGCGGCAACCTTGACCAGGCAAAACACGGGATGGCGGCGGCGCTGCGGCGCACCGCCGTTGCTATCAGGCTCTTCGGTGACGGCGATCGCCAGGTCGGCGTCCTGCGCCAGCAAGGCGGCCGCCAGCCGGCTGGCCAGGTCCGGTGGCAGCAGCGGCGAGTCGCATGGCACGGTCAGCAGATAGGGCGTGCCGGCGCGGCGCAGCCCGCTTTGCAAGCCGGCCAGCGGGCCGCAGTGGCCACCCAGGTCGTCGGGCCAGATGGGCAGGCCGAAGCCGGTGTAATGTTCATGGTGATCATTGACATTGAAGGCCAGCGGCCCGACCTGCGGCGCTAGGCGCTGCAGCACGTGCTGCGCCAGCGGCTGGCCGTGCAGCGGCAGCATGCCCTTGTCCTGTTGACCCATGCGCGTGCCCAGGCCGCCGGCCAGTATCAGGCCGGTAATATCTTGTTTCGCTATCATGCGGATGCTTGCGGTGGTGATGCCAGACGCCATGGTAGCAGCGGCCATGGCCGGCCGGCGCAAATCAGCCGCCGATATACGACATTTCCACTTTCTTTTTGCCTGGCTCAAGTGCCTGGCCCGCCAGGCTGGTCTGGCTGGTGCGCAGTTCCGAATAGCGGTCGCCGCGGCCGCGCCACAGTTGCGCCACGGCGCTGGAGATTTCCTCGTCGCTGCGGCCATCGCGCAGCAGGGCGCGCAGGTCGTGGCCGCCGCTGGCAAACAAGCAGGTATACAGCTTGCCTTCGGTCGACAGGCGGGCCCGGCTGCAGTCCGAGCAGAACGCCTGCGTGACACTGGAAATCAGGCCGATCTCGCCGCCGCCATCCAGGTAGCGCCAGCGCGAGGCCGTCTCGCCCGTGTAGTTCGGGTCGACCGGCGCCAGGGGCATGTGCTGGCCGATGCGGCGCGCTACCTCGGCCGACGGAATCACCTCTTTCAAGTCCCAGCCGTTCGAGGCGCCGACATCCATGTATTCGATAAAGCGCAGGATGTACGGCGTATCCTTGAAGTGGCGCGCCATCGGCACGATTTCCTGGTCGTTCATGCCGGCCTTGACCACCATATTGACCTTGATCGGCCCCAGGCCCACCTGATGCGCCACATCGATGCCATGCAGCACGTCGGCCACCGCGAAATCGACATCGTTCATGCGCTTGAAGGTGGCGTCGTCGAGCGAGTCGAGCGACACGGTGACCCGGTTCAGGCCCGCATCCTTCAGCGATTGCGCCTTCTTGGCCAGCAGCGAGCCATTGGTGGTCAGGGTCAGGTCCAGCGCCCGGCCCGAAGGCGTGCGCAGTGCGGCCAGCATGCCGACCAGCCGTTCGATGTTCTTGCGCAGCAGCGGCTCGCCACCCGTCAGGCGGATCTTTTCCACGCCGTGGGCGACGAACAGGCGCGCGAGGCGCGTGATTTCCTCGAACGACAACAAGGCCGTGTGCGGCAGGTAGGCGTGGTTCTTGTCGAACACATCTTTTGGCATGCAATACACGCAACGAAAATTGCAGCGGTCGGTAATCGAGATGCGCAGGTCGTGCAGGGGCCGGCCCAGGCGGTCGGCCACGCTGCCGGTGGGCTGCTCCAGCCGCCGCGGTACGGCCACGGCGCCATTGCGCGCTTCGGCCAGGTAGATAATCTTGTCAAGCATGAATGTATTGCAACTGCCTAAAGTCGTTCAAGGCAGATACGATAGCACGAGGCCGAAGATGGCACAGGCGAGCAGCAATTTGATGGTGCCAATCTGATATCGGATCAGCGCCACACTGGCCGCCACCGCGATGCCAATGGCCAGCCAGTCCCAGTGCGGCAGCGCTTGCTCCAGCCTGAACACATGGTGGCCGAAGAATAGCGCCAGGCTGGCAATGACGCCCACCACGGCCGCCGAGACGGCGTTCAACGGGGCGTCGAGGTGCAGATTGCCGCGCGTCGCTTCCACCAGCGGCGCGCCGGCCAGGATAAAAATGAACGAGGGTAAAAAGGTGAACCAGGCCGTGACCAGCGCGCCGCACACGCCCGCCAGCCAAAGTTGATCACCGAACACGGCCTGGCCCCAGGCGCCGACGAAGCCGATAAAGGCGACGATCATGATCAGGGGGCCGGGCGTGGTTTCGCCGAGCGCCAGGCCGTCCATCATCTGCGCGCTGCCGAGCCAGTGGTAATGCTCGACGGCGCCCTGGTGCAGATACGGCAGCACGGCGTAGGCGCCGCCGAACGTCAGCAGGGCGGCCTTGCTGAAAAACACGGCCATCTGCGCCAGCGGCTGTTCGCGCCCGCCCAGCCAGGCCAGCAGCAGCCAGCCCAGCACCACCAGAGATACCCCCAATAGTGACGTCAGCAACAGGCGAGCCCAGACCAGGCGCGCGTGCGACGGCGTCGGGGTGTCGTCATCGATCAGCGCAGGTCCATGGCGGTTGGCGCCGCCCTGGCTGGGGTTGCTGTTATGGAATTGTGCTGGCAACAGATAGCCGCCGGCAGCACCGAGCACGGCCGCGCACAGCACGATCAAGGGAAACGGCAGCTGGAAGACGGCCAGCGCCAGCAGGGCCAGCAAGGCGACCAGCCGCAGGCCGGGTGTGCGCAAGGTGCGCCGGCCCAGGCGCCAGGCGGCCGCCAGCACCAGCGCGACGACGGCCGGCTTGACGCCGTACAGCACGCCGGCGATCGCGCCGACATGGCCATACGCCATATAGATCCACGACAAGATGATCATCAGCAGCAGCGACGGCAGCAAGAACAGCAGGCCGGCGATGATGCCGCCACGCGTGCGGTGCAGCAGCCAGCCGATATAGATGGCCAGCTGGGTCGCTTCGGGCCCCGGCAACAGCATGCAATAGTTGAGCGCATGCAGGAAGCGCTGCTCGGAAATCCAGCGCCGTTTTTCCACCAGTTCGGCATGCATCATGGCGATCTGCCCGGCCGGGCCGCCAAAGCTGATGCAGCCCAGCTTGAGCCAGTACCAGAAGGCGCTGCGCAGGCTGACCGGGGCGGGGGGGGTATCGATGTGCATGGCGGGCGAAAGTGGGGACGTAAAAAAAGGGGAAGCCTGAGCTTCCCCTTTCATCGTGTGCGGCTGGGCGGACCCGGCGCGCTTATGGACGCTGCGTGTTGACCTGGATCAACGGCTCATCCGACTGCGGCGGCAATGGCTTGCGTTCGCGCGGCTTGCGTACCGGTGCGACCGCCTTGGCGGCCGCTTCCTGCGCCAGGCGCAGTTTTTCCGGGTCGGTGGCGGCCAGGGTCAGGCCGGCCGAACCGAGCACGGCGTTCAGGTCCAGCGGGGCCGCGACGGCGGCCGGCGCGGTGTCAACCGGCGCCGGCGCCGGTGCCGGGGCAGGAGCAGCAACAGGAGCGGCAACTTCCGCCACTTCCGCTACCGGCTCGACGACAGGCGCAGCCACCGGTGCCGGTGCTTCCGCAACCGGCTCGGCCGCTGGTTCCGGTTCCGCTGCAGGAGCAGGCTCGGCAGCCACTTCCACGGCGGCCGGTGCTTCGACCGGCGCTGGCGCCGCTGCTTCCACCGCTTTTTCGGCAAAGCTGTACTCGGCCGCTGGCACCGGTTCCGCTTCGGCTGGCACAGCTTGCGCTGCGGCAACGACGGCTTCCACCGGTGCTGCCGGCACGATCACTTCGGCTGGTGCTGGCGCTGGCGCTGGTTCTGCGGCGGCAGGCGCTTCTTCAACCGCAGCTTCCGGCGCAGTATCGGCAACCGCCACCACTTCCGTCACTGCCACTACCTTGGCAACTTCCACCACTTCCACCACCACGGCATCGGCCTGCGGCACTGGCGTGGCGCTCACTTCCACCAACGCGGCGGTGGTGACGATGGCCAGTGCAGGCGCCACGTCATCGGCCGGGGCCACGGTAAAGCTGACGGCAGGGGCTTCCTGGCCATCGTTCTCGCCGTTTGCCGATTCGATCAGCTCGCCCGTTTCGCGGTCGCGGCGGTTGCGGTTGCGGCCACCACGACGGCGGCGGCGGCGCGGTTCTTCGCCTTCACCTTCGACATCCGTTTCCTCGCCTTCAGGGCCGGCATTCGCCGATACCTTGTCCAGGCTGGCTGGCGCTGGCGCGTCGGTGGCCGGACCGTTGGCTGGCACGATCACATTGACCGGCGTGGCGATCACGCCCACGGCGGCCAGCTCATCGGCCTTGAACTCGGCCTTGGTGTCTGGCTTGAACTCGGCTTTCACTTCGGTAGCGGCCGGCTTGTCGGCGCGTGGTTCGCGCGCTTCACGCGGCTGGCGTGGCGGACGTTCGGCACGGTCAGGACGCTCGGCGCGTTCAGGACGCTCGCCCCGTTCCGCGCGTTCGCGTGGCGCCGGCGCCGTCAGGTCGCCTTCACGCGGTTCGCGTGGCGGACGCGGCGGACGTGGTGGACGCACGGCTTTTTCCAGTGCTTCGGCTTCTTTCGCCGCATCGTCCTGGGCTGGACGGCCCTGGCCCGGTTCGCGCTCTTCGCGGCCCGGCTTGCCGTTGCGGCC
The DNA here is from genome assembly GCF_030944405.1 of Janthinobacterium sp. J1-1. Classification (NCBI taxonomy): domain Bacteria; kingdom Pseudomonadati; phylum Pseudomonadota; class Betaproteobacteria; order Burkholderiales; family Oxalobacteraceae; genus Janthinobacterium; species Janthinobacterium sp. J1-1. Next base: position 2,454,157 of record NZ_CP132339.1, read on the forward strand.
ACGGCCACGCGGGCCACGGCTGTTGCGGTCGCCACGATCGGGCGTGCCGGCCGGTTTTACCGGTGCGACAGGCGCGGGGGCCGCCACGACAGGGGCTTGCGGGCCATTGAAGAAGCTGATGACCTTGGCCCAGAAGCCTTGCGGCGCAGGCGGCGTGACGACCGGGGCCGGCTTGACTTCCACCGGCTTGCGCTCGACCATCGGTGCCGGCTGGTCAGGGGTAATCGTCTTGACGACGGCTTCCTGGCGCGGCTTGGCTTCTTCCTTCTGGCGCTTGCTGTAGGCCATGTCGGTTTCGGCGCTTTCGGCCAGGTTGTAGCTGGCCTGGCTGTCTTCCAGACGTGGATCGTCGTGCTTGATGCGTTCCAGCTTGTAGTGCGGCGTTTCCAGATGCTTGTTCGGGATCAGGATCACGGCGATGCGGTGGCGGTTCTCGATCTTCAGCACTTCGCCGCGCTTTTCGTTCAGCAAAAAGGCGCCGACGTCGACGGGTACCTGCACGTGGATGGTGGCCGAATTTTCCTTCATCGCCTCTTCCTGGATGATGCGCAGCACCTGCAGGGCGGACGATTCGGTATCGCGGATGTGGCCGGTACCCGAGCAGCGCGGGCAGGTCACGTGCGAACCTTCGGACAGCGAAGGGCGCAGGCGCTGGCGCGACAGTTCCATCAGGCCGAAGCGGGAAATCTTGCCCATCTGAACACGGGCGCGGTCATGGTGCAGCGCATCCTTGAGGCGCTGTTCCACTTCGCGCTGGTTCTTCGCCACTTCCATGTCGATGAAGTCGATCACGATCAGGCCGCCCAGGTCGCGCAGGCGCAGCTGGCGGGCCACTTCTTCGGCCGCTTCGCAGTTGGTGTTGAAGGCGGTCGTTTCGATGTCCGAGCCGCGCGTGGCGCGCGCCGAGTTGACGTCGACCGAGACCAGCGCTTCGGTGTGGTCGATCACGATGGCGCCGCCCGATGGCAGCGGCACCGTGCGGCTGTAGGCCGTTTCGATCTGGTGTTCGATCTGGAAGCGCGAAAACAGTGGCACGTCGTCGCTGTAGCGCTTGACGCGGTGCACCATGTCGGGCATCACGTGGCTCATGAACTGGTGCGCCTGGTCGTAGATCTCGTCGGTATCGATCAGGATCTCGCCAATGTCCGGCTGGAAGTAGTCGCGGATGGCGCGGATCACCAGGGACGATTCCTGGTAGATCAGGAAGGCGCCGTTGGCCGACTTGCCGGCGCCTTCGATGGCGCGCCACAGTTGCATCAGGTAATTCAAGTCCCACTGCAGTTCATCGACATTGCGGCCGATGCCGGCGGTGCGGGCAATCACGGACATGCCAGCTGGCAGGTCCAGTTTATCCATGGTTTCGCGCAATTCCTGGCGCTCTTCACCTTCCACGCGGCGCGACACACCACCACCGCGCGGGTTGTTCGGCATCAGCACCAGGTAGCGGCCGGCCAGCGAGACGAACGAGGTCAGGGCCGCGCCCTTGTTGCCGCGTTCTTCTTTTTCGACCTGGACCATGATTTCCTGGCCCTCGCGCAGCGCTTCCTTGACGGAGGCGGTACGCACGTCGACGCCTTCGCGGAAGTAAGTGCGGGCAACTTCCTTGAAGGGCAGGAAGCCGTGGCGGTCTTCGCCATAGCTGACGAAGCACGCTTCGAGCGAAGGCTCGATGCGCGTGATCACGCCCTTGTAGATGTTGGATTTGCGCTGTTCGCGCCCGGCTGTCTCGATATCGATGTCGATCAGTTTTTGTCCGTCGACAATCGCTACGCGCAGTTCTTCTTGCTGCGTGGCATTAAACAACATGCGTTTCATTTTTATAACTCCGCGACCCGTAGGCCATCTCAAAGCCGCTTCCTGGGAAGCGGCGAAAGTACAGGGATATACGCGAGAACGGGAGTGTTGGCGGGGGGGAATGCCCAAGCGTGCGGAGCAACAACGTAGATACGTTACGGCCGCAACAGGCGCGGTGATGTCGATCGACATGCCGAGTGACATGACACCTGTACTCATCTGATGCAGCCCGAAATCGCGGGAGCAGAGAATGCAGGCGGTCAGCAAATTCAGAGCCAAAGCGTAAGCCGGCTCACCTACTGGAATCGCGATGGCGAGGCTTGGCCTCAGCCTATTCATCGACAACCCTCAATAGTGTGGCTTCATACGGGGTTTGGCGAAAACGGCAAGCGTTATCAACTTCATCAACCCGCGAGCCCGACTCGATAAGTCGCGCTAACGGGTACTTATCCTTTTAATCCAGATCACTCTCTTCAGCATCCCCGCGCTTATCCGATTACAACTACGGTGCAACCTTGATGGGCGCGAGGGTGGTGCGTATACGTTTTTTTCCACCGAATTTGCAATTTGGCGAGGCCGGTGGAGACGCCCCTGTGTAAAATGTGCTTTTATTCTTACACCAGCAGCAGCCAGGGCCGCAGCAAAAACAATTATATATTCAAAATGAAGGACTTAGAGAGATTTCTGGGAAGACATAGTAAATGAAGAGTCAAAATGATGTTGTTCCCCCTTCAACACCCCCGGTTCAGCCGCAAGCCCAATTCGTTACCATCGCCGAAGAAGAAGCTGGCCAGCGTATTGATAACTACTTGTTAAGAGTATGCAAGGGAGTGCCTAAAAGCCACATCTACCGCATCTTGCGTTCGGGAGAAGTGCGGGTCAACAAAGGCCGTATCGACCAGCTGTACCGGCTGGCCGAAGGCGACGTGGTACGGATTCCACCGGTGCGCGTGGCCGAAAAAGCGCCGACCGGCGCGCCGGCCGCCGAGTTCAAGATCATCTTCGAAGATGCGCAGCTGCTGGTGATCGACAAGCCGGCCGGCGTCGCCGTGCATGGCGGTTCGGGCGTGTCGTTCGGCGTGATCGAGCAATTGCGCGCCTCGCGCCCGGACGCCAAGTTCCTGGAACTGGTGCACCGCCTGGACCGCGACACGTCCGGCTTGCTGTTGCTGGCGAAAAAGCGTTCCGCGCTGACCAACCTGCACGAGCAGATGCGCGACGGCGTCACCGACAAGCGCTACCTGGTGCTGGTGGCGGGCGACTGGAAGAACGCGCGCCAGCATATCAAGCTGCCGCTGCACAAATATACGACGGCCGAGGGCGAGCGCCGGGTGGCGGTGCAGGCCGATGGCCTGGCGTCGCACACGGTGTTTTCGTTGTTGCATAAATATAACAACTTCGCCTTGCTGGAAGCCGAACTGAAAACCGGCCGCACCCACCAGATCCGCGTTCATCTGTCTTCGTCGGGCTTCCCCATTGCCGGTGATGACAAATACGGCGATTTCGCCCTCAACCGCGCGCTGTTGAAAGCCGACGCCACGCGCGGCGCCCTGAAGCGCATGTTCCTGCACGCGCACCAGATTACCTTCGTGCATCCGGAAACCGGCAAGACGATGACCCTCAATGCACCGTTGGCCGCCGAGTGCGAGCGTTTCTTGGTAAGCTTGGGCAAACCACTCGCCGTTGCCACGCGTTAAGGATATCCGGCACGTTCGGTACCGTGGGACTACTCACAAGGTAGTCAGCGGTCAACTTTTACCACTCAAGGAGCCGGCGGCTGGAACGTCGGGAAACATGGCAAGAAAGCAATTTGATCTGATCGTCTTCGATTGGGACGGTACCCTGATGGACAGCACTTCGACCATCGTCCGCTGCATCCAGGCGGCGGCCAAGGACTTGCACTTGCCGGTGCCGACCGATCTGCTGGCCTCGCACGTGATCGGGCTGGGCTTGCAGGAAGCGATGCAAGTGGTGATGCCGGACGTCGAGGCCAAACACCATGCGCGCATGGTCGAACGCTACCGTTATCATTATCTGTCGCGCGACCATGAGCTGGTGCTGTTCGACGGGGTGCAGGACATGCTGCTCGACCTGTCGCAAAACGGCTATTTCCTGGCCGTTGCCACCGGCAAGAGCCGTGTCGGCCTGAACCGCGCCCTGAACGCCGTCAAGCTGCTGTCGCTGTTCGACGCCACGCGTTGCGCCGACGAAACCTTTTCCAAGCCCCATCCGGCCATGCTGCAGGAACTGACGCGCGAACTGGGCCAGGACATGCGCCGCACCGTGATGATCGGCGATACCAGCCACGATCTGCTGATGGCCAGCAATGCGGGCGCGGCCGGCATCGCGGTCGAATACGGCGCCCATCCCGTGTCGCAGTTGCAGGAATGCAAATCTGTGTATTCGGCCGCGAATGTGGCGCAGTTGCATCAATGGCTGAGCGAGCACGCGTGATGGCTGGCGTGCAAGACATCCTGATCTGCGCCGCCGACGCCGTCGCCGAAGGCGGCAAGGGCGTGCGCTTTCCCGTGCTGGCCGGCGGCGAGGCGACCACCGGTTTTGTCGTGCGCTACGACGGCAAGCCGTATGGCTATCTGAACCGCTGCGCCCATGTGCCGATCGAGCTGGACTGGGCCGAAGGCGAGTTTTTCGAATCGAGCGGCCTGTATCTGATGTGTTCCACGCATGGCGCCATCTATGTGCCGGACAGCGGCTACTGTGCGGGCGGCCCGTGCAAGGGTGGTCGTTTGCGCCCGATCGCGGTCAGTGAGCGCGACGGGCAATTGTATTGGCAGCCTGATGAATATGTGATGCCGCGCGCGGCTTAGGCGCGCGGCTATTTGATAAAGTGAATCATGAGCGATAACATCAACGACAAACCGGCGCATACCCCCGCCGGCGCCGGCAACAGTCAATGGGAACGCACGGTGCTGGAAAAGCTCGTGTTCGCCACCGTGCAGGAGCAGCGCGCGCACCGGCGCTGGAGCATCTTCTTCAAGATCTTCAGCCTGCTGATCGTGCTGATCGTGCTGTTCGCGCTGTGGGTATTTTATGATTACAACAATATGGGCGACACGGAAACCCTGGGCCGGCATACGGCGCTGATCGATATCAGCGGCGAGATCGAGTCCGAAGGCGCCGGCTCGGCCGCGGTCGTGATCCCGGCGCTGGACAAGGCGTTTTCGGACAGCGGCTCGGTGGCGGTGGTGCTGCACATTAACAGCCCCGGCGGCAGTCCGGTCCAGGCCGGCATGATCGTCGATGAGATCCTGCGCTTGCGCAAAGGCTATCCCGACAAGCCGCTGTATGTGGTGGTCGACGAAATGTGCGCCTCGGGCGGCTATTACATCGCCTCCGCCGCCGACCGCATCTATGTCAACAAGGCCAGCGTGGTCGGTTCGATCGGCGTGCTGATGGATGGCTTCGGCTTTACGGGCACGATGGAAAAAGTCGGCGTCGAACGCCGTTTGCTGACGGCCGGCGAGAACAAGGGCTTCATGGACCCGTTCAGCCCGCTCAGCGACAAGCACAAGGCGCATGCGCAGGCCATGCTCAATGAAATCCACCAGCAATTCATCGCCGTGGTGCGCGCCGGGCGCGGCAAGCGCCTGAAAGAAACACCGGAAACCTTTTCCGGCCTGTTCTGGACCGGCGCGCGCGCCGTCGAGATGGGCCTGGCCGACGATTTCGGCACCGTCGACAGCGTGGCGCGCGATATCGTCAAGGCCGAAGACATCGTCGACTATACCCAGCATGAAGGCCTGCCGGAGCGGGTGCTGAAGAAATTTGGCGCCGCCATGGGCGCTGGCGCCATCAAGGCGGCCGTGCAGCAGGCCCAGCCGTCGCTGCGTTAGGCGTTGGCGAAAGAAGAATAGTTTTCAATATCGCGGTAATTAGCCTTGAAAATCTTGCTGTATGGGCTATATTGAAACAGTAGTTCTTCTCAAGGGAGGGTGATATACATCAACTATGTTGTCAGTGCGAACTTGATCCGTATGTCCTGGAACTACTTGCTGCATCGACGATGCGGTTTTGAGTGAATTTATATTCCTCACTAAAGTCCCGGCGGGACTTGGGAGCGGCGGCGCAATGCCGCCGTTTCCTTTTGTTCGATCGTTGGTGACGACCTTGATGCCTGCATGCGAGGCTGAGGCATGGCCAGGCAAAGATAATCAGGCGGTACAGTTACATTTATGGCAGTCCGCAGGCAGTATTTGCGCCTCGGCCTTGGCCCCCGCCTTGCCATCCGCAGCGTCATGTTCAGCGTCGGCCGGGCTGGCCGGCTTGGCCACTTCGGCTTCCGCACAGGCCTGGGCAAAACCGCCTTCGGCCAGCCAGCACAGGAAATGGCATTGCGCAGCAGCATGCCATGCGGCCTGGCTGGCCGCCATCGCCGGTGCAGAATCCGTTCCCTGATCGTGTTCGCGCTTGCCGCCCGCGCCGCCGCGCCAGCGCGCCACGTTCAATTGCACTTGATGCATGGCGCCCTGTTCGATGGCGATACGGGTGCGCATCTGCTCGATGCTGCCCTCCAGGGTAATGGTGTTGATGTGTTTCATAAGGCTGTCCTTCTCAGCTGGCTTGCCTTTATTCCTAAAGTTCATTAGGCGGATTCCTAATGAGGTTTCAGTCTAGCAATGCGATTTTCTTGCTGCTTGACATATCTCAAAGGAAATAACCGCCTGATCAAAAAACAGTCCTTGTACTTTGCGGTATCTGTGCGCGGGCCTCGTCTTCACGCCATGGTGCGCATCTGTTAAAGTCACGCCCATGAGTAAATTATCCCTAGACCGCATCCTGCAATCGCAGGGTTTCGGCACCCGCAAGTATTGCCGTTCCCTTATCGATGACGGCGAGGTCGTGATCGATGGCGTTGCCCAGACCAATTACCGCACCACAGTCGAGACCGACGGCCTGGTGCTGCACGTGTTCGACGAAGAGTGGGTTTATCGCCAGCACCTGTACCTGGCCTTGTATAAGCCGGCCAACTTCGAATGCTCGCGCAAACCCAGCCATCATCCTGGCGTATTGACCTTGCTGCCCGAGCAGTTCACCTGGCGCGAAGTGCAGCCGGTCGGCCGGCTCGACCACGATACCACCGGCATGCTGCTGATGTCCGACGATGGCCCGTTTATCCATGCACAATCGTCGCCGAAGCGCCATGTGCCGAAGATCTACCAGGCCACCACGCAAGAGCCCGTGACCGATGAACTGGTGGCGCTGCTGCTGGCCGGGGTGCAGCTGCATGACGAACCGGCGCCGCTGGCGGCGCTGGTCTGCGTCAAGCGCGGCGAGCACCAGCTGGAAATCGTGCTCGAGCAGGGCAAATACCACCAGGTCAAGCGCATGCTGGCCGCCGCCGGCAACCATTGCACGGCGCTGCACCGTTCCGCCATCGGCAGCCTGACGCTGGAGTCCCTGGGTATCGAAGAAGGCGAATGGTGCTACCTGACGCCGGAACAGATCGCCTTGCTGGCTTGATCTTATCCCACTAGCACGAAAGCCGGGTTATCCCGGCTTTTTCGCGTATTTTTTGACGAAGTTGTCCCCACATGAAATTAGCAACACTGAATGACGGCACCCGCGATGGCCAGCTGGCTGTCGTCTCGCGCGACCTGAAAACGGCGCACCTGGCCGATGGCATCGCCTCCACCTTGCAAAAGGCGCTCGACGACTGGACCTTTATCGCGCCCCAGCTGGACCTGCTGTACCAGACCATCAACAGCGGGCGCGGCCACCGCGCGTTCGACTTCGAGCCGGCCAACTGCATGGCGCCCTTGCCGCGCAGCAGCCAGCGGGCGGCGGGCGCGGCCTATCTGCAGCAGATCGAGCGCGCCTGCAAGGCGGCCGGTCAAGGCGTGCCGCCTGACCTGCGCGATGCGCCGCGCTTGTACCAGGGCGCCAGCGATGCTTTCCTGGGCGCCCAGGACGAGATCATGCTCGCTTACGAGCAATGGGGCATCGACTACGAAGCGGGGATTGCCGTCATTACCGATGACGTGGCGATGGGCGCGACGGCCGACCAGGCGCACATGAACATCAAGCTCTTGATGCTGGTCAATGACATCAGCTTGCGCAACCTGGCGCAGGCGGAACAGGCCAACGGCTACGGCCTGGTGCAGTCGAAACCCGGCATGGCCTGCTCGCCGGTGGCGATCACTCCGGATGAACTGGGCGATGCCTGGCGCGGCGGCAAGGTGCACCTGCCCGTGCGTTGCAGCCTGAACGGCAAGTTGAGCGGCCAGCCGCAGGCCGGCGCCGACATGGCCTTCAATTACCCGCAATTGCTGGCCCACCTGTGCCAGACGCGCCCGGCCCGCGCCGGTAGCGTGGTGAGCGCCGGCGGCGTCGCCAACAAGGAAGTCAAGAAGGGATTTTGCAGCATCGTTGAGCGGCGAAACCAGGAGATGAATACCGATGGCGTTATCAGCACGCCGTACATGCTGTTCGGCGATACCGTCCGCATCGAGATGCTGGGCGAGGACGGCAAGTCGCTGTTTGGCGCCATCGAACAAACGCTGAAACAGGCCGAAACCCGCCGCTCGCGTTAAGTTTCATTGTGGCAAACCGAAATGCAGGGCATTTGCCCTCCTGTTCCCTGCATGGCAATTCGGGCCGGGCGGCAATAATACTGCTTGTTCAGTCCATCATGCGCCAGTCGTGGCCGCAGGACTTCACCGGAGTTGATTGATGTCGGAAGACAGCGACGCAGAAAAGACCGAAGCCGCGTCACCGAAGCGCCTCGAGCAGGCGCGTGAGGAAGGCGACGTTCCGCGATCGCGTGAAGTGGCGACGTTCACGGTGCTGATGGCGTCGGGATGCTGCCTGTGGTTTGCCGGCGACGCCATCGTGCGCCGGCTGACGGCCGTGATGGTGTCCGGCCTGACCCTGGACCGGGAACAGATACTCAATCCGAATACCATGATTTTGCGCGTCGCCAGCGACGTCACCTCGGTACTGCTCACTTGCCTGCCGTACGCGGTGGCGATCATGGTGGTGGCGCTGGCGTCGCCGCTGCTGGTGGGCGGCTGGCTGTTTAGCTCGAAAGCGTTTACGCCCAATTTCGGCAAGCTCAATCCGATACGCGGGCTGGGCAACATGGTGTCGAAAAATGCCCTGGTCGAATTGCTGAAGGCGCTGGCCAAGACCCTGGTGGTCGGTTTTGTCGCCTGGCTGGTGATGCAGCATCACAAGGATGCCGTGCTGGGCCTGTCGGTTGAGTCCCTGCGCGCCGGTTCGGGCCACATGATCAGCATGTTGATCAGCGCCTTTCTGTTTATCGTCGGCGCACTGGGCCTGATCGCCGCCATCGACGGTCCGTACCAGATGTGGCACTACGCCAACAAGATGAAAATGACCCTGCAGGAAGTCAAGCAGGAAGCCAAGGAGTCGGACGGCAATCCGCAGATCAAGCAGAAGATCCGCCAGCTGCAGCACGAGATGTCGCGCCGGCGCATGATGGCCGACGTGCCGACCGCCGACGTGGTGGTGACCAATCCTACCCATTATGCGGTGGCGCTGAAATACGGCGAGAATTCGCGCGGTGCGCCGCAGGTGGTGGCCAAGGGCGCCGACGAGGTGGCCGCAAAAATCCGCGAACTGGCGGGCGAACACAAGGTCGCCATCCTGGAAGCGCCGGCGCTGGCGCGTGCGCTGTTCAAGCATACCGAGATTGGCGACGAGATTCCCGAAGCCCTGTACGGCGCCGTGGCCGAAGTGCTGGCCTATGTATTCCAGCTGCGCAGCCATGGCAACGGTCACGGCCAGCGCCCCGACAAGCCGAAAAAACTCGACGTGCCGCCGGAACTGGACCCGCTCAATCCCGCCGCGCAGAGCAAACCCGCGCCAGGCGCAGACAAGAACAATAAAGGAAGCACACCATGAACGGCTTGAGAATGCCAGCCTGGCTGAGCGGCATGAACAACAATGCCAGCAGGGGCCTGGCCGCGCCGATCATCATCATCATGCTGCTGGCGATGATGGTGCTGCCGCTGCCGGCGTTTATCCTCGATATCTTCTTCAGCTTCAATATCGCGCTGTCGATCATCGTGCTGCTGACCGCCTTGTATACCGTCAAGCCGCTCGACTTCATGGCGTTTCCGACCATCCTGCTGGTGTCGACCATGCTGCGCCTGTCGCTGAACGTGGCGTCGACCCGCGTGGTGCTGACCGAGGGCCATACGGGCGCGGACGCGGCCGGTAAAGTGATCGAGGCGTTCGGCCACTTCCTGATCGGCGGCAACTACACGGTCGGTATCGTGGTGTTTATCATCCTGACCATCATTAACTTTACCGTCGTCACCAAGGGCGCCGGCCGTATCGCCGAAGTGGGCGCCCGCTTTGCGCTCGACGCCATGCCTGGTAAACAGATGGCGATTGACGCCGACCTGAACGCCGGTCTGATCGTCGAAGACGAGGCGCGCCGCCGCCGCACGGAAGTGGCGCAGGAAGCGGAATTCTACGGCGCCATGGACGGTGCCAGCAAATACGTGCGCGGCGATGCGATCGCCGGCATCATGGTGACCGTAATCAATATTATCGGCGGCCTGCTGGTCGGCCTGATCCAGCACGACATGGGCTTTGCCGATGCCTTGAAAAACTACACCCTGCTGGCCATCGGTGACGGCCTGGTGGCGCAGATTCCTTCGCTGATCATTTCCACCGCGGCCGGTATCGTCGTCTCGCGCGTGGCCAGCGACCAGGACATCGGCACCCAGCTGGTGGGCCAGTTGTTTGCCAAACCGCAAGTGCTGTATATCACCGCCGGCATTATCGGCGGCATGGGCATGATCCCCGGCATGCCGAACCTGGTGTTCCTGCTGCTGGCCGGCGCGCTCGGTGGCTCGGCCTATCTGATCACCAAGACGGCGCAGAAGAAGAAAGCCGACGCGGAAATACCTACCGAAGCGCCGCAGGCGACCGTGGCGCCAGAGCAGGAAGAGGCCAGCTGGCAAGACATCATGCCGGTCGACACCTTGGGCCTGGAAGTGGGCTATCGCTTGATCCCGCTGGTCGACAAATCGCAGGGCGGCGAATTGCTCAAGCGTATCAAGGGCATCCGCAAGAAATTCGCCCAGGAAGTCGGTTTCCTGGCGCCACCGGTGCATATCCGCGACAACCTGGAACTGAAACCGTCGGCCTACCGCATCACCCTCAAGGGGGTGGAAGTGGGCGTCGGCGAATCGTTCAATGGCCAGTTCCTGGCGATCAATCCCGGCATGGCCAGCGGCAGCCTGCCTGGCGTGTCGACCACCGACCCGGCCTTCGGCCTGCCGGCCACCTGGATCGATGCGGCCCTGCGCGACCAGGCGCAGTCGATGGGCTACACGGTGGTCGACGCGGGCACCGTGGTGGCGACCCATTTGAATCACCTGATCACCTCGCATGCCTCGGAACTGCTGGGCCGCGCCGAAGTCCAATCGCTGCTCGACCACCTGGGCAAGGACGCGCCGCGCCTGGTGGAAGACCTGGTGCCGAAGATGCTGTCGCTGTCGACTCTGCAAAAAGTGCTGCAGAACCTGTTGATGGAAGGCGTGCATATCCGCGACATGCGCACGATTATCGAAACCCTGGCCGAGCACACCGTGCACACGCAGGACCCGACCGACCTGACCGCCCTGGTGCGCGTGTCGCTGGGCCGCGCCATCGTGCAGCAGCTGTTCCCCGGCGCCGCCGAATTGTCGGTGATGACCCTGGACAACCGCCTGGAACGCCTGCTGATGCAGGCCATGGGCGCCGGCGGCGACGGTGCCGGCATCGAGCCCGGCCTGGCCGACACCATCGCCCACCAGGCGGGGCTGGCGGCGCAACAGCAGGAAGCCATGGGCCTGACGCCGGTGCTGCTGGTGCCGGCGCCGCTGCGCGCGCTGCTGTCGCGTTTCCTGCGCCGCGCCTTGCCGCAACTGAAGGTGCTGTCGCATGCGGAAGTGCCGGAAACCAAGACGATTCGGGTGACCAGTCTGGTCGGTGCGCAGTAAAACGGTGGCAAAGATTCCAATTTCCGCTCGGCAAATTGAAATACGGGACATTTCCGGTCCTGTTCCTTCTATCATTTCTTTGGCGCATCCCCAATAATGGAGGCTGTCAGAGTGATCCGTGTCCCATCTGGGAGGCATCGCTCACGCAACAGGAGTCGATGATGGTCACACAGTTCAGCCAGGAACACGCCAACCCTGCCATGGGAGCTTGGTCATGAATGTGAAAAAATTTACCGCGCCGACCTCGCGCGATGCGCTGCGCAAGGTGCGTGAAGCGCTCGGTCCGGACGCCGTGATCCTGTCGAATCGCCAGGGTGATGGCGTGGTGGAAATCCTGGCGCTGGCCAATGATGACGCCGCCTCGCTGTCGTCGCCGCCGGCCGCCTCCGAAATGTCGCAGCCGCGTCCGCAGTTGCAGACCCAGTTTGCCGTGCCGCAGCGCCCGTCCGCGCCGCCGTCCCGTCCTGCCGCGGCGCCTGCCGAAGCCCTGGACATGGCGCGCATGCAGCAGATGATGACCAGCGCGCTGGCGCATGTGAAAAAGAATGCCACGGCCGATATCGACGGCATGATGAATGAAATCCGCGCCATGCGCGGCATGATGGAAACCCAGCTGGCCGAAATTTCCTGGAGCGCCACCCAGCAGCGCGAGCCGCAAAAAAACGTGGTGCTGCGCGAAATGCTGGCGGCCGGTTTTTCGGCCAGCCTGGCGCGCTACCTGATCGACAAGCTGCCGGCCGGCCTGGACGGCGCGCAAAGCATGCGCTGGATCAAGACCGTGCTGAGCCGCAACCTGAACACCATGGCCAATGAAGACGCGATGCTGGAGCAGGGCGGCGTGTTCGCCCTGGTCGGCCCGACCGGTGTCGGCAAGACCACCAGCACCGCCAAGCTGGCCGCGCGCTGCGTGATGCGCCACGGTCCGGAAAAGCTGGCCCTGATCACCACCGATGCCTATCGTATCGGCGCCCACGAGCAACTGCGCATCTACGGCAAGATCCTCGGCGTGATGGTGCATTCGGTCAAGGACGAGGCCGACCTGCGCATCGCCCTGAAAGAACTCAAGAACAAGCATACGGTGCTGATCGACACGGTCGGCGTCAGCCAGCGCGACCAGATGGTCACGGAACAGGTGGCGATGCTGTCGGGCGCCGGCGCCGATGTGAAACGCCTGCTGTGCCTGAACTCGACCGCGACCCAGGAAACCCTGAACGAAGTGGTGCGCGCCTACCAGGGCAGCGGCCTGGCCGGCTGCATCATGACCAAGCTCGATGAGGCGGCCTCGATCGGCAATGTGCTCGACGTGGTGATCCGCCAGAAACTCAATCTGTTCTACGTCTCGAACGGCCAGCGCGTGCCGGAAGATCTCTATCTGGCCGACCGCGGCTACCTGATCGACCGCGCCTTCAAGCTCAAGCGCGATTCCGCCGCGACCCAGTTTGCCGACGACGAACTGCCGCTGCTGATGGCCCAGGCCGCTACCCGCAACAATGAAGCACGCGGGGTGCACGGTGGCTAATTTTGATTTCGACCAGGCCGAAGGCTTGCGCCGCATGCTCGCTGGCGCGCAGCCGCGCGTGCTGACGTTTTTGTCGGCCACGCCGCAGGACGACAAGGGCGCGATGCTGGTCAACCTCGGCGCTTCGCTGGCGCACGCCGGCAATGAGGTGCTGCTGCTCGATGCCAGCACCAGCGGCGACGGCGTCGCTTCCCGGCTGGGCCTGGCACATGGCGCCAGCCTGCTCGACGTGGCGCGCCAGCAATGCGGCCTGAACCAGGTGATCCACCAGGTGCCGCAAGGCTTCGGCGTGGCCAGCCTGGGCGCGCGCGACCATCTGATGGATGGCCCCGGCTACGCCAGCGAGGACGAAGCGCGGCGCCTGGCCAAGACCTTTGAAGTGATGGCGCGCCAGGCTGGCATCGTGCTGGTCGACGGCGACATGAGCATGGCCGGGCAGGGCGGCGCCTGCTTCCCGGTGCCGATGATGGCCAGCGCCGATATCGTGGTGCAGGTCTCGACCAGCGCCACTTCGATCAAGGCCGCCTACTGCCTGATCAAGCGCCTGAACCAGGAACTGGGCCGCCGTCCTTTCGGCATTCTCGTCACCGGCGCTTCCGAAACGGAAGCAAAAGTGGTATACGATAATATGGCACAAGCGGCAAGCCGCTACCTGGCCGTGAAGCTGACGTCGATGGGCTCGGTTCCGGCCGACGAATACCTGCATCGGGCGGCGCGGCTGGGCCGCAGCGTGATCGATGCGTTTCCGCTGGCTGGCGCATCGGTGGCGTTTCGCGGACTGGCCGAACGGCTGGCCCGCTCGGCGGCGCCGGTGCTGGGCACCACCTTGTACCAGACGGGGAGTCCACACCATTTCAGCGCCTGATGATTTTGCAGCATTCTCACAAGATAATAATAAGTAGCCTATGTACACGGTCAAAGGGAAGTCGAACAAGGATCATTTGCTGACGGAACACATTCCGCTGGTAAAGCGCCTGGCGCACCACATGAAGGCCAAGTTGCCGCCTTCGGTCGAGGTCGACGACCTGATCCAGGCCGGCATGATCGGCCTGCTCGATGCCATCACCCGCTATGAAGAGACGCATGGCGCGCAGTTCGAGACGTATGCCGTGCTGCGTATCCGCGGCGCCATGCTCGACGAGTTGCGCACCAGCGACTGGCTGCCGCGCAGCATGCGCCAGAACATGCGCAAGATCGAAGAGGCGATGAGCACCTTGCAGCAGCGCCTGGGCCATCCGCCGACCGAATCGGAAGTGGCCAAGCTGCTCAAGATATCGCTGGTCGATTACCAGGAAATGCTGGGCGAGGGCGGTGGCCACCAGCTGGTCTATTATGAAGACTTCCATGATCCGGACGGCAATGACAGCTTCCTCGACCGCCATTGCGTGGACGAGGACAGCGACCCGCTGCGCTCGCTGCTCGATACCGATTTCCGGCAGTCCGTGATCGACGCCATCGACGCGCTGCCGCCACGCGAGAAAATACTGATGAGTCTGTATTACGAGGAAGAGCTCAATCTCAAGGAGATTGGCGCCGTGATGGGCGTGTCCGAATCGCGCGTGTCGCAGCTGCACACCCAGGCCGTCGCGCGCCTGCGCGCAACCTTGAGGGAGCAGGCGTGGACTGGTCCAGCGTAATCGGGCTGGCGCTGGCGCTGGCGGGCCTGCTGGTCGGCCAGGCGCTCGAAGGGGGCAAGATGGCCTCCTTGCTGCAGCCGGCCGCCTTTGCCATTGTCGTGATCGGCACCTTCGGCGCGGTGCTGCTGCAAACCCGCTTGCGCACTTTTGTGCGCGGGCTGGAAATGCTGCGCTGGGTATTTTTTCCGCCGGTCGACATGCGTGCCGAGCTGGGCCGCGACATCAGCCAGTGGAGCCTGACGGCGCGCCGCGACGGCACCCTGGCGCTGGAACGCATGATGGAAAGCACGGCCGACCATTTCAACGCCAAGGGCCTGCGCATGATCGTCGACGGCATCGCGCCCGACAAGCTGCGCCAGTTGCTCGACGTGGAAATCACCGCCTATGAACTGGCCGAACGCCAGGCCGTGAAAATCTGGGAATCGGCGGCCGGCTATTCGCCGACCATCGGCATCCTCGGCGCCGTGCTGGGCCTGATCCACGTGATGGAAAACCTGACCGACCCGAGCAAACTCGGTGGCGGCATCGCGGTGGCGTTCGTGTCGACCATCTACGGCGTCGGCCTGGCCAACCTGCTGTTCCTGCCGGTGGCCAACAAATTGAAGGCCATCGTCTCGCGCCGCGTGGTGCAGTATGAAATCACGGCCGCCGTGTTCTACGACATCGCCACCGGCGACCATACGCGCATCATCGAAGAGCGCGTGGCCAGCCTGCTTCACGAGCACTGAGCGAGCACTGACCATGATGCGGCGCGCGCGCAGGAAGTATGACGAAGAGCCGGACAACCAGGACCGCTGGCTGATTTCCTACGCCGATTTTATTACCCTGCTGTTCGCCTTTTTTGTCGTCATGTACGCGATCTCGCAGGTCAATGAAGGCAAGTACCGCGTGTTTTCCGACGCCATCGGCACCGCCTTCAGCCTCGACAAGGGCGCGCCACCGATCCAGATGGAAGCGCCGCAGGCGATCCCGCTGCCGAACCCGGCCCTGAAACGCCGTACCGAAGCGATCCGGCGCGAACGCGAACACATGACGCGCCTGGCGCAGGACCTGACGTCGACCCTGGCGCCCTTGGTGAAAGAAGGCAAGGTGCGCGTGACCCAGACCAGCCGTGGCGTCAGCGTGGAAATCAATGCCAGCGTGCTGTTCGATCCGGGCGCGGCCGGCCTTACGGTGGAGTCGGATCAGGCCCTGCGCGCGGTGGCCGTGCTGCTGCGCGGCGACGCCCATAACGTGCAGGTGGAAGGCCATACCGACGTCCAGCCGATCAGCAATTCCACCTTTGCCTCGAACTGGGAACTGTCGTCGGCGCGCGCCAGCGCCGTGGTGCGCCTGTTTATTGCCAGCGGCGTGCAGGCGTCGCGTTTGACGGCGGTCGGCCACGCCGACAATATTCCGGTCGCCGACAACGACACGCCGGAAGGGCGGGCGCGCAACCGCCGGGTCGCCGTGACGATTTTGTCCGGCATTGCCGACACGGTGACGGAAGTGCCGACCGCGCCGGCGCCTTTGCCGGCCAACCCGCAATAATCGGGCTGCGACTGGCCTTGCGCTTGCTACAATCGCGGCATCTTTGTTTTTTCTTATATCCCCATCATGAAAAGTAGTTCCCAAGGCGGCCTGGTCTACTCCACCGAAACAGGCCGCATGTGCCCGGCATGCCGCCAGCCGCTGGCGCAATGCGCGTGCAAGGCCGCGGCAAAAGCGGCACCGGCCGGCGATGGCGCCGTGCGGGTGGCGCGCCAGACCAAGGGCCGTGGCGGCAAGAGCGTGACCATCGTCAAGGGCTTGCCGCTGGACGCCATTGCGCTGGCGCTGCTGGGCAAGCAGCTGCGCACCCAGTGCGGCTCGGGCGGCACGGTCAAGGATGGCGTGATCGAAGTGCAGGGCGACCATGTGGCGGCCATCATGGAGGCGCTCGTCAAGCTGGGCCACAAGCCGAAACAGGCTGGCGGCTGAGCCGTCGCGCCTCACAGCCATGCGCTCCTTTCCTGTCCTGATTGCCGCCGCTGCGCTGGCGGCGCTGGCCTATGCCTGCTGGCCGGCGCCCGCTCCTGTCACGCCGGCCGTGCTGACTCCCGCATCCGCAGGGCGCAGCCTGTCATCGTATTTCAATCTCGATGCCAGCCAGGCACCGGTACTTGTAGCGACCAGCGCCGCACCCGGCCTGGAACAGCAACTGGCCCGGCTGGCCGCCAGCGGCAGCCCGGACGACGCCTATGCCGCCTATAACCTGCTCGACGACTGCATCATGTTCCAGAAAGAAGGGCGCTTGCCGGCGCTCGAGTTCGAGCGCGGCAGCGAGATGACGGCGGACGAAAAATCGGCGCAGAAGCATCTGTGTGCGAATCTGACCGAGCGCCAGAAAAGCGCGCGCCTCGATTTTCTGGAAAAGGCCGCCAAGGGCGGCGTGGCGGGCGCCAGCACGCGCTTTTTTTACGAGGGCCCGTTCGGCGACCGCAGCGCCCTGCGCAGCCGGCCCGATGACCCGCTGGTGCTGGCCTGGAAGCAGCAAGCGGTCGCGCAACTGACCGTGCAGGCCGACCAGGCCGAGCTGTCCAGCCTCGGCACCCTGATGATGGCTTACCTGACCGACGGCGATGTGACCAAAAAAGATGCGCCAAAAGCGTACGGCTATCTGCTGGCCTTGCGCATGGTGCATGACGATATATTGACGCCCGGCAGCACCAATCCCTACCAGGACAGCTACTGGCACTGGCTGCGCGATGAGCTGACACCGGAGCAGCAGGCCGCCGCAGTCAGCCGGGCGAATGCCATCGCCGCCAAGTTTCGCCAGCATGCGGGGCTGCCGGCCCTTGGTTGATGCGTCGATCGCGCCCTTTGCTGCGCGCCTGCCCAGCCTGGCGTGCCTGGTGCTGGGCTGCATCAGCGAACATAGCTGGCCCGGACGCTGGCGCCTGCCCTGCGCCCATGCCCTGGCCACCCTGGCGTTCAGCCTGTATCTGACGCACAAGCAGGTGTATCACGCCATCGACGCTGCCATGGGGGACTCCCTGGCGGCGTCTTCCGTGTTGGCATTTTGCGCCCACAACGCCGCGGCGCTGCTGGCGGCGGCGCTGTTGTATTGCCTGGTGGAGCGTCGAGGATTACGCTGGCGTGCCTGGCTGGAAACGCATCATCTGCCAGCGGTCGCCGTCGCTGGCAATGCCGCTTTTGCGGCGCCACAGTCCCAGGCCGACCAGGCCCAGCCCCGCTAGCAGCATGCCGTAGGTGCGTGGTTCGGGCACGGCCAGGGTCAGCGAAATGTCCAGCAGGGAATCGCGGATGCCGGTGCCGGTCGCCACCAGGGTATAGGTACCCGGCCCCAGCAGGCCGCCGAAGGTGGAGTGGGCGAAGCCGCCCAGCACGCCGACAAAGTCGTCCGATTGCAGCAGGGTGTTGGTGGCGTCGAACAGGTCGATATTCACGCCGACCAGGCGCGGGCCGAAATCGGAGGCGGTGTTGACCAGCCAGGCGGCATTGCCGGAAAAGTACTCGACGCCGTCGCCGACGGTAAACGTGGTCGTTTGCGACAGCGCGCCCCGTTCCGTGGTGAAGGTGTCGATCACCAGCGAGTCTTGCGACAGCAACGGCGTTGCCACGACGGCATTCGCGACGAGGTTGCCGTACTTTACCACTTCCGTGTCGGCCTGGGCCTGCGGCACCAGCAGGCTGCAGCCTAACAACAGCGCCGCGCTTGCCCGCGATAGTGCGATAGCGTTCATATTCATGCTCCTGTATGCGATTGATTGATTGGGTACGCCTGCGCCGGGGCGCCGGGCGCGATAAAAGGCAACAACGTCAACCGAGGAGATGTTTTTTTGTCAGCGGGAAAAGTCCGCCTGTTTGAGGTGCGGCGTGCCAGACATGAGCATACGGCGGCGCACGCAGATGACTTTGCGCGGGCGCAAACGGGTGGTATGTAGGCCTTGAAACAATTGATGTATTTTCAAACATTCCGGCACGCTATCATGTTGACCCGATATCAGGAGTGTATCAACAATGTTGAAATGGTCAGTCTGGAGCTTGTCACCCCCGGCGCCGTGCCTCGCTGCGGTCCGCGCACGCATGGCGCAGCGCCCGAAGATGGGGGCCGTGGTAATGGGTTTTTGTGCGGGCTTGCTCAATCTGGCTATCTGCGTACCAATGGCTTGGTTGGCTCTGCGTTTGTTTGGACTTGAGCAATTAGGTGGTTCGTCAGCGGAAAGCCTGGAAGGCGCTGGCATGGCAAAGCTGTTCTGGTCTGCTGTGGTATTTGCGCCGCTGACCGAAACCGTGATCGGACAATGGCTGCCGATTGAATTGATGCGCCGATTCGGTGTGCGTGCCGGGTATTGCTTGCTAACCAGCGCGGCGCTGTTCTCAGTACTGCATGTCTTGGGCGGTGCCGGCATTTTGCACGCCAGCCTGACGTTCATCGGCGGATTGGCCTTCGCGGCAAGTTATCTGGTGGCGCGCAACTTTGGCGCAGGGCCTGCCTGGCTGGCGGCGGCCACGGCGCACGCATGCAGCAATGGCTTGTTGCTGTTTGTCATAGAACCCTTGTTGCCGCTTCCCTGAGCTGTTACCAACCGGGCATAGGCGCACTCAGCCGATAACGACGCGGCGATGGGTGGTATTGCTGGTGGTCTGGCCGCTGGGGCCGTAGAAGTTGCCGCTTTGGGCGGCCGGGCGCATGGCGCCGAGGGCGCCCTGGGTGTGCAGCAGGTGTTTGTTGACCAGCAGGCTGTTCAGGCGATTCTGTTCCTTGGCCGCGCGCGTGGTGCCGAGCAGCGCCTGCCATGCCTGTGCCGCTTCGGTCTCGCCGGTGGCGGCCAGCCAGCCGTCCATGCCGTCTTCGCCGGCGGCAAAACCGGCGGCGGCCAATGCCTGGTGGCGTTGTTGCGCCAGCTGGCTCAATTGTCCGATCAGCGCTGTCTTGCGCACCGTAATGTCCGAAATTGCATCGATGTCGGCTGCAACCAGATGCAGCTGTTCCTGCTTCATCAATGCCAGCAGCGTGGTCATGAGCTCATGCTCGTCGCGCAGGCTGGAAAACGGAGTCACGGATTGCATGGAGGAACCTATCTATTTCGTGAGTGCAGCAGGTCCTTGACCGTATCGAGGAGACCGTCCGCCACTTTTTCAGAATTGACCTGGAACTGGCCGTCGGCAATCGCGAGTTTGATACGTTCGACTTTCTTGGTGTCGAACACGCTATTGCTGCTGGTCGTTGCACTGGTCGCCAGTGCCTGCCCTTGCGGCGACAGGCGTACGCTGTCCGACGATGCCGGGGCAGCTTGCGCCTTCTCGGTGTTGCGGGCGCCGGACGTGGCCGCCGGCGTGACCGGCAAGCCGGGATTGCTTTTTATGTTATCGGTAATTTTCACAACGTGATCCTCGTCTGGTCGAAGTCAAAAAACTCCGGGATATGAGTCTTTATCGGCCACTAATCCTGAAACTTTAGTGTGCCAGACCACAATATCGCTGTCCATACAAGTTTATTTCAGCCGTCACAGCGGCCTAGAATGCCACCTCCACCAGGCCGCCCGCGCGCGCCACGCCGCTGATCTGCTGTCCGCCCTGGGTCCGTACCTGCACCACCTGGCCATCGCCGGCGTTGCCGATGGCGCGGCCTTCTGATGCTACTTGGAAACCATTGCCGCTGGACACTACCCGGACCAGCTGGCCCTGCTTGACCACCGGTGGCCGGCGCAGGGTGTCGGTGCGCATCGGCGTGCCTGCCGGCAGCGACATATTGGTGCTGGCGCCCACCACTTGTTCCATATTGGTGGCGATTCCGGCCGGCAATGCCGCCAGGTCGCCCTGCATCGTCACCAGCTGGCTGGCGTCTATCGTCTGTCCTTGCGCCAGCGGCACGGCGCTGGCGATATAATCACCCACCACCGCCACATTGGCTTGCAGGTAAATCGTCCAGTTGGCCGGCGCGGTGCAGCGCACGCCCACCGTGCTCTTGCCCCAGGCGCGGCTGCCCGGCGCCATGAAGGCTTGCGGCGCGGGGCAGGCGGCCAGGTTCAGTCGCGGGTCGACCGCACCGACCGTGACGGTGACCTGGCCCGGCAGGCCATTGCTTTGCACTTGCAGGAATTGCTGTACCGTCTGCCGCAGCGCTTCCGGCGACTGGCGGCCGGCAGTTTGCGCTTGCGCCGGCGTCAGTGGCGCCAATGCAACAAGTACTGACAGCAGCGAGAGGAAGATTTTTTTCATCATGATAGGCCTCTGGAATACTGCCATGATAGTCGCGCCGGCTGTCCTTGAAGCGTGGATTAAGGGGCGAAAGTGTGGTCTGATCGGACGATGGTATTGCTACCGAGAATCGTACTATCATTCCTGTCATCATATATATCGCCATCCTTCCGCCATGAGGCGCCAGTGGCGGACCTTTCCGGAGCCTGACATGATAGGGAAACTCGACGATTACCTGCGCTTTCACGAGTCTGCGCTGAGCTTGCGTTCGACACGCCAGGAATTGCTCGCCTCGAATATCGCCAACGCCGATACGCCCAACTACAAGGCGCGCGACGTCGATTTCGCCAGCGCCCTGAAAGGCGTGCTGGCCCGCGGCGAGGGCGTGGCGCCGGCCCTGACTGGCACGGCTGCGAAGCATCTGCCAGGCAACGGCGTGGCCGCCGGCACCGCCACCGGCGCCAAGGTCGAAACCATGCCGGACGGCACGCCGCTGCTGTACCGCGCACCGGCCCAGGGCGCCGTCGACGGCAATACGGTCGACATGGACCTGGAGCGCAATGCCTTTGCGGACAATGCGATTCGTTATGAAGCGAGCATCACGCTACTCAATTCGCAGATCAAGAGCATGCTGACGGCCATCCAGGGAGGACAATAATCATGTCGCTGTTTAATATTTTCAATGTTTCCGGTTCAGCAATGAGCGCCCAGGCGCAGCGCCTGAACACCGTGGCCAGCAACTTGGCCAATGCCGACAGCGCCACCAGCGCCAGTGGCGAAGCCTACCGCGCCAAGCAGGTGGTGTTCGAAGCCGTGCCGCTGGCCAATGGCGGCACCGCCGTCAAGGTGCAGAAGGTGATCGAAGATCCTTCGCCGATGAAACTGGTGTACGACCCGAAGAATCCGCTGGCCGACGACAAGGGCTATGTCACCATGCCTAACGTCAATACCGTCGATGAAATGGTCAATATGCTGTCCGCGTCGCGCTCCTACCAGACGAACGTGGAAACCATGAACGCGGCCAAGTCGCTGCTCCTGAAAACACTCACCCTCGGCCAATAAGGCCTGATTGATCATTATGGCAACCATCGATACCAGCACTCCCGCCGTCACCACCGATCTGATGGCGACTATGAATCCGAAGAAAACCACGGCCGCCGCCGGCAGCGTGGAAGAGGACACCAATAAATTCCTCACCTTGCTGGTCACGCAGCTGCAAAACCAGGACCCGATGAATCCGCTCGACAATGCGCAGCTGACCAGCCAGCTGGCCCAGCTGTCGACGGTGACCGGCGTCAACAAGCTCAATTCGACCCTGGAAACCTTGAAAACCAGTTACCAACAAGCCGAATCGATGCAGGCAGCCAATATCATCGGCCATGGCGTGCTGACGGCCGGCAAGGGCATCACCTTGAGCAAAAGCGCCGCCCTGCTGGGCGTCGACCTGGCCACGGCGGCCGACAATGTCAAGGTCGTCATCTATGACGGCGCCGGCAAGGAAGTCCATTCCATCGACCTGGGCGCCCAGGCGGCTGGTACCTTGCCGCTGGGCTGGAACGGCGAAACCGGCGAAAAAGATGCCGAAGGCAAGGCCATCGTGCTGGCCGACGGCGCGTATACCTTTGATGTCGTGGCCACCCGCGGCGGTGAAAAACTCAAGGACGCCACCGGCCTGACCTTCGGTTCGGTGGCCAGCGTCTCGACCGGCACGGCCGGCGTGAAATTGAATGTGCCGGGCGTGGGCAGCATCAGCATGGCCGACGTGAAGCAGATCTTGTAAGTGTTGCAAACCCCTTTGCAGCCTGAAACCCGCTGCTCCCTGACCATCTAACGAAAAAATTCCTTACCAGGAGCAAACAATGTCTTTCCAACAAGGCCTGAGCGGCTTGAACGGCGCCGCCAAATCGCTGGACGTCATCGGCAACAATATCGCCAACTCGGGCACCGTCGGTTTCAAGCAGTCGCAGGCGCAATTCGCCGATATCTACGCCAGCTCGCTGTATGGCGTGTCCGGCAACCAGGCCGGCATCGGCGTGGCGGTTTCGCAAGTGACGCAATCATTTACCCAGGGTAACCTGGAAACCTCGGCCAATCCGCTCGACATCGCCATCAACGGCGGCGGGTTTTTCCGCACCAACGCGGGCGGCACCATCCAGTATTCGCGCAACGGCCAGTTCCAGGTCGACAAGAACGGCTTCATCGTCAATGCCCAGAACGCCCAGCTGACCGGCTACCCGGTCGATGCCAACGGCAAGGTGCTGGCCGGCGCACCGGTCGCGCTGCAGATCGACCCGGGCGACATGAGCCCGCAGGCCACCACCAAGGTCGACACCCAGATCAATCTCAATTCGAATTCGGAAATGCCGACCACGGTGCCGTTCAGCATGAACCAGCCGACCTCGTACAACAAGCAGATCCCCGTCGCCGTCTACGATACGCTGGGCAATGCGCACACCATGTCGATGTTCTACGTCAAGACCGGCACCAATACCTGGGACGTGTATACCGCCTCCGATGACCTGGAAGTGACCAGCGGCAAGGCTGCCGCGGCGCTGCAGACCGATCCCGCCGCCCTGGCCGCGCGCACCGCCTACCAGGCCGCCGTGACCGCCGTGCCGCAGGTGCCGGCCAATGTCGCCAGTGCCGCGATTGCCTATGCCAATGCGGCCGGCGCCGCCGTCACCACCGCCGCCGGTGCCTCCGGCGCCAGTACCGCGCAACTGGCCGCGATTGCCGCCACCTATGGCAGCGCGGTGGCCAACGGCGTCAATTCGACCCGCACGCCGGACCAGATCGACGCCGCGATTGCCGCCGCCACCGTGGTGCCAGCCGTGAAGACCGCTTCGCTGATCTTCAACAGCGTCGGCAGCCTGGACAAGGCCGCCATGCTGGCGCTCAATCCGCCGCAAACCCTGCCGATCGATGTCACCCTGCCGATCATCCCGGCCACCGGCGCCAACGGCACCCTGGCGATCAAGGTCGATTTCAGCAACTCGACCCAGCTGGGGATCGCCACCAGTGAAAAGAAAACCATCGCCGACGGCTACGCGGCCGGCCAGCTGAGCCGTTTCGTGGTGGGCGCCGACGGCATCATCCAAGGCCAGTACAGCAATGGCCGCACGCGCGACCTGGGCCAGGTGATCGTGACCTCGTTTACCAATCCGAACGGCCTGCAGCCGCTGGGTAACAATGCCTGGGGCGAGACCTCGACCTCGGGCAGCCCCATCATCGGCGAACCGGGCACCGGCACCGCCGGCAGCCTGCGCTCGTCGGCGGTGGAGGTCTCGAACGTCGATCTGACGGCCGAGCTGGTCAACATGATCACCGCCCAGCGTGCCTACCAGGCCAATGCGCAGACCATCAAGACGCAGGATTCGATCCTGCAGACCCTCGTGAATCTGCGGTAATACAGCAAGGAGCAGCACATGGACCGTCTTATCTACACCGCCAGCTCGGGTGCCAAGCACATCATGGAGAAGCAGGCGACCACCGCCAACAACCTGGCGAACGCGACCAGCACGGGCTTTCGCGCCCAGCTCGACTCGTTTCGCGCGGTGCCGGTGGTGGCCGACGGCATGATGCCGACGCGTACCTTTGTCGTCGATTCGACGGTCGGCACCAACTTCGAGCAGGGGCCGATGATCCATACCGGCCGCGCGCTCGACGTGGCAGTGGAAAACAATGGCTGGATCGCGGTGCAGTCGGCCGACGGTTCGGAAGCCTATACCCGCAACGGCGCCTTCAAGCTCAACGAGAACGGCATGCTGCAAACCCAGTCCGGCCTGATGGTGCAGGGCGATACGGGGCCGCTGGCGGTGCCGCCCGGCGTGACGGTGTCTATCGCCGGCGACGGCACCATCGGCACGATTTCCACCGACGTGCCGCCGGGGCCGTTGACCGTGCTGGGCCGCATCAAGCTGGTCAACCCGCCCGAGCAGATGCTGGTGCGCGGCGACGACGGCCTGTTCCGCGTCAAGGACGGCAGCGTGCCGCCGGCCGACCAGACCGTCAAGCTGACCACCGGCGCCCTGGAGGGCAGCAATGTCAGCCCGGTCGACTCGATGGTGACCATGATCGCGCTGGCGCGCCAGTTCGAAACACAAATGAGCCTGCTCAAGAATGCCGAGAACAACGCGGCGAAAGCCACCCAGATCCTCGCTTTGAATTGATAGGGCGGGCCGCATAATGGTCGAATAGAAATTGTCACAGGGCCTGCGCGCGCTGTTATTGGAGAAAAATCATGATACGTTCCCTTTGGATTGCCAAGACCGGCCTGGAAGCGCAGCAAACGCAGATGGACGTGATCGCCAATAATCTGGCCAACGTCAGCACCACCGGCTTCAAGAAATCGCGCGCCGTGTTCGAAGATTTGCTGTACCAGAACGTGCGCCAGCCTGGCGCGCAGTCGTCGCAGCAGACCCAGCTGCCATCGGGCCTGCAGATCGGTACCGGCGTGCGCACCGTCGCCACCGAACGCATCCATACCCAGGGCAACCCGCAGGCGTCCGGCAATTCGCGCGACGTGATGATCAACGGCACCGGCTTTTTCCAGGTGCTGCTGCCCGACGGCGCCACCGCCTACACCCGCGACGGCTCATTCCAGACCGACGCCAACGGCCAGCTGGTGACCTCCGAAGGCTTCGTGATCCAGCCGGCGATCACCGTGCCGACCAATGCCCTGAGCCTGACGGTGGCGCGCGACGGCACCGTCTCGGTGACCTTGCCCGACACCGTCGCGCCATCGCAGATCGGCGCGCTGCAACTGACCACCTTTGTCAATCCGGCCGGCCTGGAATCGAAGGGCGAAAACCTGTACATGGAAACCGGCGCCTCGGGCGTGGCGCAGACCAATACGCCGGGCACGAATGGCGCCGGCCTCTTGATGCAGGGCTATATCGAAACCTCGAACGTCAACGTGGCCGAGGAAATGGTCAACATGATCCAGACCCAGCGCGCCTACGAAATCAACAGCAAGGCGATCACCACGTCCGACCAGATGTTGCAGAAACTTTCACAGCTTTAATCAGCTTCATTATTCAGTTGTCATGCCATCCGGCTGCCGGATGGCATCGGAGGCTCTTCATGCGTTATCCCGTCTTTGCCATCCTTGCTGCAGCCGTCCTGTCCGGCTGCGCGGTTACCCCCACCTCGATCGTGCCTTATCCGACTACCACGCGCGCGCCGATGCCCGAGCCGGTGGTGGCCACCAATGGCGCCATCTACCAGCCGTCGACCTACCGCCCGGCCTTCGAAGACCGCCGCGCACGCCATGTGGGCGACACGCTGATCATTGCGATTACCGAACGCACCAACGCCGTCAAGGCGGGCGCCAGTTCGGGCAACAAATCGAACAGCGCCAGTTTCGGCACGCCCGGCCTGCTGCAGGGGCGCTTCGGCGGCACGGTGGCGGTGGAAGGCAAGCTCAGCAACTCCGCTGGCGACAATCAGTCGGCCAGCAACACCTTTTCCGGCACCATTGGCGTGACGGTGATCGAAGAACTGCCGAACGGCAATCTGATCGTGGCCGGCGAGAAACAGATCGCCATGAACAAGGGCACCGAATTCATCCGCTTCTCGGGCATGGTCAATCCGGACACGATCGGCATCGGCAACGTCGTGCCGTCGACCCAGGTGGCCGACGCGCGCGTGGAATACCGCACCAACAGCCAGATCGACCGCGCCGAAATGGCCTCGATGGCCTCGCGCTTCTTCCTCAGCCTGTTGCCGTTCTGATTATGGCGACCGTGACTTTTCCCCGCCTGCTGGCCGCTTGCGCACTGGCCGCATCGATGATCGCGCCGCTGGCGCAGGCCGAACGCCTGAAAGACCTGGCCAGCATCGCCGGCGTGCGCCAGAATCAGCTGATGGGCTATGGCCTGGTGGTGGGCCTGGACGGCAGTGGCGACCAGACCACGCAGACCCCGTTTACCATCCAGAGCGTGGCAGCCATGCTGCAGCAGCAGGGCATCAACTTGCCGCAAGGCTCCAGCCTGCAACTGAAAAACGTCGCCGCCGTGATGGTGACGACGGCCTTGCCGGCGTTTGCCCAGCCGGGCCAGCTGCTCGACGTCACCGTGTCGTCGATGGGTAACGCGAAGAGCTTGCGCGGCGGCACCTTGCTGATGACGCCGCTGAAGGGCGCCGATGGCCAGGTATATGGCATGGCGCAGGGCAATGTGCTGGTCGGCGGCGTGGGCGCGCAGGCGGCCGGCAGTTCCGTGACCGTCAATCATTTGAGCGTGGGGCGCATCTCGGGCGGCGCCACGGTCGAGCGCAGCGTCGCCAGCGCGGTGGGCGCCAACGACATCATCCGCCTCGAATTGAACGCCACCGATTTCGCCACCGCCAGCCGGGTGGTCGAGGCCGTCAACAGCCGCTATGGCCCCGGCACCGCCGCCGCGCTCGACGGGCGCGTGATCCAGGTGCGCACGCCCGCCGGCAGCAACCAGCGCGTGGCCTTTCTGGGCCAGCTCGAAAGCATCGAAGTCAACCCGGCCCGCCTGGCCGCCAAGGTCATCATGAACGCGCGTACCGGTTCGGTGGTGATGAACCAGTCGGTGACCCTGGAAACCTGCGCCATTTCGCACGGTAACTTGTCGGTGACGATCAATACCGAGCCGCAGGTCAGCCAGCCGCCGCCATTGTCTGGCGGCACCACGGTCGTCACGCAGACGGCGCAGATCGATATCAAGAAGGAACCGGGCAAGGTGATGCTGGTCAAGGGCGGCGCCGCGCTGTCCGATGTGGTGAAAGCCCTCAACGCCATCGGCGCCTCGCCGCAGGACCTGCTGGCCATCCTGCAGGCCATGAAGGCGGCAGGCTCCTTGCGCGCCGAACTTGAAATCATTTGATCGAGGGCATGCCATGATCAGCCAGACCGACCTCAGCAATACCGCCGCCTACGATGTGAAGGGCATGGATGGCTTGCGCCAGTCCGCCAAGGCGAAGGACCCTGCCGCGCTGAAAGAGGCGGCCACGCAGTTTGAAGCCATGTTCATCAACATGATGATGAAAAGCATGCGCGACGCGTCGCCGCAGGACGGCATCATGGACAGCCAGCAAAGCAAGATGTACACCTCGATGCTGGACCAGCAGACCAGCCAGAGCCTGGCCAAGCGCGGCACCGGCCTGGCCGATGTGTTGTTGCGGCAACTCTCTTCAACTTTGACGCCAGCCGTCGATGGCGAGGCCGAGGCGGCCGCATCGCCGCGTTCGTCGAGCATGGCGGCGGCGCTGGCCGCCTTCCGCCAGCAGCAGGGCGCGGCCACCGACGGCGCCACGGCCACCACCGGGACCGGGACTGGCAAGACACTGAGCGACAAGGCCAATGCCACCCAGGCGCCGCATGTGCGCGCCTTCCAGGAAAAGCTGGGCGTGCACGCGGAAGAAGCGAGCCGGACCACCGGCATCCCGGCCAAGTTCATGCTGGGCCAGGCGGCGCTGGAAACGGGCTGGGGCAAGCGTGAAATCATCGGCCGCGACGGCAGCAGCAGCCACAACCTGTTCGGCATCAAGGCCACCGGCGACTGGAAGGGCAAGGTCACGGAAGCCGTCACCACCGAATACGTGAACGGCAAGGCGCAGCGCAAGGTCGAGAAATTCCGTGCCTACGACAGTTATGCGGACAGCTTCAAGGATTATGCACAGTTAATTACTGGCAACAAACGCTACGAAAAAGTCCTGGCCGCCGCCGGCGACGCCAGTGCCTTTGCGCAAGGCCTGCAAAAGGCCGGCTATGCCACCGATCCGAATTACGCTGCCAAACTGACAAAAATCATCAAGGGTTCGCTGGTCGGCTAGGGTCTGCCGCGGCCGGCAATGAAGGCCGGCTTCAAGTTTTCGCCACGGCTGCCGTAAACTATCAGGACAGGAACCTAAAAAGACACCATGACCTCGAATCTACTCAGTATCGGTAAAAGTGGCTTGCTCGCAGCGCAGGTGGGCCTGTCGACGACCGGCCATAACATCACCAACGTGAACGTGGCCGGCTATAACCGCCAGACGGTGGAGCAGCAGACGTCGAATGCCAACTTCGCCGGTTACGGCTATGTGGGCACGGGCACGGAAGTGTCGCAGATCAAGCGCCAGTACGACAGTTTCATGTCGACCCAGGTCAATGCCGCGCAAAGCACCACCAGTTCGCTGAACGCCTATTACACGCAGATCAGCCAGATCGACAACCTGCTGGCCGACTCGACGGCCGGCCTGTCGCCGTCGCTGCAGGATTTTTTCAAGGGCGTGCAGGATTTCAGCTCGAATCCGTCACTGGTCTCCTCGCGCCAGGCCCTGCTGTCGAGCGCCAGTTCGCTGACGGCGCGCTTCCAGAGCCTGAGCGGCCGCCTGTCCGAGATCGGCGCCGGCGTCGATTCGCAAATCACCTCGAACGTGGCGGTGATCAATACCTACGCCAAGCAGATCGCCGAACTGAACACCTCGATTTCGCAGCTGACGGTCGACCCGCAGACCCAGCCGAACGACTTGCTGGACCAGCGCGACCAGCTGGTCAATGAACTCAACAAATACGTCAAGACCACGGCGCAGCCGGGCTCGAACAACACGATTACGTTGTCGATCGGTTCGGGCCAGCCGCTGGTGGTGGCCAACCGCAGTTTCGAACTGGCCGCGACGCCGTCGCTGACCGACCCGAACCGGGTCGAAGTGGGCTATGTGACGGGCAAGAACGTGACCATCCTGCCGGAAAATGCGCTGACGGGCGGCTCGCTGGGCGGCCTGCTGGAGTTTCGCAGCGGCACCCTGGACCGCGTGCAAAATTCGCTGGGCAAGGTGGCCGCCGCCCTGGCCACCACGTTCAACGAGCAGCACAAGCTGGGCCAGGACCTGAACGGCGACATGGGTGGCGATTTCTTCAAGATCCCCGACCCGCAGATCGGCGCCAGCCGCCTGAACAGCGCGTCGAGCACCACCGTGCTGTCGGCCAAGATCAGCGACCCGAGCGCGCTGACGGCCAGCGACTACAGCCTGAAATACGATGGCAACAACTATGTGGTGACGCGCCAGACGGACGGCGCGCGCACCGTCATCAACCCGTACCCGCAAACCACGCCGCAAACCATCGATGGCGTCGATTTTTCGATTTCGGGCACGGCTGTCGAAGGCGACAACTACGTTATCAAACCGACCGCCAACGTGGCGGCCGGCCTGGGCGTGCTGATCAACGACCGCAACAAGCTGGCCGCGGCCTCGCCGATCACCACCGGTGCGCCGGTCAGCAATACCGGCAGCGGCAAATTGTCGGCCGGCACCATCGACAAGACTTACCTGGAAGCGGGCAATACCCTGACGACGCCAGTCACCCTGAGCTACGACAAGGCCGGCAATGCGCTCAGTGGCTTTCCGGCCGACAAGGCCGTCACCGTCAAGGGCCTCGACGGCAACAGCACCACGTATCCGGCCGGCACCGCCAGCATTCCGTACAAGGAAGGCGACAATTTCAGCTTCGGCGGCATCAACGTGGCGATGACGGGCGTGCCGGCGAATGGCGACAAGTACACCATCGCGCCGAACACGGGCGGGGTGGGCGACAACCGCAATGCGGCGGCGCTGGCGGCCTTGCAGACCACCAATATCCTCGACGGCGGCAAGGCCACCTTCCAGGGTTCGTATGCGGAAACCGTCAGCTTTGTCGGCAACAAGACGCGCGAAGTGCAGGTCAGCGGCCTGGCCAGCCAGGCCCTGCTGGAACAGACCACCAGCCAGCAGCAGGCCGTGTCGGGCGTCAACCTCGATGAGGAGGCGGCCAACCTGCTGCGCTACCAGCAGGCGTACCAGGCGTGCGGCAAGGTCATGCAGATTGCCAGTACCCTGTTCGACGTGGTCATCGGCCTCGGACGCTAATCATTATTTTGCAGCGGCATCGCCGCCGCCATCAGGAAGGGCAGCATCATGCGCATCAGCACACGAATGATCTACGAGCAGGGCAGCACCCAGCTGAACAATTTGCAGAGTGCCTTGAACCGCACGCAGATGCAGCTGTCGACCAACCGCCGCAACCTGACGCCGGCCGACGATCCGATCGCGTCGGCGCGCGCGCTGGAAGTGACGCAGTCGCAGGCGCTCAATACCCAGTTCGTGACCAACCGCTCGAACGCCACCAATTTCCTGTCGCAGGAAGAGCTGGCGCTGAAAAGCACCACCAATCTGATCGCCGACGTGCAGGAACTGGTGGTCAAGGCCGGCAATCCGGGCTTGCGCGACGAGGAGCGCGCCACCATCGCCAAGGAACTCGAAGGGCGCATGACCGATTTGCTGGGCATCGCCAACACCTCCGACGGTTCCGGCGGCTATCTGTTCGGCGGCTATAAATCGAGCACCCAGCCGTTCAGCCAGACGCCGACCGGCGCCGCCTATGCGGGCGACCAGGGCCAGCGCGAGCTGCAGGTGGGCTCGTCGCGCTTCCTGGCCACCAGCGATTCGGGCGCCGCGGTGTTTGAAAACAATATGACGGGCAACGGCAAATTTACCGTCACCCCCGACAGCGGCAATTTTACCCGCGGCGGCGCCGGCATCGTCACCAGCAGCACCGTCACCGATGCCAGCAAGCTGACCGGCAACAAGTACGAGATCAAATTCAGCGTCAGCGGCACCGGCGACGCGGCCGTCACCAGCTACACCATCAATGACCTGACCCTGGGCCAGACGGTGCCCAATCCGGCCGTGCCGGTGACCTACAAGGCCGGCGACGCGATCAATTTCGACGGCCAGCAGGTAGTGATCAGCGGCAAGCCCGGCGACCAGGACAGCTTCGGCGTGGCGCCCAGCGCCAAGGAGTCGCTGTTTACCACCATGACCAACCTGATCGGTTCGCTGCGCACCTCGGGCAATGGCGACGCCGGCCAGGCCCGCCTGGCCAATAACCTGAGCTCGGCCAGCAGCATCCTCAGCACGGCCTACGACAATGTGTTGTCGGTCACCGCCGAAGTGGGCGCGCGCATGAAGGAACTCGATTACCTGGCCAGCTCCGGCGACGACCTGGACTTGCAATATTCGGCCACCTTGTCCGACCTGCAGGACCTGGACATGGTCAAGACCGTGTCGCTGTTCACCCAGCAGCAGATTACCCTGCAGGCGGCGCAGAAAACATTTACCCAGGTGTCGGGTTTGTCGCTGTTTAATTACATCAACTAAGCTGCGCAGCCGGCAAGCCGGGGCAGGAAGAGTCTTCCGCCCCGGCTTTTTTGTGCGTGGAGGGCATATGCAGGCTAACTGTGCAGTTAGGCTGTCGATCTGTTATACTTGAGGCCGTTCAACGCACCACCGTCCTCATGTCCACTACCGAACACCACGAACACGTCCTGCTGCTGGCCGGCGAATTGCGCATCCAGGTGTGCAAGCTGCGCCGCCGTTTGCGTGAAGAAGCGCATATCGCCGACGTCACCCCCTCGCAGGCGTCGGTGTTGAGCCGGCTGGAGCGCGATGGCCCGGCTACCGTCAGCAGCCTGGCGCGCGCCGAAGGCATGCGTCCGCAATCGATGGCCGCCACCGTGCAGGCCCTGGGCGAGGCGCAGCTGGTGACGGGTTCGCCCGATCCGCTCGACAAGCGGCAGACCATCCTGACACTGACCGAGCATTGCCGCACCCTCGTGAAAGCGAGCCGCGCGGCGCGCGAGGACTGGCTGGCGCGCACCATCGAGAGCCGGCTGACGCCGGACGAAACGGCACAACTGCAGCAGGCCATGGCGCTGCTGAAACGCTTGGCGGACTGATCCGTCAACAAACTGACCCAGGCTAGGAGGCCCCCTCACCAGATGCTCAATACTTTCCGCTCGCTCAAGAATCCCAATTACCGTATCTGGGCCGGTGGCGCCCTGGTCTCGAATGTCGGCACCTGGATGCAACGCACCGCGCAAGACTGGCTGGTGCTGAGCGAACTGACCCAGCACAATGCCAGCGCCGTCGGCATCGTCATGGCGCTGCAGTTCGGCCCGCAATTGCTGCTGCTGCCGCTGACCGGCATGGCGGCCGACCTGCTGGACCGGCGCAAATTGCTGCTGTTCACGCAAGCGGCCATGGGGCTGCTGGCGCTGGGCCTGGGATTGTTGTGCATCAGCGGACGGGTAGAGCTGTGGCAAGTGTATGTGTTCGCCTTTTTGCTGGGCTGCGTGACGGCGTTCGACGCCCCCGTGCGCCAGACTTTTGTCTCGGAAATCGTCAGCGAGGAAGACCTGGGCAACGCCGTGGCCTTGAATTCCACCTCGTTCAACGCGGCGCGCATGCTGGGCCCGGCCGTGGCGGGCTTGCTGATCAGCAGCGTCGGCACCGGCTGGGTGTTCATCATCAATGCCTTCTCGTTTGCCGGCGTGATCGGTTCGCTGTTGCTGTTGCGTACGGCCCTGCTGCGCCGCGCGCCGCGCCTCAAGGCGGCGCGCGGCAGCCTGCTCGAGGGTTTCCGCTACGTCAGCGGGCGGCCCGACCTGGTGTCGGTGCTGCTGATGCTGTTCCTGATCGGCACTTTTGGCCTGAACTTCCCGATCTTTTTGTCGACCATGTCGGTCACGGCCTTCCATGCGGGCGCCAGCCAGTATGGCGTGCTCAGCTCCATCATGGCCTGCGGCTCGGTGGCCGGCGCGCTGATGGCGGCCGGGCGCGACAAGCCGCGCCTGGCGCTGCTGCTGGGCGCCGCCGCCCTGTTCGGCTTCGGCTGCGCGCTGGCCGCCGTGATGCCCAATTACTGGCTGTTCGGCATCATGCTGGTAGTCATCGGGATCGCCGCGCAGACCTTTACCACCACCGTCAACAGCGCGGTGCAGCTGTCGACGGCGCCGGTCATGCGCGGGCGCGTGATGGCCATCGTGCTGGCGATCTCGGCCGGCGGCACGCCGCTCGGTGCGCCGATTGTCGGCTGGGTCGCCGATGTGTTCGGTCCCCGATGGGCGCTGGGCATCGGCGCCTTGTCCGGCTTTGCGGCCGCCGCCGTCGGCGTGCGCTACCTGGTGAAATACCACAGCCTGAAACTGCGTTTCGACAGCCAGCGCTGGCGCTTTGCGCTCAGTGGCGGCCAGCAACATTAGGAACGTCCGGTAAAACTTCTTGCTTGCCCTATCGGCAACGCCGTACACTGAGCCTCGCTGAGCGTTACAGCCTAAAGGGAGAAACTTTCGCAATCGTTGAGGCGCTTGTCTTCGGCTTACCTGTCGCGTTTTTTTTGGGAAGCTACGCTTGATGCGCTGTTGGCAATTTGGCACGCTGGTTTGATGTGTGCCATACCTTTCTGGATGGAGCTCGCTGCCCCACTCACTTCTGTCCGCTGGGCGCAATCCGGGTTTTATGATTCGCTGAACTATCTCGGATCCGGCTTCGCAGGTGGAGTTGCTTGCTGGTGGACATGTCAGAGAGCAGGCATTCGTGATGACAATGATGCGCTGTTCCAAGTCGGCCTTTCGCGCTAAAAAGACTTTCAAAGGAAAAACTGCCGTGAAACATGTGATTAAAGCAGTGTTCGTCATCGCACTGTCGTGCCCGGTTTATTGCTTTGCCGTGAGTCCAGTTTCTGTGGTCAAAGGTCCGCCAGTATCGCTGAAGATGGAAGTCCACGAGTTCGGAGTGCATGAGATCTATTTGACTCGCCCCGTGCGCCCCATATCGGACGTTCAAGTCCCTATGAAGATAACCCTTTCTCGCGGTTCCTATCCTAATATGTTTCAAGTCGATATTTCTTATAGAGAGTTATCGAACGGACAAATTTATTTTAGGGTGGATGTTCCATCAGAGGAGGAGTCTAACTTCGAAATTCGAGCTGTTGAGATGGCGACAGGGAGCATTTGGTATGAAGTATTTTCAGGCAAGATGAGCGAGATACCGAGATAGTGTGTCTTTTTGATGATATTTACCCGCGCGTTGCGGGACTAATTGAAAATAGGTCAGCATGTCATTCTCATCGCGATATATCGCTCTTCTCCTTGCCTGTATTTCGTCGTGCGCGCTTGCGCAGCAGCCTCCTGCGGAGCTGGCGCGCAAAGTCTCCGCTGAATTAAACCGGTGTACCAAAGCACTCAGGTGCGAAGTCAATGCGTGCGCCAGCAATGGCGGCCTGAAGTCTTGCTATGGCCGGGCCAACGCCCTTTGGGATCAAGCGATCACCCAGCTCGAAGCAAGGCTCGACAAAAAGGACGGCTGGTGTGCCGCCTATTGGGCGGAATTGAAGGATGCTCAAGCCAAGTTTGCGGAGCAAGCCAGCAAGGTGAAGTCGCTCGGGGATGGCCCGTACAATACGGATGACGATCTTGCTTTGCTCATGTATCAACAGCAGTATGAACTCGCCTATTCAGTGGCGAAAAACAGCGTGTGCAAATGAAATTATTAAGCGACCTTTATCGCGCGCGCCTGCACGGCTGGCGCATGTACGGCAAGGAAGCCGCAACGCCGCCATCGGCATTTTCTCGGGTCCGCGTCTCCGGCCCGCTGTTTTTAGTCATTTAGTCTTCATGCATTGCGGTCTGGGGCGATAGCGGACGTAAACGGCGAGAGTCCTGGCATCTGTTGGAGGCAGGTCGACAGGTTTTACCTGGCATTCTAAGGAGGCGGTAATGGCGTGACAGGTGATGCCGGCGGCGCCGGGCGCAGCGGATTGGGCGGTGGCGGTGGTGGCGGCCGCTCGCGCGCCGCGAAGCCGCGCGGCAGCAGGCGCGCCGTTTCTATGCCACGCAAAAACATGTTCTGGAACGGTACCGCAAGGTAGGGCAGCACCATCGCCAGCACCAGCAGGCCCACGCCCAGGGTGACGGGAAAACCGATGCCGAAAATGTTCAGTTGCGGCGCGGCCCGCGTCAGGATGCCCAGCGCGACGTTGGTCAGCAGCAGGGCGGCGACGATGGGCAGCGAAATCTGCACGCCCGAGCGGAAGATCTCGCCGCCCCAGGCCGCCAGCTGCTGGAAGCCGCCGCCGTGGATCGGGCTGGCGGAAATCGGCAGGCTGACAAAGCTTTCCGCCAGCGCCGCCAGCAAGACCAGGTGGCCGTTCACGGT
This sequence comes from Janthinobacterium sp. J1-1, assembly GCF_030944405.1. Classification (NCBI taxonomy): domain Bacteria; kingdom Pseudomonadati; phylum Pseudomonadota; class Betaproteobacteria; order Burkholderiales; family Oxalobacteraceae; genus Janthinobacterium; species Janthinobacterium sp. J1-1. The sequence goes on from NZ_CP132339.1 coordinate 2,490,252, forward strand.
CAGGAACATCAGGGTGGCCAGCATGGTCAAAAACTGGCTGATGGCCGACGAGCGGCCCTTGGTTTGCGGATCGAAGAACGAGGCAAAGCCCAGGCCCATGGTCAGGCTGCTGATTTCGCCGGCCATCTCGATGGCGGCAAACACGATGCGGATCGAAAACCCCATCGCCAGGCCGATCAGCATTTCCTGCGTCAGGATCAGCAGGCCCGCCATCGACATCGGGTCGGTGGCGGGCAGGGCCGGCACGGTGGGGGCGATGATCATGGCCAGCAGCACGCCGAGGCCGACCTTGGTGCTGACGGGCACGGCCGCATTGCCGAACAGCGGCGCGGCCGCCACCAGGCCGAGGATGCGGCTAAGCGGCCACAGCAGTGCTGCGATCCAGGTATTGAGTTCGATGCTGGTCAGGGTCAGCATGGCCGTCGCCCTTGCAGCACGTTCAGCCGACCAGGTTCGGAATGCCAGTAAACACCTGGCGCATGTAGTCGAGCATGACGGACAGTATCCACGGCCCGGCCACCACGATGGCGACAAAGATGCCGACCAGCTTAGGAATAAAGGACAGGGTCGCTTCGTTGATCTGGGTGGCGGCCTGGAAGATGCTGACGATCAGGCCGATGATCAAGGCGACCAGCAGCATGGGAGCTGCCACCATCAGGGTGATTTCCATGGCCTGGCGGCCCATCGTCATGACGCTTTCGGGTGTCATCGGGCGCCCCTAATAGAAACTTTGTGACAGCGAGCCGAGCAGCAACTGCCAGCCATCGACCAGCACGAACAGCATCAGCTTGAACGGCAGCGAGATGGTGGCCGGCGACATCATCATCATGCCCATCGACATCAGCACGCTGGCCACCACCATGTCGATGATCAGGAAGGGAATGAAAATCGCAAAGCCGATCTGGAACGCCGTTTTCAGTTCACTGGTGACAAAGGCCGGCACCAGGATGCGCAGCGGCACGTCTTCCGGTCCCTGCAGAGCGGGCGAGCGCGACATCTTGGCGAACAGGGCCAGGTCGGCCTGGCGCGTCTGCTTGAGCATGAAGGTTTTCAGGGGATCGACGCCCTTGTCGAGCGCCTGCTGCATGGTCAGCTTGTTTTCCTGGTAAGGCAAATACGCGTCGGTATAGATCTTGTCGAACACGGGGCCCATCACGAACAGGGTCAGGAACAGCGCCAGGCCCACCATCACCTGGTTCGGCGGCGCCGACTGCGTGCCGATCGCCTGGCGCAGCAGGGACAGCACGATGATAATGCGGGTAAAGCAGGTCATCATCAGCAAGGCCGCCGGCAGGAACGTCAGCGACGTCATCAGGATCAGGGTCTGCAGCGGCAGCGAATAGCTTTGTCCGCCACCGGGCGCCGGTGCGCTGTTGAAGGCGGGAATGCCGGGCTGGGCCAGCGCCCATAGCGGCAAGGCCAGCGCGATGCCGGCCAGCAGCCATTTCAAGATTGTCTTCGGATTGTTCAACGCCATCGCCTGCTTATTTCCCATTGCGTTTTTCGATGGTCTGTTTCAGCCACTCGGAAAAATTGGCGGCGGCCGGGCCGTTCTGCGCGCTGGACAAGGTCGGCAGGTCGCCTTCCTGGCGCGGCAGGGTGGCCAGCGCATTGATGCGGCCGGGCGAGGCGCCCACCACGATCCACTGGTCGGCCACCTCGATCAGCACGATGCGTTCGCGCCCGCCCAGGTTGAGCGAGCTGACCACGCGCATCTTGCTGTTGCCGCCCAGCGCTTTCGGGCCATAGCGTTTCATGGCCCAGGCCAGCGCGATCAGCAGGGCCAGCACGAACATCAGGGCGAAAATGGTTTGCAGCAGGCTGCCGCTCGACGCCGTCGGGGCCATCGTCATCGGCGCGCCGGGCGGCATGGCGGGCAGGGGAGTGGCGGCCGCCGGCACCGTATCGGGCGTGGCTTGCGGCGCAGCCACGGTTGCAGCCGGCGCGGCGGTGTCAACCGCTGGTGCTGCTGCCGGCACGCTGGCCGTGGTCGCCGATGCAGCCGGCATATCGGCCGCCTGCGCAATGCAGCATGCCGCCGCCAGCGGCAGCAGCAGGGTGGAAATCAACAGGCCAGGCTTCATTTATTGAGTTTTCGGATACGCTCGGACGGCGTGATGATATCGGTCAGGCGGATGCCGAACTTGTCGTTCACCACCACCACTTCGCCTTGCGCGATCAGGCAGCCGTTGACCAGCACGTCCATCGGCTCGCCGGCCAGGCCGTCCAGTTCCACCACGGAACCCTGCGCCAGTTGCAGCAGGTTCTTGATGGCGATCTTGGTGCGGCCCAGTTCGACCGTCAGTTGCACCGGGATATCGAGAATGAAATCGATATCGTTATGGGTTTCCGACTTCGACGCCTGTTTCGAAAAATCCTTGAACACGGCGGCGCTGGCCGCGCTGGCGGTATTGGCGGCCTGGTTTTGCAGTGCTTCGGCCTCGGCCTTGGCCTGCTCGGCGATCGCCGCGCCCCAGTCGTCTTCCGCGCTTTGGTCGTCCAGATTGTCAGCCATGTCACTCTCCTGTGGTTCGGTAAAGGCCGCATGGCGGCCTGTATTACTGAATGATGATTTACTTAATGATTGTTGATGTTATCGGCATTGGCGAGCAGTTTCTCGACCTTCAATGCATATTGTCCGTTCAATACGCCGTAAGTGCAATCCATCACGGGCACGCCATCGACGGTGGCGGCGATCAGTTCGGGTATATTCAGTGGAATGATGTCGCCCACCTTCATGTTCAGGATTTCATCGAACGACACGCGCGCTGTGCCCAGCGAGGCCACCAGCTCCACTTCGGCGATCTGGATCTGCTGCGTCATCAGGCGGATCCAGCGCTTGTCCACTTCCAGCGCCTCGCCCTGCAGGCTGGAGGTCAGCGAATCGCGGATCGGCTCGATCATCGAATACGGCATGCAGAAATGGATCTGGCCCGACACGGAGCCGAGCTCCACCGTAAACGTCGAGGCCACCACCACCTCGTTCGGCGTGGCGATATTGGCGAACTGGGTGTTCATTTCCGAGCGGATATATTCAAACTCGACCGGGAACACCGGTTCCCACGATTTCGTATACGCCTCGAAGACGATATCGAGGATGCGCAAAATGATGCGCTGCTCGGTCTGGGTGAAGTCGCGGCCTTCGACGCGCGTATGGAAACGCCCGTCGCCGCCGAATAGATTGTCGACCAGCAAGAACACCAGGCCCGGATCGAACACCATCAGGGCCGTGCCGCGCAGCGGCTTCATGTGCACCAGGTTCAGATTGGTCGGCACCACCAGGTTGCGGATGAATTCGCTGTACTTCGATACCCGCACCGAGCCGACCGACACTTCCGCGCTGCGGCGCAGGAAGTTGAACAGGCCCACGCGCAGCAGGCGCGCGAAGCGCTCGTTGATAATCTCCAGCGTCGGCATGCGGCCGCGGACGATGCGTTCCTGGGTCGCCAGGTTGTAGGTACGAACGCCCGTGACGTCTTCCGGCGCCTGCGCGTCGTCCTGGTCTCCGTTGACGCCCTTCAGAAGGGCATCGACTTCTTCCTGGGAAAGGAAATTATCGGCCATGGCTGCTTATTGAATGATAAATGCGGTAAATAATACGTCCGTCACGTCCTGTTCCGGCCCTCTGTCCTCGAACGGCTGGTTCACCTGGTTGATGATTTCCGCCGCCAGCTGCTGCTTGCCTTCCACCGTATTGAGCTCGGACGCCTTCTTGCCTGACAGCAGCAGCAACAAACGGCTGCGTACCTTCGGCATGTTCACCTTGATGGTTTCCATTTCTTCCGAACTGGCCACCTGCAGGGTGAAGGCAATTTGCAGGTATTGCTCGCCGTTTTCGGGCTGCAGGTTGACGGTGAAGGAATCGATCGGCACGAACACGGGCGGGCCGGCTTTCGCTGCGGAATGTTTCTTTTTCTTCGACGGCGACGATTCTTCCTGGTCGCCCTTGCCATGCAAGAAATACCAGGCCGCGCCGCCGCCCACGCCGCCGGCCACCAGCACCGAGGCCAGGACGATGATGATCAGCTTCTTTTTGGAAGCTCCCGCAGGTGCCAGGGCCGCGTCGGCTTTCGGATCTGCTTTCATTTTTGGATTTGCTTTCAATGGTACTCGACTGCATGGAAGTGGATCACGACGCCATTATGTCATTATCGGCAAAGGATGCGCAGAACCAACTGTGGAAAAGAGGCCGGAAGCGCGCTCAACTTGCTTTTGGCGGCAGAAACCTTCAGGCAAAGGTATCGACTTCGCCCAGTGTCGGCCTGCCGCGGCTGCCGTTCTGGGCGATGGCGATCTCGCCGCCCTTGACCGTGCCGCTGCCGCCGCGTCCGCCGCCGGAAGCGTCGCGCTGGCCGCTCTGCTGCTGCGCCGCGCCGTCCGACACGGTGGCGTTGCCAAACGCAATGCCGGCCTCGGCCATCATGTCGCGCAGGCGCGGCAGGGCCGCTTCCAGCGCTTGCCGTACTTCCGGCTGGGCCGACATGAAGGCGGCGTCGGCCTGGTCATTGGTGACCGTCAGCACCACTTGCAGCGGACCAAGATCGGGCGGGTTCAGGGTCAGGGTGGCGCTCTGGTCACCACCGGCCGCCATCCACACCACTTTTTGCCCCAGTTGCTGGTCCCAGGCCGGCGTGCCGACGCGGCCCATCAATTTGTCGGCCGGCACGGCGGCCGCCGCCGCGGCCTGCTGCAGGGCGCCAGGCGCCAGTGGCGCGGCCAGGCGGGTCAGGTCGGGTGTCGCTTCCTTGGACAACGGTTCGGCCAGCGCGGCGCCGGCTTTGGCGGTGGCCGCCAGTTGCGCGTCGAGCGCCAGCTTGCCCGCGTCGAGCTTGCCGGCCTGCGCGCTGGCGCCGGCCTGCGCCTTGCCCAGGCTGGCGCTAAAACCGCCGCCCTTGGCGTCGTCAAGCACAGTCTCGGTCCCGGTACCGGCCGCCTTTTGTCCGGCCAGCAACTGCGCCGCACTGATGCTCTTGCCATCGATCTTGCCGTCAAGCCTGGCCAGCGCGCGTGCGCCCGCGTCGGCTGGCTGTTGCATCGCCAGCTTGATGCTGCCGACCAGGGCCAGCATGTCGGCGATCGGGTCGGCTGGCGGCTTCGCTTCCGCCGTCACCGTCTCTTCCGATTCGCTGCTCTCGCTGTCCTTCTCGGCCGGCGCCGCTTCCTTGGCCGTGCTCGCATGGGCCTGCTCGGTGGCCGCCTGTTCGGCCGCCTTGCCGGAGGCCGGCGCGGGTGTGGGCGCAGGCGCAGCAGGCTTGGCCGCCGCCTGGGCCGGCGTTTGCGCCTGGGCGCGGCCATTGGCCTGGCGCTGTTCCAGCTGGCGGTTCAGGGTACGCTGGAAATCACCGTCGGGCGCGCTGCCGGACGGCATCTCGCGCTTGGCCGGCGCCGGCGTGGCATTCGGGGAGGAAATCTGGGAAATCGGGGTCTGCATGATGGGCCCTGTGGCGCTGCTGCCAGCGTAAGTCAGCGTAAATTAACGTTTGTAATAAGCTTGCCGTGCCGCGTGTTCGTCCATGGCTTTCTGGTCGCGCTTGTTTTCCAGCTTCAAGGCCTGTTCCTGCGCCCGGTTATTGAGTGTGGTGTACGACATGCGTTTTCGCTCCGCCGTTTGCCAGCTGGCCTTTTCATGCTCGCTGCGCGCCTGCGCGTGATTGACCACCTGCTGCTGGCCCGTGATGGCGCTGTCGAGCTTGAGCATGAACGCCTGGAAGTTGCGGTAAGCCATGGGCGTAATGCCGCTGGCCATGCTCGCTTCGAAGCGTTGCGCATAGTCATCGCGGTAGCCGGCCAGCATCTGCAGCTTTTGCTGGCAATCGTCGAGCGCCTTCAGGGCCGCGCCCAGGCGCTTGGCGCAGTCATCGGTCTCGCGCTGGGCCAGATCGATCAGGGTTGCAAGTTGGGAAGGAGATGCCATGGTTTAATTATATGCCCGGCAGGCAGGCTTCAATCACTCGAACAGAGCGGCAAGTTGCCCCAAGCTCTCGTCCATGCTGACACGCTCGGTAATTTGCTGTTGCAAAAACGCTTCAATCCGTTCATGCAGGGCGATCGCCTGGTCCAGCACCGGGTCGGTGCCGGCGGCGTAGGCGCCCACGCTGATCAGGTCGCGGCTGCGTTCATAGCGCGAATACAATTGTTTCAGCTTGCGGGCTTTTTGCTGGTGCTCATGGCTGGTGATCGAATGGGCGGCGCGCGAAATCGACTGTTCGATGTCGATCGCCGGGTAATGGCCCGCTTCGGCCAGGCGGCGGTTGAGCACGATGTGGCCGTCGAGAATCGCGCGCGCCGAGTCGGCGATCGGGTCCTGCTGGTCATCGCCCTCGGTCAGCACGGTATAGAACGCGGTGATCGAGCCGCCGCCTTCCTCGCCATTGCCGGCCCGTTCCACCAGCACCGGCAGCTTGGCGAACACTGACGGCGGATAGCCCTTGGTGGCGGGCGGCTCGCCGATCGCCAGCGCGATCTCGCGCTGCGCCATGGCGTAGCGGGTCAGCGAATCCATGATCAAGAGCACGTTTTGCCCCTGGTCGCGGAAGTGCTCGGCAATCGCCGTCGCATACGCCGCGCCCTGCAAGCGCATCAGCGGCGGCGTGTCTGCCGGCGCCGCCACCACCACCGAGCGCGCCAGGCCTTCCGGCCCCAGTATCTGTTCGATGAATTCCTTGACTTCGCGGCCCCGTTCGCCGATCAGGCCGACCACGATCACGTCCGCCTCGGTATAGCGGGCCATCATGCCCAGCAGCACGCTCTTGCCGACGCCGGAGCCGGCGAACAGGCCCATGCGCTGGCCACGGCCGACCGTCAGCATGGCGTTGATCGAGCGCACGCCAACGTCCAGGGTCGACACGATGGGCGCGCGGCCCAGCGGATTGGCGGGGCGCACATTGATCGGCGCGCTGTCGGTGGTGTGCAGCGGGCCCAGTTGATCGAGCGGCCTGCCTGCGCCGTCGAGCACGCGGCCCAGCAATTGCGGGCCGACCGGCAAATGGCGCGCCCGGTCGCTCGGGCGGCGGCGCGGGTGCGCCACGCTGCCCGGGCGCGGTATCGCCGGTTCGACCGAAAACACGCGGGTGCCCGGCACGATGCCTTCGACATCGCTTTGCGGCATCAGGAACAGCCGGTCGCCTTCGAAGCCGACCACTTCGGCCTCGACCCGGCCGCCATTGGGTAGCGGCACGGTGCAGGCGGCGCCGACGGCCAGGCGCAGGCCGACCGCTTCCATCACCAGGCCGGCCACGCGCGTGACCCGGCCCGAGACCTGCATCGGCTCGACAAAACCGACCACGGCGGAACAGTCGTTCAGGTAGGCGCGCCAGCGCGCCGCATGGGGGTTGACGGCCGGGTCAATCTTGTCGCTCACGGCGCCAGCCAGTCCAGGTCTTTACCCAAGGCATGCGTGAGGCGCTGCCAGCGGGTCGACGCCTGGGCATCGATCTGGTTGCTGGCGGTGTCGATCTTGCAGCCGCCACGCTCCACCGACGGGTCTTCGATCACGCGCCAGCCGCCCTTGTCGAGTTCTTCGCCGATGCCGTCGCGCACCACCTGCGCGTCTTCCGGATTGAGCATCAGCAAGGCCGGCTGTTGCAGCACGGGCAGGTATTCGATGGCTTCGCGCACCATCGGCAACATCAGTTCGGGGCGCACCGGCAGGGCGGCTTTCAGCATGCCCTTGGCCAGCTGCAAGGCCAGTTCCATCACTTCATTGGCGATCAGCTCGTCGGCATGCTGCAGCGCGGTGCCGAAGCCGACGGCGATGGTTTGCAAATGCGCCAGTTCCACGCTGGAGGCCTGCTGGCCTTCGGCATACGATTGCGCGTGGCCGTCGGCGTGGCCGGCCGCATGGCCTTCGGCATAGCCGGCGTTGCGGCCTTCCTCGAAGGCGGTGGCGTGCGCCGCCTCGCGGATGGCATCGACTTCTTCCTGGGTCGGATATTCCAGCGGCGGCGCCAGTTCCTCTTCGATCAGCTCGGCAAAGGGATCGGGTTCCGGTTCCGGCTCGGGTTCGAGCAGCTTGCGCGCCGCCACCACGCTCGGGCGGTCGTCGCCGAACGAGGTCATTTCCCAGCGTTGATACGCGGTTTGTTTCTCTTTGGGAATAAAATTAGACAAACGAATCCTCGCCTTTTCCACCCAGGACTATCTGCCCCTCGTCCGCCAGGCGGCGCACGATCTGCAGGATCTGCTTCTGCTGCGATTCCACTTCCGACAGGCGCACCGGGCCTTTCGAATCGAGGTCTTCGCGCATCATCTCGCCGGCGCGCTGCGACATGTTTCTGAAGATCTTCTCGCGCAGCTCCTGCGAGGCGCCTTTCAGGGCGATGATCAGCATTTCCGACTGCACTTCGCGCAGCAGCAGCTGGATGCCGCGATCCTCGATATCGATCAGGTTGTCGAACACGAACATTTCGTCCATGATCTTCTGCGCCATGTCGTTGTCGTAGTTCTTGATATTGTCCATCACGGAGCCTTCCTGCTCGCCGCTCATGAAGTTCAAAATCTCGGCGGCGGCGCGTACGCCGCCCAGCGACGATTTCTTGATGTTTTCATTGCCCGACAGCAGTTTCGTCAGCACGTCGTTCAGCTCGCGCAGCGCGGCCGGCTGCACCCCGTCCAGGGTGGCGATGCGCAGCACCACGTCGTTGCGCAGGCGGTCGGTGAAGTGGCCGAGGATTTCGCAGGCCTGGTCGCGCTCCAGGTGGACCAGGATGGTGGCGATGATCTGCGGGTGTTCGTTGCGGATCAGCTCGGATACCGACTGCGAATCCATCCATTTCAGCGATTCGATGCCGGACGCGTCCTTGCCGCCCAATATGCGCGACAGCAATACCGAGGCCTTGTCGTCGCCCAGCGCCTTGGTCAGCACCTGACGGATATACTCGTCCGAATCGAGGCCGACGGTGGAGTTGAGCTCGGTCTGCTCGCGGAAGTCGTCGAGCACGTCGACCACCTGTTCGTGGGCGATGCCCTTCATGGTGGCCATCGCCGCGCCCAGTTTCAGCACTTCGCGCGGGCCGAGAAATTTCATCACTTCGGCCGCCTCGCTCTCGCCCAGGGCCAGCATCAGGATGGCCGCTTTTTGCAGTCCGGTCGATTCAGTCATTATTGCCTATCCATGCCTTGATGATGTTGGCGACCACGCGCGGGTCGTCCTGCGCCAGCTTCCTGGCCATCGCCAGGTTCTCGCGGTAGCCGCGCGCGGTGTCTTCTTCCAGTTCTTCCAGCTCGGCTTCGCTGAGCAGGACCTCGTTTTCCGCGTCGGTCTTCGGCAGCTCCGGCTCGATCACGGGCGGTGGCGCGCCGAAATCGTCGATTTTGCGCATCACCGGGCGCAGCATCGGGCGCACGATCTTGATGAAGATATACAGCAGGATCAGGGCCGTGATCAGGAACTTCGCCAGTTCTTTGGCCAGCGGCAGGTTGGCCGGGTCGCGCCACCATTCCAGCTTGCCTTCCGGCGCGCGGTCGATGCCGTCGAACGGCGAATTGGCCACGCTGAAGCTGTCGCCGCGGTCCTTGTTGTAGCCCATCGCCTCCTTGACGAGGTTATTGATCTGCACCATTTCAGCCGGCGAAATCGGCGTCACCGTCACCTTGCCGTCGGCGGCGATATTGCGGCGATAGTTGACCACCACCGCCACCGACAGGCGGCGCAGGCCGCCCATCGACTTCTGTTCGTAGCGCACGGTCTTGTCGACTTCATAATTGGTGGTCGATTCCTTTTGCGACGGCTGGGTCGGCGCCCCCGCGCCAGGCGCGCCCGGCGCCTCGGCCGTCAGCGGCGCGGTGGCCACGCCCGGCGGCTGGTTCGACAGCGCGCCCGGCACGCCGGACGGATTGGCATTGCCGGCGCCGGTCGACTCGCTCGTTTGCTGGCTGCGGATGGTCGACGCTTCCGGCGGCGAGTTCGGCTTGTAGGTTTCGGCCGCCTGTTCGCTTTGCGAGAAATCGACGTCGGCGGTCGCCTCGGCGCGCACATTGCCTTCGCCGACGATCGGCAGCAGGATCGATTCGACCTGCTTGATCACGCTTTGCTGCAACTGCTGCACGTATTTCAGCTGGTTCGGATCGAGGCTCTTGATGCCGTTGGCGCGGTCCTTGTCGCGTTCCTGGTTGGACAGCAAAGAGCCCGCCTGGTCGACCACGGTCACATTGATAGGCAGCAATTCCGGCACGCTGGACGCCACCAGGTGCACGATGGCGCTGACCTGCAGCTGGTCCAGGCCGCGGCCTGGATGCAGGTTCAGCAGCACCGAGGCGGTCGGTTTTTGCTGGTCGCGCACGAAGACTTGCGGTTTCGGCAGGGCCAGGTGGACGCGCGCCGTGTCGACCGCCGACACCGATTCGATCGACTTGGCCAGCTCGCCTTCGAGGGCGCGCTGGAAATTGACCTGTTCGAGGAACTGCGACACGCCCAGTTTCTGGTTCTCCATCAACTCGAAACCCACGTTGCCGCCTTTCGGCAGGCCTTGCGCGGCCAGTTTCAGGCGCGCATCGTGGACTTGCTCGGTGGGCACCAGGATCGCGCCGCCGCCTTCGGAAAACTTGTGCTTGATGCCCAGCTGGTCCAGCGAGGCGGTGATGGCGCCGCCGTCGCGGTCCGTGAAATTGGAAAACAGGACTTTGTATTCCGGCGGCTGGTTCCACATGTACAGCGCCACGCCGATGGCGATCAGCGCCGCCACGCCCAGGCCACGCAGGAAATTCTTGCCCATCGGGGTCTTGGCAAACGCTTGCACGGATTCAACCGGGGTGCGCGTGGGGGCGGGCGCCGGTGGGGGTTGGTTCAATTCGATCTCTTCCGCTACAGCCATGATTGCCTTCCGTGGCGCTGGTATGGTGGGGTTGGTGGGGGCCGCCGCCTGCGAAACGAGGAGCGATAAGGGCAATTATCCGCTCCTGTCATGCGCTTTGATCGTCCAAATAGAAGGTGGTTTTGCCGCCTGCTCGGCCGAGCGGCTGGCTTTCCTGCTGGTATTGTGGAACACTGGCAACGTACGGTAGCACTAATTGTACCCGGCGCTGCCTTGCCTGCCAGGGTTTTGTGCCTTGGAGGCAACAGACAGGAATCGGGAGGCACAGTGAAAACAGGCGGCATGGGTGGTATAGACAGCAGCAGGATCGAGGCGATGATCTCGCAATTGAAGGCCGCGGCCACGCGGCCGGAGGCGAAAGTGCCGGCGATCCAGACCGAGGCGCCGGCCGCCAAGGTCAATTTTGCCGACGCGCTCAAGGGCGCGCTCGACTCGGTCGCCAGCGCGCAGAAGACGTCGGCAGACCTGGGCAAGCGCTTTACCATGGGCGACGATAGCGTCAGCCTGTCGGACGTGATGGTGGCCTCGCAAAAAGCCGGCATCCAGTTCCAGGCGACGGTGCAGGTGCGCAATAAACTGGTGTCGTCCTACCATGAGATCATGAACATGCAGGTGTGACGCTGATGCTGGCGCGCGCATGAACAAGCTGGAGCTGATGAAGACCTTCGTGCGGGTTACTGAGCTGAGCAGCTTTACGCAGGCGGCTGCCAGCCTGGGCCTGCCCAAGGCCAGCGTGTCCGAGCATGTGCGCGACCTGGAGCTGCTGCTGGGCGCGCGCTTGCTCAACCGTACCACGCGCAAGGTCAGCGTCACCCAGGACGGCCTGGCGCTGTACCAGCGCTGCAAGGACATGCTGGCCGACATGGACGACATGGAAAACATGTTCCGTCTTGACGGCACGGTGCTGGCCGGCCGCTTGCGCATCGACATGCCCACCGTGGCGGCCCGCCAGCTGGTGATGCCCTGGCTGGGCGAATTCCTGGCCACCTATCCGAATATCCAGATCGAAGTCAGCAGCACCGACCGGCGCGTCGACCTGGTGCGCGAGGGTTTCGATTGCGTATTGCGCGCCGGCGACGTGCAAGACCCGTCGCTGATCGCCCGTTACCTGGGCACGGTGCCGATGGTCAACTGCGCCAGTCCGGCCTACCTGCGCGCGCATGGCACGCCGCAGAGCGTGGACGAGCTGGCGCGGCACCGCCTGGTGCATTACGTCACCACGCTGGGCGCGCGCTCGTCCGGCTTCGAATACGTGCTGGACGGCCAGTTGCATCAGCTGCCGATGGCCGGCAATGTCACCGTCAACAATACGGAAGCATTCCAGGGCGCTTGCCTGGGCGGCCTCGGGATTGCCCAGATGCCCCTGAGTGGCGCGCGCGCCTATCTTGCCGCCGGCACGCTGGTGGCGGTCTTGCCGCAGCACCTGGCGCCGCCGATGCCGATCGCCCTGATGTATACGCATCGGCGCGACTTGCCGAAGAGAACCCGGGTCTTCATGGATTGGCTGAGCGCGCTGATCGAACGTGAGTGGATGGCAGGATAGACTGGCAAGGATTGTGCGGATAATCCGATCAGTCTTAGCGGATACGCGCGGTTTATCAATCGGGGTGGCGACAATATACTGGTTTCATCGATGAGCGATCCGCTACATCGCCTGCCACCCCATCCTTGAAGGAACGCCATCATGAGCAACAACACGCCAATCGCACTGATCACCGGCGCCAACCGCGGCCTGGGCAAGAACGCCGCACTGAAACTGGCCGGGACCGGCGTCGACCTGATCATTACCTACCGCAATAACGCCGACGAAGCGAACGCCGTCGCCGCCGAGATCCGGGCGCTGGGCCGCCATGCGGTGGCGCTGCAGCTGGATGTGGCCGACACGCGCGGCTTTGCCGACTTTGCCAACGCCGTCAGCGCCGTGCTGGCCAGCGACTGGCAGCGCACGCAGTTCGATTATCTGGTCAACAACGCCGGCAGCGGCGTGCATGCATCGATCGCCGAGACCACCGAAGCGCAATTCGACGCGATGGTGAACGTGCACCTGAAGGGGGTATTTTTCCTGACCCAGAAACTGCTGCCGCTGCTGGCCGATGGCGGGCGCATCGTCAACCTGTCGAGCGGGCTGGCGCGTTTCAGCAACCCTGGCTATGCCGCTTACGCGGCGATGAAGGGGGGCGTCGAGGTGCTCAGCCGTTACATGGCGCAAGAGCTGGGCGCACGCGGCATCGCCGTCAATGTGGTGGCACCGGGCGCGATCGAGACCGATTTCGGCGGCGGCGTGGTGCGCGACAATCCTGCCGTCAACGCCCACATTGCCTCGGTCACCGCGCTGGGAAGGGTGGGGCTGCCGGACGATATCGGCGGCGCCATCGCCTCGCTGCTGCAGCCCGGCAACCGCTGGATCACCGGCCAGCGCATCGAAGTGTCGGGCGGCATGAACCTGTAAAGGGAGCTTGTCAGCTCAGGCCGGCAATGCGCGCGTTGCGCTCGCGTTCGAGTCGCGTGATGTAACGCTGCACCTGCGCCAGGGTACCGCGCGACAGGTCGACGAACTGGCAGCCCAGGCGGCGGTTCAGCTTGTTGTTCAGCAGGGTCATGTCCAGCGAATTGCGAATTTGCAACGTCACCGTGATGATGCCGATCTCGGGCAGGTCGATGCGGCAGCCCGGGTAGTTCTTGCCGATGGTGTCGCCCAGCACCAGTTTGTTGTCCATGATGGCGATGCCGCCGCAGCTGATGTCGGCCAGCGGGAACGGCACGTTGGCCGTGCCTTCGTCGGTGACCATGGGAATTGTCGCGCGCACCGGATTGCTGACGGGTGTATTCATGCGGTAATACTCGCGCCGCTGCAAGCGGATCAGGGTCTCGGGCACGGTCATTTTCAAGGCCGGCGTGGTGCCATGCATGCATTCTTCCACCGAATTGCTGGAAAACAGGATACGGATCTTGTCGAGCGAGGTTTCAAACGTGATGCCGCTGGCGGCCACCATGCGCCGGCTCTGGCCGGTATCGACGGGGCGGTCGAGGATGACCATGTCGCGCTCGGCGTCGATATCGAGGATGGAGGTGACGCAAACGTCGGATTCGCCATGCACCTGCATGCGGATCAATTGATTCTTTTCGCCGATGCTGCGCAGCAGCGCGACGATTTCCCGCCGTGATTCCACTTCAAAGTCATGCCAGTTTTCGAGGCCGGAATCCATAATATGTGCTTGCATTGATGCCTGTCGGTTCTATTTGTCGGTGGGAAGTGCCGCGAGCGTATCGGGCGGCGGCGGGAGCGGCCCGCCTTTCGCAGATTCAATATGATATAACCAGGCCAGCAGTTCCGCAATCGCCCGATACAGGCCGGGCGGAATCTGGCTGTCCAGGTCGATATCCATCAACAGCGCCACCAATTCCTTCGATTCATGCACGAACACGCCATGCTCGCGCGCCGTGCTGATGATCTTGTCTGCGATCAGGCCGCTACCCTTGGCCACCACCTTTGGCGCCGCCTCGCCGCTCTGGTAGGCCAGTGCGACCGCCGTCTGCGGCATCTTGCGCTTGCCGTCATCCAGCATTGTCGTCTCCAGCGGGCTTGCCGGCGATCGTCAGCGACGACAGCGGCCAGCCCGACGCGGCCATCGACGCTTCCAGCCGCGCCGCATGCTGACGCAAGGTGTCGGCGCTCGCTTCGCTGCCGGCCTGCATCTGGATCTGGACGTTGCCTCCTTGCAACACTACCTGCGCCGACAGATCGCCCAGCAGCGGAAACTGGAAGCGCACGCTGCTGCGCCAGGCGGTGGCGTCTTCGTCCTGTCCCGGGTGTTGCCCGCCGTCCGGCCCATCCTTGGTGATATCCCACTGCATCTTTTGCCCGGGCCACGCTTCGCCCTGCCATTGCACACGCGCCTGTTCATGCGTGTGCAGCTGCAGGTTGATCAGCTGCGCCGCGGCCAGGTCGGTGCCGTTTTTCATGACCTCGCCCTGCAGGGTTTTCTGCATTTGCGGCTCCAGCAGCAAGGACGCCAGCGGCCGCTTGCCATCGGCCCATTCGGCCACATGTGATTCATAGAACAGGCCGCTGCTGCCGACCGCGTCGCGCAGGTTTTGCGCCACTTGCGACGGGTCGGTGCCCGGCGTGGCCATCAGGCTGGTCTTGCCGATCAGCGACAGCGGTGCGCCGGGCACGCTTTCCGCCTGGCTCAGCACGGTGCTGATGGCGCGCGCGGTACTGCTCAGCTCAGGGGCGGGCGTGTCGGCATTCAGCGAGGGCAGCAAGTTGGCGGGCGTCAAGGGCGCGCGGCCCAGCAGCGCGGCTGCCGCGCCACCGGTCCGCATGCCGGCCTGCGCACCTTGCGCGGCGGCCGCCTCGGGCTCGGCTTGTGCATCGGCATAGGTCAGCATCGCGCCGGCGCGCGGATCGGCGCCGGCGCCGATCTGGAACGAGGGACGGGGATTGATGCCGACCAGCAACAAAGGAATTTCGGCGCCCAGCTGTGCGCCGGCCGGCAGCTGCATGCGCGCCGGCGTGCCGGCCACGCGCACCAGGTAGCTGCCGTCGGTCATGCGGCCCATCACCTGGCCGGTCATCGATTTGCCGACCATGCCTTGCAAGGAGCGCTGGAATTCGGCCTGGCGCGGCTCGGCGACCGTATCGGCCGGGCGCGTGCCCTTGACCGGCGCGACCGGCGCCATGCCGATGGTGTTGGGCAGCATGGCGCCGGGTCCTGCGTTTAGACGCTATAGGCGTTGGCCAGGCGCCGTTCGGTGCCGGTGCTGTTGATCAGCTTGGACAACTGCGCCATCCACGGTATGGTCAGGTCGCGGATCTTGCGGTCGTCTTCCAGCATCTGCTTGATCAGCGCCACCTTGCGCAGGCGGCCGGCGCTTTCCAGCACAACCTTTGCTTCGTTGTCCTTCAGGCGCTGCGCATGCCTGCCGATCTGCTGTTCCAGGGTCGCCAGCTCATCCCATTCGGCATTGCCGGCGGCCACCAGCATGCGCGCCGTCAGCGCCTGCATCGCTTCGTAGGTGTCGAGTACTTGCTGATTCGTCATCATGTCAGGCGCTCGCGTAGTTGGCCATGCGTGCAATCGGCGCATCGCCGGCGGCCATGTTGATGCCGCCTGGGGTGCCGATGGCGTTCCAGGTATCGCGCAGATCGGTCAGCAGGCGCTGCACCTCTTCCAGGATGGCCAGGTCGTTTTTCAGGTTGGCCGTCAGCAGGCGCGCGCCCATGTATTCATACAGGGCATCGAGGTTTTCGGCGATTTCGCCGCCCGCATTCTTGTCCAGGCTGGCGCGCAGGCCATGGTCGATCAGCTGCATGGCGCGTGAAATCGACTTGCCCTTTTCCGGGATATTGCCGGCTTTCATGTGCATCTGCGCGCTCAGCACGGCCACCAGCGCGCCGTCATACAGCATGGCGATCAGCTTGTGCGGAGAAGCCGCACCGATGCCTGTTTCCAGGCCGACCTTGGCGTACGATTGCGCGCCCTTGTTTGATGATCCAAACATTCGTATTCCTCTGATAGATGTTCGTTAGTTCGCGGCCAGCGCCGCGAGCTGCTGAGTCAAATAATTGCTGGTGCTGTTCATCGAGCTGAGTGTCACGTCGAGCGAACTGTATTGCTTGCGCAAGCGCGCTTCGGTCAGGGTCAGCCGGGTATTGAGCGCATCGCGCTGCTTGGCGATATCGGCAATACTCTTGTTCAAACCATCATTCTTGTTCTGGATCAGGCCCGAGGTTCCCAGGTAGCTATCTGTAATAGTAGCAAACAAGGCGCTGATACCCTTGGAAATATTCACTGAGCCGCGGTCGCCCAGCTGGCCGCCTTTGATCAGTACGGCAATCCCGGCGCTGCCGGAACCGGCCGAACCGGTCAGGGTCTGGCCGCTACCGACCGCCACCGCACCGTCGATGGTGCCGGCCACGTCCACGCCGGTGGTCATGGTGGGGGTGCCGAACAGGTCGTCGGCGCCATTGCCGGTGATTTCCAGCTTCGACGACGAGCCATATTTGTTCGACACGATGCTGAACACACCATTTTCCTGCGTCACCTTGACACTGGCGGTGGCGTCGGTCACGCCCGAGGCGCCGTTGATCAGCGATTGCAAGTGGCTGACCAGGCTGTCGGCCGTGTAGGTGCCGGGCACCAGGGTGGCCTTGGTGGCAACGCCATTGATGGTCATCGACAGATTATCGTTGACGCCGGCGATGATGTTCAGGTTGGCTGCCGTGCTGCCCACCAGGGTGCCTTGCGTGGCCAGCTTGGAAATCGAGATGCCCTTGGTGCCGACGGACGAATTGCTGGTCGAACTGACAAAGCTGACCAGGCTGTCGGTGGTCGAACCCGAGGTCGCCAGCAGCTTGATGACGTCTTCCGAATTCTTGTCGATCGCCGTCTGCAGCTTGCCCGTATCGAGTTTCAGGGTGCCGTCCTTCTGGAACGCCACACCCAGTTGGCTCAGGCTGGTCACGGTACTGTCGAGGCCGGGCACGCTGGTGCCGAACAGCTTGCGCAAGCCCGTTTTCAGGCTGTTGGTGGTCGAGTCGCCCACCAGTGGACCGCCGGTGCGTGCCGCGCCTTGTTTCAAATCGGGCGTGACGGCCGTCAGGGTATTGATGGATGCATTGAGCTCGTTATAAGCCTTGACGAAATTGGTCAGCGCCGTCTTGATGCCGGACGTATCCATGCTGACGCCGACACTGCTGGTGCCAATTTTCAGCACCGACATCGTTACGCCAGGCACGGCGTTCTCGACATTATTGGTCTGGCTGTCAATGGCCACGCCGTTGACGGTCAGCTTGGCATTTTGACCAGCATTGCTTTGCGTCATGTTCTGCGTGCCATTCGGCGCATACGACAGCAAATCGCTGATGTCCTGGTCGCCGGCCACGGACACGCGCATGCTCGACGTTTCGCCGCTCTTGTCGGAGGTCAGCACCAGGCGGTTGGGCTTGTCGCTACCGTCGGAAATAATGCTGGCGGTCACGCCGATGCCGGCCTTGTTGATGGCGTCGCGGATGCCTTGCAGCGAGTTGTTGCTGCCGTCGATGGTGACGGTGCGTGCCACGCGCGTTGCATCGAGGTCGAAGGTGGAGCCCGTGTATTTTCCGTCGGCAAGAGTGCCACCCTTGACGCTGCCGAAGTCGAACGTCAGCACGGTGCTGGCGCCCGAACCGATCAGGGCGGTGGTGGTTTCCTGGCCGGCGGCGGTGATCGTCTGCGCCTGTGCCAGCTGGGTCACGTTGACGCTGTAATTGCCCTTGACGGTGTCCTTGCCGGCGGTGGCGGTCAGGACCTTGTCGTCCGAGGTGGTGGCATTGGCCACCTTGTATTTGGAGGCGTCGGCCAGCGCGGTGACGGTGGTCTGGAACGCGCCGACGGCGCCGCTCAGGGTGCCATAGGCGGAGATTTGCGAGGTAATCGCCTTTTCCTTGTCCTGCATGGCGACAAAGGGGCGGCTTTCCACGGCCATCAGCTGGCTGACCAGGCCGTTTACGTCGAGAACGCCACCAGTACTGACGGATGAGACAGCCACAATAACCTCCTATGGGAATGCATGAATATACTTGGTTAACGGCATAATCCATCCAGACTTTAGAGGGGTATTCGGCCAGCTGTTCGCCCTATGCCACAAACGACGTGGCACAGGGCAGGTTCACGCCGTTTGCTTGATCAGCAAGCCTTGTGCTTTTTCCAGTGCCTTGCCGATTTCCAGCGCCTCTTTGGTGGGCATCTGGCGGATGACCTCGCGGGTTTGCTGGTCGATCACCTTGACGATGGTGCGCTCGCTGTCGGTATCGACCGAAAACTCCAGCTGGCGCGACATGAACTGCATCGCCTTGTTGATCTCGCTGACAGCCTGCTTGACGTCTTTCAGCTCGGACTGCGGGTCGTCCTTGCCATTGGCCTTGCCGTCGATCGCCGCCGCCGCCACTGGCCTGGCGGCCGTGGCGCCGCCTGGGGTGACCGCAGTGCGCTGCTGCTGCAGCTGCGGGGCCGGGAGGCCGTTTGTTGCCTGGATATCCATGATGGTGTCCTTTAACGGAAATTCCCCGGCGGATCAAGATGCGATATCTGGATCGGCCGGGGAGGGCTAAGCTACGGTACTACGGGGCGGAAATTAACCGCGCAGCAGCGACAGCACGCCGTTAGGCAGCGAGTTGGCCTGGGCCAGCATCGCGGTACCAGCCTGTTGCAGGATCTGGCCACGCGTCAGCTTGGCTGTTTCCGATGCGAAGTCGGTATCCTGGATACGGCTACGGGAAGCCGACAGGTTTTCCGAAGTCGATTCCAGGTTGCTCACCGCCGTTTCAAAGCGCGACTGCAAGGCACCGAAGGTTGCGCGCTGGCTGTTGACACTGGCCAGGGCGGAATCGAGAATCTTCAGCGCATCGTTCGAACCCTTGACGGTCGACACGTCGATGCTGGACACCGATTTGAGCGTGGCCGCACCAGCTGTTACGCCAGTGCCGGCTCCCACGGCACCAAGCGAAAAACCCTTGTCGGAGTTCATCGAGACAGTGCCCATTGTGATGGAGGTGCCGTTACTGGCCACAGTTTGCGCAGTGCCCACGCCGCCAGCGGAATCGATGGAGGCGGCGGTAAAGGTATCGGCCGCGCTTTTATTCACCAGTTTGATGTTGTTGCCGGAAACATTTGTCAGTACCAGGCCATCTTTGGCGTCATTCAGCTTGGCAGTCACGCCGGTGGTCGATGACAGGTCATTGAAGGCACTGACTGCCGAGGCCAGGCCCGATGCGTTATTTGCGCCCACCGTGAAGGTAACGTTGGCTGCCGTGCCGTTATCGGACATGACTTGCATTGAGTACACGCCACCGGCAGAAAATCCGACCGCTTCTTCGGTTTTGGCCGTGGCCGTCACGCCCGTATCAGCGGTTTTGCCATTGATGGTGGCCGCCAGCGTTTGCGCCGTGTCAGTGCTTGATACCACGACATTCGCAGTTTTCAGACCCTGGATATCGAAGGAACCCGATGTATAAGCGGCAGTTGTCGAGGTGGCTGGTGCCGAAGCGCTGGACTGGTTGTTGCCGTAGTTATTGGTACGGAAGTTGGCGGTCGTGGCCTGGATGGTCTGGCCAGCGTTGGCGCCCACCTGGAACGATGCCGAGCCGAACGAGCCGTCGAGCAGTTTCAGGCCGTTGAACTCCGAGGTTTGCGAGATGCGGTCGGCTTCCGACAGCAGCTGGCCTACCTCGGCCTGGATCGCCTTGCGGTCGCCGGCCGAGTTGGTGGCGTTCGCCGACTGGACTGACAGTTCGCGTACACGTTGCAGAATGTCGCCCGTCGATTGCAGCGAACCCTCGGCCGTTTGCAGCAGCGAGACGCCGTCGTTGGCATTGCGCTTGGCTTGATCGAGGCCGCGGATTTGCGACGTGAAGCGCTCGGAAATCGCCAGGCCCGCAGCATCGTCTTTTGCGCTATTGATGCGCAAACCCGAGGACAGGCGTTGCAATGAGGTGGACAGGGCGGACTGCGACGTGCTCAGGTTGCGTTGTGCATTCAGTGACGCGGTATTGGTATTGATTACTGAGGCCATTTTGAAGCTCCTTGCTATATGTTTTGGCTATATGCCTGGTACCTTGGTCTGCCCCTCCATTCCGGGACACTCACACCGCAGTTATATTCATTAACGGAATGCCCTATGGAAAGTTTAGGAAAGGAAAGCGACTATATTTTTGTTTCTCACTCTCAAGTTGCCATGGCTGAGGGCGTTTAAGCGGCTTGATTTCCATAAACTTTAGGGTCGAAAAAAAATTAAATAGAAGAAATATTCTTTATTATTTTTTTATTAAAAAAAATCCCCGGCGCGGAAATATTCCGGCCGGGGATGGGTGTTGTTGGCAAACGCGCCATGGCGGCGCGCGCGTCAGGTGGCTTAACGTCCTTGCAGCAGCGACAGCACGCCGTTTGGCAGCGAGTTGGCCTGGGCCAGCATGGCCGTGCCTGCCTGTTGCAGGATCTGGCCGCGCGTCAGCTTGGCCGTTTCCGCCGCAAAGTCGGTGTCCTGGATGCGCGAGCGTGAAGCCGACAGGTTTTCCGACGTCGATTGCAAGCTGGTGACAGCCGTTTCAAAACGCGACTGCAAGGCGCCGAACGTGGCGCGCTGGCTGTTGACGCTGGCCAGGGCCGAATCGAGCACCTTGAGCGCATCGGAGGCGCCTTTGACGCTCGATACGTCGATGCCGGATACCGAGTTCAGCTTGGAGTCGGCGCCAGCGAGTGGCACGGCATTGGTGCCCGTGACGCCGCCGATCGAGAAGCCCTTGTCGGAGTTGAGCGAAATATGGCCCATGGTGGTACCCGTGCCGCCGCTGCCCGCAATAGCGAACGGTGTGCCTACGTTGCCGGCGCCATCGATGGCTGCCGCCGACACGGTATGCGCCACATCGGTGCTGCCGTTGACCAGCGTGATATTGTTGCCGGCTGCATTGGTCAGTATCAGGCCATTGTTGGTACTGTTGAGCTTGGCGGTGACGCCGGTCGAGGCTGAAACATCGTTGAACGCGCTGACCGATGCGGCCAAGGTCGTTGCATTGAGCGGATTGCCCACGGTGAAGGCGACGTTGGCAGCGGTGGAGTTATCGGAGGTGACGGCCAGCGAGTACACGCCGCCGGCAATGAAAGTGGCCGATTCTTCGGTTTTCGCTGTGGCGGTCACGCCGGTTTTTTCGCTGGCGCCATTGATATTGGTGGCCAGTATTTGTGCGGTATCGCCGCTGCTAACGGCGACGGTGGCCGATTGCAAGCCCTGGATACTGAACGATCCAGGGGTGTATTGCAGGCCCGCGGCGGTGGTGGGCACGCTGGTACCCACTTCATTGTTGCCGTAGTTATTGGTGCGGAAATTGGCGGTCGTGGCCTGGATGGTCTGGCCGGCGTTGGCGCCCACCTGGAAGGTGGCCGAGCCGAAAGAGCCATCGAGCAATTTCAAGCCATTGAATTCCGAGGTTTGCGAAATACGGTCCGCTTCCGACAGCAGTTGGCCCACTTCCTGTTGAATTGCCTTGCGGTCGCCGGCCGAGTTGGTGGCATTGGCCGATTGCACCGACAACTCACGGATGCGTTGCAGGATATCGCCGGTCGATTGCAGCGAGCCTTCTGCTGTTTGCAGCAGCGAGATGCCATCGTTGGCATTGCGGCGAGCCTGATCGAGACCGCGGATCTGCGAGGTGAAACGCTCGGAAATCGCCAGCCCTGCGGCGTCGTCTTTCGCGCTGTTGATGCGCAGACCGGACGACAGGCGTTGCAGGGAGGTGGACAGTGCGGCTTGGGATGCGCCCAGATTACGTTGCGAATTGAGCGATGCGATATTGGTGTTGATAACTGCGGCCATTTTGATGCTCCCGATGTGCGGGTTTTGGCTCTGTGCCTGCTCACCTTGGTCTGCCCCCGCGCTCTGGGGCACTCAAACCGTAGTTGTAAAGATTAACGGACACTGGTCAAAAAAGTTTAGGGTCGAAAATGCGCTTTTTCCGACTTTTCCCCTATGAGGCGCTGCCGTCGCCGCTCCTATACGGCAGCGTTTTTTGATACTTTATGGCAAAAATAAAAAAAATAAATGCCAAATTGCGGCGTGAAAACAGCGTTTTTCCGGGCTGGCAGGCAAAAAAAAGCCCGCCGGAAGGCGGGCATGGCGTGTGACGGGGCGCCGCTCAATCGGCCACCACCACGCGGTTCTTGCCGGTCTGCTTGGCCTGGTACATGGCGCGGTCGGCGCGCTTCACCAGTTCGGCCTGGTCTTCATTGGGCAGGCGCAGGGCGACGCCGGCGGAAAAGGTGATCAAGACCTTTTCATTGTCGTGCAGGAAGAAGTGGCGGGTCAGTTCACGCTGCAGCCGCGTCATGGTCGAGGACGCCGCTTCGACCGTGGTTTCCGGCAGCAGGATCAGGAATTCCTCGCCGCCGAAGCGGGCGATCACGTCCATCGAGCGCAAGGTGTCCTTGACGATTTTTACGAGATGTTTCAGCGCGGCATCGCCAGCCAGGTGGCCATAGGTGTCGTTCAGGCGCTTGAAGTCGTCCAGGTCGAGCATGGCGACGCACAGCGGCGTGCCGCGACGGTCCGCGCGCGCCGTTTCACGTTCGAACACGTCGTCCAGGCCACGCCGGTTCAGGCTGCCCGTCAGCTGGTCTTCACGCACCAGTTCGCTCATATGCTGGAGCTTCGCTTCCAGGGTATGGATGCGCTGTTCCGCATCCTGCACTTCCTGGCGCGCCAGCACCATCTTGTCGCGCGCGCGCAGCGCCTCGCTCTGCACCAGCCGCGTTTCGTGCAGCACCTCGTCGAGCACCTGGTTCAGTTCGGTAATATTTTCCGCCTGGCTGATCTTGTCGGAATAGCCGCCGATCTTTTCATGGAAGTCGCCGGTGCTGGCCGCCACCTGGCCCAGGCGGTCGATAAAGGTCATCATCATGTTCTTGACGGTCAGCTTGACGTCCGACAGGCTGTGCTTGAGCTGGCTTTGCTTGTAGATGACTTCCTTCAGGCTGCGCGTGGCGTCTTCCAGCGCGCGCTGGTCGAGCGGGCCGGCAATCAGATTCTGCACGGCATCGACCTGGCCGCGCAACCAGCTGTCGTCATCGAGCAACTGGCTGACATTGTCCAGCAGCAGCTTGAACAATCGCAGCAGCAATTCCTGTTGCTCGGCCGTATCGCCGCTTTTCAGCTCGATCTGATAGCACAGCTGTTTCAAACGCACGGACGCCTCGTTGAGCGCGTCTTCCGTGTGCGCCTGCTTGATGGCAGCGCCCAGCGATTCGGCTTCTTCCACCAGCGCCGGCGTGCCTGTCAGCAAGGTTGCCACGGCAAAGCCCAGGGTGCGGCTCAGCAATTCTCGCAGGGTGCGCGTCTGTTCACCGTCCGGCAGTGGCGGCAGCTCGATGCCACCGCCTTTGCGGGCCTGCTTTTCCGACAGCTGCGCCAGGGTGCGCGCATAGCTGTCCCAGTCGCGCGCTTTCAGGGCGCGCTGGAAGCGCCGGCCAAAGTCGCCCATCTCGCCACCGGACTCGCTCATCTTCGCGGCAAACTGGCTCAGCACGTTTTCGGCGCCATTGTCGGGCGGTGCGCTGGCCGCCAGCACGGCGGCGGGGGCGGGCGCGGCAACTTCAGCCGGCTCGGTGATGCCGGCGATCTCATTGTAGATGGCGCGGTAGGCGTTTGGCGTGGGCGCGATGCGGCGCGTGGCCAGGCGGCGAAATGCTTCGCGCGCAATGTCGGCGGGATTCGTGGCGGGACTCACGGCAGGATTCAGGGCGGCCGCAGGCGCGCTGGCCGGCGGGGAGGGCAATTTACTGGACATTGAGGCACGGCCTTTTTAGATATTTGCTAATTATCCCCATGATATGCGAGTTGGCAAAGCACTTATTTTGCGAGCAGCAAGGCGAAGGGCCGCCAATTCGCGCGATACGTTGGCGGCAAGCTACTCCACCAGCTGGTTGCGGATCGCATAATGGGTCAGCTCGGCACTGTTTTTCAGTTTCATCTTCAGCAGCAGCCGTGCGCGGTATTCGCTGACGGTCTTGGCCGACAGCTTCAGTTCTTCGGCGATGGCGCCCACCGTCTTGCCCGAGGCGATCAGCACCAGGGTCTGGTATTCGCGGTCCGACAAAGTTTCGTGCAGCGCCGTTTCATGGTCTTCGCCGACCGTGTTGGCCAGTTCCTGCGCCAGCGCGGCGCTGATGTATTTCAGGCCTTCGGCCACCTGGCGTATCGCCGTGACCAGCTCGCGCGGCGCGCTCTGCTTGGTCAGATACCCGGCCGCGCCCGCTTTGAGCGAGCGGATCGCATACTGGTCTTCGCGGTGCATCGACAGCATCAGCACGGCCAGTTCCGGCTTTTCCTTCTTGATCTGCTTGAGCACGTCGATGCCGCTGCGGTCGGGCAGCGAGATGTCGAGCAGCATGACCTGGCACTTAGAGGCACGGAAGCGCTTGATCGCATCGTGGCCGTTTTCGGCCTCGCCGGCGACGATGATGTCCTTGGTGTCGGCCAGGATCTGTTTCAGGCCCTCGCGCACGATCGCATGGTCGTCGGCGATGAATACCCGGATAATGGCTTTTTCTTTCATGACTGCGTTCGTTTCTGCATGTGTTGCTTTATGGTTCCCTGACGTCTGGCTGCCGCAGGCCATGTTGCGTGGGCGTATTGGCAGCAGCCGCTATTATCGCCTCTCGGGGCGTGGCGAGCCTGATTTTTATGGTCAGCACCGTACCGCCGCCCGCCGCGTCGGCCAGCTGCAAGGTGCCGCCAAGCGCACTGGCGCGTTCGCTCATGCCGCGGATGCCGAACGACTGCGGCTTGGCGCGATCCAGCGGGCGCATGCCGACGCCGTTGTCGCTGATGCACAGGCGTATATGCTGGCGCTGCTTGTCCAGCCGCACCGCTACCTTGCTGGCGCGCGCATGCTTGGCGATATTGGTCAGCGCCTCTTGGGCGATGCGAAACAGGGTGGTGGCCTGGTCCAGGCTCAGTTCGATCTCCTTGCGGTTCGAGGCAAACGCGCAGTCGATGCCGGCCTGGCGGGCGAATTCCCTGACCTGCCAGTCGAGCGCGGCGACTAGCCCCAGGTCCAGCATGGACGGGCGCAGGTCGAGCGAAATGCGGTGCACGGCGTCGATGCTGCGGTCGACCAGGTCGTCGACATAGCCGGCCTTTTCCTGCAGCAGCGCGTCGCCTGCGGGCAGGCGGCGCGTCAGCATGGCCAGCGCCATCTTGATCGCCGTCAGGTTGCCGCCCAGGTCGTCGTGCAGTTCGCGCGCCAGGCGCGTGCGTTCCTGCTCCTTGACCTTGTCGATATGCGCCGTCAGTTCGGCCAGGCGCGCGCGCGACTGGCGCACCTCGATCTGTTCCAGCCGGCTTTCGGTAATATTCGTCATGATGCCTTCCCATTGCACCGTGCCGTGTTCCAGTGCGCGCGGGGTCGAACGCAGGTTGATCCATTTGACGTCTTTCCAGGCATCGACCCAGATTCGGCCTTCCCAGTTCCAGCTCCACAGCGCCTGCTTCGACGCCTGCATCGAGTCGCGGTAGGAGGCGCGGTCCTCCGGCAGGATCAGCTGGTAGAACAGTTCCGGCTGCGCATGCAGCTGCGTTGGTGCCAGGCCCAGCAAGGCCTGACAGCCATCGCTCAGGTAGGGAAAGCCGGCGCGCCCGTCGGCGGTCACGCTGAACTGGTACACCAGGCCCGGCGTATTGGAGACGATGGCGTTGAAGCGCGACTGCACCTGCGCCAGGGCGGCGGCGGTCTCCTGCGGCGTGCGCAGGTCCTCGCCCAGCGCCAGGATCAGCGTGCGTCCCTGGTGTTCGGCGCGCGTCAGGCGCAGGCGCACGGCGTGGATGGCCGTATCGCGGCGTTGCAGCCGCGCCTGCACGATGGCGCAAGCGCCGATGCCCTCGTCCAGCGCAGGCTGGCCGGCCGGCCATTGCGGTGCCAGCTGGGGCAAGCTCATCGCTTGCAGCTCGGCCAGGGTGTACTGCAGATGGCCGCAGGCGGCGCGATTCGCGTCGAGCACTTGCCAGTTGGCCGCGTCGAACAGATAGGCGTCGCTGGCGGCGGCCTGCAGGGCGGGCGCAAGGTGGGGCATGTGGGAGGTGTCGGGCATGGTGGTGGATTTTTTCATGGACTCAGCGGCGCGCGCGCCAGAACGCGGCGAAACGGCGCAGCACGCGGGCCGGGCGTGAATTGTGGCGGCCGCGCTTGCCGGCGCCCATGCGCAGCCGGCGCCACCAGGCGCGGCGCGCGCGGCCCAGCGAATTCGACAGGCGGCTGACGCGGCGCCAGGCGCGCGTCGCTTGCAGGCGGGCGATCCAGCGGTCCTTGATCTCCATGAAACGGCCATGCCAGCGGGCAAACCACGGCAGGCTCAACAGGGTGGGGCGCGTCAGGGTGTACAGGCGCGCCACCGCCGCCGCGCCGCCCAGCTTGGCCGCGACGATCACGCCGATGCCGGAAAAGGCATGGCCGCGCGCAATCGCCAGCAGGGCCAGCAGCTTGACGGGAAACAGCAGCACCGCGGGCAGCACGAATACCGCCAGCGCCCAGTACGGCGGCAGGCGCTGTATCCGCGCTTCGAGCGCATGCAGCGGCGGAAACCGCGCCACCACCTGTATCGCGCGCGCACCGGTGGCCCACAGCCATTCCTCGATCAGCAGGAAAATGGCGGCCAGGTAGACCAGCGGCGCGAACAGCCAGCGCCTGAAACGGTAGTGTTTTCTCATCCGGCTCCAAACATAGTCTCCCGATGATACGTCAAAAAAGCCCGCGCACACGGGGTGCGGGCCTGCTGGCGGGGCTACAATAGGCAGATGAATAAAGCATTTGTAAAAGAGTCCGACAACGACGACGATGAAGAAGCCGCCGCGCTGGCGCTGGCGATTCCCGCCGGCGCCAAGAATTACATCACGCCGGCCGGCTACCAGCGCATCCGCAGCGAGCTGCTGCAACTGATCGACGTCGACCGCCCGGAAGTGGTGCGCATCGTACACTGGGCGGCCTCGAACGGCGACCGCTCGGAAAACGGCGATTATATCTACGGCAAGCGCCGCCTGCGCGAAATCGACCGCCGCATCCGCTTTCTCACCAAGCGCATGGACCTGGCCGCCATCGTCGACCCCAGTGTGCACCATGGCAACGACCAGGTCTTCTTCGGCGCCACCGTCACCTATCTCACCAGCGACGGCGAAAGCCACACTATCACCATCGTCGGCATCGATGAATTCGACCCGCTGAACGGCAAGATCAGCTGGATCTCGCCGATGGCGCGCGCGATCACCAAGGCGAGGGAAGGCGACGTGATCGTGCTGAATACGCCGCTGGGGGCGCAGGAGCTGGAGTTGCTGGAGGTGACGTATCCGGCGCCGGGGGAGGGGTAGTATTGAAAGGCGCAAGGCCTAAAAGCCTGAAAATGGCGGGCCGGAAACGCGCGCCCGAGAAAATGCCGATGGCGGCGTTGCAGCTCCTCGCCGTACATGCGTACTGTCTTCGTCGCTGCGCCTTGCCCTCGACATTTTTCAGGCCCGCTTGGCCCGGGGTGCCTGTGCGGGCGACTGGGGTTTAATCCTTTTTGGCGGTATGCCTGTTGCGCAGGGGTGCCAACTTAACCGTTCATGAACGGCGGCTCCCAGTCCTTGCCCTTGGGGTTAATTCCGTTCGCGCAGGATGCGGTTCACGCCGGCGACCCTGCGTACATTGCGCAGCAGGGCGGCCAGGTGGACGCGGTCCTTGACCTGCACGGTAAAGCGCAACTGGTCGAGCACGTTGTCCTTGTCTTCGTCCATGCCGACATAGATGATGTTGGCGTCCGATTCGCCGATCTCGGCGGCCACGCGCGCCAGGATGCCGCGCTCGCTGTTGATCAGCACCTTGATGCGGCAGTCGAAGCGGCGGTTCAGCTCGGTTCCCCAGCGCACGGCGATCCAGCGGTCCGGTTCCTTGACGCGCTGGCGCTTGGCCTGGGTGCAGTCGCTGGTGTGCACCAGCAGCCCCTGGTCGCGGCGCAGCTGGCCGATGATCTGGTCGCCCGGAATCGGCAGACAGCACGGCGCCAGTTGCACCGACACGCCTTCGCTGCCACAGATGGTGACAGGGTCGAGCTCGCTACCGCTGTTGTGTTCGACCGGCATGCTGGCCGCTTCGCCACCGATCAAACCAAAGATATGGCGTGCCACCAGGGTGGCCATGCGCTTGCCGATGCCGATGTCGGCATACAGCTCGTCGAGCGAATTGGCGCTCGATTCGTTGAGCAGGCGTTCGACCAGCGGCGCCGGCAGGTCGGCGTCGATATTCAGCGTCAGCAAGGCCTGCGACATCAGTTGCTGGCCGAGCGAAATCGACTCGGGCAGGTTGATGGTGCGCAGGTGGTGGCGGATTGCCGAGCGGGCCTTGCCGGTACGCACGAACGACAGCCAGGTGGGGCTGGGGCGCGAGGCGGAATCGGTGATGATCTCGATGATGTCGCCATTGTGCAGCTCGGTGCGCAGCGGTGCCGTTTCGTTGTTGATCTTCACGGCCACGGTCTGGTCGCCGATGCCGGTGTGGATCGAATAGGCGAAGTCGATGGCGGTGGCGCCGCGCGGCAGGGCGATGATCTTCGACTTCGGCGTAAACACATACACCGAATCGGGGAACAGGTCGACCTTGACGTGTTCCAGGAACTCGGCCGAATCGCCCGTCTGCTGCTGGATGTCGAGCAAGGACTGCAGCCACGCATGGGTGCGCTGCTGCAGGTCGGACGGGTTCGATTCGCCGCTCTTGTACAGCCAGTGCGCCGCCACGCCGGACTCGGCCGTACGGTGCATTTCCTGGGTGCGGATCTGGAATTCCACCGGCGTGCCGTAGGGGCCGATGACGGTGGTGTGCAGCGACTGGTAGCCGTTCAGCTTGCGGATCGCGATATAGTCCTTGAACTTGCCCGGCATCGGCTTGTACAGGCTGTGCAGGGTGCCCAGGGTGACATAGCAGTCGGCAAAGCTGTTGACCACCACGCGGAAGCCATACACATCGAGCACCTGCGAGAACGACAGATGCTTGCTGCGCATCTTTTTATAGATGTCGTGCAGCGATTTTTCGCGGCCCGTCACTTCGGAGTCGATCTCGGCCATGGAGAGCGTGCTTTTCACCGCTTCCATGATCTTGTTGACCACTTCGCGCCGGTTGCCGCGCGCCGCCTTGACGGCTTTCGCCAGGGTGCGGTAGCGCATCGGGTGCAGATGCGAGAACGACAGGTCCTGCAGTTCGCGGAAGATATTGTTCAGGCCGAGGCGGTGCGCGATCGGCACATACACTTCCATGGTTTCGCTGGCGATCCGGGCCTTCTTGGCCGCCGTCATGAAATCCAGGGTGCGCATATTGTGCAGGCGGTCGGCCAGCTTGATCAGGATGACGCGCACGTCGGACGCCATCGCCAGCAGCATCTTGCGGAAGTTTTCCGCCTGCGCTTCGATCTGGCTCTGGAATTCGATTTTTTCCAGCTTCGACAGGCCGTCGACCAGGTGCGCGACGGGGGCGCCGAAGCGCTCGATCAGTTCGTCTTTCTTGACGTCCTGGTCTTCCATCACGTCATGCAGCAGGGCGGCCATGATGGCTTGCGCGTCGAGCTTCCAGTCGGCGCAGATTTCGGCCACGGCGATCGGGTGCGAGATATATGGCTCGCCCGAGCGGCGCATCTGGCCCAGGTGCATTTCGTCGGAGAAGCGGTAGGCTTCCTTGACTTTTTTCAGGTCGGCGGGGGAAAGATATTCAGCCAGCTTGTCGGCCAGGTGGCTGACCGAGGCCACGCCAGGTACCGGCGGGGGAGGCGTGGCAGTGCCTGGCGCATGCGCGCCCTGCGCTTTTGCCGCCTGGCGCGGGGCCAGGGGCGGCGGTGCTGCTGAAGTCGTGTCGGCTGGGGTCAGACTCATAAAACGTCGCGTTACTTCGCAGTGTGAATAAAGGGTAAAGTAGAACCAGGGATCAGCACTGTTCCGGCACGCGGGCTCCTGTTACATCGGAACCTTTTTCAGCATCTCGATGCCGACTTTGCCGGCAGCGATTTCGCGCAGTGCAACCACGGTAGGCTTGTCCTTGGCTTCGACTTTAGGCGTGTGGCCTTGCAGCAACTGACGTGCGCGGTAGGTTGCTGCCAGGGTCAGCTGGAAACGGTTAGGGATCTGCTTCAAGCAATCTTCAATGGTGATACGGGCCATGGTAACTCCTAATATATAGTATTGGTGCGATTAACGATGCTTTGGTGCGCTGGTGCGTGGCACTGTGCGAGCTGTCGTGCAGGGCGGTTATTCCGCGTGCAGACCCAGTTGGGCGAAAAGCGAGGCGTTGCGGGCCGCTTGTTGCGCAAACCGGCAACGGGCCGCTCTCACGATCGCGCTCAGTTCGGACAAAGCGACCGTAAACTCTTCATTGATAATAACATATTCGAACTCTGGCGCGTGGGCGATTTCGCCGCCGGCCGCCAGCAGGCGCCGCGTGATCACGTGCGGCTCGTCCTGGCCGCGCTTGTTCAAGCGCTCTTCGAGCGCATCGATCGACGGCGGCAGGATGAAAATGCCGGCCGCGCGCGGAAACTGTTTACGCACCTGGCGCGCGCCCTGCCAGTCGATTTCCAGCAAGATATCGGTGCCGGCCACCATCTGCTGCTCGACCATGATGCGCGAGGTGCCATAGTAATTGCCGTGCACTTCGGCCCATTCCAGGAACTCGCCCTTGTCGGCGCGCGCGATAAAGTCTTCCGCGCTGGTGAAATAGTATTCACGGCCGTGCTCTTCGCCCGGGCGCGGCGCGCGCGTGGTGGTCGAGATCGACAGCTTGATGGCCGGTTCCTGCGCCAGCAGCGCGTTGACCAGGGTCGATTTGCCGGCGCCCGATGGCGCGGCGACCACGAACAGGCTGCCGGAGAAGGCGGTAGGGTGACTCATGCGTATTTTTCCATGGCGTGTGAGGGTGGCGCCGTGCTTGCGCGGGCGGCGCCCAATCCGCTATTTTACCAAGAGGCAAGGCGCCCGGCCAGTGCCATGGCGCACATGGCCGTCCGCTATTCCAGGTTCTGCACCTGTTCGCGCATCTGCTCGATCAGCAGTTTCAGGTCCATCGAGGCGTCGGCCAGTTCCTTGACGGAGGCCTTGGCGCCCAGGGTGTTCGCTTCGCGGTTCAGTTCCTGCATCATGAAGTCCAGGCGCTTGCCGACCTGGCCGCCCTTGGCCAGGATATGGCGCGTTTCGCCCAGGTGGGCCGACAGGCGTGCCAGCTCTTCCGAGACGTCGATGCGGATGCCGTACAGGATCACTTCCTGGCGGATGCGTTCCATCGCATCCTGGCGCGACAGGGCCGAATTCGAGCCCTGGCTGGCCAGGCCCAGCGCGTCCTGCATGCGCTCGATGGCTTTTTGCTGGAAGGCGGCGACCACTTGCGGGATCAAAGGCGTGATGCGCTTGACGATGGCTTCCATCGCCTCGATGCGCGCGATCAGCACCGCCTCCAGCGCCGCGCCTTCGCGCTTGCGGCTGTCGACAAAGGCGGCAATCGTGCGTTTGGTCAGGGCGCCGACGTCGGCCTGCAGGGATTCCTGGCCCACTTGCGCTTCTTCGATGACGCCAGGCCAGCGCAGCAGTTCAGCCACCGACATGACGGGCGCCGACACGAAATGCTGGCCCACTTCCGACTGCAGGCGCGCCAGTTCGGCCAGCAGGGGCAGGTTCAGCGCCTGCGTGCCGGCGGTGGCGGCCTTGCGGCCAAAGCTCAGGCGTACCTCGACCTTGCCGCGCGTGATGGCCGACATGACGGCGGCGCGCAGGTCCGGTTCGAGCGTGCGCAAATCATCGTTGATGCGGAATTGCAGGTCGAGAAAGCGTGAATTGACGCTCTTGATTTCAATTGTCAGTGTGCCTGCAGCCCCTTCGCTGGTGGCAACCGCGTAGCCTGTCATGCTTGAAATGCTCAAAGGATTCCCCGATTTGGTCTTGTATACAGTCACTTATACACTTAATCAGCCAGCGCAGGCAAGACCGCCCGCGCCCTGAAAACAGGGCCGCCGTCATGTGGCGGCCTGTTTTTTGCGCATGAAATGGCGCATGCTGCTGAATAGTGTGCGTTTTACGGCATTGTAAAGAAAATTGTGTAGGGCGGGGCAGGATTGTAGGGA
Organism: Janthinobacterium sp. J1-1; assembly: GCF_030944405.1. Lineage (NCBI taxonomy): Bacteria > Pseudomonadati > Pseudomonadota > Betaproteobacteria > Burkholderiales > Oxalobacteraceae > Janthinobacterium > Janthinobacterium sp. J1-1. The sequence continues at coordinate 2,522,713 of NZ_CP132339.1, forward strand.
TCGTGTGCGTGTTGTTTTTTCACTGGTCCGGCCATGCCGCCATGGCCGGCTGGCCGGCCGGCGCGCGGTGTTAAAATCGCTGCCGCATTCCAACCTTACAGGATACCCACATGACATTTGACACCCGCCCGAGCGGCCGCGCCGTCGACGCGCTGCGCGCCATCCGCATCACCCGCCAGTACACCAAGCATGCCGAAGGCTCGGTGCTGATCGAGTGCGGAGACACCAAGGTCATCTGCACCGCCAGCATCGAAGACAAGGTGCCCGGTTTCCTGAAAGGCAAGGGGCAAGGCTGGCTGACGGCCGAGTACGGCATGCTGCCCCGTTCGACGCACACGCGCATGGACCGCGAGGCGGCGCGCGGCAAGCAGTCGGGCCGCACCCAGGAAATCCAGCGCCTGATCGGCCGCTCGCTGCGCGCCGCATTCGATTTGCAGGCTTTCGGCGAGCGTACCTTGCATCTCGATTGCGACGTGATCCAGGCCGACGGCGGCACGCGCACGGCCTCGATCACGGGCGCCATGGTGGCGGCCTACGATGCGTTTGCACAGCTGCAGGCACGCGGCGCGATTACGGCCATTCCCGTGAAAAGCTTTGTCGCCGCCATCTCGGTCGGCGTCTACCAGGGCATGCCGGTGCTGGACCTCGATTACGTCGAAGACTCCAACTGCGATACCGACATGAACGTGGTGATGACGGAAGCGGGCCACTTCATCGAAGTGCAGGGCACGGCCGAAGGCGCGGCGTTCGACCGCGCCGGCATGAACCGTTTGCTGGACCTGGCGCAGGGCGGCATTGCCGACCTGGTCAGGCTGCAAAAGCAGGCGCTGGGGCTGTAAGCTTGTGCTTGCCGGCGAGGTGAGGGCGGCGCAAACGGTTTACAATGTCGGCACTTAACACGGACCACCGCACGGACCACTGACATGACCCAACGCCTCATCCTCGCCTCCAATAACGCCGGCAAGCTCAAGGAATTCAATGAGCTGCTCTCGACCATCGGCTTTGCCGTGCACGCCCAGGGCGAATACGACGTCCCCGAAGCCGACGAGCCGTTTCACACCTTCGTCGAAAATGCGCTGCAAAAGGCCCGCCATGCGGCGCGCCTGACGGGCTTGCCCGCGCTGGCCGACGACTCCGGCGTGTGCGTCAATGCGCTGGGCGGCGCACCGGGTGTCTATTCCGCGCGCTATGCGGGCGAGCCGAAATCCGACGCGGCCAACAGCGCCAGACTGATCGCCGACCTCGAGCCGCACGCCGACAAATCGGCTTATTATTACTGCGTTCTCGTGTATGTGCGCCATGCCGACGACCCGCAGCCGGTGATCGCCGACGCGCGCTGGCACGGCGAGATGATCGCTACGCCACGCGGTGCGGGCGGTTTCGGCTACGATCCGCATTTTTATATCCCTGCCTTGGGCAAATGCGCGGCCGAGCTGACGGCCGACGAAAAGAACGCGCTGTCGCACCGCGGCCAGGCGCTGCGCGTGCTGGTGGATAAACTGCGATGATCCCGATCAAAGTCGCCGGCAGCATCGCCCGGCCGGGCAGCAAGCCTGCCAACACCCCAGTGCCGCAGGACGGCATATCCGGCGCCGCCGGCGCGGCCCTGCGCTATCTGCAGCCGGGCGCCCTGAACCTGACGGCCTTGCCGCCGCTGTCGCTGTACATCCATTTTCCGTGGTGCGTCAAGAAATGCCCGTACTGCGACTTCAATTCGCACGAGGTAAGGCAGGAGCAGGGCTTTCCGGAAGAGGAATACCTGGCGGCGCTGCGGCTGGACCTGGAAATGGCGCTGCCGCTGATCTGGGGCCGCAGGATCCACACCATTTTTATCGGCGGCGGCACGCCCAGCCTGATGTCGGCGGCCGGACTGGACCGGCTGATGTCGGACGTGCGCACCTTGCTGCCGCTGGAGCCGGACTGCGAAATCACCATGGAAGCCAATCCCGGTACCTTCGAGACGGAAAAATTCAAGTCGTACCGGGCCAGCGGCGTCAACCGCCTGTCGGTCGGCATCCAGAGTTTCAATGGCCGCCACCTGCATGCGCTGGGCCGCATCCATGACGACAACGAGGCGCGCCGCGCGGTCGAGATCGCGCATGCGCATTTCGACAATTTCAACCTCGACCTGATGTACGCGCTGCCGTCGCAGACCCTGGCCGAAGCGCAGGCCGACCTGGAGACGGCGCTGTCGTTCGCGCCGCCGCATCTGTCGCTGTATCACCTGACACTGGAACCGAACACGCTGTTTGCGAAGTATCCGCCGGTGCTGCCCGACGACGACGAGAGCGCCGATATCGCCGACATGGTGGCCGCGCGCGCCGCGCAGGCCGGCTATGGCCGCTACGAGGTGTCGGCCTATGCCCAGCCGGGCCGCCAGGCGCGCCACAACCGCAATTACTGGGAGTTCGGCGACTATCTCGGCATCGGCGCCGGCGCCCATTCGAAGATCTCGTTCCCGCACCGCGTGCTGCGCCAGGCCCGCTACAAGCAGCCGCGCGCCTATATGGACGCCGTGCGTGCGGGCAATCCGGTGCAGGAAGAGCGCGAACTGGCGCGCGAGGAAATGGGGTTTGAATTCATGCTCAACACCCTGCGCCTGACCGGCGGATTTTCACCGAATTTGTTTGCCGAGCGCACGGGACTGGCGCTGAACGCCATCGAACAGCCGCTCAACGCGGCCGAAGCGAAGGGCCTGCTGTACCGCGATCACCAGATCATTCGTCCGACCGAGCTGGGCCTTAGCTTCCTTAACGACTTGCAACAGATGTTTTTGGAAGAGTAATCACTGCACCCCGGCGGCGCGCAGGCGCCGCAGCTTGGCCGCATACAGCGCGTGGTCGCCGCGGGTCAGGCTTTGCGCCATCGCCAGTTCCAGCTGTTGCCCGGCTTGCCGCCACTGCCCCAGCTGGGCATGGGCCTGGGCCAGCCAGAAATGGAACTCGTGGTAGTACGGGTCGCGCGCGATCTCGCGCGAGAACAGGGCGATGGCCCCCGCGTAATCTTGCCGCTCCATCGCGGCCTTGCCCAAATAGAAGTAATGGAACGGCGGCTGCGGCTGCAGGGCCAGCAGGCGCCGCCGCAACGGCTGCGCCTGCTCCTCCATGCCGGACGCTTCCAGTGCCTGCGCCAGGTTCGCCAGCAGCACCGTATTGTCCGGCGCGCGCGCCAGCGCATGGGCCAGGGTGCGCCGGCCCGCTGCGGTATCGCCATGGCGCAGCTGGATCACGCCCAGCGTATTGTAGGCGCCGCTGAACGACGGGTCCTGCACGATGGCGCTCCTGGCCCACCAGTAGGCCGCGTGCAACTGGCCCTGGCGCATGGTTTCGGCGGCGCGGTTATTCATGTACATGGCCAGGATGGTCGCCTCGCTCAGCTCGCGCGTACGGTAGCCGGCCACGTCTTTCGAGGGCAGGAAGTCGATCACCATCATGCCGCTGGCGTCGTAGTTGCCGGGATTGTCATGGCGCTGGCGGCCCAGCACCAGGTTGACATGGCCGGCGACAAAATACATGTCGCCGCTGCGGCTCCAGCTTTCTTCGCCCAGCACTTCCTGGTAGCGCACGGAAAGTCCCAGCTCCTGCGCCAGGGCGGCCGTCATGATCACCAGCGACAGGCAGTTGCCGCTGCGCGCGGCGAAGGTTTCGCTGGCGTTGCGCGTCATCTCGGCATCGTATTCGAGCTTGAGGCGGGCCTCGTCATACAGTGCGCCATGCAGCGCGGCGCGCGGGTTCTTCAGGCGCGCTTCGCGCCGCACATCGGTGCGCAGGTATTGGCGCATGGCGTCATCGAGGGCGAACACCTGGCCCGCATCGACCGCGATGGCCGGCGCAAAGGCGCTGTCGGTGAAGATCGGGGGGATGCTGGCCGGCGGCGCGGCGCAGGCGGCCAGCAGCGCGCATGTCAGCGCAGTGATGAAGGTACCGAGATGGCGGCGCATGGTCTCTCCCGCACAGGCGCCGTTTGAGCTACCGTAGGCGGCGCGCCTGGCCCACCTGCCATCAGTATTGGCACGGGAAATGCCGCTGTCAATGTCTTTAAAACTCTTCCCAGTCCTGCTCCCCGGCCGGCATGGCGGGCGCCTTGCGCGGCGCGGGGTGGGCCGCCAGGGCCGGTTTCGCGGCGCTCTTGCGTGGCGCCGCCGCCGTCACATGCCTGGCATGCACGGCGGGACGCGGCTTCACGGAAGCCGGCGCGCTCACCGCCAGCGGCTGCTCCAGCTTGAAGCCGCAAGCCACCTGCGCCAGGCGCGCCGCCTGGTCCTGCATGCTTTCGGCGGCGGCCGCCGCTTCTTCCACCAGCGCGGCGTTCTGCTGGGTCACCTGGTCCATCTGCGCGATGGCCTGGTTGACCTGGTCGATGCCCATGCTCTGCTCGGCGCTGGCCGAGGTGATCTCGGCCATGATGTCGGTCACGCGGCGCACGCTGTCGACCACCTCGTTCATGGTGCTGCCGGCCTGCTGCACCAGCCGGCTGCCGCCGTTGACCTGCGCCACCGAGTCGTCGATCAGGCTCTTGATCTCCTTCGCCGCACTGGCGGACCGTTGGGCCAGGTTGCGTACTTCGGTGGCGACCACGGCAAAGCCGCGCCCCTGTTCGCCGGCGCGCGCCGCTTCCACGGCCGCGTTCAGCGCCAGGATGTTGGTCTGGAAGGCGATGCCGTCGATCACGCCGATAATGTCGACGATCTTTTTCGACGAGGCATCGATGGCGCCCATGGTGTCGACCACCTGGCCGACGATGCCGCCGCCCCGTTCCGCCACTTCCGAGGCGGACAGGGCCAGCTGGTTGGCCTGGCGCGCATTGTCGGCGTTCTGCTTCACGGTCGAGGTCAGCTCTTCCATCGAGGAGGCGGTTTCTTCCAGCGAGCTCGCTTGCTGTTCCGTGCGCGACGACAGGTCCTGGTTGCCGGCCGCAATTTCACTCGATGCCGTGGCGATCGCGTGGGTGCCCGTCTGCACCTGCGACACGACGTTGGTCAGCGCATCGTTCATGCCTTTTAGCGCGCGCATCAGGTCGCCCACTTCATCGCGCGTGGCGTGGCCGAAGGTGGTGCGCAGGTCGCCCTCGGCGACGGTGGTGGCCACCGCGATGGCCGCCTGCAGCGGCTGCGTGATCGAGCGTGTGATCAGCCACGCGCACAGGCTGCCGAAGACGATCATCAGGCCGGCCAGGATGGCGGTCAGGGTCAGGCTGCGGGTATTGGCCTGCTCGATCGCCAGGGCGGTGTCGTCGATGGCCTGGCGCTGCTGGGCCAGGAAACCCTGGACCTTGGCCTGGTAGGCTTCGGCGGCCGGCATGTACTGCTGGGTGTAGGCGCGCTCGGCGTCCGCGGCCTGGCCGGTTTTCTTGGCCGCCATCACCGCCTGCTTGGCCTCCTGGTACACGCCGCGCACCTGCATCACCGAGGCAAAAGTGGCTTTTTCCTGCTCGGTCGACAGCATGCCCTCCACCTGTTTCAGCAGTCCGCCCCCCTTCTTGGTGCCGGCCGCGATGGCATCGGCAAACGTCACCGACAAGCTCTCGTCCGAACTTTTGGCGATCAGCGAGGTGCGCTCCACCGCCGAATAGATCAGCAGGTACAGGTCGGACGCCAGGCGCTCCTTGGCCAGCGGCTTTTCCATCATGGCGCGCGTCGCCTGGGCGTTGCCCCAGGCGCTGATCACGGAAAACGAGGTGCACACGATGGCCAGCAGCAGCACCACGGCAAAGCCGATCGCCAGGCGGGCGCCGATGCGGATGTTCGAGAGTGTTTTCATGGTGTCTTTTGGTTACAGTAATCAATAAAGCATTCTCTATTGGAAATGCTACATGGGCATGACGATGGCGCATGGCTGGCGCCATGTTCGAAGCTGCTGCGGCTGCGGGGCCGAAGGGTATCCGGCCGAAAGATTCGGAAGGCGGGGATGGGGCCTAAAAGCTGGAAAAAATGAAAATAAGCAAAAAAGCCATGCCTTGGATCAAGAAAACAAAGGGTGGCAATGTGCGAATCCTACCATGGAGATTTGACTGCCGGTATGAAAAACGCCCCGCCCTGGTGCGTCCGGGAGCGGCTGTTGTTTTTCGCTCAGGCGTGCAGGTCGAGCGCCTGGCGCAGGTCCGGCTGCTCGGCCCAGTGCGCAAAGGCGGCGGCCATGCGTTCGCTTTCGGCGATGGCGCGGCGCCAGTCGCGCATGCGCGCCGCGTGATCCTGGCCGTAATGGGGAAAGTCGCGCCGGTCGGGCAGCTTGCCGTTCGGCAGGCTGGCGACAAAGGCGGGCGAGGGCGAGACCAGGATCATGTTGTCCAGCGCCGCATCCTGGCCGCGCACGCGGCGCCAGGGCATGGCCTTGTCCAGCCAGCCGGGCACGAGATGGTCGGCAAAATGCGGATACAGCACCAGGTCCGGCTCGCGCTGGTAGGGCAGGTGCAGGTGGTAATCGACCAGGCCGCCGTCCCAGTAGCGCCCGGGCGGCGCGCCGGCGATATCGTGCACGGCGTCGAGCACCAGCGGAATCGAACCCGAGGCCAGCAGTGCGTCGCGCAGATTGTCCTGCGCCAAAGGCACGAAGTGGGCATTGAAGGCGTCGAAGCGCGAACGCAGCCAGCCGGCGCCGTCCGGCCCCGCATGGAACACCACTCTTTCCAGCGAGGCGGCCAGGCGCTCGCGCGCCAGCGCATTGCCGGCTGCGGCCAGCAGAAAGCCGCGCTTGTCGCGCCATGGCCCGGGGCTGGCCAGGCCCCCGATGCCGCGCACGGCCAGCACGGCCAGGCTGTGCTGCGCGTGCTGCAGCAGCTGCGCATCCTGGCCGTCGAGCATGGCGTCGAGCAGGGCGCGGCAGGTGCGGCTGACGTGGGCCGGCGTCGGCTTGTCGGGATAGCGCTGGCCCACGTAATCGCGCACCAGGCGGCGCTGGGCCGCGACCGGGTCGGGAAAGGTGGCCGCCGCCATGCGCCATGCGCCGATCGAGGCGCCGATGAACTGGCGCCGGCGCGGCGCGCGCGGCAGGAAATCGCCGAACAGCCAGCAGTCCAGCTGGTGCAGGATCAAGCCCTTCGGCCCGCCGGCGGCGGCCGGCACGATGGCGATGTCAAGCGCGCGCAAGCCGTGCTCGGCAATGCGGGCACGGGCGCGGCGGCCCAGGCGGATGGTGATGGCGGACGTGCTTGGCGACATGGGTGCGGCTCGTGGCTGGTAAACAGTTTTCCATTGTAGCTTCAGTGGACGGATCAGGCGTGCGACAAATCTTGCCGGTTTTTACTATTATCCGAAGATCAAACATGGCGGAAAGATCAATGCATCCGCCATGCCTGCCACGGACTTTCAGAAAGACAAAAACGGATACATGAGCAAAGCCTACCTGTTATCAAGCACACTGTTCTTCACGACCTTGCTGACCGCTTGCGGTGGCGGTTCTTCCTCTTCCGGCAGCAGCGACGCTGTCAATCCGGTCACGCCGCCCGTTGCCAGCGGCGACACAGGCAGCATCAGCGCACCTTTTGCCAACAATGCCAACGGCCGTTACCTGCTGCTGGCCGTCGCCAGCCAGAGCACCGGTCCGCTCACCACCGTCACGCAAGGCGGCACTGGCGCGCTGAGCGCGATTGCCGGCACCACCTTCACTGGCACCCCGGCCATCACGCGCGAGATCAGCGGCGACGCCAGCTTTGCGCAAGGGCGCTGGTTTACCGGCACGCTTACCAGCAGCGGCGGCGCCACCATCATGACGGGCAATAACGCCAGCGCGCACTACACGGCCTACAAGACGCCCGCCAGCCTGCCCGCCAGCGGCAGCCTGGCCTGCGACGCGGGCAGCTTCACCGCGCCGAGCTATGTGGGCGGCAGCGCGATTGGCCAAAACGCCTATTTCGGCACGGCCGCTGGCCGCGCCACGCTGTCGTTCAGCGCCGCCGGCGCCGCCTTGTCCATGACGGTCGATGCCAGCGCTGGCGGCAGCACGGGAAGCATCAGCGGCGCGGGCCTGGCAGGCACGCCCGCATCGACGGCGATTACCGGTGCCTTCCTCGGCGGCAGCACCGGCACCCTGCTGGCGCTGGGAGACGCCGGCGCCGGACGCTACCTGCTGATCGGCGGCTACAAGGTCACGCTGGCCAATGGCGCCAACTACCAGGGCGTGGCGACATTCCGCTGTTCCTGATCCGGCCGGGCATGAAAAAAGCGGCGCCGTGCAGACCGCACGGACGCCGCTTTTTTATCGGGTGCGCAGCTTAGCGCAACGCCGAGATCAGCTGCTTCAGCTTGCCCGTATCGACGCAGAAGGCGCGGATGCCTTCGGCCAGTTTTTCGGTCGCCATCGCGTCTTCATTCATCATGAAGCGGAACGATTTCTCATCGAGCGACATCTTGACGATGCTGGCGCCCGGCGCCGCTTCGGCGCTCAGCTTGCGCGCCACCGGCGCATCGCTGTCGGCCAGCTTTTGCAGCAGGTCGGGGCTGATGGTCAGCAGGTCGCAGCCGGCCAGTTCCAGGATTTGCGAGGTATTGCGGAAGCTCGCGCCCATCACTTCGGTGGTGTAGCCAAACTTGCGGTAGTAATTGTAGATGCGCTTGACCGACTGCACGCCCGGGTCTTCCGCGCCCAGGTAGTCGATGCCGGTCGATTTCTTGTACCAGTCATAGATGCGGCCGACGAACGGCGAAATCAGCTGCGCGCCCGCTTCGGCGCAGGCGATCGCCTGCGCCAGCGAGAACAGCAGGGTCATGTTGCAGCGGATGCCTTCCTTTTCCAGGATCTCGGCGGCGCGGATGCCTTCCCAGGTCGAGGCCATCTTGATCAGCACGCGTTCGCGCGGGATGCCGGCGTTCGAATACAGGGCGACCAGGTCGCGGCCCTTGGCCACCGTGCCGTCGATGTCGAACGACAGGCGCGCATCGACTTCGGTCGAGACACGGCCCGGGATGGTTTGCAGGATCTCGACGCCAAACGCGATCAGCAGGCGGTCGATGATTTCGCCGGTCGAAGCGTTCGGATGGTCGCGCACGGCCTTTTCCAGCAGCGGCTTGTATTCATCCTTTTGCACGGCCTTCAGGATCAGCGAAGGATTGGTGGTCGCATCGCGCGGCGTGTACGCCTGGATCGACTGGAAGTCGCCGGTATCGGCCACCACGGTGGTGTACTGTTTGAGTTGTTCTAATTGGTTCATGGCTGCGCTAGAAAGAAGGGAGGGGCTTGCCGGGCTATTGTACCGACTAGCCGATAAACGAATCAAACTGCATGTCAAATTCCTGCAGCGCCTTCTGCGCATTCTGCATCTTCTTGCGGAACTCCGGCCCGCGCTGCAGGGCCAGGCCCACGGCCAGCACGTCGATCACCACCAGGTAGGCTAGGCGCGCCGAGATTGGCGTGTAGGGGTCGGTGTTGAAGATCAGGTCGATCGGGATCAGCACGGTGGCCAGGTCCGCCAGCGGCGTGCCCGACGGCGCCAGCACGATCACGTCGGCGCCGCCGCGGCGCGCCAGTTTCACCGAGCGCACCAGGGCCGGGCTGTTGCCGCGCTGCGAGATGGCGACCAGCGCATCGCCGCCGCGCAGCAGGGCCGCCGCGATGCTGTGGATGTTCGGATCGCTGTAGGCCACCGTCGGCACGCCCGAGCGGAAGAACTTGTGCTGGGCGTCGGCCGCCACGATGCCCGAGGTACCCTGGCCATAGAATTCGATCTTGCTGGCGCGCGACAGAATGTCGAGCGCGCGCTGTATCGCTTCCGGGTTCAGGTTGTTGCGCAGGTCGAGCAGGGTATTGATCGAGCGGCTGCAGATTTTATTGACCAGGTCGGCCGCCAGGTCATCCTGCGCCGGCTGCTCGTTGGCGCCGGGCATGGCCAGCGCCAGCCCCTGCGCCAGGCGCAGCTTGAATTCATGCCAGCCGTCATAGCCCAGGGTGCGGCAAAAGCGCACCACGGTCGGCTCGGACACCTGCGCGTGTTTCGCCAACGCCGTGATGTTCTGGCTGACCGTCTGGTTCGGCTGTTCCAGCACCGCCAGCGCGACCTTTTTCTCCGATTTGGAGAGCGAGTCGAGCTGGGTGCGGATGGAGTCGAGCAGCATCAGGAAACCTTTCTTTCACTGTGCTGCACGTGGACATTAAATAAGGCGTCCATCAATCTTCCGGTAAAGCTTCTTCACGCCACTGCAAGCCATCGCGCCCGATCAGCGCGCTGGCTGCGGCCGGGCCCCAGGTGCCAGCCGTGTACGGGATCGGCGCGCTGTCGTTCTGTTCCCAGTTGTCGAGAATCGGTTCGACCCATTCCCAGGCCGCTTCCAGTTCGTCGCCGCGCATGAACAGGGTCAGCTGGCCGCGCAGGACGTCCAGCAGCAGGCGCTCGTAGGCGTCCATGCGCGGGGTCTTGAACGATTCGCGGAAATCGAGTTCCAGTTCGGCCGGTTTCAGACGCATGCCGTCGCCCGGGGTTTTTGCCATCAGGTTCATGCGCAGGCCTTCGTCGGGCTGCAGGCGGATCACCAGGCAGTTCGGCTGGAAGCTGGAGGTCGGCTGGTTGAAGATCGAGTGCGGGATCTGCTTGAAGCGCACGACGATTTCGGCCAGGCTGTCGGCCATGCGTTTTCCCGTGCGCAGGTAGAACGGCACGCCGGCCCAGCGCCAGGTGTCGATTTCCGCTTTCAGCGCGACAAAGGTTTCGGTGCGCGAGTGTTGCGGCGCATCCGGCTCGTCGCGGTAGCTCGGCACGGTGGTGCCGTCGACATGGCCGGCGCGGTACTGGCCGCGCACGATGTTTTGCGCCAGGGTGGTCGGCGTGAATTTTTTCAGCGAGCGCAGCACTTGCAGCTTTTCATCGCGCACGGCGTCCGGCGCGATCGAGGTCGGCGGTTCCATGGCGACGATGCACAGCAGTTGCAGCAGGTGATTCTGCAGCATGTCGCGCAGCGCGCCCGAGGTGTCGTAGTAACCCATGCGGTTGCCCACGCCCAGTTTCTCGGCGATGGTGATCTGCACGTCGGAAATCCACTCGCGGCGCCACAGCGGCTCGAACAGGATATTGCCGAAGCGCAGGGCCAGCAAGTTCTGCACGGTTTCCTTGCCCAGGTAGTGGTCGATGCGGTAGATCTGCGATTCCTGGAACACCTTGCCCACTTCGGCATTGATCTGCTTGGCGCTTGCCAGGTCGCGGCCCAGCGGTTTTTCCAGCACCACGCGCGAATTCGGCGTCACCAGGCCATTTTCTTCCAGGTTGTCGCAGATCAGCGCGAACAGGTGCGGCGGCGTCGCCAGGTAGTACACGCGCGTCAGGTTGGCATCGCCGCGCAGCGCTTCGACCAGCGGTGCATAGGTCGAGGCGTCGCTGGCGTTGAGCGATACATACACGATGCGCGCGCAGAACTTGCTCCACGTGGCGGCATTCAGGGTGCTGGCCTTGATGTGCGGGCGGGAATTGGTTTCCACCATTTTCAGGAAAGCGTCCTGGCCGCTGTCCTGGCGGCCCACGCAGATGATGCGCGCCGTCGGCGGCAGGTCGTTCGCGACATCGCGCGCATACATTGCAGGCAGTAATTTACGCATGGCTAAATCGCCGCTGCCGCCAAACAGGACCAGGTCAAAATCGGTAAGAGCCATAATATGATGTCGTCGCAAAAGTAAAGGAGCCGGAGCCGGGAGGGTGCTGATCGCTGACAGCGCTGTGGCGCGCCGCCGCGTTGGTATCGCCGCGTGGTGCCGCAGTCTATGCTACTGTAAATTCATGGTGTAAATTTACTACGTAGAACTGGCAATTGCAAGAAATTTTACTACATTGTGACGGGTCTAGCCAGTCCTGCATTATATGCCTGCCCGCCGGACTTGCCACGTCATCATGCATTCCAGTCAGGGCGATTGCATGAAGCATCAGATCGGCAAGCCCAAGACCTTGGCAAGGTAGTCAGCACTCCAGCCGGCTTTTAAGCGTTTGGTGGCGATGCCTACCTTGGTCGACTTCTCATTTTTCAGCAAGTTCAGGGCGATTCGGCGTAGGATGGCGAAGTTTTGTGCTCCTTCGCCGACCCTGATACGGCAATCGTCTTCGCGGAACGCGACGTCGAGAACCCAGTGCATGTTGTTTTCGATACCCCAATGGGCCCGGACGATGTGCGCAAGATGAGCCGCTTTGGCTGCTAGGCTGCTGAGGTAATAGCGCCGCTCGACGCTGGCGGCACCGCTGCTGTTTCTGCCGATGATTTCGCGCCTAGATTCAATCATGATCAGGCTTTGGACGCCGGCCCAGTGCTGGTTTTGCTGGCCCAGCCAGGCAACGTCGTTGGTGACCAGGCAGCGCCGGGTTTCAATGCGCCCGTGGTCCTTTTCAGTGTGGTTGTGATCCCAGAACGGACGATCCAAGGTACCCGCCTCGGCGGCATCGAACCACAACCGTATCGCTTCGGCCAGACTGGGTTGGTTATCCTTTACCCCCAGCACATAGTCGGCGCCGCCAGCGACAATCTTGGCGGCGACATCATGCTGGCACCCCATCGCATCTATCGTGATGACGGCGCCCTTGATGTCCAGCGTGGCCAGCAATTGAGGGATCGCGGTGATCTCGTTGCTCTTGTCGGCGGTCCTCACTTGCCCCAGCGTCAAGCCACTGGCGCTGCTCCATGCCGACACCAGATGAATCGCGCTGTGTTTGCCATCATGGGAGCCGCGCACGCACTTGCCGTCGATGGCAATGTGCTGCCCCGGCAGCGCCGGGCACATCGTCCCCATCCATCTGACGAAACATGCCTCGAACTGCGTCGCATCGAGCAGCGAAAACACCCGCCCGAAGGTGTCGTGCGAGGCGATGCCGTTGGCAAAGGGCAGCTGTTGGCGCAGCCAGTCGAGCTTTGTTTCGCTCCATTCGACAACCGCCGTCCAACTCTCCGCGCCGCTGATGACTGCGCAGATCGCCGCCAGCAGCAACTCGTCGAGTCGATACGGACATTGACGCCCACGCGGGTCGCTCAAGTCATCGAATGCCGCCACCAACGAGATTGGTTCATTTGCCATTTGTCCGTCCAAATATCGAAAGTAAACGCCTTTCTCAATGCGTTTACAAGCAATATTTTCGACCTACGGCCACACCAAGCACTGATGCTTCATGCAATCGCCCTGGCATTCCAGTAAAGCCATGGTTGCAGCGGAAATTTTCACCGGCGGCCGCATGGATTTGCGCTGTAGCAACAGGGACGTCAAGAAAAGCACACGCAAGGCCTTTCCGCCGATTTAAGTAACTTTGGGGAAATAAATTGACCGTATAATCGGCGTAAAACGCTGACAACCATGTTGGCGATAATATACTGCGCTGTAGCGTCGGCCATGCCCCGAATCCGCCTTCCGACCCTACCGTACCATGCATTCAGCCATGAACGCGCGCGGCAAGGCGGACTTCAATCACGCAATACAAGACGGCTCAAGGGGAAATAATGAATTCAATGCAAGAGATCGATGAGCGCACCAGCCTGACAGGCAATAACAAATTCGAACTGTTCCTGTTCAAGCTCGGCACCAGCGACCATTCGACCAGCCGCGAACTGTTCGGCATCAATGTGTTCAAGGTACGCGAGATCATGGAAATGCCGGCCATCACGGCTGTTGCCGGTTCCCATCCGCACATGCTGGGCGTGGTCAATATCCGTGGCCAGATCGTGCCGGTGATCGACTTGCCGATGGCCGTCGGCTGCAAGAGCAATGGCTTGCGTATCCTGATGGTGACCGAATTCGCCCGCTCGACGCAGGCCTTCGCCGTGGAAGAGGTCGATGAAATCGTGCGCCTGGAGTGGAATCAGGTGCTGTCGGCCGAATCGAGCGTCGGTGGCGGCCTGGTCACCAGCATCGCCCGCCTTGATGGCGATACCGACAAGACGCGCCTGGCGCAAGTGCTGGACGTCGAGCAGATCCTGCGCAATGTGCTGCCGTCCGGCGATCCGGACGTCGACAAGACCAGCATCGGCCCGCAGGTGCACCTGCCGCCCGGTTCCGTGATCCTGGCCGCCGACGATTCCTCGCTGGCCAGGTCCCTGATCGAAAAGGGCCTGGAAGCGATGGGCGTGCCCTACATCATGACCAAGACCGGCAAGGAGGCGTGGGAGCGGCTGCAAGCGATCTCGACCCAGGCCGCCGCCGAAGGCAAGACCGCGAAAGACAAGGTGGCGCTGGTGCTGACCGACCTGGAAATGCCGGAAATGGACGGTTTCACCCTGACGCGCAATATCAAGAATGACGGCCGTTTTTCGTCGATCCCGGTGGTCATCCACTCGTCGCTGACGGGCTCGACCAACGAAGACCACGTCAAGGGCGTGGGCGCCGATGGCTATGTGGCCAAGTTCGTGGCGGCGGAACTGGCCGAGACGATACGCAAGGTATTGGCGCGCTGATCACGTTTCACCATGAAAAACGCCGGCACACTCGCATGTGCCGGCGTTTTTTTGCATTTGCACCGTTATGCCTGGTAGGCCGTTTCCACCTGCCCCGCCACATCCACCCTGACCGACAGCACATGCCCCGTCAGCGGATAGTTGGCGATTTCCTCGGCCGAGCGGTTATGGCTGGCAGTGGTGATATACAGGGTGCGCAGGTCGGCGCCGCCGAAGGTGACCATGGTCGGGCAACGGGCCGGCACCGTGATTTCACCGAGCAGCTGGCCATCGGGCGCGAAGCGCAAGATCTTGCCGCCTTCAAACATGGCTGACCAGTAATTGCCCTGGCTGTCGACGGCCGCGCCATCGGGACGGCCGCCATAATCCGCCGCCTTTTTGTCGGTCGAAAAGCGCTGGAACGGCTGTGGTGCGGAAATGGCGCCGGTGGCCGCATCGAAGTCGAAGCGGTCGATGCGGTGGGTGGTGGTGTCCGAGTGGTACATGGTGTGCCGGTCGGGAGAAAAGCCCAGGCCATTCGAGACCGTCATGCCGCCCGACCATACCTTGCGCACTTGCCCCTTTTCCAGCACGAACATTTCCGCCGCATCCGCATTGCGCGGCTCGAAGATCGTGCCGACCCAGAAACGGCCTTTTGGATCGACCTTGCCATCGTTGAAGCGGGTGGTGGCCATGTCGAACGGCGCCGGCGCGATGTCGGCCAGGCTGCCGGTCTTGGTGTCCAGGTGCACGAAGCCGCTGCGCAGCGCCACGATCAGGCCGCCGCCGGCATTGATCGCCAGCGCCGACGGTTCGGTCGGCATGTTCCATTGCGTATGCTTGCCGCTGTCCGGATGGAGGCGGTGCACGGCGCGGCCGTCGATATCGACCCAGTACAGGGCTTGCTCTTTTTCATGCCACAGCGGGCATTCGCCCACCTGCATCGGTTTGTCGCTGACGACCTTGATTTCGTAGATATTCATGTTTTAGTAGGCTGCCTTGGCGGCACGTGCGAGTGAAATAAGGCCATTGGTCGAGCTGTCGTGCAGTTCCGGCTGCGCCTCGCCCGTCAGTTCGGACTGGATTTTCTTGGCCAGTACCTTGCCCAGTTCCACGCCCCACTGGTCAAAACTGTTGACGTTCCACAGCACGCCTTGCACGAACGTCTTGTGTTCATACAGGGCGATCAGCGCGCCCAGGGTCGACGGCGTCAATTGATCCATCAGGATGGTGTTGCTGGGGCGGTTGCCGGGGAAGGTTTTGTGCGGCACCAGCGCCGCGATGTCGTTTTCCGGCAAACCTTGCGCCTGCAGGTCAAGGCGTACTTCCTCGCCCGTCTTGCCGGTCATGAAGGCTTCCGACTGGGCGAAGCAGTTGGCCAGCAGGGCGTCGTGGTGGCCCGGCAGGTCGTGGGTGGCGCGCAGCGCGGCGATAAAGTCGATCGGCGTGATGTCGGTGCCCTGGTGCAGCAGCTGGAAATAGGCGTGCTGGGCATTGGTGCCGCAATCGCCCCAGATCACGGGGCCGGTCGGCACGCCGACGGGCTCGCCGTCCTTGGTGACGCGCTTGCCGTTGCTTTCCATGTCCAGCTGTTGCAAATAGGCCGCAAAGCGGCTCAGGTCCTGGTGATACGGTGCGATCGAGACGGAGCCGCAATCGAGGAACTGGCGGTTCCAGAAGCCCACCATGGCCAGCACCACCGGCATGTTCTGTTCGAGGGGCGCTTCACGGAAATGCCGGTCCATCGCATGCGCGCCGGCCAGGAAGTCGCTGAAGTATTCGAAGCCCACGGCCAGCGCCACTGCCAGGCCGATCGACGACCAGACCGAATAGCGTCCGCCGACCCAGTCCCAGAACGGGAACATATTGGCCGGATCGATGCCGAACTCGACGATGGCTGCCGCATTGGTCGAGACGGCGACGAAATGTTTCGCCAGGTCTTTTTCTTCCGCTTCGAGCAGGAACCAGGCGCGCGCCGTATTGGCGTTCAGCATGGTTTCGGCCGTGACAAACGTTTTCGAGGCCACGATGAACAAGGTCGTTTCCGGATCGACTTTCGACAGGGTCGCCTCCATGTCGTGGCCGTCGACGTTCGACACGAAATGCATTTCCAGGCCCGGGTTGGCATACGAGCGCAGCGCCAGGCAGGCCATTTTCGGGCCCAGGTCGGAGCCGCCGATGCCGATATTGACGACGTCGGAAATCGGCTTGCCGCTGTAGCCGAGCCAGCTGCCGTTGCGGACCTTGTCGGTAAATACCTTCACGCGCTGCAAGACATCCTGCACGTCGGCGTCGATATCCTGGCCGTCGACCACCAGCTTGCTGCCGCGCGGCGCGCGCAATGCGGTGTGCAGAACCGCCCGATGTTCGGTAAGATTGATTTTCTCGCCAGTAAACATCGCTTCGCGCTGCGCTTCCACGCCGCGTTCGCGCGCCAGGTCCATCAGCAGCGCCATGCTGGTCGCATCAACCCGGTTCTTCGAGTAGTCGAGCAGCAGGCCGGCGGCATCGATGGTCATCTGCGCAAAGCGCTGCGGGTTGCCGGCAAACAGCTGGCGCAGGTGCACATCGCGCACGCTGGCGCTGTGGGCCTGCAATTGTTGGAAACTATTCAAGGCGGTGAGGGCGGGAGTGGACATGGCGGTCGGCTGGGGTACGGGTCTCGGTTATAAGGAATGCGGCGCGCCTAAAATGCGCTGCCGACGGTGATATGAGAATAATACATCAGAAAAAAGTAAATTCACTACAGTTTGAAGGGGAGAGCCGGCACCATCCTGTTTTTTTCACGGCGATTGGCCACTGAATCGGGCGATGCTGGTCCCGTTTCGGCCAAATTGTTGCGGGACGTACAGGCATTGAAAAGCGGCAAAAAAATGGCATATTTATGGAGTTGGCCCAAGCAAGAGTGCTTCTGCTCACCCATTTTGTAGTAAAATTTCACAAAATACTTTTTAAGGAATCCATCATGGCGCTGCATCCAGTAGTCGAATCCGTAACAGCGCGCATCATCGCGCGCAGCCGGCCCTCGCGCGGCGCCTATCTGACGCACCTCGATGCCGCCCGCATCCAGGGCGTGCAGCGCGGCGCGCTGTCGTGTACCAACCTGGCGCACGGCTTTGCCGCCTTCCCGGCCAACGACAAGCTGTCGCTGAAGGAATACAAGAAGCCATCGGTGGCCATCGTCTCGTCGTACAACGACATGCTGTCGGCGCACCAGCCATTCGAAGGTTTTCCGCAGATTATCAAGCAGGCCGTGCGCGAAGTGGGCGCCGTGGCGCAGTTCGCCGGCGGCGTGCCGGCCATGTGTGATGGCGTGACGCAAGGCCAGCCGGGCATGGAATTGTCGCTGTTTTCGCGCGACACCATCGCCATGTCGACCGCCGTGGCGCTGTCGCACAATATGTTCGACTCGGCCCTGTACCTGGGCGTGTGCGACAAGATCGTGCCGGGCCTCTTGATCGGCGCGCTGCACTTCGGCCACTTGCCGGCCGTGTTCGTGCCGGCCGGCCCGATGACCTCGGGCCTGTCGAACAAGGAAAAAGCCCAGGTGCGCCAGTTGTATGCGCAGGGCAAGGCGACGCGTGAAGACTTGCTCGAAGGCGAGTCGAAGGCCTACCATGGCGCCGGCACCTGTACTTTTTACGGTACCGCCAACAGCAACCAGATGCTGATGGAAGTGATGGGCCTGCACCTGCCGGGTGCCGCCTTCATCACCCCGAACACGCCGCTGCGCGATGCGCTGACGGCCGCCGCCGCCCAGCGCGCCGCCGTGATCACGGCGCAAAGCGGCAGCTACCTGCCGGTTGGCCATATCGTCGACGAGAAATGTATCGTCAATGCCGTGGTGGGCCTGCTGGCCACCGGCGGCTCGACCAATCACACCCTGCACCTGGTGGCGATCGCCAAGGCGGCCGGCATCGTGATCGACTGGAACGACTTCAATGAGCTGTCGGCCATCGTGCCTATGCTGACGCGCATCTATCCGAATGGCGACGCCGACGTCAACCATTTCCACGCCGCCGGCGGCACCGGTTATCTGATCCGCGAACTGCTGGACGCGGGCCTGCTGCACGAAGACGTCAACACCATCCTGGGCCACGGCTTGCGCGCGCACTGCATGGAACCGTTCCTGGGCGAAGACGGCAAGGTCTTCTGGAAAGATGCACCACTGACCAGCGCCGACGAAAGCGTGCTGCGACCGGCCTCGAACCCGTTCGCGCCGGACGGCGGCATGGTGCTGGTGGCGGGTAACCTGGGCCGCGCGGTAATGAAAGTGTCGGCCGTCAAGCCGGAGCACCGCACCGTCGAAGCGCCTGCCATCGTCTTCAATTCGCAGGAAGAGTTCATGGCCGCCTACAAGGCCGGCACCCTGGACCGCGATTTCGTTGCCGTGCTGCGCTTCCAGGGTCCGCGCGCCAACGGCATGCCTGAATTGCATGCGCTGACGCCGGCGCTGGCCAACCTGCAGGATGCCGGCCGCCATGTGGCGCTGGTCACCGACGGCCGCATGTCGGGCGCGTCGGGCAAGGTGCCGGCCGCGATCCACGTCTCGCCTGAAATCCTGGCCGGAGGTCCGCTGGGTCTGGTGCGCGACGGCGACGTCATCCGCCTTGACGCCTTCACCGGCGTGCTCGAAGCGCTGGTGCCGGCCGACGTGTGGCATGCGCGTGCGCTGGTCACCGCTGATTTGTCGTCCAGCCATATCGGCATGGGCCGCGAATTGTTTTCGATGTTCCGCTCCACCGTCAGCGCGGCGGAAGAGGGCGCCACCACGTTCGGCCTGCCATCGCCGATTCCCACCACCGTGCCCTTGCACGAAGGCGAGAATGTCGGCGATACTGTGCCGGGCTCCGATGAAGACTTTTTGGCAAGGAAATAAAATGACAATGACACTCCTGGAAATTATGCGTACCTCGAGCGTGATCCCCGTGATTGCGATCGACGATCCTGAACACGCCGTACCGCTGGCGCGCGCGCTGGTGGCGGGCGGCATCCGCGTGCTGGAAGTAACCTTGCGCACCAAGCACGGCCTGGACGCGATCCGCGCCATGTCCGAAGTGCCGGGCGCCATCGTCGGCGTGGGCACCTTGACCCGTCCTGAAGAATTCGCCGCCGCGCGCGATGCCGGCGCCGTGTTCGGCGTTTCGCCGGGCCTGACCAGCGCCCTGGTGGCCGCCGCGAAAAGCAGCGGCCTGCCGCTGTTGCCTGGCGTAATGACCCCGGGTGAAGTGATGGCGGCGCGTGAAAACGGCTTCCAGCAACTGAAGTTGTTCCCGGCCGTGCCAGCCGGCGGCATCGGCATGCTCAACGCCATCTACGGCCCGCTGCCGGACGTGACGTTCTGCCCGACCGGCGGCATTTCGCAGGAAACGGCGTCGCAGTTCCTGGCGCTGAAAAACGTCGCCTGCGTGGGCGGTTCGTGGCTGACGCCGAAAGACGCGATCGCGGCCGGCAACTGGGACCGCATCACGGAAATCGCCAAGGCGGCCAGCGGCCTGCGCTCCGCCTAAACGTTACGCCTGGGCGCTCCGCCTGAGTTGCTATCCAACGGCAAGCTTGCAACGCTTGCCGTTTTCTTTTCTTCCAGGATACCCATGCCAGACTTGCGCCGTCCCTTGACCGCTGGTGAAATCGCCATGGCGCGCAGCGTCTTTCATGACGGCATCGACTATGCGCGCGTGCGCGTGGTATGCGGCTCTTTTCTTCCCTTCAATTTGCAGGACCAGAACACGGCCATGACGCCGCGCGGCAGCCTGTATTTCATGCCGCCCCAGTACCGCATTGACTTTTCACGCGAGGATGCGGGCGGCAAGCTGTTCTTCATCCATGAGATGGTGCATGTGTGGCAGTGGCAGCTGGGCTACAACTGCATCTGGCACGGCTTGCTGCTGGCGCTGTTCGGCGGCTACTTTCGCCAGCGCGCCTACCGCTATGACAGCAGCATCCCGGGTACGGCGTTTGCCGGCTACAACATGGAGCAGCAGGCCGAACTGGTCTCCCACTATTTTGGCGCCACGCAGCTGGGCCTGGCCTCGATGACGGCCAGGCTGCCTTTTTTGCGCGAGGTGCTGGGCGGCTTCTTGCAGTCGCCCGGCAATGCAAGCTTGCTGCCGCGGCGCTGGTTTACAAGGTGAGCTCGCCCTCGTCCTCGCCATCCCAGTAGTGGATGCGCTTGGCTTGCACCTTGATCAGGATGATGCCTGGCGTGGCCGGGCCCTGCTTGAACCAGCGGTCCATGCTGTCGTCCCAGTGTGCTTCGAAGGCTTGCCGTTCGGTGATCAGCTCGGCCTGGCCTTCGACCGCGATAAACAGCGGCGGCGCGCCGAAGAGATGGGCCTTGCCCTGGTAGGCCAGGCCGACGGACGGATCGCGGCGGATATCGTCGACCATGCGCGCGTCGGCCCAGGTGAAGTACCAGGAAGTGCCGTCGTAATCGACGTCCTCGTTATTGCTCATCGGCCGGGCCGCCAGCTGCCCGTTGTCGGTACGTGTCGACAACATCAGGTAGTCGATGTCGGCCATCTTTTTTGCCAGTTCCGGCAAGGTCATTGTGCTCATGTGATGCTCCCGTGGTGGTGTGTGGCGCCACGACGGCGCGGTGCGCGCCGCCTCCATGGAGGGAGTTGACCACAGGATGGCGCCGGTCCTGCGTGCGGCAGTTCACGCTGGACCGCAGATAGTCAGGCCGGCGGTGTTGCGTGGGAGGTGCTGACGACCCGGTTGCGTCCGCCATCCTTGGCCTGGTACAGCGCGCGGTCGGCGGCGCCGATCAGCTGGTCCATGTCGAGCGGCGCGGCGCCGCTCTGGGTCGCCACGCCGATGCTGACGGTAATGTGGCGCGCCGCGCCATCTTCGTGTCCATTCTCGATCGCCAGCGCGCGCACGCCCTTGCGGATGGACTCGGCCAGGCCCAGCGCCTTGGCCGGTTCGGTGTCGGGCAGGATGGCGGCGAACTCTTCGCCGCCATAGCGGGCCAGCACATCGCCGGAACGGTTGAGCATGGTCGCCAGTGCCCCGGCCACCTGTTTCAGGCAAGTGTCGCCCTGCTGGTGGCCATACTGGTCGTTATAGTCCTTGAAATGGTCGATATCGATCATCAGCAGCGACAGCGGGCTGCCGCTGCGCTTGGCGCGGCGCATTTCCTTGTCGATCGCGACGTCGAAATGGCGGCGGTTGGCCACGCCCGTCAGGCCGTCCGAAAAGGTTTGCGAGCGCAGCACCATGGTCTGCTCGCGCAGCAGTTTTTCACGGCCCACGGCGATGGTGACGTCGGTGATCTGGATCAGGCAGTGGCGTGGCGCGCCCGGCAGGCTGATGGGCGTGACGGCCACCGCCTGCTGCATGCGCTCGCGGCCGTCGCTGGTCACCGCCGCCTGCGGGTACAGCGGGAACGGCGACTTGTGCAGCGATTGCGACAGCAGCGACTGGAAATTGTCGCGCAGGGCCTGGGTGATGGCCGATTCGATGCGCTTGTGCTGCAGTTCCGGGAACACGTCGAAAAAATCGCGGCCCAGCACGGTATCGGCTTTCCATCCGGAATGGCGCTCCAGCCAGCGGTTCCACAGCACGATGCTGCGGTGCTGGTCCAGCACGATGGCGCCCAGGTTGACGGCGCCAATAATGCTTTCGAGCAGGGTCAAGCGCTGCAAGGTGTCGGGCATGGTGCTCACGCCGGTCCAAAGACCTTGGCCAGGTAGCGGTTGACCTGTTCTTTCAGGTCGTGCAAGGCGGACAGGTCCAGTACAAACGCCACATAGCCGTGGATCTGGTGCTTGGCCAGCACGAAGTCGATATGCAGCATCAGCACCACGTCGTCGCCCTGGTCGCCGAAGACGGACAGGATTTCCGTGCTGGTGCCCACATGGTAGACGGGCAGGGAGCCGTGCAGTTCGCTGTCGAACAGGTTGGCCAACGTGCCCACGCAGGAATTGAGGATGATGTTGCCGATTTCGCTCATCGCCTCCTGTTCCATTTCCGTCAGTTCCTGCAGCGGCACACTGTCGCCCACCATCAGGCGCACGATCTCCAGGCTTTTATCCTCGGGGAACATCAAGATGGCTTCGGTGGCGAAAGCGCCATCGTAGTGCTGGCTGACGCCGCAGATGCGGTCGCCGTCGCGCTTGCTGCCGAGCAGGGCCGCCGCATCGGCACGGTTCAAAAAGGTAATCGAGGGCACCGACATGGTGACTTCCTCGTTGACGATCTCGCTCATGGCGGCCGCCGCGTGGCCCACGCCGATATTGAAGATTTCGACCAGCGCGTCGTTTTCCAGCTCGGACAGGTTGACCATGTTCAGGCGTCCAGCGTATCGATCAGCGCGTGGATGCGCACTTCCGTGATGGGTTTTTCCATGAAGCCCACTTTCAATTCGCTGGCGCGGTTGCGGATGGCGTTTTGCACATTCGCCGTCACCAGGAAGATATGGGTCTGCGGATACAGGGCGCGCAGCTGCTCGGCGGCGGCCACGCCGCCCATGCCCGGCATATTAACGTCAAGCAATATCAGGTAAGGGTCGAGCGCCTTGACTTTCTCCAGCGCTTCTTCGCCCGTGGCCGCTTCGGTGATCTGCCAGCCGGCATGTTTGCTGAGAATGAACTGATGCGCCATCAAACGTGAAACCCGGCTGTCATCGACAACAAGTACCTGTTTACTGTGATCCATTTGCTATTCCTGAAACGTCATTTCTGTCAATCTCACATTTTCGCATAGATTGCCTGGGCAACCGATAATTCGCTATCCGAATTGCTTTAGGGCAAAAATTTTCATCTTTGCCCGCCTGCCGGCTGTTGCGCCGCCGCCCATGGCCCTGCTTGCCGGCCTGGCTATCCAGTAAAATAGCGCCATTCCCACTTCACCCTCCCTGCCATGACCCAAGACGAATTGAAGCAAGCCGTAGCCCGCACCGCGATTGATTATGTAGTGAAAGGCGAAATCATCGGCGTCGGTACCGGCTCGACCGCCAACTTTTTCATCGATGAACTGGCCAAGATCAAGGACAGCATCAAGGGCGCGGTTGCCTCGTCCGAAGCGACGGCCGCCCGCCTGGCCGGCCACGGCATCGCCGTGTTCGACCTGAACGACGTCAGCGAGATCGCCGTGTATATCGACGGCGCCGATGAAATCACGGCCGGCGGCGCCATGATCAAGGGCGGCGGCGCGGCATTGACGCGCGAAAAAATCGTCGCATCGGTATCGAAGAAATTCGTCTGCATCGCCGACGGCTCCAAGCTGGTCGAGACCCTGGGCGCGTTTCCGCTGCCGGTGGAAGTGGTGCCGATGGCGCGCGCCAGCGTCTCGCGCCAGCTGGCCGCGCTGGGCGGCACGCCGCGCCTGCGCCTGAAGCCCGGCAGCGACGAAGCCTTTATTACCGACAACGGCGGCGAGATCATCGACGTGCTGGGCTTGCAGATTGCCGACCCGGTGGCGTTGGAACAGCAGATCAACCAGATCGTCGGCGTGATCGCCGTCGGCCTGTTCGCCGCGCGCGGCGCCAATGTGTGCCTGCTGGGGACGCCTGAAGGCGTGCGCACGCTGGCTTACTAAAAAACCTGCTGCGCCGCCGCCTCAGATCAGATGGCGGTGTGCGAACGAATCTCGGCCAGGTGTTTTTTCATGTCGCTGATATCGCGTGCATGGTCGTCGCCGCGGCGCAGGGCGACGCTGACGGACAGGATGTCGATCACCACCAGCGCCGACAGGCGCGAGATGGTGGGGGTATATAAATCGGTATTGTCGAGCGA
This sequence comes from Janthinobacterium sp. J1-1, assembly GCF_030944405.1. NCBI lineage: Bacteria > Pseudomonadati > Pseudomonadota > Betaproteobacteria > Burkholderiales > Oxalobacteraceae > Janthinobacterium > Janthinobacterium sp. J1-1. The sequence continues at coordinate 2,546,773 of NZ_CP132339.1, forward strand.
CTCGGCGATCAGCGCCACGTCGGCGTGCTGGCAGATCGGGCTGTGCGAGCCCGTCAGCACGATCACCTTCGCGCCGCGTTCCTTGGCAATGCGCGTCATTTCAATCAGCGAGACGGTAGTGCCGGTATTCGAGATGGCAAACATCACGTCGCCTGGGCGCAGCATCGAGGCGGTGATCAGCTGCTGGTGCGAATCCTGGTTGGCGCCGCACGGCACGCCGAACAAGGGGAATTTCTGCTGGGCGTCGAGGGCGACGATGCCGGACGCGCCAAAGCCGAAAAACTCGATCCGCGCGGCCGCCGCCAGCAAGTCCACCGCCTGCTCGATGGCGCCGGGATCGAGGCTGTTGCGCGTGCGCTCCAGGCTGGTGGCGGTGAAATCGAACAGTTTTCCGGTAATGCTGCGCGGCGTGTCGTCGAACGACAGCGCCGCGTGGGTGGTCGGTATGCCCAGCACCAGGCTTTGCGCCAGCCGGATCTTCAGGTCGCGAAAACCGCTACAGCCGACCATGGTGCAAAAACGCAGCACCGTCGGCTCGCTCAGTTCGGCCTGGCGCGCCAGGTCCGCCAGGTTGGCGTCGACCACGAAGCGGGGGTGGGCCAGGATGAACTCGGCCAGCTGGCGGCTGCCGCGCCGCAAGTCGGGCAGGGCGCGCGCGATGATATCGAGGATATTGCGGGCCGGGTCGGCCTCGGCGCCCTTTTGCAGCGCCTGTGCTGGCATGCGGCCGTTGTCGGCGTCTGCTGTGGGCATGGGTTTCTCTCTTCGATTGAGTCTTGTTGAACTGCTATTGTAAGGGCAGGCAGGTCGATTAAACCAGCACCTTGCCCGGATTGAGCAGCCACAGCGGGTCGAGCGCCAGCTTGATCGCGCGCATGGCCGCCAGGTCGGCCGGCGTGCGCGTCAACCCCAGCACGCGCAGCTTCTTGCTGCCGATACCATGTTCGGCCGACACGGAACCGTGCATCTCGCCGGTAATACCGTACACCACATCCTGCACGGCGCGCGCGGCGCTGGCCGGCCAGTCCGGTTCATGCACGACGATATGCAGATTGCCGTCGCCCAGATGGCCGTAGATCAGAATGGTGGCCTGCGGCCATTTTTCGCGCAGGGCCGCCTCGCAGCGCTGCGCGGCCAGGCCCACGTCGGCGATCGCGAAGCTGACATCGAACGAGACCCGGCCAGGAATGAAACGCGGATATTCGCCGGGCGCGTCGCGGATGGCCCAGAAGGCCAGCGCGTCGGACTCGGTGGCCGCCAGCGCCGCGTCGTCCAGCACACCGTCTTCCAGCTGTTCGCCCAGGAACGCTTCGAAAGCCTCGGCCTGGCGCGCGGGATCGGCGCCGCTGCTTTCCAATAGCACATAGTAGGCGTGGCGGCCGGCCAGCGGCGCGCGCAGTTCCGGCATGCGTGAAGTAACGAAATCGTGGTAGCCGGGCCACATCACCTCGAACGCCGAGACCCCGGCCGGCAGCATGGCCTGCGCGCGCGACAGCAGGGTGGTCACCGCCTGGTAATCGGGCAGGCCGCAAAAGGCGGTCGACACGGCGCGCGGCTTGGGCCGCAGGCGCAGCACGGCGCGCGTGATCACGCCCAAGGTGCCTTCGCTGCCGATCAGCAGGTTGCGCAAGTCATAGCCGGTATTGTTCTTGATCATGCCGTGCGTGCCGCCGATGATGCTGCCGTCGGCCAGCACCGCTTCGATGTCGAGCGCCTGCTCGCGCATCATGCCGTACTTGATGACGCGGTTGCCGCCCGCATTCGTGGCCAGGTTGCCGCCGATGGTGCAACTGCCGCGCGCACCCAGGTCGAGCGGAAACAGAAAACCGGCCGCGTCGGCCGCCACCTGCACCGTTTCCAGCGGCGTGCCGGCCAGCACCGTCATGGTACCCGACACCGTATCGATAGATTCAATGCCATTCATCAATTCCAGGCTCAGCGCCAGTTCGCCGCCATGCAGGCAGGCGCCGCCCGTCAGCCCGGTCAGGCCACCCTGTGTCACCACCGGCAGGCGGTGGGCATGGCAGATGGCCATGATGCGCGCCACCTGCTCGGTGCTGCGCGGGCGCGCCAGCGCCACCGGCTCGGCGCATGGCATGCGGCTCCAGTCGGCGTTCTTGCGGCCGGCAAATTCCTGCGGCAGCAGGATCACGTCACTGCCCAGCGCGGCGCGCAGGGCGGCCACGGCGGCGGAGGTATCGGCGGGGGAAAGTGCGGAAGCTGCAGCGCTCGTCATTGAATTGCTCCTGTGTTGTTGCGCCCGGATTACCTGGTCTGGTAGCGGCGATGAACGTTAGCTTAGCTTAACAATAAACGTTAGTCCAACTATCTTTATGGTGCAATGCAATAAGAAATAATGTGAAACTCTTCCTTGACAGTCGTTTATTTGATCAATAACATTAGTCTCACTAACGTTGCGTGATAATTTTCGACATAACTTCCGGGAGATGAATAATGATGATGTGGCCTGAACCTCGCCGTTTCGAGGTCGACGTGGATGCCGGCCTGATGCACGGCAGCGGCACGCGCTACCAGAAACGCCTGCAGGACCTGAACGGCCTGTATGCCGATGGCGCGGCCTTCGATGCGCGCCTGGCCAGCGGCGGCCAGGAGGTGGTCTACGACGTCACCGATTTTCGTCCCAGCAGTTCGGCCGGCGATCTGATCACCGGCGTGACGCGCATGAGCCCGGGCAAGATCGGCGACGAGTTCTACCTGACGCGCGGCCATGTGCACGCCATCCTCGACCGGCCCGAGCTGTATTACGGCCTGAAAGGCAAGGGCCTGATGCTGATGGAGTCGCCCGACGGCGAAACGCGCATCATCGAAGTGCTGCCGAACACGGCCTGCTATGTGGCGCCGCACTGGATACACCGTTCGGTCAACGTGGGCGACGAGGATTTCGTCATGCTGTTCTGCTATCCGGCCGATTCGGGCCAGGATTACGGCATCATCGAACGCTCGCAAGGCATGAAGCTGCGCATTGTCGACGACGGCGCCGGCGGCTGGCGCAGCGTGGAAAACCCGGCCTACACGGGCCGCTCGGAAGCGGACGTGCTGGCGCTGCTCGAACGCGGCAAGCAGGTGGCGGCATGAGGACGTTCACACCCGCCCTGCGCCCGACCTTTTATTTCATCGGCGTCAGCACCGCGCAAAGCTCGATCATGAAGGTGTTCCCGGCCTGGGCCGCGCACCTGGGCCTGGGCGACGTCGAAATGAAGGGCATCGATTTTCCCCTGCACGCGCCGGCGCAAGACTACCGTGCCGCCGTCGAGTTTCTCAAGCACGATCCGCTGTCGGTCGGCGCGCTGGTCACCACCCATAAAATCGACCTGTATGCGGCCTGCCGCGACCTGTTCGACGAGATCGACGATTTTGCCCTGCTGATGGGCGAGACCAGCTGCCTGTCCAAGCGAGACGGCAAATTCATCTGCCACGCCAAGGACCAGATCACGTCCGGCCTGGCGCTGGACGGCTTTTTGCCGGCGCAGCATTTTGCCAGCACGGGCGCCGAGGTGTTCTCGATGGGCGCCGGCGGCTCGACCATCGCCTTGACCCTGCACCTGATGCAGCGTGCACGCGGCGCCAACCGGCCGTCGAAAGTGATCGTCTCGAACCGCTCGCGGCATCGCCTCGACGAAATCGAACGCATCCACCGCGAGCTGGACCTGGGCATCCCATGCGAATACGTGGTTACCGAAACGCCGGAACAGAACGACGCCGTGCTGGCGCGCTTGTCGCCCGGTGCGCTGGTGATCAACGCCACCGGCCTGGGCAAGGATGCACCCGGCTCGCCGCTCGGCGACGCCGCCGTCTTCCCGCAGCATTGCATCGCCTGGGACCTGAACTATCGCGGCGCGCTGGTGTTTCTCGACCAGGCGCGTGGGCAGCAGCAGGCGCGCCAGATGCAGGTGGAAGATGGCTGGACCTATTTCATTTATGGCTGGACCCGCGTGATCGCCGAGGTGTTCGATATCGACATCCCGACCGGCGGGCCCGCGTTCGACGAGATTTGCCGCATCGCGGCAGAGGCAGGCAAACCTGCCTGAACGGGCAGGCGATTGATTCAACTACAAAAACTACAGGAGATCATCACATGAACCAACATAAACGCAATTTCGGCCGCATCGTCGTCGCCGCCACACTGGCCCTGGCCACTTCCGCTCCGGCCTGGGCCGACGCGCCGGCCAAGTTCAAGATCGGCGTATCGATGAAAACCATCTCCGCGCCATACTTTGCGGCGCAGATGGAAGCGGTCAAGGCGCGCGGCAAGGAGCTGGGCTATGAGGTCATCAGCACCGACGGCCAGGGCAAGCTGCAAAAGCAGATCTCCGACGTGGAAGACCTGGTCACGCGCGGCGTCAAGCTGTTGATCATCAATCCGGCCGACCCGGAAGGCATGGTCAACGCCGTCAACACCGCCACCGCGCGCGGCGTCAAGGTGATCGTGATCGACAGTGCCCTCAGCCCGAAAGCCAATTACGTCACCCAGGTAACGTCGTCGAACAGCGCCAATGGCGCGCTGGTCGGCAACTGGGTGATCGACCAGACCGGCAGCAAGCCCTTGAAGATCGCCCTGATCTCCGGTGAAAAAGGCAATCCGGTGGGCCAGGACCGCCGCATGGGCGTGATGGCCGGCATGATGGAAGCGCAGCTGCGCAAGAACGGCAAGGCCGACGTGACGGTGGTGGGCCAGGGCTGGGGCAACTGGAACGACGAAGGCGGCCTGAAGGCGATGGAAGACCTGCTGGTGGCGAACAAGGATTTCAACGTGGTGCTGTCCGAAAACGACAGCATGCTGCTGGGCGCGCGCCGCGCCATCGAAAGCGCGAAACGCCAGGGCATCCTGCTGGTCGCCGCCGCCGACGGCCAGAAGGAAGCGCTGGCGCTGATCAAGGCCGGCAAGTATGGCGTGACGGGCCTGAACGACCCGGCGCTGGTGGCGAAAACCGCCGTCGACCTGGGCATCAAGGTGGTGCGCGGCGAAGTGAAGGATGTGCCGAAAAATACCTACACGGCGCCGGCGGCGATCACCAAGGAAAACGTCGACAAGTTCTACAACCCGAAATCGGTTTTTTAAGCTTGCCGCTGCACGTTTGACCTTCGCGCCGCCTGAGGGTGGCGCGACATCTTATTCATTACAACTGGAGGCAACCTTGACAGCATTGTTATCGCTGGAAGGCGTCGGCAAGCATTTCGGCGGCGTGTATGCGCTCAACGCCGTCAACTTCGAGGTGCGCGCCGGCGAAGTGCATGCGCTGGTCGGTGAAAACGGCGCGGGCAAGTCGACCCTGATGAAAATCATCGCCGGCAACCACCAGCCCGATGCGGGCCTGATGCGCCAGCATGGCCAGGCGGTGCGCTTTCGCAGCCCGCGCGAGGCGCTGGGCCAGGGCGTGGCGCTGATCCACCAGGAGACCGCCCTGGTGCCGGATCTGACCGTGGCGGAAAACGTCATGCTGTGCCAGCTGCCGGGCCTGATACGCTGGGCCGGCATGTTCGAGCGGGCGCGCGGCCTGATCCACAGCCTCGGTTTCGACATCGACCCGACCGCGCTGGTCGCTACCCTGTCGGCCGCGCAGCGCCAGGTAGTGGAAATCGCCAAGGCCCTGAGCCTGGACGTGAAACTGCTGGTGCTCGACGAGCCGACGGCGTCGCTGGCGCCCAGCGACGCCGAGCGACTGCTGGGCATCGTGCGCGCGCTGCGCGAGCGCGGCGTCGGCATCGTCTATATCTCGCACCGCCTCGATGAAGTGTTCAGCATTGCCGACCGCATCACCGTGCTGAAAGACGGTGCGGTGGTCGACACCGTCACGCCGGACTCCCTCACCATGGATGGCCTGATCCGGCTGATGGTGGGCCGCCCGCTCGATGCGCTGTTTCCGCGCCGCGAGAACGTGGCCATCGGCGAGGTGGTGCTGGACGTGGACGGCCTGCGCCGGCGCGGCGCCGTGCATGGCGCCAGCCTGCAGGTGCGCGCCGGCGAAGTGGTGGGCCTCGGTGGCCTGATCGGCTCCGGGCGCAGCGAACTGGTACGGCTGATCTTTGGCGCCGACCGCGCCGATGGCGGCACCGTGCGCGTCAAGGGTAGAAACGTCACGCCGAAAAACAGCGGGCAGGCGGTGCGCGCCGGCATCGGCCTGGTGCCGGAAGACCGCAAGGGGCAGGGCGCGGTGCTGTCGATGTCGATCCGCATCAACTCGACCATGGCTCGCCTGGCCGACGTCTCGCACTGGTTCGGCGGCCTGCGTCTGGCGCATGAAAAACGCACCGTGGCCGACCTGATGGCGCGCCTGCGCATCAAGGCGCGCGACATGCACGCCGATGTCTCGACCCTGTCCGGCGGCAACCAGCAGAAAGTGGTGCTGGCCAAGTGGTTCCATGCGCAGGGCCAGGTCATCATCCTTGACGAACCGACGCGCGGCGTCGACGTGGGCGCCAAGGTGGAAATCTATACCCTGATCAACGACCTGGCGGCGCAGGGCATGGCCGTGCTGGTGGTGTCGTCCGACCACAATGAACTGATCGGCCTGTGCGACCGCATCCTGGTGATGGGCTCCGGCCACCTGCGCGGCGAGCTGCAGGCAGCGGACTACAGCGAGGAAAACATCGTCTCCATGTCGCTGGGCCTGGGCCTGGCCGCTCCCGCCGCCACTTCCTTGCATGCCAATTGAAACCAACCGAATGCATATCATGAGCAAAACTATCGTTCCTCCCCTGGCCGGCCAGCAGGCGCCAGCCAAAACTCCCTCGGGCCGCAGCGTCTGGAACGCGGCGGTGCGCTATAACACCGTGCTGATCCTGGTGGTGCTGCTGGTCGCCGCCTCGTTCGTGTCGCCCGACTTCATGACGGCGCCGAACATGTCGAACGTGGCGCGCCAGATCGTCAGCGTCGGCATCATGTCCATGGGCATGCTGCTGGTGGTGCTGACCGGCGGCATCGACCTGTCGGTCGGCTCGGTGGCGGCGCTGGCCAGCGTCACCACGGCCCTCCTGATTCCCGACTACGGCCTGGCCACGGCGATTTCCTGCGGCCTGCTGACGGGCGTGGTGTGCGGCGCCATCTGCGGCACCCTGGTGTCGCAGTACCGCCTCAGCTCCTTCGTCGTCACGCTGGCGATGATGACGGTGGCGCGCGGCATGGCGCTGATCGTCTCGAAAGGCGCGCCGGCGATGATCGACGACGCGGGGCAATCGCTGCTCGACTTCGGCCGCGACACCTGGTGGGTCTTCCCGCAGCCGACCGTGCTGATGCTGGTGATCTTCGGCCTGGGCAGCCTGTTCCTGGCGCTGACGCGCGCCGGGCGCATCGTGCGCGCCATCGGTTCGAACGAGGAGGCGGTGCGCCTGTCGGGCGTGCCGGTGGGGCGCCATGTGATGCTGGCTTATGTGGTGTCGGGCCTGCTGGCGGCCGTTGCCGGCATTATCTCGACGGCGCGTGCCGGCGTCGGCGCGCCGACCATCGGCACCGGCGACGAGCTGACCGTGATCGCCGCCGTGGTGATCGGCGGCGCCAGCCTGGCTGGCGGGCGCGGCACGGTGTTGAATACCCTGGTCGGCGTGGTGACCCTGGGCGTGATCGGCAATATCATGAACCTGGCCAGCGTGCCCGGCTACCACCAGCAGGTGGTGATGGGCATTATCATCATCGTCGCCATCCTGGCGCAGCGCGGCACCGGCGGCCTGCGCGGCAAATAAGGACAGCACATGAACGACGAACTGACACTGGCCATCGATGTGGGCACCGGCAGCGTGCGCGCCGCGCTGGTCGATGCGCATGGCCGCGTGCTGTCGATCGCCGCGCGCGAGCATGACCAGATCGTGCCGGCCTTCGGCTGGTCCGAACAGCGCCCGCAGGACTGGTGGAACGGCACCGTGGCCGCCGTGCAAACGGTGCTGCAAGCGGTGCCCGGCGCGCGCGAACGCATCGCCATGGTGGCCGCCTGCGGCCAGATGCACGCCACCGTGCTGCTCGACGCCGATGGCGCACTGGCGCGCGACACGGCGCCGCTGTGGAACGACAAGCGCACCGTGCCCCTGGTCACCGCCTTCGAGGCGGCGCATCGGCCGCAGGACTATCTGGCCCGCACCGGCAATCCGCCCACGCCGGCCTGGCCCGCCTTCAAGCTGCAATGGCTGCGCGACCACGATCCGCAGGCCTGGCAGCGCACGCGGGCCGTGCTGATGCCCAAGGATTACCTGAACTTTTGCCTGACCGGCGTGGCCGGCATGGACCGCACCGAGGCGGCCTGCAGCTTCCTGATGGACCCGCGCACCGGCGACTGGTCGCGCGCCACCTGCGAGCAGCTGGGACTGGACATGGCCAAGCTGGCCACCATCCGTGATCCGCTCGATATCGTGGGCCATGTCACGGCGCAGGCGGCTGCGCAAACGGGGCTGCGGGAAGGCACGCCGGTGCTGGTCGGCGCCGGCGATTATCCGGTGGGCCTGCTCGGCTCCGGCGTGTGCAGCCCCGGCATGGGTTCGGAAATGCTGGGCACCTCGTGCATCGTCACCCTGGTGACGGATCAGCCGCTGCTGGACCCGGCCATTTCCAATGTCGGCACGGTCGAAGGGGGCTGGGGCGCTTTCATGCTGCTGGAAACGGGCGGCGACGCGATGCGCTGGGCGCGCCGCGCCTTTCATGAAAAAGCCCTCAGCTACGAAGACATCGTGGCCAAGGCGGCGCTGGCGCCGGCCGGCGCCGACCGCCTGTTCTTCATGCCCTATCTGTCGGGCGAGCGCTTTGGCCAGCACAGGAATGCCCGCGCCCAGTTCTTCGGCATCGGCGCCGCGCATGGGCTGGAGCACTTGCACCGCGCCGTGCTCGAAGGCGTGGCCTTCGGCGTCAAGCGCCATATCAATATCATGGAGCGTATCGCCGGGCGCAGGCTGGAACGCCTGGTCGCCTCGGGCGGCGGCGCGCGCACCGAGCTGTGGCTGCGCATCAAGGCCAGCGTGTACGGCATCCCGATCCTGGTGCCGCAGGAAGCCGAGTGCGGCATTATCGGCTGCGCCGCGATGGCGGCCGTGGCCCTGGGGCGCCATGCCACGCTGCCGCAGGCGGCAAACGCGCTGGTGGCCTATGACAAGGAAGTGGCGCCCGAGCCGCGCTGGATGGAGACCTATGCGCGCATGCAGCCCGTGTTTGAAAAGCTGTATCTGCACTCGCAGCGGATGTACGACGATCTCGACGGGCTGGCCCCATGATCCGCGCGATATTGTTCGACATGGACGGCACCCTGGTCGACAGCGAACCGCTGCATCATATCGCCATGCTGGAAGTACTCGACCAGGTGGGCGTGGCGCTGCCGGACACGTTCGCCCACGATTCCACCGGTATGGCGATGCCGGCCGTGTATGCGCTGCTGCGCGCCACCACCAGCTTGCAGATGGCGTATGCGGAACTGGTGGCCGCCAAGTATGCGGGCTTTCTGCGCCGGGCCGGCGAGATCGCCATGCGGCCCGGCGCGCAGGCCGCCATCGATGCGGCGCGCGCTGCCGGCCTGGCGGTGGCGGTGGTGTCGAACTCGGACCGCATGCTGGTCGACGCCAGCCTGGCCGTGGCCGGCATCTCGCGGCCCGACATGATCACGGTCACCCGCAATGACGTGCGCGAAGGCAAGCCGCATGCCGAACCGTATCTGCGCGCGGCCTGGCTGCTGGGCGTGGCGCCGCACGAGTGCCTGGTGGTCGAAGACAGCGCGCCGGGCGCGCAGGCGGGCCTGGCCGCCGGCATGACGGTCGTCGGCTGGCCCGAGCCGCATCGCCACGACCTGGTGTTTCCTGACGGCGTGCATACGCTGGCGGGCGACGACCTGGCAGGATTTTTACAGCAATTCATACAATAATGGAGACAAGCAGATGTATCTCGATAAATTCAAACTGACCAACAAGATCGCCGTCGTCACGGGCGCCGCGCGCGGCATCGGCCTGGCCACCGTGGAAGCGCTGGCCGAAGCCGGCGCCACCGTCGTCATCACCGACATGAACCCCGAGCTGCTGGCTGGCGCCGTGGAACAGCTGACGGCCAAGGGCCACCGCGTCGAGGGCGAACTGCTCGACGTGACCGACGCGAAAGCGGTGCAGCGCGTGCATGACGCGGTTCTGGCGCGCCATGGCCGCATCGATGTGCTGGTCAATAACGCCGGCATCGCGATCTCGAATCATCCGGCCGAAACCATGGCCGACGAGGTGTGGAACAAGGTCATCGACGTCAACCTCAATGGCCTGTTCTGGTGCTGCCGCACCTTCGGCAAGGGCATGCTGGAACGCGGCGCGGGCGCCATCGTCAATGTTGGCTCGATGTCCGGCTTTATCGTCAACCGCCCGCAGGAGCAGGCCAACTACAACGCCTCGAAAGCAGCCGTGCATCACCTGACGCGCTCGCTGGCGGCCGAGTGGGGTGCGCGCGGCGTGCGCGTTAATGCCGTGGCGCCCACCTATATCGAGACCGAGATGAACGCCTATGTCTACGACGACCCGGAAATGTACCGCCACTGGGTGGGCGGCACGCCGATGAACCGCATGGGCAAGGTCGACGAAGTGGCCTCGGTCATCCTGTTCCTGGCCAGCGACGCGGCCAGCCTGATGACCGGTTCCATCGTGCTGGCCGACGGCGGCTACGCGTGCTGGTAAGCATGCACATCTCAAAGGACATCGCATGAAACACACTATAAAAGGGGCACGCTTCCCCGGCCGCTATCTGCAAGGCCCGGGTGCGCTGGCCATGCTGGGCGGCGAAGTGGCGGCGTTTGCGGCGCAGGCCGTGGTGCTGCTCGACGGCGGCGTATTCGACATCCTGCAAGACAAGGTGCTGGCCGCGCTGGACGGCAAGGCGAAGGCGGAACTGGTACGCCATGGCGGCGAATGTTCGGATGCCGAAATCGCCCGCATCGTCGAACTGGCGAGCAAGGCCGGCGCCGGCGTGATCGTCGGCATCGGCGGCGGCAAGGCGCTCGACACGGCCAAGGCGGCCGCGCACGGCCTGTCGCTGCCCGTCATTATCGTGCCGACCATCGCGTCGTCGGATGCGCCCTGCAGCGCGCTGGCGGTGGTGTACAACGAGGACGGCGGCGTCGCCTATGACAAATTCTTGCCGCGCAATCCGGACCTGGTGCTGGTCGATACCGCCATCATCAGCCAGGCGCCGTCGCGCTTTCTGATCGCCGGCATCGGCGACGCACTGGCCACGTATTACGAAGCCGACGCCTGCCGCGACAGCGGGGCGGCCAACTGCCTCGGCATGCCGGGCCTGGAAGTGGCGCATGCGATCGCGCGCGCCTGCCGCGACACCATCTTCGAATATGGCGCGGCGGCGGTGGCCGAATGCGATGCCAAAACAGCCGGACCGGCGATGGAGCGCGTGGTCGAAGCCAATATCCTGTTGTCGGGCATCGGCTTCGAATCGGGCGGCGTGGCGTCGGCGCACGGCATCCACCATGGCCTGTGCGAACTGCCCGACGTGCACCATCACCTGCATGGCGAAAAGGTGGCGATCGGCGTGCTGGCTGGCCTGAAGCTGCGCGGCAATGAAGACGAATTCCGGCGCGTGCTGGCGTTCTGCCGGTCGGTGCGCCTGCCGACCCGCCTGGCCGATATCGGCATTGTCGATATCACCGAAGACAAGCTGCGCATCGTGGCCGAACGCGCCTGCCGTCCCGGTGAAATCACCCATAACGAGCCGGTCGCCATCGACGCCGGCATGCTGGTGGCCGCCTTGCGCGCGCTGCCAGTCTGAACAAGGAAAACCTGATGAACGCAATTACCCACAGTTTCGACAAGCGCCTGTTTGAAGGCAAGACCGTGATTGTCGCCGGCGCTTCCGGCGGCCTGGGCATGGCGATGGCGCGCGGTTTCGCGGCGCTGGGCGCACAGGTGATCGGCACCGGCACCTCGGCCGCGAAGAATGCGGCGGCGCAGGACGACCCGGCCAATGCCGGCATCCGTTTCGCCGTGCTCGACAGCCGCAACCATGAAGCGATCAAAACCTTCATGGCGGCGCTGCCAGCCATCGATGTGCTGGTCAATGCGCAGGGCATCGCCCGTCCCGGCGCCGAGTGGGAGGACGAGACCTTTCTCGATGTGCTGGACGTGAATCTCACCAGCCCGTTCCGCCTGGCGATGGCCGCCATGCCGCAGCTGGAGGCGGCGCGCGGCGCGGTGGTCAATGTGGCCTCCATGCTCAGCTACCTTGCCGACGCCGCCGTGCCTTCCTATACCGCCAGCAAGACCGGCATCGTCGGCCTGACGCGGGCGCTGGCGCACCGCTATGGCGCCTCCGGCGTGCGCATCAATGCGGTGGCGCCCGGCTATCACCGCACCGACATGACGCGCGAATTGTGGGAGGACCCGGTGGCCGAGGCGCGCATCGCCGAACGCTCGGCACTGAAGCGCTGGGGCACGACCGACGATATTGTCGGCGCCGTGATTTTCCTGTGTTCACCTGCGGCCGCCTTTGTTACCGGCGTCACCTTGCCGGTCGATGGCGGCTACCACAGCGGTTAAGGAGCAACCATGACACCGCAAGTGCGCATCGAGCGCTACAGCGAACCGCTGGCCCAGCGGCTGGAAGATCCGGCGGCCGCGCCCGCGCCGGGCGAAGTGGTGCTGTACTGGCTGGGCCAGGCCGGCTTTATCATCGACCTGCCCGGCTACCGGGTGCTGCTGGACCCGTATCTGTCGGATTCGCTGGCGCGCAAATATGCGGGTACGGCGTTTCCGCACCGGCGCATGATGGCCGCGCCCATCGTCCCCGACGACCTGCTGCGGCTCGACCTGGTGCTGTGCACGCACCGCCATACCGACCATATGGACCCGGACACCCTGCAGGCGCTGGCCGTGCGTTTCCCGCGCCTGCCGTTCGTGGTGCCGGCCGCGTCCATCGACGAGGCGCGCAAGCGCTGCGGCGTGCCGGACCGCCGTTTGATTGCTGTCAATGCCGGCGACAGCGTCGAACCCCTGCCCGGCTTTCGCGTGCGCCCGGTGCCGTCGGCGCATGAAACCCTGACCATCGATGCACAGCACCAGCACGAATGGCTAGGCTATGTGATCGATGTGGCAGGCGTGCGCCTGTACCACTCGGGCGACTGCATACCGTATCCGGCGCTGGCGGCCACCTTGGCGGAGTTGGCGCCGCAGGTGGCGCTGTTGCCGGTGAACGGGCGCGACCTGGACCGCAGCGGCAATGGCGTGCCCGGCAATTTCACCTTGGACGAAGCGATCGCCCTGTGCCGCGAGGTGCCGATACCCGTGATGGTGGCGCACCACTATGGCATGTTCGACTTCAACACGGTCGAACCACATGTGATCGACGCGCGCGCCAGCCTGGAGACTTCGCCGGCCCTGCACCGCGCGCAGCAGGCCTGGGCCATGCGCTTGAGCGCCTGATAGGCCCAAGATGGAACGCAAATCGGACGCCACCCGCGCCGCCATCGTCGAGACGGCGCTGGCGCTGGCCAGCCAGGAAGGGCTGGAGGCCTTGTCGCTGGGGCCGCTGGCCGACGCCATGAAGATGAGCAAGAGCGGCGTGTTTACCCGCTTCGGCTCGCGCAGCACCCTGCAGATGGCGGTGCTGCAAAACTACCATGGGCAGTTCCAGCGCCGCGTGCTGCAGCCGGCGCTGGCCGCGCGCCAGGGTTTGCCGCGCCTGCGCGCGCTGTTTTCATCGAGCCTGGCGCATATCGGCGAACCGCGGCCGGCCGGCTGTTTCTATATCAGTTGCGCCGCCGAATACGACGACCGTCCCGGTCCGCTGCGCCATGAACTGACCAGCGGCGTGCTGGCCTGGCGCGCGCTGTTCGAGCAAAGCGTGGCGCAGGCGGTGGAACTGGGCCAGCTGGCCGCCAGTGCCGACAAGGGGCAGATGGTGTTCGAGATCTACGGCTTGCTGCTGGCGGTGCAGCACGACATGCGCCTGCTTGAGCGCAGCGGCAGCGTGTCGCAGGCGCAGCAGGCGTTCGAACAACTGCTGCTGCGTCATTTGGCCGATGGCGCCGGATCCTGACGCAGCCATGGCTGGCCCTGCGCCTGGCGATACACGGCCAGGGTGCGCAGCAGGCCGCCCAAAAAGATACCGCTGAAGCAGCCGTAGGCGGCGCACACGAACAGCACAAAACCTGTCGCATGCGCGTAAGCGGGATGGATCGCCAGGCTGACCGCCACCGCATATTTCATGCAAAAGATACTCATCATCAGCATCAGGGGCAGCCAGCTGCCGGCCAGCTGCATCGTGCCGCGCTCGGGGAACGCCGCCAGCTTGCGCGGATTGGTCAGCGACCAGGCGAGCAGGCCGCCGGCCAGCGCACCGGCCGCCCAAGCAAATGGCGCCACGCCGTCAAAACCGAAGCTGCCATGCACGCCGGACAGCGACAGGGCCAGCATCACCAGCGGAATAATGCACAGCTTGCGCAAGGTCACTTCACGGGCACGGCTGGCCAGCACGCCGCGGTACACGAGAAAAGCCAGGATGGCCCAGACGTAGAGGGGAGTGTGGCTGAAGAGCTGTTGCATGGTGTCCGCCTTGGAAAGTCGTTGTCGATGGATGTACTGTGCCTGCCGACGGCGTGGACGGCGAGCGGACTGCGACGAAACGAAGACGGAAGGCCGTGAAAACGGCTGAGGATGGCGTGAAACTGCGGTGTGAAACGAAGACGAAAACCTGCCCGTGACATGGTCGCGGGCAGGGATGCAACTTATTCCGTCGGTGGCACGTAGCCCATGGCGGCATCGGCTCCATCGCCGAAGAAATGCTTTTCCATCTGCGTGGCCAGGTATTTGCGGGCGCGCGCGTCGGCCAGGTTCAAGCGGTTCTCGTTGACCAGCATGGTCTGGTGCTTGAGCCAGGCGGCCCAGGCTTCTTTCGACACCGATTCGTAAATTTTCTTGCCCAGTTCGCCCGGGTACGGCGGGAAGTCCAGTCCTTCGGCTTCCTTGTTGAGTTTGACGCAATGGATAGTGCGGGCCATCTGTGCTCCTGAATCGGTGTAAAGATAAAGCGTGATTATAAGGCACTTTGCGCGGCGCTACCGGCAGCCATGCTCGGCCGGCCGCGCGGCTTGTGACGCGCCCTTGCGCCAGATCAAATTTGATCTGCGCCGCCCCAGCTAGTAAGATGTGTTGTCGCGCAAGTGCGATCTTGCGCCAGTATTGCCTCAACCACGCGGCCCGCCCGCCCAACAAGAATGGAATCCCCTATGGTCTCGGTCAAAGTCAACGATATCAGCGTCAGCAATGAAGGCAAGTTTGTGCTGTTTGGCGGCATCAACGTGCTCGAATCGCGCGATCTCGCCCTGCGCGCCTGCGAAGAATATGTGCGCGTCACGCAAAAACTGGGCATTCCCTATATTTTCAAGGCCAGCTTCGACAAGGCCAACCGCTCGTCGATCCACTCCTACCGTGGCCCGGGCCTGGAAGAGGGCATGCGCATTTTCCAGGACGTCAAGGCCGCGTTTGGCGTGCCCATCATTACCGACGTGCATGAACCATGGCAGGCCCAGCAGGTCGCCGAAGTGGTCGACGTATTGCAACTGCCCGCTTTTTTGGCGCGCCAGACCGACCTGGTGGTGGCCCTGGCCAAGACCGGCAAGGTGATCAATATCAAGAAGCCGCAATTCCTCAGTCCTGGCCAGATGGCCAATATTGTCGAAAAATTCAAGGAGGCGGGCAATGAACAGCTGATCCTGTGCGATCGCGGCACCTGCCTGGGCTACGACAACCTGGTGGTCGACATGCTGGGCTTTGGCGTGATGAAACAGACCTGCAACGATTTGCCCATCATTTTTGATGTCACCCACGCCTTGCAGCAGCGCGATCCCGGTGGCGCCGCCTCCGGTGGCCGCCGCCAGCAAGTGGCGGACCTGGCCCGCGCCGGCCTGGCCGTCGGCATCGGCGGCCTGTTCCTGGAAGCCCATCCGGACCCGGACAACGCGCGCTGCGATGGTCCCAGCGCCTTGCCGCTCGATAAACTGGAACCGTTCCTGACGCAATTGAAGGCGCTGGACGACCTGGTGAAATCCTTCCCTGCGCTGAATATCAATTAATGGAAAACGGTAAATTGAACCCGCGCCTGGCCATCGTCATTCCGGCCCGCTACGCCTCCACGCGCCTGCCCGGCAAGCCGCTGCTTGATATCCTCGGCAAACCGATGGTGCAACATGTGTATGAACGGGCGCTGGAAGTGCCCGGCGTGGACACGGTGGTGATCGCCACCGACGACCAGCGCGTGGCTGACGCCGTGCGCGGCTTTGGCGGGCGCTGCGTGATGACCTCGCCAGACCATCCATCGGGCACCGACCGCCTGGCCGAGGTGATGCGGACGGTGGACGCCGACATCTATATCAACCTGCAGGGCGACGAACCTTTGGTGCGCCCGGCGGATATCGCCTTGCTGGCCGAAGGCATGCGGGTGGACAGCGCGGTGCAGGTGGGAACCTTGTGCCACGCCATCGATGCACAGGAAGCGCGCAACCCGAATACGGTCAAGGTGGTGTTGGCCGCCAATGGCGACGCCCTGTATTTCAGCCGCGCCGCGATTCCATTCGCGCGCGACGATGCGCCGGCCAGTTACCTGAAGCATGTGGGCGTATATGCCTACCGGCGCGACGTGCTGGCCGCGTATTCTGCCTTGCCGGCGGCGATGCTGGAGCAGGCCGAAAAGCTGGAGCAACTGCGTTTGCTGGCGGCGGGACTGCGCATCCGTGCGTTCCAGGTGGCGCCTTCCGGGCCCGGGGTCGATACGCACGAATGCCTGGCGCGCGTGCGTGCGCTGATGGCCGGTGAAACACCTGCATCCCTGCCGACCCTGGCCGAGATCAAACTGGTGATTACCGATGTCGATGGGGTGCTGACCGATGGCGGCATTTATTATGACGCCACCGGCGAATGCCTGAAGCGCTTCCATGTGCGCGACGGCCTGGGCATGCGCCTGCTGGAAGAAAACGGCGTGCGCGTGGCGGTGCTGTCGGGCCGCGATTCTCCGACCCTGCGCAAGCGGGTGGCGGATCTTGGCATCACCCTGTACCAGTTCGGCGTGAAGGATAAGCATGGCGCCTGCCGCGAGCTGATGGAACAGGCTGGAGTTGGCGTCAATGAAACCGTCTGTATCGGCGACGACAGCATCGACCTGCCCGCGTTTGCCGCCTGCGGCCTGTCGTATGCGGTGGCCGACGCCCCCGTCTACGTACAGGCGCGCGCCAGCGCCGTGCTGGTCAAGGAGGGAGGCAAGGGGGCTTTCCGTGAACTGGCTGACGCCATTCTGGTTGCGCAGGGCAAGGAGCATGTATTCGGTTCGGCCGAGGGTTTTTCCACGGTGATGGGCCGGGTGGTGCAATAACATTGAACAGCGGGCCGGAGACGCGAGCTTGGCCCGGGAAGCCTGTGCGGGCGACTGGGGTTGTAATGTCCTCCGCTGGTCTGCTTGTGGAGAGGCCTTGCTCCTGATGGTATTTACAACGTCTTGATCAACACCTGCGACTTGCGCTGCCAGTTATACATATGCTGGCGGTCCTTCGGCAAATCGTCCACGGTGGCCGGCAGGAAGCCCCGTTTCTTGAACCAGTGCGAAGTGCGCGTGGTCAGCACGAACAGCTTGGTCAGCCCGGCGGCGCGCGCGCGGTTTTCCATGTGCTTCAAGATGCGCTCGCCATCGCCCTGGGTCTGCACTTCGGGGTTGACGATCAGGCAGGCCATTTCCGCCATCTTCTCGGCCGGGAACGGGTACAGCGCGGCGCAGCCGAAGATCACGCCATCGTGCTCGATGACGGAGAAATAATCGATTTCGCGTTCGATCAGCTCGCGGCCCCGCTTGACCAGGGTGCCGTCCGCTTCCATCGGCTCGATCAGCTTGATGATGCCGCCCACGTCCTCGATGGTGGCCTGGCGCAGGCTTTCCAGGTTTTCATGGCTGATCATGGTGCCCACGCCATCGTGGGTAAACAATTCCAGCAGGGCCGAACCGTCCATCGAGAACGGCACGATGTGCGAGCGGTCCACGCCGTTGTGGCAGGCCTTGACGCAGTGTTTCAGGTAGAACGCGGTGGCGTCCGGCAAAAAGCCCGCCATCAGCACGGCCTCGGCCTGGTGCGACGACAGCTCGCGGATTTCCACGCCGGTGGCATCGGCCATCATCGGCGTTTCGGTAATGAAGATCAGCTTGTCGGCATGCAGGGCGATCGCCGCGCTGCAGGCCACGTCTTCCATGGTCAGGTTGAACGCTTCGCCGGTCGGCGAAAAGCCCAGCGGCGACAGCAGCACCAGGCCATCGGAACCGAGGATGGAGTGGATGGTTTCGGCGTCGACCTTGCGCGTGATGCCGGTCAGTTCCAGGTCCACGCCATCGATCACGCCCAGCGGGCGCGCCGTGATGAAGTTACCTGAAATAATACGGATCGCCGCGTTCGACATCGGCGTGTTCGGCAAGCCCTGGCTGAACGCGGCCTCGATATCGAGGCGCAATTCGCCGGCCGCTTCCTTCGCGCATTCGAGCGCGGCGATGTCGGTAATCCGCACGCCATTGTGAAAGCGGCCTTCGACGTTACGCAGGGCCAGCTGTTCGGCCACCTGCGGGCGCGAACCATAGACCACGGTCACATTGATATCGAGCGCATGCAGCAGCGATAAATCATGGGCCAGCACCTGCAGCGCCCCGGCGCTGACGAGTTCACCGGGGAAGGCGACCACGAAGGTCTTGCCGCGAAAGGCGTGGATGTAAGGCGCGACGGAGCGCAGCCATTGGACGAATTGGGTAGGGTTTTCCATTAAGCGCATTATAATTCGCTGCGCGATGTGCGCGCTCAAAATACCTGTAAAAAACAATGTCTTCAGCCAGCGATAAGTCTTCCCCTCCTTTCACTGTTGCAAATGTGCCAGCGAATGCACCCGATCGCGCTGCGCGCCAGCGTCCGCCCGTCGGCCAGCAAAGGCCACAGAAGCCGCAAAAGCCGCGTACGGAAGAACAGCAGCAACAGCAGCAACAGCGTGACGCCGCCCGCGCCGCGCGTGAGGCGGAAAAAGCGTTCCGCAATCCGCTGCCTCCGATCACGTATCCGGAAGACTTGCCGGTGTCGGGCCGGCGCGCCGAAATCGCCAAGGCCCTGCTGGACAACCAGGTCATCATCGTGTCGGGCGAAACGGGTTCCGGCAAGACCACCCAGCTGCCGAAGATCTGCCTGGAACTGGGACGCGGCCAGAAGGGCCTGATCGGCCACACCCAGCCGCGCCGTATCGCCGCCTCGTCGACCGCCAAGCGCATCGCGCAGGAACTGGGCACACCGCTCGGTGTCACCGTCGGTTTTAAAGTCCGCTTTGCCGATACCCTGACGAAGGGTGCCTCGGTCAAGCTGATGACGGACGGCATCCTGCTGGCCGAGACGCAGACCGACCCGCTGCTGAAAAACTACGACACCATCATCATCGATGAGGCGCACGAACGCAGCCTGAACATCGATTTCCTGCTCGGCTACCTGAAGCAGCTGCTGCCGCGCCGGCCCGATCTGAAAATCATTATCACCTCGGCCACCATCGACGCCGAGCGCTTTGCGCGCCATTTCGGCACGCCTGAAAAGCCGGCGCCCGTGATCGAAGTGTCGGGCCGCCTGTACCAGGTGGAAGTGCGCTATCGTCCGGTCGAACGCGAACAGGTGGCGATGCCGGGTGCGGCCAATCCCGACAAACCTGGCCAGAGGACTGCCGCCGCGCGCGAAAAGCGCGACCTGATGGACGCCGTCGTCGATGGCGTGGAAGAGCTGTGCCGCATCGGCTCGGGCGACGTGCTGGTGTTCCTGCCGGGCGAGCGCGAGATCCGCGACTGCGCCGAAGCGCTGCGCAAGCACCATCCGCCGCACGTGGAGATTTTGCCGCTGTTCGCCCGCCTGTCGGCCGAAGAGCAGGAGCGCGTCTTCAAGACCAGCAATGCGCGCCGCATCGTGCTGGCCACCAACGTGGCGGAAACCTCGCTGACCGTGCCCGGCATCCGCTATGTGGTCGATGCCGGCCTGGCGCGTGTGAAGCGCTACAGCTACCGCAATAAAGTCGAACAGTTGCAGGTCGAGCCGATCGCGCAGTCGGCCGCCAACCAGCGCGCCGGCCGTTGCGGCCGCGTGGCCGACGGCGTCTGCATCCGCCTGTACGAAGAGCAGGACTATCTGCTGCGTCCGAAATTCACGGAGCCGGAAATCCTGCGCTCGTCCCTGGCGGCCGTCATCCTGCGCATGAAGTCATTGCACCTGACGGACGTGGAAACCTTCCCGTTTATCGAACCGCCACTGGCGCGCGCGATCGCCGATGGCTACCAGCTGCTGCAGGAACTGGGCGCCGTCGACGAGGTCAACCAGCTCACGCCGCTGGGCAACAAGCTGGCCAAGCTGCCGCTCGATCCGCGCGTGGGCCGCATGATCCTTGCCGCGCTGGACAACGCCTGTCTGACGGAAGTCTTGATCGTCGCTTCCGCCCTGTCGGTGCAGGACCCGCGCGACCGGCCGATGGAGCACCAGCAGGCAGCCGATGAAGCGCACAAGAAGTTTGCCGATGAAAAATCGGAGTTTTTGAGCTACCTGAAGATCTGGCGCTGGTTCGAGTCCGCCATCGAGCACAAGAAAACCAACCGCCAGCTGCAGGACAATTGCCGCACCAACTTTTTGTCGCAGATGCGCCTGCGCGAATGGCGCGACGTCCATTCGCAGCTGCTGACCATTGTCAAGGAGCAGGGCTGGCGTTTGAACGAAGCGCCGGCCACCTACGACAACCTGCATATGGCGCTGCTGACCGGTTTGCTGGGTAATATCGGCTTCAAGGGCGAGGACGAGCCGGGCGCGGGCTACCTGGGCGCGCGCGGCATCAAGTTCCATATCTGGCCAGGTTCGTCGCTGCTGAAAAAGCCGGGCAAGTGGATCATGGCGGCCGAACTGGTCGACACCACGCGATTGTATGCGCGCTGCGTGGCCAGGATCGAGCCCGAGTGGCTGGAAAAAGTCGGCGTGCACCTGCTGAAAAAATCGTGGGGCGAGCCGCGCTGGGAAAAACGTTCGGCGCAGGTCACCGCATCGGAACGGGCCACGCTGTACGGCCTGGTGGTGTACAGCCAGCGCCGCATCAATTACGGCAATTTCAATTTGCCGGAAGCGCGCGAGATTTTTATTCGCGACGCATTGGTGGGCGGCGACTTCGACACGCGCGCGCCGTTCTTTGCGCACAACCACAAGCTGATCAAGGACATCGAAAACCTCGAACACAAATCGCGCCGGCTGGACGTGCTGGTCGACGATGAACTGATCGCGGCCTTCTACGACCAGCTGCTGCCGGCCGACGTGTGCAATGGCGCCGGTTTCGAGAAGTGGCACAAGGAAGCCACGCGCGAGAACCCGAAGCTGCTGTACCTGAACCGCGAAGAGCTGATGCGCCACGAGGCGGCCGGCGTGACGACCGACCTGTTCCCGAAAACCATGTCGGTGACGGGCCTGGAAATGGGGTTGACCTACCACTTCGAGCCGGGCAGCCTGCGCGACGGCGTGACGTTATCCGTGCCGCTGTATGCGCTGAACCAGTTGCCGCGCGAGCGCTGCGAATGGCTGGTGCCGGGCATGCTGAAGGAAAAAGTCCATCTGCTGCTGAAATCCCTGCCGCAAAAGCTGCGCCGCCACTGCGTGCCGCTGCCCGACTATGCGGCCAAGTTCTGCGAGCGCGTGCATGAAGCGGGCGTGTTCGGCCGCGGGGACCTGGTCGACGCCATCATTCTGGACATCCGCACGCAGATCACCATCAATGTGCTGACCACCGACTTCAAGCCGGAAACCCTGCCGGCCCATCACTTCATGAATTTCAAGGTGATCGACGAGCATGGCCGCCAGCTCGACATGGGCCGCAACCTGGCCACCCTGCAAG
The DNA here is from genome assembly GCF_030944405.1 of Janthinobacterium sp. J1-1. Lineage (NCBI taxonomy): Bacteria > Pseudomonadati > Pseudomonadota > Betaproteobacteria > Burkholderiales > Oxalobacteraceae > Janthinobacterium > Janthinobacterium sp. J1-1. Next base: position 2,568,649 of record NZ_CP132339.1, read on the forward strand.
CCGAATTCGGCGGCCAGGCGCGCCAGAGTTTCCAGAAGCTGGCCGAGGTGTCGGGGGTGTCGGGTGCCGGCACGCCGGGCGCGAAGGTGGCGGGCAGCCAGGTTGCCGCGCGCTTGCAGTCACAGGCGCAGGCGGCGCCGGCCAAGGCGGGCAATGCGCCGGCCAAGGCTGCTGCGCCAGCCGGCAATAGCGTTGCCCAGCATATGGGTTTGACGGGCTGGACCTTTGGCGAACTGCCGGAGCTGCTCGAAATCGTGCAGGGCAAGCTGACCCTGATCGGCTTCCCCGCGCTGGTCGACAAGGGCACGCATTGCGACCTGGAAGTGTTTGACGACCCGACCGTGGCGGCGCGCACGCACCGCACCGGCCTGCGCCGGCTGTTCGCGCTGCAGATGAAGGAGCAGATCAAGTTCGTCGAAAAAAGCATTCCCGGCCTGCAGCAGATGGGCATGCAGTTCATGGCGCTGGGGTCGCAAGAGGAATTGCGCGAGCAGATCATCAACAAGGCGATCGACATCGCCTGCCTGCAAGACCCGCTGCCGCTGGACGCCGCCTCGTTCGCCAAGCGCCAGATGGAAGGCAAGTCGCGCCTGGTGCTCCTGGTGAATGAAATCGCCCGCCTGCTGTCGCAGGTGCTGACGGAATTCCACGGACTGCCCAAGCGCCTGCAGAATATTCCGGCGCCGGCCGCCACCGATATCCAGGCCCAGCTGCAAGGCCTGGTGCACAAACGTTTTCTCACCGAAAACGAGTACACCCAGCTGTCGCACTTCCCCCGCTACTTGAAGGCGATCAACGTGCGGCTGGAAAAACTGCGCGCCGACCCCGCGCGCGACACCAAGCTCATGGCCGAATGGCAATCGGCCGCCGCGCCGTATCTGCGCCAGGCGAAAGACCGCCAGGCCGGCAAGAATACCGACCCGAAACTGGTCGATTTCCGCTGGATGCTGGAAGAACTGCGCGTGTCGCTGTTTGCGCAGGAGCTGAGGACGCCGATGCCGGTGTCGGCCAAACGTTTACAAAAAGTTTGGGAATCAATGCAGCGATAGACGACGTCACGCAGGTCGGATTAGGCGGGGCCGCCGAGGCGCAAGGCGCCGTAATCCGACACCACCGTAACGTCAACAATGTTGTCGGATTACGCGAGGCAAAGCCTCGCTAATCCGACCTACGCGCCCCCTGCGGCTAGATCAACTCCGCCGGTTCATCTCGTCATCGTCGCTCAACGACGAGCGCGAGCCCAGGTCGTCTTGCAAGCTGCCGCTCCCGCTTGCGGTCCCGGTCCCGGTCCCGGCCCGGCTGCCGCTCATCGACGAGCCCGACATGCTGCCGCCGGTGCCCGATTGCAGGCTGGCGCCGCCGCGCAGGTCGCTGCCGGAGGGCATGCGGCTACCGGCCAGGCTGCCCATGGTGTTCATGTCGCCGGTGCCATAGCGCGAACTGGTGCCGTAGAACTGGTTCATCTGGTCATTCCACGCTTCGCTGGCCATGTCGGGCCAGTTGTCCTTGTCGAAGCCGGGGGCGCTTTTCAATTGATCCTTGTCCACATCCAGCAGGAAACGCTTGTTGACGGTGTCCAGGGCCAGCTTTTCCCACGGCACGGCGAACAGCTTTTCGCCCAGGCCCAGCACGCCGCCGAAGGACAGCACGGCATAGGCGATCCGGCCGCTGCGCATGTCGAGCATGATTTCCTTGATGTCGCCCAGTTGTTCGTCGTCGTGGTTGTAGACATCGTCGCCGATCAGGGTGTCGGCGCCCATCAGTGCGGGGCCGGGTCCGGTGTCGTTGCGGTACATGCCCAGCATGTCGCGGTCCAGATAGCTCATGGTGTTTTCTCCAGTCAAAGGGGATGGAAGTGCGCGGTGAGCGTCCAGAGTAGGCATGGCGCCCTGGCGGCGCTTGAGCTATCTCAATTGTGTCAGGGGAACTTTTAAAAGCGCCGGATCGTACGGTGTCGTGCGGCAAGTGCGGTACTCTATGGTGTCCAATCAGGAGGCTCTGCAATCATGGTTAAACCCGCCACCACGTGGTTGCGCGGCTTGCTGCGTGCCGGCAAGGTGCAGCAGCGTACGGCCACCAAGCTGGCCAAGGTGCTGTTCGGTCCACCTGCGGCCAAGCCCGCTTCCAAGCCCCGCCGCAAACCGGTGGCCAGGGCCGCGCCGGCCGGCCCCGATCCGCTGGCGCCGCCGCGCGTGCGCAAGAAGGCCGCGCCCGCGCCGGGCAAATGGCTGGCCTCGCAGTATGCGCCGCTGGTGGAGCGGGGACAGTTGCCGGGCCGGCGCCTGCCGTATTATCTGTATCTGCCTGATAAAGCGCCCAACGTGGCCATGCGCAGCCGGGGCCGGCCGCTGCTGGTGATGCTGCACGGCTGCGAACAGAGCGCCACCCAGTTTGCCGAAGGCTCGCGCATGAACCGCCTGGCCGAGCGCAAGGGCTATGCGGTACTGTATCCGCAGCAGTCGCTGCGCTCGCATGCGCGGCGCTGCTGGAAATGGTATGAAAAGCTGACCCAGGAGGGCGGCGGCGACGTCGGCCTGATCGTCGGCGCCATCGCCCAGGTGGCGGCGCGCTATCCCATCGACCGCTCGCGCATTTATATCTGCGGCATTTCCGCCGGCGCCGGCATGGCCCATATCGTGGCCTTGAACCATCCGCAGCTGTTTGCCGCCGTCGGCCTGCATTCGGGGCCCATGTTTGGCGCCGGCCACAGCCTGATCGGCGCCATGCACGTGATGCAGCATGGGGCGGCCAGCCGGGTCGACAGCGCCATCGATGAAGTGCTGGCGCGCCAGCCCATGTTTCCGCGCCTGCCGACCATTTTGCTGCAGGGCCAGCAGGATAGCGTGGTGCGTCCCATTAACCAGACGCAATTGGTGCGCCAGAGCATACGCATCAACCGCATGCCGTTCGACACCGTGGTGACGGCCGAGCGCTGGCCGCCAGGCGCCACGGGCGGCCGCAATCCCGCACATGGCTATGCCCTGCATGATTATCAGGTGGCAGGGGAGTTGCTGCTGCGCGTGGCGCAGATCGAGCAGCTGGAGCACGCCTGGAGCGGTGGCGACGCCAGCCTGCCGTTCAATGCCAAGGCGGGGCCGGACGCCAGCAAGATGCTGCTGGACTTTTTCGCGCGCCAGCAGCGGCGCTTGTAGACGCTACAGCAGCAGGAAGGCCAGCGCCGCCACGGCAGTGGGCAGCAGGGCGCCGGCCAGCAGGCCCAGCGCGCCGATCGATTCATTGTTGAAGCCGCGCCGCAGCAGGGCCACGCCGGCCGGGTTGGGCGCATTGGCGATCACGGTCAGGCCGCCGCCGGCCACCGCGCCCGCCACCAGCATGTATTTCGCTTCCTCGCTCATGCCGACGATCAGCGAACCGAGATAGGTCAGGGCGGCATTGTCGGTAATGGCGGTCAGGCCCAGCGCGCCGAAGAACAGCGCCAGCGGTTTCAGGCTCGATACTATCGGCTGCAACCACCATTGCTGCATGCCGCCCAGCACCACCAGCCCCGCCAAAAAGAAGCCGACCAGCAAGCCTTCCTTCAGGATCAAGGGGCTTTGATGGCGTTCATAGGCCTGCACGAAGCCGAGGAAGAACAGGAACAAGCCCAGGAACAAGACCGGGTGATGGGCCAGCGCCACCACGCCGGCCAGCACGGCCAGGTGCACCAGGCTGATGGCCAGCGGTACTTTGGGCGGCTCGACGGCGCCCGGTTTCGGCTTGATGTCGGCGGTATTGCTGTGCAAATATTTGCGCAACAGCAGGCAGGCGGCGGTGGCGTTGACCAGCACGGCAATCGCCGCCTTCCAGCCGAAATGGCTGGCCATGAAGGCGCTGTCCCAGTTCCAGGTGGCCGCCACCATCAGCACCGGCGGCGCCGCATACGAGGTCAGCATGCCACCGATGGAAACGTTGACGAACAGCACGCCCAGCGCGCCATATTTCAGCCATTCGGGTATGCCGGGGCGAAAGATCTGCGGCGCCAGCATCAGCGCGGCCAGGGTCATGGCGGCCGGTTCGGTGATCAGGGACCCCGTCAGCGGCACCAGCGCCAGACCCAGCCAGGCCAGCGCCAGTTCGGTACGCAGCGGCATGGCGCGCGCCACGCCTTTGAGCAGGCGCTGCACGGCGTCGAGCACGGGGCGCGAAGCGGCCACCACCATGACGACAAAGACAAACAGCGGTTCCGTGTAATGGCGCGACTCGGCATAGCTGATCGCCGCGTCGCCGCCGGAAACGAAGGCCATGGCGATGATCAGGATAAACGCCCAGAAACCGAACACGACTTCCACCTCGCCCAGCAGATGAAACACGCCGGCATGGCGCGGGTGGCGGTGGGCCAGCACTTCAAACGACTTGGCGGCAAAGGTGTGGACGAGGGCGAGGCCGAAGATGACGGCGCTGATCAATTGTATGGTGGTCAAATGGGATGTCCTTGAAGAATAAGAAACCGGCGCTGTCATGCTGGCCGGTAAGGAGAGTGCTTATGGTACAGCAATCGTGATCAATAACAGTGTTTTTCGGCACCGCGAAGCGGTCCGTGGCGCGGCGTGCAAGGCATGGACAGACAGATAATCCTTGCCAAAATCGCTGGTGAATAGTACTGTATATATGTACAGTATTTTACATGGGCACTTCATGCAACATTCCGAACTGATGGCCTCGCCGGAAGCCTTGCACCCGTCCTTGTGGCGCGCCTCGCAGCTGGGGCAGGGCGCCGTGCGCTGCATCGACACCGGCTTTGCCGCCTTGTCGGCACAGCTGCCGGGCGGCGGCTGGCCCACGGGCAGCCTGGTCGACCTGCTGGTGCAGCAGGCCGGCAGCGGCGAGTTGCGGCTGCTGGCGCCGGCGCTGGCGCAATTGCAGGGCTTGCCCATCGTGCTGCTGCAGCCACCCCATCCGCCGCAGGCGCTGGCGCTGGCCGCTCAAGGCTTGCATCCGTCTCAACTGCTGTGGCTGCGTAGCGCCGGCAGCAAGGATGCCTTGTGGGCGGCGGAAAACATCTTGCGCAGCGGCAGTTGCGGCGCGCTGCTGTTCTGGCAAAGCCAGGTACGCGCCGACAGCCTGCGCCGGCTGCACCTGGCGGCGCAGGGCGGCAATACCCTGTTTTTCATGCTGCGCCCGCTGCATGGCGCGCAGGATGCGTCGCCTGCGCCGCTGCGCCTGTCGGTGCGGCCGGCCGCCGGCGGCATCGATATCGGCTTTGTCAAACGCCGGGGACCGCAGCGCGATGCGCCGCTGTTCCTGCCCCTGCAACCTCCTTCTTTACTGCAGCGCCATGCGCCTCTGGATCGGCCTTTGCCTGCCCCGGCTCCCGCTCGACGTGTTCTTGCCGAACTGGTCGGCTGACACCTTGTGCGTCGTGCTGGAGCACGAACAAGTGATTGCCCTGTCGCCGCTGGCGCGCGCGGCCGGCATCAAGCCGGGCATGCGCCGCGCCGGCGCCCTGATGCTGGCGCCGCATGCGCGCGTGCATGAACGCTCGCCTGAACGGGAAGCGCGGGCGCTGCAGGAAGTGGCGCTGGCGCTGCTGCAATATTCGCCACAGGTGGCGCAGGCCGAGGAAGCGACGTTGCTGGTCGACGCGGGCGCCAGCCTGCGCCTGTTCGGCGGCGTGCGCGCGCTGTGCCGCAGCATCGAAGCGAGCCTGCGCGCGCTGGGCTACACGGCTGTGCTGTCGTGTGCGCCGACGGCGCGCGGCGCCTGGCTGCTGGCGCAAGGCGTTGCAAAGGCGGGCGCAAAATCGGGACGCGCGCTGGGCATGGCCAGCCTGGTGCGGCGCCTGGACCGGCTGCCCTGCGCCTTGCTGCCGCCGGCGCGTCCCTTTGGCGACTGGTTCGACGGCATCGGCTGCATGACCCTGGGGCAAATGCGCCGTTTGCCGCGTCCCGGCCTGCAGCGCCGCTGCGGGCGGCCCTTGCTCGACATGCTCGACGACGCCCACGGCCACAGCACGGAATTGTTCGTCTGGCTGGCCGCGCCGCCCAGCTTTTGCGCCTCGCTGGAATTGTTCGACCGGGTCGAGCACGCCGACGCGCTGCTGTTCGGCGCGCGCCGCCTGCTGCAGCAAATGACGGGCTGGCTGTGCGCGCATCAACTGGCCGTCGCGCGTATCGAATTGCTGCTGATCCACGAAAGGGGCAGGGTGGCGAAGCCGCCCACCGTGCTGGCGCTGGCGCTGGGCGAGGCCGTCTGGCGCGACGAGCATCTGGTGCGCTTGCTGCGCGAGCGGCTGGCGCAAGTGACGCTGGACGCGCCCGTGATCGGCTTGCGCTTGTCCGCGCCGCAAGTGCAGGCGATGGTGCCGCCCAGCGACAGCCTGTTTCCCGAGCCGGGCGGCACGCCGCAGGAACGCCAGCGCTTGATGGAATTGCTGGTGGCGCGCCTGGGTGTGGAGAATGTCTTGCAGGCCGTGCCGCAAGCCGACTACCGGCCCGAAGCGGCCAACCGCTGGCTGCCTCTGCCGGCCAGGGCGCCGGCCAACAGCGCCGTGCCCGATTTGCCGCCTGGCCTGCCCGGCATGCCGCGCCCTGGCTGGCTGCTGGCCCAGCCGATCGCCCTCTTGATGCGCGAACACCGGCCGTTTTATGGTTCGCCATTAAGGATGGTGTCGGTGGCCGAACGCATCGAAGCCGGCTGGTGGGGCCAGTCGCAGGCGCGCGATTATTTCATTGCCGAGGGCAGCGACCATGCCCATTACTGGGTCTATCGGGAACGCATCGCCGGCAGCGCGGACGAGGCGCCGAGGTGGTATTTACATGGATTGTTCAGTTGAATTGCATATCACCTCAACCTCGGGAAACCTGATGCCTTTAAACTGTTCAGTGCATGGAAAGAGTAAGGCCTGAAAGCTTAAAAATGGCGGGCGGAGACGCGGCCCTGAGAAAACGCCGATGGCGGCGTTGCAGCTCCTCGCCGTACATGCGTACTGTCTTCGTCGCTGCGCCTTGCCCTCGACATTTTTCAGGCCCGCTTGGCCCGGGAAGCCTGTGCGGGCGACTGGGGTTTAACACGTTTTGCTGGCGTGCTTGTGGTCAAAAACATGCTTGCTTCAGTAGCGCTACAATGTTCCATCTCTTGGCATATGCGGTATATGCGGCAGTTTTTGATGAGCACTTTATGAAATCCACCCGGCAAGACTTCCCCGGCGCGCATGGCCATCTGCTGGCGGCGCGGCTCGATGCGCCCGATGGCGCGATTCGCGCTCATGCGCTGTTTGCCCACTGTTTTACCTGCGGCAAGGATGTGCTGGCCGCGCGGCGTATCGCGCAAGGCTTGACCGAACACGGTATCGCCGTGCTGCGCTTCGATTTTACAGGGCTGGGCGCCAGCGAAGGCGAATTTGCCGCCACCAATTTTTCCTCGAACGTCGATGATCTGGTGGCCGCCGCCGATTTCTTGCGCGCAAAGCATGCTGCGCCGCAATTGCTGATCGGGCATAGCCTGGGTGGCGCGGCCGTGCTGGCCGCCGCCGCGCAAGTGCCGGAAGCCACGGCCGTGGTGACCCTGGCGGCACCGAGCACGCCCGCCTACGTGACGCGCATGTTCAGCGCCCACCTGGACCAGATCGCCGCCGATGGCGAAGCGCTGGTGCAGCTGCAAGGGCGGCCGTTTCGCATCCGCCAGCAATTCATCGACGATGCGGGCAGCCACAGCCTGAAGGAATGCATCGCCGGCCTGCGCCGCGCCTTGCTGGTGATGCATGCGCCGAACGACACCACCGTCAGCCTGTCGAACGCGATGGATATTTTCACGGCCGCGAAACATCCGAAAAGCTTTGTCTCGCTCGACGACGCCGACCATCTGCTCACCGGGCGCGACGATGCGGCCTATGTCGCCAATGTGATCGCGGCCTGGAGCGCGCGCTATCTGGCGCAGCCTGAAACGCCATGACAAACGCCGCACCGGCATATAGCGGGTGCGGCGTAGTGGAGAGGTAAAAACTTACTCGTCGTCGAATTCGGCCGACAGATCTTTCCAGCCTTTACTTGCGGCAAAGGCGGAAAACTCTTCCGGTGCTTCGAGCACGATCAGTTTCTTGTCTTGCAGGCCCAGGTCGCCATGGCCGAAGTCGGGGCCGACGTAGCCGAGGCTGCGCAGGCGCGCCAGGATATGGCCGACCAGGGTCTTGTCTTTATAAGCACCCGCTTCGAGCGGGGCGGAAAAATCGACATACACGTCGATGATGCCGTAGCCTTCGTCGAAGATGCGGATGGCCTTGATGTCGTGGGCACGGCCGGAGCCGTCGGTGGCCTTGAAAGGGCCGCTGAGCTGGATGTCGGTGTCATTGTTCATGGTGTCAGCATACACCAAAACAATCAGACTTTGGGCAAGGCCATGCCGCGCTGCACGGCCGGGCGTTCGCCGACCAGTGTCAGCCAGCGCTGCAGCGCCGGGCTCGTTTCGATTTGCGTGCCCAGCGCACCCTTGAGGCGTTCCTCGGCGGCGCGCACCCACGGGTAGGCGGCGATATCGGCAATCGTGTACTCGCTGCCGGCCAGATAGGGCGCGGTGGTCAGCTGTTTTTCCATTACGTTGAGCAATCTTTCGGCTTCTTCGCGGAAACGTTTTAACGCTTGTTCCGATTTTTCCTCGGCGCGCTCGAAGTAGCCCAGCTGGCCCAGCATCGGGCCCAGGCCGCCGATTTGCCAGCTCAGCCATTCCAGGGCCTTGTAGCGGGCAGGGCCCGACGGCGCCAGGAAACGCTGGTGTTTTTCCGCCAGGTAAATCAGGATGGCCGCGCTTTCAAACAGCGGCAGCGCGCCGCCCTCGGCATCCTCGTCGACGATGGCGGGGATCTTGTTGTTGGGCGAGATGGCCAGGAACTCCGGCGTGAATTGCTGGCGCTCGCCGATATTGACCGCCTCGATGCGGTAGGGAATGCTCAATTCCTCGAGCAGGATGGTGGGCTTGCGGCCGTTGGGCGTGGTCCAGGTATACAGCGTGATCATCATTTCTCCTTGGTGGAATACTGCGCCATCTTAAAACGGCAGCGCGCGCACCAGCGCGCGTTAGCCTTATTTCAACGCTTGCAGGATGGTGCCCAGGCGATCCGGCGTGCCGGCAATGCGTTCCAGTTGCGGATATTTCAGGCCGCCGTGATAGTCGAGCGCCACGGTCTGGAACTGCTTGCCCTTTTTCACCAGCAAGTTGATCGGTTCGCTGCCACCCTTGGCGGCCTTGATGGCCGCTTTCAGCAGCTTGGGCGTGTAGGCCGTGCCATTGACGGCCAGCAAGGTCGTGTTGCCCGACAGGCCGGCCTTGAAGGCGGGGCCGTCCCACAGCAGCCGGCCCAGCTTGCCATCCTTGTCGATCACCACGCCCAGCGAATACGTCAGGTCGGTGCTTTTGCCACGCTCTTCATCGGCCTTCAGGAAAGCCGTGGGGGTGTCGCGGTAGACCAGCTTCCAGCCGGCGCGCGCCAGGCCGTCGAGCGGCGCGCCGGGGCCATGGCCTTCCACCCGGTTGCGCAAAAAGGTGGCCCAGTCATGGGGCTGAACTTTATTCAAGGCCGCCACCACATCCTCGAAAGTGTAGGGCAGCGGCGTGGTGCTGCCGTCGTTGACGCCAAAAAAGGCGCGCGCGAAGTCGTCCAGCGAACGGCGCTCGCGCGACAGTTCGCGGATCAGGGTGTCGACGTCGAGCCAGACCAGCGCGCCCTCCATGTAGTAATCCTCATCGCGCTGCCAGCTGCTCCAGCCCTGCGGGCGGCGGCCATTGATGATGGGATCGTTGGTGGTGTCGCCCATGCTGCGCCAGCTGCGCCCCGGCGCCACGTCATAGCGCGCGGCGGTGGCGGCGAACAGGTCGCGCATGTGGGCCGGCTCGACCAGGCCGGAACGGGCCGCCAGCACATTGCCCCAGTACTGGGTCTGGCCTTCGTAGACCCACAGCAGGCTGTTTTGCAGCGGCGTGTTGAAGTCCGGCGTGTCCTGGCCTGCCGGGCGGCGGAACTTGCCGTTCCACGAGTGCGTCAGTTCATGCGGCAGCAGCACGCGGCCCGGCGCATTCTTGTCCCAGTCGCTGAAGTAGCCGGGCTTGACGCCGTTCTCGCTCGACTGCTGGTGCTCGCGGCCGATGCCGCCGAATTCATCGCTTTGCGCCAGCAGGAAATCGTAGTGTTTGTAATGGCGCGAAGCGAACAATTTATACGCCTGCTGCATCAGCGCGCGGTGCGGCGCGATCTGTTCCGGCGTCGCTTCCAGGCTGTCGGCGTTGTCGGCCACCAGGTTCAGGTGCACCGGGAACCGGGCGCCCGGATCGAGGTCGATGCGCTTGAAATGGCGGCCGGCGAACAGGGGCGAGTCGACCAGGGTTTCCAGGTCCAGCGGCTTGAACGCCACCTGCTGGCCTTGTGGCGTGGCCGCCTGGCTTTGCACGGCCAGCGCGCTGCCGAACTGCCAGCCGGCCGGCAAGGTCAGATTGGGCTGCACGCTGATCTCGCGCGTGGGCTTGCCTGCCGGGTACAGGGTCATGGCCTGCCACTGCACGCCCAGCATGTCACGGGTCATGGTGATGCGGCCCTGGTTCGCCTCGACCGGCGACAGGAACTGGTAGCGCGCTTCCACCATCGATGCGCCGGCCGGCACGGTGACGTGAAAGGCGAACATGTTGACCGGGTCGCGCCGCCACTCCAGTGGCTGGCCGTTGGCCGACAGGCGCAGGCCGGCCAGTTGATTGAGCGGGCCACTGGGGCCGTGGTTGCCCGGTATCCATTGCGGATAGAGCAGGGTCAGCTCGCCGGGGGCGGCGGGTATCGACGCCTGGATCTGGAAAATCTGCTGCGCCACATTGCTGGCGTCGACATTGAGCACGATGGGTTCGGCGGCTTGCGCATGGCAGGCAACCGTTAACAGCAGGGCAAGCAAGGGGCGGGGAGAAAGAGGCATGGAGGCAGATAGTCAAAGAAGAAATCAGGAGCCGAGCAGGATAAAGCCGGCCCAGTAGAAAGGGTGGTCGCGCGACGTCCCGGCAGGGGAGGGCGCGGCCGTGTCGAGCGGTGTCAGGCCGCGCCGCGTCAGGCCGCGCCGCGCCAGGCCGCGCCGCGCCAGGCCGCGCCTGGACTTGCCTGCGGCGCTATGCCGGCCGGCCCGCAGCTGGCGCAGCTGCGCCTGGCGCAAGGCTTGCGGCTTGCTTTTGCCTTGCGCCAGGGCGGCATAAAAGTCGCTCATCAGGGTGGCGGTCGACTGGTCCGACACGCGCCACAGGCTGGCCAGCACATTGCGCGCACCGCGCTGGCGCGCCAGCCAGGCCAGGCCTTCCAGTTCGCGGCCCGTGTCGTCGGTGCCGGCCGGTACGGCCGTCTCGCAGGCCGACAAGGTCAGCAGGTCCAGGCCGTCGAAGCGGTAGCGGCTGTCGCCCAGTTCGGCCAGGCTCAGTTTCCGGCCATCGCCCAGCAGCAGGTACGATTCCTGGCCGGCGCCCGAGCGCAGCACGAAGTGGCTGGCGATATGCACGCTGCTGTTGTCTGGCAGCGCCTGTTGCAGCGCGGCTTGCGTGAAGTCGCCATCGAGATACAGGCGGCTGGGAATGCGCGCCGCGCGTTCGATGGTGTCGACGGCCTGCAGTTCGCGGCGCACGAAGGGCAGCGCGGGCAGTTCGCCGCTGGCGCCGGTCTGGCCGAACAGCGCCATCGACGGCGCGCGCGCCGGCGCCGGTTCCCCTGTGTCGGCGCCGGCCTGCAGCGAGACGGGCAGCCGTTCGACCAGCCAGCGGCGCCCGTCATGCAGCATGGCGAACGGCAGGTAGCGCAGCACGCCGCCCAGCGACAGCGACAGCGCAGTGGCGCCCGCCAGTTCCGCGCGCGCCGGCGCGATCAGCAGCGCATACAGCGCTTGCGCCTCGGTTTTGGCGTCCAGGCCCGGGTCTTGCGCGCTGCGCCGCAGGCGGGCGATATGCCGGGCCAGTGCGCGCTCGTCGATGGCGACGTTGTAGATATGGGTGGCGGCACGCCCGCCACGGCGCGCGACGATGCGCAGGCGCTGGCCCGTCACCAGGTAAGTCAGGTGCAAGGTGCCGCGTTTCAAGGGCGCCGCTTGCACGCTGGTGGAGTGCGGGTCGCGCACGGTGGTGGCCGTTGGCGTCGATGGCAGCGCCAGCAGCGCCCGGCTTGCGGCATCGACCAGGCTGGCCATCGAGCCTTGCGCGGCCGCCAGTGCGGCATCGGCCTGCGGCGCGTTTTGCGCCTGCTGTTCGCGCGCCTGGGCCAGTGCCTGGGCGCCCGCGCGCAGGGCCGCGCCGCTGGCGGCAAACTGGCGCTGCCAGGCGCTTTCCACGCCAGTGTAGTCCAGGCGCGTGGTGCGCGGGTCGGCGCCGCTCCTCACCAGGCTGTGAAACTCGTCTTCGCGCACCATCGCCAGCACGGTTTCGGCTTCGTGCAGGCGGCGCTGGTCGAGCAGGCGGTCGGCCAGCTGGCCGTAGGCGGCGCGCTTTTGGCGCACAAAGCCCAGGCGCAGCGCGACCGGCAAGCCGGCGGTCGCCACGCGCGCCGTTTGCAGCGCATTGACGGCTTGCTTGCCCAGGAAGATGGCGGCGCCATCGGTTTCCAGCGCGCCCAGTTGCGCCGCGGCGCGCGCTTCAAACAGCGTGTTGTCATTGGCCAGCGCGATGGCCAGCGCGCGCGCCGCCTGCTCGCGGGCCGTGGCCAGTTCGCCCGCACGCGCCTGCAGGCCGGCCGCGTCCAGCAAGGCTTGCGCGTAAGCGGGATGCGACAGGCCGCGCGTGGCGGCCAGGTGCCGCGCCATGGCTGACGCCTCGCCGGCCAGCGCGGGCAGGCCGGCGGCATCGATGACTTCAGCGCGCGCCAGCAGATGCGCCTGGCGCACGGTGTCCAGCAGCTCTTTTGACGCGGGCGGCGTTTGCGCCAGGCGCACTTCGAGTGCGCCCAGGATGGCGACGGCTTTTGCTTGCCGGCCCAGCGCGATCTGCGCCTGTGCACCCAGGAGTAGCGCCTCGGCCTCGTCGCCGGGCAGTGCCTGGCTGCCGGACATGGCCAGCCTGGCCGCCGCCTGCGCCGCGTCCAGCGCGCCCTGGTACTGGCCCAAGGCCAGCAGCGCGCCGCCCTGCGTCAGCTGGTGCAAGGCGCAGGCCGGGGCCGTGTCGCCCTGCACGTCGCGGCAGTGGCGCAGCGCCTCGCCGGTCGCCACTTCGGCGCGCCCCAGCTGGTTGTCGGCCAGCGCCGCTTGCGCCACATCCTGCCAGGCGTTGACGGTATGCGCATGGCGGTCGCCGAACAGCGCGCGGCGGATGCGCAGGCCGTCTTCGGCTTCCTGCAGCGCCTTGCCGCTTTCTCCCAGGCGCAAATGGATGCCGCTCAAACGGCTCAGGGCCACGCTGGCCTGCATCGAGTCAGGCCCCGCTCTGCGCACGGCGCTGGCCAGCGCGCGCTGGGCGAACGACAGCGCCTGCCGGTCGTTGCCGGCGAGGGTATGCCAGTTGGCCAGGTCGTTGACGCTGGTCTGCGTCTCGGTGCTGTCTTCGCCGAACGCGCCCAGGCGGATGCTGTAGGCGCGCTCCAGGTAGCCCCAGGCTTCCTGCATGCGCCCCATGCGCAGCAGCAGCACGCCGACGTCGCGCATGCCCCAGGCGTGGTCGGTGCTGTTCTTGCCCGAGGTGCGCTCCCAGGTATCCATCGCCTGCCGCGCATACGGCAGGCCGCGCGCATATTCTTTGGTCTGCAACGCCACGCCGGACAAATTCGACAGGCTGGTGCCATACGACACCGTGTCCTTGCCGATCAGGCGCGCCTTGGCCGCCAGCGCGATATCGCCCCATTGCCAGGCCAGCTCGAAGCGGCTCCACTGGCGGTACAGATACATCAATTCGCTCGGGTAGTACATGGCTTCGCGGCCCGGATCGCCATCGCCATCACCGAGCTTCTGGCGGATGGCCCAGCCATCGAGCAGCGCCTGTTCGCTGTCGGTGTAACGGTTGAGCATCTGCAGGCTCTGGCCCAGGCCCAGCAAGCCGCTGGCCACGCCGGCCTGGTCGCCCGCCGCGCGGCAGGTATCGACGGCGCGCTGGAACAGCGGCAGCGATACGGCCGGCCGCTCGGCCGCATTGGCATCGTTGGCCTGCGCCAGCCACGGCGCGATGGCGGCGCGGCAGCTGTCCGTTGCCGTCGCCGTCATGGGGCAGGCCAGCAGCAGCGCGAGCACCAGGCGCTTCATGGCACCGACTTCCACGATACGCGTGCAAGCTGGGCCTGTTCGGGCGTATCGGCTGGCGCCGGGATGGCGCCACCGCGCGTGCTTGGCGGCAGTGCCTCCAGGATGGCGAAGCGGCGCGGCGGGGCGCCATTGGCGGCCGGTGCGGCCACCAGTGCCAGCCACTCCACGCCATAGGCCGGGCCGCTGACGGCAAAGCTGCGTTCAAAAACGCTGATGCCGTTGCCGATGGCCGGCGGCATGCGGTTGCTGTCGCCCGCCAGCGCCGGATAGATGGCGGTGGCGGCGCCGTGCAGCGGCAAATGCGCCAGGCCCAGGTCGACCGATGCCGGACTCCGGTTTTCCACGCTGATGCGGATGCGCGTGCCGGCCGGCAGCGTGCCCAGGTCGCCATCGGCGAACGGCAACTGGCGCGGCGCCTGGCCCGGCAGAGTCAGTTCGATGCGCGCGTCCAGCAACGGCGCGCCCTGCGATGGCGGCAGCGCCAGCAGCGCGGCGATGCGTCCCTGTGGCGTGTGCGCCGGCGTGCGGCGCGCCCAGTTCATATCGGGCAGGGTTTGTGGACTGTCCGATAGTAGCCGGGAGCTGTTCCAGCCCACTTCACCTGCGCGCCAGCGTGCGCCGCCCGCCTCGAACACATCGCCGCTGCGCACGCCGTCGAGCAGGCCATGCGGCAGCTTCCAGCCCTGCGCGTCGCGCTGCACCGGCCACAAGGCGGCGGTGCCGGCGGCCTCGCCCGCATGCCACAAGGACGCGTCGAGCAAGCCCGCATACACGGGCGAAGGCCAGGCGGAGCGGGGCAGTTGATAGGACTGCAGCGCCGTGCGGTACTGCGCGCTGGCGTTGCCGGCCCAGGCCGCATAGGTGGCTGGCTGCGCCTGCAGGCCGGCGATCACGGCGCGCGTAAATAGTCCCGCCGCCTGGCCGGGGACGGCAACGCCGCGCGCCTCGGGCGTGCGCTGCTGGGCTTCGGCGGCAAAGAAGCCGACAAAACGGGGCCGCGCGCGGGCCGGTTCCGTTCCCGCTTCTTTGCTGGCGGCCTGGCGCCAGCCGATCTCGCCGGCCGACAGGCCGCGCCAGGTCAAACCGTTATCGCTGCGGGTGCCGGCCGCCGCATGGCAGGTGTCGAACACGGCCACCACCTGCACCTGGCGTGCGGACAGCGCATCGATGGCGCGCCCCAGTTCGGCGCTGCCGATGCCGCCGTCCAGCCGCCTGGACGGGCCGGGGCGGCTGTCGCGCGTCAGCAGACGGGTGCGCTGGTTTTGCGCCACGGCGCCGGGATAGGCGGGCGCCAGCACGCTGTGGCCGGACCAGTACAGCAGCAGCACGTCATCCTTGCCCAGGGTTTTTTCCAGCTGCGCCAGGCGCGCCAGGATGGCCGCGCGCGTGGGCGCGGCATCGGCTTCTCCGCCATCGGCCAGGCTGGCGATATGGCGCTCTGCAAAGCCTTGCTGGCGCAGCGCGGCGCGCATGGCGGCCACATCGTTGACAGGGCCGGCCAGCCAGGCCGCGCGCGGCAGGGCCGGCAATTCGCCCACGCCGACCAGCAGCGCATGGCGCTCGCCGGCCAGCGCCGTGCCGCTGGCCAGGCAATGCCATATCAGCCAGCACAGCCTGCGCTTCATGGATGGCGCAGTTCGATGGTGGCGACGATGGCGCCATTCGCCTGCAGGCTGCGCAGCGCCGCCGGCGGGTCGGCTGCGTCGAGCAGATAGCTGCCGTCGGCCAGCGGGCCGGCGACGATGCTGGCGCCGGCCTGTGTCAATGCGGCGTTCATCTGTTCGATGGTGGCGCCGGGCGCGAAGCGCGCGCGCAGGGTTGCCGTGCCCTGCGCTTCCATGCCGGGCAGGCTGCGCCATTGCAGCTGGTCGGCCGGATCGTGTGGCCGCCACAGCATCCAGGCTTGCACCACGCAGAGGCAGGCCAGCGCCGTGACCGCCCATGGCGCCAGGGTAGGGACGGTGGGCCAGCGCAGGCGGCGCCACCAGGCAAGCGGCCGCAGGCGCTGGTGCAATTGCGCCAGGCCCGCGTCGGGATTCATGGCGTCCGCTTCGGCGTCGAGCGCCTCGCGCAGCATGGCGCGCAGGCGTTGATCTTCGGGTTCCAGGGGTTCAGTCATGCCCGGCCTTCCTGTACCAGCCAGCGCTCCAGGCACTGGCGCAAATTGAGGCGGCCATGGAACAAGCGCGTCTTGACGGTGCCCGCCGGCGCCTGCTGGATGCGGGCGATATCGGCCACCGACAGGTCATCGATGGCCCACAGGGTCAGGCTTTCGCGCTGCATGGGATTGCGCAGCCGCCGCAGGCAGTCGAGGATGCCGTGGCGCCGCTGCACGCTCTCGTGCCGGGCCTGCGGCCCCGGGTCGTGTTCCTGTTCATCGAGCTGCGCCTGGTCGTAGCCATCGCGGTCGATCGACTCTTCGCGCGCCTGGCGCTTGCCGTGGCGGCGGATCTGGTCGATCGCCTTGTTGCGCGCCAGCGTCAGCAGCCAGGTGCCAAAGGCGACCCGGCCGTCGTAGCGCATCGGCGCGCGCCACACATCGTGGAACACGTCGACCGTGACTTCGTCGGCGATCGCATGCGCATCGAGCCCGCAGCCGGCCAGCTGCAGCCGCGCAAACACGCGCACGCGCGGCGACCAGGCGCGGAACAAAGCATCGAGCGCGCGCTGGTCGCCCGCTGCCATGGCGGCAAGCAGTTCGGCGGGATTGACGGGCAATGCGCTCATGGAGTGGAAGAAGTGTGGGCGGGGCAGGCAGGCCGCTGGCGATTATATAGCACTGAGGAAACATTGCCTGAACAGTTGTCGCGGCCTTGCAGGTCCGCTGCGCGCAAAAAAAAATCTGCAAAAAGATTGAACCGGATCGTGGCAGCCCGCGAACAAGGCAGTGAAGGGTCGCATGCTTGGCCCCGTCACCGGCAAGGGAGGTTCGATCATGAGACAGCAGGACACGATGTTACAAGATGGCGGCGGCGCCATGCAGCGCCTGACGCCCGCCGAGCGGGCGGTGGCAGCCATGGCCATGCACGGCACGCCCTACAAGACGATTGCCCGCACGCTCGACAAATCACCGGCCACGGTGCGCAACCAGCTGCACATGATTTACCAGAAGCTGGGCGTGAGCAACCGCACGGCACTGTCCGGCGTATTGCTGTGCGACTCATAAAGAAGTGGCCACCCTGGCATTTTCCTAGGGGCGCGGCCGTGTGCTGCGTCCGTTTTACTTATCCATAGAAAGGTTTTTCATGTTTACACGCTTGACACAATCGGCCCTGCTGGCCACCATCGCCCTGCTGGCCGGCTGCACCACGGTCACCTCGAATAACATCCGCGAAGTGAGCGAGCAGAATGTCAAAAGCTGCCGTTTCCTGGGCAATGTCAATGGCGCCGACGCCATCTTCGTGGGCCTGAGCTCGTCCATCGGCAGCAAGAACGCCAAGGCCAAGGCCATCAATGCCGCCGTGGCGCTGAAGGCCACCGATGTGGTCTGGTCGCAACAGGGCACGAGCATGACCAATGAGTGGATCGGCAAGGCTTACGCCTGCCGTTGATGCGGGCGGGGCAAGGCAATAATATTTTTGGCACTGGGGCAAAAATCGCGTTTTTCAAGGCCTTGAAGGGCGCTTGATCGTCCTTAGATTGGGTAGCAGGCGGATGCTCATCGTGAGGTCCGCCCCTCTTATCGCTTAATCTAAAAGGATATTTATCATGCGTACATTTGACCTTGCTCCCCTGTATCGTTCCGCCATCGGCTTCGACCGCCTGGCCCAATTGCTCAACGAACAGCGCGCCGATGCGCAGCCGAGCTACCCTCCGTACAACATCGAACTGGTGTCGGAAGACAAATACCGCATCGTGATGGCGCTGGCCGGTTTCTCGCGCGGCGAGATCGACATCATCACCGAACGCGACTCGCTGCAAGTGACGGGCCGCAAGCAGAAAGATGGCGTCGAGCGCACCTTTTTGCACCGAGGCATCGCCGCCCGTGATTTCGAACAGCGCTTCCAGCTGGCCAACCATGTGAAGGTCACCGGCGCCACGTTTGAAAACGGCATGCTGACCATCGAACTGGTACGTGAAGTGCCGGAAGCGCTGAAACCGCGCAAGATCGAAATCGGCGCCGGCAGCGGCGAGGTGGTCGGCGACAATGTCAGCGCACTGGAACAGCGCCAGGCCGCCTGAGCCTTCCGTCCAGGCCTGAATCAACAGAAGGATTCCCCGTCCTTCTGATGCAGTAAAATACTGGCCGGTTGATCCGGCCAGTGTCACGTCCAGGCCTCCTGGAAAGACTGAATTAGACGATGCTTAAACGCCTGAAAAAGGACTCCACACCTGTTTCTCAATGGAAAAATGTTAAGCGGCGCCTAAGTCTGGTGGCCCACTATTGCATACATCAAAGTCTCATTGAATGAGGAGCAATCCATGGAACGCCAAGAACCCAAATCGACCAGCCCATCGCTGAATATCAAACGCACCGTAGCCGCGCTGGCCGCGATCGGTGTGCTCGGTGCCGGCGGCGCGATGGTGGTGCATCAGAACAATGCCGGCGCGAATGGCGCGACGGCCGCCGCCCCGGCGGCCGCGGCCGTCGCGCCCGCCGCCACCCCGGCCGCGCCCGGCCCGCTGGTGGCCTTGCCCGACTTTAGCCAGATCGCCGCGCGCAACAGCCCGGCCGTTGTCAATATCAGCGTTACCGGCAGCACCAAGGTGGCGCTCGACACCTCCGGCCAGGCCGGTGCCGACGATTTCGGCAACGATCCCTTCCTTGAATTCTTCCGCCGCTTCCAGGGCCCGCAAGGCGGCCAGCGTGGCGGGCGCGACGTGCCGACCCATGGTCTCGGCTCCGGCTTTATCGTCAGCCCGGACGGCATCATCATGACCAACGCCCACGTGGTGCGCGATGCGCGCGAAGTGACCGTCAAGCTGAACGACCGCCGTGAGTTCCGCGCCAAGGTGCTGGGCAGCGATCCGAAGACCGATATCGCGGTGCTGAAAATCGACGCCAGCAACCTGCCGGTGGTGCCGCTGGGCCACTCGAACGACCTGAAAGTGGGCGAGTGGGTGCTGGCCATCGGTTCGCCGTATGGCTTTGACAGCACGGTAACGGCCGGCGTGGTCAGCGCCAAGGGCAGATCCCTGCCCGACGACAGCAATGTGCCGTTTATCCAGACCGACGTGGCCGTCAATCCCGGCAACTCGGGCGGCCCGCTGTTCAATACGCGTGGCGAAGTGGTCGGCATCAATTCGCAGATCTACAGCCAGACGGGCGGCTTCCAGGGCCTGTCGTTCGCGATCCCGATCGACCTGGCCGGCCGCATCAAGGACCAGATCGTCGCCACCGGCAAGGCCAGCCACGCCAAGCTGGGCGTGACGGTGCAGGAAGTGAACCAGGGTTTTGCCGATTCGTTCAAGCTGGCCACGCCGGAAGGCGCGCTGGTGGCGAACGTGGAACGCGGCAGCCCGGCCGACAAGGCGGGCCTGAAATCGGGCGACGTGATCCGCAAGATGAATGGCGAGCGCATCATCGCCTCGGGCGACTTGCCGGCCATGGTGGGCATCGCCCTGCCAGGCGCCAAAGTCAGCCTGGACGTCTGGCGTGACGGCAAGATCGTCACCTTGAACGCTACCTTGGGGAATGCCGCCGACAAGGTGGCCGAAGCGGCGCCCGAGCATGGCGCGGCCGGCAAGGTGAAACTGGGCCTGGCGCTGCGTCCGTTACAATCGGATGAAAAGCGCGAGGCGGGCATCAGCGCCGGCCTGCTGGTGGAAGACGCCGGTGGCGCCGCCGCCAATGCCGGGGTGCAGCCGGGCGACGTGTTATTGTCGGTCAACGGCCGTCCCGTCAACACCGTCGAGCAGGTACGCGACGTGGTCGACAAATCGGCCAAGTCGGTGGCCTTGCTGATACAGCGCGGACCGGACAAGATTTTTATACCCGTGCGTTTGGGCTAAGTAATTAACAAAGAGAGGCAACCATGCGCTTACTGCTGGTAGAAGACGACACAATGATCGGCGAAGTGGTGCTGGACCTGCTGCGCGCCGAGCACTATGCGGTGGACTGGGTCAAGGATGGCGACATGGCCGACACGGCCCTGCAGACGCAGACCTACGACCTGGTGCTGCTGGACCTGGGCCTGCCGCGCAAGGATGGCCTGGAAGTGCTGCGCTCGATGCGCTTGCGCAAACTCGACACACCGGTGCTGGTGGCCACCGCGCGCGACGCCATCGAGCAGCGCATCGCGGGCCTGGACGCGGGCGCCGACGATTACGTGCTGAAACCGTACGACCTCGACGAACTGCTGGCGCGCATCCGCGCCTTGCTGCGGCGCGCTTCGGGCCGGCCGGAACCGGTGTTCGAACACCAGGGCGTGTCGATCAATCCGCTGACGCGCGAAGTGATTGCCGAAGGCCATCCGGTCAGCCTGTCGGCGCGCGAATGGGCGGTGCTGGAAGCGTTGATCGCGCGGCCCGGCATCGTGCTGTCGCGCGCGCAGCTGGAAGAAAAGCTGTACAGCTGGAAGGATGAAGTCAACAGCAATGCGGTTGAAGTGTATATCCACGGCCTGCGCAAGAAGCTGGGCAGCGAATTGATCCAGAACGTGCGGGGACTCGGCTACATGGTGCCCAAGGCATGAGAATGAAGGTGAAGGTGACCGTGACGCACTCGCTGCGCGGCCGCTTGCTGTGGTTCCTGCTGGCCGCCATCATCATGGCGGCGCTGGCGCAGGCCTCGATCGCCTACCGCAGCGCGCTGTACGACGCCGACCAGATCTTCGACTATCACATGCAGCAGATGGCGCTGTCGCTGCGTTCGGGCGCGCCGCTGGCCAATCATGCCGAAGCCTTGCCGGCCGATCCAGCCAATAACGACATGGTGGTGCAGGTCTGGACGCCGGACGGGGTGCAGGTGTTCCGTTCGATCACGCGCGCCGAACTGCCGCAGCGCGCCGTGCTGGGCTTTTCGAACGTGAAGGCCAATGGCACCACCTACCGCATTTTCTCCGTGCAGACCAGTTCCCAGACCGTGCAGATCGCGCAGGACATGGCGGTGCGCAAACGCATGGCCGGCAGCCTGGCGCTGCGCACCGTCGGCCCGATCGCGCTGATGGCGCCGATCTTGATGCTGGTGGTGTGGTGGGTGGTCAGCGGTTCGTTGGCGCCCGTCTCGCGCGTGCGCAAGCAGGTGGCGGCGCGCCAGGCCGACGATCTGTCACCGGTGTCGGAGTCCGGCTTGCCCGACGAAGTGCGTCCGCTGGTGCATGAATTGAACCTCTTATTTGATCGCGTGAAAACCGCCTTCGATGCGCAGCAGCATTTTGTCGCCGACGCCGCGCACGAATTGCGCACGCCGCTGGCGGCCCTGAAACTGCAGGTGCTGAGCCTGGAGCGGGCCGAGTCGGAAGACAAGCGCAGCCTGGCGATTTCGCGTGTCAGCGCCGGCATCGAACGGGCCACGCGGCTGGTCGAGCAATTGCTGGTGCTGGCACGCCAGGAGGCCAGCGCGGCCAGCGGCGACCAGCTGCAGCTGGTCGACCTGAACGATGTCGTCAAGCGCGCGCTGGGCGACATGGCCGGCGTGGCGCAGGCGCGCAAGATCGACCTGGGCCTGCACCATATGGACCCGGCCAGCGCCGCCGGCCAGGCCGACGCCCTGAACATCCTGCTGCGCAACCTGGTCGACAACGCCATCAAGTACACGCCGCAGGGCGGCAGGGTCGATATCGACCTGCGCTCGACCCCGGTCGGCGTGACCCTGTCGGTGGAAGACAGCGGCCCCGGCATCCCCGAGGAAGAACGCGAACGCGTCTTCAGCCGCTTCTACCGCGTGCCCGGCACCGACGCCAATGGCAGCGGCCTGGGCCTGGCCATCATCAAGGCGATCGCCGAGCGCCATGGCGCGCGCCTGGTACTCGACAGTTCCGAACGGCTGGGCGGCCTGTGCGTGCGGGTGGAGTTTCCGCTGCCGCTGAAAAAATAGCGATTTGCTACGAATCTTTGGCATGCTGCATTGACGTGCGCGGCGCAGGCCTATATTGTCTGCGCAATAAGTACATTAATGAACGGAGCGCAGCATGCAGAAGATCGGATTTTCAGGCACCCTCGACCCCATCACCAACGGCCATATGTGGGTGATCGGCGAAGCGCGATCGCTGGCCGACGAGGTGATCGTGTTCCTGTCGCAAAACCCGGCCAAGAAGCCGCAGTTCCCCGCCGAAGACCGCAAGCGCATCATCGAGCAGAGTGCGCGCGCATGCGGCTGGGACAATGTGCAGGTGGTGATCGTCAAGGGCGACTACACGGCGCGCGCGGCGAAAAAGCATGGCTGCGACTACCTGATCCGCGGCATCCGCACCACCGCCGATTTCGACTATGAAAACCTGATCCAGCAAACCAATGTCGACGTGCTGCAGGGCGCGAAAACCATTTTCGTGATGCCGCCGCGCGACCTCGGTTCCGTCAGTTCCAGCTTCGTCAAAGCCCTGGAGGGCCCGGTCGGCTGGAACTGGACCATGAAAAAATTCGTCCCCGGCCCCGCCTACCACGCGTGGATACTCGACTGCCTGCGCAAGGAGTGGGAAGCGCTGTGGCACTATGCCACCGCTTCGCTTGAACAGATCGCACTGCTTGATCACTGGTTCGACCACCTGACGGGACCCGACGCCTATGGCGGCGCCGACCGCCACTATCACAACCTCGACCACCTGGTGCACGGCCTGTCCGAGATCCGCGTCTGGGCCGACAACACCTATGCCGCGCCACGCGACAGCGCGCTGGTAAAAAAAGCCTTCTGGTTCCACGACGCCGTCTACAGCCACGACGAAGACGCCCTGTACTCCAGTGAAGAAGCCAGCGCCCAGCTATGGCTGGGCAGCGGCCTGGATGCCGGCGACAACCAGGAGGTGGCACAACTGATACGCGCCACCGACCACTTCCAGGGCCCGGCCATCGCGCACGCGCTGAAAGACGTGATGCTGAGCGCCGACCTGGCCATCCTGGGCCAGGATGAAGAAGTCTACCAGGCCTATACCCAGGCCATAGCCCGTGAGTACGCGCATGTGGACCCCGTGCATTTCAATACGCAGCGCGGACTGGCCCTGCAACATCTGTGCGCCAAGGCGCAGGCGGGTCAGTTGTTTGGCGATGCGTATTTTGCCAACCAATATAACGAGCGGGCGATCGAGAACATGCAGAAAGAAATCGTGGCGCTGGCGGTCAGCTGATCAGGCGCGCGCGGTGGCAAACACCAGCGCATCGTCCAGCCTGTCATTGCCCCAGAATAATTCACCATGGCAGACAAAACTGGGCGCGCCGAACAGGCCCAGCGTTTGCGCCTGCTGCGTCTGGCGGCGCAGGCGCAGTTTATTGTCATCCGTCAGCGCCAGCGCCAAGATGGCGGGCGCATCGAGGCCCAGCGCCGTCAATGCCTCGCCGACCGCATCAAGGTTGTCGATCTCGCGGTCTTCGGCAAAATTCATCGCCATCATGCGCCGCGAAAAAGGCGCGACCCAGCTCTGGTCCGCGCCGATCAGTGCCACGCGCATGGGCAGCAGGGCGGTGCGCGGAAAGGTGCCGGGCTGCTGCCACGGCAAGCCATATTTGTCGCACAGCCGCGCCATGTCGCGCCACATATAGTCGCCCTTGAGCTTTTGCAGCACGAACGGCGACGACTGCCAGCCCAGCGCCTTGAACACGACACCGAGCAGAAAGGGCTTCCAGATGACCTCCACATGATGTTTACGCGCCAGCGCCTCGATGCGCATGGCGCTCAGGTAGCTGTAGTTGCTGCCGAAATCGAACCAGAATTCCAGTGGCGACGCGGGCATGGCTTCTCCTTCAAGGTGGTGACGCAGATTGCATCTTATATCGATAGCAAAATACGTTAAAGTGGCAACCAGCCAGGCGCAGCCAGCAGGGCTGAACGTGAAGACAAAGGGAGTATATGGATACAGGAATCAGCTTTCTGAGGATGTGGGCCGATGACGATATGGTCGAGCTGCGTATCGAGGTCAACGACGGCACCTCAACCTTTGGCATCAGGGTGTATGCGGGACACCAGCGCCTGAAGGATACCGCCGCAGGATTGGAGCGCTTCAAGGACCAGATCCACGGCGGTATTTATGACCTGCGATTTGGAGAATTCGGCCCTGAATATGCATCGGGCGCCTTTCATGCCCGCCTGCAGTTTCAGCATGGCGGACATGTACATATCACTATTTCAGCCCAGTCCGAGTATTTCGATTTTGGCAAAAAGCACGTTGCCAATGAATGCACCGTGTACATGATGACCGAGCCGGCGCCGCTCGATGATTTTGTCCGCGGACTGAAAGCCTTGAGCGATGGCCATGTCGACAAGGCCAGCTTGGGTGCATGGTCAACTTTTTGAGGCCAGCCATGCTGGATATCGACAGGCCGATACCCGGCAGGCAAAGTAGCCGCTCAGCAAGCATGTACGATGAACGCATTCCCTATCATGTGAGTCTGCCATGTCCCGAATTCGCCGCCTTTTAACCATCCTCCTTTGCATTACGGTGACGCTCTTGCTGGCCCTTCCACCTGGCCTGTATTGGCTGGGACTGAGCGGCGTCGATGGCGTTCCGGAAAAGCCCTTGCAACTTGCCTCCAAAGAGCAGCAGGCGCTGGTTTGGAAACGTGCCCATGGCAACGGTGTGCCACGTATCGCAGCAATCAATCCTTATTCGTTTGCAATGACGCTACTCGTCAAAAAAGACCCCGGCGTAGATCCTGAGGAACTGCTCGTCTGGTGGGTGGCCGCTGACTATCTCATCAGCCACCAGCGGCACAAGGGCATGAACTGGTGGCATTTGTCAGGCGCGGCACTCGCAATTTGGTTGTCACGCCATTGGACGCAGGAGGAAATCCTGTCTGCCGCTGTCGCTGCGGTAAAGTACCCGGAGCAAGCGTCATGACAGGGAACAGGATAAAACCCATGCGATTGCCATCCCGCTTGCTGCCACCCCGCCATCGCGAAAGCCTGGACCATGCCGCAGTGTTATTCCTGACGATCCTGGTAGTGGGGTTCGGATATTTGCTCTATTCGGCATCGACGTTTGCCCGGTGCATGATCGCGATGGCATGCTGCGCCGTCTGGTGCCATGGCGCAGCCGTGACCAAGCGGGAAAAGCGCCGCTACGAAGCGCTGGCAAGGTCGCGTCTAGGTGTATCGATCTGCGAGTTTGCCCGCAGCTTTGACGTGCGCCAGACGGATACGTGGATCATGCGTGCGACCTACCAGGAACTCCAGCAATGGCTGCAGCCGTACGTGACCGCCTTTCCTGTATGCGCCTCGGACAGGCTGTCTGCGGACTTTCACCTTGAGGCGGACGACGTGGACGATTTGTTGCAGGACATCGCGGCCAGGTCAGGACGCTCCCTGGAGAAAACGGAAGACAATCCCTGGTATGGCAGCGTGCATACCGTGAAGGACCTGGTCGCTTTCATCAATGCACAAGCTGCGACAAGCCGCCGCCAGGCATCGGCAGTACCTCAATAGGGACGATTCCGATGACCCTCCATTCCGCGCAATTGGCTGGGCGCATCATGAAGGTGAATCATGCGGGCGAGCATGGCGCCATCAGCATCTACACGGGCCAGATTTTCATGGCGCGCCTGACCGCCAGGTCACTGGTGCCGGAGCTGCGCGCATTCAGGGCGGATGAAGAAAAGCACAGGACCATCTTTTACAACGAGCTCCAGCGTCGTGGCTTGAAGCGCTGCAAGAGTTACTGGCTGTGCGCTGCGGGAGGCTATGCCCTGGGCGCCGCCACCGGCTTGCTGGGTGCGCGTGCCATCTCGCTCACCACGGTGGCGGTCGAACGCACGGTGTTGCGCCATCTGCGCCGGCAAACCACATTGCTGGCGCACGATGCCCAAGCTGTTGCCGCGATTGCCGGCATCCTGGACGAAGAGCAGGCGCATCACGACCAAGCAGCAGGGCAGGGCACAACGACTGGCCTGTGGGGGCGCATGCTCGGTTCCGCCGTTTCCGGCATGACCGAATCGGTGATCTGGCTCGGCATGCGGCTGTAGATAGTATTGATGCGCAGCGCCTAGAATTCTTCCCAGTCACCCACGGCAGCGGTTGCCTTGCGTGCTTTTGCCTGCGACAAAGGCATGATGTTCGACACGGGCGCGCGCTTTGCGGGCAAGGCGCGTGCCGGTGCTTTGGCCACGGCGCTCAGCTTGCCGGCATGGCTCGGCGTTGGCCGCGCGGAGGGGCGTGCGCCGTCTGCGGGTATCTGGAAAACACTCACGGTAAGGACCAGATTGTCGGCTTGAACCCGCAGCGATTCAGCTGCTGCTGCCGCTTCTTCGACCAGCGAGGCGTTTTGCTGTGTGACATTGTCCATCGCACTGACGGCATGATTGATCTGTTCGATCCCGGTTGATTGCTCCTGGCTGGCGCTGACGATCTCGGCGATTACATCGGTCACCCGCGTCACGCTGCTGACCACCTCCGACATGGTGGCGCCGGCTTCGTTGGCGAATTTGGTGCCCAAGTCAACCCGTTCCACCGAGTTGTCGATCAATACCTTGATTTCCTTGGCGGCGCTGGCGCTGCGATGGGCAAGACTGCGTACCTCGGAAGCGACCACCGCAAATCCACGCCCCTGTTCACCGGCCCTGGCCGCTTCCACCGCCGCATTGAGCGCAAGGATATTGGTTTGAAAGGCGATGCCATCGATGACACCGATGATGTCGACGATTTTGCGCGACGCTTCGCTGATCGATTCCATCGTGCCGACCACCTGGGAAACGACAGCGCCGCCCTTGGTCGCGACATCGGACGCCGTGATGGCCAGGACGTTGGCCTGGCGCGCATTCTCGGCATTTTGCTTGACGGTCGAGGTCAATTCTTCCATTGAAGAGGCCGTTTCTTCCAGTGCGCTGGCCTGTTGCTCGGTTCTGTTCGACAAATCGTTATTGCCCGAGGAAATTTCCGCTGCGGCGCTCGACACCAGTTCCGAGTCCTGGCGAACGGATGAGACTACCTGCACCAGCGACAACTGCATGCGCTGCACCGCCGCCAGCACACTGCCGCTGTCGCCGGGCCTGACATGCAACTCGCCGGTCAGGTCGCCACTGGCAACCTTGGTCACGGCGTCACACAAGGCGACCGGTTCCGCGCCCAAGGCATTGAGGAGGCGCTTCAAGATCAGGATGCCGGCCGCAATCGCCAGTGCGGTGGCGAGCATGCTGAGCAGGATCAGCTGGTTCCTGGCGGCCGCAAACTTGTCTTCCGCGTTCTTGATCAGTTCCAGCGAGTGTTGGGTCGTGTATTGCGCGTATTCATTGGAGGCGGCTACCAGGGCTGCCAGCAAAGGGCGGCACTCCTGGTTGATCTTGATGGTCGCTTCCTCTTTCTTTTCTTGCAGGGCAAGATCCACAATGGCCAGCGCCACCGGTGAGTATTGTTTTTCGATGCTTTCGATCTTGGTGATCATGCGCCGGGCATCTTCCGACACGGATGCATCGCTGGCGAGTTCCTTCAGTTTGCGCAAATTGGTCACCACGTCTTCCTGGGCCTGGAAGACAGTTTTCTTCTCCGCATCACGGTCTGCCGGCGTGGTGACGAGGACCAGATTCCTGGCCGCCACGGCACGCATCCCTACCGCTTCCCTCACGACATGGGCCGCTTCGGAACGTGCACGCACACCATGCACATAATTTTCAAAGGTGGCTGACTGGTACGACATTCTGATGATGGCGATAATGGCTATCCCTGCCAGCAACAAGGTGATGCCGCCGAAGGCGAGTGCAAGCTGGGTACGTACGGATAAGTTTTTCATAACATTCCCTTGGGAATTATTTACATGTGATCCTTATCCGTCGTGATATGAGGACGTCAGGGATGCACGAGATGGAAGTCGATGGGCGTGATGGACTATCGATCAACTCAGGCAATGCCATGTTGAAGGCAGGGCCGAGCAAGGTGGGGCGCGATGGTGAGCACGGGGCTGGGTGCTGGAATAACGAAATAAGTTGTTTAGTTATTTCGTTTTGTTATTTTTATTGGTTGAATTTAGTTTCTCACTAAAAATCACAAAAAGCAATGTGAGCGTGATTTCGTTGTGAACAGGCAACTTTTAATGCATGCCATGCTGATCACGGCGTCAACAAAAAAGCGGCTGCCCATCCCTGGCGCAGCCGCTGTTTTTTACGAAATGACCACTACATCAGAACTTGACCCACAAGCGTCCAAAGTACGATGCGCCATTCAGGCCGAACTGCACGCTGTCGTATTTGAAACCGTTGTCGGTTTCGTCGGCGTTCTGCGTGGTCGGTTTGACGTTGAAGATGTTGTTGCCGCCGAAGGTCAGCTTGGCGTTTTTCGTGATGCTGTAGGTAAAGCTCAGATCGGCCGAGGTCTTGGCCTTGTAGCGCGCGTTCGGTACGCCTTCGGCGGTGCCGCTGAAGGTGCCCAGGGTTTGCGGGCCGAAGTGGATCACGCGCAGGTTCGATTCCAGCTTGCCGGTCAGGTAGTCGAAGCCCAGCGTGGCTTTCGAACGGGGGCCGCCTTGCTCGATGAACAGGCGTTCGCGTTCGGACAGCAGCACGTCTTCGAATCCGCTCAAGGATGCTGGCGTCTTGACTTTGGTCACTTCCGTCTTGCTCAGGTTTAGCGCCAGGAACGTGGTCAGGCGGTTGCTGAACAACTCACCCTTGTGCGAAGCGGTCAGGTCCAGGCCGCGCGTGCGCGTGTCGATCGAGTTGACGAAGAATTGCGCTTCGCCCACGCCCAGCAGCGACAGACGGGCGGCCAGGTCCGGGTAGTTGTCGGCGTTGAAGCGGCCCGACAGCACGATGCGGTCCTTGATCTTGATGTTGTACAGATCGGCCGTGACGGAGATGGCCTGGGTCGGTGTCCAGGTAGTGCCGAGGGTAAAGCTGGTGGATTTTTCTTCCTTCAGTTTCGGGATGCCGGCCGCATTGGCCACCGCGCCGCCATTCGGCGCCAGCACCACGTCGGTCGGCACGCCGCCGATAAAGTCGGTGAAGGTCGACGAGAAATACACTTGCTGCAACGATGGCGCACGGAAGCCGGTGCTGGCCGAGCCGCGCAGCAGCACATTCGGCGCCGCCTTGTAGCTGGCGGCCAGCTTGCCGGTGACGGTGGAGCCGAAGTCGCTGAATTTTTCATAGCGCACGGCGCCCTGGGTTTTCAGGCGCTGCGTGACGTCCAGTTCCACGTCGCCATAGGCGGCGATGCTGTGGCGCTTGGCCTTGGTGGCGTCGCCGGGCTGGAAGCCGGGAAAGCCCTGGCTGCCCGCATTGCCGCCCACGCCCACGCCGTCGGCATCGCTGTAGGAGCCCGGTTCGCCGGCGACGATCTTGTATTCCTCGCTGCGGTATTCGGCGCCGAAGGCGACGTTCATGCCTTGCAGCACGGTGTCGTAGTAGCGGCTGAAGTCGGCATTGGTGGTCAGTTGCTGGAACGAGAAGCCGCCCGCGTCATAACGGCTGGCACTGACGCCCTTGCCGCCGTTCAGCAGATCGAGGTTGGCGATCGATGCGTTCAGCGTATTGCTGATGTCGTAGCGCATCTTGTTGTAGCCATAGGTCTGCGAGAAATCCGCATTCCAGTCGCCGATCTGGCCACGGTGGCCGATGGTGGCGTACTGGTCGTCGATCTTGCCGTTGATAAAGGGCACGAAACCGTTCGGATACATGGCGGCCGAATTGCGCGATGGAATATCGTCGCTGCCGATGCCGCCGCGGCCAAACGCGGCGCTCGAGGCGTCGCGCGTCTGCGCGCCGGCCGTGAAATAGAGTTTGCTGGTGGCGCTGGTGGCGTAGTCGCCATTCACGTACAAGGTCTTGTTTTCCGACTTGGTGTCGCCGATGATGCGCATGCTGTCCGAGTCGGCGCGGTTCGAGCGGCCACGGTCCAGGTATTCGCCGGTAATCGCAATCGTGCCCTTGTCGCCCAGCGCCATGCCGCAGTAGGCCGAGGTCATGTAGTTCTTGCCGTCGCCTTCCGAATACTGGCTGTAGCCGGCCACCGCTTCGCAGCCCAGGCTTTTCTTCAGTTCGATATCGATCACGCCGGCAATCGCGTCCGAGCCGTACTGGGCGGCGGCGCCGTCGCGCAACACCTGCACGTTCTTGATCGCCAGCAGCG
This sequence comes from Janthinobacterium sp. J1-1, assembly GCF_030944405.1. Classification (NCBI taxonomy): domain Bacteria; kingdom Pseudomonadati; phylum Pseudomonadota; class Betaproteobacteria; order Burkholderiales; family Oxalobacteraceae; genus Janthinobacterium; species Janthinobacterium sp. J1-1. The sequence continues at coordinate 2,598,955 of NZ_CP132339.1, forward strand.
GAATCGCATTCATGTCGGTGCCCGTGTTGCCGCGGTTGCGCGCGCCGAACAGGTTGACCAGGGCCGTCGTGTGGCGGCGCTTGCCGTTGACCAGCACCAGCGTCTGGTCGGAACCGAGGCCGCGCAGGGCGGCGGAATCGACCAGGTCGGCGCCGTCCGCGCCGGTCTGGCGGGTGGAATTGAATGATGGCGAAATGTATTGCAGCGACTGCGCCAGGTCGAACTGGCCGCCCTGTTCGGCGACCTTGGTCATGGGAATGATATCGACCGGCACCATGGTGTCGGTGGCAGAACTGGCGGTGACGCGGCGTGAGCCGACCACGCTGACCGTTTGCACGGCGCCCGTGTCGGCCGCGCTGGCGGTGTCGCCGGTTTGCGCCATGGCGGGCGCGGCGCACATGCCGAAAACGCCGAGGGCGGCGCTGCCATACAGGCTGATCAGAACGGCTTTACGCAAGGTGGTCAGGGTCGGCACGCGGGTATCTCCAAGTGATTTTGTCACTTGATTCTAGTGCCAATTTTTAACTATCTGCCAGCAATACCGTGTTTTATTATTACAAATAAAGCCTGACTGTTGTTTCCTGGTACGCGGCGGTTTTGTTGCCTCTTTGTCTGCATTGCCTTGGTGCATCATGCCCCGTTCAGGTGCTGCTTTGCACCATTCCGCCCACCCAAATCTCACCCTCGGCATACTCGACCCGGATCAGACAAGGCTGCTGCGTGACATGGCCCTGTGACAGGCTCAGCGACTGTTGCAAGTGCAATGCCAGCGCCCCGGCCGCCACGCCGGTGGCGCTGTCTTCCATGGCCGGGTCGGGATGATTGAAGTTGCGCCCTTCATAGTGGCCATCGGCCAGCTTGCAATACACATAGCAGCCATTGACGCCATGCAAGCGGCCCCAGTCGGCGATCAGCTCCAGGTTGGGCCGCAGCGCGCGCAAGGTGGTGCTGTCCGCCACTTCCAGCAGCAGCTTGGGGCTGCCGATGGAAGCGACGACCGGTGGCGATGCCAGATGCATGTGCTGGCCCATCAGTTCCGATGGCAGATAGCGTTCTATTTCGACAGATGGCGCTGTCTGCGGCGCCAGGCCGATCAACAGGTCCGCGCCGCGCCGCGCCAGCATCAGCGATTGCCCGCGCATGGCGGTCCGTACCGTAACGCTGGCCGGCGCGCCCGGCGCCGCCAGCAGCACATGGGCAGCGGCCAGGGTGGCGTGCAGGCACAGCGGGCTGCGCGTGTGCGGATAAAAATAGTCGAGCACGATGGCGCCGTCGGGCTGGCGGTCGATAAAGACGCAGGCGCTGACCTGGCGTTCACGTGCAAATTGCTGGCGTTCGGTCTCCGTGCCGGTGTCGTGTTCGACGACCAGCGCCGGGTTGCCGCCGCCGGGCGTGGCGCCGAAACATTTCAAGAGATGGATGGTCATGGCAGGTGCTGGTGAAGAGAAAGCACAAGCATAACCGCTTGGCCATTTTTTACTTGAGTATAATTACTGTGTTTATATACAGTATTGAGGTGGATCATGGTGGCGGCGAGCTTGCCCGATTATGCTGAGTTGTTCTGCCTGACCAACTTCAGCTTCCTGCACGGCGCCTCGCATGCGCAGGAACTGGTGGCGCGCGCCATCGAACTGGGCTACCGCGCGCTGGCCATCACGGACGAGTGCTCGCTGGCCGGCGTGGTGCGCGCCCATGGCGTGGCCAAGCGGGCACATTTCCCTTTGATTATCGGTTCGCATTTTCAGCTGACGCATGCCGATGGCCGCCCCGCCTGGTCGCTGCTGGCGCTGGCGAAAAACCGCGAGGGCTACGGCAATCTGTCCGAGCTGATCACCATGGCGCGCACGCGCGCGGCCAAGGGGCGCTATCTGCTGACGCCCGACGATTTCGCCGCGCCGGCGCCCGAGTTCGCGCATTTGAAGGGCTTGCCCGGCTGCGTGATGATCCTGCTGCCCGGCTACCCGGCCGATGCCGATGCCTTGCGCGAACAGGGCGCCTGGATGCAGGCCACGTTTGCCATGGAAGAAGAAAAGGAGCGCAACTGGATCGGCCTGAACCTGCTGCTGCGCGCCCAGGACGATGCGCACCGCCTGGCCGTGCAGGCGGCGGCACAGGCGCGGGGCTTGCCGGTGGTGGCGGTCGGCCATGTCTGCATGCACGTGCGTTCGCGCAAGCCCCTGCTCGACACCCTGTGCGCGGTGCGCGTGGGCAAGCCGGTGGCCGAGTGCGGCTATGCGCTGGCGCAAAACGCGGAACAGCATCTGCGCGCACGCCTGCGCCTGGGCAATGTGTATCCAGCGCAGGCACTGGCCGAAACCGTATTGATTGCCAGCCAGTGCAAGTTCAAGCTCGATACCCTGCGCTATGAATATCCCGATGAACTGGTGCCAGCCGGCCATACGCCGGCCACTTACTTGCGCGAAGAAACCTACCATGGCGCGCGCACGCGCTTTCCGCAGGGTATTCCTGCCAACGTGCAGGAACAGATCGAGCATGAGCTGGCACTGATCGCCGACCTGGAATACGAGCCGTATTTTCTGACGGTCTACGATATCGTGCGCTTTGCCCGCTCGCAAGCCATTCTGTGCCAGGGCCGGGGCTCGGCCGCCAATTCGGCCGTCTGCTATTGCCTGCGCATTACCGAGGTGGACCCGGCGCGCGGCAATTCCCTGGTCGAGCGCTTCATGTCGCGCGAGCGCAATGAGCCGCCCGATATCGACGTCGACTTCGAACACCAGCGGCGCGAGGAGGTGATTCAATATATCTACGCCAAGTATGGCCGGCGGCGCGCCGCGCTGGCCGCTGTGGTGATCAGCTACCGGCCGAAAAGCGCCTTGCGCGACAGCGGCCGCGCGCTGGGCGTGGACCTGGCCATCGTGGAAAAAGTGGCCAAGGCGCACCGCTGGTTCGACGGCAAGCGCGACTTGCTGAACCGGCTGGCCGAAAGCGGGCTGGACCCGGAGGCGCCCTTGTCGCGGCAATGGGCCAGCCTCGCGCAGCAACTGCTGGGTTTTCCGCGCCACTTGTCGCAGCACCCGGGCGGCTTCGTGATTGCGCAAGGCAAGCTTTCGCGCCTGGTGCCGATCGAAAACGCCACCATGGCGGGCCGCAGCGTGATCGAATGGGACAAGGACGACCTGGAAGAGCTGGGCCTGATGAAGGTCGACGTGCTGGCGCTGGGCATGTTGTCGGCCCTGCGCCGCGCCTTCGACATCGTCAGCCTGCGCCGTGGCGAGCCGTTCGTGATGCAGGATATTCCGCCCGAGGACAAGGCGACGTATGACATGATCTGCGAGGCCGATACCATCGGCGTGTTCCAGATCGAATCGCGCGCGCAGATGAGCATGCTGCCGCGCCTGCGCCCGCGCAAGTTCTACGACCTGGTGATCGAAGTGGCGCTGGTGCGGCCCGGTCCGATCCAGGGCGGCATGGTGCACCCGTATTTGCAGCGGCGCCAGCAAAAGGAGGCCGTGACCTATCCCAAGGGGCTGGAAAAGGCGCTGGGCCGCACCCTGGGCATACCGATTTTCCAGGAGCAGGTGATGCAGGTGGCGATCATCGCCGCCGATTTCACGCCCGGCGAAGCGGACCAGTTGCGTCGCGCCATGGCGGCCTGGAAACGCAAGGGCGGCATGAACAATTACCATGACCGCATCGTCGACGCCATGGTCGACAACGGTTATGAAAAAGAGTTTGCCGACGCCATCTTCAGCCAGATCGAAGGCTTTGGCGAATACGGCTTTCCCGAGTCGCATGCGGCCAGTTTCGCGCTCTTGACCTATGCCAGTTCCTGGCTGAAATGCCATGAACCAGCGGCCTTTTTGTGCGCCTTGCTCAACAGCCAGCCGATGGGTTTTTACAGCCCCTCGCAACTGGTGCAAGATGCGCGCCGCCATGGTGTGCAAGTGTTTCCCGTCGATGTGGCCGTCAGCGGCTGGGAGGCGGCGCTGGAGGGGGAGGCCGCGCTGCCTGCCGTGCGCCTCGGTTTCAATACCCTGTTCGGCATGCGCGAGGACGCTGCCCGGCGCATCGAGGATGCGCGCGCGATTGCCGCCTTTCACAGCGTGGCCGAGCTGGCGCGGCGCGCCGGCCTGGACCGTCACGACTTGCAGATCCTGGCCGCCGGCAATGCCTTGCAGGCGCTGGCCGGCAACCGCCACGCAGCCCTGTGGCAGGCGGCCGGCGCCGTGCCCGATCGCGACTTGCTGCGCGCCACCACGCCCGAGGAAGACTTGCCGCAGCTGTCAACGCCGAGCGAAGGCGCCGGCATCGTCAGCGACTACCGCGCGCAAGGCCTGACCCTGGGCCGCCATCCGCTGGCGCTGCTGCGCAAGCAATTGCTGGCGCAGCGCTTTATGCCGGCCTCGACCCTGCGCTGTTATACCAACGGGCAAGTGGCGCGCGCCTGCGGCATCGTCACCGTGCGCCAGCGCCCCGGCACGGCCAAGGGCGTGCTGTTCCTGACCCTGGAAGACGAGACCGGCACGGTCAACGTGATCGTGTGGCCGTCGCTGGTGGAGGAACAGCGCAAGGAGGTGCTGGGCGCGCCCTTGCTGGGCGTATATGGCGTATGGCAGCAGGAGGGCATCGTGCGCAACCTGGTGGCCAAGCGCCTGGTCGACATGTCGCATCTGCTGGGACGGCTGCGCACCAGCAGCCGCGATTTTTGTTGACGCTTGTGGCATGATTTGCCCATGAAGATCTTGCCTGAAATCACACTACGTCCGGCGCTGGTCGCCGACGCGCCCGCCATCGTCGCCCTGATCGACGACCTGATGCCATTCCTGACCTTGCATCCGGACGGCGCCGGCGCGGAAAAATTCATAGCCCACTGCCGCTTGCCGGCCATCGAAAATTATCTGTCGCAGGAAAAATACCAGTACCAGATCGCCCATCTCGGCGGCCAGTTGGCCGGCGTGGTGGCGATGCGCGACAACACGCATCTGTTCCACCTGTTCGTGCCGCGCGCGCTGCACCGGTGTGGCATCGCCCTGCAGCTGTGGCAGGCAGCGCGCGATGCGTCGATTGCCAGGGGCAACACGACGGGCTTTACGGTGAACTCGTCCGTATTTGCCTTGCCCTTCTATGAAAGCCTGGGCTTTGTTGCCACGGCCCCCAAGGTGGAGGCCGATGGCATTGCCTATGTGCCAATGCGGATGATTTAGCGGCCGATAATGGCGTTGCTGCGTGGCCGTGTCGGCGCCTGCGTGATGGCGTTGCTGCGCGGCCGGGTGATGCTCATTTCGTTGCCGGCGTCGTAATAGCCCTGCGCTACCGCGTGCGACAGGTAGGAGGCGAGCCACGTGGCGCCGCCCGCGCTTTCATGCGGTTTGGTCAGCACCGGCAAGGGCACGGCATTGTATTTGTTGCGGCCGATATCGGTTTTGCCCGCCAGATAGGCGTCCGCATAGCCTTTTTGCAGTACGGCGTCGACGGCGGCTGGCATTTTTTCGCGCAGGGTGGTCTTGTAGCCGGTGACCACGGTGCTGATGCTTTGCACCCGTTCCTGCATGGCCGTCAGGTATTGCTGGATCTGCGTCAGCGCGATATTGAGCGACGAGGCTGCCGCCTGGACCTTGAAGGTGGCCGTCGGGAACGTGACGGCGTCATCGAATGTGGCGATGGTGGGCGGCAGGGCGGTGATGTAATTGCACACCTGCTTGTATTGCTCCATCGCCTTGGTGGCCAGTTCCGCCGCTTCGGTGTCGCTGGTGTACAGCATCGATACTTCGCCGCCGGCCTGCTTGTTCAAGGCGCCGTCCGCTTCGCGGATGCTGCGCGTATGCAGCTCGGCTTTCGCTTCGGTGGCGGCCATGGTGATGGTTTTCGACACGATGGTCGACAGCACGGGAATCGGAATCTTGCTGGCCAGTTCGGACAGGGCTTTTTCCGCCAGGCCGACCAGCACGCTGGCGACGTCGTTCTTGTTGGCAAACATGACGCCCAGCTGCAATTTCAGCTGCGCCTTGAAGGTGGTGGTGAACGCGTCCTTGGATTTCTTGCGCAAACTGGCGTAGGTATCCTTGGCCTGGTCGAGATAGCCGGTGACAATGCCCATGTTGGCGCGCGCCATGCGGTCGAACAGGGCGCGGTAGCCGGCCTCCAGTGCTTCTTCGTAATACAAGGCCAGCGCTTTTCCAATCGCTGTCTTGTCCGCCTCGCTTAATGGATAGGGCATCAACTTTCCTTCATATAGGTAGGTATGTTCGAAATCACCACGCCGGGCTGGCAAGGCGTTGGTACGACAACAGCATGGGCGAATTTGTAGCCACTTCGCCAATAATTGTAACTCGGATGGCCAGTCTTGACGGCATCAACCGATGGCGCTCAAGCGGCCGCCGCCAGGTGCGAGCGGGCGTGCGACTGCGTCATTTTCCGGTGCACGCCGGCCATGAATTGGGACTGCTTGAACTTCCTGATCATGGCCGTAAACAGCAGCGAGGTGGCGACGAAAAACAGGCTGCAATACAGATAGATCGGCACCATGGCGCCGGTGCCGCTGGCGGCGATGACGGTATTGCAGCGGCTGACCAGTTCGCTGACGCCGACCAGCGACGAACCCGACGAGGCGACGAAGGAAATCAGGAACACATTGATCCAGTTGGGGATGAACAGCATCACGGCGTCGACATCGCCGCGGCTCCACGCGCGGTGCGCGGCCACCAGGCTCTCGGCCGTGAACGACAGTGGCGAGGCCGACAGGCCGATCACCGCCTTGACCCAGGGCGCGATAAAGATGGTCACGCCGATGCCGGGAATCGTGATCTCGCTGGGCAGCACGAACACCACGTAGAAGATCAGCGCCAGGGTCGGCACGGCGCCCAGGGTGGTCGACACGCGCGCCGCCGCCCGCGACAGCGCGCCGCTGCTCCTGACGCGCAGCCAGGCCAGCAGCGCGCCCAGCAGCGAGCCGAGCGAGACGGCGCAGATGGCGATAAAGACATTCCACAGGAAGCCTTGCAGCAGGAAGGGCGTCCAGGTGGCCAGCAGGCTCAGGGTGTCGAAGTTCATGGATGTACGGCCGGGCGCAGCAGGACCGCCTCAAAATGGTGGATGATTTTTGCCCACAGGGTGGTGGTCAGGTAGAAGGTGATCACCAGCGCCGTCATGGTCAGGAAAATATTGCCTTTTTCCGCGATCAGCAGGCTGCTGGCGCTGAGCAACTCCGGAATCGCGATCGCCGACGCCAGCATGGTCTGCTTGGTCAGGTTGATCAGGGCCTGCTTGATCGGCAAGCCTGAAAATTGCTCGGTTTGCTTGATATTGTGCAGCCGCAGCACGAAATCCGGTTGCATGCGGCGCATGTGGTCGGCCGCTTCGAGGAAGGCGCGCATGATCAGGCCGGCCGTATAAAAGCCCGAGCAGAAGGTGGCGACGGCGAAGGCCGGCAGCTTGATGCCGAATTCGCGCGTGGTCCAGCCGCCGATGCCGAAAAAGATCAGGTACATCATGATCAGGGGCGGGGTCAGCCTGCCGTAGGCCATCAGCACGCGCAGCGCGCGGTGGCGCCAGCCGTTCCTGCCGTCGACGGTGGTGGCCGCCGCGATGCCCAGGGTCAGGCTGATGGCGATGCCCGAGGCAATCAGCAGCATGCTGTACAGCAGGCCGCGCAGGAACTGCGTGCGGTCATACGGGTCGTAGACGAAATTGAGGTCGATGCCGAAATTTTCCTTCAGGCGCAGGCCCAGTGCCTGCAGCCCGGTGACTTCTTCGCTGGAGACATATTCGGCGGTGCGGCAGGCGGCGCTCCAGGCGCCGTTCTTGCCGCGCACGCAGTTCAGCCGGCCGTTCTCGTCCTTGCCCGACCACAGCGCTTTTTGCTGCGTCAGCCAGTCGGTCGATTTGATGCCCCATTTGTTATTGGCTTCCAGCATCCAGCCGCTGCGATGCAGTTCGGCCAGCAGGTCACCGATGGCGATATCGAGCTCGCTGCCCTGTTCTTCGCGCGTCAGGAACACCGCCATCGGCGTCACCAGCGCATTCGGCAAGGGCATGGTATAGCCGGCCCATTGCGGCAAATGCCTGGTATTGTCGAGCGCGCCGGTCGAATACATGAAGCCGGAGCACTGGCCATCGCGCAGTGCCAGGTGGGCGTCGCGCACGGTCTTGTAGGTCTGCAAGTTCAGCAGGTAGCGCTCGCCCATCGGCTTGTTGAAATAACTGCCCTGCACCGCGCACAGGGTGTCGTGGCGGACCTGCTCCCATTTGTCGATCTTGGCGCCGGGCGGGAACAGGGCGTTGACGCTGGTTTCGTTGTAGCCGGGCTCGACCGCCAGGGCCATGCCGCGCCGCTCGGCCGTGTCGGCGACGGTGGCCAGCAGGATATCGACGTCGCCCATCACCAGTTTCTGGAAGCGGTTTTCGGTGGTGGTGTTGACCTTCTTGAGGCGCATGCCCAGGCGCTCGGCGATCAGTTCGGCCAGGTCGCTTTCGAAGCCGGAGACCACGCCTTGCTCGTTGATCGAGTTGTAGGGACGAAAGTCGGTCTTGACGCCGATGCGCAGGAATTTTTTCCGGCGCACTTCTTCGAGCGTGGGGCTGGGCTTGCCTTTCCATGCCGTGGCCGCCGCTGCGGGAGCGGTTTCCTGCGCGGCCAGCTGGCCGGCAAAGCACAGCGCCGCGATCAGGCTCAGGAGTTGAAATACCATTCTTTTGTACATAATTTGTTATCTCTGAGCAATCACAAGCGGCGAGCAGCCATGCTAACTTAGACCAACTCATCATGCAATCACGGAAAGAGAGGATGACGCTTTGTTATCGCCTGGTGTTGTCAAACCGTCTGTTTTTCTTGTCGTTTGCCTTATCCCGTGCCACATGATATTGTCGGCCGACATTATTTCCCTGGGTAGACCATGCTGCATCCTCTGGCCAGTCTCTGGCGCCATTCGGGGCGCGTCACGTTCTACGAATCAGGTGGCCAGGTCGGACAAGCATTATTGCAAGGCGGTGGGCAAGGGTCGGCTTCGGGTTCGCGGCGCCGCTTCGGATCAAGCACCGAGGCGTTCGGCTATCTGCGCTTCTGGGCCGGCGAACCGGCCGCGCGCGCCGAACTGAAATGGGTCTTGCAGCGCTCCGGCCCATCGCTGGCCAGCGCGCATGGCGGGCCCGACGGCTGGATGCATGCGCTGGCCGGGCGCCTGGTCAGCGGCGCCGTGGTGGTGCTCGAGGAAATCAGCCGGCAAGCCATGCCCGGCCGCCTGGTGGCGCCGGCCTCGGCCGCGCTGTCGGCCGCCGCCATTTCCGCGCTGCCGGCGCTGTCCGCCTTGCCTTCCTTGCCGGTGGCGCCCGACCTGTTGCCGGTACTGGAAGACATCCGCATCGAAGGCGCGCAAGTGCTGCCTGAACTGAATCAATCGCTGGCGCAGGTCAAGGGCGCCATCGCCAGCGTCAGCTCGGCTTCGCTGTCGCTGGACCCGGCGCCTACGCGGGTGGCGGCGATCAGGACGGCGCTTGCCAGCGCCACCAGCCAGGCCACCACCACCCTCGGAGCGTTATAAATGAAAGTGATCGAGCACGCCCTCGAGGTCTTGCCGCAAAGTCCGGTACGCATCGCCGCCGCCGTGCAAACGGCTGGCGATACCATGCTGGAGCAGGGCAACAATTTTGTCAGCGAAGTGAGCGCCTGCGCCGAATCGCTGAAGACCGACATGCTGGCCGTGGCCGAACAGATGAAGGCGATCCCGGCGCTGCTCGATCCGCAGCCCATCCTCGATTGCTGCATCGGCGTGCTGGAAACGGCGGCCGCCGACCTGCGCAAGCTGGCCAGCGACGCGGTCGAGATTCCGCAGCGCCTGCTGGAGCAGGCGGCCGGCGCGCAGAAAGTGGTCGACGCGGCCGGCGACGCGGTTCAGTCGATGAGCACGCTGCTGCCCGAGCTGGCCGATCTGGTGCCCGACTTCGGCGCCCAGCTGCAATTTGTCGACAGCCTGCCGTCGCGCGGCGCGGCGCTGGCCGACCTGGCCACGCGCAGCGGCGCGATGGTCGAGCAATACGGGCGCGACCTGCTGCCCTTGTCGGCGCAGCTGCAAAGCCTGGCGCTGCTGCAGGGCGGCGCCGGTGCCGGTGCAGCGCTGACCGAAACACTGGTGCAACAGGCCGAGCAGCTGCAGGCGGACGCGCTGGCCAAGGTGCAGGCATTGCGCGATACCCTGGACGGCAATGTGGTCGACCTCGACGCCACGCTGCAGGACGCAACCATGCAGGTGGTCGACGCGATCGCCGGCGTGTCCAGCCTGGTCGACCAGAAGGCCGAGGCCCTGCTGGCGCCGCTGCAGGCGCAGATCGACTGGATCGGCGAGGTGCGCGCCGCGCTGGCCGACGAGGCCCAGGCATGCGACCGCCTGTTCGACGAGGGCTGCGCCCAGGTCGACCGGCTGGGGGACATCCTGATGCAGCCGCTGGCCACCGCGCGCGCCCAGGTCGACGTGGTGATCGGCAAGCTGGCCGAGGCCGCCGCCAGCGTCGACGCCATGGTCGCCAAGGCGCGCGTGCCGCTCGACGGCCTCGATGCGCGCGTCGATATCATCACCGAAGCGCTGCGCGGCGTGGTCGAGGTGATCCGCCAGGAAGTGGCGAAGGTGCTGCAGCTGTTGCGCGAACTGGACGACGAGGCGGAAAACGCCAAGATCGCCCTGCGCGCGCTGCCGGAACAATTTGCGCCGGTGCGCAGTGCCATCGCCGACGCCGTCGCCATGCTGGTCGGCGTCAAGAACCAGATCCCGCCGTTCGTCGGCGAGGCCAACAGCGCCCTGAGCCTGGCCGACAATGAACTCGACCAGGCCGCCGCCCTGTGCGCCAGCGCGATCGAGATCTGCACCCGTTACATGATGAAGGCGCCTGGCCTGATGCTGGCCAGGACGCTGTTCGTCGGCCTGCAGGCGATGATCCCGCCGGTAAAAACGGCGATCGCCAGCGCGCGCACCGTGGTCGCCACCGCCGGCACGCAGGCGACCGGCCTGATGGACCAGGCGATCGGCCTGGTCGAGTCGCTCAATCCCTTGCTGGACCAGGCGCTGGCGCAGCTGCAAGTGGCGATCGATGCCTTGCTGGCGCTGCTGGAACAGATGCAGATGGCGCTGCTGCAGGTGGCGACCGCCGCCGAGGCGGTGCCGCCGTTGCTGCAGGAGCAGGTCGAAAAAGCCTGTACGGCGGCCCATGCGGTGCTCGACAAGGTGCGCGCCGCCGTCGACCAGTGCCTGTCGCAACTGCAGTGCGAAGCGCTGGTGCAGCGCTTGCGCCAGGAATTGTCCGATTTGCTGGACCGTACGTTCGCGCCGCTGGAAGCCCAGCTGAACGCGGCCGGCGCGCCGCTCAGGCAGGTGCTTGAAACCGGCAAGGTGCAGGTGGGCAAGGCGGCGACCCTGGCGCAGGACGGCTTGCAAACGCTCGCCGACGCCATCGCCAGCGCGCGCGACATGGCGCGCCAGCCGGTGCAGGCCTTGCACGGCACCTTGCAAACGGCGCAGGACCAGCTCACGTCGGTCAGTGGCGTGGCGCGCCAGCAAGTGCGGCAGGCGGCCGACCAGGCCCTGTCGTACGTCGACCAGGCCTGCCAGGCGATCCAGCGCCTGCGTATCCGCGACGCGGCCGGCCAGCTGGCGCCGTTCGTCCAGTTTTACGACGATGTCGCCGCCACTTTTCAACAGGCGGGCGAACAGGTGCGGCAGGCCGGCGATATCGCGGCCCGGGTCGATGGCTGGCGCACCCAGGCGCAGCAGGCGGCCAGCGATTTGCTGGACGACGTCAAAGGCAAGGCGGCGCAGGCCCTGCAGTCGGTGCAACAGCTTGAAACGGCGTCGAACGACGCCAGCGCCGGCGCGCAAGCCCGGCATGACAGCATCGAGGACGGCGAATCGCCGGAAGCGCAGGTGCGCGCCTCGTTCGATGGCATGCAAAGCGATGCGCAAGGCGTTGCCGACCAAGCCGATGCGGCGCTGGCCAGCATGTCGGGCACGCTCGACGAAGCCAAGTCCGAGTCCGAGACGGTGTCGGTGCCCGATCCGGCCGCCAGCGAGCCGGCGCTGGCCGAGCTGCAGTCGCAAGCCGACCAGGCCACGGCGTTGGCCGAACAGGCCAAACAATCCGAGCAGGCGCTGCTGGTGGAAATCGCCAGCTGCGACAGCAGCGTCGGCGCCGCCGCCGACCAGGCCCTGAGCCAGACCACGGCCTGGAAGGACGAAGCGCAAGCGGGCATCGCGCAGGCCATGGCGCAGGTCGAGGGCGTGCAGGCGCAAGTGAATGTGGCGCGTGCCGAAGCGGTCAAGGCCGAGGCCATCGTCGATGCCGAAGTGGTGAAATTTGGTGGTACCTCGACGGCGGCCGATGCGCAGCAAACCGGCGAGCAGGCGGATGCCGCCGCCGCCGCTGCAGGAGCAGGAGCGCAGGCCGCCGCTGGCGGCAGTGCCGGCAATGCGGGCGCCGAAAGCGGCGCCAATAATGCCAATGCCGCCAATGCCGCCAATGCCGCCGATGCCGACGCTGGCGCGGGCAATGATGGCGTGCCAGGCACAGGCGGTGCCAATCAGGTCAACAATAATGCGGCGGACGCCACCGGCAATCCTGGTGCAGACGGCGCGCAAGGCAATCGCAGCGCCGACAGCGCCACGAATGCCTCGGACGACAACACGCAGGCGCGCGGCGATGCGGCGGCAGGCGATGCCGCTGCCGGCAATGAAGGCTCCGGTGACGCCGGCAGCGGTGCCGCAAGCGATGCCGGCGCCGGCGCCGATGGCACTGTGCCGCCCAGCGTGCAAGCCGGCGACGCCGCCGGCAATGCGAACACGGATACCGACACCGGCGCTGAAGCACCTGTGCGCGCCGGACAAGGCGATGGTGAGCCCGCTGATGCCGCCACGCCTGTTGTCGGCGATACCGGCCAGGATGGTGCGCGGTCCGGCGACGATGCGCCACCAGCCGGCGACGCCGGCTTTGCTGCGCGCGATGAGGGCACGCCAGCTGCGGATCGGGCCGCCGAAGTGGCGCCCGTCACGGCGCCGGACGTGCCGGCGCTGGCCCGTGGCGACGCCGACAGCAACGCGCCACTGACGCAAGACGCCGCCGACGACGACATGCCCGCCAATGCCGCCGTCCTGGCCGCCGCGCTTGCGGCATCCAGGGCTGGCCTGGGCGCCGTCGCCGCGGACGCCGCCGCCGTGCCGGCAGGCGGCGATGCCGACATGGCCGCCCTGGCGGTCGCCGCCGGCGGTATCGCCGATCTGTCCGCCACTGGCGCTGGCGTCATGGAAGGGGACGCTGGCAAGGCCAGCACTGGTGATGATGCCGGTGCCGGTGCCGGTGCCGATGCCAGCGCCAGCACGGGAGAGGGTGCGCAAGACGATGGCGCCGGCGCGAATCCGGCCGGTGGCGATGCCGATGCCGGCGCCAGCCGGAACGCAGCCGGTGATGGCACAGCAGGCGATGCCGCCGTCAATGGCGGGGCGGATGATGCCGCAGTCGCCAAGCCCGCCGCCGATGAAGCGCAAGCGGGTGATGCGCAAGGTGAGGATGCGCAAGGAGAGAGTGCACAAGCCGATGCGGCGCAGGACAATGACGCTACGCCGCCACCGGCCGCCGTCAATGAAGGGCAGGGCGCCGGCGCCACCCCGGATGCCGCCGGTGCGGCGGACGCGGGCGCCGACAGTGCGCCGCAAGAAGAGAACGCTGCCGCGCAAGCCGGTGCCGAAACGGGCGTGGCCGATGCCGATGCTAACGCTGGAGCCGAAACCGCAACCGCAACCGAGGCTGACTCCGGCACCGGCACCGGCGCCGCTGCAACGGATGGTGGCACTACAGGTACGGACAGCGCCGGCGCCCAGGATGATGCTGCCGCCAATCAGGCTGCCGCGACCGCTGGGGACGATGCCGGCGCCGCCAATGCCGATGCAGATGCACCGGCACCTGAAACCGACGCGGGTGCGAAGGCTGATGATGGCGCGCAAGGCGACAGCGCCGCAGCTGGAGCGCAGGGAGCCGGGAAGGCCGAGGAGGCCGCCGGTGGTGGACAGGACGACAGCGCCGCCGCTGAAAAGACCGATGGTTCCGCCACGGCTGGCGCTGGCGCGGCCACGCCGTCCGCCGCTGCCGCTGCCGATGCCTCGGCCGCCGAGGGAAGCGGCACCGAAGGCGGTGCGCCAGCCGAAGGCCCGGGCAACGCCGCCAATCCAGCCAATCCCGCCACTGGCCCTGCTGCCGCCGCGACGGATGCCGGCGCGGGCGCGGGCGCTGACGCGGCGGCACCGTCCGCCGCTGCCGATGAGGCGGCCGCCGAATCAGGCAGCGCCGATAATGGCGACGGCTCCAGCGCCGATGTGGCTGGCAATGGGGCGCCAGCCACATCGGCTACTGCGAATGGCGCGGCTGCCGAAGAGGGCGGCGCCGCTGCCGCCGCCGATGGTGGCGAGGGCGCCCAGGGCGGCAGCGACGCCGCGCAACCGGGCGCCGCCGCCAGCGAGGAACATGCCGGTGCGCAGCCGTCCTCTTCCGCCCCCGCCGATACGGACGCAAATACTGGCAAGCAAGGACAAGAAGCTGAGGACGCGGCCAAAGCCGCCACGGCCGATGCTGCTGATACTGTTGCCGCCACCGCCGATGCGCACGACGCCCACGACGCCCATCCCGCCGCCGCCAGCGAGACAGGCGAGACAAGCGAGACAAGCGAGACAAGCGAGGCCGGTACGGCGAACAAGGATGGGCACGCCGCCGCCAGCGAGGCGGGCGAGGCCAGCACCAACGCCAGCGCCAGCGCCACCGGCTCCGCGGCGGCGCCAGCAAGCGAGGCCGGCACGCCTGCAGTGACCGATACAAGAACCGATGCCGGAACCGAAACCGGGACCGATACCACGACCGATACCGCCAGCGACACTGCCCACGCCAGCGCCGCCCTGGCGGCGGGCGGTGGCGTGCCAGGCACCGCCGCTCCGGCAAGCACTGCCGCGTCCACCGATGCCGATGCCGATATCGGCGCCGGCCACGCCGGGTTGCCGGCTGCGGCAGCCCCGGTGGCGCCACCGCATGTCGATCCGCATGGCGCGCGCCATGGCGATGCGGCGCCAGCTTCGGCCCAGGCGCCGCGAACGGCGCATGCCGGCGACTGGCGCGGCACGCCGCCGGCCGCGCCGCAGTTGGAGCATGGGCCGCAGATGGGGGACGGATCGCAGATGGAGTACGGTCTGCAGATGGAATACGGGCCGCAGCTGCCGCCCGCGCCGCAGCCGTCCGTCCTGCCAGGCGATGCCGTCGCCGCGCCGGCCGGCCAGCCAGTGGTTCGGACCAGCTGGCGCGGGGGCGCCGAGGTGCCCTGGGATCTGGCCGGCTGGCGCGCCAGATATCTCTCCAAGGTCAGCCGCAAGGTGCTGGGCAAGCTCGATAGCCCGGACTGATGCCGCCCCTGAAACGGTGCTGTGTAAAGTTATGTGAAGAGTCTGCCGGCAGGCTGGCAGGCCGCATGCTTTGCCGTTATTCTTGTTTTTCTAATGCAACTGATTCGTATCACGCAAGCTTTTTCTTCCATTCGGCAGGCATGTGTCGTATCTAAGTCGCAAAAGAACAATTTCGATAAGTTTATTGATCGAGTGCAAATAAACTTGTTCAAAATTAGTTTTTCCATTTATCATTATTTGGTTGTTGGAAGAAATATCGATTGATACCGTTGCGGGGCCTGCAAAGTCGCGGCACGGCGGGCGTGATGCCTGTTTTGCGGTGTTTTGTTGATTTTTCGCCCCGCCCGCCACTAGTCACCATGTGAGGGTGTGAATGTCAGGCAGCTTACAAAAATGGGTAGGACGTAATCGTCCACCTCGTGTGCAAATCACGTACGATGTCGAAATTGGCGATGCCAGCGAAAAGAAAGAATTGCCATTGGTTGTAGGCTTGTTGGCAGATCTTTCCGGCCAGCCTTTGGTGCCTCCAGCGAAACTCAAATCGCGTCGCCTGATCGAAATTGACGGCGAAAACTTCAACGAAGTCATGAGTAATATTGCTCCCCGCCTTGATCTGTCCGTTCCGGACACCTACAAGGGCCAGGGCAATCTCAAGGTGGAACTGAACTTCACCTCCTTCGAACATTTCCATCCTGAAGCAATCGTTGCGCAAGTGCCGCGTCTGGCCAAATTGCTGGAAGTGCGCCAGCAATTGCGTGACCTGCTTGGCAAGCTCGACGGAAACGATGAGCTCGACTCCCTGCTGGAAAACATCATCCAGAATACAGAGGAGCTCAAGACGCTCAAGGGCCAGGGAGCAGGTGCGACAGCTCCGGCGGCGTCAAGCGAGCCTGAAGCTGAAGTGGCGCCTTCCTGATAGCGTGCTGCACGCTTCCCTCAATTCGTTTACAGAGAGCTAAATCATGGCCACCAATCAATCCGCCAAAGGCGGTGCCGGCAAGTCCGTCGAGTCCGCCGGCGAGCTGAGCCTGCTGGACCGTATCGTCCAGGAAGGCAAGATGGCAATCGAGCCATCGCAAGACGCATACGCAAAAAAACTGCTGGGACAATTCGCGACCCAGGTGCTGGACGAAGGCATGAAGACGGCGCCGAACAAGGGCGTCGTCGCGATGATCAACGAGCGCATCGCCGAGATCGACAAGATCCTCAGCGACCAGCTCAACGCGCTGATGCACCATCCTGACTTCCAGAAGCTGGAAGGCTCGTGGCGCGGCCTGCACGACATGGTACACGGCACCGAAACCGGCACCAATCTCAAGCTGCGCCTGCTGAACGTGTCGAAGAAAGAGCTGCTGAAAGACCTGGAAGGCGCTGTCGACCACGACATGAGCGTCCTGTTCAAGAAGCTCTACGAAGAAGAATACGGCACCTTCGGCGGCCATCCGTACTCGCTGCTGATCGGCGACTACTATTTTGGCCGCGATCCGCAAGACATCGCCTTGCTCGAACGCCTGTCGAAAGTGGCCGCCGCAGCCCATGCGCCACTGATCACCGCCGCCGCACCGTCGCTGTTCGACATGACCGAGTTCACCGACCTGGGTGTGCCGCGCGATCTGTCGAAGATCTTCGAAAGCGCTGAAATGGCCTCCTGGCGCAGCTTCCGCGATTCGGAAGACTCGCGTTATGTCGCCATGGTGCTGCCACGCTACGCGGCACGCCTGCCGTACGGCGCCAAGACGGTACCGGTCGAAAACTTCAGCTTCGAGGAAGACGTCGACGGCCGCGATCATGGCAAATACCTGTGGGCCAACTCGGCCTACCAGCTGGGCCTGCGCATCACCGACGCCTACGCCAAGTACAACTGGACCACGGCGATCCGCGGTGTCGAAGGCGGCGGCAAGATTGCCGGCATGACGGCGCACACCTACAAGACCGATGAAGGCGACGTCGTGCTCAAGTGCCCGACCGAGGTGTCGATCACCGACCGCCGCGAAAAGGAATTGAACGACCTCGGTTTCATCGCCGCCGTCAACGCCAAGGGTACCGACTTCGCCGCCTTCTTCGGTGGCCAGACGGTCAACAAGCCGAAGGTGTACAACCTCGACACGGCCAACGCCAACGCGGCGCTGTCGTCGCGCCTGCCGTATGTGCTGGCCGCGTCGCGCTTCGCGCACTACATCAAGGTGATGATGCGCGACAAGGTCGGCAGCTTCCAGACCCGCCAGGGCGTGGAAAGCTACCTCGGCGAATGGCTCAGTTCGTATGTGCTGCTCAGCCCGAATGCGACGCAAGGTGAAAAAGCCCGCTTCCCGCTGGCCGAAGGACGTGTCGATGTCA
Source organism: Janthinobacterium sp. J1-1 (assembly GCF_030944405.1). Classification (NCBI taxonomy): domain Bacteria; kingdom Pseudomonadati; phylum Pseudomonadota; class Betaproteobacteria; order Burkholderiales; family Oxalobacteraceae; genus Janthinobacterium; species Janthinobacterium sp. J1-1. The sequence goes on from NZ_CP132339.1 coordinate 2,616,669, forward strand.
CCGAAGTGCCGGGCAAGCCTGGCGTGTATTCGGCCACCGTGTTCCTGCGTCCGCACTTCCAGATGGAAGAGCTGACCACCTCGATCCGCCTGGTTGCCGAACTGCCGGCGTCGGTCGGCTGACGGCTGGCCGGTCCGCGTTCAACCTGACGTCCCCTCAACGCCGGCAGCTGGCATGGCCGCCGGCGTTGTTTATCAAATTTGGAGCCAGTAAATGTCTGACGTACTTATTCTGGACTTAGGTCCTTCGATCATCGGCAACTGCCAGGTGGTCGGCTATGTGGGCAAGATCATCGTCCATTCGTATTCGCACGGCGCATCGATTCCCCTGCAAATGGACTCGGCCAACACCGAGCGTACCGCCGGCCGTCCGGTGTTTTCGGAAATGTCGTTTTCGAAGATGGCCGACCTGGCCACCACGGAAATGTACAAGGCTTGTACCCAGGGCAGCAAGATCGGTACCGCCACCCTGTACGTGGGCCGGGTTGAAAATGGCAAGTACATGGGCTTTTTCGTCTACTCGATGACGCACGCCATGATTTCCAATATCAGCACCTCGGGCGGTGGCGGCATTCCAAGCGACTCCTTCTCGATCTCCTTTACCAAGATCAAGTGCGACTTCACCCAGCAGCAGTCGGATTCGACCGCCAAGGGCACCGGCACCTGGAACTGGAACCTGGAGACGATGAAATCGGATTGATGTCGAGGCGGCCGCCTGGCGGCGCCGCCATGGTTGGCCCCTCTCTCTTTCTGATTGCTCCGAATTATGTCCAAAGCCATCACCGCGTCGCTCGTTCCGCTGTTTGACCGACTCACCGGCATGTCCGCTTCGGCCGATGGCAGGCTGCTCGACGGCGGCGGCTTGCAGCAATCGCTGCAACTCGACCTGCTGCGCTTGTTCAATATCCGCAACGCCCTGTCGATACACGACTACCTCCAGGCCGAACCCGCGCTGCTGCCGTTCGGCCTGCCCGACATGCAAGCCCTGTCGGCCCGCTCGGAACAGGATCTCGACTTGTGGACGGCCGTCCTGGAGCGCTGCCTGGCGCGCTTCGAACCGCGCCTGTCGCATGTGAAGGTGGTGCTGCGTCCCGATCCGCACAAGCCGCATGCCGCGCACGCCGACATCAGCGCCGTGGTGAAGCTGGGCAGCCAGCTGTGCCGCGTCAATTTCGATGTCGCCGTCGACGCCCGCTCGGCCGCGTTGCAGGCGCTGGCCGCGTGAAAGGTCCGGTGCTGCCTTGAGCGACGACATGCTGGAATACTATCGGCGCGAACTCGATTACCTGCGCACCCAGTCCGCCGACTTCGCCGCGCGCTACCCGAAGGTGGCGCAGCGCCTGGTGCTGAGCGGCGACGAGTCGGCCGATCCGCATACCGAACGCCTGATCGAATCGGTGGCCTTTTTGACGGCCCGCGTGCACCGCGACCTCGACCGCGATTTTCCCGCCGTCGCCTCGGCCATGCTGGACAATCTGTGCCCCAGCCTGACCCAGCCCGTGCCGGCCATGACGGTGGTGCAGATGCGCCTCGATGCGTCGCAGGGCAAGGTCATGGCCGGCATGCCGGTGGCGCGCGGCACGACCTTGTCGACCACCGCCGCCAGCGGCGAAAACTGCCGCTTCCAGGTCGCCTGGGACACCACCCTGTGGCCGCTGTCGGTGGCCGCCATCAAGCTTGAAGACACGCGCACCTTGCGCCTCGACCTGCGCTGCGACGCCGGGGTCGACGTGGCCGAACTCGAACTGGCTACCTTGCGCCTGCACCTGGCCGGCGACCTGCTGACCACCATGCCGCTGCATGAACTGCTGATCAGCGAACTCGAATGCATCGAATTGCTGCCCGGTGGCGGCGGCGTGCATCGCTTCGGTCCCGACAGCCTGGTCGAGGTGGGCTTCGACGAAGACCAGGCGATCCTGGCGCAGCCGGCGCACGCCCATCCGGCTTACGCCCTGCTGCAGGAGTATTTTGCGTTTCCCCGCAAATTCCAGTTTTTCGACCTGAGGGGCTTGCGCGGCCGCCTGGGCGCCGGCGCCGGCTTTTCGCTGCGCTTCGTGTTCAACCGCAGCGCGCGCGTGCTGGCGCAATTGAGCGCCGACACCTTCCGCCTCGGCTGCGTGCCGGCCGTGAACCTGTTCAAGGTGACCAGCGAACCGCTGCGCCTGGACCGGCGCCAGTATGAATACCTGTTGATCCCCGACTACCAGCGCGACAGCATGATGGAAGTCCATTCGGTGCTGTCGGTCACGCTGTCGGACCAGCGCACCGAGCGCGCCCGCGTCATTCCCAGCATGTTCGCCGAATCGGAACCGGACGCCGGTGGCGCGGCCGACGACGTGTTCTGGTCGCTGCGCCGCGAGATGAGCCTGCGCAAAGGCATCAACGGCAGCGACGTGTATCTGAGTTTCGTCGACCGCGGCAATGTGCGCGCCGATCCGGGCGAGCCGGTGGTGTACGCCCAGCTGCTGTGCACCAACCGCAACCTGGCCGAGCAGATCGGGCCGGGCACGCGCTTCTACGGCGAGGGCATGTCGTCGTCGACCGATATCCGCGCGCTGTACCAGCCCAGCATGCAGCGCGCGCCGGTGCTCGAGGCCAAGGCCTTGTGGTCGCTGGTGTCGCTGCTGCGCCTGAATCACCGTTCGCTGGTCGACGGCAGCACCGGCGTGCAGACGCTGCAGCAGATGCTGATGCTGTTCGCCGGCGAAACCGCGCGCGACCAGGGCCAGGTGCGCGGCGTGAAAAGCCTGCTGGCCACGCCGGCCACCACCCGCGTGGGCCGCGATACCTGGCGCGGCCATTGTCGTGGCACCGACATCGTGCTCGAATTCGACGCCGACGCATTTGTCGGCACCTCGCCGCTGGTGCTGGCCGGCGTGCTGTCGCGCTTTTTCGCCCTGTACACCTCGGCCAATTCCTTCGTGCGCCTGGCGGTCTGGCGCAATGGCGAGCCGTGGATGCAATGGCCGGCCATGAGTGGACGACAATGCCTGATCTGATCGAGCAGCTGCGCCAGGCGCCGCAGACCTTCAACCTGTTCCAGGCGCTCAGCATCCTCGAGCGCGGCGAACCGGCGCGCGCCGCGCTGGGCACCTCGGTCGGACTCGATGAAAGCGTGCGCCTGGTGGCGCAGATCGGCATGGGTTTTGCGCCCAGCGACCTGGCGGCGCTGGAGGACAGCGGCCGGCCCGGCCCGCCGCTGACCCTGGCCTCGACGGTGCTGTCGCTGGCCGGCGCGCATGGTCCGCTGCCGATGCCGTACACCGAAATGCTGCTCGAACGGCGCCGCCTGCGCGACCCGGCCGGGCTGGAATTCCTCGATATCTTCAACCAGCGCCTGCTGGCCTTTCTGTACCGCAGCCGGCGCAAGCACCATCCGGCGCTGGCCGGCGGCGACCTTGCCAGCGCGCCGCTGGTGCGCTGCCTCGATGCGCTGGCCAGCCTGGGACGCACCGCGGACGACGCCGACCAGGCCGGCGCGCGCGGCCCGCACGGCGAACAGGCCTGGCTGCGCCACGCCGCCGTGCAGGGCGCCGCGCCGCGTTCGATGACCTCGCTGCTGGCGGTGGTGCGCGACCGCCTCGGCATCCATTTCACCGGCAAGCAATTCGTCGGCGGCTGGCATGCGCTGGCGCTGCAGGACCGCGCCCGCCTGCACAGCCAGGGCAAGCCGGCCGGCCGCCTGGCCGGGCTGGGCATGGGCGCCAGCCTGGGCGCGCGCGCCTGGGACCAGGGCGCCGGCCTGGCGCTGGACGCGCCGCCGCTGGCGCCGCCGCAATTTGCGGCCCTGCTCAAGGGCGGCAAGACGCATGGCCTGCTGCACTGGCTGGTGGCGCGCCACTTGCAAAGCGACCTCGATGTCGAGCTCAAGCTGCAGCTGGCGGTGCGGCCAATGACCCGCCTGGCCGCGCCCGCAACCGCTACGGCGGCGCCGGTGACGGCCATCACGGCGGCCACGCTGGCGCCGCGGCTGGGCCTGAGCGCCTGGCTGTGCAGCCCCGGCGACGCGCCGCGCCCGGCCGGCGTGGTGTACCAGCAACCACGTTTCCGCCTGTCCGCCAACGCTACAGAAAGTACCTGACGATGGACATCGATATCCGCACGCTGTTACTGAAGTTGAATCCCGAATGCAAGCGCGCCATGGGCGAGGCGGCCGAATTGTGCGTGCGGCAGACGCAGTTCAATGTCGAACTGGAGCACCTGCTGTTCGCGCTGCTGCAGGCGCAGGCGCCCGACTTCGGCGTGATCCTGCGCCGCTTTGGCGTCAACGACAGCGCGGTCACGGCACAGCTGCAGCACAGCATGGATGGCTACAAGCGCGGCAATGGCCGCACGCCGGCGCTGTCGGCCCATTTCATCGCGCTGTTCCAGCAGGCCTGGACCCTGGGTTCCCTGCTGCTGGGCGCACAGCAGGTACGCTCGGGCACGATCCTGTTGGCGATGCTGGAAGTGGACAGCCTGCGCGGCATGCTGATCGACAGCGCGCCGGAATTGCTGAAGATCCCGCGCGAGCAGCTGAAAAACGAACTGGCGGCGTTGCTGGCCGAGTCGGCCGAAGACGCCGGCCAGGCCGGCACGCCGGTAGCCGCCGCCAGCGTCGCCGCTGCGCCTGGCGTGTCCGCTGCGGCGGGCCAGACGCCGGCGCTCGACCAGTACACGGTCGACCTGACGGCGCAGGCGCGCGCCGGCGCCATCGATCCGATCCGTGGCCGCGACGCCGAGATCCGCCAGATCGTCGATATCCTGCTGCGCCGGCGCCAGAACAATCCCATTCTCACCGGCGAGGCCGGCGTCGGCAAGACCGCCGTCGTCGAAGGTTTTGCGCAGCGCATCGCGCAGGGCCTGGTGCCGCCGTCGCTGGCCAACGCGGTGGTGCGCTCGCTCGACCTGGCCCTGCTGCAGGCCGGCGCCGGCATCAAGGGCGAATTCGAAAATCGCCTGAAATCGGTGATCGCCGAAGTGCGGGCATCGAGCACGCCCATCATCCTGTTTATCGACGAGGCGCACCAGCTGATTGGCGCGGGCGGCATGGAAGGGCAGGGCGACGCCGCCAATCTGCTCAAACCGGCGCTGGCGCGCGGCGAATTGCGCACCATCGCCGCCACCACCTGGGCCGAATACAAGAAATACGTCGAGCGCGACCCCGCGCTGGCACGCCGCTTCCAGGTCGTCAAGGTCGAGGAACCGGAGCCCGATGCGGCCGTCGGCATGTTGCGCGGCATGGTCGCCACCTTGGAACAGCACCACGGCGTGGAAATCCTCGATGAGGCGGTGATGGACGCGGTGCGCCTGTCGCACCGTTATATCAGCGGGCGCCAGCTGCCCGACAAGGCGATCAGCGTGCTCGACACGGCCTGCGCGCGCGTCGCCGTGGGCCAGGCCGGGGCGCCGCCGCAGCTCGAAGCGCTGGAACACGATATCGTGCTGGCGGACGAAGCGTTGCAGATCGCGCGGCGCCAGCATGCGCGCGGCGAGGAGCGCGGCGAGGCGATCGCCAAGCTGGGCGTGCAGCTGGCCGCCTTGCGCAAGCGCCAGGCCACCTTGACGGCCAAGCTGGCCGAGGAACGCGGCGCGGTCGACGAGATCCTGGCGCTGCGCCGCGCGATTGCCGCCGATAGCGCGCAGGCCGGCGGCGTGATCGACGAAGAGGAGCGCGGCTCGCGCGGCGCGCAGTTGCAGCGCCTGCAAAAAGGCCTGGAAACGATCCAGGAAGACGAACCGCTGGTGCCGGTGTGCGTCGATTCGCGCATCGTCGCCGACGTCATCTCCGGCTGGACCGGCATCCCGGTCGGCAAGATGATGGCCGATGAAATCCATACCGTGCTGCAGCTCAAGGAGCGCTTGTCGGACCGCGTGGTCGGCCAGGACCAGGCTCTCGACGCGATCGCGCGCCGCGTGCGCACCTTCCGCGCCGAACTGGACGACCCGGGCAAACCGGTGGGCGTGTTCATGCTGGTCGGCCCCAGCGGCGTGGGCAAGACCGAGACCGCCTTCGCGCTGGCCGACATGCTGTATGGCGGCGAGCGCAATATGGTCACCATCAATATGTCCGAGTTCCAGGAAGCCCATTCGATCTCCAGCCTGAAAGGCGCGCCGCCCGGCTATGTCGGCTACGGCAAGGGCGGCGTGCTGACCGAGGCGGTGCGCCGCAGGCCGTACAGCGTGGTGCTGCTCGACGAAATGGAAAAGGCCCACCCCGACGTGCTCGAGATGTTCTTCCAGGTGTTCGACAAGGGCACCATGGAGGATGGCGAAGGCATTTCGATCGACTTCAAGAATACCCTGATCCTGCTGACCTCGAATGCGGCCCAGGACGTCATCACCCAGGCCTGCGCGGGCGGCCAGCGGCCCGACGTGCCGCAGCTGACCGAGCAGCTGCGCGCGGCCCTGCTGGGCCAGTTCAGCCCGGCCTTTCTGGGGCGCCTGGTGCTGGTGCCCTACTATCCGCTCGGTGACGAGCAGATCCGCAATATCGTCGACCTGAAGCTGGCCAAGCTGGCCGCGCGCTTCAAGGAAAACCACCACGCCCGCTTCACCTGGGATGATCATGTCACCGAGGTCGTCACGGCGCGCTGCACGGAAGTTGACAGCGGCGCGCGCAATATCGATTTCATCCTCACGCAATCGGTGCTGCCGCTGCTGTCGTCCCTGGTGCTCGAGCGCATGTCGCTGCTCAAACCGTTCACGGCGGTGCACATGAGCGTCGGCCCCGACCAGCAGTTCCGCTACGTCTTCCGCGACGAACCGCAGCGCGCGCCGGCGGGCACGGCGGGAGCGGCATGAGGACCGGCTTCACGCAGGCGAGCGGCTTCTTGTCGGTCAAGTCGCCATTCGGCGCCGACGACCTGCTGCTCGACGCCGTCGAAGGCAGCGAAGGCATTTCGGAACTGTTCAAGTTCCACCTGCACATGCGGTCGAGCAGCACCAGCCTCGCCGCCGCCACCATCGTCGGCAAGAGCGTGACGGTGACCATGACCCTGGAGGGCGGCACCACGCGCTACATCACGGGCATGGTGTCGCGTTTTATCCAGAGCGGCTACGACCGCGACTTCGCCAACTACGAAGCGGAACTGGTGCCGATGCTGTGGCTGCTGACCCTGTCGCGCGACCGCAAGATCTACCAGGCCAAGAGCGTCACGCAAATCATCGCCGCCGTGCTGGGCGACTTTTCCATCACCTTCGACGACCAGACCACGCAGACCTATGCGGCCCTGGATTACTGCGTGCAGTACGACGAGACCGCCTTCGACTTCATCAGCCGGCTGATGGAGCAGGCCGGCATCTTTTACTTTTTCACGTTTACCAGCAGCGGCCACACCATGGTGCTGGCCGACGCCAGCGCCGCCTTCGCCGATTGCGCCGGCGGCGCCGCGGTGCGCTTCTTTCCGCGCACCGGCATGTATAACGCGATCGACACGGTCTCGCGCTTCGCCTGGGAGAACACCATCGCGGTGAAGAAGGCGACCGTCAACGACTACGATTTCATCAAGCCCAGCACCTCGCTCGAAGGCACGCATTCGGCCACCGGCGGCAAGGGCGAAGTGTACGAATTCGCCACCGGCCACCTGGCCGTCGCCGCCGCCACGGCGCTGGCCAAGCTGCGCGTCGAGGCCAGCCAGGTGAATGCCGAAGTGCTGCGCGGCGACAGTTTTTGCTACCCCTTCCGCGCCGGCTGCAAGTTCACCCTGTCCGAGCATTTCGTCACCTCGCTGAACGCGGCTTTCGTGCTGCGCCGCGTGCACCATACTGCGCGCGACGAGCTGTACACCAATTCCTTCGAGGCGTTTCCGGCCACCGTGCCGTTTCGCCCGCCGGTGCAGACGGCGCGCCCGCGCGCGGTCGGCTGCGAGACGGCGCTGGTGGTGGGCCCCAGCGGCGAAGAAATCTGGACCGACAAATACGGCCGCATCAAGGTGCAGTTTCCGTGGGACCGCGACGGCGTCAAGGACGACAAGAGTTCGACCTGGCTGCGGGTGGCGCAATCGATGGCCGGCAACAGCTTCGGCGCACTGGTCCTGCCGCGCATCGGCCAGGAGGTGGTGGTGACCTACCTGAACGGCGACCCGGAGCGGCCGCTGGTGACCGGCTCGGTCTACAACGGCGAAAACGCCACGCCGGCCACGCTGCCGGCCAACCAGACCCAGAGCATCCTGCGCAGCCGCTCGTCGAAACAGGGCACGGCCGGCAACGAGTTGCGCTTCGAGGACAAGAAGGACGCCGAAGAGCTGTACCTGCATGCACAAAAGGACATGCTGACCGAGATCGAGGACGCGCTGACGACGACCATCAAGAAGGGCGCCGAAATCCATACCCTGCAGGAAGGCGACCGCACGGTCGACGTGCAGAAGGGCAAGGAAATCCACAACGTCAAGGCCACCCGCACGCTGAAGATCGACGGCGACGAAAGCCACACCAGCGGCGCCGATTTTACCCACAAGGTGACGGGCGACTATGCGCTGACGATCGACGGCAAGCTCAGCATCACCGTGACGGGCGGCATCACCATCACGTCCAGCGCGGCCATCACGCTCGACGCCAGCACCTCGCTGACGGCCAAGGCCGGTACCGCCTACAGCGCCAAGGGCGGCACCACCATGATCAACGAAGCGGGCACCAACCTGACCAACAAGGCCGGCATGAAACTGCTGAACCAGGGCGGCGTGCAGCTCGACAGCAAGGCGCCCATCATCAACAGCAAGGCCGACGCGATGCAAACCGTCGAGGCCGGCGCCATGCTGACGCTCAAGGGCGCCCTGGCGAAGGTGAACTGATATCGACACCCATCCATCAGCGGGCGCCGGCGCCGCGCCGCCAAGCTCGTCACCAGAGACCGATCTGCTGGTCGAAGAGCACGCCGACGACGGCCGCCTGGTGCAGCGCTGCACGATGCGCGGCGGCGTGCTGCACGGCCCGCTGGAACAGTTCGGCGCGCAGGGCCAGTTGCTGGTCAAGACGTTTTTCGAGCACGGCAAGATGCACGGCCCGATGGCGGTGTTCGACGAAGACGGCCTGCCGGTGCAGAAGTCGCAGTTTCGCGAGGGCCTGGCGCACGGGCCGATGGAGGTGTATGTGCATGGCCGCTGCGTGTCGCGCCAGACCATGGTCAAGGGCGTGGCCAGTGGGCCGGCGCTGTCGTATGACGAGGCGGGCAACCTGACGTCCAGGCTGCATCTGCTCGAAGGCCAGATCCACGGCCCCGCCGAATTTTTCCACCAGGGGCAACTGGTGCGCAAGTCGGTGTACCAGGGCGGCCTGCTCGAGGGCGCCTCGGTCGACTACGACGCCGAAGGCAGCGTGGTGCAGGCCTGCGTGTACCGCGCCAACCTGCTGCACGGCCCGCTGCGCCGCTACTGGCCCGACGGCACCCTGATGGAAGAAGTGCATTACCAGGACGGCAAGCTGGTGGGGGCGCCGGCGCGTTTCGACGCCAAGGGGCGCCGCACCGACAACAACGAGGCGACGCCGGCCTTGCTGGAGCGCATACAAAAACTGGTGAGAGGTCAATGAATGGGACAACAAGTATGCATGGGCGCAATGCTGACCTGTACCTTTGGCGCGGCGCCGGGCTCGATGATGGTGTTGCCGATGAACCTGGTGCTGACCGGCGTGCCGGACGCCAACATCATGGACAGCAAGCCGATGATGAACGTGCTGCCTTTCGGCATGTGCATGTCGATGTCGAATCCGATGGTGATCGCCGCCACCGCCGCCGCGCTGGGCGTGCCGACGCCGATGCCGTGCATCCCGATGACGATGGCGCCGTGGGTGCCCGGTTCGCCGACCGTGTTGCTGGGCAATATGCCGGCGCTGAACAATTCATCGAAGCTGATGTGCATGTGGGGCGGCGTGATCGGCGTCACGATGCCCGGCCAATTTACCGTTGCCGTGCCGTGAAGCGCGGCCGCCCAAGTTTGAACCATCCTGACCAAGAATGCCCGACATGAACTACAAATTTTCCCTCACGCCACGTTTGATCTCGCTGGCGATCTTTTCCGCCATCGCCCTGATGGTGCTGCTGTTCGCGCTCGGCTACCAGGTCGGCAAGAGCAGCGCGCCGGCGCCGCAGGTGGAGGGCCGCCTGGTCGACCAGGCCGAGCAGCGTGCGGAACGGCGCGTGGAACAGCGTCTCGGCGCCGCCACGGCACCGCTGGCCGCGCCCGTGCGCGAGCTGCAGAAAGTGGCGCCATGAAGCACGTGTATTACTTCGTGGCCGCGCTAAGCCTGGGCTGGACCTTGTTGTCGGCGCCGGCGCTGGCCGCCGCCCCGGCCGCGCCCGCCGCAGTGGCGCCGGCGCGCATTTCTCCGCTGGTCAAGGTGCCGGACGGTCGCATGCTGGCGCCCGATATCGCGCGTGTCGTCAGCCAGGGAGAACTGGTGGTGGCCATGCTGGCGATCGACAATCCGCCGTTCTTTTCGGTCAGGAACGGCGCCCTGGTCGGTACCGATGTCGACCTGGCCAGGCGCATCGCCGCCGCGCTGGCGGTGCCGGTACGGTTCGACCGCAGCGCCACCACGTTTGACGCGGTGGCCGACACGGTGGCGTCGGGCCAGGCCGACCTGGGCATCAGCCGCATGGCGCGCACGCTCAAGCGCAGCCAGGTGGTGCAGTTTTCCGATACCTACATGCGGCTCGGCCATGCCTTGCTGATCAACCGCGTGCGCTTTGCCACGCTGGCCGGCGACCAGCCGCTGCCGCAGGTGATCCGCAATTTCAGCGGACGCATCGGCGTGATCGCCGACTCCTCGTGGGAAGAGTTCGGCAAGCGCAATTTTCCGCGGGCGACCCTGGTGCGCTACAAGACCTGGGCCGAAGTGGTCAGGGCGGCCAAGGCGGGCGAGGTGGTGGCCGCCTACCGCGACGAGCTGGAAGTGATGCAGATCGTGCGCAGCGACCCGAGCCTGGCGCTGTCGCTGCGCACCGTCACCTTTGACGACCTCGAGTCGCCGCTGCGCGTGATGGTGGGCATCCGCGACACCACCATGCTGGCCTTTGTCAACGAAGTCATTGCGCAGTGGCCCGACAAGCCCACCGTCAGCAGTGTGCTCAAATCGATCAAATAAGAGCGCACCCATGGATATTCCCGTGACCATGCGGCGTTACCAGAAATGGGCGCTCAATCCCCTGACCGTGCTGGCCTGCGTGCTGGCCGGCGGCCTGGCCGGCTGGGCCTTGCCGGGCCCGTCCAGAATGCTGGGCCTGGTCGGCGTGGTGTATGTCGACCTGCTGAAGATGATCGTGCTGCCGTTCATGATTTCGGCCGTCATTTTCAGCCTGCAAAGCCTGTACCGTGAAGGCGGCGCCAGCCGCATCCTGCAGCGCGTGGTGGTGGTGTTCCTGGCCGCGTCGCTGCTGACGGCGGCGCTGTCGGTGGCCACCGGGCTGCTGGTCAGCCCCGGCGGCGAGATGCCGGCCGAGACGCGCGCCGCGCTGGGCAAGATCGTCAGCGCCGACGGCGACAGCAGCAATGCCAGCATGTCGCTGCGCAGCATGGACGAGCCGGTGTACGCCAGCAGCGTGCAGGATGTGCTGCAGTCGCTGATTCCGCAAAATATCTTCGCCTCGCTGGCGAATGGCGAAACCTTGAAGGCGCTGGTGTTCGCGCTGCTGTTCGGGCTGGCGGCGGGCAGGGTGCCGAACCGCATTTCCACAGGTCTGAACGAGGCGCTGGAAACCATCTACCTGGCCTGCCAGACCCTGACGCGCTGGGTCAACCTGCCGGTGCCGCTGATCCTGTTCTGCATGGCGGCCAGCCAGGTGGCCGAGTCCGGCCTGCAGCCACTGCGCGCGATGGCCGGCTTCGTCTTCGTGTTCCTGTTCATCTGCGTGCTGCTGCTGGCGCTGGCGATGTCGGTCATCAGCCGCCGCGCCGTGGTGCCGTATGCGGTGGTGCTGAAAGCCATGCGCGAACCGTTCGCCCTCAGCGTGGCCACCAACAACAGCGCCACCTGCATGCCGGCGATGGTCGACGCGCTGGCGCGCCAGCTGCAGTTTGCCCGTTCGCGCGTCGAACTGCTGGTGCCGCTGAGCATTTCACTGCTGCGCGTCGGCGCGATCGCCTATTTCGTCTGCGCCACCCTGTTCATCGCCGCGCTGTACGGCCGCACGCTGTCGCCGTACGACCTGTGCATGCTGGCGCTGGTGTCGGTGCTGTCGGGTTTTGCCGCGGCCGGCATGAGCGGCATCGTCACGGTGTCGCTGGTGGGCACCATCTGCGCCTATCTGTCGCTGCCGTTCGAGGCGGCCTTCGTGCTGCTGGCGGCGGTCGATCCGATCTGCTCAATGGCGCGCACGGCCGTCACCGTCATCGGCAGCTGCGCCTCGGTGGCGGCGATCTGCGCCCAGCCCGTCAAACTCTAGGCCGCCCATGTTTCCCATGCCTTCCGCCATCAAGCCGACCACCATCCAGATCGGCGAAATCGTCCGCCATCCGGTCGTCATGCTGGGCATGGTACTGCTGGGTGGCACGCTGGGCGCATTGACGCCGGGCAGCGCGCCGTGGCTGTCGGCCTTGTCGACGCTGTACCTGTCGCTGATCCAGATGGCCGCCTTTCCCTTCGTCATCCTGGCCGTGTATTTTGGCGTGCAGCGCCTGCCCAGCGTGCCGGATGCTGGCAAGCTGCTGCTGCGTTTGGTGCTGATGGCCTTGCTGGCCATGCTGCTGTGCACGGTGATCGGCGCGCTGGTGGCCGGCCTGACGTCCGCCGGCTCGCACATGTCGACGGCGCAGGTGGCCGAACTGGGCAAGCTGGCGCTCGATTCCGAACCGGGCTTTGCGATGGCGATGCGCGGCCGCGAGGCCGAGGCCGCCACTTGGAACGTATCGGCGCTGGTGCCGGACAATCTGTTCGGCGTGCTGGCCTATGGCCCGGCGCCGGCGGTGCTGGTCGGCGTGCTGTGCTTCGGCGCGGCGGTGGCGGTGCAGGCGCCAGCGCGCGCGAATGCCCTCGGCGCCATCTTCGAAGGCATCTACCGCGCGCTCGAATCGCTGGTGCACCGTTTCAACACCTTGCTGCCGCTGGCGGCCTTCGTGCTGGCCGGCGCGGCCACCGCCACCGCCGGCATGGAAACCATCTTGCTGCTGGGCGGCTTCCTGCTCGCCTTTTTGGCCGCGGCGCTGCTGGTGTGCGCGATGGCGCTGGGCGTGATCTGCTGGCGCCTGAAAAAAGCGCCGTGGCCGGTGCTGGTGGCGCTGCGCGAGCCGATCACGGTCTGCCTGTTTTCGCCGGTGGCGACGGCCGCCGTGCCCGGCTTTATCCAGGTCATGAGCGGCCAGCTCGGTTTCAACCGCGCCCTGGTGGAGCTGTGCACACCGATCGCGCCGGTCTTCCTGAAGGCCGGCGAGGCGATGTATTTCTCGATGCTGGCGATCTTCATCGCCAATCTTTACCATCACCCGCTGGCCGCCGCCGATGTGGCCCTGATCTGCGTGCTGTCGTGGACCGCCGCGCTGTGGTCGGTGGGCATTCCCGGCGTCAAGTCGCTGGTGCTGGGCACGTTCGTGATGGCCTCGCTGGGCCTGCCGCTGGAGGCCGTCTTGCCGGTGTTTTTGCTGGTCGAGGTGTTGTGCGAAGGACCGCGCAACCTGCTTTCCCTGCTGATATCGTCAGCCTTGATTGCACTGGTTGCGGATGGTCTGTATATTAACTTCGGGCAAGTTTCAGAGGCATGGCAACCGGCGACGCTGAAGCTGGTGTTCAGCCGCAAACAGATGATGCTGTTTTTTGTATTGGCGTCGATTGCGCTGGCAGGCGTGTTCTGCGCAGGCGTCGGCTTTGGGCTGTATGCGGCTTCCTGATGACTTTTTTTGATCGAACAACTATGACATGGAACTCCCGCCCGATGGCGCAACCGGCGCCGATGCGCCGCGGCGTGCTGATGTTGATGCTGGCCGGCGTGCTGAACGGCTGCGGCGTGGTCTCCGGCGCCGGCGCGCTGCTGGGACTGGGTCCCAAGCCGGTCGAGCCGGACTGGAAGACCCTGGCCCTGCAGGCGTCCGACGACGCCAATGACAACAGCGCGCTGGCGGTGGACGTGGTGCTGGTGCGCGACGCCGCCGTGCTCGAATCCTTGCTGGCGATGCCGGCCTCCAAATGGTTCGCCACCCGTGCCGATGTGCGCCGCAGTTTTCCCGATGCGCTGACCGTGTATTCCTATGAAATCGTGCCGTCGCAGAGCATCAAGCTCAACGACAAGCTGTGGCGTTCGGAAAAGGGCTGGGCGGCGCTGGTGTACGCCAGTTACGCCACCCCGGGCGAACACCGCGCCAGGCTGCTGCTGTCCGCTTCCGGCTATGTGGTGCGGCTTGGCGCCCAGGGCTTCGAAGCGGGCGAAATCAGGCCCGGCGCGGCGCAATAGCAGATACAGCAGATGATGAAACGACCACAATGATTCCAACTCAACTTTTGAACCGCATCCAATGGCATGAAGGCATGCTGTTGACTCCGCAGCACTTCCAGCAGGAAGGCGCGCGCATCGACACCCTGCTGGCCTGGCAAACCGTGGCCACCAATCCTTACGGCTGGGGCGTGCGCGAGCTGGTGATCGACGAGGCGCGGCTCAGCACCGGCACCGTCAGCGTGCTGCGGCTGGAAGCGATTTTGCCGAACGGCATGGCGGTCAGCTACGACGCCAGCACCGCGCAGGTGCGCGACATGGAACTGAAGCTGGAACTGGCGCCATGGGACGGCGAGATGACGCAGCGCGATGTCGACGTCTACCTGGTGCTGGGTAATACGCGCTCGCTGCGCCAGCCGGGCCAGCCGGCGATGTTCCGTGGCATCGAGAGCGCGCCGGTGGAGGATGAAGTGTCCGAGGCGCTGCCGGCCACCGTGCCGCGCATGGCCGTCAACCTGGCGCTGATGGCCGACGCGCTGCCGTCGTTCGGCTACGCCAGCCTGCGCCTGATGACCGTCAACAAGGTCAACGAGATCGTGCGCCGTGGCGCCTTTTTGCCGGCCATGCTGCAAGTGCCGGCCGAGGCGCCGATCCTGAAACGCGCGCGCGAACTGGCCACGCAGATGCGCAGCAAGGCGCTGTTCCTGGCGCGCCAGACCGCGCAGCCGTCGTCGCGCACCGAAGACCGGCTCAACCTGCTGGAACAGAAGTCGCGCTTGGCCAGCCTGATCCTCAATTTGCCCCTGCTCGAAGCCGTCTCCTCGTGCCCGGTGGTGCAGCCGCTGCCGCTGTACCTGGCGCTGTGCGCCCAGCTTGGCGCGCTGACCACCTTGCGCCCCGGCGCCGTGCCGTTGATGCCGCCGGCCTACGACCATGGCGACAGCGCGGCGATGTTCGATACCGTGCTGACGGCCTTGTCCAGCCTGGTCGCCGAAGTGAGCCAGGAATGGAAGACCTGCACCTTCGAATTCGACGGCAAGGTGTTTGCGCTCGACGTGCAGCCGGAATGGCTGGCCGGCAGCCGCATCGTGGTCGGCTTGCGCGGCCGGCCGGAAAGCGAGGCGATGCAATGGATGCGCGGCGCGGCGATCGGTTCGAAAACCGTGTGGACCTCGCTGACGGACCGCAGGGTCAGCGGCGCGGCGCGCATGAAGATCGATGTCGCCGAAGAGCTGGGCCTGCGCGCCAGCAGCGGCTACACCCTGTTCAGCATCGAGTTGTCCGAGCAATTCATCGTGCCTGACCAGCCCCTGCTGATCAGCAATCCCAATGAAAGCCTGCTGGCCCAGCGCCCGCAGGAAGTGGTGTTGTTCATAAAAGGATGAGTGCGTGAGCAAATCAACCAGTCCGGCCAATACCCTGTCGACGGGCAATACATGGAGCGGCGCCAATACCGAAGGCGTCGACCTGGCGTCGGTGCAGTTCCGCGATTTCTACGAAGTGCTGGCGCGCGCCGCGCAGGCCGTCACGCGGCTGACCGAAGGCGAAGCCAAGCCGGCCGCCGAAGCGCTCAGCCGCCAGCTGTGCCAGATGATCGAGCTGCAGACGCTCGAAGCGCGCCGCATCGGCGGCCATGCCGGCATCGAAGCCGAGGTGCAGGGCCGCTTCCTGAAGGCGGCGCTGGCCGACGAAGTGCTGCTCAATACCGAATGGGTCGGGCGCACCTACTGGCGCCATGTGCTGGTCGAGGCGACCCTGTACAAATCGAGCTTTGCCGGCGAACGGGTGTTCGACGACCTGGACCAGCTGCTGCGCGACCGCGAAGCGTCGCGTCGCAACCTGGGCCGGCTGTACCTGTATCTGCTGTCGCTCGGTTTCCAGGGCCGCTACCGCGGCCAGCCGCAGGACAAGATCGCCGAGTACCGGCGTGAGTTGTTCCAGTTCGTCTACCAGCGCCCGGCCGACCTGCAGGGGCGCGACCGCACCCTGTCGGAACAGGCCTACGCCAATACCCTGGCGCACCTGACGGCGGGCCGCTTGCCGCGCTTCAGCCGGCTGGGCCTGATCGCGGTGGTGGGATTCCTGGCCTTGCTGGGCATTTCCGAGCTGTTGTGGTTGTGGCTGTCGTGGCCCGTACGCACCGCCCTGGCGGTATCCTTATGATCGGCCTGCGGGGACCTCATCGTGTTTAGTTTTTTATCGGATAAGATAGCCATTGTCACTCTGCTGGGCCTGACCTTGCTGGTATTGCTGCTGCTGGCGGTGGTGATCTGGGCGGCCATGAAGGGCGCGCAGCAGGCCGACAAGCCGGCGGCCGAACAGCCGCGCCTGCTCAGCGCCGATTCGCTCAAGCAGTCCTTCCGCGTGGCGGTCGAGCTGATTGAAAACAATATCGCGGCGCGCGCGGAACGCTACAACCTGAGCTGGACCCTGGTCCTGAACGAGGGCAAGCAGGGCCGCGAATTGCCGCTGGTGCAGTCCGGCCTGCAAAGCGCGCTCAGCGCCGACAGCACCCTGGCCGCGCGCGGCCAGGGCATCAACTGGAATTTCTTCGACCAGGGCGTGGCGATCCAGCTGCAGTCGGAATACCTGGGCTCGCCCGATGGCGAAGGCCCGGGCGGCAACAATACCTGGGACGACTTCCTCGGGCTGTGCCGCAACTACCGTCCCGACCGGCCGTTCGACGCCATCGTGCTGGCGATCCCGGCCGCCGCCTTCTTCGATACCGACGGCCAGGCCCACCTCGACCTGATCGCGCGCGCCAAGGCCATCCACCGCCGCCTGTGGCTGGCGCAAAACCGGCTGGCGCTGCGCTTCCCGATCTATATCGCCATCGCCGACTGTGAAACCATACCCGGCTTCGCCCGTTTCGCCGCCGCGCTGCCCGAGCCGCTGCGCCGCTCGATGCTGGGCTGGTCGTCGCCATATGAATTGTCGGCGCCGTTCCAGGCGCAATGGGTCGACCACGCCATGAACGACATCGTGCGCAGCCTGTCGAACAGCGGCGCCGAACTGTGCGCGCTGGAACCGGCCGGTTCCGACAGCAGCGCCTACTTTTTGCTGCCGACCCAGGTCGAACGCCTGCGCACCGGCCTGAAGCTGTTTGCCGAAGAACTGATGCGGCCGAGCGCCTATCACGAGCCGTTTTTACTGCGCGGCATTTATCTGACGGGCGACTGCAGCGACGCCGCCGTCCTGCTGGGCAGCGGCAACGATGCCCAGGACCCGCTGGCCTCGCTGGCCTACGCCATGCCGGCAGCGCCGGAGCCGATCCCGGTGCCGGGCGACGAGCTGGCCTGGAACGGCAGCGGCGCCATCGCCAGCGCCGCGCCGGCCCTGCAGGCGGACCAGCTCAATGCGATGCCGGCCTTCTTGCGCGATATCTTCGAACGCAAGATCTTTGCCGAGGCCGGGCTGTTGCGCTCGTCCTCGTCGCAGCGCATGCGCCGTCCGGCCATGAACCGCGTGCTGCGCTGGTGCCTGGTGGGCGTGCCGGTGGTATGGGTGATCGGCATGGGCATCGGCGCGACCAGGCTGCATTACCTGGCGCGCGACGTGGTCGGCTACCTGCACAATATGGACGCCAACGCGGGCAACCTGGCCGGTAACCGCCAGGTGTTCGACCTGGCGCAGAACCGCCAGCACGCGCTCGACGCGCTGCTCAATATCGAACGCATGGGCGCGGCCCACATGGGCTCGCTGGCCATGCCCGGCTCCTGGCCCTGGTTCGACGGCCTGCATGACCGGCTGCAATGGCGCATGGAAAAAGGCTTTGCCGACAATGCCTTCGACCCCTTGCGCCGCGCCGCGTATGCGCGCGTCAGCGAGCTGACCGGGGTGCCGCTGGACCCGGTCTCGGGCAGCCTGATCATCGGCGCGCAATGCACCTTGCCGGCCCGCTGGCACCAGAACACGGGCGCCGTGACGAACGCCCTGAATGTCGAGGACCTGCCCGAATTCGGCGCCACGCTGGACTATATGGCGCGCCTGGAACAGCTGGAAAAACTGCTGCAGGCGATGATGCGGCTCAAGTCGCCCAGTTCCGGGCCGGCTTCGGGCGACGACCTGGCGCTGGTGGTGCGCATGGTGTTCGGTTTCGAACTGAGCGGCAATCCGGCGCGCACCGCGGCGCTGTTCCGCCAGGTCTCGCAAAACATGGCCTCGCTGTCGATGGAGCCGCTGCAGGAAGCGGCCGCCTGCTCGATGCGCCTGGCCATGAAGAGCACCACTCGCCGCCTGTTTGTCGACAACGGCTTGCTGCGGGCCGAGCAGGCCATCGGCGCCGGCTCGATGGAACTGGTCGACGCCAGCACCAAAATCGCCGATCCGGCCGCCACCTTGCTGGTCTGGCAAAACCTGCGCACCGCCCTGCGCTCGCAGGAAACGTATCTGGTGGCCGGCAAGGGCGCCTGGATGCACAGCAACGCGCTGGCGCTGGGGCCGGCCTGGGACAGCCTGCTGCAGCGCATGGAATCGCTGACCTTGCTGGGCAAGGGGCCGGCCGACGACGCGCGCAAGCAGGCCGAACAGGGCTTCATGCAATTTACCTCGGCCTGGGATGCGACCCTGGAATCGGACCGTTTGATCCAGGGCCTCAGTTCGGGCCTGGAATGGTCCGACAGCAACGCCAAGTGGGCTTTCGCGCCGGACCGCAAGGCCTTGCTCGACGCCTTGAACAACCTGCTGTCGCAGCCCTACATGAAGTTCAATACGCAGATCCGCTTCCCCGACGTGCCGCCGGGCGCCACCGTCAGCTGGGACCAGGCGCGGCTGGAGCAGGTGCTGGCGCTGGGCGAGGCGCGCAAGCGTTTCCAGACCGAATTGCTGCCCAAGTTCCCGGTGGCACTGCATGGCGCCGCCGCGGCGTTCGCCGATGCGGGCCTGGTGGAAACGGCGCGCGATCTGATCTCGCAGGCGTATTTCGTCTCGCCGCGTGAGCTGCAGGCGCCGGCCAGCGAACTCGACCGCGGCCGCGCGCTGCGCATGCGGGCCTGGCTGCAGGATGTCGGCGCCATCGATACGGCCGATACCCTGAGCCGCATCCTGGCCACCGATGCGCTGTCGCGTTTGCAACTGCTCGACGACACCCTGACGCGGGCCCAGGTCTACGTGCCGCGCGACCGCGCCTTCCGCGACTGGAACGGCGAAAAAGCGCCGCTGCTGCACGCCTTTGGCGCCAGCGATCCGGCCGGCCTGAACGCCTATGTGGCGCAACAGCAATCGTTTATCGAAGCGATCCACAAGGACGCCGAAGCGCTGCTGCTGCAACTGGGCGGCGCCCACGCGGGCAATCCGCTGGTGGCGCGCTGGCAGGCCAGCGTGGCCGACCTGAGCCGCTACCGGCTGCGCAGCCCGACCAGCAGCCTGATGTCGCTGGAGCAATTCGTGCTGAGCGGTTCGTCCGAGCTGGAGTTCGGCAATTGTCTCGACAAGCTGCCGCGCGGCGCGGCCCAGCGGCGTGGCGTCGACCTGTTTTCCGAGCGCTTGCAACTGCTGCAATCGGGCTTGTATGCGCGCTGCCGCGAATTGACGGTGAAGGGCTACCAGGATGCCTGGAACAATTTTGCCGACGCCTTCAACCGCGACCTGGCCAACCGTGCGCCGTTCCGCGCCCCCGGCGCCGACAGCGCGGCCAAGGGCGGCGGCGAACGCACGCCGGCGGCCGTCGACGATGTCGTCGCCACCTTGAAATTGTTCGACCGTGCGCGCGCCCTGGCGCCGTCTTCCGAGCGCGATACGGCGCGTCCGGCGGCGACGCAGGAGGTGCGCAGGTCCGACGAGCAGATGCAAAAAGTGCGCGATTTCCTGGCCCCCCTGTACCAGGGCGAGGAGGGGCAGCCCGGCGGCATGGATGTCAGTGTCGATTTCCGCGCCAATACCGCCGCCGAAGTCGACGGCAACAAGATCATCGACTGGGCCATCACCATCGGCGGCCAGACGCTGCGCCAGCGCGACACGCCGCGCCCGCTGCGCTGGGAGCCGGGCATGGCGGTGGCGCTGACCTTGCGCGTGGCCCAGGATGGCCCGGTGATGCCGAAGGCCGAGCCCGGGCACCCGGGCATGAGCGTCGAGGAACGCACCGTCAGCTACCGCTTCAACGATGCCTGGGCGCTGCTGAGTTTCGTGTCTGCCTACCGCGAAGCGGGCGCGCCGTCATCGTCGGCTTCGCGTTCGCAACTGCTGCGCTTCGAGTTTCCGATGACGGCCGTCAGCGACAGCGCCCGTATCGCCACCCGCGATACGCGCGCCAGGGTCTTTATCCGGGTCAGCGTCAGCCCGCCGGGCAAGCGCGCGCCGCTGGCCTGGCCCGGCGTTTTCCCGGCCAGGGTGACGGCGTGGTAAACCATTTCATGATTTGCAATCCTCCCATCTTAAGGACGTATCATCTATGACGGACGAAATACGCATTGCCGTTTTCGGCAGTTTTCACCGCGGCTTTCACGTCTTGAGCGAGTTGCTCAAGGGACCGCTGGCCAGCAAGGTGCGCGTGGTTGGCGTGGCCACCGACGATGTGCAGTCCGGCCACATCAGCCGCGACCGGCGCGTGTGGGCGTATCCGCATGCGCGCGAGGAGGAAACCATGGTCGAGGAACTGGCGGCGGCGCACGGCTTGCTCGCCTACAAGGGCAGGGTCAAGACGCCCGAGTTCTATCATATGTATGAACAGGAATGGCGGCCCGACGTGTGCATCGCCGCCACCTTCGGCCAGCGCATCGACGCTCGCCTGTTCGAGTTTCCCTCGCTCGGCTTCTACAACCTGCATCCGTGCATCGACGATGGCTGGCCGTCGCACTATGCGGGGCCGAACCCGTTCAAGGCCTTGCTCGACGATAAGTCGGACCATGTCTCGATCGCGCTGCACGAAGTCGATGATGGTTTTGATACGGGCAGGCTGCTGGGCTTGTCGGAAAAAATCTATTTCCCGCCTGGCGCGACGGTGGTTGATCTGCACCGCCTGTCGTCGCCGATCGCCGCCAAGTTTTTTGCCAGCGAACTGAACAAGATGCTCGGCTAGGCGCGACCACCATGGCGACACCGAAAAGCAGTATCAGCAGCAATTTGCGCAACTTGTACGACAAGGCGCGCCTGCTCATTACCGAGGAGCGCGACCCCGCTTTCCCGACACCGATGGCTCCTATGAATCCTCCCAGCTTGCCGATACCGATTTCCCTGATGAGCCATGCGCACCAGGATCAATTGGACATGTTGCTCCAGCCTCTCAGCGAAGAGCTGCCTTGCGGGCCGGCGCTGCGCTACGATCCGATCTTCACCGAGGTCCGGCTGCTGCGCGAAGAGGATGATCCCAGCTTGCCGATGGGTAACTGGGAACGTCCGCTGAAACGGGCCGACTGGCCCCTGATCGAAGCGCGCTGCGTGACGATGCTGAGCACCCGCTCCAAGGATTTGCAGATCGCCGCCTGGCTGCTCGAAGCTTGGGTGCGCCAGGGCGGTTTCGACGGCCTGTACCGGGGCCTGAGCCTGATCGACCGGCTGGTGCGGCAACTGTGGGAGCCGCTGCACCCGATGATCGAGGACAATGACGAGGACGCCCGCATCGCGCCGCTCGAGTGGCTCAACGCGTCGCTGTCGGCCACCTTGCGCCTGCATGTGCCGCTGCTGAAGATTGCCGGGCGCAAGCCGCCCGTGCTGACCCTGATCGACTGGGAACGGCTGATCGCGGTGGAACTGGCCGGCCCCGGCCACACCACCGACAAGCCCGGTGGCGGCGACGACGCGCCGCTGACGCGCGCCGACGTGGTGGCGTATGCGCACCAGCGGCTGGGGCGCGAGATGGCGCTCAAGCGCGAGATCATCAAGCGCTGCCTGAATTGCCTGGAAACCATGATGGCCTTTGTCGAGATACAGCTGGGCTCGCGTTCGCCCAACCTGTCCAAGCTGAAGGGCACGCTGGTGGCGTATGAACGGGTGATGGCGCAATTGATCGTGGAACCAACAGAGGATGACATCATGCCGCAAGACAGCGACAGTGTAGACTTGCCGCCCTTGGGCGAGGTGGCCGAAAGCGCGCCGGCCAAGGCCGGCGTGGCCAGTTCGGGCTGGAAGAACCGCAAGGAAGCGTATGCCACGCTGGAGTCGCTGGCCGATTACCTGAGCGCGGTCGAACCGCACAGCCCGACGCCCTACCTGCTGCGGCGCGCCGTCAAATGGGGCAGCATGCCGCTGCCCGAATTGATGGCGGAAATCATCCGCGAAGAGGGCGACCTGAATCGGCTGGCGAATGTGCTGGGCCTGAAGGAATAGTTGCCAGCGGACGGGCTACCAGCTGATAATTTTGCCTGGATTCATGATGTTGTTCGGGTCCAGCGCATGCTTGATGGCGCGCATGGTGTCGATCGCGTCCGCGCCATGTTCTTCCACCAGGAAATCCATCTTGTGCATGCCCACGCCGTGCTCGCCGGTGCAAGTGCCGTCCATGCCGATGGCGCGTGTGACCATGTCGCTGTTGACCTGTTCGGCGCGCGCGATATCCACCGGATTGCCTGGGTCGACCAGCATCTGCACATGGAAATTGCCGTCGCCGACGTGGCCGATAATGGCGTAGGTCAAGCCGGCGCGTTCGCAGTCATCCCTGGTGGCCAGGATGCACTCGGCCAGCCGTGAAATCGGCACGCAGCAATCGGTGGAAATGGCGCGGCTGCCCGGGCGCAGTTGCAGCAGCGCAAAATAGGCGTTGTGGCGCGCGGCCCACAGGCGCGAGCGCTCTTCGGGCCGGCTGGCCCATTCGAAACCGCTGGCGCCGTGTTCGGCCGCAATCTCCTGCACCAGCTGCGCCTGCTCGGCCACGCTGGCCGGCGTGCCGTGGAATTCAAACAGCAGCAGCGGTTTTTCCGGCAGCGCCAGCTTGTCGTAGGCGTTGATGGCTTTCACGCCGTTTTCGTCAAGAAACTCCACGCGCGCCACCGGCACGCCCAGCTGGATGGTCTGGATCACGGCGTTGACGGCCGAGCCCGTGCCGGGAAACGAGCAGACGGCGGCGGAAATGGCTTCCGGCAAGGGGTACAGTTTCACCGTCACTTCCGTGATGATGCCCAAGGTGCCTTCGCTGCCGACAAACAGCCGCGTCAGGTCGTAGCCGGCCGACGATTTTTTCGCCCGCGTCCCGGTCCTGATGATGCGCCCGTCGGCCGTGACGACGGTGAGCGCCAGCACGTTTTCGCGCATGGTGCCGTAGCGCACGGCATTGGTGCCCGAGGCGCGCGTGGCGGCCATGCCGCCCAGCGAGGCGTTGGCGCCCGGGTCGATCGGGAAGAACAGGCCGGTGTCGCGGATTTCCTCGTTGAGCTGCTTGCGCGTGACGCCGGCCTGCACCGTGGCCGTCAGGTCCTGGCCGTGCACGGCCACCATCGCGTTCATCTGCGACAGGTCGATGCAGACGCCGCCATGCAGGGCCAGCACATGGCCCTCCAGCGAAGTGCCGCTGCCCCAGGCGATCACCGGCACGCCGTGCGCGGCGCACAGCTTGACGGCGGCCGCCACTTCCTCGGTGGAATGGGCAAAGATCACGGCGTCGGGCAGCATGGCATCGTAGCGTGATTCGTCGCGCCCATGGTGCTCGCGCATCGCCTGCGTGGTGCTGTAGCGGTCGGCGAAGATCAGGGCCAGTACGGCAGCCAGCGTTTCGGGTAGTGGCCGTTTCAGGGCCGCCAGTTGGTCGGTGTGCGTCACGTGTGTCCTCCGTTATTTTCCTGATTTTACTCCCAGGCTGCCTTGCCCCTGAGGTCGGTTTTTTTGCCAGCTGTAAAAAAAATTGCTGTAACGTATTGTTTCAATTGTAAATGAGAATCATTTCTAATAGAATGATGCCGGTTATTGTTGTTGCATGTCATTTTTTGAAAGCTGATCGATGAAATTATCTGTTTTCCTGCTGTTGGGCGGTGCGCTGGTCTTGAGCGCTTGCGGCGCCCTTGCTCCTGCCGCTGGCGGCGCCGACGCGGTTGTCTTCGCGCAAGCGCCACATCCTGCCGGCGATATCATCGACTTGCGCAGCGGCCAGCGCATCGAAGCCGGCCAGCTGCTGGCGCAACTGGCGGCCGCGCCGCGCGTGATCGTCGGCGAGCAGCACGACCAACTGAGCCACCACCGGATCGAGCAATGGCTGGCGCTGCAGCTGCAGGGCCAGCGTCCGCAAGGCAGCGTGCTGCTGGAAATGCTGAACCCGGATCAGCAGGCGAAGGTGGACAAGGTCCAGCCCTGGCTGCGGACGGACCCGGTGGTGCGTCCCGAGCATGTGGCCGAACTGCTGGCCTGGCAACCGGGCTGGCAGTGGCGGCAATATGGCGAGCTGGTCATGACGGTGATGCGCGCGCCGTACCCGGTCTGGTCTGCCAACCTGGACCGCAGTGAAATCAAGCAGCTGTTTGTCGACCGGCCTGGCGTGCAGGGCAAGTATTCCAACCTGGCCAACGATGCCAAAGTGCACGCCAGGCTCCAGGACCTCATCCGCGTCATGCACGACAACCAGATCGATGCGCCGCGTCTTGCCGCCATGCTGTCGGTGCAGCAGCAGCGCGACCGCCGCATGGCCGAGCGCCTGCTGGCCGCGCCCGCGCCGGCCCTGCTGATCGCCGGCGCCTACCATGCGGCCAAGGATGTGGGCGTGCCGCTGCATGTGCGGGACCTGACGGGCGGCCCCGCGCCGCTGGTGCTGATCCTGGCGCAACAGGGCGCCACAGTGACGCGCGAGCAGGCCGATTTCGCGTGGTTCACGCCAGCGTCCGCCGCCGACGTACAGTAAGTATTTCCCATCCCCCCCAGCAAGCTCTTCCAGCAGCCAGGCAGTCCCTTCGATTTTTTTTGCATGCGCATGCGCCGCCGCAGGCGCAGCCATGCCCGCTGACCTGGTAAAACCCTGATGACTGTTGCTGCTTCCCTCACTTCCCTGACACCCGCCGCGCGCGCCGCCGCCTTGTCCCATGATATGTCGCCCTTCGGCATGTTCCTTGCCGCCGACCAGGTGGTCAAGAGCGTGTTGCTTTGTTTGCTGCTCGCGGCATTGGCCGCCTGGGTGATCTTGCTGGTCAAGGGGGCCAGCCTGCTCAAGGCGCGGCGCGAAGCGGCCCAGGCCGTTGCCTTGCTCAGGACGGCAATTTCATTGCCGGACGCAACCCGGAAGCTGGCCAGCGCGGCGCCGCTGGCACGGCTGCTGCTCGATGACGTGCGGCAGGAACTGGCGCTGTCGCACGCCGATGCGCCGGTGGCGGCCCTGAAGGAGCGGGTGGGATTTCGTCAGGAGCAGTTGCTTGCCGATACCGTGCGCGCCATGGGGCAAGGCCTCGGCGTGCTGGCCAGTATCGGCGCCGTCGCCCCGTTCGTCGGTTTGTTCGGCACCGTGTGGGGCATCATGAACAGCTTTATCGGCATTGCCGCCAGCCAGAGCACCAACCTGGCGACGGTGGCGCCGGGCATTGCGGAAGCCTTGCTGGCCACGGCGCTCGGGCTGGTGGCGGCGATACCGGCCGTGGTGATCTATAACCTGCTCAGCCGTGGCATCAACGGTTACAAGGCGCAATTGCGCGCCGCTTCGGCGCAGGTGCTGCTGATGCTGAGCCGCGATCTCGATGGCCGGGACGCCGCCACTGTCCGTCAATCCAGCCTCCGGCAGGCCTGAAGCATGGCCTCCCTGTTTCCTTCGCAAGCGGACGATGCGGCTGACCTGGCCGAACTGAGCGAGATCAATGTCACGCCCTTTATCGACGTGATGCTGGTGCTGCTGATTATCTTCATGGTCGTCTCGCCGCTGGCCACGGTCGACCTGAAGATCGATTTGCCGGCCGCCACCGCGCGGCCCGAACCACGCCCCGATCAGGCGCTGTTCGTGTCGCTGAAAGCCGACCGCAGCCTGTATCTGGGCGAGGCGCCGGTGGCGCGCGAGCAGCTCGGTGCGCGGCTGGACGGCGCAACCGGAGGCGACCGCCAGCGCACCGTGTTCTTCCAGGCTGACAAGCAGGCCGCTTACGAGGATGTGCTGGCGGTGATGGACGGTTTGCGCCAGGCCGGTTACCTGAAAGTGGGCCTGGTCGGCCGGGAGGGCGGGTGATTTCGCGATCGCATCAGGAGCGGCCCGTGCTGGGCTGGGGCATCGCCAGTGCGCTGGTGACGGCGCTGGCGCTGGCGCTGCTGCTGTGGCTGAGCTGGCGGCCGCAGGCGGTGGCGCCGCCATTGCCCGCAGCCAGCGTGATGGTGGTGTTTGCCGCGCAAGCGATGTCGCCGGAAACGCAGGCCAGCCAGGCGGTGGGCGCGCGCCAGTCGGCCGCCTCGCATGCGGCGCGGCCGCCTCCTGGTCCGCTTCCCGCGCCAGCGCTGCCGGTGCTGGCACGTGCCGATGCCTCGGTCATCGCGACGACCGACAAGCAGGCGAAGGCGGCCGCCAGTCCATCGCCCGACCCGGGCCAGGATGCGGCGCTGGAGGCGGCCTCGCCGGCACAGGCCAGCAGCAGCGCCGCGCCGGCGCCGGCGGCCGTGCGCGGTCCGCAGGCGGCGCCCTTCGACAGCGATACGCCAGCGAGCAGCGCCGTGCAAGCCAGCTGGCAAAGCCTGGTGCTGGGGCATCTGGCGCGCTTCAAGCGTTATCCGGGCGATGCGCGCCAGCGCCAGCGGGCAGGGCAGGCGTGGGTGCGTTTCCGGCTCGATGCGGGCGGCAAGCTGCTGTCGAGCGAGCTGCTGACGTCCTCGGGCACGGTGTTGCTCGACCGCGAAGCGCTGCAGGTGCTGGCGCGCGCCCAGCCTTTGCCGGCGCCGCCCGGCGAGGTGCTGCGGCAGGGCGTGGTGACCGTCACCTTGCCCGTGTCGTTCAAGCTGGCGGCGGGCCACCCGCCCGATGCCACATGATTTTCTAAAAACTTACCACAAGCGAGGATGCATGAAAATGAACAGGATGGCGTACGCCGTGGGCGTGTGCATGATGGTGCTCGTCCAGCAGGCGCGGGCGCAGGAAGACGACGATGGCAAGGTGGAGTTTTCCGCCTTGAATGTCTCGGGTGAGGCTGTTTCCGCAGAGCAGCAGGCGCTGGAAAAACCGGGCGCCGTCAGCGCGCGCGGCGCCGACACGCGCTTGCAGTCGGTGGACCAGATCGTGCGCAGCATGCCGGGCACGTTTACCCAGATCGATCCGGCGCAGGGCGCCGTCAGCGTGAATATCCGCGGCCTGTCGGGCCTGGGCAGGGTCAACATGATGGTCGATGGCGTGAGCCAGAACTATTACGGCAGCGCGCCGTCGGAAGTGTCGCATGGCGGCGTGCCGGGCAGCCAGTTTGGCGCCCTGATCGACCCCAACTTCATCGTTGGCGTGGATGTTTCGCGCGGCAATATCACGGGCGGCGACGGCGTCAATGCGCTGGCTGGCAGCGCCAATTTTCGTACCATCGGCGTCGACGACGTGGTGTTTGCGGGCGAAAGAACGGGCGCGCGCACGAAACTGTCGGCGGGTAACAATGGCACCGGCCGCAGCGCCATGCTGGCCGTGGCGCTGAAAAACCCGGCTTTTGATGGCGGCAGCGTGGGCTTCATGGCCGCCACCAGCGCCAGCGTGATCGGCAGCAACTACAAGAATGGCAAGGGCACGAATAGCGAGGAGTTCGGTTTCGGCTACAACCGTTACTACAAGCAAAAACCGAAGTCGCAGCTGCTCAAGCTGGACCTGACACTGAGCGACTTCCATGCGCTGGAACTGTCGGCGCGCGATTATCGCAATACCTTCACGCGCCGCGATATCCAGAGCAACGATTACTATGTGAAATACCACTACACGCCGTTTTCCGAACTGGTCGACCTGAACGTCATGGCCAGCAGCAGCCGCGGCAACCAGAAATACATGCCGGAAGCCTTGCTCAATTTCGTCAACACCAATGCGGCCAACCGCGCCGACGCGTTCGACATCCACAACACCAGCAGCTTCCGGCTGGCCGGCGGCGACGCGCTGGTGACCGTGGGCGGCAAGCTGATGCGCAACCGCTACAGCAAGCATGTGGAAAGCCTGGTTCACGACCCGGACAACCCGGACGCCAACCGGCAGTCGATCGAGTCGAATACCTTCGGCCCGTCCGGACGTCAGAGGATCGACAGCCTGTACGCCAGCATGCAGTACAACCGCGGCATCTATCAGGTCAATGCCGGCCTGAACTACACGGGTTTCGAGCTGACCGGCTACAAGCCCGCCTGCGATGTGCGTGTGAAATGCTTCCCCCAGGGCGCGGCCGATATCGCCCTGAAGGAGCATGGCATCAACCCCTCGCTGCTGTTGTCGGCCCAGTTGCATCCGTGGTTCCAGCCGTTTGCCAGCGCCGAGCGCACCATGCGCGGGCCGAATCCGCAGGAAGTATTTTTCTCCAATGATGGCGGGGCCTCGATGAATCCTTTCCTGAAGGGGGAAAAGTCGACCACCTATCAGCTGGGCTTCAATTCCAGCCTGCATGGCTTGCTCAGTGCTAACGATGCGCTGAACTTCAAGGTGCTGTATTTCAAGAGCAAGATCGACGGCTATATCACCAGCCAGTCCTTTCTTGTCTGCGAAGGCGGGCGCAAGTGCAATATCGCCGAAGTGATCGCCACCGACTGGCAAACCGTCGATCCCTACGTGACCAATATGTATATCTACATCAACTCGGCCACGCCGGTGCATACGCGCGGGCTGGAACTGGAAGCGCAATACCAGTGGGGGCCGGCCTATGCGCGGCTGTCGTATACACGCGAAAAAACCAGCCAGCCCACCTCGATCGCCAGCGCCTGGTTCGGCGCGGCCGATATCAGCGAACTGCCCAGCGTGTACTACAACCTCGACGTCGGTGCGCGCCTGCTGGACAATAAACTGGAACTGGGCGCCATCATCAAGCATACGGGCAGCAACCGCCGCCTGTCGCCGGATAACGAGGCCGATGAGGTAACGGGCGAAGTGACCAAGGTGAGCAATCCGAAGATCCCGGCCGTGATCGACCTGTATGCCAGCTACCGGCTGGGCAAAAATCTGTTGCTGCGCCTGTCGGTGCAAAATGCGATGGACAAGGATTATTCCGAAGCGCTGAACCGCATGAATTCCATGCCCTCGCAGTCGAACGACTATACGCCGATGGGCACGGCGCGCGGCAGGACCTATGTGGCGGGGCTGGAGTACCGCTTTTAAGCGCCGGCCATGAAAAAGGCCGGATCATGGGATCCGGCCCAGGGAGTTGCTGTTGGGCTTAACTCTTAGTATTCGCGGGCGGTGGTGCCGTAATAGCTGTGGATCTCGTTGGACCAGGTGGTGTCGGCCATGTTCGGCCAGTTGTCGGTGTCGAAGCCGGGCGCGTTTTCGATGCGCTCCTTGTCGATGTTCAGCGTGAAGCGCTTGTTGACGGTGTCGAGCAGCAGGGCTTCCCAGGGCACGGCGAACAGTTTTTCGCCGATGGTGAACACGCCGCCGTGCGACATGACGGCGTAGGCAATTTTGCCGCTGCGCATGTCGATCATGATTTCCTTGATTTCACCGAGATGTTCATCCTTGGCGTTATGCACGTGGTCGCCGATCAGGGTGTCGGCACCCATCAGTTCGGGGCCGGGACCTTTATGGCCACGGTCCACATACATGCCATAGGCGTCGCGTTCTTCATAGCTCATGATATACCTCCGTTGAAAAATGCCAGTCTGCGGCAGGGCGACGCCTGGGTCTGTTCGCTCACCCACATAATGTATAAGAGTATAAATATTTCAAATATTGCCACTGCATAATGTTGTTGCGTATGCACCCTCGCTGCGCGCGGATAGCCGGCAGTTGGCGCAATTTTCCACGCCGCAGCGGTCCGTACGCCGGGCTTTAGTGTATAATTTCAATTTCCCGCACGTGCCGTTCGGCACCATCTGCAATGACCAAATTTGTCTTCGTCACCGGTGGCGTTGTGTCTTCCCTTGGAAAAGGGATTGCCGCCGCCTCTCTCGCCGCGATCCTCGAATCGCGCGGCCTTAAAGTCACCATGCTCAAGCTCGACCCGTATATCAACGTCGACCCTGGCACGATGAGCCCTATGCAACACGGTGAAGTCTTCGTCACCGACGACGGGGCCGAAACCGACCTCGACCTCGGTCACTACGAGCGCTTCATCTCCACCCGCATGAAAAAGGTGAATAACTTCACCACCGGCCAGATCTATGAATCGGTGATCCGCAAGGAACGCCGCGGCGAATATCTGGGCAAGACCGTGCAGGTGATTCCGCATATCACCAATGAAATCCAGGACTATATCCGCCGTGGCGCCGAAGGCTACGACGTGGCCCTGTGCGAAATCGGCGGCACCGTCGGCGATATCGAGTCCCTGCCCTTCCTGGAAGCGGCACGCCAGCTGAGCCTGCGCGCCGGCCGCAAGAACACGGCCTTCGTCCACCTGACCCTGGTGCCGTATATCGCCTCGGCCGGTGAACTGAAAACCAAACCGACCCAGCACTCGGTGCAGAAGCTGCGTGAAATCGGCATCTTGCCGAACGCGCTGCTGTGCCGCGCCGACCGCGCGATTCCGGAAGACGAGCGCGCGAAAATCTCGCTGTTCTCGAACATCGAGGAAGACGCCGTGATCTCCGTGTGGGACGTCGACACCATCTACAAAGTGCCGCAGATGCTGCACGACCAGGGCCTCGACAAGATCATCTGCGACGCGCTGGACCTCAATCCCGCGCCGGCCGACCTGTCGGTCTGGAGCAAGCTGATCTACACGCTCGAGCATCCGAAGTCGGAAGTGACCATCGGCATGGTTGGCAAGTATGTGGAACTGACCGAATCGTACAAATCGCTGACCGAAGCGCTGCGCCACGCCGGCATCCACAACGAGTCGAAGGTCAATATCGAGTACATCGACTCGGAAGAAATCGAAACCACCGGCTGCGCCGAACTGGCCAAGTACGACGCCATCCTGGTGCCGGGCGGCTTCGGCAAGCGCGGCGTGGAAGGCAAGATCATGGCGGCCCAGTTCGCCCGTGAGAGCAAAGTGCCTTACCTGGGCATCTGCCTGGGCATGCAAGTGGCGCTGATCGAATACGCGCGCCACAAAGCCGGCCTGACGACGGCCAATTCGACCGAATTCGACCTCGAGACCGCGCAACCGGTGGTGGCCCTGATCGACCAGTGGCAAGGCGCCGACGGCAAGGTCGAGAAGCGCGACGAGAACTCGGACCTGGGCGGCACCATGCGCCTGGGCGCGCAAACCTGCGAAATCAAGCCGGGCACCCTGGCCGCCGAGATCTACGGCGCCGTGGTGACCGAGCGTCACCGTCACCGCTACGAAGCGAACAATCACTACCTGCCGCGCGTGGAAGCGGCCGGCCTGGTGGTGGCCGCCCGTACGCCGACCGAAGACCTGTGCGAAATCATGGAATTGCCGCGCACCGGTGATAACGCCCACCCATGGTATATGGGCGTGCAGTATCATCCGGAATTCAAATCGACCCCACGTGACGGCCACCCGCTGTTCACCTCGTTTATCAAGGCAGCGCTGGCCCACAAGGAAGCGAACGCCACCGAGCAATAAACGTGGTTGATGGCGTTAGGCCTTGAAGCACCGCTCCCGGCAAGTCAGTCTCGCCGGGAGTTTCTTTACCCTCTTTGTGCAATTGCGCATCAGAACGCAGTGTGCAGCCCTGTTACGCTTAACTTTGGAGAATGATATGAGTGCTATTGTTGACATTATCGGCCGTGAGATCCTGGACTCGCGCGGCAATCCGACCGTCGAATGCGACGTCTTGCTGGAATCGGGTGTGATGGGCCGTGCCGCCGTACCGTCGGGCGCCTCGACCGGTTCGCGCGAAGCCGTGGAACTGCGCGACGGCGACGCCAAGCGCTACTTCGGCAAGGGCGTGCTGCAAGCCTGCGAGAACATCAACACCGAAATCTCCGAAGCCATCATGGGCCTGGACGCCAATGAACAGGCTTTCCTGGACCGCACCCTGATCGACCTGGACGGCACCGAAAACAAGTCGCGCCTGGGCGCCAATGCGATCCTGGCCGTGTCGATGGCCGTCGCCAAGGCTGCCGCCGAAGAAGCCGGCCTGCCTTTGTACCGCTATTTCGGCGGTTCCGGCGCGATGCAACTGCCAGTGCCGATGATGAACGTGATCAACGGCGGCGCGCACGCCGACAACAACCTGGACATCCAGGAATTCATGATCATCCCGGTGGGCGCCCCGTCGTTCAAGGAAGCCGTGCGTTACGGCGCGGAAGTATTCCACACGCTGAAAAAAATCCTGCACAAAAAGGGCCTGAACACCAACGTCGGTGACGAAGGCGGTTTCGCGCCATCGCTGGCCAACCATGAAGAAGCGATCAAGCTGATCATCCAGGCAATCGAAGAAGCCGGCTACGAGCCAGGCACGCAAGTGGCCATCGGCCTGGACTGCGCCGCTTCCGAGTTCTACAAGGACGGCAAGTACGAGCTGGAAGGCGAAGGCCTGTCGCTCACCGCCACCGAATTCACCAACCTGCTGGCGACCTGGTGCGACAAGTACCCGATCATCTCGATCGAAGACGCGATGCATGAAGGCGACTGGGATGGCTGGGCGATCCTGACGGCCGAACTGGGCAAGAAAGTGCAACTGGTCGGCGACGATCTGTATGTCACCAACACCAAGATCCTGAAAGAAGGCATCCAGAAGGGCATCGCCAACTCGATCCTGATCAAGATCAACCAGATCGGTACCCTGACCGAAACCTTCGCCGCCATCGAAATGGCCAAGCGCGCCGGCTACACGGCCGTCATTTCGCACCGCTCGGGCGAAACGGAAGACTCGACCATCGCCGATATCGCTGTCGGTACCAACGCCCTGCAGATCAAGACCGGCTCGATGTCGCGTTCGGACCGCATGGCCAAGTACAATCAGCTGCTGCGCATCGAAGAAGATCTGGGCGACATCGCTTCCTACCCGGGCCGCGATGCATTCTATAATCTGAAGTAAATGAAGTAATATCACCAACTGACCGGCCGGAATTTTCCGGCCGGTTTTTTAACCGAGACCCATGCGCCTGATTACGCTCGCCCTGGCGGCCCTGCTGCTGCTGATACAATTTCCCCTCTGGACGGGCAAAGGCGGCTGGCTGCGCGTTGCCGACATGGAAGCGCAAGTCGCGCAGGCGAATCAAAAGAATGTGGAATTGAAAGCCCGTAACGCCAAGCTCGAATCCGAAGTGCGCGACCTGAAGGACGGCACCGGCGCGGTCGAGGAGCGTGCCCGCTATGAGCTGGGCATGGTCAAGCAGAACGAGATTTTCGTGCAGATCGTGCGCAAGGGCCAGATCCCGCCACTGACAGAAGCGCCGTCCGATACCACTGCGCCTCACTGAGACACTGCCTCTGCATTCCTGTTGCAGCGCAGGTTGGCGTCATTATCCTGTCATAACTGGTTTTTACAATAAGGCAACACGGTGTTTCGGGCAATCGCTGCGCATTGCCCGGTACGTGTTCCCCTAATGATAATCAACCAGGAATTGCGCTTGCCATGATCACCAACAAACACACCTTGCTATGCCTGTCGGCGCTGGCCTTGTCCGCCTGCGGTGGCAGCAGTACCGAGTCGCTGCAGACGCTGGACGGCAAGGCGCCGCTGGTGATTGCCCATCGCGGCTTGCCGGGCCTGTACCCTGAACAAACCCGTCCGGCCTACGAGGCGGCGGCCGATGCCGGCGCCGATTCGCTGGAACTCGATGTGCACATGTCGAAGGACTGCGTGCTGGTGGCGCGCCATAATCCCTGGCTGAGCGACAACACCAATATCGGCACGGTCGCGCTGACCAATGCCCAGGTCGCCGCACGCAAACGCACGGTGCCGGGCCGCCTGGTCAATGTCGGCTATTCCCTGGCGACCTACGGCGGCCCGGCGCAATACCTGACCGACCTGACCGATCCGGCCAATCCGAAATCGGTACTGAAATCGCTGATCGTCGATGGCGAAGATCATACGGGCGACTGGTCGATCAGCGACTTTACGGCGGCCGAACTGAAACAATGGATCGGTGGCACGACCTACGACGCGCGCGAATCGCGTCCCAGTGAATTGAATGGCAAATATCCTGTGCTGACGATGCAGGAAGTGATCGATATCGCCAAGGCCAAGAGCGCATCGAGCGGCCGCACGATTTCGGTGTATCCGGAATCGAAAAACCCGGTATGGAACAATGCCCAGGCCATCGCCAACGGTTGCGGCAGCGGCAGCCATCCGTTCGAAGACGCGATCGTGAAGATCGTCAAGGACAATAACCTGAACAGCAAGACAGCGGCGATTTATATCCAGAGCTTCGATCCCGCCAGCCTGAAATACATGCGCGCTGCCGGTTTGACCAGCAAAATGGTGCAGCTGGTCGATGGCAATGACATCAACTACAAAACAGGTGAGATGATTTATCGCACCAACGATGTCTACAACTTCGTCGATGGCCGTCCGTATAGCTGGACCCTGGCTGGCGACGGCCGCTTCTTCGGCGAGATGCTGACGCCGGCCGGGCTGGCCGAAATCAAGACCTACGCCGACGGTATCGGTCCCTGGAAGCCGCAAGTGATGGCCTTGACGATTTCACCGTTCAAGGCGACCAATGCCGATGGCACGCCGTACACCGGTTCGGCTGCAGATGTCAACAAGGCGACGCCAACGAGCCTGATCGCCGACGCGCACAAGGCCGGCCTGTTCGTCCACAGCTATACGTTCCGTAACGAGGCGAAATATCTGGCTGGCGTGTACAAAGGCGAGCCTGCACTGGAATTGCTGGGCTTTTTCCGCGCCGGTATCGATGGCGTTTTCAGCGATTTCAGCAATACGGCCGTGGTGACGCGTAATGCTTATTTGAAAGAAACGGGACACTAAGCACCGTGGCCGGCGCCGCCCGTCGTTGGTACTGCTTAGAACTCGCCCTTGCCGGTCGAGATCAGGTAAAAACGGATGGCGGTGACGGCAACGGCCAGGGCGATCAGGGTGGTTTCGAGGATCATCATAAGGTTCCTAAAGATATCAGTAATTGTTGGTGGATCAGCCGCGCGAAGCCAAAAAGCGCAGTTCGCTGGCCAGATTCGGCATCAGCTGTTCGTAGCGTGCCGCTTCCGAGTTCAGCAGCGCGATATCGTGCTTGCTGGGGCGGGTGTAGCGTGGCTCTTCGCTGGCGGCGGCAGCCTGGACGTATGGTTTCGAGGCGAGCAGGGCGCCCAGGAAGGCGCGCGTGGCGCGGCCCAGGTTGCTGAAGTAACCGTCGTGGCTGTCGGTGCTGTAAGTGCTGGTCAATGTGGACATATGTCCTCCATAAATGGTGTGTTGTTGCATTGCACAATAGCGCAGCCATGGTTATGCGTCCAATTTCAAATTCCAATTTCAGAAATTCAATATGTGAATAATAAGGGCGTAGCAGCCTGGCAACGCATGGAAAAGAATTTGTTGATCTGAATCAATTCTGTTGCAGGCCGGGCGCTTGCGAAGAATGGTGATGACAGTTATGCGTTTGCGTGGGGATGACTGCGCCCTGTGCGCAGGCGCGCGGCGCTGGTGCGGTGCAGCATGAAAGAGGGGTGCGCCGCCGGGCGGCGGCGCGGGAGGGGGCTTAATTGATGCTGGTCGCCGGCGGGATCAACACCTCGGCCGGTGCATCGGTCACAAACAGCTGCGCGCAATCGACCTTGTCGAAATCATAGTGCTGGCCGCAGAAGTCGCAGTTCACGCCCACGTGGCCGATTTCCGCCAGCGCGTCGTTGACTTCCTGTTCGCCCAGCATCTTGAGCATATTGCCCACTTTTTCGCGGGTGCAGGTGCAATGAAAACTCGGGTGCAGCGGATCGAACACGCGGATGGTTTCTTCCCAGAACAGGCGCTGCATCAGGGTGTCGATGTCGGTGGCCAGGATTTCTTCCTCTTTCAGGGTCGACGCCAGCATCACGGCGCGGTTCCAGGTGTCGAGGGCATCTTCTTCCGACACCGGCGTCGCTTCGGCCTTGCCGCCGTGGTGCGGCAGCTTTTGCAGCAGCAGGCCGCGCGAGGTGGTGTCGTCGGTGGCCAGCCACAGGCGCGTGTCGAGCTGTTCCGAGCGCAGCATGTAGTTTTCGATGACGGTCGCCATGTCGTCGCCGTCCAGCGGCACGATGCCCTGGTATGGCTGCTGGCCCGGCACCTTGTCGGCCGGATCGAGCGTGATGATGAAGCGGCCCTTGCCGTTGGCGTTCATCAGTTGCGGCACGGTGGCGCCGTCGACGATCTCCGCATCCGGATCGAGCTTGGCCGTGGCGCGCAGGCGCAGGTCGGAGTCGCACTCGACCACCATCAGGCGTACCGGACCGTCGCCATGGATCTGCATGATGATGGAGCCGTTGAATTTCAGGTTGGCCGACAGCAGGGCGGCCGCCGCCACCATTTCGCCCAGGACTTTTTTCACGGCCAGCGGGTAGGCGTGGCGCGACACCACTTCCTGCCAGGTGTGCGAGACGTCGATGAACTGGCCGCGCACGGCGGCGTTATCGAAAATAAATTTTTGCAGCGTATCCTGGCCTGCGATGGGGGCGATGATCGCGCCGCTGGTGTCATTCGTCATGTGGTTTTATCCAATCTTCTTGAGTTGCGTATTAAATAGCTGGCCGCGCTGTACATAATTGAGAGCATTGCCTTGCAGCCTGGTGATATCGTCCGCTGTCAGGGTGCGCACGGCCTTGGCCGGCGTGCCGATGATCAGCATATTGTCGGGAAATTCCTTGCCTTCGGTGATCAGCGCACCGGCACCGACCAGGCAGTTCCTGCCGATCTTCGCGCCATTGAGCACCACCGCCTGGATGCCGATCAGCGAGCCGTCGCCGATGGTGCAGCCGTGCAGCATGGCCTGGTGGCCGATGGTGACGTTCTGTCCCACGTCGAGCGGATAGCCGGGGTCGGTATGCAGCACGGCGCCTTCCTGTACATTGCTGTTGGCGCCGACCGTGATGCGTTCATTGTCGCCGCGCAAGGTGGCGCCAAACCACACCGAAGTGTTTTCATGCAAGGTGACCTTGCCGATCACATTGGCCGTGTCGGCAACAAACGCGGAAGCATCAATCTGTGGCGCCTCGGCGCCCAATTGGTAGAGTGTCATGTTTAGCCTGAGGCAGTGGTGGAAAGGCCGGGATAGCGCTATTTTACGCTGTTGCAAGACAAGCCAGAACGGCGGCAAGCGATCCGGTATAATTAAAGAACGGTCGTACTTTTATGGCGGTACATTACTTCAGACACAGCATGTGGCGACGCCTGCGCCACTTTCAAGGTAGCTACTCATGAAACTTTCTCGTTCCGAATTCATCAATATCCGTGGTGCGCGCGTCCATGTGCGCCACTGGGGCCGCGACGACGCGCCCATCCTGTTCATGGTGCATGGCTGGATGGACGTGGCCGCCTCGTTCCAGTTCGTGGTCGATGAGCTGGCAGGCGACTGGCATGTGATCGCGCCCGACTGGCGCGGCTTCGGCCAGAGCGACTACACGCAGTCCGATACCTACTGGTTCCCCGACTACCTGGCCGACCTCGACGCCATGCTGCTGCATTACTCGCCCGAGGCGCCGGTGCACCTGCTGGGCCACAGCATGGGCGCCAATGTGGCGGGCCTGTATGCGGGCGTGCGGCCCGAGCGCATCGCCAGCTTCATCAACCTGGAAGGCTTCGGCATGATGGCGACCCGGCCCGAGCAGGCGCCTGGCCGCTATGCCAAATGGCTCGATGAATTGCGCGAGCCGCCGCTGATGCGCAGCTATCCAAGCCAGAAAGCCGTGGCCGAGCGCTTGCAAAAGACCAATCCGCGCTTGAATGATGAACGTGCGGCGTTTCTGGCCGAACACTGGTCGGTGCAGAATGAGGCGGGCGAGTGGGACATCATGGGCGATCCACGCCACAAGCGCGTCAATCCGATGCTGTACCAGGTCGAGGAAGTGATGGCCTGCTGGCGCCGCATCACGGCGCCGGTGCTGTGGGTCGAGGCAGACGACACCAATATGTGGCAATGGATGGGGCCGAAAGAAGAGGCGCGCATCGAAATCGACCGCCGCCTGGGTTTTTTGAAAGACGTGCGCTGCAAGCTGATGGAGGACGCCGGCCATATGCTGCACCACGATCAGCCACGGGCGCTGGCGCGCATGGTGGAAGAGTTCCTCGCCGGAATATGATGTGAACGCTGCCATGCCCTGGCAGGCAGCGTACAATAAAAACTTCCTCCATTTACAGCCTTGCACGGTATTGTTTCCCCATGCTTAAAGTCGACCTGCATTGCCATTCGAACATCTCCGACGGCGTCCTCGCACCGGCCGCCGTGGCCGCGCATGCACGCAAGGCCGGCGTCGACGTTTGGGCGCTGACCGATCACGACGAGGTGTCCGGCATTGCCGAGGCGCGCGCCGCGGCGCTGCAGCAGGGTATGCAGTTTGTTGCTGGCGTGGAAATTTCGATTACCTGGGCCGGCCAGACCGTGCATATCGTCGGGCTGCAGGTCGATGAAAACCATCCCGGCCTGGTCAACGGCCTGAACCAGACACGCTCGGGGCGCGACGCGCGCGGGCGCGAGATCGCCCGCCAGCTGGACCTGGCCGGCGTCCCCGGCGCCTATGAAGGCGCGCTGAAATTCGTCGGCAATCCCGACCTGATGTCGCGCACCCATTTTGCCCGTTACATTGTCGAAACGGGCAAGTGCGCGAATATTCCCGAGGTGTTCAAGAAATACCTGTCCGAAGGCAAGCCCGGTTACGTCGAGCATCGCTGGGCCACCCTGGCCGAGGCGGTCGGCTGGATACGCGGCGCCGGCGGCGTGGCCGTGATTGCCCATCCTGGCCGCTACCGCTTCAGCGACATGGCACAGGGCGTGCTGTTTGATGAATTCAAGCAATTGGGTGGCGTGGCCATCGAAGTGGTGACCGGCAGCCATAGCCCGGACCAGTATCCGGAATATGCGCGGCTGGCCAACGACTACGGCTTTCTGGCCTCGCGCGGCACCGATTTCCATGCGCCGGGCGAGTCGCGCGTGGATTTTGCGCTGCTGCCGCCTCTGCCGGCGAACGTCAAGCCGATCTGGCACGACTGGTTTTAAGTCGGGGCTAAGCCCGCTCTGGCAAGCTTGATAACAGTCATATTGCCCTTATTTTATTGTTATCGCATTCCTGCTGGAGCCATCGCCATGAAACGTATCGTCCTGTTTATTGTCACCAACTTGGCTGTGATGCTGGTGTTGTCGCTTGTCCTGAGTTTGCTGGGCGTCGGCAATCCCGCGCGCGGCAGCACCCTGAACCTGGGCAGCCTGATGGTGTTCTCGCTGGTGGTCGGTTTCACGGGTTCCATCATTTCCCTGTTGATCAGCAAACCGATGGCCAAGTGGAGCACCGGCGCGCGCGTGATCGACAACCCCACGTCGTCAACCGAGCTGTGGCTGGTCGGTACGGTGCGCACGCTGTCCGAGCGGGCCGGTATCGGCATGCCTGACGTCGCCATCTACGAGGGCGACGCCAATGCGTTTGCCACCGGCGCGTTCAAGAACTCGGCGCTGGTGGCGGTATCCACCGGTTTGCTGGAAAGCATGAACCGCGATGAGGTCGAAGCCGTGCTGGGCCATGAGATCGCCCACGTCGCCAATGGCGACATGGTGACCCTGACCCTGATCCAGGGCGTGGTCAATACCTTCGTGGTGTTCCTGGCACGGGTGGTGGGTTTCTTTGTCGATAATATGCTGCAGAAAAACAATAACCGTGAAGGCGGACGCGGCATCGGTTATTTCGTCACCGTGATGGTGTGCGAGGTGCTGTTCGGCCTGCTGGCCTCGATCATCGTCGCCTGGTTTTCGCGCCAGCGCGAGTTCCGCGCCGACGCCGGTTCGGCCAAGCTGTTGGGCAGCCCGACGCCGATGATGCATGCGCTGGCGCGCCTCGGCGGCGTGGCGCCGGGCGAGCTGCCGCAGTCGATGCAGGCGCTGGG
Source organism: Janthinobacterium sp. J1-1 (assembly GCF_030944405.1). Classification (NCBI taxonomy): domain Bacteria; kingdom Pseudomonadati; phylum Pseudomonadota; class Betaproteobacteria; order Burkholderiales; family Oxalobacteraceae; genus Janthinobacterium; species Janthinobacterium sp. J1-1. The sequence goes on from NZ_CP132339.1 coordinate 2,656,917, forward strand.
CATCAATGGCAAGGGCGGCTGGGGCGCCCTGTTCGCCACCCATCCGCCGCTGGAGGAACGCATCGCCGCGCTGCGCGGCGTACAATCATGACACATCAATAAAAAACTGGTCCGCCAGTCAGTGAACCCATGAGTCAATTTTTCCAGATTCACCCTGACAATCCGCAATTGCGCCTGATCAAGCAGGCCGCCCACATCATCCAGTCCGGCGGCGTGGTGGCCTTGCCCACCGATTCCTGCTACGCGCTGGTCTGCCAGCTCGACGACAAGGGCGCCGTCGAGCGCCTGCGCCGCATCCGCGGCATCGATGAAAAGCATCATCTGACCCTGCTGTGCCGCGACTTGAGCGAGCTGGGCGTATACGCCCGCGTCGACAACCGCCAGTTCCGCCTGCTCAAGGCGGCCACCCCGGGCGCCTATACCTTTATCCTGGAAGCGACCAAGGAAGTGCCGCGCCGCCTGAGCCACCCGTCGCGCAAGACCATCGGCCTGCGCGTGCCCGAGCACCGCATCGTGCAATGCCTGCTGGAAGAACTGGGCCAGCCGCTGTTGGGTACGACCTTGACCCTGCCGGGAGATGAAGACAGCCTGACCGACGCCGACACCATCCGCGAGCGCCTGGAAAAGCTGGTCGACCTGATCGTCGATGGCGGCGTCTGTGCGCACGGCCCCACCACCGTGATCGACCTGACCGGCGCCGAGCCCGAAGTGGTGCGCGTGGGACGTGGCGACCCGGCCGCGCTGGGCCTGTAGGCAGGGGCTTTACCTCCCTTTAATGGCGGCATAAGAAAGTGGCAAGGGCGGCTCTGGTAGAATCGCGGTCATGAGCGATTTCAACACGATAGTCCAAACCGTCGCGGTGTACCTGGTACCCGTTCTTTTTGCCATCTCCCTGCATGAAGCGTCGCACGGCTATGCCGCCCGCTATTTTGGCGACCCGACCGCCGCCAACCAAGGCCGGCTGAGCCTGAACCCGATCCGCCATATCGATCCGTTCGGCACGGTGCTCCTGCCGCTGCTGTTGTATTTCACGATACAAGTGCCGTTCGGCTATGCCAAGCCGGTGCCGGTCGATTTCAGCCGCCTGCGCAACCCGAAGAAACAGATGGCCTGGGTGGCGTTTGCCGGGCCCGGCTCGAACTTCGTGATGGGCTTTGCCTGGATGATCGCCCTTGTCGTGCTGAGCGTGCTGCCGCCGACCGAGATCGGGGCGTTCCTGCGCAAGATGGCCGGCGCCGGCGTCAGCGTCAACGCGGCCATGTTCGTGTTTAACATGATCCCCGTGCCGCCGCTCGATGGCGGGCGCATCATGACCGGCATCCTGCCGATGTCGCTGGCGCGCCCTTACGCCAGCATCGAGCGCTATGGCATGTATGTGTTCGGCGCGCTGGTGCTGCTGATGTATCTGGGCGTGCTGAACGGCGTGCTGCTGGCCGCGATCAAATTTGTCATCGGCATTTTCGTCATGCTGGTGTCGCCGCTGACCGCCATGCTGACCTGAGCCGCCACCACAACCGATGGATATTTCGATGCAAGCAACTGAACAACACAAGAATGCCGAGACCATCTCCGGCTGGGTGCGGCGCTGGGCGCCGCTGCTGCCGGGCGGCGAAGTGCTGGACCTGGCTTGCGGCAGCGGCCGCCATGCGCGCCACCTGGTCAGCCTCGGCCACCCGGTAATCGCGCTCGACCATGATCCGGAAATGCTGGAAAAAGCGGCCGGACCGGGCGTCACCACCTCGCTGGTGGACCTGGAGGCGCCTGGCGCCGCGTGGCCCTTCGCGGCCGGCCGCTTTGCCGGCATCGTCGTCACCAACTACCTGCACCGTCCGCTGTTTGACGCGATGATCGCCAGCCTGGCGCCCGATGGCCTGCTGCTGTACGAAACCTTTGCCGAAGGCAATGAAGAGTTTGGCAAACCGTCGAACCCCAACTTCCTGCTGCAGGAAGGCGAGCTGCTGGCGTTGGCCTTGCAGCAAGGCTTGCGCGTGGTGGCGTTTGAAGAAGGCCGCGTGGAGCAGCCGAAAGCTGCTTTGGTGCAACGAATTTGCGCCGTACGGCCGGATTTTCCACGGCTGGCGGCTTTGTTGCCAGCGTTTTGAGCGGCATTCCTCTCGTAGAATGCACCACAGGCGCGGGCTATCCGCTACAATCGTTGTTTTATTTATCGGCGCTATAAACTTACTATGATCAAGGGCAGCATTGTAGCAATCGTCACCCCGATGCACGCGGACGGCAGTCTGGACATTCCAGGTCTGCGCAAGCTGATCGACTGGCATATTGCCGAGGGTACAGACAGCATCGTGATCGTCGGCACGACCGGCGAATCGGCAACCGTCAGCGTGGAAGAGCATTGCGAGCTGATCAAGCTGACCGTCGAGCACGCCAATGGACGCATTCCTGTCATCGCCGGCGCTGGCGGCAACTCCACGGCGGAAGCCATCAAGCTGACGCGTTACGCGAAAGATGCGGGTGCCGATGCTGTGTTGCAAGTTGTGCCTTACTACAACCGTCCTACCCAGGAAGGCATGTATCAGCACTTCAAGGCCATCGCCGAAGCCGTCGATATTCCCGTGATCCTGTACAACGTGCCGGGCCGCACCGTGGCCGACATGAGCAACGAGACCATCGTGCGCCTGGCCGCGATCGCCAACATCGTCGGCGTGAAAGATGCAACCGGCAATCTCGGCCGTGGCATCGACCTGCTGCGCCTGGTGCCCGCCGATTTCGCCGTCTACTCGGGCGATGATCCGACCGCCATGGCGCTGATGCTGTGCGGCGGCCACGGCAATATTTCCGTGACGGCCAACGTTGCCCCGCGCGCCATGCACGAGCTGTGCGTTGCCGCCATGGCCGGTGACCGCGCCACGGCGATCGCCATCAATAACAAGGTCTTCCCCCTGCATCAGAAATTGTTTGTCGAACCGAATCCGGTGCCCGTCAAATGGGCGCTGGCGGAAATGGGCCTGATGCCTGCCGGCATACGCTTGCCGCTGGTGCCACTGGCCGATCAGTACCATGCCACCGTGCGCGATGCCTTGCGCGACGCTGGCGTCTTATCCTGAGCCCGGACTGGTATAGTCCGGACCTTCCCTGATTTCAGCTGCCACTTAGCTTCTTATCCAGTAACGACATGACTAATAGCAAGAAAACCTCCCCGGCGCCAGCCACCATTGCCCTGCGTGGCCTCGTCATCGGCGCCGTCGCGGCCAGTCTCGCCGGCTGCGGCATGATCAGTTCGGTAGTCGGCGGCGACAAGGTCGACTACAAGTCGGTCAAGAAAGCCAGTTCCCTGGATGTGCCACCCGACCTGACGCAACTGCAGCAAGACAACCGCTACTCCCTGCCTGACGCGAAGAACGGCGTGGCGACCGCCTCCGGCTACAATGCCCAGCGCAATGCCGCCGCCGGTACGCCGGCCGTGGTTGGCGCCGATGGCGTGGTCGGCGTGGTGCCGATCACGGCCGGCTCTGTCAAGGTCGAGCGCGCGGGCAACCAGCGCTGGCTGGTGGTCAAGCAGTCGCCTGAGGTGCTGTGGCCGCAGGTGAAACAATTCTGGGAAGACGCAGGCTTTACGATCGCCCTCGACCAGCCGACGGCGGGCATCATGGAAACCGAGTGGAATGAAAACCGGGCCAAGATTCCGCAGGATATCATCCGCAAGACGATCGGCAAGGTTTTCGACGGCCTGTATTCGAGCGGCGAGAAAGACAAATACCGCACCCGTGTGGAACGCCTGGCCGACGGCTCGACCGAGATCTACATCAGCCACCGTGGCGTGGAAGAGGTACTGACCGGCCGCGACAAGGAAAGCACCACCTGGACGGCACGTCCCAACGATCCCGGCCTGGAAGCGCAATTCCTGGCTCGCCTGATGACCCGCCTGGGCGCGGCCAGCGACGAAGCGCAAGCCCGTACCGCGGTCGACGCCGCGATTGTGCAACCGCAGCATGCGAAGCTGGTCGGCGATGTCGCCACGCCGGCGCGCGCGATCGAAGTCGACGAAGGTTTTGACCGTGCCTGGCGCCGTGTCGGCCTGGCGCTGGACCGTGTCGGCTTTACCGTCGAAGACCGCGACCGCACGCAGGGCACGTATTTCGTGCGCTACGTCGACCCGGACGCCGTCAAGAAAGACGGCTTCTTCTCGAAGCTGTTCAGCTGGGGCTCGTCGGACGACAAGGACAAGGGCGCGCAGCGCTACCGCGTGCTGGTCAAGGCCGCCGCCACCGGTTCGGCCAGCACCGTCAGCATCCTGTCGAACGAAGGCCAGCCCGACGTCTCGCCAGTGGCCGAGAAGATCCTGGGCTTGCTGAACGATCAGTTGAAGTAACAGTAATGATTGCAGGGCGGTGGGTGCATACCCGCCGCGCGGCAAAAAGGCTGGCCCGGAAACGGCGCCAGCCTTTTTTATCGCCTGCCACTCTGGGGTCATGACAAAGTGGCGGACGTAAAAAAGCCGGCCCGAAGGCCGGCTTTTTCACTACGGGTGCTAAATTACTTAGCAGCCGATGCAGCCGACGAAGCGGCAGCAGCAGCGTCCGAAGCAGCCGAAGCGGCGCTCGAAGCAGCAGCAGCAGCATCGGTAGCAGCCGAAGCAGCAGCGTCAGCAGCTGGTGCTGGAGCAGCTTCAACTACTGGTGCTGGTGCTGGGGTTTCAACTACTGGTGCTGGTGCAGGAGCTTCTTCTTTTTTGCTGCAAGCAGCCAGAGCAACAACCATCAGGGAGGCGATCAGCAGGGATTTTTTCATTTGTTTTCCTTAATTATTTCAAAAAATAAATCAACATTGTTGCGATGAATAATTACCGGTAATTATCGCTCGTTAGGTCGTCTTCGAAGGCTTTTCGTACCAGGTGGTGCCTGCCAGACAACGGAAACTTCCTAACCGAATATTATAGCGATTTTTGGTGCGTCGCAATAGGAGCAAGAGGCAAATTCGCAACTATTTTGTGATATCGCAATATTTGCCAAGGCAAATTGCAAGCAAGTGTAAGAGTTTTGCGAAAGCGCGTCAAAACGATATTAAAACTCCATCTTTCTTTGCGTCAGCGCAGACTCTTTACCCTTGCCTGTGTTTCACCACATTTGCTGCGTTGCGCCTCAATCAGGCCAGTTCGAGCCAGCCATCCTGATACCAGGTGTACAGCGCTTCCATCACGTCATCGGATGCCAGGGCCACGGCCGCGCCGTTCAGGGCACGGTCATTGGCCAGCGTCTCCAGCGCCGTTTTATCGGCCCGGCCAATCGCGAACGACTCGCCATTGATGAAGACATTCTTGCCACGATACAGCATCAGCGTCTTGCGTGACAACACAACACCCTTCTTGTGTGCCGCTTGTGTGAAGCGTCCCACAGTCAGCGGCTTGGCCAGTGGCGTGAAGAACACATTGTGCTTCGGTTCGGACAGGTGTTCGCCGAGGAAAATGGTGACGTCCTCTTCCGTGAAGCGCACCTTGTTCATCTCTTCGGTGATCACGCTGAGCATCTCGCGCGGGATTTCCGCCGGCTTGGCCGACGCCTTCAGGTCGGGGTCGCTGTAGATGCCGGGCAGGTCGATCGAATCGGCCATGAATTGCAGGAACGCTTCGCCCAATTCCTGGAACGATGGCGAACGGAAACCGATCGAATAGGTCTGGCAGTCGCCGATGGCCACGCCGTCGTGCGCATAGTGCGGCGGCAGGTACAGCATGTCGCCCGGTTCCAGCGTGAATTCTTCGTCGGGCGTGAAGTTGCTGAGGATTTTCAACGGCAGGCCGTCGATCAGGCTCAGGTCCTGCTGCGCGCCGATGCGCCAGTGGCGCTTGCCCTGGCCTTGCAGCAGGAACACGTCATAGGAATCGAAATGCGGGCCGACGCCGCCGCCGTCGGTGGCGAAGCTGACCATCAGGTCGTCCAGGCGCGCATCGGGCAGGAAGCGGAACTGGCGCAGCAGCGCGTCGGCATCGGCGCTGTGCAGGTTGGCGCCTTGCACCAGCAAGGACCATTGCTTCTGTTTCAGGGAGGGCAGGCTGGCCAGCGGGCCCTGCTGCATGGACCAGTGGCCGTCCACCAGGCTGACCAGGCGCGACTCGACATGGTCGAGCTTGGCCAGTTCGGCCAGGGCCTTGAAGTCCAGCAGGGGCTTGAAGCCAGGCACGGCCTGGCGGATCAGCAGCGGTTTTTTATGCCAGTAGTCGCGCAGGAATTGCGCCGGCGTGATGTCGCCGAGGAGAGTTAATTTTTTCATGCGCCCATTATAACAACCGGAAATGCAGGAATGCGCCTGTCGTTGGCGGCGGAAAGGTATAATTTGTCAGCTTATACAATGAAAGGAAGCATAATGAAGATTGCCAAAAATACGGTCGTGACTGTCAACTACAAACTGTCAGACGCGCAAGACAATCTGATCGAAGACGGCCGCCAGCCGATGGTCTATCTGCACGGTGATTATGAAAACACCCTGCCGAAGATCGAAGAAGAGCTCGACGGCAAGGAAGTTGGCTATTCCAACACGATCCAGATCGAACCGGATGATGCTTTCGGTGAATACGACCCGGCGCTGGTCAAGGTCGAGCCACGCAATCGCCTGCCTGAGCCGCTGGAAGTGGGCATGCAGTTCGAAGGCATGCCGGAAAGCGATTCGCCGGACGAAGAAGCGATGATCTTCACCGTCACCGATATCGCCGACGACAAGGTCGTTCTGGATGGCAACCATCCGCTGGCCGGCATCGCGCTGCGCTTTGCGCTGACGGTCGCCGACGTGCGTGAAGCCACCGAAGAAGAAATTGCCCACGGCCACGTGCATGGCGCGCATGGCCACGGTCATGACGATGAAGATGGTGATGACGAAGGTGCTGAAGGCGATCACTTCCGCACCCATCCTATCCACTAATCGATAACACCTGACCAAACCTGCTGCGCGGCGCGCTTTGCGGCCGGCGATGCTCACCGTACTGAAGTACGGTTGCGCTTCTCGGCCACAAATCACTGTCGCTCGCTACGGTTTGCTCAGGCGTCGTGACGCTAGTTGTAAAGCAGTACTTCTGATTTAACGGCGCGGCACCGACGGCCTGGTGGCGCGCTCGCGCACTTCAAACAGCGGCGTCTTGCCGGTGCGTACCGCAATCGCCGCCCAGTCGCTGGCGATGCTGACATGGCCCACATTACTCTTCCAGTGGATGGCCGGCGTGGCGCCCTGGCGTGTTCCCTTGCCCTTGCTGTCCCGCTCTTTCTGCGTATCAACCAGTAATACCTTGCCACCGAATTTTTTTGCGAGCAGGCGGATCTGCTTGCGCGGACCGGCAAAGCCATCCTGTTTCGAGCTGAAGCTGGGCAACAGCGAACTTTCCTCTTCATCGAGCACGCCGACGTCGCCGTCGGAAAACAGCACGATGCCGTCGAGCTTCTTGCCTTGTGCCATGGCGAACAGCCGCTGCAGCCAGGCGCGGTTGGCCACCAGCCGGTCTTCGAATTCGCTGTTGCGGCCCGCTTCTGGCAGGAAATGGTTGTTATTGGCGGGCAGGTTGACGGTGGCAAACAGCACGCCGCCCACTTCCCAGTGCGCATTTTCCGCATAGCTGCGGAACTTGGCCGTCGATGACAGCCGCGACAGGTTCAGCTTGCGCTGGCCCAGGCTCTGGTTGTCGGCGAAATACACGTCGCGCAAGCGGTTCAGCCGTTCGATGGCGTTGACCCTGCCGCGCGAATTGCGGCAGCCGGCCCAGTCGCTGGCCGACAGTGACACGATCAGCGGCGAGGTACTGGCCTCAAATAAATCCTTGCGCTGGCCGTACAGCTTGTCGGTGCACGATTCGCTGGCGGCCTTGATGCCGGTCGCCACCACGAACGAGGCATTGAAGGCGCTGGCGCCGGCAATCGCTTTTTTCAAGGGCCCGTCATCGGGTCCGGCCTGGAAGGAGTGGCCCAGCACGGCAAACTCGAAGCCGGGGTTGCCGGCATTGGCCAGCGCCGGCGCCGGCGCCAGATGGCAGCTGGCTACCAGCAAGGTCAGGCTTGCGATGCGACTCTTCAAGGTCATGCGGCGGCCAGCCGTTTCAACTGATACAGCTGCTCGAGCGCGTCGCGCGGTGTCAGGGCATCGGGATCGAGTTCGGCAATCGCGTCGAGCAAGGCCTGTTGCGCTTCGCTCAGGGCGGCCGGTGGCGCCGTTTCTTCTTCCTCTGCATATGGATCGGACGCCGGCGCGGCAAACAGGTCGCGCTGCGGCGTGGCGTCCAGCGCCTGCGCTTCCAGCCGCGCCAGGTGCTTGCGCGCAGCCTTGATCACCGGCTGCGGCACGCCGGCCAGCTGGGCCACCTGCAAGCCGTAGCTTTGCGAGGCGGGGCCGGGCTGCACCGCGTGCAGGAAAACGATGCTGTCCTTGTGCTCGACGGCCGACAGATGCACGTTGGCCGCGCTCGGATGGCTGTCGGGCAATTGCGTCAGTTCAAAATAGTGCGTCGCGAACAGGGTGAAGCTGCGGCTGGTGTCGATCAGATGGCGCGCGATGGCCCACGCCAGCGCCAGGCCATCAAAAGTGGAGGTGCCGCGGCCGACTTCATCCATCAGCACCAGCGAGTGCTCGGTGGCGCCGTTCAGGATGGCCGCCGATTCCGTCATTTCCACCATGAAGGTCGAGCGTCCGCCTGCCAGGTCATCGGTCGCGCCGATGCGGGTAAAGATGCGGTCGATCGGGCCGATGGTGGCGCTGGCGGCCGGCACATAGCTGCCCACGTAGGCGAGCAGGGTGATCAGGGCCACCTGGCGCATGAAGGTCGATTTACCGCCCATGTTCGGGCCGGTGATCAGCAGCAGCCTGCGTTCGTTGACGAAGCGGCAGTCGTTGGCGATAAAGCGCTCGATCTGCTTTTCCACCACCGGGTGGCGGCCTTCGACGATATTGATGCAGGGCTCACCCACCAGCTGCGGCGCGGCCCAGTTGTGCTGCTGCGCATGTTCCGTCAGTGCATTTAAAGTATCGAGCTGGGCCAGGCCCTGGGCGATGGTTTGCAGGGTGCCGATATGCGGCGCCAGGTCGGCCAGCAAGATGTCGTACAGCAGCTTTTCGCGCACCAGCGCCTTGTCCTGCGCCGACAGCGCCTTGTCCTCGAACACCTTCAGTTCCGGCGTGATATAGCGCTCGGCGTTTTTCAGCGTCTGGCGGCGGCGGTAGTCGTCCGGCACCTTGTCGGTCTGGCCGTGCGTGACCTCGATATAAAAGCCATGCACCTTGTTGTATTCCACGCGCAGGTTGGCGATTCCCGTGCGGGCCCGCTCGCGCGTTTCCAGGTCGACCAGGAACTGCCCGGCGTTTTCCGACAGCGCGCGCAATTCATCGAGCTCCGCATCGAAGCCGCGCGCAAACACGCCGCCGTCGCGCACCATCGCGGCCGGCTCCGGCGCCACCGCGCGCACCAGCAGGTCGAGGCAGGTTTCTGGCGTGGCCAGTGCGTTATGGATGTCGGCCAACAGGCCGTCGCACGGCTCGCCGCCATAGCAGTGGGTGACGCGTTCGCGCAGCGCCGGCAATTGCTGCAAACCATCGCGCAGGGCGGCCAAGTCGCGCGGGCGCGCCGAGAGCAGGGCGATGCGGGTGGTGATGCGTTCAATGTCCGGTACTTGCGACAGGGTGGCGGCCAGTGGCGCCGCCGCTTCGCTGTGCATCAGCGCGGCGATCGCCTGGTGACGCGCGCGCGCCACGCCCTGATCGCGCCGCGCGTGGTGCAGCCAGTGGCGCAACATGCGCGAACCCATGGCGGTGCGGCAATGATCGAGCAGCGAAAACAGGGTGGGGGACTCTTGCCCGCGGATGGTTTCCGTCAGTTCCAGGTTGCGCCGCGTGGCGGCATCGAGGCCGATGAATTCGCTTTCCGTCTCGGTCGTCAAGGAGCGCACGTGTTGCAGGCCACGGCCCTGGGTCGACTGCGCATAGCGCAGCAGCGCGCCGGCCGCGCCGAACGCGGCGCCGAGGCCATCGGCGCCAAAGCCGGTCAGGGTCGCCACGCCGAGCTGGTCCAGCAGCGCCTTGTGTCCGCCGGCCACGTCGAAATGCCAGTCCGGCACGCGGTTGACGTGGGTGGTCGGATGGTCGTCAAACAGCGTGCCGGCGTCGCCGCTGAGGATCTCGGCCGGCACGATGCGTTCCAGCTCCTGCTGCAGCCGCAAGGCAACAGTTTCGCTGCTGCCCGAAAACTCCATCAATTTGAGCGCGCCGCTGGCCAGCGACAACCAGGCCAGGCCGGTGGTCACCATCTTGCGCTGCGTGATGCTGCACAGGGCCAGCAGCGGCCGCTCGGCCTTTTCCGGCAGCAAGTCGGCGTCCGTGAGGGTACCCGGCGTGACCACGCGCATCACCTTGCGCTCGACCGGCCCCTTGCTGGTGGCCGGATCGCCGATCTGCTCGCAAATGGCGACCGACTCGCCCAGTTTCACCAGCTTGGCCAGGTAGCCGTCGAGCGAATGAAACGGCACGCCGCACATCTTGATCGGATTGCCGCTGGCCGCGCCGCGCGCCGTCAGCGTAATGCCCAGCAAGCGCGCGGCTTTTTCCGCATCGTCAAAAAACAGCTCGTAAAAGTCGCCCATGCGATAGAAGACCAACATCGTCGGGTGATTGTCCTTGATGCCCATATATTGCTGCATCATGGGCGTAAGTTTGCTTTTGTCGATCGTCGCAAGCTCTTGATTTGACTGCATTTTCATTTGTAAGTATTTGATTTGTTTCGTTATTCTGTTGATTCAATGTTCGCTCTATTGCATCATCGCACATCACCGCATATCATCACACTTCATGTTTTGGCGTAGCTTTTTTGGTTGGTTTTGCAAAGCTACGCCGAAAAACAGCCTTCAGGTTTTTGTGCTGGATTAAAGCTACGCCGGACCTACGCTAATGGGTGAGAATGTAATTCGATGCAAGAGCGGCGAAGCTGCTCGCGGCTGGTCAACACTTTACCATTTCCGACTGCCCAAGGCTGCGACATGAGGCTACAAAGTCGAAGAGATCGTGGATATATCGCTATAAAAGCCCGCTCGATGGACGTATGCGACAGACCAACATTGGCGAATGGCCAGCGATTTCCTTGGCGGCCTCGACGGTCGAGTGGGGGCGCCTGCGTGGTGCCCGCAGCGCCGGCTTCGACTTGGCTGTCGACAAGCGCGAGGTGCGCGCGCAGTCGCGCCAGGCTACGGAGGCGAAGAGCGACCGCAAGGCGAAAGCGCTGCTGACTGTTCGGCGCGTGGAGGATATGTATGTGGCTGGCCACCTGTAGCGCAATCGTGGTGAGAAAGGCGTCAAGGAAGTGTCGCGCACGTTCGAGACAATGCTGGGCGAGTTTGGCGATATGCCAGCGGCTGAGGTTTCACGCTCCCACGCTTTTGACCTGATCGAGAGCTTTGCCCATACTCCCGTTCAGGCGGCCAAACTTCGAGCGGAGCTAGGATCGGCCGGGGACTGCGCCAATGATGCCGGGTGCCTGTGCCGAACTGGTGTCGCTTGATCATGCGCGGCAAGCTGCGCAGCAAGGGGCGTGCGGTACATGGCGTCCAGGCTGGGCCGGTAAAGCGCATCTTGGGCGCGGAAGAGCTGACCACCTTGATCAAGTGGCTGCCGAATTTTTCAAATACAGTGGCCGACGTCCTGACGCTATACCTGTGGACATGCGCGCGCGGCTCGGAAATCATGGCCATGGAAGTGAGCGAAATCAGCGAGGATGATGATGGCCTCTGGTCGACAATTCCGAAGGCGAAAATGAAGAATTCATGGCGCGAACATGCTACCGATTTGCGCGTGCCTCTGATTGGCCGGGCTGAAGTCGTGGTGCGCCGACGCATGGATGCAGCTAAAGGAGCATACCTTTTTGCATCGAGGGGCAAGGTGCCTTACATGGAGCAAAAGTCGGTGGGTGTGGCTGTGTGGTTTCACATGCCGTACAGCAAAACGAAGCCGGAAGACCTGCGGCCGCGCTTGCCAGTGACGAATTGGGCGCCACACGATTTGCGGCGTAGCTGTCGCACGCAACTGGCAATACTGGGATGCACGGAAGAGGTGGCCGAGGCGGTGCTGGGTCATATGAAGAAGGGCGTCGTCGGCGTATATAACCGGCATGCATACGATCAGGAGCGTAGAGAGTACTTGGGCTGGCTCAATACGCATCTTGAAGCTTTGTAAGCAGCCTGCCCAAACTTGATAGTCATAGTCATAGTCATAGTCATAGTCGAGCGTCGAAGATCGCCAGGGGCCCGCAGTCCGCCTATCTATCTTGCCACAAGTTCTTGTGTGGCGAGCAATAATAAGTAAGAACCACATATTTCAGGGAAGATTCACGTATTTTCTAATGAGCAAGATGCTATCATCGTTGTTCGCCGGCTGAGTTCTGCCTGTAGCTCTTGGTCCTATATAGATAGATGCCTGCTAAATTTCTGGTAATTGAAAGAAAGAGGTCTGCAGAGAACGGTGATATCAATAAATTAGAATAATATATTAAAAATGACAATTAGTATCCCATCTTGGCTCCCGCGTTTTCTTAAAATAACTCTTCCTCTAGCTATTGGACTAGCATTTATATTATCAGCTGGGCCACAAGTTCAGAGCTATTTGTTTTCATTCGTAAATAGTAACGTTCCATCAGTGTATGGGTCTGCATATAAAGACCAGTTAATCGATTTTCCATCGCTGAGGGAATGGGCGGTGGGTGTGGCTAACTGGCCTTTTCTTGCTATGGCTTTTATCATTGTGTTAACCGCTATCAGGGATGCTAAGCCAAGAGTCATACTTTGGTGCGTTTCATTCAGTAGCTTCATTGTTCTTTCAATTTTTGATATCGGGTTCACGTTATATAGAGGTGATTGCACCGTTAAATTAATTGCTGAGAATCTTCTTGGTAATTTTGTGGGTTCTTTAGTTATTGCGGGTTTAGTGGTTGTAATTATAGCTTTGGCGGAATTTCTCTTTTTGCATGTTCCTGCGAATCCCGTTGCAAAAAAAATAGCTGCAGGATCATCTGTGGTAATCAGTGGGTTTATGTTTTTGGTATTGATGTATTACCTCGCGGATCTTTTTTATAGCCCACTGTCAGTTCGAATGGAGGCGCATTTGGCATCACCCGTTAGTGGAGCCATCGTATTTAAGGGGCAGAGTAATCCATCAGCGAAGAACAATGATGTTAAATTGAAAAAATTAAGCCAATCGCTAGTTCCGAATAAAGCAATTCATTCACATGCAAGCTGGCATGCAGCAGAAGGGCAACAGAAAATCGCTTTTAGGGGAATGTCGCCAAGTACACGCTATGAAGTTGCATTCATCTTTCTCTCTGGATTATGTACCTCTGAGAAAATAAAGAAGCTGTCTCCCGTTGAACCAACGATGAAATTTAATGATATTGATAAAGGAAATATTTCGTTTGATGCTGGGACAAGCATGTTGGATATTTTCACGCCAGAATCCGCTGCGTCAAAATTCTCGCTTTCTATAAAAGATTTATCAATGTTCTGGTTTGCGCAAGAATCGAGTACTAAAGAAACGCATTTAACCCATTTTTTAAATGAAAGTGACTCTGTAAAAATAGTTGTGGCGCACAAAGATAACTCCTTCCTTTTAACCGCGCCTCTGATGCAAACTAAGGCGGGAAAAACGGTACTTGCCACACGGATTTTCACCGCTAAGTTGGGCGCAAAGGATTATGTTATTCGATTCGCCCCTTCAAAGATGGCCCGATCAGACAGTGTCAGTAATTGTAAAGTTGTCGCCGCCGCTGACATCGAAAGATCTGATAATGGTGGATTTTTATCCGCCAAAGGTGTCAGAGCGGTCTCGAATGTTCTAGTAAAAATCACGCAAGATGAAGATCCTCAGACACTGAGTTCGGAAGAAACTGAGTTTCTGGTTTCTGGAGGCGGAGGATGGTTCAGACTTGACCCCATGAACGCGGAGGAATTCGAAAACCATCATGTTGGTGCATTGGAAATGGTGCAAACAAGGGGAAACATAAGTGAACTGGCACTGGATGGACAAGCTATGGCCGCTCGCCCGTTGAGCACCTACACTGCCGTAGGAGAATTCACGGCAGCTTACGGGGCGGGTGGGGCACTAATGGTCTCTGGTCTAGCAAAATCGCTCTGGAAAGATGATGGTCGTTTAAATATGACAAAATGGGAAAAATTAACTTGGGAACCTATGGTATTAATTTTAGGACTTTTAGGTGGTGCGATAGTATGGGTATGTGCACGACTGACAAAGTGCTTACGTGTAAATTCGCCTTTCCACTGGCTGAGCTAGCACCCAAAACCGTGCTAATGCCAATATACGCGAATAGCATAATGCGACATGCACAAGTGTAGTTGTGATGCCATCCGTTGAGAAAGACAAATCGGCACCGTCGCCTGACACACACGTAAAGTGCCACGACTGCAGGGAGTTCTTGATCAAAGATGCGCGCAAGTGCAAACACTGTGGATGCTCGCTGGTACCGCAGATATAACTCCCGCACGTTATAGTTCACAGGAGTTCCATTTGCGCAGGGGAAAAACGCTCGCAGCAGCACTCACGGCCCGCATGACGGGCCTTGTGCATTGAGAAGGTCGGACATGGTGCCTGGTCGGGAGAAATTTATGGATAATGAAGAAATGAGTCGCCTGCATATTGGAGGCAATGTAATCCGGATCGGCATGGTGCCTTCACAGGGGCCTGTACCGAGCTATTTTGGAATCGTGCTTGAGCGTGGACACGTGATTTATCAACTGATCCCTGGTAATGGCGAACAGGCCGAGATTTTGGCCATGACAAAGCCTGGTGATACCGTGCAGTTTAGTTTGGCAGTTAGTGTGGAAACGTTAACGCCCAACGGTCCCTCCGTACCAGTTGAGTTCCAGAACCCGACCTTGAAAAACGAACTGCAATTCCCTTCAATGGGCAATCTTCCTGTGTCGATGCGTAGAAATTACACTTAGGAAAACGCGCCCTAGTGGCACCCGACAGTCCGGCCGGAAGCCGGCCAAGGAAAATCCAGTTGCGCAATTGCAGTGGTGATTAGACCAGTCGCGTTTTTGCGTGGGTCTAAGTAGTCAGACGAAATTTATTGTGAATGCAGTTCCGAAACCTTTCATCAAGGATTCCACCTCGCTCAACAACTCACTTCCTTTCAGCCCGGCGAAACGGCGCCAGAAGTACTTGGCCTGTTTCCACAGGATCTCGATGCGATTCAGTTCCGGGCTGTAAGGGGGCAAGTAATACAGAAACAGCCCCTGTGCCACCCATTTTCGTCGGCATTTCTCAATCTGCGGCCCCTTATGAAATGACGCATTGTCCAGTACGACAATGCGCGGCACGGTATGTTTTTGTGCCGCGAGTTCGTCGAAAAAAGCGATCACGTCGTCGCGTACTGTCGGCCGACGTTGCGTTCGCCAGTGCAGCTTGTGGTCATGGCTGAGCGCACCCAGAACATTCACGCGCTCGCCATGTGACAGCGGTTCCACGCCACGCGTCTGTCCAATCGGCGACCAACCGGACTGAATCGGCGGATTCGGGCTGAAACCGGATTCGTCATAAAACAGCAGTTCACACCGCCCGGCGCGTGCCAAGTAATCCAACTCGCCGATTATCCGTGCGGACTTGCCGAAAGCTTCAGGCGGATGCTTTTTTTTAAACTGTAGCGGTAGCGCTTGTAGCTGAACTGCATCTCGTGCAGATATCGCCTTGCCGTTTCCTGGCTGATGACTGGCAAGCCTTCCGTTTGCGCCAGGGTCCGTAGCAGGCTGTTGGCGCTGCCCCCATCGGCTTGCGCCAATGCGCGCAGTGTCTCTTGCTGTTCGTAAGCGTCGTCCCACCGCCGTCTACCCTTGAGCATCGCACGATGCCATGATTGAATTTGGGACACAAATTGGTTGTGTCCACAAATTTATTTATGGACACAATCATTCAACCAGTTGCAATTAGGGCGAAACGCGGGCCGTATCGCCGTCACAGCGATGAATTCAAGCGTGCCGCTGTCGCACGTACGCAGGTCGATGGCGCCTCTGTCTCGCTGATCGCCCGCGAACTCAAGATCAACACCAATCAGTTGTTCAGTTGGCGCAAGCGTTTCGGTGACCAGGCGCTTGCCGGCGGCAATGCGCCAAGCCAGCTGGTGGCCGTCACAGTGCTCGACACCTTGCCCGCAAGTGCACCGGTCGCCAGCGTCCCGCCCGGCGTGATCGTGCTCAGCGTGGGCCAGGCCCAGCTGCGTCTGGAAGGCCAGGTCGACGCGACCACGCTGACGCTGTTGCTGGCGCGGCTACTGCCATGATCGGTTTGCCAGCAGGCACGAAGATATGGCTGGCCGCCGGCGTCACCGACATGCGTGCAGGCATGAACGGGCTGGCCGTCAAGGTGCAGGCGGCGCTGGCCGAAGACCCGTTCAGCGGCCACGTGTTCGTGTTTCGGGGGCGGCGCGGCGACATGCTCAAGGTGCTATGGTGGAGTGGTGATGGCCTGTGCCTGCTGTCCAAGCGGCTTGAGCGCGGGCGCTTCGTCTGGCCGCAGGCCGCCGACGGCAGTGTCGCCCTGACGCAGGCACAGCTGTCGATGCTGCTCGAGGGCATAGACTGGCGTCGGCCAGAGCGTACCTGGCGCCCGACAGCGGCCTTGTAAACGTCACGAACCTCGCGTAAACTCGGCCCATGCTCAACCCTGCCGACCTGCCCAACGACATCGATGCCCTGAAGGCATTGCTGTGGGCACGCGAGGTCGAAGTGGCGGGTTTGAAAGCGCAGTTGAATACCCGCGCCGCCGAGATCGAGCATCTGAAACTGCAGATCGCCAAGCTGCGGCGCATGCAGTTTGGCCGCAAGTCCGAAAAACTCGACCACCAGATCGAACAACTGGAGTTGCAGCTTGAAGACTTGCAGGCCGACGACGCCGAGGCCGAACGGGAGATGCCGGCAGCGGACCAGGCGCCGCGCAAACGGGCGGCACGCAAGCCTTTGCCCGAGCATCTGCCGCGTGATGAACAGCGCTACCTGCCTCCCGATGAAGCCTGCCCGTCCTGCGGCGGCAAGCTGCATCAACTGGGCGAGGACGTGGCCGAGCAACTCGAGTTCGTGCCGGCCAGCTTCCGCGTGATCCGTCACGTGCGCCCGAAACTGGCCTGCGGCGGCTGCGACGCCATCGTGCAGGCGCCGGCGCCAAGCCGGCCGATCGCCCGCGGTATCGCCGGTCCGGGCCTGCTGGCGCATGTGCTGGTGGCCAAGTTCGCGGATCACCTGCCGTTGTACCGGCAGTCGGTGATCTACGCACGCGAGGGTGTCGAGCTGGACCGGGCCCTGCTGGCCAGCTGGGTCGGCGCTGCCAGTGCGCTGCTGCGCCCGCTGGTCGAAGCGATCCGTCAACACGTACTGGCTGGCACCAAACTGCATGCCGATGACACGCCGGTACCAGTGCTCGCGCCTGGCAACGGCAAAACCAAAACCGGGCGGCTGTGGACTTACGTGCGTGATGATCGGCCAGCTGGCGACAACACGCCGCCGGCGGTGTGGTTCGCCTACTCGCCTGATCGTAAAGGCATCCATCCGCAAAGCCACCTGGCCCAGTTCAAGGGCGTGTTGCAAGCCGATGCCTACGCCGGCTTCAACGCGCTGTACGACAACGGCGATATCCACGAGGCAGCCTGCTGGGCGCACGCGCGGCGCAAGTTCCACGACCTGCATGCCGCACGGCCATCGCCGCTGACCACCGAAGCGCTGCGGCGCATCGCCGAGCTGTATCTGATCGAAGCCGAAATCCGTGGCAAACCGCCGGACCAGCGCAAGTCAGTGCGGCAGACAGAAGCATGCCCCTTGCTCGATGACCTGGAGCGCTGGCTGCGCACGTCTCTGGAAAAGCTGTCCCGCAAGTCGGACACGGCAGCGGCCATCCTGTATGCCCTGAACCTGTGGCCGGCCCTGACGCGCTACTGCGACAACGGCGCCATCGAGATCGATAACTCGGCAGCCGAACGGGCATTGCGCGGTATCGCCATCGGCCGGCGCAACTACCTGTTCGCCGGCGCCGACAGCGGTGGCGAACGGGCGGCCGCGATCTACTCGCTGATCGGCACCGCCAAGCTCAATGGTATCGACCCCGAAGCCTGGCTGCGCCATGTGCTGGCCAACATCGCCGATCATCCGGTCAACCGGGTTGACGCCTTCCTGCCCTGGAACTGCACCGCGCAGCTCCCTTCAGCCTAAACAACACGCCGCTTCCCAGCGGTGTGAGGCCATCATCTAGCAAATCAACACCCAGTTCAAGACGGCGCTGGCTTTACGCTTACTGCTGTTCGGCCGTCCACTTGCGTTTGCGCCCGGTATGATGGCCTTCATAAAGACCCATCAGGCCTTGCTTGTTCCAGCGTTGCCGCCATGCTTCAATGCTGTTCAGATGGACATGGAATTCGTTCGCGGTTTGCTGCAAAGTCAGTCCCTGACTCAATCGAACTATCGCTTGGGCACGTATCCGTACACGTGGATGCTGATGAAAAACACCCATGTCGCGCAATGTTTGCTGTTCAGCCGGTTGTAGTATCAGTAGTTTCATCACATCAACTCCTGCGTCGTTGCCTATCAGGCTTTGACAGCAAAAATTGACGAATTACTTAGTCGCCTTTTTATTTGATGCACCGACCTGAAATCGTATGGCGTATGCGCCAGCTGACGCGTATCCATCCAGTATGGCGAGAGCTGGTGGCCGATGATTAGCATGGCCTCGTTGGAAAATAAGAAAAACCTTTGAAAAGTGCAAAAAAGGTTACAAACCCAAGCATGTAACCCTTTGATTTCACTACAATTCTGTGGGGTGGGTGATGGGACTCGAACTCACGACAACAGGAATCACAACCTTGGACTCTGCTTTAGACCTGCAGATCTCTGTGGTCTAGTGCCTGTCTAATGAGCATAACGTCCCAGCAAGCATGAACTCTGGCATGTGCGTTGAGGAATGCTAGAGCATCAAGCCACCCGACGACCGCTTCGTATCGCTTTTTATAAAACTCTGCAACAGACTCTGCGCCGCCGATGCGGTTGTACTCCTCAAGGCACCAAGCAAGTTGTTGAAGTTCGATTCCGATCACTCCAACTATCGACCCTATTGCCGGCTTTATCTTGTTAATTATTTCATTATTTCGGGCTTCGATGATGAAGTCAGCAGCAGGAGCTATTGCCGCGCTACCAGCCGCGCTTATGTAATAAAACACGGTTTCTGGCTTACCTACAAGACCGGGATGTATCGGCGGTACTTCAAGCCTATGGGCGAGTAAACCATCCAGTTGCAATGAAACGTTTGCTATCACTCTTTGAAACTCGTCAATCTTGGCCTGTGATTTTGCTCTATCAAGCTGTATTGCTTGAAGCCAGACTGTAAGCAGGACGCCGGCAAACGCGAGAAATGAAAAAAGAGGGCCGAGCACTCCTCCGATATAGCTTCCGAAATTAGCCCAAGCACCGTCACCCGGTGAAAGTTGAAAGTTGTTCTTGGGTCCAAAATTGTAAAAGTACAGTGATATGAGTACTGCCGAAAAAAATACTGCAGCCACGGTGATCTTCTTCGCCCAGGAAAAAATTGGTTTTAAATCAGTATTTTTCAAAGAAAGATCCCTTTTAGGCGGTCACAAAAAAAATCGTTGCGGCTTAACTTTTGGCGCAGCTTTTAATAATCCATGAAATTTTTCATAGGTAAAAGCCCTGTTGCATCATCGGCGTGAGTTTGCTGCGGGCGATATTGGCGAGCTCGTGGTTTGACTGCATGTTCATGTAAGTCTTTGAAGGTAAGCGTTGTTCTGTAGGGTGGTCGGGTGCCGGGCGGGGCGGGCGCGCAATGGCGCGGCCAGGCTGCCTGCGGCAAGCCACACTTTACCATTACCGGCAGGGTAGGGGCGAGACTTGCCGGACGGCAGGCCTGGCTCCATGACGTTCACGTCACTTTCTTTTGATGATGTTATCCGCATGGGCCTTCAGCACCGGATTGCTGATCGCATCGTTGCCGTATTTTGTCACATTGGCCAACACCGAAGAGATGCTGTCCTTGTAGATGGCCTTGATTTCTTCCGCGCTCTTGCCAGCGGCCATGCCAATCGCAAACGCTGTTTCGGCATACGCTTTTTGCGACAAAATCCATTTGGCCAAAGCCAGCTGCTCCGCATCATGCGATGCCTTGAAGCGCGGATTTTTTTCCGCCATCTGATGCATGGGCAGAGTGAATAAACTCTCAAGGAATGCGTTGTCAAGCGCAAGCTTTTCATTTGCCTGCTGTAACTGACGATTTTTTTCGGCCAGTGCAGCGACATTATTTCTCAGTTGAACAATCAAGCTGTCATTGGACTGATTGCAAAATTTTTGGGCCTCAAGCTCCCGTTTTGCCGCAATCTCCTCGAGTCTTGCCCTCTCCTCATTCTGCTTCGCCTGTTGTGCAAAATAATTGTTTGGGTTTAAATAATCATCGTTCATGACGCGCCTTGTTCTCAGATTTCGAAAGATTGTTAAAAGTGTAGCAGTTATTCGTAGACCGATGTCACCATGTCATCCTGGTCCAGTACCTGGTCGATCAGAGCAGGCGCAGGGGATCCACCAAACAACAGATTTGCGCAAATATAATTTCATATTGTTAACGTAAATTACTTTGATGTAATTTCAGGGTAAGATAAATACATCCAGGCATTTTTCTTTTCAAATACCCTAACCTTGTATTGTATTGAGGGAAATATTGCCAACCGCCAGGCGTCACGAGCGCCCGCGTTGGACTGGTGAATCTTGAATAACAACCAAGCCCAACCCATGACCATTTCCTGCCATATCACCGAAGCGCGCCGCCTGCAGGCGCTGCGCAAGCTCAATCTGCTCGACACGCCGCCCAGTGAGGCCTTCGACCGCATCACGCGCATGGCGGCGCGCTTTTTCAATCTGCCGATCGCCGCCGTGTCGTTGACCGATGCCAACCGGCAATGGTTCAAGTCGCGCGTCGGCGTCGAGCACACCTCGATACCGCGCATGCAGGCGCCGTGCGGCGCAGTGGCCGACAGCCGCGACGTGCTTGTGATTGCCGATCTGCTGGCCGACGCCGGCTATTGCGACAGTCCGCTGGCCGCCGGCGGCGTGCGCTATTACGCGGGCGCGCCCCTGATCACGCAGGATGGCCATTGCCTGGGCGCCTTGTGCGTGCTGGGCAACGCGCCGCGCGAGACGACGCCGGAAGAGCTGGGCAGCTTGCAGGACCTGGCCGGCATGGTGATGGCGCAGATCGAGATGATGCATGCGATTGGACGCGTCGATCCGGTCAGCGGCTTGCCGAACCGCACCCAGTTCATCGAAGATTTCCAGGACATGCAAAAAGACCGCCCCAGCGGCGAATGGCGCCTGGCCATCCTGATCAACCTGGCCACGCCGGAGCAGCTGGCGCACGCCGCGCGCGCCATGGATTCGGTTTACCTCGATGACCTGGTCAACGACGCGGCCGCCTGGATACGCGACGAGCTTGGCGATGGCCGCAAGGTCTACCACGTGGCCACCACCCAGTTCGCGCTGCTGGCGGCTCCCGGCATCACGCTCGACGCTTGCCTGCCGGTGATCGAAGCGAAAATCGCCGGCGCCATCGCCTCCATCAAGACCAGTTTCGTCGCCACGCCCGCGGTCGGCGTGGCGCCGTTCGAAGTGGGCACGGCCGATTGCCTGAGCGTGCTGCGCCGCGCGCAAAGCGCGGTCCAGGACGCGCTTGAGCGATCCAGCCATGTGGCCGTGTATTCCGCGCATGAAGACCGGCTGTATCGCCGCCGCTTCACCTTGCTGGGCGACTTCGCGCGGGCCTTGGCCAGCGGCGACCAGCTGCGCCTGGTGTACCAGCCGCGCATCGATATCGCCAGCGGCCTGTGCGTGGGCGCCGAGGCCTTGCTGCGCTGGAACCACCCGACCCTGGGCGCCATCGGCCCGGCCGAATTCATCCCCTTCATCGAGCGCTCGCGCCTGGCGCAAGCCACCACCGCCTGGGTGCTCGAAACGGCGCTGGCGCAGCAACGGGCGTGGCGCGAGGCGGGCATGGCCTTGCAGCTGTCGCTCAATGTATCGGCCGCCAACCTGCTGGAGCCGGACCTGGCCGGCCGCGTGACCGGGGCGCTCGACCGGCGCGGCCTGCCGCGCGACTGCCTGGAACTGGAAATCACGGAAAGCGCCATCATGGAGCAGCCGGCCCGGGCGCATGCCACGCTCGAGGCGATCGCCGCCAGCGGCGTGCACCTGGCAATCGACGACTTCGGCACCGGCTACAGCAGCCTGGCCTATCTGCAGCGCATGCCGGCCGACGTGGTCAAGATCGACCAGTCCTTTATCCGCGAACTGGAAACCGATACGCGCCAGCAGGGCCTGGTGAAAGCCATGATTTCACTGTCGCAGGATCTGGGCCACCGGGTGGTGGCCGAAGGCGTGGAAAACGAGGCCGTGCTGGCCTTCCTGCGCGAGGCCGGCTGCGACGAAGCGCAAGGCTATCTGTTTGCGCGGCCGCTGGAGGCGGACGTGTTTACGGCCTGGTATGTGGGAAGGATGGTGGCGCAGGCGCAGCAGTTGTCCTTGAATATTGCGCCCATGCCAGCAAACGGGATGGTGGTTGCCGCTTCCTGAGCGCGGGTATTGGTGTTACCACAGGCGCGCCAGCGGCATCACAAAGCCGCTGAAGAACGACCACTTGGGTGACGCGCGATTGAGTCCGTGCGCAAAGCCAAAGTCGATCGCCAGCCGTTTGGCCGGGCTGTAGGTGGTGGCGAACAGAACCTGGGCCGTGCTGCCGGCGCCTGGCCGGCGCGTGCCGGACAGCTCGCCCGTGGCGCCCGAATGTTCGTCCAGCGGCAGCGACAATGAGACCGAGGCGCCCGTCTGCACGCGCCCCTCGCCCGCATCGGCGGCGCCCATGCGCGTCACGTTCAGATTGCTGTCCATATGCACGCTGGCGATATCCTGGCTGTAGATGCCATTGATGCTGTAGTCCGCCCTGCCACTGCCGATCACCTTGCGCGCCGTCGGCACCTTGGCGCCCAGTTCCACGCCGAAGGCGGTAGCCGGGCTGACCAGGAAAGCATGCTTGAGCTCGACGGTGGTATCGCCCAGGCCCTGCTTGCGCGGGCTGCCGCCATCGCGCTCGGAAACAAAGGCCTCGCCCCCCAGCAACACGCCCCAGGTCTCGTTGAAAGCCAGCTTGACGGTGTAGGGCAGGCTGGC
Source organism: Janthinobacterium sp. J1-1 (assembly GCF_030944405.1). Classification (NCBI taxonomy): domain Bacteria; kingdom Pseudomonadati; phylum Pseudomonadota; class Betaproteobacteria; order Burkholderiales; family Oxalobacteraceae; genus Janthinobacterium; species Janthinobacterium sp. J1-1. Next base: position 2,680,094 of record NZ_CP132339.1, read on the forward strand.
CCGGCGGTCATCGTCGAGCCTGGTGTGCAGGCCACCCAGCTCCAGCTCCAGCTGCCCTGGTACGGGCAGTTGCGCCGGGCTGGAGACGGAAGGACGGTAAGGCGTGACCGCATCGTCCGGGGCTTGCTGGGCGTGCACGGTGCTGGCGGCGATGCACAGGCAGAGCAGGGCGAGATGGGGGAGGAATTTCGGGACGGACATTGCGGGCTTTCGGGTGGTCAGGGCAGCAGTGCGGTGATTGTCGCACTGCTGGCACTTTAACCACAGTGGCGATGACCAGGCAACTAGGCAGTGCAGTGACTTAATAAAATGCTTGTTCAGCTGCGTAGTCCGGCCGTTGTTGCATATATTTTTCGAGATTACCCATGGCCCCAAGACTCGCCAACAGAGCTTTCTGGCATATTCCCACCAGATATTTCTTCTACTTCATCAAAATTTAATTCTTGCATATTTTCCTCGCTGGTTTTTTAACTTAGGGGGTATCTGTATAGCGGTAAGTATTGCTCACCTACCAAGAATAATATTAACTTGCTGAGTTGATTTTGTATATGAAGGCTGGAGAAATTTCCAAATTGCAAAAAACATGCAAGCGTTTCCCATGTCAGCCGGTACTGATCACGCAGACTCTCTTGTCTCCTGCATCACATCCTTCACTATTTTCCCTTGTTGCAGTACCACCAGCCGCTCTGCCATGGCAATCGTTTCCGGCCGATGCGCAACAATCACGCGCGTCAGCCGGATCTTCTGAATCGCCGCATTCACCGCCTGCTCATTCCACACGTCCAGATGGCTGGTCGCCTCATCCAGCACCAGCAGTTTCGGATTGCAGTACAGTGCGCGCGCCAGCAGGATACGCTGCTTCTGACCACCCGACAGGCCGCTGCCGATATCGCCCACCAGGGTATTGAAGCCCATCGGCATGGCGGCAATTTCTCCGTGCACGGCCGCCAGTTGCGCGCAGGCCTGCACCTGCTGCGGGTTCGGCGACGGCGCAAAGAAGCTGATATTGTCGGCGATCGAACCGGCGAACAGGCTGTCTTCCTGCATCACGGTGCCCAGCAGTTGCCGGTAATTCTTCATGCCCAGGTTCGCCAGCGTCACGCCGCCGATCAGGATCTCGCCTTCGGTCGGCTCCAGCAGGCCCAGCAGCAGTTTCATCAGGGTCGTCTTGCCGCAACCGGACGGGCCGGTCACCGCAATGCACTGGCCGGCCGGTATCGTCAGGTTCAGCCCACTCAGCACATAGGGTTCGCTGTCGGCGTAACGGAACGCCAGGTTGCGGATCTCGATCGATGGCGAAATATGCTCGACGTCGATTTCGACGTCGTTGCTGTCTTCTTCCGCGCGGGTCAACACGATATCGGCCACCCGCTCGCCATGCAGGCGCAGCATGCGCAGTTCGAACAGCTTGTCGACCAGGCTGGCCATGCGCTGGCTGAACTGGTCCTTGTAGCTGATAAAAGCAAACAGCATGCCGACCGAAAAACGGTTGTCGAGCACCGCCAGCGCGGCCATCCAGATAATGATCACTCGTTCGGCGCTGAATAAAAATGTATTGGCGGTCTGGTAAGACACCGACAGGCGCGCGATGCGCAGGTCGGCGTTGAACTGGTCGGCCAGCGCATTCATCCAGCTGGCGCGGCGCTCTTCATTGCGGCCGAACAGGCGGATGCTCTGGATGCCGCGCACCGATTCCAGGAAGTGCGTCTGCTGCTTGGCGGCGTGGATGATCTGCTCGGCGGTCGCCTCGCGCAGGGCCTTGAAGATGCTCCAGCGCAGCAGCACGTACAGCAGCACCGCGATGCAGGCCACGCCAGCCAGCAGCGGACTGTAGATCAGCATCATGCCCAAGGTGGCCAGCACCAGCACGCCGTCGATCGCGACTTCGACAAATTGCGTCGTCAGGCTGCGCTGCATGGTCTGGATCGAATTGAAGCGCGAGACGATGTCGCCCGTGTGGCGCTTCTCGAAATACGGCAGCGGCAGCTTCAACAAATGCGCAAACGCATTGCCCAGCCATTGCAGATTCAGATTCGTCGCCAGCACGGTGGTGATCCACGAGCGCACGGCGCCAATCGCCGTCTGTATCAGCACCAGCAGCAGGAAGCCGCAACCGAGCACCGTGATCAGGTCGCGGTCGGCCGCCAGCAGCGCTTCGTCGACCAGCCACTGCATGTAGAACGGCGCCACCAGCGCGCACACCTGCAAGGCCAGGCCCAGCACCAGCAGTTGCAGCAGGCCGCGCTTGAGGCCCACCACCCGACCCATCAGCGACAATAAGGAAAACTGCTGCTTTTCCTCGACTTTTTTGAACTCGGCGGTCGGCGTCAGTTCCAGTGCCACGCCCGTAAAATGCTTGGCCACTTCCGCCAGCGCCAGGCGGCGTTCGCCGACGGCCGGGTCGTGGATGGTTGCGTGGCTGCCGGAGACCGATTTGAGCACCACGAAATGGTTCAGGTCCCAGTGCAAAATCGCCGGCAGTTTCAGTTCGGGCAAGTGCTGCATGTCCAGTTTCAGCGGCCGCGTATGCAGCGCCAGGCCCTGTGCCATCGCCATCAGGCCTTTTAACGTGACACCTTTCAGCGAGACGGAAAAGCGTCGGCGCATGCTGGAAATATCGATCTGGTGGCCCCAGTAACTGGCCACCATGCACAAGCTGGCCAGGCCGCATTCGGCCGCTTCCGTCTGCAGCAGCACGGGCAGGCGATTGCTGCGCCAGAAAGACAAATGAGCAAGAGAGGGGAGATGCATGGCGCACAGACAAAGAAAATAAAAAAGAAGCCTTACAGGCGCCCGGAAATGCTGAACAGCGGCTCCAGCACCCATTCATACAGGCGGCGCTGTTCCAGCAGCACGCTGGCGTCGACCAGCATGCCCGACTTCAAAGGCAGCGTTTCGCCATACGCCTGCACGCTCTGGCGCTGCAGGCGCAAGCGGATGCGGTACAAGGGTTCGCCATTGGTGCCGCTGACGGCGCCCGGCACAGCCAGGTCTTCCGGTCGCAGCGAGGTGCTGGCCACTTCGCGCACCTGGGCCGGATACTGGCCGAATTTCTGGTACGGATAGGCCTGGTAGCGCAGCAGCACCTGCATGCCGGGCTTGATAAAGCCGACCGAGCGCGATGGCGCATAGATTTCCGCTTCCAGTTCCGCGCCCATCGGCAGCACCGAGGCCAGCACGCTGTTGGCGGCCACCGTCTGGCCGATCTCAGTGGTGATCGCCGTGACCTTGCCATCTTGCGCGGCGCGCACCAGGATCTCGCGGCGCGCCTCGTTTTCGGTCAGGTCCTGCTCGATCTCCGACGCATTGCGCTGCAGGTTTTCCGCATCGCGCTGGGCCTGCACCTGCAGGTCGCGTACATCGGCCTGGGCAGTAGCCAGGTCGCGCCCGCTGGCCGACTTGATGCGCTGCAGTTCCGCCAGGCGCTGGTGCTGGTCCAGCAGCTCGGCCTGCTTGTCCTGCAACTGCGCCGAGGAAATATAGTTGGTGGCGTGCAGGTCGCTGTAGCGCTTGTACGATTGCTCGGCCAGCGTGATGCGGCGCTGCTGCAACACGATCTGGTCTTCCATGCGGGCGATTTCGGCCGTCAGGTCGCTGGCACGGCGCTGCCCGGCCGCCATGCGCTGGCGCGATTGCAGGCTGGATTGTTTCAGCTCCGCGTCATAACTGTCGCGCCGGCTTTTCAGCAAGGTCGACACCACTTGCTGCGGCGCACCCGCATTCGCGCTGCTGCGCTCGCCCGACAATACGAACAGTACCTCGCCAGCGCGCACGGTCTGGCCTTCCTTCACGCGCGCTTCGGTAATCACGCCAGACTGGCCCGGCATGACGCGAATCACGCCGCTGGTCGGCAGCAGCACGCCTTGCGACTGCGCCTTGCGGGTGGTGCTGAAGAAAATGAAAAAAGCGATGATGGCCAGCGCGATGCCCAGAAACAGCAGGGTCAGGAACAGATGGCTGACGGGACGCGCCAGGATGACCGTGCCATATTGGCGGCTGCTCAGGTGCTCGAGGGCTTGCTGGCGGAACAGCGGTTGGACAGCTTGAGGGGGAGTTGCTGGCGACGCCGGAGCACTGGGTTGATCACGCAAAATAAGTGCTTTTCAATAAATGGATTGATCTCGGCCACGGTGTGCCGGAAACAGGTGAAACACGAGCTTCAGAGAAAATATCGCCGAAGCTCGTTGAGCGCACGCCACGCTGAAGCCTGCGTCGCAAATCCGTGTTTGGTACAAAGTAAATGCCTGTTTATGCTAGCGCATTGACTAACATGCCATCGGTCATGCTTGTTGATGCACTAATGTCTTTTGTTGTGTTTTAATGGCAAAATTATCTGAGGCAGCCTTACCAGTTGCTTTCGCCACCAACCGAGCTTTCAGGCAAGTTGCCACCGGATACCTCTTCAATTTCCTCGATGCTTAATGCTTGCATGTTTTTCTCCAAAACTTCATTATAGGTTGATGACAGGTGGTGCTGAAATGCCCCGTGGGATCGTGTCGCCGCCCACTGAGCCTTCAGGCATGTTGCCGCCAGAAACTTCCTCGATTTCATTGATTTTCAATTCCTGCATATTACTGTCCATTCGTTTTAAATGTTGCGGGTGAAATCAGGCTTTTATATGATTAGGTTTCCAAGCGTCCGCCAACCGAAGCTTCAGGATAATTTCCGCCAGCCACTTCTTCGATTTCACTAATATTTAATTCTTGCATATATTTTTCTTTTCTTCTGGTTGTTTGAATCATACATCGAATTTTAGTAGACAGCGTGCATCGTCAGTCCTGATCGCAACTTGAATTTTCTACTGGGTTTTATGTGAAAAGCCAAGCTTTCAGATATTTTTTCCATCGCAAAATTTTTCAATTTTGGTTTGACTTAATTCAGTCATGGCTTCTGCCAAAAATTAAAATTTATGATGGTTCTCGATGACCATGCAATCACGGCCTTACTTTGCCACCAACTGAAGCCTCCGGATAGTTTCCGCCTGATACTTCTTCTATTTCTTTGAGATCTAATTCTTTCATATTGTTTTTCTTTCTTTTGAATTTTGTGAGATAAAAATCAGGTCGACTATGTTTATATGTTTCAGTTTTTATTATTATTTTCTATTGAAATAATAATTTTATTTTTTTGTTATCTCTTGGATTTTATCTCGGACCAGTATCACCACCAACTGAGCTCTCAGGCATGTTGCCGCCGGATACTTCGTCAACTTCATTTAAATTTAATTCTTCCATTCGATTGATTCTATCTTGAGATTGAGGTGCTGAGAGAATAATTTAACTGAAAATTTTGACTGCTGCCTGGAATGGAGTTAATGTTTTAATTAACCCATGCCCCAAGCATCGCCAACCGAGCTTTCAGGAATATTTCCACCTGATATTTCTTCTAAATCATTATCATCTAATTCTTGCATTTTTGAAAAATTTGAAAATGTGGTATATGTTGGACTAAGTAATTCGTCAATTTTTGCTGTCAAAGCCTAATAGGTAACGACGCAGGAGTTGATGTGATGAAACTACTGATACTACAACCGGCTGAACAGCAAACATTGCGCGACATGGGTGTTTTTCATCAGCATCCACGTGTCCGGATACGTGCCCAAGCGATCGTTCGATTGAGTCAGGGACTGACTTTGCAGCAAACCGCGAACGAATTCCATGTCCATCTGAACAGCATTGAAGCATGGCGGCAACGCTGGAACAAGCAAGGCCTGATGGGTCTTTATGAAGGCCATCATACCGGGCGCAAACGCAAGTGGACGGCCGAACAGCAAGAGACACTGCGCGCATTGGCGCAAGCCGATGGGGGCAGCGCCAACAGCCTGCTACGGACTCTGGCGCAAACGGAAGGCTTGCCAGTCATCAGCCAGGAAACGGCAAGGCGATATCTGCATGAGATGCAGTTCAGCTACAAGCGCTACCGTTACAGTTTAAAAAAAAGCATCCGCCTGAAGCTTTCGGCAAGTCCGCACGGATAATCGGCGAGTTGGATTACTTGGCACGCGCCGGGCGGTGTGAACTGCTGTTTTATGACGAATCCGGTTTCAGCCCGAATCCGCCGATTCAGTCCGGTTGGTCGCCGATTGGGCAGACGCGTGGCGTGGAACCGCTATCGCATGGCGAGCGCGTGAATGTTCTGGGTGCGCTCAGCCATGACCACAAGCTGCACTGGCGAACGCAACGTCGGCCGACAGTACGCGACGACGTGATCGCTTTTTTCGACGAGCTCGCGGCACAAAAACATACCGTGCCGCGCATTGTCGTACTGGACAATGCGTCATTTCACAGGGGGTCGCAGATTGAGAAATGCCGACGAAAATGGATGGCACAGGGACTGTTTCTGTATTACTTGCCGCCTTACAGCCCGGAACTGAATCGCATCGAGATCCTGTGGAAACAGGCCAAGTACTTCTGGCGCCGTTTCGCCGGGCTGAAAGGAAGTGAGTTGCTGAGCGAGGTGGAATCCTTGATGAAAGGTTTCGGAACTGCATTCACAATAAATTTCGTCTGACTACTTAGTATCGCCGCCCACTGATGCTTCTGGCATATTTCCACCGGAAACTATCTCTACCTCATAAAAATCAAGTTCTTTCATATTATTCATAAATGATTGATTTTTACAAAGTGAATTTATCTAATTGTTACATATCAGTGTTGCCGCCTACTGATGCTTCTGGGTCAAAACTAAAAACACGTAATTCTGGCAGATCCTGTTCACCTCTGGTAATGCGTACGGTTATGACAAATGCAAGTTCCCAGCGGCCTTTGCTTTGCCCGATATCGAGATTGTGTTTCCATTCCTGACGAATACGGCGCAGGTCAGGCATTTCCGGATCTTGTGGCAGTAAGTGCGATTCAAAATCCAGTGGCAGTTGGTATGTTGCACCCACTGATTGCAGAAATGGTGACGGCATGGAGTAGCGTGTGGGTAAATCTGGACCAATCTGCGTCAACTGAGGCACGCTGATAAGGCAGCAATCGACGATTTGAAAGCCGGTAAAACCACTTTCTTTTGAGCCGCAGCAATTAATTTCTAGGTAAACATGCTGACCTTGCTGAAAGTGTACACCTCCCATATAAGGCCCATGGCGAGGATCAGCGCTACCATCACAAGAGGTAAAGGCGTAGTCCAGTTCATTGGTAATTTGATCTGCATCGAAGTGAACAGATAATTTCATCCAAGGTTTTTCGTAATTCATCTTTCTATTTTCTTTCGATGTGAGTAAGTAGTTTTTGATAGCGAGCATCTCGCCTCAGTGCCAACAGATCGGGAGTTGCTTCGATCAAATTGATAGGGTAGCCCCGCTCCAGGGCGTGTGCGAGAGCAGTTATAGCTTCGTTGCGGTTGCCTAGTAATTCATAGGTTAATGCTGCGCGAAAATGAACATCTGGCAAAGTTGGAGCAAGATTGATAGCTTGCGCCACGTGCTTTAACGCATCTTCACGCAAGCCAATATACGCAGAATATAATGCCAGACGAGAATGAATGTTAAAGTCATCAGGCATGTTTTTGAATGCGTATTTGGCAAGCATTATGGCCTGGCGATAAGATTCGCGCGAAAGTTCAATTTGGCCTGGAACCCATCGTTGAGCATCTGCTAGATTTGCCCAAAGTAAATAATTGTTGGGGCTTCCTTTTTTATCGGAGACTGCATTTTTAAATGATTGAACTGCACCTAAATAGTCTCCGCGATTAAATAGTGCATTGCCTAAGTTGGTGTAAAGTTCCCAATCTGGATTTATTTGCAATCCTTGTTGTAGAATTTGTAGCGCTTCATCATTGCGATTTAAACGATCGAGTGTGGCACTAAGATGGGCATATGCGTTTGCTAATCCTGGTTCTAATTTTACTACCTTTCTAAAAAGCTTTTCTGCCTCAATATAGTTTCCCTGATTATAGTGTATGCGCGCTAGGAGAGAAATGAACGGACTATTGTCAGGATAAATTTGTAAAGATGCCTCAAGTATGTCTTTTGCTAAATAAAATTTTTGTGCACGATTAAACAGTCGAGCTTTACCATACAATCCGAGAAAATTGTTTGGTTCTAAATTTAATGCAATAGTCGTTTCTTGTTGAGCTTGATCGTGTTTTCCTTTGTACTCAAGCACCCAAGCCTTCGCTACATGCGCCAAGGCTAACTGGTCGTCGGTTATTAATGCTTGCTTCGCTGTAACATCTGCGCGTTGTAACCAGGTGGGATCGCGATCACTGCCGAGATAGCGTAATGTGGATACCAGCGAAGTGCCTGCGTTTGCACCTGCATGTTCGGGTTTGTGCTTGAGAATTTTGCTGAAATGTTCCAGCGCCTGATATTGAGAAATTTGTTGGTCGAATGTACGTAACGCCTTCATCCCCGCAGCCATACTTTCTACCTCGGAATATGGTGCCGGCGCTTTTTTTCCAGTGACCAAAGCTGTTACTGCAGGTGCTATATTGGACCATTGCCAAGTGAGTAACAACATCAACACCATAATCCCTGCACCAATTTGCAAACTGCGCTTGCGCGGTACTAGAACTCGAATTGAAACAGTTGTGGGGGGCACGGTCGGCAATGTGGTTTCAGGTGTCGGAACTGCGGCAGATGCCGATATCAGACCGCTGCGGTGCGCCGCGATCGCTTCCTTTATCACCCCCATCGTCCTCGGCCGATCCATCGGCTCATGCCCCGTCATCGACCGCACCAGCGCATCGATGGCAGGCGGCACGGTGTCTGGCAACGCTGGCCAGACCGCATTCGACTGCATATGCGCGGCGGCCAGGGCCAGGCCGTTCAGGTGCGAGAACGGGCGCTGGCCGGCCAGCATTTCATACAGCATGGCGCCCAGCGCATAGATGTCGCCGCGCATGTCGGGCAGGCGCCCCATCAGGCGCTCGGGCGCCATGTAGGCAATCGTGCCCTGCAGGTCGCACAGCAGCGTGGTTTGCGTCGCTTGCGGGTCCAGCTGGCGCGCCAGGCCAAAGTCGAGGATGCGCACCTTGCCGTTTGCTTCCAACATCAAATTCGATGGTTTCAAGTCGCCATGCACCAGGTCCATGGCGTGCGCTTCGTCCATCGCGTCGGCGATCTGCTGGGCGATGTCGAGCGCGGCGTCGAGCGGCATGGCCGCTGCGTGCATGACTTGTCCCAGGGTCTGGCCTTCGACCAGTTCCATCACGATGGACTGGCTCTTGCCGTCGCCGTCGATCGAGAAGATGCGCACGAAAGCGGGGTGGCGCAGGGACGCCGCCAGGCGCGCTTCGTTGAGCAGCTTTTCCGGATGCAGCATGTCGGCATGCTGCTTGAGGCGCTTGAGCGCCACGCTGCGGCACAGCTTGGCATCCCACGCTTCGTACACGTGGCCGAAACCGCCTTCGCCCAGCAGCCGGCGCACTTCGTAGTGCGCGCTGAGGGTGTCATCTTGCAGCGCAGGCTGCAGCACCGGATCGAGCAATTCCATAGGGCGTGATGTGCAGTAAATTGATTTTAAGTAACTTCCTGATTTAAAACGATTGTTTCGAATAAGTCAATTCCTATTGATAAAAAATGAAGATGGCTTGCCGTGCAAGATGATGACGTGCGCACCAGAAACTTGTTTAAACGCAACTTTGGGGGCGGCCGCTGCGCCAATAATGCAAGGGGAACCTGGCATGGGAAGGGCGGTCATGGACAAGCTGCTGCAGTATTACGAGCGTGAACTGGGTACCCTGGGCGCGCATAACCAGGCGTTCGCGCGGCGCTATCCGGCGCTGGCCGGCGCGCTCGGCATGGCCGGTGGCGAGCCCGGCGATCCGCACCTGGCGCGCATGCTGCAGTCGTTTGCCATGTTCAATGCGCGCACGGCCAAGCGGCTCGACGATGCATTCGGCCAATTCAGCGATACCCTGCTGGACGTGAATTTTCCGCATTATCTGCGGCCGTTCCCGTCGTGCTCGATTGCCCGCGTGGACAGCGATGGCCATGACGATATCGGCCCGCTTGTGATTCCACGCGGCACTGTCATGCATGCGCAGGAACAGCAGGGCGTGGCTTGCAAGTTCAGCACGGCGTGGGACGTGACGGTCGCGCCGCTGCGCCTGTTTGACGTGCGCTATCAGGCCGTGCTGGCGGCGCCGCCAGCGCTGCGCCTGGCCAGCGAACTGGGGTCGGCCATCAGCATCGGCATCGAAGCCACCGGCGCGGTGCCCGCCCTGGGCAAGCTGACCCTGCCGTCACTGCGCTTGTTCCTCGATGGCGAACCGGCCTTGTGCGCGAGCTTGCGCGATGCCCTGTTTCTGCGCGTGCGCGGCGCCTGCGTCGAGATCGTCGATGGCGCCGGGAAAGGACGCTGGCTGGCGCTGGAGCAGATTCCGGTCGCGGCGGTGGGCTTTGCACCAGGCGAAGCGTTGATCCCGTTCCAGGCCACTGCGCACCCGGCCTACCGCCTGCTGACCGAATACTTTGCCTTTCCCGAGAAATTCAACTTTATCGATATCGGGCTGGCGCCGATCCTTGCGCTGCTGCCGGACGACTGCCGCCGCTGCAGCGTGCACTTGCTGCTGGCCGATGTGCATGCCGACTCCGCTATCGCGCGCATCCTGCGGCCATTATCAAAGCGCAACCTGCTGACCGGCTGCACGCCGGTCGTCAATCTGTTTGCCCAGGCGGCCAATCCGCTGCGCCTGACGCACACCAGCGCCGACTATCCGCTGCTGCCGTCCGTGCGGCAGGCGCATGGCCATGACATCTACAGCGTCGACAGCGTGCGCGTGTTCGGTGGCAGCGGGCAGGGTGCGGCGCCAGACACTTATTTCCCTTTGTATTCGATGCGCCACGGCGAGGCCGGCGGGCGGCGGGGCCGCTACTGGCTGACGCGGCGCGACGAGGTCATGGCGCTGAGCCATCCCGGCTACGAAATGCGCATCGCCTTTGTCGACAGTGCCATGGTGCCGCTGCACGACAGCACGCAGACGGTGTCGATCAATCTCACCTGCAGCAACCGCGACTGGCCGACCCGCCTGGCCTATGGCGCGCCGGGTGGCGACCTGCGCCACGAAGGGCCAGCCAGCAGCCTGCCGGTACGCCTGTTGCGCAAGCCCGGCGCGCCTTGCCGCTTTGCCTCGGGCGCGCCGGCCCACTGGCGGCTGATTGCCCAGCTGTCGCTGAACCACCAGTCGCTGGGCCAGCAGGGTTTGCCGGTTTTCAAGCAAATCCTGGAGCTGTACAACTTGCCGGGTTCTATCAGCGCCGCGCGCCAGATCGCCGGCATCACCGGCTTGCGCCAGCGTCCCGCCAGCACCTGGCTGGCCGACGAGGCGGGCGGCAGCCTGGTGTTCGGCATCGAGGTCGTGCTGACGGTGGACGAGGACGCTTTTGCCGGCAGCGGCCTGCATGCGTTCGCGCAAGTGATCGAACATTTTCTCGGGCTATATGTTCACCTTGCCAGCTATACCCGATTGATCGTCCTGTCGCACCAGAGCGGAAAGGAGTTGCTATGTTGCCTGCCCCGCAATGGAAGCCAGACCCTGGTGTGAACCCTGACGTTATCCCTGATTTGATCGCACAACTGCTGGCGCGGCCCGGGCGCTTCGATTTTTTCCAGGCGCTGCGCCTGCTGGCGGCCTGGCTGGCGCAGCAGGGCCTGGAAGCGGACCGGGTATTCGAGCAGGGCCTGCACCTGCACGGCAGCGCCAGCCTGGCGTTTGCGCCTGGCCAGATCGAACACTGCTGGGCCGATGACGAGGGCCGGTTGCATGTGCGCGCGGCCATGATCGGTTTTCTGGGCCTGCACGGCAACTTGCCGCTGCACTACACCGATACCATCGACCGGCATGAACGCGACACGGGCGACGGCGGCCCGCGCGCCTGGCTCGATGGCTTGTCACAGCGTGCGCTGAGCTTGTTTTACCAAGCCTGGGCCCGCTACCGCATCGAATGTCAGGGCGACGCCGATGGCGGCGACTTCCTGCCGTTGCAACTGGCGCTGGCCGGCGTCGCTCCCGGTGCCTTGGCGCAACAGTCCGATAGTTTGCCCGCGCACGTGATTGCCCATTACGCGGCTTTGCTGCGCCACCGGCCGGCCACGGCCGAAGTGATGCAGGCGGTACTGGCCGAGTATTTCGGCGTGGACGTACGGTTGCAGCGTTTTATCGCTGCCTGGGTGACCCGCGCGCCGCACGAGCATACGCGGCTGGCGGGCAGCAACGCCGTACTGGGCGGCGGCGCCATGCTGGGCGAGCGCTGCCGGCGCGCCGATCTGCGCCTGCGCCTGGTATTCGGACCCTTGTCGCGCGAGCAATATGACGACTTCCTGCCGGGCCGGCCGGGCGCGCTTGTCCTGCGCCAGATGCTGGCGCTGTTCGGCTTGCCGTGCGTCAGCTTCGAGGTGCGGCTGGTGCTGCGCCGCGACGCCGTGCGCGGTTGTGCGCTAGGCGATGGCGCCTGCCTGGGCCAGCATGCCTTTCTGCTGACCGAACCGCCACAGGCCGACCGCGACGACATGCATTACGAGCTGCGTTTTGATGGTTCCGCCTGAGATGGCAAATCTTGACCATGATGGGAGGGCATGCCGTGGACAGTGACAACGATTTTGCGCAATGGATGGCGCTGGAAAAAACCTTGATTACCGCCAACCGGCCGCTGCGCCTGCGCCTGGCTTATGCGCAAGGCATCAATGACGATGTGCTGCTGCCGCAGCGCATCCACGGCACGGAAAGCCTCTGTGGCGGCATCGAGTACCGCATCCTGTGCGTGGCGACCGATGCCCAATTGCCGCTCAAGCAGTTCATCGCCGTACCGGCCGAGTTGCAGATCGTCACCGACCGGGGCGCGCTGCGCAGCGTGTGCGGCATCGTCGCCGAAGCGATGGCAGGCCAGAGCGATGGCGGCCTGGCCACGTATCAGCTGGTGCTGCGCGACGCGCTGGCATTGATGGACAAGCGCATCAATACGCGCGTGTTTCTCGACAAGAACGAATTGCAGATCGTGCAGCTGCTGTTCGAGGAATGGCGCCAGGGCAACGGCATCCTGGCGGCCAGCCTGGCGCTTGATATCGAGCCGGCGCTGGCGGCGCGCCAGCATCCGCCGCGCGACTTCACCATGCAGCACAATGAATCGGACGCGGCCTTTATCCGCCGCCTGCTCATGCGCCGTGGCATCGCCTGGTGCATCTGTCCGGGCCAGCCCGCCACCCCGGGCGTGCAAGGCGACGACTTTCCCGCACACACGGTGCTGCTGTTCGATGACGCCAGCCGGCTGCCGCAAAACGCGGCCGGCCTGGTGCGCTATCACCGCGACGACGCCACCGAACAGCGCGATACCGTCACCGCCTGGAACGCCGTGCGGCGTTTGCAGCCGGGAACGCTTGACCGCCACAGCTGGGACGAGACCCACCCGCTCAATCCGCAATTCATGCATGTGCGCTCATACGGCATGGCGCAGCAAGGCGCCAACGGCCAGCAGCTGGCGGCCACCCTGGACGATTACATCGTGCAGATGCCGCAGGCCGGCGCCGGCAGCGACGATCACGCCCGGCTGGGCGAACTGGCGATGGCGCGCCACGATCTGGAAACCAAGTGCTTCGAGGGCGAAGGCTGCGTGCGCGATTTTTGCGCCGGGCAATGGTTCAGCTTGCAAGGCCATGCGGAGATCGACAGTCACGCCGTCGACCAGCGCAGTTTCGTGATCACCTCCCTGAAGGTATTGGCCAGCAACAACTTGCCGAAGGGACTCGATGCGCGCATCGACCGCCTGTTTGCGCAGAACCACTGGGCCATCGATGCCAGCCTGGCGCCGCCAGCGGAGGGCATGACCTTGCGTTACCGCAACCGTTTCAGCTGCGTGCGGCGTGGCGTCGCCATCGTGCCCGCTTTCGACCCGCGCAGCGACTTGCCCGTGGTGCGCCTGCAAAGCGCGCTGGTGGTGGGCCCAGGCAACGAGGAAGTCCATTGCGACGCGCTGGGCCGGGTCAAGCTGCGCTTTGTTGCCACGCGCGCGCAGGATCATGTACATGCCAACGGCTCGGGCGCCTCGAATACCGAGCGCGATTCGGCCTGGGTGCGCGTCGCGTCGAGCTGGGCCGGCAATGGCCCGGGCATGGGCCGGCAGTGCGGCGCCGTTACCTTGCCGCGCGTCGGCAGCGAAGTGCTGGTCGATTTTCTCGGCGGCGACCCGGACCGGCCCATCATCGTCGGCCAGTTGTACAACGCGGTGGCCATGCCGCCCGGCTTGAGCGAGCGCGGCGGCTTGCCTGGCAACCGCTATCTGTCGGGCCTGCGCAGCCGCGAAGTACGCGGCGCGCGCGGCAATCAGTTGTGCCTGGACGATACGCCAGGCCAGATCGGCGCCCAGCTGGCCAGCGACCATGCTGCGACGCAATTGAACCTCGGTCATTTGAGCGTGCCGCGCGTTGACGGCGCCGGCCAGCAGCGCGGCGACGGTTTCGAATTGCGCAGCGACGCCAGCGGCAGCCTGCGCACGGCCCGCTCGCTCTTGATTTCAAGCTGGAAACAGCTGGCCGCAGGCGGCAAGCAGCTTGACAGCAGTGAGCATGCGGCGCTGATGAAGGAGTGTCTGGAACTGTTTACTTCGCTTGGCGAGTATGCCGCGCAGCACCGGGCGCTGGCGCTGGATGCCGCCGGCAGCAAGGCCCTGGCCAGCGCGATCGCGGCGGACCAGCCGGTGATCAGCATTACCGCGCCCCACGGCGTGGCCGTTTCCACACCCAAAACCATCGTCGGCCATGCCGGTGAAAATATCGACCTGGTGGCCCTGCGGCAGCTGCAACTGAGCGCGGCGCAGCACTGCAATTTCAACGCGGGCAAGGGCATCTCGCTGTTTGCGCACCAGGATGGCATCGTGCAAGTGGCCCATCATGGCAAGTTCTTGCTGCAAAGCCAGCATGATCTGCTGCAGGCCGACGCCGCCAAGGAAATCCGCCTGTCGGCCGGCACGCGCCTGGTCGGCATGGCGCAGGACGAAATCACCTTCATGACGACCGGCGGCGCGTATTTGAAACTGTCGGGCGGCGCGGTCGAGCTGGGTGGGCCGGGCGCCTTGACGATCAAGACCGACGGCCACCACTGGAACGGCCCGGGCAGCATGAAGGCGGAGTTGCCGGTTTTCAGCGAAGGCGACCTGGGCCGCGTGCCGCAGCTGGTGCGCGCCACCGACGGCATGCCGGTCGAAGGCGTGGAGGTACACGTCGAGCGGGAAAACGACAGCGCCCTGACCGGCAAGAGCGATGCCGGCGGGCGCGGCCCCAAGGTGCTGACCGACCACTTGCAACGGCTGAAAGGCTTTTTCTTCAGCCGCCGTTCCTGATTCCCCCTCCAGGAGAGCACACCATGACCTTTGATCCACGCCCGCCGCTGTGCGACGACCCGAAAGTCGACCTGCACGGCGAGTTTGCCTGCAGCGCCGATTATCTGCACAGCGACAGGGTGACGGTGCAGCAATTGCCGCTACCGGGCATCATTATTTTCGTGCACGGCGTCAATTCCGATGGCGAGTGGTACCAGGCTGCAGAGGAGGGCTTGTGCCGGGGCTTGAACCAGCGCCTCAAGCGAAGTTGCGATCACCTCATGCATCACGGCGTGGAAGGCGGGGAAATGACGCCGGTGAGTTATGGCAAGGAGATTACGGACGAAGGCTTTCTCAATCCCGAGATGTCGGCCGACAATCTCATTCTCGACAGCGCTACTTTCTCGCCCGTGATCCGCTTTCGCTGGGGCTACAAGGCCTCGGGCGAGGAATTGCAACAGTATGGCCGGGGCATCTACCTCAATGAACAGGATTACTGGGGTGGCGGCCCGTTTGCCAATGGCTGCAGCGCGCTGGCCGATTTGTGGAAGGAGGGCTTGAGCGAAGACCTGTTCCTGTGGACCACGATCCAGCACATGAATCCGTTCCCCGAGCGGCAGGTATTCAGCTGCCCGCCGCGGCCGTACTTCGTGCTGGCCGCGTATCGCCTGGCCAAGCTGGTGGAAGCGGTACGCCAGCAGCAGGCCGATGTGCCGGTCACCATCGTCTGCCACAGCCAGGGCACGATGGTGGCGATGGCGGCCGCTTTCCTGGGCAACAATCTGCCGGCGGTGGATGGCGCGTTTCCCTGCGTGGCCGATAACTATGTGATCTGCAATTCGCCGTACAGCCTGGCGCAAAGTAATTTTTCCGAAAACTGGATCGGCAGCAACCTGCGCGCGGTGGACGGCAGCAAGGGCAGGGTGACGGTCGCGGCGCGGATCGAAACGTTGAAGAACTTCTTCGAGATTATCCGCCAGCGCGCCAGCCTGGCTGAAGTGCAAACCGACCAGCGCCTCGATGACTGGGCGGCCAATGTGCAACATGGATTCTCCGCCGCCGCCGACCGCGAACGATATGGCATCGCCGGTGCCGCGCGCGGCGGCAGGAAATCGTCGTACGGCCGCGTCACCTTGTATTGCAATCCGCACGATGTGGTGGTGTCGTCGATCGCCATCCAGGGCATCGGCTGGCGCGGCCTGGATGGCGCAGAGCTGGCTGTCACCCATGCCGAAGGCGTGTATGTGCAGCGCGTGTTTGCCCAGGGTTTCGAGGTGGGCAAGCAGGGCAGTTATCACTACTGGGCCAATCATTGGCGCAAACCCAAGCCGGGCGGCAAGGATTTCTGGTTTCCGGACCAGAAATATGCGTCCTACTCCATCAAGCAAGGCAAGGAGGCCAGCGAGAGTGCGTTTGCCGCCATCCTGACGGTCGGCTTTGCGCCCTTGTTCATCCTGCTGACCAAGCTGTCCAAGAATCCCACCAATGCCTCGCCCGACAAGGATTGGAAAATCGAGCTGACTGCACCCGACCTGGCGCCGCCCTTCACGCCCCAGTCCCTGCGTTTCGGGGTAGCGAGCGATCAATTCGACGAAGGCTACGACCCCGCCGGTGAGTCGCGCCAGGCCGGCAAGCAGCGCACGCCGGACGACGATTATTTTGCCAACCATGAAATTCCACGCGGCGGCCTGCAAGGCGAGGAAAAAAGGCTGGAGGCGCAACGCATGGATATCGCCAGGGGTACGGCCGACGACGAGGCGCGCCTGCGCTACGAGCAGCGCGCGGTACTGCGCGCCCAGGCGATACGGGAAGAGAAAAGCGCCGCCGGAAAAAAGGTAGAGCAGGAAATGCCGCGCGCCACGCCCAGCGCCGACTACATGACCTGGCGCAGCGCGCGGGTCGAGGAAATGATGTCCAACCAGGCCGGCGCTTTTGCCACCGACCATTCCACCATCATGACCAACCCCCTGCATGCGGAGCGGGTGCTGGCGTATGACGTGCCGGTGGGGGTGTGCAATATCAAGTCTGATGCGCTGAGGAAGTTGCGGGTGGCGGCGGATTGGAGGTTGTTGAAGGCATTGGAAGAGACAAATACTGCAAAAGTTTTTCAGGAATATTTTGATAAAGGTGAGTTTCGTCGAAAGACTACTTTTGTATGGGCGAGTCAGTCCGACGGCGAGGCTGCAATGCCAAACTTAATTATTGATAGACGTCAAAACTTAGCATCGAACGCCAGGCCTGCATCCGGTGAAATGGCGCATGAATGATACAAATCCGATTGATTTTCCTTGCTTGAATCACTAAGAAATATTTAAAAGGTTTTCCAAATGGAGAATTCGTATGTTGAAATCATTTTTTTTGTATACGTCGTTGGTTGTTCTTGCATTGATTTTTCTTGCGGCCTGTGCTCGTTTTCGTTCATCAACTACTACACCGTCAAATGCCGTGGTTGCATTGCCAGAAGCTGTCAAACGACCCTATATGGCACAAGTGGTCGCCGTGCAATGGCTTAATCCACTACAGCGGCGAGACTATCCAACGCAATGGCAACTGTTGTGGACTTTGGGACTTGTAAAGCCAAATCCTGCTGATGATATGGTCAAGGTAAATCCTGGGAAATACTCCAGTTTACAGGCCATCTCGCCTGTTGCCGCTGGCAATGAAGGTGAAGAAACGTTTCGTGGTTATCACAGGAAATATATTCGTGAAGCTATGAATTTGTTCCGTAGCCCGTATTTTGCAGATCCGGAGTATTTCTACAATGTTCACTCGGCCGAGAATCGGTCGCGTTGGCGTGAGCTGGCGGGTATTCATGTTGAGTATGCTATTCCTGATGGAAAGCTTGATTTGGTGGACACGAAGAATTTTGTGCGCGAATACATTGGAGACACGTTTGACATTGGAAACCCGAATTTCCCTACTCTCTGGACCCGTCCTACCCCACCCGATGTGCACCTGAACATGGGCGGCCCCAACGCCGGCTTCACCTCCCTTTCCGCCGCCCTCGACTATCTGCAAGCCCACCCCAAAGAAACCGTCTGGGTCATGAACTGGGATGCGCCCAGTCGTCCCAAGGACAGGCAGATCAACGAAAACCTGGTGTTGCTGATCTTGGCTGGCCCTGACTTCAAGACCGAGCGCGCACCGCTGGCGTGGCTTGGGTATCCGAGCACAAAATCCATCGCCGACTTCGAGCTGAAAAAGGGCGAGCCGCCGCGCCTGGTGCGGGCCTGGACGGCCGCCATTGCGGATGCCGCAGAAAAAGCGGGCAAGGTCGATACCGATATCGGCTATGTGATCCACGATGCCGGCAATACGCATAAAGACTCATCCGACCGCATCGGCGCGCTGGCGCAGACCTTGACACTGGAATTACCGGAATTCGATTTTCTGAAACAAGGTTTCAACCTGACCGCCGTGCTCGGCGAGACAGGCGCCGGCACGGCCTTGACGAATGTGGCGCTGGGTATCGCTTACGCGCATCACTTCGGCAAACCGGTGCTGGTGGCCGGCACCAGCGATTTGACGTCGCCGGTGGCGCTGGTGGTGGCGCCGCCAGCCGTGGTGCGGCCGATTCAATATGACAAGCCGTGGTTCCGAGCGCGCGGCGGCAATCATGCGTATTTGCCGTGGTGGGGGCTGCGTCATGATGCTCCTGAGTATCTTCAGGGATTTTCGCAATGAAGGCGGAGCGGGAGGTACCATGCGCGGCTTGATGTTTGATCCTCATCCGGCACTGTGCGACGACCCGAAAGTCGACCTGCACGGCGAGTTTGCCTGCAGCGCCAATTACTTGCACAGCGACAGGGTGACGGTGCAGCAATTGCCGCTACCGGGCATCATTATTTTCGTGCACGGCGTCAATTCCGATGGCGAGTGGTACCAGGCGGCCGAGGAGGGCTTGTGTCGGGGCTTGAACCAGCGCCTCAAGCGAAGTTGCGATCACCTCATGCATCACGGCGTGGAAGGCGGGGAGTTGGCGCCGGTGAGTTATGGCAAGGAGATCACGGACGAAGGCTTTCTCAATCCCGAGATGTCGGCCGACAATCTCATTCTCGACAGCGGCACTTTCTCGCCCGTGATCCGCTTTCGCTGGGGCTACAAGGCCTCGGGCGAGGAATTGCAACAGTATGGCCGGGGCATCTACCTCAATGAACAGGATTACTGGGGCGGCGGCCCGTTTGCCAATGGCTGCAGCGCGCTGGCCGATTTGTGGAAGGAGGGCTTGAGCGAAGCCCTGTTCCTGTGGACCACGATCCAGCACATGAACCCGTTCCCGGAGCGACAGGTGTTCAGTTGCCCGCCGCGGCCGTATTTCGTGCTGGCCGCGTATCGCCTGGCCAAGCTGGTGGAAGCGGTACGCCAGCAGCAGGCCGATGTGCCGGTCACCATCGTCTGCCACAGCCAGGGCACGATGGTGGCGATGGCGGCCGCTTTCCTGGGCAACAATCTGCCGGCGGTGGAGGGCAAGTTTCCCTGTGTGGCCGATAACTACGTGATCTGCAATTCGCCGTACAGCCTGGCGCAAAGTAATTTTTCCGAAAACTGGATCGGCAGCAACCTGCGCGCGGTGGACGGCAGCAAGGGCAGGGTGACGGTCGCGGCGCGGATCGAAACGTTGAAGAACTTCTTCGAGATTATCCGCCAGCGCGCCAGCCTGGCTGAAGTGCAAACCGACCAGCGCCTCGATGACTGGGCGGCCAATGTGCAACATGGATTCTCCGCCGCCGCCGACCGCGAACGATATGGCATCGCCGGTGCCGCGCGCGGCGGCAGGAAATCGTCGTACGGCCGCGTCACCTTGTATTGCAATCCGCACGATGTGGTGGTGTCGTCGATCGCCATCCAGGGCATCGGCTGGCGCGGCCTGGATGGCGCAGAGCTGGCTGTCACCCATGCCGAAGGCGTGTATGTGCAGCGCGTGTTTGCCCAGGGTTTCGAGGTGGGCAAGCAGGGCAGTTATCACTACTGGGCCAATCATTGGCGCAAACCCAAGCCGGGCGGCAAGGATTTCTGGTTTCCGGACCAGAAATATGCGTCCTACTCCATCAAGCAAGGCAAGGAGGCCAGCGAGAGTGCGTTTGCCGCCATCCTGACGGTCGGCTTTGCGCCCTTGTTCATCCTGCTGACCAAGCTGTCCAAGAATCCCACCAATGCCTCGCCCGACAAGGATTGGAAAATCGAGCTGACTGCACCCGACCTGGCGCCGCCCTTCACGCCCCAGTCCCTGCGTTTCGGGGTAGCGAGCGATCAATTCGACGAAGGCTACGACCCCGCCGGTGAGTCGCGCCAGGCCGGCAAGCAGCGCACGCCGGACGACGATTATTTTGCCAACCATGAAATTCCACGCGGCGGCCTGCAAGGGGAGGAAAAAAGGCTGGAGGCGCAACGCATGGACATCGCCAGGGGTACGGCCGACGACGAGGCGCGCCTGCGCTACGAGCAGCGCGCGGTACTGCGCGCCCAAGCCATCCGCGAGAAAAAAATTCCCACCGGCCAGAAAGTGGAACAGGAAATGCCGCGCGCCACGCCCAGCGCCGACTACATGACCTGGCGCAGCGCGCGGGTCGAGGAAATGATGTCCAACCAGGCCGGCGCTTTTGCCACCGACCATTCCACCATCATGACCAATCCCCTGCATGCGGAGCGGGTGCTGGCGTATGACGTGCCGGTGGGCGTGTGCAATATCAAGTCCGATGCGCTGAGGAAGTTGCGGGTGGCGGCGGATTGGAGGTTGTTGGATGGACTGGATAAGCACGATTCGGCAAAGCAGTTTGGCGAATATTTTACCAAGGCTAAACGTCACAAGATGATTCTCACAATATGGGCCAACCAAGAGGGTGGTGAGGCTTGTCTCCCTGAAAAAATAATCGATAGGCGAGAGAATCCTGCGCGCGATTCCCAACCGAATTCGGGAGAACTAGCTCACGGATGAAAAATGCCGGTCTTTTTTCATGGATAAGGTTAAATAATAAATATCTATTTTTCAATGGGGAAAATTATGTCAAAATCTTTTTTTCTTTATGTATTTGTATTAATTATTATTCTGTGCAGCATAACTGCCTGCACGCATTTTCGCTCATCTGTCAAGCAGCCAGAGAGCATCGTTGTCGATCCCTCTGATCGTAGTAAAAGACCTTTTATTGCCCAAGTTGTCGGTTTGCAATGGCTTAATCCTTTACAACGCAAGGATTACCCGACGCAATGGCAATTGTTGTGGACTATGGGATTGGTAAAGCCAAATTCTGGCGATGAGATGGTCAGAGATAAGCCTGAAAAATACACCAAGATTCAAAGTATTGCATCTATTGCCATAGGAAATAATGGTTCAGAAACATTCGATGGTTATCATGAGAAATACGTCGAAAAGATGTTTGATTTAATGTATAGCGTGTACTATGCGGATCATGAATATTTTTATAATGTTCATTCGGCCGAAAACAAGTTACGCTGGCGCGAACTTGCAGGTATCCACATCGAATATGCTTTACCCGAAGGTAAACTTGATCCTGTGGAGGCAAAAAATTTTGTCCGAGAATATGTCGCAGATGTTTTTAATATCGGAAATGTCCATTCACCATCTCTCTGGACTCGTCCTACCCCACCCGATGTCCACCTGAACATGGGCGGCCCCAACGCCGGCTTCACCTCCCTTTCCGCCGCCCTCGACTATCTGCAAGCCCACCCCAAGGAAACCGTCTGGGTCATGAACTGGGATGCGCCCAGCCGTCCCAAGGACAGCCAGATCAACGAAAACCTGGTGTTGTTGATCTTGGCTGGCCCTGACTTCAAGACCGAACGGGCTCCGCTGGCGTGGCTTGGTTATCCGAGCACAAAATCCATCGCCGACTTCGAGCTGAAAAAGGGCGAGCCGCCGCGGCTGGTGCAGGCGTGGACGGCCGCCATCGAAGAGGCCGCCGGCAAGGCGGGCAGAATCGATACCGAGATTGGCTATGTGATCCACGATGCGGGCAATGTGCACAAGGACTCGTCAGACCGTATCGGCGCGCTGGCGCAGACCTTGACTTTGCAACTACCCGAGTTCGATTTTCTGAAACAAAGTTTTAATCTGACCGCCGTGCTGGGCGAGACGGGGGCCGGCACGGCCTTGACGAATGTGGCGCTGGGCATCGCTTACGCGCATCACTTCGGCAAGCCGGTGCTGGTGGCCGGCACCAGCGATCTGGCCGCGCCGGTGGCGCTGGTGGTGGCGCCGCCAGCCGTGGTGCGGCCGATTCAGCATGACAAGCCGTGGTTCCGCGCGCGCGGCGGCAATCATGCGTATTTGCCGTGGTGGGGGCTGCGGCATGATGCGCCTGAGTATGTCCAGGGGTTTTCGCAATGAACACGGGCCAGGAGGCGGCATGCGTGGCGTGATCCGTCTGAACGACCCCACCAGCCATGGCGGCAAGGTGATGGGCGCGGCGCCGAACAGCACGGTGCTGGGAGTGGCCGTGGCGCGCAAGGGCGATCCTTGCATGTGTCCGGTCAAGGGCCATGTGCGCTGCACGATTGCGGAAGGCGATCCGCAGGTGCTGATCGATGGCGTGCCGGTCGCCTTCGAAGGCCACAAGACCACCTGTGGCGCCAGCCTGATTTCCACGGTGGGCAAAAGCGGGCGCGGCTGACGCAATCAGGCCAGGCAGCTGTCGATGGCCTTGCCCAGCTTGTCGACAATCTCGTCCACATGGCTGCCGTCGATGATGTACGGCGGCGCCAGCAGCACATGGTCGCCGTGCTGGCCGTCGATGGTGCCGCCCATGGGGTAGCACATCAGGCCGGCCTGCATGGCTTGCGTCTTGATGCGCGCGTGCAGGCGCCGGGCCGGGTCGAACGGCTGTTTTGTCGCGCGGTCGCATACCAGTTCCAGCCCCAGGAACAGGCCACGGCCGCGGATGTCGCCCACATGCGGATGCCCGCCGAAGCGCTGGACCAATCGATCTTTCAACAGATTGCCCATGGCGCGCACATTGGCCAACAAATCGCGCTGTTCGATCTGCTGCTGCACCGCCAGGGCCGCCGCGCAGGCGGTGGCGTGGCCGATATAGGTGTGGCCGTGCTGGAAGAAGCCGGTGCCCGCGCGGAGGGTGTCGCGGATGGTTGTTGATACCATCACGGCGCCGATCGGCTGGTAGCCGGCGCCCAGGCCCTTGGCGATGCAGATCAGGTCGGCGGTCACGCCTTCCTGCTCGCAGGCGAGCAGGCTGCCCGTGCGGCCCATGCCGCACATCACTTCATCGAGGATGAACAGGATGCCATGGCGCTGGCAGATGGCGCGCATATGGGCAAAATAGCCGGCGACGGCGGGCAGGGCGCCGGCCGTGGCGCCCACCACCGGTTCGGCGATAAAGGCCAGCACGTTGTCCGCCCCCAGCTCCGCGATACGCTGTTCCAGCTCGCGGCCCAGGCGCGCCACATAGTCGCCATCGGTTTCGCCGGACAGCTGGTCGCGATACGCATAGCAGGGCGCCACATGCGTGACGTCGATCAGCAGCGGCGCAAACTGCTGGCGGCGCCATGCGTTGCCGCCGGCGGCCAGCGCGCCGAGGGTGTTGCCGTGATAGCTCTGGCGGCGCGCGATGATATGGCGGCGCTGCGGCTGGCCCCGCTCGACCACATACTGGCGTGCCAGTTTCAGCGCGCTTTCCACCGCTTCCGAACCGCCCGACACAAAATACACGCTGGCCATGCCGGCCGGCGCCCGGGCGACCAGGAAATCGGCCAGTGCTTCCATCGGCTCGCTGGTGAAAAACGCGCTATGCGCGTACGCCATGCCGGCCACTTGCCGCTGCACGGCGGCGATCACGGCCGCGTCCGAATGGCCCAGGCAGGAAACGGCCGCGCCGCCGCAGGCGTCCAGGTAGCGCTTGCCGTCGGCATCGATCAGGTAGGGGCCGTCGCCGGCAACGACGGTGGGATAAGTGGCGGTCAAACTGCGGTGGAAGACATGGCTCATGGCGGCGCTTTCGGCAAGGAGGGAAGCGCCAGTATAGGGTTGCCAAAAGCAATTTACAACATGTGTTGTATTTTAAAATTAAAAACAACATAAAATGTTTGACGTCTTAAGATGGCATTCATCTTGCCCCTCCACACTGAGCGGGCCATACTGGCGGCTGACTTTTTTGGAAACTTCTCATGCGTATCCTGCTTGCCGAAGACGATCTCTCCCTCGGTGAAACCATCCTGGCCTGGTTGCGCCTGGACCAGCACGCCGTCGACTGGGTCGAGCGCGGCGACTCCGCACAGACGGCCCTGATGACTCATCACTACGACTGCGTGCTGCTGGACCGTGGCTTGCCGGGCATGAGCGGCGACGCCTTGCTGGCGCAGTTGCGCGGCGCCGGCAACGCCGTGCCGGTGATATTGATCACCGCCTTCAATGCCCTGGCCGACCGGGTCGAGGGGCTGGACCTGGGGGCCGACGATTACCTGGTGAAACCGTTCGAGCTGGAAGAGATGTCGGCGCGCATCCGGGCCGCCGTGCGGCGCGGCGCCAGCCAGGTCAGCAATGCGCTGGCGCACGCCGGCATCGCCCTCAATAGCGAGACCAGGCAGGCCAGCCTGGACGGCCGGCCGGTGGCGCTGACGGCGCGCGAATACCATGTGCTGCATGCGCTGTTGTTGAGGAAAAACAGCATTGTCGCGCGCGCGCAGATCGAGGAAGCGCTGTATGGCTGGGGCGATGAAGTGGAAAGCAACGCCATCGAGGTCTACATCCACAACCTGCGCAAGAAATTCGGCGCCGACAGCATCGTGACCGTGCGCGGCCTGGGCTACCGGCTGAAACACGATGACAGCCAGGCTTGAGCTGAAACCCAAGCCCTGGTCGCTGCGGCGGCGCCTGCTGGCCGCCATTGTTGCCGCCAGCACCGTGCTGTGGCTGGCCAGCCTGGGCATTGTCACCATGATCGCCTGGCATGAAACCAACGAGGTGTTCGACGATGCGCTGGAGGAATCGGGCCAGATGCTGATGGCCGCCACCACCGACTGGCAGCAGCGCGGCCTGCTGGCGCGCGCGCAGGGATCGGATGGGCCTGAGCGCAAGGTCGACATGCAGTACCAGATCGTGGTCGGTGGCAAGGTGGTGCAGCGCAGCAGCGGGGCGCCAGCGCAGCCGTTCGTGACGGGCTTTGACGACCGCCACGGCTTTGCCGACCCACACGTGGAACAGCGCCGCTGGCGCGTGTTCGTGATACGCGACGAGGAGCGCCATTTCGAGGTACAGGTGGGCCAGCAGTACAAGAAGCGCTACGATATCCTGGAGGAACTGGCCGAGCACCTGTGGCTGCCGATCGCCGGCTTCCTGGCGCTGCTGGCGCTGGTGTGCTGGCTGCTGACGGGCAGGGTGCTCAAACCGCTGCGCGCGACCGCCGCCAGCATTGCCGGCAAGAGTCCCAGCGACCTGGCGCAGGTGGCACTGGCCGGCCAGCCGCGCGAGCTGCTGCCCATCGTGCAGGCGCTCAATGGCGTGCTGGCGCGGCTGGACACGGCGCTGCAGTCCGAGCGCCGCTTTACGGCCGACGCCGCCCATGAACTGCGCACGCCGCTGGCCGGCCTGCACATGCATGTGCAGCTGCTGCAGCGCCAGCATCCCGACCTGGCCGCGCCGTTTCAGAAGCTGCGCCGCGATATCGCGCGCGTGACAGCCCTGGTCGACAGCCTGCTGACCCTGGCGCGGCTGGACCCGCTGGCGCCTGGGCAAGTGGGTCGCCAGCCCGTGATGCTGGCGCCGGTGCTCGATCAATTGCTGGCATCCCATGCGCAGGAAGTGGCGGCGCGCGGCATGACCCTGGCCGTGCGCTGCGAGCTCGACTCGGTCGCGGCCGACCCCGCCATGCTCGAGATCGTGCTGCGCAACCTGCTCGACAATGCGCTGCGCTATTGCCCCGACGGCAGCCGCATCGAACTGGTGGCCGAACGCCACGCGGGCCGGCTCCGCATCAGCGTGCGCGACAACGGGCCCGGCGTGGACCCGGCCAGCCGGCACCGCCTCAGCGAGCGTTTTTTCCGGGTGCTGGGGCAGCAGCAATCGGGCAGCGGACTGGGTCTCTCCATCGTCAGGCGCATTGCCGACCTGCATGGGATCGCGCTGGCGTTCGGTAGCGGCCTGGACGGCCGTGGCCTGGGCGTGACCCTGGATTTTCCTGGCGGGTCCGCACCTTAAGATACGGTTAATGTCGGCTGGGTGTAATGCGTCTGTGCCTGCAGCGACAGGCAAACCCCACCACTACCGAAGAGGAACGACCATGAAAAAAGTACTGACCATCTCCTGCATGACCGCCCTGATTGCCGCTTCCGCCTTTGCCATCGCCCAGCCCGCCGGCTATACGGGGCCCTCGAATACGGCGCCGGCCGCAGCAAGCGGCTACACCGGCCCGTCGAGCGTGGCTTTGACAACGGCCAAGGACGTGCTGGCCAAGGCCAAGGACGATCAATACGTGAAGGTCAAGGGCAAGCTGACCAGCCACAAGGGCGGCGAGGAATATGAATTCACCGACGCCAGCGGCAAGATGACGGTGGAAATCGACGCCAAGCGGTTCCCGCCAGGCGTCAAGATCGATCACACGACGATGGTGGAACTGACCGGTGAATTCGACAAGGAAACCTTTGGCGAGTCGACCCTGGACGTGAAACAGATCAAGGTCGTCACCAACTAAGGCGCGTACGCGCCCAGTTCGCGCAGCTGGCTTTCGGCCGCCGCAATCGCCTGCACGGCCTGCGGTCCGGCGCGCGCCACCAGCAGTTCGGCCAGGCTTTCGACGGCGGCAATGCCGGCCACGATGGACGGGAAGAACGAAGGGCTGTCGACGGCGATGACGATGCTGGCGTGCGCTTGCAGGGCCAGCGGCGACATGGCGCTGTCGCTGAAGGCCACGACCATGCAGCCGGCCTGGCGCGCGCGGCTGGCCACCAGCAGCGCTTCGCTGGAATATGGTGCAAAGCTGGCCACCACCACCGCGTCGCCTTCCTGCAGGGCGCGCAAGTCCATCTCCAGGGTGCCGCCCTGGCCGCTCAGCAGCTGCACGCTGGGGCGCAGCAAGCGGTACAGATAATGGAAGGTGTAGGCGATCGGGTGCGCCGCCCGAAAGCCGGCCACGTGCACGCGGCCGGCCGTTTCCAGCAGGCCGGCCGCCGCCTGCAGGGCGGCCTGGCTGGCGCATTCGGTGGCGGCCAGGTTGCGCTGCTGCACCGCAAATACTTCGGCCACCAGCTCGGCGCCCTTGCCGGCCAGCGCGCCGGCTTTTTCCGCATAGGGCGCCGGCCGCGTGCGCAGGCGCTCGACAAAAATGCTTTTCAGTTCAGGCCAGCCGGCAAAGCCCAGCTGCTGCGCCAGCCGCACCAGCGCCGCCGACTGGACCCTGGCGCGCGTGGCGATGCTGCGCATCGACGAGACGGCCACGTCGTCGGGATGGTCGACCAGGTAGCGCGCGCCGGCCTGGAATTGCGGACTGAACTGCGCATAGCGCGCCTGGATCTCGGCGATCAACGCCGCGTGCCTGTCGTGGTGGGTGCTTGCCTGCATCGCCGTGCCTGAAGTAAGTAAGGTGGGGCGATGGTACAGGATAGCTCAGCGTCCCGGTAGCGCCGCGCCGAGGGTAGCGTAGCCGACGGCCCCCGCGCGCGGGCGCAAGCGGGCGAACAGGTGCGGGCCGGCCTTGTGCCGCTGCGGCCCGGTGGTCAGCACGCGCAGGGCGGTGGCCAGCGGCACGTCGTGGCAATGCAGGAACAGGGCGGCCGCGCCGGTGCCGGCCATGTTCTGCAGCGCCAGCGCATGCTCGACCAGTGCGCAAGTGCGCATGTCCAGCCGCGCCGGGATGTCGGGCTGGAATAATTGCTGAGGAGCTTGCCGCGCACCGCCCATGCCGTTCTCCGCTTGATTGGATGAGGAACTGACAGCATAAAAGCGCCGTGCGGTTTGACTTTGCGCCAGATCAAATCCCGTACTAAAACGATGCTTTCAGGAAAATTTCGCGGGCCGTGAAAATAATTTTGCATTGTGGCCGGGCCGCGCCGTTGAGGAGGGTATGCAGCGGCACCATCACGGTTGCCGGCATCCCAACTGAAAGGATCTACCATGGCCAATACTCCCGTTACCGACTTCCTGCTCCAGCATCTGCAAGCCGAAGGCTACCAGGCCAGCCTCGACGGCGATGGCGATATCGCCTTCCGCTTCGAGGGCATGGGTTACGTGCTGTGCTTTGACGAGGACGACGCCCAGTTCGCCAAGCTGATCCTGCCCAATGTCTGGTCGATCGATACGCCGGAGGAACTGCAGCGGGTGCTGGCCGCGCTCGACGAAGTCAACCGCCGCATCAAGCTGGTCAAGGGGCACGCGGTGCGCGGCCAGGTGTGGTTCTGCATCGAGATGCTGCTGGTCGACCAGCGCCACTGGTCGGTCTTTTTGTCGCGCGCCACGCGGGCCATCTCGCACGCCACGGCCATGTTCGCCGCCGAGATGCGCGCCAGCGCGGTGGCCGCGCAAGCCATCGCCGACGCCGGCGCCAACTAATTCAGGCGCAGGCCGGCACGGGCTGCTCGATGCCTTCCAGCCATGCCAGCAGCTGCGCCTGCAGCATGGGGCGGGCAAAATAATAACCCTGCAATTCGTCGCAGCCGGCATGGCGCAGCACGTCAGCGTCGGCCGCGCTTTCCACGCCTTCGGCCGTCACCGTCAGGCCCAGCGTGTGGCCGAGGCCGATGATGGCCTTGGTCACGGCCAGGTTTTGCGGCGACTCATGGATGTTCTGCACGAAGCTCATGTCGATCTTCAGCTTGTCGAGCGGGAAGCGGCACAGGTAGTTCAGGCTGGAATAACCGGTGCCGAAATCGTCGATCGACAGGCCGAAGCCCAGCGCCTTGATTTGCTGCAGGGTGGCGATGGTGTCGTCCACATTGTCCATCAGGATCGATTCGGTCAGCTCGAATTCGATCTGGCCCGGCGCCACGGGAAACTCGGCCAGCACTTCGCGCAAGGTCGCCACCAGCGCGCCGTTTTTCAGCTGGATCGCCGACAGGTTGATCGAGACGGCGATGGCGCCGATGCCGGCCTCGCGCCAGGCCACGTGCTGGCGGCACGCTTCGCGTATCACCCAGGCGCCGATCGGCACGATCAGGCCCGATTCCTCGGCCACGGGTATGAAGCTGTCGGGCGCGATCAGTCCGCGCTGCGGATGGTTCCAGCGGATCAGGCTTTCCACGCCGTGCAGCAGGCCGCTGATGGCGTCGATGCGCGGCTGGTAGTGCAGCACCAGCTGCTGGCGGTCGATGGCGTGGCGCAGATCGCTTTCCAGGTGCAGCTGCTGCAGCTGCTGGTCCTGCAGCTGCGGCGAGAACATGCGCGCGTTGTCGCGCCCGCCGCTCTTGGCCTGGTACATGGCGGCGTCGGCATGGCGCATCAGGGTGTCGAGGTCGTCGCCGTGATCGGGATACACGGCCACGCCCACGCTGCACGACACATACAGCTCGCTGCCGGCCACCTGGTGCGGCGCGCGCATGGCCGGGATCAGGCGCTTTTCCAGCAGGCGGCCGATGGCCTCGACATCGTCGATGCCGTTCAGGATGACGACGAATTCATCGCCACCCAGGCGGCTGACGGTATCGCCGTCGCGCACCAGCTGCAGCAGGCGCGATGACACCGATTGCAGCAGCGCGTCGCCGACATGGTGGCCCAGCGCGTCGTTGACGTTCTTGAAGCGGTCCAGGTCGATGAACAGCACGCCCACCTTGTCGCCGTTGCGGCGCGCCTGCGCGATGGCGGTGGCCAGGCGCAGGTTCGAGACATGGCGATTGGCCAGGCCCGTCAGCGCATCGTGATGCGCCATGTGCTCGATCTGGCGCTCGCTGGCCTTGCGCTCGCTGATGTCGAGCGAACTGGCGATAAAGTGCGTGGTCACGCCGTCGAGGTCGCGCACGGCGTTCATCACCAGCCAGGCCGGATAGCATTCCAGCGATTTGCGCTGGATCGAGATTTCGCCTTGCCAGTAGCCGCGCCGCGCCAGCGTGTGGCGCAGGTTGTCGAGCTGCTCGGGGCTGTTGTCCGGCGCCAGCAGAAAGGCCGGCCGCTTGCCGATCAGTTCCACCATGTCGTACAGCGAATGGCGGCGGAAAGCCTGGTTGACGGTGATAATGCGCATGTTCGCATCCATCACGATCAGGCTTTCGGCCGAGGCCTCGAACACCTTGGCCCACAGTTCCAGGCGCGACTCCATCTGCTTCATCTTGTTGATCGGCGTGAAGGTCGACAGCACCGCGCGCTGGCCCTGGTAGTCGATCAGGCGCGCCGAGATCAGGGCCCAGGTGGGCGTGTCGCCGCTGTGCCACAGCACTTCGAATTCATCGACGGCGCCCAGGTCGCTCAGGCGCTGGAAGAAGCGCGAGCGGGCTTGCGCGCTCATGCCGCGGCTCCACGGATCGAGTTCCAGTCCCTGCTGCCACGCATGCGCGGCCTGGTTGGCGTGCAGCACCTGGTGGTGCGGGATCGAGGTGACCATCAGCGGGATCGGAATCGCGTCGACCAGCTGGCGCTGCGCATCGGCCGCGCTGGCGCGCGCCACCAGTTCCTGCTGCGCCACGCGCTGGAAGTCGAGCTGCTGCAGCATGGTGTTGAAGGCGCCCACCAGGCGGCCGATTTCGTCCACGCTGTGCCAGTCGGCGCGCAGGCTATGGTCGCCCGTTTCACGCACTTCTTGCGCCACGCGGGCCAGGCGGCGGATCGGCAGGGCGATCTGGCGGGCGACGAAAAACACCAGCCCGAGGATCATCACCAGCAGCAGCACGGCGGTACCCAGGTGCAGCCACATGCGCGTGAAAAAGCCGTCGACCCGCAGCTGGATCAGGCGCTGCAGCTCGACTTCGGCATCCTTCCAGGCCAGCTGCAGCGCGGAGACTGCCGCCGCGTCGCGCAGCAGCAGTTCCTGGCGTCCGGCCGGATACGCCTCGGCGCCGGCCAGCGCCTGGGTGCTGGCACGGAACCGGGTGACGGCGTCGCGCAGGGCCGCGCGCGAGCCTTCCAGGTGGCGGCGCAGCAGCGGCGTGCTCGCTTCGAATGCTTCCGTGTAATCGCTGCCGATGCCGCCCATGGTGGCGTCCATGCGCCCTTCCAGGATCAGGAACTGGGTCTGCATGCGCTGGCGCTGCGCGCCTTCGGCGCTGGACAGGTTCAATGCCAGTTCGCGCATGCTGTTGATCACTTCCAGCAGTTCGGGAAAGCGCAGGATCACCAGCGACATGGTGTAGTAGCTGTCGAGGTCGGGGTCGAGGATCAGGTTCGATTGATTGCCCACGCGCGTGAGCAGTTCGCGCCCGGCGACAAACACGGGCGAGGGGGCGATGGCGTCGCTTGCCGCGCCGGCCTCGTGCGGGCGCACCAGCAGGGCGGCGAATTCGGCCGCCAGTTCGGCGCTGCGCATGGACCCGCCCAGGGCGCTTTCGGCGCGGGCGATGCTGGACGCCGCTGCCGCGCCCTGGGTTTCGGCGCCGGTGCGCGTGAGCGGCAGCATGGCGTCGCGGATCACGGCGATGTATTCGTTGCCGGCCATCTCCTTGCGCGAAAAATCGATGGCGATGTATTTTTCGTTGATCAGAATGCCGGAGATAAAGATGACGGCGGACAGGTCCAGCAGGTAGATCAGGGCCAGCTTGCGCCCCACCGTCAGCTTGCCGATAAACCGCGAGATTTTACTCACCATGCCTGCACCGCCTTGTCGTCAACCGATGATATGGTTTCTTATATGCAATTTTCATGCCCGAAATTACAGCATGCAGACCACGATTCGGGGTGAAAATGCACCAGGCTGGTGCGAGGGGGCCGGACGAAAAAAAGGCGGCGCATCGGCGCCGCCTCTTCATCGCAGTGAGCCGCTTACGCTTCGGCCACGCGTTTGGCGATATGCGCCAGCGCTTCTTCCACCTGGTCGATCAGGATCAGGCACAGGTCGCCTTCGCCCAAGCGCGCCAGGGCCGTATCGATGGCCACGAACTCGCCGTTGATTTCATCGATATGGCTGGTGCGCCTGGCGCCGTCGAGACCCTGGCGCAGCAGGGCCACCACTTCGCCGTCGGCGCGGCCGCGCTGGCATTGATCCTGGTACAGCAGCACGTCGTCGAACGCGGCGCCGAGGATTTCCGTCTGCTGGCGGATGTCTTCGTCGCGGCGGTCGCCGGCGCCGCTGATCACCACCGAGCGGCGCTTGGCCGGCATGCTTTCCACCGCCTGCACCAGCGCCAGGATGGCGTCCGGGTTATGGCCGTAGTCGGCGATCAGGGTCGCACCCTTGTAGTCGAACACATTGAAGCGGCCCGGCGCATTGTCGGCTTCGTTGGCAAAGGTTTTCAGGCCCAGCGCGATGGTGGTCCAGTCCAGGCCGACGGCCCAGGCGGCGGCCACCGAGGCCATGGCGTTTTCCACCTGGAAGCCGATCGCACCGTTGCGCGTGATCGGCACTTGCAACAGTGCAATTTCATGGCGCGCCTTGCCTTGCGCCGCCACCAGCTTGCCGTCTTCCACGTAGACCACGCGGTTGCCCTGGGCGCGGTGGGTGGCCATCACGGGATGCGATTTGTCGGCCGCAAAGAAGGTCACGCTGCCGCTGCAGTTCTTCGCCATGCGCACCACCGCCGGATCGGTTGCATTGAGCACCGCCACGCCGCTGTCGGCCACGTTCTGCACGATCACGCGTTTCAATACCGCCAGGTCTTCCACGGTGGTGATGTAGTTCAGGCCCAGGTGGTCGCCGGCGCCGATATTGGTCACCACGGCCACCTGGCAGCGGTCGAAGGCCAGGCCTTCGCGCAGCATGCCGCCGCGCGCTGTTTCGAACACGGCCGCATCGACGTCCGGGTGCAGCAGCACATTGCGCGCGCTGCGCGGGCCGCTGCAGTCGCCGCTGTCGATCTGGCGTCCTTCGATGTAGACGCCGTCGGTATTGGTCATGCCGGTGCGCAGGCCCGACGCCGTCAACAGATGGGCGATCAGGCGCACGGTGGTGGTCTTGCCGTTGGTGCCGGTCACTGCCACCACGGGAATACGACCGTCGTCGCCGTCGGCGAACATGGCGGCGATGATCGCCTCGCCGACCGGACGCGGCCTGCCGAACGAGGGCGCCAGGTGCATGCGCAGGCCCGGCGCGGCGTTCACTTCGACGATGCCTGCATTCTGTTCTTCCAGCGGTTTCAGCACGCTGTCGGCGACCACGTCGACGCCGCAGATATCCAGCCCCACCATGTGCGCGGCGGCGACGGCGCGCGCCGCCACTTCCGGATGCACGTCGATGGTGACGTCGGTGGCCGAGCCGCCCGTCGACAGGTTGGCGTTATTGCGCAGGATCACGCGCTGGCCCACCGGCGGCACCGAGTCGGCCACATAGCCCTGCTTGGACAGGCTGGCCAGGGCGATATCGTCGAAGCGGATCTTCGTCAGCGAGGTGGCGTGGCCACTGCCGCGGCGCGGATCGAGGTTGACCTGGTCGACCAGTTCGCGCACCGTGTGGCGGCCATCGCCGACCACTTGCGGCGGGTCGCGGCGCGCCGCCGCCACCATTTTGTTACCGATCACCAGCAGGCGGTAATCGTGGCCCGGCAAGTAGCGTTCGACCAGGATATCGTCGCGAAATTCCTGCGCCGCGATAAAGCCGGCCGTCAGCTGTTCGCGCGTGGTGACATTGACGGTGACGCCCTTGCCCTGGTTGCCGTCCTTCGGTTTGACGACCACCGGCAGGCCGATCTCGCAGGCGGCGGCCCAGGCGTCGTCGGCGTCGAGCACCACGCGGCCTTGCGGCACCGGCACGCCGGCCGAGTCCAGCAGCTTTTTGGTCAGTTCCTTGTCCTGCGCGATCGCTTCGGCAATTGCGCTGGTGCCGTCCATTTCGGCGGCCTGGATCTTGCGTTGTTTGCTGCCCCAGCCAAACGTGACCAGGCTGCCTTCGGTCAGGCGGCGAAACGGAATATTGCGGGCCAGCGCCGCGTTGACGATGGCGCCGGTCGACGGCCCCAGGCGCACGTCTTCATCGAGTTCCTGCAGCTGCAGCAGGGCGCCGGCAACGTCGAAAGGCCGGTCTTCCAGCGCGGCCAGGCACAGCTGCTGCGCCAGTTCCAGCGCCAGGCGGCCGACCGCTTCTTCCGAATATTCGACCACCACCTGGAAGATGCCCGTTTCCAGGGTCGGCGTGGTGCGGCTGAAGGTGACCGGGCAGCCGGCTTGCGCCTGCAGGCCCAGCGCCACCAGTTCGAGCACCTGCGCCATCGGCGCGGCGTTGTAGTTGCCCAGCGGTTGCAGCGGGCTCAGATGCGGAAAGATATTGCGCAGGCGCGCTTCGAATCCAGGCAGCTGGGCGATGTCGAGTTCCTGCGTAGTGCAGGAAACGATGGCTTCCACGGCGGTGTCGTGGCTCCAGAGGTTGGGGCCACGCAGGGCCCGTACGCGAGATACTTCCATAATTAACCGTATTCCTTGTGTTCTTGTGGGCCCGGCTTGCGCCGGGCTTGTTCTGTGCCTTGCCGGGTTTGGCAACCGTTCAGTTGCCGATGCTGCCCGGCGCCGCGTCAAACGTGCGCAATCCCGCGCAGATCAGGTCGGTGGACAGTTCCAGCGACCAGGCCGCGGCGACGGCCGCCAGCACGCTGTCGACGTTGCCGGCGGTGGCCGGTTTCAGCAGGTCCAGGCACAGCAGCACGGTTTCGATGCCGCCCTCGGCCAGCACGATATGGTTGCCGCGCACGAACGCGGCGCGTTTTCCTTCGGCCAGGTGGGCGGCGATGCCGGGCAAATCACCATCCTGGGCGTACAGGGTCACGCTGCCGTCGCACAGTGCGGCCATTTCCAGCACCAGTGGTTCGGCGGCGTTCAGCACCGCCACGCCGGTCGGCAGCACCACGTCGACCTGGCTGCGCACGGCCTTGTACAGGCCGACCTCGTCGAGCACGTCGAAATCCTTGATGTCATCGAGGCTGCCGGTGTCGGTGACGATGCCGATCTGGCAGCGGTCGTACGCCAGGCCTTCGGCCAGGATCATGCGCGGATTGCTTTCGAACAGGGCCGTCTGCACGGTGCGGTTGAGCAGCAGGCGCTGGCCCGCGTCCCAGTTCACGCAATTGGTGCTGACCACGCGGCGCTGGTCGAGGAACATGCCTTCGCCGCAGACGGCGCCGGTATGCAGGCCGGACAGGTTGAGCAGTTTGCACAGCATGCGCACGATCAGGCTGGCGCCGCGCGTGCCGGTCACGCCGATCAGCGGAATGCGGCCCGTTTCGCCAGGTTCGAACAGATGCTCGACGATCGCCGCGCCGACCGCGCGCGGCTTGCCGACACCCGGCTTGATATGGGCCAGCAGGCCCGGGCTGGCATTGACTTCGATGATGGCGCCGCGCTGTTCTTCGAGCGGACGCGTGATGTCTTTCGCCACCAGGTCGATGCCGGCGATATCGAGGCCGACCACGCGCGCGGCCAGCAGCACCGCATGCGCCACCGATGGGTGGACGTCGTCGGTCACGTCGATGGCGACATTGCCGTTCGGCTGGATCAGCACTTTCTGGCCCGCTTGCGGCACGGAATCGGCCGTCATGCCCTGGCGCCGCAGTTCCAGCACGATCTCGCCCGATTCATGCGGCCGGACAGTGCCGAGCGGGAAATCTTCGCCTTCGCCGCGGCGCGGATCGGTATTGATCTGCGTGTTGACCAGTTGCAGGATGGTGGAGGCGCCATCGCCATCGACCCACAGCGATTCGCCCTTGGCGGCGGCGACCAGCTTGTTGCCGACCACCAGCAAGCGGTGTTCGTCGCCGGTAATGAAGCTTTCGACGATCACGGCCGAGCTGTCGCTTTGCGTGGCGGCCAGTTCATACGCGGCCTTCACGTCGCTTTCGGTCATCAGGTTCAGCGACACGCCGCGGCCATGGTTGCCGTCATACGGCTTGACCACCACCGGCACGCCGATATCCTGCGCTTCTTCCCATGCCGCTTCGGCGCTGCGCACCAGGCTGCCTTCGGGCACGGGCACGCCGCACGACTTGAGCAGCGACTTGGTCAGATCCTTGTCGCTGGCGATGCCTTCGGCGATCGCGCTGGTGCGGTCGGTTTCGGCGGTCCAGATGCGGCGCTGCGCGGCGCCATGGCCCAGTTGCACCAGGTTGCCGTCGTTCAGGCGCAGCGACGGGATGCGGCGCTCGGTGGCGGCGTCGACGATATTGGCCGTGCTCGGGCCCAGGCAGCGCGCATCGACCATCTCGCGCAGCGGCGCCAGCGCCGCTTCCAGGTCGAATGAGGTGTCGTTGATGGCGGCCATCAGCATGTCGCGGGCGGTTTCCAGGCAGGCGCGGCCGACCTGTTCCTCGCGCGTGCGGAAAGCCATTTTATAGACGCCGCGCTGGCTGGTCGAACGCGTCTGGCCGAAGCCGGTGCGCATGCCGGCCAGGTTTTGCAGTTCCAGCACCACGTGCTCGAGGATGTGGGCCGACCAGGTGCCTTCGCGCAGGCGCTCGAAAAAGCCGCCCCGCTCGCCGACGCCGCAGCGGTGCTCGATCATGCCGGGCAGCCATGCAACGAGCCGCTCATACAGGCCGGGCAGGGTGTTGGAGGGGTAATCTTCCAGTTCGCCGATATCGACCCAGGCCTCGATCACCGGACGGTAGGTCCAGATGTTGGGGCCGCGCAGATGGGTGACGCGGACAAATTCGATGTTCTTCTTCTTGATCATGTAAGTGGTTTCTTGATAACAAGCCAGGCGTCTGGGCGCCAGATACTTTAGGTGGCTCTACAGAGACTTTTCAGGCTCGTGCTTGGTTCTTTAT
This sequence comes from Janthinobacterium sp. J1-1, assembly GCF_030944405.1. Classification (NCBI taxonomy): domain Bacteria; kingdom Pseudomonadati; phylum Pseudomonadota; class Betaproteobacteria; order Burkholderiales; family Oxalobacteraceae; genus Janthinobacterium; species Janthinobacterium sp. J1-1. The sequence continues at coordinate 2,717,133 of NZ_CP132339.1, forward strand.
CCCGGGTATGCGCAGTGTGCCACTTTTAGGGGGCTCTTGTCGCGTTTGCTTCTACTATTCTGCTGGAGTTACGTTTCTAATTGTTACCAATCGTTGCCTTGAATGCTACTTTCCCCCTGCCTTGCCCCGCAACTTGCAGCATTTGCGCAACGGCGTGTTGTTGTATACTTCAGCCTGGCGTTGCAAAAGCGCAGCATCCACCTGGCCCTTCCTGATCAGTTTAGTCATCCATGCCTTACCTGCAGGCATCCATTCGATACAATACAGGAAATTGCCACTGGTATATCTGGCGGCCGCCGTCCCGCTGCACACCCCAGGATAGGCAGCGTCCATCCCCCCAAATCCGCCCTTCGAGGGCCAGGCCATGAGCCGGAGCATGCTTTACGATGACAACTGAACTGATAGTTCCTGCAGTACCCACCCCCGCCACCGCGCTGCCTGACCACTGGCTGGCGCAGGTGGAAAAGAACCTGCTTACCGGGGAGAACGTTTTAAGTAGCGTGGAGGTTGACCTCGACGCGCGATTACGTTTCACAAAAGGCATAATCGTTGTCACCGAGAAGCGCCTGCTGGCGCGCGCGCCCGGCGAAACCGAGTGGAAACACTGGTCGTACCGCCCCGGCCTGCGCCTGGCGCACCACGATCACGCCGGCGTCGGCCACCTGGAACTGTTCGACGACCATGGCCGCCTGGCGTCGTGGCGCTTCACGCTGGGCCAGAACCTGCACGCCATCCGCGTGCTGGAACAGTTCGTCGAGCGCCTCGACAGCCACCTGACGGGCCAGCCCATTCTGGCAGCCGAGCAGGAAGTGTGCCCCAGCTGCAAGGCGCCGTTGGCGCCGGACCAGGAAGAATGCCCGATCTGCGCCAAGGTGCTGCATACGCCGCCGTCGACCTGGACCCTGTTCCGCCTGTGGCGCTTCGCCCACCCTTACCGTGGCCAGCTGGCGCTCGGTTTCCTGCTGATGCTGCTGAGCACCGCCGCGCACATGATTCCGCCCTACCTGACGGCGCCGCTGATGGACAATGTGCTGATCCCGTACCAGAACGGGCAGCAGATCGACCCCTGGCTGGTGGTGTATTACATGGGCGGCCTGCTCGGTTCGGCCCTGCTGGCCTGGCTGCTGGGCTGGGGCAAGACCTATGTGCTGGCGCTGGTGTCCGAGCGCATGGGCGCCGACCTGCGTTCGGCCACCTATGAACACCTGATGAAGTTGTCCCTCGAATTCTTCGGCGGCAAGCGCACCGGCGACCTGATGGCGCGCATCGGCAGCGGCAGCGACCGCATCTGCGTGTTCCTGTCGCTGCATCTGCTGGACTTCGCGTCCGACGTGCTGATGATCATCATGACCGGCGCCATCCTGTGGTCGATGAACCCGTGGCTGGCCATCATGACCCTGGCGCCGCTGCCGTTCATCGCCTGGATGATCCACCTGGTGCGCGACCGCCTGCGCACCGGCTTTGAAAAGATCGACCGCGTGTGGAGCGAAGTGACCAATGTGCTGGCCGATACCATTCCCGGCATCCGCGTGGTGAAGGCGTTTGCCCAGGAACACCGCGAAGCGGCGCGCTTTCGCGACGCCAATGCGCACAACCTGGCCGTCAATGACAAACTGAACAAGGTGTGGTCGCTGTTTTCGCCGACGGTGTCGTTCCTGACCGAAATGGGCTTGCTGGTGATCTGGTGCTTCGGCATCTGGCAATTGTCGCGCGGCGAAATCACCGTCGGCGTGCTGACCGCCTTTATCGCCTACAGCACCCGCTTCTACGGCCGCCTCGATTCCATGAGCCGCATCGTGTCGGTGACGCAAAAGTCGGCCTCGGCCGCCAAGCGCATCTTCGACATCCTCGACCATGTATCGAGCGTGCCCGAGCCTGCCCAACCGGTCAAGCTGGACAAGATCGAAGGCCGGATCGACCTGCGCGAAGTCGGTTTTCGCTACGGCAACCGGGCCGTCAACCGCGGCATCACCCTGAACATCAAGGCCGGCGAAATGATCGGCCTGGTCGGCCACAGCGGTTCGGGCAAAAGCACCCTGGTCAACCTGATCTGCCGTTTCTACGATGTGTCGGAAGGTGCGATCCTGCTCGACGGCGTCGATATCCGCTCGTTCGCCGTCTCCGACTATCGCCGCAATATCGGCCTGGTGCTGCAGGAGCCGTTCCTGTTCTTCGGCACCATCGCCGAGAACATCGCCTATGGCAAGCCGCATGCCACGCGCCAGGACATCATCGCCGCCGCGCGCGCCGCGCATGCCCACGAATTCATCCTGCGCCTGCCGCAGGGCTACGATTCGATGGTTGGCGAACGGGGCCAGGGCCTGTCGGGCGGCGAGCGCCAGCGCATCTCGATCGCGCGCGCCCTGTTGATCGATCCGCGCATCCTGATCATGGATGAGGCCACCTCGTCGGTCGACTCGGAAACCGAGAAGGAAATCCAGAAGGCGCTCGACAACCTGGTGCAGGGCCGCACCACGATCGCGATCGCGCACCGGTTGTCGACCCTGCACCGCGCCGACCGCCTGGTGGTGCTCGACCGCGGCCAGGTGGTGGAAGTGGGCAGCCATGACGAACTGATGGCGAAAGAGGGCGCGTATTACCGCCTGTATGAAGCGCAGGCGCGCAACGCCGCCGAAATGGTATTGGAAGAGAAGGAATAAACATGGCCAGCACGACTTTTACCCTGCGCCGCGACCCGTATGGCAAGCTGGTGATGACCGCCGAAGACGGCCAGCAGCATGTCGGCGTGGCGCCGGTGCGCGCGTTTCCGATCCAGGCGCCCGACGAAGGCATTTCACTGGTGCAGGGCGACGGCAAGGAAGTGGCGTGGATCGATCATCTCGACGAGCTGCCCGAACCGCAGCGCGGCTTGCTGAAGGAGGAACTGGAAGGGCGCGAATTCATGCCCGAAATCGCGCGCGTGAAAAGCGTGTCGAGCTTTGCCACGCCGTGCACCTGGTTTGTCGATACGGACCGCGGCGAAACCGAGTTCGTGCTCAAGGGCGAAGAGGATATCCGCCGCATCGGCGCCACCTCGCTGCTGATCGCCGACAACCACGGGATACAATTTTTGATCCGCGACATGTTCACCATCGACAAGCACACGAGAAAAATCCTCGACCGTTTTCTGTAAGGCGATGTTACAGACAAAAATGGCGCCTTGTATATGGATACAAGGCGCCATTTTTACGACCATGTCATCCTGAGAGAGAGCCTTTTTTATCGTGTCTTGTTGGCCTCATGGACCTTGTGAACCGATACCGTCAGCTTTTTCATGCAGGCCAGCATGGCGTCATAATCTTCATCCGACAGTTTTTCCGAAAACTGGATGGTATTCTGGCTGCGCTGGTTCGGGTATTCAATGGACAACTGCGTTTCCTCGCCATTGATCAGATTCCATAACTGCCGGGTAGCCGGTACCAGATCGGCCGTGCCATGGAGCTGCCCGGGCTTGCTGGACGCCTCGATGTTCCGCATGCGCAGTACTTCGGCGTCATCCTTTTTCTTGATCCAGAATCCGGTAGGGCGGGGTAATTTTTTTTGTGCTCCTGCCTGTTTTGCATTGTCAGGCGGCGTGGTCGGTGCACCTGCATTGACGTGGCCCAGCAGCGTCGAGGCTGCGACATAGAACTGGAAATTATATGTTTCAAGTTTCTTGTTGATGATCACTGCGGTGATGGCATCCACTCCGCAGATGTCATTGCCGTTCGCATCGATTTCCACGAGGGGCGCAGCAAGCTGTAGATGGGCGTGGAGACGGTTTGCGCGAATGCCGGCATCGACAGACCGAATGCCAGGGCGATACTGGCGCTTTGAAATAGATTCATTATTTTCCGTGAGATAAATGGCGGACCGGGCGGTCCGCATTCATGATACGCAAGCTTTACCGAAAAGCAACCTTGGCAAAGTGCGCAATGTGTGACCATGACAGCAGGCGAGAAGTCCCTTGTCATTTTTCTCGGCGCGTACCTTGTATTTTGTCTCATTCAACCTATTCTGATGTCTTGAAGGAGACGATCATGGCACATCCCAAGCAAACAGATCATTCACTGGCAGCCAGACAAGCGCGGGTTCTGTATGAAGGCACGGCGCCGCATGGCGGTGATCCGCACGAACGCATTGCGCTGATACGCCAGGGCATCCCGGCGGCGACCATCGGCCGCTTGTCGGCGCGCATGGGCATGAGCAAGGAGCTCCTGCTGTCCAGCCTGGGGCTGTCGCGCGCCACCATCAGCCGCAAGGAAAAAGACGCCGGCCTGCTGTCGAAAGACGAGTCGGAGCGGGTGCTCGGCATCGAGACGCTGATCGGCTCGGTGCAGGCAATGGTCGAGCGCTCCGGCGATCCGGCCGGCTTTGACGCCGCGCGCTGGCTGTCTGACTGGCTGAGCAAGCCCCTGCCCGCGCTGGCCGGCGCCACGCCCGCCAGTTACATGGATACCTTCGAGGGGCAAAAAATGGTGGGCGCCTTGCTGGCCATGAGCGAAAGCGGAGCTTACGCATGAGTTTGCTCTGGCGTATCGCCGCCGATACGCCAGGCTATGCCGCCGATGACCTGAGCGGCATCGGTGCCAAGCTTACGGGCGGGCGCTGGAACAGCAAGGGCGTGCCGGTCGTGTATTGCTCCACCAGCATTGCGCTGGCGACCCTGGAAACCGTGCACTACCTGCGCGCCGGCACGCTCCCTTTCAATCGCTTTCTGGTGCGCATCGAGGTACCGGAAGCGGTATGGCAGGCGCGCCAGCTGCTCGATCCCGTGCCGGGCGGCTGGGACGCCATCCCCGCCAGCATGTCTGCCAGCCGGGCTGGCGATGGCTGGTGCGCGGCAGGCAGGACCGCTCTGCTGGTGGTACCTTCCGTGATCGTGCCCGACGAATGCAATGTGCTGATCAATCCGCGTCATCCTGACGCGACGGCGATCACTGCCAGCACCGTGCGGCGCTGGCAGTACGATCCGCGCTTCTTTGCTTGAACGCTTACTGAAACGCCACCTCGGCAAAGCTGCGCAGCTTGCGGCTGTGCAGCCGGTCCACGCCCTGGCGGCGCAGCAGTTCCACCGCGCGGATGCCGATGCGCAAATGCTGGTCGACCCGCTCACGGTAAAAATGATTCGCCATGCCGGGCAGCTTGATTTCGCCGTGCAGCGGCTTGTCGCTGACGCATAGCAAAGTGCCATACGGCACCCGGAAACGGAAGCCGTTGGCGGCGATCGTGGCGCTTTCCATGTCGAGCGCAATCGCGCGGCTCTGGCTGAAACGGCGCTCGGGCGTGCGCTGCGGCAGCAGTTCCCAGTTGCGGTTGTCGGTGCTGGCCACCGTGCCGGTGCGCATGATGTGTTTCAGGTCCAGCCCCGTCAGCTGGGTGATTTCGGCCACCGCCGTCTGCAGCGCCTGCTGGATTTCGGCCAGCGGCGGGATCGGCACCCACAGCGGCAAGTCTTCGTCGAGCACATGGTCTTCGCGCACATAGGCGTGCGCCAGCACGTAGTCGCCCAGGCTTTGCGTGGTGCGCAGGCCGGCGCAGTGGCCCAGCATCAGCCAGGCATGCGGGCGCAGCACGGCGATATGGTCGGTGATGGTTTTCGCGTTGGCCGGACCGACGCCGATATTGACCATGGTGATGCCGCTGCCGTCGGCGCGCAGCAGGTGATAGGCCGGCATCTGCGGCAGGCGCGGCGGCGCGGCGCCCAGGGCGTCGTCCAGCTCGACCGACTGGCCGACCCGGCGCGTCACCACATTGCCCGGTTCGACAAAGGCGATATAGCCGTCGTCGTCCGAGGGCGTGCCGGCGTCCTGCGGGCGCTGCATCATGGCGTGGCCCAGGCGGATGAATTCGTCGATATAGAACTGGTAATTGGTAAACAACACGAAGTTCTGGAAATGCTGCGGCGAGGTGCCGCTGTAGTGGCGCAGGCGCTGCAGCGAGTAATCGACGCGCGGGCCGGTAAACAATGCCAGCGGCTGGGCTTCGCCATGCGCCGTTTCATGCGTGCCGTTGGCGATGCCGTCGTCCATCGCCGCCAGGTCGGGCAGGTCGAACAGGTCGCGCATGGCCATGCGGCGTCCGGCATCCATATTGCCTTCGATATGGTCGTGCTCGGCAAACGAGAAATGCACGGGAATGGGCTGGGCGCTGACGCCCACTTCCAGGGTCACTTTCTGGCCGTTGTTATGGTTTTTCAGCAGCAGGGTGAACTGGTCGAGATAGTAGTCGGCGAACAGGTCGGGGCGCGTCAGGGTGGTTTCGAACACGCCGGGGCCGGCCACGAAACCATAGGCCAGCGGCGAGTCGGCGCGCGCCACGGTCTCGGTCTGGATGCGCACGAAGGGGTAGCAGCCGCGTACCCGTTCCTGCATGTTTTCGCCGGCGACAAAGCGCTGCAGCGCATCGCGCAGATGGTCGATGCTGGCGCGGTAGATGGCTTGCACCTGTTCCAAAGCCAGGCGGGGATCGTCAAAACGGGCGGAGGCGATAAAGGCGGGCGTATGCAAGCGGTACTCCTGTAAGGGTTGGTACATGGCATTGTAAGGCAGGCACCGCATAAAGGTTTAAAAACGGCGGGCCGGAGACGCGGGCCCGAGAAAATGCCGATGGCGGCGTTGCGGCTCCTTGCCGTACATGCGTACTGTCTTCGTCGCCGCGCCTTGCCCTCGACATTTTTCAGGCCCGCTTGGCCCGGGACGCCCGAGCTGGCGACTTGGGCCATGATGGGAAAGCAGTCGTCTAGGGTGCGGTGAGCGCGACAATATTGTCGCCGTAATCGCCGTCAAGCCACCCGTGATAGCCCATGCACATTCCATCACCGTCGCGCAAGTCCAGTTCGGTTGCAATGGCGGGCGGTTCTCGATTCACCAGCCGTGCGGTCACGGAGAGCTCGACAGATTGAGGCCCGCTTTTGAGAACACCGGACACACCGTCAATCACCATCATCAAGCCGTACATCGCGTCATCAATTCCTTTCTGCACAGCCAAGCGAGTTTCGTCCGGCAGCGTCGGGTCGATTTTTTCGGTAGCGTAAGCCCGTACATCCTCGAATAGAATGCGGCCTGCGGCATGCTGTAGCCAAAGCTCCAATGCGCGCGCCTGCTGCGGTGGACGAGAAAGTTCTAATTGCGATGTTGCCATGGGTAGGTCTCCTGAAGCTCTGATCAATACGGAAAAAAACGAGTCGTATCGGTGTTCAACGTCGCACCTCCACCACCCCTGGCGAGCAGCCGCCTTCAACCGCCGGATGCAACACTCTACCCTGTATGGTGACAACCACTGTCAGGCGGCACGACAAGTGCAGGCCAGGGGCGAATGATATAGTGGCGGGAATGTATACACTGAAAGAAACTGCCATGAAAAACGATATTGCCGTGCGCCCGAAAGCAAGCCAGGCACCTGCCAGGCTCAGCAAAGGGGACTTTGTCACCGTGCTGCGCAAACAGCTGCAAGAAGCGGAAAAGGCCGGCGAGGCCAGCGTGGACGTACGTGCTGCCAACTTGCACACCGAGGTTGGCGTTTATCCGGCGCGCGGCCATTCGATGCCAACCTGTTGCACCGTGATGTATGAAGAGATGCAGCCAGGTGACGAGATACTGCTGACGCCGCCTGGCGGCAAGGGACCTACGCTGCTGGTACGGTATAAATTCCCACGCTGAAAATCGCTGTCATCAGCTGCGGCCAGGGTGAGGGCGACAGGTTACACTGTCGACTCGTTCACTGATCGGCCCTGATCGGCCCACACTGCCATGTTCGTGCGCTTCGCTTTCCTCGCCACCGCCTTGACGCTCGGCTACGCCGGTCCGGCCGCCGCCGATACTGCCGTCCTCGACAAACTCCAGGCCAACCGGCTCGCCATCACGCTGAACAAAGGCACGCTATCGGGGCCCGGTGCGGCACCGCTGCTGCAAGCGTCGCGCCAGGCGCAGTATGTGCTCCTCGGCGAGGATCACGGTGTCGCCGAGATCGCCCGGTTCTCTTCCGCCTACTTCAATGCCCTGGCGCCTGCCGGTTTCACGACCCTGGTAACGGAAACTGGTCCGGTCGTGGCGAGCGCGCTCGAAGGGATGCTCAAGCGCGCCGACGCGGTCACGGCGATCGGCCAATTCGACGCCGCCTATCCGGACGCCATCGCTTTCTACGCCATGCGCCAGGAAGCGGAGATGCTGGCCGGCTTTGCACTGGCCGCAGGACCGCGCTTCGAGCACTGGGGCATCGACCAGGAATTCATTGGTACGGCCAAATACCTGATCGCCCAGATGCTGTCCCAGCCGGTCAATCCGGCCGCCCGCGCGAAGCTGGAAGCCTTGCGTCAAATGGAAGCTGTCGCTTATCAAAAGGCGGCGGCTACCGGCAATCCCCTGGAGTACCTGATGCTGTCGGCCTCCGACGAGGAGCTCGCTTCGCTGCGCCCGCTGCTGGCCGGCCCCAAGGAGCAAACAGCGCTGGGCCTGCTCGATGCACTGCTGGAGAGCCGTGCGATCTATCAGAAAAGCGCCTCCAAAGTGCCCGGCGACCGCGACCTCTCCAACCGCCTGCGTTTGGCGCTGTTAAAACGGACCCTGGCCTCCCGGCTCGGCATGCAAGAGCAAAAGCTGGTGGTCAAGGTCGGCGCAAATCACGCCTACAAGGGGTTCAATCCGCTCAACAATCGTGACGTCGGTAACTTTCTGGCGGAACGCGCCGAAGGCCAGGGCCACACCTCGCTGCACCTGATCGTGCTGGCGGTGAAGGGCAAGCAACTGCGATTCGCGGGAGCGGGCAAGCCACACCAGCCGGCACAGATCGAACCTGGCAGCGCCGCCTTCAAACTGCTGGCCGGTGCGGGCACCACCGACGGTAGCTGGTCGTTATTTGATCTGCGGTCATTGCGGCCCGGCTTGCGCAAACTGGCGGCGGGCGATATCGACATGCTCAATCTGATCAACGGCTACGACTTCGCCCTGATGATTCCTGAAGGCAGCGCTTCGACGCAGCTCGGGGCACCGTAGAGCGGAAGCGGAACCCGGGCAGGGCGCAAAATATCGGCATGCTTGACGGATTCAAATAGAATGGGTATTCTATTTGCATGGTCAGACTAGCCAAATTCAACGAAAATCATTTTATCGACAGCGCCATCACGGTCGCGGCCCAGTGCGGCGTGGCGGCCGTGTCGATGTCCGCCATCGCGGTCAAGGCGGGCGCGCCGATCGGTTCGGTGTATCACCGCTTCGATTCGCGCAACGCCATCCTGGCGCGCGCCTGGCTGCGCGTGAAAAGCGACTTCCGCGAGGAAGTGGCCAGCCTGTGGGGCGAGGGCGACACCTGGGCCGGCGTGCATGGCTTGCTGGACTGGTGCCGCCGCAAGCCCGTCTACGCGCGCTTCTTGCTGCAATGCGAGGACAGCCCCGATTTCAACGGCAGCCTCGATGCGGCACTGCAGGCCGCGCTGGAACAGGAACAGGCCGCGCTCGACGCCTGTTTTACGCGCTGCGCCGCCGCCATGCCCAACGTGGCCGAAACCGATGCGGGCATTGATCACCTAGTGCTCAAGTTCATGCTGATCGACGCGCCGGTGGCCGTCGTCAAGCCTTACCTGACCCAGGAACGCGCCATTCCCGCCAGCGTCGACGCCATGCTGCGCGCCTCGCACGACGCCGTGCGCGGCTGGGCCGCCCACACCACACATTAATCAATCAGAATAAAGAACCCACACCATGCGCTATTCCACCCAGCTTGAACACGGCAAGAAAATCCCGCTGCACGACGAAGAAGGGTTCGAAGGCATGCGCGCCGCCGGGCGCATCGCCGCCGACACGCTCGACTACATCACGCCGTTCGTCAAGCCCGGCATTTCGACCGCCAAGCTCGACGCCCTGTGCGAGGAATTCATGCGCGCCGCGGGCGCCATTCCCGCCACCATCGACTACCACGGCTACAAGCACGCCAGCTGCATTTCGGTCAATCACGTGGTCACGCACGGCATCCCGTCCGAGAGCAAGATCCTGAAAGTGGGCGACATCCTCAATATCGACGTCACGCCGAAATTCAACGAGTGGCACGGCGACACCAGCCGTACCTTCAAGGTCGGCGCCGTGTCCATCCTGGCGAATCGCCTGGTCAATACCGCGTATGAAGCGATGATGGTCGGCATCAACACCGTGAAGCCGGGCGCGACCCTGGGCGACGTTGGCGCGGCCATCGAAGCGGTGGCAAAAGCGCAGGGTTTTTCCTCGGTGCGCGACTTCTGCGGCCACGGCGTGGGCAAGGTTTTTCATGACACGCCGCAAGTGCTGCACTACGGCCGCGCCGGCACCGGCATCGTGCTGGAACCGGGCATGATCTTCACCATCGAACCTATGCTCAACGTCGGCAGCTACCAGGTGAAAGTGTTGCCCGACAAATGGACCACCGTCACCAAGGACCGTTCGCTGTCGGCCCAGTTCGAGCATTCGCTGGCGGTGACGGAAACCGGGTTTGAAATCTTTACCCTGTCGGCGTTGCCGGACGCGCAGCCCTGAGCTCGCTGACCGGGCGGCTGCTGGCGCGCCATCGCTCGGAACCCGAAGATGCACTGCAGCAGGTGGCGCAAGCCGTCCTGATGCAGCACGGCATCCGCAGCGACAGCGTGCTGCGCGCGGAACGCATTGCCGCCCTGGCGCCGCCGGTGGCGTGCGTGGTGGTGCTGGCCGAATGGCTGGCGTATGTGGACTGGGAAGGATTCGACAGCGCGCGGTACATGAATTTTAAGGCCGTCAATGCGCTGGTGCAAACCGAGCTGGGTTTGCCGCCGCTGGCGCGCGACAATTTCGAGCGGCAGCGGCCCCAAGTAGTGGACGCGCTGTACGCCTATATTCAACGCCATATTGCCGAATTCCCAGCGTAGGTCGGATTAGCGTGCAAGCGCGTAATCCGACAACATTGTTAACGCGGCCGGAGGTGATGTCGGATTACGCGCAAGCGCTAATCCGACCTACGCCGTCAAGGCTTGCCCTGCGCCACCGCTTTGACGGCGCGTTCCTCCCCCATGCTTGCCGCAATCTTCCACCTCTGCATGGCGCTGGCGCGGTCGGGGCGTTTCAGGCCGGCGCCTTCCCAGTCCATCAGTCCCAGGTTGTAGATATCGCCGGCGCTGCCCTTGTCGGCGGCCATGGTGAACCATTTGCGCGCTTCCTTGTGGTTGACAGGCGTGTTTTTGCCCATCATGTTGTACAGGCCCAGCAAGTGCATCGCTTCGGTATTACCCTTTTGCGCCGCCTGCTTCAAGAGTTCCAGCGCGCGCGGCATGTTGCGCTGCTCCTGCCAGCCTTCGGCCAGCATCACGCCCTTGGCGGCCAGCGCGTAGCTGTCGTTTTTCGCCAGCGCGCGCGTGATCCACGGCTTGGCGTCGGCGTGCCATGCCTGGCGTTCCTGCGTGGTGGGGGCGGCCTGGCCCGGCTTTTTCGATAGTCCTTCGCCCATCAGTGTCATCCAGCCGTACAGGCCGTAGGCGTCGGCATTGCCTTTCTTGACCAGCACGTCGAGCATGGCCAGCGCTTGCGCCTTTTCGCCGTTTTCATACAGTTTCAAGGCCTTCGCCGCACTCGCGTCCTGCGGCACGCTGGCCACATGCGGCGACACCGGCGTCGACGCGATGGCGGGTACCGGCGCCGTGCTGGCGCGCTGGCGCAGCGGCAGGCCATAGCCGGCGCCCAGCGCCGCCACGATGGCCGGCGTCAATACCAGGGTATAGGCCAGCTGGTGGCGGCCGCCCTTGCCGGCGATCAGCATGGCCCGTTCGGCCTGTCTGTCGCCGCCCAGCGCTTCGCTCAGCACGCTTTTGACCTGGCGCTTGAACAGCAGCCAGGCCGCGCCGGTGGCCAGCAGGCCGGCAAACGCGCCCATGCCGCGGCCAAAGAAGAACCACACGCCGATGGTGGCGGCCAGCGCGCCGAGCGCGCCTTTCCACCAGAATTGCTTGGCCAGCCGGGTGTAGACCTGGCGCAGCGCGCCCAGCACGCAGGTGCGCACATTGCTGGCGTAGTCGGCCGAGACCACGTCGGCGTGGGCGTGATTGGTCTCGCCGCTCAGCACCGCTTCGATCACGTCGGCGTTCAGCTCGGACGCCGCCACGTCGCGCAGCGGCGTCAGCAAGCCCTTCACCTGGGACGAGAACAGGCCGTCATCAAGACTGCCAGCCAGCGCGTCGCTGAGCGCCTTGAGGTCGCCGCGCAGCAGTTTTTCCACGATATCGTCGAGCGTCAGCCAGCGCAAGTCGCGGCCGTAGGCCACCAGGTGGTGCGACTCGCCATTGCAGGCGGCGTCCAGGCGCACGATGCGCAGCTTGCCCGCATACAGGGCGTCGACTTCCTGCGGCAGGTCCGGGTCGTACACACTCACTTGCGCCAGCGCCAGGCTGCCGGCAAGCGCCGCCAGTGAGCGCACGCTTTCTTTTTCGCGGATGCGGCGCGCGTCGTCGGGCGCCTGTTTCGGCAGGCTGACGCTGTAGGCGGGCGCCACATGCACGTCGACCCAGGCCGCGCTGCCGACCTTGCCGGAACCGTCGCAAGGGTTGCAGCGCAAATCGCCGACGCCGCTGCAGGTGCGGCACGTGACGCTGCCGCTGGCGCGGCAGGTGCCGCAATTGACATTGCCGTTGCCGTGGCAGGTGTTGCACGTGACCTTGCCGTAGCTGCAATGATGGCAATTGCGCTGCACGTTGCGGTACTGGGTGCGCGTTTCCGTGTGGTAGCTGGTGCGCGAACTGCCGTTCTCGTAGATGGTAGTGGGTACTTCCACCGTCACGTAATCGGTCACCTGTTCGGTGACGAAACCGCTGCCGCTGCAATACGAGCACGACACCTTGCCGCTGCCGTAGCAGCCGTAGGCGTCGCAGCTGACGGTGCGCCGGCCGTGGCAGCTCCAGCAGGTTTCCGTGGTGCTGCCGTAGCAGGTGGTGCAATCGACGCGGCCGTGGCCGGCGCAGCTGTGGCAGGTGTCCAGATGCCACTGCTTGACGGCGTGACCGAGGTACAGGCCGTCGGCAATCGCGTCGTAGGCGTGGCCGGCGCCGTTCAGTTCCGTGCCCAGCCTGGCCGCCGCGCGGCGCAGCCGGTCTTTGGTCTGCCCCTGCGCGAATGGCGTCACTTCATGGCTGGCGCAGCAGTGATCGCTCGCTGACGGCGTGAAATAGCCGTTGATATGGCGCTGTTCCAGGCGCGCCTCGAAGGTGTAATTGGCTTGCAGTGAAAAGTCCTGGAGCACATCGTCTTCGGCCAGCGGCGTGATGTCCTGCGGCTCGAAGCGGGTCTTGTCCTGCACCAGGGTGCGCAATTTGCCCAGTACGGTGGGTGCGTCGTCCTTGCCCAGGTTGATGGGGGCGGGCGAGGCCGGCGCGCTGGCGCCGCCGGTGTCATCGCCGTTCGTCTCCGACACTGGGTTCATGCGACCATCCTTTGCTCAGTAGAAAGATGTTTGGATTTTAGCATTGATGGCATTGACGCCATGCGGCCGGCCGGCGCATGCGAAAATGCGGGCTGTTGAATTGAGGAGTTGCCATGCAGGCCAAGCATTATGTGTTTCCCGTGATCGCCGTACTGATCTGGGCCGTCAATACCATCGTCAGCAAGCTGGCCGTCGGCGTGATCGATCCGGCCGCGATCTCGTTTTTCCGCTGGCTGCTGGCCGGCGTGCTGCTGGCGCTGGCGTTCGGCCGTCCGGTATGGAAGCAGCGCGCCGTCGTCAAGCCCTACCTGGGCAAGCTGTTTGTGCTGGGCATGCTGGGCATGGTGATGTACCAGTGCCTGGCGTATATCGCCGCGCAGACCACCTCGGCCACCAATATGGGCATCCTGGCGTCGATGATGCCGCTGCTGGCGGTCGGGCTGTCGGTGCTGCTGCTGGGCGAGGCGGCCACCGTCGGCGGCGTGTTCGGCGGCCTGGTGTCGCTGCTGGGGCTGGCGTATCTGCTCAGCCATGGCGACCCGGCCGCGCTGCTGGCGCACGGCGCCGCCATCGGCGATGGGCTGATGCTGCTGGCCTGCCTGTCGTATGCCGGCTATGGCGTGCTGCTCAAGCGCTGGAAGATTCCCCTGAATAATTGGCACTCGCTGCTGGTGCAGGTCTGGTGCGCGGTGCCGGTGCTGTTCATCTATTACCTGAGCCAGTCGGCGCCGCCCGTGACCAACGCCGGCCTGCCGCTGGTGCTGTTCGCCGGCATCCCCGCCTCCATCGTCGCGCCGTTCCTGTGGATGCACGGGCTGGCGAAGCTGGGACCTAGCCGCGCCACCACCCTGATGAATCTGCTGCCGGTGTTCACCGTGATTATCGCCATGCTGTTTCTTGGCGAAACCCTGCACGCCTACGATGTGATCGGCGGCGGCGTCACCCTGCTCGGCGTGCTGATGGTGCAACTGCTCAAGCAACCGCTGCGCCGCGCCAAGGTCAAATCGGCTTGATTTTTTGCTATGCTGGTGCTTTTTGCCAGGAGCCGTCATGATCATCAATCCCACCCTCGATACCTTGCTGGGCGAACTCGAAGCGTTCGGCCTGGCCAACGATGCGGCGCACGCCGAACGCGGCAGCCGCATGCTCAATATCACGCGCGATACGGGCCAGTTGCTGGCGGTGCTGGTCCAGGCGCGTGGCGCGCGGCGCCTGCTGGAAATCGGCACCTCGAACGGTTACTCCACCCTGTGGCTGGCGCACGCGGCGCAGGGCCTGCAGGGCACGGTGGTGACGGTGGAGCTGGCGCAGGATAAATTCGCCATGGCGCAGGCCAATTTTGCGCGGGCGCAATTGGCACAGCTGATCGAACAGAAACTCGGTGACGCGGGCCAGGTGCTGCGCGAGGCGCAGGACGGCGCGCACGACTTTATCTTCCTCGACTCGGCGCGCGGTCAATATCAGGCGTGGTGGCCGCAGCTGGACCGGGTGCTGGTTGCGGGCGGCGTGCTGGTGGTCGACAACGCCACCTCGCACTATGAGGAGATGGCGCCATTTCTTGACGGCATACGGGATGATCCTCGCTATACCACATGCCTGGTACCGGTCGGCAAGGGCGAGTTTATCGCCGTCAAGTCGGCTACCTGATCAGGCAGCGACGATGGTCGCTTCCAGCGCACGCACCAGCGACTCGATGCCTTGCGCATCGACATCGTCGAAGCGGCCGGGCAGGGGGCTGTCGAGGTCGAACACGCCGACCACTGCGCCGTTCGAGAAGATCGGCACCACCAGTTCCGAGCGCGAATTGACGTCGCAGGCGATATGGCCGGGAAACGCATGCACATCCTGCACCACGATGGACTTGCCTTCGACCACGGTGGTGCCGCACACGCCACGGCCCTTCTTGATGCGGATGCAGGCCGGCTTGCCCTGGAACGGTCCCAGCACCAGTTCATCACCCTTGAGGAAATAGAAACCGGCCCAGTTCAGGCCCGGCATGGTGTTGAACACCAGCGAGCTGAAGTTGGCGGTATTGGCGATATAGTCGGTTTCGCCGGCCAGCAGGCCCTGCAGCTGTGAACGCAGGTCGGCATACATGGTTTGCTTGGCGGCGGGGGTGTCGGTGCCGTAGGCGGCGTCGCTGATGGTAAAGGTCATGGTGAAAGCTCTTGAACAGGGAAGGCGACATGGTAGCGCTTCTGGCGCGATCGCGTACTGGTCAGGCGTTTGCCCTTGCATGCAACAAGTCCAGCGCCGGATGTGATTTCTCCTTGGGCGCCACCAGCGCGATCCGCAGCGCCAGTTCCTCGCCCTCGGCCAGCGCGCGGTAGGCGACCCCGGCCAGGCGCAGCGCGCGGAACGAGTCGGCCAGCAGCGCCGCGCCCTTGCCGGCGGCCACTTCGGCCAGCAGCACATGATGGTCCGGCGGTTCGCGCAGGAATACGGGATCGTAGCCGTGGCGCGCAAATACCTGCTGGCAATGGTCAAAAAATGCCGGCTGGCGCGCGCGTTCGAACCAATACACGGGCAAGCACTGCAAATCGGCCAGGCGCAAGCGGCGCTTGCGCGCCAGCGCGTGGCCGGACGGCAAGGCCACCATCATGGGCTGGCGCAGCAAGGGGTGCACCGCCAGCTCGAAGGTATTGGCCGGCAGGGCCACCAGCGCCGCGTCGAGCTTGCCCTTGCGCACAGCCGTGATCAGGGTAGGGGACGGCGCCGATTGCAGGCGCAGCGTGGTGGCCGGCAGGCGCGTTTCCAGCTGCGCCAGCCAGGGCCGGAACAGGCCCGCCTCGACCGACGTCGTCAGGCCCAGGCGCAGCTGTGGCGCCGCGCTGTTGCGCGCCAGCGAGCGCTCGGCCTGGTCCAGTAACGCCAGGATTCGCAGCGCCTGCGGCAGCAGGCTTGCTCCGGCATCGGTCAGCGCCACGCCTTGCGTATCGCGTTCGAACAGGCGCGTGCCGAGCTTGTCTTCAAGCGTCTTGATGGCGCGCGACAGGGGCGGCTGCGTCATGTGCAGCTGCTGCGCCGCCTGGCGGAAGTTCAAACAGCGGGCGACCGCGCAAAACAGGGTCAATGCGTGGGTGTCGAGGGCTCTCATACCATAAAGGTATCACGAAATCGGACCTTCCCCCGCTGCTCAAGGCGCGCCAGACTGGTCTCACTCAACCATCACTGGAGAATCACCATGCGACAAATCGTGCCACAAAGCGTACGACACATCGGCAATAGCGGAATGGCTGCTTCGGCGCTGGGCCTGGGCTGCATGGGCATGTCCGAGTTTTATGGCGCCACCGACGAGGCGCAGTCGCTGGCCACCTTGGCGG
Organism: Janthinobacterium sp. J1-1; assembly: GCF_030944405.1. NCBI lineage: Bacteria > Pseudomonadati > Pseudomonadota > Betaproteobacteria > Burkholderiales > Oxalobacteraceae > Janthinobacterium > Janthinobacterium sp. J1-1. Next base: position 2,733,839 of record NZ_CP132339.1, read on the forward strand.
CGGCGTTCGACGCCGGCGTGACCCTGTTCGATACGGCCGACACCTATGGCTTTGGCCACAACGAACAATTGCTGGGCCGCTTTCTGCAAGGCAAACGCTCGCGCGTGCTGGTCGCCACCAAGTGCGGGCTGGCGCGCGAGCCGGGCGGCTATGCGCGCCGGGTCGATAATTCTGCCGCGTATATTCGCCAGGCCTGCGAGGCGTCGTTGCAGCGGCTCGGCGTCGACACCATCGATCTGTTTTATCTGCACCGCATCAACCTCGATACGCCGTTGGAGGAGTCGATGGGCGCGCTGGCGCAATTGCGGCAGCAGGGCAAGATCCGCGCGATCGGCTTGTGCGAAGTGGGGCCGCAGACGCTGTTGCGCGCCGCCGCGATCGCGCCGGTGGCTGCCGTGCAAAGCGAATATTCGCTGTGGACGCGTGAACCGGAGCAGGGCGTGCTGGCCGCCTGCCGCACGGTGGGCGCCAGCTTTGTTGCCTACAGCCCACTGGGGCGCGGATTCCTGACGGGTGCTGTCCATGATGTGGCAGCCCTGGAGCCGAATGACTTTCGCCGCTTCAATCCGCGTTTTGCGGCTGAGAACATGGCACGCAACCAGGCCATCGTGGCGCCGCTGCGGCGGATGGCGCAGGAAAAACAGTGCACGCCGGCCCAGCTGGCGCTGGCCTGGCTGCTGGCGCAGGGCGACGATATCATCGCGATACCCGGCACCAAGCGGATTGTTTATCTGCACGATAACCTCGGCGCGCTGGCGGTGCGCTTGAGCCCGGCTGAGCTGGACGCCATGGCGCACGCTTTTCCACCGGGCGCGGCCTTTGGCGCCCGGTATACCGACGAGGGCATGAAGGGTGTGGACGCCTGATGGTTGCTCAGTGTTCGCTACCGAACGTACACCAGACTTTTCATAAGGAAAAATGCAGGACGATCTGCTAGCATCGACCAGGTCCCCATGTCACCCGGGAAACCAAGCAAAGGTGGGAAACCATTGTTAGACGACGATGCAATTTTTGATATTGAACTGAAATTATTGTTGGAAGGAATATTGCTGCGGTATCAGCATGACTTCCGCGATTATTCGGTGGCCTCGCTGCGCCGGCGCATGCGCCAGGCGCTCGAACGTTTCGACTGCGCGACCTTGTCGCAGTTGCAGGATCGCATACTGCACGAGCCGGCCATGTTCCTGCAGATGCTGCAGTTCTTTACGGTACAGGTCAGCGAGATGTTCCGCGACCCGGCGTATTTCCGCGCGCTGCGTGAAAAAGTCGTGCCGGTGCTGCACACCTATCCCTCGATCAAGATCTGGGTCGCCGGTTGCAGCAGCGGCGAAGAAGTGTGGTCGCTGGCAATTTTGCTGGAAGAAGAGGGCTTGCTGGAACGCACCATGATTTATGCCACGGATATCAATGTCGATGCGCTGGCCGCCGCCGAGGCCGGCATTTATGCGGTCGACCGCATCGCCCAGTTCAGCGACAATTACCGGCGTTCGGGCGGCAAGCGTTCCTTGTCCGACTACTACACGGCCGCGTACAAAGGCGCGATTTTCGACCGCCGGCTGCGCCGCCATTTCGTGTTTGCCGACCACAGCCTGGCGACCGACAGCGTCTTTTCCGAGGTGCATATGGTGTCATGCCGCAATGTGATGATTTACTTTAACAAGGACCTGCAGGACCGCGCGCTGGGCCTGTTCCATGAAGCGCTGGTCAACCGCGGTTTCCTGGGGCTGGGCATGAAGGAAAGCCTGCATTTCAGCCGGCATGCGGGCAACTTCCGCGAGCTGTGCCAGGTGGAAAAAATCTTCCAGCGGGCTTGAAAGGTGATTTGACCATGCTGCCGCACCGCGCACCGCTGACCACCATCGCCGCGCCGCCGGAAGGCCTGCGCCTGATCGCCATCGGCGCCTCGGCCGGCGGCGTCGAAGCGCTGGGCTTGCTGCTATGCGCCTTGCCGGCCCACTGCCGCGCCAGCGTGGTGGTGGTGCTGCACCTGGCGCCGGGTCGTTCGAGCCGCCTGCCGCTGCTGTATGGTGCGCGTTGCCTGCTGCCGATCCGCGAAGCGCAGGACAAGGAACCCTTGCAGCCGGGAGTGGTGTATTTCGCGCCGCCCGACTACCATTTGCAGATCGAGCCGGAGCGCAGCTTTTCGCTGTCGCTGGAAGCGCCCGTGTATTTTTCGCGCCCATCGATCGACGTGCTGCTGGAAACGGCGGCCAGCACCTACCGGCGCGAGATGCTGGCCATTATCCTGACCGGCGCCTCGGCCGATGGCGCCGAAGGGTTGGCGAAAGTGCGCCAGCTGGGCGGCGGCGCCTGGGTGCAGGACCCGGCGACGGCCTCGTCGGCCACGATGCCGGCCGCCGCGCTGCGGCGCGCGGGCGCCGACCGCGTGCTGGACGTGCGGCAACTGGCCGCCAGCCTGGCTTTGTTGGCAAGCTGAGCTGCACGCTTGCACAGTCCGCCGGTGCGGATGGCGCAGTACGTGTAAGATACACATGAATGCGGTAATGTTGAATTTGTGATATTAGAATTCCTGTTTTGTAACTTTTATTGAAACGCACGCTGCCGGCTGGCCGTCGCGATGCCTGAAGACTGATCCGTGACCGCACCTATCCACATCCTTGTCGTTGACGACATCGCGCAAAACCTGGTTGCCCTTGAGGCCGTGCTGGCCCGGCCCGGCATCGTCATCCTGAAAGCCGGTTCGGGCGCCGAAGCGCTGGAAATCCTGCTCAACCAGGAAGTGGCGCTGGCTCTGCTGGACGTGCAGATGCCGCAGATGGACGGCTTCGAGCTGGCCGAACTGATACGCGGCAGCGCGCGTACGCGCGACATTCCCCTGATCTTCCTGACGGCCGCCACGCGCGAGCCCACCTACAGTTTTCGCGGCTACGAGGCGGGCGCGGTCGACTTCCTGTTCAAGCCGGTCGACGTCAAGGCGCTGCAAAGCAAGGTGCAGGTGCTGGTGCAGCTGTACCAGCAAAAGCGCGAACTGTCCTCCCAGCTTACCGAACTCAAGCACGCGCTGCACCTGAACGAATTGTTTACGGCCGTGCTGGGTCACGACCTGCGCACGCCGCTGTCGGTGGTGATGAACGGCGCCATGCTGCTGCCGATGATGAGCGAGCATCCGAAGGTCATCATCACGGCGCAGCGCATCGAGAGCAGCGCCAAGCGCATGGCGCGCATGGTCGATCAGCTGCTGGATCTGGCGCGCATCCGGTCGGGCACCATGGAGCTGCGCTGCGGCATGCACGACTACCTGGCGCTGGCGCAGGCCATCGTCGATGAATTCGACATGCCGGGCCAGCCGGCGCGCATCACGCTCAGCCATGTGGGCGAACTGCATGCCCAGTGCGATGCGGGGCTGTTGTCGCAAGTCATATCCAACCTGCTGGCCAATGCGCTGACGCACGGCGAACCGGGCGCGCCGGTGCAAATGGTGCTCGACGGGCGCGCCGCCGACCATGTGGAAATACGCGTGGTCAACCGGGGCGAACTTGATCCTTCGCTGCTGCCGGCCCTGTTCGAACCGTTCCACCAGAGCGGTGAAAAGCGCAGGACGGGGCAGGGCCTGGGGCTGGGCCTGTACACGGTCGACATGTTCATCAAGGCGCATGGCGGCACGGTGCAGGTGAGTTCCTCCGCCACCCAGGGCACCATCTTCACGCTGAATCTGCCGCGCCAGTGCGATCCCGCTGCGCAAGTGGCAATACCATGAGCGACTCCATGGATAACGATCAGCCGCGCGGCGGCGGCATTACCGGCGAGCTGGTGCGCAAGCTGGACTGGTCCGCCACCAGCCTGGGCGCCATCTCCGGCTGGCCGGCCAACCTGCGCACCAGCGTCGACATCGTGCTCAATTCGCCGATGGCGATGGTGCTGATGTGGGGCCCCGAGCATGTGATGATCTATAACGACGAATATATCAAGATTGCGGCCGGGCGCCATCCGGCCGCGCTGGGCGGCACCGTGCCCGATGTCTGGCCCGAAATATGGGACTGGAATGCGCGCATCCTCGAAGCGGGCCTGCGTGGCGAAACCCAGGTGCACCGTGAATGCGCGCTGCCGCTGCTGCGCGACGGCGTGCCGGTCGACCAGTATTTCGACCTGTTCTACACGCCCGTGCACGGCGCTGGCGGCCAGGTCGACGGCGTGCTGTGCACGGCGCTGGAACTGACGGCGCGTCTGGAAGAGGGCCGCCAGCTCAAGCTGGCCACGGCCGAACTGGGCGCCGTCAATCACGCGCTGCAGGCCGAGGCGGAAGCGGCGCGCGACGCCAACCGGCGCGTGGCCGAAGAGCGCGGCCTGTTGCGCGCCCTGTTCGAACAGGCGCCCAGCTTCATGGCCGTGCTGCGCGGTCCGCAACATGTTTTCGAGCTGGCCAACGAACACTATATCCGCCTGGTCGGACGCAGTGAATTGCTGGGAAAAAGCGTGGCAGAGGCCTTGCCGGAAGTGCGCGAACAGGGTTTTATCGACCTGCTCGACGAGGTCTACCGCACCGGCGTGCCGTTCGAAGGGCGCCAGCTGAAAGTCGACCTGGCCACCGCCGACGGCAAGCAAAGGCAGCGCCATATCGATTTCGTCTACCAGCCGATCAAGGATGACGACGGCGTGGTCGGCGGCATCCTGGTCGAAGGCAGCGATGTCACGGAACGCATCGAGGGCGAAGAGCGCTTGCGCCTGGCGCAGCAGGCCGGCGGCATCGGCACCTTCGAGTGGTTTCCTGACACCGGCAAGATGGATGTCTCGCCGACCTTCCGCCGCATCTGGGGCATCGCCGACGATGCACTCGTCACGCAGCAATTGCTGGTGAGCCTGGTCGACCGGCGTGACCTGGAAAAAGTCGGGCCCAGCCGCATGCAGCTGGCGCAAAACCCGCTCGAATATGTGGAATACCGCGTGCGCCGCCCGCTGGACGGCGAAGTGCGCTGGATCGCGCGCCAGGGCGAAGTGGTCGACGGCCCGGCGCCGGGGCAGCGCCGCTATGTCGGCGTGTCTTTTGACGTGACCGAGCGGCGCCTGATCGAAAATGAACTGCACGCCAGCCAGGAGCGCATGGCCGCCATCTTCGGCCAGGCTTCGGTCGGCCTGTCGGAACTGGGCCTGGACGGCAGCTTCCAGCGCGTCAACGGCGCCCTGTGCACCATGCTGGGCCGCTCTTCCGAAGAGCTGCTGAGCATGAACATGAACGACATCATGCATCCGGACGATGTGCCGGGCAATACCCTGCTGTTCCGGCGCCTGGTGGAAACGGGCGAATCATTCAGTCTGGAAAAACGCTACCTGAAGCCGGACGGCATGCAGGTGTGGGTGTCGAGCAATGTCAGCCGCCTGGTCGATGAGCATGGTCAAACGCGTGCCCTGATCGCCGTCAAGACCGATATCACGGAACGGCGGCGCATCGAAAAAGCGCTGCATGAATTGAACGAAACCCTCGAGCACCGGGTCGAACAGGAAGTGGGCGAGCGCACCAAGGCCGAAGACGCCTTGCGCCAGGCGCAAAAAATGGAAGCCGTGGGGCAACTGACGGGGGGCATCGCGCATGACTTCAACAATGTGCTGCAAATTATCTCGGGCAATCTGCACCTGCTGCACCATTTGTCCGGCAACGACGGCGTGATGCGCCAGCGCCTGGACACGGCGATCGCCGCCGTCGAGCGCGGCGCCAAGCTGTCGTCGCATTTGCTGGCCTTTGCCCGCCGCCAGCCACTGCAGCCGGTGGTGGCCGACCTGTCGCGCGTGGTGCGCAACATGGATGCGCTGTTGCGGCGCGCCCTGGGCGAAGCGATCGATATCGTGCTGGTGGGCGGCGCCGGCCTGTGGAATACCCTGGTCGACCGCGGCCAGATCGAAAACGTGATTTTGAACCTGGCCATCAATGCGCGCGACGCCATGGATGGCGCGGGCAAGCTGACCATCGAGATGGGCAATGTGGTGCTTGACGAGCAGTATGTGCACAACCTGGACGTGCCGGCCGGCCAGTACGTGATGCTGTCGGTCACCGATACCGGCAAGGGCATGAGCGGGCCGGTGCTGCAGCGCGCGTTTGAACCGTTCTTTACCACCAAGCCCGAAGGCGCCGGCACCGGCCTGGGCTTGTCGATGGCGTATGGTTTTGTGACGCAAAGCCGTGGCCATATCCGCATCTACAGCGAACCGGGCCATGGCACGGGCGTGAAGATCTACCTGCCGCGCACCCTGATGGCGGAAGCGGCGGACGAGGAGGAACTGAGCGGCGTGGTCACGGGCGGTACCGAAACCGTGCTGGTGGTGGAAGACGACGTGGGTGTGCGCGCCACCGTGGTCGACATGCTGGGCAACCTGGGCTACAAGGTATTGAAAGCGGAAGACGGCGAAAGCGCGCTGGCCGTGCTGCAAAGCGGTGCGCAGATCGATTTGCTGTTTACCGACGTGATCATGCCGGGACCCGTGCGCAGCACCGACATGGCGCGCATGGCGCGCGAGATGCAGCCCGATATCGCCGTGCTGTTTACCTCCGGCTATGCGCAGGACGTGATCGTGCACGAAGGACGGCTGGACGCGGGGGTGGAGTTGCTGAGCAAACCGTACCGGCGCGAAGAACTGGCGCGCAAGCTGCGCCATGTGCTGGCCAACCGCCAGCAGCAACTGCGCGCGCGCCAGTTCGACTGGTCTGCCACGCCAAACGATGGCGCGGCGGCGGCCGGCACGCCGGGCCTGGACCTGACGGGCCACGCGCCGGTGCCACAGGGAGACGTGCCGACTTCGATGAAAATCCTCGTCGTGGAAGACAACCTCGATTCCCAGCTGATGGTCTGCGAACTGGTGGGCATGCTGGGACATACGGTGAGCGGCGTGTCGGACGGCGAATCGGCGTGGGAATTGCTCAATGAGCAAGAATTCGATATCCTGTTTACCGATGTCAGCCTGCCTGGCATGTCCGGCATCGCGCTGGCGCGCATGGTGCTGCGCGACAAGCCTGGCATGCGCATCATCTTTTCCACCGGCTACGGCAAGGAATCGATGGACGAACTGGGCTTTTCCGCCAGCGTGCTGCGCAAGCCCTACGACCTGCTGGAACTGCAGGCGGCGCTGGAACAATCGTAAGCCGGGCAATCTTGCCCGGTTTTAACTAACTGAAAGGCAAGCATGACTCCTGAACTGACGATACTCGGCTGGACCCTGGTGCTGGCGCTGGTGCAGATCTTCCTGCCATCGAGTGCCCGCACGCGCGAGACCGGCGCCGCCTACAACATGAGCGCGCGCGACGAGCCGGGGCCGCCGGTGGGCAAGGTCACGGCCCGCCTGAGAAGGGCGCAGGCCAACCTGTCCGAAACCCTGCCGCTGTTCGCCGCCGCCGTGCTGATCGCACACGTGACGGCCGTGCACAACAGCCTGACCCTGTACGGCGCGGCCCTGTACCTGGCGGCGCGCGTGCTGTACGTGCCGCTGTATGCGTTCGGCATTCCTGTCGTGCGCACCCTGGTGTGGGGCGTTTCCTTCGTCGGCCTGCTGATGATCTTGTGGGCAATTCTGTTTCCCTCCTGAACCACTTCCTGAAATCCTACAGGGGCTGTGGCAGGCGTCCTATGGCGCACACACCGGCCCAACCGTAGAGTGAATACCAGCTGGCGCACGGGCGCCGGCATTCACCATACGGACACAAGATGGCCACCATCGCCACTGCATTACCCGAGACCGCCGGCAAGACGCCGGGCAAAAAGATCCAGCGCCTGCTGCGCTCCGTGTTCGGCGTCGCGCGCCTGCGCCCAGGCCAGCAGGACGTGATCGACAGCGTGCTGGCCGGCCGCGACACCCTGGCCATCATGCCCACCGGCAGCGGCAAGTCGCTGTGCTATCAGATTCCCGCCTCCTTGCTGCCGGGCCCGACCCTGGTGGTGTCGCCATTGATCTCGCTGATGAAAGACCAGCAGGAAAAGCTGGCCGGCCTGGGCATTACCGCCGTGCAACTCAACAGCAGCCTGTCGCGCGCCGAAGAACAGGACGCCATCGCCACCATCGCGGCCGGCGGCAAGGTGATTATTTTTTGCACGCCGGAACGGCTGGCCACCGCCGAGTTCCTGGCGCTGCTGGCCGCCACGCCACCGTCGCTGGTGGTGATCGACGAAGCCCATTGCATTTCGCAGTGGGGCCATGATTTCAGGCCCGCCTACCTGGAAATCGCCGCCGCCCTGCGCGCGCTGGGCCGCCCGCCGGTGCTGGCGCTGACGGCCACCGCCACCGACGACGTCGTCGACGATATTGGCGCCCAGCTCGATACGCGCAAGCTGCATATCGTCAATACCGGTATCTACCGTGACAACCTGCGCTACAGCGTGATCCAGGTCACCAATGCCGGCGAAAAACAGGATCAGGTGTTGCGCCTGCTGCGTGAGACGGCCGGTGTCGGCATCGTCTATGCGGCCACCGTCAAGGCTGTCGAAGCGCTGGCGGAGAAACTGCAGGAGCTCGGTGAAAGCGTGACCTGCTACCACGGCAAGCTGTCGGCGCGCGAACGCAAGGAACACCAGGACCTGTTCATGCGCGGCGAGCGCCGCATCATGGTGGCCACCAACGCCTTCGGCATGGGCATCGACAAACCCGACACGCGCTTCGTGATCCACCTGCAGGTGCCGGCCAACCTGGAAGCGTACTACCAGGAATCGGGACGGGCCGGGCGCGACGGCCTGCCGGCCGACTGCACCTTGCTGTACTTCCAGGAAGACAAGCGGGTGCAGCAATTTTTTCTTGCCAAGCATTATCCGACCGCCACCGAACTGGCGGCCATCGTGCTCGAAGCGCAGGAGTTGCCGGCCACGTTTACCTTCGATGCGCTGGCCGGGCGCCTGCCCGATTTCTCCGATGGCCACCTGAAAGTGTGTCTGAAGCTGTTGAAGGACGGCAAGCTGCTGCGCCAGGACCGCAAGCTCGGCTATTGCCTGAAAGCGGTGACGGCCAGGACGCCGTCGTATGCGCAGCTGGAACAGATCTATATTGAAAAGCAGGAACGCGACAAGCAGGCGCTGGAACAGATGGTGGCCTATGCGCAGAGCGGCTTTTGCCGCTGGAAGCTGCTGCTCGATTATTTTGGCGACGCCGGTGATTTTGAGCGCTGCTGCAGCTGCGACAACTGCCTGTCGCCGCCGGCCGTGTCGGCGCCGATCACCTTCGATGAGCACTTGCAGATAAGCACCCTGGCGCCGGCGCTGCCGGAAGTGCCGGAAGTGCAAAAAGCGCCGGCGACGCCGCCGATCGCCGTCGGCAGCCGGGTGCGCGTGCCGCGCTTTCATATCGGCACGGTGCTGTCGGTGGCGGGCGACCAGGTCACCATCGAGTTTCCTGAAAACACCACCAAGACGTTCATGGCCGAATTCGTCGCGCCAGCCTGAGTCTGCCTGAGTGTGCGCTGTCGAACAACGCCGGTGGCGGCGCATGGCTAGAATGGTTCCATTCGAGGATGACATGGAACTGGCATGAGCGACATGGTGGTAGTGCGCAAGGAAGGCCTGTATTGTGTGCCGGGCCAGTTTTACATCGACCCGTGGCGCCCGGTCGAGCGCGCCATCATTACCCATGCGCACGCCGACCATGCGCGCGTGGGCCATGGCCATTACCTGAGCGCGCAATCCGGCGTGAAGGTGCTGCAGTCGCGCCTGGGTCCCGTCAATATCCAGGGCCTGGCATATGGCGAGCGCATCAATCAAAACGGCGTGACCGTCTCGCTGCACCCGGCCGGCCATGTGCTCGGTTCCGCCCAGGTGCGCATGGAATGCGGTGGCGAAGTGTGGGTGGCCTCGGGCGACTACAAGCTGGAGTCCGACCCGACCTGCCTGCCGTTCGAACCGGTGCGCTGCCATACCTTCATCACCGAATCGACGTTTGGTTTGCCGATCTACCGCTGGCAGCCGTCGCAAACCATCTACGACGAGATCAACCAGTGGTGGCGCAAGAACGCCGCCGAAGGGCGCACCAGCGTGCTGTTCTGCTATGCCTTCGGCAAGGCCCAGCGCATCCTGGCCGGGCTCGACCCCGAGATCGGCCCGATTATTTGCCATGGCGCGGCGCAGGCCTTGACCGAGGTCTACCGTGCCTCTGGCGTCATCTTGCCGCATACCGTGATGGTGGGCGATGTGACGGACAAGGCGGCCCTGAAGACGTCGATCGTGATCGCGCCGCCGTCGGCCGCCGGCTCGCCCTGGATGAAACGCTTCGGCGACTACAGCGATGCGTTCGCCAGCGGCTGGATGCTGCTGCGCGGTGCGCGCCGCCGGCGTGGCGTCGATCGCGGCTTTGTCCTGTCGGACCACGCCGACTGGCCCGGCCTGATGCGCGCCATCAAGGCGACGGAAGCCGAGCGCGTGATCGTCACGCATGGCTCGATCCCCACCATGGTGCGCTGGCTGCAGCAGAACGGCTGGCAGGCGGGCGGCTTCGAGACGGAATATGGCGATGACGAAGCGGCCGACGCGGTAGCCGGCGCCGTCAATGAAGCAGTGGCCGCCGCCGCCGACGAGGCGCCCCATGCGTGAATTCGCCCGCCTGTATGCCGAGCTCGACGAGACCACCTCGACCAGCCGCAAGCTGGCCGCGCTGCAAGCGTATTTCAGCAGCGCCTCGCCCGAGAATGCGGCCTGGGCCGTGTATTTCCTGGCCGGCGGCAAGCCGCGCCAGGCCGTGCCGACCAAATTGCTGCGCGAATACGCGACCGAAGCGGCCGTGCTCGACACCTGGCTGTTCGACGAGGCCTATCACGCCGTGGGCGACCTGGCCGAAACCATCGCCCTGATCCTGCCCGCGCCCGGCCATGTCAGCGATATCGGCCTGGCCGAGTGGGTCGAACAGCGCATCGCGCCCTTGCGCGGCGCCGCCCCCGAGGCCATCCGCAGCGCCTTGCTGGGCTTTTGGGATGAGCTGGAAACGCGCGAACGCTTTCTGTTGATCAAGCTGATCGGAGGCGGCTTCCGGGTCGGCGTGTCGAAACTGCTGGTGACGCGCGCGCTGAGCGCCATCGCGGCGGTCGACAGCAAGCTGATCGCGCAGCGCCTGATGGGCTGGACCGATGGCAAGGTCAGCCCCACCGGCGCGGGATTTTTAAAACTGATCAGCGAGGAGAGCGACGGCGAACATGCGCTGCGCGGCGGCCAGCCCTATCCCTTTTTCCTGGCCCACCCCTTGCAGGCGGCGCCGGAAACGCTGGGCGAGGTCGGCGACTGGCTGGTCGAATGGAAATACGACGGGATGCGGGCCCAGTTGTTGCGGCGCGACGGCACCACCTGGCTGTGGTCGCGCGGCGAAGAACTGATCACGGAACGCTTTCCCGAACTGGCGCACATCGCGCTTCCGGAAGGCTGCGTGATCGATGGCGAGATTCTGATCTGGCAGCCGGGCGACACGCCATCGCCGTTTGCCGACCTGCAAAAGCGCATGGGCCGCAAGACGGTGTCCAACAAGCTGCTGGCCGAATTGCCGGCCGCCCTGGTCGCCTACGATGTGCTGGAGCTCGATGGTGTCGACATCCGCCACCTGCCGCAGCACGAGCGGCGCGCACTGCTGCTCACCCTGGTGGAAAAGATTGCCGACCCGGCGCTGCGCCTGTCGCCGCGCATCACGGCCGGCAGTTGGGAAGAACTGGCGGCGATCCGCAGCGAATCGCGTGCGCGCGGCGTGGAAGGCATGATGCTCAAGGCGGTCTCGGCCGCTTACGGCGTGGGCCGCACCAAGGATGTGGGCACCTGGTGGAAATGGAAGATCGATCCGTTTTCCGTCGACGCCGTGCTGATCTATGCCCAGGCGGGCCATGGGCGGCGCGCCTCGCTGTACACCGACTACACTTTTGCCGTATGGGATGACGATGAAGACGGGCAGCGCAAGCTGGTGCCGTTCGCCAAGGCGTATTCGGGCCTGACGGATGCCGAAATCGGCAAGGTCGACGCCGTGATCCGCAAGACCACCATCGAAAAATTCGGCCCCGTGCGCAGCGTGAAGCCGACCCTGGTGTTCGAGATCGGCTTCGAGGGCATCGCAGCGTCCAGCCGGCACAAGGCCGGCATCGCGGTGCGCTTTCCGCGCATCCTGCGCCAGCGCGACGACAAGGCGATTGCCGATGCCGATACGCTGGACACCCTGAAAGCCTTGCTGACGGGTGTGCCATGAAAGGAAGGCCGTGAGCAAGAGCGCGCTGGCGCAGCGCATCGACGACTGGTTTGCGGCCAAGGGCTGGACCGTGTTTCCGTTCCAGCGCGCCGTCTGGCGCGCGGCCGCCAGCGGCCAGCCCGGCATGCTGCATGCGAGTACCGGTTCCGGCAAGACCTACGCCGTCTGGTTCGGCGCCTTGCTGCGTTCCGATCGATTGGTGCGCAAGAGCCGCAAGCAGGGCCTGCGCGTGGTGTGGATCACGCCGATGCGCGCGCTGGCGGCCGATACCGTGCGCGCGTTGCAGGCATCCAGCGAAGCATTGGCGCCCGGCTGGCGCATCGAGGCGCGTACCGGCGACACCAGCGCGGCCCAGCGTGCGCGGCAATCGAAGACCTGGCCCGACGTACTGGTCACCACGCCCGAAAGCCTGTCGCTGATGTTGAGTCAAGCCAATGCCGCCGAGCGCTTCAACCTGCTGGAAACGGTGATCGTCGACGAGTGGCACGAGCTGCTGGGCAGCAAGCGCGGCGTGCAGGTGCAGCTGGCGCTGGCCCGCCTGCGGCGCTGGAATCCGGCCCTGATTACCTGGGGCGTCTCGGCCACCCTGGGCAACTTGCAGCAGGCGCAGGACGTGCTGCTCGGCGAACACAATAGCGGCGTGCTGGTCGAAGGCAAGGTGCGCAAGCGCATCGTGGTCGACAGTCTGATCCCGCTCAATCCCACGCGCTTTCCCTGGGGTGGCCACCTGGGCATCCAGATGCTGCAGCCGCTGATCGCCGAAATCGACGGCAGCGCCACGACTCTCGTATTTACCAATACCCGTTCGCAAGCCGAGATCTGGTACCAGCACCTGATCGACGCGCGGCCGGACTGGGCCGGGCTGATTGCCTTGCACCATGGTTCGCTGGCGCGCGAGGTACGCGAGTGGGTCGAGCAGAGTCTGAAGGCCGGCACGCTGAAAGCCGTGGTCTGCACCTCCAGCCTCGACCTGGGCGTGGACTTCCTGCCGGTCGAGCGCGTATTGCAGATCGGCAGCGCGAAAGGCATCGCGCGCCTGGTGCAGCGGGCCGGGCGCAGCGGCCACGCGCCGGGGCGGGTCTCGCGCGTGACCCTGGTGCCGACCAACAGCCTGGAATTGCTGGAAGCGGCCGGCGCGCGCCAGGCGCTGGCGCAGGGATTGCTCGAAGCGCGGCCGGTGCCGGACAAACCGCTCGACGTGCTGGTGCAGCACCTGGTGACGATCGCGCTGGGCGGCGGTTTCCAGTCGCAAGCACTGTATGAGGAAGTGCGCACGGCCTGGTCGTACCGGAATCTGACGGCACAGGAATGGCAGTGGGCGCTCGATTTCGTCGCACGCGGCGGGCAGAGCCTGACCGTGTATCCCGAATACCGGAGAGTGCTGCCGGACGAGGACGGTATCTATCGCGTGCCGGACGCGGCGCTGGCGCGGCGCCACCGCATGAGTATCGGGACGATTGTTTCCGAATCGTCGATCCAGGTAAAGTACATAAGCGGCGGCAAGATCGGCAGCATCGAGGAATCGTTTATTTCGCGCCTGAAGCAGGGTGACCATTTCCTGTTTGGCGGGCGCATCCTGGAATTCGTGCGCGTGCATGAAATGACGGCCTATGTGCGGCGCGCCACCGGCAGCCGTGGCGCCGTGCCGCGCTGGCAGGGTGGCAAGATGCCGCTGTCGTCGGAACTGGCGCATGCCGTGCTCGACCAGTTGCAGCAGGCGCAGGACGGCGAGGCCACCGGGCCGGAAATGCGCGCATTGGCGCCACTGCTGGCGATCCAGCAGAAATGGTCCAGCCTGCCCACGCGCGCCAGCCTGCTGGTCGAAACCTTGTCCAGCCGCGAGGGCCATCATCTGTTCCTGTATCCGTTTGCAGGCCGTTCGGTGCACCTGGGGCTGGCGTCCCTGCTGGCGTACCGGATTGCGCGCGTGCAGCCGGCGACCTTGTCGATCGCCGTCAATGATTACGGCTTTGAATTGCTGGGCGCGGATGATCTCGATTTTGCGCCGCTGTTCACGGCAGGGAAGGGCGGGCAGGTTCCCCTGTTCAGCCTGGATAAGCTGCTGGAAGACGTGCTGGCCAGCCTGAACGCGACGGAGCTGTCGCAGCGGCGTTTTCGCGAAATCGCCCGCATCGCCGGCCTGGTATTCCAGGGCTATCCGGGCCAGCCGAAAAGTACGCGCCAGTTGCAGGCGTCATCGTCGCTGTTCTTTGAAGTGTTCCGCAAGCATGACGCAGGCAACTTGCTGCTGACGCAGGCGCAGCGCGAAGTGCTGGAGCAGGAACTGGAGCTGACGCGCCTGCGCGCCACCTTGCGTGAGCTGCACCAGCGCAGCATGAGCGTGCAAGCCTTGCAGCGCGCCTCGCCGTTTGCGTTCGGCCTGATGGTCGAGCGTTTCCGCGAAAAGCTGACCACCGAAAAACTGTCGGACCGGGTGGCGCGCCTGGTGCGCGAACTGGAGAAAGCGGCCGCATGAAGCACTGCAGTATTGAACTGGCCGACGAAACGCTGTGGCTGCTGGCCGGCAAGGCCATCTATTGGCCGGCGCGCAAGATGCTGCTGGTGGCAGACATTCATTTCGGCAAGGCCACCGCGTTTCGTTCGCTGGGCGTGCCGGTGCCGCACGGCACCACCAATGAAAACTTGCAGGCCTTGTCGCACTTGCTCGAGGGTTACGCCTGCGAGGAAATCGTGTTTCTCGGCGACTTTCTGCACGCCAGGGCCGCCCGTGCGCCGGCCACCCTGGCCGCCATGCAGGCCTGGCGTGCGCGCCATCCTGGCTTGCGCCTGACCCTGGTGCGCGGCAACCACGACCTGCATGCGGGCGATCCGCCGGCCAGCCTGGGCATTACCATGGTCGACGAACCGCACCGGATGGGGCCGTTTGCGCTGTGCCATCATCCGGAGCTGGAAACAGATGGTTATGTGCTGGCCGGCCATGTCCACCCCGTGTTTCATTTGCGCGCTGCGCGCGAGACCTTGCGCCTGCCGTGTTTTCTGCTGGGGCCGCGGCGCGCCATGCTGCCGTCGTTCGGCGCATTTACGGGCGGCCATGCGGTCAAGCCCGCGCCGGACGAGGCCGTCTTTGTCGTGGCGGACACGGCTATTTTTCGCGTGCCGGGCCAGGGGCCGGATACTGTTGAGTGTTTGGTACCATCGATCAAAAACCAATAGTAACTGCGCCACCGCAGGCGGGATAGCTCCTACATATCGTCTTGTCATGCTCCTATTCTGGCTTGTCCGATCGCGCACTAAGATGACTGCTCCCATGCGTCAGCGTGGTTTTAATATCCGACATTACTCACGAATTACTCACGATTGAGGAGATGATCATGGCCACATCGAGTGACAACAAACCAGGTCAGCAAGGCGGCAAGGCCAGCGGCAGTGCCGGCAGCGGCAGCGGCAACAAGCAGAGCGACACCAGCAAACGCGGTTTTGCTTCCATGGATCCGGCACAGCAACGCGAAATCGCCAGCGAGGGTGGCCGCGCCGCCCATGAAAAAGGTACAGCCCACGAATTCACGTCGGAAGAAGCACGCCGGGCTGGCAGCCAGAGCCATAAAAACGATGGCAACCGCCAAAGCGCCAGCACGGCGCAAAATCCGGGTGGGCGCGACGACACCAGCATGAAGCAGGACAATCCGAACAAGCAAAGCGGTGGCTCGGGTTCGTCTGGCGGCAGCGGCAGCCGTGGCAGCTAGCGGTAACAGGCGGTAACAAGTGGCAATAGGCGGCAGCGATGCCGCCTTTTTGTAGGATAAATCTTACATATTCATCTGTTGTTTTCTGATGTCTGTCCCCGCCGGCGTGGACTATGCTGAACAGGTTGCAATCACGCAGCACACCATAGACGGAGGTCGACATGGCGCACACTACTCCACCGGGGCCGGCGGACAAGGCGAACAAGGCGGGCAATCCCGGCAATCAGCAAGTTGCCCGCAGGGATGAGGGTAACCGGCAAAGCCACGCGCAGGAAGGCGAGCATTTCGTGCTGGTCGACAGTGAACGGGGACTCGATATCGGCGACGATCTGTTTTCCATCGGCGAAGTGCGGCGCGCCGACCGGCTGCCGCAACACCAGGGCGGCAACGCGGGCCAGAGCCGGCAAAGCGCCGACGATGCGCCCGACACCACCGGCAGCACCGGCGTTTAGTCGGGGTTCCAGGCCGCTTGTGCCAGCCGCAGCACATGCTCGCGCACATCGGCCGGCCATGTTGCTACCTGCGTCAAAAAGGCCGTGCGCTGTCCTGCAAACAGGGCGCGGCTTGCCTCCTCGAAGCCCGCTTCATCACCGGCCAGCGCACTCATGAAGCGGTAGGCCGTTTCACGCGCCTGCCGCTGTTCGTCGACTGCCTTGTTGCCGCGCTGCGCATGTTCCACCAGTTTCCGTAACGCCACCGACGCGCCGCCCGGCTGGGTCGCCAGCCATTCCCAGTGGCGCGGCAGCAGCGTGATTTCGCGCGCCACCACGCCCAGCCTGGGCCGGCCTGCCGTGCGCGGTGTCGCGGGCACGGCAATCTCTTCCACCTGTTCACGCGACTGTGGCAGGCGCTGCAATACCTCGGCCAGGCTGCCGTGCAGGTTCAGGTCGACCTGCTGTCCATTGTCGTCATTGAAAACCAGGATTTGCGCGTCGGGCTCGCGGCTCACGAGCTCCTTCAAGGTTTGCGCCACGGCATGCAAGCTGCCGGCGGCCACCTTGCGCTTGCCGTCAAAGGCGGTGAGGGGTGATGGGGTCATGCTGCCTCCGTATAGGAATGGGATAAGCAGCCAATTCTACCCGGGTTAAAATAAAAGTCAATAATACCCGGGTAAAATTTTTAGAGATCGACGCGGCCGTGTTCGCCCAGGTCTTTCGGCGTGTCGCCCGTGATGGCGGCCTTGGCCATTTCAAAGAACTGGCGCATCTTGCTGACGTCGCTGTCCCAGTATTCGGCCGACTGGATGGTGACCTTGATCAGCGACAGGTGGGGATCGTCGAGTCCGCCCGGGAACCAGGCCTTGACGATGGGGTTCCACAATTCTTCCGCCTTGGCGCGGTCTTTCAGCAACTCGGCGCGGCCGCACACCGACACATACAGGCTGTCGCCCGGTTCGGCGAAGCTGACGTTCACTTGCGGGTTGTTCAGCAAGTCGCGCGTATAGGCTGCCTCGTCCGTGACGAAAAACCAGATCTGGCCTTCGCTGTCGACTTGCTGCTGGGTCAGCGGGCGGCTGGTCAGTGTGCGCGTGTCGTCGCTGGTGGTGAACATGCCAAATTTCACGCTCTTGATCTTGTCGGCAATCAGGGTGATCTGTTCGCTGGTGTAGGAAGTCATGGGATTCTCCGTTGGTGGTTGTGCTGAATGAACAGCATAGGCCGCCTCAGTCTCACGCTCTGTTCGACAGCGTACTTTGACGACAGGTCGCTCATGTTTCAAGCTTGTTACAAAACGTTGTTGTTGGGACACCTTCCGCATATTGACTTAATAAATGATAATCATTATCATTTGTTGGATAATCCGGTTTGACCCCTCTTATTTCCGAAGGATGTGAATGAAGCAAGCTGACGTGTCGCGCAGCAACGCCAGCCGTGCTGTCTGGTTGAAGCAACTGCATCAGTGGCACTGGATCAGCTCGGCGCTATGCCTGCTGGGCATGTTTTTGTTCGCCATCACCGGCATTACCCTTAACCACGCCAGCCAGATCGAAGCCAAGCCCGTCGTTTCGCGCCAGAAGGCGCAACTGCCCGCGCCCCTGGTCACGGAACTGGTCGCCTATGCCGAAAAGCATGATGGCGCCAACGCGCCGATGCCGGCAGCGGCCGAGCGCTGGCTGAAACATCAGTGGTCGCTCAATGCGGGCGGCCGTCCGGCCGAATGGAGCGTCGACGAAGTCTATTTGCCGCTGCCGAAAGCTGGGGGCGACGCCTGGGTGCGCATCGGCCTGGAAGACGGCGCCGCCGAATACGAACTGACGGACCGTGGCTGGATCTCCTGGCTCAACGACGTCCACAAGGGCCGCAACACGGGCGTGGCCTGGTTCTGGTTCATCGATATTTTTGCCGGTCTGTGCATCGTGTTCTGCCTGACCGGGCTCCTGATCCTGAAGTTCCACGCGACCAACCGGCCGTTCACCTGGCCGATGGTGGGCCTCGGTATTTTGATTCCTTGCGCGATCGCGCTGCTGTTTATCCACTGATGTTTTTTCTCCCTTACTTTGACAGGCACACCATGAAATTACGCTACTCCCTTGCGCTCGGTCTTCCCCTGATCGGCACCTCGGCGATGGCGGCCGACCTGGCCCTCAAGCTTGAAATCCCGCAACTGAACGTAGCGGAATACCACCGTCCTTACGTGGCCGCCTGGCTGGAAACGGCCGACCAGAAAGTGGCGGCCAACCTGGCCGTGCTGTACGACGTGAAGAAGAAGGACAAGGCGGGCGAGAAGTGGCTCAAGGACATGCGTTCGTGGTGGCGCAAGAGCGGCCGTGACCTGGCCATGCCGGTCGACGGCGTCAGCGGCGCCACCCGTGCGCCAGGCGAACACAGCCTGACCTTCCCTGGCTCCAAAGCCGTGCTCGACAAGCTGCCGGCCGGTGAGTACCAGCTGGTGGTGGAAGCGGCGCGCGAAGCCGGTGGCCGCGAACTGGTGCGCGTACCGTTCCAGTGGCCGCCGAAGTCGGCCCAGTCCGTCCCTGCCAAAGGCAAGGAAGAACTCGGTAACGTCGTCGTCCAACTCAAACCTTAAGGCGCATCCATCATGCTGAAGCAATTGAACAAACCGCTGATCGCCCTGGCCCTGGCCGGCCTGGCCATGAACGCCCACGCCCACCGTCCGTGGATGGTGCCATCGAGCACGATGGTGGAAAGCAAGGACGCCTGGGTCACGGTCGATGCCGCCGTCTCCGAAGGACTGTTCGAGATCGATCACCAGCCGCTGCGTCTCGATGCGCTGGTCGTCACCGGCCCGGATGGCGCCACCGTCGCGCCCGCCAATGTGGTCACCGGCCGCCTGCGCAGCGTGTTCGACGTCAAGATGGAAAAAGCAGGCACCTACAAGGCCGCCATCGTCTCGCAAAACGTGATGGCCAGCTACAAGGTCAACGGCGAGCAGAAGCGTTTCCGTGGCAACGAGGAAACCTTCAAGAAAGACGTGCCGGCCGATGCGCAGGAATTGAAAGTCACGCGTACCGCGGGCCGCCTGGAAACCTTCTTCAGCAAGGACGAAGCGAGCACCGGCGTCTTCAAGCCGACCGGCGTGGGCCTGGAACTGGTGCCCGTCACCCACCCGAACGAATTGCGCGCCGGCGAAAAAGCCACTTGGCGCTTCCTGATCGACGGCAAGCCGGCCGCCAACCAGGCCTTCAGCCTGGTGCCGGGTGGCGTGCGCTACCGTGGCGTGCTCGGTGAAATCCGCCAGAGCACCGACGCCAAGGGCGAAATCACGTTCACGGTGCCGGCTGCCGGCATGTATTACGTCAACAGCAGCTGGCCCGCCGCCACGCCACCGGTCGCCGGCCAGCCGCCAGCCATGCCGGAGCGCCGCATGACCTACGCGGCCACCGTGGAAGTATTGCCGGAATAAGCGATGCGCCGGGTACTGTTGCCGCTGGAACTCGATGATCGCGCGCCGCCGCCTGGTGCCGCGGTGCGGGAGTTGCACGGCTTGAGCATGGGCACCAGCTGGTCGGTGCGCCTGGTCGACAGTCCGCTGCCGGGACGCGCCGGCAGCGCCGATGTGCAGCAGGGCTTGCAGCAGCAGCTGGACCTGGTGGTGCAGCAGATGAGCCATTGGCAGCCTGATTCCGACCTGGGCCGTTTCAATCGCGCCGCGCCAGGCAGCTGGCAGCAACTGCCGGCCGCCTTTGGCGAAGTGCTGGGCTTTGCGCTGCAGGTGTCGCAGCTGAGCGGCGGCGCGTATGACCCGTGCGCCGGGACCCTTGTCAATGCCTGGGGTTTCGGCCCCGAGAACCGCTACGACCAGCCCGGTTTCCGGGCGCCCGCTGCGGCGACCGTGCGGCAACTGTTGTCGCAACGAGGTCAGATTGAATTTGATATCTCCACGCGCCGCGTACACCAGCCGGGCGCGGTGCAGCTGGATTTATCTTCTGTTGCGAAGGGTTATGCCGTGGACCGGCTGGGGCGCTACCTGGACAGCCAGGGCATCGCGCATTACCTGGTGGAAGTCGGTGGCGAGCTGCGCGGCGCCGGCTGCAAGCCCGACGGGCAACCGTGGTGGGTGATGCTGGAGCAGGTTGACGGCGCCGATGCGGCCTGTCATCCGGCCGAAATGATGCTGGCGCTGCATGGCCTGTCGGTCGCCACCTCGGGCGACTACCGCCGTTTTTTTCACGATGGCACAGTGCGCTACGCGCATACCATCGATCCGCGCACCGGCATGCCGCTGACGAATGATCTTGCCTCGGTGACCGTGGTGCATGCGCAATGCATGGCGGCCGACGCCTGGTCCACCGCCTTGACCGTGCTGGGCATCGATGCCGGCCTGGCGCTGGCCGAACAGCAGGGCCTGGCGGTCCGCTTCGTGCGGCGCGACGGCCAGGCTTACCAAGAATACCTGAGCAGCGCGCTGCTGGCCTTGCTCGACGACTGATACCTTCATGATTTTTACCCACGATACGACGCGGCTGTTGCTGCTGGCCGGCCTGTCCTTCAGTTATGCCGGCGTGTGCCTGGCGCCCTGGCTGCGCGCGCGCACCAAGCGCCGCGCCGCCGCTGCCGCCAAGGCGGCGCTGGCCGGCAATCCGGCCTGGCTGGTGGCGTATGCCAGCCAGACCGGCAATGCCGAAGAGCTGGCCACGCAGACGGCGCACAGCCTGCAGCTGGCCGGCATCGCCGTGCGCGTGTGCGCACTGGCCGAACTGACGGCGCAGGAGCTGCAGCAGGCCGAGCGGGCGCTGTTCCTGGTCAGCACCTATGGCGAGGGCGATGCGCCCGACAATGCCGCCGCCTTTATCGGTCGCCTGATGACGGGCGAACTGGCTCTGCCGCAACTGCATTATGGCGTGCTGGCGCTGGGCGACCGCAGCTACAGCCAGTTCTGCGGCTTTGGCCGCGCACTCGATGCCTGGCTGGCCGGGCAGGGCGCGTCGCCCCTGTTCGAGCGCATCGAGGTCGACCGCAGCGCCAGCGCCGCCATCGGCGCCTGGTTCCAGCAACTGAGCCATCTGGCCGGCACCAGCGATGCGCCCGACTGGAGCGCGCCCGCGTTCGACGACTGGCGGCTGCTGGAGCGCCGCCTGCTCAATCCCGGCAGCGCCGGCGGCCCGATTTATCACGTGGAGCTGGCGCCTGCCAGCGGCATCCTGCCGGCCTGGCAGTCGGGCGACCTGGTGCAGCTGGCCGCGCCGGCCGATCCATCGAAGCCGCGCGAATACTCGATCGCTTCGATACCGCAGGAAGGCCGCGTACACCTGCTGGTACGCCAGCACAGCCATCCCGACGGCAGCCTGGGCGTGGCATCGGGCTGGCTGACGCAGGCGGCGCAGCCGGGGCAGCTGGTGCAATTGCGCGTGCGCCAGCACCGCCGTTTCCGGCTGGAAGACAATGCCGGGCGGCCCTTGATCCTGATCGGCAACGGCAGCGGCATCGCCGGCCTGCGCGGCCACCTGAAAAGCCGCATATTGGCCGGCCAGCGGCGCAACTGGCTACTATTTGGCGAGCGCAATGCGGCCCACGATGCGCATTACCATGAAGAATTGCAGCGCTGGCACGCCAGCGGCGAGCTGCCGCGACTGGACCTGGTGTTTTCGCGCGACCAGGAGCAGCGCCTGTATGTGCAGGACCGCCTGCGCGGCAATGCCGATGAAGTGCTGCAGTGGCTGGCGCAGGGCGCGGCGATCTATATCTGCGGCAGCCTGGCCGGCATGGCCGGCGGCGTCGACCAGGCGCTGGAAGAGATGCTGGGCCGCCCGGCCCTCGATGCGCTGGCGGCGCAAGGCCGCTACCGCCGCGACGTATATTGAGCTGGCGCGCTATCATGGCTGTTTCCACCCGTTCCCAGGAGGCAGCATGAGCGACCATATCGACACAATTCCCGTCAACCTGATCAATGGCCAGGCCACCAGCCTGGCCGCCTACCGTGGCAAGGTGCTGCTGGTGGTTAACGTGGCCTCGGCCTGCGGCCTGACGCCGCAATACGAAGGCCTGGAGAAGTTGTATGAAGACAAGCAGGCCGAGGGCCTGGTGGTGCTGGGCTTTCCCGCCAATGAATTCGGCGCGCAGGAACCGGGCAGCAACGAAGAGATCGCCGACTTTTGCAGCAGCAAGTTCAGCGTGCAGTTCCCCCTGTTCGAGAAAATCGTCGTCAAGGGGCCGGGCCAGCATCCGCTGTACCAGCAGCTGGTCAAGCAGCAGCCGCAGGCGCAGGAAAAACCGGGCAGCGATTTCCGCGCCAAGCTGGCCGGCTACGGCATTACGCAAGACAAGCCCGATGATGTGCTGTGGAATTTCGAGAAGTTTTTGATCAGCAAGGATGGCCGGGTGGTGGGGCGTTTTGCACCCGACACCACGGCCGACGACGCCATCCTGCGGGACGCCATCGAGCGCGAACTGCGCGCCTGAGCGCTTATTCCGACGTGGCGTGCTGGGCCGCCGGTGCCAGCTCGCCGCTCACTTCCTGCAAGCCGCGCGCCAGGCTGGAAATGCTGGGGTTGTCGATGAAGACGCAACGCTTGCCGGTGCGCTTGCAATAATCCTTCACGCGCCAGTAGGCGCTGTGGCTGATGCAGCCGGTCTGGCAGATCACCAGGTCGGCCGCCGCCAGGCTCGAATCGAGCAGGTTGGCATTGTCTTCCAGTCCGCCGTCATGGTGGGCGAACTGCGCGCCCACGCGCTCGATCAGGGCGCGGTAGGTGGCGACGTTGCCGCTGCGGCCACCGACGCACAGCACGCTCTGGTCGACCAGGCGGATCGGCATTTTCAGCTTGCCGCCGCTGGGCGCTTCCAGCTTCGGCGCCGGCGGCGGCACGGCCGCGGCAGGCCGTGGCTGGGCTTTCAGCTCGGTGATTTGCAGGCGCAATTCCTTTTCGCGTTCATCCATCTGCGCCAGGCGCTCGACCAGGCGGGTGCGCGATTCCAGCGACGGGATGGCGGCCTGCAACTGCGCCAGCTCGGCCCGCAAGCCTTCGATCACGCTGTCCTTGCCGATCGCTTCGGCACGCGTGCGCAGCAGCACCGCTTCCTGGCGTTCCAGTTCGCCGGTTTTCTCCTGCAGCATGGCCTGGCCGCGCTGCTGCAGCCTGGCCAGTTCCTGCGCCAGGCGCACGTTTTCTTCTTGCAGGGCCGTAAATTTGCCCATGTCGGCCCGCACGCAGGCGCCGGCCTGGTGCTGGATCATGTGCAGGTCGCGGCACATCTGCTCTTCCAGCTCCGCATCGCAGCGTGGATGGGTCAGGCCGGCCCAGAAGGCGCCGGACACATCGCCATTGGCCACCGCGGTGCGCCACAGCTGGGCCACCTGCTCCTTGCTCTTGGCACCGCGAAAACGCAGGATCACCGGTGCGTAGCGGCGTTCCAGTTCCTTTTGCAGCGCTTCCGACAAGCGGTTGCGCGCGCCGCATTCGGTCACCGCGCCGACGTGCACTTCGTAGTCGTCGGCCAGCACCCGGCCACCCGTCATCTTGCCGACCAGTTTGCGCAAATAGCCGAGCGGCAGCCCCACGCCGACCAGTGGACAATGGCAGGTATGCGACAGCTCCCACAGGCGCCGGCGGCGCGAGGTGAGCGCGCTTGTTTCGGCGTCGCTGGCGGAACAATTGCTGATGACGGGCAGGGACTTGTCTTTGTCACACATGGCGGTTTCCTGTAAAGCGTAGAGGGAAGGCAGGGCGGCGGCGCTTATTGCGCCAGCGGCAGGGGGCGCTTGGGGTTGACCAGGCGGTCCAGGCGTTCGAGCAAGGTGCCCTTGGCCGGCTTGGGCGGGTTGATGCTGGCCGTGACCATCGCCGCCCATTGCTGCGACAGCTGCTGGCAGGTTGCCTGCAGCACCGGCGCCAGGCTCGGCAGGCTGGACAATACCCGCAGGTGGCGTTCGATCACCGACGCCAGTTTCGGACACGCCGCGTTGGCGTGATAGTGCGACATCAGGTGCAGCACATTCGACAGCATCAGTTCGGGCTGCTGTTCATGGTTGCTCGCCAACATCGTGTCGATACGGTCGTTCGCCATCAAGCGCTCCTGTGCGGTAGTGCCGCTGGCGGGCGCGCCGGAGGCGCACGACTGGCTTGCGGAAAGGGATGGTCTGCCGGTACAGCCGCAGCTGGCTCAGGCAGTGAGGATCAGTTTGTTCAGTTGGGTGACGCGCAGGCGGTAAATCTTGCCGCTGTGTTCGATTTCGATTTCGCGGCCCTGCTGCAGCAGCGTTTCGCTGGTGATGCGGCGAGCCGGCTGCGCCATGCTGACGGGCGGACGGACATGGGCGGTGGCGGCATCCTGGATCATGGCTGGTTTTGAGCTGTGCATGGGTGGCTTTCTTTATCTCAGTTGAGAATGATTCGTATTTGCATTATTGTTGAGTGTGACCCGAAATGCAAGCCTTATTTACGAGAAAATCATCATTAGAAAACCGGTCTTTCTTGCGCGCAAAAAAAGACCCGGCAGGAGCGCGTGCTCCGGCCGGGTCAAGCCTGTACGGTCAAATCAGACGGCGAGCAGCTGCGGTGTTTCCAGGGCGGCCACGCTGGCCGCCTGCGTTTCTGCCTTGAGCTTGGCGGCGGCCAGTTGCTTGGCGCGCGAGCGCGACGGCGGCAGGCGGCGCAGGGTCTTCAGCGCTTCCGGGTCCTTGATGCCGATCGTGCGCTGATCGACCGTGATCAGCCCGATTTCATTAAAGGCCGACAAGGTGCGGCTGACCGTTTCCAGCGTCAGGCCCAGGTAGCTGCCGATTTCATGGCGCGTCATGCGCAGGTTGAACAGCTTGCTGGAATAGCCCATCTGCGCGAAGCGGTCGGCCAGCGAGACCAGGAAGCGGGCCACGCGGGCTTCGGCGGAGAGCGCGCCCAGCATGCCGATCATCGCCTGTTCACGTACCAGTTCGCGGCTCATCACGCCGTACATGACGTTTTCCAGCTCCAGGTGCACGCGGCCCAGCGCCGTCAGTTTTTTGAATGGCAGCAGGATCAGGTCGCAGTCGGACAGCGCCACCGCTTCCGACGAGTAATGGCGGGTGTGGATGCCGTCGACGCCCAGCATGTCGCCCTTCATGGGGAAGCTGAGCACCTGTTCGTTGCCGAATTCGTCGATCAGCACGGTTTTCAGGAAGCCCGAGTTGACGATGTACAGGGTGTCGAAGGGCTGGCCGATGGTGTGGATGCGCTGGCCGGTCTTGAACTGCACATGCTGGAACAACAGTTCGTCGGCGGCGATGGTGCAGGCGGTGGAAATATGCAGCAGATCGCAGACCTCCTTCAGGTTCGACCACAGCCGTCCCTGGCGCTGGCGTCCCGCTTCCATGGACGGCGAAGGGGGCATCGGCGAAACCGGACGGTTTTCAGACGTTTGCGTGGACAGCATGTTCATCTCCTGGTGTCAGGTCGGTCATATTGAATAGCGGAATGCTCAGGGATTGCGCCGCATGTCGGCAGGTTCCTGGCGGTTAGTGCTTGAAGCGCTGAAACTTGGCATGTGATGAAATAACTTCCAGCAACTCGATGACTGGTTTCAGTATGCCAACACGCGTAGTGAATTCATATCAGCCGAGGCTGAATATGGCAGTAGGAGGTAAGGAGAGGACTGTAGGATTGTTCCTACTGTGACGAGCCCGCGCGCGGCGGGCTGGTTCAGGTCTTGAAGGGCGACAGCAGGCGGTGGGCGACGGCGTATTGCACCATTTCTGAAAGGGAACTCATGCCCATTTTTTGCATGATGCGCGTCTTGTGGGTGCTGACCGTCTTCACGCTCAGGTGCAGGTTGTTGGCGATTTCCGTGATCGACTTGCCGGCCACCAGCAGTGAAAACACTTCGAATTCGCGGTCCGACAATTGTTTGTGCAGCAGGCTTTCATTGGGCATCATGATGTTGAGCACCAGCTGCTCGGCCACTTCCGCGCTGATGTAGGGCCGCCCCGAGGCCACCTTGTGGATGGCGCCGACCAGCTGGGTGCCGGCGCTTTCCTTGGTCAGGTAGCCTTGTGCACCGGCGCGGATGGCGCGCACGGCATATTGCTCTTCTTCGTGCATGGTGAGGATCAGGATGGCCAGCTTGGGCGCCTCGCTGCGGATCTGGCGGATCAGGTCGACGCCGCTGCGCCCCGGCATCGACAGGTCGAGCAGCAGCAGGTCGAAGCCGCCCTGGCGCACCTGGTTCAGTACTTCGAAGCCATCGATGGCTTCGCGGACGATGTCGATGTCGGGTGCGCCGTCCAGTATGCGCTTGAGGCCCTCGCGCATGATGGTGTGGTCGTCGGCAATCACAATACGTATCATAGGGTGCGGTAGGTTGGTTCGCCGGGCGCGGGGCGATTGTTAAGGAATCAGAAAGGTTGTCATCTTAGCCGAAAAAGACCGCCGCACCGGTATCCCTGGCGCGGCGCTTCATTGCGCAGGCGGTTCCTTGATCAGCCGGTGCACCAGCACCGGCAAGGTGGAGTGCGACAACACCTTGTTGGTGACGCTGCCCAGCAGCAGTTGGCCCCAGCCGCTGCGGCCATGCGAACCCATGAAGATCAGATCGCAATGCTGCAGCTGCGCCACTTCGACGATCTTCAGCGCCGGGCTGTCGGAAAAGGCCGTCAGGCCGCTCGCTTCCAGTCCCCGCTTGGCGGCCTCGTCCAGGATGGGCTGCCAGTGGCCGCCGCCGGCCTTGCGCATGGCGATGCGGTATTCTTCTTCGCTGGGATAGCTGGGCGGAATGATTTCGATATACACGGGATACTGGTATTCGGGTGCGACGTACAGGGCAAGGATGTCGGCATGCATTTGTGCGGCGAACGCGACGCCGGCGCAGGCGGTGAGGTTGGAGACGGCGGAACCGTCCGTGGCGATCAGAATTTTCTTATACATGACAGCTCCTTCTTAAGTGAACCGGTGCGCGCAGCCTCCCTTATTGTAGGCCGGGCAGCATGATTGTATTCATGTAAAGACTTGATATTTATCAACAGTTGTGCAGCTTCAGTATAGACAACATTGGCGAAAAGGTTGTCATTTGCCGCTCCTGGTGTGGCGGCAAGTGGCTTGCGGCAAGGTTTTCTCGCCGGATTGATGCTCTTGCCTGCGCGCCAATGGTAGTATTTCAAAATACAACACCTGATACGGATATTTCCGTACGGAAAAGGTATTGTATGCCCGCTTTGCGGCGGGAAGCGCGTTTTGAGATTGAACAACAGGGCGGCGCCCTGCTACACTCGCACCATCGCAGCGGTATTGCCTCAAATCATCTTAATCGAGAAATTGTGGGTAGTAGTCTGTAAAACGCACAGTTCAGGCGGAATTTTGACAAATTATGGAGAAGCAGGGATATGACAAACGCCGCTGATGATTTCGATGCCTTATTCGATGAAGTATCTGCCCAACGCACCGAGGCGCCCAAACCGGCGCCCGCCGCGGCAGCTCCCGCCGTGATTGCGGACGATGATTTCGACGCGCTGTTCGACTCGGTGTCGGCCAGCGCCGCGCCCGCCGCAGCCGCCCCGGCGCCTGCCGTGGTGGAACCTGCGCCGGCAGCGGCCGCACCTGCCCCTGCGGCAGACAGCGCCGATCCGGTCGACCAGTCCGACAAGCCGATGTTCGAACGCCTGGGCGGCATCGTGCGCCTGCTGCACGACTCGCTGCGCGAACTGGGTTACGACAAGGCGCTGACGGAAGCGTCGTCGCAGATCGTCGACGCCCAGGACCGCCTGGAATACGTGGCGACCCTGACCGAACAGGCCGCCAACAAGGTGCTGAACACGCTCGACGAAGGCATGCCGGCACAGGACGTGCTGTCGAAAAAGGCCAAGGACATGGACAGCCGCTGGACGGCGCTGTTCGACGGCAAGCTGAGCCTCGACGAATTCAAGGCCCTGGCCGGCGACTCGCGCCAGTTCGCGCAGGCCGTCACCGAGGCGACCGAGGCGGAAAAAGCCCGCCTGCTGGAAATCATGATGGCCCAGGACTTCCAGGACATTACCGGCCAGTTGATCAAGAAAGTGGTCATTATCACCAAGACGGTGGAAAATGAACTGGCTCAGTTGCTGCGCGACAATGCTCCGGCCGAAGTGCGCGAGAAACTCGCACTGAAGGAAGCGCCGCTGATGCAAGGGCCTTCCGTGCCGTCGGTGGCGCTGGACCAGGATAATGTCGACGACCTTCTTGCCGATTTGGGATTCTAATGGACGATATGCTCAAGGATTTCGTCGTTGAGGCGATGGATCTTGCGGTTAATGTTGAAGAGCACTTACTGCGTCTCGAACGCGATCCGGACAACAAGGAAACGCTCAATGCGGTGTTTCGTTCCTTTCACACCATCAAGGGTGGCGCCGGTTTCATGGGCCTGCCTGCGCTGGTGGCGGCCTGCCACCTGACCGAAAACCTGTTCGACGCGCTGCGCACGGGCGCCGCGCCGGTGACGCCGATCGCCATCGAGGCGGCGCTGCAGGCGTCCGGCTTCGTGGCCGACCAGTTGACGGAGCTGGCCAACGGCGCCGCGCCGGAAAGCCTGCCGGCCATGCCGGAAGAGCTGGAAGTCATCCTCACCAACGCCATCGAAGGCAAGAGCATGGATGCGCCTGCCGCAGCCGTCGCTGCGCCTGCGCCGGCGGTGGTTGCAGCGCCCGTGGCCGCCGCGCCCGTCGCCGCTGCGGCCGCGCCTGCCGCTGTCACGGTGGGCGCCGATGGGCTGGACTGGACCGCCCTGTACAACGCCGTGGTGCCGGCCGGCAGCCAGCTGGCCGTGGTCGCGCCTGCCGCTTCGGCTGCCGCGCCGGCTCCGGCATCTGCTGCCGTCGCGGCGCCGCCTGTCGCCGCCAAGCCGGCCGCCAAGGCCGTCGATGGCGTGGTGCGCGAAGAGCGCCCGGACATGCGCCATGCGGCCCCGGTCAAGGAAGACAGCATCCGCGTCGATGCCGTCAAGCTCGACGCCTTGCTGGAAGTGGCCGGCGAATCGGTGCAGGCCGCCAACCAGGCAGCCGTGCTGCTGGAACGCTTGCTGCAATTCAAATTCGAAGGCCAGGCCGCCACCTTGATGGCGACCCTGGCGGAAACCCTGGAACGCGCCTCGCGCTACTCGACCGAACTGCAGCGGGCCACCCTGGCCACGCGCATGCAGCCGGTCGGCCGTCTGTTCCAGAAATTCCCGCGCCTGGTGCGCGAGCTGGCCAAGGACCTGGGCAAGGATGTCGAACTGACCATCGAGGGCGCGGAAACGGAAGTCGACCGCGTGGTGGTCGACAGCCTGTACGATCCGCTGGTGCACATGCTGCGCAACTCGCTCGACCATGGGGTGGAATCGCCGGAAGACCGTCTGGCCGCCGGCAAGCCTGCCAAGTCGTATATTTCCCTGAAAGCATGGCAGGAAGCGAACAGCGTGATGATCGTGCTGCAGGACGACGGCAAGGGCATGGACCCGGTCTTCCTGCGCAGCAAGGCGCAGCAAAAAGGCCTGATCAGCGAAAACGCGCAACTGAGCAACGACGAATGCTTCCAGTTGGTGTTCCTGCCCGGCTTCTCGACCAAGGAAGTCGCTTCCAGCGTGTCGGGCCGTGGCGTGGGCATGGACGTGGTCAAGACGGCGGTGGAAAAAAACCGCGGCGCCATCCATATCGAATCGGCGCTGGGCAAAGGCACCAAATTTGCCATCCGCCTGCCGATCGAACTGTCGATCGTGCCGACCATGCTGGTGTCGACTTCGGGCGCCGCGCTGGCGCTGCCGATGGCGGTGGTGCAGCGCGTGGTCGAGTTGCCGGAAACCTTCATGGAAGTGGGCGGCGCGCCGGTGCTGAAAGACCAGGGCCGTCCGTTGCCCGTGCGTTCGCTGGCCGGCGCCCTGGGCTACGAGCCGTGCAGCGAGCGGGTCGGCATCGTGGTGGCCGCGCCGCAGCCGTATATCCTGGCGGTGGCGGCCGTCGACGGCACGGCCGATCTCGTGATCAAGCCGATGACGGCCATTACGGTCGAAGGCATTACCGGTACCGCCCGTTCGGCCGAAGGCGAACTGGTGCTGGTGGTAGGGCTGTCCTTCCTGATGGATGGCTGCCGCGGCACGGTACGCATGGCGGCGTAACCTTTGCTTCAAAAATCAAGCCCGCTGCGCAGATTTGCGCAGCGGGCTTTTTTTATGCGCCGTCGCGGCGCAGCGTGCCGCCTTCCAGCCAGCGCTGCACGCGCACGATCTCGTCGTCGCGGCCGGCCTCGTCCTTGGGCGGCGGCAGATAGATGTCGGGTTGAATGCCGCCCAGGTCCACCTGCAGATGCGGCAGGCGGGCCGAGCGCGAGGTGGCGTATTGCAGGTGGCGCACGCCCGAGGGCAGGGCATGCAGGCGCAGGTTCGAATAGTCGAGCGCGCCATAGCTGTTGCGTCCGATCAGCTTGACGTGAAAACTTTGCCGCGCCGCCAGCAGGAATTCTTCGCAGGAACTGGCACAGTCGCGGTCGACCAGGATCGCCACCCTTGCCGGCCGCTGCGCCGTTTGTCCGTCGACGCGCAGATAGCTGATGGTGCCGCCTGGCTGCTGCGGCGCGAATTCGCCGGCCTGGACCGTGCGCATCTGCGCCACGGCCTGGCCGGCAAACGCCGCGCAGGCGGCGTCGCCGGGCGCCAGCAGCGCACAGACGCTTTCCTGGCCGGCGATATTGGCCGGCGTGGACAGCCATTCGGCGCCTACCCGCACCATTTCACCCGAACTGATCCATTGCAGCAGCGGCGCGTAGGTATTGTCGCTGCCGCCGCCATTGCGGCGCACGTCGAGTATCCAGTTGGGACGTGCGGCCAGCGCCTCGCGGTGGGTGTCGAGCAAGGCCTGCATCGCCGCGCTGTGGTTGCCGCGAAAGCTGGGCAGGCTCAGCAGCACGGTCTGGCTGCTCAGCAACTGCAGCGTGGGCGCTTTCGATGGCGCGGCCTGGCCGCTGGCGGCAGGCTGCGCCGGTGCCGGCTTGGCAATGTCCACGGCGCTGCCCGGCTTGATATGCAGATGGCCCTTGCGCCACACGCCCACGTAGTTTTCCAGCACCGCGTCGCAGGCGGCGGCGTCAGGCGCGGCGCTTGCCGCCTGGCTGGCCGTGGCCAGTGCCTGGTCGAAATACGCTTGCCCTTTTTGCGCCAGGTGCTGGCGCGCGCCAGTATCGTTTTCCAGCAGGAAGCCGGGAATGGCGCGCAAGTCCTGCACGCAGATCTCGCCAGGCGTGGCGGCCTGTGCGTGGCTGGCCGCGACGATGGCCAGTGCGGCCCATGCGAAAAAACTTGGTCTCATCAGTGTTGTTCCTTGATATTGTTGTCAAAATACAATACACGAAAGCCCTTGAAAGTCCTATCGCTTTGTGGTGCCGCCGTGGTTGCTTCGGGCGGCCGGATTGCTGGCCCGGCCTGATGCCACAAGCAGGCCATAATCGGCAATTTTCAGCTCAAATCCAACACTGCGGCCAAACTTTGTATCGCCAATCCCACGGCTGGGCCGCTTTCGGTTCTGTAATGGGCAAAATATGGCATAATCCTTGTGGATCACCGTATGAATCTGGTATCACTTGATCACTTACTACAGGCTGTGGCATTGCTGCATAACTCATGATGAAGACGCTTTACGACAAACTCTGGGAATCCCACGTGGTGCGGGCCGAAGAAGACGGCACGACCATTCTGTATATTGACCGCCACCTGGTGCACGAAGTGACCAGCCCGCAAGCGTTTGACGGACTACGCGACGCCGGGCGCCAGCCGTGGCGCATTTCCGCCAACCTGGCGGTGGCCGACCATAACGTGCCGACCACCAGCCGCGCCGACGGCATTGCCGATCCGGTCTCGCGCCTGCAGGTCGAAACCTTGGACAAGAACGCCAAGCACTACGGCCTGACGTATTTCAACATGAACGACAAGCGCCAGGGCATCGTGCACGTGATCGGCCCCGAGCAGGGCGCGACCCTGCCCGGCATGACGGTGGTGTGCGGCGACTCGCATACGTCCACCCACGGCGCCTTCGGTGCGCTGGCGCACGGCATCGGCACCTCGGAAGTCGAGCATGTGCTGGCCACGCAAACCTTGCTGCAAAAAAAATCGAAATCGATGCTGGTGCAGGTCGACGGCGTGATGCCGGCCGGCGTGACGGCCAAGGACATCGTGCTGGCCATTATCGGCAAGATCGGCACGGCCGGCGGCACCGGCTACTGTATCGAGTTCGGCGGCGCGGCCATCCGCGCGCTGTCGATGGAAGGGCGCATGACGGTCTGTAACATGGCGATCGAGGCGGGCGCGCGCGCCGGCATCATCGGCGTCGACGACACCACCATCAACTACGTCAAGGGCCGCCCGTTTTCGCCGGCCGGCCCGCACTGGGACCGCGCCGTGGCCTACTGGCGCACCCTGCATTCGGACCCGGGCGCGCGTTTCGACCTGGTCGTCACCTTGAACGCTGCCGAGATCGAGCCGCAGGTCACCTGGGGCACCTCGCCTGAAATGGTGGTGGGCATCGACGGCCGCGTGCCTGATCCCGACCACGAGAAAGACAGCGTCAAGCGCGACGCCATCGAAAAAGCGCTGGTCTACATGGCCCTCAAACCAAACACGCCGATCTCGGATATCCGCATCGACAAGGTCTTTATCGGCTCGTGCACCAACTCGCGCATCGAAGACTTGCGCGCCGCCGCCGCCGTGGTGCGCGGCAAGTACCGCGCCTCGAACGTCAGGCTGGCGCTGGTGGTGCCGGGCTCGGGTCTGGTGAAGGACCAGGCCGAACGCGAAGGACTGGACCGCATCTTCAAGGACGCCGGTTTCGAATGGCGCGAACCGGGCTGCTCGATGTGCCTGGCGATGAACGCCGACCGCCTGGAGCCGGGCGAGCGCTGCGCCTCGACCTCGAACCGCAACTTCGAAGGCCGGCAAGGGCAGGGCGGGCGTACCCACCTGGTGTCGCCGGCGATGGCGGCCGCGGCGGGGATTGCAGGGCATTTTGTCGATGTGCGTGGCTTGCGATGAATGACGGGGCTGGTGCCGCTGGCGTACACTGGCAGTTCCAACCCCTACCCTGACCAACGAGCATACAATGAAAAAACTCTTCGCCCTCCTGATCGCCACCGCCCTGCTTGCCGGCTGCAATACCGTGTCGGGTTTCGGCCGCGATGTGCAGAAAGTCGGCCAGGTCGTCACTGGCGCCGGCGGAAAATAACCCTGTGACGGTGCGGTGCCTGCGCGCCGGCCGTCCTACCGAGTACACACAGCATGGATAAATTTACGATTTACGAAGGCCTGGTCGCTCCGCTGGACCGCGCCAATGTCGATACCGACGCGATTATCCCGAAGCAATTCCTGAAGTCGATCCACCGCAGCGGCTTCGGCCCCAACCTGTTCGATGAATGGCGCTATCTGGACCACGGCGAACCGGGCCAGGACAACAGCCGCCGTCCGCTGAACCCGGAGTTCGTGCTGAACGAGCCGCGCTACCAAGGCGCGTCGATTCTGCTGACGCGCAAGAACTTCGGCTGCGGCTCCTCGCGCGAACACGCGCCGTGGGCGCTCGATCAATATGGCTTCCGCGCCATTATCGCGCCCTCGTTTGCCGATATCTTCTTCAACAACTGCTACAAGAACGGCCTGCTGCCGATCGTGTTGTCGGAGTCCCAGGTCGATCATCTGTTCAATGAAGTCAAGGCTTTCCCCGGCTACAAGCTGGTGGTGGACCTGGAGCAGCAGCGCGTGGCGACCAGCAACGGCTCGGTGTCGTACCCGTTCCAGATCGACGCTTTCCGCAAGTATTGCCTGATGAACGGCCTCGACGATATCGGCCTGACCCTGCGCCACGCCGACGATATCCGCGCCTTCGAAGAACGCCACCTGAGCAACCAGCCTTGGCTCGCCAACGTTATCTAATTCTATAAAAACATGAAAATTGCTATCCTGCCCGGCGACGGTATCGGTCCTGAAATCGTCGCCCAGGCCGTCAAGGTCCTGAATGTCCTCGGTGAATCGTTTGAGCTGGAAACGGCGCCCGTCGGCGGCGCCGGCTATGCCGCCCACGGCCACCCGTTGCCGGAAGGCACCTTGGCCCTGGCCAAGGCGGCCGATGCGGTGCTGTTCGGCGCCGTTGGCGACTACCAGTATGACAACCTGGAGCGCCAGTTCCGCCCCGAGCAAGCCATCCTGGGCCTGCGCAAGAACCTGGGCCTGTTCGCCAACCTGCGTCCGGCGATCCTGTACCCGGAACTGGCGGGCGCCTCGACCCTGAAGCCGGAAGTGGTGTCGGGCCTCGATATCCTGATCATCCGCGAACTGACCGGCGACATTTATTTCGGCCAGCCGCGCGGCGTGCGCGAGTGCCCGGACGGTCCGTTCAAGGGCCAGCGCGAAGGGTTCGATACCATGCGCTATGCGGAAGGCGAAATCCGCCGCATCGCCCACGTCGCCTTCCAGGCCGCGCAAAAGCGCGACAAGCGCCTGACCAGCGTCGACAAGGCGAATGTGCTGGAAACCTTCCAGTTCTGGAAAGACATCGTCACCGACGTGCACAAGGAATACCCGGATGTCGCGCTCGACCATATGTATGTCGACAATGCCGCTATGCAACTGGTGCGGGCGCCGAAGAAATTCGACGTGATGGTCACCGGTAACATGTTCGGCGACATCCTGTCGGACGCGGCCGCCATGTTGACCGGTTCGATCGGCATGCTGCCGTCGGCTTCGCTGGACGCCAACAACAAGGGCTTGTACGAGCCATCGCACGGTTCGGCGCCGGATATTGCCGGCAAGGGCATCGCCAATCCGCTGGCGACGATTTTGTCGGCGGCGATGATGCTGCGCTACTCTTTAAACCGCGCCGAGCAGGCCGACCGGATTGAGGCCGCCGTGAAAAGCGTGCTGGCGCAGGGTTTGCGCACGGCCGATATTTACGAAGCGGGTACCACCAAAGTGGGCACCGAGGCGATGGGCGATGCGGTTGTGAAAGCGTTGGCGTAATATATATTTCAATGACGGCGTTGGCCGTCTCTTCTCGAGGAATGGTAATGAAATTAGTAGGCTTGGTAGGTTGGCGCGGTATGGTCGGTTCGGTCCTGATGCAACGCATGCAGGAAGAGGGCGATTTCGCCCATATCGAACCGGTGTTTTTCACCACCTCGAACACGGGCGGCGCGGCGCCGGCGATGGCGAAGAATGAAACCATCCTGAAGGATGCCAACAGCATCGCCGAACTGTCCAAGTGCGACATCATTATTTCCTGCCAGGGCGGCGACTACACCAGTGCCGTCTTCCCGCAGTTGCGCGCAGCCGGCTGGGACGGTTACTGGATCGATGCGGCCTCGACCTTGCGCATGGAAAAAGACGCCGTCATCGTGCTCGACCCGGTCAACCTGCACGTCATCAAGGACGCGCTGGGCAAGGGCGTGAAAAACTATATCGGCGGCAACTGCACCGTGTCCTGCATGATGATGGGCCTGGGCGGCCTGTTCCAGCACGACCTGATCGACTGGATGACCTCGATGACCTACCAGGCGGCTTCGGGCGGCGGCGCGCAGCACATGCGCGAACTGCTGACGCAGTTCGGCACCATCAACAGTTCCGTCAAGGCGCTGCTGGAAAATCCGGCCTCGGCCATCCTGGAAATCGACCGCCAGGTGCTGGCCACCCAGCACGGCTATTCGGCTGACGAGATCAAGCAGTTCGGCGCGCCGCTGGCCGGCAATTTGATCCCGTGGATCGACAAGGACCTGGGCAACGGCCAGTCGAAGGAAGAATGGAAGGCCGGCGCGGAAACCAACAAGATCCTCGGCCGCGGCATCGACTTCGGCAGCAAGGAAATCCCGGTCGACGGGCTGTGCGTGCGCATCGGCGCCATGCGCTGCCACTCGCAGGCACTGACCATCAAGCTGAAAAAAGACGTGCCGCTCGACGAGATCAACGACATTATCGCCAGTAACAATGAGTGGGTAAAATTCGTGCCGAACACGCGCGAAGCATCGGTGCGCGACCTGTCGCCGGCGGCCGTCACCGGCAGCCTGACGATTCCCGTCGGCCGCGTGCGCAAGATGAGCATGGGCGGCGAATACCTGTCCGCCTTCACCGTCGGCGACCAGCTGCTGTGGGGTGCGGCCGAGCCGCTGCGCCGCATGCTGCGCATCTTGCTCGACTGATCCCGCCTCGCTGACAGACTGCCCTTGCCAGCACGCCGGCGCCGCCCACCAGGGCCGCGCCGGCGTTTTTCGTGTGCCGCAG
Organism: Janthinobacterium sp. J1-1; assembly: GCF_030944405.1. Classification (NCBI taxonomy): domain Bacteria; kingdom Pseudomonadati; phylum Pseudomonadota; class Betaproteobacteria; order Burkholderiales; family Oxalobacteraceae; genus Janthinobacterium; species Janthinobacterium sp. J1-1. The sequence goes on from NZ_CP132339.1 coordinate 2,770,299, forward strand.
CGCCATCCGATCCATTTCCTGGGTGCCGTCCAGCTGCTCGACTACCTGTATGTGTCCGCGTCGTCGTCACCAGACGCCGTCTTCCCGCTGCCGCCGCGTAGCGACTGACGGGCAAGGAAGCCGCGTTACATAGGAGGAAAGCTTGCACAGCTGGATACATGATGATATGTTGGTACATCTGGAAAAGTAACTGTTTTCCCATGCCAACCAAGATGCCACCAATTATGCCTGTACATACTCGTCCCCGAGTCGCCTCCCTTGCCATCAAAACACTCAGCAGCGCGGTCGCCTGCGCGGTGTTATTGTCACCGGCGGCATACGCGGCCGAGCTGGGCAAGATTACGGTACTGTCCGCCGTGGGCCAGCCCCTGCGCGCGGAAGTCGAACTGACCGCCGTCAAGCCGGGTGAAACGTCGGCCTTGCTGGCCAAGCTGGCGCCGCCCGATGCCTATCGCCGGGCCGTGGTCGACTTCAATCCCGCCCTGAGCGGCCTGACGTTCGCCATCGAGACGCGTACCGGCACCCCCTATATTCGCATCAGCTCGGCGCAGCCGCTGACCGAACCGCTGGTCAACCTGATGGTCGAACTGAGCAGCAAGGGCAGTGTGCAGACCCGCGAATACGCTTTCGTGCTCGATACCCCGGAAGCGCGCCAGACGCGTGGCGCGCAAGTGGCCGCGCCGGTGCAGCCAGGCAAGGGGCAAGGTAGCGGTGCGGCGCCCGCCACGCCGGCAGCGCCCGCCGCCGAGGCCAGGTCCGACTATCGCATCAAGCGCGGCGATACCCTGAGCCGTATCGCCAGTGAACTGAAACCGTCGGGCGTCTCGCTCGACATGATGCTGGTGGCCCTGTACCGCGCCAATCCGGACGCCTTCCAGGGCGAGAACATGAACCGCATGCAGGCCGGACGCATCCTGGCCGTGCCGTCCAGCGACACCGTGCGCGCCACGGATGCCGCCGAGGCGAAGGGCGTGGTCACGGCGCATGCCATCGATTTCGAAGCCTACCGCAACAAGCTGGCGGGGCAGGTGGCGCAAAGCCGTCCCGCGCGCGCGGCCCAGGCCACGCAAAGCACGGGCGGCAAGATCGGTGCTACCAAGGTCGAAGAAAAACCGACGGCGGTGAGCGAAGCCCAAGACAAGCTGAAACTGTCGAAAGCCGAGCCGGCAGCCAAGGCGGCCGGCAAGAGCACCGTGGCCAGCGAGGAAGAAAAGATCGCTAAGGCCAGACAGGTGGACGAAGCGGCCTCGCGCGTCAAAGAGCTGGAAAAGAACGTCAGCGACCTGGAACAGCTGATGGCCGTGAAGAACAAGGCCATGGCCGACAAGAGTGCGCCGTCGCCGGCCAAGCCTGACGAGGTCGCCGCCAACGCGCCGGCAACACAGCCGGTTGCGCCACAGCCGCCGGTGCCCAAGGCCAAACCGGTGCCGCTGGTCAAGAAGCCGTCACCGCTGGAACCGACCTTCGCCGACAAGATCAACGACCACCTGGGCGCCATCGGCATCGCCCTGGCCGCCCTGTTTGCGGCGGTGGCCGCGCTGGTGATCGCGCGCCGCAAGAAAGACACGCCGCCGGCGCACGACTACATTGCGCCGGTGCTGCCGCCCGATGAACCATCGCTTGCCGGGACCGGTTCCGGGACCGATGCCGACAAGCCGCACGACCTGGCGCCGGAAGACCAGCAGTCCGAAGCGAGCAATCATCTGTTCGGCGCTGGCGTCGCCGCCGCCGGCGTGGCGGCGGTGGCCAGCACCGCGCTGGCCTCGAATGAAGTCGATCCGGTGGCCGAAGCCGATGTGTATATCGCCTATGGCCGCGATGGCCAGGCGGAAGATATCCTCAAGGAAGCCTTGCGCGCCAACCCCGACCGCCATGCGGCGCGCCTGAAGCTGCTGGAAATCTATTCGGCACGCAAGGACGTGGCCGCCTTCGAAGACCAGGCCAGCGAACTGTACAGCCAGACCCGCGGCCACGGCGACGAATGGCCGCAAGCGGCCGCCATGGGCGCCGCGCTCGATCCGACCAATCCGCTGTACGGTGACGCCGACGTCGATGCGGTGGTGAGCCTGAGCAAGCCGCCCGAAGAGCCGCTGCACGGTCAGAGCGTGGACTTGCCGCTCAATCACAGCGCCTTCGATATCGACCTGCCGCCGGCCGAGCCCGCGCCAGCCACGCCAACCGCACCGGTGCCGGCGCGCGACGAGCGCCATCCGCTCGACTTCGATCTTGACAGCCTCGACTTTGAACCGGTATCGACCAGCGACCCGATCACCATGCCTGCGCCTGCCCATGCACCGGTCGGCAAGCTGGACGGCAAGGACCCGGCCCAGTACGACGCCAGCATGGATTTCGGCCTGGACCTGGAGCCGCCTGGCGGTCCCGCCAATGGCCTGGGCCCTGGCTTGACGCCGCTGCCCGATCCCCTGAAAAACGTCGACCTGGCCGATTTCGACCTGGAGCCGCCAGTCACGCCCGTGACGCCGCCCGCAGCGGCCGTGCCAGCCGAGACGCCGCCGGCGCCGCAGGAATTCGACCTGACCGGCATCGACCTGGACCTGAACGAGGGCAAGACGGCGGCCAGTGCCGGCGTGGACGACCCGCTGTCGGCCATCCACATGGAAATGGATACCAAGCTGGACCTGGCGATCGCCTACCAGGAGATCGGCGACAAGGAAGGCGCACGCGAGCTGATCGATGAAGTGATCAAGGGCGGCAGCGCGGAGCAGGTCGCCAAGGCCAACACGATGAAGGCATTACTGAGTTAATCACCTGATACGACGCTCATGGCTGCGTTGCTTGTCCTCGCCGTACTATTCGTACCGTCTTCGGGCGCTTAGGCGGAATGGTCAGGCCCGGTATAATGCGGCGATGCAAAATACTAACGAAGCAACGCCATTGAAGCGCATCGTCCTGGGCCTGCAGTATGACGGGCTGGCCTGGCATGGCTACCAGAAGCAGGAAAGCGGCCTGACGGTGCAGGACCAGCTGGAAAACGCGCTGGAGAAATTTGCCCGCGTGCGCCTGGCCACCACCTGCGCCGGCCGCACCGATACCGGCGTGCATGCGCTGGAACAGGTCGTGCATTTCGATACCACCCTGACGCGCGACATCCATTCCTGGGTGCGTGGCGTCAACGCCTTCTTGCCGGCCTCGATTGCCGTGCGCTGGGCCAAGGAATTGCCGGGCGACCCGACCGTCAATGATTTCTTTCACGCCCGCTTCAGCGCCCGCGCCCGCACCTATCATTATGTGTTGTACAACAATCCGACCCGTTCGCCGCTGGTCCAGGGCCGCGCCGGCTTCTTTTTTCGCCCGCTCGACGTCGAACTGATGCGGCAGGCAGTGCAGCCCTTGCTCGGCTGGCACGACTTCACGGCATTTCGCGCCGCCCAGTGCCAGGCCAAGTCGCCCGTCAAGCTGATGCATGACATCCATATCGAACGCCGTGGCGACATGGTCATCTTTACCATCACCGCCAATGCTTTCCTGCACCATATGGTGCGCAACCTGGTCGGCTCGCTGGTGTATATCGGCAGCGGCCGTGAAAAACCCGAGTGGCTGGCGTATCTGCTGGAAAGCAAGGACCGCCATGCGGCCGCGCCCACCTTCATGCCGGACGGCCTGTACCTGGCGAAAATCGATTACGACCCGCAATGGGGCTTGCCGCAGGACGCCAGCAGCGCCTTGCCCTGGTTTTAACAAGGACATATTTCCATGCCACGCACCCGTATCAAGATCTGCGGCCTGACCCGCGTCGAAGACGTCCAGGCGGTGGTTGCCGCCGGCGCCGACGCGATCGGTTTCGTGTTTTATCCGAAAAGCCCGCGCCATGTGACGCCCGAGCAGGCCGCCAGCCTGATTGCCGCCGTGCCGCCGTATGTGGCCACGGTGGGCCTGTTCGTCAACGCCAGCGTGGCAGAAGTGCAGGCGATCTCGGCGGTGGCGCCCCTGTCGCTGCTGCAGTTTCACGGCGACGAAACGCCAGAGCATAGCGCTGCCCTGGCGCAAGCCGTGCATACGCCGTTCGTGCAGGTGTTCCGCGTCAAGCCTGACACAAGCGTGGAAGATTTGCTAGAATACGAGCAGCGCTATCGCGCCGCCAGTCCCCTGTTTTCCAGCCTCTTGCTCGATACCTATGTGGATGCCTACGGCGGTGCAGGAAAGGTATTTGATTGGTCTCTCGTTCCAGAAGAACTCGCGCCTCGGGTCGTTTTGAGTGGTGGCTTGAGCGTACACAACGCGACTGACGCAGTGGTGCGCGTACGCCCTTACGCGGTTGACATCAGCAGTGGTGTCGAGGCGTCCAAGGGCATCAAGGAAGCGTCCAAAGTCCGCGCGTTTATTGCCGCGGTGCAGGACGCCGATGCCATCATTGCCAGAGGAAATACCCCATGAAGCCATTCAATACCAGCGGCGCCGCCGCATTGTTCCACGCCACCGATTATCCTTTTCCTGACGCACGCGGCCACTTCGGCCCCTACGGCGGCTCGTTCGTGGCCGAAACGCTCACGCACGCGCTGGCCGAGCTGAAGGACGCCTATGCGCGCTACAGCGCCGACCCGGAGTTCCTCGAAGAGTTCCGCTACGAGCTGAAGCATTTCGTCGGCCGCCCGTCGCCGATCTACCACGCCAAGCGCTGGTCCGAGATGGCTGGCGGCGCGCAGATCTATTTCAAGCGCGAAGACCTGAACCATACGGGCGCGCACAAGATCAACAACGTGATCGGCCAGGCCTTGCTGGCCAAGCGCATGGGCAAGCCGCGCATCATCGCCGAAACGGGCGCCGGCCAGCACGGCGTGGCCACCGCCACCATCTGCGCGCGTTTCGGCCTCGAATGCGTGGTCTACATGGGCAGCGAGGACGTTAAGCGCCAGGCGCAGAACGTGTACCGCATGAAGCTGCTGGGCGCCACCGTGGTGCCGGTCGAATCCGGTTCCAAGACCTTGAAAGATGCGCTCAACGAAGCGATGCGCGACTGGGTCACCAACATTGAAAACACCTTTTACATCATCGGCACCGTGGCCGGCCCGCACCCGTATCCGATGATGGTGCGCGACTTCCAGTCCGTGATCGGCGAGGAATGCCTGGTGCAGATGCCGGAAATGACGGGCCGCCAGCCCGACTACGTGCTGGCCTGCATCGGCGGCGGCTCGAACGCCATGGGTATTTTCTATCCGTATGTCGACCAGAAGGACGTGCAGCTGATCGGCGTGGAAGCGGCCGGCGAAGGCCTGGAAATGGGCAAGCACTCGGCCTCGCTGACGGCCGGCTACCCTGGCGTGCTGCATGGCAACCGCACCTATCTGCTGCAGGATGATAATGGCCAGATCATCGAGACGCATTCCGTCTCGGCCGGTCTCGACTATCCGGGCGTGGGTCCCGAGCATTCCTGGCTGAAAGACTCGGGCCGCGCGCAATACGTCTCGATCACCGACGACGAAGCGCTGCAGGCCTTCCACGACTGCTGCCATATCGAAGGCATCATTCCCGCGCTGGAATCGTCGCACGCATTGGCCTATGCGGCCAAGCTGGCGGCAACCTTGCCAAAAGATAAAATTGTACTGGCCAACCTGTCGGGCCGCGGCGACAAGGACATGCATACGGTGGCCGAGCGCATGGGACTCAATTTCAGCTGAACAGTTGAAAAGCCATTCCTGTCGTAGGTCGGATTAGCGCGCAAGCGCGTAATCCGACATCTCTCACCGATTACAAGAAAGCCATCCATGTCCCGTATCGCCGCAACCTTTGCCTCCTTAAAAGCCCACAACAAGACCGCCCTGGTCACCTTTATTACCGCCGGCGACCCCGGTCCCGACGCCACCGTGCCGCTGATGCACGCGCTGGTCGAGGGCGGCGCCGACGTGCTGGAACTGGGCGTGCCGTTTTCCGATCCGATGGCCGAGGGCCCCGTGATCCAGCGCGCCTGCGAGCGCGCCCTGGCATTCAATGTCGGCATCCACGATGTGTTCGAGTATGTGCGCCAGTTCCGCAAGACCAACCAGAGCACGCCGGTGGTGCTGATGGGCTATGCCAACCCGATCGAGCGCATCGGCAGCGCCGCCTTTATCGCCGCCTCGAAGGAAGCGGGTGCCGACGGCGCCATCGTGGTCGACTATCCGCCCGAGGAATGCGAAGAGTTCGCCGCTGCCATGCGTGCCGGCGGCCTGGACCTGATCTTCCTGCTGGCGCCCACCTCCACCGAAGAGCGCATCGCGCAGGTGGCCAAGGTCGGCGGCGGCTTCAGCTATTACGTGTCGCTGAAAGGCGTGACCGGCGCCGGCAATATCGATACGGCGCAAGTGGCCGAACGCCTGGCCGCCATCCGCCAGCACGTGAAACTGCCGATCGGTGTGGGTTTCGGCATCCGTGACGCCGCCACCGCGCGCGCCGTGGCCGAGGTGGCGGACGCCGTGGTGATCGGCAGCCGCATCATCCAGGAGATAGAAAACGCCCCGCAAGGTGGCGAAGCCGAGGCCGTGCGCAGCTTTGTGGCCGGTATCCGCGCCGCGCTGGATGCCTGACAATATTGCCTTCAAAGCAAGGCGTTAATATGGCAAAGTTCGACAGCCCGGCGATAAACGGCTACACTTCGGCCACTGAATTGGCTGATATTGTGCAATAGATAAAACAGGGGCCGCCGCAAGACGCGGCTGCCTCATCATCGTTCGCCGGGTGCGTCCACCGACGCACCGACACGACATTCTTGCCCGACAAGGGTAACAGGAGAAAAATATGAGTTGGTTGGAAAAACTGCTGCCACCGCGCATACAGCGTTCTGATGCTGCCGCGCGCAAGACCATGCCGGAAGGCCTGTGGGTCAAATGCCCGTCGTGCGAAGCCGTGCTGTACCGTACGGACCTGGAATCGAACCTGCACGTCTGCCCGAAATGCGACCATCACATGCGCATCCGCGCGCGCGAGCGCCTCGACAGCCTGCTCGACGCCGGCGGCCGTTATGAAATCGGCCAGGAAATCCTGCCGGTCGACACGCTGAAGTTCAAGGACAGCAAGAAATACCCGGACCGCCTGAAGTCCGCCATGGAAGCGACCGGCGAGACCGACGCCATGGTCGTCATGGGCGGCGCCATCATGAGCTTGCCGGTGGTGGTGGCGTGCTTTGAATTCGAATTCATGGGCGGTTCGATGGGTTCGGTGGTCGGCGAGCGCTTCGTGCGCGGCGCGCAGATCGCGCTGGAACAGAAAGTGCCGTTCATTTGCATCACCGCCACCGGTGGCGCGCGCATGCAGGAAGGCTTGCTGTCCCTGCTGCAGATGGCCAAGACCACCGCCATGCTGACCAAGCTGGCCGAAAAGAAATTGCCGTTCATCAGTGTGCTGACCGACCCGACCATGGGCGGCGTGTCCGCTTCGTTTGCCTTCATGGGCGACGTGGTGATTGCCGAGCCGAAAGCGCTGATCGGCTTTGCCGGCCCGCGCGTGATTGAAAACACCGTGCGCGAAAAGCTGCCGGAAGGTTTCCAGCGCGCCGAGTTCCTCGTCACCAAGGGCGCCGTCGACATGATCGTCGACCGCCGCAAGATGCGCGAAGAAATCGCCCATCTGCTGGCGTTGTTGCAAAACCAGGCTGTGGAAGTCCTCGCTTAAATCCTGCCATGCCGGGTTGCGCCATGCGGCCAGCCCGGTGACCACGTTTTACCGTCTTCGCGCGCGGCGCATCGTTTCCTCTTCAAGAAGTCTCCCATGCAAAACCTCCCCACCACTTTGCCAGACTGGCTCGCCATGCTGGAAGCCCGGCATTCGGAAACCCAGATCAACATGGGCCTGGACCGCGTGCAGGCCGTCAAGGCGCGCCTGCAGCTGGCCTTTGCCTGCCCCGTGATCATGGTGGCCGGCACCAATGGCAAGGGGTCCACCTGCGCCATGCTGGAGTCGGTGCTGTTGCGCGCCGGCTACAAAGTGGGCCTGTATATCAAGCCGCACTTTCTCGACTTTAACGAGCGCGCCCGCGTGCTGGGCGAAATGGCCAGCGACGAGCAGCTCGTCGCCAGTTTCAATGCCGTCGAAGCCGTGCGTGGCGACACGCCGCTGACGTATTTCGAATTCACCACCCTGGCCATCTTGCATTTGCTGTCGCAGGCAAATCTCGATGTGGCCATCCTGGAAGTGGGCCTGGGCGGGCGCCTGGACGCCGTCAATGTGATCGACGCCGACGTGGCGATCGTCACCAGCGTCGATATCGATCATACCGATTACCTGGGCGACACGCGCGAGGCGATCGGCTTTGAAAAGGCCGGCATCTTCCGCGCTGGCAAGGCCGCCATCTGCAGCGACCCGGTGCCGCCGCAATCGCTGATCGACCATGCAACGGCAATCGGTGCCGACCTGTGGCTGATGGGCCGCGACTTCAATTACTCGGGCGACAAGCAGCAGTGGAACTACGGCGGGCGCGAGCAGCGCCGCAACTCGCTGGCGTATCCGAGCCTGCGCGGCGCCAACCAGATCCTGAACGCCACCGCCGTGCTGGCCGCGCTGGAAGTGCTGAAACTGAAACTGCCGGTGGGCGCGCAGGAAGTGCGCACCGGCCTGGTCACGGTGGAACTGCCGGGCCGTTTCCAGGTGTTGCCGGGCCGCCCCAGCGTGATCCTCGACGTGGCGCACAATCCCCATGCGGCCTCGGCGCTGAACCAGAACCTGGGCAATATGAGTTTTCACCCGTATACCTATGCCGTGTTCGGTTCCATGCAGGACAAGGATATCGACGGCGTGCTGGCCGCCATGAGCGAGCACGTCGATCACTGGTGCCTGGCGGGCCTGCCGTCGCCGCGCGCGGCCACTGCGTCCGAGCTGGCGGCCAAGGTGCAGATCATGCTGGAAGACAAGCCGGACAGCGGCGATCATACAGTGTCTGTTTTCGATGACCCGGCACAAGCTTTTGCAAATGCAATGAGCCGGGCCGGTGAGAATGATAGAATTGTGGTCTTTGGTTCTTTCCTCACCGTTGCCGGCGTGATGAAGGCCAGGAAATCCTCACTTCACTGAAACGCACTCGACTGAAAATGACGCATGGGCTTGTTCTCGAAACTGTTTAAAAACAAGCAAGAATCCTCTGGCGAAGACAGCGGCTTTTATGTTCCTGGCGAAGCACAGTCGCCGACCCGCAAGCGTGCCGCCAATACCGCCGGTGGCGGTGGCCGCCGTGCTGGCCGCGATGCGCCCGATCCCGCCTTGCCGGAAAAGAAACGTGCGCGCCGCCGCCTGATCGGCGCCATCGCGCTGGCGCTGGGTGTGGCCGTCGGCCTGCCGATGCTGCTCGATTCCGAACCGAAGGCGCCCGTCAACGATATCGCCATCGAGATTCCGTCGAAGGACAAAGTGGCCGCCGCACCGGTCCCGGTACCGGCGCCCGTGCAGGCGGTGCCCGCCCAGGGCGCGGCCAGCAATGGCCTGGACCAGTCCGAGGAAATCGTCGACACGCCATTGCCGGCCAGAAGCAAGCCAGTACCGATGCCAACGCCGGTTCCGGCCACCGTGGTGGCCGCCGCCGAGCCGGTCAAGCCGGCCTATGTCGAGCCGAAGCCTGTCAAGGTCGAGCCCAAGCATGAGGCCAAGCCTGAGCCGAAGGTCGAACCGAAGCGGGAAGCCAAGCCTGAACCCAAGCCCGAGCCGAAACATGAAGCCAAGCCGGAGCCGAAGCCCGAGCCGAAGCCGGCCAAGGTGGAAAAATCGAATGACGATGCGGCGCGCGCGATGGCCATCCTGGAAGGCAAGCCCGCCGCCAGGGCGGAGGCCAAGCCTGCGGAGAAGTCGGCCGACGCCGATTCGGGCCGCTTTGTGGTGCAGGTCGCCGCGCTGGCGACGCAGGACAAGGTCGATGAGCTGCAGGCGAAATTGCGCGACGCGGGTATCAATTCCTATACGCAAAAAGTGTCCAGCGCCGGTGGCCAGCGCATCCGCGTGCGCGTGGGGCCGTTCGGCAGCCGCGACGAGGCGGAAAAAACCCGCGCCAAGCTGCAAAAGCTGGGCCTGGGTGGCAGCCTGGTGCCGGCGTGAGCAGTGTAGATCTGGCGGGCTGACGGCGTGACGATCTTCGATTACCTGGTGCTGTTCGTGCTGGCAACTTCGGTGCTGATCAGCATGATGCGCGGCCTGATCAAGGAAATCCTGTCGCTGGTGAGCTGGGTGGTGGCGTTTGTCGCCGCCAATGCCTACGGCGCGACCCTGGCGAAATTCCTGCCGGCCGTGATTCCTGGCGAGGCCGTGCGCCTGCTGCTGGCCTTCGTGATTCTGTTTATCGGCGTACGCATCCTGATGGGCTTGCTGGGCATGACGGTCGATGCGCTGGTCAAGGTGACCGGGCTGAGCCTGGCCGACCGCATGCTGGGCAGCCTGTTCGGCGCGGCGCGGGGGCTTGTAATTGTGCTGACCACCGTCATCTTGTGCGGCATGACCTCGATTCCGCAACAGCCGTTCTGGAAGAACGCCTTGCTCAGTCCATACGCCGAACAGGGCGCGCGCACCATCAAGCCTTATCTGCCTGCCGCCTACGCGCAGCATGTGAAATTTTGATCTTTTTAAATCAGTAGCACAGTTACAGGAGCACACCATGTGTGGCATCGTCGGCGTCGTTTCCCATCAACCTGTCAATCAATTGCTCTATGACGCATTGTTGCTCTTGCAACATCGCGGTCAGGACGCGGCAGGGATTGCGACCAATCACAGCAGTATGTTTTCCATGCACAAGGCCAATGGCCTGGTGCGCGACGTCTTCCGTACGCGTAACATGCGTTCGCTGCAAGGCAATTCCGGCATCGGCCACTGCCGCTATCCTACCGCTGGCTCGTCGAGCGAAGAAGAAGCGCAACCGTTCTATGTCAATGCGCCGTTCGGCATTACCCTCGCGCACAATGGCAACCTGACCAACTGGGAACAGCTCAAGCAGGAGATGTTCAAGAACGACCGCCGCCACATCAATACCGATTCCGACTCGGAAGTGCTGCTGAACGTGCTGGCCCATGAAATCCACCAGGCCACCACCGGCCTGGTGCTCGATCCTGAAGCCATCTTCAAGGCCGTCACCGTGCTGAACCGCCGCGTCAAGGGCGGTTACGCTGCCGTTGCCCAGATCGCCGGCGTGGGCCTGCTGGCCTTCCGCGATCCGCACGGCATCCGTCCGCTGTGCCTGGGCATCAATGAAAGCGAGCAGGGCACCGAATACCTGATCGCCTCCGAGTCGGTGGCGCTGGAAGGCATGGGCTTCCGCTTCGTGCGCGATATTGCGCCGGGCGAAGCCGTCTTTATCGATGCCGACAAGCAGCTGCACAGCCAGCAATGCGCCGACAACGCCAGCCTGAACCCTTGCGTGTTCGAATTCGTCTACCTGGCCCGTCCCGACTCCGTCATCGACGGCGCCTCGGTCTACGCCACGCGCCTGAAAATGGGCGAATACCTGGCCGAAAAGATCCGCCGCGAACTGCCCGAAGGCGGCATCGACGTGGTCATGCCGATTCCCGATTCCTCGCGTCCGGCCGCCATCCAGCTGGCCCTGGCGCTGAATATCGAGTACCGCGAAGGCTTTATCAAGAACCGCTATATCGGCCGTACCTTCATCATGCCGGGCCAGGCGGCGCGCAAGAAGTCCGTGCGCCAGAAGCTCAACGCCATCCCGTCCGAATTCAAGGACAAAGTGGTGCTGCTGGTCGACGACTCCATCGTGCGCGGCACCACCAGCCGCGAAATCGTGCAGATGGCGCGCGAAGCGGGCGCCAAAAAGGTGATCTTCGCCTCGGCCGCGCCACCGGTGATCTACCCGAACGTGTACGGCATCGACATGCCGACGCGCGACGAGCTGATCGCCTACGGCCGCACCACCGAAGAGGTGTGCCGCGAAATCACGGCCGACTACCTGGTCTACCAGGATATCGACGACCTGAAGCAGGCGATTGCCGACGTCAATCCGGCCCTGACCAGCTTTGAAGCGTCGTGCTTCGACGGCGTCTACGTGACGGGCGATGTATCGCAGGACTACCTGGACCGTCTGGAATATGCGCGCCATAATCCGAAGGCGGCCGCACCCGAAGACACGCCGCGTTCCCAGCTGAACCTGAACCTGGCGACCACGGAAGCATAAGTAACCTGCCCGGCCTGCGCCGGGCTTTTTTTTCTCTGCGATCATGAACGACAAAAAAAACTACGGCTTTACCACCACCATCCTGCATAGCGACCGCCGCAAGGGCATCGAACACGGCTCGCTGCACAAGCCCGTGCATACCTCGGTCGCGTTCGGCTACAGCGACGCGCGCCAGCTGGCCTCCGTGTTCCAGGGCAAGGAACCGGGCTTCCGCTATGGCCGCCAGGGCAACCCGACCGTCTCCGCGCTGGAAGACAAGGTCAACCAGATGGAAGACGGCGTCGCCACCTTGTGCTTTGCCACCGGCATGGGCGCCATCGGCGCCGTGGTGCAGTCGCTGCTGCGGGCGGGCGACCATGTGGTGTCGTCGGCCTTTTTGTTCGGCAATACCAACAGCCTGTGGCAGACCGTCACGGGGCAGGGCATCGCCGTATCGTTCGTCGATGCCACCGATGTCGCCAACGTGGCGGCCGCCATCACGCCGCAAACGCGCATCGTGTTCGTCGAAACCATCGCCAATCCGCGCACCCAGATCGCCGACCTGGCAAAGATCGGTGAGCTGTGCCGCGAAAAAGGCATCCTGTATATCGTCGACAACACCATGACCACGCCCTACCTGTTCCGCCCGAAAGCGGTCGGCGCCGGCCTGGTGATCAATGCGCTGACCAAGTCGATCGGCGGCCACGGCAATGCGCTGGGCGGCAGCCTGACCGATACGGGCGTGTTCGACTGGACGCAGTACCCGAATATTTTCGAGAACTATAAAAAGGCGGCGCCGAAACAGTGGGGCATTGCGCAGATCCGCGCCAAGGCCCTGCGCGACTTCGGCGCCTCGCTGGGGCCGGAAGCGGCCCACCATATCGCCGTCGGCGCCGAAACCATGGCCCTGCGCATGGACCGCACCTGCTCGAACGCACTGGCGCTGGCGAGCATGCTGGAAGCGGATCCGCGCGTGGCGGCCGTGCACTATCCAGGCTTGCCGGGCCACCCGCAGCACGCGCTCGCCACCGAGCTGTTCCGCAGCTACGGCTCGCTGTTCAGCTTTGAGCTGAAAGACGGCATCGACTGCTTCGATTTCCTCAACCGCTTGAGGCTGGCGATTCCTGCCAGTAACCTGGGCGACACGCGCACCCTGGTGATACCGGTGGCGCACACGATCTTCTACGAGATGGGTGCCGAGCGCCGCGCCAGCATGGGTATTGCCGAGTCGTTGATCCGCGTCTCGGTCGGTATCGAAGACGAAGCCGATCTGCTCGATGATTTCAAGAGCGCGCTGGACGCTTAACTGCTACGGCAAGTAAAAAGGGCCGCGACAGCAATGCTGTCGCGGCCCTTTTTGCGTGAAATCGATTAATGCCAGCTGCGCATCAGCCCGACTGCGAGACCTTCCAGCGCAAATTCGTCTTCCGGCGACACGGTAATCACCTTGAAGTCGGGGTTTTCCGGCAGCAGTTCGATCAGGGTGCCGGTCTTCCTGTAGCGCTTGACGGTGACTTCATCGCCGATGCGGGCCACGACGATCTGGCCGTTCTTGGCGCTGTCGATCTTTTTCACGGCCAGCAGGTCGCCGTCCATGATGCCGGCGTCGCGCATCGACCAGCCGCGCACTTTCAGCAGGAAGTCGGGCTTGCTGGAAAACAGGGCCGGGTCGACGTTGTAGCTCGCTTCCAGGTTTTCCTGCGCCAGGATCGGCGAGCCGGCGGCAACGCGGCCGATCAGCGGCAGCGACATCAGCAGCGCGGCCGGCACTTTCGGCAGCGCCGGCTCGGTGACGGACGCGCCGATCAGGCGGATGCCGCGCGAGGTGCCCGGCGAAATCTCGATCGCGCCCTTGCGGGCCAGGGCCTGCAAATGCTCTTCGGCCGCATTGGCCGATTTGAAACCCAATTCATTGGCGATTTCGGCGCGGGTCGGAGGAAAACCCGTGTTTTCAATCGCGTCCTTGATCAGGTTCAGGATTTGTTCTTGTCGTGCTGTCAGCTTGATCATGGATGGTGGGTGCATAGTGAAATGCTGTCTATATGAACAGTCTGTATTTTTGTACAGTATCGCCGACTATGCAAGCGACTTTCGGCATTTTCGGCTGATTTCGATGCAAAAAATCGCCTGGCGCGCAAAAAGGGCAGGCCGGCCGCCGCTCCAGGCGCCGTCGAAGAAGCAATGGTTGATCGGATTGCAAAAGGCGGTTATAATCTTCGGCTGACCTTCCCACACCCGTCTTGACGCCGGGGTGGGCGATTATCAATCCGACCTGAAGGAGTTTGCATGCGTCATTATGAAATAGTCTTTATCGTCCATCCGGACCAGAGCGAGCAAGTGCCCGCGATGATCGAACGCTACAAAGCCAGCGTAACCACCCGCGGCGGTTCGGTTCACCGCGTGGAAGATTGGGGCCGCCGTCAAATGGCTTACTCGATCCAGAAGCTGCCTAAAGCACACTACATCTGCCTGAACATCGAATGCGACAACGAGACCCTGGTCGAGTTGGAAACTGCATTCAAATTCAATGATGCCGTGTTGCGTCACCTGACCGTTAAAATGAAGAAAGCTGAAACAGCTCCTTCGCCGATGATGAAATCGGTACAACGCGAAGATGCGGCGAAAAGCCACCGCACCGAAGCACCAGCAGCCGCTCCAGCCGCAGCAGCAGCCTAATTGAGCAGGATCGTGCGCTGAACCAGTTACAAGTTACCGCCATCATTGCCGAGCGCGAAATATTGCGCTATACCCCGGCAGGGTTGCCGATCGTGAATGCAGTATTGCAGCACAGTTCGCAGCAGATGGAAGCCGGTATTGCCCGTTTGACCGAGTTTGATGTTGCCGCGCTTGCCGCTGGCGAAATTTCAGGCCGGTTCAGCCAGGCAAGCTTGGGCGGGGTGTATCAGTTCACGGGTTTCCTGGCCAGAAAAAGCCGCAACAGCAAGAGTTTGGTGTTTCACATCATTGATTTTAGTGCAGTCATTTCTGACTAGCGCATTTATAGATACAGGAGCCTCACATGGCATTCGGTAAAAAGTTCGACAAAAATAAGCTCAAGCTTAAAGAAAAACGCAAACAGCAAAACCCACTGTTCAAACGCAAGAAGTTCTGCCGCTTCACCGCAGCACACGTTGAACAAGTTGACTACAAAGACGTTGACACGCTGAAAGACTTCGTCCAAGAAAACGGCAAGATCATGCCAGCACGCCTGACCGGTACCAAAGCGCACTACCAGCGCCAAGTTGACACCGCAATCAAGCGCGCTCGCTTCCTCGCGCTGCTGCCATACACCGATCTGCACCACGCTTAATCGGTCAGATATTCCTGGAGAAGAACTATGCAAATCATTCTGTTAGAAAAAGTTGTTAACGTCGGTAACCTCGGCGAAGTCGTCAAAGTCAAAGACGGTTACGCACGTAACTTCCTGATTCCACAACGCCTGGCCCGTCGTGCTACCGCTACCGCGATCGCCGAATTCGAAGTCAAGCGCGCCGAACTGGAAAAAGCTGCTGCCGCCAAACTGGCCGCATCGCAAGCCCAGGGCGAAAAACTGAGCGGCCTGACCGTTCAAGTCGCTCAAAAAGCTGGCGTCGATGGCCGTCTGTTCGGTTCCGTCACCAACTTCGACATCGCTGAAGCGCTGACCAAGCAAGGTTTTGCTGTTGAAAAAGCACAAATCCGCATGCCTACCGGCCCGCTGAAAGTTGTTGGCGAGCACAACGTTTCGGTTGCTCTGCACACCGACGTGGTGGTGGAAGTGGTCATTGCTGTCGTACCAGACGCAAACGCGTAAATCGTTTGCAGGCCTCGGCCTGCAGGCATTGCCGCAATAGAAAAAGCCGGGTTCGCCCGGCTTTTTGTCGCCTTTTTTTCGCTGATTTTCAGCCCTTTATTTTTGCCCGGACGCCGAAGCGGGTATAATTCGCGCCATGAACGCCCCCTCAGATCCACAACTGGATTCCCTCCGCATACCGCCGCATTCGATCGAAGCAGAACAGTCCGTCATCGGCGGCCTGCTGCGCGATAATGCCGCGTATGACCGCATTGCCGATTTCATGCATGCGGATGATTTCTATCGCTATGACCATCGCATCATCTTCGAGCAAATCGTCAAGATGGTGAACGCCTCCAAACCGGCCGATGTCATTACTGTTTTTGAAACCCTGACCCAGCTCGGCAAGGCCGAGGATGTGGGCGGACTCGCTTACCTGAACGCGATGGCGCAGAACACGCCATCGGCCGCCAATATCCGCCGCTACGCCGAGATCGTGCGCGACCGCGGCGTGCTGCGCAAACTCATCACCGTGGCCGACGATATCTCGGGCACCGCCTTCAGCCCGCAAGGCAAGGAAGTCAAGCAGATGCTTGACGAAGCCGAATCGAAGATCTTCGCGATCGCCGAAGAAGGCGCGCGTGGGGCCCAGGGCTGGACCGCGATCCAGCCGCTGCTGACGCAGGTGGTCGAGCGCATCGACGAGCTCTACAGCCGCGACAATCAAAGTGAAATCACCGGCGTGCCGACCGGTTTCATCGACCTCGACCGCATGACCTCGGGCCTGCAGCCAGGCGACCTGGTGATCGTGGCCGGCCGTCCGTCGATGGGCAAGACCGCGTTTTCCGTCAATATCGGCGAGAACGTGGCCATCGACAGCGGCTTGCCCGTGGCCGTGTTCTCGATGGAGATGGGCGGCGCCCAGCTGGCCATGCGTATGCTCGGTTCGGTCGGACAGCTGGACCAGCACCGCCTGCGCACCGGCCGCCTGAACGACGAAGACTGGCCGCGCCTGACCAACGCGATCCAGAAGATGAACGACGCCCAGTTGTACATCGATGAAACCCCGGCCTTGAATTCGATCGAGCTGCGCGCCCGCTCGCGCCGCCTGTCGCGCCAGTGCGGCAAGCTGGGCCTGATCATCGTCGACTACTTGCAGCTGATGTCGGCCAATAGTCCCGGCGACAACCGCGCCACCGAGATTTCCGAGATTTCGCGGGGCCTGAAAGGGCTGGCGAAAGAACTCGGTTGTCCGGTGATCGCGCTGTCCCAGCTGAACCGCTCGCTGGAGCAGCGCCCGAACAAGCGTCCGGTGATGTCGGACTTGCGCGAATCGGGCGCGATCGAACAGGATGCCGACGTGATCCTGTTCATTTACCGCGACGAGGTCTACAACCCCGATTCGCCCGACAAGGGCACGGCCGAAATCATTATCGGCAAACAGCGTAACGGGCCTATCGGCAGCATCCGCCTCACTTTCATGGGGCAGTACACCAAATTTGGCAATTACAGTGGTGGCCTGGCGCTTTACCAAGGCGACTAATCCATCAGCACTGGCATTCCATCGGCCGCCCCCCACTCACCGGGGCGGCTTTCTGTAGTAAATAACACGACTCAATGCTTAACGGAGAATGACATGTTTGGACGCTTGATGCCCACTGAGGGCAAGTTTTTTGAATTGTTTAACCAGCACGCGGAACTGTGCGTCAAGGGCGCAAAAGAGATGCTTGGCCTGATGACCAATTTCGACGACCTGGAAAACCGCGTGCATGCCATCGAGAGCATCGAGAAACAGGCCGACAAGGTAACCTACGCCACCGTCGAAATGCTGCACAAGACCTTCATCACGCCGATCGACCGCGACGATATCCACCAGCTGATCACGCGCCAGGACGACATCCTGGACCTGCTGGAAGACGCGGCGCAAACCGTTTCCCTGTATGACCTGAAAGCGGTCACGCCGGAAGCCAAGCGCCTGGCCGAACTGGTGCTGGCCTGTACCGAAAAAGTGCGCGATGCCGTGGCCCTGCTGCACAACATGGACAACTCGCGCAAGATCGTCGCCATCTGCGAAGAGATCGACCGCCTGGAGTCCGACGCCGACCACGTGATGCGCGCCGCCATGTCCAAGCTGTTCCGCGACGAGCCTGACGTGCGCAACCTGATCAAGATGAAGGCGATCTACGAGCTTCTGGAAACCGTGACCGACCGTTGCGAAGATGTGTCCAATATTATCGAAGGCATCATCGTCGAAAACGCGTAAGCGTTTGGGCCTGTCCTGAACCAGAATCAGAAAAGAACATACCAATGACCATACAAATCAGCATCTACGTGCTAGGCCTGTTGATCGTCCTCGCACTGCTGTTTGACTTCATGAACGGCTTCCACGATGCCGCCAACGCGATCGCCACGGTGGTCTCGACGGGTGTATTGAAACCGCAGACCGCGGTTGCCATGGCCGCCACCTTCAACTTTGTCGCCATTTTCGTGTTTCACCAGCTGACCGTGGCCGCCACAGTGGGCAAGGGCACCATCGACCCGGCGGTGATCGATCAGTACGTGATCTTCGGCGCACTGATGGGCGCCATCTTCTGGAACCTTTTTACCTGGTATTACGGGATTCCATCGTCGTCCTCGCACGCC
The DNA here is from genome assembly GCF_030944405.1 of Janthinobacterium sp. J1-1. Classification (NCBI taxonomy): domain Bacteria; kingdom Pseudomonadati; phylum Pseudomonadota; class Betaproteobacteria; order Burkholderiales; family Oxalobacteraceae; genus Janthinobacterium; species Janthinobacterium sp. J1-1. The sequence continues at coordinate 2,788,781 of NZ_CP132339.1, forward strand.
CTGATCGGCGGCCTGGTCGGCGCCGCCGTCGCCAAGTCCGGTACCGGCGCGCTGGTCGCGGCGGGCCTGTGGAAAACCGTCGCCTTTATCGTCATCGCCCCGGTGCTGGGCTTTGTGTTCGGCTCGATCATGATGCTGATCGTGTCGTGGATTTTCGTGCGCTCGACGCCGCGCAAGGTCGACAAATGGTTCCGCCGCCTGCAACTGGTCTCGGCCGCCGCCTACAGCCTGGGCCACGGCGGCAATGACGCGCAAAAAACCATCGGCATCATCTGGATGCTGCTGATCGCCGCAGGTTACTCCAGCGCGGCCGACGCCATGCCGCCGATGTGGGTCATCATCTCGTGCTACACGGCGATCAGCTTCGGCACCCTGTTCGGTGGCTGGCGCATCGTCAAGACCATGGGCCAGAAGATCACCAAGCTGAAACCGGTGGGCGGCTTCTGCGCCGAAACCGGTGGCGCCATCACCCTGTTCGTCTCGACCGCGCTGGGCATCCCGGTGTCGACCACGCACACCATCACCGGCGCCATCGTCGGCGTCGGTTCGTCGCAAAAAATGTCGGCCGTGCGCTGGGGCGTGGCGGGCAATATCGTCTGGGCCTGGATCTTCACGATTCCGGCATCGGCCTTTGTTGCCGCAGTGGCCTGGTGGATCGGCCACCACATCATGTGATGAAGTACCTTCACGATTGAAAAGGGAGCCGTCCAGGCTCCCTTTTTTTATTGGCCGATCTGCGCCTGTTTGCCTCGCCGGCGCGCATACCCCATGCACAGCAGCACCAACAGCACCAGGAACACGATGGGGGCGGCGCCCATCACGGCAAATACGGCGCCGTAGCCGCAAGCGCCTTCGGAATGGCCGCCAAACCAGGAACACGGCATCAGTTCGAGCGCCATAAAGGCGAGCAGGGCGGTCGCCAGCGCAGAGAGCAGGGCCAGGCCGGCAATGGTCAGCAGGTTTTTCATGGGGGAGCGCCAAATGAAACAGGCGCCGCGGCGCCTGTCTGGTGGTCAGGACTTACTGGCCGCGTGGACCCTTGTCGCCACCCTGGTGCGGTTTCAGGCCGTCATTCTGGCGGATCGCCCCCTTGTCCTGCTCGGCCTGCTGGCGGCTTTTGTTCGCTTCATGCTGGGCTTGCTGATCTTCGCGCTGCTGCTGTTCGCGCGCTTTTTCGCTTTGCTGGGTCATGACGGTCTCCTTGAATAAACAGGCATTCATCATGGCCCACTGGCGCCGGCCTGACCGTTCGTTACCCAACATACACAGACCTTACGCCAGCGCCACCGTCATGCCCTCGGCCGCCAGGAAGACCTGCAGCGGTCCCAGCCGCCCCGCAAAGCGCGCCATCACGTCGGCAAACACGGCTTCCAGCTGATCGTCGCTGCGGCCCGGTTCGTGGTGGGTGCAATACAGCCGTTTGGCGCCGCAGCGCAGGGCCAGTTCGAACGCGCCGTCGAAGGTGCCGTGGCCCCAGCCGCGTTTGTTCGCGTATTCCTCGCGCGTGTACGAGCAGTCCATGATCAAGGCGTCGACGCCGGCAATCGCCTTGTCGATGGCGCCCTGGCGCTGGGCGATGACGGCTTCGCAGGCGGCGTGCTCGGGCGTGCCGCTGGCGTATGGATTGGCAAACGGTTCATGGTCGCCGCTGAAAAACAGCGAGGCGCCGCCGGACTCGATGCGGTAGCCCAGGTTGATCACCGGGTGGTTCATTTCGGCGTTCGTCACCACCGCGTCGGCCACTGCCACGCGTTCGCCGACGGCCAGGGTGCGGTAGTCGATCTCGGCCGCCATGGCCGCTTCGCTGACGGGAAAATAATTGTTCTGCAGCTGCGTGGCCATCACGTGCTCGATACCATTGCCGGCCGCATCCGCCGCGCCATACAGGCGCACGCGGCTGCCGCGGATGAAGAGTGGCGCGAACATCGGCAGGCCATGGATATGGTCCCAGTGGCTGTGGGTGATCAGGATGTGCGCCGTCGCCGGTCCTGGCGGCAGTGCGCCGGCCAGGGCGAAGAGGCCGCTGCCGCCATCGAGTACCAGCAGGGCATCGCCGGCCGTGCGCACTTCGATGCAGGTCGTGTTGCCGCCGTAGCGCACCGTGTGCGGGCCGGGCGAGGGGATCGAACCGCGCACGCCCCTGAAGGTGAATTTCATCGCTGCCTTGTTATACTGTAACGATTGTTGATTCTATTCTAATTGTCGTGCACGAAACGGCATTTTTTAATAGTTGTTGTGTTTCGGAAATCTATTTTCAGTTGTTGCCTTTTTGTAATGTACAGCCGGCAGCCGGCAACGTTACACTGGCGGTTGTTGCCACTTCCCCAGTCCTCCACCATGCTCCAGCTGCACCCCGAGCAAATTGCCCAGCGGCTCGACCAGCTGACTGAACTGAGCGTCGAACTGGGCCGTGGCGCGGCGGCAGGCATGCTGCACGGCGGCGATATCACGCCCCTGCTCGAACGCATCGTGCTGGTCGCCAAGGACATGACGGGCGCCGATGGCGGCACCTTGTACCGCCCCAGCGCCGATGGCCGCAGCCTGGAATTTCATATCAGTATCAATGACAGCCTGGGGCTGCGCCAGGGCGCCAGCGCCGGCGTGGCGGTCGGCGTGCCGGGCGTGGCGCTGTGGCAGGAAGACGGCGCACCCAATCTGGCGTCGGTGGCGGCGTATGCCGCGCACCGCCGGGTGTCGGTCAATATCGACGATGTGTACCAGTCGGGCGAATTCAATTTCTCGGGCATGCGCGCCTTTGACGGCCATTATGGCTACCGTTCCAGGTCGTTCCTGACGGTACCGATGAGCGACCATGAAGGCGAGCTGATCGGCGTGCTGCAACTGATCAACGCCCAGGACCGCGAGACCGGCGCGGTGCAGGCGTTTTCCGCCACCGACCAGCGCTTTATCGAGGCCCTGGCGGCGCAGGCGGCCGTGGCGCTGACCAATCAATTGCTGCTGCGCCAGCTGGAACAGTTGCTGGAATCCCTGGTCAACCTGATCAATATCGGCATCGATGAAAAGTCGCCCTACACGGGCCGGCACTGCCAGTTCGTGCCCGAGCTGACCATGATGCTGGCCGACGCCGTGCACGCCACCACGCACGGCCCGATGGCAGGTTTCCAGTTGAGCGAGAACGAACGCAAGCAGCTGTGGCTGGCAGGCCTGCTGCACGACTGCGGCAAGATCACCACCCCGGTGCACGTGGTCGACAAGGCCACCAAGCTGGAAACCATCCATGACCGCATCCACCTGGTCGACACGCGCTTCGAAGTGCTGCTGCGCGACGCGGAAATTGCCGCGTTAAAAGCGCAACTGGCGTCACCGGCACAGGCTGGCGAGATCGCGCTGGCCCTGCGCGAACAGCAAATCTTGCTGCGCGAGGAGCGCGACTTTTTACGTCACGCCAATATCGGCGGCGAAGGCATGTCACCGGCGGACCAGGAGCGGGTGCGCGCAATCGCGGCGCGGCGCTGGACCGGCCCCGACGGGGTCGAGCGCGATTTCCTCGACGCCAATGAGCTGGAAAACCTGACGATTCGTTTCGGCACACTGACCGATGCCGAGCGCAAGATCATCAACAACCATATTTCGGTATCGATCCGCATGCTCGAAGCATTGCCCTGGCCCAAGCATTTGCAGAAGGTGCCGGAATACGCGGGCGGCCACCATGAACGCATGGACGGCAAGGGGTATCCGCGTGGCCTCACGCGCGAGCAGATGTCGGTGCCGGCGCGGCTGATGGCGATCGCCGATATCTTCGAGGCGCTGACGGCGCGCGACCGGCCCTATAAAAAGGGCAAGTCGCTGTCCGAGTCGCTGCGCATCCTGGGCCACTTCAGCCTGAACGGCCATATCGATCCCGACCTGTTCGACGTGTTTATCCGCAGCAAGGTGTACCTGGCGTTTGCCCGGCAGCATATGCATCCCGAACAGATCGACGCCGTCGACGAGGCGGCCATTCCCGGTTACGTGCCTTGATGCGCTGGTTTGCGGCACTGAAAAAGCATGGCGCGCGGCTGCTGCTGGGCGCATTGTTGACGGTGCTGGCCGCCTGCGCCAGCATCGGCCTGTTCGGCGTCGATACCCTGGGCCGGCTGGACGCCATGCTGGGCGACATGCGCATGCGCGTCGAAGCCCCGCAGCTCGACACGCGCATCGTGATCGTCGATATCGATGAAAAAAGCCTGAACCAGATCGGCCGTTTTCCCTGGGGGCGCGACGTGCAGGCGCGCTTGGTGAGGCAACTGACGGGCCACTATGGCGTGGCCGCGGTCGGCTTCGATATCTCGTTTCCCGAGCCCGACACCAGTTCCGGCTATGGCGTGCTGGCCGACCTGGCCAAGGGCCAACTGGCCGGCGTGCCCGGCCTGCGCAGCCAGCTCGAACGCCTCAAACCACAGATGGACTACGACGCTTTGTTTGCCGAGGCCATGCGCGGTCAGCCGGTGGTGCTGGGCTACAGCGTGTCGGACAGGCAAAAGAAAGGCGTGCTGCCCAAGCCTGCTTTTACGGTGAGCGACCTGAACGGGCGCACGGTGACGGCGTTTACGGCGCCCGGCTACGAGGCCAACCTGGCTCAGCTGCAACAGGCGGCGCAAGGGGCCGGCATCCTCACGGCCCTGACCGACAGCGACGGCGTGCTGCGCTCGTCGACCCTGCTGCAGCGCATCGGCGACGCGTACTATCCGTCGCTGTCGCTGGCCACGGCCAGCGTGTACCTGAAGGCGCGCGCGATCGCACCGGTGTTCGGCCAGACCGCCGACAACTTGTCCGAGGCCGAGCGCGAGCATGGCGGCCTGGACCACATCGCCGTGTTTACGCCACGCGGACGCCTCGATATCCCGGTCGGCGAAGCCTTGACCACCACCATCCAGTTTCGCGGCAATGGCGGCCCCGACGGCGGCGCCTTCCGCTATGTGTCGGCCGCCGACGTGCTGATGGGGGCGGTGCCGACCGAAGTGCTGCACGGCGCCATCGTGCTGGTGGGCACCACCGCCGCCGGCCTGAACGATATCCGCGCCACGCCCGTCAATGCCGAGTTTCCCGGTGTGGAAGTCCACGCCAACCTGATCAAATCCATCCTCGACGGCCATTTCAAGTCGCGTCCCGACTATGCGCTGGCGATCGAGTTCGGCCAGGTGGTGCTGGTGGGATTGCTGCTGGGCTGCGCGCTGGCGCTGGCCACGCCGGCGGCAGCCGTATTGCTGGCAGGCAGCACGCTGGCCGGCGCACTGGGCCTGAACTGGTGGCTGTACCACGGCTTCGACGCGGCGCTCGATATTGCCGTGCTGCTGCTCCTGGTCGCGGCGCTGTTCGTCGCCAATCTGGCCTGGGGGTATTTTTTCGAAGTGCGCAAGGGCAGGGCGCTGGTGTCGCGCTTCGGCCAGTACGTGGCGCCGGAACTGGTGGCGCAGATGGCCGACAATCCCGACCGCTACAGCATGGATGGCGAAAGCCGCGAGCTGACGGTGCTGTTTGCCGACGTGCGCGGCTTTACCGCCATTTCGGAACAGATGACGCCGCAGGAGCTGCGGGAATACATCAACCTCTACCTGACCGCCATGTCGGAAGACATCCGCGACAGCCACGGCGGCACCCTGGACAAATATATCGGCGACGCCGTGATGGCGTTCTGGGGCGCGCCGGTGGCGTTTTCCGATCATGCCAGCCGGGCCGTGGCCAGTGCCCTGCTGATGCAGCGCAGCGCAGCGCGCCTGAACACGGACTTCCAGGCGCGTGGCTGGCCGGCGCTGCAGATCGGCATCGGCATCAATAGCGGCCTGATGCATGTGGGCGACATGGGCTCGCGCATCCGCCGCGCGTATACCGTGATGGGCGACGCCGTCAACCTGGGCGCGCGCCTGGAAGGCATTACCAAGGTGTACGGCGTGGGGATTGCCGTGAGCGAATTCACGCGTGCGCAGGCGCCGCAATTTGCCTACCGCGAACTGGACCGCGTGCGGGTAAAAGGCAAGACGGAACCGGTGGCCATCTACGAGCCGCGTGGCTTGCTGGGCGAGGCCGATGCGGTTGAACTGGCGCTGCTGGCGCGCTGGTCGCGCCTGCTGGAATTGTTGCGCGCACGCGACTGGGATGGCGCTGGGGCAATCTTGCTGGAACTGCCAGATGATGGCTTGCGCCGGCTGTACGCCGAGCGCCTGCGCCAGTATCGCGCCACGCCGCCCGGAGCGGACTGGGATGGCGTCACCAGCTTCGAGACAAAATAACCATCGCTAGCACAGAAATATCTGACTGAGAATCAGAATCCGTCTAAACTTTGCCTTCAATCAATTGATGGTCCAGACACGCCTGGCTGGCCATGCAACCACAAGAACTCTCACACATGAATTATCGTCTGGTGCGCCTGCTTGCAGGTTCCGCGCTGTTGTTCTGCGCGGCATGCGCAAACGCCCAAACCCCGGCCGCCGACAGTGCCGTTCCTCTGTTCGATATCGCCCGCTACGAGGTCAGCGGCGACACCTTGCTGGGGCCGCAACTGGTGCAATCGCTGGTGGCGCCGTTCGCCGGCCGGCAGCGCGATTTTGGCGCCATCCAGCAAGCCGTCGAGGCGCTGGAAAACGCCTACCGCGCGCGTGGCTACACCATGGTGCTGGTGGCTTTGCCGGAGCAGGAACTCGATCATGGCGCCGTGCGCCTGGAGGTCATGCAGACGCAGGTCGGCAAGGTGGCCATTACCGGCAACCAGCATGTCGACCAGGCCAATGTGCGGCGAGCCTTGCCGGCCCTGGTCGAAGGGCAGACGCCGAACATGCCGGCGCTGGGGCAAAGTTTGAAGCTGGCCAATGAAAATCCGGCGCGCAAGATGGAAGTCAAGCTGGCCACCGGCGAGGTCGACGGCACGGTCGACGCCAGCATCGCGGTGGCGGACGAACGTGCCTGGAAAGCCACGCTCAACCTCGACAATACCGGCAGCAAGGACTCCGGCAAGACGCACGCCGGCGTGGTGCTGCAGCATGCCAATCTGTGGGGCCGCGATCACGTGGTCAGCCTGCAATACACCACCTCGCTCGAGCACGCCAACCAGGTCGGCGTGTACGGCCTCGGCTACCATGTGCCGCTGTATGCGCTGGGCGATTCGCTGGACTTTTTTGCCAGCTATTCGAACGTCGATTCGGGCAGCGTCGCGGCCGGCATTGTCGACCTGGCCGTCAGCGGCCGCGGCACCACCGCCGGCGCGCGCTACAACCAGAACTTCGGCAAGCGCGACAACTACGAACCCAAGCTGGTGTACGGCCTGGACTTCAAGGCCTACCGCAACAGCCTGCAGTTCTTCGGCATGGAGCTGGGCACCGACGTGACGGTGCACCCCGTCAGCATTGCGTATATCGGCGCCTGGAGCTTGCCGCGCGGCGAGGCCAGCGTGGGCCTGACCCTGACGCGCAATATTCCCGGCGGCAAGAATGGCAGCCAGCAGGATTTTACCCTGGCGCGCCTGGGGGCCAAGGCCGGCTACAGCACGTTGCGCTTGAGCGGCAACTATAGCCAGGTGCTGGACGGCGACTGGCAATGGCGCGCGCTGTTCAACGGCCAGTACACGCCCGATGCGCTGGTGCCGGGCGAGCAGTTCGGCGTCGGCGGCGCGGCCACCGTGCGCGGCTTCCTGGAGCGCGAAGTGGCGAACGATAGCGGCGCCAACCTGAACCTGGAACTGTACACGCCGAACTGGTGCGGCGACGGCGGCTACCAGTGCCGCGCGCTGGCGTTTTATGACACGGCCTGGGTGCGCCGCAATCACGCCTTGCCCGGCGAAATCGACAGCATGGCGATCGGCTCGACCGGCCTGGGCCTGCGCATCCTGCTGAACCGCTACGCCAACCTGCAGTTGGACTATGCGCATGTGGTCAACGCCGGCCAGTCGGGGCGCCGCGACGCCAACCGCCTGCATTTCAGAGTTGCGCTGTCGTACTGAGCATCAAGGATAACCACATCATGAGCAAACAAAAACAATTGCGCACCGTGCCTGCCGGCGGCCCCTTCGAGCCGCCGCTGCGCCGCACCGCGCTGGCCTTGCTGATCGCCGCCTGCTTCAATGCGGCCCACGCCAATCCGGTCTTGCCGCAAGTGGTGCATGGCCAGGCCACGTTCAACCAGCAGGGCAATCTGTTTACGATCACGAACACGCCCAACACCATCATCAACTGGCAGAGTTTTTCCGTCAACCAGGGCGAAATCACGCGCTTTGTCCAGCAAAACGCCGGCAGCAGCGTACTGAACCGCATCACCGGACAAGACCCCAGCAAGATCCTCGGTTCCTTGCAATCGAACGGCAAGGTCTTTCTGATCAATCCGAACGGCGTGCTGTTCGGCCGTGATGCGCGGGTCGACGTGGCGGGCCTGGTGGCGTCCAGCCTGGCGCTGTCGAACCAGGATTTCCTGGCCGGCAAGATGAACTTCAATGCCGGCGACACGGCCGGCGCCGTTATTAACCAGGGAGCCATCAACGCCGTCAGCGGCGGGCAGATTCTGCTGATCGCGCCGAACGTGGAAAACAGCGGCATCATCACCGCGCCCAACGGCGACGTGCTGCTGGCCGCCGGCCACAGCGTGCAGCTGGCCGACGCCGCCAACCCGGACCTGCGCGTGGTGCTGTCGGCCCCCGCGGACCAGGCCATCAATGTGGGGCAGATCGTGGCCCAGGGCGGGCGCATCGGCATGGCCGGCGCGCTGCTGAACCAGCGCGGCGTGCTCAATGCCAACAGCGCGGTGCTCGGCGAGAACGGCAAGATCGTGCTGAAAGCGACCGGCAAGGCGCTGCTGGAAAACGGCAGCGTCACCACCGCGAGCAACACGGCGGGCAAGGGCGGCGAGGTCACGGTGCTGGGCGAGCAGGTCGGCGTGCTGGGCAATGCCCAGGTCGACGCCAGCGGCGCCCTTGGGGGCGGCACGGTGCTGCTGGGTGGCGACTACCAAGGCAAGAATGCTGCCATTCCCAATGCGCGCCAGGTGGCGGTGGACAGCGGCGCCAGCATCAAGGCCGATGCGATCGTCAACGGCGATGGCGGCAAGGTCATCGTCTGGGGCAATGAAACGGCGCGCGTGTACGGCAGTATTTCGGCGCGTGGCGGCGCCGCGTCCGGCAACGGTGGCCTGGTGGAAACCTCGGGCCACTACCTGGACGTCGATGGCATCCGCATCGATACCGGCGCGTCGCGTGGCAAGCGCGGTAACTGGTTGCTCGACCCCTACGATATCGATGTGGTGTCCAGTTCCAGTGGCCAGCTGGAGAACTTCGACCAGTTTGCCGATGGGCCAGCCACTGGCAGCTCGACCATTGGCGCCGGCACCATTTCGTCGGCACAGACTAATGTAACCCTGCAGGCCACGCACCGCATCACGTTTACCAGCGCGATTAATATCGTCAAGTCGGGCGTTGGACTGACGGCCCTGGCCGGCGAGTCCATCGTCGTCAATGCGGCGATCAGCGCGCAGGGTGGCAATATTACGCTGTCGGCCAACGATGCTACCAGCGGCAGCGCCTATGGCCTCGGCTCCGATGTGATCCTGCACGCACCCATCAACACCTATGGCGGCGCGGCTTACCTGTCGGGCGCGAGCATTACCAGCAATGGTTCGGGCTGGGTCAATGTCGGTAATGGCAACCTGACCTTGCGCGCCAGTGACGCGCTTGGTGGCATCAATCTGGGAGGCGGCGGCGACCAGTTGCTTGGCAGCGGCGCCTATGGCCAGTTGGTAACTTTGCAGGCCGATAACATCAGCTTTGGTGGCAGGCTCGTTTTTGGTGGCGCCACCGGCTATGCCGAAGTGATCGCCAAGCCGCTGACCGATGGGCGCCAGGTGTCCGTGGGAAGCAAACCCGGCAATGGCCTGGGCCTGACAAATACCGAGCTGAACCAGATTTCCGCCAATACCGTCACCATCGGTAGCGCGACGGCGGGCAACCTGACCGTCAGTGCGCCGGTCGACCTGGTCAATCTGGCCGAGACCGAAGGTGTGCGCAGCCTGAACCTGCAAACCGGCGGCAACCTGACCGTGTCGAACATGGTGGCCCTGCGCCAGGACGGCAGCAACCTGCGTGCCACGGCCGGCGGCGCCTTGAGCGTGAATACCGGCGGCGGCTTGTACGCGGGCGGCACGGTCAGCCTGGTGGCCGACAACATGACGCTGGGCGGCGCCGCGCAATCGATCTCGACCGCATCGAACGGCACGGTCAACCTGCGGCGCCGCAGCAATGACGGCAGCATCGAAGTGGGCACTAGCGCCGCCGACAGCGGTACCAGCCTGGGCCTGAGCACGGCCGAACTGGGCACCATTGCTGCGCCGACGATTGCGATTGGCAGCAGCGAGTTTTCCGGTACACTCGATGTAAAGGGCGGGCTCGACCTGACAGGCCTGACGACCCTCAATACGCTGGCCTTGAACAGTGGCGGCGGCATCAACCTGAACAGTGCGCTGGCGGTGGCCAAGGACCTGACCCTGTCGGGCGGCTCCATCAATGCCACTGGCGCCGTCAACGTGGGCGGCAACTTCCTGCTCGATCGTGGCAACTGGGAACAGAACGCCGCCAGCCTGCCCGCTTTCTTTGCCAACGGCTTCAGCATTGGCAACGCCACCTTTTTGCGCGCCACCGGCGGCGACGGCAGCGTGGCGGCGCCGTATCAGATTGCCGATGTGTACGGCCTGCAAGGCGTCGGCAAACAGATCAACAACAAGAATTATCTGCTGGCGGGCGATATCGACGCCAGCGGCACCGCCAGCTGGAACGGGGGCGCCGGCTTCACGCCGCTGTTCGGCGGCGACGAATATGCGTACACCGGCATCTTTGACGGCGGCAATCACGGCATCCAGGGCCTGGTCATCAATGGCAGCGCCAATTCATCCTATTTTGGCAGCGGCCTGTTTGCCAGGTTGCAGGGTGGCACCATCCGCAACCTGGCCATGCTGGGCGGCAGCGTCACCGGCGGCAACAATGTCGGTGCGTTGGTGGGCAACAACAGCGAAGGCACGCTCAGCAATGTGAGCAGCAGCATGGCCGTCAGCGGCAACACCAATGTCGGTGGCCTGGTGGGGGCCAATGGCGGGACGATCAGCAATGCCACCGCCACTGGCAATGTGACGGGCCTGGCCGGCGGCATGGGCAACGGCAGTGTCAGCGGTTCATCGATTGGCGGCCTGGTCGGTTCCAACAATAGCGACGGCAGCATCAGCGTGGCGCGCGCCAGTGGCGCCGTCACCGGCCCAGGCGAAAAGATCGGTGGCCTGGTCGGCAATAATGACGGCGCCATTTCGCAGGCCTACGCCACCGGTGGCGTGGGCGGCGGCGCGAATGTCGGCGGCCTGGTCGGACGCAACGGCGGCACCATCGCCGATGCCTATGCCGCCGGCGCCATCGGCCTGGCCAGCAATAGCGACCAGACGCTCACGCGCGAGAACGTGGGTGGCGTGATCGGCTGGAGCGTGGCGGGCAGCAGCGCCAGCCGCCTGTATTTTTCCGGCACGGTATCGGGCAATGGCGTCAACTCCGGTACCTTGGGCGCCGTGGTGGGCCGCGCCGATCCTGGCGCAGGCGTGGGGCCGGCCTTCTTCAACTACGAAACCGCCGGTACTTATTTTGACCAGGGCGGCTCCACCGGGCGCAGTACGGCCGACATGAACAAGCAAAGCAGCTTCGGCGGCTTCAATTTCGGCGAGAACGCCGTCTGGCGCATCTACGACGGCTATACCACGCCGATGCTGAAGGCCTTTTTGACGCCGCTCCAGGTCACCGCCAGCGGCGCGGCCAGCCGGGTCTATGACGGCCAGGTGGCCGGCGTTGACACGCTCGGCTATGTCGGCCTGCTCAATGGCGATCTTGGCGCCAGCGGCACCGCCAGCTACGGCAACGCCCTCAATGTCGGCAACTACGCGCTGGGCGGCTTGTGGTCGACCAAGTACGACATCAGCTATGCCGGCACCACCACGCTGGCCATCACGCCGCGCGCCCTGAGCGTGATCCTGGGTGGCAGCAAGGTGTATGACAGCCAGCTGGGGTTTGCCAACGCGACCTTAAGCTTGGGTAACACGGTTAGTGGCGACACCCTGGGCGTGACCGGCAGCGCGCAATTTGTCGACAAGAATGCCGGCACCGCCAAGGCCGTCAATCTCAGCGGCCTGGCCTTGAGCGGCAATGAACTGGGCAATTACAGCCTGGCCGAAACGGCCAGCGGCACGGCCGAGATCAGCCGCGCCAGCCTCAGCCTGGCCAGCGTGAGCGCCGCCAGCAAAGTCTACGATGGCAGTACCGGCGCCAGCCTCAGCGCGACCTTCGAAGGCGTGTTCGGCACCGACCAGGTCCAGCTGTCGGGCGCCTCGGCCAATTTCGTCGACAAGAACGTGGGCGCCGGCAAGGACGTCAACTACAGCGTGGCAGGCGGCAACCTGGGCGGCAGCGACGCGGGCAATTATGTGCTCAATACCAGCACAGGCAAGACCAGCGCCGGCATCACGGCGCGCACGCTCGATCTCGGCTTTACCGGCGTCAACAAGACTTACGATGGCGGCGTGGCGGCGGCCGTGACGCTCACCGATAACCGCGTGGCCGGCGACGTGCTGACGGCAACGGCCACCGGCGCATTTGCCGACAAGAACGCGGGTGCTGGCAAGACCGTGACGGTACAGAACGCCAGCCTGTCCGGTACCGACGCGGCCAACTATACGCTAGGCAATACCGGTGGCACGGCCACGGCCGATATCGCGCAGCGCGCCCTGAACCTGGCGTTTGCCGGTGTCAACAAGGTGTATGACGGCGGCACGACTGCCGTCGTGACAGTCACCGATAACCGTGTGACCGGCGACTTGCTGACGGCAACGGCCAGCGGCGCATTTGCCGACAAGAATGCTGGCGCCAACAAAGCCGTGACGGTGCAGAATGCCAGCTTGTCCGGTACCGATGCAGCCAACTATACGCTGGGCAATACCGGTGGCACCGCCACGGCCGATATCACGCAGCGCACCCTGAACCTGGCGTTTGCCGGTGTCAACAAGGTATATGACGGCAGCACGACTGCTGCCGTGACGGTTACCGATAATCGTGTGACCGGTGATCTGCTGACAGCGTCCGCAACCGGCGCGTTTGCCGACAAGAACGCGGGTGCTGGCAAGACGGTGACGGTACAGAACGCCAGCTTGTCCGGTACCGACGCGGCTAACTATACGCTGGGCAATACCGGTGGCACGGCCACGGCCGATATCACGCAGCGCACTTTGAACCTGGCGTTTGCCGGTGTCAATAAAGTGTATGACGGCGGCACGACTGCTGCCGTGACTGTCACTGATAATCGCGTGACCGGTGACGTGCTGACAGCGTCCGCAACCGGCGCGTTTGCCGACAAGAACGCGGGTGCTGGCAAGACGGTGACGGTGCAGAACGCCAGCTTGTCCGGTCTTGACGCGGCTAACTATACGCTGGGCAATACCGGTGGCACGGCCACGGCAGATATCACGCAGCGCGCTTTGAACCTGGCGTTTGCCGGTGTTAACAAGGTATATGACGGCGCTACCAATGCTGCCGTGACCGTCACCGATAATCGCGTGACCGGTGATGTGCTGACAGCGTCGGCAACAGGCACGTTTGCCGACAAGAACGCGGGTGCTGGCAAGACGGTGACGGTGCAGAGCGCCAGCCTGTCTGGTACCGACGCGGCCAATTATGCGCTGGGCAATACCGGTGGCACGGCCACGGCCGATATCGCGCAGCGCACCCTGAACCTGGCGTTTGCCGGTGTCAACAAGGTATATGACGGCGGCACGACTGCTGCCGTGACGGTTACCGATAATCGTGTGACCGGTGATCTGCTGACAGCGTCGGCCACCGGCACATTTGCCGACAAGAACGCGGGCGCTGGCAAGACGGTGACGGTGCAGAATGCCAGCCTGTCCGGTCTTGACGCGGCCAACTATGTGCTGGCCAAGACGGACGGTACGGCGACGGCGGCCATCACGCCGCGTGTGCTGACGGCCACTGTAAGCGGCAGCAAGGTCTACGATGGTGGCCTGAATCTGGACGGCGCCAGTTTTGTCCTGGCGAACGTGGTTGCCGGCGAGTCGCTCGCCGCCAGCCTGGGCGCTGGTGGCAGCGTGAAGTTTGACGACAAGAATGCTGGAACTGGCAAACCCGTCAATGCCACCGGCATCAGCCTGGCGGGCAATGAACTGGGTAACTACACGCTGGCGACCACCGCCAGCGGCCTGGCCGATATCACGCCACGGACCCTGACGGCCAGTGTCGGCGGCAGCAAGGTCTACGATGGCAAGCTGAGCTTGAATGGCGCCAGCTTCACGCTGGGCAATGCAGTGGCGGGCGATACGGTCAATGCCAGCGGCAGCGTGGAGTTCACGGACAAGAATGCCGGCAGCGGCAAGAGCGTCAAGGCGACTGGCGTGTCGCTGGCCGGCAGCGACAAGGGTAATTACACGGTGGCCGATACCGCCACCGGCACGGCCGAGATCAGCCGCGCCAGCCTGGCATTGGCCACGGCCAGCGCGGCAGGCAAGGTGTACGACGGCACTGTGGCGGCCAGTCTGAGCGGCACGTTTGACGGTCTGTTCGGCGACGACCAGGTACAGCTGTCGAATGCGGCCGCCAGTTTCGTCGACAAGAATGTGGGAACGCGCAAGATCGTCGACTACAGCGTCACTGGCAGCAATCTCGCCGGCCGTGACGCGGGGAACTATATTCTCGGCGACAGCAAAGGCAGCGCCAGTGCCGATATTACGGCGCGCGCGCTCAATCTGGGCTTTGCCGGTGTCAACAAAACCTATGATGGCGGCACGGCGGCCTCAGTGACCATCACCGATGATCGCATCGGCAACGACGTGCTGACAGCCACAGCCACTGGGACGTTTGATGGCAAGAATGCGGGCACGGGGAAAACCGTCACGGTAAAGGATGCCAGCCTGTCCGGCGCGGATGCGGCCAACTACACGCTGGCCAATGTCGGCGCCGAGGTCAAGGCCGATATCACCCAGCGCGAATTGAACCTGGACTTTGCCGGTGTCAACAAGATTTACGATGGCGGCAAGGGCGCTGCCGTGGCGATCAGCGACGACCGTATCGCGAACGACGTGCTGACGGCGACCGCAATTGCTGCGTTTGCCGACAAAAATGCGGGCGCCGACAAGGCCGTGACGGTCCAGAACGCGAGCCTTTCCGGTGCCGATGCCGCCAACTATGTATTGAAATCAACCACCGGCGTGACCAGCGCCGCCATTACCCAGCGCGAACTGGCGCTGGGCTTTGCGGCAGCCGGCAAGACCTATGATGGCAGTACCGCCGCCACAGTCGCCGTGACCGACAACCGCGTGGCCGGCGATGTGCTGACGGCAACGGCGACCGGCGCGTTTGCCGACAAAAATGCGGGTGCCAACAAGGCCGTGACGGTGCAGAACACCAGCCTGTCCGGTACCGATGCCGCCAACTATATATTGAAATCAACCACCGGCGCGGCCAGCGCCGCCATTACCCAGCGCGAACTGGCGCTGGGCTTTGCGGCAGCCGGCAAGACCTATGATGGCAGTACCGCCGCCACAGTCGCCGTGACCGACAACCGCGTGGCCGGCGATGTGCTGACGGCAACGGCCAGCGGCGCGTTTGCCGACAAGAACGCTGGCGTCAACAAGTCGGTGACGGTGCAAAATGCCAGCTTGTCCGGTACCGACGCAGCCAACTATGTATTGAGCTCGACCACCGGCGCCTCCAGCGCCACGATCACGCAACGCGAGTTGGCATTGAGCTTTGCGGCAGCCGGCAAGACCTACGACGGCAGCACCGCCGCCACGGTCGCCGTGACCGACAACCGCGTCGCTGGCGACGTGCTGACGGCAACGGCCAGCGGTGTGTTTGCCGACAAGAACGCCGGCGCCAACAAGGCCGTGACGGTGCAGAACGCCAGCCTGTCCGGTGTCGATGCCGCCAACTATGTATTGAACTCGACCACCGGCGCCACCAGCGCGACCATTACCCAGCGCGAACTGGCGCTGGGCTTTGCGGTAGCCGGCAAGACGTATGACGGCAATACCGCCGCCACAGTTGGCATCACCGACAACCGTATTGCCGGTGATGTGCTGACGGCAACGGCCAGCGGTGCATTTGCCGACAAGAATGCTGGCGCCAACAAGACCGTGGCGGTCCAGAACGCGAGCCTGTCCGGTGCCGATGCCGCCAACTATGTACTCACCTCGACCACCGGCGCCACCAGCGCCACGATAACCCAGCGCGAACTGGCGCTGGGCATCACTGCCGCAGGCAAGACCTATGACGGCAATACCGCCGCCACCGTCGCCATCACTGACAACCGTGTCGCCGGCGATGTGCTGACGGCAACGGCCAGCGGCGCGTTTGCCGACAAGAATGCGGGCGCCAACAAGGTCGTGACGGTCCAGAACGCCAGCTTGTCCGGTACCGATGCCGCCAACTATGTACTGGCCTCGACCACCGGCGCGACCAGCGCCAGCATCGCGCAACGCGCGTTGGCATTGAGCTTTGCCGCAGCAGGCAAGATCTATGACGGCAGCACCGCTGCCACCGTCGCCATCACTGACAACCGTGTCGCCGGCGATATGCTGACGGCCACGGCAACCGGCGCGTTTGCCGACAAGAACGCTGGCAACAACAAGGTCGTGACGGTGCAGAACGCCAGCCTGTCCGGTGTCGATGCCGCCAACTATGTATTGAACTCGACCACCGGCGTGTCCAGCGCCACCATTACCCAGCGCGAACTGGCCTTGGGCTTTGCGGCGGCGGGCAAGACCTACGACGGCAATACCGCCGCCACGGTCGCCGTGACCGACAACCGTATTGCCGGTGACGCATTGAACGTGTCGGCCAGCGGCGCGTTTGCCGACAAGAACGCCGGCAATAACAAAGTCGTGATGGTGCAGAACGCCAGCCTGTCAGGCGCTGATTCTGGCAACTACACGCTGGCCACGACCGGCGGCACGACCACCGCCGCCATCGCGCAGCGCGCCTTGACCCTGGGCTATACGGGTATCGACAAGGTGTATGACGGCGTGACCGGCGCGCAGGTGGCGATCAGCGATAACCGCATCGCCGGTGACGTCCTGACGGCCTCGGCCAGCGCGGCGTTTGCCGACAAGAATGCGGGCAGCGGCAAGGCCGTGGCGGTGCAGGGCGCGACCCTGTCCGGTACGGACGCCGGCAATTACCGGCTCGCCGCCACCGGCGGCGCCACCAGCGCCAGCATTGCGCGGGCGGCGTTGACCTTGGCCAGCGTCAGCGCCAGCGACAAGGTGTATGACGGCACGCAAGTGGCCAGTGTCAGCGGCACCGTGGCGGGCGTGATCGGCCAGGATACGGTCAGCCTGGCGGGCGGCAGCGGCACCTTTGCCGACCGCAACTTCGGCACCGGTAAAACCGTGGCGGTGAGCGGCTTCCAGTTGGCAGGTAGCGATGCCGGCAATTACGCCTTGACATCGAACAGCGGCGTGGCCCAGGCCAGCATTGCGCAGCGCGCCCTGTCGACCTGGATTGGCGCGGCCGGCGGCTTGTGGAGCGACGCCGCCAACTGGGAAGGCGGCGTGGCACCTAGCGGCGCCAATGTGCTGGCGGCCGATTTCGCGGCCAGCACCGGCAACGTGGTCTACACGGCGGCGGCCGGCGATACCGTGCTCGACAGCTTGACCTCGCGCGGCGGCCTGAACCTTTCCGGCGGCAGCCTGTCGGTCAATAACGTGTTGACGGTGGCCAACTATGCGCAAAGCGGCGGACTGCTGGGCGGCCTCGGCAACGTGACGGTCGGCAACAGCTTCAGCCAGAGCGCGGGCGCCATCAATATCGGCGGCAACCTGGCCGTGACCCAGGCCGCCGGCGACCTGCGTTTCGCGGCACTGACCGCCAATGCCATCAGCCTGAACGCTGGCGCAGGCGCCATCAGCCAGAGCGGCGCCGTGGTTGCCCGCAGCCTGGCCACGCAATCGCAAACCGGCACCGTGCTGAACGACGCCGGCAACCGTGTCAAGACCTTCAGTGCGAGCAACAGCGGCGCCGGCGGCATTGCGCTGACCAATACCAGTGCGCCTGACGTGCTGGTGCTGGGTAGCTTGTCTACCGGCGCGGGCGATGTGCGCATCGAAAGCACGGGTGGCATCGAGAGCCATGCGATCAATGCCAACAGCGGCAATGTGACCCTGATCGCGCACAGCCCTGTCAATGTGCAGGGCGTCGTCCAAGGCAACGACGTCACCGTCGATGCCAGCACGGACGTGGCCTTCGGCGACGGCGCGCGCGTCAATGCGGCGCGCGCCATCGCGGTCACGGCCGGTACCGGCGTCACCTTTGCCGGCGCCGCCACACTCGATGTGCAGGCGACGGGCGGCATCAACGTGCTGGCGAAAAACGGTGACCTGACCGCCGCCGAGACGGTCCGCATCAACAGCCGCGGCGCGCCCGTGTCGCTGCTGGCGCCGAATGGTCGCGTGACGGTGCCGGCTTCGGTGCTGGTGGCCGGGCCTGTCACCACGCCAGTGTTGCCGCCTGCGGTGATCGTGACCACAAACAACTACGTGCCGGCGATCAGCGAGCAATACAACCCGCTCAACCAGCTCAATACGCCCAACAATGTCACGTCGCCGCTGCTGGCAAGCGCCGCACCGACAGTATCGACGAAGGAAACCAAAGATGATCTGCAGAACAGCATCAAAAAGACCTTTTGCAACTAGGCCCATGCTGATATGCGCCTTGTTGTGGCTGGCGCTGATGAGCGTCAGCCTGCAGGCGATGGCGCAAGTGGCCGGTACGGTCACGCAGCTGAGCGGCCCGCTGATGGCGAAAAAGGCCGATGGCAAGATCAAGGTATTGTCGCTCAAGTCCGAGGTGGAGTCTGGCGACACGCTGGTGACGGAGAAAAACACCTATGCGCTGGTGAAATTCATCGACAGCAGCGAGATCACCCTGAAACCGTCCACCACGTTCGTGGTCGAGCAGTTTGCCTACCAGGCCGACCAGCCCGATGGTGACCGCGCCTCGTTCAACCTGGTCAAGGGCGGGCTGCGTTCGCTGTCCGGCCTGCTGGGCAAGCGCAACAAGGAAAAGTTCTCGCTGAAGACGCCGGTCGCCACCATCGGCATCCGCGGCACGTATTTCATTGCTACCTTCGTGCCAGCGCCGACGCCGGGGCAATCGGCGCTGCCATCCGCGCCGGCGGCGGGGGCCACGCCACCCGGTTTGTATGTGCAGGTGCTCGATGGCATGATCCATGTGAGCAATCCCGCCGGTTCGCTCAATGTCGGCGCCGACCAGTTCGGGTTCACGCCGAGCTTCAAGCAGCCCCCCGTGGCTGTGCCGACCAATCCGGGTATTCCGTTTTCGCCACCGCCCATCTTCAACTCGAGCACGGCGCCGGCCGCAGTCAATAGCGATGCTGGCAAGCCGAATGCCGTCGATTGCATCGTACGCTAATCGGTGCTTGACCTTCCCATCGTTGGATAGCTGATCCTGCAGACATATATTCTTGTCTACAGGATCCGCGCCATGCAGCCAGCTTCCCCCTATTTGCAATCGTTCACGGTCGAAGGCATGACCTGCGCCTCGTGCGTGGCCCGCGTTGAAAAGGCGCTGGCGGCCGTGCCGGGCGTGACCAGCGCCAGCATCAACCTGGCCACCGATACGGCCAGGGTGGCGTCCAGCCAGAACGTGCCGCTGGCCACCTTGCAGGCGGCGGTGGACAAGGCCGGCTATGCGGTGGCCAGCACCGACATCGACCTGTCGGTGGCCGACATGACGTGCGCCTCGTGCGTGGGCCGGGTGGAAAAAGCATTATTGAAAGTGCCGGGTGTCCTGGCCGCCAGCGTCAACCTGGCTACCGAAAGCGCGCGCGTGACGGTCAGCGGCGTCGAGGCGTCCACGCTGGTGGCGGCGGTCACCGCTGCCGGCTATGCGGCCAGCGTGCCGCTGCAGGGCGAGGTCGGGGCACCAGCGCCATCGCGTGACGGAATCAAGGTGGTCTTTGCCGGTCTGCTGTCCTTGCCTTTGATGCTGCCGATGCTGCTGGAGTGGGCCGGCGTCCACCTGATGCTGCCGGGCGCTCTGCAATTCGCGCTGGCCACGCCGGTGCAGTTTTACCTGGGCGCGCGTTTCTACAAGGCGGGCTGGAAGGCGGTGAGGGCGGGCAGTGGCAATATGGACCTGCTGGTGGCGATCGGCACCAGCGCCGCGTATGGCTTGTCGGTCTATCAATGGCTCACAGCCGAGGAGATGTTGCCGCACCTGTATTTCGAAGCGTCGGCGGTGGTGATCACCCTGGTGCTGCTGGGCAAATGGCTGGAAGGGCGCGCCAAGCGGCAGACGGCTTCGGCTATCCGGGCCTTGCAAGTGTTGCGGCCGGCCTCGGCGCGCGTGCGCCGCGACGGCGTGGAGAGCGATGTGCCGGTGGAACAGGTCAGGCTGGGCGACCTGGCGGTGATACGGCCCGGCGAGCGGGTGGCCGTCGATGGCGTGGTGATCGATGGCGCCAGCCAGGTCAACGAGTCGCTGATCACCGGTGAAAGCCTGCCGGTCGACAAGCATGTGGGCGACCAGGTCACAGGCGGCGCCATCAATGGTGACGGCTTGCTGCTGGTCAGGACGACCGCGGTCGGCGCGGAGACCACCTTGTCGCGCATTATCCGCCTGGTGGAAGACGCGCAGGCCGCCAAGGCGCCGATCCAGCACCTGGTCGACAAGGTCAGCGCCATTTTTGTTCCCGTGGTGCTGGGGCTGGCGCTGCTGACCTTGCTCGGTTGGTGGTTCACCAATGGCGACCTGGAAACCGCCATCATCAATGCCGTCGCTGTGCTGGTGATCGCCTGCCCGTGCGCGCTGGGCTTGGCCACGCCGACCGCCATCATGGCCGGCACCGGCGTGGCGGCACGTTACGGCATCCTGATCAAGGACGCCGAAGCGCTGGAGGTGGCGCATGCCGTCACGACTGTCGTGTTCGACAAGACGGGTACTTTGACGGTGGGCAAGCCGGTGCTTGCCGCACTGCATGCGCATGGCGTGGACGAGGAGCGACTCCTGCTGCTGGCGGCCAGCATACAGTCGGGCAGCGAACACAGCCTGGCCAAGGCCGTGCTGGAGGCGGCCGGCGCGCGCGGCATCGTGGCCTTGTCGGCGAGCGGCCTGTCGGCCCTGCCGGGCCGGGGCCTGGCGGCGCAGGTCGATGGCATGGCGCTGAAACTGGGCAGTACGCGGCTGATGCAGGAGGAGGGTGTGGACATGTCAGCCTTGGCCAGCCAGGCGCAGGCGCTGGAAGCTGCCGGCAACACGATTTCCTGGCTGTCTGCCGGCACGCAATTGCTGGGATTGTTCGCCTTTAGCGACCAGGTCAAGCCCGGCGCGCGCGAGGCGATCGCCCGGCTGCACGCGCTGGGCATCGCCACCGTCATGCTGACGGGCGACAACCAGGGCAGCGCCGAGGCGGTCGGCAAGCAGCTGGGTATCGACACGGTGGTGGCCAAAATGCTGCCGGCCGATAAAACCGCTAGAATCATGGAGCTGAAAGCGGCCGGTGCGAAGGTCGCCATGGTGGGCGACGGCATCAACGATGCGCCCGCGCTGGCGGCGGCCGATGTTGGTATCGCCATGGCTACCGGTACCGACGTGGCCATGCATGCGGCCGGCATTACCCTGATGCGCGGCGATCCGGCTCTGGTGGCGGACGCCATCGACATCTCGCGCCGCAGCTACAGCAAGATACGGCAGAATCTGTTCTGGGCATTTATCTATAACCTGATCGGCATTCCGCTGGCCGCGTTCGGCTTGCTGAACCCCATGGTGGCGGGCGCGGCGATGGCGTTCAGCTCGGTCAGCGTGATCAGCAATGCCTTGCTGCTGCGGCGCTGGAAGGCGCACGGCGCGCATCACCAAGAGGAGTAAGCAATGAATATCGGCCAGGCGGCAAGCGAGACGGGTGTCTCGGCAAAAATGATACGGTATTACGAAAGCATTACGCTGTTGAAACCCAGCGCGCGCAGCGATGCCGGCTACCGCATCTACACACCGCAAGACCTGCACGCGCTGCATTTCATCAAGCGTTCGCGCAACCTGGGCTTTTCGCTGGAACAGATCCGCGAACTGCTGTCGCTGTGGCAAAACGACCAGCGCGCCAGCGCTGATGTAAAAACCATTGCACTGGCCCATGTGGCCGACCTGAACCAGCGCATCGCCGAACTGACCGACATGCGCGATACCCTCAGTCAACTGGCCGGTTCCTGCCATGGCGACGACCAGCCCGATTGCCCGATCTTGCAGAATCTGGGGCTGGCGATGGGGGAAGGCGGAACCGGTAAAGCATGTTGTGGTTAATGTCAAACTTCCTGCTCAAAACCTGCGCCGTAACGGATGTATAATTTGCAGGCGCCGTTAGACGGCGAGTTCATTTGAATTTGACAGGAGCCGATAGCATGAGTGCAAAATCAGCTTTCTCGCGCAGCGACGTGGCTGCCATCATGATCCGGATGTCGAACGGCCATCCTGGCGCGGAGTTTCCCGCTTCAAGCTTGTCGCATGCGCCTGCCTCCCCCGTCGCCGCCAAGATCATGCGTGAAATAGGGGTGTCGCGTGAAAAGATGCGTCAGGCGTATGGCTATGCCAAGAGCGTGGTGTTGGCCCAAAAATAGGATTGTTGGCGGTGGTCTACAATACCATTTATGAAAAACTGACGGCTGACCCAAACGATCTGGTCGGTGCGTTTGCCTACATCATCTACAAGCAGCAAAAAGTCGACTATTTCAAGTCTTTTGGCGGGCGCGAGTTGCGTCGTGAAGAAGTGGAGAGTTTCCATGCCATTGCCGCCCTGGATACGTCCATTGCCGCATATCGCACACAGGGCGAGGCGCTGGCGCAAACCTTCCTTAACGCCAGTCTTGATGAACTGGTGGAACGCACCGAAGCCGCTACGCGCAAAGATACCCTACACCGGCAAATTGATACGGTTCATGCCGGCTTGGCCGCCAGGCTGGCTGCCATCAGTGAAAGCCTCAATGCCAGACGCACATTGTCGGGTTGGGCGCGCGATGTCGCCGGCAATCTGCTGGTCAATCTGGTGTCGATTTTCGTGCTGGGTGCGCTGCTATTGGGTTACCGGTTCAGCGGCGAGTTACAGCAAAGCGCGGAAAAGAAGGTCGGCGTCAACGCACCCGGTGTGGATCAAGGCAGCCAAGGAAGAGCCGTTGCACCAGGCGGTGCAGCAAAGAGCGTCAATACCGGAGCAGCACCAGCGGAAGACAGGTAAGCAGCACGCCAATCATACCCAGCACCGCGCAGGCCGCGCTGGCCCAGTCCAGCATGCTGATGGCGCCACCCGCATGCAAGCGTCGCACTGCGCGCCAGCACAGCACTGTCAGTAACGCCAGCGCCAGCAGCGAGGCGATCCCCACCGTCCACAAGAGCGACGCCTTGCCGAAGCGACCCTGCTCGGCCGCCACAATATAGCAAAAGAAAAAGTGCATGCCCCATACCAGCAGCGGCAGCGACGGTTGCAGCAGTTGACGGAGCAAATGGTCTTGTGCGCGCATGGAGATTTTCCTTAGCCCATCAACGACGGCATCAAGTGCACGAGGGCAATGCCGACGATGCCCTGCAGCGCCGTGCCGTGCCACAGCAGGCTGCAGTTGTCGAGCGTGACGCGGTGGCTTGGCAGCAGCCGGTTGGCCCACGAACGGGCGCACAAAAATCCTGCCACCAGCACCAGGATCACCACATGGAAGCCCTGGTAGGCCAGCAATGCCGCCACGGTGGCGGCCCAGGCGCTGGCGGTTGGCGACAGTCCCGCCAGCGCCTGGCTATACCAGGCCAGGCCGAAGCCGGCCAGCGCGCAGGCCAGCGCCAGCAGCACGGCCAGACGCAGCAATCCTTGCCTGTTGCTTAATTGCATTTTGCGCGCCCACAGCATCATGATCGATCCCAAAATCAACAGCGCGCAGGCGGCCCACGGCCACAGCGGCGCCGGCAATCTGGCGCCCGGCGGCGGGCAGATCTGCAATGCCATGGCACTATGGATATGCGCAAAGGCGAAGGCCGCAAAGATGCTGGCATCGACCACCAGCATGATGATGGTGGCGCACCAGGAGTGGGATGCCGGGCCGGTGATGCCGACCGGCAGCACGACGGTGTCCGATACCCGCGCCGTCGTCACGGGCGGTGTGCTGTCCGACTGCCACATCCAGGCGATGATCGCCACGATGGCGGCAATCCCGCAAGCCCACGCCAGCCGGGTCTGTTCTATCGTCAGCAGCAGGAAGAAGCCGGCCGTGCCCAGCGCGCCGACCAGCGGCCATGCGCTGTCGCCGGGCAAGATCTGCAGGTACAAGGGGCGCGCCTGGACCGGGCTGGTGATTATCGTTTCGCGCAAGCCCGTGACGGTGCCGGGCAGCCAGTGCCGGCCGGCCACCACTTCGTCGGGCAAATCCGGCTGGTCCCACAAGGGGTGGCGCGAACGGATATCGGGAATGCTGCGCACGGCGTAGTCTTCCATCGGCAGCCATTCGAGGGTGGCGGCGCGCCACGGGTTGCCGTGTTCCTGCTTGGGTTTGCGCAGGGTGCGCACCAGGTCGATAAAGAACAGCACGATGCCCAGCGCCAGGATCAGCGCGCCGATGCTGGACGCCATGTTCAGATTGTTCCAGCCCATGTCGGCCGGATAGGTGTAGACGCGGCGCGGCATGCCCCACAGGCCAGTCAGGTGCATGGGGAAAAACGCCAGGTTGAAGCCGCCGAACATCAGGCTGAAGACCCAGCGCGCGCAGCGCTCGGACAGGCGGTGGCCGTTGACCAGCGGCATCCAGTAATAAAAGCCGGCAAACATCGGGAACACCATGCCGCCGATCAGCACATAGTGCAGATGCGCGACGATGAAATAGGTGTCGTGCGCCTGCCAGTCGAACGGCAGCACGGCCACCATCACGCCCGTCAAGCCACCGAGCACGAAGATGAACATAAAGCCGAGCAGGAACAGGGTAGGGGCGTTGGCTGGACTGGCCTGGCCGCGCCACAAGGTGGCGATCCAGGCAAACACCTGCACGGCGGTAGGGATCGCCACGGCCATGCTGGCGGCCGATACCAGGCTCATTTCCAGCACGCCTAGCCCGGCCGTCAACATATGGTGGGCCCACAGCGCAAAGCTGAAAAAGCCCACCGCCAGCAGGGCCGCCACGATAGAGCGGTGACCGACCAGGGCCGTGCCGGCCAGGGTCGGGATCATGGTCGAGACCATGCCGGCGGCCGGCAGGAAGATGATATACACCTCGGGATGGCCGAAGAACCAGAACAGGTGCTGCCACAGCAGCGGATCGCCGCCGCGCTCGACGATAAAGAAGGGCCAGTCGAAGGCGCGCTCCATTTCCAGCAGGGTGGTGCCGGCGATCACGGCCGGAAAGGCAAACACGATCATCACGCCGACCACCAGCATGGCCCAGGCATACACCGGCATCTTCGACAAGGTCATGCCCGGCGCACGCGTATAGAGAATGCCGACGATCAGTTCGATCGCGCCGGCAATCGCCGAGATCTCGATAAAGCCGATGCCCAGCAGCCAGAAATCGGCATTGAGGCCCGGCGAATACTCCTTGCTAGTGAGCGGTGGATACATGAACCAGCCGCCGTCGGGCGCCAGGCCCCAGAACAGGCTGGTAAAGAACCCCAGGCCGCCGACCGCGTAGGCCCAGAAGGCATATGCCGACAGGCGCGGAAACGGCAGATCACGCGCACCGAGCATGCCGGGCAGCAAATACACGGCGATCGCCTCGACCACGGGAATGGCGAACAAGAACATCATCACCGTGCCGTGCATGGTAAAGATCTGGTTATAGGTGCCGGCCGACAGAAAATCATTTTCCGGCACCGCCAGCTGCAGGCGGATCAGCAGGCCCAAAATGCCGGCCAGCACGAAGAACAGCAGCGCCGTGCCGATATACAGCAGGCCGATATTGTTGTTATTTACGGTCGTAAAGAAGCGCCAGCCGGTCGGCGTGCGCCAGACTGCTTCCAGCTTGGCCAGTTCGTCCGGTGGACGCGGCAGGGAGCTTGGCAATGCGGAGTGTGTCATTGCAGTTGCTCCAGGTAAGCGGTGAGGGCGGCCAGGGTTGAAGTGTCGAGGTCGCCAGCGGCCGGCATGCGCACGCCCGGTTTGCTGGCATGCGGGTCGGCGATCCAGCCTGCCATGGCGCCGGGACTGTTGCGCAAGGTGCCTGCGCCCAGGTACAGGCGGCTGCCAATATGGGTCAGGTCCGGCCCCAGTTGCGCCTCGTTTTCGACTCCGCGCACCGTGTGGCAGGCAACGCAGCGCCGGGCGACAAACGCGTCGCGCCCGCGCAGCGCCAGCGCGCCGGTGGGCGTCGCGGCCGGCCTGGCCTGGTTCGCCAGCCAGGCCGTGAATTCTTCGGGCGTTTGCACCACCACATGCAGCGCCATGCGCGCATGCTGTTCGCCGCAGTATTCGGCGCACTGTCCGCGGTACACGCCGGGCTTGTCGGCGCGCACTGTCATGCCGTGCAGGCGGCCCGGCAGCATGTCGACCTTGCCGGCCAAGGCTGGCACCCAGAAGCTGTGGATCACGTCGGTACTGGTGAGGCCCAGGTAGACGCTTTGCCCGGCCGGCAGGCGGATTTCATTGGCCAGCACGATATCGCGTCCGCTGGCCGGGTCGGTGTAGCGCACTTCCCACCACCACATCTTGGCGGTGACCGCGATCTTGACCGCGTGCTGCGACGACGGGCGCGTCAGGTGGGCGCTGCGCAAGGTGCTCCAGGCCAGGAGCGCCGTCAGCATCACCAGCGGCAGCACCACGCCGCCGCCGATCAGCCAGCGCAGCGGCCGCACCGGCGCGCCTGATTTTTTGCGGCGCAGCGCCAGCGCCAGCAGCACCATCATGCCCAGCAGGATCACGCTGGCGCCGATGATCAGCAGCCACGACAGATTGTGGATGATGGCCGCGTCGGGGCCGGCCGGATGCAACGCCGATTGCCGGAAGTCTGCGCTCATGGCAGGCCATACAAATAGGCGGCCATGTCGCGCGCCTGGTCGGCGGACACGCCCATGGCCGGCATCAGGGCGCCTGGCTGCATGGCTTGCGGATCGACGATCCAGCGCACCAGTGTTTCGGGCTGGTTCGGAAACTGGCCGGCGATATAGCTCTGCTTGCCCATATTCGCCAGGCTGGGGCCCATGTAACTGCGCGCGGCCGGCACGTCGGGGATCTGGTGGCAGGCGCCGCACTGGAACTGCGCCAGCAGGCGCTGGCCCCGTTCGGCATTGCCCAGGGGCGTGGCGGAAGCGGGAGGCGCCGGCATGTCGCGCATGTCGCAGGCGCTGGCCAGCAAGGCGCAGCCCAGCAGGCAGGTCAGGCGGGCATACGGTCGACAGTCGATCAAGGGCTTGCGCACGATTGCTTCCTGCTGAAAGCTGGTGAATCTTTATACTACGATAAAGGTATTATTTTCTTGCGTTCAATAGAAATGCCGGCGCAGCAAGCCGGCCGCCACTGTCAAAGGAGCCGCCCTGATGCCTACGCGCCGCGCGACCATCGTTCGCACCATCGCCGCCACCCTGCTGGCGTGCGGCGCCGCAGGTGCGCTGGCCGGCGTGTTCGTGCTGAAAAGCGGCTGGTACAACATCGGCGCCACCAAGCAGCACTGGCAACCCGTGTACAGCGTGCTGGAGCAGGGCATGCACGAATCGGTGCGCCACCATGCCAGCGAGGTGAAGGTGCCCGAGCCCCTGGCCGCTGGTGCTGCCAAAGAGCAACTGGTAGCCGGTGCCGGCCTGTACCGCCAGCATTGCGCGCAGTGCCATGGCGCACCGGGCGTGGCGCAGGAAGCCATCGGCCAGAGCATGCAGCCGATCCCGGGGCC
Source organism: Janthinobacterium sp. J1-1 (assembly GCF_030944405.1). NCBI lineage: Bacteria > Pseudomonadati > Pseudomonadota > Betaproteobacteria > Burkholderiales > Oxalobacteraceae > Janthinobacterium > Janthinobacterium sp. J1-1. The sequence continues at coordinate 2,816,645 of NZ_CP132339.1, forward strand.
GCTGGTCGACGCGGCCAGGCGCTGGCGCAAGAACGAGCTGTACTGGATCACGCGGCACGGCATCAAGATGAGCGGCATGCCGGCCTGGGGCCATCATCTGGATGAAGAGCAACTGTGGGCGGTGGTGGCGTTCCTGGGCCAGCTGCCGGCGATCTCGGCGCAGGACTATGCACAATTGGCCAGCGCAACGGCGCCGTTGAACCACCAGCCGCAGACCACGCATGGCCGTGCGCCGAATCCGGCCACCAGCATCGAACGGGGCAAGGTCGCGCTGACGCAATTCGCCTGCCGGGCCTGCCACATGATCCCCGGCATCACCGGCTCGGAAGTGTTCGTGGGGCCGCCCCTGGACAAGCTGGCGCAACGGCGCTACCTGGCCGGGCGCCTGGCCAATACGGATGCCCATCTGCAGCAGTGGATACGCGATCCGCAGTCCGTGAAACCGCAGACGGCCATGCCGAAGCTGGGCGTGGGCGCCGACGATGCGCGTGACATGGCGGCCTACCTGCTGAGCCTTGATTGATTGTGTTGTGCCACCCTAGAGAGGTCATCCATGAGCGCACCGTATCTGCTGTATTACTGGCCCACCATCCAGGGCCGCGGCGAATTCGTCCGCCTGGCGCTGGAAGAAGCGGGCGCCGACTACCAGGACGTGGCGCGCCTGCCCGAGCGCAAGGGCAAGCGGCAGGGCATGAGCGCGCTGCTGGCCTGCCTCGATGGCGATGCCACGCCGCAAGTGGCGTATGCGCCGCCGGTGCTGGGCCATGGCGAGCTGCTGCTGGCCCAGACGCCGAATATTTTGTTTTATCTGGGCAAGCAGCTGGGCCTGGCGCCGCGCGCCGAGGCCGGCCGGCTTTGGCTGAACCAGTTGCAGCTGACCATGGCCGACTGGCTGACGGAAGTGCACGACACGCATCATCCCTTGGCGATGGGCCAGTATTATGAAGACCAGGCGGCCGCCGCCGCCTTGCGTTCGGCAGATTTCCGTGCAACGCGCCTGCCGAAATTCCTCGATTATTTCACCCAGGTGCTGGCCAATAACGGCAGCCGGGGCGGCTTTCTGGTCGGCGCCAAACTGACGTATGGCGACCTGTCGCTGTTCCAGATGATGGCCGGCCTGCGCTATGCCTTTCCGCAGGCCATGGAACGGCTGGCACCACGCTACCAGGCGCTGTCCGACCTGCATGACAGCGTGGCGGCGCGGCCCAATATTGCCCGTTACCTCAAGTCCAAAAGGCGATTGCCGTTCAGCGAGGAAGGGATCTTCCGGCATTATCCGGAGCTGGATGGGTGAGTTGTGGCTTCTGTGGCTGTTGTCGGATTACGGCCCTTGACCTATCCGACCGATGCGGATTTGGTGACCGGATAACCGGCTTCCACGATGGCCGCGCTGATGGCTTCCAGCGCCTTGTCGGTGCCGACCTTGACGCTTTTCTCTTCCAGCTCGATCTGCACTTGTGCCTGCGGGTCGACCGACTGCACGGCCTTGGTGACGGCGCTGACGCAATGGCCGCAGGTCATGTTTTCAACTTGTAACTGGTACATGGCGATTCCTCCTGAATGGTTAACATGGCCACTATAAGCCTTGCTGCCATGGGAAGGTCAAGCGGCGCACCTGCCGTGCGGCGCCTGGTGCCGATCAGGTCAACATGAAGTTTTCCGGCTGCATCGGCGGCGGCACCTGCTCGTCCTGCAGCGACTCGCGCAGGTTGATTTCAATCGTGCGGCAGATGGCCGACAGCGGCAGGTCGTTGGCGTCTTCGCCGAACGGCTCTTCGATCTCGTCGCCGAGCGCGTCCAGGCCAAAGAAGGTGTAGGCGACGATGGCCACCACGAACGGCGTCATGAAACCGAGCGAGTCGACCAGGCCGAACGGCAGCAGGAAGCAATACAGATAGGCCGTGCGGTGCAGCAGCAGCGAGTACGAAAACGGAATCGGCGTGCCGCGGATGCGTTCGCACGAGGCGCCGGCGCCCACCATGGCCGAGATCGAATTGTCGAGCTGCGCGGCCAGGATGGTGTCGATGCGTTGTTCGCGCACGCAGGTGGCCAGGTCATGGCCCATCTGCTGCATCAGGTAGTCGGACGGGTTCGACGACTTGCAGGCCAGCTCCCATTCGCCGGGCCGCAGCAGCGGCTGCAAATCAGACGCGCACTTTGAATCGCGCAACTGGTGGCGCAGCGCATGGCAAAAGGCGATGGTGCGGCAGACCATGCGCACGCGTACGTCGTCCAGCCCAAGTTTTGCGTGCGCCACCGTGTCGCTCTGGATCATGCTCTGGCACTGGCGCGAAAAGTTGCGGCTACGCAGCACCAGTTCGCCCCACAGCTTGCGCCCTTCCCAGTAGCGGTCATAGGCGGCTGTATTGCGAAAGCCGAGGAAGATCGCCAACGGCAGGCCGATCAGGGTAAACGGGATGGTGGTGAGGATCACCTTGTGGTCGAACAGCGTGCCGTGGCACCAGGTGACGAGGGTGGCGATCAGGGTGTTGACGATCAGGGTGACGCGGATGCGCGGCAGGATGGAACCGCGCACGATAAGGAACAGCCTTAGCGCCGAAGGGCGTTCGCGCACGATCATGGCATGCTCCCGAAGCTGGTGGAGAAAGGAGACAAGTGCTGCGAACAACAAGCCCGCAAGGCGTGCGGACCGGAATGGGTGTTCATGGGTGGCAATGTAGGGGAGAGGGCAGGAGTATAGGCCGCCAGTTTGCGGGCCGCCAATTCAGAATGGCGATGGCAGTTATTCATTTTATGAATGTATATTTCATAAATATCATAATCAAGCTGATTTTTTCTTTTTGCGCGGCCAGTCGCAGCAATCGAGCAGCTCGCTTGCATCACAGGCGCAGTTCGCACAATCCGCCGATGGCAGGTCGCAGTCGCAATAGCCGGCCTGCGCCTGATGGCGGGCGGCGCGGTATCGCATGGCGGATGCCGCCGCCTGATGTGCCTGGTAATGCCGGCTGCAGGCACGCGTGCGGCGCCGTAGCAATGCCATTCCGCGCAGCAGGCCGAACCGTTCGATCGCGCGATAGCCATAGGCGGAACAGCTGTCGCGTCCGGTCAGCACGCGGAAGGCGCACGCATAGCCTTTCAGCGGCGACAGGTAGCGCTGGTAAGCGCGGATGACCAGCAGGGCGGGGTAGGCAAGAATGATGGCGCTCCCATGCATTTAAAACAAGCAGCATACGTCCAGTGCTGCTTTTGGGCAAATATTTGAGGCCGCCACTATGTACGTCCCCGAACGGTAGCGTTTGCCTTACCGGCGCATACTGAAAAGCTACCCATGCAATCGCGGGGCGTCATGACAAAGGAAAACAGATGAGCTATCAGACCACGAATCCGTACAGCGAACAGATCGAACAAACCTTCACGCCGCACAGCGACGCGCAAATGGAAACCATCCTGGCCCAGGCCGCCACCACCTTCGAGAGCGACTGGCGCCAGCGCAGCTTCGCCGAGCGCAAGGCCGTGGTCAAGAAAGCGGCCAGCCTGTTAAAAGAGCAGCGCGACGATTTCGCCAAGCTGATCACGCTGGAAATGGGCAAGCTGTTCAAGGAAGCGCAGCAGGAAGTGTCGCTGTGCGTGAAAATCCTCGACTACTACGCCGACAACGCCGAACAGTTTTTGGCGCCCAAGCAACTCGACGTCAAGCGCGGCGAGGCCAGCGTGGAAATTGCGCCGCTGGGCGTGATCTTCTGCGTCGAGCCGTGGAACTTCCCGTATTACCAGCTGGCCCGCGTGGCCGGCCCGAACTTGATGGCCGGCAATACGCTGGTCGTGAAACACGCGTCGAACGTGCCGCAATGCGCGCTGGCGTTTGAAAAACTGTTTGCCGATGCGGGCGCGCCGGCCGGCGCCTACACCAATGCCTTTTTCTCCAGCGAGCAGGTGGCCACGGCGATTGCCGACCCGCGCGTGCAGGGCGTGGCGCTGACCGGCAGTGAACGGGCCGGCGCATCGGTTGCCGCCACCGCAGGCAAGGCCTTGAAAAAGACCACGATGGAACTGGGCGGCAGCGACGCCTTCATCGTGCTGGGCGACGCCGACATGGACCTGGCGGTGAAACTGGCCGTGATCGGCCGCATCCAGAATTCGGGCCAGGTCTGCGACGGCTCGAAACGTTTTATTCTGGCCGACAGCATCGCCGACACCTTTGTCGAACGCTTCCAGGCCGAACTGGCCAAGTTGCAGGCGGGCGACCCGATGGACGCGGCCACCACGCTGGCGCCATTGTCGAGCGAAGCGGCACTGAAGCTGGCCGTGAAACAGGTGGGCCAGGCGGTCGAAGGCGGCGCGAAAGTGCTGCTGGGCGGCAAGCAAGTTGACCGCACCGGTTACTTCATGGAGCCGACCATCCTGACCGATGTGACACCCGACAATCCCGTCTACTACCAGGAGTTCTTCGCGCCCGTCGCCATGATCTTCCGTGTGAAAGACGAGAACGAGGCGATCACGCTGGCCAACGACTCGCCGTTCGGTCTGGGCGGCACCATCATCACCACCGATATCGCGCGCGCCAAGAAACTGGCCAGCCAGATCGAGACGGGCATGGTCTTTATCAACTCGCCGGCGATCACGGCGCCGGACCTGCCATTTGGCGGCGTCAAGCATTCCGGCTATGGCCGCGAACTGTCGGACCTGGGCATCATGGAGTTCGTCAACCGTAAATTGGTGCTGGTGGGATAACCCTGCGCCGCATGGTGGTGGGGCCTGCCGGCCTTACCACGATCCCGACGCGCCACCTCCGCCCGAGCGCCCGCCGCCGCCGGAGGTGCCGCTGCCGCCCGACGAACCGCCGCCCGACGTTCCACCACCGCTGCGCCGGTCATTGCGCTCCCGCTTCTTTTGCGGCCCGCCACGCGCAAACCCCAGCGAAAACAGATAGACCCCGAGCCACGCCAGTGTTTGACTGCGCGCCTTCGGCAAGTGATATTTGCGCACATTGTTCGCCACCATCCACCAGCGCAGCAGCAGCCACGCCAGCACCACCGTGCCCGCAATGATCCAGCCGCGCCAGTCGCTGGCGAACAGCAGTACCACCGACACCGCGACGATCACGCTGGCCAGCAGGCCGAACACGCCCGCAAACAGCGACATGCCGAGCGCAAACAGCAGCAGGAAACCGAACAGGCCCAGCACGATCCATTTGGCGGCGCCCGAGATTTCCTTGTTCGCGACCTTGGCGCCAGCCAGCGGCGCGGCGGCCGGCTGGCCCGAAATGACAGCCAGCATGGCGTCGACGCCATCGGCCACGCCGCCCTCGATATCGCCTTGTTGGAAACGCGGCGCGATCACCTCGCGCACGATGCGCGCGCTGTGCAGATCCGTCAGTTTGTCTTCCAGTCCATAACCGGTTTCGATGCGCATCTTCCGGTCGCCGGTGGCGATCACCAGCAGCGCGCCATCGTCACGCCCCTTGCGGCCCGGCTGCCATTGTTCGAATACCGCCACGGCATAGGCGTCGATCGAGGTGTCCGCAGGCAGGCGGTCGACCGTCAGCACGAATACCTGGTGGCCGCTTTGCGTCTCGAAGGTTTTCAGTGTCGCGTCGATGGCCGGGCCGCGTGCGGCCAGCACGCCGGCGTAGTCGTTTACATGCGATTGCAAGATGGGAAGCGGCGTGGCCGCGTGCGCCAGCGTCATCGCCATCAGGCACAGTGCGCACAGCCAGGTCCAAAGACGCGACAAACGAGGTGAAATCAACAGCAGCTCCGGGAAAAGTGAGAGGCCACGGCATGCATGGCCGTGATGAGATTATCATTTATTTTCAACAAAACCTGACCGATCCGCATTTTCAAGGCACCTGCTTGATAGACACCCTCTTTGGCACGCACTTTGAAAGGCATCACATGTCAGCCGGCAATCAGCAGCATCGTTCTTCTTTAAAATTAAAATCCAAACCGCTAGTCCAGGCCGTTTCACTGGCCGTCTGCAGCCTGGCGCTGTATGCGGGCGCACCAGCCGATGCGTACGCGCAGGCGCAGCCGGCCAGCAACCAGCAGGGAGCGCGCCTTGCCTACAGCATCCCCGCCGGACCATTGGCGCCGGCGCTGCGCAGCCTGGCCAGCGCGGCGAATGTCCTGCTCAGTTATACGCCGGATCAGGCCAGCAGCAAGACGACAGCCGGGCTGCAGGGCCAGTACACGCCGCAGGCGGCGCTGGCCGCCTTGCTGGCGGGCACCGGGTTGCAGGCGGTGGAACTGGCGCCGGGCAGCTATGTGCTGCGCGCCGCCGCTGCCGTCGCAGCCAAGGCGCCCGACGCCGTGATGCCGCTCATTTCCGTCACGGCCGTGCAGGATGGCGAGGCGGCGACCGTCGCGCGCGGCTATGCGCCGGTCAGCGTGGCCGCCACCAAGATCGGCACGCCGCTGATCGAGACGCCGCGCGCCGTGTCGGTGGTCACGCACGAGCAGCTCAAGGCGCAGGCGCCGAAAAACATCGAGCAGTCGCTGGCCTACACGGCCGGCGTGATGACCGACGTGGCCGGCACCGACGTGCGCATGTCGGGCGCTACCATCCGCGGTTTCAGCGACGGCAGTTCGTACTACCAGGATGGGCTGAAGCTGCTGTCGGCCGGCAGCTATGGCTCCTGGAATGCCGAGATGGAAGAGGTCGAGAGCGTGGAAGTGGTCAAGGGGCCGGCGTCCGTGTTCTATGGCCAGGGGCGCCCTGGCGGCATGATCAATGTCACTTCCAAGCTGCCCGGGCGCGATCATGTCAATACGGTGGGCGTATCGGCCGGCCGCTACAGCAATTACCAGGCGAATGCCGACCTGGGCGGCGCGCTGGGCGCCAATGACGATCTGCTGTACCGCGTGATCGTCAGCGGGCGCAACGCCGACGATCGCCTGGTCGGCTCGCAGAACGACCGCCTGTCGCTCTCGCCCTCGTTGCGCTGGGCCATGTCTGGCCGCAGCAGCCTGACCCTGCTCGGTACCTGGTCGCAGGAGCGCGGTACGCCGAAATCATGGTGGCCCAGCCTGTTCGTCTATCCGCAAATCAAGGACTTGCCCGTCAGCCGCACGGCGGGCGACCCGTCGTTCGATTACTTCAACCGCGATACGCGCGCGCTCGGCTATATGTTCGAGCATGCGATGGACAGCGGCTGGCGCCTGACGCAGAACCTGCGCTACTCGACCATCAAGGTCGATTACCAGCATATCTACGCGATGGACCTGCTGGCCGACGGCCGCACCGCCACGCGCGCCAACCTGGCGGAAAAAGTCGATGGCAAGACCTTCACGGTCGACAGCCGCGCGCAGCAGGACTTTCGCTGGGGTGCAGTGGAGCACCGCGTGGTGCTGGGTGTCGACTATCTGAAATACAAGGAAAATGACGGCCTGGGCTTTGGCTGGGACGTACCGAATCTCGATATCTACGCGCCCGTGTATGGCCAGGCCATTGCCGCGCCAGAACTCGAGTACAACCACAAGCAGCTGAGGCAGACCGGCATCTACACCTTGAACCAGTTCAAGCTGCAACAGTGGGTCGCCAATCTCAGCCTGCGCCACGACCGCGCGAGCAGTTCGCAGGCGGCCACCACCACCACGCGCATCAGCGACAGCGCCACCACCGGCAGCACCGGCCTCTTGTACCTGTTCGACAATGGCGTGGCGCCGTATGCCAGTTATGCCACCTCTTTCGATCCTGCCACCGGCAGCGATTTTTATGGCAAGGCTTTCCAGCCGCGCAAGGGCAAGCAGGTGGAACTGGGCGTGAAATACCAGCCGCCCGGCAGCAGCACCTTGCTGACGGCGTCGCTGTTCGACCTGACGCAAACCAATGTCACCACGCAGGACCCGGAACACCCGCGCGCCTCGATACAGACCGGCGAAGTGCGTTCCACCGGGGTGGAGCTGGAAGCGACCTTCAAACCCGTCAATGAACTCAATGTGCTGGCCGGCTACACCTACCTCGACCCGCGCACCACGAAAAGCAACCGTGCCTGGGAGCTCGGCCGCCAGACCATCCAGACCACGCGCCATGCGGCCAGCCTGTGGCTCGACTACCGCCCCAATGTCGTGCCCGGCCTGATGCTGGCCGCCGGCCTGCGCTACCGTGGCAGCGCGCCCTACAACGGCGCCGCCAACGCCCTTTACATGAACGATCCTTATACGTTGGCCGACCTGGCGGTCGCGTATGAAACGGCACGCTACCGGCTGGCGCTGAACGTGGGCAACGTATTCGACAAAAAATACTTCGGCGGCATCTTTCGCGGCGCCGAACGCGAAGCGCAGCTGAGCCTGAAAGTCAATTTTTAAGTTGTGGCATGCCGGGGTCCGACCCGCCGGGTCGTATCCCAGCCTTCCGTTTTGGGTCTCAGCTACCCGATTGAATGACGCCAGCAATACACCCCGAACGCCACCAGCCACGCCAGCGCTACCCCCAGCCCCGGCAGCAGCAGCCATTTCGCCACCGTCTCTTCCCACGCCACATAGGGTTTGCCGCCGCGCGCCAGCGCCAGCAGCACCTGGCCGCCGCTCAGGCCGCCAAACGGCAGCAGGTTGAACGCACACAGTTTCACACTGACAAGGGCAGCCACCAGTGCAAAGCCGTGCGAACGGGCAAACACCTCGCCATCGGCCAGCAGCAGTTGCGCCGTGTTCAAAGGCGCCAGCGCGCCCGCGATAATCTGCGCAAACGCGTCCGTAAAACTATCCCATCCCTGCGCGCCCAGCAAGCCCAGCGCCAGGATCAAGGGCACCACCACGCCACTGAGCGGCACGGCGAGCTGTTGCCACAGCGGCCGCTCGTTATAAATATCGTTGCCACGATCGTCGTCGTAAATGTCTTCTTCACGCGTGTCCTTCAGCACCACGCTGCCGGCAAACGGCAGCAACCTGATCTGCGCCCTGCCAACCGAAAACAGGGCCGGCCCCACGCCATAGGCAATGCGGCGTATCGTGATGCCGAAGGCGCGGGCGCACAGCGCCATCGCAGACACATGGAGCAGCATGAAGACAAAGGTGGCGAGCAGGAACTGGAAGGCTGGGTGCATTGCGGCAGGGGGAAAGTTGGTGAACCGTATTAGAGCATGTCGCCTGCAGAAACCGCGTTCCGCCTGAAACCTTGTAATATGGGCAATCTTGTGCGGAAAAAATGCGGCATGGCTGGCGTGACAGGGAGAACAGAGCATGAAGTGCACGAACAGATGCGTTGTGGCGTTGCTGGCGATCGTTTTATGCTGTCTCGGCGCTGGCTGTGGCGAGCGGACCAAGCTTTTGAGCCTGGTCGGCTATAACCATACCGAGCATGGGATCGGCGGCTATGTCGTACGGCTGGCGGACGGCTCGTGGGATGAAGCAGGTTATCTCGATCCGGGCGGGGGCGGCGGCAGCATGATGGGTTCCGTGTCGGTCCCCAGGCAATGGCAGCCGGGCATGACGGTCACGGTCATCATGTACACGGTAAAAGATGGCCAGGACATCCATGTGGTCAAGGTCGTGCCCGTGCCCCGTTATGACGCCGCGCATGCCAACTACTTTGTCGTGCATTTCCTGCATGACGGCAGCTACAAGGTCTTGGTCACCCGGGTGCTGCTGGGACACCGTGAGTATCCGCTGTCCGGCAAGGAAGCGGAACTGGTGCCGGGCGAGCCGCTGGAAATCGTCTGGGAGTGAACCGGCGCGACAGCTGCACGTAAAAAAGCCCCGCCCGCATCGCTGCGGCCGGGGCTTTTCAATACTGCGGCAGCTGGCGCTGCCCGGTAAAAAATTACAACACTTCGCTGGCGTGATCGGCCAGGCGCGAACGCTCGCCGCGCGCCAGGGTCACGTGGCCGCTGTGCGACCAGCCCTTGAAGCGGTCGACCACATAGGTCAGGCCGCTCGAACCTTCGGTCAGGTACGGCGTGTCGATCTGGGCGATATTGCCCAGGCACAGGATCTTCGTGCCGGGACCGGCGCGCGTGACCAGGGTCTTGACCTGTTTCGGCGTCAGATTCTGCGCTTCATCGATGATCAGGAATTTGTTCACAAAAGTGCGGCCGCGCATGAAGTTGAGCGACTTGATCTTGATGCGCGAGCGGATCAGGTCTTGCGTTGCCGCACGGCCCCATTCGCCGCCATCCGAGTCGGACTTGTTCAGCACTTCCAGGTTGTCGTCGAAGGCGCCCATCCATGGCGACATCTTCTCTTCTTCCGTACCCGGCAGGAAACCGATGTCTTCGCCGACCGGCACCGTCACGCGGGTGACGATGATTTCGTTGTAGAGCTTGGTTTCCAGCACTTGCGCGAGACCGGCGGCCAGGGCCAGCAGGGTCTTGCCGGTACCGGCCTGGCCCAGCAGGGTGACGAAGTCGCATTCCGGATTCATCAGCAAATTCAGCGCGAAGTTCTGCTCGCGGTTGCGCGCCGTCACGCCCCATACGTTGTTCTTGGTGTGGCTGAAGTCGCGCAGCGTCTGCAGCACGGCCGTCTTGCCGTTGATCTGTTTTACCTGGCCGTAGAACGGCGTTTCGCCGTTTTTCGGTTCCAGGTAGATGAACTGGTTCACCAGCAGCGACGGGATGAACGGGCCGGTGACGCGGTAGAACGTCGAGCTGTAGCCGTTCTTGCTTTCCTGCCAGGATTCCATGTCCTTGCCGTGCTTGTTCCAGAAGTCGTCCGGCAGTTGCACGATGCCCGAGTACAGCAAGTCCGTGTCTTCCAGCACATGGTCGTTGAAGTAGTCTTCGGCCGGCAGGCCCAGCGCGCGCGCCTTGATGCGCATGTTGATGTCCTTCGACACCAGCACCACCGGGCGGCCCTCCTGTTCCGATTCGAGCGAACGCACGACGGCCAGGATCTGGTTGTCGGCCTTGCCGACCGGCAGGCCGGCTGGCAGGTCGGCGCTTTGCAGACGCGTCTGGAAGAACAATCGGCCCTTGGCGTCCTTGTTGCCCAGCTTGGACAGCGCAATGCCGTGCTCGATCGCGTCGTCGTCGGTATTGCTGATCAGCGCGTCGAGCGTGCGCGACACCTGGCGGGCGTTGCGCGCGACTTCCGTCATGCCCTTCTTGTGGTTGTCCAGCTCTTCCAATGTCATCATCGGCAGGTAGACATCGTGCTCTTCGAAGCGGAACAGCGACGAAGGGTCGTGCATCAGCACATTGGTGTCGAGCACGAACAGTTTCGATACGCCACGCTGGTCGGCGGCGCGGCTGGCCGACGATTTGAGCTGGACTTCGACCGGCTTGTGCTTGGCCGGATGGGCTTGCTCGGCCTGTTTGACGGACTTGATCGGCGTGACTTTCGCCACTGGCGCTTCGGCCACCTTGGCCGGTGCCTTGGCTTTGGCGGCAGGCTTGGCCTTGGCCGCTGGCGCTGGTGCAGCGGCGACCGGCGCCGGTGCCGCGACAGGTGCAGGTGCAGGCTTGGCGACCATCAGTGCCGCCACTTGCTTGATCTTGGTGGCCGCATTGCGGACCGGTTTTGCAACTTCGGCGATCGCCGCTTCAATAATCGGTGCAGCCACTTTCTTGGCTGCCGGGGTTTTGGTGGCCGGGCGCGCTGCGCCTGCGGTTGGGTAATCTTGGGTGGCCAGGATGGTGGCTGGCTTGCTCGGTAATTTTGGCAGTGGCATCAGGATCTCAATCAAAAAATTTCTGGAATGAATCTCCCACGGGCAGCCAAATCATGGCGGCACAGCATGGGGTGGATGCGGGAACAACAATGGAACAGGACGATATGACTGCCGACTGGCCGGCTTGCTGAGCCGGTAAGGAGATCCATCAGCGGGCGCTGGGCCCGGCTGGCGGAGTGGAGTGAGGCGCTTCGTTGACTCAAAATGGCGATAGCTGCTGTGAACTGAACGATAGGTTGGACGACGCTTGCTGCAAACCCGACATGCGCATCAGTTCAGACGCGCCACGAATTCCAGCACTTCTTCCACGTGAGTTGCGACCTTCACGCCTCGCCATTCTTTCACTATTCGGCCCTCAGCGTCAATCACAAACGTGCTGCGCTCGACGCCGCGCACGGTCTTGCCATACATCTGTTTCATCTTCATGACATTGAATTGCAGGCACATGGCCTCGTCGGGATCGGAAATCAGCTCGAACGGCAGCTCCAGCTTGGCCTTGAAGCTTTCATGCGAGCGCAGGGAATCGCGGCTGATGCCGTAGATGTCCACATTGGCGGCGGTAAATTTGTCGTAGGCGTCACGAAACGCGATGTTTTCCGTGGTGCAGCCCGGCGTGTTGTCTTTCGGGTAAAAGAACAGCACGCTGGCCTTGGCTGGACGGCCCAGCAATTGAAAGGTCTTGCCGCTGGTCATGGCGGCGGTAAAATCGGGTACGGCAACGAGGGATAGGCTATCAGCCACAGGTTCTCTCCTGAACGGTGATCATCAGCGCTGTTTTTAACCTGGCAACGCATCCAGGTGGAACAATACAGCATTCAGGCGGCTTTGCCCTGCACGATCAGGCGTCCCGAGCGACCCGGCAATTCATCCCAGGTGATGGGGCAGACGGGCAATTCGGACTGTTTGACCTTGTCATGATACTCGGCCATCGAGGCAAATTGATAACCCTGGGCTTGCCAGCCTGTCAGCAGTTGCTCGAAAATGGGGGCGAGTTTCTGTCCTTCAAGCTCTGCGTGCAAAGTATAGACATGATCGCGGCGGTTTTCCGCCGTCAGGGACAGGATATGGTCGGCAATATTGCTGGTGGTGAGCATTTTGCCATCAATCTGGCATCCAAGCAATTCGTCGAGGGTGGGCAGGGTGGTCGGCAGCTGCACGCATTGCAGTACTGTATTGCCATTGCGCAGACGGTGCGGACCGTCGCTGGCGCGTACCATGGCGCCCCGTTCGTCCAGCATGGCGCGCCCGTCCGAGGCGTAGGCATAGCCGGCCGCGTCGTGTTCGACAAAGGCGCTGACATTCATTTGCCAGCCGGCCGCACCTATGGTGTGCGCCGGCGCGCCGAATACCTGCGCAAAGCGGGCGGCGGCCTTGCGCATCATGGCGGTGGTCCAGCCGGCCTCGCGGCGGGCCACGTTGTCCTGCCACAAGGTGTGGTCCCAGGTATGGATGCCGCATTCGAAGCCGGCGTCGCGCACGGCGCGCAATTCATCCGCGCACAGCTTGCCGATGTCCGGACCCGGCAGCAAGGTGCCGTACATCAATGTTTTCAAGCCATAGTGCTCGACCACCGAAGTGCGCGAGACCTTGCTGAAAAAACCGGGCCGCAGGGCCCGGCGCAAGGCCCAGCCCGTATGGTCGGGGCCCAGCGAAAACAGGAACGTCGCCTGGGCCTGGTGCGCGGCCAGCATGCGCACCAGATTGCCCATGCCCTCGCGGGTGCCGCGATAGGTGTCGACGTCGATCTTCAGTGTCAATAAGGGTTTGCTCAACATTAATCCATCAGCGCTTGCGCCTGCGTGACCTGGCTGCGGTAGGCATCGAAAATATGGCGCAGCGCGTCGCTCATGCCGGTGGTCGGCGCCCAGCCCAGTTCTTCGCAGGTATTGGTAATCTTCGGCACGCGGTTCTGCACGTCCTGGTAGCCGGCGCCATAGTAGGCGCCCGAGGTGGTTTCCACGATTTTCACATGCTGCGCGCCGTCGGCGTATTCCGGGTATTCGGCGGCCAGGGTCAGCATCATGCCGGCCAGCTCGCGGATCGAATAGTTATTGCCCGGATTGCCGATATTATAGATCTTGCCGCTGGCAATGCCGTTCCGATTGGCGATAATGTGCATCAGCGCATCGATGCCGTCGTCGATATACGTGAACGCGCGTTTTTGCGCGCCGCCGTCGACCAGCGAAATGTTTTCACCGCGCACGATATGGCCGAAGAACTGCGTCACCACGCGCGACGAACCTTCCTTCGGCGTGTGGATGGAATCGAGGCCGGCGCCGATCCAGTTGAACGGGCGGAACAGGGTGAAGTTCAGCCCTTCCATGCCGTAGCCCCAGATCACGCGGTCCATCAGCTGCTTGGCGTTCGAATAGATCCAGCGCGGCTTGTTGATCGGACCGCAGATCAGTTCCGAGTTCTCCGGATCGAATTCCTCGTCGTGGCACATGCCGTACACTTCCGAGGTCGACGGGAACACCAGGTGCTTGCCGTACTTGGCGGCCGAACGCACGATCGGCAGATTCGCTTCGAAGTCCAGCTCGAACACGCGCAGCGGCTGCTTGACGTAGGTCGACGGCGTGGCGATCGCCACCAGCGGCAGGATCACGTCGCATTTCTTGACGTGGTACTCGACCCAGTCCTTGTTGATGGTGATGTCGCCCTCGAAGAAATGCATGCGCGATTTGTATTCCGGGTTCTCCAGCACATCGCTGATGCGGTCCGAATTCATGTCCATGCCGTACACATGCCAGTCGGTGGTTTCCAGGATGCGCTTGGACAGGTGATGGCCGATAAAACCGTTGATGCCGAGGATGAGTACTTTTTTCATATGAATTTCTCTTGGATGGTATTGAGGGTGCTGGCATGGGAAGCCAGCTGGTCTTGCAGTTGTGCGGCAGAAATCGGTGCGCCATCGGCGTGCAAGGAGGAAATGGCCAGCAGCCGGCCGTCGCCGCAGACGCCGGCGATGGCGCCATCGACGATGGCCAGGCCCGGTGTCAGCTTGACTGGCGCAAGCTTGCTCAATCTGGCTTGCTGGATCACGTAGGTGACGCCATTGAGCTCGGTAAACGCGCCAGGATAGGGCGGCGCGACGGCGCGGTGCAGGTTGTAGACCTGCTGCGCCGGCAAGCTCCAGTCGATGCGGCCATCGGCCGGTTTGCGGCCACCGAAGTAGCCGCCCTGGGTCAGGTCGTTCGGCAGCAGCGGCGCGCTGCCGTCCAGCAGGGCCGGCAGCACGCGCCACAGGGTCTGCTCGGCCGCCACGGTGACCTTGCCGAATACCTCGAAAGCGGTGTCGTCGGGCAAAATCGGCACGGCGGTCTGCGCGACGATGGCGCCGGCGTCCGGTTTCACCGTCATCGCGTGCAGGGTGGCGCCACTCTCGCGGGCGCCGTGCAGCACGGCCCAGTTGACGGGTGCGCGGCCACGGAACTGCGGCAGCAGCGAGCCGTGCATGTTCCAGGCCGGCGCCACATCGAGGATGCCTGCTGGCAGCATATGGCGGTAATAAAAGCTGAACAGCATGTCGGGCCGGGCGGCCTGCACTTGCGCCAGCAGTTCGGGCGACCCGGCATCGGGCGGCGTAATAAAAGCAATGCCCTCCATGCGGCACAGGCTGGCGACCGACTCGAACCACAGGTTTTCCTGCGGGTTGTCCTCATGCGTGACCACCAGCGCGATATCGACGCCGCCGGCCAGCAGCACCTTGATGCAGCGCACGCCCACATTGTGATAGGCGAAAACGACGGCGCGCATCAGCGGGCCACCTGGCGTTTTTCCAGGCGCACATACGGCAGGGCTTCCGCCTCGGCCTGCGCCATGCCGTCCTGCAAGATGGTCTGCACCACGTAGCGGGGGCGGGCGCGCACCTGCTGGAAGATGCGGCCCACGTATTCGCCCACCAGGCCGATGCCGAACAGGATCACGCCCATCAGGAAGAAGGCGACCGCGAACAGGGTAAACACGCCCTCGGCTTCGGCGCCGAACAGGAAGCGGCGCGCCAGAAGGTAGATCACCAGCAGTGCCGAGCTGAACGACAGCAGCATGCCCAGCATGGAAAAGATCTGCAGCGGGATCAGCGAAAAGCCCGTCACCAGGTCGAAGTTCAGGCGGATCAGGCTGTACAGCGAATACTTCGATTCGCCTGCCGCCCGCTCCTCGTGTTCGACGATGATCTCGGTCGGTTTGCGGGCAAAGGTGTAGGCCAGCGCCGGCACGAAGGTATTGACTTCGGCGCACTGGTTGACCAGGTCGATCACATTGCGGCCATAGGCGCGCAACATATTGCCCTGGTCGGTGATCTTGATATTGGTGATGCGTTCGCGCAGGCGGTTCATCATTTTCGAGGCCACCGTGCGCCAGGCGGAATCCTGCCGCTTGCGCCGGATCGAACCCACGTAATCGTAGCCTTCGCGCATCTTGGCCACCAGGTTGCCGATTTCCTCGGGCGGGTTTTGCAGGTCGGCGTCGAGCGTGATCATGATCTGGCCGCGCGACACCTCAAAGCCGGCCAGGATCGCCATGTGCTGGCCGTAGTTGCCGTTGAACAGTACCACCCGCGTCACTTCCGGGCGCTGGCGGAATTGCTCGGCCAGCAGGGCCACGGAATTGTCGCGGCTGCCGTCGTTGACGAAAATGATTTCGTAGCTGGTCTGCAAGGCGTCGAGCGCCGGGTACAGGCGCGCGAACAGGCTGGCCAGGCCTTCCTGTTCGTTGTAGATCGGAATGATGACCGACAGTTCAGGTTTCATGATGGGGTTCCTTCCTTGACGAGGATGGATTTGACGGCGGCCACGGCCCGTTCCACGTCGGCCAGGGTCATGGCGTAGAACATCGGCAGGGTGACGGTCAGGCGGCCGATGGTTTCCGCATGGGGAAACATGCCTTCGCTAAAGCCGCGTGCGCGGTACAGGCTGAACAGGTGGATCGGCGCGTAATGAAAGCCGGTGCCCACGTTCAGTTCGGCCATCTGGCGCATGAAGGTGGCGCGCGTGTCGGGGCCGTGGTCGGGCAGGATGATCTGGAACAAATGCCAGTTGCTGTTCTCGAAATCGGCCACCGGCAACTGCGCGCCGCTGGCCGCTTCGAAACCGCTGCCGAACTGGACAAAGTAATGGCGCGCCAGCGCGCGGCGGTGCGCGGTGATGGCGTCGAGCTTGGCAAACTGGCCGAGACCAATCGCGGCCATGATGTCGCTCATGTTGTACTTGCCGCCCAGCACATCGACGTCGATGCCGTCCACGCCGCTGCGCGTGACGCCCTGCAGGCGGAATTTCTCGGCCAGCTTGGCTTCTTCCAGGTTGTTCAGCACCAGCGCGCCGCCTTCGCCGGTGGTGATGTTCTTGTTGGCCTGGAAGCTGAACGACACCATGTCGCCAAACGAGCCGATCGGACGGCCTTTCCACGAAGAGCCCAGCGCCTGCGCCGCGTCTTCGATCACGCGCAAATTGTATTGCCTGGCGATCGCATACAGGCGGTCCATGTCGACCGGCAAGCCGGCCAGGTAGACGGGAATGATGGCGCGGGTGCGTGGTGTAATGGCCGCTTCCAGCTTGTCGAGGTCGATATTGCGCGTGACCGGGTCGATATCGGCAAACACCGGCGTGGCGCCCACTTCGATGATCACGTTGGCCGTCGCCACCCACGACACGGGCGTGGTGATGACTTCATCGCCTGGCCCTATGCCGGCCACGCGCAGCGCGATTTCCATGGTGCAGGTGCCGGAATTGAAGGTGCGCACAGGGCGCCCGCCGCAGTACCCGGACAATTGCGCTTCGAAGGCCTGCACTTTCGGGCCACTGGTGATCCAGCCCGAGCGCAGCACCTCGCCGACGGCGGCAATCGTGGCCTCGTCGATGGTGGGCTTGGAAAACGGCAAAAATGGCAGGGGCGGGGTCGTAATGTTTGTCATGCTGCACTCACTGTTTCTCGGTTCAGGCTGGTCATTCGCCATGTGGCGCGCTCGCGAAAGCCGCCTGCAAACAAGGCGTTTGCAGGCACTTCCATTTTAAAGCTTCTCAATTTTGCGGCACGGTCAATTTCAGCGGGGGCGGGGCTGAGATCCGTGCTGCGGAAGGGGTGGCAATTTCGGCGAACCCTGATGGCTGGCCGCTCTTGCCGGTGTTGCTGTCGTGGCGCATGCTTGGGCCACGGCTTTATTACAAGTTGGCAATGATCATGCGGCGTGCATCTTCGGCAACGACGCGCATGGGAACACTGCGGTGTTTCAAGTCTTCATACCGGTCCAGGCTGATGATGGCGAGGCTGTGCACGCCGGCGGCGGCGTCGTTTGTCCATTGCGTGATGAAAGTCTCTATCACCGGCATCGACAGTTCAGGCTGCTGTTTCAGGCCAAAAGCGAATTCATCGGTGTAGGCCACCAGGGTCACCGGACGCCGCAGGTAAAACACCAGCGACTGCTCGTAGATGCCGACCGAATACAGCTTGGTGCCGGGTTTCAGTTCGGCCTGGATCTGCGGCAGCAGGTCGGTGCCGGCGCGGTTCTGGCCATACAGTTCGGAGCCGGCCAGGATGCTGTGGGTGGCCAGGAAGCCAGCCACGGCGATCGTCAGCACCGCCATGTCGCGCCGCGACTGGCGCTCATGCAGCAGCGCCATCACGCCGCCCGCCATCACCAGGAAACCTGCCGCCATGACCCAGGGCTGGTAGCCGCGCAGGGCCGCCAGGTGGGCCTCGTCGCGGGCCGTGATCAGCGCCAGCGTGACCGGCACGGCGACCAGGATGGCGAGGCCCAGCACGGCCAGCATGCCGGCGAAGATCAGGCGCTGGCGACGCGAGGCCGCTTCCAGCGACAGCGCCGCCAGCAGCGCCAGGGCCGGGAAGATGGGCACGATGTAGCCGGGCAGCTTCGAGGTCGAATAGCTGAAGAACAGGAAGATGAAGACGGCCCAGATCAAGATCATCAGGCGCGGCTGGAAGGCGCCGGCCTGGCGCTTGGCGCCTGCGGCCAGGCTTTGCGGCAACAAGGTGATCCAGGGCAGCATGCCGGGGATCAGCAGCACCAGGAAGTAATACCAGCCGCCTTCGCGCTTGTGGCCCTTCATCAGGAAGCGCTGGAAGTGTTCGTGGACAAAGAAAAAATACGGCTGCTCGGGATTGCGCAAGGCGACCAGCACGAACCACGGCGTGGCGATGGCAAAGAACACCAGCATGCCTTTGATCAGGTGCAAGCGGGTCCAGATGCGCCAGTCGCGGGCGAACAGGCTGTACAGGATCAGCACGGCGCCCGGCAGTACCAGGCCGATCAGGCCCTTGGCCAGCACCGCCAGCGCCATGCCGGCCCAGCACACCAGCATCCAGTTGCGCCGCTCGCTGGCGCTGGCGTCATCGCGCTGGGCGATCAAGAGGCTGGCCAGGGTCACGGTCATCATGCTTGATAAGCCCATGTCGAGCGAATTGATCTGGCCCGAGGCCAGCCAGAACAGGCTAGACGCCAGCACCAGCCCCGCATACAGGCCGGTGCGCGGGCCGAATACTTTCCTGCCCGCATGGGCCGTCATCACCACGCCGAGGATGCCGCACAGGCCGGTCCACAGACGCGCCTGCCATTCACCGAGGCCGAAGGCGGCAAAAGTCAAGGCGTTCATCCAGGTTTGCAGCGGCGGCTTTTCGAAATACTTGATGTCGTTCAGGCGCGTGGTGATCCAGTCGCCGCTGGCGAACATCTCGCGCGCCATTTCGGCGTAGCGGCCCTCGTCGGGCGGCACCAGGGTGCGGATGCCGAGCGCATACAGGGTGACGACGACGAAGAGCCCGAACAGGGTCCACATCGCCACCTTCGATGTGTGCAGCTCGCGAACAGGCAATTTCATGCGGTGGCGCCGGCGCCAGCAGGCTGGGAGACGGGCAGAATCAGGGCCAGGGTAACCTTGCGGCCCTCGCCCATCAGGATATTGTAGGTGCGGCAGGCGGCCTGGCTGTCCATGCATTCGACGCCGATGCGGCGCATGGTCAGCGACGCCGTCAGTTTCGGATGCACGAAGCGCTGGCGCTCGCCCGTGCCGAGGATCACCACGTCGGGCGCGTCGGCCAGGATCTGCTCGAAATGCGCCTCGCTCAGGTCTTCGAAACGCGTCACGTCCCAGGCGCGCGGCGCCGTTTCCGGCATCACGATCAGGCTGTAGCCAAAGTGTTCGGCGTTGATCTCCACGCCGGTGGCGTCGTAGCCGGTCACGGTCTGGTATTGCTGGGTGCTGGAAGCGTGCAGTTTCATGATGGTTCGGGTACTCACTGAGTGGATCGGGATGCGTGCCGATGCTAAAAAAGCATGCGGCGAAGGCCGTCAGGATGCCATAAACAACGTCAAAGAGCGAATGGAAATGGACTTCCTTTCCAAACTGCAATCTAGATGTTGACTAACAGCATCATCCTAAACAGCGAAGATTAAGAGAACATGAAGAAGGGCGCGGCACCTTGCTGCCCGGTATACAAGCAGGCGTGGCAGGATGGGCGCGAAATGCTGGGGTTGACCATGTTTAATTTGATAAAATGGCCTGCTTTCGGCGAGAATGCTTGTTTTCGCCTTGCAGTGCATTGGGGATAGTTCAGGCGCGCCTTGGCTTTTTAGCGCCGCATCACGACAGGGATTTATTTTGCGACCGATTCAGAAATCGAATAAATTGGCGGATGTCTGCTACGACATCCGCGGCCCGGTCCTGGAAAAATCCAGGCAAATGGAAGAAGAAGGCCACAAGATCACCAAGCTCAACATTGGCAACCTCGCCGTGTTCGGCTTCGATCCGCCGGACGAGATCGTGCGCGACATGATGCTCAACCTGCAAAACGCCGCCGGCTACACCGATTCAAAAGGCATGTTCGCGCCGCGCAAGGCCGTCATGCACTATACGCAGGGCAAGAATATCGCCGGTGTCACCATCGACGACATTTACCTGGGCAATGGCGCATCGGAACTGATCGTCATGTCGATGAACGCCCTGCTCAACAGCGGCGACGAGGTGCTGGTGCCGGCGCCCGACTATCCGCTGTGGACGGCGGCGGTCAGCTTGTCGGGCGGCAATCCGGTGCATTATGTGTGCGACGAGCAGAACGAGTGGTATCCCGATATCGAGGACATGCGCCGCAAGATCACGCCCAATACCCGCGCCATCGTCGTCATCAACCCGAACAACCCGACCGGCGCGCTGTACCCGGTCGAGGTGCTGTTGCAGATCGTCGAACTGGCGCGCCAGCATCAATTGATCATTTTCGCCGACGAGATCTATGACAAGGTGTTGTACGACGAAGCCGAGCACGTGTCGATCGCCTCGCTGGCCGACGATGTGCTGTTCATTACCCTGAACGGCCTGTCGAAGAATTACCGTTCCTGCGGCTACCGCTCCGGCTGGATGGTGGTGTCGGGCGAAAAGCGCCACGCCAAGGATTATATCGAGGGCCTGAACATGCTGGCCTCGATGCGCCTGTGCGCCAATGCGCCGGGGCAGTTTGCGATCCAGACGGCGCTGGGCGGCTACCAGAGCATCCAGGACCTGGTGGGGCCGGGCGGGCGCCTGTTGAAACAGCGCGACCTGGCGCACAAGCTGCTGACCGATATCCCGGGCGTCACCTGTGTCAAGCCGAAGGCCGCGCTGTACATGTTCCCGAAGCTGGACCCGGCCGTCTACCCGATCGCCGACGACCAGCAGTTTGCCTATGAATTGCTGGCCGAGGCCAAGGTGCTGATCGTGCAGGGCACCGGTTTCAACTGGATCGCGCCGGACCATTTTCGCGTCGTCTTCCTGCCGAATTCGGACGACCTGACCGAGGCGATGGGGCGCATTGCGCGCTTCCTCGAAGGTTACCGCAAGCGTCACAGCCGGGTTTGAGCCGGCCAGCAGCAGCATCGATCAACCTGGCGCGGGCGGTTTGCCCGCGCCACTCATGAGCACAAGACCATTATGAAATCCATCAAGATCGGCCTGTTGGGCCTGGGCAATGTAGGCTACGGCACGTTCAGCGTTTTGAAGCGCAACCAGGAAGAAATCAAGCGCCGCGCCGGACGCGGCATCGAGGTGGTGGCTGTCGCCGTACGCGACGTGGCGCGCGCCGAAGCGCTCGTCAACGGCGCCTGCAAGGTCGTCAACGATCCTGCCACCATCGTCAACGACCCCGAGATCGATATCGTCGTCGAACTGATCGGCGGCTACGATCTGTCGAAAACCCTGGTGCTGCAGGCGATTGCCAACGGCAAGCACGTGGTCACCGCCAACAAGGCGCTGCTGGCCGTGCATGGCAATGAAATCTTTGCCGCCGCCCAGGAAAAAGGCGTGATGGTGGCGTTCGAAGCGGCGGTTGCCGGCGGCATTCCCATCATCAAGGCGCTGCGCGAAGGCCTGACGGCCAACCGCATCGAATGGATCGCCGGCATCATCAACGGCACCACCAATTTCATCCTGTCCGAAATGCGCGACAAGGGCCTCGATTTCGCCACCGTGCTCAAGCAAGCCCAGGAACTGGGCTATGCGGAAGCCGACCCGACCTTCGACATCGAAGGCGTGGACGCGGCCCACAAGGCCACCATCATGTCGGCCATCGCCTTCGGCATTCCGGTGCAGTTCGACAAGGCCCATGTGGAAGGCATCAGTAACCTCAATGCCATCGATATCCGCTACGCCGAAGAACTGGGCTACCGCATCAAGCTCTTGGGCATCACCAAGCGCGCCACCGTCGACGGCGTGGAAGGCATCGAGCTGCGCGTGCACCCGACCCTGATCCCGGCCAAGCGCCTGATCGCCAACGTCGAAGGCGCGATGAACGCGGTGCTGGTGCATGGCGACGCCGTCGGCGCCAGCCTGTATTCGGGCCGCGGCGCCGGCGCCGAGCCGACCGCCTCGTCGGTGATCGCCGACCTGGTCGACATCACCCGCCTGGCCACGGCCGACCCGGAACACCGCGTGCCGCACCTGGCCTTCCAGCCGAACGCGATGACCGATATCGCGATCCTGCCGATGTCGGAAATCACCACCAGCTACTACCTGCGCATGCACGTGGCCGACCAGCCGGGCGTGCTGGCCGACCTGACGCGCATCCTGGCCGACCGCGGCATCTCGATCGACGCCATGCTGCAAAAGGAACCGGCCGAAGGCGAGACGCATACCGACATCATCATGCTGACCCACCAGACGCAGGAGAAAAACGTCACGGCCGCCATCGAACAGATGGAAGCGCTCAATAGCGTGGTCGGCACGGTGACCAAGATCCGCCTGGAAAACCTCAGCTGATACTGGCCCCGCCATGCAAAACGGCGCCCGCGGGCGCCGTTCTTTTTACCGTATTACAGCGTCGGCGCGCCGACCGGCCCCACATCCATGCCGTCATAGCTGGCCAGCTTCTGCTCCAGCGCGAACTGCTGCAGCTCGCCGTTGCGCGCATGCAGGCTGTCCACATTGTGCACTTCCTCTTTCTCCACGTGCAGCACCCACACCGGTGGTGCGGCCGCGTCTTCCAGTTCCGGCTGGTACAGCTCGACCGGGCGATAGCCGTCGATCGCCAGCAGGCCGGCCGCCTGCTCCAGCGCTTCCGGCGTCGGGTTGGTGAAGTAGTATCCCCACAGCAGCGGCTGGGTCAGGTCCCAGGGCGCGTTTTCGGCGATATTGTCAAACAGTTCGGTCACTTCTTCTTTGGTCATCATGGCGTGCGCCCTTGTTGGATACTGAGGGCGCGATGATAGCATTTGGCGGGTTGTTGATCTGTTGAACATCCAATATGGCAGGAGGAACGGCAGCTGGTTTGTTACAGGCCGTCTGAGCGCAGATGGATAATTTGATTAAATTCATTACCGCCGATAGCGACAAGAAAATAATCGCGGGTACAGTGCGCGCGTAGCAGGTAATTTCAGAATGCAGGCACGACTCGGTGCCGTCAAGGTGTATCAGGTCAGCATGGCAAACTTGCCCTGCGTGCTGACTGATATGAATGTTTACTGGTGGCAATAACGGAGCGACAGGCAAGCCACTGCAGCGGATCCCCGCTTCGCCTCCCCGGCCTGATGGCCGAGGTGCCGCGCGCAAATTCGACGATGAAATGGCATCAATCAATTCCCCTTTTAATAACATTTGTCGGTAGTTTTATCGCATTTTCCGTCGTTTATTACCTGCTGGATCTGTCTTCAGGCTTTCTTGCGCTAGCTCCGAACGGGAATAAGGAACCATTTTTCTTCCAGATCATGGATTTTCTTGATCGCGTTGGCGGCTTTTTTACCGGAGTTCCATTTCACAAAAGAAGTGTCGGACGGGCAATCTTATTTTACGCAACAATATTTGCATTTTGGATAACCTTCTTGGACCATAGAAGAATGGAAAACAAAAAAAATATTCGTAAGTAATTGTCAATTTCTCGCTTGGGGACGGTTTGATAACTTAGCGGAAATGTGGTCGATGCAGCAGCGATCCCATGGCCACGTAAATCATGTTTTTCGACACGTCAATGCGCTGTTCATGGTCGCGCACCAAGCGCCGGTAACGCAGGTAAAGGCGAGGGGTTTGCCTGATGGGCTGCATGGGCGGACGTTTTGTTGTGATGCCGCCGGCACAAAAAAACCGGCCGGGGTGCGATCACCTCGACCGGTTCCCGAGATCAGCCAGACGCTGGCCCGGTATGAATACTTAGAGCCTATCCCAGTAGATGAATACGCCCCCTGCTGGCGCCCCTCAGAAGCGGGGACTGCGTTGCTCGTCGTTGCATGGCTCGCCATGCCGCCTCCTCACGCCTTGTCCGCGCTCCTGATGAGCTGCAAGCAGAAGACGCTCACTACTGGGATAGGCTCTTAGAACTGATAGCGCACGCCAGCCGACAGCATGGACGCTTTCAATTTCGCGCCGTTTTCGCTGTAGGTCTTGCCGAAGTTTTCGTATTCGGCGACGACCGACACGTTCTGGTTGACATGGTAAGCGGCGCCGATGCCGAACATGGCGGCGGTTTTATCTTCCTTGCCGCTGAAACGCAGGCCGAAACCGCTGACGGTGGCCTTGGTGCGGTTTTGCGTGACGCCGGCCTTGGCAAACGCCGAGAGCTGCGGGTTGATCGGCATGGTGGCGGTGCCGGCCAGGTAGAAGGCGCTCGTTTCCATGCTGACGGCAGTGCCGGCATCGCGGTCTTTCAGCTTGCCGAAATTGGCGTAACCGGCTTCCAGGCCGAAATTCTGCGTGAAGTTGTAGCCGGCGTACGCCTTGTAGCCGGTTTTGTCTTCCTTGCCCGAACCCAGGTCGCCCGACAATTTCAATTCCGAACGGCCGGCATTGATGCCGACATAGCTGCTTTGCGCTTGTGCAAACATGGGCAGGGCCAGGGCGGCGCCAACGACGACTGCGAACAATTGTTTTTTCATGATTCATCCAGTAAGTCACCAATGCGGCGAGGAATTCATCGCTTGATGGGAGCCGGATTTTATAACAAGGTTAAATTTTTACAGGTGCGCACGATTCAAAGCGCCAAAAAATTTTACATTAATATCTAGAGAGTAATATTTTCCGGTCAGGCGCCGCTGCCGGCACTGAAATGCACGCGTACCCGCAAACCCTGGCCGTTATCAGCCGTGCCCAGTTCCAGCCGCGCCCCATGCAGGGCGGCGATATCGCGCACGATGGCCAGGCCCAGGCCGGCGCCGCCCGGATTGCGTTCCAGCGCCGACGACACGCGGTAAAAGGGCGTAAACACGCGCTCGCGTTCGGCTTCGGGGATGCCGGCGCCGCTGTCCTGTACTTCCAGCACCGGCCCCTGGCCTGGCCCCTGCGGCGGCTGCACGCGCAGCGCCACGCTGCCGCCGGGCGGCGTGTAGCGCAGCGCATTGTCGACCAGGTTGACCAGCAATTCGTGCAGCAGCAGCGCCTGGCCCTGCACGGTCGCGTCCAGGTCGGCTTCCAGTGACAGATCGATGTCGCGGCCCACGGCCGACATCGCCATTTCCAGCCCCACCTGCTGCGCCAGTTCGCGCAGCGACACGGTGTCCATCAGCAGGTGCTCGCCGCCATGCTCGATGCGCGCCAGGGTCAGCAGGCGGTTGGCCAGCAGCACGGTCGAATCGGTGGTGGCGGCGATGCTGGCGACGATGTCGCGCAGGGCGGCCACCGCCTGCGGGTTGTCGGGCTGGCGGTCGCAGGCGCGCAGCGCCAGTTCGGCCTGGGTTTTCAGCACCGTCAGCGGCGTGCGCAGCTGGTGCGAGGCGTCGGCGATAAAGCGGCGCTGGCTGGCGATCAGCTGCTGCAGCCTGGCCATCGAGCCGTTCATGGCCGACACCAGCGGGCGCATTTCACGGTGCACCAGCGTCGGATCGACATCGGACAAATCGGACAGGGCGCGCGTCTCGACTTCGGTCTTCAGGCGCATCAGCGGCTGCAGCACCAGGCGCACGGCAAACCACACCAGCGCCGCCATCACCAGCACCATCGCCGCCTGCCAGATCAGGGTGTCGAGCAGGATCTGGTTCGACAGGCCGCGCCGCGCGTCCAGTGTTTCGCCCACCTGGATCAGGGCGATGCCGCGCATGGAATCGTCATACACGGGCTGCAGCAGGGCGGCGATGCGGATCGGCTTGCCGTGGTAGTCGGCGTGATAAAAGCGCACCAGCGCCGGGTAATTCTGCGAGCGCGGCACATTCGCCGGCACCGCCGGCAAGTCGCCATAGCCCGACACCAGCTCGCCGTTGATGCCGGTCACCTTGTAGTAGATGCGGCCCAGGGTGTCGGTCTCGAAGCTGTCGAGCGCCACGTAGGGCACGTCGGCCACCACCTTGCCGCCTTCGATCGAGACGCGTTCGGCCAGCGCGCGCGTCGACGCCAGCAGCGAGCGGTCGTAGGCCATGTCGGCCGCGTCCAGCGCATTGCGGTAGACGAACACGGCGTCGAGCAGCACCAGCATCACCAGCGGAATCAGCAGCCAGCGCAGCAGCTGGTTGCGCAGGCTGCCCAGGCGCCGCGCCTGCAGGTGGCGCTGCAGCCGTTCCAGCCAGCTGAGTCTGCGTTCGTTATGGCGTGGCTTCACTTGCTGGCGGCGGCCGGCATCGCGCTGCGCGGCTGCAGCAGGTAGCCGATGCCGCGCAGGGTGGTGATGGCGGCGGGGTCGGCCAGGCCGCCCTGTTCGAGCTTCTTGCGCACGCGGTGGATCAGCAGCTCGATGGCGTCCAGGCTGACGTCGTCGGCCAGCGCGAACACTTCGTCGAACAGTTTTTCTTTCGAGACGGCCCGCCCCAGGCGCGAGATCAGCGCTTCGAGCACGGCGTGTTCGCGCGGCGTCAGGGCCATCGCCGCGCCGCCATAGCTGAACATGCGCGTGATGGTGTCGAAGCTGAGCGCGCCGCAGGTATGCACCAGCGCCTCGTTGCCCTGGCTGCGGCGCAGCAGCGCCTTGACGCGCGCTTCGAGTTCGGCCAGTTCGAACGGCTTGGCCAGGTAGTCGTCGGCGCCCAGGTTCAGGCCCTGCACTTTTTCATCGATGCCGCCGCGCGCCGTGAGTATCATGACGGGGGTCTTGGCGCGCGTGCCGCCGCGTGCGCGCAGGCGGCGCAGCACGTCCAGGCCATCCATTTTCGGCAGGGTGAGGTCGAGCAGCACCAATGCATAATCCTGCGTATGAAGCAGGGCGTCGGCATCGGCGCCGTTATGGGCTGTCTCCACCGTCAGGTGCGCGTCGCGCAGGGCTTTCGCCAGCCAGTGCGACAGCTCCAGATGGTCTTCCACTAATAGTATGCGCATGGTCTCCGCCATTCGTTGTTATGCGTGCAGTGTAAGCCAGGCGCCGCGCTTGTGGGGCCGCCTGTGGCCGGCCGGCGACAGCGCTGATTCTGAAAGCCAATTGAAAGGATGCAGCTCATATAGTGTGATCCTGATTCAGAAAATGAATCGGGCATATCACCAAAAAATATAACTAAAGGGAGACTCCTGTGAAGACTACCGCATTACCGCTGGCCGCCCTGGCCTTGTTTGTGACCGCTGGCGCCGCCCAGGCCCAGTCCAACGTCACCCTGTACGGCCGTCTCGACGCCGGCGTCAGCACCACCAGCAATGCCGGCCCGTCGAAAGACTCGGTCACGCAAGTGAGCTCGGGCGGCATGAACACCTCGCGCTGGGGCATCATCGGCAGCGAAGACCTCGGTGGCGGCCTGAAAGCCGTGTTCAACCTCGAAGGCGGCATCCTGGTCGATACCGGCGCGGCCGACGGCGCGCTGTTCAAGCGCCAGGCCAACGTGGGCCTGGAAGGCGCGTTCGGCCGCGTGGTGCTGGGCCGTTCGTTCACCACCGTGTATGACTTCGTGCTGCCCTACGATCCGATGGCCTATGCGCCGTTCTACTCGTGGGCCACTTCGGGCAATGCAAGCGGTCCCAGCAAATACGGCATGACCACCGCCTTCGACAACCTGGTCAAGTATTCGGGCAAGACCGGCGACTTCACCTATGGCGCTTCCTACGGCTTCGGCGAGCAGAGCACCGGCACCTCGGACAGCGCCAAGCTGTCGACCGCCGTCAACTACAAGAGCGGCCCGGTGAGCGTGCTGGCCACCTATGAGCGCATCAACGGCAATGCGATCGCCGGCGGCGCGCGCGACAAGAACACGGTGGTGCACCTTGCCGCCATGTATGAAGAAGGCGCCTGGAAAGTGCAGGCCGCCGCGCGCGACTACAAGCTCGATCCGGCCGCCGCCAACCGCGCCGATGTGCGCGGCACCCTGTACTGGGGCGGCGTCAGCTACAAGACCACGCCGGTGATCACCCTGACCGGCGTGGTCTACTACC
The DNA here is from genome assembly GCF_030944405.1 of Janthinobacterium sp. J1-1. Classification (NCBI taxonomy): domain Bacteria; kingdom Pseudomonadati; phylum Pseudomonadota; class Betaproteobacteria; order Burkholderiales; family Oxalobacteraceae; genus Janthinobacterium; species Janthinobacterium sp. J1-1. The sequence continues at coordinate 2,844,955 of NZ_CP132339.1, forward strand.
AGGACGTGAAAAACGTCGCCGCCAACCTGGACGCCGATCCCATCATGTACGTGGCGCGCCTGCGCTACGCCCTGTCCAAGCGCACCGACCTGTACGTGGCGGGCGCCTACGCCAAGGCCAAGCACGGCCAACTGGTCAGCCTGTCGCGCGACGACGCCGGTTTCGGCGACACGCAGCGCGGTCTGATCGCCGGCATCCAGCACCGCTTCTAAGCCATGGCCATGCTGCGCACCGCGTTCCTGTCGCTGCTGTTTTCCCTGCTTGCGCTGCCCGCGCTGGCGGGGGCGGCCGCGCCCGAGGTCGAATGCGTGGTGCCGTCCAAGCCGGGCGGCGCCATGGACCTGACCTGCAAGCTGGCCAAAAACGGCCTGCTGCAGCCGGATGCGGCTGCGGCGGCGCCGTTCGCGTCCTCGGTGCGCATCAGCTATCTGCCGGGCGGCATCGGCGCGGTGGCCTGGCGCTCGATGGGATCGCAGCGCCGGCGCGCCGAAGCGAACACCCTGGTGGCGTTTTCGGGCGGCTCGCTGCTGAACCTGGCGCAGGGCAAGTTCGGCAACGCCAAGACGGGCGACGTGCGCTGGGTGGCGGCGCTGGGCGCCGACTACGGCATGATCGCCGTGCGCAGCGATTCGCCCTATAAAACCCTGGCCGACCTGATCGCCGCGCTCAAGCGCCACCCCGACAAGGTGCTGATCGGCGTGTCCGGCACCATCGGCAGCCAGGACTGGCTGAAGATGGCGCTGGTGGCGCGCCACGCCGGCATCGACCCGAAAGTGCTGCGCTTCGTGGCGCTGGAAGGCGGCGGCGAAGTCTTCACGGCGATGCAGGCCGACTACGTGCAGGTGATGTCCGGCGACACCTCGGAAGCGACCCTGAACGCGGGCGCCAACCATGCGCGCGTGCTGGCGGTGCTGTCGGAAAAACGCCTGCCCGGCGTGCTGGCCGGCGTGCCGACGGCGCGCGAGCAGGGCATCGACGTGGTGTGGCCCATTATCCGCGGCTTGTGGATGGGGCCGCAAGTACCGGAAGCGGATTACCAGCGCTGGGTGGCCACCTTTGACCGCGCCATGGCCACGCCGCAGTTTGCCCAGTGGCGCACGCAGGCCGGCATGTATCCGTTCGCGCTGACGGGCAACAAATTGACACAGTATGTAAACCAGGCGGTCGAACGCTATTCCAGGCAGGCGGCCGAACTGGGCCTGATGCGCTGAAGCCATTGCAAGCAACCCTACAACAATCACAGACGGAGACAACCATGCAAACCAAGACCATCCTCGCCATCGCCCTGGCCGCCGCTTTCGCCGGCGCCAACGGCAGCGCTTTTGCACAAGTACCGGCCGGCTATCCGGCCGACTACCAGAAGATCATCGACGCGGCCAAGAAGGAAGGCAAGGTGGTGATCTACAGCGCCACCGACAGCAAGGCCGCCGCGCCGCTGATCAAGGATTTCAGCGCCCTGTACCCTGGCATTTCGGTCGAATACAACGACATGAATTCGACCGAAGTCTACAACCGCTTCATTTCCGAAGTGGCCGCCGGCGGCAACACGGCCGACGTGATGTGGTCGTCGGCGATGGACTTGCAGATGCGCCTGGCCTCGGACGGCTATGCATTGAAATACAAGTCGGTCGAAGCGGCCAAGATCCCCGGCTGGGCCATGTGGGACGACCAGGCCTACGGCACCACGTTCGAGCCGGCCGCCATCGTCTACAACAAGCGCTTGCTCGATCCGAAGGAAGTGCCGAAGAACCACGACGACTTCGCAAAACTGATCGCCACGCCGAAATTCAAGGACAAGGTCACCACCTACGATATCGAAAAGTCGGGCGTGGGCTTCATGTTCATGTCGCAGGACGCCAAGGAATACCCGCAGTTCCTGGCGCTGCAGAACGCCTTCGGCACGGCCAAGGTGCGCGTGCAGTCGTCGACCGGCACCATGATGGAGCGTATCTCGTCGGGCGAAAACCTGATCGGCTATAACGTGCTGGGCTCCTACGCCCTGGTGCGCGCCAAGACCGATCCGTCGATCGGCGTGGTACTGCCCAAGGATTACACCCTGATCCTGTCGCGCGTGCAGTTCATCAACAAGAACGCGAAGAACGTCAACGCCGGCAAGCTGTGGCTCGACTACATCCTGTCGCACCGCGGCCAGACCATCATCGCGAACGGCGCCAAGCTTTACGCGATCCGCGCCGACGTCACGGGCGAGACCACCTCGGCCGACCTGATCAAGGAAATCGGCGCCGCCAACATCAAGCCGATACCGGTCCATCCGATCATCCTGCAATTCCTGGGACCGGCCAAGCGCATGGCCTTCCTGAAGCAATGGAAAGAAACAGCCGGCAAGAAGTAACGCCGTCCTGGCCAGCCGCGGGCGTTCGCCGGCGGCTGGATGCCGCACCCCTCATTCATTGGATTCATCATGCAAACTGCCATCTTGCCGCTGCCTGCACGGTCGCGCTCTCCCTTGTCGCGCCTGAACTGGCCGCGCGGCGTGGTCGTGGCGATCACCCTGGTCGCCATTTTCCTGCCGCTGTTCCTGATTTTTTATCAAAGCTTTTTGTCCGCGCCGTTCTTCATGCCGGTGCGCGAATTCGGCTTCGATTCCTACCGTTTCATCTTCGATGATCCCGATTTCTCGATGGCCTTCAAGAATGGCCTGATGCTGGCCTTCGGCCTGACCGTGATCGCCGTGCCGCTGGGGGGCATGCTGGCGTTCCTGATGGTGCGCACCGATCTGCCGGGCCGCGGCTGGGTCGCGCCGATGCTGCTGGTGCCGATCTTCGTGTCGCCGATGGTGATGGGCTTTGGCTATGTGGTGTCGATGGGGCCGGTGGGCTTTTACTCGACCTGGGCCAAGGAGCTGCTCGGCTTCGTGCCCTGGAATATCTATTCCTTCACCAGCATCGTCATCATCGCCGGCCTGACCCACGTGCCGCATGTGTACCTGTACGCCTCGTCGGCGCTGAAAAGCCTGGGGTCGGATGTCGAGGAAGCGGCCCGCGTGGCCGGCGCCTCGCCGGTGCAGGTGATGATGAATGTGTCGCTGCCGATGATCATGCCGGCGCTGGCGTATGCTGGCGTGCTGGTGTTCTTCCTCGGTTTTGAAGTGTTCGGCCTGGTGCTGGTGCTGGGCGACCCGGAAGGCCACCTGGTGCTGCCGACCTATCTGTACAAGCTGACCAATAAACTGGGCACGCCGTCCTACCACCTGATGGCCGCCGTTGCCGTCTGCCTGGTGATGGTGACCATGCCGCTGGTGATGATACAGCGCTGGCTGCTCAAATCGGCCAACAAATACGTGTCGATCAAGGGCAAGGGCGCGCGCAGCAAGGCGATGCCGCTGGGCCGCTGGAAGTGGCTGGCATTCGCGCTGCTGGCCGGCTGGCTGATCTTCACCATCATCCTGCCGTTGACGGGCATCGTGCTGCGCTCGTTCGTGCAGTACTGGGGCGAGGGCGTGCACCTGGCCGACGTGTTGACCCTGCAGCACTTCCGCGATATTTTCGACCAGCCCTCGCTGGTGCGCGGCATCGTCAATACCATCCTGATCGGCGTGGTCGGCGGCGCGCTGGCGGTCGGCTGCTACAGCTTCATCGCGCTGGCCATGCACCGCAAGCAGGACGGCATCACCCGTTTGCTCGACTACAGCGTGCTGGTGCCGCGCGCCGTGCCGGGCCTGCTGGCCGGCCTGTCGTTCCTGTGGGTGTTCCTGTTCGTGCCGGCCTGGCTCGACGGCGTATTGAAAGGCATGGACAACGGCGTGGCCCTGTGGCTGAGCGGCCATGTGATCCCGGTGCTGCGCGAAGTGCGCTCGACCATCTTCGCCCTGTGGCTGGCGTATTCGGTGGTGTGGATGGCCTACGGCATGCGCCTGATCTCCACCGCGCTGCTGCAGGTGGGGCCGGAGCTGGAAGAGGCGGCGCGCGCCGTCGGCGCGAACCGTGGCCAGGTCACGCGCGACGTCACGCTGCCGCTGATCAAATACGGCCTGCTGGGCGCCTGGCTGATGGTGTTCCTGATTTTCGAACGCGAATACTCGACCGGCGTGTACCTGCTGTCGCCGGGCACCGAAGTGATCGGCGCGATGCTGGTGTCGCTGTGGGCCGGCGGCTCGACCGACCTGGTGGCGGCGCTGTCGTTCATCAACATCACCCTGGTGGCCATCGGCCTGGGCATCGCGCTGCGCTTTGGCGTGAAGTTACATAACTAAAAAGAGATTGAGACCATATCATGAATGAACTGACCGTCAATGAGCTGTACCTGGACTACGGCACCGGCGCCGCCGCCAACCAGATCCTGAAAGGTGTCTCGATGCACCTGAAAAAAGGCGAAGTGGTCGCCTTGCTGGGGCCTTCGGGCAGCGGCAAGACCACCTTGCTGCGCGCCGTCGCCGGGCTGGAAAGCCCGAAGGCGGGCACCATCGAAATCGGCGCGCGCAATGTGTTCGACGGCGCGAAACATTTCGAGATGCCGGCCGAGCAGCGCAACCTGGGCCTGGTCTTCCAGTCGTATGCGCTGTGGCCGCACAAGACCGTGTTCGACAACGTCGCCTACGGCCTGAAACTGCGCAAGATGGGCACGTCCGATATCGCCGGGCGCGTCAAGGAAGTGCTGACGCAACTGGGCCTGGGCCATCTGGGCGAGCGCTATCCGCATCAATTGTCCGGCGGCCAGCAGCAGCGCGTGGCGATCGCCAGGGCGCTGGTGTACAACCCGCCCGTGATCCTGCTCGACGAACCGCTGTCGAACCTGGACGCCAAGCTGCGCGAGGAAGCGCGCGCCTTTCTGCGCGAACTGATCGTGCGCCTGGGCCTGTCGGCCCTGATGGTGACGCACGACCAGGGCGAGGCTATGGCCATTTCCGACCGCATCCTGCTGCTCAATAACGGCAAGATCGAACAGCAGGGCACGCCGCAAAGCATGTATGAAACGCCGGACACCTTGTTTACGGCCGAATTCATGGGCAGCAACAACCGCCTGCCGGGCAAGGTAACCAGCCGCGACGGCAGCCGGGTCAGCCTGCGGATCGACGGCACGCCTATGCAGGGCGTGGCGCGCGGCGTCAATACGGGTCTTGACGTGACCACCATGATCAGGGTCGAGGAAGTGAAGATCAGCGCCACCCAGGTCGAAAACGCGATCGAGCTGCCGCTGTTGACCTGCATGTACCTGGGCGACCGTTGGGAGTGCCTGTTCGAGCGCGGCGGCGGCGCCGATAACCTCAGCCTGCGCGCGTATTCGCGCCATAAACTCGAGGCCGGTAAATACTGGCTGCATATGCCGGCCGATAAACTTTGGGTGTTTTAAATAGCACGGCGATGCGCGCTATTGTTGCGTATCGCCCGCTCGCATGATAATCAGGCAATGTCGGCTTTATTTTCAGCCGGTATTGCATCAAGCGCATCGTTGCTTATCCGCAACATCATTTTCGGGCAGGCGGTTTGTACCGCGCTTGCCTGTTTCCCCGCTCGCGCAAGGGGCTGGCCGCAGGCTGCCAGCGCATTAAATCCATAAATGTTACTAATAGTAACAATGTGGCCTTGGCAGCGCATTTCCCTGATTTGATTTTTGCCTTCTAAAAAGTTTCCCCACGACCATTTATCTTAGTTGTTTTGACTCCCTTCGTTTATAATTTGAAAAGAACGACGGCGGGGCTTTTCCATGCAGTTCAGACGCGAGTTCAACTTTTTATTCTGTTCGCGGGAAAATGCATATGTGCGCCGAGGGTGTCCGTTTTTCAATTGCCAATCAGGTGGCGTGGGCGCCTGGACTGGAAACGCCGCAGCAATGGCAGGCGTGGACGCACACCCCATTTCACATCGCCGCCAACGGCGAGCCTGGCGTGCGCCAGATGGCGCCGCTGTTGCGCCGCCGCGCCGGCCAACTGGGCAAGATGGCGCTCGAAGTCGCGTACGCCTGCCTGGGCGAGGCGCGCAATATTCCGATTGTCTTCTGTTCGCGTCATGGCGAGGTGGTGCGCGCCATCGATTTGCTGTCCAGCCTGGCGCTTGGCGAACCGCTGTCGCCGACGGCCTTCGGCATGGCCGTGCATAACGCCAGCGCCGCCCTGTTTTCCATCGCCCGCAATGATCAAGCCAATCAGCTGGCGCTGGCCGCCGGCGCCGCCAGTGTCGAAGCGGCGGTGATCGAGGCGTGCGGCCTGCTGGCCGATGGCGCGCCGCAGGTATTGCTGCTGGCGGCCGACAGCCCGCTGCCGGAGCTGTTTGCGCCGTTCGACGATGAACATGGCCAGGCGCATGCGTTTGCCTGGCTGCTGCAGGCGGGCAGCGGGCAGGGCGGCGACATCAGCCTGGCCTGGCGGCCGCGCGCGGCGCACGACACCATCAGCAACAGCGCGATGCCGGCCAGCTTGGCCGCCCTGCGCTTTGTGCTTGGCGAGGCGGCCGTGTACGAACATGTGGCCAACCGCCAGTGCTGGCGCTGGAGCCGCCATGCGTGAGCGCCGCTCGCTGGCCGTTGCCGTGTCGGTTACCTGGCGCACCCTGGCCACCGCCATCAGCTTTGCCGCCTTCGGCATCGGCGGCCTGCTGCTGCGGGTGCTGGTGTTCCCGCTGCTGCAGCTGCTGGTATGGCGGCGCGAAGCGCGCGTGGCCGCCGCGCGCGCCATCATCCGCTGGAGCTTTCGCGCGTATATCGGCCTGATGCGCGCGCTGGGCGTGCTGCGCTATGAATTGCACGGGCTGGACAAGCTGGAACGGGGCGGCATGCTGATCCTGGCGAACCATCCGACCCTGATCGACACGATCTTCCTGATGGCCCATGTGAAGCGGGCCGACTGCATCGTCAAGGCGGCCCTGTGGAACAATCCGTTTACGGGCGGCCCGGTGCGCGCGGCCGGCTATATCAACAATGCCGGCGGCGCCGAACTGGTCGACGCTTGCGTGGCCTCGCTGGCGCGCGGCAATAACCTGATCATTTTCCCGGAAGGCACGCGCACCCCGCACGGCGGCAACATCACGCTCAAGCGGGGCGCGGCCAATGTCGCCGTGCGCGGCCGCTGCGACGTCACGCCGGTGCTGATCCGCTGCCATCCGCCGACCCTGGGCAAGGGAGAACCATGGTGGCGCGTGCCGGCGCGGCGCGCGCATTTCGAGATCGCGGTGCAGGACGACCTGGCGATCACGGCCTTCACCGGCGACGGCGCGTCCGACGTCATGGCGGCGCGCCATCTGACCAATTATCTGCAACATTACTTTAGCTCGATACAGGAACAACATGCTTGAACAGGAAGTGAAGGAATTGATCATCGAGGCGCTGCAACTGGAAGACATGAGCGCCGCCGACATCGATACGGATGCGCCCTTGTTTGTCGAAGGCCTGGGGCTCGATTCGATCGATGCGCTGGAGCTGGGCGTGGCGCTGCAGAAGAAATACGGGATTTCCCTGTCGGCCGATTCGGCCGATACACGCCGCCATTTCGCTTCGGTACGGGCGCTGGCGGCCATGGTTGACAGTCACAGAAAGAAGTAAGGAGCTGCAAAATGGTAGACATGAGTGTAATGAGCCGCGATGAACTGACCGCGTGGGTAGTCAAGCTGCTGGCCGAGATGTTCGAACTCGATCCGGCGGCGCTGACGCCGCAGTCGAACCTGTACTCGGAACTCGACATCGACAGCATCGACGCGGTCGACCTGGCCGTCAAGCTCAAGCAGCTGACGGGCAAGCGGCTGCAGCCGGAAGTATTCAAGACCATCCGCACCATCGACGATGTGGTCGAAGCCTTGCGCGCGATGTCGGCGGCGGAGCAGGCGGTATAACGCGCATGCTGCTCAATGTGGTGGCGGTGCTGTTGACGGTGTTGTACCCGCTGGCGATCTGGCTGGGCCAGGGCCAGGTCGAGCCGCGCTGGCTGGCCGGTTTGCTGCTGCTGGCCGTGGCCTGCCGCCTGCCTGCGCTCAAGCTCCAGCGCGCCGCGCGCTGGTCGGTGGCCGGCGCGCTGGTGCTGGCCGCCTGCGCGCTATGGAGCAATCTGCTGCTGCCGCTGAAACTGTATCCGGTGCTGGTCAACGCCGTCTTCCTGGCCGCCTTCGGCTACAGCCTCTATGCGCCGCCTTCCGTGGTGGAACGCCTGGCGCGCCTGCGCGAGCCCGATTTCCCGCCGGCCGCGGTACGCTATACGCGCCGCGTGACGCAAGTCTGGTGCGGCTTTTTTGTCATCAATGGCGCCATCGCGCTGGGCCTGGCGCTGTGGGCCAGCGATGCCGCCTGGTCGCTGTACACGGGCGTGATCGCCTATGTGCTGATGGGCCTGTTATTTGCCGGCGAGTATCTGGTGCGCCGGCGCTTCAAACGTCTGCATCATGCCTGAATCACTTTCCTCCCTCGCCAGCCTGGCCCAGGCCATCTGCAGCCGCCCGCCCGCCATGCCGGCGGGCTGGCGCGACGGCGCCTGTATCAGCCATGGCCAACTGGCCGCGCGCATGGCCGACTGGGCCGGTTTTCTGACGCACCTGCCGGGCCGCCATGTCGCGCTCTATCTCGATGACAGCCTGGAGTTCGGCGCCGCCTTGCTGGGCGCCTGGCAGGCGGGCAAGACAGTCTGGCTGACGGCCGACGTGCTGCCGGCCAGCTGCGCCGCGCTGGCGGAGCATGTCGACGCTTTCCTGGGCCAGTTCCCGCCCGGGCATGCGCCGTCGACGGCGCCGGCCGGCAGTGGCGCGCAACCGCATTGGCGCGTGCTGGACGACGATTTCCCCGCGCTGGTGGTGCATACCTCGGGCAGCACCGGCGCGGCGCAGGCGATTCCCAAGAAGCTGTCGCAGCTGGGCAGCGAAGTGGCGACCCTGGAACAGCTGTTCGGCCGTCATGCGGCCGGCGCCGCGGTGCTTGCCACCGTCACGCACCAGCATATCTACGGCTTGCTGTTCAAGGTCTTGTGGCCGCTGGCGGCAGGGCGCCCCGTGCATGCGCACAGCGTGGCGTTTCCCGAGCAGCTGGCCATGCTGCTGGCGCAAGGCCCGTGCGTGCTGGCGGCCAGTCCGGCCCACCTCAAGCGCCTGCCCGAGCACCTGGACTGGCGCGCGGCCGGCACGCAGCTGCGCGCCGTGTTCTCGTCGGGCGGCCCGCTGCCGTTCGACAGCGCGCTGGCCGCCGGCGCCTTGCTGGGGCGCGTGCCGTTTGAAATCTATGGCAGCTCCGAGACGGGCGGCGTGGCCTGGCGCCAGCGCGCGGCCGCCTTGCCTGATGACGACAGCTGGCGGGCATTTCCCGGCGTGGCCTGGCGCCTCGATGACGGCGAGGCGCTGCAGGTGCGCTCGGCGCACCTGGCCGACGACGGCTGGCTGCCGCTGGCCGACCGCGCGCGGGCGGTGGGCGAGGGACCGGATGGTGACCGCTTTGTGCTGCTGGGGCGCAGCGACCGCATCGTCAAGATCGAGGAAAAGCGCATCTCGCTGTCCGCCATCGAAGCGGCGCTGCTGGCCATGCCGCAGGTACGGGAAGCGCGCGTGGTGCTGTGCGATGCGCCGCCCGGCGAGCGCCAGAAGGTCGCCGCCTTTGTCGTCTGCAGCGCAGCCGGACGCGCGCTGCTGGCGGCCGAAGGCAAGCTGGCGCTGAACCGGCAACTGCGCCAGGCGCTGCACGGCCAGGTCGACGCGGTGGCCATGCCGCGCCGCTGGCGCTACCTGGAGCAACTGCCGATCAACGCCCAAGGCAAGACCACGCAGGCGCTGTTGCTGGCGCTGCTGGAACGGATAAAACCGCGCCTGCCCGAGGTGCGCGCCATGGAAGGCGTCGGCAGCGCGGTCACGCTGGACCTGTTCGTGCCGGCCGACCTGTTTTATTTTGACGGCCATTTCGACGGCGCGCCGCTGCTGCCCGGCGTGGTGCAGGTGGACTGGGCGCGCCACTTTGCGCGCCTGCACCTGGCGCTGCCGGCACGGTTCCGGGCCATGCACGCCCTGAAATTCCAGCAGCCCGTGTTGCCGGGCAGCGCGTTGCGGCTGGAGCTGCAATACGACGCGCTTAAAGGCAGCCTGCAGTTTCGCTATCTGTCGGACGCCGGCCAGCACGCCAGCGGCCGTCTCTTGTTTCATCCTGACGTTGTGGCCAATACCGGCCCTGGCGAACCTCCACCTGCAGCGAGCGCATGTTAGATAAAAAATTCTCACCCGAGCGCCAGAGCGCCTTTGCGGCCCGTTTCGACGCGCAAAAGATCGCCTTCGGTCCCGTCGTGTTCCAGTGCGTGCGCTACGCGTGGAAACGCGGCATGCTGCAGGCGCTGGCGGACACGGGCCACAGCGGCCTGACGGTGGTGGACATGGCCGCGGGCGGCCGCTGGACCGAGTACGCGCTGAAAGTGGTGCTGGAGTCCTGCCTGTCGGCCGGCGTGGTGTATGTGCGCGACGGCGCCTATGTGCTCGACAAGGTGGGCTATTGCGTGCTGACCGACAGCATCACCCAGGTCAACCTCGATTTCAACCACGACGTGTGCTACCAGGGCCTGTTCGACCTGGACCGCTCGCTCGACGCCGAGCAGCCGCTGGGCCTGGCCGCCTTGGGCGACTGGCCGACCCTGTACCAGGGCCTCTCAAGCATGCCGGAGCCGGCCAAGACCAGCTGGTTCGCGTTCGACCATCATTATTCGGACACCTCGTTTCCCGAGATTTTCCCCGACGTGTTCGCCACGGCGCCGCGCCGCATCATGGACATCGGCGCCAATACCGGCAAGTTCGCCAGCGCCGCGCTGGCGTATCACTCCGGCGTCGAGCTGCACCTGGTCGACCTCGAGCGCCAACTGGCGGTGGCCGATACCACCCTGCAGGATGCCGGCGTGCGCGCGCGCGCCCAGCTGCATCCGCGCGACCTGCTCGACGACGCGGCGGCGCTGCCGGCCGGCATGGACCTGGTCTGGATGAGCCAGTTCCTCAGCTGCTTTTCCGAGGCGGCGATCGCCAGCATTTTGCGCCGCGTGGCGCAATCGCTGGGCGACAATGGCCAGGTACTGATCATGGACACCTTCTGGGACCGCCAGCAATACGATATCGCCGCCTACTGCCTGATCAATACCTCGCCGTATTTCACGGCCATGGCCAGCGGCAACAGCAAGATCTACCAGAGCACCGACTATATCCGCCTGGCCGAAGCGGCGGGGCTGGAACTGCTGACAGCGCGCGACGGCATCGGCTATTGCCATTCCCTGCTGCGCTTTGGCCGCGCCGGAGCGCGCGGTGACTGAGCTGGCCTTCAAACCCTGCATCGTGATTCCCGTGTTTAACCATGAACACGCGATCGGCGCCGTGGTGGCGCGCCTGCTGGCGCACGGCGTGCCGCTGATCCTGGTCGACGACGCCAGCCTGGCCGCCGGCGCGCGCAGGCTCGATGCGCTGGCCGCCGCCCATCCGGCGCAAGTGACCCTGCTGCGCCACCCGCGCAACCTGGGCAAGGGCGGCGCGGTGATGACGGGCTGCCGCCACGCGCACGCGCAGGGCTACAGCCACGCCTTGCAGATCGACGCCGACGGCCAGCACGATACGGACGACGTGCCGCGCTTCCTGGCGCAAGCCCAAGCGGCGCCCGACGCGGTGATTGTCGGCCATCCCGTATACGACGCCTCGGTGCCGGCGGCGCGCTTTTACGGCCGCTACGCCACCCACATCTGGGTCTGGATCAATACCCTGTCGCTGCAGATCCGCGACTCGATGTGCGGCTTTCGCGTCTATCCGCTGGCGCCCCTGATGGCGCTGGCGTGCAAGCGCATGCTGGGCCAGCGTATGAATTTCGATACCGACGTGCTGGTGCGCCTGTACTGGGACGGCCTGTCGATGGTCAACCTGCCCACGCGCGTGGGCTATCCCAGCGATGGCGTGTCGCACTTCCAGCTGTGGCGCGACAATGTGCTGATCACGCGCATGCACACGCGGCTGTTCTTCGGCATGCTGTGGCGCGCGCCGCGCCTGCTGGCACGCCACTGGCGCGCGCGATGACGGCGGCAGCGAAATCAAGCGGCCACTGGGCCGGTTTCAACGAAGTGAGCTTCGTGGCCGGCATGCGATTGCTGTTCTGGATCTGCCGCGTGTTCGGCCGCTGGCCGTTTCGCGTCGTGCTGTACCCGGTCCTGCTGTGGTATGTGCTGAGCAAGCCGCGCGCGCGGCGCGTGTCGCGCGCCTACCTGCGGCGCGTTGCCGCCTGCGGTGGCGCCGCTGACGCCAGCCTGCCCGGCGTGCTGCGCCACTTCGGCGCGTTTGCCGAAACCATCCTCGACAAGATGCTGTTGTGGGGCGGCCTGTTCGATACCAGCACCGTCAGCCTGCATGGCGCCGGCCTGGACGGCATCGAGCGCTGCCTCGACGAAGGCCGCGGCGCCCTGCTCATTTGCGCCCACCTGGGCAACCTGGAACTGTGCCGCGTGCTGTCGCTGCGGCGCGCCGGCCTGAAGCTGACGGTGCTGGTGCACACGCGCCATGCGCAGGCCTTCAACCGCATGCTGGCGCGGCTGAACCCGGACAGCCAGCTCAATCTGCTGCAGGTGACGGAAATGACGCCGGCCACCGCCATGCTGCTGGCCGAGAAAGTGGCGCAGGGAGAGTTCGTCGTGATCGCCGGCGACCGCGTCCCCGTCTCGCCCCAGCCACGGGTGGCGCTCGCGCCGTTCCTGGGCGCGCCGGCCGCGTTCCCGATCGGCCCGTACGTGCTGGCCAGCGTGCTGCAATGCCCGGTCTACCTGCTGTTTTCGATGCGCCTCGGCCAGCGTTCGGAAGTGCATTTCGAGCCGTTCCGCGAGTCGCTGCACCTGCCGCGCAAGGCGCGCGAAACGATGTTGGCCGAACTGGCCGGCGACTATGCGGCACGGCTGCAGCACCATTGCCTGCGCGCGCCGCGCGAATGGTTCAATTTCTACGATTTCTGGCAACTCCCCGCTACTTCACGACTGGATACTTCCGATGCATCTCGCTGACCTGAAAAACACCCGGCGCGCCGTCCGCTTCGACCGCGAACGCCTGCGCATCGAAGACATCGCCGATATCGCGCACGGCCGGGCCAGCGCCGAACTGTCGACCGATCCGGTATTCCGCGCGGCGATCGCGCGCGGCGCCGATTTCCTCGACCGCCTGCTGCGCGAGGACGGCACCATCTACGGCGTGACCACCGGCTATGGCGATTCCTGCACCGTCACCGTGCCGCCGGAACTGGTGGCCGAACTGCCGCATCACCTGTACACCTACCATGGCTGCGGCCTCGGTGAATTCTTCACGCCGGCGCAGACGCGCGCCATCATGGCCGCGCGCCTGGCGTCGCTGTCGAAGGGATACTCCGGCGTCAGCGTGGACTTGCTGGCGCAGATCGCGCGCCTGCTCGACGCCGGCCTGCTGCCCCTGATTCCCTCGGAAGGCTCGGTCGGCGCCAGCGGCGACCTGACGCCGCTGTCCTACCTGGCGGCGGTGCTGTGCGGCGAGCGCGAAGTGTGGCGCGACGGCGAGCAGGTGCCGGCCGCGCAGGCGCTGGAAGAGGCGGGCATCGCGTCGCTGCGTTTGCGCCCGAAAGAGGGCCTGGCCATCATGAACGGCACCGCCGTGATGACGGCGCTGGCGTGCCTGGCGTATGAGCGGGCCGAATACCTGGCGCGCCTGACGACCCGCATCACGGCCATGGCCTCGTTCGCGCTGGACGGCAACGCCCACCATTTCGACGAGACGCTGTTTTCCGTCAAACCCCATCCCGGCATGCAGCAGGTGGCCGCCTGGCTGCGCACCGACTTGCCGACCGACAGCTGGGAGCGCAACGGCAAGCGCTTGCAGGACCGCTATTCGATCCGCTGCGCGCCACACGTGATCGGCGTGCTGGCCGACGCCTTGCCGTGGCTGCGCTCGTCGATCGAGAATGAACTCAATAGCGCCAACGACAACCCCATCATCGACGCCGAAGGCGAGCGCGTGCTGCATGGCGGGCATTTCTATGGCGGCCATATCGCGTTCGCCATGGACAGCATGAAAAACACCGTCGCCAACCTGGCTGATCTGCTGGACCGGCAGATGGCGCTGCTGGTCGACAGCCGCTACAACCAGGGCCTGCCGGCCAATCTGTCGGGCGCCACCGGACCGCGCGCGGCCATCAACCATGGCCTGAAAGCGCTGCAGATCAGCGCCTCGGCCTGGACCGCCGAAGCCTTGAAACTGACCATGCCCGCTTCCGTGTTTTCGCGCTCGACCGAATGCCACAACCAGGACAAGGTCAGCATGGGCACGATCGCCGCGCGCGACTGCCTGCGCGTGCTGGAACTGTGCGAACAGGTCGCCGCGGCGCTGCTGATCACCGTGCGCCAGGGCGTGTGGCTGCGCTGCCAGCTGGCGCCGGACGCGCCGCCGCAGGCACAGATCACGGCCATGCTGGCCGCGCTGGCCGACGATATCGCGCCGGTGGTGGAAGACCGCCGCCTCGACCCGGAACTGCGCGTGCTGCTCGAACGCATCCGCACGCAGGCCTGGCCGCTGTATGGAGCGGAGCATGCATAAGGTGCGCGGCAACAGCGCCGCCCCCAGCCGCTGGCATGCGCAGGTGGAGATGCAGGTGCAGTTCTTCGACCTCGACCCGATGGAAATCGTCTGGCATGGCCGCTACGTGAAATACCTGGAAGTGGTGCGCTGCGCGCTGCTCGACAGCATCGGCTACAACTATGTCGAGATGAAGGCCTCCGGCTACGCCTGGCCGGTGATCGACATGCATCTGCGCTATGTGGCGCCGGCCACCTTCGGCCAGCGCCTGACCCTGCGCGCCGACCTGGTGGAGTGGGAAAACCGCCTGAAGATCGAGTACACGGTGAGCGACAGCGCCACCGGCAAGCGCCTGAACCGCGCCAGCACCACGCAGGTGGCGGTCGATATCGCCAGCGGCGAGATGTGCTTTGCCTCGCCGCCCGTATTGTTTGAAAAACTGGGATTGGACCCTGTATGAAAGTTATGTTGAAGGCGGCGCTGGCCGCCGTGTTCCTGCTGATGGCGCCCGCGCAGGCCGCCGCGCCGGTGGCGAAGATCGAGGCCATGCTGGCCAAGCCACAGCAATTGTGCGGCCGCTTCGACCAGAGCAAGCAGCTGGCCGGCATGAAAAAGCCGCTGGCGTCGAACGGGCGCTTTTGCGTGGTGGCCGGCAAGGGCGTGCTGTGGCGTACCTTGCAGCCGTTCCCGAATACCTTGCGCCTGACGCGCGACGAGATCGTGCATTTCCAAGGCGAGCGCGTGGCCATGCGGCTGGACGCGAAGACCGAGCCGGTGGTGAAAATGATCAACAGCGTGCTGTTTTCGCTGCTGGCCGGCGACCTGGCCCAGCTCGACACGCTGTTTGAAGTGGACGGCAGCATCGACGGCAATACCTGGCAGGTGGCGTTAAAGGCGCGCCAGCCGGCGCTGGCCAAGGCGATCGGCAGCATCCGCCTCGATGGCGGCGCATTCGTGAAAAACATCAGCATCAGCGAAGCGAGCGGCGACCGCACCAGCATCGTGTTTTCGGCGATTGAAACGGGGCCGGCGGCCATCACGGCGCAAGAGGCGGCGCTGTTTTGAGGCTCCTGAAACATCAGGGCCGCCTGCTGGCCATCGCCTGGGCGCTGGTGGTGGCGCTGCTGCTGGCGCATAACGCCTATCTGTGGGGCGTCAAGCGCATCGCCCCCGAGACCGACATCCTGGCGCTGCTGCCGGTGCAGGAGCGCGACCCGGTGCTGCAGGCGTCGTTCACCCACATGGTGGACGCGGCCCAGCAGCGCCTGGTGGTGCTGGTCGGCGCGCCCGACTGGAACGACGCCAGACGCGCGGCCGATGCCTATGGCGCGGTGCTGGCGCGCCATGCCGGCCTGTTCGCCGCCACGCCAATCGACGAACAGACGCAGAACGACTGGCTGGCGCTGTTCCAGCAGCACCGCTTGACGTTGCTGACGCCGCCGCAGGAAGCGCAGTTGCGCAAGGAGACCCCGGCGTTCTGGCGCGACTCGGCCCTGAGCCAGCTCTACAGTCCATTTGGCGGCCCCAAGCTGGGCGCCTGGCAGGACGACCCGTTCGGCCTGTTCGGCGGCTGGGTGCAGGAGCGCGCGCAGGAAACCCCGGTGCGCCCGCGCGACGGCCATCTGTTTGTCGCCGACGGCGCGCGCCAGTATGTGCTGCTGCCGATGACCTTGACCGTGCCGGCCTTTTCGCTGGCGGCGCAGGAAACCGTGCTGCCGCTGCTGGCGCAGGCGCAGGCGGCGGCGCGCCAGGCGGTGCCTGACGTGGAGATCATCAGCGCCGGCGTGATCCTGCATGCGGCCGCCGCCAGCAGCCAGGCGGCCGGCGAAATGTCGACCATCGGCCTGGGCTCGCTGGCCGGCATCATCTTGCTGACCTGGCTGACCTTCCGCTCGGTCAAGCCGATTTCATTGATACTGCTGTCGATCGGCATCGGCTGCCTGGGCGCCCTGTCGGTGTGCTGGCTGCTGTTCGGCCGACTGCACCTGATGACGCTGGTGTTCGGCGCCAGCCTGATCGGCGTGGCGCAGGATTACGGTATTTATTTCCTGTGCAACCGGCTGGGCGCCGATCCCGCGCTCGATTCGCGCGCCTTGCTGCGCCGGCTGCTGCCGGGGCTGTGCCTGACCCTGCTGGCGGCGGTGATCGGCTACATGGGACTGGCGCTGACGCCTTTCCCTGGCCTGCGCCACATGGCCGTGTTTTCCGCGCTGGGCCTGGTGTTTGCATGGTTGACGGTGGTGTTCTGGTTTCCCATGCTGGTGCGGGGCGGCACCTTGCGCAGCGGTGCGCTGGTGCGCCGCTATGGCGCCGCGCGCGCGTACTGGCCGCAGGTACGCGCGAACCGCGCCACGCTGCTGTGCGTGCTGGCGTTTGCGGTACTGGCCGGCGCCGGCATGGCGCGCCTGGGCGTCAATGACGATATCCGGCTGCTGCAGACGCCGCCCGCGCATCTGATCCGCGACCAGCTGAAACTGAGCAAGCTGCTCGACGCGCCGACGCCGGTGCAGTTCTACCTGGTGCGCGGTGACAGCGCCGAAACCGTGCTGCGGCGCGAGGAAGCGCTGAAGCGCCGCCTGCAGCCCTTGATCGAGCAGCGGCACCTCACTGGCGTGCAGGCGATGTCGAACTGGGTACCGTCGCTGCAATCGCAGCAGGCGCGGCGCGCGCTGCTGGACGATACCATCCTGAAACCGGGCGGCGCGCTCGACCTGCTGGCGCGGTCGGTCGACGAAGACCTTGCATGGGCAGATCAAGTGCGTGCGCAGCTGGCGCAGGCCGGCGCACCGTTGCTCATCGATGACTTTCTGAAGGTGCCGGCCAGCGAACCGTGGCGCCACTTGTGGCTGGGTGAAGTACAGGGCGGCTACGCCTCCATCGTCGCCCTGCGCGGCATGCAATATGCGGCCATTCCGCTGCTGGCGCAGGCCGGCGCCGGCATGCCAGGCGTGCAGTGGGTCGACAAGGTGGCCGAGATTTCATCGGTGCTGGGCCGCTACCGCATCTACATGGGCGCGGTGGTGCTGGGCGCCTACCTGGTGGTGTTCGGCCTGTTGATGCCGCGCTACGGCCGCCGTACCTGGCGCGTGCTGGCGCCGACCGCGCTGGCCAGCCTGGCGGCGCTGGCCTTGCTGGGCTATCTGGGCCAGCCGCTGCAGCTGTTCCATGTGCTGGCGCTGATGCTGCTGCTGGGCGTCGGTGTCGATTACGGCATCTTCATGCAGGAGCATCCCGAGCAGCGCAACCATACGCCGTGGCTGGCGGTCGGCCTGTCTGCCGCCAATACCCTGTTGTCTTTCGGCCTGCTGGCCCTGAGCCACACGGCGGCGCTGCAGGCATTCGGCCTGACCATGCTGATCGGCACGGCGCTGGTATGGCTGCTGTCGCCGTGCTTTGTCGCCCCTGACCTACCTGAGCAACCTGACGCGGCCGATGCCGCAGGAGTGGCCTGATGGCTGTGAAACATGTAATGGCGGCCTCGATGCTGCTGGCGCTGGCTGGCTGCGCCAGTGCGCCGCCTTCGGCTCCGGCCCGCCTGGGCCTGAAACTGGCGCCGGCGGCGCTGGGCGCGACGGTCAGCGTGCAGCAGCATCTGCGCGTCGAGCGGGCAGGGCGCATCGACGAACTCGATGCGGCGCTGGAGGTCGATGCCACGCACCTGGACCTGGTGGGCCTGGCCTTCGGCCAGCGCGTGCTGTCGCTTCACTACGACGGCAAGGAGGTCACCTCGTGGCGCCACGTGATGCTGCCGGCGCAGGTGCGCGCCGAGGACGTGCTGGAAGACATGCAGCTGACCCTGTGGCCGCGCGAGGCGATCGCGCAAGCGCTGCCGGCCGGCTGGCGCATCGAGGACAGCGGCTTGCGCCGCACCCTGCTGCTGGACGGCGAGGCCGTCACCGTGATCGACTACAGCGCCATGCCGCGCTGGAGCGGCACGGTGGTGCTCGACAACCTGCGCTACCGTTATCGGTTGACGATACAGAACGCACCGGAAAGCCAATGATGATTGCGCCGACCGTGTACCTGAATCACTGCGGCGTCGTCTGCGCGCTGGGCGAGACGCGCGAGCAGGTAAGCGCGCGCCTGTTTGCCGCCGACAGCGGCGTGGCGCCCACCGCGCGCCACTCGCCTGGGCGCGAGCTGCCGCTGGGCGTGGTCGATGCGGTGTTGCCTTCGGTGTCGCATCACGTACCGCCCGCGCGCAGCCGCAACAACCGCATGGCGCTGGCGGCGCTGGCGCAGATCCGCCCGGCCGTGGAACAGGCCATCGCGCGTTACGGCGCCCACCGCTTGGCGGTGGTGGTCGGCACCAGCACCTCGGGCATCCTCGAATCGGAAGGCGCAATCGGCGCCCATGTAGCGGGCCAGGACCTGCCCGAACGATTTCATTACGGCCAGCAGGAGATGGGTTCGCCGGCCCTGATGCTGGCCGAGGAGCTGGGCATCGATGGCCCGGCCTGGGTCCATTCGAGCGCCTGCTCGTCCAGCGCCAAGGCAATGGCCAGCGCGGCGCGCCTGCTGCGCATGGGCTTGTGCGACGCCGTGCTGGCGGGCGGCGTCGATACCCTGTGCGCCTTTACGGTGGCCGGCTTTTCCGCGCTGGCCTCGGTCAGCGCGCAGCGCTGCAATCCGCTGGGCGAGGGCCGCGACGGCATCAATATCGGCGAGGGCGCGGCGCTGTTCCTGATGACGAAGGAACCGGCCGCGGTCGCCCTGCGCGGCTGGGGCGAATCGTCGGACGGCCACCATATGTCGGCGCCCGATCCGCAAGGCGGCGGCGCGCGGCTGGCGATACAGCAGGCGCTGGCGCGTGCCGGTGTCCAGGCGTCGCAGGTCGATTACGTTAACCTGCACGGCACCGCCACGCAGCAGAACGACGCGATGGAAGCGCGCGTGGTGGCCGACCTGTTCGGCGGGCAGGTCTACGCCAGCTCGACCAAGCCCTTGACGGGCCATGCGCTGGGCGCGGCGGCGGCCATCGAAGCGGCTCTGTGCTGGCTGGCGATGCAGCTTGACAACCGCGAGGGCCTGTTGCCGCCGCACCTGCTCGATGGTGCGCTCGATCCCGCCTTGCCGCCGCTGCGCCTGGCCTTGCCCGGTGCGCGCCTGGGCCGGCCGATCGACTGGGCGCTCAGTAATTCGTTTGCCTTTGGCGGCTCGAACGCCGCGCTGCTGCTGGGGAGGGGAGCATGAGTTTTCCGGATATTGATGACCTGGTGCCGCACTCCGGCGCCATGAGCCTGCTCGACAAAGTGGTGTCGGCCGACGCCGAGAACCTGTGCGCCGAGGTGCGCATCCATGCCCGCAGCGTGTTTTACGATGCGCAGGAAAATGGCGTGGGCAGCTGGATCGGCATCGAATACATGGCGCAGGCGATCGCCGCGCACGCGGGATATCTGGCGCGCCAGGCCGGCGCACCGGTCAAGATCGGCTTTTTGCTGGGCGCGCGCCGCTACGAGGCGCAGCTGCCACTGTTTGGCGAGGGCAGCGTGCTGCAGGTGCATGTGCACCGGGCGCTGCAGGGCGACAATGGGCTGGGCGCTTTTGAATGCCGCATCGAGGCCGCCGGCGTCGTGCTGGCGCAGGCGACGGTGACGGTGTTCCAGCCCGAGAATGCAACACAATTTCTGCAAGAGAGTTCGAATGGAGCGCAGCATGAGTAACAGTGTATTGGTAACGGGATCGTCGCGCGGCATCGGCAAGGCGATCGCCTTGCGCCTGGCGCGCGACGGCTTTGACGTGGTGCTGCATTGCCGCAGCGGCCGCGCCGAAGCGGCGGCGGTGGCGCAGCAGATCGTGGCGATGGGACGCGCCGCGCGCGTGCTGCAATTCGATATCGGCGACCGTGCCGCGGCGGCAAGCGCGCTGGAAGCCGATATCGCCGCACACGGCTGCTATTACGGCGTGGTATGCAACGCCGGCGTGGCGCGCGACAATGCGTTTCCCGCCATGTCGGGCGAGGACTGGGACATCGTCCTGCAGACCAATCTCGATGGTTTCTACAATGTGCTCAACCCGCTGGTGATGCCGATGGTCCAGCGCCGCAAACCGGGCCGCATCGTCACCATGGCGTCGGTCTCGGGCCTGATCGGCAACCGGGGCCAGGTCAACTACAGCGCCGCCAAGGCCGGCATTATCGGCGCGACCAAGGCGCTGGCGCTGGAACTGGCCAAGCGCGCCATCACCGTCAACTGCGTGGCGCCGGGCCTGATCGAGACCGATATGATCAGCGAGGTGCCGCTCGACGAAGCGTTGAAGATGATCCCCGCGCGCCGCGTCGGCACGCCCGAGGAAGTGGCGGCCGCCGTCAGCTTCCTGGTCGGCGCGGAAGCCGGCTACATCACGCGCCAGGTCATTTCCGTCAACGGAGGCATGGCATGAGCCGCCGCGTCGCCGTCACCGGCATGGCCGGCATCAGCCCGGTTGGCAATGACTGGCCGGCCATCCGCCAGCGCCTGGGCGAGTACCGCAACGCCGTGGTGCGCATGGCCGAGTGGGCCGATTACGAGGGGCTGAACACGCAGCTGGGCGCACCGGCCGCGCCGTTCGAACTGAACGACCGTTATCACCGCAAGGCCGTACGCAGCATGGGCCGCATCGCGCTGATGGCCACGCGCGCCAGCGAACTGGCGCTGCAGGACGCCGGCCTGCTCGACCATCCGCTGCTCAAAGGCGGGCAGATGGGCATCTCCTTCGGTTCCTCGGCCGGCACGCCCAGCGCCATCGGCGACTTCGGCCGCATGATGGAGGAGCGCACCACCAAGGGCATCAACGCCACTACCTACATCAAGATGATGGCGCATACGGCGCCCGTCAATATCGGCGTGTTCTTCGGCGTTACCGGGCGCGTGATCACCACGTCGAGCGCCTGCACCTCGGGCAGCCAGGGCATCGGTTATGCCTACGAGGCGATCGCCGGCGGCAAGCAGCTGGCGATGATCGCCGGCGGTGCCGAGGAACTGTGCGCCACCGAGGCGGCCGTGTTCGACACCCTGTTCGCCACCAGCACCCGCAACGACGCCGGCCACACGACGCCGCGCCCGTTCGACGCCAGCCGCGACGGCCTGGTGATCGGCGAAGGCGCCGGCTGCCTGATCCTGGAGGAACTCGAACACGCCCAGGCGCGCGGCGCCACCATCCACGCCGAACTGGTGGGCTTCGGCACCAACAGCGACGGCTGCCACGTGACGCAGCCGAACGCCGCCACCATGCGCCAGGCGATGCTGCTGGCGCTGACCGACGCCGGCCTGCAGCCGTCCGACATCGGCTACGTGAACGCGCACGGCACCGGCACGCAGCAGGGCGACATCGCCGAGTCGCAAGCCACCTTCGAGGTATTCGGCGGCCAGGTGCCGATCAGCTCCCTGAAAAGCTACATGGGCCACACCCTGGGCGCCTGCGGTGCGCTGGAAGCATGGATCAGCATCGAGATGATGCGCGAAGGCTGGTTTGCGCCGACCATCAATCTGCAGGACGTCGACCCGCAATGCGCGGCGCTCGACTATATCGCCGGCGAGGGCCGCGCCATCGACTGCGATTACGTGATGTCGAATAACTTTGCGTTTGGCGGGATTAATACCTCGCTGATTTTCAAGCGTTACCGGCCATGAATCTGATGCGGGCAAGTGTGCTGCTGATGCTGGCCATGTTGACCGCTTGCGGCACCTTGTCGCGCATGGAAATCGACGCCGACAAGGTGTCGGCGGAGCGCTACGCCGCCAGCGGCGACCTGCGGGCCGAAGTCGATGCGCTGGCACGGCCGCTGATCGATGGCGGAACCACGCCCGGCCTGGTGGTGGGCGTTTTATTGCCGGATGGCAGTGTGCAGTGTTTTGGCTACGGCACCACGGAACATGCCATCGGCGGTCGCCAGCCCGATGGCGATACCTTGTTTGCCGTCGGCTCGGTGAGCAAGGGTTTTTTGAGCGCGACGACGGCAGTGCTGGTGCAGCAGGGTGTCTTTGCATGGGATGACACGCTGGAGAAGTTATTACCTGCCGGTACACCATTGAGTCCCTCCGCACGCAAGATCACCTTGCTGCAGCTGGTCACGCATACCTCCGGCTTGCCGCGTCAGCCATTCACGCCGCAAACCTTGCTGTATTTTGTCGAATATCTCTTTACGGGCGAGAGCTTCTACCGGCATTTCGACCGTGACTATCTGGTGGCCTATCTGGCCGATTTCAATGCGCCAGCGACCAGCACGCCGATGTATTCCAATATCGGCTATGGCCTGCTGGGTCATGTGCTGGAGCTGCATACCGGTAAAAAGATGGATGCGCTGGTACAGGAAACCATCTTGCGTCCCCTGGCGCTCGACAGTACCGGCTATCGTCCGCAGCAGCTGCCCGGTTTTTCCACGCGCGCGCATGGCCATGTCGGCGACCAGCCGAAATTCATGCGGCGGGGAAGCGAAGCGCCGGATTGGGAATTTACCGATGTCCTGACCGGTTCGGCAGCCTTGTATTCGACGGCAAATGATTTGTTGCGCTATGCAAAAATCAATATTGAAGGCAGCGGCAATGCGCTGCTGGACCGCGCATTGCAGGATACCCTGCATGTCAGGGTAGACCGGCCACTGGAAGCGGCGGCGCTGGCCTGGCTGGTGGACGATATCGATGGCCATAAAATTACCTACCAGGTTGGTTTCGTGGCAGGTTATTCCAGCTATATCGGTCTGGATGTGAAAAGCCGGACAGGCATTGTGGTACTGCAAAACAGTTTTAATTGGACCAATAGTATCGGTCATCGTTTGTTGCTGAGAATTGCCAAGCAAAAATCCTCCTGATCATGAAATGAATCGGAGCTAATCCATGGAGATCCATATGAAGCCAGGTTTTAAATTAGCCGCTGTCGCACTGTGCGTGGCAGCTTTCGCCGGATGCAAAAGCCGGCCAGTCGAGCACACGGCATACCAGACCACCTTGCCGCAGGTCGGCACCGTGGCAACCATCGGCATCGGCGAGAAGATGCTGACAAAAAGCGATGCCGTGGAAACGCGTGCAATGATACTGGCGCAGGATCAGCCGATTGGCGAGTTTATCGTTCGCAAAGGTACTTACTCGCAAATTGCAGACAAGGATGAATATCAGACTTTTGGTGGCGTGCTGATCACTAGTGCTGTTGGCTTGCCCGTGAAACACAATAAAATCCATCTGTTCAGCAAAGATGGATCCATCTGTATCGGACGCGCACCGTGTGCAAAATTTGATTATGTAATGGGCGTGACGACCAATTACCAGATGGCGAGTTTCCAGAGCACATTGATCTACAGCGGCCGGATCGGTAACAGAATTACGCTCGGTTATCGCGAATTTCAACGCAATGTCGCCCGTCCGGCATTTAATAATGACGTGGCTTATGATTTGTCGGAATCCATGATCGTGGGCTACAAGGGCGCGCGACTGGAAGTGCTGAGCGCTACCAACACCGAAATCAGCTATAAAGTGCTTGCAGGATTCGATTGATCGGCGTTCAGGCCAGCATCTGGCTGCTCGATGCGCGCAGCATCGACGATGCCTTGCTTCCCGGGTTTGAATCCTGGCTGTCGCCACAGGAACTGGCGCGCTACCGGCGTTTCATGCGGCCGCAGCGCCAGCGCCAGTTTTTGCTGGGGCGCGCCTTGCTGCGCACCTTGCTGGGCCAGGCGCTGGCTCTGCCGGCCGCATCCATCGTGCTGGAAGAGCGGCCCGGGCAGGCGCCGCTGGCGCCGGCGGGCGCGCCCCATTTCAGCCTGTCGCACAGTGGGCACTGGATCGCCTGCACGCTGAGCGAACAGATTGCGGTGGGGCTCGATATCGAAGTAATGGATCAGGAAAGAGACCTGCCGGCGCTGGCACGGCAGGCCTTTGGCGACGCGGTTGCCGAGGGACTGGCGGCCATGGCGCATGCGGAGCAGGTGGTCTCGTTTTACCGGCGCTGGAGCGAATACGAGGCGCGCTACAAGCTGGGAGCTGCGGCTGGCGAGGCGGCCAGCTGCGTGGCGCTGGCCCATGCCGAGTTGTCCATCGTGCTGTGCAGTGCGGCACCGCTGGCGCAGCCGCCCCAATTGCGCAGGGCGGCGCTGGCGCTGGCGCCTGGCTAGTCGCCGCGCACCACGATTTCCTGTAGTTGCGGTTCGCGCTGGCGCATGAAGCGCACGATGGAGTCGACGCTGACGACGTCGATCTGGCGCGTCATGCGGCGCTCGAACGGGTGGTCGTCAAAGGCGATATTGGCGCGGAACATGCGCGCGCCCAGGCGGGTGGCGGCGGGAATGCTGAGCGTCTGCGGCGCGTAGCTGGCGCTGCGCAGCCAGCCTTGCGCTTCGGCCCGCGTTTCGATTTTGCCCGGTTCATTGCTGGCGGCGGCCAGGGTTTCCAGCACCCACTGGTTCGAGTTCTGGTACTTGGTGGAAAACGGGTAGGCCAGCATATTGTAGTGCGTCTCATGCAGGCGCTTCGGCGTGTTCGACGCCAGCAGGCGCGCCAGTTGCTGCTGGATTTCCTGGGATGGCACCAGGATCAGCGTTTCATACATGAACACGTCATCCATGAAGAAGGTAAGCGATCCATAAACCCCAACCTTGCCCGCTAATCTTCTTGCCGGCATGATGGTGGCATTGAAGTCCATGCCTCACGAACCAGGCAAGGTCGTTCAGGTTCGCTTCGCGGGCTTCGGGATCGGAGTGAATGCGATACAGTTGACGAAGTTCATGGCGGCGAGCATAACGTAGTTGTCGGTCGCTTCGGGTGTGATGCCGGCCAACCATTTGTTGAGCTCGTCGGTGACATAGGCGAGCAGCGGTTTTTCCGGATGGGATTCGAGATATTGCGTCATGGCGCGCTGGCGTTGTGCCAAGGCCAGGTCTTCACCAAACCGCACTGTGGCGACATAGCGTCCTAATTGCTTGTCCAGGTCAGCCTCGGTGATCAATGGCCAGCGTAGCCCCGACTGCTTCATTGACTGGAAGCAGATGAACAGCAGATCAAGCACCACCTCGATTTTTGCCGGGGCGACACCCATGCGGTGGAGTGCGAGCGCCGAGCCGAACAGGTTTGGCTGCCGCTCGAACAATTCGTTGGCCAGTACCTCTTTTTGCTCGATGCCCATGGCCCTTACGACTTTGATGGCGTCGGCGAGCGTCGGCGATGAGATCCGGCTCATTGCAGCACGCCCATCGGTGTCACGCTCTGGCCGTGGTCGAGTGCGCTCACATTCCACGGCAGCAGCGCCTCGACCTGATCCACGGTGTTCGCCGCCGGCAGGTCACGCAGCACGCGCCGCAACCAGGTGTAAGGTTCCACCCCGTTCGCCTTGGCCGTCTCCAGCACCGAGTAGATGACGGCGCTGGCATTGGCGCCGGCCACCGTGTCGCTGAACAGCCAGGCCTTGCGACCGACGACGAACGGGCGGATCGCGTTTTCGGCACGGTTGTTGTCAATCGGCAGGTCCCCGCGCTCCGTGTAGCGTGTCAGGCGCGGCCAGTAATCGCGCAGGTACGACAGCGCCGTGCCGAGCGCACTCTTCGGCGTTACGCCCGGCAGCGTCTGGTCGAGCCACGTCCGCAGCGCCGCCAGCACCGGCACGCTGTGGGTTTGCCGTGCCAGCAGGCGCGTGGCGTCATCGGCATCCTGGTGGTCGCGCTCGATGCCGTACAGCTTGCCGATCATGGCAACGGCCTCGTCGGCCAGCCCGCGCTTGCCCTTGGGCTGCACCTTGACCGCCTCGACGAACCGGCGACGCACGTGCGCCCAGCAAATGAGCTGCTCGATGCCATCGGTACGCATCAACTCGTTATAGCCGCTGTAGCCGTCGGTCATCACGTAACCCCGGTAGTCGTGCAGCAGGCGCAGCGGCACCTGCCCGCTGCGGCTCGCATCGTAGTCGAACACCACCACCGGCCGCCCCGGCGGCCCGCCCGTTTGCACCCACATATAGCTGTTCGAGGTCGGCGTCTTGCCCGCTTCCTTGAGCACCTGCACCACCGTTTCGTCGACGTGCAGGAACGGGCCGTCGAGCAAGGTGTCGCGCATCAGGTTGAGCAACGGCTGCAGCACGCCGGCCGCGCCGATGACCCAGCGCGCCAGCGTCTGGCGCGGCACCGTCACGCCGTGGCGAGCCAATATATGTTCAAAGCGCGCCAGTGGCAGGCCATCGATGAACTTGACCACCAGCAGCATGGCCAGCAAATCGGCGCTGGCGTTGCTCTTGGGCAGGGGTTGGGGCGGCAACGCCGCCGTCACCGGCGCGTGGGCACTGCCGGGGCAGCCGTAGCGCTTGCGGATGTGGCGCAGCACGCGCACCTGCATTGGCACCAGGTCGAGTTGCTCGCTGACGTCCTCGCCGACTTCCACCATCGGCGTGCCGCACGGGCAAGTACGTTCGGCGGCTGGCACATCGTGCACGATATCGACGCGTTTTAACTCGGACGGCAACGGGCTGCGCTTGCCACGCCCCGGTTTGCTGTTCGATTTGGCATCCTGCTTGTTATCCGGCGGCAGCGGCGCCACATCCTGCGTTGCATCACTGCCAGCGGCCAACGCCTCGGCCTCGTCGAACAAGCGGCCTTGGGCTGACGACTGTTCCGAGCTGGCGCCGAACATGCGGTGGCGCGCCAGGACGAACTGTTCCAGCATGTGCTGCATGTGGTTCATCGCCTGTGTCTTGACGTCGTGGTGCGCGGCGATGACCGAGTGCAGCAACGCCGTCAGGCCCGCCGCGTCGGTCGGCAACACGGCAGGTAGCGTCAGCTCTGGAAGGCTGTAGCGCGGCGGCAGGTTGGACGGTTTGGCGGTGGTGGCAGGCATGCCGTAGTTTACCAAATTCTCCTATGAAACAGAACTGAAATGCAGGGTTTTATGGGGTGGTTTCTGCCACACATCGAAGCCTTCCAGCAGCCACTCGAACTGCTGCAGCGTGACGCCTTGCGTGGCGCCGTCGGCGTCGCGCGGCCACGCGAATTTCTCCGCTTCGAGCCGCTTGAGCCACAGACAGAAGCCGTTACGGTGCCAGTACAACACCTTGATCTTGTTGCGGTCGCGGTTGATGAACACGTACAGCGCGTTGCCGAACGGATCAAGTCCCAGCGCCTGCTCGACCAGCACCGACAGACCGCCGATGGACTTGCGGAAGTCGACCGGGTCGCGGCATAAAAACACCTGGTCGATGCGGCAGCCCGGGTGCATCAGCGCACTCCCGCGTGGGCTTGGTCGAGGGCCAGCAGCCAGGCTGGCGGCGGCAGCGCGGCCAGCTCCAGGCACAGACCGGAACGCAGCACCAGAGTGCACGTGCCGGTTGCGGTGCCAACTGCCATATCAACCACGCGCAGGGCGACAAATTGCTTCGCCGCGCCATCGGCGCCGGTTACTGCGGCCCGCGTCAACTTGCGCCGCCAGTAGTACAGCGACGCCAGCGTCAGGCCATGCTGCCGTGCATATACGCTCGCCGCCATGCCTTCACGGCGGCAGGCCTCGATATGTGAGGTCCAGAATTCGGTGTCGCCTTCCATGCTTGCTCCCGTTCAAATTGAAACGGCAAGCATGCGGAAATCGGGATTACGCCACAAGGCTGTGGTTTATGGAGCGCTTACTGAAGAAGTTGCCAAGGCCTTCGTTGTACAGCGACGATTGCGCCGTGCCGCATTCGTTCAGCTCATGCACCACCAGCCAGCGTCCCTGCGGATGGTCGCGCCAGGCCAGCGCCATGTGCGAATAGCGCAGCTGGTATTTCGACAGGTCCTGTCCGGCGCGCGCCACCAGCGCCACCTGCGCGCCCGAAGCGTCGAGCGCCTGCCAGGTCTTTTGCGCCAGCGCCATCGATTTGACGAGCGTATTGGCGTCGGTCGGCTTTTCTTCGCAGGAACGCCCCGCATGGGCGGCGCCGGCCAGCAGCAGGCTGAAAACGAGTATCGTCAGGCGTTTCATGGTGTCATACCTTTGAATGATGGATCAGGGCCTTGCCCACTTCGTTCGGGATAAAGGCGATGGCCTTGCCGGACAGCACCAGCATATGGCCGGTCGACAGGGCCACCACGCTGACCACGGTGCCGGCCGCCAGCGACAGGCCTTCGGCCGCTTTCGCGCTCATCCGGATCGAGGCGCCGCCCGCTTCGGACGCACCTTTCAGCACCACCACGATGCCTTCGCCCACTGTTTCGACGCTGGCGACAACGATTGCGCCCGAGCCGGCCAACATCGACAGCGTGCCGCCCACGACCACGGCGGAGCCTTCGCTCAGCGCTTCCGAGCCGCGCGACAGATTGCGCGAGCCATCGGCGTGGGCCAGGCCCGGCACCGTGGCCGACAGCGCCAGGGTGAGGTAAAAGGGCAGCAGGTATTTGTTGGTCAGCTTCATTGATGTCTCCTTCATGTGTGCCAATTGGCAACGTCATCATTGTCGATGGCCGCTATTTGGTCAATCAAAATGCTACTCGTAGTGGGCGGTCATACTGCGGGTATCACTTTTTGATACCATGTTGTTCTTTATTAAGCAAAGGATGGCCATGCAGCAAACCCATGCCCTGATCGAAGCCCTCAAGCGCCTGCTCAAGGCACGCTGCGTGACCTACGCCGAACTGGCGCGCAGGATCGGTGTGTCCGAGGCCAGCGTCAAACGCATGTTTTCGCTGAAACAATTTACCTTGCAGCGGATGGAGCAGATCCTGGTGGCCATCGACAGCGATTTCCAGCAGCTGGCGCTGGCGGTGCAGGCGGCGCAAGCGGCGCCGACCCTGATCACGGGGCTGACCTATGCGCAGGAAAAGGAAATCATCGAAGACACCAGGCTGTTCATCGTCGCCGTCTCGGCCCTCAATCTGCTGCCGCTGGAACAGATCATCGCCATCTACGACATCAGCGAAGCGCAGGCGGTCAGCTGTTTGCTGCGCCTGGACAAGATCGGTTTCCTGGAACTGCTGCCGAACAACAGGGTCAAGCTGCTGGTTGCGCGCACGTTTGCATGGATACCGAATGGCCCGATCCATGCGTATTTCAAGCAGGAAGCCTATGACGATTATCTGAACTCGCAGTTCGATGGCGACAGCGAACTGCTGCGCCTGGTGAACGTGATGCTGTCGAAAAAATCCACGGCGGCGCTGCTGGAACGGCTGCAGCAGGTGGCGGTGGAGTTTTCGCGCCTGCACCAGGAAGACGCGCGCCTGCCCGGCGAGGAACGGCTGGCGATCAGCTTCATGCTGGCGGCGCGGCCGTGGATGCCGCAAACCTTCAAGGCGCTGCTGCGCCAGTAGGGTTTATTGCGGCGGTTGCTCTTCCTTCATCTGCGACAGCAAGCGCCAGGCAAAAAAGCCCAGCACGCCCACGCCCAGCAGCAGGGCGGCCCACAGCGCGGCCATCCGCCATGGCGCGCCCGTGCCGGCCTTGGCGGGCGCGGCATCGGCGGCGCCGGCAAGCGCCGTCAGCGTACCCACGGTGGCGATCGGCAGCGCCTGCAATTCGCCATCGCGGTAGCCGGGCGCCACCTGTGACAGCGGCTGAGCCGCCGGCTGGGCGTCTGCCTTGCCGAACACCAGGCGGTACGGCCCCTTGCCGCCGGCCAGGAACACCAGCGTTTCCGGCGTCCAGCCCAGGCGCAGGACAGGGGCGGTGGCCGGCAGCGCCGTGCCTTCCGTCTGTGGGCGCAATACCCATTGCGTGGTCTGCACCACCGGCATGGCCAGTTCGCCCGACACTCTTTCCTTGCCGGCGTCGCTGATGCGGTAAAAGCTGGTGCTCAAGAGCGGGTCGAAATACGCGCCCGCAGATGGCTGCGGCCGCGTTTGCTGGTGCAGATGCAGCCGGCGCTGCGGCACGTAAGTACTCTGGCGATAGACGCCGAGGGTCACCGGCAGCACCACGTTCGCTTGCGCAAATTGCAGCGCGATGCTGTCGGCGGGAATCGCGACCGGCGTGGCGTACACCCATTCCCCGGGCTGCTTGCCGGCCACGCCTTGCAGCACGATGGCGGCGCGCGGCGGCGCCGCCTCGGTTTCGCTGACGGCCTGCGCCGCGATGGACGCAAACAGCAGCGGCTGGCCGTCCTGCCAGCTCAGGCGTGCATAGCGGAAGGCGCGCGGCGCAAACACGATGCTGTCGTTGGCCAGCGTCTGCGTGTCGCTGTTGCTGAGCCAGTTCAAGGTCGTGGTGCCGACCGCGTCCCATTGCTTCAGGTCGTCGCTCACTTCCAATAGCACCTGGGCGCTGTAGTCGCCGGCATCGGCGGGCGGCGCAAAGCGCAGCGCGCCGATGCGGCTGCCTGGCGCCTGCTGGCCGATATCGAGGATCAGCGCCTGCAGGCTCTTGCCTGCCGCGGCGGTCCCGGTCCCGGCAGTGGCGCTGACCGACAGCAGCCGGCCGTCGCTGCCGGTGCGGATCTCCACGTTTTGCAGGCCGCCGCCGCCCGCCGCGCTGCCCGTCACCGGGAAGATGCGCGCGGCGATGCTGCTGCGCTGCGTGTTCGCTTGCGCCGGCGGCGTGCTGATGGCGAACGGCAGGCGCTGGCCGTCGCGGTCGACCAGGCGCACATCGGCCAGGTTGCCGGTGCGCGCGTGCAGGTAGACCTCCCTGGGCAGCGGCAAGCGGGCCACGCCGGCGCCGGCCGGCACGCTGACCGGCATGCTCCAGCCGTAGCGGGACGGGTGGTCCGGTACATTCTGTGCCAGCGCAGTGCTGCAGGCCAGGCACGTGACGATCGACAGGGCAATTTTCATGCGCTCTCCGGTTTTGGTTCTGTTACGGTTTCCGCCTTGGGAAACGGCGCCAGGTAGCCGATCAACAGCATCAGCAGGCCCACGCCGACAAACGACACGATGCGGGCGATGCCGCCCACGTTCGACAGGTCGACCAGGAACAGTTTCAGCACCACCAGCACCAGCAGCACCGCGCCCAGGCTCCATTGCTGGCGCCGCTGGCGCTGCGCCGCATGGCGCATCAGCAGCAGGGCAGTAATGCTCCACACCAGCGACAGCATGGCTTGCACGAACTGCGAGGCCATCAGGTCATCGAATTCGTAGGGCACGCCCATGTAGTTCGAGACCGTGCGCAGCAGCAGCAGGTTGAACCAGCCGTAGACAAAACAGGCGGCCACCACTGGCACGCGCGCTTGGAACTGGTCCAGCCACATTGGCTGGCCGGCACGCAGCAGGCGCCAGGCGGCAATGCCCAGCAGGATGGCAAAGCCGCTGCTGATGTCGAGCGGATTGAGCAAAGGCAAATAGGGCAGGGGCGCCATGGCGCCGTTGTCGATCAGGTTCCAGACGGCGATCAGCACCAGCGACCATGCCGCCCCCAGCGGTATCAGCGTGCGCTGGTACCAGCCGGCGATCGGCGCCACCGGCCAGCCACCGGCACGGCAGCGGCGGATCAGCAAGGCCAGCGCCAGCATCATGGCCCAGGCCGGCAAATAGCGCGACCAGGCCGGGCTGACAGCGTCGCCCTGGCCAGCCAGCCAGGCGTCCAGGTGGATCGCGCCTACCGGCCACAGCATCAGCCATGGCGCCGCCGTGCGCACCGTGTGCAGCAGGCGCAGCACGCGCAGGTTCAGGTGCCAGCCGGCGCGCGACCAGGTGCGCAGCATGAATTCACCGCTGGCCAGCATGCAGGCCAGCGCCAGCCAGGACAGGCCGGTCGGCAGGTATTCGCGCAAATACAGGGCCATCAGCATGTTGGCGCTCCACAGGCCCAGGCCGATCCAGACGGCCGGCGTGAACCAGCGCAACTGCGGCCAGGCCAGGCGGCGCGCCAGCAGCGCGAACAGCGGTGTGGCGATGCTGACCAGGATCAGGTACAGCGCCAGCCAGTGTTCGCCCGCATGCGGATGCATGCTGTCCTTGCCATCGACCAGGCGCAGCAGCCAGCTGGTGAGCGGGAACAGGATGCCGACAAACCACAGCAGGCCGCTCCATTGCAGCAGCGGCAGCGCGGCCAGCGACAGTTTTTCATTGATCTCCACGCGCGCCTGGCGTTGCGTGAACCAGCTGCTCGCCAGCGCCGCGGCGCCCAGCAGCAGCGCGCTGACAAAGGTGCCGTGGAACAGGTTGCTTGGGTGCTCATTCCAGTCCAGGCCCATGCGCAGCAGCAACACGATGCCGGCCAGCAGTTGCACCACCAGCAGCAGCAGGCGCGGCACCGTCCATTGCAGGCGCTGCGCCAGCCAGAACAGGCCGC
This sequence comes from Janthinobacterium sp. J1-1, assembly GCF_030944405.1. Taxonomy (NCBI): domain Bacteria; kingdom Pseudomonadati; phylum Pseudomonadota; class Betaproteobacteria; order Burkholderiales; family Oxalobacteraceae; genus Janthinobacterium; species Janthinobacterium sp. J1-1. The sequence continues at coordinate 2,877,548 of NZ_CP132339.1, forward strand.
CGGCAACCGCCAGCGCGCTGACGGTCAGCAGGTTCAACTGCGTGATGGCGTCGGTGCGCAGCAGGATTTCGGTCCACAGCCCACCGAGCAGCCAGGCGGTGGCGCCGGTCAGGAACACCACCGACAGGCCCTGCATCAGTTCCGGTTCCAGGCTGGCGTGCACGACGCCTTGCTGGCGGCGGAAGTTGATCGCCATCAGCAGGGCGGCGGCGGCCAGCAGCAAAAAGCCCAGCCACAGGTTCGATTGCAGCGCGGTCGGCGTGTCCATGTCGGCCAGGATGCCGAGGAAGGACAGCCAGGCGGCGGCCTGCACCAGCAGACCAAAGGCCCAGGCCAGCGGCTGGCGCTGGCGCAAGCCGACCCAGACGATGCCGGCGCCTTCCAGTGCCCAGGCGGCGGACGTCCAGCGGCCGTCGAGCGCAAACGGAATCGCCAAAGTACCAAACACGACGCCCAGCGCCAGAAAGGCTTCGGCCAGCAATTTGAAGTGGCCGCTGTGGCGGCGCCACAGGGCCACCGCCAGGCCGGTATAAAACAGGCCGGCGACCATGGCCGAAAACGCCAGGCCGAAATGCAGGTCCTTCACCAGGCCATACTGCAAGCCCATGGCGGCCAGCGGCGTGCCGAATACCAGCGTGCCGTCCACATAGTGCTTCAGGCGCGGCGCCTGGCGTGCGCAGTAGGCGATCGCGATGCCGACATAGAACAGCACGAACAGGATCAGGAACAGCTGGCTCGACAGATAGTTTTCCGGCGTATAGCGCAGCAGGCCCCAGGCGGTGGCGACCACGAAGGTAAAGCCGAAGCTCAGCACGTTCAGCACGCGCCAGGCGCGTTTCAGGGCGATGGCGAACACGCCGGCGTTGAGCAGCGCGTAATAGCTGAACAGGCCGATATGGCTGCCACCGCCGGTCGACACCAGGATCGGTACGGCAAAGCCGCCGATAATGCCGAACACGGCCAGCCAGACGGCGTTCTGCAGCACTGCCAGCAGGCAGGTAAAGGCGGTCAGCACGAACAGCAAAACGAAGGCCAGGCCGGCAGGCATCAGTTCGTACAGGCGGAAGGCGCCAAAGGTGACCAGCATCAGTATCGCCAGCGCCGTGCCCTGCAGCGGCAGGCTGATGCCGGGGCGCGCCACGCGGATGCGCCAGGCCCAGGCCAGCAGGGCAATATCGGCCAGCGCAATGCCGGCCAGACGCAGCTCGATCGGCAAGGTCACTTGCGCCGACACATATTTGAGCAGGAAGCTGACGCCGAGGAACAAAATCAGCAAGCCCAGCTTGGCGACCAGGTTGCCCGTCAACAACCAGGTTTTTGCCTTGGCAAACAGCTCGTTGCCAGGGGCGACCCAGGCGGGGGTATTCGGCAGGTCTGGCGCCGGCGCGACCGGTTTGGCGGGCTGCGCAGGAGCTGCCGGCGGCAGTGGCACCGGCTCGGGAGCGGGCCGCGCTGCGGGCTTGTCGAGCGAAATGGTAATCGCCGGTGGCACAAACTCGGGCGCAGGTGCAGGCACCGGCACCGGCACTGGGATGGCCACGGGTACAGGCACCGGCGGCGCGGCCTCGGCTGGCGGCGCGGGTTCCGCCCTCGCTTCCGTCCTGGTCTCCACCCTGGCTTCGGCGTGTGCGCGCGGCAGGGCAGGGCCCAGTTCGAGCACCTGCAGGCGCTCCTGGATACTGTCGACTTCGCGGCGCAAGCGCGCCGTGACGGCTTCGAGCTCCATCACTTTGCGGCGGCTTTTCATGGCGACGACAAAGGCGGTAATCAACAAGCCCAGCAATACCAGCGGTATCAATACAAACATAGGTCGGCTTTCCTGGCAGGACAGGGCGCGAGCGGCGCCCGATGTATGCGCACCTTACCTTATTATCAAGAAACGGGGTTTTCTTATAGCCATGTGGCAATTCCTCCGAAGAAGTGGCCAGCATGCAATGTGCGGTCCTGGCCGGTATTGATTGAAAGCAATACCACGACATTCAGATTGTCGTGCGCAGGATAGTGCTGTATTTTAGCAATTCGTTCACTTCCCATTTCCACGCCATGAGTCAGAGCAGCCAGTTTTCCTTGTTGTCGCAGCGCCGCTTCGGGCCGTTTTTCTGGACCCAGTTCTTTGGCGCCTTCAACGACAATCTGTTCAAGACGGCGCTGATGGTGATCCTGGCCTACGATGCGCTGAGCTGGACCTCGCTCGATCCGTCCACCATCACCAACCTGATCCCCGGCCTGTTCATCCTGCCCTACGTGGTGTTCTCGGCCACCGCCGGCCAGCTGGCGGACAAATTCGAAAAAGCCGGCCTGGCCCGCTTCGTGAAATGGATGGAACTGGCCATCATGGCGATCGCCGCCGCCGGCTGGATGACGCACACCCTGTGGCTGCTGGTGGCGGCCGTGGTCGGCATGGGCATCCATTCGACCCTGTTCGGCCCCGTCAAGTACGCCTATCTGCCGCAGCAGCTGAAACCCGAGGAACTGGTCGGCGGCAATGGCCTGATCGAGATGGGCACCTTTGTCGGCATCCTGCTCGGCGAGATATTGGGCGCCGTGCTGATCGTGCACAAGCCGCTGGGCGTGGAACTGGTGGCCGGCGCCACCATCGCCGTCGCCATCTTCGGTTTGATCGCCAGCTACCGTGTGCCCCGCACGCCGGCGCCCGAGCCGGACCTGAAGGTCAGCCTCAATTTTGTCGCCGAATCGTTCCGCAACCTGAATTTTTCGCGCAAGAACCGTCCCGTCTTCCTGGCCATGCTTGGCAACTCCTGGTTCTGGTTCTATGGCGCGCTGATCCTGGCCCAGTTCCCCGTCTATTCGAAAGACTTTTTGCATGGCGACCATAGCGTGTTCGTGCTGCTGCTGACGGTGTTTTCGGTCGGCATCGGCACCGGTTCGCTGCTGTGCGAGCGCCTGTCGGGCCACAAGATCGAGATCGGCCTGGTGCCGTTCGGCTCGATCGGCCTGTCGCTGTTCGGCATCGACCTGTTCTTCGCCAGCAATGCCTACGCGAATACGCAAATCGTCGATGCGCTGGCCTTTGTCAGCCAGGCCGGCGTGCCGCGCATCCTGTTCGATATCGTCATGATCGGCGTGTTCGGCGGCTTCTTTATCGTGCCCCTGTTCGCGCTGATCCAGACCCGCTGCGACCCGAAACATATTTCGCGCACCATCGCCGGCATGAATATCCTCAACGCCCTGTTCATGGTGGCGGCGGCCGGCGTGGCCATCGTGCTGCTGGGGCAAGGGTTTACCATCCCGCAGCTGTTCCTCGTCACCGCCATCCTGAACGCGCTGGTGGCGGCGTATATCTTCTCGCTGGTGCCGGAATTCCTGATGCGCTTCCTGGCCTGGATATTGATCCAGACCGTGCACCGCGTGAAAGTGGTCAATGGCGAACGGATTCCCGCCGAGGGCGCGGCCGTGCTGGTATGCAACCACGTCAGCTATGTGGACGCCATCGTCATCGTCGCGGCCAGCCCGCGCCCGATCCGCTTCGTGATGGATCACAAGATTTTCAAGATGCCGCTGATGGGCTGGTTATTTCGCACCGCCAAGGCGATCCCGATTGCCTCGGCCAAGGACGATCCTTTCCTGATGGAGCGCGCTTTTGTCGATATCGCCCAGGCCCTGCATGAAGGCGACCTGGTGTGCATCTTCCCGGAAGGCAAGCTTACCCGCACCGGCCAGATCAGCGAGTTCAAGGGCGGCATCGCCAAGATCGTGGCGCGCAGCAAGGTGCCGGTGATCCCGCTGGCGCTGCGCGGCCTGTGGGGTCACTTGCTCAGTCACCGCAACGGCCATCTGTTCGAGCGCGCCTTCAAGGCCGGCCTGCGTTCGCGCCTGTCGCTGGCCGTCGGCGTGCCGGTGGCGCCCGAGGACGCCACGCCGGAGTTGCTGCAGCAAAAAGTCCAGGATTTGCGCGGCAAGTGGAAATAAGCTTCAGTTCGGTGACGCGCCAGCCAGGTGCCGCTCCAGCAGCGCGACAATCGCCGTATAGTCGACCGGCTTGGTGAGGTGAAAGTCGAAGCCCGCCTCGACGGTGCGCTGGCGGGCTTCGCCCTGGCCCCAGCCCGTCAGCGCGATCATCAGGCAGTCGCGCCCGTTGGCCAGCTGGCGTACCTGGCGCGCCGTTTCATAACCATCCATGCCCGGCATGCCCAGGTCCATCACGATCAGCCGCGGCCAGGCCAGCGCGACCTGGACCAGCGCCTGCTGGCCGTCGTAGGCCACGGCCGCCGCATGGCCATCGAGCTGGAACATGGTTTGCAGCGCATCGGCCGCATCGCGGTTGTCGTCCACCACCAGGATTTGCAGGGCGGCGCCGGCGGGCGCGGTCGCCGCGCTGGCCGCGGTCACCGCTTCGGCTGGCGGCACCGGCATTTCCTTGGCCGGCAGGGTGACCACGAAGCGGCTGCCTTGTCCCGCGCCGGCGCTATACGCCTGCACGCTGCCGCCATGCATTTCGGCAAACTGGCGTGACAGGCTGAGGCCTATCCCCAGGCCGCTGGCCAGCTGGCCCGACACCGTGCGGCTCTGTTCGAACATGGAAAAGATGCGCGGAATCGCCTCCGCATCGAGGCCGATGCCGTTGTCTTCCACGCTCACCTGCAACTGCTCGTCCGCCATCTGCGCGCCGATATGGATGCGCCCGCCCGGCGGCGTGAACTTGATGGCGTTCGAGACGATATTGGCGAAGATCTGCACCAGGCGCGCATGGTCGGCGTGCAGCAGCACGGGGTGCGGCGGCAAGTCCACCGTCAGGGCGATCTGCCGCGCACTGGCCGGTTCCTGGCACAGTTCCACCACATGCCCGATGACCTGCTCGAGCAGCACATCCTGGCGCTGCAAGGCCACCTTGCCGCTGGTGATGCGCGCCACGTCGAGCAGGTCATCGACCAGGCGCATCAGTTGCGTGACCTGCCGCTCGATCACGTCCCTGACCTTGCCGATCTGTTCGGAACCGGGATACAGGCGGTTCAGCAGGGCGGCCGAGGTGCGGATCGGCGCCAGCGGATTGCGCAGTTCGTGGCCCAGGGTGGCGATGAATTCATCCTTGCGCCGGGCGCTTTCGCGCACCTGGTACTGGCGCGCACGGGCCCGCTGCATGGCGTGGGCCGAGGTGATCAGGGTCAGGGCGTGCACCGGGCGTTCCAGCAGGGTCAGGTTGCCGAGGGTGGAAATCGCCTGCCGCAGCGGCAGCGAGTCCTGGCCGCTGCGCGTCAGCAGCAGGATCGGCAGGTCGGACCAATCAGGTTGTTGCTGCGCGTAATCGTTGAGCACCTGCCAGGCGCCCGCATGCAGGGCTTCCTCCACGGTCAATACGCCGCCCGCGCCCAGGCGCAGTTGCTGCGCCAGGTCGCCGACCGAGTGACACGCCAGGCTGTCGATGGTCGCGCTGGCCAATACCTTGACGGCCAGGGCGGCATCCTGGCCGGCCGGCGCGTGGATCAGGATGCGCTGTTCCATGGCCTGTCCTAGGGGAAAGGCGTGCCGCCGACGGTGGGCATGCCCGACAGGATGCCGTGAAAGCCGGCCAGCGGCGGACCGATGCGGATGCCCTGCGGGACGATCTCGAAGCGGCGTATGCTGCGCTCGTGCGCGCTGCCGCGCTTCTTGAAGACGGAAATGGCTTGCCGCACTTCGCCTTCCGCCTCGTAATAGCGCAGCATGATGACGCTGTCGGCCAGGTAGCTGGCGTCGGCCGAGGTGGTCATCGCCGTGCCGATCATGTTTTGTTGCACCCCCACCAGCAGAGTGGCCACGCCGCGCTGGCTCAGGTAGTTCAGCAGTTCGTGCAGATAGGTGCTTTGAAAGCGTTCGTCGGGCACCGCGTTCATGTAGCCGTTCAGGCTGTCGATGACGATCACGCGCGCGCCCCGTTCGGCCGCATCGACCACGGCCTGGGCGAATTCGCCCGGCGTCAGTTCGGCCGGGTCGATCTGCTGGGCGCTCAGCAAGCCGTTCTGCATCGCCTCGCGCAGGCGCATGCCCACGCCGTCGGTGCGGTTGAGCAGCTTGCTGCGCGCTTCTTCGAACAGGAACATGGCGCACGGTTCGCCGCGCAGGGTGGCCGCGTGCACGAACTGCGCCGCCAGGGTCGACTTGCCGCTGCCGGCCGGCCCGGAGATAAGGGTGCTCATGCCTTCTTCCAGGCCGCCGCCGACCATCGCGTCGAGTTCCGCCACGCCGCTCGACAGGCTGACGCGGCCGGCCTCGCTGCGGCTGTCGGCCGCCACCAGGCGCGGATACACCACCAGCCCGCTGCGGGCGATCTTGTAGTCGTGCGCGCCGCCGCGAAACGGCACGCCGCGGTATTTCACCACGCGCACGCGGCGCCGGTCATTGCCGTACGCCTGGTTCTGCAGTTCGAGCGAGATCACGCAATGGGCCACGCTGCGCACCTGCAAGCCGTCGTCCAGGGCCGAGCGGTCGTCGATCAGCACGGTGGTGCAGTGGCGGCTGGCAAGGTATTGTTTCAGCGCCACCACCTGGCGCCGGTAGCGCAGCGGGTTTTCCGCCAGCAGCTGCAATTCCGACAGCGAATCGAGCACCAGCCTGGCCGGCCGGTGTTTGTCGATCGCCGCCAGGATGCGCTGGTTGGTGGCCGCCAGTTCGATCTCGGACGGGTGGAAGATGGTGTACTGGCGGTCCGGGTCCAGCATGTCGTCGCTGGGCGCCACTTCCTCGATGCCGATGCCGGCCAGGTCCCAGCCGTGCGACAGGGCCGCGCCGCGCAGCTCGATTTCGGATTCGGCCAGCGCCATGTACAGCACCGGTTCGCCCAGGCGCACGCCCTCCATCAGGAACTGCAGCGCCAGCGTGGTCTTGCCGGTGCCCGGTTCGCCTTCGAGCAGGTACAGGCGATCGGGCACCAGGCCGCCGGCCAGGATGGTATCGAGGCCGGCCACGCCGGTCGAGCGCGGGGCTGCCGCAGGCTGCGCCGCCTGTGCCGCCTGTGCCTGCTTGGGTGCCGGTGTCGTCATCGCCGTTCGCTTTCCCGGCCTGGCATGCTGCCTCGGCCGTCATGAAGCGGCCTGTCTGTCCAAGGCCGGTGCATATGGTAGCGCATTCGCCGCAGCATGTCTTTTCAATACGATTGGTAAATAACCATGCCGATTTGCGTGTTTTTTGCGCCGCCGCAACGCTTGCCATGCTGGCAAGCAAAGAAAGCACGACCCTGATACAGTAGCTGCAGCAACCACTTCTTCGCCTTGCCGTTTTATCGTCGCCCGCCAGCCTTGCTTGATGCAAAGCAAGCCCTGCGGTGACTGCATCCTTGCCGGATCGATGCGTCAATGAAATCAAAAAGTTTCCATGTATCAATTGTAAATCTGCTTGACCATTTTAGAATGATCGTTCATTCTTTGATCTGCGTTAATAAATTACCTCATTTCTAACGACACTAAGCCCGCTTCTTTTTCAGAAAGTCCAAGATGCAACCAACATTTTCCCTGACGTCGCCGCGTACGAGCGGCGCTATTGCCGTTCTGTGCGCCACTGTAATCATGGCCGGCTGCAGTAAAAAACAGGCCGCGCCGCCGCCGCAGCAAGCGCCGCAGGTTGTCGTGTTTACTGTTAATCCGGCCGCGTTGCCGATGGTGGCCGACCTGTCCGGCCGGACCAATGCGTATCAAGTGGCCGATGTGCGTCCGCAAGTGGGCGGCCTGATCCAGAAGCGCCTGTTCGTCGAAGGCGCCGATGTGAAAGCCGGCACGCCGCTGTACCAGATCGATTCGGCCAGCTACCAGGCGTCCTACAATTCGGCCAAGGCCGCGTTAACCAAGGCCAAGGCCAACCTGCTCACTTCCGGTCCGAAAGTCGCGCGCTACAAGGAACTGGTGGCCATCGAAGGCGTCAGCCGCCAGGAATACGACGATGCCGTCGCTACCTACGAGCAAGCCAAGGCCGACGTGGAAGCGGCCACCGCGGCGCTGGAATCGGCCAATATCAACGTGCGCTACACCACCGTGACGGCGCCGATCAGCGGCCGTACCAGCCGCTCGACCGTGACGGCCGGCGCGCTGGTGACGGCTGGCCAGGCCGAAGCGCTGACGACAGTGCAGCAACTCGATCCCATCTATGTCGACGTGACCCAGTCGAGCACCGACCTGCTGCGCCTGAAGCGCCAGCTGGCCGACGGCAGCCTGAAGAAAGCCGGCGACGGCCAGGCCAAGGTCAATCTGATCTTGCCAGACGGCACCAAGTACAGCGAACCGGGCAAGCTGCAGTTCTCGGGCGTCAGCGTCGAGCCGACCACCGGCAACGTGGTGCTGCGCGCGCTGTTCCCGAACCCGAAAGGCGAGTTGCTGCCAGGCATGTTCGTGCGTGCCCAGCTGGAAACGGGTATCGATGACAAAGCCATCACCGTGCCGCAAGTGGGCGTCTCGCGCAACCAGAAGGGCGAAGCCACCGCCATGGTCCTGAACAAGGAAAACAAGGTCGAGCAGCGCATCATCACCACCAACGGCACCTCCGGCACCAGCTGGATCGTGACGTCCGGCCTGGCCGCCGGCGACCGCGTGATCGTGGAAGGCTTGCAGAAAATCAAGCCGGGCGCGCCTGCCGTCGCCGTGCCTGCCGCTGCGCCTGCCGCCGCCGGTGGCGCACCAGCCGCACCGGGTGCAGCACCAGCCGCGTCAGCACCAGCCGCCAGCGCCCAATAATTCAGGAGAATATTAATGGCCCGTTTTTTCATTGACCGCCCGATTTTTGCCTGGGTGGTCGCGATCGTGATCATGCTTGCCGGCATAATCTCGATCCTCAGTTTGCCGATTGCGCAGTATCCAAGCATCGCCCCGCCGTCGATTTCGATCAGCGGCTCCTACCCTGGCGCCTCGGCCAAAACGGTGGAAGACGCCGTGACCCAGGTCATCGAACAAAAGATGAAGGGCATCGATGGCTTGCGCTACATGTCCTCGTCCAGCGATTCGACCGGTGGCATCAGCATCACGCTGACGTTTACCAACGGCACCAATCCCGACATCGCCCAGGTGCAGGTACAGAACAAGCTGCAACTGGCCACGCCGCTGCTGCCGACCGCTGTCACCCAGCAGGGCCTGGTGGTGGCCAAGGCCACCAAAAACTTCATGATCGTGTTCGGCTTCATCTCCGAAGACGGCAGCATGAACCAGACCGACTTGAGCGACTACGTGGCCGCCAACGTGGTCGACCCATTGAGCCGCGTGCCCGGTGTCGGCGACGTGACCCTGTTCGGTTCGCAGTATGCGATGCGCATCTGGCTCGATCCGGCCAAGCTGCAAAGCTTCCAGCTGACCCCGGCCGACGTCATCACCTCGATCCAGGCGCAGAATGCCGAAGTATCGGCCGGTGAACTGGGCGGCGCGCCAGCTGTTGCTGGCCAGCAGCTGAACGCCACCGTCTCGGCCCAAAGCCGCTTGCAGACCGCCGAGCAGTTCGGCGCGATCCTGCTGAAAACCACCACCAGCGGCGCGCAAGTGACGTTGAAAGACGTGGCGCGCATGGAGCTGGGCCGCGAGAACTACAACACGGTCGCCCGCTACAACGGCAATGCCGCCACCGGTATCGCCATCAAGCTGGCCACCGGCGCCAACGCGCTCGATACCGCCACCGCCGTCAAGGCCATGGTCGATACCCTGGGCAAGCAGTTCCCGGCCGGCATGAAAGCCGTGGTCGCGTTCGACACCACGCCATTCGTCAAGCTGTCGATCGAAGAAGTGGTGAAAACCCTGGTCGAAGCGGTGGTGCTGGTATTCCTGGTGATGTATCTGTTCCTGCAGAACTTCCGCGCCACCCTGATCCCGACCATGGCCGTGCCGGTCGTGCTGCTCGGTACCTTCGGCATCCTGAACGCCTTCGGTTATTCGATCAATACCCTGACCATGTTCGCCATGGTGCTGGCGATCGGCCTCCTGGTCGATGACGCCATCGTGGTGGTGGAAAACGTCGAGCGGGTGATGAGCGAAGAGGGCTTGTCGCCGCTGGAAGCGACGCGCAAGTCGATGACGCAGATTACCGGCGCGCTGGTCGGTATCGCCATGGTGCTGTCGGCCGTGTTCGTGCCGATGGCCTTCTTTGCCGGTTCGACCGGCGTGATCTACCGCCAGTTCTCCATCACGATCGTGTCGTCGATGGTGCTGTCGGTGATCGTCGCGATGGTATTTACGCCGGCGCTGTGTGCCACCATCCTGAAACCGGTTGAAAAAGGCCATCACGCCACCAACAAGGGTTTCTTCGGCTGGTTCAACCGCAGTTTCGACCGCAGCAGCGAAAAATACCAGGGCTTCGTGGGCAGCATGATCACCCACCGCCTGCGTTCGATGCTGATGTATGCCGTGCTGCTGGTGGCGCTGGTGCTGGTGTTCATGCGCCTGCCGACCTCCTTCCTGCCGGAAGAAGACCAGGGCATCCTGTTCACCCAGATCCAGCTGCCGACCGGTGCCACGCAAGAGCGTACGCTGGGCGTCATCAAGCAGGTCGAAAAGCATTTCATGACGAATGAAAAAGCCACCGTCGCTTCCGTGTTTGCGGTGGCCGGCTTCAGCTTCGGCGGCAATGGCCAGAACACCGGTATCGCCTTCGTGCGCCTGAAAGACTGGTCCGAACGCAAGGCCGGCGACGCCAAGGCTTCCGCCGTGGCGGGCCGCGCCATGGGCGCTCTGCTGCAGCTGAAAGACGCGATGGTGTTTACGTTTGCCCCGCCAGCCGTGCTGGAACTGGGTAACGCCACCGGTTTCGACATGCAGCTGCAAGACACGGGCGGCGTGGGACACGACGCCCTGATGGCGGCGCGTAACCAGCTGCTGGGCATGGCCGCGCAAAATCCGATCATGGTCGGCGTGCGTCCGAACGGCCAGGAAGATACGCCGCAGTACAAGATCGACATCGACCAGCAGAAAGCGACGTCGCTGGGCCTGAAGATCGACGAGATCAACCGCGTGCTGAGCGTCGGCTGGGGTAGTGCGTATGTGAATGACTTCATCGACCGCGGCCGCGTCAAGAAGGTCTACATGCAGGGCGAAGCCAATTCGCGCATGCTGCCGGAAGACCTGAACAAGTGGTATGTGCGCAATACCGCCGGCGAAATGGTGCCGTTCTCGGCCTTTGCCACCGGCAAGTGGATCTATGCTTCGCCACGCCTGGAACGCTACAACGGCCTGCCATCGATGGAAATCCTCGGTACGCCGGCGCCTGGCCAAAGCACCGGCGCGGCCATGAATGCGATGGAAGAAATGGTCGCCAAGCTGCCGCCTGGCATCGGCCTGTCGTGGACCGGCACCTCGCTCGAAGAGCGCGAGTCCGGCTCGCAAACGCCGCAGCTGTACGCCATTTCGCTGCTGATCGTGTTCCTGTGCCTGGCCGCGCTGTATGAAAGCTGGTCGATTCCGTTCTCGGTGCTGCTGGTGGTGCCACTGGGCGTGATCGGTACCGTGCTCGGCACGTGGCTGTTCGGCCTGTCGAACGACGTCTACTTCCAGGTGGGCTTGCTGACGGTGGTGGGCTTGTCGGCGAAGAACGCGATTCTGATCGTCGAGTTTGCCAAGGAAATGCAGGAATCGGGCATGTCGCTGCTGGATGCGACCCTGCACGCGGTGCGCCTGCGCCTGCGTCCTATCTTGATGACCTCGATCGCTTTCGGCCTGGGTGTGTTGCCACTGGCAATTTCCAGCGGCGCCGGTTCGGGCAGCCAGAACGCCATCGGTATCGGCGTGCTGGGCGGGATGCTGTCGGCCACCTTCCTCGGTATCTTCTTCGTGCCGGTGTTCTTCGTGCTGGTGCGCGGCTTCTTCTCGAAGTCCGACGACAAGACCACGCCAAGCACCCCGGCGACGGCGCCAGCCGTCACGCTTTCCAAGGATGCACATTAATATGAAAAAAACGCTACTTTCCATGGCGGCGCTGGCCTTGCTGGCCGGCTGCAGCCTGGCTCCCACCTACGAGCGTCCGGCGGCGCCGTCGCCTACCGCCTGGCCGACCGGCCCGTCGTACAAGGCCGATGCGCCCGCCGGCGCGACAGCGGTGTCCGACATCGCCTGGCGCGAGTTCTTTGCCGACGCGCGCCTGCGCCAGGTGATCGAACTGGCGCTGGCCAACAACCGTGACCTGCGCGTGTCGATCCTGAATATCGAGAAAGCGCGTGCGACGTATGGCATCGAACGCGCCGCGCTGATCCCGACCTTGTCGGCCGCGGGCGGCCAGACGGCGACCCGCATTCCGCGCAACCAGAGCGCCAACGACGAAGCGTCGATCACGCGCCAGTACACGGCCAACCTGGGGATCTCCGCGTACGAGCTGGACTTCTTCGGCCGCGTGCGCAGCCTGTCCGACAGCGCGCTGGAGCAATACCTGGGCACGGAAGAAGCCCGCCGCGCACAGCAGATCAGCCTGGTGTCCGAAGTGGCCAGCAGCTATCTGAACCTGGTGGCGGACCAGCAGCGCCTGCGCGTGGCGCAGGACACCCTGCGCAGCCAGCAGTCGAGCTACACCCTGGCCGAGCGCCGCTTCAATGCGGGCGCCACCTCGGGCCTGGACAAGTACGACGCCCAGACCAGCGTCGAGCTGGCCCGTTCCGACGTGGCCGTCTACACCAGCCAGGTCGCGCTCGACCAGAACGCGCTGGCTTTGCTGGTTGGCAGCAGCGTGCCGGCCGAATTGTTGCCACAAGCCGAATTCGGCGCCGTGACATCGCTGGCCGACATTCCGGCCGGCGTGCCGTCGGACGTGCTGCAACGCCGTCCCGACGTGCTGGTGGCCGAGCGTACTTTGCGCTCCGCCAACGCGAATATCGGCGCGGCGCGCGCGGCCTTCTTCCCGCGCATTTCGTTGACGGCCACCGCCGGCTCGGTCAGCAACAACCTGTCCGACCTGTTCAAGGCCGGCAGCGGCAGCTGGAGTTTCATTCCGCAGATCAGCCTGCCGATCTTCGATGGCGGCGTAAACCGCGCCAACCTCGATATCGCCAAGGTGAATCGTGAAATCTCGGTGGCGCAATACGAAAAGGCGATCCAGGTCGCCTTCCGTGAAGTGTCCGATGCGCTGGCCCAGCGCGGCACCATCGACGAGCGCCTGCAATCGCAGGAAGCGCTGGTCGAGGCGTCGACGAAGAGCTATACCATCCAGGATGCGCGCTACAAGCAGGGCGCGGAAACCTACCTGAACGCCCTGATCGCCCAGCGCGCGCTGTACACCGCGCAGCAAAGCCTGATCACGGCGCGCCTGGCCAAATCGACCAACCTGGTGACCTTGTACAAGGTGCTGGGTGGCGGTTGGCAGCCTGAGCAAACAGCCGTCGCAGCGGCTGGCGCTGCCCAGTAATCACGGGCACGCCGACGCCGGTCTTGCCCGCAAGGGCAGGGCCGGCGCGCAACGGGAAAAATCATGACTCAAGAGAAAAAACATCCTAGCCTGGAGCGCGCCAACAGCCGCCGCAAACAGGTGCTGGATGCGGCCGCCTGCTGTTTCAGCCGGCATGGCTTTCACGGCGCCAGCATGGCGGAAATTTCGAAGACCGCCGGCATGAGCGCCGGCCATATCTACAACTACTTCGACAGCAAGGACGCCATCATCGCCGCGTTTGTCGAGCAGAACATGGAACGCGTGTCGAACATCATGCACGACCTGGCGCAACGGGAAGATCCGCTGCAGGCGATGATCGACGACGTCGAGAAGCGCGTGCAGGAATGCCTGGACCCGAGCATCTGGGCGGTGCCGCTCGAAATCCACTCGGAAGCGTCGCGCAACCCGAAGATCGCCGCCACCATGCAGGCGGCCGACAAGCGCTCGCGCGGCCAGCTGTTCGCCATCGTCACGGCCGCCCGCGAAAAGCGCGGCCTGCCCGCCGGCGCCGACCTGGTGGAAGGGCGCATCAACGCCATGATCGCCATGTACCAGGGCCTGGCCGTGCGCCATGTGCACAATCCGGGCGTGCTGAACCCCGGCCTGGTCGAAGGCATACGCACCGCCATGCGCGCGTTGATGCTGGGCGAATAAAGCAGCCGATGCGGGTTCTTGATTTCAGCAATGAATCGCGTGGAAAGCATGGCAAAAACCCAAATCCGTCTGCTATAATCTTTACCTCGTCGGGGCGTAGCGCAGCCTGGTAGCGTACGTGCATGGGGTGCACGGGGTCGGAGGTTCGAATCCTCCCGTCCCGACCATAAGAATCAAGGACTTGCAGCGAAAGCTGTATGTAAACCCAGCGCTGTATATTATACGATTGTATAATATACAGCGCTGGGTTTTTCCGTTTACGTGCTTCATTCCAGCCAGGGGAGCGACATCGGGATTTCCGACACATCAGGGATTACTTCCTTGATATAAGTGTCCGTTGTCTTGGCGGACGTGTGAACCAGTCGCTTCTGGATATCTTTACGGTCTTCGCCGCGTCGTGCGGCTACCCGTATATCCATCGTCGCGGTGGCAAAGGAGCTGATCGTGTCGAAGTCCGCGGCCTACATCAAGAAGGTGTGAATCCATAAGGGCTGAAAGAACAGATGGCGCGGCTCAGCACGCTGCGGCCAGGCGTCTGACCGATATGTGCGCCCGCGCGGCGGATGAGGGCCTGCGTCTGCTCAGCCAGCTATGGCTTGAACGATAAGGGCCTACTTCCCGGAACACGCCCGGTGCCTGTATTATCGACAGACGATATCTTTCTTTTGAGGGGCTATGGGACCATTGCAAATAAATCAGTCAACTACAAATATCCATCAGGATGCAGGTGTCGGCTATGATCCGCTGTTGCAAGAGTTGGTGAGGGAGCTTAATGCTACCTGCAGTCAAGGGATCCCGATTACGCTCCAGATCCAAGCAATGCTCGTATCGGGGGTGATTATCAACGGTCGCGAGTATTACATTCAATTTGCCGAGCACCACATATCCTCTCTAGGCCTGGTGGATGCAAAATCGGAAGAGGTGCGGAAGCATTATGTAGATATGGCTCATAGTCTGTATCCAAGGGTGGATGATAGAAAAGGCCTGGAGACGCAGCAAATGCCGGCGATGATCCACTTGGCCGATGCAAGGCTATACACATTGCAAGGGCTGCCTATCACCTCGGGCATGCGGCTTTGGCGCGGTAAGATTGAAGCGGTTAGTGGATTTCTACTTGGGCGAATTGAAGAGTCGGTGCCTGTAAGATGAAATATCTGCCCCGGAATAAAGTGTCCGGTACAGTACCTCTTTGTATTTACCTGAGAACTGGGTCAAGCAGTTAATCACTCTGAAAAGCTTGCCACGCTGCGGGCTTTTTTATGTGCATCAGGCCGTGACAATCTCAAACTCTCGGCCAAGTGCATGCATGGCTTCTTCGATGGCGTCGATCTTTGTGGTGTGTGCCAGGTCCAGCAATCGCGTGACTTCCTGGGGCTTTACACCTAGGCGCCGGGCCAGCTCAGCCGGGCGCATATCCTGCGCGGCCATTTCATTGAGCAGCAGTACCTTGGCGCTGACGCTGGCCGGTAGGCTGATAAGGCGCTCGCCAGGCTGCGCCGCTGAAGGTACGGGCGTGGCGCGGCGGTCCTCGAAGTAGAAATCCATCGCACTTGCAAGGGCAGAGCGGGCTTCGGCCAATGCTTCGGCCTCATCATCGCCTTGTGCGATCGCTTCGGGGATATCACGGAACGTGACGACATAGCCGCCTTCTGGTGCCGGGGAAAAAGTTGCAGGGTATTTCATATAGCTCCTTTTCATGGGGAGAGTCGGCGCGGTGCCGGAAAGGCCCTTTCAGGGAATTTCCTCATTTCAGGTTGAGTTGTTTTTTGACACCTTCGACAAGTCCTGTTTTCAGTTCCTTGCCTGGATGCCTCGGTAAGATGGTCTGTTTGCCGTTTAGATAAACTTTCAAGTGATTTGTGCCTTCCTTGAAAGTCGCCCCTTTTAGCTTGAGCCATCGAACAAACTCACTCTGCTTCACCGCGCCCCCGATGCTTGGTTCGATGGAATGAGTATAAGCAAAAATGTTTGTATTTAAAAGTATTATCAACAAAATTGCTTATATTTTTTTGATCGGCCGGATGCGCGCGTGAGCATGCCACGCAGGAATTTTTGCACTTCGCGCCTATCGCTCATTTTTCTCTGTCAGTCGTTTTCAATACTTTTATCAGGTTGACCTGCGCAGGCCGCTCTTGCCGGGCACGTAGAGCTATACGTTTTACCACTTGGTGAGCGGGCCCTGCGCCACGGCAATCTCGCTGGCTTGGGGGGCAGGTCGCAACGTCCTGCTGGTTGGCGAGCAGGTGTGTGGGGCGACGTCGATTACCTCCGTTCTCGCCAAGTCAGGTTGCTGCTGGCAATGTTGATATCTCGAAGTGATATGGCAGGCAAGATATAATGCGTCGCTGCCCTTCAGCCGTGAAATAATCGATGTTGAACAGTGCCTCCTCAAGACAGATGTCACCGCGCCATCCTTCACGCTCGACTGTAATGAATACTTTGTTACTTCCGAGGCCGAGATTGCCACCGCAATAGAAGATCGTCGGACGAGGCCTGCCTGGCGGAATCTCTGGTAACACGTCCGGCCATGTTTTTCGGCGCGCAGCAGGTGGGTACCTCATTTCATCCTGCTGCAGCATCACACGCTTGACGATCAAGGTGCCTTGCCACAGTGGATATTGCTCGGGCAATACCTGGCGCTCATCAATGATGCGATCTGCATCGCCGCGAGTGAGCATGCAATACAACAGATCGTATTTCTCGGTCAGGATGTTGTACAGAGGTTCGCTGTCAGAGCCATTTGGATCCATATCGAATATCGTGCTCATGAGATACCTCCGTCAGCGACGGTCCAGCCATCGATGAAATTCACGAACTCCCCGATATCGTCGAGGTAGCGCATCGCTGCGCGTATCAAGGAGTTTGCGCGGTTGCCTTCGGGCTCGAATCGAATGCCCTCGTTAATTGCAAGAAACAAAAGTTCGCAGGCAATTGTGACGGCACAGTCAACATTACAGCGCTCGCCGCTGACAGTGGCGCGTAACGCGGCGAGTTCGTCGTCAGTGGCGCCATCAAAGGTATTTGTCCATGCATTCAACAGCGTGTCGTTAGCGGTAACGCCTTTGATTTCAGTGAAAATCTCGTCACGAATTTCATCGCGGCAGTTGTCGCGCCACTGGAGCAGAGTCGTTGTTGCGCGCAGATCATCTTCATTACGGTTCCACACGGCAGCCGCCTTCGTAGCGCGGAAGATCACGCTTTCAAGAGTAGGCTTTTGTATGCCGGGCTCATCGCTGAGCGAGCCGATTGGCGCCTTTCTGTCTTGCGACAAAGACTGGTCACTTGTGTCTGGTGGCAACATTATTCCATTGCTGTGATCTTCCATAATTTTTCTCCAAAAATTCAGGGTGTGATGTACCCTCCAGCGCGTGAACGCAGGGTGGATTTTTATTGATTGCGGCTGCAACCCTTGGTATTTTTTGCGCGTTAGAGCGACGCCCCTTGCGGCTTGTCAGGCGGTTTTAATAGTGAAGCCTGGATCAAATGAATGGCATATTCATGCCAATTAATCTGATCGCCGACTTGATGGTTTTTCGCTTGGAATGGGCGGGACTGGCACCTTGGCCATCCTGTTGCCAATGAAGTCGATGGCGCGACCTGCCTGCAGCCGCGCAGCAAGCATGCCGAAGCCAAAATCGCCAATCTCCCGTTTGCTATATCATGGTTCTCATCCATCAGGGAGGACCGGCCATGTCAGCTTACCAGCAGGCGCAGCAGCAGCGTGCGAACAAGAAATTGGCGGAAAAGCTGGCGCTGGAAGAGAAGGAAAGAGCGCGTCTTGCGGCCATTTCTGCCTTCCTGGCCGTCACCATCAAGGGGATGGAGCGGTTTGAAAAAATCTTTGAAGAGGAGCGGCAGACGATCGCCGGCGATGGCGGCACCTGCCAGGTGAAAAGCTCGCACTCCGACGCTTCCTACAGCACGGCGATGATTTTTTCGCTGGCCGCGAATACGGATATCCGGGGCGGCGCGCCGGTCGTGACGATTACCCTGACCGGCAAGGCCGATGGTACGGCGGTGTTGCACGGCAAGGCCAAGCTGAATATCGGTTCGACCTATGAGCCATCCCAGCTTGGGTACAAGGACGACCTGAAGCTGGCGTCGCCGACCTTCGAGCAGGATGTAAAGCAGTATCTGTGCGAGCTGTATATCAATGCCTTCGAATTCATCGATAAATACACGATCGCCAAATGATCCTTCGGCAGGGCCCTGCTGCGCCAGTCGCTGTCAAGCGCGCTGGAGGTTCATGGGGCGCCTGTCCCTGAATCTCAGCCTCAAAAAAATTATAAAAGTGAAACTATTGATATGAAAATACCATCATAATTATGATTTTTTTAATGACATCTGGTAACATTCGATTTCCAAATAAAAACCAAAGGGATCAATATGTTCGTGTCAAAAATCAAGGCCATCGTGCTGACCACTGTGCTGGCCATGGCTGCCGGCGGTGCGCAGGCGGAGGTGATCACATTTAACGATAGCACGGTTGCAAACCATACGGTTTTGACTTCCTACACCGAGAGCGGCTATGCATTCACCCTCAAATCAGGGTCGGCCTACTTGACCGATGCGAATGTCGGTGGTGGCGCCGCATCAAGTACCTTCACTTACAACGGCACGGATTTCCTGATACTGAACGGCTCGGTAACGATGACCAACGCCGCCCACACGCCATTTTCGGTAAGCAGCATCGATCTGGGTAATTTCTACTACGCGTATCCCAGCACGGCGATGCTGACCGGCACGCGGGCCGACGGCACCACCGTGAGCCAGAGTTTCACCTCCTCTATCACAAACCAAAGCAGCACGACCGACTTCACGACCCGGGCCTTGACGAATTTCACCAATCTGACCGCCTTCAATATCCAGCAGACTTCGGGCGTCTACTACGCGTCGGTGGATAATATCAACGTATCGGCGGTGCCGGAACCATCGACCTGGGGCATGCTGGGCCTGGGCCTGATGTTGGTCGCCGGCGCGCTGCGCCGCAAGAAATCGGCATAAGTTTTCGCCGCGCCCATCACCTGGCGCAGCGAGCCGACCAGCGCCCCGCGGGGCGCTTTTTGCTGGGCGGTCACTTTGATAGTGGCCAGGGTAGCACTTCTCCCGATCTGCGCACAAGCGACCCACCGTCCCGTCATATAATAGGATACCAATCTCATCCACTCATCGCATCGCCTTTTTGCCCGGTACAACCTCCGTGACTCAGCTCCTTGCCCCACCTTCGATCGCCCCGCTCAACCACGACCTGAACTGGCTGTCCGGCGGCGGCGAGATGGGTGCGCTGATCCGTACCATCGACTGGTCGGCCACCTCGCTGGGGCCGCTGGAAAGCTGGCCGCAAAGCCTTCGTACGTCCGTCAGCCTGTGCCTGTCGTCGACCTTCCCGATCCTGGTGGCGTGGGGGCCGGAGGACGTGCAGATCTATAACGACGCGTATCGCCCGATCTGCGGCGCCAAGCATCCGGAATCGATGGGCGAGCCGTTCAAGGTGTGCTGGGCCACGGCCTTGCCGGTGGTCGGCGACGCCTTCGACCGCGCGCATGAGGGCGAAGGCGCGTATATCCGCGACCAGCGCATGTTCCTCGACCGCTACGGCTACCTGGAAGAAGCCTTCATGACGTTCTCGTTTTCGTCGATCCGAGACGAATCGGGCAAGGTCGGCGGGGTGTTCCACCCGATCACGGAGTCGACCGGGCAGGTGCTCAATGCGCGGCGCACGCAGGGCTTGCGCGACCTGAGCGCGGCGATCGGCACGGCGCGCACGATAGGCGACATCGGCGCGCAGATGGCCGGCCAGTACGACAGCCTGGCGCTGGACGTGCCCTTTTTGCTGTTTTACCAGATCGATGCCGACAGCGGACAGCTGGCGCTGCGCGGCAGCGCGGGCATCGCCGTCGACAGCGCGCTGGCGCCGGCCAGCACCGCGTTTGACGATGTGGTCTGGCCGTTTGCCGCCACCGCGCAGGCCGGCGTGATGCAGCAGGTCGATGGCCTGGAGGCGCGCTTCGGCCTGCCGGCCTGTGGCCCGTACGAAGAGCTGCCGCGCAGCGCCATGGTGCTGCCGCTGGCCTTGCCGGGGCAGGAAGCGCTGTTCGGTTTCCTGGTGGCCGGCACCAGCGCCTGCCGCGCGCTCGACGATGATTACTTCAATTTTTATGCACTGTTGAAAGGCGCCGTCAACACGGCGGTCGGCAATGTGCTGGCGTATGAGCGCGAACAGCGACGCACCGAAGAACTGGCCGAGATCGACCGCTCGAAGACGGCGTTTTTTTCCAATGTGTCGCACGAGTTCCGCACGCCGCTGACCCTGATCCTGGGGCCGCTGGCCGAATCGCTGGGCGACACCCAGCATGCGCTCGGTCCGGTGCAGCGCCAGCGCATCGAGGTCACGCACCGCAATTCGCTGCGCCTGCTGAAACTGGTCAATTCCCTGCTCGATTTTTCGCGCATCGAGGCCGGCCGGGTGATGGCGACCTATGTGGCGGCCGACTTGCGCCAGGTGACGCTGGAGCTGGCCGGGGTATTCGAGTCGGCGATGGAAAAGGGCGGCCTGGCCTACACGCTGGACTTGCAGGACCTGGGCGAGGCGGTGCATATCGACCGCGACATGTGGGAAAAAATCGTGTTCAACCTGCTGTCGAACGCCTTCAAGTTCACCTTGCAGGGCGAAGTGGCGGTCACCTTGCGCCGCCACGAAGGCATGGCGCGCCTGTCGGTGCGCGACACCGGCAGCGGCATTCCCGCGCAGGAATTGCCGCGCATGTTTGAACGCTTCCACCGTATCGAGGGCGCGCCGGGGCGCACCTACGAGGGCACCGGCATCGGCCTGGCGCTGATCCAGGAACTGGTGCGCCTGCATGGCGGCACGATTGCCGTGCACAGCGTGGAAGGCGAGGGCACGCGCTTCGATGTCGACATGCCGTTCGGCAGTGATCACTTGCCGGCCGAGCGCCTGGGCCGCGATTTCGATGACGCCGGTTCGCAGCAGCAGGGCGCCTCGTTCGTGGAAGAAGCCTTGCGCTGGCTGCCTGACGCCGCCGATCCGGCGCTCGCGACACCGGACGCCGCGCCGCAGGTGCCCGATGCCGCGCCGGTGCGACCGCGTATCGTGGTGGCCGACGACAACAACGACATGCGTGCGTATATCAAGTCGCTGCTGGGCGCCTATGCCGACGTGACGGCCTGCGCCGACGGCGAAGCGGCGTTCGAGCTGTTGCTGGCCGACCCGCCCGATTTGCTGGTCAGCGACGTGATGATGCCCAGGCTCGACGGCTTCGGCCTGATCGCCCGGCTGCGCGCCACCGAGTCGCTGCGCCATGTGCCGGTGATGCTGCTGTCGGCGCGCGCCGGCGAGGAAGCCAAGGTCGAAGGCTTGCGCGCGGGCGCCGACGACTACCTGGTCAAGCCGTTTTCGGCCAATGAACTGCAGGCGCGCGTGCAGCGCCAGGTCAGCCTGGCGCGCGAGCGCCACCAGCAGCGCCAGGAAGCGATGAAGCAGGAAGCGTATTTCCGCACCTTGATCGACGCCTCGCCGGTGATGCTGTGGACCACCGACGCCACCGGCTACGCCACTTACCTGAGCCGGCGCTGGAGCGACTTTACGGGCCGCCTGCCGGAGCAGGAACTCGGTTTTGGCTGGCTGGAGAACGTGCACGCGGAAGACCTGCAGCGCACGCGTGACGAATTCATGGCCGCCAATGCCATTCACTCGCCGTTTTCCATCGACTACCGGCTGCGGCGCCAAGATGGCGAGTACCGCTGGGTGATCGACGTCGGCCAGCCGCGCGTCGACGAGGGCGGTGCGCCGTTCGGTTATGTCGGTACCGTGATCGACGTGCATGAACTCAAGCTGCTGCAGGAACGTGCCGAGGCGCTGGCGGGCGAACTGGGCGAGAAGAACCGCATGCAGAGCGAATTTCTGGTGACGCTGGCGCACGAACTGCGCAACCCGCTGGCGCCGATCCGCACCGGCCTCGAACTGATGCGTTCGGGCGCGGCCGCCACGTCGCGGCATGACATCGGCGGCATGATGGAGCGCCAGGTCAACCATATGGTGCACCTGGTCGACGACTTGCTGGACATGGCCAGGCTCACCAGCGGCAAGCTGACGCTCAAGCGCGAAGCGGTGATGCTGGCCGCGGTGGTCAACCAGGCGATCGAAATCAGCATGCCGCTGGTCAGCGCGGGCGGTCATCAACTGGCCGTCGACCTGCCGCCCGATAGCGTGGCGCTGCATGTGGATCGGCACCGGATCGCGCAGGTGCTCAGCAACCTGGTCAATAACGCCGCCAAGTACACGCCGAAAGGCGGCGCCATCAAGGTGGCGGCGCGCATCGATGCGGTAACGGGCCAGGTGGTGATCGATGTCGTGGACAACGGCGTGGGCATCGCCGCCGACGTGCTGGCCACGGTATTCGACCTGTACGCGCAGGCGCCCGGCAGCGAAGGCATGTCGCAGGGTGGCCTGGGCGTGGGCCTGAGCCTGGCGCAGCGGCTGGTGCAACTGCATGGCGGCCGGGTCGAGGCGGCCAGTGGCGGCATCGGGCACGGCAGCCGCTTTACCGTGTGCCTGCCACTGCCGGGCGATGCGCTGCTGCCTGCCGCGCAGCCCGTGCGCGCCGCGCCGGCGGTGCCGGTGACCGCCATGAAAGTCCTGCTGGTGGACGACAATATCGACGCGGCGGAAACCATGAGCGCACTGCTGGAGTTCAGCGGCTACGAGGTGATGCTGGCCCATGACGGCGCCAGCGCCCTGGAAAAAGCGGCACAATCACCGGTGCCGCTGGTGCTGCTCGATATCGGCTTGCCCGACATGGATGGCTATGCGGTGGCGTTGGCCATGCGCAAGATGAACGGCATGGCGGACGCCACCCTGATCGCGCTGACCGGCTGGGGCAGCGAGCAGGACCGGCTACGCTCGCAGCAGGCCGGCTTCGACCTGCACCTGACCAAGCCGGTCGATTTTACGGCCTTGCAAACGACCCTGGCGCAGGTGGCGGCCAGGCTGCCATAGCCACACTGCGGCGAAGGAGGCCATATGGATGTTGTACACCTGCGCCAGATGGGCAAGCCCCAGGCGGCGGGCCTGTGTTTCGTGTTCCTGTGGTTCTTTATCGGCGGCATCATGCACTTCGTGGCCACCGGCACCGAAGCGAGCATCGTGCCGCCGTGGATGCCGTGGCCGGTGGCGGCGGTGCTCATCAGCGGCGTGTTCGAACTGCTGGGCGCGGTCGGCATCCTGTACCCGCCGACGCGCAAGGCGGCCGGCATCGGCCTGTTCCTGCTGACCATCGCGGTCACGCCCGCGCATTTCTATATGCTGCAACGGCCCGAGCTGTTCCCGGTGCCGCTGTGGGCGCTGTGGCTGCGCTTGCCGGTGCAGCTGGGCTTGCTGTGGCTGATATGGTGGAGTACCTGGCGCGTGCGGCGGCGCCGGTCATGAATAAAAACGGCCGCTCCATGAAGCGGCCGTTTCCTTGTTCACACGGCGCCCGGTATCAGAACGTCGCGCGCAGGGTCACCACCACGTTGCGCGGGTCGCCGTAGTAGTAGCTCAGGCCCGTCGGGCCATACTTCTTGTAGTACACCTTGTCGCCCAGGTTGTTGACGTTGACCTGCAGCGAGTAGCCGTTGCGGAACTCATAGCCGGCCATGGCGTTGAAGACCGAGTAGCCGCCCTGGCTCGCCGTCAGCACGCCGGAACGCACGTACGAATGGTCCTGCACCGCCACGCCGCCGCCGAAGCTCAGGCCTTGCAGCGTGCCGGTGGCGCGGTAGTTGCTGAACAGGCGCAGTTGCTGGCGCGGGTCGATGCTGCGCAGCGGCTGGCCGAGGTTGGCCTTGGTCGGATCGTTCAGGTATTTGGTGCGGGTATTGGTATAGCCGCCCGTGACCTGCCAGCCCGGCATGATTTCGCCGGCCACTTCCAGTTCCCAGCCTTCGCTCTGCGTCTTGCCATCGGCGATGCGGCAGTAGCCGGTCGGGTTGGACACGCCGCATGGATTGCTGGAGGTCGTGTCGTCGACCGCGCGGCCTTCGTTGTTGATGCGGAAGATGCCGGCCGAGGCGGTCAGCTTGCCGCCCAGGAACTCGCCTTTCAGGCCCGCTTCATAGTCTTCGCCGGTGATCGGTTTCAGCAGCCGGTTGTTGACGTCCTTGACGTTTTGCGGCGTGAAGATTTCCGTGTAGCTCAGGTAGGCGTTGATCTGCTTGGTGATGTCGTAGGTGACGCCGGCAAACGGCGTGATCTCGTGCTTGATCTCGTAGTTGGTGGCGGGCGAGGCGGACGCCTTGTAGTCCCACCAGCTGGCGCGCGCGCCGATGATCACGGCCAGCGGATCGCTAATCGACAGACGGGCCGTGCCGAACAGGCCCTGCTGGCGCGTGTAGGTCGGCGTCAGGTTGTTGACGGCGGTCGCATCCTTGTCGATATAGCTGGTGTACGGGTTCCAGTTGCGGATATCGACGTTGGTCAACGGGTTCAGGTTGAACAGACCGGCCGTGCCGCGCGTCTTGGTGCGCAGGCTTTCGCCGCCGAACACCAGCTGGTGCTTGCGGCCGAACAGGGTGAACGGGCCATTGGCCGTCAATCCGGTGGCTTCCTGGTCGCCGGCGTCGCCCGTGTACAGCGACGTCGTCACGCCGAACAGGTAGGGATTGGTGGTCGACGAGCGCGTGAAATAGCTTTGCTTGAAGCCGTTGTCGTCCATGCGCATGCGCGTGTATTCGCTGCTCAGCTTGACGGTCCACTCGTTCTCGAAGCGGTGCTCCAGTTCCACGAAGGCCTGCTGGTTGTAGCGGTTCCAGCGGTTCCAGTCGGCGCCCAGGTAGGTGTTGCGCGGCAGGTTCAGCGAGGAACCGTCGAAGTTGCCCGGCAAACCGCCCCAGGCGCCGGTGGCGTCCAGGTCGGTGTGCTGCAGGCTGGTGGTCAGCGTGGTGCTCTTGTTCAGGTCGATCGCCAGCACGCCGTACAGCACCTTGCGGTTTTCGTCCCTGGCATCCTGGAAGAACTCTTTTTTATCCTTGACGGCGACGATACGGCCGCGGATGCTGCCGTCTTCATTGAGCGGGCCGGACACGTCCGCTTCCAGGCGGCGGCGGTCCCACGAACCGAGCGACAGGCCCAGGTTGGCCTGGAAGGTCCTGGTCGGGCGCTTGCGCACCATATTGACGGTGGCCGACGGGCTGCCCGAACCGCGCAGCATGCCGGAGGCGCCGCGCAGCACTTCCACGTGATCGAGCACGGCGGTGTCAGGCTGGATGAAGATCGAGCCGCCCTGCGTGATCGTCAGGCCGTCGACCTGCATGGCGTCGATCGAATAGCCGCGCGAGAAATATTGCACCCGTTCGCTGTCGACATAGTCGACCGTCACGCCGGGTGTGTTCTGCAGCACTTCGTTCATGTCGAAGAAGGCGCGGTCATCGAGCAACTGGCGGGTGATGACGGTGACCGGTTGCGGGATCTCGCGGTTCGATTCGAAACCCTTGAACAGGGTCGACTTGCCGGAGGCGAGCGAGCGCGAGTTCTCGGTGGAGGTGCCCTTGTCGGCCGTGCCGGTAATGGTGATGGCGGGCAATGTCGCATCGGCGCCATTGGCCTGGGCGTCCGCCACGGCGGTCTCGGCCTGCGCCGAGGTGATCGGCAGCAGCAGGGCGGCGCTGGCGCACAGCAAGGTGATCCTGGCGGCATGCCGTACAGGATGGAGGACGAACATGGGGTGGGCAGTGGCGCGGTGGCGGGACATCGGAACTCCAGAGGGTAGCTTGGTAAATAAGAATCTAAATGATAATCAATCTCATTATAATTATGCCGATGTTGTTACGTCCATGCAATTGTGATTTTCTGTGACAATTAGTGGTGCCAGAGCAACGTTGTCAAAAGCGCTGCTGCATGGCGGCGTTAAGGCAGCACTCATACGCAAGGATGAGTAGCCCATACCCATGGGCGAGTGTGTTTTTTCGCCATTGAGATAAGCTCGGCGGCATGCCTGGATCACAGGCCGTGCCATCTCAAGGAGAAATATCATGCCACTGCTGCATCCCGCCACGTCCCGCCCGCGCGCCGTGATTATCGGCGGTTCGCTCGGCGGCCTGTTCGCCGCCGTTTCACTGCGCGCCATCGGCTGGGACGTGCGGGTGTTCGAGCGTTCGGCCGGCGTGCCGGACAGCCGCGGCGGCGGCATCGTGCTGCAGCCCGAGGTGGAAGCCGTGTTCGACTTCGCCCGGGTGCCGCACGCGGTGCCCCTGGGCGTGGCGTCGCGCGAGCGCATTTACCTCGACCGGCAGGACCAGATCGTCAGCCGCGCCATGATGCCGCAAGTGCAGACGTCCTGGAATACCCTGCATGGCAGCATGCGGCGCGCCTTGCCGCACGATGTGCTGCATGCCGGCGAACGCCTGCTGGGCTTCGAGCAGCAGGGCGCGCGCGTGACCGCGCATTTCGCCGGCGGCCGCAGCGAAGAAGCTGACTTGCTGATCGGCGCCGACGGCGCGCGTTCCACGGTGCGGCAGCAACTGCTGCCGCATATCGCGCCCCATTACGCGGGCTATGTGGCCTGGCGCGGCCTGGCCGCCGAACGCGGCCTGGCGGCGGACCTGCAGGCCAAGCTGAGCGACAGTTTTGCCTTCCAGCAGGGTGAAGATCATATGCTGCTCGAATACCTGGTGCCGGGCGACAATGAGTCGACCCTGGCCGGACAGCGCCGGCGCAACTGGGTCTGGTACCGCAAGATTGCCGCCGGTGACGCGTTGACGCAGGCGCTGACCGACCGCGATGGCGTGGCCCACGCCTTTTCGCTGCCGCCGGGGGCCATGCCGGATGCGGCCATCGCGGCCCTGCGCCACGATGCGGCGCAGCATCTGGCGCCCAGCTTTGCGCGCCTGGTCGAAGCCACGCCCGAACCTTTCGTGCAAGCCATCCTCGACCTGCAGGTGCCGCAGATGGTATTTGGCCGGGTACTGCTGGTGGGCGACGCCGCCTCCGTGCCGCGTCCGCATACGGCCGGCGGCGCGGCCAAGGCGGCCGCCAATGCCCTGAGCCTGGCGCGCAGCCTGCGTTCCGCCGATACGGGCATGGCGATAGACGCGGCGCTGGCGCGCTGGCAGGGGCAGGCGCTGCGCCACGGCAGGCAGATGAGCGAATGGGGTATCGCGCTGGGCGAGCGCATCATGGATATGGCGCCGCACGGCGCATCGGATGGGCGGCCGCGCGAGGGCATGTTTTAGTGTGCTGACTGGCTTCCAGGTCGATATGCCGCGTCTTACGCACTGAGCGTCGGTGCCGGCATCGCCACCGTCGACGCCACCAGTCCTTCGATCACTTCCGCCACCCCCATCGCCCCCACCACCTGCAACAGGGTATCGCCAAAGCCGCCCCTGGCCTTGGCGTCGCGGCGGGCGCTGGTGGTCACGCGCGGCGCGGCGCTCCAGGCGATGCGGGCGCCGCTGGCCTGCAGGGCGGCGACCAGGGCCACGTCTTCGCTGCAGGCCAGCGGCGCGAAGCCGCCGGCGCGCAAATAAGCCTTGGCGCAGACGCCGAAGTTGGCGCCGTGGATATGGCGGTGGCCGTCGCAATCGGTATAGGTGCGGGCAAAATGCTCGCGCAGCGCGCTCGCGTGATCCGCATGCGGCGACCAGTCGTCGACGGCGATGGTGCCGCAGACGGCGTCGGCTTTCTGCGTCAGTTGCATGCACAGCCAGTCGGGCGCGACGCAGGTGTCGGCGTCGGTGAACGCCAGCCAGCGCGCGCCGCGTTCGAGTAGCAGGCTGGCGCCGGCGGCGCGCGCGGCGCCCACGTTGCGCGCCTCGACGGCGATGCAGTCCAGGCGCCAGCGCGCGTCGGCCTGCATGGCGTGCGCGAGCACGATGCGCTGCGAGCGGTCGCTGCAGGCGTCGAGCACGATGACGATGCAGACCGCTTCGCCACAGAGCTGGGCGCAGGTGGCGGCCCTGGTCAGTGCTTCCAGGCAGGCGGCCAGGCAGGCTTCTTCATTATGTACGGGAACCACGACGCCGATCATGCGAAACCTTCTTTCTGCGCCACCGAGCGCTCATCGTTGGACCACACGCCGAGCAGGAAATCGGCTTCTTCGTGACGCACCAGGCAGTGCAGGCCAGGCGCATGCTGGAAGGCGTCGTGCACGCGCACGGTCGACAGGATGCGCTGCGCAAATGGCGCGCGCCAGTGGCACAGGACGATGCTGCCGCCCGGCGCCAGGCCGGCCACGCTGTGCTCGACCACCTGCGCCAGCTCGTCGGCCGACAGGTAATAGGCGATCTCGCTGATGACGATCAGGTCGAATTTTTCCACCCCCTTGGTGGTGCGCGGCCAGTCCTGCGGCAGGCGGTGGCGCTCGAGGGTGACGTTGTCTTCCTGCCGCGCGTCGGCCAGTCTTTGCCGCGCCAGCTGCAACGCTTCGGCGGAAAAATCGGCCGCCAGCAGGCGCTCGCAGCGGCGCGCCAGTTCGAGCGTCAGTTCGCCGTTGCCGCAGCCCGGTTCATAGGCGTTGCGGTAGCGCTGTTGCGGCAGGCAGGCCAGCAGCAGCGCGCGCTTGCGCGCTTCGTACCAGCGCTGGCGCACGCGCCATGGATCGGCATCGTCCTGGTACAGCTGTTCAAAATAGGCGCCGCGCGCGTCGCCGGTGGGTGATGTCAGGTTCATCGGAAGTAGACCTCGCTAGGGTGCAGCAGGCGTTGCAGGGCATGTGGGGCAAGGATGGCCGGCTGGCCGGTGGAAGCGTCGGCCTCGATCTGGCTGGCAAAGCAGCGCACGGCGTCGCGCTTGCGCCGCAGCAGATCGCCGGGCAAGAGCAGGCGGCGCGCGCGCTGCCAGGGCACGCGCGCGTCGCCGGGCACGGCCCAGTGCCAGGTCCAGACCGGCATTTCCACCAGCAGCGCGCCGCAGGCCGGCGCCGCGGCGGCACAGGCGCGCCCGCAGGCTTCATGGTCGGGGTGGCCATCGAAGCGCCAGGTGGTCAGCACGGTGTCGCCAGGGCGCAGGATTTCGCGCAGCATGGCGCCCAGGTGGGCTTCGCGCGCGCTGACGCCGCCGTCGGGCAGGTGCAGGCGCAGCCACGCTGGCGTGATGCCCAGCGCGGTAGCGGCCTGCACCGATTCATCGGGGCGCACGCGGCTCAAACGCTCTTTCGGCCACAGGCTGGAACCGGGATGGCTGGCGCCGCCGTCGGTGACGGCCACCAGCAGCACCTCGCTGCCTTGTTGCGCCAGCAGCTGCAGCAGGCCGCCACAGGCGAGGATTTCATCGTCGGGGTGGGGCGCAACCACCACCGCGCGCGCACTGCCCGGCACCAGTTCGCGCGCCGTGACGGGCGGCAGGGCGGCCAGGCCGGGCCAGGCCTGCCAGTCGGCGTCCGGCGTGCCTGCGCCTTCGATCTGGCGCTCTTGCTCGGGAATCATCAGCATGCGCATGTCACAGCCCCCACGGATGGTCGGCGGCGCCGGCGACAATGCCGCCGAGGGTAGCCTGGTCGCGCTCGGCATGGCTCTGGCGCAGGAAGACCGGCAGGTCGCTTGCCAGGCGGGCAAAGTGCGCATCGCGGCACAGCGGGCCGGCGCCCAGCGCGCGCGTGGTCAATTGCAGCACCAGGGTGGCGCAGTCTTCGACGGCCAGGCGCAGGCGCAGCGCCAGTTCCATCGCGTCGCGCTGGGGATGCTGGTCGATCTCGCGCGCGCCTTCGCGCAGCAGGGCGCCGGCGGCGCGCAGCGCGCAGTCGATCCGCCCCAGTTGCGCCAGGCGCACCGGGTCGGGCGTGGCATGCCCGGCGCGCGCATGCAGGTAGCCGGCCACGGCGCAGGCGGCGCCATACCAGCCGGCCGCGATGCCGGCGCCGCCATGCCAGAAGCCGGGCCGCGCCAGGTAGGCGCCCGGTGCGCCGACCGGGGTGGCATGGGCGGCGGAAAACAGCACGTCGACGCTGGCGCTGCCGGCCATGCCGACCGCCTGCCAGCCCTCTTGCGTGACGGTGACGCCAGCCTGGTTTAACGCCACCGACGCCAGGCAGGCCTCGCCGGCCTCATTCCAGCAGCTGACCAGGGCGTGGCTGAGGCCGGCCGCGCCCGAGCACCAGGCCTTGCGGCCATCGAGCTGCCAGTGGCCATTGGCGCCCTGGTGCAGCTTGACGCGCGCGCCCGGCATTTCCGCGCACCAGACGCCCCAGCTGCTGCCGGGCGCCTCGCCGGCGCCGTCAATTTCAGCCAGGATGGCCAGCGCGTCGGTATGGCCTTCATACAATTTGAGCAGGGACAAATCGACTGCCGCAATTGCCGCCAGCGCCTGCCAGCGCTGCAGGGTGGCGCCGTGGCCAGGGAGCGGCAATCGATCGAGCCCGGTGGCTATCAGGCGCTGCAATTGTTCCAGGGGCGGTTCAGCGTGGGCGGGCAGCAGGGCGGCCAGCGCTTCGGCGCTGAAGGCATCGGGTGGTGCGATGGAATGGGGGGTAGCAGACATTGCAAGCTCCTGTTTTTGGAACAGGTTAGCTTTGTATTTTTGCAATGTATGTACGATCCTGCACAGTCGCCGGCAAACAGAGGCATGTTTGCCGGCTTCCCGTCCAGCCCGGCCGCTGATTATTTGCGCGTGTAGATTTCGTCCGGCACCCAGGTGCCATTTGCCAGCGACAGCAGATACAGCGTGTTGCCATTGATATACATGGCACCCGATGTCGCCGAAGCCGGTTCCGTGCCGGTGTCCAGGATGCAGCTGCGCGACGACGAACTGAAGTTGATGCACCATTTTGCCTGGCCCAGTTCGGTCAGGTATTGCACGGCGCTGCCGGTAATCAGGGTCTTGTACGATGGGATGGCGACATTGACCTTGTCGAGCTTGACGGTGGTGGTCGCGCCGCTGGTGGTGAGCTTGATCGGCGAATCGGCCGAGCCCGTGAAGGTGATGCTGGCATTGGCCGATGTGGTTTGCGTGGCAAGCGGTGTGCCGCTGCAGTTCGACGCGACGAAATACTCGGCCTTGGTGACCACTTCCAGCGTGCCGTCGGCTTTGGCCGACAAGGTCACGCTATCGAGTTCATGATCGTCGCATGGCGCTTGCCAGGTGCCCGCATAGACGGAAAGAGGGGCGGTCACTGTGCCGGTCCCGGTCCCGGTGTCGGGACTGGAAGAACCGCCGCCGCAAGCGGCCAGCAGTGTCGAGGAAACCAGGATGGTCAGCGTCTTTTTCATGTTTTCCTTTGATTGTTGTCTGGCGCCGGAACACCGGCGCGCTTGGATTATATGAAATATTTCTTTGTTGAAACTAACCAAAACTATCCAGGCTTGTGCGTGTGCCTCAGAACGCTTCCCAATCATCGCCCGGCGGCGCCTTGGCACTGGCAGGTTTTGCGGCGGCCAGGCGTTTGGCCGGTGCTGGCGCCGCCTTTTGTGTCTTTATCGGCTGTGCCACGCGCGGCGCGGCGGTTGACGCTGGCGCCGGCTGGCGCAACTGTTCACCAAGCTTGAACACGCCGACCACGTCGGCCAGGTGGTGCGCCTGGTCCTGCAGGCTTTCGGCCGCCGCCGCCGCTTCTTCGACCAGCGCCGCATTCTGCTGCGTCACGCCGTCCATTTGCGCCAGCGCCTGGTTGACCTGGGCGATGCCGTCGCTTTGCTCGCTGGTGGCGACGCTGATGTCGGCCATGATGGCGGTCACCTTGCGCACGCTGTCGACCACTTGCTCCATGGTAGCGCCCGCTTCATCGACCAGCTTGCTGCCGGCCGCCACCTTGTCGACCGAATCGTCGATCAGCAGCTTGATTTCCTTCGCCGCCGCGGCGCTGCGCTGGGCCAGACTGCGCACTTCGGTGGCGACCACCGCGAAGCCACGGCCCTGCTCGCCGGCGCGCGCCGCTTCCACGGCCGCGTTCAGGGCCAGGATATTGGTCTGGAAGGCGATGCCGTCGATCACGCTGATGATGTCGACGATCTTGTTCGACGAGTCATTGATCGAAGTCATGGTGGCGATCACCTTGCCGACCACCACGCCGCTTTGCTGCGCCACTTGCGAAGCGGTGGCGGCCAGCTGATTCGCCTGGCGCGCATGCTCGGCGTTTTCCTTGACGGTGCCGGTCAGCTCCTCGACCGAGGCGGCGGTTTCTTCCAGGGAACTGGCCTGCTGTTCGGTGCGTGCCGACAGGTCGTTATTGCCCTGCGCGATCTCGGCGCTGGAACGGGCCACGTTGTCGGCGCTGGCCTGCACCTGCAGCAGCACGGCGTGGATTTTTTCAACGAACTGATTGAAGCCCTGGCCGATCACGGCCAGCTCGTCGGTGCCCTTGACGTCGAGCTTGACCCGCAGGTCGGCGTCGCCGCTGGACAGGTCGGTCATGGTCGCGCCCAGCCGGCGCAGCGGACGGGTCAGGCGGTTGACAGTGAGAATCAGGATGCCGGCCGTGGCGGCCGCGCACAGCAGGGCGACGATCAGGGTATAGGTGATCAGCTCGCGCGCCGGCGCGGTGGCGACGCTCTTCGGAAAGCTCAGCTCGACGCTCCACGGCGCGATCTCCGGGTGGATCAGCAGGGGTTGCAGCAGGTGGATGATGCCGTTACCGTCTTCATATTCGTAGGGCTGGCCCTGGCGCACCTTGTCCAGGCCGGCGGCCGGCACATCGTCGGCCGGCTTGCCCAGGCGGGCCGGCAAGGGGTGGCTGGCATACAGGCCGCCGTTGGAGATCAATGCCAGCTGGCCGCCTTCGATCACTTTCAGTCCGGCCAGGATGGTCGTCAGGCGGGTCAGCATGAAGTCGGCGCTGGCCGCGCCCTGGAAACCGTCGATCATGATCGGCGCCACCAGCGAGGCCATCAGCACGCTCTTGCCGTCGACCGGATACAGATACGGCTCGGTGAAGACGGGCTTGCCGCTGCGCTTGGGCACGTCATACCAGTCATTGGCGCCCGGCTTCGGGTCGAACACGATGGGTTCGGCCTGCATCTTGCCGCCGGCGCCACGGGTCCAGTAGGGCATGAAGCGGCCACTGGCGTCGTACAGGGGAGCTTGTCCTGCAAACTCGGCATCCTTGCCGTCGAGCGCGTTCGGCTCCCAGGTGACGGTCACGCCGATCAGGTCTTCCGAGCTGGCCAGGGTTGCCTTGCTGAGTTCGTTGATCTGTTCGCGCTGCAGCGCCAGGCTGGCACCGCGCGTGCCGCGCATGGCGCCGGCCAGGCTGGTGACGGCGGACAGGTTGCCGCTGATGCGCGCCTGCAAGGTGCTCGACACTTCGCGCGCCGTGGTGCGGGCCAGGGCCATGGAGGCGGCCTCGGCGTTGGCGCTGCTTTTGAAACCGATCACGGCGGCAGTGATGCCGAGGCTGAAGATGGCCAGCGCGGTGGCGGCGACGCAGATCTTGCTGTTTAAGGAGAGTTGCATGATGGCGTATCCCTGGCAGCGTGGGCGTGCTTGAAAGAGCGGATGGCGGCCGCAAGGGCCGATGGTCGGGCAAGCTGAATTCTCACCAAACGTCACTGAAAGGATAGGGCCGCCGCGTAGTGAAAGTCAATTAAGTTGTGATGCGGAAAATCACATTTGTTGTTTCGAAGCACTACGCGGGGCGTGCCTCATCGGCTGGCCGGCCCCGCTCCAGCGCCTGCCGCAGCGCCGCCAGCAAGGCCGGCAAGGCTGCGTGCAGCGCCGGCATGGACGCTTCCGCCAATGCGGCCTGCGCTTCGCAATGCCCGGACGGCGGGCCCCAGCGCACCTCGGCAGCAACGCTTGCATCGCCGTCCAGTCCCGACACGGTCACCAGCAGCGCCAGCTCATCGGGCTGGTGGTCCGGCACGGCGTCCAGCAGGCACGAGATGCCGAAGCGGTATTCAAGAAAAGCGCCTTGCGACCCGGTGGAAAAGGCAAACACGGACGCGAGTACCTGAGGTGACGCCTGCGCCAGCGACGGCAAGGCAGCCTGGAACAGCGGCAGCAGTTCCGCTTCCATGCGCAGGACAAGAGGATGGTGATGGCTGACGACGGTCATGGTGGACACAGTAGTACCTAAGTAGAATCTCGTAGTAAAACTAGCAAAAATTCGACTTCGCAGCGATAAATGCCATGATGCGTTGCAACATCGTAACTGTTGCAATATTGCCCTGCAGCCCATCCCGGGCTCAAGCCAAAGGCGAGCAGGATGGTGCTATCGGTATTGTCGCGGACGCGCAAGGCGTGGACAAGGGTCTTGCTGACTTTGTTGCGGATATGCGTACAACCAGGTGCTGCGGTGTTGCTTAACGACCCAGGCCGCTCATCCAGCTAGGCTGCGGGTGGGCGCGCGACAGTTCACGCATGCGGTATTCCAGGTCGTAGCGGTCGGTCGATTCGGCCAGGTAGGCTTCTTCGTAAGCGCGTTCGCGGTGGTCAGGACCTTGCGACAGGAAGGTGGTGATGCCTTTGACGATGCTGGTCAGGGTGGCAACGATGTTGTTCGATGGGGTGCTGTGGTACATGAATGTGGTCGACATGGCAGGCTCCGGTTAGTTGGGGTGTAGCAACTGCTGCACCGCAACATAAGTATAGTCCTTTCAAGTTATAAGTACACTTTCGATTTCAAATGTCAGCTATTCAATTATCGAATAATGGTGGTGAAAGCTGCGCAATCCGGGGCTTTCGGGCATAATGCGCCCATACTGAAGTAGTATTACTACGACACTTGAAGGCTGGCTGATGTTGTTTTCAGACCTCGACGCTGCCTGACCCGCTGTGCGGTGCATGACAGATATAAGGCAAGACAACACAACTCTTGGAATTGAAAATGGAGAAGGTATGGAATATGTAAAGCAAGGCCAGGGCGCGCGCGCCACGCAGGCTGGCGCGCAAAACAATACAGGCGCCCTGATCATTGTCACGGTGCTGTTTTTCATGTGGGGACTGCTGACATCGTTGAATGATGTGCTGATTCCCCACTTGCGCTCGATCTACACGCTGACCTATGTGCAGGCGATGCTGGTGCAATTCTGTTTCTTTGGCGCCTATGCCATCGTTTCCATGCCGGCCGGCGCGCTGATCAAGCGCATCGGCTACCAGCGCGGCGTCGTCGCCGGCCTGCTGATCGCGGCCGCCGGCTGCGCCATGTTCTATCCGGCCTCGACCGGCAGCTACGCGCTGTTCCTGCTGGCCTTCTTCATCCTGGCGGCCGGCATCACGGTGCTGCA
This sequence comes from Janthinobacterium sp. J1-1, assembly GCF_030944405.1. NCBI lineage: Bacteria > Pseudomonadati > Pseudomonadota > Betaproteobacteria > Burkholderiales > Oxalobacteraceae > Janthinobacterium > Janthinobacterium sp. J1-1. The sequence goes on from NZ_CP132339.1 coordinate 2,912,657, forward strand.
GGTGGCGGCCAATCCGTATGTGACCGAACTGGGCGACCCGCAAACGGCGTCGAGCCGCCTGACCCTGACGCAAGCGTTCAACTCGCTCGGCACCACGGTGGCGCCGACCCTGGGCGGCATTTTGATCCTGTCGGGCACGGTATTGACGGTGCAGCAGTTCGACCTGCTGCCGGCCGCCGAGCAACTGGCCTACCGCGCCAAGGAAGCGGCCGCCGTGCAGGGGCCGTACCTGGCGCTGGCCGCCACCCTGGTGGTGCTGGCGGTGCTGTTTGCGCTGGCCAAGCTGCCGACGATTTCGCATGCGGACGATGACGTCAAGCTGTCGAGCGACGGCCACAAGGTCTCGATCTGGTCGCACCGCCACCTGGTGCTGGGCGCGCTGGCCATCTTCCTGTACGTGGGCGGCGAAGTGAGCATCGGCAGCTTCCTGATCAACTTCCTGGGCGAGAGCCATATCGCCGGCCTGACGCCGGCCGACGCCGCGCATTTCGTCAGCTACTACTGGGGTGGCGCGATGGTCGGCCGTTTCGTCGGTTTTGCCGTGATGCGCTATGTCAGCCCGGGCAAGACCCTGGCCTTCAACGCCGCCATCGTGATCGCGCTGATCCTGGTCGCCGTGTTCGGCACCGGCCACACCGCCATGTGGGCCCTGATCGCCGTCGGCCTGTTCAATTCCATCATGTTCCCGACCATCTTCAGCATGGCGCTGAACAAGCTGGGCGCGCAAACCGGCCAGGGTTCGGGCATCCTGTGCATGGCCATCGTCGGCGGCGCCATCGTGCCGTTCATCCAGGGTTTCCTGGCCGACCACATGAACTTGCAACTGTCGTTCATCGTGCCGGCCCTGTGCTACACCTTCATCCTGTACTTCGGCTGGAAATACGCCAGCATGTACAACGATGACGCAGCTGTGAAATAACGCGCGGTCGCTGGAAAAAAGAAAGGTGGCCTCGGCCACCTTTTTTGCATTCAGGGCGCGAACCGCGTGCCCAGCACATCCTGGCATACGGCCAGCCAGGCGCGCGCCGCGTGCGACAGGTAACGCCCGTTCCAGATATGCGCCACCTGCCACGCCAGCTCCGGCTCGACGATGCGCACCGCCGCCAGCGGTACACCAGCCAGGCGGTGGATGAACGGTTCGGGCAGCAGCGCCACGCCGAGGCCGGCGGAAGCCATGGCGACCAGCCAGTCCCACTGGCCGCTCTGGGCGGCGATGGCCGGCTCGAAACCGGCCTGCGCAAAATGCTGGCGCAGGCTGCGCGTCAGGGCAAAATCATCCTTCAATAACACCAGCGGCAAGTCGGCCAGCGCCTTGAACGGCAGGGTGGTGCGCTGCTGCTGGAAGGTGTCCGGCTCGGCCAGCGCCCAGATCGGATAGCTGGCGATCCGCACCGTCACCAGGTCCAGCTCGGGGTCGGCCGGCAGCACCGTCATGCCGATCTCCAGTTCGCCGGCCGCCACCTTGCGCTCGATCTGCTGGCCCGTGTCTTCCTGCAGGGTCAGGCTGATCTGCGGATGGCGCGTGCGAAACGCTTTCAGCACGGGCGTGAACAGGACATTGATCATCGGCGGGATACCGACAGTCAGGCTGCCGCGCGCCAGCGCCTGCGTGTCGCGCACTTCCAGGGTCAGCTGGCGCATGCTGGCCAGCATCTGCTGGCCGTGCTGGTAGACGATGCGGCCGGTGTCGGTCAGGCTCAGCTTGCGCCCGTCGCGCACCAGCAGCTGGGCACCGACCTCGTCTTCGAGCTGGCGCACCATCTTGCTGATGGTCGATTGCGTCAGGTGCAGCGATTCGGCCGCCTGCGTAAAGCTCGACAGGCGTACGGTTTCCACGAAATAGCGCAGGGAACGAATATCCAAGATAAGTATCGCTTCGTCAAAGCATGAAAATTGCGACTGGATATATCGCTATTAATTCATGCTATCCATGTATCCCGGATTTTATACTGAAGCCACTTATGGCGCGCATGTATGACCGCCATGTATTTCAAGAATAACCAGGAGTCTTTCGATGTATCAGGATCGCATACGCCACCCGGGCTTGCTCGATAAAATCATGAGCGCCGACCAGGCAGCCACCTTGTTCCAGAGCGGCATGCGTGTCGGCATGAGCGGCTTTACCCGTGCCGGCGACGCCAAGGCCCTGCCGCGCGCACTGGCCGAGCGCGCCCGCCAGGAACCATTTAGCCTGACCTTGATTACCGGCGCCTCGCTGGGCAACGGCAGCGACGGCCTGATGGCCGAGGCCGGCGTGCTGGCACGCCGCATGCCGTTCCAGGTCGACCCGGTCTTGCGCGGCAAGATCAACCAGGGCGAGGTGATGTTCATCGACCAGCATCTGTCGGAAACGGCCGAGCAGCTGCGTTCGGGCAACCTGGCCGCCGTCGATATCGCCGTCATCGAGGCGACCGCGATCACGGCCTTTGGTGCCATCATTCCGACCATGTCGGTCGGTAATTCCGCCGCGTTCGCCCAGCAAGCGACGCAGGTGATCATCGAGATCAACCTGTCGACGCCGCTGGCGCTGGAAGGCTTGCACGACATTTATATTCCACAGACCCTGCCGGGCCGCGAGCCGATTCCGCTGACCCGGGTCGACCAGCGCCTGGGCGGCACGGCGATCGCCATCGATCCCGCCCGCATCGCCGCCATCGTCATCACCGACAGCCCGGACAGCCCGTCGAACGCCTTGCCGCCGGACGCGGAAACCCAGGCGATCGCCGGCCATGTGATCGCCTTTTTGCAAGGCGAAGTGGCGGCCGGGCGCATGGGGCCGGAACTGCTGCCCTTGCAGGCCGGCATCGGGACGATTGCCAACGCCGTGCTGCATGGCCTGATCGGCTCGCCTTTCCGCAACATGACGATGTATTCGGAAGTACTGCAGGACAGCGCCATCGAACTGCTGGACTCGGGCCAGCTGGCGTTTGCGTCGGCTTCGTCGATCACCCTGTCGGCCGCCGTGCATCAAAAGCTGATGGACAATATCGACCATTACCGGTCAAAAATCGTGCTGCGCCCGCAGGAGATCAGCAACCACCCCGAGATCGTGCGCCGGCTCGGCATCATCGCCTTGAACACGGCGCTGGAGTTCGATATCTACGGCAACGTCAACTCCACCCATGTGTGTGGCACGCACATGATGAACGGCATCGGCGGCTCGGGCGACTTTGCGCGCAACGGGCAGGTATCGATGTTTGTCAGCAAGTCGGCCGCCAAGGGCGGGCGCGTGTCGAGCGTGGTGCCGATGGTCTCGCATGTGGACCATACGGAACACGATGTCGATGTGCTGGTGACGGAATGGGGTTATGCCGACCTGCGCGGCCTGGCGCCGCGTGAACGGGCGCCCCTGATCATCGCGCGCTGCACGCATCCGGATTACCGGGACCAGCTGCGCGCGTATTACGACGCGGCCTGCCAGTGTGGTGGTCATACGCCGCATATCCTGGAGCAGGCGCTGTCATGGCATGCGCGCTACCAGGAAACGCAGACCATGCGCGAAGCGTCAAACGGTTAATATTAAACGATTAATATTGATCGATTAATACATCCGCAACGCCCGGGCGCCCAGGCCCAGCAGGGCGAACGTGGTGGTGGCCTGTATGCCCATGAACCACAGGAAATGGGCGTTCATGGCCTTGCGGATGGCCGACAGTTCGCCGCGCACTTCGATGATTTCAGTGCGCAGCTCGCCGCGCAGCTGGGTAAAGTCCGAGCGCACGCCGAGCAGCTTGTCGCTCGGGCGCTGCTCTGTGGTTTTCAGCATCATCTGCTCGTGTTGTAGGTCGGTTTCCATTCTGGTCAAGCGCGCCTCCATCCGGATATCGTTGTCGCTGGCGCGTTGTTTGTCAAGCCGTGCGTTGGCAAAAGTGTCGCTCATGGCGCACTCCTTGATGAGGGGAAAGTCGCCGGAATATATATACGACTTGATCAATGTCCGCCTTTTTCGACTTGCCGGGCTTGCGCTGGGTCAAACGGGAAGCTCTGGCTGGAAGCGCAGCCGTATGCCTTCCGTGACGACCGCCAGCAAGTCGTCCAGGTACGGGCCCGGTTCCATGTGCGGCGTCCACGGATCGCCTTCGTCCATCACGATGCGCAGCGATACCAGGCCGTGCAGCGCCTGCCAGAAGATCTGCGTCATCGCGTGCAGCGCCGCCTCGCCCGCGCGGACCTGGCCGCTGTGCGCCAGTTCGCCGAACAGGTGCAGCGCGTAGGCGTATGGGTCCTGCTCGATATTGCCGTGCTCGACTTCCACCGCGGCGATGGCGGCGTGCGGGCGCAGTTCCATGAACAGCAGCGCGTATTCGTCGCGGTGGCGCAGGCCGTACTGCACATAGGCGCGCCCCACCAGGCCTATGCGCTCCCAGGTGCCGGTGCCGGCTTCGCTGGCGCTGCGCATGGCGTGCACCAGGGCCAGCAAGTCCTTGTCCATGGCCTGACCGATCAGGGTGGCCTTGTCGCGGAACAGGGCGTACACCACGGTGGTGGAAAAACCGGCCGCTTCCGCCACCTTGCGGATCGAGACGGCACGCGCGCCGCCTTTCTTGATGAGGTCCTTGACCACGGCGATGATATGTTCGCGGCGTGCCTGCGCTTCGCGCAGTTTTCTTTCCTGGATATTGCTTAACTTCTTATCCACACTCTTTCCTGATGATCACTAAAAAAAGGAATTATAGGGCGCGGCATGGGCCTGGAATGTTTCCAGTCTTGTTACAAATCATTTTTTTATACGGTTGATGCCATTGCTGGCCGTTTTTTTGCGGCCCGGCCACGCAGTTTGCCAACAATGCCCCTGAATGGTGCGAAAAATCGCCGGCCAGGCTTTGCGAATGGGGGCAAAGGGCGGAAAATGGCGGGATCGCTTACACTGCGTTTTTGCCGTTGCGGCGCGCTCCAGCAGACCGCGCCGTGGCACTGACAACGCCTTTATATCTCTACGGGATCGTTACATGACCATTAAAATCAGCCAGAACTTCGACTCCGGCGCCATCGAGGTGGTGAACGCCGCCAGCGCGGGCGCCATCGACCTGAAGTTGCGCAAGGACAGCCACGCCGACATCCACCAGTGGTTCCACTTCCGCCTGCAAGGCGCGCGCGGCCAGGCCTGCACCCTGCGCTTCCTGAACGCCGGCCAGGCGACGTATCCGGCCGGCTACGAGGGCTACCAGGCCGTGGCCAGCTACGACAGCGAAAACTGGTTCCGCGTGCCGACCGCCTTCGACGGCCAGGTCATGACGATCACGCATACGCCGGAACTCGACAGCGTCTACTACGCCTATTTCGAGCCGTACTCGTGGGAACGCCATCTGCGCCTGCTGGGCGAAGTGGCCGAGCATCCGCTGGCGCGCGTATCCGACCTGGGCAGCACGGTCGATGGCCGCGACATGAACCTGGTCACCATCGGCAACCCGCAGGCGGAAAAGAAAATCTGGATCATCGCCCGCCAGCACCCAGGTGAATCGATGGCCGAATGGTTTGTCGAAGGCCTGATCGACTCGCTGCTGGACGACGCCAACCCGATCGCGCGCAAGTTGCTGCAGCGCGCCGTGTTCCACATCGTGCCGAACATGAATCCCGATGGTTCGATCCGCGGCAACCTGCGCACCAATGCGGCCGGCGCCAACCTGAACCGCGAATGGATGACGCCGTCGCTCGAGTCCAGCCCGGAAGTGCTGTGCGTGAAAAACAAGATCCACGAAACGGGCGTCGACATGTTCTTCGACATCCACGGCGACGAAGCGCTGCCGTACAACTTTGTGGCCGGCAACGAGATGCTGGAAAACTTCACGCCGGAGCAAGCGGCGCACCAGCAGGCCTTCATCGAGCGCTACAAGCAGGCCAGCCCCGACTTCCAGGACAAGTTCGGCTATGCCGCCAGCAAGTACAAGTCCGACATGCTGACCCTGGCGTCGAAATACATCGGCCACCATTTCCAGTGCCTGGCGCTGACCCTGGAAATGCCGTTCAAGGAAAACGCCGACCTGCCCGACCCGGCCGTGGGCTGGAACGGCGCGCGCAGCGCGGCATTGGGCGCGGCCATGCTGCAGCCGATCCTGCTGTCGCTCGATTGAGGACGTGATCATGGGCGTCGAGATCGAACGTAAATTCCTGCTCGCCAATGACGGCTGGCGCGAGCTGGCCGACCCGGAACTGCTGCGCCAGGGCTATCTGTCGTCGACGCGCGAACGCGTGGTGCGCGTGCGCATCGAGGGACACCACGCCATGCTGACCATCAAGGGCGCGAACGTGGGTAACAGCCGTGGCGAATGGGAGTATCCGATTCCGCTGGCGGACGCCAAGGAACTGCTCGACGGCCTGTGCGAGCAGCCGCTGATCGAGAAATACCGGCGCCGCATCATGTATGCGGGCATGGTGTGGGAAGTCGACGAGTTCCTGGGCGCGAATGCCGGCCTGGTGGTGGCCGAGATCGAGCTGCACTCGGAAGACCAGCCGTTTGAAAAGCCGGACTGGATCGGCGTGGAAGTGTCGGATGACGCGCGCTATTACAACGCCAACCTGATACGGCATCCGTATTCGCAATGGTGATCATCAGATAGTGGCTTGAAATGCAAAAAGGCGGAACCTCGGTTCCGCCTTTTTTACGCCTGCATCAATTAATGAAAGTGCTCGGTGCCCTGCGGCGTATCCTCGGGCATTTCCGCATGCGCCAATTCGCCGACCGGGTCGGCAAACAGCGGCGCGCCGCAGTCGTCGCAGTATTCGCCCACATAGCGTTCGGCATGGCGCTTGATCTGCGTGATGCCGGCCGCGTTCAGGTGCTCGATGATTTCATCGACCGGCGTCTTCTGCTTGTCGAGCGCGGCGATGCCGACCTGGATCAGGCCTTCGATCGGCGTGCCGTCCTCGTCCTCCTGGCCGTACAGCGGCCAGACGATGCCGTAGATCACTTCCGGCGCCTGGCGCAGGGTGAACGCGATCCGGTATTCGTCGACCTGGCCGTCGGCCGACTCTTCGCCGAAGCCGGCGATCACGGCGCGCAGTTCCGACGGCTCGATCGCCAGGGTATGCGTCAGGTAGTGCACGGCGGCGCGCACCGAGACCGGACGGATCAGCTTGTCCGCTTCGCGGCAGGCCACGTAATACGCTTCCGGCAGCAGCAGCTCCAGGCCGCAGCCGGGCAGCAGGCGGGCGATGGTCGGCGTGGCCTGGGTGCGCCATTGGTCCAGGGCCGCGCTGCGTTCGGCGATGAAGTCGTTCTGCACCGCCGGCACCTGCCAGCGGAACAGCGGCGCACCGGCAGGGGCCACCACGGCCACCAGCAGGTAGCGCGTATCGGCCAGGAACGGCGCCGTCTCCGGCTCTTTCGTCGATGGCTTGAGGGTCGAACCTTTCAGGGCCGCCTGCGCCAGCTTTTGCGTCTTGGCATAGGTTTCGACATGGCTGCGCGGCAATTGGTCGATCGAATAGAGGGTGGGCGCCATCGCCATTTTGGTGCCGTCGGCCAGCAAGTGGGCGGCAAAGTGCGCCGACAGCACGCCGTGCGCGTCGCCGGCCATCGGGCCGGAGGCGATCGAAAAGCGCGTCCAGGCCAGGATAGGCACGGCCACGAGCAGCGCGTCGTAGCGCACGTCTTCATGGATGATGACGGTCGATTCGCTGACGGCTTCGACGCCGTCCATCAGCACGTCATAGGCGTTCAGGTCTTCCTTGAACAGGTTGCCCAGCGTGTTGTCGATGGTGTCCTGGTGGCCGGTCTTGAGTAACTTCTGGAGATGCGTATCCAGGCTGTGTTCCCAGGACCGCTCTTCGAGACGGCTCGCTGCCTGGACGATCGCCTGGGCAAAGGTGACCAGGCGCTGGCTGTCGGCAGTCAGTTTATGGGATGAATCTTTGGAAGGACGACGCATAGCGGGATAAGAGTCTCGGAAAGTGAAAAAAATGGATCAGTCAAACAATGATAACCCTTATAACCGTATTGTAGAGGATAAGGCCACACGGATGCACAAGCAGAATGCAGATCATGGCGCTTGCGGCAATTTCAAGCCTGGCGCGAATAAAACAGGCGAAAAAAAACGCCGGTCGAGACCGGCGTTTTGTTCACTACGCTGGCGCTGTATCGATTACTCGGCCAGCAATTGGCGCAGCACGAATGGCAGGATGCCGCCGTGCTTGTAGTAATCGACTTCGATCGGGGTGTCGATACGCAGCAGCACGGCCACTTCCTGCGAGCTGCCGTCGGCGCGGTGGATCACCAGGGTCGCCAGTTGCTGCGGCTTGATCTCGCCTTCCAGGCCTTTCAGGTCGAACGTTTCCTTGCCGGTGATGCCCAGGGTCTGCACGCTGTCGTCGCCGATGAATTGCAGCGGCAACACGCCCATGCCGACCAGGTTCGAGCGGTGGATGCGTTCGAACGAACGGGTGATCACGGCTTTCACGCCCAGCAGCTGGGTGCCCTTGGCCGCCCAGTCGCGCGACGAGCCGGTACCGTACTCTTCGCCGCCGAACACCATGGTCGGCGTGCCTTCGGCCACATACTTCATGGCCGCGTCGTAGATCGACATCTGTTCGCCGGAAGGCTGGTGGATCGTGATGCCGCCTTCGACCGCCGAGCCGTCCGCCTTGGCAGGGATCATGCGGTTCTTGATGCGCACGTTGGCAAAGGTGCCGCGCATCATGATTTCATGGTTGCCGCGGCGTGAGCCGTAGGAGTTGAAGTCCGCTTTCAGGACGCCGTTTTCCTTCAGCCATTTGCCGGCCGGGCCGTTTTCCTGGATCGAGCCGGCTGGCGAGATGTGGTCGGTGGTGATCGAGTCGCCGAACACGCCCAGTGCGCGCGCGCCTTCGATGCCGGTGGCCACGGCCGCTGGCGTCATCGAGAAATTGTCGAAGAACGGCGGTTCCGCGATATACGTCGATTTCGGCCAGTTGTAGACCTGGCCCGACACGGTGGTGACTTTTTCCCACAGCTTGCCTGGCGCGCCCTTGACGTCGGCGTAGTTGTCCTTGAACACCTTGGCGTTCATGGCGAACTTCATCATGGCCGACACTTCGGCCGAGGTTGGCCAGATGTCGCCCAGGTAGATATCCTTGCCGCCCTTGCCCTTGCCGACCGGTTCTGTCATCAGGTCGCGCGTCATGTTGCCGGCGATGGCGTAGGCCACCACCAGCGGCGGCGAGGCCAGGAAGTTCGAACGGATGTTCGGGTGGATGCGGGCTTCGAAGTTGCGGTTGCCCGACAACACGGCCGAAGCGACGATATCGTGGGTGGCGATGGCCGCGTTCAGTTCCGGCGTCAGGTCGCCGGCATTGCCGATACAGGTGGTGCAGCCATAGGCGGTCACGCCGAAGCCCAGTTTTTCCAGGTAGGGCAGCAGGCCGGCGGCGGTCAGGTATTCGGTCACGACGCGCGAGCCGGGCGCCAGCGAGGTCTTGATGTGGGGCGCCACTTTCAGGCCCGCTTCGACGGCTTTTTTCGCCAGCAGGCCGGCGGCCAGCATCACGCTCGGATTCGAGGTGTTGGTGCACGAGGTGATCGCGGCGATCAGCACGTCGCCGTTCGACACTTTCACGCCGTTGGTGGTTTCGTACACGGCGGCCAGGTCGTTTGGATTCTTGTTGAAGCCGTTTTCGGTGGTCGGCTTGGCGAACAGTTCGGCGAAGTTCGCTTTCACGTTGCCGATTTCGATACGGTCCTGCGGGCGTTTCGGGCCGGCCAGCGACGGGGCGACCGATGCCAGGTCCAGCTCCACCACGCGGGTGTAGTCGATCTCGCCGGCTTTTGGCACGCCGTACAGGTTCTGCGCCTTGAAGTAGCCCTGGAAGGCATCGATTTCAGCCTTGCTGCGACCAGTGCCCTTGAAGTAGTCGATGGTGGCGTCGTCGACCGGGAAGAAGCCCATGGTGGCGCCGTATTCCGGTGCCATGTTGGCGATCGTGGCGCGGTCGGTCAGGGTCAGCGACTCGGTGCCCTCGCCGAAGAACTCGACGAACTTGCCGACGACTTTCTCTTTGCGCAGCAGTTCGGTAATCGTCAGCACCAGGTCGGTGGCGGTGCAGCCTTCGCGCAGCGCGCCCGACAGGTTCACGCCAATCACGTCCGGCGTCAGGAAGTAGACTGGCTGGCCCAGCATGCCGGCTTCCGCCTCGATGCCGCCCACGCCCCAGCCGACCACGCCGATGCCGTTGATCATGGTGGTGTGCGAGTCGGTGCCGACCAGGGTGTCAGGATAGTACACGTCGCCGGCTTTCTTGCCGGTGCTGTGCACGCCGCGCGCCAGGTATTCCAGGTTGACCTGGTGCACGATGCCGAAGCCCGGCGGCACCACGCCGAAGGTGTCGAAGGCCTGCATGCCCCATTTCATGAACTGGTAGCGCTCGTTATTGCGCGAAAATTCCAGCTTCATGTTCAGGTCCAGCGCTTTCTTTTCGCGGTAGTGATCGATGGTCACCGAGTGGTCGACCACCAGGTCGACCGGCACCAGAGGCTCGATCTTCTTGGCGTCGATACCCATCTTGGCGGCCACGTTGCGCATCGCGGCCAGGTCGGCCAGCAATGGCACGCCGGTGAAGTCCTGCAGTACCACGCGCGCCACCACGAACGGAATCTCGTCGGTGCGCTCGGCGGTCGGGCCCCAGCTCGCCAATTGCTTGACGTGTTCTTCGGTGACCTTCTTGCCGTCGCAGTTGCGCAGCACCGATTCAAGCACGATGCGGATCGACACCGGCAGGCGCGAGACATTAATGCCCAGGCTTTTTTCCAGTGCTGGCAGGGAATAGAGCTGTCCCTTTTTGCTGGCTGAAATATTAAAGTCCTTGAGCGTGTTCAAAGTGTTGCGGGACATGACCTCTCCTTGTTGGGTATCGTCTGTTGATTGATTATTCAGGGTACAAAACATGACTGAGTCCCCGGCCGGGGACTCTTGCCGCGTACATCAGCCGCCGGCAGGTTTGACTACCCCCAGCGATACCGGCGCTTCGGTCGCCAGCGTCGGTTTGGCCTGCTCCGCATCCTTGCATTCATTGGCCAGCTGGCGGTTCTGCTTGGAATCGAGCAGCATGCCTTTGGCCGGGATGCCGATCCAGATCAGTCCGTACAAGCGGTTTTCAAAACGGTGGGCACCGGTGGTGGTGCCGACCCGGCTCAGGCGGTGCAGCCGCTTTTGCCAGCGCAGGGCGATATGCGAGTCATCGGTCGCATTGCTGTAGATGGTGATTTTATTGCCAAGTTCGCAATTGAATTCGGTGGTGGCCGAGCCGGTGGTGTCCGGTTCGTCGGCTTCCTCGTTTGGCTCGGCCGGCATGGCGATCGGTTTCACGGCCTTGGCCGGCGCTTTCGCCTTGGCCTTGGTGGTCTTCACGGCTTTGGCGGTCTTGGCTTTGGCGGGAGCCTTGGTGTCGGTGGCGGCGTAGCTGGCCGGCGCCAGGGCCAGCGTCATGGCGCCCAGCGCGACGCTGCAGGCCAGGGCTAATTTGGAGAGGGACATCGTGGTATTCCTGTCAGTTTTCGGTGGTGCTGGTCGAGGGCGGATTCAGTAATGCAGCGGCCGCCTCGGGCAGGCCCAGGCCCGCCAGCTTGGCGCGTTGCAAAACGGTCCAATAATATCGGTAGCTGGCGCGGTCATGCAAGCGGCCATTCTGCGCGATCGGTCCCCAATTGGCGCGCAGCGCCTCGTTGAGGATATTGCTCGCTTCATTCACCTCGGACAGGCGGGGCGTGAAGGCCTTGATGATGGGCTTGATCTGGTCGGGGTGGATGCTCCACATGCGCGTGTAGCCGAACTCGGCCGTCGCGCGCTGGGCGTCGTTGGCCACCACGGCCGAATCGCGCACGTCGGTGGTCACATTGTGCGACGGCACCTTGCCATGGGCGTGGCAGGCGCTTGCCACTTCCAGCTTGGCGCGCACCACCAGCGGATGCGTGAACTGGCCCGGCGTGCGCATGGCCGCGGCCGGCACGGCGCCGTAGTGGGACGAGACAAAATCCATGATGCCGAACGACAGGCATTCGACCTGGGGCAGGGCGGCGATCGCATACGCGTCGCGCAGCGCGCCGTGGGTCTCGATCAGGATGTGCACCGGCAGGTTGTCGCGGCCGGCGCGGCGCGCGTGCAGGTTGATCAGGTCGATCGCCAGCATGGCGTCCTGCACGCTGTTGACTTTCGGCACGGCGATATACGCGATGCGCTGGGCGGCAGCGCAGACGATTTCCACGTCGCGCGCGAAAAACGGGCTGTCGACGTCGTGCACGCGCACGCCGATGCGGTTGAACTGGTTGCCGTCGCTGGCCAGCAGTTCGGCCACCATCTGCGCATGGGCTTCTTCATTGCCGGCGCTGGCGCCGTCTTCGCAATCGAACGTGATGTCGAACAAAGGACCAAGCTCTTGTTGCAAAGCAATCGATTTACGCATCAGCTTTTCAGAGCCGGCGTAGTGGTCGCAAGCGGCGAGCAACAGCGGCTGGCGTTTGCCCTGGAATAAAACCTCGGAAGGGTGCATGCTTTAAGACATCTTTGTAGATAAGAACTCATTACTGAAACAGCCGCGCCGCGATAAACGCGGTGCGGCCTTGATGGCGGACGGCACAGTGTACGCTGCGCCGCCGGAACTGGACTGGGAATTACGCCAGCAGGTGTTTCACGCCTTCGCGCTCTTCGGTCAGCTCTTTCAGGGTCAGGTTGATGCGCTCTTGCGAGAATGCATCGATTTCCAGGCCTTGAACGATGGTGTATTCGCCGTTTTCCGTGGTGACAGGGAAACCGAACACGGTGCCTTCAGGGATGCCGTACGAACCGTCCGATGGCACACCCATGGTGGTCCACTTGCCGGCGGTGCCCAGCACCCAGTCATGCACGTGGTCGATGGCGGCGTTCGCTGCCGACGCTGCCGACGACAGGCCGCGCGCTTCGATGATGGCCGCGCCGCGCTTGCCGACGGTCGGCAGGAAGGTGTTGGCGTTCCATTCCTGGTCGTTGATCAGGTCTTTCACGGCCTTGCCGTCGACGGTGGCGAAACGGTAGTCAGCATACATGGTTGGCGAGTGATTGCCCCACACGGTCAGCTTCTCGATATCCTTGACGGCGGTGCCGGTCTTGGCGGCGACTTGCGACAGCGCGCGGTTGTGGTCCAGGCGCAGCATGGCGGTGAAGTTTTTCGCCGGCAGCGATGGCGCCGATTTCATGGCGATGTAGGCGTTGGTGTTGGCCGGGTTGCCGACCACCAGTACTTTCACGTTGCGCGAAGCGACGGCGTCGAGCGCCTTGCCTTGCACCGTGAAGATCTGGGCATTGGCTTCCAGCAGGTCCTTGCGTTCCATGCCCGGGCCACGTGGACGGGCACCGACCAGTACGGCCACGTCGACATCCTTGAAGGCGGTCAACGGATCGGAGTGGGCGGTCATTTCCGTCAGCAGCGGGAAGGCGCAATCGTCGATTTCCATCATCACGCCCTTGAGCGCCTTCTGGGCCTTTTCGTCCGCGATTTCAAGCAATTGCAAGATAACAGGCTGGTCCTTGCCGAGCATGTCGCCGTTGGCGATGCGGAACAACAGGGCGTAGCCGATCTGGCCGGCGGCGCCGGTCACTGCAACACGCATAGGGGTTTTTGCCATGATGAATCTCCAAAAATAGGAAAGAAAACGGAATTGAAGCCGGGCTTACGCTTGTTCGGAAAAACTGTAATGATACCAAAACCGGCTGCTGCCACCGATTTGCCGGTGGTGCGCGCCGTCGCGTCCCTGCTGTTTCAGGCCAGAGTGGCTGGCCAACAACAATAAACGCTGATACACCAGTTTTATCGGGGGCAGTGTAGGCCTCCGATTTGTATCTGTCAATCCTATCTTATGTCTTATATAAGACAGATAACCGTCGGGTTTTTACTGGACGCGGACAGTGATTTGTGTTGAAATGTCGGACTATGAATTCCGCCTCGTCCAATCTGACCAACAATGCCACTGCTGCAAGCGGGGCGGTCAGTCCGACCGCGGACGCACCGGTCCCACCGAATCCGCCTGCCGCCGCCGTGACGGCGCCAACGCCGACGCACACTCCCGCCGCCACCGCCGCGTCGCCCACCTTCAGTCCTTTGTATCAGCAGATCAAGGCGCTGATCACGCAAAGCCTGCAATCGGGCGAGTGGAAGCCGGGCGAGCTGATCCCCAGCGAAGTCGAACTGGCCGGCCGTTTCAAGGTCAGCCAGGGCACGGTGCGCAAGGCGATCGATGAGCTGGCCGCCGAAAACCTCGTCATGCGCCGCCAGGGCAAGGGCACGTTCGTGTCGACCCACCACGAGGCGCGCGCGCATTTCCGCTTCCTGCGCCTGGTGCCGGACGAAGGCGTGCCGCATTATCCCGAAAGCAAGTTCATCGAAGTCAAGCGCGTGCGCGCGCCGGCCGACGTGGCGCGCCTGATGGAGCTGAAATCGGGCGACGCCGTCATCTTCATCAAGCGGGTGCAGTATTTCGACGGCGTGCCGACCGTGCTCGAAGAGCTGTGGTTGCCCGGCCTGATCTTCAAGGGCCTGACGGCCGAGCGCCTGGTGGAATACAAGGGGCCGATGTACGGCCTGTTCGAAACCGAATTCGGCACGCGCATGATCCGTGCCTCCGAGCAGATCCGCGCCGTCTGCGCCGATGCGGGCGCGGCCCATTTGTTGAATGTCGAGGCGGGTACACCCTTGCTCAGTTCCGAGCGCGTGTCGTTTACGTATGGCGACAAGCCGGTGGAATTGCGCCGCGGCCTGTACCTGACCAGCCGCCACCATTATCAGAATGAACTCAGCTGAAGCCGCGGGGCGCCAGGCGCCCGAACAAGCGGACAGGCTGACGTCCATCGTTTGAAAAGTGCCCACCGCGAGGCGGGCATTGGAGACAGCAGAAATCGCAGGCAAAGCGCGGCCCGCCAGGCATACGCCACCGGCGGGTCGTTTTTTGCCAGCGTTTCTGTAATTAAATTACGTGAACTACGGAAAGTAGCGCGGGATTGTGTAGTAAAAAACCATTTTGGTTATATGTAACAATAGATATTGGTACGGCTTGCGAAAATCGGCGAAAATCGCGGCTTCCAATATTTAGTTCAGTTCAAAGGGGAGGTTTTTGTTATGTCTGAAGCCGTAAGAGAAGTACCAAAAAAAGAACGGCCGCAATTCCGTAACATTCATGTTACCGAATTGTCGAACTACCGCATGGCGGTTGGCGCCATCGTCTCGATCCTGCATCGTATCAGCGGATTCATCATTTTCGCCCTGCTGCCGTGCATCCTGTACATGCTGGAACTGAGCCTGCGTTCCGAAATGTCCTACGCTTACTTCCAGGGCATCGCCTCGCACTGGTTTGTCAAGCTGATCACGCTGGGCCTGGTCTGGGCCTTCCTGCACCACTTCTGCGCCGGCATCCGCCACCTGTTCATGGACGTGCACGTCGCCATCGAAAAAGAATCGGCCCGCAAGACCGCTTCGTCCGTGCTGGTGGTCAGCCTGGTGCTGACCGCCCTGGTCGCTTTGAAACTGTTTGGAGTATTTTAAACATGGCAGACAATAACATCGGACCGAAACGCCTCGTCGTCGGTGCCCATTACGGCTTGCGCGACTGGCTGGCCCAGCGCGTCACCGCCATCGTCATGGTGGCCTATGTCGCCATCCTGCTGGTCTCGTTCCTGACCGGCCAGAACTTCAGCTATGAAGGCTGGGCCGGTCTGTTCGCTCAGCAATGGTTCAAATTATTCAGCCTGGTAACGTTCCTGGCGCTGTTTTACCACGCATGGGTCGGTATGCGCGATGTCTGGATGGACTACGTGAAAGCCACGGGCCTGCGCCTGGCTCTGCAAATTGCCACCATGCTGTGGTTGATCGCTTGTGCCGGCTGGACGGTACAGATACTCTGGAGTGTGTAATCGTGGCAGCATATAAATCTGCAATTCCTACCCGCCGCTTTGATGCGGTGATCGTTGGCGCCGGCGGTTCCGGCATGCGCGCGTCGTTGCAACTGGCCGAAGCCGGCCTGAACGTCGCTGTACTGTCGAAAGTTTTCCCGACCCGCTCGCACACCGTGGCGGCGCAGGGCGGTATCGGCGCGTCGCTCGGCAACATGGCCGAAGACAACTGGTTCTGGCACATGTTCGACACCGTCAAGGGTGGCGACTATCTGGGCGACCAGGATGCCATCGAATTCATGTGCCGCGAAGCACCAAAAGTCGTGTACGAGCTGGAACACTTCGGCATGCCGTTCGACCGCAACCCTGACGGCACGATCTATCAGCGTCCGTTCGGCGGCCATACGGCCCATTTCGGCGAAAAGCCGGTGCAGCGCGCCTGCGCGGCAGCCGACCGTACCGGTCACGCCCTGCTGCACACGCTGTACCAGCGCAATGTGCGCGCACGTACCCACTTCTTCGTCGAATGGATGGCGCTGGACCTGATCCGTGACGCCGACGGCGACGTGATCGGCGTGGTTGCGCTGGAAATGGAAACCGGCGAATGCATGATCCTGGAAGCCAAGACGACCGTGATGGCCACCGGCGGCGCAGGCCGTATTTTCGCCGCCTCGACCAACGCCTTCATCAACACCGGTGACGGCATGGGCATGGCGGCACGCGCCGGCCTGCCACTGCAGGACATGGAATTCTGGCAGTTCCACCCGACCGGCGTGGCCGGCGCGGGCGTCCTGATCACCGAAGGCGTGCGCGGCGAAGGCGGCATCCTGATCAACTCGGAAGGCGAACGCTTCATGGAGCGCTATGCGCCGACCCTGAAGGATCTGGCGCCGCGCGACTTCGTCTCGCGTTCGATGGACCAGGAAATCAAGGAAGGCCGCGGCTGCGGTCCGAACAAGGACCACGTGATGCTGGACCTGCGCCATATCGGCGCCGACACCATCGCCAAGCGCCTGCCGTCGATCCTGGAAATCGGCCACAAGTTCGCCAACGTCGACGCCACCAAGGAACCGATTCCTGTCGTGCCGACGATTCACTACCAGATGGGCGGCATTCCAACCAACATCCACGGCCAGGTCGTCACCCCGACCGGTCCTGATAACTCGGCAAAAGTCGTCAACGGCCTGTACGCGATCGGCGAATGCGCCTGCGTGTCGGTGCACGGCGCCAACCGCCTGGGCACCAACTCGCTGCTCGACCTGGTGGTCTTCGGCCGCGCGGCCGGCAACCACATCGTCAACAGCGGCCTGAAAGCCAGGGAAAACAAGCCCTTGCCAGCCAATGCCGCCGATTTCGCCATGGGCCGCCTGGCGCGCCTGGAAAACTCGACCGGCACGGAAACCGTGCAGGGCGTGGCGAACGAGATTCGCGCCACCATGCAGAAATACTGTGGCGTGTTCCGTACCGACGCGATGCTGGACCAGGGCGTGGTTGAAATCATGAAGCTCGACGAGCGCCGCAAGCATGTGTCGTTCAAGGACAAGTCGATGGTGTTCAACACCGCCCGCGTGGAAGCGCTGGAACTGGACAACCTCATCGAAACGGCGAAAGCGACCATCGTCTCGGCCGCGGCGCGCAAGGAATCGCGCGGCGCCCACGCCCAGGACGATCACCCGACCCGCGACGACGACAACTGGATGAAGCACACACTGTGGTATTCGGAAGGCAACCGACTGGAATACAAGCCGGTCGTGACCAAGCCGCTGACGGTAGATACCTTCAAACCGAAACCACGTACTTTCTAAGGCTATACCATGGCACGTACTCTCAAATTCAAAATCTACCGCTACGATCCCGACCAGGATGCCAAGCCGTACATGCAAGACCTGACGGTCGAACTGAAAGACACCGACAAGATGCTGCTCGACGCACTGCAGCG
Organism: Janthinobacterium sp. J1-1; assembly: GCF_030944405.1. Taxonomy (NCBI): domain Bacteria; kingdom Pseudomonadati; phylum Pseudomonadota; class Betaproteobacteria; order Burkholderiales; family Oxalobacteraceae; genus Janthinobacterium; species Janthinobacterium sp. J1-1. The sequence goes on from NZ_CP132339.1 coordinate 2,930,420, forward strand.
CATCAAGGCGGACGTCGATGACTCGCTGGCCCTGCGCCGCTCGTGCCGCGAAGGCGTGTGCGGTTCGGACGCGATGAACATCAACGGCAAGAACGGCCTGGCCTGCACCACCAACCTGAACGAGCTGACCGAGCCTATCGTGCTGCGTCCGCTGCCAGGCTTGCCGGTGATCCGCGACCTGATCGTCGACATGACGCAATTCTTCAAGCAGTACGATTCGATCAAGCCGTTCCTGATCAACGAATCGATCCCGCCTGAAAAAGAGCGCCTGCAAACGCCGGAACAGCGCGAAGAGCTCGATGGCCTGTACGAGTGCATCCTCTGCGCATGCTGCTCCACGTCGTGCCCGTCGTTCTGGTGGAATCCGGACAAATTCGTGGGGCCAGCCGGCCTGTTGCAAGCCTACCGTTTCATCGCCGATTCGCGCGACGAAGCCACCGGCGCGCGCCTGGACAACCTGGAAGATCCGTACCGTCTGTTCCGCTGCCATTCGATCATGAACTGTGTCGACGTTTGCCCGAAAGGTTTGAACCCGAACAAGGCGATCGGCAAGATCAAGGAATTGATGGTACGCCGCGCGATCTGATCGTTCAGAACGTATCCCGCCGGCGCCGCCCCGGCAGGGCAGGGGAGTGGCCCCTGTCCTGCCGGGTGGCGCCGGCAAAGCAGTACCGTGCCGTTTTTTGACGACACGCGCAAGATGGTAAAACCCAATGACAGAATCAATTTTGTCCTCGCATCAGGCCGACCCGGCCAACCGCGCCCGCCTGCGCTGGCGCTCGCGCCGTGGCCTGCTGGAAAACGACATTATCCTGACCCGTTTTCTCGATGCGTATGAAACCGAATTGACCGACGAAGAAGTCGACGCGCTGACGCGTTTGCTCGATTTGTCGGACAATGCGTTAATGGATCTGGTACTGGCCCGTAAAGAGCCGGAAGGCGAAGTCGATCTGCCGCATGTGCGCGCACTGCTGCAACGACTGCGCATTGCCTAGACGCCTGGGCGATATATTGCAAACGGTGCGAGTGGCGCGCTGTAGCTCCGCAAGACGCGGGGCGAATTGCAGCCAGAATTTTTGATTTTAATTTCGACTCACTCCCGAGAAGGAAGAGCCCATGAATACCTCTGACACAAAAGCTACCCTGTCGTTCTCCGATGGCAGCCCATCGCTTGAATTTCCGATCTACAAAGGCACCGTCGGCCCGGACGTCATCGACATCCGCAAGCTGTACGCCGGTAGCGGCAAGTTCACCTACGACCCAGGCTTTATGTCGACCGCCTCGTGCAACTCGTCGATCACCTACATCGACGGCGACAAGGGCGAACTGCTGTACCGTGGTTACCCGATCGAACAGTTGGCCGTCAACGCCGACTTCATGGAATCGTGCTACCTGCTGCTGAACGGCGAACTGCCGAACGCCGAGCAGAAAGCCAAGTTCGTCGACACCGTCACCAAGCACACCATGGTGCACGAGCAGATGCAATTCTTCTTCCGTGGCTTCCGCCGCGACGCGCACCCGATGTCGATCCTGGTCGGCACCGTCGGCGCGCTGGCCTCGTTCTACCATGATTCGCTGGACATCAACGACCCGCGCCACCGCGAAGTGTCGGCCATCCGCCTGATCGCCAAGATGCCGACCCTGGTCGCGATGACCTACAAGTACTCGATCGGCCAGCCGTTCACCTACCCACGCAACGACCTGTCGTACAGCGCCAACTTCATGCACATGATGTTCGCCAATCCGTGCGAAGACTACAAGGTCAACGACGTGCTGGTGCGCGCCCTGGACCGCATCCTGATCCTGCATGCGGATCACGAGCAGAACGCTTCGACCTCGACCGTCCGCCTGGCCGGTTCGTCGGGCGCCAACCCGTTCGCCTGTATCGCTGCCGGTATCGCCTGCCTGTGGGGCCCCGCACACGGCGGCGCCAACGAAGCGGCACTGAACATGCTGAAGGAAATCGGCACCGTCGAGAACATCCCTGCCTTCATCGAACAGGTCAAGGACAAGAACTCGGGCGTCAAGCTGATGGGCTTTGGCCACCGCGTGTACAAGAACTTCGACCCGCGCGCCAAGCTGATGCGTGAAACCTGCTACGAAGTGCTGGCCGAACTGGGCCTGCAGGACGACCCGCTGTTCAAGCTGGCGATGGAACTGGAAAAGATTGCACTGAACGACGAATACTTCGTCTCGCGCAAACTGTACCCGAACGTCGACTTCTACTCGGGCATCGTGCAGTCCGCACTGGGCATCCCGGTATCGCTGTTCACCGGTATCTTCGCCATGGCCCGTACGATCGGCTGGATCGCGCAGTGGAACGAAATGATCGCCGATCCGGAACAGAAAATCGGCCGTCCGCGTCAATTGTTCGTCGGTTCGACCACGCGTGAAGTGCTGCCACTGGACAAGCGCGCATAAGTTTTGCGACTGTCACTGCCGGGCCTTCGGGTCCGGCGCAAAAAAGCGAGCCTGATGGCTCGCTTTTTTTATGCGCCGAAACCCTGGCTGACAGCCGCCAGGCTGGTATGCTCACCGTGGATCAACAGCAAGCGGAACGTGATGAACGAAGAAACCTGCGCCCCCGGCGGCGTGGCACTGGGCGAGACGGGCTTTGGCCATACCTTGTCGCTGATCGGCGGCAAGTACAAGATGCTGATCCTGTATGCGCTGGCGGAACACAAGGTGCTGCGGCATAACGAGCTCAAGCGCCATCTCGGGGGCATCGCCTTCAAGACCCTGAGCGTGGTCCTGAAAGAGCTGGAAGCCGATGCGCTGATCGTCCGCAAGGAATACCCGCAAGTGCCGCCCAAGGTTGAATATTTCCTCTCAAGCAAGGGGGCATCGCTGATCCCCGTGCTCAACACGCTGTGCGAGTGGGGCGAACGGCACAGGCCCACCTAGCAGCGACGGACAATGGCAGGGCTGGGCGGCTGGTCGCGCACGAGTAACTTACTTTTCTTCCTGTATGAGCATTGAATGTGCGTACTTGTGAAAAGTACTCGCCAGGGCTATGCTGTTTTTGCCTCTGCGGGCGCGACCCCGCGCCACGGGGCAGGGTACCGGCTTGCCTGCTTTTCCGGGGCGGAGGACTGGTGCCCACCGATTCCCTTCTCATGAAAGCAGCAATATGAAAACCCTGGTTCTCGTTTTTCATCCCTCGATCGGCACCTCGGTCGCCAACCGGCGCTGGCTGCAGGAAGTGGCGCTGCAGCCGCAGCGCTACACCATCCACGATGTGCAGCAGGCCTACCCTGACGGCCAGATCGACGTGGCGCGGGAGCAGGCGCTGGTCGAGGCGCACGGCAGCGTGGTGCTGCAGTTCCCCGTGTACTGGTTCAACTGTCCGCCGCTGCTCAAGAAGTGGCTCGACGAGGTGCTGGCGCATGGCTGGGCCTACGGCACCGGCGGCAACGCCTTCCGCGGCCGCAAGGTGGCCCTGGCCGTCACGGCCGGCATACGCGAGCAGGACTTCACGCCGCAGGGCAAGTGGCGCACCACCCTGGCGCAGCTGCTGGCGCCGTTCGACGTGACCCTGGCCTATATCGGCGCCGAGAAGCGCCCGTTCTTTGCCTTCTACGGCGCCGAGGATGGCCCGTCGGAGCAGGGCTATGCCGAGCGGCTGGGGCGCAGTGCGCAGGACTATGTGCGCTTCCTGTCCGCACTCTGAGCCGGTTGCGGCGGGATGGGGCGGTGCGCCATTCGCATCAGCGCAACAATCAGGCCCGCACGCCCCGCAAAGCTTACATTTGCTTGCCAAATAAAAGTCAGGCGGCGGTTGTTGCGTTACAATACCGCGTGCTATTCTAAATGACGGTATGCAGAATGCTGGTGCAATAAACAAGCCCTTCCCCACAACTTGATGTGCAATCCGCTAACCGGTCAGGCCGTGTCGCGGAAGGTTAGATTAACCCGCTAATTCCTCGCGAAACGCGAAGAGAGGTGAGCAATATATGCAGCAATTAACGACCAACTCCTACCTGTTCGGTGGGAATGCTCCGTACGTGGAAGACCTGTACGAAGCGTATCTGAACAATCCCGGCTCGGTACCTGACAACTGGCGTGCCTACTTCGACGCCATGCAGCACGTGCCTGCCGTCGACGGCACCAACAAGCCCGACGTCGCCCACGCTTCCGTGGTTGCCTCGTTCGCCGAGCGCGCCAAGGCCGGTCCGATCCGCACCGTGACCGCCTCGTTCGATGCCGAAATGGGCCGCAAGCGCGTCGCCGCCACCCAGCTGATCGCCGCTTACCGCTACCTCGGTTCGCACTGGGCCAACCTGGACCCGCTGCAACGCCAGGAACGTCCGATGATCCCGGAACTGGAACCGAGCTTCTACGGTTTCAACGATGCCGACATGGACACCGTGTTCAACATCAGCAATACCTATTTTGGCCCCGAGACCGCCACCCTGCGCGATCTGCTGAACTACCTGCGCGATACCTACACGCGCTCGATCGGCGCCGAATTCATGTATATCTCCGACCCGGCCGAAAAGCGCTGGCTGCAAGAGAAACTCGAATCGATCCGCTCCACCCCGAATTTTTCCGCTGAGAAAAAAGTCCACATCCTGGACCGCCTGACGGCAGCCGAAGGCCTGGAACGCTATCTGCACACCCGCTACGTCGGCCAGAAGCGCTTCTCGCTCGAAGGCGGCGAAACCTTTATTGCCTCGATGGATGAAACCATCCAGCGCGCCGGCGAAAAAGGCGTGCAGGAAATCGTCATCGGCATGGCCCACCGCGGCCGCCTGAACGTGCTGGTGAACACCCTGGGCAAGGCGCCGCAGGAACTGTTCGAAGAGTTCGAAGGCAAGCACGGCGACGACCTGCCGGCCGGCGACGTGAAATACCACCAGGGCTTCTCGTCCGACATCTCCACCGCAGGCGGCCCGGTCCACCTGTCGCTGGCGTTCAACCCGTCGCACCTGGAAATCGTCAACCCGGTGGTCGAAGGTTCCGTCAAGGCCCGCATGGACCGCCGCGGCGACGCGCAAGGCGCGCAGGTTCTGCCTATCCTGGTGCACGGCGATGCCGCTTTCGCCGGCCAGGGCGTGGTCATGGAAACGCTGAATCTGGCGCAAACGCGTGGCTACCACACCGGCGGCACCGTGCACATCGTCATCAACAACCAGATCGGTTTCACCACCTCCGACCCGCGCGATGCGCGTTCGACCCTGTACTGCTCGGACGTCGTGAAAATGATCGAAGCGCCGGTACTGCACATCAATGCCGACGATCCTGAAGCCGTGGTGCTGGCGACGCAGATCGCGCTCGACTACCGCATGGAATTCAAGAAGGACATCGTCCTCGACATCATCTGCTACCGCAAACTGGGCCACAACGAACAGGATACCCCTGCGTTGACTCAGCCTTTGATGTACAAGAAGATCGGCCAGCATCCAGGCACCCGCAAGCTGTACGCGGACAAGCTGGTGGCGCAGGGCGTGATTCCTGCCGATGGCGGCGACAAGATGGTGGCCGCCTTCCGCGACGCCATGGACGCCGGCAAGCACACGGTCGACCCGGTCATCTCGAACTTCAAGAACAAGTACGCGGTCGACTGGCTGCCGTTCCTGAACAAGAAATGGACCGATTCGGCCGACACCGCCGTGCCGATGACCGAACTGAAACGCCTGGCCACCCGCATCACCACCGTGCCGGAAGACTTCAAGGTCCACTCGCTGGTTGAAAAAGTACTGGGCGACCGTGGCACCATGGGCCGTGGCGAAATGAACCTGGACTGGGGCATGGGCGAACACCTGGCCTACGCGTCGCTGGTTTCGTCCGGCTACGCGATCCGCCTGACCGGCCAGGACGCCGGCCGCGGCACGTTCGTGCACCGTCACGCTGTGCTGCACGACCAGAACCGCGAGCGCTGGGATGCGGGCACCTACATCCCGCTGCAAAACGTGTCCGACAGCCAGGCACCGTTCACCGTCATCGACTCGGTCCTGTCCGAAGAGGCCGTGTTGGCCTTCGAATACGGCTACTCGACCGCCGAACCGAACACGCTGACGATCTGGGAAGCCCAGTTCGGCGACTTCGCCAACGGCGCGCAAGTCGTGATCGACCAGTTCATCAGCTCCGGCGAAGTGAAATGGGGCCGCGCTTCGGGCCTGGTCATGATGCTGCCGCACGGTTACGAAGGCCAGGGTCCGGAACACTCGTCCGCCCGTCCGGAACGTTTCCTGCAGCTGTGCGCTGACAACAACATGCAAGTCGTGCAGCCGACCACGGCCGCGCAGATCTTCCACCTGCTGCGCCGCCAGATGGTGCGCCAGTTCCGCAAGCCTCTGGTGATCATGACGCCGAAGTCGCTGCTGCGCAACAAGGACGCCGGCTCGCCGCTGACCGACCTGGCCAAAGGCAACTTCCAGACCGTGATCGGCGAAGTCGACGAGAAAATCGACGCCAAGAAGGTCAAGCGCGTGATCGCCTGCTCGGGCAAGGTCTACTACGACCTGGTCAACGCACGCAAGACGCGCGGCCAGACCGACACGGCCATCGTGCGCCTGGAACAGCTGTATCCGTTCCCGCACAAGTCGTTCGCTGCGGAACTGAAAAAGTTCCCGAACCTGGTCGAAGTGGTATGGGCCCAGGACGAGCCGCAAAACCAGGGCGCCTGGTTCCAGATCCAGCACAACATCTTCGAAGGCCTGGAAGCCGGTCAACGCCTGGCCTACGCCGGCCGTCCCGCTTCGGCATCGCCGGCTGTCGGTTACTATGACAAGCACTACGCCCAGCAAAAAGATCTGCTGGAAACGGCGTTCTCGAAGCTCAAGGGTTTTATCCTTACCAAGTAAGTTGATGACGGAGCGCCGCCACTGCTACGCAGCGGCGGCGCCGCAATAACAAAATAAACGGAGTTTTACATGGCACAAATCGAAGTCAAAGTACCCCAGTTGTCGGAATCGGTTGCGGAAGCAACCCTGTTGGCATGGCATAAAAAAGTCGGCGAGCCAGTCGCGCGCGACGAAAACATGATCGATATCGAAACCGATAAAGTGGTACTGGAATTGCCGGCACCAGCCGCCGGCGTGATCGTGCAAATCATCAAGGACAACGGCGCCACCGTGGTGGCCGGCGAAGTCATCGCCATCATCGATACCGAAGGTTCGGCCAAGGTCAGCCCGCTGGAAGTGTCGGCCATCCCTGCGCCAGCGCTGGCCGCCGCCGCGCAAGATGCATCGACCGCCTCGGCGCCTGCCGCAGCCACCAAGGGTGACGTGGCGATGCCTGCCGCCGCCAAGATCCTGTCCGAAAAAGGCCTTGCCGCCGGCGACGTCGCCGGTTCCGGCAAAGATGGCCGCGTGACCAAGGGCGACGCCCTGGCCGCCTCCGCCAAGCCTGCCGCCGCCGCGCCTGCGCCGGTTGCCGCCAAGCCGGCCCTGCAGCAAGTTGCCGCACCTGGCGCCGCCAGCCTGGGCGACCGTCCGGAAGAGCGCGTGCCGATGAGCCGCCTGCGCGCGCGTATCGCCGAGCGCCTGCTGCAATCGCAATCGACCAACGCCATCCTGACCACGTTCAATGAAGTGAACATGGCGCCCGTGATGGAACTGCGCAACAAGTACAAGGACAAGTTCGAGAAAGAGCACGGCGTCAAGCTGGGCTTCATGTCGTTCTTCGTCAAGGCCGCCGTCGCCGCCCTGAAAAAGTACCCGATCATCAACGCCTCGGTCGATGGCAATGACATCGTCTACCACGGCTACTTCGATATCGGTATCGCGGTCGGTTCGCCACGCGGCCTGGTGGTGCCTATCCTGCGCAATGCCGACCAGATGTCGATCGCCGAGATCGAAAAGAAAATCGGCGAATTCGGCGCCAAGGCCAAGGAAGGCAAGCTGACCCTGGACGACCTGACCGGCGGCACCTTCTCGATCTCGAACGGCGGCACCTTCGGTTCGATGCTGTCGACCCCGATCATCAACCCGCCACAATCGGCCATCCTGGGCGTGCATGCGACCAAGGACCGTGCTGTCGTGGAAAACGGCCAGATCGTCGTGCGTCCGATGAACTACCTGGCCATGTCGTATGACCACCGCATCATCGACGGCCGCGAAGCCGTGCTGGGCCTGGTCGCGATGAAGGAAGCGCTGGAAGATCCGGCACGCCTGCTGCTGGACCTGTAATACCACGTTCGCCCCGGCGCAGCCGCCGGGGCAGTGCAAGCAGTACCGTTGTCCCCCCCCGTGCCAGAAGACGCAGCTGGCTGATCTCAACTCAAAGAGGATTCCCATGAACGTCTCTGAAGAAATCAAGCGTCTGCATGAGTTACACCTGGCTGGCGCATTAAGCGATAGCGAATTTGCGCAAGCCAAGGCCAAACTATTGGGCGGCATCAACCTGGACAAGCCGGACAACACGTTCGGCGATGGTCCCGCGAACGACCTGGTACAAGAGTTCAGCCGGCTGCGCCGCTCGCGCGGCGACCGTTGGCTGGGCGGTGTATGTGGCGGCCTGGGCCGCGCTTCCGGCATGGAAGCGTGGATCTGGCGCCTGGTGTTCGTGCTGTTTACGCTGACCTTCGGCTTTGGCGTGGTGATTTACCTTCTATTGTGGATTTTCGTCCCGGACGAAGAGATTGGAATAACAAAACATGAGTACTAAACAATTTGACGTCGTCGTCATCGGCGCCGGCCCTGGCGGCTACATCGCCGCCATCCGCGCCGCCCAGCTGGGCTTTACCGTCGCTTGCGTCGACGAGTGGTCGAACGCCAAGGGCGGCGCCGCTCCTGGCGGTACCTGCACCAACGTCGGCTGCATCCCGTCGAAAGCGCTGCTGCAGTCGTCCGAGCATTTCGAACACGCGGGCCACAGCTTCGCCGAGCACGGCATCGATGTCGCCGGCCTGAAACTGAACCTGGGCCAGATGTTGAAGCGCAAGGATACCGTCGTCAAGCAGAACAACGACGGCATCCTGTACCTGTTCAAGAAGAACAAGATCGCCTTCTTCCACGGCCGCGCCTCGTTCGCCGGCGCCGCTGGCGAAGGCTACGAGATCAGCGTGGTTGGCGCCGCCAACGAAACGTTGACGACCAAGCACGTCATCATCGCCACCGGTTCCAACGCACGCGAGCTGCCGGGTGCGCCATTCGACGAGAAGCTGATCCTGTCGAACACCGGCGCACTGGCGATCGACGCCGTACCGGCCAAGCTGGGCGTGATCGGCGCCGGCGTGATCGGCCTGGAAATGGGCAGCGTATGGCGCCGCCTGGGTTCCGACGTGACCATCCTCGAAGGCCTGCCGGTATTGCTGGGCGCGGTCGACGAGCAGATCGCCAAGGAAGCGGGCAAGCTGTTTGCCAAGCAAGGCCTGAAGATCAGCCTGGGTTGCAAGATCGGCACCATCACGCCGGGCAAGAAAGACGTCAGCGTGGAATACGTCGATGCCAAGGGCGAAGCTGTCACCGCCGTATTCGACAAGCTGATCATTTCGATCGGCCGTACGCCGAACACCAACGGCCTGGCTGCCGATAAAGTCGGCCTGCAACTGGACGAGCGCGGCTTCATCGCCGTCGACGGCGACTGCAAGACCAACCTGCCGAACGTGTGGGCGGTGGGCGACGTGGTGCGCGGCCCGATGCTGGCGCACAAGGCCGAAGAAGAAGGCGTTGCCGTGGCCGAGCGTATCGCCGGCCAGCATGGCCACACCAACTTCAACACGATTCCCTGGGTGATCTACACCTCGCCGGAAATCGCGTGGGTCGGCAAGACCGAGCAGACGCTGAAAGCCGAAGGCATCGCCTACAAGGCCGGCAGCTTCCCGTTCCTGGCCAACGGCCGTGCGCGCGCGCTGGGCGATACGTCCGGCATGGTCAAGTTCCTGGCCGACGCGACCACCGACGAAATCCTCGGCGTGCACATCGTCGGTCCGATGGCCTCCGAGTTGATTTCGGAAGCCGTGGTGGCGATGGAATTCAAGGCTTCGGCCGAAGACATCGCGCGCATCTGCCACGCCCACCCGTCCCTGTCGGAAGCGACCAAGGAAGCGGCGCTGGCGGTTGACAAGCGTACCTTGAACTTTTAATCGTAGTTAGTCTTACAGGGGCGCTCGCGGTGTTGGCCGCCAGCGCCCCTGCGCGTTGAATCGAGTCCCATGAACGTAGAAGAGTTTTACCAGAACGCGTTGCAGCAGCGCGATTTCAAGGCCGACGCGGCACAGCGCCGCGCCGTCGACCGCCTGCAACTGTGCTATGACGAATGGGTGGCCTACAAGGGCCAGCGATCGAGCACCTTCAAGCGCCTGATCAATCGCCCATCCGTGCCGAAAGGCGTGTACATGTGGGGCGGGGTAGGGCGCGGCAAGTCCTTCTTGATGGACAGTTTTTATTCGGTGGTGCCGCTGGTGCGCAAGACGCGCCTGCACTTCCATGAATTCATGCGCGGCGTGCACCAGCAGCTCGATGAACTGAAAGGCGTGGCCGACCCGCTCGACGAGGTCGCCAAACGAATCGCCAAGAAATACCGCCTGATCTGCTTCGATGAATTCCACGTCTCCGACATCGCCGACGCGATGATCCTGTACAACCTGCTGTCTGCCCTGTTCGACAACGGCGTGTCCTTCATCATGACCTCGAACTACGATCCCGACCTGCTGTATCCGGACGGCCTGCACCGCGACCGCATGCTGCCGACCATCGCGCTGCTCAAGGCCAAGCTCGACGTGATGAATGTCGACGCCGGCGTCGACTACCGCGGCCGTGCGCTGGAACAGGTCGACAGTTACTATACGCCGCTGGGCGCGGCCACCGACAAGGCGCTGCGCGACGCCTACACGCGCATTGCCGAGACGGCCGACGAAGACGCGCGCATCCGCATCGAGAGCCGCGAAATCCACTGCCTGCGCCGCGCCGGTGGCATCATCTGGTTCGACTTCGCCACCCTGTGCGGCGGACCCCGCTCGCAAAATGATTATCTTGAAATCGCCAGCCGCTTTCATACAGTGATATTGTCGGCGATACCGGCCATGTCGGCGGCGCAGTCGTCCGAGGCGCGCCGCTTCACCTGGCTGATCGACGTGTTTTACGACCAGAAGGTGAAACTGATCATGTCGGCCGAAGTGCCGCCCGAGCAGCTGTATACGAACGGCATGCTGGCCAATGAATTTCACCGTACCGTATCGCGCATCGTCGAAATGCAATCGCGCGAATACATGGAAAAAGAACAGCGCGGCGCGGCCGACGCGATCGTTTGAAACAAGGCAGGCAAAGGATGAAAATGATGGCAAGAATCAAGTTGGGCATGGCCTTGGGCCTGGCGCTGCTGCTGTCGGCTTGCGCCGTGCAGAACAAGGCGGCCATGGATGAGGTGGGCATGCCGCAGGTGCCGCCCACCGTGACGATGGCCGAGGCTGACGCCAAGCTCAAGCAGGTCGCCAGCGAACGCGCCGCCGCCGAGAGCGCTTATGCGGCGCGCGAACTGGTGTGCTATGACCGCTTTTTTGTGAACAACTGCCTGGACCAGGCCAAGGAAACGCGCCGCGTGACTCTGGTGCGCCTGCGCGCCATCGAAGCCGAGGCCAGCCATTTCCAGCGGGCCGAATCGGTACGCCTGCGTGACGCCGACCTGGCGCGCACGCAACAGGACGCACGTGACGAGCTGGCCGAGCGCACCGCCGCCACCTCGAAGGCCGTGAAAGTGGTCACGCCGGAAGCCAGGCCGGCCAAGCCGGCCGGCCCGACCCTGGCCGAACGCCAGGCCCAGCACGCTGCTGAAGTGAAGCAACAGGCTGCGCAAGATGCCGCCGAGGCGCCGCAGCGCGCCGCGCGCGAGGCCAATTTTGCGCGCAAGCAGGCCGAAGCGGTAAAACGCCAGGAAAGAGTCGCCAAGCGCCTGGCCGAGCGCGAGAAAGCGGCCGCCGCCAAGGCCGCCCGCGCGGCCGCTGCCGCCAGCGCACCGCCGCCGCCGATCGGCGATAACTGAATTGGCCATGGCCGGCCGCAATGGCTGGCCCTGAAATGGCGTGCCGTATCGCGCGCGGCAGGTTAAACTACGGCCTTGCCGGTGATGCCGGCGCAGAGTCAGCGCAGGCGCGCCACGCCTGCGCCCGTTTACTCCCACATTATCTGGAACGCAACACATGAGCGATGCACAGCATATACAGCGGCGCCTGATTGAACTGGACGTCGAACACCGTGACCTCGATGCCGTCATCGAGTTGCTGGTGCTCGATGGCCATCATGACGAGCTGCAACTGCGGCGCCTGAAAAAGCGCAAATTGCAATTGAAAGACCATATCACCTTGCTGAAAATGCAATTGGTGCCCGATGTGCCCGCCTGAGGGACGCCAGTAGCGTCCGGCCCAGTCCTTACCTAAGTTTATTTTGACCGATCACCAATTATTGCCTGCCAGCCAAGACGGCTTGCCGCCCGAGCCAGCCGACGTCGTGGCAGCCGAACCCGGCAAGCACGACGCCGACATCGAACGCCTGTTCGGCGCCGGCGGCCCGCTGGGCCCGGCGGTGGGCAGCTACAAGCCGCGCCGCTCGCAAACCGAGATGGCCAAGGCCATCGCCCACGCCATCGACAGCCAGACCACCCTGATCGCCGAGGCGGGCACGGGTACCGGCAAGACCTTTGCCTACCTGGTGCCGGCCCTGATGTGGGGCGGCAAGACGATTGTTTCCACCGGTACCAAGAATTTGCAGGATCAATTGTTCCTGCGCGATATCCCAACCGTGCGCGCCGCGCTGCAGGCGCCGGTCTCGGTGGCCCTGCTGAAGGGCCGCTCGAACTACGTCTGTCATTACCACCTGGAACGCACCTTGCAGAACGGCCGCATGACCTCGCGCGACGACGTCGGCCATCTGCGCGAGATTTCACGCTTCCTGAAAATGACCAGTTCCGGCGACAAGGCGGAATTGGCCAAGGTGCCCGAGAACGCCATGATCTGGAACCTGGTCACGTCCACGCGCGACACCTGCATGGGCGCCGAATGCCAGTATTACCAGGATTGCTTCGTGATGAAGGCGCGCAAGGAAGCCCAGCAGGCCGACGTGGTGGTGGTCAACCACCATTTGTTCTTCGCCGACGTGGCCCTGAAAGACACCGGCGTGGCCGAATTGCTGCCGTCCGCCAATACCATCATCTTCGATGAGGCGCACCAGCTGCCCGATACCGCCACCTTGTTCTTTGGCAATACGGTGTCGACCTCGCAAATCCTGGAGCTGTGCCGCGACGTGCTGGCCGAAGGGCTGGCCCATGCGCGTGGCATCGACTGGGCCAAGACGGTGACAGTGGTGGAAAAAGCCGCGCGCGACCTGCGCCTGACCTTCCCGCAAGACATCGTGCGCCTGTCCTTGCCGCAGATCGCGCCGTCGAGCGATTTCTTTCCTGCGCTGGAGACTCTCAAGGATGAGCTTGACGGCATGGTGGCCGTGCTCGAGACCCAGGCCGAACGGGCCGAGACGCTGGAACAGTGCCGCGTGCGCGGCGTGGAACTGGCGCAGCAGCTGAGCAGCTGGAAGTTCGACCCGAAGGCAAAGATCGCCGCCGGCGAGGAAGCCGTGTTCTGGGTCGAGGCGTTTTCCAGCTCCTTGCAACTGCACAAGACGCCGCTGTCGATCGCGCCCATTTTCAACAACCAGCGCGAAGGCACGCCGCGCAGCTGGATCTTTACCTCGGCCACCCTGGCCGTTAAAAACGACTTCAAGCATTTTTCCGAACAGATGGGGCTGACGGGCGAACCGTCGCATACCTGGCCGTCGCCGTTCGACTATGGCCAGCAGGGCTTGCTGTTCGTGCCGCAAAACCTGCCGCAGCCCAATTCGCTGGGCTACACGGATGCCGTCATCGACTGCGCCTTGCCGATCATCGAGGCGGCCGGCGGGCGCACCTTCTTCCTGTGCACCACCTTGCGCGCCGTGAAGCGGGCGGCCGAACGGCTGGCCGACGAATTCAAGCAGCGCGGCCTGGACTTCCCGCTGTTCGTGCAGGGTGACCGTGGCCGCACCGAATTGCTGGACCAGTTCCGCGCGGCCGGCAATGGCGTGCTGATCGGCAGTCAGAGTTTCTGGGAAGGCGTTGACGTGCGCGGCGACGCCTTGTCCTTGGTCATCATCGACAAGCTGCCGTTCGCGCCGCCCGACGATCCGGTACTGGCGGCGCGCATCGAGGTGATGGAAAAGCAGGGCAAGAACGGTTTCATGCACCATTCGCTGCCGGAAGCCATCATCAACCTGAAGCAGGGCGCCGGCCGGCTGATCCGCGACGAGGGCGACCGCGGCGTGCTGATGATCTGCGATCCGCGATTGATTTCCAAGCCGTATGGCAAGCGCATCTGGCAAAGCCTGCCGCCGTTCAAGCGCACGCGCGACACGGCCGAGGTGATCGAGTTTTTCCGCAGCCTGCCGGCCAAGTCGTAGGCACCTTCCTGGCTGGCGCGCCCGCGCCGGCCAGTTTCCCTTTTTAATCAAGTACCTGGCGCATGGCCGCGCAGCTTGCGTGCGCGCCTGATACGCCAATAATTGGCATATTCAGGCTTGATTCTGGCATGTTTCGGCGTCGCGGCCTGAGGCGACGATGTTTGCGCGTGCGCAAATATGGACGTGCTCAGCGGTTTACAGTGGACGCAGTCCTTGTCGGTCAACATGCGGTGACGGGAGGGTAGTACCGGGAACAGGGGGGATGCCATGGATATCCGCTACGGCTGTTTCTTAAGCTATGCGCACGGAAATTTCGCTTTCATGAACAAGTTCAAGAACGATCTCGTGGAAGCCCTGTCGTGCTACCTGGAACCCCACCTCGACCGCGAAGACGCCCTGTTCATCGACAGCGAACAGCTCGGTGGCGGCGATGACCTCGACCGTCGCGTGGCGCGCGCCATGTGCGAAAGCGTGTGCATGATCGTGCTGTACACGCCCAAATACGAAGCCCATGGCTATACGCGGCGCGAGTTTGCCGCCATGCAATTGATCGAGCAGGAGCGCCGCAGCTGGTACGAACTGCCCAGCCATTTGATCATCCCCATCATCATGACGCAGCACCCCGACGGCCTGCCGGCGCAAATCGCCGGCCCCGGCTTCTACGTCGATTTTTCCGCCTACACGCTGGCCAGCGGCGACCTGAAATCGAATCCGCAATATCTGCCCGATATCAAGAAAATCGTGCAGCGCATCGCCCGGCATTATCAATTGCTCAAGCGCTCGACACCGCCAGGTCATGATTGCAGCCGCTTCGTCCTGCCGGATATCCCGCCGCAGTGGCGCGCGGTGCCGCCCCCTCACTTCCCACGTTAAAGGTCCCCGCCATGGAATGCCCACGCCTGTCCCTGCCGCCTTTGAGCGCCCCTGGTGAAGTCGTCACCTTTTACTCCTACAAGGGCGGTACCGGCCGCACCATGGCCCTGTCGAATATCGCGGTGCTGCTGGCGCGCCGCGACAACGCCAGCGTGCCGGTGTTGATGCTGGACTGGGACATGGAGGCGCCCGGCCTGCACCATTATTTCGAGCAGCACGAGGAGTGTCCTGGCGTGCTGGAGTTCTTCGAGGCTTGCCGCGAACAGCTCGAACGCCTGGGCGCCATGCATCCGGCGGGCCACGGGCCGGGCGGCGAGCAGGACTATGCGGCGCTGGCCGAGCGCGTGCTCGACGCCATCGACTGGCAGCAATACGTGGTGCGGGTCGACCAGGGCAGTCCCTTGTACCTGATGCGCGCCGGGCGTTTCGACGCCAGCTACAGCGAACGGCTGGCGCAGATGCGCTGGGATCAGTTGTTCGACGCCTGCCCGGCGCTGTTTCGCTGCTTTGCCGATACCCTGGCGCGGCACTTCCGCTACGTGCTGGTCGATTCGCGCACCGGCCGCACCGACAGCGCCGGCATCTGCACCACCTTGCTGCCCAGGAAACTGGTGGTGGTCTTCACGCCGAACCGGCAAAGCCTGGAAGGCGTCGATGCGCTGGTGACGCGCGCCATCGAATACCGGCGCAGTCATGAAGATGAACAACGCCAGCTGCTGGTGTATCCGCTGCCGTCGCGCATCGAAATGGGCGACGGCGCACAGCGTGCGGAATGGCGCCGCGGCGACAGCTACAAGGGTATCGCCGGCTACCAGCCGATGTTCGAGCGCCTGCTGCGTACCTCGTACGGCCTGTCGCAGATCGCGCTCGACAGCTATTTCGATGAAGTCCAGCTGCAGCAGACCAAGACCTTCGCCTATGGCGAGCAGCTGGCCGTGCGCATCGACCAGGGCGGCGACCGTTTTTCGCTGACGCGCACCTTCGAAGCCTTTCTGCAATGGCTGACGGGCGGCTATTTTCCGTGGCAGTCGAGCCGCGAGATCGGCCTGCTGGCCGCCATCGACGAGGCACGGCGGGCGCTGCAGCTCGAACCGGGCCGCGCCGTGGCCCTGCCGCTGGCGCGCGACCTGGCCCGGCTGGGCGAGCTGTACCGCAAAGACGGCCGGCCGGAACAGGCGCTCGACGCCTTCCGGCAAAGCGTCGAGATCCGCACCCGCATATTGGGTGGCGAGCATATCGATACCCTGGCCGGCAAGAGCGGCATGGCGCGCCTGCTGCGCCAGCTGGGCAGCCTGGGCGAAGCGCGCCAGCTGGAAGAAGACGTGGCCGAGGCACGCGAGCGGCTGCAGGGCGCCGAACATGCCGATACCCTGGCTGCCAAGGCCTGCCTGGCGCAGACCCTGATGCGCCAGGGCGATTATGCGGCCGCGCTGGCCCTGCAGGATGCGGTGCTGGCCAGCCAGTTGCGCCAGCTGGGCAATGAGCATCCCCGCACCCTGAGCGCGATGGACTGCCGCGCCACCACCTTGTTGCACATGGGCAGTCTGGACGAGGCGCGGCAATTGCTGGAGACCGTGGTGGCCGCGCGCGCGCGCCTGTTTGGCGCCGAGCATGGCGACACCCTGCACAGCAAGCTCGCGCTGGCCCAGGTGCTGGGCCGGCAGGGCGACCTGGACGGTGCGCGCCAGTTGCTCGACGCCATATTGCAGGCGCAGGAACGCACCCTGGGCCTCGACCATCCGGCCACCCTGGCCACGCGCGACCGCCTGGCCGATATCGTGTCCGGGCTGGGCGACTGGGCCGGTGCGCGCCTGCTGCATGAAAACCAGGTGGCGGCGCGCGAGCGCACGCGCGGACTCGACCATCCTGAAACACTGATGAGCCAGCGCAAGCTGGCCGAGGCGCTGCTGCGGCGCGGTGAACTCGAGGCCGCCCGCAGCGTGCAGGAGCAGGTGCTGGAAGTGCATGCGCGCGTGCTGGGCGAGCATCATCTCGATACCTTGCACAGCCGCAAGCAGCTGGCCGGCACCATGCAGCAGCAAGCCATCCTGGCCGACCACGGCGTGTCCGATACGGACGCGCCGGAGAGCCTGGCCAGCATGATCGCCATGCTGCAGGGCATGATCGAGCGCGAGCAATATCGCCAGGCCGGCGAACTGGCCGAACACCTGAAGTCCTGCCTGCTGCGCCCCGGCGTGCCGGGCAAGCTGCGCAAGCGCGGCATGGCCCAGCTCAAGCACCTGTACAAGCTGCAGGGTGACCTCGACGCGCTGTTTGCGCTGCAGGAAGATGAAGTGCAGGCGCTGGAGGGGGCGTTGTCGGAAGCGGGTATCGAACAGCGTTGAATCGGGGTTGTTTGTAATGCAAAAAAATGCCGTATTGCATCGTCGTCCACGCGCAGCAGAAGCGTTGCTTCGGGTAAAATCTCGGCATGAGAATTTTAATCAGTAATGACGATGGCTACCTGGCGCCGGGCCTGGCCGCCCTGGCCGATGCCTTGGCGCCGATCGCCGAGATCGTGGTGGTGGCGCCCGACAGCAATCGCTCGGGCGCGTCCAATTCCCTGTCGCTGGACCGGCCGCTGTCGGTGCACAAGGCCGGCAACGGCTTTTATTATGTCAACGGTACGCCGACCGACTGCGTGCACGTGGCGCTGACCGGCATGATGCTGGAGCGGCCCGACCTGGTGGTGTCTGGCATCAACAACGGCCCCAACATGGGCGACGACACCCTGTATTCGGGAACGGTGGCGGCCGCCACGGAAGGCTATCTGTTCGGCATCCCGGCGATCGCCTTCTCGCAGGCCGAGTATGGCTGGGTCAATCTCGATGCGGCCGCGCGCGTGGCGCGCGACATCGTCGAGCGCCGCTTCGACGAATTGCAAAAGCCGTATCTGCTGAACGTGAATATTCCTGCCATTCCATACGAGCAGCTGCAGGGCATTACCGCCACCCGGCTGGGCAAGCGCCATTCGGCCGAGCCGGTGATCCGCGCGCTCGATCCGCGCGGCCGCGAAATTTTCTGGATCGGTCCGGTGGGCGCGACCCGCGAAGCCGGTCCCGGCACCGACTTTCATGCGGTGGCGCAAGGGCAGGTGTCGATCACGCCGCTGCAGATCGACCTGACCCATGTGGCGCAACTCGACGCGCTGTCGAAAGGCCTGGCATGAGCGACAAGCCGCGCAGTTTCCCTTTGTCGCTCGATGCGCTGGCCGGCAAGCCGTCGCGCCAGGGCGCGGCGCCCACGCTGGCCCAGTCGCGCATCGCCACGCCGCAAACGGCGACCCAGAACAAGGCGCAAAACGCCGTGCGCGGCGCTGCGCCCACTTATGGCGCGCCCAACGGCATCACGCCGTCACGCGCGCAGGCGATCGCCAACCAGCGCGCGCAGCCCTTGCCGGCGGCGGCACCCAGGCAAAATCCGCTGGTCTCGGACGCGGTGCGGCGTGCCATGGTGGCGCGCATCGTCAAGCAGGGCGTCAAGGACCAGCTGGTGCTCGACGCCATGCAGGCCGTGCCGCGCCATCTGTTCATGGACGAGGCGTTCGCCTCGCAGGCGTATATCGACGCGTCCTTGCCGATCGGCCACCAGCAAACCATTTCCCAACCGTATATCGTGGCGCGCATGATCGAAGTGATGCGCAATGGTGGCGCCCTGCAGCGCGTGCTCGAGATCGGCACCGGCTGCGGCTACCAGGCGACGGTGCTGTCGCGGGTGGCGAAGGAGGTGTTTTCCATCGAGCGCATCAAGCCGCTGCACGAGCTGGCCAAGGCCAACTTGCGCCCGCTGCGCGTGCCGAACCTGCGTTTGCAGTACGGAGATGGTATGCTCGGTCTGCCGCAGGCGGCGCCCTTTGACGGGATCATCCTTGCCGCAGCCGGCCTGGAAGTGCCGCAAGCCCTGTTGGAGCAATTGACGATAGGCGGGCGCCTGGTGGCGCCGGTGGGCGACAAATTGCAGCATTTACAACTCATTACCCGGGTAGGAAAAATGGAGTGGACCAGCGCAGCGCTGGAAGACTGCCATTTCGTGCCTTTGCGCCCGGGCACCATCTGATCCGCGGATCAGCCAGCAAGCAGGACAGATAACGACATGCGAATGATGAAACAAACCAAGGTACTCCTCAGCGCCATCACGCTGGCCATGCTGCTCAGCGCTTGCGGCACCACCGGCGTGCAGGCGCCCGTGGTCGAACGCCAGCATACGCCAGGCACGGCCTCGGCCAGCGAGGCGCGTGACCGCGATCCGGCCCTGTACACCGTCAAACGCGGCGACACCCTGTTGCGCATCGCGCTTGAACATGGCCAGAACTACCGCGACCTGGCGGCATGGAATAACATCAGCGATGTGAACGACATCAAGGTCGACCAGGTATTGCGCGTGCTGCCGCCGACCGGCGACACGGGCGGCGCCCAGACCTCGGCCGTCGTCATGCCGGCCATTACCGAAGTGCGCCGCGCCGCGCCGGTGGTGCCGAAAAAGAACGGTCCGCGCGGCGAGAAGCGGCCGTATTCCGATGCCACCCTGGCCGAACTGCGCAGCGATGCCGGCGTGGCCGAGTCCCCGCCAGCGGCCCCGCCGGCGGCGCCGCTGGCCGTGCCGGCCAAAGCCGCCGTGGCCACCAGCGGGACCGGCGCGCCGGCCGCCGCCGTGGTCGCCGCCGGCGATGAAAAGCTCAGCTGGATGTGGCCGTCAGAAGGCAAGGTGATCGGTACCTTCGACGAAGGCAAGAACAAGGGCGTCGATATCGCCGGCAAGGCCGGCCAGCAAGTGGTGGCCGCCGGCGCCGGAAAAGTAATGTACGCTGGCAGCGGCATCCGAGGTTATGGTAACCTTGTTATCGTGAAGCACAGTAACAGTTTATTGTCGGCTTACGCGCATAACCGCAGCATTCTGGTGAAGGAAGGGCAGAGCGTCAACAAGGGCCAGGCCATCGCCGAAATGGGCGATTCCGATGCCGACCGCGTCAAGCTCCACTTTGAAATCCGCCAGCAGGGCAAGCCTGTCGATCCGTCCAAGTTCCTGCCTAACCGTTAGGTAAAGCAATGAAAAACACGCCGCACGATCCGCATGATGACGAACCGGACCCGCACGACGAAGTGGCGGACGAGGTACTGACTGATGATGACGGCGAGCTCGACGGCATAGATCCGGCCGGGGCCGGTGACGCGGTGGTTGCCACCGTGGTGGTCGACAGCGTCGACGAATTGAAAAAAGTGCTGGCGGCCGAACTGTCGACCGATACCACCCAGCACTACCTGAACCAGATCGGCACGCGTCCGCTGCTGACGGCGCCGCAGGAAGTGCATTACGCGACCCTGGCCAAGCAGGGCAATTTCGAAGCGCGGCAAACCATGATCGAGCACAACCTGCGCCTGGTCGTGTCGATCGCCAAGCATTACATCAACCGCGGCGTGGTGCTGCTCGACATGATCGAGGAAGGCAACATCGGCCTGATGCGTGCCATCGACAAGTTCGAGCCCGAGCGCGGTTTCCGTTTTTCTACCTACGCCACCTGGTGGATACGCCAGAGCATCGAGCGCGCCATCATGAACCAGGCGCGCACGGTGCGCCTGCCGGTGCACATGGTGCGCGAACTGAATCAGATCCTGCGCGGCAAATACCACCTCGAAGCGCAGCACCACGACGGCAAGGATGCGTCGGCCGAAGACATCGCCCACCTGGTGGGGCGGCCGGTGGAGGAGGTGCAGGATATCCTGGCGCTGTCCGAACACGCCACCTCGCTCGACGCCCCGCTCGACAACGATCCGCAATCTTCCCTGATGGACATGCTGCCCGGCGCCAGCGAAGACAGTCCCGACGCGCGCGCCGAACACCATGAAATGACGGTGCTGGTGCGCGACTGGCTGAGCAAACTGCCCGACAAGCAGCGCGTGGTGATCATGCGCCGCTTCGGTCTCGACAACGACGATCCGGCCACCCTGGAAACCCTGGCCGAGGAAATGGGCGTCACGCGCGAACGGGTACGCCAGATCCAGCAGGAGGCCCTGATCAAATTGAAACGGGCCATGGCGGCACGCGGCGTGGTGCGCGACTCCTTGCTCTGACTGTTCCAACACAGGCTGGCCCGGCTATTCGGGGCCTGCATCTGCTATCATACGCCCCGCTCGCGGCGCCTGACCTTTCCCTGTTCTCCTTCAAGTTTCAGCGCGGCCCTGCGTCCTGGCCCACTTTTACCTATTGATCGCTATGCAAGAAAATATCATCGAAATCAAATCGCTCGACATGGACGCGCGCGGCGTCGGCCATATCGAGAATGAAGACGGCTCGCCGGGCAAGGTCGTGTTCGTCGAAGGCGCCTTGCCGGGCGAACGGGTCAGCTTCGTGACGTTCAAGAAGAAGAAGAACTGGGAAGCGGCCCGCATGACGGCGCTGCACCGCGAGTCGTCGCTGCGCGTCACGCCCAAGTGCAAGCATTTCGATTACTGCGGCGGCTGCTCGATGCAGCACCTGGAGCCATCGGCCCAGGTCGCCATCAAGCAGCGTGTGCTGGAAGACAACCTCTGGCATATCGGCAAGGTGCGCGCCGAGAACATCATGCGCCCGATGTACGGCCCAACCTGGGGCTACCGCTACCGCGCGCGCCTGTCGGTGCGCCACGTAAAGAAAAAAGAGACGGTGCTGGTCGGTTTCCATGAAAAGAAATCGGCCTTTGTCGCCGATATCGACAGCTGCGAAATCCTGCCGCCGCATATCTCCGCCATGCTGCTGCCGCTGCGCGCGCTGATCGGTTCGCTGTCCATCTTCGACCAGATGCCGCAGATCGAGCTGGCCATCGGCGAAGACGTTACCGCCATGGTGCTGCGCATCATGGCGCCGTTGACCGCGGACGATGAAACCAAGCTGAAAGCGTTTGCCGACGAATACGGCGTGCAATGGTGGCTGCAGGTAAAAGGGCCGGAGACGGCGGTGCCGTTCTATCCGCTCGACAAGCAGCTGCATTACCTGCTGCCGGAATTCAACGTGCGCATGCCGTTCAAGCCGGTCGACTTTACCCAGGTGAACCACCATATCAACCGCGTGCTGGTGTCGAAAGCGCTGCGCCTGCTGGAAGTCCAATCGACAGATCGCGTGGCCGACCTGTTCTGCGGCCTGGGCAATTTCACCTTGCCGCTGGCGACGCAGGGCAGCGAAGTGGTCGGCATCGAAGGCAGCACCACCCTGACCGAGCGCGCGCTGGAAAACGCGCTGGCCAATGGCTTGTCGGAAAAAACCTCGTTCTCGACCCGCAATCTGTTCGAAGTCACCACCGACGACCTGATCGCCCTGGGCAAGTTCGACCGCATCCTGGTCGACCCGCCGCGCGACGGCGCCATGGCCCTGTGCCAGGCGCTGGTGGGCTTGGCGCAGGTGCGCCCGGAGATGCTGCCCAAACGTATCGTCTATGTATCGTGCAGCCCGTCGACCCTGGCGCGCGACGCCGGCATCCTGGTGCTGGAAGCCGGTTACAAGCTCAGCAAGGCGGGTGTAGTGAACATGTTTCCGCATACTTCGCATGTGGAGTCGATGGCGGTGTTTGATCTGATGGCGTAAAGCGTAAAAACAGCGGGCCGGAGACGCGGGCCCGAGAAAATGCCGATGGCTGCGTTGCAGCTCCTTGCCCTCGACATTTTTCGGGCCCGCTTGGCCCGGATAGCCTGTGCAGGGGACGGGGGTTCTAACGAGCCTTGCTGATGAGCTTGTTTTTGGCGATGCGATTTGATGGACGTAAAAAAACCGGCCGAAGCCGGTTTTTTTGTTGCTGCATCATTCCAATTATAAGCGCTTCGCAAAAACGTTCAGGGCAAGGCGTGGCGCCGAAGGCAGTACGCTAGTACGGCGAGGCGCCGCAACGCAGCCATGGGCGTTTTTGTAACGGCGCTTAATCGCGGCTGCCGCCGGCGAAGCCCAGCAGGGACAGCAGGCTGGTGAAGATGTTGTACACGTCCAGGTAGATGCGCAGGGTGGCCGAGATGTAGTTGGTCTCGCCGCCGTTGATGATCTGCTGCACGTCATACAGGATGTAGGCCGAGAAGATCGCAATCGCCACGACCGAGATCACGATCGACAGTGCCGACAGGCCCAGGAAGATATTCGCTACCGACGCCAGGATCAGCACGATCACGCCGGCGAACAGCCATTTGCCCATTGCCGAAAAATCACGCTTCGATACCGTGGCGATAGTCGCCATCACGGCCAGGATGGTGGCCGTGCCGCCGAAGGCCGTCATGATCAGCATGCCGCCGTTCGAGTAGCCCAGGGTGCGGGTCAGGATAGGCGTGAGCATCAGGCCCATGAAGAAAGTGAAGCCCAGCAGGACGGCGACGCCGAGGCCCGAGTTCTTGGTTTTTTCAATCGCGTACATGAAGCCGAACGCCACCACCATGAAGATGATGAAGCCCATGCCGCCGGTCAGCATCGGCAGGTGCATCTGCACACCGATGAAAGCGCCCAGCACGGTCGGTATCATGGACAGCGCCAGCAGCCAGTAGGTATTGCGCAAGACCTGGTGGCGTACTTGTTGCATGCCTCCCGACAGGTCAAAGGTGCGTTGCATGTTCTGATTCATAAAGCCTCCGTGTTGTCAAATCGATTTACTTCTTTGTGCAAGGATAGCATGGACCCGCTTTTTTGCAAAAAAACCAGCTTAAGATTCCATTAAACGCATCCGGGTTGCAGGAACCTGACTGTCATGCTGGGTGACATGAAGCGTAGTATGGTAAAATCGAAGGTTGATTGAACTATCAATTATTGTTTTAAACCTTTCTTTTTATTGGAGTTTTCACACATGGCAATCGAACGCACCCTGTCAATCATCAAACCAGACGCAGTTGCAAAAAACGTAATCGGCCAAATCTACAGCCGTTTCGAAAACGCTGGCCTGAAGATCGTTGCAGCCCGCATGACCCAACTGACGCGCGAACAAGCTGAAGGCTTCTACGCAGCGCACAAAGAGCGCGGCTTCTTCAACGACCTGGTGACCTTCATGGTTTCCGGTCCAGTCATGATCCAGGCCCTGGAAGGCGAAAACGCCGTTCTGGCCCACCGTGACCTGATGGGCGCAACGGATCCGAAAAAAGCGGAAAAAGGCACGATCCGCGCCGATTTCGCCGATTCGATCGATGCCAACGCCGTACACGGTTCGGACGCTGTCGAAGCTGGTCAAGTGGAAATCGCTTACTTCTTCCCAGAACTGAAGGCCTAATCGCCTTGGATAACGTTATTTCCTGGCGTTATCTGTGAAATAACTTTATCACCCCTGTTCCCGCTGCGCCTGATTTTTCTGTGCGCGCGGGGACGGATTTTTAGAATAGGCAACATCATGACGACGACTACCCTCACCAACTTGCTGGACCTCGATCCCGCGCAGCTGATCGCTTATTGCGCCGAGTTGGGAGAGAAACCGTTTCGTGCGAAACAATTGCAACGCTGGATACATCAGTTTGGCGCCTCCGACTTCGACGCCATGACCGACCTGGCCAAGTCGCTGCGCGACAAGCTGGCCACGCGTGCCGAAGTGCGCGCCCCGGCCATCATCAGCGACCATACCTCCACCGACGGCACGCGCAAGTGGCTGGTCGACGTGGGCAATGGCAATGCCGTGGAAACCGTGTTCATCCCGGAAGAAAATCGCGGCACCCTGTGCATTTCGACCCAGGCCGGCTGCGCCGTCAACTGCCGTTTCTGCTCGACCGGCAAGCAGGGCTTCAACCGCAACCTCAGCGTGGGCGAGATCATCGGCCAGCTGTGGATGGCGGAATTCGAACTGCGCCGCACCAAGGGCATCGAGCCGGGCCCGAAGGGCGAACGCCAGATCACCAACGTGGTGATGATGGGCATGGGCGAGCCGCTGCTGAACTTCGAGCCGACCGTCACCGCCCTCAAATTGATGCTCGACGATAACGCCTACGGCCTGTCGCGCCGCCGCGTGACCCTGTCGACCTCGGGCGTGGTGCCGATGATGGACAAGTTGTCGCAGGAAGTGCCGGTGGCGCTGGCCGTCTCGCTGCACGCCTCGAACGATACCTTGCGCGATGGCTTGATTCCGCTGAACAAGAAATACCCGTTGAAGGAGTTGATGGCGGCCTGCAAGCGCTATCTGGAATTCGCGCCGCGCGACTTCATCACCTTCGAATACTGCATGCTGGACGGCGTCAACGACAGCGACGAACACGCGCGCGAACTGCTGGCGCTGGTGCAGGACCGCGAGTTCGGCGTGAACTGCAAGTTCAACCTGATCCCGTTCAATCCCTTCCCCGAGTCGGGCCTGTTCCGCTCGAAAAACCCGCGCATCAAGGCGTTTGCCCAGGTGCTGATGGATGGCGGCATCATCACCACCGTGCGCAAGACGCGCGGCGACGATATCGATGCGGCCTGCGGCCAGCTGGCCGGCGAAGTCAAGGACCGCACGCGGGTGCAGGAGCGGATGGAAAAGATGACGGAATACCAGCAAAAGTTCGGCGCCAATTTCGGCAAGATCGTCGAGATCCGCTCCTGATGCGGGGAGGCATGGCTTACCCTCGCGCGCTTGCCGTGGCTGCTGTCAGCCTGGCCGTGCTGCTGGCCGGCTGTGCTTCCACCTCGGACGACGGGCAGGCCGCCTCCTTGCGCGAACGTGCCGCGCTGCGCCTGCAGCTGGCCAGCGCCTACTATGAGCAAGGCCAGTTCGGCGTTGCCTTGACAGAGGTGGAGCGGGCGCTTACTCTGGCGCCGGGCGACGCCCAGGCTTACGGCATGCGCGCGCTGATCCTCGCCGCCATGCGCCAGCCTGCGCCTGCTGAAAAAGATTTTCTTTACGCATTGCGCCTTGCGCCCCACAATCCCGAGTTGAGCAATAATTACGGCCAGTTCCTGTGCCAGACCGGGCGCGCGGCGCAATCGCTGGCGTATTTTGACGCGGCGCTGCAAGATGCTGCCTATCTGTCGCCGGAAAAGGCGCTGAACAATGGCGGCGCTTGCAGTCTGGCAATGAAAGATTATGCGCGTGCGAGCGCTTACTGGCTGCGCGCGGAGCGCTTGGCGCCGGGCGTGGCAAGCACTTACGCCGGACTGGCGCGCACGTATTACGAACAGCAGGACTACCGGCAGGCGGCGCGCTATCTGGAGCGCCTCGGCGGTGTAACGATTATGGAAAGCCAGACGGCCGATGTGCTGTGGCTAGCGATCAAGGTGCGGCATAAGCTCGGAGATGCGGGTGCGGAAGCTGGCCTGGTGGCGCAATTGCGCCGCCACCATTCCGGCTCGCCCGAATATGCTGCTTATCAAAGTGGGGCGTTTGATGAGTGAGACAGGGATACCAATGAATTCAGAGCGGGCAGAAACACCTCAGCAGCAGCCGCAGGGCAATCTTGCGTCGGCAGGCGCGCAACTGAAGGCGCAGCGCGAAGCACTGGGCTGGCCGGTGGAGCAGGTGGCTGAGCAGCTCAAGCTGGCGCCGCGCCAGGTGGTGGCGCTGGAAGAGGGCGATGTGGCGGCCTTGCCGAACCTGGCCGTGGTGCGCGGTTTCGTGCGCGCCTATGCCAAGGTGGTGCGGCTCGATGCGGCGCCGCTGGTGGCGATGATCGCAGTCCATCCGCCGACGCCGGTGCACGAACACCAGGCCGCGCCTGCGCGCCGCGATATTTCGGCCACGTTTTCCGAGTCGCGCTTTCCGTCGATGACGCAGCGCTCATCGCATTCCGGCGTGTGGATCGCCGGCGCCGTGGCCGTGGTGGCCGCCGCCGCTTTTGGCGCCTATAAAATGGGTTATGTGCCGGAGACCCTGTTTGCCCATGGCGACAAGGAAGCCGTGCACACGGGCGTGACCGCGCCGGTGGAAACCACCCTGATCAAGCCGGGCCAGGATCTGTCGCCGGTGCAGACGCCGTCGGTGCCATTGATTTCCGTGCCGCCACCGGCCGGGGCAGGGACCAGCACCAGCACCGATACGCCGGCACCCGCTCCAGCGTCAACCTTGGCCGCAGCGCCTGCCACCGTGCCAGCGCCGGCAGCCGAGACGCCAGCGGCAGCGCCGGCCGTCGCCAGCGCCAATGCGCTGGTCCTGAAGGTGGAACAGGATTCCTGGGTTGAAATTCGCCGCCCCGGCAGCACGCCGCTGATTTCGCGCCTGGTCAAGGCGGGCAGCACGGAAACGTTCGATATCACCGGCCCGGCCGTGCTGGTGGTGGGCAAGCCTGACGTGGTGCAGGCCACCCTGCGCGGCGCCAGGCTGGACCTGCCGACCATCTCGGGCGGCACGATTGCCCGCGTGAATATCAAGTAACGGCTTCAAGTAACTCGTTCAACAAGACAAGACTATGAATATGGCTACCTCGAATACAGCGATCGGCTCCGGCCCGTCCGGCCGGCGCGACAGCCGCAAGGTGCTGGTCGCCCACGGCCAGCGCCAGATCTGGGTGGGCGGCGACGCCCCCGTGGTGGTGCAGTCGATGACCAATACCGATACCGCCGACGCCATCGGCACGGCGATCCAGATCAAGGAACTGGCGCGTGCCGGTTCGGAACTGGTGCGCTTGACGGTGGACCGGCCCGAAGCGGCGATGGCCGTGCCGTATATCCGCGACCAGCTCGACAAGATGGGCATCGACGTGCCGCTGGTAGGGGACTTTCACTATAACGGCCACACTCTGCTGAACGACTATCCCGATTGCGCACGCGCGCTGTCGAAGTACCGTATCAATCCGGGCAACGTCGGCAAGGGCGCCAAGCGCGACACGCAATACGCGCAGATGATCGAAGCGGCCTGCCGCTACGACAAGCCGGTGCGCATCGGCGTGAACTGGGGCAGCCTGGACCAGGCCCTGCTGGCGCGTATCATGGATGAAAACGCGGGCCGCGCCGAGCCATGGCCGGCGCAAGCCGTGATGTATGAAGCGCTGGTGACCTCGGCGATCGAAAACGCCGTGCGCGCCGAAGAGCTGGGCCTGGCGCGCGACAAGATCATCCTGTCGTGCAAGGTGTCCGGCGTGCAGGACCTGATCGCCGTCTACCGCGAGCTGGCCAAACGCTGCGACTACCCGCTGCACCTGGGCCTGACCGAAGCGGGCATGGGCAGCAAGGGCATCGTCGCCTCCACGGCGGCGCTGTCGGTATTGCTGCAAGAGGGCATCGGCGACACCATCCGCATTTCGCTCACGCCCGAACCGGGCGGCGACCGCACGCGCGAAGTGATCGTCGGCCAGGAGATTCTGCAGACCATGGGCCTGCGCAAGTTTGCGCCGATGGTGATCGCTTGCCCAGGCTGCGGCCGCACGACGTCCACCACCTTCCAGGAACTGGCCGACAATATCCAGACCTATCTGCGCGAGCAGATGCCGGAATGGAAAAAATTGTATCCGGGCGTGGAAGCGATGAACGTGGCCGTGATGGGCTGCATCGTCAACGGTCCGGGAGAATCGAAACATGCGAATATCGGCATCAGCCTGCCCGGCACCGGCGAATCGCCGGCCGCGCCGGTGTTTGTCGATGGCGAAAAAGTCGTCACCCTGCGTGGCGAGCGCATCGTCGAGGAATTCCAGGACATTGTCCTGAAGTATGTAAAAAGCCATTATGGCAAGACTGCGCCGGTTGCCGCGTAGGTTGGATTAGCCTTCCGGGCGTAATCCGACAATCAAGTTAAAGCAAAGAAGAACACATATGTCCGAAAATAAAAAAGCCGATAAAATCACCGCCGTCAAAGGCATGAACGACGTGCTGCCGGCCGATGCGCCGCTGTGGGAGTTGTTTGAAAACACGGCACAGTCGGTGCTGCAAAGCTATGGCTTCCAGCAGATCCGCACGCCGATCGTGGAAGAAACGAAATTGTTCGCGCGCGCCATCGGCGCCGTCACCGATATCGTCGAAAAGGAAATGTATTCGTTCACCGATTCGATGAACGGCGACAACCTGACCCTGCGCCCTGAAGGCACGGCGGGCGTGGTGCGCGCGGTGGTCGAACACAATCTGGTCTACGAAGGCCCGAAACGCCTGTGGTACAAGGGCCAGATGTTCCGCCACGAGCGCCCGCAGAAGGGCCGCTACCGCCAGTTCCACCAGTTCGGGGTGGAAGCGATCGGTTTCACGGGCCCGGATATCGACGCCGAAATCATCATGCTGTCGCGCCGCCTGTGGGATGACCTGGGCCTGGAAGGCATCCGCCTGGAACTGAACTCGATCGGCGACGCGGCCGAGCGCCTGCGCCACCGCGCCGACCTGATCACCTACCTGGAAAGCCACAGCGAGCTGCTCGACGAAGAAGCCAAGCGCCGCCTGCACAGCAATCCGCTGCGCATCCTGGACACCAAGAACCCTGCCATGCAGGAACTGGTGAATGGCGCGCCGAAACTGCTGGAGTACCTGGGCGAGGAATCGCTGGCGCACTTCCACGGCCTGCAGAAGATTTTGAACCACAACAATATTCCGTTCACCATCAATCCACGCCTGGTGCGCGGCCTCGATTACTACAACCGCACGGTGTTCGAGTGGGTCAGCGACAAGCTGGGCGCGCAAGGCACGGTGTGTGCCGGCGGCCGCTATGACGGCATGGTCGAAATGTTCGGCGGTAAGTCGACCCCGGCCGTCGGCTTCGGCATGGGCGTCGAGCGCCTGGTGCTGCTGATGAAAGACGCGGCCGAACCGGAAGCCCCGGCCCAATGCGACGTCTACCTGGTGCACCAGGGCGAACAGGCGGGCCTGCAGGCCTTCGTGCTGGCCGAGCGCATCCGTGACGCCGGCCTGGACGTGGTGCTGCACTGCGCGGCCAGCAATGGCGGCGGCAGCTTCAAGACGCAGATGAAAAAGGCCGACGCCAGCGGCGCGGCGTTTGCCGTGATCCTCGGCGACGATGAAGTCGCCAACCATGTGGCCACCGTCAAAGCGCTGCGCGACGCCGAAGGCGCGGCGCAGCAGAACACGGTGCCGTTCGACGATGTCGTCGACTACGTGGTCGACCAGATCATCGGCGACCACGATTGCGGTCATGACCACGGCCCTGGCGGCCATGTGCATCACCATCATTGAACCACGTTGCCACAGCGATGTGGCAACATGGCGTACCCC
Organism: Janthinobacterium sp. J1-1; assembly: GCF_030944405.1. Classification (NCBI taxonomy): domain Bacteria; kingdom Pseudomonadati; phylum Pseudomonadota; class Betaproteobacteria; order Burkholderiales; family Oxalobacteraceae; genus Janthinobacterium; species Janthinobacterium sp. J1-1. The sequence goes on from NZ_CP132339.1 coordinate 2,960,695, forward strand.
TCGATCCACTACTCATTACACTGACGACTCATGGCATACGATCACGAAGAGCAAGAACAACTGGCATCCCTCTCGGCATGGTGGAAGCGCTATGGCAACCTGACCTCCTGGGTCCTGATCGTGGCGCTGGCCGGCTACAGCGGCTGGGCCGGCTGGCAGTACTACCAGCGTACCCAGGCCGCGCAGGCGGGCCAGCTGTACGATGAGCTGCAAGGCGCCATCGCCGCCAAGGACGCCGCCAAGATCCAACGTGCGGCCGGCGACATGCAGTCGCGCTTCGGTGGCACGGCGTACGCACAGATGAGCGGCCTGGCCGCGGCCAAGGCGGCCTTCGACGCGAATGATCTGAAAACCGCCAAGGCCCAGCTGCAATGGGTGGCCGAGCACGGCAGCGAGGAGTACAAGGTGATCGCCAAGCTGCGCCTGGCTGGCGTGCTGCTCGATGAAAAAGCCTACGACGACGCCCTGAAAGCCTTGTCGGGCGCCAGCGTGCCGCAATTTGCCGGCGCCGTGGCCGACCGCAAGGGCGATATCCTGGTCGCGCAGAACAAGCTGGCCGATGCGCGCACCGCCTACCTGGCCGCGTTCACCGCGACCGATAAAAACAACCCTGGCCGCCAGCTGATCCAGGTGAAACTGGAAGCGATCGGCGGCAGCGTGCCGGAAGAGAAGGCCAAGGCCGCGCCAGCGGCTGCCTGATAGTCCTTACAAGTACAAGAAAAAGGTTGGATAACATTTATGCGTCTCACTGAAAAGCTGGTAGCGGCAAGCCTGTTGGTCTTGATGGCGGGTTGCTCGTCATGGAATCCGTTTGCCAAGAAAGATCCGAAAACCGAGCCGGCCAAGCTGGTCGAGTTAAAATCGAGCATGGCCGTGCGCGAAGCATGGAAGTATTCGATCGGCAAGTCGGGCGTGTATGCGTTCACTCCGGCCCTGTCCGGCGGCAGCCTGTACGTGGTCAACGCCGATGGCGCGCTGGCGCGCCTCGATGCGGCCACCGGCCGTGAAGCCTGGCGCATCAAGGCCGGCACCGACATCACCTCCAGCCCCGGCACCGACGGCAACGTGGTGGCGGTCGGCGGCGTCAAGGGCGTGATCCTGGCGTTTGACGCGAATGGCAAGGAACTGTGGAAAGCCCAGGCGTCGAGCGAAGTGCTGACGGCGCCGGTGGTCGGCGAAGGCATGGTGGTGGTGCGCAGCGTCGACAACCGCATCCTCGGTTTCGATGCCAGGACCGGCGAACGCAAGTGGGTGGTGCAGCGCACGACGCCGGCCCTGACCCTGCGCAATGCGCCGGGCATGGTGCTCGGCGGCACGAACGTGTATGTCGCCCAGCCGGGCGGCAAGCTGGTGGCGCTGACGGCGGCCACCGGCGTGGTGCGCTGGGAAACCGTGGTCAGCGAACCGCGCGGCGCCACCGAACTGGAACGCGTCTCCGACATCGCCGGCACGCCGGTGGTGTTCGAAGGCGAAGTGTGCACCGTCACGTACCAGGGCAAGGCCGGTTGTTTCGACGCCGCCACGGGCGTGCCGCGCTGGACCAAGCCGGTCTCGTCCGATGTGGGCGTGGCGGTCGACCAGCGTTTCGTGTTTACCGCCGATGACCAGGGCACCGTGCTGGCATTCGCCCGCGAAGGCGGGCAGGGCGCGTGGAAGAACGAGGCGCTGGCGCGCCGCCGCCTGTCCACGCCCGCATCGTATGGCCGCAGCGTGGCCATCGGCGACTATCAAGGTTACATCCACTTCCTGTCACGGGAAGATGGCGCATTAATAGGTCGGGTCAGCACCGACGGCAGCCCGATCGTCTCGGTGCCGCTCGTTGCAGGTTCGAATTTGATTTTTCAAACCCAATCAGGGACAGTGACCGCTCTCGCGGTCGAGTAATACAAATGAAGCCGGTAATTGCACTAGTAGGTCGACCCAATGTTGGGAAATCGACTTTATTCAATCGTCTGACCCGCTCGCGCGATGCGCTGGTGGCGGATTTGCCTGGGTTGACGCGCGATCGTCACTATGGCGAAGGCCGTGTCGGCGAACGTCCCTTCCTGGTCATCGATACGGGTGGTTTCGAACCCGTCGCCAAGGAAGGCATCATGCACCAGATGGCACTGCAGACCAAGCAGGCCGTGGCCGAGGCCGACGTGGTGGTGTTCATCGTCGACGGCCGCCAGGGCCTGACGCCGCATGACAAGACCATCGTCGACTTCCTGCGCAAGAGCGGTCGCCCGGTCCTGTTGGTGGTCAACAAGAGCGAAGGCATGCGCTATACGGCCGTGGTGTCCGAGTTCTATGAACTGGGCATGGGCGATCCGTATGCGATCTCGTCCGCGCACGGCGACGGCGTCAACGACCTGGTCGAAGTGATGCTGGACCTGGCGTTCGCACAGCGTCCGGATGAGCCGGAAGAGCTGGAAAAAACCGACCGCGGCATCAAGATCGCCCTGGTCGGCCGTCCGAACGTGGGCAAGTCGACCCTCATCAACACCCTGCTGGGCGAAGAGCGCGTGATCGCCTTCGACATGCCGGGCACGACGCGCGACTCGATCGAGATTCCGTTCGAACGCGACGGCCAGCAATACACGCTGATCGACACGGCCGGCATCCGCCGCCGCGGCAAGGTGTTCGAAGCGATCGAGAAATTCTCGGTGGTGAAAACGCTGCAGTCGATTTCGGAAGCCAACGTGGTGGTGCTGATGCTCGACGCACAGCAGGATATCTCGGAACAGGACGCGCACATCGCCGGCTTTATCCTGGAATCGGGCCGTGCGCTGGTGGTGGCCGTCAACAAGTGGGACGGCCTGCAATCGCACGAGCGCGACGAGATCAAGATCGATATCGACCGCAAGCTCGATTTCCTGTCGTTCGCGCAGATGCATTTCATTTCGGCGCTGAAGGGCACCAACATCGGTCCGCTGATGAAGTCGCTCAACGCGGCGTATGCGGCCGCCATGTGCGACCTGTCGACACCGAAGCTGACGCGGGCCCTGATCGAAGCGGTGGAGAAGCAGGAACCGCGCCGCAAGGGTTCGATCCGTCCGAAGCTGCGCTACGCCCACCAGGGCGGCATGAACCCGCCGGTGATCGTGATCCACGGTAATGCGCTCGACGCCGTGGGCGACCCGTACAAACGCTATCTGGAAAAGCATTTCCGCGATACCTTTGCGCTGGTCGGCACGCCATTGCGGATCGAACTGCGTACCGGTAAAAATCCGTTTGCACGCACGCCGAGCAAATAAATCCGGCGTAACATTAAGCGTTAATTAAGGCGCCGCGGTAATAATGCGGCGCCAGCAGAAAATAATATTGCCATTCATGGGTATTAACGCCAGAATAATAAAGTGTTAATGCGCCATGCGCGACAGCGATCGCGAAAACAGGTTACAGTAGCTGTGACGCATCTTTCTCTGTGAGAGAGGTGTGAGAGCACTTGAAATCAAGCGAGTCGCCTCCAATTCTTACACAACAACATAAACAAACGGAGCTGTTATGAGCAACAAAGGGCAACTGTTACAAGACCCATTCCTCAATGCATTACGCAAAGAGCATGTTCCTGTCTCGATCTACCTGGTCAATGGCATTAAATTGCAGGGCCATATCGAATCGTTCGATCAATATGTCGTATTGCTGCGCAATACGGTGACACAGATGGTGTACAAGCATGCCATCTCGACAGTGGTGCCGGCCCGTGCCGTCAATCTCAATATTGAATCCGAAGCGGAGTAAAGCGTTGAGCTTGACGGCCCCGCGCCTTTCACCTTCCATCGCCTGCGTCCGTGCCAGCGGCGTTGATGCATCCGCATCGGCGCTCGCGACAACCTGTCTGTTGCCATCATGCGCGCGGCACTAGTCGGAGTTGACTTCGGTCACAGCGACTTTGCCGCCAGCATGGAGGAACTGATGCTGTTGTCGCGCTCGGCTGGCGCCGACCCGATTTCCACCATCACGGCCAAGCGTTCCAGTCCCGATTCCGCCTATTTTGTCGGCAGCGGCAAGGCGGACGAGATCGGTGACGCCGTCGTCAACGATGGCCTGGAAATCGTCATCTTCAACCATGCCCTCTCGCCCGCACAGCAGCGCAATCTGGAAAAGCGCCTGAATGTGCGCGTGCTCGACCGTACCAGCCTGATCCTCGACATCTTTGCGCAACGCGCGCAAAGCCACGAGGGCAAGCTGCAGGTCGAGCTGGCCCAGCTGCAGCATCTGGCCACGCGCCTGATCCGCGGCTGGACTCACCTTGAACGGCAAAAGGGCGGTATCGGCCTGCGCGGCCCCGGCGAGACGCAGCTCGAGACCGACCGCCGCCTGATCGGCGACAGGGTCAAGGCGCTGCGCGCACGGCTGGAAAAACTGCACAAGCAACGCGAAACGCAACGCCGCGCGCGTGGCCGCAATCACACGTTTTCAGTCTCGCTGGTCGGCTATACCAATGCCGGCAAGTCGACCCTGTTCAACGCCGTAACCAAGGCCGGCGTGTATGTGGCCGACCAGCTGTTCGCCACGCTCGACACCACCTCGCGCCGGGTCTATCTCGGCCAGGAAGTGGGCAATGTGGTGATCTCGGACACGGTGGGTTTCGTGCGCGAATTGCCGCACCAGCTGGTGGCGGCGTTTCGCGCCACGCTGGAAGAAACCATCCATGCCGATCTGCTGCTGCACGTCGTCGACGCTTCGTCGCCGGTGCGCATGGAGCAGATCGAGCAGGTCAACCTGGTCTTGCAAGAGATCGGCGCCGATCATATTCCGCAAATTCTGGTGTGGAACAAGATCGACGCGGCCGGGCTGGAGCCTTCGGTGGAGCGCGATGAAAATGGCACGCTCAGCCGCGTATTCGTCAGCGCGCACAAGGGCAGCGGGCTGGACCTGTTGCGCGAGGCCATCGTCGAGATGGCCAAGAGCGCGCCGCGTTCGGCCCACCTCTATCAGTACGATGCAGCACAGGACGGCCTGCCGATCGGCGAAGCAGACGATCAGCAGGACTTGCATGATGGCGCCGCCCCGGACCAGCCAGAAGAAGCTGGCCAGGACGATGGTATTTCCACCCACTCCAAAGTCGGAACACGATAGTTATGCTTGTCTCCCTACTCAAAAAAACAGGCTTGAAGTTGTCCCTGAATGACCCCCGCTGGGGCAACAACAAGGACGACGGCAAGAAAGCCCAAGAAGGCAAAAAGCCCGGCGAAGGTCCACCGGATCTCGATCAGCTGTGGCGCGATTTCAATCAGCGCCTGAATGCCTTCTTCGGCCAGAAGAACCGTCCCGACAACGGCGGCAATAACGGCAACAACAACGGGGGCGGCAATGGTCCGCGTCCGGACATGAAGGGCGCCGGCATTACCGCCGGCGTGGTCGGCGTGATCGCCGTCTTCATCTGGCTGGCCAGCGGCGCCTTTATCGTGCAAGAGGGCCAGAACGGCGTCGTCATGACGTTCGGCAAGGTAGCGCGCACCACCCCGGCCGGTTTCAACTGGCGCTGGCCGTATCCGTTCCAGACCGACGAAACCGTCAACGTGTCGCAGGTGCGCACGGTCGAAGTCGGCTACCGCCAGTCGCTGCGCAACAAGCAGGCCACCGAATCGCTGATGCTGACCGACGATGAAAACATCATCGACATCCAGTTCGCCGTGCAATATACGCTGAAAAGCCCGGTCGACTGGCTGTTCCAGAACCGCGACCAGGAAGACACCTTGCGCCAGGTCGCCGAAACGGCGATCCGCGAAGTGGTGGGTCGCAGCAAGATGGACTTCGTCCTGTATGAAGGCCGTGAAAAAGTGGCCTACGAAACCCAGGCGCTGATGCAGCAGATCGTCGACCGCTACAAGCTGGGCGCATTGATCACCAACGTGACCATGCAGGCGGTGCAGCCGCCGGAGCAGGTGCAAGCCGCGTTTGACGATGCGGTGAAAGCGGGCCAGGACCGAGAACGCCAGAAGAACGAAGGCCAGGCTTACGCCAATGACGTGATTCCGAAAGCGCGGGGCGCCGCCTTCCGCCTGATGGAAGAAGCCGAAGCGTACAGCGCCATGGTGACCGAGAACGCCGCCGGTAACGCCTCGCGCTTCAAGCAGGTGCTGGTCGAATACCAGAAAGCACCGGCCGTGACGCGCGACCGCATGTACCTGGAAACCATGCAGCAAGTGTTCAGCAGCGCCAGCAAGGTCATGGTTGACGCGAAAAGCGGCAGCAACCTGCTGTACCTGCCGCTCGACAAGCTGATCGCCCAGACGGCCGCGACCGACGCCAGCGCCGCTGCCGCGCGTGCCGCCGCCCCTGCCACCACCACTGTTTTGCCACAGGACGCCATGCCGACAGTCGAAGTCAATACGCGCCGCTCTTCGCGTGAACGGGAGAGCCGCTAATGAACCGTATCGTAGCCGCCCTGATCGCTGGCTTTATCGCGATCATGCTCCTCTCCTCGACCGTGTTCGTGGTCGACCAGCGCAAGCACGCAGTCGTTTTCGCCCTTGGTGAAGTCAAGGAAGTGATCAGTGAACCTGGCTTGTACTTCAAGCTGCCGCCGCCGTTCCAGAACGTGCTGTACCTGGACAAGCGCATCCTGACGCTGGACACGCCTGAGCCGGAACGCTTCATCACGGCCGAGAAGAAAAACATTCTTGTCGACGCCTACGTGAAGTGGCGCATTGCCGATCCGCGCCTGTATTTCCGCAGCTTCGGCGGCGATGAAAATCCGGCCCGCAACCGCATGTCGCAAATCGTCAAGGCGGCCCTGAACGATGAAATCACCAAGCGCACCGTGCGCGAAGTGATCTCGGGCCAGCGCGGCAAGGTGATGGAGGCGATCCTGGCCAAGGTCTCTGCCGAAGCGAAAACGATCGGGGTCGACATCATCGACGTGCGTTTGAAACGCGTCGACTACGTCGAGCAGATCAACAACTCGGTGTACGAACGGATGAAGTCCGAGCGCGTGCGCGTGGCCAATGAGCTGCGTTCCACCGGTTCGGCCGATTCCGAGAAGATCCGTGCCGACGCCGACAAGCAGCGTACCGTGATCCTGGCCGAAGCCTACCGTGAAGCCGAGAAGCTGCGCGGCGAGGGCGACGCCAAGGCGTCGCAGATCTACGCCGAAGCGTTTGGCCGCAATCCGGAGTTCTACAAGTTCTACCGCAGCCTGGAAGCCTACCGCGCCACGTTCAAGGACAAGGGCGACGTGATGGTGGTCGATTCGAGTTCGGAGTTCTTCAAATACTTTAAGGGCAATGGCTCGGCCGGTTCGGCCGGCGCCGCCAAAAAGTAATCCAAGGGCAGTACTTCAGGCGGGGCCGGCAGCGATGCCGGCCCCGCTTTTTTATGGCCGCGATGCTCATGCGGGCCGGTGAAAAGCGCTGTTTTTTTGCCTTGAGTTATCGCCGTGGCGACAACTTATCCCTAAAGCCATACTTTTTCGCGTAAAATATCAGGTTCGGCCTCTTGCCTGGCGCGCCCGCCGCTGCCTCGCCTGATGCATTTTTCAACTTTCTTCCGTATCTCGCTCCCTCATGCCGAATTGGCTTTTGCCCGAAAATATTGCCGATGTGTTGCCGTCGGAAGCGCGCAAGATCGAAGAGCTGCGCCGCCTCATGCTGGATAATTTCCGTCTGTACGGATATGAACTGGTGATGCCGCCGCTGCTCGAATATCTGGAGTCGCTGATGACCGGCGCCGGCAAGGATACCGATCTGCGTACCTTCAAGCTGGTGGACCAGCTGTCGGGCCGCATGCTCGGCCTGCGCGCCGACATGACCACGCAAGTGGCCCGTATCGACGCCCACCTGCTCAACCGTGCCACCGTCACCCGCCTGTGCTATGCCGGCAGCGTGCTGCATACCCGTCCGTCGGGCTTGCATGCTACCCGTGAGCCGCTGCAGATCGGCGCCGAAATCTATGGCCATGCCGGCCTGGAAGCGGACGCCGAAATCCAGGAACTGGCGCTCGCGTCGCTGGCACTGGCCGGCTTTGACAGCGTGCGCCTCGATCTGTCGCACGTCGGCCTGTTGCGCGCTATTATTGCGCAGGATGACGCGGCCGGCCGCGACGAAGCCGCCCTCTACAGCCTGCTGCGCGCCAAGGATGCGCCAGGCCTGCGCGCCCTGACGGCCGCCTACGATGCGGTCACGCGCGACGCGCTGCTGGCCTTGCCGAACCTGTACGGCGACATCGATGTGCTGGCGCGCGCGCGCGAGGTGCTGCCGCCATTGCCGGGCGTGCTCAAGGCGCTGGCCGAACTGGCCGCGCTGGCGGGCTCCGCCCTTGGCCGCGCCGAAGTGGCGATCGACCTGGCCGACCTGCGCGGCTACCAATATGAAAGCGGCGCGATGTTTGCGCTGTATGTACCTGGCTTGCCGAACGCGGTTGCGCGCGGCGGCCGTTATGACCACGTCGGCGAAGCGTTCGGCCGGGCTCGTCCCGCGACCGGCTTCTCGCTCGATTTGCGCGAACTGGCGCGCCTGTTGCCGACCGCGGAGCGCAAGCATTCGATCCGCGCGCCGTGGGGCAGCGCGCCAGAATTGAAGGAAAAAATCGCCGAGTTGCGCAAGGCGGGCGAGGTCGTGATCCAGAGTTTGCCGGGTCACAGTAATGAACAAGACGAGTTCGAGTGCGATCGCGTGCTGGTACTTGCCGATAATGGTAGTAGCTGGATTCTTAAAAACTTAGGTTGAGTGATGTCAAAGAAAATTATGGCAAAGAACGTCGTTGTCATCGGCACCCAATGGGGCGATGAAGGTAAAGGCAAGATCGTCGATTGGTTGACCGATCACGCCCAGGGTGTGGTGCGCTTCCAGGGCGGCCACAATGCAGGCCACACGCTGGTCATCGGCGGCGTGAAAACCGCGCTGCAACTGATCCCTTCGGGCATCATGCGTCCAGGCGTGGCCTGCTACATCGGTAACGGTGTGGTGGTGTCGGTGCCGGACGTGCTGCGCGAAATCGACAAGCTCGAAGCGATCGGCGTCGAAGTCGCCTCGCGCCTGAAAGTGTCGGACGCGGCGCCCGTGATCCTGCCTTACCACACCGCGATCGACCTGGCGCGTGAAGCCAAGCGTGGCGATGCGAAGATCGGCACCACCGGCAAGGGCATCGGCCCGGCCTACGAAGACAAGGTTGCACGCCGCGCGATCCGCATCGCCGACCTGCTGAACGAGAAGCGCTTTGCCGAGAAACTGGCCGAGAACCTCGATTACCATAACTTCGTGCTGGAAAACTACCTGAAGGCGCCGAAAGTCGACTATCAGAAGACCCTCGACGACGCGCTGGCCTACGTGCCGCGCCTGCGTCCGATGGTGACCGACGTGTCGAGCGCGCTGTACGCGGCGCACAAGGCCGGCGCCAACCTGCTGTTCGAAGGCGCTCAGGGTTCGCTGCTCGACGTCGACCACGGCACCTACCCGTTCGTCACCTCGTCGAACTGCGTGGCCGGCAATGCCGCCGCCGGTTCGGGTGTCGGTCCCGGCATGCTGCATTACATCATGGGCATCACCAAGGCCTACACCACGCGCGTCGGCTCCGGCCCATTCCCGTCGGAACTGCCGACCGATGCCGGCGTCGGTCACCACCTGGCGCAAGTGGGCCATGAATTCGGCACCGTGACGGGCCGTGCCCGCCGCTGCGGCTGGTTCGACGCCGCCTTGCTGCGCCGCTCGGTGCAGATCAACGGCGTGTCGGGCATGTGCCTGACCAAGCTGGACGTGCTGGACGGTATCGAAACGCTGAAGCTGTGCACCGGCTACACCATCGATGGCGTGTCGGTCGACATCTTCCCGTCGGGCGCCGAAGAAGCGGCCCGCTGCGTGCCGGTGTACGAAGAGATGCCAGGCTGGACCGAAAGCACGGTCGGCGCGAAATCGCTGGCGGCCCTGCCGGCGACTGCGCGCGCTTACATCAAGCGCATCGAAGAGCTGGTCGGCGTGCCGGTGGACATGGTTTCGACCGGTCCGGATCGCGAAGAAACGATCGTCCTGCGCCACCCGTTCGAATAAACGCGTAGCACCCCAATCCGCCGCAAGGCGGATTTTTTCAAGCAAAGCATAAAGACAGAACATCATGACTACGCCACAAAGCAATGACCAGCACCTGTGGGTGAACTGGGAAGAATACCACCGCCTGATCGAGCGCCTGGCGCTCAAGGTCCATGAATCGGGCTGGAAGTTTGACCAGGTGCTGTGCCTGGCCCGCGGCGGCGTGCGCCCCGGCGACGTGTTCTCGCGCATCTTCGACCTGCCGCTGGCGATCCTGTCGACCAGTTCCTACCGCGAAGACAAGGGCACGACCCAGGGCGACCTCGATATCGCCAAGTACATGACGATGACCAAGGGCCCGCTGGCCGGCCGCATCCTGCTGGTCGATGATTTGGCCGATTCGGGCGTCACGCTCGACAAGGTCACGCGCCACCTGAAAGACAATTTCCCGGGCGTGACCGAAGTCAAATCGGCCGTGATCTGGCTGAAAGGCTGCTCCGTCGTGCGTCCCGACTACTTCCTGGAAGAGCTGCCGCACAACCCATGGATCCATCAGCCGTTCGAAGACTACGACGGCCTGCGCCCGCACCAGCTGGCGGCATGGATCAAGAAAGGCGAAACGGGCAAGTAATTCCCTTTCGTGTAGCTTAAAAAAAGACGATCGTGTATCGTCTTTTTTTTCTAGGTCAGCACATTTAGCTCATCGCACAGTTTCTCCAGTCCCGCCAGATAGTGGGCGGGATCCTTGCGGAAACGATGGCGCTGGCAGCGCGCCTGGCGACGCCGCTCCAGGTCGGCGCGCGTCGCGCGCCATCGGTCTTGCGGTACGGCGGCGAGCATGTCGCGCGTCACCGTGCCGGTCCGGGTAAACAGCGCTGCCGGCATGCGCACACTGCCACTGAGCACCAAAGAAGGCGAAGCGACCTTGCGACCGCTGGCGCGCCGCTCGTGGTAGCGCAGACTGCCGAAGGCCTGCTCCAGCGCATTGTTCGTGCGGGGCAGTCCGGCAATGCGGTAACAATGGAACACATCGCCGCCGTAACTGGCGCTCACCTTGACGAAGTGCGACAGGGCCTTGCGCAAGGTGTCGGGCAGGTCGGGGCACTCCGTGGCGCTGTCCATTTGCGCGAGCCAGTCCCGATAACGCGCCATCAGCGCATCCGCCGATAGCCCCTCGTCATTGCGCAGGATCGCGCTCGCGCCCTGCACCCAGGCCGCGCCTTGCGCCACCTGCGGCCACCATCGTGCGGTACTGCTCAGGGCGCGCCCGAGCATGCCGGCCAGGCGGTTCACTTCTGTGGGCGCCCCCTTTTTTGCGCGGCGCGCCGCGCGCTGGCATGGATGCCGGAGAGCTGTTCGTGCAAGCGCAAGCCACCAAAGACCAGCGGTGCGCGCGCGTCATCGGTCAGCGCGCTGCGCACCGCCGCGCAGTATCCCAGGGAGACTTCGCCGGTCGGCCCGGGCCGTTGTTCGGCAACGCGTTCCAGCGGGCGCACACCACGCACCAGTTTCTTGAGTTCTTTCTTGGCATGCCGGTCCGCCTCCCACAAGGGACGCGCCGCTTCCTTCAAGTAGTGAAATTGGCACAGCTGATGCGGTACCCCGGGCAGGGCGGCGGCGACCGCCTGGCGGATACTGTGCTGGCCGTCGGACACGACCGCCACCACGGGCACCGGCAGGGCGGCCGTCACGTCGGCCAGCAGGCATTGCAGCTCGGCACGCGCCGATGACAGCAGGCTGCGCGCGCACAGCACTTGCCCGGACAGCGTGTCGCGTACCACCCACAAGACCTCATGGCCGACATCGGGCTGCAGGCCGTCAATGGCAAGGATCGCGCGTCCCTGGGCAGCCAGTTGCGTGGCGCGTTCGGGCAAGGTATCGAGTGCCAGGCTGAGCAGAATATCGTACTGCGTCAGCAGGTTCGAGACGCTGCGTTCGGCCAGGTCGACACCTTCCTGGCGCAACTGCTGGAAGATCTCGGGACAAGAGCGATGTTCGCGATAACGCAACTGCCCCACGCGCAGCACCACATCGAAGCTGAATTCCTGCTTGGGTAACGCCCAGCGGCCTTCTTCCTCGGGATGGCAGACCTGATGGAAGCGCGGGCATTGGGTATTCTCGCAGCGGCGGATTTGCAAGCGCAGCTGGATCAGCCCATGCATCGTCACCAGCTTGCGGGTCTTGGTATATGTCGTCGGCATGCGCTGTGCGCATGCCGCGCAGTCGGCGCATTGAAGTGCCAGCGTGTACTGACACTCGGCTTCGCCACGAATAGGACGTCCTGACATGATCGCTCTCCTTGAGGAAGATTCCCATGCGACCTTGGACAGCAACGCGCTTCAATAGTGCCCGCGGGAGAGGTAAGCAGAATGTGCCGCCCTAGTTTTTTTTCGCCTGAAGGAATTGCGCATGACCATCCTGCATACGGCGCGGCTGCGCCTCGAACCCGTCACCGAGCAGCATTACGAGGCCATGCACGCTATGAACTCGGATGTTGAAGTGATGACTTACCTCAATGCCGGCCAGCCCGAGACGGAAGAACACACGCGCGCCGCCGTTGCCCGCATCATGGGGCGCTGGAGCGAGTGGGGCTATTCCTGGTGGGCCTTGATGCGCAAGGACGATGACGTGATGGTCGTTCTGGCCTGTTTGCAGCACATCGCCGGCGACAAGGCGCAGCCGCACGAAATCGGCTGGCGCCTGGCGCGCGCGGGATGGGGCAAGGGGTACGCCAGCGAGGCGGCCGCCGCCATCGTCGACCATGCCTTCAAGGTGGTTGGCGCACCGTTTGTGGTCGCCGTGGCCCACCCCGATAATGCTGCCTCGATCAAGGTCATGACAAGGCTGGGCATGCGCTACACGGGCATGGAAAAACATTACGACCTCGATTGCGTCGTGTATCGCCTGGATCGCCCATGAAGGTAAAACCGTTGAACCTGGGCTGCGCCTACAGCGTGCGGTTTTCGCCCGACGGCACGCGCCTGGCCGTGCTCGGCCACGACCTGATCCTGTGGGACGTGGCGGCGCGCCAGAAGCTGTGGCGCGGCAAGCCGGTGCCCCATTGTTCGGCCATGGCGTTTTCGCCCGACGGCAGCCGGCTGGCCGTGAAAAGCACCACCGGCCTGATGGCGGTGGTCGACGCCGCGTCCGGCGACGTGATCGTCAACTTCCGCAACAAGAAGGACGGCGAAGGCAGCGGCCCGGCCTGGTCGCCGTGCGGACAATACCTCGCCGACGGCGGCTGGAACGGCCGCCTGCAGGTACGGGAAGCGGCTACCGGCGAGGTCGTCTTCGCGCACGAGCATCGCGGCGAAATGCTGCGCGGCGTGAGCGCCATCGACGGCGGCCAGCGCCTGCTGGTCCTGCACGGCGTGAAATCGGTGGAAGAAGGGCAGGCGCAGCCGCCCGATTATGTCACCGTATGGGAATGGCCCCTGCAGGCCGGCGCCGGCCGCACCGTGCTGTCGCTGGCTGGCCTGAGCTCGATTGCCGCTTCGACCGATGGCCGCTACCTGGCGGCGCTGCACCGCGTTGACGGCCTCGAACAGCTGTCGGTGTTTGCGCTGGCCGATGGCCGGCAGTTGGCCAGCACGCCCGCCGGGCAGGGCGGCGGCACCGGCAATACGCTGTGCTGGTCACCCGACGGCGATACGGTAGGGCGCATCGGCAAGGGCAAGCTGGAGTTTTATGGCTGGCCCGGACTGGCACTGCGGCAGGAGCTGGCTTTCATCTATCCGTGTGCGCTGGCGTTCTTGCCGGGTACGCCATTGGTGGCCATAGGCTCGTGGGAAAAAGGGGCGCTGATGGAGTTGACGCTCAATGCGGCAGCGGTGCCGTGAGCTGCATACTGCGCCAGCCTAGCATATTGATTGCTGTCATGAAGTTGCCGAACTCATGTTAGCATTTGGAAATAACAATTAGGTAATTCCAGAAACTCGCGATTGGATACGGGGAGCCGGTTGATGCATTTTCGACAGCACGGCTTGCTCTTTTATTTGGCGTTGGTGGCTGGCATTGTTGTCGTCTTCCTGATGCTGTTCTTCGGAAGACTGGCAGGGCTGATTTCAGTGTGTGCCGGCATACTGTATGTTTATCTGCGATATCGGATTCGTCGGGCCAGCGAGCATGGCGCTTTATTTGAGCAAGATGAAGTGTTGAAAACAATCAGTGCGACATGCGCGGCATCTGGCACGGCAGGCGTGCTGGAAGAAACAACCACTAACGAGAGCAAGGCGACATCGATGGTGCAATACAGTTCAGATGACGCGCGTTCTTCTTCCGAGGCTGCCGGCTTTCGCATTCCCCCGCCACCTGCCGAGCCAATCATGGCGCGCTGGTTTGCACGCAATGATGCGGTCACCGTTGCCGGTTTATCGATTCCTTCAGGCATGGTTTACGTCGGAGAACGCTTGCCAGGACAATATGGCACGCCGGATCCCTGCCTGATCGATCCCCTGAAAACGGTCGATCTGCTTGCTGATTACAACGAGGCGCATACCCACAATGACTGGCCCAATTATTCCGACGTGTCACCGCGCGCTCGCGGTGCCTATTTGAAATGGCTGGCTGACGGACGTAGTGGACCGGAGGCCGATATCGCGAATATCTGGCTGTTTTTCTTTGGCCTGGAACGCCGGGTTCTGCTTGACTACAAGTTCGACAAGGCACTTGCTTCGGAGTTGCCGCAGATTGCAAAAGAATTGCTGCGTCTGTTAAAACATTATGGGAAAAAATCGTCGTTATTTCACAGGCAATGTAGCGACTTTCTGGAAATAGTCAACCTGTTACAGGCGCCGCCGCAGTTGTATCTGCAAGCGATGCCGGAATTTCCTGCCGGCGCCGTGATGCCCATGTATCTGCGTCTCGCCATCGGTCAAGCCGTGGCCGACCAGCAGCCGATTCCGGTACAGCTGGCCTGGGCCTGGGTGCAGCACGAGCCGTCCATCATGCTGCGTACGGCAGCCATCCGTTGCCCTGAACAATTCCACGCGCTCTTTCTGAAGACGTATGTTGCCAAGCATGGCGACCGTATCAAGATACGGCCGACGGCAACCAGGCTGAAATGCGTGTATATGCCAGCGTCTTATGCCATGCGAGGCACCGAGGGGATTGTTGTCGAGACAGGCGATGTTCCTGATGTGCGCACCATGGATGGCCCCGTCAATTTCCTGCAAAAAGTCGTCGATGCTTGCGCAGCCGAACTCGACGCTTATAGCCGTTTTGTCGGGCGTTTTCCCGAACAACGCCATGCGCTGGAAGCGCTGGTGCATTTGCCGCTGGCCATCTGGCCGCCATCGGCAATGCAAGCTCTGCATGATATCAGGACGGCATTGGCCGATGGTGCCATGGCGTTGCCGTTGGCGTCGCTGGCCAGCCGTTTTAATGCGCAAGCGGTGCTCAGCAGCGAGATAGTGAACACACTGGTAAATGCCCTGGCCTCGGTGCAAGTGGCAACCGAACCCGAGCTGTCGACGACGGGCAAGCATGGTGGGGACCAGGTCGTGGCGCTGTTCCTGATGCCCGTCGCCCACCCCGATAAAGGCGCGCCGGTGGAAGACCCGGTTGCCACGCTGGCGCTGGAACTGCTGATCATGCAGGCGCAGCTCAACGACGTGTTCAGCGATGAAAAACTGGTGGTGCTCGACGCGCAGATAGCCTCCTGGACGCAACTGCCAACGTTGCAACAGCGCAGGCTGATGGCGCGTGCGCGATTGCTGCGGCAAGAACCGCTGCTGCCTACTGCGATGCGGCGCAAGGTGGCGGCCGCTGGAGAGGCGGCGCGCGAAGCGTGCGCCGCGTTCATCGTGCGCATCGCCGGCACTGCCGCCCATATGCCGCGTGCCGAGGTAGCCGTGCTGGAGCGGCTGTATGCCTTTCTCGATGTCGACAGTAAAAAACTGTATGTTGCCTTGCACGGCAGCGCAATGGCACCGGCAACAAATCACGCTACCGTATGCGACCGCCCCCCTGCCGGCGTGGTCACGCTCGATATCGCGCGTATAGCCCAATTACACAGCGATAACGAAAAACTGGCCGTTTTGCTAGGTAATATTTTCGTCGATGACCCCGTGCCCGAGCCTGCGGCAATCGTGCCTGCCAGTACGCCTGCGTCAGGCGGCGTGCCCGGGCTCGATGCGGCGCACACGGCATTCATGCGCCAGCTCCTGGCCCGTTCGTCCTGGCCGCGCAGCGAGCTGGAAGCGCTGGCGCGCAGCCTGGACATGATGCTCGACGGTGCGCTGGAACATCTCAATGAAGCCTGCCTCGACGCCTACGACTGCCTTTGTTCGGAAGGCAACGACCCGATTGACATCAATCCCGACATCCACGAAAGAATCGCGCCATGAGTTTGCCACCTATCCGCCCCAGGGACCGCGATGCCGTCCTCCAGTCCTTGCGTGCCGGTGTGGTGCCACGCGTCGGGCAGCACTTGATACAGGTGGGCCGCAAGCATGAGATAGAAACACTGGTGGCCGATCTGGACCGGCTTGTCGACGGTGGCTCGGCGATCCGTTTCGTGATCGGGGAGTATGGTTCCGGCAAGACGTTTTTCCTGAACCTGATACGCGCCGTGGCGATGGAAAAGAAACTGGTCACTGCCAATGCCGACCTGAATCCGGACCGGCGCCTGCATGCCACGGGTGGGCAGGCGCGCTCGCTGTATGCCGAATTGATGCGCAACCTGTCCACACGCACCAAGCCGGATGGCGGCGCGATGACGGGCATCGTCGAGAAATTTGTCTCGACGGCGAAAACCGAAGCGGCGGCGCAGGGCGTGGCGACCGAAACGGTGATACGCCAGAAGCTTGAACACCTGACGGAGATGGTCAATGGCTTTGATTTTGCCGATGTGATTGCCGCGTATTACCAAGGTTTTGAGACGGGCAATGAACAATTGAAGGCCGACGCCATCCGCTGGCTGCGCGGCGAATTCAATACCAAGACCGAAGCGCGCCAGGCGCTGGGCGTGCGGGCCATCGTCGACGATGCCTCGTTCTACGACCAGCTCAAGCTGTTTGCGCGCTTCGTGCGCCTGGCGGGCTTTACGGGCTTTGTCGTCTGTCTCGATGAACTGGTCAATTTGTACAAGCTGGCCAATACCGCCGCGCGCAATGCCAACTACGAGCAAATCCTGCGCATCCTGAATGACACCTTGCAGGGCAATACCGAAGGACTCGGTTTTATCCTGGGTGGCACGCCTGAGTTTTTGCAAGATCCGCGCCGTGGCCTGTTCAGCTATCCCGCATTGCAAAGCCGCCTGGCGGAAAATACCTTTGCCACGGCGGGCCTGGTCGATTACAGCGGCCCGGTGCTGCGCCTGGCCAGCCTGACCCCCGAAGATTTTTATGTCTTGCTGCAAAAAGTGCGCAACGTCCATGCATATGGCGTGGCCGAGAAATTCGCCCTGCCTGACGAAGCGATTCACGCCTTCATGGAGCATTGCGCAAGGCGCGTCGGCGAGGCCTATTTCAGGACGCCGCGTACCACCATCACGTCCTTTGTCGGCTTGCTGGCGGTACTGGAGCAAAATCCGTCGGCACGCTGGCAAGCGTTGCTGGAGCAGGTCGATGTGTTTGCCGATACCGGCGGCGCAGCCGACGCCCAGCTGGAAGCGGACGAAGATTTCGCCGGCTTCCGGATCTGACCGTGTCCGCCGGCGAACAGCGCGCATCGACCGCATTCAGCTTGCTGGACGTACGCATCCAGCGCTGGATATGGACAGAAAAATGGAGCGTCTTGCGCGACGCGCAGGAGCGGGCGATTCCGGCGCTGATCGGCTGCGACCGCGATGTGCTGATTGCCGCCGCTACTGCCGCCGGCAAGACCGAGGCCGCTTTCTTTCCCATCCTGACGCATTTGCTGGCCAATACCCGGGACACCGGCCTGTGCATCTATATCAGTCCGATCAAGGCCCTGATCAATGACCAGTTCATGCGCCTGGAACGGCTGTGCGAACAGCTGGAGATTCCCGTCTGGCCCTGGCATGGCGATATTTCATCGTCGTCAAAAAACCGCTTTTTCAAGCAATCCTCGGGCGTGGTGCTGATTACGCCGGAATCGCTCGAAGCGATGCTGTGCAATCGCGGCTTCCAGGTGCCGCAGTTGTTTGCCAGGCTGCGCTATATCGTGGTTGACGAGCTGCATGCCTTTATCGGTAGCGAGCGCGGCAAGCAGCTGCAGTCGCTGATGCAGCGCATGGAACTGGCGGTGGGGCGCAAGGTGGTGCGGGTCGGCCTGTCCGCGACCTTGGGTGATCTTGGCATGGCGGCCGAATTCTTGCGCCTGCGCGGTGGTGGCGCGGTCGAGACCATCAATTCGAATGCCGATCCTGTGCGTCTGCAGCTTGAAATCAAGGGCTATGTGGAGCCCGCACATTTGCCGGCAGAGCAGCAGGATGCTGCCGCCGTCACGACCAGTTCCATCGTCCGTCATTTGTTCGACACCTTGCGCGGTTCGAACAACCTGGTCTTTCCGAATACCCGCGGGCTGGTCGAGGAATACGCCCATGCTCTGGGCCGGCTGTGCGAGCAGCAGCATATCGCCAACGAATTCTGGCCGCATCACGGCAACCTGTCGCGTGACATACGGGAAGAAACCGAAGCGGCGCTCAAGAACAAGGCTAGCCATGCGACCGCCATTTGCACCAATACGCTGGAATTGGGCATCGATATCGGCGCCGTCAAAAGCATTGCCCAGATCGGCTCTCCGCCATCGGTGGCCAGCATGCGCCAGCGCCTGGGTCGTTCCGGGCGACGCCCCGGCGAACCGGCCATCTTGCGCGGCTATGTCACGGAACAGGCGTTGATGAAGGATTCCACCCTCGATGTGCAGTTGCGTACAGGGCTGTTTACGTTCGCTGCGATGGTCAGCCTGCTGGAAGACAAGTGGGTCGAACCGCCGCAGACGGATGGCTTGCACTTTTCAACCCTGATCCAGCAACTGCTGTCCCTGATTGCCCAGCGTGGCGGCGTACAGGCTGGTGACGCCTATCGTACGCTGTGTGTGCAAGGTCCCTTTCCCGCCTTGGACAAAGCTGATTTTCTCGATATGTTGCGCCATATGGGCAAGCTCGAACTGATACAGCAGGACGCATCCGGTGTGCTGCTGCATGGGGCAAAAGGCGAGCGCATCGTCAATCACTATTCTTTTTATGCCGCGTTTGCGGCGGAAGAAGAATATCGCGTGGTCTGCGATAGCCGCGTGCTGGGTTCCCTGCCGGTGTCGAGCAGCGTATCGATCGGTGACTACATCGTGTTTGCAGGAAAAACCTGGCGTGTCGAGACAATCGACGACGACGGTAAAACCATTTTGGTCAGCAAGACATCGATCGGCAAGGCGCCGGTGTTTACCGGCGGCAAAGGGCACCGGCATGCCAAGATCAGGGAACGCATGCGCGACCTGTACCGTGGCACCGCGGTGCCGCATTTTCTCGATGCCGCTGCCGTTCTCTTGCTGCAGGAGGGGCGCGACAGCTATGCGCGTTGTCGCCTGGATCAACGTGTGATGCTGAGCATGGGAAGCAATATCTATCTGCTGACCTGGCTAGGCGACAAACAGAACGAAGCGCTGGCCGCAGTGCTGCGCAAGGCCGGCTTGAGCGTCTCGGTATCGGGACCTGCGATCGAGATTTTCGCCAAGGAGACCGGCCAGCAGAGGATCGCGCAATGTCTGCGGGCGTTTGCCAGCCAGCCGCCGCCTGACGCGCAGAAACTGCTGGCGGGCGCCTTCAATCTGCGCAGGGAAAAATGGGACTGGGCGCTGCCCGAGCACTTGCTGAAAAAATCCTATGCCAGCTTGCAGATGGATGTGGCCGGAGCGCATGCCTGGGCGCAGCAATATGCGGCCACCCCGCAGGAGCATGACGCTTAAAACCTGATCGGACAGGGCGCCGCCCTGCCTTCGCCAAAACTGGCATGGCCGGACCTGGCGCTGAGGTTCAGCGACATGCTGCCCTTGTCGGGCAGGTAGATGCAGTATTCGCCGGCCGCCGTGATGACGCGGTAGATGCGCTTGGGGTCGTTCGGTGCGCTCCACAGCTCGATGCGGGCCGCCTCATGCCATTTTGGCTTGACCGCCGCATGCGCTTCCGCGAAGCCTTTCGCCAGGCGCGTCTGCGGCGTATCGGCCGGCGCGACGAACTCCTGCGGATGTTCGGCGCGCAGCTGGCGGTCGATGGCGCCGGCCGCTTGCCGGGCCTGCTCTGCCAGGGTAAGGGTACTGGCCCTGGGTGCCGCCGGCGCCGCTTCGGCTGGCAGGGCGTCGTCTTGCGGTGTGGGGGCGGGTGCGGCCTTGGGTGCAGATGGCGTGATGGCAGGATCGGCACGGAACACCGGCAGGGGCGGCGGCGCAGGCTCGGACTTGGGTTCAGCAGGCGCAACAGATTCTCTCGTTGGCGGCAGTGGCGGCATCAGCTGCAGCCAGATGCGTCCGTCGTGTTCCACGCGCTGGTGTACTGGCCGCGTGACCGCCCAGAACAGCGCCAGGTGCAAGACGGCCAGGGCGGCGATGGTCCGGCTCTGACGGCGCCGCTGGAAAACAAAGTGATCTTGCGCAGTGACGGTGCTCATCTGTTTCATGTTTCCCAGAAGTAAGGTGCCACCAGTATGCAAATTTGCAACAACGCTGTAAACCGCTTTCGCACAGTGTGCGTATGGCGCCACCCGAGGTAGCGCCATACGCGCCCGGGCGGTGATTTTGTTAAGCTGTCGTTCCGGCCCCCATTACACACGACAGGAATTGCATGACCGACGATCGCCATTTTTACGAACCTGCGCAGGGCCACGGCCTGCCGCACGATCCCTTCAACGCCATCGTCGGGCCGCGTCCCATCGGCTGGATCGCCACGCGCAGCAATGCCGGCGTGCTCAACCTGGCGCCCTACAGCTTTTTCAATGCCTTCAATTACACGCCGCCGCTGATCGGCTTTGCCAGTATCGGCCGCAAGGACACCTTGCGCAATATCGAGGAAAACGGCGAGTTCGTGTGGAACCTGGCCACGCGGCCGCTGGCCGAGGCGATGAACGCCAGCTGTGCGGCGGCGCCGCCGGAAGTGGACGAATTCGCGCTGGCCGGCCTGACGCCGCTTGCCTCGCGCATCGTCAATGTGCCGCGCGTGCTGGAGAGTCCGGTGTCGTTCGAATGCCGACGCACGCAGATCATCGAACTGCAGGGCCTCAATGGCGACGGTGTCGGCAGCTGGCTGGTGCTGGGCGAGGTGGTGGGCGTGCATATCGCGCGCCATCTGCTCGTCGATGGCGTGTACGACACGGCGGCGGCCGCACCGATCTTGCGCGGTGGCGGTCCGGCCGATTATTTTGAAGTCAGGGCGGACAGCCTGTTCCGGATGCGCCGGCCCGGCTATCCCTGAGGCTTGAATGGCGCGCCGCAGCAGCCGCTATAATCGAGGCTGGCACCATTTACTGGTGCGAAAGGAAAAATATGTTGAACAGTAGCGTCGTCTATCGTGAGGCACCGGATTTGCGCGGTTCGGAGCAGGCGCTGGAATTGCGCGTGGCCGAACTGAGCCAGCAGCTGGTCCTGGCCGAGGCGCAAAAGCGGGAACTGGAAGCGGAGCTGTTCGATGCGCGTTTGCTGCATGGCGTCAGCGCCATGCTGATCGATGAGGACAGCGTCGGCGAACTGTACCAGCATCTGGTGGAGGCCGCCACGGTCATCATGCGTTCCGATTTCGGCAGCATGCAGCGCTACGATCCCTTGCGTGGCGAACTGCAGATGATCGCCAATGTCGGTCTCAAGGAGGAAGCGGTCGCCTTCTGGCAGTGGGTCTATCCGGGACGGGCCACCACCTGCGGCAGGGCGCTCGACCTGGGCCAGCGGGTGATCGTGCCGGACTTCGAAGACTGCGACTTCATCGCCGGCAGCGACGACCTGGCCGCGTTTCGCAAGGCGGGTGTACGCTCGGCCCAATCGACGCCGCTGTTGACGCGCGATGGCCGGCTGGTCGGCATGATCACCACCCACTGGACGCATTGCCACCAGCCGCCGGAGCGCGACCTGCGCCTGCTCGACATCGTGGCGCGCCAGGCCGCCGACCTTATCGAACGCAATACCTCGGCCGAGGCCCTGCGCAACCATGCCAGCCGGCTGGTCGAGGCCGACCGCTACAAGAATGAATTCCTGGCGACGCTGGCGCATGAGCTGCGCAACCCGCTGGCGCCGATCCAGACCGGCTTGTCCATCCTCCGGATCGGCAAGCCCGAGCAGGCGCCGCGCATCCTGACGATGATGGAGCGCCAGCTGGGCCACATGGTGCGCATCATCGATGACCTGCTCGACGTTTCGCGCATCAGCCGCGGCATGGTCACGCTCAAGCGCGCGCGCATCGCGCTCGACGCTGTCATCCATAGCGCCATCGATACCAGCCGCCCCCTGATCGATGCCGCCCGTCATCAGTTCACGGTCACCGTTCCCGAGCAGGCCGTGTGGCTCGATGCCGACCTGACGCGCCTGGCCCAGATCGTCAGCAATCTTCTCAACAATGCGGCCAAATATACGCCGCCTGGCGGCAGGATCGCGCTGGCGGTGGAAACCGTTGGCCGGGAAGTGCTGATCCATGTACGCGATACGGGCATCGGCATTCCGGCGGCCATGTTGTCCGGCATTTTCGAGCTGTTTACCCAGGTCGATTCCGGCATGGAGCGTTCGCAAGGCGGGCTGGGCGTCGGTCTGGCCCTGGCAAAACAGCTGGCCGAAATGCATGACGGCAGCATCGAGGTGGCCAGCCCGGGCGAGGGTGGCGGTGCGGTATTTACCGTGCGCCTGCCGATGCTCGCCGAGATGGCGCCGGATGCGGCCGGCGATGGCGCACACGCCACGCTGATGCCGGCGCGCGCCCTGCGCATCCTGGTGGTCGACGACAATGCGGATGCGGCGCACATGCTGGCGTTGCTGCTCGATCAACTGGGCCATGCCAGCAGCGTGGTGCTGGAAGCGCCAAAGGCCGTCGCGGCCGCGCTGGCATTCCAGCCCGACCTGGTATTTCTCGATCTCGGCATGCCCCATCTGAACGGTTTTGATCTGGCGCGCGACTTGCGGGCGCACCCTGCCTTGAACCAGGCATGCCTGGTGGCGCTGAGCGGCTGGGGCACGGAAGACGACCGCGCGCGCAGCCGGCATGCCGGCATGGCGCATCACCTGACCAAGCCGGTGATGCTGGACGAAGTGACGGCACTGCTGACGCAGGTGGCGCAAGCGGCCTGAGGGCCGGAAATGGCCAGCGGCCGCGCCGGCAGCTGGCTGGTGTCGGGCGTGTTGAACATCCCGGTGCCGCCGTTGATGACCCTGATATACAGGTCGTCGCCCATCTCCTCGGGGAAATGGAAACGGTTGCGCGCCACGCCTTCCGGCACCGATTTGTCCGGCAAGACCATCAGAGGGCCATTTTCTTGGCCCCCGCCAAAAAAAGACGGGGAGCGGGTGTTGCCGGATGCGGTGCATCAGGCCGCGGCCGGATGGCGTTCCTTGACGATGCCGCGATAGATCAGCCACGTGGCCAGCAGGCTGATGGCGCCGGCGCCGGCCATCCAGTAGCCTGGCGCCGCCTTGTCGCCGGTGCCCTCGATCAGCAAGGTCGACACCAGCGGTGTCAGGCCGCCGAACAGCGCGGTGGCCAGGCTGTAGGCCAGCGAGAAACCGGTGGTGCGCACGCTGGCCGGGATGATTTCCGTCAGCGCGACGATGGTGGCGCCGTTGTAGCTGCCATAGAGAAAAGACAGCCACAACTCGACCATCAGCATATGGTCGAAGCTGGGATGGTTGACCAGCCAGGACAGGGACGGATACGCCGTCAGCATGGTCAGCGCGGCGCATGCCGCCATGATCGGCCAGCGTCCGATGCGGTCGGATAGCGCGCCCATCACCGGCAGCCAGATGAAGTTTGACAGGCCGATGCACAGCGTGACGAGCAGGCTGTCTTCGGTGCTCAGTTTGAGCACGCTCTTGCCGAAGGTCGGCGTGTAGACGGTGATCAGGTAGAAGGCCACCGTCGTCAGCACGATCAGCATCGCGCCGGTGACCACCAGCGGCCAGTTCAGGCTGATGGTCTTGATCATTTGCCGGAAGGTCGGATGCGACTTGCGCGCCAGGTAGGCCTCGGTCTCCTGCAGCGAGCTGCGGATGTAGAACACCACCGGGATGATCGAGCAGCCGATGAAGAACGGGATGCGCCAGCCCCAGTCCGCGATGAAGGCAGGGCTCAGGGTCTGGTTCAGGAAATAGCCCAGCGCGGCCGAGAAGATCACGGCCACCTGCTGGCTGGCCGATTGCCAGCTGACGTAAAAACCCTTGTTGCCGGGTGTCGCCATCTCGGACAGATACACCGATACGCCGCCCAGCTCGACGCCAGCCGAGAAGCCTTGCAGCAAACGCCCGGTCAGCACCAGCAACGGCGCCAGCAGGCCGATGGTGGCGTAAGCTGGCACGAAGGCGATCAGCGCCGTGCCGGAAGCCATGATGGCCAGGGTCAGCACCAGGCCCTTGCGCCGGCCGATACGGTCGATATAGCTGCCGAGCAGGATGGCGCCCAGCGGGCGCATGAAAAAGCCCGCGCCGAAGGTGGCGAAGGTCATCATGAGCCCGGCGAATTCGCTGGTGGCGGGGAAGAACGCCCTGGAAATATACGTCGCGTAAAAGCCGAACAGGAAAAAATCGTACATTTCGATGAAGTTTCCGCTCGTCACGCGGATGACGGTGCCGATGCGCGAGGGCGCGCGCAGCGGTTCTTGCGGCGCGACCGACGCGATGTCGGGTGTGGCGGTCGATGGAATGGCCATGGTTTACCTGATGATCAATGATGAAGGGAGGTGGTTAGTGCGTGCTTGCGCTGCGTGCCGCCGCTGCCGGCAGCAGGCCGGTGGCCTCGATTGCGCCGGCGTTGGCCGGCGCGGCGAGGAAGCGCAGCAGGGCGCGTCCGGCTTCCGGCTGCCTGGCGTCACGCACCAGCGCGGCTGAAAACTCGGTCATCAGCTGCACCTCCGCCGGCAGCAGTCCGACGATATCGATGCCTGCGACCGGCATCAGTTCGCTGCGCTGCTGGCAGCCGAAATCGGCCTGGCCGTGGGCGATGATCTCGCCGACCGGGGTGGCGGGAATTTTCGCGGCCTTGCCCTGCATCTGCTGCGTGATCTCCAGCTTGTGCATCAGCTGCTGCTCGATGTATTCGCCGCTGGCGCTGTCCGAATAAGCCACCTTGTTTGCCTGCAGGAAGGCGCTGCGCAGGCCCTCGGTGGTGCTGATGTCGGGCATGGGCGCGCCGTGGCGCACCGCGCAGGCAATCGGCGAGTTCGCCAGCACCACCTTGCTGCCGGGCACCAGGCGGCCTTCCCGCATCAGCTTGTCGAGCGCATCGCCGACCATGATGACGACGTCGATCTGTTCGCCACGCGCCAGCCGCGCGGGAATGGCATGGTTGGTGGTGCCCATCGACGGCCCCCATTCGGACAGCAGATGGTCGCCGCTGGCGCGCTCGTAGGCGGGCGCCAGGTTTTTGTAGGCCTGGGCGAAACCGCCCGAGCTGACCACGCGGATCTCGGCGGCGTGCGCCGCGCCGGTGGCCAGCAGCATCAGGCCGGCCAGCATGGGTGCGGAGCGCCGCACCAGCTTATGTTGAAACATCTTGTCTCCTCCGATGATGAATGGCCCATCATCGTTGAAGTGGCATAATTTGATAATTGCAATTTTTCCAGGGATTAATGCATGCAGCGCATCAATTACGATCTCCACGATCTGCAGGCCTTTGTCGCCGTGGCCGAGCGCAACAGCTTTCGCCAGGCCGCCACCGATCTGTTCATCTCGCAGCCGGCGCTCAGCCGCCGGATTGAAAAACTGGAAGATGCGCTGGGGGTCAGGCTGTTCGAACGCACCACCCGGCGCGTGCAGCTGACCAATATCGGGCAGGTATTCCTGGTGAACGTGCGCGATGCGCTCAATGGCCTCGAAGACGCCGTGCTGGGGGTGGCCGACCTGGCCGCGCACCGCACCGGCACCGTGACATTCGCCTGCGTGCCGTCGGCCGTGTGGCATTTCTTGCCCGACGTGCTCAAGCGCTTCAGCACGCAGTTTCCGAAAATTCGCGTGCGCGTGCATGACGAAAGCGCGCAGGACGTGCTCAACCTCGTGCTGGCCGGCGAGGCGGATTTCGGCATCTGTTTTACGGGCGCCGAAAACCCGGAAATCCATTTCCAGCCCATCTATGTCGAGAGCTATGTGCTGGCGATGCGGCACGATCATCCGCTGGCCAAACGCAAGAAGCTGAGCTGGAAGGATACCGTCAATGAACGCTATATCGCGGTG
The DNA here is from genome assembly GCF_030944405.1 of Janthinobacterium sp. J1-1. Lineage (NCBI taxonomy): Bacteria > Pseudomonadati > Pseudomonadota > Betaproteobacteria > Burkholderiales > Oxalobacteraceae > Janthinobacterium > Janthinobacterium sp. J1-1. The sequence continues at coordinate 2,986,956 of NZ_CP132339.1, forward strand.
GCCAAGTCAAGCGGCAACCGCAGCGTGCTCGATGCCGCGCTGTCCGGCGTGGAAAAACATCCGTGGATCTCGTGCGAGATCAACCACGTGTCAGGCGTGCTGGCGCTGGTGGAGTCGGGCCTGGGCGTGGCGGCGGTGCCCGCGCTGTCGATCCTGCCGGAACGGCAAAGCATGGTGGTCGGCGTGCCGTTGGTCAACCCTGCCGTGAAACGCACGCTGGGCCTGATCAGCAAGCACCAGCACGCGATGCCGCCGGCGTCACGCACCTTGTTCGACATGCTGGCGGCGAGCATCGCCAGGCAAAAGCGGCCGGTGTAGGTCGTGCCTGCGCTTATTTTTGCATGATGGGATCGCGCCCCAGCGTGCGCGCCAGCGCGCCGCCGTCGCCGCGCCAGAATTCGCGGTCGGCCAGGCGCACCCGTTCGGCCGCGTGCTGCATGTGTTCCATCGCCGCCTGGCGCGCCGCCTGCGGGTCGCCGGCGGCGATCGCCTGGACGATCTTTTCATGTTCGCAGCGCACTTCGACCGAAAAATCGGCGCGCCGCGCTTCGTTGGCGCGCGTTACCTTCACGGCCGAGCGGATCGGGTCGGCGAACATGGCGACGAATTTCGGCCAGTAGGGGTTGCCCGTCGCCTCGGCGATGCACAGGTGCAGCCGCACATCTTCCTCGACGCCATCGACGCCATGGGCCACGGCTTCCTCGATGCGCCGCAGCGCGTGTTCGATCTCGGCCAGCTGGCCCGGCGTGCGGCGCACGGCGGCCAGCGCGGCGATTTCCGCTTCCAGGCCCTGGCGCACTTCGATCAGGTTCAGCAGCGATTGCACCGACTGTTCCGTCAATGCATCGCCGCGCTCGCCGCCCTTGATGGCATCCTGCACGCAGACAAAGGTGCCGCTGCCCTTGCGCGTGGCCACCACGCCGTCCACCTGCAGCAGGGCGATCGCTTCGCGCAGCACCGTGCGGCTGACGCCGAAATGGCTGGCCATCGCCTGCTCCGACGGCAGGCGCGTGCCGCCCGCCAGGCCGTCGTTCTGGATCTGCTGGCGCAGCCGTGCCGCCACCCGCGCACCCAGGGTGCCGGCGGCAAAGCTGCCGGCGGCCGGTTCGGGGGCGGGCAGGGTAAAACTGAACGAGCGGTCCATCGGAGTGTCCTTGTGCTGGCGGTAAAAAATCGGGCGGGCTTGAAAGTGCTTGCTGACATTATATGAAATATACAGCTTGACACACATAAAACACACACATAACATACAGCCATACAAATTATAGACAACTTGCCAGCCACCTCCGGTGGTCTAAAAAAAACCAGGCAAGGTCGCTTATCTCAATCAGGAGACACGCATGGAACTATCCCAAGCACAGCCGGGTTTGCCGGCTGGCGCCGCCGCAGCGCAAAAATCCATTGATGACGCCGTGTACCGCAAGGTCACCTGGCGCATCATTCCCTTCCTGATGGTCTGCTACATCGTCGCTTACCTCGACCGCGTGAACGTGGGCTTCGCCAAGCTGCAGATGCTGGCCGACCTGCAATTTTCCGAAACCGTGTATGGCCTGGGCGCCGGGGTGTTCTTCCTCGGCTATTTCCTGTTCGAGGTGCCCAGCAATGTGATGCTGCACAAGATAGGCGCGCGCGTCTGGATCGCCCGCATCATGATCACCTGGGCCATCATTTCCGGCGCCTTCATGTTCGTCACCACGCCGACCATGTTCTACATCATGCGCTTCCTGCTGGGCGTGGCCGAGGCGGGCTTCTTCCCCGGCATCATTCTGTATCTGACCTACTGGTATCCCTCCGAGCGCCGCGCACGCATGGTGTGCACCTTCATGGCGGCCATTCCCATCGCCGGCCTGATCGGCGGACCACTGTCCGGCTGGATCATGGAAACCTTTGCCGGCGTGTATGGCTATGCCGGCTGGCAATGGATGTTCGTGCTCGAAGCGATCCCCGCCGTGATCATGGGCGTGGCCGTGCTGCTGTACCTGGACAACAGCATCCGCTCGGCGAAATGGCTGACGGAAGACGAAAAAGTCATCCTCGAACAGCGCATCGAGACGGAAGCGAAGGGCAAGGTGTCGCATCCGTCGATCCGCGCCATGTTTGCCGATCCACGCATCTGGCTGATGGCCCTGATCTATTTCTGCTGCGTGATGGGCCAGTACTCGCTGACCTTCTGGCTGCCCAGCCTGATCAAGGCGGCCGGTGTGACGGGCGTGCTCAATATCGGCCTGTTCACGGCGATTCCGTATTCGGTGGCGGTGGCCTCGATGATCTTGCTGGGTCGCAGCTCGGACAAATACCGCGAACGCCGCTGGCACATGGCGATCCCGCTGGTCGTGGGCGCCGCCGCCATCGTCTGCAGCGCACTGGCCGGCGCCGACAACACGGGCTGGGCGATCTTCTTCCTGACGATTGCCGCCGGCGGCATCCTGGCCGCCTCGCCGATGTTCTGGAGCCTGCCAACCGCTTTCCTCGGCGGCGTCTCGGCCGCGGCCGGCATCGCCGCCATCAACTCGGTGGGCAACCTGGCCGGCTTTGCCGCACCCTACATGATCGGTTCGATCAAGGACCTGACGCAGTCGACCGATATCGCCATCTACCTGCTGGCCGGCATCCTGGTGATCGGCGCGATCATCATCATGCGGGTGCCGGCCAAGCTGGTGAACAAATAAATACTGGAGCAGACAATGAGCGCAACAATCGAAAAAGTAGGGATCATCGGCCTGGGCGCGATGGGCATGGGCATGGCGCAATCGCTGCTGCGCGCCGGCTTCGAAGTGCATGCCTGCGACGTGCGGCCCGACACCGTGCAGAAGCTGGTCGATGCGGGCGCCCATGCGGCGGCCTCGCCGGCCGCGCTGGCGGCGCAGGTACAGGCGCTGCTGATCGTGGTGGTCAATGCGCAGCAGACCGAAAGCGTGCTGTTTGGCGAGCACGGCGCGGCCAGCCAGCTGGCGCCGGGCAGCGTGGTGATCGCCTGCGCCACGGTGGCGCCGGAATTTGCCGAAGCGCTGGGCACGCGGCTGGCGGCGATGGGCTTGCGCCTGATCGACGCGCCGATTTCCGGTGGCGCGGCCAAGGCGGCCAGCGGCGAGATGTCGGTGATGGCGGCCGGCGCGCCCGACGCCTTCGACGCCTGCGCCGGCATTTTCGATGCCATCTGCGCCAAGCTGTACCGCCTCGGCGAACAGTCGGGGCAGGGTTCGAAAGTCAAGATGATCAACCAGTTGCTGGCCGGCGTGCATATCGCCGCCGCCGCCGAAGCGATGGCGCTGGGCCTGCGCGCCGGCTGCGATCCGGATGCGCTGTATGAAGTCATCTCGAACAGCGCCGGCAGTTCCTGGATGTTCCAGAACCGCGTGCCGCATATACTGAAGGGCGACTACACGCCCTTGTCAAGCGTGAATATCTTCGTGAAAGACCTGGGCATCGTGCTGGACTACGCGAAAAAAAGCGTGTTCCCGCTGCCGCTGTCGGCCACCGCGCACCAGATGTTCATGCAGGCCTCGGCCGCCGGCCATGGTGGCGAGGACGACTCGGCCGTGATCAAGCTGTTCCCCGGCATTACCTTGCCGGTGAAAGCATCGACGAATTAAGGAAAGAGAACCATGACTGTATTACTGGGATGTATCGCCGACGATTTCACGGGTGGCACCGACCTGGCCGGCATGCTGGTCAAGGCCGGCATGCGCACGGTGCAGCTGATCGGTGTGCCGAAAGGCCCGCCACCCGGCGACGTGGACGCCGTGGTGATCGCGCTCAAGTCGCGCACCAATGCGCCCGAGGAAGCGGTGGCCGAATCGCTGGCGGCCTTGCGCTGGCTGCAGCAGGCCGGTTGCAAGCAGTTCTATTTTAAATATTGCTCCACATTCGATTCGACCGCGCGCGGTAATATCGGCCCGGTGGCCGAGGCGCTGATGCAGGCGCTCGATACCGACTTCACGATCGCCTGCCCGGCGTTTCCCGCCAATGGCCGCACCATCTACAAGGGCAATCTGTTTGTCGGCGACGTGCCGCTGGCGGAATCGGGCATGCGCGACCACCCCCTGACGCCGATGACGGACTCGAACCTGGTGCGCGTGCTGCAGCAGCAGGTGCAAGCCAAGGTGGGCCTGGCGGACTTTGCCGTGGTGGAAAAGGGCGCCGCCGCCATCGCCCAGCGCTTTGCGGAGCTGCGCGGCCAGGGTTGCCGCTTTGCCGTGGTCGATGCGGTGTCGAACCGCGACCTGGAAGCCATCGGCGCGGCCTGCCTCGATTTGAAACTGATCACGGGCGGCTCCGGCATCGCGCTGGGACTGCCGCAGAATTTCCGCCAGCGCGGCCAGCTGGCGGCGCTGGCCAGCGGCCAGGCCGGCCAGCTGGCGCCGCCGTCGGGCTTTCGCGCCGTGATCTCCGGCAGCTGCTCGGTGGCCACGCAGCAGCAGGTGGCGCACTTGCGCGAACAGGCGCCGGCGTTCCATGTCGATCCCTTGCAGCTGGCGGCCGGCGGCGACGTCGTCGACAGCATGGTGGAGGCGGCTTTGGAATGGGCCGGCGCGCACCTGGCGCAAGGGCCGGTCCTGATCTATGCCACCGCCACGCCGGACGCCGTGCGCGCGGTGCAGGCGCAGCTGGGCGTGGCGCGGGCCGGCGCGCTGGTCGAGGAGGCGCTGGCGGCCATCGCCCAGGGCCTGGTGCGCCTGGGAGTGGGCCAGCTGATCGTCGCCGGCGGCGAAACCTCGGGCGCGGTGGTCAAGGCCCTGTGCGTGGCGGGCCTGCGCATCGGCCCCGAAATCGACCCTGGCGTGCCGTGGACGCAAGCCTTGCCGGCATCGGGCGAGACCGATGGCGCACCGCTGGCGCTGGCGCTCAAGTCGGGCAATTTCGGCAGCGTCGATTTCTTTACCAAGGCCTGGGACGTGCTGGCATGAGCGGCACCGAATCGCGCCAGCGCGAACAGATCGCCGAGTTCGGCAAGTCGCTGTACGAGCGTGGCCTGACGGCCGGCAGCAGCGGCAACCTCAGCGTGCGCCTGGACGACGGCTGGCTGCTGACGCCCACCAACGCCAGCCTGGGCCGGCTCGATCCGGCCCAGCTGTCCAAGCTGGACTGGAATGGCAACCTGATCAGCGGCGCGCCGCCGTCGAAAGAAGCATTCTTGCACCGCGCCATGTATGAGCAGCGCGGCGGTGCCGGCGCCATCGTGCACCTGCATTCGACCCATTCGGCGGCGGTGTCCTGCATGTGCGGCCTGAACCACGACGATTGCATTCCGCCGCTGACGCCGTATTTTGTGATGAAGGTGGGACGCTTGCCGCTGGTGCCGTACCACCGCCCCGGCGACCCGGCGCTGGCCGGTGCCATCGGCGCCATGGCGCGCAAGCATAGCGCCGTGCTGCTGGCCAATCACGGCCCGGTGGTGTCCGGCACGAACCTGGAGGCGGCCGTGTACGCGGCCGAGGAACTGGAAGAGACGGCCAAGCTGTTTTTGCTGCTGCGCGATGTGCCGACCCGCCCGCTGGACGCGGAACAGATCGCCGACCTGAAGCACACATTCAAACTCGATATCTAAGATTCAAGGAGACACGCATGCCCCGTTTTGCCGCCAATCTCAGCATGATGTTCAATGAAGTGCCGTTCCCGCAGCGCTTTGCCGCTGCGGCGCAAGCCGGCTTCCAGGGCGTCGAATTCCTGTTCCCGTATGACCATGCGCCGCAGGAAGTGGCCGGCTGGCTACGCGACAACAGCCTGCAGAACGTGCTGTTCAATCTGCCGCCAGGCGACTGGGTGGCGGGTGAACGCGGCATCGCTTCGCTGCCGGGCCGCGAGGAAGAGTTCCGCGCGGGCGTGGCGCGCGCCATCGAGTATGCGCTGGCGCTGGGCACCCCGCGCGTGCACATGATGGCGGGACTGGTGCCGGCTGGCGCCGACCTGGCGCTGCACCGCGCCACCTACCTGGCCAATCTGCAATACGCCGCCAAGGCCGTCGGCGAGCATGGCATCGAACTGCTGATCGAGCCGATCAACGGGCGCGACATGCCCGGCTATTTCCTCGTGACGCAGGCCCAAGGCCATGCGCTGCGCGTGGAATCGGGCGCACCGAACGTCAAGGTGCAGATGGATTTTTATCACACGCAGATCGTCGAAGGCGATATCGCCATGACGTTCAGACAGAACTTTGACGGCATCGGCCATGTGCAGATCGCCAGCGTGCCGGCACGCAATGAACCGGACGACGGCGAAGTCAATTACCCGTATCTGTACAGCCTGCTCGACGAGCTGGGCTACCAGGGCTGGATCGGTTGCGAATACCGTCCGCGCGGGCGCACCGAGGATGGCCTCGGCTGGCTTGCGGCCTATCACAATAAACAAGGAGCATGAACATGAAAGTACTCGTTACCGGCGGCGCCGGTTTTCTCGGCCAGCGCCTGGCGCGCCAGTTGCTGGACCAGGGCCGGCTGACCGACAGCGCGGGCCAGTTGCAGACCATCACCGAGCTGGTGCTGGTCGACGTGGTGCCTGCCCATGATTTCGGTGATGCGCGCGTCAAAGTCGTCACCGGCGATATCGCCGATGGCGTGCTGATGCGCGCCACCATCGATGCGGACACCGCCTCGATCTTCCACATGGCCGCCATCGTCAGCGGCCAGGCCGAGGCCGATTTCGAGCTGGGCATGCGCATCAACCTGGACGCGTCGCGCCTGCTGCTCGATATCTGCCGCGAACTGGGGCATAAACCGAAGGTGGTGTTTACCAGCTCGGTGGCCGTGTACGGCGGCCAGTTGCCGGAGGTGGTGCAGGACAATACCGCCTTGAGTCCGCAATCGTCGTACGGCACGCAAAAAGCCATCGGCGAACTGCTGCTCAACGACTACAGCCGCCGTGGCTTCGTCGACGGCCGCGTGCTGCGCCTGCCGACCATCAGCGTGCGTCCGGGCAAGCCGAACAAGGCCGCGTCTTCGTTTGCCAGCGGCATCATCCGCGAACCCTTGAATGGCGAAGCGTCCGTCTGTCCGGTCGGCACCGACCTGCGGCTGTGGCTGCTGTCGCCGCGCGGCGCCATCGCCTCCTTGATCGCCGGCCATGAACTGGCGGGCGAGGCCTTCGGCGCCAGCCGCACCGTCAACCTGCCCGGCCTGTCGGTCAGCGTGGGCCAGATGATCGCGGCGCTCGAAGAGGTTGCCGGCAGCGAAGTGACAGCCCGCATCAGCCATGCGCCCGACGCCGCGGTCGAGCGCATCGTCAGGAGCTGGCCCGGCGCCTGGGATACCAAGCGTGCCGAAGCGCTGGGCTTGAGCGCCGATGCGGATTTCTCCAGCATCATTCGCGCCCATGTCGAGGACATGCAAGCCTAGTCCTGGCCATCCCCGGGCAGTTGCGCGCGGCGATAGTCGAGCGGCGTGCAGCCCACCAGCGCCGTGAATTTTCCGCTGAAATGGGCCTGGTCAAAAAAGCCCAGTTCCTGCGCCAGGCTGGCCAGGTCGGGCGCATCGGGTTGCGCCAGGCGCCAGATCGCTTCCTGCAGGCGGTAGCGCTGGATGACCCATTTTGGCGGCACCCCCACATAATCGGCGAACAGGCGCTGCAGCCGGCGCTCGCCGATCGCCATGTGTTCACACAGTTGCGCCACGCTGACCGGACCGTTGGGCGCGGCGGCTGCAGCGGTCAGGTGGCGCGCCAGCAAGGCGGCGTCATCGATTTCCGGCAACACCGCCAGCAACATGGATTGTGCCTGCGCCACCATGGCGCCGTCATCGATCTGCCGCAAGACCAATGCTTCCGCCTGGCTGGCCGGCATGCCCAGCAGCGCATCGGCGGCGATCGTCCCGTCGGTGAACGAGGACAGCGGCTGGGCGATGAACGGGCGCAGGCCGCCTGGCGCAAACCGCACACCCAGTACCTTGCCGGCGCCTGCCAAAGGGCGGTCGAAAGCGCCGCGCACCACGCCGTGGATGGCGGTGCGGCCCGCGTCGAACACCAGATGCGCATTCGGATACGGCAGCACGCGCTGGGTTTCCGGCGCGCGGTCCCGCAGATCCCATGCCACTATCCAGAAATATTCCACAAACGGCGCCAGCGCGGCGGCGGGCGGATACGTTGCCAGCCGTATCCGGCGTGCCGTGGCGCGTGGGTCAACGATGCCCTTGGGCACATGCTTGATCTCTGTCAGTACATTCGCGGCGTTGTCGGCTTTATCCAATATTGTTCTCTCGCCTGGCGTTACGCTGGTGTTTTCGTCTTGATGGAAGGAAACCATGCCACCGCACAGCGCAGTTCGCCCAATGCTGGGCTTGTTGTTTGCCGCATATTGTCAATCGGCGGCGCCCGCTTTCGCGGCACCGCTCATGGAAGGAGATCATCGCATGAGTACCCATGTTTCGGGAAGTTTCAACATCACCATGACGCCGGCCACCACGCCGCAACGCTCGGGGCGCACCACGCTGGGCAGGATGCTGCTCGACAAGGTCTACAAGGGCGACCTGGCCGCCACCGCCAGCGGCGAGATGCTCAGCGCCGTCACCGACACCAAGGGCGCGGCCGGCTATGTCGCGATCGAGTCCATCACGGGCGTGCTGCAGGGCCGGCAGGGCAGTTTCGTGGTGCGGCATGCGGGCACCATGGCCGACGGCAAACAGGAACTGTCGATCGTGATCGTGCCCCATTCCGGCACCGGCCAGCTGGAGGGTATCAGCGGCACGATGGGTATCCGCATCGAGGGCGGGCAGCATTTCTACGATCTCGATTACCGGTTGCCGGGGGCTCGATAAGGTGCTTGACGGCAGCAGCGATCGTCACTATATTTAGATAATTATCTAATTAGATGTTTATCTTAATATGAATGCCACCAACAGCGCCTTCAAGGCCATTGCCGACCCCGCGCGGCGCGAAATCCTGCGGCTGCTGCGGGCCGGCGAGATGACGGCCGGCGAGCTGGCTGGCCACTTCGACATGAGCAAACCCACCATGTCGCACCATTTTGCGGTGCTGTTCGACGCCGACCTGATCACGCGCCGGCGCGAAGGCCAGACCATCTGGTATGGCCTCAATACCACCGTGCTGCAGGATGTGCTGGCCTGGATGCTGGACCTGACCGATCTTGACCACAAGGAGAGCAAATGATGAAAGCGCGCTTTATCGCACTGAGCCTGTTGTTGATTGCGGCCGTCAGCGCCGCCATCGTGCATGCCTGGCCGCAGTTGCCGGAAGTGGTGGCGGTACACTGGAACTGGCGCGGCGAGGCCGACAGTTACGCGCCGCGCGCGGTGCTGTGGTTGCTGGGGCCGGGGCTGATGGCCGTCATCATGCTGCTGGCCTTGCTGCTGCCGCCGCTGTCACCACGCCAGCATGAGGTGGAACCGTTCGAAGCGACCTACTATTACAACTTCGGCGTCGGGCTGGTGCTGCTGGCGTATGTGCAAGGCCTGGTGCTGGCCAGCGCTGTCGGCATGGCGGTGCCGATCGACCGCGCGGTGCCGGCCGGGCTGTTCGTGATGCTGATATTGGCCGGCAATCCCATGGGCAAGGTACGGCGCAATTTTTACCTGGGCATCCGCACGCCGTGGACCTTGTCCAGCGAGCGCGTCTGGTACGCCACGCACCGCTTTGCGGCCAGGCTGATGGTCGGCAGCGGGCTGCTGGGGTTTTGCATGCTGGCGGCGGGCGTGCCCGGCTGGCTGCTGCTGGTGCCGGCGATTGCCTGGGCGCCGGTGGCCGTGCTGTACTCGCTGCTGCGGTACAAGCGGCTCGATATGCACTCACAAGGGGACGCGCAATGATGCGATGGATATGCGGTGTGCTGGTCATGCTGCTGGCCTTGCCGGCGCACGCTGCCGCTGGCGAGCAGGAAGTGATCCTGGCAGTGCAGGGCGGCGTGCTGCATGGCACTTTGTCGCTGCCGGCGGTGGAGGGCAGGGGGCCGGTGGTGCTGCTGCATGCCGGTTCCGGCCCGACCGACCGCGATGGCAACAGCGCCGCGCTGCCGGGCCGCAATGATTCCTTGCGCATGGTGGCCGATGCGCTGGCGCGCGCCGGCATCGCGACGCTGCGCTACGACAAGCGCGGCGTCGGCGCCAGCGCGCTGCCTGGCGTGCGCGAGGCCGATTTGCGGTTGGACCACTATATCGATGACGCCACCGCATGGCTGCGGCAGCTGCGCGCCGATCCGCGCTTTTCACGCATCGTGATGGCCGGCCATAGCGAAGGCGCCCAGATTGCGGCAGTCGCCTGCGAAAAGGCGCCTGCTGACGCCTGCATCCTGATTGCCGGTGCAGGCAGCGGGGTGGACGATATCCTGCGCACGCAGTTGAAGCCGCGCCTGCCGGCCGAGCTGTATGCGCAGAACGAGCGCATCTTGCTGGCGCTCAAACGGGGCGAGCAGGTAGAAGACGTGCCGCCAGCCTTGCTGGCGCTATACCGGCCGTCGGTGCAGCCGTATTTGATTTCGTCGCTGAAGGTCGACCCGCGCGCGGCCGTGGCCGCCTTGCGCATGCCGGTCTTGATGGTGCAGGGGACAACCGATCTGCAGGTGTCGGTGGCCGATGCCCAGGCCTTGTCGGCTGCCGCGCCGAAGGCGAAGCTGGTGATCGTGCCGGGCATGAATCATGTGCTGAAGCTGGCCGGTGGCGACCTGGCGCAGCAACTGCCGTCCTACGGCGATCCGGAGTTGCCGCTGGCGCCCGCCCTGGTCGACGCCGTGACGGCATTCGTTCAGGGGCATTGAGGGGGAGCGGGGGCGGTAGGTCGGATTAGCGCGCAAGCGCGTAATCCGACATCATGGTTGGCGCCGGCGATGGACTCGGATTACGCGGCGTTGCCGCTAATCCGACCTACGCATCCGATAACAGTTACTTGCCCAGGATCGACGTCACGTTGTCGGTTCCCGGTGCGCCGAACAGCTGCTGCTTGAGGATATGCAACTGGTCGCGCACCTGCGCCGCTTTTTCGAACTCCAGGTTCTTGGCGTGGTCGACCATCAGTTTTTCCAGGCGCTTGATTTCCTTGCTGACCTGTTTCTCGCTCATCGCTTCGAACTTGGCCGTTTCCTGCGCCACCTGCAGGTTTTCGCGTGCTTCCTGCGGGCTGTAGACGCCGTCGATCATTTCGCGGATCGATTTTTTGACGCCGATCGGAATGATGTTGTTGGCCGTATTGAACGCGATCTGCTTGGCGCGGCGCCGTTCCGTCTCGTCGATGGCGCGGCGCATGGAATCGGTGATGCGGTCGCCGTACAGGATCGCGGTGCCGTTCAGGTTGCGCGCGGCGCGGCCGATGGTCTGGATCAGGCTGCGTTCGGACCGCAAGAAACCTTCCTTGTCCGCATCGAGAATGGCGACCAGCGACACTTCCGGCAAGTCCAGCCCTTCACGCAGCAAGTTGATGCCGACCAGCACGTCAAACGTGCCCAGGCGCAGGTCGCGCAAAATCTCCACACGTTCCACGGTTTCGATATCGCTGTGCAGGTAGCGCACCTTGATGCCATGGTCGCTCAAATACTCCGTCAGCTGCTCGGACATGCGCTTGGTCAGGGTGGTGACCAGCACGCGTTCGTCCTTCTTGATGCGCTCGACGATTTCCGACATCAGGTCGTCGACCTGGCTGCTGGCCGGGCGCACGATGATCTGCGGATCGACCAGGCCGGTCGGGCGCACCACCTGTTCCACCACCTGGTCGGAATGCTGTTTCTCGTACTCGGCCGGCGTGGCCGAGACGAAGATCGTCTGCCGCATCTTCTGTTCGAATTCCTCGAATTTCAAGGGCCGGTTGTCAAGCGCGGACGGCAGGCGGAAGCCGTAGTCGACCAGGTTGGTCTTGCGCGAACGGTCGCCGTTGTACATGGCGCTGAGCTGGCCCGTCAGCACGTGCGACTCGTCGAGGAACATGATGGCGTCGGGCGGCAGATAGTCGACCAGGGTCGGCGGCGGCTCGCCCGGCAGCGCGCCGGACAGATGGCGCGAGTAGTTCTCGATGCCCTTGGTAAAGCCGATCTCGGCCATCATTTCCAGATCAAAACGCGTGCGCTGCTCCAGACGCTGCTCTTCGATCAGCTTGTTTTCCTTGCGGAAAAATTCAAGGCGGTCGCGCAGCTCGTCCTTGATGGTTTCGACGGCGCGCAGCACGGTCGAACGCGGCGTCACATAGTGCGAACCCGGATACACCGTAAAGCGCGGAATCTTCTGCCGCACGCGGCCCGTCAGCGGGTCGAACAGCTGGATCGATTCGATCTCGTCGTCGAACATTTCCAGGCGCACGGCCAGCTCGGCGTGCTCGGCCGGAAAGATGTCGATGGTGTCGCCGCGCACGCGGAAAGTGCCGCGGCCAAAGTCCACTTCGTTGCGCGTGTATTGCATCTGGATCAGGCGCGCGATCACGTCGCGCTGGCTGACTTTATCCTTCACGCGCAAGGTGAGAATCATCTGGTGGTATTCGTTCGGATTACCGATACCGTAGATGGCCGACACCGTGGCGACGATCACCACGTCGCGCCGTTCCATCAGCGACTTGGTGCACGACAGGCGCATCTGCTCGATATGCTCGTTGATCGAGGAATCTTTCTCGATGAACAGGTCGCGCTGCGGCACATACGCTTCAGGCTGGTAGTAATCGTAGTAGCTGACGAAGTACTCGACCGCGTTCTGCGGAAAGAAGTCGCGGAACTCGCTGTACAACTGCGCGGCCAGGGTCTTGTTCGGCGCAAAGATGATGGCCGGCCGGCCCATGCGCGCGATCACGTTGGCCATCGTGTAGGTCTTGCCCGAACCCGTCACGCCGAGCAGGGTCTGGAAGGCCAGGCCGTCATTAATGCCTTCTGATAATTGCTCGATCGCGGTCGGCTGGTCGCCGGCCGGCAGGAACGGTTGATGCAGCTTGAAGGGCGAATCGGGGAAGGTAACGACTGTCGGTTCGGTGTCGTTGACGTTGGATAAATCGGGCATGTGAATCAGACCTTTGTTAGAATAGACCTCTGCTGGCGGCCCCGAAGCAGTATTAACGTTATTTGGGCGCTGTCAACAACTCCGCTGTGAACCTGCTTCCAATCGAATCCAATCTTATCATGACGAACCCAACTGTTTCTGCCAGTCTGTTTAGCGCCATCGAGATGGCCCCACGTGACCCGATCCTGGGTATCACCGAAGCATTTAACGCGGACCAGAATCCCGCTAAAATCAATCTCGGCGTCGGCGTTTATTATGACGACAACGGCAAAGTGCCTCTGTTAGCTTGCGTACGCAAAGCTGAAGCGATCCTGATCGAACAGGCCGCGCCACGCACCTACCTGCCGATCGAAGGCCTCGCGGCTTACGATAAAGCTGTACAAGAACTGGTATTTGGGGCTGATAGTGCCGTGATTCAAGAGCGCCGCGCGATTACCGTGCAAGCCATCGGCGGCACCGGCGCACTGAAGATCGGCGCAGACTTCCTGCAGCGTTTCGCACCCGGTGCCCAGGTCTATATCAGTGACCCGAGCTGGGAAAATCACCGCGCGCTGTTCGAAAGCGCCGGCTTCGTAGTCAACAACTACACCTATTATGACGCCGCCACCCATGGCGTCGATTTTGAAGGCATGCTGGCCAGCCTGAATAACATGCCGGCCGGCTCCATCGTGCTGCTGCACGCCTGCTGCCACAACCCGACTGGCGCCGACCTGACTGTCGCCCAGTGGGACCAGATCATTTCCGTAGTGACCACGCGCGGCCTGGTGCCGTTCCTCGACATGGCCTACCAGGGCTTCGCCAACGGCATCGCCGAAGACGGCGCCGTGGTGCAGCGCTTTGCCGACGCCGGCGGCCCGCTGCTGGTATCGAACTCGTTCTCGAAGTCGTTCTCGCTGTATGGCGAGCGCGTCGGCGCCCTGAGCGTGGTCGCCTCCAGCGCCGAAGAAGCGACGCGTTTGCTGTCGCAACTGAAACGCGTGGTGCGCACCAACTACTCGAACCCGCCAGTGCACGGCGGCAAGGTCGTCGCCACCGTGCTGTCGACCCCGGAACTGCGCCAGCTGTGGGAAGAAGAGCTGGCCGGCATGCGCGTGCGCATCCGCGAAATGCGCAACGCCTTCGTTGAAAAACTGAAGGAAAAAGCGCCAGGCCACGACTTCGAATTCGTGCGCCAGCAAATCGGCATGTTCTCGTATTCCGGCCTGACCAAAGAGCAAGTGGCATCGCTGCGCGAGCAGTCGATCTACGCCGTCGACACCGGTCGTATCTGCGTGGCAGCATTGAATTCGCGCAATATCGACATCGTTATTGACGCGATTGCCAAAGTGCTTTAAGATCTTGCTTCTTCGGCGCTGCTTGCAAGAGTGGCGCCGAAGGCAGTAGAAAGTCGGTAGTAACGTAGCAAGTTGAGTGTTAAACGAGACTTGCAAATGCGAAATGAACGACATATAATATTGCCTCTTTTCCCTGATAGCTCAGTTGGTAGAGCGACGGACTGTTAATCCGCAGGTCCCTGGTTCGAGTCCAGGTCGGGGAGCCAGAATTTGAAAGCCACGTTGAAAAACGTGGCTTTTTTCATTTCAGCGCCACTTTCCGCCGGAGCACGCCCATGCCAGACCAGATCGATCCCGCTTCCCCTGACTTGCCGTTCCAGGCCCGCGTCGCCCCCTGGGTCGCCGCCTGCTTCGGCGAGCAACTGGCCAACGACCCGGCCGAGCGCAACCATCGCTTCCTGGAGGAGTCGCTGGAACTGGCCCAGGCCTGCGGCGCCACGGCCGCCGAGGCGCACCGCATCGTCGACTATGTATTTGGCCGCGACACCGGCGAGAAAGCGCAGGAAATCGGCGGCGTGATGGTCACCCTGGCGGCCCTGTGCCAGGCGCAGGGCCTGGACATGCACGAGGCCGGCGAGCGCGAACTGGCGCTGGTCTGGGAAAAGATCGCCGCCATCCGCGCCAAGCGCGCCGGCAAGCCATCTTTTGCGCCTTGCCACCCGCTTTCCTGATTTGCGCTATCCTTTCCAGACGTTACCAGAAGGATAGCCACCATGACCTGCACCGCCGCCTTGCGCCATATTGTCCTGTGCGAATTCAACAGCGACATCACGCCCGCCAAACACGCCGAGCTTGTGTATGAATTTTCCCTGCTCAAGGAAAGCGTGCCCGGCGTATTGCAATTCGAATGGGGCGAGAACGTCAGTCCGGAAGGGCTCGACGACGGCTTTACCGACTGCTTCACCCTGACCTTCGACGGCGCCGCCGCGCGCGACGTCTACCTGACCCATCCCGCCCACCTGGCCTTCGTCGAACTGCTCAAGCCCTGGCTGGCGCGGGTGCTGGTATTCGACTACTTTCCGCAGGAAGTGCCCGGTTGATTTGTCTATGAAAAGCAGGGTGGGGCGCCGCTAAAATTTTTCCAGCCGGAATCTGGACAGCTGAAAAACCGGCGTATATAATACGGCCTCACTTCCCTGATAGCTCAGTTGGTAGAGCGACGGACTGTTAATCCGCAGGTCCCTGGTTCGAGTCCAGGTCGGGGAGCCAGAATACAAGCGGCCCCGCGAGAAATCGCGGGGCCGCTTTCGTTCGTTTATTTCCCAGATATTCCCCACTTGGGGAATATTTCATGCGGGAACGGCTTTGAAAGACGTGCACCTATGTGTATAACTGGTCCCACTCGTCCCCTAAGGCCCATCTGAGCGCAGATAGTTTACCGTTTATCATTCCCCATTCGAAATCGGTCCAAGGGCCGTAATTGCCTTTGCCAAGTTGTCGTTCCGCCTTCTTTGCGGACTTCAGCGCCCCCGCCCAAATGTCTTCGATGGTATGGGCTTGCCCGCTGAGCTTCTCGGTTTCCCATTCTTCCCGACTGACGATCTTGTGCTTTCCTTTTGCGATCTTCCAAGCCAGGTTCTTGTGCCGGTTGTACCAAACCTGGGTTGTAAGCCGATCCATCGCGCCAAGCATCTCGCTAAGGCTCCTCGGTTCCTCGATCCATTCCTGTTCCAGCATCGCGTAGGTAACAGTCAGAGGATCGACTCGACGCAGACATTCGGCCAAGTTGATGAA
Source organism: Janthinobacterium sp. J1-1 (assembly GCF_030944405.1). Classification (NCBI taxonomy): domain Bacteria; kingdom Pseudomonadati; phylum Pseudomonadota; class Betaproteobacteria; order Burkholderiales; family Oxalobacteraceae; genus Janthinobacterium; species Janthinobacterium sp. J1-1. Next base: position 3,002,932 of record NZ_CP132339.1, read on the forward strand.
GTACATCGACTTGATCTTCGAGAAGAAACCCGCGAAGTCTGGATGCGGCAGCTTCTGGTTACCATTGACGATGCTGAAATCCTGCTTGTTGTGCGTGACGAAGGCGAACCTGCGTCCTAGTCCGCCCATTGTGCGCACGCATTCAAAATAGGTCTCTATTAGTATGGCATCCGCCATGGAGTTCTTGCCCTCGTGGTGAAAAGGTGCCTTCCGATTCAGAGCGCGGTCGGCGGCCATAATTTTTGTCTCGTTTCCAGTTTCGATGATTGCAGCATTGCTAAGTATTTGCTCTATTCTTGTAAGGGTACCTTCCGCTGCGCCGCCGAGCACCGGAATGCGGTGGTTCATGTCGGACAGATAGCCGAGGATCTTATCTTTTTGCTTGTTGTCGTTCTCAGCCCGACGAATTGCATCCTTGACCTGGTCAAAGTGTGACGCAAGGCTCTTCGCGCTCGATTTTGCAACGCGATTGCGGTTCTTCTGAAATTCAGTGACGACTATCCTGGGCACTATGAGGGTTATGCGTCCGTTGGCCACAAGGTCGACAAGAGCGTCGAGTAAGGATGTTTGTTTCGGGTCCGCAGCGAGGTCTAACCATACGCTGGTGTCGATGAGTATGTTGAACATGTGGGACTGGCTCTCGTTCTGGAAAGGATTCTTCAGACTGCGATAGTTACATCGGGCAAGCTTATGGGCAATTCGCGCTAACGCAAGTTTAAGCCGATATTCCCCATATCCAGACATCGATGTCGAGCTACGACGGAATCATCGGTGTTAACAAACAGCGATTTAAAACTGATATTGCGTGCGGCAGCCATCACTTAGCGCCAGATCGAGGCAGTGATGCCGATGTTCCCGAGGATATTTACTAAAGGCCTGTGTGCATGAGGTACGACTGGACAGGACAGCCCGTGCTCGTGGAAATGGTTTCGTGATCTCCTGTCGCCGAGAGCGTAGAGACGCCGCAGCCTGCCGGCGAATGCTATGCCCGCCGACCGAACCGCGCCGCAAGATACTCAAGCCTGGAAAGGCGGCGTTCAAGTCAAGCGTGGCTCCGGTCGGGGCCATAGTCCACCGATTCCAGCCGGTGGCGTCGCCTCTTTCCTTGTAGTCGATTTCCTTGACCGAGATGATTATGAATTGGTCACCGTACCCTATCAGGGAATCGCAAAGCTCCTTGTCTTTCTTTTCGAACTGGTTTGGATGGCTCCAGAGTCTGAGGAAGGCATGTTTACACAGCCACGCGACGAGTCTTTCGGACTGGGTTACGTCTGCGCCCATTCTGAACTCCTGTTAGGTATTGGCGTCTTGTACTGCTTGAGAAGCGCCCCTGGAACGAGGTAAAGGTGCCGGTTGGCACGGGTGCAGGCGGCGTAGAGCTTGTTTCTGGTGCTTGCCGGGAGCGTGGTCAAATTACCTTTTTTGTATGCCTTCGAGACGTTGTCAGGCAGGACGACGCACACGTCTTTGAAATGGTCCAGCCCTTTCGATCCGCCCCAGTTGAGCGAATGGCATTCGTACTTGCTGCTCTCGCTGTAGAAGAGCTTCACGGTCGCGCCGTCGGCGAAGAGCTCGTCGGCTCGCGCCTGTTCGCACACCATCTCTACGAGCGCTTCATGATCGCCGTGCGCTTCCATCTCGATGCCGAGCTGGGCCTTTACGAAACCGCATACTGCGGGCGCACAGCGGTGGCTCTTGACCAGCGATTTGTCGTCAATGGCAATCCCTAGCTCTCGGAAGCGGTCACGGTACCTCGCGTAGTCATCGTGGAGCGATTTGTTTGTCGCCCCGTCTCTGCTGGTGTCGAAGGTGTGCTGGTAGAAGTCCCCGACCAGAAGCACGTCCACGCCCGACGCGGAGGCGACTGCGGAAAGGAAGTTGAAGTCGTGCCCGGCGAAGTCCTGCACTTCGTCAACCATGAGCGAGTCGAAGTACTTGTCCACGCGGGCCACGATGTCGGGAATGGCGTTCCGCTTCTCCAGAAACAGGGCCAGCCTGCCGTAGTACATGCGCCGCGCGCCATCGACGTAGTAATTGTCGGAGTCCCGGGAGAACTTCAGCGTCCGCGCAGGAGGAGCGTCCCAGTTGAATCCCCTTGTCTTCATCGCCATGGCGAAGAGCGGTCGGTAGCAGAACGAGTTCAGGAACGAAAAATACGTCGCGAGCCTTATGTTGTGCGGGACGTAGCCGAATTTCTGCATCACCCTGGAACGCAGGTTGGCTAGGTTGTTGTCAGTGAAGGTCAGGATCAGGTGATTGCGGTCCAGAGACAGGCTCTCGATGAGCAGCCGCGTCTTTCCGGACCCCGCGACGGCGAATACTACGCTTTTACCCATGCGATGGCCTCTTGAATGTAGGGCGGGGTAGCGAGGGCTGCTTCCTTTTTTTCGAGGAGTTCGAAGGCCGCGTCGGCCTTGTTTTTCAGCATGTAGTCCTGCACCGGGAGGGTCTTCCGGCCGGGGCCAAAGAGCTCGTCGCACGCGACCGAGTTGTCTGCGTACATGCAGATCTCGAAGGTACTGCGCGCGTTCGCGGGGTCGGCGAACACCTTGACGTGGGCGAGGCCAGCGAAATCCGAATAGCTGTCGACGCAGTTCTTCTGGTGGTCGCCGTCGTTGTCGCGGATGACCGCCGTCCTGATCTCCAACGCCTTGGCCAGCTCAAGATAACGCTTGAAGCTCGTGCCTCCTACCGATATCACATGCACGTCGTCCTGTTCGGGAGTGCGCCCGGCTGCGGCCTTCCTGTAGAAGGCTTCCATGAGGATGAATTCCGCGTCGCCTTCGACGAGGATGACCTTCTTCGACAGGATGAATTCGAGGACGTTGTTGTCGGGCGCCTTCATGAAGAAGTCGGCCGTGCCCGCCGACAGGCCGTTCAGCACGAGGGGGACTCCGGAACTGCTGTTCAGCATGACCACTTTCCGCAGGTCCAGGCGCGTGCAGATAAGGCTGCTGTGGGTCGCCACGAAGACCTGCTTCGTCTTCGATTCACGGATGCTCTGTATGAGCTTCTTGGTGTTCAGGTGGCTCAAGTGGTTCTCGGGTTCCTCAAGGAGGATCGCGTCAAGCGCGTGGGTTCCCGCGTTCTTCTTGAGGGCGAATTCGGTCTTGATAAGGCACTGCTTCCCCTTGCCCTTGTGCTCGATGGGTATGTCGCCCTCTGTGATGACCAGGTCCGTCTCGAGGTTAGACTTCGCATTGTTGCGCACGGTGAACTTGTAGTCGCTGAGGGTGTCGTTGAGTTCCGCCAGGACGTCGGTCCTGAATTGCGTCTTGTGCTTCCGGTACTCATTCTGGAACTTGTATTTCTGGGGCGCGCTGGCATGGGCGCTGTACATGGAGTTGGTGTACTCCCTTGTGGCGTATTCGTGGTTGATCTGGGAACTGTCGATCATCAGGTGCCTGACGTGTTTCGAGTAGCCGGAATAAGGCTGGTCAGCGAAGGTTGCGAACCTGACTGCGTAGTACTCGAATGGGAAGTTTTCGCCGGGCTGCGCGAGGATGTCGACAATCTCCTTTCCGAATTCGTCCATGGGTGCGCAGACCATTCGCAGGCCGTCGCATTCCTTGCCTGCCGAGTTGTTCTTCCCGTTGAGATCGTGGTTGCCTTGGTCGCTGAGGTATATTTCCACGAACATTGTGGGCAGCCTGCCGATGGATCTTGCGCCTCCCGAAAAGAATTTGGCGATACTGTTGATGTTGAGGAGGCTCTCGATTCCTGCCGAGTCCACTTTGCTTCGGCTTCCGCCCAAAGCCAAGTCGATGGCCGTCAGTATCGAGCTCTTTCCGGCTTCGTTGTCGCCGATCAGGATATTCATTTCCTTGTCGAAGTCCACTTCGAACCGCTCGAATTTCTTGAAGTTGGACAGCCGGATCTTTTCAATTGTTTTCATGGCATGGTTTGGTTAACGTGGGCACGGCTTTCGTTTTCGCGCGGCACTGCGGACAGATTACAGGGTAGCGCGCGTCGCGTTCAAGCTCTTGATGTTGCATTGCGCGTGGATCTGGTGGGCCTACGATAGGCTCCCCAGTTCCGGGAAAAGGAACTTCACCAACGCACCGCATTTTTCGTGCGGGACGAACGGCAAGGGATCGTTCACGTAGTCCTTCCGGGCAGCGCTAAGCTTGCTCGCGAACTTTCGGTTGGCATCCTGCTGGTCGAGCAGGCCGGATTTGTCAAACGCCTTGATTGCGCGCATGAACCACTGCAGGTCGCGCCTGTGGCTGCTTATGATCCCGTGGGCGACTGCGATCAGCGTTCCCCTCCGGTCACAGATTGCGCGACCGTGCTTCGCGCAGTAAAGGACTTTCAGCGTCGTGAAGTAGTCCCATATATACGGGGTCGCCTCGACGTCGAGGGCTTGCAGGCGCTTATGGAAAACCTTCCATCTTTCGGAGGCTTCGTCCTCCTTGTCGAGCGGGCCTTCGGCCAGCCACCAGTTCTCGATGTCGGTACGAAGCGCGTCTCCGGCGGAGCGTGGCTCCAGCGCGCGCCTCGCCCCGTCGAAATCGAACCAGAACGCGCGCTGCGTCTCCGGCTGCAAGGTGAGAGTGTGGAAGGGCAGGAGCCTTCGGTGGAGTCCGGAAAGCCCGCCACCCTCAATCGGCTGCACCCAAACGCACTCGACAAGGAACTCCTTCGCTTCGATGGAAGCCTCGACCGTCTTCTGGTTGACGACGAAGGCGTTCAGGTTGTTGCTGAAGAATATGTCGTCTTCCGTCAGACGACGATAATCCTGCTCGAATTCGGCGAATATCCAGAACAAGAGCGCGCCTTCCGCCTGGTAGAAGATTCGCCTGGCGGCTATCACCGAGAGCGGAGTGGTCGAGAGTTGGATCTCGAAGGCGACGCGAATGCCCCCGTACTGTGCCGTGATGTCCGGCTTCCGCCACTGCGACGGGAGGGCGCCTTTCCAGCGGGTCTCCTGGCGGATCTCGTTGAAGCGGCCGTCGAGGGTAAGGCACTGCGTTATCCAGTCCTTCATACGCAAGTGAAGTTTGCTTTCCTTGGCGCCGTTGTACTTCCTTGCGTTGATCTCGTCCTGGTTCAAGTCGCCTGACGTGTTTGCCGGGCAGCTTCCGTCTTGTTCCCGGTGCTTGAAAAAGAAGCGCCGGGTGTTGCGGCTGGAGCATATGTGCACGGCAACCCCGCAGATGGAGCACCGGTACAGCGGGTCGGTTTGCAGGTTCATCCTCACCCGCATGCGGAGGTCCATCAGGTCCTTGATGTCCCTCCCCAAGACCTCTCGAACCGACCGGTGTTGCCCGGTTTCCGTGCACATCACTCCCCGGATTTCCGGATCGTTGACCGCGAGCCATTCGTTCTCGCTGGGCTGTTCCTGTTTGCGCCTCGGGTGCGCGCGCAGTTCGCGGTCGGCTGCGGGATCAAAAGGGGAAAATCCCGGATTTCCGATTTGGCTCATTGGCTTCATTGGGTGCGGCGTCTTGCTTTCTGGTGAAGTATCATTGCTGCCGCTCTTGTCGTTCCGGCACCGGACAACTGGGGCTGATGGCGTCTCATACAGTACTAGCGACCAAGTTCCCTTCTTGAACCGAATGCCTTTTTTGAAGTACGCGGGGGCTTTTGCACGTTTCGCTGCCACATCAATTTTGCCACTGTCGAGCTGATATTGCTAATGGTATAATGACGACAGGGTGATCATGCAAACAAGCATGACAGGACATGCGCTGGTCGGGCCGCCACGCACCACACTTGTGTCCGCTGCCCATGCCCTTGTTCCCTCTTGCATTTCCCCGCTATCTTCTTCGACACGCGCGCCGCCATGCTGCGCCTTTGGCCGTTCCGTTTCTGGTAGACACCTCCTGACGCGCCGCTGTCACGAGCATTCCACACGCCCTCCATCACCACCAGACAATGGCGCCCCCATCCACCAGGACAGGGGGCCGAACACACCATGCGCATCGAAAAAAAACTCTCCAGCACCTTCAATGAATTCATGCAGTCGGGAAAAGCAGGCGGCATTATCCTGATCCTTTGCACCATCGTGTCGCTGGCGCTGGCCAACTCGGCGCTGGGTGCGGACTATCTGGGATTCTGGCACCGCTACGTTGCCGGCCTGAGCATCGAACACTGGGTCAATGACGCGCTGATGGCGATCTTCTTCCTGCTGATCGGCCTGGAACTCAAGCGCGAGCTGTACAACGGTGAATTGTCCGACCTGCGCCGTGCGATGCTGCCCATCCTGGCGGCGGCCGGCGGCATTGCCGTGCCGGCGCTGATACACCTGGCGTTCAACGGTGGCACGCCCACCCAGGCCGGCATCGGTATTCCGATGGCCACCGACATCGCCTTCGCCCTCGGCGTACTGAGCCTGCTCGGCAAGCGGGTGCCGGTGTCGCTTAAAGTCTTTCTGGCGGCGCTGGCCGTGATGGACGACCTTGGCGCCATCATTGTCATTGCCGTGTTTTATACGACCCAGCTATCCTTCGCATACCTGTTCGCGGCGCTGGGCGTGTTCGCGGCGCTGTTCCTGGTGCAGCGCGTGCTGCGCGTGATGGCGCTGTGGCCCTACCTGCTGGGCGGTTCGCTGATGTGGCTTTTCATGCTGCTGTCCGGCGTGCACGCGACGATTGCCGGCGTGCTGCTGGCCTTTGCCATTCCGGATTCGGCTATCGAGGACGATGCCGCTTCACCTTCGCAGCGGCTCGAACATGTGTTGCACAAGCCGGTAGCCTTTTTGATCCTGCCGATCTTTGCGCTGGCCAATACCGGCATCGTGATCTGCACCGGCTGGGCGACAGAGCTGCTGACCAGCAACAGTCTTGGCATCCTGCTGGGGCTGGGCATCGGCAAGCCGGTGGGCATCTTCCTGTTCACGTTTGCTGCGGTGGCACTCGGCGTGTGCCGCCTGCCGCTGGACCTGGCCTGCCGCCATGTGCTGGGCGCGGGTTTGCTCGGCGGTATCGGCTTCACGATGTCGATCTTTATGACCAATCTTGCCTTCGTGGGCCAAGCCGAGGTCATCAACGCATCGAAGATGGCGATCTTGCTGGCCTCGCTTGTCGCCGGGCTGGCCGGATTTGTCTGGCTGAATCTCATGGGTGCACCACAGGTGTCGGATCCCGATCCTGAGACCATGGATTTCGATGACGAAGCGGCGTCGTCCGATATACCATCCGCGCACTAGGCTATCGCTCGCCCAGCTTCGCTTGGGCCGAATCCCGGCAAGCATCCCCGGAGAACAGGCACTAGCGGGCTATGGCTTCCAGTTCAGTGGGAGCCGCAGCATAATGTGAGCTGTTACACAAGCGACCAGCTGATCAACAAGCTGTTGAACCAGTACGCCCGCTTCCGCCATGTGCGAAGGCTTGCTTGACCGCAAATAAAGGATGGATATGTGTCATACTGGCAACGCCAACACCGACGATTGCCACCGCCATGAAAAACCTCCGCCTTGCCCTCGCGCTCGCCTTGCTGGCCTGCGCTTCCACCGTATGGAGCCAGGGGCAGGCGGCACTGTCGAGCGCGCAGGTCAAGCAGCGCATTATTGCCGACTCGATCGCCGCCTATCCGGGCCGCTGCCCCTGTCCCTACAATGCCGCCAAGAACGGCAGCGCCTGCGGCGGGCGCAGCGCGTGGAGCCGGCAGGGCGGCTATGCTCCCATCTGTTATGAGCGCGAAATCAGCAGCGAGATGGTGACGAAATGGCGGCAGGAGCAGCGTGTGGCTGGCGCATGACCCGCTTGATATAAATCCCGATTCAAGCCTCTTTACAGCGACACGCTGTTGTTTCCACTCGTCTGCGTTTCAGCCTGCTTGCTGCTTTGCCATTGTTCACGTAGTAATACTACATTAGCGAACAATTTATTTTTGTAGGATAATAACGAAGCGCATTGTATTTGCCCAAATGCGATTCAACGCAAGTATCCAAGTCAACACAACAATAAATTGCGGGAGTTCCATGCAAGATTCCATCCCCTCCATCCCCTCCGATGTTGCTCCGCCGCGCATCACGCGCCGCCATGCCCTGATCGGGCTGGCTGCCTTGCTGGCGCAGGCCGGTTTCTGGAGCAATCCTTTGTCGGCCGCCATGCCGTCCGGCGCGGCTGCTCCAAGCCCTGCGCCTGGCAGCATGCTGTTCTATACCTTGTCGCAGGCGATTACCGGCCACCAGGATTTGCGCGCGGAAACGGCGGCGCGCATCGAGCAGGCCATGCGCACTAATGTGCCGGGCTTTGCCGAACACTTGCCCGCATTGGGCGCGCTGGTCAAAACCGGCCAGCCGGCGAAAGACTTGCTGGCGGCGGCTACCGCCACCGATGCCAGCCTGCGCGAACTGGCGCTGGCCATCGTGGCCGCCTGGTACACGGGCACGGTGGCCGGCAATGCCGCGCAGGGCACGAAATCCATCGTGGTCGCCTATGCCGAAGCGCTGATGTACCGCACCGTGGCCGATGGGCAGGTGGTGCCGACGTATTGCAACTATGGTCCGCTGTGGTGGCTCAAGGCGCCGCCGCCCGTGCTGGTGTCCGCTCCCGTCGCACCGAAACCGGCGCCTGCACCGGCCACCACCGGCACTCCCGAACCGAAAGGCAAGCAAGCACAATGAAATCCCCCGAATTCAAGAGTAATGGCGACGTGGTCGCCGATGTCGTGATCGTCGGTTCCGGCGTGGTCGGCGCGATGATGGCCGACCAGTTGGCCGCGCAAGGTCACTCCGTGATCATGCTGGAGGCGGGCCTGCGCATCGAGCGCGGCCAGGCGGTGGAGAATTGGCGCAACATGCCGTTCGAGAACCGTGTCGGTTCCGACTTCCAGGGCCTGTATCCGCAAGCGGAAAATGCCCCGGCGCCGCTGTATTTTCCAAAGAATAATTATGTGGAATTGTCCGGCCCCAGCGGCAGCAGTTTCCAGCAGGGCTATTTGCGCACGGTCGGTGGCACCACCTGGCACTGGGCGGCGTCGTGCTGGCGCCATCTGCCGTCGGACATGCGCATGAAAAGCGATTATGGCGTAGGGCGTGACTGGGCCATTTCCTATGATGAGCTGGAACCGTATTATTGCCGCGCCGAGCAGGAAATGGGCGTGGCCGGCCCCAACGATCCGGCGCTGCAGTCACCCAGCGAGCGCAGCAAGCCTTATCCGATGGACATGGTGCCGTGGGGTCATGGCGACAAGCGCTTTGCCGAGGTGGTCAATCCGCACGGCTACCGCTCCGTGCCGATTCCGCAGGGCCGTTCGACGCGCCCGTGGCAGGGCCGTCCCACCTGCTGCGGCAATAACAATTGCCAGCCGATCTGCCCGATCGGCGCCATGTACAACGGCATCCACCATGTGCAGCGCGCCGAATTGAAAGGCGCGGGCGTGCTGGCCGAGGCTGTGGTGTACCGCATCGATACCGACCAGAACAACCGCGTGACAGCCGTGCACTGGTATGACGCCAAAAAGCAGTCGCACAGGGCGACCGGCAAGGCCTTCGTGATCGCCGCCAATGGCATCGAGACGCCGCGCCTGCTGTTGCTGGCGGCCAATCAAAACAATCCGAACGGCATCGCCAACAGTTCCGACCAGGTGGGCCGCAACATGATGGACCATTCCGGTTTCCACTGTACTTTCCTTGCCAATGAACCGATCTGGACCGGCCGTGGCCCGGCGCAGAGCAGCTGCCTCGTCGGGCCGCGCGACGGCGCCTTCCGCGCGCAGTATTCGGCCAACAAGATGATCCTCAATAACATCACGCGCGTCGGTCCGGCCACCCAGCAGTCGCTGAAGCTGGGCCTGGTCGGCAAGGACCTGGACGACGAGATCCGCCGCCGCGCCGCGTTTGGCGTCGACCTGTCGATCAGCCTGGAACCCTTGCCGGAAGCGCATAACCGCCTGACCTTGAGCAAGACGCGCAAAGACCCGCTGGGCCTGGCTTGCCCGGATATTTACTATGACGTGGGCGACTATGTGCGCAACGGCGCCAAGGCCGCGCATGCGCAGCTGGAACATATCGGCAAGCTGTTCGGCGCGGTGGAGTTCAATATCACCAGCAGCCTGAACGCGAATAACCACATCATGGGCGGCGTGATCATGGGCAGCAACCGCCTCGATTCAGTCGTGGACGGCAACTGCCGCGCCCACGACCATGCGAATCTGTGGCTGCCCGGTGGCGGCGCGATGCCGTCGGCCAGCGTGGTCAACACGACCCTCAGCATGGCCGCGCTCGGTTTGCGCGCGGCCGACGATATTGCCCGTACCCTGGCGCGGGAGGCCGCATGATGCGCCGTGTATTGAGCGCCACGGCAGTTTTGCTGGTGGCCATGAGCTCGGTCCTGGCCGCGCCGCCCGTGACCCTGACGCCGGACCGTCCCGCCGTGCCGGCTGCCACATCCGCCTCGTCCGGCCAGGATGCGCGCCTGGAGCGGGGCCGCTACCTGGCGATTGCCGCCGACTGCATGGCCTGCCATACGGCCGCCAGCGGCAAGCCATATGCCGGCGGTTACGCCATCGACTCGCCGCTGGGCACGATCTATGCGACCAATATCACGCCATCGACAAAAGGCGGTATCGGCCATTACACGGAGGCCGACTTTGCGCGCGCGCTGCGCCAGGGCGTGCGCGCCGACGGCAGCCATTTGTATCCGGCCATGCCGTACACCAGCTATGCGCTGCTGTCGGACGCCGATGTGGGTGACCTGTATCACTATTTCATGCACGCCGTAGCACCTGTCGACGAGCCGGCGCGCCAGACCAAGTTGCCGTTTCCCTTCAATGTGCGGCTGTCGATGCTGGGCTGGAATGCCTTGTTCCTCGACGACAAACGCTTCGTGCCCGATGCGGGCAAGAGCGCGCAGATCAACCGGGGCGCCTACCTGGCCGAAGGGCTGGCCCACTGCAGCGCCTGCCATACGCCGCGCAATATGCTGATGGCCGAAGTGGGCAGCCAGCAACTGGCCGGCGCCAACCTGGGGTCGTGGCATGCACCGAACATCACCTCTGACGCCATCAGCGGCATCGGTGGCTGGAGCGATGCGGAACTTGCCGCTTACCTGAAAACCGGCCACGTGGAAGGCAAGGGGCAGGCGGCCGGCGGCATGGCCGAGGCGATCCAGAACAGCCTGCAGTTCTTGCGCGACGACGATGTGGCGGCCATCGTGGCGTATTTGCGCACCGTGCCGCCCGTGCGCGCGGCCGGCCAGCAGAAGCCCGCCTACCGCTATGGCGGCGCCGTCAGCGAGGAAGCAGGCTTGCGCGGCACGGCCAGCTCCACCGAGCACCATTCGCTGAACAGTGGCAAGGTGTTGTTCAGCGGCTATTGCGCCAGTTGCCACTCGGCCAGCGGCGCCGGCAGCACGGGCCAGGCGTATCCGGCGCTGTTCAACAATACGGCGACCGGTGCGGCCACGCCGGCCAACCTGGTGTCGGCGATTTTGTTTGGCGTCGAGCGCAAGATCGGCAAGGAAGGCGAAGAGGTGGAAGCGTTCATGCCGCGTTTCGACCAGCGTTCTTACGTGCAAGCCTTGACCGACGAGCAGGTCGCCTCGATCGCCAATTATGTGCTGAAGCAATATGGCAACCCGGCTGTGTCGGTCACGCCAGCCTATGTGGCGCAGGCGCGCCGCGGTGGCGAAACGCCGCTGCTGGCCCGCTTGCCGCACTTTATCGTGCCGGCCGGCGTGGCTGCCTTGCTGGCGCTGATAGCCTTGCTGGTCTGGCGCCGCAGCCGTCGTCAGAGCAAGGATTGAGCGCCAGCTTTTGAGTCTTTGCCATAACTTGCAGTAAAATGCAGGATGAAAAATGGTTACGAGCAATCGTAGCCATTTTTTGTTCTTGCCTGCCCGGCCGCTCATTATTGTTCCAGGTGAAATCAACCATGTCGCATTCCCTGCATCACCAGTTCCTGCGCTTTGCCGCCGTCGGCGCTTCCGGCACGCTTGTGCAGTATGCCGTGCTGTGGACCGGCGTCACAGTCTTTGGCGTCGACGCCGCCGCCGCGGCTTCCGGACTGGGCTATATCCTGGGCTCGGTCGTCAACTATATGCTCAATTATTTTTTCACCTTCAAGAGCGACAAGGGCCATGGCGAGGCGGCCGCCAAGTACTTCAGCTTGCTGGCCGTCGGCTGGTGCATCAATACCGGCCTGATGTGGTTTTTCGTGCATGAGCAGGGCTGGCATGTCTGGCTGGCGCAGGTACTGGCGACCGGCATCGGCCTGGTATGGAATTTTGCCGGCAGCCGCTGGTGGGCCTTCAAGCCGGCCGGCACGGCGAAGTAAAAGCAATACAAAAACAAGATGCGCGCTGGCCACAAGCACGCGCACGTTTCGACCAACTCAAGGGGTTACTCATGCAGTTCCTGGAACGCTATTTCAAACTGAAGGACAACGGCACCAATGTGCGCACCGAGCTGCTGGCCGGCCTGACCACATTTTTGACGATGGCCTACATTATTTTCGTCAATCCCAGCATCCTCGGCGATGCCGGCATGCCCAAGGATGCCGTGTTTGTCGCCACCTGCCTGGCGGCCGCCATCGGCACCCTGATCATGGGCCTGTACGCGAACTACCCGATCGCGCTGGCGCCGGGCATGGGCCTGAACGCGTATTTCTCGTACACGGTGGTGAAGGGCATGGGCATGAGCTGGGAAGTGGCGCTGGGCGCCGTCTTCATTTCCGGCTGCCTGTTTATCCTGGTCAGCCTGTTCAAGGTACGCGAGCTGATCATCAACAGCATCCCGCCCGCGCTGCGCACGGCCATCACGGTCGGCATCGGCCTGTTCCTGGCGATTATTTCGCTGAAAAGCGCCGGTGTGGTGGTGTCGAATCCGGCCACCATTATCGCCTTGGGCGATTTGCACCAGCCGGCGCCCATCCTGGCCATCATCGGCTTTTTCATTATCGTCGCGCTCGATCGCCTGAAAGTGCCGGGCGCCATCCTGATCGGCATCCTGGTGATCACCGTGTCGAGCTTTTTCTTTGGCGGCAACCAGTTCAACGGCATCGTCTCGGCGCCGCCGGCGCTGGAGCCGACCCTGTTCAAGCTCGATATCATGGGCGCGCTGTCGATCGGCATCGTCAATGTGGTGCTGGTGTTTTTCCTGGTTGAATTGTTCGACGCCACCGGCACCCTGATGGGCGTGGCCAACCGCGCCGGCCTGCTGAAGGATGGCAAGATGGAGCGCATGAACAAGGCGCTGCTGGCCGACAGCACGGCGATCGCCGCCGGCGCCTTTCTCGGCACCTCGAGCACCACGGCCTTTGTCGAAAGCGCGGCCGGCGTGCAAGCCGGTGGCCGCACGGGCCTGACGGCTGTCGCCGTCGCGCTGCTGTTCCTGGGCAGCCTGTTCTTTGCGCCGCTGGCCCATACCGTGCCGCCATACGCCACCGCGCCGGCGCTGCTGTATGTCGCCTGCCTGATGCTGCGCGAACTGACCTTCATCGACTGGGACGACAGCACCGAGAGTATCCCGGCGGCCATCACCGCGCTGATGATGCCGTTCACCTATTCGGTCGCCAGCGGCGTGGCTTTTGGTTTCATTACCTATGCGGTATTGAAACTGCTGACGGGCAAGGGCAAGCAGGTGTCGGTGGTGGCTTATATCATCGCCGCCATCTTCCTGTTCAAGTTCATTTACCTTGGCGCAGAATAGGATCGGGATTTTTGATGCCGTGCAGATTGCTTCTGGACACAGGAAAAATCGGCGTATATAATACGGCCTCACTTCCCTGATAGCTCAGTTGGTAGAGCGACGGACTGTTAATCCGCAGGTCCCTGGTTCGAGTCCAGGTCGGGGAGCCAGAACAAGCAGCAAAGTAAAAAGCCCGGGCTTCACAGCCTGGGCTTTTTGCGTTACAGGGTGCTGATAATGGTTTGCTGCAGCTTTTCGGGCTCATCCTTGTGTATCTGATGCCCGGAGCGTTCAAACAGGAACAGGTTTTTCTTCGGCGCCTGCAATTCATTAAAATAGGCTTGGGTAATGCTGGCCGAGGTCTGGATATCGTTTTTGCCGACGAAAAAATAGACCGGGCATTCCGCTTTCCGCAAGCTGTCGCGCAGGTCGATCGTCATCACCTTGGTCCAGACCGGTGACCAGGTTTTTGTCCATTCCAAAAACATCTTCTTGAAATCGTCACTGACTGCATAGTCCATGCCGTCTTTGTAGAACAGCCATTTCCTGATGTAAAACAGGTTGTCGTCGCTGGTGAAGGCGGTATCGACTTTGGCCAATTCGCCACTGGCGACGGGGTTATCCTTGAAATGGCGTTTCAAGGTGTCGAGCAATTCGCGTTCGCTGGCCAGCTGGCTGACGACAGGGTTGACGGCGAAATAGGCGTGCAGCAGTTCCGGGTGCTGTTTGACGACATGGAATCCCAGCACATTGCCCCAGGAACTGCCCAACAAATAAATTTTCTGCTGCTTGAATTCTTTTCTCAGCAGGTTGACGACTTGCAGCGTGTCGTCTTGCATCTGCTCCACCGATGGCGGCACGGGTGAGGGATTGAGTTGCAAGGTCTTGCCCGCGTCTCGTTGATCCCATTGCACGATCGTAAACCTGGTTTTCAGGAGTTGGGTAAACGCATCCGCATTCCGTATCATCGAGCTGCCTGGCCCGCCCGATAAAAACAGCAGCACGGGTTTGCCGGTATCGTCGGTTTTGATGTCGATGAACTGTTTGATGCCACCGATCTCGGGCGTCAGCGACTTTTCCATGTGCACGGCTTGCGCCTGGCATGCGGCAAACGGCAACAGGGCCGACACGAACAAGGCTGTGAGGTGTTTTCTTATCATGATGTCGAGTCTAGCATCTTGCCTATTGGGAATATACGCGGATTGTTTCATGCAGCAACAGCGGATAAAAAAGGCCACGTGCTGCACGTGGCCCTGTCGTTCACGCGGTTACCTGGGCATCAGGGGTCGACCAGCACGTCGAAGCGAATATTGAGCGGGCTGTTCCAGGAAATGTCGACCCAGGCGCGGAAGCCGCCGTCATACGGGGCGATGTTGTACACCGCCATGCGGGCCGCGCCGATAAAACGGCTCTGGGCATTCGCGCCGTACTCGCTGATATTGAGGAAGACGCGGGAATTGGCACGCACGCTCGCTTGCGTGAAATTGACGTTGGGGTGGACGCCATTGGCGCGCCAGATATAGTAGGTGGTGAACGAGGCGCCGCTGAGGTTTGCCGTTGCCTCCTGGTCGCCTGCATCTTGTGCGGTTTGCCCTTCCTGCGGCATGTCCGTGGTCTCTGGCTGCAGATTGCTGCCGGTACGATTTTGTTCTTGTATATCCATGATGGTCTCCTGGTTGATGAGTTGGACTCCGTGCCAGTCTGCTGTCGAGTGGCGAGGTTCATTCTAGGCGTGCGCTGCCGGGGCGGCACCGTGAGGACGTCAGCACGTTTGCGTTGCCACAAACCTGTCGCAGATGCATTTTCCTGCCAGCTATTTTTACGGCGATGGCGGGCGTGCCGGGTGCGCCGATGGCACAATGCAGGGATCTTGTTCATCGTGATGCGCCTGCCCATGCCGATATTGACACTCCGTCCTGACCACGAACTGTATTACGAATTGATCGACGGCGACCCGGCGCGGCCGGTGCTGGTCTTCCTGCACGAGGGCCTGGGTTCCTGTGCCATGTGGAGGGATTTTCCCGCCCGGTTATGCCAGGCCACCGGCTGCCGCGGCTTGCTGTATGACCGGCTCGGCTATGGCTTGTCGTCGCCGCTGAAGGCGCCGCGCCGGCTGCATTATCTGCACGACTACGCGCTGCGCGAATTGCCGGCGGTGCTAGATCGCCTGATCCCGCAGCAGGAGCATATCGTGATCGGCCATTCGGACGGCGGCAGCATCGCCTTGATCCATGCCTCGCAGCAGCCGGCACACTTGCGCGGCATTATTACCGAAGCGGCCCATGTGTTTGTCGAAGCGGTGACGCTGGCCGGCATCCGCACCGCCAATGCCGCCTTTGACGCCGGCAAACTGCGGGCGCTGGCGAAGTACCATGGCGACAAGACGCAGACCATATTCAAGGCCTGGTCGGATACCTGGCTCAGCCATGGATTTCAATTCTGGAATATCGAATACCTGCTGGCGTCGATCACTTGCCCGGCGCTGGTGATGCAGGGCAGCGCGGACCAGTACGGCAGCGCGGCCCAGGTCGACGCCATCGTCGCGAAAGCCTTGCATGCGGTGCCGGCGATGATCGAACAATGCGGCCATACGCCGCACCAGGAGCAGCCGCAGGCCGTGCTCGAACTGATGCGGGTTTTCCTGGAAGGACGCATCGCCGCCGCACGCTGAGTCAATCTCAAGCTCAGTGGCAGGCCGGGTCGCTGTCCCAGCGGCCGGCGCAGATGCGCGCGCGGCACAGCATGCCTTCGATCAAGCCCAGTTGCCGGCAGCGCTGCAGCAGGCTGGCGGTTTCTTCTTCATCCTTGCGCAGCACCACGTCGCGCGGTGGCTCCGCTCGTTGTCCATGGGCGACGATGGCCGCCAGCAAGGTCACGTCGCTGTCGCCGGCCGCGGCGTCCGGCCTGGGCTTGACGGGCGTCGCGCGCGCGGCCGCCTGGCGGCCTGGCGCATGCTGCTTGTGCTGCGCCGCAGCCGCAGCCGGTGGCGCCGGTTCGGCGGCAGGCGCTTCATTGATGATGGTGGCGGCCGCCGGAGCGGGCGCGGGCATTTCCGCAGGCGACGGCCCGGGGGCGGGCGCCGCGCTGCGCTGCACGGTCAGTGGCGCCGGCGCCGCCAGCATCGCCTCGTAGGCCAGCCAGGCCAGCAGCAGGAATGTGATCCCCAGCACGGCGCCGACGATGGCCAGCCAGCCGGGCCGCCACTGCAGTGCCGGCCGCGGTGCGGAAAACGGCGTGCTGCCGTATTCCAGCTGCGACAGGATACGGTGGCTGTCCGCCATGCCGGCGCGGGCCAGCAGGTCCGGGCCACCCTTGCGTCCATCGTTGCTTGTGCTTGTGCTTGTCGCCAAAATAGTACCTCCGACCTGATCGAATTCGATCTCATTTGATAAATGCCGCGCCCTGCCGGGACGCTCGCGCCTACGATTTGGCGATACCTGCTGGCAACCCTTGACGGAGTGTCCGATGCTGATCGCCCTGATCCTGATGTACTTCCTGCTTGCCTCGTTTGCCTGCTGGCTGCTGCTGTTTCCCTCGGGCCGCGCCATGCTGGTGCAGGCGATGGTCAACCTGGGCTGGCGCATGCATGGCCGCGCCCGCAAGCTGAACCAGGGCGGCGGCGCGCAGTGGCGGCAGCTGCAACAGCTTAGCCACCGTTCCGGCCATGGCGTGGCGCGCGGCTGGCGGTGGCTGCTGCGCCATCGTTGGCTGTCGCTCGGTGGCGCCTTGCTGGTCGTGGTGCCGCCACTGCTGGCCTGGCTGGCCAGCGACCGCATCGCCTTGCGCGGCTATGCGGACCGGCAATATGTGATCAATGACCAGGTCAGCGACCTGCTCAAGGGCGAGCAGCTGGCGCCGCCGCCCGCCTTGCCGCCGCTGGTATTTACCACTGCCGAGGTGACGCAGCTGCGGCCGCTGCTGGGCGGCGCCAGCCGCAACTGGCAGTTGCTGGACCAGGACTTTGCGCAGCGCCTGCTGCTGGTGTTCAAGATCATGAAGGAGATGCATGGCTATGACATGGTGCTGCTGGAAGGCTACCGCAGTCCGGCGCGGCAAAACCAGCTGGCCGCCGCCGGGCCGAGCGTGACCAACGCGAAGGCGTTCCAAAGCTATCACCAGTACGGCCTGGCCGCCGATTGCGCATTCATGCATGAGGGAAAACTCATCATTTCCGAAAAAAATGCCTGGGCCATGCGTGGCTACCGTTTGTATGGCGTGACGGCCGAATCGGTGGGCCTGCATTGGGGCGGGCGCTGGACCATGATGGATTTCGGCCATGCGGAACTGCGCCAGCGCGGCGTGCTGGGGAACTGACGGCCAGGGCCTGCGCGCCAGCCATTCTAGCCCGGCGCCGCGACCGGTTTTTCTCAGGCGAACTCATGCTTGCGCAGCGTCAAGCATGGCGCGCCGGGTGGGTTGGCCCGGGCCGGAATACTTGTTGCAAGTCAACAAAGCACGGCTTTTTTACTGTCAGCATGGTTCGGTTCGCCCTTGCGGCGGCGCCCGTTTTGTCGGACTCAACCAGGACCCACCATGCTGCGACGAATCTGGAATTTCCTCACCGATAGCCGCCACCTGACCATTTTCGGCTTCGTGGCGCTGGCCCTGTTCCTTTACCTGGGCACCGAAGTGCTGGAACTGGCGCTGGTCTGGGCGCTGGTCTTGCTGCTGCTGGCCTTCGTGATCTGGCTGGCGCTGTGGCTGCTGCGCCGGCGCCGCGCGCGCCGCGACGCCCAGGCGCTGGGCCAGGCCATCCTCAACCAGGCCGAGATCGCCGCCGCCAATGCGGCCCAGGCCGCCACGCCGCGGGATGGCGAAGTCGATGCCGTGCGCACCGGGCTGCTGGCCGCCATCGAAACCATCAAGACTTCCAAGCTGGGCCGCAAGTCGGGCGCGGCGGCCCTGTATGAACTGCCGTGGTACATGATCATCGGCAACCCCGCCGCCGGCAAGAGCAGCGCGATCCTGCATTCCGGCCTGCAGTTTCCATTTGCCGATGGCAAGGTGGTGCAGGGCGTGGGCGGCACCCGCAATTGCGACTGGTTCTTTACCACCGACGGCATCGTGCTCGACACGGCCGGCCGTTATTCGGTGGTCGAGGAGCACCGTGGCGAGTGGTTCGGCTTTCTCGACCTGCTGAAAAAATACCGGCGCAAGGCGCCCATCAACGGCATCATCATCGCCGTCAGCATCGCCGAACTGGGGGGCGACCCGGATGTCGGCATGCAGCTGGCGCGCAGCCTGCGCAAGCGGGTGCAGGACGTGATCGAACGCCTGGAAGTGTTCGCGCCGCTGTACATCGTGTTTACCAAGGCCGATCTGATCGCCGGCTTCACCGAGTTCTTTCTGGATGCGGAACGCAGCGAGCGCGAGCGGGCCTGGGGCGCCACCATGCCCTACCAGCGCAAGCTGCCGACGCCGGAATTGCTGGCGTTCTTCGACCAGAGTTTCGACGAGCTGCACGCCGGCCTGACGGAACTGAGCCTGGCCAATATGGCGCACCGCCAGCGCAAGACCATGCCGCCCGGGGTGTTTACGTTCCCGCTCGAATTTGCCGCCATCAAGCCGTCGCTGCGGGCCTTTATCGCCACCCTGTTCGAGGAAAATCCGTTCCAGTTCCAGCCCGTGTTTCGCGGCTTTTATCTGACCAGCGCGCTGCAGGAAGGCGTGCCTGTCAGCGCTTCCTCGCAGCAGGTGGCGCAACGCTTCGATCTCACCTACGCGCCGCCGCCGGTGGCCGCCGGCCAGCGCCAGCATGGCTACTTCCTGCTCGACCTGTTTCGCAAGGTGATCTTTGCCGACAAATACCTGGTCTCCAACTACGCCAGCCGGCACCGGCTGCGCTTCAAGTACGCGGTGTTTTTCACGGCCACCGTGCTGCTGGGCGCCTGCCTGGGCGGCTGGAGCTGGTCTTACCTGGGCAACCGCCAGCTGGTGGCCAATGTCGAGGCGGACATGAACAAGGTGCTGCGCCTGCAGGAGCAGCGGCTCGACCTGCAATCGCGCCTGGAAGCGCTGGAGATCCTGCAGGACCGCATCGAGCAGCTGGACGCGTACCGGCATCACAGCCCGTGGTCGCTGCGCCTGGGGTTGTACCAGGGCGAACTGCTGGAACGCAAGCTGCGCGAAGAGTATTTCGCCGGCGCCCGTCACGTCATGCTCGAACCGGTGACGGCCGGCCTGGAAGGCCTGCTGGCCGAGATGAACGCCAATGCCGGGCAGCTGCAGCCGGCCTCGCGTGCGCCGCAATCGCCCGCAGCCGTGCCGGGCGGCCAACCCTACCAGGCGGCCAGCGCCACCAATGTCGAAGACGCCTACAACGCGCTGAAAACCTATCTGATGCTGGCCGATAAAAGCCATGCCGAAAGCAGTCATTTGAACGATCAGATGGCGCGCTTCTGGCGCGGCTGGCTGGAAAACAATCGTGGCGCCATGCCGCGCGAGCAGATGATACGCAGCGCGGAAAGGCTGCTGACGTTTTACCTGGCGCAGGTGGGCGATCCGTCGTGGCCGCGCATCGAGCAGAAGCTGGCGCTGGTCGACCAGGCGCGCGAAAACCTGCGCCGCGTGGTGCGCGGCATGCCGGCGCGCGAGCGCGTGTATGCGGACGTCAAGGCACGCGCCTCGACCCGCTTTCCCGGCGTGACGGTGGCGCGCATCGTCGGCGAGGCGGACCAGGGCCTGCTGCTGGGCAGCCACGCCGTCTCGGGCGCCTACACGCGCCAGGCCTGGGAAAAATTCGTCGAAGGCGCTTTCCGCGAGGCCGCCAACCGCGAGCTGCAAAGCGCCGACTGGGTGCTGAAAAGCGCCTCCACCGACGACCTGACCCTGGAAGGCAGCCCGGAACAGATCGAGAAAAACCTGGTGGAACTGTACAAGGCCGATTACGCGCGCGAATGGCAAAAGTTCGTGCAGGGCGTGGCGGTGGCCGACCTGAAAGGCTTCGATGGCGCGGTGCAGGCGATGAACCGGCTGGGCGACCCGCAATCGTCGCCGATCGCCAAGCTCCTGAACACGATTTACGAGGAAACCTCGTGGGACAATCCGGCCCTGCAGAACGCCCAGCTGCGCCAGGCCGAGCGCGGGATCATCGCCTGGCTGAAGGACACTTTCCTGCGCCGCGCGCCGTCGCAGCTCACCTCCAACCCGGGCCTGAACGCGCAGATCGATCCGGCCCGGCTCGACAAACCGATGGGGCCGATCGGGCGCGAGTTTGCCGGCGTCGGCAAGCTGGTGGCGGCGAAAGAGAAGGATGCCTCCCTGATGCGTTCCTACCTGGAAGCGCTGTCGAAATTGCGCAGCCGGTTGAATCAGCTGAAGAACCAGGGCGACGCCGGCCCCGGCGCCAAGCAGTTCATGCAGCAGACGCTCGAAGGCAGCGGCTCCGAACTGGCCGACGCCCTGAAACTGGTCGACGAGCAGATGCTGACCGGCATGAGCGACGCGCAGAAGCAGGCGATCCGGCCTATCCTGGTGCGCCCGTTGATGCAGACCTTTGCGGTGATCGTGGCGCCGGCCGAACTGGAAGTGAACAAGACCTGGTCGGCCCAGGTGTACGAGCCTTTCCAGCGCTCGCTGGCGAACAAATATCCGTTTGCCCCAAATGCACGCATCGAAGCCAGCCACCTTGAGATCGGCCAGTTCTTCGGCCCCGAAGGCCTGGTGGCCAAATTCGTCACTACCGCGATGGGGCCGCTGGTGGTAAGGCGCGGCGACGTGCTGGCGCCGCGCACCTGGGCCGACATGGGCATCAGCCTGTCGCCGCAGATGGTGGCCCGTTTTCCCGGCTGGATCGCGCCGCTCGGCGCGGGCGGCGCGGCGGCCACCTCCGGCGCGGCGCAGACCGTGTTCCAGATCCTGCCGTCGCCGGCGCCCGGCACGCTGGAATACACGGTGGAGATCGACGGCCAGCAGCTACGCTACCGCAATACGCCGGCCCAGTGGACCAATATGGTGCATCCGGGCCCGCAAGGTGGTTCGGGCGCGAAGATCACCGCCATCACCTTTGACGGGCGCACGGTGGAGCTGTTCAACGAACCGGGGCAGTTCGGCCTGAAGCGCATGATCGACGCCGCCGCCAAGAAGCGCAAGGACGCCGGCGTCTTCGAATTGCGCTGGACGCGCGGCGAGGTGGCGGTGGCGGTCGACCTGAAAATTACCAGCAGCCCGGAAACCACGGCCGCCGCCGCGGGCGGAACTGCGGCGGCGGTACAGGAGCAGGGCTTTCGCGGCATGCAACTGCCGGAAACCATCGTTGGCGTGGCGGGAACCTCGCCGGTGGCCCTGGCGGGAGCGGCGCCATGACGGCCGCGCCGCAGGCCGTGCGCCTCGCTTATTTTGGCAAGCTGCCCGCGCGCGGCGACTTCGTCAAGGCTTGCGACAATCACGCGCTGGTGCAGCTGCTCGACGACTGGCTGGCGCAGGTGATGAGCGCACTGACGATGGAGCCGCGCTGGAAGCTCAATTACGACGCGCTTGCGCCGCTGCGCTTCGCCTTTGTCGGCACGCGCAGCCGGCGCGCCATCGCCGGGCGCCTGGAGGCCAGTTGCGATGTGTCGCAGCGCCGCTTTCCCTTCATGGCCATGAGCGCGATCGAGGTGCCGGACGCCGGCGCCTTTGTCGGCTGCAGCCCTTTGGTGCTGTCGCCGCTGTGGCAGCGCCTCGACAGCCTGTGCGCGGGCATGCTGTCGCAGGCCGATCCGGCACCGGCGCTGCTGGCGCTGGCCGGCGAGGTGGTGCAGGTCGACCCGGGCGATCCTGGCCATGCGGCGCGGCTGTCAAGCTTCCTGCAAGCGCAGACCTTGCACTCGCTGCAAACGATGCTCGCCTCGCCCACCTTTCCCGTCACGGTGCGCGAACTGCTGCTGGGCCTGGGCATGCTGCTGCAGCCGGTGCGGCAAAGCGGGCATGGCAGGAGCATACGTCTGGAAAAAAACCTGGTGCTGCCGCTGCCGGCCGATGAAGGGCTGCGCGAACTGGTGGCCAGCTTCTGGCTGCACTTGATCCTGCCCTTCCTGCAGCCGCTGGACTTTGAACTGGCGCTGTTCTTTGCCCACCTGGGCGAAGCGCCGGTGCTGCTGGTCGGTTTTTGCGGCGCCGATCCGCATGCGCTGCGCGCGCTGATCGACCCGCAGGCGGCGGGCGAACGCTTGATCGTGCTCGACCAGCTGGATTGGGTCGAAGACGCCCTGGCGCCGGCGCCGGCGCTGCGCCATTTGTCCGCCTGCCTGCAGCAGGAGCAGCTGTCGCTGCGCTCGGCCTGCGCGATGTTTGACGATACCTTTGCTTGAACTTTGCTTGAAGGATGGCGATGAAACCACTGACCTTGTTCCTGCCGCTGGCGGCAATTTTCAACGTCCATGCGCAAACCCAGGCGCCGGCGCCCGCCTCGCCGCAGCCTGGCCAGATCCTGGTGACCGGCACCGTGGCCGACGAAGCGTCCAAGGCAGCCGTGCTGGCGCGCTTGCGTGAATTGTATGGCGCCGAGCGCGTGGTCGACCAGGTGGCGGTGGGCGCCGTGGCGGTGCCGGCCAACTGGAACGCGCATGTGCAAAAACTGCTGACGCCGAATCTGAAACTGATCACGCGCGGCCAGCTCAGCATTGACGGCAGCATTGTCAGCGTGCGCGGCGAAGTGGCCAACGAAGCGCAGCGCCAGCAGATCGCCAGCGAGATCGCCACCAGCCTCAATCCTACCTACACCGTCAACAATGGCTTGCGCATCGCCGCTGCCGAGCAGGGCGTGCTCGATGCGGCGCTCGACAAGCGCATCATCGAGTTCGACAGCGGCCAGGCCAGCATCACGCCTGCCGGCCTGGCCATTCTCGACGAGATGGCGGCCGCCATGCAAAAGCTCAAGGGACGCAAGGTGGAGGTGATTGGCCATACGGACAATACCGGCCTGCGCGCCAGCAATGTGTCGCTCAGCCAGGCGCGCGCCGAAGCCGTGCGCAACTACCTGGCCAGCAAGGGCATCGCGCCGGACACCGTGCTGACCTCGGGCCAGGGTCCGGACCGCCCGGTGGCCAGCAATACGACGGTCGATGGCCGTGCCAGGAACCGGCGCATCGAGTTTCGCATCGCCGAGTAAATCAGGGCAAGGTAATCGTCAAATGGGCTGGCCGTGGCGCCAGCTTGACCAGGTCGGCATAGGCCGCCAGCGTGGTTTGCGTATTGCGCGTCAGGTGGGCGCGCAGGCCCAGGTAGGCGCACAGGGCCAGCAGCGCGAAGATGCTGGTCAGGGCCCACAGCGGCACGTCGCTGTGGCGCTTGTTGACCACCTGGTCGGGGCGCTCGGCGCGCGGCGCGAAGCCACGGCTCTTGCCCTTGATATGGGCGATCTCGTCGCCCAGGCGGGCCGTCAGGTAGCTGAGTTTTTCGCCGCCGTCGATCGCATATTTTCCCTGGAAGCCCAGGAGCAGGCACATGTGGAAGACCTGCAGCGCCTGCACCCGCATGGCGCCCTTGCCGCGCAGTGCGTCGAGGCGGTCGAAGAAATGCTCGCCGGCCAGCTGGTCGCCAAAGATCAGCAGTTGCAGCGGGCGCCGTTCCCAGGGCTTGCGGATATCGAACGGCGAAGCGAGGATGATCTCATCGACGGCGGCGCAGAACGCGTACTTTGCCGCTTCGATATCGTCGTCATCGGCGCGCATCTTTTTCGCCTCGCGCGTGTAGTCGGCCAAAAAGGTGTTGATGCGTTCCGTGAAGCCCTGTTCGTCGCCGGGCGAGCCGCCATTCCTCAGCAGGAACAACATGTAGAAGCCTTCATGCATCAGGTCGAGCAGGGCGCTGCCGGCGTTGACGTTGGATGGGGCCGGTCCGGGACCGGGACCGCGTGGGCCCAGCAGCGAGGGCGCCGAGCGCCGTTCGATGAGCTGGCTCATGCCGTCACCGCGATCAGTTCGAGTTGCAGCTCGCGTATGCCGCTCGGCACATACACCGAGATCGACTGCGCCTTGAGCATGTGCTCGTACAAGCCGCCGCGGCTGTCAAGCGCAAAATAATACGTGTCGGGCCGCACGGGAATGGCCGCCGGCACTTGCGGCGCATGCGACAGTTTCACGCCCGGCATGGCCGTCAGCACGCATTTTTCCACGTCGTCGGGTGCGCCCACTTTCACGCGCAGCGGCACGATCTCGACCAGTTCGATGGCCGGCATGGCGGCGCGGATCGCCAGGTACAAGGTGGTGTGCTGGTCGACCTTGCCGGAGTCGAGCTTGCCCAGGTAGTAGGACGGTTTGCTTTCCGCCAGGGCGATGGAAAAGTATTTCGACGAGATGACGGTGTCGAGCAGTTCGCGGATGATGGCGTCGATGGCCGCAAAGCAGGCGCCCGGCTGCGCATGGTCGTAGACGGGCAGGCTGGCCAGCGTATGGTGGCGCGCATAGCTGAGCAGGCCGCCGGCCAGCGACAGCAGCGCCTCGTACAGGCGTTCCGGGTGCAGCGCCGGGTGGCGCGCATAGTGCATCAGGGCGGCGGCGGCCGTGCTGGCCGTATGCAGCAGCCAGAACGACGATACATCGCCGGAGCGGAACTCGATCACGTTGCGGCTCGGTTCGCGATGGTGGCCGTGCAGCACCGCCACCTTGGCCTGCAAGGCGTCGAGCAGGTGTTCGAGCAGGTCCTGCAGGCGCGGCGCGCCGCCGATCGACAGGCTGGGCGCCATGAATGAGGGCACCGGCTCGAAGCCGCCCGTCACCGTGCGGCGCAGCGCGATCAGCGGCAGGCAGTCGTAGGAGCCGCGCGCTTCGCTGTCGGGGATCAGGCGTACGGTCTTTTTCAGGTAGGCCACGTCGGCCACGCTGGCGCCCGTAAACAGGTCGGGCGTGGCGCGCATGGCGTGCGTGTAGCGGGTGTCGGGCGCCGCGCCGGGGCTGCTGGCCTGCGCGGTATAGTTCAGGCCTTCGCGGTTCAGCACGGGCAGGGCGGCATGGTACGTCACTTCCTGCAGCGCGGCCGGCAGCGCGGCCAGGTCGACCGGCGGCGGCAGGCTGTCGCCGCCGCTGCCGTCGCCGGCCGCATCAAAAATTTCGCCGTCGCGAAAGATCGCCGACAGCGCCCGCAGGCGCAGGGTGCCGGTCTTCAGCGCATCGAGATCCCACTGCATGTGCGCCACGCCCCAGGCATATGGATGCAGCGCGCTGGCGGTCTGGTGCAGCCGCGTTTCATGATATTGATCCTGGCGCTGGAAGTGCTGCGGCCGCAAGAACTGGCCCTCTCCCCACAGGACTTTCGCTGCCATGGCCATGCCGTTCTCCTTGTGTCGGTGATGTGAGTGTGTTGACGAGCCTATTCGCAGCGCGCGCCCGCCAGGCCCGCCTGCGCGCCGACGCTCAATGCGCAGGCATGCAGACCGATGGTGACGCCATCGCGCTCGGCGTCGGGCGCGGCAAAGGTGGCGCGCCAGCGCTGGGCGGCGGGTGCGCGAAACAGCGCCACCACGCCGATAAAGGCCGCGTCGCGGCCGACCTTTTCCTGTATCTCGTAGCGCTGGCCCGGCACCAGCAGCACTTCCTGCACTTCCAGCAGGTCGCTGCCCAGCAGCGCCTTTTCCCTGGCCGCGTCCAGGAAGCTGTCGTACGGCGCCTGCTCGAAGGCGGCGCTCTGGCGCAGCTTGTAGATGCGCGCCACCAGCGCCAGCGGCCGGCCTTGCGGATCGGTGTTCAGGCGCTGGCCGGCATGCAGGCGGATGCTGACATTGCGCGGCGGCTTTTGCGCCTCCGGCACTTCGGGCGCCGGCTTGGCCAGGCCCGCCATCTGCAGCGCCGCATTGGCCAGGCCGCCGATGGCACCGCCCGCGCAGCCGGACAGCGGTAGCAGCAGGAAGCAGGCAGCGCAGCGCAGCGGCAGGGAAGGGCACATGGCTGGTCTCTTAAAAAGTAAACGTACGGAAATAAAGTGCTGCCGCTATTTAAACGCATGGCACGGATGGCCGTTTGCGCTGGCACAAACACGATACCTGAGGGTTGAAATGCCTGTGCCAGATCAGTGTTTATTGGCGTTGATGGCACGGCTGAGTGGAACTTATTCTTTGCTGATCAAGCGCAAGCTGGCAAAAAATAGCGCGATCAATAATGGCCTCCACATGGCGTCGCCCTCTTTCCTAGTGGCAGCGTCCTTTACGTGAAGGAAACTCAAGATGAAGTCACGCATGCTTCCGCCCCGCCTGGCCTGCCTGGCCGGCGCCCTCCTGCTGGCCGCCTGCACCACCGCGCCACCGCCCGCCCCCAAGCCGGCGCCGGCACCGACCCTGGCGCAAGTGCTGTCCGAGGCCGACGTGGCCGCGCGCGCCGGCCAGTACGACAAGGCCTACACCTTGCTGGAAAAAGGCGGCAGCGCCTACCCGGCCGACAAGGCGCCATGGCTGCAGATGGCGCAGATGAAATTCGATCGCGGCCAGTACGGTGACGCCATCAGCCATGCGCTCGAAGCGCTCGAGCGCGACCCCGATGACAAAGTCGCCAACAGCATCGTCGCCGTCAGCGGGCTGCGCTTGTCCGGCAAGGCGCTGGCCGACCTGTCGCGGCAAAACAACCTGAATGGCTCGCTGCGTTCGGAAGCGCAGGAACTGGCCAAGCTGCTGCGCGCCAGCATCGGCGAAGACGTGCTGGTGCCGCCGGCCAAGCGCCCGGCGGCCGGTGCCAAGCGCGCGGCGGCATCGTCCGCGCCGGCGCCGGCACCCGCACCGGCGCCCGCGGCAAAAGGCGGCGCCGACCCGTTCAGCGGCCTGAAGTAAGCAGGATTTTTATCGGGCGCCCTGGCGGCGCCTTCCCATCGACTTTGCGAAGGAAACCCCATGGCCAAGCCTGACAGTGTCCAGAAGCGGCTGCAGCAGGTACGTGCGCCGCGCGTGCAGATGACGTATGACGTGGAGATCGGCGACACGATAGAAAACAAGGAGCTGCCCTTCGTGGTCGGCGTGCTGGGCGACTTCGGCGGCGATTCCGAGGTCGAGAAACGGCGCCTGAAAGACCGCAAGTTCGTCGGCATCGACATGGACAACTTCGACGAAGTGCTGGGCAGCGTCGAGCCGGTGGCGCGCTTCCAGGTACAGAACCGCCTGAGCGAGGAAGGCGGCACCTTTCCGGTCGACCTGCGCTTTCGCGCCATGAGCGATTTTCGTCCCGAGTCGGTGGTGCGGCAGGTCGAGCCGCTGCGCCGCCTGCTCGAAGCGCGCACCAAGCTGGCCGACCTGCGCAACAAACTGGCCGGCAACGACAAGCTGGAAGACCTGTTGACGGAAGTGCTGAACAACACCGACAGCCTGGCCGCCCTGCAACCGCAACGCGCGATCAAGGAGGATTGAGATGAATGCACAGGCAGAAATCCAGGCCTCGCCGGCCTTTGCGGCGGGGGCATCGAGCGACCTGCTGGACCAGATCGTCGAACAGAGCCGGGTCGCCAAGTCCGACGCCGAACATGCGCGCGCACGCGACCTGATCGCCGAACTGGTGGGGCAGGTACTCGACGGCACAATGCTGATGTCGGCCAGCCTGTCGGCCACCCTGGACGCGCGGGTGGCGCAGATCGACCAGCTGATTTCGGCCCAGCTGAGCGAAGTGATGCACTCGCCGGCCTTCCAGCAGCTGGAACAAAGCTGGACCGGCCTGCACTACCTGGTCGGCAATTCCGAGACGGGAACGCGGCTGCAGATCCGCATGTTCAACGCCACCAAGCGCGAGCTGGTGAAGGATTTCCAGTCGGCGCTGGAGTTCGACCAGAGCAGCATGTTCAAGAAGATCTACGAAGAAGAATTCGGCACCTTCGGCGGCGCGCCGTTCGCCGCCCTGCTGGGCGACTACGCCATCTCGCGCCAGCCCGAAGACATGTATTTCATCGAGCAGATGTCGCATATCGCCGCCGCCGCCCATGCACCGTTTATCGCCTCGGCCGCGCCGGAACTGTTTGGCCTGGAAACCTATGGCGACCTGGGCAAGCCGCGCGACCTGGCCAAGGTGTTCGACACCATCGAGTACGCCAAATGGAAGGCCTTCCGCGAGTCCGAAGATTCGCGTTACGTGGGCCTGACCTTGCCGCGCTTCCTGGGCCGCCTGCCGTTCAATCCGGTCGATGGCACCACCGTCGAAGGCTTCAACTTTGTCGAGGAAGTCGACGGCAGCGACCATCAGAAATACCTGTGGTGTAACGCCGCCTACGCGTTCGGCAGCAAGCTCACGCGCGCCTTTTCCGACTTCGGCTGGTGCGCGGCGATCCGCGGCGTGGAAGGCGGCGGCCTGGTCGACGACCTGCCGACCCACACCTTCAAGACCGACGAGGGCGACGTGGCCCTGAAATGCCCGGCCGAAGTGGCGATCACCGACCGGCGCGAAAAGGAGTTGTCGGACCTCGGCTTCATCTCGCTGGTGCATTGCAAGAACACGGCGTATGCCGCCTTCTTCGGCGCCCAGTCGACGCAGAAAAGCCGCAAGTACAACAGCGAGGCGGCCAACGCCAATGCGCTGCTGTCGTCGCAGCTGCAATACATCTTTGCCGTTTCGCGCATCGCCCACTACATGAAGGCCATGATGCGCGACAAGATCGGCAGTTTTTCCGCCGCCTCCAATGTCGAGGATTTCCTGAACCGCTGGCTGATGACCTACGTGCTGCTCGACGATAACGCCAGCCAGGAACAGAAGGCCCAGTTCCCGCTGCGCGAAGCGTCGGTGCAGGTGCACGAAGTGCCGGGTCGGCCCGGCGTGTACCGCGCCGTATCGTTTTTGCGGCCCCATTTTCAGCTCGACGAGCTGTCCGTTTCGCTCCGACTGGTCGCGGAGTTGCCGAAGTCGACCAATTCCTGATTCATCCATTTGTTCAACCAGAGGAGCACACCATGGCAATCGATGTATATCTGCAGATAGACGGTATCAAGGGCGAATCGACCGATGACAAGCACAAGGACTGGATCGAGTGCAAATCGGTCAGCTGGAGCGTGGAGCAGCCCAAGTCGGCCACCGCCTCGACCGGCGGCGGCCACACGGCCGAACGCTGCGAGCACAAGGACATCGTCATCTCCAAGCTGGCCGATCTGTCCTCGCCGGTGCTGCTGCAGACCTGCTCGGCCGGCAAGACCATCCCGAAAGCGCGCTTCGAATTCATGCGTGCCGATGGCCAGGGCGAGCGTGTCAAGTACTTTGAAATCGAGATCGAGAACGTGCTGATCGGCGCCGTCACGCCCAACGTGGAAGAAGGCGACATCCTGGGCGAACACGTGGGCTTCAAGTTCTCGAAAGTGAAGTGGAAATACACGCAACAAAAAGTCACCGGCGGCGCCGGCGGCAATACCTCGGGCGGCTGGGACCTGGCCGCCAACCGCGTGGTGTGATGGCGCGGCGTTGAGCCATTGCGCGGCAGGCGCCAGTGCGGCGCCTGCCGCGTCTTTTTCAAGGAGGCCGCATGTCATCTCCATTCAACGCAGCAGCCGGTTTCGTGCCGGGATTGTTCGACCGCCTGATGGGCGAGGGCGCCGCCGGCGGCAATCTGGCGCGGCTGTCGGTGGAACAGTTGAAGGACGCGGTGGCGCGCGACCTCGAAGAACTGCTCAACACGCGCGTGGCCTTGCCGGCCGGCGCGCTCGATGGATTCCCCGAATGCGCCGCCTCCATCGTCAACTACGGCCTGATCGACTTCGCCGGCATGTGCTTGTCGAGCAGCGACGACCGCGCCCGCATCTGCGCCGCCCTGACCGCCGCCATCGAACGCCACGAGCCGCGCTTGCGCCATGTGCGCGCGCGCCTGGAGCGCGAGGCCGGCTCCATCAACCGCGTCAGCTTTGTCATCAGCGCCACCCTGGCCGTGGCGCAGGCCAGTGAACCCGTCAATTTCGACGCCGTGCTGCAGCCATCGTCGCTGCGCTATTCGATCAACCGCAAGGGAGCCGCCGCATGAGCAACAACCTCAAGACCTTGATCGCCAAACTCAATGACACGGCGCGCACGGCCGCCACCCGCGCCGCCAGTATCTGCATGGGGCTGGGCCAGTACGAAGTCGATATCGAACACCTGTTCCTGGCCTTGCTGGAACAGGAGCGCAGCGATGTCGCCGTGGCCGCGCGCCGCAGCGATATCAGCATCACGGCGCTGGAAACGGATCTGCGCCGCGAGATCGGCAGCTTCAAGACCGGCAGCGCGCGCACGCCCGTGTTTTCGCGCCATTTGCCGCTGCTGTTCGAACATGCGTGGCTGATCGCTTCGCTCGGTGCGGCGCAACCGGCGGCGATCCGCAGCCGGCACCTGCTGCTGGCGCTGCTGACCGAGCCGGAACTGTCGCAACTGGCCTATCGCGGCTCCAAGTTGTTTGCGCGCTTCAGCGTCGAGCAGCTGAAACACCATCCCGACAAACTGACGGCCGGATCAACGGAAGAGATCATCGCATCGTCACCGCAGAGCGAGGCGCCAGGCGACGCCGTCGCCACCCTGGCCAGCCAGACGCCGGCGCTAGACCAGTTCACCACCGACCTGACGCAGCTGGCGCGGGACGGCAAGCTCGATCCGGTGATCGGGCGCGAAAACGAGATCCGCCAGGCGGTCGACATCCTGCTGCGCCGGCGCCAGAACAATCCGATTCTTACCGGCGAGGCAGGCGTCGGCAAGACCGCCGTGGTGGAAGGTCTGGCCCTGCGCATCGCCGCCGGCGACGTGCCCGAGGTGCTGCAGGGCGCCCACATCCATGCGCTGGACATGGGCCTGCTGCAGGCCGGCGCCAGCGTCAAGGGCGAGTTTGAAAGCCGGCTGAAAAACGTCATCGATGAAGTCGGCAAAAGCGTCCATCCCATCATCCTGTTTATCGACGAGGCGCACACCATGATCGGCGCCGGCGGCCAGGCGGGCCAGAACGATGCGGCCAACCTGCTCAAGCCAGCGCTGGCGCGCGGCGCCCTGCGCACCATCGCCGCCACCACCTGGAGCGAGTATAAAAAATATTTTGAAAAGGATGCGGCCCTGGCACGGCGTTTCCAGGTGGTGAAAGTGGAGGAGCCCAGCGAGGAGATTGCCTGTGCCATGCTGCGCGCGATGGCGCCGCTGATGGAGCGCCATTTCAATATCCGCGTGCGCGACGAAGCGATTGTCGATGCCGTGCGCCTGTCGCACCGCTATATCAGCGGGCGCCAGCTGCCCGACAAGGCCGTCAGCGTGCTCGATACGGCCTGCGCCCAGGTCGCGCTGGGGCAAAGCGCCACGCCGGCGCAGCTGGAAAGCGCCAGCCGCCAGCTCGAGCGCATCGCCGTTGAAATCGCCGCCCTCGAGCGCGAACAGGCCGGCGGCGAACACACTGGCCAGGCGGCCACCGCGCGGTTGCGGCAACTGCAGGGCGACGCCGAACAGGGCCGGCAGACCATCGCCGCCCTGGCGCAGCGCTGGCAGGCGGAAAAAACGCTGGTGGCGCAGATCACCGCATTGCGCGCCGGCCTGCAGCGCGAGCGCCCCGGCGAAGAGGGCGCTAGCGCCTTGCTGGCGCTGAAGCATGAACTGGCGGCGCTGCAAGGCGAGGCCCCCCTGGCGCCACTGGAAGTCGATGCACAGGTGGTGGCCGGCATCGTCGCCGGCTGGACCGGCATCCCGCTCGGCAAAATGGTCAAAGACGAGATCCGCACCGTATTGAGCCTGGACGCGGCCCTGCGCGAACGGGTGCTGGGCCAGGATCATGTCATCGATGCGGTGGCGCAGCGGGTGCGCACGGCGCGCGCCAATCTCGATGATCCGAACAAGCCGCAGGCGGTGTTCTTGTTTACCGGTCCGTCCGGCACCGGCAAGACCGAAACGGCGCTGGCGCTGGCCGACTTGCTGTATGGCGGCGAGCGCAAACTGATTACCTTGAACATGAGCGAATACCAGGAAGCGCACAGCGTGGCCGGCCTGAAAGGCGCGCCGCCGGGTTACATCGGCTACGGCGAGGGCGGTGTGCTGACCGAGGCCGTGCGGCGCCAGCCCTACAGCGTGGTGCTGCTGGACGAAGCGGAAAAAGCCCATCCCGACGTGCTCGAACTGTTCTTCCAGGTGTTCGACAAGGGCGTGCTCGATGATGCGGAAGGGCGCGAAATCGATTTTCGCAACACCATCATTATCGCCACCTCGAACCTGGGCTCGGGCGCCATGATGGCCGCCTGCCTGAACCAGCCCGAGGGCAGCCTGCCGACGCCCGAAGCGCTGGAGGAACTGGTGCGCCCGCAACTGGTAAAACACTTCAAGCCGGCCTTTTTGGGACGCCTGAAGGTGCTGCCGTTCTACCCCTTGAACGACGCCGTGCTGGCCGAGATCATCGGGCTTAAACTGGCGCGCATCGGCCAGCGCATCGCGCTCAACCACCAGGCCCGCTTCAGTCATGACGAGGCGCTGGTCGAAGCGGTGCTGGCGCGCTGCACCGAAGTCGATTCGGGCGCGCGCAATGTCGACCAGATACTCAATGGCAGCGTGCTGCCCGAGATCGCCGTGGCGGTGCTGGCGCGCATGGCCGACGCGCTGCCGCTGTCCAGCATCCACGTGGGCGCCGATGCCCACGGCCAGTTCACCTATACCATCCACTGAGGGGAGCGCACCATGTTCAACCTGGACCAACTGCTGCAGCCGGTCAGCCCGATCAAGCCCTGCGGCGAGGACCTCACCTTCAGCCAGGAACTCGACGCGATTGCCCGCGCGCGCCAGCACGACGACCCCAGCCTGGACCAGGGCGAGTGGGTGGTGGCATTGAAGGAAGCCGACTGGCCCTTCGTCGCCACCCGCTGCGAGCAGTTGATCGCCTCGCACAGCAAGGACTTGCGGGTGGCCGTCTGGCTGGCCGAGGCGCACGCCAAGACGCGCCATTTTCGCGGCCTGGGCGACGGCTTTGCGCTGTTGGCGGGCCTGTGCGAGCGCTATTGGGATGGCCTGTATCCGCCGATCGAGGGCGGCGACCCGGAACAGCGCATCGGCAACCTGTTCTGGCTGTTGACGCGCACGCCGCAACTGGTGCGCGAGGTGCCGCTGACCGATGGCGCCGACGGCCGGTTCTCCTTGCAGGACTTCGATGCGGCGCGCCAGCGCGCGGCGGCCAGTGCGCAAACGCCGGACCAGGGCTGGGGCGATGTGCGCCAGGAAGAGGGCGCGACGCTGGCGCAGATGGAAGCGGCGCGGCAGAAAAACGCACGCCAGTTCAGCGACGCCCTGCTGGCCGACGCGCAGTACTGCATGCAGTCGCTGCTGGCGCTGGAACGTTGCGTCGACGCGCGTTTCGGCATCGATGGCCCGAGCTTTCGCGCCGCCCGCGAGGCGCTGGAAAACGCCATCCATTTCATCGCGCCCATGCCGCTGGGCGCCGAACTGGTGGCGGCGCTGCCCGGTGCGCCGGCGGCGCATGGCGTCGGCAATGTCGGCGCCATCGTGCAGCGCCAGCAGGCGCTGGCCCAGCTGCGCCAGGTGGCCGATTTTTTCCGCCGCACCGAGCCGCATAGCCCGGTGGCCTACCTGGCCGACAAGGCGGCCAGCTGGGGCGAGATGCCGCTGCACCTGTGGCTGCGCGCCGTCGTCAAGGATCAGGGTACCCTGGCACAGCTCGACGAGATGCTGGGCAGCGATGGCACGGCAGGATAAGCGCGCTGCCGCCGTGGCACGCTACAATCGGCCTCACCCATCTGTCCGGAGTACACCATGAAAAAACTGCTGTTGCCGCTGCTGTTCACTGCATTGCTGGCCGGCTGCGTCGGCCGTCCCGACAATATTGTTCCGGTAAGCAATTTCAATACCACCAAATACCTGGGCAAATGGTATGAAATCGCCCGCCTCGACCATTCCTTCGAACGGGGCCTGAGCCATGTGACGGCCGATTACAGCCTGCGCCAGGACGGCGGCCTGAAAGTGGTCAATCGCGGCTACAAGGAGGCGGACGCCATCTGGAAAGAATCCGAAGGCAAGGCATATTTTGTCGACAAGAAGGACGAAGGCTTTCTGAAAGTGTCGTTTTTCGGCCCCTTCTATGGCTCCTACATCGTCTTCGACCTGGACCAGCAGGACTACAGCTATTCGATGATCAGCGGTCCCGACAAATCGTATTTCTGGCTGCTGTCGCGCACGCCCACCATGGATGCGGCCTTGCAGAAGCGCCTGATTGATAAAGCGCAAACGCTCGGTTTTGATACCACGAAGCTGATTATCGTGAAGCAGAACTGAGCCACGTTTGACGTTGTTGCTTTTTTGAATCTTCGTCCTTGCAATACCCATCTGATACGCTCACAATCAGCATCAGAACGCGCCGCGCCTGCGGACTACGCGTCGACTTTTTCAGATAGGGGACTGCATCATGAAAAACCTCAAGATCGGCGTACGTCTCGGTGGAGGTTTTGCCGCGGTACTGGCGTTGCTTACCACCCTCACCGTGGTCGGCATCGTGCAGATGCAACATGCCAGCAAACAGACCGATGAACTGGTCAATGTCAAGGTGCGCAACGAGCGCCTGATCGGTGAATGGGCCAAGGTCATCGAAGT
Source organism: Janthinobacterium sp. J1-1 (assembly GCF_030944405.1). Classification (NCBI taxonomy): domain Bacteria; kingdom Pseudomonadati; phylum Pseudomonadota; class Betaproteobacteria; order Burkholderiales; family Oxalobacteraceae; genus Janthinobacterium; species Janthinobacterium sp. J1-1. The sequence goes on from NZ_CP132339.1 coordinate 3,037,959, forward strand.
CAACGCGGCGCGCACGGCGGCGGCCTGGAAGGTCAGCGACCCCGAACACCAGAAGCAATTCGAAAAGGAAATGGCGGCCTCGTCCGCACGTGCCACGGAGATCCAGGACGCGATCGGCAAGAGCCAGCTGAACGCCCAGGAACAATCGCTGTACCAGGACGTGCTCGCCACCCGCAAGGCCTACACGGAAGTGCGCAAGAATGTGTTCAAGGCCAAGAATGCGGGCGACCTGGAACTGGGCAAGCGTTTGTATGAAGGCGAGATGGCCGCCAAGCGCGATATTTACCTGGCTTCGCTGGATAAACTGGCCAAGCTGGAAGCGCAGCTGCTCGACGTGACGGCCGGCGAGATCCGCGCCGGCTACGAAAACGGCCGCTTGCTGCTGGCCTCGCTGGGCGTGGCGGCCATCCTGCTGGGCATCGCCTGCGCCTACTGGATCACGCGCTCGATCACGCGGCCCATCACGCGCGCCGTGGAAGTGGCGCAAGCCGTGTCGACGGGCGACCTGACCAGCGATATCGTGGTCGACAGCACGGACGAAACCGGGCAATTGATGCACGCGCTGAAAGACATGAACGACAAGCTGGTCAGCATCGTCGGCCAGGTGCGCGCCAGCACCGATTCCATCGGCACCGCGTCGAGCGAAATTGCGGCCGGTAACCTCGATCTGTCCTCGCGTACCGAACAGCAGGCCAGCTCGCTCGAAGAAACCGCCTCGTCGATGGAAGAACTGACCTCGACCGTGAAACTCAATGCCGACAACGCGCGCAGCGCCAACCAGTTGGCGATCGACGCCTCGCAGATCGCCAGCCGCGGCGGCGCGGTGGTGTCGGAAGTGGTCAGCACCATGGGCTCGATCAACGATTCCTCGCGCAAGATTGTCGACATCATCAGCGTGATCGATGCGATTGCTTTCCAGACCAATATCCTGGCCCTGAATGCGGCCGTCGAGGCGGCGCGCGCGGGCGAGCAGGGCCGGGGCTTTGCCGTGGTGGCCAGCGAGGTGCGCAACCTGGCCCAGCGTTCCAGCCAGGCCGCCAGGGAAATCAAGGGGCTGATCGACGACTCCGTGCAAAAAGTCGAGGCCGGTTCGCAACTGGTGGACAAGGCCGGCCGCACCATGGATGAAATCGTGCAGAGCATCAGCCATGTGACGCAGATCATGAACCAGATCACCGACGCCAGCGAAGAGCAGCGCGCCGGCATCGAACAGGTCAACCAGGCCATCGGCCAGATGGACCAGGTGACCCAGCAAAACGCGGCGCTGGTGGAAGAAGCGGCGGCCGCCGCCGAATCGATGCAGGAACAGGCGTCGCGCCTGACCGACGTGGTGGGCCTGTTCAAGCTCGACGCCAGGCAGGTGACGCGCGCGGTGGCCGCCGCACCCGTGACGACACGCCGTCCGCTTGCCGTCGCGGCCCCCGGCAAGCCACGCAAGGCAGTGGCGGCCACTGCCGGCGACTGGGAAGAGTTTTAAGCGCCAGCAAGGGTGGGGCGCTACAATCGCGGTCCTGATGCATAGACCGCCCCGCCATGATGTTAACCGTTGATCCCGTTTCCTCCCGACGCGAACGCTGCGTCACCTGTTTGCGCGCGCAGTCCGGCTGCATCTGCCAGTGGGTGCGGCCGCTGCCGCACCAGGTCGAGATATTGCTGCTGCAGCATCCGCTGGAAGTGCACAACGCCAAGGGCAGCGCGCGCCTGTTGCACCTGAGCCTGCCCAACAGCAGACTGGTCGCCGGCGAAGCGTTTGCTGCCGGGGAACTGGACGCGCTGCTGGCCGGCAAGCATAACGTCCTGCTGTATCCCGATACGCCAGGCGACCGCTCGCTGGGCATCGCGCCACCGCCGCCGCTCGCTGCCTCGCTGCTGCTCGACCCGGCCGGCTTGCGGCTGGTGGTGCTGGACGCCACCTGGCGCAAGAGCCGCAAGATGCTGTACCTCAATCCCGCCCTGCAGCGCCTGCCACGTTTGCCGCTGCGCGACACGCCGCCATCCCACTATCTGATCCGCAAGGCGCATGCGCCGGACCAGTTGTCGACCCTGGAAGCGACTTGCTACGCGCTGATGCAGCTCGAAGAGGAGGCCGCCCGTTTTGCACCGCTGATCACCGCATTTGACGGCTTTGTCGCTCAACAGTTGAGCTATATCACGGCATTTGATGCAAAAGGCATGAAATAAGCGAGTGACCACTCTTGATCTTGCCTTGATAGCGGCATAGTATACTGTACGTATATACAGTTGATGGGGCCGTTCATGAAAGCAATCTTCCCGGAACATGAAGACAGTTTTGCCGGCCAGGTGATGCTGCCGCCGCAATCGCTCAAGGCGCGCAAGGGGCGCGGCGCCGTCTCCAACCTGCAGGGCCGCTACGAGGTGCACGGGCGCGAGGGCTTCGATGATGGCTGGAGCGCACCCGTCGAAGAAGGCGAGGAGGCCGCCAGCCCCTGGAAAACCCAGGTCAGCGACGAGCAGGCGCGCACCATTCTGTCGCGCAACACGTCGCCCGACCTGCCGTTCGGCGTCTCGCTCAACCCGTATCGCGGCTGCGAGCACGGCTGCATCTACTGCTTCGCGCGCCCCACGCACAGCTACCTGGGCCTGTCGCCGGGCCTCGATTTCGAAAGCCGCATCTTTGCCAAGGTCAACGCACCCGAACTGCTGCGGCGCGAACTGGCCAAGCCGTCGTATGTCGCCGAACCGATCGCGCTGGGCGTCAACACCGACGCCTACCAGCCCTGCGAGCGCGAACGGCAGCTGACGCGGCGCGTGCTGGAAGTGCTGCACGAATGCGACCATCCTGTAGGCCTGATCACCAAGTCGTCGCTGATCGAGCGCGATATCGATCTGCTGGCGCCGATGGCGGCCAGGCGCCTGGCGTCGGTGGCGATCACCCTCACCACGCTGGACCCGGCCATTTCGCGCACGCTGGAGCCGCGCGCGGCCGCCCCGGCGCGGCGCCTGCGCACCATCCGCACCCTGACCGACGCCGGCATTCCCGTCGGCGTCAGCATCGCCCCCATTATCCCGTTCGTGACCGAACCGGAAATCGAACAGTTATTGGAAGCGGTGCGCGACGCCGGCGCCATCAACGCCCATTACGTGGTGCTGCGCCTGCCGTGGGAAGTCAATCCGCTGTTCCAGCAATGGCTGGAAGCGCATTTCCCCGAGCGCGCCCAGCGCGTGATGAACCGCGTGCGCGAAATGCGTGGCGGCAAGGATTACGACAGCAGCTTCGGCGCGCGCATGCATGGCGAAGGCGTGTGGGCCGACCTGATACGCCAGCGCTTCGAGAAAGCCGTGCACCGCCTGGGCCTGCACGGCAAGGGCGGCCGCTTCAAGCAGCTCGACAGCACCCGGTTTCGCCGTCCGCTGGTGGTGCCGCCGTTGGGGCTCAAGACAAAAGGTGGCAATGTGGGGCAGCTGGATTTGTTTTGAATGCGTGTTTTGAGTACGGCCTGACCCTTGCATGCGTCGCTGCAAGCTGTCGTTCTTCCCCCTTCCTGCCGGTCGACAGGCGCGCCAGCGGCACCCCGCACAGGGCCTGGCGATTGATTACCACCAATACTTCCTGCTGATATAATACTTTTAATCAAGTTATAGACGAACTTCGCGCCCCCGGTGCTCACGCCATTGTCCCCGCACCGCAAGCCCAGCCCATGAGCTCCCTTTTCGACCACGAGATCATCGAACAGCTCCATAGCGGGCCGCGTTCGCTGGTCTGGCGTGCCAGGGCGTTTGACGGCACGGCGCTGATCGTCAAGGTGCCGAATCAGCAGTTTCCATCGTTTCAGCAAGTGGCGAACTTCAAGCGCGAGTATGCCAGCGCGCGCCTGTGCCGCCATCCGGGCGTCGTGCAGCCGCTGGCGCTGCAGCAGCATGGCGGTCGCTGGACCATGATCCAGGAAGACACGGGCGGCCAGGCGCTTGACCAGGTGCTGCGCGCGCAGCTGGCGGCACGCCAGGCGCCGTCGCAGAGCGCGCTGGCGCTGGACGATTTCTTCGATATCGCGCTGCAATTGTGCGCGGCGGTCGAGGCGGTTCATCGGCAGGGCATGATGCACAAGGACATCAATCCGGCCAACCTGGTCTGGAATGGCGATACGCGCGTGCTGCAGCTGATTGATTTCGGCGTGGCCTGCCAGCTGGCGTCCGAGCAGCAGGGCGCCGCTACTACGCGGCATCTGGAAGGCACGCTGCGCTACATGGCGCCGGAACAGACCGGGCGCATGAACCGGCGGGTCGATCAGCGCGCCGATTTCTACGCGCTCGGCATCACTTTTTACGAACTGCTGGCCGGCCAGGTGCCGTTCGATGCCAGCGACGAGATGGAGCTGGTGCATTGCCATCTTGCGCGCAGTCCGGACTGGTCGCATCCGGCGCTGGCCAGCCTGCCAGGCCAGTTGCTGCCCATCCTCCAGCGCCTGCTGGAAAAGAATCCCGAGCAGCGCTACCAGAGCCTGCAAGGCTTGCGCAGCGACCTTGCCGCATGCCGCGCGCCGCTGCAGGACCAGCCACGCCAGCTGTCGTTTCATGACGCCCGCTTCCGTGTGCCATCAACCTTGCACGGACGCGACGACGCCGTCGCCAGCTTGCTGGCGGCGCTGGAACGCAGCGCCGGCGGCGCGTGCGAGATGCTGCTGGTGGCTGGCGAGTCAGGCATCGGCAAGTCGGCGCTGGTGCAGGAAGTGCAGCAGTCCATCAGCGCCAGGAGCGGCTATTTTTTGTCCGGCAAACTGGACCTGCTGCAACGCGACGTGCCGTATGCCGCCCTGGTCCAGGCCTTCCAGGCGCTGGTGCACCAGCTGCTGGGGCAGTCTGCGGAAACGCTGCGCCAGTGGGCCGGCAAACTGCACGAGGCCCTGGGCAGCGGCCTGGGCGCGATGGTCGAACTGATGCCCCAGTTGGCCTTGATCGTCGGCCCCGTCGACGCGGTGCCGGCCGCCACGCCGTCTCAGGTCCAGTTGCGCCTGGACCGCCTGTTTCCCCGCTTCGTCGACGTGTTCGCCTCCGCGGGGCAGCCGCTGGTGCTGTTTCTCGACGACCTGCAATGGGCCGATGCGGCCACCTTGAGGATGCTCGAACTGCTGATGGTGTCCCGCGACAAGAGCCGCATGCTGATCATCGGCGCCTACCGCAACAACGAAGTGGGCGCCGCTCATCCCCTCAGTGCGCTGCGCAACAAGCTGCTGGGCCGCGGCGCACGCGTGACAACGCTGGCGCTGCGCGCCTTGACCGAGCCGCAGGTAGCGCAGATGGTCTCGGCCACCGTGCGCGTGGCGGTGCCCGGCTGCGCCGCGCTGACCCGCATTTGCTACCGCAAGACCGCCGGCAATCCCTTTTTTCTCAAGCAGTTCCTCGGTGCGCTCCATGATGACGGTCATCTGCGCTACCGGGCGGCGGAAGATTGCTGGGACTGGGACCTGGCGGCGATCGAGCAGGCCAGGTATACCGACAACGTGGTCGAGGCGCTGCTGGCGAAAATCCGCCGCCTGCCCGCAGCGACGCAGCAGCTGCTGCAGCTGGCGGCGTCGAGCGGCAACCGCTTCACCCTGGACACGCTGGCGCTGGCCATGCGGCGCACGTCCTTGCACGCGCAGCAGGATATGGCGCCGGCGCTCGTTGCCGGCCTGGTCCAGCCGCTCGCTGGCGATGATGGCGGCCGCTACCAGTTCCTGCATGACCGGGTGCAGCAGGCGGCCTATCTGGCGGCGGATGCGGATGGGCGCGCGGCCAACCATCTGCTGCTCGGCCGCTTGCTGCTGGCGCAGGCCGGCGAGCAACAGCAGGACGGCCAGCTGTTTGAAATCGTCGAGCAGCTCAACGCCGGCCGTGCGCTGATCGACGACGCCGGCGAAAGAGTGCGACTGGCGGCGCTGAACCTGCGCGCGGGCGAGAAAGCCCGGCGTTCGGCCGCCTTCCAGGCCACGCTGGAACACATGCGCATCGGTCTGGCGCTGCTGCCAGGCGAGGCCTGGCACGGTGACGACGTTCTGTGGCTCGACCTGCAGCTGGGCGCGGCGGAAGCGAGCTATCTGTGTGGCCAGTTCGATGCCGCCGAAGCGATCCATGAGCTGGTGCGCGCCCGCACCCTGGCGCCGCTATTGCAGGTGCGCCGCATCGCGATCCAGGCGCACCAGTATCAATTGCAGGGCCGCCTGCTGGAAGCCATCGCCGTGCAGCGCGAGGCGCTGGCGCTGCTGGGCATGGACATTGCGCACGATGTGGCGCAGATGAAGGCGCGCTTCGACGCGATTCGCGTCGAGATCGGGCAACTGCCTGGCGCCTGTGCGCCGCACACCTTGCTGGCGGCCGGCGACATGCTGGATCCGGCCGACGTGGCCGCGATGCAGATGATGCATGGCCTGTGGATGGCCAGCTATTACGCCGGTCAACAGGATCTCAGTGCGCTGATGGTGGTGTCGATGACACGGCTGTCGATGCAGCGTGGCAGCAGCGATTTCAGCGCCGTCGCCTATGTCGGCTACGCCATGATGATTGCGCTGTACGAGGGCGATGCGGCGCGCGGCCATGATTTCGGCGCCATGGCCTTGTCGCTGGCCAGGCGCCGCGCCAATCTGCAGGCGCGTACCCAGACGGGCCTGATGTTCGCCGCGCTGTCCAGCCACTGGACGCAGCCGCTGCGCAGTTCCGATGCCCTGTACGAAGAAGCCCTGGGCTGGGCGCTGGAAATCGGCGACTTCGTCCAGGTCGGGGTGGTGGCGTCCGTGCGCGCCACCGAGCGGCTGATCCTGGGCGACCACTTGCCGCACCTGATGCTCGATATCGAGCAGGACATGGCCCTGATGCGCGCCAACGGCCAGCAGGCGATGGCCGATTGCTGCGTCGCCGGCGCCGTTGCACCGATCAGGTGCCTGATGGGGCTGTCACCGCGCCACGACAGCTACGACGATGCGGGCTTCAGCGAGGCCGGTTTCCTGGAACAATATGGCGACTCGAAACTGTACCGTGCCTATTTTTTGCAAGGGAAGATACGCAACGCCTACCTGTTCGACAGTGGCGATGCCGAGCCGCTGGCCGCGCAACTGGGCAGCGTCACCGGCATCATGCGCGGCCAGGCCAAGGTGGTCGAGTCCAGTTTCTATGCCGCGCTGATCTGGCTGCGTGCCCTGCGGCGCGATCCCGCACGCGTTGATGCGGCCGACCTGCTGGCGCTGATCGACACGCTGCTGCACAGTCTTGCCGCGTGGGCCGGGCAGGGCTCGGACACCAGCATCGCCAGGCATCTGCTGGTGCAGGCCGAGATGGCGCGCTACCGCAACGAACTGCAGCTTGCCACGCGCCGCTACCAGCAGGCGATCGACGCCGCCGGCCTGGCCGGTCATGTGAACATGCAAGCGCTGGCCAACGAGCTTTGCGGCGAATGCTGGCTGGAGCAGGAGCAGCCGCGCGTGGCCGCCGTCTTCATGATGGACGCCATCGCCCATTACGGCCAGTGGGGTGCCGAGGGCAAGGTGACGCAACTGCGCGCGCGCCACGCCGCGCCGCTGTCGAGGGCGCAGGCCCGCCATGCGCAAGGGCAGGCGCAGGCCGGTGCGCGCATGCAGGGCGGCTCCGCGCTCGACATGGTGTCGCTGCTGAAAGCGGCCACCATCCTGTCGAACGAAGTCGGCCTGCGCAACGTGCTGACACGCCTGATTGCCATCGTCTGCGAAAACGCCGGCGCACAGGTGGCGCGCCTGCTGCTGCTGTCCGATGGCGCCTACCATGTCGAGGCCGAGATTGACGGCGATGCCATCACCGTGCTGCAATCGCGCCAGCTCGACCTCGATGCGGCCGGCGACCCGCAGTTCCCGCTGTCGCTGCTGCGCTACGTCATCCGCACTGGCATCGAAGTGATCGAAGACGGCGTTACGGGCATGTCGCGCTTTGCCGCCGACCCTTACGTGCGGCAGCATGCGCGCGCCGTGATGTGCCTGCCGATCCGGCACGGCGGCCAGATCGATGGCATCCTGTACTTCGAGAACCGGCTGACCGATGCCTCTTTCACGCATGAACGCGTCACCTTTTTGCGCATGCTGGGCGCCCAGGCGATGATCTCGATCGCCAGCGCCAGGCTGCATGACAGCCTGGAACGGCGCGTTGCCGAACGTACCGAACAGCTGGAGGACGCCAACCGCAAGCTGGCGACCTTGTCGATCACCGATGGCCTGACCGGCCTGGCGAACCGGCGCCATTTCGACGACGTGCTGCGCAGCGAACATGCGCGCTCGATGCGCACCGGCCAGCCGCTGTCGGTCATCATGCTCGATGTCGATTATTTCAAGCGCTACAACGACCGCTACGGGCATCAGGCCGGTGACGCATGCCTGATCCGCGTGGCGCAGGCGCTTGCCGGCCGCATGCGGCGCACAAGCGACCTGACGGCGCGCTACGGCGGCGAAGAGTTTTCGATCGTGCTGCCTGACACGGACGCGCAAGAGGCGTGGCATATCGGCGAAGCGCTGCGCAGCGCCATTGAGACGCTCGGCATCGTCCACGCCGGTGCGGATGCGGGACAGGTGACGATCAGCGTGGGCATCGCGGTCCAGCCGGCGCCGTGCGCCCTTGATCCCGACGCGCTGTTGCGCCTGGCCGACGCCGCGCTGTATGGCGCCAAGGACGCCGGGCGCAACTGCGTGGTGGTGCGGGAACTGTCGCCCACCTGAGCCAGCCGCGATCCCTGCCGTTATCGGTTCACGTCTCGTGCGCCGCAAACCACTCGCCCAGGAAGGCGAGCATGGTGCGGCTGATCGCCCTCGGGTGGGCGCGCGACATATAGATCGCGTGGATGCCCATCGAGTGGGGCTGGTAGCCGGGCAGCAAGGCCACCAGTTGCCCGCTGGCGAGCAGCGGCGCGGCGGAAAACACGGGTTGCAGCGAAATGCCGGCGCCTTCCGCGGCCGCCTGCAGCAGCACCACCGATTCATTCGCGCTCAGGCTGCCGCTGACGGGCACGCTGACGGTGGCGCCCGCATGCTCGAAATGCCACAGGCTTTTGCCGAAATAGGTATAGGTGAGGCAGTCGTGGGTGGCCAGGTCCGCGGCCTGCCGTGGCGTGCCGTGCTCGCGCAGGTAGGCGGGCGAGGCGCACACCACCGAGTGGCAGATGCCCAGCGGGCGCGCGATCACGCCGGGATCGAGCTGGTTGGTGATGCGGATCGCCAGGTCGATTCTTTCCTCGACCAGGTTGACGGCGCGGTTGTCGATGCGCAGGTCGACCGCCGCCTGCCGGTGGCGTTTCAGGTAGGCGGCGATCGCCGCCGCCAGGGTGGCCTGCGCCAGCGACTGCGAATAGGCGATGCGCAGGATGCCGGTCGGCTCATCATCGCCGGTGTCGCCCACGCCGGGCATCTTGTCGGCCAGCGACAGCAGTTCCTGGCAGCGCAGCAAGGTGATGTCGCCGGCGGCCGTCAGGTTGATGCGGCGCGTGGTGCGGTGAAACAGGCGCGCGCCGGCCCAGCTTTCCATTTCCGCCAGGTAGCGGGTGACCATGGCGCGCGACATGTCGAGCAGTTCGGCGGCGCCGCTCAGGCTGCCGCATTCGGCGATGGTGACGAACACTTTCGCGGCGACGATGCGGTCCATCGGGCACGTCCTTTCAGTTATGACTTGCGCGATTCACGCAACAATCCATTGCATTCTAAGCGATTTATCGAACAGACCGAGACGGCTACCATGCTGTTGTCGCCTGCTATCCGGGCCTGAACTGTTCGAAGGAAACCACCATGCACCGCCGCCACCTGATCGCCACCCTGTTCGCCGTTGGCCTGTCCACCTTGTTGCCGGCCGCGCACGCCGCCACGCCACTGCGGCTGCAAGTCTACAATCCGGGCGAGCAGGCGATCTTCCCTGTCAGCTCGGTGATCGTCAGCGGAGAACGCGAGGCGATCCTGGTCGACGCCCAGTTCCAGCACAACGATGCGCTGGCGCTGGTCAAGCAGATCCAGGACAGCGGCAAGACCTTGCGCGCCGTGTATATCAGCCACAGCGATCCCGATTACTACTTTGGCCTGGACGTGATCCATGCGGCCTATCCGTCGGCAAAAATTGTCGCCACGCCGCAGACGGTGGCCGCCATCAAGGCCAATATGGACGCCAAGCTGGCCTATTGGGCGCCGATCATGAAAGACAATGCGCCACGCGCGCTGGTGCTGCCGCAAGTGCTGCACGCGGACCACCTTGCGCTGGAAGGCAAGCGCATCGAGATCAAGGGGCTGAAAGGCGCCAGCCCCGAGCGCAGCTATCTGTGGATACCGTCGCTGAAAACCGTCGCCGGCGGCGTCGTCATCAGCAATGGCATCCACGTCTGGGTGGCCGACACGCAAACACCGCAGTCGCGCGCCAACTGGCTGGCCACGCTGGACCAGATCGCGGCATTGAAGCCGCAAGCCATCGTGCCCGGCCACTACCTCGGCGCGGCGCCCAAGGGCCAGGCCGCGCTGGACTACACGCGCAACTATCTGCAGGCGTTCGAAACGGCGGCTCTCGAAGCGAAGGATTCGGCCGCGCTGGTCAAGGCCATGCAAGCCCAGTTCCCACAGGCCGGCGAGAGCGCCTCGCTGGAACTGGGCGCGAAAGTCATCAAGGGGGAAATGACATGGCCGCAGTAAGCCTGCCGGTGCTGCATTACGTCTACGACCCGCTGTGCGGCTGGTGCTACGGCGCCGCGCCCTTGCTGCACGCCGCGCAGGCGATTGAAGGCCTGGCCATCGCGCTGCACGGTGGCGGCATGATGAGCGGCGCCAACCGCCAGAGCGTGAACGACAATCTGCGCCGCCACGTGATGGCGCATGACCGGCGCATCGCACAGGCGAGCGGCCAGCCGTTCGGGCGGGCGTATTTCGACGGCTTGCTGCGCGACACCGGCGCCGTGTTCGATTCGACCCCGCCGACCACCGCCATCCTGGCCGCGCAGGAGATCGCCGGCCTGGGCCTGGCAATGCTGCACCTGATCCAGCACGCCCATTATGTGCTGGGCCAGCGCGTCGCCGATGCTGGCGTGCTGGCACGACTGGCGCAGCAGCTGGGCCTCGACGCCGCCCTGTACGCCGCGGCGTCCGCACGGCTGGCCGGCGCCGCCACCGAACAGCATGTCGCGCACAGCCGCGCCTTGCTGGCACGCCTGGGCGGGCAGGGCTTTCCCACCTTGGCGCTCGACCACGGCGACGGCCGCATGATGCATCTCGACCTGGGCAACTGGCTGGGCCGCCACGAAGCGTGGGCCGATTATCTGCGCCGGCAGCTGTCCGCGCAAACGGCGCCCGGCCAGATGGGTGGCGGCGCCGCTTGCGCCCCGGCGGGCTGCGCCGTGTAGCAACCGCTGTTGTTTTCCGTTCCCCCGATATCGCTTGACAGTGCCATGCATGCCGTCTAAAGTCCCATTAAATCAATAGGTCAGCTAATTGACCTTTATAACAATGGAGACGTAGATGAAACAACATATCCTGGCCCTGGCCATCCTGTCGGCCTGCTCGAGCATGGCCGCCGCGCAATCGTCGGTCACCATGTACGGCATGGTCGACATGGGCGTGGTGCGCGAAGCGGGCGGGGCGGCCGGTTCCGTCACCAAGCTCACCAGCGGCGTGGAAAACGGGTCGCGCATCGGCTTTCGCGGCACCGAGGACCTCGGTGGCGGCAATTCTGCCATCTTCCTGCTCGAATCGGGCTTCCAGGCCGATACCGGCGCGCTGGGGCAGGGCGGCCTGCTGTTCGGCCGCCAGGCGTATGTCGGCCTGGCCGGCAACTGGGGCACCCTGACCCTGGGCCGCCAGTACGCACCGAACTACACCACCATGACCACCGTCGGCGACCCCTTCGTGGCGGGCCTGGCCGGCGTGTTTTCCAGCGTGTTTGCCAATTCCGGCGCGCGCATGAACAATGCCGTCAAATACGTCTCGCCCAAATTCAATGGCCTGAGCGGCGAAGTGGTATATGGCGCCGGCGAAGTGGCAGGCAGCAATTCCGCCTCCAGCGTGGCCGGCGCGGCACTGGCCTACAGCGCGGGCGCCTTCAACATGCGCGTCGGCTACCACCACCGCGACAACGACACGGCCACCCTGAAAAACCAGAGCGCGGCGCGCAATACCCTGCTGGCCATGAATTACGACTGGAAAATCGTCAAGGGCTTTTTCGCCTATGGCATCAACAAGGGCCTGAACAGCTCGCAGCTGGCCAACCCGAATGCCTACGGCCTGGCGGTGGCGGCGCGCCCCAGCACCGACAGCCGCGACCTGCTGGTCGGCGTCACGGTTCCTGTGGGGCCGGGACGGGTGATCGCCTCGTATATCCACAAGGATGACCGCACGGCCTTCAACCAGGACGCCTCGCAGTACGCAATCGGCTACAGTTACCTGCTGTCGAAACGCACCGACCTGTACGCGGCCTACGGCAAGATCAGCAACGAGAACGGCGCTTCCTACACCGTCAATTCGGCCATCGACACGGGTTCCGGCAACCGTGCCTTCAACCTTGGCATGCGCCATCTGTTTTGAGTCAAGAGAGCTGCCATGACAATTGTTTCCGCCACCCTGCGCCCCTGCGTGCAGCCTTTGGCCGACCCCACCTGGAAATTCGCCCGCGCCACAGTGCCCCAGCTCGATGGCTGGGTGCTGGTGCTGGAGGATGACAATGGTGTGCGGGGCCTGGGCTATGCCCACGCCATCCCCGCCATTACCGGTTCGGGCGACACCGTGCGCGCCGCGCTGGAGTTCCTGCTGCCACAGTTGATCGGTCGCGATCCGGCCGCGCTGCGCCAGATCATGCTCGATATCGACGCGCGCCTGGCGTTCTCCAATTCCGCCAAGGCGGCGCTCGACATGGCGCTGCACGACTTGCTGGCGCGCCGTTTGAACGTGCCGCTGCATGTGCTGCTGGGCGGCGCGGTACGCACCAGCGTGGTCCAGGCGCGCATCCTGGCCATCAAGCCGCCACTCGAGATGGCGGCCAACGCGGCAAGGCTGGCCGAACAGGGCTACCGCCAACTGAAACTCAAGTTGAGTGGCGACAGCGCGCTCGACGTGGCGCGCGTGGCCGAAGTGCGCGCCGCCGTTGGCGCCGGCGTGATCCTGACCCTGGACCCGAACCAGTCGTACGGCGTCAAGCAGATGATGTCCGCGTTTGCAAAAATGGAAACGCACGATATCGCGCTGATCGAGCAGCCCTTGCAGGCGTCCGACCGGGCCGGCATGAAGCTGTTGACCGACACCTTGCCAGTGGCGATCGAGGCCGATGAAAGCGCCGTGACGGTGGCCGACGTGCTGGCGCTGGTCAGCGGGCGCATGGTCGACGTGATCAATTTAAAGGTGACCAAGCTGGGCGGCCTGCGCAACTTCCTGGCGGCCGTGCAGATCTGCGAAACGGGCAATGTCGCCTACCGCGTCGGCGCCACTTTCGGCCCGGCGCTGTTGCAATCGGTGGCGCTGCAGGCGGCGTCCTGCGTCGCCAGCCTGCCATATGGCTGCGAACTGGCCGAGCACCTGCACTTGCGCGACGATCCGTTTACGCCACTGCCTGTTATTGAAGGCGAAATGAGCTTGCCATCGGGCGCAGGCTGCGGGGTGGACTATGTCTAGAAACATGCTGATAAAAGGGATGATCATGCTGACCATCGGTGCTGCTTCAGCAGCCCAGGCGGAGCGCAGCCGCGTGCTGCTGCAGGACGGTCAAACGCGGATCGACGTGATCGTGGACGGCAAGGCAGACGGCGAGGGCGACGCCATTGTGTTGCTGCCCTCGTCGCAGCGCGGCAGCGATGATCTCGACGCGGTGGCCGAACAGCTGGCGGCACGCGGCATGCGCGTGCTGCGTCCGCAGCCGCGCGGCTTTGGCGCCAGCCGGGGCGAGATGAAAGACCTCACCTTGCACGTGCTGGCGCAGGACGTCGCCGCCACCATCCGCCAGCTCGGCGCCGGCCGTGCCATCGTGGCCGGCCACGCCTACGGCCATTATATGGCGCGCGTGGCGGACCTCGACCATCCGCAACTGGTGCGCGGCGTGGTGATGCTGGCCTCGGCCAGCGCCAATGCCGACGCCACCTTGCCCAAGGCGCTGGACGTCGCCGCCGACAGTGCCCAGCCCGAAGCATTGCGCCTCGATGCCCTGCGCCGTGCCTTTTTCGCCACCGGCAACGATCCGCGTCCGTGGCTGGAAGGCTGGCAGCCGGAACTGGCGGCGCTGTACCGCAAGGCCGCCAAGACCCCCGCACGCTCGACCTGGTGGCCGGTCAGCCATGCGCCCGTGCTCGACCTGCAGGGCGAAGACGATCCTTGGCGTCCGCGCGCCAGCGCCATGGAAGTGAAGGAGGCGCTGAAGGAAAAGGCGACGGTGGTGGTGATCCCGCACGCCAGCCATGCGCTGCCGGTGGAGCAGCCGAAGGCGGTGGCCAAGGCGATAGTCGATTGGGCGGCCAGCATTCCTCGGTAGGTCGGATTAGGCGCGAAGCGCCGTAATCCGACAACATCAATGGCGCCAACAATGGTGTCGGATTACGCGCAGCGCGCTAATCCGACCTTGTATTATTCCTCTCATGCGGTTGGTGGTGTTGCGAACAACATCGGCCGCTGTCAAAATTCTTGGTAGGCATATCAAGACCGGGTAACTGGATGCCGTATCCGCCCTTAGGCTCAAAGCCAGCGATGTAGATCTCGCACCAGTTACCCACCCTCCATGTCAAGATCGGACAGTATCTTTGGCACCGGCACGCCGGTAGCCCGCATTCACAAGGTAGATCGCAAGAGGACCACAGCATGTTTAATTTAGGAATCGACGTTGCCAAGGCCAAGCTGGACTGCGCACTGCGCCTGCCCAATGGCAAGCACCGTAACAAGGTAGTAGAGAACAATCACAAAGGATTTGCTGCACTGAGCGAATGGCTGCTCAAGCATGATGCCGGCAACCCGAGAGTATGTATGGAAGCGACTGGCACTTACTGGGAAGGGGTTGCCGAATATCTGGCCGGACTTGGCATGGTGGTCAGTGTCATCAATCCGGCACAGATGAAGGCCTTTGGCGCCTCGCGCATGGTACGCACCAAGACCGACAAGGTCGACGCGCAGTTGATTGCCGACTTTGCCCATGAGCGCCAACCGCAGCCGTGGACAGCGCCGTCGCCCGCCGCGCAGGCACTGCGCGCCTTGGTGCTGCGCCTCGAAGCGGTGCAAGCGATGCGGTTGCAGGAAACGAATCGGCTCGACGTCGCGCGAGAAGCGGTACGCCAGGGTATCGAGGATCACATTGCCTGGCTCGACAAAGAAATCAAGGAACTCATTCGCGCCATCAAGCGCCATATCGACGATGATCCGGATTTACGCGATAAGCGCGAGCTGCTCGACAGCATCCCTGGTCTGGGTGAGCGCACGATACCAGTGTTGCTGTCGTACTATGCCGATACCGAGCGCTTCGACAACGCCAAGCAAGCCGTGGCGTTTGCGGGACTCGACCCGCGCCAGCACGAGTCAGGATCGAGCGTACGTGGCAAGCCACGCATGTCGAAGATTGGTCACAGTTTCCTGCGAAAGGCGCTGTACATGCCAGCCATGGTGACCGTATACAGGACACCATGGGGTCAGCGCTTTGGCCAGCGGCTCAGCGCTGCCGGCAAGGCACCGAAACTGATCATCGGCGCCATGATGCGCAAGCTGGTGCACGTGGCATTCGGCGTGCTCAGGTCGGGAAAAATATTTGATCCAACCTTGCACAACGCTTGACGGGGATAACAGTATCTACTTTTCACCTTCCCTGAAACACCGGCGCGCGCTTTTCCCTGAACGCCGCCTGCGCCTCTTTCGCGTCTTCCGTCAGCCCGATCGCCGCCGTCATGTCCTGCTCATAGCGGTAGCCATCGCGCAAGCTCATGTCTTCGATCACATTCATCGTGTGCTTGCCCATGCGCGTCGAGACGGGGCTCTTGGCGGCGATGGTGGCGGCCAGCGCCAGGGCGGCCGGCAGCAGTTCTTCCGGCGTGGTGCATTCCTCGATGATGCCCAGGCGGTACAGTTCTTCGCCGCCGACGCGATAGCCCGTCAAGGCCATGCGGCGCAGCCGCGAGTGGCTGAACAGCCGCATCGCGTGGCGGCAGCCGCCCAGCAGGCCCACGTCCACTTCCGGCAAGCCCAATGAGGCCTTGGTGGAGGCGATCAAAATATCCGATGAGGCGACCATCGCCAGGCCCGAGCCGAGCGCCGCGCCATTGATGGCGGCGATCACGGGTTTGGTGCATTCGCGGATCGCGTGAAAGCATTCGCGCGTGCGGCGCGAGTGGGCCATCAGGTCGCCCGGATGCTTGATATTTTCCGCGCGGCCTTTCAAATCCGCGCCGGCGCAAAACACCTTGCCGGCGCCGGTCAGCACCACGGCGCGGATCTCGGGCGTTTCCGAGATGATGTCGAGCGCCTGCGTCAGCTCATCGTTCAGGATGCGCGTGAGGGCGTTGACCGGCGGGCTGTCCAGGGTCAGCACGGCCACATGGCCGTCGATGCGCACGTTCAGCTGCGTGTAGTTATCCATGTTGTACATGTCAGTTTCCTTGGTTTAGGTGTCGAAGCCGTACAGCGCGGCCGGATTGTCGACCAGGATGGTGTTGCGCGTGGCCGCATCGGGTACCCATTCATGGAACAGGTCGAGCAGCTGGCCGGCGTCCGGCGACTGCTCGCCCATGCGCACGTAAGGCCAGTCCGAGCCCCACAGCAATCGCTGCGGATTGGCCGCCACCAGGGCGTCGTGGAATGGTTTCAGATCCAGGTAATCGGGCGCCTGTTTCGAGACGCGGCACACTGACAGCTTGATCCAGACAGCGCCATCTTGCAGCGCCTTGAGCACGTATTGAAACGCCGGATCATCGACGCCGCGCTCGGTCTTCAGGCAGGCCATATGGTCGAGCACCAGCGGCACGCCGGTGGCCAGCAGCGGCGGCAGCAAGCGTGCGTAATCGTCGAGCGGCGCCCACAGCTGCGCATGCAGGCCGATGGCTTTCATCTGCGGCGCCATCGCCAGCAGCTGGTCGGCGCCGACGCTGCCGATATAGGGCTGGCCCTGCGGGTCGCGCACTTCCACGAAGCGCAGGCCGCGGATGCCGCCGTCGTAAAGCTGCTGCAAATGCTCGCGCGTGGCATCGCTGCCCGCCACGCCGATGCCGCGCACCCGGCCGCCGCTGGCGGCAATCGCATCGAGCATCGGCTTTGCGTCATTGCCATATGGCGCAGGCTGCACCAGCACGCCGCGCGCGGCGCCCAGCATATCGAGCATGGCCAGGTGCAGGGAGCTTGGCGCCAGCGGCGGCGCGTAGCTCGATGGATGGGCCAGCGGGAACCGGTCGTAGGGGCCGAAGACGTGGGCGTGCGTGTCGCAGGCGCCTGGCGGCAAAGGCTGGCGCGGGGCAGCTGGCATGCGTGGTGTCACGGTGTCGAATGGTGTGCTCATGCCTGCGCCTCCGGCAGCTCCGTCAGCACGCCATCTTCGTTGCCACTCACGGGGTGCAAGGGCAGCGGCGTATCGATGTCGGGCAGTGGAATATGGTGGGCGTTCAAGGTCATCGCCACCATCGAGTAGTAGCCGATAATGGCCGTCAGTTCCACCGTCCCCGCTTCGCCGAACAGCGCCAGCACTTCCTGGTAGGCCGCTTCGCCGACTACGCCGCGCTGCAGCAGCTGGCGCGCGTATTCATACACGGCGCCATCCTTGATATCGTCGAAGCGCGGAGATGCTGCCACCAGCAGCGCGTCGATAATGGCTTGCGGCAGGCCGGCGTCCTGCGCGGCGGCGGCGTGGATATGCCATTCGAGCTGGCTGTTCCAGCGCCGCGCGGCGACCAGGATCGCCAGCTCGCTGGCGCGCGGCGAGATGCTGGTGCCAAAGCGCAGCAGGGCGCCCATTTTCTGCCATCGATCTGCCAGCTCAGGGTTGTGCAGGGCGGCGCGCAGCGGCCCGACCAGGCGCGCGCGCGGGCCCTGGATAATGTCCTGGTAGACCCGCAGCTGTTCTGCGTTCATGGTCTCCGGGGTAGGGAAGGAAATGCGTGTCATAACTCTTGATCCTTGTGTTGGCCTGCGACGTCAGATTACGCCGTCGTTTTTCCATTGCGCGATGCGCTGCCCGTCAAACCCGAGTTCGGCCAGCACTTCGTCCGTGTGCTCGCCCAGCAGCGGCGCGGCGCGCTCGAACACCAGTTCGGCCTGGGTAAAGCGCATCGGGCTGCGGATCTGCGGCACGGTGCCGGCGGTCGGGTGCGGCAGGTCGATGCGCATCTTGCGGTGTTTCACTTGTTCGTCTTCCAGCACCTGGGCGATGGTGTTGATCGGGCTGCACGGCACGCCCGCTGCGTCGAGCAGGGCGACCCACTCTTGCATCGGTTTTTGCAGGAACAGTTCGGCCATCTGCGGCAGCAGGGTGGCCTGGTTGCGCACACGCGCGCCGTTGCTGGCGTAGCGTTCGTCGCTGACCCATGGTTCGCAGCCGGCCACCTGGCAGAACTTGGCGAACTGCGAGTCATTGCCGACCACCAGCACGATATGGCCGTCGGCGCACGCAAACACGTCTTGCGGCTGGATATTCGGATGCTTGTTGCCGGTGCGCCTAGGCGTCTTGCCCGACACCAGGTAGTTCATGCCCTGGTTGGCGATCGAGCCGACCATCACGTCGAGCATGCCGATGTCGATATAGTCGCCCAGGCCCGATTCGCTGCGGCGCGCCAGCGCGGCCAGCACGGCCACCGAGGTGTACATGCCGGTCATCAGGTCGACGATGGGCACGCCCACTTTTTGCGGGCCGCCGCCGGGCAGGTCGTCGCGCTCGCCCGTCACGCTCATCAGGCCGCCCATGGCCTGGATCATGAAGTCGTAGGCGGCGTTGTCGGCCTTCGGTCCATCCTGGCCAAAGCCGGTGACGGAGCAGTAGATCAGGCGCGGGTTGATTTCTTTCAGGCTGGCGTAATCGAGGCCGAACTTGGCCAGCGTGCCCACCTTGTAGTTTTCCAGCAGGATGTCCGATTGCAGCGCCAGCGCGCGCACGATCTGCTGGCCTTCGCTGGTATTCAAGTCGACCGTGACGGAGCGCTTGCCGCGGTTGGCGGACAGGTAGTAGCCCGATTCGCGTGTCTCGTTGCCGTCCTGGTCTTTCAGGAACGGCGGACCCCAGCTGCGCGTGTCGTCGCCGACTTTCGGCCGTTCGACCTTGATCACGTCGGCGCCGAGATCGGCCAGGACCTGGCCCGACCACGGGCCGGCCAGGATGCGGCTCAGATCGAGCACTTTGATATGGGATAGTGGACCAGCCATGGAAAACTCCTGTATTGGGGGAAAAGCGGCGGGCGTCGCCGCCCGGCCGTTGAAATCAGGTTTGCGCGTCGTCGGGCGCGGTGGCGATCACCGCCGGGCGCTGTTCAAACTGCGCGTGCCAGGCGGCCAGCAGGGGGCGCGTGGCACGCCAGCCCAGGTCCGGAAAACGGTAGTCGATATACGACAGCATGCAGCCCACGCTGACGTGGCCGATATCGAAACCGTCCTGCGCCAGGGCGTCGGCTTCCTGCTCCAGGCGGTCGAGCGAGCCATTGATTTTCAGCGAGAACGCGGCCAGCCACTCGGGCAGCTGCTGCGCGGCGGTTTTCATGCGTTCCTGGCGCCACAGCAGCAGCACCGCCAGCATGCCGTCGGCCAGCGCCTGGCGGCGCAGCGCCAGCCAGCGCGTGGGCCCAAGCGGCGGGAAGAATGGCGCGCCGTCGTGCAGGCCGTCCAGGTATTCGCAGATGACGGGGGAGTCGTACAGGGGCTGGCCGTCGTCGAGCACCAGCGTGGGGATCTGGCTCAAGGGATTGTCAGCCAGGATGGCGGGGTTCGGCGTGGCCATGGCGGCCACCGAGCGCACATAATTCACGCGCGCTTCGAGGCCGGTTTCCTTGAGCAGGACGGTGACCTTGCGGACAAACGGCGATCTTGGGGACCAGTGAAGTTTCATGCCATTCCTTTTCAGTGTAGAAAAGCGATGGCCGCAACCATCACTTCAGTTTAATGTCGAGGCGCACCACGTCGCCCCGGTAAATTCCTTGTCCGACAAATACCAGGCAGCCGTCGCGGTCGACCGCCGAGCGGGCCACGTGCGCCACCGGCGCGTTCAGCGGCAGCTGCAGCAGCGCGGCCAGGTCCGGATCGGCCGAACCCAGGGTCAGCGTCTGGTGCGCCTCGGCGATTTCCAGCCCCGGCAACTCGCGCAGGATGCGCATCGAGGTCTTGGTCTCGAACGACTCCGGCGCGATGCGCTCGCACAGGCGCTCGTCGATATACACGTCGCCCAGGTAATACGGTTTGCCGTTGCGCCAGTGGCGCCGCCGCCAGTGCTGGTAGAACGGCGCCATGCTGCCGACCATCGGATCGGGCGGCGCCGGCGCCAGCCGCTCGCGCTGCGTCAGAATCTCGATCGTCACGCCATCGGGTGCGATCAGCTGGCCCGACCAGTCCGACGCCACTTCGCACCAGAACTGTTCCTGCGGCTTGCCGATCACGAACGTGCCCTTGGCGCGGTAGCGGGCGATCAGCTTTTCTGCTTCCAGCAAATCGAGCGCCTGACGCACCGTGGCGCGGGCCACCTGGCACTCGGCCGCCAGTTCATCGACGGTCGGTATCTGCTGTCCTACCTGCCACTGTCCCGACTCCACGCGGCGCCGGAACAGGCTGGCCAGCTGCACGTAGCGCGATGCCGCGCTGCGGCTGAAATCGATGGCGCCGGCTGCGCTGCCGGTGCCGGGTAATGGGGCTGCTTTCATCAAATTCTCTCAAAGGGGATAGCACAATGTTGTTATTATGACCCAATCAGTTGATGAACCAGCTTTTTGACTTTTATGGGCGCCTTGCCGCTTACATCCCCTGGAACTGCGGCGCGCGTTTTTCCAGGAAGGCGCGCATGCCTTCCTGCTGGTCCTCGGTGTCGAACAGCAGCTGGAAAGCCTTGCGTTCGAGCAGCAATGCGCTTTCCAAAGGCGCGTCCTGGCCCTGCTGCACCACTTCGCGGATCGCGCGCACGGCCAGTGGCGGCATGGCGGCTATCGTCGCGCCCAAGACAAGCGCGCGGCTCAATGCCTCGCCGTCCGGGCACAGTTCCGACACCATCCCGCACGCAAACGCCTGCGTGGCGGTCACCGCTTCACCGGTCAGCATCATGCGCAGCGCCTGGTATTTGCCGATGGTGCGCAGCAGCCGCTGCGTGCCGCCGGCGCCGGGCATGATGCCGACGCGGATTTCCGGCTGGCCGAAACGCGCGCCCTCGGCGGCCACGATCAGGTCGCAGGCCAGCGCCAGTTCGCATCCTCCCCCCAGCGCATAGCCTTCGACGGCCGCGATCAGCGGTTTGCTGCTGTGGCGCAGGGTGGTAAACACCTGGTCGGTGGCGTTCAGGGTATGGCTGGTGGGCGTCATGTCCAGCATCTCGTCGATATCGGTGCCGGCGACAAAATAGCTGCCGGCGCCGGTCAGCACGATCACCTTGATGCTGTCGTCCGCGCCCAGTTCCCGCACGAACCCGGTCAGCAGGCGTTTGACTTCCAGGTTCAGCGCATTGCGGCGCGCGGGACGATCGATCGTGATAACGGCCACGCCAGGCGCCGCGATCGAAAAGCTGACGGGTGGCTGGTTCATTGCGCGTGCTCCCGGTAAAACGGCTGGCCGGTCAGCGCGCGGCGCGCCAGCAAGGGCGAACTGCGGTAGCGTTCTTCGCCATAGGTGGCCGCCAGGTTGGCCAGCACGCGCTGGATCACGGCGGGGCCGATCGCGTCGGCCCAGGCCAGCGGCCCGCGCGGATAATTGACGCCATTGACCATTGCCAGGTCCGTGTCCTGTACGCTGGCGATGCCCTGCTGGACCACCTCGGCCGCTTCATTGGCCAGCATGGCGACCGTGCGCATCACCACCATGCCGGGTGCGTCGTCGATCACGATGACCTGCTTGCCCAGCGCCTGGAAAAATCCCGTGACGGCAGCCAGCGCACCAACTTGGGCCTGGTCGGCGCATGCGAGGGCGATGGTAGTGGCTTTTGCGTAATCGAGCGCCAGGTCGAACAGCACCGATACTTCGGCGTCGGCAGCGTGACGCGCGGTGGCGCTGTGGCCATCGCTCAAGGCGACACCCACGCCGGCAATGCGCAGCACGCCCTTGCCGGCGGCATAGCTGACATCGATGCCGGCCGCCTGCGCCAGCGCGGCCAGCGGCGCCGCCACGCCAAGGTCGCCCTCGACCACGATGGAAGCCGGCGCTGCTTCAGGGGCGGCAAATGGCACCACAGGGTTGGCTGCATCGGCGCCATACTGGTAAAAGCCGCTGCCGGTTTTCTTGCCCAGCCAGCCCGCGTCGACCAGCTCTTTTTGCAGCAGGGACGGCGTGTAGCGCGCGTCGCTGTACAGGGCGTCGTAGACCGAGCGGGTGACGGCGTAATTGACGTCGTGGCCGATCAGGTCCATCAGCTCGAAGGCGCCCATGCGAAAGCCGCCGCTGCCGCGCAGGATGGCGTCAATCGCCGCCACGCCGGCCGCGCGTTCGGTCAGCAGGCGCAGCGCTTCGCCATAAAACGGACGGGCCACGCGGTTGACGATAAAACCCGGCGTCGAGGCGCAGCGTACCGGCACCTTGCCCCAGGCCAGCGCGGTGGCGAACAGGGTGTCGGCCACGGCTTGGGCCGTGACCTTGCCACTGACAATTTCCACCAGCGGCAGCACCGGTGCGGGGTTGAAGAAGTGCAGGCCGGCCACCTGTTGCGGGCGCTGCAGCCGGGCCGCAATCGCGGTGACCGACAGCGACGAGGTATTGCTGGCGATGATGGCGTTCGGCGCCAGCAGCGCCTCGACCTCGGCCAGTACCTTGGCCTTGATATCGATGTTTTCCACGATCGCTTCGATCACCAGCGCCGCTTTCGACAAGTCCGCCAGGTGGGCGCCGCGCTGCAGGCGGCCCAGGCGGTCGAGGCGGGTGGCCTCGTCGATCTTGCCCCTGGCCTGCAGGCGCTGGTAGGCGTCGGCGATCGAGGCGATGCCGCGGTCGAGCGCGGCAGGCGCCGCGTCGTGCAGCACCACATGGTGGCCGGCGTTCAGCGCCACCTGGACGATGCCGCTGCCCATGGCGCCGGCGCCGATCACGCCGATCAAATCAGTTGCTTGTAATGCGCTCATATCTTCTTCGCTTGATGGTGATGAATTATTTCGCGGCAGCGGGCTTGAGCAGCGCTTCCGGCTTCACGCCGATCAGCAGGGTCACGGCGCCGAACAGCATCAGGGCGGCAAAGTAGTACTGGCCCATCGCCAGGCTGCCCGTGGTGGACGACAGCCAGCCCACCAGCATCGGGCTGAACACGCTGCCCAGGCCCGCAAAGGTGCTGAGCAACGCGATGCCGCCGGCGGCCGCCTTGCCGCTCAGGAAGGACGATGGCAGGGTCCAGAATGGTCCCGTCAGGCCCAAGGTCCCTGCCGTGGCCAGGGTCAGCATCAGCAGCGACAGCGGCACGTTGCCCTGTACCGAAGGCAGGCTGGCCCAGCCGATGGCGGCGCAGAAGGCAGGGATGGCCACGTGCCAGCGGCGTTCGCCGGTGCGGTCGGAATGGCGGGCGTTCAGGTACTGCACGATCAGCGCGATCAGGAACGGAATCACGGACAGAATACCGATGGTCATCACGTTGTCGATGCCGGACTTGCGGATGATGGTCGGCAGCCAGAAAAACACGCCGCCGGTGCTGACCAGCACTGCGATGCCCATGCCGGACAGCCAGTACAGTTTCGGATCGCGGATGGCGTCCATGTAGGAGTGTTCACTGCCGTTTTTCTTGACGCTGACGCTTTTCGCCAGGTCTTCCGTGATGATGTTTTTCTGCGCCGGCGTCAGCCATTTTGCCGAGGCGGGACCGTCCTGCAGGTAGAAGTACGCCACCAGGCCCAGGGCGCAGGCCGGCAAACCTTCGACGATGAACATCCACTGCCAGCCCTTCATGCCGGCCACGCCTTCGAAGGTGTGCATCAGCCAGCCCGACAGCGGGCCACCGAGCATGCCGGCCAGCGGAATCGAGGCGGTGAACAGCGCATTGAAACGCGCGCGGCGGTTCAGCGGCACCCAGTAGGTAAGATACAGCAGCATGCCGGGGAACATGCCCGCTTCGGCCGCGCCCAGCAGGAAGCGCATTACATAGAAGTGGGTGGAGGTTTGCATGAAGGCCATGCCGGCCGAGAACAGGCCCCACAGCACCATGATGCGCAGCAGCGTCTGGCGCACGCCGTTCTTGTGCAGGACCATGTTGCTGGGGACTTCAAACAGGATATAGCCGACATAGAAAATGCCGGCGCCGATGCCGTAGATGGCGTCGTTGAAACCGAGGTCGGTGACGAAATGCAGTTTGGCGAAACCGATATTGGCGCGGTCGATAAAGGCCACGATATAGCACAACATCAGGAAAGGCATGATGCGCCACAAGACCTTGCGGTAGACCGCATTGGCCTCCAGGTCGCGCGCGCTGGTATCGGACACCGGATGCGCGTGCGCGTTCCGGACTGTATCGGCTGTAGTCATTGGTATCTCCAGGGTCTGGTTTTTATTTTTATCATGATGGGGGCGGCCTTGAAAACAAGTTCGTCGGCACGCCGGCAAAAACGCTGAAAGTATTATAGGTCAGTTTTATGACCTTTATGCGGAAAATTTTTGACGTGATGGTTTTTTGCACTCAGCTTGTCTGCGCCAGCTCCGCCAGGTGCTGTTCGATGGCAAACACATGAGGATCAACTTTGCCCAGTTCGCGCAGCGCGCTGGCCAGGTGCAGCAGGTAGTCGCTGTTCGGGCCGCTGGGGCCGCTTGACCTGGCGATCTGGCGCGCGATGTCCAGTTCCGGTGCGGCGCCCAGAAAGGCCGCGTTTTCCTCGTTGGCGATATACACCAGGCCTTCCGTGCTGCTGCCGTCGTCAAAGGTGATGGCGGTGGCCAGGCGCAAATAGCCGTTCTTTTCGCGGTGGTCGAGGTGGGCGAACACTTCCGGCGTGATCAGATAGGCCATGCCGTCGCAGATGGCGCCCGCCTGCGGCACGATGGTGGCCACGCGGCCGGGCGCCAGCGGCGTGCCGCGATGATCGTGCGAGCCCTGCCAGAAACGCCGGGTCCAGCCGGCGATGCTGGCAGGGCGCCGTTCGATAAACGGAAAGTCGGCCTTGTAGATCAGCGAGCCATAGCCGAACAGCCAAACTTCGCTGTGGCCGTCGAAGTGCTTCATGCGCCGGTTGATGGCGATGGTGGCGGCGTCGATCTCCGACAGGTCAGGCGCGGCGGGGGAGGGCTGTGTCATGGAATCAAATGCAATCAATGAACGGCGATTATACCGGCGCCGCCGGCGCGCCGCTGCCGACGTTCCATTCGTGCGTCTCGACGAACTTGAACAGAAAGGCCATGAAGCTTTCGGCCGCCGGCGACAGTGAGCGGCCGGTTTTCGTGTACACGAAAAAGCGCCGCGTCAGTTCCGGCTCGTGCAGGGTGCGCATCTGCAGCCGGTACAGTTTCACCATCGGTTCCGCATACGGCAAACAGGCCGTGACGCCCAGGTTGGCGCTGACCATGGCCAGCGCGGTGGTCATGAAGGTCACTTCGTTATACGGGTTCAGCGACAGCTCGCGAAACGCGCCGTGCATGTCGCGCAGCAGCCGTTCGGTGAACTGGCCCTGCAGCGAAATAAAGGGATAATCGGCGACGTCGGCCCAGGTCACTTTTTCCTTGTGCCGCAGCGGGTGCTGTTCGGGAAACACCAGCACGAATGGCATTTCGAACAGCACTTGCGCGGCGATTTCCGCCGTCGGATCGCGCTCGGGGCCGATGCCGAAATCGACTTCGCCGCTGAACACGCGGCCCGATACGTTCTCCACCGGGCAGTCGACCAGGCGCAGCTGCACGTCCGGGTGGGCCTGGCGGTAGGCGGCGATCACTTCGGGCAGCAGGGTGCACGACATCATCTGCGGCGCGGCGATGCGCACCATGCCGGTTTTCAATGCCTTGCGCTGGGCGATGCCCGCCATGGCGCCGTCGAGGTCCTCGATCATCTTTTCAAACAGCGGATACAGTTCGCGGCCGATTTCGGACAACTGCGTCTTGCGCGTGCTGCGCTCGACCACGCGCACCCCCAATATGCTTTCCAGTTCCTTGATCAGGCCGCTCAGGGCCGACTGGGTGACGTGCAGGTATTCGGCGGCCAGGGTAAAACTGCCGGTCTTGGCAAGGGCGACAAGGGCGCGCATCTGGCGCAGGCTGGGACTCATGAGATAATCCGATAAATCGAGAGATAAATATTGTTTGCATGATAGACCCAAGAAGATTCTAATGGTGAAAAACCTCGCACAAGGACACCATCATGAAACTCGCCACCCTCAAGAACGCCAGCCGTGACGGCGCGCTGGTCCTCGTCAGCCGCGACCTGCGCCAGTACCTGCCGGTGCCCGCCATCGCCGCTACCCTGCAAGCGGCGCTCGACGACTGGAACAGCATCGCGCCACAGCTCGAAGTTGCCTACGCCACCCTGAACGCCGGCCAGGCGCAAGACGCGCAGCCGTTCGACGCGGCCCTGTGCCATTCGCCGCTGCCGCGCGCCTACCAGTGGGCCGACGGCTCGGCGTATATCAATCACGTCGAGCTGGTGCGCAAGGCGCGCAATGCCGACGTTCCCGCCTCGTTCTATACCGATCCGCTGATGTACCAGGGCGGTTCGGACAGTTTCATCGGCCCGCGCGATCCCATCTTTGCATTGTCGGAAGAATGGGGCATCGATCTGGAAGCGGAAGTGGCGGTGGTGACTGGCGATGTGGCGATGGGCGCCAGCGTGGAAGACGCGGCGCAGGCAATTCGCCTGGTGATGCTGGTCAACGACGTCTCGCTGCGCAACCTGATC
This sequence comes from Janthinobacterium sp. J1-1, assembly GCF_030944405.1. Classification (NCBI taxonomy): domain Bacteria; kingdom Pseudomonadati; phylum Pseudomonadota; class Betaproteobacteria; order Burkholderiales; family Oxalobacteraceae; genus Janthinobacterium; species Janthinobacterium sp. J1-1. The sequence continues at coordinate 3,064,836 of NZ_CP132339.1, forward strand.
CCCGGCGAACTGGCGAAAGGCTTCGGCTTCTTCCAGTCGAAAGCGGCCAGCGCGTTTTCTCCGGTCGCCGTCACGCCGGACGAACTGGGCACCGACTGGCTGGATACCAAACTGCACCTGCCGTTGCTGGTGGAACTGAATGGCCAGCCCTTCGGCAAACCGAATGCGGGCGAGGACATGACCTTCAATTTCGCCCAGCTGGTGGCGCATGCGGCGAAGACGCGCGAACTGGCCGCCGGCACCATCGTCGGCTCGGGCACGGTATCGAACAAGCAGGGCAATCTGTTCGGTTCCAGCATCGACAACGGCGGCGTGGGCTACTGCTGCCTGGCCGAAGTGCGCATGTATGAAACCATCGAACACGGCGCGCCGAAAACGGGCTTCCTGAAATTTGGCGACACCGTGAAGATCGAGATGCGCGATGGCGCCGGCGCCAGCATCTTCGGCAGCATCGAGCAGGGCGTCGCGCCGTATGCCGGTAGCACCCGCGGCCGCAACTGAAAGGAACCGCTGCCATGAAGCTGTACACCTATTTTCGCAGCTCGGCCGCCTACCGCGTGCGCATCGCCCTGAATCTCAAGGGCGTGGAGTACCAGGCGGTGCCCGTGCACCTGCTGCGCAGCGGGGGCGAGCAACTGGCCGACGCCTATCGCCAGGTCAATCCGTCGGCGCTGGTGCCCACGCTGGAAGACGATAACGGCGTGGTGATCGGCCAGTCGCTGGCGATCCTCGAATACCTGGAGGAGACGCGTCCCAAGCCGCCGTTGCTGCCCGGCGACGCGGCCGGCCGCGCCCACGTGCGTGCGCTGGCCTTGACCCTGGTGGCCGACACCCACCCGCTGGGCAACCTGCGCGTGCTCAAATATATCAAAGGGGAACTGGGGCAGAGCGAAGAAGCCAAGCTGGCCTGGCAGCAGCACTGGCTGCGCGAAGGACTGCTCACGTTCGACGCGATGCTGGCCCGCGCCGGCAGCACGGGCCCATACTGCCATGGCGATACGCCGACCCTGGCCGACTGCTGCCTGGTGCCGCACCTGTTCAGCGCGCGGCGCTTCGAGGTCGACCTGGCACCGTTTCCGGCGCTGGTGCGCATCGATGCCGCGTGCGCGCAGCTGCCTGCGTTCCAGCTCGCGCATCCGTCGCGCCAGCCCGACGCGGAATAGTCAGGTCCACTCGACCCGGTTACGCCCCGCGTGCTTGGCGCGGTACAGGGCCTGGTCGGCGCGGATCAGCAGATCGGTCAGGCTGTCCGGGCCCAGCCGGGTGGTGGCGTCGAGCGGCAGGTCGGAGGTGGCGCCGATGCTGATCGTCAGGCGCGCTGTCTGGCCGTCGCCGCAATCGACCTCCATGCCCTCGATGGCCGCGCGCAGCCGCTCGGCCGCCTCCAGCGCCACCTGCAGCGAGGTTTCCGGCATCAGCAGCACGAACTCCTCGCCGCCGAAACGGGCCGCCGTATCCATGCCGCGCGTCATGCTGCGCAGCACCTGGGCCACGGCGACGATGGCGCGGTCGCCGGCGTCGTGGCCGTAATGGTCGTTGATGCGCTTGAAGTGGTCGATATCGATCATCAGCAGCGACAGGGCATGGCCAAAGCGCTGGCCGCGTTCGATTTCCTCGGCAATGCGCAAGGTCATCTTGCGGCGGTTGCCCAGTTCCGTCAGCGGATCGGTGGTGGCCTGCTGCTCCAGTTTCGAGTTGGCCACCAGCAGTTCCAAGGTGCGCCGCAAGACCCGTTCTTCGAGCTTGTTGCGCTCTTCATTGAGAATCGCCAGGGTGGCGCGCCGGCCGCGCAGCGCCAGTACCAGCGCCGCGATCAGTGCCGCCTGCAAGGCCAGCAGCGACAGGCCGGCGATGATTTGCGTGTGGTACAAGGTCCACAGTCCCTGCGGCTGGTTCAGGATGCGCGAGCCGGCCGGCAGGTTGCGCAGGCCGAAGCGCTGCACCGCGCCATCGTCGAAAATGGTCGCCTGCATGCCATCCGGATCGGGCGCGCGGCCCTGCAGGATGCGGGCGATGGTGCGCCCCACCTTGTCGGCGCTGATCACATGGCCGCCCGCCACGCCGGGCAGTATCAACGATTCCACGCTGGTAAAGATCGGCACGGCGCTGCGCGCCGCCAGGTCGCGCGCGACATCGGGCGGCGTCACCCTGGTGCCCTGCATGTCGCGGTAGACGGGCAGCAGGTACAGCGCGCTGCCGGCGCCCAGCGTTTCGGTGCGGTGGCGCAGTTCGTCGAGCGTCAGCTTGTCCCAGTAGTCGAACACGATGCGCCCCTGGTAGCGGGCGGCCGCCGCGCGGAAGGCGGCGATCCAGTCGCGCCCGCGCGCGGTGGTGTCGCCGACCACGGCGATATGGCGCAGTTCGGGCGTTACCTGGGCGATCACGGCCAGCGCGCGCGGGAAATCATGGATCACGTCAAGATTGATGCCATCGCCGGGCTCCCAGCCCTGGCGGCCCTGGTTGACATAAAAGCGCGGTACGCCGGGGAACAGGTTCGGATGTTCGCTGAGGAAACGCGCCGCCAGGTAGTTTTCCGTGATGATGGCGTCGAGCCGCACATTTGCGTACTTGGTGCGCAGATGGGTGTCCAGGCCGGCCACCGCTTGGCGTTCGCCGACGCGTATCGAGTCGAGGCGCTCTTCGAACATGCCGGGCGTACTGTTCCAGTTCGGCGTGGCCAGTTCGGCGTTCATGCCGCGGCGTATCAGGGTCTGCCACAGCGACGAGGCGTCGCTGCCCAGCGAATACAGCACCAGCACCTGGCGCGGCTTCGGTCGCGCAAACTGGCTTTGCGTTTCGGCCGCCAGGCCCTGCGCCTGCGCGCACGGCGTCAGCGCCCAGCACAGCCACAGCAGCAAGGCCATGCGGCAGCGGTGGACGGCGAGGAGGGAAGTCGGGCTGGGCATGGGTGTCGTGGCGCAATGCGGCTGGTAGATTGAAGTCCGCCTGGTTGATTGTCTCCTTGGAAGCGGAGTCTAGCATTCTTGGCTTGCCAGCGGACATTAAAGGTACATATTTTGTCAAGTTGATTGCATTATTGACATGATTGGAGGCGCAGATAACTTTGGGTATTCTGCAAGCTTTGTGACGGCTTCAGTTACAATTTCGCTTTTATCTTGCGCGGTCACAAGCGCCAGCCGGGACCTGCCTGGCAGAAGTTCGAGGAGTATGCAAATCAATAACGTTGAAGAATTGAAGGCCTGGATCGCCGCCGGCGGCGTGCCCGATTATCTGCACTTCTGGGGCCATACGCCGGCCCAGGCGCAACTGGCCGACAAGAGCTGCCTGAGCCAGTGGTTTCCGTCGCCGTTCAGCCTGGCCGGCGTGCGCTATGCCACGGCCGAGCATTACATGATGGCGCAAAAGGCCGCCCTGTTCGGCGATACCAAGGTGCAGGCGCGCATCGTGGCGGCCGAGCGGCCGTCGGAAGTGAAAAAGCTGGGCCGCGAAGTGGCCAATTTCGACGCCAGGGCGTGGGAAGCGGCGCGCGCCGGCATTGTCTTCGACGGCAACTACGCCAAGTTTTCGCAAAAGCCCGCGCTGCGCAAGTTTTTGCTGGCCACCGGCGAGCGCATCATCGTCGAGGCCAGCCCGGTCGACCGCATCTGGGGCGTGGGCCTGGCGTCGGACAATGCGCGCATCCTCGACCCGGCGACTTGGGACGGCCTGAATCTGCTGGGGTTCGAGTTGATGAAGGTGCGGGCCGCTCTGCGCGGCTAAGTAATTCTCAGGAAATTATTGTGAAGTTATGACGAACAGAACCGGATGCTATGCAAGGCGGCCGCTGCGACGCAGTGCGAGCACTGCTAGCAGTGGGCAACGCCGCAGAGCGCCGGTTATGGAAGTCAGAAATCACAAGAATTTATTGGGCGTTACTTAGGTCTACGGTCAGCTGTTGTTTTCCTGCCGGCCGCAACGCCTGTTGCGGCCGGCACGGCCCTGTCCATCCCCTGGAAATGAGGGGCTCTCTGACAAACCTCTGCGGATTTGTTATACTTGACTAAATCATTCAACTACTCAGGGTTTGAGGAGTTGAAAAGCCGCAATATTTTAACCCAGTTATTGAATAGTCGAACCGAGGATGTATGCGTCTGACCACAAAAGGCCGTTTTGCCGTGACCGCGATGATCGATCTTGCCCTGCGCCAGGGCAAGGGACCGGTCACGCTGTCGGGCATCAGCCAGCGCCAGTCGATTTCCCTGTCCTACCTGGAGCAGCTGTTCGGCAAGCTGCGCCGCCATGAGATCGTCGAATCGATCCGTGGCCCGGGCGGCGGCTACAGCCTGGCGCGCCGCGCCGACAAGGTGACGGTGGCCGATATCATCATCGCCGTCGACGAGCCGCTGGACGCCACCCAGTGCGGCGGCAAGGAGCATTGCCACGGCGCCGACGCGGCCACCGGCGCGCGCTGCATGACGCACGAGCTGTGGTCCACGCTGAATGAAAAAATGGTCGACTACCTGGATTCTGTGTCGCTGCAGGACCTGGTCGACCAGCAGAGACAAAAGAACGCCGAGCAAAGCGTGATGGTGATGCACCGTAATCACGCCACCCTCGGATAAGAATACCAAAAATACTAGTTGCTGATCGCATGGAGTTATTGATGAACGCCCCAGAAAAAAACGCAGGCCAGGTGCACTTTGAAACGGCACCGCATTTCCCGATCTACATGGATTATTCGGCCACCACGCCGATCGATCCACGCGTCGCCGACAAGATGATTCCCTACCTGCGCGAGCAGTTCGGCAATCCGGCCTCGCGCAGCCACATGTATGGCTGGACCGCGGAAAAAGCCGTGGAAGAAGCACGCGGCCACGTCGCCGCACTGGTCAATGCCGACCCACGCGAAATCATCTGGACCTCGGGCGCCACGGAAAGCAACAACCTGGCCATCAAGGGCGCGGCGCAGTTCTACAAGACCAAAGGCAAGCACATCATCACCGTCAAGACCGAGCACAAATCGGTCCTCGACACGGTTCGCGAACTGGAACGCATCGGCTTCGAAGCGACCTACCTGGAGCCGCAGGACAACGGTCTGATCACGGTCGAGCAGCTGGCCGCCGCCGTGCGTCCGGACACCATCCTGGTCTCCGTCATGCTGGTCAATAACGAAATCGGCGTGATCCAGCCGATCGACGAAATCGGCGTGTTCTGCCGCTCGAAAGGCATCATCTTCCATTGCGACGCCGCGCAAGCGACGGGCAAGGTGGTGATCGACCTGCAGAAGACCAAGGTCGACCTGATGACCTTCACGGCCCATAAAACCTATGGCCCGAAAGGCGTGGGCGCCCTGTACGTATGCCGCAAGCCGCGCGTGCGCCTGGAAGCGCAGATGCACGGTGGCGGCCATGAGCGCGGCCTGCGTTCGGGCACCTTGCCGACCCACCAGATCGTCGGCATGGGCGAATCGTTCCGCATCGCCAAGGAAGAAATGGATGTCGAAATCGGCCGCATCAAGGCCTTGCGCGACCGCCTGGCCACCGGCCTGCAGGAAATCGAAGAAGTCTATATCAACGGCGACATGGATCACCGTGTGCCGCACAACCTGAACGTCAGCTTCAACTACGTCGAAGGCGAGTCGCTGATCATGGCGATCAAGGATATCGCCGTGTCGTCCGGTTCGGCCTGCACCTCGGCCAGCCTGGAACCATCGTACGTGCTGCGCGCCCTGGGCCGCAGCGACGAACTGGCGCACAGCTCGATCCGTTTCACCATCGGCCGTTTCTCGACCGAAGCCGACATCGACTTCGCCGTCAACCTGCTGAAATCGAAAGTGCACAAGCTGCGCGAACTGTCGCCGCTGTGGGACATGTTCAAGGATGGCATCGATATCAATTCGATTCAGTGGGCCGCACATTAATCACCGCAGCATCGCGGCCCCAACCGGGGCCGGCAAGAATATTTAAGGAGCATCAAAATGGCTTACTCGGACAAAGTACTCGATCATTACGAAAATCCACGCAACGTGGGCGCCTTCGACAAGGGCGATGAAACCATCGGCACCGGCATGGTGGGCGCGCCTGCCTGCGGCGACGTGATGAAACTGCAGATCAAGGTCGGCGCCGATGGCCTGATCGAAGATGCGAAATTCAAGACCTATGGCTGCGGTTCGGCCATCGCCTCGAGCTCGCTGGTGACCGAATGGGTGAAAGGCAAGACCCTGGACCAGGCGCTGTCGATCAAGAACACGCAGATCGCCGAAGAACTGGCCTTGCCACCGGTGAAAATCCACTGCTCGATCCTGGCGGAAGACGCCATCAAGGCGGCGGTACTGGACTACAAGACCCGTCACCCAGCGGCAGCTTAAATACGTTGGCATCCCGCCCGCGCCGTCAAGGCCGGGCGGCTGCGGAGACCCAGATGATTACACTGACCGAAAAAGCGGCAAAGCACATCACCCGTTATATCGAGCGTCGCGGCAAGGGCATGGGCCTGCGCTTTGGCGTGCGCACCACCGGCTGCTCGGGCCTGGCCTACAAGCTCGAATATGTCGATGAAGTGGCGGAAGAAGACAGCGTGTTCGAATCGCACGGCGTGAAAGTGTTTGTCGATCCGAAAAGCCTGCCGTATATCGACGGCACGGAACTCGATTTCGCGCGCGAAGGCCTGAACGAAGGCTTCAAGTTCCACAATCCGAACGAAAAAGACGCCTGCGGCTGCGGCGAGAGTTTCCGCATCTAAGAAGCAAGCATGATCCCCGGTCGGTGCGCTGTACTCATCGATTGAGGTACAGCGACCACCGACACACTATGCAAAACCACTTCGAATTATTCCAGTTGCCGCCGCAGTTCGCACTCGACCAGGCAGCGCTCGACAGCGCCTACCGCGACGTGCAGGGCAAGGTTCATCCCGACCGTTTCATCAACGCCAGCAGCGCCGAAAAGCGCGTGGCGATGCAGTGGGCCACGCGCGCCAACGAAGCCTACCAGACCCTGAAAAGCCCGCAGAAGCGCGCCCAATACCTGTGCGAACTCAATGGCGTCGACCTGCAGACGGAGTCCAACACGGCCATGCCGGTCAGCTTTCTGATGCAGCAGATGGAGTGGCGCGAGGAACTCGGCGAGGCGCGCGCCGGCAAGGACGCCGATGCGCTCGACGCGCTCGACCGCCAGCTGCGCGGCGAACGCAAGACCTTGCTGGCCCAGGTCGGCGCGCAGCTCGATGCGGGCGACTATGTGAACGCCGCGCAAAGCGTGCGCGCGCTGATGTTCCTCGATAAATTCGGCGAAGAAGTGCGTTTTGCCTTCGAGGCAATCGAAGCCTGAACAGCGTGAGTTTTGCGCGCGCTTTATAATGCGCGCTACAGTTTCTGCGGCACCACGCAATCCATCATCGAGGCACGAATACCATGGCACTTCTGCAAATTTCCGAACCAGGCATGTCGACCGCGCCGCACCAGCACCGGCTGGCCGTCGGCATCGACCTGGGCACCACCAATTCCCTGGTCGCCACCGTGCGCAACAGCATTCCTGAAGTGCTGAACGACGAAGACGGTCACGCGCTGCTGCCGTCCGTGGTGCGCTACCTGCCGAACGGCCACGCCAATATCGGCTACAAGGCCATGGCCGCGCAGACCACCGATCCGAAGAACACCATCGTCTCCGTCAAGCGCTTCATGGGCCGCGGCCTGGCTGACATCGCCTATGCGGAAAACCTGCCCTACGATTTCCAGGACACGCCTGGCATGGTGCAGCTGAAAACCGTGGCCGGCGTGAAAAGCCCGGTCGAGATCTCGGCGCAGATCCTGGCCACCCTGCGCCAGCGCGCGGAAGATTCGCTCGGCGACGACCTGGTCGGCGCCGTGATCACCGTCCCGGCCTACTTCGACGACGCCCAGCGCCAGGCTACCAAGGATGCGGCCCAGCTGGCCGGCATCAATGTGCTGCGCCTGCTGAGCGAGCCAACCGCCGCCGCCATCGCGTATGGCCTCGACAGCGCCTCCGAAGGCGTATACGCCGTGTATGACCTCGGTGGCGGCACCTTCGACATCTCGATCCTGAAACTCTCCAAGGGCGTGTTCGAAGTGCTGTCCACCGGCGGCGATTCGGCCCTCGGCGGCGACGACTTCGACCGCCGCCTGTTCTGCTGGATCAGCGAGCAGGCCAAGCTGGCGCCGCTGTCGGACGAAGACACGGCGATCCTGATGGTCAAGGCGCGCGAGGTCAAGGAACTGCTGTCGACCAAGGCCGAAACGAGCATCGATGCGGTGCTGAACTCGGGCGAGGAAGTCCACCTGCGCATCACGGCCGCCGACTTTACCGCCATGACGCAGCATCTGGTGGCCAAGACCATGAACGCCATCAAGAAGGCCTTGCGCGACGCGAACGTGGATGCCGACGACGTCGACGGCGTGGTGATGGTCGGTGGCGCCACGCGCATGCCGCATGTGCAGCGCGCCGTCAGTGAATTCTTCCATACGATTCCGCACGCCAATATCGACCCGGACAAAGTGGTGGCGCTGGGCGCCGCCATCCAGGCCAATCTGCTGGCCGGCAACCGCGCCGCCGGCGACGACTGGCTGCTGCTGGACGTGATCCCGCTGTCGCTGGGCATCGAGACCATGGGCGGCCTGGTGGAAAAAATCATCCCGCGCAATTCGACGATTCCGTGCGCTCGGGCCCAGGAATTCACGACATTTAAAGATGGCCAGACGGCGCTGGCGGTGCACGTGCTGCAGGGCGAGCGCGAACTGGTCAGCGACTGCCGTTCGCTGGCGCGGTTCGAGCTGCGCGGCATTCCGCCCATGGTGGCGGGCGCCGCGCGCATCCGCATCACCTACCAGGTCGACGCGGACGGCTTGCTGTCGGTGTCGGCGCGCGAACTGCGCTCCGGCGTGGAAGCATCGATCAGCGTCAAGCCGGCGTATGGCCTGGCCGACGACGAGATCGCGCGCATGCTGCAGGATTCCTACACCTCGGCCGACGTCGACATGGTGGCGCGCGCGCTGCGCGAAGAGCAGGTGGAAGCCGAACGCATCGTGCTGGCCACGCAATCGGCCCTGGACGAAGACGGAGGCCTGCTGGACGAGGCCGAACGCGTCACGGTCGATGGCCTGATCGCGCAGGTGCGCACGGCGATTGCGGACTCGCAGGCGGGCACGGTCGACCACCAGACCCTGAAGCGCGTGATCGAGGCATTGGCTGACGGAACCGAAGACTTCGCCGCGCGCCGCATGGACCGCAGCGTGCGCACGGCGCTTACGGGCAAATCGCTCGACCAGGTCGCGTAAAAAATTGAATCGCGCGGCCGTATGCGCCGCGCCCTGAATGACAGACTGAAAGAAGAAAACCATGCCACAAATCGTTATCCTGCCGCACGCCAAACTTTGCCCGGACGGCGCCGTGATCGAAGCTCCTGCCGGCAAGTCCATCTGCGACATCCTGCTGGAAAACGATATCGATATCGAGCACGCCTGCGAGAAATCGTGCGCCTGCACCACCTGCCACGTGCTGGTGCGCGAAGGGATCGAGTCGCTGAACGAAGCGACCGAACTGGAAGAGGACATGCTGGACAAGGCCTGGGGCCTGGAAGCCGTGTCGCGCCTGTCGTGCCAGTCCATCGTGGCCGAGGCCGACCTCGTCGTCGAGATCCCGAAATACACCATCAACCAGGTCAGCGAAGGTAGCCACTAAATGAAATGGTCCGACATCACGGCGATCGCCGAGGCGTTGTACGACACGCATCCGGACGTCGATCCCCTGACCGTGCGCTTCACCGACCTGCATAACTGGGTGGTGGAACTGGACGGCTTTGACGATGACCACACGCGCGGCGGCGAAAAAGTGCTCGAAGCGATACAGATGGCGTGGATCGATGAAGCGCGCTAAGGGCGCGGCGCAAGCCGCCAGGGGCGCTGACGCCCCCGCCGTGTCGAAGGATGTGATCACGGCCGCCAGCAATATGCCCGAGATCAAGGACGGCCAGTCGATCGCGCTGCTGCAGGAGCTGCATATTCTCACGCGCGACGGCAAGATGAACCAGGACAGCCGCCGCAAGCTCAAGCAGGTGTATCACCTGACGCAGTTCATCGAGCCGCTGCTGCGCGAAGTGCAGCTGGACCACCCTGGCGTCTCGCTGGTCGACCATGGCGCCGGCAAGTCGTATCTCGGCTTTATCCTGTACGACCTGTTCTTCAAGAACGGAAACGACGGCTCGCATATCTACGGCATCGAAACGCGCGAGGAACTGGTGCAGCGTTCGCAGGAACTGGCGAGCAAGTTCAAGTTCCCCGGCATGTCGTTTTTGCCGCTGTCGGTGGCCGAGTCGACCGAGTCGAGCCTGCTGCCGAAGCAGATCGATATCGTCACGGCCCTGCATGCCTGCAATACCGCCACCGATGACGCGATTCACTTCGCCTTGAAGAAGAAGGCGAAATTCATGGTGCTGGTGCCGTGCTGCCAGGCCGAAGTGGCGTCCGTGTTGAAGAAGAACAAGGGCAAGACCCTGGGCAAGAACGTGCTGACGGAGCTGTGGCGCCACCCGCTGCACACGCGCGAATTCGGCAGCCAGATCACTAACGTGCTGCGCTGTTTGCAGCTCGAAGCGCACGGCTACCAGGTCAGCGTGACGGAGCTGGTGGGCTGGGAGCATTCGATGAAAAACGAGCTGATCATCGCCAGCTACAAAAACCTGCCGCGCCAGCGTCCGACCGAACGGCTGCAGGAAGTGCTGCAGACGCTGGGCCTGGAAGAGATGGGGCATCGTTTCTTTGCCGAGGAATTGGCCAAGGCGACGGCGTAAGGTCCTGCACATCGCGAGACAATCGGCAAAAGGGGAGGAGCGGGTCGGTTACAATACCGGCTTCTCCTCCCCTTTGCTTTTTGCGCCTCACATGACCACACCAATCGATATGCCCACCGTCCGCCTGGCCAAGCGCCTGGCCGAAGACTTGCCCTGTTCGCGCCGCGAGGCCGAACTGTATATCGAGGGCGGCTGGGTCACGGTCGATGGCGAGCTGGTCGAAGAGGCCGGCGCGCGCGTGGCCGACAAGCAGGAAGTGGTGCTGTTGCCGAACGCCACCCTGGACGAAATGCCGCCCGTGACCATCCTGCTGCACAAGCCGGCCGGGATCAATGGCGGCGTCGGCAGCGACGGCAAGCCTGCCCTGAGCTGCCTGCGTCCCGAAGAAATCTTTACGCCCGATAACGTCGCCCCCAGCTCCATTACGCGTTTTCTGAAGCGCCATCTGATCGGCCTGACGGTCACCAATCCGCTGGAAACCATGGCCTCGGGCCTGCTGGTGTTCACCCAGGATTTCCGCGTCGCCCGCAAACTGGTCGACGAAGCGAAAACGGTGGAGCAGGAATTCATCGTCGAAGTAGCGGGCCAGATCGCCGAGGGTGGCCTGGCGCTGCTCAATCACGGCCTGCCGTTCAATGGCAAGCCGCTGCCGCCGATGAAGGTCAGCTGGCAGAATGAAACCAGGCTGCGTTTTGCGCTGAAAAACGTGCAGCCGGGCCAGCTGGCCCATATGTGCCGCATGGTGGGCCTGGAGGTGGTGGCCATCAAGCGCCTGCGTATCGGCCGCATCTCGATGGGCGCCATGCCCGCAAGCCAGTGGCGCTACCTGCAGGGCTACGAACGATTCTAAGGACGCCTGAGCAAACCTACTGCGCGTCGCGCTTTGCGGCCTGCGATGCTCACCGTGCTCAAGCACGGTTGCGCTTCTTAGCCACAAATCACTGCCGCTCGCTACGGTTTTCTCAGGCGTCGTGACGTTAGTGATTTTCTTGTAAGTGCCGCAGTTCTGCGGCATGGCTTTCCGCAAAGCTTTTCCAGAGCCGCTCGGCGATGCGCAGGGCGATGGCGTCGGCCTTTTCCTGCAAGGCCGGATTGCCCATGCTTTCGGTGGTGGCGAAGAACAGGGTCAGCCAGCGGCGGAACATGCACGGCGTCAGGTTTTCCATCTGTGCGTGCTGCGCCAGCGGCTTGCCGTGGTAGCGCATGGTGCCGCGCAGCAGGCCTGACCAGAAGTCGACCAGGGTCGCCAGGTGCTCGTCCCAATTCTTGACTTCACGGCCGAATACGGGCCCGAGCATGGCGTCTTCGCGGGCGGCCGCATAAAAGGTGTGGACGAGTCGCGCGACTTCTTCTTCGGTACAGATTTCCGTGCGCGATGTGAGGATATGAACGTGGGGTGGGGGAGCGGTTTTCATGGCATGCCATGATGGCAGAGCCGCCCCCTGTGCTTCAATGACGCAGGTCAAGCGGCTGCAAATTGCGGCTCAGGCGGCAACCTTTTTGCTCTTCTTGGCGGGCGCAGGCAGCTGCACGATCTGCGTGCCCAGCAGCTTGTCGTGCAGAAACTGGCCGTTGCCGGTAAATAGCGCCGTGCTTGACCAGGCCAGCATGCCGATGCCGATCGCCGACAGGGCCTGCCAGTGCTGCAAGTCCAGCACATACGACACCAGGATGCCGGGCAGCAGCCACATCCACGCCAGCACATAGCGGCATGCGGCCAGGCGCAGCGGCACGTGGGCCTGGCCGGGCAGCACCACCTTCAGGCGCCAGGTCTTCATGGCCAGGGTTTGCCCCTCGCGGCTCCATTGGTGAATGAAATAGGCGCCCATCACCAAGAAGGCCAGGCATTGGCGCATGTGTTCGGTGAGCGGCGTATGCGCACCCTGCACGGCCAGTTCAAAGATCAAAAAGGGCAGGAACAGCACGGCCAGCGCCAGCAAGGACTCATACACGATGGAAATCAGGCGCCGCTTGATGGTGGGCACGGTGGTCGATGCAACGGTGTTATCTGGCATAGTCGGGCAATGAGCTGGGGGTGGCAGGCGTTACCACGGGCGCTGCCGGGATCGTGACCGGGACGGCAGGGGCGGGCACAGGTACGGTGGGCACCGGCGGCACCGTGATCACGGCGGGCGGGCGTATGTCCGGCCTGGCGACCGGGACTTTTTTCGGCACGGCTTCGGCCGCCAGTTTTTTCTTTTGTTCTTCCGGCAATTGCTGGTATTGCTCCCACTGCGCCGACTTCTGGCCCGGATCGATCTTCTTGGCGCGCGCATAGTTCTCGCGCACCGTGCGGCGCTGTTCGGGCGTTAGCTTGATCCAGTCGCGCATGCGTTCGTGCACGCGCGCCTGCTCGTCCGGTTTCATCGAGGCAAAACGGTTCGCGATATCGAGCCACTTCTGCTTGCGCGGCGCATCGAGCTTGTTCCACTCGCCGGCCAGCGGCTGCAGGGCCGCTTGCTGGGCCCGCGACAGGCTGGCCCACTGCGATTTGCCGGCATTTTTCACCGGCACGGCTGGCGCGGCGGGCTTGAGCGCCGGGACTGCCTTGGCGGCGGGAGCGGCCGGTGGTGCATCCTGGTTGGCGTACACCCAGGAGGCGCCCGCCAGCGCGCAGGCGCCCAGCACGACGCCGCCGGCCATCCAGCTTTTGCGTACCTTGCTTGCGGTGGCGTCGGCCATTATTGCTCGCGTTTCGTCAGGTAGGCATTGAAGCCATGGTCCATATAGGCCGACAGCGGCAGTTCGTCCGACAGCACGGCGGCGTCGAGTTCGGCCAGTTCGGCGATCTGCTGCTCCTGCTCGAACTGGTAGATGCCGGCGCCGCCGGCCACCAGCAGCAACAGCGGAACGATCACGCTCATGCGGCTCAGCCACGACAGCGGCTCGGCAAACAGGTGGGTAGCGATGCCGGCGAGCACGTTCTGGCGTGCCGCCACGCGCGCGGGCGCGTCGGCCTTCTTGCGCGCCATGGCCGCCTTGCGCGCGGCCGCCAGGCGGTCGGTGGTCGAGGCCGGCAGGTCGTCGAGCTTTTCGTTCAGCGCATGCCGCACTTTGTAGGCGAAATTGAGGTCGTCGGTATTCATAGTTGTATTCCCTTGGCTTTCAGCGATTCGGCGAGCGTGTGGGTAGCTCTTGAGCAATGTGTTTTCACGCTGCCTTCCGAGCAGCCCATCGCCAGCGCCGTTTCAGCCACGTCCATATCCTGCCAATAACGCATGAGGAAGGCTTCGCGTTGACGCGCGGGCAGTTTTTGTACCTCTTCATCAATCAAATCAAGGATCTGCGCGCGTTCGACCTGGTCGGCCGACGATTCGGCGGCGTTGGATCCCTGCTCCGATTGATAGGTGTCGAGTATATCAAAGTCCTCATGCTCGTCACCCGATGGTTTCATGCCCGAAAACAGGCTGACCCAGGTGTTGCGCACCTTTTCGCGGCGGAAGTAATCGAGGATGGTCGTTTGCAGGATGCGCTGGAACAGCATCGGCAGTTCGGCCGCCGGTTTGTCGCCGTATTTTTCGGCCAGCTTGATCATCGCGTCCTGCACGATGTCGAGCGCGGATTCTTCCTTGCGTACGGCATAGGCGGCCTGCTTGAAAGCGCGCCGCTCCACATGTTCGAGAAAATCGGATAGTTCTTTGTCTGTTGCCATGCGGTAAGGAGCGAGCCGGTGGCTGCGTGGGCTGTGGGCGGGAGGTGGCCTGCATTGTGCAAACTGAGCGCATGCTAGCAAAAAATGTGCAATTCCGCATGATTTTTGCACCTTGAGCGCGCAAAAAGCCGGTTTGGAATACATTTTCCTTGACCATCATGGTGCGACGCGATAACGTATGGGACGCTTTGAACACCCCAAAGCTCTATGGTCAAGTTGCAACTGGCACACAACGCCACCAGCGACAAGACGCGCTTTCATTTGTAGGCAGTTTGTTCTAACCCGCGCCACAAGCGCGAGCGGTTCGTACAGTCGCCACAGAAACTCCGGCCAAACGAGTTGCGTTAAGCGTTGTTTTGCAAGGTATCTATGGGTGCCCGAAGAAATTGCGTGACCGCATGAAAAGGGAAGCAGGAAGACTGTAGCGTCAGGCGTACCTCGTCAGGAAAGAACATCCGATCAATCTCCAATGGACCTTGAAAGGAATGTTTCATGAATACCGAAGCAAGAGGATCTGCCTCGGGACCGGCCATCGGTCCCATTACCGGCGCGGAAATCGTCGTGCGCTGTCTGGCTGAAGAAGGCGTCGAGCACGTCTTTGGTTACCCGGGCGGAGCCGTACTGTATATCTACGACGCCATCTTCCAGCAAAACAAATTCCAGCATATCCTGGTACGCCATGAGCAGGCCGCCGTGCACGCCGCCGACGCCTATTCGCGCAGCTCCAACAAAGTCGGTGTGGCCATTGTCACGTCCGGCCCAGGAGTCACCAATGCCGTGACCGGTCTGTCGACCGCTTACATGGACTCCATCCCGATGGTCGTCATTTCCGGCCAGGTGCCGAGCCATGCGATCGGCCAGGATGCCTTCCAGGAATGCGACACCGTGGGCATCACCCGCCCCGTCGTCAAGCACAACTTCCTCGTCAAGGACGTGAAAGACCTGGCTGCGACGATCAAGAAAGCGTTCTTTATTGCCCGCACCGGCCGTCCCGGTCCCGTGCTGGTCGATATCCCCAAGGATATCAGCATGCACAAGTGCAATTTCGACTATCCGAAGGAAGTCGAGATGCGCTCCTACCGTCCGGTTGACAAGGGCCATTCGGGCCAGATCCGCAAGGCCGTGCAGCTGCTGCTGCAAGCCGAACGTCCGATGATCTACACGGGCGGCGGCGTGATCCTGGCGCATGCGGCCCCCGAGCTGAACAAGCTGGTCGACCGCCTTGGTTTCCCGTGCACCAACACCTTGATGGGTTTGGGCGGCTACCGCGCCTCGAGCGAACAGTTTGTCGGCATGCCCGGCATGCACGGCACCTACGAAGCGAACATGGCGATGCAGAACTGCGACGTGCTGATCGCCATCGGCGCCCGTTTCGATGACCGCGTGATCGGCAACCCGAAACACTTCGCCTCGCATCCGCGCAAGATCATTCACGTCGACATCGATCCATCGTCGATCTCGAAGCGCGTGAAAGTCGATATTCCCATCGTCGGCAACGTCAAGGATGTGCTGATCGAGTTCCTGGCGCAACTGGACGCGGCCGAAGCGAAACCAAACGTCAATGCATTGAGCAACTGGTGGAAGCAGATCGCCGAATGGCGTGGCCGCGACTGCCTGAAGTATCCGAGCTCGGACCTGGTCATCAAGCCGCAATCGGTGGTGGAAAAAGTATTCCAGATCACCAAGGGCGATGCCTTCATCACGTCCGACGTGGGCCAGCACCAGATGTGGGCCGCGCAATACTACCGCTTCGACAAGCCGCGCCGCTGGATCAATTCCGGTGGCCTGGGCACCATGGGGGTCGGCTTGCCGTACGCCATGGGCGTGCAGATGGCCAATCCGGACGCGACGGTTGCCTGCATCACCGGCGAAGGTTCGATCCAGATGTGCATCCAGGAGCTCGCCACGTGCAAGCAGTATCACCTGACGCCGAAAATCATCATGCTCAACAACCGTTTCCTCGGCATGGTGCGCCAGTGGCAGGAAATCGATTACGGCTCGCGCTATTCCGAGTCCTACATGGATTCGCTGCCCGACTTTGAAAAGCTGGCCGAGGCCTATGGCCACGTCGGTATGAAAATTGAAAAACCGGGCGACGTCGACGGCGCCCTGAAAGAGGCGTTCGGCATGAAAGACAGGCTGGTATTCATGAACTTTATTACCGACCAGTCCGAAAACGTGTGGCCGATGGTGAAAGCCGGCAAAGGCTTGTCCGAAATGATGCTCGGCTCGGAGGACCTGTAACCATGCGCCATATTATTTCTGTCTTGCTGGAAAACGAAGCCGGTGCCCTGTCGCGCGTGGTGGGCCTGTTCTCTGCCCGCGGCTATAACATCGAAACCCTGACCGTGGCGCCGACCGAAGATGCAACCCTGTCGCGCATGACCATCGTCACCAGCGGTTCGGACGACATCATCGAGCAGATCACCAAGCACCTGAACCGTCTCATTGAAGTGGTGAAGGTGGTGGACCTGACCGAAGGCCAGCATATCGAACGCGAGTTGATGCTGATCAAGGTGCGCGCCGTGGGCAAGGAACGCGAAGAAATGAAGCGCACCGCCGATATCTTCCGCGGCCGCATCATCGACGTGACCGAAAAGACCTACACGATCGAGCTGACGGGCAACAAGGTCAAGCTCGACGCGTTCATCGATTCGATCGACCGCGCCTCGATCCTGGAAACCGTCCGCACGGGCGGTTCGGGCATCGGCCGCGGCGAACGCATCCTCAAAGTATAAAAAAACGCAGCACGCGGCTCTGGCCGCACTCCCATACAACGCAGTTACTTAAAATATATAGGAAATACCATGAAAGTTTTTTACGACAAAGACGCCGACCTGTCCCTGATCAAAGGTAAAAACGTTGCCATCATCGGCTACGGTTCGCAAGGCCATGCCCACGCACAAAACCTGAACGATTCGGGCGTCAACGTCACCGTCGGCCTGCGCAAGGGCGGCGCTTCGTGGAACAAGGTCGAGCAAGCCGGCCTGAAAGTAGCGGAAGTCAATGATGCCGTGAAAGCGGCCGACGTCATCATGATCTTGCTGCCGGACGAAAACATCGCCCAGGTCTACAACGAAAACATCGCCCCGTTCGCCAAGGAAGGCGCGGTACTGGCCTTCGCCCACGGCTTCAACGTGCATTACGGCCAAGTCGTGCCGCGCGCCGACCTGGACGTGATCATGATCGCCCCGAAAGCGCCAGGCCACACCGTGCGCGCCACCTACACCCAGGGTGGCGGCGTGCCGCACCTGATCGCCGTGTACCAGGACAAATCGGGCGTGGCCCGCGATATCGCCCTGTCGTACGCTTCGGCCAACGGCGGCGGCCGTGCCGGCATCATCGAAACGAACTTCCGCGAAGAAACCGAAACCGATCTGTTCGGTGAGCAGGCAGTGCTGTGCGGCGGCGCCGTGGAACTGATCAAGGCCGGTTTCGAAACCCTGACCGAAGCGGGTTACGCTCCGGAAATGGCCTACTTCGAGTGCCTGCACGAACTGAAACTGATCGTCGACCTGATCTATGAAGGCGGCATCGCCAACATGAACTACTCGATCTCGAACAACGCCGAATACGGTGAATACGTGACCGGCCCGAAAGTCGTTACCTCGGCCACCAAGGACGCCATGCGCCAGTGCCTGAAAGACATCCAGACCGGCGAATACGCGAAGAGCTTCATCCTGGAAAACAAGGCCGGCGCACCGACCCTGATCTCGCGCCGCCGTTTGACGTCCGAGCACCAGATCGAAGAAGTCGGCGCCAAGCTGCGCGCCATGATGCCTTGGATCGCGAAAAACAAGATGGTCGACCAGTCGAAGAACTAAGCAGTTTTTTGCATGACGAAGCCGGCGCAAGCCGGCTTTTTTCATGGCCGCCTTTGGTACATTGATATACTTTCATTCTGTTGTAAATGATGCACGACGCTGGCGCCCGCCGGTGTTACTCTGAGCGATGCCGGTTTCCGGCCATATCTTGATCAGGAGGCACACGTGCACACGATAGCCCTGGCTACGCTCCCAACTCGTTTGTTGGGCCTGTTTCTGACCACCGTTCTGACATTCTTTCCCTTCACCAGCACCCAGGCGGCGGTTCCTGCCTATCCCGCAAGCTTCAAGACCATGACGATCGCCACCGCCGATGGCACGCTGCATGTACGCGTGGGCGGTTCCGGCCCGGCCGTGTTGCTGATACACGGCTTTGGCGATACCGGCGACATGTGGGCGCCGCTGGCGGCCGCATTGGCAGCGGAACATACCGTGGTGGCACCCGACCTGCGCGGCATGGGGCTGTCCTCGCGCCCGGCGGGCGGTTACGACAAGCGTACCCAGGCTGCCGACATGCGGGCCGTGCTCGACAAGCTGGGCATAGCTCATGCCGACGTGGTCGGACACGATATCGGCACCATGGTGGCCTACGCTTATGCGGCCCGCTACCCCGACCAGACCGACCGGCTGGTGGTGATGGATGCACCGGTGCCCGGCATTCCGCCGTGGGAACAGATCGTGCGCAGTCCGCAGCTGTGGCATTTCTCGTTTGGCGGCCCCGACGCCGAGCGCCTGGTGGCCGGGCGCGAGCGCATCTATCTGGACCGTTTCTGGAATGAATTTGCCGGCACGCCGTCCAAAATAGACGAGGAAACGCGGCGCCATTATGCGAAGCTGTATGCGCGCAAGGGCGCGATGCATGCGGCCTTCGCGCAGTTCCTGGCCATACCGCAAGACGCCGAAGACAATCTGCGCTCGATGGCCACCAAACTGACCATGCCGGTGCTGGCGATCGGCGGCGCCAAGTCCTTCGGCGCCAACGAAGCCGTCGTCATGCGCAATGCGGCCGTGAACGTGACGGAACTGGTGGTACCCGACGCCGGCCACTGGCTGATGGAAGAGCAGCCGGTGGTGACGGTGGACGCCATCAAGGCCTTCCTCAAACGCGATAAATAAAGGCCGTGTTCATGCCGCATGCGGTGCATCGGCCAACATCCGGTAGTATCCGTGTCTTCATAGTCGTTGAAGCGCCGGTTGAACCATGCTTGTTTATTCAAAAGTTATCGTTGGAAATTTGAACTCGCTCAAGCGCCCGGTCGCGGTTGCCATCAGTTGCTGGTTCCTGATGCTGGGATCGCTGTCATCGCTGGCCTCGGCTTACCTGGGCCGCAACGATCCCGTGATGATGGCGTGGATGGCGCGCGGCCCGGTTCCAGCCGAGGCGCAATATGCGATCCTGCTCGGTGGCCTGGGCATCACGCTGGCAACCGCGGTGGCCATGCTGCAAGGGCATCGTGGCGCGCGCACGGTGTACGTGGCGTGGAGCGTGATCGATATCGCCGTCAGCCTGGCCACCGTGCCCGTCAAGACCGGCGTCCTGCCTGGTGCAATCACGTTTGCCGTCATCTGCGCGTTCCTGTTCAGTCCGAAATCAAATGCCTGGTTTTCGCCGCGCAAGGCGGCCAATGATGCGAGCATGACGGCCGCTTGAGCCCGGATGTTTTTCGTGTGCACGCTTTTGGTGCGTTTGCGCTACAATTCCGCCCTTCCTTTGCCGTTGCGCCCGCAACGGCATCTGTTTCGGTTTCTGCCGACCGCAACGCGCATTACCGCTAGATAATAGCACGCCAGGCTTTTGCAACATCGCCTGCGCAACCCGAGGTACCCACATGACTGACCGTTTGACCGCCACAGTGCCTGTTCCAGGCCCTGCCGCTATCGCCATTTCCCGACGCTTTCCGCTGGCCGCTTTATTGGCGCTGGCGATGACCAGCTTTATCGCCATCCTGGCCGAAACCTTGCCCGCCGGCTTGTTGCCGCAGATTTCACAGGGTCTCGGCATTTCCGAAGTGATGACGGGCCAGCTGGTGACCGTGTTTGCGATCGGCTCGATCCTGACCGCGATCCCCCTGACCGCCATGACCAGCGGCTGGCGCCGCCGCAAGGTACTGCTGCTGGCCGTCGGCGGCTTCCTGGTATTCAATACCATCACCGCGCTGGCGCCCAATTACATGGTGGCGCTGGCCTCGCGCTTCCTGGCCGGCATGGCCGCCGGGCTGGCCTGGGGCCTGATGGCCGGCTATGCGCGGCGCATGGTCGGCGTGGCGCAGCAGGGCAGGGCGATGGCGGTCGCCATGATAGGCACGCCGCTGGCCTTGTCGCTGGGCGTGCCGCTCGGGACCCTGATGGGTGGCGTGCTGGGCTGGCGCAGCATCTTTGGCGTCATGTCCGGCTTGGCGATTATCCTGGTGGCGTGGATACTGGTGGCCGTGCCCGATTATCCGGGCCAGAAGCACGGCGAACGCCTGAGCATCCGCCAGGTGTTCATCACACCGGGCGTGCGGCCCATCCTGGCGGTGATCGTGGCATGGATGCTGGCGCATAACATTCTCTACACCTATATCGCGCCGTTCCTGGCGCCCTCGGGCTTGCGCGCGCGGATCGACCTGGTGCTGCTGGTGTATGGCGTCGGTTCCCTGGCCGGCATCTGGCTGATCAGCCGCCTGATCGACCGCTGGCTGCGCAAACTGGTGCTGGGCAGTATCGCCGCGTTTGCCTTGATCGCCATTGCGCTGGGCCTGGGCATGGACAGCCCTTTGGTGATCTATCTCGGCATGGCGGTCTGGGGCGTGACCTTTGGCGGCGCCGGCACCTTGCTGCAAACGGCCTCGGCTGACGCTGCTGGCGACGGCATGGACGTGGCGCAATCGATGGTGGCCACCATCTGGAACGTGGCGATTGCCGGTGGCGGCGTGGTCGGTGGCGTGCTGCTCGACGGCTACGGCGTGGCGGCGTTTCCCTGGACCGTGCTGGCCTTGCTGCTGGTCGCCTTGGGCATCGCGTGGTGCGCGCGCAGCAGTTTCAAGCCGGGCCGGCGCACGGGCGGCGTGGTTGCTAGGCATTAAATGTGTCCGGATGTGAGCGAACAGGGCAAAGTGTGACGATTTGTTAATTTGCGCCACAGCAAACTTCTGGCCGTTAGAATCAGGTCAGTCTGACCAATTCAATAAGCGGCAGGGCGTACAACGACCCTGTCTGCATTCAACCACCGAGGAGTCGTATCCATGATCAAATCCGTACTGGTTGCCGCCGCAGCCACCGTTGCTCTTTCCGCGCAAGCGCAAACCTTGCCGACCACCGGCACCCTGGTGGTCGTGCCCGCCTTTGGCGAAGTCAAGCATGCCAATGACCAGGTGGTCGCCACCCTGGCCATCGAAGAACAGGACAAGGACAAGGCCGCGGCTGCGTCGCGCGTGAACCAGAAAATGAACAAGGGCGTCGCCATCGTCAAGCAGGCCGACCCGTCGGCCGTGCTGAAATCGTATGGCTATTACACCTACCCCGTGTATCCGGAAGACCGTCCGCTGCCGGCTGGCGCCGTCGCCAAGCCGCGAGTGCCGACGGCCTGGCGCGTGGGCCAGTACCTGGAAGTGACCACCGCCAACCTGGCCAGCCTGCCGAAAACCGTTTCGGCGGCCCAGGGCGTGCTGACCCTGAACGGCCTGAACTTCGGCCTGAAGCCGGAAACCATCCGCCTGCTGGACGACCAGCGCATCGCCGCCACCTATAAAAACCTGAACGAGCGCATCGCCTCGATCGCGCGCGCCATGGGCCGCAATGTATCGGACGCCGTGCTCGACACGGTGGACTTCGAAGGTTCGGGCAATTACGCTGGCGAAAGCCGCGCCGCCGCCCCCGCGCCGATGATGATGCGCAGCAAGATGGCCGACGATGGCCAGGTTGCCGAGCCCAGCTTCGAGCCGGGCGAGACCACCCTGGACATGCGCCTGGTGGGCAAGGTCAAGTTCAAATAAATTTGGTGTGGCGATATTTGCGACAAAGTAAATATTTCCGCGCTAGAATGACTTACCAAAAAATCATGGGGCTATGCGGCCCCATGATTGTTTTTATCGCCACCCTTTGAAAGGCTAGTCATGACTGTTTTGCAATCGATGCTGTTCGTTACTGCCCTCGCCACCGCTGCGACTTCCCAGGCGCAAGGCCTGCCGACTGTCGGCACGCTGGTGGTGATACCTGCCAGTGGCGAAGTGATTCATGCGAATGACCAGGTTACCGTCATGCTGGCCATCGAAGAGCAGGACGCGGACAAGGCGGCAGCCGCCTCGCGCGTCAACCAGAAGATGAACCAGGGCGTGGCCATCGTGAAAAAGGCCGACCCGCAGGCCGTGCTGAAAACCCAGGGCTACTACACCTATGCCGTGTATCCCGAAGTGGTGCCCTTGCCGGCCGGCAGCGTGGCCAAGCCGCGCGTGCCGACCAGTTGGCGCGTGGGACAATTCCTGCAGGTAAAGACGATGAACCTGGCCGCCTTGCCGAAAACCGTGTCGGCGGCGCAAGCCGTACTGACCCTGAACCGCCTGAACTTCAGCCTGTCGTCCGATACCGTACGAAAAATGGATAATGAACGCATCGTGGCCACCTATAAAAACCTCAACGAGCGCGTAGCGGCGATTGCCGGCGCCATGGGGCGCAGCGTCAATGACGCCGTGATCGACACGCTCGACTTCGAAGGCGCGGGCTACATCCAGGGCAATTATGCCCCGCCGGCCCCGCCCGCACCCTTGCGCGCGATAAAGAACGAGGCCACTCAGGTCGCCGAGCCTAATTTCGAACCCGGCGAGACGGCCATCAACCTGCGCGTGGTGGCCAAGGTCAGGTTCAAATAACAGGCCTGCCATGCGGGACTGATGGCGGTGCCACGCTTTTCTTTGGCCTTGTCTCCTCTATAATGGCGTTACCGGCGCGCGCAGGCAGCAGGGCGCGCGCCTGTCAGTTCCGATTACCCTGTAGCACACAAGAAATGGATCAACATGGCAAACTTCCCCCGTCGTCGAGGCAAGAACGGCAACCCGGCAACGCCCAAGGCATCGCGCTTCAGTAAATTCGTGCGGCTGCCGGCGGCCGATGCGGCAGGCAAGAAAACCTTGCGGCGCCGTGGCATTTACCTGTTGCCGAATGCCTTCACGACGGCGGCCCTGTTCTGCGGTTTCTACGCCATCGTGATGGCCATGAACCAGAAATTCGAACATGCGGCCTGGGCCATCTTTATCGCCATGATCCTCGACGGCCTCGACGGTCGCATCGCGCGCCTGACCAATACCCAGAGCGAATTCGGCGCCCAGTACGACAGCCTGTCCGACATGGTGTCGTTCGGCGCCGCGCCGGCGCTGGTGATCTATGAATGGTCGCTGCGCGGCATGGGCAAGCTGGGCTGGCTGGCCGCCTTCGTGTATTGCGCCGGCGCCGCGCTGCGGCTGGCGCGCTTCAACACGAATATCGCGGTGGTCGACAAGCGCTTCTTCCAGGGCTTGCCCAGCCCGGCGGCGGCAGCCATGGTGGCCGGCTTTATCCTGATGATGAACGACCTGCAGTTTGCCGGCAACCAATTGGCCTGGGTCTCGTGGGCGATCGCCCTGTTTGCCGGCCTGACCATGGTCACCAATGTGCCGTTCTACAGCTTCAAGGACGTCAACTTCCGCAAGTCGGTGCCGTTTATCGTCGTGTTCCTGCTGGCATTGTTCTTCGCGCTGATCTCGATCGACCCGCCGAAAGTACTGTTCCCGATCTTTGTCGCGTATGGCCTGTCCGGCTACGCCGTGTTCTTCTGGCGCATGGCCAAGGGCAAGCCGGTCAGCATCGTGCAGACCGATCACGAGCATTGATGTTGCCAGGGCCAGACTTGCCGCTCTGGTCCTGGCATTTTCCCGTCACCAGAAAAACCGCCGTTCTTCCTTGTCCGGGTCCGGCCCGTTCATCATCTGGCGCACGATGCCGGCCTGGTCGAAATGCACGTGCATCATCGAATCCCACACGCCTGATTCCTTGTAGCGGTAGGACCAGACGTACAGTTTCGGCAGCGCCAGGTAGGAGGTTTCCGTCGGCCGGCCCAGCAGGTGCAGCACGTCCTGCCGGGTCGACATCCCGATCCTGACCTTGGCAAAGCCTTGTGTGTCGAGTACCTGCTCGAACGACATCAAACGCTGGTCGGGACCGAAGCGGGCCATGTAGGTGACCTGGCCGTAGGGACCGTGCGCATATTCCAGTTCCGGGCCTTCGGGCAACTGGTAGACATTGGTCGGCGCACCGAGCCGCGCTTCGATGGCGGCGCGGGTGTCGCCCGGCTGCGGTGGCGGACCGCCCATGTTGGCGCAGGCGGCCAGCAGCAGAGGGAGCAGAGGCAGCAGAAGCGTTGCTATTTTGAATGCTTTTTTCATGGCGTGACTCCCGAAAGACAGGAAAATCCTATCATGCACCGAGAAAAGAGCGCACGACTGGATACAGGCAGGCATTTTTCCGATATACTTGCGCGTCTGGTTTGAGCTCAAGCCAGTTTTTTTAATCGTAGTTCACGGTGGATAGGGTTCAGACTCTGTGCACCGCATGTGAAAGGTTTATCATGACAGTAGAGAACATCAACAAAGCCGCTATCATCGCGGACAACGCACGTGGTCAAAATGACACCGGCTCCCCTGAAGTGCAAGTTGCACTGCTGACCGCTCGTATCAACGAACTGAACGGCCACTTCAAAGCCCACTCGAAAGATCACCACTCCCGCCGCGGCCTGATCATGATGGTCAACCGTCGCAAGAGCCTGTTGTCCTACCTGAAGGCCAAAGACGCTACCCGTTATCGCGACCTGATCGCTAAACTTGGTCTGCGCAAGTAATTTTTGCCGTACAAGGTTTATACAGAAATGCCTGCGCCAGTTCGCTGTCGCGGGCATTTTGTCATTTGAAATTCCGAATTTATTCCCGTAGATACAGTATTCTATGCGGATGACCATGTTTTAAAAGCAAAATAGCAAAGGCGGCAAGTGTGACTCCGCCGCCTGTGGTGAGGTGAACGACAGCCCCTGAAAATCTGTCGGCAAATAGAAAAGGGATACCCCAATGTTTAATAAAGTTACGAAAACCTTCCAGTACGGTCAACATCAAGTGACCCTGGAAACCGGCGAGATCGCACGTCAGGCATCCGGCGCAGTGCTGGTGTCGATCGAAGATACCGTCGTGCTGGCAACCGTGGTGGCACGCAAAGATGCCAAGCCAGGCCAGGATTTCTTCCCTTTGACAGTAGATTATGTTGAAAAAACTTACGCTGCCGGTAAAATTCCGGGCGGTTTTTTCAAGCGTGAAGGCCGTCCTTCCGAAAAAGAAACCCTGACGTCGCGTCTGATCGACCGTCCTATCCGTCCTTTGTTCCCTGAAGGCTACCTGAATGAAGTGCAAGTCATCATTCACGTGCTGTCGGTCAATCCTGAAATCGATCCGGACATCGCCGCCATGATCGGCGCATCGGCCGCTTTGTGCGTGTCGGGCGTGCCATTCAACGGCCCGATCGGCGCCGCGCGCGTCGGTTACGCCAATGGCCAGTACATCCTGAACCCGACCGTCCAGCAGCTGAAAACCTCGGAAATGGACCTGGTTGTCGCCGGTACCGAAACGGCCGTGCTGATGGTCGAATCGGAAGCGAAGCAGCTGTCCGAAGAAATCATGCTGGGCGCCGTGGTGTTTGGCCATGACCAGATGAAAGTCGTCATCGACGCGATCCACGACCTGGTGCGTGACGGCGGCAAGCCGGAAGTCGAATGGGCGCCTGCGCCGAAAAACGAAGCGCTGATCGCGCGCGTGGCCCATTTCGCCAACGCCAAGATCAATGATGCGTATCAAACCAAGGACAAGCAGGAACGTACGGCCAAGCTGAAATCGGCCACCTCCGAAGTGATCGCCGACCTGTCGGCCGAAGCGGCTGCCAACGGCGGCGCGGCTATCGACAGCGCTGAAGTGAACAACATCCTGTTCGACATCGAAGCGAAAATCGTCCGCACCCAGATCCTGGACGGCGAGCCACGCATCGACGGCCGCGACACGCGCACCGTGCGTCCGATCTCGATCCGCACCAGCGTGCTGCCACGCACCCACGGTTCGGCCCTGTTTACGCGCGGCGAAACCCAGGCGCTGGTCGTGGCAACTTTGGGCACCGCCCGCGACAGCCAGAAGATCGATGCGCTGATGGGCGAGTTCACCGATTCGTTCATGCTGCATTACAACATGCCTCCGTTCGCCACCGGCGAAACGGGCCGTGTCGGTACCCCGAAACGCCGCGAAATCGGCCACGGCCGCCTGGCCAAGCGCGCGCTGATCGCCGCCCTGCCAGCCGCCGAAGAGTTCAGCTACTCGGTGCGCCTGGTGTCGGAAATCACCGAATCGAACGGTTCCTCGTCGATGGCTTCCGTGTGCGGCGGCTGCCTGGCGCTGATGGACGCCGGCGTGCCGATGAAAGAACATGTGGCCGGTATCGCCATGGGCCTGATCAAGGAAGGCGGCAAGTTTGCCGTGCTGTCCGACATCCTGGGCGACGAAGATCACCTGGGCGACATGGACTTCAAGGTAGCCGGTACCCGCAACGGTATCACCGCGCTGCAGATGGACATCAAGATCATGGGCATCACCAAGGAAATCATGCAAGTGGCGCTGGCGCAAGCCAAGGAAGGCCGCGAGCACATCCTGGGCGAAATGCAAAAAGCCATGCCGCACGTGAAAACCGAACTGTCCGATTTCGCACCGCGCCTGATCACCATCAAGATCAACCCGGAAAAAATCCGTGACGTGATCGGCAAGGGCGGCGCCGTGATTCGCGCGCTGACCGAAGAAACGGGCACCCAGATCGACATCAGCGACGAAGGCGTGGTCACCATCGCTTCCGTCGACGCTGCCGCCGGCCAGGAAGCCAAGCGCCGCATCGAAGAGCTGACCGCCTCGGTCGAAGTGGGCAAGACCTACGAAGGCACCGTGCTGAAACTGCTGGACTTCGGCGCCATCGTGCAAGTCATGCCAGGCAAGGACGGCCTGCTGCACATCTCGCAGATCGCCAACGAGCGCGTCAACGCCGTCGCCGACTACCTGAAAGAAGGCCAGCTGGTACGCGTCAAAGTACTGGAAACGGACGACCGCGGCCGTCTGAAGCTGTCGATGAAAGCGGCCGAAGGCGAAGCGCCAGCCGCCTAATCAGGCACTGCCGGATTCAGTCCGGCAAGTATTAGAAAACCGCCAGCGCGCAAGCCTGGCGGTTTTTTTACGTCGGTTGATACAGCGCAGGATGCCCGCGCTGCCTCCTTGTAGATTCGTACGGTTCGTTGCCATTCGATACCATCAAGGAGATTGCGCCATGCTGAAACAATTGTTGCTGACAGCGGCGATGCTGCTCGCCGTCCTTCCCGTCACCCGGGCCCGGACCGGGGCCAGTCCTGACGCGCTGCCGATTCCCATTGCGCCACCTTCGGTCATCATGTCCGGCGAAGACATGGCGGCCCTGCGCCTGGTGCATGCGCGCGCCATCGAGCAGCCGGCGTCCGGTGCCGCCTTGCCGGCCGCGACGCCGATGGCCTTGCCTTTGCTCAAGATCGTGCCGCACGGGCAAAGCGTGTCTCCGTATTCACCTTATTTCACGACCGGCCAGCAGTTGCAGAATGGCAGTGGCGACTGCGGCACCTTGGCCGACTGCTTCGGGCTGCCGCTCAAGAGCGAAGCGCCGCTGTATGATGTCTATCAGGTGACGCCGCATGGCCCGGTGACCGTCTTCGTCAGCCCGGTGGCGCCGACCGAAGAGCTGGGCGGGCTGGTGCGGCGCAAGGGTGGCGCCTTGCAGTATCTGCTGCCCAACCGGAAATTGTGGTCCGCCCCGGTGCTGGTCGGCACCATTACCAACTGAGGAGGCAATATGGACCAACAACTATTACAGGCGCGCGCGGTGGAGCTGGAACAGCTGCTGGCACGTCTGGCGCCCGGTGAGGCGGAGGCGGCGGACCTGTACAGTGCGCTGCGGCCGTTGCTGGCGCAGGCCATGGCAGGCACGCTGAGCATGCCGCTGGCATGGGGCCATATCCCTGGCGCGCGGCTATTTACGGAAGGCAGCCTGCGCCGCCTGCCCGAGCTGGAACAGGCCTATGCGCGTTTTCGCATCGAAGCGACCGGCGGCGAGTCGCCGGCCCTGCGCAAGCTGCGCGGCGATATGGAATCACGCTGATCCTCTGCATTTGAATATCATTTGTTGTTTCCAGGTAATTGAGAGTTAGTATTTCTTGACGACAAAATAGTAATCGCTGACGATGGCGCATCCCTTCGATTTTCCTTTTTTATTGGATGCCCCAATGTTGTCCTCCCTCAAGGCCCGGTTGATCGCCATTGCCGTTTCCATCGTCGTGCTGGCCATGCTGGCCGTCGCCATCGCCAACTTCTTTACCACCCGCAGCAGTACCCTGGCCGCGCTCGATACACAGATGCAGCAGCTGTCGCACAGCCATGCGCAAGCGATTGCCGAATGGTTGCGTTCGAAACAGGCGGTGGTGGCGTCGATGAAAATCGGCGCCCAGCAGGAAGATCCGCTGCCATCCCTGAAAGCGGCCGAGCAGGCCGGCATCTTCGACATGGCGTATGTCGGTTTTGCCGACAAGCATGCGGTGTTTTCGCAGGAGCGCAAGCGCGCCGCCGACTATGACCCGACGGCGCGCCCCTGGTACAAGCAGGCGCTGGCAACCGGCGGACCGATCATCACGACGCCATATATCGGCGCCAGCACGGGCAAGCTGGTGGTGACCTTTGCCGAACCGCTGGGCGACAAGGGTAATCCCGCCGGCGTGCTGGCGGCTGACGTGATGATGGATGTCGTCGTGAAAAACGTCGCCTCGATCAAGCCCACACCGTCCAGCTATGCCTTCCTGGTCGATGGCGGCGGCAAGATCATCGCCCACCCGGATGACAAGCTGACCTTGAAGCCATTGTCCGAACTCGACGGCAAGCTGACCTCGCAGGCGCTGGCCGAGATTGAAAAGAGTGGCGACAGCGAGACCATCCGCCTGGGCGAGCGCGAAGGCATCTTGCATGTGAGTAAAGTGCCGGGCAGTGACTGGCTGCTGGCCACCGTGCTCGACCGTGCGGAAGCGACGCATGCCCTGACCTCGATGCTGCGCGCCTCGGCCCTGACCGCCTTGCTGGTGCTGGTGCTGGCCGCCACCGTGCTGAGCGCCCTGGTGGCACGCGCCTTGCGCCGCCTGGGCCTGGTGCGCGATGCGCTGAACGCGATCGCCACCGGCGACGGCGACCTGACCAGCCGACTCGATGCCACTGGCACGGACGAGCTGGCGCAGATCGCCAAGGCCTTCAACTTGTTCGTGGAAAAGATTGCCACCGTGCTGGTGCAGATCCGCAGCATCAGCGCCCTGGTGCGCAGCGAGTCGGCCGATATCGCTGCCGGCAATGCCGACCTGTCGTCGCGCACGGAAGCGCAGGCGGGCGCGCTGGAGCAAACCGCCAGCTCGATGGACGAGTTGACTTCCACCGTGAAACAGAATGCGGAAAACGCGCATGCGGCCAATGAGCTGGCCGTGTCCGCCTCGCAAGTGGCGGCCAAGGGAGGTGTAGTGGTGCAGCAGGTGGTGGGCACCATGGCCGGCATCCAGGAAAGCTCGCGCAAGATCGTCGACATCATCGGCGTGATCGACGGCATCGCCTTCCAGACGAATATCCTGGCGCTGAACGCGGCCGTCGAGGCGGCGCGCGCCGGCGAACAGGGCAGGGGCTTTGCGGTGGTGGCGTCGGAAGTGCGCAACCTGGCGCAGCGTTCGAGCCAGGCCGCGAAAGAAATCAAGGAACTGATCGGCGACTCGGTGGAAAAAGTGGGCGCCGGTGGCCGCCTCGTCGATGAAGCGGGCCAGACCATGGGCCAGGTAGTGGCGTCGGTGCAGCAACTGGCCACCATCATGAGCGAGATCACGGTCGCCAGCCGCGAACAGAGCGCCGGCATCGGCGAGATCAATACGGCCGTCACGCACATGGACACCATGACGCAGCAAAATGCCGCGCTGGTCGAGCAGGCCGCGGCCGCCGCCGAAAGCCTGCAGGAGCAGGCGGTGGACCTGGCGCAGGCGGTCGGCATGTTCCGCCTCGGCGATACGGTAGCAGACAGTGCGCCGGCCAGGCCGGTGAAAGCGCGCCCGGCGGCTGCCGTTGCCGCGCCGCGTGCCCAGGCCAGGGCCCTGCCTGCCGTCCGCGCGACAAAGCTGGTCAAGGCGTCGAAGCCTGCCGCCGACGAGTGGGAAGAGTTCTGATGTAGATCGACTGTTTGCGCGCTCATCGGCGATTTTGTCCGGCCATGCCGCCAAAATTGCAGTTCGTCGCAATCGGCGTGTCTGGCGCAAGCGGTATGGCTATAGTGCTCACATACCGCAGCCAGACACCCCGAGGAGAACAACATGAACGTCGCCAAACACATGGAAGCCATCGTCATCACCGCCGCCGTCCTGCTCGGCGCCAGCTGCTACGCGCCGGCGCCCGCCGTGCAAGTGGCCAGCTCCAGCTACCAGGGCGTGGCCATCGCCAAAACGCCTGACGCGCATATCGTGCAGGTCAAGGCCAAGCGCCTCACGGCTATTGAAAAAGCCTTCTTCGCATAAGTGATTGCCAGCAATATTAGCCGCTGCTAGAGTGGCCGCTTGCCGTCGCACATAAAAACAAGATATCGAGGAATACAATGAAAAAAACCCTGCACTTTGCGCTGGCCTTCCTGGCCACTTTCGGCCTGCTGCGCGGCGTGTCCGCCGAAACGCGCCTGCTGGAAATGCGCACGGTCGACGCGCGCGTGGTGCGCGTCAAGCTCGACGGCGTGATGGAAGTGCGCATCCGCCAGGGCAATGTGGCGTCGCTGAGCATCACGGCCGACAAGCGCTATATCGCCGACGTCAGCACGGCGCAAAGCGGCGACACCTTGCATATCGAAACGGAAGTGCGCGGCTTCAAGCTGAACCCCGGTTCGATCCGCGCCGACCTGGTCTTGCCCAATCTGCGCGAAGTGAGCTCGGAAGGCTTCGGCAGCACCGACGTGTCCGGTTTTACGGGCGATGAGCTGACCCTGTCGCTGGAAGGGGCGGGCAGCGTGAAAGTGGTAGGCGACTACCGCAAATTGAGCGCCACCCTGGGCGGCGTGGGCAGCATGCAGCTGTGGATCGGCAATAACGACAAGGCCGAACTCGACCTGCAGGGAGCCGGTTCGGTGGTGCTGGGCGGCCGTGGCCGCGTGCTCAAGGCGTCGCTGGGCGGCCTGGGCAGCCTGAATGCGCAACAATTCGAAGCCGATGCGGTCAATCTGGATTTGAGTGGCCTGGGCAACGCCATCGTCAATGCCCGCAGCAATGCCAAGCTGAACCTCAGTGGGCTCGGCTCGGTAATGGTATATGGCAAGCCTGCCAACCGCGATGTCAGCGTCGACGGCCTTGGCAAAGTCAGCTGGAAATAAGGGAGTTCCCGGGTGTCCCGCCGTCGTGCGAGATAATAAAAAGCAGTCAGACCACATCCCATTCCGATGAAAAAACTGATCATTACACTATGCATGCTGTTGGCGATACAGTTGCCGGCCAAGGCCGGCTTCAGCGAAGGTGCCAGCGCCTACAACAACAAGAATTATGCGCTGGCCTACAAGGAAATTCTACCGTTGGCCACCTCCGGCAACGCCGATGCCCAGCACCTGCTGGGCTTGATGTACTACATGGGGCGCGGCTTGCCTCAGGATTACAAGCAAGCCATGTTCTGGCACCGCAAGGCGGCCGAGCAAGGCAAGGCCGATGCGCAATATGTGGTGGGCGCCATGTATTACACGGGCAACGCCGTGCTGCAGGACCACAAGCAGGCCGTCAGCTGGTTTCGCAAGGCGGCCGAGCAGAACCATGCCGAAGCGCAGCAGGTGCTGGGCCTGATGTACCGTTATCACATGGGCGGGGTGCAGCAGGATAATGTGATCGCCTACATGCTGTGGAACCTGGCCGCCGCCAACGGCTCCTCGAATGCGGCCGACCAGCGCGCCGCCGTGGTGCGCAAGATGACGCACGAGCAGGTGGAGGAAGGGCAGGCCTTGTCGGCCAGGTGGAAGCCCGGCACGCCACTGCCGCGCAGCTCGAAAACGGGAGCCGAGTAGGCGTCTGCAAGGCGCGCAGGCTTGGCGTACAATCGCACTTTCCCTTTGAAAGTGCCTTGCCATGCGCGCCATTGAAATCAGTCAGCCCGGTCCCTCCGATGTCCTGCAAATCGCCGAACGGCCCCGGCCGGCATGGAAGGCGGGTGAGCTGCTGATCAAGGTGCACGCGGCCGGCATCAACCGTCCCGACGTGCTGCAGCGCCTGGGCAAGTATGCGCCGCCGCCCGGCGCTTCCGACCTGCCCGGCCTGGAAGTGGCGGGCGAACTGGTCGATGGCGATTTCGAGGGCACCGGTTTCAAGGTGGGCGACCTGGTCTGTGCGCTGGTGCAGGGCGGCGGCTATGCCGAATATTGCGCCGCGCCCGCCGGCCAGTGCCTGCCGCTGCCGACAGGCTTGACGGCGCTCGAAGGCGCGTCCTTGCCGGAAAACTTCTTTACCGTCTGGAGCAATGTGTTCGACCGCTGCGCGCTGTCGGGCAGCGATACCTTGCTGGTGCAGGGCGGCAGCTCGGGCATCGGCGTGGCGGCGATCCAGCTGGCCAGCGCGCTCGGCCACCGCGTGTTCGCCACCGCCGGCAGCGATGAAAAAGCGCGCGCCTGCGAGGCGCTGGGCGCCGAGCGCGGCATCAATTACCGCACCGAAGATTTCGTCGCCGTCGTCAAGGAACTGACCGGCGGGCGCGGTGTCGACGTGATCCTCGACATGGTCGGCGGCGACTACCTGCCGCGCGAGATCGCCTGCCTGGCCGACGACGGCCGCATCGGCCTGATCGCGGTGCAGGGCGGCACCAAGGCCGAGCTGGACCTGGGTACCTTGCTGCGCCGCCGCCTGACGGTGACGGGCTCGACCCTGCGGCCCCGTTCGGTGGCGTTCAAGGCGGCGATTGCGCGGCATTTGCGCGAGACGGTCTGGCCGCTGATCGAGGCCGGCAAGATCAAGCCCGTGATCTATAAAACCTTCCCTTTGGATAAGGCCGGCGAGGCGCATGCGCTGATGGAAGCGAGCACCCACATCGGCAAGATCATGTTGCAAGTTGCTTGAAAGCAGCAGCTAGCGGTTTGACCGCCAACAGAGGTAGCGTTAGAATGACGGGTTATTAAAATTTAGGCTACTATGCGTCGCAAACTCGTCGTCGGAAATTGGAAAATGAACGGCAGTCGCACCTCGAACGCGGTGTTATTGTCTGAAATAGTCGCAGGCCTGGACGCCGATGGCGCCGCCAGCGCCGTCTGTGTGCCCGCGCCTTACCTGGCGCAGTGCCAGGCGCAATTGACAGGTTCAAGCCTGGCCTGGGGCGCGCAGGATGTTTCCGCGCAAGCCAGCGGCGCCTACACGGGCGAAATCTCGACCGCGATGCTGCAGGACTTCGCCAGCAGCTACGTGATCCTGGGGCACTCCGAGCGGCGCGCCTACCATGGCGAAACCGACGCGCAAGTGGCGGCCAAGACGGTTGCGGCGCTGGCGGCGGGCATCACGCCCATCGTCTGCATCGGCGAGCATCTCGACGAGCGCGAAGCAGGGCAGACCGACGCGGTGGTGGCCAAGCAGCTGAATGTGGTGCTGGCGGCCATCAGCGAGACCGACGTGGCGAAACTGGTGCTGGCTTACGAGCCGGTCTGGGCCATCGGTACGGGCAAGACGGCCACGCCGCAAATGGCGCAGGAAGTGCACCAGGTATTGCGCGGCCATCTGGCGGCAAAGAATGCGGTAGCGGCCGCCGGCGTGCAGATCCTGTACGGCGGCAGCATGAAGCCGGAGAACGCGAAAGAATTGATGGCAATGCCGGATATCGATGGCGGTCTGATCGGTGGGGCGGCATTGAAGGCGGCGGATTTCCTGGCGATTATTCACGCCGCTGATTGAATTACTTTAAACTAAGAATGGAATTGCAATGAACATGATGTTCAATCTGGTAGTCGTGGTACAGGTAGTGTCCGCTTTGTCGATTATTGCGCTGGTATTGCTGCAGCATGGCAAGGGCGCCGACATGGGCGCCGCCTTCGGTTCCGGCGCGTCCGGCAGCCTGTTCGGTGCGACGGGTTCGTCGAACTTCATGTCGAAGTCGACCGGCGTGGCCGCCGCCATTTTCTTCGGCGCCACGCTGGCGCTGTCGCTGATGGCCAACCAGCGCGCCACCACGGTGGGCGGCGGCGTGATGGACAAGGTCGTCAAGCCGGTGCCAGTGACCGGCGCCGGCGCCATTCCTGGTGCCGCTCCGGCCGCGCCAGTGGCGCCAGCGACGGGCGTGCCAGCGGCAACCCTGCCGGCTGCGCCAGCGGCCGCACCGGCTGCCGAAACCCCGGCAAACACGATTCCGAAGTAATTCGGAACGCTTGTCGAGAGTAATTCTCATTACGGGCAGATTATTGCTCAATGTTTTGGCAGCACGGTAGGAAAACGCAGTTCAGAGGCATTAGCTGTAAAAATTTATCGTTTTTAATCTGTATTTAATGCATTTGTGCATTAACTTTGGCAGCAAAGCAGAGTAGAATACGGGCCTTACCGCCGACGTGGTGAAATTGGTAGACACGCTATCTTGAGGGGGTAGTGGCGAAAGCTGTACGAGTTCGAGTCTCGTCGTCGGCACCAGAAATCAGAAGCCAGCAACGGCGCACGAGCCATGGCTCGTTCAAAGTTGCTGGCTTTTTTTACGAGGATGTGTCGTTCGATCCTGATCGTAGCCCTGATTGGGATCGTGCGTTAGATACGCCGCAAATCACCGCGGCGTCCTCATTTAACCGATCGTTCAATATAAGCTCATCAAATCGTGAACCTCGAAAATTACTTCCCCGTCCTGCTGTTTATTCTTGTCGGCCTCGGTGTCGGCATCGCGCCCCAGGTCCTGGGCCGCATCCTGGGCCCTCACCGGCCTGACGCAGCAAAACTCTCCCCGTACGAATGTGGTTTTGAGGCATTCGAAGACGCGCGCATGAAATTTGATGTGCGCTACTATCTGGTTGCAATCCTGTTTATTTTGTTCGATCTGGAAACGGCATTCTTTTTCCCGTGGGGCGTGGCAATGCGCGACCTGGGCTGGGCCGGTTTCGTCACGATGATGGTGTTTATCGCCGAATTCGCGGTCGGATTTTGGTACATTTGGAAGAAAGGTGCCCTTGACTGGGAATAAGCCATGGCTATTGAAGGCGTATTAAGCGAAGGTTTCATCACCACCTCGGCCGACAAGCTGATCAACTGGGCGCGTACCGGGTCGATGTTCCCGATGACGTTCGGTCTGGCCTGCTGTGCGGTCGAAATGATGCACGTGGGCGCAGCCCGCTACGACATGGACCGCTTCGGCGTCGTGTTCCGTCCATCGCCGCGTCAGTCCGACGTGATGATCGTTGCAGGCACGTTGTGCAACAAGATGGCGCCGGCACTGCGCAAGGTCTACGACCAGATGGCCGAGCCGCGCTGGGTCATCTCGATGGGTTCCTGCGCCAATGGCGGCGGGTACTACCATTATTCGTATTCCGTGGTGCGCGGTTGCGACCGCATCGTTCCCGTTGACGTGTATGTGCCTGGCTGCCCTCCGACAGCCGAAGCGCTGCTGTACGGCATCATGCAACTGCAGAACAAGATCAAGCGTACCAGCACGATCGCACGCTAACCGGGCCGCTTCAGATTATGACAACACATTTAGAAGTACTGCAAAACGCCCTCGGCACTGCCCTGGGCGAACGCGTTAGCACGACTGTTGCGCTGGGCGAAGTCACCCTGGTCGTCAAGGCCGAGGACTACCTGGCCGTGATGCAGACCTTGCGCGACGATCCGACCCTGCATTTCGAGCAGATGCTCGACTTGTGCGGCGTCGACTACCTGACCTATGGCGACGGCGCCTGGACCGGCCTGCGCTATGCGGCCGTGTCGCATTTGCTGTCCGTCAAGCACAACTGGCGCGTGCGCGTGCGCGTGTTCGCGCCCGACGACGACATGCCGCTGCTGCCGTCGGTGGTGAACATCTGGCGTTCGGTCAACTGGTATGAGCGCGAAGCGTTCGACCTGCTGGGCATCCTGTTCGAAGGCCATAACGACTTGCGCCGCATCCTGACTGACTACGGTTTCATCGGCCATCCGTTCCGCAAGGACTTCCCGGTCTCCGGCTATGTCGAGATGCGCTACGACCCGGAACAGAAACGCGTGATTTACCAGCCCGTGACGATCGAGCCGCGGGAAAACGTGCCGCGCGTGATCCGCGAAGAACATTACGGGATGAAATAATGGCTGAGATTAAGAATTACACCCTGAACTTTGGGCCGCAGCACCCGGCCGCGCACGGCGTGCTGCGCCTGGTGCTCGAGCTCGATGGCGAAGTCATCCAGCGTGCCGACCCCCATATCGGCCTGCTGCACCGCGCTACCGAGAAACTGGCCGAACAGAAGACCTATCTGCAATCGGTGCCGTACATGGACCGTCTCGACTATGTGTCGATGATGTGCAATGAACACGCCTATGTGATGGCGATCGAAAAGCTGCTGGGCCTGGAAGTGCCATTGCGCGCGCAGTACATCCGCGTGATGTTCGACGAGATCACCCGCGTGCTGAACCACCTGATGTGGCTGGGCGCGCACGCGCTCGACGTCGGCGCGATGGGCCCGTTCCTGTACTGCTTCCGCGACCGCGAAGACCTGTTCGACTGCTACGAGGCGGTATCGGGCGCGCGCATGCATGCGGCCTACTACCGTCCGGGCGGCGTCTATCGCGACCTGCCGGACGCGATGCCGCAGCACAAGGCCTCGATCATCCGCAACGCCAAGGCGATTGCCAAGCTGAACGAAAACCGCCAGGGCTCCTTGCTGGACTTCATCGAAGACTTCACGCGCCGTTTCCCGACCTATGTCGACGAATACGAAACCTTGCTGACCGACAACCGTATCTGGAAACAGCGTACCGTCGGCATCGGCGTGGTGTCGCCGGAAGATGCGCTGGCCATGGGCTTTACCGGCGCCATGCTGCGCGGCTCGGGCGTGCAGTGGGACTTGCGCAAGCAGCAGCCGTACGAAGTGTACGACCTGATGGACTTCGACATTCCTGTCGGCACCAACGGCGATTGCTACGACCGCTACCTGGTGCGCGTGGAAGAGCTGCGCCAGTCGAACCGCATCATCAAGCAGTGCGTCGAGTGGCTGCGCAACAATCCGGGTCCTGTCATGACCAGCAACCGCAAGGTGGCGCCTCCGGGCCGGGTCGACATGAAGACCAACATGGAATCGTTGATTCACCACTTCAAGCTGTTTACCGAAGGATTCCACGTGCCGCCGGGCGAAGCCTACAGCGCGGTCGAACATCCGAAAGGCGAGTTCGGCATTTACCTGGTATCCGATGGCGCCAACAAGCCGTACCGCATGAAGCTGCGGGCACCCGATTATGCGCACTTGCAGTCGCTCGACGAAATGGCGCGTGGACACATGATTGCCGACGCCGTGACCATCATCGGTACGCAAGACATCGTGTTCGGCAGTATTGACCGCTAAGAGGCAAAAAGTATGTTGTTATCAGAGCAATGCTATAAAAAAATTGATCGCGAGCTGGCCAAGTACCCGGCCGACCAGCGTCAGTCGGCCGTGATGGCCGCGCTGGCCCACGCCCAGGATGAACTGGGCTGGCTGGCGCCGGAAACCATGAAGGAACTGGCCGACTACATCCGCATGCCGGCGATTGCCGTGCAGGAAGTGGCGACGTTCTACAATATGTACAACGTGAAACCGGTCGGCAAGCACAAGATCACCGTGTGCACCAACCTGCCATGCGCCCTGTCGGGCGGCGTGCGCGCTGCGGAATACCTGAAGCAGAAGCTGGGCATCGATTTCCGCGAAACCACCCCGGACGGCCAGTTCACGCTGGTCGAAGGCGAGTGCATGGGCGCTTGCGGCGATGCGCCTGTCCTGCTGGTCAGTAATAAAACCATGTGCAGCTGGATGTCGAACGAGAAGATCGACGCCATGCTGGAGGAACTCAAGAAATGACGTCACTCCACAACCGCCATATCGATCCATTGATCCTGAAGGATCTGGATGGCAAGAACTGGCATTTGCAAGACTATGTGAACCGCGGTGGCTATTCGGCCCTGCGCCGCATCCTGGAAGAGAAGATCACGCCGGAACAGATCATCGCCGACCTCAAGGCCTCGTCCTTGCGCGGCCGTGGCGGCGCGGGTTTCCCTACCGGCCTGAAGTGGAGCTTCATGCCGCGCCAGTTCCCGGGACAGAAATACCTCGTCTGCAATACAGATGAAGGCGAACCGGGCACTTTCAAGGACCGCGACATCATTCGTTACAATCCCCATGCCCTGATCGAAGGCATGGCCATCGGCGCTTACGCGATGGGCATCACCGTGGGCTACAACTACATCCACGGCGAGATCTTCCAGGAATACCTGCGTTTCGAAGAAGCGCTGGAAGAGGCGCGCGCCGCCGGTTTCCTGGGCGACAAGATCATGGGCAGCGAATTCTCGTTCCAGTTGCATGCGCACCATGGTTATGGCGCCTACATCTGCGGCGAAGAAACCGCGCTGCTGGAGTCCTTGGAAGGCAAGAAAGGCCAGCCGCGCTTCAAGCCGCCTTTCCCGGCCTCGTTTGGCCTGTACGGCAAGCCGACCACCATCAACAACACGGAAACCTTTGCGGCCGTGCCGTTCGTGCTGAACATCGGTCCGGAGAAATACCTGGCGATGGGCAAGCCGAACAACGGCGGCTCGAAGATCTTCTCGATCTCGGGTGACGTGGAATTGCCGGGCAACTACGAAGTGCCGCTCGGCACGCCGTTTGCCAAACTGCTGGAACTGGCAGGCGGCATGCGTGGTGGCAAGAAGATCAAGGCCGTGATTCCTGGCGGCTCGTCCGCGCCGGTGATCCGCGGCGACATCATGATGCAGACCGACCTGGACTACGACTCGATCGCGAAAGCCGGTTCGATGTTGGGTTCGGGCGCCGTCATCGTGATGGACGAAACACGCTGCATGGTCAAGGCGCTGGAACGCCTGTCCTACTTCTACTTTGAGGAATCGTGCGGCCAGTGTACGCCTTGCCGTGAAGGCACAGGCTGGATGTACCGCATGGTGCATCGCATCGAGCAGGGGCAGGGTCGTCCAGACGACCTGGACATGCTCAACTCGATCGCCGACAACATCCAGGGCCGCACCATTTGCGCGCTGGGCGATGCGGCTGCCATGCCGGTACGGGCCTTCATCAAGCAATTCCGTGAAGAATTTGAATATCATGTCGAGCACAAGCATTGCTTAGTGCCCGCTTACATCTAAGCTGCGTCAGGTAACGATCACCATGGTTGAAATCGAAATAGACGGCAAAAAAGTCGAAGTCCCTGCTGGTAGCATGGTGATGGACGCCGCCAACAAATTGGGAACCTACATTCCGCACTTCTGCTATCACAAGAAATTGTCGATCGCAGCGAACTGCCGCATGTGCCTGGTCGAAGTGGAAAAGGCGCCCAAGCCTTTGCCCGCTTGTGCGACCCCGGTCAGCGCCGGCATGATCGTGCGCTCCGCCAGCGACAAGGCTGTGCAGGCGCAGAAGTCCGTGATGGAATTCCTGTTGATTAACCACCCGCTCGATTGCCCTATCTGCGATCAGGGCGGCGAATGCCAGTTGCAGGATCTGGCAGTCGGCTACGGCAAGAGCGAATCGCGCTACCAGGAAGACAAGCGCGTCGTGAAACCGAAGGAAGCCGGCCCGCTGGTCTCGATGCAAGAGATGGCGCGCTGCATCCAGTGCACCCGCTGCGTACGCTTTGGCCAGGAAGTGGCCGGCGTGATGGAGCTGGGCATGATCGGCCGCGGCGAACACTCGGAAATCGTGTCCTTCGTGGGCCAGACGGTCGACTCCGAACTGTCGGGCAACATGATCGACCTGTGCCCGGTGGGTGCCTTGACCTCGAAGCCGTTCCGCTACAGCGCCCGTACCTGGGAACTGTCGCGCCGCAAATCGGTCAGCCCGCATGACGGCCTGGGCGCCAACCTGATCGTGCAAGTGAAAGCTGGCAAGGTCAAGCGCGTGCTGCCGCTGGAAAACGACGCCGTCAACGAATGCTGGATCTCGGACAAGGACCGTTTCTCGTATGAAGCGCTGGACAGTGCCGAACGCCTGACCTCGCCGATGCTGAAACAGGGCAACGAGTGGAAAGAAGTCGATTGGCAAACCGCGCTGGAATACGTGGCGCACGGCCTGAAAAACATCAAGCACGAACATGGCGCCGACGCCATCGCCGCGCTGGCCACGCCGCACTCGACCGTGGAAGAACTGGTCTTGCTGCAAAAAGTCGTCCACGGTCTCGGTTCCGAGCACGTCGACTTCCGCCTGCGCCAGCTTGACTTCGCGCTCGACGCGAGTGTGAAACCTTGGCTGGGCATGCCGATCAACGACTTTGGCCAGATCAAGCGCGCCTTCGTCATCGGCTCCTTCCTGCGCAAGGACCATCCGCTGCTGGCCACCCGCCTGCGCGCCTCGGTCAAGAGCGGCGCCAAGCTGTCGATCCTGCACGCTTCCGACGATGATCAGCTGATCACCATCGCCAACAAGATGATCGTTGCGCCGAGCGACTGGCTGGCCGCCTTGTCGGAAGTGGTGGTTGCCGTGGCAAAAGCCAAGGACATCGCCGCTCCTGCCGGTTTCGACGCCGTCAACGCGTCGGACGTGGCCGTCAATATCGCCGCCAGCCTGATGGCCGGCGACCATGGCGCCATCCTGCTGGGCAATGCGGCAACGCAACACCCGCAAGCGTCGCAACTGCATGCTGCCGCGCAATGGATCGCCGAACAGACGGGCGCCACCCTGGGTTACCTGACGGAAGCGGCCAACACGGTCGGCGCTCACTTGGTCGCCAAGCCGCGCACCAATGTGCAAGCCGCGTTTGCCGTACCGAAAAAAGCCTACGTGCTGCTGCACGCCGAGCCAGAATTAGATGCCGCCAATCCACAGGCGGCCCGCGCCGCCCTGGACGGCGCCGACATGGTCGTGGCCATGTCCGCCTTCAAGCACGGCATGGATTACGCCGATGTCTTGCTGCCGATCGCACCGTTCGCCGAAACCTCGGGCACCTTCGTGAACTGCGAAGGCCGCGCGCAAAGTTTCAATGGCACCGTGAAACCGCTGGCGGAAACCCGTCCGGCCTGGAAAGTGCTGCGCGTCCTGGGCAATATCCTCGGCCTGCCAGGTTTCGACTACGACACCTCGGAAGCGATCCGCGACGAAGCGTTTGGCGCCGGCGTGACCGACCTGTCGGCACAGCTGAACAATATCGCCAAGAACGCCCCGGAAGCGGCCGCTTACGCACCGGCCTCGCCTGCGCTGCAACGCATCGCCGACGTGCCGATCTATTTCGCCGACGCACTGGTACGCCGCTCCGAGCCTTTGCTGCGCACGGTCGACGGCGCCACGCCGCAAGCCCATTTGTCGCCAGCACTGGCCGCCAAGCTGGGCATCAAGGCCGGCGACAAGGTCAAGGTCGCGCAGGGCGCGGGCAGCGCCATCCTGGTGGCGGCCATCCATGCCGGCCTGCCAGCCAATGTGGTGAAAGTGTCGGCGGCGCATGCCTCGACCGCTCGCCTGGGCGGCATGTTCGGTGACATCACAGTTGAAACAGCAGAGGGGAACATCTGATGGCGCTGCCTGAATTTGTAAACGTCATCAATGCCGGCGGTCAAGATTTGCTGGGTGCGACCTGGCCGTTTTTCTGGACCCTGATCAAGATCCTGTGCGTGCTGCTGCCGCTGATGGGCCTGGTTGCTTACGCCACCCTGTGGGAGCGCAAGCTGATCGGCTGGATCCAGATCCGCGTCGGTCCGAACCGCGTGGGGCCATTGGGCCTGCTGCAGCCGATCGCCGATGCGCTCAAACTCTTGTTCAAAGAGATCATCATCCCGTCCAAGGCCGCCAAGGGCCTGTTCGTGATCGGTCCGATCATGACCATCATGCCGGCCTTGGCCGCCTGGTCGGTGGTGCCGTTCGGCCCGGAAGCGGTGCTGGCCAATGTCAACGCCGGCCTGCTGTTGCTGCTGGCGATCACTTCGATGGAAGTCTACGGCATCATCATCGCCGGCTGGGCCTCGAACTCGAAGTACTCGTTCATGGGCGCCATGCGCGCCTCGGCACAGATGATCTCGTATGAAATCCCGATGGGTTTCGTGATGGTGATCGTGCTGATGGTGTCGGGCAGCCTGAACTTCATCGACATCGTCGGCGGCCAGCAGATCGGCTACTTCGCTGAAAAAGGCGTGAATTTCCTGTCGTGGAACTGGCTGCCGCTGCTGCCGATGTTCGTCATCTACCTGGTGTCGGGCTTGGCTGAAGCCAACCGCCACCCGTTCGACGTGGTCGAAGGCGAGTCGGAAATCGTGGCCGGCCACATGGTCGAGTATTCGGGCATGGCCTACGCCATGTTCATGCTGGCCGAATACGCCAACATGATCCTGATCGGCGCGCTGGCGTCGATCATGTTCCTGGGCGGCTGGTCCGCACCGTTTGCCTTCCTCGAATTCTGGGGCGGTTTCGGCGGCTTCTTCTGGCTGTTTGCAAAAACCTTCTTCATCGTGTCGCTGTTCGTCTGGGTGCGTGGTACTTTCCCCCGCTACCGTTATGACCAGATCATGCGCCTCGGTTGGAAAGTGTTTATCCCGTTGACGCTGGTCTACCTGGTCTTCGTCGCTGCCTGGATGCAGACATCCTGGAATATTTGGAAGTAAGAGAGTGCATACGAATGGATAAGGTAAAAGATTTTTTCAGCAGCCTCCTGTTAGGCGAGCTGATCAAGGGCATGGCGCTGACTGGCAAGTACATGTTTTCGCGCAAGATCACGGTGCAATTCCCGGAAGAGAAGACACCGATCTCGCCGCGTTTCCGTGGCTTGCACGCGCTGCGCCGCTACCCGAACGGCGAGGAACGTTGCATCGCCTGCAAACTGTGCGAAGCGGTTTGCCCGGCGATGGCCATCACGATCGAATCGGAGCAGCGTGACGACGGTTCGCGCCGTACCACGCGCTACGATATCGATTTGACCAAGTGCATCTTCTGCGGTTTCTGCGAAGAGTCCTGCCCGGTCGATTCGATCGTCGAAACGCACGTGCTGGAATACCACGGCGAGAAACGCGGCGATTTGTATTACACGAAAGAGATGTTGCTGGCCGTGGGCGATCGTTATGAAAACGAAATCGCCGCCGCACGCGCCGCCGACGCACCTTATCGCTGATGGATGCGCCGTAGCCCCTGGCTGCGGCGCGCCCCTCGTTCATCTGTACGTCTATTGGGTTTTTTATGGACTTTAAAACAATTTTGTTTTACGCCTTTT
Source organism: Janthinobacterium sp. J1-1 (assembly GCF_030944405.1). Classification (NCBI taxonomy): domain Bacteria; kingdom Pseudomonadati; phylum Pseudomonadota; class Betaproteobacteria; order Burkholderiales; family Oxalobacteraceae; genus Janthinobacterium; species Janthinobacterium sp. J1-1. Next base: position 3,108,490 of record NZ_CP132339.1, read on the forward strand.
CGCTGATCTTGATCCTGGCAGCGACGCGCGTCATCACGGCCCGTAATCCGGTCCACGCAGTACTGTTCCTGGTGCTGTCCTTCTTTTCCGCGGCAGGCATCTGGATGCTGCTGCAAGCTGAATTCCTGGCCATCGTGCTGGTGTTGGTGTATGTCGGCGCCGTGATGGTGCTGTTCCTGTTCGTGGTCATGATGCTCGATATCAATATCGACCGCATGCGCGAAGGATTCTGGGGCTATCTGCCTTTGTCCGTGACGGTGGGCGTGATCATCGTGCTGGAAATGGCCGCCGTGCTGTGGCATGGTTTCCGCAACTTCTCGCCGAGCATCGCACCGGCCAACATCAACCTGGGCGGCACCAAGGAATTGGGCCTGCTGATCTACACCCAGTATGTGTTTGCCTTTGAAATCGCCGCTGTGGTGCTGCTGGTGGCCATCGTTGCCGCGGTTGCACTGACGTTGCGCAAGCGCAAGGACACCAAGCATTTTGCTCCTGGCGATGCCGTACGCGTCAAGCGTAACGACCGCCTGAAGATCATCAAGATGGATCCGGTCGTCGAGCGTCCTGCGGCGCCGGAAGTTAAGGAGACACCATGACACTTACGCTCACACACTTTTTGGTCCTGGGCGCGATCCTGTTCGCAATCTCGATCGTCGGTATTTTCCTGAACCGCAAGAACATCATCGTATTGCTGATGGCAATCGAATTGATGCTGCTGGCGGTGAACATGAACTTCATCGCGTTTTCCCATTTCCTGGGTGACGCGGCCGGTCAGATCTTCGTTTTCTTCATCCTGACGGTTGCCGCCGCTGAGTCGGCTATCGGTCTGGCTATTCTGGTGGTGATGTTCCGTAATCTGGATACCATCAACGTCGAAGACCTGGACAGCCTCAAAGGCTGATGTTTTTCAGACTCGATCTCTCGAATAATAACGATTAAGGTTCATCATGGCGGGGCAACTCCTCAACCCTAACCTCCTTCTTGCCGTACCGCTGGCGCCGCTGGCCGGTGCCGCGATTGCAGGTTTGCTTGGCACCCAGTTCCTGGGTAATTTGGTCGGTCGCAAGACGTCGCATACCGCGACGATCCTGGGCGTACTGATCGCGTTCATCCTGTCCGTGCAGACGCTGCTGGCAGTGATGGACGGCGCGACATTCAATGGCACGATCTATAACTGGATGACGATCGGCACCCTGAAGATGGAAGTCGGCTTCCAGATCGATTCGCTGTCGGCGATGATGATGTGCGTGGTCACCTTTGTCTCGCTGATGGTGCACATCTACACGATCGGCTACATGAAGGACGACGAAGGCTACAACCGCTTCTTCGCCTACATCTCGCTGTTCACCTTCTCGATGCTGATGCTGGTCATGGCCAACAACTTCCTGCAACTGTTCTTCGGTTGGGAAGCCGTGGGCCTGGTCTCGTATCTGCTGATCGGTTTCTGGTACCAGCGTCCGACCGCCATCGTGGCCAACATGAAAGCGTTCCTGGTCAACCGCGTGGGCGACTTCGGCTTTATCCTGGGCATCGGCCTGCTGCTGGCCTACGCCGGCACCATGAACTACCAGGAAGTATTCGCCAAGAAAGACGAACTGGCTTTGTTGAGCCTGCCGGGTACCGACTGGGCCCTGCTGACGGTTGCCTGCATCTGCCTGTTCATCGGCGCGATGGGCAAGTCGGCGCAGTTCCCGCTGCACGTGTGGCTGCCTGACTCGATGGAAGGTCCTACCCCGATCTCGGCACTGATCCACGCCGCGACGATGGTGACGGCCGGTATCTTCATGGTCTCGCGCATGTCGCCGCTGTTCGAATTGTCCGACACGGCCTTGTCCTTCATCTTGGTGATCGGTTCCATCACGGCGCTGTTCATGGGTTTCCTGGGCATCATCCAGAACGACATCAAGCGCGTGGTTGCTTACTCGACCCTGTCGCAGCTCGGCTACATGACCGTCGCGCTCGGCTCGTCGGCCTACTCGGTGGCCGTGTTCCATCTGATGACCCACGCATTCTTCAAGGCACTGCTGTTCCTGGGCGCCGGTTCCGTCATCATCGGCATGCACCATGACCAGGACATTCGCAACATGGGTGGCCTGCGCAAATACATGCCGATCACCTGGATCACCTCGCTGGTCGGTTCGCTGGCCCTGATCGGTACGCCGCTGTTCTCCGGTTTCTACTCGAAAGACAGCATTATCGAAGCGGTCGAAGCGACCCATATCTGGGGTGCTGGCTTTGCCCAGTTCGCCGTGCTGGCTGGCGTGTTCGTCACCGCCTTCTACTCGTTCCGCATGTATTTCCTGGTCTTCCACGGCAAGGAACGTTTCGGCCAGGCGCATGCGCACGGTCACGATGATCACCATGCACCGAAGGCTGCCCACGGCGCCCACGGTGACGCGCATGACGACCATCATGAAGAGGAAGAAGACGACCACGCCCACCACGGCCTGGCGCCTGGCCAGAAACCGCATGAATCGCCATTCGTGGTCTGGTTCCCGCTGGTGATGCTGGCGATTCCTTCGCTGATGATCGGTTACTTCACCATCGGCCCGATGCTGCATGGCGACTTCTTCAAGGGCGTGATCTTTGTCGGCGAAAACCATCCTGCGATGGAAGAGTTGTCGCATGAGTTCCACGGTGCGATGGCGATGGCCATCCACGGCCTGTCGACGGCGCCGTTCTGGCTGGCCCTGTCCGGCGTGGTGGCGGCTTACTACTGCTACATGATCAACCCGCGCGTACCGGCCTGGTTCTTCGCCAAGTTCCACGCGATCCACACCCTGCTGGACAACAAGTACTACATGGACAAGTTCAATGAAGTCGTGTTTGCCGGCGGCGCCCGCGTGTTGGGCAATGGCCTGTGGAACTTCGGTGACAAGAAGCTCATCGACGGTCTGCTGGTCAATGGCAGCGCCAAGCTGGTGGGCTGGATCTCGTCGCTGTCGCGTGGTTTGCAGACGGGTTACATCTACCACTACGCGTTCGTGATGATCCTCGGCGTGCTCGGCGCCCTGATCTATTTCCTGCCATTCTGGCCCGCTAAGTAAGCTGACCTGATAAAAGAATACTGAGAACCATGATGCAGTCTACGATTTCTACACTACCTCCTTACCTGAGTCTGTCGATCTGGGTGCCGATCATTTGCGGCGTCCTGGTCCTGGCTCTCGGCCGTGACAGCAAAGCGGGTTTTACCCGCTGGCTGTCGCTGGCTGGCGCGGTGCTCAGCATGCTGTGCACCTTGCCGCTGATCCAGCATTTCGACAATGCCGCGCACGGCATGCAGTTTGTCGAAAAAGCGCCCTGGATTGAAACTTTCAATATCTGGTATTCGCTCGGTATCGACGGCCTGTCGCTGTGGTTCGTGCCGCTGACCGCCTTCATCACCGTGATCGTCGTGATCTCGGCCTGGGAAGTGATCGAGAAGCGCATCGCCCAGTACATGGGTTCGTTCCTGATCCTGTCGGGCCTGATGATCGGCGTGTTCTGCGCGCTGGACGGCTTGCTGTTCTACTTCTTCTTTGAAGCAACCCTGATCCCGATGTTCATCATTATCGGTATCTGGGGTGGTTCAAACCGCGTGTACGCCTCGTTCAAGTTCTTCCTGTACACCTTCTTCGGTTCGCTGCTGACCCTGGTCGCCATCATCTACCTGCGCAATGCCTCGGGCACCTTCGACATCCTGGCCTGGCATCAGTTCAAGCTGACATTGAACCAGCAGATCTTCATCTTCCTGGCCTTCCTGATGGCGTTTGCGGTGAAAGTGCCGATGTTCCCGGTCCACACCTGGTTGCCGGACGTCCATGTCGAAGCGCCTACCGGCGGTTCGGCCGTGCTGGCCGCCATCATGCTGAAACTGGGCGCCTACGGCTTCCTGCGTTTTTCGCTGCCGATCACGCCGGACGCCAGCCACTATCTGTCGGGTTTCATGATCGCGCTGTCGCTGATCGCCGTGATCTACATCGGCCTGGTCGCCCTGGTGCAAACCGACATGAAAAAACTGGTCGCCTACTCGTCGATCGCCCACATGGGTTTCGTCACACTGGGCTTCTTCATGTTCAACGACATCTCGGTGCAGGGCGGTATCGTGCAGATGATTTCGCACGGCTTTATCTCGGGCGCCATGTTCCTGTGCATCGGCGTGCTGTATGACCGCATGCATACCCGCAACATCGCCGACTACGGCGGCGTCGTGAACCGCATGCCGAAATTTGCCGCCTTCTTCGTGCTGTTCTCGATGGCCAACTGCGGCTTGCCGGCGACCTCCGGTTTCGTCGGCGAGTTCATGGTCATCCTGGGCGCGGTCCAGTTCAACTTCTGGATCGGCTTGCTGGCTGCGACGGCGCTGATCTGGGGCGCGGCATACTCGCTGTGGATGGCCAAGCGCGTGGTGTTCGGCAAGATCAAGAACAAGCATGTGGCCGAACTGACCGACGTCAACAAGCGTGAATTCTTCATGCTTGCCGTGCTGGCCATCGCCGTGCTCGTGATGGGTCTGTACCCAGCGCCGTTCACCGACACGATGCAGACCTCGGTGACCGATCTGCTCGCCCATGTCAAAGTCGGCAAGCTGCTGCCTTAATTAGAAGATCCATAACATGACTAATGCACCTAACCTGGTACCGCTGTACGCGGAAATCTTTCTGCTGATTGCCACGTCGGCGATCCTGCTGATCGATATGTTCTTGCCTGCGGCGAAGCGTTCGATCACCTATGCGCTGTCGCTGCTGACCCTGGCCGGCTGCGCCTTGCTGACCGTGGGCGACTTCAACGCCGGCACCACCGTCTACACGTTCCACAATATGTTCGTGTCGGACCCGATGTCGCAGTTGCTGAAACTGTTCTCGTATGGCGCCGTCGCCATGACCCTGATCTACTCGCGCAGCTATGCCACCGACCGCACCATGCTGTCGGGTAACCTGGGCGGCGAGTTCTACGTGCTGGCCCTGTTCGCACTGCTGGGCCAGATGATCATGATCTCGGCCAACAGCTTCCTGATCATCTACCTGGGTCTGGAACTGATGTCGCTGTCGCTGTACGCACTGATCGCCTTGCGCCGTGATAACGCCAAGGCCACCGAAGCGGCCATGAAATACTTCATCCTGGGCGCGCTGGCCTCCGGCTTCATGTTGTACGGCATCTCGATGCTGTACGGCGCGACCGGCACGCTGGACCTGGGCGCCGTGCGCGCCGCGCTGGAAGCGCGCACCGCCAATGAAACCATCATGGTCTTCGGCCTGGTGTTCCTGGTTGCCGGCCTGGCCTTCAAACTGGGTGTCGTGCCATTCCACATGTGGGTACCGGACGTCTATCAGGGTTCGCCAACGGCCGTGACCCTGCTGCTGGGCGCGGCGCCAAAACTGGCCGCGTTCGCCATCTGCCTGCGCTTGCTGGCCGAAGGCCTGCTGCCGATGGCACGCGACTGGCAACAGATGCTGATGATCCTGGCCGTGATGTCGCTGGCGATCGGCAACTTCACCGCCATCGCCCAGACCAACCTGAAGCGCATGCTGGCGTACTCGACGATCGCACAGATGGGCTTCGTGCTGCTGGGCCTGCTGTCGGGCACGGTTGCCGGTCCGGAGAACACCCTGAACGCCGCCGGTGCGGCCACCGCCTATGGCGCGGCCATGTACTACGTGGTGACCTATGTGTTCACCACCCTGGGTACCTTCGGCGTGATCATGCTGCTGGCCCGCAACGGTTTCGAAGCGGAAGAACTGGCCGACTTCAAGGGCCTGGGCAAACGCAGCCCAATCTTCGCACTGGTGATGACCGCCTTCATGTTCTCGCTGGCCGGCGTGCCGCCACTGGTCGGTTTCATGGCCAAGTACTCGGTGCTGGCCGCCGTGCTGGGCACGGGCCAGATCTGGCTGACCATCGTTGCCGTGCTGTTCTCGCTGGTCGGTGCCTTCTACTACCTGCGCGTGGTGAAAATGATGTGGTTCGACGAGCCGATCGACACCAACGCCCTGGTGGTGCATGGCGACATGCGCCTGGTGCTGGCCGCTAATGGCGCGCTGGTGCTGATCATGGGCGTGCTGCCAAACAGCATCCTGGTCGCTTGCGCGACGGCGATCAGCAAAACGCTGGCGTCGTAAGATGGACGCCACGGTATCGAGCTGGCTGGTGATCGCCATGGGTATCCTGGCGGCCAACCTGCCGTTCTTCAACGACAAGCTGTTTGCCGCCGTGCCCTTGAAGCACGCGGCGCCAGCCGATGGCAAAAGCTGGCGCAAGCCGCTGGCGCTGCGCCTGCTGGAGATGGTGGTGTTGTACTTCATCGTCGGCAGCGTGGCCTTCATGCTCGAAGCGCGCCTGGGTAATGCGTTCCCGCAAACCTGGGAGTTTTATGCCATCACCGGCTGCCTGTTCCTGGTGCTGGCCTTCCCCGGCTTCGTGGCGCGCTACCTGCGCAAACGCCGCTAGCAACACACTCCGAAAGCGGCGCCTCTGGCGCCGTTTTTTATTGAATAAAAGGACATCATGGACCAGCATCTGACTGAAACAAAAGTGGACGGCGAGACCGTTTTTACGGGCGGCTTTTTGCAGGTGCAGCGCGACCGCGTCAGCCTGCCTGACGGCAAGATCGCCGACCGCGAATATATCCTGCACCCGGGCGCCGTGGTGATCCTGCCGCTGCTGGACGACGGCACGGTGCTGATGGAGCGCCAGTTCCGCTACCCGCTGAACCAGGTGTTTATCGAATTCCCAGCCGGTAAGATCGATGCGGGCGAAGCGCACCTGGCCTGCGCCCGGCGCGAACTGCTGGAAGAGACCGGCTATACGGCCAGCGACTGGCAATTCGTCACGACCATTCATAACGCCATCGCCTATTCGGACGAGCACCTGGAACTGTTCCTGGCGCGCGGCCTGGTGGCCGGCGAGCGCCAGCTCGACGAAGGTGAATTCCTGGAAACGTTTACGGCCACCGTGCCGCAATTGCTGGACTGGGTGCGCGACGGCACGATTACCGACGTGAAAACCGTGATCGGCATCTTCTGGCTCGATAAAATCACCAGCGGCGCCTGGCAGCCGGCCTGAGGTCAGGCATGCGCGGCGCCGTCTTCCTGAGCCTGGCCCTGGCTTCCGGCAGCGTGCTGGCGCAGGCGCCGGCGCCGGCGCGCACGCCATTCCAGGTGCGCTGCGAAGACACCATCAGCAAGACCGTGTCCGTGCTGACGGCGCAGCAGAATGGTTATTCCATCGACACCCATCTGCCGTACCGGGCGCTGACCGCCATGAAGGGCGTGGCGCGCAGCAATGCCTTCGTGCTGGGCCTGACCAAGACCGATTCGCAGGTGAAAATCGCGCTGGCCGGCCCCATGCTGTTCGATCCCGCCAGCGGCTACGAATGCGTGGCGCCGCAGATCGGCGTCAGCCTGACGTATGCCCCCGTGATCATCTATATCGGCCGCGAATTTCCGCCCGGTACCTGCGCGTATGATGAGATACTCAAGCACGAGCTGCGGCACATGAAAACCTATATGGACCATCTGCCGCGCGTGGAAAAGACCGTGCGCGCCGCGCTGGCCAGGCGGTTCGAGGCGCGGCCCCTGTATGCGCCGCGCGGCACCGCCAAGGCGGCGCTGGCGCGCGAGATCGACACGGGCTGGCTGCCGTATATCAAGGCGGAAATGCGCAAGGTGGAAACCCTGCAGGCGGCCATCGATTCGCCGCAGGAATATGCGCGCCTCGGCAAGGCCTGCAATGGCGAAATCCAGACCATATTGGCCGGCAAGGCGCCGGCCCGCAAGTAAAGAAGGCAGCAATGACAGAGCAACTCAATACCACCCGCCATATCGCGCTGATCCCCGCCGCCGGCGTGGGCGCGCGCATGGAAGCAAACAGCCCCAAGCAATACCTGAACATCGCCGGCAAGCCCATGCTGCGCCACGCGCTCGACGCCTTTTTGGCCAGTCCGCTGATCGCCCACACCTATGTGGTGGTCAGTGCCGACGACGGCTGGATCGACGAAGTGATTCCCGAACACGGCGTGACGGTATTGCGCTGCGGCGGCGCTACCCGCATGGACAGCATACTGAACGGCCTGCACGCCCTGCAAGACGTGCTGCAGGGCATTGATCAGATACTGGTGCACGACGCGGCCCGGCCCGGCCTGACGCCAGCGCTGATCGCAAAGCTGATCGATGAAGTGGGCGATCATCCGGCCGGCGGCTTGCTGGCCTTGCCGGTGGTCGACACCGTCAAGCGTGCAGGGCAGGGCGGTGTCGTGGCCGCGACCGTGCCGCGCGACGGCCTGTGGCTGGCGCAGACGCCGCAGATGTTTTCCTATGCGCTGCTGCACCGCGCGCTGTCGGAAGCACCCGACCCGCAAGCAATTACCGACGACGCTTCCGCCGTCGAAGCGCTGGGCCTGTCGCCGAAACTGGTCGAAGGCCATCCGCGCAACCTGAAAGTGACCCTGCCGCGCGATATACAGACGGCCGAGATGTATCTCGCCTATCCTTGAACCCCGAACAGAAAGACCGCATGACGACCACCACCACTCCCGTTTTACCGTTCCGCATCGGCCAGGGCTATGACTGCCACGCGCTGGTGGAAAACCGCGACCTGATCATCGGCGGCGTGAATATCCCGCACCACCTGGGCCTGCTGGGTCACTCCGACGCCGACGTGCTGCTGCACGCGATCACCGACGCCATTTTTGGTGCGGCGGCCCTGGGCGATATCGGCCGCCATTTCCCCGACACCGACGCGCAATTCAAGGGCGCCGACTCGCGCACCCTGCTGCGCGAAGCCGCCGCGCGCGTGCGTGCCGCCGGCTATGTGATCGGCAATATCGACGCCACCATCATCGCCCAGCGCCCGAAAATGGCGCCCCATATCGGCGCCATGTGCGCCAACGTGGCCGAGGATTTGGGCGTGACGGTGGGCCAGGTCAATATCAAGGCCAAGACCAATGAAAAGCTGGGCTACCTGGGGCGCGAGGAGGGGATTGCGGCGGAGGCGGTGGCGTTGTTGCTGCGGGCATGAGGTATTAATGGAAAAACCATTTTTTAAGCGTTTTTTTAATGCTGTATGCATTTATAATTAAAAAAAACGAGTTTTAATCAAAAATGAGTAATTTTCTTGGTTATAAATGGCTGGCTGAGCACCTTGACATTGTTGCGGTGCAGCCATTTGCCGTCGAAAGTCAACTGGGACGCAGTCGTCGTACGCATGTCGCAGAAGAATTGCGTCAGGAAACCTATCCTGCCAGTGCGCAGCTGCAACCCACCATTGCCGCCCATCTTACTTTCGCCTTCAAGCACGAAATAGTCAACCTTGAATTCCTGTTCCGACTTTTCAAGCGCGTAGACGCCGCCGTCTTCGAGCAGTGGATACGTAATGAGCCCACCGGCGGCTATGCGCGGCGGACCGGGTTTTTCTATGAATGGATGACAGGCCTGAAGCTCGACGTGCCGGATACGCCTGCCGGAAACTATGTCGATGCGCTCGATCCCGATACCTATCTTGTCGCGACGCGCGCGCTGAATGTGCCTAGGTGGCGAATACGCGATAACCTGCCGGGAACCCCACAATTTTGCCCGATTGTCATCCGTACCGGGGCTATCAGGCGCATGGAATCCTACGATTGCCCCGCTGCCTTGCATGCACTGGAGGTCGAGTTTGGTTCGGACATCCTGCTGCGCAGCGCTGTATGGCTGACCATCAAAGAGTCGCGGGCTTCCTTCCTGATCGAGCACGAAGAACGCAAAGTAGAGCGTGTGCAGCGATTTGCTGCCGTGATGGAAAGCCGCTGCGGCAAAGATCCGCAGCCGCTTTCTGTTGAAACGCTCAGTTCTTTGCAAGCGGAGATTCTGGGAGCCGCCACGCGCTATGGCATCCGGCAGTCGCCGGTCTTCGTCGGGCATAGCGTCAACTACCTCGACAAGGTTGATTACATTGCGCCGCATTGGGAGCAAACACAGCCTTTGTTGCAGGGTTTGCAGGATACACTTGTTAAAACGCAGACCGCGTCACCGCTTATCCGAGCAGCCATCGCCTCGTTTGGCTTCGTGTTCATTCATCCGATGAGCGATGGAAATGGGCGTATTTCAAGATTTCTGGTCAATGACATCTTGCGTCGCGACGGCGCCGTAACAGAGCCTTTCATCTTGCCGATATCGGCGACGATCACCAATAGTACTGCTGAGCGTGCTGGCTATGACAGAGCCCTTGAGCGCTTCTCCCGCCCACTCATGCGGCACTATGCTGACAAGTACCGTTTTGGCGCAATGACAAGCCATGCGGATGGTGTAGAAAGCACGCTGCATTTCGATGCTTATGACGATGCTGAGCCGGTGTGGCGGTTTCCTGATTTGACTGGTCAAGCCGAATACCTGGGACACGTGATCCAGGCGACTATCGAACTGGAAATGACGCGTGAGGCGATATTTCTTCGTGACATAGAGCGCGCACGGGCCGATGTAAAAGAGTATCTGGAAGGCCCGAATACGGACATTGATCACATTATCCGTTCGGTACGCGAAAATCGGTGGAGTGTTTCCAATAAACTGAAAAAGACTTTTCCTCAACTGCAAGATGGGGAACTGGCCGAGTCTATCGTCAGTGCGATTCGCAATGTATTCGATCCGCAACACGGTCCTGCAACGGACGACTAGCCTTGCGAAATGGCTAGCAGCTTGAACTGGCTCAAATTGCCGACCTTGGCACCGCCAAACACAACACCACCCGCAATCCAGGATCATTGTCTTCCAGTCGCAGAATGCCGCCATGCAGGCGCGCCACGGCGCATACCAGCGCCAGCCCCAGCCCGACGCCTGGCGTGCCGCGACTGGTGTCGCTGCGATAAAAACGCTCGACCACGCGCGCGCGTTCGCTTTCCGGCACGCCGGGGCCGTTGTCGGCCACCGTCAGTTCGATATCGAGCTCGCCGCAGCGGCGCGCGCCGATCGCGATATGGCCGTGGGCCGGTGCACATTTCAAGGCGTTTTCCACCAGGTTGCCCAGCGCTTGCGCCAGCAGCAGCGGGTCGCCCACGGTTTGCAGCATGCCCTGTGGCAGGAAAGTCAGGCTGACGTCGTTCAGTTCCGCCACCGGCAAGTAAAACTCCGTCACTTCCGCCGCCAGCTTCGCCAGGTCGACCGGCACGAAGCCGCCGCGGCGCGTGCCGCTGTCGATTTCGGCCAGGCGCAGCAGGGCGTTGAAAATCGCCATCACGCGGTCGACGTCGTTGATGGCGGCGTCGATCTCGGCATAGGTGTCGGCTTCCGGCGGGCGCGTGACGGACAATTCCTCGAGCCGGGCGCGCAGTTCCGACAGCGGCGTGCGCAGGTCGTGGGCGATGGCGTTCGACACGTCCTGCACGCTGTGCACCAGGTGCTCGATCTGGTCCAGCATGCCGTTCACGGTGTGGGTCAGCCTTTCCAGTTCGTCGCCCTGGTGCGGTGTCGGCAGGCGCTGCGTGAGCTTGCCGGCAATAATGGCGGCGGTGGTCTGGCTGATGCTGTCGACCTTGCGCAGCAGCACGCGGCGGATCAGCAGGGCGCCCAGCACCGCCACCAGCAGCACGGCGCAAGCGCAGCCGAGCAGGCCGCGCACGAACAGTTTTTCCAGTTTTTCAAAGCGATTCAGGTTGCTGGCCAGCAGCAGCCGGTAGCCGCCCGGCAGCACCGTGTGGGTCAGCTCGACCCGGCGTTCGATGCCATCGACCAGCAAGGTCGCCGAGCAGGGGCTGGTATGGCTGGGGGCGCCGGTTGGCCAGGCGTCAAGGTTGCCGGCCAGCTTGACGCCGTTCGGCGCCATGAACAGCATGAGCCGGCCCACGCCCTGGTAGGTGCCGCTGGTCTGCGCCTCGATCGCCACCGACAGCGCGCCCGGGCCATTGCTGGCAAACAGTTTCGACAGGCGTTCGGTATCGGTTTGCAACAATTCCGTGCGCACCTCTTCCACATTGGTTTTCCAGGTGTACCACAGCGGGCCGGCGAACATCGCCAGCACCAGCAGGCTGACGGCCACGTAGCCGGTGGCGATGGTGCGCGCCGAAAAGGCGGGCACGCGCAGCAGGGAAAACCGCTCAGGCATGGTCGCTCAGCATGTAGCCGGCGCTGCGCACCGTGCGCAGCAACTGGGTAGGAAAACCAGCGTCGATCTTCTGGCGCAGCTTGCTGATATGCACGTCGATCACATTGGTCTGCGGATCGAAATGGTAGTCCCACACGTTTTCCAGCAACATGGTGCGCGTGACGATCTGGTTGGCATGGCGCAGCAGATATTCCAGCAGCTTGAATTCGCGCGGCTGCAAGGTCAGCTGCTTGCCGTCGCGCATCACCTTGTGGGTCAGCAGGTCGATCGACAGGCCGCCCAGCGCCAGGCTGGTCTCCACGCTTTTTTCCTGCGAGCGGCGCAGCAGGGCATCCAATCTCGCCAGCAACTCGCCAAACGCGAACGGCTTGATCAGGTAATCGTCGCCGCCGCTTTTCAGGCCACGGATGCGCTCGTCGACGCCATCGAGGGCGCTCAAAATCAGGATCGGCACCCGGTTGCCGCTCTTGCGCAAGGTTTCGACGATGGCCAGGCCATCGATGCCGCCCGGCAGCATGCGGTCCATGATGATGGCGTCATAGGTGGCGCTGACGGCGTGGTACATGCCGTCGCGGCCGTTGTCGGCATGGTCGACCGTGTGTCCGGCCTCGCCCAGTCCCTTGATGACGAAGCGCGATACGCGCTCGTTGTCTTCCACTAATAATAATTTCACTGCCAGCCTCGTCTCGATCAGGTCGCGCCGTGTTCGCGCCAGCCGCCACCGAGCGCACGGTACAGTTCCAGCAGGCTGTTCCAGCGATTCAGGCGCGCCGCGACCAGGGCGATCTGCGCATTGTACAGGTCGGTCTTTGCGTTCAGCACGCTCAGGTAATCGTCGACGCCGTTGTCGTAGCGCAGTTCGGCCAGGGCCAGGCGGCGCTGCTGGGTATCGCTGTAGGCCTGCCGCGCCGCCAGTTCCGCTTCATAGGTGCCGCGCGCCGCCAGGCCGTCGGCCACTTCGCGAAACGCCACCTGCACGCTTTGTTGGTATTGCGTGACGCCAATATCTTTCGCGATGCGCGCCGCATTGAGATTGGCCTGGTTGGCGCCGCCGTCGAACAGGGGCAGCAGCAATTGCGGCGCGAACGACCAGGCGCCCGAGCCGGCGTTGAACAGATTGCCCAGGCTGGAGCTGGCGGTGCCGGCGGTGGCCGTCAAGGCGATGCGCGGAAAGAAGGCGGCACGCGCCACGCTGACGCGGGCGTTTTCTGCGCGCAACAACGCCTCGGCCTGCTGCACGTCAGGGCGGCGCAACAGCAGGTCCGACGGCAGGCCGGCCGGGATCTCGGCCATCAAGGCCAGGTCGCGCAGCGGTACCGGCGCGGCCAAGTCGGCCGGCAACTGCTGGCCCAGCAGCAGCACCAGCGCATTTTTCGCCTGTGCCTGCTGGCGTATCAAGGCCGCCTGGTTGGCCTGCGCCTGCTGCACCACGCCTTGCGCCAGGGTGGCATCGAGCTCCGATCCGGTGCCCGTGTCGTAGCGCAATTTGGCGATACGGTACGATTCGCGCGCCGCGGCCTCGGTATCGTTGCTGACCGCCAGCTGTTCACCGAGGGCCAGCATCGACAGGTATTGCTCGCTGACCTGGGCGACGAGCACGATCTGCGCCGCCTGGCGCGCGTGGCTGGTCGCCAGGTATTGTGCGCGCGCCACATCGTCAAGCGCATTCAGGCGGCCGAAGAAATCGAGCTCCCACGAGGCCGACAGGCCCGCGCTGCGGTTGTAGCTGACGCCACGGTTGCGATTCACGTCATCGGTACTGGCCGAATTGTTCTTGCTGTTGCTGCCGGCAACGGACAGATCGACTTGCGGCACCTTGGCCGCTTGCTGCAGCTGCAGCTGGGCCCGTGCCTGCTCGACCCGCAGCATGGCCACGCGCAAGTCGCGGTTATTGTCGAGCGCGATGCGCACCAGGCGGCGCAGGCTGGCGTCGCCCAGGAATTCCGCCCAGCCGGTGTCGAACGCCGACACGGTCGCGCCCGGTTTGTCGGCCGCATAGGCCGGGCCGGTGGGGTAGGCGGCTGGCGCCGCGTCGGGGCGCTGATACGGTTCCTGCAGCGCGCAGCCGGCCAGGGCCAGGGCGCCGGCGGCAGCGAAAAAGGTTTTCAGATAAGTCATCAGTGCGCTCCTTCTACCGCGGCGGCCGGCGTGACGGCGGGCTGTTTCACCTTGCCCGCCACCAGCACGTAAAACAGCGGGATCATGTAAGTGGCCAGGAACGTGGCGCTCAGCATGCCGCCGATCACGCCGATGCCCAGCGCCTTCTGGCTGGCCGCGCCGGCGCCGGACGCCAGCGCCAGTGGCAGCACGCCCAGCACGAACGCCATCGAGGTCATGATGATGGGACGCAGCCGCAGCTTGGCTGCTTCCATGGCGGCGGCCAGCGGTGTCGCGCCATGCTGCTGCAACTCGCGCGCAAATTCCACGATCAGGATCGCGTTCTTGGCCGACAGGCCGATGGTGGTCAAGAGCCCCACCTGGAAGTACACGTCATTCGACATGCCGAACAGGCTGGCCGCTCCCAGCGCCCCAAGGATGCCGATCGGCACCACCAGGATCACCGACACCGGCACCGACCAGCTTTCATACAGCGCGGCCAGGCTCAAAAATACCACCAGGATCGACAGCGCATACAGCAGCGGCGCCTGCGCACCGGCTTTCGATTCCTGCAAGGAGATGCCGCTCCATTCGTAGCCTATGCCTTGCGGCAATTGCTGCGCCAGCCGCTCCATGGCGGCCATGGCCTGGCCCGTGCTCTTGCCGGCTGCCGGCTTGCCGAGAATTTCAGCCGCTTCCACGCCGTTGTAGCGCTGCATGGCGGGCGCACCCCAGGCCCATTCGGCGCTGGCAAAGGCCGAAAACGGCACCATCTCGCCCTGCTTGTTACGCACGTGCAGCAGCTTGATATCGTCCGGGTTCATGCGGAACGGCGCGTCGGCCTGCACGTAGACGCGCTTGATGCGGTTGTCGGTGTCGAAGAAATTGTTGATGTATTTCGAACCCCAGGCGGTGGAAAAAGTCTGGTCGACTTCGCTCAGCGAGACGCCCAGCGCGGCCGCCTTTTCATGGTCGATATTGATTTTATAGGTCGGATTGTCGGCCTGTCCCGTAAACCGCACCTGCATCAGGTCCGGGTCCTGGCGGGCCAGGTCCAGCAACTGGTCGCGCGCCTTGGCCAGCGCCGCGTGGCCCAGGTTGCCCCGGTCCTGCAGCTGGAACGAAAAGCCCGAGGCCGAACCGAGGCCACGGATAGGCGGCGGTTCGATCGGCGTGATCAGTGCGCCCTGGTAGGAGCCATAGCGGGCGGCAATGCGCGCGCCCAGCGCCGAGACGGCCAGATTGGCATCCTTGCGCTCGCCCCAAGGTTTCAGGCGCACGAACAGGCGGCCCAGGTTCTGCCCGCGGCCGTTCGAATTGGCGCCGTTGATCATCATGGTGGCGTCGACCATGGCCGCCTCGTCCTTCAGCAAGTAGCTGCTGATCTCATCGAGCACGGCACCGGTGCGCTCCAGCGTGCTGCCGGCGGGCGTTTGCACCTGCACGAACATATAGCCCTGGTCTTCGTTCGGCAGGAAGCCGCCCGGCAGGCGCATGAACAGCCACAGCACCACGCCGATCAGCGCCGCGTAGACCAACAGCCAGCGGCCACGGTTGCGCACGATGCCCGCCACGCTGCCCAGGTAGCCGTCGCGGCGCGCGTCAAACGCGCGGTTGAACCAGCCAAAGAAACCTTTTTTATCGGCATGGCCCGGATCGGGACGCTTCAGGACCATCGCGCACAGCGCCGGCGTCAGCGTCAGCGCCACGAACACCGACAGCAGCATCGAGGCCACCACCGTCAGGGAAAACTCGCGGTAGATGGCGCCCACCGTGCCGCTGGAAAACGCCACCGGCACGAACACGGCGCACAGCACCAGCGCCACGCCGATCAGCGCGCTGCTGATCTGGCCCATGGCTTTTTGCGTCGCCTCGAACGGCTCCAGGCCGTCTTCATGCATCACGCGTTCGACGTTTTCCACCACCACGATGGCGTCATCGACGAGCAAACCGATGGCCAGCACCAGGCCAAACATCGACAGGGTATTGATGGTAAAGCCCATCGCCGACATCACGCCGAAGGTGCCCAGCAGCACCACCGGCACCGTGATCGACGGAATCAAGGTGGCGCGCACATTCTGCAGGAACAGATACATCACGAGGAAGACCAGGATGATGCCTTCGATCAGGGTTTTCACCACCTCATGGATCGATACTTCGATAAACGGCGTCACGTCATTCGGATACACCACGCGCAGGCCGCGCGGAAAGTAGGGCGCCAGTTCGATCAGGCGCGCACGCACGGCTTCGGCCGTGGCCAGCGCATTGGCGCCCGGCGCCAGCTGGATGCCCAGGCCCGAGGCGCTCTTGCCGTTGTAGCGCACGTCGACGTTGTAGTTTTCAGGCCCCAGCGCGATGCGCGCCACGTCGGCCAGGCGCACGCGGGCACCATCGGGCAAGACTTTCAGCAGGATGCGGCCGAACTGCTCGGGCGTGCGCAGCAAGGTCGCCTGGGTAATCGTGGCGCTCAGCATCTGGCCCGGCACCGACGGCGAGCCGCCAAGCTGGCCGCCCGAGATCTGCACGTTCTGCGTCTGGATCGCCTGGTTCACGTCCAGCGGCGTCAGCGCATAGCCGGTCAGCTTTACCGGGTCGAGCCAGATGCGCATCGCGTACTGCGTGCCGAACAGATTCATGCTGCCCACGCCGGGAATGCGGCTCAGCGGGTCCTGGATATTCGACGCCACATAGTTCGAGATATCGAACTTGCTCATGCTGTTGTCGTCCGACACGAAGCCGGCCACCATCAGGAAGTCGCTGGTCGATTTCGTCACGCGCAGGCCCGACTGCTGCACTTCGGCCGGCAGGCGCGAGGTGGCGGACTGCAATTTGTTTTGCACCTGCACCTGGGCAATGTCCGGGTCGGTGCCCGGCGCAAACGTCAATGTCGTCGTCGACTGGCCCGTGTCGTCGCTGGTCGACGACATGTACAGCAGGTTGTCGATCGCGCTCATCTGCTGTTCGATGACCTGGATCACGGTATTTTGCAGGGTTTCGGCCGAGGCGCCGGGGAAGGTGGCGGCGATCTGCACCACCGGTGGCGAGACGGGCGGGAATTGTTCGACCGGCAGCTTGAAGACGGCGATGCCGCCGGCCAGCATGATGATCAGCGACAGGACGATGGCGAAAATCGGGCGGCGGATAAAGAAATGGGACATGCGGCGGTCCTCAGTTCTGTGCCACGGCGGGGGCCGGGGACGCTGCCAGCACCTTGACGGCGCTGCCGGGCTTGAGCTTCTGGATGCCGCTGACGATCACGCGCTCGCCGTCCTTCAGGCCGCTCTCCACCAGCCACTGGCCGCGCAAGAGGGTCGTGGCGACCACCGTGCGCTGCTGCGCCTTGCCGGTGGCGTCCACCAGCATCACCGTCGCCTCGCCTTGCGGGTTGCGCGTGATGGCCGGTGCCGGCACCAGCATGGCGCCTTCGCGCACGCCCTGTTTCACTTCGGCGCGCACGAACATGCCCGGCAGCAGCAAGTGTTGCGGATTCGGGAAACGCGCGCGCAGGGTGACCGAGCCGGTGGCCTGGTTCACCGTCACGCCGGAAAACTCCAGCGTGCCCTGCTCGCCATAGCTGCTGCCGTCTTCCAGTTTCAATGTCACGCTGGCCTGCTCCTTGCCGCCGCTCTTCAGGCTGCCATCCGTCAACTGGCGGCGTAGCGCCAGGCCTTCGGCGCTGGACTGCTGCAAGTCGACATACATGGGGTCGATCTGCTGCACCGTGGTCAGCAAGGTGGCGGCGCCGCCCTGCACATAGGCGCCTTGCGTCACTTGCGACACGCTCGAGCGCCCGGCGATCGGCGCCGTCACATTGGTATAGGCCAGGTTGATGCCGGCGCTGGTGACTGCGGCTTTTGCGGCGGCCACGTCGGCGGCCGCCTGCAGTTGCGCGGCCAGCGCGTTGTCGTAGGCCTGCTTGCTGACGGCATTGCCCTTGATCAGCACCTGGTAGCGTTCCAGCTGCGCGTTGTTGCTGACCAGATTGGCCTGCGCACGCTGCAGCTGCGCCTCGGCGCTGGCCAGCGCGGCGCGGTAGGGCGCGGCGTCGATCTGGTACAGCGCCTGGCCGGCGCGCACGTCGGCGCCTTCCGTGAAGCTGCGTTTCAGGACCACGCCATCGACGCGGGCGCGCACTTCGGCGATCAGGAACGGTGCCGTACGGCCAGGCAATTCGACGCTGAGCGGCACGGCGCCATGGCGCACCGTCAGCACGGACACCTCCGGCGTGGTGCTGGCGGCCGGTTTGGGCGCGGGGCTGCAGGCAGCCAGGGTCAACAGGCAAAGGGGAGCGAGAGGGCGTAGACGGGACAAGGAGGGCATGGCGCAATTCCAGAAGTCGGACAAGAACAAGGAGGTTTGTTGCACTGCACTATGCCTGCGTGCCGCTTACGCCAGCCTTTGCGGAACATTAAATTTTTTTAATGTTGGTTTATGCTGGCACGACTAGGCTGTACGCTTGCCATTCATGTCACGATCCAGGAGAAAACCATGCCTCATTTACGTTCCCTACGCGCCACGGCGATTGCCGCCGCCATGCTGGCCTTGAGCTTGCCCGCCCACGCCGAACTGGCCGCCACCGGCGAGCCGCCGGCCGCGAAACAGGCTTGGCGTGCCGTGACGGTGGCCGAGGGCGTGCGCCAGCCCTGGGGCATCGCCTGGCTCGGCGACGGCCGCGCGCTGGTCACCAGCAAGGAGGGGAGCTTGCATATCCTGAACGGCCAGAAATTCGACGAGGTGGCGCTGGAAGGCATGCCCAAGGTATTCACGGGCGGGCAGGGCGGCCTGCTCGATATCGTGCTGCACCCGCAAGATGCGGCGAAACCGAATCCGCGCGTCTACATGACGGTGGCGACCGGCACCAACGAGGCGAATCGCACGACCCTGGTGCAGGGTGTGTTCGATGGCAAGAAGGTGACGGGGATCAAGACCTTGTTCAAGGTCTCCACCGACAAGAGTGGTGGCCAGCATTTTGGCTCGCGCCTGCTGTGGCTGCCGGACGGCACTTTGCTGATGAGCGTGGCCGATGGCGGCAATCCGCCGCTGCGCATAGGTGACCGGCTGGCGCGCGAGCAGGCGCAAAACCCGGCCACCCACCTGGGATCCATCCTGCGCCTGACCGACGAAGGCAAGCCGGCGCCCGGCAATCCGCTGGCGGCCAAGGGGGCCTTGCCGGAAATCTGGTCGATGGGGCACCGCAATATCCAGGGCCTGGCGCGCGATCCGGTCTCGGGCCGCATCTGGGCTACCGAACACGGCCCTTATGGTGGCGACGAGCTGAACCTGGTGGTGGCCGGCGGCAACTACGGCTGGCCGCTGCAGGGCTATGGCGCCGACTACAAAACCCATGAACCGGTGGGCAAGCATGAAGTGGCCGGCATGATCAACCCGAGCGTGGCCTGGGTGCCGTCACCGGCGCCCTCGGGCCTGGCCGTGTATTCGGGCGACAAGATTCCCGCCTGGCGCGGCAGCGTCTTCAGCGGCGGCCTGGCGGCCAAGGATATCCGCCGCGTGGCGCTCGACGCTGCTGGCAAAGTGACGGGCCAGGACCGCCTGGCGATTGGCGAACGCGTGCGTGACGTGAAGCAGGGGCCGGACGGTTATCTGTATGCGCTGACGGACGAGAGCAACGGCAAGCTGCTGCGCATCGTGGCGCAATAAACCAGCGAGCAAGGCGCTGTCTGCTTTAAGATGGCGCCTTTGTTCAGGAAGAGTGAGTCATGGCCCGTGATACCTATGCCTACCGGCAGGTCGCCGTCGAATCGCGCGAGATTCAAGGCAAGCTGGAAATCCGCCCGGTGCCGGGGCAGGCGTTCTCGCCCGAGCTGGCCGTGCAATGCTCGCGCCGCCTGCTTGACCTGCGGCGCTACCCGCTGGGCAGCCGTTTTTTATTGTTCGCCAAACTGACCGACCGCCTCGGCGGCACGCCGTATCTGTATGCCTGGCATGGCGACGCCGACGTGCTGATGACGCCGGCCGAAGTCAC
This sequence comes from Janthinobacterium sp. J1-1, assembly GCF_030944405.1. Lineage (NCBI taxonomy): Bacteria > Pseudomonadati > Pseudomonadota > Betaproteobacteria > Burkholderiales > Oxalobacteraceae > Janthinobacterium > Janthinobacterium sp. J1-1. The sequence goes on from NZ_CP132339.1 coordinate 3,128,618, forward strand.
GAAATTTCTCGGCGAATTCAGGCGCGGGCGCATCTGACGCCGCATGACGTCAGGAACTGGCCGAAATGGTTTTCGCCAGGTCGCTCGGCGCCTTGCGCCGCCAGGCCGCCGTCAGGGCCGCCGCCAGCATGTCCAGTTCGGCGTCCGCCAGGCGCACCGTGATGCCGGCCAGCCGTTCTCCCCACAGCAGTTTTTCGCAGCCGGTCGGCGAGATGACGGTGGCGATATGCGCCGCTTCCGCATCGAGCAGCACATTGATGTGCTCATCGTCGGGCAGGGTGGCGAAGATCTTCCCGCCGACGCGAAACGCGGGCCGGTCGTGGTGCTCTTCCTCGGTGGTATCGGGAAATGACAATGCCAGATAGCGTAGTTCTTCCAGGTCGACCATTTCCTCTTTCTCCCTCAACGGACAGACAGTAATGTATGTGTGCATTTTGCCATGGTGCTTCGCCGCGTGGGGCCGGCATGCGTGAAAAGAATGCGGCGCCATGCGACAGCTGCCGCGCCGTTTGTGGCGTCGGCGCGACACCGCGGTCGCATCGCCAACCGCGCACAGGTACGCCGCAAGCCGCATTTTTCCTCGCAGCACCGAATTTTATTGATTGTAAGAATGGCATCTCTGATGGTAAAAAGAAAAATTCTTTGCATTTGAGAATTTTCAGCTAGAATAGCGTCATTGTCTTGCCTGACCCGTCTATCGTTTTGATCCTGTTCCGGAAACCCGACCCTTTTCCAGGACGCTTGTGGCGCAATCGCGCTGCCGCAAGTCCGCCACCCGCGCGGGGTTCATGCCACCGGCCGCTCATCCCTGCAGTTTGCAGCGCACCGCCGACACGCCTCAATGCAGCGTGAATTCAGCTGAAGCGCTCCCATGCCTTTATTACTGGATCCATCATGAAAAACTTGCCTAAATTTGCCTTGTCCCTGATCGCCGTTGGTGTGTTTGCCCACGCGAACGCCAGCACCATTACCGTTTCCACCGGCTATTCCACCGCCGGCGCGCAAAAAAGCGCCGATGCCTACAAGACCGTGGTCGATGCCGCCGTTGCCAAGCCGACCGTGGGCTATGGCAGCAAGACTGTCGCCAGCTACAACGCCCTCGACAACAGCAGCCTGTTCGGCAGCTCGACCAATATCGCGTTTCGTTCGACCATCGATTTCGGCGTGACCGCCGCCCAGGCCGGCAGCTGGAGCTTTCGCACCGGCGTCGATTTTTCGCAAGGCGGCGCCTTGTTCCTGGACGGCGTGGCGCTCGACGTCGGCACCAACGACATGTGGTGGAACGGCAGCTACACCAACAGCAATGGTTTCCTGAACGGCAGCAGCACCCTGGCCGCCGGTAACCACACCTTGAGCATCTACGGCCTGGAAAGCTGCTGCGACGGCTTCCAGCAAGCCCAGTTCAAGGCGGGCAACAGCAGCTACACCAGCTTCAGTTCCACCGACGGCCTGGCCTCGGTCTCGGCCGTGCCGGAACCGTCGACCTACGCCATGCTGCTGATTGGCCTGGGCTTGCTGGCCTTTACCGGCCGCCGCAGTACGCAGGCGGTCAAGTTCCAGGCATAAACAGACTGGACCGCATTAAAAAAGCCCGCTGGCGCATTACCGCGCCAGCGGGCTTTTTATTGGTGCGCAGCGTTTATTCGCCGCTGTCGTCCTCGCTGTCTTCATCGCCGCTGCCACCCTTGCCGCGTTCCGCATCGACGCCTTTTTGCAGCGCCTGCGCATCCTTGAACAGGGCGTCGGTGGTATGGTCGGGACTGAGGCGCAGCACCGGCGGATACAGCACCGACATATACAGTTCGTCGGACAGACGGCCATTGATTTGCAGATTGCTCAGGAGAATCATGGTCGAGCCAAGAATCGCCAGCACCGCGCCCACCAGCGCGAAGCGGCGCGGGTGCTGGGGCTTGATGGTCCACAGGTGGAAGAAGATCATGGCGCAGACGATGACGATGAACAGATGGCGTCCGTAGCGCGTCAGCGATTCGAGCGACAGCGCATAGGCGGCCATGGTGCTGGCCAGTTCCCATACTTCCATCGCCACCAGGCCGCAGCCGATGATGAACACATGGCGCCCGAAACGGGCCGTCTGGCCGAACAGGCGGTTGGCCACCGCCCAGATCGACGCCCACACCAGGCCGCCGGCCATCGCATAGGCGATGATCATCAGATAGGAAATCGGCTCGAACTTTTCCGCGTCGCCGAGCCAGTTGCTGAAAGCGGCCGAGGCGGCGATCATGGCCAGGCCCGCCACGGCCGGGCGCAATCCCTCCCAGCCATGCATGGTGGTGTCGCTGCGCTCGGGCGCCACCGGCTGGTCGGCGCCGCGCACGCGCAGCCGCGTGTGGCCCAGGCGCACCACGGTGTCGCCTTGCAGGGCCAGGGCCTGCTGGCGCCGGCCCTGGTGGATCACGCCGTTATGGCTGCCCAGGTCGCGCAGCAGCAGGCCGCCTTCGCCGTCGTCTTCGACGATGGCGTGCTCGGGCGCCGTATGCGCGTCGTCGAGGATGAAGTCGTTGTCGTAGCCTCGGCCGATGCGGATCGGCAAGGACTCCACCCGCTGGCGCTGCTGCACCTCGCCATTGGCGGCCAGGATCTCGATGTAGTAGGGCGCTCTCATGGCTTGCCCGCCAGCTTGGCTGACGGTGTGCGCGACAGCGCTTCGAGGAAGGTGCGCGTCACGCGCAGGCCATTGGCATACGACACGCCGCGCGCGTCGATGCGGCTTTGCAGATTCATCAGTGGCTCATCGGTGCTGGCGGCCAGCAGGGCAAAATCATACAGGCCGGGAAATTTTCGGTAGGCGCGCACGCACACCAGGGCGCGCAGCGGCAGGCTGGCGTTCCTGACGAACTGCTCGGTACAGTGCGGACCGGTCAGGTGGGCGCTCTTGTAGTTGCCGAAGCTTTCGTTCTTGAACGAGGCGCTGGCCAGCTCGGCAAAGCGCAGTGCGCCCAGCTCGCTGCTGCGCAGGAACTCGTGGCGCATCGACACCTGCCCCGTTTGCAGGGCGCCGGAAATGAAAATGGCCGATTCCATCGCGCAACTGGTATTGTCGATGGTATAAGGCTTGTCGGCTTTGACGTTAGAGCGGCCCCAGCAGCGCATCTGTTCCGATTCGCGCACCGGCACCCGATACGGCCCCATGGCTTTCAGGCTCAACGGCGTTGCCAGCAGGCGCGCCAGCATGGCGTCCTGGTGCGCCAGCAATTGCGTGGTGACCACCGGCTTGAAATCCTTCGGCGGCTTGACCAGGCGCGCCGCCTGCTCCAGCAACTGCTGGGCGTAGCGGGCCGGCACCAGGAAGCTGACCAGTTCGCCGTCCAGGCGTTTCGATACATTGATGCCGGCCACGTCGCCGCTGGCCGTCACGCTGGGCCCGCCGCTCATGCCGGAATTGATCGGGCCCGTAAACATCAGCTGGTCGTAAAAGCTGCGCGTGACGACGCCGTTGTAGGCGCCTTCGGAAATCGCAAAGCCCAGGTCGAGCGGATTGCCCATCGAATACAGGTACTGGCCTTGCGTCAGGGTGGCCAGCTGCGCCGGCATCTGGAAAAATCCGGTGCCGTGGCGGTTGACACGAATCACGGCCAGGTCGTGCAGCACGTCGACCGCCAGCAATTCCACGTTGCCGCGCTGGCCGGCCGTGTCCACCCATTCGCCGACATAGGTGTCCGGGTCGAGCGCGAATTGCGACACCACGTGGTAGTTGGTGACCACCAGGTCGCCCGTGCCGATCAAGAAGCCCGAGCCGACCGACGACTGCGTGCGGCCGTTTTTCAGCAGCACCCGTACTTGCAATATATCGGCGCGGGCGGCCGTGTACAGCTTTTGCGCGGCCGAGGACGGCGGCGGCAGGGCGGCATGTTCGGTGGCGGCGGGCGCGGCCGTGGCGGGCGGCGGTTTGGCGGGGGAGGCTGGCGCCGCAGTGGCGGACGCAGGAGCGGCGGGAGCCGGCGCGGGGGCGGCGTGCGTGCCGGCGGCGGCAGACAAGCCGGCCAGCAACAAGGCAGTGTTAAGTAATTTCATGCATCCTTGGGGCGTGAAGAAAGCAGGTGGCGCACCAGGCGCCGCGCGCCCGGCCCGCGTGGCAAAGCTTACAGGGCGCCGTCTTCCAGCGCCGGCGCTTCGACCGGTGTCATCATGTGGCCCAGCTTGCTTTCCTTGGTGTTCAGGTAATGCTGGTTGAAGGCGTTGCGGTTGACCAGCAGCGGCACCCGTTCTGCCACCGTCACGCCCAGCGCTTCCATCGCCGCAATCTTGCGCGGATTATTGGTCATCAGGCGCAGGCTGTGGATGCCGAACTGCGCGAACATCGGTTTGCACAAGGTGTAATTGCGCGCATCGGCCTTGAAGCCCAGCTGTTCATTGGCCTGCACCGTGTCGGCGCCCGCTTCCTGCAGGCGGTAGGCGCGGATCTTGTTGATCAGGCCGATGCCGCGTCCTTCCTGGCGCAAATACAGCAAAATGCCGCGGCCTTCCTCGGCGATGCGTTTCAGCGCGCCTTCCAGTTGCGCGCCGCAGTCGCAGCGCTGCGAAAACAGCACGTCGCCGGTCAGGCATTCGGAATGCACGCGCGCCAGCACCGGGGCGCCGTCGCCGACATTGCCCAGCACCATGGCCAGGTGTTCCTTGCCGGTCGCGTGTTCGACAAAGGCGTGCAGCGTGAACTGGGCCCACGGCGTCGGCAGTGCACAGGAAGTCGTGTAATCCAATTCGCCTGTCGCCAGGAGGTCCGCGCCGCTTTGCATGGTTGTGCTCATATAAGTAAGTGTCAAAAATAAAAGGCGCGCGGCACCACTCCGGTGCCGGCGCGCCTTGCCATCATACCAAAAAGCAGGAAAACGGTTTCCGCTGCTGCTATTTGGTTGATGCAATGCCTGGTGATAGGCCTGTACTTAAGGACACTTCACTGTTTTGCAAGGCATCAGCTGCCGATGCGTCCGCCATCGTTCTTGGTGATCACGATGGTGGCCGAACGCGGACGCTTGCCGGCGCCGTAGCCGGCGTTCGACGGCCACTGGCTGGTGTACTTGGTCGGGTCGCCGATATTGGCCACCGACGTCGTCTCGCCCGGATGCTGGATATTGATGAACATGGTCTTGCCATCGGGCGTTTCGCTGATGCCGGTGATTTCCGAACCGACCGGCCCCACCAGGAAGCGCTTGAGCGTGTCGGCGGTGGGCTTCTTGCCGATAAAGGTGTCGACCGCCAGGGTGCCGCCGGCCGCCGTGGCATAGTTCAGCGTGCTCTTCGCGCCGTCGCCGACCTTGCCGGGGATGGCCGCCAGCATCATGCAGTTGGTGACATCGGTGTAAGCGCCATCGTCGGTCTGGATCCAGCAGATGCCGGTGTACGGGCTGAAGGCCAGGCCATCCGGGCTCGAGAAATCCTGGTCGGCCGTCAGGCTGGACAGGTTGATCTTGCTGGCGTCGGCGCCGCTTTCGGCGCCGAACAGGTAGACGTCCCAGGTAAAGGCGGTGGCCGCGGCCGCGCCGGTGCCTTCCTTGAAGCGGATGATATGGCCGTTCGGGTTGCCGTTTTGCGCCGTCGCGCCCTTCATGTCGGTGTAGGCGCGCGGGTTGGCGCTGTCCGGTGCCAGCTGCGACGAGCCGCTCGGATTGACGGTGCGGTTCGAATTGTTGGTCAGCGTGTAGTAGATCTCGCCGTTGGCCGGGTTGACCGAGCACCATTCCGGGCGATCCATTTTGGTCGCGCCGACGGCATCGGCCGCCAGGCGGGCGTTGACCAGCACATCGGCCAGGTCGGCAAACTTGTACCCGCTGTAGGCCTGGATCAGCGCGTTCGACATGGCCAACTCGATCCACTGGCCGCTGCCGTCGGCGGCCAGCTTGGCCACGTACAGCTTGCCCGAATCGAGGTATTTGTCGCCGGTGGCGATGCGGTCCGCCGGCGTCGCATCGGCGGCGGCCCAGACGGCGGTGGTGACGAATTTATAGATGTATTCGTTGCGCGAATCGTCGCCCATGTAGACGGCCAGCTGCTGGCCCACGGTCGGCACGCTGAACGCGGCGCTTTCGTGCGCGTAGCGGCCCAGCGCGGTGCGCTTGCGGATCACTTTGGTCTTGTCGTACGGGTCCATCTCGACGATATAGCCCATGCCGTTCAGTTCGTTGCGGTAGTCGTCGCTGCCGTTGCTCGAGGCGCCGATCTTGCTCAGGTTCCAGCGCGCGTACTTGTCATCGCTGCCGCCGGTTTCCCAGCCGTGACGCGAGGCGCCGCCCTGGCTGCGGCCGTAGCGGTTCAGCGAAGCGACCGATTTGTCATTGCCGCGCGCGGCATTGTCGGTGGCCGAGCGGGTGAAGTAGCCGGCCCAGTTTTCTTCGCCGGTCAGGTAGCTGCCCCATGGCGACTTGCCGGTGCCGCAGTTGTTGATGGTGCCGCGCGTCCTGGTGCCGGTCGGCGAGAATTTCGTCACCAGCAGGGCATTGCCGCGTACCGGGCCGGAGATGTCGATCTCGGTCAGCGGCGTGACGCGGCGGTTGAAGGCGGAATCGTTGACGGTGGCCCAGGTGCTGCCGGTTTTTTTCACCTCCACCACGCTCAGGCCGTGCACGGCCACTTCCTTGTCGACTTCGGCCGCAGGGCGCGGCAGCGAGGTGGTGCCGCCATTGACGTGCAGGAAGTGCGACGACAGTTTTTCGTCGGTGGTCGCTTCGTGGTTCATCGCCAGGACGCCCCGTTCGGCGCCGGAGGCCAGCGGCGCGCCGGCGGCGGACAGGCCATAGTATTCCATGCCGTCATGGTGGTCGCCGGCGCGGTTGTCGAAATCGGTATCGCTGCCGTCGTTCTTGTAGGCCGGGGTGGCGCTGCGCAGCGAGTCGCCCAGCGCGTACAGCGCGGTGGCGGTATAACCGGCCGGTACCGAGACCACGTCGGCCAGGCTTTTTGGCACGGCGGTAAAGGCCAGCAGTTTTTCCGCTGGCGGCGTCGGCGTGACGGCGACCGGGTCGCTATCGCCACCACAGGCGGACAGACCCATGGAGCCCATGACGGCGGTGGCCGCCGTGACGGCGCTGCCGCGCAGCCAGTTGCGGCGGCTCAGGCGCGCATTCAGGATGCTGTTGAAATGGTTGTCGTGGGACGCGTTGCTGTCAATGTCGTTCAGATCGGCGGCGCTGATGGCCAGATCGTTGGGCTTGTTCATGGGCTGCGGTGTCCTGTGGTTGTGTGATGTAAATGGCAACCGGATGATAGTCATTTCATGTGACAGGCTTGTGTCAGCTGGATGACAGTCTGATGACAGGCGAAGCAGCCCAGGCCGTACTTATTTCACTTTGGCAAAGCCGCGTTCCACCAGTAACAGCATGCCGCCAAAGATGGACAGGTTTTTCAGGAAATTGGTCAATTGATCCTGGTAGTGGGCGGCGTCGGCGGCCCAGAATGCGTGGAAGACGAGTGTGGTCGGGATCAGGAACAGGGCCAGCGCCAGGGCTGCCCAGCGCGACTGCCAGCCGGTAATCAGCAGCAGGCCGCCGCCCACTTCCAGCGCGATCACGCCGGCCAGCAGCACGCTGGCGAACGGCAGGCCCATGCTGCTCATGTAGCCGGCGACACCGGCATAGCCGCCGATTTTCAGCAGGCCGGAGACAAAGAAGAGCACGCCGAGCGCGGCGCGGCCAGCAGGGTACAGCAGGGCGGTAGTGTTTTTCATGATGAGATCCAGGTTCTTGTTATTGTTGAGGTGGCTGGCTGTAGCGGGCCAGTTGGCGCGCTACAGCCGGTTCAATGGCATCGCTTAGAGCCTATCCCAGTAGTGAGCGTCTTCTGCTTGCAGCTCATCAGGAGCGCGGACAAGGCGCGAGGAGGCCGCATGGCGAGCCATGCAACGACGAGCAACGCAGTCCCCGCTTCTGAGGGGCGCCAGCAGGGGGCGTATTCATCTACTGGGATAGGCTCTTAGTAGGGCAGGTCGAACAGCAAAACTTCGGCATCTTCGGCATTTGCCAGCGTTACTTTGGCTTCCTGCGTCAGTTTCAGCGCATCGCCGGCTTTCAAGGGTGTGCCGTTGACCACCAGGCTGCCGCGGATCAGGTGCACATACGCGGTGCGGCCTTCGTCCAGGGCATGTTCCAGCGCATCGCCTTCTTTCATGATGCTGGCGTAGATCGAGGCGTTCTGGTGGATCAGCACCGAACCCTGGCGCCCGTCGCTGGAAGCAACCAGGCGCAGCTTGCCCTGTTTGCTTTCCGGTGCGAAGTGTTTCTCTTCGTAGCTGGGGGCGATGCCCGTCACGTTCGGCTGGATCCAGATCTGCAGGAAGTGCAGGCCATCCGTTTGCGAATGGTTGAACTCGCTGTGACGCACACCGCTGCCGGCGCTCATGCGCTGTACATCGCCGTAGTGCAGGACCGAGCCGGTACCCATGCTGTCTTTATGCTCGAGCGCGCCGTCCAGCACATACGAGATGATTTCCATGTCGCGGTGACCGTGGGTACCGAAACCCTGGCCCGGCGTGACCCTGTCTTCATTGATCACCAGCAATGGACCAAAACCCATGTGTTTCGGATCGTGGTAGCTGCCGAAAGAAAAGCTGTGGTGGGAATTGAGCCAGCCGTGGTTTGCGGCGCCGCGTTCTTCGCTATGACGGATTTGTAACATGGTGAGACTCCATTTCTTCGTAGGTTAATGTGCGATAATTTCGAAGGACCGTTGCCCGCCTTTGTGTTCCTTGCCGGGCTGACTTCGTCTTTCGTGATGCGATGAAGAGAGTATAGGCCCGTCATACGAGAAAGAAAAACGGAAAAATTACCGCTCTATGATCGAAAAAATCGAATGCTAAGACTCAGCCTGGAAGCCCTGCAAATTGTCGACGCCATCGACCGCCGCGGCTCGTTCTCGTCGGCCGGCAAGGAACTGCACAAAGTGCCGTCGACCATCTCGTATACGGTGGCGAAACTCGAAGACGACCTGGGCGTGCAGGTGTTCCAGCGCAACGGCCCGAAAGTGATGCTGACGGCGGCCGGCCAGGAATTGCTGAAGGAGGGGCGCTATCTGCTGAAGGCCGCGCAGGACCTGGAACACCGCGTGCGGCGGGTGGCCTCGGGCTGGGAAACGGAACTGGCGATCGGCCTCGATTCGGTGTTTTCCGCGCTGGCGCTGGCCGGCGACATCACCGCCTTTTATAACGTGGCGCAGCAGACGCGCTTGCGGCTGGTGCAGGAAACCTTGTCCGGTACCTGGGAAGCGCTGCTGGAACGCCGCGTCGACCTGCTGGTCGGTGCGCCCGGCGACGGCCCGCCCGGCGGCGGCTATATCGCCCAGCCGCTGGGCATGCTGGACTTCGTGTTTGCCGTCGCCCCCACGCACCCGCTGGCGGCGATCGATCGGCCGCTGACGCGCGGCGACCTGCAGCATCACCGCGCCGTGGTGGTGGCCGATTCGGCGCGCCAGCTGGCGCCGCGCACGGTGGGCTTGCTGCTGGGGCAAGATGCCTTGACCGTGCCCGGCATGCAGGTAAAATTCGATTATCAGGTGCTGGGCCTGGGCTTCGGCTTCCTGCCGGGACCGTGCGCGCGCGCCGCCATCGCGCGCGGCCTGCTGGTGGAAAAAACGGTGGAAGAGCCGAAGCCGGCCGAGACCTTTTACCTGGCCTGGCGCGTGGGCGAGGACGGCGCCGCCCTGCGCTGGTGGATGGCGCGCATGCGCGAGCCGGAACTGTTCGCCCGCCTGACCCGCTACCTGCCCGGCGAACCGTCCCTGCCATCGGCTTGAGCGAGGGCAGGGGCGCGCCGCTTTCATTCTGTGGGGCTGCAAAATGTTGACATAGGCCAACAATTTCAGGTTACTATATTCGCAGCATTTTGCGCCAAACTCCAAGCCCGATCACGGGATTTTGATGATGACATTCCCTGTAGCGCCCACTTTATGCCTTCCCCCGTTTGCTGTCGCGCGGAGGCGCCGTGCTTGAGGCCAGGGTCGCGCAGTGTTTGCGCCTGAGCCATGAAGCGCAGCAGCAGGGCGGCCCGCAACTGGCCGCCACCCTGGCGCAGTTGCAGGGCGAACTGGAGCAATTGCGTGGCGTCAGCCGGCCCGTGCTGCGCCTGGCGCCGGCCGACGCCTTGCTGGAAATCGACCTCGACGGTTATTTGATCGGCTGGAACCATGGCGCCGACCAGATGTTCGGCTATGCCGAGTTCGAAGCGCTGGGCCAGCACATCCTGTTCCTGTATCCGCCCGACGACATGCAGACCAGCCCGGTGGAACTGCTGCCGGCGCAGGCCGAAGTGGCGGTCGATGTGTTGCGCCGCAAGAAGTCGGGCGTGCTGACCTGGCTGCGCATGCAGCGCCACGCCATCCTCGACCAGTCCGGCAAGACCTGCGGCATGGCCGTGCGGCTGTCAATGCTGGCCGAACCGCTGCCCGATATCGACAAGGTGAAATTGCACGCGCGCATCATCGAAGACAGCGAGCAGGGCGTGCTGATCACCGACGCCGACGAGCGCATCGTTTCCGTCAACAGTTCCTTCAGCCGCATCACCGGTTACTCGCCGGCCGAAGCGATTGGCCGCACGCCGGACCTGCTGCGCTCGGGCGTGCACGACGCCGAGTTCCGCGCCAAGGTGCGCGCCGCCATGCGCGGCCACGGTTCCTGGCGCGGCGAAATCATCGGCCGGCGCAAGAATGGCGAACTGTTTCCGCAAGCGGTGACGATCAGCGTGGTGCGCAATGAATTCGGCGACATCAGTCATGTGTTTTCCCTGTTTTCCGATATCTCGGTGCACAAGGATGCCGAGGCGCGCATGCAGCGCATGGCCAATTACGACGGCCTGACCGGCTTGCCCAACCGCTGCCTGCTGAACCAGCTGGTGGTGCAGGGCCTGGCCGAAGCGAAGCGCCAGGAAACCCATGGCGCGCTGATGGTGATCGACATCAGCCGCATCGGTTCGATCAGCGACACCCTGGGCCACGAAGTAGGCGACCAGCTGGTGATCGCCATCGGCGAACTGTTCCGTGGCGCGCTGCGCGACGCCGATATCCTGGCGCGTGTCGACAACAGCAAGTTCGTCGTGGCGCTATTGCATATCGAAAAGCGCGAACACGCGGCGAATGTGGCGCAAAAGCTGCTGAACCTGCTCGAAGCGCCGATCCGCATCGACAGCCACGCCTTGTACGTGGGCGCCAGCATCGGCATTACGGTCTACCCGGAAGATGGCATGGAAGCGCCGGCCCTGTTCCGCTTTGCCGACGTGGCCGTGGCAAAAGCGGCGCAGACCATCGAGCCGACCTTTTTGTTTTACCGCGAAGACATGAATCGCCGCGCCAAGGAGCATTTGCGCCTGGAAAGCGAAATGCGCCTCGCCCTGGGCGACCAGGAACTGGAACTGCATTACCAGCCGAAAGTGAGCTTGAGCAGTGGCCAGATCGTCGGCGCGGAAGCCTTGCTGCGCTGGAAGCATCCGCTGCGCGGCATGGTCTCGCCCGGCGTCTTCATTCCGGTCGCCGAAGAAACCAGTTTGATACTGGAACTGGGCACCTGGGTGCTTGATGAAGCCTGCCGCCAGATCCGCGAATGGGAAGACCGCGGCCTGCATATGCCGGTGATCGCCGTCAACCTGTCGGCGCGCCAGTTCGACGCCCACTTGCCGGCAAGGGTGGCGGCCGTGCTGGAACGCTACCAGGTACGGCCCGACCAGATCATGCTGGAAATTACCGAAAGCCTCTTGATGCGCGGCGCCGACAAGGTGATCGAGATCATGAACGAGCTGGTGGCCATGGGCCTGGCGCTGGCGCTGGACGACTTCGGCACCGGCTATTCCAGCCTGGCGTATTTGAAAAAGTTCCCGATCAGCACCCTGAAAATCGACCGCGCTTTCGTGATCGGCCTGCCCTACGAGGAAAACGACTGCGCCATCGCGCGCGCCATCGTCACCATGGCGCAGCAGCTGCGCCAGGAAATCGTCGCCGAAGGCGTGGAAACGCCGGAACAGATGCGTTTCCTGCGCAGCCTGGGGTGCGACCAGTTGCAGGGTTATCTGTTCAGCCCGGCGGTGACGGCGGGCGAGTTCGAAATCATGCTCGATGAAGGCAAGCATTTGCACCTGGAAGAGGTGATGTAGCCTTGCCGCTATATTCGCAGCACGCCGCGAAAGCCGCGCGCCGCATAGTAGGATTCGGCGCCGTTGTGATACACGAACACCTGGCCGTAGCGGCGGTCGCCAAACAGCGCGCCGCCCAGTGTTCTCACGCTGTCCGGCGTGGCTATCCAGCTGGATGTTTTCCGGTCGAATTCGCCCAGCTGCTGCAGTTGACGGTATTCATCCTCCGTCAGCAGGGTCACGCCCATCTTGCTGGCCGCCCCGATGGCGCTGCCGGCCGGCTTGTTGTCCTTGCGCGCCTGCCATGCGGCCTGGTCGAAGCACAGGCTGCGCCGGCCTGCAGGGCTTTCGGCGCAGCAATCGCAAAACGCCAGCCTGTGCGTGTCGCCGTCAACGGTGCCCCCGTCAAAAGTGACAATGTCCGGTTCGCCGCCAGTGTCCTCCATTGCCTGCAGCGCCTGCAGATGCGCCGGCGCCGCTTCCAGCCTGGCGAGAACCAGCTCCCAGGCCAGGCCAGGGTGGCGCTGCCTATTGTTGCTGAAGCGGGTGTGCAAGATGCTGATCAGCTCGCTGGTATTCATCGGTATGCTCCCGGTGGTGGGCAAGGTCAAGCCAGTTTGACCTTTTCCAGCAGGTAGTCAAGCATCACGCGCACGCGCGCCGGCACTTGCTGGCCCGGCCCGACAAAGACGGCGTGGACGATTTCACTATCGCCCGGATTGAACGCTTCCAGCACCGGCACCAGCAATCCCCGGTCGATATCGGGCTGCACATGCAGCCGTGAAAAACGCCCCAGGCCCATGCCGGCCAGCACCAGCTGGCGCATGCTGTCGCCATCGCTGATTTGCGTATTGCCTTGCGGCGTGACTTGCAGCGTGCCGCCCGCGCCATCAAGAAAAGGCCAGGTTTCGTTCTGGCAGCGAAAATTGAAAGCCAGCAGATTGTGCTGGTCCAGGTCCGCCAGCGTGCGCGGCGTGCCGTGGCGCTCCAGGTAGCCGGGCGAGGCCACCACCACCATCGTATCTTCCCCGAGTTTGCGCGCCACCAGGTTCGATTCCTTCAGCTTGCCGGTGCGGATGGCGATATCGGTGCGGTCTTCCAGCAGGTCGACCACGGCGTCGCTGACCACCACGTCGAGCACGATGTCGGGATAGCGCCGGGCAAATTCGGGCAGGATGGGCAGCAGGTGGCGCACGCCGAACGGGACAAAACAATTGATGCGCAAGCGCCCGCGCGGCGCGGCGCCTTGCGCCGCCTCGCGCTCGGCGCCGTCGATATCGTCGAGGATGCGCTTGCTTTGCGCATAAAACGCGTCGCCTTCGGGCGTGGTGTGCAGCTGGCGCGTGCTGCGCTGGAGCAAGCGCGCACCGAGCCGCGCTTCCAGGCGATTGACCAGCTTGCTGACAGCCGATGGCGTCAGCGCCAGCTTGCACGCCGCCGCCGTGAAGCTACCCGCTTCCACCACCGTGACAAACACGGCCATTTCAAACGAGCGATTGATATCGTGCCTGGCCATTGCTGAATCCATTTCACAGGTGTTTCGATTATAGAAGTCTATATCAAAAGTACTGCGGGCTCTACACTGAAGGTCTTGAATTGATCGCCGGAGAATCGCATGAGCACTACCGTTGTCACTACCAAAATGCCGCCCGGCGTGCTGTCGCTGGCCGTCGGTGCCTTTGCCATCGGGGTCACCGAATTTATTGTCGTTGGCATCCTGCCGGCGATTGCCAGGGACTTGCATATCTCCATCGAATCGGCCGGCTCGCTGGTCAGTCTGTATGCGCTGGCGCTGGCCATCGGCACGCCGCTGCTGGTGATCGGCCTGTCGCGCCTGCCGCGCAAGCTGGCCTTGCTGGGGCTGATGACAGTATTTTTGGCCGGCAATTTGCTGGCGGCGCTGTCGCATACCTTCGAACTGTTACTGGTGGGCCGGGTCATCACCGCCGTCGCGCACGGTACTTTTTTTGCCATCGGCGCCACGGTGGCGGCCAACCTGGTGCCGAAGGCCCAGGCGGGCAGAGCGATCTCCGTGATGTTTGCCGGCCTGACCCTGGCCATGGTGATCGGCGTGCCGCTCGGCAGTTTCCTGGGCAACCTGATGGGTTGGCGCCTGCCCTTCTTTGCCGTGGCGGCGTTGGCCGCGCTGGGCCTGGCCGCGATGGCGCGCTGGCTGCCGGCGGGCCTGGCCCGAGGGGCGGGCGGCAAGGCGGCCACGCAACTGGCGGCGCTCGGCAGCGGCCCCATCCTGACCATGATGGCGGTCACCGTGTTCGGTTTCGGCGGCAGCTTTGCCGCGTTTACGTTCATTACGCCGATATTGACCGACATCACCGGCTTTTCCGCCACCATGGCCAGCGCCTTGCTGATCGTGTTCGGCGCCGCCACGTTTGCCGGCAACCTGGGTGGCGGCTATCTGACCAGCCATGTCGGCTGGCAAAAAGCGCTGCGCCTGATGCTGTTGCTGCTGGCCGCCACGCAAGTGGGCGTGGCGCTGGCGATCGGCTCGCAGTGGATGATGGTGGTGATGCTGTTTGTCTGGGGCGTGTTTGCGTTTGGGTTGTCGCCGGCGCTGCAGGCCGGCATGCTGGCCACGGCCGAGCGTCATACGCCGAAGGCCGTCGATTTCGCTTCCGGCCTGAATATCTCGGCCTTCAACCTGGGCATCTCTTTGGGTTCGATGCTGGGTGCGCTGATGGTGTCGCGCCAGCTGATGGCGTCGTCGCCGTGGGCGGGCGTCGCCGCATCGCTGCTGGCGCTGCTGCCGCTGGCCTGGCTGGCACGCCGCCGCCGCCCGGCAGCCGAGGAGACCAGGGCGGCGGTTTGCGAGCGCTGAGGGCTTACAGGTCGAACTGCGCTGACAGCAGCAAGGTGCGCGCCGCCGCCGCCGTGCTGACGGTCAGCAAGGTGCTGCTCGACAGCCAGTAGTTCCTGTTGAACAGGTTCTCCACGCTGGCGCGCAAGGCCACCGGCTTGCCCATGATGGTGGTGCGGTAGCGGGCACCGGCATCGACCCGGGTCCACGACGGCATGTCCAGCGTATTGGCCACATCATAAGGCGTGGCGGCGGTGTGGATGGCGCGCGCATTGACGCTCAGGCCATGTACGCCCGGCACGTCCCAGTCGGCGCCCAGGTTGAGCGTGTACTTGGGCACGCCGATCGCGTCCTTGCCCTGGTTGACCGCGCCGGCCGAGCGTTTCAGCGTGGCGTCGTAGATGGTGGCGCTGGCCATCAGGCGCAGGTTGCGCACGGCTTCGCCGACGGCGGACAATTCCAGGCCGCGGTTGCGCTGGGTGCCGTCCATGCTGTAGATATTGGTGGCCTGGTCGGTGATGGCGTTCGGCCGGTCGATCTGGAACACCGACACGCCCGTCATGACCTGCTTGTGTTCCATCTTGACGCCCAGTTCATACTGTTTCGACTTGAACGGCGCGAACACCTCGCCCGCATTGGCGGTGGTGGCCGGCGCCGACGAGCCGCGCGTCAGGCCCGAGGTAAAGTTGCCGTACAAGGAAACATTTGGCAGCGGACGCACCACCACGCCGGCGATCGGCGAGACGGCGCTTTCGCTGTACGAGCTGGTGACCGCGCCGGCCGCGCTGAAGTTCTGGGCTTGCACCTTTTGCTGGTGCAGGCCGCCCGTCAGCATGACGCGGCCGTCGGCGAAGGACACGGTGTCCGTCAGCGACATGCTGGTCAGCTGGGTTTCGGAGGTCTTGGTCGGCGACAGGCGTTCGCCGGTGACCTGGTACACGGGCACCGGCGCGTAGATATTCGAATCGAGCTTGGTGCTGGCGGGCGCCGCCAGATAAAAGCTGCCCGCTTCCTGTTCCAGGCGCGAGGCCGTCAGGGTCAGCACGTGTTGCACGCCCAGCGTGTTGAAGCGTGCGCGGGCGCCCACTTCGCCGGTCTTGCTGCGCGATGCCGCGTCGTACCAGGCGCTGCTGATGCGCAGGTTGCCCAGTTCATCCATGCCATCGCCGCTGCGCGCCGACGGAAAATCCTGTTCGCTGGCGCCGTAATGGTAGCCGGCCGCGGCGTACAGCATGATCTGCGGCGACAGGTCGTATTCCAGGCGCGAGGCGATGGTGGCGTCGCGCAGCGCCAGGTCGGCGCCGGCATACACGGCGCGGTGGCCGGAAGGCGCTTGTGGCAGGCGGGTGATGCCCGACCGGAAGCCGGTCTGCGCGCGGAAGTTGTCGGTGTCTTCGCGCTGGGCATAGCTGTCCACCGACCAGCGCACGGCGTCGGAACGGTAGTCCAGCGCCAGCGCCACCAGGCCGAACTCCTGCTTGCCGCCGTCGATATTGGTGTCGCCCTTGCGGTAGGCGCCGTTGAAGCGCACGCCCCAGGCGTTGTCCGGGCCGAAGCGGCGGCCCACGTCCAGGTGGCCGCCCAGCAGGGCCGCGCTTTCATAGGTGGCGGTCAGGCTGGTGATGGGCTCGTCCCTGGCGCGCTTGGTGACGACATTGATATTGCCGCCGATGCTGCCATTCGGGCTGATGCCGTACATCAGGGTACCCGGACCCTTGAGCACTTCGACGCGCTCCATGAAGGCGGTCGGCATGCGGTTCGACGACGTGAGGCCGTACAGGCCGTTCAGGCCCACGTCGCCGCTGGTGACATTGAAGCCGCGGATCTGGAAGTCTTCGCTGAAGCCGCCGGTCGAGGTCATGGTGCGCACCGATGCCTCGTTGACGACCACGTCGGCCAGGGTGCGGGCCTGCTGGTCTTCGAGGATGCGGGCGGTGTAATTGGTGGTGCTGAACGGCGTGTCCATCACGTCGGCAAAGCCCAGCACGCCCAGGCCGCCGGCGCGCGCCAGGCGGCCGCCGGCCAGGTCGTTGCCGCTCCTGGCGCCGGTGATCAGCACGCGGTCGATGGACGAGGTATCGGCGGTGCTGGTGACCACCAGTTCCGGCATGGCGCCGGCCTGGGTGGCGATCGCCTTGCGCAGCGCATAGGCGCCGTTCGGCTGGGCCACGGCTTCCAGCCCGCTACCTTCGAGCAGGGCCGCCAGGCCCTGCTGGGCGGTGTAGTCGCCTTTCAGGCCGCTGCTGGTCTTGCCTGCGGTCAGCTTGCCGTCGATGGCCAGCAGGATGCCGGTGCTGCTGGCGAAGCGGTTCAGCGCGCCGTCCAGCGTGCCCGCGGCGATCTCGACATGGCGCCGGGCTTCCGCCGGCGACTGGGCCAGCGTGGCGCCGGCGCCCATCGACAATGCGGCCAGCAAAACGGCCTGGGCCATGCGGCGCAGGGGGAACGGTGACATTGGGTGCGACATGAAGGTGATCCTTTTCAGTTCAAGATGGGGGTGATACCTGATATCCCGTATGAAAAGAAAAAAGTGCTACCGCTTTTGCCTATTTTTTTTCGACGGGCTGCACCGTCACCCAGTAACGGGTCCGGTAACGCACCTGTACCGGCAGCGCCTGCACCAGGGCAGCCAGCACTTTGTCGGTGTCGCCCAGCGGGTAGATGCCCGATACCAGCTGGTTGGCCACGGCCGGATCGCAATCGATCACGCCGTGCCGATGGCGGGCCAGCTCGGCCAGGAAATCCTGCAGGCGCATCTGCTCGGCTTCCAGTTCGCCGGCCAGCCAGGCCGGATCAAGGGGTGGCAGCGGCTGGGGTGGCTCGGCCTGCCGTGCGCTCAGGCGCAGCTGGCTGCCGGCCGCCAGCCGCCGCAGCGACGCCGGCTGCAGGCGTGGCCGTACTTCCACCACGCCCTCGTAGACTTGCACCTGCGTATGTTCGCCATGCTGGTAGACCAGGAAACGCGTGCCCAGCGCGCGCGCCGTGCCGTGCGCCGTGTGGACCACGAAAGGGCGGTAGGGCCGGCCATGATCCTTGCCGGTGGTAATCATGATCTCGCCGCGGTGCAGGTCGATGCGGCGCTGGCCGGCATCGAAGCGCACGTCCAGCGCGGTGGCCGTGTTCATGGCGATGCGGCTGCCGTCGGCCAGCACGATGTCGCGCCGTTCGCCGGTGGCGGTGCTGTATTGCGCCGTCATCGCCTGCCAGCTTTCGGTCTCGCGCACGGCCTGCAACGCCGCGCCGCCGCCGCACAGCAGCGCCAGGCCGCGCAGTACGGCGCGCCGGCTGTTGCGCCGGGACGCGGCGCGCAGCACCGGGCCGGCGGTTCCGGCCGGCACGCTGCGCAGGCGCTGCTGCATCTGCTGCACCGCCTGCCAGGCCTGCTCATGCGCGGCCGACGCCTGGCGCCAGCGGCTCAACGCCTGCTGTTCTTCGTGGGTCGCTTCGCCGGACCACATCGTCACCAGCCAGGAAAGCGCCTGCTGATGCAGTTCGGACGGCACGTTGTCGGTGGCGCCGTTCAATCAGGCGGCCATCACGGCAAAGCAGGCCTGCGCCGCCTGCAGCATGTATTTGCGCACCGAGGCGACCGACACGTCCAGCTGCTGCGCGATGGCGCTGTAGGTCAGGCCGTCGAACTGCGACAGCAGGAACGCCTCGCGCACCCGCACCGGCAGGCGGTCCAGGGCGGCGTCGAGCCGGCACAGGGTTTCAAGCGTGATGGCGCGCTCTTCCAGCGACGGCAACTGGGCCGGCGGCAGGTGCCGCAGCGCTTCCATGTAAGCATGTTCGAGGCGGCGACGACGGTACAGGTCCACCACCAGGTGCTTGGCGATGCGCACCAGGTAGGCGCGAGACTGTTCGGCCTGCTCTGGCACGCGGCCCGTGACCAGCACGCGCACATAGGTATCCTGGGCCACGTCGGCGGCGTCGAAGGCGTTGCCCAGCTTGCCGCGCAACCACCCCACCAGCCAGCCGTGGTTCTGGCTGACCATGTCGGTGAGAAGATCGGAGGCCGTGCCTGCTGTCATGGAAAATAGCTGATTGAGAATTATTCTCATTATTGTAGCAAACTCCACCGTGCCGCGCTACTGCCGGGCAGCACAGGCTACAATGCGCGATCCGCACGCAACGTGCCTCCCCACAGGACTTCCATGACCCGCGCCATTCTCGACGAAACCCAGATCCATCCCGCCGCCCGTGCCTCGATCGGCGGCAAGCATGGCGATATCGTGCGCGAAGTGCAGGCGGCGATTGCCGCGCATCAGGTGGTGGTGGTCGGCATGGCGCTCAATCCGTTTCCGCGCAAGGCGCGCAAGATCCTCGACGTGCTCGGCACGCCCTACCAGTATCTGCAATACGGCAGCTACCTGAACCAGTGGCACCGCCGCAACGCGCTCAAGATGTGGAGCGGCTGGCCGACTTTTCCGATGGTGTTCGTGAATGGCGTGCTGGTCGGCGGCGCCAGCGAGTTGCAGGCGCTGGTCGCATCCGGCGAATTGTCGGCCATGCTGGCAAAAAAAGTGCGCCAGTTTTAAGCCGCCGCACGGCGAGTGATAATGCGAGAGATTTGCCCGCCGCCCTATTGCTTATAGTGAAGCTTTTCATGCCGTAAGGCGAAAGGCGAGCGATGGCGAATGACGAGGGCGTGCAAGGCAGGACGGGCAAGGGACTGATGGCGGCGTGCGCGCTGCTGTGCGTGGCGGCTGTGGCGCTGGCGGCCAGCTGGCAGGCCGGCGCGCTGGCCTTCCAGGCCAATTTTACGGCGCTGGTGCCGGGCATCTTCGGCTCGATGTTGCTGGTGGCCCTGTTTGTCGAGCGCATGATCGAAGTGTTCGTCTCGCTGTGGGCGCCGCCCGAAGTGGCGGCGCACCAGCAGGCCATCACCTGGTGGCAGGCCCAGCGCGGCCGCCTGAAGCGCCGCGTCAGCGATTTATTGGCCGAACTCAATGGCACGCCTGGCCCGCTGGACGACCGCAAGACCGCCATCGGCACGGCGCTGGACGATGCGCGCCAGCAAATCGAGCAGGCCGACCTGAACGTCGACGCCGAGGAAAAAGCCCTGCTGCCCTACACCGTGGCGACCATCAAGGCCACCACCTGGGTCGGCCTGGCGCTGGGCATGATCACCTCGGCCGTGGGCTTCCGTTTCCTGTCGCAGATCATGGTGCTGACGCCGATTTCGGCGCCCGGCCTGCCGCTGTCGGTGCAGGATCAATACAGCGCCTTTATCGCCGTCGACGTGGTGCTGACAGGCGCCGTGCTGGCCGGCGGCAGCAAACTGGTGCATCAGATCTTCGGCGTCTACGAGGCCTATACGACGGCGCTGTCCAAGGCGGCGCAGGCGAAAAGCGTGGCGTCTTCCAGCTAGTCCTGTTGGCGTTTCCAGCTTGGCGGCCTGAGCGGATCGAGCAGGCCGCGCAGGTCGTTGTGATCGAGCTCGTACATCAGCGCAATCAAACTGCCCAGTTCGCCCGAGGGGAAACCCTCGCGCGCGAACCAGCCCAGGTAATGGCCGGGCAGGTCGGCCAGCAGCCGTCCCTGATACTTCCCATATGGCATTTCGCGCGTCAGCAGCAGCGCCAGTTTGTCTGAATTCATGCGGCCATTCTAGCAGATCGCCGCATTGTTGAGATTGGCGCAAGTATCTTCTGCTCAATGAGGTATTTTTCGAAACAAAGAAAACTCCGATACTGCGTGCTATCAACTTTATCGGAGTGTTCCATGTTCAATATCCCCATTGCCCTGCTGGCGCTGACCATCAGCGCCTTTGCCATCGGCACCACCGAGTTTGTCATTGTCGGGCTGCTGCCCACCATCGCGCAGGACCTGGGCGTGAACCTGCCGTCGGCTGGTTTGCTGGTCAGCCTGTACGCGCTGGGCGTGGCCATCGGCGCGCCGGTGCTCACCGCCCTGACCGGCAAGGTGCCGCGCAAGACCTTGCTCTTGACCCTGATGGTGCTGTTCACCCTCGGCAACTTGCTGGCCTGGAAGGCGCCCGGCTATGAAACCCTGGTGATCGCCCGCATCCTGACGGGCCTGGCGCACGGCGTGTTCTTCTCGATCGGCTCGACCATCGCCACCTCGCTGGTGCCGAAGGAAAAAGCCGCCAGTGCGATCGCCATCATGTTTACGGGACTGACCGTGGCGCTGGTGACCGGCGTGCCGCTGGGTACCTTTATCGGCCAGCATTTCGGCTGGCGCGAAACCTTCCTGGCCGTTTCCGCGCTGGGCCTGGTCGCCTTTGTCGGCAGCCTGCTGTATGTGCCGTCGACCATCGCGCACAGCAAACCGGCATCCCTGCTGCAACAGGTGCAAGTGCTGGGCCAGCCGCGCCTGCTGCTGGTGTACGCCATGACGGCGGTCGGCTACGGCGGCTCGTTCATCGCCTTCACTTACCTGGCGCCCATCCTGCAGCAAGTGTCCGGCCTGGGCGCGAACGCCGTCGGCCTGGTGATGCTGGTGTACGGCGTGTCGGTCGCGTTCGGCAATATCTGGGGCGGCAAGCTGGCCGACCAGCGCGGCCCGGTCGCCGCATTGAAATTGATCTTTTTGCTGCTCGCCGCGGTATTGCTGCTGCTGACCTTTACCGCGCCGCATCCGGTGCTGGTGGTCATCACCGTGCTGCTGTGGGGCGCCGTCGCCTTCGGTAACGTGGCTGGCCTGCAAGTGTACGTGGTGCGGCAAGCGGAACACTTCACGCCGCGCGCCGTCGATGTCGCCTCGGGCCTGAATATCGCCGCCTTCAACCTGGGCATCGCCGGCGGCGCATGGGGTGGCGGCCTGATCGTCGAACACCTGGGCCTGGTCCATACCGGCTGGATTGGCGCGCTGGTGGTGCTGGGGGCGTTCGGCCTGACGGCGCTGAGCGGACGGCTCGATCGCAAGAATCCGATACCGGTACGTGTCGGCGAAAAGTCGATTCATGCGGCCGGCCATTGAGGCCATAGCGTACGGCTGCCGTTTTTTCCGTGTCCGGCTTGATGATCATGCCGTTGTCAGGTCATCAAGCTGAAATATTTGTCCTCTATGATCCGACCTCGTCTTCACGCTGGTCTGTCCCACGATATTTATTTATAACGGAAGAAACAAAAAATGTCGAATTACGCTCCTGAGTCCACCCGCCGCCGCCTGTTGCAACTGTTCGCCGGTGCCCCCATGCTGCCGCTTGCCGGCCTGACCGGTGTCAGCGCCTTGCTGTCCGGCTGCGGCGGCAGCTCGGATAACGACCTGCCTCCGGTGACCACGCCAGTCACGCCCACCGCGACGTTTACCACGGCCGAATTCACCGGCATGGCCGCACCAGCCGCCAGTTCGCCTGCCGCACTGGCCACCACCACCGTCGGCTCCAAGCTCAAGGTCAATTTCAGCGATGGCAGCAGCAACAGCTATAACCTGGCGTACCAGCCATTCTTCCTGACCGGTGACCGCGTGCCGGATGGCAAGGGCGGCACCGTGATCGCGGGCGGCTATGTCGACATCAAGAACCAGCCCATCATCGACAGTTCGGTGGCAGGCAGGGAGCGCCAGTTCTTCTCGGACTCGCCGGACGGCAGCTCGATGCTGACGGTGGCCAACCCTACCGTGACCGGCATCAAGGGCAAGCCGGTGTTTGCCGTGGTGCAGTTTGAATACAACTCGCTGAACCAGGCCGGCGCGTCCACCTACGGCACCTTGCCGTCGCCGATCGCCGTGCTGACCCTGGACCAGGACCAGACCACCGGCAAGCTGTCGATGGTGAAATACCACAATGTCGATACCTCGTCCGTCAAGGGCCTGTGGATCACCTGCGGCGCCAGCCTGTCACCATGGAACACCCACCTGTCGAGCGAAGAGTACGAGCCCGATGCCTTCGACCAGGGCCTGGGTGGCCAGACCCTGGCCGTGCTCAAGGAGTTCAGCAAGAACGTCTTCGGCAACACCGCCACCGCCAATCCGTACGACTACGGCCACCTGCCAGAGGTTTCCGTGAATCCGGACGGCACCGGCAGCATCAAGAAGCACTACTGCCTGGGCCGCTACTCGCGCGAACTGGTGCAGGTCATGCCCGACCAGCGCACCATCCTGGGCGGCGATGATTACACCAATGGCGGCCTGTTCATGTTCGTGGCCGACAAGGCCGCCGACCTGGCGGCAGGCGGCACCCTGTACGTCGCCAAATACACGACGCAGCTGACCGAGACCACCACCGGCAAGCTGCAATGGGTCAAGCTGGGCCGTGGCACGCACGCCGAGATCAAGGCGCTGGTCGACGGCGGCATCAAGGCCACCGACATCATGGATTCGACCCTGACCGATCCGAACGACACCAGCTACACGAAGATCGTGCTGAACAAGAAAACCGCCTGGGTCCGCGTCAAGGCCGGCCAGGAAAAAGCCGCCGCCTTCCTGGAAACCCACCGCTACGCAGCCCTCAAGGGCGGCAGCATGGCTTTCACCAAGAACGAAGGCACGACGGTCAACGCCAAGGACAAGATCGCCTATTCGGCCTACGCCAATATCCAGGACTCGATGGTCGAGGGCGGTTCGGGCTACGTGGCCGGCCACAACGTCAAGTTCAAGAAACTGGTGGCGGGCGGCGTCGTGTCGCACAAGCTGGCCGGTGGCCAGAAGGATGACACCGGCGCGGCCATCGACAGCGAATGGGTACCGAGCGAGTCGACCGTGCTGCTGGCAGGCGAAGACATCGCCGGCGACGCCCTGGGCAACACCGCCAATCCGGACAAGATCGCCAGCCCCGACAACCTGAAGTTCTCGGAAAAACTGCGCACCCTGTTTATCGGCGAAGACAGCGGCAACCACCTGAACAACTTCCTGTGGGGCTACAACGTCGACACCAAGAAACTGGAACGCCTGCTGTCGTGCCCGGCCGGCGCGGAATCGACCGGCCTGCACGCGGTCGACGAAATCAATGGCTGGACCTACGTGATGAGCAACTTCCAGCACCCGGGCGACGAGTGGAACCGCTTCCCGACCTTGCCATCGGCGCTGAAGGACCAGATCAACATCATGATCAACACCAACTACAACAACAAGTTCAGTGGCGCGGTCGGCTACCTGACGGCGGAGTTGTCGCAGGTGAAACTGTCGAAATAAGCTGCCGCATCTGATGCCGGCGTGAACCGGCAGGCAAGTAAAAAAGCGCCCGTCTTCGCAAGGAGACGGGCGCTTTGCTGTATGCACGCCGCTGGCTTTTTTGTCGCGGCGGCTCAGGTTGGCGATCTTTGTTTGGATTTTTGAAACTTTATCGGGTCCTGGCGGTCAAATTACTGTTGATGTTTTGGTTTGACTGACAGCAATGGCATATAAAAACAATGCTGCCTTTGGCGGCAACTGCAAGATGTCGGCAAGCATGGCCGCCCTGGTGGCGTCCGGTGAACCGAGCTCTGCCTTGAGAGCGCGGTTGGGGCCAGCGGCAGGCAAAAAAAGTGGCGTTTCTGTATTGAGTTATCACGTCTTTGTCCGCTGCAGCACGACCGAAGCAACATCGATTGCCAGCATACCGTTGGCAAAAGGCAGGGGCGAGGTAATGACGGCAATTGTGCCGTCCGCGAGCCTGTCGGACTTTATCGCTGATGAGCGGGTAACGCGGGTATCGGCACCCAAGCGTCTGTGGCCACTGATGGACATTGCATCGCCATTGATCGGTGTGCCGCAATTTGCAGACAAGTACAAGGTGTCAGGAAAAGGCGTCATTATTGGCATCGTCGATACCGGCATGGATATCAGCCATGAAGCCTTTGCGGGGCGGGTGTTGAAGATATGGGATCAGGAAATCGCGGGGCCGGGACCAGGAACAGGCTTCAGCAAGCTTGGAACGATACTGACCGGTGAGGCCATGGCGGCCAGCAAAGACGTGCATGGACATGGCACGCATGTCGCCGGCATCGCAGGCGGTGCCGGATCAATCTACGGCGGCATCGCGCCAGAGACGTGCTACCTGATCGTCAAGACCAACTTCCAGACCAGCGCCGTCGTGGAAGGGGTGCGCTGGATATTCAGCGAGGCAGAAAAACTCGGCCGTGCCTGCGTGGTCAACCTGAGTCTGGGTGGACACTTTGGCAGCCATGATGGCGAGGACGACACCAGTATCGGCATCAGCGACGAATGCAGGGAGGGGCGCCTGGTGGTTGCGTCTGCCGGCAATGAGGGCCGCGCGCCGATACATGCCCGTAAAGAGGTCGGGGCAGGGCCGCCGACACGGTTTGAGCTGGCAGTGAAACCCGGCACGTCTCCTGCGGGGGCGCCGCCATTGATACTGAATGGCTGGTATGGCGGTGCGGCCAGGTGTGAAACAAGGTTGCACAGTCCCACTGGCAAAAAAACGTCATGGCAAGGATTGATCGGCAAGGACCCAGCCGCAAAATCTTACTATCTTGGAAATGACAAGGTCGTCATTTCCACGCCGGACGCACTGGCGCCCAATGGTGACAGGCAGTTTTTGATGGAAATCTTTGGCGATGCTGATGCGATCCAGGAAGGAACATGGGTGCTGGAAGTACGGCTGAAATCGGGCAAGGCGAGCGCTGTTGATGTATGGCTGGTGCTCGATCCGGAGGGGCCTGGTGCGGCGGAATTCATGGCGCCGGTCCGTGATACCTTGATCGGCGCGCCGGGAGCGGCGCATGAAGCGGTGACCGTTGCTTCCTACACCAGTCGCAATCAATGGAATGACCTGTCCGGAGCATCCGTGTCGGTCGGATTGGCGCTGCATTCGGTGTCTGAATTCAGCAGCCCCGGACCGCTGCGCGGTGGCAGGTTGAAACCTGACGTCACCGCGCCAGGAGCGATGATTGCTTCCTGCTCCTCATCTGACTCATCGGTAGACCCCAACGATCTTGTTGCAGGAAACTATAGAATGATGGCGGGCACCAGCATGGCGGCACCGGTGGTGACCGGGTTGCTGGCCTTGTTTTTGGAAAGCCATCCAAAAGCAACACCGAGCGTGGCAAAAGAGTGGCTTAAAAAAAATTCGTGCGTGCCGCATGCCGACTCCGGGACGCATGATATAAAGTGGGGCTATGGCCTAGTCAAGGTGTAAATCATGAACATTGCAAAGTTTGATGCCGCTCTGAACTCGCGGTTGGTTCAGCAGCGCGATCAGGAGGTCAATGTTTCCGTGCGCTTACGTTCCCAACTGACGCCTGAGGAAGTGACGCGGCTGCAAGCGATGGGGCTGGATGATGCGGATACAAGACGGCGAGTGCTGTTTGGCACCTTGTCGCCCAAGTCCTTGGCCTTGTTGGCAACGCTGGACAAGGTCGCACAATTGTCCCTGGTGCAGCAGATGACACCTCATTTAGTTCACGGAAAGATCGGCATCTAGCGTCCCGAGCTTATCTCGGAGGCATGGCTGGCAGGACGGTGCGTGTGATATTGCCGCGCCATGTACTGGCTTGGCCGCAATTTCTTCCAGCGCGCGGCTTTCCTGTATATTTGCGCCCCTGTCCGTTTTGCTTGCGCCCTCATGTCCCCCGCCATCCTGTTTTCCGTCGTCCTCGCCTATTTCCTGATCCTGCTGGCCGTCGCTTGGCGCACCTCGCGCCATGCCACCAATGACAGCTTTTTTATCGGTAACAAGGACAGCAACTGGATGCTGGTCGCGTTCGGCATGGTGGGCACGACGCTCACGGGCGTGACGTTTATCAGCGTGCCGGGTGCGGTGGGGCGCGACGGTTTTGGCTATGTGCAGCTGATGATCGGCTATGTGCTGGGCTACCTGGCCATCACGTTTATTCTGCTGCCGCTGTATTACCGGCTGCAACTGACGTCGATTTACCGCTACCTGGAGCTGCGGCTGGGGCGGCGCTCCTACCAGAGCGGGGCGGCGTTTTTTATCCTGTCGCGGCTGCTGGGGGCGACGGCGAGGCTGTATCTGGTGGTCAATATCCTGCAGACGACCATCCTCGACAGCCTGGGCGTGCCGTTCTGGGCCACCGCCTCGGTGGTGCTGCTGCTGATTCTGCTGTACACCTACGAGGGTGGCGTGAAAACCATCGTCTGGACCGATACCTTGCAGACGGCCTGCATGCTGGCCGGCCTGGTGATCTGCAGCGTGTTTTTGCTGCGCGAGATGGATCTTTCCGTGATCGACAGCCTCGAGCGCATGCGCGCGCAGGGGCTGGCGCGCATGTTCACGCTGGACCCGGACAGCCCGGCCTATGTGTGGAAGCATATCGTGGCCGGCATGTTCATCACGATCGCGATGACGGGCATGGACCAGGAGATGATGCAGAAGAATATCTCGGTGCGCACCCTGCGTGATTCTCAGAAAAACATGCTGAGCCTGACGGTGGTGCTGACCGGCGTGCTGCTGCTGTTTTTGTTCCTCGGTGGCCTGCTGCATTTGTATGCGCCTTTGGCGGGCGTGACGGCGACCGGAGATAAACTGTTTCCGGCCGTGGTGCTGGGGCATTTCCCGGCGGTTGTGCAGCTGATCTTTTTCATCGCCCTGATTTCCGCCCTGTTCCCCAGCGTCGACGGCGCGCTGACGGCGCTGACCTCGACTTTTTGCATCGATATCCTGGGCCTGCAGCGCAGGAGCGATTTGCATCCTGCCACGCAGATGCGCTGGCGCCGCCGCGTGCACCTGGGGTTTGCCGCGCTGTTCCTGCTCCTGATCATGGCGTTCAAGTGGATGGACAGCCCCAGCATGATAGTCGTGATCCTGAAACTGGCCAGCTATACCTATGGGCCGCTGCTGGGACTGTTCGCATTTGGCCTGCTCAGCCGGCGCGGCGTGCGCGACCGCTGGGTGCCGGTGGTGGCGGTGGCCGGGCCGCTGTTGTGCGCGCTGGTCGAGCAGGAGCAGGCGCTGCTGTTCGCGCATTACCGCATCGGCCTGGAACTGCTGATATTGAACGGTGGACTGGTGCTGGCCGGGCTGTTTTTGATCTCCACGCCGGCGCAAAAGGGTGGGGTGCAGTTGCCAAAACAAGACTATTGATGTGGTTTTAAGTTATATTGATTTTTTCAGCTCACCCTCTACGGAGCATCAATCAATGTCACTCAATCCGTTTCCTCCGCTGCGCCGCGGTTTCGGCGCCTTCTGGCGTGCGCTCGACGCCACGCGCCGCGCCGTGTTCAACCTGATTTTCCTGCTGATCGTGATTGCCATCCTGATCGGCATCTTTGGCGGCGGCGCCAAGCCGCTGCAGGAAAAGACCACCCTGGTGCTGGACCTGCAAGGTCCACTGGTGGAAGAGGCGCCGGGCGGCGTGCGCGAAGCGGTGCTGGCCAATGTCAGCGGCGACGTCAAGAAAACCGTGCAGCTGCGCGATGTGCTGGCCGTGCTGGACTCCGCCGCCAAGGACAAGAATGTCGGCGCCATGGTGTTGCTGCTCGATGACCTGGAAGGTGGTGGCCTGGCCTCCCTGCGCGAAGTGGCGGCCGGCATCGAGCGCTTCCGCGCCAGCGGCAAGAAGGTCACGGCCTGGGGTTCGAGCTACAACCAGCGCCAGTACCTGCTGGCCTCGAAAGCCGACGAGGTGTTCGTGCACCCGATGGGCGGCGTGCTGCTGGAAGGCTTTGGCCGCTACCGCAATTACTACCGCGATGCGCTCGACAAGGTCGGCGTCACGGTCAACCTGCTGAAAGTCGGCACCTACAAAAGCTTTGCCGAACCGTTTATCGCCAACGGCCCGTCGGAAGCGGCGGCCGAAGCGGACCGTTACCTGAACAACGGCCTGTGGACCACCTACACCACCGACGTGGAAAAAGCCCGCAAGCTGCCGGCCGGCGCCATCATGGCGGCGATCGACAACCTGCCGCAGCTGCTGGAAGCGACCGGCGGCGATATCGCCAAGGCCTCCCTGAATGCCAAGCTGGTCGACGGCCTGAAAACGCGCGATGAAATCCGCCAGCTGATGATGACGCGCGGCGCGAAAGACGCGGACGGCAACAACTTCCGCCAGGTCGGCTACAGCGACTACCTGGCCCGCTTGCATCCGGCGCTGGTCGGCGACGCCGTCGGCGTGGTGATCGCCTCCGGTGAAATCGGCGACGGCGTGGCGCCGGCCGGTGCTATCGGCGGCCTGTCCACCTCGCGGTTGATCCGCCAGGCGCGCGAAGACAAGGCCATCAAGGCGGTGGTGCTGCGCATCGATTCGCCCGGTGGCAGCGCCTTCGGTTCGGAACTGATCCGCCGCGAACTGGAACTGACGCGCGCCGCCGGCAAGCCGGTGGTGGTGTCGATGGGCAACGTGGCCGCCTCGGGCGGCTACTGGATCAGCACCTCGTCCGATGAAGTGATCGCCGACGCGGCCACCATCACCGGTTCGATCGGCGTGTTCGCCATCCTGCCGACGGCGGAAAAAGTCATCGACAAGCTGGGCATCCACACGGCCGGCGCGCCGACCACCTGGCTGGCCGACGCCGGTAATCCGCTGCGCCCGCTCGACCCGCGTTTCGCGCAAGTGATACAGGGCTCGATCAACCATGTGTACG
This sequence comes from Janthinobacterium sp. J1-1, assembly GCF_030944405.1. Taxonomy (NCBI): domain Bacteria; kingdom Pseudomonadati; phylum Pseudomonadota; class Betaproteobacteria; order Burkholderiales; family Oxalobacteraceae; genus Janthinobacterium; species Janthinobacterium sp. J1-1. The sequence goes on from NZ_CP132339.1 coordinate 3,157,940, forward strand.
GCGACTTCATCAGCATCGCCGCCAAGGCGCGCAAGACCACGCCCGAGAAAATCAACGAAGTGGCGCAGGGCCGCGTGTGGACCGGCCTGCAGGCGAAAGACCGCAACCTGGTCGACCGCATCGGCAGCTACCGCGATGCGCTGGCCTCGGCCGCCAAGCGCGCCAACCTGGGCGCCGACTACCGGGTGGCGTATATCGAGCGTGAAACGTCGACCGTCGACCGCGTGATCGGCATGTTCGGCGCCAAGGCGATGGCCTCGCTGGGCCTGGGCGAACACGTGAAACTGGGCCTGGCCGCCACCGGCCTGCCGCCACAAGCGGCGCTTGGTATTGCCAGTGACCTCAGTTGGTTGTCTTCCATCACGCGTGAACAGAAGCCGTTTATGGCTTTGACGCACTGCTTGTGCACTGATCCGATGGGCGGGAAGTAGATTGATTAAGAACTGCGGGCCGGAGACGCGAACTTCGGATCCGCTTGGCCCGAGAGCCTGGGATTGCGTCTTGAGCACTGGCATAGTTTGCCGATGTGCTCATGAAGCGGAAAAGCCCGTGATGACGCTACGAAGTTAGGGCGACAGATTTGGATGTTGACATTCGCTTTACCCCTCAAGCCGGCTTTGTCCGGCTTGTTTTTATTGTGGGGCTGTAAAGGCAAGTAAAGGCCGCCGGAGATTTGTAGCGAGTTTGTATCTGGCTTCCCGCCACCGGCGCCCTTGCGCTCCCCCCTGCAAGCCTGATGCCGCCGTGCGCGGCGTCGCGGCGCACCCTCTATTTCCATGTGCAATTGTTTCAGACAGAAATGAAACAGTTACATGACTATGCTAGAGTCCTCGCTCGATGGAGAACGATGTTTTTTCAGCTGATTTTCAGCTCTTGATTCCCCGTTAATCTTGTAAAAAATACCCGAAAAACGGGCGCCTTGCCAGAGTGAACCGACTCGGTGGGCGCCCAACAGCTACGCCGTGCCAGCGGCTCATAAAAGGATAAGCGATGGATTCGCAGATGACACCCCCACCAGTACGGCGCAGCCGCCGCTCCAAGATCGTCGGTACCGTGATTGCCCTGGCCGTGATGGCCGCCCTCGGCGGCGGCGCATGGTATCTGACGCACTCGGGCGCCAGCGCGCAAGGCGGCGCCGGCGCCATGGGGCCCGGCGGTCCTGGCGGCCCTGGTGGTCCCGGCGGTGCGCGCCGCGGCGGTCCGTCGACCACGGTGGGCGTGGCCACGGCGGTGAAATCCGATCTGCCGGTGGTGCTCGATGCGCTCGGCACGGTGACTGCGGCCTCGACCGTGACGGTGCGCCCGCAGGTGTCGGGCATCCTGAAGGAACTCAAGTTCAAGGAAGGCGCGATGGTCAAGGCCGGCCAGGTGGTGGCGCTGATCGACCCGGCGCAGTTCGAGATGGCGCTGATGCAGGCGTCCGGCCAGCGCCAGCGCGATGAAGCGCAGCTGGAAAACGCGCGCCTGACCCTGAAGCGCTACCAGACCCTGCTGGGCCAGGATTCGATCGCGCGCCAGGACGTCGACACGCAGGCCGCGCTGGTCAAGCAACTGGAAGGCACCGTGATGACCGACCGCGCCGCCGAAGGCACGGCGCGCCTGAACCTCGGCTACACCAAGGTGGTCTCGCCGATCAGCGGCCGGGCCGGCCTGAAGGTGGTCGATATCGGCAACCTGGTCAGCACCAGCGACGCCGGCGGCGTGGTGGTGATTACCCAGCTGTCGCCGATCGACGTGCAGTTCTCGATCCCGCAAGACAAGGTGCAGACCATCCAGGAACGCCAGGCGCAGAACGTCGCGCTGCCGGCGCTGGCGTTGGACCGCACGCGCAGCATCACGCTGGACAAGGGCAGCCTGACGGCGCTCGACAACCAGGTCGACGTGCAGACCGGCACCGTGCGCGCCAAGGCCCGCTATGCCAACGACAAGATGGCGCTGTTCCCCAGCCAGTTCGTCAATGTGCGCCTGGAGATGGGCAATATCACGGGCGCCGTGCTGGTGCCCGTCACGGCCCTGCGCCACAGTAATAACGGCGACTTTGTCTACGTGCTGAAAGATGACAAGACCGTCACCGTACGCATGGTCACGCGCGGCCAGGCCACCACCGATATGGTGGAGATCCGCGCCGGCCTGGAAGCGGGCGAGAAGGTGATCACGGAAGGCGCCGACCGCCTGAAGGAAGGCGCGAAAGTCACCCTGGCCGGCGACAAGCCTGCCGCTGCTGGTCAGGGCCAGGGCGCGCGCGGCGCGAACGGTGAACACCGCCAGCGCCGCCAGCACACTGACGGTGCCGCGCCGGCCGGCGCACCGGCCGCGTCGGCGCCTGCGGCATCGGCTCCGGCCGCGCCTGCCGCCGCGCCAGCGAAGGGTGCGGCGCAATGAGTCCATCGACCCCGTTCATCAAGCGGCCGGTTGCCACCGCGCTGCTGATGCTGGCCATCGTGCTGGCCGGGATGGTGGGCTTCAAGTTCCTGCCGCTGGCGGCCTTGCCGCAGGTTGATTTCCCGACCATTCAGGTGCAAACGCTGTATCCGGGCGCCAGCCCCGAAGTCATGGGCCAGACCGTCACCGCGCCGCTGGAGCGCCAGTTCGGCCAGATGGCCGGCCTGCAGCGCATGAGTTCGACCAGCGCGGCCGGCGTCTCCATCATCACCCTGCAATTCACCCTGGGCCAGACCCTGGACGTGGCCGAGCAGGAAGTGCAGGCGGCGATCAATGCCGGCGGCTCCCTGCTGCCGACCGACCTGCCGGCGCCGCCCGTCTACGCCAAGGTCAATCCGGCCGACGCGCCGGTGCTGACACTGGCGATCACGTCCGACACCATGCCGCTGACGCAGGTGCAAAATATCGTCAACACGCGCCTGGCGCTGAAGATCAGCCAGGTCAATGGCGTCGGCCTGGTCTCGCTGTCGGGCGGCCAGCGGCCTGCCGTGCGCATCCAGGGCGACACCAAGCTGCTGGCCTCCTATGGCCTGGGCCTGGACAGCCTGCGCACCGCGATCGCGGCCGCCAACGTCAACAGCGCCAAGGGCAGTTTCGACGGCCCCACGCGTTCGTTCACCATCAATGCCAACGATCAACTGGTGACGGCCGAAGACTACAAGCGCCTGATCATCACCTATAAAAACGGCGCGCCGGTGCGCCTGCTCGATGTCGCCACGGTGGTCGACAGCGCCGAGAACACGCGCCTGGGCGCCTGGGCCGGCAAGCAGCCGGCGATTATCCTGAACGTGCAGCGCCAGCCCGGCGCCAACGTGATCAAGACGGTCGACGCCATCAAGGCGCTCTTGCCCGAGCTGCAAACGAGCTTGCCGGCGGCCATGAAGCTCGATGTGCTGAGCGACCGCACGACGGGCATCCGCGCCTCGGTGGAACACGTGGAGCTGGAACTGCTCGCTTCCGTGCTGCTGGTGGTGCTGGTGATCTTCGCCTTTTTGCACAGCCTGCGCGCCACCGTGATCGCCAGCCTGTCGGTGCCGATCTCCCTGATCGGCGCCTGCGGCGTGATGTATTTGCTCGGCTACAGCCTGAACAACCTGTCATTGATGGCCTTGACGATCGCCACCGGCTTTGTGGTCGATGACGCCATCGTCATGATCGAGAATATCGCCCGCTATATCGAAGAGGGCGAAACGCCGATGGCCGCCGCCCTGAAAGGTGCGTCGCAGATCGGCTTTACCATCATTTCGCTGACGGTTTCGCTGATCGCCGTGCTGATCCCGCTGCTGTTCATGGGCGACGTGGTGGGGCGCCTGTTCCGCGAGTTCGCCATGACCTTGGCGATTACCATCCTGATTTCCGCCGTGGTGTCGCTGACCCTGGTGCCGATGATGTCGGCGCGCTGGCTGAAAAGCCACGCCGACGAAAAGATCGGCGCCACCGGCCAGCGCATCCAGGCTTTTCTGGACCGCGTGATCGTGCGCTACGACCATGCGCTGGTGTGGGTGCTGAAGCGCCAGGGATTGACCTTGCTGGTGGCGCTGGCGACCTTGATCCTGACGGTGATCCTGTACATGACGATCCCGAAAGGCCTGTTCCCGACCCAGGACACGGGCCAGCTGCAGGCGCGCATCGAAACCTCGCAAGCCGTCTCGTATGAACGCATGGCCAGCCTGCAGCAGGCGGCCGCCAGCGCCATCCTGGAAGACCCGGACGTGGAAACCTTGAGTTCCCTGGTCGGCGTCGACGCGGCCAACAACACCATGCTGCACACCGGCAGCATGCTGATCAACCTGAAGCGCTCGCGCAGCGACCATCAGGACGACATCATGGACCGCCTGCGCAACCGCGTGGCCCAGGTGGCCGGCGTGACGCTGTATCTGCAGCCGACGCAGGACCTGACCATCGATGCCGAATCGGGCCCGACGCAGTACCGCGTGTCGCTCGAAGGCGCCAACACGGCCATCGTCACCGAGTGGGCCACAAAATTGGCGGCGCGCATGCGTGAAAAAACGCAGCTGCGCAATGTCACCACGGACGCCGGCGCCACCGGTGCGGCCGTCAACGTGGCGATCGACCGCGACAGCGCGGCGCGCATGTCGGTCACCACCGCCACCGTCGACGACGCGCTGTACAACGCCTTTGGCCAGCGCATCATCTCGACGATTTTTACCGAGACGAACCAGTACCGCGTGATTCTCGAAGCGCAGCCGGGCATCGTCACCACGCCGGCCGACCTGGGAGACCTGCAGGTGCGCACCGGTTCCGGCAAGTCGACGCCCTTGTCGGCGTTTGCCACCATCACCGAAAAGCAGTCGCCGCTGCAGATCACGCACGTGGCGCAATACCCGGCCACCACCCTCGGTTTCGATACCACCAAGGGCGTGGCGCTGGGCAGCGCGGTCGATGCGATCCGCGAGGCCGCGCACGACATCGCCTTGCCCGCTTCCGTGACGATGACTTTCCTGGGAGCGGCCGGCGCGTATGAAAATTCGCTGTCGAACCAGTTGTGGCTGATCCTGGCGGCCGTGGTGTGCGTATATATCGTGCTCGGCGTGCTGTACGAAAGCTATATCCACCCGCTGACGATTTTGTCGACCCTGCCGTCGGCCGGCGTCGGCGCGCTGCTGGCGCTGATGCTGTCCGGCCAGGACCTGGGCGTGATCGGCATTATCGGCATCATCCTGCTGATCGGCATCGTCAAGAAGAACGCCATCATGATGATCGACTTCGCCATCGAAGCGGAACGCGACCAGGGCAAGAGCCCGCAGGAAGCGATCCACCAGGCGGCCTTGCTGCGCTTCCGGCCTATCCTGATGACGACCCTGGCGGCGCTGTTCGCGGCCGTGCCGCTGATGCTGGGCTGGGGCGAGGGCGCCGAACTGCGCCGTCCGCTGGGCCTGGCCATTTTCGGCGGCCTGATCGTCAGCCAGGTGCTGACCTTGTTCACCACGCCGGTGATCTACCTGGGCTTTGACCGCCTGGGCCGCCGCTTTGGCGGCAAGCCGAAAGAGGGCGAAAAGGGGACCGTAAGCCTCGACAAGCCGGGCGGCCATCCGCCGGCGGGGAGCGCGGCGTGAATCTGTCCGAACCCTTCGTCAAGCGGCCCATCGCCACGGTGCTGCTGACCATCGGCATCGCGCTGGCGGGCATCGGCGCGTTCTTCGTGCTGCCCGTCTCGCCGCTGCCGCAGGTCGACTACCCGACCATTTCGGTCAGCGCCAGCCTGCCCGGCGCCAGCCCCTCCACCATGGCGTCGTCGGTCGCCACGCCGCTGGAGCGGCGCCTGGGCGTGATCTCGGGCGTCAACGAGATGACCTCGTCGTCGAGCACCGGCTCGGCGCGCATCAACCTGCAATTCGACCTGAACCGCAAGATCGACGCGGCCGCGCGCGAAGTGCAGGCGGCGATCGCCGCTTCGCGCGTCGACCTGCCGGCCACCTTGCGCAGCAACCCGACCTACCGCAAGGCCAATCCGTCCGACGCGCCGGTGATCATCCTGGCGCTCACTTCCAAGACGCGCACGCCAGGCCAGATCTACGATGCCGTCTCGAACCTGGTGCAGCAGAAGGTGGCGCAGGTCAAGGGCGTGGGCGACGTGGAACTGGGCGGCGGTTCGCTGCCGGCCGTGCGCGTGGAACTGCTGCCGCACCAGCTGAACCAGTACGCCGTGTCGATGGAAGACGTGCGCGCCGCGATCCAGGCCAGCAACGCGAACCGCCCGAAAGGCGCGATCTCGGGTGACGAGCGGCGCCTGCAGATTTATTCGGGCGCCAGCACGGCCTCCGGCGGGCGCAGCGCTGCCGACTACCGCAGCCTGGTGGTGGCCTGGCGCGACGGCGCCGCCATCCGCCTGGACGACGTGGCCGAAGTGGTCGACGGCGTCGAGAACAACAATACCCTGGGCCTGTTCAATGGCGACCCGGCCGTGATCGTGCTGATCACGCGCCAGCCCGGCGCCAACGTGATCGCCACCGTCGACGGCGTGCGCGCGCTGCTGCCGCAATTGCAGGCGCAGCTGCCCGGCGACATCAAGCTGCAGGTGGCCTCCGACAGCACCAATTCGATCCGCTCGTCCCTGCACGAGATCGAGTTCACCCTGATTCTGTCCATCGTGCTGGTGGTGTTGGTGGTCAGCGCCTTTTTGCGCAGCGTGCGCGCCACCATCATCCCGGCGGTGGCCACGATCGTGTCGCTGCTGGGCACCTTCGGCGTGATGTACATGCTGGGTTTTTCCTTGAACAACCTGTCGCTGATGGCGTTGACGGTGGCCACCGGCTTTGTCGTCGATGACGCCATCGTGGTACTGGAAAACACCCAGCGCCATATCGAGGCCGGCATGGACCGCTTCAAGGCGGCCCTGCTCGGTGCGCGCGAAGTGGGTTTTACGGTATTGTCGATCAGCCTGTCGCTGGTGGCGGTGTTCATTCCGCTGCTGTTCATGGGCGGCCAGGTGGGGCGCCTGTTCCGCGAGTTTGCCGTCACCCTGTCGGCCGCCGTGATGATTTCGCTGGTCATTTCGCTGACCACCACGCCGATGATGTGCGCCTGGCTGCTGAAAAGCGGCGAGCAGCATAAAAAGCCGGGCGCCATCGCGCGCTGGTTCGAACGCGGCTTCGACAAGCTGCTCAAGGGCTATGAGCACTGCCTGGACTGGGCTTTGTCCAGCGCCGCGCTGGTGATGACGATCCTGGTCTTCGTGGTCGGCCTGAACGTGTACCTGTTCGCGGCCGCGCCCAAGGGCTTTTTCCCGCAGCAGGACACGGGCCAGATCAATGGCGGCATGCGCGCCGACCAGAGCATCTCGTTCCAGGCCATGCAGGGCAAGCTGCGCCAGCTGGTCGATATCATCAAGGCCGATCCGGCCGTGGCCACGGTGGTGGGCTTCACGGGTGGCGGCAGGGCAGGGGGCGGCTTCATGTTCATCGACCTGAAGCCCGCTTCCCAGCGCACCGACAAGGGGCAGGCCGTGATCGCGCGCCTGCGGCCGCAGCTGGCCAAGGTGACCGGCATTTCGCTGTTCCTCAATCCGGTGCAGGATTTGCGCATGGGCGGGCGTTCCAGCAACTCGACCTACCAGTACACCCTGATCAGCGACAACCAGGCCGACCTGAAAAAATGGGCGGCAAAACTGGCCGACCAGATGAAATCGCAGCCGGCCCTGATCGACGTCGATACCGACCAGGCGGAAAATGGCGTGGAAACCTTTGTCAGCATCGACAAGGACCGCGCCACCGAACTGGGGGTGCAGGTGCGCGACATCGACAACGCGCTGTACAACAGCTTCGGCCAGCGCCAGGTGGCGACCATCTACGATGAGCTGAACCAGTACCACGTGATCATGGAGGTGGCGCCCCGTTATGCGCAAAGCCCGGAAGCGCTGCGCTCGGTGTATGTGCCGGCCTCGAACGCGGCCGCGACCACCACCACCACGTCCGCCGTCACGTCGGCGGTGACCGCCACCACCTCGAACACCACGGCCGCGCGCGATCCGTCGAGCGGCACGGCGCTGTCGACGACTTTGGCGACCATGGTGCCGCTGTCGTCGTTCAGCAGCTTTGCCGAAAGCTCGACGGCGACCTCGATCAACCACCAGGGCGGTGAACTGGCCACCACCGTGTCGTTCAACCTGGCCGACGGCTATACGCTCAGCGACGGCCAGGCGGGAGTCGCGCAGGCCGAGTCGGAAATCGGCATGCCGGTCAATGTGCGCGGCAGCTTCCAGGGTTCGGCCAAGAGCGCCCAGGACAGCAACAAGGAGCAGCCGCTCCTGATCCTGGCGGCCATCGTGGTGATCTACATCGTGCTGGGCATTCTGTACGAAAGCCTGATCCATCCGATCACGGTGCTGTCGACCCTGCCTTCGGCCGGCGTCGGCGCGGTGCTGGCGCTGCTGATGTTCCGCATGGAGTTTTCCATCATCGCCCTGATCGGCGTGTTTTTATTGATCGGCATCGTCAAGAAAAATGCTATATTGATCATCGACTTCGCACTTGAAGCGGAACGTTCGCGGGGCTTGAGCGCGCTGGAGGCGGTGCGCGAGGCTTGCCTGCTGCGTTTCCGCCCCATCCTGATGACGACGCTGGCGGCGGCCCTGGGCGCCTTGCCGCTGGCGATCGGCTTCGGCGAGGGGTCCGAGCTACGCCAGCCCTTGGGGGTCGCCATTATCGGCGGCCTGATTGCCAGCCAGTTGTTGACACTGCTGACCACCCCGGTGGTCTACATCCTGCTCGACAAACTGCGCACGCGCAGCGCCGACGAGCAGCAATTGAGCCGCATTCCTGGGCCAGATAACCCGAGCACACAATCATGAGTCAAGTAAAACACCGTACGTCCCCCGTTCCCGCACGCCTGCAGCGCCATGTGCTGGCTTTGGCCGCCTTCGCGCTGCTGGCCGGCTGCGCCGTCAGCCCCGTGTATGAAGTACCAGCGACGCCCGCGCCGGTGGCGTTCAAGGAAGCCGCCGGCTGGCAGCCGGCCGCGCCGGCCGATACCCTCGAGCGAGGTCCCTGGTGGACCCTGTTCGGCGACACGCAATTGAACCAGCTGGCCGACAGCATCGAAGTGTCGAACCAGAACGTGGCCGCCGCCATCGCCTCGTACGAGCAGGCGCGCGCGCTGGTGCGCGAACAGCGCGCCTCGCTGTTCCCGACCGTGAACCTGACCGGTAGCGGCACGCGTTCCGGCGGCGGCGGCGAGCAGCAGACCAGCAACAACTACCGCGCGGCGCTGGGCGCCTCGTGGGAACCCGATATCTGGGGCCGCCTGCGCGCCGGCGTGACCGGCGCCGACGCCAGCGCGCAGGCATCCGCGGCCGACCTGGCTGCGGCGCGCCTGTCGGCGCAGGGCGAGCTGGCCACCAATTATTTTTCGCTGCGCCAGAGCGACGCGCAGATCGCGCTGCTGACCTCCACCCTCGAAGGCTACCAGCGCGTGCTCGACATCACGCGCAACCGTTTCAGTTCCGGCATCGCGGCGAAATCGGACCTGCTGCAGGCGCAGACGCAGCTTGCCAATGCGCGGATCGACCTGTCCAGCCAGGTGCGCGCGCGGGCCCAGCTCGAACATGCGATCGCCATTTTGCTGGGCCGCGCGCCGTCCGACTTCACGCTGGCGGTGGCGCCATGGACCATCACGGTACCCGAGGTGCCCGTCGGCGTGCCGTCGACCTTGCTGCAGCGCCGGCCCGATATCGCCGCCGCCGAACGCCGCGTGGCGCTGGCCAACGAGCAGATCGGCATCGCCCGTTCCGCGTATTACCCCAGCCTGAACCTGACGGGGTCGTACGGCTCCGGCGCCAGCAAGGTAGGCGACCTGTTCAACGCCTCGTCCAGCCTGTGGTCGCTGGGCGTGTCGGCCGCGCAAACCGTGTTCAATGCGGGTGCCACCACCGCCAGCGTGGATGCGGCCAAGGCCGGCCATGAAGCCGCCGTGGCGCGCTACCGCCAGACCGTGCTTGCCGCTTTCGGCACGGTCGAAGACCAGTTGTCGGCCACGCGCGCGCTGGCCGAGCAGATCGATTTGCGCCGCCAGGCGTCCAGCGCCGCCGATGAAGTGGAACAGCAGATGCTGAACCGCTACAACGCGGGCCAGGTCGGCTACACCGACGTGGTGACGGCCCAGGTCACGGCCTTGTCGGCGCGGCGCCAGCTGGTGCAGGCGCAGGCCGACCGGCAGACCACGGCGGTGGCGCTGATCCAGGCGCTGGGCGGTGGCTGGCAGGCCCAGGCACCACAGTAGGCGGCGCGGCCACCGGCGCGCCGCTGGCCGTGGCGCCAGTGCCACCTTTCCAAGTGAATGTGGGTGATAGAATGCAAGATTATTAATTGCCGGCCGTGGCATGTCGTGGCGGGTCTCTTGCAGACGATGATAACCAGCAAACGCAGTAAAGCCAGCTCCGACAGTCTGCCCACCGTGCCCGAAGCGTCCGTCATCAGCTTTCCCGTGGTGGCCATCGGCGCCTCGGCCGGTGGACTCGATCCCATCGTCGCTTTCCTGGCCCAAGTGCCGCAGGAAAGCGGCATCGCCTATGTCGTGATCCAGCATCTCGATCCCACGCAGAAAGCCATGCTGCCCGAACTGCTGCAGCGCGCCACCAGCATCCCCGTCTCCGAAATCACGCACCAGATGCAATTGCGGCCGAATCATATCTATGTGATCCCCTCGAATGCCGACCTGGGCTTGTCCAAGGGCCGCTTCATGCTGCGCGAACCGCAGCAGCCGCGTGGCCACCGCCTGCCGATCGACATGTTTTTTGACGAGCTGGCGTCCGAGCTCGGTGAATTGGCCGTCGGCGTGGTGTTTTCCGGCATGGGCGGCGACGGCACGCGCGGCATGCAGGCGATCAAGCGGGCTGGTGGCCTGACCCTGGCCCAGCATCCCGATACGGCCAAGTTCGACATGATGCCGCAAAGCGCGATCGCGGCCGAGGTGGTGGACCTGATCGACTATCCGGAAAAGATGCCGGAAAAGATCATCAACTATCTGTTTCGCAGCAGTTTTTTGAGCTTGCCCGGACGCGAGCCGAACGGGCGCAATTCGCTGCATGAAATCGTCACCCTGCTGTCCGAGCACACCGGCAACAGCTTTACCGATTACAAGATCAATACCGTGCTGCGGCGCATCGAACGGCGCATGAGCTTGTACCAGATCACGTCGATGGAAGCCTATGTGCCGTATTTGCGCGACAATCCGGCGGAAATCGATTTATTATTCAAGGAACTGTTGATCGGCGTAACGAGCTTTTTCCGCGACCAGAAGGTGTGGGAATACCTGAAGATGGTGGCCTTGCCGCAATTGCTGGCTGCCAACCCTGACGGACGCGCCTTCAAGGCCTGGATTCCGGCCTGCTCGACGGGCGAGGAGGCGTATTCGCTGGCGATGGTGTTCCATGAGGTGGTGGCCGACATCAATCCGCCATCGAAGTACAGCCTGCAAATTTTTGCCACCGATTTATCGGCCGAGCGCATGGAACGGTTTTTCCTGGCCGACAAGAACGATTACTGTATCAAAAAAGAGATCCGTAACATGATCATCTTTGCCCAGCAAAACATCATTTCGGATCCACCGTTCACCAAGCTCGATATTCTATGCTGCCGCAACCTGCTGATCTATCTGAATGCCAAGCTGCAACAGCGCTTGATCCCGCTGTTTCACTATGCCTTGAACCGCGACGGCCTGTTGCTGCTGGGCAGCGCGGATACGCCTGGCCACTTCTCCGAGCTGTTCGCCCCCCTGACCACGTCGACCCGGCTGTACCGCCGCCTCGACAACCTGGCGCGCCAGCGCCTGCCGACGTACTTCCCGACCAAGGTGTCGTTGGCCTCCCCCCCTACCATCAGCGACACGAGAGAAGCCAGCATGCCCGGAAAGATACAAGCCCATGTGGAGCAGTTATTGCTTCAGAAATATTCGCCGGCGGCCGCGTTGCTGAACCAGGACGGCGATATCCTGTACATCAATGGCCGCACGGGCGCCTTTCTGGAGCCGGCGGCCGGCAAGGCCAACTGGAATATCCACGCCATGGCGCGCGATGGCTTGCGTTATGAATTGCCGGGCCTGATCAAGCAGGCGCTGCAAAGCGAAGGCGTGGTGCGCCTGAAGGGGCTGGTGGTCAGGGACCATGCCGGCCAGTCGCTGGGCGTGGACCTGACGGCCGAAGCGCTGAGCCAGCCCGAACCGCTCAGTGGCATGGTGTTCCTGACCTTTTCCAGCGTGCCGCTGGTGGCCGAAGCGCGTCGCGGCAGGTCGCCCAATCCCAAGGTACTGGAACTGGAGCAGCAGCTGGCGCAGGCGCGCAATGAAATCCAGGCGGTGCGCGACGAAATGCAGACTTCGCGCGAGGAACTGAAATCGGCCAACGAGGAACTGCAGTCGACCAATGAAGAACTGCAATCGACCAACGAGGAACTGACCACCTCGAAGGAAGAGATGCAGTCGCTCAACGAAGAGCTGTACACGGTCAACGCCGAGCTGCAGTCCAAGGTGGATGATTTGTCGCTGGTCAACAGCGACATGAAGAACTTGCTCAACAGCACAGACATCGCCACCATCTTCCTCGACAGCGCCTTGCGCATCCGCCGCTTCACGGCGCCGGCCACGCAAATCTACAAGCTGATCCAGACCGACTTGCGCCGTCCGCTCAGCGATATCGTCAACGACCTCGACTATCCCGGCCTGGAGACCGATGCGCTGGAAGTGATACGCAGCCTGGTGTTTTCCGAACGCCAGGTGCCGACCAAGACGGGGCGCTGGTACAACGTGCGCATCATGCCTTACCGCACGGTGGAAAACGTGATCGATGGCGTGGTGGTGACTTTTATTAACATTACCGAATCGAAATTGCTGGAAGCCCAGCTGCGCCAGATACAGTCCGGTAGCGTGGCCGACAGGGAGCCTGGCGGGAGCACGCCGTGACCAAGGCGGGCAAGGTCGGCAAGGCCGGCAAGGTGAGTAACGCCGATCCGTTCAGCGTGCGGGTGCGCGAACAGGCCGAGCAACTGGCGGCGCAAGCGCCACCGTTGCCCTTGTCGCTGTCGAACGAAGAGATGCTGCGCCAGTTGCACGAATTGCAGGTCAGCCAGATCGAACTGCAGATGCAGAACGCGGCCCTGGCCGAGCTGGAGCAGCTGCGCAGCGAGTCCGAAGACAGCCGCGACCGTTATGCGCAGCTCTACGAGGAGGCGCCGGTCAGCTATTTTTCGCTCAACCGCGATGGCGTGATCACGCGCGCGAACCTGGCGGCCAGCAATTTGCTGCGGCGCGACAAGGAGCAGTTGCTGAAGCGGCGCTTCGAACAATTCATCGCTCCCGAAGCCCAGGGCGCTTTTCGCCACTTTCTCGATATCGTCTTCTACAGTGGCGCACGCCAGGTGCTCGAAGCGCCGCTGTTCCAGCGCGAGTGCCAGCGCGAGTGCCAGCGCGAGGGCGGCGCCATGGCCCCGGCCGGCCTGGTGCGCATCGAAGCGAACCTCGATGCGGACAGCGCCAGCGTGCGCATGCTGGTGACCGATCTGGGCGACGAACTGGCGCGCGAATCGGCGCTGCGGCGCGCCTTTGTCATCCTCGATACCATCCGCGAAGGGGTGATGGTGACCGACAGCGGCAACCGCATCATTTCCGTCAATCCCGCGTTCACCACGATTACCGGCTACCTGGCCGAGGAAGCCATCGGGCGCGATCCGTCCTTCCTCGGCGCCGGTACGCACACACCGCAGTTTTATGCCGGCATGTGGTCGAGCCTGCGCCAGGAAGGCAACTGGTATGGCGAACTGGTCAACCGCCGCAAGAACGGCGAGCGTTTCGTCGAGTCGCTGTCGATCACGCCGATGCGCGCCCAGGACGGCGCCACCACCCATTTCGTCGGCGTTTTTTCGGATATCACCGAGCGCAAGCTGGCCGAAGCCTCGCTGCGTGAACTGCACCGCGAACTTGACCAGCGCGTGGTCGACCGCACGGCCGAATTGCTGCGCGCCAACCAGCACTTGCAGCAGGAAGTGCACCAGCGCGAACTGGCGCAGCAAGCCTTGCGCGACGCCGAACGTTTTTTCCATGCCACCATCGATTCGCTGTCCGACCGGGTGCTGGTGCTGGACCAGGACGGTGGCCTGGTGCATGCCAACCAGGCGTGCATGCAATTTGCCGGCCATCCGCCAGGCGAGCTGCCCTACCTGCGTTTTTGCGAGACGGACCCGCGCTGGCAGCGTGGTGCCGGACGCGAGCTGGCCGCCGGCATCCAGTCGGTGATCGCCGGCCTGGCCGACGCCTACGTGCTCGAATATGAATTCATTACCGAGACCGGTGGGCACTGGTCGCTGGCCAAGGTCAGCCGTTTCCGCGGCGAGGGCCCGCTGCGCGTGGTGGTGGCGCATACCGACATCACGGAACGCAAGCTGATGAATGGCGCGTTGCGCCAGTCGCATGCGCAGCTGCGCCAGCTGGCGCTGCACCTGGAAACGGCCAAGGAGGACGAGCGCAAGCGCATTTCGCGCGATATCCACGATGAGCTGGGGCAAAACCTGCTGGCGCTGCGCATCGATATTTCCATGCTCAGCGCACGCACGCAACATTCGCATCCGCGCCTGCATGGCCGGGTGGCGTCCGTGCTGGGCAATATCGATACGACCATCAAGAGCGTGCGCGGCATCATGAACGAATTGCGGCCGATGGCGCTGGACCTGGGGCTGCAGGCGGCCATCGAATGGCAGGTGGGGGATTTCCGCAAGCGCAGCGGCATCGCCTGCCAACTGCACATCCGCGACGAAGCGCTGTTTTCCGCCATCGGCAGCCAGGTCGAGATCGCGCTGTTTCGCATCGTGCAGGAGGCGCTCAGCAACGTCATGCGCCACGCCCATGCCAGCGCGGTCGAGCTGGAATTCCATTCGGACGCGCGCGCCGTGTATGTGAGCATCAGCGACAACGGCGTCGGTATTACCTCCCAGCAGCAGCGCAAGAAGCAGTGTTTCGGCCTGATCGGCATCCGCGAACGGGTGCGCGCGCTCGACGGCCAGGTCGAGATCGGCGCGCCGCCGTCGGGCAGCGGCTGCCGCCTGTGGCTGCAAGTGCCGCTGCGCGTGCCCGCATAGGGTGGTGTGCGTGATACAGAAAGTACCGTGAAGTAATTTTTGCCGACTTATGCCCTCCGGACAGGCTATACTTTCGCCTGCTTTTTATGGAGGGCATACCTTGTTCAAGACTATCGTGTTACCAGTCGCCCTGATGGGCGCGTTCGCCGGCGTACAAGCCGACGAAGGGCAGTGGCAACCACACCAACTGCCGCAGCTGAAAGCCGAACTCAAACGTGTCGGCATAGCGATCCCCGCTGAAAAGCTGGCCGACCTGAGCAAGCATCCGATGAGCGCCATCGTCTCGCTGGGCGGCTGTTCGGCCGCCTTTGTATCGAACGCCGGCCTGGTGGTGACGAATCACCATTGCGCGTATGGCGCGGTGCAGCGCAATT
The DNA here is from genome assembly GCF_030944405.1 of Janthinobacterium sp. J1-1. NCBI lineage: Bacteria > Pseudomonadati > Pseudomonadota > Betaproteobacteria > Burkholderiales > Oxalobacteraceae > Janthinobacterium > Janthinobacterium sp. J1-1. Next base: position 3,173,337 of record NZ_CP132339.1, read on the forward strand.
CGACCCCCGAACACAATTACATCACCGACGGCTTCCTGGCCAAGACCCGCGCGGCCGAGCTGCCGGGCGGCCCGAACAGCCTGGTGTATGTCACCGACAAGGTGGAAAACGTCAGCGACCGCGTGCTGAAAGGCCTGACGGCCACCATGACGGGCCGCGAACGCCACGAAGCGGTGGAAAAACGGGTCAAGGACCTGATCGCCGAATGCGAGACCGACAAGATGTACCGCTGCTCGGTGCCGGCCTTCCATCGCGGCCTCGAGTACTACCGCATCCGCCAGATGATGATACGCGACGTGCGCCTGGTGTACGCGCCGTCGGACAAGATCGGCAACTTCGGCGGCGACGTCGACAACTACGAATGGCCGCGCCACACGGGCGACTATTCCTTCCTGCGCGCCTATGTCGGCAAGGACGGCCGCCCGGCCGATCCGTCGCCGGACAACGTGCCCTACCAGTCGAAGGACTTCCTGGTGGTATCGGCCGAAGGCATCAAGAATGGCGATGGCATCCTGCTGGCCGGCTACCCCGGACGCACCAGCCGCTACAAGCTGCCATCGGAAATCCGCTATGCGCGCGACTCGGCCTTCCCGCTCAAGGTCGGCGAACTGCAGGCGGACCTCGCCGTGATGGCCGACGCCACCAAGGGTGACGCCGCCGCCGCCGTGCGCTACGCCAGCGTGGTGAAAAGCATCAACAACGTGCTGAAGAAAACCCAGGGCCTGCTCGACGGTTTCGCGCGCAAGGACATCGCCGCCATCAAGGACGTGCAAGATGCCGAGTTCCGCGCCTGGTACGCGAAGCAGCCGAACGTGTCGACCACCCTGCTGGCCGAACTGGACGCCGCGATTGCCAGCGACATGGCGCTCAGCGACGAAGAGTTCGCCTGGTCGGTGGCCACCAACAGCGACCTGCTGAAAAGCGCGCGTTCGCTCTACCGCTACGCGCAGGAAAGCAAGAAGCCGGACGCCGAGCGCGAATCGGGCTACCAGCAGCGCGACCTGGCCTTCATCAAGGCCCGCCTGGCGCGCCTGGAGCAATCCTACGTCAACAAGGTCGACCAGGCGCGTTTTGAAGCGGGCCTGAAGCGCTACGCCGCGCTGGCCGCGAAGAGCCATCCGCAAGGCCTGGACGCGTTGCTGCCGGCGCCAAACGCGGTTGCCGCGCTGTACACGAAGACGCAGCTGGCCGACACCGCCAAGCGCCTGGCCTGGCTGGAAAAAGACCAGGCTGCCTTGGAACAGTCCGACGACGCCTTCGTGCAACTGGCCATCAAGCTGCAACCGGTCGCCGCCGCGCTGGAAGAGCGCCGCAAGGAAATCGACGGCAACCTGGAACGCGTGATTCCGCAGTACATGCAAGCCGTGATCGCTTGGAAACAGTCGCAAGGCAAGCCGGTCTACCCGGACGCCAACTCGACCCTGCGCGTCACCTACGGCACCGTCTCGCCGTATTCGCCGCGCGACGGCCTCAGCAAGGGACCGTTCACGACTGTCGAAGGCATCGTTGAAAAAGTCACCGGCAAGGCGCCGTTCGAGGCACCGCAAGGCCTGCTCGACGCCGTCAAGGAAAAACGCTACGGCCAGTTCCGCGATCCGGTGCTGGGCACCGTGCCGGTCAACTTCCTGACCAGCGCCGACACCACCGGCGGCAACTCCGGCTCGGCCGTGATGAACAAGCGTGGCGAACTGATCGGCCTGAATTTCGATTCGACCTATGAATCGATCACCAAGGACTGGTACTTCGACACGGCGATCACGCGCGCGATCCACCTCGATATCCGCTACATGCTGTGGGTGATGAAGGAAGTCGACCATGCGGATAATCTGCTGGCCGAAATGACGATCAAGTATCCGAAGCCAGTGAAGACAGCGAAGAAATAAGCTGTCCAGCTGATCTCAAAGCCGCATCCGCCTCCGGGCCGATGCGGCTTTTTTGCGTCTAGGCAACTAGCTTGAGTTCCATCAATATGCCGGCGTTCGCCATGGTTAGCATGACCTGAGGAGAAAATCCGAAGGAGGCAGATGGATGATGGCAGGCTGGCAGCCGATCTGGCGCGCCTTTTCGCAGCAGGCAGGCGAGTCCAGGACAGCCGCTTGCTGCGCATGGATTTTCCGCGCGATGATGGTCCGCCCGATACCGCGCTGCTGGTCAACAGCTTGCGGGCGCACGAGGAAATGTCGCGCGACTTCCGGTTCGACGCCGAACTGCTGTCCGACAATCTCCATGTGCCCTTGAGCGCGATGATGGGACGCATGGTCACGATTTCGATGGTGCGCGATGACGGCAGCTTGCGTCATTTTAATGGCTATGTCGGCGAATTTCGCCTGTTGCGCAGCGATGGCGGTTTCGCGTTCTACCAGATGGTGCTGCAACCCTGGCTGGCGTTTTCCAGGCTGCGCATGGACAACGTCTCGTTCCACGGACGCACGGTCATCGAGATCAGCGAAACGACCTTCGATCATTATGTGCAGCGCGACTGGCAAAATCGGCTGCATGAGGACAAAGCGGTATTAACTTGTGCCAACCAGCATAACGAAACCGATTACAACCATCTGCACCGGCGCTGGGAAAACCAGGGACTCCATTATTGGTATGAACATCGCGCCGACGGTCATGCGCTCTGTCTGGGCGACAATACCTGGCTGACCGACAGCATCGACCGCTGCGACCGCCATGAAGGCGACGCCGACGAGATGGTATTTCGCAGCGGCGCGGGGTCGCTGGAGTGCGACGGCATACGCGATTGGCAGGCGATACGCAAGATCGCTTCAGGCGTGCTCACGCTGGCCAGCTTCAACTACAAGCAGCCTTATGCCAGCCGCGTCAGCGGCCATGCGCTGCACCAGCAGGGCGATGTGTTTGCCCATGAACTGTATCAGGACACCGGCTATGGCTATGCCGACGTGGACGACGGCGAAGCGCTGGCGCAACGCCGCCTGGAAGAACATAACTGTCGGGCGCAATACTTCGAAGCCGGCGGCAATCACCGCTGCGCCCAGGCCGGGCGCAGTTTCACGCTGGGCGGCCACTTCAGCGGCACGCAATCCCTGCCGGCCAGAGGTGAAGCGGCGCTCCCGGACATCCGCTCGCGCGAATACCTGATCCTGTCGGTCGACCATGTCGCCAGCAACAATTACCAGGCAGGGACGGGCGCGAAGTCGCATTATGAAAACCGTTTCAGCTGCATCCGCAAGAGCATCCGCTGGTATCCGGGGCGGTGGTTCAACAGCACGCCTTGTGCGTTGCCCGGCGTACAGACCGCGATTGTCACCGGACCGGCAGGCGAAACCATCCATACCGACGCGCTGGGCCGGGTAAAGGTGCAATTCCACTGGGACCGGCTGGGCAAGTTCGACGCGGGCAGTTCGCCATGGATCAGGGTCATGACGCCTTGGGCGGGCCAGGCGTTCGGCCAGATCGCGTTGCCGCGCATCGGCCAGGAAGTGCTGATCCAGTTTCTCGACGGCAATATCGACCGTCCCGTCATTGTCGGCGCGGTGTACAACGGCCACCATGCGCCGCCGTGGAATTTGCCGGGGCAGCGCATGCTGGGCGGCTGGCGCAGCGCCGAACTGATGCCTGGCGGCGGCTACGGCGCGCGCGGCAACCAGTTGGTGTTTGATGACACGCACCAGCGCATCCAGGCGCAACTGGGCAGCGACCATCAGCACAGCCAGTTGTCGCTCGGCTGCATCAGCCGCATCGAAGACACCAGCGGGCGCAAGGATGGTCGTGGCGAGGGCTGGGAACTGGCGTCGGACGCCTGGGGCGTGGCGCGCGCCGGCCGCGGCATGTTGCTGACCACCGAAGCGCGCCCTGGCGCCGCCTCGCATATCAAGAGCATGGATGAAACCTTGCGCCGGCTGGCCGAGGCTGCCGAGCGGCACAAGGCGCTGGCCGCCCTGGCGCAGCATCATGGCGCGCAGGAAAGCGCCGCCCAGCAGGGCGCCGTCGCCGATGTGCTGACAGCCCAGCATGCCGAGATCAAGGGCGCCGGCGGTGGCGCAGACGGGTTTCCGGAATTATCACAGCCGCATCTGGTGCTGGCCAGTCCGGCCGGTATCGAAACGACGACCGCGCAATCGACCCATATCGCCAGCGCCGCGCATACCGCGCTGACGACCGGGCGCGACCTGTCGATGGCGGCCGGCGGCGGCCTGTTCGCCAGCATCGGTGCGGCGCTGCGCCTGTTCGTTCACAAGGCCGGCATGAAGCTGATCGCCGCAGCTGGCCCGGTGCAGATCGCGGCGCAAACCGATGCGGTCGAAATCGTCGCCAACAAGGTGCTGGAACTGATCAGCCAGGCCGACTGGGTGAATATTCGCGGCCGCAAAGGCGTGCGCCTGCATGGCGCCGATTGCATGCTTGAAATTAGCGACAAGGTACAGTTTTTTACGCCGTCGCCGACGCTGTTTCATGGAAACCTGGAAACGCTGGCGCCCAAAAACCGGCCGCAGCCGGAACCCGAGCCAGCCGTCGCACCGGTCGAAGGGCAGTTGCAGCATACGATCCAGGCCCAGGCGGAGGGCGGGCTATACGCGCTGGTGCCGTACACCTTGTACAAGGGGGACGCCGAAGTCGAACGTGGCCTGACCGATGAATTCGGCCGCATCCGGATCGCGCACCAGGACGGCACGCCGCGCTACCGCGTGGTCCTGGGCAACGGCGAAGAGTTCGTATTGCAGGCCAGCGCATGCTTCGATGCCGGCGCGGCGGCGGATGGCGAACAGAAGCTGTCGAACCGCGGTTTGCGCGCGCTGGACGATACCAGCGACGGCCGCTCGTTTCAATGATCACCTTGCACTGACGGGAGCATGCCATGCCGGAATCGACCAGCCGCATCGAAACCACCCACATCGACGAGGTCGGCCGGACTGCGGCCAGTTCGCTCCAGTGGCTGCTGGAAAACCGCAACCTGAAGGGCAAGGCCAGCCACCCGATTACGCATAACAACAAGCTGACGCTGTTCATTTGCGGACAGGAAGCGTTCGCCGACATCGCCGGCGAGATCGCCAAGGCTGAAAAGTCCATCGACCTGTGCTGCTGGGGCTTCGATCCGGGCATGGAACTGGTGCGCGGCAACAGCACCACCTGGCCGCGTGGCGACACGTTTGGCGACTTGCTGATCGACGCCGCACGGCGTCATATCAGGGTGCGCCTGTTGATCTGGCATGACCTGCTCGGTTCACCGATGGTGCACAATATGCCGGGCTATTCGCATGGCACCTCGCCGTGGAAAAACAGTGGCCAGCGCTTTGATGACATCAGCGCAAAAGGCAGCCTGGCGATGTTGCAGGACGCGGTCGCCAGGAAAGAGCGGTTCAGCGGCGGTTACAGGGGCGACAGGATCCCGCCTGAGGATATCCCGATGCTGGCGCGTGAAGAATATTGCTACAGCTGGTATGTGGCCGCTTTCAAAGGCCTGTTTGGGGGCCTGGAGATACGTTTGCGGCACGGCGACAGCGGCGCGATCAGCAAGAGTATCGCGACCGAAATCAACCAGCCGCGCGGCCTGACGATGGGGGAAATCGAGAAACCCGGCATGCAATACCTGGGCACGCATCATCAAAAGCCGGTCCTGATCGATTTCGACCATCAGGAGGGAGCCAAGGCCGTCGGCTATGTGATGGGCCTGAATTCGGTAACTGATTATTGGGATACGACAGCCCATCTGCTCGACGACACGCGCCGCGAACAGGGCGGCGTCAACGAGCGGCGCGAGTGCTTGCAAGGACTGACCACGGACGGCGGGTTTGCCACGCTGAAACCGTATCAGGATTACGCCTGCCGCATCGACGGCGGCCGTGCGCTGATCGCGCTCTACAACAATTTCGTGAAGGCATGGGATCGCGCGGCCGGCGACCGCACGCATGCGGCCGCCAATGCCAGCGTGAGCCGGGAGTTGCCACAAGGCAGCCCACCGGCGCGGCTATTGCGCAAGGCCGGGCAGGATGACTCCACCGTGCAGATCGTCCTGACCCAGCCCGAGGAGCAGGACAGGACCATCAAGGAAATCTATTTTCGCGCGGTGACCCAGGCCAGCCTGGCGGCCGGCTACCTGTATGTGGAAAACCAGTATTTCCAATATGAGGATTGGGCCCAACATTTGCTGGCCGAGCGCAAGAAGGTGGTCGCCGCCTGGAAGGCCGGCAGTGTCAAGGCGGGCAAGAGTCTTGAAGATATGCCGGTCATGCATGTGTTTATCGTTATTCCGGTACCGGAACGGGCGCAGATGGTGCCGCGCACCCACGACACGCTCGCTGCGCTGGGACAGCACGATGGCATGACCGGGCAAAACAAGATGATCGATGGCTACAACAAGCAGCCGAAAACCCGGCATGTCAGAAGCGGATTCGGCATCACCAACGAGGTTGAAGTCAAGCTGCCCGACGTGGTGCGGCATTCCAACGGCATCAACAAACCCGGCGCGATGACGCTCGAAAGCGAATTCGGGCTGAAGGTGTCGGTGGCCATGCTCAATGTCAGCGCGTTCGACAAGGACCGCTGGCGCTACCGTGAAATCTATATCCATTCCAAATTGATGCTGGTCGACGATGCCTTCATGACGCTGGGCAGCGCCAACCTGAACCAGCGCAGCATGGCCGTCGACAGCGAAATCAATATCGCCACCGACGATTACCGCGTGGCCCGGGACTTGCGCAAGCGGGTGTGGCGCATGCATAGCGGGGGGCTGGTCGATGGCGGGGGCGGGACGAAGGTGGAGATTGTATTGGCATTTGAAAATTGGACAAAACTTATGATGGAAAACCGCAAGAAAAAATTCAACAAATCCGAAACTGCAATTTTCAAGAAAATGACTGGTTTCCTGCTGCCACTGGAAGACAAACGTAGCTCCACCATACGTCTGGGTTGATTATGAGTAAAAAAAATGCCGTCTTTTTTCGCCTGCCGTTTTTTGTGCTGGCAGTTCTTCTCTTTATTTCTTTAATTGCCTGCAAAATGCCTAACGACAAAGTCTTGCCACGCAACCAAAGCCTGCCCCTTTTCAATCCGCATGTTTCGGATTTCGTTTGTGAAATCGAGGCAAGCAAGGTTCCTCCCATTGATGCCCAAGCCGAGGACTGGTTTCTCGCAGCACGCGCCTTGGAAGATCCAGAAATTTTCGTGGAAGACCGCGATTACAAAAAAATCGTCGATCTGACGCGTCAGGCGGCGGAGCGCTTGCACTGGAAGGCGATGCTCAATCTGGCCAGCCTGTATGTGGAAGGGCGCGATCCCTCTTACGGTAATGAAGAGGCGGTTCAACTGGTGGAAAAGGCAATGCTGCTGGGCATACCGGCGGCCTATGACCGGATGGGAACGTATTATGCTAACAGCACCGGAGTAAAAGGCGATATCACCCGAGCTTATGCTTTCTGGCAAAAAGCAGCACAGATGGGGAATCCACAGGCGATGGGTTTTCTCGGCGAAAAATTGACAGCTGGAGAGGATCATCCAGGTATTGATATGTGGGGCAACATTCCTGTAGCGACCAAAATGCTGGAATGTGCGGTTGCCCAAGGTTATGGACCAGCGGCATACGATTTATATTATTTATATGCTGCTCCGAGAACTGCAGATGGCACAATAATTGGCGATCATCGGACGCCAGAAACAAAAGACCGCGCACTAAAAATTTTACATGAAGGTGTTCGCCTGGGCTGCGCGCAGTGCGCACGCGACCTTTCGATAGAGTTTAGCAATCCTTTTAATTTGTCCGATATGTTAGTGCCGTTCATTGACAAAGCCCGCGGTGAACGTTATGCAGTACTTAATCGTGCCCTCGGTTTCAACCCCAATCGCCGCTTTCCGAACCTCGATAAAATCCTGCCATTGCCACCGGCCGATCTACCGCCGTGGGATGGTCAACGCAAAAGCCTGCTCGACGCGGCCATGGGCGTCAGCCCGCCGCCCGCCATCCCGCAGCCAAGCGCCGCGTCGCTTTCAACAGAGCCGTATTTCTTGGCCGCCGACTATGCGCTGCGGCCTACCGGCCTGCACAGCGACGCGCCGAGCGCGCCATTTTCCACATACTGGCAACCCGCCCCAGGCCAGTGCTTGACGGAACCGGCCCGGCTGTTCCGTAAAGGCGAAGAGTTCCGCCATTTCAGCGTGATCGATGCCGATGGCAAGAGCCGTTATGGCGGCGTGACGTGGGAACAGTACCTGACGATACGGCACAACCATGGCGCCGTGGAGCCGCGCGCGGTGCACGGCCTGCTGTGCCAGGTGGCGCGGCCCGAACCGTGGTTGAGCTGCAATTGCGGCCAAGCGTGTCCGGCCAGTGGCGTCTGGCAACCGTGGGTTTCGGCCGGCCATCCTTTGCAGGCGATCGTCAACCAATACTGGCGCCAGGTTTGGTTGACCCAGGGCGCGCCGTTCCCGCGACCGCGCCGCGACTGGCTGCTCGATTTGCCGGACGACGACGTGACATGGCATTTGATGGATGCATCCATTGCAGATCCCGTCTAACCGCCGGCTTCGCGCACGGCCGCGTGGTCTTGGGCAATGGCGAGGAGTTCGCATTGCAGGCCAGCGCATGCTTCGATGCCGGCGCGGCGGCGGATGGCGAACAGAAGCTGTCGAACCGCGGTTTGCGCGCGCTCGACGCTACCTGCGACGGCAGGTCGATTCAATGATCACCTTGCACTGACGGGAGAATGCCATGCCGGAATCGACCAGCCGCATCGAAACCACCCATATCGACGAAGTCGGCCGAACTGCGGCCAGTTCGCTCCAGTGGCTGCTGGAAAACCGCAACCTGAAGGGCAAGGCCAGCCACCCGATTACGCATAACAACAAGCTGACGCTGTTCATTTGTGGGCAGGAAGCGTTCGCCGACATCGCCGGCGAAATCGCCAGGGCTGAAAAGTCCATCGACCTGTGCTGCTGGGGTTTCGATCCGGGCATGGAACTGGTGCGCGGCAACAGCGGCACCTGGCCGCGTGGCGACACGTTTGGCGACCTGCTGATCGACGCCACACGGCGTCATATCAGGGTGCGTCTGTTGATCTGGCATGACCTGCTAGGTTCACCGATGGTGCACAATATGCCGGGCCATTCGCATGGCACCTCGCCGTGGAAAAACAGTGGCCAGCGCTTTGATGATATCAGCGCAAAAAGCAGCCTGGCGATGTTGCAGGACGCGGTCGCCAGGAAAGAGAGGTTCAGCGGCGGTTACAGGGGCGATAGGGTACGGCCCGAGGATATCCCGATGCTGGCGCGTGAAGAATATTGCTACAGCTGGTATGCGGCCGCGTTCAAGGGCCTGTTTGGGGGCTTGGAGATTCGCTTGCGTCACGGCGACAGCGGCGCGATCAGCAAGAGTATCGCGACCGAAATCAACCAGCCGCGTGGCCTGACGATGGGAGAAATCGAGAAGCCCGGCATGCAATACCTGGGCACGCATCATCAAAAGCCGGTCCTGATCGATTTTGACCACCAAGAGGGGGCCAAGGCCGTCGGCTATGTGATGGGCCTGAATTCGGTGACCGATTATTGGGACACGACGGCTCATCTGCTCGACGATACGCGGCGCGAACAGGGCGGCACCAATGAGCAGCGCGAGTGTTTGCAAGGAATGGCCGCGGACGGTGGGTTTGCCACGCTGAAACCCTACCAGGATTATGCCTGCCGCATCGACGGCGGCCGTGCACTGATCGCGCTCTACAACAATTTCGTGAAGGCCTGGGATCGCGCGGCCGGCGATCGCACGCATGCGGCCGCCAATGCCAGCGTGAGCCGGGAGTTGCCACAAGGCAGCCCACCGGCGCGGCTGTTGCGCAAGGCCGGGCAGGATGACTCCACCGTGCAGATCGTCCTGACCCAGCCCGAGGAGCAGGACAGGACCATCAAGGAAATCTATTTTCGCGCGGTGACCCAGGCCAGCCTGGCGGCCGGCTACCTGTATGTGGAAAACCAGTATTTCCAATATGAGGATTGGGCCCAACATTTGCTGGCCGAGCGCAAGAAGGTGGTCGCCGCCTGGAAGGCCGGCAGTGTCAAGGCGGGCAAGAGTCTTGAAGATATGCCGGTCATGCATGTGTTCATCGTCATTCCGGTGCCCGAGCGCGCGCAGATGGTGCCGCGCACCCACGACACGCTGGCGGCGCTCGGGCAGCACGATGGCATGACGGGGCAAAACAAGATGATCGATGACTATAACAAGCAGCCGACAACCCGTAGTGTCAGAAGCGGATTCGGCATCACCAACGAGGTTGAAGTCAAGCTGCCCGACGTGGTGCGGCATTCCAACGGCATCAACAAACCCGGCGCGATGACGCTCGAAAGCGAATTCGGGCTGAAGGTCTCGGTTGCCATGCTCAATGTCAGCGCGTTCGACAAGGACCGCTGGCGCTACCGTGAAATCTATATCCATTCCAAATTGATGCTGGTCGACGATGCCTTCATGACGCTGGGCAGCGCCAACCTGAACCAGCGCAGCATGGCCGTCGACAGCGAAATCAATATCGCCACCGACGATTACCGCGTGGCCCGGGACTTGCGCAAGCGGGTGTGGCGCATGCTTAGCGGGGGACTGGTCGATGGTGGGGGAGGGACGAAGGTGGAGATTATCACCGCCTTCAAAGATTGGAATAACTTGATGCAAAGTAATCGCAAGAAAAAATTTGATAAATCTGGGAATGCAATTTTGAAAAAAATGAGAGGCTTTGTGCTACCGCTCGAAGACAAACGCAGTTCAACAATACGTTTGGGGTAAGCATGAAAAGTCATCAAAAATCTTTTTTTTATCTGCCATTTTTTAGCTTGGCAGTTCTCCTAAGCATCTCTTTAATCGCCTGCAAAATGCCAAACGACAAAGTCTTGCCGCGCAACCAAAGCTTGCCCCTCTTCAATCCGCATGTCGCAGATTTTATCTGTGAAATCGAGGCAAGCAAGGTGCCGCCAATCGATGCGCAAGCGGAGGACTGGTTTCTAGAAGCGCGCGCCATGGAAGATCCTGAAATCGCCGTGGAAGACCGCGATTACAAAAAAATCGTCGATTTGACGCGTCAAGCGGCGGAGCGATTGCACTGGAAGGCGATGCTCAACCTGGCCAGCCTGTATGTGGAAGGGCGCGATCCGTTATACGGTAATGAAGAGGCAGTGCAACTGGTGGAAAAGGCGATGCGGCTCGGCATACCGGCCGCATATGACAGGATGGGGACATATTATGCGAACAGCACCGGCGTTGACGGCGACATCACTCGCGCTTATGCTTTCTGGCAAAAGGCTGCGCAGATGGGAAACCCTCAAGCGCTGGGCTTTTTAGGCGAGAAATTGACGGCTGGAGAGGATCATCCAAGTATCGGAATGTGGGGCAACATTCCTATGGCGACCAAAATGCTCGAGTGTGCGCTTGCACAAGGGTATGGCCAAGCCGCATTTGATTTGCATTATTTGTATGTGGTTTTAAGATCATCTGATGGCACCGCAAATGGGGACAGTACCCCTGAAACAAAAGCGCGCGCCCTAAAGGTACTGCATGAAGGTGTCAAATTCGGTTGTGAAAATTGCGCTAACGCATTGCAAATAGAATTTGACCATCCCTTTGATTTAGCCAATATGTTTACTCCGTACATCGATAAGGCTCGAGGCTTACGATATGGAATGTTAGGTGATGCCCTCGGTTTCAACCCCAATCGTCGCTTCCCGAACCTCGATAAAATCCTGCCATTGCCACCAGCCGATCTGCCGCCTTGGGATGGTCAACGCAAAAGCTTGCTTGACGCGGCCATGGGCGTCAGCCCGCCGCCCGCCATCCCGCAGCCAAGCGCCGCGTCGCTTTCAACAGAGCCGTATTTCTTGGCCGCCGACTATGCGCTGCGGCCTACCGGGCTGCACAGCGACGCGCCGAGCGCGCCATTTTCCGCGTACTGGCTACCCGCCCCAGGGCAGGGCTTGACGCAGCCGGCCAGGCTGCTGCGCAAAGGCGAAGAATTCCGCCATTTCGATGTGCCTGATGCCGCCGGCAAGACCCGTTATGGCGGCGTGACGTGGGAACAGTACCTGACGATACGGCACAACCATGGTGCCGTGGAACCGCGCGCGGTGCACGGCCTGCTGTGCCAGGTGGCACGCCCCGAGCCATTGTTGAGCTGTTCTTGCGCACAAGCCTGTCCGGTCAGCGGCGTCTGGCAACCGTGGGTTTCGGCCGACCATCCGCTGCAGGCCATCGTCAACCAGTACTGGCGCCAGGCCTGGTTGCACCAGGGCGCACCGTTTCCGCGACCGCGCCGCGACTGGCTGCTCGATTTGCCGGACGACGACGTGACCTGGCATTTGATGGATGTATCCAGCACCGATATTGGATAAGGCAACGCTGCGGCGACGGAGAGCGCAATGAGTTGGAATCAATGTGGAAGGGCTTTATCGAGAGGATGCTTCGTGTCAGCTATCTTGTCGGTATGCTGCGTTTCTTTGTTCGCCTGCAAAATGCAAAATGAACCAAAAGATGTCTTGCCGCGCAATCAAAGCCTGCCGCTCTTCAATCCCCATGTCGCGGCTTTTAGCTGTGAAATCGAGGCAAGCAAGGTGCCCCCCATTGACGCGCAAGCCGAGGACTGGTTCCTCGAAGCACGCGCCTTGGAAGATCCAGAAATTTTCGTGGAAGACCGCGATTACAAAAAAATCGTTGATCTGACGCGTCAGGCGGCGGAGCGCTTGCACTGGAAGGCGATGCTCAACCTGGCCAGCCTGTATGTGGAAGGGCGCGACCCCTTATACGGTGATGAAGCGGCGGTTCAACTGGTGGAAAAGGCCATGCAGTTGGGCATACCGGCGGCATATGACCGGATGGGAACCTATTATGCGAACGGCACAGGCGTGACAGGCGACACCACCCGCGCTTATGCCTTCTGGCAAAAGGCTGCTGTCATGGGTAATCCACAGGCGATGGCCTTTTTAGGAGAAAAATTAAGAGCGGGAACGGACGGTGTTATTCCTGGATATTGGGCAAATATTCCTGTAGCCATAAAAATGATGGCATGTGCGCTTTCTCAGGGATATGGGCCTGCTGCGTTTAATTTGCATTATTTGTATGCAATACCCAGAGCTGCGAATGGCGATGAGATTGGTGATCGAACACCCACAACCAAACAGCGTGCTCTGAATGTATTGCATGAGGGAGTCAAGTTTGGCTGCGCAGAGTGTGCGAGCGCATTGGCAATTGAATTTGGTTCTCCTTTTGATCTTGCCGATATGCTGGCACCATATGTGGACAAAGCGCGCGGCGAACGTTATGCAGTACTTAATCGTGCCCTCGGTTTCAACCCCAATCGCCGCTTTCCAAACCTCGATAAAATCTTGCCATTGCCACCGGCCGATCTGCCGCCTTGGGATGGTCAACGAAAGAGCTTGCTTGACGCGGCCATGGGCATCAGCCCGCCGCCCGCCATCCCGCAGCCAAGCGCCGCCTCGCTTTCAACAGAGCCGTATTTCCTGGCCGCCGACTATGCGCTGCGGCCTTCCGGCTTGCACAGCGACGCGCCGAGCGCGCCGTTTTCCGCATACTGGCAACCCGCCCCAGGGCAGGGCTTGACGCAGCCGGCCAGGCTGCTGCGCAAAGGCGAAGAATTCCGCCATTTCGATGTGCTGGATGCCGCCGGCAATACCCGTTATGGCGGCGTGACATGGGAACAGTGCCTGACGATACGGCACAACCATGGCGCCGTGGAACCGCGCGCCGCGCGCGGCTTGCTGCGCCAGGTGGCGCGGCCAGAACCGTTGTTGAGCTGTTCTTGCGCGCAAGCATGCCCGGTCAGCGGCGTCTGGCAACCGTGGGTAGCGGCCGACCATCCGTTGCAGGCGATCGTCAATCAATACTGGCGCCAGGTCTGGTTGCACCAGGGCGCGCCGTTCCCGCGACCGCGCCGCGACTGGCTGCTGGATTTGCCGATGACGACGTGACATGGCATTTGATGGATGCCACATGAGAACGCCTCGTGTAGCCAATCTTTTTGTCAGGCAAGTTCAGTACACCATCAAAGTGCCGTCGGCCAGTCGCCCGCAGGGCCAGTAACCGTCGCGGTAGAGTTGCAGCGCATCGCACCAGAAGCCTTGCCGCTGTGCCAGCATTTCAAGGCTGGCCATGCGCACGCAATACAGGGCCGCGCCGATGGCCGCAGGCGTGTAGTCGTGCGCGCCCACACTGATCAGGCGTTCCGGCACCGAACGCAGGGAATGCAGCGCCAGCTTGTAGTTCGCCATCGTCTCCTGCAGATAAGGAATGCCTGCCTGTTTCAGCATCGTCAGCAGCACTTCGCCATGGATAGGATCGCGCTGGTCGCGCGAGGTAGGCAGCCACGCCATGCGGGCGCTGTTCCAGGCGTGCAGGCCGGGCAGGGCGATCTGGCCTGCCCGGGCTTGAAAGGTGCCAAGCGCGCTGAACCACGCAATAGTATCGAGCGCCTCCATCATGGCTGGCGCTCCTGCTGCAGCAACGCCTCCACCGGCAACTGGAAAAAGCGCGGCACCAGCGCCGGCGACAGTTCCTTGCCGCCATCGATCATGTCCAGGCGGCCGCTGAGCAGCAGCATCACGTAACCATGGCCCAGCGACCAGCCGGCGCTGGCGGCGGCGCGTTCCCAGCGCGAGTCGACGCCGGCTTCGCGCACGGCCGCGCCGGCTGTTTGCAGCACATAGGCAAAGCAGGCGTGCGCCGCTTCCAGCAGGACCGGGAACTGGCGCACGTCCTGGTGCTCGAACATCAGCCGGTAGTGGGCCGGCGCATTCAATGCAAATTCGATGTATTGCTGCCCCAGCAGCTGAAAGCGCTCGGCCGCCGGCAGGCTGCCTTCCGGCGGCAATTCCTGGTCCCATTTGCGGCGCAGCGCGGCAAAGCCGGCGGCGGCCACCTCGGCCAGCAGCGCTTCCTTGCTGGCAAAGTGGCGGTAGACGGCGGCGATCGACACGCCCACCGCGCGCGCCAGTTCGCGCAGCGAGATCGCCGCATCGCTCTGCTGCGCCAGCTGGGCGATGGTGGCCGCGATCAAGCTCTCGCGCAGGTTGCCATGATGGTAGTTGCTGCTGGCTGTGGTCATAAGTTATCGCTGTTTACATTAAATTATTTATGTGTATCATAGCCATGTTATCACCGAAAACATGAGGCCGCTATGCAAGCAATCACACTCAAGGCGCGCAAGACAGGCTTGCCGCCGCAAGCGGCGATCGCGCCGCTGTATCCGGGCAGCGACCTGGCCGACGCGTATGTTGTTGCCTTGCCGAACGCGCAAGCGGCCGGCATGGACATGGAAAGCCTGGCCAAGGCGCTGTTTGGCAGCCAGCCGGGGTGGGCGCAGAAGCTGATGGTGCTGCGCGACGCCATCGTGGCGCGCTTCGGCATCAAGACGGCCGCGCAGCTGACGAATGGCGGCGGCGGGCGGGTCGGCATCTTCCGCATCTACGCCGTGACCGCCAACGAGATTATTGTCGGCGAGGATGACAGCCACCTGGACTTCCGCCTGTCGATGCTGCGCAGCCCGCATGGCGGCGCGCATGGCAGCCTGACCCTGGCCAGCGCCGTGCACTGCCATAACTGGCTGGGGCGGGTCTACATTATGGTGATACGGCCGTTCCACAAGCTGATCGTACGGTACACTTTGAGCCGGGCGGCACGCAGCGGTTTCCAATAAGTCCGCCTGGAATAGGGGGACTCGGGGTGGGGATTCTTGCTTATTCAAGCCTGGTATTGCATACTGCACCACCAGCCTCATCCCCATTCTCATGAACGATACGCTTCTCCTGCTGGGTTTTGCCACCACGCCGCTCGAACTGATTTCCTTTGTCCTGGCACTGACAACCGTCGCACTGAACATTCGGCAGAACCACTGGGCCTGGCTGTTTGCGATCATCTCCTCGGCCGCCTACGGTTTCGTGTTTTTCGAGTCGCGCCTGTATGGCGACATGGCGCTGCAACTGCTGTTTATCGCCATCTCCGCCTGGGGCTGGTATCAATGGCTGCATCCGACAAGCGGCGCGCCCGCCTTGCCCGTCACCTGGCTCACGCCACGCGGCTGGCTGGGCAGCTGCTGCGCCTGGCTGATCGGTTTCCTGCTGATTTCCTGGCTGCTGACGTCCACCGACACCGATGTGCCGCATGCGGACGGCTTCCTGACGGCCGGCAGCCTGCTGGGTCAGCTGCTGCTGTCGCGCAAGAAAATCGAAAACTGGATCGTCTGGATCGTGGTTGATATCCTGTATGTGGGCCTGTACGTCTACAAGGACCTGACCTTGACGGCGATTTTGTATGCCGTGTTCGTGGTGATGGCCACCATCGGCCTGCTGGCCTGGAAAAAGGCGGCGCCGGCCGCGCCCGACGCGATGGTCCTCAAATGACGCGTGCGCTGTTGCGGGTCGCCATACTGGGTGCCGAGTCGTCGGGAAAGTCCACGCTGGCGGCCGCCTTGGCCGAACGCCACGGCACCGTGTGGGTGCCGGAATATTTGCGTGAATTTGTCGAAACGCGGGGCAGGGTGCCGGTGGCTGGCGATCAATTTTTCATTGCCGGCACACAGGTCGCGCGCGAACGCGAGGCCAGCGCATCGGCACGCGGCGTGCTGATCTGCGATACCACGCCCCTGATGACGGTGCTGTACAGCCGCCATTATTTTGGCGGTGAAGATGCCCAGCTTGCCGCCTTGGCCGCCGGCACGCAGTACGACCTGACCCTGGTGACGGCGCCCGATACGCCATGGGTGGCGGATGGCCTGCAGCGCGAATCGGAAGCCGTGCGCCAGCTGATCTACCGGCAGTTGCTCGATGAGCTGGCAACACGCCGCATTCCCCATCATATCCTGCACGGGCAGCTGGAGCAGCGCATGGAACAAGCCCTGCCGCTGCTCGATCAGCTGCTTTCAAGTGCTTAGAAGTCGAACTGCGCCGATACCTTGACCGTGCGGCTGGCGCCCGGGAACAGATAGCCGTCGGACTCCGGCGTCACGTCGCGCCAGTAGAACTTGTCGAACACATTGTTGACGGTGGCGCGCAGCACGGCCTGCTTGCCGGCCAGGCGCAGCGCATAGGCGGCGCCCAGGCTGGCCACGTGGTACGACGGCACAAAGGTGTTGTTGTTGAATTCAAACGCCTTTTTACCCGAGTATTCCCAGCTGCCGTTGACGGACAGGCCCGCCACCTGCGGCACGCGGTAGTCGAGGTTGACGGCGCTCTTGAACGCCGGCACGTTCGGCACGCGCTTGCCGTCGTATTGCGCATTTCCCGTGCCTGACTGTTTGCTGTTCAGCGCCGTGACAGACACGCCCAGGTTTAGCTCAGGCGACAATTTCCCTTGCGCCGACAGTTCCAGCCCGCGGTGCTGGGCCTGTCCCTGCCGCACGAAGTAAAATTTATCCTCCGAGGTTGTCACTGGCTGGTTGAATTCCAGGCCCTTGCGGATCTGGAACAGGCTGGCGGCCAGCATCAGCTCCGGCGTCACGTCGGCCTTGATGCCGAACTCGATCTGCTTCGAGCGGCTCGGCGACAGTTCTTCATTTGCATTGGCTGCCTTGCGGTCGGCCGTGCCGCCGTGCTCCATGCCCTGCGAATAGGCACCATACACGGCCACGTTGTCGAGCGGGTTGTACACCAGCGCCAGGTTCGGCAATAAAAAGGCGTGCTTGGCGCGCACTTCGGCCACGCTCGGATCGGCCTTCAGCACATACTGAAAACCGTCGACATCGATATGGCGCAGGCCCGCATGCAGCTTCCAGTTCGGCGACAGGCTGATAATGTCCTGCACAAACACGGAATTTTCCTTGTCGTTGCGCGTGACGCGCACAGGACCCGAGGTCAGGCCGGTCGGGCTGACGATGACCGGATGGTAGATGTTGCTGACGTTGCCATCCAGCGTTTCGTAGGTATACAGGCCGGCGCGGTCCTTGCGGCGGAAGGTGGCCACGCCCGCCGTGAATTCATGGCGCAGGCTGCCGGTGGCGAACTTGCCCTGAATCATGGCTTGCGCGCTCAGCGGCTTCTTGGTTTCGCCCAGGCTGCGGTAGTCGTACACGTCGTAATCGCCATTGCCGCAGAAGCCAGGATACAGGCCCTGTGCGCCGCAGCCATACGGAAACGCCGTGTAGTCGTCGCGCTTGAACGAGTGCTGGTTGGCGCTGATGGTGGCATGCCAGTTGTCGTCGAAGGCGTACTGGAAGCGCAGGCCGATGTTGCTGGTGATGGTGTCGACCGGGCGCGTCCATGGCTGCAGGTTGAGCAGGGTGTCGGCACTGACGCCGGTCGGCAGGGTGGTGTTGTTCAGCAGCTGGAAGCCGGGGGCGGTGACCTGCGATTTGTCTTGGTAGTCGGCGTCCAGCTGCAGCAGTGCCTGCGGCGAAATTTGCCAGTCGAACGCGCCCGAGATGAACTTGCGGTTGCCGTCGGCGCCCTTGATGTAGGAACGCAGCCGTTCGGCGGCCACGTTGACGCGGTAGCCGAAACGCGTGTCTTCCAGGCGTCCGCCCAGGTCGACGGCGCCATACACGGTGCCGCGCTCGCGCGCTTCGACGGTGACGGTGCGCAATGGCGCATTGGTGGGGCGCTTGACGATAAAGTCGATCACGCCGCCTGGCGCCGCCATGCCGGCTTGCAGCCCTGCCAGGCCTTTCAGCACTTCGATGCGTTCCTTGTTTTCCAGCGGAATTTGCGTGTCGCCCGGAATCGCGATGCCGTCCTTGCGGTAGCTGGAATTGTTGTCGAGCTTGAAGCCGCGGATCGAGAACTGTTCGGCATAGCCGACCGCGTTGTAGGCGTCGTTGATGCTGGCGTCGAGGCGCACGGCGTCGCTGGTATTGCGGATCTGCAGGTCCTGCATGGTCTGCTGCGAAATGACGGTGACGGCGGCCGGCGTTTGCAGCAGCGGTGCGTCGGCAAAGCCGCCGACGCCGGCGCGTTTCGCGTTGGGTACCTTGCTGGCGGTAACGATCACTTCGGCCATGCTGGACGGGGTATCGACAGCATCGGTGGCATTGGCGGCGTCAAACGCAAAGGCCGGCGTGGCAAATGCTTGCGCGATGGCCAGGGTCAAAATAGAAACAGACAGATTCGGTGTGGACATGATTGCTCGTGGTTCAAGCCGCTTCAAGAAGAGAACGGCAGGCTGCTTGTTCGGCTGGCGCCAACGCAGGAGCTATCAAAGGAGGGAGGTACTTTGCGCTTTCCTTCGCTGGCATTATCCAGATCAGGTACGAAGGGTATATCTCACCCGGATAACAGCTCCAGGACCCCTAGCGAATTGGTAGCTTAACATGAACCGCCGCCCGCTGTCTGCCAGGCTGGCGCTTTTACCAGGGCGATTGCATGAAGCATCAGTGCTTGGTGTGGCCGTAGGTCGAAAATATTGCTTGTAAACGCATTGAGAAAGGCGTTTACTTTCGATATTTGGACGGACAAATGGCAAATGAACCAATCTCGTTGGTGGCGGCATTCGATGACTTGAGCGACCCGCGTGGGCGTCAATGTCCGTATCGACTCGACGAGTTGCTGCTGGCGGCGATCTGCGCAGTCATCAGCGGCGCGGAGAGTTGGACGGCGGTTGTCGAATGGAGCGAAACAAAGCTCGACTGGCTGCGCCAACAGCTGCCCTTTGCCAACGGCATCGCCTCGCACGACACCTTCGGGCGGGTGTTTTCGCTGCTCGATGCGACGCAGTTCGAGGCATGTTTCGTCAGATGGATGGGGACGATGTGCCCGGCGCTGCCGGGGCAGCACATTGCCATCGACGGCAAGTGCGTGCGCGGCTCCCATGATGGCAAACACAGCGCGATTCATCTGGTGTCGGCATGGAGCAGCGCCAGTGGCTTGACGCTGGGGCAAGTGAGGACCGCCGACAAGAGCAACGAGATCACCGCGATCCCTCAATTGCTGGCCACGCTGGACATCAAGGGCGCCGTCATCACGATAGATGCGATGGGGTGCCAGCATGATGTCGCCGCCAAGATTGTCGCTGGCGGCGCCGACTATGTGCTGGGGGTAAAGGATAACCAACCCAGTCTGGCCGAAGCGATACGGTTGTGGTTCGATGCCGCCGAGGCGGGTACCTTGGATCGTCCGTTCTGGGATCACAACCACACTGAAAAGGACCACGGGCGCATTGAAACCCGGCGCTGCCTGGTCACCAACGACGTTGCCTGGCTGGGCCAGCAAAACCAGCACTGGGCCGGCGTCCAAAGCCTGATCATGATTGAATCTAGGCGCGAAATCATCGGCAGAAACAGCAGCGGTGCCGCCAGCGTCGAGCGGCGCTATTACCTCAGCAGCCTAGCAGCCAAAGCGGCTCATCTTGCGCACATCGTCCGGGCCCATTGGGGTATCGAAAACAACATGCACTGGGTTCTCGACGTCGCGTTCCGCGAAGACGATTGCCGTATCAGGGTCGGCGAAGGAGCACAAAACTTCGCCATCCTACGCCGAATCGCCCTGAACTTGCTGAAAAATGAGAAGTCGACCAAGGTAGGCATCGCCACCAAACGCTTAAAAGCCGGCTGGAGTGCTGACTACCTTGCCAAGGTCTTGGGCTTGCCGATCTGATGCTTCATGCAATCGCCCTGGCGCTTTTACAACACTCTACAAGCTCAGTTCCAGCACCTTGCGGCTGACGGCCAGGGTCACTTCACCCTGTTCGCCGAGCGCCGTCATGCCGTGCGTTTCCAGTGCTGCAATCACCGCGTCGACGCTGTCATGGCCGAGGCCATAGTCGGCCAGGCGGGTCTTGACGCCCATATGGCGGAAGAAATATTCGGTGCGTGCGATCGCCGTTTCGATGCGGCCGTCCTCGTCGCCGCCATCGAGTCCCCATACGCGGGCCGCATATTGCAACAGCTTGGTGCGCTTGGCCTGCTTGCGCACGCGCAGCATGCTGGGCAGGATCACGGCCAGGGTTTGCGCGTGGTCGAGTTCGTACAAGGCCGTCAGTTCATGGCCGATCGCGTGGGTCGACCAGTCCTGCGGCACGCCCACGCCGATCAGGCCGTTCAGGGCCAGGGTGGCGCACCACATCACGTTGGCGCGCACGTCGTAGTCGTCCGGGTGCGACAGCGCCTTCGGGCCTTCCTCGATCAGGGTCAGCAGGATGCCTTCGGCGAAGCGGTCCTGCACCGAGGCGTTGACGGAGGCGGTCAGATACTGTTCCATCACATGCGCGAAGGCATCGACCACGCCGTTGCCAACCTGGCGCAGCGGCAAGGTAAACGTTTTGGTCGGATCGAGCACGGAAAATTTCGGATACACCTTGCGGCTCATGAACGAGCGCTTTTCCTGGGTGGCCTTGCGCGTGATGACGGCCGAGCCGTTCATTTCGGAACCGGTGGCGGGCAAGGTCAATACGGTGCCGAAGGGCAGCGCGGCGTCGATGATCTTGCCACCTTTTTCCAGGATGTCCCACGCTTCGCCGTCACGCAGGGCGGCCGCCGCGATGAACTTGGTGCCGTCGACCACCGAGCCGCCGCCCACGCCGAGCAGGAAATCGATGCCTTCGCTTTTCACCAGGGCGACGGCCTGCATCAGGGTTTCATAGCTGGGGTTCGGTTCGATGCCGGCAAATTCGAGCACCGTGTGGCCGGCCAGCGCGGCGCGCACTTCATCGTAGACGCCGTTCTGCTTGATGCTGCCTCCGCCATAGGTCATCAGCACTTTGGCCTGCGGCGGTATCAGCTTGCCGATGGCGGCGATCTGGCCCTGGCCGAACAGGATTTGGGTGGGATTGTAGAAGTCGAAATTGAACATGGCTCTCCTGATACTGATGAGGTTCGAGGCCTGATTATGGACGATGATGGCCGCACGCGTGTTTGCCGCTTGAGATTTTCCGGCGCGCGGTGGAAAATGCAGCGCATATCGAGGCATGTCGCCCGCGCACACAAAGGAAAAGCATGTCCCATCTACCCCTGGAAGAATCCGGCTTGCCGGCCACCGCGCTGGACATGCACCGCGCCATCGGCGCCCTGGTCGCCGCGCTGCAGGCGCTGGACCTCAACAGCCAGCGCTTCGAGGCCTGCACCGATCCCGAGCTGCGCCGCGTGCTGGCGCATGCGGGCGACACCAGCCGGCGCGAAGCGGCCATGCTGTTCGAATGGATGCGCCGGCGCGATGCGCGGCTGGACAAGGAACTGAAGGAGGCGCTGTTCAAGGCGGGACCGATCGTGGCGCAGTTCCATTACGACGAAAAAGTCGAGTAGGCGAGGGCGCGGCACTGGCGTACCATGCGCCGTGGAAGTGAGGGCTCGCGTAGACTGTGTCCCGAATACGATTTTGGGAGTTTACATTGATGAAGTCTTTACCATACCGCGAAGGCAGCTGGTTTGCCGTGCCCTTGCAGGGTGGAGGGCATGCGGTCGGCGTGGTGGCGCGCAGGGCGCCTGCCGGCCGCATCATGCTGGCGTATATGTTCGGCCCGAAACGCGACGCGCTGCCGCCGCTGGCCGAGTTGGAAACCCTGCGCCCCGAGCAGGCCGTGCGCCGCCTGCGCACCGGTGACATGGCCTTGCTGAACGAACGCTGGACCATGCTGGGCGACAGCGAACACTGGGACCGCGACGCCTGGCCCATGCCCTCGTTTATCCGCCGCAACGAATCGCTGCAGCGCGCCTGGCGCGCCACCTATGCCGACGCCGATCCCGCCAAGCTGGACCGCGAAGAATCCGTGCCCTTCGATACGCCGGGCCTGGAAAGCGATTCGCTGTATGGCTATGGCGCGACGGAATTGTTGATGAGCAAGCTGCTGGTCACGCCGCCGGCAAACTGATCTGGAACGCCAGCCCGCCGCCGCTGCGGTTGCGCACCTGCAGTTCGGCGCCATGGCGCAGCAGCACGCGGTCGACGATGGCCAGGCCTAACCCGGCGCCATTCGCCTGGCCGCGCGCCGTGTCGAGGCGTGTAAACGGTTTGAGCATCTGCTCGATCTTTTCCGCCGGCACGCCGGGGCCGTGGTCCTGCACGTCGATGATCACGCGGCGCGAAGCATTGCTGCCCTTGAGCTGGCAGGCGATGTCGATTTCGGTGAACTCGCTGCCCTGCGTCTTGCCGTAGCGGCGCGCATTTTCGATCAGGTTGTTCAGCACGCGCCGCAAGTCGGTCGGATTGCCCATCACGTGGGCGCCGTCGGCGATCGCGGT
The DNA here is from genome assembly GCF_030944405.1 of Janthinobacterium sp. J1-1. Lineage (NCBI taxonomy): Bacteria > Pseudomonadati > Pseudomonadota > Betaproteobacteria > Burkholderiales > Oxalobacteraceae > Janthinobacterium > Janthinobacterium sp. J1-1. The sequence continues at coordinate 3,196,436 of NZ_CP132339.1, forward strand.
AGTGAGCTTGACGTCGGGCAGGCGCATCGCTTCGCGCGCCAGGTCGCCCAGCAGGCCGCTCATGTCGACGTCGGTAAAGCTCGACGCTTCGGTCGGCTTGGCGTAGTCGAGGAACTGGCCGATGATGTCGTCCATCTGGCCGATATCGGACTGGATGCCTTCGCGCGCTTCGTCGGACAGGTTGGCCATTTCCACTTCCAGCTGCATGCGTGCCAGCGGCGTGCGCAGGTCGTGCGAGATGCCGGCCAGGATCACCGCGCGGTCCGATTCCACCTGCTGCAAGTCGTCGACCATCTGGTTGAAGCTGCGGTTGGCCTCGATGATTTCGATCGGGCCTTTTTCCGGCAGCGGCGCCGGTTGCTTGCCCTGCGCAATCGCGCGCGCGGCCACCGTCAGGCGCGACAGAGGCAAGTTGATCAGGCTGGAAATAATCGCTGCGCCCAGCAGCGAGAGCAGCGACACCAGGCTGGCCCAGCCCAGCCACTGGAAGCCCGTCAGGCCGCGCAGGCGTTCGCGGTCCAGCATCAGCCAGTATTCGTCGTCGTCGATCTTGAAGCTGACCCAGAAGCCGGCCACGCCGTTGACGCGCGCGGAAAAGCGCGTGTCGTGGCCCAGCTTGGCTTTCACCAGCGCCTCGATGTCGGGCATCAGGTAGTTGTCGGGCGGCGGATCGATGCGGTCGTCTTCCTCCAGCGGGAAGATGCGGATGCCTTCATTGCTGACCAGGTCGAACAGCAGCTCGCGGCGCAGCTCGGGCGCCGAGTGCGTCAGCGCCGCATGCGTGATGGTGACCACGGAAATGACCTGGGCGGAAATCTGCTGCGCCTGCGGTTCGCGCTGGATCACGGAAATCATGCCGATCCAGGAGATCATGCTGACGGTGGTCAAGGTGCCAAGCAGCAAAAACGTGCGCCAGAACAGGCCGCTTTTCAGCCGCGCCAGGCTGATATCGGGAACAAGTTTCATCTAGCCTCGCCAGCGATCAGCGCGGCTGTCCGTCCGGAATGAAAACGTAGCCCAGGCCCCACACGGTCTGGATGAAAAGCGGGCTCGACGGATCGGGTTCGATCAGTTTGCGCAGGCGCGAGATCTGCACGTCCAGGCTGCGGTCGAATACCTCGTATTCGCGCCCGCGGGCCAGTTCCATCAGCTTTTCACGCGACAGCGGCTGGCGTGCATGGCGTGCAAACACTTTCAGTACCGAGAATTCGCCGGTCGTCAGTGGCACGGTTTCGCCGCTCTTTTTCAAGGTGCGGGTGCCCAGGTCCAGCACGAAGTCGCCGAACTCGAAGGTTTGCGGCGTTTCCGATGGGGCGCCCGGAATTTCGTCGGGACCCTTGCGGCGCAATACGGCGCCGATGCGCGCCACCAGTTCGCGTGGATTGAATGGTTTCGGCAAGTAATCATCGGCGCCCATTTCCAGGCCGACGATGCGGTCCACGTCTTCGCCCTTGGCTGTCAGCATGATGATCGGCGTCTGGTCGCCGGCGCCGCGCAGGCGGCGGCAGATCGACAGGCCATCTTCGCCAGGCAGCATCAGGTCGAGCACCAGCAGGTCATAGCGTTCGCGCAGCCACAATTTGTTCATCGCGGTGGCGCTCTCGGCCGTGAAGACATTGAAGCCCTGTTCGGTCAGGTAGCGGCGCAGCAGGTCGCGCAAGCGGACATCGTCATCCACCACCATGATTTTCGCCTGGTGGCCATGGATGTTTTGCGTTGTTGTATTGCTGCCGGAAGTGGAGGTTGTGGTCATTTGGGGTGTCGTGTTATCGTCCATTAGTTGCTATAGTAACGCTTGGCGCAGCATGAGCAAGCGGCTGGCGCGACCCATTACATACTGTTACAAACTTTACCCAATTACTCTTACTGCACCGTGTAAAGCATCATACACTGGGGCCACAGTGGAATTCAGCTTTATGTTTATACGGCATTGCGGAAGAGGAACTCAATGAATATCGTCAGCCAAAAAATTCACACCGCTCGCAGCGCATCTTCGTCCGCACCTGCCGTGCATGTGCTGTCTTCGTTCGTCCTGTGCGCCGTACTGGCCTGTGGCGTGGCCCAGGCACAGTCGCAGCAGCCACCGCGCCGTGACGACCAGCAGCAACTGCAATCGCAGCGCTTCGAACAGCCGCAGCGCAGCAATGATAACCGTAACCGCGAACAACGTGACGCACGCAGTTTCGATACGCGCGTGGAAGAGCAGCGCCGTAGTGGCGACGGCGCCGATGCCGCGCGCCGCACCGGCCGCATGACCCCCGATGAACGCCGCGACCTGCGCCGCCAGATCAACGAAGTCGGCCAGGATATCTATTCCAATCCACCGCGCCGCTAAGCCCGGCGGGCGCTGCCTGCGGCCTGCCGCGGCCACGGATTGCGCCTGAATTTTTTTGTGTTTCCCCGCCTCGCCCGGCACGCACGCCGGGCTTCCCCGTGATATTGTTCCAGTGCAACGTGATCAGTTTCGCTATTGGGGGATGCAGTGAGCAATGAAGAGACACCGGTGCCTGGCGCCAACCAGGCTGGCGGCCTTGCGCCAGGCCTGTTGCAGCGCAAGGAAGGCGTGTTTTTTGACCTGTCGCTGACACCGGAACAGCTGCACTCGGCCGTCAACCAGCTATTCCAGTCCGGCATGCTGCTCGTTGGCATCGACTATCCTCTTTTCCTGATGACCTTGTACCACGCACCGGCGCCGCGCATGGCACCCAAGGGGGAAGCCGTGGTGCGTATCGCCGCCAGCGTGGCGCCATTTTCGCCGCTGCGGCGCGAGCTGTACGAACATATCAAGGTCGGCGCCGAGGTGGCCGATTGCTATTTCGAAGCCGTGCCGTCGAGCGAGGACAGCCGCGTGCCGGTGGTGCGCGACTTCGACGAGATGGTTGCCGCGCTGTGGGCCAAGGGCGTCTACTACGGCATCGACAGCGGCGTCGTGCGCGCCATGATCGCCTCCGGCAAGGCCGAGCGCATCACGGTGGCGCGCGCCTTGCCGCCCCAGCCGGGGCGCGATGCGCAACTGGTGGAGGTATCGCAAGGCATCCACCGTAACGACGCGCCGCGCGAGCGCTCGAACGGCCGGCTCGACCTGCTCAGTTTCAAGAACCGTTTCCCGCAAGTCAAGAAGCATGCGCGCCTGCTGTACAAGCTGCCGTCCTTCCCCGGCCTGCCCGGCCACGCGCTCGATGGCGCAGTCCTGCCGCCGCCGCCACCGCTGGAAGTCGAGCTGGCCACAGTGGCGGGCGAGGGGACCTTGGTCGAACGCTACAGCGACGGCGAATTCCTGGTGGCCGCGATGGAAGGCTATCTGAATATCGATGAGCAGGGCAAGATTTCCATCGGTAACAAGATCGTCAGCCGCGAAGGCGTCAGCAGCCGCACCACGGGCAATTTGAAGCTGCGCGCCGCCTACGAAGAGTATGGCGAAGTGCAGGAGCAGCGCCAGCTCGACGGCAGCGACATCACCATCCACGGCCATGTATATGGCCGCCTGCATTCGCAGGGCGGCACCATCATTCTGCACAGCAACCTGGTCGGCGGCACGGCGGTCAGCGAGCAGGGCGATATCCGCGTCGATGGCGTGGCGTCCGGCGCCGTGATCCAGACGCGCAGCGGCGAAGTGCGGCTGCAGCGCGCCGAAAGCTGCGTCATTTCCGGTACCCGCGTGGTGATCGAGCATGCCAGCAATTGCGACATCATCGCCGATGAGGTTGTCATCGAGATGGCGCTTGGCTGCGCGGTGGCGGCGCGCACCATCCACGTCGGCAGCGCCGGGTCGCGCAAGCAGATCGAAATGCGCGCCTTTCCGCTGGTGCCGGACTTGTCCCTGCTGGAACAGAAAATCGCCGACAGCGTGGCCCGCGCGGCGCAGTATGGCCAAATGCAGCGCAAGCGCCAGCAGGAAATCGACGCCATCGCGCAATTGCCCGAAGTGCGCAGCTACCTGACCCTGGCAGGCCAGTTGCGGCGCGGCGAACTGGTGTTGCAGCCAGCCCAGCAGGCGCCATACGACAAGCTGGCGGCGCGCATCGCGCCTGTGCTCAAGGAAGTGGCGCGGCTGCGGGTGGAAGTGAAACAGTCGGAAATCCTGCAGGCGCAGATGCTGGCGCTGGCCGACGAAGGCCGCTCGCAGCGCGCCGCGACGGCCGGCCAGTCGCGCTGCGTGCTGGGCCTGGTCGACGGCGACACCATCGTGCGTTCGATGGTGGTGCCGCCCGGACAGGCCAGGGTGTACGACCTGGGGCCGAAGGAAATCAAGGCCCTGCTGCACAGCGCCGTGCCCGTCACGCAGATGGTGTTTGCCGACAGCAGCGGCAGCCTGGACTGGACCTACAGTCCGCCAGCACTCGATACGATTTAATCCGTCACCTTGCCGCGCGACTGCTTGAGCGCGCTGTGCGTGCTCTTGCTGTCCAGGCGCCGCCGCTGCGAGCCGCGCGTGGGCTTGGTGGCGCGCCGCACGGCCGGCAGGAAGGTCACGCTGTCGATGATTTCCTGCAGCCGGCGCAAGGCTTCTTCCTTGTTCTGTTCCTGGCTGCGCGATTGCTGCGCCTTCAACACCAGCACGCCGTCCTTGCTGATGCGGCTGTCGCGCAAGGCCAGCAGCCGCTCCTTGTACGCGTCCGGCAGCGACGAGGCGGCGATGGCAAAGCGCAAATGGATGGCGCTCGACACCTTGTTGACGTTTTGCCCGCCCGGCCCCTGGGCGCGGATGGCGGACAATTCGACTTCGTCGGGATTGATAAGGTGTTGCATGGCCAGCCTGCGGTGGAATAAGGCAGTCATTGTAAACCAGGCAGGGCGGCGGCGATGTGCCGGCGCAAACGATGATGATCTTGCTGGAAGTGTCCTACAAGCAATTTGATGTTCCACAACGCCGGCACAGGCAAGCTGGTTAGCATGAGGCTTCCGAACCTCGAAAGGACGCTCATGCAGCCCACGACGACGCCAGCTGCCGCGGAAACGGCGGACTACCTGAGTTTTCGCCTCGGCGGACTCGATTACGGCCTGCCATACAGCCGCGTACGCGAATTGCGCCCGTTCAGGGAGCTGGACCGCTTTTCGTCGGACGGTGCGCTGCTGCACGGCGTGGCCGTCTCGCGCGGCATGATCATCCCCATCGTCGACATGCGCGCCGCCTTCGGCACGGCCAGGCAGGCGCCCGATCCGGCGCTCGAGGTGATCATCTTGCAACTGAGCAGCTGCGTGATGGGCATGCTGGTCGACGCCGTGACCGGTGTCGTCAGCCTGTCCAGGGTTGATATCCATCCGGTGCCGGGCCTCGGTGCGGCGGAAGCGGACTACCTGATCGGCGTGGCCCTGGCGCCGGGTCGGCGTTTGATCCTGATCGATATCGACCGGCTGATGGCGATCCGCACCAGCCAGCCGGTGCGGGTGGCGTAGACGGCTTGCGCCGTCTTTCATGGGATGCTGTTGATGCTTAGCCCGCCAGCTTTTCCAGCTGATCCTGCAGATCGAGCCATTCCGCTTCCAGCTGCGCCAGGTCCTTGGTGAAGAAGGTCTGGTCGGCCAGCAGTTGCTTCAATTTCGCCTTGTTGGCGGCGTCATAGATGGTCGGCTCGCCCAGCTTGGCGTCGGTTTCCGCCTTTTGCGCATTGCGCTTGGCGATCTGCTCTTCCTGGCGCTTGATCTTGTTTTCGATCGGCTTGCGCAGGGCGGCCGTTTTCTGACGGTCTTCCGCTTCCTTGCGCTTGTCGCGTACGGGGGCGGCAGGCGCGGCGGCCGCGACAGGAGAGACCACCGGGAAATCGGTCTTGTTGGCCTTGCCGGCCGCCGGCAGCACGTCGGTGCCCTTGCCCAGCTTGGTCTTGAACAGCCAGTCCTTGTAATCGTCCAGGTCGCCGTCGAACGGCTGCAGCTTGCCGTCGGCAACGATGATAAATTCGTCGGTGGTGGCGCGCAGCAGGTGGCGATCGTGCGATACCACCACCAGCGTGCCTTCGAACTGGGCCAGCGCTTCGGTCAGCGCTTCGCGTGTTTCCAGGTCCAAATGGTTGGTCGGTTCATCGAGCAGCAGCAAATTCGGCCGTTGCCAGACAATCAGCGCCAGCGCCAGGCGGGCTTTTTCGCCGCCCGAGAACGGCGCGATCGAGGCGGTGACCATATTGCCGGGGAAATTGAAGCCACCGAGGAAGTTGCGCAGTTCCTGCTCGCGCGTGGTCGGCGCGATCTTCGACAAATGCCACAGTGGCGATTCGTCATGGCGCAGCATTTCCACCTGGTGCTGGGCGAAGTAGCCGATGTTCAGGCCCTTGCCCATGGTGGCGTCGCCCGTCAACGGCGTCAGCTCGCCGGCGATGGTCTTGATCAGGGTCGATTTGCCGGCGCCGTTCTGGCCCAGCAAGCCGATGCGCTGGCCGATCTGCAGCGAAAACTTGATGCCATTGACGATGGTTTTATGCGTGATGTCGCCGGTCGCTTCATCTTCGATCTTGTAGCCCGCATCGACGTCTTCCATCACCAGCAGCGGATTCGGCGCGGAGAGCGGCTCGCGGAATTCGAACGAGAACTCGGCGGCGGCGCGCAATGGCGCCAGCTCTTCCATCTTGGCCAGCGCCTTCATGCGGCTCTGCGCCTGGCGAGCCTTGGAGGCTTGCGCCTTGAAGCGGTTCACGAACGACTCCAGGTGGGCGCGTTTGCGCTGCTGCTTTTCCAGCGCGCCGGCGGCCAGGATCATTTGCGCCGCGCGCTGGCGCTCGAAGCTCGAATAGTTGCCCGAATAGCGTTTCAGCTTGCGTTCGTCGATATGCACCACCACGTTCACCACTTCGTCGAGGAAGTCGCGATCGTGCGAAATGATCAGCAGGGTGCCGGCATAGCGTTTCAGCCAGTCTTCCAGCCAGATGATGGCGTCCAGATCCAGGTGATTGGTCGGTTCATCGAGCAGCAGCAGGTCGGACGGGCACATCAGCGCTTGCGCCAGGTTCAGGCGCATGCGCCAGCCGCCCGAGAAGCTGGCCACCGGCTGCTGCATCTGGTCCAGGGTAAAGCCCAGGCCCAGCAGCAATTGCTCGCCGCGCGACTGCACCGTGTAGGCGTCGGCGTCGGCCAGCGCGCTGTACATATTGCCGATGGCGATGCCGTTTTCCGTGGTTTCCGGTTGGGATTCCAGGTACGCCAGTTCCGCTTCCAGTTTGCGCAAGGTGGCGTCGCCGTCGATCGCGTAATCGAGCGCGGCGCGGTCCAGCGGCGGGGTTTCCTGCGCTACGTAAGCCACGCGCCATTTGGCCGGGAAATCGATTTCGCCCTGGTCAGGGTGCAGCTCGCCGCGCATCATCGCGAACAGGCTCGATTTGCCCGCGCCATTGGCACCGATCAGGCCGATCTTGTCGCCCGGGTTGAGGGTGACGTCGACTTGTTCGAGCAACGGTTTGATGCCGCGCATCAGGCTTACTTGTAGGAAACGTATCATTTTTTTCTTTGTGATTTAACCCAAGGGCGCACACCTGGGGTCGGACCCTGAGGGTCCGACCCCGGCCTTTGCTGGTGGGTTGAGTAGGTAATGCGTTAGTCAATCAAACCAGTTTCAATTGCTCAGCCGTCAGCAAAAACACCATGTCGTCGCCGGCACTCGTCGTCAGCCAGGTCAGGCCCAGTTCGCCAAAAGCCGCTTCCGCGTATTCGCGCTCATTGCCGATCTCGATCATCAGAATGCCGTCGTCGGTCAGGCGCTCGGCCGCGCCGGCGATAATCTTGCGCACCAGGTCCATGCCGTCGCTGCCGCCATCCAGGGCGATCTGCGGCTCGGCCAGGTATTCCTGCGGCAGGCTGCGCATCGATTGCGAATTGACGTAAGGCGGGTTGCTGACGATCAGGTTGTATTTCTTGGCTGGCACGTTGGCGTACAGGTCGGACTCGATCAGGTTGATGCGCGAGGCCAGTTTGTACGTGTCGACGTTGCGCTTGGCCACCGCCAGCGCGTCGGCCGAAATATCGACCGCATCGACCGTGGCGCTCGGGAAGGCGTCGGCCATCATGATCGACAGGCAACCGGAGCCGGTGCACAGTTCGAGGATGTTTTCCACCGATTCCGGTTCCGGCACCCACGGTGAAAAGTAGTCGGGGATCAGTTCGGCGATAAACGAACGCGGCACGATCACGCGCTCGTCGACGTAGAAGTTATACGTGCCCAGCCACGCTTCGCGCGTGATGTAGGCGGCCGGCACGCGGTCGATGCTGCGGCGGTCGATCACGTTCATCACGGCGGCCACTTCCGATTGCAGCAGCTTGGCGTCCAGGAACGGTTCGAGCTTGTCGAGCGGCAGCTTCAGCGTGTGCAGGATCAGATAGGCCGCCTCGTCGAACGCCTCGGCGCTGCCATGGCCGAAAAACAGCTTGGCGGTATTGAAACGGGTGGTGGCGTAGCGCAGCAGGTCGCGTGGCGTGGTAAACGGATTCGGGGTCATGGCATTCTCGAAAAGACGGTGTTCTGGCCCGCCTTGACGGGCCTCGGTAGTGAGTCAGGCGGGCAGCAAATGCTCCAGCGTGCGCCGGTAAATATTCTTCAGCGGATCGATGTGGCGCAGTTCGATGTGCTCGTCGATCTTGTGGATACTTGCATTGGGCGGCCCGAATTCTATCACTTGGGGGCAGATCTGCGCGATAAACCGGCCATCCGAGGTGCCGCCGGTGGTCGACAGTTCGGTGCTGATGCCGGTTTCTTCGAGGATCGCCTTTGACAAGGCATCGCTCAAGGTGCCGCGCGGCGTGAGGAAGGGCAGGCCACTCAGGGTCCAGTCGATATGGTACTGAAAATCATGCTTGTCGAGGATGGCATGCACGCGCTGCCGCAAACCGTCGGCGGTGCTGGCGGTGGAAAAGCGGAAATTGAAGTCGATCACCATCGCGCCCGGAATCACATTGTTGGCGCCGGTGCCGGCATTGATGTTGGACATCTGCCACGAGGTGGGCAGGTAATACTCGTTGCCGTCGTCCCAGCGTTCGGCCACCAGGTCGGCGATCGCCTGCGCCGCCACGTGGATCGGGTTCTTCGCCAGTTGCGGATAGGCGATATGGCCTTGCACACCCTTGACCGTCAGGCGGCCCGACAGCGAGCCGCGGCGGCCGTTCTTGATCATGTCGCCCAGCTGCGCGCTCGAGGTCGGTTCGCCAACCAGGCAATAATCGATCGTTTCGCCGCGCGCCTTCAATTGTTCGCAGACGATGACGGTGCCGTCCGTGGCCGGCCCTTCCTCGTCACTGGTGATCAAAAAGGCGATCGAGCCGGCATGGTCCGGCGTGGCGGCGATAAATTCCTCGCAGGCGACCACCATGGCCGCGATCGAGGTCTTCATGTCGGCCGCGCCGCGGCCATACAGCTTGCCGTCGCGATGAGTGGGAATGAAGGGCGCCGACGCCCACTGCTCGGCCGGGCCGGTCGGCACCACGTCGGTATGGCCGGCAAACACGAACACCGGCGAGGCCGTGCCGCGCCGCGCCCACAGATTGGTCACCTCGTTCGAGATAATCGTTTCGCACACGAAGCCGAGCGGCGTGAGCAGGTCGATCAGGTGCTGCTGGCAGCCCTTGTCATCGGGCGTGACCGACGACAGGGCGATCAGTTTTTCGGTCAGGGCGAGGGTTGTCGAGGCGGTCATGGCTCAGGCGGCAAAAAGAGTGGTGTACTGGGCATCGGAAAACGCCACGCTGAACTGGCCGTCGCGGTCCAGCACGGGGCGCTTGATGATGGATGGGTTTTCCAGCATCAGGTCAAGCGCACTGGCGGCGTCGACAATGCCCGCCTTGCGCTCGTCGGAAAGAGCGCGCCAGGTCGTGCCCTTCTTGTTGACCAGCACATCCCACGGCAATTGCGTCAGCCACTGCTCGACGGTGGCCCGTTCCAGGCCGTGCTTCTTGAAGTCGTGAAAGGTAAAGGCGTGCTGATGGCTATCGAGCCAGGTACGGGCTTTTTTGACGGTATCGCAGTTGGGGATGCCGTAGAGTGTGATGGTCATAGTGGGTCGGGCCAGGGGATGGACTGCGGATTGCTTGATCGCGATGCTTGCGCATATGCAAGTTCGCGCGGTTGGCCGTCATTATACAGTCGTTGCGCGGCGATGCGGCGCTGCAACACAGCTTCTGTCAAGCTTGTTCGTTGCGCGGTGGCGCCATCCCCGGTTGGCTTGCTGCGCTGAAATCCAGTCCCAGCCGCAAGGCCAAGGCACGCATGGCGCCGCTCTCCTGCAGCTGCAGCGCCAGCGCGATATGGCCGTCCGGACGTACCAGGTAAGCACAGTCGCGGCCCAGGCCGGCCTGCCTGGCGGCCGCATTGAAGGTGTAGCAGTGTACGGGCAGTTTCAGGATGCGCGCTTCGTGCAGCAGCTCGGGCGCCGGCTCGCCGTAGATATGCAGCTGCCAGTCCATGCTGCGCAGGGCGATGAAATTGTCTTGCATGCCGTCAGATAGCCATGGCAGGCGGTCGCCGCCGCGCAGGTGCTCGGCGTGGCCGCCGGACAGGGCGCTGTCTTCATAGCGGACCTGGATTTGCGATACCGTCTTGAACAGCAGGCGGCGCGCGCGCTGGAAGCCGGACAGATAGGGCAGGGCATGCGGCACCAGCCAGCGGCGCAGCAGGCGCCCGGCCGCGCCTTGCGCGACAATGGCGCGGAACGCGCGGTCGGTGGTGGTCACCAGGCTGCGGGCAAAGCCGATGCGCTCGCTTTCGTAAGTATCAAGCAGGGCGTCGCCGGCCTGGCCATGCAGTTTTTTCGCCAGCTTCCAGGCCAGGTTGACGGCGTCGCCGAGGCCGGTATTCATGCCCTGGCCGCCGACCGGACTATGCACGTGGGCCGCATCGCCGAGCAAAAAGCAGCGGCGCCGGCGAAACTGTGCGGCAACGCGGTGGTGCACGCGGTAGGTGGAAAACCAGTTGACGAGGTTCACCCGGATGTTCAGCAAGTTTTCGACCTCGCCGCGCACGTCGTCAAACACCGGCGCGGGCGCGCCGTCCGGGCGGTCGGGCAGGATGCCGATCAGGCGCTGCATGCCGCTGGTGCGCACCGGCAGCATCAGCGCAAAGGCGTTGGCGCCCAGGTGCGCATGCAGGTCGATATTGCCGCCCGCCACCTCGGCGTCGGCCACGTAATAGCGGTGGTCATAGGTGCCGCCGGAAAACGCGATGCCGGCGACGTCACGCACGGTGCTGCGGGCGCCGTCGCAGCCGCACAGGTAGTCGAACACGCCATGCTGGGGTTGTCCGTTTTTGGTGAGCGTCGCCTGCACTTCGCTGTCGACCTGCACCCAGCTGTCGAGCGTGGTATTCCATTCGACTTCGACATGGGCCCGCGCCAGCTTGCCGATCAAAAACAATTCATGTTCATCTTGCGGCAGGCTCAGCACGAACGGGTAGGGGCTGAGCCCCGCGCCGATCTCCCCCAGCGGCAGGCTGGCCAGCTGCCTGCCTTCCTCGTGGATATGCATGGCCCCGATTTTAATGCCCAGTTGCACCAGCTCATCGGCAAAGCCCATCTGCTGGTAAAACTCCAGGGTGCGCGCATGCACGGCCATGGCCCGCGAAGCTTCGCCCGGGCCACTGTTTTTATCGATGATGCGAAACGCCACGCCATGGCGGGCCAGCCGCAAGGCAAGCATGAGGCCGGTCGGGCCGGCGCCGACGATCAGAACCTGGGAGGTGTTCATCCATCCAGTATAGGACAGGTTTGCGACGGCAGAGAGAAAACGCGCCGCAAAATGAAAATGTCCCGCACGGGGCGGGACATTCGGGCCGGCTCAAGCGCCTTGCGGCGCCGTTATCAGATACCGCGCAGCAACTCGTTGATGCCCGTTTTTGCACGGGTTTTGGCATCGACGCGCTTGACGATCACGGCGCAGTACAGCGAGTACTTGCCGTCTTCCGAAGGCAGGTTGCCCGAGACCACGACGGAACCGGCCGGCACGCGGCCGTAGGTGACTTCGCCGGTGGCGCGGTCGTAGATCTTGGTCGACTGGCCGATATACACGCCCATCGAGATGACCGAGTTTTCTTCGACGATCACGCCTTCGACGATTTCCGAACGGGCGCCGATAAAGCAGTTGTCTTCGATGATGGTCGGGTTCGCCTGCATCGGTTCCAGCACGCCGCCGATGCCGACGCCGCCGGACAGGTGGACGTTCTTGCCGATCTGCGCGCAGGAGCCGACGGTGGCCCAGGTGTCGACCATGGCGCCTTCATCGACGTAGGCGCCGATGTTGACGTAGGACGGCATCAGCACCACGTTCCTGGCGATGAAGGAGCCGCGGCGGGCAACAGCCGGTGGCACCACGCGGAAGCCGCCCTTGGCGAAGTCTTCGGCGGTGTAGTTGGCGAACTTGGTCGGGACCTTGTCGTAGAACTGCATGGTGCCATCGGATGGCAGCACGACGTTGTCTTCCAGGCGGAACGACAGCAGCACGGCTTTCTTGACCCACTGGTTGACGACCCAGTCGCCGGTGGTTTTTTCGGCCACGCGGATGCTGCCGTTGTCCAGGCCATTGATGACGTGGCCGACGGCGTCGCGCAGTTCGGCGGCGCCGTTGCGTGGATTGATCTCGGCACGGTTTTCCCAGGCCTGGTCGATGATGTTTTGCAGTTGTTGGCTCATGATGATGTCTTGTCTAGTTGGTTGTTGCGGATGCGGAAAGCTGCTGGCAGAATTTTACTATGCGCCGGGCCGCTTCCAGCCCTTCGGCGGTTTCGGCCACCAGGGCCATGCGAATGCGGTTGCGGCCCGGATTGATGCCGTGCGCGTCGCGCGCGAGGTAACTGCCAGGCAATACCGTCACATTATATTCGGCGTACAGGCGCTGTGCGAACTCGGTGTCGCTCAGGCCGGTACGGCTGACGTCGGCCCACAAATAAAAGCCGGCGTCGGGCAGCTGCACGTCCATCACCGTCTGCAGCAGCGGGGTGATGGCGTCAAACTTGGCGCGGTACTTTGCGCGATTTTCCTCGACATGGGTTTCGTCGTTCCAGGCCGCGATGGAGGCCGCCTGCACGGAAGGGCTCATGGCGCCGCCGTGGTAGGTTCGGTAAAGCAGGAATTTTTTCAGGACTTCAGCGTCGCCGGCGACAAAACCCGAGCGCATGCCGGGCACGTTGGAGCGCTTCGACAGGCTGGAGAACACCACCAGCCGCGCATAGGGGCGCTCCACGGTGGACAGGCCCAGCATGTGCGCCGCCTGCAGCGCGCCCAGCGGCGCCGTGTCGCCATGGTAGATCTCGGAATAGCATTCGTCGGCGGCGATCACGAAGTCGTAGCGCTCGGACAGGGCGAACAGATGTTCCCAGTCGGTCAGGGTGAGCACGGCGCCGGTCGGGTTGCCCGGCGAACACAGGAACAGCAGCTTGACTTTTTCCCAGACGGACGCGGGCACGCTGTCGTAGTCGCAGCCGAAGTTGCGCGCCGGATCTGAATTGACGAAATACGGCTCGGCGCCGGCCAGGTAGGCCGCGCCTTCGTAGATCTGGTAGAACGGGTTCGGGCTGATCACCAGCGAGCCGGCGCTTGGATCGATCACGGTCTGCGCCAGCGCGAACAGCGCTTCGCGCGAGCCGTTGACGGGCAGGATCTGCGTGGCCGGGTTCAGCGCGGGAATGTCGTAGCGGCGCGCAAGCCAGCCGGCAATCGCGCCGCGCAACGCTTCCGAGCCGATGGTGGTCGGGTAGCTGGCCAGGCCCGCGATATTGTCGACCAGCGCCTGCTCGATAAAGCTTGGGGTCGGATGCTTCGGTTCGCCCATGCCCAGGCTGATGGGCGCGTAATCTGGGTTGACAGCAACGCCGGCAAACAGCTGGCGCAGCTTTTCAAAGGGATATGGTTGCAGTTTGGCAAGAAGTGGATTCACGGAGCGGACCAAGACAAGAGTGGGGATAATGTAGACAGCTTGCTCTCTGCAAAAATGACAGCGATCAAGCATTCCATTATAGCCGCCCTGACTGTTCCGCATGCCGGGCGCTGGCGTGGCAGGGTAAAATACGCGCCATGTCTACCATACTTGCCCTTGAAACTTCTTCCGAACTCGCATCGTGCGCCTTGCTGCGCGGCGATGTCATCCTGTCCCGCTCGTCGTCGGGCGTGCGTACCCATTCCCTATCGATCTTGCCGATGGTGCAGGAATTGCTGGCCGAAGCCGGCGTGACCCTGGCCGAGTGCGACGCCATCGCCTACGGTTCCGGTCCCGGCTCGTTTACGGGCGTGCGCACGGCGTGCGGCATTGCCCAGGGCCTCGCTTTCGGCGCCAGCTTGCCGGTGGTGCCCGTCGTTACCCTCGATGCGATGGCGCTGGCCTGCCAGCAAGCGCATGGCGCGCAGCAAGTATTGACCGTGCTCGACGCCCGCATGGGCGAGGTGTATTGGGCGCAATATGACCTGTCCGATGGCGTGAACACGGTGGTGCCGCCAGTCTTGAGCGCGCCAGCCGGCGTGGCGCCGCAAGGCGATGTGAAGGCTTGCGGCAATGGCTTTGGCGCTTATGCCGAGGCGCTGGCCGCCTTGCCTTGCGCCTTGGGCGCCGATGCCGCCATCATGCCGCACGCGGTGCAAATCGCCCAACTGGCGCGCATCGCTTTTGCCGCTGGCAAGGTTGTGACCGCCGCCGAGGCGCAGCCGCTGTATCTGCGCAACAAGATCGCCTATACCAGCGCCGAGCGGCTGGTGATGCAACAAGAGAAAGCGGCCGCGGAGGCGGCGCCATGATGCAGGGCGGCCAGCGCGATCTGTTGCGCCTCGATTACCGGCCGATGCTGGCAAGCGACCTGCCTGAAGTGGCGGCGCTGGAGCAGCGCGTCTACCCGCACCCCTGGACGCATGGAAATTTCGTCGATTCGCTCGACAGCGATTACCCGGCCTGGGTGCTGCGCGACCCTGACGGCGTCTTGCTCGGTTATTTCCTGCTGATGCTGGTGGTCGACGAAGCGCATCTGCTGAACGTGGCCGTCGACGGCGCCATCCAGGGCCAGGGACTGGGCCGCTTCCTGCTGGACCAGGCGTGCCACTGCGCGCGCCAGCACGGCATGGCTTCGATGCTGCTGGAAGTGCGCCCATCGAACACGCGCGCGCTCGATATTTACCAGCGCTATGGTTTTGAACAGATCGGCCGGCGCAAGGGATATTATCCGGCCAGCAATGGACAACGTGAGGACGCCATCGTCATGCGCCATACCTTATGAACCGCAGCGCCGTATTTCTCGATGAAATGGGCGTCGGCCCGCTGTGGCGCTTGCGCCAGGAAGCGGCGCCGGCCGTGGCCGAAGAAATAGTGATGGAAGCCCCGGTGGCGGTTGCAGAGCCGGAACCCGAACCCGAGCCGGTGGCCGCGATGGCGCCGCCAGTGGTGGTCGCCGAACCCGCGCCCGCGCCTGTCGTCGCGCCAGCACCTGTTGCCGTGGCCGAAGATAGCTCCACCGCCTGGTTCGACGATGCGCCGGCGCCGCCGCCCGCCAGACAGGTCACCGATGCCGAGATTGCCGCCATGGACTGGGATGGCCTGAGTGCCGCCGTGGCCAAATGTGCGCGCTGCGACTTGTGCAAGACGCGCAAGGGCGTGGTGATGGGACGCGGTGACCGGCAGGCCGAGTGGCTGATGGTCGCCAGCAGCCCGTCGCGCGGCGAAGAGCGCGAAGGGCGCGCGCTGGGCGGCGAGCAGGGACTATTGCTCGACAATATGCTGAAAGCCATGACGCTCGATGCCAACAACAATGTGTATATCACGCATCTGCTGAAATGCCGTCCGCTCGACGACAGCGGCCAGGAGCGCATGCCGACCGACGCCGAGTCTGCCGCCTGCCGGCCGTATTTCGAGCGCGAGCTGGCGCTGCTGCAGCCGCGCACCATCGTCACGTTGGGACAGATGGCCGCCGCCGGCATCATCGCCGGCGAAAAACCGGTGCGCGGCAAGGTGCGCCAGCTGGGCAACGCCGCCGTGGTGGCCACCTTCCATCCCGACCTGCTGCTGCAGGACGAGACCGGCAAGGCCAAGGCGCGCGCCTGGGCCGACCTGTGCCTGGCCACCGGCACGCATGCCGCACGCGGCTGACAGTTACCAGCAGCGCTTCGAGCGCCGCTGGGGCCACCTGACCCTGCCGCATGTGCGCGCGCTGGCCTGGCTGCTGGAAGCACCCGACCTGCTCGATGCTGGCAGTTCTCACTGGCACGGGCAGATCGCCAGCCTGGACCCGGTCACCAGCGATGTCGCCGCCTGGCTGGACGCGCTGCAAATCGACCCGGCGCCGCTCGATGCCGCGCTGGGCACGAAATTCTATTCCCGCCTGGGCCTGTACGCCGAAAAGCTGCTGGCCTTTTATTTTGAGCAACATGGCCTGCTGCACACCCACGGCTTGCAGGTGCAGGTCAACCGCAACGAGACGGTGGGCGAGTTCGATTTCCTGCTCAAGCGCGATGACAAGCTGGTGCATTGGGAATTTGCCACCAAGTTTTATTTGCTGGAGGGTGCGCCGGACGCCGGCGTGTTCCACCACCTGATCGGCCCCAACCTGGCCGATACGCTGGGCCTGAAAATGCGCAAGATTCTCGACAAGCAACTGGCCTTGTCACGCCATCCCGCCGCCGCAAGTTTGCTGGCGCAGCCGGTGCAGGCGGCGCAGGCGCTGGTCAAGGGCTGGCTGTTTTACCCGCATGGCGAAGTGCGGCAGATGGACGGCATTTCCCCGGATCACAACCGTGGTTTCTGGTGTACGGCAGGAGAAGTTTCAGCGCAGCGTTACGTGATCCTGCCAAAGCTGCAATGGCTGGCACCGTATAAAGGGACAGCAGCGGACGTGATGGATGCGGCCGGCCTGCAGGCCAAGCTGGCCGATGCCTTGCAGCCGGTGCTGGTTGCTGCCGTCGATCATATTGACGGCTGGGAAGTGGAAACGACGCGTGGTTTTGTCGTGCCCGATGACTGGACGCAGCAGGCGGCCGCGCGGCGCATCGAAGGTGTTTTGCCGGCTTGACCTGAACCCCAAATCAATATCCGGGGTCAGACCCTGAGAGGCTCGGCGTCCCCGTCTGACCCCGGCCTTTGCCGTTGGGTCAGTGTTTCTGTTCGCCAATCAGCGACAGATTGTCATGCTCGGCCTGGTTCAGCTTGTGCTTGCGCATGATCATGTACATGGTGCCGGCCACAAACAGGCCGAACACGGTGATGATGATGTTCAACGGCAGGTGCAAACGGATCATGACGGAATACACGGCCAGCATGGTGAGAATCGACAGGTTTTCATTGAAGTTCTGCACCGCGATCGAGTGACCCGCACTCATCAGCACGTGGCCGCGGTGTTGCAGCAGCGCATTCATCGGCACCACGAAAAAGCCCGACAGCGCACCGATCAGCACCAGCAGCGGGTAGGCGATCCAGACGGAATGCACTTGCGTCATCATCATCACGATCACGCCCATGGCGATGCCCAGCGGTATCACGGTCAGTGACTTGCGTAATGGAATAAAGCGCGCCGACAGGATGGCGCCGGCGGCCACGCCGATGGCCACCACGCCCACCAGGCTGGTGGCCTTGTCGAACGGCATGTTCAGCGACTGCTTGGCCCACTCGAGCACGATCAGCTGCAAGGTGGCACCGGCGCCCCAGAACAGGGTGGTCACAGCGAGGGTGATCTGGCCCAGCTTGTCTTTCCACAGGATGGAATAGCAATTGGCAAAATCGCTGATCAGTTTGATAGGATTGCGTTCCTGGTGCGCATACTTGCAGCCGGTGTCCGGGATTTTCAGGTTGGCCAGGGTCGCCAGGATATAGATGCCGACCACCACGCACAGCGCCGCTTCGGTCTTGTTGGAAATGCCCGTGTCGATCAGCGGGAAGTCGAACGACAGCAGCATGTCCGATACATGGCCGCTGACGAGGGCGCCGCCCATCACGGTGCCGAGGATGATGGAGCTGACCGTCAATCCTTCGATCCAGCCATTGGCGGCCACCAGCTTTTCCGGTGGCAATAATTCGGTCAGGATGCCGTACTTGGCCGGCGAATATACTGCCGCGCCAAAACCGACCACGGCGTAGGCCAGCAGCGGGTGCACATGGAAGAAAACGAGGGCGCAGCCAAAGATCTTGACCATGTTGGCGATGAACATGACCTTGCCTTTGGGCAGGGAATCGGCGAAGGCGCCGACAAACGCGGCCAGCAATACATAGAACAGCACGAACGACAGTTTGAGCAGCGGCGTGATCCACGCCGGGGATTTCATGGACACCAATAAATCGACGGCGACAAAAAAGAGGGCGTTATCTGCCAGCGAGGAAAAGAACTGCGCCGCCATGATGGTATAAAAACCACGATTCATTCTGGATTGCCTGAAATCATATCTGGCTTGCTTTATACCACGAAAAAACGGCAACCCCCAAGTTTGGACGGGTCCGTTTTACCGGAATTGCTTAAGTCTCAATTAAATCCTTTGCCATGGCAAAAATGTTTATATTCATGAACATTTTATAAATGGTGGCTGGCTGCAAGAAGTCATCCGGCCGCGCGCGTGGCGCCGAGCATCAGGTGACGCCATCGCCACGATTGTATATACTGTATATATAACCAGTTATTTTAAAGCGGACTCTCCCATGGCCAAAGCCAAGACCAATTACACCTGCAGCGATTGCGGCGCCATCAGCAATAAATGGATGGGGCAGTGCACCTCCTGCAATCAATGGAACACCATGGTGGAAACGGTGGCCGATGCGGCGCCCGGCAATAACCGCTATTCGAATCCGCAGCACATGTCGCTGGCGCAAACGGCGCCGGTGCTGTCGCTCGACGATATCGACGCCATCGACGTGCCCCGTTTCGGCACCGGCATCGAGGAATTCGACCGCGTGCTCGGTGGCGGCATGGTGGCTGGTGGCGTGGTGCTGATCGGCGGCGACCCCGGCATCGGCAAGTCGACCCTGCTGCTGCAGGCGCTGGCCAATATGTCGCACCACAAGCGCGTGCTGTATGTCAGCGGCGAGGAATCGGGCGCGCAGATCGCCTTGCGCGCCAAGCGCCTGGTGATCGACGCCAAGGAACTCAAATTGCAGGCCGAGATCCAGCTGGAAAAAATCCTGTCCACCCTGAACGACCTGAAACCCGAAGTGGTGGTGATTGATTCGATCCAGACCGTGTACTCCGATGCGCTCAGCTCGGCGCCCGGTTCGGTGGCGCAGGTGCGCGAATGCGCGGCCCAACTGACGCGCGCGGCCAAGCAGACCGGCGTGACCATCATCCTGGTCGGCCACGTGACCAAAGAAGGCGCACTGGCCGGCCCCCGCGTGCTGGAGCATATCGTCGACACCGTGCTGTATTTCGAAGGTGATGCCCATTCCAGCTTCCGCCTGGTGCGGGCCATCAAGAACCGTTTCGGCGCCGTCAATGAGCTGGGGGTGTTTGCCATGACGGAGAAAGGCTTGAAGGGCGTGTCGAATCCCTCAGCCCTGTTCCTGTCGCAGCACGACAACCAGGTGCCGGGCTCGTGCGTGATGGTGACGCAGGAGGGCACGCGCCCCTTGCTGGTGGAAATCCAGGCGCTGGTCGATACCAGCCATCTGCCGAACGCGCGCCGCCTGTCGGTCGGGCTGGAACAAAACCGCCTGGCCATGTTGCTGGCCGTGGCGCACCGCCATGCGGGCATCGCCGCGTTTGACCAGGACGTCTTCATCAATGCGGTCGGTGGCGTGAAGATCACGGAACCGGCGGCCGACCTGGCGGTCTTGCTGGCGATCAATTCATCGATGCGCAACAAACCCTTGCCGCGCGGCCTGGTGGTGTTTGGCGAAGTGGGGCTGGCCGGTGAAATCCGCCCGGCGCCACGTGGCCAGGAACGCTTGCGCGAAGCTGCCAAGCTGGGCTTTACCCTGGCCATGATCCCAAAATCGAATTTGCCCAAGCAGGCGATCGAGGGTATCAAGGTGATTGCCGTCGAGCGCATCGACGAGGCGTTCAACAAGCTGCGCGATCACGAATAAAGCGTGGCGTGGCCAAACTGATAATTTTATGCTGGGCTAAACGAAATTTCTATTTGGAACTATAATATTCGCCCTATCGAGACGCGCCATCATGGCCCGTTGAATGAACTTCTTGAAGAGCGTATACAGTGTCAGTAGAACAAAGGCAAAGCGCGCGCAAGATCTTGCGCGCCAAGGCAATGTTAATCATGGATGGCGCCGGCCCGGTGGCGGCGCGCACCATTGATGTTGGGCCGGGCGGCATGTCGGTCGTGGTGGCCGAGCCGGTGCAGGCCGGCAAGCAGGGCAAGGTGCTGTTCGAGCTGTTTTTTGATGGCAAGGCCAACATCATCGAAGCGCAGGTTGCCGTCTCGCACTGCATCTTCAGCAGCGCCGGCTTCAAGGTGGGCCTGAGTTTCATGCGGCTCGACATGGCCGTGACCAGCGCCATCTCCAAGTTCATGCGTTAAAATACGTGCAGTGCGGCAAAAACGGCTCTGTTCGCTGTTTTGATATTCCGTTAATGCTGCATAATGAGCAATCAGAAGACGGGATGCCGCCGCACCTTGCGCGCCGTGCCTGGTCTCTGGCCTGGCGCGCGGTCAGTACCGTGTGTTGTGCATCACATCAGACGGGACGACCACCATGTTTAATTCGACCATTACCAGCAAGGCCTATACCAATACGGCCACCCAGACGGCACCCTCGGCCGAAGTGTATGCCAAGGTCGAGAAGCAGATGCTGTCGCAAAACACGGGCGTCACCAAACTCAATAACAACCTGACGCGCGACCAGACCAAGTTGTCGGCGCTGGGCCAGCTGCAATCGGCGCTGGCCAAGTTCCAGGGCGTGGCGCAGAACATGGCCGGCAGCGGCCTGGCGACCTCGGCCACGTCGAGCACGGCGGGCGTGGTCGGCGCCACCACCAATGACAAGGCGGTCAACGGTACTTATGCCATCGATGTGAAGCAACTGGCGCAGGGCCAGACCCTGGCCACTGCCGCGCAAAAGGCGTCGAACACGGCCATCGGCACGGGCGCCACGGCGCAGATCAAGATCGAACTGGGCAGTGTTGACGGCAAGCAGTTTTCCGCCGGTGACGGCAAGGCCATCACCTTGACCATCGACAGCAGCAACAATACCCTGGAAGGCATCGCCGCCGCGCTGAAAAAAGCCGGCGTCGACGCCAGCGTGATCAAGGGCGAAGACGGTTATACCCTGACCATGAACGGCAAGAGCGGTGCCGACAACAGCATGCGCATCAGCGTGACGGGCGACGCGGCCATCAGCAACTTGCTCACCTACTCGCCCAGCGCCAGCAAGGGCATGCAGCAAACCACGGCCGCGCAGGACGCGCTGGCCACCGTGGCCGGCAAGGAAGTCAAAAGCGCCAGCAATACCCTGGCCACGGCCATCGACGGCGTGACGGTCGAGCTGAAAGCCAAGGGCGAGACCAATCTGGTGGTGGCCAAGGACAGCAGCCAGATCGCCAGCAATGTTGCCAGCTTCGTGAAAGCCTATAACGAACTCAATACCAAGATGCAAAGCCTGCAAGAAGGCGACCTGAAATACGATACGGCGCTGAAACAGGTCAGCACGCAAATGTCGCAGGTGCTGCGCACGGCCAGCAACGGCGTGCCGGTATCGGTGTTGGCCAGCGCCGGCGTGACCTTGGGCAAGAGCGGCGAACTGGTGCTGGACGAAAAGAAACTCAAGTCCGCCATCGACGCCGACCCCGACGCCGTCAGCAAGCTGTTTACCAATAACGGCAAGGGCGTGGCCGACCAGTTTGGCAGCAAGATCGGCGAACTGACGGGTACCAGCAGCCTGATCACCAAGGAAGTGCAAACCGTCGGCAAGGAAATCACCACCTTGAACACCAAGAAGGCCGAGCTGGCCAAGGCCTTGACGGCGCAGGCCGAAGCGCTGGTGAAACTGTATTCGGCGCAGGAGCAGATGGGCATCGGTTCCGTGCTGCCCGGTTATACCGGTAAAAGTTCGCTGTTCGATTTTCTTGCGTAAGGTAGGGAACTCAACGGAGGGCTGGGGTCGGGCGGGGCCGCCTAGCTCCGGCGGGTCCGACCCCGGTCCGCAAAAAACGCCGACGGCGAACTGCCGAAGGTTTTCTTGAACATCGCCGAAAAGGCCGACTGGCTGGCATAGCCCAGTTCTTCTGCCACCTGCGACAGCGGCACGCCGCGCGCGATCAGCGGCGCCGCGTGGGCCAGGCGCACCTGCTGGCGCCACTGGCCAAAACTCAGCCCCAATTCCCGTTCGAACAGCCGCGCCAGGGTCCGCTCCGAGGCGCCCACCACGTGCGCCCAGTGTTCCAAGGTCTGGTTCGATCCTGGCTGGTCGATCAGGCTGGCGCACAGGGTCTTCAAACGCTTGTCGGTCGGCAAGGGCACGCGGATAGGGCGCGTGCTCGAGCGTCGCAATTCATCCAGGATCAGCTCGGCCAACAGCGCTTCGCGCGCCGGTTCCTGGCCCGGATCGAGTTGTTCCAGCGCCATGATCAGCTGGCGCAGCAGGCCGGACACTTCCAGTACTTTGCAGTCGCGGCCTGCAAACGGCGCGCGCTCGGCCAGCACGCACAGCGGGCGCAGCCTGGTTTTCTCGAGCATCGTCACCTCATGTTCCACGTTGGGCGCGATCCAGATGGCGCGCATCGGCGGCAGGATCCAGCTGCTGCCCAGCGCGGTAATGCGCAGCACGCCTTCCAGCGCCAGTGTCACCTGGCCCCACGGGTGGCTGTGCGGCAGCAGGAATTCGTCGGGCTGCAGGTCGCGCGCGATCATGGTCACGGGGATGGCGGCGCTGGGCGCTTCGCGCGGCGGACACATGCGGGTATGGCGAAAAATGGGTACGGCCATCAGCTTGGCAGGAAGTCGATAAAGAATGTCATTCTATCGGAAAACAGGCGATAGTAAATTGCATACACTGCAAGCTGACAAGTATAAATCAGGGGATGACATGACAACAACAAGCACCTTGCGCAGCGACGCGCGCGTGATCGGCCTGGTGGGCCTGGCCCACGGCGTCTCGCACTTTTACCATTTGATCCTGGCGGCATTGTTCGTCTGGCTGAAACCCGCCTTCAACCTCAGCTATGCCGAACTGGGCCTGCTGATGACGGTGTTTTTCATTATCTCGGGCGTGGGCCAGGCGCTGGCCGGCTTCGTGGTCGACCGCTTCGGCGCGCGCGCCGTGCTGTTCACGGGCGTGTTTCTGCTGGGCGTGTCGGCCCTGGCGCTGGCCCAGGCGCACAGCTATACGGCGCTGATGCTGGGCGCCATGCTGGCCGGCACCGGCAACAGCGTGTTCCACCCGGCCGACTACACCATCCTGAACCAGCGCGTCTCGCCGGCGCGCGTGGCCTACGGTTTTTCCATGCACGGCATCAGCGGCAATATCGGCTGGGCGCTGGCACCCGTGTTCATGACGTATGTGGCCACCCACTATGACTGGCGGGTGGCCTTGATGAGCGCCTCGGTATTGCCGTTCGGCGTGCTGCTGGTGCTGTTCCTGAACCGTCACGCGATTCGCCCCGAACCGCTCAAGCCGGTGGCTGCGGTCAAAGGCGCCGCGCCTGCCGAAGGCACGCTGTCGTTCCTGCGCCTGCCGGCCGTCTGGATGTGCTTCGCGTTTTTCTTCATTACCGCCATCGCCCTGGGCGGTATCCAGAGTTTTGCCAGCGTGGCGCTGGTGAAACTGTATGGCATGAGCCTGGCGCTGGCCACCAGCGCCTACACGGCCTATATGCTGGCCTCGGCGGTCGGCATGGCGGCCGGCGGCGTGGTCGGTGCGCGCAGCAGCCACCCGGACCGCAATGTGGCGATCGCTTTTTCGGCGGCGGCCTTGCTGGCGGTATTGCTGGGCATGAATCTGGTGCCGGCATGGGGCGCGGTGGTGCTGATGGGCGCCATCGGCCTGACGTCCGGCGTGGCCGGGCCGTCGCGCGACCTGATGATACGCGCGGCGGCGCCGCCGAACGCCACCGGCCGCGTGTATGGCGTGGTGTATTCGGGCCTGGACAGCGGTCTGGCCGTGGGCCCCTTGCTGTTCGGCGCACTGATGGATGGCGACCAGCCGGCGCTGGTATTCGTGTTCATCGGCGTGTTCCAGGCCCTGGCGATCGCCACGGCGGTCGGGGTCGGCGGGAAAACGCGCGCCGTGGCGCTGCAAAAGGCATAAAATCATGACTATCCGCATTGACTTTGGAGCCGCCATGACTTTTGCCACGACCGACCTGTGCGACGATTATGCCTCCATGCTGGACGACGGCACCCTGGCGGTCCTGCCGCCCGTGTACCGCGCGTTCGGCCAGAAAGCGCGTTTCTGCGGCCCCGCCACCACCTTGAAAGTGCATGAAGACAATGCCCTGGTGCGCAGCACCCTGGAAATGCCGGGGCAGGGCCAGGTGCTGGTGATCGATGGCGGCGGCAGCCTGCGCTGCGCGCTGGTGGGCGGCCAGTTGGGCGCGCTGGCCGAACACAATGGCTGGGCCGGCATCGTGGTCGATGGCTGCATCCGCGACTGCGATGAAATCAATGTCTGCCAGATCGGCGTGCGGGCGCTGGCCACGCATCCGCGCAAAAGCGGCAAGACGGGCGCCGGCCAGCGCGACGTGCGCGTGCATGTCAGCGGCGTGGCCGTGTCGCCGGGCGACTGGATCTATGCCGACGCCGATGGCGTGCTGGTGGCCAGTCACGAACTGGACTGAACGTTTATGGATCGTGCACGTATTCCTTGAGGCTGACTTCGAAGAAGTCGATCTGCCCCCAGTCGGCGCGCGTGCGCACCAGCGTTTCTCCGGATGCCATGACCAGCATGTAAGCGTAGCCTGTGCGGCGGTCGCGCCAGGAATGCAGCGTGCTGTCCCAGGCGCAGCAATAGCGTTTCAGTTCAGGCAAGCCATAGTTGCGGTGCAGATAGCGCTCCGCTTTTTGTGCATTCCTGCCGCTTACCTTGTAGCGCGCGACATGGGGCTGGTCCTGCAGTCCGACCTCCTGTTTGCAGCCTTGATATACCAGGTAATCAGGTTTTTGCCCGAGCCTGGCCAGCAGGTCGCCGCATGCCGGTTCCGCGTTGGCCGTGCCCGCCGCCAGCAGCAACAGCCATGGCAAGAGCTTGGAGCCTATCCCAGTAGTGAGCGTCTTCTGCTTGCAGCTCATCAGGAGCGCGGACAAGGCGTGAGGAGGCCGCATGGCGAGCCATGCAACGACGATCAACGCAGTCCCCGCTTTTGAGGGGCGCCAGCAGGGGGCGTATTCATCTGCTGGGATAGGCTCTTAGCCCGCCGCATGATCGACTCCCTGCAGCGGACAGTCACGCATCGGTGTCCCCAGCCGCCGTGCCAGTTCCGCGCGCAGCTGCGACAGGCCGGCGATGCGCGCATCGATATCCGCCAGCTTATTGGTCAGCGCCGTGCGCAGCAGCGCTGCCGTTTCCGGCGCATCGGCGGCGGCCAGCAGCGGCATGTCGGCCTCGATTTCCGCCAGGGTAAAACCCAGTTGCTGGGCCGTGCGCAGGTAGCGCAGCCAGTCGACCGCTTCAAGCGGGTAGTCGCGGTAGCCGTTGGCGCCGCGCCGCGCATGCAGCAAGCCGCGTTTTTCATAGAAGCGCAGGGTGTCACGGCTCAATCCCGTGGCCTGCGCCATGTCGCCTATCCGCATGGTTTTCCCTTGGTTTTCATTAACTATTGCTTGACTCTGGAGTGTACTCCACGCTTTAGCATGGGCATCTTTATTTCACAGGAGCTTGCCCATGTTTTCCCTGACCGCTTTTCGCCGCCTGGTGCGCGCCAGCGCCATCTATGATGTGTTGATGACGGGGGCGTTCGCCACGCCGTGGACCTTGCTGCTGTTGCGCGAGCAATTGAGCGATATCAATGTAAAACTGGGTGGCGCGCCGCTGCCGGAGTTCGCGCAGTTCCACCTGCTGATCGGCTGCCTGCTCGGCAGCGTGGTGCTGGTCTGGTCGGTGCTGCGCATCGTTGACCCGCAACCGCGCTTCGGCCGCTACGATGCGGCCGCCCGCTATCTGTTTTCGCTGTGGATGGGTTGGGCGCTGCTGGTCACGGGCGAGCCGCTGCTGTGGCTGTTCATCGTGCCGGAACTGGCCTGGGGCGTGGCGCAAAGCCTGCCATTGCGTGCGTCCGGCTTGAGGCAAGGATAACGAAATGCAATAATGCGGGAGCGTTTCAGTATCAACCACCAAGGAATTCCCATGCAGCAAGCCGCCGGCAACACTACTGTTTTACTCGATCCGGTGGTCGCGCCGCAGATTGCCGTCACGCGCTTGCTGACGGGCTTGCTGCAAGGCCTGCTGCTGTACTGGCTGTACAGCTCGGCCCAGGACAAGGCCTGGCCCGCCACCGAACCCTCTCTGCTGGCGCCGCTGATGCTCATCGGCCTGCTGATGCCGGTGCTGCTGGTCTCCAGCCTGGGCCATCTGTCGCTGCGACGCATCGGACTGTGGATGGCTGGCGCGGCGGTGGTGTTGAGCGTGCTGGCATTGCACGACGTGTCGCGCGGCGCCGAGCATTTTATTTGGGGCAACTACAAGCCCGGCGCACCGCTGCGCGTGCTCTCGATCCAGCTGTTCGGCTTTTGCGTGGTCGGCTTCTATATTGCCCACGCGCTGGTGCTGGCCAGCGGGCAAGACCAGCGCCGCCTGGCCAGTTACCCGACGTATTTTGAAATTGCCTGGAAGCTTGGCATCCAGCTGCTGTTTTCCCTGCTGTTCGTGGCGGTGCTGGTGCTGGTGCTGTGGCTGGGTGGGCAATTGTTTTTGCTGATCAAGCTCGATTTTTTAAGGAAGCTGCTGGCCCAGGCCTGGTTCGTGATCCCCGTGCTGTGCTTTGCGTTCTCGTTTGCCATCCATATCACCGATGTGCGCCCGTCCATCGTGCGCGGCATCCGCACCTTGCTGCTGGTGCTGCTGTCGTGGCTGATGCCGATCGCCGCCGTGCTGGTGGCCGGCTTCCTGCTCACCTTGCCGTTTATCGGCTTCGAACGCCTGTGGGCCACGCGCCATGCGGCTTCCGTGCTGCTGGGCATGGCGGGCCTGCTGGTGGTGCTGATCAATGCCGCCTTCCAGAACGGCCAGGCCGGCCTGGGCGTGGCGCGCGGCATCCGCTTCGGCACGCGCCTGTCGTGCCTGCTGTTGCCATGGCTGGTCGGCATCGCCATCTATGCATTGACCTTGCGCGTGATGGCGCATGGCTGGACGGCCGAGCGCATTATTGCCGGCGCCTGCCTGCTGGTCGCCAGCTGTTATGCGGTGGGCTATGCCTGGGCCGCCAGCAAGTATGGCGACTGGCTGAACTGGATCGCCAATGTCAACGTGGGCACGGCCTTTGTCACCCTGCTGGTGCTGCTGGCGCTGTTCACGCCGCTGATGGACCCGGCCCGGCTGTCGGTGGCCAGCCAGATGGCGCGGTTGAACAGCGGCAAGGTCAGCGCCGACAAGTTCGATTTCGAGTACCTGCGTTTCCAGGGCGCGCGCTATGGCCAGGCGGCCTTGCAGGAGCTCAAGGTACGTACCGCAGGGCCGGACGCGGCGGTGATCCGCGCACGCGCCACGGCCATGCTCATGCGTGAAAACCGTTTCGACGAAACGGGCGCGCTCAGCGACGTCGCCATCAACCTGACCGTACGCCCGGCCGGCGTGACATTGCCGCAGAGTTTCCTGCAGCAGGACTGGAGCCAGGCGGGACCAAGCTGGCGCCTGCCGGCCTGTTTGAAGCGGGCAGGGCAGCAGTGCGATGCGT
This sequence comes from Janthinobacterium sp. J1-1, assembly GCF_030944405.1. Lineage (NCBI taxonomy): Bacteria > Pseudomonadati > Pseudomonadota > Betaproteobacteria > Burkholderiales > Oxalobacteraceae > Janthinobacterium > Janthinobacterium sp. J1-1. The sequence continues at coordinate 3,224,127 of NZ_CP132339.1, forward strand.
ATGCCATGGATTTCGATGGCGATGGCCGCCAGGAAGTGCTGCTGATCAGCAATGATCCGCGCGCCTCCTCGGTTTTGCTGGCGGAAAAGGAAGAGGGCGGCTGGTATGCGCGCGGCCAGATCCCGACCGAGATCCTGCGCTGCCGGCCGCTGCGTGAAAAACTGCAGGCGGGCCAGTTTGTGCTGGTGCCGCCGAAAGTGCAGGAGCTGGAAGTCGACGGACAGCGCGTGCCGATGAGCCTGTATAACGAGCGCGAGGTCAGCTGTCCGGAGCAGTGACCCCGGTAAATCAGTTGCGGGTTTTCACCTGGCGCACGTGGCTTTCCAGTTCGCTGAAGGACGGGCGCTCGGTGGCCGAGATCACCTTGCGACCGAATTCGACGGCCAGGGCCGGCGCGTAGCCGTTCAGGCTGGCCAGCAAGGTCACTTTCACGCACTGGTACATCTTGGCGGTTTCATGGTGCTTGCGGCGCAGCAAGCTGGCCAGCGGCGCGATAAAGCCGTACGCCAGCAAGATGCCGATAAAGGTGCCCACCAGCGCCTGCGCGATCAGCACGCCCAGCTCGGCCGGCGGCAGGCCCACCGACGCCATGGTGTGCACCACGCCCATCACGGCGGCCACGATGCCGAAGGCGGGCATGGCGTCGGCCAGCTGCGAGATGGTCTGGATCGGCATTTCCGCGTCTTCGTGATGGGTTTCCATCTCGTTGTCCATCAGATTCTCGATCTGGTAGGCATCCATATTGCCCGATACCATCAGACGCAGATAGTCGGTAATAAATTCCAGCAAATGCTCGTCGCCGAGGGTGTAGGGGTATTTGGTGAACACCGGGCTGCGGTAGGGATCGTCGACATCGTCCTCGATCGACATCAGGCCTTCCTTGCGGACCTTGCTCAGTATGTCGTACATCAGGCCCATCAGTTCCAGATAGCGCGACTTGGTGTATTGCGCGGTATGAAACAGGGTGGGCAGGGCGGCAAACGTGGCGCGGATCGCCTTGGCGTCATTGCCGACAAAAAAAGTCCCCAGCGCCGCGCCGCCGATCATCAGCAGTTCCAGCGGCTGGAACAGCGCCGCCAGATGCCCGCCCTGCAGGGCAAAGCCTCCAAAGACGGAAAACAGCACGACGATAAATCCGAGTATGACCAGCACCAGGTACTCCCCTATAAATTGCTATAACGCAATATTGTAGTTTAACCTGATTCGCTGGCATTGCGGCTGTCTGGCGCATGCGCGGAATCAGAAAATTGATCAAACTGCGCAGTTTGCCGGCTTGGACGGCGGTGCAGGTCGAGCGTTTATCCGAAACCACACAGATAAAAGAAAGGCTCCAGCCTTTTGCAACCCACGACCTGTGCGGTAAAGCCTGGCTGGCGGTTCATGAACTCTTGCATATTGTCGTATGGGTCGAAAACGACGCCGCTCCAGCCCGCCAACATGCCGTCCCACGGAAAAATCAGGCGTTGCCCGTCAGGCAGGCAAGCGTGCGATGCAAGGCATGCCGGCTGCCGGTTGGCGGCCAGATCTCGCGCCGCGGAGCGATAGGTCGGCGCTTCCCGTTGAAAACGCGCAGCGTCGGCCTTGCTGTCTGTCGGCCGCGCCAGCCATAGCGTACCGGCCGCGATGATGAGCATGAAACCAACCAGCAAAACACGACGGTATTGCCTATTCATGTGTCGACTTCTGCCAGAAACGCAGTTTGTTGCCGAACGGGTCAGCCACTTCCATGATGCGGCCCCAGTCCTCGTCGCGCACGCCGGGGCGCGCATGGGGATAGTCCTTGGCCAGCAATTCGGCCTGCAGGGCGGCGATATCGTCGACCGGGATCAGTAGCGCCGCGCCTGGCGTGGCGTCGCCATGATGTTCGGACAGGTGCAGGACCAGTTCCGCGCGCCGCAGCTGCAGGTACAGCGGGGCGGTGGCGTCGAAGCGGTGCTCCCAGTCCACCTTGAAACCGAGAAAGTCGACATAGAATTCGCGCGCCTTGGTTTCCGAGAAGCTGCGCAGGATGGGGATGGCTGGGTGCATGATCAGTCTTTCTGGACAGGAGCAGATCGCTTATTCTAGTGCTTGTTGCTGCGCCGACCTATAAGACAATGGATCGCGCGACAGTTGAAAGGTCCTGAAAACTTGCTTGCCCCTATAATCCAGGCATGACATTCCTATCACCTCGCGCCCGCTCCGTGCTGGCCACCATCTGCAAACTGACCGCGTCCCTGCTGGTTCTGTTGACCGCCCTGTGGGGCGCGCTGGCGCTGTGGTACCAGCTGGCCGGCGGCGTGGCGGCGCAAACCGTCGGTGCCGTGCTGTGGGCGGCGCTCGGCATCGGCAGCATCGCGCTGTGGTGGGCACGCGGCAGTGCGCGCGCCTTGCTGCCGTATGCGGGCGGCTTTGTGTTGCTGCTGCTGTGGTGGAGTCTGATCGCACCAATGCAGGACCGCAGCTGGGCCGACGATGTGGCGCGCAACGTGACAGGCAGCGTCAAGGGCAGCGTGGCAACCCTCGACAATGTGCGCAATTTCGACTGGCGCAGCGACAACGATTACACGGTGAAATGGGAACAGCGCAGCTACAACCTCGACGAGCTGCGCACGGTCGACACGGCGCTGTCGTACTGGACCGGCCCGCTGATCGCCCATACGCTGGTGTCGTTCGGCTTTGCCGACGGGCGTTTTCTCACCTTTTCGATCGAGATCCGCAAGGAGAAGGGCGAGAGCTTTTCCACCATCGGCGGCTTCTTCAAGCATTTTGAAACCAGCCTGATCGCCGCCGACGAGCGCGATATCGTGCGCGTGCGCACCAATGCGCGCGGCGAAGACATTCATCTGTACCGCGTGATGATGCCGCGCGCCGCCATGCGCTCGCTGTTCCTGGCCTACCTGGACGAAGCTGACGACCTGAAGCGCAAGCCGCAGTTCTACAATACCTTGACGGCCAACTGCACCACCATCGTGTTCGAGATGGCGCGCCGCATCGTGCCGGGCCTGCCGCTGGACTATCGGCTGCTGGCGTCGGGCTACCTGGACCGCTATCTGTTCGATGTGCGCGGCCTGGTGCCGGGCATGACTTTCCAGCAGTTGCGCGACGGCGGCCATATCACGGCGCGGGCGCGGGCCGCCAATGACGATCCCGATTTTTCCCATGCGATCCGGCGCGGCATGCCCGGTTACGATGACGATGGCCGGCCAGTGCGGCAAATGCCGAAACAATAGGCGCTTGCTTTATACTGGCGCCTTTTCAAGCATACAAGAAGGCCCGCCATGCCATTTTCCTCACTGGGTCTGATTCCCTCGCTCGTACGCGCCGTCGACAAGGCCGGCTATGCCGCGCCGACCGCCATCCAAGCGCAAGCCATTCCCGCCATCCTGCGCGGCAGCGATGTATTGGGCGCGGCGCAGACCGGGTCCGGCAAGACGGCCGCCTATGCGCTGCCGCTGCTGCAGGCGCTGATGGCGCCCGCCAGCGGCCCGCGCCAGGTGCGCGCGCTGATCCTGGTGCCGACGCGCGAACTGGCCGCGCAGGTGGGGCAGACGGTCCATGCGCTGGCCAAGCCGCTGCCGGTGAAACTGAAGATTTCCGTGCTGTTCGGTGGCGTCTCGATCAATCCGCAGATGATGGACTTGCGCGGCGGCGCCGATATCGTGGTCGCCACGCCGGGCCGCCTGCTGGATCTGGTCAGGCAAAATGCCGTGAAACTGGGCGGCGTGTCGCTGTTCGTGCTGGACGAAGCTGACCGCCTGCTCGACATGGGTTTTACGGAAGAGATCAACGCCATCCTGGCGCTGCTGCCAGCGCAACGCCAGAACCTGTTTTTCTCGGCCACCTTCCCCGACAGCGTGCAGGCGCTGGCAGCCAGCCTGCTCAAGGAGCCGGTGCGCATTGAAGTCGCGTCCGAGCCGCAGGACAAGCCCGATATCGTGCAGCGCGCGGTGACGGTCGACGTGCCGCGCCGCACGCAGCTGCTGCGCTACCTGATTCTGCAACATCAATGGGAGCGCGTGCTGGTGTTCGTCGCCACCAAATATGCGGCCGAACACGTGGCCGACAAGCTGCAGCGCGCCGGCCTGCACGTGGGTGCGTTTCACGGAGAATTCAGCCAGGGTACGCGCAGCCAGTTGCTGGCCGACTTCAAGGCGGGCCGCCTGCAGGTGCTGGTGGCGACCGACGTGGCCGCGCGCGGCATCGATATCGCCGGCTTGCCGGCCGTCGTCAATTTCGACCTGCCCCGTTCGGCCGTCGACTACACGCACCGCATCGGCCGCACCGGCCGCGCCGGCGAAAGCGGCATGGCGGTCAGCTTCATCACGGCCGATACGGAAGCGCATTTCCGCCTGATCGAAAACCGCAACGACCTGCGCATCGTGCGCGAAGTGGTGGCCGGTTTCGAGCCGACCGAGCTGCCCACGCCGGTCAGCGCCGTGACCGACACGGTCAATGGCGGCGTGAAAGGCGCGCGCAAGAGCAAGAAGGACAAATTGCGCGAAGCGGCAGCGAAAGCGGCGGAAAACTAAATCGTCCTTATGTGCGGTGCCCGCTTGAGTCGCCGGCTGTCCCGGTCTAAGATTGCTGTTTAGCAATATCACCACGGGATACCAATGCACAGCGCAATGCACGGCAAAACGATGACAACGGCAGCGATGCTCTCCTCCCTGGCCTTGCTGGCCGGCTGCACCGGCTTGATGGGGCAGGGCGCTGGCAAGGCGGGACTGCAAATGCCGGGCAAGGCCGCGCCGGACAGCGGCGAAGTGGCCGCCACCTGGTACAACCCGCCCAGCGAATTCCCAGGCATCTGCCTGACCCAGTTCAAGGACGGCCGCCTGCGTTTCGACGGCGGTTTTGCCTTCTTCAATCCGGGCCGCTGGTCGTACGATCCGGCCACTGCCGAATTGCGGCTGGACCTGCAGCCGTGGCCGAATCTGGCCGGCGCGCACGCCAACAAGTCACTGCACAAGAATCTGCTGCGCGTGGAAGCGGACAAGAATGCGCTGGTCTACAGCGTCAAGGCCGATACCAATACCATCGGTATCGGCGGCTTTGTGTTTTACCGCGACATCCCATGCGGCGGTAAAAAATAGCTCAGTTCAGCGGCTTGCCGCTTTTCTCCACGATGTCCATGCGGCGCGCGATGCGCTGCGCTTCCTGTGTATCTCCGGCTTGTTCCGCGCGCATTCGCTGCACGCCCAGCCAGGCCAGCAGCGGCCTGCGCCAGCCCTGGTCTGATGCTGTCGTTACGGCCATCTCCAGCAGTTCCGGCGTGGCGCGGTTGGCGCGCAGCAGCACGCCGGCCGCCACCAGCTTGCCCAATGGTTCCTGGATGGCCGCCGCGGCGCTGGCCGCCTGCGTGTCCGAGCCGGCCGCCGCCACCGCGCGCTGGCTTGCGGGCAGCAGCGCGATATCCTCTGCCTGCGTGGTGCCGGCCAGGTAGCTGGCATAGGCACGGTCGGCCGCGCCGGCGTCCTCTTTCAATGCCTCGAATCCGCTGCACGGCTCGAACGCCAGGCTGGCCACGCGCGTGGCGCAGCGCAGCAGCTCGACCCGGGCGATCAGGTCGAGCTTGCCGGTGCCGCCCACCTGGTCGCGCGCACGCTGGAATTCCGTCTGCTCGACCAGCACATTGCCGTTCAAATAGGCCGCTTCAAAGCGCTCGATCGAGCTTTGCGCATTCATTTTCCAGTCCGGCACGGGCGGGCCGCTGGAGCAGGCCGCCAGCAAGGCGCACAGCGTGGCGGCGGCAAAAGGCAATGACTTTCTCATGGCAGGGTGATCTCCGGATTGCGCTTGAACGGCCATTTGCGGTTGATTTCATTGACCAGTTGCTCGACCTTGCGCAGATTGCTTTCCACGTCGGCGCGCAGCGGGCCCAGGTCGGCTGTGGCGGCTTTCGCGTTGGCGCCCACGGCCTGCGCTTCGACCAGCACGGCGTCGACCTTTTTCAGGCTGTTGCGGGTGTCGGCCAGGAGCGCGTTCAACTGCACGATGGTGGCCTGCGCGTCCGTCATCACGCCCTGTGCGCCGAATACGCGCTGATCGGCATTGCTGACCAGACCATCGGTGCGGCGCGCCAGCTGGTCGGCGGTGATCAACAGGGCGTTGGCGCGCTCGATCAGCAGTCTTGATTGCTGGTCGTCGCCCGTCAGCAGGCCCATGGCGCCACCGGGACCACTGAGCTTGCCGGTCACCGTCTGCACATTGCGCATGGTGGTGTCCAACGCCGAATCGGTGCCGGTCAGGTTGCCCAGGTTGGCCAGTAAATCCTTGGCGGCGGCCAGCAGGCGCGGGATTTCGGCCGCCATGTCGCCCACCAGCAGGTCGCGGGTGGCCTCGTCGGGCAAGGGCGGATCGGTCAGGATGCCGCTGTAGGCGCGCAGCTTGGCGCCGCCGACGATGCCGCGTTCCAGGGTGAAAATGCTGCTGGTGCGCAGCCAGTGCGCATCTTTTTTCGGCACGTCGACGATCACGCGCGCCTTGCCGTCGGGCGCCAGTTCGATGCGCTGCACGCGGCCGATGGGAAAACCTGAAAAGGTGAGATCGGCGCCGACCACCACGCCGTCGGAATCGTCGGTGGCCAGCACCAGCGTCTGCGTCGCCTCGAAGGCGCCGCGCGCATACATCAGGTACAGCACCGAGCCGACGATCAGCACGAACATCGAGACGAGCAAAATGGCCGCCTTCAGTTCGGCATGGCGCACCGGTGGCGGCGCGGGCAGCGCGGCCTCGGGCGCCGTGATGTCGGTCTGGTCTGGACTGGATGGAGTGCTCATGGCGTCGGGCTCGGGGTAAGGTGGTGGTCAGGCATCAGTAGTAATTTCCCATCAGCGAGGCCACTTCGACCAGCAGGATGACGGAAAACAAACGCAGCATTTCGGACAGGCCGTGGGCGGCGAACAGGCGCTGGCGGCGGTGGGGCTCGGGCGGATAGTAGGACGAGGACAACGGAATCAGGGCCACGGCAAAGCTGAAGAACACCACCTTGAGCATCAGGATCAGCACCACGGCCGGATTGAAGATCTGCCCCACCACCCGCGTGTAGCCTTGCAGCGCCCACGGCGTGAAACCGTAGATGGTGAGATAGGCGAGGATCAGCGAACTGACGCAGCTGGCGATGGCCAGCATCCAGACGGCGAAAATGCCCGACATCACGCGTGGAAAATACTCGCCGCGCAGCAGGTCCGTGCCCTGCTGGCGCAGTTTGTCAAGCAGGCCGTTCGAACGCATCTGCGCAAACGCGATGCCGTCGGGCAGGGTCAGGCGCAGCGCCACGAACAGCGCGGCGGTGAGCGGGATCAGTTCGAGCACCAGCACGCGCACCACCATTTCCAGCGCATAGCGCGACAGGCCATAGCTTTGCGCGCTGACCACCACGATGCGGATCAGCACCAGGCTGACCAGCGCGCAGGCGACGCTGAACCACACCAGGTTGGGCGCCGTGTTGATCACCAGGCGGTGCGCGAGGATGGGCCGGTTTTGCCGGTTATAGCTCGACGGCGACAGCGCCAGCGAAAAAATCAGGGTCGAAAATTGCAGCAAGCGCCACCAGCTGATGATCCACGCCGCGGCGACGCGGTTCAGGCGGCGCAAACGGATGATGATGGAAGTGGAAGCTGTCATCGTGGCATCTTATCATTGCCGGCGGCCGGCTTTGCGTTCCCTACGCTGGCGATGATGGCGTCGGCCGCCGCGCGCACGCGTGCCGAGCGCGACAGGTCTTCATGCATCACCAGCCACACGTCATACGGTTCCGCGCGGTCCGGCCAGATGCGCACCAGCTGCGGGTCGATCTCGCCCAGGTGCACCCCCAGTTCGGCGATGCCGATGCCGGCGCGCGCCGCTTCCTGCAGCATCATGGCGCTATTGACTTCCATCGCCACGCGCGCCTTGGCCACCGGCTCGCCGGCGATCTTGTCGGCGTGGCGCGCGGTGATCGACTGATGATAAATCACGATGTCGTGGCCGGCCAGCGCCGTGCCGCGCACCGGTTCGCCGCGCTCGGCCAGGTAGGCGGGCGAGGCATACAGGCCCAGGTGGCGCCGCACCAGATGGCGCGAGATCAGGTCGGGGGCGAGCGGGCGCACGGCGCGCACGGCCAGGTCGGCTTCGCGCCGCGTCAGGCTGGCCAGCTGCGGCGCCACCTGCAGCACGATGCGGATGTCGGGATGCGCCGCATGCAGGCGCTGCATGGCGGCCATCACGAAATGGCTGGCCATGCTGTCGGTGGTGGCCACCCGCACCAGTCCCGACAGCCGGTTGTCGACGCCCTGCATCTCGCGCTGCAGCTGGTCGGCCGCGCGTTCCATCGCTTCGGCCGCCGCCAGCGCCAGTTCGCCCGCCGGCGTGGCCACATAGCCCGACGGCGTGCGCAGGAACAGGCGCGCACCCAGTGACGTTTCCAGCGCGGCCAGGCGCCGCCCGCAGGTGGCCTGGTCGATGCGCAGCAGGGCGGCCGCGCCACGCAGGGTGCCGGCACGGCCGATGGCCAGAAAGATGCGGGCGTTATCCCAATCCAACCTGGTTTCCTCTTTGATTGCTGATGCATTTTTGCATCCGAGTGCCGAGTTTATGCATATTTACCGCATCACGCAACACTTCTACAATCACCGTCCTCATGACAGTTTCAAGGAAAGATCATGTCTTGCTCCTCTCGCCGTTCCGGCAATTTCCTGATCCTGGCCACGCTCGCCTGCGGCTTCGTGATGGCCATGATCGATGTCACCGCCGTCAATGTGGCGCTGTCCGATATCGCGCGCGACCTGGCGATACCCTTGAGCGGCCTGGTGTGGGTGGTCGATGGCTATACCCTGACGTTTGCCGCGCTGCTGCTGGCCGGTGGCGCGCTGGCCGACCGTTACGGTCCGAAAGCCGTGTACCAGGGCGGCCTGGGCGTGTTTATCCTCGGTTCGGTGCTGTGCGGCATGGCGCCCGATGGTGGTTTCCTGACGGCGGCGCGGCTGCTGCAGGGCGCGGGCGCGGCGCTGTTCATGCCCAGTTCCCTGAGCCTGCTGACGCACAGCTTTGACGACGAGCAGGTGCGCACGCGCATGCTGGGCGTGTGGTCGGCATTGGTGGGCGTGGCCGGCGCATCGGGGCCGCTGATCGGTGGCGTGCTGGTGCACCAGTTCGGCTGGCGCAGCGTGTTCTGGGTCAATGTGCCGCTGGGCCTGCTGGCCATCGTGCTGGCGCAGCTGGTCTTGCGCGCGCCGGCTCGGCAGCCGCGCGACTTGTCCCTGTTCAGTCATGCGCTGGGGGTGGCGGCGCTGGCGGGCCTCAGTTTCGTGCTGATCGAAGGACCGGTGCTGGGCTGGCTGTCGCCGCCGGTGGTGACGGCCGGTACGCTGGCCGTGTGTACGTGCACCTTGCTGCTGCGCCGCGAGCGCCAGGGCAGCCATCCGCTGCTGCCGCGTGCGCTGTTTCACAGCAGCAGCTTTGGCGCGGCCAATGGCGTGGGGTTCTTGATCAATTTCTGCGTGTTCGGCCAGCTGTTTTTGTTGAGCCTGTTCTTGCAGCAGGCCGGTGGCGCCGACGCTCTGCGCTCGGGCCTGCTTTTGCTGCCGATGATGGCGGCCTATACGGTGGGTAATTTCCTGGCCGGCTCGATCGCCGCCCGTCATGGCACGCGGCTACCGATGCTGGCCGGCCTGCTGACGGCCAGCGTCATGGCGCTGGTGCTGATGGGTTTGCGGCCAGCCACCCCGTATGCGCTGCTGGCGCTGGGCACCGGCCTGATGAATGTGGCAATCGGCATCGCGATTCCCGCCATGACGGCCACCGTGATGCGGGTGGCCGGCAAGCAGCATGCGAACAGCGCCGCCGCCGCCCTGAACGCCAACCGGCAGATCGGCGCCCTGGTCGGCGTGGCGCTGGTCGGCAGCATCCTGCACATGGCACCGGGTTGGGCGGTGCGCCTGCCGCTGGCCTACGCCATCATGGCGCTGGCGTACGGCCTGGCCGCCTGCCTGGTGTACCGGCATGTGCATCTGCCGCGGCCGCAACCGGCTGCGGCCTGAATTACTGTTGCCGCTGGCGCCAGGCCACCATCTCTTCGATGGTCAAGATCGGCATGCCATGCAGCTCGGCAAAGCGTTCGATATCGTCGCCGCGCATCATGGTGCCGTCCGGATTCATCAATTCGCACAGCACGGCGGCCGGGTTCAAGCCCGCCATGCGAGACAGGTCGACCGAACCTTCCGTGTGGCCACGGCGTTCGAGCACGCCACCGGGCGCGGCGCGCAAGGGGAACACATGGCCGGGGCGCACCAGGTCCGATGGTTTTGCGTCGGGCGCGATGGCGGCGCGGATGGTGGTGACGCGGTCGGCGGCCGACACGCCGGTGGTGACACCTTCGCGCGCCTCGATCGAGACGGTAAACGGCGTGCCGTAGCGGCTGCCGTTGTCTTGCGACATCGGCGGCAATTCCAGCTTGCTTACGGTCTCGGCGGGCAGGCACAGGCAGACGATGCCGCTGCATTCACGGATCAGGAGGGCCATGGTCTCGTTCGTCAGTTTTTCGGCCGAGATAATCAGGTCGGCTTCGTTTTCGTGGTCGAAATCGTCGAGCAGGATGACGGGCACGCCGGCGCGCATGGCGGCCAGGGCGGATTGAATGCGACCTTCAAGGTCATGGGAAAGCACGGTGTAGCTGTTGACTAACATGGTGAAACGCTCCTCGCACAGGCGAAAAACGCTGCAGGGCAAGCGCACAGGCGCAGCAGGCCGTATCGCGCAAGGCGATCGAACAGTGGGTCTGACGCACATCTTCTTTCATCCGGACTATACCGTCGGCTCTGGAATCACACCAGATCTGCTGACCTTTTCAAGCGATGCCTGAAAAGCGCTCGCGGGCTTGACCGTTGCCGGTCTTACCGCCGGTGGGGAATCGCACCCCGCCCCGAAGACGTATTGTTGTGCCGGTCCACATGACCGGCGGCAATACTTTAGCATAGTTCAGGCCTGCGGGCAGGAGCTTGCCGTTTGTATCGCAGTATGTCCTCTAAGCTATTTTTAATCGGTGTTTCGGCGATTCGGTGTAAGGTATGCTTGTTGCATCTACCTATGAGAACACATGAAGCTGAGTAAATTACGCCTGATCTCGGGCGCCGTGCTGCTGGCCTGCGCTTCCCTGGCGCAAGCGGAACTCCGTTTGAGCGATCCCCTGCCGGTGGCGCCGGAAGTAACGGTCGGAAAACTGCCGAACGGGCTGACCTATTACATCAAGAAAAATGCCCGTCCCGCGCAGAAAGTCGAATTGCGCCTGGTGGTGAAAGCCGGCTCCATCCTGGAAGACGACGATCAGCAAGGCCTGGCCCATTTCACCGAACACATGGCCTTCAATGGCTCGACGCATTTCAAGCGCAATGAACTCATTTCGTATCTGCAATCGATCGGCGTGAAATTCGGCGCCGATTTGAACGCTTATACCAGCTTCGATGAAACCGTTTACGTGCTGCCGATTCCCACTAACAAGAAAGGCAACCTGGAAAAAGGTTTTTTGGTGCTGGAAGACTGGGCCCACGGCCTGAAATTCAATCCGGCCGATATCGACAGCGAGCGCGGCATCGTGCTGGAAGAGGCGCGCCTGGGCAAGGGCGCCAGCGACCGCATGAACAAGGTGCTGTATCCGAAGCTGCTGAACGGTTCGCGCTACGCCGAGCGCATGCCGATCGGCAAGGAAGAGGTCCTGAAAACCTTCAAGCCGGACACCATCAAGCGTTTCTACAAGGACTGGTACCGGCCCGACCTGATGGCCGTGATGGTGGTTGGCGACGTCGAGCCGAAACAGGCTGAAAAACTGATCCAGCAGCATTTTGGCAAGCTGAAAAATCCTGTGAAACCGCGCCCGCGCCTGTATGCGGAAGTGCCGCAGCGTTCGCAGACGGAAGCGCTGGTGATCACCGACAAGGAAGCGGCGGACGACACCGTGTTCATCCGTTATCCGATCCGCCCGGCGCAGGAACCGGTGACGATTGCCGATTACCGGCGCCAGATGATCGAGAACCTGTATGGCCAGATGCTTAGCGCGCGCATGCAGGAACTGACGCAGCAGGCCAATCCGCCGTTCATCCAGGGCGGCAGCAGCATGGGCAAGCTGGTGCGCGGCTATGAATCGTTCAGCGCGTATGCCTTGCTGGGCAAGGGCGGCGTGCAGCCGGCCGTCGATGCGCTGGTGCGCGAGGATGAACGGGCGCGCCGCTTCGGCTTCAGCCAGGACGAGCTGGACCGCGCGCGCAAGAACATGCTGCGCAATTACGAGCGCGCCTGGAACGAGCGCGACAAATCCGATTCGGCCGGCTTCGTGGCCGAGTATTCGCGCAACTTCCTGGAACAGGAAGCGATTCCCGGCATCACCAATGAGCTGATGTATGCGCGTGAATTGCTGCCGCAAGTGTCGTTGCAGGAAATTAACGAGACGGTGGCGAAAGTCATTCCCGAGCAGCAAAAGAAACTGGTGGTCTTCATGGGCGCCGAGGCCAAGCCGGGCGGCACGGTGCCGAGCCGGCAGCAGTTGCTCGATGCGGTCGCCAGCGCCGAGCAGCAAAAAGTCGAGCGCCATACGGAAAAAGTGGTGGCCGGCAGCCTGATGGACGGCCCGCCGCCCGGTGGCAGCATCGCCAGCGAGAAGCTCAACAGCGCCATCGGCGTGACGGAGCTGATCTTGGGCAATGGCGTGCGCGTCTTGTTGAAACCCACCGATTTCAAGAACGACCAAGTGCTGATGGGCGCCACCCGCTTCGGCGGCCAGTCGCTGTATGACGACGCCGATATCTATAACGCCCGCTATGCCAGCGCCATTGTCGGCAGCATGGGCCTGAAGGACCTGGCGCCGCTGGACCTGCAGAAAATCGTTGCCGGCAAGACGGTCAACGTGGGCGCCTCGCTGGGCGAACTGAGCGAAGGCTTTGGCGGTTCGTCGAGCAGCGCCGATGTCGAATCGATGCTGCAACTGGTATATCTGTACATGCATGACGTGCGCAAGGATGCCGACCTGTTCCAGTCGTATATCGGCAAGCAGCAGGATCTGGCGAAAAACAGCCTGGCGCAGCCTGATGCCGTGTTTTATGACGCCGTGCAGCACACGATGTTTGGCGACAATCCGCGCGTCGACGGCGTGCCGCGCGTGGCCGATTTCGACAAGGTCAACCTCGACCGTTCGCTGGACATCTTCCGCCAGCGCTTTTCCAGCGCGCGCGACATGACCTTCATCTTCACCGGCAGCTTCGAGCTTGACAAGATCAAGCCGCTGATCGCCAGCTACCTGGGCGCCTTGCCGGTGACCGAGGTGGCGCACGCCTACCGCGACGTGGGCATGCGCCCGGTGCAGGGCGTGGTGAAAAAAGCCGTCTACATGGGCAGCGAGCCGAAAAGCACGATTTCCATCACTTTTACCGGCGACGTGGCGTATTCGGACGAGCAGAAGCTGACCTTGCAGGCGCTCGGCGAAGTGCTGAACCTGAAGGTGATCGAAGTGCTGCGCGAAAAGATGAGCATGATCTATGGCGGCGGTTTCGAGACCTCGATGGGCCAGCATCCGTACGGCCATTATTCGGTGGCGCTGAACCTGCCCACCGGGCCGGAAAACGTCGACAAGGTGATCGCCGCCGCCTTTGCCGAAATCAACAAGATGAAAAAGGAGGGCCCAAGCGCGCTTGATCTGGAAAAGGTCAAGCTGAACTGGATCACGCGCCAGCAGAAGGCCATGCGGGAAAACAACTACTGGATGAGTCAGCTGATGGGCTCGGTAACCCAGGGCCGCGATCCGGCACAGATCCTGCGCTTCGAGCAGCGGGTGCGCGCCATCACGCCGCAAGCGGTAAAACAGGCGGCCCAGCGCTACCTGAACCTGGACAATTATGTGCAGGTGGTGCTGTACCCGGAACAGAAAAAGGTGGCGCTCAACAACGGCAAATAATGGCAGGCGCAGGCGGCGCGGCCGGAAATGGTAAACTGGCGCCTGCCGATGTGATGGCAAACGAACTCTCAGAAAGCGCAAGATGGCCAAGAAAGAAGAACTCGATCCGGAAACCCTGGAATTGATTAACTGGTGTATCGAAGTCGAAGGCTTTTTAGTCGCCGGCGGCGCCACGGTGGAACAGGCGCAGGAGCATATCGAAGAGCAGGTCGAGTGGTTCACCGACCAGTTCTACGATGGCTTGACGCCGGAAGAGGCGGCCAAGGAAGCGTTGGCCTGAAGGCTAAGCCTCCAAGCGAAGCTCTTTAGTCTCAATCATCGCGGGCGGTGCCTGCCGGGTGACGCCGGTCGCGCCGCCCGTTTTGCTTTTTAGATCAGATTGGATACGGCGCAAGTTTTTTTGGTTTCAAGGGAACTTTTTATTTCAGTGTTTGTCTCACTTTCTTGGTCCTTTATCGGACATCAGGAAAGGTGAGCATGACAGACGGTTTTTCTTATCACGCGGCATTTGCCCGCAACCTGGGCTGGGTCACCCGGGCCGAACAGGACAGCCTGCGCGGCAAGCGGGTGGCGATAGCCGGCATGGGCGGCGTCGGTGGCGTGCATTTGCTGACCCTGGCGCGGCTGGGTATCGGCGCGTTTCATATCGCCGATTTCGATACCTTCGATATCGCCAATTTCAACCGCCAGGCCGGCGCCATGGTGTCGACCCTGGGCCAGCCCAAGGTCGACGTGCTGGCGCAGATGGCGCGCGACATCAATCCCGAACTCGACATCAAGCTGTTCCCTGACGGCATCAACGATGCCAACCTGGCCGATTTTTTCGAGGGCGTCGACCTGTACGTGGACGGCCTCGATTTCTTTGCCTTTCCCGCGCGCCAGGCCACGTTTGCCATGTGCGCCAGGCTGGCGATACCGTCGATCACGGCCGCGCCGCTGGGCATGGGCACGGCCGTGCTCAGTTTCCTGCCGGGCCAGATGACGTTCGAGCAGTATTTCGGCTGGGGCGACCTGCCCGAGGAAGAAAAAGCGCTCCGCTTCCTGGTCGGCCTGGCGCCGGCCGGACTGCATGGCCCGTACCTGGTCGACCCGTCGGCCATCAATCTGAAGGAGCGGCGCGGGCCGTCGACCATCATGGGCTGCCAGCTGTGCGCGGGCGCGGCGGCCACCGAGGCGCTGAAGATCCTGCTGGGGCGCGGCAAGGTGATGGCGGCGCCACGCGGCATGCATTTCGATGCCTACCGCAACAAGATGGTGCATACCTGGCGTCCGGGCGGCAACCGCCATCCCCTGCAGCGCCTGGCGATGGCCATCATCAAGCGGCGCCGCGCCGCCAGGGGCGGCTGATGGCGACCACCTTGCCGATCGACGCCGTGCTGGAAGACATCCTCGACCAGGCGCGCTGGGCGCCCAGCGGCGACAATACCCAGCCCTGGCGCTTCGAGGTGCGCGGCGCGCGCCATGTGGTGGTTCATGGCTTCGATACGCGCAGCCACTGCGTGTATGACCTCGATGGCCACCCCAGCCAGCTGTCGCTGGGTGCGCTGCTCGAAAGCCTGGCGCTGGCGGCCAGCCGCCATGGCTTGCGCATGCAAGCCCAGCGGCGCACCGGCATGCCCGAGCACCTGCCCACCTTTGACACCGTCTTCGTTGACGCACCGGGCCTGGCGCCCGATCCGCTGGCGGCGTTCTTGCCGCAGCGTACGGTGCAGCGCCGCAAGCTCAGCACGCGCAGCCTGCGCGTCAGCGAAAAGGCGGCACTGGCGGCCAGCCTGCCGCCCGGTTTCGGCGTGCTGTGGCTGGAAGGCACGCGCACGCGATTTGCCTGCGCGCGGCTGATGTTCAACAATGCCCGCTTGCGCCTGATCATGCCCGAGGCGCACAAGGTGCACTGCGACGTGATCGAATGGAATGCCCGCTACAGCGTCGATCGCATGCCGGACCAGGCGCTCGGTGTCGATGCCATGACGGCGAAATTGATGCGCTGGATCATGCGCAGTTGGCGCCGCGTGGATTTTTTCAATACCTGGCTGGCCGGCACCCTGGCGCCGCGGCTGCAGATGGATTTGCTGCCCGGCTGGTACTGCGCCGCGCATTTCGCGCTGCTGGCCGAGTCGCCACCGCGCCATGTCGACGATTACGTGGCCGCCGGGCGCGCCATGCAGCGTTTCTGGCTGACGGCCACCGAGCTGGGCTTGCAGATGCAGCCGGAACTGACGCCGCTGATCTTCGCCCGCTACGTGCGCGAGCGGCGCATTTTTTCACGCACCGAGGGCTTGCAGGAAGTCGCGCAGGAACTGGCCGTGCAAACGCGCACCCTGCTCGGCAAGGAACACACCGAGCGGGCCGTGTTCCTGGGCCGCATCGGCGCCGGGCCACCGGCCCAGGCCCGTTCGCTGCGCCGTCCGCTCAGCGAACTGATCGTGGCGCCGGTGGCGGGCAGCTAAGCTCTGTCGCCGTCGTCTGGCCCCAGGAGACGCCCCAGCCCGGCCAGTGCCGCCAGGCCGGCCGCCAGCAGCAGCAGGGTGCCGGGCAGCGGCAATTCGGTGGTCACGGGCATGACCGCCAGCTGCGCGCTGTTGATCATATTGAGCACCAGTGTGTAATTGCCGGCGTCCAGACGGTCGCTGATGGCGCTAAATTGTCCGCCGCAACCGGTGCCGGTGCCGGTGCCGGTGGGTGTGCCGCAGCCGGTGGGGTCGTAGCTGAACAGGCTGCCGCTGCTTGGCGGCGTCTGTGCATAGTTGATATTGAGATTGGCGTCATCGGCCTGTTCGGTGCCGCCCAGTATGCCGGAGCCAAGCTCGCCGTCAGGCGCCCAGTTGAAGACGATCTGGCCAGCTTCGTCGACGATGGAAAAAGTGAACGCGGTGCTGGCGTTGGCGAAGGAGCCGGTGGCGGCGCTGGCATCGAGGTAGAGCTGCATGAAGGGCGCGGCCTGGAACTGGAGCGCCAGGGTGGCGCCGTCCTGTCCCACCACCAGGTCGACGGCGAAGGCGGTGGAGGAGCCGTTGCGTCCGGACGCATCGGCGCTGCCGGTGCCAGCCAGCAGTATTTCCGCCACATTCGCCACATGGGTGCTGTCCGAGCCGGGCGGAAACGGCGGAATTTGCGAGCTGATGATTTGCGCGTCGCCGCGCGCATAGGAGGCATTGCCCATGCCTTGCGGCGCGAAGTCGTTCTCGCCCTTGAGTACCTGGCCCAGCGAGGCTTGCAGCGCGTCGATCTCGTTGGCGCCGCCGTGGATCACGTTGCGGCTACCCAGCGTGGCTGTGGTGTGCGAGACATCGATATTGTTGAACACGGTGATGGCACCGGTCGGATTGCTGATGGTGAAGCCAAAGATATTGCTGTATGAGTAGCCATACGCGGCCGCGCCAGCCTGGTTGGCGAGGCACGGCAGGGCCAGCAGTAAAATCGCCATGCGTGCGGAAAAAAATGCCATACGAAGTCCTTTGCCTGGCCTGTTACTTGTGTCCGCCGCTGTCTGCCTGGCTGTAAGGAAAAGCGACAGTGCGGCGGTAAAAAAGGCGAGGAAACTTCCCCGCCTGTCAAAGCCCTGTCCAATAATCAGGCGGTCACCTTGCGGCGGTTGGCATAGCACAGGCCGGCCAGGCCCAGACCCAGCAAGGCCAGGGTGCCCGGTTCAGGCACCGCCTGCTTGACCAGATCCACGCTTTCCACCTGGTTCAGCACCAGCGTGTAGTTGCCGGCAACCAGGGTATTGGTCACGGCGCTGAAGCTGCCGCCGCAAGCCGTGCCCACACCGGTGCCCGTCGGCGTGCCGCAGCCGGTGGGATCAAAGGTCAGCAGGTTTCCGCTCGTCAGGAAGTTGGTGGCCAGGCCGGTATTCAGGTTGGCGGAATCGGCCGCTTCCGTGCCGCCGAAGATGCCGGATCCGAGCAGGCCGTCGGGCGTCCAGTTGAAGACGATGTTGCCGGCTGCATCGGTGATGCTGAAGGTAACCACCAGATTGGCCGTGGCACTGGACTGCAGGCCCACATTCGGTTGCAGGAAGACTTGCATGAACGGCGCCGCCAGGAAATCGAAGCTCAGGGTAGCCGTTGGCGAGCCGACCACGAAATCGACCGAAATGCCGGTGGTCGAGCCATTGCGGCCCGAAGCGTCGGCGGTACCCGCTGTATCGAGGTGGGCCTCGGCCACGTTGACGGCCTGGGTGGAAGTGGAGCCGGCCGGGAAGGGCGGAAATTGCGTGCTGACGATTTGCGCGTCGCCGCGCGAATAGGTGCCGGTCGGGCCTTGTTGCGTGAAGTCGTTCTGGCCCTTGGTGACGGCGCCGACGGTGGCTTGGGGCGCATCGAGGAAGCCCACGCCGCCTTGAATCACGTTGACGCCGTTCAGGGTGGCGGTGCTGCGCGAGATGGTCACGCTGTTCAGGGCGGTGACCGAACCGGTCAGTGGCGTCAGTTGCAGGCCGAAGATGTTGTTGTAGGAATAGCCGTAGGCGCCTGCTTGCGCGCCGCCGGCAGCGCACAGCAGGGCCAGCGCCGCTGCGGCGGGAAGCAGTTTCAGTCGGGAGAGTTTCATTTTCATTACCTCACAGCATGGAGTGGACAAGAGGGAAGTCTGGTTTGAGTCCTGAAGACAGGTGCTCATGGCCATTCCCTAGCGACTTCCATGCCAAGCGTGGTCTTTGCTTGTAAATCAAGCACTTGCGTTATCGCTGTTGATGCCTGGCAGGGTTTGTACGGCGGGCTGTAAAAAATGCCGACGCTCCTGTTGGCGAGCTCAGGCAAGCAGGGTGCGCATGCGTTCCTGCAGGCGAGCCTGCGGCACGCAGGCCTGGAAGGCCGCCGCCAATTGCCGCGCCGCCTGCCGTGCTTGCGGGCTACCGAGCAGGTGCGTGACGGCCTGGCGCAAGGCGTCTTCCTTGAATCGGTCGGCGCGCAGCAGCAGGCCGGCGCCGGCCGCGACGATGCCGTGCATATTGAGAAACTGGTCGAGGTTGCCTGCGATGCCGATCACCGGCACACCGGCTGTCAATGCCTGCTGGCTGGTGGGGCTGCCGCCATTGCAGATCACCAGGCTGGCGCGCCGCGCCGCCGCATCGCCCGGCAGGAAGGGCGCCACATGGGCGTTCGGCGGTACGCTGCCCAGTTCGATGTTGCCGGCCGTGGCGGCCATCACGGTGACCGGCAAGGTCGATAGCGCATGCAGCACGCGTGGCAGCAGCTGCGACTGGCCGGAGCTGCCGAAGGTGACATAAATCAAAGGACGCCCCTCCTCGCCGGGCTCCAGTCCCTGCCACCAGGGCGGCAAGTCCATCGGTGGGGCCCAGATGACGGCGCCCAGGTAGCCGTGATGGGCGGGCATGGCCAGCGGTGGAAACAGCTGCGGGATATCGGCGTACAAGGTCTGGTCGGCATCGGTATAGATGCGGCGCAAATCGCTGCCCAGCGAGGGCAAGCCATGGCGGCGGCGCACGCGGTTCAGGGGTACGGCATGGCTGGCAAAGGCCAGCGGGCGTATCAGGCGAAAAAGGGGATTTGCCAGCCAGACGGGCAGCAGGCGCGTCAGCGGCAGGCTGGGCACCGTGTAATGCGGGCGCACGTATGGACTCCAATAGGCATTGCTGACGGTAATGTAGGGGATGCGGCGCAGCCGGGCGCTGACCGACAGCGACAAGCGGAAGTCGCCGATCACCAGGTCCGGCCGCACCTCATCGAACAGGCGCAGGTCATCTTCCACGTAGGCTTGCAAGGTGGCTTCGTCATACACGGGCTTGCCTTGCGCCAGCGCCTGCAGGAATTGCCGCGATGGGATGCTGCCGATGCGCCAGCGCTGGAAGGGCACGCCCTGGAAGCAGAAATCGTAGCCATCTGCGCAGGCGAAGTGCACCTCGTGGTGTGCATCGTCCAGCCCTTGCGCCAGGGTCAGCGGACGGCCCACATGGGCCAGGGTGACGGCTTCGGCGACAAAGAGAATTTTCTTGCGCTGCATCGTTGCTCCGTTTGTCGGCATGCACCGTTAGAGCAATACGAAACGGATTGGTTCCCGCGACGCTGTGCGCGCCAGGATTTTTGGGCATGCGTTACAGTGCTGGTCAAGGAGGAACGCCATGAATACACTGCACAGCAAACCCGATTTGTACGCCCACAGCACCCCTGAGCCGGACAATGTCCCGCCGCCGGAAGGCGATCCGGTGAGCCCGCCGCCGGAAAAAATGCCCGACGTCGATCCGGTGCCGATCGAAGAGCCCACCCCGCCACAACCGCCTGTCAAGATGCACTGATGGCTGGCCAGGCAGCGCGTGGCGCCGCGGCGTCACGCCACGCCAATAAAACAACAGAGATCGCACAAAGCGCAGGCTGGCGCATACAAAGCTGCGGCGAACTGCCGTGTGTCACGCGGTCGTCACGATTCTGTTCTTATAATGAGACATCACATAATTCATGTACAGGAGACCATCATGGGCAATTCCCTGCATAACAAAATCTACCTGGGCCGCCGCCCTGTGCTGGACAGCAAAAGCTTGCTGGCACTGGCACTGACGGGCGCGGTAGCCGGTTGCGGCCTGGCCTGGCTGCTGTTGCGCACCTTCAAATAAACAGCGGGTTGACGCCATTTCAGCGGGCCGGGCGCAGCGCGCACGGCCACTGAATCACCTTGCCTGTTGCCGATGCGCAGCGGGGCGCGTACCATGAGGGCCGAACACCTGGCCTTTTATGGAAAAGTAATGAAGAACGAGAAATTAACAACCGATGAATATGACGCGCTGGAGCAGGTTGCACGCGGCATCAAGACCGAGCGCCCGAGCGCTTGCGTTGCCCGCAATGCCAAGCGCCTGTCGGGCCTGAAGCTGCTCAGCTATGCCAGGGATGGCCGTTTGTCCATCACCGACAAGGCGCAGCAACTGTTGTTCCTGCGCCGCTGCATCATGGGCTTGCGCGCCGTCGCGGCCGACCCGCTGGCCAAGCTCGACACCGAGGTGGCTTACTTCCTGGGCAAGAAAGCCCATATCGTGGCGCGCGCCGAAGGCGAGGGGCACGACATTTCCGACAAGGGCCGCGAATCGCTGGCCGACATCGATACGCTGGGCCTGTAAGGCCTGCCACCGGCCCTTGAGGCCGGTTTTCAATTCCCCCTCACTTTTATCTTTTCCCTTTGGAGAACACTTTGGACAGCGCGATGAACTGGTCGGCCCACGAACTGACGATGACGGTCCTGATGACGCCCGATATGGCCAACTTTTCAGGCAACGTGCACGGCGGCACCATTTTGAAGTACCTCGACAGCGTCGCCTACGCCTGCGCCAGCCGCTATTCGGGCAGCTATGTGGTGACCCTGTCGGTCGACCAGGTGATGTTCCTGCAGCCGATCCACGTCGGCGAGCTGGTGACCTTCCTGGCGTCGATCAATTACACTGGCACCACCTCGATGGAAGTGGGTATCCGTGTGGTAACGGAAAACATCCAGCAGCGCCTGGTGCGCCATGCCAACAGCTGTTATTTCACCATGGTGGCGGTGGACGCCAATCGCAAGCCGGTGGCCGTGCCGCCCTTGGTGCTGGAGACCGACGAGCAGAAAGTGCGCTTCGAGCAGGCCAAGCTGCGCAAGCTGTCGCGCCAGAAAGTGTCGAAGAAATAAACGCCGCAGGACATAAAAAACGGCCACCAGAAGCGATTCTGGTGGCCGTTTTTATTGCTCGCTACCTAGCCGAGGCGTTCTTCCGTGATTAACGGTCGCCGTAGCTGCGGCGTGCGCCGTCGGTGCTGCGCGGGTTCGAACCCTTGTAGCCGCCGCCGGTGCTCGGGGCGCCGTCCTTGCGTGGTGCGCCAGGTTTGCTGAACGTGCGTTGGCCTGGTTTTGCGCCGCCGCGGTTGTCGCCTGGTTTCCAGCCGCCTGGACGGGCGCTCGAACGTGGCGCCGACGCGGTTTTCTTCGGCTCGAAGCCTTCGATCACATTGACCGGGATCAATTGCTTGGTGAAGCGTTCGATGCGTTTGACGTTCATGCCTTCAGCGTGGTTCACCAGCGAGATCGCCAGGCCATTGCGGCCGGCGCGGCCGGTGCGGCCGATGCGGTGGACGTAGTCTTCCGGGAACTTCGGCAGATCGTAGTTGAACACGTGGGTGATCGTCGGCACGTCGATGCCGCGGGCGGCAACGTCGGTGGCAACCAGCACCTTGACCTGGCCGCGGCGCATGCCGTCCAGGGTGCGGTTACGCGCGCCCTGGTGCATGTCGCCGTGCAAGGCGGCAGCCGAGAAACCGGCGATGTTCAGGCGGTCGGCGATGGTGTCGGCGTCACGCTTGGTGGCGGTAAACACAACGGCCTGGTCCAGCGATTCGTCGCGCAGCAGGTGGTCCAGCAGGCGATTCTTGTGCGACAGATCGTCGACGAAGTGGACGCGCTGGGTGATGTTTTCGTGCTTGTTGCTCGAGCTTGCCACCTGGATGACCAGCGGGTTTTTCGTGATGCGGCGTGCCATGTTGCCGACCACGCCGTCCAGGGTTGCCGAGAACAGCATGGTCTGGCGGCCTTCTGGCGTGGCTTCGACGATTTTTTCGATGTCGTCGATAAAGCCCATGTCCAGCATGCGGTCAGCTTCGTCCAGCACCAGGATTTCCAGTTGCGAGAAGTCGATCTTGCCCGAATCCATATGGTCGATCAGGCGGCCTGGGGTGGCGACCAGGATCTCTGGATTCTTGGCCAACAATTGCATCTGTTTCGGGTAAGGCATGCCGCCCAGGATCGACACAGCCTTGATGCGGCGGATGCCGGTGCTGTACTTGTCGGTATTGGTGGTCACTTGCAGGGCCAGTTCGCGGGTCGGCGTCAGCACCAGCATTTTTGGCTGGGCAGCCTTGAAGCGTGGACGCTCGCCGCGGGCGCGCGACGCTTGCATTTCCTGGTTCGGCGTCTTGCCGGCGGCGCTTTGTTCGGCGCTGGCCAGTTTGTGCAGCGACGGCAGCATGAATGCCGCGGTCTTGCCCGAACCGGTCTGCGACGAGACCAGCAGGTCACGGCCTTCGATCGCGGCAGGAATCGCTTGCGACTGTACCGCGGTTGGCGCGGTGTAGCCCGATTCGGTCAGAGCGGCGATGATGGACGGATGCAGGCCTAAGGATTCAAATGTCATTCTTTTTTCTTTCGTGAAAATCAGCGTTCTTGCAAAAAGCAGAACGCAAAATAGCAACGCCAACCAAAACGAAATGACTCAACTAAAAAGAAATTTCGGCACAAAAGCTTTGCGCCGGGACGGTGTCAGGTGCGACACACAAGGCGGGAGGGCTTTAATAAGCGGCATCCTGAGGATGCGCTAAGGCTTGCGAAGCTGCTAAATTTATCGTGCATCTCACTGCGGAGGGAAACATATTGCAGCGCACAACGACACTATACCGTATTTCCCACGGTTCTGCACGTTCTAAATGAGTTTGCCTGCGCCGGGCGCCAGATTTGTAGCATTTCCGGTAGTAAAAAACCGCATTAGCGCAGCATGGCCACGATGTCGGCTGGCAACGGCGCCGCGATTGCCGCATCCCTGGCGAGATTGACCTGCATGGTCGCCTGCGCCAGTTCGACCAGATTGTCTTGCAGTGCATAACCGCCTTTGGCTTGCAGCCAGGACAGTACTTGCGCCAGACGCCAGATGGTGGTGCTGCCTTCGTGCACGGGCGCCGGAAAACTGTGGCGATACTTGTTCATCAGCTTGTGCATGTTTTGCCGCGTCAGTCCCAGTATTTGGGCGACGTCGCTCAGGCCGACGAAATCGGGCGCCGCCTCGACCAGGGTGGCGCCGGGAATGGCGGCCTTGACGTCGGCCATGGCACTCAGCAGCGCCGTCTGCGCGCTGGCGGCGTCGCGCGTGAATTCCAGCGCCAGCCGGCCCTGCTGGCCCAGGCCCAGCAGGGCGTCGTCGCAGCCGCCGCTGCCGAGCCGTTCGGCCAGCGCATCGAGGTCGCTTCCCTGTTCCGGGAGGCGGTATTTGAGCGTGAAGAGATAGTCCATGGCAGCTACCTTTGCGGTTTCTTGTACATGATGTCAAGAATCACTTTTTGCGCGCTACAGTGATCGACCACCCGGCGCAGCGCCCGCGCATGGTTGGTGGCGTTCTTCGGCGTGCTCCAGATGCAGGCGATGCAAAACTCGCCGCAGCGGCATTGGGCATCGTTCCAGGGGCAGTACATCTTGCCTCAGGCATGGCTGCCACCGATTTCCACGCGCCAGCCCTGGCTTTCCGCGTGACGCAACGCCGCTTCGATGTCTTTTTTGGGGTGCGAAGAGCGAGCCATGGCATGCCTCCCAGAGTAGGGTGAAATATTTCGGTTGTCAAGTGACAACCGCAAGATTCCGGCTGCCAGCGCTTCAGTCTACTTCCGGATGGACCGCCATCACTTGCGAAAAGCCGCCGTCAACATAGGTGATCTCGCCCGTGATGCCCGAGGCCAGGTCCGATAGCAGGAACGCTGCCGTATTGCCGACTTCCTCGATGGTGACATTGCGGCGCAGCGGCGCATGTTCGGCCACGAAACCCAGCAATTTGCCGAAGTCCTTGATGCCCGAGGCGGCCAGGGTCTTGATCGGGCCGGCCGAAATGCCGTTGGCACGGATGCCGCGCGGTCCGAGCGACTCGGCCAGGTAGCGCACGGAGGCTTCCAGCGAGGCCTTGGCCAGGCCCATGGTGTTGTAGTAGGGCACGGCGCGCATGGCACCCAAGTAAGTCAGGGTCAGCAGCGAGGCGCCCGGCTGCAGCAGCGGCAGGGCGGCCTTGGCCATGGCGGGGAAACTGTAGGCGGAAATATCGTGCGCGATGCGAAAATTTTCACGCGAGAGGCCGTCGAGAAAGTCGCCAGCAATCGCTTCGCGCGGCGCAAAGCCGATTGCATGCACCAGCCCATCGAGGTGCTCCCAGTGCCGCGCCAGGTCGCTGAACACGGCGGCGATCTGTTCGTCGCTGCCGACATCGCAGTCGAATACCAGTTCGCTGCCAAACTCCGCCGCGAACTCGGTGATGCGCTCGCGAAAGCGCTCGCCGACATAGGTAAAGGCCAAGGTGGCGCCTTCGCGGCGGCAAGCCTTGGCGATGCCGTAGGCGATGGACCGGTTCGACAACAGGCCGGTAATGAGGATGTGCTTGCCTTGCAAGAAAGCCATGGCGACTCCTGGAAGCTGGGTGGGCAATGTAAAACCGGCCGCGACAGCTAGGCTGTGGCGGCCGGCGGGTTCAGCGCTGTATCAACAGAAGATCAGTGACGCGCCTTGGCACGGTTGTTGCCGCCGCCGCGCTGGATGCGCGGCTTGACCAGGGAAATGGGCGCGGCCTGCACCTTGCCGCCCTTGACGGCGCGGCGGACATTCTTCAATGCGCGTTCCGGACGGTCCGCTTCGAACAGCATGGTGGCGTTGTCGGCGATTTCCTGGGTGATGTTCATGTTCATCGTGGCCGAGGTCTTCGGCACCAGGATGGTCGAACCGGCGCGCAGGCGCATGCGCTGGGGAATATTGTTCGCCTGGCGCAGCACGTCGGCCGTGGTGCCGAATTTCGACGCCAGCGTTTCGATGCGTTCACGCGCATTGGTGATCTTGTGCGTGGTCCAGCTCGACAGGGCATGGCCCCATTGCGCCAGGTTGGTGGTGAACTTGGCCGCGTTTTCCTGTGGCAGCAGGATCTTGGTTTTTTCGCCGCCGATGATGACCGGACGGTTGAATTGCGGGTTCAGCGCCTTGAATTCGTCGGTCGACAGCTCGGCCAGCTGGGCCGCGACGGTAATGTCGATGTCGCTGGTCTTGTCGATCGCGGTAAAGTATGGCTGGTTGTCGACCACCGGCAGGCTCAGGCCATACTGGGCCGGGTTGGCGATAATGTTTTTCACCGCCTGCAGCTTGGGCACGTAGTTGCGCGTTTCGGCCGGCATCAGGTCGGCCAGGCTTTCAAAGTCGGTTGGCTTGCCCAGCGACTGGTTTTTCTTGATGGCGCGCTGCACCGAGCCTTCGCCCCAGTTGTAGGCGGCCAGCGCCAGTTGCCAGTCGCCAAACATGTCATACAGGCGCTGCAGATAGGTCAGCGCCGCATCGGTCGAGGCGATCACGCCGCGGCGGTCGTCCTTGAACATGTTTTGCTTGAGGTTGAAATCGCGTCCGGTGGCCGGCACGAATTGCCACAGGCCCGCCGCGCTGGCGCTGGAGAAGGCCTGCGGGTTGAAGGCCGATTCGATAAACGGCAACAAGGCCAGTTCGGTCGGCATGCCGCGCTTTTCCAGTTCCTGCACCACGTGGAAGATATAGCGCGAGGCGCGCGCCGTGGTGCGGGCCAGATGGTCGGGGCGGGTGGCGTACCAGTTGACGTGGTTGGCAACCAGCTGGTTGTTCAGGTCGGGAATCGCATAGCCGCTGCGGATGCGGCCCCAGACATCGGCTTCGCGCAGCGGATCGGAACTGTCGCTGAGATTCTTCATCAGGCGATCGGTCTTTTGCAGGCGGTTGTCGAGGGTGGGGAGTTTTGCCGTGACCTGGGCGGTCATCGGGATCAAGGCCGGCAGGGTGGCGGCGACTGGTGCGTTATCGCTCTCAACACCGGCTTCGTACGCCTGGCTCAGGGCTGGCGCCAGGGCCAGGACCAATGCCGCCAGCGCGGTCGATTTAAAGGAGTTTTCGTGCATAGTGTTCCATTGTTGTCGTCGAAGAAACATCGGACTGACCCATGATCAAGCAGCGAGTGTACGTATATCCACATGCCGGAGTCAAGAATTATGTCAGCCTGATGACGGCATAAAGGGAAGTTTCCATTCGCAAATAGTGCAATTATTGCCAATAAAATTTGCCCAATACCGTGTTCGGCCGCTGTTATAGCATAGTTGCGCCATGGCCTGGCGCAAGCGTGGCAGCCCTCAAGTATGAGACTGCGCAAAGAGTGCGTACAATTTGGCTTTGGCCGGCCGCTATTTGCCGGTCGCCCTTATCGATAGAGAGTCCTGCTGATGAATACCCCGCCGCGCCACGACGACGACCACGCCGTCATTATCGCCAACACCGTCGACTGGCTGGAAAAAGCCGTGATCGG
Source organism: Janthinobacterium sp. J1-1 (assembly GCF_030944405.1). Lineage (NCBI taxonomy): Bacteria > Pseudomonadati > Pseudomonadota > Betaproteobacteria > Burkholderiales > Oxalobacteraceae > Janthinobacterium > Janthinobacterium sp. J1-1. The sequence goes on from NZ_CP132339.1 coordinate 3,251,051, forward strand.
CCTGAATCTGTGCCCGTTTGCCAAGGCCGTGCATGTCAAGAAACAGATCCGCTACGTGGTCTGCGATTCGGGCAATCCGGAAGACCTGCTGGCGATGCTGATGGACGAGCTGCAAACCCTGGCCGACACCAGCCCCGAGCAGATCGACACCACGTTGCTGATCCACCCATATACCTTGAACGATTTCCTCGACTACAACGAGTTCCTCGACGTGGCCGATGCGGCGGTGGAAGACATGCACCTGGCCGGCGAGCTGCAAGTGGCCAGTTTCCATCCGGATTACCAGTTTGCCGAGACGTTCGAAGATGACATCAGCAACTTTACCAACCGCTCGCCGTATCCGACCCTGCACCTGCTGCGCGAGGACAGCATCGAGCGCGCGGTGGAAGCGTTCCCGGAAGCGTCCGAGATTTTCGACAAGAATATCGCCACCCTGGAAAAGCTGGGCCTGGACGGCTGGCAAAAGCTCGGCATCGCGAAGGCGGGTTCAGATGGGCGATGATTCGGCGCAGTTGCAAGATCCTTTGCCCGAGCGCCCCGACACGCCCTGCGTGGCCGTCTGTTCCACCACGTTTGATGAAATCTGCCGCGGCTGTGGCCGCAGCGTGGTGGAAGTGGCGCACTGGGTGTCGATGACGCCGGAACAAAAAGAGCTCGTCTGGGTGCGGATATTGGCGCAGGGCTACCCGCGCCGGAATACTTGAAACCCAGATGCAACTGCCGGGGTCGGACCCGAAGGATCCTACCCCTTGCTATTTAATAACTGCCGATAAAATCTTTCTTGCCGACTTCCACGCCGTTGTGGCGCAGGATGTCATACGCGGTGGTGGCGTGGAAGAAGAAATGCGGCAGCGCGTAGTGGAACAGATAGGTCTGGCCCGTGAAGTGCTTGGTCTTTTCGACGCTGCCGGTAGTGATGGCGCGCGTTTCGCTGCCTTCGATGTCCGCTGCCGGCAGGCTTTCCAGGAAGGCGATGGTTTTCACGATGCGCGCCTTCAGTTCGGCAAAGCTCTGTTCCGTATCTTCATACGGTGGCACGGCCACGCCGGCCAGGCGCGCGCCGCAGCCCTTGGCGAAGTCGGTGGCGATCTGGATCTGGCGCACGAACGGCAGCATGTCCGGGAACAAACGGAACTGCAGCAGCGCGTTCGGATCGATTTTCTTGTCTTGCGCATGCGTTTCGGCCTTGTCCAGGATGGCGGCCAGGCTGCCCAGGATTTGCTTGAAGACGGGAATCGATGCGGAATGGATGGAGAAGGTCATGGTGGTTCCTCTAGGTAAAGTGGCGCGATGATAGCAAGGCGCGGCCTTTTCTGCTGGCCAGGCGGGGAAACGCCTGCGGGGCGTGTGGTTTCTGGTACATATTCCTGCCGCTTGTGGCGCCAGATGTGACTTTGTGCGCTTTTTCCATGCATAATTGCCTTTGGAAAATTCCTCCCGCCGTTCGCTTCCCGTAACCTCCCGCTACCATCCGATGACCGCTCGCATGACTTACCCTGGCCCGTGCCTGCATGGCTAATTCCCCCCATCGCCGCTGGCTGGCCAGCCTACGCACCCTGTATGGTTCCTCGATCTATGGCGCCTTGCTGCTGGTGGTGCTGGGCGGGCTGGTGATACCGGCCCTGATCGGCAGCTATCTGCTGGTCGGCGTGCACGAGCGCCAGTCGGCGCGCACCAGCCTGAATGAAGCGCTGCAGCGCAATGCCGACATCCTGGCGTTGGGCATGCAGGAGTCCTTGTGGAACATGAATGCCGAATCGGCCCAGTCGCTGGTCGAATCGGTGATGCGCGACCGCGCCGTACTGCTGGTGCAGGTGGTGGGCCAGGCCGACACCGAATTCATGCGCCTGCAGGCGCCGCAGCGCCCGGTCGGCAATGTCTACCGCGCCGAACGCGATATCGCCGTGCGCGGCGAACGCATCGGCCATGTGGTGGTGGAAATGGACGATGCGCGCAGCCAGCAGGAATTGCGCGAAAAGCAGATCGCCTATGTGTTCGTGCTGGGCGCGCAGCTGGCCATCTCGATGGCGCTGATCGTGCTGTTCATGAACCGCCGCCTGCTGCGGCCGCTGCGCCGCTTGATGCGCTTTTCCGACCGCCTGTCGCATGGCGATTTCGATACGCGCCTGGAAGCGGGCGGCAATGACGAGCTGGGCCGGCTGGCCACGCAGCTGGAACAGATGCGCGCCGCCATCCGCCAGCTGTTCGAAGACGTCGGCCAGCGCGAAGAGCGCTTCCGCACCATCGTCACGCAAGTGCCGGGCGCCGTGTTCCGCTACCGGCCCGACGGCCCCATCGATTTCATCAGCGACGCCATCGAAGACATCGTCGGCTATACGGCCGCGCAGCTGATGCGCGGCACCACCCACGCCTGGGTCGACCTGATCTGCCCGGAAGACCGCCGCACGCACCGCCGCGCCGTCAAGCAGGCGGTCGGCGAGATGCGCCCGTATGCACTCGAATACCGCATCGTCGACGCCACCGGCACCGAGCGCTGGGTGGCGGAAAACGGCCAGCCGCAGGCCGGCAGCGCGGGCATGGTCTGGGTCGACGGCATCATCGCCGACATCAGCCAGCGCAAGCACCATGAAATGCGCATCGAAGCGCTGCTGACCGAGCAGAGCGCGATTCTCGACAATGTGATGTTCGGCGTGATGTTCGTGCGCCACCGCCGCATCGTGTCCGTCAACCGCCGCTGCGAAGAACTGTTCGGCTATGACCATGGCGCCATGACGGGCAGCTCGACCGCCATCGTGTTCCCCACCCAGTACGATTTTGAAGAGGCCGGCGAGCGCCAGTATCCGGCGCTGGGGGCCGGCGGCGACTTCAGCGAAGAGCGCCATTACCGGCGCCGCGACGGCAGCCTGTTCTGGGCGCTGGTGAGCGGCTGCGCGCTCGATCCGCTGCGCCCCGCCGAAGGCAGCATCTGGGTGTATGCCGACATCACCGCGCGCAAGGAAGCCGAAGAAAAGCTGCGCCTGTCGGCCACCGTGCTGGAACATATCGCCGACGCCGTGATGGTGGTCGATATCGAGGGCGTGATCGTCGCCGTCAATCCCGCCTTCACGCAGATCACCGGCTATACCGAGGCCGAGGCGGTCGGACGGCATTCCTCGCTGACGCGCTCCGAACGCCACGACGAGGTGTTTTACCAGACCATGTGGGATGAGCTGATCGCCTCCGGTTTCTGGCGCGGCGAGATCTGGCGCCGGCGCAGGAACGGCGAGCTCTACCTGGAATGGCTGACCATCAGCGCCGTGCGCGACACGCATGCGCTGACCACCCATTACGTGGGCGTGTGCAGCGATATCACCCAGGTCAAGCAGGCGCAGGAAAAGCTCGACCACCTGGCCCATCACGATCCGCTCACCGCGCTGCCGAACCGCCTGCTGTTCCACGACCGCTTGCAGCACGCTTTGCTGCGCGCCGCGCGCGACGGCGAGCAACTGGCCATCCTGTTCATCGACCTGGACCGCTTCAAGAATGTGAACGACACCCTGGGCCACCATATCGGCGACGAACTGCTGCAGCAGGTGGCGGCGCAACTGGCGGTGCGCCTGCGCGAAGGCGATACCCTGGCGCGCCTGGGCGGCGATGAGTTCATCGTGCTGCTGGAAAATGTCGACGGCCAGTACGGCGCAACCCAGGTGGCGGAAAAACTGGTGGCCATGTTCGAGCAGCCGTTCCTGGTGGCCGGCCACGAATTGTTCGTCACCTGCAGCGTGGGCGTGAGCCTGTTCCCGGATGACGCGCAGGACCTGAACATGTTGATCCGCAATGCCGACGTGGCCATGTACCAGGCCAAGGCGCGCGGGCGCAATGGCTACCGTTTCTATGCGCCGTCGATGACGGGCGAAGGCATCGAGCGGCTGCGCCTGGAAACATTCCTGCGCCGCTCGATCGAAAAGAACGAGATCTTCCTCAATTACCAGCCGCAGGTGGAAATCGACACGGGCCGCCTGATCGGCGTCGAGGCCCTGGTGCGCTGGAACCACCCGGAACTGGGCCTGATTCCGCCGGCCCGCTTCATTCCGCTGGCCGAGGACAGCGGCTATATCAACCAGCTGGGCAAATGGGTGCTCGACGAAGCGTGCCGCCAGATGATGCGCTGGCAGGCGCAGGGCCTGCATGTGCCGAAGATGGCCGTCAACCTGTCGGTCAAGCAGTTCGAGCGCGGCAGCATGGCCGGTGTGGTGGCCGACATCCTGCGTGAAACGGGGCTGGCGCCGCAGCGGCTGCAGCTGGAGGTGACGGAATCGGTGATCATGAACACGGGCGACGCGCTCGGCTATATCAACGACCTGCATGCGATCGGCGTGGGCCTGGCCATCGACGACTTCGGCACCGGTTATTCCTCGCTGGCGTACCTGAAGCAATTGCCGGTGCAGACCTTGAAAATCGACCGCTCCTTCATCAAGGACATCTCGAGCGACGCCAACGACGAAGCCATTGCGATCGCCATTATCCAGCTGGGCAAGAGCATGCAGCTGTCGGTGATCGCCGAAGGCGTCGAGACGCAGGAGCAGGCCGCCTTTTTGCTGCGCCATGGCTGCCGGCTGGCGCAAGGCTATTTTTATAGCCGGCCGGTGCTGGCGCAGGATATAGTCGAGCGCTGGCGCGACAATTGAATCTGACTGGATGAATCCCATGGCTGCAACCCTCCCGACTTCCCGCCGGCGCTTCCTGTTGAAAGGCCTGGGGCTGGGCGTGGCCGGCGTCGGCGCGCTGGTCGTGGGCTGGGGCGTGCTGCCGCCGCGCCAGCGCCTGCACGGCAGCGTGCCCCTGCCGGTCAAGGATGGCGCCGTGGCGCTGAACGGCTGGCTGGCGGTCCGGCTTGACGGCACGGTACTGCTGGCCATGCCGCGCAGTGAAATGGGGCAGGGCGTGCATACCGCGCTGGCCATGCTGGTGGCCGAGGAACTCGACGTGCCTTTGGCGTCCATCAGCCTGATGCAGGCGCCGGTCGACAAGATCTTCGGCAATCTCGCCATGCTGGTCGACGGCCTGCCGTTTCATCCCGATGACGAGGGGCGGCTGAAACAGCTGGCGCAGTGGACGGTGGCCAAGGCCGCGCGCGAACTGGGCGTGGTTGTCACCGGTGGTTCTTCCAGCGTCAAGGATGGCTGGCAGCCGATGCGCGAGGCCGGCGCCTGCGCGCGCGCCATGCTGGTGGCGGCCGCCGCGGCGCAGTGGCAAACGCCAGCGTCGCAATGCCGCACCGAGAACGGCGAAGTCGTGCACGCCGATGGCCGGCGCGCCGGCTACGCCAGCCTGGCGCAACGCGCCAGCGCGCTGGACCCGGGCGCGCCGGCGCTGAAATCCCCGGCCGATTTCAAGCTGATCGGCAAGGCCATTGCGCGCACGGACACGCCGTCGAAGGTCAATGGCAGCGCCGTGTTCGGCATCGATGCGCGGCGGCCCGGCATGCTGTACGCGGCCCTGCATCTGCCGCGCCGCCTGGGCGATATCTTGTCGTCGTTCGATGCGCCGGTGGCGCTGGCGATGCCGGGCGTGAAAAAAGTGCTGGACCTGACGCCGGCCCTGGGTCAGCAAAGGGTGTCGTGCGCGGCGGTTGTCGCCGATACATGGTGGCGCGCCAAGCAGGCGGCGGCCACCCTGCCGACGCAGTGGCAGGCGGGCGTGCAGTCGAATTTGTCCAGTGCCGACGTGTATGCCGATTTTGCGCGCCTGCTCGACAGCGAAGCCGGCCACACCTACCACGCCAGCGGCAAGGTCGACGGCAAGCAGGTGCAGGCGATGCGGCACGTCACCGCCGAGTACCGCGCGCCGTTCCTGGCCCACGCGGCGATGGAGCCGGTCAACTGCACCGCGCAGGTCAAGGATGGCAAGGTGCATCTGTGGGTCTCGACCCAGGCGCCGGGCATCGCCGTCGACGTGGCGGCCAAGGTGGCCGGCGTGGCCAGCAGCGACGTGTCCATCGAGGTGCTGCTGCTCGGTGGCGGTTTCGGCCGCCGGCTGGAGGTGGACATGGTGGCGCAGGCGGTCGCCATCGCGCTGCAGTGCGAGGGTGCTCCGGTGCAGCTGATCTGGACCCGCGAACAGGATACAAAGCACGATATGTACCGGCCGGCCGCGCTGGCGCGTTTCAGCGCCCGGCTCGATGCGCAGGGCCGCATCGCCGCCTGGAGCAACAAATCGGCCAGCGCCTCGATCACGCACCAGTACCTGCAGCGCAATTTCGGCTTGCCCGGCATGGGACCCGACAAGACCACCGCCGAAGGCGAATTCGACATGCCGTACGAGATCGCCAACCAGCGCATCGCCCATGTGATTGCGGACAGCCTGGTTCCGGTCGGCTACTGGCGTTCGGTGGGCCACTCGCACAATGCGTTTTTCAAGGAAAGTTTTATCGACGAGCTGGCGCATGCGGCCGGGCAGGACAGTGTCGCCTTCCGGCGCGCCATGCTGGTCAAGCATCCGCGCCACCTGGCCGTGCTGGACGCCGCCGTGGCGAAGGCCGGCAGCGCGCCGCCCGGCCATGCGCACGGCGTGGCGCTGCACCAGTCGTTCGGCAGCATCGTCGCGCAAGTGGCGCAGGTGTCCGTGGAGAGCGGCGAGATCCGCGTGCACAGGGTGGTGTGCGCCATCGATTGCGGCCTGGCCGTCAATCCCAATATCATCGCCCAGCAGATGGAGTCAAGCGTGCTGTTCGGCCTGTCGGCGGCGCTGGGCGGCGAGATCACCTTCAAGGAGGGCAGGGTGGAGCAGGGCAATTTCCACGACTACCCGGTGCTGCGCATGGGGCAGGCGCCCCACGTCGAGACCATCATCATCGCCAGCGCCGCGCACCCGGAAGGCGTGGGCGAGCCGGGCACGCCGCCAATCGCGCCGGCGGTGGCCAATGCGCTGTTTATCCTGACCGGAAAACGGCTGCGCAGCCTGCCTCTGCGGCTGGGGTGAAGCCTCAGGCCGCCGCCAGCATGGTGCGCAGATTGCAGTCACGCTGCCAGCCGCGCCGCTCGCTGGTGCTGGTCGACAAGGCCGCCAATTCGGCCGCAGTGAGCGCCTGCTGTGCCTGCACCATGCGGTGCGCCAGGCCGCCATCGGGCAGCACGGTGCCGAAAAACGCCACGTTGTCGTCCTGCTGGATCAGCAGGGTCGGGAAGTTCTCGATATCGAGTTCGCCCACCACCTCGGACTGGTCTTCGATATCGACCCAGACGAACACGGCGTCAGGATGGCGCGCGGCCAGCTCCTCGAACGTATTGCGGTAGGTGGCGCAGGTGCCGCACCATTGCGCGCACAGGCAGGCGACGATCCAGCGCGGGCCGGCCAGGGCGGCGGCGATGTCGGCGCGGTTCTCGGTAGTCAGGGTCAGGCTATGCATGTCTTTGTGGCATTCAGTGCAGATGGCGCTCGCGCCGATGCGCGTATTCTACCGCGCCCGGCCGGGTCAGGCTGGGCAACTGTCGAGCTGGTTTGAGCGGTTTTTTGATGCCGAGGCGGTTTCTAGTGGATAATGCGGGGATATTGCGCGCTGATTACGCTGGTCCATGCTGTTTCCTGGTCCGGCAGCCTGACCCTCCCAGTCTGTTCCCATGCTCTGCCCGGTGTAAGCGCAGCCCCCACCTTTACTTTATTTTATGGAATTGCCAGCTTATGTTGAGTTACCGCCACGCCTTTCATGCGGGTAATCACGCCGATGTGTTGAAGCATTATGTGCAGATTCAGTTGTTGCAGTACCTGAATCAAAAAGATACCGCCTACAGTTATATCGATACCCACTCGGGTGCCGGCGTGTATGCGCTCGACGGCGGCTATGCGTCGAAGAACGCCGAGTACGAAACCGGCATCGCCCCGCTGTGGGACCGTACCGACCTGCCGGCCTCGCTGGCCGAATACTTGAAACTGATCAAGGAAATGAATCCGAGCGGCAAGATGCGCTACTACCCGGGTTCGCCGTACTGCGCCGACCAGGTCAGCCGCGAGCAGGACCGTTTGCGCCTGTTCGAACTGCATCCGGCCGATGCGAAGATTCTTGCCGATAATTTCCGCAAGGTCGAGGCGCATGCGTTGGCCCAGGGCGAGCGTCCTGCCGTGCGCGGCAAGCGCGTCATCATCACCAAGGCCGACGGCTTCCAGAGCCTGAAAGCGCTGCTGCCGCCGCCATCGCGCCGCGCGCTGGTGCTGATCGACCCGCCCTATGAAGACAAGATGGACTACCGCAAGGTCAAGGACACCCTGGCCGACGCGCTCGTGCGTTTTCCGTCCGGCATCTACGCTGTCTGGTACCCGGTGCTGCAGCGCATGGAATCGCGCCAGTTCGCCGACAAGCTCAAGCAGCTGCCGGCGACCGAATGGCTGCACGTGACGTTGACGGTGAACACGCCGTCGCCGGATGGCTTCGGCCTGCACAGCAGCGGCATGTTCATCCTGAACCCGCCGTACACGCTGGAGCCGATGCTGCGCGAAGTGATGCCCTACCTGGTCAAGGTGCTGGGCCGCGACGACGGCGCCAAGTTCGTGCTGGAAACAGGCAAGGGCGGCGTCAGGAACACGGGCACGCGCCGCGTCTGAGCGTGGTTTGCGCGCACAGCGTGTGCTGTAGCACATAGTTGTACAGCAGGCTGGGGCTATACTGGGTGCGGGTCGGCAAGCGCCGGCCCAGGCCCTGCCGCAGCCTGAACGCGGCCCTTCTTCGCGGGCTGTTCCATGACTATTTCCTTGCAATCTGACAACCCTGCGCTGCAGGATTTCTTTCTCGCCCGCCAGCCCATCCTGAACCGCGACCAGCGCCTGGTGGCCTACGAATTGCTGTTTCGCAGCACCGCCGAAAACCAGGCCATGATCACCGGCGACGCCGTGGCGGCCACCGCCACCGTCATCGCCCATGCGTCCGACCTGGGCATGGAGCAGGTGGTGGGCTTGCAGCTGGCCTTTATCAATGTCGATGCGGTGGCGCTGATGAGCGACTTCATCGGATTCCTGCCGCATCACCGCGTGGTGCTGGAAATCCTCGAGACCGTGCGCCCGACGCCGGCCCTGCTGGCCCGCATCAGCGAGCTGCGCCATGCCGGTTTCCGTTTTGCGCTCGACGACGTGGTGCTCGACACGCCCGACGTGCAGCAATTGCTGCCGCTGGTCGACGTGATCAAGGTCGATATCGCCCAGCTGGCGCCCGACGAATTGCCGCGCCTGGCGCAGGTGCTGGCCGTGTCGCGAAAGAAATTACTGGCGGAAAAAGTGGAAACCATGGCCCAGTTCGAGCAATGCCTGGCGCTGGGCTTTGATTTTTTCCAGGGTTATTATTTTGCGCGACCCGTGATTCTCAGCGGCAAGCGCATGTCGGCCTCGGAGCTGGCCATCCTGCATCTGCTGGAACTGATACAAAGCAATGCCGACAACCGCGAGCTGGAGCGCTGCATCAAGCACGACGCGATGATCGGCCTGAACCTGCTGCGCCTGGTCAATACGCCGGCCGTCAGCGCCGGCGTGCGGGTCGACACCCTGGGCCAGGCCTTGCTGCTGCTTGGCCGCCGCCAGCTGCAGCGCTGGCTGCAGATTTTATTGTATGTGCGGCCGGGAACGTCGGCGCAATTCACCTCGCCCTTGCTGCAACTGGCCACCACGCGCGGCAAGCTGCTGGAACTGATGACGGAAAAACTGCGCCCGGGCCAGCACCAATATGCCGATATCGGCTTTACGGTGGGCATCATGTCGTTGATGGACACCCTGTTTTCCATGCAGATGAGCGAAGTGGTCAGCAGCGTGCGCGTGAACAGCAAGGTCAGCGATGCGCTGCTGTTCCGCCACGGCGAGCTGGGCAACATGCTGGCGCTGGTCGAGCAGGTCGAACAAGCCGACGGCGGCCCGGCCACGGCCGCCATGCTGGAGCAATTGCAGCTGTCTGAAAACGAGCTGACGGCGATCCAGGTGGCTGCCTATGCCTGGGTCAACGATTATGTGCACGGCATCTCGCGCACTGTGCATTGAACCTTATTGGCCCAGCAGCAGGAATACAGTCGGCTTCTTGTGGAAGTCCGGCGCCTTGCCGGCCGCCAGCTGTTTCTTCCATTGTCCGCCATTCAGGGTCTGGATCGCCTCCGTATCCAGGCTGAGGTCGGTTGCCACGCAGATCAGCGTCGATGGTGCGCATTGCGCCACCAGCGCTTCGAGCATGGCGGCGTTGCGGTAGGGCGTTTCGATAAACAGCTGGGTCTGCTTTTCGCTGCGCGAACGGCTTTCCAGTTCCTTGATGCGCTTGGCGCGCAGCGCCGCGTCGGTCGGTAAATAGCCGTTGAAGGCAAAGCTCTGGCCGTTCAGGCCGCTTGCCATGACCGCCAGCAGGATCGACGAGGGTCCTACCAGCGGGCGCACTTTCACGCCATGCTGATGCGCCAGGCGCACCAGGTCGGCGCCGGGATCGGCCACGGCCGGCACGCCCGCCTCCGACACCAGGCCCGCGTCGCGCCCTGCCAGCAGCGGTGCCAGCAGGCTGGCCAGCGCCTGCGCCGGGGTATTCACGTTCAGCTCGGAAATGGTGATTTCCTGCAACGGTTTCGCCAGCGGATGCTTCGTATTGATCAGTTTCAAGAAGGCGCGCGCCGTCTTGGCATTTTCTGCGACGAAATAATCGAGCTGCGAGGTGATCAGGCGCACCTGCTCGGGAATGATATGGTCCAGCGCATCGTCCGGGCCGTCGGACAGGCCAAGGTGGTTGGGGATCAGATAAAGGGTGCCGGTCATGGGTTACTCTGGTTTAAATGGTGAAAAACGCCACGCCCGCGCGGCGCAGCATGCCCGTCAGGGCGATCAGCGGCAGGCCGGTGAGGGCGGTCGGATCGGTCGTGTTGATGCTGTCAAGGATGGCGATGCCCAGCCCCTCGTTCTTGGCGCTGCCGGCGCAGTCATATGGCTGTTCGATGCGCAAATAGGCGTCCAGTTCGGCGTCCGGCAGGTCGCGCACGGTGACCAGGGTCCGGATATCCTCGACTTCGGCGGTGGCGACCGCCTGGCGGCCATCGAGCAGGCACAGCGCGGTATGGAAGATCACTTCGCGCCCGCGCATGGTTTGCAGCTGGCGCAGGGCGTTGGCATGGTTACCCGGCTTGCCGATCTGCGCGCCGTCCAAAGTGGCGACCTGGTCGGAGCCGATCACCAGGCTGCCGGGAAAGCGGTCGAGCACGGCCTGCGCCTTGGCCTGCGCCAGGCGCAGTGCGGTGGCGCTGGGGCTTTCACCAGGCAGGGGATGCTCGTCGAGGTCGGGCACGGCCACCTCGAACGGCAGGCGCAGACGCGACAGCAGCTCCTTGCGGTAGGCGGAACTCGATGCAAGTATCAAGCGCGATGGGTTGGAAGTTGGTATCATTCGGGTCTGTAAAGCGGCTGGCAAGGCCGCCAGTGTAGTCTGCCGCAGCGTTGCCGGGCAAATCCTGCTTGCGGTTGTCCCCACCATACAGCGCATTCCTGGCCTGCTTGATATCAAAAAAATGCAAGCAGGCTTTGACTCCGGCTTGAAAACCCTGCTATCATCGCTGGTTTTCCGGGGAAATTTTCTACCAATGAATGCTTTTGTGATCGACGCCTTTGATTTTTGTCGTATCAGCGGGAGCCGCGAGGGTGTCACTCCTGTCGCTGAAATGACCCGGTTGACCAAGGATTGCGCAGATACTTCCGGTGAGCTCGCCTGGAAAATCGTCGGCGGCACCAGCAAGCTGGGCTACCCGCAACTTACCTTGTCGGTCAACGGCACGGTTCAGCTGGTATGCCAGCGTTGCCTGGCCCCGTTTGCTTACGATATCGATTCTTCGACAGTACTGATGCTCGGCAAGGATGACGAGCATGCGGACGAGATCGAAGAAATCATCGACGATGAGTCGATCGACGTGATCGTCGGCAGCCGCAGCATGGATGCCGCGGCCCTGATCGAAGATGAAGCCTTGCTGGCCTTGCCGCAGGTACCCAAACATGACGTCTGCCCCGATACGGCGCAGCTCGATGCTCTCAAGACTGAAAAGAAGTCGCCGTTTGCGGCACTGAAAGACTTGAAGCCAGAATAAGTAGTGGTAGTAGTACTTAGAGAACGTGTCAAACGCGTGTAGTAATCGAGTATGGCAGTGTGTAGTGAAACGTAGCATGAAATAAACGATGTGGTACGGCCTGTTTTCGGATAGTCTTTGCCGCTGGGATACTCGATTCGCATGAATTTGCTGATCGATTGTGCTAAAATTTTAGAACTTATGTATTAGGAGTCATCATGGCAGTTCAACAGAACAAGAAAACCCCTTCCAAGCGCGGCATGCACCGTTCGCACGACTTCCTGGTCGCGCCGCAATTGAGCGTCGAGCCAGTTACCGGCGAAACACACATGCGTCACCATATCAGCCCTAACGGCTTCTATCGTGGCCGTAAAGTGTTGAAGACCAAAAACGACGAGTAATCGACGTTTTGTTGGGTAAGATGAAAGCGGTGTTGCGTTGGTTTTTCGGCGTGGCGCCGCTTCTTCTTTTTTATCGGCTGCAATTCATCTTGCGCACCGTCATTTTGAATCACGCTGACCAGGCCTGTGCATCCCTGCAGCGACAGTCCGATTCACATCTTGCCGCAAGCCCGCAGCGGTACTGAATCACACCAAATGACAATCAAAATTTCTATCGACTGCATGGGCGGAGATCACGGTCCCTCAGTCACTATCCCCGCAGCAATTTCCTTTATTGAACACGAGCCTGACGCCGAACTGATCCTGGTAGGATTGGAAGACGTGATCCGTGCCGAGCTGAAAAAGCACAAGGCAGAGACGCATCCGCGCCTGTCGATATTGCATGCTTCCGAACAAGTTACCATGGACGATACACTCGAAGTGGCCCTGCGCCGCAAGAAGGATTCGTCGATGCGCGTGGCCATCGAACAGGTCAAGGGCGGCGCGGCGCAAGCCTGCGTGTCCGCCGGCAACACCGGCGCCCTGATGGCCGTCTCGCGCTATGTATTGAAAACCATGTCGGGCGTCGACCGCCCGGCCATCTGCAGCATCCTCCCGAATCAGAAGAACGGCCCGACCTACATGCTGGACCTGGGTGCGAACGTCGATTGCGAGCCGCATCACTTGCACCAGTTCGCCATCATGGGCTCGGTCCTGGTTGCCGCCATGGAAAATATCGAACGGCCGACCATCGGCCTGTTGAACGTGGGCACGGAAGACATCAAGGGCAATGAAGTGGTGAAGCTGACCGCCAAGCTCTTGCAAGCCGACCACGAGCGCGGCGCGCTGAACTTCTACGGCAACGTGGAAGGCAATGACATCTTCAAGGGCACCACCGATATCGTCGTCTGCGACGGCTTTGTCGGCAACGTCACCCTGAAAGCCATCGAAGGCCTGGCGCGTTTCGTAAAAGACGTGCTGACCTCGGAATTCAAGCGCAATCCGATTACCATGTTGGGTGCCCTGATCGCGCGCGGCGCGTTGAAGGCCATCACCAATCGCCTGAATCCCTCGCGTTATAACGGCGCCAGCCTGCTGGGCCTGCGTGGCCTGGTCATCAAGAGCCATGGCGGCGCCGACGCCTATTCGTTCGAATGGGCCTTGCGCCGCGCCTATGAGGCGGCAAAGAATGATGTGCAGGCCCACCTGGCCAGCATGATCGCCGAGCTGATGCCGCGCACGCCAGTGGCGGAAGAACCTACATCAACAAGCTCCAGCATTTAGTGGATGGTAAGCATGACTATCGTACGTAAAATCTACAGCAAAATCATCGGTACCGGCAGCTACCTGCCGGAGAAGCGCGTGACCAACCAGGATCTGACGGAACAGCTCGCCGCCAAGGGCATCGAGACCTCGGATGAATGGATCGTCTCGCGCAGCGGCATCTCGGCGCGCCATTACGCGGCGCCATCGCAAAATTCCTCGGACCTCGGTGTCGAAGCGGCCAAAAAGGCGCTGGAGATGGCCGGTCTCGACGGCAATGACCTGGATCTGATCATCGTCGCCAGCTCGACCCCCGACTTCTTCGGCAGCTTCCCCAGCACCGCCTGCATCGTGCAGAACAAGCTGGGCATCACCAACAATTGCGCGGCGGTCGACGTGCAGGCCGTCTGCAGCGGCTTCGTGTATGCGGTCGCCACCGCCGACAGTTTCATCCAGTCGGGCATGCATAAAAACGTGCTGGTGATCGGCGCCGAAGTGTTTTCGCGCATCCTCAATTTCGACGACCGCGGCACCTGCGTGCTGTTCGGCGACGGCGCCGGCGCCATCGTCCTGACGGCCTCGGAAGAGCCGGGCATCCTGGCCACCAAGCTGCATGCCGACGGCCGTCATTCGAATATCCTCAGCGTGCCGGGCAATGTGGCCGGCGGCGCACTGGCCGGCAGCGCCTTTTTGTACATGGATGGCCCGGCCGTCTTCAAGCTGGCCGTCTCGGTACTGGAAAAAGTCGCGCATGAAGCCCTGGAACACGCCAACATGACGCAGGACCAGATCGACTGGCTGATCCCGCACCAGGCCAATATCCGCATCATGAACAGCACCGCCAAGAAACTCGGCTTGCCACTGGAAAAGATGGTTGTCACCGTCGACCAGCACGGCAATACCTCGGCCGCCTCGATTCCGCTGGCGCTCGACATCGCCGTGCGCGATGGCCGCGTCAAAAAGGGCGACAATGTGATGATGGAAGGCGTGGGCGGCGGCTTTACCTGGGGCGCCGTGCTGGCGCGCATGTAAGCTGCACACAAGCTGCAACAATATTAAAAACGGAGTCCCCATGACACAATTTGCATTTGTTTTCCCAGGCCAGGGTTCGCAAGCGATCGCGATGCTCGACGGTTTCGCCGGCAACCCGGTGGTGGCACAGACCGTGGCCGAAGCGTCCGAGGCGCTGCAGTTCGACCTGGGCAAGCTGATCGCCGAAGGTCCGAAGGAAGAGCTGGACCTGACCACCAATACCCAGCCCGTGATGCTGACGGCGGCCGTGGCGTTTTACCGCGCCTGGCTGGCGGCCGGCGGCCCGCTGCCAACCGTGGTGGCCGGTCACAGCCTTGGTGAATACTCGGCGCTGGTCGCCGCCGGCGTGATCGCCTTCAAGGACGCGGTGCCGCTGGTGCGTTTCCGCGCGCAGGCGATGCAGGAAGCCGTGCCGGTCGGGCAGGGCACCATGGCCGTCGTGCTGGGCCTGTCGGATGACGACGTGCGCGCCGCCTGTGCGGAGGCGGCCGCCGAAAACCCGGCCCTGGTGGTCGAGCCTGTCAATTTCAATGCGCCGGCGCAAGTGGTGATTGCCGGCCATACGGCCGCGGTCGAGCGCGCCTGCGAACTGGCCAAGGCCAAGGGCGCCAAGCGCGCCATGAAGCTGCCGGTATCGGCACCATTCCATTCCTCGCTGCTGAAACCCGCATCGGACCGTTTGCGCGACTACATGGCCGACCTGCCATTCAATATGCCGCAGATCGCCCTGATCAACAACGTCGATGTTGCCATCGTCAATGACGTGGCGGGCATCAAGGATGCGCTGGTGCGCCAGGCGGCCAGCCCCGTGCGCTGGGTGGAAACCATGCAGAAGGTGGCGGCCGACGGCATCACCCAGGTGATCGAATGCGGTCCGGGCAAGGTCCTGATGGGCCTGGCCAAGCGCATCGACCCGGTGCTGGTGGGTGACGCCATCGTCGACCAGGCCTCGCTCGACCGTATTTTGACGCAGCTCAAGTAACAGCTACCGGCAGCCATGCTGCCGCCAGCCATATTAAGGATACTCATGAATTTAACGAATCAAGTCGTGCTGGTCACGGGCGCTTCGCGCGGCATCGGCCGCGCCATCGCCACCGAACTGGGCAAACAGGGCGCCACCGTGGTTGGCACCGCTACCTCGGACGCCGGCGCGCAGGCGATCACCGATTACCTGGCCGCCGAAGGCGTGACCGGCAAGGGCCTGGTGCTGAATGTGACCGATGCGGCGCGCTGTGCGGCCGTGGTCGACGAAGTGCAGAAAACCTATGGCAGCTTGTCGATCCTGGTCAACAATGCGGGCATCACGCAGGACCAGCTGGCCATGCGCATGAAGGATGAAGAGTGGGACAATGTGATCACCACCAATCTGTCGGCCGTCGGCCGCTTGTCGCGCGCCGTCTTGCGCGGCATGATGAAGGCCAAGGCCGGGCGTATCATCAACATCACCTCGGTGGTGGCCTCGTCAGGCAATCCGGGCCAGATGAATTACGCGGCGGCCAAGGCCGGCGTGGAAGGCATGAGCCGCGCGCTGGCGCGTGAAATCGGCAGCCGCAACATTACTGTCAATTGCATCGCCCCCGGCTTTATCGATACCGACATGACCAAGGCCTTGAGCGAAGAACAGCACGCGGCCTTGCTGACGCAGATTCCGCTGTCGCGCCTGGGCAAGCCGGAAGACGTGGCCGCCGCCGTGGCTTTCCTGGCGTCGCCGCAAGCGGCATATATCACGGGCACGACCTTGCACGTGAATGGCGGCATGTATATGAATTGATGTGAAAGATGGATGAAACACCAGTTTGTGGCATGATGTGCAACTGGTTTTTGACTATAATCGCATCTTTTAGCAGCAGCTTCGGTTGAATTAGCAGCAGACACCGAAATTAGTATTCGGACGCGCAAACCTGATAAAATGCGCGCACTTTCCGTAACACACACTTTGGAGCCATAACATGTCGGATATCGAACAACGCGTTAAGAAAATCGTCGCTGAGCAACTGGGCGTTGCAGAAGCAGACATCAAAATCGAATCCTCTTTCGTCGACGACCTGGGCGCCGATTCGCTGGACACCGTGGAACTGGTGATGGCCCTGGAAGACGAATTCGAAATGGAAATCCCTGACGAACAAGCTGAAAAAATCACCACGGTGAAACAGGCGATCGACTACGCCACCGCCAACGTCAAGGCCTAAGCCTGTCTGACCGACTTCAGGAGAATCGCTTGAGCCGTTCTAAAAACCGTCGTGTTGTTGTCACCGGCCTGGGCTGCGTTTCACCTGTCGGCAATACTATTGCCGAGGCGTGGAGCGCAATCATCGAAGGGAAGTCGGGCATTGCCACGATTACCAAGTTCGATGCGCAGCCATTCACCACGCATTTTGCCGGTGAAGTCAAAGGTTTCAATATCGAAGAGTATATCTCCGGTAAGGAAGCCCGCCATATGGATACCTTCATCCATTACGGCATGGCTGCCGGTATCCAGGCGATGCAGGACTGTGGCCTGGAGGTCACCGAAGAGAACGCCGAGCGTATCGGCGTGATCATCGGCTCCGGCATCGGTGGCTTGCCGCTGATCGAAGAAACCAAGTCCGAGTACGAAAAACGTGGCCCGCGCCGCATCTCGCCCTTTTTCGTGCCTGCCTCGATCATTAACATGATCTCTGGCAACCTTTCGATCAAATATGGTCTGAAAGGCCCGAACCTGGCCATCGTCACGGCATGCACCACCGGTTTGCACAGCATCGGCGCAGCCGCGCGCATGATCGAGTACGGCGATGCCGACGTCATGATTGCCGGCGGTGCCGAATCGACCGTCTCGCCGCTGGGCCTGGGCGGTTTCGCCTCGGCGCGCGCCTTGTCGACCCGCAACGATGACCCGGCAACGGCGTCGCGTCCGTGGGATACCGACCGCGACGGTTTTGTGCTGGGCGAAGGCGCCGGCGTGATGGTGCTGGAAGAGTACGAGCACGCGGTGGCCCGCGGTGCCAAGATCTATGCCGAAGTGCATGGTTTCGGGATGAGCGCAGATGCTTATCACATGACCTCGCCGCTGGAAGATGGTAGCGGCGGCAGCAAATCGGTGATCGCGGCACTCAACAACGCAGGCTTGAACCCGGACCAGATTCAATACCTGAACGCGCATGGCACGTCGACCCCGCAAGGCGACGTGGCCGAAGTGATGGGCATCAAGCGCACCTTCGGCGACCATGCGAAAAACCTGGTAGTGAATTCGACCAAATCGATGACGGGCCATTTGCTGGGCGGCGCGGGCGGTCTGGAAGCGGTGTTTACGGTCCTGGCGATCCACCATCAGGTGTCGCCGCCGACCATCAACATCTTCAACCAGGATCCGGCTTGCGATCTCGATTTCTGTGCCAATACGGCGCGTGACATGAAGATCGATTATGCAGTGAAAAATTCCTTC
The DNA here is from genome assembly GCF_030944405.1 of Janthinobacterium sp. J1-1. NCBI lineage: Bacteria > Pseudomonadati > Pseudomonadota > Betaproteobacteria > Burkholderiales > Oxalobacteraceae > Janthinobacterium > Janthinobacterium sp. J1-1. Next base: position 3,269,146 of record NZ_CP132339.1, read on the forward strand.
GGCTTCGGCGGAACGAATGGCACGCTGATTTTCGGCAAAGCGAAATAAGCTGTAACAGCTTGAACTTTCTGGCGCTCGCTGCGGTCAAACCGTAGTGAGCGCTGATTCGGCGCCAACGTTCGTTGGCGCCTGAATTTGCCCGGCATGGTGCCGGCGCGCCTGATATTTTCCCCATTGAGAGTGTATGTCGATTGCCATATCGGCTGTCCTGCGCACGCCTGTCGGTTTGCGTCTGCTGCAAGCGTGCCTGGGCGTCGCTGCCTTGCTGGCGGCCTGGCCGCTGGCAACGGGCGCTTACGCCCTGGGCTGGCCTGCCGCGCTGATCAGTGCCGCTGGCGGCGTGTTGTTGCTCGCTGCGCCGTGTTCTCACGGAAAGCCGCATACGCTTGATATTTCACCGGTCGGCCAGTTTCGGCTGACGGAACATGACGCATATGACGGTGTGCCGGTGTCGGCCACGCCGCCGCTGTGGCTGCTGCCCGGTTCGACCCTGTGGCCGGCGCTGCTGGTGCTGCGCCTGGGCGACGAGCAGAGGCGCATCGTCACGCTGGTGGTGCAGCGCGCTCTGCCGGCAACAAAGGCGTTCCGCGAACTGGCCGTGGCATGCCGCGCCATCGCGGCGCGGGGGAGGGTGTCATAAAAAGTGCGGCGAATACTGAACTTCTTGCAGCGGGCCAACTCTATAACCATACAGGCGCCCGCGCTGCATGCTACCAGGGATACAGGGTGTGAGGACAGAACGCGAAGGTGATCAATTATTGGTCGAGCGGGTCCAGGCTGGCGACAGGCGGGCATTCGACGTGCTGGTATCGAAATACCAGCGGCGCCTGATGCGGCTGGTATCGCGGCTGGTGCATGACCCGGCGGAGGCCGAAGATGTGGTGCAAGAAACCTTTATCAAGGCCTATCGGGCGCTGCGGCATTTCCGCGGCGACGCGGCTTTTTATACCTGGCTTTATCGCATCGGCATCAATACGGCGAAAAACTACCTGGTCACGCAGAGCCGGCGCACGCCCACGTCCAGCGAGACGGATGCGGAGCAGGCCGAGTCTTTCGATGACGGCAACAAGCTGCGTGACAACAACACGCCGGAATCCGTGCTTGCCAGCAAGCAGATCGCCGCCACGGTCAACGCCGCCATGGATGTGCTGCCGATCGAATTGCGCACCGCCATCGTGCTGCGTGAAATCGAGGGATTGAGCTATGAAGAAATTTCGGAAATCATGGCTTGCCCGATCGGCACCGTGCGCAGCCGTATCTTTCGGGCGCGCGAGGTGATTGCGGAAAAACTCAAACCCTTGCTGGACATGCCGATTGACAAGCGCTGGTAATACATTGACCATGAGAAAGCCGCACCACTCCTTTTGAACTGGCAGGACCCACGATGGACACATATCCAGGATTGCACGAGCATATTTCGGCCTTGGCCGATGGCGAACTGGCGGCCAGCGAACTCGAACTGGCGTTTGCGGCGCTCGACACCGATGCGGGGCGCCAGGCCTGGCAGGCCTACCGCCTGATCGGCGAAGCGCTGCGCGCAGGGCAGGATGCGAGCGTGCTGAGCGCCGGTTTCGGCGCGGCCCTGGCCGGCCGCCTGGCTGCCGAAGCCGCTCCCACGTCCGCACCGGCAGCCGTCCTGGCCGCTGTCGCGCCGGCTGCCGAACCGCTCAACACAGGCATTGTTCCCCAGCGCTAGCCTGCTTACGCCAGCCTTAATGCGGGCGACTCCCTCTTGACACCGGCCTTCTGCACGATTGACACTAGCCGCTGGCGATATCTTGCTTATGCGATATATTGTTGTACGGTTTGCCATGCGCGGTCTGTGCCTGACCGCCACTCCTGCCTCTGGCGCGCCCCTGGACGCAGCGTGGGGCAGGCGGGCGGCAGCCAGATTCGACTTACCATTCGAAAAGACTACTCCATGAAAAAAAATATTTGTGCACCCAGCAAAACGTTTTCAGCGAAGACGCTTTCCGCCTTGTGTCTGGGGACCGCCGGCGTCTTCTTTGCGCCGGCCATGCTGGGCATGGCGCCGCCGGCCCGTGCCGCCGTGCCGTCTGTCAAACTGCCTGATTTTGCCGACCTGGTCGACGCGGTCGGCCCGGCCGTCGTCAATATCCGCACCACCGAACGGCTGAAAATGGGCGGCGCCGCCGCCGGCAGCAGCGACGAGCAGGAAATGCAGGAATTCCTGCGCCGCTTCTTCGGTGGCGCCATGCCGACGCCGCGCCAGCAGGACCCGCGCAGCCGCCGCGCGCCGCAGGAACAGGAAGTGCAGCGCGGCGTTGGCTCCGGCTTCATCATTTCCGCCGATGGCTACGTACTGAGCAATGCGCATGTGGTCGACGGCGCCGATGAAGTCTATGTGACGCTGACCGACAAGCGCGAATTCAAGGCCAAGGTGATCGGCGCCGATGCGCGCACTGACGTGGCCCTGCTGAAAATCGAAGGCGCCAACCTGCCGCGCGTGACCATCGGCGACTCGGAGAAAATCCGTGTCGGCGAATGGGTGATCGCCATCGGTTCGCCGTTCAACCTGGAAAACACGGTCACGGCCGGCATTATCTCGGCCAAGTCGCGCGATACCGGCGACTATCTGCCGCTGATCCAGAGCGACGTGGCCGTCAATCCCGGCAATTCGGGCGGCCCCCTGATCAACCTGCGTGGCGAAGTGATCGGCATCAACTCGCAGATCGCCACCCTGTCCGGCGCCTACAACGGCATTTCGTTTGCCGTGCCCATCGACGAAGCCATGCGTGTCGGCGAGCAACTGAAAAAAACCGGCAAGGTGGTGCGCGGCCGCATCGGCGTGCAGATCGGCGAAGTGAGCAAGGAAGTGGCCGAATCGCTGGGCTTGCCGAACGCCAAGGGTGCGCAGGTCTCGATGGTCGAACCCGGTGGCCCGGCCGACAAGGCCGGTGTCAAGCCTGGTGACATCATCCTGAAATTCAATGGCACCCAGATCGAGCGCTCGTCCGACCTGCCGCGCCTGGTGGGCGGCTCCGCCGTCAATGGCAAGGCCAGCATCACAGTCTGGCGCAAGGGCGCGCAGCAGGAACTGCCGGTGACGGTGGCCGAGCTGGAAGGCGAGAAAACCGCCGGCAAGGCCGCAGCCAAGCAGCCCGAAGCACAGACCAGCAATGCATTGGGACTGAAGGTCAGCGACGTGCCTGCCGCCAAAAAGCAGGAACTGAAGATCGATGCCGGCGTGCTGGTCGATGACGCCGATGGCGTGGCGGCCCTGGCCGGCCTGCAGCCCGGCGACGTGATCCTGCAATTGAACAACGTTGCCGTGCGCGACGCCAAGCAGTTCAATGCGCTGGTGGCCAAGCTCGATCCGAAGAAAACCTCGGCCGTGCTGGTGCGCCGTGGCGAAACGGCGCAGTTTGTTTCCTTGCGTCCGTTTGCAAAATAACTTTCAACCCGCGCCCCGCGACAGCCGGGGTCGGACCCTTAGGGACCGACCCCAGTCTTTGCTTGGGGTTATTCAAGTTCCCATGCACTTCACCCTCTACTCCCGCAGTTATTGCCATCTATGCCAGGACATGTTCGACGCCCTGCAACGGTTGCAAACCCCCGCCAAGCCCTTCACGGTCGAGGTGATCGATATCGACACTTCGCCCGACCCCTCGCTGCTGGCGCGTTTCGACGAGCTGGTGCCGGTGCTGTTCGGCGACCTGGATCAACCCGAGCTCTGCCATTATTTCCTTGATGAAGCCGCCGTGCGCCGCCATCTGGCATGAACTGAATGGCTGATTTACATCGCTGCCCGGGAGGCAGCCGCTGAAAGACGGGCTTTCTACTCTGAAATCCGGTAAAATGGGGAGGTCGAAAAAGCTCCTGTCCGCAGCAGCAGCTTATGTCGCTTCAAAAGCGCTCGCCTGGACATGCAGATGTCCTGCCCGGAGCGCTTTTTTCATCATGAGTGGGGTGCCCGGTTTTGGCCCGGTTTGACCCGGGCATGATCCCCTTGAATCCTGTTAAAGCAGTGTTGTCACTCGCACATATATTAGTTAATGAATAACATACGCAATTTCTCCATCATCGCCCATATTGACCACGGTAAATCGACCCTGGCTGACCGCATCATTCAATTGTGCGGCGGCTTGTCCGACCGCGAGATGGAGGCGCAGGTGCTCGATTCGATGGATCTGGAGCGCGAACGCGGCATTACCATCAAGGCGCAAACGGCGGCCCTGCACTACAAGGCGCGCGACGGCCAGATCTACAACCTGAACCTGATCGATACACCGGGCCACGTCGACTTCAGTTATGAAGTGTCGCGCTCGCTGTCCGCCTGCGAAGGCGCGCTGCTGGTGGTCGACGCGTCGCAAGGCGTGGAAGCGCAGACCGTCGCCAACTGCTACACGGCGCTGGACCTGGGCGTGGAAGTGGTGCCGGTCCTGAATAAAATCGACTTGCCGAACGCCGATCCTCCGAACGCGATTGCCGAAATCGAAGACGTGATCGGCATCGACGCCGGCGACGCGGTCCACTGCTCGGCCAAGACCGGCTTTGGCGTGCTCGACGTGCTGGAGCAACTGATCGTCAAGGTGCCGCCACCGAAGGGTGATCCGGACGCGCCGTTGCAGGCGCTGATCGTCGACTCCTGGTACGACGCCTATGTGGGCGTGGTGATGCTGGTGCGCGTGGTCAACGGCACCCTGAAACCGAAAGACAAGATCCGCCTGATGGCCACCGATTCGGTGCAGCTGGTGGAAGATATCGGCGTGTTTTCGCCGCGCTCGCAATCGTTGCCGCAACTGTCCGCAGGGCAGGTGGGCTTCGTCATCGCCGGCATCAAGGAACTGAAAGCGGCCAAGGTGGGCGATACCGTCACCCTGGCCAGCCGTCCCGCCAGCGAGCCATTGCCAGGCTTCAAGGAAGTGCAGCCGCAGGTGTTTGCCGGCCTGTTCCCGGTCGAAGCGAACCAGTACGATGCGCTGCGCGACTCGCTGGAAAAACTGAAACTGAACGACGCCGCCCTGATGTACGAGCCGGAAGTATCGCAGGCGCTAGGCTTCGGCTTCCGCTGCGGCTTCCTGGGCCTGCTGCACATGGAAATCGTGCAGGAGCGCCTCGAGCGCGAATTCGACATGGACCTGATCACCACCGCGCCGACCGTGGTGTACGAAGTGATCCAGCGTGACGGTACCCTGATCAACGTCGACAATCCGTCGAAGATGCCGGACCCTTCGCGCATCGAGGAAGTGCGCGAGCCTATCGTCACGGTCAACCTGTATATGCCGCAGGAATATGTCGGCTCGGTGATCACCCTGTGTATCGCCAAGCGCGGCATCCAGATGGACATGAGCTACCACGGCCGCCAGGTCAAGCTGATCTATGAAATGCCGATGGCCGAGATCGTGCTGGACTTCTTCGACCGCCTGAAATCGACCTCGCGCGGCTATGCCTCGATGGATTACGAGTTCAAGGAATACCGCGCCGCCGACGTGGTCAAGGTCGACATGCTGATCAACAGCGAAAAAGTCGATGCGCTGGCCATTATCGTGCACCGTTCGAACAGCCAGTACCGTGGCCGCCAGGTGGCTGCCAAAATGCGCGAACTGATCCCGCGCCAGATGTTCGACGTGGCCATTCAAGCCACCATCGGCGCCAACATCATTTCGCGTGAAAACGTGAAAGCGCTGCGCAAGAACGTGCTGGCCAAGTGCTATGGCGGCGATATCAGCCGCAAGAAAAAATTGCTGGAAAAACAAAAGGCGGGCAAGAAGCGCATGAAACAAGTGGGTTCCGTGGAGATTCCACAAGAAGCCTTCCTGGCAATCTTACAAGTGGACGGCTAACACATGAACCTGCAAGTGATTTTAGGAAATTTCGCGCTGATTTTGTTCGTCCTGATGGTCATCACGGGTTTTGTCTGGTGCCTGGACGTATTTTATTTGTCGAAACAGCGCCGCCTGGCGGCCGACCGCGCGCTGGCGGATTTCGACGCGCGCCAGTCCAAGCTGGCCGCCGAAGGCATCAAGTCCGAGCATGGCGGCAGCCGCGCCACGATCGAAGCGGCGCTGCTGCGCCAGCCGACCTGGGTCGAGTATTCGGGCAGCTTCTTTCCGGTGATTGCGATGGTCTTCTGCCTGCGCTCGTTCCTGTACGAGCCGTTCAAGATCCCGTCGAGCTCGATGGTGCCGACCTTGCTGGTGGGTGACCTGATCCTGGTAAACAAGTTTACTTATGGCATTCGTTTGCCGATCGTCAACAAACGCATCATCGAAGTCAATGATCCGCAGCGTGGCGACGTGATGGTGTTCAAGTATCCGAAGGACATGTCGCAAGACTACATCAAGCGCGTGATCGGTGTGCCTGGTGATAAAATCACCTATGACAACAAGCGCCTGACCGTGAATGGGAAGCCGGTCAGCTACACGCCGCTCGATGACTACCTCGACGACGAGAGCACCGTGTACCACAAGCAGCTGGAAGAAAACCTGACGGGCGTCAGCCACCGCATCCTCAACGACGATCCGGCGCCGACCCTGAACCTGGGGCAGGTCACCGACTTTCCGCACAAGGATGCCTGCGACTACAACGAAGACGGCTTTACTTGCGTCGTGCCAGCAGGAAATTATTTCATGATGGGCGACAACCGCGACAACAGTGCGGACAGCCGCTACTGGGGTTTCGTGCCGAACGAGAATATCGTCGGCAAGGCTTTCCTGGTGTGGATGAATTTCAGCAATCCGAAACGCGTGGGCGGCATCCACTAAGCCGCTTGGGTCCTTCGGGACCCACCCCGCATGCCGTGCGCCCGATACCCGCGCCGGCATGCCGAATCAATCAGATGACACAGAACCAACAATGAATCTTCAGCTATTGCAAACCCGTCTAGGCTATACGTTCCAGGATGCTGGCCTGTTGCAGCAAGCCTTGACGCATCGTAGCCACAGCAGTTTGCATAATGAGCGGCTGGAATTCCTCGGCGACTCGATACTCAACTGCGTGGTCGCGTCCATCCTGTACGAGCGCTTCAAGGCCATCGACGAGGGCGATCTGTCGCGCCTGCGCGCCAACCTCGTCAAGCAGCAGTCGCTGTATGAAATCGCGCAAAAGCTGGAATTGTCGCAGTTCCTGCGCCTCGGCGAAGGCGAACTGAAATCGGGCGGTTTCCGCCGTCCGTCGATCCTGGCCGATACCCTGGAAGCGTTGCTGGGGGCCATTTTCCTCGACACCGGTTTCGATGCCGCCAGCACCGTGATCCGCGCCTTTTATATTCCCATCCTCGACTCGGTCGATCCGCAGACCTTGGGCAAGGATGCCAAGACCCTGCTGCAGGAGTTTTTGCAGAGTAAAAAAATCTCGCTGCCACAATACAATGTGGTGGCCACCCACGGCGCCGCCCACAGCCAGGAATTCGAGATCGAATGCCTGGTGCCGAAATTGAATATCCAGGTCTACGGTCGTGGCGGAAGCCGCCGCGCCGGTGAGCAAGCCGCCGCCAAACTGGCGCTGGAGGTGGCCGAGCAGGCACTGCTGAAGTCGCCCGCCGCCAACCGCAAGCCCAAACCGCGCGCCGCCCAGCTCAAGCTGGCCGGCATTGCCACCATCCAGAGCGACGACGCCGCAGTCGCCGCTCACACTCAACAGAAATCGACACTCGCATGACAGCCACCAAAATGCCCGACAACTTCCGCTGTGGCTATATCGCCATCGTGGGCCGCCCGAACGTGGGCAAATCGACCCTGATGAACGTGCTGATCGGCGCGAAGGTCAGCATCACGTCGCGCAAGGCGCAGACCACGCGCCACCGCATCACCGGCATCCAGACCGTGCCCGACGCGCAGTTCATCTACGTCGACACGCCCGGCTTCCAGACGCGCCACTCGAACGCGCTGAACAAGACGCTGAACAAGACCGTCACCAATACCCTGATCTCGTCGGACGTGATCCTGTACGTGATCGAGGCGGGCACGTTCGGCCCGGCCGACCAGCAGGTGATGGACTTGCTGCCGAAAGAGGTGCCGTGCATCCTGGTGATCAACAAGTCGGACCGCGTGAAAGACAAGGCGGTGCTGCTGCCGTTCGCGCAGAAAGTCGCCGCCATGCGCGACTTCGCCGCCATCGTGCCGGTCTCGGCCAAGCTGCATTTCCAGCTGGAAGGCTTGCAGAACGAGATCAAGCGCTTCCTGCCGGAAAACCAGCCCATCTTCGGGCCGGACGACATCACCGACCGCAGCGAAAAATTCCTCGCCTCGGAAATCGTGCGTGAAAAACTGTTCCGCTTTGTCGGCGACGAACTGCCGTACACCAGCACGGTATTGATCGAGAAATTCGAGCAGGAAGGCGACCTGCGCCGCGTGTTTGCGGCCATCCTGGTCGAGCGTGATACGCATAAATCGATGATCATCGGTAACAAGGGCGCGCGCCTGAAGGACGTCTCGACCCAGGCCCGCCTGGACATGGAAAAGCTGTTCGGCGGCCCGGTCTACCTGGAAATCTGGGTCAAGGTCAAATCGGGCTGGGCCGACAACGAAGCGGGCCTGCGCGCCTACGGCTACGAGTAAGTCCACCCCAGGGGATGACGCCACACGCATGAGCACCACCACGCCAGCGCTGCCAGGCGCCGTCCCGGCAGTCCCGCTGCAGAGCGCCGCTGTGCCATCCCCGCCAGCGCCCCGGCGCACGGCCAGCCGCCCGCCCGGGCGCGATGGCCGCATCACGGGCCAGCCCGCCTTCGTGCTGCACAGCTACCCGCATAAAGAAACCAGCCTGATCATCGATGTGCTGACGCGCGACCATGGCCGCATCGCGCTGGTCGCCAAGGGCGCCAAGCGTCCCCATTCGCAACTGCGCGGCGTGCTGCAGACCTTCCAGCCGCTGCAGGCGGGCTGGACCGGCAAGTCCGAGCTGCGCATCCTGACGGGCGCCGAATGGGTGGGCGGCATGCTGCCGCTGGAAAAGACCGCCTTGCTGTGCGGCTTCTACCTGAACGAATTGCTGGTCAAACTGCTGGCGCGCGACGATCCGCACCCGGTCCTGTTCGACCACTACGTTGCCACCTTGAATCAACTGGCGCACAATGAACCGGCGCCCATCGTGCTGCGCAAGTTCGAGCGCGCGCTGTTGAAGGAAACCGGCGTGGCGGCCGACCTGGTGCGCTGCACCGGCACGCGCCAGCCGGTGCAGGCGGGGCAGATCTATGTGGTCGACCCAGAGCGCGGCCCGCGTCCGGCGCAGGCCGGCGACGCCTGGCCGCGCATTACCGGCAAGACCCTGCTTGACATGGAGTGCGAAGATTATGCCGATGCCGCCACGCAGGCGCAAAGCAAGACCTTGATGCGCTTTTTGCTGGCCCATCAGCTCGGTGGCGCGACCCTGAACACGCGCCAGATGCTGATCGATTTGATGCAGTTGTAATGTTCAACCTACACAGTTATTACGGAAAATTACCATGAGCTTTTTGCAGCCAGCCGGCCCCGTCATCGACCTGGGCGTCAATATCGACCACGTGGCCACCTTGCGCAATGCGCGCGGCACGCAGTATCCGGACCCGATCCGCGCGGCCCTGCTGGCCGAACAGGCCGGCGCCGATTGCATCACCTTGCATTTGCGCGAAGACCGCCGCCATATCAAGGACGCCGACGTGATCGCCATCGCGCCGCAACTGCTGACGCGCATGAACCTGGAAGCGGCCGTCACCGCCGAGATGGTCGATTTTGCCTGCCGCATCAAGCCGGCGGACGTCTGCCTGGTGCCGGAAAAACGCACCGAAGTGACCACCGAAGGCGGCCTGGACGTGGTGCGCTATTACAAGGAAGTGTCGGCGGCCGTCAAGCAACTGCAAGGCGAGGGCATCCGCGTCAGCCTGTTTATCGATGCCGATGAGGCGCAGATCGCTGCCGCAGCCGAGATGGGCGCGCCCGTGATCGAGCTGCATACGGGCCGCTATGCGGATGCCGAAGGTGAAGCGCAACTGGCGGAACTCGAACGCATCAAGGCCGGCGTGCTGTTTGGCGCCACCCGTGGCTTGAAGGTCAATGCGGGCCACGGTTTGCATTACACCAATGTGCAGGCGATCGCCGCGATTCCCGATATCGCCGAACTCAATATCGGCCACGCCATCGTGGCCCATGCCGTGTTTGTCGGCTGGGAAAACGCCGTGCGTGAAATGAAGGCCATCATGGTTGCGACACGCGTCGGTCATCGGGCGGGCAAATAATGATTTACGGCATAGGCACCGATATCTGCAAGATACCGCGCATCGAAGCGGCGCTCGCGCGCCATGGCGAGCGCTTTGCCAAGAAGATACTGGGGCCGCAGGAACTGGAAAAATTCCGCGCCCGCAGCGCGAGGAGCGCCGTGCGCGGCGTGCGCTTCCTGGCCACGCGCTTTGCCGCCAAGGAAGCTTTTTCCAAGGCGATCGGCCTGGGCCTGCGCATGCCGATGACCTGGCCCGCCGCGCAGATGCTCAATCACCCGAGCGGCAAGCCGATGATCGTCTGCAGCGGCGTGCTGGCGGACTTTATGGCACAGCACCGTTTGAGCGCGCAAGTGACGATCAGCGACGAGGAAGAGTACGCCGTCGCTTTCGTGATTGTGGAACAATCGCCAGAATAACCGAGCCAGCAATGACCGAAGCAATACCCGATCTGAACGCCGTCGTCCCCGTACCCGACGCACGCGCGCAAGTGCTGGCCACCGTCGCCAGGCTGCCGAACCTGCCTGGCGTATATCGCTACTTCGATGCCGGCGACAAGGTGCTGTACGTGGGCAAGGCGCGCGACCTGAAAAAGCGCGTGTCGAGCTACTTCCAGAAAAACCTGGCCAGCCCCCGTATCGCCATGATGGTCGAGCGCATCGTGCGCCTGGAAACCACCGTTACGCACAGCGAGGCGGAAGCCCTGATCCTGGAAAACAACCTGATCAAGGCGCTGCAGCCGCGCTACAACATCCTGTTTCGCGACGACAAGTCCTATCCGTATCTGAAAATCACCGGCGGCGAGGCGCCGCGCATGGTGTATTACCGCGGTTCGGTGGACAAGAAGAACCAGTATTTCGGGCCGTTTCCCAGTTCCTGGGCGGTCAAGGAATCGATGCAGATCTTGCAGAAAGTATTCCTGATCCGCACCTGCGAAGACAGCGTGTATGCCAACCGCACGCGGCCGTGCTTGCTGCACCAGATCGGCCGCTGCAGTGCGCCGTGCGTCGACCTGATCAGCAAGGAAGACTATAAAAACGACGTGGAAAACGCGGCGCGTTTCCTGCGCGGCCGGCAAAGCGAAGTGATGGCCGACCTGGAAAAGAAAATGCACGCCTATGCGGCCGAGCTGAAATTCGAGCAGGCGGTGGTGGTGCGCAACCAGATCAATTCGCTGTCGCGCGTGCTGCACCAGCAGAGCATGGAAACCACCGGCGACGCCGATGTCGACATCATTGCCGTGCTGGTGCAGGGCGGGCGCGCCTGCGTCAACCTGGCGATGGTGCGCGGCGGACGCCACCTGGGCGACCGCGCTTACTTTCCGAGCCAGCTCAGCGATGCCGCGGCGATTGCCGAGGAGCCGATCGAAGTCGAAGTGCTGGCCGCATTCCTGGCCCAGCACTACACGGAAAAATTCATTCCCGGCACCCTGATCCTGAATATCGAATTCGACCAGCCGGCGCTGATGGTGGCGCTGATGGAGCAGTGCGGCCACCGCATCAACCTGATCTTCCAGCCGCAGGGCCAGCGCCGCCAGTGGCTGGAACTGGCGCAAAAAGGGGCCGAGATTTCGCTGGCGCGGCTGTTGTCCGAGCAGGGTTCGCAGCAGTCGCGCACGCGCGCGCTGGCCGACGCCCTGCGTCTGGAAGCGGAAGACCTCGACACCATCCGCGTGGAATGCTTCGACATCAGCCACACCCAGGGCGAAGCGACGCAGGCCTCGTGCGTGGTGTTCCACCATCATGCGATGCAGAACGGTGAATACCGGCGCTACAACATCAATGATATTACCCCCGGCGACGATTATGCGGCGATGCGGCAAGTGCTGATGCGCCGTTATGAAAAGGTGGCCAATGGCGACGGCGTGATGCCGGACGTGGTGCTGATCGACGGCGGCAAGGGGCAGATCGAAATGGCGCGCCAGGTGTTTGCCGAACTGGGCCTGGACATCAGTCTGATCGTCGGCGTGGCGAAAGGCGAGGGCAGGCGAGTCGGCCTGGAAACCTTGCTGTTTGTCGACGGCCGCGCGGCGCAGGAGCTGGGCAAGGAATCGGCGGCGCTGATGCTGATCGCGCAGATCCGCGACGAGGCCCACCGTTTTGCAATTACCGGCATGCGCGCCAAGCGCGCCAAGACGCGCCAGACCTCGCGCCTGGAAGAGATAGAAGGCATCGGCGCCAAGCGCAGGCAAAAGCTGCTGTCACGCTTTGGCGGCCTGCGCGGCGTGGTCGACGCCAGCGTGGAAGACCTGATGTCGGTGGAGGGGATTTCGACCCAGCTGGCGGAGGAAATCTACAAGCAGCTGCACTAGTAATTTCGGCCTGGTCCGGCTACGCCGCAACCGGACTAGGCTAATACCCGCGTGCCATGTAGACTAGTGGCGCTTTGTTGGTGCTTTATTCAATTTACCCGTCGGCCGATTGCTTTCCTATGCCTTTTAATATTCCCATCCTCCTGACCTGGCTGCGCGTGGCCCTGATCCCGCTGGTCGTCGGCGTGTTTTATCTGCCGCCGTCGATGCTGCTGCATGGCGACCAGAACCTGGTCGCCACCCTGGTCTTTATTGTTGCCGCCGTGACCGACTGGTTCGACGGCTTCCTGGCCCGCCGCTGGAACCAGACCTCGGCCTTTGGCGCTTTCCTCGACCCGGTCGCCGACAAGCTGATGGTGGCCGGCGCCTTGCTGGTGCTGGTGCAGCTGGACCGCGTCAATGCCGTGCTGGCGTTTATCATCATCGGCCGCGAAATCACGATTTCGGCCCTGCGCGAATGGATGGCCCAGATCGGCGCCTCGAAATCGGTGGCGGTTAGTTCGATCGGCAAGATCAAGACGGCCGCGCAGATGACGGCGATTCCCTTGCTGCTGTACCACGAGGTGATCTTCGGCGCCATCGACACCCATGTGTGGGGAGAAAAGCTGATGTGGATCGCCTGCGTGCTGACGGTGTGGTCGATGTTTTATTATCTGCGGCTGGCATGGCCGCTGATCAAGGAAAAGGCCGGCAATCTGCATTGATGAGGCAGGGGCAAAAAATCCCGTTGACAGCCTCTGTAATACATCTATAATGCTGGCCTGTTGTTGATGACGCGGGAGTAGCTCAGTTGGTAGAGCGCAACCTTGCCAAGGTTGAGGTCGAGAGTTCGAGACTCTTCTCCCGCTCCAGTTTTCTGGATCGTGTCATAGGTAAAACAGCAGTTGCAGCAAAAAGTAGTACTGGCGATGTAGTAGAGCTTCTGATACAATGTTGTCCACTGCGGGAGTAGCTCAGTTGGTAGAGCGCAACCTTGCCAAGGTTGAGGTCGAGAGTTCGAGACTCTTCTCCCGCTCCAGTGAAAACTGGCAGCAGTTGTAAACGGTAGCAAAAAGCAGTAGAATGTTGACTCCAAGCGGGAGTAGCTCAGTTGGTAGAGCGCAACCTTGCCAAGGTTGAGGTCGAGAGTTCGAGACTCTTCTCCCGCTCCAGTGGCAACTGGATGCAGCAAACATAGTAATACGGCGTAGTAAGCAGAAAATAGAAGCTCCATGCGGGAGTAGCTCAGTTGGTAGAGCGCAACCTTGCCAAGGTTGAGGTCGAGAGTTCGAGACTCTTCTCCCGCTCCAGAATTCTAAAGGGAAGCGCAGATGGCTTCCTTTTTTTATCCGCCGCCTTCGATGGCGCAGCGTGAATAGTAAAGCTCCATGCGGGAGTAGCTCAGTTGGTAGAGCGCAACCTTGCCAAGGTTGAGGTCGAGAGTTCGAGACTCTTCTCCCGCTCCAGTTTCAGATGTGCCACAAAGCACATTGCAGCAGTTCCTCAGGCGAGGTAGCAAAGAGGTTATGCAGCGGCCTGCAAAGCCGTTTAGACGGGTTCGATTCCCGTCCTCGCCTCCAGTAATATGCAGTAAAGAAAAAACCCGCAGCGATGCGGGTTTTTTTTCGTCCATCGATTCACTGCGCTGGCGTGCCGCCTATATGCGTGAACTGCCAGGCATGGCCATCGAGGTCCGTGAAGCCGTGGCCGTACATGAAACCGTGGTCGTCCGGCTCGCCCGTGGCGGTGGCACCAAGGGCGACGGCTTTGGCCACCAGGCGGTCCACCTCTTCGCGGCTGTCGCAGCTCAGGCAGAGCCACATTTCCACCGCTTCCTGCGTATTGGCAATTTTCCTGGTGTGGAAAGAGCTGAAAAACGGCGCCGTCATCAGCATGGCGTTGATGCTGCCTTCGCTGATCACCATCAGGGCGGCATCTTCATTGGAAAACATCGGCTCGAACGCATAGCCGAGCGCGCTGAAAAAGGCCCTGGACTTGTCGAGATCCCTGACCGCCATGGTGACAATGATCTGTTTGTGCATGATGCTTCCTTTCAGGTGAATGCCGCTGGCGCCGGATCGCCGATTTCCGTCACATTATTAAAGCGTAAAATCGCGGCGCATGGCGCGCTGCAAGCTCTATAGGGAAACGACCGGCGCCTGGCCGATAAAAGCGCCGCTCTCGGCGGTGCGCAGGATAAACGCCGCCAGGTCGGCGCGAGATAGCCGTCCCGTGATGCCTGGCGTTAAGCCAATGCCGCTGCGATAGCGTCCGCTCGCCTCGCCGTTGGTCAGCGCGGGCGGGCGCACCAGGGTCCAGCCGGTGCCGCTGCTGCGCACCAGCGCTTCCATGGCGTCCTTGTCACGCATCTTGTCTGCGATCACCCATCTCACGAAGCGGATGAACCACGACGCGTGGCGGGTTTCCGATGCGCCATAGGCACTGAGGGCAATCAGCCGCTGGCTGTTTGTCGCCTGCATCGCCGGCACAATGCTGCGCATGGCGTCGCTGCAGATGGTCTGCGCGCCACCTTTGCGCGCGCCCAGCACGCTGATGACCGCATCGGCGCCTTGCACCACCGACTCCACCATGGCGGGTTGATCGAACCGGCCGACGATGGCCGTCAGGGCAGGGTGCTGGATGGATACACTGTCGGCGCTGCGCAGCAATACCGTTACCGTATGACCGGCGTCCAGCGCCAGTCGCAGCAGATGGCGGCCGGTGGCGCCGGAAGCGCCAAAAATGGCGAGTCTCATGGATGTTCCTTCAAAGAATGAGTCTCGGCGACGCCGGACAGCACCTGAATGGCCGGCGCCAGCAGCGCCGGGGCGCTGGCCAGGAAGCCGCTGCTGTCCAGCCGCCACGGCTGACCGTCCAGGTCGGTGACCTCGCCGCCCGCTTCGGTGACCAGCAGCGCGCCGGCCAGCAAACCCGAGCGCACGTTGCTGACTTGCCAGAACAGATCCTGGCTGCCTGCCGCCACCTGCACCAGCTGCAAGGTCGACGGTACCGACACGCGCACCACCAGCGCCGCCGCCAGCATGGCGGTGACCGAGTTGCCGATGCGCTCGCAGATGGCGCTGCCTTCATCGGGCACGGCCTGGCCGGTGCCGGCCATGGCGGCGTTCAGTGCGGTTTTCAGCGAGACCTGCAGCCGCTTGCCATTCAGCCAGGCGCCGCCGCCGCGCAGGGCGGTATAGGTTTCCGCGGACATCGGCAAGTGCACCACGGTCAGCACCGGCAGGTTGTCGCGCACCAGGGTTGCCGTCACGCCCCAGTCCGGCAGGCCGTGGATATGATTGATGGCGCCTTCGACCGGATCGACGACCCACCATTCGCCGGCTGGCAGCAATCCACCGCCGCCTTCATCGCCGGCCCATTGCGCAGCGGGGCGCGCGCCGGACAGGGCGGGGCGCAACACGGCCAGCGAGACGGCGTCATTGGCGGCGATCATGGCGCCGATATCGTGCCGGCTGCCAGGGCGGGTGTCGGTATGGAAGCGGGCGCGCACGGCCAGGCCGGCCGACTGGACGGCGGCCACGGCCAGCGTCAGCAGACTGGCGTCATCGGCGCTGGCATTGAGAGAATTGAAGGTGTTCATGGGATCTTTCATGTCGGTTCATCAGCGGGAAAATTCCGCTTGACGTGGAAGGAAAATAATATGAGCATTAGCTCACATGAACAACTCGCAATCCAAAGCGGCCGGTGCGCGGCGCCTGAACCCGCGCAAAGCCCCGTCCCAGCCGCGTTCGGCGCATACCGTCGAGGCCATACTCGAAGGGGCGGCTCACATTCTGGAACAGCATGGACTGGACGGCTACACCACCAATGCGATCGCGGCACGGGCCGGCGTCAGTATCGGTTCGCTGTATCAATACTTTCCGACCAAGGATGCGGTGACGGTGGCGCTGATCGAACGCGAGCGTACCGAGCTGGTGCGTGACGCGATGCAGGCGCTGGCGCAAGCGGACCGGCGTGCGGCCTTGCACCAGCTGATCGCGGTCGCCGTGCGCCACCAGTTGCGCCGGCCCGCCTTGGCGGCGCTGCTCGATTTCGAACAGCATCGTTTGTCGGCGCTGATGCCGGCCTCCGGCAATGGCGCCGCCATGCATGCGGCGCTGGCCGGTTTCGTGCGTGTAGGCTTTCCCAACGCCATGCTGGCGCCGGAATCGGCCGCCTCCGACCTGATGGCGCTCATCAGCGCGCTGACGGACGCCGCCGGCCGCCGTGGCCATGTCGATCCGCTACCGCTGGCCGCGCGGATCGAGGCCGTGGTGCTGGCTTATCTCGCTACGCTTTCATCTCAAGCAGGCGGCAGCGATGCCCGCATGCAGAACAAGGAATGACATGACCCGCCGCTTCAAACAGATCGATGTGTTTACCGCCGTGCCGCTCAAAGGCAATCCGCTGGCCGTGATCCTCGACGCCGACGGACTCACGGACGCGCAGATGCAAGCGATCGCCCGCTGGACCAACCTGTCGGAAACCACCTTCGTGCTGCCGGCCACCGACCCTGCCGCCGATTACCGCGTGCGCATTTTCACGACCCAGGAGGAATTTCCGTTTGCCGGCCATCCCACCCTGGGCACGGCCCATGCGCTGCTGGAAGCGGGGCTGCGGCCGAAAACGCCCGGCGTGCTGGTGCAGCAGTGCGGCATCGGCCTGGTGCCGGTAAGGATGGGCGCCAATGGTGCGCTGGGATTTGGCGCGCCGCCGGCGCAGCTCGACCCTATGGATAATGAACTATTGCCGCTGCTGCACGCCACCCTCGGACTCGATCGCTTGCCGGCGCGGCATCCTCCGGTGGTGGCCAACATGGGCATCTGCTGGCTGGTGGTGCGCCTCGCCTCGGCGGCGGACTGCCTGGCTGTGGTGCCGAATGCCGTGGCGCTGGCCGAACTGATGCGGCGCAGCGCCAGCAATGGCGTGGCGATCTACGGCGCCCATGCCGCGGGCGGCCCGGCCGATATGGAAGTGCGCGCTTTCACGGTGGAGAATGGCGTGCTGCTGGAAGACCCGGTCACCGGCAGCGCCAACGCCTGCATCGCCCGCTTGATGCCGGGCCACGATTATCGCGTGCGGCAGGGCACGGCAATCGGCCGCGATGGCCGCGTCACCGTGGTCCATGATGCCGATGGGCCGTGGATTTGTGGACGGTCGGTGACCATCATCGACGGCATGCTGAGGACGAAATAAATAAAATGAGAATACTCTAGACGACCGGTCTAATCGTTGCTATAGTGGTGTCCATGCACAGTGCCTGGCCGTCAAGATGAGGACGACGGCGCGCCAACTGCGGCATCTTTCCCGGCGTCAGGGAGTGCAGTCCGGGCATGTCATTTGATCCGCTTTTTTTACATTATTTGTAGACGACCAGTCTAATATTTTTTAATTTTTAACTTTCTTTGGAGTAAAGACATGAGCATGAAAAAAGTACTGATGGTCCTGACCTCGCATGACACGCTGGGCAACACCGGCCGCAAGACCGGCTTCTGGCTGGAAGAGCTGGCCGCGCCGTATTACGTGTTCAAGGATGCCGGCATGGACATCGTGCTGGCCTCGCCGGCCGGCGGCCAGCCGCCACTGGACCCGAAAAGCAATGAACCGTCGTTCCAGACCGAAATGACGCACCGCTTCGAGGCCGACGCGGCAGCGACGGCGCAGCTGGCCTCCACCGTGCGCCTCGATACCGTCGACCAGGCCGACTTCGACACCGTGTTTTACCCGGGCGGCCACGGCCCGCTGTGGGACCTGGCCGAAGACCGGCATTCGATCGCGCTGATCGAAGCCTTTGTCGCCGCCAACAAGCCGGTGGCGCTGGTCTGCCACGCACCGGGCGTGCTGCGCCACGTCAAGGCGGCAGATGGCCGGCCGCTGGTCGAAGGCAAGAAGGTGTCGGGCTTTACCAATACCGAAGAGGAAGGCGTGGGTTTGACCGACGTGGTGCCGTTCCTGGTCGAAGACGAACTCAGGAAACTGGGCGGCGATTATTCGAAGGGACCGGACTGGGCTTCCTACGTGGTGCGCGACGGCTTGCTGATCACGGGCCAGAACCCGGGTTCGTCGGCCGCCGCCGCCGCGCTGCTGCTCCAGCAAATCGCCTGACCGGCCTTGCGGGCCAGCTTGCCATGGTCCGGTCTCACGGGGTAGCAATCCCCTTGATCACCGCCGGGCGCTCCACGAAGCGCGCCAGCGCCCGCTGCACATTCGGATAGTGTTCGGTGCCCAGCAACTCGGCCGCTTCGTAATAGCCGCCGAGGATGCGTACCCAGGGAAAAATCGCGATATCGGCGATCGTGTATTGCTCGCCCATGATCCAGTCGCGGCCCGTCAGGCGCTGTTCCAGCACGGCCAGCAGCCGCTTCGCTTCCGTCACATAGCGCTGCAAGGGACGCTTGTCCTCATACTCTTTGCCGGCAAAGCGGTGAAAGAATCCCACCTGGCCGAACATCGGCCCCACGCCACCCATCTGGAACATCAGCCACTGGATGGTTTCATAGCGCAGCGCCGGGTCCGCAGGCAGGAATTGTCCGGTTTTTTCCGCCAGGTACAGCAGGATCGCGCCCGACTCGAACAGCGCCAGCGGCTTTCCGTTGGGGCCTGCCGGGTCTATGATGGCGGGAATCTTGTTGTTGGGATTGAGTGACAGGAAGGATGGCGACAGCACGCCGTCCTGGTCCAGGGTAATGCGGTGCGCCTCGTAAGGCAGCCCGGTTTCTTCCAGCATGATGGAGACCTTGACGCCGTTCGGCGTGGCCAGCGAATACAGCTGGATGCGCTCAGGATGGGCTGCTGGCCATTTTTCGGTAATGGGGAAGTGGGAGAGGGCGTGCATGGTTGCCTTGATATCGGAAGGAATGGATGAGGTGTTTCCATTCTCGCCGATGCCGGCCGCAGCGTGAAGTACTGTTCCTGACAAAGTGTTTGAACCCAAGGTAAAGAATCATGACGGCACCGGCAGGCAATGGATAAACTGAAATGCATGGAAGCGCTGGTGAATGTCGTCGAGGCGGGCAACTTCACACTGGCGGGCAAGAAACTGGGCATCACCACCGTGATGGTCGGCCGGCAGATACGCCAGCTGGAAGAGCTGCTGGGCACGCGTCTGCTCAAGCGCAATACCCGCAAGCAAAGCCTGACCGACGCCGGCCTGCTATTTTATCGCCGCGCCACGGAAATCCTCGACCAGGTGGCCCGCGCCCAGGAAGCGGTGCAGGATGTGGATGCGGAACCGAGCGGCAAATTGCGTGTCGCGGCGCCCGTATCGATGGGCGGCACGCTGATTGCGCCGCTGATCGTTGCCTACCAGCAGCGCTATCCGCAAGTGGAGATCGAACTGGTGCTGGCGCATGCCATGGTCGACCTGATCGAGGAGGGCGTCGACCTGGCGGTGCGCGTGGGCACCTTGCCCGATTCCGGCCTCGTGGCGCGGCCCTTGCGCCCGTACCAGAACCTTGTCTGCGCCTCGCCCGCCTATCTGGCGCGCCATGGCACGCCGCGCGAGTGGCGCGATTTGAAAGACCACCGCTGCCTGGTGCATCAGTCCTGGCAGCCCGAATGGATGGCGGCGGATGGCAGCGTGCTGACGTGGCCCAGCCAGCAGGCGTTCTCGGCCAACGACGGCCAGGCCCTGCGCGCCGCCGCGCTGGCTGGCGCCGGGCTGATACTGCAACCCGAGGTGATGCTGGCCGAGGACATCCGCAGCGGCAAGCTGGTGGTGGTGCTGGAACACTGCGCGCCGCCGCCGCTGCCGGTGCACCTGCTGTATTTGCAGGACCCGTATCCGCGCCGCCGGCTGGCCAGCCTGGTCGGTTTCCTGGTGGCGCAGCTGGGTGCCGCAGCAGCGGCGTGATGACTGTTGGCGGCCGCAATCGGCTTGCCGCCAATCAGCCGACCGTCTTGGCCCACACCGTCTGCGCATTGGTAAATTCACGCAAGCCGAAGTGCGACAGTTCGCGCCCGTAGCCGCTCTTCTTGACGCCGCCGACGGGAATGCGGGCGTTGGTGGCCGGGTAGCCGTTGATAAAGACGCCACCGGTTTCCAGGCGCCGCGCGATGCGCTGGGCACGTTGGACATTGCTGGTCCACAGGCTGCCGCCCAGGCCGTAGTCGCTGGTATTGGCCAGCTCGATGGCGTGCTCGGCGTTGTCGGCCACCGTAATGGCGGCCACCGGCCCGAAGGTTTCCTCGTCGAAGGCGGCCATGCCGGGCAGCACGCCGGTCAGCACGGTCGGCGCATAGTAGTTGCCCGGCCCGTTGACCTTGTGACCACCGAGCGCGAGGGTGGCGCCGGCCGCCAGCGTGCGTTCGACCTGGCCATGTAACTCATCGCGCAGGTCGCCGCGCGCCATCGGGCCGATGGCGGTGGCGGGATCGAACGGATCGCCGGCCCTCACTTGTTGCGCGGCGGCGATGAATTTGCGCGTGAATTCCTCGGCGATCGGCTGTTCCAGGATAAAACGCTTGGCCGCCAGGCAGACCTGGCCGGCGTTCTGGAAGCGCGCTTCGATGCCGGCTTTGACCGCCAGGTCGAGATTGGCGTCGGCCAGCACGATAAAGGCGTCGGCGCCACCCAGTTCCAGCAGGCTTTTCTTGAGCGCCTTGCCGGCCGTGGCGGCCACGGCGGAACCGGCGCGCATGCTGCCCGTCAAGGTCACGGCCGCGATGCGCGGGTCTTCAATCACGCGCGCCACCGTGTCGTTATCGGCCACCAGGTTGGCAAACAGGCCGGGCGGAAAGCCGGCCGCTTCATAAGCTTGCTGCAGCGCATAGGCCGAGCCCATCACATTCGGTGCGTGTTTCAGCAGAAAGCCATTGCCGGACAACATGATCGGACCCGAGGCGCGCACCACCTGCCACAGCGGGAAATTCCACGGCATCACGCCCAGCACGGTGCCGACCGGCAGATACGACACGTAAATCTGGTCGCCGCCGTCGGCCGCCACCGCTTCGTCGGCCAGGATGGCCGGGCCGTTGTCGGCAAGCCAGTCGAGGGTGGCGGCGCATTTCTCGACCTCGCCGCGTGCCGCCGCAATCGTCTTGCCCATTTCAGTGGTGATCAGCGCGGCCAGCGTTTCCGAACGCTCGCGCAGGATGGCGGACAGGCGGCGATACGCGGCCACGCGCTCGTGCATCGGCGTGGCGCGCCACAGGCGGAAGGCGGCGGCGTTGGCGTCGAGCAGCAGCTCGATCTGGGCCGGCGTCTGGCTGGCATAGGTGGCGATCAGCTCGCCGGTGGCGGGGTTGCGTGAAGTGGCGCCGGCAGCGGTGGTCGAAACGGACATAGCAGTACCTCCATGATGGTTGGGCGGCGCACCGGGCGCCGCGATGAGCATCAGTGTAGGCAGGCCGGGCGGGGCGAAGAAGGCGTGTTGTTATCCTATGACCGTGAGTCCCTGGCAGCGGGCCGCGGAATATACGTGACCAGCGACAGGTCCGGCCGCCCCTGGGGTGTGAGGGAGACATAGGTGAATTCCAGGGTCTGGCCATTCGCGTCGCGCAGGCGCTTGCGGCCTTCATCGAAGCCCTTGACGTCGCTGCCTTGCCACCAGTCGCGAAATTCCGGGCTCTGCCCGGACAGCTCTTCGACCAGGCTGTCGAAGGGCGCGGCCTGGTCCTGCCCTTGCGCCTGCGCCTGGGCGCGGTTGGCGCGGAAGGTGCAAAGCATGCCGCGTGCCATTTGATCCCAGTCGAGGATGCGGCTGCGGTAGGGCTGGTGCAGGAACAGCAGGCGCAAGGTGTTGCGCTCGTGCGGCGCCAGCATGCCGTAATCGATGAACAGCGCGGCAACCGCGTCGTTCCAGGCCAGGATGTCGAGGCGGCTGTTGCGCACATAGGCCGGGATCGGATCGATGGCGCGTACCAGCAGTTCGAGGCCGGCGCTGACGGCGCCGCCGGCGGCGATGGCGGGCGGTTCGAGCGAACTCAGGGCGAACAGGTGGGCCGCCTCCACCCGGTTCAGTTTGAAGACCTTGGCGATGCGTTGCAAGGCCTCGGGCGAGGGCTGGATATCGCGCCCCTGTTCCAGCCAGGTGTACCAGCTGACGCTGACGCCGGCCAGCACGGCCACCTCTTCCCGGCGCAGGCCGGGAGTGCGGCGGGGTCCTTCGGGCAAGCCGAATTGCTGTGGTTGCAGGCGGGCACGACGGCTGGAGAGAAAGGCGCCAAATTCGCGCCGCTGTTCGGAGGTGGGCCGGCTTGCCATCGATTTTTCTCTCTTCTAATTAAATGTTTGCCGCTATTGTCGGATATTTTTGACGATGCTGGCTGGGCCGGGCAATCTTGTATAATCCGAAGCTGGCCCAGCAGCGCCGCCCGGCGCGCGGTTTATCGTCCCATTCCGCCATACCGATGTAGTCATTGACCTTCCAACTGATGCCCACACGCCGGTTTCCCCTGCGAAACTGATGCCTGCTTGCGCCCGGATGCGCCGCACCAGGCCGCTCTCAATGTTTTAACTGGATGGTTCAATGATCAACGCACCGTTTCGGGCCGAATGGTTCCCGAATATACAAAAGAATTTTCTTGCCGGCCTGACTACCTCGTTCGCGCTGGTGCCCGAGTGCATCGCGTTTGCCCTGGTGGCCCAGCTCAATCCGCTGATGGGCCTGTATGGCGCCTTTATCATCTGCGCCATGACGGCCGTGTTTGGCGGCCGGCCCGGCATGATCTCGGGCGCGGCCGGCTCGATGGCGGTGGTGATCGTGGCGCTGGTGGCCCAGCATGGCGTGCAATACCTGCTGGCGACCGTGGTGCTGAGCGGCATCATCATGGCGCTGTTCGGTATATTGCGTTTGGGGAAACTCATTCGCATGGTGCCGCATCCGGTGATGCTGGGCTTTGTGAACGGCCTGGCGATCGTGATCGCCATGGCGCAGCTGGAACACTTTCGCCAGAATACGCCGCAAGGCCATGGCTGGCTGCAGGGCACGCCGCTGGCCGTGATGTGCGCGCTGGTGGCGCTGACCATGGCCATCGTCTACCTGCTGCCGCGTTTGACAAAGGCCGTGCCGCCGGCGCTGGTGGCGATACTCGGCGTGGGCGTGCTCAGCTATGCACTGCAACTGCCGACGCGTACCCTGGGCGACCTGGCGCATATCGCCGGCGGCCTGCCGGCCCTGCATTGGCCCACGGTGCCGTTCAATGGCGAGACCTTGCGCATCATTTTCCCGTATGCGGCGCTGATGGCGATGGTGGGCTTGCTGGAAACCTTGCTGACGTTTAACCTGACCGACGAAATGACGGAAACGCGCGGCCAGCCGAATCGCGAATGCGTGGCGCTCGGTGCGTCGAACGTGGTGTCGGGCCTGTTCGGCGGCATGGGCGGTTGCGCCATGATCGGCCAGACCATGATCAACCTGAGTTCGGGTGGCCGCTCGCGCCTGTCGGGCCTGACCAGCGGCGTGATGATTTTATTGTTTATCCTGTTCCTGTCGCCGCTGATCGAGCGCATTCCGCTGGCCGCGCTGGTGGGCGTGATGTTCGTGGTGGCGCAGGAAACGTTTGCCTGGGGGTCGCTGCGCGTGCTGGGCAAGGTGCCGAAACAGGATGCGCTGGTGATCGTCGCTGTCACCATCATCACCGTATTGACCGACCTGGCAATGGCGGTGGTGTGCGGCATCATTATCGCGGCGCTGAACTTTGCCTGGCAACATGCGCGCGAGATGCGCGCCGATATCGATGACAGTACGGCCGGCGAGCGTGTGTACCTGCCGCACGGCACCCTGTTTTTTGCCTCGACCGCGCATTTCCAGGAACTGTTCCAGCCGGCCACCGACCCGGCGCGCGTGGTACTCGATTGCAAGCATCTGCATATGGCCGACCATTCGGCGATCGCCGCGCTGGAAAGCCTGTATGAACGCTACGACCGGGCCGGCAAGCATCTGCAAGTGCGGCATCTGTCCAAGCGCAATGAAGCGCTGCTGGCGCGCGCCGGCGTCGATGTAGGCATGGCCTGAACATGATTAATGTGATTGAAGAAGAGGTGGCGATGCTGTCGCGTGAACAGGAAGAACAATTGCAACGCAGCCTGGCGGCGTTCGATATCTATTACGACGAGCTGGGCGGTGCGTTGGTCGGCTTTGTCGAGCGCCTGGGCATGCAGCCGGCGCATGAAGTGCTGGGCAATGCGGCCGAATACCTGCCGTATATCGATGCGGCCATGCGCACGATTGCCATACGCGATGAAAGCTGGCAATGGGTGAAGACCATGCTTGGCTACTTTATCGGCGAATATTTCGTGCAGACCCATGCCGGTTGCTGGTACGTGGAAACGCGGCCCCAGTCGCCACATTTCTGCCGCACCATGGTGGGCGGCTTTGAGACGGGCCTGCCGCTCGACGCCGCCATCGAGCCCGAGGCGCTGGCGCTGGCCTTCCTGGCCCAGCCTTTGCCGCGCGAACTGGCCAGCCTGGTCAGCGACACCGAAGCGAGCCTGGCCGCTCAACACTGATTATTTGTTCATGACTTTGGTGCCCCATATCTCGTCGTAATCGGCATTGTGCGCCCGGGTAAAACCTGCTGCGTCGCTGCGGCCTTCGTCGACCTGCTTGCCGTCGCGCGAGATGAGGTAATGGCGGTTGCCCGCATCCTGCTTGCCCTGGTAAGTGAGCTGCACACGGTATACCGCCTTGCTTTCTTCGGCTACCGGTGCCGGCCTGGCCTGCGTGGCGGCGGTGCGCACGGACTGTATTTGCAACAGCGGCGTACCCTGCTGCGGCCGCGATGCCAGCCACTGCGTGAAAGCGGCGTCCTGCTCGGTAGTCAAGGTATCGGATTCGGGCCAGACGTACAGGAACGTCACCGGCGTAGCAGGTGATACGCTGCTGGCCGGCAAGCGCCATTCCACGATGCGCTTGCTGCTGCCTGCCAGCGTGCGCAGGGTCAGCAGGCTGGCGTTCGGATGCAATGCCTGCTCCGTCAGCGGGCTGCCCGGCGTGCCGCCGGCCAGTTCCGCCAGCACCAGCCGTTGGTTGTCCGCTTCCAGTGCGTTCAGCGACAGCGCGCGCAGGTAGCGTGTGCGCAGGCTGAAGCGATAAGGAGCTCCTTGCAGCATGAACTTGCCTTCCGTGCGCGTGGCCTCGTGCCAGCCGGGCAGGGGGTACAGCTTGACCATGCCGTGCATGACGCAAAAGCCATCCTGTGCCTGCCGTGCCGGAGGGAACGGTGTGCTGCCGACATCGCTGGCCGCCAGGATTTCCCTGGCGCGTTGTTCCGTCACGTCCTGCAAACGGCTGACAGCGCTCTTCCTGAAGCGCATGGTGGTGCCGTCGCGATGGATAAAGCCGGTGACCTGCACCACGTTCGGATCGAAGGGCTGCTGGTCTTCTTCGCGCGCGACGATCAATACGCCTTCGTGATGCGGCAATGTTTCCACCGGTTTCAGCAGTTGCCGCACGCGCGCGCCGTCGACGCTCGCCTGCGCAGCGAGCACGCGCAGGCGATAGCTGGCTGCGTCTTCGCGCCAGGTGTCGATATCGCCCCAGTAAAATTGCGTGGTGCCACCGAGGAACTGCAAGGGCTCTTGTGAGGTAACGGCCAGGCGGCCGATGCAGTAGCCAGGGCCGGTCGACGCAGTTGACGTGGCGTTGCTTTGCTGGCGCGGCGAGGTGCCGCAACCTTGCAGGATGGCGGCGCCCAGCAGCATCAGTGGCAGGGCCAGGCGGTTGACGGACAGGTGCACGGCGCTTCCTTCAAAAAGATCGAAGCGCGATTGTAGCGGCGACGCTGCCTTTCCCGCTGTTACCCGGATATCGTGGCTTGCGTTGGACAGTGGTCGTGCGCTGGCGCATCATCCGTTCGATTGCAAGTAGCGCCCCGGCGTTTCGCCCAGAATTTTACGGAACATGAGCACAAAATTACTCGCGTTCTCGTAGCCCAGGCCGTCTGCGACATCCTGTACCGTCGCGCCCCTGGCCAGCCATTGCAGGGCGAGCAGGATATGAATTTGCCTGCGCCAGCGTCCGAAACTCATGCCGGTTTCTCTGGAGACCAGGCGCGAGAGAGTGCGCGCACTGATGTCCATCCGGTGTGCCCAGGAGTCGATGCTTCCCGGAGCGGAGGGATTCGCCATGATCCACTCGACCAGTTTGCGCAGCCGCTTGTCTGTCGGCATGGGCAAATGAATTTGCCCGGGCTGCGCCAACGCCATTTCGTCGAGAAGCAAGGTCATCATGCGTGACGCCATGCCGCCTTCCTCATAGCGCATCGGCAATGCCGCTGAACGGATGACCAGCTCGCGCAGCAGCGGCGTGGTCGGCAAGGTGCAGCAATATCGCGGCATCGCGTCGCCCACGGAAGGATCGACATAGACCACGTAACACTCGACCGTGCCGGCCGTCTCCATGCGATGGAGCACGCCGCCAGGTACCCAGATGGCGCTTCCCGGCGGCACCAGCCAGAAGCCGCCGGCGACCTCGCAGGTAAGCACCCCACGCAGCCACAGCAGGAACTGACCTTTGCGATGGTGGTGGAAGTGCGCTTCCTTGCCGCTGTCGATCAGGGGCCGGCCGTCGGGGCCCGTGGCCGCCATGTCCAGGCCGGCGGCGCCGACGGTCATCACGGGCCGCGGCACGGTATCCGGGTCTTCCCAGTCGATGGAGATGGCGTCGCTGAAAACAGGCATCGGGAACTTTCAAACAGGTCGGATAGGTGTGGCAAGAATTCAATATAACATGGCAAGTCTGCTCCTTGTGGCCAAGACAGTGCCCACCTAACATGGATGCTCAATTACAAGCATGAGAGCTGACACGATGGACGCAACGAAGAAAATCCTGATCTGCGGTGGCGGTATCGCCGGCCCGGCATGTGCATGGTGGCTGGTCCAGTACGGCTACTCGGTGGTCATTGTCGAAAAGGCCAGTGCCTTCAGGGATGGCGGGCAGAACGTCGATGTGAAGGGCGCCGGGCAACAGGTCATCAAGTTGATGGGGTTGACGGAACAGATCGCAGCACGTGACACGCTGGAGTGCGGACAGAAGTGGCTGGACGCGGCCGGCAAGGTGGTGGCCGTTTTTCCCAAGGGGAGCATCGGTGGCCTGACCAGCGATTTCGAAATCCTGCGCGGCGATTTCGCCCGTGTCTTGTTCGATGCGACGCGCGACAGGTGCGAATACCGTTTTGGCACGTCCGTTGATGCCATTGAAGAAATCGAGGATGGCGTGCGCGCAACCTTTGCCGACGGCAGGGCAGAGGAATTCGCGTTCGTGATCTGCGCCGATGGTCTGGGCTCGTCAACCAGGGACCTGGCGCTGGCGGATGAAACGCGCATGCGCTACCTCGGCGCTTACATGGCGTTTTTCAAGATTCCCCGGCGTCCGGAAGACGACTTCTGGGCCTGTTCCGTCAACGGCATCGGCGGAACGATGATCAACCTCAGGCCTGGTGGCCCCACGGAGACGACCGTCCTGATGACCTTTCCGGCCAGTGAGCCCGACCCGCAGAGACCGCCGCAGCAGTCACGGCGCGACATGCTGCGTGCCGCGTTGGAGGGGCGCGGCACGGTGGCCGATCGAATCATCGCCGAACTCGGCGCGGTACAGGACTTCTACTTCGGACCGATGAGCCAGGTGCAGGCATCCGCCTGGTCGAAAGGCAGGCTGGTGTTGCTGGGCGACGCGGCACATTGCCCCACGCCGTTCACGGGCAAGGGCACGGCCCTGGCGCTGGTGGGCGCCTATGTCCTGGCGGGAGAGATCAAGCAATGCGCGACCCACACCCAGGCTTTCCAGGCGTATGAGCGCCTCCTGCGGCCGTATGCCGAGCGTTCACAGCGGGAGCTGAGTCCCCGGCTGATTCGGCTCATGCACGTCAAGACGCGCTTCGGGATCTCCGTCGCGCGCATCCTGCAACGGTTCTTCGGCAGCTCACGCATCCAGGCGCTGTTGAAACCAGGCGCCGCGGCCAAGGTTCGCAAGATCGACGAGGACTTCGCGCTGCCGCGCTATGACCTGGACCGGCGGCTGGTGGACTGAAGATGTAACTTGTCAGAACTCTTCCCACTCGCCTTCGCTGCTGCTGGCCTTCGGCTTGCTGCGCTGTGCCGGCAAGCTCAAGGCAGGGGCAGGGGCTTTCTTCGCTGGCGCTGCGGAAACGGCTGGCCGGCTGGCGCGTGCCGGCGCCGCTGCACCGGTGTCGAGACGAAATACGCTGACCACCTGCGCCAGTTCGCTGGCCTGTTCCTGCATCGCTTCGGCGGCGGCCGAGGCTTCTTCCACCAGCGCGGCGTTCTGCTGGGTAACCTGGTCCATTTCGGAAATGGCTTGATTCACCTGCTCGATGCCCGCGCTTTGCTCTTCGCTGGCGTTGCTGATTTCGCTCATGATGGAGGTGACAAAGCCGATGCTTTGCACGATTTCTTCCATCGTGCGGCCGGCCTTGTCGACCAGGCGCGTACCGGCGTCGACTTTTTGCACCGAGTCGTCGATCAGGCCCTTGATCTCCTTGGCGGCTGCGCTGGAACGTTGCGCCAGGTTGCGCACTTCGGTGGCCACCACGGCAAAGCCGCGGCCCTGCTCGCCGGCGCGCGCCGCTTCCACGGCCGCGTTCAAGGCCAGGATATTGGTCTGGAAGGCGATGCCGTCGATGACGGAAATGATGTCGACGATTTTCTTCGACGAGGCATTGATGTCGCCCATGGTCAACACCACATCGGCCACCACGGCGCCGCCGCGGCTGGCGATATCGGCCGCGTCGCCGGCCAGCTTGTTGGCCTGGCGTGCGTTATCGGTATTCTGCTTGACGGTCGAGGTCAGCTCTTCCATCGATGAGGCCGTCTCTTCCAGCGAGCTGGCCTGCTGCTCCGTACGCGAGGACAGGTCCATATTGCCGGCGGCGATCTCGGACGATGCCGTGGCGATGGTGTCGGTGCCGCTGCGTACTTGGCCGACGATGGCCACCAGGCTGTCGTTCATGGTTTTCAGGGCATGCATCAGCTGGCCCGTTTCGTCGCGGCTGGCTACCAGGATAGTGCTGGTCAGGTCGCCGGCGGCCACGGTTTCGGCCACCTTGACGGCGGCGCGGATCGGATGCGTGATCGAACGCGTGATGCGCCAGGCAAACACAACGCCCACCACGATGGCCAGCAGGCCCAGTTCGATCAGCAGGGTGCGCGTGCTGGTGTAGGTGTCCATGATGCTGTTGGCGACGCCATCTGCGGCGGCGATCTGCATCTCGGAAAAGCGTTTCACTTCCGCCAGGTAGGCGGTGGTGATCGGCGTGACGTCCTTCTCGAACATCCGCTTGGCGCCGTCGAAATCGCCATCGGCTTTCAGCTGGAAGGCACGGCCGCGCACGGTGACATAGTCGATGCGCACCTTGCGCACCACCTGGAACTGTTCCTTGACGGCGGGGTTGCGCAGCGATGCGGCGATCTGGTCCTGCAGCTGGCTGGAGCGCTCGGCGTGGACTTTCAGCTCCTGTTCCATCTTGGCGCGCGCCACCGGATCGCTCATCTCGAACGTGGCGACGCCGCGTACGCTGTTGATCTCGATGATCTTGGCCCATTCGGCCACCATGCGCTGGTTCTTGATGCTGGTATGGATCAGGCGATAAGTCAGGTCGCTGGCCGTTTGCATGCGCACGATGGCGGTCACGGTCAAGGCGGTCAGCAACAGCAATACAATGGCAAAGCCGACGCCGAGGCGCCCGCCGATGTTCAGGTTTTTCATGGTGGTCCTAACAGTTCAGTAATCATGATCGCCGCCGCCAGCAAGGGCGGACAGGCGCCGCAAGGCGCAGGGGATCGGGGTCTTCGGGTGCCGCGTGGTTCGTTGCGGCAAGCCACATCATGCGTGGCGATGGAGGTGTAGCCAAGGGAGCGGCGATCTGATAAATCGTCTCCCGACAAGCGGCGAGTATAGCATTGATGTAGAGAAATAGTTTTTCAAAGCAATTTAAATGGTATTTTGATACTGGTTTGCTGTCGTTTATTTACCTCAAGTGGCCTGTCTATAAGTACTGTTACTTACATTTTCCTTACTTTGCAGAACGGCTGCTGTTAATATTGTCTTGAGAATGCTTCTCATTCAAATAAATAACAGGAAATCTATGCAACCGCGCAACAAACCCGTTCTTGCACGCATGACCATCGCCTTGTTGGGCGCATTTGCTGGCGCGGCATTACCACCACTTAGCTTGGCCCAGGACAGCTTGCCGGCCGTCACGGTCACGGCCGCGAAGGATGGCGCCGGCTACGTTGCGCCCACCTCGGGCAGCGCCACCAAGACGGAAATGGCCTTGCGCGACGTGCCGCAGACCATCAATGTGGTGCCGGCCGCCGTGATCCGCGACCAGCACGCGCTGTCGATCCAGGACATCATGAAGAATATTCCGGGCGTCGGGCTGTCCACCGGCGATGGCCAGCGTGACCAGGTCTTCATCCGCGGCTTCACGGCCATCGGCGACCAGTTCGTCGATGGTTTCCGCGACGATGCGCTGTATTTCCGCGACCTGTCGAATGTGGAGCGGCTCGAGGTGATCAAGGGACCGGCGGCCGTGCTGTATGGCCGTGGCTCGTCGGGCGGCCTGGTCAACCGCGTCAGCAAGAAGCCGGGCATTGACGTGAGCGACGTGGCGCTGAGCCTGACCAATACGGCGGGGCGCCGGGGCGAGATCGATGTGGGCCGCGCCGGTGAAGACGTATCGTGGCGAGTGACGGGTGCGCGTGAACTGGCCGACAGCTACCGCGAGCAGCAGTTCCTGGATCGCACGGCGCTGGCGCCATCGGTGGCGATCCGCCTGTCCGCCGCCACGCAACTGCTGCTGCAGGGCGACTACCTGGAAGACCGCCGCCTGACCGATTTCGGCATTCCTTCCTACCAGGGCCGTCCGGTCAGCGTCGATGCCCGCACCTATTATGGCGCGGCCAATGCGCGCGATGCCGATTTCAGCCAGTCTCGCGTGGTATCGACTTCCGCCACCCTGACGCACAAGTTCAGCGACACGCTGTCGCTGCGCAATGGCTTCCGTTACTACGATTACCACCTCGACCGCAACAACACGAATATCTCGGGCAACGTCAATGAGGTGCGCGCCACCATGAACCTCGGGCATGCCAAGCTCAACCGAGACGAAAGCGGCTGGTTCAACCAGACCGAGCTGACGCAAAAGCTGGTCACGGGCAGTGTCCGCCATGAAGTGCTGTACGGCGCGGAATTCGGTACGCAGGGCAAGGATGCCAACAGCTGGGCATCGACCGTGGTGGCGACCAATGTGGCTATTGTCCACCCCGTGCTGCCGCGCGTCGATCGCACCAAACTGGGCGTGCGCAGCGACACCTTCGGTACCTATGACACGGCCGCCGCCTATGTGCAGGATGCGCTGACCTTCAGCGAAGAATGGAAGGCGCTGGCCGGCCTGCGCTACGACCGCTACGGGCAGAAGTCGCGCCTGGTCAATGCGGCCGGCGCCACCACAGCGAATTTGCAGCGCACCGATGCCGACTTCAGTCCGCGCGCCGGCCTGGTCTGGCAGCCGGGCGCCACGCAATCCTATTACGCCTCGTGGAGCCGCTCGTTCCAGCCCAGCGGCGAAAATTTCGCGCTGGCCGCCAACAATGCCGACCTGGCGCCCGAGTCGACGCGCAACACGGAAGTGGGCGCCAAATATGACTTGCTGGGCGGCCGCGCCAGCGCCACGGTGTCCTTGTTCCGTCTCGAGCGCGACAATATCAAGACCAGCGATCCCATCACCAATCGCATCGTGCCGGTCGGCACGCAGCGCACGGATGGCCTGGAACTGAGCTTCAATGCCGACCTGCGCGGTGGTTGGCGCATGACGGCCGGCTATGCCTGGTTGGACGCCACCATCACCGATTCCATCGCCGTCGACCGCAGCGTCAATACGCCGGGCGCCACCACCGCCAGTGCGGTCGCCGTCAAGGGCAAGCGCGCCACCCTGACGTCGCGCCAGACAGCCAATTTCTGGCTCACCAAGGATCTCGGTGGCGGCTTCACGGTGGGCGGCGGCGCCAATGCCGTCGGCAGCCGCTTTGCCAATCCGGGCAACACGGTGGTCTTGCCTGGCTATGTAACGGCCGACGCCATGGCGGCTTACCGTACCGGCAAGTATGAAGTGCAGCTGAACGTCAATAATCTGGGCGACACGCGCTACATCGTTTCAGGTCATGGCAGCAGTCCGAACCTGAGCTTGCCGGGCGCGCCGCGCAATGTGGCGCTGACCTTGCGCTACAGCTTGTAGTTGTTCATGGGATACTGGCGTTTTGAACGCCAGTGACCGCCATGGATTCCACCGACCTTGCATTTTTCGCCGCCGTGGCGCACGGCGGCAGCGTCACGCGCGCCGCCGCCCGGCTGGGCACGGTGCCGTCGAACGTCACCCAGCGCATCCAGCGGCTGGAGCAGCAACTGGGCGTGCCGCTGTTCTACCGCCACGGACGCGGCATGACACTGAGCGGTGCCGGTGAACGCCTGCTGCCGTATGCCGCGGCCATCGCGCACACCCTGGCCGAGGCGGGCAAGGCGATGCAGGCGGGAGCCGAGCCGGCCGGGCCGCTGCTGATCGGCGCGATGGAAACCACGGCCGCGCTGCGCCTGCCCGACATGCTGGTGTGCTACGCCGTGGATTTTCCCGAGGTCGACCTGACGTTGCGCACCGGGACCTCGCAGCAGATGCGCGACGCCGTACTGGCGCGCAGCCTGGATGCGGCGCTGGTGGCCGCCACCGTGATCGACCTGGCCGCCCAGCCCGAACTGCTGGCGGAACCGGTCGGCGTGGAAGAGCTGGTGCTGGTGACGGCACCGTGGGTCAGCGTGTTCGGTCCGGCCAGTATCTGGAGCAATCTGCAGGACACCAAGCTGATCGTGTTTCGCGACGGCTGCTCCTACCGCGAACTGCTCGAATCCGTGATGCGGCGCCGTGGCACGGCCCGCTTGCGCGTGATGGAACTCGGTTCGCTCGACGCCATCCTCGGTTGCGTGCGCGCCGGCATCGGCATCAGCCTGCTGCCGCGCGCGCTGGTCGAACCCTTGCTGCTGGATAACAGCCTGGCCATGCATGTGGTGCCCGATGGCGCGGGCACGGTGGAAACCTTGTGCGTGCGCCGCCGCGACGGTTTCGTGTCGGCCGCGCTGGCGGCGTTCCTGCAGCGCGTGCGCCAGCAGTTCGACCATTCGGTATTGGTGACGCCAGCGTTGCCGCTGGCAGAAAGCCCGCTGGCATAGTCTAATGGGGCAGACCCCTGACGAAAGGACCGCCATGACGAACACTCTTCCTGACCAACGCATCACCAGTTTGCTGGGGGTGGCACTGCCCGTGATCCAGGCGCCGATGGTGGCGGCCGCCATGCATGAGGTCGTCATCGCCGTGGCGCAGGCGGGCGGCCTCGGCTCGCTCGCCTGCGCCGGACTCGACGCGCAGCAGATCCGCGCCGAGATGCAGGCGATTCGCGCCGCGACCGACAAGCCCGTCAACCTGAACTTCTTTTGCCACGTGCAGCCTGAAGTGGACGCCGCACGCGAAGCGGCCTGGCGCGCGCACCTGGCGCCCTATTATGGCGAGCTGGCCATCGATCCGGCGCTGCCCATCCCCACCTCGGTGCGACATCCGTTTGGCGAGGAAATGTGCGCGCTGGTGGAAGAGCTGCGCCCCGGCGTGGTCAGCTTTCACTTCGGCCTGCCGGCGCCCGCACTGCTGGCGCGGGTCAAGGCGAGCGGCGCGGTGATCCTGTCGTCGGCCACCACCGTGGCGGAAGCCGTATGGCTGGAGCACCACGGTTGCGACGCCATCATCGCCCAGGGCTGGGAAGCGGGTGGCCACCGCGGCATGTTTTTGACAGACGATATCGATGCGCAAGTCGGCACCTTCGCCCTGGTGCCGCAGATTGCCGACGCCGTCAGGCTGCCCGTGATCGCGGCCGGCGGCATTGCGGACGCGCGTGGCGTGCGTGCGGCGCTGGCGCTGGGAGCCTCGGCGGTGCAGGTGGGCACGGCTTATCTGCTGTGTCCGGAAGCGCGCACCTCGGCCATCCATCGCGCCGCGCTGGCGCAGGCGCGCGACGACCAGACGCGGCTCACCAATGTGTTTACGGGGCGGCCCGCGCGTGGGATCGCCAACCGGCTGGTGACGGAGAGGGGGCCGATGAGTTCGCTGGCGCCGGCCTTTCCGCTGGCCGGCGGCGCCTCGTTGCTGCTCAAGCAAAAGGCCGAGGCGCAGGGCAATGGCGACTTCAGCCTGCTGTGGTCGGGCCAGGCGGTGCGTCTGGCGCCCATCTTGCCGGCCGGCGGATTGACCTTGCAACTGGCGGCGGCGGCGGGGTTTATTGCTTAAAAGAAACCATAATTTAATGTGAAGAAATATTGTCTATCAGTAATCTTGATCTCTTGATGCAGCCCCATCGGTGATTGAGGCGTAAAATACAGTCATATGGCACAAGCATGTTGCTTATATCTTATCAATATGAAGCTGCCATGATCTTTTTATTTTACTCACCTCATAGAGGCCTGATATGGTTCAGATGTCAAGGCGCCAGTTCCTCAGGGTAACTGGCGCGACCATTGCCGGCTCCAGCCTCGCCATGCTCGGTTTTGCACCGGGCCAGGCGCTGGCGGAAGTGCGGCAATACAAGCTGTCCCGGACCACCGAGACACGCAATACCTGTCCTTACTGTTCGGTAGGATGCGGGGTCCTGTTGTACGGGCTGGGCGATGGCGCGAAAAACGCCGTCTCCAGCATCATTCACGTGGAAGGCGATGCCGATCACCCCGTCAATCGCGGCACCTTGTGCCCGAAAGGCGCCAGCCTGATCGACTTCATCCACAGCCCCAATCGCTTGAAAGTGCCCGAGTACCGCGCACCGGGTGGCACCGAATGGCAACCGATCTCCTGGGATGTGGCGCTCGACAAGATCGCGCGCCTGATGAAGGATGACCGCGACGCCAACCTGATCGAAAAGAATGCCGACGGCAAGACCGTCAACCGCTGGCTTTCCACCGGCATGCTGGCCGCGTCCGCCGGCAGCAACGAAGTAGGGTATTTGACCCACAAGACAGTGCGCAGCATGGGGATGCTGACCTTTGATAATCAGGCGCGTGTATGACACGGACCGACGGTGGCAGGTCTTGCCCCGACGTTTGGCCGTGGCGCGATGACGAATCATTGGGTCGATATCAAGAATGCCGATGTGATCCTGGTCATGGGCGGCAATGCAGCAGAAGCACATCCTTGCGGATTCAAATGGGTCACGGAAGCGAAGGCGCATAACAAGGCCAAGCTGATCGTGGTCGATCCGCGTTTTACCCGTACCGCATCCGTGGCAGATTACTACTGCGCCACGCGTACCGGCACGGACATCGTCTTCCTCGGCGCGATCATCAACTATCTGCTGACGAACGACAAGATCCAGCATGAGTACGTGCGCAACTACACGGACATGCCGTTTATCGTGCGCGAAGACTATGCCTTCGAAGATGGCCTGTTTTCGGGTTTCGACAAGGAAAAAGGCAAGTACACCGACAAGGCCACCTGGGACTACGAAATCGGCGACGATGGTTACGCCAAGGTCGACCCGACCCTGGAACACCCGCGCTGCGTCTACCAGATGATGAAGAAGCACTACGCGCGCTACACGACCGAAATGGTCGAACGCACGTGCGGCGTGTCGCCTGAGAAATTCCACAAAGTGGCGGAAGCACTGGCCTCGACCGCCGTGCCCGGCCGCGCCGGCACCATCCTGTATGCGCTGGGCTGGACCCACCATTCGACCGGTGCGCAGACCATCCGCACGGGCGCCATGGTGCAGCTGTTGCTGGGCAATATGGGCATCGCCGGCGGCGGCATGAACGCCTTGCGCGGCCACTCGAACATCCAGGGCCTGACCGACCTGGGCCTGATGTCGAACCTGCTGCCGGGCTACATGACCCTGCCGAACGAGTCCGAACAAGACTTCGATGGCTATATCGCCGCGCGCGCCACCAAGCCGCTGCGGCCGAACCAGCTCAGCTACTGGAGCAATTACCGCAAATTCCACGTCAGCTTTATGAAGACGTGGTGGGGCGACTTTGCCACGGCGGAAAACAATTACGCCTTCGACTACCTGCCGAAACTCGACAAGCCGTACGACCTGATGCAGGCCATCGAGCTGATGCACCAAGGCAAGATGACCGGCTATATCTGCCAGGGTTTCAATGTGCTGGCGTCCGCGCCGAACAAGCAGAAGGTCACCGAGGCGCTGTCGAAACTGAAGTTCCTCGTGATCATGGACCCGCTGGCGGTGGAAACGGGCGAATTCTGGAAGCCGCACGGCCAGTACCACGAAGTCGATCCGAGCAAGATCATGACCGAGGTGTTCCGCTTGCCGACCAGCTGCTTCGCCGAAGAGCGCGGTTCGCTGGTCAGCTCCTCGCGCGTGCTGCAGTGGCACTGGCAGGCGGCCGAACCGCCGGGCCAGGCGCGCAGCGACCTGGAGATCATGTCGGGCCTGTTCCTGCGCATGCGCACCATGTACCAGAAAGAGGGCGGCAAGTTCCCGGACCCTATCGTCAACCTGACGTGGAATTATGCGCAGCCGCATAACCCGCAGCCGGAAGAGATCGCTCGTGAATTCAACGGCAAGGCGCTGGCCGACCTGTACGATCCGAAGGACGCCACCAAATTGTTGGTGAAAAAGGGCGAGCAGCTGGCTTCGTTTGCGCAGCTGCGCGACGATGGCACGACCTCCAGCGGTTGCTGGATTTTCGCCGGCAGCTGGACGCAGGCGGGCAACCAGATGGGACGGCGCGACAACAGCGACCCGACCGGCATCGGCCAGACTTTGGGCTGGGCCTGGGCGTGGCCGGCCAACCGCCGCGTGCTGTACAACCGCGCTTCCTGCGACCTGAAGGGCAAGGCCTTCGACCCGACCCGCAAGTTGATCGAGTGGAACGGCACCAACTGGAGCGGGGCCGATATTCCCGACTTCAAGGTCGACGAACCGCCGGAAAACGGCATGGGGCCGTTCATCATGCTGGGCGAGGGCGTGGCGCGTTTCTTTGCGCGCGGCGCCATGGCCGAAGGGCCGTTCCCCGAACATTACGAGCCGTTTGAAAATCCGCTCGGCTACAACCCGATGCATCCGAAAAACCCGCAGGCGACCAGCAATCCGGCCGCGCGCGTGTTCGCCGATGACCGGAAAATGTTCGGCACCCATGAGGAATATCCGCATGTGGCGACCAGCTACCGCCTGACCGAGCATTTCCATTACTGGACCAAGCATGCACGCCTGAACGCCATTATCCAGCCGCAGCAATTCGTTGAAATCGGCGAAGAGCTGGCGAAAAGCATCGGCGTGGTGGCCGGTGGCGAGGTCCGCGTCAGTTCCAAGCGCGGCCATATCATCGCCAAGGCCGTCGTCACCAAGCGCATCAAGGCTTTGATGATCGAGGGCAAGCAGGTGCATACCGTTGGTCTGCCGTTGCACTGGGGCTTCACGGGCGTGGCCAAGCCGGGGTATCTGATCAATACCCTGACACCGGGCGTGGGGGATGCGAATTCGCAAACGCCGGAATTCAAGTCCTTCCTGGTGAAGGTGGAAAAAGCATGATGGGAGCTCAATAATGGCACTGCAATCCTTAGATATCCGGCGCCTGTCCGCCACCACCGTTACCCCGCCGCAGGCGAGGACGCCGGTGACGGGCACGGTCGCCAAGCTGATCGATGTGTCGAAGTGCATCGGCTGCAAGGCTTGCCAGACGGCGTGCATGGAATGGAACGACTTGCGCGATGAAGTCGGCGAAAACCATGGCACCTACGACAATCCGACCGACCTGACGCCGCAATCGTGGACGGTGATGCGTTTTGCCGAACACGAAAGCAACGACGGCAACCTGGAATGGCTGATCCGCAAGGACGGCTGCATGCACTGCGAAGACCCGGGCTGTTTGAAAGCCTGCCCGGCGCCGGGCGCCATCGTGCAGTACACCAACGGCATTGTGGATTTCCACCAAGAAAACTGCATCGGCTGCGGCTACTGCGTGGCCGGCTGTCCTTTCGACGTGCCCCGCATTTCGAAAAAGGACGACCGCGCCTACAAGTGCACCTTGTGTTCGGACCGCGTGGCCGTCGGCCAGGAACCGGCCTGCGTGAAGACCTGTCCGACCGGCGCCATCGTGTTCGGCACCAAGGAGGACATGAAGGTGCATGCGGAAGAGCGCATCGTCGACCTGAAGTCGCGCGGCTTTGAAAACGCCGGCCTGTACGATCCGCTGGGCGTGGGCGGCACGCATGTGATGTATGTGCTGCACCATGCCGACAAGCCGCGCCTGTACTCCAACCTGCCGGACCGGCCGCGGATCAGTCCGATGGTCGGCTTCTGGAAGGGCTGGTCCAAGCCGCTGGCGGTGGCCGGCATGGCCGCGACGGCGCTGGCCGGCTTCTTCCACTACACGCGTGTCGGTCCGAACGAGGTGAGCAAAGACGAAGAGCACGAGGCACTGGAAGAGGCCAACCGCATCCGGGAGGAGGAACAGCATGAGCCACGTTGAACATCATGATGACAAGCTTCGCGACAAGGACGGCAATCCGCTGATACAGCGCTACAACCCCAATGAGCGCACGAATCACTGGATCACGGCGATTACCTTCGTGATGCTGGCCTTGTCGGGCCTGGCCATGTTCCATCCGTCGATGGCGTGGCTGGCGCTGCTGTTCGGCGGCGGGCAATGGACGCGCATCCTGCATCCGTTTGCCGGTCTGGTGATGTTTGTCTCGTTCGCGATCCTGGTGGTGCGTTTCTGGCACCACAACAAGTTCGAGGACGGCGACAAG
Organism: Janthinobacterium sp. J1-1; assembly: GCF_030944405.1. Taxonomy (NCBI): domain Bacteria; kingdom Pseudomonadati; phylum Pseudomonadota; class Betaproteobacteria; order Burkholderiales; family Oxalobacteraceae; genus Janthinobacterium; species Janthinobacterium sp. J1-1. Next base: position 3,308,349 of record NZ_CP132339.1, read on the forward strand.
CAGTGGCTCAAGCAGATCGATGACGTGCTCAACAACCGCGAAGAAAAGCTGCCGAAGATCGGCAAGTACAACGCCGGCCAGAAGATCCTGTTCTTCGTGCTGCTGTTCTGCATGTGCGGTCTGCTGCTGTCGGGCATCGTGATCTGGCGCGCGTATTTCGCGTTCTATTTCCCGATTCCCGTCATCCGCGCCGCTGCCTTGCTGCACTCGGTCTGCGCGTTCGGCATTATCTGCTCGATCATCGTGCATATCTATGCCGCCCTGTGGGTCAAGGGCTCGATCGGCGCCATGGTGCGCGGCACCGTCACGTATGGCTGGGCGCGCAAGCACCATCCTAAGTGGTTCGAGGCGGTGATACGCAACGACAAACACTAGGGTTTGCCGCTTTAACCCGAGTGCAAGAACTGGGGTCAGTCGCAACGGACTGGCCCCGTTCTTTTTATCGATTAAAATACTTTACGGCATAGCCGCCATTCGCTGGCTCTGCCTTGCTTTTTTTGATGGGAACTCCATTGGTACAACGAATTCTTCAGCCAGGCGAAATCGAAGGCCTGGACCACAACGCGATTCCGCGCCTGCTGCTGCCGCAGCCCACCAGCCTGTTTACGGCGCGCGCCCTGCGCTTGCGCGAACTGGCGCAGGGAAACATCAAGGGCATACCGGTCGACGCCGGCATGCAGGGTTACCTGGTGCTGATGGCCGCGCTGGCCGATGCGCAGGCGGCGGTGGTGGCCAAACTGGCGCCCGACGCCGTGCCGGTGGCCGACGCCGATGCGCTGCGCCGCGCGGTCCAGCACCGCATGCCGGTGCTGCCCGTCAGCGGCGCCCGTCCGCCCGTCTGGCGCACGATCTTCCATGACCTGTTGACGGAACTGGCCGCCACGGCCGCATTGCAGCCGGCGCTGGCCACGGGCCTGACGCAAGTGCTGGCGCAGCTGCGCGCGCTGGACGACGCGGCGCTGGACGCCTGCGCCGATGCCGTGCTCGATGAAAACGGCGACAACCTGAACCCCATGCATGCGCCGTTTGTCGCCGCCGCGCTGCAGATCCTGTGGTCCAGTTCGGCCAGCCAGCTGCGCGCCGCGCGCGTGCCCGACCTGGAGACGGGCGCGCTGTGCCCCGTCTGCGGTTCGCATCCGGTCGCCAGCGTGATCCGCATCGGCGGCCAGTCGCAGGGCTACCGCTATCTGCACTGCGGCATCTGCGAAAGCGAATGGCATATGGTGCGCGTGAAATGCTCGACCTGCGAGCAGAACGGCAAGATCGCTTACCAGGGCCTGGACGCCAACGACGCGGCGCCATTCGATCCGGTCACGGCCAAGGACGACAAGCTGCCCAACAAGGCGAATGACCCGAAAAAAGTGGCGCGCGCGGAAACCTGCGACGACTGCCATACCTACCGCAAGGTCTTCAACCAGGAGCACGATTACAACGTCGAGCCGCTGGCCGACGACCTGGCCAGCCTGATGCTGGATCTGCTGGTGGGCGAGGCGGGCTACCAGCGCGCCAGCGGCAATCCGCTGCTGTGGCTCGGAAAAAGCGAGGGCCAGCAGTCATGACGACCGGGCAAACCGTGCGCCTGCCATCGGTCGACCGCATCCTGGGCGACACGGCTTGCCTGGAACTGATTGCGCAATACGGCCGCGTGCAGACGCTGGCCGTCGCGCGCGCCGTGCTGGCCGAATTGCGTGCCGCCATGCTGGCTGGCGCAGTCTGCGAAGAGGGGGCGACAATCGCCGCCATTGCCGCGCAGATGGCCGAACGGCTGCAGGCGCAATCGCGCTCGCAGCTGCGCGCCGTCTTCAACCTGACCGGCACCGTCCTGCACACGAACCTGGGCCGCGCCCTGCTGCCCGACGCGGCTGTGCAGGCCGTGGTGGAAGCGCTGCAGTGGCCGATGAACCTGGAATTCGACCTGGAGACGGGCAAGCGCGGCGACCGCGACGACCTGGTCGAGGAACTGCTGCGCGAACTGACGGGCGCCGAAGCGGCCACCATCGTCAACAACAATGCGGCCGCCGTGCTGCTGATGTTGAATACCCTGGCGCAGGGAAAAGAGGTCATCGTCTCGCGCGGCGAGCTGGTGGAAATCGGCGGCGCCTTCCGCATTCCCGACGTGATGACGCGCGCCGGCGCCGTGCTGCGCGAAGTGGGCAGCACCAATCGCACCCATCCCCACGATTACGCCAATGGCGTCAATGAAGACACGGCCTTGCTGATGAAGGTCCATTGCAGCAATTACGCGATCACCGGATTCACCAAAAGCGTGGAGCTCGACGAACTGGTGCCGCTGGCGGCCATGCACGCGCTTCCAACCGCCGTCGACCTGGGCAGCGGCACCCTGGTCGACCTGGCGCAATATGGCTTGCCGCATGAAACCACGGTGCGCGAAACGATAGAGGCGGGCGCCGACCTGGTCACCTTCAGCGGCGATAAATTGCTCGGTGGCCCGCAATGCGGCGTGATCGTCGGCCGTGCCGATTTGATCGCGAAGATCAAGCGCAATCCGTTAAAACGCGCGCTGCGCGTGGGGAAACTGACGCTGGCGGCTCTGGAACCCGTGCTGCAGCTGTACCGCGCGCCCGACCTGCTGGCCGAACGCCTGACCACGCTGCGTTTGCTGACGCGCCCTGCGGCCGCCATGTGCGCCCAGGCGGACACCCTGCTGCCGTTGCTGCAAGCCGTGCTGGGCTCCGCCTATGTGGTCGCGTCGGAAGCGATGAAAAGCCAGATCGGCAGCGGCGCCTTGCCGGTCGACCAGTTGCCCAGCTTCGGCCTGGCGATCCGCAGCGCGCCCGGTTCGCGCCTGAGCAATCCCCTGGGCACGCTGGAGCAGCGCCTGCGTGGCCTGCCTTGCCCCGTAATCGGGCGCATCGCGCAGGACACCCTGTGGCTGGACCTGCGCTGCCTGGAAGCGTCGCATCAGGCGGCATTCGTGGCGCAACTCGGTGAGCTGAGCGCATGATCGTCGGCACCGCAGGCCATATCGACCATGGCAAGACCACCCTCACGCGCGCGCTGACGGGGGTGCACACGGATCGCCTGAAGGAAGAGCAGGCGCGCGGTATCTCGATTGAACTCGGCTACGCCTATCTGCCGCTGGCGGACGGCACGGTGCTGGGCGTGATCGACGTGCCGGGCCACGAAAAATTCATTCGCACCATGGCCTCTGGTATCACCGGCATCGACTTCGCGCTGCTGGTGGTGGCGGCCGACGATGGCGTGATGCCGCAAACGCGCGAGCACCTGGCGATTCTGCAGCTGCTGGGCGTGACGCGCGGCGCCGTGGCACTGACCAAGATCGACCGCGTTGATGCGGCCCGCATCGCGCAGGTGGAGCGTGAGATCACCGCGCTGCTGGCGGCCACGCCGCTGGCCGGCAGCCCGTTGTTTCCCACTGCCGCCAGCGTTGACAACGATCCCGGCGTGGCGGCGCTGCTGGCGCACCTGGCGCAGGTGGCGCGCAGCCTGCCGCAGCGCGATGAACGGCGTCTGTTCCGCCTGGGCGTGGATCGCGTGTTTACCTTGTCGGGGCAGGGCACGGTGATTACCGGCACGGCGCTGGCAGGCACGGCGACAGTGGGCGACACCCTGCAGCTGGCGCCAGCAGGCTTGGAGACGCGCGTGCGCAGCATCCATGCGCAGAACCGCGCGGCTGACGCCGGCGTGGCGGGCCAGCGCCTGGCGCTGAACCTGGCCGGCATCGGCCGCGACGCCATCGAGCGCGGCAGCTGGATCGTCGCGCCCGAGCTGGCCCAGTGTTCCGAGCGCATCGACGTGGAACTGAGCCTGCTGCCCGACAGCGGCGTGCACCTGAAAGCCTGGTCGCCGCTGCATGTGCACCTGGGCGCGGCGCACCAGCTGGCGCGCGCCGTGGTGCTCGATGGCGATACCTTGTCACCCGGCCAGACGGCCCGCGTGCAGCTGGTGTTCGAGGCACCCATGCATGCCGTGCCCGGCGACCGTTTCGTGGTGCGCAATGCGCAGGCCACGCAGACGGTGGGCGGTGGCATGGTGCTCGACCCGTTCGGGCCCGCGCGCAAGCGGCGCAGCCCGGCCCGGCTGGCCTGGCTCGACGCGCTGACTGCCTTTGTCGCGCATGGCAACTACGCGTCGCTGCTGGGGCAAAGCCCGCTGGGGCTGAGGGAGTCCCTGCTGGTGCGGCTGTCGCTGCTGCCTGCCGCCGTGATCGCCCTGCCGGACGACACCCGCCGCATCGCCCTGCGCGGCGGCGACGCCCTGCTGCTGGCGCCGCAAGCGCTGGCGGCATTGGACGAGCGCGTGCTGGCGGCCCTGGCGACCTTCCATGCGCGCGCCCCCGATGAGGCGGGACCGGAACTGTGGCGCCTGAAACGCATCGTCGACGCCGAGATGGAAGACGCCTTGTGGAGTTTCCTGGTCGACGGCTTGCTGGCCGGCGGCGCCGTCATGGCGCGCGGCGCGCACCTGCACCTGCCCGATCATAGCGTCGAGCTGACGACGGCAGAGCAGGCCATGGCCGAGCCGATGCTGGCGGCGCTGGAGCAGGGCCGTTTCGAGCCGCCATGGACACGCGATTTGTCGCGTACATTCGGCGTGGAAGAAGAGGCAACGCGCAGGCTGTTGCGCAAACTGGCCAAGGCGGGCCAGATCAACCAGGTGGTGCACGACCTGTTCTATCATCCGGCCGCACTGGCCGAGCTGGCGCTGCTGGTGCGCCAGCTGGCGCAACAGGCGGAAGCGCAAGGAGGCTTGCCGGAAGGGTCAGGATCCGTGGGCGCCGCCACCTTCCGCGACGCCAGCGGCCTGGGCCGCAAGCGGGCGATCCAGGTCTTGGAATATTTCGACCGGGTCGGTTATACTCGACGGGTTGGCAATGGGCATCTATTACGCCCGAACGCGCAGTGGTCTTATGCCACCGCTCCAGCCAGCAATTAGTACCAGCACCGCGGAAAGCACACTCATCCGGTGATGTGGCCGGGCTTCAAACCCGGTGGAGGGCGTCAGACGTTCTCCCGTAGGTTCGACTCCTACTGTTTTCCGCCATTCATTTGATTCGATCATCGTACACGGTGCAGTTTGCATCATGCATGGCGTCAGCTTGCGGATGCCACCTGTTGTGCTACTCTGTAATGACGTTGTAACACATCAGGAACATGACCATGAGCGAAGCAACCTTTACTTTCCGGGTCGATGAGAGCCTGAAAGAACAATTCACCACAGCCGCCAAGGGCCGCGACCGTACCGGGGCCCAGCTACTGCGCGACTTCATGCGTGACTTTGTTCGGCAGCAGCAGGAAGCGGCAGAACACGACGCCTGGTTCCGTCGCCAGGTGCAGGGCGGCCTGGACTCGGCCAATTCCGGAGACCTCATCCCGGCTGCCGAGGTTGAAGCCAGGTTCGCTGCCAGGCGCGCCGCCACACGTCGCCGGCTGGGAGCGACCGAGTGATGGAGTTGTCTGGACGCCAGAGGCGATCCAGGACCGCAGCGACATCTACGACCACATCGAAGCCGACAACCCGGCCGCCGCGCTCGCCCTCGATGAGCTGTTTGCGGAAAAGGCGGGCCGTCTGGCCGATCATCCAGGCCTGGGCAAACCTGGCCGTGTAGCGGGTACCCGTGAGCTGGTAGCGCACCAGAATTACATCCTTGTCTATGACACTTCCGGCGGCTTGATAAGGATACTGCGTGTGCTGCATGCCGCCCGCCAGTGGCCACCTTCCCGCGTTGGCACTTGATCTCTCTTGCTTGCCACGGTTTGCCCAGCAGCTTTACGACGACCGCTTGCTCGCAAACACCGCCCCCGCCAGCACGATAAAGGTACCGACAATCACCTTCTGCCAGGTGCTCGGCACGCCGGCCAGGATCAGCACGTTGTTGATCAGGGTGACCAGCAGCACGCCCAGCAAAGTGCCGCTGACGCTGCCGCTGCCGCCCGTGATGCGCGCGCCGCCGAGGATCACGGCGGCGATCACGTCGAGCTCCATGCCGACCAGGTCGAACGGGTTGGCCAGGCGCGTGCTCGACACATGCACGATACCCGCCAGGCCGGCCAGGAAGCCCGCGTAGCCGAACACGAACAGGTGCACGGTGCGCAGCTTGTAGCCCAGGCGTTCGGCGATCGGCAGGCTGCCGCCGATGGCGTACACGGCGCGGCCCATCAGGGTGCGGTTCAGCAGCCACCAGGTCAGGCCGGCGGCAGCGACCAGCACCAGCACGGTGGCCGGCAGCACCGCGTGCACGCCGGTGGCCGTGTCGTGGCGCCAGACGGCCAGCTTGCCAAAGGCATCCATCGAATGGGGCACGTTCATGAAGAACACGGTGCCGATAAAGGTCAGCAGAATGCCGCGGTACAGGTACTGCGTGCCGATGGTGACGATCAGCGACGGGGCTTTCAGCCAGTCGACCAGCAGGCCGTTGAGCACGCCCAGCAGCGTACCGCCGGCGGCGCCGGCGACCAGGATCACCACCATGCTGGTTTCGGGGAACTGCGTCATCACCAGCTTGGTGATGCCGTACATGGTCAGCGCCGCGATGGCCGCGAACGACACGTCGATGCCGCCGGCGGCCAGCACGATCATCACGCCCAGCGCGAACAGGCCCAGCACCGTACAGGCGCGCACGATGTCGAACACCATCGCCAGCTGGAAGAACTCGGGATTGATCGCGCCCACCACCAGACAGACGGCGACGATCAGGGCCAGGGTGAACAGCTGCGGATGGCGCGCCAGGCGCTGGCGCAGCGTGATTTTCGGTGCGCCCAGGTCGGCTGCCGCCAGGGTCACGCTGCTGTTTTTCATGGTTGTGGTATTCATGCTGCCACCTTGCTGTCGGAAATAAGGGCGTGGTACAGGGTTTCTTCGGCCAGGCCGTCGGCGTCGAAGGTATTGGCGATCTGGCCCTTGCGCATCATCAGGATGCGGTCGCAGTTCTGCAGCAGCTCGGGCAGGTCGTCGCTGACCAGCACCACCGCCAGGCCGTCTTCGGCCAAACGCTGGATGATGCGGTAGATGATGTCCTTCGAGCCGACATCGACGCCGACCGTCGGGCCGTGCAAAATCAGCACGCGCGGATGGATCGCCAGCCAGCGGCCGATCAGCACGCGCTGCTGGTTGCCGCCCGACAGCGACTGCACCGGGCGGTCGACGTCGGGCGTGGCGATCTGCAGGTCCTTCACGGTGGCCAGCGCCAGCGCCTGCGCGCGGCCGGCGTCGAGCGCGCCGAAGCGGCTGCGCAAGGTATTCAAGACCGTGGTGATGATGTTTTCGCGGATCGATTTGTCGAGGAACAGGCCTTCGCTCAAACGGTCTTCCGGCACATAGCCGATGCGGTGGGCGATCGCGTCGCCCGGATTGCGCAAGGTGACCTCTTTGCCGTCGAGGAAAATCGATCCGCTGTCCGCGCCCTGCACACCGACCAGGGCCAGCGCCAGTTCATTGCGGCCCGAATCGAGCAGGCCCGTGATGCCGAGGATTTCGCCCTTGTGCAGGGTCAGGTCGACGCCGGAAAAATAGCCGCGCCGGCCCAGGCCCCGCACGCGCAGCAGTTCGCCTTCGCCATCGACATGCAGGCGGCTGCTGCGGTAACGGCCGCCATCGAGCTGCTTGCCCGTCATGGCGTGCGTCAGTTCGGCCTTGGTGAAGTTGGCGATCGGCCCTTGCACGACTTTGGCGCCGTCGCGGAAGACGATGGCCTGGCCGCCGATGGCGTAGCATTCATCGAGCTTGTGGCTGACGAACAGCACCGCCACGCCTTGTGCGCGCAAGCCTTCGATGACGGATACCAGGTTGTCGACTTCCTTTTGCGTCAGCGAGGTGGTCGGTTCATCCATGATCACCATCTTGGCGCTGGTGGCCACCGCGCGCGCGATCGCCAGCAGCTGGCGCGTGGCGATCGGCAGTTCATCCGCGCGGGTGGAAAGGAAATGGGGATCGGACGGCAGGCCGACGGCGGCCAGCGCGCGTGCGGCGGTGGCGTCGACGGCGCGGCGGTCGAAGCGGCGCGCCAGGCGGCCATTGCCGGCCACCAGCTGCTCGCTCAGGGCCACGTTTTCGGCCACGCTCATGTTCGGCAGCAGCGACAGATCCTGGTACACGGTCTCGATGCCGAGCGCCAGCGACTGCAGCGGCGTCAGCGCCTCATGCGGCTGGCCATTGATGGTGATGCGCCCTTCGCTGGGAGGATGGGCGCCGGAGATGATCTTGATCAGGGTGCTCTTGCCGCAGCCGTTTTCGCCCAGCAAGTGATAAATTTCGCCGGCTTCGATGGTCAGATCGACGCCGCGCAGCGCATGCACGCCGGCATAGCGCTTGTGGATGCCTTCGAGCTGCAAAAATGTCTTCGACGTGGCCGCCGGAATTGGGGTGGTACTGGTCATGAATCGATTCTTTCTGCGATAGGCGTTGCCAGCATCGGCCTGGCACGCAGGGTGCCAGGCCGATGGTCAGGGCGCCGTTTTAGAATGCGTATTTCTTGTAGTTGGATTTATCCACTTCCACCCAGGCCTTGCCGGTGACGATAATGCCCACGCCAGGACCTTTTTTCACGGTGACCGCGTTATAGCCCGGTACGCCCATGTCCATGCCGTTGGTGATGGTCTTGCCCTGCACCAGCATCAGCGCCGCCTTGTTCATCATGATGCCGGCGTCTTTCGGATCCCAGAAGGCGATGCCGCCGACCGCACCCGATTCCAGGAACTTGGCCGCTTCGCTTGGCAGGCCGGTACCGTACACGCAGATCTTGCCGGTCAGGCCAGCTTCTTCGATGGCGCGGCCGATGCCCAGCACGTCCAGCGAGGACGAACCCTGGAAGCCCTTGATGTCCGGATGCTTGCGCAGGATTTCCTTCGCCTTGCCGTAGGCTTTCTCGGCGTCGTTGGCGGTTTCGTTCTTGGCGTCGACCAGGGTCATCTTCGGATACTTCTTGGCATTGTTGGCGCCGCCGTCGGCCCATTGCACCTGCGACTGGCTGCCCAGGGAGCCCAGCAGGGACGACCATTTGCCGGTCTTGCCCATGCACTCGGCCAGGCGCTCGTTCAGGCGCGCGCCGTAGGCCGTGTTGTCGAACGCTTCGATGTCGACCAGGGTGTTCTTCTGGTTGTCCGCTTCATGCGTGACGACCTTGATGCCGCGGTCCAGTGCGCGTTTGAGCACCGGTTCCAGGGTCAGCGGGTCCATCGAGACGACGGCGATCGCATCGACCTTTTTCGCCACCAGGTCTTCCACCAGGCGTTGCTGCTGGGCGGCGTCGGACTGGGCCGGGCCGATCTGACGCGCATTGACCACGCCCACATTGGCGGCGCCGAATTCCTTGACGCCCACTTCCATGCGGTTGAACCAGCTCATGCCGGTGATTTTGACGACGGTGACGATATCGACCGGCTTTTTATTCTGTGCGTGCAGCACGCCGGCAACGGACAGGGTGCCCAGGGCGATGATGGCGGCGGCGCATTTTGTTTTCGTAAGCATGTTGTCTCCAAACCCTCGTTATTTATGCGTTGAACCAGGAGGGGACTGGGTCAGCGTCGCGCAAAGTGTTCCGAGTTCGAAATTCGTTGAATGAAGATGTCGAGAATCACTCCGATACTGCGTCACAAATGCGCGCCAGGCACCAGCCTGGCTGTGCTTTGTTCCTTGTCTCAAAGCGATTTCGACACATTCAATCATCAACAAATTTCTAACCCTGAACACTAGCGCCTTGAGAAAAAACGGTAATCGGCGAGATTGATGCGGGCCGAAGCCAGGAAGCACAGCAGCAGCAGGCCCCATGCACAATCGCGGAAGAAGTTCGAGATATCGAGCAGGTTGAAGGTGCTCGACAGCAGTTGCAGGGCGGTGGCCGAGAAGAACAGGCACACCATGCGGCCATAGCCGCCTTGCGGACGCACGCCGGCCATCACCGCCACCAGGATGGCGATCAGCAGGTAGGAGCTGCCGTAGTCGGCCTTCACGCTGGCGGTGCGCGCGGCGATGATCACGCCGGCCAGGCTGGCCAGCACGCCGCATAGCGCGTAGGTGGTGACCAGCATGCGCGTGCCGGGAATGCCGGCGTAGCGCGCGGCCTTGGCGTTGGTGCCCAATAAAAACAGGCGGATGCCGAAAGGGCTGTAGCGCAGCAGCCAGCCGATCGCCAGCAGCACCACCATGAAGATGATGAAGGGGATCGGTACGCCGAACAGGTTTTCATTGCCGATCATCGACATCGGCTCGGCACTGGCCAGGCGTACGCTGGAACCCTTGCTCAAGACCACGGCGGCACCGGTGAAGATCAGCTGCGTGCCCAGGGTGCACAGGATGGGCGTCAGGCCCACGCCGGCGATCAGCCAGCCGTTGAGCAGGCCGCCGAGCAGGCCCGTGACCAGCGCGACCAGCACGAACATGCCCGTATAGCCCCACGGCGTGGCGTCCGCGTCGACCAGCAGCGGCACCACGGTGGCGGCCACCACGCCGGCCAGGTTGGCCATGCCGAGACCGGACAAATCGATGCCGCCGTTCCCGGCGATCATGGCCAGCGAGACGCCGATGGCCAAGAGGGCCAGCTCGGGCAGCTGGCTGGCCATCGACTGGAAGTTGTACACGTCGAGGAAGTCGCCATGCGACAGCACGGTCGCGGCAACCAGGATCAGGACGTTAATGCCCACCAAAAAATTCAGCTGTGGGTCGGAAAACTGGCGCTTCATGGCGACTCCAAAAGGTGTTCAGAAAACGAAAACTCGGCGTGAAAATCAGGCCTTTGCCAGCAGCGCAACGACATCGGCGCGCTGCGGCATCGACGGCGCCGTGCCGGCGCGCGTGACCGAAATGGCGGCCAGCGCCGCGGCGAAGCGGGCAGCTTCCTTCGGCGTGGCGCCTTCGGCCAGCGCGGCCGCAAAGCCGCCATTGAAGGCGTCGCCGGCGCCGGTCGTTTCCAGCACGGGACCGGCGTTGAATGGCGCGATCAGGACCGATTCGGTGGCGCTGTGCAGCAGGGCGCCTTGCGAACCGAGCGTGATCAGGGCGCAGCCGACGCCACGCGCCAGGAAGGCATCGCCGGCGGCGCGCGCTTCGTCCAGGTTCGTCACGGGCAGGCCGGTCAGGATCGCGGCTTCGTGTTCGTTCGGGGTGATGAAGTCGCACAGCGGATAGACGGCGTCGTCAAACGGCAGCGCGGGGGCGGGATTGAAGACGGTGAGAGTGCCGGCGGCGCGGGCGATCTGCAGGCCGCGCAGGGCGGCATCGGCCGGTTGTTCGAGCTGGGTCACAAACACGCGCGCGGCGGCGATATCGTCTGCCGCCGCGTCCACATCGGCCACGCCGATCAGGCTGGCCGCACCGGATACCACGATGATGGCGTTGTCACCGTTCTTCTCGTTCAGATAGATAAAGGCGGCGCCGGTCGGATGCGTGTCGACCTGTTTCACGCGCGGCGTGATGCCGTCGCCGCGCCACAGGGCCAGCGCATTGTCGCCGAACGAGTCGCGCCCGAGGGTGCTGATAAAGGTGACGTCGGCGCCGGCGCGTGCGGCGGCGACGGCCTGGTTCGAGCCCTTGCCGCCGGGGCCCATGGCAAAGCCGGAGCCGGCGATGGTCTGGCCCACGTCGGGCATATGGGCGGCGCGGAACGCCAGGTCGGCGACATAGATGCCGAGGATGGCGACGCCACGCTTGTCATGAACGGCGCTCATCTTATGCCTCCGGGGCGATCACGCCCTTTTTGAACACGAAGCAGCCGTAGAAGCGGCGCTCGCCGGTGGCGATCACGCAGTAGGCGGTGCGCGCCACGTCGTAGAAGGCAAAGCGCTCGATCGAGCCCATGATGCGCTCGCGCCCTTCGGCATGATTGATTTCCAGCTGGACTTCCTGCTGCACCGGCAGCACGTTGTCAGGCTCGCCGACCACTTCCATGCGGTGGGCTGCCACCTCGACGGCGGTGTCGAGCGCCATTACGGACAAGATGGCGCGCGCGGCCTCTTTGGTGCCGACGCCGTCGATGCGCAGCACCTTGCCCAGCACCGTCTGGCGGGCCACCGAATCGGCGGGGAAATTGGCGTCGCACAGGACCAGTTCATCACCGTGGCCCATGGCGCGCAAGGCTTGCAGCACGTCCGCATTCAACAGCGGGTCGATATTCTTTAACATCTTGTCTCCAGATTGTTATTCAATTTTTTTGCAGTGGTCAGGCCAGGTTGCCACTCTTTGGTGGCTAGTCTGGCGCTGCGGTTACAGTTTGCGGTGGTGTCGTTGGCTTCGGTGGTGGTGTCGGATTACGCGCCGATGGCGCTAATCCGACCTACGCCGACCGGCGCCGATACGAGCATTACTCTCCGTAAGGCACCCACACATTCTTGATCTGCGTGGCGTGGCGCAGCCATACCGGGCTTTCGGCCGAGAGGGCGTCGTTCCAGTCGGTAGCCAGGCCGTAGTCGACCAGGGTGCGTTTCAGGTTGCCCGTCGACAGGCGCTCGGTGGTGGCCGACAGGGCCGCGTCGCCAAACGTCCAGACGGCGTCGACATCGTCGTGCTCGGCCAGGGTCGGCAGCAGGGTCGCGGCCGCGCCGGTGACGATATTGATCACGCCGCCCGGCAGGTCCGAGGTTTCCAGCACCTGGTAGAAATCGGTGGCGATCAGCGCATGGCGCGAACTCGGCACGATCACCACGCGGTTGCCCATCGCCAGCAATGGCGCGACCAGGCTGACAAAGGCCAGCAATGGCGACTCGTCCGGGCAGACCACGCCCACCACGCCGATCGGTTCGACCATGGCCAGTGCCACGCCGCGCATCGGCGGCACGTGCACCGCGCCTTCGTATTTGTCGGCCCAGGCGCCATACGCGAACAGGCGGCTGATCGATTGCTCGACTTCGTTGCTGGCCGCGTCCGCGCTGACGCCGGTCAGTTCGACCAGGCGCGCGGCAAATTCTTCGGCGCGTGCCGACAGGTTCTCGGCCAGGTAATACAAGGCTTGCGCGCGGCGGTGCGGCGTGGTGGCCGACCACGATGCGGCGGCGTGGGCGGCGGCGACGGCGTTGCGGATATCCTTGCGGTTACCCAGGCCCACTTCGCCGGCCAGCTTGCCGTTGGCGCCGAACACGCCCAGGGATTGCTCGCCGTCGGAACGGGCCTGCTTGCCGCCGACGAACAGCTTGGCGGTGCGGTCGACCAGCGGCAAACGTGCCGCTGCGGCCACGCTGTCAACGATGGCGGCCACCGGTTTCACGGCTGCGCTGCGCGCCACGCGCCTGGCCCAGGCACGCGGCTTCAGGTATTCATAGCAGCCTTCGCGGCCGCCTTCACGGCCGAAGCCCGATTCGCGCACGCCGCCAAAACCGACGCCGGCGTCGAACAGGTTGGTCGAATTGATCCACACCACACCGGCCTTCAGGGCAGGGGCCACGGCCAGCGCCAGGCCGATGGTTTCGCTCCACACGCTGGCGGCCAGGCCGTAGCGCGAGTTGTTGGCGATCGTCAGTGCTTCATCGTGGGTGCGGAAGGTCATCGCGACCAGTACCGGTCCGAAGATCTCTTCGCTGGCCACGGTGCTGGCCGGATGCACATTGGTCAGCAGGGTAGGCGGGAAGTAGCTGCCGCCCACCGGCATCGAGATATCGGGCTGGTAGCAGGTGGCGCCTTCCTTGACGCCGATCTCGACCAGTTTGCGCACGCGTTCATGCTGCGACGGCGCGATCAGCGAGCCGATGTCGATGGTTTTATCCAGCGGCGTGCCGGCGCGCAGCTTGCCCATGCGGCGTTTCAGGCGCGCATAGAAGTCCTGCGCGATGCCTTCCTGTACCAGCAGGCGGGCGCCGGCGCAGCAGACCTGGCCCTGGTTGAACCAGATGGCGTCGACCACGCCTTCGATGGCGGCGTCGATATCGGCGTCGTCAAACACGATGAACGGCGACTTGCCGCCCAGTTCCAGGGTCAGCGACTTGCCGCTGCCGGCGGTTTTTTCGCGGATCAGACGGCCGACGTCGGTCGAGCCGGTAAACGCGATCTTGTTGACATCCGGGTGCGCCACGATGGCAGCGCCCGTGGCGCCGTCGCCGGTGACCACGTTCAGCACGCCGGCGGGCAGGCCCGCCTGGGCGGCCAGTTCGGCGAACAGCAGGGCCGACAATGGCGTGAATTCGGCCGGTTTGAGTACCACGGTATTGCCGAGCGCCAGCGCCGGGGCGATTTTCCACGCCAGCATCAGCAGCGGAAAGTTCCACGGCACGATCTGGCCGATCACGCCGACCGGCACCTGGTCGGCGAATTCGCGTTCCTGCAGTTGCGCCCAGCCGGCATGGTGATAGAAGTGGCGGGCCACCAGCGGCACGTCGATATCGCGCGTTTCGCGGATTGGCTTGCCGTTGTCGAGGGCTTCGACGACGGCGAACAGGCGGGCGTGGCGTTGCACCATGCGCGCCAGGGCGTACAGGTGGCGGGCGCGGGCATGGCCGCCGATGGCGAACCAGTTTTCCTGGGCGGCGCGCGCGGCGGCGACCGCAGAGTCCACGTCGGCTTGCGTGCCTTGCGCGATGCGCGCCAGCGGCTTGCCGGTGGCCGGTTCATTGGTATCGAACAGCGAGCCTGCGCTGGCGGCGGTGAATGCGCCATTGATGAAATGGCCGAAGCCGTCGCTGTGGCGCGCCAGCCAGGCGCGCGCGTCGGTGTCGCTTTCAGGGGCAGGGCCGTAGTCCATGGTGTCGAAGTAGTGTGAAACGCTCATATGAATTATCCGATCGCGTGGCGGTGGAAAGCCGAGTAACGGCCGGTAACGTGGTGTTCGAGCTGGCGTTCGATATCGGCCAGCAAGGAGGAGGCGCCGATGCGGAACAGGTCCGGCTCCAGCCACTCGCGTCCCAGTTCTTCCTTCATCAGGATCTGGTAGTTGAGGATGTCCTTGGCGGCGGAGACGCCGCCGGCCGGCTTGTAGCCCACCTTGTAGCCGGTACGCTCTTGGTAGTCGCGGATCATGCGCAGCATGATCAGGCTTACCAGCAGGGTGGCGTTGGTCGCTTCCTTGCCGGTCGAGGTCTTGATGAAATCGGCGCCGGCCATCATGCAGATCATCGAGGCCTTGGCCACGTTGCGCATGGTTTTCAGTTCGCCGGTGGCCAGGATGGCTTTCACGTGCGCGTCGCCGCAGGCTTCGCGGAAGTCGCGCATCTCGGCATACAGCGCTTTCCAGTTACCGGTCAGCACGTGTTCGCGGGTGATGACGATATCGATCTCGGAGGCGCCATCGCGCACCGACGCTTCGATTTCCTTCAGCTTCAGGTCGTGCGGTATCAGGCCGGCGGGGAAGCCGGTCGATACGGCGGGCACCGGAATGCCGCTGCCGTCCAGCGCTTCGACGGCGGTCGCCACGTAGCGGTGATACACGCAGATGGCGCCCGTGTGCAGCTGGCGGTCGCCAAAGCCGATCGCGTCGAGCAGGTCCTGGCGCACCGGCGTGATGGCCTTGGCGCACAGGCGCTTGACGCGTTCGGTGGTGTCGTCTCCGGACAGGGTGGTCAGGTCGATGCAGCTGATGGCTTTCAGCAGCCAGCCGGCCTGCGCGTCTTTCTTGACGGAGCGGCGGCCGGGCAGGGTGGCGATGCGGCGTTCGGCGGCCGACAGGTTGACGCGGATGTCGTCGAACCAGCTGCTGTCGAAAGGCACGCCGGGATTGCGCGCATGGCCGTGGGTGCCGGCCGGCACGATCGCTGGCGTACTGGCCGGGACGATCACTGGTGCCGCTGCAGCTTTGGCGGCTTCTGTGCGGGCGCCGGCTGCCGGAGCGACGCGCGGTGATTTGGAGGTAGTTGTCATGGTTGTGGCGACGCCGCGCAGTGGTGCACAGGCCGGTCCGATTGATGGTGGGCGGTGGGCATAGCTATTAATCTCCGTGAACGCACTGGGCGCGTTTCATTATTGTTACGGTGGTTGGGCGAACTGAACATAATTCGCGCCACAGATTTATGTTACGCCAATAACATTTAGTTGTGCAACCACTTTTTTCTAATAACATGAAGAATAGTTGCTGATACAATCCGCACTCACCGTGATGACGAACGAAAGTATTACCATGCGACAAACTGCAGGCGCCAAGGCGCGCCAACTGCGGCTGGAACGGATGCAGGCCCTGGTCAAGAGCTCGGGCCCCGCACTGTTGAGCCGGGTTGCCGAATTGCTGGGCGTGACCGAAATGACCATCCGCCGCGACCTGGCGGCATCCGACTGCGCGCTGTCCTGTCTCGGTGGATATGTTCTGGAAGCAACATTGCCGGCAGCGGGAGAAAAATATGTGCTGGCCGAAGAGCTGGACCAGCATACCGTGCGCAAGCGCCTGGCCTGCCAGCGCGCCGCCACCTTTGTCGAGGACGGCGACATGCTGTTCATCGACTGCGGCACCACGATGGTCCACTTCGCGTCAGCCTTGCCGGCCGATATCGCCCTGACCGTGGTGTGTTACTCCATGAACATTGCCGACATCCTCAGCAAGCGCCCCAACACGCAGCTGATCCTGCTCGGTGGCCTGTACCAGCCATCCTCGGCGACGTTTTATTCGGAAGAGGCGGTGCAGTACCTGGGCCGGCTGGGCGTCAACAAGGCCTTTATTTCGGCCGGCGGCGCCGACCCGGTGCGCGGCGTCAGCTGTTCCAATTTTCATGAGGTCGCCATCAAGCAGGCCGCCATTCGCAGCGCCAGCGAGCGTTTCCTGGTGGTCGACGAGAGCAAGCTGGGCAGGGTGCGTACGGCGTTTTTCAGTCCGCTCGACGTGTTTTCGAAAATCGTCGTCGGCGGCGAACCGGAGCCGGTGCTGCGCGGCCAGTTCCAGGGCTGGCCGCTGGAGATCGCGGCAGCGTAGACGGCTGGCAAAGCCGCGTTGTTTGTTTGCTACCATGCAAAAGAGATTCCATTACGTCAAGCTGGCGACAGTGTTACCATCAGGTCGATGGCGGGCATGGCGCCACGCAGCGCAAGAAGGCAAGCATGAAGCAACGATCAATCGCATGGCTGTTCGCCGCCGCATTCGCCGCCGCGCTGGCGCCCGGCATGGCGGCGGCGCAAATGCTGCGCATGGTCAGCGAATTCCTGCCGCCGTCGAGCATGATGGAAAATAATGTCGTCGTCGGCCGCGAAACGGCCAAGGTGCGCGACCTGCTGGCGCGCGCCGGCATCCCCTATACCATCGAATTGCTGCCCTGGAAGCGCGCCTATGCGCAAGCCTTGCGCGAGGCCGACACCTGTGTCTACTCCACCACCCGCACGCCCGAGCGCGAAGCGTTGTTTCGCTGGATCGGCCCGCTGAACGAGGCGGAATGGGTGTTGTACGGGCTGGCCAGCCGCCATTTCAGCTTGCGTAGCCTGGACGATGCGCGCGGCCTCGTGATCGGCACCGTGCTGGGCGATGCGCGCGATGAATATCTGCGTTTGCGCGGGCTGGAAGTGGCGCCCGTCACGCAGGAATGGCTCAATCCGCAAAAGCTGCTGCTGGGCCGCATTGACCTGTGGGCGGTCGGCATGGCGGTCGGCAGCCGGCCATTCGCCGGCAAGGAGTGGGAAGGGATGGTGGTGCCGCTCCTGACTTTCAACCGCGTGCAGACTTACCTTGCCTGCAACAGGCAACTGCCGGAAAGCCAATACGCCGCCATGCAGCGCGCCGTGACGGCCATGCGCCGCGACGGCGCCATGGCGCGCCACGATCTACTCAAGTAAGCCGCTCAATTCATCAATCCTGCCACACGCGCACGCAATTGCGGCCGTCGCGCTTGGCCTGGTACAGCGCCTGGTCGGCATGGCTGTAGGCGTTTTCAAAGGCGGTGCCGGCGCGGTTCCAGCTGACACCGACGCTGACGGTGACCGGGCGCGTGATGGGCGCCGCCTGGCGCCGGGCGGCGATGGCGTCGCAAATGCGCTGCGCCACCTGCTGCGCTTCCTCGCGCGAGGAGGTGGGCCAGACCACCGAAAATTCTTCGCCGCCGACCCTGCCGATCGGCGTGTCCTGTCCCAGCAGGTCCTGCAGGGAGTCGACCACGGCGCGGATCACGCCATCGCCGGCCGGGTGGCCGAAGTCGTCGTTAACTTGCTTGAACAGGTCGATGTCGAGCACGATCAGCGCCATGTCGCCTTGCGCCAGGCAGCTTGACGCCTGTTCGATCACGGCGCCGCGGTTGAGCGCGCCGGTCAGCGGATCGTGGGTGGCGCGGTATTCCAGCTGGCCGGCCAGCGCCTGCAGTTCACGGTTGAGCACATGCATGTCGCGTTCGGCGCGGTCGCTGCGGCGGATCAGGCGCCGCGTCTCGCGCATCAGGCGCTCGTAATGGACGATCAGCTCACCGAGCATGCGGCGCTGCTCGTCGCCGCTGGCGCCATCGTCGGCGTGCAGCTGGCGCGCGGCCGCCAGGGCCGCCGCCTCCTCGGTAAACAGATCGGGTTCCATACCCGAGCCGGACATCTGCGCGCCCATGTGCTAGCCGCCCACGGCGTGGTCGTGGAAGTCCAGCGCCGTGAAGTCCTGCTGCAGTTCCTGGCCGAATTCCAGGATGGTGTCGTCGTCTTCGTCGTGGTACCAGTTCAGGCGCACGCGGTTGCCGTCGATGGCCGCCTGGTTCAGGATGTCGAACAGGGTGAACAGCATCTTGGTGCTGGAGCTGTTGAAGTAGGCCAGCGAGACGTGCACGGTAATCTGCGCGTCGTGGCAGGTCTCGCAGTAGTTGCGCACGGCGGCGTTCAGCGGGCCGTAAAAGGCGGCCGCGTTTTCGGGATACGACTCACCCTTGATCGACAGGGTGTGCTGTTCGAAGCGGAAATCGATTTCGGGCGAACTCGGCGTCGCGGCGAGGAACAACGGTGGCAAAGGGGACGGTGATTGCATATGCTTTCCTGGGTCGGCTCTTTCAGATGATGGCTTTGATGCAGAAGATGGTGCTGCCCGGTTCCTGCGGGTCCTGGGCGAATTCGAATTCCAGCGGTTCGCTGGCGTCGCGCGCCAGGGTCAGGAAACCCAGGCCGGCACCCTTGCTGTCGGCCGGCGCTTCCTCGCGCAGGGCCTTCTTGTAGGCCAGGCGGATTTCTTCCATCGTCATCGTGTGCAGCGGTTCGAGCCGGCTGCGGATCTGCGCCACGTTTTCGGTCGAGACGGGATTGGCGCACAACAGGAAAAAGCTGTCGCCGCGGGTGCCGATGCAGAACGAGCCGCGCCGCATCTGCTGGTCCAGCTGGGCGTTCGGCGTCAGGCTGTCGGACGAATAATGCATGACGTTCTGCGACATTTCGATAAACGAGGAAAAGATGCGCCGGCGCGTCGGGCCGGCCGCGCCGGCCGTGTCCAGGCGCGCCTTGATGGTCTCGGAAATGGCGCTGACCACGTGCTGTGAAAAGTAGCCAGTGTAGAAAAAGATGATATTGCGCTTGCGCGCCACATCCCAAAACTCGTTGAATTCTTGATACAGCACGTCAGTGCTCCTGGAGGGTGATCGCTGCGTTGAGTGAAAGTGAAAGCGCCGCCGGCTACAGGCGGAAACAGAAAAAGGTCAGGTCGTCGCGCCGCGGCTGCGCGCCTTGCCACGCGCCGAAGTCGTGCAGCAGCGCCGCCGCCACCTCGCCGGCCGGCGCGGCGCGGCGCGCCAGCAGCTGCTCGCGCATGCGCCGCTTGCCGTAGGCGATGTCGCGCGCGCCGCCGATCTGGTCGAGCAGGCCGTCGGTGGTGAGGAACAGCAGGCTGCCCGGTGCCACCGCGAGCACGTGGTTTTGCCAGGCGTGGCCCACCGGCGTATCGACATAGCCGACGCCCATGCGCGCGCCGTCCAGGCATTGCACCTCGTCCTGGCCCGGCGCCACCAGGTATAGCGACTGTTTCGCGCCGGCGAAATGCAGTTCGCCGCTGGCCGCGTCGTAGCACAGGAACGCGCAATCCATGCCGTCGTTCGAACCGGCGCCATGGCTGCCATCCGGCGTGGCGTCGTCCTGGCCCAGCAAGGTCTTGATGGCGCGGCTGACGGCGCCGATCAGGGCGGCCGGATCATGCGGACCCAGGTCGCGCAGCGCCTGGCTCAGGGCCGAGGAAGCGATCAGGGTCATGAAGGCGCCCGGCACGCCGTGGCCGGTGCAGTCGGCCAGCGCCGCGAACCAGCCGCCCGCATGGCGTTCGAACAGGTAGAAGTCGCCACCGACGACGTCGCGCGGCTGCCATTCCAGGTGGGCGTCCGGCAGCGCCGCGCGCAGCTCGGCCGAGGACGAGCGCAGCAGGGCGCGCTGGATCACGCTGGCGTAATCGATGCTGTGCATGATCTGGCGGTTTTTTTCGGCCTGCAGGGTGGCCACCACGTTCATCAGTTGCAGGCCAAAGCCGACTCCGGCCAGCACGCCGTCTTCGGTGATGATGAAGCCGTCGGCCAGCGCCTTTTCGCCCGCCTCGACGGCGCGGAAGGTCAGGTCTTCGATGCTCATGGCGGCATCGACGATCAGCGGTTCCTTGTCCATGAAGGCGATGCAGCTCTTCTTGCCATACACCTCATGATAGAAGGGCTTGGACATCTGCGACATGAAGATATTGCGGCTGATCAGGCCGATCGGGCGGTCCTGTTCGGTCACGGGCAGGCTCATCATGTCGCGCCGTTCGGTGAACAGTTCGAGCACGGCGAAGTTGTTGGCGTCGGCCTGCACCGACTCGGTGGCGATGCACAGGTCGGCCGCAACGGAAGAGCGATAACGGGGAAGATGCAATCGAGAGGCGTTGAACTCCACGGGCGGCTACCTTTACATGACGATCGGCACCTGCTTGCCACGGCGGCAAGGCGGCTGGCAAAAAGGCAATGTCGACATGATAGCCGTCGAATATGACAAGATGATTACCAGCTTGCCAAACGCGTATGAAATATAGCTATATGGCAAGCCTTGTGGTTCAGGCCAGCCTGGCGGCCAGCGCGCTTGCCTGTGCCCGCCAGCGTGCGCGCTGCTGCTCTGTCGAGTTCAGGATGGGGCCGAAACTGGCCACTTTCACCGGCTTGATGCCGCAAAATTCCAGGGTCGTCTTGCGCAGTTGATGGATGCCCGGCATGCGGTACACCCAGCGGAAGTACCACGGCGGCGTATCCATCGTCACCAGCAGCTGGGCCGTGCGTCCCGTCAGCAGCTGCGCCGGGAAGGCCTTGCCGGGACGGTATTGGAAGGCATAGCCGGGCAGGAACACGCGGTCGACAAAGCCCTTCAGCAGGGCCGGCGCGCCGCCCCACCAGATCGGATAAACGAAGACCAGGTGCCCGGCCCAGCTGATTGCTTCCTGCGCGGCCAGCAGGTCCGCTTCCAGCGGCTGCACCTGGCGGTAGCCCTGGTGCAGGATGGGGTCAAAATCCAGCTGGCCCAGGCGCAGTTCGCGCACCTCGTGGCCGGCCGCCCGGGCGGTGTCGAGATAGGCGTCGGCCAGGGCGGCGCAGAAACTGTCGTTCGATGGGTGGCCGAGGATGACCAGGATACGTGTGCGCATGAGGGCGGCTTTCATGAAATGAGCAGTGCCCATCATGAGGCCTGCCCCTGGGGGCAGAGTCAAGCGCGCTGCAGGCAATCCTTGATTTCCCCATCGATGGCCTGCAAGCGCGCATCGAGTGCTTGCAGCCGGGCGATTTCTTCATGCAGTTGCAAGCGCTTGGCGGCGATATGCCGGCCCAGCGCGGCCCAGTCGGTGTCAATGCCGGCCAGGATGGGCAGCAGTTCGGCCAGCCGGAAGCCCAGCGCCTGCGCCTGGCGGATCAGGGTCACCTGCGCCAGGTCCTGCTGCGAGTAGCGGCGGTAGGCGCCGGCCCGCCGCACTTCACCCAGCAGGCCCAGCGCTTCGTAGTGGCGCAGGGCCTTGGGGGTGGCGCCCGTCAGGCGCGCCAGTTCTCCGATATACATGCGGCATCCTTTCAACGTTGCCGCATTGTATAGCCTGGCCGCGAGGCCGCCTTCAGGGCTTGCGTGGAGGAACTTTTTTTGCCGTGCAGTCGGCGCAGGTGCCGTACAGCGACAAGGCGTGCTCATGCAGCACGAAGCCGCGCTCGGTGGCAATTTCGTGCTGGCGCAATTCGATGCCCTCGTCGACGAATTCATCGACCTTGCCGCAGCCGGTGCAGACCAGGTGGTCATGGTGCTGGCCTTGGTTCAGTTCGAATACGGCATGGCCCGATTCGAAATGGCGGCGAAACAGAATGCCCGCTTCGGCAAATTGCATCAGCACCCGGTAGATGGTGGCTAGGCCCACATCGATCTTTTCAGCCAGCAAGAGTTTATAGACATCGTCCGCACTCAGGTGCTTGATTGTTCCTTCTTGAAACAGCTGCAGAATCCGCAGGCGCGGTATCGTTACTTTCAGCCCCGATTCACGCAGTTCCCTCAATATATCCATGTCTCCCATCCCTTATATGAACGCCAGGTAAGGGCATATTATATCGCAAATGATAATCATTACTATTCTCATTTGTTGAGTGCGCCGGCTTGACCTTACCTTGCGACGCATCATTTTTTTGACCTGTGCAAGGAAAACTGGGGCCATTTTCTGCCTTCCGGCACTATTTGATGTGGATCAAAGTTTTTGCTGCACCGCACTCTTAGACTTCGCTGCGTTACTTAACGACAAAAAAGAGGGAAACAGAATGAAAAAGTCCGCAACTAAAGCAGCAATCGTTTTGGCCGCCATCGGCGCATTCGCCGGCAACGCAATGGCACAGGAAAGCCCATGGCTGGTCCGCGCCCGTGTGGTGCAAATCGATACGGCCAACAAATCTGCTCCTGTTGGTGGCGTCGGTGCATCCGACCGTATTCACGTCAGCGACAAAACGATCCCTGAAATCGATATCTCGTATTTCTTTACCCCCAATATCGCTGCTGAACTGATCCTGACCTACCCGCAAAAACACGACGTCAAACTTGACGGCGCCAAGATCGGCACCTTCAAGCACTTGCCGCCGACCCTGTCGCTGCAATACCACTTCATGCCCGAGAAACAATTCAGCCCGTATGTGGGCGCCGGCGTGAACTACACCAATATCTCCGACGTGAAACTGCTGGGTGGCGCCGGCCGCCTGGAACACGACAGCTGGGGTTACTCGCTGCGAGCCGGTGTCGACTACAAACTCGACAAAAACTGGTCGCTGAACTTCGACGTCAAGAAAGTGCAGATCCAGAGCGACGTGTTCATCAGCGGCGCGAAAGTCAGCAAAGTCAAGGTTGATCCATATCTGTTCGGCGTTGGCGTGGGGTATCGTTTCTAAGCTTTACCGTCTCGTCACAATCCGGCTGCTATCAGCCGGATTTTTTTTGCCCGTTTTTTCTTGCCGCCGCATACAATTTACATTTGTGATCAAACGAGACCACCATGCCTTTGAGTTCCTACCTGAATACCCGCCCAGTTCTCGGTGAGCGCGTCTACCTGCACGACACGGCCCAGGTGATCGGCGATGTACGGATCGGCGACGACTGTTCGATCTGGTGCAACAGCGTGCTGCGCGGCGACGTCAACCGCATCGTGATCGGCGAGGGCAGCAATATCCAGGATTTTTCCATGGGCCATGTGTCGCATAAAAATGCCGCCAAGCCCGACGGCTCGCCCTTGACCATCGGCAAATACGTGACCATCGGCCACTCGGTGATCCTGCACGGCTGCACCATCGGCGACGAATGCCTGATCGGCATGGGCAGCATCGTGATGGATGACGTGGTGGTGGAGAAAAACGTGATGCTGGGCGCCGGCAGCCTGGTGTCGCCGGGCAAGGTGCTGGAAAGCGGCCACCTGTACGTGGGCCGGCCGGCCGTCAAGGTGCGCGCGTTGACCGAGGCCGAGATCGCCTACCTGGGCTACTCGGCCGAGCACTATGTGCGCGTGAAGAACAATTACCTGGCGGGCAGGGACGACGCCTGACGGCCGCCGTCCGCTGCCATCATCAAGCCTGCGGTGCTGCCGCAGGCTGCGTGTACTTGTCGAAGTTGGCGATATAGTCGTTGAAGTTATCGGTCAGCATGCGTTTATATTGTTCCGTGAAAAAGGCGACGGCGTCGTCTTTTTCCAGCTGCATCTTGCTGACATCGTTGGTCTTGCTGGCCACCAGGAAGGCGTTGAAGCGGGCTGCCGCGTACAGCAGCGAGGTCGCCACTTCGTTGGCCGGGCTGTGCATGCATTGCTCGTTGGCCAGGGCGATGGCCTGGTCGGCGCGTTCCCAGAACTCGGGGCCTGGCGTGGGTTTGGTGGTCGGTGCGTTCATGGAATTCCTTATCAAAGTGCGCGCCAGTCTACACAGGGCACCGGCCACTGTCCAGCCAGTTGCGCGGCCTCAGGCGGCCTGCGCGATCTGCTGCACCAGCGTGGCGAGCGGCTGGCGGATATCGAGCACCATGCCGGCCTCGTCTGCCTGCAGCGGCTGCAGCGTGGCCAGCTGGCTGTCGAGCAGGCTGGCCGGCATAAAGTGGCCGGGCCGGTCCCGCACGCGGCTTTCCAGCACCGTGCGCGGGCCGTGCAGATGGGCAAAGCGCAGGGTTGGATCGCCTTCGCGCAACAGGTCGCGATAGCGGCGCTTCAGCGCCGAACACGACACCACCAGGCCCAGGCCATTCTGGCGCGCCACGGCGATACGCTCGCGCAGGGCGGCCAGCCAGCCGGCGCGGTCTTCATCGCCG
Organism: Janthinobacterium sp. J1-1; assembly: GCF_030944405.1. Classification (NCBI taxonomy): domain Bacteria; kingdom Pseudomonadati; phylum Pseudomonadota; class Betaproteobacteria; order Burkholderiales; family Oxalobacteraceae; genus Janthinobacterium; species Janthinobacterium sp. J1-1. Next base: position 3,332,922 of record NZ_CP132339.1, read on the forward strand.
AGCGGCTGGCCGGCGGCCATTTTGGCCACATTGTCAGGCGGGTGCAGCGCGTCGCCCTCGATATATTCGATGTGCAGCTGGGCGGCCAGGCGGCTGCCGACGGCGCTCTTGCCGCAGCCCGAGACGCCCATCACGACCCAGCGCACGGCGGCGCCAGGGTGGCTGATTGCGGCAGAGACGGCCATCGCTATTCCTCCAGCGTCGCTTCCAGCAGATCGATCTCGCGCAGCAGGCGCAGGTGGATGGCGTCGTCCAGCTCGCCCGAGATGCGGCGGCGGAACAGTTCGTCGCGCTCGGCATTGAGCGCTTCCAGGCGCAGCGAGCGCTCGGCCCTGGCCAGCTCCTGCATGCGGGCCGCCTCATCGTTGCTGCTTTCGCCATACGCCATGCGGCGCCGGTAGGCTTCGATCAGGCGGTTGGCGGCTTCGGTGACGACTTGCTCCTTGCCATCGGTACCGATGCCGGCGCAGACTTTTTCCAGCCGCGCCACGGCCGCTTCGGCGGCGGCCGAACGGGCGTTGCGCTCTTCGCTCGAGCGGCGCGCGGGCGGCGCGAACACCAGGCCTTTCGTCAAGAGCGGCAGGGTGACGCTGGCCAGTATCAGGGACAGCAAAATCACGCCCATGGCCAGGAAAATCACCAGGTCGCGCGCGGGAAAGCGCGTGCCGTCCGGCAGGAACAAGGGTAGTGTCAGGATGCCGGCCAGGGTCAGGGCGCCGCGCACGCCGGCAAACGAAGCCACCAGCAGCAGGCGCAGGCTGGGGCGTGCCAGCGAGCCGCCGTCCTTGCCTTCCAGCGAGGTGCCATTCCTGGCGGCTTTCTTCTGGCGCTTGAACAGGGTCAGCTTCATCGAGATGGCGACCCAGATAAAGCGCATGAAGGTCAGGCCCACCGTGATGGCCACCACGTACAGCGGCAGCTTCCAGGCGCTGCCGGCGCCTACTTCGGCCGAGGCCGCCTGCAGGCTGGCGATGGTGGTGGGGAGCTGCGCGCCCAGCATGACGAAGATCACGCCGTTCAGCACCAGTTGCACGGTGTCCCAGACGGCCTTGCGCTGGGTGCGCGTGGCGGCCAGCGGACGGCCGATCAGGTCGGCGTAATGCATGGACACGCCGGCCGTGGCGGCGGCCAGGATGCCCGAGCCGTGGATCTGCTCGGCGCCCAGATAGGCCGCAAACGGAATCAATATGCTGATCAGGATTTGCAGGCCCGGCTCTTCGCCGACCTTGCTGACCAGCCATTTGTTGGCCAGGCCCACGCCCCAGGAAATCGCCAGGCCGATCAGGATGCCGCCGCCCGCTTCCTGCAGGAAGCTCAAGGACGCCGCGCCGATGGAAAAGCCGCCCGTCATCATGGCGCCCACGGCAAACGTGAAGCACACCAGGCCGGAGGCGTCATTCAACAGCGACTCGCCTTCGAGTATGTGCATCAGGCGCGGCGGAATCGGATTGCCGGCCGCAATCGCCGACACGGCCACCGGATCGGTCGGCGACAGGATGGCGCCCAGCGCAAAGGCGACCGCCAGCGGCACGGTGGGGATCAGCCAGTCGATAAAGAAGCCCATGCCCAGCACGGTAAACAGCACCAGGCCGATGGCCAGCATCAGGATCGAGCGCGCATCGGAAAAAAAAGCGCCCTTGGGGATGCGCCAGCCATCGAGGAACAGCAGCGGCGGAATGAACAGCAAAAAGAAAATATCGGGATCGAGCGGCAACTGCAGGCCGAACAGGGCCAGGCCCGTGCCGCCGGCGATCTGGATCAGGGGCAGCGGCAGCTTGACCCAGCGCGAGCGGGCGATAAAGCCGCACAGGACGACGGTCAGGACCAGGACGAGGATGATGGTAACGGTATGCATGAAGGGAAGATGGCCGTGCTGAAACGACGATTATAAGTCGCCGCGCCCGCTTGCCGCTGTGCGCTTGCTGACACAGGGCGGCGCTAGGTAACTTTGCTTACATACAACAAGTCGCAATCCGCGTAAAATTCTGCCATGAAGCGCACGGCCTGTGCGCTAGTTTTTATTATCGGAAAGTCTTGTTCAAGAAAATCTGTACCGGCCTGCTTATATTGCTGGGCCTGCTTGTGGTCGCCGCCGGCGCCATCTACGCCGCTTACTGGCGTCCCGCGCTGGCACCCATCGCCACGCCACCATCCACCGCGTTTTCCGCCCAGGCGATCGAACAGGGCCGCATCCTGGCCGGCATGGGCAATTGCGCCGCCTGCCATACGGTCAAGGGCGGCGCCGACTATGCGGGCGGGCGCGGCATGGCCACGCCGTTCGGCACCATCCACGCCACCAATATCACGCCCGACCCGCAGACGGGTATCGGCCGCTGGTCGCTGGCGGCGTTCCAGCGCGCCATGCGCGAAGGCATGGGGCGCGACGGCGAACACCTGTTTCCCGTGTTTCCCTACACGCACTTCGCACTGGCCAGCGATGCCGATATTGCCGCCCTGTACGCTTATTTCATGACGCGCCCGCCCGTGTATGCGGTCACTCCCGCCAATACCGTGCCGTTTCCCTTGAACCAGCGCGCCCTGCAGGCCGGCTGGAAATTGCTGTTTTTTAAACCCGGCAGCTTGCCGCGCAATGCCGCGCAAGGCGCGGACTGGAACCGGGGCCGCTACCTGGCCGAAGGCCTGGCCCATTGCGCCGCCTGCCATACGCCGCGCAATGCGCTCGGTGCGGAGGTGGCCGGCTCGGCCTACCAGGGCGCGGCCATCGACCACTGGTATGCGCCGCCATTGACAGCTGCCAACACGGCGCCGCTGCCGTGGACGAAGGACGAGCTGTACGCCTTCCTGCGTACCGGCGCCACCGCCCTGCACGGGGTGGCGGCCGGGCCCATGTCGGAAGTGGTGCACGAGGGCATGGATGCTTCGCCCGACGCCGATATCCGCGCGCTGGCCGCCTATTTTGCCGACCTGGCCAAGCCGCAGGACCAGGTCGTGCCACCGGTCGATGCGGCCTCGGTGATCGCGGCCGGCATCAAGCGCTCGCAGAAGGTCGGCATGATCGATAACGACCGTGGCGCCAGCCTGTACGTGGCCGCCTGCGCATCGTGCCACTCGAACAGCGACGGCCAGCCCTCGCTGCTGCGGCCGGAACTGAGCCTGAACAGCGCCGTCAGCGCGCCCGACCCGTCCAACCTGATCCAGGTGATCCTGCACGGCGTGGGCAAGGACGAGGGCCTGCGCGGCGTGCTGATGCCGGCCTTTGCCCAGTCGCTGACGGATGCCGACATTGCCCAACTGGCGGCGTATTTGCGCCGCAGCCGCAGCCACCAGCCGGCCTGGAGCAACCTGGAAGCGACGGTGGCGCGCGTGCGTGCCGGCAAGTAAATCCCCAAGAAAGCAAGCTCATGCATCATTTGACCATTAATGGAAAACCGTTTTCCGCCGATGTGGACGCCGAGACACCCCTGCTGTGGGTGCTGCGCGACGACGCCAGATTAAAAGGTACCAAGTTTGGCTGCGGCATCGGCCTGTGCGGCGCCTGCACCGTGCATGTCGACGGCCGCGCCGTGCGCTCCTGCATCATGCCCGTGTCCGCCGTGTCCGGCTCTGCCGTCACCACCATCGAAGGGCTGTCGCCGGACGGCAAGCATCCCTTGCAGCAAGCCTGGATCGCCACCCAGGCGCCCCAGTGCGGCTATTGCCAGTCTGGCCAGATCATGCAGGCGGCCACCTTGCTGCGCGACTACCCGCAGCCGACCGACGCCAATATCGACGCCGTAATGAGCGGCAACCTGTGCCGCTGCATGGCCTATGTGCGCATCCGCAAGGCGATCAAGCTGGCGGCCGGCATGCAGGAGAAGGCCGATGCTTAAGCTGCCGAAAGAACATGCCGCATCGCAGCCCAGCTCGCTGGGTCGGCGCGGCTTCCTGATCGCCGCCGCCGGCACCGGTTTTACCCTGGCCTTCCTGCGCGCCGACAGTTCCATGGCGGCCGGCAAGGCGGCAAGCGTGCCTGCCGCGGCGCCCGCCGCACCCGTGTTTGATCCCACCATCTGGTTCGGGATCGACCGCGACGGCATCGTGACCGTGAATATCGCCAAGGCGGAAATGGGCCAGCATATCGGTACGGCGTTGGCGCGCATCGTGGCCGACGAGCTGGAGGCGGACTGGAGCAAGGTCAAGCTGCGTTACGTGGACAGCGACCCGAAATGGGGGCTGATGGTGACGGGCGGCAGCTGGTCGGTGTGGCAGAATTTCGAGCCGCTGAGCCGCGCCGGCGCGGCCGGGCGCTTGGCCCTGCTCGAAGAAGGCGCGCGGCTGCTGCGCGTGCCGGTCTCGGCCTGTACGGCCAGGCTGGGCGTGGTGCACGGACGTGGCCGCTCGATCAGCTATGGCGAGATCGTGCGGCGCGGCAAGCTGGGGCGGCACTATACGCCGGAGCAGTTGAAAGCCATCGTGCTGAAGACGCCGCAGCAGCGCCGTCTGGTGGGGCAGGCGGTGCAGGCGCTGGACGTGCCGTCGAAAACCGATGGCACGGCCATGTACGGTATCGATGCGGGTATCGATGTGGAAATCGACGGCATGGTATATGCGAGGCCGAAGATCCCGCCCACACGCTACGGTTGCAAAGTGCTGTCGATCGACGACACGGCGGCGAAGAAGATCAAGGGCTACCTGAAATCGGAAGCTCTGAATGACCCCAGCGGCACGGTGCCGGGCTGGGTCATGGTGTATGCGGAAAGCTATGCGGCGGCCAGCCGCGCGGCCGACCTGGTGCAGGTCAAATGGCGGGCCGGCGCGGCAGCCCATGTGTCCGAGCAGGACATCCTGCATTACGGCAGCAAGCAGATCGCCGACCCCACCCTGGGCGCGCGCGTGGTCGATGACGAGGGCGTGGAGCAGGCGTTCGCCGACGCCGGCCTGACGTTGGCGCGCCAGTACACGACGGCCACGGTGCTGCATTTCCAGCTCGAACCGGTGAACGCCACGGCGCAGGAAATCGATGGCGTCTGGCATATCCATGCCGGCACGCAATGGCAATCGCTGACCTTGCCGGTGCTGGCCAAGGCGCTGCAGGTGCCCGAAAGCCAGGTGGTGCTGCATACCTATCTGCTGGGCGGCGGCTTTGGCCGGCGCCTCAACGGCGATTATTGCATCCCGGCCGCGCTGGGCGCGAAAGCGCTGGGGCGGCCCGTGAAAATGATCTGTTCGCGGGCCGACGACGCGCGCTTCGATTCGCCCCGTTCGCCTTCGATGCAGCATCTGCGCATGGCCTTCGATGCCAATGGCAAGGTCACCGCCATGCAGCATGAGGCGAGCGCCGGCTGGCCGACCCAGGCCCTGGCGCCGGCCTTTTTGTCCAAGGACAAGCAAGGCCATCCTTACGATCCGTTCGCGATCGCCGGCGCCGATCACTGGTACACGGTGGGCGCGCAGCGCGTGCGCGCGATTTCCAACGACCTGGCCAACAGCACCTTCCGGCCGGGCTGGCTGCGTTCGGTGGGGCCGGGCTGGACCAACTGGGCGGTGGAAAGTTTTATCGATGAGGCGGCGCAGGCGGCCAAGGTCAATCCCTTGGACTTCCGCCTGTCGCTGCTGCAGGCCACGGGCCGCAATGCGGGCAGCGCGCCGAACGCCGTCGGCGGCGCGCAACGCCTGGTGCAGGTGTTGCTGCGCGCGGCGGAAAAAGCCGGCTGGGGCAAGGCCATGCCGAAAGACACGGGCCTGGGCATCGCCGCCACCTTTGGCCAGGAGCGCGATATGCCGACCTGGACCGCCTGCGTGGCGCGGGTGCGGGTTGACCGCAATACTTGCATGGTGCAAGTCGAAAAACTGACCATGGTGATCGACGCCGGCACCATCGTCGACCCCGACGGCGCGCTGGCGCAGGCCGAAGGCGGCGCGCTGTGGGGCGTGAGCATGGCGATCCACGAAGGCACGGCGTTTTTGAACGGCCAGGTGCGCGACACCAACCTCTCCAGCTATACGCCGCTGCGGATTGCCGACGTGCCCGAGCTCGATATCGAGTTTGTCCAGAGTAAGGAAGCCGCGACCGGCATGGGCGAGCCGCCGACCACGGTGGTGGCGCCGGCGATCGCCAACGCCATCTTTGCCGCCGTCGGCGCGCGCGTGCGCCACTTGCCGATACGCCCGGAAGCCGTGCTGAAGGGACTGGACCGCTACGGCGCGGTTTGAACATGGTGGCAAGTTTGCTACACTGAGCATGCGGCCAGGCTCCCGCCTTGGTGCCGCCCGGGAAGTCCAAACCGTACCTCAGGGAGGCAAGCATGCAAGAACAATTTGTCAGCATTACGGCCGATGAACTGCAGCTCGACGGGGTATTGATGCTGCCGGAACGACCGGTGGGCGTGGTGCTGTTTGCGCATGGGGCCAGCGCCGATGGCGGCTACCGCAATGCCGCCACGCAGGCGACCGCCAGCGACTTCGTGCGCGCCGGCCTGGCCACCCTGTGCTTCGACCAGGCCGGCATCGCTCCCGGCGGCGGCGATGGCGGACACCGCTATTTCGTGCATGCCGATGTCGTGCTGCTGGCGCGCCAGCTGGAAAAGGCGCTGGGCTGGCTGCGCATCGATGCCACCACGCGCAAGCTGCCTTGCGGCCTGTATGGCCAGGGCGCCAGCGCGGCGGCGGTGATGCAAGTGGCGGCCTGGCGCGGCAGCGAACTGGCCGCCCTGGCCGTCTGCGATGCACAAGTGGAACTGGCCGGCAAGGCCGCGCTGGACAATGTGCGCGTGCCCTCGCTGTTGATCGTGGCCGGGCGCGATCCCGATGTCGCCGGCCTGAACCGCATGGCGTTTGCCGCGCTGCGCTGCGACAAGCAACTGGAACAGATCGCCGCACCGGGCAGCGCGGAGGCGCGCCACCAGGCGGCCTTGCTGGCCTGCGACTGGTACACCCGCCATTTCAACGGGCATGCCAGTGGCGATTTCTAAAACTGCTTAGCCTTTGCTGCCCAGATTGCGCGCATGGAAGCGCAGATGGTCTTCCACGAAGGTGGAAATGAAGTAATAGCCATGGTCGTAGCCTTCGTGGCGGCGCAGTGTCAGGGGCTGGCCGGCATTGCGGCAGGCCGCTTCGAATACTTCCGGGAACAGTTGGTCCGGCAGGAATTTGTCGGCCAGGCCCTGGTCGATCAATATGCCATCAGGAAACGGTACGGCTTGTCCTTGCAACGCGGTCATCAGCGCGCTGGCGTCGTACTGTTGCCAGCCGCTCTCGTCGCTGCCGAGGTAGCCCGTGAAGGCCTTTTTGCCCCATGGACATTGCGAGGGCGCGGCGATGGGGGCAAAGGCCGACACCGAGTGGAACAGCCCGGGATTGCGCAGGGCCAATACCAGCGCGCCATGGCCGCCCATCGAGTGGCCGAAGATGCCGGTACGCTGCGGGTCGATGTGCAATGCCTGCTCCAGCAGCGCCCGCAGTTCCAGGATATAGCTGTACATGCGGTAATGCGTGCTCCATGGCGCTTCGGTGGCGTCGACATAGAAGCCGGCGCCGGCACCGAAGTCCCAGGCGTCGGTCTCGCCGGCGATATTGGCGCCGCGCGGGCTGGTATCGGGGGTGATCAGGATCAGGCCTTCCTCGGCCGCCACGCGCTGGGCGCCGCCCTTGATCATGAAGGTTTCTTCGGTGCAGGTCAGCCCGGCCAGGTAAAACAGGGCAGGGTGTTTGCCTGCCTTGTCCGCCGCGCTGGCCGGGATAAACACCGAGAAACGCATCGGCAAGCCGGTCGCTTGCGCATCGTGGCGATAAAAGCGTTGTACGCCGCCAAAGCAGGCATGTTCACTCAACAGTTCCAGCATGAATTCTCCTTGTGAATTGCATAGTATAGCCAGAGTGGCGGCAGCTCGTAATTTGCCCTTTTAAATTATGATCGACATTTATGCAAAAGTGTCCTATGCTTCGAACATGACGATCATCATTTAATCGCGGCGCAGCCGCATTCAGGAGAAATCATGTCCATGCACTACACAACATTTGGCCGCTGCACCGGTGTGCGCGTGTCGCAACTGGCTTTGGGTACCGGTAACTTCGGCACGGGCTGGGGTTATGGTTCCGAACGCGAGGAGGCGAAAAGCGTGTTCGACGGCTATGTGGCCGCAGGCGGCAACTTCATCGATACGGCCGATACCTACCAGGTGGGACAGTCCGAGCAACTGGTGGGCGACTTTATCGCCGCCGACCGCGACCACTTCGTGCTGGCCAGCAAATACACCTTGGGTGGCCAGCCGAATGCCGGCCTGTCGCGCACGGGCAATAGCCGCAAGACCATGATACAGTCCGTCGAAGCGAGCCTGAAGCGCCTGAATACCGACCGCATCGACCTGTATTGGGCGCATTTCAGCGATGACGCCACGCCGATGGACGAGATCATGCGCGCCTTCGACGACTTGGTGCGTTCCGGCAAGATCCTGTATGCGGGCCCGTCGAACTTTCCCGCCTGGCGCGTGGCGCGCGCCGACATGATGGCCGAGCTGCGTGGCTGGGCGCCCCTGATCGGCGTGCAGACCGAATACAGCCTGGCCGAGCGCAGCGCCGACCGCGACTTGCTGCCGATGGCCGAGGCGCTGGGGCTGGGTGCGGCGCTATGGTCGCCACTGGGCGGTGGTTTGCTGACCGGCAAATACCGCGACAGCCGCGAAGGCCGCCTGACGGGCTTTGGCGGCGTGCTGGTGCGTACTGAACAGGGCGCGCGCGAAACGGCGACGGTCGACGCCGTGCTGGCGATTGCCGGCGAGCATGAGGTGGCGCCGGTGCAGGTGGCGATTGCCTGGCTGCTGGCCAAGGCAAACAAATCCAGCACGGCGCTGGTGCCCATCCTCGGTTCGCGCACGCTGGCCCAGCTGGACGCCACCCTCGGCGCGCTGGCGCTGGTCTTGACGCCGGAACAGCTGCAGCGCCTGGACTCGGCCAGCGCGATCGCGCTTGGCGCACCGCTGGAAGCGATCGCCAACAGCGCGGCCGGCATCACCGGCGGCCAGGGCCAGCTGTTGCGCGCGCCGCTCCTGCCGGTGGCCTGAGGCGAGTAGCGTTCAAGCCAGCAAGGCGGCGACAAACGGCAGGATGTCCTGCGCCGGCGTTTCGATCTTGAACGCCAGCAGCTCATCGGCGCGCGTCTTGCCCAGGTTGATGGCGGCCACCGGCTTGCCGCTTTCCGCCGCCATGCGGCACAGGCGAAAGCTGGAATACACCATCACCGACGAGCCGATCACCAGCAGCGCGCTGGCGTCCTGCATCTTTTGCGCCGCTTCGGTGGCGCAGGCGGCCGGCACGCCATCGCCGAAAAACACCACGTCGGGTTTCAGGGTGCCGCCGCAATGCAGGCAGCGCGGCACGACGAAGCTGGCCAGTTGGGACGGTTCGAGCAGGGCGTCGCCATCGGGCGCCGGCGTGGCGGTGGCGCCGACCATGTGCGGGTTGTCGTAGTCGAGCATGTCCTGCACCGTGCGGCGCGCATAGTGCGCGTGGCAATCGAGGCACACCACCTCGTGTATGCTGCCGTGCAATTCGGTGACGCCCGTGCTGCCGGCCCGCTGGTGCAGGCCATCGACATTTTGCGTGACCAGGCTGCCGACGTTGCCCTGCAACGCCATTTGCGCGATGGCCAGGTGGCCGGGATTGGGCGCGGCGCGCGACAGCGCCGGATAACCGACCATGCTGCGTGCCCAGTAGCGCCGCTGCACGGCTGGCTGGCGCCGAAAGTCGGGTCCCTGCACGGGTGCATTGCCGCGCCGCACGCCATCGGTGTCGCGGTAGTCGGGGATGCCGGACGCCGTGCTGATGCCGGCGCCCGTCAACAGCAGCACGTCGGGATGGCGTTGCAGGAACTGCGCCAGCTGTTCGGGGGCCTCGCCGTGGCTGGCCAATGGCGGGCTGGAGGGAAGAAGTGTATGCATGATGGTCACATGCTACGCGAAAAATCCCTTGCCCATGCGTGTCGCTGTTACTGCAATGGCATGCCGAAACGATCGAATCGCGGCTGCCAGGCATCCTGGATATCGGCCGACACCAGGATGCGCTCGGCCTTGCCGATCAACAGTTCGCGTGGCACGAAGCCGAAATAGCGCGAGTCGGCGCTGTTGTCGCGGTTATCGCCCAGCATCATGTAGTGGCCGGCGGGCACGGTGACGGTGGCAAAATTGCGCCGCGCCGGCAATTGCGGCAGCAGCTGGATGCGGTGCGCCTGCGCCTGCCCGACGCCCTGTTCGCTGACCCGCTGTGCCTGCAACTGGCCGACGGCAGCGATGGTTTCGGCGACCGTATCGAGCGCGCTGTACTGTGCGGCACGGCCATTGATGACCAGTTGTTCGTTGCGCATTGCCACCGTATCGCCTGGCAGGGCGATGATGCGCTTGATCAGCCGCGTGCCGTCAAGCGGCGAGGAAAAGGTGACGATGTCGCCGCGCTGCGGTTCGCCCGTATGTTGCAGCACGATGTCGGTCAGCGGCACTTTCAGGTTGTAGGCCAGTCGGTTGACGAAGACCACGTCGCCTTCGACCAGGTTGGGCCGCATCGACGCCGAGGGGATGGGATTCCAGTCCGCCACGGCCGTGCGGAACACGCCGAACAGCATCAGGAACAGGATAAAACCTTTGTTGGCGCGTAGCCAGGTGCTGATCCGCATGGTGAGTCTTTCTCGTCAGGGTTGCACAGTGGGAGTGCTGTCTTGTTTGCAGCACATGTCCACCATGCCCGGCGAGACTGAAGCCATTCTTAAATCGCTCGCTTGCCGCTGTACCTTGCCGCACAGTGTTGCGTGCCAGCCTCATGAGCGCGCATCAAGGCCGCCGGCAAGGCGTGGCTTGATCGTTGCCCGGCAACGACTTGCCGTGCAGCTCTTCCCACAGCTCGCCCATGGCCACCAGCAAGCCACCGAGGACGAGGGGAATCGTCACCAGCCATGGCGAGCTGTCGAGCCATGGCGCCAGCACGATGGCGCAGAGGAAGGCGATGGCGAGCGAGGTCAGCCAGAAACGGCGTGGGTGGCGCAGCGTGAACAGGGCATGCAGCGTATTCATATGTCCTCCCTGGACAGGAATTGGTACAGGCGGGCAGCGAGGATGCTGCTGGCCGCAACCACGACGCAGCCGTCGAGAAAGAACAGCACCATGCCGATCAAATGCATGCCGTAGACCAGGTAAGTTGGCAGTTGCAGCGTTTCCGCCCACTGTGCCATCCAGGCCAGCACGATGGCGGCACAGAAAATGGCAAGGGGCCAACAGCAGCATCAGCAACACGTGTTCAAACAGGCGGTGGCGCAGTTTCATGTTTGACTCGTCAAGGTTGGGAAGATTCCCGAACCTCGAGTCTGTCAGCCAAACGAGTCCGCGCTTTGTCCTGGCGCAAAGTCGTCAGCGCCTGAGATAAAACAGCATTCATGCCAGGAAACTGTTTATTTGCCCTGATCCTGGGCGACGTCGTGCTTGCGGCGTTCGAAATACAGCAAGTCGCGCCAGGCGCCGTCGAAATACATGGCTTGCTCGGACATGCCATATTGATGAAAACCGTTGCGTTGCAATACCTTCGCCGACGCCAGGTTGGGGAGCCGCACGATCGATTCCAGGCGCCACAGTTCCAGCGGCCCGAACGCCTGTTCCAGCAGCAGCGCCACCAGGCGGCTGGCATAGCCGCGGCCGCCAAACTGCGCGCCGATGCGGTAGCCCAGCTGCGCCTTGTTGAAATACGGCCGCGTGACACCGGTCAGGTTGACCCTGCCGACGATCTGGCCATCGAGCTTGGCCAGGAACTGGTAGGACTGGTCCTGCTCGCGTTCGCGCTGCGCCTGTTCGATCATGGCGGCAATCGCGTCCAGCTTGTAATACGACTGCGCGCGCGCCGTGACCCAGGTTTCGAAGTGGGCGCGGTTGTCCAGTTCGAACGCCAGCAGATCATGCGTATCGGCGGTGGTCGGAAGATGCAATGCGAGGCGGTGGGTGTCGGTCATGGCGGCGTATCAAAAAGAGATGCGCCATTATAATCAGGCCAGGGTTTGACCGTTCGCACCACCGCCTGTTGAAAGGAACCGCATGCTGTCCCATCTCTGTCTCGGCACCAATGATTTTGCACGCGCTTACGCGTTTTATACCGACCTGCTCGGTGAACTGGGCCTGGTGCAGAAGTTTCACGATCCCGCCAAGCCCTGGGCGGGCTGGATGATGCCTGGCGTGCCGCGTCCGCTGTTCGTGCTGGGCGCGCCGCACGATGGCCAGGCGGCGTCGCCCGGCAATGGCCAGATGACGGCGCTGCTGGCCGGCAGCCGCGCGCAGGTGGACCGCAGCTACCAGGCGGCGCTGGCGCAAGGCGCCGTGTGCGAAGGCCCGCCCGGCTTGCGGCCGCATTACCACGCGAATTATTACGGCGCCTACTTTCGCGACCTCGATGGCAACAAGCTGTGCGTGTGCTGTCACGAGGCCGAGTAGCTCAGCGTTCGCCCCATACCTCCGGCTCGGTCCAGCCCAGGTCGGCAAAATCCTGCGCCCGCAGGTCCGCCTCGCCGGCGCAGTAAAATTCGTCGAGCTGCGGCGGTTCGATGCGCGTGCCGGCCAGCATGGCGTGCACCTGGCCCCGGTGGTGCAGCTGGTGCTGGAACAGATGCGCCAGCAGGCGCATGCGCGTGTCGACCTGCGGCGTGTCGCGCAGGATGGTGACGGGGCGCGCCAGGTCGGCGTCGCTCAACTGCCGGCAATGCGCGATCAGGCGCTGGTCCGAGGCCCGCTGCGCCGCATGCAGGTCCAGGCAGTTGTCGAACGGTTCGTCCTGCTCAAAAAAGACGTAGCAGTCGGGATGCGGCGGCTCGCCGCGCAATTCGCGCTCGAGCGCATCGAGATAAAACCAGTCGCACGTCAGGATATGGTTCAGCGTGGCCCCGATGGTGGGAAAAAAGCTGGTGCGCACCGCCTGGAACTCGGCCTGCGACAACTGTGCGCAGGCCTGGTACAAGCGGTGATTGGCCCAGGCGTTGTTATATGCCTGGGTACGGATGTAATGCGCAAGACTGTTGTTCATGATGAGCTCCATGCCATGCCCGGGACCGGCCCCGGGCGCTTTCCATGCAGGCGCCACTGTAGCACTTCGCATCAGGTAAAATCGCGGTTCGGATTTCCCGATAGTGAAGCAATGAGAGCGTGGACGGCATATGGGTTGGATAGGAAAACTACTGAACGGCGGCGACGACAAAAAGCCTGCACCAGTCACGACAGCGGCGGCGCCGGAGGTCGAGCACGAGCCCGCCACTATCGCCGAAATCGATGCCATCTACTATCGCTGGCTGGCGGCCGTGGGGTCGACGCAGGCGCCAGCGCAGACCGAACAGCGCATCCTGGATGAATTGACGCGCCTGGCCCGCGAACCGGTCGCCGGCGCCGCGCTGGTGCCGCGCATTCCGGCCATCATTCCGCAGTTGATGCGTACCCTGCAAGAAGAAAACATGAGCGCCGCCGAGCTGTCGCGCCAGTTGGCGCAGGACGTGGTGCTGGTGGCCGAGGTCTATCGGGAAGCGAACCGGCCCTGCTACCATTCGCGCTACAACGCCAGCCCGTCGATCAGCACCATGGAAGGCGCCATCATGCTGCTCGGGCAAAACAATATGCGCATGCTGCTGGCCCGCGTTGCCTTCCGTCCCATCGTCAGCATGAAAAGCGGTGGCCTGACCGTGCGCACGGCGCCGCTGATCTGGCGCCAGTCCGAAAAATGCGCGCTGGCGGCCAGCCTGCTGGCCCCCGGCATGCAGGCGAACGCCTTCGACGCCTACCTGGCGGGCCTGATGACCAATGTCGGCCTGGTGGTGGCGTTCCGGCTGATCGACCAGCTGCATGCGCCCGAAGCGTTTCCACAGTCAAGCGCCTTTATTGCCCAGGTATTTGCGCAGGCGCGCATCTTGTCGGTCAAGATCGCCGAATTATGGGAGTTTCCCGAGTCCGTCACCCGCGCCATCGCGCAGGCCGGGCAAGTGGATGCCGAGCCGCAGGCGCAAGCGCTGGCGCTGGGCGAACGCTTGAGCAAGCTGCGCATGCTGGTCGACGCCGCCCAGTTCGATGCCGACGACCCGCTCGTGGTGACCGGGCTCGGCAAAAGCGCGCTGGGGGTGTTCGACAAGCTGGCCGACGAGGAGGAGTAAGGATACTAGCGGGAAAAATACAGCTCGTGCAGATGCTCCAGGTCCACTTCGCTGGCCTTTTGCGACAGCGCCACTTTCCCGCTTTGCATCAGGTAGACGTGGTCCGCCACTTTCACCGCGCGCGCCGTGTTCTGCTCGACCAGCACGATGGTGCGCTGGCCGTCATTGAGCCGCGCCAGGATCTCGAACAGTTCGCCCACCACCAGCGGCGCCAGGCCCAGCGACGGTTCGTCGATGATCAACAGCGACGGGTCCGACATCAGGCCGCGCGCCATCGCCAGCATCTGCGCTTCGCCGCCGGACAGCGAACCGGCCAGCTGCCTGCGCCGCTCGCGCAGGCGCGGGAACATGGCGTACGACTCTTCCAGCCGCGCGCGCATATGGGCCCGGTGCGCCTTCGGAAACGCACCCATGATCAGGTTTTCTTCCACGCTCATGTCGCGAAACGTCATGCGCCCTTCCGGTATCATGGTCACGCTGGCATCGCTCATCTTCCAGGTCGGCGTGCCGTTCAGGACCTTGCCGTCCAGGCTGATGCTGCCCGCGCTGGACGGCACCAGGCCCATGATGGCGCGCAAGAGCGTCGTCTTGCCGGCGCCGTTCGGGCCGATGATCGTCGTCAGCTGGCCCTTGGCCACGCTCAAGGACACATCCCACAGCACATTGATGGCGCCGTAGCCGGCGCGCAGTTTATCCACTTCAAGCATCAAAGGCTCCCGTATAACTTTTGATGACGGCCGGATCGCGGAACACCGCGTCCGGCGTGCCGTCGGCGATCAGCTGGCCGAAATTGAGCACCGCCACGCGCGGGCACAGATTGCTGATGGTCTCGATATCGTGCTCGATCATCACGATCCCCACCCCAAACTTGGCATGGAGGTCCTTCAGCATGCCCATGAAGCGGCGCTTGCCCGTGGTTTCCAGGCCGGCCAGCACTTCGTCGAGCAGCAGCAGTTTCGGATCGGTGGCCAGCGCCTTGGCCACTTCCAGCGCCTTCAATTCCGTCAGCGCCAGCTCGCTGGCCGCGTCGCGCCCGGCCTTGGCGGATAAACTGGTGAAGTCGAGGATCTCGTCGATCTTTTTATGATCGACCTTGCCGGTGCCAAAGCGCTGCGCGACGATCAGGTTTTCGCGCACCGTCAGTTCGTGCATCGGTTGCGGTATCTGGAAGGTGCGGCCGATGCCCAGGCGCGCGCGCTGGTACATCGGCGTGGCCATCACGTCGCGCCCTTCGAAGCGGATCGCGCCGCCGGTCGGGCGCACCAGGCCCGAGATCGCATTGAACAGGGTGGTCTTGCCGGCGCCGTTCGAGCCCACCAGGCCGATCACGTCATTGCTGGCGATGGACAGGGTGACCGCATCGACGGCCGTCAGGCCGCCGAAGCGCACCGAGACATTATCAAGTTCAAGCATGCGTCTTCTCCTTTCCCTTGAATAATTTTTTCAGCAGCGGCAGCAAGCCGTTCGGGCTGAAGACGATCATCGCCACCAGCAGCACGCCCAGCACCAGCTGGTGGCCGGTCGGGATCAGCGACTTGAAGATCAGCTGGTCGACCAGGTACACCACCACGGCACCGAGCACGGGGCCGAGGATGGTGCGGTAGCCGCCGAAGATCGCCGCGACGATGGGCAAGGTGACCCACAGGCTGTTGAAGGCGTAATCGGGTTCCAGGAAGTTGATATAGTGGGCGTTGAAGGCGCCGAACAGGCCCGCCATAAAGGCCGACACCAGCAGCATCGCGCCTTTCAGCAAGGTGCTGTTGACGCCGACCACGCGCGTCGCATCCTCGCTGTCGTGCATGGCGCGCAGGGCGATGCCGTAGTGGCTGGAGCGGATGCGGCTGTAGGCAAACGCGCACGCCACCACCAGCGTCAGCACCACCAGATAGGCGCCGGTCTTGCTGGACAGATCGAAGCCGAATACGGTGGGCAAGGTCGGGATATTGGCCACGCCGCCCGAGCCGCCGGTCAGCGAACTCCATTCGGTGGCCACGATGCGGAAGATATGCGCGTAGGCCAGGATCGCCAGCGCAAAATACGGCCCGCGCAGGCGCAGCACGGGCAGCATGATGACGGCGGAAACCGTCGCGCCGACGCCGCCCAGCAGCATGGCGGCAAACACGGGCAGGCCCAGTTTCACGGTGGTGAGCGCCGATACATACGCGCCGACGCCGAAGAACGCCGCATGGCCGAAGCTGACCATGCCGCCCAGGTTGCCCAGCAAGGCCCAGGACAGGGCCACGCCGCCGATGATCAGGGCCGCCACCACCATGCTCATCACATACTGGTTGCTGCCGAGGACCAGCGGTACCGCCACATAGGCGGCCAGCAGCAGAGCCATGGTGGAAATGAGGGAAGAAGATTTCATCCGCGCCTCCGTACCGCGCCGAACAGGCCGTTCGGCATAATGAACAGCACCAGCAGGAACAGGACCATGCCGGACAATTCCTGCAGCGCAGAACTGGCCAGCGTCACCGTCAGTGCTTCGGCCACGCCCAGCAGCACGGCGGCGATCAGCACGCCGGGGATCGAACCGATGCCGGCCAGCACCGTGATAATGAAGGCTTTCACCGTCAGCGCGCCGCCGTAGGCCGGCTGGATCACGCCATAGCTGAATAAGGCGACGCCTGCAAACGCGGCCAGGATGCCCGCCACCAGGAACGACACCATCTCGGTGCGGCCCGGGTCGATGCCCATCAGCTTGGCCGCGTCGCGGTTGCTGGAGACGGCGCGCACGGCGCGGCCATACCAGCTGGTCGACAGCCAGCGCCACAGCGCCGCCATCAGCACCAGGCTGACGCCGAAGAAAATCACTTCGCTGCGCATGCTGAAAAACGGCCCGATTTCAATGCCTTCCTGCAGCCAGCTCGACGAGGTCGAGCGGATGTCGGCCTTCCATACCAGCAAAATGAAATTGGTGAGAATGACGCCGATGCCGTAGGTAAGGATCAGCGAATTGATTTCGCGGTCTTTCTTGATGCGGCTGACGATAAAGTAGACGCCGACCGAGGTCAGGCTGACGATCACCAGCGCGATGGGGATCGCAAACATGGGACCGAGTCCCAGTCCCGATTCCACGCTGTAGGCGATGTACGCGGCCAGCAGCACCAGCTCGCCGTGCGCCAGGTTGATGATCTTCATGGTGCCGAACACCAGCGCCAGACCGAGCGCGATCAGGGCGTAGGAGCCGCCCTGCAGCAAGCCCGAATACAGGGCCTGCAGGATTAATTCTGTCATGTCGTTATCCCGTCAGGCAGCCTGCCAGCGCCCGCGAGGGGCCGGCCAGGCTGTCGTTCATCGGTGCGCGTCCAGGGATGGCGCGCAGACTTGCCTTACCAGGGCAGGGCCGGATACACCAGCTTGCCGGTGGCGTTTTCCTTCGGCCAGACGATCACCACTTTCTTGTCCTGGTGCTGCGCCATGCGGTGCACGAAGTTCAGGTTGTCGCCGTTGGCGGCAAACTGCACCCGGCCGATCAGTGTCTCGCGGTCGGTCTTGCGCATTTCCTCGGCCACGCCGCCTTTTTTGACGGTGCCCTTGTCGGCCGCGCGCGCGATCGCTTCGAACAGCAGCATCGACTGCACATAGCCGAACTGGCCCAGGTAGTCCGGCTCCTTCTTGTACAGCTGCTTGTAGGCGTCGCTGAAGGCCTTGCCGTCGGCCGTCTTGAATTCGGTGGGGTAGGCCAAGAGCGCCGTGCCGAACACGTTCGGCATCAGGTCGGGGAAGTCGGCCGCCATCTTCGGCGTGGCCAGCGACCACACGCCCACCATGGCCTTGATCTTCGGTTTCAGCACGCGCGCGGCGCGGATAATGCCGACGTAGTCGTTTTCATAGCCGACCATGGCCACCACTTCCGATTTGTCCTGCAGCTTGATCTTGTTGATGATGGGCTTGAAGTCGGTAATCGCCGGATCGAACGAGTGGCTGGTCACTTTCACGCCCTTGGCCAGCAGGGCTTTTTCCACGTCCTTGGCCAGGCCGGTGGTGGCGTCCTTGGTCGAATAGACGATGGAGACCGATTTGGCGCCCACGTCCTGCAGCATGCCCAGCATGGCTTTTTCGTAGCCGGCCGTGTTATTGATGCGGAAAAAATTCTTGCGCCCGCTGGAGACCAGGCTGTCGTCGACGCCACCCGAGGTGATATACACCAGGCCCAGCTTGTTGGCCGTGTCCGAGGCGGGCGAGATATTGTTCGAGCCGTAGCCGCCCGTGATCGCCACCACGCCCTGGCTGGCCAATTTTTCGACGGCGGCAATCGCTTTGGCCGGCGCCGATTCGTCGTCGACCGTGATGATCTTGACCGTGTGCTTGCCGTTGGTCTTGTTGAAGACTTCGGCCGCGACCAGGATGCCTTCCTGCATGCCGGCGCCGACCCGCGCCAGGTTGCCGGTCAGGGGGATTTCGGCGCCGACCAGGAATTCCTCGGCGCTGGCGCCGGACATCCAGGCACTGGCAACCAGGGTGGCCATGGCGATGCGTGTGAGTGTGCGTTTCATTGTTGTCTCCTCTGTTATTCGTTTCAAAACAGCCCGCTGGTGTTTTATTGTCGGGTGTATCGGCGTCTGGCGCAAATCTGTTTCAGTGATGGTCGTGCCGCTGCTGCGCCATCTGCCGCAGCTGTCCTTTCAATATTTTACCGGTGGCCGCCGCCGGCAGCGCCTCCATGACGATAATGGTGGAGGGGCATTTGTAGGGCGACAGCGTGCCGGCCAGCCAGGCCTGCAGCGCTTCCAAGGTGACCGGCTGGCGCGGATCGAGCTCCACATACGCCACCACGTCTTCGTTGCCATCGGCCGTGC
Organism: Janthinobacterium sp. J1-1; assembly: GCF_030944405.1. Classification (NCBI taxonomy): domain Bacteria; kingdom Pseudomonadati; phylum Pseudomonadota; class Betaproteobacteria; order Burkholderiales; family Oxalobacteraceae; genus Janthinobacterium; species Janthinobacterium sp. J1-1. The sequence continues at coordinate 3,351,819 of NZ_CP132339.1, forward strand.
GGCAGCCGACCACCGCCGACTGGACCACGGAAGGATGGGCGTTCAGCGCCGTTTCCACTTCCAGCGGATAGACATTGAAGCCCGATCGGATGATCAGTTCTTTCGTGCGTCCGACGATGAACAGCGCGCCGTCCTCGCCCTGGCGCGCCATGTCGCCCGTATTGAGCCAGCCGCCGTCGCGCATGGTGGCGGCCGTCATGGCCGGCTCGCGGTAATAGCCGGCCATCACGTTCGGTCCGCGCACCCACAGCTCGCCCGGCGTGCCGGTCGCGACGTCAACGCCATCGGCGTCGACAATGCGCGTTTCCACGCCCGGTATCGGCGCGCCGACCGAGTCATCCTGGCGCGGCGACTCCAGCCGCGTCTGGCTGATGGTGGGCGAGCTTTCCGTCATGCCGTAGCCATTGTGCAGCGCGGTGCCCAGCAGCTGCTCGACTTCCTGTTTCAGCGACGGCGCCAGCGGCGAGCCGCCCGCATAGGCAAAGCGCAGTTGCGTGACCAGCGGCGTGCCGGGGCCGCCCAGGGTCTGCAGCAGCTTGGCATACATGGCCGGCACGCCCTGCACGATGGTCAGGCCATCGTCCTTCAATGCGGACAACAATCCTTCGACCGAAAAGCGCGGCACCAGATACAAAGCCGCGCCGGCATGCAGCGTGCCGAGCGCCACCGACGCCAGGCCGTACACGTGTGAAATCGGCAGCACGCCATACACGCGATCTGGCTGTGTCAGGCCGCGCAGCTTGCCGGAGGTGGCGGCGATAAACAGCAGGTTACGATGCGTCAGCATCACGCCCTTGGGGTGGCCGGTGGTGCCGGTGGTGTAGATCAGCGCGGCCACCTGCCCGTTACCAGGCTGCGTCGCTTCCGCCACGGTGTTTTCGTTCAAGGGGCCGGCCAGCAGTTCGCCCATGCCGTCGACGGCGACCGTGATGCTGGCCGCGCGCTGCGCATGCGCCGCCGCCTCTTTTGACGATGCGTGCAGGTACAGCACGCGCCGCGCCGTGGAGTGGCTTGCGATGGTATCGATCTCGCGCGCCGACAGCCGCGCATTGACATTGACGGTCCAGGCGTCGATGCTGGCGCAGGCAAAAATCAGCGCCACCTGCAGCGCGCAGTTTTCGCCGACCACCATCAGGCGGTCGCCAGGGCGCACACCGAGCTCGCGCAGCAGGCGCGCCGCATCTTCGACGGCGTGCTGCAGCTGGGCATAGGTCCAGTGGCGGCCGCCTTCGTGCAGTGCCGGCGCGTCGGGCGTGCTGGCGGCCCAGCGCGCGGGGATGGCCGACAGGCGCGCCGGCAGGCTGGCCAGCAGGGCGGGGAGTTCCTCCGTCGCGGCCGCTGTCATTTTTGCGCTGCCTTGATCATGTTGCGGGCAATCACGATCTGCTGGATCTGCGTCGTGCCTTCGTAGATGCGGAACAGGCGCACGTCGCGGTAGAAGCGTTCGGCCGCGTATTCCGAAATATAGCCGGCGCCGCCGTGGATCTGCACCGAGCGGTCGGCCACCCGGCCGCACATCTCGGAAGCGAACAGCTTGCAGCACGACGCTTCGGTCGAAATATCTTCCTTGTTGTCGCGCCGCCGCGCGGCGTCCAGCACCATGCTGCGCGCCGCATAGATCTCGGCCTTGCTGTCGGCCAGCATGGCCTGGATCAATTGAAATTCGGCGATCGGCTGGCCGAACTGCTGGCGTTCCATGGCGTACGCCAGCGCGTCGGCCAGCATGCGTTCGGCCGCGCCCACGCAGACGGCGGCGATATGCAAACGGCCCTTGTCGAGCACTTTCATGGCGGTCTTGAAACCCACGCCTTCCTTGCCGCCGATAATGTTGGCGGCCGGTACGCGGCAGTTTTCAAAGATCACGTCGCAGGTATGCGCGCCCTGCTGGCCCATCTTTTTGTCGATCTTTCCTAAGGAAAGACCCGGCGTATCCTTCTCCACGATAAAGGCGGAAATCGCCGAGGCGCCCCGTTTGGTGGGGTCGGTACGGGCCATCACCGTAAAGATGCTGGCTTCGGGCGCATTGGTGATATAGCGCTTGCTGCCGTTCAGGATATAAAAGTCGCCATCGCGCACGGCCGTGGTGCGCAGGGATGCGGCGTCGGAACCGGAGCCCGCTTCCGTCAGCGCGAACGAGCCGATGATGTCGCCGGCCGCCAGTTTCGGCAGGTAGTGCTGTTTCTGCGCTTCCGTGCCGTCGATCACGATGCCCTGCGAGCCGATGCCGTTATTGGTGCCGATCAGCGAACGGAAGGCGGGCGAGGTGCGGGCGATCTCGAACGCCACGCGCACTTCCTCTTCCATGCTCAGTTGCAGGCCGCCGTAGGCTTCGGGGATCGACAGGCCGAACAGGCCCAGTTCACGCATCTGCGCCACGATGGCCGGCGGAATGGTGTCGGTCTCGGCCACCAGGTTTTCGTTCGGCACCAGCACTTCGCGCACGAAGCGGCTGATGCTGTCGAGCAGGATATTGAGGGTTTCTTCGTCGCGTATCATGGTTTCCTTGGTAGGGGATGAAGGGGCGCTTAGCCGCGGCCCAGATTGGATTCGATGGTTTTGACCAGCGCCACCAGGCGCGGACCGAGGTCGCTTTCGAGCTTCTCGCGCGACAGCAAAAAGGCGGGCCCGCCGCAATTGAAGGCCATCACCTGTTCGCCGTCGGCACCCAGCATCGGCACGCCCACGGCATGGATGTCGTTCTGCCATTCGCCGGCCGAGATGCAGAAGCCCCGGTCCTGGTAATCCCTGAAACCCTGCTCGATGCCGGCGCGGATGCGCGGCCAGCGTTCGGTGTCGTGCGTGCGCGCATGGTCCATCAGGTAGTCGCGTTCCGACTGCGGCAGGATGCACAGCAGGGCCTTGCCCATCGCCGTCGTCATCAGCGGGATGCGCGAGCCGACGTCCAGGCGCAGGGTGACATTGGCGCTGCTGCGGCAGGTTTCCACATACACCATGCTGAGGCGGTCGCGCGTGCCCATCGACACCGACGCCTGCGCGTGTTCGGCCAGTTCCTCCATCAGCGGGCGCGCCAGCTTGCGCACGTCCAGGTTCGACAGCATGCGGTAGCCCAGCGCCAGCACGCCGGCGCCCAGCTGGTACTTGCCCAGCTGCTCGGAGTAATTGAGGTAACCGAGTTTGGTCAGCGTATGGGTCAGGCGCGAAATCGTCGGTTTCGGGATCGCCGTGCGCCTGGCCATGTCGGCGTTCGACAGGTAGATTTCGCCGGGACGAAAGCAGCGCAGCACTTCCAGGCCACGCGCCAGCGCATTGACGAACTGGCGGTCCTTGCCTTCCTCGTCGTCGCTGAAAACGACGATGTCCGGATCGATAGCGGGTTGCAGGTGATTCATCTTGGCGTTCATTTTGTCTCGCTCCTGCAAATCAGTTTGCCTAGCCAGGCTGGCCATGTCAACCGTTTTGTGAAACATTCGTTCGCATAGCGGAATGGTGCGGCGCACGATTTTTGTCCGATTTTTGACCTGCGCGCGTCCTTTGCCGCTTGTCGCTTGAGCATCGTTATATACCACTGTATATTGCGATTGAGACGTTCAACCATCAGGAAAACCCGCATGTTGAGATTATTTCGTTGCATCCTGTTTGCCGCTCTGTTCGCCACCGCCACCGCCATCGCGGGCGACCAGATGAGTCACAGCCTGGCGGTCACCGGCATGGTGGAAAATCCGCTGGCCTTGAGCGTGGCCGACCTGCGCCAGTTGCCGGTAGCCGCAGGCGGCAAGCTCGATGTCACGCGCCATAATGGCGACAAGGCAGAGACCATCACCAGCTATCGGGGCGTGCGCCTGCGCGATATCATCGACCGGGCAGTGCTCGATGCGCCCGGCCACAACGACGTGAAAAAGCTGGCCATTATCGCCACCGCCACCGATGGCTACGCGGTGGTGTTTTCATGGGGCGAGCTGTACAACTCGCCGGCCGGCGAGGGCGTGGTGGTCTACTTTGAAAAGAACGGCAAGGCGCTCGGCGAGAACGATGGCGAGATCGCGCTGATCTCGGCGCGCGATATCCGCACCGGGCCGCGCCATGTCAAGTGGCTCAAGGCGATCGAGGTGCGCAAGCTGGTGGATTGATTAGCCGCGCTAATAACGGCATCCTTTGAAACGCGGCTAATCAAATCGTCTTGCGGCCCTTACAGTGTGATCTTCATCATCCTGTAGAGGAGGGCCGCCATGTCAGTCAACAACCCCGGCCGCCGCGCCGTGATGGCGGGGCTGGCCGCCTTGCCGTTTGGCGAAGTGGCGCAAGCGGATGCAAACTCGCGCGTGCTGGTGGCGTACTTTTCGCGTTCGGGCAATACCCGCGTCATCGCCGGCGTGATCGAACGCGCGCGGCGCACCGCACTGTTCGAAATCCGTCCCGCGCGGCCGTATCCGGCGGACTATTTCGAGACCGTCGAACAGGCGCGCCAGGAACGCGACCGTGGCGACCTGCCGCCGCTGGCCGGCAAGCTGGCCGATATGGCCGCGTACACCACGGTCTACCTTGGCTTTCCCGTGTGGGGCGAAACCGTGCCGCCGGCCGTGCGCACCTTTTTGTCGTTGCATGACTGGCGCGGCAAGACCCTGATCCCGTTTATTACCCATGGCGGCTACGGCGCCGGCGATTGCGCGGCCCAGCTGGCGCGGCGCGCGACAGGCGCCACGATATTGCCGGCCTTTGTGCTGGAAGCGGACCAGGAGCGCCGCACCACCACGCAGGTCACGACATGGCTGGACAAGCCCGATTGATTAGCGCAGCTAATAAGGCCATGCGACATACAGGCATATTCGCACGATAGCGCAGCCGCTATATTGGTCGCCAGACCATCGGCGATACGCCCTGAACGCAAAAGGAGCCCCTCCATGAAACATATCCTGCCCTGCGCACTGCTGGCGGCCACCAGCCTGGCCAGCGGTTTTTCGCACGCGCAGCAAGCGGCGCAAACCATCACGGCGACCAGCGCCGTGCCTCCCGCGGCCGGGCCGGCCGAGTATTTCACGGGCCAGGTGCGCGTACGGATGCTGTCGCCGGCCAACGCGCAGATCAATGCGAGCAGCGCCTATGTCACCTTCGAGCCCGGCGCGCGCTCGGCCTGGCATACCCACCCGCGTGGCCAGTACCTGATCGTCACGGCTGGCGCCGGCCTGACCCAGGAATGGGGCAAGCCGGTGCAGCCGCTGCATGAGGGCGATGTGGTGTGGTGCCCGCCCGGTGTCAAGCACTGGCATGGCGCGGCGCCCGGCAGCGCGCTCACGCATATCGCGCTGACCGGCACGCTGGACGGCAAATCGGTGCAATGGATGGAGAAAGTCAGCGATGAACAATATCTATCGAACTAAGTGGCCACGCGCCTTGCTGCTGGCGCTGGCTTTGGCGGCCGGTCAACATGCCGCCGCACAAACAACCCTGGAGAAGACCAGCATGCAAACAGCACAGACACTCTCGCCGAAGCAGCAGGCCATCGCACCGATCGCGGCCTTCATGGCTTCCGGCCAGATGGCGCAGCTGCAAACGGCCTTGGGCCAGGGACTGGACGCCGGCTTGAGCGTCAACGACTGCAAGGAGATCCTGGTGCAGCTGTACGCGTATGCCGGTTTTCCGCGCAGCCTGAATGCGCTCAATGCCCTGATGGCGGTGCTGGAACAGCGCAAGGCGCGTGGCATCGAGGATGCACAAGGAATCGAGTCCGAACCGGCGCCCGAAGGCGAGGCGCTGCTGGCGGCGGGCACCGCCAACCAGACGCGCCTGGTCGGCGCGCCGGTCCAGGGCCCCGTGTTTGCGTTCGCGCCGCAGATCGACCGCTATCTGAAAACGCATCTGTTCGGCGATATTTTTGCGCGCAGCAATCTCGACTGGCAAAGCCGGGAACTGGCCACCGTCGCCGCCCTGGCCGCCATGAGCGGGGTCGAGGCGCAGCTGCTATCGCATGTGAAGGTCAGCCTGAATGTGGGCTTGAGCGTGCCGCAACTGCGGCAATTCTTCGCCGTGCTGGCCGAGCAAGGCAGCCCCGAGGCGGCGCAACGGGCGCAAGCCGCACTGCAGAAAGCCGGCCATGAATGATTTCAGCGATATCAGGATCAGCCGGCGCGGCCTGTTGAAGGCGGGCGCGGTGCTGGGCAGTGTGCCAGCCCTGGGACTGGCGCAGGCGGGCAGCGGCGCTACCGCCGCCGCGCCCGTGATGGCCAAGGTGTCATTCACCGTGAACGGCCAGCCGCAGCAGCTGGAAGTGGACACCCGTACCACCTTGCTCGACGTGCTGCGCGAGCGGCTGCACCTGACCGGCACCAAGAAGGGTTGCGACCATGGCCAGTGCGGCGCCTGCACCATCCTGCTCGACGGGCGCCGCATCAATGCCTGCCTGAGCCTGGCCGTCATGCACGAAGGCGCGCGGATCACCACCATCGAGGGGCTCGGTACGCCGGCCAAGCTGCATCCGATGCAGGCGGCGTTTATCCGGCATGACGGCTACCAGTGCGGCTACTGTACCCCGGGCCAGATCTGTTCGGCCGTCGCCGTGCTCGACGAAATCAGGCGCGGCGTGCCCAGCCATGTGAGCGCCAGCCTGACCGAACAGCCGCTATTGAGCGTCGACGAAATCCGCGAGCGCATGAGCGGCAATCTGTGCCGCTGCGGCGCGTATTCGAATATCGTCGAGGCCATCAGCGAAGCGGGAGGCCAGCCATGAGAGCATTCAGCTATCAGCGCGCCACCTCGGCGGCGGAAGCGGCGGTTGCGGCGCAGCGCACTGCCGGCGCGCGCTTTATCGCCGGCGGCACCAATCTGCTGGATCTGATGAAGCTGGAAATCGAGACGCCCGGCCACCTGGTCGACGTCAATGGCCTCGGTTTTGACCGCATCGACGCCACGCCGGACGGTGGCTTGCGCATCGGCGCGCTGGTGCGCAATACCGATCTGGCGGCGGACCCGCGCGTGCGCCGCGATTACGGCGTCCTGTCGCGCGCCTTGCTGGCCGGCGCCTCGGGCCAGCTGCGCAACAAGGCCACCACCGCCGGCAACCTGCTGCAGCGCACGCGCTGCGCGTATTTCTACGACACCAATCAACCGTGCAACAAGCGGGTGCCGGGCAGCGGCTGTTCCGCCATCGCCGGCGCCAGCCGCCAGCATGCGGTCATCGGCGGCAGCGCCGCGTGCATCGCCACCCACCCCAGCGACATGGCGGTGGCGATGCGGCTGCTGGACGCCGGCGTGGAAACCGTGCGCGCCGGCGGCGCCACGCGCGTGATCCCGATCGCCGATTTTTACCGGCCGCCCGGCGACACGCCGCAGCTGGAAACGGTGCTGGAAGCGGGCGAGCTGATTACCGGCGTGACCCTGCCGCCGCCACTCGGTGGCGTGCATCTCTACCGCAAGGTGCGCGACCGCGCGTCCTATGCGTTCGCGCTGGTGTCGGTGGCGGCCGTGGTCCAGCCTGACGGCAGCGGCAGGGTGGCGCTGGGCGGCGTGGCGCACCAGCCGTGGCGCATGGCGGCAGCGGACAGCCAGCTGGCGCAGGGCGCCACGGCGGTGGCCGCGACCCTGCTGGCAGGCGCGCGCCCGACGCACGACAATGCGTTCAAGATCACGCTGGTGGAACGCACCCTGGCAGCGGTGCTGCTGGACGCCCGCGATGATGTCCGCGAACACAGGAGCAAGCAAGCATGAAATTCGATACGCCGGCAGTACGCAATCCCATCGACCGCCTGAAGGTGGTCGGCAAAGCCACGCCACGCATCGACGGCCCCCTGAAAACCACGGGCCAGGCGCCCTACGCCTACGAGCAGCATGCGGCCGCACCCGGCGCCGTGTATGGCTATATCGTCGGCGCCGCGATCGCCAAGGGCCGCATCGAGGCGATTGACCATGTTGCCGCCAGCGCCGCGCCCGGCGTGCTGGGCGTGGTCACGGCACAGAATGCGGGCAAGCTCGATGTCGGCGCCTTTTATGTGGCGCGGGCGCTGGCCGGGCCCGAGGTCGACCATTATCACCAGGCGGTGGCCATCGTGGTGGCGCAAACCTTTGAACAGGCGCGCGCCGCCGCCGGGCTGGTGCGCGTGCGCTATGCGCGCGGCGAAGGCGCATTCGACCTGGCGCTGGCCAAGGAAACGGCGCAGCTGCTGCCGGCCAAGCCCGCGCAAGCGTCCGGCATCGGCGACTTCGACGGCGCCTTTGCCGGTGCACCCGTCACGGTGGACGCGATGTATACGACGCCGGACCACGCGCACGCCATGATGGAGCCGCATGCGACGATCGCCTCGTGGAGCGGCGACCAGCTGACCCTGTGGACGGCGATCCAGCTGGTGGGCTGGGGTCTGCGCGACATCGCCAAAATCCTCGGCATGCCGAAAGAAAACGTGCGCATCGTCGCGCCCTTTATCGGCGGCGGCTTTGGCGGCAAGGGCTCGATCCTGTGCGACGCCGTGCTGGCCGCCGTCGCCGCAAAACAGGTGGGGCGTCCGGTAAAAGTGGCCTTGCAGCGCGCGCTGATGTTCAATAACACCACCCACCGCGCCGCCACCATCCAGCGCATCCGCATCGGCGCCACCCGCGACGGCAAGATCACGGCGATCGGCCACGAAAGCTGGTCCGGCAACCTGGGTGAACGCCCCGAGGCCGCGACGGCGCCCACGCGCATCCTGTACGCGGGCGCCAACCGCATGACGCGCTTGCGCGTGGCCCACCTGGACTTGCCCGAGGCGAGCGCCATGCGCGCGCCGGGCGAGGCGCCTGGCATGATGGCGCTGGAAATCGCGATGGACGAGCTGGCCGAAAAGCTGGCCCTGGATCCGGTGGCCTTGCGCATCCTGAACGACACGCAGGTCGACCCGGAGTCGCCCGGCAAGCCGTTTTCGCGGCGCCAGCTGGTCGAATGTTTGCAGATGGGCGCGCAGAAATTTGGCTGGGACCAGCGCAGCGCCACGCCTGCCGCGCGCCGCGAAGGGCGCTGGCTGGTCGGCATGGGCATGGCCTCGGCCATCCGCGGCGCGCCCGTGATCAAGTCGGCCGCCCGCGTCAGCCTGGGCAAGGATGGCGGCGTGACGGTGGAAACCGACATGACCGATATCGGCACCGGCAGCTACACGATCCTGGCGCAGACGGCGGCCGAGATGCTGGGCGTGCCGCTGTCCACGGTGGTGGTGCGCCTTGGAGATTCGCGCTTTCCCGAAGGCGCCGGTTCCGGCGGCCAGTTCGGCGCGGCCTCGTCGACGGCCGGCGTGTATGCGGCCTGCGTCAAGCTGCGCGCCATGGTGGCGCAGCGCCTCGGTTTCGGTGCCGGCGAGTTGGAATTTGCCGACGGGCGCGTGCGTTCGGGAGGCAATAGCCGGCCGCTGCTTGACGCCGTGGCACAGGGCGAACTGCAGGCCGAGGATGCGATGGAGTACGGCGACTTGTCGAAACGCTATGCGCAGCAGACCTTTGCCGCGCATTTTGTCGAGGTGGGGGTGGACGCCGCCACCGGCGAGATCCGCATCCGGCGCATGCTGGCCGTCTGCGCGGCGGGGCGCATCATCAACCCGATGGCCGCGCGCAGCCAGATCATCGGCGGCATGACCATGGGCGCCGGTGCGGCATTGATGGAGGAACTGGTGGTCGACCGGCGCGCCGGCTTCTTTGTCAACCACGACCTGGCCGGTTACGAGGTGCCGGTGCACGCCGATATCCCGCACCAGGACGTGATCTTCCTCGATGAAGTCGATGCCACCATCGGCCCCCTGAAAGCCAAGGGCGTGGGCGAGCTCGGTATCAGCGGCGTGCCGGCGGCGATCGCCAACGCCGTCTACAACGCCACCGGCGTGCGCGTGCGCGATTATCCGATCACGCTCGATAAATTGCTGGCGCACCTGCCGCCGGTCGCCTGAGCGGCAAACCGGCGCCTGATGGCGGCGCCCGCCGCATCGAACAGCCCGCGCGCGGCCGGCGCCAGGCCCAGCATATGGATGCACGCGTGGATCATGCCTGGCAGTGACACGCAATCGGCCGCCACGCCAGATTCGAACAGACGCTGCGCATACGCCACGCCCTCGTCATGCAGCGGGTCGTATGCGCACACCAGCACGGTGGCCGGCGGCAAACCGGCCACCGACGCCGCGCGCAGCGGCGAGGCAAGGGCGCTGGCGCCATCGTCAGCGCCGGTCAGGTAGGTCGACCAGCAAAAGCGCATCGCTTCGCGCGTCAGCGAATAACCGTCCGCAAACGCATGGTATGAGGCCGTATCGAATGCATGATCGAGCGCCGGATACAGCAGCAGCTGGTGCGCCAGCACAGGGCCGCCACGCTCGCGCGCCAGCAGCGCCGCCGCTGCCGCCAGGTTGCCGCCGGCGCTGTCGCCGGCGACGATCAACTGGTCCGCGGCGATGCCGAGCGTGTCCGCTTGGCATGCCACCCAGCATAGCGCCCGGTAAAAGTCATCGAGCGGCACGGGGAACTTGTGCTCGGGCGCCAGCCGGTAATCGACCGAGAACACCGCGCAGCCGGTGGCGTTGGCCAGCGCGCGGCACGGGTTGTCATACAGCTCCAGCGACCCCAGGCACCAGCCGCCGCCATGCGCAAAAACGATGGCGGCCAAAGTGCTGCCCGGGTCCGTGCCGGCCGGCCGATACGCGCGCACGCGCAATGCAGGGTCTCCCGGCAGCACGCCGGGCACCGAATGATCGCGCACGTCCGCCACGGCTTCCAGCGGTCCGTGCAGCTGGCGCAGGCCGGCGTCGGTGGCCGCGCGCAGTGCGTCCAGCGTGGCCGGCGGCGCGGCATTGCCGGTCTGCGCCAGATACGCGGCGATCAAGGGATCGAGGCTCATGCGGACGCTCCCGCCAGGAAGGGCAGCAAATGGCCGATAAACGCGGCCGGCTGTTCTTCCATGATGAAGTGGCCGCAGTCGGCCACGATGGCGCCTTGCAGATCGTCGGCCTTGCCCTGCATGGTCAGCAGCGGCGCATCGTTGGTGGCGTATTCGGCGCCGATGGCCAGCACCGGCATCGCCAACGGTGTCTTCGCCCGTTCCAGGTTCTGGCGGATGGTCTCCGGGATTGCCCGGTAATACGCGAAGCCGGCGCGCAGGGCGCCCGCCGTGGCGTAGGCCTCCGCATACACGTCCACGGCCACCTGGTCGCGGCGGTACGACCATTTGTCGAAGATGAAGCGGATGTACTCACGCTCCCTGCCGGCCGTGAGCATTTCCGGCAGGTCGGGCACCTGGTTGAACATGAAGTGCCATAAAAAGATATTGTCGGCCGGCGCCACAAAGATCGGCGGGGCCGGCGCCAGGCCCGGTATCACCGCTTCCGTCAGCGCCAGTTTCGTCACGGCCTGCGGAAAATCGCTGGCCAGCGCATAGCCGACCCACATGCCGATATCGTGGCCGACCACGTCGTATTGCGCGTGACCCAGCGCCAGCATGGCCTGGTGCAGGGTGGCGGCGACGGCGCCCGTGTCGTAGCCGCCGGCGGGGCGGTCGGAGTGGCCGCTGCCGGGCGGATCGATGGCGATCGCCTGGTAGCCGGCGTCTGCCAGCGCCGCCATCACATGGCGCCAGGCATACCAGGTCTGCGGCCAGCCGGGAATCAGCAGCACGGGCTTGCCGCTGCCGGCGATGACGCAGTGCAGGCGTTGTTGATGGATGCGGACATAGTCATGGGTAAAGTCGTTCATCTTGATTCCTGGTTCAGTTGCGGTGGATGCCGAGCAGGCGGTCGATCTGTTGGCGGCTGACGGGCGCGCCGGCGAAGTCGTCGAAAATCTTGTCCGTGACGGGAATGATGTGGGCGTTGATAAAGGCCACGCCTTCGCGCGCACCCGCCTCCTGGTCCTTCAGGCAGCATTCCCATTCCAGCGTGGCCCAGCCGGCGTAGTCGTATTGCGCCATCTTTGAAAAGATGGCCTTGAAGTCGACCTGGCCATCGCCCAGCGAGCGGAAGCGTCCGGCGCGGTTTTCCCAGGACTGGTAGCCGCCGTAGATGCCTTGCCGGCCGCTCGGATTGAACTCGGCGTCCTTCACATGGAACATGCGGATATGGTCTTTATAGATATCGATGAAATCGAGGTAGTTCAATTGCTGCAGCACGAAGTGGCTGGGGTCGAACAGCATCTTGCAGCGCGGATGGCGCCCGACGCGCTCGTAAAACATCTCGAAGCTGGCGCCGTCGTGCAGGTCTTCGCTGGGGTGGATCTCGTAGCACAGGTTGACGCCCTGTTCCTCGCACACGTCGAGGATGGGCAGCCAGCGGCGCGCCAGTTCGTCGAAGGCCGCTTCAATCAGGCCGGGCGGGCGCTGCGGAAACGGGAACAGGTAGGGCCAGGCGAAGGAGCCGGAAAACGTGCCCATGTCGGTCAGGCCCAGGCGCTTCGAGGCCATCGCCGCCAGCTTGATGCGTTCGATCGCCCACGCCGTGCGTGCGTCTGGCTGGCCTTGCAGTTCCGGCGGCGCGAAGCTGTCGCACAGCGCGTCGTAGGCCGGGTGCACGGCCACCAGCTGGCCGAAGATATGGGTGGTCAGTTCGCTGATGACCAGGCCATGGCCGGCCAGCATGGCGACCAGATCGTCGCAGTATTGCTGGCTGTGCGCGGCCTGCGCCACGTCGAACAGGCGGGCGTCCCAGGCGGGGATCTGCAGGGCCTTGAAGCCCAGGCCGGCGGCCCAGGCGGCAATCGATGGCAGGTCGTGGAAAGGGGCGGTATCGGCGGCAAATTGCGCCAGGTGCAAGCTTGGTCCCTGGATGGTTTTCATATCGGCTCCTATTGTTTGTCGATCGACAAAGAATAGGCGAAATTCTTGCCCCGGTCAAGCCCTGTGGCAAAAATCGCAGCGCGCAGGCGTTATACTGGCTGCCAGTTTTGCAAAGGGATACAGCACCATGGCAGGAAGACCGAGGGAATTTGACCGCGCGCTGGCGCTGGAAAAAGCGCGCGACGCGTTCTGGGCGCGCGGCTATGAAGGGGTGGCGATGAGCGACCTGGTGGAGGCGCTGGGCATTGCGTCGGCGCGTATCTACGCGGCGTTCGGTTCAAAGGAAGCGTTGTTTCGCGAAGCGGTGGAGCTGTATGAAACGGGCGAGGGCGCATTTGCCGTGCATGCGCTGGCAGCACCGTTGCCGGTGCGCGAGGCGGTGGCGCGCATGCTGGAAGCGGCCGTGCTGCTGTACACGCGGGCCGGCCAGCCGCAGGGCTGCATGGTGGTGACGGCGGCCACCAATACCAGCGCCGGCAACGACGGCATCCGCGACTGGCTGGCGCAGCACCGGCGCGCGCGCACCGAGGCGGTGATCGAGCGGCTGCGCGCGGCGCAGGCGGCGGGGGAATTAACGGCGGAAACGGATGTGCAGGCGCTGGGCGACTGCTATGCGGCGTTGCTGCATGGCTTGTCGGTGCAGGCCAGGGATGGCGTGCCGGCCGAACGGCTGCTGGCGCTGATCGCGCCGGCGCTGGCGGCGCTCGACCAGGCTGGCATATCGATAGCCGCTGAAAAGTAACAGCTCAGGTCTTGACGTCGATCAGGCTGTCCAGCGCCTGGTCGGCCGCTTTCACGACATTGGCCGACAGATTGAAGCCGGCCTTGTAGACCAGGGTGTCGGTCAGCTCCGACGCCAGCCCCACGCCGTTCGGGCGGCTGGCGGCGCTGGCGTCCGCCGGGCCAGGGGTGTTTTCGCTGGCCGACAGCCGGCGCCCCTCGGCGGACAGGGTCACGCCCGTGCCGGCCGGGCTGCTTTCCTGGAACTGGGCGCGCTGCGGCTGGAAGCCCGGTGTATTGGCGTTGGCGACATTGTTGGCGGCCACGTCCAGCGCGCGCTGGTTGGCGGTCAGCCCTGCGGTGCCGGTGGTGAGGGCGGAGATGGACATGGTGGCTCCCTGGAATATGCCGCCAGTTTACTCCTGTTTGGCTTGCCCATGAAAAATGCCACCCGCAGGTGGCATTCTGAAATCATGCAGCAGCGACTCAGGTCGGTGCGTGCGATTCCGAGGTCGACTTGATGTCATGCGCGTTGGCGCGCTCGAAGATTTCCTTGACGACCTTGATCTGGTCCGACGATTCGGTATGCACCGAGATCAGAATATTGCCGTTGCGAACCTTGTCATCATACTGCTTGGCTTCCAGTTCCGGAATGCCCATGCCGACCAAGCCGCCAACGATGCCGCCCGCCGCGCCGCCGATGGCCGCGCCACCGAGCGCCGCCATGATCGGGCCGGCCGCGATGAAGGGACCGACACCGGGGATCGCCAGCGAGCCGATGCCGACCAGCCAGCCGAGCACGGCGCCCGTGCCCATGCCGGCCACGCCGCCGGTGGCTGCGCCTTCCGGCATTTTGGTATTTTGCTCATGGGCGAAATCGCGGGTGCCGGTCTTGTCCGGAAAGAGTACCGAGATATCGTTGTTCGAGAAGCCGGCGTCTTTCAGCGAGTTGACGATGACTTCGGCTTGGGTGTGTTCCTGGGCGATGCAATAAACGGCGTTCTTGCTCATGGTGTATCTCCTTAGTTGGTTTTAATGTCGAGTTTGTTGTCGATGCTGTGCACGCCGGCCAGCGGCTTGATCAGTTCTTCAATTCTGGTTTTTTCCTCGGCCGATTTGACCGGGCCGCGCAGTGTCACGACGCCGTTTTTCACGAGGATTTTCACGTTATGGGCAGTGGTTGACAGCGACTCGTCCTTGACCACGGCCTTGCGCGCTTCGGCCAGCAGGGTGCGGTCAGTCTTGGCGTTCGACTGTTTTTGCGGCGTCTGGCTGGCGTTGCCCTTGTCGCGTTCGTTCATGTCCGAATTGTCGGCGGCCGGGCTGGCCACGCCAGGTTTGCTTTGATCATTGGCATGCGGCGCCGTTTGCGCCGTGGCGATCGAGGCGCTGCACGCCAGTGCCAGCGTCAGGCTGATAAGTTTGATTGCATTGCGCATTCCATGCTCCTTGTAAGTACCGGCGGTTGTTGTGCCGAGAACTTCAGCATAGAGCAGGCAAGATTGACACGGTGTTAAGTACTTCACCTTGCGGCGAAGTAAATGAAAATGACCGCTGCGAAAAAAAGTTTCTGGCGATAATTGTTTAATATTGCTTTGCGTAAGCTCCGGACTAGACTCGACACAACTGTCTGCCTTGCCTCTGGAGTGCCGCATTTTTCCGCCCGTTTGCCGCCTGTTGCTCTGCATCTTGTCCAGCCTGCCCTTGTTCGCCCGTGCACTGCCTTTGCCGCTCGACGCGCGCCTGCGCGAAGAAATCATCATGGTGCCGTCCGGCGAGGGCGGCCGCGAACAGCTGGAAACGACCGTGTTCCGGCCGCCCGGCCCCGGGCCGTTTCCGCTGCTGCTGATGAATCATGGCAAGCAGCCCGGGCCGGCGCGGCAGCAGCCGCGCGATCGCTTCATCTATATGTCCACCGAATTCGTGCGCCGTGGCTACGCCGTGATGCTGCCGATGCGCGCCGGGTATGCCGGCTCGACGGGCGCCTACCGCGACCATGGCTGCGACATGGCGGCCAATGCGGCCGGCCAGGCGCGCGACGTGGACGATGCGCTGGCCTATGCGCGGCGCCAGGACTGGGTCGATACGAGCCGCATCGTCGTCGCAGGCCAGTCGTATGGCGGCCTGGCGGCGCTGTCGCTGGCCACGCAGGCCTTGTCCGGCGTGCGCGGCGTGCTCAATTTTGCCGGCGGCCTGCGCGTCGATGACGGTGCCTGCGACTGGCAGGCGGCGTTGAAGCAGGCCTTTGCCGCCTTGGGCGCAGCCAGCCGGGTACCCAGCCTGTGGCTGTATGGCGAGAACGATGGCTATTTCGCGCCGCCGCTGGTGCGCCGCCTGTACCGGGCCTATACGGCCGCGGGCGGCCAGGCCGAGCTGTTCGCCTATGGCGCCTTCAGGCGCGATGCGCACCTGACCCTGGGCAGCCGCGACGGCGTGGACGTGTGGCTGGCGCCCACCGAACGCTTCCTGCGCCGTATCGGAATGCCTGCCGCGCCGGTGGTGGCACTGCCCGAACCGGCGCCGCCGCCGGCCACGCGGTTCGCCAGCCGCGGCGATATCGGCGCCGTGCCCTACCTGGCCGAAACGGGCCGCGCCGCCTACCGGGTTTTTCTCGGCAAGCTGCAGCCGCGCGCGTTTGCCGTCTCGGCCAGCGGCGCCTGGGGCTGGGCCGAGGAGGGCGAAAGCCCGGCGCTGCGGGCGCTCGATTCCTGCCAGCAAGGCAGCAGCGCGCCCTGTCATTTATATATGGTTGATGACAGCGTGGTGTGGCCGGCGGGCGGGCAATAAGGCCGCGCGTACGATAAGAGTTCGTGAAAACGGCGGCGGGCGAATATACTATCGGAAATAACGGACGGCGCAAGCCGTCCAGGCAGGCCTGCTGCGACTGCCCGCTTCGATATAATCGGAGCAGGCCAACCCATCACTTGAGAACAAATCCCTATGGCGTCATCCCCAGAAAACCTCAGCATGGCCGTGTTTTGCGACTTTGAAAACGTCGCGCTTGGCGTGCGCGATGCAAACTACGAAAAATTCGACATCAAACCTATCCTCGAGCGCTTGCTGCTCAAGGGCAGCATCGTTGTCAAGAAGGCCTATTGCGACTGGGACCGCTACAAAAGCTTCAAGGGCACCATGCACGAAGCGAACTTCGAGCTGATCGAAATCCCCCACGTACGCCAGTCCGGCAAGAATTCGGCCGACATCCGCCTGGTGGTCGACGCGCTCGACCTGTGCTACACCAAGGCCCACGTCAACACCTTCGTCATCATCAGCGGCGACTCCGACTTTTCGCCGCTGGTGTCGAAACTGCGCGAAAACGCCAAGCAGGTGATCGGCGTCGGCGTCAAGCAGTCGACCTCCGACCTGCTGGTGGCCAACTGCGATGAATTCATCTTTTATGACGACCTGGTGCGCGAAAGCCGCCGCACGGCCGCCAAGCGCGATGCGCGCAACGAGCGCGAAACGCCGGCGCCGAAACGTTCGGCCGACGAAGAAGTGCGCCGCAAGGAAAAATACGAGTCGCGCAAGACCGAGGCGATCGAGATGGCCGTCGAAACCTTCGACGCGCTGGTGTCCGAGCGTGGCGACAGCGGCAAGATCTGGGCCTCGATGCTGAAAGAAGCGATCAAGCGCCGCAAGCCCGACTTCAGCGAATCGTTCTACGGTTTCCGCACCTTCGGCAACCTGCTGGAAGAAGCGCAGACGCGCGGCTTGCTGGAATTCGGCCGCGATGAAAAATCGGGCGCCTATGTGTACCGCAGCAGCGGCCTGGCGCCGGCTGCTTCCGTGCCAGCTGTCGCGGACACCGCCAGCGAAGTCGTGGTGGTGGACGCGGCGGCGCAGGAAGACGGCAACCGCGAGAATGGCAACCCCGGCAACCGCCGCGAGGGACGTGACAACACGCGCCGCAATGGCCGCGGCGGCCGCAAGCAGAATGACAACCGCCGCAACGATGCCGCGCCGCAGGCCTTCGTGCCGGTGGCCGAGGTGGAAACGCCGGTCGAGGCCGTCGAGACGGTGCAGGAGCCGGTGCAGCCAGCGCCTGAGGCGGTCGAGACCGTGGTGGAAGACGGCAAGCGCGGTTCGCGTCGCAATGGCCGTGGCGGACGCAACAGCAATAACCGCGAAGCGCGCGCTGTTGTAGCAGAGATAGTGGAAGCTGCGCCGGTGATCGAGTTCGTGCCGGAGCCGGTGGTCGAGGTGGTCGTTGAGCCGGTGATCGAAACGCCGGTGGAAGTCAAGCCGAAACCGAAGCGTACGCCGGCCCGCAAGGCGGCTGCGGCCAAGAAACCGGCCAAGGCGGTGGTGGAAGCGGTTGAAGCTGTGGTCGAGGTGGCGCCGGTGGTTGAGGTCGTGCCAGCGGTGGAAGAACAGCCAGCCAAGGCGCCACGCAAGACGCCGGCACGCCGTCCTGCGCGCAAGAAGGCTTAGGAAGCTTGATTGAACCCCTGAAGCAGGGTCCGACCCCAGTCCTTGCTTGGGGTCTGTAGCCATGTACCCCGGCGAACGCTTCAACAGTATCTCCCACGTGGTCGGCGCGGCGCTGGCCGCCATCGGCGGGGTGATCCTGGTGGTGGCGGCGGCGCGCACGGGCGATGCGTGGAAAATCGTCAGCTGCAGCGTGTATGCGGCCATGCTGCTGACCTTGTACCTGACGTCCTCGCTGTACCACAGCGTGCGCGCCAGCAGGGCCAAGACGGTGCTGCAGCGGCTCGACCATTGCGCCATCTATCTGCTGATAGCGGGCACCTACACTCCCTTCATGCTGGTGACCTTGCGCGGGCCGTGGGGCTGGTCCCTGTTCGGCGTGGTGTGGGGCCTGGCCGTGATCGGCATCGCGCAGGAATATCTGTACGCCAGGGGCGCGCGCATTTTGTCGCTGGTGATCTATGTGCTGATGGGCTGGCTGATCGTCATAGGCTTGAAACCGCTCTTGGCGGCACTGGAATGGAACGGCTTTTTGTGGCTGGCGGCCGGCGGCCTGTGCTACACGGGCGGCATCGGCTTCTACGCCACCGACCACAAGCTGCGCCATGGCCACGGCATCTGGCACTTGTTCGTGCTGGCCGGCAGCAGCTGCCATTTTATCGCCATCTTGTTCTACGTTGCCTGACGTAGCGGGCAAGCCGGGCGCCGCCCCGACTATTGCTGATAATCCATTATAATGCCCCGATCTGTGAAACAAGGGCAAGAATGGATATCAACTCGGACGACCTGAAAATCTTCGTCACCGTCATCGACAGCGGCACCCTGAGCGCGGCCGCCGTGCACCTGGGGCAAACCACCTCGGGCGTGAGCCGGGCCTTGTCGCGCCTGGAAGACAAGCTGGCCACCTCTTTGCTCACGCGCACCACGCGGCGCATGGAACTGACCGAAGAAGGGCAGCTGTTCCTGGCGCGCGCGCGCACCATCCTGGCCTCCATGGAAGACGTGGAGGAGTCCATCCGCATCCGCCGCCAGAAGCCGGCCGGGCGCTTGTGCGTGGACGCCGCTTCGCCCTTCATGCTGCATTGCGTGGTGCCGCACGTGGCCGAGTTTCGCGCCATGTACCCCGAGATACGCCTGGAGCTGACCAGCAACGACCAGATCGCCGACCTGCTGGAACACCGCACCGATATCGCCATCCGCATCGGCGCACTGGCCGACTCCACCCTGCATGCGCGCGCCTTGAGTTCCAGCCCGCTGCACCTGCTGGCCACGCCGGCCTACCTGGCGCGCCATGGCGAGCCGGCCACGCCGGAAGAACTGGCCAACCACGCGCTGCTGGGCTTTGCCCAGTATGACCTGGGCAACAACTGGCCACTGCGCCACCAGGCCGGCAACAGCCTGCAGATCGTGCCGGCGCTGGCCGCCTCCAGCGGCGAAACCTTGCGCCAGCTGGCGCTGCACGACCAGGGCATCGTCTGTCTGTCCGACTTCATGACGCGTGACGATATCGCGGCCGGGCGCCTGGTGAAAGTGCTGCAGCCGTTTTATACCGGCTACCGCCAGCAGATCCACGCCGTGTATTACCGCAACACCCAGCTGGCGCAGCGCATCAGCTGCTTCCTCGAATTTCTGCAGCAAAAGCTGTAGGCGACACTGTGAGAATGTGCGTATTTTCTCCTGTGTAGCTTCTGTTAATATATTGCAATTTCAACTATTGTAAAAATATTATGAGAGCCTGTTTTTCCCTGATGGCCTTGCTGTGTGCATCCAGCGCCGCCGCCACCGACATCCGCTACGCCGGCAAGCCGGACTGCCGCGTTGCCGAACCTGCGCGGGTTACCGGCCAGGCGGCGTACTGGAGCGGCGCCTGTCGCGACGGCTATGCCGAGGGACCGGGCGCCTTGCAGTGGAGCCTGGATGGCAAGCCGACCGAACGCTATGAGGGTCCGCTGGCCAAGGGCCTGCCGGAAGGGGCCGGCATCGCGCAACGGGCCGATGGCAGCTTGCACGAGGGTACTTACCGGGACGGCGAGCTGCAGGGGCCGGCGGTGGTGGTGTTCAAAAGCGGCAACAAGCTGGAAGCGAACTTCGAGCATGGCAAGCCGGTCGGCAACGTCAAGGCCGCCTTTGCCGGCGGAGACCGTTATGAAGGTGGCTGGCGCAATGGCCCGGAAGGCAGCGGGACGATGACATTTGCCCTGGGCGGCGCCTATCGCGGGCCATGGCGCGAGGGCAAGCCGGTCGGCGACGGCGAGATCCTGTATCCGAACGGGCAGGTGCTGAAAGCCCGCTTCAACGGCAGCTTCCAGTTGACGCAGCGGCCGCAGCCGGAGACGCCCAAGCTTTACAACATCAAGCGCGAGGATGCGCGCACCGGCTCGAACATACGCCCGGTGGTCGGCAGCAATTTTGTGGTGCCGCCGGAAAAACCATATGCCGAGTTGACGCCGGATCAGCAAGCGCTGGTGAAAACCAGGTACAAGGCCTTGCAGGAGGACGATGCGCCGCCGTATCCGGAAAAAGGCATGCTGCAGATTTCGCGCGCCATGGGGAAAATGATCTCGTATGGCTACACCACGGGCGTCTTGCGCGCCAATGTCAGCGTCAATGAAAAAGGCGTGCCGCAGAGTGTGACCTTGCTGGAAAGCCCGGACAGCGAAGCGGGCAAGCTGGCGGGCTCGATCCTGATGCTGATCACCTATACGCCGGGGCGCTGCGCGGGCCAGCCTTGCGCCATGATGGTGCCGTTCAATTACTCGCTGAGCGTCGCGCACTAGCCTGCCGGCGTGACCAGCTCGCCGCGCAGCAGCAGCTCCACTTCATGCGCCGGCAGCGGATGGCTGAAGTAAAAGCCTTGCGCTTCGTCGCAGCCGTGGCGGCGCAGGTAGTCCAGCTGTTCCGCCGTTTCCACGCCTTCGGCCACCACGCGCAGTTTCAGGTTGTGCGCCAGGGCGATGATGGAGACCACGATGGCCGCGTCATCGGCATCGCTGGCGACGTCGCCGACAAAACTGCGGTCAATTTTGAGGACATCGATCGGGAAGGTGCGCAGGTAGGCAAAGCTGGAATAGCCGGTGCCGAAATCGTCGATCGACAGCTGCACCCCCAGCGCCTTCATGTCGTGCAGCTGGCTCACCGCCAGCGCCACGTCGTGCATGAACAGGCTTTCCGTCAGTTCCAGTTCCAGGCAGGCCGGCGCCAGGCCGGTTTCCGCCAGCACGTCGGCGATCGAGGCCACCAGG
The DNA here is from genome assembly GCF_030944405.1 of Janthinobacterium sp. J1-1. NCBI lineage: Bacteria > Pseudomonadati > Pseudomonadota > Betaproteobacteria > Burkholderiales > Oxalobacteraceae > Janthinobacterium > Janthinobacterium sp. J1-1. The sequence continues at coordinate 3,372,927 of NZ_CP132339.1, forward strand.
TTCGGCTCATTGAACTGGCGCGCCGACAGGTTCACCGCCAGGCGCAGCGACCCCAGCCCGGCCGCATGCCAGGCCTGCATCTGCGCGCAGGCCTGGCGCATCACCCAGGCGCCTATCGGCACGATCAGGCCGGTATCTTCGGCCAGCGCGATAAAGCGGTTGGGCGCCACCATGCCCAGTTCCGGGTGGCGCCAGCGCAGCAGCGCTTCGACGCCGACGATGCGCCCGCTTTCCAGGTCCAGCTGCGGCTGGTAATGCAGCACGAACTGGTCGCGTTCGAGGGCGTTGCGCAGCGCCGTTTCGATGCGCAGCCGTTCCAGGGTGGCCTGGTTCATCGCCTTGGTGTAGAACTTGATGGTATTGCGGCCCTGTTTCTTGGCGCTGTACATGGCGATGTCGGCCTGCTCGATCAGGTTCTGCGTTTCGCCGTTCAGGGTCACGTCGCCGGGCGCGTCGAATTGCGTCATGTCGTAGACGGCCACGCCGATGCTGCAGGTGACAAAAAATTCCTTGCCGTCGAGCAGCACCGGTTGCGCCACGGCGTCCATGATGCGCTGCACCACCGCCTTGCTCAGTTCCTCGTCGGCCTGCTCGGACAGGATGGCGACGAATTCGTCGCCCGACAGGCGCGCCACGGTGTCGCTTTCGCGCAGGCTGGCCTGCAGGCGCGCGGCGATGGTTTTCAGCAGCAGGTCGCCGGCCTTGTGGCCCAGGCTGTCGTTGACGAACTTGAAGCGGTCCAGGTCGATCAGCAGCACCCACAGCGCACGGTTCTTGCGGCGCGACAGCGCCATCGCCTGCGCCAGCCGGTCGCGCAGCAGGGCGCGGTTGGGCAGGCCGGTCAGCACGTCGTGGTGGGCGATATGCTGGATCTGCTGTTCCGCCAGCTTGCGCTCGGTGATCTCGGAGCCGGTGCCGCGATAGCCCTTGAAGTCGCCCAGGTCGTCGAACAGCGGCTCGCCATTGATGCTGAACCAGCGCAGCTTGCCGTCGCGGTCGGCCATGGCATATTCGAGGTGGAAGAAGGGCAGGTGGGCCTGCAGGGTGGCCATATGCTGCTTGCCCCAGCGCGCATTGCGCATCTCGGGATTATGGTCCCAGCGCGTGGCGCCGATGAAGCGCTCGAGCGGCATGTTCGACTTGTCGGCGAAGCCGCTGGTGATGTGCGTGAAGCGGAAGTTCGCGTCTTGTTCCCAGTACCAGTCCGAGGACAGGGCCAGCAGGCGGCGAAAGCGCTTTTCGCTTTCCTGCAGTGCCCGCTCGGTGCGCTGGCGCGCGCGCACGTCTTCGCTGAGCAGCTCGTTGCTGCGCTTGAGGTCGGCCGTGCGCTGCTCGACCAGCAGCTGCACGCGGCGCGAGCGCTGCGTCAGCGATTGCACGAAGGCGGCCGTCAGCAGGCTGAACAGTAGTCCCGTGACCAGCGTAAACAGCGAGCCCAGGTGGTCGGCCATGAAGGGGCGCGGATGCGCCACCACGCGCACATGCCAGGAACGGCCGGCGGTGGCAAAGCCGCTGTCGTAGCGGCTTTGATAGGCGAAATGCAGCCAGCGCGGCAGCCGGTGCCAGCCGCCGACCCGGTCCTCTTCCGCCACCGCGCCGTGCTGGAAGATGCGGGTGCGCGCTTCGGCGCTGGCGCCGGCAAAGACTTCGACTTCCAGCTGCGGATCGTCCAGCAGTTCGGCGCCGGAGAGGATTTTCTGCACCAGTTCGCCGCCGCGGATGACGGCGGCCGTGTCGCCGATCACGGCCGCGCGCCGCTGCTCGGGCGTGTCGAGCGGCACGCCGTGGCGGTACACGGGACGCAGGATGACAAAGCCTTTTTCCGGTCCCTGGGCCAGGCTCAGCAGGCTGGTCGCCACCGTCAGGTTGCCCGTCACCGCCTGGTCGAGGGCGCCGGCCAGCAGGCCGTCGGGGCGCACGTTCAGGCCGAAAGCGGGCAGGTTGCCCTGCATCGGCTCCAGGTAGTCGACCACCAGGTAGTTGGCGCGCACCGGCGCCGGCAGCATCTGCGGGCCGTGCATTTCCATCATGGCGTAGCCGGGCACGATGGCGCGCAGTTCGGCTTCGAACGCGGCGCGCTGCGCATGCGGCACGCGGCGGTGGTAGTTGAAGGCCTGGATAAAGGGATGGCGCTGCAGCAGCGGCGTGGTGAAATCATGGAACTGCTGGCGCGTGACGGGCACGACGGCGGAAAACAGCTGGTTGGTGGTGGTCAGCACTTCGACCGCGTCGTCCAGGCCCTGCTCGATGGCGGCCACGCGCGCGCCGGCGCGCTGCTGCAGGCTCAGGCTCATCTTGTCGTACTCGAGCTGGCTGATGGCGGCAAACAGCACGATCGTGACCGACAGGCCGCAGGCAAACGTCAGCGCGGCCGCGGCGGAAAGGGAGTAGGGCAGGCGGCCACGCAGCATGGAAAAGGGTCTCGTTCAGGATGGATCTGGCCCGCCGCGACGGCGGGCCGGCAGAGCCGGTAGTGTGTCATAAACGCTGTCTGGCGTGCTGATTTTGCACCTGCGCAGTGCCATTATGCAACAACGTCATGCAACACCGTTTCAATCCGACGCACGCTGGCGCCGCCGCAGGCGCCACAGCTGCCAGGGCGGCAGCAGGCGGTTCAGGAAGCCCAGGCCGAACAAGGCGCGCCAGCGTACCAGGCGTACCGTCCGCACCGCGCGGCCTGCGTCGGCACGGCCGGGCTTGGCCGCGAAGATGATGCGGTTATTGCCGGCGATGCCGTCGAAGTGACATACCTGGCCGCGAAAGGTCAGCATCAGCCGCGCCAGCATGGCGGCGTAGTGCGGATCGTAATTGAACAGGTTGGCCACCAGCACGCCGCCGGGCACCAGCGCGCGCAGGCAGTCGGCATAGAAGCGCGCGCTGCCCAGCGCCGGCGGCAGGCCGCTGGCGTCGAAGCCGTCGAGCAGCAGCACGTCGGCGCTGGCCGGATGCTGGCGGATATAGCTGACGGCGTCGGTCTCGATGATGCGCAGGCGCGCATCGTCGGGCGGCACCATGAACTGCTCGCGCAGCGCGATCACGTCGGCGCGCAGTTCCAGCACCGTGATGCGCGTCTCGGGCAGGTAGCGGTGGCAGAATTTCAGCAGCGAGCCGCCGCCCAGTCCCACCATCAGGATATGGCGCGGGCGCGGCACGAACAGGGTAAAGCACATCATGGCGCGCGCGTAGCGCAGCAGCAGGTGATCGGGGCGCGACAGCAGCATTTCACTCTGGATCATGCCGGGGCAAAACTCCAGCCGGCGCCGGTCGCCGTCGGTATGCACGAGAGGAGGAGGGACGGTGGTCTGCGCGTCGATGGGCATGAATCGGTGGGTGGAAACGGGGCCAGGTTTTGTTGCATGCAGAGAAATCTGATAAGCTCCTGACAGCATACCCGATTTATTATCCCCATAGGGCCGCGGCGCCTCGGCAAGCTGCCGGCAAGATCGGGCACCATGGAGACAAGCATGTTTTTGGATCACCCCACGATTACCGCCACCAACAGTTTTACCGAGCCCGACCGCATCGAGCGGCTGACCCGCGTCTACGGTTACGCGGCGGCCATGGCCGACCAGGCCGGCAACGAGCACTTCATCGAAAAAGTGGCGCAGATCCACGACCACAAGGGCACCCTGATCGTGTTCTGGTACGACGCCCCCACCGAAGCGGAAAAGCACTATTTCGTGCAGGCCTGGGCCAGCAAGGTCGGCGACGGCAGCACCAATGTCGAACACGAGATCTGAGCTGCTGCACGCGCGCGCTCTGGCCTGAGCCATGGATATCAAGACCCTGGTCCTGGCGCTGGCGCTGGGCAACCTGAGCCTGTGCGCCGCGCTGTTTTTCTTCGAGTACGAGCGCAAGAAGTCGTTCGCCATGTCGACCTGGGCGCTGGCCAAGCAGTGCCAGGCCATCGCCTGGTGCCTGCTGTACCTGCGCGGCGTGCTGCCCGATTTCCTCTCCATTTTGCTCGGCAACAGCCTGCTGTTCGCCGGCATGGCGCTCGACGCCGGCGCCCTGTGGCAGGCGGCCGGCAAGAGCGGCTGGCGCCGCCGCCTGCTGCCGGCGCTGGGCGTGGCCGTGCTGCTGTTCGCGCTGTGCTATATATTCGACGTGGCGCCGCTGCTGCGCAGCGCCGGCGGTTCGCTGATCGTGGCCGGCTTCTTCCTGTCCGGCGTGGCCGCCTTGTCGCTGCAGTGGCGCGAGGCGAGCATGCTGCGCCGTTTCCTGGTCGTCGCCATGGGCCTGCTGTCGCTGCTGATCGCCGCGCGCGGCGTGCTGGCCGCCTTCGTGCCGGGCTTTGACGCCGAGCTGATGCAGCTGGCCGGCTTCGGTGCGCTGTACCTGATGATGCTGACCAATGCCTTCGGCTACCTGCTGCTGTCGCGCGAAAAACTCGGTGGCGAACTGGCTCGCCTGGAAGTGGTCGATGCGGCCACGGGCGTGCCGAACCGGCGCGGCTTTTACCAGGCGCTGGCGCCATGGATGGCGCTGGCGCGCCGGCCCGGCCTGCCCACCGCGCTGGTGGTGCTCAATCTCGACGATTTCAAGCGCGTCAACGACAGCTACGGCCATCCGGTCGGCGACGCGGTGCTGAAAAGCGTGGTCGACATCTGCCGCCAGCAATTGCGCGACAGCGACCTGATGGGCCGCCTGGGCGGCGCCGAATTCGCCATCCAGCTGCCGCGCACCAGCTTGAGTGACGCGCTGATGGTGGCCGAACGCATCCGCTTTGCGGTCGCCGCCTTGCCGGTCAAGACGGAAAAAGCCGTGCTCAGCCTGACGGCCAGCCTGGGTGTGACCACCATCCGCGCCGAAGACAGCACGGTGGCGCTGTTCAAGCGCGCCGACGAGGCGCTGCAGGCGGCCAAGGAAGCCGGGCGCAACCGCGTGATGGCGGCGCCGGAGGCTCCCGCACTGGATGTGTAAGCCCTAACTTATATTTAAGCCAAGCAAGTTATGATGCGAAAGACTTTGTCTTTCGCATTGCTTTTTCCACTCTTGCCCGGGCCACTCCATGAAAAGTCTTACCTCCCTGCCTGTATGGCCACTGGCCGCCCCGATCGTGGGCTGGCTGTTCCTGGGCGGCGCCAGCTTCGGTTTCGGCGGCGCCTACCAGATCCTGCTGGTGATCGGCCTGATCGCCAGCGTGCTGGCCGCCGTCTACCATGCCGAGGTGGTGGCGCACCGCATCGGCGAACCGTACGGCACCCTGGTGCTGGCGCTGGCCGTGACCCTGATCGAGGTGGCGCTGATCGTCTCGCTGATGCTGGCCGGCGGTCCTGAAACCACGGGCCTGGCGCGCGACACCGTGTTCGCCGCCATCATGATCATCCTGAACGGCATCGTCGGCATCTGCCTGCTGCTGGGCGCCGGGCGCCACAAGGAGCAGACCTTTGGCCTGCTGGGCGTGAGCGCGTCGCTGGCCACCCTGGCGGCGATCGCGATTCTGACCCTGGTGCTGCCGAACTATACGTCGAGCGCGGCCGGACCGTTCTACAACTCCAGCCAGCTGATCTTCATCGCCGTCATTTCGCTGGTGCTGTACGGCACTTTTGTCCTGGTGCAGACGGTGCGCCACCGCGATTACTTCCTGCCCAAGGAAGCCGTCGGCGACGAAGAGGTCCATGCCGAGCCGCCCACGCCGACGGTGGCCTGGATCAGCGCCATCGCGCTGCTGGTCTGCCTGGGCGCCGTGGTGCTGCTGGCCAAGTCGCTGGCGCCCGCGCTGGAAACGGCAATCGCCGCCATGGGCGCGCCCAAGACCCTGGTCGGCATCGTCATCGCCGCCATCGTGCTGCTGCCCGAAGGCCTGGCGGCCGTGCGCGCGGCGCGCGCCAATCGCCTGCAAACCAGTTTGAACCTGGCGCTCGGTTCGGCCCTGGCCAGCATCGGCCTGACGATACCGGCGGTGGTGGTGGTGTCGCTGGCCACCGGGTTGACCATCACGCTGGGCCTGGACATCAAGTCGACCGTGCTGTTGCTGCTGTCGCTGATGGTGGCCACCCTGTCGCTCGGCACGGGACGCACCACCGTGATGCAGGGCACGGTGCACCTGGTGATCTTCGCCGTGTATTTGTTTACAACGATCGTGCCGTAAAAACCGGCCGCTGGCTGTCACGATCCTGTCACGCCCCTGTCATATGATGGCGGTAGTGTGGTAGGATTTTTAAATCGTTTAAATGATTTATATAATTTCCCTGCCGGCCGGCCTGTTTCGGTCCAACTGGCGGGGCAGTGACCAGACAAGAGGCCAGTATGTATGCAGCGGTGGACCTGGGGTCCAACAGTTTTCGTTTACACGTCGGCAAGCATGATGGCGACACCATCCGCGTCATCAAGAGCGTGCGCGACCCGATCCGCCTGGCCGCCGGCCTGGACGCCCATGGCGACCTGACCGAGGCGGCCATGCAGGGCGCGCTGGCGTGCCTGCAGCGTTTTCGCACCGTGCTTGACGGTTTCCAGCTCGAAGCCGTGCGCGTGGTGGCCACGTCGGCCATGCGCGTGGCGCGCAACGGCGCCGTCTTTTTGCCGCTGGCCGAAGAGGCCATCGGCTACCCGATCGAAATCATCTCGGGCGAGGAAGAGGGGCGGCTGATCTACATGGGGGTGGCCAATTCGCTGGCGATTCCCGGCGAGCGGCGCCTGGTGATGGATATCGGCGGCGGCTCGACCGAGCTGATCCTGGGCCGTGGGCAGGACGTGGAGCGGGTCGAGTCGTTCAGCCTCGGCACGGTCAAGCAGAGCCTGTCGTTCTTTATCGGCGGGCGCATCGACGCACCGTCGTTCGAAGCGGCGATCCTGTCGGCGCGCAGCCACTTCGAGGATGGCGCGCCACCGTACATGCCGCAGCACTGGAAGACGGCCTATGGTTCTTCCGGCACGATCCGCACGATTGCCGACATCATCGCCCGCAACAAGCTGGGCGACGGCCTGCTGAGCGGCTCCAGCCTGGACGCGCTGGCGCGCCGCTTCATCGAACTGGGCCACACCAGCAAGATCGACCTGCCCGGCCTGCGGCCCGACCGCGCCGGCACCATCGTCGGCGGCCTGGCGATCCTGATCGGCCTGTTCCGCGAACTGGCGATACCCGCAATGACGCCGATCGAGGCCGGCCTGCGCATGGGTGTGATGTGGGACTTGTTCCTGCGTTCGACCAAGCGCGACCGGCGCGAACAGTCGGTGCAGGCCTGCATGGAAAAATTCCATGTCGACCAGCGCCGCGCCAGCCGGGTGGCCGAGCAGGCGCAGGCCCTGTACGCGCAGCTCAAACCCACGTCCGAGGCGCTGGTCAAGCCGCTGCGCTGGGCCAGCCTGCTGCACGAAACGGGCATGGTGGTGTCGCAGACCGGTTATCACAAGCATGCGGCCTACATCATCGAAAACGCCGATTTGCCCGGTTTTACCACGCGCGAACAGAAGACCATGAGCCGGCTGATCCTGGCGCAAAAGGGCAACCTGCGCAAGATCGACGATGTGCTGGCCGATGCCGACTTCGCCAAGGCGGTGCTGGCGCTGCGCCTGTCGATTTTGCTGATGCATGCGCGCATCGAAGCCGATTTCAGCGAGCTGCGTCTGCGCATGAAGAACCGGATCGACCTCGATATCAAGCGCGGCTGGGTGGCGCACCATCCGACGGTGTCGTTCTGGATCGAAAAAGAGCAGGAATTCTGGGATGAAGTCGGCGTCGATTTCACCATCCGCGCAAGTGCCTGAGCGCTTGCGCGACTGCCACCAATTTTTTTTTGACGAGCAAAATTCTTAAAAACCATATATATTGTTTATATTATTTACTTGATTGGATGACCCATGACCAAAACCGCGCCAGTGAAAAAGCCCGTCGCCGCTCCCGCTTCGATATTCCCGACCAGCGAATCGATCAACGCGGCAGCCGCCTTTGACGCCGCACCGGCGGCCGCCGTGGCAGCCAAGCCTGCGGCAAAAGCGCCAGCCAAGCCACGCGCAAAAGCGGTAGCGCCAGCCGCCGCCAAGCCGGCAGCGCCAGCCCCGGCCCCTGCTGCGGCGGCCAAGCCCGCAGCCGCCAAACCTGCCGCCAAGCCAGCCGTGGCGAAGGCCGCCGTGGTTGCCAAGCCTGCCGTGAAAGCTGCCGTCAAGGCCGCTGCCAAACCGGCGCCAGCCGCCGAAAAACCGGTGGCCAAGGCCGTGGCCAAACCTGCGGCCAAGGCCGCCGCGAAGCCAGCCGCCAAGGCGGTAGCCAAGCCGGCAGCCAAGCCAGCGGCAGTGAAAAAAGCGCCTGCCGCCAAGGCCGCCGCCGTCGTCAAGGAAAAGGCCCGCAAGCCGAAACTGGTGCGCGATAGCTTCACCATGCCGGAAGCCGAATATGAAGTGCTGGGCCAGGTGAAAAAAGCCTGCCTGAAAGCCGGCTTCGAGATCAAGAAAAGCGAATTGCTGCGCATCGGCGTGGCGCTGATCAGCCAGATCGACCTGGCCACCCTGCAAAACGTGCTGGCCGGCCTGCCGCAACTGAAAACCGGCCGTCCAAAGAAAGACTGATAGCGGCTGTCCTGCTGGCGTCGTCATTCTGGTTTACCATGGGGCTTGCATAGAAATCCCATGGTAGCCATGTCAGCAGATACTGAAACATCCGAAATCGAGCGCGCCGGCTTTGTCGAGCGCGCCATCGTGCGCCATCGCGGCGCCGGCAGCACCCCCGCCATCGACCATGTCGCCGAGGAAATCCCGGTCGCGCTGGTCTTCAACGGCATCTCCCACGTGGTCATGATGGCCACCCCGCGCGACCTCGAAGCATTCGCCTGTGGCTTTGCGCTGACCGAAGGCGTGGTGGCGTCGGCCGCCGCCATTTTCGACTGCGAAGTATTCCTGCGTCCTGATTCGGCCGAAGTGGCGATGACCATCGCCCAGGAAGACTTCGTGCGCCTGAAAGACCGCCGCCGCGCGCTGACGGGCCGCAGCGGCTGCGGCGTATGCGGCATCGACAGCCTGGAAATGCTCGACCTGCGGCCGGAAGCGCTGCCGCCGGCGCTGATCACGGTCGACTTGCCGCAAGCGCTGGCGAAGGCCGCCGACGGCCTGCGCGCGCACCAGGCGCTGATGCAGGCCACCGGTGGCGTGCATGCGGCCGCCTGGTGCACGCCAGAGGGCGAGATCGTGCACGTGTTCGAGGATATCGGCCGCCACAATGGCCTCGACAAGCTGATCGGCCACCTGGCCCTGCAAGGCGCCGACCTGCGGCGCGGCTTCGTGTTTCTGTCCAGCCGCGGCAGCTACGAGCTGGCGCGCAAGGCGGCGCGCATGCGGATTCCCTTGCTGGCGACCATCTCCGCGCCCAGCTCGCTGGCCATCCGCATCGCCACCGAGGCGGGCATGAAACTGGTGGGTTTCTGCCGCCAGGATGCATTTGTTGATTACACGCCACACATCACCTTGTAGCCATCCGCTTGCCGCCAGAGGGGTTTGACTTGCGTCATGGAAATGACATTCCACTGTCATTTTCCTGACATATTAGGCAAGTACGCTGGAGTCGTCTTGTTCACCAGGGATGACACCATGCAAAACATAATCGCTACAAACGACACCAAGTCGCGGCCGGTACAACTGGTACTCAGCCAGGCAAGCACGGCCGAAGAGCTGCGCGAAGTACAGCGCCTGCGCTACAAGGTCTTTATCGAAACCATGGGCCTGACGTCGCTGGCCAATGCCGATGGCCTCGACAGCGACGAGTTCGACGCCCATTGCGATCACCTGATCGTGCGCGACGCCGATACCCTCAAAGTGGTCGGTACCTACCGCGTGCTGAGCGCCTCCAAGGCCGCCAAGCTGGGGCGCTTGTACTCCGAAAATGAATTCGACCTGAGCCGCCTGAACCACCTGCGCGGCCGCATGGTCGAAGCGGGGCGCGCCTGCATCCATCCGAAGTACCGTGGCGGCAGCGTGATCATGCTGTTGTGGTCGGGCCTGGCGGAGTACATGCGCCGCGAGCGCTGCGACTACCTGGTCGGTTGCGCCAGCATCAGCCTGGCCGACGGTGGCCACAATGCGGTGGCGGTTTACCAGGCGCTGGCGGAAAAGCATCTGGCGCCGTCCGAGTACCGCGTCACGCCGCACCTGCCGTTCCCTATCCACAAGGTGGAAGCGGCCCAGAAGCCGCAAGTGCCGCCATTGATCAAGGGTTACCTGCGTTCAGGCGCGTGGATTTGCGGCGAACCGGCCTGGGATCCTGATTTCGAGAGTGCCGACATGTTCATGATGATGCCGCTGGCGAATCTGGACGAGCGCTATGCGCGTCATTACGGGGTGACGCCGGTCTGATGGAATAGCAGGGTAGGGCGAGATGGAACCTGGTGGCAGAAACAGACAGCATGGTTTGGGCTGTGCTTCCTTGATGTTGCCAGGGTTTGCTCTGTCAGGAGCGCACTGCAGGTAGTGGCCGAGTGGGCGGCGCCAGGAGCGCGGGCCGGGCCAGGCAAGGGCAAGAAGATCAGTGGGTCGCGGTCGACGTCAATTCTTTCAGGTCGCGGATCGAGATCTCCGACTTTTCATGCATGCGCAACAAAATCGTCGCGCCCACGGCCAACTTGCCGTGGCGTATCTTGCTGATGATGGGCGGCTGCACTTCCAGCACGCGGCACAATTCCGCATCATTTTTCAAATTGAGCTTTTCAATCAGGGTGTCGAGCAGCTTGTTGGGAACAAAGCTCGATGGTTCCAGCGCACGCGCCCGGTTCATCGCTTCGATCATTTCCAGTTTCTTTTGCCGAACGTTCATATACTCCTCCTTCAGGCCAGGGTAGGGACGGAACCGCTGCCGGTTCCGCTGTGGGTGTTATCGCAGCACCGCCTTCGATGGTCATATTGTCAATCAACATTGGCACCAAGGCAATTTTATGGATAATACTACGATAACAAAATTTGTGATAGATGGTCAGTAAAATTAACTAAGTGTTTCGCGCATTTTTGCGGCGCCTGTTGTATTTTGCAAGCCGTCGCGGGTCAGTATCATGGTCCGGTCGGCCATTTCGGCGGCCGCCACCGAATGCGTGACCATGATGGCGCAGCTGCCGTTGGCCTTGATCTCGGCGCGCAGCAATTGCAGGATGCCATGCGCGGTTTCCGGATCGAGGTTGCCGGTCGGCTCGTCGGCCAGCACCAGCGCCGGCTTGTGCACCAGGGCGCGGGCGATCGCCACGCGCTGCATTTCGCCGCCCGACAACTGCTGCGGAAAGTCGCCACCGCGTCCGCCGAGTCCGACCGCGTCCAGCATGCTGGCCGCGCGTTCCTGGGGCAGGCCATTGAGCAGCAGGGGCAGGGCCACGTTCTGCAGCAGGGTCAGGTGCGGCAGCACGTGAAAGGCCTGGAAGATGAAACCCATGCGGGCGCGGCGCAAGCGCGTCGCGGCGGTATCGTCCAGGCTGGACATGGCGATGCCATCGATCCATATCGGCTGTGCTTCAAGGCCGGGACCCGCGTCGGGCGTGTCGAGGCCGGCGATCAGGTTCAGCAGGGTCGACTTGCCGACACCGGAGTCGCCCATGATGGCAATGAATTCGCCCGCCGCGAAGCGGCACGACAGATTGGCCAGCACGGGGCGCGCGTTGGCATAGGACTTGGACAGATGGCGCAATTCGAGCATGGTGGTCACGATCTTGGTAGCAAGATTAAAAGCGGCGGCACGCGGGGAAGAGGGGTGCCTGGAAACGACATTGGCGCGCGGCGGATTGTTTGGCCGGCAATGTGGAGTATACGACAGCCTTGTTTCTTTTGCTTGCACAACTTCATTTACGCAACAAAGTGTGTATCGGATTCAACTGATGACGAAAAAAAACGCATGAAAGGTAAGTGAACTGGCGTACGGCTGGGGTTTGAATATTCGGCTATGATGGAAAAACGTCATCGCCATGCCGTTGCGAAACAGGTGCCTGTCAGCCGTTTCCACTATGACGCGATGCTTGAACTGCGCCGCTGCGGCCTTGCGGCCGTGACCGTTGTTGCTACCTCTCACAATCTCAGCCAGCCCATGACCAAGACCTTTGCGCCGCCATCGACAGATCTTCGCCAGCCCGCCACCGCCCCCCTTTTGAAGGCGGCAGCCACTCCTGCAACGATAGCCGAGGTGGCGCAAGGCCTGCTGGCGCCATCCGCCTGGACCTCGCCCAAGTACTTGTACGATGCGCTGGGTTCCAAATTGTTTGAAGCCATCTGCGTCTTGCCCGAGTACTATCCGACGCGCACCGAGGCCGCCATCTTTGCCCGTCACGGCGCCGACATGGCGCAAGCCGTGGGGCCGGGCAGCACCCTGGTCGACCTGGGCGCCGGCAATTGCGCCAAGGCCGCCAGCCTGTTCCCGCTGTTACAGCCGGCGCAGTACGTGGCCATTGATATCTCGTATGATTTTCTCAGCGAATCGCTGGGCCGGCTGCAGCAGCGCTTTCCGGCGATCGACATGCTGGGCCTGGGGCTGGACTTTTTCAGCGGCCTGGAGCTGCCCGCGTCGGTGCGCGACAGCAAGCGGCTGTTTTTCTATCCCGGTTCCTCGATCGGCAATTTCACGCCGGACCAGGCCATCGCCTTTTTGCGCGAGGTGCGCGCCAGCGCCGGCCCCGACGGCGGCTTGCTGATTGGCGTCGACCTGATCAAGGACGATGCCGTGCTCGACGCCGCCTACGATGACGCGCTGGGCGTCACGGCCGCGTTCAACCTGAACATGCTGCGCCACCTGAACTGCTTGATGGGCGCCGATTTCGACGTGCGGCAATGGCGGCACCACGGCTTTTTCAATCCCCGCGAGAGCCGCGTCGAGATGCACCTGGAAGCGCGCAGCGAGCAGCTGGTGCGCTGGCAGGGCGGCCAGCGGCGCTTTGCCAAGGGCGAATGCATCCACACGGAAGACAGTTATAAATATACGCGGGCCAGTTTTGTCGGGCTGCTGGAACAGGCCGGCTTTGCCACCGCCCAGGTCTGGACCGATGAGCAGAACTGGTTTGCCGTGATCCACGCGCGCGCCATCCGCGACTAAGGAGCTTACATGCACGCCGCCCATAGCCAGGCCCAAGCCGCCAGCCATCCCTTGCTGGAACACTACCAGCGCGTGCGCCAGCACTCGCTGCAGCTGGCCGCGCCGCTGTCCGACGAGGATTGCGGCGCGCAGTCGATGCCCGACGCCAGCCCCGTGAAATGGCATCTGGCCCATACCACCTGGTTTTTCGAGACGTTTATCCTGGAAACGCTGGAAGACGGCTTTGCGCCGTTCCACCCGGCCTTCCGGGTGCTGTTCAATTCCTATTACAACGGCATCGGCGACAAGCACCCGCGTGCCCAGCGCGGCTTGCTGACACGGCCCGGCATGGCGCAGGTGCGCGCCTACCGCGCCGACGTCGACGCACGCATGGCGCGCCTGATGGACGGCGGCCTGGCCCCGGCGCAGCAGGAACGCCTGGCCATGCTGCTGACCCTGGGTCTGGAACACGAACAGCAGCACCAGGAGCTGTTGCTGACCGACGTCAAGCACCTGCTGGCGCAAAGCGCGCTGTTTCCCGCTTATCTGGACGCGCCTTCCGCGCGCGCGGTGGCGGCACCAAGCGGCAAGGCGGGCTGGATCGCGTTTGACGGCGGCTTGAGCGAGATCGGTTACGCGGGCGAGGGCTTTTGCTTCGACAATGAATTGCCGCGTCACCAGCAATTCGTCGCCCCGTTCGAGCTCGCCTCCAGCCTGGTCACCAACGGCGAATACCTGGCCTTTATCGAGGCCGGTGGCTACCGCAATGCCAGCCTGTGGCTGGCCGAGGGCTGGGACTGGGTGCGTAGCCAGGGCCTGGCATGCCCGCTGTACTGGCAGCAGGACGGCTCGGGCAACTGGCTGGAATTTACCCTGCATGGCCTGCAGCCACTGGATATGGAGCGGCCGGCCACCCACCTGTCGCTGTTCGAAGCGGACGCCTACGCCCACTGGGCCGGCGCGCGCCTGCCGACGGAGGCGGAGTGGGAGCTGGCGGCGCACGGCGTGCCGATGCAGTGCGGCCAGCTGCATCCGGCCGCGGCGGTGCCCGGCGCCGGCTTGCGCCAACTGTTCGGCCACTGCTGGCAATGGACCAGCAGCAGCTATGCGCCGTATCCCGGCTACCGCACGGCGCCTGGCGCGCTCGGTGAATACAACGGCAAGTTCATGCTGAACCAGTATGTGCTGCGCGGCTCGTCCTGCGCCACGCCGGCCGGCCATGCGCGCGCCAGCTACCGCAATTTCTTCCCGGCCGGCGCGCGCTGGCAATTTACAGGCATACGCCTGGCGCGCCAGGTCGACTGAGAACGCCTAACCAAACCTACTACGCGTCGGTATAGGCAGCTTGCGATGCTCACTGCCTCGGCGGCCCCGTGCATGCGCACAGCTGCGCTTCTCGGCCGCCTCTCCCTTCCGCTCGCTACGGTTTTGTTAGGCGTTGTAAAGGTATCAAACCAGTGCCAACTGACGTCGGCCTGTTTGCTGCTGGTCCAGCTTGAACTGGCTGACCAGCGTTTCCAGTTCGCCGGCCTGGTCGTGCATGGCGGCGGCCGCTGCGGCTGCCTGTTCCACCAGCGCCGCGTTTTGCTGGGTGGTCTGGTCCATCTGCATGATGGCGGCATTGATCTGTTCGATGCCTTCGCTCTGCTCGTGGTTGGCCGTGCTGATCTCGCCGACGATGGCGCTGACCCGGCCCACGCTGGCCACCACTTCGTCCATGGTGCTGCCGGCCTGGCTGACCAGCCGCGCACCCTGGTCGACCTGGCTGACGGAGTCGGCGATCAGCGCCTTGATTTCCCTGGCCGCCGCGCTCGACCGCTGTGCCAGGTTGCGCACTTCGGTGGCAACCACGGCAAAGCCGCGGCCCTGTTCGCCGGCGCGCGCCGCTTCCACCGCCGCGTTCAGCGCCAGGATATTGGTCTGGAAGGCGATGCCGTCGATCACGCCGATAATGTCGACAATTTTCTTCGATGAGCTATTGATGGCGTCCATGGTGCCGATCACCTGCGCCATGGCGGTGCCGCCGCGCTGCGCCACTGCGGCGGCGGAGCGGGCCAGCTGGTCGGCCTGGCGCGCGTTGTCGCTGTTGCTGCGCACGGTGCCCGTCATCTCGATCATCGACGAAGCGGTCTCTTCCAGAGCACTGGCCTGGGCTTCGGTGCGGGCCGACAGGTCGGCATTGCCGCTGGCAATTTCGCTCGACGCCACGGCAATCGCACCGGTGCCGCCGCGTACCTGCCCCACCAGTGCGGCCAGGTTGTCGTTCATCTCGCGCAGCGCCTGCAGCAGCTGCCCCGTTTCATCCTTGCCATCGGCCACGATCTTGCTGCTCAGGTCGCCCGCCGCCACCGCGCGCGCCACGGTCAATGCATACGCCAGCGGGGCGGTGATCGAGCGCGTCACATACCTGGCAAACAGCACGCCCAGCAGCACGGCGGCCGCGCCCAGGCCGGACATCATGATATTGGCCAGCGAAATGTTTTGCTGGATCTGTTCGCCGCCTTGCAGCACCATGCCGCGCTGCAGGTCATTGAGGGTATTGACGGTCGCTTGCAGGCTGGCCAGGGCCGGCAGGGTATCCTTGCGCACATGCTCGGCGGCCGCTTCGCGCTGGCCGGCCATCAGCAGCTTGTCGGCCTGGCTGAAGGAGGCGACATAAGCCTTGCGCTGCTGCTTCAGGGTGGCCAGCAGGCTCAGGCCTTTGGGCGTGTGCACCAGTTGGTCGAGCACCTCCAGCGATTTGGTGATGGTGATTTTATTGGCGTCGATCTCGGCGTGGATGGCGTTCGAGTGGGCCCCATCCTCATGGATGAACAGCTCCAGCACCAGCGCCGCGTTCGAGCGCGTGGTGCTGCGGATGGTGGCGATGGCATCGGCCTTGGCCCAGTCGCTCTGGATAATGAACTCGCTGAGCGCGCCTATCTTGTCGAGTCGCAACAGGCCGGTGGCGATCAGCACCACCATCAGCAGCAATACCATGCCAAAACCCGCGCCCAGCCGTGCGCCTATCTTCATGTCCGTCAATTTCATGATGCTTCCTTCGGTAGCTATTGCATAGTCTCCGATGGTCTTCTTCTCATTTGATTATACGGTTTGTGATACCTGGATGGCATCAATGTGGCCACTGGAAATGAAAAAAGCGGAACGACCGTCAAGTCATTCCGCTTTTTCTCCTATGAGAATCGCTGCCTGGTGCTTACGCGGCGGCGGCTGGCGTTACCGCCGCTGTTGTTTTTTCGCCTTCCGTTTGCTTGATGCGGCGGTTCACGGCCGACAGGACGGCCTTGAACGAGGCGGTGACGATATTGCTGTCGATGGCCGCGCCGAACAGGGTCGGGCCGTTATCGAGGCGCAGCTCGACATAGCAGGCGGCCTTGGCGTTGGCGCCCGAACCGATCGAGTGCTCGTGGTAGTCCATCAGCTTGATGTCGAGACCGAGCGCATTGACGAAGGCGTCGATCGGACCATTGCCGCCGCCCTGCAGCGCCAGTGGCGACTGGCGGTGCGACAGGCTGATGTCGATCTGCACCGATTCGTCGCTGCTGGTGTCTTCCACCATGCGGTGCGAGCCGTAGGCGTAGGGCGCGGTCTGTTCCAGGTATTCCTTCTGGAAGATGTCGTGGATGTCCTGTGCGGCGATTTCGCGGCCGGTGGCGTCGGCCACGGCTTGCACGGCGCGCGAGAATTCGATCTGCAGGCGGCGCGGCAAGACCAGGCCGTATTCCTGTTCCAGCAAGTACGCCATGCCGCCCTTGCCGGACTGGCTGTTGACGCGGATCACGGCGTCGTAGCTGCGGCCCAGGTCGGCCGGATCGATCGGCAAGTACGGTACTTCCCAGATGCTGTCCGGTTGCTGCTTGGCAAAACCTTTTTTGATCGCATCCTGGTGCGAGCCGGAGAACGCGGTAAACACCAGGTCGCCCGCATACGGGTGGCGCGGGTGGACCGGCAACTGGTTGCATTCTTCCACGCACTTGCGCACGGTATCGATATCGGAGAAATCCAGGCCCGGGTGCACGCCCTGCGTGTACAAATTCATCGCCAGGGTGACCAGGTCGACGTTGCCGGTGCGCTCGCCATTGCCGAACAAACAGCCTTCGACCCTGTCGGCGCCGGCCATCACGGCCAGCTCGGCGGAAGCGACGGCCGTGCCGCGGTCATTGTGCGGGTGCACGCTGATGATGATGGAATCGCGGCGCGCCAGCTTGCGCGACATCCATTCGATCTGGTCGGCATACACGTTCGGCGTGCTGCATTCGACGGTCGACGGCAGGTTGATGATCATCTTGTTGGCCGGGGTCGGTTTCCAGATGGCGCTGACGGCGTCGCAGATATGCTTGGAGAAATCGAGTTCGGTGGTCGAGAACGATTCAGGCGTGTATTCGAAGCCCCATTCCGTTTCCGGATGCTGTGCGACCAGCTGTTTCACCAGGGTGGTGCCGGTGGTGGCGATATTGGTGATTTCTTCGCGCGACATGCCGAACACGACTTTGCGGAACACGGGGGCCACCGAATTGTACAGGTGGACGATGGCGCGCTTGGCGCCGACCACGGATTCCACCGTGCGGCGGATCAGCTCTTCACGCGACTGCGTCAGCACGATGATGGTGACGTCGTCCGGGATGCGCTTTTCATCGACCAGTTTGCGCACGAAGTCGAAATCGGTCTGCGAGGCGGACGGGAAACCCACTTCGATTTCCTTCAGGCCGATGGCGATCAGCATTTCAAAGAATCGCAGCTTCTTCTCGGCGCTCATCGGCTCGATCAGCGACTGGTTACCGTCGCGCAAGTCGGTGCTCATCCAGATCGGCGGTTTATCGATGATCTGGTTTGGCCATTGACGGTCGGTCAATTTGACGGGAGGGAAGGCGCGGTATTTGGAAGCTGGATTTTGCAACATCATGATCGGGTACTCCTGAAGATAGGGGGGAATCGAAATTCGGTGTGGCGCAAGCTTGCCGGGCGGCCACGCAACACTAGGCCAGGCAAGCGATCGGTAGTTTTAGCAGGCAGAGTGGGGCAACGGCGCCGGCGGTCGCAAAAGAAACTGTGTGTGGTGCTGGGGATGGTGCAAACATCTCAAACCTTCCAGGGTTTTTTTAAAACACGCCGGCGTGTGGCCAGGCGCAGCAAAGCGGCAAACTCAAGCGCGTGCTAGTAGTAGTCGCGGTAGCGACAGCAGGGAAGGGGATGGAAGTTTGAAGGAGGACATGCAGCCAATGTAATGGAATTTGGGTTTGGCTGTCAAGCAGATTTCTGGCGAGCGGGCAATTTGCGCGCGTCCGCTGGCGCGTCGGCAGAAAATACTTTTAAGCATCGCTTCAGTGGGCGCGGCTCCGCTTGCGCTACAATCTGCGCTTCCCTTTGCTGTCACTGCCGCGCGCGGCTCCTACTCGTCCACTATGCTCCCTAAACGCCTGACCCTGCTTGCCCTGGCCGCCTTTGTGCTGGCCGGCTGCGAAACTCCCGCCCCGAAAACCGTGCAAGTGCTGACGCCGCCCGAGCCGGTGGCTGTCACGCCGCGCAAGATCAAGATCGGGCTGGCGCTGGGCGGCGGCGCGGCGCGCGGCTTTGCCCATATCGGCGTGATCAAGGCGCTCGAATCGCAGGGCATCAATGCCGATATCGTCACCGGCACCAGCGCCGGCAGCGTGGTGGGCGCCTTGTATGCGGCGGGCAACTCCGGCTTTGCATTGCAAAAGATGGCGTTCGACATGGATGAGGCGGCGATCTCGGACTGGGCGCTGCCCCTGTTCGGCAAGTCGTCCGGCGTGCTCAAGGGCGAAGCGCTGCAAAGCTATGTGAACAAGGCGGTGGGCGGCGTGCCGCTGGAAAAACTCAAGATTCCGTTTGGCGTGGTGGCCACCGACCTGAAAAACGGCCAGCCGATCCTGTTTCAGCGTGGCAATACCGGCATGGCCGTGCGCGCCTCGTCGGCCGTGCCGGGCGTGTTCCAGCCGGTGGTGATCGCCGGCCATACCTACGTCGATGGCGGGCTGGTGGCGCCGGTGCCGGTGCGCTTTGCGCGCGACATGGGCGCCGACTTCATTATCGCCGTCAATATTTCCTCGCAAACCGATACCCAGAAAGCCATCAGCTCGATGGAAGTGATCATGCAGACCTTCGCCATCATGGGCCAGCGCATCAACCAGTTCGAACTGAAGGACGCCGACGTGGTGATCCAGCCCAGCCTGGGCACCATGAAAGGCAACGATTTCGCCAGCCGCAACCAGGCCATCCTGGCCGGCGAGCAGGCCACCTTTGCCGTGATGGCGCAGTTGAAGCAAAAGCTGAAGGCCAAACGCGAGCAATAAGGGCTGCCGGTATTGCGGCCGTTTCAGCTACAATTTTGAACCACCGAATCACCATCACAAGGAAGCATCATGCAATCGAAACCGGTACTGAGCCTGGAAGACATCAAGAAAATCGCCGCCGCCGCCGAAGCGGAAGCGGTCAAGAACAACTGGGCGGTGGCGATCGCCATCGTCGATGACGGCGGCCATCTGGTGTGGATGCAACGCATGGACGGCGTGGCGCCGATCTCGTCGCATATCGCGCCCTCGAAAGCCAAGACGGCCGCGCTGGGTCGCCGCGAGTCGCGCATCTATGAAGAGATGATCAATGGCGGCCGCGTATCGTTCCTGAGCGCGCCGGAAATCGACGGCCTGCTCGAAGGCGGCGTGCCCATCATTTACGACGGCCACTATGTGGGCGCCGTTGGCGTGTCGGGCGTGCGCTCGAACGAAGATGCGCAGATTGCAAAAGCCGGTATCGCTGCCCTGACGGCCTAAGAGCCTATCCCAGTAGATGAATACGCCCCCTGCTGGCGCCCCTCAGAAGCGGGGACTGCGTTGCTCGTCGTTGCATGGCTCGCCATGCGGCCTCCTCGCGCCTTGTCCGCGCTCCTGATGAGCTGCAAGCAGAAGACGCTCACTACTGGGATAGGCTCTAAGTAGTAGCCGATATTGCCTGAGAAGCCGCTCCGCGCATGCCGGGCGGCTTTTTTCGTGGTGGGGCGGATTTATGCTGCCGCGCAAAAAAATGCCGCAGATTTCTGAATTTTCGTCCTTGTGGAAAAGCTGCCTTTTGGTTATAATTCAAAGGTTTAGCCAATCACACACATACCGTAGCGACTACCCATCCCATCATTCAAAATGACCGTTGACACACCCTGAGCGCACGCGACTCGGGTAGAGAGACGGTCGGTCTGACGTGGCGCAGCTACGGTAACTTTATCAGGAGTTGCCCTTGCCGCCATTTTTTTCTGGCCCTGCCGTTCCAGCCATATTAGCGCTTGCTGATGGAACGATCTTCAAAGGTTTTTCGATCGGCGCCGCCGGTCATACCACGGGCGAGGTTGTTTTCAATACCTCGATGACCGGGTATCAGGAAATCCTCACCGACCCCAGCTATAGCCGCCAGATGGTCACCCTGACCTATCCGCATATCGGCAATACCGGTGTCAATCCGGAAGACGTCGAATCTTCCAAGGTTCATGCTTCCGGCCTCATCATTCGTGACCTGCCTTTGCTGGCATCCAATTTCCGTTCCACCCTTTCCCTGTCCGACTACCTGAAAGCTGAAAATATCGTCGCCATCGCCGGCATCGATACCCGCAAGCTCACGCGCATCCTGCGTGAAAAAGGTGCGCAGGGCGGCGCCATCCTGGTCGGCACGCAAGGCAACGAACCATCCTCCGCGCAAGCGCTGGACCTGGCCCGTTCCTTCCCCGGCCTGTCCGGCATGGACCTGGCCAAGGTCGTCTCGACCAAGACCGCCTATGAATACCGCGAAACGGAATGGACGCTGGGCGAGGGCTACGGCCAGCTGGCGGACGCCGACGTGAAATTCCACGTGGTCGCCTTCGACTACGGCGTCAAGCGCAATATCCTGCGCATGCTGACGGCGCGCGGCTGCAAGGTCACCGTGCTGCCGGCGCAGGCGACGGCCGAAGAGGCCCTGGCCCTGAATCCGGACGGCATCTTTTTGTCGAACGGTCCCGGCGACCCGGAGCCATGCGACTACGCCATCGCCGCCACCAGGGCACTGATCGAGAAGGGTATCCCGACCTTCGGCATCTGCCTCGGCCACCAGATCATGGCGATCGCTTCCGGCGCGAAAACGCTGAAGATGAAGTTCGGCCACCACGGCGCCAACCACCCGGTGCAAGACCTGGAAACGAAACAGGTCCTGATCACCTCGCAGAACCACGGTTTCGCCGTTGATGCAGCCACCTTGCCTGCCAATTGCCGCGTTACCCATGAATCGCTGTTCGACGGCTCCCTGCAGGGCTTTGCCCGCACGGACAAGCCGGCCTTCTGCTTCCAGGGTCACCCTGAAGCGTCGCCGGGCCCGATGGATGTTGCTTACCTGTTTGACCGCTTCATCAAGCTGATGGACGCGGAGGAGAAAAAGAAAAATGCCTAAACGTTTAGATATCAAAAGTATTCTGATTATTGGCGCTGGCCCGATCGTGATCGGCCAGGCCTGCGAGTTCGACTATTCCGGCGCGCAAGCGTGCAAGGCCCTGCGCGAAGAGGGCTACAAAGTCATCCTGGTCAACAGCAACCCTGCGACCATCATGACCGATCCGGAAATGGCCGATGTCACCTATATCGAACCGATCACTTGGTCGGTGGTCGAGCGCATTATCGCCAAGGAGCGTCCTGACGCGATCCTGCCGACAATGGGCGGCCAGACCGCGCTGAATTGCGCGCTGGACCTGTTCAACAATGGCGTGCTGGCGAAATACAACGTCGAGCTGATCGGCGCATCGCCGGAAGCCATCGACAAGGCCGAAGACCGTTCCAAGTTCAAGGACGCGATGACCAAGATCGGCCTCGGTTCGGCCCGTTCCGGCGTGGCGCACTCGATGGAAGAATCGTGGGCCGTGCAGCGCACGGTCGGTTTCCCGACCATCATCCGTCCATCGTTCACCATGGGCGGTTCCGGTGGCGGCATCGCCTACAACGAAGAAGAATTCGAAACGATTTGCAAGCGCGGCCTGGAAGCCTCGCCGACCAAGGAATTGCTGATCGAAGAATCCTTGCTGGGCTGGAAAGAGTACGAGATGGAAGTGGTCCGCGACAAGGCGGACAACTGCATCATCATCTGCTCGATCGAAAACCTCGATCCGATGGGCGTGCACACGGGCGACTCGATCACGGTCGCGCCGGCACAGACCCTGACCGACAAGGAATACCAGATCATGCGCAACGCCAGCCTGGCGGTCCTGCGCGAGATCGGCGTCGACACCGGTGGCTCGAACGTGCAGTTCTCGATCAACCCGGCCGATGGCCGCATGATCGTCATCGAAATGAATCCGCGCGTGTCGCGTTCCTCGGCACTGGCGTCGAAGGCCACCGGTTTCCCGATTGCGAAGATCGCCGCCAAGCTGGCGGTCGGTTTCACGCTGGACGAATTGCGCAATGAAATCACGGGCGGCGCCACGCCGGCCTCGTTCGAACCGTCGATCGACTACGTCGTCACCAAGATTCCGCGTTTCACGTTCGAGAAATTCCCGACCGCCGACCAGCACCTGACGACGCAGATGAAGTCGGTCGGTGAAGTGATGGCGATCGGCCGCACGTTCCAGGAATCGTTCCAGAAAGCCCTGCGCGGCCTGGAAGTGGGCGTCGACGGCATGAACGAAAAGACCAAGGACCGCGAAAAGATCGAAGAAGAGCTGGGCGAGCCTGGTCCGGAACGCATCTGGTACGTGGGCGACGCGTTTGCCCAGGGCTTCACCCTGGAAGAAGTGCACCAACTGACCAAGATCGACCCGTGGTTCCTGATCCAGATCAAGGAAATCGTCGACCTGGAACTGTGGCTGGACACGCAGAAGCTGGAAAGTCTGGACAAGACCACGCTGTACAAGCTGAAACAAAAAGGCTTCTCGGACCGCCGCCTGGGCTTTTTGCTGCAGACGACCGACACCGCCGTGCGCCAGCAGCGCCATGCGTTGAACATCCGCCCTGTCTACAAGCGCGTCGACACCTGCGCGGCCGAGTTCTCGACCGACACCGCGTACATGTATTCGACCTATGACGAAGAGTGCGAATCGAATCCGACCGACAAGAAAAAGATCATGGTATTGGGCGGTGGCCCGAACCGTATCGGCCAGGGTATCGAGTTCGACTATTGCTGCGTCCATGCCGCTCTTGCCATGCGCGAAGACGGCTACGAGACCATCATGGTCAACTGCAACCCGGAAACCGTGTCGACCGACTACGATACCTCGGACCGCCTGTACTTTGAATCGCTGACGCTGGAAGACGTGCTGGAAATCGTCGCCATCGAAAAACCGGTCGGCGTGATCGTGCAGTACGGCGGCCAGACGCCATTGAAACTGGCGCTGGACCTGGAAGCGAACGGCGTGCCCATCATCGGCACCTCGCCCGACATGATCGATGCGGCCGAAGACCGCGAGCGCTTCCAGCAGATGCTGCACAAGCTGGAACTGCGCCAGCCGCCTAACCGTACCGCCCGCACCGAAGCCGACGCCCTGGCGCTGGCGCAGGAAATCGGCTACCCGCTGGTGGTGCGTCCTTCCTACGTGCTGGGCGGCCGCGCGATGGAAATCGTCCACGAGCAGCGCGACCTCGAGCGCTACATGCGCGAAGCGGTGAAGGTTTCGCACGATTCGCCGGTGCTGCTGGACCGCTTCCTGAACGACGCCATCGAGTGCGACGTCGATTGCATCTCCGACGGCGAAACCACCTTTATCGGCGGCGTGATGGAACACATCGAACAGGCGGGCGTCCACTCGGGCGACTCGGCATGCTCGCTGCCGCCATACTCGCTGGCGCCGGACACCATCGCCGAACTGAAACGCCAGACGGCGCTGATGGCCAAGGGCCTGAACGTGGTCGGCCTGATGAACGTGCAGTTCGCGATCCAGAAGCAGGAGATCGACGGCGAACTGAAAGACGTCGTGTTCGTGCTGGAAGTCAATCCGCGCGCCTCGCGCACCGTGCCTTTCGTCTCGAAAGCCACCGGCTTGCAGCTGGCGAAGATCGCCGCCCGTTGCATGGTCGGCCAGAGCCTGGCGTCGCAAGGCATCACCGAGGAAGTCGTGCCGCCGTATTACAGTGTCAAGGAAGCCGTGTTCCCGTTCGTCAAGTTCCCTGGCGTGGACACCATCCTGGGGCCGGAAATGAAGTCGACCGGCGAAGTGATGGGCGTGGGCCTGACGTTCGGCGAAGCGTTCGTGAAATCGCAGCTGGGCGCCGGCGTGAACCTGCCGAAGACCGGCAAGGTCTTCATCAGCGTGAAGTCGTCGGACAAGCCGCGCGCCGTGCAAGTGGCGCGTGACCTGGTCGACTCCGGCTTTACCGTGGTCGCCACCAAGGGCACGGCGGCCGTGATCGCGGCGGCCGGGATTGCCGTCACGCCAGTGAACAAGGTGATCGAAGGCCGTCCGCACGTGGTCGACATGATCAAGAACCACGAGATCGTGCTGGTGATCAACACGGTTGAAGAAAAACGCAGTGCCATCGTCGATTCGCGGGCCATCCGCACCTCGGCCCTGGCCTCGCGCGTGACGACCTACACCACCATCGCCGGCGCGGAAGCGGCCGTCGAAGGCATCCGTCACCTCGACGAGTTGCGCGTGTACGATCTGCAGGGCCTGCACAAGACCTTGCAACAGGCGTAAGCCAGCGTGTTATTTGCAGTGGCCGCCGTTAGGCGGTACACTGCATGCTTATCAACCACAGAGTTCCGTGCAGAGTAGCGCGCGGCCTCTGTGGTTTTCACTTGGTGACGTCGTTTGCACGACCTGACACTGATAACTAGCAGATAGTAGAGATAACATGACCTCAGTCCCATTGACCAAATTCGGCGCAGAACTCCTGAAAGAAGAGCTGCATCATTTGAAGACCAAGGAACGCCGTATCGTCATCGATGCGATCGCCGAAGCGCGCTCGCACGGCGACCTGTCGGAAAACGCCGAGTACGACGCCGCCAAGGAGCGCCAGGCTTTCGTCGAAGGCCGTATCGCCGAACTCGAAGGCAAGCTGGGCGCCGCGCAAATCATCGATCCGACCACCCTCGACGCGGAAGGCCGCGTGGTGTTCGCGTCGACCGTGAACCTGGAAGACCTGGAGTCGGGCCAGAAAGTGACCTACCAGATCGTCGGCCTCGATGAAGCCGACCTGAAGCTGAACAAGGTTTCCGTCACGTCGCCGATCGCCCGCGCGCTGATCGGCAAGTATGCCGGCGACGTGGTCGAAGTGCAGGCGCCGTCCGGCCCGCGCGAATACGAAATCCTGGAAGTACTGTACATCTGATGCTCACGCGCATCCGCATCCTGGTTGCCACCCTGTGGGCCGGCAGCCTGTGGACCATCGGCTTTGTCGTCGCGCCCACCTTGTTTGGCACCCTGAGCGACCGTGTATTGGCTGGCAATATTGCCGGCAGCATGTTCCGTGCCGAGGCCTGGCTGTCGGTCGCCTGCGCGGTGATCCTGCTGGCCCTGCTGCAATGGGCGCCCGGCGCGCTGGAACCCAAGCGCCGCCGCCTGCTGGGCGCGCTGGTGCTGTCGATGCTGGTGTGCGCGCTGGTCAGCCATTTCGGCATCACGCCGCTGATGGCCGAACTGAAGGCGCAGGCGCCGTCGGGCATCATGGACGACGCCATGCGCAGCCGTTTCGGCATGCTGCATGGCGTATCGACGCTGGTGTTTGCGGTGCAGAGCCTGCTGGCGAGTGTGCTGATCTGGAAACAACACTGACCATGCTGTGATGGCAATAAAAAAGCGGAGCAGGGAAAATCCCATGCTCCGCTTTCTGTTTCAACCGCCTGGCGGCGGTTGAGGTCGGGCTTACTTGCTGCCCAGTGCGCTTTTCTTGGCGCTCTTCTGGCGCGGCTTGGCACGCTTGATCGAACCGCCTTCGGTGACGCGCTCATTGCCCTTGATCATGACTTTCGTCACGCTCGGGCGCTTGGTGCCGCTGGCGCTGGCTTTGACGATGGTCACTTCGCGCATGCCCTTGCCGGAACTGATCTTCTCCTTCACCACTTCTTTTTTCGGACGGTAGATTACCAGCAGTTTGCCTATGTGTTGTACCGGGGCGGCGCCGAGATTGCCGCAAATCGTCTCGTACATTCCGACGCGGGCTTCGCGGTCGTCGCCGAACACGCGCACTTTAATCAGGCCGTGCGAATCGAGGCCCAGGTCAATCTCTTTGAGGACAGCAGGTGTCAAGCCCGCTTCGCCGATAATGACGATAGGCTTCAGCGCGTGTGCTTCGGCGCGCAGTGCGCTGCGCTCAACGGGTGTAAGTTTTAGCATAATAATTTTTAGTAATTCCCTTAAAAGCAGTATTCTACGCGAATGGCAAAGAAGAAATTAAACAAAAACTGGTTGCACGACCACATTAATGACCCTTATGTGAAGTTGGCGCAAAAAGAGGGCTACCGTGCCCGGGCCGCATACAAGCTCAAGGAAATCGATGAAGACGAGAAACTGATCAAGCCTGGCCAGGTGATTGTCGACCTCGGTTGTACCCCTGGCAGCTGGGCGCAATACACGCGCCGCAAGCTGGCCGGCAAGGATGGCGGCGGCGTCAATGGTACCCTGATCGGCCTCGACATGCTGGAGATGGAGCCGATCGCCGACTTCCATTTCATCCAGGGCGACTTCCGCGAAGCGCGCGTGCTGCGCCAGCTGGAGGTGGTGTTGCAAGGACGCAAAGTGGACCTGGTGCTGTCGGACATGGCGCCGAATCTGTCGGGCATCGCCACGGCGGACGCCGCGCGCATGGAACATCTGGTCGACCTGGCCATCGAATTTTCTCAGCTGCATTTGAAACCTTCCGGCGTGTTGCTGGTCAAGTGCTTCAAGGACATGGGTTTCAGCCAGATCGTGGAAAAATTCCGTGCTGAATTCAAGGTCGTGGTGCAAAAGAAACCAAAGGCCAGTCGCGACAAGTCGTCGGAAATCTTCCTGATGGGCCGGGGTATCAAGAATCCCCTGAAAAATGCCGTTGAAGAAGACGATTCCGCTCTTGATATTTAAGTCGGAATCCGCACATGGGAACGAGAAGTGCGGCAGTGGTGGTGGCCTATGGGCCTAAATTGTTTATACTGCACTTCTTGACGTGGGCGCTGGTATTTGGCGCACACGGATAGTCAGGCTTTGGCACGGCCTGCTTATTGCGAGTAAAATCGTGTTTCTAGCTATAGCAAAAAGATGCGCACTGCATCCAAGGAGTCTTCGTGAATAACATGTTTTCCAAATCTGCCATCTGGGTCGTCGTACTGCTGCTGCTGTTCATGCTGTTCAAGCAGTTCGATAGCCATGGCGCCACGGGCGGCAGCAAGGCCATCGCTTATTCCGATTTGCTGGATGAGGTCAAAGCCAAGCGCGTCAAGGATGTCGTGATCGAAGGTTCGTCGATCACCGCCAAGCTGATGGACGATACCAAGGTGCGCACCACTGCCACCAGCCTCGACAAGGGCCTGATCGGCGACCTGCGCGACAACGGCGTGCACTTCGACGTGCGTCCGCCCGAGGAACCATCGTTCCTGCAATCGATTTTTGTCTCCTGGTTCCCGATGCTGCTGTTGATCGGCGTCTGGGTCTTCTTCATGCGCCAGATGCAGGGCGGCGGCAAGGGCGGGGCTTTCTCGTTCGGCAAGTCGAAAGCCCGCATGATGGATGAAGCGAGCAACACCGTCACCTTCGCCGACGTCGCCGGTTGCGACGAAGCGAAGGAAGAAGTCAACGAAGTGGTCGACTTCCTCAAGGATCCGAGCAAGTTCCAGAAACTGGGCGGCCGCATTCCGCGCGGCGTGCTGATGGTCGGTCCTCCGGGCACGGGTAAAACCCTGCTGGCGCGCGCGATTGCCGGCGAAGCCAAGGTGCCGTTCTTCTCGATCTCCGGTTCGGACTTCGTTGAAATGTTTGTCGGCGTCGGCGCCAGCCGTGTACGCGACATGTTTGAAAACGCCAAGAAACACTCGCCGTGCATCATCTTTATCGACGAGATCGACGCGGTCGGTCGTCACCGTGGCGCCGGCACCGGCGGCGGCAATGACGAACGCGAACAGACCCTGAACCAGTTGCTGGTCGAGATGGACGGTTTTGAGGCGAACTCCGGCGTGATCGTCGTGGCCGCCACCAACCGCGCCGACGTGCTTGATAAAGCGCTGCTGCGCCCGGGTCGTTTCGACCGCCAGGTCTCGGTCGGCTTGCCGGACATCCGCGGCCGTGAACAGATCCTCAATGTGCACATGCGCAAAGTGCCTATCGGCACCGATGTCAAGGCCGATATCCTGGCCCGCGGCACGCCTGGCTTCTCGGGCGCGGATCTGGCCAACCTGGTCAACGAAGCGGCCCTGTTCGCCGCGCGCCGCAGCAAGCGCCTGGTGGAAATGTCGGATTTCGAAGACGCGAAAGACAAGATCTACATGGGTCCCGAGCGCAAGTCGATGATCATCCGCGAGGAAGAGCGCCGCAATACGGCGTATCACGAGTCCGGTCACGCAGTCGTCGCCAAGTTGCTGCCGAAAGCCGACCCGGTCCATAAAGTGACGATCATGCCGCGCGGCTGGGCCCTGGGCCTGACCTGGCAGTTGCCGGAACACGACAATCTGTCCGCCTACAAGGACAAGATGCTGGAAGAAATTTCCATCCTGTTCGGCGGACGTATCGCGGAAGAGATTTTCGTCGGCCAGATGTCGACCGGCGCCTCGAACGACTTCTCGCGCGCCACCAAGCTGGCCCGCTCGATGGTGACCCGCTTCGGCATGTCCGACAGCATGGGCGTGATGGTCTACGAGGACAGCGAAAACGAAGGTTTCTTCGGTGGCGCCACCAAGACGATCTCGGAAGCGACCCAGCAAAAGGTCGACGCCGAAATCCGCAGCATTCTCGACACGCAATATGCACTGTCGCGCAAGCTCCTGGAAAGCAACCGTGACAAGGTCGAAATGATGACCAAGGCTCTGCTGGAATGGGAAACCATCGATGCCGAGCAGATCAACGACATCATGGCCGGCCTCGAGCCGCGTCCGCCAAAAGTCATTCCACCACGCCGCAATGCGGGTGACAGTGGCGCCGGCGGCATCTCGCCGAACGTGACGGCACCAGCCTGATTGTGACAGCCTGTTAAAAGGCGGCAATGGCAGGAAAGGGTAAGGAGCAATCCTTGCCCTTTTTCGTTACAACTCCACATCCTCCACCCTTCAAAGTTACATGCGACAGTATTTACAATTTGGCCGCTGCGGCTTCCAGCTGCAGGAGCAGGCGCCGGGCGGCAACGCGCTGGTGATGGGCATCCTGAACATCACGCCCGATTCTTTTTCCGACGCCGGCAAGTTCCAGCACCTGGAGTTTGCCCTGTCGCGCGCCGAGCAGATGATACTGGATGGTGCCGACATCCTCGATATCGGCGGCGAATCGAGCCGTCCCGGCGCGCCACCGGTGTCGCTGGCCGACGAATTGCAGCGCGTGATGCCGGTGCTGTATGCGCTGCGCGACTGCGGCAAGCCCTTGTCGGTCGACACCTGGAAGCCGGAAGTGATGCGCGAAGCGATCCTGGCCGGCGCCGACATGATCAACGATATCAATGGCTTCCGCGCGCCGGGCGCCATCGAGGCCGTGAAGGACAGCGACTGCGCGCTGTGCATCATGCACATGCAAAGCGTGCCCGAAACCATGCAGGACCGGCCCCAGTACGACGACGTGGTGCGCGAAGTCATCGAGTTCCTGCGCCAGCGGGTCGACACCATGCTGGCTGCCGGCATCGACCGCGAGCGCCTGTGCATCGACCCTGGCTTTGGTTTTGGCAAGACGGTCGAGCAGAATTACGCGCTGCTGCGGGCAACCAGGCAGTTGCGAAGCGAACTGGGCTTGCCGGTACTGGCGGGCCTGTCGCGCAAATCGATGATCGGGGCCGTCACCGGCCGTCCGGTCGAACAGCGGCTGGCGGGCAGCATTGCCGGCGCCATAGCCGCAGTCGCACATGGCGCGCAAATCGTGCGCGTACATGATGTGGCAGAAACCGTCGATGCGCTGAAGATCTGGCGCATGGCACATTGATCTTGTAAAATTTGCTATAAACATAAAAGAGAAGAATATGACACGCAAGTATTTTGGTACCGATGGCATCCGCGGCCTGGTGGGCACGGCTCCGATCACCCCCGACTTTGTCATGCGCCTGGGCTACGCGGCCGGCAAGGTGCTGGTCAAGGCACAAAACAGCAAGGTGCATCCAACCGTGCTGATCGGCAAGGACACGCGCATTTCCGGCTATATGCTGGAAGCGGCGCTCGAGGCGGGCCTGGCGGCGGCCGGCGTCGACGTGATGCTGGCCGGCCCCGTGCCCACGCCGGCGATCGCCTACCTGACGCGCGCGCTGCGCCTGACGGCCGGCGTGGTGATCTCCGCCTCGCACAATCCCTACCATGACAATGGCATCAAATTCTTTTCCGGCCAGGGCACCAAGCTGCCCGACAGCCTGGAGCAGGAAATCGAAGCGGCTCTGGACCAGCCGATGGATTGCGTGCCGTCCGAAAAACTGGGCCGCGCCAAGCGCCTGGACGACGCCTCGGGCCGCTATATCGAGTTTTGCAAGAGCACTTTCCCGAACGAGCTCGACCTGCATGGCCTGAAGATCGTCGTCGATTGCGCGCATGGGGCCGCCTATCAGATCGCGCCCCACGTATTCCATGAACTGGGCGCCGAAGTCATCGCCATCGGCAACAAGCCGGACGGCTTCAATATCAACGCCGGCTTCGGCGCCACCGCCACCAAGGCGATGGCCGCGGCCGTCGTCGAGCATGGCGCCGACCTGGGCATCGCGCTCGACGGCGACGCCGACCGTTTGATCATGTGCGACGCCACCGGCCGCCTGTATAACGGCGACGAGCTGCTGTACGTGATGGTCAAGGACCGCCTGGCCACCGGCCCGGTGGCGGGCGCCGTCGGCACGCTGATGACCAATATGGCGCTCGAAGTGCTGTTCAAGGAGCGGGGCATCGGTTTTGCGCGCGCCAAGGTGGGCGACCGCTACGTGCTGGAAGTCATGAAAGAGAAGGGCTGGCTCCTGGGCGGCGAAGGTTCCGGTCATTTGCTGTGCCTGGACAAGCACACCACCGGCGACGGCATTGTGTCGGCGCTGCAAGTGCTGTCGGCGCTCAAGCGCAGCGGCCAGAGCCTGCAACAGTGCTTGAGCGAACTGGTGCTGTTCCCGCAAACCCTGATCAATGTACGCGTGGCGCCCGGCACCGACTGGAAGCAGAACGCCGCCATGGTGGCCGAGACCGCCAAGGTGGAAGCCGAGCTGGGCGACACCGGCCGCGTGCTGATCCGCGCGTCCGGCACGGAACCGCTGATACGCGTGATGGTTGAAGCGAAGGATGCGGTCAAGGCCGAAAGCATGGCCAAACGCATCGCCGACAAGCTCGCGGCGTAATTGCTCGCGCCAGAGGGGAGATCGATAGTTATTTCCATCTATTTCGCCTCTGGCAATTGACGAAATTGTTGCCAGGCTTTATTATCTTGTCTTCGGAGTGTGGCGCAGCCCGGTAGCGCACCTGGTTTGGGACCAGGGGGTCCAAGGTTCGAATCCTTGTACTCCGACCAAAGTCATAAAACGGGCTGTCAGAAATGACAGCCCGTTTTTCATTGCAGGCAGGGATAGGCAATCCTGCCTTTGCATCAGTTAAAATACTGCACCTCTCCGCCCATCGTTCAACGGATAGGACAACGGTCTTCTAAACCGTGAATGGGGGTTCGATTCCCTCTGGGCGGACCAGCGATCGCTGGCCCTCGATGCGCTCGCGCATCCGCATAGATTCTCAGCCTCTACTCTTCTTCTTTCTTGTTCCCCGCGCCAAACAGGCGATCCTTGGCATTCAACAGCTTTTGTACCTTGGCGCCCATCTTCATCAGCTGCGCCATCGATTCGGGCGACAGCCGCTGCAGGTCGTCGAACCAGGTATTGGCCAGGTCGACCAGCTCATACATTTCGCGCATGCGCTCCTGCGCATACTTGTCGCCCGGCTCATTGGCCGGCGCCATCAGCGATTCGCGCAGCACCGTCAGGGTGGGCGCCACTTCGCGGCGGCGCCGTTCGGCCGCCACCACCCGGAAAATCTGCCACACGTCGCCCAGCGACGAGAAATACTCGCGCCGGTCGCCGGGAATGCGCGTCAGCCGTATCAGGCCCCAGCCCTGCAATTCCTTCAGGCCGATGCTGACGTTCGAGCGCGAAAAACTCAGGTGCTCGGCGATTTCATCGGCATGCAGCGGCTGCTCCGACACGAACAGCAGGGCATACACCTGGCCCACCGTGCGGTTGAAGCCCCAGCGGCTGCCCATCTCGCCGAAATGGCTGACGAAGGTCAGGATCAGCGGCGTCATTTCAATATTGTGAGTTTTCATAATTATCTGGAAGTTTTGCACTCGATTGATGGCAGGTCAATTGATATCTGTCACGTTTCGCAGTATTATACAAAAAATCGAATTTACAGAAATCTCTGAAAACTCAAGAAATACGAATAAAACATGAACGCCATGCCTCCTGTCTTGCCACGCTTTGTCCTTCCCCGTCTCGCCAGCCTGGTACAGGGCGGTGCCGCATTGCTGTGGTTGCCGCAGGCGGCCTTGCTGGCCTCGGCCATTGTGGCGATGACGGCGGGTGCCGGCTGGCGCGCCGCGCTGCCGCCGGCCGCCGGCGTTCTGCTGTTGGGCCTGCTGCGCGCCGCCGGCGAAGCGTGGGGCGCGCGCGCCATGTATGCGGCCGCGCGTGCGCATTTGTCCACGCTGCGCGCGCAAGTGGCGCTGGTCCTGGCGCGGCGCTCGCCGCTGGACCGCCAGCGTGCCCAGTCGGGCCAGGCCGCCAGCGTGATCGCCGAGCAGGCCGAAGCCATCGTGCCCTACCTTGTGCGCTACCAGCCCACGCGCTGGAAAGTGCTGCTGGTGCCGCTGGTGATCCTGGCCGCCATCGCGCCGCTGTCGTGGCTGGCCGCCCTGATCCTGCTGGTCGCCGCGCCGCTGATACCGCTCTTCATGGCGCTGGTGGGCATGGGCGCGCAGGCGGCCAGCCGTGCGCAGATGGTGGAAATGGGCGGCATGAACGCCTTTCTGCTGGACCGGCTGCGCGGCCTGGCCACCCTGCGCGCGCTGGGCGCCGTCGACGCCACCGCCGAACGGCTGGACGCCAGCGCGCAATCCGTGCGCCGGCGCACCATGGCCGTGCTGCGCATCGCCTTTCTGTCGTCGGCCGTGCTGGAACTGTTTTCCGCGCTGGGCGTGGCGATGGTGGCGGCATATATCGGTTTTTCGCTGCTGGGCACGTTCAACTTCGGCAGCTGGGGCGGCAAGCTCACCTTGGGCCAGGGCATGTTCATCCTGCTGCTGGCGCCGGCCTTTTTCGAGCCGCTGCGCGAACTGGCCGCCGTCTGGCACGACAAGGCGGCCGGCGAGGCGGGCCTGGCCGCTCTGGCCGACCTGGCCGAGGGCGGCCTGGCCATGCCTGGCCATGGCGCGGCAGACGCCATTGAAACCGCCCTCGAACACGCCGCGCCGCCTGCCGTGCACCTGCAGCAGCTGCAGTTTGCCCATGCCGGCGAAGCGCCGCTGTTCGACGGTCTCGACTTGCAGGTGCGTCCTGGCGAACACCTGGCCCTGCTGGGCGCCAGCGGCGCCGGCAAGTCCACCTTGTTGTCGCTGATCGCCGGCTTGCTGCCGGCCGATGGCGGCGCCATCCGGATTGCCGATGTGGTGCTGGACGATGCCACGGTTGCCGGCCTGCGCCGGCGCATGGCCTGGATGGGCCAGCGGCCGCACGTGTTTGCCGCCTCCGTCAGCCAGAACGTGACTTTGGGCCGCGCCGAGGCGGATGCCGGCCGCGTCGGCGCCGCACTGCATCTGGCCGAACTGGCCGGCGTATCCCAGGCGCAGCCTGGTGTCATGCTCGGCGATGGCGCGCAGGGCCTGTCCGGCGGCGAAGCCGTGCGCCTGGCGCTGGCCCGCGTGGCGATCCATCCGCACGCCGACCTGCTGCTGGTCGACGAGCCGACAGCCCACCTCGACAGCGAAACGGCGGCGCGCGTCACCGATGCGCTGCTGATGCTGGCCAAAGGCAAAACCATGATCGTCGCCACCCATGACCCGGTGCTGGCGGCGCGCCTGTCGCGCCGCGTGCTGCTGGGCGTGCAAACCCGGGAGCTGCAGGCATGAAAACCACCTTGTTACGTCATCCCCTGTTGCGCCAGCTGTTGCTGGGCCAGCCGCGCAAAATGCTGCTGGGCGCCGCGCTGTCGGCCCTGACGGTGGTGGCCGGCATGGCGCTGCTGGGCCTGTCCGGCTGGTTCATCACCGCCACCTCGATCGCGGGCCTGGCCAGCAGCACCGCGCTGGCGTTCGATGTATTTGCACCCTCGGCCGGCATCCGCCTGCTGGCGATCGGCCGTACCGGCACCCGCTATGCGGAGCGGCTGGTCACGCACGACGCCACGTTTGCCGCGCTGGCCGCCATCCGCGTGCACCTGTTTCGCCGCTGGTCGCTGCCCGCCGCCGGCAACCGCTTGCTGCGCCAGCCGGCCAGAATGCTGTTTCGCCTGACGGCCGATATCGACGCGCTGGAAGCCTTGTACCTGCGCCTGCTGGTGCCGGTGTGCACGGCCGTGTGCGCGGCCCTGCTGGCCGGCCTGGCGCTGGCCTTTCTCGACCTCGCCCTGGGCGTGGTGTTTGCCGCCTGGCTATTGACCAGCGGCGGCGCCATCGCCTGGCTGGTGCTGCGCCGCGCGCGCCGCCATGCC
Source organism: Janthinobacterium sp. J1-1 (assembly GCF_030944405.1). NCBI lineage: Bacteria > Pseudomonadati > Pseudomonadota > Betaproteobacteria > Burkholderiales > Oxalobacteraceae > Janthinobacterium > Janthinobacterium sp. J1-1. Next base: position 3,407,668 of record NZ_CP132339.1, read on the forward strand.
GCCCAGCGGTCGCGCGGCGTGGAAAAATTGCGTTCGGGCGCGATCGACCTGGTGGCCGGCCAGACCGACCTGGTGATGGCCGGGCGTGTCGCCGCGCAATGCCAGGCCCTGGCGCAGATCGACCAGTCGCTGGCGGCCACCGATATCGCCCTGCAGCGCCTGGACGCCAACGCCGGCGCCGCCTATGGCGCGGTGGGCAGCCTGACCCTGGCCGGCGTGCTGCTGGCCGCGGCCGCCCTGGTCGAACAGCAACAGATCGGCGTGCCGGCCGCGGCGCTGGCGGTGCTGCTGGCCTTGACCGCGATGGAGCCGTTTGCCGGCCTGCGCCGTGGCGCGCTGGAAGCGGGGCGCATGCTGCTGGCGCTGCGCCGGCTCCATCCCCGCGCGGAAGACCAACCTATGCAATCGGCGCCGGCCACGGGTGGCTTGCACCTGGAGCAGGTCAGCGCCTGTCACACCGGCAGCCAGGCGGCCATCGTGCATGGCGTCAGCCTGGTGGTGGCGCCCGGCGAGAAAGTGGCGCTGATCGGCCCCAGCGGCGCCGGCAAGTCGACCTTGCTGGCCCTGGCCGCGCGCGAAATCGCGCCCCTGTCCGGCACCGTCAGCGGGCCGCGCGCTTGCCTGTTTACCCAAAGAACCGAGCTGTTCCAGGATAGCCTGCGCGACAACCTGCGCCTGGCCGACCCCGTCGCCGACGATGCGCGCCTGTGGCACGCCTTGCAGGCGGCGGGCCTGGCGCAGGAAGTGCGCGCGCTGGCCCAGGGCCTCGACACGCCGCTGGGCGAGGGCGGCCTGGGCCTGTCGGGCGGCCAGTCGCGCCGCCTGGCGCTGGCACGGCTGTTCCTGCACGACGCGCCTTTGTGGCTGCTCGATGAAGCCACCGAGGCGCTCAATGCCGACACGGCCGGCGACGTGCTGCGGCGTTTGCGCGAGGAAAGCAGGGGCCGCAGCCTGCTGATCGCCACCCATTTGCGGCGCGAGGCGCAACTGGCGGACCGGCTGCTGACGCTGCGCCATGGCCGCATCGTCGGCGATGTGCGGCGCGGCACCCCCGAATTTGACCAGGCACTGCGCGGTTTGCGGGCCGATTGACCGTTTTGTAGCACCGCTGTATTCACTTAGGAAACAAACAGGAACATCATGGACCTCGATATTGTTGCATTATCAAGACTGCAATTCGCGCTGACAGCGCTCTACCACTTCATTTTCATTCCGCTGACGATAGGCTTGTCAGTGATCCTCGCCATCATGGAAACCGTGTACGTGATGACGGGCCGCACCATCTGGCGCGACATGACCAAATTCTGGGGCGTGCTGTTCGGCATTAACTTCGCCATGGGCGTGGCCACCGGCATCGTGATGGAATTCCAGTTCGGCATGAACTGGAGCTACTACAGCCATTATGTGGGCGACATTTTCGGCGCGCCGCTGGCGATCGAAGGCTTGATGGCCTTCTTCCTGGAAGCGACTTTTGTCGGCATCTTCTTCTTTGGCTGGGATAAATTGTCCGCGCGCGGCCATCTGGCCACCACCTGGCTGGTCGCCATCGGGTCGAATTTCTCGGCCCTGTGGATCTTGATCGCCAACGGCTGGATGCAGAATCCGGTCGGCGCGGCCTTCAACCCGCAAACCATGCGCATGGAAGTGACCGACTTTGGCGCCGTGCTGACCAATCCGGTGGCGCAGGCCAAGTTCGTGCACACGGTGTCGGCCGGCTATACGGTGGCCGCCATCTTTGTGCTGGGCGTGTCGGCCTGGTACTTGCTCAAGGGGCGCCACGTGCAGCTGGCCAAGCGCTCGATGACGGTGGCCGCCGCCTTCGGCCTGGCGGCGTCACTGTCGGTGGCGGTGCTCGGCGATGAAAGCGGCTACCTGGCGTCCGAACACCAGAAGATGAAACTGGCCGCGATCGAAGCGATGTGGGAAACCGAACCGGCGCCAGCGGCGTTTACGGCCATCGGCTTTCCCGACGAGGCCGCGCGCGAGACGCATTACGCCCTGCATATCCCGATGGTGATGGGCCTGATCGGCACACGCTCCCTGAATACCGAAATTCCCGGCATCGCCCAGCTGGTCGAGCGCGGCGAGCTGCTGATACGCGACGGCATCAAGGCCTATGACGCACTGCAAACCATCCGCGCCGTGCCGCCCGGCGGCGTGGTGCCCGAAGCAGCGACGGCCATGTTCGAATCGAAAGGCCCGTCGCTCGGTTACGCCTTGCTGCTGAAACGCTATGTCGACGATCCGCGCCTGGCGACACCCGAACAGATCGCCCGGGCCGCGCGCGACACGGTGCCGCCGGTGGCGCCCTTGTTCTGGTCGTTCCGCGTGATGGTGGGCCTGGGCATGTTTTTCATCTTGCTGACAGGAACCTTCTTCGTACTGTCGGTGCGCCGCACCCTGGACGCCCACCGCTGGCTGCTGAAAGTGGCCGTGTTCGCCATCCCGCTGCCATGGGTGGCGGCTGAAGCGGGCTGGATCGTGGCCGAGCTGGGCCGCCAGCCCTGGGTCATCGAAGGCGTGCTGCCGACCGCCGTGGCGGTGTCGAACCTGGGCGTGACGACCTTGCTGATCACCATCGCCGGCTTTGCCGCCATCTATACGGTGCTGCTGGTAATCGAAATGAAGCTGATGCTGAAAACCATCCGCAAGGGACCGGACGAGCATGCGCCCGTCGCGCTGTCTGCCGCCCCCGCCACCGTACAACCTGCCTGAGGAGTCGCATCGTGATTTTGCATGAACTGATTTCGTATGAAACCCTGCGCCTGATCTGGTGGCTGCTGATCGGCGTGCTGCTGATCGGCTTTGCCGTCACCGACGGCTTTGACCTAGGCACCGGCATCTTGCTGCCGTTTGCCGGCAAGACCGACCTGGAACGGCGCATCATCATCAACAGCATCGGTCCCGTCTGGGAAGGCAACCAGGTGTGGCTGATCCTGGGCGGCGGCGCCATCTTTGCCGCCTGGCCGCAGCTGTATGCGGTCTCGTTCTCGGGCTTTTACCTGGCCATGTTCGTGATCCTGGTGGCGCTGATCCTGCGCCCGGTGGCCTTCAAATTCCGCAGCAAGCGCGAAGACGCCCGCTGGCGCGCGCGCTGGGATATCGCGCTGTTTATCGGCGGCTTCGTGCCGGCCCTGATCTTTGGCGTGGCGATGGGCAATGTGCTGCAGGGCGTGCCGTTCCGCTTTTCGGACGACATGCATATCTTTTACGAAGGCAGCTTCTTTGGCCTCTTGAACCCGTTTGCACTGCTGGCCGGCCTGGTGTCGGTGGCGATGCTGGTGATGCACGGCGCCACCTGGCTGCAGGTGAAAACCGAAGGTCCAGTCGCCGAACGGGCGCGCGCCTATGGCAGCGTGGCGGCGATCGCCACCGTGGTGCTGTACGCGGCTGCCGGCGTGGCGCTGTGGGCCATGGTCGATGGCTACCGCATCACCAGCGCGGTCAGCGTGGCCGGTCCGTCGAACCCGATGTTCAAGACGGCCGAAGTGGCGGCCGGCGCCTGGTTCGCCAACTATGCGGCCCATCCGTGGACCTGGGCCGCGCCCGTGCTGGGCCTGGCCTCGCCGCTGCTGGCGCTTGCCATGCTGCGCCTGCGCCGCGCCGTGCCGGCCCTGCTGGCCAGCGCGCTGGGGATTGCCGCCATCATCCTCAGCGTGGGCGCGTCGATGTTTCCATTGATCCTGCCGTCGTCGCTGGACCCGCGCGCCAGCCTGACGGTCTGGGATTCCTCGTCCAGCCACATGACCCTGTTCATCATGCTGGTGGCCACCACCATCTTTATTCCCCTGATCGTGGCCTACACCAGCTGGGTTTATAAAGTGTTGTGGGGCAAGGTCGATGGCCAGGCCATCGAAGACGGCTCCGGCCACGCTTACTAATCATTTACTGTAAAGGAATCATCATGTGGTATTTCGCCTGGATACTGGGCCTTCCGCTGGCGGCGATGTTCGCCGTGCTCAACGCAATGTGGTATGAAATGGTCGATGGCGATACGACGCCTGAAAAATATCGCTGACACTGCAAACAGTGCCGTCGCTATAACAGGATAAATTCGCCCCGGATGCGCAGTTTCATGCCGCGCGGTGCGTCGGCCCCGGCCGCTACCGCCCAGGCCGTCACCCATTGCGCGCAGCGCAGCCGCGCCTGCGGATTGTCATGCAGGCGCAGCCGTTCGAATGCCTGGTCCATGCGCATGGCCAGGTAGAGGGACTGTTCCATTGCATCGGCTTGTCTGCTGAAGTGGCGCATGGTGCTTCCTTTCATGACTGAACGGCTGCGGTGGGGAGTTTTCTGTTTCCTCCTCTATATACGCCGCCGCGGCCGCTTTGGATGCAGCGCAGTGCTACACTGCGCACCATTCTTTTGATTGGACCCGCATCATGACCACCACGCTTTCTTCCTTGCCCTACCGCGCCACTGCCGGCGAGGCCTGCAACTGGCTGCAAACGCAGACCGGCACGCCCTGGACCCTGGCGCGGCTGCTGGAAGAGGGGGGCTTGCCGTATGTGTGGATCGCGCATTCCGATGAATGGGCCGAGCTGTTCCACGATGGCGTGACACGCTATGCGGCACCGGTGGTGTTTATCGACGACAAGCGGCACCTGGCCGCCGGCGGCAGCGATGTATGGCTGCGTTTTACGCGCGATTCCGGCAACCTGGCGATTGCCCTGAAGGAGCCAGGCTTGCGCGCGTCCCTGGACGGCCTGCATTTCCAGGAACGCGACCTGCTGAAGCTGGTGAAGGAGTTGCTGGACCCCACGCCGGCCGAGCCTGAAAAGCCGCCGGTGATGGAAAGCCAGATCCTGAAAGGGCTGGAGCGCAACGAGATCCTGCAAGCGTTTGCCGGCGTGGGTGGCGGCAAGCTCAACCTGGAACAGGGCATGCTGAAAGGCGAGGGCGTGTTTGGCGACGATGGCGCGCGCGTGCGCAAGAATTCGCGCGGCGGCAAGAACAATTATCTATGGAATCCCGTCACCCTGGCCTTCGGCCTGCACGATGTGCACCGCGTGCCGATGCCGCATCTGAAAAAAGCGTTTGCCACCCAGCCGCTGTTGCGCCCCTGGAAAGCGGCCTGGCTGGAGTCGCTGGCCTTGCTGGGCGAGTAATCAGAAAAGGGTGCCCTGCGCCAGGTCGACCTGTCTGGCGCGCCGCGTGGCCAGCCCGGTTTTTTGCGCCTCTTGCTCGCTGGACAGGCCGATGCCTTCCAGCGCCAGCAGGGTTTGCTTGGCCTCCAGGCCACCCGCAAAGCCCGTCAGCGCGCCGGTGGCGCCGATCACCCGGTGGCAGGGCGCGATAATCGACACGGGATTCCTGCCATTGGCCGCACCCACCGCGCGCACGGCGGCCGGCCGGCCGATCTGGCGCGCGATCTCGCCATAGCTGCGCGTTTGGCCGAACGGGATCGTCAGCAGCGCCTGCCATACCTGCTTCTGGAAATCCGTGCCCAAAAAATCCAGCGGCACGTCAAACTGCTGGCGCGTGCCGGCAAAATACTCGCGCAATTGCTGCTGCGTTTGCAGCAGCACCGGATGCGCGCCGTCTTCGCGCAACTCGCCCAGGCGAACCCGGGTCGGCTTGTCGTCCTGCCACAAAATGGCCGCCAGCGCATCGCCGCGCGCCACCAGGGTCAGTTCGCCCACCGGTGAGGGCATAATCTTGTAGACACAGTGCATGGCCATTCCTTGTCAGCGACGATGGTGTCCAGTTTATCAGGAATAAAACCGGTGTAGCATGGCGGCAAGGAGGATGTCGATGGAAGCGATTGCAACTTACGAAACAATCCGCGCGCGGGCCATGCGGCTGGTGCAGGAACGTTATCCGGGCGCCGTGGCGGCGATCATCGGTGGCTCGTTCGCCACCGGCCGGCAGACGGCCACGTCCGATATTGACTTGCTATTGCTGTTCGACCATGTGGAAGCCGCCTGGCGCAGCACCATTGTGTACGAGGGGCAGACCGTCGAATTGTTTGCCCATGACCTGGGGACGTTCCGGTATTTTTGCGAGCAGATCGACGCGCCTGGCGGCAAGGTGCCGCTGGCGATGATGGTGATGGAAGGTGAAAATATTCTGGCCGCCAGCGCGCACCATGCCGGATTGCTGGCGCTGGCGCAAGCGAGCCATGCGGCCGGGCCGCCACCGCTCGATGCAGGGAACTTGCGGCAGCGCCGCTATGCGATTACCAACGCGCTGGAAGACCTGGTCGACAGTCGCCATCCCGGCGAAGCGATGGCGGTGGCCTGCGGCCTGTACGGCATGCTGGCCGACCTGCATCTGCGCGCGGCCGGCCAGTGGAGCGGCGGCGGCAAGCATCTGTTTCGCCGCCTGCAGGCTTACGATGCAGCCATCGCCGCGCAACTCGACAGTGCCCAGAGGTTATTGGCCAGCGACTTGCCGGCCGGCCAGCAAGCCTATGCGCAGGTAACTGGCGCGATACTGGCGCCGGCCGGCGGCCCTTTGCTGGAAGGCTATGATCTTCCGGCGCCGGCGCACTGGCGCAGCAGTTAGAACGTGGTGCGCAAGCTCAGGTTGACATTGTGCGGTTCGCCCCAGAACACGCTGTCATAAAAGCCCACGTTGCGGTAGTACTTTTTATCGAGCAGGTTGCTGACGTTCAGCTGCACCGTCGTCTTGGGCGTCACCGTATAGCTGGCCATCAGGTTGTACAGCGCATAGCCCGCTTGCGGAATGCGCGCCGTATAGTCGCGTGCCGGTGGCCGGCCGTACCAGGTTTCGCTGTAGGTGGCGCTTTGCGCGGTGGCGCTGCCGCCCACTTTCAGGCCTTGCCAGCGTCCTTCGAAGCGCCAGGCCGTCGACAAGCGCAGCAAATGGCGCGGCTGGTTCGGCACGGCGCGCTTGCCGTCGGCTTCCTCGGCCTTCAGGAAGGTATAGCCGCCGCTCGCTTCCCAGCCCGGCGCCAGCTGGCCCGAGAGATCGAATTCGATGCCCCTGGCGCTGATGCCCTCGCCATTGGCCACGTAGGCCGAACCGCCGCCCGGCAGCACAAAACCTTGCGGCACGGTGGTGTCGAGTTCGGCCAGGTTCTTCTTTTTCACTTTGAACACGGCCGCCGACGCGTTCAGCTTGCCGTCGAAAAATTCGCCTTTCACGCCCGCTTCGAGGTTGTCGCCCGTTTCCGGATCGAGGAAATGGTTGTTGCGGTCGCGGTTCGATTGCGGCGTGAACAGCTGGGTGTAGCTGGCATAGGCCGAGTATTGCGGGCTGATGTCGAACACCACCCCCACATATGGCGTGATTTCATTGCGCGTTTCGGAAAAATCGCTGCTGCCGGTGTAGACGCCGCTGGTGTTCCAGGCCCGCGTTTCGGTACGGTAGTTGCTGGTGCGCGCGCCGGCGATCACGTGCAGGGAATCGGCCAGGCTCAGGCGCGTGGCCACGTAGCCGCCGGCCAGGCGCGTCACGTCGCGCGTGTAGGAGCCGTCCGGCGTGAAGACCGGTTTGGGGATATTGCCGGTCCATGTGCGGTAATCGGGCACGGCGGCCGGGTACAGTATCGTCGCCTCGCCGCCCAGCGACTTCGAATTCGTATTGCCGCCATTCCAGCCAACGATGGCGGTGTGTCTGCGGCCCAGCAAGGAGAACGGGCCGCTGGCATACAGGTCATAATTGTCGGCCGTGCTCTTGCCTTCGCCCCAGGCGCCCGTCCACAGGCGCATGCCGGTGCCCGTTTGCGGATTCGGATAGCCGGCGCCGGCATAGGCCACCGTGGTGTTGTTGCTGCTTTCCGTGCGCGCATAGCCCAGGTGCAGCTTCCAGTTGCCGGGCAGATGCTGGTCCAGCGCGGCGAACAGCGTGTGCTGGTCGTTGGCCCAGGTGCTCCAGGGCGTGGTCAGGCTGGTGTTGCGCGGCAGGTTGGCCAGGCTGCCGTCCGCATTCCAGTAGGGCACGGCGCCCCAGGTGGCGCCGGTCGGCGTATTGTCCTGGAAGTCGATACCGGCCGTCAGCAGGGTGCCGGGGCGCAAGTCCGCTTCCAGCACGGCCATGCCGACCGTCTTGCGTTCGTGGTACATATCGAAATAGGAATCGCGCTCCTGCCAGGCGGCTGTGGCGCGGCCGCGCACGCTGCCATCCTGGCTGAACGGCGTGGAAATATCGGCTTCCACGCGGTGGTTGTCCCAGCGGCCCAGGCTGGCGCCGGCGCTGGCCTGGAAGGTTTTGGTGGGGCGCTTGCGTATCATGTTGATGGTGGCCGACGGGTCGCCCGTGCCGCCCATCAGGCCGTTGGCGCCGCGCACCACTTCCACCCTGTCATACAGCACCGTATCTTGCAGCGGCGAATTCGAACCGCGCGGCATGCCGTCGACCTGGATATTGTTGATGCTGAAACCGCGCGCATAAAAACTCGTGCGTTCGCTGTCCTGCTGGCCCACCTGGATGCCGGTGGTCAAGCCCAGCGCCTGGTCCAGGCGCACGGCGCCCAAGTCGTCGAGCAGCTCGCGCGTGATGATGCTGACCGACTGCGGCGTTTCGCGCAGCGACAATTCCATGCGCGTGGCGCTGCGCGCTGCGCCGCTGGTGTAGGACTGCGTGCCTTCGGTGGCTTGGGCCGCCTGGCCGGTGATGGTGATCGCTGGCAAGGTCGGGTCGGCCTCAAGCGTGGCCTCGGCCTCGGCCGCGTGCAGCGGCAGGCAGGCGCCGGCGGCCAGGCTCAGCAGGGTAAGGCGCAGCAGCCGGGGCAGCGGGCGCAGGGCGGGGCGGGGGGTACGGGCGTGTAAAGACATGATCATCCTGGATATTTTAGTTGTGGGTGTCCTATCGCTTCTGGCGCGAGGCGCAGTGGCTGGTGGGATGGCGTGTTGCCGGCCCGGTCTGGCTTGGATATCGAGACGGTGATGCACATTGCGTGAATGAGAATCATTATCAATATAAGTCTTATTGATTAAATGAGCAAGTATTTGCACCGCAACGGTGCATGCGGTGTTGCAAATCAGTCCATGGCCACCCATGCACATGACGCAAACGGTTCTGCGATAATGCAGACAGGATATTTGCCAGATGAAGGAATTGCATGCGTAGAAGAATCGGGATCGGGATCGGGATTGCCTGTGCCGGATGGCTGTGCGCCATGTCCCCTGGCCATGCGCAGGAAGCGCAGACGCCGCCGGCCGTGACGGTGCAGGAACAGCCGCCGCTGCCGCAGCAGCAGGAATTGCCGGCCACCCCCGCACCCGCCGCCCCGCCGGCGCAAGACGCCGCCCCGGCCGTACCCGCACCGGAACCCGTGGCGGCGGAATTGCTGGAGGTGACGCCGCAGTCCGTGACCGTGACGGCCAGCAATATGGCGGCGGCGCCGCGCGTGCGCTTCACGGCCTATCGCGACAGCTATCTGACGGCAAAAAAAGTGTGGCAGGTATCGCGCGGCAACGTGGTGATGGCCTTGCGGCTGATCCCGGCCAAGCTCAGCGCCACTATCGACGATGTGCGCGTGGCCCTGCAGGGCGATGGCGCGCCGGTGGCGATCAAGGTGGGCGAGGGCGGTGTCTTTATCGTGCCGATCAATGACGAGATCGCCGCCCAGGGCGGCAGTTTCCTGGTCAACAAGGGCAAGGGGGAATTGACGGCCAATATGGTGATCCAGCCCTCGGTGCCGCGCGACGCCTGGACGGTGGCGCGGGTGGCGCACGTCCTGCACGACGCCAGGCTGGCCGTGCACGCGATCACGCCATGGTACAAGCGCCTGTTTGCCAGCGAAGTGCAGTCGCTGGCCTTTTGCGCACCCGAGCGGGGCAGCGCCCTGCAACTGATGCAGGACCAGCAGCTGATCGCCACCCTGCCGATGAACGATGCCGCCGTCAACGACATCAACCAGCCTGTGTATTGCAAGATGTTCGATGGCGAAGACAAATATCCGGGCCATTACCGCCTGGTCATGCCCGAGCAGGCGACCGTGCTGATACTGTAAGGTGTCAGTTAGGCTGGCGCTGCACTAATTCCAGCGCCGCGGCCAGCGCCAGGTCCATCGTGGCCTGGTGAAACAGCAGCCATTGCGGCAGCAGGGTCAGCGCATGGCGGCCCTGTTCCACGTCGCCCTCGTCGACGGCGGCCCAGGCGTGGTGCAGGCCGCTGAGCACGCGCGCATGCTGCTCGCGGTGGTTGGCCAGCGATGGAAAGCCGATTGCCTCCATCAGGTCTTCTTCCTCGCGGAAGTCGCGTTCCACGGCCGCGATCAGCTCGCGAAAGCCCACGCTGAATTGCGGGTCGGCCAACTGCGCCAGCCGCGCCAGTTCGTCAAACAGCGCTTCGTGCGCCTCGTCGATGGCGGGAACGCCCAGCGCCATGTCCTGTTTCCATTGAGATGTCAACATGCCAGCTCCTGTGTCAGCCCACGGTCGGGCTGACCGGGCTGTTCCAGTGTGGGCGTGCTGAACGTGGAAATCCATGACCTGGATCAAAAGTTCGATGGGATCAAACGCAGACGATGGCCATCACGGCGTCATCGCTGTGGCCATTTCGACCACATGGCATGGGCATCGACATTCGGCGTCTGCAACACTTGCGCCAGCGAGGGACTGGACCGGTGCAGCATCACCGGCACCAGCATCAGGGACGAGAGGGCAAGGCAGGCCAGCACTTTGAGCGTCAACATGATCATCTCCCGGCAGGCCGGCGGCGGCGCGGGGATGCGGCGCCAGCCGGTTTGCGATGACATCATGCTTGCAGTTTAGGTCAGATGGCGATAAGTTCAACTTATTGCTGTGATGCACTGCACCAAGCCGTGGCCTGCCTTGCAGCTACTTTGCCTTGCGGCTCTTGCGCGGCTTGCCCGCCGCCGGCAGGAAGGAATCGAACCACACCTGCGTCAGCTGCCGCGTGTTCTTTGCCGCTTCACGCTTGATGGCGGCCGTCGCATGGCCGCGCGCCGTGTTGGCGACGCGGTTGGCGGCGCTCAGGTACATGCTCATCCAGGGGTTTTTCATGGCACACCTCACAGTGGAAAGATGGCCCCACTGTAGTCCGATGGCGTGGCACTACCGTGCGGCGCCCCACACAGGGCGCCGGGTTTGATCATCGTTTGTGCCAGATCAATAAACGTCGCGGCGGTAGCGTCCTTGCGCGCGCAAGTCGTCCAGGCCCTCCTGGCCCAGCGCCTCCAGCAGTACCGCATCGACGCCGGCCGCCATGCCCTGCAGGCTGCCGCAGACATACACGATGGCACCGTCCAGCAGCCAGGCGCGCAATTCAGCGGCTTCGCTGCGCAGGCGGTCCTGCACATATTCCTTGTGGTCGCCATCGCGCGAAAAGGTGCGGTCCAGGCGCGCCAGGTGGCCGTCTTGCACCCACGCTTCCAGTTCTTGCGCGCAGACACTGTCCGCGCTCTGCTGTCGCTCGCCGAACAGCAGCCAGTTGCGTGCCAGCCCCGCCTGCCGGCGCGCACGCAAATGGGAACGCAGGCCGGCCAGGCCCGAGCCGTTGCCGATATAGATGCACGGCACTTCGCTCAGCGCCGGCGCGAAGGCCGGGTTCGCTTGCAGCCGCAGGCGGATCTCGCCGCCCAGCGGCGCGAACTGCGTCAGCCAGCCCGAGGCCACGCCATAGCCGCCATTGTTCTCGCCCTGGTGGCGTTCCTGGCGCACCAGCAGTTGCAGTTCGCCATCGTGCGGCATGGACGCCAGCGAATAGCTGCGCGGCGCATGCGGCACGCTGCCGCCGCTGTCTTCGCCTTCGCTGCCGTCGATATTGCACGGAATAATCTCGGCCAGCGCGCCCGCTTCCCAGCTGGCGCCGGCGGGACCGGACAAGCCGATTTCAAACAGCTGGCCACCCTGGCTGCCGGGATTGAGCAGCACGCGGCGCGTCAGACGCCACGCTGCATAGGACGCTTCCTCCTGGCGGCCGATGGCGTCGATCGGGCTGCCGCTGGTGCGCGCCAGCGCCTGCGACCAGGCGGCCAGCGCATGGGCGTCGTGCTTGTCGACTTCGATCAGCGGGAACAGCGGCGTCGCGCCCAGGGCTTGCAGGCGCGAATCCAGCGCATGGCCGAAGCCGCAGAACTCGCGGTAATGGCGGTCACCGAGGGCCAGCAAGCCAAATTCCAGGCCGGTCAGTGCGGGCGCCTTGCTGTCATCGAGCAAGCGCGCAAAGCGGCGCGTGCCGTCCGGCGCTTCGCCCTCGCCAAAGGTGCTGGCGACGATCAGCGCGCGTTCGTACTGGCGCAGCTGGGCGGGAGATAATTGATCGAGCGACTGCACGTCGACCGGCACGCCGGCCTGCTGCAGGGCGCGTGCGCTTTCCAGGGCCAGCCTTTCGGCCTGGCCCGACTGGCTGGCGTAGGCCACCAGGGTCGGCAGGGCGCTGACATGGGGGCCGGGCGCGCCGGCGCCCAGCATGGCGCGCTGGGCGGCGACGGCGCGCTTGGCCTTGCGCCGGCCCAGGTACAACATCCATCCCGTGATGCCGAACAGCGGCATGCACAGGCTGGCGACGGTGACGATAATGCGCCCCGGCAAACCGAAATACGTGCCCATGTGCAACGGGTAGATAATGCTGACCAGGCGTGCGCCTTGCCCCTGCTGGCCATACGGCTTGTCTTCGGTGATGCTGCCGTCGGCCGGCAAGATGGCCATGGTGCTGCGCGCGCGGTCGTGCGGCGCGTCGGCCGCCAGCCAGGTGAACTGCACGGTGTCGTTTGGTCGCGTCGGCATGCGCACGGTGGCCAGGGTCCAGGCGCCGGCGCGTTGCTGGAACGTATTCCAGGCCAGGGTCGTGTCTATCGCGGCGCGCGCCGTTTCCGGTTTTTTCTCGCGTGCTGGTCCTGGTTTGGCGGGCGCCTGCGCCACGCGCGGCGGCTTGCCGGCCCAGGCGTCGATATTGTCGCGCACGATATCGTAGCTCCAGTACAGGCCGGTCAAGGTCAGCATCACATACACCACCAGGCACCAGGTGCCGATCACCGAGTGCAGGTTCCACAAGAACGAGCGGCCTTTCAGGGCCGGATCGAACGTCAGCCAGGTGCGCCAGTCGAGCGGACGGCGCGGCCAGCGCAGGTACAGGCCCGACAGGGCCAGGCCCAGCAGGCACAGCGCCAGCGCGCCCAGCACCTGGCGGCCCGGTTCGCGCGGCAGCAGCAGCCAGCGGTGCAGCGACTCGGTCCACTCGAAAAAGCCCGCGCCCTGCAACGCCGGCCGCGTCGCGCCCGTGTACGGGTGCACATATACGGATTCGCCACGGCGCTGGCCGGCCTTGGGCGCAAAGAACACGCGCGGCGCGGCGCCAGGCTCGGCATACATGGTGATGGAAGCGACCCGCTGGCCGTGTTCGGCGGCCGCCACGCTGGCCAGCTGGCCGGGCGTGAGCGCGGCGCGCGTTTCCACCGGCACATGACGCACGCCGGGATTCATCAGATCCAGCAATTCATCCTTGAACGAGATGGTCGCACCGCTCAAGCCGATGATCATCAACACGGTGCCGGCGGTAATCCCGATAAACCAGTGCAGCTGGAACCAGACCTGTTTCCAGGTCCAGTCCGGCAATAAACGCCGTTGCCGCGTGGCGGCGGGCGCGGCCTGTGGCCTGGCCGGCGCGGCGGTATCGTTGCCGGTGCGGGGCTGGGGCAGGGAAGAAATAGTCATCAATGGGCTTTCGATGGCGTCTGCGCGCAGCGGGAACGCGCATCATGAACGAGAAAGGCTGACATATTATCGCAAATGAGAACCATTCGTAAAAAAGCTGCGCCGGAAAATGTTGTTCGATGGCGGCAGTCGCAGGCAGGCCAATTTACAAGCACGCCCGATTATGTGAAAATGCAAATAGTTCTCATTCATATGTCATCGATCATGTTGATCGGGCCGCCAGCGGTCTTTCCCTTGAGTCGTCTCCCCGTGTCCACACTGTCTCCCGCCGCCGATGTATTTTCCTCCCTGTACGCCAGCCACCATGGCTGGCTGTACAACTGGCTGTGGCGCAAGCTTGGCTGCCGCGATGGCGCGGCCGACCTGGCGCAGGACACCTTCGTGCGCATGCTGGCGGCGCAGTCGGCCGACAGCCTGCGCGAGCCGCGCGCCTACCTGAGCACGGTGGCGAATGGCTTGCTGGTCAACCACTGGCGCCGGCTGACCCTGGAACGCACCTTCCTGGCCGCCCTGGCCAGCCGTCCCGAGTTGACGGCGCCGTCGCCCGAAGAGCGTGCGCTGGTGGTGGAAACCCTGTGTCGCATCGACGCCATGCTCGACACCCTGTCGCCGCGTGCGCGCCAGGCCTTTTTGCTGGCGCAGATCGACGGCCTGACCTACGCGCAGATCGCCGTGCAGCTGGCGGTATCGGAGCGGATGGTCAAGAAATACATGGCGCAGGCCATGCTGCAATGCATGTTGTGCATGGATGATGCCTGACTACGCCATTCTGCAGGAGGCGGCCGAGTGGTTTGCCGTGCTGCGCGGCGAAGACGCCGGCCAGGCCGAGCGACAGGCCTGGGCCCGCTGGCATGCCAGTTCTCCCGCGCACCAGGCCGCCTGGCGCAGGGTGGAAGCGGTCAGCGCCGAATTTCGCGTGCTGCCCGGCGAGCCGGCCCGCATGGCGCTCGACGATGCCGGGCCGCGCGCGCGCGAAGCGCAGCGCCGCCGCCTGGTCAAAGGCTTGCTGACCCTGTGCCTGGCAACGGGCCTGGGCGGCGCCGGCCTGCTGCGCCGCGATACGCGCGCCTGGATCGCCGGCGTGCAGGCCGGTCAACAGACGCGGGTGGGCGAAATCCGCCGCACGGCCCTGCCTGACGGCTCGCAGCTGTGGCTCAATACGGCCACCGCGCTCGATATCGACTACACCGCCAGCCTGCGCCGCATCGCCCTGCATGGCGGCGAAATCCTGCTCGACTCGGCCAGGGACGACCATCTGCCGGCCCGCCCGCTGGTGGTCGATACCGTGCACGGCCGCCTGCGCGCGCTGGGCACGCGCTTTACCGTGCGGCCCGATGGCGACGCCACCTTGCTTGCCGTCTACGAGGGCAGGGTGGAAGCGGCGCCGCGCGATGGGGGCGCCACCCGCATCGTGCCGGCCGGCTTGCGGCTGCGCCTGTCCGCCGATGGCGCCGGCCAGCCGTTTGCCCTCGATCCGAATGCCGCCGCCTGGACCGAACATCGCCTGGTGCCCGACCAGATGCGGCTCGACGATTTCCTCGCGCAATTGTCGCGCTACCGGCGCGGCCACCTGGGCTGCGCGCCCGAAGTGGCCCATCTGCGCCTGGTCGGCAGCTACCCGCTGGCCGATACCGATCGCATCCTGGCCGCGCTGGAGGCCACCTTGCCCGTCAAGGTGCGCCGTCTGCACGACTGGTGGGTGACGGTCGAACCGCTGGCGCAAAATAAATAGAATACTTTTCACGCGGCGGTTCCCTTTTTGCGCGTTCGCTTGGCAATGGAGAATAACCTTGCCATGATGTGAGAAAGAAACCGTGCCGTTGCCCCCTTGTTCCCTGCGATTTCAGCGCCGTCTGCTGCCCTTGTGCCTGACGGCCGCCTTGCTGGCGCTGCCGTGCGTGACGCAGGCGGCGGAGACGGCGCGCAGCTACCGCATCGCGCCGGCGCCGCTGGGCCTGGCGCTGCGCCAGTTCGCCGGCCAGGCGGGCATCCTGCTGTCGGCCGAGGGCAGCCTGACGCAGGGCAAGAACAGCGGCGGCGTCAATGCCACCGTGGCGACCGCCGAGGGCTTGCGGCAATTGTTGGCGGGTACCGGCCTGATCGCGGTGCAACTGCCTGACGGCAGTTATATCGTGCGCCTGGCGCCGGTCTCCACGCCGCCGCGCGCCGCGCTGGACTGGCAAACGCTGCCGGCTGTCAGCGTCACCGGCAGCCAGGAGGCCGGCTACCTGCGCGGCAGTTCATCCACCGCCAGCCGCAGCGAGACGGCCTGGCGCGACACGCCGCAAGCGGTCAGCGTGGTCACGGCCGAGCTGATACGCGACCAGGACATGCGCACCATGGCTGACGCCATGCGTTATATGCCGGGCGTGGGCACGGCGGCCGGCGAGGGCAACCGCGACACGGCCGTGTTTCGCGGCAATAGCTCGACCTCGGATTTTTACCTCGACGGCATGCGCGACGACGTGCAGTACTACCGCGACTTCTACAATATCGAACGGGTCGAAGCCGTCAAGGGACCGAACGCCATGGTGTTTGGCCGCGGCGGCGGGGGCGGCATCATCAACCGCGCCACCAAGCAGCCGCAATGGCGCGACGGCGGCGAGGCCACGCTGAGCCTGGGCGCCTGGCGCAGCCGGCGCGCCACCGCCGATGTGGAGCAGGTGATCGGCGAGGCGGCCAGCGTGCGCGTCAACGCCTTGCTGGACAACAGCGCCTCGTTTCGCGACGGCGTGAATCTGCGCCGCGCCGCCATCAACCCGGCCCTGGCATGGCGTCCGATTGCCGCCACCAGCGTGCAGCTGAACTATGAACATTTTCGCGACGACCGCGTCACCGACCGGGGTGTGCCGTCGTACCAGGGCCGGCCATTCGAGACCGGCCGCTCGACGTTTTTCGGCAAGGCCGGCGCCAGCCCGTCATGGGCGCGCATCGATGCTCTCAGCTCCATCGTCGAGCACGGCTTTGCCGGCGGCGCCGTGTTGCGCAACCGTACCCGCCTGGCCGACTACGACAAGCTGTACCAGAATGCCTTTCCCAGTGCCGTCAGCGCGGACGGCGCCAGCGTCACGGTGCTGGCCTATAACAGCGCCACGCGGCGGCGCAATCTGTTCAACCAGACCGATGTCGAGTGGACGGTCGACAGCGGCGCCGTGCGCCACCGCCTGCTGGCCGGCCTGGAACTGGGCCGGCAGAGCACAGACAATCTGCGCAATACCGGCTATTTCACCAGCCTGGGCAACGACGTCACGCATATCCTGCTGCCGACCAGCCATCCGGTAACGGACTTGCCCATCACGTTCCGCCCCAGCGCCACCGACGCCGACAACCACGGCGTGGCCGACACAAACGCGGTTTATCTGCAGGACCAGCTGCGGCTGTCGCCGCAATGGCAGCTGATTGCCGGGCTGCGCCATGAACGCTTCGCCGTCGACTTTCGCAACCGCCGCAATGGCGCCGTGATCGCCCGCACGGACCGGCCCTGGTCGCCGCGCGCGGCCGTCATCTATCAACCGGTGGCAACGCTGTCCCTGTACGCCAGCGCCAGCCAGTCTTTCCTGCCGCGCGCGGGCGAACAGCTGGCCTCGCTCACGCCGTCCAACGCCGTGTTCGAACCCGAGCGTTTCCGCAACCTGGAACTGGGCGCCAAATGGGAAATCCGGCCCGGCCTGGCGGCCAGCGCGGCGCTATACCGCCTGGCGCGCAGCAATGTGGCCGTGACCGACCCGGACGATATGCTGCGCGCGATCCTGGTCGACGGCCAGCGCAGCGAGGGACTGGAACTCGATCTGAACGGAAAAATCAACGAAGCCTGGAGCATCGCCGGCGGCTATGCGCTGCAGCATGCCGTGCTGGCGGCCACGCAGTCGGCCAGCGCCCAGGATGGCGCGCAAGTGGCCCATGTGCCGCGCCACAGCCTGTCGCTGTGGAACCGCTACGATTTCTCTCCCGCCTGGGGCTTGGCGCTGGGCCTGGTCGCCCGCAGCGCCGTGTATGCCTCGGCCTCGAACACGGTCACCTTGCCCGGCTACGCCCGCCTTGACGGCGCCTTCTATTTCAAGCCGAACCCGTCCTTCCAGCTGCAGCTGAACCTGGAAAACCTGACGGACAAAACCTACTACGCCTCCGCCCACAGCAACGACAACATCGCGCCCGGTTCGCCGCGCGCGCTGCGCATGACGGCGGCGTGGAAGTTTTAATTTGCAGCATTCCGCATCTTGCATTCCATAGCCAGCCAGCCGCGCGCGTGCGGTAGCCAGCCATTATTCATTCATCCGACATACTGAAAGAAAAGCGATGACCTCGAAAGACACAGCACGCACCAGCAAGCCTGGCGCCATTATCCGCAGCCGCAAGCACCAGCCGTCTTCCGCACCGCGCATGCACGGCACCGCGCTGGCCGCCTTTGCCACCCTGGCCCTGCCGTTCGCCGCGCACGCGCAAACGGTGGACAAGCCGCAGCAACTGCAGGAAGTCAAGGTGGTCGGCACCGCCGAGCGCCTGATCCAGGCGCCCGTGAAATCGGCCTCGGACAAGCTGACCGCGCCGCTGCTCGACACGCCGAAATCGGTGACCGTGATTCCGGCCGAAATCATTGCGCAAACGGGCGCCGTCTCGCTGACGGATGCGCTGCGCACCGTGCCCGGCATTACCATCGGCGCCGGCGAAGGCGGCAACCCGGTCGGCGACAACCTGTTCATTCGCGGCTACAACGCCCAGACCGACACCTATATCGACGGCATCCGCGACACCGGCTCGCAATCGCGCGAGATCTTCGCGCTGGAACAGATCGAAGTCGTCAAGGGCCCGAACTCGGCCTACGGTGGCCGTTCGTCGGCGGGCGGTGGCGTCAACCTGATCAGCAAGACGCCGAAAGCGGACAATTTCACCAATGCCTCCATCGCCCTGGGCAGCGCCAAATACCGCCGCGCCACGGCGGACCTGAACCGCGTCGTCAGCGACGACGTGGCCGTGCGCCTGAACGTGATGGCGCATGACGCCCATGTGGCGGGCCGCGACTTCATCAATGGCGACCGCTGGGGCATCGCGCCATCCGTCACCTTCGGCCTGAAATCCGCCACGCAAGCCACGCTCAGCTACTACCACATGCAGTCGAGCGAACTGCCCGACACGGGCTTGCCGTTCAATAATCCGTTCTCGTCCGGTGTCAACGTGGCGAAAAACGGCAACGGCACCCCCGTCGACGTGCCGCGCAATACCTTCTATGGCCTGGTCAACCGCGACTTCCGCGACACGCAAAGCGATATCGGCACCATCGACCTGCGCCACGATTTCGGCGGCAAGCTGGTGCTGCGCAATGTCACGCGCTACGGCAAGACCAGCAACGACTACGTCTGGACCCAGCCCGACGATTCGAAAGGCAACACCATGTTGTACGGCACCGTCTGGCGCCGCGCCAACACGCGCGTCACCGATACCGATGCGCTGGCCAACGCCACCAGCCTGGGCGGTGAGTTTTTTGCTGCGGGCGTGAAAAACACCTATACGGTGGGCATGGAACTGAGCCGCGAGGAAACCGGCCGCAGCTCGTATATCTTCAAGCCGGGCACCAACAACCTGGTCGATAACACGACCGTGTGCAAGGTGTCGGGCGCCGTCACCGGCTACAACTGCGCGCCATTGTTGAACCCGAACGCCAACGATCCGTGGGTCTACACGCGCACGGTGTCGCCGGCCCGCACCAATGTGGTCACCAACACGCGTTCCGTGTATGGTTTCGACACGCTGGAATTCACGCCGCAATGGCTGCTGAACCTGGGCATCCGCTGGGACGACTACAAGAGCGCCCTGAACGTGCCGCAATACACGCTGGACGGCAAGGTCACCAACGCCAGCAGCGCCAATGTGCACGCCACCTTCGCCAGCTACCAGGCGGGACTGGTGTACAAGCCCTCGACCAACAGCAGCGTCTACGTGTCGTACGGCACCTCGTCCACGCCACCGGGCAATGACGGCGGCGACGGCCTCGATGGATTGACGGCGGCGATCCAGAACCTGAAACCGCAGGAAAGCAAGAGTTTCGAACTGGGCACGAAATGGGAAGTGCTGCCGGGCGGCCGCCTGTCCCTGAGCGGCGCCTATTTCCAGAGCAATATGAGCAATGCGCGCGTGACGGCGCCGGACGGCACCACACAAAACGTGGGCGACAAGGAAGTCAAGGGCATCGAGCTGGGCGTGAGCGGCAATATCACGCGCGACTGGTCGGTATTCGGCGGCTACACGCACCTGAACGCCATCGTGAAAAACAACGGCTACGTCACGAATGGCGTGGTCAATGGCGTGACGCAATATGCGCCGTCGCCGTACAACGGCAACCAGTTCCCGACCACGCCGAAAAACAGTGCCTCGCTGTGGACCTCGTATGCGGTCACGCCGGCCATCACCATCGGCGGCGGCGTCAACTATGTCGACAAGGTCTACGCGTCGGTGGCCAACAACAAGTTCGCGCCGGCCTACACCCGCTTCGATGCCATGGCCAGCTATATCGTCAGCCGCAACGTCACCCTGCAGCTGAACGTGCAGAACCTGACCGACAAGCTGTACTTCGACAAGGTCTCCTCGCCGCACTACGCCGGCGTGGCGCCGGGCCGTTCGGCCACGCTGACGGCCAACATGAAGTTTTGATCGTCCTCATCAGCGCCGCCAGCCGAGCGGCGGCGCTTTTTTCATCACCAGGAGGAGCAATATGCCGATGGCCGGTGCCCATTCCATGCCAGGCGGCGATAGCCGTATTTTCGAACGCCTGCGCGCCGCGCGGCTGCGCCCGACCAGCGCCCGCGTCTGCATCCTGCAAATATTATCCGCCAGCGAGCGCGCCGCCCTGAATGCGGAAAGCATCTACCAGCAACTGCTGCAGATCGGCATCGCGGTCAGCCTGGGCACGATTTACCGCGTGCTCAAGGAAATGGAGCAGTCAGGCCTGCTGCTGCGTGAACGCGAGGCCAGTGCCAGCGGCAACAAGGCGCGCTACCTGATCAAGGCCGACCGGGTCGAGACGGACAGCTGCTACCTGGTGTGCCGGGTCTGCGAACGCAGCGTGCTGATGCAGGATGCCGCGCTGATCGAGCAGCTGCGCGGCACCGCCGCCTTGCACGGCATGGAAATCGGCGCCCGGGTGCTGTCGGTGCAGATGCGCTGCGCCAGTTGTGCGGAAGACGTGCCTGGCCGGCGATAGCGACGCCATCTGCCCCATCCGCCGCTTTGGCGCTACAATAGCTGACTCTCTTTTTTTGTAGCTTGCCGCCATGACCACGTCCACACCGAACATCACCATCACGCCTTCCGCCCACCCCCTGTCCGACGCCGAACGCGGCGAGCGCATGAACAAGCCGGCCTTTGGCCGCGTGTTTACCGATCATATGGTGGTGATTCCTTACCGCGACGGCAAGTGGCAGCAGGGCGAACTGAAAGCCTACGGCCCGTTGATGCTGGACCCGTCGGCCTCGTCGCTGCACTACGGCCAGGCCATTTTCGAAGGCTACAAGGCGTTTGCCCAGCCCGACGGCAGCATCAAGACCTTCCGTCCTGAACAGAACGCAGAACGCTTCAACCGCAGTGCCGCGCGCCTGGCCATGCCGGCCATTCCCGTCGACCTGTTCCTGGAAGCGGGCGACGCGCTCATTTCCATCGACCGCAACTGGGTGCCGGGCAAGACCGGCGAGAGCCTGTACATGCGTCCACTGATGATCGCCACCGACCCTTACCTGGGCGTGCGTCCGTCGGAAGAATACCTGTTCGTGCTGTTCGCCTCGCCTGCCGGCGCCTATTTCCCGCAAGGCGTGAAACCGGTCACCGTATGGATCAGCGAAGACTTCGTGCGCGCCGCGCCGGGCGGCACCGGTGAAGCCAAGTGCGCCGGCAACTATGCGGCCAGCCTGATGGCCCAGTCGCAAGCGCAAGAGAAGGGCTGCGACCAGGTGGTCTGGCTGGACGCCGTGCACCGCGAATTCATCGAAGAGATGGGCGGCATGAATTTGTTCTTCGTCTACAAGGACGGCGACAAGGTGACGGTGGTCACGCCGGAACTGACGGGCACCTTGCTGCCTGGCATTACCCGCCGCAGCCTGCTGGAAATGGCGAAAGACCTGGGCTATGCCACCGAAGAGCGCAAGCTGTCGGTACAGCAATGGCGCGACGATATCGCTTCGGGCCGCATGACCGAAGTGTTTGCCTGCGGCACGGCCGCCGTCATCACGCCGGTCGGCGTGGCCAAGGCCAATGGCTTTGAAATGACCATCAACAACAACGAGAACGGCGCCGTCACCCTGGCCCTGCGCGAAGCCCTGCTGGGCCTGCAGCACGGCACGGCCGCCGACACGCACGGCTGGATGCACAAGGTCTGCTGATTTACCGTGTTTGAATCACACTGCGCCGGCACCATGTTGCCGGCGTTTTTACATCGTTGAAGGAAATCCCATGCAACTGCGCTTTATCCTGCCTTTGTTATTGAGCCTGGCCAGCGGCCTGGCGCACGCTGCCGACGCCCAGTGTGTGGCGCCACGCAATATCAGCTTTGCCGACTACGACGTCAAGCCGTCGGACGAAAAAAATACCTGCTACAAGCAGAGCACCAACGTGCCCACCGATTACTTCATGCTGGCGCTGTCGTGGTCGCCCGGCTTTTGCGACAGCCAGCGCCGCCGCGGCGAGATTTCCAAAAAGGCCGCCTTCCAGTGCGCGGAAAGCAATCACTTTGGCTGGATCGTGCACGGCCTGTGGGCGCAGTCCGCCAACCCGGCCAGCTGCGACGATCTTTCCGTCACGCCGCCGCGCAAGACGGACCTGCATCCGCGCTATTGCAAGGGCAACCTGCCGAAACTGGCGCCGTCCGAGATCCTGCCTTATATGTGCATGCAGCCCGGTGAAGCATTGCTGCAGGGCGAATGGGAAAAGCATGGCGCCTGCGATTTCGGCACGGCCAAGGAATATTTCGAGAAGGAGCGTGAATTGTTCCAGGCCCTGAAATTGCCTGCCACTACCATGCCGAAGAACGAGTTGTTCCAGTGGATGAAGGAACACAATCCGCAGCTGAAAGGCCGCTGGCTCGGTTACGAAAAACACTCGGGCGAGCTGCGCATCTGCTACTCGAAGGATTTCAAGGTGATCGATTGTCAGAAGTAAAGCAGGCAGTGATGGTGGGCGAGGATGGCTTGCCGCCCGGTGCGCGCGGCTGGGCCATGTTGTCGCTGGCCATCGGCGTGGGCATGGCCTCGCTCGATACGGCGATCGCCAATACGGCCTTGCCGGCCATCGCCAGCGAACTGCATACGACGCCGGCGGCCTCGGTGTGGATCGTCAATGTGTACCAGCTGGCGATGGTGGCGACCCTGCTGCCGTTTTCTGCCCTGGGCGAGATCGTCGGCTACCGCCGCGTGTTTATCTCCGGCATGTTGCTGTTCACCCTGGCCTCGCTGGCCTGCGCCATGGCCTGGTCGCTGCCCTCGCTGGTGGTGGCGCGCCTGTTTCAAGGCGTCGGCGCCAGCGCCATGATGAGCGTCAACACGGCGCTGCTGCGCGTGCTGTACCCCAGGCATCTGCAGGGCCGGGCCTTCGGCAATAATGCGCTGGTGGTCGCGGTGGCGTTTGCCATCGGCCCCACGGCCGCCTCGCTGATCCTGGCGACCGCGTCGTGGCCGTGGCTGTTCGCCATCAACGTGCCGCTCGGCGTGGCCGGGTTTTTCCTGGCCCGCCGCATGCTGCCGGCCACCCGCTTGTCCGGTCATACAATGGATGGCCGCACGGCGCTGTACAACGTGGGCGCCTTCGGTTTGCTGATTTTACTGTTCGGCGACGCCGCCCACCATGCGCCATGGACCACCTTGCTGCCAGAGCTGGTGGCGGTGGTACTCTTCTTTATCCTGCTGCTGCGCCGGCAAAGCGGCCACCAGGCGCCGATGTTGCCGGTCGACCTGTTTCGCCGGCCGCTGTTCTTTTTGTCGTCGATGACGGCGATCTGCACCTTTGCCGCGCAAGGCCTGGCGTTCGTGTCGCTGCCATTCTATTTTGAAGTGACCCTGGGCCGCTCGCCGATCGAGACGGGCTTTTTGATGACGCCGTGGGCCGTGCTGGTGGCGGTGATGGCGCCGATTGCCGGGCGTCTCAGCGACCGCTATTCGTCGGGCCTGCTGGGCGGCATCGGCCTGGCGGCGCTGGCCACCGGCCTGCTGACCCTAGTGTGGATACCGGCCAACCCCGGCGTGGTCGATATCGGCTGGCGCATGGCGCTGTGCGGCATCGGTTTCGGCTTTTTCCAGGCGCCCAACCTGAAAGCCATCATGGGCAGCGCGCCACCCGAGCGCAGTGGCGGCGCCAGCGGCGTGGTCGCCACCTCGCGCCTGGTCGGCCAGGCCACCGGCGCCGCGCTGGTGGCCTACTGTTTTACCGTTTCAGCCACGCGCGGCACCAGCTATGCCTTGTTGCTGGCGGCGGGCTTTGCGGCGCTGGCCTGCATCGCCAGCTTTTCACGGCTGGTGGTGGCGCAGCCGGCCGCCCAGCCCTGAGGCGCTTCAGACGTCGATTGCCTTGTCGGACTGCATGCGCTTGCGCAGTTCGAACTTCTGGATCTTGCCGGTCGAGGTGCGGGGCAGGGGACCGAAATAGATTGCTTTCGGTACCTTGAAGCCGGCCAGGTTGTTCTTGCAAAACGCGATCAGTTCGGCTTCCGTGACACTGGCGCCCTCGCGCAGTTCCACGAATGCGCAGGGCGTCTCGCCCCATTTTTCGTCGGGCTGGGCGATCACGGCGGCGGCCAGCACCTGCGGGTGGTGATACAGGGCGTCTTCCACTTCCACGCTGGAGATGTTCTCTCCGCCTGAGATGATGATGTCCTTGCTGCGGTCCTTCAGCTTGATATAGCCGTCCGGATAGCGCACGCCCAGGTCGCCCGTATGGAACCAGCCGCCGGCAAACGCGTCCTGCGTGGCTTTCTCGTTTTTCAGGTAGCCCTTCATGCAGATATTCCCACGGAACATGATTTCGCCGATCTGTTCGCCGTCATTCGCCACCGGCTGCATGGTCTCCGGATCGAGCACGGCCACTTCGCTTTGCAGGTGGTAGCGCACGCCCTGGCGCGATTTTTTCACGGCCCGGTCTTCCGGCGACAGCGCGGCCCATTCCTCCTGCTCGGCGCAGATGGCGGCCGGGCCATAGACTTCCGTCAGGCCATACGAGTGGATCAGGTCAAACCCCATTTCTTCGATGCGCGCCACCATGGCCGCTGGCGGCGGTGCGCCCGCCACCATGCCGCGCACGGTCCAGTCGATGCCCTCGCGCCAGCCGGCCGGCGCATTGGCCAGCCCCGCATGCACGATGGGCGCCGCGCAATAATGGGTGACGCGCAGTTCGCGCATCAGGTCGAACACCAGCTTCGGCTCGAACTTGCGCAGGCACACATTGACGCCGGCGCGCGCGGCGATGGTCCAGGGAAAGCACCAGCCATTGCAATGGAACATCGGCAAGGTCCACAGATAGACGGCATGCTTGGGCATGTCCCATTCGAGGATGTTCGACAGGGCGTTCAGCGCTGCGCCACGGTGGTGGTAGACCACGCCTTTCGGGTCGCCCGTGGTGCCGGACGTGTAGTTGAGGGCGATCGCATCCCATTCGTCGGCGGGCGGCTGCCAGGCGTAATCGGGGTCGCCGCCGGCCAGCAGGCTTTCGTAGTCGAGCTCGGCAAACGCTTCCACCTGCGGCCCCAGTTCGTCATTGACCTGGATCACGCGCAGGCCGGGAATCTGTGCCGCCATCTGGCGCGCCAGCTCGGCAAATTCGGTATCGGCCAGCAGGACCTTGGCCTGGCCGTGGCGCAGCATGAAGGTCAGCGAGGCCAGGTCGAGACGGATATTCAGGGCGTTGAGCACGGCGCCGGCCATCGGCACGCCAAAGCTCGCCTCCACCATGGCGGGCGTATTGGGCAGCATCACGGCCACCGTGTCGCCTTTGCCCACGCCCAGTTTCGCCAGGCTGGATGCGAGCCGGCGCGTGCGGGCATAGGTGTCGCGCCAGTTCTGGCGCACGCCGCCATGTGCAATTGCCAGGCGATTGCCATATACTTCGGCTGCCCTGGCGATATAGTCGAGCGGGGTAAGGGCGGCATAGTTGGCGCTGTTCTTGCCCAGGCCGGTGTTGAAATCGGGTGTCATGGTGTGTCTCCTGATTGAAAATCTGCTGCTCCCTGTGGGCGGGGCTGGTGCCGGCCAGCATAGCACCGGTATTGAAAAATCACTGTCACTCAGTTGACAACTGCGGACCAGCAAGGATGGAATGGAACACGATCTGCCCGAACTCGACAGCCACGACTGGTTCCTCGCCCTCGACGCCGGCCACCAGGCGCTGCTGCGCGCCGGCAGCGAACTGCGCCAGTTCGAGGCGGGCACGTATGTCACGCGGCGCGGCGAGCCGTCGCAGCACTGGATCGGCGTGCATGCGGGCCTGATCAAGCTGGCCGTGTACAACGCCGATGGCCGTGGCGCCACGTTTTCGGGCGTGCCGGCCGGCGGCTGGTGCGGCGAGGGCAGCGTGCTCAAGCGTGAACTGCGCCGCTACGACGTGGTTGCCGTGCGCGCCTCCAGCCTGCTGCTGGTGCCGGCCGAGCTGTTCCACCGCCTGCTGGCCGAAAGCCTGTCCTTCAATGCCTATGTGATACGCCAGCTCAACGAGCGCATGGGCCAATTCATCGCCACCATCCAGAACCAGCGCCTGCTGGACGTCGATGCGCAGGTGGCGCAGGCGATCGCGCAGCTGTTTCACCCGATGCTATATCCGCGCACTTCCAGCGTGCTTGCGTTGTCGCAGGAAGAAATCGGCATGCTGACCGGCATCTCGCGCCAGCGCGTGAACCTGGCGCTGGGCCGGCTGGCCGAGCTGGGCCTGATCAGCATCGCCTGGCAGGCCATCCGCGTGGTCGACCTGGACGGCTTGCGCCATTACGGCGTGGCGTCGCTGTGATGACAGACGGCGCGCGCAAAGCATGGCATGCTGGGCGCTGTCATTATCAAGCGAGCTGACGCATGGCCCTGGTTTCCCATCATCCGCAACACTTGCTGGGCCTGCGTTTTCCGCTGCGCCTGCGCGTCACCGTGCGCCAGGGTTTTGTGACACTGCACAATGAAATCGCCGTCAAAAAGCTGGGCAGCGGCGACAGTTTTGTCGTGCCCGCCTTCTTGCGCTTTGCCTGCGACGTGATGCCGGGCCGCGGCAAGCCGGCCGTGTTCAGCCTGGCGCTGGAACAGGACGAGGCAGAGACAGCGGCAGATCATGGCGGTGGCAAGCGCTGGAGCCGCGCGCTGGCCCGGCATATTTTCCAGTCGCCGCAAGGCCAGTGGACGGCCGCCCGTTTGGCCGCGCTGTGGCAGGTGACGCCGCACAAGGCGCGCTCGCGCCTGTTTGCCGAAGGCGAAGCCTTGCTCAGCCTGGTGCGCGAACAGCGGCTGGCGCATGCCCTGCATACGGCGGCGCAAGCCGATCTTGGCAACGAGCGGGGGCTGGCGGAAGTGGCGGCTGGTTCCGGCTTTGCCTCGGTGCCCGCGTTTTGCGATGCCTGCACCGATGTGGCCGGCGTGCGCCCCGGCCTGTTCCTCGGCGGGCCAGGGCCCGCGCTGTGATACTCCGCTATAATCGCGGCATGGGACATTTTTTACAGCGCAAGCAGTGGAGTCTGTGGTTCGCCTGCCTGGCGCTGCTGCTCAATGCCCTGTTGCCGTCTTTGTCGCATGCGTTTGCGGCCAGCCAGGGCAGTGCCGCCGTCGAGATCTGCTCGGCCAGCGGCGCCGTCTACACGCAGGCCGACCTGGCGCCGCCATCCGGTCCGCAGCCCCAGCATATCGAACATTGTCTGTACTGCATGCACCATGCGGGCAGCCTGGCCCTGCCGCCAGCGCCTCCGCCGCTGGTCGCCGTGATCAAGGGACACGATGCGTATCCGCCGCGGTTCTGCCAGGCCTTGCTGCCGCAGTTTGCCTGGCGCGGCGCGCGCCCGCGCGGGCCACCTGCGGCCGCCTGAGTTACCGTCTTTCCCGCCGCCACGCGGCACCATCTTTATGCAGTACTACGCCCATCGGGCCTGATATCATATGAAACGTCGCTTATTCCTTCTCGCCGGCACGGCGGGCATGCTGACGCTTGCCGCCTGCGGCGAGCCAGAACCCAAACCCCATTACAACGGCATCGACCTGACCGGTGGCGATTACAAGCCCGACTTCAAGTTGAGCGGCCCCGACGGCAGGGTCTACACCCTGGCCGACTTCAAGGGCAAGTATGTGATGGTCTTCTTCGGTTTTACCCAATGCCCGGACGTCTGCCCGACGGCGCTGTCGCGCGCCGTCGAAATCCGCAACAAGCTGGGGCCGGATGCCGACAAGCTGCAAGTGATCTTTATCAGCATCGATCCCGAGCGCGATACGGCGGCCTTGCTGGGCGAATACATGCGCGCCTTCGATCCGAGCTTCCTGGGGCTGCGCACCGATCCGCAAGCCACTGCCCAGACCGCTTTCAACTACAAGGTGTTCTACCGCCGCGTGGTCAGCGGCAGTTCCTACACCATGGATCACACGGCCATCAGCTACGTGCTCGACAAGGAAGGGCGCATGCGCCTCGGCCTCAAGCACCAGCTGACGGCTGACGAATGCGCGCAAGACATCAAGACTCTGATGACCGCCAAATACACCTTATAAATCCCCTGAAAGGATCACATCATGTTTCACTTGAAAACCGTTGTTGCCGCCACCCTGGCCGTGCTGTCATTCTCCGCCGCCGCGCAAAGCGCCGTCACCGTCACCGAGCCGTGGGTGCGCGCCACCGTGGCGCAACAAAAGGCGACCGGCGCCTTCATGCAGATCACGGCGCCGAAAGCCATGCGCCTGGTCGAAGTGCGCAGCGCCGTGGCGGGCGTGGCCGAAATCCATGAGATGAGCATGAGCGACAATATGATGCGCATGCGCCAGGTCAAGGAACTCGCGCTGCCGGCCGGCAAGGCGGTCGAGCTGAAGCCGGGCGGCTATCATGTGATGCTGCTCGACCTCAAGGGCCAGGTCAAGGCGGGCGACAAAGTGCCGCTGACCCTGGTGCTGGAAGGCGAGGACAAGAAACGTGAAACCATCGAAGTCAATGCCGTGGCGCGTCCGCTGGGCGGCGCCCCGGCGGCGCATTCGATGCAGCACTGATCGTTGCTTTCCTGAAACCCGGTGCGCCGGGTTTTTTTACGTCCGCTTGAAAATTAAACAGTTGTTTGATATGATCTCAAACAACTGTTTAATTCATCCATACATCATGACCATCGAAAACAATACCGAACCCGCACGCGCCCGCATCTTGCAAACGGCGGCCGAGCTGTTTGCCGAACATGGCTATGCCAGCACCTCGGTGCGCAAGATTTGCGAGGCCGCCCAGGTCAACGTGGCGATGGTCAATTACTATTTTCACAGCAAGGAAGAGCTGCACCTGGCCGCCTTCGACCATGCGCGCGAACTGGCAGCGGCTTCGGCGCCGACGGTAGCCGAGGCCAGCGCGGCAGCCAACCTGCCGCCTGCCGAGCAATTGCGCCTGGCTATCGAAGCGCTGGTGTCCGACATGCTGCGCAGCGGTCCGGCGTCGCTGTTCAGCCGGCTGGTGGCGCGCGAACTGATCGAACCGACGGCCGCCATCCACAAGCTGGCCGAACGCAATGTGCGGCCCCAGCATGCGCTGTTTACCGGTTTGATCCGTGGCGTGGTGGGCGAGGCCATGCCGGCCGCGGTGGTGCAGAAATGCGTGTTCAGCGTGATCGGCCAGGCCGTGTTCTATGCGCGCTCGCGCATCGTGCATGAACTGGTGGCGCCCGAAATCACCTATGACCAGGCGGGCATTGCCGCCATCGCCAGCCACGTGGCGCAGTTTTCGCTGGCCGCGCTGGACGGCATGCGCGCCCGATACACGGCGGAGGTGGCCGCATGAAGGCGCGCAACCTGACCCTGGTGCTGGCCGGCCTGGCCATGCTGGGCCCGTTCGCCACCGATACCTTTTTGCCGTCGTTTCCCGCGATCGCCACCCATTTCGATGTCAGCAGCGTGCTGGTGCAGCAGACCCTGAGCGTCTACCTGGCCGCCTATGCCTTCATGACCTTGTTCTACGGCACCTTGTCCGACTCCTTCGGCCGCCGTCCCGTGATCCTCGGCTCCTTGCTGCTGTTCGCCGTCGGTTCGATCGGCGCCGCGTTTGCGCCCAGCTTTGGCTGGCTGCTGTTCTTTCGCGGCATGCAGGGCGCCTCGGCCGGCGCGGGCAGGGTGATCGGCCAGGCCATCGTGCGCGATACCCTGTCCGGTGCGGCCGCGCAAAAGATGTTGGCAAATATCATGATGGTGTTCGGCATCGCGCCCGCCATCGCACCGATTATCGGCGGCTGGCTGCATGTCGCCTACGGCTGGCAGTCGACGTTTGTGTTTACGTTTTCCGTCACCGTGCTGCTGATGCTGGCCTGCTTGAAAGGCTTGCCGGAAAGCTTGCCGGCCGCCCAGCGCCAGCCGTTTCACCCCGGCACCATCGCCGCCAACTACTGGCAGGCGCTGCGCCACAAGGTGTTCCTGCTGCGGTCCCTGGCCGTCGCCTTTGCCTTTGGCGGCTTCGCCCTGTATATCGCCTCGGCGCCGCATTTCATCCTGGACTTGCTGCGCCTGCCGGAAACGGCGTTCGGCTGGATGTTCGTGCCGATGGTGGCGGGCCTGGTGCTCGGTTCGGCCTTGTCGGGCAAGCTGGCCCATTCCGTGCCGAGCGCCACCCTGGTGCGGCGCGGCCTGCTGGTGATGGCCGCCACCGGCGTGCTGAACATGGCGTACAACCACTGGTTTGTCGCCAGCCTGCCGTTTGCCGTGGTGCCGGTGGCGCTGTATGCCTTCGGCATGTCGATCGCGCTGCCGGGCATGACCATGTCCACCCTCGATATTTTCCCGCAGATGCGCGGCCTGGCCGCCTCCTTGCAGAATTTCGTGCAGATGGTGCTGTTTGCGCTGGTGTCCGGCTTTGTCGCGCCGCTGCTGTTCGACAGCGGCTTCAAGCTGGCGCTGGGGCAGGCGGCGGCCGTCGTGTTGGCCGGTTTCTTCTGGTGGCTGGGCACGCGCCAGGCGGCCGCGCACGCAGTGCAGAAGGCGGTCAAAAGCAACTAATAGTCAGGCATGCATGCTGCTTTGTTACACTGTCACTATCGGCCGCCTGCACGGGGCCAGGCAGCTTTGTAACTTTATTGGCAGATCCATGCACCTTATCAACTCCAGTCTGAACCACGCCCTGCGTGTGCCGCTGGCCGCGGAAATCCATTCGCGGCCCTTTTTGCAACTCGATGCGCCGGAACTGATCACCCACCTGGCCGTCTACAGCAACGACCAGCCCGCTACAGGTGTATCCAACATGCAGGCCCAGCACGCCACCCTGGCGGCGCTGTGCACGCATTTTGGCGTCACCGGCCCCAGCAGCGAAGCGAAATATTTTTATTACGACTTCGGCCGTTTCCGGCTGAAGTGGGAATGCCATACGGAATTTGCCACGTTTACCTTTGCCGAGCATCCCGATGCTCCGGTGCCGCTGGTGCAAGCGTTCGAGTCGATGCCGCTCGAACAATTGCCGCAGCAGTGGCTGGCCGGCCTGAAAGGCAAGCTGATGGTGGCGGCGCACGTGGTGCTCGAGCGCGCCGTCGAGCCGGCTGACGCCTACATGCAGGGTTTGGCCAAGGTCTTCGAAGGCAATACCCTGGTCGGCAGCGAAGTGCTGCAGGGCGGCGAGTTGTGGACCGATTTCACCATCCAGTCCGACGGCTTCAGCCGCTTCATTATCCGCGACGCGGGCATGCGCTCGCAGCAGTCGGGGCGCTTGGTGCAGCGGGTGCTGGAAATCGAGACCTACCGCATGTTTGCCTTGCTGGGCCTGCCTTACGCCATGCAGGCCGCGCCGTCGCTGAACGCGATTGAAAACGAGCTGGCGACCCTGGCCGCCGCCATGGTCGAGACCGATAATGCGCGCGGCGATGACGGCGTCTCCGAGCAGGCCTTGCTGGACCGCATCACGCGCCTGGCGGCCCGCATTGAAAAACTGTCGCTCGACAATAGCTACCGCTTTTCCGCCTCGAAGGCCTACATGGGCCTGGTCCGGGCCCGCATCGAGGAGCTGCGCGAAGTGCGCATCGAGGGCATACCGACGGTCGAGGAATTCATGGACCGCCGCCTGACGCCGGCCATGAGCACCTGCGAAGCGATGGCCAGCCGCCAGGAAGCGATGGCCCAGCGCATCGCCAATACCAATGACTTGCTGCGCACCCGCGTCGGCATCGTGCAGGAATTGCAGAACCGGCAAATCCTGCAATCGATGAACGAACGCGCCGCCCAGCAATTGCGGCTGCAGCAGGCCGTCGAAGGCTTGTCGGTGGCGGCCATTTCCTACTATGTGATCGGCCTGTTCAGCTACACGGGCAAGGCGGCCAAGGTGATGGGCTTGCCGGTCAATCCGGAAATCCTGGTCGGCGCGCTGGTGCCCTTCGTGGCGGCCGGTGTATGGCTGGGGCTGCGGCGCATGCATCACAAGCTGCATGCGCACTGAGCAGGACGACAGCCGCGCCTGAAGTTTGCTATGGTCCGACATTGAGCTTAACAAGGAGCCATGGTGCTAGCAAATGTCGGCGATATCTACAGTGTGTTTTCAATGGAGGTGCAGCAATACGTGGCGTGTCAGGTCACCCAGCTCAAGCCAGCGTCGTCGCCCAAGGGCACGCCGCTGGCGGCCGTGCTGGAACTGGACTGGAGCAGCGATGCCTTGCCCGATGCAGAGGCGGCCGGCCGCATGCGGCCCTTGCGCTACAGCTATTTTTTCATCCGGGACCGCCTCGATCACGGCTTTGTGACGGCCAATGTGCCGCCCGACCACGTGTTCATTGCCAACCTGCCCCCGCTGGTGGAAGAGGAGGTCAACACCTACAAGTTCGGCTGGGACGTGGGCGCCAGCATGGCGCGCCAGCGCAGCTGGGAGAAAATTGATCCCGAACGGCGCGCGCAATTCCAGGCCGCATCGAGCGACAAGCAGGTGACCGTCGGCGGCCATGTCTTCAAGCAGGACGCGACCCGCATCAACGACAGCGTGCTGGACGCCATCAAGGACTTGTCCGAACTGGACCGGTTGCCTTGCCTGATGAACATCGAAACGAAGCAGGGCACGCCCGAGCTGATGGCGTATATGCAGCGGCATCCGTTTATCAACGAACTGGACTGGCAATCGTCGACCGTCACCGATATCGACGTCAGCGCCACCCGCCTGAACCGTCTTATTCTGCAGCCCGAGGGCGTTGCCAGGGTGCGCCTCAATCCCGAGCTGTACCTGTTCTCGCTGACGGCCATGCCGTCGCCGCAGTTGCGGGTCGAGCAGGCGGAGCAGGGGCGCGACCTGACTTTGCAGTGCGTGGAGAACATGCCGGTCCTGCAAGGCTTGGACCGCCTGGGCGCGTTGTCGCTGACCGGCGTCAGGGAGGTCGACCTGGCGCCGGTGGTCCGGCGCCTTCCTCAACTGAGGGAGTTGCGCATCTGGGGCAAGCCCGGCAACGCCAGCAATTTCCACAGCATCGCGCAGCTGCCGCAGTTGCAGATGCTGACCACGTTTGATGTGTTCGGCTTCGGCGCCGACGAGTTCCCCGCACCTGAACAATTGCCGAAGCTGTCGCAGCTGTGGATGACCAGCGTGTCGGCAGATGTCGCCAAGGCCGTCAAGACGGCGTACAAGAAAGCGGCGGCGCAAGGCCTGGATTTGTCGATCAGCAAGCCGCGCAAGCCTGAATGGCTGGCCGAGAACCTGCACAATCCGTTTCGCGACTGGGATGGCAGAGAGCAGATTTCGGCAGCCCAGGCAAAGAAGGCGGCGCTGGCCTACAAGAACTTGCTGGCTGCTACGCGCCGCATCGACGCCGGCATGCCGGCGGCCGAGGCTGCCGCCGCGCTGGACGCCATGGTGACGGCCTATACCGTGGATTTCAACAAGATGGACCGCTCCGGCATAATCGAAACCGTCGAGCGCGAGGAAATCTACAGCGTGCTGGTCGATGTATTGAAACAGTTGGAACAGGAGCTGGGAGAGCAGGGGGGCGTGCTGGTGCGGCAGGAACGCCTGTATGAATTATTCGACCAGTTGCGTGACTTCTGAAACAGGCAGGATTCATCTAGAAATAAAGTTCTAGACATAAAGTTCTAGTGTGGGTATGCTGGCGTCATGTCAAAACATAGCCCACTCCCCACACCTACCGCAGCCGAACTGGAGCTGCTGCGCATCCTCTGGCAGCACGGTCCGCTGGACGCGCGTGCCGTCTACGATGCGCTGGCGCTCGAGCGCGCCGACGCCAGTTACGCCACCGTATTGCGCCAGCTGCAACTGATGCATGGCAAAGGCCTGCTGAGCCGCGATGAAAGCCGGCGGCCTCAGCAATACTGCGCTGTGGAAGCGCAGGAAAAAGTGCAGACCAGCCTGCTCAAGGACCTGATCGGCAAGGTGTTTGCCGGTTCCGGCAAGGCGCTGGTGCTGACCGCCCTGCGCGAGCATGTCAGCGACGCGGACCGGCTGGAAATCGAAAAAATCCTGCGCAACAAGGATGCGGGCAAGCCATGAACCTGGCCATGCTGATTCCCGCACTGGGCTGGTCGCTGCTGTATTTTGTCTGGCAGGGACTGGCGGTCGGCGCGCTGGCAGCCGTGGCCCTGTGGCTGCTGCGAGGCGCTGACGCGCGTGCCCGCCATGCGGTGTGCGCGCTGGCGCTGCTGGCGTGCTTGGTCATTCCTTTGACGCATCTGCTGTATCTGCTCGGCGCCGTAGCGCCGCCGTCCTCCGCCTTTTCTTCGACGCTGCTGAACGCGTGGATGCCGTCGCTGGTGCTGGCCTGGAGCGCAGGCGTGGCCTTGATGAGCTTGCGCCTGTTGCTGGGCCTGGCCTGGGTCGCCCGGCTGCGCCGCCAGGCCATTGCCGCACCGGCCATCTGGCAGCAGCGCCTCGATGCGCTGGCCTTGCGCATGGGTCTGCGTTCCCCGGTCCCGCTCAGGCTGCATGCGGCGCTGGCCAGTCCGGTGACGGTCGGCTTTTTCCGTCCGCTGGTGCTGCTGCCGGCGTCCTTGCTGAGCGGCATGCCGGTGCCTTTGCTGGAAGCCCTGCTGGCGCACGAACTGGCGCATGTGCGGCGCTGGGATTACCTGGTCAACCTGTTGCAGAGCGTGGCCGAAGCGCTGCTGTTCTTCCATCCCGTGGTGTGGTGGTTGTCGGCGCGCCTGCGGATCGAACGCGAACTGGTGGCCGATGCGCTGGCGGCGCAGTCCTTGCAGGATCCGGCCCAGCTGGTCAGTGCGCTACACCAGCTCTCTTTGCAGCCAGCAACGCCTGGGCACGATGGCTTGTTGCTGTCGGCGCGCGGCGGCACCTTGCTCATGCGCATCCAGCGCCTGATGGCGCCCGCGCCCACGCTGATGCCGGGCAGGGCGGGCTGGAAACTGGCGCTGCCGGCCATGCTGCTGGCCGGTTCCACCTTGCTGGCCCAGGCGCCGCGCCCGTCCGCGCCGCCGATACGGCTTGCCGCCGCCAGCATGCTGGCGCTGCCCGTCAATGCCCGCCATATGCTGGTGATCGACGACGCCAGCGGCAAGGTGCTGATGGCGAAGGACGCCGATGCCATCGTGCCGATCGCCTCGATCACCAAGCTGATGACGGCCATGGTGGTGCTCGACGCCGGCCTCGACCCCGATGAAACACTGCGCATCGTGCGCGCCGATGGCGAGCCCAGCCAGCGCCGTGGCGTGCTGGCCGACGGCGTGCAAGTGCCGCGTTCGGTGGCCTTGCAACTGGCGCTGCTGCCGTCCGAAAACCGCGCCGCCGCCGCCCTGGCGCGTACTTATCCCGGTGGCCGCGCGGCGTTTGACCTGGCGCTGCAAGCGAAGATCCGCAGCCTGGGCCTGAAACGCACGACCCTGGACGACCCGGTCGGCACCTCGCCGGCCAACACCTCGACCGCCACCGAAGTGGCGCGCATCGTGGCGGCGGCCGCGCGCTATCCCGAGATCGCCCGCATCACCACGGCCGCGCAAGCGAGCGTGGCCGTCAACGGCAGGCCGCGCACCCTGCACAACACCAATGCGCTGGTCGGCCATGCCGGCTGGGACATCGCGCTGTCGAAAACCGGCAGCAGCAACGAGGCCGGCAGTTGCCTGACCATGCGCATGAAGAGTGGCGGCAAGCATGTCACCGTGGTGCTGCTCGATGCCGACGGCGCCGAGCGGCGCGGCCTCGATGCGGCCCATATCCGCACCGCGCTGGCTTCCAATACCTATTTTTAACCCTGGAGAATAATAATGACGAGATTGGCAAAACTGTTGGTGGTGGTGGCGATGACGGCGGCGGGCATGGCGCAGGCACAGGATGTGCCGGTGAACTGCGACGACTGCAAGGCGTGGAATGCGCCCGTCAAGCCGTTCAATATCTACGGCAATACCTGGTATGTGGGCGTGGCGGGCTTGTCCGCCGTGCTGGTCACCAGTGACGGCGGCCATATCCTGCTCGACGGCGCGCTGCCGCAATCGGCGCCGCTGATCCAGGCTAACATCGAGTCGCTGGGTTTCAGCATGAAAGACGTCAAGCTGATCCTCAATTCCCACGCGCACTGGGACCATGCGGGCGGCATCGCGGCGTTGCAGCGCGCCAGCGGCGCCACCGTGGTGGCCAGCGCCTCGGGCGCACAGGTGCTGCAGAGCGGTACCAACGGCCGTGACGATCCGCAATACCAGGCCAAGCCGGTGGTGCGGGTGGCCAAGGTCGACCAGGTCACCGTGGTAAAAGAGGGCGACGTCGTCAAGCTGGGGAAACTGGCGCTCACAGCCCATATGACGCCCGGCCATACGCCCGGCGCCACCACCTGGACGTGGCAATCGTGCGAGGACCAGCGTTGCAAGAATATCGTCTACGCCGACAGCCTGAACGCCTATTCCAGCGGCGACTTCACCTTTACCGGCAAGGGCAAAACGCCCGATATCTCGGCCTCGTTCCAGGCCAGCATAGACAAGGTTGCCGCTTTGCCGTGCGACGTGATTATCTCCGTGCACCCGGGCATGACCAAGGTGCTGGAAAAAGCCGCCGGGCGCACCAGCGAGCACAATCCCTTTGTCGACGCGGGCGCCTGCCGCGCGTACGCGGACAATGCGGGGAAATTGCTGGCCAAGCGATTGGCGAGCGAGCGGGGGGCGGTGGTGCAGGATGCGGCTACGGGTACGCCGCATAGCCATTAAGATACCTCATTTACGCCAGGATACTCGATGAATGCTGGCTATAACCGCAGCATCCTGCAGGGTGCTGTGAATAACGAAACGCAGACTCAGGCGATGAAAAAATGGCAGGCGAAAAAGCCGGAATGATTCGTTAAACGTGTTTATAACCAGGCGGGTCTTGAGAGCTATATAGACCAACAGACGCGTTTGCCTGCTACGCTTGCAGTGTCGGCACGGCCTGCCGAAGCCAGTGGCGGACAGGTCGTGTTGCCGCAAGACGCTCAGCAGATGATGGTTAGGCGATAATTGCCTGTGATGAGCAGAAACCGCTAGCGTATGGACGCCTGCCGCGCCTGCCTGGATGAGGCCAGAAAAAAATGCCTTCAGGTCTTTAGTGAGAATCGATTATCAATTACAATGCAAGCCTATTGCATTTCATTGACTGTTTTCAGGAAGCTCATGTCTCCATCCCGATTTTTACGCCGCCCCGCCGCACTGTTGCTCGCCGCCGCCAGCCCCCTGGCGCTGGCCGCCGATCCCGTGCCCGCCGAAGACACCACCGGCCACAGCCATATCCCGGAGGTGGTGAACGTGAAAGCCGAGCGCCAGCATTACCGCAGCCTGTCGGCCACCGGCGCCACCAAGACCGACGCCTTGCTGATGGATTTGCCGCAGAGCGTGCGCGTGCTGACCGGCGATTTGCTGCGCGATGCGGGCGTGACGAATTTGGCCGGTGCGCTTGAATTGTCCAGTGGCATTGCCAAGCAAAGCCCGCTGGGCGGCCTGTGGGACAGCTATGCCATGCGCGGCTTTACGGGCGACCCGAATTTCGGTTCCGACTATATGGTCAACGGTTTCAGTTCCAGCCGTGGCTACAACGGCATGCGCGACGCGGCCAATACGCAGAACATCGAGGTGCTCAAGGGGCCGGCGTCGGCCCTGTATGGCCGGGGCGAGCCGGGCGGCACCGTCAATATCACCACCAAGAAGCCGAAATTCGTGCCCGAATACAGCGCCGATGTTTCGCTGGGCAGCTTCAACATGAAGCGCGCCGCCGTCGACCTGACCGGCCCCCTGAGCGACACCGTCGCTTATCGCCTGAACGCCGCGCATGAACAGGGCGACAGCTTCCGCGACACGCTCAAGGTCGAGCGCAGCATCTTTTCGCCATCGTTCATCTGGCTGCTGGGCGACCATACGACGGTGTCCTACGAGATCGAAGCCGTGCGCCAGCGCGCGCCGTTCGACCGCGGCGTGCTGGCCGTCAATGGCAAGCTGGGCGTGGTGCCCGTGTCGCGCTTCCTCGGCGAGCCGAATGATGGTCCGATGACGGTCAAGTCGCTGGGCCAGCAGCTGTTCATCCATCACGATCTGTCTGGCGAGTGGATATTGCAGGCCGGGCTGTCCTACCGCGACAGCGAACTGACGGGCTATTCGAGCGAGGCGAACAACCTGCTGGCGGACGGACGCACCTTGCGCCGCCAGCGCCGCCACCGCGATTTTTCCTCGACCGATGTGTCGGGACGCATCGAACTGCTGGGCAAGCTGACCACGGGCGCGTTCAAGCATGAAGTGCTGCTGGGCGTGGACGCCTACCATTTCGACGACCACCGGGTGCAGCTGCGCCGCAACCCGTCCGCCGGCAATGCTTACGCGATCGATATCTTTGCCCCGGTGTATGGCGGCGTGGCCGATCCGCTGGCGTTGTCGATCGATACGCAAGAGGGGCAGAAGGCGCACGGCCTGTATGCGCAGGACCAGATCGACCTGGGTGCGCAATGGAAGGCGCTGGTCGGCGTGCGCCACGACAGCTATGACCAGGATGTGACGAACAATCGCCTCAAAGTGAGCAATAATCAGTCGCTGTCGGCCACCAGCCCGCGCGTGGGCCTGGTCTACCAGCCGTCGAAAGCGTGGTCGCTGTACGCCAGCGCCGCCAAGGGTTTCCGGCCCAACAGCGGCATCAGCATAGCCAACCAGGCGTTCCCGGCCGAGCAGAGCCGCTCGTACGAACTGGGCGCGAAACTGGACACCGGCAAGCTGACGGGTACC
Source organism: Janthinobacterium sp. J1-1 (assembly GCF_030944405.1). Taxonomy (NCBI): domain Bacteria; kingdom Pseudomonadati; phylum Pseudomonadota; class Betaproteobacteria; order Burkholderiales; family Oxalobacteraceae; genus Janthinobacterium; species Janthinobacterium sp. J1-1. The sequence goes on from NZ_CP132339.1 coordinate 3,446,564, forward strand.
CTGGCCGTGTATGACATCAGCAAGCGCAATGTCTTGACCACCAATCCGCTCAATACCGATTTCGCCATCGCCGCCGGCGAAGTGGGCAGCCGCGGGCTGGAGCTGGACGTGTCGGGCGAACTGGCGCGCGGCTTGCGCGTCTCGGGCGCCTATGCCTACACGGACGCCACCGTCACGCGTGGCGACAATACCATCGTTACCGGCAGCCGTTTTGCCAACGTGGCGCGCCACAGCGCCAATATCGTTGCCACCCAGCAGTTCATCCTGGGCAGCGGCACGGCCAGCGTCGGTGGCGGCCTGCAATACGTGGGCGAGCGCCTCGGTGACGTGGCCGTCAGCAGCAACTTCACCTTGCCGGCCTATACCACCGCCAAGCTGCTGGCCTCGTACTCACCGACCGCGAAGCTGCGCCTGTCGCTGAATGTGGAAAACCTGTTCAACCGCAGCTACTACGCCAGTTCCTACAGCCCGCTGTGGGTGGCGCCGGGGGCGGAGCGGACGGTGACGTTGAATGCGCATTACAGGTTTTGATATGTTTAACCCCCAGTCTCCGCCGTTGGGTTAAATAACGCCATCCTCCCACCAACATTCCTCATGATTTAATGACTGTAAACGCTACTCTCACTCCCATCCCCCTGCGCGCCCGCATCGCCGTGATCGACGTGATGCGCGGCCTGGTGATGCTGATCATGCTGTTCGACCATGTGCGCGAAACCGTGTTCCTGCATCACCAGGTCGGCGATCCGATGGATGCGTCCACCGTCGACCCGGCCCTGTTTTTCACGCGCATGGCGGCCCACGTTTGTGCGCCGATGTTCGTGTTCCTGACGGGCCTGTCGGCCTGGCTGTACGCCCATCCGGCGGCAGGCCCGCGCAGCGCCACCGGCTTCCTGTTCAAGCGCGGCCTGCTGCTGGTGGTGCTGGAACTGGTGTTCGTCAATTTCGCCTGGAACGGCGCGTTTCCGCCGGCGGTGCTGTACCTGCAGGTGATCTGGGTGATCGGCCTGGCCATGATGGCGCTGGCCGTGCTGCACCGCTTGCCCCTGGCGGTATTGCTGGTGCTGGGCGTGGCGATCGTCGCCGGCCAGCATCTGTTTACCGATCTGCATGCGGAAGAGGGCAGCCTGGCCTACTATCTGCTGACGGTGCTGCTGCAGCGCGGCTATCTGGTGGCCGACGGGGCCATGAAAATCAAGGTCAGCTATCCGCTGCTGCCGTGGATAGGCGTGATCGTGCTCGGCTACGCGGCCGGCCCCCTGTATGCGCGCAGCCTTGGCCTGGCAGGGCGGCGCCGTTGGCTGCTGGCGCTGGGCGCAGGCTGTTTGCTGCTGCTGGCCGTGCTGCGCGGTTTTAATATTTACGGTGAAACCCTGCCGTGGGTGGCCGGCGAGACGGCCTTGCAGACGGCGATGAGCGTGCTGAACTTCACCAAGTATCCGCCGTCGCTGGACTTCCTGCTGTTCACCCTGGGCCTGGGCCTGCTGGGCCTGGCCTGGCTGGAAACCCTGGACAACTGGTTCGTGCGCGCCTGCGCCACCTTTGGCGGCGCGCCGATGTTCTATTATTTGCTGCACCTGTACCTGCTGTTGATCATCGGAAAAACTCTTACGGCCGTGCTGGGCGCCAACCATGGCGGCCGCTATGGCGTCGAGCATGTGTGGCAGGTGTGGCTGATCGCGCTGGCCCTGATGCCGCTGCTGTACTGGCCCTGCCGCGCGTTTGCCAACTACAAGCGCACCTCGAACAAAGCCTGGGTGCGCTACTTCTGAGCTGCTTTTTGCAAGACTATTTGCAGTACAGCCGGTCGATGCTGTGCGGCGAAGCCAGGTAGTGCCGCGTCTGCCAGCTGATCGCCACCCGGTAGGCGCAGGGCGCATCAAACGCCACGTTGACGGGGAAGCCGCCGTTATTGCCCGACAGATGGGGGCCGCCCGCGCCGCCGCGGAACAGGTAATTGCTGGCCGGTGGCGGTGGCGTGAAATTGGCGGCCGGCAGCGGTGGCGGCGGATGGGTGATGCCGTTGTTGTTGGAAATCGTCACATTGAAAAAGCGCAGATGCGGGTGGTCTATCGTGTACAGGATATGCACCACGCCGCCCGCGATCGGGTTGCAGGCATTGCTGCGCAGCTCTTCCAGGTCCAGCGCGACAATCACCGGTGAATTGTCGAAGACGATGGAATCGAGGCCGTCGCTGGCCACCAGCGCCAGGGTGGTGGCGTCGCGCACCTCGAAGCCAAGACGGTAGCGGCGCACGGGTTCGCTTTCGGTGCTGGCCAGGCTGCGGCCCGCGTCCAGAATCGGCAGGCCGCCCGGCAGCTTGGGCGGATGCAGGCTGGTGATGGCATCGGTATTGACCACCAGCAGGTCAAAGGTGCGCAGGAAATTGCCGGTACCGACATTGACGACCGAGGTGGTGCCGTCGCGCATGTCGACCGTCACCGCCTTGTTGTCGACCCGTATCCAGCCACCCGCCTGCAGGTCGGCCGTGTCGACGAAGACCGGTGCGGAGTCGCCCAGTCCCAGGCCGTTCGTGTAGAACACATAGCCCACATGGGTGCCGAGCATCTGCGTCAGCGGCGCCAGGCTGGCGGGTGCCACCGAGGGCAGGGCGGCGGGATCTTCGGTGCCGCCGGGCCAGGTCCACTCGCCGACCAGGAAGCGGTATTCGAGCGCATTGGCGGGAATGGCGCTATTGCGCAGCGGGCAATTGCCTTTCAGGGTGACGGCGCCGCCAAAGACATAGGATTGGATGGGGCCGCCCGCATAACCCTGTGGCGAAAAGCCGGGCAGCGACGGAAACGGGTGGATATCGAACACCTCGACCTGTTGCCAGTGCGGCACGGCTTCCACGTCGGGTGGCAAGACTTCGCTCGAGCACAATTCCACGCAGAAGCAGTGGCCGACGTTTTCGCGGCCCGGCTGGCGTCCGGCCGATTGCGGTTCCGACAGAATGGTCACGCCGCCCAGCTGGGCCGTGAAGTACACATCGGGGCCGCCGGCAAACTCGATATTGATCACGGGCGAGAAGGGCGTGAGGGTAAAGTCCGACGCCAGGTAGTCGATGCGAAAGCGGCCGCTCGCGTCCGTCACGGCGTCGCCCAGGGCGTCGTCCTGCAGCCAGTCGGCGTCAAACGCGCGCACGGTGGCGCCGGCGATCGGCGCATGCGGCGCGGCGCAGGTGCGCAGCATGCCGCAGATGGTCCAGGCGCCAAAGCGCGCGCGGATCAAACACCAGAACCGGTGCGGCAGGCAATAGTCCCAGATGGCCAGGAAATCCTCGCCGGCGCGGCGCCAGCGCGGCTGGATGATGGTGATGGAAAACTGCAGCGGTACCGGCTCTCGCGGCCCGGGCTTCAGGTGCGGCACGGTGGGGCACAGCACGTCGACCTCGACCGCCTCGCCCTGGTATTGCGTCTCCTCGTCGATGGTAAAACTGTAGTTGCCATCGGCATCGGTGCGCGCCTCGGCCAGCAAGAACGGCGTCTTGGCCTCGACGTCTTCGTCCCTGAGGATGGCGAAGGTTTCCTTGGCACTGGCCACGGCCAGCGCCGTGGCGTTCTGCGTATCGCGCACACGGTACAGGCGTACGATGACATGCGACAGGTTTTCCGGACACTCTGCACAGATCAAGCCGCACAGTTTGCCTCGCAGGATATAGGCCATGACGATCCCCTTGCTCGATTGAAACAGGCGCCGCAAGACGCTGCGGCTACCCTGTCAAGCTAGCAAACGGCAGCCTGAGGCGTTTGATCTCGCGTAAGGCCGACCCGCTATTTAATCAGGGCAAGCACCTCGCGGAAACGGGGATGGCGGCAGTCGCGCAGCCACTCGAAGGCCAGCATTTCCACCGTCAGCAATTGCGCGCCCAGGGTCGCCAGCCGGCTGAGTGCCGCATCGCGGCTGGACTGCAGGCGCGAGCCGACGGCATCGATGGCGATGATCACGTCGTAGTCGCGTTCCAATAGCCCGATTGCCGTTTGCAGCATGCAGACATGGGCTTCGCAGCCGGTGACGATCACCTGCGTGCGTCCGGCTGGCAACAGTTCCTGCAAACCGTCTTCGCAGGCGCCGAAATGGGTTTTCTGCAGCGTGTCCTGGCACAGCGCGGCGATCCCGGGCGCGTTCGGCCCCAGCTTGCCGCTGTTCTGCTCGGTGCCCAGCACGGGGATGTCGAGCAGCCGGGCAATCGTGGCCAGCCGCACATTCTGCGCCAGCACAGCGTCGCCATCGTGGATCGCCGGCATCAATCGTCCCTGCAGGTCGACAATCACCAGCACCGCTTTATTTGCATCCATCAGCATCGTGTTCTCCTTGGTTTATTCATGGTAACCATTCGGACGTGGACGACTCGCCCATCAGGTAATCATGGTTCAGTTCGATGACCTCGCGCAGATAATTCCACAAGGCCCGCACCCGGGCGATATTACGCCGCTCTGTCGGCGAGATCATCCAGAAAGACCGCTGCAGGTCGATCTGGCCGTCCAGCACCGGCACCAGTTCGGTGGACTGCTGGGCCACGAAGCATGGCAGGATCGCCAGCGCCTGGCCGGCGCGCGCCGCATGGTATTGCGCCAGCACGCTGGTGCTGCGAAAGGCGCGCAGCGACTCGGGCGCCACATGGTCCATATAGCGCAGCTCGGCGCTGAAGACCAGGTCGTCCACATAGCCGATGATGGGGTGCTGCGCCAGCTGGGCCACGCTGGCAATCGGCTCATGGCGCGCCAGATAGGCGGGCGTGGCGTACAGCTTCAGGCGGTAATCCGACAATTTCGTCACCACGTAGGGGCCGGACAGGGGCCGCTCGATGGAAATGGCCACGTCCGCCTCGCGCTTGGACAAGCTGACGAAACGCGGCACGGCGATCAGGTCGACGCTGATATGCGGATGGCGGCCGCAAAAATGCGCCAGGTGCGGCGCCAGCACCACCGCGCCAAAGCCCTCGGTGGCGCCCAGGCGCACCTGGCCCGACAGCAGGCGGTTGTGCTCGCCCAATTCCTCGGTGGCGGCAAACACCGTGCTTTCCATGGTTTCCGCATATTCCATCAGGCGGTGGCCTTCGGGCGTCAGCTGGTAGCCGACGTAATTGCGGTCGAACAGCTGGGTGCCCACCTGCTCCTCGAACTTGCGCATGCGGCGCGAGACGGTCGAGTGATCGATGCCCAGTTTTTTGGCCGCATCGACCAGGCCGGCGCTGCGCGTCAGTTCCAGGAAGACCCGTACATTGTCCCAATCGAGCATTTTGCCTCCTTGTGCATTTTTGCAAAGGAATTATGCAGTAATTTCACTTGAGTGCATATTTTTACACATGCAGAATGCAGATAAACATATAAGAAATATTCTTTATCCATCAGGAGACACTGCATGAAAAAGACCGTTCTGGCCATGGGCGCACTCGCGCTCGCCCTTTCCTTCAACACTGCCCAGGCGCAGATTTCCGATGGCGTCGTCAAGGTCGGCATCCTGACCGACATGTCCGGCCCGTATTCGGCGATGGGCGGGCGCGGTTCCGTCATCGCCAGCCAGATGGCGATGGAAGACTGCCTGAAAGCCGAATGCAAGGGCATGAAGATCGAAATCGTCTCGGCCGACCACCTGAACAAGGCCGATATCGCCGCCTCCAAGGCGCGCGAATGGATAGACCGCGACAAGGTCGATGCGATCGCCGATCTCACCAATTCCTCGGTGGCGCTGTCGGTGCAAAAGCTGATGAAGGAGAAGGGCGGCATCGCCATGTTCAGCGGCCCGGCCACCGGGCGGCTGACCAATGAAGACTGCTCGCCGAACGGCTTCCACTGGATGTTCGACACCTATTCGCAGGCGGCCGGCACGGCGGCGGCATTGACCAAGCTGGGACAGAAATCCTGGTACTTCGTCACCGTCGATTACGCCTTCGGCCACTCGCTGGAAAAAGACGCCAGCGATGTCGTCAAGCGCAACGGCGGTACCGTGCTGGGCGCCGTGCGCCACCCGCTCAACGCCTCGGATTTTTCCTCGTTCCTGGTGCAGGCGCAAGGCTCGAAGGCGCAGGTGATCGGCCTGGCCAATGGCGGCGCCGACGTTGTCTCGGCCATCAAGCAGGCGCGCGAATTCCGCATCGGCAGCGGCAAGGACCAGCGCCTGGCGGCCTTGCTGGTGTTCCTGTCCGACGTGCACGCGCTGGGACTCGAAACGGCGCAGGGCCTGGTCTACGCCGACGGTTTTTACTGGGACTACGACGACCGCAGCCGCGCCTTTGCCAAGCGTTTCGAAGCGCTCAACAAGGGCGCCAAGCCGACCATGGTGCAGGCCGGCGTGTATTCCAGCGTCTATCACTACCTGAAATCGGTAGCGGCCGCGAAAAGCGACGACTCGAAAATCGTCGCCGAAAAAATGCGCGAACTGCCGATCAAGGACGTCGTCATGAACAACGCCTCGATCCGCCCCGACGGCCGCGTGATCCACGATATGTACCTGGTGCAGGTGAAAACCCCGGCCGAATCGAAAGGCGCGTGGGACTACCTGAAAGTGCTGTCGACCATCCCCGCCGACCAGGCGTTCAAGCCGATGGATGCGGCGGCGTGCAACCTGGTCAAGAAATAACCCCCCTATTCTACGGAGCACACCATGAACCAAGCCCTCACCCAAGTCCCCGCCGTCCCCCTGCATATCGGCGGCAAGCACCACGCTTCAAGCACCACCGAATGGCGCGACGTGGTCAATCCGGCCACCCAGGAAATCGTCGCCCGCGTGCCGTTTTCCACCACCGCCGAAGTCGAACTGGCGATCGCCACCGCCAAGGAAGCGTTCAAAACCTGGCGCAATACGCCGCTGGCGGCGCGCATGCGCATCATGCTCAAGTACCAGCATCTGATCCGTGAAAATATCGGTGCCCTGGCCGAACTGATCACGCGTGAACACGGCAAGACCCTGCCGGATGCGGAAGGCGAAGTCATGCGCGGCCTGGAAGTGGTGGAACACGCGTGCTCGATCGCCACCCTGCAGCTGGGAGAAATTGCGGAAAACGCCGCCAACGGCGTCGATGTCTACAATATCTACCAGCCGCTGGGCGTGGGCGCCGGCATCACGGCCTTCAATTTCCCCGTGATGCTGCCGTGTTTCATGTTCCCGATCGCGATTGCCTGCGGTAATACCTTTGTGCTGAAACCGTCCGAGCAGGACCCGTCGTCGACCATGTACCTGGTCGAACTGATGTACCAGGCGGGCCTGCCGGCCGGCGTGCTGAATGTGGTGCATGGCGGCGCCGACGTGGTCAACCTGCTGTGCGACCATGCCGATATCAAGGCCGTCTCGTTTATCGGCTCGACCGCCGTCGGCACCCACGTGTACCGCCGCGCCAGCGAATCGGGCAAGCGCGCGCAGTCGATGATGGGCGCGAAAAACCATTGCGTGGTGCTGGCCGACGCCAACAAGGAGCAGGCGATCAACAACCTGATCGGCGCGGCGTTTGGCGCGGCCGGCCAGCGCTGCATGGCCAATTCGGTGGTGGTGCTGGTGGGCCAGGCGCGCTCGTGGCTGCCGGACATCGTGGCGCGTTCGCAAGCGCTGAAAGTGGGGCCGGGCAGCGACCGCGACGCGGACCTGGGGCCGATGGTCTCGAAGGCCGCCATGCAGCGCGCCGAAAAACTGATACAGGCCGGCGTCGACGAAGGCGCGCAGCTGCTGCTCGACGGCCGTGGCCACCAGGTGGCCGGTTTCGAAGGCGGCAACTTCATGGGGCCGACGATCTTCTCGAAAGTCAACGCCAGCAATTCCGTCTACACGCAGGAGATCTTCGGCCCCGCCATGTGCGTGGTGGAGACCGAGACGCTGGACGAAGCGATCGCCTTTATCAACGCCAACCCGAACGGCAACGGCACCTCGATCTTTACCTCGTCGGGCTGGGCCGGGCGCAAGTTCCAGAACGAGATCGACGTGGGCCAGGTCGGCATCAACGTGGCCATTCCCGTGCCGGTCGCCTATTTCAGCTTTACGGGGTCGCGCGCCTCGAAGCTGGGCGACCTGGGCCCGAACGGCAAGCAGGCGCTGTACTTCTGGACCCAGACCAAGACCGTCACGGCGCGCTGGTTCGCGCCGGACGATGGCGGCAGCGGCGTGAACACCACCATCTCGATGAAATAAGGGGAGGGCGATGAGCACGAATATCGTTTTTATCGGCCTGGGCAACATGGGCCTGCCGATGGCGCAGAACCTGGCGCGCGCCGGCCATGCCGTCACCGGCTTTGATCTGATGCCGGCCAGCGTGCAGCAGTTCGTCGCTAGCGGCGGGCTGTCGTCCGAAGACCAGGCGGCGGCGATTGCGGCGGCTGACGTGGTGATCACCATGCTGCCGGCCAGCCGCCATGTGCAGGGCGCCTACCTTGGCGACTCCGGCATCCTGGCGCACGCCAAATCGGGTGCCTTGCTGATCGACTGCTCCACCATCGCGCCGGAAGTGTCGCGCGAGGTGGCGGAAGCGGCCACCGCCAGGGGCCTGCGCATGATCGACGCGCCCGTCTCCGGCGGCACGGCCGGCGCGGCGGGCGGCACCCTGACCTTTATGGTGGGCGGGGCGGAAGCGGACCTGGCCAGCGCGCGTCCCTTGCTGGAACAGATGGGCAAGAATATCTTCCACGCCGGCCCCAGCGGCAGTGGCCAGACGGTCAAGATCTGCAACAACATGCTGCTGGGGATATTGATGATCGGCACCAGCGAAGCGATCCGCCTGGGCGTGGCCAATGGGTTGGACCCGAAAGTGGTGTCCGACGTGATGGCGAAAAGCTCGGGCCGCAACTGGACGCTGGAAGTGTACAACCCATGCCCGGGCGTGGCCGAGAATGTGCCGGCTTCGCGCGACTACACGGGCGGCTTCGGCGTGGACCTGATGCTGAAGGACCTGGGCCTGGCGGTGGAAAGCGCGGACGCTTCCGGCGCCAGCGTGCCGCTCGGTGAACTGGCGCGCCGGCTGTACGAGCTGCACAGCAAGTCGGGTGCGGGCGGGCTCGATTTTTCCAGTATCTACACATTGCAGAACACGCCGGCTACCCAGGCTTAAGCCGCGAAGCACCGCAGCCCGCACCGGCAGGTGGGGGCTGCGCCCGGACGTGGCTAGACAGCGATGAAGCCACCGTCCACGAATAGCTCGTCGCCTGCGACAAAACTGCTCTCATCCGACGCCAGGAACAGCACGGCATTGGCAATTTCCACGGGCTCCCCAAGGCGGCCGAACGGCGTCATTTGTTTGAAGACATCTTCCGTACCCGGGTTGGCCGTCAGGTAGGCGTGCATCGCCGGCGTCAGGACCATGCCGGGCGAGACCACGTTCACGCGGATACCCTGGCTCTTCAGGTCGGTGGTCCAGGTACGCGCCAGCGAACGGATGGCTGCCTTGGTGGCGCTGTACATGGACAAGGCGGGAAAGCCCTTGCTGCCCGCGCCTGATCCGGCAAGGATGATGGCGCCGCCCGCACTCATCAGCGGCAATGCCTGCTGCACGGTGAAGACCATTCCTTTGACATTCGTGTCGAACAGGCGGTCGATATGTGCCTCATCGATCTGACCGAGCGCTGCCGACTCCGAGATGCCCGCATTGGCAAACACGACGTCCAGGCGTCCGTGGTCCTTGGCGATGCGCGCGTAGAGCCGGTCCAGGTCGCCGCTGCTGCCGACGTCGCCCTGGATGCCAACCGCGCCATGCCCGATCTCTGCCGACGCCTGGTCCAGGCGGTCCTGCCTGCGCCCCGTGAAGTAGACGTGCGCGCCTTCCGCCGCGAATCGTTTTGCTGTCGCCAGGCCGATGCCATCGCTGCCGCCGGTAATGGCAACCACCTTGTTGTCGAATCGATTCATCACATAGTCCTTTCAAGTATTAAGTGGAGGATTGCTCCACATATGATATGGAGGTATCCTCCACTTGGCAAGAACATTTTGAGAAAGCATTCATGACCGAGCACACCTTGTTACGGGCGGACGCCCGGCAAAACCGCGAGCGCATCCTGGTCGCAGCGGAAGAAATTTTTATGGAGCAAGGAGGTGCGGCATCGCTCGACGCGGTCGCCAGGCGCGCGGGGGTCGGCATCGGCACGCTGTACCGGCGTTTTGCGACGCGCGACGCCTTGCTCGCCGCGACCTACAGCGACCGCCTGCTGGCATTTGCCGAAACCTGCCGCGACGGCGCGCCTGCGCGCGACCATTCCGGCGCACTGCGCGCGTATATCGAAGGGCTGGTCATCCAGATCAATATCTACCGCGGTCTGGCGGCGTCGATCGGCATGATCCTGCAAAGCGGAACGCCGGGCTGTGCGGCGGTCGGCGAAGTCGGCGCGACGCTGCTTCAGGCTGCCCAGGAAGGCGGTGCCGTGCGTGCCGACGTCTCATTCACCGACATCGTCCATGTGATCACTGCCGTGTCGCTGGCCGTCGAGCAGGAGGGCGCCGTGCCCGCGCGCATCCCCCATCTGGTCAGCCTGTTTTTCGATGGCCTGAACCGCAGCCCAGGGTGAGCCGGAATGGCGGATTGTTGCTGTCGGCCGCTGCAATCATGGCGGCGACGGTTCTTTCCGCATCGCCGACTACAACGCAGTTGTCCGCGTCCGCGCCGGCTCCGGTGCTGGGTTGCCGGGGGCGCTGAAATGCCGGCTCCGGCCTGCTTTAGCCGTATTACCACGGCTGCGCGGTGGGCATGACAAACAACTCCGCCACGTCGACGTGATCCGGCGCTTGCAGCGCGTAGAGGATGGCGTCGGCGATATCGCCGGGTTTCAGGAACGTCATCTGTTTCTTCAGCTGCTCCATTTGCGCGCGGTAGCCGGCATCCGTGATGTGCTCGAACAACTCGCTTTCCACCGCGCCCGGCTGCAGCGAGGTGACCCGAATATTGTATTTCGGCGCCACCTCCATGCGCAGGATGTCCGAGAAGGCGGCAACCGCGTGCTTGGTGGCGCAGTACACGCCCAGGCCCGGGAAGGTCTTGCGGCCGGCGATCGAGGAGGTGTTGATCATGTGGCCTGCGTTCTGCGCCCGCATGATCGGCAGCACGGCCGCAACCGTGTTGAGCAAGCCTTTGATATTCACATCGACCATGCGGTGCCACTCCTCCAGCTTCAGGCTGGCGATATCGGAAATCGGCATCAGGCCGGCGTTATTGAAGGCGATGTCGATACGGCCGTAGGTCGCGTGCAAGGTGGCCACGCCTGCGGATACCGAGGCCTGATCGGTGACATCCATGTGCAGCGCGATGGCAGCGCCGCCGGCGGCCTCGATTTCCTGCGCCAGCGCCTGCAGGCGATCGAGGCGGCGCGCGGCAAGGCCGACTTTGACGCCATGCGCGGCCAGTTTTTTTGCGGTGGCGGCGCCGATACCGCTCGATGCGCCGGTGACCAGGGCTACTTTGTCTGTGAGTTCCATCATGATTCCTTTCAAGGAGGATCGCTTCTGACCGAATTGTCTGAAGCACGTCACCATGATGGCGCCACGCGCCGTGTGCGTCGCGCGCAGGCTTGCGCGACCTATCGCGATTTTGCCATCTGCCTGATCAGCGATACGATGAAGGGGCGACGCCGGTGTGCTGGCGGAAGACGGACGCGAAGTGGCTGGCGCTGCTGTAACCCACGGCTAGCCCGATATGGATGATGGCCTTGTCGGTTTCGGACAGCAGGCGGCGCGCCTCTTCCATGCGCATGCGGATCAGGTACTGCGACGGCGACAGTCCGGTGGACTGCTTGAACACACGGCTGAAGTGACACGCGCTCAGGCCCGCCAGGCTGGCCAGTTGCGCCAGATGGAAAGGCTGCGCCAGGCCGGCGCGCATGGCCTCGAACACGCGGTGCAGCTTGAAGGCCGGCAGTCCGCCCCTTGGACGGGATGCGGCGATGCGGCAGGTACGGGCCAGGTGCACCGCCAGCGCCTGCGCGATGCCCTGGATGTAGCTGCCGCTGGGAGGGCGCTGGTCCATCAGCTCGGCGCGAATATGTTCCAGCAGCGCAGACAGGACCGGGTCGCGCGCGCCGGAGACTTCGCGCAAGGCGACGTCCCGCATCATGGCGACGCCGATGTACACATGCATCACGATGAACGGCGCATCGGGTTCGGCTTGCCAGCTCATCTCGGTGGGCGTGCTGGCCGTGGTAAGGAAGAAGTCGCCGGCGGCGACGCGATTGGCTTGCCACTCGCCGCCTGGGGCGCGTTCCCGCACCACCGCCACACCGGACAATATCCAGACGATCAGCGCTTCCGGCACCGCCGGGATGATGATGTGGTCCTGCACCTGGCGGCGCGACAGGATTTGCACCAGCACATCCCCGGCGGATTGCGCGCGGTGTTCCTTGAGCAGTTCGCCGTGCAGGTAGTCTTCGAAGGCCTCTGCGGATGTGCGCGGCGTGCAGTGCAATGCCATTCCGGACAGGCGATTAGTATGGGCTGGCGGTAGGCCGCACCACGATCTCGCTGACATCGACGTCGGCCGGTTGCAAAATGGCGAATTCGATGGCCCGTGCAATCGCTTCCGGCTTGATGGAGACCTGGCGGAAGTTGCGCATTTCCTCGCGGCCGGCCGGGTCGGAAATCGACTCCGCCAATTCGGATTCGACCACGCCCGGCGACACCAGCGTGACGCGGATATCCGCCCCCACTTCCTGGCGCAAACCTTCGGTAATGGCGGCGACGGCGAATTTGGTGGCGCAGTAGACAGCGGCCGTCGGGCTGACGGCATAAGCTCCGATCGATGCCATGTTGATGATCTGGCCGCTACGCTGTTCCTGCATCAGCGGCAGGGTTGCGGCGATGCCATGCAGCACGCCGCGAATGTTCACGTCGATCATCCGGTTCCATTCCGCGACCTTGCACGCTTCCAGCCGGGACAGCGGCATGACCCCGGCGTTGTTGATCAGCACATCGACGCGGCCATGTTTTTCGACCGCAAAGCGGACGAATGCATGCATGCTGGCCTCGTCGGTCACGTCCAGCGCAAACGCCGACGCCGAGCCGCCTTCGGCATTGATCGCTGCGGCCAGGCCTTCCAGGCGCTCGGTGCGGCGTGCGCCAAGCACAACGTGCATGTGCCGGGCCAGATGTCTGGCGGCGGCCTCGCCGATGCCGCTGCTGGCGCCGGTGATCAGGACGACTTTCTTGCTGGTTTCATTGCTCATTTTCAGGCTCCCTGGACAAGTTGAACTGCGATGCAGCCAGTATGCGTGCGGAGCAAAACGGACGAAAGATCGGATACTATCGCCGCATTGCCCGATCCTATGAATCCACATTCAACGCTGATGAACAACGAACATCAACACCGCCTGGTTGCCTTGTTAAATGGATTGGCGCCGTTCGAGGGCTACACCTTGTCGGCGCTGGAGGGCGTGCGCTTCATGCGCGCCAACCACCCGTTGCCGCGCATTCCGGTGATGTACGAGCCATCCATCGTCATCGTGTGCCAGGGCCGCAAGCGCGGTTACCTGGCCGATGCCTCGTATGTCTACGATGCCAGTCATTATCTGGTGCTGTCCGTGCCGCTGCCATTCGAATCCGAGACCGACGCCAGCGAGGAGGAACCCATGCTGGCCGTTGCGCTGCGCATCGATTTGACGGTGGCGGCGGAACTGGTGCTGGCGCTGAGCACATCGCGCAAGGACCAGATGGTGGCGCCGGCCGGCATCTGTTCAACGCCGATGAGCGACGACATGAGCGATGCCCTGCTGCGCCTGTTGACCGCGCTGACCGTGCCCGATGATGCGGCCATACTGGGCCCCGCGATCATGAAAGAACTGTTGTATCGGGTACTGACCGGTCCGCAGGGCGGCGCCGTGCTGGCGTCGTTGACGCAGCATGGCCAGTTCGGCAAGATCGGCAAGGCGCTGCGCAAGATCCATGAGCAGTACGGCAGCGGGATGGATGTCGGCACGCTGGCCAGCGAGGCGGGAATGAGCGTGGCGGCTTTCCATGCCAACTTCAAGGCAGTGACACACACCACGCCGATGCAATATTTGAAGAGCACCCGTTTGCACAAGGCGAGGTTGCTGATGGTCCAGGATGGCGTGAGCGCGGCGACCGCGTCCAGTCTGGTGGGCTATGAAAGCAGTTCGCAGTTCAGCCGTGAGTTCAAGCGCTTCTTCGGCCGCACGCCAGTGCAGGAAGCGGTCGAGATGCGCAGCGCCCTGATGCTGATGCCCGCGGAACCCGGCCCCGAGTACGCGATGCAAGGTCTGCGCCCGGGTTTTGAAATCCAACCGTACGCCATGGCAGGAAGCTAAGAATATACAATCAGCAACTTGATCTAATGCAAGATTGGGATGGCTGATGAACGATACGAGCAAACATGCCGCCGACGGTGAGCTGGCGGCGGCGCTGGAACTGGGTCTCAAGGGGCTGGCCGCCATCGACAAGGGGCTGTGGCAGCGCAGCTGCGCCTTTGTGCTGGCAGGCGAACAGGAAATCGTGCTGCAGCAATTGCAGCAGGCCAGTGCGGAGGCGGCCACCATGCTCGGCCATCCTGGCCGCCTCAGCCACGCTTTTTTCGCCATCGGCATCACCGACAGGGAAGCGAAGCAGGCGCGCGCCGGGCTGGTGGCGCGCGCGCAGTTTTATGCGCTGCTCGACGCCGACACCTTGTCGCCCGCCATGCTGGTGCGGCTGGGCAAGCTGCTGGCGGCGGCCGACCAGGGCCAGTCGTTCGAGCCGACCGGCGCCGACGTGCCGGACTGGCTGCACTACCTGGTCAACGACGCCCTGTTCGGCACCTGCAGCGAAACGCGGGAGGACGCCACCTCCGCCAACCGGCGTGCCTGGAATGTGCGGCTGCTGATGCGGCTGCTGGCGTCTGACGGCTTGCCCGAGGCCCTGGCGCTGGAACTGGTGTTCGAGCGCCGCCAGGTCGCCGACTACATGATGGAGCGCTGTCTGCAGCGGCTGCTGGTGCCGAATGTGATCGACAACGTCATGCAGGAGCAGCCCGACGATGTGCGCGCGCTGGCGCCGCGGCTGTCGGCCCAGGGCAAGCGCTTGCTGGCCGAACGCATCGGCGGCGCCGAGGAACTGGCGCAGACCTTTGACGATGTGCTGGTGCGGCTGGCGGTCGACGCCAGCAAGACCGTGCGCGCCGCTGCCGCGCCGTTTGTCAGCGCGATTGCGGAAGAGCGGCAGCTGGCATTGCTGCGCCCCTGGCTGCTGGACGGCAAGCTCGATGAGCGCACGCAGGCGGCCGAGCTGCTGGGCCGCACGCCATCCCAGGCGCGCAGCGCGCTGCTGGCGCAGGCCCTGGAAAATGAAGCGGGCAAGGCGGTCAGGCAGGTGATCGGCAACGCGCTGGCACGCATGGGCGACGTGCAAACCAGTCCAGCAGACGCAGTGCCGCCACCCGCGCCCGAAGCGCCGCTCACCTTCCTGGACGAAGAGGCGATGGTGATCCTGCTGGAAAACCATATCGCGCTGCTGAAAAAATGCGATGAAGACGCGCGCGATGAGGTGGAGCAAAACCGTGGCCGGCGCGAACAGTACGAATTCGAGCGGGAGCGCAGGGAGCAGCAGTATGCGTTCGGCGAGCCGCAGCTGCGCGCCGTGATCGACGCCTTGAATGGTGACGGCGACGATGCCGATCGCGCGCTGCTGAAAGACCATGCGATGCGCGAGACGATCGGATACCGCGACCGCATTTTCGCGCTGGACGGCTTCGGGCTGCGCCAGCTGGCGCTGTGGTATGGCCCGATGCGCCAGCGCTGGCTATCGGTCTGGAACGATGGCCCCTTGCGCGACTGGTTCGAACAGCAGGACCCGGCCGACATCGACCTGCGCACCATCGACACCTTGCTGCGCCAAGCGGGCGCGATGCCGGACCTGGTAGCGTTGGACTGTTTGCAGCCGGCCTGGCGCGGCTCGCCGCTGGACACGCTGCCGCCCGAAAGTATCTGGCCGCTGTTTCATGAGCAGCCGGCGCTGATCGAGCAGGGCCTGGGTCTGTCGGTGGCGCGCAGCGACGTCACCCTGGAACTGGCGTGGACCTTGAAGGTGATCGGAATGTTCCCGCAGCCGCCGGTGCGCTGGCGTCCGCGCCTGATGGAACTGGCGCTGGGCGAAGGCAAGACGTATCGCCAGGGCGCCCAGGATGTCTTGCGCAAGGTGCCCGATATCGGCCTGCAGGTGATCGACAGCCTGGCGTCCAGCAAGCAGGAAGTGCGCAGCGTGGCCGCGCGCTGGCTGGCCGACCTCGATTGCCGCGCGGCCGTGCCGGCGCTGTACCAGGCGCTCGACAAGGAAAGCCGCGAGACCGTCGGCGCCACCCTGATGGCGGCGCTGGAACTGCTCGGCGAGGACCTGGCGCCGCGTTTGAACCCCGACAAGCTGCTGGGCGAGGCGCGCAAGGGCCTGAAAGCCAAGGCGCCGACCGGGCTGGCCTGGTTCCCGTTCGAGACCCTGCCTGCGTGTACCTGGCAGGATGGCGCGCCGGTGGACCCCGACATCCTCTGCTGGTGGGTGGTGCTGGCCTGCAAGTTGAAGGAGCCGGGCGGCAATGGCCTGCTGGCGCGCTACCTTGGCTTGCTGTCGCCAGCCAGCCGCGCCGCGCTGGGCTCGACGATACTGCGTGCGTTTATCGCGTATGACGAAAGCCGCGGCAGCGTGATCGGCGAGAAAGGCGTGCTGGCCCTGGCCGCGCAGGCGCCGGGACCGGAAGCGGTGGGCCTGCTGCAGGCCTATATGCGCGCCTTCCATGTGCGCCGCGCGCAGATCGAAGCGATGCTCGAAAGCCTGGCCGGCGGCATGGACCCGGCCGTGATCCAGCTGCTGCTGGGCGTGTCGCGCCGCTACCGCACCGCCTCGGTACAGGACAAGGCGCGTGAACTGGTGGAACAGATCGCCGAACGGCGTGGCTGGAGCGAAGATCAGCTGGCCGACCGCACGGTGCCCACCGGCGGCCTCGATGACGATGGCCGGCTCGAACTCGATTACAGCGGAAGGCAGTTTGTCGTCACGCTCGACGCGGCCTTGAAACCGGTGCTGCACAATGCGGACGGCAAGGAAATCAAGGCGCTGCCCGAGCCGCGCCAGGGCGACGATGCGGACAGCGTCAAGGAAGCAAAGCAGGCGCTGACCGGCTGCAAGAAAGAACTGAAACAGGTGGTCGAGATGCAGGCGGCGCGCCTGTACGACGCCATGTGCACGGGCCGCGCCTGGCCGCTCGACGAGTGGAAAAATTATCTGCGGGGCCACCCGATCGTCGGGCGCCTGGTGCAGCGCTTGCTGTGGCTGGCGCAGGAAGGCGAGGGCAGTCGGGCGGCGGTGCTGCGCCCGACCGAGGACGGCAGCCTGATTGACAGTGATGACAACGAAGTGACACTGGCGCCAGGCAGCGTGCTGCGGCTGGCGCACGCGTCGCTGCTGGAACCTGGCCAGGCCGCCGCCTGGCAGCGCCATCTGAAGGATTACAAGGTCAAGCCGCTGTTCGAGCAATTGCAGCGCGCGTCGCCCGATGCCGCCCTGCTGAACGATATCGATATCGGCGACCGCCTGGGCTGGGTCAGCGACGCGTTCACCTTGCGCGGCGCCTTCGGCAAGCTGGGCTACCAGCGCGCGCAGGCCGAGGATGGCGCCATCTTCGACCATTACTACAAGGAGTTCGGCGGCGCCGACCTGCGCGTGGTGATCCATTTTTCAGGCAATGCGCTGCCCGAGGATAACCTGCCGGCCGCGCTGAAACACCTGAGCTTCGAGCGCCTGTCCGGGCCGTGGAAGCAGCGCGCGGTGTCGCCGGCGCAGGTGCCGCCAGTGTTGCTGGCCGAGGCCTATAACGACTACCTGGCGGTGGCGGCGCACGGCGCCTTTGACGCCGACTGGGAAAATAAAATGCCCTGGTAGGGCGTTCA
The DNA here is from genome assembly GCF_030944405.1 of Janthinobacterium sp. J1-1. Lineage (NCBI taxonomy): Bacteria > Pseudomonadati > Pseudomonadota > Betaproteobacteria > Burkholderiales > Oxalobacteraceae > Janthinobacterium > Janthinobacterium sp. J1-1. The sequence continues at coordinate 3,464,386 of NZ_CP132339.1, forward strand.
TGCACACCAAACACGAAAGACGACATGTTTAAAAAAATACTGGAAGTGGCGCAGCAGGCGGTGGGACTCGATGATTACGCGCAGCTCAAAAAAGGCTTGCGCGGCCTGACGCAGATTTCGACCCCGCTGTGGGAGCGTGCCTGCGACTTTGTCTGCAACGGCGGCGACCCGCAGGTGCTGCTGGAACTGCAACAGGAGGCGCCGCGCGCCGGCAAGCTGCTGGGCCGGCCGGGCCGCCTCATCAGCGGGTTTTACAGCTACAACATGGACAAGAAAGACGGCGCGCTGGCCTCCGAAAGCCTGCGCCACCGCCACCAGTTCTACGCGCAGTTCGATGCCGGCAAGCTCGATGCGGCTGTATTGACGCGCCTGGGCAAACTGCTGCAGGCGGCCGACCAGGGCGACTCGCTCGATCGCACCGGCGCGCCCGTGCCCGACTGGCTGCACTATGTCGTCAACGATGCGCTGCACGCCAGCTTCGACGATACGCGCGCCACCGCCACCATCGTCAACCGGCGCGGCTGGCATGTCGGGCTGCTGGTGCGGCTGCTGGAAGCCGAAGGCGAACCGGCCATCGCCGGCCTGCGGATGGTGTTCGAGCGCAGCGGTTTGTCCGACTATGAGCGCGACCGGGCCTTGCCGTACTTGCTGGTGGCGGGCGCGCTGGACGAATACATGCTGGCGCACGCCGAACTGGTGGAGCAGTTGCCAGCCCTGCTGTCGGCCAGCGGCAAGGTGCAGCTGGCCCGGCGCCTGGGTGGCGCACCGGCGCTGGCCGACCGTTTTGCCGCCATCCTGGTGCGCCTGGCCGTCGATGGCGGCAAGACCGTGCGCACGGAAGCGGCGCCGCACCTGGCGGCGATACCCGCGCAGCGCCGCGTCGAGCTGCTGCGGCAACTGCTGGAAACGGGCAAGACGGAAGAGCGCGTGCAGGCGGCCGAACTGCTGGGACGTAGCCTGGGTCCGCAACAGGCGCCGCTGCTGGAAAGCGCATTGGCGGTGGAAACGAGCAAACCGGTGCAGGCGGCGATCCGCAATGCGCTGTCGTGGCTCGGTGCGGCCAGCGATGCCGGCGCCAGTGAGTTGCAGATGCCGCCGCTGCCGCCCGCGCCGCCGGCGACCCGGCTCGGTGACGACGCGCTGCAACTGCTGCGCGCCAACCACGCCACGCTGCTGGCCAAGTATCGCATCGACGCGGAGCAGGAGCGCGAGCAGAACCAGCTGGGCAAGCACAAATACAAATGGCAGCAGGCCGCGCTCAAGCGCTACGAGGCACTGAAGGACGACTACCTGGTGGGGGCCATCCGCGTGCTCAATGGCGAGGGCCAAAAGGGTGACGATCAGCCTCTGAAAAACAATATGGTCACCGGCGTAGTCGAGTTCCAGGGCAAGCTGGCGGCCTTGCCGGAATTCGGCATGGCGCAGATGACGCGGTGGATCATCGCCACGCAGCACAACAGCCAGCGCTTCTGGCATGTCGGCTTCTTCCAGCAATGGCTGGCGCGCCAGGACCAGCAAGCATTCGACCTGCGCCTGCTGGACCGCGCCATGCGCGAAGCGGGCGACCAGAACGACAGCGTGGCGATGGTCTGCCTGGCCAGCAGCTGGTGGGGCGGCAAGCCGCAGCACATGCTGGACGCCGCCATGGTCTGGCCGCTGTTTGCCGAACGGCCGGAACTGATCGACCAGGCACTGGGCCTGCGCGCGCTGGAAAAGCGCCAGGGCGTGTCGCCGCCTGAACTGGGTACCACGCTGGAGATCCTGGCGATGTTCCCCAGCTTGCCGGCGCAATGGCTGCCGCGCGTGATGGAATTCGCGCTCGGCGAAGGCAAGCAGCACCGCGCCAGCGCGCAGCAGGTGCTGGCAGGCCTGCCGGACATCGGCAAGCGCGTGGCCGAAGCGCTGGGCTCGAGCAAGCAGGACATGCGCATCGGCGCGGCACGCTGGCTGAGCGATCTCGATTACCGCGCCGCCGTGCCGGCGCTATACCAGGCGCTGGACAAGGAATCGCGCGAGACCGTGATTGCCGCCTTGCTGACGGCGCTGGAAAAGCTGGGCGAGGACCTGAGTCCGCGCCTGTCGCCCGAGGTGCTGCTGGCCGCCGCGCGCAAGGGTCTGAAGGGCAAGGCGCCGGCCGGCCTGGCCTGGTTTTCGCTGGACCTGCTGCCGGCCTGCCGCTGGCAGGATGGCACGCCGGTCGAGCCGGACATCCTGCGCTGGTGGGTGGTGCTGGCCTGCAAACTGAAGGAGCCGGGTGGCAATGCGCTGCTGCTGCGCTATCTGGGCCTGCTCGACGAGGCCAGCCGCGCGGCGCTGGGCGAGACCATCTTGCGCCTGTTTATCGAGCACGATGTGCGCGGCCCGGCCATGGAGGTGGCCAATGCGCACGCCGCGGCGAACGCGCCGGGCCGCTATCAGCGCTACCAGGACAGCGCCAAGCGCTATCCGCAGTACTACAGCGCGCAGGGCAAGCTGACGCAAGACCAGGTGTTCGACGAGCTGCGGCGCGAAAAGCTGGCCGAATACCTGGGCAGCGCGATCGGCGAAAAAGGCATCCTGGCGCTGGCTTCCTACACGCCGGGCCAGGTGGCGCTGACCCTGCTGCAAGCCTATCTGCGCGATCATTACCCGCGCCGCGCGCAGATTGAAGCCATGCTCGATGCGCTGGCCGACGGCCACGATCCGGCCGTGATCCAGCTCCTGCTGGGCATCGCGCGCCGCTACCGTACCGCCTCGGTGCAGGAAAAAGCGAGATTGCTGGTCGAGCGCATCGCACAGGGCAAGGGCTGGAGCCAGGATCAGTTGGGCGACCGCACCATCCCCACCGGTGGCTTCGACGACCATGGCCGGCTCGACCTGCCGTATGGCGAACGGGTGTTTTACGTGACCCTGGACGGCGCCATGAAGCCGGTGCTGCACAACCCGGACGGCAAGGAAATCAAGGCCCTGCCGGAACCGCGTCAGGATGAAGCGCCGGAAGTGGCCAAGGAAGCCAAGCAGCAGCTGTCCAGCTGCAAGAAGGAGCTGAAGCAGGTCATCACCATGCAGACGGCGCGCCTGTACGAAGCGATGTGCGCCGGCCGCGTCTGGCCGGCACAGGAATGGCGCGACTACCTGCTGCTGCATCCGATCGCCGGCCGCCTGGTGCAGTCGCTGGTATGGATCAGCGAGGACGAGACAGGGCAGATTGTGCTGCGTCCGAGCGACGACGGCAGCCTGCTCGACGCGAATGACGACGAAGTCACGCTGACGCAAGGCAGCCGCGTGCGCCTGGCGCATGCCTCGCTGCTGGACGCGCAGCAGATCGCCGCCTGGCAGCGCCATTTCAAGGACTACAAGCTCAAGCCGCTGTTCGAACAGCTGGCGCACCAGCTGCCCGATGCCTCGCTGATGGCCGGCCGCGAGATCGCCGATCGCCAGGGCTGGGTGGGCGACACCTTCGGTTTGCGCGGCGCCTTCGGCAAGCAGGGTTATCTGCGCGGCCAGGCCGAGGATGGCGGCGTGTTTACCGAATATCACAAGGACTTCCCGAGTGCCGGCCTGCGCGCGCTGATCGAGTTTTCCGGCAGCGGCCTGCCCGAAGAGCAGATGGCGGCGGCGCTGAAAACGCTGGCCTTCTATCGCCTGCCGCAATCGTGGCGCGACGAAGCCGTGCCGCTGACTGAGGTGCCACCGGTGCTGCTGGCCGAAGCGTATGCCGATTATCACGCCGTGGCCAAATCGACTGGCGGTCATGATGCGCAGTGGGAAAGCAAGATGCCATGGTAGAGGTGGCTGCCTCGCACTTGCCGCCGGACGTGACGCTCGGCGACGATGCCTTGCGGCTGCTGCGGGACAACCGCGAGCAGTTGCTGCGGATGGTACACCGGACCATGCTGGCGGACCAGGAAGCCTATCCGGCGTCGCCCCATCCCTTGCAGCGGTACCAGCAGGTCGAACAGCAGTGCGCCTGGTGGAATGACGAGCGCCTGCAAGGACTGCTGCGCGCCGTGAATGGCGAAACAGGGGAGGCAGAGCAATTTTTCAGCCAGCCGCTGGCGTCCGAACTGCTGCGCTGGAAAAACCGGCTGGCCGTGCTGCCGGGCGTGACGTTCCTGCATCTGGCCCGCTACATGCTGGCCACGCGCCATCGCAGCCGCCTGTTCTGGAGCGATGACGGTTTTATCGCATGGCGGTCGCGCCAGCCGGCCGGCAGCATCGATCTGCGCATGCTCGATGCGGCCATGCGCGCAGCCGGCGATACGCAGGATGGCGTGGGCCTGGCTTGCCTGGCCGAGCGTTATTACCGCGAACCGTATCCGCATGCGGTGTTGCCGGCACAGTGTATCTGGCCGTTCTTTGAACAGCGTCCCGACTTGATCGAGCAGGGCCTGGGCTTGTCCGCTGATCCCCGCGTGCCGCCGGACCGTCTGCAGCTGGACGCCACCTTGGGCGTGCTGGCCACTTTCCCGGTGCTGCCACAGCGCTGGCTGCCGCGCGTGATGGAGATCGCGCTGGGCGAGTCCAGGCAATTGCGCGGCCTGGCGCAACAGCTGCTGGCCACGGCGCCCGAGATTGTCAGCCAGGTGGCTGCCAGCCTGGCGTCCGAGCGGCAGGAACTGCGCATCCGCGCCGCGCAGTGGCTGGGCCGGCTCGGCGACCCAGGCGCGGTGCCGGCGCTGTACCGCGCGGTGCAGCGGGAAAAGCGCGATGCCGCCAGCGCGGCGCTGCTGTCCGCGCTGGAGCTGCTCGGTGCGGACCTGGCGCCGCTGCTGGCGCCGGACGTGCTGCTGGCGCAAGCGCGCAAGGGCTTGAAGGCCAGGCAGCCGGCCGGCCTGGCGTGGTTTGATTTTTCCGCCTTGCCGGCATGCCGCTGGCTTGACGGCGCGCCGGTGGATGCCGACATCGTGCGCTGGTGGCTGGTGCTGGCCTGCAAGCTGAAGGAGCCGGCCGGTAATCCGCTGCTGATGCGCTATCTGGGCCTGCTGCAGCCCGGGAGCCGCGCCGCGCTGGGCGAAACGGTGCTGCGCCAGTTCATTGCGCACGATGCGCGCAGCGTCAAGTCGACCCTGTACGGCTTTGAAATGACGGACTACGTGGGCAGCGCGATCGGCGAAAAAGGCGTGCTGGCGCTGGCCTGCCATGCGCCCGGGCCGCTGGCGGTAGCGCTGCTGCAGGATTTCATGCGCGACCATTATCTGCGCCGCGCGCAGATCGAGGCGCTGCTCGAAAGCCTGGCCGCCGGTTGCGATCCAGCCGTGATCCAGCTGCTGCTGGCCGTGGCGCGCCGTTATCGCACCGCCTCGGTGCAGGACAAGGCGCGCCTGCTGGTCGAGCGCGTGGCGGCTGCCATGGGCTGGAGCGCCGGCCAGCTGGCGGACCGCACGATTGCATATGCCGGGCTCGATGACGGCGGCCGCCTCGCGCTGCGGTATGGCGAACGGCAGTATGTCCTGACACTCGGTACCGGCCTGAAGCCGGTGCTGCACAATGCCGAGGGCAAGGCGGTTGCGGCGCTGCCCGAGCCGCGCCAGGGCGACGATCCGGCCAGCATCAAGGAAGGCAAGCGCCAGCTGTCCAGCTGTAAAAAAGCGGTGGCGCAGGTGGTGCGGCTGGAGACGGCGCGGCTGTACGAATCCATGTGCGCGGGCCGGCTGTGGGCAGCCGGCGAATGGCGGCAATACCTGCACCGCCATCCGATCACCGGGCGCCTGCTGCAACAGCTGGTGTGGCTGGAACTGGCGCCGGACGGAGAGCTGCGGCAGGTATTCCGGCCGGCCGAAGACGGCAGCCTGCTCGATGCGCGGGACAACGAAGTCGCGCTGGCCGATGACAGCATGCTGCGCCTGGCCCACGCCGTGCTGCTGGACGCGGAGCGGATCGCCGCCTGGCGGCGCCACCTGCGGGACTACAAGAACACACCGCTGTTCGCGCAGTTTGACCACCGCGCGCCCGACCCGGCCTTGCTGGCCGGCCTGGAAATCGATGACCGGCTGGGCTGGACCGGCAACAACTTCAGCTTGCGCACGGCGTTCGGCAAGCGCGGCTGGGTGCGCGGCGCCGCGCTCGATGGCGGTGTGTTCGACGCCTACCAGAAGGATGTGGCCAGCGCCGGGCTGCGCGCGAACATCAGTTTCACGGGTAGCCAGTTGCCCGAGGAGCGCCAGCCGGCGGCGCTCAGGACCCTGTCGTTCCTGCGGCTGGCGGATTTGCAGGTCGTGCCGCTGGCCGAGGTGCCGCCCGTGTTGCTGGCCGAAGCCCATGCGGATTATCATGCGGTGGCCATGACCTGCGGCTACGATGAAAACTGGGAAAGCCGTACCCCCTTTTAGGCGAGAAAAACCATGAGTGACACAGATAGCAATCAACACGCGGTACGCCGCAGCGCCGAACAGCGCCATGCCGGCGAACTGGCGCGTTTGAAAGAAGCCGATACCGATCCGCGCCCGGAAGGCTGGCTGCTGTCGCCGCGCGCCGTGCGCCGCTTTATCCTCGGCGACGCGGCGCTGCGGGTGAACCGCAAGTTCTATGGCGACGATCCGCTGGTCGACCGCGCCATCGTCACCCTGATGGGCCACCAGGGCCTGATGCTGGTGGGCGAGCCGGGCACGGCCAAGTCGCTGCTGTCCGAATTGCTGGCGGCCGCCATCAGCGGCGATTCGGCGCTGGCGATACAGGGCACGGCCGGCACCACCGAAGACCATATCAAGTATTCGTGGAATTACGCGCTGCTGCTGGCCGAGGGCCCGAGCCGGCGCGCGCTGGTGCCGTCGCCCTTGTTCCAGGCGATGGAGGCGGGCAAGCTGGTGCGCTTCGAAGAGATCACGCGCTGCGCGCCCGAGATGCAGGATGTGCTCATTTCGCTGATGTCGGAAAAGCAGCTGATGATCCCCGAGCTGGGCGGCGACGCGCGCGTGCATGCGCGGCGCGGTTTCAACATTATCGCCAGCGCCAACCTGCGCGACCGGGGCGTGCATGAAATGTCGTCGGCACTGAAACGCCGCTTCAATTTCGAAACCGTGAAACCGATCCGCGACCATGGCTTCGAAGTGGAACTGGTGATGCAGCAGCTCAAGCGCGAGCTCGATGCCATCGGCGCCACCGTGGTGGTGGGCCGCGAAGTGGTCGAGCTGCTGGTGACCACCTTCCAGGAACTGCGTGCCGGCCAGACCCGCGAAGGCGCGGCCATCAAGACGCCGGACGCCGTGATGTCGAGCGCGGAAGCGGTCAACCTGGTGTATGCGGCTTCGCTCGAAGCGCTGCACTTCGGCGACGGCGTGCTGCGCCCGCGCGAACTGGCGAACCAGCTGCAGGGCGTGGTATTGAAGGACAACGCGGACGACATCAAGCGCGTGCGCCATTATTTCGACACGGTGGTGCGCGAGCGGGGCCGCCGCGACGACCTGTGGAAACACTTCGGCGAGGCGGCGCGTCAGCTATGGCTGTAGCATTGCCGCCGTCCTTGGCTGCGGCGCGCGAAAAACTGCATGCCAACGGCCTGTATTTCGCGCCGCTGCGCCACCACAGCCCGGCCTGCGCGTTTGCCTTGCAGGCGATGCTGCGCGAGCTGCGCCCCGCCGCCGTGCTGCTCGAAGGCCCGGACGGTTTCAACGACATGCTGCCCTTGCTGCTGGACCCGCGTACACGCCCGCCGGTGGCGCTGCTGTGCCAGACGCAAGCGGCCGGGGACGATGGCCAGCCACGCACGCAGTCGGCATTTTTCCCGTTCTGCGACTACAGCCCGGAATGGGTGGCCTTGAGGACCGGGCAGGAGGCCGGCGCGCAGCTGGCCTTTATCGACCTGCCATGGCAGGCGCGGGCGGACAAGCATCAAAACGACCAGGAGGCGCGCAGCCTGATGGCCGAACGCTACCTGGCGCACAGCACCTACCTGAATGCGCTGGCGCGGCAAGCCGGTTGCCGCGACCAGGACGAATTGTGGGACCATCTGTTCGAATCGCGCTCGCGCACGGCCTTGCTTGACTGGCGCAGCCTGTTCGGCGACGTGTTTTCCTATTGCGCCATGGCGCGCCTGGACTATGAGCCGGCCGTGCTGGAAGCGGAAGGCAGCCTGCCGCGCGAACGCCATATGGCGGCCCATATCGCGCGCTGGCGCAGCGAGGTGGTAGGGCCCATCGTCGTCGTGACGGGCGGCTTTCATACCAGCGCGCTGATCGACCTGCTTGAACAAGCCAAGCCGATTTCAAGCATGCCCGCAGCAGCCCCCAGCTGGCTGATACGCTACAGCTTCGAGCGCCTCGATGCCCTCAATGGCTATGGTGCGGGCATGCCGGCGCCGGCCTATTACCAGGCCGTGTGGGACGCGCTGCAAACGCCTGGCGACGCGCATCACCTGGCGGTGGCCGTCGACCAGCTGACGCAGCTGGCGCAGCATAGCCGTGCGCGCGGGCTGCAGGACCGCATCTCGACCGCCGAAGTGCAGGCGGCCGTGCTGCAGGCGGCGCGTCTGGCGGCCTTGCGCGGCCATGCGGGACCGGGCCGGATGGACCTGCTCGACGCCATGCGCTCCTGCTTCGTGAAAGGCGCCATCGACGACGGCATGCAGGGCTTGCTGACGGATGTGCGGCGCCAGATGACGGGCAGCCGCCTGGGCGACGTGCCGCCCTCGGCCGGCTCGCCACCGCTGGTGGAAGACGCGCGCGCGCTGGCGCGCCGCCACGGCTTGCGGCTGGACGACGGCGAGCAGCGGCTGGCGCGGCTGGACCTGTACCGCAAGGAGCGCCACCGCTTGCGCAGCCATTATTTCCATCTGATGCAATACCTGGACGCGGGCCTGGCGCGCTGGCAGGGCGGGCCCGATTTCCTGACCGGCAGCCGGCTCGAACTGCTGTTCGAGGAATGGTCGTATGCGTGGACGCCGCTGGTCGAGGCGCGCCTGATCGAGCTGTCCGGCGATGGCGCGACGCTGCTTGAAGTGGCGCTGGCGCGGCTGCTGCGCGAGGAGCAGGCCCTGGCCGCCGAAGGCCGCGCCAGGTCCGCCGGCAGCGCGGCCGCCTTGCTGGTGCGTGCCTGCGTGATCGGCCTGCATGAACGCCTGCCCGGGCTGCTCGATCTGCTGTCGCGTCACCTCGACGAGGACGGCGACTTCGCTTCCGTGGTCGCTTGCGGCCATGCGCTGGTGACCTTGTGGCGCGCGCGCGAGCCGCTGGGCGTGCGTGCGCATCCTGGCGTGCTGCAGCTGATGCGGCGCGTCTGGCCGGCCGCGCTGTTTTTGCTGCCCGCCCTGGCCGATGTGGACGAACACGCGGAGAGTGCGCAGGTGGGGCAGTTGCTGGCGCTACGCGAATTTGGCCGCGCGGCGCGCAGCGCCCTGGGCGAGGAGGAAGCTGGTCTCGCTTTCGAAGTGGACGACCTGCACCGCCATCTGGACAGCCTGGCGCGGCGCGGCGACTGCGCGCCCGGCATCTGCGGCGCGGCCAGCGCGCTGCTGTTCCTCGACGGCGCGTGGGACGAGCGGCAGTTGTCGCTGCTGCTCGAACAGCGCTTCGGCGCTGGCGCCACGCCGCAGGACGCCGTGCGGTTCTTGTCCGGCCTGATGGCCGCCGCGCCCGAGATGCTGCTGACGCAGCCAGCTTTGCGGCGCAGTTTCAATCAACTGGTGGGCAGCTGGGACGAGGCGAGCTTCATCCAGTATCTGCCCGATCTGCGGCTGGCGTTTACAGGCTTGAAACCGCAGGAAACGGGCGAACTGGCCGAAGCGCTGGCGCTGCTCAATGGCGCCGCGCCCGAGGCCTTGCAGGCGGAGCTTCATTACGACGTCAGCGAGGCCGAGATGCTGGCCGGCGGGCGCCTGAACGCGGCGCTGGCCGCCTGCCTGGAGCGCGATGCGCTGGCCGGCTGGTTGAACATCACACCGGAGGCGCCGCATGGCTGACCAACTAGACAATGCCGAACTGCTGCGCCGCTGGCGCCTGATCCTGGGGCGCTATGCGCAGCCTTTGCAAGGCGAAGCGTGGTCCGCTCACGATGGCCGGCTCGACGCCAGCCTCGATTACCTGTATGGCCGCGAATATGAGCGCAAGGGCATGCTGCTTGGCGGCCGCGCCGGTGGCGGCGGTTCGCTCGACCCCAGCCAGCTGCGCGCCATCGACTGGCTGAACCAGGCGCGCAAGCTGTTTCCGCAGGAGGTGTACGAGCGCGTGCAGGGCCATGCGATCGAACGCTATGAATTGAGCGGCCTGCTGCGCGACCCGGCGGTGCTGGCCAGCCTGGAGCCGAACCAGGCGCTGGCGCGCGCGCTGATCGGCATGCGCGGTCGCCTGAGCGCCGACATGCATGATGCGGTGCGCGCCATTATCCGCCGCGTGGTCGAGGAAATCACCGAGCGGCTGCGCAAGGATTTCGTCAATGCCGTGACGGGGCGGCGCAACCGCTTCCGCCGCACGCAGATGAAGAGCGCGCAGAACTTCGACTGGCGCGCCACCATCGCCGCCAACCTGAAGCATTACGACACGGCCAGCGCGCGCATGGTGATCGCGCGGCCCATCTTCAATGCGCGCGTCAAGCGCAGCCTGCCGTGGGACGTGATCCTGTGCGTCGACCAGAGCGGCTCGATGATGGATTCGGTAATCTATGCGGCGGTGGTGGCCGGCATTTTGTCCGGCCTTCCCGCCGTCAATGTGCGGCTGGTGGTGTTCGACACCAGCGTGGTCGACCTGACGCACCTGGCCAGCGATCCGGTCGAAGTGCTGCTGACGGTGCAGCTGGGCGGCGGCACCAATATCGGCCGCGCGGTGCAGTACTGCGAACAGCTGGTGGCCACGCCGCAGCGCACCATCTTCGCCCTGATCAGCGATTTCGAGGAGGGGGCGCCGCCGGCGCCGCTGCTGGCGGCATTGAAGCGCATGGCCGAATCGCGCGTGACCTTGCTGGGCCTGGCCGCACTGGACGAGCGCGCGCAACCCGTCTACGACCGCGGCATGGCGCAGCGCTTGGCCGACCAGGGCATGCATGTGGCGGCGCTCACGCCGCAGCATTTCGCCGAATGGCTGGCGGGGGTGATGCAATGAGCTGGCAAGCGGTGTACCGCAGCTTCGACGACGACAGCCTGGCGACCTTGGCCAATGCGGGCCTGCTGCGCCGCGCCCTGAAGGACGTGGAGGCGGGCAAGGTCGGCTGGCAGGGGGAAGCGGGTGGTGTGGTCCAGGCCGACGGCCAGCGGGTGACGCTCGATGGCGGCGGGCCGCAAAAGGCGCGCTGCGATTGTCCGGCGCCCGGCATCTGCAAGCATATCCTGGCCGCTGCCGTGTGGCTGCGCGAACTGCCCGCTGAAAACACCGGCGTGGCCGCCACGCTTGGCGTGCTGGAAGAAGTACTGGCGCAGGATAGCGCGCTGCTGTGCAAGCAGGCCGGCAAGCCGGCCGTGCGCCAGGCGCTGGCCTGGCTGGCCGAAGGTGATGAGGTTGCGGCGACGGTGGTCAACGCCCGGCTGCAGATCGAGTTGCCGGCCTTGAAGCTGGCCTGCGGCTATCTGCGCGGCGCCGGCTACGAGGGCATGGTGTCGGAGACGCCAGTGAAGCTGCGCAAGGCGCTGCACCTGTATGCGCTGGCCTGCGTGTGGCGCGCGCATGGCCAGGCGTTTGCGTGGCCGGCCGGGATGGACGCGGCACCGGCCGAGGAAATGCCAGGCGTCAGCAGCTCGGAACTGCTGTTCCTGGCCCAGGTGCGCCGGCTGCTGGGCGAACTGTATGACAATGGCCTGTCGCACGCCAGCGCGATCGCGGCCGGCCAGCTGCGCGCGCTGACCATGTCGGCGCGCGGCGAAAACCTGCCGCGCCTGGCCGCCATGCTGCGCGGCCTGGGCGGCACGCTGGACCTGCTGGTGCGGCGCGACTATCACGCCAGCGAACGGCTGGCGTTCGACGAGATGGCGTCGATTTACGCGCTGTGCGCGGCGCTGGAACAGGCCACCGGCCAGCCCTTGCAGCGGCTGCGGGGACAAACGCGGCGCAGCTTCGACGCCGCCGGCGAAGCACCATTGGAATTGCTGCCGCTGGGCGCCTGGTGGTGGGAAACGCGCGGCGGCGCGCATGGCCTCACCCTGTCGTTCTGGGATCACCGGGCGGGACGGATCTTGCAGGCGGTGCTGGCGCGGCCGGACGGCAGCGACCGCTCGTTTACGCGCGAATCGAGCTGGAATGCCATCAGCCTGTGGCAAGGCGCCGGCAGCGTGCAGCGCCTGTGCGAGCAGGGCCTGCTGCTTTCCGGCGCCTCGCTGGCCGACGATGGCCGCATCGCGATGGACAGCCAGGCGCGCGCCAGCAGCGTGCCTTTGTGGGAGCTCGACGATGCGCGCTGGCAGGAAACCGGCTTTGCCGACTGGGCGGCGCTGGCCGCCTTCCTCGGCGAGAACGTCGGGCTCACGGCGCAGCCGGTCGACTGCGTGCTGCTGCGGCCCAGCGCCGTGGCCGCGCCCCGGCTCGATGAGGTGCGCCAGCAGCTGGACTGGCAGGTGTTCGACGCCAGCGGGGCCGTATTGAACCTGGCGATCCCCGCGCAGGAGGCGCTGCGCCCGCGCATCGCGCGGCTGCAGGCGGCGGTGACCGATGGCGCCGATATCCGCGCCGTGCTGGCCAGCCGCGCGCGCGGCGAGCCGGACGGCTGGCAGCCGGTGGCGCTGTTGATCGCCAAGAACGGCAAGCTGCGCGTGGTGTCGCTCGATTTCGCCGTCGACGCGGGCAAGCTGCCGTCGGCGCTGGCGCGTTTTTTCAAGAGCCTGGCCGGCACCAGCATGGCGCCGCCGGTATTGCCGCAAACTTCAGGCCTGTCGCTGGTGCTTGCCCAGGTAATCGATCGGCTGGCGCTGCAATCGCGCAGCGGCCGGCCGCGCCTGGAGCCGGAGGCGGCCAGCGAACTGGCGCGCCATGGCGCCACCTTGCGCGCGCTGGGACTGGACCTGCCGGCCCGTTTGCTGGCCGACTATGTGCGCCATCCACATGCCGGCGAGGCCTTGCGGCTGGCGTATGTCTGCACCACGTGCCTGGCCCTGGATGCCTTGAAATAAGGGCCGAAAAATATTTTCATCTGGAAGGTTTTAAATTGATCATGTGATGCCCCTGGCATGCTTTTAAAGGATCAATGATGCGGTTACGGCAAGCGTGTGTGCTCAGTTTTCCTTTGGGCGGCGTGTATCGGTTCTCCCGTTCAGGCCAATTTCGCCGGGAGCGGGGGCCTGATGGTCGATGGCAGGGTCTGTGGTGCGCCGTTCTATCGCGATCATGCCGCATCGGGCAGCGGCTGGCGGTGAACGGCAACGCCGGCGCCATGTTTCGCGTGGCGCGGATGACTGAAAAAGGACGTGGCACCAGCAAGGGCGGGAATCTCGAGGCCGCCAAGCCCTGGTATCTCAAGGCGGGTGACGCGCGGACGCAGTCCTGGCTGGGCAGGGCGTACATGTCGGGCGATGGCATGCAACAGGATACGGTCGAAGCCTTGCGCTGGTTGCGCCTGGAGGCCGGTAATGGCGATGCCGAGGCGCGCAATGTGCTGGGCCGCTGGTACGAACGTCTCGGCAATGCGGAGCATGACCTGCGGCAGGCGAGTAAGCTGTACCGGCAGGCGTTTGAAAAAGGCGACTTCGATGGTCGCATCGGCTATGCGCGCCTGCTGCTGAACGGCCCGGTCGAGGATCGCGATTCGGTCCGCGCCGCCGCCTTGTACCGGCAGGCCGCCGAAGCGGGCGATCCGCGCGGCATGTTGGCGCTGTCGGTCTTGTATGTCAGCGGCACCGGCGTGAAAGCCGATCCGGAACTGGGGGAAAAATGGCTGGCTGACGCGCTCAAGTTCAGGGATCCGCAGGCGCGCGTGATGCGCTGCGATCAACTGCTGCAGGAGGGGCAGAGCGCGGCCATGCGCCGGTGCAAAGCAAGCTGGCCCGGTGTTTTGAAACGGGCGTGGGCATGCCGCAGGATGCGCGGCGCGCGCGCCTGTGGTACGCGCAGGCATTGCTGGAGGACGATGTGGCGGCGATCGCCGGCATGGCTCGCTTGACTTGGGGCGAGCAGGCGAGCGGCGCTGCGCGTACACTCCAGGCGCCAAGACTGGCGGGCCTGCAGCACCGCCAGTTCAGTCCTGGCTTGTCCAATCTTCCACCTTGTTGGTATTGCCCATCGTCCAGGTGTTGGCGGCGTCAAACCGCAGCCTGACGGCTTCGGCCAAGTCAGTTTGGTTGCTCATGGCGTCGGCTATACCTTCATGCAATCGCCCTGTGGAAGCACCAGCCAAGGCCCGGCCGCTCAGTCCGGCCTGCGCTGGCGGCTGTTCATCGTCGCTCCACTCAGGTCCAGGAACATCAACTTGATGCCATGCAAGGTACAAAAGACTTGCAACTCACGCTTCATTTTGGCGATGGCCAACACCCTGTCGCCCAGGCTCAGTTCCAGCAACTCAGCCGGCATGAGGTCCTGATGCGTGCTGCGGTCATGCAACATGTGATCCAGATCAGGCTGCGAAATGACGATGATCTGCACATCGTTGGCCCAGCTAATTTGTCCCCAACCTTGCGCCTCGATGAATTCATTGGGCGATGCCGCTTCCCCCACGCCGGCGAGCGAACACAGGTATTGCAGCTCCCGATCGGAAACACGCAACAAGACATTGGCAATCGTCGTGATCGAACAGATATCGATGGAATCCGGCGATTTCAGCATTTGCAGCGTGTCCGTCGCCGTGTAGGTGCAGCGCATTTTCACCGCGTCTTTATAGACCACGTAAGACTGGCCGTAGGGCGGAGCCCCGCCCTGCTGCAGGCAACCTGGGCTAAGGGCGATGTAAATTGGCCTGCCATCGCCCGTGGGGGCAATGGAGACGGAGGTGCTGAGTTCCATGAAGAGCTTTTTTTCGCCACTATCGCGCTCCATGCCATAGGCATCTTTGCTGCTCGAACCGAGCGCCCACATATTTTTCATCACGCCCGCCGAGGCCAGCATCTTCCACAGTCTGGGGGTCGGGAAATTGCTGGTGAGTTCAGCCTTGAGCAAGAGCTGGACAATCTTGTTGTAAAGTTGCTTGATAAGAATATCTTGCTGATAACCGAACCAATTGATATTGCCCATCAGCCGAGATATCCTCAACTGCATCGAGGTTTCGATTTCCAGTTGCCTGGTTTGGTTAGGCACGCTCACGCCACTCACGGCCGATACCGCCGCGCTGCGGGCATCTTCGCCATAAGCACGCGCCTCGCTGGAGCGGTGACAGACATCGCACACCAACTGACTGTCAGGGAAGCGGAGAAATACTCCCCAGTTCAATGCCGGCAAATTAAAGTAACACCCGTTGGGGCAGCGTATCAATGGCATAGGAACGGTTCTTCTGCAATGGAATATGGAGCGACTCACTACCATACGCCTCAACTTGGCGCGGCAGGCATGCGATTGATTTTGCCACAATTGCATGCCCACATAGTCATTGAATTGATATTTATTCACCGTGCCTGCGGACGCGGCGCCGGAGCCCGGCACTCAAAAAATTGGCGGGCAAACCCCATAGCCGTTATCGACAATGAATAAAATTGCCAGTAAAATAAGAAAATCGACATTCAAAAGAGGGCACTCATGGCCAGTTTGAGCAAGGCAGGAGAGGAATTATTTATCGCTGAATCGACCGCATTGTCAATTATCGGCGAAATGGATTCGAATGGAATGCTGGCATCCGCCTTGCACATGAGGCATAAAGTCCGGGAAGCGGATATTGAAAAATTATTGGAAACTTGTGCCAAGACGCCGCCGGAAACCTATGCCCGCCTGTTGGCGGTGGCTTATCTGATGTGTTATTCCAGTTCGGCCTACGCTGAAATCAATGCGCTGGTAAAGTCCCATAATTTGAAGGATGTCAACGTGACGCCCCATTTTGGAGGGGGTAGCAGATATTTGAAACTGGCCTGCATTGCGGAACCAATGAATCTGTGGACGGGATGGGCATTGGAAAATACAAAAAGCAACCAGACCACCTTCGATGGACATATGGTCGATATCATTGTCAATAGCGTGACATCGATCAGGATGACCGCGCTGTCAAATGCCCCGTCATCGGGCCAGACCATCACTACGGGGCAAACTGTCTGGAACTCAAGCTTCAGTCCAAACCAGAAACTGCAGGGCACGCATAGTTTCAACTCTTCTAACGCACCGCCAAAGCTTCAACGAACCCTGACGCCAACCAGTGAAGGATTGCAGCAAATGCTGAAGTCAGATCATGTCTACAAGAGTTCCATAAACGAGGGCGCCATCTCCGGCAGGGATGATCTGATCAAGGAGGTTTTGCAGGCCGCGAATAATCCTGGTGCCAATCACGCAGTTCTGCAAAATAAATTAAACGAGGATCTCGATAAAATCCGTGTTGCCTTTAAAGAAATGAAAACATTGGCATTGAATTTGAAGACAAAAGGAAAGCAACACTATCAAGAGTTGTATTCCCAGTTGGAACTCAGATTTCCTCATACCGGCAGGCCGGACATGATAAAAAGCATGCTGGATGTGATCGAGAGCGCGCATGATGGCTGGATCACCAATCGAAATCTGCTGGAGGCTGAGCTGGATCAGGTCATTCTGGCGCTTGCCTCTAAATCAGCTGTACCATTTTTCTTTGATCACTTTTGGGGTTGGCAATACACCTCTTCGTTTTATCTGAGGACGCCCTATAAGTAAAAGCCGGGTTTTCGAGAATTATTCTGAATAATGGCTGTCAAGGCTGGCGCGCCTGCAGCGCCGCCAGTTCGGCCTTGGCTTTTTCCAGTTTGCCCTCGAGCTTGGCGATCTTCTTCGGTTCCTTGTTCGCCTCCTGGGCCAGGCGCAGCGAGCGGTCGGTCTGGTTGACCTTGGCCTGGGCCTTGATGATTTTTTCGTTGTGGCGTTTTACCAGCGCGTCGTCGCGGCAGCTGGCGTTGTTTTCGTCGAGCGCGCGGCTCAGGCCTTCCACCTTGTTGGTATTGCCCATCTGCTGGGCGTCGCGCAGTTCGGCGCGGATGCTTTCGCGCTTGGCGGCGCAGCCGGCCAGCTGGGTTTCGGCCCAGGCACCGCCGCTGGCGGAAATGGCGACAAGCAGGGTCATTGCGGTGAGGGATAGACGGTTCATGGCGGCCTTTCAACAGTGGTGAACGATCCTACCATTATTGCGTGCCGGGCGCTGTCTTGCTGGCGCAGTCAAGTACCATGGCACCCATGCTTAAATATCTATTTGCGCTGGCGTGTCTGCTGCCGGCGTCTACCTTTGCAGAACCTGCACCGCGCCAGCATCCGGCGCTGCTGCCCTTCGACATGAGCGGGCTCGACGCGCTGCGTCAGCGGGTCGACGCGGTGGTCAACCGTCCGGCCGACCTGTCAGCCGACAAGGTCGCCGCGTTTGAGCAGGCGCGGGCCAGCGCGCAGGCCGGCGATGCGGCGGCCCAGCTGCGAATGGCCGGCATGCTGCACGAAGGCCAGGGCACGCCGCGCGACCGCGACGCGAGCCTGGCCTGGCTGAAAAAGTCGGCCGAAGGCGGCAACGGCACGGCGCAATCTGTTCTCGGCGTGGCGCTGACGCATGGACAGGGCGTGGCGGTGGACCGCAAGGCTGGCGAGTACTGGCTGCGCAAGGCGGCGGCGCAAGACATCGAACAGGCGCACATCACCCTGGCGCTGCAGTACGAAACCATCCACGGCAGCCCTGAAGAACGCGCGCATGCGCTGCACTGGCTGAAGGTCTGCGCGGAAAACGGCTACTTCCCGGCCTATAATGAAATCGGCTACCGGCTGATGATGACGGCCACCGGCGAGGCCCAGCGCGTGGAAGCGTTCGGCTGGTACATGCAGGCGGCCAAGGTGCTCGACCCGCCAGGCCTCAACAACGTCGCCTATTCGTACGAAGTGGGGCAGGGCGTGGCGCAGAGCGACGAGGCGGCGCTGGGCTGGTATGAAATGGCGGCGATCGCCAAAAGTCCGCCCGGCCAGACCGGTTTTGCGCGGCTGCTGGAACAGGGCAGGGGCGGGCCGACCCGGCAAGGGCCGGCGCCGCCGCCGTTCGCGCTGTATCTGCTGGCCGCGCAGCAGGGCGATGAGGAGGCGATGGCGCGGCTGGTCAAGGTGTTTGAACTTGGCGAACTGGGGCAGGCCGCCGATCCGGCACAGGCGGCGCTGTGGCGGGAAAAGCTGCGGCAAGCCAGGGCAGCAGGCGGCATGCTATGATATTTGTTATCGATAACAATATGATGAGAGACCGATGAATTCCGCAAGCAATCCCGATTTCCGTTCCAAGCACATGCTGGAACAGCATATCCTGCACACCATGCGTTTTTACCATCCGCGCGCGCTCGACGCCAGCGGCGGTTTTTACCATTTCTTCCTCGACGACGGCACCGTCTACGACGCCACCACGCGCCACCTGGTCAGCAGCACGCGCTTCATCTTCAACTACGCCATGGCCTACCGCCAGTTCGGCGACGACGACTACCAGGCGGCGCTGCGCCATGGCGTGGCGTTCCTGCGCGAGGTGCATCGCGATCCCGAAACGGGCGGCTATGCCTGGCAGCTGCACTGGGAAGACGGCCGCAAGACGGTGGAAGACGGCGCCAATCACTGCTACGGCCTGGCCTTCGTGCTGCTGGCCTATGCGCACGCGCTGCAGGCCGGCATGCAGGAAGCGCGCGCTTATCTGGATGAAACGTTCGAACTGATGGAGCAGCGCATGTGGCTGCCCGAGCACGGCCTGTACGCCGACGTCGCCAGCGCCGACTGGGCCAGCATGGACGGCTACCGCGGCCAGAACGCCAACATGCACGCCTGCGAAGCGATGCTGGCGGCGTTCGAGGCAACCGGCGAAGCGCGCTACCTGCACCGCGCCGAGACGCTGGCCCACAATATCACGGTGCGCCAGGCCGGCCTGGCCGGCGGCATGATCTGGGAACACTACAAACCCGACTGGTCGATCGACTGGGACTACAACCTGCACGACAAGAGCAATATCTTCCGCCCGTGGGGCTACCAGCCCGGCCACTTCACGGAATGGGCCAAGCTGCTCTTGATCATGGAGCGCCACGCCAAGTTCATGGCCGGACCATCGGACTGGCTGCTGCCGCGCGCGCGAGAGCTGTTCGACACGGCCCTGGCCAAGGCCTGGGACCACACGCATGGCGGCATCCATTACGGCTTCGGCCCGCAGGATGAAATCTGCGATGGCGACAAGTATTTCTGGGTGCAGGCCGAAAGCTTTGCCGCTGCCGCCGTGCTGGCCAAGCGTACCGGCGACGAAGGCTACTGGCAAACCTACGACAAGATCTGGGACTACAGCTGGCAGCATTTCGTCGACCATGACCATGGCGCCTGGTACCGCATCCTGACGCCCGACAATCAGAAGATCAGCAACGAGAAAAGCCCGGCCGGCAAGACCGACTACCACACCATGGGCGCCTGCTACGAAGTGCTGAACGTGATTGGCGGTGCGGCATGAGCGGCTTCCCTTCTTTTGTCTCGGCCGGCGAAGCGCTGACCGACATGCTGCGTACTGGCAGCGACCAGTGGAGCAGCCAGGTGGGCGGCTCGACCTGGAACGTGGCGCGCGTGATGGCCAAGCTGGGCGTGCCGAGCGCCTTTGCCGGCGCCGTCAGCCTCGACGTGTTTGGCGACGCGCTGGCCAAGGCCAACGATGCGGCCGGCCTGGATGCGCGTTTCCTGCAGCGTTATGCGAAATCGCCGCTGCTGGCCATCGTGCACGAGCTGAACCCGCCGACCTACTACTTTATCGGCGACGACAGCGCCGACCTGCATTTCGACGCGGCCCGGCTGCCGGCCGGCTGGATGCAGGGCGCGCAATGGGTGCACTTCGGCGGCATCAGCCTGGCGCGCGAACCGCTGGCCGGCAAGCTGGTGGCGCTGGCCGAAGAGCTGAAGGCGGCCGGTGTCAAAATCAGCTACGACCCGAACTTCCGCGTCATGATGGACGAGCGCTACGACGCCACCCTGGCGCGCATGACGGCGCTGGCCGACGTGGTGAAAGTGTCCGATGAAGACCTGGCGGGCCTGTTCCGCCACGACGATATCGACGCCTCGTTTGCCCTGCTGCGCAGCTGGAATCCGCAAGCCGGTTTCCTGTACACGCGCGGCGCCGCCGGCGCAGCCTTGTACCAGGGCGAGCGCAGCTGGCAGGCGGCGCCGCCAAAGATCGAGGTGGTCGACTCGGTCGGCGCCGGCGACGCCAGCATCGGCGGCCTGCTGTACAGCCTGATGTACCGGCCCGAGGTCGATGGCGGCGAGCATTTGCGCTTTGCCGTGGCCGCCGGCGCGGGCGCATGCCTGGCCGCCGGCGGCTCGCCGCCGTCGGTGGAGCTGGTGGAGTCACTGGCGGAACGCACTGTGGTCAGGTAAAGCAGGCGCCGCGGATGATGTCGGGTTACGCCCTGCGGGCTAACCCGACCTACGTGCCAGTGCCGTATCGGGTAGGTCGGATTAGCGGGGCCGCCTAGGCGTAGCGTAATCCGACAACATTGTTGGAGTCGCAGGCATTCAGATTCCCGGCACCCCCGACGACCCCCGCACCATCAGCGTAAATTCCAGCAAGCGGTGCGTCGCCGGCGCCACGTCGCCGGCGCGGCGCTGGCGTATCTCGTCGAGCACCAGGGTGACGGCGGCGCGCGCCATGTCGGCGATCGGCTGGTGGATGGTGGTCAGCTCGGGCCACACGGTGGTGGCCACCGGCGTGTCGTCGAAGCCGCAGACGGACAGCTGCTGCGGCACCTGCAGGCCCATGCCGTGCGCCACGGCCAGGGTGGCGGCCGCCATGTCGTCGTTGCTGGCAAAGATGGCGCTGGGGCGTGCCGGCCCCGCCAGCAGCTTGCGCGCGGCGTCGAGTCCCGAACGATAGGTAAACAGTCCCTGCGCCAGCCGCTCCCGCGGCACGCTCCATCCCGCTTCCCGCATCGCATCGAGAAACGCCTGCCGGCGCAAGAGGGCGGGCGTGTGGGCCGGGTCGCCCTCGATAAAGCCGATATCGCGGTGGCCCAGCCCCAGCAGGTGGCGCGTCATCGCCAGCGCGCCCTTGTAGTCGTCGATGCGCACGGCGGAAATGGCCGGCGACGGCTGGCCAGTGGCCACCGCAATCGAGGGCATGCCGATGCGGTTCAGTTGCGCCTGCACTTCGGGCGAGTCGCACAGCGGCGGCGGCACCAGGATGCCGTCGACCCCGGCCGCCACCAGTTTTTTAATCGCGGCGCGCTGGCTGGCCAGGTCGCTACAGCGTTCCAGCAGCAACTGGCCGCCGCTCTGGCTGCACTGCTCCATGGCGCCGACCAGGAATTCACTGAGATAGGCGGCGCTCGGGTTGCTGTACAACAGGCCGATGCGCAGGGTGCCGGTGCGCGCGGTCCTGGCCGCCAGGTTGGGCTGGTAGCGCAGCGCGGCGATCGCCGCTTCCACCTTGCCGCGCGTGGCGGCGCTGACGCTGGCGCGGCCGTTGATCACGCGCGACACCGTCATGGCCGAGACGCCGGCCAGGCGCGCCACGTCGTGCACGGTGGCGCCGCCCGGCGCATCTGCGGCGATGGGCGTCATCTTATTCGAGATGGCCGCCGAACTTCAGCTTGCCGCTGATGCGCATGCCGTGCAACTGGCCTTCATCGGGCTCGGCCGCGCTGGTGCGCTGCACCGTGTCGCGCCGCGCCAGGCCGACCGACAAGATATCGAGCATCATCAGCTGCAGCAGGCGCACGATCATCGGCACGAAATTGAGGTTGCCTTCGGGGTGGTTCAGGGTCAGCAGCACGTCGGCCTGGCGCGACAGCGGCGAGCCGCTGGCGGTAATGGCCAGCACGCGCGCGCCGCAGCCCTGCGCCACCTTCACCGTGCGCAGCAGTTCGGGCAGGGCGCCCGAGCGTGAAATCACCAGCGCGACGTCGCCTGGTTTGAGCATGGCGGCGCTCATTTCCTGCGCCTGCTGGTCGGCGAAATAACTGCTGACGATGCCCAGGTTGAGCAGCTTGTGCTGCATGTCGTCGGCCACCACGCGCGCGCTGCCGACGGCCAGCAATTCCACCCGCCGCGCGCCGCGCAGCATGTCGATCGCCTCGGTCAGCGCCTTGACGTCCAGCATGTCGCGCATGGCCAGCGCGGCCGAGGCGCTGTTGCCCAGCACCTTGCGCGCCAGTTCGGCGTCGGAGTCCGACATCTCCACATGGCAGTGCGCCACCGTGATGGCGCCGCCCGTCAGGCCCGAGGCCAGTTTCAGCTTGAAATCGGCCAGGCCCTGCACGCCGATCGAGCGGCAAAAACGCATCACGGTCGGCTGGCTGACGCCCACGCGCTGGGCGATTTCGGCGATCGGCAGGGTCAGCATGGCGTTCGGTTCTTTCAGCACCCAGTCGGCCACCTTGCACTCGGAGGGGCTCATGCGGCCGCGCGCCTGGCGCACCGATTCGAGCACCGGCGCGCCGGAATTGGCCCGCTTGAGCTTTTGCGCCAGGATGGCGGCGATGCCCAGAAACGTCGGCAGTTCGGCCGTGATCAGGAAGGTGGGGATCTGCGCCAGGTATTCGTTCAGGCGGCCCTTCTGCTCGAAGCGGGCGCGGAACTGCGAGCGTTCGAACAGGGGGCCCAGGCGCGGCACGATGCCGCCGCCGATATAGATGCCGCCCAGCGCGCCCAGTGTCATGGCGACATTGCCGGCGATCGAGCCGAGGATGGCGCAGAAGCAGTCGACCGCTTCCAGGCACACTTCGCAGTCGTTGGCCAGCGCGCGGCTGGTGATCTCGGCCGCCAGCAGCGGCTGCGCATCGGTCACGCCGGCGCGTTCGGACAGGGCGCGGTAGATCAGCTCCAGGCCGCGCCCGGAAGCGAGGCGTTCGGCCGACACATGCGACAGTTCGCGCCAGGCATAGGACAGCACGTCCATCTCGCGCTGGTCGCACGGCGCAAAGCTGACGTGGCCGCCTTCGCTGCCCAGCGCGATCCAGCGGTCTTCGGCCGGAATCATGCCCGATACGCCCAGGCCCGTGCCCGAGCCGAGCAGGCCGATCACGCTGTCGGCGCGCGCCATGCCGCCGCCGATCTGCATGCGCTGGTCGGGCCGCAGATAGGGCAGGGCCATCGCCAGTGCCGTGAAGTCGTTCACGACCAGCAGGGTGTCGAGGCCCAGCGCGGCGCGCATTGCTTCGATCGAGAAGAACCAATGGTGGTTCATCATGCGGATATTGTCGTCGTCGATCGGGTTGGCGATCGCGATGGCCGCATGGCGTACGCGGGCCGAACCGGCGGCGCGCGCGTCGGGACTGTCGATATAGGCGGTAATGGCCTCCAGCAGGGAGGCATAGTCGTCGCAGGGCAGCACGGCCACCGCTTCCAGGTGGCCCTGGCGCGTTTCCAGCACGAAGCGGGCGTTGGTGCCGCCGATATCGGCCAGCAGGCGCGGTCCGTCGCTGAAACGGTCGGCCGCATCGCCGCCCGCACTCTCTGTTCTTTCATCAATTCTCATGGCGGCGTTCAATGTCTCGTGTGCGTGCGCCGTCTTTGCGGCGCAACTGTCGTTATGGTGAAAACCAAGGATTCTAGAGGGTATTTGGTCTGCGTGCCAAAAAATGCCAGGCATGCCAGATCAGCACTTATCTGTGTTGAAAAAAAACACTTTGCGCAAGGCCAAAGATAGTCAAATAAAGTGTGGCTGACTAGTCGTAGGATTACAACATAATATGTTGATATTTGTTCGTAGTATAGTTACTATGTCTCTGCTGGAAAGATTTCTGGCCAGTACATTCGGCCACGAAGTACTAGAAAAAAACAACTACTGAGGAGACTTACCATGCTGCATCGCAACATGTTGAAGGCCGCGTTGAAAGCGCTGCCTGCTGCCATCGTATTAGCTATCGCCAGCGGTTCCGCCATGGCGGACCCGATGTACCCAACCGATTCCGAAGGCTTCCACGGCTACCTGCGCGCTGGCGCCGGCAGCAACACCTCTAGTGACGGCGGCTCACAAGGCTGCTTCGGCCTGGGTGGCAACACCATGAAATATCGTCTGGGCAATGAGTGCGACGCCTATACCGAATTCGGCTACACCAAAGCCATCGCCAAATCCGGCGACGTAACCTACATGGCCACCGTCTGGGTCAACGCCTACGCACCAAATTCCGATTTCGGCGACAACAAGGTCGGCATCGTCAAAGCCTACGTCGAAGCACAGGGACTCGACTTCCTGAACGGCGGCACGGCCTGGGTCGGCAAACGTTTCTACTACCGTCCTGACATCCACATGCTGGATCTGCAGTACATCAACATGAACGGTACCGGCGCCGGCCTGGACCGCATTCAGGCGGGCCCGGGTAAATTCTCGTATGCCTTCTTCAAGGACAACGACATTGCCCAGTTCGATGATGCCCAGGGTTCGAAGAGCGGCACGCCAGGTGTCTACCTTGGCAACCGTTCGGCCGTGCGCCAGAACTTCATCTACGGTGAAATTCCGGTCAACACCAACGGCACCCTGGACCTGGCCGCGACCTACATCATCGGCGAAGGCAAGGACAACGATTTCTTCGGCAAGAAAAACAACGGCTGGCAGCTGTCGGCATTCCACCGTCAAGGCAAGGTCTTCGGCGGCGGCAATACCTTCGGCGTGCAGTATGGCGTCGGTCCTGGCGTCGGCAAAGGTGCGCAGTTCGGCGCCGCCGGCGACACCTCGTTCGGTTCGGACGTGAAACGTACCCGCGTGTTCAATGACATGGCGATCCAGCCGATGGAAAACTTCGGCATGGAACTGGTCGCCCTGTGGCAAAAAGACGAGTCGAAAGCTGCCGGCTCCTCGACCTGGACCTCGGTTGGCGTGCGCCCTGTCTACGCTTTCACCAACAACCTCAAGCTGATTGGCGAACTGGGCACGGACCGCGTGACGCAATCGGGCGGCCCGACCAAGCGCCTGACCAAGATCACCATCGCACCGGCGATTTCGGCAGGTCCTGGCCTGTGGTCGCGTCCTGAACTGCGCGCCTTTGTCAGCTATGGCAAATGGAACGATGCGGCCACCGCGTCGGTCAACGCGTCGAACAACGGCGGCCCGATCTACAACAACAACACCAGCGGCACCTCGTACGGCTTCCAGGTTGAAGCCTGGTTCTAAGTTTTGACTGATGGGGCCATTCCCGCCGGGGATGGCCCCATCTGACTGTAAAGAGCGCCGGCACAGGCGCAAATTAACCTTTATCGGCAGATTGCGCCGAAGCCCCCTAAAAGCTTGATCAAAAAAAGGAATTGTGGAGATGAAACTGAAATTCAAGATTACCCAAGTCGCCGCCCTGACCGCACTGGCATTCGCCGGCAATGCATTCGCTGCCGACGTGGAAGTGCTGCACTACTGGACCTCGGGTGGCGAAGCCAAGTCGGTCGGCCAGCTGCAGCAGATGGTCAAGGAAGCCGGTTTCGGCTGGAAAGATTTTGCAGTCGCAGGCGGTGCCGGCGAAAACGCCACCACCGCACTGAAAACCCGCGTCATCTCCGGCAATCCACCGACCGCCGCCCAGATCAAGGGCCCGTCGATCCAGGAATGGGGCGCTGAAGGCGTGCTGGCCAATATCGATGAAGCTGCCAAGGCAGGCAAATGGGACGCCGTGCTGCCGAAAGTTGTGGCCGATGGCATGAAATACAAGGGTCACTACGTTGCCGCACCGGTCAATGTGCACCGCGTCAACTGGATGTGGGTCAACCCGGAAGTGCTGAAAAAAGCCGGCGTGGTCGGTACGCCAACCACCTGGCCAGCGTTCTTCGAAGCGGCTGACAAGATCAAGAAATCGGGCGGCATCGCGATTGCCCACGGCGGCCAGCCATGGCAGGACGCGACCGTGTTTGAATCGGTCGCACTGGGTGTCGGCGGCGCCGAGTTCTACAAGAAAGCCATCATCAAGCTGGACCAGAAAGAGCTGACCGGCCCGACCATGCTCAAGGTGTTCGACACCCTGGGCAAGGTCAAGACCTACATCGACAAGGATGCGGCAGGCCGCGACTGGAACCTGGCAACCGCCATGGTCATCAACAACAAGGCAGGCTTCCAGTTCATGGGTGACTGGGCCAAGGGCGAATTTACCGCCGCTGGCAAAGTGCCAGGCAAAGACTACCTGTGCGTCGCCGCACCGGGCAGCGAAAAAGCCTACACCTACAACATCGACTCGTTTGCGATGTTCACGCAAAAGGATGCGAATGCGAAGAAAGGGCAGATCGCCCTGGCCAACGCCATCATGAATCCGAAGTTCCAGTCGATCTTCAACCTGAACAAGGGTTCCATCCCTGTGCGTTCCGGCGTTTCCAAGGACAAGTTCGACGCTTGCGCCCTGAAATCGATGGACGACATGGATGCCAGCAACAAGGCAGGCACCTTGCTGCCATCGTTCGCGCACGGCATGGCGCTGCCATCGGCCACGCAAGGCGCCGTGTTTGACGTGGTTGCCAAGTTCATGAACACCAACATGAGCTCGAAGGACGCTGTTGCCGAACTGGCCAAAGCCGCCAAAGTGAAGTAATCACCACAGCGTCGGCTCCCCGCCGGCGCTGCTGCATCGCAGATGTTGCAGGTATCGCAGGCCCCCTCCGGCATCCGCCCGGACGGGCGCCATACGCAGTTCTACTTCTACGGCTGTCCTATGTCCATACGCAAGCAATTTGATCGATGGATACCACAACTGGTCCTGGGCCCGACGCTCATCGCCAGCCTGGTATTCGTCTATGGTTTTATTTTCCTGACCGGTTATCTGTCCCTGACCGAATCGCGCATGATGCCGAACTTCGAGTTCTCCGGCCTGACGCAATACTATAGTTTGTTCGATAACGAACGCTGGTGGACCTCGCTGAAGAATCTCGGTATCTTCGGCGTGCTGTTCATCGGCCTGTCGATCACCATCGGCCTGTTCCTGGCGATCCTGCTCGACCAGAAGATCCGTGGCGAAGGCTTTCTTCGCGCAATCTACCTGTACCCGATGGCGCTGTCGTTCATCGTCACCGGCACCGCCTGGAAATGGATGCTGAACCCCAGCCTGGGCCTGGAAAAGGTCATGCACGACTGGGGCTGGACCTCGTTCACCTTCGACTGGCTGGTCAATTCGGACATGTCGATCTATACGGTGGTGATCGCCGGCGTGTGGCAGTCGTCCGGTTTCGTGATGGCGCTGTTCCTGGCCGGCCTGCGCGGCATCGATGACGAGATCATCAAGGCGGCGCAAGTCGACGGCGCGTCCCTGCCGACCATCTACTGGCGCATCGTGATTCCCGCCATGCGTCCGGTGTTCTTCAGCGTGATCCTGATCCTGTCGCATATCGCGATCAAGAGTTTCGATCTGGTGATCGCATTGACTTCCGGCGGCCCGGGCAATTCGTCCGACGTGCCGGCAATCTTCATGTACCAGTTTTCCTTCACCCGCGGCCAGTTGGGCCTGGGCTCGGCATCGGCAATGATGATGCTGGCCACCATCGTGGCCGTGCTGGTGCCGCTGATGTACCTGGAAACGCGCAGCGCAAAGGCGATGAGATGACACACACACGCAAGCATCAATTTACCCTGGGGCGGGTGGTCCTGTACCTGTTGCTGATCCTGTTCGCCCTGTATTACATCATTCCGCTGTACGTGACCCTGTCGACGTCGTTCAAGTCGCTCGACGAGATCCGCAGCGGCAACCTGCTGGCGCTGCCGCAGGTATGGCAGTTCGAGTCCTGGGGCAAGGCCTGGTCCTCGGCCTGTACCGGCGTGACCTGCAACGGCCTGCAGCCGTTCTTCTGGAACTCGCTTGAAATGGTGGTGCCGGCCGTCCTGATCTCGACCTTCATCGGCGCCTTCAACGGCTATGTGTTCGCGCACTGGCGCTTCCGTGGTTCGGAACTGCTGTTCGCCGGCCTGCTGGTGGGTTGCTTCATCCCGTTCCAGGTGGTGATTCTGCCGATGGCGCGCTTGCTGGGCGACTTCGGCCTGGCCAATACCACCACCGGCTTGGTGTTCGTGCACGTGGTCTACGGCACGGCCTTCACGACCCTGTTCTTCCGTAACTACTACACCAGCGTGCCGGAAGAACTGATCAAGGCGGCCCGCATCGACGGCGCCGGCTTCTTCCTGATCTTCCGCAAGATCGTGCTGCCGATTTCCGGCCCGATTTTTGTCGTGTGCATCATCTGGCAATTCACGCAGATCTGGAACGACTTCCTGTTCGGCATCGTGTTCGCCAGCGGGGATTCGCAGCCGATCACGGTGGGCTTGAACAACCTGGTCAATACATCGACCGGCGTGAAGGAATACAACGTCAACATGGCGGCGGCGGTGATCGCAGCGCTGCCGACACTGCTGGTCTACCTGGTCGCAGGCCGTTATTTTGTGCGCGGCCTGACCGCAGGCGCAGTCAAAGGTTAAGGAAAAACATGTCTAGCTTATCGATTCGTAATATCCGCAAGGTCTACACCAACGGCGCCGAAGTCCTGAAAGGCATCGACATCGAGATCAAGGACGGCCAGTTCCTGATCCTGGTGGGCGGCTCCGGTTCCGGCAAGTCCACCTTGCTGAACATGATCGCCGGCCTGGAAAGCGTCACCTCGGGCGAGATCATGATCGACAACAAGGTCGTCAACGACCTGCCGCCGAAAGACCGCGACATCGCCATGGTGTTCCAGTCCTACGCCCTGTACCCGTCGATGACGGTGCGCGAGAACATCGCCTTCGGCCTGAACGTGAAAAAGGTCGCCAAGGCCGAACAGGAAGAGATCGTCAACAGGGTCGCCGAGACGCTGCAGATCTCGCACCTGCTCGACCGCCGTCCGGCGCAGTTGTCGGGCGGCCAGCGCCAGCGCGTGGCGATGGGCCGCGCCATTTCGCGCAAGCCGTCGCTGTTCCTGTTCGACGAACCGCTGTCGAACCTGGACGCCAAGCTGCGCGTGGAAATGCGCGCCGAGATCAAGCGTCTGCACCAGCGCCTGAAAGCCACCATCGTCTACGTCACGCACGACCAGATCGAGGCGATGACGATGGGCGACCTGATCGCCGTGATGAAGGACGGCGTGGTGCAGCAGCTGGGCACGCCGCAGGAAATCTACGACAATCCGGCCAATCTGTTCGTGGCCGGCTTCATCGGTTCGCCATCGATGAACTTCATCACCATCAAGCCGGTGATCGAGAATGGCGCCGTGTCGGCCGTGATCGAAAACGGCGGCAACAACATGCGCCTGGACCTGCCGTTCGATGCCGAAAAACTGCGCAGCCATGTCGGCCGCGACGTGATCCTGGGCATCCGCCCGGAACAGATCACCGACATCAGCAGCGCGCACGGCGACGTCGGCCAGGAACTCGGTTGCCTGGTCGACCTGGTCGAGCCGACCGGTCCTGATACCCTGCTGACGACCCGCCTGAACGGCGCGGCCGTGACTTGCCGCACGCATCCGATCGAGGCCGTGCGCCCCGGCCAGACCATGCAGCTGTCGTTCAACCTGTCGAAAGCGGCCCTGTTCGATCCGGCCAATGGCGAACGCATCGCGTAACTGATCGCGATTGAGCGCCACACGCTTGGCCCGGCAGCCGCAAGGTTGCCGGGCCATTGTCGTTTGCATGGCCAGCATTCCAGCTCGCACTTGTGCCGTGAAAACACTTGTGGCCACCCGGACAATGCGATACTTTCTCCTGCCAGCAGTGTGCCGAGTGGCCAAATTTGTTGTTAGCATGGAGTACGGTGGCGCCGTGTTGAAAGGATGGAGGCCATGGACAAGCCGCAGGGCACCGAGGGGCTGACAGCAGCGCAGGCCGCTGAACGACTGCAAAAAGACGGGCCGAATGCGCTGCCTGCGGCACGTCCTTTGGGTGCGGCCGGCCTGTTGATCGAGGTTGTCGTGGAACCCATGTTCCTGCTGCTGGTTGGCTGTGGCGTCATTTATCTGCTGCTCGGCGATCGCAATGAGGCGCTGATGCTGCTGGCCTTCGTTGGCATTGTCATCGGCATGACGTTTTTCCAGCGCAGACGTACCGAAAGCTCGCTGCGTGCGCTAAGCGACCTGTCCAGTCCGCGTGCGCTGGTGATTCGGGATGGAAATCAGGAACGCATCGCTGGCCGGGAACTGGTGGTGGGCGACCTGGTCTTGCTTGCCGAAGGCGACCGCGTGCCCGCCGACATGGAGCTGCTCAGTGCATCGAATTTGACGGCCGATGAGTCGTTGCTGACGGGAGAATCAGTACCGGTGGTCAAGTATGGTTGCTCCGAGGACGGCGTCGGTCCGGCCAGCCTTGTCTATTCCGGCACGCTGATCACTCAAGGCACGGCCAGCGGCCTGGTGGTCGCCACCGGCCCGCGTAGCGCACTCGGTCGCATCGGTGCCTCACTGGTCACACTGGGCAGCGAACTGACGCCAATCCAGTTGCAAACGCGCCGGGTCGTCAAGCAGGTCACCATCGGCGGCCTGGCTCTCGCCGCCGGCCTGGCGCTGGCCTATTGGTGGCTGCGCGGAGAGGGCCTGCAAGGGCTGCTGGCCGGACTGACGCTGGCCATGGCGGTCCTGCCGGAAGAGCTTCCAGTGATCCTGACGCTTTTCCTGGGCCTGGGCGCCTGGCGCTTGGCGCGCGAAAATATTCTGGCGCGCAGTATTCCCGCGATTGAATTGCTCGGCGCGACGACCGTACTTTGTGTCGACAAGACGGGAACACTGACCGCCAACAGCATGGTGGTGGCCCGCATCTGGTCGCAGGAAACCTCTTACGATTGCCGATATCCTGGCGCCGCCGCTTTGCCGGAGTTGCTGCACGGCGTGCTCGAATATGCCGTGCTGGCCAGTCACCGGCGGGCGTTTGACCCGATGGAGTCGGCCATTGTCCGGACCGGCGCAAGTTTGCTGGCCAATACCGAACACCTGCATGCCGACTGGCAGCTGGTCGACGATTATCCTCTGTCGCGGCAAATGCTGGCCATGTCGCGGGTGTGGCAATCGCCGGACCGCTCCGGGTTCCTGGTGGCGGCGAAGGGGGCGCCCGAGGCCATCATCGACCTGTGCCATCTTCCACCGGCGCGCGCGGCCGCTATTGCCACCGAAGTACAAGCCATGGCAGACAGCGGTTTGCGCGTGATCGGTATTGCCCGTGCCATCTTTGCCGCGCCACATCTGCCTGACAATCAGCATGGTTTTGATTTTGAATTTCTCGGCCTGCTGGGCATGCACGATCCGGTACGGCCGGAAGTCCCCGATGCAGTGGCGCAATGTCACGCTGCGGGGATGCGCGTGGTGATGATCACGGGCGACCATCCCGCCACCGCATCGGCGATCGCGCGGCAGGCTGGTATCGCGGGCATGGCGGACAAGCGCTTGTCGGGCAATGATCTGGCCATGCTCGATGACACGGCGCTACAGGAACGCCTGGCGGACACCGATGTTTTTTGCCGTATCGCACCGGAGCAGAAATTGCGTCTGGTGCTGGCGTTTCGCCGGCGCGGTGATATCGTCGCCATGACCGGTGACGGCGTCAATGACGCGCCTGCGTTGAAGGCCGCCCATATCGGCGTGGCGATGGGCGCGCGCGGCACCGATGTCGCGCGCGAAGCGGCCGCGCTGGTACTGCTCAAGGATGACTTTTCCTCGTTGCTGCTGGCGGTCCGTCATGGCCGCTGCCTGTTTGCCAATCTGCGCAAGGCGATCGTCTTTATCGTCGCGGTCCATGTTCCCATCGTTGGCCTGTCGATCCTGCCGGTGCTGCTGGGCTGGCCCATGCTGTTGATGCCGGTGCATATACTCTTCCTGCAGATGGTGATCGACCCTGCCTGCTCGATCGTATTCGAGGCCGAGCCGATAGAAGCCGGTGCCATGCTGAGCAAGCCTAGAAGGCCGGACATGCATTTGTTCGACCGCGACCTTCTGGTACGCGGTTTGCTGCAGGGAATAGGACTGCTGCTCATGCTGCTCGGCGTCTTTGCGTATGTTCGCTGGTCGCTTCAGTCCGACGACGTCGCGCGCACGACGACGTTCCTGGCCCTGGTGCTGTCGAACCTGGGGTTGATCCATGTCAATCGTCAATGGACCCAGCCGTCCTGGCGCAGCGGGGTACGCTCGAACCAGGCGTTCATATGGATCAGCATGGCGACCTTGCTGTTGCTGTTGCTGGCACTGGGTGTGCCGGCGCTGCGTGACCTGTTTGGCTTCGCGCTTCCGGGCATGGCCCAACTGGTGATGTGCTGCCTGGTCGCCATGCTCGCTACCCTCTGGTTCGAGTGCGTCAAGTGGGCGCTCGCCAGAGAGCGCAGGCGCAGTACTGTTGCTGTGCCTGATTGAGATCGGTTCACGCGGCAGCCGGGCGGATGCCGGGCGCATTTCCCCTGCCGGTGATTGCCGCAAGCTTGAAGAAGGAATCCCGATGCGAAAGACTGTTACCCATATGAAATGGCACCAGTCTCAGACTGAAACGACCGTACTGTACGCGCTGAGCAAGCTGAGTGCGCAAGCCAGTTGCGTTGCGATGGGCTCTACCATCGCAGGACTGGAGTGGCGCACCGCGCAGGAGCGGCTGCGGCGCTACGGGCCCAATCTGGTGAGCCGTGATGTGCCACCGGGCATGGCAAGGCAGTTGTGGCGCCGCTTGCGCCAGCCCTTGAACGCCTTGTTAATCGCGCTCGCCGCCGCAGCCTGGGCCTTGGGCGATCGCCCGGCCGCGGCATTGATCTTGTTGATCACCATGCTGGCCACCGGCCTGTCTTTTTTGCAGGAGTATCGTGCCACCGCGGCGGCGACCCGCTTGCGTTCGATGGTCACGAATTGCGCCCGTGTACGGCGTCGTGGCCGGGTGGATGCCGATGCCGATGGCTACGGCGAGCTGCCGATCGAGGCCTTGGTGCCAGGCGACATCATCGCCTTGGCGGCGGGTGACATGATCCCCGCCGATGTGCGCCTGCTGGAGACGAAGGATTTTTTTGTCAATCAGGCGGCCTTGACGGGGGAAGCACTGCCCACGGAAAAATTTTCGGCGCCATTTGACGCGGGAGCCGAGTCGCCTTTTGATCTGCCCAATATGTGTTTCATGGGCGAAAACGTGCAAAGTGGCTATGCTACCGGCGTCATCATTCGAACCGGCTCGGGTACCTTGTTCGGCGAATTGGCTGATCAGGTCGCGCACGGCCGTCCGGCCACCGCTTTTGACCTGGGTGTCAGGCAATTTACCTTGATGATGATACGCTGCATCGCGGTCATGGTACCGGTGGTGTTGCTGATCAATGGCTTGACCAAGCACGACTGGCTGGAGGCCATGATGTTCGCGCTGGCCATCGGGGTCGGATTGACCCCTGAAATGCTACCGATGATCATCACGGTCAATCTGGCAAAGGGTGCGCTGGTGATGGCCCGCGCCAAGGTGATCGTGAAGCGGCTCGATGCGATTCAGAATCTGGGCGCGATGGACATTCTCTGTACCGACAAAACGGGTACGCTCACGCAGGACCGGATCATTCTCAAGCGTCACCTGGACTTGAACGGCAATGAGTCCGAGCGCGTGCTGCGTTATGCCTGGATCAATAGCCATTTCCAGTCTGGCTTGAAAAATTTGCTCGATGTGGCTGTATTGAAACACGCCGAGTTGCATGGCCTGCTGGGCGTGGATGCGGGGTACGCAAAGGTGGATGAAATTCCGTTTGATTTTTCGCGTCGGCGCTTGTCGGTGGTGGTAGCGACACCGGAAGGCCGCCATCTCTTGGTATGCAAGGGTGCCGTCGAGGAAATCATGGCCGTCTGCAGCCACTATGAAGCCGATGGCCGATGCGCCATCCTCGACGCGACGCATATTGCCGCCGTCAATGCCCAGGCCCATGCTTTGAACGATGATGGCTTCCGGGTCGTGGCCATCGGGTATAAAGATGTGCTGGCGGACCAAGCCGGCGGCCATCGCGCTGATGAAACGGAACTGACACTGGCCGGCTATATCGCTTTCCTGGATCCGCCCAAGGAAAGTGCGGCTGCCGCACTCGACGCGCTGGCAGGGCAGGGCGTCGCGGTAAAGATCCTCACAGGCGACAACCCTGTCATTACCCGCAAGGTCTGCCGTGAAGTTGGCTTCGACGCCGGCGTGATCGTGCCCGGCACCAGCCTGGACAGCATGCAGGACGCGGAACTGGCCGTTCTGGCGGAGCGCACACGCGTGTTTGCCAAGCTGACACCGTCGCAAAAGGAGCGCGTGGTGCGCTTGCTGCGCGGCCACAAGCATGTGGTTGGCTTTCTCGGCGACGGTATCAACGACAGTCCGGCCTTGCGGGCTGCCGATGTGGGCCTGTCGGTGGATGGCGCGGTCGATATCGCGAAGGAGGCGGCCGATATCATTTTGCTGGAAAAAAACTTGATGGTGTTGCAAGAAGGGGTACTTGAAGGGCACAGGGTGTTTGCCAACATGACGAAGTACCTGCGGATGGGCGCCAGTTCGAACATCGGCAATATGTTCAGCGTGCTGGGGGCAAGCCTGTTCCTGCCGTTTCTGCCATTGACGCCGATCCAGGTACTGGCGAATAATCTGCTGTATGACTGCTCGCAAATGGCGATTCCGAGCGACAGCGTGGATGCGGCCGAGATTGCCATGCCGTGCCTTTGGGATATGGACCGCATGTTCAAGTTCATGCTGTTGTTGGGGGCGGTCAGTTCCTTGTTCGATTATCTCACCTTCGCCATGTTGCTGTGGTTCTTCGATGCGTGGCGCGATCCTGCACTGTTCCAGACCGGCTGGTTCATCGAGTCGCTGCTGAGCCAGACCCTGATCATCCATATTCTCCGCACGGCCAGGATACCGTTTTTTCAGAGCCGGGCCAGCGTCGTGCTGTCGGTGACCAGTGCCGCTATTTGCGCGCTCGGCATCTGGTTGCCGCACTCGGCCTTTGCCGCCGCACTCGGTTTGCGGCCCTTGCCCCCCTGTTACTGGATATTGCTGCTTCCGCTGTTGTGCGCCTATGCGGTATCGGCTTTTATCGCGAAAAGATATGGTGCGCGGCTCTGGACTGGGTGAATTCTTCTCTGCCAGCCAGTAAATTTGATGCCGCGCCGCTCTGGACGTTTGATCCGCATCAAGCGTGCGGCGCCGCTGTTTTCTATGCTGGTGAAGCAGGAAGGACCTTGCTATCTGATGGGGGCATGCACTGAAAACGGAGGTGGACATGTTGAGCGATGATGAAGTAAAAAAGCAGGTCGAACGTGAGCTGGAGTGGGTGACGAATGTCGCGGCATCGGATATCGGCGTGTCGGTCAAGAACAGCGTCGTCACCTTGTCCGGATTTACGCATAGTTTCGGCGACAAGGTGCAAGCCGAACGTTGTGCGAAAGGCGTCGCCGGTGTCGCCGGCGTGGCCAACGATATCGAGGTACGGCTGGCGGGGGAAGCGCGGCCCGATCCCGAAATTGCGCGCGATGCCGTGGCCGTACTCAAGGCGCAACTGCCTGGTTCATCCGACATGATCAAGGTAGTGGTACAGGATGGCGTGCTGCGGCTGGAAGGGCGGGTTGCCTGGAATTATCAACGTCAGCGTGCCGAGGAGGCGGTACATCACCTGCGCGGCGTGCGCAGTGTGCTCAACCAGCTCGCGCTCAAACCCACCGCCTCGGCCGGCGAAGTGCGGCAGAAAATCCTGTCTGCATTCCAGCGCAGCGCCGCCCTCGATGCCGCGCGCCTGGTGGTCGAGGCGAGTGGCGCGCGCGTGGTGCTGAGCGGCAGCGTGCGCTCGTTCATGGAGCGCGAGGACGCGGAAAAAGCCGCCTGGCACGCTCCTGGCGTGACCGAGGTGGAAAACCACATCAAGATTGATCCGACGCTGGCGTGCTAGCCCCCACGCGATAGCGGGACTGGCCCGGCACGATGTTTTTTGGGATATGCCGCCCAGGCCGATACCGCGTTAACAGGAGATGATGATGAACAGAACGACGCAGCAGATCGTGCACGGCTCAAGATTGTGGCACTTGTTTTCCATGGCCCGTATGGAGGAGTACCTTCAGCGCTGGCGTCTCAAGCATTCATTTTTTTCAATGAAGAAACGCCAGCACTTCCGGCTCGATGTTGTGGAAACGGAGGATGCTTATCTGGTCGAGGCAGAGATGCCCGGTTATGGCAAGGATGCGCTGAAGGTGGAAATCGACGGGAATGAAGTGCTGATTTATGCGCAGGCGAAGGAAGCCACCGGCGCCAACGACGGGGAAGCGCGGTTGACGCCACAGTACCGCTATTTCACCTTGCAGCAAGCCATCGACGATCACAACGCAACGGCGCGCTACCGGCACGGTATCCTGGAGCTGCGCCTGCCGAAAAAGCGTGGAAGCCGTACGGTCCAATTGGCCATCAACTGACGTTGGCCGATATGCGCTGCCCGACGTCAGCGCATCGCCTTCGGGCAGGCTGGCCATGCCCAGGCGCGACAAGGGCGGTGCGTGGCGGGCGCACGGCCGACATGTCACTAGTGCGACATGAGTACCGGCACGGTCATCGATTGCAATACAGTGCGCGTCACCCCGCCCAGCAGGATTTCGTGCCAGCGCGCATGGCCGTAAGCACCCATGACCAGCAGATCGGCATCCCGGTCAGCCGTCAGTGACAACAATGCGTCGCCTATCGGCAATCCGGCCGATGTGGTCTGTTGTAGCACCTCCACATGGACATCATGGCGTGCCAGGAACAGCGCGATGTCGGCGCCGGGCTGAGCGCCGTGTACCCCATATTCGCGCTCCGGATTGAATACGGCCACCGTCACGAGCTTGCTGGCACGCAGTAGCGGCAGCGCATCGCTGATGGCGCGCGTGGCGGCGCGGCTGCCATCCCAGGCCACGATGGCGTGCTGGCTCCAGCGATCCCTGACGCCTGCGTGCGGCAGCACCAGTGATGGCCTGCCCGCATGCAGCGTCACATATTCGGGTAGTTGCCCATTTGTCGTGTCGTCGCGATCCTGCGGATTGCTTTGGCTAAGCATGATCAGATCGGCATAGCGCGCATGCAGCGTCAGGTTGGCCGCGCTGTCTTGCGGTCCCATGCGGCGTTCGAAGGAAACACCGGCAAGGCGCGCCTGCGTTTCAAATCGATCGAATGCCGCCAGGATCTGGTGGCTGGCGGCCGGCAACACGGGTTGCGTTGCCAGGCCGACCAGATGGGCATGTTCGATACTGGCAATCTGTGCCGCCACGACGATACGGTCACGGGCCTGGACCGAGCCGTCAATATGTACCAGGATGGTCTTGTAATGCATGGCTCGCTCCTGTCGGATAAACAATGCCCAGCCTAGCAAATCGGCACGCAAAACCGCATGATCTGCGTCACGCAATCCGGCGTTGGTGGCGCCGGTGCAGACGACGGCCTGCATCGTCGTCGCGACGCTGCGGCCAGCACGGTAACGATCAATGTGCGGTTTCCGGACTGAGCTTATGGACGCCGTGTTCGATAGCGATGGGCCAGCAGCAATGCCAGCGCTGCCGATCCGCATGGCGCTGGCGCATTGTCGCTACCATTGCTCAGAGCGATCGGCACGGCCGCGCCCATGATCACGCCGCAGTTTTCCGCGCCGCCCAGGCATTGCAGCGTTCTGGTGAGCATGCTGCCGGCTTCGAGGTCGGGAGTGATCAGGATGTCCGCATGCAGGCCGACCGCCGACGCGGCGCCACTGGCGCGGGCGGCGAACGGCGAAATGGTCGCGTCGACAGTGAGTGGGCCATCGACCAGCGCGCCGGTGATCTGGCCGCGATCGCGCATCTTGCACAGTGCGGCCGCATCCAGCGTGGAGGCGATCTCGCTAGTCACGGTGTTCAGCGCGCACAGTAGCGCGACGCGCGGTTCCGCATTGCCGAGCGCATGCGCCAGTTCGATCGCGTTCTGCACGATGTCGATCTTGTCGGCCAGAGTGGGACGCACATTGAGCACGCCATCGGAGATCAGAAGGGGTTTGTCATACATCGGCAGTTCAAGGTGGCAGATGTGCGACAGGCGCCGCTTGGTATGCAAGGCCGGTAGCGCCAGCACGGCCTCGATCAGTTCGTCGAGATGCGCCGCTCCCGCCATCAGCATCTCGACCTTGCCGGCGGCGGCCATGGCGGCCCCGCGCGCCGCGGCGGCATGGCTGTGCGGGGCGTCGATCAGCACCACGTCATCGAGCGACAGGCCGAGCGATGCGCCCAGCGCGCGCAACCGCGCCTGCGGTCCGATCAGCAAGGGCGTGATCAGGCGCCGCTGCGCCACGTCGAGCGCCACGCGCAGCGATGGCGCATCGCATGGATGGATCACCGCGCAGCGCAGCGGTTCCAGCTGCGCCACAGCGGCCAGCAGGCTGGCGTAGGGAGGTTGCGCGAAAGGCAAATGCAGCAGCGGCACTCTGGCGCGCGGCCGGCGTATTTTCGCCTCTGGCGCGATGACGGTGGCGACCCCGGTCAATACCGACGTGCCGGTCTGGTTCTTGACTTCGCAATCGAGCTGCACATGACGGTTGGCGGGGTTCTTGGACGTTACCGTGGCCGTGATGCGCAATTCGTCGCCGATGCGTACCGGCCTGAGAAACTGCAGCGTTTGCGCCAGATAGATCGTGCCCGGGCCTGGCAGGCACGTGCCCAGCAGGCGTGAAATCAGCGCCGCTTCCCACATGCCATGCCCGATCACGCCGTGGAAGGGCGTGTGCTCGGCATACTCGGGATCGACATGGGCCGGATTGACGTCGCCGGACACCAGCGCGAAGGCGGCGATATCGTCCGGGCCAAGCTTGCGTGTCAGTCGCGCGCTCTGGCCAATCTGCAGCGCATCGTAGGTGGTGTTCTCAATGAACTCGGGGTCGTCGCTCATGCCGGCAGTGTAGTAAATATCGTCGCCGTGTACTTGATTGCGATCAAATACACGGTAGCGTCTTTTTTACCATAATGTGAAAGGACAGCTGTATCAAGGAGGGCAACATGAGCGCACTGTCATCATTGAGCGTCGTACCGGGCATGGTGCCGCCGCCACCCTTGCCGGCACATCGCAATCTGCTGGACCTGCATCTGCAGAGCCAGATTGCCCGCGTGACGGGAGGTATTTCGCCGGTCGCGATGTCATTGGCGTTCCAGGACTGGTGGCAGCATCTGCTGATGTCGCCTGGCAAATGCTGCGAACTGGCCGCATTTGCCGCCAGCGGCGTGGGCGGCGTCGGCCTGGCGCGCGACTCCGCCGGCGATGGGCGCTTTGCCGATGCCGCCTGGGGGGACTGGCCGTTTTCGCAGTACGCGCAAGGTTTCCGGCAGATCGAGCAGTTCTGGCGCCAGGCTACCAGCGGCGTGTGCGGCGTGACGCCGCACCATGCCGATGTGGTGGCTTTCACGGTGCGTCAGTTGCTTGATATGTATGCACCATCGAATTTTCCGTGGACGAATCCGGAAGTGATTCAGGCGGCGCTGGCCAGCGGCGGACGCAGTCTGCTGCGTGGCGCGCTGAATTGGCGCCAGGACATGTGCCGCCGTATTGCGCCACCGGATATGGCGGTACCGGAGCCGGTCGGTAGCGGCTACCTGCCCGGGCGTGATGTCGCGCTTACCCCGGGCAATGTGATTTATGCCAATGAATTGATGGAATTGATCCAGTACGCGCCGCAGTCAGGCAAGGTGTACGCCGAACCGGTGCTGATCGTGCCGTCCTGGATCATGAAGTATTACATCCTCGATCTGTCGCCACACAATTCGCTGGTGCGCTATCTGGTCGAACAAGGACACACGGTGTTGATGATGTCCTGGCGTAATCCTGACCGGCGCGACCGCGACCTGGGCATGGACGATTATCTGCAACGCGGTGTGTTTGCCGCGCTCGATGAGGTCAATGCGCTGTGTGGCGGCGCGCCGGTGCATGCCGTCGGATACTGTCTTGGCGGTACCTTGCTGGCGATCGCCGCCGCCGCCCTCGATTCCGGCGACCACCGTGCGCATGGCCGGCTGGCGTCGCTGACGCTGTTGGCGGCCCAGACCGATTTCAGCGAACCGGGAGAACTGGGCCTGTTCATCGATGACAGCGAACTGGCATTCCTTGATGCCCTGATGTGGGATCAGGGTTATCTGGCCGGCGACCAGATGGCGGCCTCCTTCCAGCTGCTGCACGCACGTGATCTGGTGTGGTCGCGCATGATGCGCGAGTATCTGATGGGAAGGCGCACCGCGCCAAACGACCTGATGGCGTGGAACGCCGACAGTACCCGCTTGCCATTCCGCATGCATAGCGAGTACCTGCATGGCTTGTTCTTGCACAACGACCTGGCCGAAGGACGTTACCTGGTCGATGGCATACCGGTTGCGCTGAGCGACATCCGCACGCCGATGTTTGTACTGGGCACGCAGCGCGATCATGTCTCGCCCTGGCGTTCGGTATACAAGATACACCTGCTGTGCGGCGCGCCGATGGAATTCGTGCTGGCCGCGGGTGGTCACAATGCGGGCATTGTGTCGGAACCGGGCCACGCCAGGCGCAGTTACTTCAGGCAAGCTGCCAACCTGGTGACTTATGGATACAGCAGCCCGGACGAGTGGCTCGACCGCGCCGTCCTCGCCGACGGTTCATGGTGGCCATACTGGCAACGATGGCTGGTGCAACGATCCAGCCGGAAGCGCGTCGCGCCGCCGCCGATGGGAATCGGTCCAACACTGGGTCCCGCCCCCGGGCGTTACGTACTGCAGTCCTAGTGTGCCACCAGCACCGGCAATGTCATGCCGCGCAGCACCGTACGGGTGGCGCCACCGAGCAGCATTTCCTGGACACGGCGATGGCGATAGGCTCCCATGACCAGCAGGCCGCAGTCCTGCGCGGCCGCCACGCTCAACAGCATTGCACCGATATCGCCGGCCGTGACCTCGCGCATGAGCCGGACCTGCACTGCGTGCCGGGCCAGATAGTTGGCGATGGCGGCACCGGGTTCGATGCCGTCGGGTGATGGCTGATGGCCGCCATTGAGCATCAGTACCGTGACATGTGCCGACAGGCGCAATAATGGCAGCGCGTCGGTCATCGCGCGCGCCGCCTGCATGCTGCCATCCCATGCCAGCAGCGAAGAGCGAGCTGCCAGTGTCGCTGGCGTGCCGTGCGATGCCGGCAGCAGCAATAATGGGCGAGCGGTGTGAAACAGCAACTCCGATGGCAGCGGCCGCGGTATGCCGCGCAGCACGTCATAGGCGTCGCTTTGGCTTAATATCAGCAGGTCGGCATAGCGCGCATGCCGCTGCAGCGCTCCTTCGGCGTCGTCCTCCTCCAGCCAGCGCGACCATTGGCCGACGCCCATGGCACAGGCCTCATGCGCAAATGAGTCGAGCGCTTCCGACGCTTGCTGGCGCCGCTGCGCGATGACGTTGCGTAGCAAAGGTCCGGCGCCGGACTGGGCGTTCCACTGAGCGTGGTGCGATAAGCCCGTCGCCGCGACGCCCGCCAGGTGAGCATCCGTCGCACACGCCAGCCACGTTGCCAGCGCGTAACGTGCCGCTGCGTGACGCGATTGGTCGCAATGGACGACGATCGTTCGATAGCTCATCGCAGTGCCTGACTATCGTGGCGCATCAGCGGCGCCACTACGGCGATGCACGGCCCGGTTACTCTCCGGTGCAAGGCGATCGGGATGAATGTCGCAGAGGGCATCATGAACTCCGGCGATGGTGGACACGGGCCTGGCCAGCCTGCGGGGAAGGCGAGTTCAGTGGTCTGGCGCGACAGCGAAGAGTTCGGTGTGGCCGAAACCTTGCTCATAGTCGAGCACGGAAATAAGCAGCGGATCAATCCGCACGAAAACCGCGCCTGGCCAGTTGCTGGCGGTACTGGGCAGCAGCTGGCGCAATTGCGGGAATCGAAACAGCATCAGGTCGGCGGCATGGGCGTTCTCCTCGGCGTCGCCGACCATCGTGGCCGTACCTGCTAGCGACAACGCGCGGATATGTTGCCAATCGGTATAGGGTGGCGTGATGGTCGCCGACACCTTGTTGTGTTGACGGATGTTATGTGCTTTCTGGCTATCAAGGCCGATGCCGGCATATAGCGTCAGGTCGTCGTGTACAAAACTGACGACCGTGGCCTGTGGGTAGCCATCCGGTCGCAATGTGGCCAGCGTCAGATCATGAGTGGCGCGCATGATGCTGAGAATAAATCGGTGCTGATGGTGGTTCAGTGCCTGCATGGAATTCCTCGCAAACGTCTTCAGGGACACGACGCGACCGAACGCTTACTATGCCATGCTTTTTACATCATCGTTTGCGCTGGATTAAGAGCGATGCACGTGGCGTGTCAAACCCACGTGCATGGTCGGTAGCGGATGCCCGTTTTTCCCATCGGCTGACAAGATGACGTGCGGTGGCGTCTTGCCGGCGTTGAGGGAGACAGCGGCCATGTCCGCATTATTGCCTGTGCGGCGCCACCTGCGCTGGCGGGCCTGGCGCTGCGCGCAACATGGCGCCACTTACGCCATGCGCGTGATGGAACTGCGAAAGCGATGCAGGGAGGCGATGAACAGCAGGGCGCCGATCGCCGCCAGGGCGCCCAGTTGGGGCCAGAGGATGTCAATGCCGGCGCCGCGGAACAGGATGGCCTGGCCGGCCGCCACGAAATGCGTGGTCGGCGCCAGCAGCATCAGATACTGTACCGGTACCGGCATGCTTTCGCGCGGCGTGGTTGCGCCCGAGAGCATCTGTAACGGCAGCAGTACCAGCACCAACAGCATGCCGAACTGCGGCATGCTGCGCGCCAGCGTGGCTAAAAAAATCCCCATCGAGCTGGCTGCAAACAGGTGCAGCAGCGTGACCAGCGCGAATAGCAAGACTGAGCCGCGCACGGGAACCTGTAGCGCCCCCTGTACGATGAACACGAGTGCGGCCATCGCCGCAAGTTCCACCACCAGCCCCATTGACCATATCTTGGCCAGCATGATCTCGATCGGTATGACCGGCATCGCCAGCAGGTGATCGATGGTGCCGTGTTCGCGTTCGCGTATCAGCGCGGCGCCGGTCAGGATGATCGACAGCATCGTGACATTGTTGATGAGTTCTGTGAGCGCACCAAACCAGGCGGGCTCCAGATTCGGATTGAATCGCATCCGCAGGGCCAAATCGACCGGCGGCGGGCCGGGTTGCTGATGTCGACGCATGAAATCGCCGACTTCGTCGGCGACGATACGCTGGATGTAGCCATTGCCTGTGAACGCCTGACTCATGCGCGCGGCGTCAATGCTGAGCTGTACTGCTGGCGCCCGCCCTGCCAGCGTGTCGCGCTGGTAGCCAGGTGGAATTGCCAGCACGAAGGTATAGTCGCCATTGTCCAGGCCGGTATCCGCTTGGTCGGTGGTCAGCAGTGCCGGCGTGCGGAAACGAGGTGGATAGAAGCTGGCGGCAATGCGTGCCGATAGCTGCGAGGAGTCCAGGTCGACAATGGCGACCGCCGCATTGTGGAGGCTCTCCGGCGTGGCCGTGGCCGCCACATAGATCGATAGCGAAAAGGTATACGCGATCAGTACCAGCATCGCTGGATCGCGGACCAGGCTCCATAGTTCCTTGATGCCGAGGCGGTAGATGTGCGCCAGGCTGATGGGCAGGGCGGAGCGTATCATTGGCGCTCCTGTTTCTTCAGCAGCGTAACCGAAGCGGCCAGAATCAGCGGCGCCGCTACCAGCAGCGGCCACAGCGAACCGCTCAGATCCGCCATTCCCAGCGCCTTGTTGAATACGCCGCGGCTGATCGTCAGGAAATGGGTGGCGGGATACAGGTGGCCGATCACGCTACCGGCGCCAGTGAGCCCGGACACCGGATTGAGCAGACCGGCGAACTGCACACAGGGAATGATGGTGCCGATCATCGTGACGAACAGGGCGGCGATCTGGCTGCGCGTAAACGTCGACACCAGCAGGCCCATCCCCGTCGAACAGACCACATAAACTAGCGCGCTCAATGTCAGCGTCGCCAGGCTGCCTTTGAGGGGAACGCCAAAGGCCGTTACCGCCAGCAACGTCAGCAGCATGAAGTTAAGCATGCCCAAGCCAATGTAGGGCAGCTGTTTGCCAAGCAGGAACTCTGCCCGGGTCACCGGCGTCACGTAAAGGTTGATGATCGAACCAAGCTCCTTTTCGCGCACCACCGACAGCGCGGCGAGCATCGCCGGTATCATCATCAGCAACAGGGGTATCACTGCCGGAACCATTGCCGGCAGGCTACGCACGTCTGGGTTGTAGCGATAGCGTGTTTCGATCTGGCCGGGGCTGGAGCTACGCACGCCGTGTCGCTGCCGCGCGATACCCGCCAGCCAATCCTGGTGCATCGCCTGCACGTAAGCGGCGGTCGTTTCTGCCCGCATCGGCATCGCGCCATCGACCCACGCGCCAACCGCCACCGGCGCCCGGCGTGCGATGGCGCGCCCGAACCCTGGCGGCAGCTCGATCGCCAATGCCAGTTCACCGCTGCGCATGCGGCGGTCGAGTTGCGCATGGTCGTCGAGCGGCGCCTGTTCGATGAAGTAACGCGATCCCGCCAGGTTCAGTGCGTAATTACGGCTCAGGCCGCTCTCGTCGCGGTCCAGCACGGCGTAGGAAAGATGTTCCACGTCCATGTTGATGCCGTAGCCGATAATGAACATCAGGATTGCCGCTCCCAGCAAGGCCAGCGTCGAGCGCACCGGATCCCGGCGCAGTTCCAGGGTTTCGCGCAGCGAATAGCTGGAGATCCGCCCCAGGCTGCGACGCCAGCGCGACAGGTCGGCTGGCGCGATCGCCGGTGGGGGGAGCATTGCGGGGGCGGCGGAAGGGACGGCAGGCTGGCCGCCCGCTTCGCGCAGATGGGCGATGAAGGCTTGCTCCAGC
The DNA here is from genome assembly GCF_030944405.1 of Janthinobacterium sp. J1-1. Taxonomy (NCBI): domain Bacteria; kingdom Pseudomonadati; phylum Pseudomonadota; class Betaproteobacteria; order Burkholderiales; family Oxalobacteraceae; genus Janthinobacterium; species Janthinobacterium sp. J1-1. The sequence continues at coordinate 3,509,093 of NZ_CP132339.1, forward strand.
GTTGCCACGCCACGCGCCGCCACCAGTGCCGCCGGCGTGGCGCTCACCAGGACATGCCCGGCGTGCATCAGCGCGATGCGGTCACAACGCTCGGCTTCGTTCATGAAATGGGTCGAGATGAAGATGGTCACATGCTCGCGGCGCGCCAGCTCGATCAGCAGGCGCCAGAACAGCTCGCGCGCCACGGGGTCGACGCCGGAGGTTGGCTCATCGAGCAGCAGCAGTTCCGGCCCGTGCACCATGGCCACTGCCAGGGACAGGCGCTGACGTAGGCCCAATGGCAATTGCTCCGGCAGCGATTCGAACACGGTGTCGAGCCCGAAGCGCCCCGCCAGTTCCGCCACCCGGCCGGCAATGTCCGTTTCACGCAGGCCGAACAGGCGCGCATGCAATACCAGATTTTGCGCCACGGTCAATTCACCGTACAGGGAAAATGACTGCGACATATAGCCGACGCGACGTCTGGTCGCCATGTCAGCGGCATCGACGGCACGGCCAAACAGCATGGCCGTGCCGCTGCTGGCCGGCAGCAAGCCGGTCAACATTTTCATGGTGGTCGACTTGCCGCAGCCGTTGGAACCGAGAAAGCCGAAGATTTCGCCGCGGCGAATACGGAGATCCACCTGGTCGACGGCGATAAAATCGCCGAAGCGCTTGCTCAGTCCACACGCTTCGATCGCCACGTCGCCGCCATCGTCGCCATCGCCGCGCCCCTGAAACGGTGGTATCGTCAGCGGTCGCTGGTCGCCGCGCCGGTCGGCCGGCAGCAGGGCGATGAAGGCGGCCTCCAGGGTCGTTGTGGCGCAGCGCGCGCGCAGCGCCTGTGGCGTGCCGGTAGCGAGTATCCGGCCGGCATCCATCGCCACCAGCCAGTCGAAGCGCTCGGCCTCCTCCATGTAGGCGGTGGCCACCACCACGCTCATGCCGACGCGTTGGCGCCGCAACACATCGATCAGTTCCCAGAACTGGGCGCGTGAAAGCGGGTCGACTCCGGTGGTCGGCTCATCGAGAATGAGCAGCTCGGGGTCGTGTATCAATGCGCAGCAAAGGCCGAGCTTTTGTTTCATTCCCCCCGACAGTTGTCCGGCTGGCCGTTGCAGGAAGCCCGCCAGCCCGGTCGCTTGCGTCACCTGGTCGATACGCCGGCGCCGGCTGGCCGCATCCTGCCCGAACAGGCGCCCGAAGAACTGCAGATTTTCTTCCACCGACAGGGTTGGGTAGAGATTGCGCCCGAGACCCTGTGGCATATAGGCGATGCGCGGGCAGACCAGGGCGCGATGGCGCGGGTCAAGCAGGTCGCCGCCCAGCACGAACAGACTGCCGTGCTGCATAGCGCGTGCGCCAGCGAGCAGCGACAGCAGGCTGGATTTCCCGACCCCGTCCGGTCCGATCAAGCCGACCATGCGCCCGGCCGGCAATGCCAGGTCTATGCCTGCCAGTGCGGCGACCTTGCCGTAAGCGAGGCGCACCTGGCCCAGCCGGGCCACATCGTCCTGGTGTGCCGCGCTCATTGCGGCACCCGCACCGTCAGCGCGGCCGGCCAGGGTGTGCGAGGGTCAAGCCGTACCCAGGCCACGCCGGGCAGCCCTGTCTTGACCAACTGGCGGTGCTTGCGCAAGAGGGAAGGATCGATCTGTGCCTTGACGCGAAACATCAATTTTTGCCGCTCGCTGGCCGTTTCGACCGTCTTGGGCGTAAATTGTGCATTGCTGGCGACGAACGATACCTGTGCCGGGATGACGAATTGAGGCGCGGCATCCAGTACCAGCCTTACCGGCGCGCCCAACGGCAGCTTGCCGGCGGCCTGCTCGGGGACGAAGAAGGTCATGTAGACGTCGTCCAGGTCGACCAGGTTGAGGACTTTGTCGCCGCCACCGAGTACTTCGCCAGGTTGGGCGATGAGGTACTGGATACGTCCGGCGCGGGGCGCCAGCAGCGCACTGTCGGCGATGTCGACCTCAATGCGGGCGATGGTGGCCTGCGTGGCCGCCACCGAGGCGCGCGCGCCGCTGGCCTGGGTGCGGGCGGCGTCGATGGCGCTGCGTGCGGCGGCCGCCTGCGCTCGTGCCGCCGCGATCGCCGCATGGATACCGCGCACCCGGCCGCGGTCATCATCGAGCTCCTGTTCGGACGAAGCGCCTTCGCGCGCCAGCAGTTCGGAGCGGTTCAGGCGCCGCTGCGCGGCATCGAGTTCGGCCTCGCGTTGCGCCACCAACGCCAGCACTGCCTGGTAATCGCTTTGCCGTACGGCCACCATGGCCTCGGCGCTGGCAACGACAGAGATCGCTTGTTGCCGCATCGCCAGCGCCTCGTCGCGCTGGGCCTGCAGGGATAGGTCCTGCATGTGGCCGAGTAGCTGGCCGGCGATGACAAAGTCGCCGTCGTTGACCACCAGCTCGACCAGGCGTCCGGGCAATTTGGCCGCCACGTCGATTTCCGTGGCTTCGATACGACCATTGCCACTGATAAATTGTGGACCCCACCCCGCACGGTTCAGGCTTTGCCACGCATACAAGCCTGCGGCAAGAAGCATGACGCCGATGATGCCGGCCATCAGGTGCCTGGAAATCGGAGCGGTCATGAGCGCGGAGTGAGCATGGCGCTGTCCGGCAAGTGCTGCGCGCCACTGCCGGCACCCATCGGGTCGCCGCCCAGCGCCGTGTAGAGCGCGACCCCGGCGCTGAGCAGGGCCCGCTGCAGTTGCAGCACCAGTTGCTCGGCACCAAGAAGGTCGCGCTGGGCGTCGAGCACGTCCAGAAAGGGGGTGGCGCCGCTGTCGTAACGCATCTGCGCAAGGCGTGCCCTGTCGTGCTGCACTTCCAGCGTGCGCTCGGCGATCGCGATTTGCGCGTTCAGCCAGGTGTGTGCGGACAGCGCGTCGGCCACCTCGCGAAAAGCGGCTTGAACGGTCTTTTCGTAATTGGCCACCGCGCTGTCGCGGCGGGCTTGCGCCACGCCGAGGTTCAGCCGCCGTCGACCGCCGTCAAACAGCTGAAGCGTCATGCCAGGTAAGAAGGTCCAGACACGGCTGGCGCCTGCGAACAAGCTGTCGAGTTGGCTACTGGCCGTGCCGTAGGAGCCGGTCAGGGTGATTTTGGGGAAGAGCGCGGCACGCGCCGCGCCAACGTCGGCATGCGCGGCCTTCAGCTCATGTTCGGCGGCAAGCAAATCGGCGCGCCGCTCCAGCAGGGTTGAAGGCAGGCCCGCCTCGAGCGCGGGCAGCCGCTCGAGGCGGGCGTCCGGCAAGCCGGCCGGCAGCGATACGGGGACGCCGACCAGCGCCTGTAGCGCATGCCGCTTGAAATCGCGCTCCTGTTCGAGTTGGGCCACCAGCGCCCGGGCCTGCAGCAGGAGCGTTTCCACCTGCGCCAGATTAAAGCGCGAGGTCGCCCCGAGCGCTGTCCGGTGTGTCAGGATGCGGTAGCTTTCCTGGCGTGTGGCCAGCGTGCGTTGTGCAAGTGCAATACGCTGGTCCATTTCACGCAGGGCGAAATAGGCTTCGGCGACCTGCGCGATCAGACCGACGGTGACCGCGCGGCGTGCCGCGTCGGTGGCAAGATACGCTTCCAGCGCCGCGTCGCCCGCGCTGCGCAGCCGGCCCCAGAAATCGAGTTCCCAGGTTCCCAGGTCGATGCTTGCCTGGTCTTGCCGGCCTATCATTCCCTTGCCTGTCGCGCTCAGGTCGGCTGGTACCCGCTGGCGCTGCCTGGACCACTGCGCCGCCAGCGATGGCAAGCGCGTCGCCTGCGCGATGCCGTAGGCGGCACGCGCCTGCTCGACGCGTAGCGCGGCGATGCGCAAGTCGCGATTATTGTCGAGCGCCAGCGCGATCGTCTCCTGCAGCGGCTCAGCGGAAAAATAGCCGCGCCAGGATGGCAGCGCCGCGTCGGCCGGCAATGCGGGCGCCGTGGCGGTCAAGGGATAGCGTGTGGCCACCGGCAGCGCTGGCCGAACGTAGAAGGGCGCCAATGTGGTACAACCGCACAACAGCATCGCTGCGCACGCCTTTACTGCCGCGAACACCGGCTTGCTGGCGGGCCGCACCGGACTTTCCACATGCTTGCATTGCGCGGTAGCGCTTCGACATGGGCTATTCACATGGAATTTGAGCATCGTGCAACTCCTGATGGTGCGGCATCGGCAATCAGACCCGGGCTTCCCGGCGGGGCGGGCTTCAACTGCTGACTTCCAGCTGGTTCCTGACCGCCGCAATGCCAGGCGCCATCCAGGCTGCGCGTTCGACCTCGTCGCGCTCTTTCCAGGAGCGTACTTTGCCACTCAGGGTCACTGTGTCGCCATCGGCCTCGACCTTGATGCCACTCGCTTCAATCAAGGCGCTACGCCGCAACGCCGCCTGAATCTGGGCTTTCACATCGGCAGGCAAGGCCTTGTGAGCAATCCGGATGTCACTGTCGATGCTGCGAATACCCTGCACGTGGCGCAACGCGCGTACGGCATGCTCGCGCTGATAGTTCCATTCGACCGTGCCTGCCAACAAGACATGACCTTGATCCACCGTCACCTTGATGGATGCCGACGACACCGGTAACTGCAGTGCAATGGCGGCAATCGCATCGCGCAGAATCTCCGAATCCGGACGCGAGGGCGGGTGCACTTCGAGATCGTTGGCCACGCCCTGGACGCCAGCGACGCGCTGGGCATCGCGCTCCGCCGCCAGCTTGTGGCCATAGGCCCGCACATAGCCGGACAGTGTGACGGTCTGTTGCTTGACCGAAACTGCGATATGACTGGCGTCAATCCGCACGTCCCACTTCAGCTCTTGCTCGACGCGTGCCGTGATCTCCTGGTCGGCGTTCATGATGTGTCCCTATGGCAATTAGAAAGCGCCTGAGCGGCTTGGTGATGGCTGCTGCTGGTTGCTCGTTGCCCGTGCCAGTAGTGATACTGCCAGGCGCAACCAGAGGGGCCGGTACCGGCAAGTGCATCAGCGCGAGAGCGTGATCGCTTGTCGAAAGGCTGCGTTGGCGTTCAATGCATCACCAATACAGGCAGCGTGGAATGGCTCAGCAAATGGCGGGTGGTGCCGCCGAGTACCCATTCCTGAAATCGACTGTGTCCAAATGCCCCGGCCACGATCAGATCGGCGCCGTTCTCTTGCGCGATGCCACACAAAGCCGCACCGGATTCTTCGCTCGTCTCGTGGCATAACACTTCCGCCTTGGCACCGTGGCGTGCCAGGTATGTCGAGAGATCTGCCCCTGGTTCCTCGCCATGCCGTCCGGGATGCTGTCGCGGATTGACGATGACGATCTGCACGCGCCGCGCACGCAGCAACAGCGGTAAGGCGCCGATCACCGCGCGGCTGGCCTCGGCACTGGCGTTCCAGGCGATCATGACCGATTCAATGGAGCGGGCCATGGCGATTTCTCGTTCGGGAATGACGAGCAAAGGACGGGCAATATGGAGTGCGAGATAGGAAGGCAGCCGGGTTGACCAGATGAGTGACCGGTCACTCAGGTCGCTTTGACCGACAATTACTAAATCACAATACAAGGATTGCAGTATCAGTGCATCGACCGCGCTGCTATCCTGAAAACGCGTTTCATGTGACGCCACGCCGAGTTGCCGGCATCGGTCATCGAAACGGGCCAGCTGTTCCTGTGCCGCCTTGCGCAGCGGTTCGTAATCCATCGCCGGCGGCGGGGCCAGCGTCATCGCGCCAAAGACGATATAGTCGAGTTGCGGGCCGCCGCTGGCGACCGTTCCAATCAGATGTGATTCATCTTCGCGGGCAAGCGCGGCGGCCACTTGCAGGCGCCGCTCAAAACCGGAAAACTGGTCCGCATATATCAGTATCGTCTTGTACATGGTCGGCTCCGGAGTGAGTCTGGATCATTGATGGCGTTCGGCCTTTTGGTGAACCCCACAGATCGTGCTCGGGCTGACGGGGGCCGCCAGGATGGCGGGCGCGGGCTACGGCTTCTTTCTGCACTGAAGGTCCGCCCGATCGACACCCGCCATATTCATTTGACAGCGTGAAATCCGAATTCCTTCCGTCTTTCAGATTGATCCGGATCAGGCATGCGATTGACGGCCGGCCAGCGCACGGAATTCCCGCGCGCACAGTGGCTGGCTGAACAGGAAGCCCTGGAAAGCATTGCATTGATTCGCCACCAGGAAAGCCTGTTGCTCGGCCGTTTCCACGCCTTCGGCGATGACCGTCAGGCCAAGCGTGTGTCCCAGCACGATCATCACGCGTGCGATGGCGGCATCATTGGGATCGGTCAGCAGATCATGGCAGAAGCTGCGGTCGATTTTCAGCTGATCCAGCGGCAGCCGCTTGAGAGAGGCAAGCGAAGAATACCCTGTGCCGAAGTCATCCAGTGCCAGGCCAACCCCGGCGCGTTTGAGCGTGCTCATTTTTTCGGCGATGCTGGTGAAGTCGTCAAGCATCAAGCTTTCTGTCAGTTCCAGTTTCAGCCGCTGTGGTTCGGCGCCCGCGGCGCGCACGGCATCGTTGACCTGGGACACGAAGCCGGCTTGCTTGAACTGTTGCGGACTGACGTTGATTGCCAGCGTCAGATGCCGCATGACTGGCTCGCTCGCCCAGGTCGCCAGCTGCGCGCAGGCGCTCTTGAGCACCCACTGCCCCAAGCGCAGGATCAGGTCGCTGCTCTCCGCCAGTTCGATGAACTGGTCGGGCAGCACCAGGCCTTTGCGCGGATGGTGCCAGCGCAGCAGGGCTTCGGCGCCAATCAGCTGGCCAGTCGCATTGACCTGGGCCTGGTAGTAGAGTTCGAACTGTTCCTGCTCTAACGCCTGTTGCAGGTCGTGCTCCATTTCGGCTCGTGCGTTGGCCGCTTGCTGCATCCGCGGTTCGAAGAAGCGGAAGGTGTTGCGCCCCGCGGCCTTGGCCTGATACATGGCCAGATCGGCATGCCGCAATACCTCGTCGGTTGTCAGGCGGTGGTCGGAGATCAGTGTCACGCCGACGCTCGACGTGCACAGGTACTGGCGATCGGCGAGCGTGTAGGGACGATTCAGTTCCGCCAGAATATGTTCGGCGATATCCTGTGCCTTGTGGCTTGCTTCGGCCTCCTGGTGGCTCAAGCCTTCGAGCATGATGACAAATTCGTCTCCGCCCAGACGGGCGACCGTGTCGACGCTGCGCAGGCAGGCTGGCAGGCGTCGCGCCACTTCGCGCAGCAGCACGTCGCCCTGGTCGTGGCCCAGCGTGTCATTGAGCATTTTGAAGTTGTCGAGGTCAATGAACATGAGGGCGCCAATCAGATTGCTGCGGCCTGACTTGTCGATGGCGTGGCGCAAACGGTCGACCAGCAGCCGCCGGTTCGGCAGTCTGGTCAGCGGGTCGTAAAAAGCGAGTTGGCGAATTTCCTCTTCGGCCTGCTTGCGGCTGCTGATGTCGCTTTGCGTGCAGACATAGTGGCGAATGATGCCTTGCTGATCGCGGATGGCGCTGATGATGGTCCAGGTAGGATAGACTTCGCCATTCTTGCGGCGGTCCCAGCACTCGCCCTGCCAGGTGCCTTGCCGCGTGATGCTGTCCCACATGGCGGCATAGAAAGCGTCGTCGTGGCGGCCTGATCTCAGCATGTGCGGCGTGTGCCCGAGGATGTCCTGCTCGGTATAGCCGGTGCTGGCCGTGAAAGCGGAATTGATGCGCAGCACGGTCTGCCTGGCATCCGTGATCATCATCGGTTCGTGTGACTCGAACGCGACCGCGGCAATGCGCAGTTGCTCGGCGGCCCGGAGTGTTTCCGTGATGTCGAGCGAGATGGCCAACAGATGCGTTGGCTTGCCTGTATGGTCAAGCAGAACCATTTTTCTGGTATGCAGGAAGCGTGTCGTTCCTTGGGGGGCGCAAAATGTTTCTTGCGCGATATCCACGATCTCGCGTGAATCAATGACCTTGCGGTCGGCGGCCATGCGCGCCTGGGCCTCCGCGCCCGGGTACAGGTCCTGGTCGGTACGGTGGATGATGTCCGCCGACGATTTCCCAAACAGCACCTCCGCGGCCTGGTTGAAGAATTCGTAGCGCAGGTTGTCGGCACGCTTGACGACGATAATTGCCGGCATCTGCTCCATGATCAGCGAGACCAGATGGCGTGATTGCCGCAGGTCTTGGGTGCGCTCATGTACCTCGTGCTCCAGTTCGATGTTGCTGCGCCGGATCGCGGCTTCGGCGTCGAGCCGCACCGCGTCGTCTCGCCGCAGGCGTGCCGCCGCGTCGATCAAGGCATCGGCGACCTGTTGCGTTGCAGGCAGTCGCATACGCCGTGCGGGTAGCTTGCCGTCTGTGCCGAGCGCGCTCGCGAGCGTCAGGAGTTGTTCCATGTCTCGCCTGATCAGCCGGCTGGATCGCCTTGCCAGCAGCAAACCAGTCGCCAGCATGATGGCGCCCAATCCGATACCGCAAGCCAGCCAGCGCCACAGCGCGCCGTCACCACTGCTGTCCGGTGCCCGGTTGGCAGCCGTCTGCCGGCGATCCGGCGGCCGTGGCATCGTACTCAGGTCGGGCAGGCCTTGCCGCGCGTACCAGCTGCGCCGCCGCCATTCGAGCGCAGCCTGGGCAGCGATGTGGCAGTGTGGCAGGCGGCGGCGCGCCGCGATGCCGCCGCCGACGGTCCCGGCGTCAATCCGGGCTCGCGGCGTGTGCCACAAGGCGGGAACACGCCGCGACGAAGGCTGACCGCCATATTCGGAGAGTGGCGCGCCATGGGCGACGCAGGGCGCGCGCGCTTGCCGCGGCGCAGGCGGGATGTGCGCGGCCGGCAGCGTCAAGATCAGCGCGGCGGCGATGAGCAGCGCGAGATGGCGAATGGTGTGCGGTTCGTGCATGGCGTTCGTGCTGCGTGGGCGGCTCGCTGCTGTACGCGTTGAGACTCGATGAAGCGCTCAGCTGCGGTGCGCCTGTCCTCATGCCGGTATTCAGGCACGCGGCGGGCGGCGGGCGGTTGATGCGCATCACTCAATCTGCGTTGTCCGCAAGAAAACGCCGCATCCGGGTCACTTTTTATACCCATGGCAAGGGCTCGCGGTCCGACGCGTCACCTGACAGTCAGGTAAAAAGAAGCGGTGCGGCTGCCTGCCCGGCAAGTCCTGGACCTGTTGCGCGAGGCGCCGGGCCGGCAAGAGCGAGTCGGGATACTGTTTGCCGGCATGGGCCTTCGTGCTGCACTGGATGGGCATCAAAACCCGCCGCTGGCGGCTGGTGATGTGTTGCGAGGCGCGTTGCGTGGCGAGATCGGCGATGATGGCGTCGCCTCGTCGAGCCGGCCCAGTTCCGCACTGAAGCGCGTGATGCGCTCCAGGTAGCATCCGGTGCGGATTTCCCGTTCTCGCAAGCACAGCCTGGCGAACGGTTCACGATGGCACAGGATCGCCATGTCATGCATGGCCTTGTCGCCGCTCCTGCCGCCCATGGTGCAAAATACCGCGACGCGATGAAAATGGTGCTGTTGCTGCAGGATATAGCTGCGCATCGGCGCGCTTGCACGGCCTGCCCAGACCGGCGTTCCCAGCACGATGAACGGATAATCGGCCGGATTGTGCCGGACTGGCGCGATGGGCGCCGCAACGTCATGGACCGCATCCCACAGGGCGCGCAGGAAACCGAAGGCATTGCGATAGGTGTGCTGCGGCCGCAACGCTTCGACATCCGCACCGCTTGCCCTGGCCAGGGCAAGGGCGGCTGCTTCGGTCACGCCGGTGCGCGAGTAGTAGACGATCAGGCAGCTCTTCATTTCATTCTCCTTTGCCCCCGGCGCCGGGGCACATGCGGGACGCCGGCATGGCCCGCTTCATCGGCATGCCGCGTCGTTCGTGCGCCCGTCGGCGCCCGGCGCGATCGGGGCCGCATGGCCGGGGAAACCCACCGATTGTGCCAGCATCACGCGCTGGTTTGCCCGCAGGCCGAGCACGTGCGCCAGCACGGGGCGGTCCACCCAGGCGCGCGCGACAGTGGCGAGGCCCTGGGCGGCGCAGAACAGGTACACATTCTGGCTGATATAGCCGGTATCGAGCGCCGCATACAGCTTCTGCTCCCAGCGCGGTGCGTGATCCATTTTGGCCAGGTCGGCGACATACACCAGGTTGACCGGGACACCGGCGACGAAATCCTGCCAGCCGGTCGCCGCGCGCACATCGCGCTGGTCCAGCTGGCGCAGCGCGCCGGCGGCGGCCTCGAACAGGAACAGACCGTCTTGCTGGGCCACATAAATATCGATCTCCTGCCAGTTCTTCGCCGAGGGCGCGGTACGCTGTCCGGTGGCCGGACGGTTCACGCCGCATGCCGCCCACAGCAGTTGCGCCAGCACCGGCAACGGCACGCTGCGCGCCGAAAACTGGCGCTCGCTGCGCCGCTGTTCGAGTACCTGAAGCAAGGAGCGGCTCAGAGGAGTCAAGGCGGCTTGGCCGCCATCGAGTGGCAAATTGTGCAGCAGCGGATCGGTGGTCAGCAAGGTGCTCTCGGTAGGCATGGCGGACTCCTGCAGATAGGTTCGGACATGAGTGGCGGTTTCGGAACCCGCCATATTTCAGGTCAAGGAATTGATCCGGATGGCAGTTCGACCTTCCGACAGGCGAAAGAGTTCGCGCCGCAGTGACGCTTTCATGCCGCACTTTCGGCGTGGCCTGAATCGGCGTCCCGGCCGACTTTCATTTTTCCGGGATTTGTCGCACATCAAGGCAGATGGGGGCTGCCGTCGTAGTATGTTCTTCTGCGTGGAGCATCATTACGGCATCACGACAGACCGCAAGCACAGGAGGATGTCTGCATATCCGGCACGGCATCAAGGCCTGGCTTTTTGCCGGGTTGATCAGCGCGTTCGCCGGTGGCGCCATCGCCCATTCCGATGCTTTGTGGCCCCAGGACATCGCCGACGGGACGGTCAACAATCCACAGGCCGAGTCTTTGCAGCAGGCACTGGGCGATGTGTCCACTGTCACCAGGCAGGGTCCGCCTGGTCGGCCTTGAACCGCATGGTGTCGTGCTTCCGCCTCATCTTGCCTTGAAGGGAGGGTGTCATGTTTCGACATATTTTATTTCCCACCGATGGAGAAGCGCCGTCCCGCGCGGCCCTGGCGCAGTGCGTGGCATTTGCCAAAGCGTGCGGTGCGCGCTTGACCGGATTGCATGTGGTGCCGCCTTTCCACGTGCTCACCACCAACGCGGCCATGCTGCGTGATACGCCCGAGACTTACGCCGCACATAGCCAGGCGCATGCCAGGGCTTGCCTGGAGCAGGTGGCCGAGTCGGCGCGCGAGCAGGGCGTCGTCTATGAAACCTTGATTGTGGAACACGAGGCGCCTCATGAAGCGATCATTGATGCCGCGCGTAGCCACCATTGCGATCTGATCGCCATGGCATCACACGGGCGCCGCGGCATGCGGGCATTGCTCATCGGCAGCGAGACGCAGAAGGTGTTGACGCACAGTAAGTTACCCGTGCTGGTCTATCGTTGACGCCTATTTCCTGCCTTCCTGAAAGGTGGATAGTGGACAGATTGCCTGAGGAGCAGCGCATGCTGACCCTGGTACCGTCCGGGCAAGCGATGATGGCTGCATTGGCATGTCGCCTGCATGTCGACGCGTCCGGCCGCCAGCGTGTGCCGTTCATCGCGGCGGCATCGAAGGAGGGGGCGATGGGCAGCTTCTGCAAGACGGGTCGCGCGGAACTCATCGCTTCAGGTGCTCTGTGACGTCGGCCGGACAGCAGGACTGCGACGCTGTGCCACAGGCGCGGCTTGTGCGTCGCCTCGCACGCTGCCTGGATACGGCCGATGCGCGCACACAGCTGATCGAGACCGATATTTCCTGGGTATTGTTGGCTGGCGGCTTGGCCTATAAATTCAAAAAAGCAATTCGCCGCGATGTGCTGGACTACGGCAGCCTGGCGGCGAGACGCTTTGCCTGTGAAGAGGAGTTGCGCCTTAACCGTCGTCTCGCGCCGGAACTGTATCTGGGCTTGTCTACCGCCACCGGCAGCCAGGCCTGTCCCTCCATGGATGGGGTCGGCCCGGCGCTTGACGTGGCCGTTCGCATGCGCCGCTTTCCGCAGTCCGCGTTATGGCAGGCACGGCTTGATGCCGGACAACTTGGCACGTTGGAGGTCAAGGAACTCGCGGCGCTGCTGGCGGATTTTCACGTCCGCGCGCCGCGTGCCACGCGTGCGCTGCCTTGGGGTAGCGGCAGGCTGATTCGAGCCCGCACGATGCAGGACCTTGATGGGATTGTTGCCTTGGCAAGCAGTTCGCGCCAGCAGGGCATGCTCGCTGACATCGCAAGCTGGATCGGCGCCCAACACCATGGCTTGAAGCGGATTTTTGCGCGGCGCAAGGAGGACGGCTGGGTGCGTGAGTGCCACGGAGATTTGCATCTCGCAAATATCCTGACACTCGATGGCCTGGTGCGTGTGTTCGACGGCATCGAATTCAGTCCGGGCCTGCGCTGGATTGACGTGGCCCAGGATCTGGCTTTTATCTGGATGGATTTGCAATGTCACGGGCAGCCTCGGTTGGCTGCGCGCTTGCTCAATGATTACCTGGAACGCAGCGGCGACTACGGCAGCCTGGCGGTGCTGCCTTACTACCGGGTGCAACGGGCGCTGGTACGCTGCAAGGTGGCCCTGCAGCGTACCCTGCCCGGTACGCCAGGGCGCATTGCGGCCCTGAAGCAGGCGGCACGTTATCTGGCATTCGCGCATGCCCACACCGTGCCTGGCGCGGCATCGCTGATCATTGCGCACGGCCTGTCCGGCAGCGGCAAGTCCTGGTTGTGCGATGCGCTGGTCGAGCCGCTCGAGGCGGTGCGTTTGCGTTCCGATGTCGAGCGCAAACGGTTGTATGCCGGGGCGGTCATGCCGGCAACAGGATGGTATGACAGCATCCGCAACGCCGCCACGTATCGCCGGCTGGCACGGCTGGCGCGCACCGCCTTGCTGGCGGGTTTTACGGTTTTGGTCGATGCGGCCTTTCTGGAGCGCGATAAACGCCTGGTATTTTGCCGTCTCGCGCAACGCTGCCACGTCGCGTTCCTGCTGCTGCATGTCAGTGCGCCACTTGCCTTGCTGCAATCGCGCCTGGCCGAGCGCGCGGCGTCCGGCCACGATCCCTCCGACGCGGACCATGCAGTGCTGGCCGGCCAGATGGCGCGCTTCGGGCCGCAGGGGTTGCTGGCTGAGGAACTGGGCAATGCTGTCGTCGTTCTCAATGATGCCGGATTTGGCAGCGTAGCGGTGGCCGGGTTGGCGTGTCGCTTGCGTCGCACCTTGCGCAGGAACGCCGCGCCAGTGCGCGACGAACATGGCGTGATGGGTTCGGATGACGGCCTGCCACCGGTCGATTAGCGCGCCCGCATGTCCGCGCCAGCGGCGCGAGCCGGGTCGCCACTCATGCACCTGTCCGCTGGCTTGCCTTGGCTGTTGCAGTCATGCAGTTGGACATCTTGATCGAGATCATGCCAGGTACGGCTAGTGGGTGAGGCGGCATCACCGGGCGCAGCTGGAAGGTGACTTGTCCGGCAGTTTTTGAGCGTCGCAGGGCAGCCAATTTGATGTGCGTCAGATGTCGTTGGGCGGCGCCTTATAAGCTGGATGGGCTGTCTGTTGGAGATGGTCCTGATCTGGCAAGCTTATCGAGGGCATCCGGCAGGCGCGTTCCACTCAAGGAGAATTGCCATGGTCAACAGTTTGATGCCTTTTAGTTCGTTGCGTGATATTGCGCGTTTTGATCCATTCCGGGAAATGGATGATTTTTTTCAAGATTATGCGGCATTCCCGCGTTTGCGCATGGGTGACGCCGCGCAACGCATCCGCGTGGACATGTCGGAAAACGAGCAGGCGTATATGCTCCGGGCCGAGCTGCCCGGAGTCCAGAAGGAGGATATCAAGGTCGCGATCGACGGTAATCAGGTATCCATCACCGCCGAGGTGAAGAAGGAAGAGCAGCACGAGAACGGCAATATGGTCCGCAGTGAACGCTATTATGGTCAGCAGTATCGCAGCTTCAGCCTGCCGCAAGAGGTGGACGAGAGCAAGGCCGAGGCCAAATGCCATGACGGCATCCTGGAATTGACGTTACCAAAAAAACCTGGCGGCGGTGGCAGGACCCTGCAAATTCAGTAGCGTCACCAGGTGGTATCTGACACTGAATCAACCTCGCTGAGGTGATGCCGATGACGTTGACGGGCAGCATGCTGGCGATGCAATGGCCGGGGGCGGGGCGGGACCTGCAGGCGGTAAGCCTTCCGATTCCCGCCTGTGGCGCGCATGAGGTCCTGCTGCGGGTGCTGGCTTGCGGCATATGCCGCACGGATCTGCATATCGTCGATGCGGAGTTGGCGCCGCACCGCGTGCCGCTGATACCGGGGCATGAAATCGTCGGAGAACTGGTGCATGCCGGCAGCCATGTGAACCGCTTCAAGGTAGGCGAGCGACTGGGCGTGCCATGGTTGGGGGGCACATGCGGGCGTTGCCGTTATTGCCGCGCTTCGCGCGAGAATCTGTGTGACCGGCCTTTCTTTACTGGCTACGACCGCGATGGCGGCTACGCGCAGTATGCGCTTGCCGATGCGCGCTACTGTTTCGCGATCCCGCCGCGGTATGACGATGCGCATGCGGCGCCACTGCTGTGCGCCGGCCTGATTGGCTATCGCGCCTACCTGATGGCCGGTGATGGCAGGCGGCTCGGCTTGTATGGTTTCGGTGCCGCAGCCCATTTGCTGGCGCAGGTGGCGCTGGCGCAGGGACGCGAGGTCTATGCCTTTACACGGCCTGGCGACTCGCGCACGCAGCGTTTCGCACAATCGCTGGGCGTCACTTGGGCCGGTGACAGTGACGCCGCCGCACCTGTGCCGCTCGATGCCGCCATCATTTTTGCGCCGCTCGGTACGCTGGTGCCAACCGCGCTCGCTGCGTGCGTCAAAGGCGGTACGGTCGTCTGTGCCGGTATCCACATGTCGGCCATTCCCTCGTTTCCCTATGCGCTGTTATGGCAAGAGCGCTGTCTGCGCTCGGTGGCAAACCTCTGCCGTGCCGATGGAGAGGCTTTCCTTGCGCTGGCCGCCAGCTTGCCGCTGCAGACCACGGTAAGCACATTTCCCCTGCGGGAGGCAAACCGGGCCCTGGCGATGTTACGCGGCGGTGGCCTGGACGGCGCCGCCGTGCTGTTACCGGAATGGCAATCGTGAAGGTCTGCCTGATCCTTGCGCTTCCAGACCGGCGTCCGGGCTGTCTGGCGCATCAGGCGGCGTACTTTGTAGCACCGCGTGTGCCAGCCTCAAGAATGGTCGAGTTGAATCATTGAGTTCCGTTGCATGGAAGCCTGTTTTCACCTCCCTCACACTGCGCAAGCCGTAAAATAATTCGATAATATTTGAAGTATTGAATTTTTCGCGCTATGATAATTCAATATTTTTTGAATTATGAAAGAGTTCCCATGGATAGCAAAGAGGTTTTAGCCGCGCTCTCGGCCATTGCGCAGGAAAGCCGGCTGGGCATTTTTCGGCTGTTGGTACAGGTCGTGCCCGATGGAATGGCCGCCACCAAGATCGCCGAGCAGCTCGATATCGCACCATCATCGCTGTCGTTTCACTTGAAGGAACTGACGCACGCCAAGCTGATCACCTCGCGCAGCGAAGGCCGTTTCGTCATCTATTCGGCCGATATCGCGGTCATGAACGGCGTGATCGGCTATCTGACCGAAAACTGTTGCGGTGGTGTTCCTTGCGGCGCAGGCAGCTGCGACACCCAGCAATCGCCTGCCTGAACCGGAGAACTCCCATGCAAGACAAAGTCTGTAACGTGCTGTTCCTCTGCACCGGCAATTCGTGCCGCTCCATCCTCTCCGAAGCCACCTTCAACCATCTGGCGCCGGTCGGCTTCAAAGCGATCAGCGCCGGCAGCCAGCCGGCCGGCCAACTGCATCCACGTGCCGTCGCGCTGCTGCAGAGCAAGGGGATTGCCACCGAGGGCTACTACAGCAAGTCGTGGGACGATCTGCCGGTGACGCCGGACATTGTCGTCACCGTCTGCGCCAGCGCCGCCGGCGAAGCTTGCCCGGCTTACCTGGGCCCGGTGTTGCGCACGCACTGGGGCGTCGACGATCCCGGTCATGTGGTGGGCAGCGAGGAGGAGATCCTTGCCGCGTTCGAACAGACCTACCGCATCATCCGCGGGCGCATTGACGCCTTCCTGGCCTTGCCGCTGGCCGAGCTGGTCAACGACAGGCCCGGATTGAAAGCCGAACTCGACAAAATAGGTACCATCCTGGCCTGAGCCGGACATCACGCTTTTGACAACGACAAGGACCAGCCGTGCTGATCGCCTTTCTGATTTTTCTCGCCACCCTGATTCTCGTCATCTGGCAACCGCGCGGCCTGGGTATCGGCTGGAGTGCCGCCGCCGGCGCGATCGTCGCGTTGCTGGCCGGCGTGATCCATGTCGCCGATATTCCCGTGGTCTGGCACATTGTCTGGAACGCCACCGGCACCTTCGTGGCCGTGATCATCATCAGCCTGTTGCTGGACAAGGCCGGTTTCTTTGAATGGGCGGCGCTGCATGTCGCGCGCTTGGGCCGCGGCAGCGGCAAACGCCTGTTCGTGATGCTGGTCCTGCTGGGCGCCGCGGTGGCGGCCTTGTTCGCCAATGACGGCGCAGCGCTGATCCTGACACCGATCGTGATCGCCATGCTGCGGGCGCTGCGCTTTTCGGCCAGGGCCACACTTGCGTTCGTGATGGCGGCCGGCTTTATCGCCGACACAGCCAGCCTGCCACTGGTGGTGTCGAACCTGGTCAATATCGTCTCGGCCGATTATTTCAATATCGGCTTCGCGCGCTATTCCGCCGTGATGGTACCGGTGAACCTGGTGGCCGTTGCCGCGAGCCTGGGGGCCCTGATGTGGTTCTTCCGCAAGGATATTCCGGCTAACTACGACCTGGCTCAGTTGAAGGCGGCTGGCGAGGCGATCCATGACCGTGCCACGTTTGTCACCGGCTGGTGGGTACTGGGCTTGCTGCTGGTGGGCTTTTTCTGGCTGGAGGCGCAAGGCGTGCCGATCAGCGCCGTCGCGGCGGTGGGCGCCGCGCTGCTGCTGGCGGTGGCCGCACGCGGCCATCGCATTTCGACCCGTGAAGTGCTGCGCAACGCGCCCTGGCAGGTGGTGGTGTTCTCGCTCGGCATGTACCTGGTGGTCTACGGCTTGCGCAATGCCGGCCTGACCGACTACCTGACCGGCGTGCTCAATACCTGCGCGACCCATGGCGTATGGGGCGCCGCGCTGGGTACGGGTTTTATCACCGCGCTCTTGTCGTCGATTATGAACAATATGCCCACCGTATTGATCGGAGCATTGTCGATCGATGCCACCACCTCGCAAGGCGTGGTGCGTGAGGCGATGATTTACGCCAACATCATCGGCAGTGATCTGGGACCGAAGATCACGCCGATCGGCAGTCTCGCCACGCTGTTGTGGCTGCACGTCCTGTCAAACAAGGGCATCCAGATTTCGTGGGGCTACTATTTCCGCGTCGGCATCGTCCTGACCTTGCCGGTGCTGTTGATCACGCTGGCCGCACTTGCCGTGCGCCTCGCTTGAAGGAAGAACGGTCATGATCGTCATCATCCCCTCTGCCCAATATCAATCCCGAGCAGCTTGACCTGCCAACCCTGGACAAGCTCGCCCCTGTTGCTGAGCTGACGCACCCGTCGCGCATCCTGATGCTGTATGGCTCGCTGCGCGAGCGTTTCTTCAGCCGATTCCTGACCGCAGTCGTTCAACCTGTCGCAAGCGGCCCTGTTCGATCCGGCCAATGGCGAACGCATCGCGTAACTGATCACGACCGAGCACGCCACACGAATGGCCCTGCAGCCGCAAGGTTGCCGGGCCATTCTCGTTTACACTCCCGGTATCGCCATCCGACACCTTTGCCATGAAAAAACTTGCCCTAGTCCTGTGCTGTTCGCTGTTGTCACTGCCCGCCCTGGCCGGCAAGGAAGCGCATGAAGAAGCGGTCTCCGCCATGTTTGCCGACAGCGGCGCCTTGGGCATGGTGGTGGTGACGGTGCAGGGCGGCCAGATCCATGTGTACGGTCGTGGCGAGACGCGGCCCGGCAGCGGCCAGTTGCCCGATGGCCAGTCGCTGGTGCGCATCGGCTCGGGCTCGCAGGTATTGACGGCCGAGGTGCTGGCCCGCCTGGTGGAAGACGGCAAATTGAAACTGGACGATACGCTGCAGCGGCATGCAGGGGCCGGCCGCGTGGTGCCGCGCGCCCCCAGCGTACCCGAGATCACCTTGCTGGACCTGGCCACGCATATCAGCGGCCTGCCGCGCGGCGTATCAAGCGGGCCGCCGAAATATGCGGCGCCGTTTGCCTGGCCAGGCGAAGCCGTGCGCTGGGGCGAACTGAAAGACGGCAAAACGGATGCCGTGCCCCGCACGGAAGCGGTCTACTCGAATCGCGGCTATGACCTGCTCGGCGACGCAATGGCGTCGGCCGGCGGCGCACCGTATACCGAGCTGCTGGCACGGCTGGTGACGCGCCCGCTGCAGATGAAAGACACGACGGCCACGCCGACGCCGGAGCAATGCGCGCGCCTGATGAGCGGCCCCGATCTCGACAACAGCGGGCCGTGCGGCGCGACCACGGCCACCGCCGCCAGCAGCGGCCTGTTTTCCACGCCGCTCGACATGGGCGTCTGGCTGCGCAAGCTGGTCAGCGTGGTGCCGCCGGCGCCATCAACCTGCATGGTGCTGAAACCCTGGCTGACGCGCGCCGCCATGCCGGTCATGAAGGGTTTCGATTTCCCGGGGCCGGCCGATGCGCTGGGACTGGGCTGGGTGCGCCTGGGTGACGGCCAGCAGACCAGTTCGCCGCTCTGGCACAAGACGGGCAGCGGGGCCGGCTTCATGAGCTATACGGCGATCCTGCCCGCGCCGCGCAGCGCCGTTTTTATCGTCGTGAGCAAGGTCGACATGAAAATGCTGCCGCGCCTGACGCGGGCCGGCAATGCGCTGCTGCGCCAGCTGGGGCAGGAAGTGCTCGATACGGTGGGCAGCCAGTTCAATCAGCAGCCTTGCCCATGAGTTCACCCAGCCATTTGCCGCTTTATGTACGATGGCGAACACACGAGTTTTCGGCCAGAAATTAAAATCACTACCGAACATAGCGGTCAGCGAACACTCCCCGGACAATGCAGTGCCACTCGACGACTATTCCTTCGACGCCCTTGTTCCCATGAAGTTGACACCCTATGAACGACAACCGCACTGCCCAGCCGCGCGAACGGCGCAAACCGACCAGCCGCATTTCCACCGGCGTCGCCGGCCTCGATGACATCCTGTGCGGTGGCCTGACGGCCCAGCGCGTGTATCTGGTGGAAGGCTCGCCCGGCACCGGCAAGACCACGCTGGGCCTGCAATTCCTGCTCGACGGCGTGACGCAGGGCGAGACCGGCCTGTATATCACCCTGTCGGAAACGGCCGACGAGCTCGACGCCGTGGCCGAAAGCCATGGCTGGAGCATGGACGGCATCGCCGTGTTCGAGCTGGCGAATGACACCTCGCTCGATCCCGACGCCCAGCAGTCCGTATTCCACCCGTCCGAAGTGGAGCTGGGCGAAACCACCAAAAGCGTGATGGAGCGGGTCAATACCCTGAAACCCTTGCGCGTGGTGTTCGACAGCCTGTCCGAGATGCGGCTGCTGGCGCAGAACCCGCTGCGCTACCGGCGCCAGATCCTGGCGCTGAAACAATTCTTCTCGCTGCGCGACTGCACCGTGCTGCTGCTCGACGACAAGTCCAACACGCCCGACCAGCAGCTGCACAGCATTGCCCATGGCGTGATCAGCCTGGAACAGATCGCCCAGGAGTTCGGCAAGGAACGGCGCCGCGTGAATGTGATCAAGATGCGCGGCACCAAGTTTCGCGGCGGCTACCATGACTACATCCTGGAAACGGGCGGCCTGAAAATCTTTCCACGCCTGATCGCGGCCGAACACAACCGTGATTTCAGCGCCCAGGTCAGCTCGACCGGCTCGGCCGCTTTCGATGCGCTGCTGGGCGGCGGCCTGGCCAAGGGGACGAATACCCTGATCGTCGGCCCGTCCGGCATCGGCAAGACCACGGTGTCGGTGCGCTGCCTGCTGTCGGCGCTGGAACGCGGTGAAAAGGCCTCGTTCTATCTGTTCGACGAGGGCCTGGCGACGTTTTTTGCGCGCTCGGCCTCGCTGCAGATGGACTTGCGGCCGTACGCCGCCCGCGGCCAGCTGGCGATCCACCATATCGACCCGGCCGAGCTGGCGCCCGGCGAATTTGCCCAGATGCTGCGCGACGCGGTCGAGCAGTCCGATGTCAAGTTCATCGTCATCGACAGCCTGAACGCCTATCTGCAGGCGATGCCGGGCGAACATTTCTTGACCCTGCAGATGCACGAACTGCTGTCCTATCTGAACCAGCAGGGCGTGACTACCGTGCTGGTGCTGGGCCAGCATGGCCTGATCGGCGAAGTGCGTTCCGACGTCGACCTGAGCTACCTCAGCGACACTACCGTGCTGCTGCGCTTCTTCGAGTCGAACGGCAAGCTGCGCCGTGCGATTACCGTGATCAAGAGCCGCACCAGCAACCATGCATTGACCATCCATGAACTGAAACTCGGTTCCGGCGGCATCGCCATCGGCGGCGCGCTGGAAGGATTCGAGGGCATATTGACGGGCTTGCCAACCTACCGCGGCGCCACCCCCATGATGCTGGCGGGGCCCGATGAGCCTCGATAACGGCGCGCTCGACGAGCGTATCCTGATCCTGGCGCCGCATGGCCGCGACGCCGAAGTGATCCACCAGGTGCTGGCGCGCAACGGCTTTGGCGGCGGCGCGGTGGCCAGCTTCGACGCCATGGTCACCGAACTGCTGATCGGCGCCGGCGCCTGCGTGATTGCCGAAGAAGCGCTGCAGGATTCCAGCGTCAACCAGCTGCTGGCCTGGCTGCGCACGCAGGAGCCGTGGTCCGACTTTCCCTTCGTGATATTGATCTCCAGGCGCACCGGCCTTACGCCGCAGGCGGCGCGCAGCACCTTTGACCAGCTGGGCAATATCATCCTGCTGGAACGCCCGCTCAATGCCGAGACCCTGCGCAGCGCCGCTGCCTCGGCCCTGCGCGGACGCCAGCGCCAGTACGAGGCGCGCAACATCCTGGGCGAGCGCATGCGCGTGGCGGAAAGCCTGCGCGACAGCCGGGCCCAGCTGCTGCAGCTGAACGAGACGCTGGAATCGCGCATCGAGGAACGCACGCGCGCGCTGGCGCAGGCCAATGACCGCCTGATGAACGAAGTCATCGAACGCGAGCGGGTGCAGCTGGCCATGGTGCAGCTGCAAAAGATGGAGGCGGTGGGGCGCTTGACGGGCGGCATCGCGCATGACTTCAATAACCTGCTCAACGTGATCCAGGGCAGCATGGACCTGATCCTGTACTTGTCGAAGGACGAGAACGCCAAACGCAAGGCCGAAGTCGCCCGACGCGCCTGCGAGCGCGGCGGCAAGCTGACCAGCCAGCTGCTGGCGTTTTCGCGCAACCAGCGCCTGAACCTGCGCGCCACCGAACTGCACACCCTGTTCGACGGCGTGCGCGAACTGATGGCCACCTCGCTGGGCTCGGCGATCACCCTGTCGTTCGAGATCGACCAGCAGGTGCGGTTCGTGATGGCGGACGTCAACCAGATGGAAATGGCGCTGCTGAACCTGGCCATCAACGCGCGCGACGCCATGCCGGCCGGCGGCAAACTGGTGGTGCGGGCCAGCCGCGCGGCCGCGCCCGAGGGACTGCTGGCGAGCGGCATGTATTGCCTGATCGCCGTCACCGATGACGGCCAGGGCATGGACCCGGCGGTTGCCGCCAAGGTTTTCGAACCGTTTTTTACCACCAAGGCGATCGGCAAGGGCACGGGGCTGGGCCTGAGTCAGGTCTACGGCATGGCCCAGCAGTCGGGCGGCACCGCGCGCGTGATCAGCACGGCGGGCGTCGGCACCACGATTGAGATCTGGCTGCGCCTGACCGGCGACGCCACGGATGCCGAGGATGCGGAACCGGCCCAGCCGCCGCCGGTTCCCGGCGCCGGCGCGCGCATCCTGGTGGTCGAAGACGACAGCTCGGTACGCCTGTCGATGGTCGAATCGCTCGAAGCGCTCGGCTATTGTGTCAGCCAGGCGCAGGATGGCCAGGCCGGCCTGCACGAACTGCGGCGCGACAAGCCCAGCCTGATGATCACCGACTACCTGATGCCCGGCATGACGGGCGCCGAACTGGTGGCGATCGCCAACCGCGAGTTTCCCGGATTGCCGATGATCATCGCCACCGGCTATGCGGACATGGAAGCGATCGACCAGGTGATCGGCAGCAATACCGTGCTGCGCAAACCGTTCCAGCTGGCCGACCTGGCGGCGACGGTAACGCAGGCGCTGGGGCGGCAGGCGGGGATGGTTTGATGAGTGAAATCGTTGCGCCCGGCGACCTGATGCTGCCGTCCGAACTTGAACGGCAAAAGATCTTCTACACGCTCAAGAAAGTGAGCTCGATCACCGCCTGGCGCCGCAATTATGCCCTGTATAAAGCCTGGGCCGACGTGACCAAGGCCAGCCTGCAGGAAGCGACACGGCAGGGCTGGGCGCTGGTGACCTCGCTGCCGGCGTCGGAGCTGGCGTTTGTGCAGGGTGGACTGGATGAGTTCAGGAAAGCCATGGCGAAGCTGGAAAAAAACAACTTCAAGGACTTCGGCGATCCGCCTTTTTTCGAACTGATCGCCGCCCGCAAGCGCCTGACCATTCAGCTGAGCGTGCAGCGGCGGGTGGATGAAGGCGAGAACGGCGTCAACGAGCCACATACGCCGCTGTGGCAGGCGTATTGCGACGCCATGCACTCGGCCTACGATGAGTGGGCGGAATGCTCGATGCATCTTTATCAGCGTGATTATTTTCCTGGCGGCCTGTGGTATTACAACCGCTGGCTGAGAAACGATCTGCCGCTGATGCACTTTCCTGATGACATGGAAGCGGTGCCCGATCCTGCCGTCAACACCTTTGTTCGCGCGAATGGCTTCGTGCCTTTTGCCGGCATCTGGGAACCGGTCGCCGCGCCGGCCACGCGCTTTATCGACCGTTTCACCGGTGCCTGGAGGCCGCAGGCGCCGTTCAAGGTGGTGGCGCCGATGAAATATTTCGATCGCGGCGCGCAGGCGCATGCGATGACCTTGCAAGACAACAGCGACAGCGACGACAAGGGCGAAAAACTGCACCTGGCCTGGCGCCTGCTATGGCGCGAGGACCGCTACACGGACGGCACCATGCCCGCGGAAGAGGCGCACTACCGGTTCCTGGAACCCGAGCGTTCGCGCCCCACAACGTCTGGCGGCGAACCCGTCGATGGCGTGATCTGGGCCTGGAGCGGCGCGGCGGCGCCGGCCAGCGGCACCTGGCTGTGCGATACGCAAGGCAAGTACAGGGAAGTGCGAAAAAAGGGCCAGCGCATGGGCTTTTTGCAGGGGGCGCGCGTCGTGCGCTGGGTATTGATACGGCCGGATTGAGCTCTCAGACGGTGGGTATCGTCCCGCCATCGATCACATATTCGCTGCCATGGATGGAGGCCGCCCGCTGCGAGGCCAGGAAGGCGACCAGTTCGGCCACTTCGTCCGGTTTGCCCGGACGGCCGATCGGAATGCCGCCCAGGCTGTCCATCAATAGCTCGCGCGCAGCGATGTCGCTGGTGCCGCCATGCTCGGCGATGCGCCTTATCATGGCGCTGGCCGCCGTGGTTTCGATAAAGCCGGGCGCCACCGTGTTGATGCGGATGCCGCGCGGGCCGAATTCATTGGCCAGGCCCTTGCTGTAGTTGCTCAGGGCCGCCTTGGCGGCGGCATAGGCCAGGGTAGACTCGAACAGCGGCAGGCTGCGCTGTATCGATGAGATATGAATGATGACGCCGGCGCCCTGGTCCAGCATGGCCGGCAGCAAGGCCCGGTCCAGCCGCACCGCCGCCAGCAGGTTGCTCTGCAGCGCCTCCTCCCATAATTGATCGGTCAGTGCCAGCGCGCCGCCGCCGGGTGCGGTCGAGCCGCCGACATTGTTGACGAGGATATCGACGCCGCCATGCGAGACCAAAATGGCGTCGGCCACCGCATCGCTTCCTTCCCGGGTGCCGAGGTCGGCGCGGACGAACGCCACGCCGGGCGGCAGTTCACCGGACGCTTCCCTGGCGGTGGTGATCACCCGGGCGCCACGCGCCTGCATCAGGTCGACGATGGCGCGGCCCATGCCCCTGGTGCCGCCGGTGACGAGGACGCGCTGGCCGGCGAAGTCTTGCGGTTGATTCAATGCGTGGTTCATGATGTGATCTCCAGTACGGTGATTTTTGCGGCATCGATATTGAAAGCAAAGTCCAGCAGCACCGGGCTGCCCGGAAAATTGCCGCTGACTTCGCCCTTGGCCACGCAACCTTCCGCTGTGACGGTGCAGGCGAGGGGCTCCACCGTCGCGGCATATTTGTCGCTGGAGGCGCGTTTCCATTCAGTAATTGCGGCGTGGCCACGATGCACATGGTGCTCGTCGCGCACCTCGCCATCGGCACTGAAACACTGCGCCACTGCAGCCGCATCGTGCGCGTTTTCTGCTTGAAAGTAGGCTGCCACCACGGCAGGCAAGTTGATCGCCATGCTGTTCTCCTGTTGCGTTGATCGAGTGCTCATCATAAGTAACATGATTTATTCCCGATACGCTGGTTCGGCATGTAAGCTATCAACTCAAAGTTAATAATCAACGCCATGAAACCCATCTCGTTTGAAGCCATCCGTATCTTCCTCGCCGTGGCCGAGGCCAGGAGTTTTACCGCCGCGGCGATACGCCTGGGCGTGACGCCGGCGGCGGCCAGCAAGGCGGTCAAGCTGCTCGAAGCGCAGCATGGCGTCATCGTGTTCGTGCGCAATACGCGCCGGGTGGCGCTGACCGAGGCCGGCGGCGTCCTGTACGCCAGCCTGCTGGCGGCCACCGCGCAGATCGACGATGCGTTTGCGGCGCTGACCCGCTTTCGCGACCGGCCGGCGGGCACCTTGCGGCTGACCGTGCCGCGCGCCTTGGGGGCGCTGGTGCTGAAGGGCCTGGCGCCACGCTTCCAGCGCGCGTATCCCGATGTGTCGCTCGATATTTCGCTCGACGATGGCGAGGTCGACTTGCTGGAGCAGGGCTATGACGCCGGCATACGGCTGGGCCAGTCGGTGGCGCAAGGCATGGTGGCGGTGCGCCTGACGGGCGAGCTGGCCTGGTCGGTGGTGGCTACGCCCGCGTACTTCGCGCGCGCCGGCAGGCCGTTGATCCCGGAAGACCTGGTGCGCCACGACACCGTGCGCTACCGTTTCCACCGCTCGAAAGCGCTGGCGCCCTGGGCCTTCGTGCGCAATGGCGACACCTTCCATGTGGAAACCGGGCACAAGCTGGTGGTCAACGACACGGGCCTGATCGCCGACTTTGCCCGCTCCGGGCTGGGCCTGGCCTACCTGCCTGATATCGAGATCGCGCAGGACCTGGCCGACGGGCGGCTCGAACGCGTGCTCGAAGCGTTTGTTCCGCCGTCATCGGGCATGTTCCTGTATTTCGCCGCCAGGACGCAAAGCCAGCCCAAGTTGCGCGCGTTTATCGATATGGCGACTGCCGACAATGGCTTGTTGGCCTCAATGGCAGGCAAGGGCAGTGCATGACCGGCTCAGGTCTTGAACCAGGCTGGTGGCATTCACAGCTTGTCCCACGCGACGCTGGCCGTCTGCACTTGCAGCCTGTATCGATTGCGTATGGTCTCAAATTCAGCGCCGGAGACAGGTCCGGAAATATGGCCTGATTTGATGTCAATGACCATCCATCCGTCTCGGTCGCCACGAAACGTGGCGTATCGCTCGACGCCGATCATCTCGTCGTTCCAGGCCAGGCGAAGAACGGTGCCCTCGATCAGTCCGCCACCTTGCTCAGCCACATGCGATGGTCCGTGCAGATAATAGGTTTTGTTATCTTCCCATCGTTCCAGCTGGTAGTTGCCGGGTAATGATTTGGTGTTATCACATCCCGCCGCAAAAATCAGCGGAAGGGATGCAAACAGTACTCGCCAGGCAGTGCTTTTCATCGAGGTACCAAATAGGATTGCAGCACAATGTAATATCTCAGCTTTCTTCGAACGTCAGTTCGATTACGCTGTCGTCGCTCCAGTCCTTTTCGCGCAAGGGCGGCGTGAACGAAAAACCGCTGAATGGCACGGGTGCGGTTTTTCCATTGTAGCTGATGGTGGCGGCCGTAATGCGCTGCGGTTCGGTAAAGCTGTAAGTGCCTTTCTGCGACACGAAATTGCATGGTCCGCCCAGCGCGCTCAAGGTGGTGCGCATGGCAAACGGCAGCGTGTCCTTGTCGATTGCCCAGTGCACCTCGCACGTCAGCCGCAGGTCGCCCAGGCGGCGGCTGGTATCGGTGGCCGTCGCACTTCGGATATAGGGAATCCAGCGGACCGAGCCGGCTTTGCGGTTGAGCGTCAGGTCGGCCTTTGCAAGGAGCGGGTCCTGCTCGGCTGGCAGGCTGAAAATGCTTTTTTCTTCCAGCGCTATCGGCATACTCGCATAGTCGCTTTCCAGCCGGAGCTGGAGCGCGTTCATGTCGACATCCGCATGGCGCGGCTGCAGGATAAAGCGCAGCCTTGCATCAGGCGCCAGCGCGTGCTTTTCCTCGAATCGATGCACGCCCTTGAGCATGGCGCTGTACGGCTTCCAGTCCGGGTCCCGGATGCCCTTGATATTGACTGACGAGGTGGCCTCGTCCCCGGAGGGTGTCACGGGGGGCGCATCGTCCGCCTGTGCCTGGACCGCGTTACAGCAAAAATACGCCAACAGGCTGGCGGTTTTCAAAGCGCGCAAATGCATCATGTCGTTCAACCCTTTCTCTTCGTATCTATCGCTTTTTGCTGCACATATGCGAAAGACGTGAGTGTAGGAAAAAACAAGGCCGAAAGGCTGTTT
This sequence comes from Janthinobacterium sp. J1-1, assembly GCF_030944405.1. Lineage (NCBI taxonomy): Bacteria > Pseudomonadati > Pseudomonadota > Betaproteobacteria > Burkholderiales > Oxalobacteraceae > Janthinobacterium > Janthinobacterium sp. J1-1. The sequence goes on from NZ_CP132339.1 coordinate 3,536,102, forward strand.
TCAAGACAGGTGGTCAATTCAGGGGAATGGACTGCGCAATACCGGCGTTTTTCAGATCGCTTGCCTGGCATATGACGGCAAGCCCTTCGATCCGCAGGGGGTGCGGAGGGCTTGCCGTTGAGGAGGGAACGCTTTATTTCACCAGCGACTTCTTGTAGGCGATCGAATACGTCAGCTTGCCGGTCGGCGTCACCAGGTCGTCCAGCGCGGCCTGGCTGAAGACGCCGGTCCAGCCCAGGCTTTGCGCGGTTGCCGTGCCGCTGACGATGTCGGTCGCTTTCAGCGCCACCATCGCTTGCGATGCCGTCTTGATGGCGGCCATGTAGGCGGTGGTGTCGCTGGTGTCGACTTTCGACAGGTCGACCACCGGCTTGTTGCGCAGCCAGTTGGCCCAGTAGAATTCCAGGAATTCGGTGGCCGTCGACGGCACCACGTAGCCGGCGTCGCGGGTGAAGTAGACCAGGGCGCGGTACGGGTCGTTACCCAGGGACTTCAGGCCGATGGCGGCGGGCAGCTGGCTGGTGGCGATCGCCTGGTTGGTGCCATTCTTCAGCCAGACCTTGCTGGCCTTTTTCATTTGCGCCCAGAAATCATATTCGCCGAGCTTGCTGAAGTTGTCGGTCACCTTGACCCACACTTTCAGTTGATGATTCACGCCGTTGTCGGCATCCCAGAAAGCGCTGAAGGTGTGGTGGCCGTCCGTCAGGTACAGGGTGCCGTTCGGGCCGATGACGACTGTCTTCATGTCGCCCGGTTTGGTACCCACCGGCGACTTGCACTGGAAGCTGGCGGGCGGGTTGATCAGGGTGGCGCCGGCGATATTGGCGGTCTTGGTGACGACGTCGTCCTGGCCGTTGGCTTCGCACAGCTCGGCAAATTTCTTCGGCTTGTTGGTCTTGGCCATGATCAGGTCTTCCGCGCCGTAGCGGCCCAGCTTGTAGTACACCTGGTCGTAGCCGATGGCTGGCTGGGTCGGGCGCAATTCGTCGAGCGACACCTGCAGGAACACGGGCGCGGCGTCGGTGCCGGCGGCGGTCGCGGCCAGTATCTGCTGGCGCGCGGTCAGCACGGGCGGCGTTTCCAGTACCGTCTTGCCGGTGGCCATCGGTGCGCCGCCGTTGAGGATTTGCGCGACGATGCTGCCGCTGGCGTTGACGATGTCGACATCGGTGCCATTGGTTTTGACCTGCAGATTGTCGAGCAGGACGTCGGCCGGGTCCTTGCTGCTCGGGGTCAACGGGCCGTTGACGAAGTCATAGCTGGCAGCCATGCCCAAGGTTTGCAAAGGCGCGGCCAGCGCCTTGCCCAGCCGGGTTTGCGCCGCTTGCAGCTTTGCCGCGTCGACGGCGGCCAGGCTGGCGGCGGTCGCGGCGGCCGGCGTGGCGCCCAGCAACTGGGTGGTGATGATGGACGTCAGCTGGGTCAGGTTGATGGTGCGTTCCTTCAGCGATACCGCCGACAGCACGGTGCCGCTGGCGGTGGTGGCGGTGACCAGGAAGGGCGCCTTGGCGCCAGCGGTGATGGCGATATTGGCCTGGCCGCTGGCATCGGTGGCGCCGAAGCCGACTCTTTCCTTGCTGGCGTCGTAGACATTGACCGTGCTGCCGGCCGCGGCCTTGCCGGTGGCGGCCACCACGCTGACGATGCGCGCAGGCGCGGCTGCTTGTGGCGTGTCATCGGACGAGCTGCCGCCGCCGCAAGCGGCCAGGCTGGCGCCAAAAGCGAGCGCCAGGGCGGCCGACAAGGTGGTGCGGCCGAAGGTGGCCAAGGCGAGTTTGTTCTGCATGTCTGTCTCGTGATGTCGTTCTGAAAAGTGCCGACATGCTAGCGGACGGATATGTCAGGATGATGACAGAGGGCGGGTTTGCTCCGGCTAGTCCAGCAGGCCGGCCGGCGTACGTGGCGAGGACATCAGCTGGCGAAATGCCGCCCAGTGCTGCGCGCGCGTGCCGCCCTGGCGTTCGACCCAGGCCTTGGCCATGTCCTGGCCCAGGTTGTAGTTGATCACGTAGGCGCGCATCTCGTCGTAGAACTGCAGCCGCTGCACCGCTTTTTCCGCCGGATACAGGCGCACGTTGACCAGCCACTCCACCGCTTCTTCCTTGTCCAGGCCGCCTTCCAGGTACTGGCGCGCGATATCGTTGTCGGCATACGCCAGTTGCGCCAGCAGGCGGTTCAGTTCCAGGTAGCGCGGCGCCAGCGCCGGGTCCAGCCCGGCCAGCGGAAACAGTACCTGCTGTTCGAAGGCCAGCCGCTCCGCGTCGGTAAAGCACAGTTCGATGCCATGGTTGGCCGTGCCTTCGGCGATCAGCGATTGCGGCGAAAACAGGGGATAGACGCAATATTCCATCCAGCCCTTGCCGCGCACCAGGTCGCGTTCGAGCAGCACGTTGTACACATGGTGGCCCGGATAGGCTTCGTGGCAACCGAGGTCGACGGCGCGGTCGATATAGATCGGCAAATCGGTATTGATCTGGATCACGCTCTGGTAATTGCCCTTGTACCAGTTGTAGCCGCTCCAGGACTTGTCGGTGACAAATTCGAGCACGAAATCTTCTTCCGGCGGCAGCGCGATATAGCGCAGCGTGCGTTCGCGGCCGGCTTCGATGGCGGCCTGCATGACGGCCTGCAAACGCTCGGGCGCAATCACGAACTGGCGGCGAAATTCCTGCACCCGTGCGCTGACCGTCGCGCTGCCGGGCAGCAGGTCGGCCACCTGCGCCACGATGGCTTCATACCAGGCGCGCGTGTGATGGGGCGAGACGGCGTCGTAGAGGCGCGCGCTTTCTTCGTCAAAGCCCGGCTTTGCGCCGCCGAGCATGGCCACCTTCATTTGCATCGACAGCAATTGCGTGCGCAGGTTGGTGGCGCGCAGCCGCGTTTCCTCGTCAGCGCCCAATTCGCCGCCGTCGAGCTGCGCCAGCGCCGCCACGATGTCCTGGCTGATCTGCGGCAAGGAACGATGGGCGGCGGCAGCGTCCCGCTGCCATGCCGGGGGGCCGTAATACGCGTCGACATAGGAGAGATCATGCTGGCCGATGGCCAGTACCAGATGCACATAACGTTCTGCAATATCGGACAGGGAAGTGGACATGGCGGCAGGAAGAAGGGAATCGAAGAACCAGTATAGCAGCGCCGCGCTGTTGTAAATATGCCGATGGCCAGCAGCAACCCATGTCGCACACCCTTTTTATCAGGGAAATGAATAACTGGTATCTGAAATTGAAAGTGGCTTTATATCTTGGAACGCTTATGATGATATTGCACTGCAACAAACACCGTACATTTCCAGGAGCATCCCATGTCCCACACGACCTCGCCAGCATTGACCGTTTTCTCTTTCAACAGCCTGTCCGGCGCCTTTGAGAAGGCAGCCTCGGCAGTGCAAGCATTGATGCTGCGTCTGCACAATGCGGTCGCCAACGGCATCGAAGAGCGCGTGCGTGAAGAGCAGGATGCGGACCTGGCCGAAGCGACCGACCGTTATGACCTGGAGTTCCGCATGCGCAAGCAGGACCGTTCGGGCGGCGGCAGCTACTGGAGCAATGGCAACAATCGTTAATTCTTCGACGTCTATGTAAAAACCCCCATGCCTGGCAATCAGGCACGGGGGTTTTTTTACATCATGGCTGCATCACATTGGGCCGCGCTGGCGGCGGCACCGGTACCGTGCCGCTGCGTCCCGGCGCGAATGACGCCTCCGTCGTGCCCTGTACCGGCACGGCGGTCTTGCGCAGCTTGGCCACTTGCGATGCCGTTGCGGCGCTGCCGTGATTGCCCCAGCTGGTCTGGATAAAACTGACCACGTCGGCGATCTGCTGGTCGTTCAGGGTCTTGGCGTAGCCGCCCATCACCAGCGCGGAAGGCGCCGTGTGGGTGGCCGGCACCATGCCGCCCGACAGCACGATATTGATGGCCGAGGTCGGGTCCGCCGTCTGCAGCACCGCATTGCCGGCCAGCGCGGGGAAGGCCTTGCTGTAACCCTTGCCATCCGAACGGTGGCAGCCGGCGCAGTTGTTCAGGTACAGCTGCGCGCCCGTGCCATCCACCTTGCCGGCAAACAGCGCCTTGGCGACCTTGTCGTCGCCGACAAAAGGCGGGGCTTTGGCATTGGCCGGCGGCAGCGATTTCAGGTATTTGGCAATACTGCCCAGGTCGTCCTTGCTCATGTACTGCATCGAGTGCGCCACCACGTCGTTCATGGCGCCGAACGAGGCGCTGTGGCTGTTGCGGCCGGTTTTCAGGAACTCGGCAATATCGGCTTCGCTCCAGCGCGCCAGGCCACCGCCGTGCTCGTTGCGCAGCGATGGCGCGACCCAGCCGTCGATGGCGGCGCCGCCTGCCAGGTAGGCGCTGCTGTCGAGTTCGGTCAAGGCTTTCTCCTGCATGCCCACGCCGCGCGCCGTATGGCAGGCGCCGCAGTGGCCCAGGCCCTGCACCAGATAGGCGCCACGCAGCAATTGCTGGTCGCCGCCTGCTGCTGGTGTGTACGGCGCCGGCGTCGGGGCGAATACCCAGCGCCACACCGTCAGCGGGAAGCGCATCGACAGCGGCCACGGAATATCCGCGGCGCGGTTCGGCGACGCGTTGGCCGGCACGCCCTGCATCAGGTAGGCATACAGCGCGCGCATGTCGGCATCGCTCAGCCGCGAATACGAGGGGTAGGGCATGGCCGGGTAGACGGTATAGCCCTGCTTGGTCACGCCGGTGCGCATCAGCTTGTCGAAGTCTTCGAAACTCCAGTTGCCGATGCCGTGCTGCTTGTCCGGCGTGATATTGGTGGAATATACCTTGCCGATCGGTGTCGCCATGCCGAGGCCGCCCGCGTAGGGTTTGCCTTGCGGGGCGGTGTGGCAGGCGATGCAGTCGCCGGCACGGGCCAGGTATTCGCCCTGCTTGATCAGTTGCGCGTCGGCCGGGGCGGCCATGCCGGCGCCGGCCGACAGCAGCAGGGACAGCGTCGCGAGGAGGCGTTGTGTGTGTTTTTTCATGGGGCTGTCCTTACGCGGCGACCAGTGGCCGCGGGTCTTTCAGATATTGTTCGCGCACGGCCTTGGCGCACCAGTAAGTCAGCGCGGCGGCCAGGCCGGTCGGGTTGTAGCCGATGCCGACCGGGAACACGCTCGAACCGACGACGAACACGTTCGACACATCCCAGCTTTGCAGGTAGCGGTTGACGACGCTGGTGCGGCGGTCCGTGCCCATGGCGGTGCCGCCGGCCCAGTGGGTGGTCTGGTAGTTGCGCAAGTCCAGGTGGTCGCCGAAGTTTTTCATCGACACATGGATCGATTTCGGCTTCATGGCTTTCGCCACTTCCAACATCTTGCCGGTCACGTAGCGGCTCATCTTGATGTCGTTGTCCTTCCAGTCGAAGGTGAAGCGCAGCAGCGGCTGGCCGAAGACGTCGGTATAAGTCGGATCGAGGTCGACATAGCAGTCGCGGTAGACCATATTGGCGCCGTGCACGTCGAACGAGACGGTACTGGTGTAGTTGTCCTTGACGGCTTTTTTCCAGCCGGAACCCCACGACGGCGTGCCGTCCGGCACCGGAATGCCGGCGATCGGCTTGACGCCGGCCGGGTTGCACCAGGCGGGCGAGCCGCCGACAAAGCCCAGCGGGCCATGGTCGAAGTTGTCGCCGTTATAGTCATCGACCGCCACGCCGTTGCCGCCCGAGCCGATAAAGGGATTGGTGTTCTTGCCCGGCTCGTAGAACATCTGCACCGTCGACATGGTCTGGTAGGCGATATTGCGCCCGACCACACCTTCGTTGCTCACCGGGTCGTACGGTTTGCCGATGCCGGACACCAGCAGCAAATGCGCATTGTTGTAAGCGAAGGTGCTGGCGATCACCAGGTCGGCCGGTTGCTCGACCGTCTTGCCGTCGGCATTGACATAGGTCACGCCGGTGGCCTTCTGCTTGCTGCCGTCGAGGTTGATGCGCAGCACATTGCAGTTGGCGCGCAGTTCAAAGTTCGACGCCAGGCGCAGCGCCGGCATGATGTTGACCTGTGGCGAGGCCTTGGAGTAGTTGTAGCAGGCAAAACCGGAACAGAAGCCGCAGAAATTGCACGGTCCCATCTGGCAGTTGTACGGGTTGGTGTAGGGCTGCGACGCATTCGAGGACGCGGACACGAAGGGATTGAGCCCCACTTCCTTGGCCGCCAGCTGGAACAGGTGCGCCGTGTACGGCACTTTCTGCGGCGGCAGCGCGTAGTTGTCGGAGCGGTCCGCTTCGAAGATATTGCCGGGGCCGACGATCTTGCCGTTGACCTTGTAGGCCTGGCCCGAGGTGCCGAAGACTTTTTCGACGAAATCGAAATGCGGTTCCAGTTCCTCATACGTGACGCCGAAATCCTGGATCGTCATGCCGTCGGGGATGAATTTCTTGCCGTAGCGCTTTTCGTAATGGCTGCGCAATTGCAGCTCTTCCGGCAGCACGCGCCAGTGCTGGCCCGACCAGTGCAGGCCGGCGCCGCCCACGCCCGTGCCCGGCTTGAAGGCGCCGATCTGGCGATATGGCACGGCAATGCCTTTCACCTCGTGGCGAAAGGTAAACGAGCTTTTCGACATGTCCTGGAAGATCTTGCTGCGCTGGATATAGGTCAGTTCGTCCAGCGTTTTCGGATACGCGCCATCCGGGTAGGTGTCGCGGTACGGGCCGCGTTCCAGGGCCAGCACGTTCAGGCCCGCTTCCGTCAATTCCTTGGCCATGATGGCGCCGGTCCAGCCGAAGCCGACGATGACGACGTCGACCGGTTTCAATGTAATGTCTGCCATGGTGGTTCCTTATGCGATGGAGGCGGGTGGCAGCGGATAGTGGACGCCGTATTGCTCGACCCAGTCCATGTAGTCGGCACGCGCGCCCGGGAAATTGATCATGCGCCAGGCCGCCATGTCCTTGTTGCCGCCATGGGCCGGGTCGCAGAAATAGCCTTCGCGCGTGTTTTGCAGCAATTGCTTGAAGAACACGGTGGCCGGTACTTCGCCGATCGGCAAAGTACCTTTTTCCAGTTCGGCGACCAGCGCGTCACGCTGCGCCACGGGCAGCTCGGCATAGGCCTTGCCGGTCTTGCGCTGCACGGCCTGCGCGAAGCCGGGCAGGGCGCTGCGGTACAGTTCGCGCGGCGCCATATGGAACTGGTAGCCGAATTCGTCCGGCGCGTCGACAAACGGCGCCTGCATGAACCACAGCTTGCCGTAGGCATAGGGCGTATCCATCTGCAGGTCGATGAACTCATGCACGCCAGCCTGCAGCGCGCCAGGGCCTTCCGCATCGGCCGGGATCAGGCGGTCGACCAGCGCGCACAAGGTGGCCCATTCGGCGGCGTTGAAATAGGTGGGCTGGTAGGGCTTGTCCTGCCCGTCGCCGGTGGCCAGCACCGTGCCGGCCGTGCCGATGGCGCCGATGGCGGCTGCGACGGGAACGGCGATGGCCGCCTTGCGCAGGAAATTGCGTCTCTGCGGAGAGATGCCGATGACTTTCATGTAAAGCTCCTATGGCTGTATGGCTTGGAGGATGCGCATCATAACATTTTCAGTCATGTATAGTACATAAATGAACTAAGTAGTCGTGCGTAGAACGGAATGAAACAGTGTCAACATGGTTGCATTACAGCATGTTGAACCGTGCGAGGATATGGCAAAAAGATAGGGAGGGGCGCCGTGGTGGCGAAGGCGGGCTGGAGAGAGGGTAGATAGTCAGGGGGCAGACCCGACGGGGGACTACGTCCCAGTGGGACGTAGTGCGATCGCGAAGCGACTGACCCCGGAATTTCGCTGCTGACAGTTGACTTAAAATTCCACGATACGCCGTTCGCGCATCGCCTGCGTCATGGCAATCCCCAGCCGCGTCGCTTCGGTGGCGTCATTCAAGGTCAGCGACAGGGTGCGCCGGCCCAGCGCCGCGTCGGTAAACTCCTGCGCCTCGATCAGAAAGGCGTCGGCAAAGCGGGCATAGAAGTCGGGCGTGCATTCATTGCGCACGCCGTGCGCGTCCGAAATTTCCACGCGGTTCAGGCGCGGATTGCTGCCCACGGCGAGGCGTCCGCTGGTGCCGAACACTTCGGTCAGCGTTTCGTGGCCGTGCGCCAGGGTGCGCGAGGCCATGAAGGTGGCCATGCTGCCGTCGGAGAACTCGACCGTCGCCAGGCCGTTGTCGACGTCGCCGTATTCCTGCAGGCCCTTGTGGATGGCGTTGGTGCCGCTGGCATACACGCGGGTGGGCGTGGGGTTGCCCAGCAGCCAGCGCGCCAGGTCGATATCGTGCACGCTGCAGTCCAGAAAGATGCCGCCGCTGGTGGGCGCAAAGCGCATGAAGGCGCCGCTGGGGTCGTTCTGGTCGCAGGTTTGCGAGCGTACCAGGTAAGGCTTGCCGATCAGGCCCTGGGCGATCTTTTGCTGCGCGTCATGGTAGCTCGTATCGAAGCGGCGCACGAAGCCGATCATGGTGGTCAAGTGCGGATGGCGCGCCGCTTCCGCTTCCACTTTCAAACAATCGGCCAGGTCCAGCGACAGCGGCTTTTCGCAGAACACGTGCTTGCCGGCGCGCAGGGCGGCGATGATCTGGTCCGGGTGCATCGACGTCGGCGTGACGAGGAAGACGGCGTCCAGGCCCGGGTGGGACAGCAGGGCGTCATAGTCGGCATAGCCGTTGGTGATGCCCAGTTCGCGCGCGGCCCAGTCCAGTTCGGCTGGCACGGGGCTGCAGGCGGCGACGACGTCGGCGTTCGGCACGCGCTGCGCCAGGTTGATGGCGTGGCGCTGGCCCAGCCGGCCCAGGCCGACGATGCCGATTTTCAAGCTTGTATTTGACATGTGTTCTCCAATCTTCACAGGGTGACGACGCGCTGTTCGCGCCACGACAGGGTCGCCGCTTCGGCCAGTTCAAGCGCCTTCAGGCCGTCTTCGACGGTGGTGCGCAATGGCGTGCCATGGCTCAAGGCGTCAAAGAAATGCGCCATTTCCTGCGCATAGGCGACGCGGTAGCGTTCGAGGAAGAAGTCTTCCGGCTTGTCCACGCTGACATTCACCGCGCCATAGGCCGTCACTTCGGTCGGCTTGTGGTTGCCCGCCTGCAGCATCCCCTTGCTGCCCAGCACTTCGAAGCGCTGGTCGTAGCCGTAGGCGGCGCGGCGCGTGGCATTGATCTGGCACAGGCGGCCGCTGGCGGTGCGGATAGTGACCACGGCCGTATCGAGGTCGCCCGCCTCGCCGATGGCGGGGTCGACCAGGCAACTGCCGGTGGCGTGCACGCTGACGGCGGCGTCGTCGAGGATCCAGCGGAAGATGTCGAAGTCGTGGATCAGCATGTCCTTGAAGATGCCGCCCGATACCTTGATATAGCTGACCGGCGGTGGACCCGGATCGCGGCTGGTGACGATCAGCAATTCCGGCGTGCCGATTTCACCGGCTTCGATGCGCTTTTTCAGGGCATTGAAAGTGGGGTCGTAGCGTCGCTGGAAGCCCAGCATGCACAGCACGCCCGCTTCCTTGGCGGCGGCGGCGCAGGCGCGCGCGCGATCTATCGTCAGGTCGACCGGCTTTTCGCAAAAGATGGCCTTGCCGGCGGCGGCCGAGCGCAGTATCAGGTCGGCATGGGTGTCGGTGCTGGACGCGATCACGACCGCCTTGACCTCCGGGTCGGCCAGCGCGGCCTCGATCGTGGCGCTGCTGCCACCATGGATGGCGGCCAGCGCGGCGGCCGCTTCGGCGTTGACATCGACGACGTACTTGAATTGTACGCCGGCCTGGGCCGCCAGGTTGGCGGCGTGGATCTTGCCGATGCGGCCGGCGCCAAACAATGCTACTTGGATCATCTGTGTTCTCCTGTTGTGGTGTGGATCGTCTCGCAATAATTATAAGAGCGATTTCAAAAAACAGAAACAATTTTCTATTTGAAAAAATCTTGAAATTTTCATTGCGTTTGTCGTAAGCCTGGACTAATCTATGCGCAGTGCACCGGACTGCATGCCGCAAAGGTGGAGCAGGCCGGTGTCACCCTTCATCAAAAGCTGACAACTATAAAAATTAATCCATCTAGGAGACATTCATGTATAGCATCAAGAGCAAGGGTTTGTTGAAGTGCCTGGCCATCGCCGCCATGGGCGCCAGCCTGGGATTGAGCAGCGGCGCCAGCCATGCGGCCGGCGAGAAATTCGTGATGGTCAGCCATGCGCCGGACTCCGATTCCTGGTGGAACACCATCAAGAACGCCATCAAGCAGGCCGGCGAAGACTTCAATGTCACGGTCGACTACCGCAACCCGCCGAATGGCGACCTGGCCGACATGGCGCGCCTGATCGAGCAATCGGCGGCGCGCAACTACGATGGCCTGATCGCCGACATCGCCGACTTCAGCGTGCTGCAAAAACCGCTGGGCACGGTGGTGGCGAAGAAAATCCTGCTCGTCACCATCAACTCGGGCACCCTGGCGCAAAGCGAACAGCTCAAAGCCATCATGCACGTCGGCCAGCCTGAATATGACGCGGGCCTGGGCGCCGGCAAGCGCGCCAAGGAGGCGGGCATCAAGTCCTTCGTGTGCGTGAATCACTATGCGATGAATGCCTCGTCGTTCGAACGCTGCCGCGGTTTTGCCGATGCGCTCGGCGTCGACTTCAAGTCGTCCACGCTGGACACCAACGGCGTCGATCCTGGCGTGATCGAAAGCAAGGTCAGCGCCTATCTGCGCAGCAATCCGAAGACCCAGGCCGTGCTGGCGCTGGGACCGGATTCGGCGCCGCCGGCCATGCGCGCGGTGGAAAAAATGGGTCTGAAGGGCAAGATGTATTTCGCCAGCTTCGACTTGTCCGATGAAATCGCCAAGGGCATCAAGGACGGCAGCATCCAGTTCGCGATCGACCAGCAGCCCTACCTGCAAGGCTATATCCCGGTCGCCGTGATGGCCATCATGAAGCAGCAGAAGATCACCGACCTGGCCAAGGTCAAGGAAATCCTGATCGCCAATCCGAAGTACCAGGCGCGCCTGGCCGAATACGGCCTGGCTCCCATCTATGGCCCGCGCCACATCAGTTCCGGCCCCGGCTTCGTGACCAAGGACAACATCTCCAAGGTCGAGAAGTACGCCGGGCAATTCCGCTAATCCAAAAGTCTGCCAGCGGCCCGCAGCGTCTCGCTGGCGGGCCGGTTCCAGCGCCGCGCCACGTGCGTGGGCGGCGCGTCGGATACGTACGCCTGGCGTCCGTATTTCTGGCAAACAAGTAACTGAAAGGACATCACATGACTGCGCTTAAATCCAGCCTGGCCGCCCCCGGCGTGACCCCGGCCCTGAAGCAGGCCGCGCCTGCCGCCGACGAACGGGTCGGCAAGACCAGCCGCGCCAAGCAACTGTTCGGCCGGCCCGAATTCGCCTCCATCTCCGGCACGGTGCTGGTGTTTGCGTTCTTTATCATTACCGCCGGCGACTCCGGCATGTTCAACCTTGACGGCGTGGTCAACTGGATGCAGGTGGCGTCCTACCTGGGCATCATCGCCATCGGCGCCTGCCTGTTGATGATCGCCGGTGAGTTCGACCTGTCAATCGGCTCCATGATCGGCTTTGCCGGCATGATGATCGCCATCCCCACCATCTATTTCCAGTGGCCGCTGTGGGCGGCCATCGTGTTCGCGTTTGCCGGTTCGATGGCGCTGGGCTGGCTGAACGGCTATATCGTCATCAAGACGCGCCTGCCGTCGTTCATCGTCACCCTGGCCTTTCTGTTCATCCTGCGCGGCCTGACCCTGGCGCTGTCGATCATGTTTGCCAACCGTACCATCGTCAGCGGCGTGGGCGATTTGGCGGCCAACGACTGGCTGGCCAGCCTGCTGTTCCAGGGTAATGTTGCCACCGGCCTGTTCCACTGGCTGGGCGCCCACGGCTGGATCGCCGTGCTCGACGACGGCTCGCCGCTGGTCAAAGGCATCCCGAAAGTGATCGCCTGGTGGGTCGTGCTGGCCGGCGCCGCCGCCTTCGTGCTGTCGCGTACCCGCTTCGGCAACTGGATGTTCGCCGTCGGCGGCGACGCCAACGCGGCCAAGAACGTCGGCGTGCCGGTGCGCAAAGTGAAAATCTCGCTGTTCGTCTTCACCGCCTTCTGCGCCTGCCTGTTTGCTACCTTGCAAGTGTGCGACATCGGCTCGGCCGCCGCCGACCGCGGCATGCAAAAGGAATTCGAAGCCATTATCGCGGCCGTCATCGGCGGCGCCTTGCTGACCGGCGGCTACGGCTCGGTGGTCGGCGCCTGCTTCGGCGCGCTGATCTTCGGCGTGGTGCAGATCGGCATCACCTACACCAATATCAATTCGGACTGGTTCCGCGTGTTCCTCGGCGTGATGCTGCTGATCGCGGTGCTGTTCAATAACTTTGTACGCTCACGCGTCACGGAATCGAGGTAAATCATGAGCGACCATATTCTTGCCCTGGAAAATGTCAGCAAGCGTTTCGGCTCCGTGCTGGCGCTGCAGAACATCACCATGCGGTTGAAAGAGGGCGAAGTGCACTGCTTGCTGGGCGATAACGGCGCCGGCAAGTCAACCCTGATCAAGACCCTGGCCGGCGTGCACAAGCCGACCGAAGGCCAGTACCTGGTCGACGGCAAGCCGGTGGTGTTCAATTCGCCCAGCGAAGCGCTGGACATGGGCGTGGCCACGGTGTACCAGGACCTGGCGCTGGTGCCGCTGCTGTCGGTGGCGCGCAATTTCTTCATGGGCCGCGAGCCGATGAAAAAACTGCTGGGCCTGGTGCCCGTGATGGACATCGATTATGCGGCCGAGACGGCACGCGCCAAGCTGGCCGAGATGGGCATCATGGTGCGCGACCCGCACCAGGCCATCGGCACCATGTCGGGCGGTGAAAAGCAGTGCCTGGCGATTGCCCGCGCGATCCACTTTGGCGCCCGCGTGCTGATCCTCGATGAACCGACGGCGGCACTGGGCGTGAAGCAATCGTTCAATGTGCTCAAACTGATCTACAAGGCGCGCGAACGGGGGATTTCCGTGATCTTCATTACCCACAATGTGCACCACGCGTATCCGGTCGGCGACTCGTTCACCCTGCTGAACCGGGGCAAGTCGCTCGGTACGTTCACCAAGGATACGGTGACCAAGGACGCCTTGCTCGACATGATGGCGGGCGGCGAGGAAATGCAAACGCTGATGAGCGAACTCGACGGCGTCACGATTTAAGGATAACCATGAACAATCCCACACAATTTGCTCCGGGCCGCGCGCTCGATGTGATCTGCCTGGGCCGCCTGGCGGTGGACCTGTACGCGCAGCAGATCGGCAGCACCCTGGAAGACGCCACCAGCTTCGCCAAATACCTGGGCGGCTCGTCGGCCAATATCGCCTTCGGCACGGCGCGCCTGGGCCTCAAGTCCGCCATGCTGTCGAAAGTCGGCGACGACCATATGGGGCGTTTCCTGACCGATACCTTGTCGAAAGAAGGCTGCGATGTCAGCCATGTCGGCATCGACCACGACCGGCTGACCGCGCTGGTGATGCTGGGCATCAAGGACAAGGACACCTTTCCTTTGATTTTCTACCGCGAGAATTGCGCCGACATGGCCATCGACGCGGCGTCGGTGGACCAGGCGTTTATTGCCAGCAGCAAGGCGCTGCTGATCACCGGCACGCATTTCTCGACGGCCGCCATGCACGCCGTCAGCTCGCAGGCCTTGCGCCTGGCCCGTGCCAACAATGTGCGCACCGTGCTCGATATCGACTACCGGCCCGTGCTGTGGGGTCTGTCGGGCAAGGCCGATGGCGAAACGCGCTTTGTGTCGAACGAGGGCGTGACGCAACATCTGCAGGGCATCCTGCCGCAGTTCGACTTGATCGTCGGCACCGAAGAGGAATTCATGATCGCCGGCGGCGGTGCCGACATCATGGCGTCCCTACAGGCGGTGCGCGCCGTCAGCGCCGCCACCCTGGTGGTCAAGCGTGGTCCGCTGGGCAGCGCCGTGATCGAGGGTGATATTCCCGCCAGCCTGGACGACGCCTACAACTACCGCGGCGTGCGCGTGGCGGTGCTCAATGTGCTGGGCGCCGGCGACGCTTTCTTGTCCGGCTTTCTGAAAGGCTGGCTGCGCGGCGAAGACTACGAGGCCTGCTGCCGCTATGCCAACGGCTGTGGCGCGCTGGTGGTGTCGCGCCATGGTTGCGCGCCGGCCATGCCGTCGCCCGTGGAGCTCGATTACTTCCTCGCCAACGCCGACAAGCTCACGCACCCCGACCAGGATGCGACCCTGGCGCGCCTGCACCGCACGACGGTGGCGCGCAAGCAATGGGATGAGCTGTGCGTATTCGCGTTTGACCATCGCACGCAGTTTTTCGAACTGTCGCAGCAGGCCGGCGCGACCGAAGCGGCCATTTCAAAACTGAAACAGCTGATGGTGCGGGCCGTGGCGCAAACGCAGGAGGCCCTGCAGCTGTCGGGCAAGACCGGCGTGCTGATCGATGGCCGCTATGGCGTCGATGCCCTCAACGATGCCACCGGACGCGGCTGGTGGATCGGCCGTCCGGTGGAACTGCCGGGTTCGAATCCGCTGCAGTTCGACTGGGGCCGCTCGATCGGTTCGCACCTGGTCAGCTGGCCGAAAGAACATGTGATCAAGTGCCTGGTACAACTGCATCCGGACGACCTGCCGGAAAACCGGCTGGAACAGGAAGCGCAGATCAAGGCCCTGTACGATGCGGCGCAAGTGAGCGGTCACGAACTGCTGCTGGAAATTATCCCGTCCGATGCCTTCCCGCAAGACGAGCACACCGTGCTGCGCGCCGTCAAGCGCCTGTACAACCTGGGCATCTATCCGGAATGGTGGAAGCTGGAAAGCCTTTCCGCGCAACAGTGGCAGGCCATCGACGCGCTGGTGCATGAGCGCGATCCGTATTGCCGTGGCGTCGTGCTGCTGGGCCTGAACGCGCCGATTTCCGAGCTGGCCGCCAGCTTCGACGAAGCGAGAGAGAGCACCACCTGCCGCGGCTTTATGGTGGGACGTACGATCTTCCAGGAACCGAGCCGCCGCTGGCTGGCCGGCCAGATCGATGACGCCGCGTTGATTTCGCAAGTGCGCGCCAACTTCGAGCAATTGATAGTTCTGTGGCAACGCACCCGCAACCATCTGGAGCGTGCGGCATGACGACGCAAAACAAAACCATACGGCTGACCATGGCGCAGGCGCTGGTGCGCTACCTGGCGGCGCTGCGCGTCGAGAGTGGCGAACCCCTGTTCGGCGGCGCGTTTGCCATCTTTGGCCACGGCAATGTGGCGGGCCTGGGCGAAGCGCTGTACCAGTATCGCGCTACTTTCCCGACCTATCGCGCCCACAATGAACAGGCGATGGCGCATGCGGCCATCGCCTACGCCAAGGCCCATATGCGCCGCCGCATGATGGCGGTGACCAGCTCGATCGGTCCCGGCGCCACCAATCTGCTGACGGCGGCCGCGCTGGCGCACGTCAACCGCCTGCCGGTGCTGCTGTTGCCAGGCGACGTGTTTGTCTCGCGCGCGCCGGACCCGGTCTTGCAGCAGCTGGAAGATGGTGGTGACGGCAGCGTCTCTGTCAACGACGCCTTCAAACCCTTGTCGCGCTATTTCGACCGCATTATCTATCCGGAACAGTTACTGACGGCCTTGCCGCGCGCCATCGCCGCCCTGACCGACCCGGCCGCCTGCGGCCCCGTCACCCTGTCGCTGCCGCAGGATGTGCAGACCATGGCGTATGACTATCCGGAAGAGTTTTTTGCGCCGAGGATCGTGCGTTTCCGCGCGCTGCCGCCGGTGCCGTCCGAGCTGGCAGAGGCGGCCGAAGTACTGAAAAAGGCGAAGCAACCGCTGATCGTGGCAGGTGGCGGCGTGCTGTACGGTCAAGCCGGGGACGCCTTGCGCGCCTTTGCCGAACGCCACGGTATTCCGGTGGCGGAAACCCATGCCGGCAAAAGCTCCTTGCCCTGGGATCATCCGCTGCAGCTGGGCGCCATCGGCGTGACCGGTGCGCCGTCCGCCAATGCGCTGGCCAGCCAGGCCGATCTGGTACTGGCGGTCGGCACGCGCTTGCAGGACTTTACGACGGGATCGAATTCGCTGTTTGCGAAAGCCGAGCTGGTCAGCCTGAACGTCAACAGTTTTGATGCACTGAAACGCCGTGGCCTCGGTGTGCAGGCGGATGCAACCCTGGGCCTGCAGGGTCTGTCCGAATTGCTCGGTGACTGGTCGGCCAGCCGCGAATGGAGCGAGCAGGCCAGGCGCGAAGCGGCCGGCTGGCGCGAGACGGTCACGGCCATCACGGGCAAGCGCGAGGTGGCCGGCCTGCCGTATGACGGCGACGTGATCGGCGCCGTGCAGCGCTCGTCCACCACCTCGACGGCCAACGATATCGTGGTCTGCGCGGCGGGCACCCTGCCGGCCGAACTCCACAAGCTGTGGCGCACGTCCACGCCCGGTGGCTACCATATGGAATACGGCTACTCGTGCATGGGCTATGAGATCGCCGGCGGCCTCGGCGTCAAGATGGCCAAGCCCGCGTCCGACGTGATCGTGATGGTGGGCGACGGCAGCTATCTGATGATGAATTCGGAAATCGCCACCTCGGTCATGCTGGACAAAAAGCTGATCATCGTGGTGCTCGACAACCGCGGTTATGGCTGCATCAACCGCCTGCAGCAGGCCTGCGGCAATGCGCCGTTCAACAATATGCTGGCCGATTGCCTGCAGGCGGGCGAGGGCGCGCCACAGATCGATTTCGCGCTCCATGCGAAATCCCTGGGGGCCCTGTCCGAACATGTGGACGGCATTGCCGGCCTGGAGCAGGCCCTGGTGCGCGCCCGCGCCGCCAGCCGCACTTATCTGATCTGCATCGATACCGACGACACGCGCACCACCGACGAGGGTGGTTGCTGGTGGGAAGTGGCCGTACCCGAGGTCTCGACCCAGCCCGGCGTGCAAGCGGCACGCGCCCGTTATGAACTTGATCGCCAAGGACAAGCAAAATGAATACATGGAACGTAAAAATCGGCATCAACCCGATCTCCTGGATGAACGACGACCTGCCGTCGCTGGGCGGCGAGACGCCGTTGGAAACCGCCTTGAAAGAGGGTGCCGAGATCGGCTATGCCGGCTTTGAGTTGGGCAACAAGTTTCCGAAGGAATCGTCGGCCTTGCGCGCCGTGCTGGGCAAATATGACCTGGCCTGCGTGTCGGGCTGGTATTCCGGCCGCCTGGCCAGCCGCTCGGCGCAAGAGGAAATCGCCGCCGTCGGTCCGCATTTGCGGCTGCTGGCCGACAGCGGCGCCACCGTGATGGTGTATGGCGAAGTGGCCGACGCGATCCAGGGCGAAGCACGGCCGCTGTATAAACGCCCGCGTTTCCAAAGCCAGCAGCAATGGCAGGCGTACGCCGACAAATTGACGGTGTTTGCCCGGCACTTGCTGGACCACGGCGTGCGCCTGGCCTACCACCACCATATGGGTGCCTATGTGGAGTCGCCGGCCGATGTCGACCAGTTGATGACGCTCACGGACGACGAAGTCGGCCTGCTGTTCGATACCGGCCATATCACCTTTGGCGGCGGCGACGCGCTGTCGGTATTGAACAAGCACATAGCTCGCATCTGCCATGTGCACTGCAAGGATGTGCGGCCGAACGTGATCAAGCTGGCCAGGAATGGCCACTGGAGTTTCCTGCAGGCCGTGATCAATGGCGCTTTCAGCGTACCCGGCGACGGCAGCATCGATTTCCCCGGCATTCTCACCGCCCTGTACCGCCATGGCTATCAGGGCTGGCTGGTGGTGGAAGCCGAGCAGGACCCGGCCGTGGCCCCCAGTTACCAGTACGCCAAGATGGGCCACGATTATCTGGCCAGGCTGGTCGATGAAATACCACGCCTGGGACAGGAGGCCGCATGAACAGCCTGCTGGTCAAGGGAAACAAAGCCGCTGGAAAAATCGTCGAGGTGACGCCCGAATCGGCCGGCTGGACTCATGTCGGCTTTGCCGCGCACCGGCTGGCGGCGGGCGAACAACTCAGCCTGGAAACCGATGGCCGCGAGCTGTGCATCGTGGTCCTGACCGGCACGGTGACGGTCAAGGCGGGCGAGCAGCGCTGGGAAAACATCGGCGAACGGCTGAGCGTGTTCGAGGACCGCGCGCCGGCGGCCGTGTATGTGCCGCGCCGCATGCGGGTCAATATCATCGCCACCGGCAACGCGGAAATCGGCTTGTGCAGCGCGCCGGGCACGTCCGACCGTCCGGCCCGCCTGATTGATCCGCATACCATGACGCGCTCGGTGCGCGGCAGGGGCGCCAACACCCGCTATGTGTGCGATATCCTGCCGCAGACGGAAGCAGCCGATGGCCTGCTGGTGGTCGAGGTGGTGACGCCATCAGGCCATTCGTCGAGTTACCCGCCGCACAAGCACGATAACGACAATATCCCCACGGAGAGTTCGCTGGAGGAAACCTATTACCACCGCCTCAATCCCGAGCAGGGTTTTGCCTACCAGCGCGTGTATACGGACGACCGCAGCATCGACCAGGCGCTGGCGGTGGAAAACCACGATGTGGTGATGGTGCCGCGCGGCTACCACCCGGTCACCGTGCCGTATGGCTACGACGGCTACTACCTGAATGTAATGGCCGGCCCGAAACGGGTCTGGCATTTTAAAAACGATCCGGCCCATGAATGGCTGATGACGAAATAACCAAGGAAAAACAATGACAACCCCGACAATTGGCCACTTTATCGGTGGCAGCGCCATGGCCTCGCGTTCCGAGCGCAACAGCGACGTCTTCAATCCCGCCACCGGAGAAATCACCGCCAAGGTTGCGCTGGCAAACTCCAGCGAGCTGAACGCCGCCGTGGCGGCCGCCCACACCGCCTTTCCCGCTTGGTCGCAGACCTCGCCGCTGCGCCGCGCCCGGGTCATGTTCAAGTTCAAGGAATTGCTGGAAACCCATTCGGACGAACTGGCCGCGCTGATCACTGCCGAACATGGCAAGGTGTTTACGGACGCGAAAGGCGAGGTCACGCGCGGTATCGAAGTGGTGGAGTTCGCCTGTGGCATCCCGCAAATGATGAAGGGCGAATATTCGGAGCAGGTGGCCGGCGGCATCGACGCCTGGTCGATCCGCCAGGCGCTGGGCGTGTGCGTCGGCATCACGCCGTTCAACTTCCCGGTAATGGTGCCGATGTGGATGTTCCCGATGGCGATTGCCTGCGGTAACACGTTTGTATTAAAACCGTCGGAGCGCGATCCGTCGGCCAGCCTGCTGCTGGCGAAACTGCTCACGGAAGCGGGCCTGCCGGACGGCGTGTTCAATGTGGTACAAGGCGACAAGGAAGCCGTCGACGGCCTGCTGCACCACCCGGACGTGCGCGCCGTCAGCTTTGTCGGTTCGACCCCGATCGCCGAATATATCTACGCCACCGGCTGCGCGCAGGGCAAGCGGGTGCAGGCGCTGGGCGGCGCGAAAAACCATATGGTGGTGATGCCCGACGCCGATATCCCCCAGACGGTGGACGCCTTGATGGGCGCGGCCTTCGGTTCGGCCGGCGAGCGCTGCATGGCCATTTCGGTGGTGGTGGCGGTCGGCAATGTGGGCGACCAGCTGGTGGAAGCCTTGCTGCCGCGCATCGCCGAACTCAAAATCACGCAGGGCATGGACCTGGCGGCCGAAATGGGCCCGGTGGTCACGCAGGTGCACAAGGACAAAATTGCCGGCTATATTGCCGCCGGTGTGAAAGAGGGCGCCAAGCTGGTCGCCGACGGCCGCGGGTTTGTCTTGCCCGGCCATGAAAACGGCTTTTTCCTGGGCGGCAGCCTGTTCGACCATGTGACGCCGGACATGACCATCTACAAGGAAGAGATCTTCGGCCCGGTCTTGTGCATCGTGCGCGTGCCCGATTTCGCCACCGCGCTGGACCTGGTCAACGCCCATGAATACGGCAACGGCACGGCGATTTATACGCGCGACGGCAATACGGCGCGCGAATACACGCACCGGGTGCAGGTCGGGATGGTCGGCGTGAATGTACCGATTCCCGTGCCGATGGCCTTCCACAGTTTTGGCGGCTGGAAACGCAGCCTGTTTGGCGACCACCATGCGCACGGCCCGGAATCGGTGCGCTTCTATACGAAACAAAAGGCCGTGACCCAGCGCTGGCCGGCGTCGACCGCGGCCGGTGCCGAATTTGCCATGCCGACCCTCAAATAAAACGCTGGTTTGATTCTTGCTTACTGTAGTGGCAAATCATCAGCCACTGCAGAAGCCCACATGACGTCCAGCCGTCCCCCTGTTTATTCCGAGCGTCCCTTGCGCATCGTGGTCGTCAATACGATTGTCGACCACGCCGCGCACACGGATAGCGCGCTGGCCGCCCAGGCGCAGCGCGGCAATGCCCTGCGTATCGGCCTGCTGGAAGCGGGCTATGACATCATCGCCTCGCTGCCTGCCGACCTCTACCTCCCCGAGCGCATTGCGCAACTCCAGCCTGACCTGATCATTATCGATGCCGAATCGGACGCGCGCGACGTGCTCGAACATATCGTCATCGCCACCCGCGACGAGCGCCGCCCCATTGTGCTGTTCACCGAAGACGGCGCCACCGCCAGCATCGACGCGGCCATGGCGGCCGGGGTGTCGGCCTATATCGTGGCTGGCCTGCAGGCCGAACGCGTCGCGCCGGTGCTGAACGTGGCGCTGTCGCGTTTCCGCCAGGAAGAAAAGCTGCGCGCCGAATTGATTGATACGCGCCACAAGCTGGCGGAGCGCAAGGTAATCGAGCGCGCCAAGGGCCTGTTGATGACGCATCACGGCCTGACGGAAGAGCAGGCCTACCAGCGCCTGCGCACCATGGCCATGAACAAGAAACTGAAACTGGCCGAAATAGCCCAGCGCATTATCGATGTGGAGGACTTGCTGGGATGACACATCGATGCCGGCTGGCCAGCTCATTGTGGTGCGACGCACCAATACAGTGCATTATTTTTGAATGCCGCGCGACACGGCAGACTTTTCAGCAAGGAATGGTATGACAGAGCAAGCGGGTGGTCACATGCGATGGACGCAGCCTGAAAAACACGTGGTGCGGATCGGCTATCTGCCGCTGACGGACTGTGCCTCGCTGATCATGGCGGCGGAACTGGGCTTTGACGAGCAATACGGCATCAAGATCGAACTGAGCCGCGAGACCTCGTGGGCCGGCGTGCGCGACAAGCTGGGCAATGGCGAACTCGACGCCGCCCATGTGCTGTACGGCCTGGTGTTCGGCGTGCAGATGGGCATCGGCGGCCAGCAGCATGACATGGCCGTGCTGATGAACCTGAACCATAACGGGCAATCGGTGGCCTTGTCGGCAGACCTGGCGCGCGCCGGCGCGGTCGATGGCGCGTCGCTGGCGCGCCAGCTGGGCAGCGCCGGACGTCCTTATGTATTTGCGCACACTTTCCCTACCGGCAATCATGCGATGCTGCTGCAATACTGGCTGGCCGCGCACGGCATCGATCCGGTGCGCGATGCGCGCGTGATGACGGTGCCGCCGTCGCAGATGGTGGCGGCCCTGCGCGCCGGCCAGATGGACGGCTTTTGTGCCGGCGAGCCGTGGGGCAGCAAGGCGATTGCCGACGGCGTCGGCGTGACGGCCACCACCAGCGGCGCCATCTGGCCCGATCATCCGGGCAAGGTACTGGGCACCGGTGCCGCGTTTGCGCAGCAGCATCCGAATACCTGCCGCGCGCTGATCGCCGCCGTGCTCGAAGCGGGGCGCTGGATCGATGCGAGCGATGCCAACCGGCTGCGGATGGCCGCCATCCTGGCCGGCCCCGCCTACCTGAATACGCCGCAGGAACTGCTGGCGCCGCGCATCCTGGGCCACTATTGCGATGGCCTGGGCAAGTGCTGGAACGAACAGCATGGCTTGCGCTTCCATGGCGACGGCGCCGTCAATTTTCCGTATCTGTCCGACGGCATGTGGTTCATGACCCAGCACCGGCGCTGGGGCCTGCTGCGCGACGAACCCGACTACCTGGCGGTGGCCGGCCAGGTCACGCGCCTGGACCTGTACCGCCAGGCGGCCGAAATGACGGGCACGCCGGTACCAATCAGCCTGATGCGCGCATCGACCCTGTGCGATGGGGTAGTCTGGGACGGCAGCAATCCCGAACAGTACGCGGCCTCGTTCGCGATCCGCCACTTTTTTTGAAATTTGACTGAAAGCAGGAGATTTATCATGGCACAAGGCTACGTTACCCTGGTGGGCGCCGGTCCCGGCGACCCGGATCTGCTGACCATCAAGGCGGTCAAGGCCATCGCGTCGGCCGACGTGGTGCTGATCGACGACCTGGTCAACCCGGCCATCCTGGCCCATGCGGCGCCTGGCGTGCGGGTGGTGGAAGTGGGCAAGCGCGGCGGCTGCGCGTCGACACCGCAGGCATTCATCGAACGGCTGATGCTGGCCGAGGCACGCGCTGGCCTGCATGTGGTGCGCCTGAAAGGCGGCGACCCCTATCTGTTCGGACGCGGCGGCGAAGAGCGCGCCTACCTGCGCAGCCATGGCGTGCGGGTCGAGGTGGTGCCCGGCATCAGCAGCGGCCTGGCCGCGCCGTCGGCCATCGGCGTGCCGCTGACCCATCGCGGCTGGAGCCAGGGGGCGATTTTCGTCACCGGCCACGGCAAGGATGCGGCCTCGGAACCAAACTGGGCGGCGCTGGCGCAAAGCGGGCTGACCCTGGTGATCTACATGGGCGTGGCGCGCGTGGCGTCGATCCAGGCGGGGCTGCTGGCCGGCGGCATGGCGCCCGGCACGCCGGTGGCGGTGGTGCAATCGGCCAGCCTGGACGCGCAGCGCCAGTTGCTGAGCACCTTGCAGGACTTGCCGCTTGCCCTGCAGGCCAGTGGCCTGGGCAGCCCCAGCATCATCGTGGTGGGCGAAGTGGTGCGCTGCGCCGACGCCTGGGATGCGCATGGTGGCGCCCATGCGGTGGCGGCGGCGCGATAAGCCGGCATTTTTTTCGACGGGTGTGCATTGTTGGCGAGCTTTGATAGTATCCTCATGACGAGCGGGGCGTTATACCTGCAGGCCGAGGAACCGGAACAAGCGATTGACAATGCATACTCTGAACAAGGGCTGGACGGTATCACAGGTCAGGCTATGGGCCGGCGGCTTGCTGCTGGCGCTGATTGTCGGCGGCACCCTGTATGCGGGGGCGCTGCGCACCATCAACGACGATGCGCGCCAGCGCTTCGACAACCTTGCCTACAGCGCCCAGCAGAGCCTGGTGGCGCGCGTGAAAAGCTATTCCGATCTGCTGCGCGGCATGGAGTCGCTGTTTCGCACCACTGAAAACCTGTCGCGCAAGCAGTTCCACGATTACGTGTCCGGGCTCGATATCGCGCACCAGTTTCCCGCCGTCGAATCGCTGAACTATGCGGTGGCCGTCAGCGCCGCCCAGCGCGCCGCCTTTGTCGACGCCGTGCGCGCCGACGACAGCCTGGTGGCGGGCGGCTATCCCGCCTTCGATATCCGCCCGCCGGGCCAGCGCGCCGAGTACACTGTGCTGACCTTCCTCGAGCCCGATGTGCTGGTGGCCGAGCGCCAGGGCGTCGATATCGGCGCCAACCCGGCCATCGCGCAGGCGCTGGCGCAGGCGCGCGACAGCGGCGAGATCAGCGCTTCGGGCCAGGTGATCCTGATCAAGGGGCCGCCGGCGCGCATCGGCCTGGGCATGCGCCTGCCGGTGTACCGCAACGGCATGCCGCGTGCCACCGTGGCCGAGCGCCGCGCCGCCTACAAGGGCTCGGTCGGGATCGGCTTCGGCGTGGCGCAACTGGTGCGCAGCGCGCTGGAAGGCAATGCCCTGCAGCCGCTGCACCTGACCCTGTACAGCGCACCCGGGCCGTTTGCGACCACCGGCGAACTGCAGCTCACGCCCCACGACCGGTTGCTGTTCAACGATAACGGCGACCTGGCGGCAAGCCCTCCCCAACCTGGCCAGGACGCCGCCTATTTCGACCAGTTGCTGCCGATCGAATACCACGGCGGCTTGTGGAAAGCCCATTTCCGCGTGCGCAAGAGCGAGCTCTACAGCAGCTTCGACCGCTATCTGCCGGCGCTGGCGCTGGCCGTGGGCGTGGCCGGCACCTTGCTGGCCTACGGCTACATGCTGACCCTGTATCTGTCGCGGCGCAATGCCATGGCCCAGCGCGCCATGCTGGAATCAGTCCTCGACAGCGTCGATGCGTATGTCGTCGTGAAGGACGAAAACCTGCGCTTTCGTTATGTCAATGCGCGCATGCTGGAGATTCTCGAGCGGCCCATCGAGCAGGTCCTCGGGCGCCAGGCGGGCGAGCTGATCGGAGAGGAACTGGCGGCGACTTTCCATGCCCGCGAGCAGCAGATCTGCGCCACCGGCGTCAAGTTCGTCGGCGAGGAACGCTTTGTCGACCTGCACGGCAAGGTGCATCACCTGTGGAGCGTCAAAGTGCCGATGGGCCCGCCGGGCGCCGTGACCGGCCTGATCGGCCTGTCCACCGACGTGACCGAACTGCACCAGCTCAAGGAGCGCGCCGACGCGGCCAGCCAGGCCAAGAGCGACTTCCTGTCGAACATGAGCCATGAAATCCGCACGCCGATGAACAGCATTATCGGCATGGCCCACCTGGCCCTGAAATCGGTGGCCGATGCGCGCCAGCGCGACTACCTGCAGAAAATCTACCATTCTGGCCAGCACCTGCTGGGCCTGATCAACGATATCCTCGATTTTTCCAAGATCGAGGCGGGCAAGCTGGAACTGGAGGTCAAGCAGTTCCGGCTCGATACCCTGCTGGCGAATATCTCCAGCCAGCTCGGCGAGGCGGCCGCCGCCAAGCCACTGCATCTGCATTTCGACATTGCGCGCGACTTGCCGCAGCGCTGGTGCGGCGACGCCCTGCGGCTCGAACAGGTCTTGCTGAACCTGACCAACAACGCCATCAAGTTTTCCGACAGCGGCCATGTGTACGTGCGCGTGCGCATGGACGCGGAGGGCGGCCGCCAGGCCATGCTGCGCTTCGAGGTGCAGGACAGCGGCATCGGCATGAGCCCGGAAGAAGTGGCGCAGCTGTTCCGCTCCTTCCACCAGGCCGACGCGTCGACCACGCGCAAATATGGCGGCAGCGGCCTGGGGCTGGTGATCAGCAAGCAGCTGGCCGAGCTGATGGGCGGCGAGGTGGGCGTGCACAGCCAGCCGGGGCTGGGCAGCACCTTCTGGTTTACGGCCCGCCTGGACAAGTACGCGGGCGCGCCGGAAGACAGCGCCGGCGCGGGCGAGCCGCCGCTGCTGGACGTGATACGGGGCGCCTCCATCCTGCTGGTGGAAGACAATCTGTTCAGCCAGCAGGTGGGCTGCGAACTGCTGGAAGACGCGGGCGCCATCGTGCGCGTGGCCAATAACGGCCGCGAGGCGCTGGAACTGCTGGCCCGGCAAAGCTATGACTGCGTGCTGATGGACGTGCAGATGCCCGAGATGGATGGCTTCGAGGCGACCCGCCGCATCCGCGCCGATCCGCTGCTGGCGGGCCTCCTGGTGATCGCCATGACGGCCAATGCCGGCAGCGAAGACCGGGTGCGCTGCCTGGAGGCGGGCATGGATGAATTCCTCACCAAGCCGATCGCGCCCATGCTGCTGTTCCAGCTGCTGGCCAAATGGCTGCGCCGGCGTGGCGGCATCGCCATGCAGGCGCCGGCTGCCGTGACGCCGGCCGGTGGCGCGCGCGACGCCGCGGTGCTCGACGTGGCGGCGCTGTCGCTGACCTTCAGCAACGATCCCGTCAAGATGCGCAAGTACGCCCAGCTGTTCCTCGACACGGCGCGCGACGGCCTGGCCGAAATGGAGCAGGCGCTGGCGCTGGAAGACCTGAAGCGCCTGGCCGACCTGGGCCACCGCACCAAGTCGTCGGCGCTGGCTGTCGGCGCGAATGCATTCGCGGCCCTGTGCCTGGCGCTGGAAGGCTTGCGCCATGGCGGCGACCTGCCGCAGGCGCGCGCGCTGATGGCGGCCATGGGGCCGGCGCTGGCGCAGGTGGCCGAACAAATTTCCCTCGATTTTGCCAACAGCGACACCACCTGACGCAGGCAGCGGCGATAATAGGCGCTGGCCCACCCTGAACCTCATCGCATGCACACTCCCATCACGCCTGGCCTGTTGATTTTGCACGGCAACCAGCTGGAACACCTGCGCGCCGCCGTCTTCCAGTGGCTGCGCAATCATCCGCTGGCGCCGCTGGAAACCGATATCTTCCTGGTGCAGTCGAACGGCGTGGCCGAATGGCTGAAAATCGCGCTGGCCGAGGAAATGGGCGTGTGCGCCGCCACCCGCATCGCCCTGCCGGCGCGCCTGCTGTGGGAAAGCTACCGCGGCATGCTGGGCCGCGAGCGCGTGCCGCGCGTGTCGCCGTTCGATAAATCTCCGCTCACCTGGCGTCTGATGCGGCTGCTGCCGTCCCTGCTGGCCGACCCTGTTTTTGCGCCGCTGCGCTACTTCCTGGCCGATGGCGATTGCGAACGGCGGCTGCAGCTGGCCGAACGCCTGGCCGATCTGTTCGACCAGTACCAGGTGTACCGCGCCGACTGGCTGGCCGACTGGGCGGCCGGGCGCAATGTGCTGAAAACGGCGCGCGGCGACGCTGTCGCACTCAAGGAAGAGCAGTTGTGGCAGCCGCAGCTGTGGCGCGCCGTCAACGCCGACGTCGAGGCGTTCGAGCGCGACACGGGCCGCGCCGATATCCACGACGCCTTCCTGGCGGCGATCGCCGCCGGCGAACTGCCTGCCGGCAAGCTGCCGCGCCGGGTGGTGCTGTTCGGCGTGTCGGCCTTGCCGTATCAAACCCTGCAGGCGCTGGCGGCGCTGGCGCGCCACACGCAGGTGGTGCTGGCCGTGCCCAACCCCTGCCAGTACTACTGGGGCGACATCATCGAAGGGCGCGACCTGCTGCGCGCCAGCTACAAGCGCCAGCAGCAGCGCAACGGCCAGGATCTGGCGCAGCTGCCGCTGGAAGAACTGCATGCGCACAGCCATCCGCTGCTGGCCAGCTGGGGCCGGCAAGGGCGCGACTTTATCCGCATGCTCGACGAATTCGACGAACAGGCGCACGCCGAAGGGCGCGACGACAGCCTGCGCATCGACCTGTTCGGCGAAGAGCAGGGCGTCACGTTATTACAGCAGGTGCAAGTCGCCATCCGCGAACTGCGTCCCCTGGCAGAACATGAGCAGGTGCCGCCCGAGGAGGATGACCGCTCGATCGAATTTCACATCACGCACAGCGTGCAGCGCGAAGTCGAGGTGCTGCACGACCAGCTGCTGGCGATGTTTGCGCACAGCAGCCAGACCGGCCTGCGCCCGCGCGACGTGGTGGTGATGGTGCCTGACATCGATGTGTTCACGGCGGCGATCCACGCCGTCTTCGGCCAGCACCGCCGCACGGACGCACGCTTTATTCCGTTCGAGATCGGCGACGTCAAGGACCGCAGCGTCAATCCGCTGCTGGTCGCCCTGGAATGGCTGCTGCAACTGCCGCTGCAGCGCTGCCGCCAGAGCGAGGTGCGCGACTTGCTCGATGTGCCGGCGCTGGCCGCGCGCTTCGGCCTGCAGGGCGACGATCTCGACACCCTGGGCGCGTGGATCGAAGGGGCCGGCGTGCGCTGGGGCCTGGACCGCGAACACCGCGCCGGCCTGGGCCTGGGCGCGGCCGGCGAGCAGAATGCCTGGATCTTCGGCGTGCGGCGCATGCTGCTCGGCTACGCCAGTGGCGGCGGCGCCAGTTTCGACGGCATCGAGCCGTACGCGGAAGTCGGCGGCCTGGACGCCGCGCTGGCGGGCTCCTTGGCGCAGCTGGTCGAGGCGCTCTTGCACTGGCGCGCCGTGCTGGCGCAATCGCGCACGCCGGCGCAATGGGGCGTGCAGGCGAGGGCGCTGCTGGCGCGCTTTTTCGAGGCCGGCGACGAGGGCGACCGCCTGACCCTGGCGCAGCTGGAGGGCGCGCTGCAGGGCTGGCTGGAAACCTGCGAACATGCGGGCTTTGTCGAGACGGTGCCGCTCGACGTCTTGCGCGTGGCCTGGCTGGGCGCGCTCGACGAGCCGACCCTGAACCACCAGTTCGTTTCCGGTGGCGTGACCTTCTGCACCCTGATGCCGATGCGCGCCGTGCCGTTTCGCGTGGTATGCCTGCTGGGCATGAACGACGGCGACTTCCCGCGCCGCGCGCCGAAAGCCGATTTCGATTTGCTGGCGCTGCCCGGCATGGCGCGCCCGGGCGACCGCTCGCGCCGCGACGACGACCGCTACCTGATGCTCGAAGCCCTGCTGGCGGCGCGCGATAAATTGTATGTCAGCTGGGTCGGGCGCAATGTGCGCGACAATTCCGAGCAGCCGCCTTCGGTGCTGGTGTCGCAGTTGCGCGACTACCTGGCCGCCGGCTGGTCGCTCGACCGTGATTTGAACACGCTGACCACCGCGCATGCGCTGCAGCCGTTCAGCCGCCGCTATTTCGAGGATGGCGGCTTGCTGACCTATGCCGGCGAATGGCGGATCGCCCATGCCGAGGCCGGCCAGTCGCCCGACCTGCTGGCGCTGGGGCCCTACGAACTCGATCCTGGCACCCGGCTGAGCCTGGGCGAACTGGCCAGTTTCGTGCGCCAGCCCGTCAAGTATTTTTTCCGCCGCCGCCTCAGCGTGCACTTTGCCGACGCCGCCATGCTGGGCGAGGACGAAGAACCGTTCGGCCTGAATGCCCTGGAGCGTTATCTGCTGGAAGACACCATGCTCGATGATGGCGGCGCGCAGGAAGTGCTGGCGGACGTGCGCGCCGGTTTGCAGGCGCGCGCCGACAAGCTGGCGCGCGAAGGCGTGCTGCCGATCGGCCTGATCGGCCGGCAGGTGCAGGAGCAGCTGGTCGAGGCGCTGGTGCCGGTGCGCAGCGCCTGGCTGTCCTTGCGCGCCTCGTTTCCCGAGGCGGCCGCCAAGCGCGCCATCGCGCTGCCGTTCGGCGAGCTGCTGGTGGAGGACTGGCTCGACAAATTGCGCGGCAACGATGGTGAAACGGCCTGGCTGGAGCAGATCTCGTCCAAGGTGATGGACAAGTCCGGCCTGGCGCGTGGCGACAAACTGATGCTGATGTGGCTGCGCCAGCTGGCCGCCGCCGCGATTGGTTTCCCCGTCACCGGTTACCTGGTGGCGCGCGACGCCATCGTCAGCATGGCGCCGCTCGACCCGGCCGCCTCGCGCGCGGCGCTGGCCACCTTGCTGGCGCTGTGGCGCGAAGGCATGAACCACCCGCTGCCGACGGCCTGCAAGACGGGCCTGGCGCTGGTGCAGGAGGGCGATCCGCGCGCCGTGTATGACGGCGGCTTCGAGATTGGCGGCGAGCGCGAGGAACTGTGCCTGGCCCGCTTGTGGCCCGAATTTTCCGCGCTGGCGGCCGAGGAGGCGTGGCAGGACTGCACGCGCGAGCTGTACGGCCCGCTGGCCGACTGGCTGCGCGAGCATGTCATCCTGGACCCGATAGGCGCGCCGGACGGCGCGGGAGAAGAACCATGACCAGCCATCTGCTCAACCCGCTGGCATTTCCGCTGCACGGCTCGCGCCTGATCGAGGCGTCCGCCGGCACCGGCAAGACCTGGACCATCGCCGCGCTGTATGTGCGGCTGGTATTGGGCCATGGCGACGACGACACGGCTTTTTCGCGCCCGCTGCTGCCGGCCGATATCCTGGTGATGACGTTTACCCGCGCCGCCACGCGCGAGCTGTCGAACCGGGTGCGCGAGCGCCTGATCGAGGCGGCCGCTTATTTCCGCAATGAGTCCGATGGCAGCGATCCTTTTCTCGACGCGCTGCTCGATTCCTACCCGGACGACAGCGCGCGGCAAAAGGCGGCGCACCGGCTGATGCTGGCCGCCGAGACCATGGACGAGGCGGCGATCTTCACCATCGACGCCTGGTGCCAGCGCATGCTGCGCGAACACGCGTTCGACAGCGGCAGCCTGTTCGACGAAGAATTGGTCAGCGACGAGCAGGCGCTGTTCGAGGATGCGGCCCACGATTACTGGCGCCAGCAGGTCTACCCCCTGCGCGAGCAGGCGCTGGCCGTGCTGCTCGACTGCTGGCCCGATGTGGCGGCGCTGAAAAATGCCGTGCGCGACCTGGCGCGCCGGCCCGGCATGATGGGCCTCGGCGGCGAGGAAGCCTTGTCCTCGCTGATAGCCCGCGAACAGCAGGCTTTGGTGACGCAGCTGGCCGGCCTGAAGCAGGGCTGGGTCGCGCGCGCCAACGCCATGGAGGCGTGGATCGCCGGCCACCGCGCCGCCAATCCCAAATGCTTCAACGGCGTCAAGATGAAACCCGATAACCTGGCAAAATGGTTCGACGGCCTGCGCCGCTGGGCGCAAGATCCCTTGCTGCTGATGCCGGCGATTACCGCCAAGGCCTGGGAGCGTTTGACGCCCGCCGGCATCGAGGACGCGTTCGCCAAGAGTTTCACGGCCAGCGTGCCCGAGTGCTTCGAGCACACCGAGCAGCTGGGGCTGGATCTCGCGGCCATCACGCCGCTGGCGCATACCCTGCACCTGCACGCGGCGGCAAGGATCGCGCACCGCATGGACAAGCTCAAGCGCCAGTCGCGCCAGTTCGGCTTTGCCGACATGCTGCAGCGCCTGCACGACGCGCTGGCCGGCGAGAACGGCGCCGCGCTGCGCCAGCGCATCGTGGAACAATATCCGCTGGCGATGGTCGACGAATTCCAGGATACGGCACCCGCCCAGTACCAGATTTTCAACCTGCTGTACCGGATTGCCGACAACGATCCGGCCCAGGGACTGTTCCTGATCGGCGACCCGAAACAGTCGATCTACGGTTTTCGCGGGGCAGATATTCAAAGCTACCTGGCGGCGCGCCGCGCCACCGAGGGCCGCCACTACCAGCTGGGCACCAACTACCGCTCGACGGCGCCGCTGGTGGCCGCTGTCAACCAGCTGTTTTTGCACGCCGAGCGGCCGGAGGTGCCGTTGGGCGCCTTCCGCTACCGCACGCCGGACGCCAATCCGCTGCCGTTCGAGGCGGTCGCTGCCAAGGGGCGCGACGAACAACTGGTGAATGCGGACGGCGCGCTGCCGGCCCTGCTGGCCGCCTGCGCCAGCGACGAGTCGCTGCGCGGCGATACTTACCGCGCGTATTTTGCCGACCACTGCGCCGAGCATATCGTCGCCATGCTGAACGACCCGCAAGCGGGTTTTGACGGCCCCGATGGCTTTGCGCGCCTGCAGCCGGCCGATATCGCGGTGCTGGTGCGCGACCGCAAGGAGGCCGGCGCGATCCGCCGCGCATTGGCGCGCCGGCGCGTGGCCAGCGTGTATTTGTCCGACAAGGATTCCGTGATCGACAGCGAAGAAGCGGCCGATGTCCTGCGCTGGCTGGCGGCGCTGGCCAATCCGCTCGATGGCGGCCTGGCGCGCGCCGCGTTTGCCACCCGCACCATCGCCCTGCCGCTGGGTGAATTGGCGCGCCTGTCGAGCGACGAGCTGGAATGGGAACGCCGCATCGAACAACTGAAGGCGCTGCACCTGATCTGGCAGCGCCAGGGCGTGCTGGCCATGCTGCGCCGCTTTATCCACGAGCTGCAACTGCCGGCCATGCTGCTGCAGCAGACGGGCGGCGAGCGCCGGCTGACCAATCTGCTGCACCTGGCCGAACTGCTGCAATCGGCCAGCCGCCAGCTCGATGGCGAGCAGGCGCTGATACGCTGGCTGGCCGAGCAGATCGAGGGCGGCGGCGAGAGCGGCGACGAGCGCGTGCTGCGGCTGGAAAGCGACGCCGAGCTGGTGAAAGTGATCACCGTGCACAAGTCGAAGGGCCTGGAATATCCGCTGGTCTACCTGCCGTTTGCCGTCACGGCGCGCAAGGCCGAAAAACG
Organism: Janthinobacterium sp. J1-1; assembly: GCF_030944405.1. Taxonomy (NCBI): domain Bacteria; kingdom Pseudomonadati; phylum Pseudomonadota; class Betaproteobacteria; order Burkholderiales; family Oxalobacteraceae; genus Janthinobacterium; species Janthinobacterium sp. J1-1. The sequence goes on from NZ_CP132339.1 coordinate 3,568,034, forward strand.
CAACCGCAGCTTTGTCGACTATGCGGACGAGAATGGCGAGCGCCACCTGGACCTGTCGCTGTCGGACGAGGCGATGGCCTTTGTCGAGGAAGCGCGCATCGAGGAAGACTTGCGCCTGCTGTACGTGGCGCTGACGCGCGCACGCCATTTTCTGTGGCTGGGCGTGGCCGCGCTGGCGGCGCGCAAGGCGGGCGAGAATACCCTGCACGAATCGGCGCTCGGCTATCTGCTGACGGGCGGTGACAAGCTGCCGGGCGAGCAGCTGCAGCAGCGCTGGCACGAGGTGTGCGGTGGCTGCGACGCGATCGCGATTGCCAGCCTGGCGCAGCCCGGGCCCGCCACCTTGTTGAACCGCATCGAGCATCGACCCGAATTGCGCGAAGCGCCGCAATTCACGGGCCGCTTCGAGCGCGACTGGTCGGTCGGCAGTTTTACCTCGCTGACGCGCCAGATTGGCGCCGTGGCCAGCCATGTGCCGCAGCGGGCGCTGGAAGAAACCTTGCTAGAAGACGGTACAGGCGTGGCGCCGGCCCCCAGCCTGCCGGCGCCGCACACGGCCGACTCGCCGTGGCACCGTTTTCCGCGCGGCTCGATGCCCGGCAATTTCCTGCACGAGCAGCTCGAATGGATGGGCGGCGAAGGCTTCGATTGCGTGCATGACGCCACCTTCGATGCGCGCCTGGCCGCGCGCTGCGAGCGGGCTGGCTGGGGCAATCGCCAAGAGGACGCCATCGCCTGGTTGCGCGAGGTGGCCATCACGCCGCTGCCGCTGCTGGACGCCTCCCTGGCGCAGCTGGGCAGCACCTTGCCGGAGATGGAATTCTGGTTTCCCAGCGAGCACCTGGCCACCGAGGCGCTCGACCAGCTGTGCACGCGCTTGTTGCTCGATGGCGCGCCGCGCCCGGTGCTGCCGCGCCGCCAGCTGCACGGCATGCTGAAAGGCTTTGCCGACCTGGTGATCGAGCGCGAAGGGCGCTACTGGGTGCTCGACTACAAATCGAATGCCCTCGGCAATAACGACGCGAGCTACCACACCGAGGCGCTGGCGGCCGGCATGGCCCAGCACCGCTACGATATCCAGGGCGCCATCTATATGCTGGCGCTGCACCGGCTGCTGAAAAGCCGGCTGGGTGAACACTACGATCCGGCGCGCCAGCTGGGCGGGGCGATTTTCCTGTTCTTGCGCGGCATCGCCAATCCGGACACGCACGGCTGCTACTGGCTGGCGCCGCAGCTGGAACTGCTGGACGGCCTGGATCAATTACTGGAAGATACGCATGCATAGCACCACCGTGGAACCCTTGCTGGCCTTTTTCGATGGCCTGGCCGATGCGGGCCAGGTGCGCCGCCTGGGCGCGGCCTTTGCGCGCTTTGTCGGCAGCCTGGCACAGGACCAGGTGCAGGCGTCCGATGCACCGGCGCTGGCGGTCGCCTGCGTGGTGCTGTCGGAACTGGAAGGGCGCGGCCACAGCTGCGTGATGCTCGCTGAGCTGGCGCATGCGCCGTCGCAGCTGATGGGCTGGACGGACGAACAATGGCAGGCCGTGCTGGCCGTCTCCGGGCCGCTGCCCGCCACCCTGGAAGACTGGTGCGCGCTGCTGGCCAGGGCGCCGCAGGTGTGGTCGGCCGGCGTGGCAGACACCCATCAGCCGCTGGTGCTCGACGGCGAACGCCTGTATCTGCGCCGCTACTGGCGCGACGAAACGGCCGTCGGCATGGCGATCGCCACGCGCGCCGCCACCGTCGTGGCGCCCCCATTGCCGCAGGTGCGCCAGTGGCTCGATGTGCTGTTCGACCGGCCACCGGAAGGCGGCGGGCCGGACTGGCAAAAGGTCGCCTGCGCCATCGCCCTGCGCGGCAAGGTGGCCATCATCACGGGCGGGCCGGGCACCGGCAAGACCTATACGGTGGCCAGTCTGCTGACCTTGCTGTTTGCCGTCTCGCCGCAGCCCGAGCAGCTGCGCATCGCGCTGGCCGCGCCCACCGGCAAGGCGGCCGCCCGCCTCAAGCAGTCGATCGACCAGGCGCTGGCGGGACTGGCCGAAAAAGTTGGCGCAGCGGCTGGCAATGCGCTGCCCTTGCTGGCCCTGGCGCAGCGCATGGGCGCCGCGCGTACCCTGCACAGCCTGCTGGGTGCGCGGCCCGGCACGCGCGCGTTTGCCCACCACGCCGGCAACCAGCTCGACGTGGATGTCTTGATCGTCGACGAAGCGTCGATGGTGCACCTGGAGATGATGGCGTCGGTGCTGGACGCCCTGCCGTCCACCGCCATCCTGATCCTGCTGGGCGACAAGGACCAGCTGGCGTCGGTCGAGGCGGGCGCCGTGCTGGGCGACCTGTGCCACGATGCGCAGGCGGGCGGCTACGACGCCGCCACCATCGCCTATGCGCAGGCGGCCAGCGGCGTGGTTATTCCCGCCGGCTTTGCGGGCGATGCCGGCGCGCTGGCGCAGCAGACGGTGATGCTGCGCCACAGCCACCGCTTCGGCGGCCCGATCGGAGAATTGGCGCAGGCCGTCAACGATGGCCGGCCGGACCTGGCGAAAGCCTGTTTTGCCAACGACGCCGAAGGCAAGGTGGCGTGGAAGGTGCCGGCCCAGCCGGAAGAGGTGCTGCGCCTGGCCCTGGGGGGCCGCGAGGGCGCGCCGGGCGGCTACCGGCCCTACCTGGAACTGGTGAATGCGGGCAGTGAAGGTCACTTTGATCATGACGACTGGGTGCGCGGCGTGCTGCGCAGCTTCGAGGCGTTCCGCATTTTATGCGCCGTGCGCGACGGCGAGTGGGGCGTGGCGGGGCTGAATACGGCGATCGAACTGCGCCTCGAAAGGGAGGGCCTGCTGCGCCGCGCCGAATGGTATGTGGGCCGGCCCGTGATGGTCACGCGCAATGACTACGGCACCGGCGTGTTCAATGGCGATATCGGCCTGACCTTGCGCGATCCGTCGCGGCCTGCTTCCTTGCGCGTGTATTTCCTCGAAGGCGACAAGGTGCGCAGCGTGCTGGCCACCCGCCTGCGCCAGGTGGAAACGGCGTTCGCCATGACGGTGCACAAATCGCAGGGTTCGGAATTTCGGCACACGGTGCTGGTGCTGCCGCAGGAGGGCGGCGCCATGCTGGCGCGCGAACTGGTCTACACCGGCATCACGCGCGCGCGCGACTTTTTTACCCTGGTATCGCCGACGCAGGCGGTGCTGTTCGACGCAATTTTGCGCCGCACGCAGCGCGCCAGCGGCTTGCGTGGCCTGATCGCGCAGTCGCCTTAGCTCAGGGCGGCGGCGCGTCCTGCGCCGCCAGCCGCCGGGCCGCCTGCGCCGGCGGCGACTGTTTCATCGGCAGCAGCATGGCCGCCCGCGCCAGCAGGCGCACCAGCGTCGCCTCGCCCCGGCGCAGGCCCTGTCCGCGCAGTTGCGGCAGCGAGCGCACCGGTTCGGGCGTCATCTGCACGGCGGCGCGCATCAGCAGCCGCTGCAGCCAGCGCATCGGCGCCGGCAGGATGGCCGCGCCGGACATGATGTGCAGGAACTCGGCCAGGATCTCCGATCCTTCCAGCCGTGGCGCGGTGGCGGCCAGCAGCGTTTCCCATTCGGCCCGCGAACCCGGCGCGCCGCTGGCGCCATACAGCCGGGCGGAAGGCAGGGCTTCGAAAAAGGCGGCATCTTGCTCGCCCGCGCTGAAGGGGCGCACATAGCGGTGATAGGCCTCGGCAAAGCCGAACGTGGCCGTCGCATGCACCCAGTCGAGCAGCCGGGGATCGTTGGCGCGATAGGCCAGTCCATCGGGCGTGCTGCCCTCCACGTGGCCGTGCATGCGCACCACGCGCGCGATCAGTTTTTCCGTCGCCGAGCGCGGGCCATACACGGTCATCATGGCGGCAAAGCCGGTGCGCCTGAGGCGCTTGCCGGGGTCGCGCTGGAAGTCGCTGTGGTCCCAGACGCCTGAACGTACCGACGGTTCGGCCAGTTCGAGCAGCACCGCCGCCGCGCCGCCGATGAACAGCGAGACGGGATTGGCAAATACGCGCCAGGAGACGCCATCGGGTGGCGCCAGCGCCGGTTCTCCCGCCGGCTGGCTGAAGTCGAACGCCATGCCCGCCGGCGGGCGCATCAGTTCTCGCAGCGATGTAAGCATCAGCGCGCTCCCGTGGCGGTGTGGCGGTGCAGTATTGCTTGAGGCGGGATACCAGGCATACAAGCTCCGGAGTCGGCAGGCTTCCAGTGTACCTCGGGTCGCTCGCGCACGAGACAAGACCGCGTGCGCGGCTGCTTTCAGCGCCTTGGCTCGCGCCTTGGCGCCAAGGCGGGAGCCAAGGCGGGCGCCATCTGCCTGGCCAGTTCCAGGAAGGCCTCGGTGGCCGGCGTATTCTGGCGCCGGTCGCGCACGGCCAGGCCCACCTTGCGCATCACCGGTGGGTCGAGCGGCAGGGCGACCAGTTCCGGATACTGGCTGGCCAGGCGCTGCGGCAGCGCCATTTCGGCCACGATGGACACGCCCGTGCCGCGGCTGACCATGTCGAAAATGGTGATCATCTGGCTGATATGGTAGGGCACGTCGGGTTTCAGCCGGGCGTTGGCGAACAGCGGTTCGATCAGCGCCGCGCAACCGGCTTCGGACATGATGAAGGGATCGGTGCACAGCTGCGCCAGCGTGACGGACGCTGCACCAGCGAGCGCATGATTGCGCGGCAGCAGCGCCATCATCTGGTCTTCCACCAGCGGCACCGTATCGAAGCGCTCGTCGGGCAGCACCAGGAAACCCACGTCGACCCTGCGCTCGCGTATCCACTGCACCACCTCATGGTCGGCGCCCTCGTCGATGCGCAGCTCGATGCCGGGATAGCGCTGTTTGAACTGCGCGGTAATCGCCGGCAGCAAATTGAGGGACGAGGTGGCGCCGAACGAGCCGATGCGCAAGGAACCCTGGCGCTGGCCCAGCACATCGGCCGCTTCCTGGCGCATGGCTTCGGACAGGCCCAGGATTTCGCGCGCGCGCAGCAGCAGCTGGCGGCCCACCTCGGTCAGCTCGGCCGACGCCTGGTGGCGCACGATCAGGTCCACCCCCATCTCCTTTTCCAGCGCTTTTAACGCATGCGAGACGGCCGACTGGCTGATGCCCAATTGCATGGCGGCGGCGGAAAAGCCGCGCAGCTCGGCCACCAGGGTAAAAATTTCCAGTTGCGTGAAGGTCATCGGAGGTTCTTGGCGGGTTATGAGTAAATGCTCATTATTTCATGAGCCAGTATTAGTATTAATATATACGTACACCACCCGCCGCACAAGCGGCATCACAGGACTTTCCATGCGCACCATCGCCATTCCATCCATCGCCACCCAGTCGCCACTGGTCTATATCAAACTGATTTTCGTCGCCCTGTTCTGGGGCGGTACCTTTATCGCGGGGAGGGTGCTGGCCCAGCAGATGCCGCCGATGACGGCCGCCAGCGGGCGCTTCGGCGTGGCCGTGCTGCTGCTGGTGCTGCTGGCCTGGAAATTCGAAGGCGGCCTGCCGCGCCTGGACCGCAAGCAATTGGCGACCACCGCCGCGCTGGGGCTGACTGGCATCTTCCTGTACAACCTGTGCTTTCTGGCGGCCCTGTCGCGCATGCCGGCCGGCCGCACGGCGCTGTTTGTTGCACTGAACCCCATCGTCACGGCGCTGGCTTCGGCCCTGCTGTTCCGCGAGCGCCTGGGGGCCTTCAAATGGCTGGGCATCATGCTGGCGTTTTGCGGCACGGCCATCGTCATCACGCGCGGCGACCTGCTCGGCCTGCTGCATGGCAATGGCGGCGGCATAGGCGCCGGCGAGATCTTCATGTTCTGCGGCATTTCCAGCTGGGCCGCCTACACCCTGATCGGGCGCGTGGCCTTGAAAGGCCTGAGCCCGGTGGCCGCCACCACCTATGCCGCCATGTGGGGCCTGGCGTTTTTGCTGGTCGGCGCGGCGTTTGAATTCCCCACCGTGCCATGGCGCAGCTTCGGCTGGCAGGTGTGGGCCGCCATCGGCTACCTGGGCGTGTTCGGCACGGTGATCGGTTTTGTCTGGTATTACGAGGGCGTGAAAGCGATCGGCCCGTCGCGCACGGCCGTGTTCAACAATCTCGTGCCCGTGTTCGGCATCGTGCTGGCGGCCGGCTTGCTGGGCGAGTCGGTGCTGGCCTCGATGCTGGTGGGCGGGGCGGTGACGATTGCCGGCGTGGTCATGACCAACCGGCAAACAAAATAATTATTTGGCGCGGCGGCGCTTCGATGGCTTGGCCGGCGCTTTCTTGTGGCGGCTGGCCGACGCACGTACCGCTTTGCCGGCCGAAGCACGTATCACCGGGCTGGCCGAGGCGCGCACCACCTTCGGCTCTTCGATGCCGTTTTCGGCCGCCAGCATGCGGCGGATATTGACGGCGTCCATGGCGCGCACGGAATTGGCGCGCGCGTTGAGCAAAATCATCGTGGCGAACTTGCCGGCCGACTTGATGCGCATGATCAGGCAGCGCCCCGCTTCATTCGTAAAGCCGGTCTTCGACAGGCCGATATCCCAGCCCTTGGCGCCCACCAGGCGGTTCGTGTTGTGGTATTCCACGTCGCGGCCCTTGATCTGGATAATGTCCTTGGAGTCGGTCGTGATGCGGCTGATTTCCGGATAGCGCGAGGCGGCCACGGCCATCTTGACCAGGTCGGCGGCGGTCGACTGGTTGTTCGGCGACAGGCCGGTCGGCTCTTCGATCACGGTCTGGCGCATGCCCAGCGCCTTGATCTTGGCGTTGACGGCCACCGCAAAGGCGGTCGGGCCGCCCGGATAGGTGCGCGCCAGCGAGGCGGCGGCGCGGTTGTCGGACGACATCAGCGCCAGTTGCAGCACATCGTGGCGCGTCAAGGTGGCGCCCACCGGCACGCGCGAGGTGCTGTGTTTCAAGGTGTCCACGTCGACCTGGTCGATCAGGATCTCTTCCTTCATGTTGGCCTTGGAGTCGAGCACGACCATGGCCGTCATCAGCTTGGTCAGCGACGCGATGGGCACGACCACGTTGGCATTTTTTTCAAGCAGGATTTTACCCGTGCCGTCTTCGACCACCAGGATGGACTGGGAACCGAAGGGCACGGCGATGGCCGCTGTGGATAGCGTCATCAGCACGGCGGCGAACATTTTTTTGAGCATTGGATTTTGTCTGGGAAAGCAGTTTTGGGGCGCCACGGGAGGACGCTGCGCGCAATATAGCGACCATGTCCGCAGGCGTGACATGTATCTCTGAAGCAATATTTGCCAAGCATAGACGATACCATCAAAAACCTGGCAATGTCTATGGCACACCGGTTCGTCAACCCCATTTTGGACCAATCAGGCAAAATAAATCACGGACTATTGCCAGAGTGAAAATTCTCGCCCGCTTATTGATTTCATCTCGGAAACTTCGTACTATTTCAGCAATCTTGGCGGACCCTTATGGTGTTTTCGTCGTTGATGCCCGCCGCTTCGTGTTTCGTCGCCCGCCGCTGTGCCTGCAAAGGTCGCCGCCGTAGACTGCGTTCATGTTTGAATCACGGATCATGGAGAACGCAGCATGTTGAAAAAATTCAGGGACTGGTATCGCAGCATCGATGACGAATCGCTGATGGTGCTGAAACACCCCGAGATGGCGGCGCAGGTGAAGGGCCGCGCGCGCCGCTGCATCGCCCGCAATCTGTCGACCCTGACGCCGATCGAGCGCGAGCAATTGCATGATTTCCTGCTCAAGTACCGTGGCGCCGGCTTTTATATCGCCGCCTTCAAGCTGATGCTGCTGTTCAGCGCCATCGGCGTGGTATTGCACCTGCTGTTCCCGGTCAAGTTCGAATTGCTCAAGGCCGTGGTCTTCAGCAATGGCATGGGGTTTGCGCTGGTGTGGGGCTTGATCGGTGTCTGGTTCAATTACCGCAGTTCGGTGCGCCACAAGCTCAAGAAACTCCTGCTGATCGTCTCGACCTGCGCGGCGGGCGTGGTGACGGGCGTGATGCTGGCCGGCCTGAGCGACACCGGCTCCATGGGCATGGCCTTCGAGCGCCTGCTGCGCGTGGGCGGCATCGCCTTGCTGGTGGCGGTGGTGTTTTACATGGTGCCGCTGGCCATCGTCACCAGCTGGCGCAACCGCCAGTACGAAGCGCTGACCCTGCAGCTGCAACAGGATGCCGAGCGCGACCGCCTGGCGCGCGAACTGAGCGAATCGCAGCTGCGCCTGCTGCGGGCCCAGATCGAGCCGCATTTCCTGTTCAATACCCTGGGCGCGGTGCAGCAGCTGGCCGAGCAGGGTGCGCCAGGCGCGGCCCGGGCGGCGGCGCTGACGGCCGACCTGATCGCCTTTTTGCGCGCCAGCCTGGCCGAGATGCGCAGCGAGCAAGTCGCGCTGCAAAGCGAGTTCGACATGGTGGCCGCGTATTTGCGCGTGATGCAGGCGCGCATGGGGACCAGGCTGCGCTATGCGCTGGACCTGCCGGCCGAATTTGCGCAAATGACCATACCCAGCATGATCCTGCTGACGCTGGCCGAAAACGCCATCAAGCACGGCATCGAACCGTCCTTGCGCGGTGGCGAGATCACCATGTCGGCGCAACAAGTGGACGGCATGCTGCGCCTGCGCGTGCGGGATACGGGCATGGGCTTGCCTCAAGGCGATACCGAGCATGCGCAGGAAGGCGGCCTGGGCCTGGAAAACGTGCGCAGCCGGCTGCGCCTGTCCGACCCGTCCGCCAGCCTGAACCTGCGTGACGGCGAAGAGGGCGGCGTGATCGCCGACATAGTACTCCCCATCAAAATGGCAGCCAGCCTGAAAGAAAACGCCGCATGAATACCACCATCCTGATTGCCGAAGACGAGCCGCTGATGCGCGAGCGCCTGCAAACCATGCTGGCCGTGGCCTGGCCCGAAGCGCGCATCGTGCTGGTGGCCGAAAACGGCAACGACGCCTGGGATGGTTTCCTGGAGCACGAGCCCGAGGTGGTGTTTCTCGACATTCGCATGCCGGGCCTGTCCGGCCTGGAAGTGGCCCAGCGCATCGGCAAGCGCGCCCATGTGGTGTTCGTCACCGCCTACGACCAGTATGCGGTCGACGCGTTTGACGCCGGCGCCGTCGACTACCTGCTCAAACCGGTGCAAACCGAGCGCCTGCAGCGGGCCCTGTCCCGCCTGCGCGAAAAACTGGGCGCCCAGCCGGCCGACATGGCCGATTTGCTGCAATCGCTGCGCGCCGCGCTGCCGGCGCCACCACGCGAAAAAATGAAATGGATCAGGGCCAGCGTGGGCAAGCAGATCCGCCTGATCGATATCGACGAGGTGCTGTTCTTCCAGGCCGACACCAAATACACGCGCGTGGTACTGGCCGGCTCCGAAGCACTGGTGCGTACGCCGCTGAAGGACTTGCTGGGCGGCCTGGACCCCGACCAGTTCTGGCAGATCCACCGCGGCACCATGGTCAACGTCAAAGCCATCGAAGCGGCCGAACGCATCGATGCCGAACGGATGCAGGTGCTGGTCAAGGGCAGCACGGAAAAGCTGCCGGTGAGCAGGACGTTTACGTATTTGTTTCGCGATTAGTGCAGCATCTCTCCCAGCACCACTTGCAAGCGGTCATGGAAGGCCGCGAAGCTGGGCATTGCAGAGGCGCCTTTTGCATCGAATTCGATGTCGCGCATCCACTCGGCCAGTTCAGCCGCGCTTTTTTCGCCGCCGAGCGCACGTGCCAATTGTTCCTTGGCTGAATTTGGTGCGTTGTCATTGCCGGGGACGTCTTCGAGTTTGGCGCAGTGCTGGAATGGCTGTTTCTTTGCCGCACACAGCAGCCAGGCTTCCGACTTGGGATTGGGCAGCATCGGCACGCCACGAGGGAATTGCGCGCGGTGAAAACCGTCAAGCATGGATTTCCATTTTTGATGCCATAGTGCCGGCGGATCGGAGCGCATTTTGTCGTGGTCGCGGAATAGCACAGCCAGCGTCTTGTCCTTGGTTTCTTCTTCTAAATTCAGGCAGGCTTTTCCCAGAGTCATGGCATTGAGATGGAAGTAACCTGTTTCCGCGTCATGTTTTTTGCCAGGTAGCACCATGTTGCGCTTGTTGGCCTTGCGCTCGGCTGCAAGGTCGACCAGATGGGCCTTGCCTATCAGCTGGATGGCACCGGGAATATCGGCCAGCGTGTAACCGATTTTGAGTTCGATTAACTGTTCCAGCAGCACCGTGATTGGACCTGCCTGGAAGTCATCATCGCTACAGCGGCCCTGGGCATTGGTGCAGATACCCAAGTCGCTGGGGCCTTCGCCGCTCAGGACCAGTATCATGCGGCGGCTTTCCTTGATATTGGCGGTTTTTTCGCCTTCTTGTCCACTTCTTCGGTAGCAGCGTCCTGCTTGTCGAGTTCGACGCAGGTCGCCGTCAGTGCCACCAGATCGGTTGGGCCTTGCCTATCAGCTGGATGGCGCCGGGAATATCGGCCAGCGTGTAACCGATTTTGAGTTCGATTAACTGTTCCAGCAGCACCGTGATTGGACCTGCCTGGAAGTCATCATCGCTACAGCGGCCCTGGGCATTGGTGCAGATACCCAAGTCGCTGGGGCCTTCGCCGCTCAGGACCAGTATCATGCGGCGGCTTTCCTTGATATTGGCGGTTTTTTCGCCTTCTTGTCCACTTCTTCGGTAGCAGCGTCCTGCTTGTCGAGTTCGACGCAGGTCGCCGTCAGTGCCACCAGATCGGTATCGACAAAGGCCTCACCGGGTCCCATCAGATCGAGCTTTTCACCGACGCCAGGCAGCGAGAAGAAAGGCCGTACCCGTGTATAACCCTCAGGCGTTTTGTACACAAACAAAACCGACTCACGGGCCACGTCATCTTCCAGATAGTTCAGTATCATCGGGTTGTGCGTGGTAACAAGGATTTGCTGTTTTGCATTGACCAGCAAGTTCACCAGTTTTTCCACGATTTCCGGATTGACGCCATTTTCCACTTCATCGAACAGCAGCATGGCATCGCCATCGAGCGTTTGCGCCAGCATGGCCAGCACGCGCAGCAGGCCATCGTTGATATGGCGTACTTCGGTTTCTACATGCTTGCCGTCGAAGTCTTCGATGATCGACAGCCGTTTCCAGCCGCCTTTGGTTGGGGATGATTTGAAGTCGATCACACGGGGATAAAACGTGCGCAGCAGTTCCAGAGGGTGCTGTTTGTCGCCGCCCTTGATCGAGTGCAGGTAAGCTGAAAGTTTCTCGCCGCCGATGCCTATGCTAGCGGCGTTGTCACGGGTTCGTTGGCGCATTAAATGGGGCGAGAGCAGTTCCAGGGAGCGAATATCGCGCAGAGTGTCGCGAGTGCTTTTTAACGCTGGAGTAAGTTCGGTATCGCGCAGTTGAGTGAGGTGTACTGTCAATAGCGGACACTCTTGTTTCAAGCCACCCGCGGCTGTTTGCTGAATTTTTCAGCGAACAACGCGGGCGGAACATTGCCAAGGCGCGAATGGCGTCGCTGGCGGTTGTAAAAGCTTTCGATATATTCCTGTATTGCGGCTTTCGCGTCGGCCCGGGTCGCGTAACGTTGATGGTGCACCAGCTCGTTTTTCAGGCTGCCCCAGAAGCTTTCCATGGGCGCGTTGTCATAGCAGTTTCCTCGGCGCGACATGGACGGCTTCATGCCGAACTGCGTCACCAGTTTCTGATAGTCGTGGGCGCAATACTGACTGCCACGGTCGGAGTGGTGAATCAAGCCCGGCGCGGGGCGTTTGTTGCGCACGGCCTTCCACAGTGCTGTTGCCGTCAGCGTTTGCGTCATGCGCTCGTCCATCGCGTAGCCCACCAGCTCGCAGGTGAACACGTCCTTGATACCGGCCAGGTAAAGCCAGCCCTCGCCGGTCGCCACATAGGTGATGTCGGTCACCCAGGCTTCGTTCGGCCGGGTCGGCGCGAAAGTCTGATTGAGCAGGTTGTCGGCCACCGGCAGGTCATGATTCGAGTTCGTGGTGGCCTTGAACTTGCGCTTTTGCTTGCAGCGCAGGGCGAGCTCGCGACGCAGACGGACGATACGATCACGGCCGGCCGGAAAGCCTTGCGCCGTCAGTTCCGGCTGCATGCGCAACGGGCCATAAGTCTGCCGGCTCTGCGCGTGCACGGCCTCGATGGCGACCTTCAGGCGTGCGTCGTCCTGCGCCCGCTGCGACGGTTTGCCGTTCGCCCAAGCGTAGAAACCGCTGCGCGAGACGCCAAAGACGCGGCACATGATGGTGACAGGAAATTCGAGTCGCAAGGTCTTCATGACCGCGTACTTGGCAGCGACTCCCGCGCAAAGTACGCTGCCGCTTTTTTTACGATATCGCGCTCCATGCGTGCCTCGGCAAGCTCTTTGCGCAGCTTGGTTACCTCAGCCTCAAGCTCCGGCACGGAGCGGCTACCAGGGGCTACTTTGGGCGACGTGCCGCGCCTTGCCGCACTGACCCAGTTCGCTAGCGTGCCCTTGGGAATGGTGAGACGCAACGCGGCGTCTTCCAGCGTCAGGCCTTGTGTCAGGACCAGTTTTACCGCTTCTTCCCGAAGCTCCGGTGTGTATGTTGTTGAGCGTGTCATAAGTTCTCCAGTTGGTGAAGTTTACCAAACTAGAGTGTCCGAAAAAGTCAGGGTACCTCAGAGAGAGAATAGAGCCTTGATAGCTGAACGCGACCGATTTCATCTCAGAGTTGTTAATGCGATATTGTCTACCCCGTAATAAGAGCACTTCCTCTTCAACCAGTCCGTCATGCCAACATGTAGCTATTTCGAAAAGACATGCTAATTCTTTTCTATTGAACGAACCATACCAAAAATTGTTTAAATCATCATTTTTTTTGCGATTATTTGTAACAAAACTTATATTGCTTGCGGGAGCAAATTTCGATGCAATATCCGCTTTATCCCAACCTCGAGATATCAACCAATCATCAATTCTTCCAGTCATTAACTGAGAAAGAAAATCAAATGCTTGCAAAATAGTGGTTTTCCCTGCTCCATTCAAGCCAATCAAGACTGTGAATTTCGGTAGGGAAGCGCTGATCAATTCGGTTTTCTGACGAGGCTGGCGCGCCAAATACCCGACCGGCAAGCCGTTCAAGCCCGTTTTTCGTTCAATTTGACGCGATGCTGCGCGTCTTTCTGGAGTCAAGACGGACTACGGGATTCGGTGATCGTAAAGCGCCGTCCAGCCAGTACCAGATTGGCAAAGGCGAACAAGGTAAAAAGCTGTGCAGTGTTCTTGGCCAAGCCGCGATAGCGCGTCTTGCGATGACGGAACAGGTTCTTGATGACATGAAACGGATGCTCCACTTTTGCCCGCACGCTGGCCTTCAGATGCTCCAACTTTTCCGTCAGGCGCCCCAGTTTGTTATTGGGCAGCGCCTTGCGTTTGGAGCGCTTCATGGCCACGTGCCATGTCACCGATTTGCCGATGTTTTCGGGCCGTTTTTCCACGCCCTGATAGCCGGCGTCGCCGAGTGCGGCGGTCTCGTCGCCGTGCAGCAACGCGTGCGCCTGGGTTACATCGGCCACATTGCCGGCCGTGCCAATGACCGTATGGACCAGGCCAGAAGCGGCATCGACGCCGACGTGGGCCTTCATGCCAAAGTGCCAGTCGTTGCCTTTCTTCGACTGGTGCATTTCCGGATCACGCTTGCCATCCTTGTTCTTGGTCGACGGTGGCGCGGCGATCAGCGTGGCGTCGACGATGGTGCCTTCGCGCATTATCAAGCCTTTCTCGGCCAAGTGCCCGTTGATCGTGTCGAAGATCTGGCGCGTCAGCCCGTTGGCCTCAAGCAGGTGGCGGAACTTCAGCAAGGTCGTCGCGTCCGGCGCCGATTCGCGGCCCAGGTCGATGCCGACGAAAGCACGAATGGACTGGCTGTCATAGATCGCGTCTTCGATACCTTCGTCCGACAAGCCAAAGCATTGCTGGGCTACGTACATGCGCAGCATGCGCGCCAGTCCAATCGGTGGCCGGCCGGCACCTTCGACCTTCGGATAGAACGGCTCGACGGCTTTATGCAGCTTGCCCCACGGCGTTACGCTGTCAATCTCGGCCAGGAATCGGTCGCGCCGCGTCAGTTTCTTCTTGGCAGCATATTCAAGGTCAGAAAAGCTCTTTTGCATGGTCGATGGGGGACAGTGGGGATGCCGTTATTGTCTCAGGTCGGACCTCAGCAGGGAACGGTGCCAAATGAATAAATCAGTGCTTCCGTAGGGAAATTTGAAAATCAACAAGTGACTTGAAGTTGCTAATGCCAAAAAAATTAATCATCTTTGTAATTTACCTGTGCATGATGCGACAAGACCGTAATTTAATGTCTGTCGGTTTTGTCTATCATCCCACATCGCTAACACTTCTGTCGATTTGATCAAGATAGGTTTAAAAAGCGCTGGCTGTAATCATCGACTATCGGTGGTTTATTGAAACCACCCCGCAAACAATCGACAAACCACCGCCCCGCCGGCCCCGGCGGCGCCGCAGCCCTGTGCACGGACGAGATGATCAATGGGTAGCCCGTGCGCGGCATGTCTTCGGTGTCGAGGATGACGAGGGTGCCGGCGCGCACATCGGCTTGCACCATATGCAGCGGCATGCTGCCCCAGCCGACGCCGTCGCGCAGGAAAGCGTGTTTGGTCGACAGGTCTGCCAGGCGCCAGGTGGTGGGTGAGGACACGCCATAATCCTTGCCGGCCATCAGCGACGAGCGGTCGGTCAGGACCAGTTGCACGTGCTTTGCCAGTGCGTGGCGGGGAAGGCGGCCGCCTGCCCGGGCCAGCGGGTGATCCGGAGCGGCCACCGCCACCAGCGGGACCTCGGTCAGCCGTTCGCCCGCCAGCGAGGGAAAGGCCAGCGGCAGCGCCGCCAGGATGCCGATGCTGCAGCGGCCGTCCAGCACCGGCTGGTAGCCGGCGCCCAGGCCTTCGACGAACAGCCGCAGCGGCGTCAGCGGAAAGCGCTGCGCGAAGGCCTTGGCGGCGCGCGTGATGTCGGCGGTCGGGAAGAACACGTCCACCACCACCGACAGTTCCGCTTCCGTGCCGCCCGCCATCAGCCTGGCGCGTGCCTTGAGCGTATCGACGCCGGCCACGATATTGCGGGCGTCGGCCAGCAGCAGGACGCCTTGCTCGGTGAGGACGGGGAAGCGTGCCGAGCGGTCAAACAGGGTGACGCCGATCTGCTGCTCCAGGCTGCCGACCCAGCCGCTGACCGCCGACTGCACGCGGTTGAGCTTTCTGGCGGCGGCAGAAAAGCTGCCCTCGTCGGCGGCCGCGATAAAGGTCCTCAGTTGATCGAGTGATACGCCGTCCAGCATGCCGTGCTCCTGTATCTCAAAACCAGATGGATTGCATCGCAATATACCGGCTTCTCAGATATGCGTCCAGCGCGCATGATGGCCTTGCCGCTTGCGATCAGGCAGGCGTCTTCCTCCATCTTGCAAAGGACAACACCATGACATATTCGATTATCGGTTCCGGCAATGTCGGCACCGCCCTGGCCCGCCAGTTCGCCCGTAGCGGCATTGCCGTCGGCCTGGCCAATACGCGCGGCGCGGCGTCGATCGCCGCACTGTGCACCGAACTGGGTGACCATGTCAGCGCCTTGAGCCTGCGCGACGCGCTCCAGGCCGACGTGATTGTCCTGGCGATTCCGTTTCGCGCCCATCAGGCGGTGGCGGCGATGGCGCCTGGCTGGCAGGGCAAGATCGTGATCGATGCCATGAATACCTATGGCGTGCCGATCGAGGAACTCCGGGGGCAGGCGTCCAGCGACGTGGTGGCGGGCGCTTACGCGGGCGCGGCACTGGTCAAGACGTTCAACCAGCTGCCGGCCCGGCTGCTGGCGCAGGCGCCGGCAGAGCACGGTGGGCGCCGCGTGATGTTTGTGTCGAGTAACGATGATGCGGCGGCGGCAGAGGTCGCCAGCCTGGTGGAACGGCTGGGCTTTGCGGCGATAGGGCTGGGGACAATCAGGGAAGGCGGCGCCTTGCTGGGCATGGGCGGCGCGCTGATCTTGCAGAACCTCGTCAAGCATGTGTGAATGCCCGGGGCGGCCTGGCCGGGAGCGGATCCCGGCGCAGGGGCGGCTTACTGGATCTTGGCAATCGACACTTCCGTCGACTTGACCAGCGCGATGACTTCGCTGCCGACCTTCAGGTCCAGGTCCTTGATCGAGCGCGTGGTGATCACCGAGGTGACGATGCCATGCGGGGTCTCGACATCGACTTCGGAGACGACGGAGCCGAGGATGATTTCCTTGATCTTGCCGCGAAACTGGTTACGTACATTGATTTCCGAGATAGCCATGGTCTGTCCTTTTGCTGGTGGGTACGCCGGTTGGCGCGACAGGTACAGATTAAGGCCTGGCCGGCCGTTTGCAAACGAATCGATCCGCATACCCATATGCAAAAAATCGCCTGAACATTGCTGTCAGGCGATTTTTTTAAATAAGGCAAGGCGGGCGCCTTGACCTATTATTTTTGGTAGATCTTGTCGAACTCGCCGCCGTCGTCAAAATGTTTCTTTTGCGCTTGTTTCCAGCCGCCGAACACGTCATCGACCGTGAACAGGTTGATCGGCTTGAAGCTGGCCGCGTATTTCTTGGCAACGGTGGCCGAGCGTGGGCGCAGGAAGTGCTTGGCGGCCCATTCCTGGCCTGGTTCCGAGTACAGGTATTGCAGGTAGGCGGTGGCTTCCTTGCGGATGCCGCGGCGGTCGACCACCTTGTCGACCACGGCCACGGGCGACTCGGCCAGGATCGAGACGCTCGGGTAGACCACTTCGAAGTTGTCGCCGAATTCCTTGCGCACCAGTTGCACTTCGTTTTCAAACGTCACCAGCACATCGCCGATTTCACGCTGGGTGAAGGTGGTGGTGGCGCCACGGCCGCCGCCGTCCAGCACCGGCACGTTCTTGAACAAGCGGGTCACCAGGTCGCGCGCCTGCGCTTCGGTGCCGCCTTTTTTCACGGCATAGCCCCAGGCCGCCAGGTAGGTGTAGCGGCCGTTGCCCGAGGTCTTAGGATTCGGCACGATCACCTTGATGCCGGGCTTGGCCAGGTCGTCCCAGTCCTTGATCTGTTTCGGATTGCCCTTGCGCACCAGGTACACCATGGTCGAATAAAACGGTGCTGCATTGTTCGGGAATTTCTTGGCCCAGTCGGCCACCACCAGGCCACGGTCGGCCAGCAGGTCGATGTCATTGGCCTGGTTCATTGTGACGACCGATGCTTCCAGGCCATCGGCGACGGAACGCGCCTGCTTGCTCGAGCCGCCGTGCGATTGCTTGATGGTGATGGTTTCACCGGTCTTCTTTTGCCATTCGGCGATAAAGGCCGGGTTGACGTCCTTGAACAATTCGCGCATCACGTCATACGACACGTTCAGCAGCACCACCGGTTCGGCGGCGCTGGCGGCCATCGGCAAGCCCATGCCCAGCGCGCTGGCAGCCATGGCGCTGGCCAGGAACCAGCGGCGCGTACGCGCGGTGAGGGGCGATGCGGTGAACGGCAATGCAGCGTTTTGTTTGGACATGTTTTTCTCGTGTTGTGGTTGCAGATGGACATAGTCTAAAATTCTGGCCGAAAAGGAAACGAACATTTCGTAATATGCTTAGATCGTATGTCGATTTTCATCAAAAAACAGATATGGATTTTTGAAAACATTCGTGGGCAATGCCGTCGCCAGCGCTTAGCCTGAAACGGACCGCCATCGGCAGAACCGGCTGGCGGCACGGCGCGAAAAAACCGGATCGCGCCGCTTGGTGTATAGTCGGAATCGCGCGCTGCAGGGTGAAACCGCCTGTATCGGCAACCGTAATAATTTGTGAGTATCCATGAGTCTTGAAATTCGTATTGCAACATCGGCCGACGCTGTCGACGCGTGCACGGTATTGCGACGTTCCATCGTCGAATGCTGCGCGCTCGACCACCGGCATGATCCGGCCATCCTGGAAGCCTGGCTGGGCAATAAAACACCGCAGATGGTGGCGTGCTGGTTCGCCTCGCCCACCAATTTTGCGCTGGTCGCCGTCGAGGCGGACAAGGTCGTCGGCGTGGCGCTGCTGACGCGCGCCGGCAAGCTGGCCCTGTGCTACCTGCTGCCCGAAGCGCAGCATCGCGGCGCCGGCACGGCATTGGTGGAGCAACTGGAAGCGCAGGCGAAGCAATGGGGCATCAAGGCGCTGCAATTGCACAGCACCGCCAGCGGTCAGGCATTCTTTGTCAAGCAAGGGTATGCTGAAGCGGGCAATGTGCGTTCGCCGTATGGCGTGGAAACGATATTCTGCTGGAAGGCGCTCGATCCTTCCTGCCTGGTCACGGGCGATCCCAAGGGCGATGCCAAGCGCAAGCGTTTTTGCAACTGCAATTCGGCCTGAGTTTCCACTTGGCGTGACCAGCTTGCTGAAGTCAAGCTATCTGAAAGGCGCAAGGCAAAAAAGCTTGGCCCGATGCGCCTTTGCTTGCGACTAGTGTCTTAATTCTCTTCAATAACTGATCTGGATATACACGCCGCGTTGCGGCGGTGTGTCGTGCAGCAGTGCGCCGCCGGCAAACACTTTCAGTTCGCCGGGGGCAAATGCCGTCCACGGTTCGTTTTCCGTCAGTGGATGGGTGGCGATGACGGCGATGCGGTCGTCGAGGTGGTTGTGCTGGCGAAAGTCGATGCTGCGTTCGCAGTCGATCAGGTGCGCCACGGAAAAGGGGTATTCGCGTATCACATAGTGCAGATGCGTCGAGCAGTGGGCAAATAGGATGTCGCCATCGGACAGGATGAAATTGAAGCTGCCGTTGGCGGCGATCTCGCCGGCGATCTCGGTGATCGCCGCGCGCAGCACGCCGCGTGCCGGTTCGCCGTCGGGAAAGCGTGCGCGCAGCGCGCCCAGCAGGTGACAGAAAGCCTGTTCGCTGTCGGTGTCGCCGGTGGTCGAGTAGTGTGCGCTGGCCGGCGTGTGCCAGGGTTTCAGTTCGCCATTGTGCGCGAACGACCAGGTCTTGCCCCACAATTCGCGGGCAAACGGATGCGTGTTTTCCGGCGCGATGCGGCCGTGCGTGGCCTTGCGGATATGCGCGACGATGTTTTTTGCCTTGACGGGTTTCTCGTGCAACTGCTGCGCCAATGGCGAATCGATGGCGGCCAGGTGGTCGGTCAGCAGGGTGCAGCCTTCGCTGGAGTGGAAAGCGATGCCCCAGCCGTCGCGGTGCTCACCCGTGCGGCCGCCCCGTTCCGTAAAACCGGCGAACGAAAAACCCAGGGCGGCGGGCTTGCTGCTGTTCATGGCGAGTAACTGGCACATACTTGATTCCTCCTGCTGCTATCGGTACAGGATCACAGTAAGGGCAGCGGGGCCGGGCGAAAAGGATTTTTTCCGCATATGCATATGCCGTTGCACCGTGGCCACGCTTATTTGTTATCCGTATATCAAATGGTGAAAGCATTCGTTCATGTTTGCGCGGCGCTGGCTTAATCTGCACGCTTAGTCACCGGGCCTCCCCAAGGGGAAGACGGTGTAGCCCGATATCAAGGAGTCAGCATGCCATTTCCCGTCCTCAAGAATTACCTGGCCCGTTTGTCGCACCAGACGCAAGCCGGCACCAGTGTCTGGCTGGACGAGGAGGGCAGGGCGCTGGGCCGCTTTTTCAATTGCACCATGACCAGCGCCTTCCAGCCGCTGCGCGAGTTGGAAAGCGGCAAGGTGCTGGCCTTCGAAGGCCTGGCGCGCAGCGTGTCGAAGGCCGACGAAGGGCTGTCGCTGTGGCGTTTGCTCGACCACGCGGCCAGCGACGATGAATCGGTGGAGCTGGACCGCCTGTGCCGCATGCTGCATGCGATTAACTTTTTCCGACAGCCCGAGGCCGAACAGGCCGACCTGTACCTGAATGTGCATGATCGCCTGCTCAGTGCGGTGAGCAGCAACCACGGCCACGCCTTCCAGCGCATTCTCGACGCGCTGGGCCTGCCGATCGAGCGCATCGTGCTGCAACTGCCCACCGTCACCGCCAACCAGAGCTGGCTGTTGAACTATGTGGCCGACAATTACCGCCGCAACGGCTTTCGCCTGGCGATCAATGTCAACAGCGTCAACGAAGCCATCGGCCTGCTGGAACGCCTGCATCCGCACAGCTTCAAGCTGGACGCGGGCAACCTCAGCGATGAAACCGCGGCCGCCAATTTTGTCACCCTGTGCCATGCGGCAAAGA
Source organism: Janthinobacterium sp. J1-1 (assembly GCF_030944405.1). Lineage (NCBI taxonomy): Bacteria > Pseudomonadati > Pseudomonadota > Betaproteobacteria > Burkholderiales > Oxalobacteraceae > Janthinobacterium > Janthinobacterium sp. J1-1. Next base: position 3,588,219 of record NZ_CP132339.1, read on the forward strand.
TCCGCGTGATCTTCAAGCGCCTCGACACGCCCGCCGCGCTGCAGGCCCTGAGTCGCATCGCCGCTGCCACCGGGCTGCCGATCGTGGCCCAGGGCTATCTGCTCGACAAGCCCCTGAGCTCGCTGGCCGTGGCCCACGCGGCCCACCCGTCCGCCTTGCGCTCGCCTGTCGCCGCCTGAGCAATACCATCCCGCCGGCGCCCATCCCCGGGCGCCAGCCCCCGCACTTCTCCCCGCACTGATCGCATCCGCCGTTTCGTTCCTTTATACCGGTATCCGTTTTTTGCGTGACGCGCCGTTGCCGCGCTGATTGCCTGCGCCGCTGCCGAAATCGGATAGCGGCCGCCGCCGCACGCCTTTACAGTCGTTTCCAGCATCAACGCTTCCCCCCAACCGGCCCGCGCAGCGCCATCATGCGCCGGCCATGCCGCAACCGTGGCCAGCAGAGGAAATCCACATGAAACACAGTTTGTTGAAAGCCGCCTTGTTCTCCACCATGTTTGCCGGCCTGTCCGGCGGCGCGGCGCATGCCGCCGAGCAGATCAAGGTGGGATTTTTGACCACCCTGTCCGGCCCGGGCGGCGCGCTGGGCGCCGATATCCGCGACGGTTTCGAACTGGCCGTCAGGCACGCCGGTGGCAAGCTCGGCGGCCTGCCGATCGCGCTGAACATACGCGACGACCAGATGAGCCCGGACGTGGGCCGCCAGGAAACCGAGCGCCTGCTGAAGCGCGACAAGGTCGACGTGATGACGGGCACGGTGTTTTCCAATGTGCTGCTGCCGGTGCTGCCGGGCATCCTGGCCAGCGACACCGTGTACCTGTCGGCCAATACCGGACCGGCCGACTACGCGGGCGCCAAGTGCAACAAGAATTTCTACGTGGTGTCGTGGCAGAACGAGGACCTGCCGGCCGCGATGGGCAAGTACGTGTCCGAAAAAGGCCATAAAAGCGTGTTCCTGATCGGCGCCAATTACCCGGGCGGACGCGAGTCGCTGACCGGCTTCAAGCGCTATTACAAGGGCAAGCTGGCCGACGAGGTCTACGTCAAGATGGGCCAGCTGGACTTTTCCGCCGAACTGGCGCAGGCGCGCGCCTCGGGCGCCGACGCGGTGTTTTTCTTCCTGCCCGGCGGCATGGGCGGCGCGTTCTTGAAACAGATGGCCGGGACCGGTTTGAACAAGACCATGGCCGTCTACACGCCGGGATTCTCGGGCGACCAGGACACCATCAAGGCGGTCGGCCCGTCGATGACGGGCCTGCTGAATGCCTCGCAATGGTCGAGCGACCTGGACAACCCGGCCAACCAGCGCTTCGTGGCCGACTTCGAAAAGCAGTATGGCCGCATTCCCACCATGTACGCGGCGCAGGGCTATGACGCCGGCATGCTGCTCGACGGCGCCGTGCGCGACGTCAAGGGCAAGATCGAGGACAAGGAGGCATTCCGCAAAGCGCTGCGCGCGGCCAGCTTCAAGTCGGTGCGCGGCGCCTTCAAGTTCAACACCAACCAGTATCCGATCCAGAGCTTCTACATGCGCCAGGTGGCCGTCGATGCGCGCGGCCGCCTGAGCAACAAGATCGTCGGCACCATCATGCAGGACTACAGCGACCCGTTTGCGGCCAGCTGCAAGATGAATTGAGCAAGGAAAACACGATGAGCTATACCAACTATACCAACGACCATATCGCCGCCCTGGTGCGTGAGGACAGCGTGCACAAGTGCGTCTACACCGACCCGGCCCTGTACCAGCTGGAGATGGCGCGCATTTACGGCCAGGCCTGGATCTATGTCGGCCACGACAGCCAGGTGCCGAACCCGGGCGACTATCACGCCACCCGCATCGGCGACCAGGACGTGGTGCTGGTGCGCGCCAGCGACAGGAAAGTCCATGTGCTGTACAACCGCTGTCCGCACAAGGGCGCCAAGCTGGTGCCCGACGGCGCCGGCAGCGCAGGCAAATTCTTCCGCTGCCCGTATCACGCCTGGACCTTCAAGCTCGATGGCAGCCATCTTTCGGCGCCAATGAAGGGCGGCTACGAGGGCACCGCGTTCGACGCGAAACATCCTGACTTCGCCATGCGCCGCCTGGCCCGCGTGGAAAGCTACCGCGGCTTCGTCTTCGCCAGCCAGGCCGCCGGCGGCCCCGGGCTGCAGGAGTTTCTCGGCGGCGTGCTGTCCTCGATCGACAATCTGTGCGACCGCTCGCCGGTGGGCGAGGTGGAAGTGGCCGGCGGCGTGTTTCGCGTCATGCAGACTTCGAACTGGAAGGTATTCTACGAAAACCTGCACGACACCATGCACGCGCCGGTCACGCATGAATCGTCGTTCGTGGCGGCGCGCGAACAGGCCGCCGACATGGGCGAGATGCCGCTGGAACTGCATATCATGGACGGCAATGGCGAACCGTACGCGTTCTGGGAAAAGCTGGCGCTGCACGCCTATGACCACGGCCACGGCTATATGGAGGGCATCTTCAATCCCGGCGCGGCCAGTACCGACGCCGTCACGCGGGCCCATTTCGAGGTGCTGGAACAGGCTTACGGCGCCGAGCGCGCCAGCGCCATCCTGGGCCAGAACCGCCACAACACCATCATCTATGGCAGCGGTTCGCCGCATACCGTGTTCCAGCAGTTCCGCGTGATACGCCCGGTGGCGGTCGACCGCACCATGATCGAGATCCAGACGTTCCGGCTGAAAGGCACGCCGGAAGCGATTTTCCGGCGCAGCGTGATGTATGCCAACGTGATCAACTCGCCCTCGTCGAACGTGATGGCGGACGACGTGGAAGTCTACGACCGCTGCCAGAAGGGCAATCTGAGCAACGGCGGCGAATGGATCAGCCTGCACCGCTATGCCGGCCAGGACCTGCCCATCGAAGGCGGCATGCAGTCGACCAACGGCACCAGCGAACTGCCGATGCGCAACCAGTTCAAGGCGTGGAAGGAATATATGCTCGCTCCCGCCTTTGCACATGCCGTGATACCGATCGCCGTCGCCGGCGAGCATGCCTGCGCCGGGGAGGACTGCCATGTTGCTTGATACCGATTTCGATGTGTCGACCGGCGACCTGCTGCCGCTGGCGCTGACCCTGGAAACGCAGCACCGCCTGCAGCAGTTCCTGTTCCACGAGGCGCGCCTGCTGGACCAGCGCCGGCTCGACGACTGGATGGCCCTGTGGACCGACGAGGGCATGTACTGGATACCGCAGCAGCATGGCCAGGCCAGCCCACACGACCATATTTCGCTGGTATGGGAGGGCAAGATGCTGCGCGAAGTGCGCACGCGGCGCCTGAACAATCCGCGCAACTGGTCGCAGCAGCCGCCCACGCGCACCGCGCGCCTGGTCGGCAATATCAGCGCCATCGGCCAGGACCGCGACGGCCACTGGGTGGTGCAGGCGGTGCAGCAACTGAGCGAGTGGCGCAATGGTGAGTTGCGCCAGCTGGCCGCCGCGCTGACCTACAAGCTGCGCCCGCATGGCGACAGCTGGCAGCTGCACTTCAAGCGGGTCGACCTGGTCAATTGCGACGCCGTGTTTTCCAACCTGCAGGTATTTATCTGATGGCCGCGCCGCGCTGCGAGCTGGCGCTGCTGGCGCTGCACTACCAGAACGACGTGCTGCACGAGGACGGCAAGATCAAGGTCGGCCTGCTGGCGGGCAGCGAGCGTCGCGCCGGCGTGATCGCGGCGGCGCAAGCGATGCTGGCTGGCGCGCGCCGGCACGGCGTGCCGCTCATTCACGTGCGCGTCGCCTACCGGCCCGACCATGCCGACCTGCTGCTCAACGCGCCGATTTTCCGCAATGTCGCCGCCAGCGGCGCCGTGATCGAAGGCAGCTGGGGCGCCGATTTCCATGCCGGGCTGGAGCCGCTGGCCGGCGAGTTTGTTGTCAAGCACACCCGCATCAACGCCTTTTACGGCTCGCCGCTGGACGTGGTGCTGGCCGCGCTGGGCGCGCGGCGCCTGGTGGTGGCCGGCGTGGCCACCCACTCGGTGGTCGACAGCACGGTGCGGCACGCGGTCGACGCCGGCTACGAAGTACTGGTCAATGCCGACGCCTGCGCGGCCGGCGCGCCGCAGGCGCACGAGGCGGCGCTGGCCAGCATGGCCCTGATCGCCGAGATCGCCGACGGCGCCGGCACGCTGCGCCATTTTCACATGGCGTCATCATCACAACACGGCAGGTAAATCACATGGATACAAACAAGTTGTCAGCGACTTTATTGAGCGGCAAGGTGGCCATCGTCAGCGGCAGCACGCAGGGCATCGGCGCCGATATCGCGCGCGTGCTGGCCGCCTGCGGTGCGTCGGTGGTGCTGCTCGGCCACGGGGTGGCGACAGGCCAGGCGCTGGCCGCCGAACTGCTGGACGCCGGCGCCGCCGGCGCGCTGTACTGCGCCACCGACGTTGAATCCGACGACGATATCGAACACTGTATCGCGCAGACGCTGGCGCGCTTCGGCCGGCTCGACATCCTCGTCAACAATGCCTGCATCTACAGCGACCAGGGACTCGATTCGACCCGCGCGCAATGGCACCAGACGCTGGGCGTGAACCTGATCTCGGCCGCCATCTTTGCGCAAAAGGCGGTGCCGCACATGGGCGCCGGCGCCGTCATCGTCAACCTGGGCAGCACCGGCGGCAAGTTCGGCGCCGCCGGCCGCGCGCTGTATCCGGCCTCGAAAGCGGCCTTGCTGCAGCTGACCAAAAACCTGGCCGTGACCCTGGCGCCGAACGGCATCCGCGTGGTGGCGGTGTCGCCGGCGTGGACCTGGTCGCCGGCGATCGCGGCCCTGAGCGGCGGCGCGCGCGGCGCGGCCGACGCGGTGGCCGCGCCGTTTCATCCGCTGGGGAGAGTGGGCGACGGCGCCGAAGTGGGGCAGGCGGTGGCCTTCCTGGCGTCGTCGGCGGCCTCGTGGATCACCGGCGTCGACATTCCCGTCGACGGCGGCTTTTCGGTGCTGGGACCGGACCGGGGGATCGCACCGCGCGCCTGGTTTGCGCAGGCGGGAGAGGCGGCATGAGCATCATCAGCCTGCAGGTGGCGCAGATCACACCCTTGAGCGCGCATGTCACGCTGATCCGGCTGCGGCGGGCGGACGGCGCGCCACTGCCCGGCTACCTGGCCGGCGCCCACGTCAAAGTGGAAGTCGAGATCGATGGCGCGCCAGCCTGGCGCCATTATTCGCTGATCAATCTTGAGGCGCGCGCGCACGCCTGCGCCCAGCCGGCTGAATATGTGATCGCGGTGCGGCGCGAGGAGCGCACGCTGGGCGGGCGCGGTGGTTCGCTGTACCTGCACTCCGCCTTGCAAGTGGGCCAGCTGCTGCGCGTGGGCGCGCCCTTGAATGTGTTTGCGCTCGACCCGGAACACGACGACGTGCTGCTGATCGCCGGCGGCATCGGTGTCACGCCGCTGGCGTCGATGGCGGCCGCGCTCAGTGCCGCCGGCAAACGCTACGCGCTGCACTACAGCGGCCGCAGCGTGGCGCAGTTGGCGCTGGTGACAGAACTGCGGGCGCTGGCCGGCGCGGCGCTCACCCTGTATGGCGATGATGACGTGCGCCTCGATCTGAGCGCGCTGCTGGCCGGCTGCAAACCGTCGCAGCCTATCTATGTCTGCGGCCCGAAGGGCATGGTCGACGCCGTGCGCGCGCAGGCGGCGCTGGGCTGGCCGGCGGACGCGGTGCGCTACGAACTGTTCGCCGAGGCGGCCCCCGAGCAGGGCGACCAGCCGTTCGAGGTCGGGCTGCTGCAGTCCGGCTGCCGGCTGCAGGTGGGCGCGCGGCAGACCATTCTCGATGCGATGCTCGACGCCGGCCTGGACCCGCTGTACGACTGCAAGCGCGGCGACTGCGGCGTCTGCACGGTGGACCTGGTCGAGGGCGAGGCCGAGCACCGCGACAACTGCCAGAGCAAGGCCGAACGCGCCGCCGGCAAGGTGATCCAGATCTGCATTTCGCGCAGCAAGGGCGTTCCGCTGGTGCTCGACGCCTGATTCCTGCTTGCCTGCCAGGCTGCTCCAGGGACCCTCGCGGGTCCTTTTTTTCGGCCATCTTTTCCGGCCGCAGGATACGGACAAGCGCCATGTTGTTTTTGCATTTTCCGGATAGTGGCGGGGCAGGCGTGTTGCGTACCATCGTTATCGGTTTGATCCTGATTGATACTTAACAATAACCTTGGAAAGCCTGACCATGAACGATTTGATGACCCCGCGCACATGCGCCGCATCGACACCAGCTGCTGTGTTATTGGGACTGGCGCTGGCCGCGCCGCTGATGGCGCAGGCGCAAAGCAGCGTGACGATAGGCGGCGTGATCGACGCCGGCGTGACCCTCAATTCCAACCAGACGGGCAACCGGAACACGCTGGTCGACACCGGCATCCAGTCGCCCAATCTGCTGCGCTTCCGGGGCACCGAGGATCTGGGCGGCGGCAACAAGGCGATCTTCGTGCTGGAGAGCCAGTTCCAGCTCGACACCGGCGCGCAGGTCGGCAATTTCTTCGGCCGCCAGGCCTATGTCGGGATCTCGGGCGAGTGGGGCACACTGACCGCCGGCAACCAGTACGAGTTCATGTTCGAGTCGCTGTCGCTGCAGCGTTTCGGCCCGGTGATCAAATATGTCAGCCTGTACGATCTGCACCAGGGGCCGTTCCAGGCGCTGGGCACGGCCAATAACGGCATGGACTTCAACCGCGTGGCCGGCGCCTTCCGCGTCAACAACTCGCTCAAGTACACCAGCAAGAATTTCAACGGCTTCAGCTTCGGCGCGCTGATCGGCTTTGGCGAGCAGGCCGAGGCGTTCGGCCGCAACGGCACCACCAGTTTCGGCGCCAACTACGCCAATGGCGGCCTGGCGCTGAACGCGGCGTATGCCTATGCCAAGTCGGCCACCATCGACAACGGCAACGAAGGCATCCGCAACTGGGGCCTGGGTGGGCGCTATGTGCTGGGCGCGCCGACCGTCGACGTGCTGTACACGAATACCACCAACACCTTTACCAAAGGACAGGTCGACGTCTACGAAGCCGGCCTGACGGTGCCGCTGTCGGCGCCGGTCAACCTGCGCGTGTACTACCACCTGATGAAGGGCAACGCGCAACTGACCGACAACAAGTCGCACCAGGCCGGCATGCTGCTCGACTATGCGTTCTCGAAGCGTACCGATGTCTACCTGAACGCGGTGTACCAGAAGGCCAGCGGCGGCGCGTCCGCCCGCGCCTGGATCACCGCTTCGGGCGCCGCGTCCGGCGGCGACACGCAAACCGCGCTGCGGGTCGGCGTGCGCCACGCGTTTTAATCCGCCTGCCCGGCAGGCCGCACGGCGCCCCTGTCTCCGGCAGCGGGCGCCTTTTTCTTCTTCTCTGATTGACAGGAGCGAGCATGCATCAACCCCATCAACTGGCCGCGCGCAGCGACGACCACGCCCTCGAACCGGTACCCGACGGCGCGCGCCAGAACTGGCTGCAGCTGTCGTGGAGCACGGCCGGCATCGTCACCACGCTGGTGCAGCTGTTCCTCGGCGCGCTGACCACCTTTGTGGCCGGCTTTCGCATCGCCATCGTGGCCGGCGTGGCCGTCACCATCATTGGATCTTTACTGGGCTGGGGCATGGGCCACGTGGCCTACCGCACCGGCCTGGCCAGCACGGTGCTGTCGCGCCGCCACGGCCTGGGCCAGCGCGGCTCGGTGCTGCTGGCGCTGGTGTTCGGCTTCATGATCATCGGTTTCATCGCGCTGGAAAACGCCATGCTGTACAAGGGCTTCCTGTTCTATACGGAGCTGGCCGATACGCTGCCGCTGCGGCTGCTGGTGTATGGCGGCCTGACCCTGGCCTGGATACTGCTGACGGCCTTCGGCTACACGCTGGTGTCGCGCGTGGCGTCCATCACGCTGATCGCATTTCTGGCGGTGCTGGTCTACATGCTGTTCGACGTCATCGCCAGTTCCGGCCAGTCGTGGGCCTCGGTGCTGCAATATGGCGCGCAGGTGCCGCCGCAGATGCTGCAGGCGATGGGCGCCGACAGCGACAGCGGCAAGTTCATCTTTTGCGTCAATGTGCTGATCGGTTCGGCCGGCGCGCTGGCGCTGATGGACGCCGACCTGGGCCGCTATGCGCGCTCCTCGCGCGATATCGCGCTGGCGGCGCTGGCCGGCAACCTGTTCATGGACGTGGTGATGGTGGCCGTCGGCGGCATCATCATGTATGCCGGCATGGACCAGCTGATCGCCCATTATGTGCGGGTCGATGGCCTGGCGCCCGAGGCGGCGCGCGCGCTGGCGCTGCAAAGCCCGGACAGCGTGGCGGCCGCCTTCATCATCTTCGGCGGCGCGCTCGGCACGCTGCTGATGGTGCTGGCGCAATCGAAGGCGCAGGTGCTCAATACCTACAGCGCCTCGCTGTCGCTGACCAGCCTGTTCGACGCGCTGTTCGGCTGGCGCCCGGGGCGCTTGCTGTTCGTGGTGCTGGCCAACCTGCTGGCCTGTCTGATGCTGTCGGGCGCGATCCTGGAATGGGTGAACGGCTTCATTACCGTGCTGGGCGTGCTGACCACCTGCTTCTGCGGCATCATCCTGGTCGATTACTTTATCGTCGCGCCGCGCAGGACCGCCGCCGCCATCCCCGACGTGAATTGGGCCGGCGTGGCCACGCTGGTGCTGGCCTTCGTGCTGGCCCACTTCGTCCTCCAGCGCTGGCTGCCGCTGGAGTTTTTCACGGCGCTGGTGGTGTGCCTGGTGGTGTATCCGCTGCTGTCGCTGAAAGGGGCGCGCAGGGCGGGCGCCGCCGTCGCCCGCTAAGTAATCGTCAGGAAATTATTGTGAAGTTATGACGAACAGAACCGGATGCTATGCAAGGCGTCAACTGCGACGCAGTGCGAGCACTGCTAGCAGTTGGCAACGCCGCAGAGCGCCGGTTATGGAAGTCAGAAATCACAAGAATTTATTGGGGGTTACTTAGCTTCAGTGCATCAATTCGCCGGTATGCTTGGGCAGCACGCCGAAGCGCTGGCGGTAGTAGGCTGAAAAACGGCCCAGGTGGCAGAAACCGAATTCGAACGCGGTTTCGGTCACGCTGGCGTCGGGCCGTTCCTTGAGCACGGCGTGCGCCGCGTCGAGGCGCATATTGCGCAGCAAATCCATCGGCGGCACGCCGTGATGGCGGTGGCACAGCATGTTGAGCGTGCGCACGCTGACGCCGGCCGCCATCGCCAGGTCCAGCAGCGACACGGGCGCGCACAGCTTGGCGCGCATATAGCGCTCCAGCGCATCCATGCGCTGGCCGGCGCTGGCCGTCGCCAGGCCCTGGCCCGATTCGAACGCCGCGCTGGCGTGCGGGCCCGCCGCCAGCGGCGGCGCGGACTGCCCCTGCTGGGCCAGCAGGAACAGGCCGATATTGCGTTCGAAATGGTCGATCCAGGCCGCATGCGTGGGCAGGTCCGCCGGCTGCGCCAGGATTTGCAGCAGGGACTGCATCAGCAGGCCCCATTGCATCTCCATCATGTTCGATTGCAGCAGGCCCGAATGCAGGCCCGGGTGCAGGCCGGCGTTCGCTCCACGCTGCGCGCCGGCCGGGGCCAGGTCGTGCAGCAGGGCGTGCGGCACCTTCAGGATCAGCTGCTCGGAACCTTCTTCCCACCACAGGCGCAGATTCTTTTTCGGCGCGACCACCGCCACCTTGCCTTCCGGCACGCGCACCCTGCGGCCGTCGCAGTCGAATTCGGCGCAGCCCTTGAGCGACATGTGCACCAGCGCGAAATCATCGAAGGGGCTGGGCGTGACTTCGACCTGGGCCCCATAGCGCAGCACGAACAGCTGCAAGCGGCTGATGCGGGCCTGGAACAGGGCCGTGTCGGGCGCGCCGCGCTGCCAGCGCAAATCATGGTCGGGCAGCGCGCGAGCCACATGGCCATGCGAGTCGACCCGTTCGTTGCTGTGGAAAACGCAGCGTTGATATACCTGCGCCAGATCGAGTGAACCTTTGAGCATCTGCATCGGGTCTCCAATGGAAAAGGGGGATACGGGTGAGAGGCGGAAAAGCCAGGACACATGGTCCGACGATGAGTTGTTACTGCAAGTTGCGTGCCACTTGCCGGCGATTGGTGACCGTTGGTGGCAGCGCCGCGCCATTTGCCGGATTCGGACTATCCAGCGTGGCGCAGGCGAAAAATGTGCCGAATACGGATAGCGCCGGCCCAATGCGCGTGGTATGGACAGCTGCGGCGGCGCGGCCAGCCCGGCCGCCGGCCTGCGTTGCGATGGTGCGCCGGCCTGCCGCGCCCGGGCCCGATGCGCACCGTGCTGGCGCGCGCTGTCAATCCCCCGCTCGCACTAGCTCGGATGGGCTATGCGCCGGCTTGGCCTGCATGGCAAGAAATGGATAGCTGCGCTTGCCAAGATTGCCAGATGCGGATAGTCGGCCACCGAAGGCCTCCGTAGACTTTCCTCGTACCCCGCTCCGGGGGCCGCCATGCAGTTCGCATTCAACCAACGTTACAACCATCGACCTATAGGAATAACATGACGCAAGCACCTTTCTTCAAGCATCGTTTCGTGGCCGCCGCGGTGCTGGCCGTGATCTGTGCGCCGTCGCTGGCGGCGCCCATCAAGGTGGGCCTCGCGCTCGATGTCTCCGGCCCCTTCAGCGGCCCCGGCCAGGATGCGCGCAACGGCTTTGCGCTGGCCATCAAGCAGCTGGGTGGCAAACTGGGTGGCCAGCCGGCCGAATTCCTGCAGGTCGACATGGCCGGCAATCCCGACCAGGCGCGCCAGCTGGCCGAGCGCTTTATCCAGAAGGACAAGATCGACTTCTTTACCGGCCCCAGCCAATACGCGGGCGCCAAGTGCAGTCCGTATTTTTTCGGTACCGCCTACCAGAACGACCAGTTCCATGAGGCGGCAGGCAAGTTCGCCAGCGACCGCGGCTTCAGGAAAATCATGCTGATGGCGCCCAACTATCCGGCCGGCCGCGATGGCCTGACCGGCTTCAAGCGTGCCTATGGCGCGCCGGTGGCCGACGAACTGTACGTGAAAGTGGGGCAGCTCGACTTCTCCACCGAACTGGCGCAGCTGCGCGCCGACAAGCCCGACGCCCTGTATTACTTCCTGCCGGGCGCGATGGGCATCAATTTCGTCAAGCAGTTCGTGGCCGCCGGTCTGCAGAAAGATATCAAGCTGGTCAGCACCGGCTTTTCCGCCGACGAGGACGTGATCGGCGCGGTCGGCGCGCCGATGCTGGGCCTGTACAACACGGCGCACTGGGCGCACGACCTGGACAACGCCGCCAACCGTACCTTTGTCGCCGCCTACCGCAAGGAGTTTGGCGGGCGCGCGCCATCGATCTACGCGGCCCAGGCGTATGACGTGATCCTGTCGATCGACGCCGCCGTCAAGGCGGTGAAAGGCAATATGGCCGACCGGCCGGCCATCGTCGCGGCGCTGGAGAAAGCCGATTTCGCGTCGGTGCGCGGCCCGTTCAAGTACGCCAACAACCACTATCCGATCGAAAATTTCTACCTGCGCGTGGTCGGCAAGGATGACAAGGGCGTCATCAGTAACAAACTGTCCGGCACCGTGCTGACCGCGTATGGCGACGCCTATGCGGCGCAGTGCCCGATGCCGAGCATCGCGCGAGGCAAGTGATGAGCCTGGTCTTTATTACGGAGCAATTATTGAACGGCATCGGCTACGGCCTGATGCTGTTCCTGCTGGCGGCCGGGCTGACGCTGGTGTTCGGCATCATGGACGTGATGAACCTGGCGCATGGCTCGCTGTTCATGGGCGGCGCCTACGTGGCGGCGCGCGCCCAGGCGCACACCGGCTCGTTCGCGCTGGCCTGCCTGCTGGCCGTGCTGGCGATGGCGCTCGTCGCCGTGCTGGTCGAGCAGCTACTGGTGCGGCGGCTGTACAAGGCAGATCACCTGGTGCAGGTGCTGGCCACCTTCGGCATGATCCTGGTGGCCGACGACGTCGTCAAGATGATCTGGGGCGCGTCGCCGATGATGATCGCGCTGCCGGAAAGCCTGTCGGGTCCGGTGCAACTGCTGCCCGGCCTGATGTACCCCTCGTTCCGCCTCTTGATCATCGGCGCCGGGCTGCTGATCGCGCTGGGCCTGTATTTGCTGGTCAGCCATACGCGGGTCGGCATGCTGGTGCGCGCCGGCACCTCGAACCGCTGGATGGCGCAGCTGATGGGCGTGCGCGTGGCGCGGGTATTTACCAATGTGTTCGTGCTGGGCGCGATGCTGGCGGCGCTGGCCGGTGCGCTGATGGGGCCGCTGGTAGCGGTGCAGATCGGCATGGGCGAGGAAATCCTGATCCCGGCGCTGGTGGTGATCGTGATCGGCGGCATCGGTTCGGTGCGCGGCGCCTTTCTGGCCAGCCTGATGGTGGGCGTGGTCGACATTTCGGCGCGCGCCTTTTTGCCGTCCCTGCTGAAACTGGCGATGCCCGGACCGCTGGCGGCCGACCTGGGGGCGACGTTTTCCGCCCTGTCGATGTATCTGCTGATGGCGCTGGTGCTGCTGTTCAAGCCCAGCGGCCTGTTTTCGGAGCGCAGCGCATGAAGCCGACGACTTTATCCGGGGCGCCTGCCCGCATCATGATCATTGCCGTGCTGGCGGCGCTGCTGCTGGCCTTTCCCCTGCTGGCCGCCGCCACCGGCCTCGATTACTACATCGGCGTGCTGCGCCGCATCGTCATCTTCGCCCTGCTGGCCACCAGCCTGAACCTGGTGCTTGGCTACGGCGGCCTGGTGGCGCTCGGACATGCTGGCTTTGTCGGCGTCGGCGCCTATACGGTGGTGATCCTGGCAGAACGCGGCGTCACTTCGGCGGCGCTGGTGTGGCCGCTGGCGCTGGCGGCCGGCGCGCTGGCGGCCTTGCTGGTGGGCGCCATTTCGCTGCGCACGCGCGGCGTGTATTTCATCATGATCACGCTGGCCTTCGCGCAGATGCTGTATTTCGTGTTCGCTTCGCTGCGCAATTACGGTGGCGATGACGGCTATACGCTGGCGGCGCGGCCGGAACCGTGGCCCGGCGCGCAGCCGCTCGACGATGCCGGCCTGTACTGGCTGGTGCTGCTGCTGTGCGGCGTGCTGTTCTGGCTGTTCCGCCGCATCACCGCCTCGCGCTTCGGCCATGCCTTGAGCGGCATTCGCGACAACGAGGGCCGCATGCATGCGCTCGGCTATCCCGTCTACCGCATCCGCCTGCTGGCGTTCACGCTGGCCGGCGCGTTGGCCGGGCTCGGTGGCGCCATGCTGGCCGCCAATAACAATTTCGTGAGCCCGTCGATGATGCACTGGACCCAGTCGGCCACCTTGATGGTGATGCTGATCGTCGGCGGCGTCGGCCGCATCTGGGGCGGCGTGCTGGGCGCGCTGGTCTGGCTGGCGCTGGAAGAGTGGCTCAAGCAGCAGACCGAATACTGGCATCTGCCGCTGGGCCTGCTGTTGATCTTGATCGCGCTGTATCTGCCGCGCGGCCTGGCGGCCTTGCGCTGGCCGGCGCCGCGCCGCACCACCGGGAAGGAAACACCATGAGTTTGTTTGCATTGCACGGGCTGGTCAAGCGCTTCGGCGGCTTGCTGGTCACCGACCACGTCGACCTGGAGGTCGAACGGGGCGAAATCCACGCGCTGATCGGCCCGAACGGCGCCGGCAAGACTACCCTGGTCAACCTGATTTCCGGCACCCTGGCGCCGGACCAGGGCAGGGTGGTGCTCGATGGCGCCGAGCTGACCGGCCTGCCGGCCCACCGCCGCGTGGCGGCCGGGCTGTCGCGCTGCTTCCAGATCACCAGCATCTTTCCGAAAGCGACTGTGCGCGACAACTTGAAACTGGCCATGCAGGCGCATGCCGGCCACAGTTTTCACTTGCTGGCGGCGCGCGCCGGAGAAATCGCGCTGGACCGCGAGGCCGAGGCGATGGCCGCGCGCTGCGGCCTCGATGCGGTGCTGGAGCAGGTGGCCTGCACCTTGCCGCACGGCGTGCAGCGCACCCTGGACGTGGCGCTGGCGCTGGCGGCGCAACCCAAGCTGCTGCTGCTCGACGAGCCGATGGCCGGCATGGGGCCGCACGAGTCGGCGCGCATGCTCGCGCTGATCCAGTCCCTGCGCGGCGACATGGCGATCCTGCTGATCGAACACGACATGGACGCCGTGTTCGCGCTGGCCGACCGGATTTCGGTGCTGGTGTACGGCAAGGTGCTGATCTCGGGCGACGCCGACACCATCAGGAACGATCCGCAGGTGCAGGCCGTGTACCTGGGCGACGAGGCGGCGTCGGACGCCACCTTTGCCGCATTGGCGCAGGAGGTGGCATGAGCCGCCCGGATGTCTTGTTGAGTGCGCGCGGCATCGAGGCCGGCTATGGCGCCAGCCAGGTGCTGTTCGGGGTCGACCTGGAGATCTATCCGGGCCAGGTGGTGGCGCTGCTGGGCCGCAATGGCATGGGCAAGAGCACCACCATCAAGACCCTGACCGGCACCCTGGTCACGCAGGCCGGCGAAGTGCGTTTCGGCGGCGAGCGCATCAGCGGCACGCCGGTCGACCAGATCGCCCGGCGCGGCATCGCCATCGTGCCGGAAGGGCGGCATGTGTTCCCCAACCTGACGGTGCGCGAACACCTGGTGGCGTTTGCCGACAACCGCAATGGCCAGCGCGACAGCTGGACCCTGGAGCGGCTGTATGCGCTGTTCCCGCGCCTCAAGGAGCGCGAACGCAACCTGGGCAACCAGCTGTCGGGCGGCGAACAGCAGATGCTGGCGATCGGGCGCGCGCTGTCGACCAACCCGCGCCTGCTGATCCTCGACGAGGCCACCGAGGGACTGGCGCCGGTCATCCGCGAGGAGATCTGGCGCTGCCTGGCGGCCCTGAAGGCGGCCGGCCAGACCACGCTGGTGGTCGACAAATACGTCCACCGGCTGCTGCGGCTGGCGGACCGCCACGTGATCCTCGAACGCGGCAAGGTGGCCTGGCAGGGCACCTCGGCCCAGCTTGAAGCCGACCGCAGCCTGTGGAGCACCTACCTGGGCGTGTAGGGTCCAAGGCCCGGGCCGCCGCTGCCGAAAACGGATATCGCAGGTGCCGATACTTGCATTATCCGGATAGAGCGGCGCGGCCCGCCTCGCTAGACTGGCATCAACAGTTACCGCTGCAGTCGCAGTCCCAGTCACAGGAGAGGCCCCATGTCAAACACCGAGCAGCACGCAGCGCCCAGCGTCCACCCGCTGGTGCAATTTCCCCGCACCGACGGCTCGCGCATCCCCTATAAAGTCTTCAGCTCGCAGGAAGTCCACGAGCTGGAACAGGAACGCATTTTCCGTGGCCCCGTGTGGAACTTCCTCGCACTGGAAGCGGAAATCCTGCAACCCGGCGATTTCAAGTCCACCTTTGTCGGCGACACGCCGGTGGTGGTCACGCGCACCGACGACGGCAGCCTGGCCGCCTGGGTCAACAAGTGCTCGCACCGCGGCGCCACGGTCTGCCGCGAACCGCGCGGCAACGCCAGCTCGCACAGCTGCGCCTACCACCAGTGGAGCTTCGACCAGCGCGGCAACCTGCTGGGCGTGCCGTTTCGCCGCGGCCAGAACGGCATGGCCGGCATGCCCAAGGATTTCGATCCGAAATGCCACGGCCTGCGCCAGTTGCGCGTCGACAGCTACAAGGGCCTGGTGTTCGCCAGCTTCAGCGAACTGGCCGAACCGCTGGTCGACTACCTGGGCGCCGAAATGACGCCGTGGCTGGACCGCATCTTCCACAAGCCCATCGTCTACCTGGGCTGCACGCGCCAGTATTCGAAATCGAACTGGAAGCTGTACCTGGAAAACGTCAAGGACCCGTACCACGCCAGCCTGCTGCACCTGTTCCACACCACCTTCAATATCTTCCGCGTCGGCATGAAGGCGCGCTCGATCGCCGACAAGCGCCACGGCCTGCACAGCATCATCACCGCCACCAAGAACCAGGAAGAGACGTCCGATGCCTACAAGCAGCAGGCGATCCGCTCGTTCGACGAAGGCTTTGCGCTGGAAGACCCGTCGGTGCTGGGCCAGATCCAGGAGTTCGAGGAAAACACCACCAACCACATCCAGCCGATCTTCCCGCAACTGGTGGTGCAGCAGATCCACAACACCCTGGTGGCGCGCCAGCTGCTGACCAAGGGGCCGGACAACTTCGAGCTGATCTTCCACTTCTTCGGCTACGAGGACGACACGCCGGAACTGCGCGCGCTGCGCATCAAGCAGGCCAACCTGGTGGGTCCGGCCGGCTATATCTCGATGGAGGACACCGAGGCGACCGAGATGGTCCAGCGCGGCATCCGGCGCGACCCGGACTCGTGCTCGGTGATCGAAATGTCGAAGGACAAGCCGGACCAGGAAGACACCCTGATCACGGAAAGCCTGATCCGCAAGTTCTGGCAGGGCTACCAAAAGCTGATGGGATTCTAAGGAAAATGAACATGGAACAGATGATTTTGTGGTTCGAACTGAACCAGCTGCAGCAAAACTATATCAGCGCGCTCGACAACGACCGCCTGGAAGCGTGGCCGAATTTCTTCACCGAAGACTGCCTGTACGAGATCATCCCGCGCGAGAACGAGGACGCGGGCCTGCCGATCGGCGTGATGTATTGCGACAGCCAGCGCATGCTGCGCGACCGCGTGCTGTCGCTGCGCCACGCGAATATCTACGAGGTGCACAGCTACCGCCACCTGACCTCGGGCCTGCGGATCACCGCCATCGACGCCGACACGGCCGAGACGGAATCGAGCTATGTGGTGATCCAGACGCTGCAGGACGGCGAGTCGTTTGTCTACCAGGCGGGCCGCTACCTGGACCGCGTGGTGAGAACCAGGGACGGCTGGCGCTATGCCAGCAAACGCGTGATTTTCGATACCTCGCGCGTGGCCACCTTGCTGGCGACGCCGATCTGAGGCCGGGAGACTGACATGAGCAACTGGCACGATGTCGGCGCGGCCGATGATATCTCCGACGACACGCCGCTGGCGGCCCAGGCCGGCGGCCAGCCGCTGGCCCTGTTCCGCCTCGGCGACGAAGTGTTTGCCCTGCGCGACAAATGCAGCCATGGCAACGCGCGCCTGTCCGACGGCTATATGGAAGACGGCTGCGTCGAATGCCCGCTGCACCAGGGCCTGATCGACATCCGCAGCGGCGCGCCGCGCTCGGCGCCGATCACCGAGGCGGTGCGCAGTTTTCCGGTGCGGGTGGTGGCGGGGCGGGTCGAGGTAAAGGTGGAGGAGGCCGGCCAGGCGGCGGTGGTGGACTCCGTCGGCGGCTGCCATGGCGCCTGCGCCGCGCAAGCCATGCCGGCCAGCCGCCTTGTTTCGGCCCGCGTCGCCAGCATCGACAAGGTCGGCGCCGACGTGGTGGTGCTGCGCCTGCAGCAGGACGAACATGCTCCGCTCGACTACCTGGCCGGCCAGTATCTGGACGTGCTGCTGGCCGACGGCGTGCGGCGCAGCTATTCGATGGCGAGCGTGGGCGGCGGCGACCAGCTGGAACTGCATATCCGCCACCTGCCCGGCGGGCGTTTCACCGACCAGGTATTCGGCACGCTGCAAGCGGGCGAGCGCCTGCGGCTGGAAGGCCCGGCCGGCGATTTTTACCTGCGTGCCGGCAGCGCGCCGGCGCTGCTGCTGGCCAGCGGCACCGGTTTTGCGCCGATCAAGGCCCTGATGGAGGCGGCCATCGCGGCCGGTGGCGCGCGGCCGATGCGGCTGTACTGGGGCGGGCGCAAGCCGGCCGACCTGTATCACGACGCGCTGTGCCGTGGCTGGGCCGCGACCTTGCCGTGGTTCGACTACGTGCCGGTGATCTCCGAACCGGCGCCCGGCGACGGCTGGAACGGCCGCACCGGCTTTGTTCACGAGGCGGTGCTGCAGGATCACGCCGACCTGTCGGCGCATGAAGTGTATGCCTGCGGCGCGCCGCTGATGGTGGCGGCGGCGCAGCGCGACTTCATGGCGCTGCGCGCGCTGCCGGCCGAACGCTTCTTTGCCGACGCCTTCTTGTCGCAGGCCGATTTGCGCCAGCGCGCTTGAGGGCAACCACGTCACATTGACAATCTCTATGGAGCACAGCATGGCACACTATATCGATATCCCGGCCAAGGACGGCACGGGCAGTTTCAAGGGCTACCTGGCGCTGCCGGCCGGCGGCAGCGGCCCCGGCCTGGTGGTGGGGCAGGAAATTTTCGGCGTCAACCAGAACATGCGCGAAGTGGCCGACATGTATGCCGAGGAGGGCTATGTGGCGCTGGTGCCGGACCTGTTCTGGCGCATGCAGCCCGGCGTCGACCTGGGCTACACCGAAGAGGACTTCCAGCTGGCGTTCGGTTTTTACGGCCAGTTCGACGTCGACCTGGCGGTGGACGATATCGCGGCGTCCATCGAGGCGCTGCGCATGCTGCCGCAAGTGCCCGGCCCCGGCATCGGCTATGTCGGCTACTGCGTCGGCGGCAAGCTGGCCTACCTGGGGGCCGCGCGCACCGATGTCGCTTGCTCGGTCGGCTATTACGGCATGGGCATCGAGGCCATGCTGGACGAAGCGGTTAATATCCGTGGCAAGCTGGTGCTGCATTTCGCCGAAAATGATGCCTATTGCGACGCCGCCGCGCGCGCGCGGATCATGCCGGTGCTGGCCGCGCTGCCGCAGGCCGAGCAGTATGTCTATCCGGGCGCCGACCATGCGTTCGCCCGCGTCGGCGGCATGCATTTCGACAAATCGTCGGCCCTGATGGCGCACGGGCGCACCATCGCCGCGCTGAAATCGGTGATCGGTCCTCACTTCAACCTGTCGGACCTGTGGGAACAGCATGTGTACCACGAGTTCGTCACGCGCGACGTGCCGGCGACCATGGCGACCATGGTGGCCGAGCCATATGTGAACCATATCCCGACCCTGACCGGCGGCGTGGGCTCGCAGCAGCTGGCGCGCTTTTACCGCAACCATTTCGTGCATGCCAATCCGGACGACATGCGCATGATCCCGATCTCGCGCACGGTCGGCGCGCTGCAGGTGGTCGACGAATTCATCATGTGCTTTACCCACACGCGCGAGATCGACTGGATGCTGCCGAACGTGGCGCCGACCGGAAAGTATGTGGAAATTGCGATGATCGGCATTATCAACTTCCGTGGCGACAAGCTCTACCACGAGCATATCTACTGGGACCAGGCCAGCGTGCTGGTGCAGATCGGCCTGCTGGACCCGGCGCTGCTGCCTGTGGCCGGCATCGAATCGGCGCGCAAGCTGCTGGACGAAACGATACCGTCGAACCGGATGATGGCGCGCTGGGCCGGCAGCGAAGGAAAATAGTCGCCCGTTCCCGCGATTTGAGGCCAGCACGATAGTGTCCAGGGTTTTTCTTCGCGACACAATGCGCTATAGTATTCCCCATCGTTATTTGGGGTGGACTATGGCAACGCGCAGAAACTTTCTACAACACGGCATGGGCCTGGCCGCCATCGGCCTGGTGGCCACGCCGCTGATCGGCTGCGCTTCGCGCACGGAAAAACCGGCCATGGCTTCGGCCGGCGCCAAGCCGCGCATGCCGAAGACCGGCGTGCCGCCGCAGCAGCTGGCCAGCGTCGATCGTTCCATCACCACGCCGCGCGGCGCGCCGATCACGGAAATGGCACCGCCGCCCGATATTTTCGATGCGCAGATCCTCGACCTGGAATTCTGGCTCAAGCCGCGCACGCTGGAAGTGGTGCGCCCGGCCAGCAACGAGAAGGCCAAGCTGCTGTACTGGAAAGATGGCGAAGTCATCGATTCGGCCTACCAGGAGCTGTGCCATCTGCTGCGCGACGTCAACGGCAAGAAGACGGCGCCCATCGATCCGAAACTGTTTGAAACGCTGTGGGGCACGCAGGCCTTTATCGCCCGCTACGGCATCGAGCAGCCGCTGGAGATCCTGTCCGGCTACCGCACGCCCGAATCGAACAGCCGCCTGCGCGAAGCGGGCGTGCCCGCCGCGCGCCAGTCGCTGCATATTTCAGGCAAGGCGGCCGATATCCGCGTGGCGAATCTGAACTCCGAAGTGCTCGGTTCGCTGGTGCGCAGCTTCAAGCAGGGCGGCGTGGGCTTCTATTACCGCGCCGGCCCGCGCGGCGGCTGGATCCATGCCGATACGGGCCTGCAGCGCACCTGGAAAGGCTGATGGCTGGCGCGGCGCGACCGGCGCATGCGCGATGAAACTGTCCAGCCACAATATCGAACTGTTCCTGGCCGTGGTCGATGGCGGCTCGTTTTCCAGCGCCGCGCGCGCCCTGCGGCGCTCGCCGTCGGCCGTCAGCATGGCGGTCGCCCATCTCGAAGCCGAACTCGGCATTACCTTGTTCGACCGCGGCGCGCGCATGGCCGTGCCGACCCCGGCCGCGGTGGCGCTGCTGCCGCACGCGCGCCTGGTGGCCGAGCAGCTCAAGCAACTCCACCTGCATGTGCAGCAACTGTCGCAGGGCCTGGAAAGCCGCATCTCGCTGGGCATCGCTGCCGAACTCGACCATGCTCCCTTCCTGCGCGCGGTGCAAGCCCTGTCGCAGCGCCACCCGCTGCTCGATATCGAAGTGCTGACCGCGCCGCAGGACGATGTGCTGGACCTGCTGCACCGGGGCCGCATCAGCGCCTGCATGGCCTTTGGCGGCGGGCGCATCAATCACGAAGAACAATTCCAGCTGGTGGGCAGCGACGCGCTGCTGGCGATAATTTCTACGCAGCATCCGCCTGCCGAGGCGGGGCGCGCCGTGTACATCGAGGAACTGGTCAACCTGCGCCAGATCATCGTCGCCAGCCGCGAGCTGGAACTGGCCGACGCGCGTCCGGTGGTGGGCTTGTCGCACTGGCGCACCGACAGCCTGCCGATGGCGCTGGCGATGGTGGAGGCCGGCCTGGGCTGGGGTAACTTCGCGCAAGCGGCGATCGCGCCCTCGCTGGCGGCGGGCCGCGTGCGCCGCCTGGCGTTCAAGAACACCGGCAACGGCCTGGCGCTGCCGATCCACCTGGTGTGGATGAAGGACCGGCCGCTCGGTGTTGCGGCACGCACCTTTCTTCAGTTGCTGGCCGAAGCGCCCTGAATCGGACTGCTGTCTTCCTTGGGCTGCTGCGCCGACAGCGGCACGCCGAACAGGCCGTCGAACACATAATTGAAGACAAAGCTGTAGCAGGGAATGATCAGCATCAGCGCGAAGTCGAGCACGAAGGCGTCCCACAGGCTGATATCGAGCCACCAGGCGATCAGCGGAATCAGGTACACCACCAGGGTGATCTGGAAGCCGATGGCATGACAGACGCGGCGCCACACGGTGCGCGTGCGCGACACCTGCCGGATCTCCCAGTATTCGAAGGAGGTGTTGTACAGCAGATTCCAGATCACGGCGATGCTGGTGATCATCAGGGCCAGCGGCCCGGTGCTGGTGGGCGACTCGCCCGACAATAAGGTGAGCCACAGGGTGGAAATGGTCATGCCGATGATTTCAAAGGCGGTGACGTAGACGATTTTGCGTTGGATGCCTTGCATGTGCTGCCCGTAATAATGAACTGGCCAGCATGATAGGTCAGGCGTGCTGATATTTAAAGTTGATAGCTGTCAGTTTTACTGATGCTTGTCCAGGCTGGCGTGAACAGCGGATAATGATGGCTGGCGGACAAACGGTTTCGCCGCATCACCGCAAAGAAGGCAACCATGCAAGGCGCATCAGATAACGCAGCAAACAACGCAGCAGAGAACGCAGCAGACCACCAAACCGACGGCACGGCCGCCGACGAGATCCTGGCGCGTCCCCGTTTCCGGCCCCGTCCGTGGGAGCACCTGGAAACGCCGTACGACGTGGAAGTGTGGATCGAGGAGCACAACCGCAGCATGCAGGACAATATCGGCGCGCAGGAAACCGGGGTCGGCATCCGCTTCACCCTGGCCGAAGGGGGCGACATCTACATGCAGACCAGTGCCGACGGCGCCGTCGTGCTCGACGTGACGCCCGATGCGGCCTGG
Organism: Janthinobacterium sp. J1-1; assembly: GCF_030944405.1. Taxonomy (NCBI): domain Bacteria; kingdom Pseudomonadati; phylum Pseudomonadota; class Betaproteobacteria; order Burkholderiales; family Oxalobacteraceae; genus Janthinobacterium; species Janthinobacterium sp. J1-1. Next base: position 3,610,230 of record NZ_CP132339.1, read on the forward strand.
GTGGCACCCCTGATCAGCGCGGCCACCGGCTGTGAAACACCGGCCTCGTCATTGTGGATCTTGCCCGACGATAAATTGATTCAATTGATCGTGGGCCTGTCGAGCCTGGTGGCCAGCACTTTGCTGGTGGTGGGGCATGATTTTGGCTTGCGCCGGCGTGGCATGGGCCGATGAATGACGCTGTCGCCATCAGCGGCGGGTTTGTCGCCTATGTCAGGCCACATTTCCACCGCGCAGGAGGTCGCGCCACAAACGTAGCCTCCGGCTGATGGTTTGCCTGATATCAAAAATCAGGCTGCCGCCTAGTATCTGCTGCAACTGCTTGGCCTGTTTCTGCCGAAAGCGGGTTCTTTCCAGGGTTGCAGCGCTATCGCGCGTGCTGAGCAGGGCGCCCGCCTTGGGCATCGCCTCCAGCACTTCTTTCCAAGGATGAAACAAGGCATCAAGCAGAGTCGCCTTGATCTCCCTGCGCAAGCGTATTCCTTGTAGCAGCGGCAATTGATACGTATCTTTGGCGATACCGATATGAATATGACACAGGGCGATATCGAAAAAAAGCTTGCTGTTGCTGTTCAGGCCCGATGTTGCAAAGTGCTGGCGCGCTGGTAATAATGCTGTGGATAATTCACGAAACGATTTCAAACTGGGCGTTTTGCTGATGCTGCCATCGCGTTGCCGATAATTAATCAGGCAGTGCGGAAGGTAATACAAGTTACTGCAGCTATCCAGCAATTGCGGTATGGCCGTCACATCCTCATACACCCGGCCCTCTGGGAAAACAGGTAATGTTTGTTGCGAATAAATTTCCCGACGGAAAATTTTCGACCACACGAACATATGACATTCATTGAAATAGGTGCTGAGTATTTTTTCCTTATCGGTAGTCAATACATGTGGTGCAAAACTGCTGGTCACGCGTTTGTTTTTTGATTCTTTATTGGGGTACCAGAATTGCAGGTCACAAGCAATGACATCAGGATGCTTTTCTTTGATTACATTTTCAAGTTCATTCAACGATTGAGGCAGCAACAGGTCGTCGCTGTCGACAAAGACAATATATTCTCCACGCGCCAAGGCCAGGCCGTGGTTTCTCGCCGCGGCGACTCCCTGGTTGGTCTGCTCTGCAATATTAATGTGCAAATCGGGATGGGTATTTCGCAGGCCGTGCAGTATGGCCAGGGTCTGGTCGCTTGAGCCGTCATCGATAATAATCAATTCATGCGAGCCATTCATCTGCGAAGTAATCGCAGTAATGGTCGCCTCTATATATTTTTGAACGTTGTAGGCAGGTACTATGATACTGAGTAAATAAGTGTGACTCATGAGATTGCAGTTATAATTTTTTATTATTTAAAATCAAATCAAGAGCTGCGATCATTGATTGATTAACGCAGGCCCAGCAGCGAAATCACGCGTTCGCGGCTGATGCCGACGAGCGCGGAACTGATCGCCAGCAGCGACTCATAGCCCGGCTTGTTGGCCTTGTCGGTAAAGCTTTGCGCCACCGTATCCATGCCGACATCGACCGGCTGGGCCTGGGCGCTTTCGACGCGGGCCGTGGCCTGCGCCAGCGCCAGGCTGACCGAGGCGCGCGACTGCTGGATATGCGCCAGCGCCTGCACTACCTCGTGCAGCGTGGCGCGCAGCGCTTCGGTGTCGCCCGTGTCCCATTGCTCCGGCACGATGACGGCCGGTTCCGGGTCGGTCCTGACGCGGTTCATCTGGCCAGTGGGAAAACGGATGCCACTGCCGCGCACCGCCAGGCTGTCGCGCACATTGGCCCACGACGCTTCCGGGGTGCTGAACACCACCTGGCCATCGTCGCCCTGGCGCACGCGGATATTCGACGGCATCAGGGCGCGGTCGAAGCGGGCGATGATCTCTTCGTCCGACAGGCCCGGTTCGATATTCACCGAGCGCAGCGCCTGGTTGGCGCCGCCGACGGAAAACGCCAGCACTTCCTGCGAACCTTCCTGCAGGCTGGCCATGGTCAGGCCACGGATGGTAAAGCTTTGCTGCGCCGTTTGCGGGCTGCTGTAGCCAAGCTGGGCGTCGAGCGAGCCGCCCGAGGCGCTGCTGCGGTCGCGCCAGGTGCTGCTGAACTGGCGCACGCGCGCTTCGACCTGGCCATCGCGGCCTGCACGCGCGGCCAGCTTGGCCGCCAGCTCGCTTTTCAGCGCCTGCAGCTGGCTGCTGCTGCGTTCGAGGTAATCGAGGGTTTGCTGTGCATTCGAAATCTCGCCCTGCAACTGATGATCCCAATTGCTCAGCCCGCGCTTGAGCGTGGAGGTCGCCCCCCTGGGCGCGGCGGCGTCGGCGCGCGTGCTGGCGCCGTCAACGCTGCCCGAGGCGCCATCGACGCCGCGCGCCGTGCCGCTGCCTTTGCCGGCAATGCCTGAAGAAGTGGGTAGCTGAGCGATTTGCATGGGATCAGAGGAGGTCGAACAGGGAGAGTGAGCCCACTTTGCTGTAGGCTTTGTAGGTGGCTTCCAGCGCGGTCTGGTAGCCGGTCAGGTCGATCGCCGCCGCGCCGATGTCGGCCTTTTTCAAATCGAGCAGGGCGGTGTTGTTCGACAGCGAAACATTGTCCAGGTTGTTATCGAGCGTGGACAGGATGTTTTGCGCGCCGCCGAAGATGGCGATCTTGCCGGACAGCAGTTCCATGCCCTCATCGGTGCCGTCGAGCGCGGTGGTGACGACCGCGCGCACGGCCGGATCGGCGGGATTGAGGCCGGGCGCGCTCAGGGTCTCGATGGTCTGGTCGATCTTGTTAAGCCAGCTTTCCAGCTTGCTGACGTCGACATTGGCCGCCTGCGTGATGCCGTTGCCGACCACCACGGTCTGGGTTTCCGTATTGCCGGTGTAGCTATAGCGCGAGCCGGCCGGTGCGCTGGCGTCATAGGTGATCGCCGGCGCGTCGGTGGCGGTGCCGGAAAACATGTAGCGGCCTTCCTGGTCCTTCAGGTTGGACGTGTAGACCACGCTGTCGCGCATGGCGCGCAGCGATTCGGTCATCGCCTTCAGGTCGGACGGCGCATTGCTGCCATCGGCGGCCCACACCAGCAGGTCGCGCGCCTGGCCCATGTCGGTCACCATGCTCGACAGGTAATTTTCGTTTTTCAGCAGACGCGTCTGGACCGAGGAGATATTGTCCTTGTACTGCGTGATCATGGCCTGTTCGCGCGTCAGGCGCGAAATACGCACATTGCCGATCGGATCGTCCGACGGCAACTGGATGCGCAGGCCCGACGACATCTGCTGCGTCAGGTAATTGATGCGTTCCTGGTTCTGCTGGATCGATACATTGATCATTGTTTGATACTGGCTGCTCGCTACACGCATGATCTCTGCTCCTTAACCCATCATTGCCAAAGTGGCGTCAAACAAGGTGTTGGCGACTGAAATGACTTTCATGTTCGCCTGGTACATATTCTGGAATTCCACCAGGTTCATCGCTTCTTCGTCCTTGTTCACGGCGCTGGTGGCGTTCCAGTCGTTGACCGCCTGCGTGCGCACCGTGTCGGCCGTTTTCAGCAAGGCCTGGTTCTGCTGGCTGGCAATGCCCAGCTTGCCCACCAGCTGGGTATCGGCGTCGCTGATCAGCACTTCGCCCACCCAGCTGACAGTGATCGGCTTGTTCTTGATGTCGATCAGGCTTTGCAGGTTCTTGCTGTCGCCGGCGGCGCCGCCGGCGCTGGCCAGCGCCAGGTCGGCCGCCGTAAAATTCTTCTTGATTGACATTACGCCGTCGGTGTACTCGAACAGGTTGGGACCGGCGGTGCCGGCCATGGTCTGGCCCTGGTTCAGCTGATTGTTGATATTGTCGGTCAGCGTCTTGCCCAGGTCGCGCAGCGACTGCTGCAGCGGCTGCAGGGTATTTTGCTCGAATTCGCCCAGGCCGCCGATCTGGCCGCCGATGGCGATACTGTCGAGCTTGAAGGTCGAGTTGGCGAACTTCAGCGTGATGCTTTGTTCGCCAACCGCGTTCTCGCTGCTGGTCAGCGTGCTCGACATGTTGCCGATCACCAGCGGCTGGCCGCTCTTCAATGAAATATTCATCGAACCGTCCGGCTGGCTGTTGACTTCGATCGCCATCTGCGCAGCCAGGCCGTCGATCAGCTGGTCGCGGGCATCGATCAGCGCCGAGACGTTGGTGCCGGCCGCAGTCGAGGTCGAAATGCGCTGGTTCAGCGCGGCGATGTTCTGCAGCGCGGTATTGGCTTGAGGCATCATCGCGGCGCGCTGCTGGTGCAGCGACAGCACCTGGTTGTTCATCACGTTGTTGATGCTGTTGAAATGCTGGGCCATGGCGTCGGCCGAAGTGACGATCTGCTGGCGCAGCGGGGTCGAGGTCGGATCGACGGCGGCCGCATTCAGGGCCGTGAAAAAGCCGTCGATGCCGTTGCTGATGCTGGACTTTTCATCGCCCATCACGCGTTCGAGCTGGGTCAGGTAAGGCTGGGCCTGCGAGCGCAAGCCCTGGTCCGACGCGGCGCGCCACATCTGCTGGCTTTTGTAGGCGTCGCTGAAACGCATCAGGGCGCCCACTTCCACGCCGTTGCCGGCCGACCGCACGCCAGCGCCGGAAGAGAGCGATGTCAGCAGCACGCCCTGGCGCGTATAGCCCGGGGTCTGCAGGTTGGCGATATTCTGGCTGGCTGCACCAAGCGCCGCTTGCGCGGCGATGCTGCCCGACAGGGCATTGCTGATCATGCTCATGGCATTTCTTTCGTGATAAGGGGCGATGTCGCTACCTCAACTACAGGCGACACTTTATGTTGACTTATTAAGTCCGGCTGCAACTTTGTCCGATGTGACATCGATCCTCGGGGCTGGCGCCGCTGCGGCCGGCAGCAGCTGGCGCAAGATGGCGTCGGCGATGCCGAACGCGCGCTGGCCGGCCATCTTGTCGGCCACCAGGTTGTCGGCCAGCTCCTGCATGTCGCTGTTGACGGGGTCCTTGTAGACGCTGTCTTCGCCGGCCATCTCGCGCGTGCCCGAGCGCATCTGGCGCAGCATGTGCGAGATGAAGAAGGCTTCGAACTTGACCGCCGCCTCGGTGGCCTTGGCCGCATAGCGCGGATCGGTGGGCGCCGCCGCGGCGGGCGACTGGTCGTCCAGCGCCGAAGGCAGGGCGCCGCTGCTGTTGTCGATGGAGAAATTCATCAGATCACCACCAGTTCGCCTTCGATGGCGCCGGCCTGGTCCAGCGCCTGCAGGATCGCCATGATATCGTCGGGCGAGGCGCCCAGGCTGTTGACCACGTCGATGATGGCCTGCAGCTTGGCGCCTTCCGGCCATTTGAACATCTTGCCGTTGCCCTGGTCGACCGTCACCTTCGATTGCGGCGTGACGGTGGTCTGGCCGGCACCGAACGGCGCCGGCTGGCTGACCGCCGAACTCTCGGAAATGACCACTTTCAGCGAACCGTGGGTGACGGCCGCCGCTTTCACGCGCAGGCCTTCGGCGATGACCACCGTGCCGGTACGCGAATTGAAGACCACCTTGGGCATGTCGGTGCCGACGTCGACGCTGAGCGCCTGCAGCTTGGCCATGAAGGCCACGCGCTGGGTCGGGTTTTCGGGGGCGATCACTTCCACGCTGGTGGCGTCGCTGGTGGTGGCGACGGCGCCGAAACGGCGGTTGACGGCTTCGACGATATTGGTCGCCGTCTCGAAATGGGGATGGCGCAAATTGAGCGTGACGGTCGGCTTGGTGGAAAAGTCGCTGAGGATCTCGCGTTCGATATTGGCGCCGTTCGGGATGCGTCCCGAGGTCGGCGTATTGACCGTGACCGACGAGCCGCTCTGGCCGCTGGCGCTCAGGCCGCCGACCACCACGTTGCCTTGCGCCAGGGCGTAGGTTTCGTTGTCGGCCGCGCGCAGCTGCGTCAGCAGCAAGGTGCCGCCACGCAGGCTTTTCGCGTCGCCCAGCGAGGACACCGTGACGTCGATCGCCTGGCCGCGGCGGTAGCCGGGCGGAAACACGGCGCTGACCATCACGGTGGCGACGTTCTTGCTTTTCGATTCGGCGCCGTCGGGCAGCTTGACGCCGAACTGCTTGAGCATGTTGACCACCGACTGGCTGGAAAACTTCACCTGGGTGGTGTCGCCGCTGCCGTTCAGGCCGACCACCAGGCCGTAACCGACCAGCGGATTGTCACGCACGCCTTCGATGCTGACCAGGTTGCGCAGTACTTGCGCCGCCGTGGCGGGCAGCGACATGCTGCAAAAGGCGGCCAGCAGCAAGGTGGCGGGCAGGGCGGAACGAAATCTCATGATGTGACCTTAAAACGGCATCCATGGACCGACGAAAAAGCGCGTCAGCCAGCCCGGGGTATTGGCTTCGGCCAGGGTGCCCTGGCCGGAATAGGCGATACGCGCATTGGCGATGCGCAAGGACGATACCTGGTTGTTCGAATCGATGTCGGCCGCGCGCAGGTAGCCGCGCAGGCGCACGAATTCCTCGCCCTGGTTCAGGGTCAGGGTCTTTTCGCCCTGCACCCGCAGCAGCCCGTTCGGCAGCACTTCCTGCACGATCACGGTGATCGCGCCCGACAGCGCATTTTGCTGCGTGCTGGTCGAGTCGCCGGCGAAATTGCGGTCGGCCGACAGGTCGATGCCGGTCTTGGGGAAGGTCTTGCCCAGGATGTTGGCCGCCTGCACGCCCACCGAGGAACCCTTGTTGAAGGAGGTGCCGGCCTTCTTGCTGGCCTGGGTGGTTTCCTGCAGCGCCACGGTGACCACGTCGCCGACGCGGAAGGCGCGGCTGTCGGAGGTCAGCGACATGCCGGCATCGGGGTTGAACACGCCGCCGGCCACGCCGCCGCGGCCACTGCCGCGCTGCGCCACCAGCGGCTCTTCCGAAAACGTCGGCGCCACCGGCGCGGCCGGACGGCTGGCGCAGCCGGCCAGCAGCACAGCCGCCAGCAGCACCGCGATGGCTTGCCTGGTCGCTTGCATCAGCGTGCCGCTTGCGCCAGGTATTGCAGCATATTGTCGGCCGCCGACAGCACCTTGGTGTTCATTTCATAGGTACGCTGGGCCGCGATCATGTCGACCATTTCTTCGACCACCTGCACATTCGAGCCTTCCAGCGCGAATTGCTTGAGCTTGCCCAGGGCGCCTTCGCCGGGATTGCCTTCGGTCGGCGCGCCGCTGGCGGCGGTTTCCTGGAACAGGTTTTCGCCCAGGGCCAGCAGGCCGGTCGGGTTGATGAAGCTGCTCAGGGTCAGCTGGCCCAGCTGGGTGCCGGCCACATTGCCGGGCACCGTCGCCGAGACCATGCCGTTTTCACCGATGGTGATGCCGGTGGCGTTGTTGGGCACGGTGATCTGCGGCACCAGCGGCAAGCCCTGGGCGTTGACCATCACGCCATTTTCATTGATGCCCAGCTGGCCGGCGCGCGTGTAGGCCGCTTCGCCGTTCGGGCGCAGCACCTGCAAAAAGCCGTTGCCGGTGATGGCGACGTCGAATTCGCGGCTGGTGGTTTGCAGGCTGCCGGTGGTAAACACCTTTTGCGTGCCGACCATGTGGGTACCGTTGCCGAGCTGTACGCCCGACGGCGACAGGGTATTGTCGGCACGCTGCGCGCCCGGCTGCTGGTCGACCTGGTAGAACAGGTCTTCGAACACTACGCGGTCGCGCTTGAAACCGACCGTGTTGACGTTGGCCAGGTTGTTGGCGATGGCTTGCAGCTTGGCGTCTTGCGCCTGCACACCGGTCTTGCTGATCCACATTGCTGGATTCATGATTTACTCCTTGAATTTGGTTGGCGTGCGGGCTCAGGCGCCAAGCAGGCGGTTGCCCGATTCAGTCATGGAATCGCTGGCCTTGAATATTTTCATCTGCACTTCAAAACTGCGGTTCAGGCTCATGGTGGCGATCATTTCCTCGACCGCCGACACGTTGCTGCCTTCGATATGGCGGCCGCGCACCTGCACGTTCGGATCGGCCTGCAGGTTGGCGCCGCCACGCGTGACGATCAGCCCGGCTTCGTTCTTGGTCAGCTCGCCCGTTTCGGAGTTGACCAGCTTGAGCTTGTCGACCACCTGCATCTGCGCCGTGCCCGGGACCTGGATCGAAATCGAACCGTCGACGCCGATCGAGACGCTGGTGTGCTCGGGCAGGGTGATCGGGCCACCTTCGCCCAGCACCGGCCGGCCGTTGATGGTTAGCGCGCCCGTTTCATCGAGGTTCATGGCGCCGGCGCGCGTGTAGGCTTCGCCGTTTTGCCATTGCACCGTCAGAAAGCCGTTGCCGGTGATCGCCACGTCGAGATCGCGGCCGGTTTCCTTGACGGTGCCGGTGCGCGTGTTGATGGCGCTCGACTGCGTCTGCGCCATGTGGCGATCGTCGTAGCCGTAGCCGTTTTGCAGCGGCTGCGCGGTCGACACCTCCAGGTTGGCACGAAAGCCGCCCGTTTCGATGTTGGCCAGGTTGTTGGCGTGTACCTGTTGTGCCCGCAGGGCACGGTCGGCGCCGCTCATGGCGGTGTAAATCAGCGCATCCATGGTTGTTTACCTTTGCGTGTCAAAGATTACAACGCTTGCATCAGCGATTGCAGCATGGCGTTCTCGGTCGACAGCACTTTCGAGTTGGCCTGGTAGTTGCGCTGCGAGGTCATCAGGCCCACCAGTTCGGTGGTGATGTCGACGTTCGACTGTTCCAGCGAGCTGGTGGCCAGCTTGCCGGCCATGCCCACGCCAGGACGCTCGTACAGCGGCGCGCCGGAAGCGGTCGAGGCGGTCCAGCTGGTGTTGTCGGCGGCGGTCAGGGCGCCTTCGTCGGCAAAGTTGGCCAGCGCGATGGTGCCGACATTCTTGGTTTCGCCATTGGTATATTTCGCCATGATCGAGCCGTCCGACGCCAGCTCCACGCCGGTGTAGGTGCCCGAGGCGTAGCCGTCCGACTTGTTGGTCGAGGTGGTCGTTTCGCCGGCGTACAGGGTGGTGTCCGAGTAGTTCAGGTTGAACGCCAGCGCGGCCGCGCCGGAGTTGGCGATCGGGTCGCCCATCTTGACCGCGTCGAAAGTCGGTTTCCAGTCGGCGCCCCTCACTGCCGGTGCCACCGGTTCATTGTTCGGCGCGGCGCCGTTGACTTTCGCCAGCTGGCCATCGGTGCCGAACAGCAACGTACTTACCATTTCTTTCGCTGGCGTCGCCAGTGGCTGCTGCATCATAGGCTTGTCGTCGAGCGTGTAGTGCACTTCGACCGTGCTGGCATCGGTCTTGACGAAATACTGGCTCAGCGTGTGCTTGGCGCCCAGCGAATCGTACAGCACCGATACCTTGGCGCTGTTGTAGGTCTGGATGTCGGTCTTGTCGAACTTGGTGCCGTCCTTGATGGTCCACTCGGACGACAGGTTGGCGACGTAGGACAGGTTTTCGGTCGCCTGCGCGGGGATCTGGCCGGTCGGGATTTTCATGTCGCCCATCGGACCTAGCGTGGTGCTGCCTTTGGCGGCAGGCGCGTAGCCCTGCACCATCTTGCCGTTCGAATCGGTCAGGTAGCCGCTGCTCGAGGCGCTGAAAATGCCGACGCGGCTGTAGCTCAGGGTGTTTTGCGCATCGCGGCTGACAAAGTAGCCACGGCCATCGATGGCGGCGTCCAGGGTGCGGCCGGTGTTCAGCACGCCGCCGTTGACGCTCATGCTTTGCGTGGTTGAACCGATTTCGACACCGGTGGCGCGGTCGCCTGCGTACATCGACGAGAAGTTGGCGCGGCTGCTGCGGAAACCGTAGGTGCCGGCGTTGGCGATATTGTTACTCGAGGCGGTCAGTTGCTCGTTGATGGCCTGGATGCCGGACAGTGCGATGTCGAAACTCATGGTGAACTTCCTTTAGTGAAGGACGGGATTATTGGGCAAAAAGCAAATGGGCGCTACGGGCGGATCAGGAGGTCTTGCCGTTGAAGCCGGTGATCGCGCCAGGGCTGACTTCACCGAGGTTGGCGACGTTGAGGATCATGCTGCCGGTGGCCGACAGGCGAACACTGCTCAGCTTGCCGGCGATATCGACCGACGGCTTCTCGCCGCTGCTGGTGGTCACCGCCATCGTATAGGTGCCGGCTGGCAGGCCCAGCTTTTCCGGGTCGATGGTAAACGGCACGTTACCGGCCGATTTGGCGCCCAGTTCGATCGTGTATTCCTTGTCGAACGCATCTTTCAAGGTCAGGGTGGTCTTGCTGCTGTTGGACGACAGGGCGATGCTGCCGCTGACCTTGCCGCTTTCGAGCTGTACCGTGCTGCTGTTGACCATGACTTCCGAGCCCACCTGAGCGCCCAGGGCCAGCACCTGCATGCTCTGCAGTACGCTGGCGTTGGCGCTGGTCAGGGTCGACAGGTTTTGCATCGCTTCGGTCTGCGCCTGCTGCGTCAACTGGTTGACGAACTGGCTGGGGTCGGTTGGCGCCAGTGGGTCCTGGTTGCGGATCTGCGCCACCAGCAGCTTGGTGAACATGTCCTGCGTGGCGTTGTTTTGCGAGGCGACGGCGTTGCTGGTCGTGCCACCGCTGGTGCTGTTTGTAAAGAGGCTCGTTTCCATGGATTACGCTTCACCTAATTTGAGGAGGGATTGTTGCATCGACTTGATGCGGCCCAGGACTTCCACATTGGTTTCAAAGGCGCGCGAGGCCGACATCATGTCGGTCATCTCGGCCACCTGGTTGACATTCGGGTAGAACACCATGCCGTCGGCATTGGCCATCGGGTGGCCCGGTTCGTACACCTTGCGCAACGGTTCGTCGCTTTGCACCACGTCCATCACTTGCACGCGGCCACCGGCGCCGCCATCCATCACCGCCGTAAACACCGGTTTGCGCGCGCGGTAGGTCTCGCCTTCGGAACCGGCCACGGAATCGGCATTGGCCAGGTTGCTGGCGATGGTATTCAAGCGCACGGTCTGCGCCGCCATCGCCGAACCGGCGATCTTGGAAATATCCTGGAAGCTCATGCTTGTCCTCGTTGCTTATTGTCCCGAGATGGCCTTGGCCAGCCCTTTGAGTTTCATGTTGACGAAGGTCAGGCTGGTCTGGAAGTCGGTGGCGTTCTGCGAGAAGGCGGCCTGTTCCACGCCGATCTCGACGGTGTTGCCATCGCGGCTGGGGTGGTAGGGCACGCGGTACAGCGAACTGGCGTCGTCGTCGGTCGACAGCAGGCCGGCCTCGTTGTCTTGCAGTTGCTGCAAGGCGCTGCCGAAATCCATGTCCCTGGCCTGGAAGCCCGGCGTGTTTTCGTTGGCGATATTGGCCGCCAGCACACGCGTGCGGTCGGCACGCAAGGCCAGCACATCGGCGTGCACACCCAGTGCGTCCTTGAAATTAATCCCCATGGTCATCCTTTGTGTTGAATTTGATCGTACTGCTGCGGTTTGGGCTGGAAATCTGGATGCAGGAGTAAAATGCCTGCCTGGTCATGTTGACGCATGGTAAGGTCATGCTGCTTCAAGATTCTTGATTAGGATTAGCAAATAAGGTTAGTAATGATTTATTCGGACCATCATGTCGCGGCACCGCACAAGGCAGGAGCATTTCGCACGCTGCTCCCCGGCCTGTTTTTAATGACCAGCCTCTATAGTAGTGCAGGACGGGCCGAATTGCCAGCCGACAATATATTTTTGCAAGTGCAGCAATTGGCCCAGGAGCAGCTGGCGCAGCAGGCCGCCTCTGCCGGGCTGCTGGAACCGCTGTTCCAGGTGACTGTTGTAAAAACCACGCGTGTCATGCCCGCGTGCCCGGTGCGGGTCGCGCTCGAGGCCCTCGACAGCCGTTCGCCGCAGCGCATGCGCTTTGTCGCCAGCTGCCCGGGAGCGGCGGGCTGGCGCTATGAAATACTGGCGCGCGCCAGCATCAGCGCCAAGGTCGCGGTGACCGGCGTGCCGGTCACCGCCAACACGCCGCTGCAGGCCGGCGACGTGGCCCTGGAGCGGCGCGACGTGACGATGGTGGCCGACAGCATCGCTTCGCTGCCGGCGGTGGTGGGACAGTCGAGCCGGCGCAGCCTGCGCGCCGGCGAGGTGTTGCGGGAAAGCCAGCTGGCGTCGCCGGTGCTGGTGCGGCGCGGCAGTACCGTCAACATCGTTGCGCGAAAGGAACAGGTACAGGTCAGTACGGCGGGAGTGGCGATGGATCCGGGCGCGCAGGGCGAGATCATCCGCGTGCGCAACGCCGCCAGCGGCACCGTGATCCGCGCCGTGGTGACGGAGGCGGGCACGGTGGCGCCGGCGGACTTGCTGGGACGCTGATCAGTCGATCAGTCGGCTGCGGCAGTGCGTTGCAGGCGCGCTGCCAGCTGGCTCAGCTTGGCCGCGTAGTTGGGGTCGGTGGCATAGCCGCCGCGCGCCAGGCCTTGCGCAAACGCGCTGGCGTCGGCGCCCGTATTGAGCGCGGCGCGGTAGCGCGGGTTGTCGAGCAGCACTTGCGCATAATCGCGAAAGGCGCTGGCCTGGTCCGGATAGCTGCGAAAGCGCTCGGTCTTTTTCAGCGCCGTGCCGCTGTCGCCCGCGTATTCGGTGGTCAGGGCGTTGGTCACTTCCCCCTGCCATTTGGCGCCGGCCTTGATGCCGAACAGATTGTGCGTATCGGCCGTGCCCTGGCGCAGCGGACGCTGGCCCCAGCCCGATTCCAGCGCGGCGTGGGCGGCGACGATTTCCGGCGCCACGCCCAGGCGCGCGCCGGTTTCCTCGGTCCACGGCTTGATCGACGATAAAAACTGCTGCTGCACTTCGCCGATCTCGCCCCCTTGGCTGATCGCACCGAGCACATTGGCTGGCGCGCTGTTGGCCGACCAGGCCCTGCCCTCGGGACTGAGCATGCTGGCGTTGCCGCCACCGTGCTCGATAAATGTCGCCACTTCGCCCTGCACCTGCTGGAACACGCTGCTGAAGCTGGCGGTGGAGGCGGTGGCGCGCACATTGCTCTGGATGGCGGTGGTGGCGCTGGTCGGCAAGGTGGCCGCCAATGGGCGGGCATTGCTTGCAAAAAAATCAGCTTGGCGCATAGATATGTTCCTCGCCATGCAGCACGCGCTGCATGGTCGTGTATTGTTCCGTTAACAGCTGGCTGTTGCGGGTGTTCAAGCGCTTGCATTCAAGCACCATCTGTTCCAGTTCTTCCCAGTTGGCGACGGCTTTGCCACGCGCGTCCGCCTGCAGCAGCGCAAACAGCTGTGTCATGTCGGCCTTGGGGCCGAGCAGGGCGGTGACCAGGCTCATGCGCTGGCGGCGGCGGCCATCGAGCGGCTCGACCGCGGCGACGATCTGTTCGGCCAATACTTTCAATTGCCCGGTCTGGTGGCGCAGGGTGGCCTGGAATTGTTCTTCCAGCAAAGCCAGCAGTTCGGCATAACCGTGGCGGTCATCGGTGATGCCCTGCAGTACCCGCTGCACGGCTTCCTGGCGCGTGAGGCCCTTGCGTGGCGCGGTCATGCGTCGCTGCCGTGAAAGCGCTGGATCAGGCCGGCAATCTTGGACGGGTCGAACGGCAGCTCGCCCCTGGCCAGCGCATCGCGCAACATGGCCACTTTTTCATGGTCGACATCGGGCATGGCGCGCAGCGCCGCCATGGCCGGCTGCAACACGGCCGACTGCAGTTCCGCGCCGGCCGACGAACCGCCGGCGGCCGCCGCGGCGCCGGCATTCTCGGCGATCGCCTCGGCGGGCGCCACGGCGGAGTTGCGCAGCGTGGCGCCGGCGGCTCCCGAGGAGATTTTCATACGTTGTCCCTTGCCTTTAATTTGCATGTTCGGCCTGTTCTTTCTTCGCGGGCAAACCCAGCTTGTCACGCAGGCGTTGCAGCGTGGCCGAATCGGGCGCGCCCACTTCCAGTTCCTGGCCCTGCGACCCCTGGCCCGCCATGCCGAACATGGAGGCGATGCTGTCGGCCTGGCCACGCGTCAATATTAACAGCTCGATGCGGCGGTTGATGCCTGCGCCGGCATTTTTCGTGTCCAGCGGCGCGCGGTCGGCCATGCCGACCACCTGCAACACGCTTTCCGGGTTCATGCTGCCGGCCAGCAGTTGCGCGCGCGCCGACATGGCGCGGTTGGCCGACAGGGTCCAGTTGGAATAGCCATCATAGCCGGTATTGGCGTATTGCATCGAATCGGTATGGCCGACGATCAGCATCTGGTTTTCCATCTGCGCAAAGATCGGCCCCATTTCGCGCAGCAGCTTGCGGAACCGGTCGGTCGGCACGGCGCTGCCGCGCACAAACATGCCTTGCTTGTCGGTGTCGTGCAGCATCACGCGCAAGCCGTGCGGCGTGACCACCGACTGCAGGTTGCTCTTCAGGCCGGCTTCGTCGCTGAGCTTGTCGAGTGCGCGCGACAGCGCCATCAGGTCTTCCGGCGTCTGGTAGCTCATCTTCGGCTTGGCGTCGGCGGACTCCAGCTTGCCGTCTTTCTGCTTGCTGCCTTCCGTGCGGGTGTCGCCCATGCCGTCGCGCGGCATCGGGAAACGGTCGATCAGGCTGCCGCGCGGGCCGCCTTTCTGCTCCGGCATCACGCCTTGCCCTTCGCCTTGCCGGCTGCCCGCCAGCGCGTCCATCATGATTTCCTTCATCGCCTGCTGTTCGCGCGCGGCGATCAGCCACAGCACCAGGAACAGCGACAGCAAGGCCAGGCAGAAGTCGGCGAACGCGACTTTCCAGGCGCCGCCGTGGCCATCGTCATCGTGCTTTTTCCCGGCACGCTTGATGATGGCCTGGTCATGTTTCTCATGCGGCTTTAGCACGGCGGCCTCCCCGGCCTTGGCCTTGCTCAGGTTCTTCGCCGCCACTTTCCAGCGCATTGATCCAGCTTTCCAGCTGGGCAAAGCTCGGCTTGATATTGAGCTGCACCAGGCGCCGGCCCGAGTCGATCGCCAGCAGTGGCGGCTTGCCCGCGACGTGGGTCACCAGCACCACTTTCACGCATTCCATGGTCGAACCTTCTTCGCCGACCAGTTGCTTCATCATGTTGCACATCGGATCGAGCACGCCGTAGCAGAAGAAAATGCCGATAAAGGTACCGACCATGGCGGCGCCCACTTTCGACGAGATTTCCGCCGCATCGGCGCCGTCGGCCACCGAATTCATGGCCATCACGATACCGAGCACGGCTGCCAGGATGCCGAAGCCGGGCATGGCTTCGGCAATCTTGTGCAGGGACTTCGAGGGCTGCAGCAATTCATCGTGGATCGCTTCGAGTTCCTGCTCCAGCACGCCTTCGAGTTCATGCGCGTTGATCTTGCCCATTGCCATCAGACGGAAGTTATCGACGATAAAGGCCAGCAGTTTCGGCTCTTCCAGCACCAGTGGATAGCGCTGGAACAGCGGGCTTTCGCGCGGCGCTTCGACGTGGGCGTCGAGCGCCTTCAGGCCTCCGGCCGCCGTTTGCAGCAATTCATACATCAGCAGCAGCAACTGGCGCTGGAATTCCGAGCCCTGTTTCTTGTGCGTGACGACCTTGCGCATCTGGTGCAGCATTTCACCGAGCACATGCTTGGGATTGCCCAGCACCAGGGCGCCGACGGCGGCGCCGATAATGATGACCAACTCGACCGGATGCCAGATCGCTTGGACGGTACCGCCCATCAGGGCAAAGCCTCCGAATACGCATCCCATCACGATTAAGATACCGATAATTACCATGTCAACTGCCTTTCTGCTTGTGCTGCATCAATTTATGGGTGGAGCTCGATCTTACTTATCCTGCAGCATGGCTTTCATTTTGCCCAGTGCCATCTTGTTCAACTGGCATACGCGCGCGTCGCTCAGGTCCAGCACGGCGGCGATTTCCTTGTAGCTCAGTTCGAACTCGTAATACATCTGCACCACGCGCTGTTCACGCTCGTCGAGCGCGCGCAGGGCCTGCTCCAGGCTGCGCCGCACCATCAATTGCTCTTCCGGGCTCGGTGCGCTGTCGGCCTGGCCCAGGCTTTCCTGCAAAATATCGTCAAAGCTGGCGATCAGCTCGGCGTTTTCGGCCAGCTGGTATTCCTGGTACGCTTGCGGCGTCAGCTTCAGCGCCGCCATGATTTCCGCTTCCTGCGGCTCGCGGCCCAGGCGCCGGGTCAGTGCGCGCACACTGTCGCGCAGGCGGTGGCTTTCCTGGCGCACCGCGCGCGGGCGCCAGTCCTGGCGCCGCAGCTCATCGAGGATGGCGCCGCGGATGCGCAGGCTGGCGTAGCTGCCGAAGGACTGGTCCGGCACGCCGTAGCGGCGCAGCGCTTCGAGCAGGCCCATCAGGCCGATCTGCTCCATGTCGTCGCGGTCGATGGCGCCCGATACCTGCGAATTGAGCTGGCGTACGATGCGCTTGACCAGCGGCGCGTAAGCGACCAGGTGGCGCTGTTCCTCCTCCACGCTGAGCACGGCCGCGGCAGCGCCGGCGGCGGCATATTCGCCGGCGCCGTAGGCTTCCTGGTATTGCTCGGCATAAGCCACGGTATCTCCCATCAGTCGTACTGGCCTGCTGGCGTCGGCTTATTCAATGATCAGCTTGCCTACCATGACTTCACTGAACGGCTTTTCCATCTGCTCGCGTTCATAGCTGACAGTGAAAGCCTTGTTGATCTGCTCGGCGTACTGCTCCACCGTCATGGCTTGCGCCTTGTCCATCGAAAAGCTGGACAGGGTGCTGACGGCGATCGAGCGCATCAGCGGCAAATGGGATTTCGCCAGCTTTTCATTCTCTTCGGTGGTGGCGATCACCAGGTCGGCCGACAGATAATGCGTATCGGTTTCGCCGGGACCGTGGCGCAGCATCACGATGACCTTGTCGAGCGTGAGGAATTTGCGCGCCTTCTTGCCGGTCGCCGGCGGCGGCGCCGGCTTGGCGTCGGCAACCTCGCCGTGACCGGCCACCGGCTTGGCCAGGTACCACATGGCGCCGCCCGCGGCACCGGCGGCCAGCAGGGCCACCAGCACGAAGCCGCCGATCAGTTTTACTTTTGTATTCATCAGTTGTATTCCCGCTCATGCATGGCAAAGGTTGAGCCGTATCGTGTATCGGCAGGCGTGCCGTCGGACAGCGCGCGTCCCGGTTCGGCCTCGTCCTGCTGGCGTCCTGGCTGACGCTGGCCACGGCCATCGCCCTCGGCAAACGCCTGCGCGGCCGGGCTGCGCGGCGCGGCGCTGATAGTCACGGCCACCTCGGTGTACTGGCGCTGCGCCAGGTCGGTACGCATGGTTTCGCCGATGCCTTGCAACTGGCGCAACACTTCCGTGTTCGAGGCGGACAGGTTCACCTGCAGCGTGCCGGCCGTGTGGCGGATCGAAATGTCGATCCGGCCCAGCATCGGCGGATCGAGGCGGATCACCGCATGCTCGCTGTTGCGGCCGATCTGCGTCTGCAGGCGCTCGCCCAGCGCCTCGCGCAGCGGCTCCTGCCATTGCTGGGCAGGGCCGTTGAGCTTGATCGTGTCGGCGCCTGGCGTCGGCAGCGTACTGGCCGCAGCCGGCGCCGTCAGGCCCAGGCCTGCGGCAGGCGTCACTGCGGCTGTGGTGGAGGCAACGTTGCGTTCGGCGTCCAGGCTGCCGGCAACGGGGGCGGCAAACGATGGGCCGACCGTGCCTGCCTTTGCCGGCATGGCGGCAGTGTCGACCGGACCGGGATGCGGACGAAGCGCCGGCCGGACATCGACGGTGGTGTCGGCGGCAATGGTATTGCTGGCAGGGATATTGCTCACAGGCATGGATGGCAACACGGCAGCGGCTGGCGTGCCTGGCGCGGCGGCGGTGGCGGGTTCGAATGCCGCAGCAGTTCCATCGGACCTGGCCGACTGGACACGTGGCACAAGGCCTGGAACAGCCGGTGCCACGGCAGGGGGAGCGGGCAGGATGGCGCTTGCGGCCAGGTCGTCCGTGCCAGTGGCGGGCGCCGCTGGCACGCTGCCAGGCGCAAACGTTGCAATGGCAGCCGGCGTGATGGCCGGAATGAATGTTGCCGCAACAGCAGGCTGCACGGCAGCAACCGGCGCTGGCGCTTCCGCGGCGGCCGGCATGGCTTTGCCGCGCACGGCAGGCGCTGCGGTTTTTGTTTCGCCAGGCGGCACAGGCATGGCCGCCGCCAGTGGCTCGCCCAGCCGGGGCGCTGGCACCAGGGTGCCCAGTTGCGCATTGAATTGCATGGCGACCGGCCGCACCGCCAGCTGCGTGGTGGTGATCGCGGCCATGTCGCGCGGTGCGCCGGCAATCGCGGCGCGCGCGGTTTCCGGTGTCGCCGCCGCCGGGGCGGCGAGAGGCGTTGCCGTGCCGGGCGCCGTGGGCGCCGTGGGTGCCGTTGGCGCCGCTGCCACAGCTGGAGCAGCAGGAATTGATATCGCAACGGTGGCCGGCGTGGCGCTGACTGGCGTGATGGTGACAGGTGTGGCTGCAACCGGCACTGTGCCGGCTTCGGTCGCGATGACAGGGGCGGGTGCCGCCATGTCGTTGCCGCGGCTGCCGTCCATGTCGTGCCGCGGCGGTATCGCTGGTGGTGCCGCCGTCACCTGCGCAGACAGCCATGGCGCGGCCATGGACGGCAACGGGGTTGCTTGCGGCAACGCCGGCACGTCATCGGCTGGCGGTTGTTCGGGCTCGTCCGTCTTCGCGGGTGCCTCGGCGACCGGCCTGGCGGCATGCACGGCGTCGCCGAGGGCGTCCGCAAACAGCGGCATGGCAGGGGCGGGACGAATGCCGGCCAGCACAGGCGGTTGCGCTGTCACGGCCACACTTGCATCAATGGCGGCAGTGCCGCCAGTCGTGGGGGGGCTGCCGACAGTCACCGCTGCCATCGTGCCGAACAAATCGGCTGCGTTAAAACTCGCAGCCTTGAAATTGACTAAAGTATTCATGCTTGATTTCCATCTTGATACATGTCGCTTTCCAGCGCGTAGGCGACCCAGCCTTCCTGCTTGGAATGGATCTCGCCCAAGTGCAGGCCCAGCCTGTGCTTTTCATCGGAGCACAATTGAAACGCGCTTGCATGCGCCGCGCGCAGCGTGCGCAGCGCCACCTGCTCGTTCGCGCTCACGCCGCCCCGTTCGGACAGCAGCGCAAGCTGGCGCGCCAGGCGCTGGTCCAGCACATCGAGCGCGGCCCAGTCCCGCTTGCCGGCAGCGGCCTGGATCTCGCGCGCGAACTGCAGCAGCAAGGCGCTGTTATCCATGCTTGGCCTGGACACCCAGCCAACCCTGCTTGATGGTGGTGAGCAAAGTCGTCACTTCATCGATCAGCGTGGGGTCCAGGTTGATGCCGGCCAAGTAAAGGCGGCCGGTGCAATACTCATACAGGCGACCCAGGTTGGCGACCACCTCGCCACCTTGTTCGAAATCGAGCGAGCTCGACAGTCCGTTGATGATCTCCGTACATTTGTTCAGGCTGACAGCCTTTTGTTCGTAGCGTTTGCCGACGATATGCGCGCGCGCGCGCGCCAGTTCTTCCAGCAAGCCGTCGGTGAGCAGCAAGACCAGTTCGACTGGCGTGGCGCGCGAGGTTTGCGCATCCAGGTTGACGGCGTGGTAATCACTGTAGGCATCGTGGTTCATCATTTTCTTTCACTATAAAATGCTGAGACTGGCAACGGGCGCCAGCCTCTATTTTGTCTTGTCGTTGCCGAACAGGGCATCGAACATGTTGGTGGTTTGGGCCATTCGTTCCTGCAAGATTTGCAGTTCCGTAAATTGCGCCTTGTAGCGGTTGTACATGGTCGTGTAATCGGTTTCGAACTTGGCCTGCCGTTCTGTCAGCGTTTTTTGCAGCTTGGCCACCGAGGTTTCGCGCTGCGCCAGCTGGCCGTTGCTTGATGTCCATATTTCAACAAACTTGTCGAGCTTGCCGGCGATGCCGCTGGGCGCGCTGGCCGAGTTGTTGCCGATAGCCTTGTCGAGGCCGGTCGGATTGGCTTTGACTGCCGCTGCCAGCTTGGTCGTGTCGAGGGCCAGGGTGCCGTTGCGCTGCGCCGTGATGCCAAACGTGGCCAGCGCGCCGCTGGCTGTTTCGCGCAGGGTACGCACCAGCTGGTCGCGCAGGACGCGCACGCCGCTGTCGGTGGAAAACGCGCCGGCGGCCTTGCTGGAGGCCGGATCGCCGGGATCGGTCAGCCCATCGAGTACGGCTTTCAGTTTGTTGTAGGCGTCGACAAAGCTTTGCGCATTGGTGGCGGTGGCCGAGGTGTCGAGCGCCACCGTCAGCGTGATCGGCGCGTCGCCATCGGCCTGCGCCTTGGTAAACGTCATCTTCACGCCATCGATATTGCTGAAGGTGTTAGACGACTGCTTGACGCGGTTGCTGAGGTCGCTTGTGTCAGCCGGCTTGCCGCCAATCCAGATGACAGCGTCCTGCGCCTCGACCAGCTGTTTTGGCTTGACCGCCAGGGCGGTCTTCAGATCGCCATCGGCCATCGCGCTGCCGTCGATCGAGAGCGCGCCTTCTTCGCCACTGACGTTCGAGGTCAGTACCAGCTGCGGCACGCCGCCGATGGTGATCACGGAGGCGGTCACGCGCGAATTGTTTTTCGGTTCCGCATTGATGGCGGCGGCGATTTCCTTGGCCGACAGCGTCTGGTCGCCATCGCTGTTGGCCGTGCTCAGGTCGACCGTGAAATCCGTATTGTTCGCCAGCTTGATCTTCAGGGTGCCGTCGCCGCTGGCAGGTATGGCATTGCCGCCGATGCTGCCCAGCGAAATCTGGTTGCTGGTGGCCACTTTTTCGACGAACAGCGAATACGTGCCGGCCGCCGCCGTGGCGGTGGCGGTGGCGCTGCCGACGGCGGTATTGCTGAGGGTGGCGCCCTGCGCGACCATGGTCTTGCCGTTGGTCAGCGAAAGCAGGCTGGACGTGAAATTGTTCAGCGCCATCTTCATGCTGGTCAGGCCAGCCGAGGTGGCCGTGGCCGCCTTGGTCTGTTCCGTGATGCGCGCCTGCAGGTCGGCCGTATACTTGTCGGTCAGCGCCTGCGCCGATGCGGTCGGATCGTAGGTATTCGATGCGTTGGTGGTGATGGCCATGTCAGACTCCTAAAATTAGCATGCAGGATATACGCAATGACAAGGCGACCAAATATCGACAGTTGTGAAATTATTTCTGTAAAACATCATTTTACCTGCCCGCGGAACCAGAATTGCGTTGCCAGTTCATCTTGGCGCTTGGCATCCATCCGCTGTTGTTCGGTTGCAACGATACGCTGTTTTTGTGTCAGCACCTGGTCCAGCACCTCGCGCTTGGCCCATGCCGTGTTGAGCGCCCGCTGCGAGACGGCCATGTTGGCCTCGTGCAGGTGCAGGTCGGTGCGGTGCTGCTGCGCCATCTCCATCACCGATTGCTTGAAGTTGCCGCAGTTGACCGACAGCGCCAGGTGCAGGGCGCCGCTGGGGCCGCTGTCGGTGTACAGGCTGGTCAGGCGTTCGAGGTTCTTCTGGTAGCGGTCGCGCACGGCTGTCTGCGCCGCCATTTCGGTTTGCAGGCGCTCCACTTCGGTGCTGCGCAGGCCGACCAGGGTCGTCAGGTTGCGGATGGTATGCGAGTTGCTCATCAATGTGCCTAGGACATGATTTGTTCAAGTTGGGTAATGCAGGGCCCCATCGGCGCTTCTTCCTTGGTGCCCTGGCACAGGAACGCTTCGATCTGCGGATGCAGCTGCACCGCGCGGTCGGTGATCGGATCGGCGCCCGGCACATACGCGCCCAGCGGGATCAGGTCGCGCACGCGCGCATGGCGCGCCATGGCCGCCTTCAGTCCGCGCGCCGCCTGCATGTGGCCAGGCTGGATGACTTGCGCCATGCAGCGGCTGATGGAGGCGGCCACGTCGATGGCGGGGTAGTGGCCCCGCTCGGCCAGTTCGCGCGTCAGCACGATATGGCCGTCGAGAATCGCGCGCGCCGTGTCGACCACCGGATCCTGCTGGTCGTCGCCTTCGGCCAGCACGGTGTAGATGGCGCTCATGCTGCCGTCGACGTGGGCGCCGTTGCCGGCGCTTTCCACCAGTTGCGGCAGATTCGAAAATACCGACGGCGGATAGCCGCGCGTGGCCGGCGGCTCGCCCAGGGCCAGCGCCACTTCGCGCAAGGCCATGGCATAGCGCGTCAGCGAATCGACCAGCAGCAGCACGTGCTGGCCCTGGTCGCGGAAATGCGCGGCGATCGAGTGGCACAGCTCGGTGGCCATGATGCGCATCAGCGGCGACTCATCGGCCGGGGCGATCACCAGCACGGCCTTTTTCAAGCCTTCCGCGCCGAGCGACTTTTCGACGAATTCGCGCACCTCGCGGCCGCGCTCGCCGATCAGGCCGACCACCACCACGTCGGCCACGGTCTGGCGCGTGATCAGGCCCAGCAGCACGCTTTTTCCCACTCCGGAGCCGGCCATCAGGCCCACGCGCTGGCCCTTGCCCAGGGTCAGCATGCTGTTGATGGCGCGCACGCCGACGTCGAGCGGTTCGACCACCGGCTGCTTCTTCAGGGGATTTATCTTCGGCGGCGAGACGTCGAGGATATGCTCGCCGCCAAGGCGGCCCAGGTCGTCGATCGGCTCGCCCAGGCCGTTGATCATGCGGCCCAGCCAAGACGGCCCGATCTGCAGGCTGGCCTTGTCGGGCAGGGGCAGCACGCGCGCGCCGGTGGTGAGGCCGGCGGCTTTCTTGAACGGCATCAGGTAGGAGACTTTTTCGCGAAAGCCGACCACTTGCGCGTCCAGCCATTCGCCGCTGACAGTTTCGATCTGGCAACGCTGGCCCGTGTGC
The DNA here is from genome assembly GCF_030944405.1 of Janthinobacterium sp. J1-1. Lineage (NCBI taxonomy): Bacteria > Pseudomonadati > Pseudomonadota > Betaproteobacteria > Burkholderiales > Oxalobacteraceae > Janthinobacterium > Janthinobacterium sp. J1-1. The sequence continues at coordinate 3,632,925 of NZ_CP132339.1, forward strand.
AGCTTGCAGCCGGCGCTTTCCAGCAGCAGGCCGGAAGCGCCCACCAGGCGCCCGGTGGGCGTGGCCACCGGGATATCGCCGATCTCGAAACTGCGCAGCGTGTCGGCGATCATGCAGGCGCGCCCTGGTCGGCGTGTTCGGCGGCCAGCGCCAGGTGGCTGCTGACCTGGTCCATGCAGGCGGCCAGGCGCTGATGGCAGCCGGCGTCGACTTCATTGTCGCCGGCCTTGATGCGGCATTCGCCGGCGTCAAGGCGCGCATCGGCGATCAGGTTCCAGCGCTTGGCGCGCTTCGGATCGAGTTCGCTGATGCGTTTCAATTCTTCGGGATTGAGGTAGACGTCGATTTCCTCGCGCGTCGGCGGCATCGAGGCCAGGGTCTCGTCGACCAGGGCCAGCAACTGCACCGGCTGCAGCGCCAGTTCGGCGCGGATCACCTGGCGTGCCACCTTGGCCACCAGGTCGACCACTTCCTTGCGCTGGGCGGCGCGGTAGTCGGCCCGTACTTTCTTCAGGTCGCGCAGGATCGCGTCGACCGGGCGCGCCAGCTTGTCGAGCGCCACTAGGGTTTCATTGCGGCCTTCTTCGCGGCCCTGGACCACGCCGTCGTTGCGGCCCGAGTCGTAGCCATCCTGCTGGCCGCGCACCAGGCCCACTTCATAGCCGTCGCGCTGGCCTTGCTCGAAGCCTTCCGAGACGGACGCCTGCCACTGGCCGTCGGTATCTTCGGAGCTCGAACGCTGGCCGGCGGCGATGAATTGCGACAGCGGCGGAAACCGGTAGGTGCGGAAAGGCTTCATTCGATCACCGCCTCGGCAAACAGTTGAACTTCGATTTCGCCGGCGTCGGCCAGTCCCTTGACGGTGGCCATGATTTCCTGGCGCGTCTGTTCGATGCGCGACATCGGCACCGGACCCGAGCGGCGCATCATGTCCTCGAAGCTTTGCGCCTGGCGGCGCGGCATGGTTTTCAGCACCGCGTCGCGGATAGCCGGCTCGGCGCCCTTGAGGGCGATGGCCCACTGTTCCATCGGCACGTCTTCCAGGATGCGCGTGAGCGTGACATCGCTTTGCGTGGCCAGGATCAGGAAGTCGTACATGCTCAGTTCGATTTCCGAGACCACTTCCGGATCATGCGCGCGCAGCAATTCCACCAGCGCGGCGCGGTTGCCCGGCATGCGGTTGAGGATTTCGGCGGTCTGGCGAATGCCTTCCACGCTGGTGCTCTGGGTGTCGAGCGTGCCCAGACAGCGGCCCACCAGTTCGTCCAGTTCGACCAGCAGGTCGCGGTCGATTTCGTCCAGGCGCGCCAGGTTCAGCAGCACCAGGTCGCGCCCTTCCACCGGCAGCGCGTCGAGGATCTGGCCGGCCAGCGCCGGCGGCAAAAAGGCCAGGAACACGGCCTGCATCTGCACGTGTTCGTTGACGATGTATTCGGCCAGCCACTTCGGCGAGGCCCATTGCAGGCGCGCCATTTTCGGCCGGATCGCATCGCCGTAGATATTGTTCAGCACGCTATTCGCGATATCGCTGCCCAGCGCCAGGTCGAGCGAGCGCTTGAGGTAGCTGCGCGAGGCGCCATGCACGCCGCTTTGCTGGCGGTAGTCGTCGAAAAAGGTCTGCATGGCGGTCTTCACGGCTTCGACCTTGATGCCGCTCATGCGCGACATCACCTGCGTCACTTCCAGCAACTCTTCGCGCGACAGGCAGCGCAGCACGGCGGCCGCCTGTTCTTCGCCTATGCTCAGCAGCACGATGGCCGCCTGCTCGACCGGCGTCAGGCGGGTGTTTTCATCGTCCTGTTCGTCAGGGAAATTATTGTTGTTGAGTTCGGCCATTTTTCTGCATCCATTGTTTGACGACTTCGGCGACACGTTCCGGTTCTTTTTCCGCCAGCACTTTCAAGTGGTCGACCATCACGTCGACGGCCGAACCGGGCGGTGGCAGGTTGTAGTTTTCCAGCAGCGGCACCACCGGCATGTTGCCGCCGGCAGCCGCCGCGCCTTCGAGTGCCGGCGCGCCGGGTGCGGCGCCCAGCGCCGGCACGGCCGCTGCGCTGCCCGCCGTGCCGGTAGCGGCGGCGGGCAGGCCGTTGCCGGGCAGCGCCAGGGCGGGATCGAGCTGCTTCAGTTCCGGTGGCGCCAGGCGGCTGGTCAGCAGGCGCAGCAGCGGCCGCAGGACCAGGAAATAACCGAGCACGGCGCCCAGTGCGTACAGCAGCCAGCTGCTGAAGTCGACCACAGTATCGCGTTCTTCCCACCATTGCGCCACTGGCTGTTTGGCAGGGAAGGGCAGGGTGGTCAGGCTCAGGCTGTCGCCGCGCTGGGCATTGATGCCCAGGCCGCTGCGCAGCATTTTTTCGATATTCGCCAGTTCGGCCGGCGTCCAGCCGGCCTTGGCGTCGGGCGCGGCGGCGCTGTTGAGCACGACGGCCACGCTGAGTTTTTCCAGTCGGCCACGGCTGCGCTTGATCTGCGTGATGCTGCGGTCATAGGCGTACTGGCGGGTGGTGGCATTCTTGCGGGCGGTGCCGTCGTCGGCCGGTTTCGGTGCGCCGCCATCGGCGCCCGCTTCACCGGCCGGGGCCGGCACTGCGGCGGCCGGCGGCCGGTTCGACAGGCTGCCCGGAATGCCGGCCACGGTGCGGTTGCGCTCCTGCTCCTCGCGCATCGCCTCGCTGGTCACTTTCGGCGCTTCGCCGTATTTTTCCAGGGTTTCCTCGACCCGGTCATTGTCGACCGCGGCCGTCACGCTGAGCTTGAAATTGTCTTCGCCGAGGACCGGGCCGAGCAGGCCGGTGATATTGCGGCGGATTTCATCCTGGTAGCGCTTGGCGCCTTCGTTGCCGGCGGCCGAGGCGTCGAAGCCGTCGGCCAGGTCGATATGCGAGGACAGCAGGTTGCCGCCCTGGTCGACCAGGCTGACGCGGGTCGGCGCCAGGCTGGCCACGCTGCCGGCCACCATGTTGATCACGGCGGCGATCTGTTCCGGCGCCAGGGTGCGGCCCGGTTTCACCGCCACCACGATCGAGGCCGACGACTTGTCGCCATCGCTGGCGACGAACGAGGTCGACTTGGCGATCGACAGGTGCACGCGCGCCGAGGCGATCGCATCCATGGTCATGATGCTTTGCGCCAGCTCGCCTTCCAGGCCGCGCCGGAAGCGCACGTCCTGCACGAATTGCGACACGCCCAGCGGGTCGTTCTTGTCCATCAGCTCCAGGCCGGCCGGCAGTTGCGCCGTCACGCCTTTCGAGGCCAGCAGCATGCGCACCTTGCCCAGCATGGCGTCGGGCACCAGCACCTGGCCGCTATCCGGATGCAGGCGGTACGGAATGTGTTCGGCGTCCAGGGTCGCCATCATGTCGGTGACCGCCACTTTTTCGCGCGCGCCGAACACCGGCTTGTAGTTGGCCTGGTCGCGCCAGAAATACATCATCACCATGGCTGTAATGCCGATGGCCAGGACAACGATGGGAACCAGGTTTTTCAGCAGGGCGGGTGGAACGGCGGGCTGGGCGCCAAGGCGCCAGCGCGCAAATGCGGACTTCATGGGGGTAATCACGTGGAATGACTTTCGCTTGGAGGCTGGGCGTGGGGGTAAGCGTATTACAGAGGCAGTTTGATCAATTCATCGACGGCGCCCATGACCTTGTTGCGTACCTGCATCAACATGGAAAAGGACAGGCTCGCTTCCTGGCTGGCCAGCATGGCGCCGACCAGGTCGTCGCTCTTGCCGCTGTCGACATCGCTGACCTTTTGCGCGGCCATGCGTTCATCGGTGTTGATCTTGCTGAAGGCATCCTGCATGCTTTGCGCAAAGGAAAAGCCTGACGGTTCCTGCGCGCCAAAGTTGGCGGCCGGCGCGATGCTGGCTCCCAGCGCGCGCGCATCGTTGCCCAGTGCTGCCAGGTCGGCCTTGATCAGACCTGCGAGTTCATTGCTCATCTTGCCCTCTACTTTCAAAATGCGGTGCGGTATCAATCAGAATTACTGGTGTTGCCATGTCGCCTGGCCCGGTGTTATCGGACCCATCAGTTTTATCAGTTGCCACGCCACGCACTGCGAGAACGATTTTCAAGCAAACTCACACTGTCGTATGCAATATGTCTGCAGGCCATGACAATAATAGTCAGCCGATAAAAACGGCATTTGACGGCAATATCAAACAAAATCAAATTGTCATCAAAGCGGAAATCGGCGAGGTGGAATGGCGTGCTGCAAAGCGATATTTTATGGTCGCAAGCTTACCTCGCGGCAACTATAAAGTAAAGGACGGATTGCCCTCGCCAATATTGACTCATGGCAATATGTATCGATTTACTGTATTGTTCAGCACCGTGGAGAACTAAGATAATCCGAAAGGCGCAATCGTTTGCTCGTGCATTGCGTTGCAGCATAGCGAGCGCTTGCCTTTTCTGTTCCGATTCCGCCGGTAATGGCGAGTGACGCTGTATATCCGCTGTATGCAAGACCGGACGATCCCGTATAATTTGTTCTGCCATCGCAATACCGACATGACCCACATGATAACTACCAAGACAGATCAAACTTTGCGCCATCAAGTCCTCGATTCCTGTCTGCTTGGGCGTCCTGTCCACTTGTTGCACGTCTTCGGCGCCCAGTTGCGCGACGACCTGGCAAGCGGACTGCGCCTGCCGATGAGCCGCCGCTACTGGGGTAATTTCCAGATCGACGACGTCAGCCTGTCGCGCGTGGACAACGAAGACAACAGCAACCGCTGGCTCGCCTTTGCCTCGCCGGCCGGCCAGGCCGGCTTTTCGCTGGACCGCCAGATCCTGCTGCACGTACTGAATTATCGCTACGGCCGCGCCGGCACGAAGAGCGTGGCGGCCGATCCGGCCACCGTGCGCGTGACGGCCACCGAAGAGCGCCTGGCTGTGGTGCTGGGACAACAATTGATTGCCAGCCTGTTTGCGCGCATCCACAATAACCTGCAGGCGGTCGGCAAGGCGAGCAGCATCGATCCGGCGGCAGTGCTGGCGGTGCAGCCCGGCGTGCGCCCCGCGCGCGGCAGCTGGATCGTCACCATCTCGCTCAGCGATGCAGAAGCCGGCCTGGCCGGACAAATCTGGTTTTCTCTCGACAAGCCATTGATGGCCGACGTGTTGCGTGGCCTGCTGCCCGAACGCGCGCAGGCGAAAAAGGCGCTGCGCAGCGTGCGCCCGCTCGCTTCGCGCTTGCAGGTGACGCTGGAAGGGCGCCTGGTCAGCAAGCAGGTGCAACTGGGCGCCTTGTTCGACCTGCGGGTGGGCGACGTGATTCCCGTCAGCCTCAGCCGCACCGATGTGATGCTCGACGATTCACGGCTGTTTACGGCCGCCGTTTCCGAACACAAGGGCAAGCTCTGTCTAACCTCATTTGAAGATGTTGAATAATATGAATATTACCGATACCAACCAGAGCGAAACCTTGCTGGAAGACCTGGGCGATGACATGATCATCGACCAGGGCGATGTGAACGGCGTGAGCGACGTGACCAGCACGCGCGCGCGGCGCGACATTCCGCAGATGATGCGCAAGATTCCCGTCACCCTGACCCTGGAAGTGGGCTCGGCCCGCATCTCGCTCGAAGAGCTGATGGCGATCGGCCCGGACAGTGTGATCGAACTCGACATGCTGGCCGGCGAACCGCTGGTGATCAAGGTCAACGGCACGCCGATCGGCCGTGCCGAGGTGGTGGTGGCCGGTGAAAACTACGGCCTGAAGGTAATCGATCTCGATGGCCTCAATCTCGATCTGATGACAGCATGAAGCTGGCGGTAACCGGCTGGCGCCGCCACCGCGGCGCGCTGGCCGCGGCGGCCGCCGTGCCCTTGCTGATGCTGGCGTGCGCCAGCGCCGGCGCACAGGATCTGCTGGCCGGCGTGGTGCCTGGCGCAAAGACCGACCTGTCGGTCAAGATGCAGATCCTGGTCATCATGACCTTGCTGGGCCTGTTGCCCTTGATGGTCATGATGATGACCAGTTTCACCCGTTTCGTGATCGTGCTGTCCCTGCTGCGCCAGGCCCTGGGCCTGCAGCAGGGCTTGCCCAACCGTATCGTCACCGGCATCGCCCTGATCTTGACCCTGCTGGTGATGCGCCCGATCGGCGAACAGGTGTGGAAAGAGGCGTTCGTGCCGTACGACCGCGACCAGATCGGCCTGCAGCAGGCCCTGAAAACGGCCGAAGTGCCGATCACCCGCTTCATGCTGGCGCAGACGAGCAAGGCGGCGCTGGCGCAGATCGCCCACCTGGCCGGCGAGCCGTCGACCATGCGCCCGCAGGATCACAGTTTTACCGTCAAGCTGGCCGCCTTCGTGCTGTCGGAATTGAAGACCGCCTTCCAGATCGGCTGCATGCTGTTCATTCCCTTCCTGATCATCGATCTGGTGGTGGCCTCGGTGCTGATGGCGATGGGCATGATGATGCTCTCGCCGCTGGTCATCTCGTTGCCGTTCAAGCTGCTGCTGTTCGTGCTGGTCGATGGCTGGACCCTGACTGTCAACACGCTGGTCACCAGCATACAGGCCTATTAAATGCTGACGCCGGAAGTTGCCGTTGACCTGGTCATCGAAGCGCTGCACATTGTCATGCTGCTGGTCGTGGTGCTGGTCGTCCCCGGTTTGCTGATGGGGCTGGTCGTGGCCTTGGTGCAGGCCGCCACGCAGATCAATGAGCAGACGCTGAGCTTTTTGCCCAGGCTGCTGGTCACCCTGCTGGCGCTGATCCTGGCCGGGCGCTGGATGTCGGGCTATCTGATGGATTATTGCGTGTCGATTTTTCAGCGCGCCGCCACCCTGGTCGGCTAGCGGGCGGGCGCATGAACGAGATTTTCAACCAGGTGCTGCCGTTCCTGCTGGCTGTATGGTGGCCGTTCTGCCGCATCCTGGCCATGCTCAGCGCCTCGCCCGTGATCGGCGACGTCACCGTGCCGGTCACCGTGCGCATCCTGTTGTCGCTGATCCTGGCGATCCTGATGCTGCCGGTGATGCAGGCCTCGGGCGCGTCGCGTGAACTCTTGAGCATCGATCCGTTTTCGCTGTACGCCATCGTCGCCACCCTGGAGCAGGCCGTGATCGGCTTTATCCTGGGCCTGGCGTTTCACTTCGCCATGTCGGTGATGTCGGTGCTGGGTTTCCTGGTGTCGAGCCAGGTGGGTTTTTCGATGGCCGTCATGAACGACCCGCTCAACGGCACCTCGTCGGACGTGATTTCGGGGCTGCTCACCATCATGTGCATGATCGTGTTTTTCGCCATCGACGGCCACCTGGTGCTGACCGGCGTGATCGGCGCCAGCTTCAAGGCCTGGCCGGTGGGGCAGGGCTATGGACCGATGCTGCTGCAGACGGTGGCCTACAACGTCTCGTGGATCTTTGCCGCCGCCATGCTGCTGGCCCTGCCGATCGTGTTTTCCACCATGGTGGTACAACTGGGTTTCGGTTTCCTGAACCGCGTGGCGCCGTCGCTGAACCTGTTTTCGCTGGGCTTTTCCATGATTACCGTGTTTGGCCTGCTGATGCTGGCGCAGATCGTGAAATTCATTCCCGAGCACTATATCGCCATGACCAACCGCGTGCTCGACATGATTCAACAACAGATGCGGGTGGCCCATGGCGGATAGCAGCACCGGCGACAAGACCGAAAAGGCGTCACAGCAGAAGCTGAAGAAGTCGCGCCAGGAAGGGCAGGTGGTGCGCTCGCGCGATCTGTCGACGGCGCTCGGCATCCTGATCAGCATGAAGCTGTTCGTGTACCTGCTGCCGGGCTACCTGGAAAGCTTTCGCGAGCTGTTCGCGATGTCCTTCATGCCGCTCGACAGTACGGGCGCGCTCGACAATGCCATGTCGACCGCGTTCACCACCTCGGTCGGCCTGTTGATCAAGATGATCCTGCCGCTGTTCTGCGTGCCGTTTTTTGTCGTGCTGGGCTCCCTGGTCCCGGGCGGCTGGGTGATCAGCACCAAGAACTGGATGCCGAAAATGGAGCGCCTGAGTCCGGCGAAAAACCTGGGACGGCTGGTGAGCCCCAAGCATGGCTTCGAGTTCGGCATCTCGATCGCCAAGGCCGTGGTGCTGGGCATGGTGCTGGTGCATGTCAGCCGCTCCAGCCTGGCGCAATACGTGGACCTGCAGCACCGGCCATTGCAGCAGGCCATGCTCGACGGCTCGGCGCTGATGCTCGACGGCCTGATGGCGCTCATTTCCGTGTTTATCCTGTTCGCCATCATCGACGTGCCGGCGCAGGCGTTCTTCTTTGCCAAGAATCAGCGCATGAGCAAGCAGGATGTGAAGGAAGAGCACAAGAGCAGCGAAGGGCGGCCCGAAGTGCGTCAGCGCATCCGCCAGTTGCAGCAGCAGCTGGGCCGGCGCAGCGTGCGCAAGACGGTGCCCGACGCCGACGTGGTGATCGTCAATCCGGAGCATTATGCGGTGGCCCTCAAGTACGACCAGGACCGTGCCGAGGCGCCGTTCGTGGTGGCCAAGGGCGTCGATGAAATGGCGCTGTATATCCGGCAAGTGGCAAAAGAGCACAATATTGAAACACTCGAGCTGCCGCCGCTGGCGCGCGCCATCTATAACACCAGCCAGGTGCAGCAGCAGATTCCCGTGCAGCTGTACCAGGCCGTATCGCAGGTGCTGAACTACATCCTGCAACTGAAAGCATTCCGGTCGGGGCAGCGCGCTGCCCAGCCCCTGTTACCCACCGAGATGGCAGTGCCATCGAATCTGAGCGAGGTTGTACCGTCATGAATTTCCTGAACCGACTGGTTGCCGAGATGCGCCGCCACAAGTTCGCCACACCGATGTTCCTGTTGGTGATCCTGGCAATGATCATCTTGCCGCTGCCGCCGGTGCTGCTCGATATCCTGTTCACCTTCAATATCGTGCTGGCCCTGATCGTCATCCTGGTCAGCGTCTCGGCCAAGCGGCCGCTCGATTTCTCGGTCTTCCCGACGGTGATCCTGGCCACCACCATGCTGAGGCTGACCCTGAACGTGGCCTCGACGCGGGTGGTGCTGCTGCATGGCCATACGGGCGCGGACGCGGCCGGTAAAGTGATCGAAGCGTTCGGTAACGTGGTGATCGGCGGCAACTTCGTGGTCGGTATCGTGGTCTTCGTGATTTTGATGATCATCAACTTCGCGGTGGTGACCAAGGGCGCGGAGCGGATTTCCGAAGTGTCGGCGCGCTTTACGCTGGACGCCTTGCCGGGCAAGCAGATGGCGATCGACGCCGACCTGAACGCCGGCCTGATCAACCAGGAAAAAGCCCAGATCCGCCGCAAGGACGTGGCCGCCGAAGCGGACTTCTATGGCGCCATGGACGGCGCCTCGAAATTCGTGCGCGGCGACGCCGTCGCCAGTATCTTGATTCTGATCATCAACATGGTCGGCGGCGTGGCGATCGGCTCGCTGATGCACGACCTGTCGTTCGGCGACGCTTTCCGCCAGTACGCCTTGCTGACCATCGGCGATGGCCTGGTGGCGCAGATCCCGGCGCTGCTGTTGTCGGCCGCGGCCGCCATCCTGGTCACCCGCATCAGCGATTCGGGCGACTTCGAGCAGCAGGTGGCGGGCCAGGTCCTGACCTCGCCGACCGTGATCTTCAGCGCGTCCGGCATGATGGTGGCGCTGGCCCTGATCCCGGGCATGCCGTGGTTCATGTTCATGACGTTTGCGGCGGTGCTTGCGTTTGTTGCCTGGCGCCTCACGCAGCAGCGCATCAAGGCACCCGATAACTCCGGCATGGCGGCCATCGAAGCGGCCTTGCTCGGCGACAAGCCAGCCGAGCTGGAATGGCAACAGTTGCCGGCCGTACAGCCGCTGATGGTGATGCTCGGCTACAAGCTGGTTGGCATGGTCGACAAGACCCAGGGCGAGCCGCTCAACAAGCGCGTCAAGGGCGTGCGCCAGAGCCTGTCCGAAGCGATGGGCCTGCTGCTGCCGCAGATCGGCGTGCGCGACGACCTGGCGCTGAAACCCTCGCAATACACCATCATGCTGTCCGGTACGGTGGTGGCCCAGGCCGAAGTGCAGGCCGACCGCCTGATGGCGATCCCGTCGCCCAATGTGTATGGCCAGCTCGACGGCATTCCCGGCATCGAGCCGGCCTACGGCATGCCCGTCACCTGGATCGAACCGGGCGCCAAGGCGCATGCGCTGGGCATGGGCTACCAGGTGATCGAGGCGCCCAGCGTTATCGCCACCCACCTGTCGAAGATGATCCGCGAGTACCTGCCGGAACTGTTCCGCCATGAAGACGTCTCGAACATGATGGAACGCCTGACGGCGCTGTCGCCGAAACTGGCGGCTTCGCTCGACAAGGCGCTGACGCACACCCAGCTGCTGCGGGTATTTCGCGTGCTGCTGGCCGAGAATGTGTCCTTGAAGGATATTGTGCCGATCGCCACCACCTTGCTCGACAGTTCGGAGACGACCAAGGATCCGATCCTGCTGGCGGCCGAAGTGCGCTGCGCGCTGCGGCGCCAGATCGTCGGCGGCCTGTTCGGCCAGAAGATGGAAATGCAGGCGTTCAACCTGGGCGGCGAGCTGGAAAACATGCTGCTGGGTTCCTTGAACCAGGCGCGCCAGTCCGGCAAGGTGACACTGGACAACTACCCGATCGACCCGCATCTGCTGTCGCAGCTGCAGGTGAACATGCCGGTCGCGCGCGAACAGATGAAGCAGCAGGCCACGCCGCCGCTGCTGCTGGTGCTGCCGCAGATCCGTCCGCTGCTGGCGCGCTATGCGCGCCTGTTCGCGCCGGGCCTGCACGTGCTGTCGTATAACGAGATCCCGGAAAACCGCGAAGTGAGCATCATCGGCACCGTAGGATAAGTCAATCCTGCTCGTCGATGGGCGTGAGTAGTGCCGGTTCCGGCGCATCGGCCGGCAGCACGATTTCTTCCAGCGTGGCGTCGCCCCAGTAGTCCTTCGGCGCCGCCACTTCCTTTGACATGATCACCGGCTCTTCCGGCACCGCCGGCGCAGCTTCCGGCCCGGCCGGATCCTGCGCCACTTCCGCTGGCGGGCGCGTCAGCAGCAACGCCACCCCGGCCATCGCCTGGAACAGCGGCTGCGACAGCGCGCTGGCGGCTGCCTGCATCGGATAGCCGGCGTGCGCCGGCTGCGCATGCAGCACGCGGTTCAAGCGGCAGCGCAGCAGCCGCAGGCCGGCCTGGCGCACGCAATCGGCGATCTCGGCCAGCATGCGGCGCAAGTGCGCCAGGACCAGTTCGTCATCGGACGCCAGTTCCAGCAGCACGCCATCGTTGGCCGGCTCCATCTGGATCACCACCCGCCCCACGCCATCGATCAGCAGTTCGACCCGCAGCGCCACCTTGCCGTTGCGCTTGCGCGGCGCGGCGTCCTCTTCGTTGCCGGGCAGCACGCGCAGCAGCAGGCGCTGGCCGCCCCAGCCGTAGACGGCAAAGCGCCACGCTTCGGTGTCGAGCGGCAAGGAGGCGCGCGCCACCGGCTGCGGCTCGGTCATGAACAGGGTGCCTGGCAGGTGCTGGCCGCGCGCGTGTTCCTGCAGCGCCGCATATTGTTCGCCGTAGGTTTTCACCATCACGCGCCAGGAGGCGGCCAGCTGCGCCGCATCGGGCGGCTGCCACACCAGCTGGCGCGTAAAGAATAATTGATTGACCTGCATCGCGCTGCTGTCGCGCGCGGTGGCGCCCAGTCCCGGGTCGCCGGGATTCGGCTTGATCAGGGATGCCAGGCCATCTTGCGCCTGCGCCAGCTGTGCCGGCAGATCGGGCGCCGGCGCCATGAAGGGGCCGACGGGCACCAGCGGCTGCACCACGCCGGGCGTCAGCGGCGTGGCCGCACTGACGTCCAGGCGCTGCGTAATCAGGGGCAGGGCATTGCCTGCGGAGATGCGGTCTATCGCCATTGCTGTTCTTCCCGCCTGGGAGGAAAAAAAAGCCAACTGCTTGCGCAGTTGGCTCTGGTCTGCCTGACCTGAGCCAGGTCAGGAGAATAATACTATTATTGCAGCAGGGACATGACCATCGAGGACATGCTGTTGCTTTGTTTCAGCATGGCGGTACCAGCTTGCAGCAGCATTTGCGACGCGGTCATGTTCGAGCTTTCGGTCGCGAAGTCGGTATCCATGATGCGGCCAGCAGCGCCGGCGGTGTTGGTGCTGACGTTCGACAGATTGCTGTAGACTTTATCAAGACGGTTACCAGCAGCACCCAGTGCCGAACGCGAGGTGCCGACCGAGTCAATCGCCGCTTGCAGCTTGTCGATGGCAGCCGATGCCGTGGAGGCCGTAGTCAGTTCGGCACCTGGGGCGTTCGATGCGGCGCCGAAGGTATTGAAGTTGGCGGTAGCGGCCTTGATGGCGCCTTGCATCGAGGTCAGTTGCGCCGACAGGTCAAAGCTCATCGTTTCGCTGGTCGAAGCGCCGATCTGGAATTGCAGATTGGCCGAGAATTTGCCGTCATTGGCCGCGTTGCTGTTTTGTGCGGCGGTATTGTATGCAGCCGAGGCTGCGGCAGTTGCCCGGGCCAGTTTGTCGGCTTTGTCGGCGTTCAATTTATCGTTCGTTGCGGTGACTACGGCAGCTGCATTGGTCGCGTTTGGCGTGCCGTTGTTCAGGGTCACTGCTGCTGCCAACTTGGTACCAGCTGTGGCGGCAAGGTCGGCAGTGCCTGTAGTTGCGGTGGTAACAACCAGGCCATCAGCGGTAGCTTTGTTCAGCGCATCTTGCTTTTCGCCTGTCGTTGCTGCTTTGGACATCAGCTTGGCGCCAGCGAACGAAGTATTGCCCAGAACGTTGCTCAGTTCGTTGGTCAGCGTGTCGAATTCAGCTTGCATGGCTTTTTGATCGTCAGTGGTCGACGAACCGTCGGCAGCTTGGGTCGCCAGGTCTTTCATGCGTACCAGGATGTTGACGGTTTCGTTCAGCGCGCCGTCGGCAGTCTGGATCATCGAGGTCGCGTTTTGGGTGTTGCGCATGGCCATCGCCATACCGCTGGTTTGGGCTTTCAGGCGGGTTGCAATTTGCAGGCCGGCAGCGTCGTCCATTGCCGTGTTGATGCGGTAACCGGTGGACAGGCGCGTCATCGACGTCGACAGCGATTGTTGGGTTTTCGAGATCGAATTTTGTGCAGACAAGGCCGCTGCGTTAGTGTGAAGGCTCAGCATGAAAGATACTCCAGTTGTTTGGTTACGGTACGGAGCAGCATTTTTGCGCTCTCAATAGTACAAGACGACCATTGCTTCGAAAAAATTAAATTCTTAAAGGAAATTTTTTAAAATAATTTTCATTCGGTGCCTGTGTTTGCCGCGACTTTGCAGCTGGGGTAATCTTTATCTTAGGATCAACTGCAGACTTGATGGCGCTGATAATTGTGTCACTGATAATTATTTTTCAGCGTTTTCATTCTGCAATGCCTGCGCCAGCGGACCTTGAAAATGACTCGTAGCATCGGTTGTCAGGCCGAGCGCATGCTGTGCTCTGGCAAGATTTTCTTGCGCGTCAGCGAATTCCGGTTCGAGTTCCAGTGCATGTCTGTAACAGTCAACTGCTTCTTTGTAATTGTCCTTAGCCTGCCATTCGTTGCCAAGATTGTTCCACGCCTGAGCGTCGCCGGGAGCCAGTTGTACTGCCTGCAGCAGCGTTTGCAAAGCATCCTTGCCTTGAAGTTGCAGCGCAGTACCCAGCACGCTCCAGGCAAAACCTGATGCTGGATAACGTGTTACCAGCGCTTGCGCCGCTGTTTCCAGTTCCCCGTGGCGGCCAGCTTCAAACAGGGCAATCAGCTGTTCTTCCTCTGCGGAGCTTGGGGTATGGTCATCGTTGCCGGACAACTGGCGCACGCGTTGTTGCAGTGCCTGCATTTGTATGTTGTCATGTCCCTGTTCGATGGCAGCGGTGATGGCGGTCAATGCTTGCTGCAATTGCCCTGCTTTCAACAAACCGTTTGCGTAGGAGTAATGAAAGTGGCCTTCGGTGCTGGCAGACTGCAGTGCCTTGTCAAAATAAGGCAAGGCTGCCTCGTGGTAGCCCAACTGGCCGGCCAGCAAACCCATATTGTGGTTGGCAATGGCGTGGTCAGACTGCACATGTAGAATTGCCAGATACAGCGTTTCAGCTTCTTCCAGTCGGCCTGCCTGATGATGCTCGAGTGCCAGAGGCAAGGCAACGTCCACATTGACCTCATGTAAGGCCTTATGGCTGCGGGCGCGCCCGATCAAGGCGCTTTGCTCAGGTTCGGACTCAAAAGAAATCGGCGGCAGGCCGTTACACCAGCGCTGCCAGATGGTGCGCAGTGCATGATCGAGGCCGGCTGCGATCAGTGCCGGCTGCCCGATAGCGCTGTTGCTCAGGCGCGCACGCGCCTGTTTGCGTATCGCGGCCAGGTGTGCCACGTCGGCTGCGAGCCTGACACCTTTCTCAATGAAGTCTGTTTCATCGCTGGCAACGAAGTCGTGCAAGTCTGCTTGCGACATAATGGTGGCGCCCACCCGACATGGCAGGCTCGGGCCTGTCATGGTCAGGGTAGGCACGCCCATCCACAACGCGTACAGCGTGGTTGTGCCGCCAGTGTATGGCGAGGTATCAAGACAGATATCTACCTGTTCATGGAGCTTGAGGTAATCTGCCATATGGGTATGGCGATGGAAGTCGATCCGTTCGTCGGCAATACCTTCCGCAACGAACCAGCCGCGCAAGGACGCAGTAATATGTTCGTCGGTCATGCCTGCCATGACCATACGTGCGGCAGGCAATGCCAGCAATAATTTCGACCAGCGGGCAACGACTTGTTGACTGATCTTACTTGGGCGGTTGAAACTGCCAAAAGTGATATGGTCGTTGCACAGTGCTGGCGGAGAGCTTATTGCTGGCGCAACGGCGGGCGGTAGAAAGGGTGCGCTGGCCGGCAGGCGCAGCAGTTTTTCGGTAAATTGTGCGTCAAGCAGGCCCGGCGGCGAATAATAGCGGTCGCTGAAATAGTAATCCATCGCCTGCAGTCCGGTCGTCATCGGGTAGCCGATCCAGCTGGCCTGCAAAGGGGCTGGCTTGGCGGCAAAAACTGGCAGTCGGTTGCCGCCGGTATGTCCGGACAGGTCGATCAGGATATCGATGCCGTCGCCGATGATCAGTTGAATGAATTTTTCATCGCTCATTTTTTCCACTTGCTGCCACATATTGACCAGCTTTTTCAACTGTCGGCTTGACTCATCGTCATGCAGACTGTTGGCATAGACGATCAGTTCAAGCCCGGTGGCATGGCGAAGATGTTCAAATACCGGCGTAATGAAACTTGCGACAACATGGTTGTACAGATCGGCGGAGACAAAGCCGATGCGCAGGCGGCGCTCGGGATCGCGCACGTTTGCGTGTTGCGGCCAGTTGGCGCGTTGTGGCGCTTCAAATTGTTCTGCGTAGCGCAGATGCTCGGAAAAAACCGCAGAAGGCGCTAATTGTTCGCTATGGGCAAGGGAAAACAGCAGATTGCTGTGGATGTATTTCCAGTCCGGATTGGTCTCTAGTGCCAGACGGCATTGCGTTATCACATCATCATTGCGCCCCTGTCTGAAAAGTATGGAAGTGATATTTGTGCGTGCCTGCAAATGTGCAGGGTTCAGCGCGATGGCGCGCCTGGTGTAGTCCAGTGCCTCGTCAAAGTTGCCCAGTCCCAGCATGCACACGCCCATATTGCACACGGCATCGGTAAAGTTTGGTTCCAGTTCCAGCGCGCGAAGAAAACTCTGCTTTGCCAGTTCTATCTGTCCCTGATTTTGCAGAATTGATCCGATATTGTTGTGAGCAGTGGCGCTCTCCGGCGTCAATTCCAGCATTTTTTGATAGGCAAGCAGGGCATCGTCCAGTGCACCCATTGCCTGTAAAGCCGAGCCAAGGCCGCAGAATACCGCCGCGTCTTCGGTGGCGAGCAGCGATGCGGCGCGGTAGTGAGCCGCCGACTCATCGTATCGATCAAGGCCTAGCAGCAGCGCTGCATAGTCTTTCAGTGCATCGATATGGTCGGGCTTGAGCTCGATTGCCCGTCGAAAGGCCGCCTCGGCATCATTAAATTTATCACTGAGGTATAAGGCATTGCCGATGGCGTAATGAACCTGTGCGTCTCTCGGTAACGTTGACTGCATCTTGCGATAATCGGCAATAGCCGCCGCGATGACCTTGTCAGCCTTGCTGTTGGCGCGGCTTGCGTTGGCGGGGACCGCGTTACGTGCCGATGGTGGAGTGGATGATTCCATATGTGTCCAGACCTCAGTGCAACTGCAGGAACAGCGCCGTACCCATCACGAATACACAGCTGAGACGGTTTTTATTTTCATTCAAGAATTCATCCCCCACCCGTTGCGGCCCGTCGCCATATGGCCAGACGTAATCATCAATGATGATCCAGCCCCCCTTGGTGACATGGCTGCTCCATACCACGACATCATCGCGTACCGCGTCGTAGCTGTGATTGCCGTCGACATGCAATATGGCTATCTTTCCACAATAGGCAGTGGTGCCAAAGGAGGAAGTGGTCACTTCGTGGTTTGTGCCGTAATGTTGTGCAGCATGCGTCGAGGGCAATCGCAAATAGTTAACGTTGCCGTTGCTGTAGGGTAGCAAGCTCATTTCAAAAACGCGCAAAATTTCGTCACTGTTGATTTCTTTGACATAAGTGTCGACCAATCCGGCTTTGTCATTCTGCACGAGGTACTCGTTTTTCCATGGATCGACGCAGAGGGTGTTGCCTATGTCATACAGGCGAGCAAGGCGGGACAAAACGAAGGCCGACTTGCCATAAGCGCTGCCAATTTCGACAATGTCGCCCTGCACACTGTGACGGGCGATTTCGCACAACGCTCCGATTTTTTCATCGTCGCACATCCCGGGGATAATACTGGCGTGACGGAACAGTGTACTGAGTTCAAGTTCAGTAGCCGAAGGCTTTTGCGGCACGCCAGACGCCAGCGACAGGGAGCGTTCCAGCAGATACTGGCTAAGCCGCGTTGCGGCGTGGTAGCCGCTGACTTCTTCCTGCGTAGGCGAGCCGTTGACCAGCGGCGTGCTTGGCGCAATCACTTTGAGCACACGGTTCAGATAGGACCAGGCGACCAGGTTCGGCGTGTAGATGCCTGCAATGTCGTGTTCCGCAATCAATGCGACCAAGGCATCGTTGAAAGCGGGATCGGTAATGTACGGTAAGGCTGCCCAGGCTGGGTACCTGGCTTTTGCCACATCGTAGGCAACTGACGACGAACCGAGGACCGGCTGGCCATTGCGCAGGCACTGTTCCAGGTATTCGATGGAACGGGGCATTCCGGCCGGAAAAATAAGGATGGGTTTGCCTGTACTGGCTACTTGGGTCATAGTAATTTTTGCCAAAGAAGAAGAGGTGATGATCGAGGATGAACGGTCCGCATTGAGGCTAGACGTCTTTGATGACGTTCAGAATATTCTCTAGCTGGATATCTGACAAGTCGGGGTAGATTGGCAGGCAAATAACCTGGGAGGCCATGCGGGACGCCTCCGGCAGGTTACTGCTGGTAGCTGACGGCATTCCACGATACATGGGGAACTCACTGATGAGTGGATAGAAATAGCGCCGAGCATATATGTCGGCGTCACGCAGTTTCTGGAACAGTGCGTCGCGGCTGATGCGATAGCCCGGTTGAACCAGGATCGGGAAATAGGAATGATTGGTCACTGCTCCTGAGGGTGCGGAGGGACAAACGATGCCGGCAACGGTACTAAGGCCGGCGCGGTACTGTGCATCGATTGCCGCGCGCTTTTGTAGGGCGCTGTCGATATTTTGCAATTGCAGCAACCCGAATGCCGCACTGATTTCGTTCATTTTTCCATTGATCCCGGGTGCCACCACCGTCACCTCGTCGACAATTCCAAAGTTTTTCAGATGGTCGATATGTCGCTTGGTCTTCTCGTTGGGAGAGACAATTGCCCCGCCTTCGAATGTGTTGAACACTTTGGTCGCATGGAAGCTCAGAACAGACAAATCTCCCTGATTCAGTACGCTGTTGCCGTCGTACTGCACGCCAAACGCATGCGCTGCGTCATAGATGACCTTCAGTCCATAGTTGCTGGCGATTCTTTCGATGCGGCTCACATCACATGGATGTCCATAGCAATGTACTGGCATGATGGCGGTGGTGTGCGGCGTGATGGCCGCCTCGATCCTCGCGGGGTCGATATTAAATCCGCCAGGCTCAATATCGACAAAAACTGGTTTGACACCGTTCCATAACAACGAATGGGCAGTGGCCACAAAAGAGTAGGGTGTAGTGATGACTTCTCCGGCGATGCGCAATGACTGTAACGCTGTCATCAATGCCAAAGTGCCGTTGGCAAACAGTGAAATATGTTTCACACCCAGATACTCTGCTAGTGCCGATTCTAATTCTTGATGGAATGGACCACAATTCGTCAATATTTTATTGCTCCAAATTTTCTCAAGATAGGGTAAAAACTCTTTAAGCGGCGGCAATGTTGGTTGAGTAACATAAATGGATTTTTCTCGCGTTTTATGTGTCATATCAAATTTGCTAATAATTTTGATTCAGCAAGCAACAAACTTCTGTTGCGACTTTTAATCAGTCTTGCCGGTCTACCTGCATAGATTCCCCAAGCAGCTAGCGACTTATTGACAAGAGTCAGGGCGCCGATGGCGACGCCTTCGTCAAGAAGCACGTTGGGTAGAACCACGCTGCCAGAACCAATGATGACGTGCCGACCCAGATGCACAGGACCGCTTGTGCAATTGGTAAACTCTTCCGGTACGGTGGGATTGGTCATGCTTTTGCCACTATAATCGTCGGTCTTGCTGTACAGGTGGACGCCTTGCGATAAGCCAGAGAAATCGCTCAGCGTAATGCCGGCGCTGCCGGAGAGGAAGCAGTAGCCACCGATATGCACATAGTTACCTATGCGAATATGGCCAGCTGCAGCCACAAGTGTGCTGTAGCCGTCAATGCGCACATTGTTGCCGATTTCGATATTTTCGATACCGATAACTATGCAGTTTTTAGCTATGCGCACATTGCTGCCGAGGCAGCGAAAACCGGCATGCTGTAAATCATCTTCAGTGTAATAACC
Organism: Janthinobacterium sp. J1-1; assembly: GCF_030944405.1. Taxonomy (NCBI): domain Bacteria; kingdom Pseudomonadati; phylum Pseudomonadota; class Betaproteobacteria; order Burkholderiales; family Oxalobacteraceae; genus Janthinobacterium; species Janthinobacterium sp. J1-1. Next base: position 3,652,013 of record NZ_CP132339.1, read on the forward strand.
TGGGTCGAAAAGTTTTGACATGGTTACCCTTCATGTACTTGAAATTGATATCCAGCGCTCTGCACAGGACAGGCAGGCTGGGAGACTTTGTCAGCATCCAGGCAATGGTTGGCAGAAAGCCATCCAATATTTGCGTATGCTGTGTCATGAAATAAACTGAATCGTGATCTATATCACTGGAGTCAAAAAAAAAGGAGAGGGAGCGCAAATTCAAGGTCGCCCGCCGTTTCGTCGGGAGCTGAAATGTGGCGCTGAGTGATGCAGGTCTTGTCGACAATTTTTTGTGCTGGCCAATCAGGAAAAATTTGCGCAAGGACGCTATTGTCGAGAGTTGCCACAGGTAAATGATATGCAATGGCAGCGATTCTTACGTTGTGCATGATCATCCCCTCACTCCTCAGCCGTTTGTTCAATTATCGCTTGTCCATCGACAGCGAACGAGATCGGGGGCAATCCTGCGCACCAGCGTTGCCACATATGACGCAGGGCGACTTCCAGCCTCCGTGCAATCTCGTCCGGGCGCCCGTTGGCTGCGTTGCGCATCCGTTCGCGCATTTCCAGGCGCATCCCGGCAAGCCGGCCGGGATCGCTGGCGTGCGCCACTCCCTTGGACAGGAAGTCTTCTTCGCCGTGGGCGATGAAATCGTGCAATCCCGCATGCGACAGGATGGCGGCGCTGACGTAGCCTGGCAGGGTGGGGCCGACCATGGTCAGAGTGGGCACGCCCATCCACAAGGCGTGAAAGCCGGTGGTGCCGCTGGTGTACGGGTAGGTGTCGAGGCAGAGATCGACCTGGCTGTGCAATGCCAGATAATCGTGGAGATTGGTGTAGCCATGAAACGTCAGCCGGCTCGCGGCGATGCCCTCGCGGGCAAACCACGAGCGCAGCCTGTCGCTGGTCTGCTTGTTGGGCATCGCCGCCAGTAGCATGTTTGCCTCGGGCACCATGCGCAGCAAGGCGGACCAGCGGGCGATGACTTCGCGGCTCAGTTTGCCGGCCCGGTTGAAACTACCGAACGTGATGTGACCGTTCGCGATCGAGGGCGCCGGACTGATGGGCGGCGCCTCGGGCGACGGCAGGAAGGGTGCGCAAGCGGGCAAGCGCAGCAGCTTCTCCGTGAACTGATCATCAAGGGTGCCGGGCGGGGAATAATAGCGATCTGTGAGGAAATAATCCATCGCCTGCAAGCCGGTGGTGCCTGGATAGCCGATCCAGGTCAGCTGCAGCGGCGCCGGCTTGCGCGCAAAGGTTGGCAGGCGGTTGAAGCCGGTATGGCCGGACAGGTCGATCAGAACGTCGATCTTGTCGCTCATGATTAACTGTGCCAGCTCCTCATGGGTCAATTTTTCGACTTGACGCCAGATGCTGAACAGACTGTGCAAATGCCGGCTGACCATATCATCATGGAAGCTGTTGGCGTATGCCACCATTTCCAGATGTGGCGAATCGGCAAGGTGCTCCAGCATGGGTGTAATGAAACTGGCCACGGCGTGGTTGTACAGGTCTGCCGAAACGATGCCAACCCGAAGGCGCCGTTCTGGGTCCCGCACATTGCTGTGTTGCGGCCAGGATGCGCGCAGCGGAGCTTCGAATTGCTCAGCGTAGCGCAAGTGTTCAGCAAACAGGTCTGCGGCCTTCACGTTCGGGCTATGTGTGAGGTTGAACAGCAGGTTGCTGTGTTGTTCATTCCAGTCCGGATGAACCTTGAGCACAGTGCGGATGTGACTGATCGCGTCGTCGATGCGACCCAGTCTGACCAGGGTGGAACCGATGTTGACATGCGCCCGGCGGTTGTCCGGCTCCAGCTTGACCACCGTTTCAAAGCTCCTCAGTGCGTCACTCAAGCGCGCCGCTTCCATCAGGCAAGTCGCCAGGTTGAAATGTGTGGAAGCGACTTTGGGACCCAGTTTCACGGCGCGCCGGGAGCTCGCCAAAGCTGCCTCCGGCTGGCCCATGGCATTCAGGATGGCAGCGATATTATTATGGCTGATCGGATTCTCGGGCGCGATGGCCAGCACTTGCTGAAACGAAGCCAGCGCCTGATCCAGTTGGCCGTCGTCCTGCAACGCCATGCCCAAATTGTTTATCGTATCGATATTGCCAGGTTCCAGCAACAGCGCCGCCCGGTAGACGGCAATCGCCACTTCTTTGCGGCGGGTTTCGCGCAGCAGATCGGCGTAGTGCAGCATCGGCGCGGCAACCGTTGGGTTCATTTCGATGGCGTGCCGGTATGCCGCTTCAGCCGCTTCGGTCTGGCCCCGTGCATGCAGGCTGCGAGCCAGCCCATGGTGATGCGCAGCAATTGCCGTGGTGTGTCCGGTAGCGGCGCGATAGCTGGCTTCCGCCTGCTGGTGGCGGCCTAGCCTGAATAACACATTGCCCAGCCCACCGTGGGCCATGGCATTGGCAGGATCAGCCAGCAACGCCGCGCCATAACGTTCGATGGCTTGCTCGGGCCGGTTCAGTTCCACGCTGACGTCGGCCAGCTTGCGGTGCAGCTCGGAAGCATCTGGTGCCAGCGCCAAGGCTTCCCGGTAACTCGCCTCTGCAAGCTGGAATTGCCGCTGCGCGTAGTGGATATCACCCTTGCCCAAATACGCCACGGCCAGCTTTGGTTCCATCTCCAGCGCACCGCGATAGCACTCCCCGGCTTCCTTCAAATGGCCCTGCGCCTGCAGCACATCGCCCAAGCGGCTCAATGCCTCGGCAAAGCCGGGCGCAATCTCCAGCGCGCGCATGAAGCTGGCCAGCGCCAGGTCAAGCTGGCCGCTGGCCAGATAGGCATTGCCCAGATGCAGCTGTGATTCGGCATCGTCCGGCGCCAGTTCGACGGTTTTCAGCAGGGCGGGCAGGGGGTCCTGACCTTGCGCTTGCAAAGCCACCGCCAGCACGCTCCAGGCGAAGGCCGACGCCGGATGGCGATCGAGCAGCGCGCGCGTGGCGCTTTCCAGTTGTACCGCATCGCCGCGCTCGTACAGCGCCACGAGTTGATCGAGGTCCTGTTGCGAGGGTTGTTGCTCGGCACTGAATGGGACTGCGGCAATATCGTTGGCGTGCATGACTGGGCGATGGAATGGGGCGAGTGTCAATTGTAACTGTTGGCAGTGCAATCGAGAAACTGTTCTGCAGAAGTCTGATCACGGGCCACAACGAAAAATGGCGTGGAGACCATCAGGTGTCCACGCCATGTTACCGCAGCTTGCTGCGACAGTGCTTACATATTCGGATAATTCGGCCCGCCGCCGCCCTCCGGCGTGACCCAGACGATATTTTGCGTCGGATCCTTGATGTCGCAGGTTTTACAGTGCACGCAGTTCTGTGCATTGATCTGCAGGCGTTCGGCGCCGTCGTCGTTTTTGACGAATTCGTAGACCCCGGCCGGACAGTAGCGCGCCTCCGGACCCGCATACGTGGCCAGGTTGACGTCGACCGGCACGCTGGCGTTTTTCAGGGTCAGGTGGATAGGCTGGTCTTCCGCGTGGTTGGTGTTCGAGATGAACACCGACGACATCTTGTCGAAGGTCAGCTTGCCGTCCGGTTTCGGATACACGATCTTTTTCGACTGTGCCGCCGGTTTCAGGCATTCGTGGTCGCCATGCGTGTGGTGCAGGGTCCACGGCGCCTTGCCGCGGAAGATGATCTGGTCGATGCCCGTCATCAGGCTGCCCAGGTACAGGCCTTTCGACAGCCATGGCTTGACGTTGCGCGCCACGTGCAGCTCTTCATGCAGCCAGGATTGTTCAAACGCGACCGGATAGCTGGCCAGTTCGTCGTGCTGGCGCTGCTCGCCCAGTGCGCCAAACGCCGCTTCGGCCGCCAGCATGCCGCTCTTGATGGCGGCGTGGCTGCCCTTGATGCGGCTCATGTTCAGGAAGCCCGCATCGCAGCCGATCAGCGCGCCGCCGGCAAACACCAGTTTCGGCAGCGACTGCAGGCCGCCGGCCGTGATCGCGCGCGCGCCGTACGAGATGCGCTTGCCGCCTTCGAAGAACTTGCGGATTTCCGGATGGGTTTTATAGCGCTGGAATTCCTCGTATGGCGACAAATACGGGTTTTCGTAGTTCAGGCCGACCACATAGCCGACCATCACCTGGTTGTTTTCCAGGTGATACAGGAACGAGCCGCCGTAGGTTTTCGCATCCAGCGGCCAGCCGGTCGAGTGGATCACCAGGCCCGGCTGGTGCTGGGCGGGGTCGATTTCCCACAGTTCCTTGATGCCGATGCCGTACGATTGCGGGTCCTTGCCGGCGTTCAGGTTATACCTGGCCATCAGCTGCTTGCCCAGGTGGCCGCGCGCGCCTTCGGCGAACAGGGTGTACTTGGCGTGCAATTCCATGCCCAGCTGGAAGTCGGGGCCAGGTTCACCGTCGCGCTTGACGCCCATGTTGCCGGTCGCCACGCCTTTGACGGAACCGTCTTCATTGTACAAAATCTCGGCGGCCGGGAAGCCCGGGAAGATTTCCACTCCCAGGTTTTCCGCCTGCTGGCCCAGCCAGCGCACCACATTGCCCAGCGAGACGATGTAGTTGCCGTGGTTCTCGAAGCAGGCCGGCACGGCGAAGTTCGGCGTCTTGATGGCCTTGGTTTCGGTCAGGAACAGGATGCGGTCTTCGGTCACGGCCGTGTTCAATGGCGCGCCCAGTTCCTTCCAGTTCGGGATCAGTTCGGTCAGGGCCTTCGGATCCATGATGGCGCCCGACAGGATATGGGCGCCCAGTTCGCCGCCTTTTTCCAGCACGCAGACCGACACTTCCTGGCTTTTTTCGGCGGCCAGCTGTTTCAGGCGGATGGCGGCGGCCAGGCCGGCCGGGCCACCGCCGACGATCACCACGTCATACTCCATGGCCTCGCGCGGTCCGTACTGTTCGATTAAATTATTTGGCTGTGTCATGGTCTCGTTTTATGGTTACTGAATTCGGTGAGCGGGAATCGCGGATAAATTTAAGCACGAGTGTGCTTGTTTTTGGCGCGGATTGCAACTTTGGCGCCATTTTGCGTGACAATGCCCCTCGCCGCAATCTAAATCCGGGCATTTTGTGTAATGATGGCGTTTACTTTAGCCCAGCCGTGGCCGGCAGGAACTTGTCCGGTTGACCATGCCAGCGATAAAGTGTTATTCAAAACAAAACAGGAGTAGCCCGTGGGCATAGAAGTCAATTTCGAGGGCAAGATCGCCCTGATTACCGGCGCCTCCAGCGGCCTCGGTGCGCGCTTTGCGAAAGTGCTGGCGCAGGCCGGCGCCCAGGTCGTGCTGGCCTCGCGCCGCACCGAGCGCCTGAAGGAACTGCGCGCCGAGATCGAGGCCGACGGCGGCGCCGCCCACGTGGTGGCGCTCGACGTGACCGACTTTGCCAGCATCAAGTCGGCCATCGCCCACGCGGAAACGGAGGCGGGGCCGATCGATATCCTGGTCAACAATTCCGGCGTGTCGACCACCCAGCGCCTGGTCGACGTCACGCCGGAAGATTACTCGTTCGTGATGGACACCAATTTGCGCGGTTCCTTCTTCGTGGCCCAGCAAACGGCCAAGCGCATGATCGCGCGCGCCAAGGGCGACCCGAAGAAACAGCACCGCATCATCAATATCGCCTCGATGGCGGGCCTGCAGGTGCTGCCGCAGATCGGCGTGTATTGCATGAGCAAGGCCGGCATGGTGCACATGACGCGCGCCATGGCGGCGGAATGGGGCAAGTATGGCATCAACACCAACGCCATTTGCCCGGGCTATATTTCTACCGAGATCAACGAGGATTATTTTGCCACCGAGCAGGGCCAGAAGCTGATCCAGATGCTGCCCAATAAACGGCCGGGCAAGCCGGAAGATCTCGATGGCTTGCTGTTATTGCTCGCTGGCGAGGATTCGCACTTCATCAATGGCGCGATCATCTCGGCCGACGGCGGCATGACGGCTTTTTAAGGTTGCCAGCGCAGTCCCACCAGCTTGTGCACCAGTTCCGATGAGGTCGAGGCGGCAAACTTGCGCATCAGCTTGGCGCGGTGCATTTCCACCGTGCGCGGGCTGAGATCGATCTGGCGGGCGATCAGCTTGCTGGTCTTGCCCTCCACCAGCAGCGCGGCGATTTCACGCTCGCGCGGCGTCAGCTGCGCCGTTACGGGGCGTTGTTCGCTGACATCCTCGAAGGTCCAGATGCCGGCCCCCAGCGGCTGGCCCGGCAGCATGGCGTGGCCCGTCACATGGCACCAGAACAGTTCGTCATCGTTGCGGCGCATGATGCGCTCGTCCGAGTAGCGCCCTTTGGCGTTCATGATGGGAATGATGCGCTCACCGGTGCGCAGGAATTCATCGTGGGTAGGGTAGAGTACTTCGAAGGACTGGCCATCGAGCTGGGCGCGCGTGTAGCCGAACATGGCCGCCAGCGCTTCGTTGCAGCTGCGCATGATGCGGTTCTCCGACATGCACATGCCGACCGGCGCGTGCAGGAAGATGCTTTCGTAGTCGACGGCGGGCGCGGCATTCATCTGACGGGGATCACTCTCACAGGGGGAAGCATGGCACGGCGCCGGTAGTTCTACGGTATTGTACTTTCGACCGGCGTATTTTATGCTGAGTCGCTGCAGGCGTCACAGACGCATGCCAAGATGCGGCAAAGAATTTCACAAAAAACTCAAACACACCAGAGGGACACCCATGAACAAAGTTTATCCTGACGCCGCTGCGGCGTTGGCAGGCATCGTCCAGGACGGCCAGACCATTGCCGTCGGCGGCTTCGGCCTGTGCGGCATACCCGAAGCCCTGATCGAAGCCCTGCGCGATTCCGGCGTGACCGGCTTGACCGCCATTTCCAACAATGCCGGCGTCGACGGCTTCGGCCTGGGCCAGCTGCTCACCACGCGCCAGATCAAGAAGATGATCGCCTCCTACGTGGGCGAAAACAAGGAATTCGCGCGCCAGTACCTGGCCGGCGAACTGGAACTGGAATTCACGCCGCAGGGTACCCTGGCGGAAAAACTGCGCGCCGGCGGCGCCGGCATCCCGGCCTTCTTCACCAAGACCGGCGTCGGCACCATCGTCGCCGACGGCAAGGAACTGCGTGAATTCGACGGCGAGCAATACGTGATGGAGCGCAGCCTGGTGGCCGATGTGTCGCTGGTGAAAGCCTACATGGCCGACCGCGCCGGCAACCTGGTGTACCGCAAGACGGCGCGCAACTTCAACCCGAACGTGGCGATGGCCGGCAAGATCACCATCGTCGAAGTGGAAAAACTGGTCGAAGTGGGCGAGATCGATCCGGACGACGTGCATACGCCGAGCATCTTCGTGCACCGCATCGTCGTCAACGCGACCCCGGAAAAACGCATCGAGCAGCGCACCGTGCGCACCGAAGCATAAAAAAGACAACGGAGATAGACATGGCTTGGACTCGTGATGAAATGGCGGCGCGTGCCGCGAAAGAATTGCAGGATGGTTTTTATGTGAACCTGGGCATCGGCTTGCCGACCCTGGTGGCCAATTATGTGCCTGAGAATATCGAAGTGTTCCTGCAGTCGGAAAACGGCTTGCTGGGCATCGGCCCGTTTCCCACCGACGAGGAGGTCGATGCCGACCTGATCAACGCCGGCAAGCAGACCGTCACGGCCTTGCCGGGCGCGGCCTACTTCAGCTCGGCCGATTCCTTCGGCATGATCCGTGGCGGCAAGATCAACCTGGCCATCCTCGGCGCCATGCAGGTGTCGGAAAAAGGCGACCTGGCGAACTGGATGATTCCAGGCAAGATGGTCAAGGGCATGGGCGGCGCGATGGACCTGGTGGCCGGCGTCAAGCGCGTGGTGGTGCTGATGGAACACGTGGCCACCGCCAAGGATGGCACGACGTCGCACAAGCTGCTGAAACAGTGCGACCTGCCGCTGACGGGCGTGGGCGTGGTCGACGTCATCATCAGCGACCTGGGCGTGATCGACGTGACGGAAAACGGCCTGAAACTGGTCGAGCTGGCGCCCGGCGTGACCAAGGAGCAAATCCAGGCCGCCACCGGTGCGGAACTGGACGTGTCGGCTGTGTAATACCCCGCTTCATGTAAAAAAATAGCGGCGGACAGCGATGTCCGCCGTTTGCTTTTGGGCGCCCCTGGCTTGCAGTCAGCGGGGATTTGCTCGATAATGAGAATGCTTCTCATTTATTATCGACTCGCCCCCAGGCAGTCCGCTCTCATGCCTGCCAGCAAGCCTTTCCCAGACACCGATGTCCAGCACGGCGACGCCGTGGGGCGGCTGTATGGCGAACATCATGGCTGGCTGCTGTCGTGGCTGCGCCACAAACTCGGTTCCAGCCACCTGGCGGCCGACCTGGCGCATGACACTTTCTTGCGCGTGCTGGCGGGCCGCGCCGGCCTGACCCTGCTGCAGCCGCGCGCTTATCTGCGCACCATCGCGCACGGCCTGGCCGTCAATCACTGGCGCCGCCTCGATATCGAACGCGCCTACCTGGACGCGCTGGCCGGCCTGCCCGAGGCCCTGGCGCCATCACCGGAAGAGCGCCTGCTGGTGCTCGAAGCGCTGCAGCAGCTCGACGCCATGCTGGCGCGCTTGCCGCACAAGGCGCGCCGCGCCTTCCTCCTGCATCAGCTCGACGGCAACAGCTATGCCGAGATCGCCCTTGAACTGGGCGTCTCCGAACGCATGGTGCGCAAATACATGGCGCAAGCCATGTTGCAGTGCCTGTGCCTGCAGCAGGAGGCCTGATGCACGCCGCCACGCCCCCGCGCGACCATTACATCATCCTGCAACAGGCGGCCGAATGGTTTGCCCTGCTCGAGTCCAGCGAGGCGGGCGAGGCCGAGCGCGCCAAATGGCAGCGCTGGCTGGACGCCGATCCGCGCAATGCCGACACCTGGCGCCAGGTGCAGGCGATCAGCGGGCAGTTTCGCGGCCTGCCGCCGCTGTCGGCGCATGGCGCCCGCGCCGCGCTTGCCGGCAGTCCGGCACAGGGCCGGCGCGCCTTTGCCGCCATGCTGGTCGCGGCCGTGGGCGGCCTGGCGCTGTGGTGGCGCGACGATGAGCAGCCGGGCGGCGTACTGGCAGGCACCGGCAGCCATGCCAGCGGCATCGGCCAGCTACGCCGGCTGCGCTTGCCTGACGGCGGCGAGTTGCAGCTCGATACGGATACCGTGGTCGACATCGATTACGGCGCCAGCGCGCGCCGCATCGTGCTGCGCCAGGGGCGCATCGAGCTCAGCACCGCCGCCGATACCGTGCAGCCGGCGCGCCCGTTGCTGGTGCGCACGGCGCAGGGCAGCCTGCGCGCGCTGGGCACGCGTTTCGAGGTGCGGCAAGCCGCCGGGCGCACCTGGCTGGCCGTGCAGCAGGGCGCGGTGGAAATCACGCCGCGCCATGGCCGGCCCGTCGTGATACCGGCCGGCCAGTTGACCCAATTTGACGCCAACCGGGTTGCCGCGCCGGCAGCCGAGGGCGTGGCGGCGCCGGCCTGGACGCGCCGCATGCTGCTGGCCGATAACATGCGCCTGGCGGACTTCGTGCAGGAATTGGCGCGCTACCGGCACGGCCACCTGGGCTGCGATCCGCAAGTGGCTGGCTTGCGGCTGGTGGGCGCTTATCCGCTCGATGACCAGGACGCCATCCTGGCCATGCTCGAAGCGAGCCTGCCGGTGCGCGTGCAGCGCACGATGCCGTGGTGGGTGACGATTGCGGCCCGCGACGCGCCGCCCTGAAAATATTTTTGCAAAGGGAGTTCCGCTTTTCAGCGCTCGATTGGCAAACAGGAGAAAGCTGATCTCAACTGAAAGGACCCCATGTCATCCCGTATCGCTCCACGCCGCCAATTGGCCCTGACCATCCATCTTGCCCTGCTGGCGCTGCCAGCCGTTGCCGTGCAACCGTCTGCCACCTTGCAGGTGGCCGATGCTGGCCTTGTGCGCCAGTACAACTTGCCCGCCGGCCCACTGAGCACCGTCCTGAGCCGTTTTGCCGGCGAGGCGGGGATCGCCTTGTCGGCCAATGCCAGCCTGACCGACGGCAAGCACGCGCCGGCATTGAGCGGCAGCCATACGCCGGCGCAAGGCTTGCAGCTGCTGCTGGCCGGCAGCGGCCTGGAAGCGATGCTGCGCGCGCCGGGCAGTTATGTATTGCGCGTCCAGGCCGCACCATCGCGCGAGCAGGCCATGGCGGTCATCACCGTGGTCGGCAACTGGCTGGCCCGGCCCGATGCGCACTCCAGCTTTGAACATGGCGGCGCGCGCGACGTGGTGGGGCGCGACCAGATCGTGCGCCTGGGCGCGACCGATGCGCGTGACGTGCTCAACTGCATACCAGGCGTCTCGGCGCCCGCCAACAATGGCACCGGCAGCCACGACATGGCCTTGAATTTCGGCGTGCGCGGCCTCAATCCGCGCCTGGCGGCCCGCTCGACCGTCCTGATGGACCGCATCCCGGTGCCGTTCGCGCCCTATGGCCAGCCGCAGCTGTCGTTCGCGCCGGTTTCGATGGGCAATATGGATGCGGTCGACGTGGTGCGCGGCGGCGGCGCCGTGCGCTATGGTCCGCAAAACGTGGGCGGCATCGTCAACTTCGTCACGCGCGCGATTCCGGAAACAGCCGGCGCCGAGGTCAGCGTGCAGGCCGAGCAAAGCCCCTCGTCGTCCAGCGACAGCATCAAGACCCACACCAGCGCGATGCTCGGGGGTACTTTGGACAACGGCCTGGGCGGCGCGATTTTGTACAGCGGCGTGCGCGGCAGCGACTGGCGCGAACACAGCGACACCAAAATCGACGACCTGATCCTGAAGGGACGCTACCGGATCGATGGCGCCAGCAGCGTCACCGCCATGCTGCAGCGCTATGACGGCGAAGCCGAGATGCCGGGCGGCTTGACGACGGCCGCCTTCGCGCGCGACCCGTATCAATCAACGCGCCCGTACGACAATTTCTGGGGCCGCCGCAACCTGGCCAGCCTGAGCTACGAATACAAGCCCGACCGCCAACGCCAGTTCACGATGCAGGCGTTCTATACGGATACCTTGCGCAGCGGCTACCTGGACCAGGGCCGCAACCTGACCCTGTCGCCGCGCAATTACACGGTGCGCGGCGTGGAAACGCGCTACGCGCAAGCGTTTCGCGCGGGCCAGGTGCGCCATGAAATCGGCGTCGGCCACCGCTTTGTCGACGAGTCCAGCCACGAACTGCGTTACTGGCGCCTGAAGACGGGCGGCGTTCTGCCGACCGAAAGCAGCCCGGTTGACCGCGACACCTCGGGCAGCACGCGCGCCCATGCGCTGTTCATCGACGACCGTATCGATATCGGCAACTGGACCGTCACGCCGGGCCTGCGCAACGAGCGCATCCGGTCGTACCAGGAAAACAACCTGACGGCCAAGCGCGATGGCGGCAACTACAATGTGCTGTTGCCGGCGCTGAGCGCCATCTATCACGTCAATGACGCCTGGAATCTGTATGCCAGCGGCGACAGTTCATTTGGCACGGTGCAGTACAGCAAAATGGCCAATGCCGTGAGCAGTGGCGGCGCCGAGCCGGAAAAGGCCCGCTCATGGGAAGTGGGCACGCGCTACCAGCAAGGCGGCCTGCGTGTTGACGCCAATCTGTTCCTGATCCGTTTCAGCAACCAGTACGAAAGCAACCAGCAGAACAATAGCGTGTATGCGCGCGGCAAGACACGTCACCGCGGCCTGGAAAGCAGCGTGCAGTACGAGCTGGGCGGCGGCGTGAATGTCTACGCCAGCTATGCCCTGGTCGACGCCGCCATCAAGGAAGACGGCCCCAACTTCGGCAAGCAGGTGCCGTTCTCGCCGCGCCACAAGGGGACGGCAGGCATCGGCTACCAGGCCGGCAAGTGGAGCGCCAGCGTCGACGGCATGTTCGAAGGCGGGCAATACGCGGACAGCGCCAATACCGTGACGGAAAACGCGGCCGGCAACAATGGCCGCATCCCCGGCTATGGCGTGTGGGCCGCGCGCGGCAGCGTCGACATCGCCAGCCTGCCGGCCGCGTTTCGCCTGAGCCTGGGCGTGAAAAACCTGTTCGACCAGCGCTACTACACGCGCTCGTTCGACGATAACAACCTCGGCAAATACGTGGCCCAGCCGCGTACGGTATATGTGCAGCTGAGCAGCCGTTTCTGATGTCGTGCAAGCTGCCCGGTCGATCAGCGGATCGGGTAGCTTGATGAAAATCTCAATTTGAGATATTCTGGAATCATCAAGACACTTGAGTGGTTCCGCGATGCGCGTCGTTACCAACAAGGCACTGGTGGATTTTTCTGAAAGTCATCCCTTGGCGTCGGAGCCGCTGCAGGTATGGCGAAAAATTATCGAGTCCAGGACATTTGCTGGTTTTGCTGATCTGAAGTCTGCATGCAATGCGACCGATCGGGTTGGCAATTACTATGTTTTTGATATTGGTGGAAATAAGTACCGGATCATCGCGGCGATTCACTTCAATCGCCAGATGCTGTTTATCCGGCACGTCCTGACACACAAGGAGTATGACGCATGGAAGCGCTGATGGATCGCGAGAAAGTCGCGGCAATTACCGAGCATTATCGCGCCCTGTCGGCCCTGGTGCCGCTGCACGCGATTCAGGATGAGTCCGCTTACAAGCAGGCGGTGCGGGTATTGAATGGCTTGCTCGATGCCGGTGCCGCAGATGAACACCATCCGCTTGCCGCCTTGGCGCATCATCTGGGCGGGCTGATCGGCGACTATGATGATGCCAATTTTCAGCCGCAACCAGTGCCCCCTGCCGCAACCTTGCGGCTGTTGATGGCGCAACATGGATTGACGCAATCGGACATGCAGGAGATCGGCACGCAAGGCGTGGTATCCGAACTGCTCAGTGGCAAGCGAGAAATGAATGTCCGGCAAATCAAGGCGCTGGCCAAGCGCTTCCATGTTCCAGCGAGTGTGTTTCTCGCATAAAGGCTGGCTTTGCAGTATCCAGTTCAGCGATTGTGTGCCTTGCCGCGCAGTCCATCCAGGCTGAACGCGCCGCCACCCGCCGCCGCGAAATACAGGAAGATAAAACTGTACAGCACCGCCAGTTCGCCGCCGTTCAGGATCGGCAGGAAGCCTTGCGGCGCATGCGCCATGAAATAGGCGGCCGCCATCTGGCCCGACAAAATGAAGGCGACCGGGCGGGTGAACAGGCCCAGCAGCAGCAGAGCGCCGCCCACCAGTTCCAGGATGCCGGCCACCCCCATCAGCGAGAACACCTGCAGGCCATCGAACATGGCCACGTGCGGCGCGCCGAACAGCTTAGCCGTGCCGTGCTGCAGATACAGGAATCCCGCGATGATGCGCAGGATGCCCAGCAGGCGTGGGGTCCAAGTGGCGAGGAGGGCGGGCGAGGGGAAGGTGGACATGGCGTACTCCATTCAAGGGTGAAATGAATCGGTGTCATGCTGCAATCCTGTGTGGATGATTATGCATGGGTTTGCCGACGAATGGATCAACTTTAAATGTTTTTGATACGTTGATCATCCAGCAAAAAATTGATGCATCGTTTCCTGTGAATTGATATTCGTCAAATGTTGCGGCCATAAAAAAAGCCCCGCGGAGCGATCCGCGGGGCTTTTTTGACAGGTGAAGGATTACTTCACGATACTGACTGCCGGTGTGATGAGCGTGTCATCGGCCGGGTGGGTCGGATTGGCCAGCTCGCTGTGCAGCTTGTCCATGTCCAGTTCTTTTTCCCATTTCGACACGACGATGGTCGCCACGCCGTTGCCGACGAAGTTGGTCAGCGCACGGCATTCGCTCATGAAGCGGTCGATGCCCAGGATCAGCGCCATGCCGGCCACTGGAATCGTCGGCACCACGGCCAGGGTGGCGGCCAGGGTGATGAAGCCGGCGCCGGTGATGCCGGACGCGCCTTTCGAGGTCAGCATCGCCACGCCCAGGATGGTGAGCTCTTGCCAGATCGTCAGCTCGGTGTTGGTGGCTTGTGCCACGAACAGGGCGGCCATGGTCATGTAGATGTTGGTGCCGTCCAGGTTGAACGAGTAGCCGGTAGGAACCACCAGGCCCACCACTGGCTTGGAGCAGCCCAGGCGTTCGAGTTTCTTCATCAGCGCCGGCAGGGCCGATTCCGACGAGCTGGTGCCCAGCACGATCAGCAGCTCTTCCTTGATGTACAACAGGAAGCGGCCAATCGAGAAGCCCGTGTATTTGGCGATCAGGCCCAGTACCACGAAGACGAACAGGAAGCAGGTCAGGTAGAACGAGCCCATCAGTTTAGCCAGCGGGATCAGCGAAGCCAGGCCGTATTTGCCGATGGTGAAAGCCATCGCGCCGAACGCGCCGATCGGAGCGACTTTCATGATGATGTTGACCATGCCGAAGATGGCATGCGACAGTTCGTCGATCAGCTTGGTGACCGGACGGCCGCGCTCGCCCAGCAGCGACAGCGAGAAGCCGAACAGGATGGCGATCAGCAGCACTTGCAGGATGTCGCCCTTGGCGAACGCATCAACGAAGGTCTTCGGGATGATGTTCATCACGAAGTCGGTCGTCGTCATGCCCTGGGCATGCGTGTATTGCTCGATCGACTTGGCGTCGAGGTGGGCCGGATCGGCGTTGAAGCCGGCGCCCGGTTTGAGCACATTGGCAACGACCAGGCCGATGGCCAGGGCGAAAGTGGAGACGACTTCGAAGTAGATCAGGGCCTTGCCGCCGACGCGGCCGATTTTCTTGACGTCCTGCATGCCGGCGATGCCGGATACCACGGTACAGAAGATCACCGGGGCGATGATCATTTTAATGAGTTTGATGAAGCCATCGCCGAGCGGCTTCATGTCGACGGCGTTCGATGGATAGAACACCCCCAGCAGCACGCCCGCCACGATGGCGAACAGCACCTGTACGTACAGGATTTTATAGAATGGTTTTTTCACGGAAAGTCTCCTCTTGCGGGTTGATGGATGCGATCATCCGCGCATTGGATCGCCCGCTCAATTGTGGATAACCGCAGATATGCACATTTTGTATATCGGGTATTTAACAATGGGAAAGCCGCACCGGGCATGCTGCGCCGCAGCAAATCAGCCGTGCGCTTGGAGCATTGCCCGTGCTGCGCTACACTTCGCCAGAGGCTTGCGCGCGGCACCCGTCACCTGGTACGGCGCGCTGCTGTTTTCCCATCGACTCCACCACCGGAATTAGCATGATCGAAGCCCGTATCCAGTCCGTCCAGTGCATTTCCCCGGCCGGCTTGCACAGCATGTCCTATAAAGAGTGGGGTGCGCCCGACAATCCCAATGTGCTGGTGTGCGCTCACGGCGTCACGCGCGTGGCCGACGACTTCGACAGCCTGGCGCAAGCCATGGCCAGCGACTACCGCGTGATCTGTCCCGACGTGGTCGGCCGCGGACGTTCCGGCTGGCTGGCCAACCCCGAGTTCTACCGCGTGCCGCAGTATGTGAGCGACATGGTGACCCTGCTGGCGCGCGTGCTGGACTATGGCGAGCGCCAGACGGTGGACTGGTTCGGCACCTCGATGGGTGGCCTGATCGGCCTGGGCCTGGCGTCCTTGCCGCACAGCCCGGTCAGCAAGCTGATCCTCAACGATATCGGCCCGACCCTGGCGCCGGAAGCCCTGCAGCGCATCGGCGACTATATCGGCCAGGATCTGCGCTTCGATACCTTCGACCAGGGCGCTGCCTTTGTGCGCGCCGTGTCGGCCAGTTTCGGCCCGCACACGGAGGCGCAATGGCACAAGCTGGCGCTGGACGTGTTGCGCCAGGACAAGGACGGTTACTGGCGCCGCCATTACGATATGGGCCTGGCGCTGCCGTTCCGTTCGGCCACGCCGGAATCGGCCGCGCGCGACGAAGCCATGCTGTGGGCCGCCTACGATGCCGTGCGCTGCCCGACCCTTCTGGTGCGCGGCGCCGAATCGGACCTGCTGACGCACGACACGGCGCAAGCCATGTTGCAGCGTGGTCCGAAGGCCCAGCTGGTGGAAATTGCCGGCGTCGGCCATGCGCCGACCTTTATCCATGAAGATCAGATCGCCATTGCGCGCCAGTTCCTGCTGAACAAGTAAAAGTTTTACCGAATTTGTCATACGATTTTGAAACAAACAGAAAGAAAAGCATGGAAATTACCCGCTTGCACGTAGGCAAACGCCTGTCCGAAGTCGCCATCCACAATGGCACCATTTACCTGGCTGGCCAGATCGCCGAAGACACCACCCAGGACATCGTCGGCCAGACCCGCGAAGTGCTGGGCCATGTCGACCGCCTCCTGATGGAAGCGGGCAGCGACAAGACCTGCATCCTGTCGTGCCAGATCTATATCGCCGACATGCAGCACTTTGCCGGCATGAACGAAGTGTGGGACGACTGGGTCGCCTCGGGCCACACGCCGCCGCGCGCCACCGTCGAAGCCAAACTGGCCAATCCGGCCGTGTTGGTGGAAATCGTCATCATCGCTGCAGAACGCTAAGGTCACCATGGTTTCCACTTCGGCCCCGAATAGCGCCACCACGGAACAACTGGTCGAGGGCCTGAGTGCGCCGGACAGCGCGCGCGTGCTCGATGCGCTGGCCTATGCGACCGAAGCGTATGGCGACAAGCTGACCTTTGCCGGCCGCCCGGCGCTCGACTTCGCCATCGGCGTGGCCACCACCCTCGCGTTCCTGCGCAGCGATGCGGAAACCCGGATTGCCGGTCTGATGTTCGAGCTGACCCTGCTCGAACCCGATACGGCGGCCGATATCGAACCGCGCTTCGGCAAGCAGGTGTGCGACCTGGCCACCGGCGTGCGCCAGCTGATACGCCTGCGCGCGCTGACCCAGACCTCGCATGCGGGCGGCGCCGGTGGGCGCGGCAAGAATGCGGCCCAGCAAGCCGTGGCGCAAGTGGAAACCCTGCGCAAGATGCTGCTGGCGATGGCGTCGGACATGCGCGTGGTGCTGGTGCGCCTGGCGTCGTGCGTGACCACCCTGCGTTATTTTGCGGAATTGAAGTTGTTCAATGACATGACGCGCGAATACGGCCGGGAAACCCTGGACCTGTACGCACCGCTGGCCAACCGGCTCGGCATCTGGCAGCTGAAGTGGGAACTGGAGGATTTGTCGTTCCGCTTCATCGAACCGGACGCCTACAAGCGCATCGCCAAGATGCTGGAAGAAAAGCGCATGATGCGCGAGGGTTTTGTTTCCTCGGCGATCTTGCGCCTGCAGACGGAACTGGCCTCGGCCGGCATCCAGGCCGAAGTGTTCGGCCGCCCGAAACATATCTACAGCATCTGGAACAAGATGCGCGGCAAGGAGCTGGACTTCACGGCGCTGTACGATGTGCGCGCGTTCCGCGTGATCGTCGCTGATGTGAAGACCTGCTACACGGTGCTGGGCGTGGTGCACAATATCTGGACCCCGATCCCGAAGGAATTCGACGACTATATCTCGCGCCCGAAACCGAACGGCTACCAGTCGCTGCACACGGTGGTGATGGCCGACGACAGCCGGCCGCTGGAAGTGCAAATCCGCACCAATGAAATGCACAGCTTTGCCGAATACGGCGTGGCGGCGCACTGGCGCTACAAGGAAGAGGGCGGCTCGAACTTTGCCGGTCAAAAATACGACGAAAAGATCGCCTGGCTGCGCCAGTTGCTGGCGTGGAAGAGCGATGTGGCCGACGCCGTCGTCGGCCAGGAGGAAATCCAGCGTGAATGGGTGGAAAAGCTCAAGTCCGCCACCCTGGACGACCGCATCTTCGTCATGACGCCGCAGGCGCGCGTGCTGGAGCTGCCGGTCGGCGCCACCCCGGTCGACTTTGCCTACCACCTGCACAGCGATGTGGGCCACCGTTGCCGCGGCGCCAAGGTCGACGGCGTGATGGTGCCGCTGAACACCCAGCTGAAAAACGGCCAGACCTGCGAAATCATCACCGCCAAGGGCGCGCCGGGCACGGCCGGGCCGTCGCGCGACTGGCTCAGCGCTGGCTACGCCGTCAGCACCCGCACGCGCTCGAAAATCCGCGCCTGGTTCCATGCGATCGACATGCAGGAAACCCTGGGCCATGGCCGCGCGCTGGTGGAAAAATCCTTGCAGCGCGAAGGCAAGACCGCCGTCAACCTCGAAGCGCTGGCGCACAAGCTGGGGTTTGGCAAGGTCGATGAACTGTTCCTGTCGGTCGGCAAGGATGAATTCAGCCTGCGCCACGTGGAGCAGGCGCTGCACGACAATGGCGAAGTGGCGGAACCGGAAGACGCCGTGCTGGTCGGCAAAAGCCGCGCCTCCAGCGTGGAGCAGGGCGCCAAGTCCGGCGTGCTGGTGGTCGGCACGGAAGGCCTGATGACGGTGCTGGCCAAATGCTGCAAGCCGGCGCCGCCGGACAGCATCGTCGGTTTTGTCACGCGCGGCAAGGGCGTCTCGATCCACCGCGCCACCTGCAAGAATTTCGAGGAAATGCGCGCCAAGGCGCCCGAACGCGTGATTTTCACGGAGTGGGGCAGCACCGGCGGACACGATACGGTGTATCCGGTCGACATCTTCATCCTCGCCGGCGACCGCCAGGGCCTGCTGCGCGATATCTCCGAGATCTTCTCGCGTGAAAAAATCAACGTCATCGGCGTCAACACGCAAAGCGCCAAGGGCCAGGCCCGCATGACCTTTACGGCCGAGATCAGCTCGACGGCGCAGTTGCTGAAAGCCTTGAATGTGATCAAGGACGTCAGCGGCGTGCTGGAAGCGCGGCGCAGCTGATGCTTGCCTGCAAAGGCCCGGGCCGGCCGCATGGCGACGGGCGCTGACCGCCTTCGCTGTGCCCCGTGGCGCCCCGCCGCGCGGTCTGTTGTCATTATTTTCCATCCGGATAAGATGGCAATTGACTTAAGTTCTTGATGGCAATACACTGCAAATTGAACATTTTGCAATTTATTTTGCCGCGGCATGCAGTTTCGCCACGTTTATGTTGTCCATTGCGCGATCAGGCATGCGCCAGGTGTTTCTCGCGTACCGCAGATTGCACCCGGAAATACCACCCTCTCCCTATCGTCGGACATCATGAATCGCATCTACCGCTCCATCTGGAACCAGGCCACCGGCGCCTACGCAGCTGTTTCCGAAAACGTCAAATCGGCCGGCAAGCGCTCGATGCCCGGCAGCGCCGGCGGCGGCGCGCATTTTGCCCTGACCAGCATGGCGGCGGCGCTGATGCTGGGCTATGGCAGTCTTGCGCTGGCGGGGCCCACCGGTGGCACGGTGGTGGCGGGCCAGGCGAACATCACCGGCGCGCCCGGTTCGACGGTGATCAAGCAGGGCAGCCAGAACGCGGTCATCAACTGGGCCAACTTCAATATCAACAAGGGCGAGTCGGTGCAGTTCGTGCAGCCGAACAGCAATGCGGTGGCGCTGAACCGCGTGCTGGGCAGTGACGGCACCACCATCCTGGGCAATCTGTCGGCCAACGGCAAGGTGTTTGTCGTCAATCCGAACGGCATCCTGTTCGGTAAAGAAGCCTCCGTGAATACGGCCGGCCTGGTGGCCTCCACGCTCGATATCAATAACGCCGACTTCATGTCGGGTAACTATAAATTTTCCGGCAACGGCACCGGCAAGGTACTGAACCAGGGGTCGATCAGCGCGCCGGGCGGCTATGTCGCCTTGCTGGGCGCGAATGTGTCGAACGAAGGCACGATCAACGCCCGCCTCGGTTCGGTGGCGCTGGCGGCGGGCCGCGCCATCACGCTGGATGTGGCCGGCGACGGCTTGCTGAACGTGGCGGTGGACCAGGGTGCGGTGGGCGCGCTGGTGCAAAATGGCGGCCTGATCCAGGCCGATGGCGGCAGCGTGCTGCTGACCGCCCAGGCCGCCGGCGACCTGCTGAAAACCGTGGTCAACAATACCGGCGTGATCGAAGCGCACACCATCGATACGCGCAGCGGCACCATCAAGCTGCTGGGCGACATGCAGACCGGCACCGTCAACGCCGGCGGCATCCTGGACGCCAGCGCGCCGACCGGCGGCAATGGCGGCTTTGTCGACACCTCGGCCGCGCACGTGAAAATGGGCGATGGCTTGAACGTCACGACCACCGCACCGCATGGCCTGACGGGGACCTGGCTGATCGATCCGACCGATTTCACGGTGGCGGCCACCGGCGGTGACAAGACCGGCGCGTTCTATACCGATCAGCTGAAAAACACCAGCATCGAGATCCAGACGGTGGCCACTGGCACGGGCCAGGGCAATATCAATATCAACGACACGATTTCCTGGTCGGCCAACAAGCTGACCCTGACGGCGCACAACGATATCAATATCAATGCACCGCTGCACGGTTCGGGCACGGCCAGCCTGGCGCTGCAGTATGGCCAGGCCAACGCCGTATCCGGCAACACGAGCAAATACAACGTCAAGGCCGAGATCGACCTGCCGGCGGGACAAAATTTCAGCGCCAAGCTGGGCAGCGATGGCGTGCTGACCAGTTACACGGTGATCAACAGCCTGGGCGCGGCCGGCAGCATCAGCGGTACCGATTTGCAGGGCCTGACAGGTGCGCTGAATGGCAACTTCGTGCTGGGCGCCAATATCGATGCCAGCGGCACGTCGAACACGTCGGTCTGGGGCGCCAACGGTTTCACGCCAATCGGCACCAGCGGCGTGCAATTCAGCGGCCAGTTCGACGGTCTGGGCCATGTCATTACCGGCCTGGCCAGCGGCACCACCACCGGCAACAGCACGGTCGGCCTGTTCGGTGTCACCAGCACCGCAGCAAGCGTGCGCAATATCGGGATGGTCGGGGTCGCGATCACGGGCAATGCGCCGAACGGTACCTACGGTACGGTGGCGGGCTGGTCGGCATCAATAACGGCAGCATCGATAATGCGTATGTGACCGGTTCGCTCAGCAGCCCGGCCAACGTGGTAATGGGCGGCCTGGTCGGGAAAAACGGCGGCATCATCAGCAACAGCTACAACAGCGCGACGGTGACCGCGCCGGGCACGAGCGCCTTTATCGGTGGACTGGTCAGCCAAAACTTCGCTAACAGCAAGATCATCAGCAGCTATAACAGCGGCGCGGTGACCTCGACTCTCAATAGTGCCGGCGGCCTGGCCAACTACAACCTGGGCAGCATCACCGACAGTTTTAACCTCGGCGCGGTGACCGCCAAAATCGGCGCCGGCGGCATTACCGCCAACAACCGCAGCAAGGCCACCATCAGCAACAGCTACAGCACCGGCGCCATCACGGCCAACGGGCAAGCCGGCGGCCTGGTCGGCTACAACTTTTCGACGGCGCAGATCAACAACAGCTACGCCACCGGAACCGTGACCAATCCCGGCATCGCCGTCTCAGGCGGCATCGCCACCGGTGGGCTGGTCGGCGACAACCGTGGAGCCATTGCCAACAGTTATGCCACCGGCGCGGTGAACGGCAACCTTGCGGTGGGCGGCGTGGTGGGCACGATGTCCATGGCGGGCACGTTGACGAATGTCTATTCGTCCGGCGCCGTGGCCTTGGTCAACGGCGGCATGGGTACGGTGGGCGGCGTGGTCGGCACCATGAGCGGAACCAGTTCGGTCAACAGCGGGTATTTCAATGCGACGCTGAACCCGGCGCAGATGACGGGCGTCGGCTTGAACAACAGCAGCAACAGCCAACCCATCACCTCGGTCATCGGCCTGAGCTCGGCGCAAATGCAAGTGGCCTCGAATTTCGCCAACTTCGCTTTCACGACCGACACTGGCGTGGCGGGCAACAACTGGGTGATGGTCAATACCGACGGTACGCTCAATGGCGCAGGCAACGCGACCGGCGCCACCGGGTCGATGCTGGCGTCCGAATACAGCACCGATATCCGCTCGTCGCACCAGTTGCAACTGATGGCGATGAATCTGGCCGGCAACTACACGCTGAAGCAGGATATCAACGCCGCCAGCACCGGCACCACTGGCGATGTGTGGAATGGCGCCACCTTTGTTCCGCTCGGCGCCAGCACGGCGACGCCGTTCACCGGCACCCTGAACGGTGCCGGTCATGTCATTTCCGGCCTGGTGATCAACCGTCCCGGCACGAATGTCGCCGGCCTGTTCGGCGCCACATCGGGCACCGCGATTGTGCGCGATATCGGCCTCGAAGGCGGCAGCATCACCGGCAAGGATGCCACCGGCGCCCTGGTCGGCAGCAACCTGGGTCTCGTCAGCGGCAGCTACAGCACCGCCAGCGTGACAGGCGGCAGCCAGGTCGGCGGCCTGGTCGGCTTGAACGGCATCGAAGGTGGCACGCCTGGCATCGTCACCAACAGCTACGCCAGCGGCGCCGTCACCGGCACCGGCGTCATCGGCGGCCTGGTCGGCGAGAATAGCGGCACGCTGACCAACAACTATGCCAGCGGCACCGTCACCGGCGGCAGCTCGGCGGGCGGCCTGGCCGGCAGCAATAGCAGCACCGCCACCGTCACTGGCAATTTCTGGGATAGCACGACCAGCGGCCAGTTGAACAGCGCGACCGGCGCCGGCTTGAGCACCGCGCAAATGAAATTGCTGTCCACCTATAGCGGCGCGGCATGGGACCTGGCCGGCGCGTGGATCGTCTATGACAGCTATACCTACCCCTTGCTGCGCGCCTTCATGACGCCGTTGCAGGTGACGTTTGCCGCCAACGCCAGCAAGACCTATGACGGTACCAATGTCTGGACGGCGCCGGGCGTCAGCAGTTCGAACGCCTACGGCTATGCGGCGCTGCAGGGCACACTGAACTATGGCGCGGCGGGCAATGCCGTCAACGCCGGCACCTATGCCATCACGGCCAGCGGCCTGTATTCGGGCCAGCGCGGGTATGCGATCACTGCGAACAGCACGACCTTGACCATCGACAAGCGGGCCTTGACCTTGACCGGCCTGGCCGGGGTCAGCAAGCAATACGATGGCTTGACCTCGGTCACGTTGACGGGCGGTACCTTGCTCGGTCTGGTCGGCAGCGAAGTGGTGACCGTCGGCGCGTCGAGCGGCAGCTACGCCAATGCGAACGCCGGCAGCGGCAAGGCGATCACGGTGGTGCCAGGCACGCTGGGCGACGGCAATGGCCTGGCCAGCAATTATTCGCTCGCCGCGCCGACCGGCGTCACGGGCGCGATCACGACCAAGCTCCTGACCTGGAGCGGCTTGACCGCGGCCAATAAAGTCTATGACGGCACCAAAGCGGCCACCATCACCGGCGGCTCCTTGAACGGCATGGTCGGCAGCGAAACGGTGACCTGGGTCCCCAGCGGCCTGTTTTCCGACAGCAACGCCGCCAATGGCAAGACCGTCACTGTCAGCACCGTCCTGGGCGACGGCAGCAATGGCGGCCTGGCGGCCTGGCGGCCAACTACAGGATCTCCAATACGGTCGCGCCGGCCAACGTCACGAAAAAAGTGTTGACGCTGACCGGCGAGACAGCCAACAACAAAGTCTACGACGGTTTGACGGCGGCCACGTTTACCGGCGGCACCCTGAGCGGCTTCGTCGGGTCGGAAACGGTCATCCTGGACAGCTTGGCCGGCAGCTTCGGCGACAAGAACGCCGGCAACGGCAAGCCCGTGACGATCACCGGCGGCACCTTGAGCAACGGCAACGGCGGCGGCCTGTTCGTCAATTATTCGGTCGGCAGCGTCACGGGCCTGTCCGCCAATATCGCGCAAAAAGCGCTGACGGTCAGCGGCGTCACGGTCGGCAGCAAGGCGTATGACGGCAACACGTCGGCGACGGTGACGGGCGGCACCTTGAGCGGCATGGTCAGCGGTGAAACGCTGGGCCTGTCCGGCCAGACGGGCGAGTTCAGCGACAAGAACGCGGCCAATGGCAAGACCGTGACGGTAAGCGGCGCCACCCTGGTCAACGGCAGCGGCCTGGCCAGCAACTACACGGTCAGCAACGCCACCGGCGCGACCGGCAATATCACGCAAAAAGCGCTGACGATCGACGGCGTGACGGCCGCCGACAAGGTTTACGATGGCAACACTGCGGCCACCTTGAGCGGCGGCGCTTTGACCGGCATGGCCGGTTCGGAAACGCTGGGCCTGTCGAGTCTGAGCGGTGTTTTCGGCGACCAGAACGCGGGCGCAAGCAAGGCCGTGACGGTGACCGGCGGCGCCTTGAGCGACGGCGGCAACGGCGGCCTGGCCAGCAACTATACGGTCGGCGCGGTGACCGGCGTGACGGCCAGCATCACGCAAAAAGCGCTGACGTTGAGCGGCCTGAGCGCCAGCGCCAAGGCGTATGACGGCAATGCCAATGCGACGCTCTCCGGCGGCACCCTGAGCGGCATGGTCGGCGGTGAAACGGTGACCGTGTCCGGCCAGAGCGGCGCGTTCAGCGACAAGAACGCCGCCACCGGCAAGACCGTGACGGTGTCCGGCGTGACGCTGGCCGACGGCAGCGGCCTGGCCAGCAATTATTCGGTGACCGCGCCGACCGGCTTGACGGCCGACATCACGAAAAAAGCGCTGACGATCAGTGGCATCACGGCCGCCAACCGGGCCTACACCGGCACTACCACGGTCACCCTGGGCGGTACCGTGATTCTCGACGGCCTGGTCGGTGCGGAAGGCGTCGGCGTCGGCGGCATGGTCGGTGTCTTTGCCGACAAGAACGTCGGCACCGGCAAGGCCGTCACCATCACCGGCGCGGTCATGACCGTCGGCAGCAACGGCGGCCAGGCCAGCAACTACACGATCAGCAATCCGACCGGCGTGACGGCCAATATCAACAAGGCCACCATCACCTCGGTCACCAACATCGTGACCAACAGCAAGGTCTACGACGGCGGCTTGAACGCCACCGTCAATGCGGCTGGCGCCACGTTCAACGGCATCAAACTCAGCGACAGCCTGACGCTGAGCGCGACGACGTCCACGTTCGCCAACAAGAACGTCGGCAATGGCAAGACGGTGTCGATCAGCGGCATCACGCTGGGCGGCACCGACGCCGGCAACTACAACCTGGCCAGCAGCACCAGCAGCAGCACCGGCAATATCACGCCGAAAGCGCTGACAGTATCGGGCCTGACGGCCGGCACGCGCGCCTACGACGGCACGGCGACGGCGACCTTGAGCGGCGGCACCTTGAACGGCGTGATCAGCGGCGAAACGCTGGTGATCAACGGCGGCAGCGCTCTGTTCGCCGACAAGAACGTCGGCGCGGCCAAGACCGTCACGGTGTCCGGCGTCGGCCTGCTGGATGGCACGGGCCTGGCCAGCAATTACTCGGTGACCAATCCGACCGGCGTCACCGGCGACATCACGCCCAAAGCGCTGACGGTGTCGGGCATGACGGCTGGCAGCAAGGTATATGACGGCTTGCTGGCGGCGACTCTTGCCGGCGGCAGTTTGAACGGCCTGGTCAGCGGTGAAACACTGGTCTTGTCCGGCGGCAGCGGCGTGTTCGGCGACAGGAACGCCGGCGCGGCCAAGGCCGTCACCATCAGCGGCGTCGGCTTGCTGGATGGCACTGGCCTGGCAAGCAACTACTCGGTGACCAGTCCGACCGGCGTGACCGGCACGATCACGCAAAAAGCGCTGACGCTATCGGGTACGCTGTCGGCCAGCGACAAGGTCTATGACGGCTTGACTGCGGCCGCCATTTCCGGCGGCGCCGTCAGCGGCTTCGTCGGCACCGAAACGGTCAGCCTGTCCGGCTTGTCCGGCGCGTTTGCCGACAAGAATGCCGGCAACGCCAAGGCCGTGACGGTTTCCGGCGCCACCTTGGCCGACGGCAGCAACGGCGGCCTGGCCAGCAACTATTCGGTCGGCGCCAGCGCCAGCCTGACAGCCAGCATCACGCAAAAAGCGCTGACGATCACCGGCGCGACGGCGGCCAACCGGCTCTATGACGGCACGCTCAATGCGAGCATCAGCGGCGGCGCCTTGAACGGCCTGGTCGGTTCGGAAACGGTCGGCCTGGCCACCTTGTCCGGCGCGTTCGTCGACAAGAACGTCGGCACCGCCAAGGCGGTCACCGTCAGCGGCGCGGGCTTGACGGATGGCGGCAATGGCGGCCTGGCGGCCTGGCGGCCAACTACACGGTCGCCATGCCGAGCGGCCTGGTCGCCAACGTGACGAAGGCGACCATCGGCAGCTTGAGCAATATCACGACGGTCGACAAAGTATACGATGCCAGCACCAAAGCGACCGTCAGCGGCGCGACGTTCAACGGCATGGTCAGCGGCGACAGCCTGTCGCTGAGCGGCAGCGCCGTGTTCGCCGACAAGAACGTCGGCACGGCCAAGGCGGCCACCATCAGCGCCCTGACGCTGGGCGGCCTGGATGCCGCCAACTACAACCTGACACCGACGACCGGCAGCGGCACCGGCAATATCACGCCGAAAGCGATCACCGTGATTAACATGACGGCGCTCAACAAGGTCTACGATGGCAATACCAAGGCGACCTTGTCGGGCGGTTCGCTGAGCGGCCTGGTCGGCTCGGAAACCCTGGGTTTGAGCGGCTTGACAGCCAGTTTCGCCGACAAGAACGCCGGCAACACCAAGACAGTGACGGCGAGCGGTTCGGTGCTCGTCAACGGCAGCAACGGCGGCCTGGCCAGCAATTATTCGGTCACCGACCCAACCGGCTTGACGGCCAATATCACCCAAAAAGCGTTGACGGTGACGGGCATGACGGCCGGCACCCGGGTGTATGACGGCACGACGGCGGCGACGTTGTCCGGCGGCGCCTTGTCCGGTCTGGTCAGCGGTGAAACGCTGGTGCTCAACGGCGGCAGCGGTGTGTTCGGCGACAAGAACGCTGGCGCGGCCAAGGCCGTCACGGTCAGTGGCGTCAGCCTGGGCAATGGCACCGGCCTGGCCGGCAATTACACGGTCGCCAATCCGACCGGCGTGACCGGCACGATCACGCAAAAAACGTTGACGGTCAGCGGTGCGACGGCGGGCAACAAGGATTACGACGGCAGCACCAAGGCCATGTTGTCGGGCGGCACGCTCGATGGCTTGATCGTCGGCGAAACCTTGACACTGGCCGGCGCGTTCGCCGACAAGAATGTCGCGTCCGACAAGTTGGTCACGGTCAGTGTCAACAACGGCAGCGGTCTGGCCGGCAACTACGCGCTCAGCAACCCGACCGGTCTGACAGCGACCATCACACCCAAAGCCGTCAGCGTCAGCGGCGCGACGGCGGGCAACAAGGTCTATGATGGCAGCATGACGGCCACGTTGTCGGGCGGCACGCTCGATGGCTTGATCGTTGGCGAAACCTTGACGCTGGCCGGCGCGTTCGTCGACAAGAATGCCGCGTCCAGCAAAGCGGTGACGGTCAGTGTCGGCGACGGCAGCGGCCTGGCCGGCAACTACGCGCTCAGCAACCCGACCGGTCTGACAGCGACCATCGCGCCCAAAGCGTTGAGCGTGACCGGCATCACGGCCGGCAACAAAATCTACGATGGCAAGACGACTGCCAGCGTGAACACCCTTGGTGCGACGTTCGACGGCATGGTGGCCGACGACAAGCTGACAGCTTCCGCCAATGGCGTGTTTGCCGACAAGAATGCAGCGACGGATAAAACCGTCACCATCAGCGGCATCGCGCTGGGCGGTGCGGATGCGGGCAATTACAAGCTCGCCAGCACTAGCGCCACCAGCAAGGCCGATATTACGGTCAAGGCCCTGACGCTGAGCGGTTTGACGGCGGACAGTAAAACCTATGACGGCACCAAAACGGCAGCCGTCAACACCGCCGGCGCCAGGTTCGACGGCATCGTCAGCGGCGATGCACTGACGGTCGGCGCGAGCGCCGAATTCAGCGACAAGAACGCCGCGACGGGCAAAACCGTCACCCTCAGCGGCATCGCGCTGGGTGGCGCGGATGCCGGCAATTACAAGCTTGACAGCGCCAGCACCAGCGCCACCACCAAGGCCGATATTACGGCCAGGGGCCTGGCGCTGAGCGGTTTGACGGCCGACAGCAAAACCTATGACGGCAGCAAAACGGCAGTGGTCAACACCGCTGGCGCCAGGTTCGACGGCATCGTCAGCGGCGATGCACTGACGGCCGGCGCGAGCGCCGAGTTCAGCGACAAGAACGCTGCCAGCGGCAAAACCGTCACCCTCAGCGGCATCGCGCTGGGCGGCGCGGATGCCGGCAATTACAAGCTCGACAGCGCCAGCAGCAGCGCCACCACCAAGGCCGATATAACGGCCAAGACGCTGACGCTGAGCGGTTTGACGGCCGACAGCAAAACCTATGACGGCACCAAAACGGCAGCCGTCAATACGGCTGGCGCCAGGTTCGACGGCATCGTCAGCGGCGATGCACTGACGGCCGGCGCGAACGCCGATTTCAGCGACAAGAACGCCGCGACGGGCAAAACCGTCACCATCAGCGGCATCGCGCTGGGTGGCGCGGATGCCGGCAATTACAAGCTCGACAGCGCCAGCAGCAGCGCCACCACCAAGGCCGATATAACGGCCAAGACGCTGACGCTGAGCGGTTTGACGGCCGACAGCAAAACCTATGACGGCATCAAAACGGCAGCCGTAAATACAGCTGGTGCCAAGTTCGACGGCATCGTCAGCGGCGATACACTGACGGCTGGCGCCAGCGCCGAGTTCAGCGACAAGAACGCTGCCAGCGGCAAAACCGTCACCATCAGCGGTATCGCGCTGGGCGGCGCGGATGCCGGCAATTACAAGCTCGACAGCACCAGCGCCACCACCAGGGCCGATATTACGGCCAGGGGCCTGGCGCTGAGCGGTTTGACGGCCGACAGCAAAACCTATGACGGCACCAAAACGGCAGCCGTCAATACGGCTGGCGCCAGGTTCGACGGCATCGTCAGCGGCGATGCACTGACGGCTGGCGCGAGCGCCGAATTCAGCGACAAGAACGCGGCGACGGGTAAAACTGTCACCATCAGCGGCATCGCGCTGGGCGGCGCGGATGCCGGCAATTACAAGCTCGACAGCACCAGCGCCACCACCAGGGCCGATATTACGGCCAAGGTCCTGACGCTGAGCGGTTTGACGGCGGACAGCAAAACCTATGACGGCACCAAAGCGGCAGTGGTCAACACCGTTGGCGCCAGGTTCGACGGCATCGTCAGCGGCGATGTACTGACGGCCGGCGCGAGCGCCGAGTTCAGCGACAAGAACGCTGCCAGCGGCAAAACCGTCACCCTCAGCGGCATCGCGCTGGGTGGTACGGATGCAGGTAATTACAAGCTCGACAGCACCAGCGCCACCACCAAGGCCAATATTACAGCCAGGGTCCTGACGCTGAGCGGTTTGACGGCCGACAGCAAAACCTATGACGGCACCAAAGCGGCAGTGGTTAACACCGCTGGCGCCAAGTTCGACGGCATCGTCAGCGGCGACGCACTGACGGCCGGCGCGAGCGCCGAGTTCAGCGACAAGAACGCCGCCAGCGGCAAAACCGTCACCCTCAGCGGCATCGCGCTGGGCGGCGCGGATGCCGGCAATTACAAGCTTGACAGCGCCAGCAGCAGCGCCACCACCAAGGCCGATATTACGGCCAGGGGCCTGACGCTGAGCGGTTTGACGGCCGACAGCAAAACCTATGACGGCAGCAAAACGGCAGTGGTCAACACCGCTGGCGCCAGGTTCGACGGCATCGTCAGCGGCGATGCACTGACGGCCGGCGCGAGCGCCGAGTTCAGCGACAAGAACGCCGCGACGGGCAAAACCGTCACCATCAGCGGTATCGCGCTGGGCGGCGCGGATGCCGGCAATTACAAGCTCGACAGCACCAGCGCCAGCGCCACGGCTGATATCACGGCCAAGGCCCTGACGATCAATGGTCAGGTTGCCGGTAACAAGGTCTACGACGGCAACACGCAAGCGACGCTGTCGGGCGGAACTTTGAGCGGCCTGATCGGCTCGGAAACGCTGGGCATCGCCGGTCAAAGCGCGACGTTCAATGACAAGAACGCCGCCAGCCGCAAAACTGTGACGGTGACCGGCACGACGCTGGTCGATGGCACGGGCTCGGCCAGCAATTATTCGGTGGACAACCCGACCGGCCTGAGCGCGTCGATCACGCAAAAAGCGCTGACGGTCACCGGCCAGCTGGCTGGCAACAAGGTCTACGATGGCAATGTGCAAGCGACGCTGTCGGGTGGCGCGTTGACGGGCCTGGTTGGCTCTGAAACGCTGGTCATTGGCGGTCAGACCGCAGTGTTCGGCGACCAGAACGCCGCCAACGGCAAGACGGTCACGGTGACGGGCACGACACTGGGCGATACAGCCAATGGCCTCGCCAGCAATTATTCTGTCAGCAATCCGACCGGATTGACGGCGTCGATCACGCAAAAAGCGTTGACGGTGACTAGTCAACTGGCCGGCAACAAGGTCTACGACGGTAATGCGGCAGCAACATTGTCGGGCGGCACATTGAATGGCCTCATCGGCTTGGAAACGCTGGGCATCGCCGGTCAGACGGCAGTGTTCAGCGACAAGAACGCGGCCAATGGCAAGACCGTGACGGTCACCGGCACGACCCTGGTCGATACCTCCACGGGCCTGGCATCGAACTACTCGGTCAGCAACCCGACCGGCTTGACGGCCAGCATTACGGCCAAGGCCTTGACGGTGACCGGCCAACTGGCGGGCAATAAAGTCTATGACGGCAATACCGCGGCGCAATTGTCCGGTGGCACCCTGAGTGGCCTGGTCGCTGGCGAGACCCTGGTGATCGGTGGCCAGAACGCGACGTTTGCCGACAAGAATGCCGGCACCGCCAAGGCCGTGACGGTGACGGGCACGACCCTGGTCGATACCGCCAACGGCCTGGCCAGCAACTATACGGTCAGCAACCCGACCGGCCTGACGGCCAGCATCACGGCCAAGGCCCTGACGGTGACCGGTCAACTGGCGGGCAATAAAGTCTATGACGGCAATGCGCAAGCCAGCCTGTCCGGCGGCGCATTGAGCGGCCTGGTGGCGGGCGAAACGCTGGGCTTTGGTGGTCAAAACGCCGTGTTCAGCGACAAGAACGCGGCCAATGGCAAGACGGTGACGGTCACCGGCACCACCCTGGTCGATACCGCCACCGGCCTGGCCAGCAACTATACGGTCAGCAACCCGACCGGCTTGACGGCCAGCATCACGGCCAAGGCTTTGATGGTCACGGGCCAACTGGCGGGCAATAAAGTCTATGACGGCAATGCGCAAGCCAGCCTGTCCGGCGGCGCCTTGAGCGGGCTGGTGGCCGGTGAAACGCTGGGCTTTGGCGGCCAGAACGCCGTCTTCAGCGACAAGAACGCGGCCAATGGCAAGACCGTGACGGTGACTGGCACCACCCTGCTCGATACCGCCAACGGCCTGGCCAGCAACTATACGGTCAGCAACCCGACCGGCCTGACGGCCAGCATTACGGCCAAGGCCCTGACGGTGACGGGCCAGCTGGCCGGCAACAAGGTCTATGACGGCACGGCGCAAGCCAGCCTGTCTGGCGGCGCCTTGAGCGGCCTGGTCGCTGGTGAAACCCTGGTGATCGGTGGCCAGAACGCAACGTTTGCCGACAAGAACGCCGGCACGGCCAAGGCCGTCACGGTGACGGGCACGACCCTGGTCGACACTAGCACCGGCCTGGCCCGCAACTATACGGTCAGCAATCCGACCGGCCTGACGGCCAGCATCACGCCGAAAGCCCTGACGGTGGCCGGTCAATTGGCCACCAACAAGGTGTATGACGGCACCACGGCGGCGCCATTGTCCGGCGGCGTGCTGGCGGGCCTGGTGGCGGGCGAAAGCCTGGGCCTGGCGGGTCAGACGGCGAAGTTTGCCGACAAGAACGCGGCCACCGCCAAGGCGGTGACGGTGACCGGCACGACGCTGGTCGATACCAGCACCGGCCTGGCCAGCAACTATACGATCAGCAATCCGACCGGCTTGACGGCCAGCATCACGCCGGCCAGCCTGCTGGTGCGCGCCACGGGAGCCGCGTCGCGCGTGTATGACACCACCACCAACGCCAGCGTGACCCTGGGCGACAACCGTATCGCCGGCGACGTGCTGACCATCAGCAACAGCGGCGCCAGCTTTGCCGACAAGAACGCCGGCACCAACAAGACGGTGACGGTGAACGGCATTGCGCTCGGCGGCGCGGATGCGGGCAACTATATTGTCAACACGACGGCGACCACCACGGCCAGCATCACGCAGGCGGCGCTGGGTGTCAAAGTGGACAATGCCGAGAAAGACCAGGGCCGCGCCAACCCGGCCTTCACGGCCAGCTACACGGGCTTGCTGGGCGGCGACACACTGGCGAACGAAGTCAGCGGCAACCTGGCGTTCACCACGCCGGCGACCACCGGCTCGCCATCGGGCAGCTATGTGGTGTCGGCGGCCGGCCAGGCATCGACCAACTATGCGCTGACCTACACGCCGGGCGTGCTGACGGTCAATCCGACCGAAGCGCTGCAAAGCGCGGTGGCCAGCGTGATCGCGGCGGTCAATGTGGCGCCATCGCAAGGCAATATGGTGCAGGCCGAGGTGGTGGCGAAAGGGGAAACCGTCACCAGCAAGGAGGACGCGGTGCAGGTGGCGGTGGAGGGCAGCCAGCCGCAGCAGCAGGGCAGCGCGCCGGTGGTGCAGACGACGGCCTCGGTGAACAGCAATGTGTTGCCGGGCTTGCGCCTGAATGTGATCGATACGGGCCTGCGGCTGCCGGTGGGCACAGGCAACAGCAGCGTCGAAAGCGAGTAACAAGGCCGGTCAACACCGTCGCGCGGCAGGGCAGGCGTCCCAGGGCTGGCCGGGCTGCCTGCTTCAGGCGATCCGGTCGTGACTGTGGTCTTGCTGGTGCAGGCCCGCCATGCCGGCGGTTTCCGCCTGCAAGGTGATATGGTCGATGCCATGCTGGCTCAGCAGCATGGCCTTGATGGCGCGCAGCACCTGCGGCCAGTCTTGCAGTTCATTGATCTGCACGTGGCCGATCAGCGCCGGCTGGCCCGGCGACATGTCCCACACGTGCAGGTCGTGGACCGACAGCACGCCGGGAATCTGCTCGACGTCGGCGCCCACCCGCAGGTAGTCGATCTGGTGCGGCACGCCTTCCATCAGGAAGTGGTACGAGTCCTTCAACACCCCAAACGTCGATTTCAAAATCAGCAAGGAGACCAGCACCGACAGCAGCGGGTCGATCCGCATCCAGCCAGTGAAGTAGATCACGGCGCCGGCGACGATGGCGGCCACCGAACCCAGCAAGTCGCCCATCACGTGGACCAGTGCGGCGCGCGTGTTGACGCTGTCCTTGTCTTTCGACAGCACCCACGCCACCACCACATTGATCGCCAGGCCGATGACGGCCACTACCACCACCGTGTCGCCATGCACGGCTTCGGGGGTGGAAAAGCGCAGCACGGCTTCGTAGCAGATCCAGCCCACCACGCACAGCATGGCCAGGCCGTTGACAAAGGCGGCCAGCGCTTCGGCGCGGCCAAAGCCGAACGAGTGGCGCGGCGAAGGCGGGCGGCGGGCGATCACCTGCGCCAGCAGCGCCAGGCCCAGCGCAGCCGCATCGGTGACCATATGGCCGGCGTCGGAAATCAGGGCCAGCGAGTTGGACAGGAAACCGAACGCCACTTCGACGCCGGCAAACGATAATGTCAGGCCCAGCGCCCACGCCAGCACGCTTTGCTTGCGCCCCGTGAACGAGTGAGTGTGCTTGGCGTCGCCTTTCAGGTGGGCGTGCAGATGGGTGTGGTCGGTGGTGTCATGCATGGCGTGCTTTGTGGAATGATCTTGCTGCCAGTGTAAAGTAAAGGCCGGCGTGCCGTGGGAACGGCTGGCGTAAAAAAACCTGCATGGCGTGAGCAATGCAGGTTTTTTCAGGCAGGCGGCAATTACGCAGTGGCAGCCGTCTCGCCAAACTTCCCTTCACGGAAGTCCT
The DNA here is from genome assembly GCF_030944405.1 of Janthinobacterium sp. J1-1. Lineage (NCBI taxonomy): Bacteria > Pseudomonadati > Pseudomonadota > Betaproteobacteria > Burkholderiales > Oxalobacteraceae > Janthinobacterium > Janthinobacterium sp. J1-1. The sequence continues at coordinate 3,685,849 of NZ_CP132339.1, forward strand.
GTACCGCCTGGAATACCTCGGCCTGGGTATTCATCACGAAGGGACCGTACTGCGCGATCGGTTCGTTCAGCGGCTGGCCGGCGACCAGGATCACGCGGCCGCCTTCCGGCGCGGTGATGCGCACGCCGTCGCTGCCTTGTGTATTGGCGAAAATCGCCATGCGCAGGGCCGGCACCGCCTTGCCGTCGACTTCGACCGCGCCCCTGAACGTGTACAAAAAGGCGTTATGGCCGGGCGGCAAGGGCTGCTCGAAGGTGCTGCCGGCCGGCAGGTCGATATCGAGGTACAGCGGTTCGGTGCGATCGCGCTGCACCGCGCCCGCCACGCCATGGCTGCTGCCGGCGATCACTTGCACCGCCACGCCTGCATCGGTGGTGTAGCGCGGAATCTCGCTGCTGTCAAAATCGCGGTACCAGGGCGTGCGCATCTTGTCGCTGGCGGGCAGGTTCAGCCACAACTGAAAACCTTCCATCACGCCTTCTTCCTGTTCGGGCATTTCCGAATGGATCACGCCGCTGCCGGCCGTCATCCATTGCACGCCACCCGAGCTCAGCAGGCCTTCGTGGCCGGCGCTGTCGCGATGGCGCATGCGGCCCGTGATCATGTAGGACACGGTTTCAAAGCCGCGGTGCGGGTGCTCGGGGAAGCCGGCGATATAGTCGTTCGGCTGGTCGCTGGCAAAATTGTCGAGCATCAGGAACGGATCGAGGCGGCGCTGCAATTGCTGCGTCAGCACGCGGTTGATCTTCACGCCGGCGCCATCCATGACGGCCTGGCCGGCAATGACGCGCTCGACGGTGCGTGCGGTGGTGACTGTGGTGGCGGTATTGATATCGTTCATGATGCTCTCCAGTTTTCAGTATGAAACGCTTACACGAGGATGGCGTTGATCTCGGCGTCCGCCTGGGCTTGCGCCTTGGCCACGGCTTCCGGACCCATGCCCATGCCTTCCGAATACACGTACTGCACATCGGTCAGGCCGAGGAAACCGAACATGGTGTTCAGGTAAGGCACCTGGCTGTCGCTCGCGCCGCCACGGTGCAGGCCGCCACGCGACAGGCCGACCAGGACTTTCTTGCCTGTCAGCAGGCCGACCGGGCCTTTTTCCGTGTATTTGAAGGTGACGTTGGCGCGGGCAATCGCGTCGAACCAGCTTTTCAGTTGCACGGTGATGCCGAAGTTGTACATCGGCGCGCCGACCACGATCACGTCGGCCGCCTGCACCTGGGCGATCAGGGCGTCGTCGAGGGCGATGCGGGCCGCTTGTTCGGCAGTGCGCTGCTCGGCTGGCGTGAACAGTGCCTGCAGGGTCGGCTCATCCAGCACCGGATGCGGCTGGGCCGCCAGGTCGCGGCGCACCACGGCAGCTTCCGGGTTGGCGGCGACAACCTTGGCGACCAGGGCGTCGGCCAGGCGGGTGGATGCGGAACCGGTGCTGCGGGCGCTGGAATTGATTTGCAGGATGTTCATCTGTTTTTCTCCGTGTGAGTGAGGTGTCTTGCGATGAATGAACTATAGCAATTCCAAAATTGATGCGGAAGCCGTTAAAATGGATAACATTTATCCACTGATGGAACAATCAAACAAGGAACAAGATGGACATCGATCCCGGCGATCTGCTGCTGTTTGCCCGTGTGGTGGAATGCGGCAGTTTTTCGCGTGCCGCCGAGCGCGTCGACTTGCCCAAGTCGACCCTGTCGCGCCGTATTTCGCTATTGGAAGGCAAGCTGGGCGAACGCCTGCTGCAGCGGACGACGCGCAAGCTGGTGCTGACCGAGTTTGGCGCCAGCCTGCTGGAACACGCGCGCAAGGTGGTGGAGGAAACCGAGGCGGCCGGCGCGCTGGCCCAGCACCGCCAGGCCGGCCCCAGCGGCTTGCTGCGCATTTCGATGCCGGCCGATTTTGCCGATACCCTGATGCGGCAAGTCCTGGCCGAGTTCGTGCGCCGCTATCCGGCGATTTCGCTGGAACTGGATCTGTCGGCGCGGCGCGTGGATTTGCTGGAGGAAAATTTTGATTTGGCGATACGCATGGGTAACCTGCCCGACGACGCCAGCCTGGCGGCGCGCCGCGTGGCCTTCAGCACCCTGGCGCTCTATGCGTCGCCGCAGTACACCAGCGTGCATGGCTTGCCCGAGCATCCCGACGATTTGTTCCGGCACGACCTACTCAGCTTGCCGCGTGCCCAGCATGGCCTGGTGCGCTGGACCCTGATACGCGGCAAGACCACCTGGGAGCGCGACTTGCCGGTGCGCCTGCTGGCCAATTCGCCGGAATTGCTGGTACGCATGGCCTGCACCGGGGTGGGCATCGCGGCCAGCACCGACCGCTTCGCCAAGGCTTATCTGCAAACGGGGGAACTGGTGCGCGTGCTGCCGGAGTGGAGTTTTCCGCTGGTCACGGGCTGGGCCGTGTTTCCCGGCCGGCGGCTGATGCCGGCCAAGACGCGCGCGTTTCTCAACCTGATGGAGGAGATGTACCAGATGGATATGCCAGTCTAAAACGTTACTTGGGCAAATTACCCATCACTTCACCAAGCTGCACCGGTCCGGCCGGCTGCCACGCCGGGTTGAACTGCAGCGTGTCTTTCGGGAACAGCATGACGACGGTCGAGCCCAGCAGGAAGCGGCCCAGTTCCTCGCCTTTTTTCAGCACGATATTGTCGTTGGCATAGCTCCAGTCGCGCACTTGCCCCGAGCGGGGCGGGTTGACCACGCCGTGCCAAACGGTGGCCATGCTGCCGACGATGGTGGCGCCCACCAGGGTCATCACGAAGGGGCCATTGGCGGTGTCGAACACGCACACCACGCGCTCGTTGCGGGCGAACAGGCCGGGGATGCCGCGCGCGGTGGTCGGGTTCACGGAAAACAATTCGCCCGGCACATAGATCATGCGCGTCAGGCGGCCGTCGCACGGCATGTGGATGCGGTGGTAGTCGCGCGGGCTCAGGTACAGGTTGGCGAAGCTGCCGTGCTCGAATTGCGCGGCCAGCGCGGCATCGCCACCGACCAGCGCGGTGGTGCTGAAATGATGGCCCTTGGCCTGGAAGATCTGGTCCTTGTCGATCGCGCCGAACTGGCTGATGCGGCCATCGACGGGGCAGACATAATCGGCTTGCGCGATCGGGCGCACGCCGGGGCGCAGCGCGCGGGTAAAAAAATCGTTGAAGCTGGTGTAGTGCGTGATGTCCGAGTCGAGCGCCTCATCCATGTTGACGTTGTAGCGGCCGACGAACCAGCGGATCAGCCGGGTGGTCATCGAACCGCCTTTGGCACCGGCGACCCGGCCGGCGAAATTGGTCAATGCTCCCTTGGGCAGCAGATATTGGGGCAGGACGGCGAGACGGTCGGACACGATAGGAAGCCTTTGAGGGGATGGAAACAATGATGTAAACGCATTATAGCGGGGTCGCGAAGGCGGCGGCCACGTAATGCGTGCCAGTCAGCAGTTTGACGGCGCGCGGCAGGCCCGGCCAAATTTTATTTGTTATAAACTTTATTTTCTGGAAACTGTGCCGTAGGGCAAAATTTTGTTGCAAAATGCCGCTGCCGTTTTTAGCACCCAGCCACTTCATTCAGCCACGCAGCTCATTCATCATGCCATCGTCCTTGCCTCTGTTTCGCCTCACCCTGTGTACCGCCGCCGTCCTGTTTGCCTGGCATGCCCACGCCCAGCAAGCCACGCCTGACGCCAATCCCGCCGCGCCAGCCGCGCCTGCTGATTCCGCGCCTGCCGTGCAGAAGGTGGAAGTGAAGGGCAGCGGCTACGATCCGCGCCGTGACGACACGGCCAGCAAGATGGTGGTGAATAGCGAAGAAATCCTCAAATATGGCGATACCAATGTCACGGACGTGCTCAAGCGCCTGCCCGGCATTACCGTGACGGGCGCGGCCGGCCGTACCGGCGGCGAGATCCGCATGCGCGGGCTGGGCAGCGGCTATACGCAGATCCTGCTCAACGGCGAGCGCGCGCCGGCCGGTTTTTCGCTCGACACCCTGTCGCCCGACGTGATCGAACGCATCGAGATCCTGCATGCGGCCAGCGCCGAGTACAGCACCCAGTCGATCGCCGGCACCATCAATGTGGTGCTGAAAAAGGCCGTCAAGACGGCGCAGCGCGAACTCAAGCTGGGCCTGGCGGGCAGCCGCGACAGTTTTTCGCCGACGGTCAACCTGCAATTGTCTGACCGCGACGGCAATTTTTCCTACTCGATGGCCGGCTCGCTGTTCCGCTACGACTATCACTACGACAATCCCGCGCTGGAACTGGGCTACCTGCCCGACGGCCGGCAAAACCTGCGGCGCCGCACCACCGGCAGCGGCGACGGCCGTCCCGAAGGCATCAATCTGTCGCCGCGCCTGAACTGGACGCTGAAAAGCGGCGACACGGTCACGGCCCAATTCTTCGTCAACGCCGGCCGTGGCGAGCACCGCAATATCAGCCGCGCCGAGACCGAACTGGGCGCGCGTCCCGATTACGATACCAATACCGGCAGCTCCAGCAATCACAACGCCATGGGCCGCGCCGACCTGACCTGGATGCACAAGCTCGATGGCGGCGCCAGGCTGGAACTGAAACTGGGCGCGACCGGCGCGCGCAATACTTCCGACAGCCTGCAGCGCGGCTATATCGATGGCGCCGGCCTGGCGCTCGAACGCGCGGTGGGCGTCAAGGCGACCGAGAACGGGGTCAGTTCGACCGGCAAATACTCGACTCCGCTGGTGCCGGGCCACGCCCTGTCGATGGGCTGGGACGGCGCCTATACCGAGCGCGAGGAAGAGCGCCGCCAGCGCGAGGCGCAGCTATCCGCTGGCCGGCCGCCGTTCAACAGCGACGAGGATTTCGATGCGCTGGTACGGCGGCTGGCGCTGTTTGCCCAGGATGACTGGGAGATCACGCCGCGCTGGTCGATGTATGCGGGCGTGCGCTGGGAAGGCATCGATACGCGCAGCACGGGCGACAGTTTTGACGCCGTGCGCCAGCGCACCAGCGTCTGGAGTCCGCTGCTGCAAACGCTGTGGAAGCTGCCCGATACCAAAGGCGACCAGATCCGCCTGGCGTTGACGCGCACCTACAAGGCGCAGCCGGCGTCGAGCCTGATACCGCGCCGCAATACCTCGACCAACAACAGCCAGACCGATCCGGACCGCGAAGGCAATCCGAACCTGAAACCGGAGCTGGCGCTGGGCATCGACGCGTCCTATGAGCATTACTGGGCGCAGGGCGCGCTGCTGAGCGCCCGCGCGTCGGCGCGCCGCATCGACGGCTACACGCGCCAGGGCTTGCTGCTGATCGACGAGCGCTGGGTCTCGACGCCCGTCAACGATGGCCGCGCCAATACGCAAACGGTGGAACTGGAAGCGAAGTTTCCGCTGCGCGCCGTGCTGGCGGCCACCGTGCCGGCCATCGATGTGCGCGCCAGCATCAGCCGCAACTGGTCGCAGGTGGAGCAGGTGCCGGGGCCGGACAACCGGCTCGACCAGCAAACCCCCGTCAGCGGCAATTTCGGCCTCGACTACAAGACGGCCGACGGCATGTTGACGGCCGGTGGCAGCTTCAATTTCCGCAACGGCGGCCCGGTGCGCATCACGCAGCAGCAGAGCGCCTACAGCACGCCGCGGCGCGACCTCGATCTGTATGCCTTGTGGAAATTCAACCCGAAAAACCAGCTGCGCCTGGCGGTATCGAACCTGCTGGCGCAGGATTTTGAAAGCAGCACGGTCTATACCGACGCGAACGGGACGATTGCCCGCAACGCGATATCGCCCAGCTCGCCACAGGCGCGCGCGACCATGGAAATGAAGTTTTAAACGATGTCGCCGCGCGATGTCAAACCCTGCCCATGATGCCGTGCCGCCTGCTCGCCGTTCGCCTGGCTGCCGCCGTCATGGTGTTGCTTGCCTGGCAGGCCCGGGCGCAGCAACAGCCAGCTGCGCAGGAGGCGCCGGCAAAGCCGGCTGAACCAGCCCTGCAGCAGGTCGAAGTGACGGGCAGCTACGATCCGCGCCGCGACGACACGGCCAGCAAGATGGTGGTGAACAGTGAAGACATCCTCAAGTATGGCGACACCACCGTCACCGACGTGCTCAAGCGCCTGCCCGGCATCACGGTAACGGGTGCGGCCGGGCGCCAGGGCGGCGAGATTCGCATGCGCGGGCTGGGCAGCGGCTACACGCAGATATTGCTGAACGGCGAGCGCGCGCCGGCCGGTTTTTCGCTCGATACGGTGTCGCCCGACATGATCGAGCGCATCGAGATCCTGCACGCGGCCAGCGCCGAATTCAGCACCCAGTCGATCGCCGGCACCATCAACGTGGTGCTGAAAAAAGCCGTGAAAAAGGCGCAGCGCGACCTCAAGCTGGGCGCCGGCGGCGGGCGCGATGCGCGCTCCGGCAATGGCAGCCTGCAGTTGTCCGACAAGGACGGCATCCTGTCGTATTCGCTGGCGGCCTCGGTCTACCGCTACGACTACGATTTTGGCGGCGCCAGGGAGAGCCCGGCGCTGGACCTGGGCTACCTGCCCGATGGCGAGCAGAACTTGCTGCGCCGTATCAGTGGCGGCGGCAATGGCCGTTCGGAAGGTATCAACCTGGCGCCCAGGCTGAACTGGAATTTTATCGGCGGCGACAGCCTGACGCTGCAATTTTTCCTCAACGCCGGCCGCAGCGAAGGTCACAACAGCTACCACACGCAAACGCTGCTGGGCGCGCGGCCCGATTACGACAGCAACGACGGCCAGACGGCGAACCGGCAGCTGTTCGCGCGCACGGATCTCAGCTGGGTACGCAAGCTCGACGGTGGCGCCAGGCTGGAACTGGGCGTGCGCGCGATGACCAGCAACAGCTCGGCTGGCAACGACACGCTCGGCCGGATCGATGGCGCGGGTCTTGCGCTGGACCGCAGCGTGCGCGTAACGGCGTCCTACGATACCGTGTCGTCCAGCGGCAAATATTCGGCGCCCTGGATGCCGGGCCATGCGCTGTCCATGGGCTGGGATGGCACGCTCAGCCGGCGCGAGGAAGCGCGCCGGCAGCACGAGGAGGCCTTGGCCGGCGCCAGTCCTGTGCGCGACAGCGATGAACACTACCATTCCAGCGTCGGGCTGCTGGCCCTGTACGCGCAGGATGAGTGGGACATCACGCCGCGCTGGTCGATGTATGCGGGCCTGCGCTGGGAAGGGGGCGCTACCCGCAGCGCCGGCGACAGTTTTGACGCCGTGCGCCAGCGCAACAGCGTCTGGAGCCCGTTGTTGCAGACCCTGTGGAAGCTGCCCGATACCAAGGGTGACCAGCTGCGCCTGGCCCTGACGCGCACCTACAAGTCGCCCTCGACCTCGAACCTGATACCGCGCCGCAGTATCTCGACCAACAACAGCCAGGCTGATCCTGACCGCCAGGGCAATCCCCATCTGCAACCGGAACTGGCGCTGGGCATCGACGCCTCCTATGAACATTACTGGGCGCAAGGCGCGCTGCTGAGCGCCCGCGCGTCGGCGCGCCGCATCGACGGCTACACGCGCCAGGGGCTGCTGTTGATCGACGGGCGCTGGGTTTCCACGCCCGTCAATGACGGCCGCGCCGACACGCAGACGGTGGAGCTGGAAGTGAAGTTTCCGCTGCGCGCCGTGCTGGACGCCACCGCGCCGGCGATCGACCTGCGCGCCAGCGTCAGCCGCAACTGGTCGCAGGTGGCGCAGGTGCCGGGGCCAGACAACCGGCTCGACCAGCAGACTCCGCTCAGCGGCAACCTCGGCATCGACTACAGGACGCCGGGCGGCCAGTTGAGCGCCGGCGGCAGCCTGGTCTTCACCGGTGGCGGCCCCGTGCGCATCACGCAGCAGCAGTATGCCTATACCTCGCCACGGCGCGACCTCGATGTGTATGCATTATGGAAATTCAATGCGCAGGTCCAGCTGCGCCTGGCGGTGTCGAATCTGCTGGCGCAGGAGTATGAAAGCAATGCGATCTACCGCGATGCGAGCGGCAGCACGATACGTGCCGGTATCTCGGACACCGCGCCGCAGGCGCGCGCCACCATGGAAATGAAGTTCTGACCGGGGCACCCGGCTGGCCTATAATCGCGGCTTCTTATCCGCTTTGCTGCAAGGTTCCCCCATGACGTTTTCCTCCCTCGGCCTGATCGATCCCCTGGTCCACACACTCGCCGAACTCGGCTATGACAAGCCGACCCCCGTGCAGGCCAAGGCCATCCCCGTCGTACTGGCCGGGCGCGACCTGATGGCGGCCGCCCAGACCGGCACCGGCAAGACGGCCGGCTTCGCCGTGCCGCTGCTGCAGCGCCTGGCCCTGGAAGGCGTGGTGGCGCCGCAGTGCGTGCGCGTGCTGGTGCTGGTGCCCACGCGCGAACTGGCCGAACAGGTGTATGCGAGTTTTCGCAGCTATGGCGGCAGCTTGCCGCTGCGCAGTTTTGTCGCCTATGGCGGCGTGGCGATCGAACCGCAAATCAGCAAACTGCGCAAGGGACTCGACGTGCTGGTGGCGACGCCGGGCCGCCTGCTCGACCTGCAGTCACAGGGCGCGATCAAGTTCGAGCAGGTGCAGACGCTGGTACTGGACGAGGCCGACCGCATGCTCGATCTCGGTTTCGAGCGCGAACTCGACCTGCTGCTGATGACGATGCCGAAACAACGCCAGACCCTGCTGTTTTCGGCCACCTTCTCGGACGCGATCCGCGCCATGGCAAAAACCATGCTCAAGGACCCGGTGTCGGTGGAAGTGAGTCCGCGCAACAGCACCGTGAAAGCCGTGAAACAGTCGGTGATCGTGTGCGACAAGAAGCGCAAGCCCGAACTGTTCCTGCACTTGCTGAAGAAGAAACGCTGGGGCCAGGTGCTGGTGTTCGTGAAAACCCGCAAGGGTGTCGAGGTGCTGGTGAAAACCTTGCTGGAGCAGGGCGTGAGCGCCGATTCGATCCATGGCGACAAGACCCAGTCGAACCGCCTGCGCGCGCTGGCCCGTTTCAAGGCGCGCGAAGTGCAGGTGCTGGTGGCGACCGACGTGGCGGCGCGCGGCCTCGATATCGAGCAACTGCCGCAGGTCGTCAATTTCGATTTGCCGACCGTGGCCGAGGATTATATCCACCGTATCGGCCGCACCGGCCGCGCCGGCGCCAGCGGCGAGGCGATTTCGCTGGTCTGCGCCGACGAAGTGGAATTGCTGTCGGCGGTCGAAGCGCTGACGCGGCAGACCCTGAAACGCAGCGAGGAGCCGGGCTTCGAGGCCGAGCACCGGGTGCCGGGCACGGCCGCCGGCGGCGCGATCCAGAAAAAGCCGGTCAAGGTGCTGGCGCCGAAAGCGGCCGAACGCGCGGCCAAGCGCCGTTTTTACAAATAGCCTGATCGGACGAGTTGTGCTGCACGCCCGGCGCATTCGTGCCATCATGCGGGCATGACCTCGATACCCTTGTTTCCGCTCAATACGGTGCTGTATCCCGATGGCTATTTGCCGCTGCAGATCTTCGAGGTGCGCTACCTGGACATGATACGCAAATGCATCACCGGCGAGCAGCCGTTTGGCGTGGTGCAATTGCTCGACGGCACAGAGGTACGCAAGCCCGGCCAGGATGAAACCCTGGCCCAGGTCGGCACCCTGGCAAAAGTGGTCGACTGGGCCGCGCCCTTGTCGGGCCTGCTGCAAATCAAATGCATGGGCACCCGGCGTTTTCAGATTGGTTCCAGCGAACAGCTGAAAAACGGCTTGTGGGTGGCGGAAGTGGACTTGCTGCCGCCAGATTTGGCGGTGCCGATCCCGCCTGAACAGCAAAACGTGGCCGACGCCCTGGGCGCCTTGATCCGTACCTTGCAAGAACAAAAAATCCCGCTCGACCAGATGCCGATCCAGCCGCCATACCGGCTCGATGAATGCGGCTGGGTCGCCAACCGCTGGTGCGAGCTGCTGTCGCTGACGCCGGTGCAGAAGCAATTGCTGCTGAGCCAGGAAAATCCCGTACTGCGGCTGGAGCTGATCCAGGATAACTTATCCGAAAATGGCTTGCTGGAAGACTAAATTCGGCAGGCTGCACCTGGATCAAGATTCTGTTGTGCAATTGCAATTTCTGTTGAGAAATACTTTACGCTATGCCGCCGCTGGAATAATATGATGCCCCTGAGCAATGCGGCTTTTCCGCCGCAGGCAACGTAGACGAGAACAATCATGGCAAAAGCAAGCGCGGAACAGATCAATGCGGCGATGGACGCGATGGCGGCCGAGGGCCTGCCCATCACGGTGCGCGCGCTGCGCGAAAAACTGGGCAGCGGCGCCTGCCTGGGCACCATCAGCAAGCTGCTGCAACGGCGCAAGGCAGGCGCGCAGCGCCAGATCGCCGCCGCGGCCGAACTGTCGCCCGTGCTGCGCCAGGCCATACTCGATTTTGTAGGACAGGAACTGAGCGCCAGCAACAGCGCGCATGAAGCCGAGATGAATGACAATCAACAGGAATTGATGGACCTGGCCAGCGAGAACGAGCGCCAGCAAGAGCTGCTCGAATTGCAGGCCACCGAGCTGGACACCTTGCGCGCCGAACTCGAGCGCGAGCGCCAGGTCGCCAACCAGGCCCGCACCGACCTGGCCAAGGCCCAGCTGCGGCTGGAAGGCCTGCCGCGCCTGGAAGAGGCGGCCGAGCAGGCGCGCATGGACCTGGCCAAGGCGCAATTCAAGCTCGAAGGCATACCGCGCCTGGAAGCGGCGGCCGAAACGGCGCGCGCCGACCTGATCCAGGCCCAGCTGAAACTGGAAACCCTGACCCGCGTGGAAACCGAACTGGCCACCGCGCGCCTGGAACTGGAAGCCGAACGCGAGGAACTGGGCGAAACGCGCGCCGAGCTGGACGAAGAGCGCACCTTGCGAATCAAGGCCCAGCAATTTATAGTCGACCCGATCTTCAAAACCCCCGTCTGAAGGACACCTGACCAAACCTACTGCGCGTCGGTATAGGCAGCCTGCGATGCTCACCGGCTCGGCGCCCCCGTACTAAAGTACGGTTGCGCTTCTTAGCCGCCTCTCCCTTCCGCTCGCTACGGTTTTGTCAGGTGTCGAGGCGCCTGTTGTTATCCATTTATCTGAGCGTACTGTAGCGTTATCCACACAAATCCCGCCGTATTTACCACCACGGTAATCCAGAACACGATTTGAAACGAGCGCTTGGCGGTCTTGTGGCGCAGCCATTGCTGGGCCAGCAGGGCGCCCGGCCAGCCGCACAGCAAGCCCAGCAGCCAGAGGGTTTTTTCCGGCGTGCGCCAGGCTTGGGCGCGCGCGGCGCGCTTGTCGATCGCGTAGACGGCAAAGCAGGTAATGCTCATCACGCCGTACACGGCCGCCACCAGCAGCGGCAGCTGATATAGCACGGTGGCGGCAAGATACAGCAAAACGAACGCGGCAAGGACTAGATAGGGCATGGGCGGCATCGAAGCGAAGTGAGCCGCATTGTAACCGCTGGCCCGCGCGCTTACCTGTGTTAGCGAACGCACGGAATCGGCCCCGGCGTCCTTTCACAATCAAGGTCAGATGAATCTCCCGAGAGGAAAACAGCTGTGCAATCGCTGATCGTCATGGGGGCCTCCGTCGGCGGCATGGAAGCCTTGTCCACCATTTTTGCCGCCTTGCCGGCCGATTTTCCCGCCGCCATCCTGGTCGTCACCCATGTCGGTGCGCGCAAGAGCCTGCTGCCCGAGCTGCTGGCGAAAACCTCGGCCCTGCCGGTGCGCTATGCGCAAGACCGCGAACCGATACGCCCGGGCCGCATCCTGCTGGCGCCGCCCGACCTGCACATGCTGGTGGCCATCACGGCCGGCCAGGCCATGGTCGAGCTGACCCGCGGCCCGCGCGAAAACCATACGCGCCCCGCCATCGATCCGCTGTTCCGTTCGGCCGCCGCTGCGTTCGGTCCGCACGTGGTGGGGGTGATCCTCAGCGGCTACCTGGACGACGGCACGGCCGGCCTGCAGGCGATCAAGGCCTGCGGCGGCACGGTGCTGGTGCAGGACCCGGAAGAAGCGGTGGCGCCGTCGATGCCGCAAAGCGCGATGCGCAACGTGGTGGTGGACAGCCGCTTGCCGGTGGCCGACATGGCGCCGGTGCTGCTGGCGCTGGCCAGGGGCGCGCCGGCGCCAGCGCAGCCTGGCGCGCCGCCGCAACCGCCCGGCTGGATCGCCGTCGAAAACCGTTTCGCCAGGGGAGTAGGCAATATGGAACAGCTGCAAAAAATCGCCACGCCGTCGACCTTCACCTGTCCGGAATGCCAGGGTACCTTGTGGGAACTGACCGACCAGCAGCCGCAGCGCTTCCGCTGCCATACGGGCCACAGCTTTACGGCGCCGATCCTGGGCGAGCTGCAACACGAAAAAGCCGAGGACGCCATCTGGGCCGCCGTGCGCGCGCTGCAGGAAAAGGAGCAGCTGTTTGCCAGCCTGGCCGCCAAGGCCACCGCCTGGCTGCATCCGGCTACCGCCAGCGAATACACGCAAAAGGCGCGCCAGGCCAGGGAGCAGGCCGATCTGTTGAAGCGGGTATTGCTATCCTGACCGGACTGCCGCCAGCCAGGTTCAATGCAGCTTGATCTTGACCGCCATGTCGCCGTCTTCCACCGTGATGGCCGCATCGGCAAACTTGGGCGGGCCGAAGCGGCTGGCCGCGTCGCGGCTGAAGCCATAGTCTTCCTTGGGGATGCCGATCATGTTGCGGTCCAGTTCGGCGTTGCCGTTTTCATCGTGGTAGGCCAGCACGGCCCAGGTGCCGGCCGGCACGTTGGCCACCTTCAGCACGGTGTCGCCCGCTTGCGCCGGCGCCGACGCCGTATGCACGCATTGTTTCAGGAAATGCTCCTGGTCGCAGACGGCGACGCGGATCTGCCCCTTGGCGTTGCTGATATTGGTCACGTGGACCTCGATGGTGGCGGCCAGCGCCGCGCCGGTGGCCAGCATGGTGGCGCACAGCAGGGCCGCGGCGGCCAGGGTGGAGGCGATCGTGCGGTGTGCGGGCGCCGCTATGGTAGGCTTGCTCATCTTCTTGTCACTCCTGTAAAAAACAAATGTTAATCAATGCATTGATCGTGTTGGCCACCGTGGTGTTCATGGAGCTGTTCTCGATTGTGGCGCATAAATATGTGATGCATGGTTTTGGCTGGGGCTGGCACCGCTCCCACCATGAACCGCGCACCGGCTGGTTTGAAAAAAACGATTTGTACGCCGTGGTGTTCGCCGGCATCGCCATCGTGCTGATTTATCTCGGTACCGAAGGGCGCCATCCGCTCGAATGGATAGGCGCCGGCATGACCGCTTACGGCATGCTGTACTTTATTGCCCACGATGGCCTGGTGCACCAGCGCTGGCCGTTTCACTATGTGCCCAGGCGCGGCTACCTGAAGCGCTTGTACCAGGCGCACCGCATGCACCACGCCGTGCATGGCAAGGATGGCGCCGTGTCGTTCGGCTTCCTGTATGCGCCGCCCGTCACGCATCTCAAACAGCAGTTGCAGGCGCTGCATGGCGGCCCGCTGCGTGAATCGGCCGCTGCCACAGAGCCGCAGGACGGGCCGACGCCGTCTTCCTGAAACGCGACGCCAGCGCATCCACGCCGCCGCGGCACAGCAGCCACAGCTTGGTGGCGCGCGAGGTGCCCACCCGTTCATCCCAGGCCCGCGCGCCGCGCGCTTTCACTTCGATGCCGATCTGCCGATACACGCGGTGCGCGGTGGCGATCGCCCACGCCGAGCGCAGGGGCAGGGCGGCCAGGCCAACGGTCGCCGACGCATAATACGGTTCCGCCTGCTCGACCAGGCGCGCCGCCAGCCTGGCCAGCGCCGCGCGGTGCCGGGGCAACGCCAGTTCTTCCTGGGGAATGCCGGCCTCGCGCAGCCATTGCGCCGGCAGGTAGCAGCGGCCGATTTGCGCATCGTCGACGATATCGCGCGCGATATTGGTCAGCTGGAAAGCAATGCCCAGATCGCAGGCGCGGTCCAGCACCGCCGGCTCTTTCGCGCCCATAATGGTGGCCATCATCAGGCCCACCACGCCGGCCACGTGATAGCTGTAGCGCAGGGTGTCGTCCAGCGTTTCATAGCGCGCTTCCCGCACGTCCATCGCAAACCCTGCCAGGTGGTCGAACGCATGTTGCGGCGCGATCGCGCAGCGCAGCGCCACTTCCTGGAAGGCGGCAAAGGCCGGCTCCTGCATGGGTTCGCCCGCATACGCCTGGCGCGTCTGCGCTTCCAGCCGCGCCAGGGCAGCGGCGGCGGCGCCGGCATCCTGTGCCACCGCCGTAAAACCCAGTTCCTGGCCATCGACCACATCGTCGCAATGGCGGCACCAGGCATACAGCATCAGCACGCTGCGCCGCACCTCGGGCGCAAACAGGCGTGCCGCCGCGGCAAAGCTTTTCGAGCCGACGGCGATGGTGTGGGTGGCGTGTTCCAGCAAGGCTACGCTCATCGTGCGACGTCCTCCAGCATCAGGCCGGCCGTGGCCTTGGCCGAACCGATCACGCCCGGCACGCCGGCGCCGGGATGGGTGCCGGCGCCCACCAGGTACAGGTTGGCGACGTCGCGGTCGCGATTGTGCGGCCGGAACCAGGCGCTTTGCGTGAGGATCGGTTCGAGCGAAAAGGCCGACCCCACATGGGCGTTGAGTTCATCGCGGAAGTCATGCGGCGTGAAAATGCGGCTGGTCACCAGCTGGCTGCGCAGGCCGGGCATATAGCGTTCTTCAAGATAGTCGAAGATGCGCTCGCGATAGCGCGGCCCTTCGACCGCCCAGTCGATGTCGGCATTGCCCAGGTGCGGCACGGGCGCCAGCACATAGTGGCTGCCGCAGCCCGGTGGCGCCAGCGACGGGTCAGTGACGCAGGGCGCATGCAGGTACAGCGAAAAATCGTCGGCCAGGTGCTGGCCCTTGAAAATGTCCTTGATCAGCCCTTCGTAGCGCGGGCCGAAGCAGACCGTGTGGTGGCGCAGCTGTTCATGGTGATGATCGAGACCGAAATACAGCACGAACAGCGAATTGGAAAAGCGTTTCTTGCGCAAGGACGCGGCTTCCGCCACGCCGCGCGGGTGGTGGCCCAGCAGCGAGCCATAGGTATGGACCACGTCGGCGTTCGAGGCCACCATCTGCGCGGGAAACACGCGCCCGTCGTCGAGCCGCACGCCGGTGGCGCGGTTGCCGCTGGTGTCGATGCGCGCGACAGAGGCGTTCAATTCGATGCGCCCGCCCAAGTCCTCGAACAGGCGCACCAGGGCCAGGATCAGCGCACCCGTGCCGCCGCGCGGAAACCACACGCCCCAGCGCCGCTCGAGCGCGTGGATCAGGGTGTAGATAGCCGAGGTGGCGAACGGATTGCCGCCCACCAGCAGCGAGTGGAACGAGAACGCCTGGCGCAGGTGGTCGTCCTCGATAAAGCGCGACACCATGCTGTAGACGCTGCGCCAGGCTTGCAGCCGCGCCAGCTGCGGGCCGGCGGCAATCATGTCGCGGAATGACAGAAACGGCACCGCGCCCAGCTTCAGGTAGCCTTCTTCGAACACGGCTTTCGAGTACGCCAGGAAGCGCTGGTAGCCGGCCACGTCGTTCGGATTGCGTGCGTGGATTTGCCGGTCCAGTGATTCCTGGTCGTTGACGTAGTCGAACTGGTGGCCGTCTTCCCAGCACAGGCGGTAGAACGGCGCCACCGGCAGCATCTCGATATAGTCCGACATTTTTTTTCCGGCCAGCGTGAACAGTTCTTCGATCGCGCTCGGATCGGTAATCACGGTGGGGCCGGCGTCGAACACGAAGCCCTGGTCTTCATACACATAGGCGCGCCCGCCCGGCTTGTCGCGCTTTTCCAGCAAGGTTGTTTGCATGCCGGCCGCCTGCAGCCGGATCGCCAGCGCCAGGCCGCCAAAGCCGGCGCCCACGACCACCGCTTGTTTTGCATTGTTCATTCAGGTTTCCTGATTTGATGAGGGTGGAATTTGAGTGCGGCCTTGATCGCTTGCCCGACCGGCACCGGCGGCTTGCCCGATACCAGGCGCGCCTGGTCGGCAAGGGTCAGCCTGCCCGCATAAAAGCGCGCGATCAGCGGCGCCGGCAAATGATAGAAGCGCCGCATCACGCGCCAGCGGTGGTCCGCCTCGCCGGCCAGGAACAGCATGCGGTTGAGCAGGCGGAAAAAGCGCTGGCCGCGCCATTCCTGCAAGGCATCGGCACGGATGGCGGCGAACAGCGATGCGGCGTCGAAGGTGGCCAGGGCGGCGATGCGCTCGGCCAGGCGCACCGCATGCGGCAGCGAATAGCCGGTGGTCGGGTGGAACAGGCCGGCGCGCAGTCCGGAACAGGGCTGGCCCCGCAGGTCGCTCCAGAAGCTGTCGACATCGCCGGCCAGCACGATCGGCAGCGAGCCGTGTTCTTCGCGCAGCACTTGGGCGATGCGCCAGCCGCGCGCGGCGGCATAGGCCTTGACATTGGCGCGCAGGCGCTGCGGCTCCCAGGCGCTGGTGTCGACATAATGCGTGTCTTCGATCAGCACGCGGTCCGGGCCGAACGGCAGCACGTAGACGAAGCGGTAGCCGCCTTGCTGCTCCACGCTGGCGTCCATGATGATGGGCGCGGTCAAGCCGTGCGGCGCGGCCAGCCGCACGTCCTGGCCAAGAAAGGTCTGGTAGCCGAGCGCCAGGTGGCGGCTGGGCCGCATGCCGCGCCCGTCGATCACGGCGCGCGCCTGCAGTACTTCACCATCGGCCAGGCGCACGCTGGTGGGCGTGAGCTCCTGTATCGGCGTGTCCAGGCGCAGGCAATCGCCCAGCGCTTGCCCGATCACGCGCGCAAAATCCAGCGACGCGATGCTGGCATAGCCGCTTTCCAGCGTGCGCGCATGCTGCGGGAAGATGACCTCGTAACGGGGCCAGCGTGTCGATACCACTGGCGCGAGCCAGCGATGCTGGTCAGCGCTGAGGTCGCCGTCATGGAAGGACCAGGTGTGATTGCCGCCCAGCTGCGCGTCGCGCTCGATCAGCAGGATGCGCAGCTCGGGGCGCTGGGTGCGCAGGCGCCAGGCGATCAGGCCATTGGCCAGGCCGCCGCCGATCAGGATCAGGTCATGATGAGGCTGGCCCTTATGCAAACCGCGCTCCGTTGGCCAGGGCCGGTTTGAGCGATGCCTCGATCAGGGCGGCCGCGCGCGCGGTGCCGCCGGCCTCGCGAATTGATGCGGCGAGACCTGCACCATGGTGCACGAATTCGGGCTCGTCGAGCAGCCGGCGCAATTGCGCCGCCAGCTTGCCCGGACCGGCCCAGCGGGCGGACGCGCGCAGGCCAACGCCCGCATGTGCGATCCGCGCCGCCACGCCCGGCTGGTCAAACGCAATCGGCAGGGCCAGTATCGGCGTGCCGGCGGCAATCGCATCCATGGCGGTGTTCAGGCCCGCGTGCGACACCACCGCATCGGCGCGCGCCAGCACCGCCTGCTGATCGGCAAAGGCACACACCCAGGTCGCTCCTGCTTCCTTCAGCGCTTCGGCCTGGCGCGCATCGAGGCCGCCACAGTGGGCAATCAGCAGTTGCGCGTCGAGCCGGCGGCAGGCCTGGGCGATGCGCCGGAACAGCGCAAAGCGCTCGCCCTGCAGCGTGCCCAGCGAGGCAAACACAAAGGGCCGCTCGCGGCTGACCTGCGCCAGGTCGGGCGCGCCGCTGGTGTCGCGGCCAAGGCCGGGACTGGAACCAAATGGCGCGCGCAGCGGCCCGACATGGTGAAAGTGGGGCGGCAGTTGAAGGCGCGGAAAATCGAAGCCGGCGACAGTCTGGCTCAGTTGCAGCAAGGGCGACAGGCAATCGTGCAGGCCGTCGCGCGGTGACAGCCCCAGTTGCCGCGCGCCGGCGGCGATGGCTTGCCGGTGCGGCGTCATCAGCCAGTCGTACACTTTGCTGCTGCCTTCGCACAGGCGCAGGCTGCGCTCGTCCTGGCCGGCGGCGAACGGCATCACCGGCAGCGGCATGCCCGGTTCGCGGTTGACGGGCAGGGCGCAGGCGACCGATACAAACGGCAGGCCCAGCGCTTCGGCCGCCATGCCGCCGGCCGCTTCCATCTGATCGGCCAGCACGCAGTCGATCCGCTCTTGCCGCAGCGCGCCCGGCAGCTCGCGGCACAGCATGCCGGTCGTCTGTGCCATGTCGCGTATCACGCGGCGCAGCCCCATGATGCTGCCGGGATTGGCGGCCAGCTTGAGCGAGGCCGGCAGCGAGCCGGCCGGGTAGATTTCCTGGCCGAGTGCATGTAAGCCGATGCGGCGCTCTTTCAACAAGGCGCCGGCGTCCGGCCGGTGCAAAAATGTGATGCGGTGGCCGCGTTCCAGCAGGGCCACGGACAGGGCCTCCATCGCGCTGACATGGCTGTAGAACGCGGGTGTCACTACGCCAAAATGCGCCATGCGGTGTGTTCCTTCAGGAGGTCAATAACCGAGCGAGGCCGTGCTGGCCGCGTGGGCCGCCTTGCGCGGTTCGCACGGTGCGCTGGCGGCCGACAGGCTGTCGGCAAAAAAGCTGCCCAGCAAGCGGCGCGTGCCTTGCTGCGCGCCGACCGCGTCATCGAGGTGGCGCTCGGCTTCGTGCAGATGATGGCGCAGGCGCCGCTGCGCTTCCTCCACGCCCAGCGTGGTCAGCAAAGTGGCCTTGCCCGCATCGAGCCCCACGTCCTTGCCGGTGATGGCGCTGTCGTTGCCGGGCAGGTCTTTCAGGTCGTCGCGGATCTGGAACGCCTGGCCGGCGGCAAAGGCGAATGCGCGCAGCGATTGCGCCACGCGCGCGTCGGCATGCGCGATGATGGCGGCCATGTCGACCGTGGCGCCCAGCAGCGCGCCGGTTTTCAATTCGTTGGTCAGCGCGATATCGTCGACGCTGCGCGCCGCGCCGCCATGCAGATCCTGGAACTGGCCCTTCGCCAGGCCCTGCGTGCCGACCGCCTCGGCCAGTGCGCCGACCAGGCTGGTTCGCACCAGCGGCGCCAGCGCCTCGGCCCTGGAAAGAATCCGGAACGCGCGGCTCAGCAGCGCGATCGAGGCGAGGATGGCGACGTCCTGGCCGAAGGTGACGTGGATGGCCGGCGCGCCGCGGCGCAGCCTGGCGTCGTCCATGCAGGGCATGTCGTCCAGCACCAGCGAGGAGGCATGCACCAGTTCCACCGCGCAGGCCACGTCGACCAGCGCCGGCGAGGCGCAGCCCAGGTCGCGCGCGATCACCATCAGCAGCAGGGGCCGCATGCGCTTGCCCGAGCCCAAGGTGGCGGCACGCATCGACATCGACAGCAGGTCGGCGCCGTCGCTGTTGTCACTTAGCAGCTGTTGTATCCGCTCTTCAAAACTGCGCTTCATGGCGTCGAGTTCGTTTGTCGCCGGCTCCCGGAGGGAGTCGCTGGCAACGCTGCCCCGCCGTCGTTCTGTCGTCATGCGCAAATTCCTCCGATAGTGGGTTCGTGCCAGCTGATGAATCAATGATGAGTGTACCGGAATTAGCATGAACGCCGGCGTTCTCCTACGATCCTTGCAAAGCATTTTGTGCGCTGCCGAACATAAAGCAGCCGTAACGAAGGCAAATGCAGGGTGCGACCGTTTTTGTCAGTCATAACCGAAGACGGGAATGGCGCCTTGCGCCAGGTCAGGCAGTAGGGTGATGGTGCTTCGTTTGGGCGCGATATATTCCCACGCGCCCCGAGCACGCGTACGCCACCAGGCAGGCCAGCGCCGCGTACACGCCGATGCCGGGACCGAACAACTCCATCGCCATCACGGTCGAGGCCAGCGGCGTATTGGCGGCGCCGGCGAATACCGCCACGAAACCGACCGCCGCCAGCAATGCGAACGGCTGTTGCAGCAGCGGCGCCAGCGCGTTGCCGAGGGTGGCGCCGATAAAGAACAATGGCGTCACTTCACCGCCCTTGAAGCCGGAACCGAGCGAGACGATGGTAAACGCCATCTTGGCCAGGAAGTCATGGGCCGGCAGCGGCTGTTGCAGCGCGTCGACGATGGTGGGGATGCCCAGGCCGATATAGTGGTCGGTGCCCAGCAGCCAGACCGCCAGCGCCACCACCACGCCGCCCGCGAATGGGCGCAGCGGCGCATAGGCAATCGCGCGTTTCATGGCGCCCGCCAATGCATGGGTGGCGCCGGCAAATACCCGGGCCGTCAGGCCGAACAGCACGCCGGCGATCGCCATCGCGCCCAGGAGCGGGATGGTTACTGCGGGTATCAATGGCGCGGCGTAGTGGGTATGGTGCACGCCCAGCAGGCCACCCCACAGCAGTTCGACCTGGTCGGCCAGCAGGGCGGCGCCCAGGCAGGGCAGCAGGGCGCGGTAAAAGGTCAGCGGCAAGCGGCCCAGGGCCAGCACTTCCAGGGCGAACACGGCGCCGGCCAGCGGGGTGCCGAACACCGAGGCAAAGCCGGCGCTGATGCCGGCCATCAGCACCATGCGCCGGTCGGCCTCGTCAAGGCGGAACCAGCGCGTCAGCTGGTCGGCCAGCGCACCGCCCATCTGCACGGCCGTGCCTTCACGGCCAACCGAGGCGCCGAACAGGTGCGACACCACCGTGGCGCCCAGCACCAGCGGCGCCATGCGCAGCGGGATCGGTTTGCCAGGCGTCTTGATTTCCGTGATCACCAGGTTGACGCCACCTTCGACGGCGCTGCCGTAGCGCAGGTAGAGCCAGCCGGTGGCAAAGCCGGCCGCCGGCAGCAGCCAGATCAGCCAGGAATGCGCGTTGCGGGTGCCGGTGGCCCAGTCGAGTGCGAACAGGAACCAGGCCGAGGCGGTGCCGGCCAGCACCGCGACCAGCGCGGCCAGCAGCAGCCACCGGGCCTGCTGGCGCAGCCTAGCCACGCAGCCCAAGCTCGTCCACCAGCGCCTGGCCGATGGCGCGCTGTTCATCGAGGATGGCGCGCAAATGATGCGGCCGCGTTTTCACATTGCTCATCACCACGCGCAGCACATTGGTGGGGCCGGGGTAGCGCGTCGATTCGAGCACGGTGCGCGACACAAAACTGCGGCCTTCGGCCTTCTGCCGGTTCTGCAGCCTGGCGTTGAGGGAATTGAGCTGCTGGTTCAACGCCAGGGCGGCGTCGATGTCGCCGTTGGTCAATAGCAACTCCATGCGCTGGCGCAGCTGCATGGGCACATAGCGGTAGGTGAGGATAAAGGTGTCGGAACGGGTGATCAGTTCGAAATCCTGCTGGTCCGTCAGCAGGTCCTGGAATTGCTGGCTGAGGGTGGCGGCCTGTTGCAGCAAAGTCGTATAGCCGGACACGCCCAATACCTTGAACGAAGCCCACAGTTTCAGCGCGTCGAAGCGGCGCGAGCCTTCCAGCGAGGTCTGGCCCAGGTCGCCGGAATTGTCGCGCAAGATGTAATTGGCATTGTGCTTCAGCAGGTTCAGGCTGGCGCTGCGCTTGAACAGCACCATGCTTTGCGCCATCGGCACCCACAGCAGTTTATGGCCGTCGATCACCACCGAGTCGGCCAGTTCAATCCCCGCATACAGCGGACGGAACTGTTCTGCCACCAGCAGGGCGCCGCCCCAGGCCGCGTCCACATGGAACCAGATCGCTTCGCGCGCGGCAATCGCGGCCATGGCGGCCAGCGGGTCGATGGCGCCCGTCTCCGTCGTGCCGGCAATGCCGATCATGGCGACGATCCTGATCTTGCGCGCTTTCAGGTCCGCAATGGTTGTTTCCAGCTGTTTGATGTCGATGCGGTTGTCGCGGTCGACCGGCACCAGGTGCAGGGCCGTTTCGCCCAGGCCCAGGGTGGCCAGTGCTTTCTTGACGGAATAATGGCTGCGCGCCGAGCCGATCACGGCCAGGCCGGCATGGCCGGACTCCTGCATCGTCGCGAACAGGCCGCGCTTCCTCGTGCCCGGCAACTGGTGTTCCAGCGCCACGGCCAGCGCCGTCAGGTTGCCCAAGGTGCCGCCGTTGACGACATTGCCCAGCGCGCCACTGGTGGCCGCCATCGCGTCGCGATACACCGCGTCTTCCTGCTGGTAGACCTGGCGGTGCAGCCAGCCCAGCAGCTGCTTTTCGATCAGGGTCGACACATAGGCCGTCTCGATCTTCACCTGGTTCTGGTTCAGCGCGGCCGTAAACGCTTCGGCCAGCACGCTGACCCAGGGCAGGGCCTGCGTCATGTGGCCGATATAGCGCGGGTGGTTCAACTGGGCCGTGTTGGCCAGCACGGTGCTGTCCAGCTCCTGCAGGAAGGCGGCCACCGGCATGCCGTGCGCGGGCGGCCGGGTGTCGGACAATTGCGTCAGCAACTGCTCGAACGGCACGTGCGGATACGGCACCTCGCGCGCGCCTTCCAGCCAGCCGCCCAGCATGGCCAGCGCCTGTTGCAAGGGCTTTGGTGCCTGCCGCAGCGCATCGATGGAAAAATGCTGCGACAGCAGCAGGTCGATAGGGGTGTCGCTCATTGCATCAGAAGTAGTTCAAACCCAGCGCCGACTTGACCTCATCGGCCGTGCGGGCCGCCACTTCGCGCGCGCGGAAGGTGCCTTCTTTCAGCATCTGGATGACTTGTCCCTTGTCCTTGGCGAACTCTTCGCGGCGGGCACGGATCGGCGCCAGCATTTCCTGCAGCACCACTTCCAGGCGTTTCTTGACGATGCTGTCGCCCAGGCCGCCGCGTACATAATGGGCTTTCATTTCTTCCAGTGCCGCTTTGTCCTGGTCGAAGGCGTCCAGGTAGATGAATGCCACATTGCCTTCCAGGTGGCCGGGGTCGGCCACGCGCAGGTGCAGCGGGTCGGTATAGACTTTTTTCACGGCGGCCGTGATTTCTTCCGGCGTGGCGCCCAGGTTGATGGTGTTGCCCAGCGATTTGCTCATCTTGGCCTTGCCGTCGATGCCGGGCAGGCGGCCGATTTCCGGTACCAGCGCCTTGCATTCCATCAGCACTTCGCGGTTGTACATGCGGTTGAAGCGGCGCACGATTTCATTGGTCTGCTCGATCATCGGGATCTGGTCTTCGCCGACCGGCACCACGCCGGCCTTGAAGGCCGTGATATCGGCCGCCTGGCTGGCCGGGTAGGTGAGGAAGCCGGCCGGAATATCGCGCTCGAAGCCGCGCAGGCGGATTTCTTCCTTGACGGTGGGATTGCGTTCCAGGCGCGCCACGGTGACGATGTTCAGGTAATAGAACGTCAGTTCGGCCAGTTCCGGGATCTGCGACTGGATAAAGACGGTGGTCTTGCTCGGGTCGATGCCGACGGCCAGGTAGTCGAGCGCCACTTCCACCACGTTGCGGTGGACCTTGTCGATATCGTCCATATTGTCGGTCAGCGCCTGAGCGTCGGCCAGCATGATGAACTGCTTGAAATCATTCTGGTAAGTCACGCGGTTGCGCAGGCTGCCCACGTAGTGGCCCAGGTGCAGCGGACCGGTCGGGCGGTCGCCCGTCAGGATCACCGATTGCGAAGCGATGGCGGCGGCCGACAGCGGCGCGGCGGCTTCTTGATTGTCGGGAGTATCGGGGGTGTTCGGCAAGCTCATCAAGTTTCCTTTCGAGCCGCCTTGTCGGGATGATCCAGGGTTTGCCTGTTACGCCACCGAGCGAGGCGGCGTTGATCATAAATCACATCACTATGCAGTGGCCGCGCGGAGTGAGCGGGACCACCAATTCGTGCAGGCGTGTTGTGACTGGATAAAATTCATGGCGGTATGGTTGCAGTTTGACAGCGGTCTGTCAAGCTGCCCGGCAATTTATCTGCCGTAAGCGTTTTGTGTTACAGGTATTATTGCTTGTTGGCTATTTTGCCTATATCTTGAAATGGAGTCGCCATGCGCCTTGCACCACCCGTCCGGCTTGCCGGCCTTGCCCTCGCCACCAGCATGCTGGCGCTACCTGCGGCCGTGCTGGCGCAAACGCCGCCGATGACGCCCGATATCGGCAGCAAGCTGGTGATGCCGGATATAAACGACTACGTCAAGCGGGTGGTGATGATCCCCATGCGCGACGGCGTCAAGCTGTACACGGTGATCGTGGTGCCGAAAGATGCCAAGCGCGCGCCGATCATGCTCACGCGCACGCCCTACAACGCGGCGCGCCGCGCCCAGCGCGCCACCAGCGCCAGCATGCTGGCAACCCTGCCGCAGGGCGACGATACCCTGGTCGAGAACGGCTATATCCGCGTGTTCCAGGACGTGCGCGGCAAGCATGGCTCCGAAGGCGATTATGTGATGACGCGCCCGGTGCGCGGTCCGCTGAACAAGACGAAAGTCGACAATGTGACCGACGCCTGGGACACCATCGACTGGCTGTCGAAAAACATTCCCGAATCGAACGGCAAGGTCGGCATGCTCGGTTCTTCGTACGAGGGCCATACCGTGCTGATGGCGCTGGTCGACCCGCACCCGGCGCTGAAAGTGGCGATCCCGATGAGCGCCATGGTCGACGGCTGGCGCGGCGACGACTGGTTTCACAACGGCGCCTTCCGCATGCCCAGCTTGTCCTACCTGGCCTGGCAGACCAGCGTGCGCGGCAGCGCCGAGTCGCCGGTGCTGGGCGTGTATGACGATTACGAGGCCTATCTGCGCATCGGCTCGGCCGGCGATTTTGCCAAAAAGTTCGGCATCGACAAGCTGACTTATACCAAAAAACTGTTCGAACACCCGGCCTACGACAGTTACTGGCAGGAGCAGGCGCTCGACAAGATCCTGGCCAAACGGCCCTTGATCGTGCCGACCATGCACGTGGTGGGCCAGTGGGACCAGGAAGATATCTACGGCGCCTACGCCACGTATGCGGCGATGGAGGGAAAAGACAAGCTCAACAACCTGAACTACCTGGCCGTCGGCCCATGGCGCCACAGCGGCGTCAACTATGAAGGTTCCAGCCTGGGCGCCTTGAAATTCGACGGCGACACGGCGCGCCAGTTCCGCGAAAAGGTGATGCAGCCCTTCCTCAATCAATACCTGAAGGACGATGCGCCGCAGGCGAACACGGCGCCCGTGGTGTCCTACCAGAGCGGCAGCAATCAATGGCAGCGGCTGCAGCGCTGGCCCCTGGCCTGCGATACCTGCGACACCAAACTGACCCCGATTTACCTGCAGGATGGCAACAAACTGGGCTTTGATGCGCCGGCCGGCGCGCCCGAGGCCAGCGGCGCCTTCGACGAATACGTGGCCGACCCGGCCAAGCCGGTGCCGTTCGTGGCGCGCCCCGTGCGCCTGAACGATGGCGACGTGTGGAAGCCATGGCTGGTCAGCGACCAGCGCGGCTATGCCGACCGCACCGACGTGCTCAGCTATGTGTCGGCACCGTTGAAGGAGGCCGTGCGCATCGCCGGTGCGCCGATGGTCAATCTGTTTGCCAGCACCAGCGGCAGCGACAGTGACTGGGTGGTCAAATTGATCGATGTCTACCCGGACGAAGTGCCGTCGCAGCCGGCCATGGGCGGCTACCAGCTGGGCGTGGCGATGGATATCTTCCGCGGCCGCTACCGCGACAGCCTGGAACACCCGACCGCGATACCGTCAGGCAAGGTCGAGCGCTACCGCTTCGCGCTGCCGAACGCCAACCACGTGTTCCTGCCCGGCCACCGCATCGCCGTGCAGATCCAGTCGAGCTGGTTCCCGCTGTACGACCGCAATCCGCAGACCTTTGTGCCGAATATCTTCCTGGCGCAGCCCGGGGACTACAAAAAGGCGACCCAGCGTGTGTATCACGCGTTTGGCAGCGGCAGCGCGGTCGAGCTGCCGATCATTCCCGCGGAAGAGGCGGCGCGGGTGGCGCGCTAGCAGCAGGCAGAAGCAGGCGCCCGCAAGGGCGCCTAGCGCGGCCGTATGCTGGACGACAGCAGCTCGGCGCGGTGGCTGCGCTGGAAGCTTTCCATGATGGCGCCCGAGCGGGCGGCTTTTTCCAGCAGTTCGCGCAGCACCGCCTGGTCGTTCGCATTGAGCGATTTGCGCGAAATATAGGCGCCGGAGAGGCCCCACGGCAGTTCCGGCAGCGCTTCCAGGCGCAGGCGGTCGGCCAGGCCCAGCACACGCGCATCGTTTTGTACCGCGCCCGACAAAATGGTGGGATTCATGATGGTGGCGTCGATAAAGCCGCTTTGCATCAGGCGCGCAATCGACAGGGCGTCGACTTCGTAGAACAGCCGGCCCTGGCTGCTCAGTTCCTTGGCCAGCGCCTGGTAGGGGTGGCCATAGTCGTAGCCGCGCACCAGCGCCACGCGCAGTTCGCGCCTTTCGATCAGTTCCTGCATGCTGTTGACCGGTTCGCGCGCGCCTTGCAGGGAAATCAGCAGCGGGCGGTTGCCCAGCAGGGGAATGAACAGGCCATGCTGGTCGCGCCGCGGCGTGCTGCTTGCCGGAATCAGGATGTCGGCCTTGCCGGTTTCATACAAGGCTTCCAGGCGGGCGCGCGGCACCACGCTGAAGACGAAATTGCAGCCCATCTTGGCGCCCAGGCTGCGCAGTATCTCCGGGTAGATGCCGCTGACCGTGACGCCGCTGCCGACCACGCTGGCGCCGATCTGCGACACGGGGACATGGATGTCGCGCGAGCAATTGGCCCATGCCGCCAGGGGCAAGGCCAGCGCAGGCAATGCCAGCGACAATGCGGCCGCGGTACGGCGCCAGGCGCTGCAATTAAAGTCAGTCATACCCATCCTTGCTTGCCATCGGCTAGCGCTCCGGTAAGGCGCGGCCCATGTTGCGGTTTATCTGCGATCTCGTATTTTATTGTAACGCATTTTCGTCTCTATATTGCCCTATGGCAATGTTGTGCGGCGGTCTATTTTGTGGCGGACACCACCAACCCTGTGTCACCTTGCGTCTTGAAGTAACGCCAGGCCACGATCATGCCCAGGGTCTGCATGATGGCGCAGACAAAAAAGGTGCTGCCGATGCGCCAGTCATTGGCCGGCAAATGGCTGACTTCGCCGAGAATAATGCTGCCCAGCAGCGGCATGATGATGATGCCCAGGCTGCTGATCGACTGCAATGACCCCATCAGTTCACCCTGTTCGCCGGCCGCCGACCCTTTCGAGATAATGCCCTGCAGGGCGGGGCCGGCCGCAAAGGCCAGCAGGTTGCACAGGATCAGCGCATACATCATCCAGCCTTCGGTGGCCAGGCCATACAGCAGATAGGTGATGGCGCCCGAGGCCATGCCCAGCAGCGACAGGCGTACTTCGCCGAGGCGCTTGATCAGGATGCCCAGCAGGCCGGCCTGCACCACCGCCGCGCACAGGCCCACGCAAAACAGCGCGATGCCGTTCTGGCGCGGCGTCCAGTCGAAGCGGAAGTGCGTGTACAGCACCCAGGTGGTGTTGAGCATCATTTGCGCAAACGTCATCAGGCCGAAGGCCAGCACCAGGCCGCGAATCTCCACCCGCCGCGCCAGCTTGACCAGGGCCGCGAACGGGTTGATGCGGGCCAGGGTGAACGGCGCGCGCGGGCCAGGCGCCAGCGACTCCGGCACGAAAAAATAGCCATACACAAAATTGGCCGCCGACAGGCCGGCCGCCACAAAGAAGGGCAGGTGCAGGTTGATATCGCCCAGCAAGCCACCGAGCATGGGGCCGCAGATAAAGCCCAGGCCGAAGGCGGCGCCGATCTTGCCGAAGCTTTTGGCGCGGTTGTCCGGCGTGGAAATATCGGAGGCGTAGGCCGAAGCGACCGACATGCTGGCCGACGACACGCCGCCGATAATGCGGCCGATAAACAGGCAGGCCAGGTTGGGCGCCCAGCCGGTGGCCAGGAAATTGACGCACATGCCGGCCATGGAATACAGCAGCACGGGGCGGCGCCCGACGCGGTCGCTGATGGCGCCCAGCATGGGCATGAAGATAAATTGCAGCAAGCCGAACACGGCCGCCATGATGCCGTACCACATGGCTTGCTGGTCCTTGCCATCGACAAAGTCGCCGATCAGGATAGGCAGCACCGGCACCACCAGGCCGATGCCCAGCATGTCGATAAAGACGCAGACCAGGATGAAATTGAGATTGCCGGCGCGCGCTGGCGCAGCGGGTGGGGAAGAGTCGGGCGTGGCGTTGTCGGTCATGCAAGCTTTCGGCGCGCACCGCGCGGCAGTACGGCCGCGAGGCTGGAATGGTTGGCGTGGCGCCGGCGCCGGAACGCTGCAGCGCGCTGGCTGGACCTTGTATTATAGACAGCGCGCGCCGCGCTGGCTATCGCACGCTTGCCGCTCCCTTGCATCAGGCGCCAGCCGCGCCAGCGCCCCATTCCTCGGCAAAGGTGGCGCGGAAGTCGAGCAGGATCTGCAGCCGTTGCCCTGCCAGCGCGCGGCCGGCCGGCGTCTGCATCTTGCCGGGCAGCTTGTCGAGCTTGGTGACGATATGGTCCAGCGAATACGCCTTGTCGTCGAGCGGGCGGTGCAGTGCCAGCGGATCGCTGCCATGGGCCAGCGCGCTGTCCATGCGGGCCGCCGTATAAAACATGCGCGCCAGGCCCACCGCGCCCAGCGCGTCAATCCGGTCGGCGTCCTGCACGATCTGCGCTTCGATGGTGGTGGGCGCCAGGTTGGCGGAAAAACTGTGGGTTTCGATCGCGTGGGCGACGGCCGGCAATTTGTCTTCTGAAAAACCGAGTTCGGCCAACTGGCGGCAAGCCAGCGCGGCCGCCTGGCGCGAGGCAAGGTGGCGTTCGGCATGGTTTTTCGGCAGGTTGACCAGGTCGTGCAGATAGCAGGCCGCCATCACCACCAGGGCATCTGCCTGCGGGTAATCCTGCAGCAGGATGGACGCGTTGCGCCAGACGCGGTGCAGATGGTTGATATCGTGGGCGCTGTCGTCGCCGAGGCCGGCGGACGCCAGCGCCAGCAGGCGCGGCTGCCATTGTGTAAGCAAAACTTGCATGTTGAGAATGTCGTGAAAAGCAAAGCCGCCAGTGTGGCATAAAACACGGGCCGCAGTCGTCCCGCGCCGCCCGCTGTTCTTTTTTAGTGCAATGAAAATTTACATGCGGTAACATTGCTGAATTGCAATTCCAGTGCATTATTTAGTAATTTTCACGCAGAGTGCGCCAGGCCCGTGGGCCGGCGCATTTTCTGCTTATCAAAGGAATACCATGAACACCACCACCAGCGAGTCCGGCGCCACCGTCGCCAAGGCCGCCGAGTATCTGGCCTTTACCC
This sequence comes from Janthinobacterium sp. J1-1, assembly GCF_030944405.1. Classification (NCBI taxonomy): domain Bacteria; kingdom Pseudomonadati; phylum Pseudomonadota; class Betaproteobacteria; order Burkholderiales; family Oxalobacteraceae; genus Janthinobacterium; species Janthinobacterium sp. J1-1. The sequence continues at coordinate 3,714,983 of NZ_CP132339.1, forward strand.
TTGGCCAGGAAGAGTACGGCATCGATATCCAGAAAGTCAGCGAAATCCGCAGCTATGAAACGCCGACCCGCATCGCCAACGCCCCCGAATTCGTCAAGGGTGTCGTCAATCTGCGCGGCATCATCGTGCCGATCGTCGACATGCGCATCAAGTTCAACCTGGGCACGCCCAGCTATGACCAGTTTACCGTCGTTATCATCCTCAATATCGGCAACCGCGTGGTCGGCATGGTGGTCGACCGCGTCTCCGACGTGACGACCTTGTTGCCGGAACAGATCAAGCCGGCGCCGGACATGGGCCGCTCGATCAATACCGAATACGTGATCGGTCTGGGCACCATCGACGAGCGCATGCTGATCCTGGTCGATATCGACCAACTGATGTCGAGCGCCGACATGGGCCTGATCGAAAAACTGGCGGCCTGATCCCTTAGCCGCGATACCATCTCAGCCCCGCAGTTTGCCGTGGGGTGACAGGCGCACGGTTTGCTTACAAACCGTGCGCCTCTTTTCATGATTACGCCCGATTCCTCCAGCAGCCAGCCAGCACGCCTTGTGCAGTGCCGCGAGCCTGTTGCGCAGTCCGGCTCAGCTCCCAAGGATTTTCCATGAACTTATTCAGAAACATCGGCATCGGTACCCGCCTGGGCGCCGGTTTTGCCATCATCCTGCTGTTTTCCATGCTCATTACCGGCATCAGCGTCTGGCGCCTGCACGACGTGGCGGCCGACACGCGCGCCATGATGGAGCAGCCGCTGGCCAAGGAGCGCCATATTTCGGACTGGTACAGCCGCATCGACAGCGCCGTGCGCCGCACCATCGCGATTGCCCGCAGTTCGGACACGTCACTGAGCGCATATTTTGCCGAGGAATCGAAAGTCTCGTCGGCCAGCTCGGCCGAGCTGCAAAAGAAAATCGAGGCGCTGATAGCCCAGCCCGAGGAAAAAGCCATGTTCGCCGCCTTGCTCGAGCAGCGCAAGGTCTACCTGGGCTCGCGCGACCAGGTCTACAAGCTGAAGGGCGAAGGCCAGGCCGAGGCCGCCAACGAGGTGTTTGAAAAAACCTTTGTGCCGGCCGCCGCCACCTACCAGCAGATGGTGTTCGACCTGCTGGAACACCAGCGCGCCGCCATCGACGCCACCGCGCGCGATATCGATGCGGTGGCCGTCACCAGCCGCAACTTGCTGCTGGGCCTGGCCGCGATGGCGCTGGTGTTCGGCGTGCTGTGCGCCTGGCTGCTGACGATCGGCATCGTCCACCCGCTGCGCACGGCCGTGGGCGTGGCGCGCCGCGTGGCCGATGGCGACCTGACGGCGCAGATCGACGCCAGCGCCAAAGATGAAACCGGGCAATTGCTGCTGGCGCTGAAAGACATGAACGCCAGCCTGTTGACCATCGTGGCCGAAGTGCGCGGCGGCACCGACAGCATCGCCACCTCGTCGACGCAGATCGCAGCCGGCAACCAGGATTTGTCGAGCCGCACCGAGCAGCAGGCCGGTTCGCTGGAAGAAACCGCCTCGTCGATGGAAGAGCTGACCTCGACCGTGAAACAGAACGCCGACAACGCGCGCCAGGCCAACCAGTTGGCAGCCTCGGCCTCGCAAGTGGCCGTCAAGGGCGGCGAAGTGGTGGCGCAGGTGGTCGGCACCATGGAATCGATCAATGCCTCGTCGAACAAGATTGTCGACATTATCGCCGTGATCGACGGCATCGCCTTCCAGACGAATATCCTGGCCCTCAACGCGGCCGTGGAAGCGGCGCGCGCGGGCGAGCAGGGCAGGGGTTTTGCGGTAGTCGCCTCCGAAGTGCGCAACCTGGCGCAGCGGTCCAGCCAGGCGGCGAAGGAAATCAAGACCCTGATCGGCGCCTCTGTCGAGCAGGTCAATGCGGGCAGCATGCTGGTCGCCCAGGCCGGCTCGACCATGAACGACATCGTGGCCAGCGTGCAGCGCGTGAGCGACATCATCAGTGAAATCACGGCCGCCAGCAGCGAGCAGAGCGTGGGCATCGACGAGATCAACCGCGCCATCGGCCAGATGGATGCCGTCACGCAGCAGAATGCGGCATTGGTGGAAGAAGCGGCCGCGGCCGCGGAATCGATGCAGGACCAGGCGCACAAGCTGGCGCAGATCGTCAGCGTCTTCAAGCTCGACCACCAGGCGGCCGCACGCAAGCCGGCAGCCAGGCCGCAAGCGGCGCCGGCCCTGCGCCTGGGCCGCACGCGCTAGATTTTCCCCGGCGGTGCGCGTCCATGCGTGCCGCCTGCAACACCTTCCCCTTTCCAGCTTGCTCTCTTCTTGTTTTTCTTTTACCGTGCTGCTCTGACGCAATTTGCGTTCAAATAGCTTCTGCCAGGGTAATCATATGAATTTATTAAGAGACGTCAGCATCGGTGTACGCCTGGGCCTGGGTTTTGCCGGCATTTTGTTGTTTTCCATGCTGATCACCGGCATCAGCGTCTGGCGCCTGCACAATGTTGCGCAGGATACGCGTGACATGATGGAGCAGCCGCTGGCCAAGGAACGCTATATTTCCGACTGGTACAGCAAGATCGACAGCGGCATCCGCCGTACCACGGCGATTGCGCGCAGCAGCGACACCTCGCTGGGACCCTATTTTGCGGAGGAAGCTAAAGCGTCCTCGGCCGCGTCAAGCGAGTTGCAGAAAAAAATCGAGGCCTTGCTGTCGGCCGACGAAGAAAAAGAAATCTTCAAACAGGTCAGCGAGATGCGCAAGGTCTACCTCAGTTCGCGCGACCAGATCAACAAGCTGAAAGCGGCAGGCCAGCTCGACGAGGCAAAGGCGGTATTTGAAACTACCTTCGTGCCCGGCTCGGCCAAATACCAGAAACATGTGCTCGACCTGCTGTTGCACCAGCGCGCCAGCATCGATGCCACCGCACGCAATATCGACGCGATGGCCGTCACCAGCCGCAACCTGCTGCTGGGCCTGGCCGCGCTGGCGCTGGCCTTTGGCGCCGTCTGCGCCTGGCTGCTGACGATCAGCATCGTCCATCCGCTGCGCACGGCCGTGGGCGTGGCGCGCCGCGTGGCCGATGGCGACCTGACGGCGCGGATCGACGCCAGCGCCAAAGATGAAACCGGGCAATTGCTGCTGGCGCTGAAAGACATGAACGCCAGCCTGTTGACCATCGTGGCCGAAGTGCGGGGCGGCACCGACAGCATCGCCACCTCGTCGACGCAGATCGCGGCCGGCAACCAGGACTTGTCGAGCCGCACCGAGCAGCAGGCCGGTTCGCTGGAAGAAACGGCCTCGTCGATGGAAGAGCTGACCTCGACCGTGAAACAGAACGCCGACAATGCGCGCCAGGCCAATCAACTGGCGGCTTCGGCCGCGCAAGTGGCGCTCAAGGGCGGCGAGGTGGTGGCGCAGGTGGTCGGCACCATGGACTCGATCAATTCGTCCTCGAACAAGATCGTCGACATTATCGCCGTGATCGACGGCATCGCCTTCCAGACCAATATCCTGGCGCTCAACGCCGCGGTGGAAGCGGCCCGTGCGGGCGAGCAGGGCAGGGGTTTTGCAGTGGTCGCCTCCGAAGTGCGCAACCTGGCGCAGCGCTCCGCATCCGCAGCGAAAGAAATCAAGACCCTGATCGGCGCGTCCGTCGAGCAGGTCAATGCGGGCAGCATGCTGGTCGCCCAGGCCGGCTCGACCATGAACGATATCGTGGCCAGCGTGCAGCGCGTAAGCGATATCATTACCGAAATCACGGCCGCCAGCAGCGAGCAGAGCGTGGGCATTGACGAGATCAACCGCGCCATCGGCCAGATGGATGCCGTCACGCAGCAGAACGCGGCGCTGGTGGAAGAAGCGGCCGCGGCGGCCGAATCGATGCAGAACCAGGCGCACAAGCTTGCCGAGGTGGTCAGTGTGTTCAAGCTCGCAGCGTAGGTCGGATTAGCGCTTCGCGCGTAATCCGACACCACCCGTGACGCCAACAATATTGTCGGATTACGCGGCGTTCCGCCGCTAATCCGACCTACTCGTCGCGGCGGTAATCGCCATCTGCGACAGCCGGTCCGCCTCGCCATTGCGGTGACGCGGCACCCAGCGCAGCGACACGTCGGGCAATTGTTCCATCAGCGCCAGCACGGTCGCGCGCTCCGTTGCCAGTCCTTTGACAACGGCAGTGCCCAGCACATCATGGATCACCACCTGGCTGTCGCCATGCAGCAGCAGTTGTGCCGGCTTGACCTTGACGGCCGCCCGCAGCAAGGCGGTCAGGGCCGCATATTCGGCGTCGCTGCTGTCGCCGTCGCCGGCCGGCTCGCTGATTTCGATGCGTTCGCCATCGGGCCCCAGCAACAGGGCGCCGATGCCGAGACGGCCCGGGTTCGGGTGGGCCGAGCCGTCGAACCAGCCGCGCCAGGCCAGCGGCCCGCCATCGTCCTGGCGCTTGGCTGCATGCTGTTCACGCCGCAGCTGCGCCTTGCGCGCGGAAGCTGCCGACACCATTACCTGATGAACAGCAGGTCGACCAGCGCCGCGATCCAGCAGGCGACCAGCACGCCGACGGCCACTTGCATGCCGGGGCCGTCGTTGGCGGACAGGGCCGCCACTTTTTCCGTGATCAGCTGCACGTCGAGCGGCAGCGCGCCGCTGTTGATCTGGTCCATGATCTGCCCCGTGCGCTGCATGATGTTGTTGATCACCAGCAGCAGGGCGATCAATGACGGCACGATGAACAGCGCGCCGCGCGCCTTGCGGCCCAGCAGCAGATGTCCGGTGCCGGGAAAGACCAGGGTCGACAGCAAAATGGCCTTGGGCCGTCTGGAAGAGAGTGTGCCGCTCATGCGCGCCTTCACGGTGGTTACAAGCGGCACATCATACTATTGCCAGCCGAATTTGCGCAGATAAACGCGTTTCATCAATGTCGTCAGTACCGTGTAGGCGACCAGGATGGCCAGCAGCCACGGAAAATAGGCCAGTGGCAGTGCTTGCAGCTTGAAGTAGCTGGCCAGCGGTCCCATCGGCAGGAACACGCCCACCGCCATGATGGCCGTGGTGGCCACCAGCAGCGGCACCGAGGCGATGCTGTCGATAAAGGGCAGCTTCGGCGTGCGGATCAGGTGCACGATCAGGGTCTGCGTCAACAGGCCCACGACGAACCAGCCCGACTGGAACAGCGTCTGCTGGGCCGGCGTATTGGCGCCGAATACATGCCACATCAACACAAAGGTGCTGATGTCGAAGATCGAGCTCAAGGGGCCGAAGAACACCATGAAGCGGCCGATGTCGCGCGGGTTCCAGCTCAGTGGCTGCTGGATCAGTTCGGCATCGACGTTGTCAAAAGGGATAGCAATCTGCGACACGTCGTACAGCAGGTTCTGCACCAGCAGATGCAGCGGCAACATCGGCAGGAAGGGCAGAAAGGCGCTGGCCACCAGCACGGAAAACACATTGCCGAAGTTCGAGCTGGCCGTCATGCGGATATATTTCAGCATATTGCTGAAGGTACGCCGGCCTTCCAGCACGCCTTCCTCCAGCACCATCAGGCTTTTTTCCAGCAGGATGATGTCGGCCGCTTCCTTGGCGATATCGACGGCCGAATCGACCGAGATGCCGATATCGGCCGCGCGCAGGGCCGGCGCGTCGTTGATGCCGTCGCCCATGAAACCGACGATATGGCCGTTGCCGCGCAGCGCACGCACCAGGCGCTCCTTGTGCAGCGGGCTGAGCTTGGCAAACACGGTATGGCTTTCGGCCGCCTGCGCCACTTGCGCATCGTCCATGTCGTCCAGTTCCGGCCCCTGCAGCACGCCGCGCACGGCCAGGCCCACTTCTCGGCAGATCTTCGCCGTCACCAGGTGGTTGTCGCCAGTCAGCACTTTCACCGTCACGCCGTGTTCCTTGAGCGCGCGCAGGGCCGGCGCCGTCGATTCCTTCGGCGGGTCGAGAAAGGCCACATAGCCGATCAGGGTCAGTGCCGTTTCATCGGCCACGCCATACACGGTTTTGTGCGGCGGCACTTCCTTGACGCCGACGGCCACCACGCGCAAGCCTTCGGCGTTCAGGCCGTGGGTGGTGGCCAGCACACGGTCGAGAAGATGGGTGTCGAGCGGTACGTCGACGCCGTCCAGGCGCAGATGGCTGCAGGCGGCCAGCATTTCCTCGACCGCGCCCTTGCAGATCAGCTCGTGGTGATCATTGCGTTCGGAGACCACCACCGACATGCGGCGGCGCACGAAATCGAACGGGATCTCGTCGACTTTTACATAGTCGCGCGCCAGCTGCATTTCCGTCTGCAGCTGCACATGGTCGAGCACGGCGCGGTCGAGCAGGTTTTTCAGGCCGGTCTGGTAGTGGCTGTTCAGGTAGGCAAAGCGCAGCACCTCGTCGGACGGCTGGCCGAACACATCGGTATGGCGTTCCAGCACAATCTTGTCCTGCGTCAGGGTGCCCGTCTTGTCGGTGCACAGCACGTCCATGGCGCCGAAGTTCTGGATCGCATCCAGGCGTTTGACCACCACCTTCTTTTTCGCCAGTTTCACGGCGCCCTTGGCCAGGGTGCTGGTGACGATCATCGGCAGCATTTCCGGCGTCAGGCCCACCGCCACGGAGAGGGCGAACAGAAAGGCTTCCATCCAGTCGCCCTTGGTCCAGCCATTGATCAGGAACACCAGCGGCGCCATCACCAGCGCAAAGCGGATCAGCAGCCAGCTGACGCTGTTGACGCCCGCTTCAAACGCGGTCGGCGTGCGTTCGGTGGCCGTGACGCGGGTGGCGATCGCGCCGAAATAGGTGCGGTTGCCGGTGGCCAGCACCAGCGCCGTGGCGGCGCCCGAGATCACATTGGTGCCCATGAACAGCAGGTTGGCCAGGTCCATCGGATTCTTGCCATTGCCATCGGCGAGTTCGGCCATTTTTTCCACCGGCAAGGATTCGCCCGTCATCGCCGACTGGCTGACAAACAGGTCCTTGGCGCTGAGCAGGCGGCAGTCGGCGGGAATCATGTCGCCTGCCGACAGCACGATGATGTCGCCCTGCACCAGGGCGCGGATCGGCAATTCCGCTTGCGCGCCATCGCGCAGCACGGTGGCGGTGTTGCCGACCATCGCTTTCAGGCGTTCGGCGGCGCGGTTCGAGCGACCTTCCTGCACGAAGCGCAGCAGGGTCGACAGGATCACCATGCTGCCGATGACGATGGTGGCCTTGACGTCTTCGGTCAGGTAGGAAACGATGGCCAGCACCGTCAGCAGCAGGTTGAACGGATTCTTGTAGCACAGCCACAGATGCTGGTACCAGGCCAGCGGCTTTTCGTGTTCGACTTCATTCGGGCCGGTCTGCGCCAGCACGGCGTGCGCCTCGTCGTCGGACAGGCCCGTTTCGCGCGTGGCCAGGCGCGCCAGTGCGGCCGGCAGGGCTTCGGTGGCGGCGGCCAGCAACTGGCGCGCCAGGTGATCGGGCACAGGTACGGTCCGGGCGGTGCTGTTTGCCAAAGGCATGGCCTGGCGGCGGAAATGGCCGGCCGTGTGGCGCTTGCGCAGGAACGATTCGAACAGGCGGGTGAAGAGGGTCATGGCTCTTCCTTTCAGGCTAGGGTGAAATTCAATGTATGTTTTATTTATTGCAACGGCGCGCCGGTCCATACCAGGCCCAGCGACCAGGTCGTGGCGCGCGGCTGGTCCGACTTGCGGCCCCAGCTGGCGTCGAGCTGCAGGCGTCCGGGCACGATGGCGCGGCGCAGGCCCAGCTGGGTGGTGGCGCCACCGCCGCGCTGGCCGAAGCGTTCCAGGCCGATGCCGGTGAGTTCATCCAGCTGCCGTTCCAGGGCCAGGCCCCAGGTCGCCGCCGTACGAGCACTTTGGGGGCGTATCGCGCCCAGGTTGGCGTGCAGCAAAGTGTCCTGGCCTTGCCAGGCCAGGCTGACGGGCAGGTTGATGCTCGTCGCCGCCTGTTCGCCCGCTTGCCGCGCCAGCACCAGGCCAAGTCCCCAGCCGTTGTCCGTCACAGGACGCAGCACGGTCTTGCCCTGCAGGACGGCGGCGTTGCGATGGCCGTTGTCGGCGGGCAGGGAGGCGGCGCCGAGCGCCAGTTCCCAGTTGCCCGTGAAATTGCAAGCGGGCATGGCCCAGGCGGCCGACTTGCCACCGCTGGTTTCACGCCAGCTTTCCAGCTGGCAGTTGCCGCGGTCGGCAATGCCGGCGTCGTCCACCGTCAGGGGGCGGCCGGCGGGCGCGTCGGGCGCGGCCAGCAGCAGGCCCAGCGCGAGCGCGGGCAGTTGCGTGTTGCGTAGTAAATTGCGTTGTAAAGTTTGATGCCAGATCATCACCGACTCCTGTGTGTGCAGGGAGATCAGGCGAGACTTGTTACCGGGAGGGCGACAACAAGCCGCACCCACGGTCGGGCTCAGCGCCGTCCGTCAGGACAATCAATGGTCAGGGGGAGAGTGCGCAACAGGGAAACCTGTTGCGGACCGCACCTTGCTCGGCAAGGCGCGGCGGAAGAGTCGCGTGCTTGCCGGGATTAATTGTCGATGCAAGATCGACTACTGTCACTGGAACAAGTACCCACGTGGGACTCCGTAAAATGAATAATGCACGCATGATAAAAGTGCAGCTTGGCAAGGTCAAGCAAAGATGGGTCACATTACCGAAGCGTAATGAATGGACCTACGGAGCGAGACGTTAGCTGTCACAACCCTCGGCGGTTAGCTATGTTGACGAATAAGCAGATCACTTTTGGTAAATGCGCTGAGCGTCACGACCTAGTAATGTTAATAAGTTACCTGGACCACACAAATGTAAGGCGCCCACGGCGACCAATGTTCGCTTTGGGCTAGCCATTTTATTGAGCAGCATTGAAACCCAAGCTAAGTTCCGACCTTCCAATATGATTTGACGGAGCTTAGGATTTTGGAACATCGGCGATTGCGCTGCGATGTCATGCATCGCTGCTAAGTCCATGGTTATCCACGCTTGATACATCGCTTCGATGGAGCGTTGAGGCGCTGATAGGTCTGCAGCAAGAAGCTCTAGGCTTTGGACCACATCGTCTATAGGTGCGCGGTCTAAAGTCGATACCAGTTCTTCGGCAGACTCTAGGAAATACACTTGCTTTGATTGTTCTGCTGCCCATTGAAGGAACAAATTTTCTACGCCGGCAGAAAGACTAGAGGAAAATGTGGTGCCGAATAACGATACAGCCCATGGTTGGACCGATTCAATCGGGGGGAAATTCGCTGACTCTGGCCAGAGAGTTTGTAAGGTCTCCCAAGTAGCAGGGGTAAGGTGTTTTTTTAAGCTAACGCCAATAGTAGGGCATAAATGATCAATTATGGTTGAGGGATCTGACTCAAAAACAAGCTCTTCGCACCATTCATAGGCATTCACAACCCATTCCGGCAAGCCTGGACTACCGCTTGGAAGCAGGTGCATGGACCCTATGAGTCGCATGTTTGTTCCTGGTAATTCGAAGTACATGGTGGTGAACCTTTACGTTAGGTCTTTATGAAAAAATTCCATCTTGGATATGGATAACATTGCCTAAAAGTAGTCAATTTTACGTCGAGTAGCACCCCCTATGTCAGGATAGATGTCGCGTCACTTGAATCACTTTAATCCATCCGGGGGCGGAGCAAAGACGTACAGTGAATCAGTATCCAGCAGAACGCAAGGAAGCCATTCTTCGGCAGATGATGCCGCCGGAGAACAGGCCGGTGTCGGCCCTGGCGAAGGAGAATGGCATCTCGGAACAGACACTTTATACTTGGCGACGAAATCTACAGTCTCAGGGAGTGCCGGTGCCGGGAAATGGAAAGAATGCCGTCGTGTGGTCGTCGGCAGATAAGTTTGGGGTGGTGCTGGAAACGGCACGCATGAACGAGGCCGAACTGGCTCAATACTGTCGGGGCAAAGGCTTGTTCGTCGAACAGGTTGCCGACTGGCGCGAGGCTTGCCAGCAGGCCAATGAAGCGCCGGCCGAGCGCAACCGGGAACTGCGCGAGCAAGGCAAAAGCGACCGCAAAGAAATCAAGCAATTGAAGAAGGATTTGCAGCGCAAAGAGAAGGCACTGGCAGAGGCAGCGGCGCTGATCATTCTCAGAAAAAAAGCACAGGCGATCTGGGGGGAGCCCGAGGACGATTGATCGGCACCCCAGATCGCCAGCAGGTGATGATATTGGTTGAAGAAGCCGTTGACGGCGGGTGTCGGCGTGCGCAGGCATGTGGTGCGCTGGAGATCAGCCTTCGAACCTATCAGCGCTGGATGCTCGACAGTGATGGCAGCCAGGCCGACGGGCGCAAAGGCAGCCGCCGCAGGGCGCCGGCCAACAAGCTGAGCGAAGAGGAACGCCAGCAGATTCTGACGGTTGCCAACAGCCCTGAATTTGCCAGCAGTCCGCCTAGCCAGATCGTGCCGACCTTGGCTGACCGGGGCGAGTATCTGGCATCAGAATCGACCGTCTACCGGATCTTGAAAGAAGAGAAGCAGCAGCATCACCGCGGTCGGGCGAAGAAGCCCAGCACAAGGGTCGTCACGAGCCACTGCGCAATCGAACCGAACCGCTTGTGGGCGTGGGACATTACCTGGTTGCCGACCGGTGTGCGGGGTTTATATTTTTACTGGTACATGGTTCTTGACGTCTACAGCCGCAAGATCGTCGGGCATGAAGTGAACATCGCCGAGTCGGCGGAAATGGCCTCGCTGCTGATGCGCAAAGCCAGTCTGGCAGAGGGACTGGCCGGGCGTGAGGTGGTGCTGCACTCGGACAATGGCAGCTCGATGAAAGGCTCCACAATGTTGGCGACGTTGGAAAAGCTGGGGATCATGCCGTCGTTCAGCAGGCCCCGTGTGAGCAACGACAATGCCTACGCCGAGTCGCTGTTCCGGACCTGCAAATACCGGCCGAACTATCCGAGCAAGCCGTTTGAAAGTATCGAAAAGGCGCGGCAATGGACGCTGTCATTTGTGCAGTGGTACAACCATCAGCACAAGCACAGCGGCCTGAAATTCGTGACGCCTGCGCAACGCCATGATGGCCGGGACGGAGCGATCCTCAAGCACCGCAAGCAGGTCTACGAGGCCGCCAAGCAACGTCATCCAGAGCGCTGGACCGGGACTACGCGGGATTGGGAATTGAACGATGAGGTCTGGCTGAATCCGGAGCGGAAACCGCCAGAGGAATTAAGAAAAGCTGCATGACTTGACGCGACATCTTTGTTGACAACTACCGAGCATCAATGAATAAAATTTCTGTATAATTAGCAATTGACTGCCCAGGCAGGCAATTTCTTAAAGTGAACAACCCATGAAATTCGATCCTTCCTTGGAATGGAACCAGATGTTTGGCGGCGGCTTCGGCTTTTTGCTGACGCACGCCCGCAATACCTTCCTGGCCGATATGGAACGCGAGATGGCGCCGCTTAACCTGACGGCCGCGCAGTTCCTGGTGGTGGTCGGCATCGCCCACAAAAGGGCGCGCACGCTGACGGAATTCACGGCCTTTCTCGGTTATGACAGCGGTGCCATGAAGCGCTTGCTGGACCGCATCGAAGAGAAGGGCATTATCCGCCGCGTACCTTGCCTGGAAGACCGGCGCAGCCAGATCCTGGAACTGACCGACGAGGGCCGCGCCCTGTATCCACGCGTGATGGAAGCGGCGCGCGTGGTGCATGCGCGTTCGCTCGACGGTTTTACTGCACAAGAAGTCGAACAGTTCCAGGGCTTTTTGCAGCGGGTGATCGCATCGACGGCGCGCTGAACTTGCGCGTTTTTTTTAACTATTTAGCTGCCTGGGCAGTTAGTTTTCATGACCTCCATTTCCCCCTCCAAAACCGTGGTGATTGCCGCCTTGCTGGCCGGCAGCGCCCTGATTGCCTGGTGGCTGCTGGCGCCAAGCAACCATGAAGTGACCGAAGACGCGTATGTCGAAGGCAATGTGGTGCAGGTCACGCCGCAGCTGAACGGCAGCGTGACGGCAATTGCCGCCGACAATACCGATTACGTGCAGGCCGGCCAGGTGCTGGTGCAACTCAACGAGGTCGACGCGCAGCTGGCGCTGGCGCGCGCCGAAGCGCAGCTGGCGAAAACGGTGCGGCAGGTGCGCGCGCAGTTCGCCAGTTCGGGCCAGGGCCGCGCCGCCATCGTGCTGCGCCGGGCCGACGTGGCGCGCGCCGAAACCGACCTGGCCCGGCGCAGCAGCCTGGCCGGCAGCGGGGCGGTGTCGGGCGAGGAGATCAGCCATGCCGAAGACGCGCAGCGCACGGCGCGAGCAGCGCTGGCGGTGGCCGAACAGCAGTCGCTGTCGGCCAGCGCCCTGACCGACCAGACCAGCGTCGCCGGCCATCCCGACGTGCTGGCCGCCAGCGTCCAGTTGCGCGATGCCTGGGTGGCGGCTCACCGCACCACCTTGCGCGCGCCTGTCAGCGGCATCGTTACGCGCCGCACCGTGCAGCTGGGCCAGCGCGTGGCGGCAGGTGCCGCGCTGATGTCCATCGTGCCGCCCGGGCAGATGTGGGTCAGCGCCAACTTCAAGGAGTCGCAATTGCACGGCATACGCCTCGGCCAGCCGGTCGAACTGCGCGCCGACGTGTATGGCAAGGCGGTGCGCTACCATGGCCGCGTGGCCGGACTCGATGCGGGCACGGGCAGCGCATTTGCCCTGCTGCCGGCACAGAACGCCACCGGCAACTGGATCAAGGTGGTGCAGCGCGTGCCGGTGCGCATCGCGCTCGATGCGCAGGAACTGGCGGCCCATCCTTTGAAAATCGGCTTGTCGATGCGGGTGGCGGTCGATACCCGCCAGCGCGGCGGCCTGTTGGCCGCCAGCACGCCTTCCGGCAGGCCCGCCTGGCGTACCGATGTGTTCGACGGCGAACTGGCGCAGGCCGCGGAGCAGGCCGAGGCCGTGATCGCCGCCAATCTGGGCAAGGGCCGTTGAGATGACCGTCCGGCATCCGCGCGAAAAAACGCTGCTCGCCACTATCTTTGTGCTGAATGCCATCGAGTTCCTGCAGGCGGGCATGATCGCCTTTGGCGCCGGCCCCATCATGGGAGAGATCGGCGCCTCGCCCGAGGAATTCACCCTGGCCACCGTGGTGTATGCGGTGGTGGCGATCGCGGCGATCTCCAAGCAGGGCTGGCTGGTCGAGCGCCTGGGCTGGCGCGGCTTTATCATCAGCTCGGTGGTGGTGTTCGTGGCGGGAGCGGCCATCTGCGGCACCAGCAATGACTTTCACCAGTTTCTCGTCGGCCGCGCCGTGATGGGCATGGGTGGCGCCGCTTTCATGACCAGCGCGCGCTTGCTGATCACCCTGATGCCGCCCGGTCCACGCCGTTTTACCGGCATCAAGTCGTTTGCCAGCGCGCTGGCGATCGGCAACGCGCTGGCGCCGTGGCTGGCGGCGCAGTCGGTCGCGCATGACAGCTGGACGGCCATCTTCGTGATCCTGGCGGCGGCCGCCATGCTTGCCGGCTTGCTCGCCACGCAGTGTCTGCCGTCGACCACGGTGCCCCTCGACCAGCGCTCGGACGCACATCCCGTCGCCTTTTTTGCTTTGCTGGGAGGCTGTGCGCTGAGCCTGTATGCGCTGCAGCGCGCCACCTATGATTTTTATGGCAATGCCCTGCCGCTGCTGGCGACCTGGGCCTTGGGTGCGGCAGCGATTGCCTATTTCGTGCGCCACCAGCACGGCCACCCGCGGCCCTACCTGGTATTGAACCGCCTGCGCCAGCCGCGCTACCTGACCGGGCTGCTGCTGTTTACCGTCTGCTATCTGGTGCTGGGCGCCAATAACTACATGCTGCCCGTGCTGACCCAGCGCGCGCTCGGTTTCGGCTGGGAAGTGGTGGGCGGCGTGCAGGGCGCCGGCTTGGTGGCGGCGCTGATCGTGTTCTGGATCATGGCGCACATCCTGCCAAAATACCCGTCGCCGAAGAAATTCTATGTGGCCGGTTTCCTGTCGCTGGCCTTGTGCGGCGCGCTGTTGTCGCGCTTGAGCGGCGAGGCCGACCTGTGGCTGCATGTAATGCCGGCCGTGGCCGCGTATGGCGCGTTTATCATCCTGGTGATGGCCACCACCGCCATCCAGGCCTTTGCCAGCCTGCAGCAGGACGAGCAAGCGTTCGCCCACGGCCAGCAACTGAAAAACATGCTGTCGCAGTTTGGCCTGGCTGCCGGCGTGGCCGGCGCCGCGCTGGGCCTGCAATGGCGCACCGGCGAGCACTATGCAGTGCTGACGGGCCGCTTTGCCCATGGCGACGCAGTCTTCGACCAGGCGCTGGCACAGCTGAGCACGGCGTTTGCCGCCAGTCATGGCGCACAGGCGCCGCAAGTGGCGTTGGGGCAGCTGGTGCAGCAGCTGAATCAGCAAGCGGCCTTGCTGGCCAGTCTCGACTATTTCGGTTTTCTGGTGGTGTTTGCGCTGGTGGGGGCGGCGGCGATGTTGGGGCAGCGGGTGTTGAAGTAAGAGCCATAGTCATCGCGCAGGATTGTCCGGATACCAGGCGACGCTTTACCAGGTGTAGATATGTTGATACGATGAGACTTAAATCCTATTTATGAATGACATTGATCTGCGCATGGAAAAAATAAGTCTTGAAATAAGCGAGGATGACGCCGATGTCGCCTACTTGCGCTTGCCAGGCCACCCGGGAGCCGGTTCGGTTGGGGCGGTAAAAAAAACCATACGCTTGCACGATTTGCTGGTCTATAGCGGTCCTGATATTTACCTTGAATTGGATGAAAGTGGACATCTGATCGGCGCTGAAATTCTGGCCTGAGTCCGATGGCGTGCAACGTTTAACCTTGATTGCCGTTCTCCCCAGGTTCTTTGAAGCGTTCGAACGTCTCCCCCAAAAACCCGACAAACGTCCGTATCCGCGCCGACAGCTGCTGCCGCTGCGGATACACGGCGTAGATATCGGCATCCGGCGTGCGGTAGCCGGGCAGTACTCGTACCAGCCGCCCCGTCTCCAGGTAGCGTTCGATATCCCATTCGGCCCGCATCAGAATGCCGTGGCCGTCCAGCGCCCAGTTCACCGCAATTTCGCCATCGTTGGTGGCCAGGTTGCCACGCACTTTGACGCCCTGCGCATCGCGCTCGGCCTCCTTGCCGCCGTACAAACGCCACAGTCCATACGCTTCGTCGCCCTGGCGGATGCTGATGCAGTTATGCCGGCGCAAGTCCAAAGGCGTCTTCGGCTCGCCGTGTTTCGCCAGGTAGGCGGGCGCGGCGCACAGCAGGCGGCGGTTCGGCGCCAGGCGCCTGGCGATCACGCGCGTGTCGGCCGGGGCGCCGAAGCGGATGCAGACGTCGAACTGGTCGTCCGTCAGCGCGGGCGGGTCGACCGACAACTGCAGTTGCACGTCCACTTCCGGATAGCGCAGCACGTAGCGCGAGATGGCCGGCGCGATATGCAGGCGGCCAAAGCCCAGGGTGGCGTTGACGCGCAGCTGTCCTTTCGGCGCGCTTTTCGAGGCGCCCAGCAACTGGTCCAGTTCGGCAATTTCCGCCAGGATGCGGCGTGCATGCTCCAGCAAGACGTCGCCTTCCGGCGTCATGCTCATGCGCCGCGTGGTGCGGTTTACCAGCGGCACGCCCAACCTTGCTTCGATGATGGACAGCCGCTTGCTGACGGCCGAGGTGGTGATGCCCAGCTCGCGCGCGGCGCCGCTCAGGCTGCCTGCGCTGGACAGGGTGACGATAAAGCCCAGTTCGGCCGGCTGGAAGCCATTGCTCATGATTGTGGAGTCAGAGGTTAACAATGGATTGAGTTTAGCGGGCATTGCGCGTGGCGTCCACCGCGTAGAGTGGTGTCACTACCACCTCATTCCAGGAGACACCCCATGAAAACCTACCATATCGCCACCATTCCAGGCGACGGCATCGGCAAGGAAGTCGTGCCGGCCGGCCAGCAGGTACTGGCCGCGCTGGCCGCCGGCAGCAGCAGCTTCACGTTCGCCTTCGAAGATTTCGGCTGGGGCGGCGACTATTACCGCCAGCACGGCGTGATGATGCCGGCAGATGGCCTCGATGCCTTGCGCAACAAGGACGCGATTCTGTTCGGTTCGGCCGGCGACCCGGACATCGCCGACCATATCACCCTGTGGGGCCTGCGCCTGAAGATCTGCCAGGGTTTCGACCAGTACGCCAATGTGCGCCCGACCCGTATCCTGCCCGGCATCGACGGCCCGCTCAAGCGCTGCGCGCAGGACGACCTGAACTGGGTCATCGTGCGCGAAAACTCGGAAGGCGAATACTCGGGCGTGGGCGGTCGCGTGCACCAGGGCCATCCGATCGAGGCGGCCACCGATGTGTCGATGATGACGCGCGTCGGCGTCGAGCGCATCCTGCGCTATGCCTTCACGCTGGCGCAGTCGCGGCCGCGCAAGCTGCTGACGGTGATTACCAAGAGCAATGCGCAGCGCCATGCGATGGTGATGTGGGATGAAATCGCGGTCGAAGTGTCGCGCGATTTCCCTGACGTCACCTGGGACAAGGAACTGGTCGACGCCGCCACGGCGCGCATGGTCAACCGTCCGGCCACCCTCGACACCATCGTCGCCACCAACCTGCACGCCGATATCTTGAGCGACCTGGCCGCCGCGCTGGCCGGCAGCCTGGGCATCGCGCCGACCGGCAATATCGATCCCGAGCGCCGCTATCCATCGATGTTCGAGCCTATCCACGGTTCGGCTTTCGACATCATGGGCAAGGGCCTGGCCAATCCGGTCGGCACCTTCTGGTCGGTGGTGATGCTGCTGGAACACTTGGGTGAATTCGATGCCGCCAGGCAGGTGATGCGGGCGATCGAGCACGTGACGGCCAATCCGGCCCTGCACACGCGCGACCTGGGCGGCAACGCCACCACGGCGCAGGTGACGCGCGCCGTGTGCGACTTCCTGGCTGCCGCCACGCAATTGCAGGCGGCGTAAGGGCAGGGTCCATGCTCCTGACCGGCCGCAGAGCCGGCGGGGGCGCTGGAAAGCAAGCAATTCATAACAGGAGACAAGCATGTTCAAACGTATTTTTGGCAAGCTGTACGTGCAGGTGCTGATCGGCGTGGTCGCCGGCGGCCTGCTCGGCTATTTTTCCCCCGCGCTCGGCACCGACCTCAAACCCCTGGGCGACGGCTTTATCCGCCTGATCAAGATGGTGTTCGCGCCCGTGATTTTCGCCATGGTGGTGCTGGGCATCGCCAAGATGGAAAGCATGAAGGAACTGGGCCGCGTCGGCGCCCGCGCCCTGATCTATTTCGAGGTGATGTCGACCCTGGCGCTGCTGCTGGGATTGCTGGTGGTGAATCTCGCCAAGCCGGGCGTGGGCATGAATATCGACGCCGCCTCGCTCGACACCAGCAGCATCGCCAGCTATACGGCGGCGGCCGCCAAGTCCTCGCACAGCTTTGTCGACTTCGTGCTGCACATGGTGCCCGTCAGCGTGGTCGACGCGCTGGCCAAGAACGACATTTTGCAGATCCTCGTGTTCGCCACCCTGTTCGGCATTGCCCTGTCGCACATGGGCCGGCGCGCCAAGCCGGTGGTCGATTTCCTCGAAGCGTTCTGCAACAGCATGTTCATTATCGTCGGCATGATCATGCGCGTGGCGCCGCTGGCCGCGTTTGGGGCGATCGCCTTTACGGTCGGCAAATATGGCCTCGGTTCGCTGGTGTCGCTGGGCCAGCTGATGGGCGCCATGTATCTGACCTGCGCCGTGTTCGTCTTTGTGGTGCTGGGCATCGTCGCCCGCGTTTCCGGTTTCAGCCTGTACAAGTTCCTGCGCTATATCAGGGAAGAACTGTTCACCGTGCTGGGCACCAGTTCCTCGGAATCGGTGGTGCCGCAGCTGATGCGCAAACTGGAACACGCGGGCGTCTCGAAACCGGTGGTGGGGCTGGTGATACCGGCCGGCGTCACCTTCAATCCGGACGGCCAGTGCATTTATTACACCATGGCGGCCATCTTTATCGCCCAGGCCACCAATACGCCGCTCTCCATGATGGACCAGTTCATCGTGCTGGGCGTGCTGATGCTGACCTCGAAGGGTTCGGCCGGCGTCACCGGTTCCGGCTTCATCACCCTGGCGGCGACTCTGGCCTCGCTGGGCACCATTCCCGTGGCCGGCATGGTGCTGCTGTTGGGCGTGGATCGCTTCATGTCCGAAGCGCGCTCGATCACCAATACCATCGGCAACGCGGTGGGCACGCTGGCGATTGCCCGCTGGGTGGGCGCGCTGGACCGCGAACGCATGGAGCGGGTATTGAATGGCGAATCGACGGCGGCGGAAATGCAGGCCCTGTACGAGCATCCGGAAGAGGACGAGGCCGCACCGGCGCCGCTGGCGATGGTGCAAAAAGCCAGCGCGTGATCAGGGTGTCGTCAGGGTGTTTTTTTCGGCGGCTGTTGCGGATTGAATTCCATCGACCAGATCACCGAATTGATCTTCCAGCCATGCGTGGTACGCACCAGTTGCCACGCTTCCTGGCCCCAGTTGGATCGATAGTCGCCGCGGTTGAAGTTGTAGTCGAAGTAGACCTGGGCGATATCGCCATCGCTATCGATGCGCACATTGTCGAATTTCTCTTCGATCGCTTCCGTGTCGCTGACGATGGAATCGATGAACTTGACGGCGCTGGCGCCTGGCGTGATCTTGCTGACCTTGTCGCCCCGGTCTTCGATCATGTTCATGCTCTTGTCCTTGATCACGCCGATCCAGGGGATGGTCTCGCTGTACAGCAGCTTCATGAAGCTGGCCTTGTCCTTGTTGATCAGTGACAGGCGGAAGGTTTCCACCACCTGTTCCAGTTGCTGGCGGTCGGTCTGCGAGGGCGCCGCCTGGACGTTGAAAGCGCTGAAAAGCAGAAGGGCAAGCAGGCTGTGTTTCATGGGGTCTTTCAGGAGGTTAAGAAGATTGAATCGACAGCGAATCGGACAAAATCTGCCACAGCGCCGCGTGGCGCTGCTGCAAGGCGGCGCCGCCGGCATAGATCAGTTCCACGTGCAGGCTGTCGACGATGCCCAGATAGGCTTGCGAATACAGTTCGATGCGCGCAGACGGCAGGGCAGGGGCCAGGCGGCCCAGGCTGGCCACGTAGTGCTGCAGCAGTTGCACCAGCAGCGCTTCGAAGCCGGCGCCCACCTGCACCTTGAGTGTCGCCGGCGGCAGGTAGGCGGTGCGCAGCAGGAAACGCAAGTGGGCCGAATCGGCATAGCGCTCGGCCATGCGGTCGCAGTACAGCGAGCCGGCCTGCTGGCCGCCGCTGGCAAACCGGCTCGCTTCATCGGCAAAGCAGCTGTCCATGAAGGCCTGTTCCTGCTCCAGGGCATCGTCGAACACGGCCAGGAACAGCGCGTCCTTGCCGCTGAAGTGCGAGTACAGCGAGGCCTTGCGCATGCCGGCCAGTTCGGCGATATCGTTGAGGGACGAGGCGTCGTAGCCGTGGTCGGAAAAATGGGCGACGGCAACGGCGCAGATGTTATCGGCCGAGGCCGAGCGTTTCTTCATAGGGTTCAGCAAGTGAGCATCAATGTAATGGCAGGCTGGCCGTCTGCAGGGGACAGGAGCGGGCGCTGACCAGCGTCAGCCATGATACCAGCAGGCCCGCCGCGGTCAAGAACAACAGCCATGGCAGCGGTCCCAGCTGCGCCAGGCCGGCCGCCACCGGCGTGGCCAGTGACGAAATCGTCATCTGTATCGCGCCCAGCAGGGCCGCCGTCGAGCCCAGCGCGCGCTGCTGTGAACCCATGGCGATCGCCATCAGGGTCGCTTCGGCCACGCCCAACCCGCCCAGCGCCAGGAACAGGCCCGGCAGCACGCCGGGCAAGCCCAGTCCCAGCGCGGCCGCCGCCAGCGCCAGCACGGCGCCGCCCAGCATGGCGCAGGCGCCCGCCACCGACAGGCGCAGCACGCCGTAACGGCCCACCAGGCGGCCGCTGGCCATCGCGCCCAGCAGCACCGCCACGCCGGTGGCGCCGAACACCAGGCCGAAGGTATCGGCCGGCAGGCCGAAATCGTGCTGGTACACCAGCGAGGCGCCGCCGATATAGGCGAACAGGAAAAAGAAGCTGGCCGCCAGCGCCAGCGCCGGCAGCAGAAAGGCGCGGTCCAGGGCGATGCGGGCATAGGTGCGCAGCGCGCCTGTCGGCGGCACGCGTTTCGCTGCCGGCAGGGTTTCGGGCAGGAACAGCGCGCTGTTGAGCAGGGTCAGTGCGCCGAGGCTGGCCAGCGCCAGCATCACGGCGCGCCAGCCGTAGTGCGCGTCCAGCATGCCGCCCACGGCCGGCGCCAGCACGGGCGCCAGGCCGACGATGGTCATCAGCAGCGCGAACAGCTGCGCCGCCCGCACGCCGTCCGCCACGTCGCGCACCATGCTCATCACCACCACCAGGGTCAGCGCCGCGCCCAGGCCCTGCAGCAGCCGCGCCAGCAGAAGGATGTGCAATTGACCGGCCTGCGCGGCCCACAGGGCGGCGGCGATATACAGTGCGATACCGGCCAGCAAGGGCCGGCGCCGGCCCAGCATGTCGGTCAGCGGCCCGCACAGCAATTGCCCCATGCCCATCGCCAGCAGGAAGACGGTCAGGCTCAGCTGCACGTTCGCATACGAGGTGTGCAGTTCGCGCGCCATGGCCGGCATCGAGGCCAGATACATGTCGATGCCGGCCGGGCCAAGGACGGCCACCAGGGCCAGGGATGCCGCCAGGCCGAAGCTGCCGGTGCGGGGAAGGGTGTGCTGCTGCATGGACTACCTTTCAATAAAAAACAGGGCGTTGACACCGCCGGTGTTTTTTATTGTACACTTACTGCCTACCGGTAGGTAGCTACATTTTTAATCAAGCTTGTTAATCAAAGGAGATGGATATGATGCAATTCGGAATTTTGCTCAGTGGTATCGCGGCGGCCCTGTTGTTTGCGGCCTGGAGCACCAACCGCGCGCGCGGCGAGCGGCGCGACGTGGTGCTGCTGGGCGTGGTGGCCGGCGCGCTGGCCGTGCCGGGCGCGGCGATGCTGGCGCTGTGACATTTCAATAAAAGCGGTGTCAGCCAGCCGACGGTGTCGACCGCGTCCAGCGGTCGCCCGGCTGCTTCAGGTATGTCTTGATCACATGGCCCCATGGCATGGCGATCGGGATGATCACCACCACGCCGACCGCAAACAGGTTCTCCAGCATGGCCTGGTCCAGCGGCCCTGCGCGCCAGGCCGGCAGCGCGACGACGATCAGCCACAGCGTTTTCCAGGTCAGCTCCCACAGCAGCACCGGCAGCATCTGCAGCGGATAGCGGATGCCGAGTGCGCACAGCAGGCCAAACGCGGCCAGCATGCAGTTGACGAAGCCCTGCATCATGTCAAGGAGGTGGCATATGGCAAACACATATCCGGAAGTGGCGAGCGCCGAGGTGGCGGAGATTTATTTCCGCGGCGTCAAGAACCTGGCCGAGCGGCCGCTGGACGATATCTTTCGCTTGCTGGGCATGCCGGTGGACTACGATGACTGGGATCTTGGCCGCGTGGTCTATCAATGGCGCAGCGCCCGGCGTTGCGTGCGCATCCACACCAGGCATGACCGGGTCAATGCGGTGTACCTGATGGACCGGGTCGATATACCGCGATTTGGCGAAGCGCTGGAAGTGATCTTCGATAATCCGGACGGCCAATAAAAAAGCAGGCCGCGTGGCCTGCCTGTTGTCCGTCACCTGCGCGCCTGCGCGGCATCCACCGGACTCAAGCGGCGGCGGCCGATGCGCGGAGGTTGGCGCGCAGGTCCTCGACCAGTCGCTTGCGGCTGCTCGAAGCGTACTCAATCGGCGAGAACGGCATGGACGCCGCCGCGTAGGCGTCGATCAATTCGTGCGTCGCCTGCGCCTGCTGCGGCGAGAACACCGTTTGACTGCCGTTATCACTGATCTGCGTGAGTTTTTCCTGCAGCACTTCCTTGTACGCGATGTGCGCCTCGGAGATTGGATAGGCAACGCACAGGCCGAATGTTCCGTTCAAAAAATACTCCCACGCCGCATCGGTACGCACGCGCAGGCCGGCGTGAATCGGTGCGCCGTCGTCGCCGAAGCTGTCGCGCAAACGCCAGGTGGACAGATTCAGCGTTGCCAGCGCCGTGGCGAAGTTGACCGTGAACTGTGTCTTCAGGCTGGCCTTGATGTCTGCCATGGCGCCGGCCGCGATGGCGCGGCGTGCCCGATCGATCCAGGCCAGCTGCGATGGCGGGAAGTAACGGCCGGGCTTGGAGCCGGGCGCGCTCATCTCGCCGAACACAAAGGAACAGACGTTTCCCGCACTGGTGACCACATACGATGGTGCGGGTACCAGTCGGTCATGTATCAGGGCATCGAGCTCATCGATATGCATGGCGCTTGCGTTGGCCAGTTGTACCTCGTTAAGGAAATGTTTTTCGAGGTATTTATTCAGTTCTGTCATGGGGTGGCTTTCATTGTTGCCGAGTGCGGCCGTTTGCATTGCCAATTAAATACTGGGTATTTATACAGTGTGCCGCTATGTGCTCGTGCATGCAATCTGCTAATGCCTGTTGTCCGGGGCCAAAAAAAAGCAGGCGGCCTTGCGGTCGCCTGCTGTCGTCAAGCTGCCCGCTTGCGCGGGCGGCTGAGGTTTACTCTTCTTCGTACGAGCTGATCGGTGCGCAGCCGCAGAACAGGTTGCGGTCGCCGTAGACGTTGTCGGCACGGCCCACGGGCGGCCAGTACTTGCGCTCGCGCAGCGATGCCACCGGATAGGCGGCCACAGTACGGCTGTACTTGCGGTTCCACTCGTCCGACATCAATACCTGCGCTGTGTGCGGCGCGTTTTTCAGCGGATTGTCGTCATGGTCGAATTCGCCGCTGGCGACCTTGGCGATTTCTTCGCGGATCGCGATCATGGCGTCGATAAAGCGGTCGATTTCCGCTTTCGATTCGCTTTCGGTCGGCTCGATCATCAGGGTGCCCGGTACCGGGAAGCTCATGGTCGGCGCATGGAAACCGAAGTCCATCAGGCGCTTGGCCACGTCTTCGTTGCTGATGCCGGTGGCGTCGGTGAGCGGGCGCAGGTCCAGGATGCACTCGTGGGCGACCAGGCCGTCGTGGCCCGAGTACAGCACAGGGTAGTGCGGCGACAGGCGGCGCGCGATGTAGTTGGCGGCCAGGATCGCCGTCTCGGTCGCGGCCGTCAGGCCTTCGGCGCCCATCATGGCGATATACATCCACGAGATCGGCAGGATGCTGGCCGAGCCGAATGGCGCGGCGCTGACGGCGCCTATCCCTGCATCGGCCTTGTCGCGCCGGTAGCCGGTGGAGCGCTGGTTAGGCAGGAATTTTGCCAGATGGGCGCCGACACCGATCGGGCCCACGCCCGGTCCGCCACCGCCGTGCGGGATGCAGAAGGTTTTATGCAGGTTCAGGTGCGACACGTCGCCACCAAAACTGCCGGGTGCCGCCACGCCGACCAGCGCGTTCATGTTGGCGCCGTCGATGTAGACCTGGCCGCCGTGCGCGTGGATGATCTCGCACAGTTCCTGGATGCCTTCTTCGAACACGCCGTGGGTGGACGGGTAGGTCACCATCACGCAGGCCAGGTTGGCGCTGTGTTTTTCCGCCTTGGCTTTCAGGTCGGCCAGGTCGACGTTGCCGTTCGCGTCGCAGCTGGTGACGACCACCTGCATGCCGACCATATTGGCCGATGCCGGGTTGGTGCCGTGCGCCGACGACGGGATCAGGCAGATATTGCGGTGGCCTTCGCCGCGCGATTCGTGATACGCCTTGATCACCAGCAGGCCCGCGTACTCGCCCTGCGAGCCGGCGTTCGGCTGCAGCGACACGGCCGCATAGCCGGTCAGCGCGCACAGCATTTCTTCCAGCTGCGAGATCATTTCGCGGTAGCCGACGGTTTGCGCATCGGGTGCAAACGGGTGGATGTTCGAGAACTCGGGCCAGGTGACCGGAATCATTTCGGACGTCGCGTTCAGCTTCATGGTGCACGAGCCGAGCGGGATCATGGTGCGGTCCAGCGCCAGGTCCTTGTCGGCCAGGCTGCGCAGGTAGCGCAGCATTTCGTGTTCCGAGTGGTAGCTGTTGAAGACCGGATGCGTCAGGTAGGCGCTTTCACGCGCGAGGTTGGCCGGCAGCGTGCTTTCCACCGCTGCTTCGACGGCGTCCAGGTCCGGTGCGGCCGGCGCGTTGGCCACGCCTTGCGCAAACACGGTCCACAGCAGCGCGATATCGTCGCGCGTGGTGGTTTCATCGAGCGACAGGCCGACGTGGGTGGCGTCGATCTTGCGCAGGTTGACCCCGTGCGCAATCGCGGTGGCGTGCAGCTGTTCTGCATTGTCAACGCGAATCGTCAGGGTGTCGAAGTAGGTCTCGTTGACCACCTTGTGGCCCAGCGTTTTCAGGTTGGCGGCCAGCACACCCGTAAAGCGGTGCACGCGTTTGGCGATCTGCAGCAGGCCGACCGGGCCGTGGTAGACGGCGTACATCGAGGCCATCACGGCCAGCAGCACTTGCGCGGTGCAGATGTTCGAGGTGGCTTTTTCGCGGCGGATATGCTGCTCGCGCGTTTGCAGGGCCAGGCGATAGGCCTTGTTGCCCTGCGCATCGACGGTCACGCCGACCAGACGGCCCGACATATTGCGCTTGAAGGCGTCACGGGTAGAGAGGTAACCGGCGTGCGGGCCGCCGAAACCGAGCGGCACGCCGAAGCGCTGGCTGTTGCCGACCACCACGTCCGCACCCCATTCGCCAGGCGGCGTGAGCATGGTCAGGGCCAGCAGGTCGGCCGCGACGATCACCATCGCGCCATTGGCGTGCAGTTTTTCGACGCCGGCGCGGTAGTCGCGCACCACGCCATTGACGCCCGGGTATTGCAGCAGCACGCCAAAGCAGTCATCGAGCGACTCGATTTCGGCCGGATCAAACGTGCGCACTTCGATGCCGATCGGCTGGGCGCGCGTCTGCACCACTTCCAAGGTTTGCGGCAGCACGTCATTGGCGACGTACAGCACGGTGGACTTCGATTTGCCCACGCGCTGGATCAATGTCATCGCTTCGGCGGCGGCCGTGCCTTCATCCAGCATCGAGGCGTTCGAGATGCCCATGCCGGTGAGGTCCGTGATCACTTGCTGGAAGTTCAAAATCGCTTCCAGGCGGCCCTGCGAAATCTCTGGCTGGTAAGGCGTGTACGCCGTGTACCAGGCCGGGTTTTCAAAGATATTGCGCAGCACCACGCCTGGCGTGAAGGTGTTGTAATAGCCTTGGCCGATCAGGGATTTCAGGACCTGGTTCTTGCCGGCGATGGCTTTCAGGCGCGACAGGGCTTCCTGTTCCGGCATCGGCTGCGAGTAGGCGCCCAAGGGCAGCGCGCCCTGGTTGCGGATATTGGCCGGCACCAGCGCATCGATCAGCGCGGCGCGCGAGGCGTAGCCCAGCGTGGACAGCATGGCTTCCTGTTCGGAAGGGGAGGGGCCGATATGGCGGGCGATGAAGGCATCGCGTGCTTCGAGTTGGGTCAGGCTGGTGCGGGTCATGGTATAGAGGCCAAAAAGACTGAAAAAACCGGGGGCGGCGCGCAGGCGCTGCGAAGAAAAATGCGAACGGGCCGCAAGCGCGGCCCGTCGGTCAAGCGTGATTACTCGCCGGTGGCGGCGCCGTACGCGGCGGCGTCCAGCAGGCCGTCCAGCGACGACACGTCGGCTGGCTTGATCTTGAACAGCCAGTTGGCGTAGGCGTCGGCGTTGATCGATTCAGGCGCGTTGACGACGTCGTCGTTGACGGCCGTGACTTCGCCGGCGACTGGCGCGTAGATGTCGCTGGCGGCCTTGACCGATTCCACCACGGCGGCGTCGTCGCCGGCGTTGAAGGTGGCGCCGACGTCAGGCAGTTCGACGAACACGATATCGCCCAGTGCATCCTGTGCGTACTCGGTGATGCCGACGGTGGCCGTGCCGTCCGCTTCCAGGCGTACCCATTCGTGGGAGGCGGTGTACTTCAGGTCTGCAGGAATGTTCATGTGTGGCTCCAGATGGTAAATGTTTGATTGTTGATGATGTTTGATCGGTCTTGCGGGCGCCTCTAGCCGCTTACGCAACCAGGATTTTACCGTTGCGCACGAAAGGCAGCTTGACTACCGACGCGGCCAGTTGCTTGCCGCGGATTTCCACGTGCACGGTGTCGCCGACATTGACGCCGTTCGGCACGCGCGCCAGCGCGATCGCTTCCTGCATCGATGGGCTGAAAGTACCGCTGGTGATCTCGCCGGCGGCTTCATTGCCAGCCACGATGACTTTTTGATGGGCGCGCAGCACGCCGCCTTTTTCACGCAGGATCAGGCCGACGAATTGCGCGTTCTGGCCTTTGGCGACCAAAGCGGATTTGCCGATAAAGTCGCGCTCGCTGACCAGGTCGATGGTCCAGGCCAGGCCGGCGTCGAGCGGATTGACGCTTTCGTCCATGTCCTGGCCGTACAGATTCATGCCCGCTTCCAGGCGCAGGGTATCGCGCGCGCCGAGGCCGGCCGGCTTGACGCCGGCAGCCGCCAGCGCGTTCCACAGCGCTTCGACCTGGCTTGCCGCCACGCCGATTTCAAAACCGTCTTCGCCCGTGTAGCCGGTACGCGCCAGCATCACTTCGCCGAATGGCGTGTCCTTGACGATGACGGCGTTGAAGGGCTTGATCGCTTCGGACGCGGCTTGCGTCTGCGGCAGTACCTGCCATACCCTGGCGCGCGCGTTCGGGCCCTGCACGGCGACCAGCGCCATCGGATTGTTCGCGCTGCGGCGCTCGGTGATCGTCAGGCCGCTGTTGGTGGCGGTGTTTTGCTGCTGCATCCAGGCCACGTCTTTTTCGGCCGTGCCGGCGTTGACCACCAGGCGGAACCAGTTTTCGTTGAAGAAGTAGACGATCAGGTCATCGATGACGGTGCCTTCGGCATTCAGCATGCACGAGTACAGCGCCTTGCCCGCCACTTGCAGCTTGTCGACATTGTTGGCCAGCAGGCCGCGCAGGAAGGCGCGCACGTTCGGGCCTTCGATATCGACCACGCACATGTGCGACACGTCGAACATGCCGGCGTCGCTGCGCACGGCGTGATGTTCTTCGATTTGCGAACCATAGTTGACAGGCATGTCCCAGCCGCCGAAATCGACCATGCGGGCGCCGCTGGCACGGTGGGCGTTGTTGAGTGGGGTTGCGTTGAGCGTCATTGATTCCTCGGGACGAAGGTGAAAGGGGAGGGTTAACGGTACAGTTAACAGCACACATGCCTGGCCAGCCAATACGGCTTTCCAGCGTGAACATTCACCCCCCTGTCCTTGGTACCTGAGAGATTACGGAGAAAAAAGCTCCGTGCGCCCCTTCGGTGGACCGCCGGCAGTGCCGCGGTCGCTCTCCAGAGTTGAGCCGCAGAATGGCCATTGCCATCGTTGCGCCTCGCCTGATCGGTCCTTTTGCCTGAGAGTTTTTGGGTAGTGCCCCTTCGGCGGCAACGCGAGTTTGCCCTCTCCCGATCAAGTGGTGGGAATATATGCCAGCAGGGGTTTTCTGTCAATCTGTAAACACCCAGCCGGCATGCACCAAAACAGGGCTTGCGGCCTGATATTTCCTGGGTGTAAGTGTGTTGCGTCCGGGATCAGCAAGACGGCGGCGGGCACGAAAATTTGCTATGCTCAATACCATCATCACCGTCCTTTCGAAGAGTGATTGCCATGAGCGAAACCCATAACAGCATCGAACAGCACGGCTGGTTTACCTTGTCCGGCGACGTCAACAGCGACATGGTGCGCCGCGTCTTCAATGCGGTGGCCGACATGACCGAAGACAAGCTGACCACCGCGCATATCCTGATCCAGTCCAATGGCGGCTATGTCAGCGACGGCATCTGCCTATACAACTTTCTGAGCAAGCTGCCGATCAAGCTGGTGACCTACAACACGGGCGCCGTCGCCTCGATCGCCGTCACCCTGTTTCTGTCGGGCCAGCAGCGCTATGCCAGCGATACGGCGCGCTTCATGGTGCACAAGTCGCATGCCACGGCCTCGCCCGGTGCGCGGCCCGACGCGCTCAGCATCATCGTCGAAGGCTTGCGCGCCGACGACCAGCGCACCGAGCGCATCCTGCGCGGCCATGTGGCGCTGAGCGAGGACCAGTGGCTGGTGCATGCCTATTCCGACCTGCACCTGACGGCGGAACAGGCGCGCGAAGTGGGCATGGTCGAGGCGATTCGCGATTTCGAAATTCCCAAGGGCAAGCGCCTGACGAATATCTGACGCTGTGAAAAGGGCCTGGTCCGGCACGCCGGATCAGGCCCTGTTGCATGCGATCCCCGCCGCCAAAGCGGCTCAGGGAAAGTAATTATTTGCCGCTTTTGCTGCCGCTGCCCGACTGTTTGCTGTCGCTGCTGCCCGACTGCTTGTTGCCGTCGTTTTTATGGCTTTGGCGGCCTGCTTCCACGTGCTGCTCGTGGGTGCCGCCCTGTTTGCTGCCCTGGCTGGGGCTGCCCGACTGCTTGTTTCCGCTAGCGGGGGCGCTAGCGGATTGCTTGTTGCCTTGATCGCCTTTTTGATTCGAGTTCATCATATTTCCTTTGAGAAATTAAAGAGTCACGAAAAAAGTCATCCACCGGAGCGCATCGGCAAAGGGGCGCCAGTGGTTGTTGGCCATGCTGTCCTGGCTCCCCTTGGCTGATGTGTCCCGGTAAGGCATGATGCGCGGCAAGCATGAGCGCGACCATCGGAACACCACTTGACGCCGTGTAGGATTTGGCCTGCTTTCTTGATAGAAATATACCGGGCAAATGTAATCGGATGTAATAGTCGCGGGTCGTACCTTGAAAAGCCCGGCGTGACCCTTGCCAGTCTGGCATAGTGCAGCCTGATCATAATGATGCGCAGTGATGATGACTTGGTGGAATGCAATTTCTTTTACGGCCGACATGTCGGTGCTGGGGCCGGCTGGCGTGGCGATCGCCGTCTGGCTGCTGGTATCGAAACAGTGGCGCCTGGTGCTCGGCTGGAGCTTGTGGTACGGCGGCGGCATGTTGCTGGTGGTGCTGTCCAAGCTGGCCTTTATCGGCTGGGGTATCGGCAGCGCCAGTCTTGATTTCACGGGTTTCAGCGGGCACGCCATGCGCGCCGGCGCCGTCTTTCCCGTGCTGATGTATGTGGTGCTGCAGCGCGCGCCGCGCTCCTGGCGCCATGCCGGCGTGCTGTTCGGTGTGGCGTATGCCGTGCTGGTGGCCATCTCGCGCGTGGTGGTGCAGGCGCACAGCGTGTCCGAAGCGGTCAGTGGCTGCGTGCTGGGGCTGGCGATGGCCTTCGGCTTCATGTGGCAGGCGCGTGGCGCCGTCAATTTTGCCGTCAGCCATGCGCTGGCGCTGGCCAGCCTGGGTCTGATGGTGCTCATTACCTTCAAGGCCGAGCCGATGCCGACCGAAGACTGGCTGCAGAAAATCGCCTTGCACCTGTCGGGGCATGAGCGGGTTTTTTCACGCGCCGACTGGAAGCTGGCCGGCCGCCCCTGAGCCTTGACCCCGCACTGCGGTTTTTTGGCCAGAAAAATCATGGCAAATGGTATGATGGGCCACTTTTTTTGCGATGGCGGCAACCGGCGGGGCTGGTCCCGCGTTGCAACCACTGATTACCGCCAGCATAGGCAGGAACTTTAAAACACGTGCGTCTCTCTTCCATCAAGTTGTCGGGGTTTAAGTCTTTCGTCGACCCCACCAATTTCCAGGTGCCGGGCCAGCTGGTGGGCGTGGTCGGGCCGAATGGCTGCGGCAAGTCGAATATCATCGACGCCGTGCGCTGGGTGCTGGGCGAATCGAAGGCGTCGGAATTGCGCGGCGAATCGATGCAGGACGTGATTTTCAACGGTTCCACCCACCGCAAGCCGGCCGGGCGCGCCTCGGTCGAGCTGGTGTTCGACAATAACGACGGCAAGGCCTCGGGCCAGTGGGGCCAGTACGCCGAGATCGCCGTCAAGCGCACCCTCACGCGCGACGGCACTTCCACCTATTACATCAACAGCCAGCCCGTGCGCCGGCGCGATATCCAGGATATTTTCCTCGGCACCGGTCTCGGTCCCCGGGCCTACGCCATTATCGGCCAGGGCATGATCTCGCGCATTATCGAATCGCGCCCGGAAGAGCTGCGCGTGTTCCTCGAAGAAGCGGCCGGCGTATCGAAATACAAGGAACGCCGGCGCGAAACGGAAAACCGGCTGCAGGACACGCGCGAGAACCTGCTGCGGGTGGAAGATATCCTGCGTGAACTGAACGCCAACCTGGAAAAGCTCGAAGCGCAGGCGGCCGTGGCGACCCGTTTCCACGCCCTGCAGGCGGACCAGGAAGAAAAGCAGAAGCTGCTGTGGCTGCTGCGCAAGAACGAGGCGCAAAACGAACAGACGCGCTATTTCCGCGAAGTCGAGCAGGCGCAGACCGACCTGGAAGAGCAGACCGCCAAGCTGCGCAATGTGGAACTGACCTTGGAACAGATGCGCCAGGCCCACTTTGCCGTCGGCGACCGCCTGCACACGGCGCAAGGGCACCTGTACCAGACGAATGCGGAGATCGGCAGCCTGGAAGCGCAGATCAAGTTCGTGATCGAATCGCGCGCGCGCCTGCAGGCGCAGCTGGCCACGTTGACGGCCCAGCGCGACCAGTGGACGCAACAGGGTGGCGAGTACCAGGAACAGATCGAGGAAGCCGAGTTCCAGCTCGAAGAACTGGCCGCCAAGGTCGAGCAGTCGCAGATGATGGCCGAGCAGAAGGGCGAGCAATTGCCCGAGCTGGACGCCGCCTGGCGCGCCGCCCAGCACAAGAGCACGGAATCGCGCGCGAAAATCATGCAGGCGCAGCAGCAGCTGGAACTGGAATCGGCGCACCAGCGCAATGCCTCGAATATTTTGAACAGCCTGTTGACGCGGCGTGAGCGCCTGCAGCAGGAAAAAAACAGCCTCAGCCTGCCCGACAGCAGCCACCTGGAAAACCTCAAACTGCAGCTGGAGGAAAAGCAGCAGACGCTCGAGGAGCAGGGCTTTTACCTCGAAGAGGCACTGGAACAGCAGCCCAAGCTGGAGCAGGAGCGCAGCGAGGCACAGGCCCAGGTCAACGCCGAAACCGCCGCCAACGCCCAGCTCGAGGCGCGGCTGTCGGCCTTGAAGCAGTTGCAGGAACGGGTGCAAACGCAAGGCAAGGTCCAGCCCTGGCTGAAAAAGCACGAACTCGACACCTTGCCGCGCCTGTGGCAGAAGCTGCAGATCGAGGCGGGCTGGGAAGCGGCGATGGAATCGATCCTGCGCGAGCGCACCTCGGCCTTGCAGCTGTCGAACATCGACTGGGCCAAGGCCTTCTTTGCCGACGCGCCGCCGGCCAAGCTGGCCCTGTATGCGCCATCGACGGTGCCGCCGCTGCCACAGCCGGACGTGCCTGGCCTGAAGCCGTTTTTGAATTTGCTGAAACTGAACGATCCTGGCCTGCGCGGCCTGCTGCAGGACTGGCTGCACAATGCCTACGCGGTGGAAGACGCGGCCGAAGCGCTGGCGGAGCGATCCAAGCTGCCGCCGGGCGGCTATTTCGTCACCCGCGCGGGCCATGTGGTCACCGCCGGCAGCGTGCGTTTTTACGCGGCCGACTCGGAACAGGAAGGCATGCTGGGCCGCCAGCAGGAAATCGACAATATCGGTAAACAATTGCGCGCACAGCAACTGCTGGCCGAAGAAGCGCGCGCCCGTTCGGTGCGCGCCGATGCGGCGGTGGCTAGCTTGAGCCGCAATCTGTCCGACCTGCGCCTGCGCATCCAGCAATTGACCTCGTCGGTACATACCCTGCAGCTGGACGTGGTGAAATTGTCCGAAGTCGAGGCGCGCTTCAACCAGCGCAGCACGCAGATCGGCGCGGACCTGGCGGAAATCGCCGCCCAGGAAGCCGAGCAGCAGCAGATCAAGGCGGAATCGGAAGAAAAATTCGAACAGCTCGACATGGAGCTGGGCAATCTGCAGGAAGCGCACGAAGACGGCCAGACCGACTTCCTGCGCAAGGAGCAGCTTTTGTCCGAAGCGCGCGACGCCCTGCGCGACCTGGAACGCGCCGCCAAGGATACCGAATACGCGGAGAAATCGCAGCGCACCCGCATCGAGGAACTGCGCCGCAATATCGCCACCGCCAGCACCCAGGCGCAGCAAGTGACGGCCAGCCTGCAGGCGGGCCAGCTGGAACTGGCCAACCTGGAAAGCGGCGCGGCCAACGACGGCTTGCAGGATCTGCTGGAACGGCGCACCAGCCAGGAAAAAGCGCTGGCCGACGCGCGCCATGAACTGGACCAGATCACCCAGCAGCTGCGCCTGTCCGAAGACGCGCGCACGCAGTCCGAGCGCAGCCTGCAGCCGCAGCGCGACAAGATCATGGAAATGCAGCTCAAGGAACAGGCCGCGCGCCTGAACCAGGAACAATTCGCCCAGCAATTGCTCGAATCCGGCGCCGACGAAGCGGCCTTGAGCGAAAAGCTGCACCCGGACATGCGCCCGTCATATCTGCAGGGCGAAGTGACGCGCCTGACCAATGCGATTGCGGCGCTCGGTGCGGTGAATCTGGCGGCGCTGGACGAGCTGGCGCAGGCGTCCGAGCGCAAGAATTTCCTCGACGCCCAGAATGCCGACCTGACCGAAGCGATCAATACGCTGGAAGACGCCATCCACAAGATCGACAAGGAAACGCGCGACTTGTTGCAAGACACGTTCGACAAGGTCAACCACCATTTTTCGGAACTGTTCCCGATCCTGTTCGGTGGTGGGCAAGCCAGGCTGACCATGACGGGCGACGAAATTCTCGATTCCGGTGTACAAGTAATGGCGCAGCCTCCCGGCAAGAAAAATGCCACCATCCATCTGCTGTCAGGTGGAGAGAAAGCGCTGACCGCGACCGCACTGGTGTTTTCCATGTTCCGCCTGAACCCGGCGCCGTTCTGCCTGCTCGACGAAGTCGATGCGCCGCTGGACGATTCGAACACGGAACGCTTTTGCCGCATGGTCAAGCGCATGTCCGACCAGACCCAATTCCTTTTCATTTCGCATAACAAGATTGCGATGGAAATGGCCCATCAATTGATCGGTGTGACGATGCAGGAGCAGGGCGTATCGCGCATCGTGGCGGTGGACATGGAGTCCGCCGCAAATTTTGCTACCGAGGCACAAGCAGCATGACAGACCTTCAAATTACCTTGTTCGGCGCCGGTGGCGTCTTTATCGTCGCCGTGTTTTCCTACAATAAATGGCAGGAATACAAGGCCAAGAAAAGCGTCGAGCGCGCCTTTTCCACCGACCACGACGACGTGCTGATGCGCGAAGGCGAGGCGCCAGCCGGTTCGCCTGGTGCGCCGGCCGAGCCCGTGTTGCGCCAGGAGCCGCGCTTCGACCCCGCGCCTGCCGCCGCGTCCAACGGCAAGACCGAACCCTCGTTTGGCGCCGCACCTGCCCAGCCTGCACCGGCCGTGTTTGCCGATGAAGTGGGTCAGAGCGATACCGCCTATGGCCTCGAAGCGCAGCCATCGCCGTCGCAGGAAACGAGCGCGGCCAGCGAACTGGCCACCAGCCTGGTCGATCCGCTGATCGATTGCCTGCTGCCGCTGTCGCTGGAAGCGCCGGTGCGCGGCGAAAAGATCCTGCCGGTGCTGCAAACCTTGCGCCTGGTCGGCAACAAGCCGGTGCACTTCATCGGCCTGCATGTCAACGGTGACTGGGAACCGATCACGCACGGCGGCGTGTACACGAAAATGCAGGGCGGAGTGCAGCTGGCCAGCCGCACCACGGCCCTGAACGAACTGGAATACTCGGAACTGGTCACGCGCCTGCGCGTGGTGGCCGACGATATCGGCGCCGAGCCGGAAGTGCCCGACATGATGGAAGTGATGGCGGAAGCGCGCAATCTGCACCGTTTCGTGGCCGGCCACGACGCCCAGCTGGGCGTCAACCTGCATACCAATGGCGCGCCATGGGCGATTTCCACCTTGCTGGTGGCGCTGGAAAAGCAGGGCTTCGACGTGCGCCCGGACGGCCGCTTCGTGATGCCGGACGGCCAGGGCGGCCATCTGTTCTCGCTGTCGACCAATGTCACCCTGGCCGAGGAAACCACGCCACGATTGACCCTGCTGCTCGACGTGCCTTGCGTGGCGTCCGCGCGTGACGGTTTCGGCGCCATGGTCGCCTGCGCCCGTTCGCTGGTGGGCCGCCTGGACGCGACCATCGTCGATGATTACAACCAGGCCCTGTCGGACGCGGCCCTGGCCGAGATCGCCGGCCAGGTACAGGAGTTTTACCAGGAAATGGAAGCGGCCGATATTCCGGCCGGCTCCACCCGCGCCCTGCGCCTGTTCAGCTGAGAAGCGGGTAGCAATGACCGATATCACCAAGGAGGCCAGCGCGCGCGTGCTGGCGCTGACTGCCGAACTGAACCAGCACTTGCACGCTTACCACGTGCTCGACAATCCCACCATCCCCGACGCCGTCTACGACCAGCTCTTTATCGAACTGCAGACGCTGGAAGCGGCCCATCCCGAGCTGCGCGCGCCCGATTCGCCCACCCTGCGCGTGGGCGCGGCGCCGCTGCCTTACTTTGAACAAGTGACGCACGCGGTGCCGATGCTGTCCTTGAACAATGGTTTTTCGGACGACGACATCGTCAACTTCGACCGCCGCGTGCGCGAAGGGCTGGACCACGACGGCGCCGAGGTCGACTACGCGGCCGAAGTCAAATTCGATGGCCTGGCGATCAACCTGCGCTATGAGAACGGTCTGTTCGTTCAAGCCGCCACGCGTGGCGACGGCGCCACCGGCGAAGATGTGACGGCCAATATCCGCACCATCGGCGGCATCCCGCTGCGCCTGCATGGCGATCAGATTCCCGCCTTGCTCGACGTGCGCGGCGAAGTGATGATGTTCAAGAGTGACTTTGCCCGCCTGAACGAGCGCCAGCGCGAAGCAGGCCAGAAGGAATTCGCCAATCCGCGCAATGCTGCGGCCGGCAGCCTGCGCCAGCTCGATGCGCGCATCACGGCGCGCCGCAAGCTGCGCTTCTATGCCTATGGCATCGGCGCCCTGGAAGGGGCCGCCATGCCGGCCTCGCACTCGGCGCTGCTGGACTGGTATGTGACTCTGGGTATTCCCGTGTCGAAAGAGCGCAAGGTGGTGCGTGGCGCCCAAGGCCTGTTTGGCTATTTCAAGGATATCGGCGAACGCCGTCCCGGCCTGCCGTATGAAATCGACGGCGTGGTGTACAAGGTCGACGCCACCGAAGACCAGCTCGAACTCGGTTTCGTGTCGCGCGCGCCGCGCTTTGCGCTGGCGCACAAATTCCCGGCCGAAGAAGCGCTGACGGTTGTGCAGGGCATCGATATCCAGGTTGGCCGCACCGGCGCGTTGACGCCGGTGGCGCGCCTGGCGCCCGTCTCGGTGGGTGGCGTGACCGTCACCAACGCCACCTTGCACAATGAGGGCGAGGTCCGGCGCAAGGATATCCGGGTTGGCGATACGGTCATCGTGCGCCGCGCCGGCGACGTGATCCCCGAGGTGCTGGCGATGGTGCCCGACAAGCGTCCGGCAGGAACGGTTGCTTTCGTGATGCGCGATACCTGTCCCGTGTGCGGCTCGCACGTGGTGCGCGAAGAGGGCGAGGCCATCGCGCGCTGTTCGGGCGGGCTGTTCTGCTCGGCACAGCGCAAGGAAGCGTTCCGCCATTTCGCCGGCCGGCGCATGATGGACATCGAGGGCCTGGGCGAGCGCTATATCGATACCCTGGTCGAACTCGATTACGTGCACAGCCTGGCCGACCTGTACGGCCTGAGCCTGGAAAAACTGCTGGAAATGAAGGTGCGCGCCGACGAGCGCGACGGTTCCACGCCGGAGACCGTGCAGCAAGGAAAAATCCCCACCAAATGGGCGGAAAACCTGCTGGCCGGCATCGAGGCCAGCAAGCGCCCGCCAATGGAACGCTTTTTGTTTGCGCTGGGCATACGCCACGTGGGCGAATCGACCGCCAAGACCCTGGCCGAATGGCTGGGCAGCCTGGAGCGCGTGCGCCATGCCCCGGCCGCGCTGCTGCGCGTGCTGCCCGATATCGGCGGCACGGTGGCCGAGTCGATTGCCGATTTTTTTGCGGAAGACAAAAACCAGCAAGCCTTGCAGGCCTTGCTCGACGCCGGTGTCACGCCGCAAGGCGAACACGCGCCCAGCGCCAAGCTGCGCGAGCAGCTCGACCTGGTCAAGCTGCTGGCCGCCATCGGCATCCCCAAGCTGACCGAGCCGCGCAGCCGGCAGCTGGTCGAGCGCGGCGCCACCCTGGCCAGCCTGGCCGAACAGGGCGGTGGTTTCCAGGCCGGCTTGCCGGCCGGCGTGGCCGAGGCGCTGGCGTCGTGGCTGCAGGTGCCGGCGAACGTGGACTTGCTGCGCCAATTGAACGGCATGCGCGAGCATTTGCTGGCAGAATTACCACAACAGCCAGCAGCCGGCGGCAAGTTCGATGGCAAGACTTTCGTGCTCACCGGCACCTTGCCCACCATGAGCCGCGATGCGGCGGCGGCGCTGATCGAAGCGGCCGGCGGCAAGGTCAGCGGTTCCGTATCGAAGAAAACCAGCTATGTGGTCGCTGGCAGCGATGCGGGCAGCAAGCTGGCCAAGGCACAGGAACTGGGGGTGGCATTGCTGGATGAAGCGGGTTTGCTGGACTTGCTCGCGCAGTAATCGCCGGCTCCAGCCTCAAGACACTCTACACATTGCGAAGACCCATGAAAAAAATCAGAAAAGCAGTTTTCCCCGTCGCGGGCCTCGGCAGCCGCTTTTTGCCTGCCACCAAGGCGCAACCGAAAGAAATGTTGCCCATCGTTGACAAGCCGCTGATCCAGTATGCGGTCGAAGAGGCGGTTGCGGCCGGCATCACGGAAATGATCTTCATTACCGGCCGTAACAAGCGTGCCATCGAAGATCATTTCGATACGGCTTATGAGCTGGAAACGGAACTGGAAGCGGCCGGCAAGCGCCAGTTGCTGGACATGGTACAGAACGTGATACCGAAGCATATCAACTGCATTTATATCCGCCAGTCGGCGCCGTTGGGGCTTGGCCACGCCGTGCTGTGCGCGCGTCCGGTGGTCGGCGACGAGCCGTTCGCGGTCTTGCTGGCCGATGACTTCATGGACGTGGAAGAGGGCGTGCGGCCGGTGCTGGCGCAAATGGCCGACGTCTATCAGTATGAAAACTGTTCGCTGCTGGCGGTGCAGGATGTGCCGCGCGCCGATACGCGCCAGTACGGCATCGTCTCGGCGCGCCATTACCAGCCCGATCTGGAACTGGTGTCGGGTATCGTGGAAAAACCGACTCCGGAAGAAGCGCCTTCGACCCTGGCCGTGGTGGGACGCTATGTGCTTAGCAGCAGCATCTTTGATCACCTGGAAAAAATCGGCGCCGGCGCCGGTGGCGAGATCCAGCTGACCGACGGCATCGCCGCCCTGATGCGCGAAGAGCGCGTGCTGGCTTACCGCTACAAGGGCCAGCGCTATGACTGCGGCTCCAAGCTGGGTTACCTGAAGGCCACCATGGCGATGGGGCTCAAGCATCCTGAAACCGGTGCCTCCTTCCGCGCTTACCTCGACGAATTGAACGCGCCCGTGGAACCGAAATGACCGTACGTGAAATTCTGAAAATGGGCGATCCGCGCTTGCTGCGGATGGCCGAGCCGGTGCGCGACTTCGACACGCCCGAGCTGCACGCCCTGATCGCCGACATGTTCGACACCATGCACGCCGCCAATGGCGCGGGCCTGGCGGCGCCGCAGATCGGCGTCAACCTGCAGCTGGTGATCTATGGCTTCAAGCAGAATCTGCGCTATCCCGATGCGCCGCAGGTGCCGGAAACGGTGCTGATCAATCCCGTGCTGACGCCCTTGTCGGAGCGCAAGGAAGAGGGCTTCGAAGGCTGTCTGTCGGTGCCCGGCCTGCGTGGCAGCGTGCCGCGCTGGAGCGAGCTGCACTATGAAGGCGTGGACCAGTTCGGCAAAGCCATCAGCCGCGACTGCGACGGTTTCCATGCGCGGGTGGTGCAGCATGAAGTCGACCATCTGCATGGCATTTTGTATCCGATGCGGATTGTTGATTTCACGCAGTTCGGGTACACGGAAGTGATGTTTCCCGAACTCGATCCGAACGACGACGATTGATCTCAGGATAGAAAAATGGCCGCTGAAAGCGGCCATTCTTGTCTCTGCAGACGGTGTCAGCGCACCTTGCGCCCGCTGCCCATGGCATCGAGCAAGGCCACCACTTCGTCGCGCATCGCGTCCGTCAGGTTCAGGAAGCGGCAGCCGATCTGTACCTGTTCGCCCAGCAAAAACGAGCGGAAGGTGCGCGAGAGGCGGATTTCCAGGTCGGCGATCATGACCTTGTTCGGCCCCAATTCCAGGCGCACGCGCGACAGCTTGCGGCCCACGTACAGGCCGACCGTGTCGCGCGGATGGGCGCGCATGCCGATGCCGCCGGCCGAGAAGTCATATAGCTGCAGTTCATATGGCCGGCCTTCAAGCACGAAGGCCGCCAGGTAGTAGACACCGAGCGGTGTTTCCAGGCGCGCCGATTCGCGCCGTTCCAGCACCAGGCAATGGCTGGGGAAATTAGTCAGGTAGACGTTGGACCGCTCGGGATAGGCTTCCCATTCGCCATTGATGGTGAATTGCAGCTTGGCGCTTTGCACCCACGACACGAAGGTGGCACTGCCAGGCGGCAAGATCTGCCCTTCGTTCAGCTCCAGCACGAATTGCGGCAGGTCGTCGTCGACCGACAGCACACGCGCCATGATGGCGTCGTCGCTGCCGTTGGCGTAGATGGAGATCGCATCGCCATTATCGGCCAGGCTGCACAGGGTTTCACCGATATCCCACGGGTCGCTCATATGGTGCGGCTTGGTACCGGGCGCCATCGGTTCGGCGACGTCGGCCAGGCTGGGCGCACCTTTGCGCAGGGGATTGGGAATGGGATCGTTCACAACGGCTATCTCTTAGGTTCTATTGGGCAACAGTGTATAGGCTTACAGCAATATTTACTAAGTAAATATTGCACTTGTCGATAACACTATGCTTGCCGGGGGGGCTGTTTAAAACTGCTCGTCGGCACTCAGGTAGCGCCACTGGCCGGTGGGCAGGTCGCCCAGCTTGACCTTGCCGATGCGCACGCGCTTCAGGCCCAGCACTTTCAGGCCGACCAGTTCGCACATGCGGCGGATCTGGCGTTTCTTGCCTTCGCGCAGAGTAAAGCTCAGCTGGTCGTCATTTTGCCAGCGCACCTTGGCCGGCAGCAGAGGCTTGCCGTCGAGCCACAGGCCGTGGTTCAGCCGTTTCAATTCGCTGTCAGGCAGCTTGTCGCCCTTGGTATATTGCACGCGCACCAAATATTCCTTGTCGACATCGGTATCGTGGCCGATCAGCTGCTTGGCCACGCGGCCGTCCTGGGTCAGCACCAGCAAGCCGACCGAGTCGATGTCGAGCCGTCCCGCCGCCACCAGGCTGCGCAACTGGGTCGGGTGGAACTGTTCCGGGCTGCGGTCTTCAGCCCAGCGGTTCTCGGCCTTGATCAGGGCCACGGCCGGCGTGTAGCCGTCTTCGGCCTGGCCGCTGACATAGCCGACCGGCTTGTTGATCAGCACGGTCACGCGCTTGGACTGCTCGGCGGCCGCCTGGCGTTCGACGGTGATGCGCTGGCTGGGAAACACCTTGCTGCCCAGTTCGGACACCACCTTGCCGTCCACGCGCACCCAGCCGCGGGCGATCCATTCATCGGCTTCGCGGCGGGAGGACAAGCCCAGTTCGGACATGCGTTTGGACAGGCGTAATAATTCTTCGGTCATGGTCTTTGTTTCGGTAAAGGTAAAGCGACGCGCACAGGTTTACACTTTCAGCGCGTCGAGTAAATCGGTTTCCAGCAAGATCTGGTTACGGGCATTGTTCAGCGCCGGGCCATCGACCAGGAACACATCTTCGACCCGCTCGCCGAGGGTCATGATCTTGGCCGTGTGCAGGTTGACGCGGTATTTGGTCAGCACATTGGCGATCGAATACAGCAGGCCCGTGCGGTCGTTGGCGGCCACCGACAGCAGGTAGTACTGGCCCCGTTCGTCGGGCCGCAAATCGACCGTCGGCTGGAACGGAAAGGTGCGCGACAGGCGCGACAGCCGTCCCTTGCCGGGCGGCGGCAGCGGCGCCTGCGACAGCAGCAGTTCGCCCAGTTCATGCTCTATCAGGCTGATGATGTCGCGGTAGCTCTTGGCAAAACTCTGCTCCGTCACGAGGAAGGTGTCGAGCGCATAGCCGTTCTTCGTCGTATGGATCTTGGCGTCGAGAATGCTGAAGTTCTTGCGGTCGAAATAGCTGCAGATGCGCGCGAACAAGTCGGGCTGGTCGGGCACATACACGGCCACCTGCAGGCCTTCGCCGATCGGCGCGAGGCGGCATTTTACCACCGGCAGTTTGCTGTCGAGCTTGTCGTACAGCGAACGCGTCTGCCAGGCGATGTCGGACGCGTCGTGGCGCAAAAAATACGCCACGTCGAGCTGCTGCCAGAGTTTCTTGTGCGCGTCCGGCGGCAGGCCGTACAGGCGCAGGGTCGACAGCGCTTCCTGCTGGCGGTTCTTCAGTTCGCGGTCGGCCGAATGCGGCTCGCCCCCCAGCACGCGCAGGGTGACCTTGTACAGGTCTTCCAGCAGCTTGCCTTTCCAGGCGTTCCATACTTTCGGGCTGGTGCCGCGGATGTCGGCCACCGTCAGCAGATACAGCGCCGTCAGGTGGCGCTCGTCCCTGACCACCTTGGCGAACGCTTCGATCACGTCGGGATCGGACAAATCCTGCTTTTGCGCCACTTGCGACATGCTCAAATGGTTTTCCACCAGGAAGGCCACCAGTTCCGTGTCTTCCGCCGACATGCAGTGCTCTTCGCAGAACTGGGTGGCGTCGGCCACGCCCAGTTTCGAGTGGTCGCCGCCGCGGCCCTTGGCGATATCGTGGAACAGGGCCGCCACGTACAGCAGCCAGGGCTGCGAAAAATCGGCCATCAGCTGGCTGCAATACGGGTATTCGTGCGCGTGTTCGCTCATCGTGAAGCGGCGCATGTTGCGCACCACCATCAGGATATGCTGGTCGACCGTGTACACATGGAACAGGTCATGCTGCATCTGGCCGACGATGCGGCGAAAGTTCGGCAGGTAGCGCCCGAGGATGCTCATCTCGTTCATGCGCCGCAGCGCATGGATGATGCCCACCGGCGCTTTCATGATGCGCAGGAACAGGGCGCGGTTGGCCGGGTCATGGCGGAATTGCGCGTCGATCTTGAAGCGGGCGTGCCACAGCGCGCGGGTGGCGCGCGAGGTCATGCCCTTCAGGGCCGGGCGTTCCGTCATCAGGACAAAGATTTCCAGCATCGCCGACGGATAGCGTTCGAAGGTGTCGTCGGCGCTGATGTCGATCAGGCTGTTGACTTCATTGAAACGGGGATTGATGGCGACGGCCACGTCGTCTTGCGGGAACAGCCGCGCCTCTATGTTCTGCAGCAAGATGGTATTGAGTTGCGTGACCGTCTTGGCGGCCCAGTAATAGCGCTGCATCAGGAATTCGCTGGCGCGGCGCATGTGCGGACCGCTGCCGGTCGCCTGCAAGCCCAGCGATTCGGCGATCGCCGTCTGCACGTCGAACACCAGGCGGTCTTCGCGCCGCCCGGCGTGCAGGTGCAGGCGCACGCGGATATCCTTGAAGGCGCGCTCCTTTTCCATCAGCTGGCGCGCTTCCGTCAGCGTGATCAGCCCGCTGGTGGCCAGGGTGCGCCAGGAATTGGCCAGGCCGGCCGCCTTGGCGACCCACAAGATCACTTGCAAATCGCGCAGGCCACCCGGGCTTTCCTTGCAATTGGGCTCCAGGCTGAAGGCCGTGTCTTCGTACTTGGCGTGGCGCTGGCGCATTTCCGCCGTCTTGGCCTGGAAAAACGCCTGCGGGTCCATTGCCGCCGCATAGCGGTCCTGCAGTTGCGTGAACAGCGTCTCGTTGCCGCACACCAGGCGCGCTTCGAGCAGGCTGGTCTGCACCGTGATGTCGGCCCTGGCTTCGCTCAGGCACTCGTCGACCGTGCGGATGCTGTGGCCGATTTCCAGTCCCAGGTCCCACAGCAGCTGCACCAGCTCTTCCAGCTTTTCCGTGGTGGGCGCATCGGGCGCGTGTTCGAGCAGGATTAGCAGGTCGATGTCGGAATACGGAAACAGTTCGCCGCGGCCGTAGCCGCCCACTCCGACCAGCGCCGTGCCGGGCGGCAGGGCCGCTTCTTCCCAGGCGCGCGCCAGCACGCCGTCGACGCTCTGGCGCAGGTTGCGCAGCAGTTTTTCAGGCTTGCCGTCGGCCTGGAAGGCGGTGATGACGACCTGGCGGTCGGCTTTCAGTTGCTGCTTGAGCTCTTCGCGTACATGCTTTTTCATCGGTACCCTGGGGTGGCTGCTGCGGCTGCGGGTTGAAAATCAGGCTTTTTGCTGGATAAAGGCCGGTGGCGGCGGCATCTGCGGCGACACGGTCAGGATTTCGTAGCCGGTTTCCGTCACCAGCACCGTGTGTTCCCATTGCGCCGACAGGCTGCGGTCGCGCGTCTTGATGGTCCAGCCGTCGTTCATTTCGCGGATTTCGCGGCGGCCGGCATTGATCATCGGCTCGACCGTGAAGATCATGCCCGCTTCCAGGCGTTCCAGGGTGCCCGGCTTGCCGTAGTGCAGGACCTGCGGCTCTTCATGGAACACCGTGCCGATGCCGTGGCCGCAAAATTCGCGCACCACGCTGTAGCCGGCTTTTTCCGCGTGCTGCTGGATCGCATGGCCGATATCGCCCAG
The DNA here is from genome assembly GCF_030944405.1 of Janthinobacterium sp. J1-1. Classification (NCBI taxonomy): domain Bacteria; kingdom Pseudomonadati; phylum Pseudomonadota; class Betaproteobacteria; order Burkholderiales; family Oxalobacteraceae; genus Janthinobacterium; species Janthinobacterium sp. J1-1. The sequence goes on from NZ_CP132339.1 coordinate 3,757,829, forward strand.
GTGCGCACCCGGCTTGATCTGGTCGATTCCCAGCCACATGCATTCATAGGTGATTTCCGCCAGACGCTTGGCGAGGATGGTCGGCGTGCCGAGCAGGAACATGCGGCTGTTGTCGCCGTGGTAGCCATCCTTGATGACGGTGATGTCGAGATTGACCGAGTCGCCGCTTTTGAGCACTTTGTCGCCGGGAATGCCATGGCATATCACGTCGTTGACGGAAGTGCAAATGGCCTTCGGATAGGGGGTGTAGCCGGGCGGGCAGTAATTGAGCGGGGCAGGGATGGTGCCCTGCACGTTGACCATGTATTCATGGCACAGGCGGTCCAGTTCGCCGGTGGTGACGCCGACCTTCACGAACGGCGTGATGTAGTCGAGCACTTCGGCGCCCAGTTTGCCGGCGACGCGCATGCCTTCGATGTCGGCGGCGGAGTTGATACGGATGGTGGACATGATGGGTATCGCAATCTGCAAGATATTCGGTGAAAAAGCGCAGAACAGTCCTGTCGGACAAAAAAAATCTGCAAATATGCCGAAATTATAAACGAGGCGGTAGCGATGCGCGGCGGCGCTTTCAGAGTGGGAAAGGAGTCGATGGCGAAATGCGCCAGATTGGTGCGCCAGGGAAAACAGGCAAACGAAATAAACCGTTTTTTTCCTGAGCATTGGCCATGTTTTTTGCGGCCGGCACTGGCGTGGCTGGTATTTGCGGAGTTTTAACGATAAATGCACCGGAAAAGCGCATTGCGCCATGCGGCGGCGACGCCATTGCACCGAAGAATGGCATGCACTCCTGTATTAAAGAATAACAACGTTCTTTTGCCCTGGAAATTGAAATATTTCACCGTGAAGAAAGTGTTGTTTCTTTGTTGAATTTAGTTTTTTGCAACATTGAATCGACATGCGCAATCTGGGCGCGAACCGCCTGCTGGTGCTGGTCGACGGCAAGCGCTGGACCCCATCGGTTGACGGCTACACCGACATCTCGACCATTCCGATCTCGATGGTCGGGCGGATCGAAATCCTGAAGGACGGCGCTTCCTCGATCTACGGCTCGGACGCAATCGCCGGCGTGGTCAATATTATCCTGAAGAAAACCATGGTACGGCAACTACTCGGTGCGCGAGGCTTACCTCGAAGCAAATATTTCAGTGCTGAAGGACGTGTTCCTGGCCGAGTACCTGTCGCTCGATCTTGCATCGCGCTATTCGGACTACAGCAACTTCGGCTCGACCACCAACAGCAAGGTCGGCGTGATGTGGAAGCCGGTCAACGACCTGCTGGTACGCGGCACCTGGGCAGAGGGCTTGCGCGCTCCGTCGCTGGGTGACACCTTCGGTGGCGGTTCGCAGTCGTTCGTCGACTACCTCGATATTTGCGATTCGGTCAACGGCGATGCTGCTACCAATCAAGCTGGAAACCGAAGGCGTCGATTTCGGCTTCAACTAACGTGTTCGACAAAGAGCCACGCATCGTTCGCCGCGGCCAGGCGTCGAGCAGCGTGGTGGACCCAGACGTGCCTATCGACCGTTTCGTCTACGTTCGCTACAATCAGTCGTTCTGATGCCACGCTCCGCCAGGAGCCTGACATGACAGTTTGAGCAAAGCCCGCCAGGTTCGCCCGGCGGGCTTTGCTCATGGGGCGTTCCATTTGTACGGCGCCCTTGATGTGCGGGGCGTTTCAGTGTAGAATCCCGGGTTGCTTGAATTCTCTTTCTGGCAATGCAACAAGCGGCCTGTAGCTGGGCTGACTTTAATTTATATAAACACGCGAATCCGGTCGACAAGGGTGCCTGTATGGTGACTGATCGGATTCCAGACCCAACCCTGGAGTTAATAATGTCCGTAACAATGCGCGAAATGCTGGAAGCCGGTGTCCACTTTGGTCACCAAACCCGTTTTTGGAATCCAAAAATGGCACCGTTCATCTTCGGTCATCGCAACAAGATCCACATCATCAACCTGGAAAAAACCATGGCGATGTACCAGGACGCAATGAAGCACGTGCGTCAACTGGCTGCAAACCGTGGCACCATCCTGATGGTTGGCACCAAGCGTCAAGCCCGCGAAATCATCGCTGCTGAAGCACAACGCGCTGGCGTGCCTTTCGTTGATCAACGCTGGTTGGGCGGCATGCTGACCAACTTCAAGACGATCAAGACCTCGATCAAGCGCCTGAAGGACATGGAAGCGATGGTTGAAGACGGTTCGATCGAAAAGCTGTCGAAAAAAGAAGCGCTGATGTTCTCGCGCGAAATGATCAAGCTGCAAAAATCGATCGGCGGCATCAAGGACATGGGCGGCGTTCCTGACGCAATCTTCGTCGTTGACGTTGGCTACCATAAAGGCGCGATCACCGAAGCCGCAAAACTGGGCATCCCGGTTATCGGCGTGGTCGATACCAACCACTCGCCAGAAGGCGTGAACTTCGTTATCCCAGGTAACGATGACTCCTCGAAAGCCATCATGTTGTACGCTCGCGGTGTTGCTGATGCAATCATCGAAGGCCGTGCAGCTGCCGGTAACGAAGTGGTTGAAATGGTTAAAGCCGCTGCTGGCGACGAATTCGTCGAAGTCAACGAACAGGCTTGATGCCACGCTACCCTCGGGTAGCGGTTTGTAAAGCTCAGCAGTAATGGAAAAGGGGTGGCAGCAGCTCCCCCTTTTTTTTAACAAAAAACGATGGTGGCAGGCGCCGGGACGCAAGTTCGCGCCGCCGCTCTCGACTCACCGAATCAGGAGAAACACATGGCAGCGATTACAGCAGCGATGGTAGGCGAATTGCGCGGCAAGACCGACGCACCAATGATGGAATGCAAAAAAGCACTGACCGAAGCCGAAGGCGACATGGCCCGTGCGGAAGAGATCCTGCGCGTCAAACTGGGCGGCAAGGCATCGAAAGCATCGGCACGCATCACCGCCGAAGGCGTCGTGGCAACCTTTATCGCCAACGGCGTGGGTGCCCTGGTTGAAGTGAACTCGGAAACCGACTTCGTTGCGAAAAACGACGACTTCCTGGCGCTGGCAAACAATGCCGCCCGCCTGGTCGCTGAAAACAACCCGGCCGACGTCGCTGCCCTGCTGGCCCTGCCACTCGATGGCAAGACCCTGGACGAAGTGCGCGCCGCCCTGATCGGCAAAATCGGCGAAAACATGACCATCCGCCGCTTCCAGCGTTTCGAAACCAGCGCCAAGCTGGCTTCCTACCTGCACGGCTCACGCATTGGCGTGATCGTCGAATTCGACGGCGCCGATGAGCAAGTGGGCAAGGACGTGGCGATGCACATCGCTGCCATGAAACCGGTATCGCTGTCGTCGGAACAAGTTCCTGCGGAACTGATCGAAAAAGAGCGTTCGGTTGCAAAACTGAAAGCCGAAGAAGATGCAGCCAAAGCGGCCGCCGAAGGCAAGCCAGCGCAATCGCCGGAAATCCTGGCCAAGCGCCTGGAAGGCTCGGTACAGAAGTACCTGAAAGAAGTATCGCTGCTGAACCAGGCTTTCGTGAAAAACGACAAGCTGTCGGTTGAGCAAATGCTGAAAGCCGCTGATACCAGCGTCAAGGCATTCGCCATGTACGTGGTCGGCGAGGGCATCGAGAAGAAGCAGGACGACTTCGCAGCGGAAGTCGCAGCACAGATGGCTGCCTCCCAGGGAGCGTAATCAAAGCGGGCCGAGAGGCCCGTTTTTTTGGCCCGCCCGCAGCAGAGCATGCCGGGCGGCGGCATGGGCAGCGTCCTCCCGCCTATCCGGCGCTGCAAGGCGCTGTGCCATGTCATACTCGAATAACCTCATTTATGGAGCCCCAGCTCATGTCAAAACCAGCCTACAAACGTGTCCTTCTGAAGTTGTCCGGTGAATCCCTGATGGGTGATGATCCTTACGGCATCAATCGCGCCACGATCGAGCGCACGGTGGCCGATGTGGCCGAGGTGGCCAAGTTGGGCGTGGAACTGGCAATCGTGATTGGCGGCGGCAATATCTTCCGCGGCGTCGCCCCGGGCGCGCAAGGCATGGACCGTGCCACCGCCGACTACATGGGCATGCTGGCCACCGTGATGAACGCACTGGCGCTGGCCGATGCCATGCGCCACGTCGGCATCACCGCGCGCGTCATGTCCGCCATCGGCATCGAGCAGGTGGTCGAGCCGTACGTGCGCCCGAAAGCGCTGCAATACCTGGAAGAAGGCAAGGTCGTGGTCTTCGCCGCCGGTACCGGCAACCCGTTTTTCACCACCGACACGGCCGCGGCCCTGCGCGGTGCCGAGATGAGCGCCGAGATCGTCTTGAAGGCCACCAAGGTGGACGGTGTCTACACGGCCGATCCGCAGAAGGATCCGAACGCCACGCTGTACCACACGATCAGTTTCGACGACGCCATCTCCAAGCACCTGCAAGTGATGGACGCCACCGCCTTCGCCCTGTGCCGCGACCAGAAGCTGCCAATTAAAGTTTTCTCGATCACGAAACCAGGCGCACTGATGCGCGTCATCATGGGCGAGGACGAAGGTACTCTGGTTCACGTATAAGTTAGCTGTAATTTTTGAATTCATTATCATTAACAACGCCTGACAAAACCGTCGCGAGCGGAAGGGAGAGGTGGCCGAGAAGCGCAACCGTACTGAAGTACGGTGAGCATCGCAGGCTGCCTATACCGACGCGCAGCAGGTTTTGACAGGCGCCACCACAAGACAAGGAGTACAGGAATGTCCTTAGCTGACGTTAAAAAGAACACCCAGGAACGCATGGCGAAGTCGCTGGAAACACTGAAGGCCGACCTGGCCAAGGTGCGTACCGGCCGCGCCCATACGGGTATCCTGGATCACGTGATGGTCGAGTACTACGGTTCGCCGACGGCGCTGACCCAGGTTGCCAACGTGACCCTGGTCGACGCGCGCACCATCGGCGTGCAGCCGTATGAAAAGAAGATGGCCAACACCATCGAAAAAGCCATTCGTGACGCCGACCTGGGCCTCAATCCTTCGGCACAGGGCGACATGATCCGCGTACCGACGCCACCGCTGACGGAAGAGCGCCGCAAGGAAATGGTCAAGCTGGTCAAGAGCGAAGCGGAAGACGCGAAGATTGCCGTGCGCAATATTCGCCGCGATGCCAATGAATCGCTGAAAAAACTGGTCAAGGACAAGGCTTGCTCCGAAGACGACGAGCGCCGTTCGTCCGATGAAGTGCAGAAACTGACGGACAAATTTATCGCCGACATCGACAAGATGGTGGTCGACAAAGAAAAAGAAGTGCTGACCGTCTAGTTTTTCAGGTAAGCCCACACTGCCCGGGACGGCTGCGCTATCCCGGGCAGTGCCATTTGGCGCATAATAGCGATCTTTTCATTTGGTATTATTGTTTTCATGATCTATTCGAGTTCGACAACGGCGGTACCGGACGTGGGCTGCGTGCCGCGCCATCTGGCAATCATTATGGATGGCAATGGTCGTTGGGCAACCAAGCGCTTCCTGCCGCGCGTGGCTGGCCACGTCAAGGGCGCGGACGCCGTGCGCAACGTGGTGGAAGCATGTCTCGACCGTGGCGTCGAATACCTGACCCTGTTCGCCTTCAGCTCGGAAAACTGGCGCCGCCCCGAAGAGGAAGTGTCGATGCTGATGCGCCTGTTCGTCACCATGCTGGAACGCGAAGTGGTACGCATGCACGCCAACGATATCCGCCTGAAAGTCGTGGGCGACATGTCGCGCTTCAACGCGCAGCTGCAGGAACTGGTGGCCAACGCCGAGCGCAAGACCGCCGGCAATAGCCGGCTGACCGTGACCATCTGCGCCAACTATGGCGGCCGCTGGGACATCATGCAGGCTGTCAACAAAATGACGGCTGAGGCCGCCGCGAATGGCTTGTCGCAAGAACACGCTTATACCGAAGAGCAGCTGGCGCCGCACCTGGCCATGGCCTACGCGCCCGAGCCCGACCTGTTCATCCGCACCGGCGGCGAGCAGCGCATTTCCAATTTCCTGCTGTGGCAACTGGCGTACACTGAGTTGTTTTTCACTGAAACCTTCTGGCCGGACTTCAATGTCGACAGCCTCGACGCGGCAATCGCGTCTTACCAGCAGCGCGAACGGCGCTTTGGCCGTACCAGCGCGCAACTAACCGAAAAGACAAACTGATGCTGAAAACACGGATAATCACCGCCCTGGTCTTGTTGGCGGTCTTGCTGCCGGTTCTGTATCTGAATTATTTCCCCGCCTTCGCCGTGATCGCCACGGCGTTCTTCGGCGCTGCCGTCTGGGAAAGCTTCCGCATTTTCAAAAATCGCCAGGCGCTGCTGATTGCCGGCGTCTGGACGGCCGCCTTTGCCTACACCTTCTTCTTCAGCAATGGCATGGCCCAGCTCAATTTCTGGTACGCGCTGTGCGTGGCCATCTGGCTGATCCGTTTCGTGCCCTCGCTGGCGACCGGCCTGCCGCCGCCCGAAGGCCTGGGCAACACCTTGCTCAGCCTGGTGTATGCGGTGACCATCGTCGGTTGCTTTGTCGCCATCGTGGCCTTATTCAAGTTTCATAGTCCGCTGTACCTGCTGTCGGTGATGGCGCTGGTGTGGATCGCCGATATCGGCGCCTATTTCTCCGGCAAGGCCTTCGGCAAGCGCAAGCTGGCGCCCAGCATCTCTCCCGGCAAGTCCTGGGAAGGCGCGATCGGCGGCGGTATCGCCGTGCTGGTGATCGCCGCCATCACGATCCTTGCCGCGCCGTCGGCGCCGTGGCTGCAGGATACCTTTGCGGTGCAGTTGCAATTGCGCCGCGGCTGGCCGATGGCCTTGCTGGTGCTGCTGGTGCTGGTGGCAGCGAGCATCGTCGGCGACCTGTTCGAATCCCAGCTCAAGCGCCGCGCCGGCATCAAGGACAGCAGCAACCTGCTGCCCGGCCATGGCGGCGTGCTCGATCGTATCGATGCGCTGATCCCCGTCTTGCCATTTGCCGCCCTGGTAGGCAGCTGGCTATAAGGAATTACTCTCAATGCAATACATCACCATACTTGGGGCGACCGGTTCGATCGGCGTCTCCACGCTGGACGTGCTCGCCCGTCATCCCGAACAGTACAGCGTGTATGCGCTGTCGGCCCACGGCAAGGTAGCCGAACTGGCTGCGCAGTGTGTGCGGTTTCGCCCCCAGCGCGCCGTGGTCGGCACGCCGGAGGCGGCGCAGGAGTTGCGCCGCCTGCTGGTTGAGGCGGGCGTCGCGACCGAAGTGGACCACGGCGTCGAGGCGCTGTGCGCGATTGCCAGCGCGCCGCAGGTGACCAGCGTGATGGCGGCCATCGTCGGCGCGGCCGGCCTGGCGCCGACCCTGGCGGCGGCCCGCGCCGGCAAGAAGGTTTTATTGGCCAACAAGGAAGCGCTGGTGATGTCGGGCCAGCTGTTCATGGATGCGGTGCAGGAAAACGGCGCCGTATTGCTGCCGATCGACAGCGAGCACAACGCCATTTTCCAGTGCCTGCCGCACAACTACGGCCGCGTGCCGCAGGTGGCCGGCGTGGCGAAGATCGTGCTGACCGCGTCCGGTGGCCCGTTCCTGACGCGTGACGTCGAGTCGCTCGGCAGCGTGACGCCGGACCAGGCGTGCGCGCATCCTAAGTGGGTGATGGGACGCAAGATTTCGGTCGATTCGGCCACCATGATGAACAAGGGCCTGGAAGTGATCGAGGCGCACTGGCTGTTCGGCGCGCCGGCCGACCGGATCGAGGTGCTGATCCACCCGCAAAGCGTGATCCATTCGATGGTCTCGTATGTCGACGGTTCGGTGCTGGCGCAATTGGGTAACCCCGACATGCGCACGCCGATCGCCAATGCGCTGGCCTGGCCCGAGCGCATCGATTCCGGCGTGGCGCAGCTGGACCTGGCGCAAGTGGCGACTTTGCAGTTCGAGCGGGCCGACATGCTGCGCTTTCCCTGCCTGCAGCTGGCCTACGACGCGCTGCGCGCGGGCGGCACCGCGCCGGCCCTGCTCAATGCCGCCAATGAAGTGGCGGTGCAAGCCTTCCTCGACCTGCGCATCGGTTTCCGCCAGATCGACAAGGTGGTGGCGCACGTGATCGAGACCGTGCCGCACGGCGCCGCATCCAGCATCGACACGGTGCTGGAGCAGGACCGCCTGGCGCGCGCCTGCGCCCAGGCCTACATTGCCGGCAGGCTGGCGGCATGACGCTGATCACGACGCTGCTGGCGTTTATCGTCGCACTCGGCTCGCTGGTCACCTTGCACGAGTTGGGCCACTACCTGGTGGCGCGCCTGTGCGGCGTGAAAGTGCTGCGTTTTTCGGTCGGCATGGGCAAGGTCGTGTATTCGCGCAAGTTCGGCAAGGACCAGACCGAATGGGCGATCTCCGCGCTGCCCCTGGGCGGCTACGTGAAAATGCTCGACAGCCGCGACCCCGACACGGGCGTGCTGACGCAGGACGACATGGCGCGCGAATTCACGCGCCAGAGCGTATGGCGCCGCATGGCCATCATCGCCGCCGGCCCGCTGGCCAATTTCCTGGTCGCCATCGTGCTGTACGCGGGCTTGTTCATGCATGGCATCGAAGAGCCGTCGAGCAAGATCGGCGTCGTCGCCGAGCAGAGCAGCGCCTATCTCGCGGGCCTGCGCACCGGTGATACGGTACACTGCGTCAATGGCAGGGACGTGGCCAGCTGGAGCGAATTGCGCTGGGAACTGATGCAGGCCGCGCTCGACAAGGAGCCCGCGCGCATCGAAGTGCGCCGTCCCGACCGTGGCGTGCAGGAAGCCACCATCCAAGCGTCCGTACTGGCCGGGCTGGACCTGGAAGGCGATGTGCTGGGCAAGCTTGGCCTGGTGCTGGCGCGTCCGGCACCGGTGTTGGGCAAAATCATGCCGGGCGGCGCCGCCGAACGGGCCGGCTTGCAGCCGGGCGACCTGATACTCGCCATCGACGACAAGCCGATGACGGACGGTATCGCCGTGATCGAAACGCTGATACATTCGCCAGGCAAGACCTTGCAAGTGCTGCTGCGCCGCCACGGCCAGGACCTCACGGTGCCGGTCACGCCGGAAGGCGAGGCGGGCAAGGGCGCCCAGGCAGCTGTAACAGTTGGTAAGATCAAGGCCGAGATCGCTTTGACGCCGGATATGATCGTCGTCGCCTCCGGGCCGTTGCAAGCGGTCGGCAAGGGTGCCGCGAAGGTCTGGGATACCAGCATCATGAGCTTGAAAATGCTCGGCAAGATGGTCACCGGCGAGGTCTCGCTGAAGAACGTGACGGGGCCGATCACCATCGCCGACTATGCGGGCCAGACGGCGCGCATCGGCCTGGTGAGCTACCTGAGCTTCATCGCCTTCATCAGTATCAGTCTGGGCGTGATGAATTTGCTACCCATTCCTGTTCTGGATGGCGGGCATTTGCTGTATTATTCGCTGGAAGTTTTGACCGGACGCCCCTTGCCGGAACGCGTAGGCGAGATTGCCCAGCGCCTGGGGCTCGGTCTGTTGCTGACCTTGATGGTGCTTGCCGTCTTCAATGACGTGCTGCGGCTGCTCAACTAATGCCACTGTTTCTGCCATTGCGTGAGTCGCACAAGCAATCTTTTGTGCATGTTGTCCACTGATTTATCCATTGATTAGCCAATGAAATTACATTCTGCTCGTATTGCCTTGCCTTCCTTTCGCCGCAGCCTGATCGGCGCCGCCGTCCTGGCACTCTGCTCCGGCCATGCGCTCGCTGTCGCTCCGTTCGTTGTCAAGGACATCCGGGTCGAAGGGATCCAGCGCACCGAAGCGGGCACCGTGTTTGCATACCTGCCGGTCAAAGTCGGCGAAACCTTCACCGACGAGAAAAGTATCGCCGCCATCAAGGCCCTGTACGCCACGAGCATGTTCAAGGATGTGCGCCTGGAAGCCGACGGCGATGTGCTGGTGGTGCTGGTCGAGGAGCGTCCGGCGATTGCGGCGGTGGAGTTCACGGGCACCAAGGAATTTGAAAAAGACGTGCTGGTCAAGGCATTGAAGGAAATCGGCGTCGGCGAGGCGAAGATTTTCGACAAGGCCTCGGTCGACCGCGCCGAACAGGAACTCAAGCGCCAGTATCTGTCGCACGGCCTGTATGGCGTGAAGATCACCACCACCGTCACGCCGATCGAGCGCAACCGCGTCAACGTGGTGTTCGCCGTCGACGAGGGCGACGTGGCCCGCATCAAGCAGATCAATATCGTCGGCAACAAGGCCTTTAGCGACAAGGAACTGCGCGAACAGCTGGCCCTGAACACGGGCGGCTGGTTCAGCTGGTACACCAAGGCCGACCAGTATTCGAAGACCAAGCTGACCGGCGACATCGAGTCGCTCAAGTCCTACTACCTGGACCGCGGCTATATCGAGATGCAGGTCGACTCGACGCAAGTGTCGATCACGCCCGATAAAAAAGACATCTACCTGACCATCAATATCACCGAAGGCGAGAAGTACACCGTCACCGGCAGCAAGTTCGAAGGCGAGATGTTCGGCCGCGAAGAAGAACTGAAAGCGCTGAACCTGATGCGCGAAGGCCAGATCTATTCGGGCGCGCGCCTGACGGCCACCAACAAGCGCATCCAGGACCGCCTGGCCACCTTCGGCTACGCGTTTGCCAACGTCAACGCCAATCCGGAAATCAACCGCGACAAGCATGAAGTGGGCTTCACCTTCTTCATCGATCCGGGCAAGCGCGTCTACGTGCGCCACATGAATATCGCCGGCAATACCACCACCCGCGACGAAGTGATCCGCCGCGAATTCCGCCAGTTCGAATCGTCCTGGTACGACAGCAACAAGATCAAGCTGTCGCGTGACCGTGTCGACCGCCTCGGCTACTTCAAGGACGTGACCATCGATACGCCGGAAGCGCAGGGCACGTCCGACCAGGTCGACGTCAACGTGACGGTGGTGGAAAAACCGACCGGTAACTTCCTGATCGGCGGCGCGTTCTCGCAATCGGAAAAATTCACCCTGTCGGCATCGATTTCGCAGGCCAACTTTGCCGGTAGCGGCAACACGGTCGGCATCGAACTCAATACCAGTCATTACAGCCGCACCATCGCGTTCTCGCAGACCAATCCGTACTACACGGATGACGGCATTTCGCGCAGCTTCGAAATCTACCTGCGCACCACCGAACCGCCGGCGCTGAACATCGGCAGCTACAAGATCAAGCAGACCGGTGGCCGCGTCAGCTACGGCGTGCCGTTCTCGGAAGTCGACACCATCTTCTTCGGTATCGGCGCCGAGCGCTCGCAGATCGAAACCGACTCGACCAGCCCGCTGCGCTTCCGTCAGTATGTGATCGACAATGGCGGCCCGTCGGACGGCATCGGTTCGGCTACCACCAACTCGATCCCGCTGACGGCGGCCTGGCAGCGCGACAGCCGCGACAGCGCATTGACGCCGTCGATCGGCCGCTACCAGCGCGTCAACCTGGAGGCCGACCTGATCGGCGACCAGAAATACTTCCGCGCCATTTATGAGCACCAGTATTTCCGTCCGCTGTTCAGCAAGGTCACGCTGGCACTGAAGGGCGAGCTTGATTACGGCCACGGCATCGGCAACCACGTGTACCCGGTCTTCAAGAACTTCTACGGCGGCGGCATCGGTTCGGTGCGCGGCTACCTGAGCTCGTCGCTGGGTGCGGTCGAACCGAGCACCAACGATGCCGTGGGCGGTGCCTCGCGCCTGATCGCCAACGCCGAATTGCAGATGCCATTCCCCGGTTCGGGCAATGACCGCAGCTTGCGCTGGTTCGGTTTCCTTGACGGCGGGCAGGTTTACCAGGAAGGCGAAAAGATGCGCATCTCGCAATTGCGCTATTCTGCCGGTCTGGGGATCAGCTGGATTTCACCGGTCGGCCCGCTCAAGCTGAGCTACGCCAAGCCGTTGAATGCCAAGCCGACCGACCGCCTGGAGCGTTTCCAGTTCCAGATGGGTACCGGTTTCTGACCGGCATCCGCATGGGGCGCCAGCTTACACATTTTGACCATGGAGTATCATGAATACCGCATCCGCCACCCTGCCCAAGTCTCTTGCCGCAATCGCATTGTGCTGGAGTTCGCTGTTGCCGGTGCACGCACTGGCCCAGGAATCGAAGATCGCCTGGATCAGCAGCGAACGTATTTATAACGAGTCGAAACTGGCGAAACTGGCCAGCGCCAAGCTGGCCGAAGAGTTCCGCTCGCGCGAAAAAGCGGTGCAGGAGCTGGGCGCCCGCTTCAAGGTGGCCAATGAAGCGCTCGAGCGCGACATGCCGACCCTGAGCGAGGCCGACCGAGCCAAGCGCCAGCGCGAATTTTTCGAGCTGGACAAGGAGCTGCAGCGCCGCCAGCGCGAGTTCCGCGAGGACCTGAACCAGCGCACCAACGAAGAGCGCAGCGCCATCGCGGAAAAAGCCAATACCATCATCCAGCAGATGGCGCATGTCGAAGGCTATGACATCGTGCTGCAGGAAGCCCTGTGGGCCAGCCCGCGCATTGACATTACCGACAAGGTACTCAAGGCGCTGGACAAATAATAGAACGGTTTTACGCCTGACATTGCCGTAGCGAGCGGATGTGAGTTGTGGTTGAGACGCGGAGCTGTGCGCATGCACGGGGCCGCCCGAGGCAGTGAGCATCGGAGACCGCAAACCGCGCCGCGCAGTAGGCAATGGCAGGCGTTTTTATAGGGGTTTTATAGATGGGCACTCGACTAGGTGAATTGGTCGAACGCTTCGGTGGACAACTGGCGGGCGATGCCAACCTGGAAGTGACAGGCATCGCACCGCTGGCCGACGCCGGCGCTTCGCACATCAGCTTTCTCAGCAATAGCAAATTCCGCGCGCAGGCCGCCAGCAGTGGCGCCGCGGCGCTGATACTCACGCCGGCCGATGACGCGCTGATCAACGGCGACTACGCCGGCGCGCGCATCGTCACACCGAATCCTTACGTGTATTTCGCCCGCGCGGCGCAGTTTTTCGCCGCCCTGACCGAGGTCAAGGCGCCGCTGGGCGTCCATGCCAGCGCCATCGTCGACGCCTCCGCACAGATCGATCCGACCGCTTCCATCGGCGCGCGCGCCGTGATCGAAGCGGGCGCGGTGATTGGCCCCGGCTGCGTGATCGGTCCTGGCTGCGTGATCGGCCGTGACGCCGTCATCGGCGCCGGCACCCGGTTGTTCGCCAACGTCACCTTCCATGCGGACTGCGTGATCGGCGCGCGCGGCATCATCCATTCGGGCGCCGTGATCGGCACCGACGGCTTCGGCTTTGCCAACGAAGCCGGCGTGTATATCAAGATCCCGCAAACGGGCAGGGTGGTGATCGGCGACGATGTCGATATCGGCGCCAATACCACCATCGACCGTGGCGCGCTGGCCGACACGATTATCGAAGACGGCGTCAAGCTGGACAACCAGATCCAGATCGGCCACAACTGCCATATCGGTGCGCACACCGCCATGGCTGGCTGCGTCGGTGTGGCCGGCAGCGCCGTGATCGGCAAGTACTGCACCTTCGGCGGCGCCGCCATGGTGCTGGGCCACCTGACGATCGCCGACCGGGTTCACGTGGGCTCGGGCAGCATGGTCTCGCGCTCGATCGCGGAACCCGGCCAGTACACCGGCTTTTACCCGCTGGCGAAAAACGCCGACTGGGAAAAAAGCGCGGCCATCGTGCGCAATCTCACCAGCATGCGCGAGAAGATCCGCGCGCTGGAAAAAACCATTAAAACACTGACCAAGCAAGACGAAAAATGACGACTACTGAAAACAAGACCCTCGACATCCTGGCCATCAAATCGCTGCTGCCGCACCGCTATCCGCTGCTGCTGGTGGACCGCGTGCTGACCTGGGAATCGGGCAAGACCATCACCGCCATCAAGAACGTGACCGTCAACGAAGAATTCTTCCAGGGCCACTTCCCGCACAAGCCGGTGATGCCGGGCGTCCTGATGATCGAAGCGCTGGCGCAAACGGCCGCCTTGCTGTCGTTCCTGACGATGGGCGTCAAGCCCGATGAGAATTCGGTGGTGTATTTCGTCGGCATCGACAACGCGCGCTTCAAGCGTCCGGTGGAGCCGGGCGACCAGCTGAAGATGGACGTCGAAATCCTGCGCGTGTCGCGCGGTATCTGGAAATACAAGGCGGTCGGCACGGTCGACGGCAAGGTCGCGCTGGAAGCGGAACTGATGTGCACCATCCGCAGTTCGCAGGACGCGAGCCAGCCAGCGGGGCAGTAATATGGGGTCCATTCACTCCACCGCGGTGATCGACCCGAAGGCCGAGCTCGACAGCTCGGTCGAAGTGGGTCCGTACACCATCATCGGCCCTGATGTGCGCATCGGCGCCGGCACCAGGGTCGGTCCGCATGTGGTGATCGAGGGTCATACCACCATCGGCGCGGACAATCATCTGTTCCAGTTTTCCTCGATCGGCGCACAGCCACAGGATAAAAAATGGGCGGGCGAGGCGACCCGCCTGGAAATTGGCGACCGCAACACCATCCGCGAATTCTGCACCTTCAACACCGGCACGGTGCAGGGCGGCGGCGTGACGCGCCTGGGCAATGACAACTGGATCTCGGCCTATGTGCACCTGGCGCACGACTGCCAGGTGGGGAGCAACACGATTTTCTCCAACAATGCCCAGCTGGCGGGCCACGTGGAGATCGGCGACTGGGTCATCATGAGCGGTTTTGCCAACGTCCACCAGTTCTGCAAGATCGGCGCGCACGCCTTTGTCGGCATGAGCACCAGCCTGACCCAGGACGTGCCGCCATTCGTGCTGTTGAACGGCAATCCGGCGGCGGCGCACGGCGTCAATATCGAAGGCCTCAAGCGCCGCGGCTTCACGCGCGAGCAGATCAACGGCATCCGCACCGCCTATAAACTGATCTACCGCTCGGGCCTGACGCTGGAAGAATCGAAGGCGGCGCTGTTCGAAGAAGAGCAGGGTTCCGCGCCGGAAGTGGCAGAACATATCCGCGCCATGCGCGAATTTTTAGGCGTGGCCTCGCGTGGCATCGTCCGATAAGCTCTCGGTGGCCATGGTGGCCGGCGAGGTGTCGGGCGACCTGCTGGCCAGCCGGCTGCTGTCGGGCCTGGCGCCGCAGCTGCCCGGCGCGCGCTTTCACGGCATCGGCGGCGAACATATGGCGGCCCAAGGCTTTGTGTCCGACTGGCCGCTGGACAAGCTGACGGTGCGCGGCCTGTTCGAGATCATTCCCCGCTACCGCGAGATCAAGGGCATCCAGAACGCGCTGCGCGACCAGCTGATCGCCGAGCGCCCGGCAGTGTTCATCGGCGCCGATTACCCCGGCTTCAACCTGGGGCTGGAACAGCAGCTGAAAGCGGCCGGCATCCCCACCGTGCATTACATCGGGCCGCAGATCTGGGCCTGGCGCGGCGGGCGCATCAAGAAGATCATCAAGGCGGTCTCGCACATGCTGGTGATCTTTCCGTTCGAGCGAGAGATCTACCGCAAGGCGGGCGTGCCGGTGACCTATGTCGGCCATCCGCTGGCCGAAATGATTCCCTTGCAGCCCGATGAAGCGGCCGCGCGCAGAGTGCTTGGCTTGCCGGAAGACGCCAATGTGGTGACCCTGATGCCGGGCAGCCGCATGGGCGAACTCAAATACAATACGGTGGCGTTTGTGTCGGCCTGCAAGCTGCTGCTGGCGCGCGACCGTTCGCTGCGCTTTGTCGCGCCGATGGCCGGCGAAAAGCAGCGCCAGTATTTCCTGCAACTGGTCAAGGAAGCCGGCTTGCAGGAGGTCGAGATCCTGCTGACGGACGGCGGCTCGCACACGGCCATCTGCGCCGCCGACGCGGTGCTGGTGGCGTCTGGCACGGCCTCGCTGGAAGTGGCGCTGTACAAAAAGCCGATGGTGATCGCCTATAAAATGATGCGCGCCTCGTGGGAAATCATGCGCCACATGGGCTACCAGCCGTGGATCGGCCTGCCCAATATCCTGGCGCGCGACTACCTGGTGCCGGAACTGCTGCAGAACGCCGCCAGCCCCGAAGCGCTGGCCGAGGCCGTGTGGCGGCAGCTGAGCGACATCCCCGGCCGCTTGCGCCTGGTGCAGCGCTTTACCGACATGCACCACAGCCTGCTGCGGGACAGCGCGCGCGACAGCGCCAACGCGGTGATGCAGGTGATCGCCGCCAACAAGAAGTAACTGAAAAAGATTCAACGTGAAAAATAGCTATCCCGGCCTGTTTGACGACTTGCCATTCTCTCTGGACGAAATCATCTGCGGCGTCGACGAGGCAGGGCGCGGCCCGCTCGCCGGCCCGGTCTTCGCCGCCGCCGTGATCCTCGACCCGAACCAGCCCATCGACGGCTTGCGCGACTCGAAAAAGCTCTCCGAAGCCAAACGCGACCTGCTGGCGCCGCAGATCCGCGCCAGGGCGCTGGCCTGGGCGATTGCCGAAGCGTCGGAAGAAGAAATCGACCGCCTGAACATTTTGCAGGCGTCGATGCTGGCCATGCGCCGCGCCGTCGAAGCACTGGCGACCGTGCCGACCCTGGCCCTGATCGACGGCAACCGCTGCCCGGTCATGCCGATCCGCGGCATGGCCATCATCGGTGGCGACGATAAGGTCGACTCGATCTCGGCCGCCTCGATCCTGGCCAAGACGGCCCGTGACGCGGCGCTGGTGCGGCTGCATGCGCAGTATCCTGAATACTGCTTCGACCAGCACAAGGGCTATGGCACCAAATTGCACATCGAACGCCTGCATCTGCATGGCGCCTCGCCGGTGCACCGCCGCTCGTTTGCGCCGGTGCGCAATGTGATCGCACTGTTCGGCGGCCAGGAGCTGGCCGCATGAAGACCATCACCTCGCGCGACAACGCGCAATACAAGGATCTGTTGAAACTGGCTGGCAGCTCGCAGGCGCGCCGCAAGTCGGGCCGCACCCTGCTCGACGGCGTCCATCTGTGCCAGTCCTATTTGCAGCTGCGCGGCCTGCCCGAGCAGTGCATCGTCAGCGAAAGCGCCTTGCGCAATCCGGAAGTGATGGAGATCGTCGGCCAGCTGGAAAGCCAGCGCGCCCATGTGCTGGGTTTGCCGGACGCGCTGTACAACGCCGTCAGCCAGGTCGAGCATGGCGTGGGCGTGATGTTTTTGATCGAGACGCCCGAGCGTGCCGTGACGGCGCCGCTGACGGTGTCGGCGGTGCTGCTCGATAACCTGCAGGACCCCGGCAATGTCGGCTCGATCCTGCGCAGCGCGGCCGCCGCCGGCATCACGCAGGTGTATTGCAGCGCCGGCACGGCTTTTTGCTGGTCGCCGAAAGTGCTGCGGGCGGCGATGGGCGCGCACTTCGTGCTCGACATCTTTGAAAACGTCGACCTGGCCGCGCTGGTGTCGAACGCCAAGGTGACCACGCTGGCCACCAGCGGCTACGCCACAAGGCAGCTGTACGACGTCGACCTGCGCCAGCCGGTCGCCTGGCTGTTCGGCCATGAAGGGCAGGGCGTGGCCGACGACCTGCTGTCGATGGCGACGCACCAGGTGGTGATCCCGCACCTGGGCCAGATCGAGTCGCTGAACGTGGCCGCCTGCGCCGCCGTCTGCTTCTTCGAGCAGCTGCGTCAAGGCCAATCCTGATCGGGCTATCGCCATGTCTTTTCCTCTGCTTGCCGACGGTGCGGTACGTGACGAGGCCTGGTGGCGCCGGGTCGCCACCTTGTATCCGGCGCCGCCCGATGCCGTCGTCAATCTCGAACACGGCTATTTTGGCGCGATGGCGGCGCCCGTGCAGGCCGCGTTCGAGCAGGCCGTGCGCTACACCAACGAGCAGCTGAGTCCCTTCGTGCGCGGCGACTTCACCTTGCGGCACGTCGATCTGCTGCGCGCGCGCATCGCCGCGCTGATCCGCGCCGAACCGCACGAGATCCTGCTGACGCGCAGCGGCACCGAATCGATGCAGGTGCTGATCACGCAATACCATGGCCTGGCGCCCGGTGATACCGTGTTGTGGAGCAATCTCGATTATCCGGCCATGCGCACCGCCATGCGCTGGCTGGCCCAGCGCCGCGGCGTGATCAGCACGCCAGTGAGGATAGACTTGCCTGTCAGCGACGACGAGATCATCGCCCGCTACGCGCAAGCCATGCGCGAGGCCACCAGGCCGAAACTGCTGCTGCTGTCACAGGTGACGCCGGCCAACGGCCAGCAGCTGCCGGTGCGCGAGCTGACCGCGCTGGCGCGTGAACACGGCATCGACGTGCTGCTCGACAGCGCTCATGCGCTGGGACAGGTCGAGGTGGATGTACAGGCCATGGACATCGACTTTGCCGGTTTCAATCTGCACAAGTGGATAGGCGCGCCGGCGGGGCTTGGTTTCGTCTACATGCGCGCTTCGCAGCTGCACAAGATCGAGCCGCATTTCGGCGACGGCGATTATCCGCTCGATGATATCCGTTGCCGCCTGCATATGGGCATGCCGCCGATCGGCGCCATCCTGGCCGCACCGGCCGCGCTGGATTTTCATGAAAGCCTGGGCGGCACGCCAGCCAAGATGGCGCGCCTGGCCTGGCTGCGCAATTACTGGGTCAGCCGCGCCGCGCAGCTGCCCGGCGTGCGCCTGCTGTCGCCGCCGGATGCGGCAAGGGGCACGGCGCTGGTGGCGTTCGCCGTCGATGGCCTGGACGCCCGCACCCTGCAACAGGCTTTGCTGCAGCGCTTTGGCGTGTTTACCGTGCAGCGCAATGCCGGCCACATCGACGTGGTGCGCGCCACGGTGGCCATCACCACCACGACAGAGGAACTGGACCGGCTGGTGGCGGCGCTGGCGGTGCTGGGCGCGGAGGCGGGCTGAAACCCCTGGATGCCGTCGATTTGCCTGCCTTGCATGCTTTGCACCTCCTTTCCATCATCTGATAAATCCTCGCTCCGACAGCCAAATTGTTTATCAACTGACTGTTCATGAGCTAAGATCGCCTTCTCTATTAATATAATGGTCAGTGAGGCGTGGCTTTGAACATCAATGAGTTTATTTTGCATTTGATGCCGACCGGTACGGACGCTTTTGCCATGCCTCGTGCCAAAAGCACAAACAGTCCGCCAACTTCGGAGTCATGGGATTGCCCGAACTGGCCGGTGGACCTCTTTGCCGTCACGGCTGCCCTCATTGATCGTTCCGGGTGCTATACCGAAGCAAGTCCCGATCGCCGCAATCTGGATGCTCATGGGCGTTACTTGAAAAAAGTTGGAAAGGCCGCCAAGGCTTGGAACGACGATCCGGGAACGCAGCCAAGGTTGGTGTTGAATCTGTGGCGCAATCTGACGAAGAAACGTGGTGATGTGGAGATCGAGCAGATATGTGGCAGCCCCGAGGTCATCGAAATACTGCTGGCTCTTTTTGCCATCGCTGATGAAACTTGTGCCGGCATGGGCTGGGATGTGTCGCAGGCAGAAGCGCCGTCACGGTTTTTTGCGGCTATCGCGATGGGGTGCATGGCGGACAAAAGCTTTGCCACGGAGTTGATGCATTATTTGCCGACATCTTTTTGTGTCGCTGTCCCACTAGATAGAGCTGTGGTGCTGCCAAAATCACTGACGCCGTCCGTTGGATGCACAATCAGATCGTTGAGTCATCACCTCGCGCTTCTTCCCTCCCGGACAGTCATCGCACCGGAATGGATCTGGTCCACTACCGAGCGCGCAACGGCGGACAGGCCGGACCCGAAGTTGCCCTATGATGTCAGGTTGTTGCTGGTGCCATTCCCGTTTACTGTCGATGGCAATTGCTTCCAGCTGAGCTCACCTCGCACGCCGTTCGGAGATGGTCACAAGATGGCGGCTTACTTCCGTCTCGAACAACTGTGGCTAAAGCATGAGGGCAAGCGATTGACTGGTGAGCAAGTGGCCAGTGATTTGATCATTCCACTCGTCCAGCAGGCCTATATTCATACGGGTCAAATGCCCGATGGCATTGTTTTGCCAGAATGCGCATTGACTTCGGAAATCGCCAAAGAACTGGTCGAGACGCTGAAGGCCAATGATATCAAGATAGAGTTTTTGATCACCGGCGTGCTGGATATCGATCCAGACACAAAAGCAACTTACAATCGGGCTCAAACGTTTGTTCTTCGAAAAGGAGAGGGAGCGGTGAAGCGCGAGCAAAACAAGCATCACCGCTGGCGCCTTGATCGCCGCCAGGCCGAGGGTTACGCGCTGGATTTTGACAATGACTACGAGAATGATCAGTGGTGGGAAGACATCGATGTCGGCAATCGCCAGCTGCCATTTTTTGGACTGCGCAAAGATATGTCGGTGACGACACTGATCTGTGAGGACCTGGCGCGGGCCGACCCGGCGATGAGTGTGATCCGCGCCGTGGGCCCTAATCTTGTTATCGCATTATTGATGGATGGGCCGCAGTTGGAAACCCGGTGGCCCGGGCGCTATGCAACGGTTCTGGCAGATGATCCTGGTTCAGCAGTGTTGAGCTTTACATGTTCGGCCATGGTGGACCGTTCCAATTGGCGCCAGGCGAGGCCGGCAAGGACCATCGGTCTGATTCGTGACGCAAGTGGCCGTACCCAGGAGGTTCCGCTTCCTCAAGACAGTCTTGGTGTACTATTGACTCTGGAGTCGGTGAAAAAACATCAAACAACGTTGGATAATCGGTCTGATAACGAAGTCTCTCGTCAATTGAAGCTTCGTCACATGCTGCCGTTGTTTTTGGATGAAAAGCCCGCTTGGATATAGGAAGATCATCATGAGCAAGATACAAGTTAATTTCAATCTCGGTAGCCGGGGACTCACTGCGGAAGAGAGTGTGGTCGTCGAAAATGCGAAGGATCTCTTCCGCTCAAGCCTTGAACGCCATGGCAAGAGCGTCGCCGGCCACGTAATTTTTGCCTCCAAATCCAAGGCCGTTGCGGCCTCGAAATCGGCTGCCAAACCACAAACTGAAGCCACTGGCAAGACTCCGGCCAGTGGTAGTGCTGCTTGGACATCCAATAGAACGACGGCGACAACGCGAAAGTATTGATACGTACTACGACGGGATGCCGGGCTGTGCTGCATCCAAGCTTGGATACGTTCATTCCGTAGTGACAAGTTGAACGTTTCGAGGAAGCAGTTGCCAGCCTGATTTTGACGTGACGCCTGAGCGATGGCCGTTCTTCCTGTATCAATACTCGCGGCGGTTCGGCTTGATTTCCTGCAGTATCGTCGTCGAGATCTCCTCGATCGATTTGGTGGTCGACGACAGCCAGCGTATCCCCTCGCGTTTCATCATTTTTTCCGCCTCGTTGACCTCGTAGCGGCAATTTTCAATCGCCGCATACTTGCTGCCAGCCCGTCTTTCGTTGCGTATTTCCGACAAACGTTCGGGCGTAATGCTTAATCCAAAAATTTTATTCTTGAATTCATATAAAGCCGATGGCAGCTTGTCGCGTTCGAAATCGTCGGGAATCAGCGGATAGTTGGCGGCCTTGATACCGTATTGCATGGCCAGATACAGGCTGGTCGGCGTCTTGCCCGAGCGCGATACGCCGACCAGGATGACGTCGGCCGAGGACAGGTTTTTATGCGACTGGCCATCGTCGTGCGCCAGCGAATAATTGATCGCCTCGATGCGGTTCTTGTATTCCTCGCTGTCGACGATATTGTGCGAGCGGCCGATGGTATGGGTCGACATCACGCCCAGTTCCTGCTCCAGCGGCGCCACAAAGGTCTGGATCAGGTCCATATGCATGCCGCTGGACTTGCGGATCACGGCCGACAGGTCGGACTTCACCAGGGTCGAAAAGATGATCGGGCGCTGGCCGTCGGCGGCGAAGGCTTCGTTGATCTTGCGCGCCGCCTCGTAGGCCTTGTCCATGGTGTCGATGAAGGGCAGGCGCACCTGGCGAAAGCGCAATTCGAACTGCGACAGCACGGAATGGCCGAAGGTCTCGGCGGTGATGCCGGTGCCGTCGGAGACGAAGAAAACGGTGCGGGCCGCCGAGGGCAAGGGGGGGCGTGGTTCGGTTGTCATGGTTTTGATATCAAGATTGTGCGTCGTCAATTTGCGCCGCACAAGGTAAAATGGCTGGAACGGTATTGATTGTGCTGCACGACGCCAAGAATAACAAGAAGACTGTCTGTGCGCCGCGCCTAAAGGTTTCTAATCAGTAAGGGTGTCATTATGACCAACGCAGCATTGCAGGAGCAGCAGAAAGACCAGGACGCGGTGTACGTCGCCTCGTTCGAACATTTGCGCATGACGGATGTCGAATCCGTCGGCGGCAAGAACGCCTCGCTGGGCGAGATGATCAGCCAGCTGGCCGAAGCCGGCGTGCGCGTGCCTGGCGGTTTCGCCACCACCGCGCAAGCGTTCCGCGACTTCCTGTCGTATAGCGCCAACGGCGGCCTGCCGCTGGCGCAGCGCATCGCCGACCGCCTGGAAGGCCTGAAGATCGACGACGTGCGTTCCCTGGCGCAAGCCGGCGCCGAAATCCGCCAGTGGATTGTCGAAACCCCGTTCCAGCCCCGCCTGGCCGCCGAGATCGATGCGTTCTACGCCAAGCTGGTGGCCGATTCCGATACCGAGATGTCGTTTGCCGTGCGCTCGTCCGCCACCGCGGAAGACTTGCCGGACGCTTCGTTCGCAGGCCAGCAGGAAACCTTTTTGAACGTGGTCGGCATCGACAATGTGCTCGACGCCATGAAGCAGGTGTTCGCCTCGCTGTACAACGACCGCGCCATCTCGTATCGCGTGCACAAGGGCTTCACGCACGCCGAAGTGGCCCTGTCGGCCGGCGTGCAGCGCATGGTGCGCTCGGACTTGGGCGCGGCCGGTGTGATGTTTACCATCGACACCGAATCGGGCTTCAAGGACGTGGTCTTCGTCACCTCCAGCTATGGCCTGGGCGAGACCGTGGTGCAGGGCGCCGTCAATCCGGACGAATTCTATGTGCACAAGCCGATGCTGGAAAAAGGCAAGTCGCCTGTGATCCGTCGCAATATCGGCTCCAAGCTGCTCAAAATGGAATTCACCAACGAAGCGAAAGCTGGCCGTTCCGTGAAAACAGTCGACGTGCCGGTCGAAATGCGCAACCGCTATTCGCTCAACGACAGCGAAGTGGTGGAGCTGGCGAAATACGCCGTCATCATCGAAAACCATTACGGCCGTCCGATGGACATCGAATGGGGCAAGGATGGCCGCGACGGCAAGCTGTACATCCTGCAGGCGCGTCCTGAAACCGTCAAATCGCAGCAGAAAGCGACCGACGTGCAGGAACGCTTCAAGCTGAAAAGCACCGGTACCGTACTGACGTCCGGCCGCGCCATTGGCCAGAAGATCGGCGCCGGTCCCGTGCGCGTGATCCACGATCCGGCCGATATGGAACGCGTGCAGCCGGGCGACGTGCTGGTGGCCGACATGACCGATCCGAACTGGGAACCGGTCATGAAACGCGCCTCGGCGATCGTCACCAACCGAGGCGGGCGTACCTGCCACGCGGCGATCATCGCGCGTGAGCTGGGCGTGCCGGCTGTCGTTGGCTGCGGCGACGCCACCGACGTGCTGAAGGACGGCACGTTCGTGACCGTGGTGTGCTCGGAAGGCGACGAAGGCAAGATCTACGACGGCCTGCTGGAAACGGAAGTGTCGGAAGTGTCGCGCGGCGAACTGCCGAAACTCGACACCAAGATCATGCTCAACGTCGGCAACCCGCAGCTGGCCTTCGACTTCCAGTCGGTGCCGAACGCCGGCGTGGGCCTGGCCCGCCTGGAATTCATCATCAATAACAATATTGGTGTGCACCCGCGCGCGATCCTGGAATACCCGAACATCGATGCCGACCTGAAAAAAGCGGTCGAATCGGTGGCCCGTGGCCATGCGTCGCCAAAAGCGTTTTACATCGACAAGCTGGCCGAAGGCATCGCCACCATCGCCGCCGCGTTCTGGCCGAAAAAGGTCATCGTGCGCCTGTCCGACTTCAAGTCGAACGAGTACAAGAAACTGATCGGCGGTTCGCGCTACGAGCCGGACGAGGAAAACCCGATGCTGGGCTTCCGCGGCGCGGCGCGCTACCTGTCCGCCGATTTCTCGGAAGCGTTCAACATGGAATGCGAAGCGATGAAACGCGTGCGCAATGACATGGGCCTGACCAACGTGGAAATCATGGTGCCGTTCGTGCGCACCCTGGGCCAGGCCGAGAAAGTGATCGACCTGCTGGCGAAGAATGGCCTGAAGCGCGGCGAGAACGAGCTGCGCGTCATCATGATGTGCGAAGTGCCGTCGAACGCCATCCTGGCCGACCAGTTCCTCGACCATTTCGATGGCTTCTCGATCGGCTCGAACGACCTGACCCAGCTGACCCTAGGCCTGGACCGCGATTCCGGCATGGAATTGCTGGCCGCCGACTTCGACGAGCGCGATCCTGCCGTGAAAGCGCTGCTGTCGCTGGCCATCAAGGCCTGCCTGGCGCGCGGCAAGTACATCGGCATTTGCGGCCAGGGTCCTTCGGACCACCCTGACTTTGCCGTCTGGCTGATGGAGCAGGGCATCGAGTCGATGTCGCTGAACCCGGATTCGGTGATCGATACCTGGCAAAAACTGGCGGCGTTGAAAGCGTAAGCTTTTCACTGGCCCCAACGAAAAACCCGCTGCCGGCAATGGCAGCGGGTTTTTTTTGGCCCGCACGGCGCCCAGTGATGAGATAGCGCAAGATTTGCTAAAATGGTTTTACTTTCACACAGACAGGAGTTGATATGGCAAGCAAGAAACCAACTGTAAATCCGAAAACTGGCTCGGCAAAAATCGATATCGGCATTTCCGAATCGGACCGCGCGAAGATCGCGGCAGGCTTGTCGGGCCTGCTGGCCGACAGCTACACCCTGTACCTGATGACCCATAATTTCCATTGGAACGTCAAGGGACCGATGTTCAATACGCTGCACCTGATGTTCATGACGCAGTACACCGAACAGTGGGGCGCGCTGGACCTGATCGCCGAACGTATCCGCGCGCTGGGCTACCCTGCGCCAGGTACCTACAAGCAGTTCGTCGAGCTGGCCTCGATCAAGGAAATCGAAGGCGTGCCGCCGGCGCTGGACATGGTGCGCCATCTGGTCTCGGCCCAGGAAGCGACGGCCCGCACGGCACGCGCCCTGTTCCCGCTGCTGGAAAAAGCCAATGACCAGCCGACCGCCGATTTGATCACGCAGCGCCTCGACCTGCATGAAAAAACCGCGTGGATGTTGCGCAGCCTGCTCGAAGAATAATAGTCTTGAAAGAATGAAATTCCGGCTCGCCTATTGACGTGAGCCGGAATTGCTTTAGACTGTTACTTATAGGTATACAGGCAAGAATAAATATCTGGCAATATTGTGAAGACCCCCGTCACCTATATCGGTCACGGGGGTTTTTATTTTTCCGCAACGGCTGACTGAAAGGAAAACATCATGGCCGATTGGATAGGCTGGTTTATCGCGGGTGGGCTGGTATTGATCCTGGAATTATTCAGCGGAACCTTTTATTTGCTGATGATCGCCATTGGCATGAGTGCCGGCGCGCTGGCCGCATTGGCCGGCGCAAATGGACCGCTGCAAGGCTTGTGCGCGGCCGTGGTCGGCGTGGTGGCGACCTTGTTATTGCGCCGCAGCCGCTTCGGCAAGGCGGCGCGCCGCGATGCGGCCCAGGACCCGAATGTGAATCTCGATATCGGTCAAAGCGTGGCGGTGGCGCATTGGGTCGATGGCGTGGCGCGCGTGATGTATCGCGGCGCCTTGTGGGATGTGGAATTAATGCCCGGCAGTGATACGCAAGCAGGGCAGTACACCATACGTGCCGTGCGCGGCAGCCGTTTGATTGTTGGATAACACTGGAGAGTAAACTATGGAAATTAGCATCGGGAGCGTATCGCTGATCTTGTTATTGCTGGCGCTGGTATTTGTCTTCAAGACCGTCAATGTCGTGCCGCAGCAGCATGCCTGGGTAGTGGAACGGCTGGGGAAATTTCACGCCGTGCTGGGCCCTGGCCTGAATATCGTGGTGCCGTTTGTCGACCGCATCGCCTACAAGCATGTGCTCAAGGAGATTCCGCTCGACGTGCCACCGCAGGTGTGCATCACGCGAGACAATACGCAGTTGCAAGTCGACGGTATTCTGTATTTCCAGATTACCGACGCGATGCGCGCGTCGTATGGTTCATCCAATTACATCGCCGCCATTACCCAATTGGCGCAAACCACCTTGCGTTCCGTGATCGGCAAGATGGAGCTCGATAAAACCTTTGAAGAGCGCGACCATATCAATACCGCCATCGTCAATGCCATCGACGAATCGGCGGCCAATTGGGGCGTCAAGGTATTGCGTTATGAAATCAAGGATTTGACACCGCCCAAGGAAATCCTGCATGCCATGCAGGCGCAGATTACGGCCGAACGTGAAAAGCGTGCATTGATCGCCGCTTCGGAAGGACGCAAGCAGGAGCAGATCAATATCGCCAGCGGCGAGCGCGAAGCGGCGATTGCCCGCTCGGAAGGTGAAAAGCAGGCCTCGATCAACCGCGCCGAGGGGCAGGCCACCGCCATTGTCGCGCTGGCGCAAGCCAACGCCGAAGCGCTGCGCCAGGTGGGCGCGGCCATCAGGGAGCCGGGCGGTGAGGACGCTGTCAACTTGAAAGTGGCGGAACAGTATGTGGGCGCCTTTGCGCAACTGGCCAAAACCAATAACTCGATTATCGTGCCGGCCAATCTGGGCGAGATGAGCAGTTTGATCGCTACCGCCATGCAAGTGGTAAAAACGCAAAAGCCGAAAGGCGGAGTAGCGCTCCCCTGAGTAATCACTAGTTATTCAATAGTAACTATCGCCCGCTGTTGCGGGCGTTTTTGCATCTTCTGTATTGTGCGCGGATACCGCATGCGGGAGTCGTCTCGCCAGTTTGCTACAATCACGCATTATTTGAATCAAGGTGGTTGATGCCTCGATTGAAGTGATGTGTAGCGTGCAGCGTGTATTCTCTTTTTCGATTAAAGTGTGCGTCATTGCAGGTGGCGGCAATGCACGGAGATGGTGCAGTGAAGTCGTTATTTGCAGTGTGCCGGTAAATTCAACATGCTTTTTTATAAATTGTCTTTTATGATGACGATAAATTGCAATGAATCAAAAAATACTTCAGGATTAATGGCACCATGGTGATTGCTGCTTGATGGGATGGTTGGCGATGTCGGCATCTTTGCAAGAATACGAAGCTCAATGCCGGGCGGCAGTGTTTTGTCTTTGCCACAGATGTCATGATAATGGCGCTGCCGGATGAAAATAATTGCAAAAAACTTTAAATTTTCAAAAAAAATCTCCTCAGGCACGTTACAATTGGATAGAATTTGCGTATACAGCACTCTTTTCAACTCATACAAAGGAAATATCATGGATCTGTCCAGTTTATCCCTGTCGGAACTGCGCACGCTGCAAGACGACATCAAGAAGCAGATGAAAAAACGCGAACATGACGATCTGTCAAAAGCGCGCGAGCAAATCCTGGCCATCGCGCAAAGCGTGGGCGTGTCTGTCAAAGACCTGGTGGGTACGGGTATTCGTGCAAAAACCGGTACGGTAGCCGTGCGTTATCGTAATCCTGACGATGCATCGCAACAATGGACTGGCCGTGGCCGTCAACCGAAATGGGTCAAGGAATGGACCGATTCGGGTAAATCGCGTGACCTGCTGAAGGTGTAATTACCTTTCATTCGGATGCTTGTACTGTGTGAATCTTGTCATGCTGGCCAAACAGCTTGCAAGCATCCGGAAGTTTTTATCTGCCGCAACCGGTCGTTTTCCAGGCCAGCCATTCTCCTGTTCTTAACTCCCAGCTTATCTCCCTGTTTATCTCTATTGTCATTCTGGCATCACGCCTGAATAACGCCGTATTATTCCCGTTTTCCTTGTTTTTATCCTGATGATGCCGCCCAGTTGGGCATGATGGCGCATGGCGCAGGCAAAATAAAACCCGGCGCATGGCCGGGTTGGTGGTGTGGGGTGCTTGCCAATCAGCGGCGATTGGTTTTCATCGCCGCCTGGACTTCGCGCGCGCCATCGCGGTCGCGCTCCGCGGCCCGCTTGTCATGCTGCTTCTTGCCCTTGGCCAGGCCGATTTCGCATTTCACGCGGCCGCCCTTGTAATGCAGGTTGAGTGGCACCAGGGTGAAGCCGGAGCGCTCGACCTTGCCGATCAGTTTGTCCATTTCCGCGCGGTGCAGCAGCAGCTTGCGCGTGCGCACGGCTTCCGGGTGGATATGGGTGGAGGCGGTCGGCAGGGCGCTGATATGCGCGCCGAACAGGAATAGTTCGGTACCGCGGACAACCACGTAGGCTTCCTTGATTTGTACGCGGGCGTCGCGAATGGCCTTGACTTCCCAGCCTTCGAGCACGATGCCGGCTTCGTAGCGATCCTCGATAAAGTAGTCGTGGAATGCTTTTCTATTGTCTGCTATGGTCATGAGAATGGTAAATGTGCGCGGGTCGGTTAAACTACTGTCTCGCGCAAGCGCGATAAAATCCAAGTGTATCCAACATCATAGCAAATGGTTCTTCAATGGCAGTAGTACATAAATCAGTTTTTCTCGGCTACAGCGCCGAACAAATGTTCGCGCTGGTGGCGGCAGTGGAAGATTATCCCAAATTCCTGCCTTGGTGCGGCGCGGTCGAGATACGCGAGCGCGGCGACAACACCGTCGTTGCCAGCGTGGGCATACAGTACCACGGCGTACGCCAAAGCTTCACCACGTCCAACGAGAACGTGCCTTTCAGCTCCATCAAGATGAAGCTGGTGGACGGTCCTTTCAAGACCCTCGATGGCGTCTGGACCTTCAAGGCCTTGCGCGAAGACGCCTGCAAGATCGAGCTGGACCTTCGCTACGAGTTTTCCAGCCGCGTGCTCGAACAGATCATCGGCCCAGTGTTCGGCATGATCGCCAACAGCATGGTCGATTCCTTCTGCAAGCGTGCCGAGACGGTCTATGGCGGCGCCTGACGCGACCGAAGTGCAGGTCGAGGTGCAGGTCTGCTACGCGCTGCCCGATGCCGCCTTCCTGCGCACCATGAGCCTGCCTGCCGGCAGCACGCTGCAGCAGGCGCTTGAGCAGAGCGGCTTGCTGCGGCAGCATCCCGAGATCGACCTGGCTGTCAATCTGGTCGGTATCCACGGCAAGAAGAAGACGCTCGATACGGTCTTGCGGGCGCAGGACAGGGTGGAAGTGTATCGCCCCCTGCAGGCCGACCCGAAAGAGGCGCGCCGGCGCCGTGCCGGGAGCAAGGGTGCCAAGGCTTAGCTGGCAAGCGTGCTGGCGCGTAGCTGCAAGCCCAGCGCGCGTGTCACCTTCAGTATCGTCGCAAAGCTCGGGTTGCCTTCGCCGGACAGCGCCTTGTACAGGCTCTCCCGGCCCAGTCCCGTATCCTTGGCCAGTTGCGTCATGCCACGCGCCTTGGCAATATTGCCGAGCGCCTTGGCGATGAATGCGGCGTCATCGCCGGCTTCTTCGAGACAGGCGTCAAGGTAGGCGAGCTCATCTGCTGGTGTCTTCAAATAGCTGCTGGAGTCCCAGCGGAGCAGCTTTTGTTCCATTAATGTCTCCCTTGATGTTTGTACTCATAGTAGTTTTTGGCAAACGACAGTGCAAGCGCAGTCCTGTCCAAGGTCTTGCCAGGGCGATTGCATGAAGCATCAGTGCTTGGTGTGGCCGTAGGTCGAAAATATTGCTTGTAAACGCATTGAGAAAGGCGTTTACTTTCGATATTTGGACGGACAAATGGCAAATGAACCAATCTCGTTGGTGGCGGCATTCGATGACTTGAGCGACCCGCGTGGGCGTCAATGTCCGTATCGACTCGACGAGTTGCTGCTGGCGGCGATCTGCGCAGTCATCAGCGGCGCGGAGAGTTGGACGGCGGTTGTCGAATGGAGCGAAACAAAGCTCGACTGGCTGCGCCAACAGCTGCCCTTTGCCAACGGCATCGCCTCGCACGACACCTTCGGGCGGGTGTTTTCGCTGCTCGATGCGACGCAGTTCGAGGCATGTTTCGTCAGATGGATGGGGACGATGTGCCCGGCGCTGCCGGGGCAGCACATTGCCATCGACGGCAAGTGCGTGCGCGGCTCCCATGATGGCAAACACAGCGCGATTCATCTGGTGTCGGCATGGAGCAGCGCCAGTGGCTTGACGCTGGGGCAAGTGAGGACCGCCGACAAGAGCAACGAGATCACCGCGATCCCTCAATTGCTGGCCACGCTGGACATCAAGGGCGCCGTCATCACGATAGATGCGATGGGGTGCCAGCATGATGTCGCCGCCAAGATTGTCGCTGGCGGCGCCGACTATGTGCTGGGGGTAAAGGATAACCAACCCAGTCTGGCCGAAGCGATACGGTTGTGGTTCGATGCCGCCGAGGCGGGTACCTTGGATCGTCCGTTCTGGGATCACAACCACACTGAAAAGGACCACGGGCGCATTGAAACCCGGCGCTGCCTGGTCACCAACGACGTTGCCTGGCTGGGCCAGCAAAACCAGCACTGGGCCGGCGTCCAAAGCCTGATCATGATTGAATCTAGGCGCGAAATCATCGGCAGAAACAGCAGCGGTGCCGCCAGCGTCGAGCGGCGCTATTACCTCAGCAGCCTAGCAG
The DNA here is from genome assembly GCF_030944405.1 of Janthinobacterium sp. J1-1. Lineage (NCBI taxonomy): Bacteria > Pseudomonadati > Pseudomonadota > Betaproteobacteria > Burkholderiales > Oxalobacteraceae > Janthinobacterium > Janthinobacterium sp. J1-1. The sequence continues at coordinate 3,788,429 of NZ_CP132339.1, forward strand.
CCAAAGCGGCTCATCTTGCGCACATCGTCCGGGCCCATTGGGGTATCGAAAACAACATGCACTGGGTTCTCGACGTCGCGTTCCGCGAAGACGATTGCCGTATCAGGGTCGGCGAAGGAGCACAAAACTTCGCCATCCTACGCCGAATCGCCCTGAACTTGCTGAAAAATGAGAAGTCGACCAAGGTAGGCATCGCCACCAAACGCTTAAAAGCCGGCTGGAGTGCTGACTACCTTGCCAAGGTCTTGGGCTTGCCGATCTGATGCTTCATGCAATCGCCCTGAAGGTCTTGCAAAGGTTCAAGACAGCAGGCAGGAATTTCTGTATAAATTGCTTCGCATCCAAAGGCCCAGCATTCATGCGGGTTTCAAGTGCTTTTGAGAATTTGAGGGCGAAACGAGGGCGAACTGCTTACCGAATCATTCTTTTCTTACCTTCGATCATTCGCATGTAGAAGTCAGGCAGCAAGCCATCATCCTGCTCAAGCCAGCGTGCATAAATTCGCGTGACCATCGTCGTGTCGGCATGCCCCATCTGCTTGGCCACGTACATCAAATTTTCACCGGCTGATAGCAAGGTCGACGCGAAAGTGTGGCGCGTTTGGTACTGGGTTCGGTGCCTGACACCCGCTTTCTTCAAGGTTGGAATCCACACTCTATTCAGCCTGTCACTGGTATCCCACCCTCGTCCGGTTGCCGGATCGAGGAATACAGGGCCATTGGCCAGGCGGCTATATTGCTCCTGGGCCCCCAAGGCTTCGTATGCGCCGCGACGAAGATCGATCACGCGCTTGCTGGATTTCGTCTTTGTGTTCTTGCTTGTAACTCCGACAACCCGCGCTCGCTCGACTTTCACCGTGCAATTTTCCCAATCGATCGACTCCCATTGCAAGGCAATGTATTCGCTTGGCCGCATGCCTGTTGCAAATGCGAATAGCCAGACGTTGCGCAACTGCTCGTCTGCGACAGTCAGTATTTTTTTGATCTCATCCGCGCTGAACGGGTCGGCAGTAGGCGTCTTCTCATATGCATCGCGGCTGAGGACCTTCCGCAGCTTGACTCGATCAAGGGGGCTGCTGTCGATAAGGTCATCATTAACTGCCTGGTCCAGCACGCTTCGAAATGGGATCAGCATCTGATTGATAGATGCTGCCGACAGGCTCAACGTGCCAATCCAGGTCCTTATCGACGCTGGCGTTAGGTCGCGCACGCGGGTAGTCTCCCACTGCGGCTTCAGCTTCGACGTGTAGGTTCGCCAATAATTTTTCAGGCTGCTGGGGGCTAGCGTCCGCTTGTAGATCACGTACTGCTCGGCAAGCAACTCCCCCACCGTCACGTTATTGCGATCAGTGCGAATCCCCAACTTCGCCAGCTGAGGGGAGTCAGGAAAATATTTAACATATGAGAAGGTGCCCATCTCGATCGCGTTGAGGATCTCGCCTCGCAGACGCTCGGCGTATTTTATGTTTGCTTTCGAATGGGTCAGTCGCAAGGTCTCCCTGCACTCCGATCCTCGATACATGAACTTTATTCTTATCGACTCGCTTTTGGCATGCGCACGGAGCTCAACGCCTGGCGAGACGGACTTGTTTGTTCCCATTTTGCGACCCATTCTTCTACTGCCGGCAGATTAATCCACAGTCGGCCATCCACAATTTTGCATTGATTGCCATCGAGCCATTTGCCAGCCTTGCGACGAGCCTGCACGGAATCGACGGAATCGCCTGATATTTCGACGTAGCGCTCTAGCTTCACCCAGGCCAGAGGCTGACGCTGCGCCTCAGCCTTGGCGGCTGCTGCGCGCGCGTTGCGCTCGATGGTCTCGACAAGCTTAGCTACCATGTCGTGCTCGGTCATATTCATGGCGCACCCCCGGTTGCCACGTCGCCGGCGTGTCCGCTGCCACCACATGCAGGACAATCGAGCTCACCGTTGCCCGGCTCGGCGCCGTCGTTCATGAAGACCAGGCCGCCCGGCGTCGCAGCGACCGACTGGCCGGCGGCGCGCGCGGCCGCGATGGCCTGCTGCGTCTCGGGTGAGGGCGGGGCGTGACAGCGTGCAAGCCGCGCTTTTAACCTTGCAATCAGCGCATCACGCTCTCGCAGCTGGTTCTTGAATGCGGGCGCCTCGCAATCGCGCGCACACGGTGCCGGGTGCTGGCCATTGGCCTGGAGCGCCCCGCGATCCGCCGCGGCGGTGCATGGCTCATCCAGCATCTTGCGGATGCCCTTCATTGCCTTGAGCCGCACAACGTGGAGCGAGTGAGGGGTATCGAGCGCGATGTAAGCGAGCTCCAGGGTATTGCGCAAATCATCCGGCGCGGCCGCGGGCTGCACGGGTGCGTCAAACGCCTCACCGCGAACCTTGGTGAGCTGCGTCCAGTTCTTCGAGTCGCGTGTGAGCAGGTAGGCGGCAACAAGGCGGTCATAGCTGTCGAAGTATGCGCACCACTTGATGCGAACTGCCTGGCATGCCTCATCGGGTGCGTACAGAGCTTTATCGGCCTGGCTGGCAAACTGATGGATCCACTTTTCCCCCGCCTGCGCCGCTGGCAGCTCATCCATGTACATCAGTGCGGCCACCGGCACCGGCGCCTGCGCCAATCTCACATCGCCAACTCCATCGATCCAGACCGACTTGCCGTCAGCGCTGAGCGGCACCATGGCTTGCGGCGCCTGAACCGGGCCGACGGCCGCGCTAGCGGCCGCCAGATATGCTTCCAGCAAGCGGTCAGAGAGTTGGGCCAGCGAGTTGCCTGGCTTCGCCGGATCGCATTGCAGGGTGACGCCGTCGCTGTCGATCGTGTGCCCACAGTCCAGCGCTGCCATCATCAGTGCATTTCTGATTCGCTTATGTTGCTCGTTATTCATCATGTCGGTTGCTCCAATATGGTTATTGCGGATGGCGCGACCGGCTCAGTCAGGCCCTCGATGTACACGGTCATGTCGGCATCACCCTTGTGCCAGCAGAAGCCGGCAATAAAGCAGTTCAGGCCCTGGTAGCCGACCGGCCTGGCCAGTTGCTTTGCGCGGTGGATGCGCAGGTCGTGCTGGTCGGCCAGCTCGCGCGGTGTTTCGGCCGGCGCCGGCGTGCGGGTGCTCATGTTGCAGCCGGTGAGCGAGATGCAAACCAGGCGACCGGGCCGTCTTCATCTTCGTACAGGGCCAGCAAAAACCAGTCCAGCCCTGGGCTGGTCGGCTGCCAGTCCACCAGGGCTGAGGGATCACCCTCGCCCTCAAAGTAGCGATCCGCCAAATCGGGCGCATCCTCCTCCATCCAGACGCTTTTCACCACCAGGCATTGAGCCTCGGTCCACGCCCTGAAGCTGGCCGCGTCGCCTTCACCAAACGGTGGTAAATCGGGGTGGTCGTAATGCCCCTGGGCATCGCGCACGACAGGTGCGGCTTCAATTTTCTGTTCCATATTCGCTTTCAGGTTGTCGCGGCCAGGGCGCCCGCCAGGGTCGCCGCCACGTAAATCAGGATCAGGGCCACCGCCACGCGCGCGGCCGACCGGCTTCTCGTTTTGTTGCTCATCGCGTAGCCCGGACGCTGCCGGTGCGAACCCAGCGCGCAATGCCCAGTTCGCATGCACTGGTCAGCGCCACGCCGTTTGCCATCCCGGCGTGGGTGGCCGGGCCATTGCAACCGCAGTTGCAGGTGCGCCGGCGACCCGGCCGCGTGGGCTTCTTCTCGCTGTAGCGAATGTGGGCTTGAGCCGAACCGATCTTGCCCCAGCCTGCGGTGCCGCCACGCATGGCGGCTGACAGCGCGCTTTTGCTTAGGTCGTTCAGGTCGGTCATGGAGCCTCCGCCGGCGGCTCGATGCCGCGCCAGGTGTAGTAGGCCGGCAGATCACCTTGCGCAACGTACAGTTCTGGCGATCCATATTCATAGGTCGCGCCGTATCGTGCGCCCGGGAATAAGAATGAAACAGTGCACTTCATTCCACCGCCATCGTCGCGAGGTTCCAGCTTAGCGCCGTAGACGTGCACATCCTTGATCGAGCAGCCGGGAAACTTCGCTTCAAACAGCTCAATCAAAGCAACCTTTGCGGCACCGTTGGCTCGCCGCTCGGCATGGTTCCGCGCCTGGCAAGTCGAGCAGCAAAACACGTCCTGGCCTGACGCCACAGGAGTGCAGTCATCTGGATCGAAGTCCTCGTTGTCCATGTACTCGTCGATCTTGCGGCTGCACTGGTGGCACTCGAACCACCAGCCATCTTTGATCAGCACCAGCGGCGGTACTGGGCCGGGCGCGTAAAGGTCGTATGCAGGGTTGCGGCGGCAATGCTCGACACCTTCCCAGTCAACATTTAGCTCGCTGGCGCCCTCGCGGCGCGCGGTGGCGTTGTTGTTTGCGAAGATGATGCAGCAGTGCCCCTCGTCCGGCTCGCGCACTTCATAGGCAAGCAGGCGCTTCATGGAGCCACCCGCTTGAATTCAATGACCCACACCCATGGGTTGGCGTCCCAGCTGCCGGCGCCGTTGATGGATTCCCACAGCGATTCAAAGCTCTCGCGCGCCGAATATGCCGGGTCACCGTCAGCGCCATTCGTATAGTGCAGATAATCATCGCCAGGCCAGCCCTCGCCGCCGCGCCCGTTCGGTCCTTTGTCGAGCGGCCCTATCCAATTCGGCGCTACACCCTCGGCCAAGGCGTCTGCCTCGCTGCAGTCGTTCAGCCGCTCGACGCGGACCGACACGATCTGCAGCAGGATGCGGCTGGCCGCACGAGGCATGTGGATGCTTGGCTTCCATGGCCCTCCATAGTCGGTACGGTTGTCGCATTCGCGATAGACTGTCCACTCTTGGCCCAGCGCTTGGCATACGGTCGTCTTTGCGAATGCTTCGCGCACCCACAGCCGGTCGCCGGGCTGGCCGTGCGGGCAACCGATGGTCTCGCCAGTGCGCGTGTGCCAGATAACCACTTGCAGCGGCACTTCATTGCCGGCCGCCGTCCGCCCGCCGTTCTCGCCACCGATGGTTGACGCCAGCCATTCACCCAGCGCCGCCGGCGCCGGCGGCAACTTGATAACCCGCCTGGTTTGCGTCTTGGTGCCGGCCAGAGTGGCGCGCACCATGGCGCCGTTCATGAGGATGGGGTGCTCTTTCATGCTTTTTCTCCAGCGGCCGGCGTGGTCGCAAACATATCGACGGTTTTGGTATCGCGCACCACCAGCGGCGGCAGCACGTCCAAGAATTCGCCGATGGTCAGCGTGTTGTCGCGTGGGCCATACGGCATGCATTCGACGTCCCAGTGTCCCGGCAAATCATCCTCGGTCCGAATTTCCCGATCGGCCACAGCGTCGATGGGCTGGTCCTTGATCTCGCCAAAGCTCTCCCTGAAGCGAATTTCGGCCTCGCGCTCGCTGGTGGCCATAATGACGGCCGTGAGGGTGGCGCTGACGGTGTAGAGGCGGTTGATCATGTGGCGCCGCCATTGAGGAAGTTGTTGATCCGGACGGAAAGCGGATTGATGACTGGCTGCTCGCCGGCGGCCTTGAGGGCGGCCAGATGGTCGTCGTGCGGCTTCACTGCTTCGCTCAGCAGCACCCGTGCTGCGGCAAGCTTTTCTTCCAGGCCCTTGGCGTAGGAGCTCATGCCGCGCACGTTCCAGCCACCAGCAAGATGATCGTCGGACAGGCCATCGAGCGCATTCCAACAAGCGACCAGGCGCTGCGCGTTGGCCTCGCGCATGCCCGGATTGTTCGCGCCAAAGTCAATGGCCACCGCTACGCCAGCACTGCCGCCCATCCCACGGATCACGGTTTCCGGGCTGCAGCCGTCATCCTGGACCGTTTCGGCAACGAAAAGCAGGCCAGGGGTGCGCACGCCGCTCATGCTGCCGCTCCCGTCACCGCCGTCACCGTGTAGATGCCCTGCGTGCCCTTGACCACGCCTGCGGCTTCCATCGCCTCGATCAGCCGGGCCGCACGGTTATAGTCGATCAGTAGGTTGCGCTGTACCAGCGAGATCGACGCGCGCTGCTGCGTGCGCACGACCTCGACGGCCTGGTCGTACAGCGGATCGGTCGTGCTGCCGTCACCGGGAGGCACGGCGTCGGCGGCCCTGGGCTCCAGGTCGCGCATCGTGAGGCCTCGCTGTGCGAGTTGGCCGGCGATATGATCATTCAGCGACAGCACCTCGCGCTCTTCGCGTACAGGCTCGTGGCCTTTGGCCGGCGCCGCGTCAACGGCAGGGCCCGGCGGCCGCGCATCTACCTCGGCTTCGCCGCCCAGCACCTCGACCAGATCGGCCAGCATCTTGGCCAGCTCGCCGGTCATCAGGGCGAAGTCGCTGTCGAAGCGCTCGTCGTCATTCCGCGTGGCGCTTTCCTTGATGATTTCCAGCGGCTTGATCGACTTGATGGCCATGCTCTCGTCCAGCACGAAGGAAATCTTGTCGTTCCAGGTCATGGCCAGGCGCGTGCACTGCTTGCCGGCGGCGATGTGGCGGCGGATATCGTCCGCTTCCAAGGTGTGGCGCTTGTACGCTACCTGAGCCTTGCTCTCGCCGGTGGCGCGCATGATCGCGTCCTGGTCGACCGTGAAGCCGGCCGGGGATTCGTCCGCTTGCAGCCACTCCGTCATCGCGCCGACCGGCGAGCGCTGAACGCGCAGGCTTTCCAGCGGCAGTTTGTCGACGGACTTGAGTAGCAGCTTGACCACGTCGTCGGCCTTGGCCGGGCTGGCCGCGTCCACCACCAGCCAGCCATTCACCGAATCGATCCATACGTCCGTGGTGGTGGCCAGCGGGAACGCGCGCGGCAAAAGCTCGTCGGTAACGCGCTCTTTCAGTTCCTTCATGGCCTTTTTGCCGGGCGGGAAGCCTTGGGCCTCTTCCATTTCTGCCGCCCGGGTTTTCGTGAACTGGTTGATGACGCTGGACGGCAGCAGCTTCTTCTCGGTTTTCAGCTGCATCAGGAACTGGCCGCCGACGGCGTGCACGAGCGGCTGGTCGGCGCCGCGTGGTGGGGCCCAGCCTTGGCTGACCATATCCATGCTGGTGGCGTCGGTGAACTTCTGCGGCGCCAGCGCTTCGGCGAGGGCGTCAGCCGTCATCGGCCAGTTTTGCGGCAGGCGATATGCTTGGATATTTTTGAAAAACATGGCGGTTCCTATTCTGAAAATACGACGTCGCGCGCGGCGCCGAAGGCGTACAAAAATTCAATGAACTGCGCGGCTTCCTTCACATAGAAGTCGCTGGTCTGGACGCCCAGCTGCACGATGCGGCGACCGTCGAAGCTGGGCGTCACGCGTCCGTCGTGGTGCAGCGGCGTGCCGGCCATGCGCATTTCGTCGGCAAACTCGTCCACCAGCAGCCGCTTCATGTCATCCGCATCCCACTTGCGCCCGATGTGCTCGACCTGCTTGGCGATCTCGCCGATCATGGCGTGGTACTTTTCTTCCTGGGCGCGCTTCTTCTTTGGCTCGGAAAACACCACCATCCAGCCGACCGGCGCGGTCTTGGCGAATGCTGCTGCGCCCCGGCGCGCTTCGTCATGGGCGAGGAAAAACGTTCTCTTTGTCATGGCGGTGTCTCCAGCCCGATCGTCACCGTCTGGAAGAACAGCGCCGCCGCCGCGCGCGTCTCATCCAGCGTCAACCCCTTGACGGTGATGAATTCGCCGTTGGCCCGCTGGATGACGAAGCCAAGCGCGCCATCCTCGCCATCAAGCTGGCCGACCTCCACTACAGTGCCGGCGGCGATCATGCCGGCACTGCCTCGGCCGCCAGCCGCTTGGCAGCGTCGTATTGTTCGATGCCCCAGGCCAGCGCGTAGCAGCACCAGAGGAAGCGGGACGTATATTCCTTCGTATCGACCTCCCAAAAATCGGCGAACCGGAACTTTGCATTCGGACCATGGAATGCCTTCCACGCGTCGCCGGCGTGCGTGAAGTCGTTCGCGGCGTCGAAACATCGCACCTCGTTGCTGTCCGCGCTCAACACCTCCGATTCGACCTCGGCGCGCAACTCGGCATAGGCTTCGGACCACAGCACAAGTTGCTCAGGCTCGTCGTCGTCCGGCTTGTCGCCTTCTGCTTGCTGGTCCACCCAGTCAGTTATCTGGCGCGTGAACTCATCGTGACTGTGCTTTTCAACTCCGGTGCGGTCGGCCGCCTCGATCTTTTCGGCCCAGTAACGGCGATCGATGCCGTCCAGGCGTCCGTTTTTACGGAAGAAGCCGAACATGTCCTGCGTGCGCTGGAATACGTATGTGCCCATGTCGCCGCAGTAGCACAGGAAGCCCGGCCAGGTGATCAGGTCGAAGAACATCATGCCGCTGTCCGGCTGCTTGAACCGGATGTGGCGGTGCACGCCATCATCGCGAATCACGGTCATTTCGTGCTTGGCGACGTCGCGCAGGAAGCGCTCCTCGGTGCAGGTGGCGCTCATGCTTTTGCCACTTTCGAAGCCGTCACGCGGTCCAGGTCGTAGCAGCCGCTGATGCCATCGAGCCAGATTACTGCGCTGTGGCCGCTGAGCACTTGGGCCTCGCTGGTGGTGACCGTCTCGCGGACCTCACCGCTGTCCAGCTCGACGCTGACGGCGGCGCCGACCTTGTGCGCTGCGTTGAACTTGTCGCATGCCGCCTGGAGCTTTGCGGTCGCCTGTGCCTGGCGTTCGGCCCGCGTGGTCACGCCGCACCGCCCAGGTCGGCCACGTCGATCACGATGCCGCGGCAGTACGGTGCGCCGTCTTCCACGATTTCGAAGGTGGCGTGCGGGACGCCGGTGCGGAAAGTCCAGGCGTAGTCGCCTTCCTCACAGAACAGTGCTTCGACTTTGCGCGCCAAGGGCTGACGGGTGAAGAATTTCTTCAACTCGTCATCCTGTTCGAGGTTGTCACGATCGGGCAGCAGTCCATTGCTATCGATCAGCGCGGTGCCGCCGCTATAGCAGGAGAATTCGTCATGGATGGCGCCGCGCATCTCCATCAGGTCGTCGCTGGCGCCGAAGATGACGATCAGGCCGGCCGCCTTGGCCTGCATTACCTCTTCCTTCAGCATTTCCTTGCCGTATTCGCGGCCCGTCAGCAGGCCGGCCAACAGTTCTTTGCTCAGCTTGACCGGCGCGGCTTCGGCCAGGCTGGCCGGTTTGACGGCCGGTTGCGGCGCGGTGTGGTTGAACGCGGCCTGGTCGACCTTCGAATATGGGAACCGGTCAGCGCATTTCTTGATGCGCTGGATGAAAAACGAGCCATGCGACTCGGCGTCCAGGAATTCGGCGAACAGTTCCGCGCTGAAATTCTGGTAGTGGTAAATATCGCTCTGGCCAGTCGACTTCTTCGGGTGGAACTGGATGGCCAGCAGGCCGAGCTCTGGCGCATGGCCGATGGCTGCAAACTGGCTGGATTCGACCTGGTGCATGACGATTTGAGGGGTGGCGCTCATGGTGATTTCCTTGTGTGTGGCAATGGTTTAAATGGCGTGCTTGATTTGTACGGCGCTGATGTGGCGGCAGATGGCCGCGCACATGCTCTTGAAATCACCTTCGTGGTACAGCTTCGCGGCCTTGTCCGTGGCCGCCAGCGAGAAGCCGATGGATTCCATGAATGTGGCTGTGACCGTGAAGCCGAGGCGGTCGCTGATCTGGCCCAGGCGCAGGGTAGGCGGCGTGTGCGCGCGCTCAAAGTTTGCGGCGCCTTCTTGCTCGAACAGGTCTTGCGCTGTTTGCGAGAGGTCGGCGCCGTCCGGAGAAGTCTTGGCGCCGGCCAACTCTTCGGCAGCGTCCGCCAGGCGGCCTTGGTCAGCCAGTGCTGCTGCCTGGCCTTGGGCGAGACCTTGGGGCGTAGCGACGAGGGCGGTTTCGCGAATGGAGTGCGCTGTCTCGGCGGCACGGTCGGCTGCGGCCTGGGTGGCGCGGGTGGCGGCAACCTGGGCGGCCTGCAGTTCCAGTTGCGCCTTGTTCGCGGCGGCGACACGCTCGCGCTCGGCCTGGTCGGCAGCGGCTTGACGTTCCGCAGCGGCTTTGGCTTCGGCAGCCTGGCGCTCGGCGTCGGCGCGTCGCTGGGCGGCCAGTTCGGCGGCAGCGGCTGCTTCGGCCTTTTCCTTTTCCTCGGCCGCGATCTTGGCGCGCAATGCCTCCTGCTTGGCAGCTTCGGCCCGTTTGTGCTCGGCGATGCGGCTGTTGATGACGAGCTGGAAGTCATCCATCGGCTTGCCGATGATGCTGGCCATGTCCATGAACAGGAAGCCGTAGTTGGCGGCGTGCTCGCGGCACCACGCCTGCTTGGCGCGGTAGTCGGCCGCTTGCGTGTTGGCCGCAATCTTGGCATTGGCCAGCGTGGTGCCGACCGCATCGTGCAGGCTGGCCAGCGTGCGCTTGGCCTTCATGGCGCCGGCAAAGTCGGGCGTGGCCAGTTGCAGGCGGATCGGGGCGATCTCAGCTTCGAGCGCGGCAACGTGCTCGGCGTAAGCACGGCGGCCGTCGTTCAGGATCGTTTCCTTGATCTGCTCTTTGCGCACTTTGACCAGTTTTTCCAGGTCCAGGCGCTTGGCGCGGAACTGCGCCTTGATGTGGTCGACCGTGCGCATTACTTCGTCGATGGTCGAGCTTTGCGCCAGCGCCGCAGCCTTGGCATGCTCCAACTTGGCCTCGGCCTCGCCGCAAAACTTGACGTTGTATTCAGCATCCGCGAAGTCCTGATCGTCCTGCAGGTCGGTTTTGATGGTCGACAGGAACTTCTCGGCCGCCTTCTGGTAGGCCATCAAGTTGCTGCTGACGACCTTGCCTTCGGTCTGCACGACCAATGCAGGCAGGGCGGCGGCCGGCGCCGCTTCTGGCTTCACTGCATGGTCGACCTGGGTGTAGTTCGCCACGTCGACGTCAAACTGCTCCCAGCCAGCGACGATGCGCGAGAACCAGGCTGTGTCCGGATACACCCACATCCACACCATGTTCGCTTCGGTGCCGTCGGACGTCATGAACAGCCACTTCTCGGCGCCGGTTACCATCAGCTGTTGCTGGACCTGCGGCTGGTGCTCGTCCGGCAGTACGCCAGCGGCAATCGATGCGGCCAAGTCGGCATTCCACTGCTTGTGCTCGAAGCCGATGGTCTCGGCCATATTCAGGCCGTCGCAGGAGGCGCTTTCGCGGCCCAGCGACAGGGTGGCGGGGTAAAGGTCGTCGCCGAGGATGCGTTCGGCGAACGGGCGCGCCAGCGCTTCGACCTCGTGGCCATGGTCCAAGATGTTTTCCTGCACCCAGTCGCTGAATTCCTTAGCCAGGCCGGTGGCCTTCATGCGCACCAGTTCGCTGCGAGTTACTTTCTTCGACAGGCCCAGCATCGCGGCCGCCTCGCTGGCGCCGTGATGGTTGAAGCGGAAGGCGTGCCAGTCGTCGCTGCCCTGCAGCAGGTTGTGGATTTCGCGGGTGAGAGTGTTTTCGCGTTGCATGATGTGTCCTTGGTGATTTTCTTTTGTGGTGCTGCGATTAGTCGTTTTCGTGCGTCCAGCTGTCGATGGTCATTTTTTGCGCCTCGGTGAAGGTCGCCCGGGTGCTGAGCATGGCAATCAGCTGCGTCGGCGTTTTCTTCTTACTGAGGATGGTCTGGCGCCATTCGGGCGTTTTCTGCTGGAACAGCTCGTCGGTGCATTCCGGAAGGCTATCGATCACGTTTTGTGTGGCTGCCGTTGCTTGGGGCGTGATATCGCGCATTTCGCGGTTCACTTCATCCAACTCGTCCGGCGTATAGACGCCCAGGATCACATCAGGGGAGTACAGGCGAGTCCAGCGCTTCACCGCCAGGTAGGCCAGTTGCTGCTTGGGGTCGGTTGCCCAAAGCGGGGAGTTACGCACGCTGGCTTGCACCAGCAGCAGTTCGAGCACGCGCGGCTCAGCCTCGCCGCGTAACGTGGCCCAGATACGCACGCCCAGACCATCCTCGTCCTGCATCTGGTAGTCGGGCACACGGAACTGATATTCTTTCTTGTAGTCGGCAGCTCCCTTGGTGCCCTTCGCCGGCGCGGTGCAGACTTTGGATTTGCCGATGATCTTTTCCCACGGGCCGTACCATTCATAATTGAAGCGGTCGACCGTGACGCCGCTCGATTGGATTACGGCATTGACCAGCTGAGCCTCGTAGCCGAGCGTGCCGTTCACCAGGTGCGTTTTCTGCGCCACCGCGAAGGGGTTCATGCGCCACTGGATGGCCTGCATGATGACGGCGGCGCAGTCGGCCGGGCTGCCGCGCAGGTGCTCCGGGATCGTGGCGCGGCCCTTGGCCATGATGTCGGCCAGGCGCATCATGCTGTCCATGCTTGCGCTGTCGAGGATCAGCGAGGCGCTGCTGGTGGTCACGACGGGCATGTCGCCCTGTTCGTATTGCGTGGCCTGCATGGCGGTGCGGCTTTCTTGCGTAACTGCGTTCATGACGTTTTCCTTGTGAGTTTTGTAATTTCTGCCTTCAACAGCGCCAGGCGGACGGCGTGACCAATTGCATGGCCGGCGCGCCAGTTGCGAAAGGCCTGGCCTACTGCACGCATTTCGCTTCCCGGTGGACGTGGCCCAGGCGCCGCACCCGCGCTGCTGATGCGTCCAGGTCGATCAGCGCCTCGATCTGCGCCATGATCAATTCCTTGCGCACTTCGTCCAGGCCGGCCAGCTCGCGGCGCACGCCGGCCAGGCGCATCTTGTTCATGTGGTGCTGGTGCTGCGCCTGGTAGAAGCGGTGGGCGGCCAGCAGGCGGCGGAAGAGGGCGGTCATGGCGACACCAGCACGGTGATGCTCATCGGCTCGTCTTCCGGCAGCGCGGCGAGGGTGGCATCAGGGCTACCGGTGCCGGCATAGGTGTGCTGGCTGCCGGCGGCGGTGCAGGTGGTGATGACGTAGCTCACAGGCCGCCCCCTTCGCGGTCGGCCAGCACCAGGCGAATGCCGTTGCGCTTGGTCGATGCCTCGGCGCCGTAGCACGCACCGGCCGGCATATGGTCGGTCGCATCAAGGCAGCCGCTGTTCAGCGCCGATTCGACGCCGGCATCCTGGTGGGCAAAGGCGAGGGCAGCAGACACGGCCAGGCGGGACTGGCGGCCGGCGGTGACGTTGCGGGCGGCGATCATTTGACACGCTCGGCGAGCATGGTGTCGGCCATCTGGTAAGCGAAGCGAGCGACTTGCTCGATATCACTGAGGGTGTCGGCTGGGGTGTATCCAAGTTCCGACCATGAACAATCGCTCGTCATCATTCCGTGCATTGCCTTGGCAGCAAAGCGGTCGCGCAAATCGGCGTTCGCCGCCGGCGCCCCGAATGCGCGCGGCGCGGTGAACTGGATCATGTCCGCATTGACCTGCTGCACACTGCCGTCGGCACGCTCGATGATGGCGATCGCGTAGCTGCCGGCGCCATTCTCGAACTCTTCATAGGCGGCGCCGAACTGATGGAATGTGGCAGCACCATCCTGGACGCGGACGTTTTGCAATTTGCCGTCGCCGTCTCTTTCTTGAATCCACTTGAAAACTTGAACTTGGCGCATGGCCGCTCCTCTGGTTAATTGGCTGTTGACGACCCGGTCAATCCGTCGGGCGTGTGATTCCTGCGGCTGGTGGGCCGCCAACACATGACCATCGAGAACCCCGCACTGGGGCGCCGACACCGGGTGATTAATCCGGCCGTACCTGCTCGGTAATCACTCCGGCAGATTCGATGGTCATGTGTTGGCCGCCGGTTACGCCGGCGAGACGGGCCATGCTGGGCTCCAGGGGAATTTATCCGGCCTTCCGGGCCTGTCCCGCCATGACTGCGGCGGCGGGCAGCCGCTATACCTTTGCTGCAAATCAAAAGCCGCAATTCTCGTGGGCGCCCCAGCTCGGATCGTCGTCGCCGTAGGAGTCCCAGTCCGTCCTCCAGTCGCCACGATCGGCCTTCGGTGTGGGCGCGTTGCTTAATGCGCGATACTGCCCCGTGCTTTTTTCCTGCTTCATGGCCTTGCAACTCTTGGAGCAAAACAGGGCCCAGCCGCGATTCACGTCTGCAGTGCGTGCTTGGAATGCTTTCTTGCACCACTTGCAGGTTCGCTCCACCAATTTCGGCTGCGGGATCCGCTTGGCCGCCGGTGCCGCGCTTACCGCTGGCAGGGCGCGCAAATACTCGATTCCATTAACGACAATCCGATCCATCACACACCTCGCTTTATTTTTATTGATCAAGTTAGTGCGGCGGGCGACCGCTAAATCTGCAGCTTGTCCAGCGCCACGGCCTGCGCGCGGGTCTTGGCCTGGCAGCTCGCCGGATCGTTGCGCGCCAGCTGCGCGGCGCCGTCGATTTCTCTGGTGGCGACCGCCAGCGCATCGGTGTAGATCGTGTCGGCGACAAATTCCCGGAGAGCGTTGCCTGCGGTGGCTGCGTCGCATGCCAAGGCGGTGCGCGCCAGCACATTCATGGCGCCAGGCGCTGCCAGCGCATCGAGCAGCATGTTGGCGATGCCGCTGGCGCCAGCGCCGCCGGTCAGCACGATGGTGCGAGCGGCTGCATTTTTCTCAGCTGCCAGGCTGGTGATCATTTCCTCGCGCAGTTCGGCGGCGTTGTGGTCGCGGGCGCTCATGCCGCCTCCATCCGCCAAGGGCCGGTGTAGTTCCGGTAGGCTTCGGCGCGCATCGCGTCGGCAGCGCCGCATTCCAAATACTTCAACTGGCCGCGCGGCAAGCTGGCGCCGAACGAGTTGCAAATTTCCAGGCGGCGAGGGCAGCCGATGCTGGCGACCAGGCCGGCGCAATGGCCATCGTTGGTGGTCTTGGTGGTGACGATGCTTGAGGTGGTTTTCATGGCGATCAGCCGCGCGCTGGGATGACGATTGCCGGGATCACTTCGCCGTTGGCGATGAGGACCGCTGCGAGTGCTGCGAGCTCTGCTGGGGACATGTCGTACTCCTGTGTTTGCTTTCGATGGAGTTACTTTACCAAAAAGATAAACCATGCGCAATGGAAATTTACCAAAAAGATTAAATTTAGGTAAAATGCTTTCGTCGCCAGAGGTTCGGGCGATCGGATGCCCGGACAAAATCACGCCGGGCAGCGCGAGTCCAGATAGATGGAGCCGGCGAACGCTACGCAGTACTCAGGGTATTAACGCGAAACGGGCGTAGTGGAAGTGCCGCAAGAAGGACGACAGGCGGCGACGATGGGTGATAGTGGGGAGAGTCGAGTCGGGGGCCGCGAGCGGTCAAAGTCTCCCCTATGCGCAATGTCCGAAGTCGAAGAGGGGCATTCAGCGCTTTCACGGAGCCAGGCTTTATCGCTTGGCTACTGGGAGAGTGCTGCTCAGGAACCGAGCCTCCAAGGGCATAGGCTTCAAAACAGTAGCTTTAGAACTTGGAAAGGCAAGATCAAAAGCTTACTTCAAGAGCAAGATAATGATTTTTGAGTACCTTTTACGGTAGAAAACATAGTTAAAAATAATTCGGCCCGGCTGGCGCAAAAATCGCCGGGCGATGCTGCGCTCCGTAGCAGGCGGGGCTGGCGGCCGTGTTACTCTCGATTCCCGCTTCGCAACTTAAACCCGTTAGGAGATAGTCAATGTCCGCACGTGATCTGATTCCGTTTCAATTTGAAGGCCGCGATATCCGCGTTGTGTACGTGAATGGCGAGCCGCAGCTTGTGGCAAAAGATGTCGCCGAGGCTCTTGGTTACAGTTGGAACGGTGCCGCCGCCATTGCACACGTTCCGGATGAATGGAAAGGGGTCAGTTCCGTTCTGACCCCTCGCGGCATCCAGGAAATGGCTGTGCTGACTGAGCAGGGGCTGTATTTCTTCCTCGGTCGCTCCGACAAGCCCAAGGCCTTGCCGTTCCAGAAGTGGATTGCGGGTGATGTGATCCCGGCAATTCGGCTGACTGGAAAATATGCTTTACCCTCACTATCCGGGGCAGACAAACTGGGCGATCTTTCGCAAGCGCTGCGCCTGACGCCAATGGCTGTGCGGGCCGCTCGCGCGCTGGGATTGGATCAAAACGCTGCCGCTATCGGCGCCAACCAGCTGGTCCATAAGATCACAGGCCAAAACCTGTTGAAAGAATTCGGCAGCGTGCACCTGGTCGCCGAGCATCAAGATACGCAGTGGTTCACGCCGACAGAGTTGAGCGCCCAGGCGAAACTGTCCGCCGTGAAACTGAATCAGCTGCTGGCCAGCGCGGGCTTTCAAGTCCGGCGCGGGAAGGTATGGGAGCTGCTCGATGCTGGCCGCCCGTTTGCGCGTCTTTTCGATACTGGCAAGAAGCACAATTCCGGCGTGCCGGTCCAGCAGGTGAAATGGTCGCCAGCTGTGATTGAGGCGGCGCAGCGGGCTGGCGGGAGCGGTGCCCAGCTGGAGATATGTTAGATGATCGGCGGCAATAGCCGCGAGCTGATCCATGCCACCATGCAGTGGCATGCGTTGAGTGCTGCCCGCACGGCGTTAAACAAACAACGCCTCGCGCTTGAAAAGGAGATTTGGCCAAAGATTGGAAGGTCGCTAGGCGTCGGCCACCCGCACTGGCGCCTGCTAAATCAGGTCAAGGAGCAAATCGTCCTGCTCAAGCGCAAGGAACGCGCCGCGCTGGCCGTCCTCGCCAAAGTTTGCGCTGCCCAGCGTAGCGCGTATGGCGCTGCCGACGTTGTTGAGGCGGTCGACGGTATGCTTACGCTGGAAATGGAGGCTTGAGCGGGCAGCAGCGCCAGTCCCGCCAGCAGAGCACTAGGTGGGCGCCGGCGCCAGGCGTAAAAAAGCCCGCGCACGGCGGGCTGATGCTTACGGGTTGACGGCGGGCGCCGGAGGCGGCGCTGCCGTTGTCGGAGCGAGATCGCTTATAAAGAGCTTTGCAATTACACCATCCTCATCAATCTCTGCCTTAGCTAGAAATGATATGGGGGCTTGACTGGCCAATGCCATTGCATAAGGATTGTTCGGCAGGGATCGAATAGGATCGGTGATCTCGCATTGTATCCGCGGATCACTCTCGCTTAAGGAAACCTTGCAACTTCCTGTTTTCGTATCAAGCTCTGAAAAAACGCCGACATATGTCTTTGTTCTATCAAATCTGATGCTTGTTGTGGCCGAAAAATACTCCTTATTTTTATCATCAAGCTCGGAGATCTTGGCACCATTCGCGTAAATGCCGATATTGTTGCAGGTCTTGTCGATAGGGCTTGTGGCCATTCTGGCAGCGGGGCGCAGTGCCTCAGCCATCTTGTCGATGGTCGATATTAGCCTTTCGGTCATCTGTGCGCTATTCGCAAGTGACTTGTCTAATGCATCCTTTAGAAGCTTCATTTCTTCGCTCGATCTTCGGCTTAAGACGTATGCTACCACGGCGGTCAAGACGGCGCCGCCCGTACCGCTCCAAAAGTTCGCGGATGTCATGATCCCCTGGATATGAGCGACCACCTCATAGCAGTGATGCTCATCGGGCTCTCGCGCCACCACCTTTACGGCCAGGCTATCAAACTGCTTGTTGTATTTCCCGGTCTCTACAAAGTTCCCGCAAACCCCCAAAATACGAGCAAAGCCCTGAAGTGAAATTCCGAGTTGATTTAGGTCAATTTCATGATCTGCCGCATCACGACCTTCGTAGCGGATAGACATTTCTTCTTGCATATTAACCCTTAAAGTTGGGCCGTTTCAGCCCATTATAGTGGGCATGATCATATAGAAATTACCAACAAGAAATCTATCCAATAGTCACCAACTTCCCGCACAACCCGCACCACGCCGACTCGCTCAGCCCAGCCTTGCCGCAATACCCGCAAACCGAATCAGGCCGCATCAGGTAGCCATCCCGCGACCAGGCGCTACTCTGATGGCGTTAGGGATTCTGCGCCGATGGCGCGCCCTCTTGCGACGCCGAATCAATGGCCTTGCTCTGCGGAAGTTTCGAGCAGTCAATTTTCATTTCGGAGAATTTACGCCTAAATATGTCTCCTGTCCTTGCCAATCCCCGCCCGCAGCGATCCAACTCCACGAGCTGCTTTTCGATTAATGCGATTTTGATGCGGGGATTATCTGCATGTTTATCCACTGACTCTTTGTGAGTTTTTTGGGAGATCTCGCTGCCTAAAGCATAGCTGCAATAAAGCCCCTCCAGATCATCGGCAGGCATTGAGTCCAACTCTTGGAATTCGATTGCACCGCATTGCAATCCGCGTGAGGACAATTTTAGCTTTCTATCCACAGATTGCGCGGGCTTCGCTACGGCCAGTGCAGCCTGTGGTGGAAGCGCCGATAACCTGTCGAGAGCATCAAAACATGCCGATTTTTTCGCTGGTAACTTTATTGAACTGCATGCGTCACGAAGGGTGTCTTTGTCGCTTGCGGATGCGTTGAGGAAAAAAGACTGATGCAAGTGCGAAGATAGCAAGGTGTTTCACAGGGGCTTTCGAAAAAGTGAGTGATTATATGAAATACTGGCAACAAGCAATCTATCTATCTATTGTTTCACGGTTTTATAATTTTCCTATAAGGCTGCGTGCACCCTGATGCACAATTTTCCCGATGACGATACATTCTCCGCCGCGACACATAACCCGGCTGTACTGTTTATCTGGATTAAATGAGTGAAGCCACCAGTCTGGGCCAGCCTTCACCATCTGCTTTATGATCGCCTGCCCATTGAAATTAACTGCATAGATACCTCCGCTCACCGGCTTGATATCAGCAATATTCACCACGACAGAATCATCCTCAAATAGCATTGGCTCCATGCTGGAGCCGCGCACTTTGATGGATATGAGGCATTGCGGCACCAGATTATTTTCCTCTACCCATTTACGGGGAACGTTGACATAGCCACCGTCCTCAAAGTCCTGGTCCGCTTCAAAAGCCGGGAAGCCAGCCTCAAGCGTCAGAGTCACTTTCTTGATCGGAATCATATCTTCCTCGCTCTCGCGCTCCACTGAGACGCGAGTGCCATTCCCAACGAAGGGAATTTTTGAGGGCTCAACCAGGTCATTGACTGGATCTGGCTCGTCGGACAGTTCGGGGTGAGGGGAGTCGATGTAGTTTGCCGGCAGACTAAATGCATTCTCAATGCGCCGAGCGATCGAGTTGCCGATATTTTTCACTGGATTCGGGCCGATCAGGTGGCTCACCTGCGACGGCTCCATGCCTAGAAAACTGGCGAATTCTTTGTTGCCGCCGACCCTTGAGGCAAGGCGGCGCGCGTTGTCACGCCTGATTTCTTCTCTAGTCATAACGTGATCATCCATCAATTTATCAATTAGATAAACTACCAAAAAGATAAATCCATGCTTGCGTACACTTTATCTTTTTGGTAAAGTGGAATCATGGATATGAAAACTTACCTGAAGCAAGCCACGCCCGAACAGCGCGAGGAGTTGGCCGATATCGTGAAATCATCGGTCGGCTACTTCTACCTCATCGGCGGAGGGCACCGGCACCCCGGCGATAAGCTTTGCAGGCGTCTGGTGGCGGCCGAGCCAAAGCTCACGCTGCACGAATTGCGTCCAGATATTTGGGATGCCCCGGCCACACCCATCACCCGCCGCGCCACCGATCCCGCTCCGGCACCAGGCCACGCCGGCCGCCAGCCGCCCACGACGAACGGCATCCTCGACACCGTGCCAGACCACGCTGCTGTCGGCATCGACGCGAGAGGGATTCCATGATCCGCCTGATCCTCAATTCCCCGCCGTAAAGCGGGGCGCTCGACCGCCCCTGCAATTTCGCTGTACCCAAACCCTGTAACACCGACCACCAGGAGAAACCATGAAGTTGAAACAAAAACGCACCGCGCTCGTCAAGAGTTACATCACGGAAGAGAACAAGGACGCCCTGCAAGCCGCCTGCGCGGCCAAGGGCAAGTCGATCAGCGACGTGCTGAACGAATGCACCATCGTGATCATCCGTGACCACCATGACACCCGGCCGAAACGGAATGATACGCCGCCGTTCTCGGGCGGGAATAGACCCAAATCGCGGGAAAAACTGGGCCCACTCCAGGCGCAGCGCCCCAGCTTCGGCGTCGTCCCGCGCGTCGTTCGGATGCGGGTTTAACGGCATGGAGGCGGCTATTGAATAAACAACCCGAGGTCACGGCCGAGGAAAAAGAGCTCATCTTCCAGCGCTCGATGATTTACCGCCAGGCAGAGAAAGACCTGCAGGGTGCCAAGGACGGGGAAGGCGAGAGCGCGGCGAAGGCCGCACACAAGGAAGCGCGCCAGAAATGGCGCGATGCCACAGACAGGGTGGCGCGGAAATACGAAGTGCCGCGCCGCGAACCGCCGTAACTGGGCTCGCACCCGACAACTACAGCATCACACGGCCGCCTGGCGGCCGATTTATCCACCATCAATCAGGAGCATGACATGTCGCAAACCCCCATCCATTCCCCGAGCCAGGCGCTGGGCAACGCCGCCGGCAACTGTCAGCTGCTCGACGCCGTGATGGCAAAGCTTGGCCTGAAGAACGATGCGGCGCTGTCGCGCGCGCTCGAAGTCGCGCCGCCGGTGATTTCGAAGATCCGCCACGGCCGCCTGCCCGTCGGCGCCACGCTGCTGATCCGCATGCACGAAGTGACCGATATCGCGATCCGCGAATTGAAGGCCATCGCCACGCCGGCCGCGCCAGAGGTGGCAGTTTGACCTGGAAGACCATGCAGCCGGAAGGCGGCATATCGGCGCAGGCCGGGCAGGGCGCGCAGCAGCACGACCAGATCGAGCCGAATCCCGATTACGTACGGCCGCACGACCCGGACCCTGGCCATGTTCGCGCGCTGGCGCACTACATGGCAATGGCCGCTGAATTACTGGCTGAGCAATAAAAAAGCCCGCGTGCAAGCGGGCTTCATGAAACTTTACGTGAGGTAACACGATGGAAATGATTATACCACCGGGCGGTTTGCTGATGACCAGCGTCGAAATTGCGGCGCTGACCAGCAAGCGTCACGACCAGGTGCTGCGCACGGCCCGGGACTTGGCCGCGCAGGGCATAACACAATCTGTGGAATGCCAGTACCGCGCCACAGTTGGCGGCCGCGAGTATCCAATGCACCAACTGACTAAGCGCGATTCACTTGTTCTGGTCGCCCGACTGTCGCCCGAGTTCACTGGCCGCATCGTTGACCGCTGGATGGAACTGGAAGCGGTTATCGCGGTGCCGGCCATCAAGACGCCCGCAACTTTCAGCGCCGCACTGCGCCTGGCCGCCGAGCAAGCCGAGATCATCGAAGAGCAAGCAGCCAAGATCACCAGTGACGCGCCGAAGGTTTTGTTTGCCGAGACAATCCGCGCCATCGATGGAGTTTGCCATATCGATAAGGTAGGCAAGATGATCGGCATCGGGCGCACTAAGCTTTTCAGGCGCCTGCGCGAGGATCATATTCTGATCGAGGGCAGCCGCATGCCGTATCAGAAATACATCGACAAGGGCTATTTCACCGTCATCGAGGGAAGCCCGTACAAGGATAGCAAGGGCGTGGAGCATCCGACGTTCACCGCCATGGTGACCGGTGCTGGCCAGGTCTTCCTGGTTCGCAAGTATGCAAAAGTCGGAGGCGCTGAATCGTGAATGCTCAAGCAAATAAAGCAGCGGCAGAGGCGAGTCTCGCGCGCCTGATCGTATTGGCGAACATCGGCGAATTGACGCTGACGCATCACCGCGCATCGGTAGCAACCGGCGCCGCAAAGGTGGCGTACCACCAGGCGATCAAGGAATACGAATGCGGCGAGGGTCGAATTCACCCGGGCTGGCCCGGCTGGGATGAGTTGAAGGCGGAAACTGCAACCGAATTTGCTGCCTATCAAGCGGCCAAGCGCGCCGCGAGCAAGATCAAGGGCCGGCTGGATAGTGCTTGCCGCAAGGCGGTGCATCCATGACCGCCCCAGCCATGCGCATTCGCTGCACCACCATGACCGAGCAGCGCACTGCCAACCTCAAAAGCCTGATAGCAGAACTGGCCGCCCGCGAAATGCAGGCCGACGATATCTGCGCCCATCTGAAAATGTCGCCATCCGGCGCACGCAAATACATCGCCGACCTTCGCGCCGCTGGCGTGGCGGTGCTGGCGCGCTACGCTGACGGCACAGCGACTTACTTGGGCAAGGCCTGCTACCGCCTGGTGAGCGACCCGCTGCTCGTGAGCGAGTTCCTGGGGCGGATCGAGCAAAACAAGCACCAGCCGCGCATCCCGGCGCCACCAGTGCGCGCGCTGCCTGTGCTGCCTGGCCGCAGTTTCCATATCATGGCCGACGATACCCACTTTGCAGTCCGCATCAACCGCCACCCGGCGATGCGCGATCCGCTTGTGGCCGCGCTGTTCGGGCCGGCTGGCGAGGTGCGCCCATGAGCCGCGAACTGATCACCAGTACCAGAGAATTCCGCCACTTTCACTTTTGCTGCGGCCTTGGCGGCGGCAAACAGGGCTTTAATGCCGCGCAGCCGCAAGTTGGCAGCATGGCCGCGACGCTGCGCTGTATCGGCGGCATCGACAATGACCCAGCCGCGATCCGCGACTTCGACCGGGCCGGCCCTGGTCGTCCTGGTACCGTCATGGACCTGTTCACGCGCGCCCAGTACACGGCCTTTCACGGAAAAGAACCGCCAGCAGGTTGGCGCGAGGCCACCGCCGTCGACATCCGACGTGCTGCCGGCAACGAATCGCCGAACATCGTTTTCATCAGCTCCCCATGCAAGGGCGCCAGCGGCCTGCTGAGCGAGACGCTGAGCAAGACGGCCAAATACCAGGCATTGAACGAACTGACGCTGCGCTGCATCTGGCTGATGTGCGAGGCCTGGGCCGACAACCCCGTCGACCTGATCGTGTTCGAGAACGTGCCGCGCCTGGCCACGCGCGGCCGGCACCTGCTGGACCAGATCAACCAGCTGCTCCAGCAGTTCGGCTACGCCGTGGCCGAAACGACGCACGACTGCGGCGAGCTGGGTGGCCTGGCGCAAAGCCGCAAACGGTTCCTGCTGGTGGCGCGCCACATGGAAAAAGTGCCGCCATTTCTCTATGAGCCAGAGCGTAAGCGCCTGCGCGCGGTCGGCGACGTGCTGGGCCGCATGCCGTTCCCTGGCGATGCCGCTGGCGGCCCGATGCATCGCATCCCGCGTCTGCAGTGGAAAACGTGGGTGCGCCTGGCGTTCGTGGAGGCCGGCAGCGACTGGCGCAGCCTGAACAAGCTGGCTGTCGAGGACGGGTACCTGAGCGAATACCTGATCCTGCCCGAGCGCAGCCACGATTACCTCGGCGTCAACGCCTGGGACGAGCATGTCGGCGCTGTGTCCGGACGCGGCACGCCGACAACGGGGGCGTATTCTGTCGCCGATCCGCGCATGGATACGGTTGCTGAATACAGTCAGTACGGCGTCATGCCGTGGGGCGCAACCAGTGGAGTGGTCAGCGCGCAGTCAGCACCTGGTGGCGGCCGGTACTCCGTCGCAGATCCGCGCCCGGCAGACGGCCCGACGTTCAGCAAGTACGCGGTTACTCGCTGGGAAAAGCAATCCGGAACCGTGATTGGTGGCGGCGCCCAGGGCGCCTGTGCCGTGGCTGATCCACGGTCCAGCACCGGGTTTGGCGGCAAGGGCAAATATTTGGTCACGCCATTCGATGCGAATGCAGGGGTTGTGATCGCGGAAAGCACGACAGGCCATGGGGCATTCTGTGTCGCCGATCCGCGCGCGATCAATCGCCAAAAGGGTGATGCGTTCCTGACCGGCGGCCACTACGGCGTGCTGCCGTGGGATGGCCAGAGCGGCGCCGTCAGCGCTTCGGCCGGCTACGACAATGGCCGCTGGAGCATCGCAGACCCGCGCATTGACGAAGCGCCACAGCTGCCGGCCTTGAACCAGAAAACGGTCGCGCTGATCCGCGCGCTCGATGGCACCTGGCACCGGCCGTTCACCACGCTGGAACTTGGGGCGCTGCAATCGCTGATCGATCCGGACGAGCACTGGTCGACCGATCCGAAAATTCAGCGTGAGATTGACGAGCACAAGCGCCGGACTGGCGCCAGCGCGTTCCCGCTGCTCGATGGCACCAACGATAGCGCGCACCGCGAGCGCATCGGCAATGCTGTGCCGAAGCTGGCCGCGCAGGCCATTGGCGAGGTGATGGGCACCACGTTGCTTCTTGCCGCGGCCGGCGAGACGTTCATGCTCAGCGCCATGCCGATATGGGTGCAGCCCGTGGCGATCGCTATTGCTGCGTCGCAAGGACCAACGCCATGAGCGCCATCCAGTTCTGCCTCGACTTCGAGGCAATTGTCGAGGTCGCGCCGCAGTCGGGTGTCAAGGTCAAGCGCAGCTCACCGAAGGTGGGAGCTATCGAGCAGGAAGCGGAGCGTTTGCGCAAGGCGGCCTACTGGCAAGCGAAGGATGCCGAAGAACAGGCCGATGCGCGCGCCTACTGGTCTGTCGGCATGGTGACCGGCCTTCCGTTGTTCAGCGAAGTGCAGGATAGCAGCCAGAAATATACGCAGATGCTGCCGGGCGTGATCGAGTCGATCGAGGGCGACCTGGCCAGCGTGCGCATTTATGCCGCGCCCGAGTACGGCTGTTGGCTTGAGAACTACCCAATCCACCTGAAGCTGGCGATCAACGTGCGACTACGCGATCTGGGTAGGCATGGCCTGAGCGAGGGGCTGCAACGCATCGTCGATGGCGGCCTACTGGCTACCGGCGACGCGGAGCTGGCCGCCGATGTGCGCGGCCGCGCCAACGTTGTGCATGAGCGCGAGATTGCGAGGGTGGCGTGACCACCCTATTCACGAAAAGCGGATCCGCCGATCGGTCCAGGCATTGGCTCCGCATCGCTAAATTTCGCGAGGAAATCAAACACCGTGCCGGAGTTGGACTTCAGCCATTCGGCGGCCTCGTCATGCCTGGCCTGGGTTTCAAATTTGAAAAACTGATGACCCACGAAGATCATTTTTGCTGTCTCGGTTCCCATGCTCTGCTCCTTATTAACGATGCGCGAACTCTAAACCAAAACAAGAAAATTGTCAAATTAACCATATTTGATCAATGGAGAAATGAATGATCGCTAACCCTGCGCAAATTACCCGTCACCATCTGGCAAACCAAGCTGCGCCCGACTTCTCCCTGAAGCGAAAGGCCTGCGCCTGCGGCAAGGCCAGCACCGCCAAACAACTGTCCCTGCACGGCAAATGCGCCGCCTGCTCGCTGGCCGCAGTCCGCGCTGCAATCATGCCTGGCGACTTCGCCAAGCTGCAGCACATGCTCGGCGCCGTGAAGCAATACCCGAAATCCAAGTGGGGCTGGCGTAACTACTATGCCGCCGGCGGCGGACAGGTGCGCGAGGCCATGGAGCGCCTGGTGGCCGCCGGCCTCGCCACGGCTGGCCGGGCCGCCAACGAAATGACCTACTTCCATGCCACCCGCCTGGGCTGCAAGGCTGCAGGCCTCGATGGCGCTGGCATCAAGCGCGCGATGGAGGATGAATCGTGACCATCAAAATCTCAACCGCAACCGTATTCCACGGCGGCCGGCGCCGCTGGTTCTCGCTGGGGCCCGCCTGCCGCGCGGAAGCCTGTGCCATCGTCAATCGGTTCTGTGACTGCGAGCCGTGGGATGGCGATCACGTTACGCCCCCGGTTGTCTGCGCGCTGCACCGCGATCCGGCGCGCCGCGAGCGCCTGGTCAACTGGCTGGCCGCCCGCGTGCGTCGTCAGCGCTCGATCGAGCCGGTGGCGGCGCCTGCGCCCGAACAGCGCGCGCTGGCGGCGTGCCGGGAGCTGGCCGCAGCCACTGGCGAGGTCAAGCGCATCAGCAAGGTCATCGGCGACAACCTGAGCGCATGCCCGATGATGAAAGACCCTATTGAATTCAACGAGAGAGGCCCGGCCACACACCTTTCGCAGGCCTACGCCTCCGAAAACGTCGAGAACGACAGTGGCCATGGCATGCACAAGGAATGGATGGAGCCGAGCGACGCACTGGAAATCATCAGCGCATGCCCGCATTGCCTCGCCGCCCACAACGCAATTCAAGAGCGCAAGGTCGCGCGCCGCCGGCTGGGCGCGGCGCGCCGTGCTGTGACGATGATCGGAAAGTCAACATGAACCAGTCCGATATCTTTGCTGTCCTCGACACCATTCCAGCGCAGATCGACTCCCTGATTGCGCGCGGCGCCCTGTTCGTCATCAACCACTCTGGCGGCAAAGACAGCCAGGTCATGTACCTGCTGTTGCGCGGCCTGGTGCCTGCGGCGCAGCGCGTCATTGTGCACGCCGACTTGGGCGAGGTCGAATGGCCGGGCGCGGTCGACCACATCAAGGCTACGACCGCCGGCGAGCCGCTGCATGTCTGCCGATCGCGGCGCGGCCTGCTGCAGATGATCGAGGAGCGCGGCATGTTTCCCAGTCCGTCGCAGCGCCAGTGCACCAGCGACCTCAAGCGCGGGCCGATCGAGCGCACCGTTCGCGCCATCACGCGCGAGCGCAAGATGCTCGACATCGAGGCGTGGGGCCTGGTCGTCAACTGCATGGGCATGCGCGCCGAGGAATCGCCGGGCCGCTCGAAGTTGACGCCATTCAAGCGACACGAAGGCAACAGCAAGGCTGGCCGCGAATGGTACGACTGGCTGCCGATCCATGACCTGACCACTGGCGAGGTGTTCGAGCACATCGCGGCCGCCGGCCAATCTCCGCATTGGGTGTACGCAGCCGGCATGTCGCGGTTCTCGTGCTGCTTTTGCATCATGTCGAACAAGGCCGACTTGACCACGGCTGCGCGCCTCAACCCCGACCTCTACCGCCGGTATGTCGACCTGGAGCGCAGCACTGGCCAAGTGATGATGATGCCGAGCAAGAAGCATGGCCGGCAGACGCTTGAGCAAATCACTGGCGTGATGGTCGACCAGACGGTGATCGCATGAAGCGCTCACCCATGAAGCCCGGCGCAAGCCTGAAAAGAACGGCTTTCGCGCGCGGCGAGCGCATCGAGGCGCGCGAAGTGTCAAAGCTCAAGCGCACCTCGCCCATGTCCAGCACCGGCATGCTCTCCGTGCAGTCGCACCAGCGCACGGCGCCGAAGTGCAAGGCCAGATTGAAATCAAAAGGTCCACGCTTGACGCCGATCCGGCGCGCCGCGCGCGGCCAGGACTGCACGCTGCGCCTGGCCGTCTGCAACTCCGACCCTGACACCACCGTGCTCTGCCACAGCAATTTCCTGGCAGACGGGAAGGGCATGGGCCTGAAGGCACCCGACACCGCTGCGGCGTTCGGCTGCAGCGCCTGCCACGACGTGCTCGACGGCCGGCGCCTGCGCCCGGCTGATCTGTCGCTGGCTGGCCTGGAGGTCGCCTTTCGCGCGGCTGTCGGCACCACACACGAAATTTTACGGTCGATGGGCCTGCTCGATGCAGCGCCTGCCGCCATTCAACGCATTACGGAGCAATCATGAGTGAACTTATGGAAATCGTAGATGACAACGCGGCGCCGTTCTTCGCGCCAGTATCATCGGATATCATTGATGGCCTGCTGGGCCGCTACCAGACCCAGCGCGAATACATCAGCCATATTGCCGGCATCGCCGCCGGTGGCATGGGCGGAGCGATCAGCTGGTTCATCGCTGGCAACAAGGATCGCGGGCACATTCCCGGCGTCGAGCAACTGTTCGCCGAGCCCGGCGCCGTCGCGGCGCTGAACTCGCGCTTCTGGTCCGACGCCCTGGCGCTGACCGACGTCTACGACTGCATGCCGCAGGCGCGCCGCGACGAGTGGAATAAGACGATCAGCGAGCAGAAAGCGCCGGAATTCACCGAAGATGCTGTGCGGCCGACGATCAACAGCCTGCTGGCCGACCGCAACAAGTTCTTCGCCGAGCGCGTTGACGGCATCTTTCGCGGACTGTCTGGCCATCACGTCACCAATGTTCCGGAAGGCTTCAGCAAGCGCATGATCATCGGCTACGTGACCGACCAGCATGGCTACGCCAGCACCGGCCGCGCCGGCCTGATCAACGATCTGCGCGCGGTGATTGCCAAGTTTATGGGGCGTGACGAGCCGAAATGGAACATGAGCGGCCCGGTGGTGAAGCACGCCCGACGCAATTCCGGCGAGTGGATCACCGTCGACGGTGGCGCACTGCGGATCCGCTGCTACAAAGTCGGCACGGCGCACCTCGAAGTACATCCGGACATGGCCTATCGCCTCAACCAGGTGCTGGCCGGCCTGCACCCGCGCGCCATCCCGGCGGCGTTCCGCACCAAGCCCGCGAAGAAGCACAAGGAATTTCAGATGATGGGCCGGCCGCTGCCGTTCGCCGTGGTCGACGTGCTGGATGGCGTGGAGCCCGCCTACAAGCGGGTGGAGGACGACCGCGGCCGCGCCGGGCGAGAGCCTATCCCAAATGCTGTGCGCCTGCCGTACCTCCAATGCAGCGACGTCGTGTTTGAGGAAGCGCGCCGCGTGCTGGCTTCCATCGGAGGCGTGCTGACCAAGGCTGGCGATTGGCAGTTCGACTACGCGCCGAGCCAGATCATCGCCGAGATCGCCGCGTCTGGCTGCGTGCCTGACGTCAAAACGCACCAGTATTATCCGACGCCGGCCAACATCGCAAGCATCGTGGTCGACCTGACCGCCATCGGTCCGGCCGACACCGTGCTGGAGCCAAGCGCGGGGCAGGGCGGCCTTGCGCAGTTCCTGCCGATCGAGCGCACGACCTGCATCGAGATATCGAAACTGCACTGCGACATCCTGACCGCGAAGGGCTTCGCTGCAGTGCAGGCCGACTTCCTCGCCTGGGCGCCGGTCGCGCCGAAGTTCGATCGCATCGTGATGAATCCACCATTCAGCGAAGGCCGCGCGCTGGCGCACGTGCAGGTGGCCGCCAACCTGCTCAAGCCTGCTGGCCGACTGGTCGCCGTCCTGCCGGCATCGATGAAGGGCAAGGACGTGCTGCCGGGCTGGGCGCTGGAGTGGTCTGAGGTGTATAGCGGCGAGTTCGCCGGCACGGGCGTTTCTGTGGCGATCTTGACGGCGGTGCAATCATGAGTGCCTTTAACGAAGCGGAACTGCAAACGGTTGCGATGGCCGTGCCGCCGGTGGTGATCGGTGGGGCCACGCTGTATCTCGGCGACTGCATCGAGGGTATGCGCGCGCTGGCCGACTGCAGCGTCGATAGCGTCGTGACCGATCCACCTTACGGCATTTCCTTCATGGGTAAAGCCTGGGATGGCGCCGACATCGAAGCGCGGACAGCGCGCCGGCGCGGCTTTGCATCGCACACGCCGAACGCCGGCCCGAACGGCGGACACAAGTCAATCGCCGCAGAGGCCGGCAAGTACGACCTGGCGCCGGCGGCGATGCGCGCCTTCCAGGAGTTCAGTGAAGAGTGGGCGCGCGAGGCGCTGCGCGTGCTCAAGCCGGGCGGGCACTTGCTGTCGTTCTCGTCGGCGCGCACCTACCACCGCATGGTGAGCGGCATCGAGGATGCTGGCTTCGAGATCCGTGACCAGATCATGTGGCTGTTCGGTTCGGGTTTTCCGAAAGCGGAAATCTGGACCGAGGCCAAGGCAGCTGCCGGCCAAGCGGAAAGTGCGAAGATGATCGAGGCTGGCTTTGAGGGCTGGGCGCGCGGCGGGCTGAAGCCGGCGCATGAGCCAATTTGCGTGGCGCGCAAGCCCCTTATTGGCTCGGTCGCCACCAACGTCTTGGCGCACGGTACTGGTGCAATCAATGTTGACGCTTGCCGCGTGCACGCTGATGATGCGCTGGGCGGCGCGTACACGGTAAAGCGCTTGAAGCCTGGCGCCGTGCTGAACGAAGCGGGCGGCAACTGGTGCCCGGAAGATGCGAATGCGGCACTGTTTCACGGCCAGATGGCGGTAGGTCGCTTTCCAGCTAACATCATCCACGACGGCAGCGCCGAGGTGCTGGCTGCTTTCCCGGATGCGGCTGGGCAGCAGGGCGATATCAGCTACGACCCAACGCCACGCGAGCACCGTGGAATCTACGGCTCATTAAGAAAGGGGCGTGGCGCGGAACCGAGCGCCGAAAGCGAAAATGACGGCATCGTCGGCTTCAAGATGAAGCCGGGCGCACGCCGGCTCGACATTGGCAGCGCCGCACGCTTTTTCTACTGCGCGAAGGCCAGCCGCGCCGACCGTAATGCCGGCTTAGATAATCCTGGCCCGATTCACAAACACGGCGCCACGTTGCGCCACATGGAAAACGCTGTGCGCGATGGTATCGCCAAGGGCAACATTCATCCGACCGTCAAGCCGACCGACCTCATTGCCTACCTGCAGCGCCTCGTCACGCCACCGGGCGGCACCACGCTGGATTTGTTCATGGGCAGCGGCACCGGCGCCAAGGCAGCCGTGCGAGAAGGATTTAAATTCATTGGCTTTGAAATCAGTGCTGAATATTTCCCGATCGCCGCCGCGCGCATCCAACATGAAATTGATGTGGTTGCCGCAGCCGTGATCGCCGATGCGGCAGCGGCGAAAGAGTTGGCGCGCCAAGCCGACCTGTTTGCGGAGCGTGAAGCATGACGCGCGCAAATTTCAGTGAATTCGTGCTGGGCGCGATGCCTGGCACCAAGGCCGAGATCGTCACCAGGTCAGGCGTCAGCCAGGCGTCCGTGCTGAAGTGGGTGGGACAGCTGCACGCCGCTCGCAAGATTTACATCACCAACTGGAAGCCGCACCCGCGCGCCGGCGCCGCCATGGCCGTATATGCCGTCGGTGACTTGCCGGACGCGCCGTGCAAGCTGAAGCACCTGACGAAGCGCCAGATCCGCCTGCGCTTCGAGGCCAAGGCCAAGCTGGACGGCCGCTGGGACAGTATGCAGGCGCGCTGGCGCAGCAAGTACTGGATCCGCAAGGCCAAGGCCGTGGGCGATCCGCTGGTCGCTGCACTGTTCGGCGCAGCGCGTGCGCAGGAGGCTCGCCCATGATCCCGTATCACGGCTTGCCAATCACGCCAGCTACGGCCGCTGTGCGTGCCATCAAGGAAGGGCACGCGTTCGTATCGTTCCGCTACCCTGAGCAACTGGCTATTGCGCTGGAGGTAGCGCAGTCGTTCGCCGTAGACAATGGGGCGTTCTCGGCTTGGCGTAGCGGCCAGCCGATTACAGACTGGTCACTCTTCTACGAATGGGTGGGCGAGCTGCACCGTTACCCGAACTTCGATTTTGCAGTAATCCCTGACGTCATCGATGGCAGTGAGTCGGACAATGACGCGCTGCTGGCCGAATGGCCATGGCGCACCTCGGCGCCGCACGTCGGCGCGCCGGTGTGGCATCTGCACGAATCACTGGACCGTCTCGCCCGCCTTGTCAGCGAATGGCCGCGCATCTGCCTGGGCAGTTCGGGCGAATTCGGGCAGATCGGAACACCCGCCTGGTGGACGCGCATGGCCGAGGCGATGGACGTCATCTGCGATAAATCTGGCAGGCCTGCCTGCAAGCTGCACGGCCTGCGTATGCTCGACCCAGCTATCTTCTCGCGCTTCCCGTTCGCCAGTGCCGACAGCACGAACATCGGGCAAAACGTGGGTATTGATTCGGCCTGGCGCGGCACCTACACGCCGCCAACCAAGGAGGCGAGGGCGGCGATCATGCGCGAGCGGATCGAGTCGCACCAGGCGCTCACTTTCTGGAACCGCAAGTCAGCGCCGATTCAAGAATCACTGTTTATGGAGGCCCGGCCTTGAATTATTACCCCTTCCACATCGGCGATTTCCGCTCAGGTACGGTGAATATGTCTCGCCAGGCGCGCTGGATATATCGCGACATGATGGACGTCTACTACGACGCCGAAGCGCCGTTGTCGCTCGACATCGATGTGCTGTGCGACGCATTGGGCGTTGATACGGCGGACGAGCGCGCGATTGTCGGGCGACTGCTGCGCTTCAAGTTCATTAAAACTGACGGCGGCTACCGCCACGAGGTCTGCGAACAGGTGATTGCCGACTATCACATCAAGGCGGAAACGGCGAAAGCAAACGGCAAGCTGGGCGGTCGCCCCCGCAAGCAAGCGGCAACCAATCAAGAACCCAGCGGGTTTCCATCCGGTTCCGATTCGGATGCTACTGGCAAGCCAGCTGAAACCGAATCAAAAACTAACCAAGAACCAATAACCAATAACCATAAACCAGTAAACCTAAAACCTTCGTCGGCTTCGCCTCCTGGGGGATATTCCGAGGAATTCGAAACCGCATGGGATGCGTACCCGCCACGCCCCGGTGCAAGCAAAAAGGATTCGCACAAGGCCTGGGCTGCGCGCCGGAAGGAGGGTGTACCGGCCGAAGCGCTCCTTGCCGGCGTCCAGCGATACGCGAACTACGTGCTGCTGTCGCGCACCGAGCCGCAATTCACGAAACAGCCGGCCACGTTCTTCGGGCCAGGCGAGCACTACAAAGCCGACTGGGCGGTCGGCGCAACGCAAACACAGAAAGGCGTCATCCATGGAAAATTTGGCAAGCAGGATTACTACAAAGGCGTTGCGCCAGATGGCACCTTCTGAGGGCAGGCCGCGCTTTGTCAGCGCGCAGATCGAGCAGTGTTCGATGCATGGCGAATACACGGCGATGCTGATTCGCGGCGCCTGGTCCGGCTGCCTTGGCTGCATGAACGTCGAGGACCAAGTCCGCGAGGCAGAGCAGCGCGCCGCGTGGCGTCAGGAGCTCAAGGCCCGCGAATGGAGCGCAAAGCTCGGCCGGGCCGCCATCCCCGAGCGGTTCGCTGATCGGCGCCTGGCATCGTACCGGCCCGATTGCGCCAGCGCCGAGCGCGCGCTGGCCGTGGCCACCCGCTACGCCGAGAACTTCGAAGATGCCCGCGCAACTGGCGCATGCCTGCTTTTCGCTGGCGGCGTCGGCACTGGCAAGACGCACCTGGCCGTCGGCATTGCGCACCACATCATGGCGAACGGCCGTCAAGCCGTTTTCACCTCGGTGATGCGCGCGGTCCGCTCGGTCAAGGAAACCTATGGCAAGGGCGCCGGCCGCACCGAAGCGCAGGCGATCCGCGACTTGGTCGAGCCGGACCTGCTGATTTTGGACGAGGTCGGCGTGCAGCACGGTAGCGACACGGAGAAGCTGATCCTGTTCGAAATCATCAACGGCCGCTATGAGGCGGCGCGCCCGACCATCGTCATCAGCAACCTGGACGCGGAAGGCCTGGAGCAGTTCCTGGGTGAGCGCGCGTTCGATCGGTTGCGCGAGGGCGGCGGCAGGCTGGTGGTGTTCGACTGGCAGTCGCATCGAGGAAAGAGGTCTGGGCAGGCAGGGGTAAGTGCCGCAGCCGCTTGAACTGCGCTACCGCCACGCTGCGCGAGCGGTGTGGCGGCTACCCGCGTAGCGTACACATCAGAAAAACGGCTTAGAAAGGCCTCTATGCAGAATCAAGAAAATAAAATCGCAGCAAACAAACGCCTGGCCGAGCTGCTGGGCTGGTCCCGCATTGCCGAGGTGGGCGGCGCCCTGGTGGGCACGCCGCCAGCAGGCGCGGCCGAAAGCCGTGGCCAGGCGCTGGTACCGGACTGGATGGGCGACTGGGCGGAGGCCGGGCCGCTGCTCGCCCACTTCGAGATCCGCTTGACGCCAGCGTCGACCTGCATCGATGCCGGCGGCTTCCTGGCGCGGTACCGGTGCTATCCGGACAGGGATGCCGCAGCGCGCGCGGCGATAGTGATGGCGGCCATGCATCGCCTGGAGCGTGCACGATGATCGCCGTCACCTTGCCATGGCCGAGCGCCAAGCTCAACCCGAACCGCAGCAAGGGGTTGCACTGGGGCGCCACATCGGCGCTGCGCAAGCAGGCGCGCGACGGCGCGGTGCTGCTCACGAAAAGCGCGATGCAAGGCCAGGCGGTCGCCGCCGGCGCCATTGCCCTGACCATCACGTTTATCCAGCCAGACCGCCGTGCACGCGACCGCGACAACCTGCTGGCGGCGCTGAAACCGTCGCTGGACGGCGTGGCCGACGCCTTGGGCGTCAACGATGCCCGGTTCGACCCGGTCACGCTGCGGCGCGAGTATGGCGCCAAGCCGGGCGCGGTGCGCATCGAGATCGGCGGAGCGCCATGAGCGGCAACAAGAAGCCGCGCAAGCGGTACGTGCAGAAGCCGGCTGTGCTGCCGGCAGGTCTGCGCAAGGACTTAGCCTTTGAAATGCCGGGCTTCCAAGCCAGCGAGGCGATGGGCAAGGGCCACTTCCAAGAGCAGCACGTCTACGACCTGCTGAGCAACGCCGACATGGCGCGGCGCACGGCGCCGGACGGCCATGAGATCCTGCCTGTGGCGCAGGCCATGGTCGAAGCGATCGCTGAAATCCAGGCGCGCGCCCAGCGCACCGGATCCTTTGGCGTCACCGGCGACGAGATGCGCCTGCTGCGCGAGGGCATTGGCAAGACGATGGTTTTCCTGCGCAGCGTGTCGAATTTCGACATTTCCCAAGCTTCACTGGCGGCGATCCGCGAGTTCAATAAAACAGGGGTATTGAGGGTATGAAAAATCATCACAGGAAACACTATTTCGAACTGGAACTGGGTGAAATGGGTGTTAACATTGGACAACAACTGAAAGGCACCCATGGGATTTCCTGACCGCTACATCGCTTCAATCGGATCGACCAATCTGCTGGACGATGCGCTGCACCACCAGACCGAGCCGCTGGCCGCCGCAGCGCTTGCCGGCAATATCGGCGCGTTACTTTGCCGCGTGAAGTACGCGGATGGCACGCTTACGCGGCAGTTCGAAGGCAACGCGGGCAACCTGGCGCAACTGCTGCGCATCTGGACTGCCGAGGTGATCCGGCGCGGCCAAGCGCGGCGCTGGGTGCCAGCAAACACGGCCTGGGACGCTGCCGCTGCGCAGGCGCTGTATCGTCGCGTGGCCGAAAAGTCGCTGGCGCACTGGCTCGACAGCACGTGCAAAGGCTGCAGCGGCACCGGCGTCAAGGCGCTGCTGGGTAATGGCATCTGCACCAGCTGCAAGGGTTCGGGCGCCGCCGCGATTCACGGCACGGCCGGCCTGGAGCTGGAGCGCGTCAAGGATATGGTCTCCGAATTGAGCGCCATTGCCGACAGCCACTCGGGCCGCGCATCTGGCCTGTTGCGCGGCGGTGACCAGTAGCGAGAAATATGGCGCGCCTGTGTTTACAAACAGTATTCCGTTGTATAATGCAGGCTCTTATTCAAGAAAACTCTTCCGGAAATCGTAATGTGCGCTTGGCGCCACCGATAGCTGGAACTAGCGACAGCACCCGGACCCAGCGCCGTATCTGCACGCCTTGAATTTGCCGCTCACCACGCGCTATAGTCGTGGGAGCAACATCGAAGCCACCCTTGAGGTGGCTTTTTCTATGCTGCTATATTCGCTTCGACGTGAGTATTAGTTGTGACCCGTAGCATGTGTGCGAGAACATCTTCGTAGACGAACGCTACAACTGCAGCCGCGCTGCCGTTCTCGAAGCATAATTTTTCGCCAGCTTCCGAGGCCCAAGCCTTGACGCTCTTGTTGTCGAAGGGTGGTGCCGAGTTCTGTACGTCGATCGGAAATCGAGAGCCAAGATTTTGCTTGGCGGCGAGAAAAGCTTCCTGAGTACGTTCCGTGTAGAGGAAGACGTACGCAGGCAAATGTGGCTTGTTCATTGCGGCTCCAAATATGCAGCCGCCCTCAGGGGCGGGGAGGCGACTATCGGTCCATTGTATGCGCTTCTATCAATGTTTGCGAGAAATTAACTTAACACCAAGCGTATAGCCAAGATCAATTTCCCGCGCGGGCGTAGCTCAATGGTAGAGCGGAAGCCTTCCAAGCTTTCCACGCGGGTTCGATTCCCGCCGCCCGCTCCAGCTTCTCCTTGCTCGGCACGCCGGGTTTCGCCGCCGGCCGCATCACTGCGCCGGCGGCTTTTCTATTTGAGGTGGCGCATGTTCAATTTCGATTTCGGCGGCTTGATCATCGCCCTGATTCTGGCGGGCGCGCTGATCGGCGGCGCCATCGTCTCGATCATCCTGCTTGCCTGGCCCTGGCTGTGGGCGATCGCCAAGCCGGCGCTGCACGCCTGGACCACCTGACACTTGCGGCTGCCAGCGCGCTCCAGTGGCAGGCCTTTGAAAAACGGGCGCAGTCACCGACGCATCATGGCCAAGAGGCTCCACCGCAATTCATCGCGGCCCTGCTTGGCACGGGCGGTGACACTAGGTTAAATGCTCTATCGCGGCCTTCGGCGCACCCGTGGGTTGTGGCTCAAGACCCGCCAGGACGTTTTTATGCTCACCCCGTGGTTACGCAAATAATCCTCAGCTGCGGTCAAGCCAACTTCCATAACCATGCGCACGGCGATTTCAATAATCCGCTCGGTTTCGGCGTCTGGTCGAGAGAGTAGGGGTAGTGCTGGTGCGCTGTCGAGGTGGGCGTCTTGGCTCATATGTTTCTTTTCGGAAAATTAAAATGATGCCTCCAGGAAATAATACGATATTGATTTTTATCAAACTTTGCTCATTCTATTGCCATGGTTAAAATCCAACACCCGTCGAACGACGGCGTACTCGGTGCTCCCGCAGGCTGGGACCAAGGCGAGCTGCCATGTAACGCGCTGCCGGTCACGCACACGCACGTCGGCGACCTGCCGGCCGTGCTGTCGTATTGGCGCCCTGATGCTGACGAACTGGCCGCGCTGAACGCCGGCGGCGCCGTCCGGTTGTGGGTGGTGGGCGCAACGATGCCGCCCGTGATGATGGACGTCGACGGCGTTTAATTGGCCGGAAACATGAATAAGGCAGGGCCAAATGGCACGATCGCCAAAAAAGACGGACTACGAAAGGTGGTTCGAGACGACTGGCGCAGCTCTGCGGGAGCGGGAAGCGCTGGCGAGAGCCGAGAACGCTAGGCGACTTGCGGGCATTCCAGCGCCAGAGGAGTGCCGCCCAGTACCTGCGCAGAAGAAACGCAGAACGACGATGAGCGAACGAGAGCGGTTCTATCGCAGCCCTGAGTGGCGGGCAGTCCGCGAGACGGTCTTCATGCGCGATGGTCGTATTTGCGTCAAGTGCAAGTCACAGGAAAACTTGAATATAGCTCAGATTCTGCCGCGCTCGAAGTACAGGCATCTTCAGTTGGAGCCGTCGAACTTGCGTGTGCTCTGTTGGCCATGCAACAAGGCCAAGGCCGCCAGGATTGAGATAGCTGGGTAGGTCGGAATGAAGAAAAGCCGCAATTCCGCAGCGCCCACGTCGGCGCGCCCGATGCCGCCGACCGAATTCGCCGACCCGCTGAACGGCCGCTACATGCCCGCGCCCGAAGTACTAAAGTGGGCGCGCGCAACCATCCTCACCGAAGGCGGCGCGCTCTACAACGAAGACCACGCCCACCTGGAATATGCCGACGTGCAGTTCTTGTGGGCGCCGATGGGCTTCGTGAAGGCTGGCCGCACTGTGCTGGGCCAGTGCGAGGAAGTCACGTTCCGCTGCGGTCCGTGGCAAAAAGGCCGCCAGCAACAGCAGATGGCCGACTGGTTCGGCATGGTGCCTGACTTCCTTATCACCCTGGACGGCAGCTACTGCCTGACCTGCAGCGACGCCGAATTCTGCGCCCTGGTCGAACACGAGCTTTATCACATCGCCCAGGAGATGGATGACTTCGGCGCGCCGGCCTTCAACAAGTACGGATTGCCGAAGCTGTGCATGCGCTCGCACGACGTCGAAGAGTTCATCGGCGTGGTCCGTCGCTACGGCGCCAGCGAGGACGTGCAGCGCATCATCGACGCAGCAAAGACACCGCCCGAAGTGGCGAGAATCAACATCGCGAGGGCTTGCGGAACCTGTTTGCTGAAGGCTGCGTAGGCTTTACGTTGCTTTACAGGAAACTAAAACATGGCCGCACTCAAGGACGAGGTGAAGCTGTACGTCGTCACAGCGTTGGCCTGTTTCGACTCGCCGACGCAAGTATCTGTTGCAGTAAAGGAAGAATTCGGCCTCGATGTGCCGCGTCAGCAGGTGTCACTGTATGACCCGAACACTTACGTCGGTCGCAACCTCAGCCAGAAATGGCGAACGATCTTCGAAGAGACGCGCGCCAAGTTCCGCGCCACTGCCGAGGAAATCCCGATCGCCAGCAAGGCATTTCGCCTGCGCGGCCTCGCCCGACTGGCACAGAAGGCCGAGAACATGCGCAACTTGCCGCTGGTGGCCAGCCTGTACGAGCAGGCGGCCAAGGAAGTGGGCGATATCTACGTGAACAAGGGCAAGGCCGAGCCGAGCGATCAGCTGCCGACGCCCGTGCAAATCATCATCGGCGTCAAGGATGGGGCGCGAAAGAACGATGATCCAGCTTGACCTGAATATCCCGCAGGCTGCCTTCCTGAACCTGCCCCATAAGTACAAGGCCTATGTTGCGGGTTTCGGCTCCGGCAAAACCTTCGTGGGCTGCGTCGGTATCTGCATGCATTTCTGGCAGTGGCCAGGCATCAGCCAAGGTTACTTCGCGCCGACCTATCCGCAGATCCGCGACATCTTCTATCCCACGATGGAGGAGGTGGCCTATGCGATGGGCTTGCGCATCAAGGTGAAGCAGGGAGATCACGAGGTCGAGGTGTACGAGGGGCGGCTATATCGCGGCACGGTCATCTGCCGCTCTATGGAAAAGCCTGAAACCATCGTCGGCTTCAAGATCGGCCACGCGCTGATAGATGAGCTGGACGTGATGCCGATGCTCAAGGCGCAAACGGCCTGGCGCAAGATCATCGCGCGGATGCGCTACAACGTGCCGGGCCTGCTCAACGGCATTGACGTGACGACCACGCCGGAGGGCTTCAAGTTCGTCTACCAGCAGTTCGTGAAGGCGGTTCGCGACAAACCCGAGCTGGCGACGCTGTATGGCCTGATCCAGGCCAGCACGTTCGACAACGAGCTCAACCTGCCAGCCGACTACATCCCGTCGCTGCTGGCCAGCTACCCGCCAGCGCTGATCGATGCCTACTTGCGCGGCAAGTTCACGAACCTGACCAGCGGCTCGGTCTATCCGGACTTTGACCGCCTCAAGAACCGCACGACGCAGATCATCCTGCCTGGCGAGCCGCTGCAGGTGGGACTCGACTTCAACGTGCTGAACATGACGGCCTGCATCAACGTGGTCCGCGAGGGCCAGCCGATGACACTGGCCGAGCGCGTAAAAGTGCGTGATACGCCGGCCATGGCCAGGATCCTGAAGGAGGACTTCAAGGACAAAGGCCACCAGGTGAAGATTTTCCCGGATGCGTCCGGCCAGAACACCAGCAGCAAGAACGCGAGCGAGTCCGACCTGTCCATTTTGCGCCAGGCGGGCTTCCTGCTCGAAGTGAACCACTCAAACCCTGCGGTCAAGGACCGGGTCAACGCCTATAACGGCATGATCCTGAACGCCCAGGGCGAGCGCCGCTGGAAGATCAACACCGACCAATGCCCGACCACCACCGAGGCGCTGGAGCAGCAGGTATGGGGCGCCGACGGCCAGCCGGACAAGAAGTCTGGCCATGACCACCCGAACGATGCGAACGGCTACTTCATCGTGAAGCGCTACCCGATCGTAAAGAGCACAACGACCACCGCGCCGCTGCGCATGTAACAACAAGGATTTCCATGACCGACGCCGTACGCAAACAATCAGCCGAAGCCATAAAGCTGAACGAGGATTGCGCCCTGGTTGCCGCGCTGCTGGGCGGCACCAAGGCGATGCGCGCCGCCGGCAAGGCGTATTTGCCGCAGTGGCCGGGCGAGGATGACGAAACCTACAAGCTGCGCCTGGCCGTGGCCACGCTGTTCCCAGCCTATAGCCGCACCATCGACGTGCTCTCGGCCAAGCCGTTCAGCAAGCCGGTGACGCTGGGTGAGGACGTGCCGGAGCGCCTGAAGCCTTGGCTGCAAAACGTCGACCTGGCCGGCCGCGACCTGCACAGCTTCCTGTCCGAGATCACTCAGGAGGCGATGGGCTACGGCTTTTCCGGCATCCTGGTCGATTTTCCCAAGGCTGGCAATCTGGTGACCAAGGCCGACGAAGAGGCCGCCGGCGTGCGCCCGTACTTCGTCCAGATCCATGTGCAGAACGTCTTGGGCTGGCTGCCGAAGACCGCCACGAGCCTCGAAGGACTGACGCAGCTGCGCCTGCTGGAATGCGTGTCCGAGCCGGACGGCGACTTCGACACCAAGGAAATCGAACAGGTGCGCGTGCTGGGGCGCGGTACGTGGCAGACCTGGCGCCAGCGCGAGACTGGCAGCAAAAAGGAGTGGGTGCTGCACGAGGAGGGCGTCACCAGCCTGAAAATCATTCCGTTCGTGCCTGTCTACGGCAAGCGCCTGGGCTACATGCAGGCCACGCCGCCGCTGCTGGAGCTGGCATACACCAACGTCGAGCACTGGCAGAGCAAGAGCGACCAGCAGAATATCCTGCACGTCGCGCGCGTGCCGATTCTGTTTGCCCGCATGCTGGGCGAGGGCGGCATCACGGTCGGCGCCGGGACTTCGGTCAAGGCCGAGCATCCGGACGGCGACCTCAAATACGTTGAACATACCGGTGCTGCGATCGAGGCCGGCCGCCTGTCCATCCTCGATCTGGAAGATCGCATGCGCCAGGCCGGCGCCGAGCTGCTGGTGATCAAGCCAGGCAACGTGACGGAATCGCAGACGCTGGCCGACAACGAGCAGGGCGCCTGCGCGCTGCAGAAGATCGCGACCAACGTCGAGGACGCCGCCGACCAGGCGCTGCAGCTGATGGCCGACTGGGTGAATGAGCCAGAGGGTGGTCACGTCACTGTGTACAAAGACTTCGGCGCCGCCACCCTGGCCGAGGCCGGTGCCGAGCTGCTGCTGAAATCTACCCAAGCGGGCAATATGAGTAAGCAGTCGCTGCACGAGGAACTGCAGCGCCGCGGCATCCGGTCGCCGGACGTTGATTGGATTGAGGAGCAGGAGCGGCTCGAAGCGCAAGGCCCCGAGCTTGGCGTTTTGCCTGAGCCTGTCGTGCCATGATCGATCCCATCCTGAACGAGACCATCCGTCACGCCATCAATACGACCCAGTACGGCAATTTCGTGCTGGCGAAGATGATCCGGATACTGAATCTGACCGATGCCGACCTGATCGCGCAACTGACAGGGGCCCTGGCCGACGTCGACGCTGACACCTTTAAGGTGCAGCGCCTGGACCGCTTGCTAAAATCGGTATCCGAGCTGAATGCCCAGGCTTACGCCGCTTTCTATGATGGCCTCACGCAGGAGCTGCAAGGCTTCGTCGGGCTGGAGGGGCAGTTTCAGTACGATCTGTACAAGGCAGTGGCGCCGGTCACCTTCAGTATTGTCAGTGTCGTGCCTGAGCAGGTTTATGCGGCCGCGATGTCACAGCCGATGCAGGGTCGCCTGCTGAAAGAATGGGCTTCCGGCCTGAGAGACAGTCGCCTGCGCCGCATCAAGGACACGATCGCCATCGGCTACACGCAGGGAAAAACGACGGGCGACATCGTGCGCGAGATTCGCGGCACCAAGGCGCTGAACTACGCTGACGGGCTGTTGAACGCCAGTCGCAACGATATCGACGCCATCGTGCGCACGGCGCTGAGCCACACAGCGCAGACCACGCGCACGCGCTTCTACGACGACAATGACGACATTCTCGGTGATCTGGTATGGGTCAGCACCTTGGATGGGCGAACGAGTCACGAATGCCGGGCGCGCGATGGACTGCGCTACACCAAGGAAAACAAGCCGATCGGCCACAGCGTCGCTTGGGGCGCCGGGCCTGGTCGCCTGCACTGGCGCTGCCGCAGCTCAAGCATCGCCCTACTCAAGGGGCAGAAGCGCCTCACTGGCACTCGATCAGCTGCAGACGGCCCGGTCGACGTGAATATCTCGTACCGCGACTGGCTCAAGCAGCAAAAGCCCGAAGTGCAAGATGAGGTACTTGGTAAAGCCAAGGGCGCACGTTACCGCAAGGACGGTATGAGCGACGCGGCTTTCGTCAATGACAAGGGGCTGTCGATTTCGCTCAAGGAACTTGCCGCGCGAGATGCGAGAATGGCCGCCGCGTAGGTTATCATTGAAAAATGACCTTACACATCGTCCCCAAAACCGAGCCGCCGCCATCAAAGAGCGCGCGCCGCGTCCCCGCCAGAAAGCCGGCTGATATGTGCGAGTGCCCGCGCTGCGGTGGGCGCGAGGTTATCGAAACGCGGATCGGCGCCATGCTGGCGGGTGGCAAATTGAAGGGCGGCACGGCGCAGGTGTTGTGTGCCGGCTGCCTCATGCGGGGCGAGAGGGTGGTAGTTGGATGATATCTATCGCTCTTGCGCCCCCCCCCTCAACGATGTCGGAACTTGGGACTGATCGTGGGCGTTAAATTTTCTTGGAAGTCGATTCCAAGCCTCGGGCTTGGTGAATTCGATGGAGTTGCCGCAGTCACCCTGGGCGGTTTAGATGTTGATTTAAGAGTTTCCGACGCCGAGTGCAAACGAGTGACTTGTGCATGGCGGCTGACCGGGGGTGCGAAGATAACCATCTCTCTGGCCGGATATCAAATGGAGATGATGCTTGTTTCAGTTGCGGGTGCTCATCCCGCGACAAGCAGGGCGAGTGGATCGATACGGTTGTGTTTTGAGCACCCCAGTAGATAGACGGTCCTGCTTTTAGATGTTTTTATGACTAGATTTTCGAGCCGCCCTAACCAGGCGGCTTTTTTTATGCCGCAAGCGGACGCGACGCGGTGCACGGCCAGAAGGCCATTCACAAGGGCGGATGCCCAGAAAGTCACCAAATGAAACTCAAACTCGATGCAAATGGCAACGCAGTGCTGCAAGATGGCAAGCCTGTCTACATTCTTGACGATGGCCGCGAAGTTGCCCATGACGCCGCCGCGACCGTGGCGAAGATTTCCAGCCTGAACGGCGAGGCTATGAGCCATCGCCAGGCAAAAGAGGCTGCTGAAGCTGCGCTGAAGCCTTTCAAGGATGCTGGTATCGAAGATGCCGCCGCTGCTGCTACGGCACTCCAGACCATGGCGAATATCAATTCCGGCGACCTGACTACGGCGGCCAAGGTGCAAGAGATCAAGGACGCCGCGACCCGCTCGGCGAACGAGGCAGTCGCCGTCGCCACCCGCGCGGCCGAAGAAAAGCAACGTACGCTGACCGAGCAGAATACGAAGCTTACCAATGACCTGAACGATCACATCATTGGCGGCTCGTTTGCGAGCTCCAAATTCATTTCCGAGAAACTGGCTATCCCAGCTGACATGGCGCGGACCTTCTTCGGCAGTCGCTTCAAAGTCGATGGCGGTAAGCTGGTTCCGATGGACCAGCAGGGCAACCCCATTTTCTCGTCTACGAACCATGGCAACCATGCTGACTTCGATGAAGCCATCCAAGTGATGGTCGGCCAATACGCCAACAAAGACATGATCCTGAAAGGCAGTGGCGCCTCCGGTGGTGGCGCAGGTGGCGGCAAGAACGGCACCGGCGGTGGCAAGGAAATCCCGCGCTCCCAGTTCTTTGCCATGGCCCCGCAGGCGCAGGCCGAGGCAATCAAGGGCGGAGCGGTCGTTACCGATTAAGCAGTTGCAACCAATTCACCCAGTCTTCTCAATGAACTATTTTTATGCCTTGCTGATGGATGTCGGCGGGGTGCTTTGGGCTGGATAGCCTATCCGTTCTACAACTCAAATCATCCCGACAGGCTCGCACTACGCGGGCCTTTTTTATTCCCGAAAGGCATCAGCAAATGACCATCCTCACCCTTACCGGCCTCATCCCCGACATCTATGCAGCAATGAACGTAATTGCGCGCGAGCAAGTTGGCTTCATCCCGGCCGTGTCGCGCGATTCGACCGCCGAACGCGCTGCACTGAATCAGACCGTCCGCTCGCCAGTCGTTGGCGCAATGGCCGCTGAAGACCTGACGCAAGGCGCGTACGCCGAAGACGCTGGCAATCAGACCATCAACTACGTCGACATGACGATCTCGAAGCAGCGTTCCGTGCCGTTCGGCATCAACGGTGATGACACCCAGCGCCTGCAAAGCGCCGGCACCTACGCGAACATCAATCAGCAGCGTATCGCGCAGGCCTTGCGGACGCTGACGAACGAAGTGGAAGCGGACTTGGCCGCCACCAGTATCAAGTTGAGCCGCGCCTATGGCGCAGTCGGCACGATCCCCTTTGGCACCTCGGGCGACCTGTCCGACTTCGCCCAGCCGAAGAAAATCTTGAAAGATAACGGCGCGCCGCTGTCCGACCTGCATATGGTGCTGGGCTCCGCTGCGATGGCGAATATCGAAGGCAAACAGGCCGGTCTGTTCCGCGTCAACGAAGCCGGTACCGACGATCTGCTGCGCCGTGGCGCTGTCAGCGTGGTCCAGGGCTTCGACCTGCATAACTCGGGCGCGATTGGCGACCTGATCGTGGCCGGCAATGCTGCAGCGGCGACGACCAGCAATGCTGGTCACGCCAAAGGCGCGACCGTGATTAACCTGGCTGCGGCAGGTACCGGCGCCTTTCTCGCTGGCGACATCGTGAAATTTGCTGGCGACCCGAGCCAGTACATTCTGGCCGCTGGCGATGCAGATGCCTCGAACGGTGGCCAGATCCGCTTGCAAGCGCCGGGCCTGCGCCAGGCGATCCCGGCTGCAGCCACCAGCATCACGTTGATCGCGGCGACCGTACGCAATGCGTTCTTCCAGCGCGCAGCTCTCCAACTGGCGACCCGCGCGCCCGCCATGCCGGAAGGCGGCGACTCGGCCGATGACGTCATGTTGGTGCCAGATCCGATCTCGGGTATCACCTACGAATTCTGCATCTACAAGCAGAAGCGCCAGGTTCGCTACGAGGTCAACCTCGCCTGGGGCACTGCTGCGCCGAATCCGCACCTGGGCGGCCACCTGATCGGCGGCTAATCCATCAACCATCCCGGCGGCCAGCGTGGCGCCGGGTCACCTGAGAGAAATGCATGACCACCATCAAGATCAAATCAAGCCATCCGAGTCAGGGCGAATTTGTCCTGATCGAAAAGAAAGACTTCGACCCTTCGCAGCACGAACTGCTCGAAGGCGAAAGCCTGA
This sequence comes from Janthinobacterium sp. J1-1, assembly GCF_030944405.1. Taxonomy (NCBI): domain Bacteria; kingdom Pseudomonadati; phylum Pseudomonadota; class Betaproteobacteria; order Burkholderiales; family Oxalobacteraceae; genus Janthinobacterium; species Janthinobacterium sp. J1-1. Next base: position 3,833,399 of record NZ_CP132339.1, read on the forward strand.
ACACCGATTCCAGTGCGGGTGACGCGCCCACGCTGGCCGAGCTGATGGCCGGGCGCGACCAGCTGCTGGCGCGCAAGGGCCAGTTGGATGACCTGGAACTGATGCTCGGCCAGCGCGCCAGCGAGCTGGCCGAGCGCGAGCAGGCGCTGTCCACACGCGAAGCCGCCGTCGCTGAGCGCGAGCAAGCCAACGAAGTCGAAGCGCAGCGCCTGCACGACGAAGCGGCTCGCCTGCAGGCCACCAAGGATGCCGCCACTGCCACCGCTTCAGTGCCGGCCACCACTGCCGCCACGACCGAAAAGCCAACCAAAGCCGCCAAGGCATAAACACTGGCCAGTACCGCCCCGCGCATCGGGGCATTTCATAAACCGCATTCCCGAAGGCCACCATGCCCACCATCACCGCCGGCGGCACGCCGCAAACCATCACGCTGCCCGAGGGCCAAGTCCTGAATGTCAGCGGCACTGCTGGCGCGGTTGGTGTTGTTTATCGCCTTGATCCCGCGTTGGGCGGCACGAATTCGCTGCAATCGTGGGCTGTGGGCGCTGGCGCACACCCCGCTATCGGACCTTACGCTGGTCAGCAGCGCTTTCTGGTTACCTGCGTGACCGGGAGCATTGATATTTCGACAGCTGATGCTGTGCTGGGCGCGATCCGGGCCACCTTGCCTGCGGGGAACATCAGTGCTGGCGGCAGCTTCCTTCCAGCTTACCCAAGCGGCAATGGTGCCGGCAGCGAGAACCGCACGTTCAGCGCGGCGATCTCGGCTTGGGGTGATTTCAATGCCTACCAGTTGATCTATGCAAACCGCTCGTCGGCGCCGTGCCGCATCAACGATGCGCGCGTGGGCGTGGGCGCAACGATCTACCCGAATGGAGCAAACAACATCGCGGCCCCGGCCACATGGCTGGCGCCCACTGGCGAAGAGGTGATCCCTGCCGGCGCCGATCACCGCCCGCGCTTCTACGTGGCACCGCGCCGCCAGGCGCGCTCAGTGCCGCGCGCCGCCGGCGAGCGGGACGGCGGCCTGTATCCGCTGCTCTTCGTGCGCCAGTACATCGCACCAGGCAATACCACCGAGTCGTATAGCGCGCTGTCTGCTGACTGGACGGCAAAGTGGGCCAAGTCCAGCGAGGGCCACACGCTGCAAACCGCGTCCGCCTACGGTGGTGATTACGTCACAAATGCCAACGACTGGGACGCGGCGACAGGCGAGGATGCGCCTGCGCTGGTGTTCGTCGGCGTCATCTTTCACTACGACCGACCATTCACGACCGTTTGCGGCGTGGGTGATTCGGTTTGGGCCGGCAATCTGGATGGCGGTACCGACATTTGCCCGTTCGGGTTCATTGCCACCGCGCGCATCCGCCGCACCGGAAAATTCGTCAGCTGGCATTCGGCTGGGGTCGGCGGCGCATCGATGCCTGACATTGTCGCGAACGGCCTGGATATCATCCGCCTGATCGCGCCGGGCATCCTGGTGCTGGCCAGCTATACGATCAATTCTCCTGTGGACACCCAGGGTGCATGGGATGCGCAGTGGACGGGCCTCATGGAACTGGTGCAGGCTCAGCTTGCGGGTAATCGCCAAGTGTTGCTGGTGACGCCGCTTCCGAATAACAGCCTCTCGGCCACCCAAAACGGCTATCGAAAACTGCAGAGGCAACGCGTCTTGGCCAGCGGCCTGCCGTTTGTCGACGTCGAATCGCTGGCCGATGCCAACGGTCACTGGCTCAATCCCGGCCACGCCGTCGACGATACGCACATGTCCGTACTGGGTCATCAGGCCGTGGCCGCCCTGACGCAACCGCGTCTCGATTCTATGGTTCCTTAAAATTATGGCAATTACAATCGAAACTGGCGCCGGCCTTGCCGATGCCGAGTCCTATGCCAGCGTCGCCGCGGCAGATGCTCGCTGCGTCAGCCTGGGCCTGACCGCCTGGGCTGTGCTGGACGAGGGCGCCAAGGAAATCGCCTTGCGCAGGGCCGCGCAGTTCATGGCCACCTACCGCACGCGCTGGGCCGGCCGCCGCGTATATCAGCGCCAGGCGCTCGACTGGCCGCGCTACAACGTGGTGGTCGACGGTTTCATCCTGCCCAGCACCAGCGTGCCGCTCGACGTGGTCAATGCTTGCATCGACCTGGCAGTGCGCGCCGGCAGCGGCGAGGAGCTGCTGCCTGACCTCGACACCGGCTCGAACGCCATCAAGAAGGATAAGACCGGGCCGCTGGAAACGGAGTACTTCCAGAACACCACGGACGCGCGCGAGCGCTTCGTGGCCGTGGACGCGCTCCTGGCGCCGTACTTCGGCTCGTCCGGTGGCGGCAATTCGATGAAGGTGACCCGAGCATGAGCGCATATCCCGCTGTGAAGATCGACGGCTGTTTCGTCGCTGATAACACCTACAGTGCCGATGGCAAGGTATGGACCGTTACCAACCTAATCGCACGCGCCAAGGATCTGGAGCCGTTCGATTTGCCGCTGGCGGCGATCTATCTCGGCGCCAACGTGTGGGCGGCAGAAAGCTCGCCGTACGGCATGGCCTTCCACATGCGCCGAGCGCTGGACGTCAATACCGACTATCCGATTATTCTCGGCGAAGACGGTTTCATCATGGATGGCTGGCACCGAGTGTTGCGCGCACTGATAGATGGCAAGCCAACGATCAAGGCCGTGCGGTTCTCGAAGACGCCGGCTCACGATTATTTGAAGGCGGAGTAAGGCATGACCGACTACACCAAGACCGCCGCGCGCGCTGACCAGTCACTGCGCCGCAAGGGCGGCATCGTGGTGCTGCGCCAGGTCGTGACCGGCGACTACGATCCTGGCCTGGGCACGGCGCCCACCGTCACCACGGACTACGAAGGCACCGGCGTGAAGATCGCCTACGAGGCCGAGAATATCGACGGCACGCTGATCCAGGCGGGCGACCAGAAGCTGCTGCTGTCGCCGCTGCAGCGCAACGACGTGCCAATGCCGACGCCGGCCACGGCCGACCTGGTGTTGTTCGGCGGCGCCAGCTATGCAGTGAAGGCGGTCGAGACAACCGCACCGGTCGACGTGGCCGTGCTGCATACACTGCAACTCAGGGGGCTTTGATGGCAGGTGCATTTAGCGCAGACTTGACCAAATTCCTCGAACACTTCAACGGCAACGTGGACAAAACCGTTCGCCACACGGTCGTGCTGGCATCCCAGGGTGTGATCATGAATACCCCCGTCGACACCGGCCGCCTGCGTGGCAATTGGCAGTTCGGGCGCGAGTTGCCGCCAGAGGGTGAGCTCGCCTTGCTCGACACATCCGGCGCCGCTGCCATCGCACGGATTGCCGGCCAGGTCACCAGTCTCAAGGCTGGCGGCGAATGCTGGGTCGTGAATAATCTCCCCTATGCCGGTCGTATTGAATATGGGCACAGCCGAGTGAAGGCGCCGCGCGGCATGGTCCGCATCACCCTCGCAAATCTGCCGGCCGCCATCGAATCGTATGTACAGGATCTGCAATGAGTGATGCAATTATCCGGGCCGCCATCGAGTCGCGCCTCGCCGTCTGGGCAAAGGCGCAGTCGCCAGCGATTCCAATCGCCTACGAGAACATGAGTTTCAAGCCAGTGACCGGCCAATGCTATTTGCGCGGCACGCTGATGCCAGCAGGAACGCTAAACCCCAGCTTGGGCGGCGAGCACAGCCGCTACCACGGCTTCTACCAGGTCGATGTGTATGTGCCAGCGAATGGTGGCACTGGGCCATCCAGTGCGCTGACCAAGGCCATCGAGGTGCTGTTCAAACGCCCGACGACGATCCCGGGTAGCGGCCTGAACGTGCGCATCAATCGCACGCCATCGATCGGGCCAGGCCTGCCGGATGATGCTGGGTTCTATATGGTCCCGGTGACAATCCGGTACAGCGCAGACGATTTCAGTTAAATCACCACCCCACCACCAAGGCGCCTACGGGTGCTTTTTTTACGTCCAAAGGCAATGACATGACAATCCAAACCCAAGTACTAACCAAGGTAATGCGCAAAAAAGAGGCGTCCTACGGTGTCCTGCCGGGCGCCACTGGCGCGCGCGAGATGCGTAAGGTCAGCGACAGCCTGCAGTTGAAAAAGAACTCGATCGCATCCAATACCATCCAGACCAACGCACAGCGCCCGCTTCCGCGCCATGGCGGTCGCACCGTCGACGGCAGCTTCGGTTTCGAGTTCTCGCTCGGCCTGATCGAGGATTTCCTCGGCTCGGTGGTGCGCCGCGACTGGACCGCCGTGCCGCCGCTGACAGGCCTGACCGTGACCGCATCGGTGGGCGCGCCGCACTTCGTGCGCTCGGCCGGCTCCTGGCTCGCCGATGGCTTGGCGCTGGGCATGCTGGTGAAATTCTCGGGCTTCGCCACCACCGGAGCGCCGAACAACGGCAAGCTGTTCACGGTTATTGCCATCGACGCACTGAACATCACGGTGGCCGAGCCGGTTGCAGCGGTGGCCAGCTCGGCTGCAATCGGCCTGACGGTGCCCGGCAAAGTCACCTACATCCCGGAAGCCGGCCACACAAACGACAGCTACGCGATCGAGAAATTCTATTCGGCTGTAAGTGAGTCGTATCGCTTCACTGGTCAGCGCGTCGGCTCGATCAACTTCGGCATGAATGCGGATGACAAGGTTTCGGCTGACGTCGCCTTCATGGGCCAGGATCGCAAGAAGGATGCGGTGCAGTACTTCACGTCGCCGGCGGTTGCGGGTGGCGGCGATATGCTGGTGACGCCGTCGGGCCTGGTCGTCATCAACGGCGCGGCGTCGAAGGTCTGCACCAACTTCACCCTGAACATCAATGGCAATGCGTCGGTCGGCAAAACGGTCGGCTCGAACGTCACGCCCGACGTGTTCATGGACATGCTCGACGTGGGCGGCCAGGTCAGCGTGTATTTTGAAGACGGCACGATGGATACCTATTTCGACAACGAGCAGACCGTATCCCTGATCAACCGCCTCGATGATGGCGTCGGCGGCGCGTTCGTTTTTGCCATGCCGGTCGTGAAAATCTCCGGCGGCGGCGAGTCGGGCGACAAGGAAATCATCCGCCAATACGACTATGCGGCCGGGCCCAACCCGTCGGGCGTCGGCGCCGGCAAGTCGACCATCCTGCTCCAAGACACCTCGCTCGTTTAATTCGTCCGATCCGGCCACACGCCGGTTTTCAGGCCGCCAGCTTGGCGTAAGCCACCCCAGCACCGGCCAGGCCCGCTTCGCCCTTCGAGGGGCGGGCGGGCCTGGCACGGGCATTTTTAACTCCCTCGAAGAAAGAAATACACCATGAATACCAACACCGCGCAAAAAATCATCAACTCCGGTTTCGATATCTCCCTGCTGAGCGGCGACGCTGCACCGGTCGAGAAAACGCATCGCGTGTCCGTCCTGTTCGATGACGAAGGCAACCACCGCGCCGGCTTCGACATGGTCGGCAAAAACAGCGACCAGTACCGCGCCGTCATCCGTGAAACCTCGGTCGTGGCCATCAAACGCTCCCAGCAGAAAAAACAGCAGATCGACGCGAAGACGGACGATGGCGCCGGCACGCTGTTCGACCTGGGCGAGGATCGCAACTTCAAGATCGCCTGCGCGGTCATCGTCGGCGCCCCTGGCTTCATGGACAAGGGTGAGCCGGTTGTCGTGACGACGGAATTCCTGCGCGCGGCCTTCACCAAGTTCCCGACCTGGCAAGACCGCATCCTGGCTGAGCTGGAAGCTGACGCCAATTTTTTGGCGATCTAAAGCGGCAACTGCTGGAGTTCGCCGAAGGCTCGCTCAGGCTCGGCGCCCGGCAGAAGGACGGCAAGTCGCTCCAATGGCATTTGGAGCGCGTGCGCGAGCAGACTGGCAAGACGCCACTGGAGCTCGACATTCCACCAGTGCCGCATGAGCTGGTGCACGTGTGGGGCTATTTCATCGAAATGAACCGCAAGCGTCAGTGCAGCATGGGCGTCAGCCCGCTGGCCGATTCGGAAATACTGGCTTGGGAGCGGCGCCACCGCATCACGCTGACGCCGTTTGAGAGCGAATGCATTGATGCGCTAGATGAGGTGTTTCTGGCAAGTGCGAGCGAGAAGTAGTGCTTTCGGCGCGGACGCGGTACTGGTGTATTATTCCGATACGCTAATGTACTGGAGATACCGGGATGGAAGGAATCGGAGTGATAATCGGCATCGCCGTTGTGTTACCTGTTTTATGGGCGATAGCATCCGCAATGTCGGTCGCTGGCGTTAAAAAGAAATTCGCGGATATGGGTGTGCTGACGGGTAAAACTAAAGGTGAAATTTATTTTGCCGTGGGCCCGCCAAATAGTATTTCCGTTATCGGGGAAGGGAAAGAGATTTTGCAATGGCAGAGAACCGGATATCATATTGCATTGATTTTTACCAATGGAATTTGTGACGGAATTTCGCACGAATATTCGGCCTGATAATTACTTTTTTAATAGAGACCTCTAGCTCGCTTCGGCGAGCTTTTTTATTGTGCAGCCACCCTCGGGTGGCTTTTTTTATGGGCAGCCCATGACTGTAGACATCGCGACCTTGCAAATTCGGATTGATTCGAGTGAGACGCAGAATGCCACTCGCAACCTTGAACAAATGAATGACGCTGGCGATCGCGCCGAAACAGTCACCTCCAACCTTGCGGACACCGCTCGCAAGTTGCAGAGTGCTTTGGCGGTGCTGGGTATCGTAAAAATCGTATCGGAAATTATCAAGATGTCCGACGCTTACGATCAGATGACGGCTCGGTTGAAGATTGCCACCAGCAGCACTGCGCAGTTCCTAATTGTGCAAAAAGAGCTGATCGGCCTATCGGAGCGTCAGCGAGTTTCTCTGGAGTCGACAACGGATCTGTATGCAAAGGCAAGTGCAGCAACCGCAGAAATGGGGGTATCCCAAAAAGACATCATAAAGTTCACCGAGGGCGTTTCGGCAGCCTTAATGATTAACGGATCATCGGCCGAGTCCGCTTCTGGTGCGCTGAATCAGTTGGGTCAAGCTTTGGGTGGGGCAAAAATTCAGGCCGAAGAATACAACTCGATTTTGGATGGCGCCCGCCCGCTGCTGCAGGCCGTTGCAAATAATATTGGAGCGACCGGCGGATCGGTTGCGATGCTGACGACACTTGTTCGGGCTGGGAAAGTTGATTCTGCCGAGTTTTTTGCTGCTGCCGTAAAAGGGGCTGATGAATTGATCGCCGCCGGGAAGGAAATTCCCATTACGTTCTCCCAGGCGATTGGCATCGCGAAGGACCGTCTGATGGTATTTGTCGGCGGAATGAATGAATCGACTGGCGTGGTAACGGCAATGTCGGATTCGATTGTTGCTGCATCAAAAGCCATCGTCTTCTTATCCAATCATCTTGATGTTCTCGTGAGTATTCTTGGCACGTTGATCGCCGCGCGGGTCGCTTCATGGGTCGATATCTTCATCTCAAAGCAGTACGCGCTCGTCACAGCAACCCGTGCCGCTGCAGCCGCAACAATTGTCTCGGCGCAGGCGGATGTCGCTGCGACGGCTGCTGCGCGCACGCTCGCGCTTGCGCGTGTTGTCGAGCTGGAGGCTACGGTTGCTGCAACAGCAGGGGGCTCGGCGCTTGCTATTGCAACCACCAGTCTGACCGGGGCGCAAGTGCGCGCGATCGCTGCTGAGGAGGCTCATGTAGCCTCGCTCATGGCATTGTCAGTTGCCCAGCGCGCAGCATCGGTAACTGCTGGTGCACTCACTGGCGCGCTTGCATTGGTTGGCGGCCCTATTGGCGCAATTATTACAGCGCTCGGCATTGGAGCAACTGCCTGGTATATGTGGGGCCAATCGGCTTCTGAAGCAGCGCGAACCGCAGCAGGAGATATGCGGGAAAGCACCCCTGAAATATTAGCGAATATCGATCGGCAAAACGTAAAGTTGCGTGAGCGCATTGCACTAGCACTTGCTGGGCAAACAGAATTGTCAAAAACGGACTCCCCAGCCGCGCAAGCTGCTGCGGAAACGCTCGTGAAATTAAATGCGCTAAGGGAGCGTGGCGCCACATTGACTGGCGTTGAGCAGATTACAGTGGTCGATCTGACCATAATCTATGAGAAGTTGACGGCGGCAATGAAGGAAACAGCCGGACTCAAAACCGAATTGGACCAACTCAATTCCAAAAAAACCACATCCGACTGGATGGTTGAGTACGCCACCAACTCCGAAAAATTGGCCGCCAAGCTGGCCGAGGTCGGCAAGTCTTACAAGGACGGTGTAATTCCTCCGGAGTTGAGAAAGAGAATTGAGGAGAGCTTTGCTGCCCATGACGAGGGGGCAAAAAAAGCAGCGGAGGCACTAAAAGAGGCCACCAAATCAGCCGTAGACTTCATCGCCGCAATGCAAATCGAAACCTCAGAAATCGGCAAAGGCGAAGACCAGCTGCGCATGATGGCCGCCGCGCGCGCCGCCGCGAAAGCACCAACGGCAGCGCTGCGCATGGAAATCATGCAGGGCGCCCTGGCACTCGACACTGAAACCAAAGCGTTTGCCGCGAGCGAGGCGACCAAGAAATCTATGGCTGACGCCACCCAGGCACTGACCGACAGTCGCGCGGCGGAATACGCGGCCATTGCTGGTGAGGTGCAGGCCAACAATGAGGCGATCCTCACCTACGGCCTGTCCAAATCCGCCATCGAGGCGCTGACGCTGGCCCGCATGGAGGACCGCCTGGCGCGCCGAGGCCCGCAAGATCTGGACTTGGACGAGGCCGAAGTCAATCACTTGATGCGGATGATCGGCTTGCAAAAAGAAAAAGCGGCCACGACCACGACGCTCGGCGTGCTCGACACCGGCTCCAGCGTCGCCAAGGCAAAAGAACTGCTGGACATCCTGACCGCTGTCGATGCCGCCACGAAGTCAGCCGCTGATGGTATGGCTGCGTCGTTTGGTCGCGTCGGTAGCGCCATCGGCGGCCTGACGACGGCACTGTCTGGCTATGCCGTACAACAGCAGGCTATTGCAGCGCAGTTGGCTGCGGATAAGGCGGATCCGAAAAACGCCACGAAAATTGCGGACTTGGAAAAGGCTGCGGCACGTAGCAGTGCGCAGGCGAAAATCAAAAGCTACGGCGACATGGCCAGTGCAGCGAAGGGATTCTTCAAGGAAAACAGCACCGGCTACAAGGTGATGGAAACCGCAGAAAAAGCGTTTCGCGCCTACGAGATGGCCATGGCCGTCGAGTCGATGGTCAAGAAGATCTTTTTTAAAGAGACGGAAGTGGCTGCCAACATCGCCCTGAACACAACCAAGGTGGGCGGCGAGGCGGCGGCCAGTGCAGCATCGACCGGCCTGGCGGCGACCGAAGCCAGCGCCTGGGGGATCACCGCCGTAGTCAAGGCCCTGGCCAGCCTGCCGTTCCCGCTGAACCTGGCGGCCGGCGCGGCAACGCTGGCGGCCGTGGTGGCCATTGGCGCCAAGATGCTGGGCGGCACAGGTGGAAGCAGCGTCAGCCTGTCGGAACAACGCCAGGCCGCCAATGGCACCGGCTCCATCCTGGGCGACTCGTCCGCGAAATCGGAATCGATCGCGCACTCGCTGGCCATCATGGAGAAAAACTCCGGGCTGGGCCTGGCGCACACCATTTCGATGGATTCCTCGCTCAAACAGATGGTGGCCGGCATTGGGAACCTGGGCAGCCTGCTGGCGAGGTCGGGCATTACTACAGCCGGCGCTGGCGCGACTGCCGGCATCGCCACCGGCAGCACATCGACGCTTGGCAAGGGCGGCCAACTTGCCCTGTCTGGCGCGGCCACCTATGGCGGCGCGATGTTGGGCGGCGCAGTCGGCAGCGTCCTGACAATGGGCACCATCGGCGGCACGCTGACCACGATGGGGGCGATCGCAGGCCCCATCGGCATGGCCATTGGCGCGGCCATCGGCTTTGTGGTGTCGAAAATGATCAAAACGTCCGTATCGGTCAAGGACTCAGGGATCATGGGCGCGGCCACGTCGCTGGGCAACGTCGACTCGCTGGGCTTCGATGCCCAGGCGTATGCCGACATCAATGTCAAAAAGAAGGCGCTCGGCATCAGCTACAGCAGCAAAAACAGCACGCAGACCGCTGCGCTGTCGGACGAAATGAACGACCAGTTCACCATGATCATCACCAGCATGGGCGACACCATTCGCAGTGCGGCCGACGTGCTGGGCCTGGGTGGTGCTGCGTTCAATGCGCACCTCAATTCGTTCGTGGTCGACCTGGGCAAGATCAGCCTGAAAGACCTGAGCGGCGAAGAGCAGCAGAAAGCCTTGGAAACGGCGTTCTCGAAAATGGGCGACGACATGGCGCGCTGGGGCGTGGCGGATATCGCTCAGTTCCAGTCCGTGGGAGAGGGCTATCTGGAAACCCTGGTGCGAGTAGCCAATGAGCAGATGCAGGTCAATGACGTGTTGGCCGTACTGGGCAAATCGTTCAACGTAACAGGCATTGACGCCATCAACCTGAGCCAGGGCCTGATCAGTGCATCCGATGGCCTGGAAAATCTGACCTCGCGCACCGGGTATTTTGTGCAGAATTTCCTGAGCGAGGCTGAGCAGATGGCGCCGATCACGGCATCTGTGCGCGCGGCGATGGATACGCTGGGCTATTCGAGCGTCACCACTGTCGAGCAATTCAAAAAACTCGTGTTGGCTCAGGATTTGAACACTGGCGCTGGCGTATCGATGTATGGCCAGCTGATTGCCCTGGCCGAGCCGTTCAAGAAGGCCGCCGATTACGCGGCCGAATTGGCAGCCGCCACCGGCAATTTTGCCGCAGTGGCGAAAACGGCATCCGAGATCGCCAGCGAGCACCGCGACCTGCAGCAGCAGCTGAACGAGCTGACGAAAAGCGAAAACGAATTGCTGGCCATCCAGCGTGCCGGCATCGCCGACGTCAACAAAGCGCTGTTCGACCAGGTGCAGGCCGCGAAAACGGTGGTGACCGCCAAGGATGCGCTGGCCAAGGCCTACGACACCGAGGCGGCAGCTGCCAAGACTGCGCTCGACAAGTCGAAATCGTGGGTAACCACGCTCAACGGCCTGAACGCCAGCATGGCGCTGGGTGCCCAGTCCACGCTGACGCCGGAGCAGAAGTATGCCGAGGCGCGCGCCCAGTTCGAGAAAACCCTGGCGGCTGCGAACGCCGGCGACAGCACGGCGCAGTCTGGCCTGTCTGCCGCTGAGCAGGCGTTCCTGACGGCCTCGCAGGTGGTCAACGCATCGGATGCCAAATACGTGGCGGATTACGCCCGCGTGATGGCCGCCAATGACGAGGCGATGCGATGGGCCAGCACCCAGGTCGACGTGCAGCAAGCCAGCCTGGACGCGTTGACGAAACAGGTTTCGGGCCTGATCACCATCAACGATTCGGTGCTGACGGTGGCGCAGGCCATCAGCAACTTGCAGGTGGCTATGGGCGTGTCGACTGGCTTGGGCGTGAAGTTCGACGGCTCGCATGCTGGCGGCCTGACCAGCGTGCCGTTCGACGGCTATTCGGCCGAGCTGCACCGCGGTGAGGTGGTGGTCGACGCGCAGGCGGCCGCCGCCATGCGTCGCTACTTCGGCGGCGCGCCGAGCCAGGGCGGTGGCAACACGGATGCGCTGGTGGCGGAAATCAAACTGCTGCGTGCCGAGGTGGCGGCAGGCCGTGCCGACGCGGACAAGCAAACCGGCGCCGTCGTCCAGGCCACAGTTGAATCGAACGCCAGCGCTGCCAAGACGGTGGTGTCGGGCGTCGAGAAATCGGCCAAGCAGTCCGCCTGGGCTGCTGCAAATGAAAAGGAAAAAGCGTATGTCTGATGATCAGTTTTTGGCGTGGCTGCAAGATCCCGCCGCCGCTCGCATGGTGCTGATCGAGGCCCAGGTCGACGTGGCGGGCGTCGAGGTGACGCGGTATATCGCCTCGCGCCTGTACACCACCGGTCCGGCCGACACGCCGGCCAACATCGAATACCAGCCGCTGGCCACCGGCGGCCTCGCGTTCACCGAGCAGGTCAGCCTGACTGGTGAGGCCGGGTTGTCCGGCGGCGATATCGAGCTGGACAACGCCGACGGCGCGCTGGACGGCTGGCTGGTCGACGTGTGGTCCAATCGGGCGATCCGCGTCTGGGTCGGTGATCCGGCCTGGCCGCGCGCCGACTTCCGCCTGGTGTTCGACGGCATCATCGCCGACGTAGGCGTGTCGGGCCGCGAATCGATCAACCTGGCGCTGCGCGACAAGCTCCAGCGCCTCAATACGCCGATCACCGAGGCCAAGCTGGGCGGCGCCACGCAGAACAAGGATTCCATCCTGCCGGTGCCGTTCGGCGAATGCCACAACGTCACGCCGCTGGCCACCAATCCGGCCGCGCTGGAATATGGATTTCTCGGCGCGGTCGAGTCGATCGCCGAGGTGCGCGCCAACGGCAAGCCGGTGTCGGCTGCGATCAACAATGCGACCGGCCGCTTCACGCTGATCACGAATCCGCTGGCCCAGGTGATCACCACCAGCGTGCAGGGCGACAACGTGGCCGGCTACGCGCCACGCATCGCGCCGCTGGTGCAGCGCATCGCCACCGGCTACGGCAAGGTCAGCGACCGATTCACTGCGGTCGATTTGGACCTGGCCAACTTGTCCGCCTTCGACGCGGCCCACCCGCAGCTGGTGGGCCTGTACGTGGCGGACCGGACCAACCAGGCGCAGGCCATCCAGCAGCTGGCCGCCAGCGTGGGTGCGCAGGCGATTATGTCGCGTACCGGCCAGCTGCGCCTGGTGCAGGTTGCGCTGCCTGGCCTGGGCGTGCCGGTGGCGATCGGCCCTGACCACATGCGCGAGCGCAGCCTGCGCCCGGTGCAGCGCCTGCCGGTAGTGGCGGCCGTGAAAATCGGCTTTGACCGTAACTACACGGCGCAGGCCAGCCTGACCACCAGTATCCCGCCTGAGCATGCGGACCTGTACGCCACCGAGTGGCTGACCGAAACCGTGGCCGACGAGGCCGTGCGCGCGCGGTACCGGATCAGCGACGACCCGGTGCAGATTGATACCTGCCTGAAAACCCGCGCCGACGCGCATGCCGAGGCCGCGCGCCGCCTGGCCTTGAACAGCGTGCCGCGCACCATTTACGAATTTGACGGAGAACCCGAGATGATGATGCTGGAACTGGGTCAAGCCGTGACGCTGACCGATGAACGCTATGGCCTGCAAGATGGCGCGCCTGGTGTGGTGGTGCTGCTGTCGCGCTACTGGCTGACCGGCCGCGTGACCGTCGGGGTGATGGTTTGAGCGCCCTGGGCGGTGAGCGCGACCGGCTCATCATGAATACGGTGCCGCGTTATTTTGTGTCGGTGGTGGAGAAAACATTGCTGCTGCAGGCGAGTACACCGGTGTTTGCCGTCAGCCGGACCGGCAACCCTACGCCGGCAGCGATCACGATCACTGCGGAACTGGTGAGCATTACCGGCACTGTGGAATTCAGCGTGTCTGCCGGCGCGGCGCTGGCCGTCGACGGCAAAGTGGCCACCTTGCGGTTTGTGGATATGTCGGTCGATGTGGCCTTCGTGCAGGCCAAGGTCAAAGACGCCGAGTCCGGCGTCGAGTTTCTGCGCTCGGCCGTGATCAGCAAGGTGTTCGACGGTGCCAATGGCGCCGCCGGTGCCGATGGTGCAACTTACTACACTTGGGTCAAATACGGCGACAGCGCGGCCGGTTCGGGACTATCAGATAACCCTGCAGGAAAAGACTTCATCGGCCTGGCCTATAACAAAACCACGCCCGTCGAGGGAGTGAGCCCAGCCGATTACACCTGGTCGTTGATCAAGGGTGTCGACGGAGTGCCTGGCGCACCAGGCGCTGATGGGAAAACGACGTACACGTGGATCAAATATTCCGACAACCCGGACGGGTCGGGGCTGTACGACGTGCCGACGGCTGCGACGCTGTATCTGGGGCTGGCGACCAACAAGACCACTACGATTGAAAGCGGCAATAAGGAAGATTACGTCTGGTCGAAATTCCGGGGCGATCAGGGCGTGCCGGGTACTGCGGGTGCGGCTGCGCCGACGCTTTATACCTGGGTGAAATACGCCGACTCGGCCACTGGCGCCAGCCTGTCCAACGATCCGACTGGCAAGGCCTGGATCGGGCTTGCCTATAACAAACTGACGCCAGTGGAGAGCCTGTCTGCAGGCGATTACGCATGGTCACTGATTCGTGGCGCTGATGGCGTGCCGGGTACCGACGGTGCAAATGGCCTGCCTGGCGTGAAAGGCGCCGACGGCCAGACCTTTTACACGTGGATCAAGTATGCGGACGTCCAGGACGGCGCCGGCATGTACGACACACCGAACGCCAATACGCTGTACCTGGGCTTGTCTACCAATCGCACCAGCCAGGCCGAGGGCAGCAACCCGGCCGATTACGTGTGGTCGAAATTCAAGGGTGACCAGGGCGTACCCGGCACGGCGGCGCCGGCGCTGTACACGTGGGTAAAGTACGCGGACAGCGCCGCTGGTGCAGGCCTGACCGATAACCCTGCTGGAAAGGCATTCATCGGACTGGCCTACAACCAGACAAATGCAATAGAAGGCACAGATCCCGCGCAGTACAGTTGGTCTCTCATCAAAGGTGCGGACGGCGTAATTGGCCCCAAGGGTGCTGATGGGCAATCGCTCTACACCTGGGTCAAGTACGCCGACGTTGCCGACGGCACCGGGCTGTACGACGCTCCTGGGCCGAACACAATGTATATCGGCCTGTCCGTCAATCGACCCGTCCAGTCCGAGAGTGGCAACAAGGAAGATTACGTCTGGTCGAAATTCAAGGGAGATCAGGGCGTGGCCGGCACGACTGGGCCTCAGGGACAGCGCGGCACCAAGACGGTGGTGACTGGCGGGTACTCGACCTGGTCCGATGCGTCGGCCGCAGCCGAACTGGCCGCCGCCGGCTTCGGAGCGCCCATCAACCGCGATGTGGTCACGCTGTACGGTCCGATTGTTTCCGCGCCGACGTTCACCATGACCAAGTTTTTCGATAACGGGAGCTGGCTCCCCATGGGCACGCATATCGACGGCGGGCTGCTGGTCACGGGCACGGTTGCCGCCGCAGCGATGTCCGTCGATCGACTGTCCGCCTTGTCTGCGAACCTGGGCAATGTCAATGCTGGCGATATGTATGGCGTATCGATTCGCGGAGGATCATTCGCGGATGTTAACTGGCCGGCGACTGGAGGCGGGTTTTACCTGGGTCCAGACGTTTTCCGGATGGGGAGTTACCCGACCGGAAAATATTTTGAGGTGTATCCGTCGGGCGACCTGCGTGCACCTGGATTTTCCATTATTAACGGGAGCGCCGTTTTTGGTGGCGAGTTGTCCGGTGCCACCGGATCGTTTTCCGGCAATTTGTCCGCAGCATCAGGCACGCTGGGTACGATCACGGCCGGCTATTTGCGCAATGCCGCCAATACGACATATGTGGACCTGAATGCGACCGGCAATCAAACGTTTTTATACGCCGGCGCCGGCAAAATTCGGCTCACTGCTGATGGGAGCGGGGAGTTCGCCCGCGCGATTATTTCGGAGCCGAATGTCGTGCGGAAGGGGGTAAAGCCGATATCGGTAGGCTGGCGAGATAACACTATGCCGTTCACAGACTACATCGACACTGGCGAAACATTTTCTGAACTCTGGTACGACGCACCCTCTGCTACCTACATTGGCAATGCAACGCTCGCTGGCGGCTTGGCAGAGTCAGGCGGACTCTCTGGCTATGTGGAAACCACGATTGTCGTTGGCGGTGGTCTGTACACAAGCGCGCAAACACCAGTCGGTCAGCGAATCTACTTGCGCGTTACCTGGACGCCAGGCGATGGCACGGGTCGCATCAACCCGGCGGCGATTGCATGGAAACTGGTAAAGGTTTAAAAATGACGAATTTACGCATCATCCACGACAACGCCGCCGACCGCGCGGTACTGACGGCCGCCAGCCAGGCCGGCGCGCTGGGGCAGGCCAATCTGCAGCGCGATGCCAAGGGCGCGGTGCTGCGCGCCACCAGCACGGCGCAAACCATCACCGCCACATGGCCCACGCAGGAGTGCATCGCCTGCGTGGCGCTCATTTTCACGAACATGACCAGCAGCGCGCGCATGCGTGTGCGTGGCTATGGCCAGCCAGGCGACGCAGTGCCTGCAATCGACACGGGCTGGACGATGCCGTGCCCCGAGGCGCCACTGGAATCCTATCCGTTCGGCGAGCTGCCGCTGGGCTGGAACGCCTATGCCTGGGGAGGGACGAACACCTGGGCGCGCGGTGGTGGAGCCGATGCCGTGGCCTGGTTCGCCCCGGTATTCGTGCGCAGCCTGGTGATCGAGGTGTATTGCCCGGACCTGCCTGCCGGCTACATCGAGATATCGCGCCTGGTGGCCGGCAATTACTGGTCGCCCGAGTACAACGCCGAATATGGCGCCAGCCTGCAACTGCAGGACACGACCGAGGTCTACCGCACCGCCGCCGGCACTGCCAAAACAGCTGTGGGCACCACCAGCGACAAATTGGCAATCAACCTGGCGCACCTGACGGCGCCTGACCGGGCGCGCCTGATGCGCATCCTGCGCGAGTGCGGCCCGGTCCGGCCACTGCTGTTCAGCCTGTTCCCTGAGCATGCAGATCCGGTGCTCGAGCAGGACCACATGCTGTACGGCCGTGTCGCCAACCTGGACGCGGTCAGCACGCCGTACTACGAAACCTATGCAGCGCCACTCCAGATAGAAGGGATTTAATAATGGCCAGTAAATTTACAGCCGGTATGAAAAACGTGGTCGAGGTACTCAACCAGATGTGGGACGCATTTGCGGCAGGGCCGTATAACGCGCTGCCCCTGACAGGCGGAACGCTGACGGGGCCATTGACGGCGCAAAAGGCCACCGTCAACGCCGGGCTAATAGTCGCAGGTGGCGATATCTCCACGGGCCAGAAGCTCATGGTGGCCTGGAGTGACACTGGCGGCGGCAGTATTCAAACCTACGCTGGAAAAGCGTTGTCAGTCAATGTCCTGGGAAACAATTTTTTAGTTGGCACGACTACCGATAATGGCTCTGACAAATTACAGGTTGAGGGGTCCGCCAAAGTCGCCATCACAGGGTCTGAGGGGGCTCTCGTGTTCCACGCTGGAGTCAGGGGAACCAACTCCTCAGTGATCCTCTACGCTGGTGATGGAGGAGCGCCCAGCTACCCCCCGTCTGTCATGTATGTGGCAAAAAACTCAATTACGATCCGGGGAATTACCACGCCCGGTACAGTTAATACCATGGGCAACGATTACGCCGAGTACATTTTCAAATCCACCCAGTGCGGAATAGTTGCCAGGGGCCAGATCGTTGGCATCACAGCAGACAACACCATCACCGACCAGTGGGCCGATGCCATCATGTTCTCCATCAAGTCGACGGCGCCGTCGTTCGTCGGTGGCGATACCTGGGCGAATGGCCTCGGGCCACGCCCACAGCCGCAGGCTGGCCCGGCGCCGACGCCACCGGCGCGCCGCGCCGATGTGGTCGAGCGCCAGCCGCTGCCCGGCACCGAGCCGCAGGAGTATCAGGACGTGCTGACGCCTGGCGACACTGATGCCGAGTGGGCGGCCAAAAAGGTGGCCTACGCTGCTGCGCTGATTGCGCACACCGCCGCCGCGCAATTGGACGCCCAGGCCATGGCCACATTCGACGCCGCCCTGGAGGTCGAGCGCCAGAAAGTGGACCGCATCGCGATCGCCGGCCGCGTGCCGGTCAACGTGATGGGCGCCCGGCCTGGCGATTACATTGTGCCGGTGCAGGATGGCGAGGGCATTGCGGGCATCGCCGTGCATGCGGACGATATCACCATGCCGCAGTACCTGCGTGCGGTCGGGCGTGTGATCTCGATCGAGCCGGATGGCCGAGCGTATGTGATGGTCAAGGCTGTGTAACGAATTCAACGCTCCACCCCAAACCCGCTTCGGCGGGTTTTTCATTTCCACCACCTGAGAGGCCCTATGGCAATTGAAACACATGGCAGCACCGTGGCTGGCATTTCCTACGCGGTGCTGATCGGCGCATTTATCGGCTCGGCCGCGTCGCTGAGCTACGCCAAGGAAATGACCAAGCGCCAGGCGATGACGGCGTTCCTGGTCGGCGGCGCCGTCGCCTGCGCAGCCACGCCCTTGGCCATCCACTACCTGAATGCGCCGACCGAACTGGCCGGTGCTATCGCGTTTTTCTGGGGGCTTGGCGCCATGCGTGCCGTGCCCGTATTTTTTGCCCTGATCGACCGCACGCGCAACGCGAAACTGCCAACACTGCCCGACCAACCAGACCCAAAGGAGTAACCATGTCGCTGATTTCAATTATCCAGGCGGTCATCTGGATCTATGTCCTATACCTGTGCGTCATCGAGCTGAACAAGATGACGCGGCAAACGGCGATGGTCGCGCGACTGGGGCATGTTGCCTTGTCGTGCGGCGCGGCGGCAGGCATCATGTCGGCGATCTCCGACCGCCAATTGTTCGAGTTGCTCATCGCCGCCGGCGTGGCGCTGCATATGACGTTCAACCGTCGAGGCGCTAAATGACACTCGACCAGCTGATCAAGATCATGCCCAATGCCCGCGCCAAAGCGGGTATTTTTTTGCCCGCGCTGAATGCGGCGATGCTGGAATTCGGCATCAACACGCCGGCGCGCCAGGCCTCGTTCCTGGCCCAACTGGCGCACGAGTCCGGGCAGCTGCTGTATGTGCGCGAGCTGGCCAGCGGAGCGGCCTACGAGGGTCGCAAGGATCTGGGCAATGTGCAGCCCGGCGACGGCGTGCGCTTCCGTGGGCGCGGCCTGATCCAGGTGACCGGCCGCACCAACTATGCCGCCTGCGGCAAGGCCCTAGGCCTGGACCTGCTGGCGCAGCCGGCGCTGCTCGAGCAAACCGTCAACGCCTGTCGCAGCGCTGGCTGGTTCTGGCAGTCGCGCGGCCTGAATGCGTTGGCCGACGCCGGCGACCAGGTCGCGGTGACGCGGAAGGTCAACGGCGGCACCAACGGGCTGGCCGAGCGCCTGGCCTTCTTCAAGGTCGCACAGAAGGTGTTGGCGTGAGCGCGCTGTCGAGGATCCTGCGCAGCGTGCAGGGCGACGGCCTCATGTTCGAGTGTCCGGGCTGTGGCGTGCCGCACCGGGTGTGAGTTGGTGCCGGCGCCGGCCCGCGCTGGACCTGGAATGGCAACACTGAACGGCCGACGTTCTCGCCGTCGATCCTGGTGCGCGGCACGCGGCCACTGGCCGACGAGGCGCACGCTGCGTGGATGCGTGGCGAGGCGCCGCTGCCGGCGCCGGTTCCGTTCGTTTGCCACTCCTTCGTGGTCGACGGCCGCATCCAGTTCCTGGGCGATTGCACGCACGAACTGGCCGGCCAGACGGTCGACATTCCCGATTTCGACACGGTCGCGCTGGAGGATGAGGCATGAGCGCCATCACCGCGCTGGCCGGAGCCGCTGTCGGCGGCATCTGGAAGGCGGCCGCCATCGTGCTTGCCGCCGTGCTGCTGGTAGTGGCCAGCGCCACCGGCACCGGCTGGTGGCTGGCGGCCGGCGACCGTGACCTGGCGCGCGCGGCGCTGCTGGCAGAGCAGGGCGTCGGCGCCGGCCTGCGCGCATCGATCGCCGAGCAGAACCGGGCCATCGACGGCATGGCCAAGGCAACTGCACTGGCCCAGCAGCGCGGTGAGGCAGCGCAGGCCGCCGCGGCTGCGGCAGGCAGGAGGTACGCTACTGCGCATGCGCGGCTGGCCGGCGTGCGCGCCACGACCTGCGACGAGGCTATGCCGGCCGTGCGGGCGATGCTGGAGAATGTGCGATGAGGCGGGATAATGCAAGCATAGGGCGGCCTGCTGAGGAGTCGAAAAGGGCCGGCGCGCCGCATGGATGCTCAATCTTGCCCGGCCACCTGGCAGTCTTTTTTGTCATGCTGGCGTTGGTCGGCTGCACCACGGCGCCCCTGGCGCCAGTGCGTGTCGAGGTGCCGGTGATGGTGCCGTGCATCGGCGAGGTGCCGCAGCGCCCGGCCTACGAGTTCGACAAGCTGCCGTCGACGGCAACGGATGGCGAGATCATTTTGGCGCTGGCGCGGGATTGGGTGCGCGGGCGGAACTATGAGGGTGAGTTGGAGGCGGTTATTGCGGGTTGTCGCTAATACGTAATTGTTTACTGTACAACTTGCAGCAAGCCGATATACTGTATGCATATACAGTATTATTGGTTGGCACTATGAAGATAAGAGTGGTTAAGATGCGCTCAGCCGGGGTGGCAGTGGAGCGCCGCATGCTGAATGACCGGTACACCGTCAAACACTACGGGTTGCTGGTCATCATGGACGTGACCGATCAGGGGCTGCGGCGTCCAGTGAAAGTGGCGCGGCTCACACAGCCCGGCAGGCCAGGCCCTTATATGGAATTGCTCGATCCGCACATCGTCTGGGCGAACGACGGAAAATTCACTTTGGCCGGCTTCGAGCGGACAACGAATGCAGAGGGCAAGATTGTCGAGTTTGCGCAGTCGTGGCTTTGCGCGCTGGATCTGGCCCTGCCAGAGCCTGAAGCTGACACCAGGAACGTTCGACCGATGCGGTCATGAGCAATTTTCGAAAGCCCCTAACGACAGTCGAACTGGTGGAAATTCGCCTGCGCAGCGATTCGCCGGACATGCTCGCAGTGCTGCGGGAGATCAGGCGCCTGCGCACAATCGTATCAAGGGCGGACCAGCTGGAGCGTAGTCTCGGGCCGACTGACGGAGAGGTAGAGATGATCCGTGATATTTTACGTGCCGACCTTGACGAGGAGCCATCCATTGCAGAGCTGGAATGGAACGATCGAAGTGTGCGATGAGAGTCTGCAATGAGTAGGATTCGAGCGCCGCTCAGCATCGAGCACCTGAAAGAGATCCAAGGCCGCAACGAGTCGGCAGATGTTCTCACGCTTTTGTGGGAGGTACGGCGTCTGCGCAAGATCGCTGCGACGGCCGATGAGTTGGATCGAAGCCTGGGGCCGCGCGTCGGCATGCCAGGGCTTATCCGCGCCTCGCTGCGGGTGCAGCTGGATGGCGGGCACTGCGTCGTCATGCAGCAGCCGCCAGCGCCTGAATAGATCAGGGTGCAGCGCATGCCTTGCCAGCGCTGAGCCAGCCCACTACGCGCTGGTCCTGGTCGATCAGCACGATCAGCCTGCAACCAGCCGCGGAGCCTCCGTAGTTCAGCTGCAGGTAGTCGTCCTGTTGCTGGTAGCTGGCCGGCGTGCCGTAGCGGGCAGCGAGGGCGAAGCTATCCATGCCCACCAAGTCACCGCTGCCATTGCGAGCGCTGCCATTGATAGTGCAGGCGGATAGTACTGGTAAGATGATGGCTGCAAGTTGACGTCTCATTGCTGCCCTTTGAAATAACGCGTATCTTATTGTCACCTGCAAGGGTTGGCGGACGGTTGCGCCACCTCAGTAAGCGGCCGGCGCCCTGCGCGAAATAGCTTCGAAAAAGAGGGCGAAACGAGGGCGAAACGAGGGCGAAAATGTAGACTTTTCCAGACCTTTCCAGACCTTTTGAAAAATGCAACTGCCGCATTTTCACTATGTCGGCAGTGGTTTGCAATGGTTCAAGACAAAAGCTGATAATTTCTGTATAATCTGCTTTTGCGCCAATAGGAAATGCTATGCGTCTACTTCAAAAAGCACTCACATTCGATGACGTGCTGCTCGTCCCAGCCTACTCCAACGTTCTGCCCGCCGATACGTCCCTCAAAACTCGCTTGACCCGCAATATCACCCTGAATATTCCCTTGCTGTCCGCAGCCATGGACACGGTGACCGAAGCCCGTCTGGCGATCGCGATGGCCCAGGAAGGCGGCATCGGTATCATCCACAAGAACTTGAACCCGAAAGACCAGGCACGCGAAGTAGCCCGCGTCAAGCGTTTCGAAGCCGGTGTATTGCGCGATCCGATCACGATTCCGCCGGAAATGAAAATCCGCGACGTGATCGCCCTGACCGAACAATACGGCATCAGCGGTTTCCCTGTGGTCGAAGGCAAGACCGTGGTCGGCATCATCACCAACCGCGACTTGCGTTTTGAACAGGAACTCGACGCCGAAGCGCGCGCCAAGATGACCCCGCGCGAAAAACTCGTGTATGTCACCGAAGGCGCCGACCGCGACGAAGCCAAGCGGCTGATGAACAAGCACCGCCTCGAGCGCGTGCTGGTCGTCAACGACGCGTTCGAACTGCGCGGGCTGATCACCGTCAAGGATATCCAGAAGTCGACTTCGCACCCGTTCGCGTCGAAAGACAGCCAGGGCAAGCTGCTGGTCGGCGCTGCCGTCGGCGTAGGCGCCAAGGATGAAGAGCGGATCGACCTGCTGGTTGCCGCCGGTGTCGATGTGCTGGTGGTCGATACGGCCCACGGCCACTCGCAAGGCATCCTCGACCGCGTACGCTGGATCAAGACGAAATACCCGCAAGTCGAAGTTATCGGCGGCAATATCGCCACCGCCGCCGCCGCCAAGGCGCTGGTCGAGTACGGCGCTGACGCCGTCAAGGTCGGCATCGGCCCAGGCTCGATCTGCACCACGCGTATCGTCGCCGGTGTCGGCGTGCCGCAAATCACCGCGATCTCGAATGTGGCCGAAGCACTGGCCGGCACGGGCGTGCCATGTATCGCCGACGGCGGCATCCGCTTCTCGGGCGATATTTCGAAAGCGCTGGCCGCGGGCGCCTCGACCGTCATGATGGGTTCGATGTTTGCCGGTACCGAAGAAGCACCGGGCGAAGTGATCCTGTACCAGGGCCGTTCGTACAAATCGTATCGCGGCATGGGTTCGCTGGGTGCCATGTCGGACGGTTCGGCTGACCGCTACTTCCAGGATGCCACCATGAAGGCCGACAAGTTCGTGCCTGAAGGTATCGAAGGCCGCGTCGCCTACAAAGGCAGCGTGCTGGCGATCATCTTCCAGCTGGTCGGCGGCGTGCGTCAATCGATGGGCTACTGCGGTTGCGCCACCATTGATGAGTTGCGCGAAAAAGCGGAATTCGTGGAAATCACCTCGGCCGGCATGCGCGAGTCGCATGTCCATGATGTGCAGATCACGAAAGAAGCGCCAAATTACCGTTCCGAGTAAATAGCGACAATCAGACCGGCGCCTAGTGCGCCGGTCTTGCAATTGAACCCAGATAAAGTCCTCCATCATGCACTCTAAAATCCTCATTCTCGATTTCGGCTCCCAAGTCACCCAGCTGATCGCCCGCCGCGTGCGCGATTCCGGCGTGTTCTCCGAAGTCTACCCGTACGACGTCAGCGAAGAATTCGTGCGCAACTATGGCGCCGCCGGCGTGATCCTGTCGGGCAGCCATAATTCCACCCTGGAAGGCGACTCGCCACGCGCGCCGCAAGCCGTGTTCGAGCTGGGCGTGCCGGTACTCGGTATCTGCTACGGCATGCAGACCATGGCGGCCCAGCTGGGCGGCAAGGTTGAAAACGGCCTGGTGCGTGAATTCGGCTACGCCGAAGTGCGCGCCCGCAGCCATACCAAATTGTTGAACGGCATCGCCGACTTCGTCACCGACGAAGGCCACGGCATGCTGAAAGTGTGGATGAGCCACGGCGACAAAGTGCTGGAAATGCCGCCAGGCTTCAAGCTGATGGGCAACACCCCAAGCTGCCCGATCGCCGCCATGGCCGATGAAGAGCGCCAGTTCTACGGCGTGCAGTTCCACCCGGAAGTGACGCACACGGTGCAGGGCAAGGCCATGATCGGCCGTTTCGTGCATGAAATCTGCGGCTGCAAATCGGACTGGAACATGCCCGACTACATCAGCGAAGCGGTCGAAAAAATCCGCGCGCAAGTGGGCACCGACGACGTCATCCTGGGCCTGTCCGGCGGCGTCGATTCGTCCGTCGCCGCCGCGCTGATCCACCGCGCCATCGGCGACCAGCTGACCTGCGTGTTCGTCGACCACGGCCTGCTGCGCCTGGACGAAGGCAAGATGGTGATGGACATGTTCGCCAAGAACCTGGGCGTGAAAGTGATCCGCGTCGATGCGGAAGACCAGTTCATGGGCCACCTGGCCGGCGTCTCCGATCCCGAGCAGAAGCGCAAGATCATCGGCCGCGAATTCGTCGAAGTGTTCCAGGTCGAGTCCGCCAAGCTGGTCAACGCCAAATGGCTGGCGCAAGGCACGATTTACCCGGACGTGATCGAGTCGGCCGGCAAAGGTAAAAAAGGCCAGACCATCAAGAGCCACCATAACGTGGGCGGCCTGCCGGACACGATGAAACTGAAATTGCTCGAACCCTTGCGCGAACTGTTCAAGGACGAAGTACGCAAGCTGGGCGTCGCCCTGGGCCTGCCGCACGACATGGTCTACCGCCATCCGTTCCCGGGCCCGGGCCTGGGCGTGCGCATCCTCGGCGAAGTCAAGAAAGACTACGCCGACCTGCTGCGCCGCGCCGACGCCATCTTCATCGAAGAGCTGCGCAACACGCCATACGAGCCGGTGGTGGTGCCAGGCTTCGACCAGGACAGCGTGCCGACCAACTGGTACGAAGCGACCAGCCAGGCTTTCGCCGTGTTCCTGCCGGTCAAATCGGTCGGCGTGATGGGCGACGGCCGCACCTACGAATGGGTGGTGGCCCTGCGCGCAGTGCAGACGCAGGACTTCATGACCGCGCACTGGGCACACCTGCCGCACGCGCTGCTGGGCAAGGTCTCGAACCGCATCATCAACGAAGTGCGCGGCATCAACCGCGTGGTCTATGATATTTCGGGCAAGCCGCCGGCGACGATTGAGTGGGAATAATCTCCCGTCCGGCAGCCGCTGGCAAAGCCGGGTAGGACGATCAAGACAAACCCCTGATTTTTCAGGGGTTTTTTCATTTTGGGACGCATTGTCAGGCAACCTCAGGTAACGCCGAGCAGGTTCTTTTGATGGTACTCAAGATGGTATGGCGTTCTTGGGATGATGCTACGGAGATACGTATACCATCAGGCGCGGTTGGGCCTTGATGGTATACGTGATGGTATACAGCGCGATAAGTCCTTGTTTTTATTGGTTTTTCCAAGTCTGGAAAACGCCGGAATCGTTGATGGTACTTTTGCCGGCTTTAGTGCCATTCATGCAATGGAAACAGCGTCTAAAATCGCATGCAAGTTACTGATTTTATTGATTGTTTCTTTGGTGTGATGGTATACGTTTGGAGGCAAATATGCTGACAGATGCAAAGCTCAAAAATATCAAGGGGACCGGGCAGCCCTACAAGGTGGCGGACCGGGACGGACTGTATGCGATGGTGGCGGCGTCCGGCAGCATTTCCTTCCGCTATAACTATCGCGTGAACGGACGCCAGGAGACCGTCACGCTGGGCCGGTATGGCGTGGGTGGCATGAGCTTGCGTGAAGCGCGCGAAGCGCTTGCCGAGGCGCGCAAGGCCGTCGCCGCAGGCGTGTCGCCGGCGCGCACGAAAGAAGAGAACATCCGGCGGCGCAAGGCACAGGAACCGTTTTCTGTCTGGGCCGAACGCTGGCTCGACAAACACAGGATGGCAGAATCGACGCGCGCCATGCGCCGCTGGACATATGAGCGGGACCTGAAAAAAGCGTTTGGCTCCTTGCTTTTATCGGAAATCAGCGATCAGATTCTGCGCGAACTGTGCGACCGCATCGTTGCACGCCAGGCGCCGGCGGTGGCCGTGCACGCGCGCGAGATCGTGATGATGGTCTTCAGGTATGCCGAAGCGCGCGGGGAAAAGCATCCTAACCCGGCCGATCGCGTGCCGCCATCGTCGATCGCAACCTTCGAGCCGCGTGACCGTACCTTGACGCCGGCGGAAATCAAATTGTTCTACCAGTATCTGGACCGGGCCCAGTGCGCCGCCACGGTACGCCTGGCGTGCAAGATGTTGCTGCTGACCCTGGTGCGCAAGTCGGAACTGACCGACGCCACCTGGTCGGAGATCGACTTCGAGCATGCGCTATGGACGATCCCTGGCGCGCGCATGAAAAGACGAAATCCGCATAACGTCTATCTGTCGCGTCAGACCATGGATATGCTGGTCGCGTTCAAGACCTGCGCCGGCGGGTCCCGCTATGTGCTGCCGTCCAGGTACGATCCTGACCGGCCGATGAATGGCGCGACCCTGAACGCGGTGCTGGTTTCCGTGGTCAAGAACGCCGCCGATGACGGCTGTATGCTGGACGGCTTTTCGCCGCATGACTTGCGCCGCACCGCCTCGACTCTGCTGCACGAAGCGGGCTACAACACGGACTGGATCGAGAAATGCCTGGCGCACGAACAGAAGGGCGTCAGAGCCGTGTATAACAAGGCGGAGTATGCGGAGCAGCGGCGCGGCATGCTGCAGGAATGGGCAGACATGATCGATGGGTGGACCGCCAGCTAGTGTCCGCGTGCCGACGCGGCAGGCTAGGACGTGCTTTTTTTCGCACCCGGAGCGCACCCTGGCAAGGCTGCGCTTTGCTGCGCGGCGATCCACGCATCGACCTCGGCCAGGTCCCACGCGACAAGGCGCGACGTGATGGTAAAGCGCTTGGGGAAGCCGCCGCGTTTTTCCATATTCAATATCGTGCGCTCGCAGAGCGGCACTTTCTGCAGCAACTGGCTGCGCTTAATCAAGACCCGGCCTGGCGTCAGCAGGTCGGTGGTGGTGATTGGACGAATGCGCATGATGGAAGCCCTCCTTAGGTCAGTGGGAATCCGGTCTGGTAACAATCATTATTTCGAATTCCTGAACCCAGTATCCGATGGCTGAAACGGCGTTTCAATCGGATTTCTCGTGCAATGCCGATTGGATCAATGCGGCGTGCATGCCTGCGTGGCGTGTGCACGCAAGGAGCGCTCAAACCGCCTTTAGCTGCTAAAAAAATGCTTCGATAGCGGAACGCTAGTTTGCTTTGCATCAAAGCCGCTGACAGCTGGCGGGGCGACGATGGCAATGTCGGCGTATCAGCTGCACGGTGCAGCAGGCCAAACGCGAAAGAGTCGAAACATGGCAGACATCATCCAGTTTCCATCCGATCCCGGCAAAGAAAAATCGTCGAAGTCGCCGTTGGTTACCGTAGGGCCGCCAGCAAGACCCTGCTTGCGTAAAATCCTGTGGGTCGTTGCCGTGCTGTGCTGGCCAGCGCTGCGCTTGATCATGGCGTGCGATGTGCTGCTCCAATTGATGCGCACATTGGTGCTGTGGGATACGCCTGGTGCGCATGCCGGCTGGGCGCTGCTGCTGCACTTTGCCTTCTTTTGCTACTTGACCTGGTTCGTCGCGTATGGCGATCCGGATGCGCCACGATGAAAAAGATTGGTGCGCAGCCGAAGGATGGTGTGGACCCCACGCCGGAAGGGCGGCCGCTGGCGCTGCCGCTCGACCATATCGATGAAGATCCCGGGCAGCCGCGCTCGGCCGCCAATCCTGGCTTTACAGCGCACAGCCTGGCCGAACTCGCTGCCTCGATTCGCCTGCGCGGCGTCAAGACGCCGATCTCGGTGCGCCACCATCCCGACAGGCCCGGGCGCTACATCATCAATCATGGCGCGCGACGCTACCGTGCGTCGCGGCTGGCGCAGCTGGCGACCATTCCCGGTTTCATTGACGACGACTATAGCGCGACCGACCAAGTGGTGGAAAATCTGCAGCGCAACGAGCTGACGGCACGGGAAATCGCCAACTACATCGGCCGCGAACTGTCGAAGGGGCTCAAGCGAGGGCAGATCGCCAGCAATATCAGCAAGTCGCCCGCCTTCGTCACGCAGCACGCGGCCCTGCTGGACTTGCCCGAGCCGATCGCCCTGGCGTTCAACCAGGGCAGGGTGCGCGACGTAACGACCGTTAATGAACTGGTGACGGCCTACAAGTCGCATCCGGATGCGGTAGCGGCCTGGCTGGGCGAGGGCGAGCCAGAGATCACGCGCGGCGCTGTCAAGCTGCTGCGCGCCTTCTTGGGCGAGAAGTTTGGCCAGGAGGAGGAGCCGGTTGTTGAAGAGGGCAGAGCAGATCCCGTGCAGCAGGAGGCGCCCGCTTTGGTGGCCGCTCCCGGCGACACGGGCCACCGCCGCTGGCGCTGTGGCGGTGTCGTGGTGCTGCACCAGCAGCGCGAGTGTGTCCTGTTGCTCGGGCGCCGTCCCGGTGGGGAGGGGTGGGCATGGATACGCCACGAGGATGGCGTTGAAGTCGAAATTGCGCTTGCCGAGGTTCAGCCCCTGAGACTGCTAGGCGCTGGCGAATGATGGCTGGCGCTGTCTTATAGCGACGAACAAACTGGCCGCTTGTCCTAAGAGCAACAACATCGTACACTGAGCCAGCGCGACCGACCGCTTTCGGCCAAAACAGTCATTCGCCTTTGTTAAAGCGCGTTTGATACTTACATAAAGCCTATCGAAATCCAAGCGGCCGCACCGGCCATCCCGAGAACACGCTGGATCAAGCTGTCGCTTTCTAAACGTGTTGCTATCCTGGTTGTTTTTTTATGCATTGCGCTTGTGGTACTTGACGCATGGCAACTATGGCGCACACGTGCTTTCCAGCTTCGCGAAACGGAAATTGCTTCCGTCAATCTGGCGAAATCGCTTTCGCACCATGCTTACGATACTTTCAAAGAGGCGGACACCACACTTGTCGTCTGGCAGAGCGGATGGAAAATGGCGATTCCAATGAATTAAAACTTGGTCTTCTGCACGCCCTCTTGGCAGCACGCGTGGCTGAGCTTCCACAATTGCACGGACTATTCGTTTACGGGCCAAGCGGAGCGTGGATTGTCAACTCGCAGCCAAGTCCGCCAGTTGGTCTGAATAATTCGGATCGCGACTATTTTATTTATCACAAGACTCATTCGACACGATCACCCCACATTGGCTCACCGATACGCAGCAAATCCACCGGCGAGTGGATCGTGAGGATTTCATGGCGCTTGAACGCACGCGACGGCACGTTTGCCGGCGTGATCCTGGCGACGATTCTGATGGATTACTTCCGGCAGTTCTATGAAAGCTTCGACATCGGAAAGCATGGCGCGCTTTTGGTGGCAACGGACAAAGGCACCATTCTGCTGCGCCGACCGTTTGATATCGCTTATTTTGGTAGGGACATCTCGGCAGGACCATTATTTAGCAAATACCTGCCTCAGGCGCCCGTCGCTACCAATATTTTTACTTCCAGCCTGGATGGGGGCACTCGTATCAACAGCCATCGCCGCTCTGCAGCCTATCCCCTCGTGATACTGGCGGCGCTGTCGCGCGACGATGCACTGGCTAATTGGCGGATGGACGTCCTCATGCACGCAGCAGTGATGACGCTGCTGGTGGCTGGCCTTGGATTTCTGGGATTGCGGTTAACTCGACAGATCGAACGTCGCACCACAGCCGAGGCGGCGTTGCTGGAAAGCCGCGCCGAACTCCTGGCGGCGAATGAAGCGCTCGAACAGATCGCCATGCAGGATGGTCTGACAGGCTTGGCCAATCGACGTTGCTTTGATTTGGCGATGGCAAAAGAATTTAGCCATGCCAGGCGAACCGCCACCCCAATTTCGTTGATCATGGTAGACGTGGACAACTTTAAACAATATAACGACATATACGGACATGCCGCAGGCGACGCCTGTCTACGCCAGGTAGGGGCGGCCGTTGGCGGGGTAGTCAACCGTCCCTGCGATTTGAGCGCGCGATACGGTGGGGAGGAGCTTGTCGTCCTCCTGCCTGATACCGATGCCGCCGGAGCATGGTGTGTCGCGGAGAGTATTCGCCGCCAGGTCGCCGCGCTGATTGTTCCACACAGCGGGGCAGCGGCTGGCTTTGTCACAGTCAGCGCAGGTGTGCATACGTTTGAAAAATTTGAGGTTGCGAGTACCCCGGTCCAGTTGATAGTAGCGGCCGATCAGGGACTGTATCAGTCGAAGGCGCTTGGGAGAAACCGCGTTTGCGTTAAAGACGAGAACTCTCGGGTAGATGCATTGGAGCGCGCTTCCTCTAACTCCTAAAGGAAAGGGGGGGGGGGGCGTCCCCTTTCCGCCTTGTGCTACTCCGCCCCACCCAGCAGCCGCGCCAGACGCTTTATCGTTCGCTGTCCAATCCCGGCCTCGCTTGCGGCGGCGATATCAATTTCACCCTTGCCTACCAAGGCCCTGAACTGATCTTCAATTCGTATCGTCCGGTGTCTGGCCACGAAATCAAAGACGTCGTCCGCACCGTCGACACATGCGTCCTCGACACCGATATACAGGTCCGTCAAAACCTCCGTTTCCACCTGATTCTGCATAGGCGCCACTACCACAGCGGCGAGAAGCCAGGGCAATAGCGATGGGTTGCGGCCTTTTGCTTCGACTGTGTGCATTGCGAGTTCGTCGACGGTTGTTGCATAGGTACAGGCGATGAACAATGAATTGTCGACAAACCGCGCCAATACCTCGGTTTCGGTATAGCGCGGATCGATTAGAAACCGTCTGTAACCTTGGGCGTATGCGCTTTCGATTGAGGGAAGAAAAGGCAGCATACCTACCGCCTCCGGTACCTGATCGAACTTGCTCATGCTGCTGCGATGGCGCGGCATGATGCGCGCTGCCAAGCCAAGATGCTCCGTCAATGCCAGGGCAGCTTCACCAATTTTCGCACCGTGATTCTCGACGTCCTCGATTGACGCCAGCGCAATGATGCCTCGATTTCTCTTCGCAAGCATGGCGTTTAGCTGGTCTTTTACCGGCCCTGGAAGGGAGTGCGTCTCTGTCACTGCGTGGCCCTTGAGAGGTGCGCTGTATTGTTGAACGAGACCAGGCTGAAGAGTGCCATCTTCAGCGACGGTGCCGACCAGATATTCATGAAGATCGTCGTATCCCTTGTCGAGCAACATCGTGGTCGCGTCAGC
Source organism: Janthinobacterium sp. J1-1 (assembly GCF_030944405.1). Taxonomy (NCBI): domain Bacteria; kingdom Pseudomonadati; phylum Pseudomonadota; class Betaproteobacteria; order Burkholderiales; family Oxalobacteraceae; genus Janthinobacterium; species Janthinobacterium sp. J1-1. The sequence continues at coordinate 3,864,316 of NZ_CP132339.1, forward strand.
GCCTAGCAGCGTCGGCGTTGGGGTGTCGAACAGGATCGCTACCCGATGGCCGGAACTCTCCGCCCGGATGCAGGCCATCTCAACCCGATCGCTCGCTTCGCGCCACGACTGTTGATCGAGTTCAACTGGTCCGAGCACGATCAATGTGCCACTCGGGACTCGTTCCAGTCCACTCGACCAGAGCCCGCCGTCGCCGAGGTTGATGGCGGCGTCATGTTTCGCGCCGGCGCGTTCGGCATAGAACACGGCGCCGTCTGTCGCTTCTTGGTATAGCTCCACCAACGCATCAATTGCCGCTTGAGACGTCGTGACGTACACCCCGGCTTCAGGTCCAGCTGGCCAGATCTGCGGTGTCGAGGCATTTTGCAAGTCGGCAGGAGGAAGCAGCAGCTGCAGTAATTCAGCTGAACTCACTTCGTGCTTGTGCCTGCGGGCAAGCCGGTAGGCCAGACGAGCTGTAGCTGACAGGTCAAGTTCCTGCGCTTGCACGCGCTGAGGGAAGGCTTGGACTTCGGGCCAATTTCGCAGCCCAACGAGCGACGCGCTGAGGTCGAGCGCCTGACCATGCCCGATCTCGATCGCGGCGTCTTCTAAAAAGGCGCGCAGGCACCCAGCCAACTGCTTGAGTTGTTGCGTATCCATGGTTTCTCCAAGAGCGATGTTTCCGGTGCACGCTTTGCGGACCGCCCATAGGTACAAACCAAGATATGGAAGGGTTCTGGATATTCCCGTCTTCGTCGTACCCTTTCGGGCGCGTGCGGCAGGCGACGGTAGCCAGCCAGATTATATCCTTGGACATGACAGTACGGCGACATTGTTTGAAGACCATAGGTGCGTCGGGGGTAGCCGGCTTTCTGAAAATATCGACTGGCCGCCCGCCAATCTCAGTACAATGCCTTGATGAATCCAAACGACCCCTTCGACCGCGACAACTTGAGAGCTGCGGAAGCCATGCTCACCGAGCATGAAGTTGCCCGCGAGTACTTTCAGGGCGAGCTCTATCAGCGCGACGGCGATACCCGCCTCGGGGGCATCACGATTGAGCAACCCGACGGCGACACGCTAGATCTCGACGAGTGCGAGACCGGCAGGCTGTTCATGATCCCGGATGGCTCCACAGTGTGGGCGCTAGGAGTAGGGGAGCGCGGAGAGGCGCCAGCAGGCCTGGACGTTATGTCGAACAACCCGTTCATGGCAGAAGACGAGAACACCAGCGTCATCGCCTACAGGGATGAGGACGGTACATCCCTACATGTCGACGCGCTCTATATCCGCCGGCTGGTACTTGCCGTGGATGCTCCCGAACGCCTGGCCACGGTCGCATTCGGCCTGATGGCCATCTCGGCGTACCGCCTCGGCTTTGACCACATTTCGCTTTTCGCGGCTGGAAACGGACCGATCGATCCGGACGACCCAGATGGTTTCGTCGGATTCGCCGTTTGGCCAAAATTCGGGTTTGACGCCCGTCTAACACCCGCCGAATTGAACATGGCGCCATCCGAGGCTTTGCGTGCGTGCCGAACGGTCCAGGAGGTCATCGCAGTGGAGCCCGACTGGTGGAACGTGCACGGCCGGGGCCGGGATATGCGCTTCGACTTGAAAGCAGATAGTCGCAGTTGGGCGATCCTGCTAAACTATCTGTACCAATCACTTTCTGTGCAGGAGATTGAACCATGACCGCTTTGAAGAAGCCCGCCGCCAGTCCGACCAGCGCCTATAAATTGGCAGCTGCCGCGCGCCGTGCCAAGGTCGCTTCCATGGTTGGGCCGATCATTGGTGAAGTTAAACCATCCCAAGGCAGGATCCGCATCACGCTGAGTGGTAAAGCGATTAGCCGGAAAGCCCGCTCGGGTGTATTCGGACCGTCCGCCATCGACATTCCAGAATCTTCCAGCGTCCGAAAGCGCAAGTCAGCATGAGGAAGCGGCCAGTGGCCGCTTTTTTTTCGAATACTGTTTTTCGCGCGGACCGTACCCCGGAATACAGAACAGATATGGCCCAAGCAGGCGGTTCCGTCGCGTTACCGATCAAAGGCGGGATTTTCCCTCGTTGGCCCAGTGCTATTGATTTGCAGCGAAATCTGACCCACTTTGCCGCATAAGTTGCACACGAAACTGACCCACGTTTAAGACACAATCCTACTCACGACATTGAGTGGGGAATTGGAGTGATCGACGTGGCAACACTAGGCATTATTCGACGCTGGCACCTTCGTGACCAAGTCCCATTGAGAGAGATAGCGAGGCGTTTGGGTATCTCCAGAAACACCGTCCGGCGCTACCTGCGCTCGGAAACCATAGAGCCAGCCTACGCTGAGCGGCGCTCCAGCCGCGCCATCGACAAATACGCGTTCCAACTTTCAGCGTTCCTCAAGATTGAGGCGGCCAAGTCACGCAAGCAGCGGCGCACGCTGAAGCATATCCATGAGGACTTGAAGGAATTGAGGTTCGAGCGGTCTTACGACAGGGTCGCGGCGTTCGCGAGGGTGTGGCGGGAGGGTCAAAATGAGAGGGTCAATCCTGTCAGCAAACGAACAATGCCAGGAAAATTCCACCGATTCATCAACAATTCGACAGAACCGCTTCAAGTGGTGTGGGAATCTTTACGCTCGCCACTTGAATTTTTAGTAATACTAACCATTTATGGAAAGCAGTCGACGTGATTGCAAACTTAGGAAGTCAAAAATGACGTACAACATCAAACCAGGTCCAAAACCGAAAAAAGAAGATGGCACCGATGATCGCCGTCGGCATGTAGACGCGCCGAATGCCCCGAAGCATCCGACACTGCCGATCCACGTCCACCCGCCCGTCCCAAAGAAGAAGTAAGCAAAAAAGGGACGGCTGCACGGTGACCACGTTGGTGACGGCCAGGTCCAGGTCCGGCAAGTCCTGTGCGACATAGGGCGTGACGGTGGCGGCGACATGGGGATCGAGCGCTGACTTGGCGCCTGCCTCGATCTTCACCGCCGAACGGATGTAGCCGCCGTCGGCGCCGGTGACAGCCGGGTACCAAAACAGCAGTGTCTGCCCGTCCTTGTCATCGGCATCCAGCTCCAGCCGGTGGTGGCCAGCGGCAATGACGGTGGCCGCCAGATGGGCGAGTTGCGCTTTCAGTGGCCCCGCGACGTGGGACTGGCAGGCGGTGCGGATGGCGTCCAGGCGGACGCGGCGCTTTTTACCGCTCAGCGCTTCAAGGTCGGCAACTTCTGCAGGATAGCCCAGGTCGTCGCGGAACACCGTGATGTCAATATCTTCGGAAAACCGCGTAATCAGTCCGAACGCCTTGGACAGCGAGGTGCCGCCCTTAACAGCAGGCGTGGCCCGGCAGGCGCTAGGCTATCGAAGAGCGCATCCAAGGTCCAGCAGACCCAGAAGTCTTTTTCCACGTTCTGAACCGCCGTGCCCAGGCGAGTGGCCGCGCCGAGAAACAGGTCGCGCCGGTCTGCCTCGCTTGCGTTGATGATGGTGTGAAACGCCGGGTTCAAAGCGGGTCTCCCTATGGGGTCGTGTGCAGTCCCGTGCTGGTGGTCTTTACATTGCCAGAGGGCGGATGCTGCGCTTTCGTTGCTTGTTGCGGATCGCAGCAGCCAGGCAGTTCGCGCACCAGGCTTTGCATCCATGCCGGCAGCATGCCAAAGCCATCGAGCAGATCCTGGCGGATGGCGGCACCATGTGCCGTGTCGGCCAGGATCTTGCTGAGTTTTTTGAGGATGGCGGCCCGGTCAGACGGCAAGGTATCTTTTAGCCAGTACAGCGCCTGCACCACGCGCATGGCCGGACGCCCGGCCCAGTACAACCGGCTGGGCGCCGTGTGCTTGAATTCAATGGTCATGTTGTCGAGTTGAATCGTGCGGCGGCGCGTGTCGGTGTGGATGGTGACGCGGGCCGGTACCGCATCGGTCAGTCCAAGATCATTGGCGGCCGTCATGCCGTCGACCAGCAGGCGCAATTGGTCCCTGCGTGCAATCGCCTCGGTGACCGCACGGTAGTCCGGCGCGGTGGGCCGCTTGGTTAGGCCGCTGAGCCGGGGCCGGTCATACAGGCCCCGGTCGACGCGGCGCAACTCTCCCGCCAGCACCATGCGCTGCAAGGTTTTGTCGATGGCGTCTCGCTTGCTTAGCTGGCTGAAATCCGTAGGCACCCAGACCTGTCCCGGCGCTGATGCCTCAACCATCGCGTCGATGCTGGCTTTGAGTTCGGACATGCTTACCTCCTGTACGATATTTATAGCTCTTTTTCGGACAAGGAGCAAGAAATGTCCGAAAAATGTAGTTTTATTTTGGACGGAAATGCGCTGCCGCCTTACTGGCTTACAGTTGAGAGCGGGGCCTCCTGTCTTGCGTCGCAGGCGATGCGCGCAGCTCTTCGCCCCTGATACCGAACCTTTGCCGCAGATCAAAATCGATAGGAATAGTAGGAATAATATTATTCCTACACGGTGAGTCACGGAGGCAGTCATGCCCTTATCTGCGGAAGTCTATGAACGTATCTGCACAGCGGCGGATGCTCTGCATGCTCAAGGCGGCGGGGAGGCGTTTCCTACCGTGGATGCCGTGCGCAAGGCGGCCAGGGTCAGCATGAACGACGCCAGCGCGGGGATGCGCGAATGGCGCCGCGCGCATACGGTGCAGGCCGGCATGGCCGCCACCAGCGTGCCGGACAAGATCCGCGACGCGGGGTTGACGGCCCTGGCTGGCGTATGGAACGAGGCGCAAGCACTGGCGGGCGAGTCGCTGCGCCTGGCGCACTTGGCGTGGGAGACCGAACGCGGGGAAGCGGAAACGCTGGCGCGGCAGATGGCCGATGCCTACGAAGTGGTACTGGCTGAACTGCAGGCATGCCAGGCCCAGCTTGCCAGCACGCAAGGCGAGGTGCGGGAACTGGTGCAGCAGAAAGATACGATGGCAACCGCGCTTGCGGAAACGCAGGCCGCTGCCGCCCTGTCGGCAGTGCGCGTGCAGGAGATCGAGCGCCGTGCCCAGGAATTACGCACTGAGCTCGACCATGCCCATCAGGCGACGGCCCAGGCCAGGACTGAACTGGCGCAGGCCCACGTGACCAGCCGCAATGAAATCAAAGCCGCCAAGGCAGAGGCGGCGGCACTCACACGACAGGGAGCGCGCAAGTAGTGGCATCCGCGCGGAGGCGGCGATCAGGCGACGCGGCCGTTGATGCAGGCCTTGTCGTCTGCGCATGGCGAGGCCCGGGTTGAGCCGGCGGCATTAAAATGGCGGGCGGCGGAGCATCGTCTGGAACAGGTATTGGTCAACAGGAGCGTATTGATGAAGCAAAGAGTGCTGGTGATGAACGGGCAGCGCCTGCTGCAGAACGAGCAGGGCGGGCAATGGGCCACCAGCAAGGTGGACAAGGCCGGGGCGATCAAGCCCGGCATCTACGATATCTACCTGGCGCAGCCGGCCGACAAGGCGAAGACGTATGCCGGCGTCATCGTGCACGCCGATGGCGCCAGCGTGTACCAGCAGGTAGGCAAGACATTGATCAAGCACGCCGCCGGCGATTTCGCTAAAGTACCTGGGACGGGCATCGACACCAGTGTCAGCTATCAAGACGGCCTGGCGCACAGCAGCGGCGCCAGCGTCAAACAGGGGCGCAAGCTGAGCCGGTAGGTGGTGGCCGCGTTGATAGCGGAGGCGCGATCATGAAGATACCGATGGAGCGGCCACAGCAAGGCGCCAGCGCGCAGGCTGGCGCGCGAAGCGGCAACGCCGAGATGCAGGCCGATAGCCAGCTTTACCAGGCGGCGGGCGAACACTTGGAGCAGACGGCGATGCTGGAGGCCGCGCCGCTGGAGTCGCAATATGGCGCGGCGCTGGCGGCGCAGGTGGAGGCCAAGCACGAACAGGTCGAGCGCATTGAGGACAGGCTGGAGAACCTGATCGAGTCGCAGGCGTCGCGCCTGCAGCGCACGCAGCTGGGACAGCCTGGCATGCTGGCGCTGCCCGGCAAGCGCACGCAGTGGCAGCAACAGATGCAGCAGCAACAAAAAACCATGCAGCGCCTGCTGGGCCGCCTTGAACTGGTACGCGAGGTGCGCGACAGCATGGGCGTGCATGCGCCGCGCATCGAGGAACTCGCCACCCGCAAGCTGCGCGCCCAGCAGCCCGAACTGGCCAGCGACTGGGACGCACTGCAGCAGGCGCAGCGCCTGCACCAACTGCTGTGCCAGAGGGCGGAACAGCAGGGGCTTGACCGCAGCCACTCGCTGCAATCCGCGCGCGGCACCCGGCTGGGTCTATCGCATCACGGTCCATAAGGCCACCGCCGCCGCCAGGATCGCCAGGCAGCCGGCTGCGATATTCAGTAGGGCGACGGCATGCGCGGCGCGCACGGACGCGGCGAGCTGCTGCAAGGCGCCGTCGATTTCCCTCCGTGCGGCCCTGGCTGCTTGGGCACCGCCTTCCTGCATGGCGCCATCCATGGTCTCCCTGGCGGCGGCCAGCGCCGCGTTGAGGATGCGTTCCGCTTTTCCCCTGGCGTCCATGCTCCAGCGCTGCGATAGCGCTTCCATTTCCTCTTTGAACCGGTCGAGTTGCGCCTGCTGGGCCTTGGCTCCATCCTGCATCAGCCGGTTGTTGATGGTTTGCAAAATCAGAATGGGATCGTCGCGCGATACCGCCAGGCCGTGCTTCGCGGCGATCTCGCGCAGCAGTTCCTCGGTCTGGTCGCCCATCACAGCACCATCGCGGCATCGAGTTGGCCGTACACCAGGCGCTTGACGATCTTCAGGCGCTGGCGCGTCATCAGCGTCAGCGCCGGCGTGGCCAGCGCCTCGTCGAAGGTCAGGCGCTCCTGCAGCATGCTAGCCAGGTCGCGTCCGAAGGTTTCCTTCTTCAGCTCGGGCAGGCGAACGATGGCCGACAGGCGCTCCTTGTTGGCCAGGTAGGCCTTCATCTGTTCGAAGCTTTTTCCTTCGTGCTCGACCGGACCCCAGTAGGGATTGAGCCAGGCGATGAAGCGGGTTTGCTCCGGAAACTGGCTGGCGAGATGGGCGAAGCCGCTGACGGTATCGAGCAGGGCCTGGCCGCCCGTGATGACGGTATGCACTACCAGCTGGTGGCCGAGCTCTTCCAGCAAGGCGGGAATTTGGTTGCTGATCAGGTAATGCGACAGCGGCACGAAGGAACTGGCGCCATTGTCGATGATGGCGTCCCCGGTGGACTGGGCCACCAGGTCGATCAGGGCATCGAAGCCGCGCGGATTGATCTCGTCGTCCTCCATCAGCTCGATGCGGCGCACCTGCAGCGCCTGGTAGCCGTGGAAGGTGGCGTTGACCGGATCGGTATCGATGCACAGCGGTATAGCCGCCTTGCTGTGCATGTACTGGGCAAGCATGGCGGCGCTCAGCGACTTGCCGACGCCGCCTTTGCCTTGCAACATCATGTGGATATTGGCCATTACAGTAGCTCCTCTTTCTTGGGGACTGGGTTGAAGGTGAATCCGGCTGGTGCCGGCGCGTGAGCTGGTGCCCTGTTGCCTTTCGCAGGCAAGGCCGGGCGTGCCTGCTGCGCTGGGGCGCTGGATTTCTGCATGCGGTGCACGTGCTTGAGAAAGGTATCGTAGCCGAACGGTATGCGTCCCAGCGCATGCAGGTGGCGCCAGATGGAGCACATCGAAAAACCCGCCGCCAGGGCAGCGCGCACATCGTCGCTGACGGCCAGGAAAGCGACCAGGTACTGGTCGCGTTGCGCGGGCCTGGTTCCCTTGATCCATTCGCCCAGCTGCTCGGGATAGGGTTTATTCACGTCCTTGGCCCTCCATCATCCGCAAGGAAATTACACCGCCGACATGCTTTGGCCGCTGTTGCCAGATCGACGAACCCTTGGCGTGCCTCGGCGTCCATCCATCAGGCCCGTTTCGATATATTGACCGATGAAATTCGCGCCGCTTTGTGCCAAAACAAGGGTTAAATCGAAAGGCCGTCCTACGATTAAATGGCCCGGTCGCCGTGCGGACCGGGGCAGGATAGGTGAAGTTAGCTAACCGGCAGGCCGGTTCGCTATCTTCACTGGGCCTTATTCGCGCCTGCGGCGCTCAACGGAGATCCTGCTCTGCGAGGCCTGCCAAGGCCTGCGCTATCTACGCCAACCAGGAGCACACCATGGAAAACCCAACACCCGCCGCCACCCGTAAGGCCCGCCACCTGCGCGTGCCGGTGCTGCCAGCCGAAGAGGCCGAGATCAAGCGACTTGCCGCAGCGGCGGGCTTGCCGGTCGCCGCCTATCTGCGCAGGGTCGGACTTGGCTACCGGCTGCCGGGCATCCTCGATCATCGCCGCGTGGAGGAGCTGGCGCGCATCAATGGCGACCTGGGACGGCTGGGCGGACTACTGAAGCTTTGGCTGACAAATGACGAACGCACGGCTGCCTTCGGCGAGGCGACGATCCGCGCAGTGCTGGCCAAGATCGCCGATACCCAGGACCAGATGCATGCTGTTATGCGCGCAATAGTGTTGCCGCACGGTGGTTCGCAATTTAGCAGCTAAAAAAATTGGAAGCACGCGCCAGCGACAGACGGCGCCAGACAGCAGGGAGGGCACGGTGATCGCCAAGCATGTTCCCATGAAGGTCGCGAAAAAGAGCGGCTTTGCCAGCCTGCTGGCCTACCTGGCCGACACGCAGGCCAAGCGGGAACGCGTCGGCTGCTTGACGGTAACGAACTGCCAGTCCGACCAGGCCGTCGTTGCCATCACCGAGATCCTCAATACGCAGGCGCAGAACCAGCGCGCAGTAACGGACAAGACCTATCACCTGATCCTCAGTTTTCCCGCCGGCGAAGAGCCGGCCCCGGCCGTGCTGCAGGCGGTGGAAGCGCGCATCTGCCACGGCCTGGGCTACGGCGCGCACCAGCGCATCAGCGTGGTGCACCACGATACGGACAACCTGCACGTGCACATCGCAATCAACAAGATCCATCCCACCCGCTACACGATCCATCAGCCATACCGTGATCACGCTACGCTGGGGCAGTTGTGTGCCGTGCTGGAAGACGAATTCGGCTTGCTGCGCGATAACCACCAGGCGCGCCAGACTACTGCCGCCAGCCGCGCCATGGACATGGAGCGCCAGGCCGGTGTCGAAAGCATGCTGGGCCTGGTGCGCCGCACATGCCACGCGCAGATGCGCGATGCTGCCTCATGGCAGGCACTGCATGGCGTGCTGCTGGTGCACGGCCTGGCGCTGCGCGAGCGCGGCAACGGCCTGGTGATCGTGGCTGCGGACGGCACGGCCGTGAAGGCCAGTTCCGTGCACCGCGACTGCAGCAAGGCGCGCCTGGAGGCGCGGCTGGGGCCATTCGTTCCCGGGCCATTTGGTGTGGCAGATGTGAGAAGCGGCCCTGCGCGCCGGCCGCTGCACCTGGGGGTGCCCACCGACGAACTGTATGCGCGCTACCAAGAACAGCAGCAAGCTGCCGTCTCGGTCCGCACCGACATGCTGGCCGGTGCTCGCGCGCAGCACAAACGCCTGATTGCCGAGGCCAAGCGCAAGGGCCGGCTCAAGCGGACGGCGATACGCTTGATTGCCTGCGGCCCGCTGGTCAAGCGCATCCTGTATGCGGCGGCCTCGACAACGCTGACGGCGGACATCGCGCGTATCAACAGCGCCTACCTGGCGGAGCGCCGGGCCATCCGTAGCCAGCACGGGAGAATGGCCTGGGCCGACTGGCTGCGCACCCGTGCGCAGGCTGGCGACACTCAGGCGCTGGCGGCCCTGCGCGCACGCGGGGGAAGCCACGGCTTGAATGGCAACACACTGGCTGGCAGGCCGCTGGTGGATGCTGCGAACCAACTGCTGCCGCCAGCCGGCCTACTGCACGACAGCGTGACCAAGCAAGGCACACTCATCTATTGCGCTGGCGCGACCACGATCCGCGATGACGGGCATAAGCTGAAAATCACGCGCGGCGCCACGCAAGTGGGCCTGAAGCTGGCGCTGGACATGGCGGTGGCGCGCTATGGGCGCTGCCTGCATATCGGCGGCAGCGCCGCGTTCCAGGACCAGGTCATCCAGGCGGCGGCTGCCGCGCACCTGGCTGTCACGTTCGACGATGCCGTGCTGGAGCGGCGCCGTCAAGACCTGTTGCGTGCCCGGGGCACGAAGGAGAACCACGATGGAGAAGCAGGATCACCACGTCAGGGCGCTGAGCCCGGCACAAGCGCAGCGCGAGGCGCTGCTGGAACGGGCGCTGGAGTCGCTGGAGCGCGCGCCGCCGCCGGCTTCACCGACATCGCCGACCTCGCCGCCGACGCCAAACCACGGCGCGCCTTCGCATCCCGAACTGGCCCCGAGCCCGACGCTGGCGGCCCTGGACGCCATCCGCCGCCCGCAGCCAGGCACCGCCTGCGAGAGCTGCCGCAACTCGGTATGGTTCGCATCAAAAGTGGAACTGAAGTGTTATTGCCGCGTGATGTATCTGGTCACGTGGAGCAGCAACCAGCCGCAGCAGATCAGCGCGTGCGACGGCATGTTCCTGGGCGGCGAAGCGTAGCGGACAAGCGGACATTGGCCTCGGCGGCGGTGGAGGCGTTCCTGCTTGAGCGGGAACAAACAAGGCCGGGATTATCCGATATATCGAAATTTGAACGATATGATGGTGTCAAGGGAAGGGCTGTTTTTGCGGGGCTGCACGACGCCGGTGGCCAAGTGCTGGCGCTGCTGGAGCGGGGCGAAGCAACCATGGTCCTGCCGGTCAGCGAAAGAACAGCCAGGCGCTTGCGCAAGCTCTCTCCTGGAGATGCCGTCACCGTGACGCCGGATGGCGTCATCAAGACGAAAGGACGGACCAGATGAAAGACAAGTTCAATAACGCAGTCGGCCCACAGGTGCGCAGCGCTCGGCGCGGCGCCGGCAAGGCCATTCCCGTGCTCGCCGCGCTCACCCTGCTTGGCGGCTTCCAGGCGGCGACGCAGTTCTTTGCCCACGTTTTTCAATATCAGAGCGCGCTGGGGTGGCATGCCAGCCAGTTCTATCCCCCCTGGGCCATCGTCGGCTGGGCGGCCAGGTGGCGCGGCCAGTACCCGGACGCCGTGATGCAGGCGGGCAGCGTGGGCATAAGCGTGGCGGGCATCGGCCTGATCGCGCTGCTGGTGGCCAGGATGATCTCGGTCAACTCGGCCCGCGCCAGCGAATACCTGCACGGGTCGGCCCGCTGGGCGAACCTCGCCGATATCCGCGCCGCCGGCCTGCTGCCCCGGCATCGAGCCCTGTGGCAGCGGCTGGCGCGGCGCGCGCAGCCGGCCAGCGGCGGCGTGTACGTGGGCGCCTGGCTGGACCGGGCGGGCCGGCAGCACTATCTGCGCCACGACGGGCCGGAACATGTGCTCACCTACGCCCCCACGCGCTCGGGCAAGGGCGTCGGCCTGGTGGTGCCGACTCTGCTCGCCTGGCCGCACAGCGCCGTCATCACCGACCTGAAAAGCGAGCTGTGGGCGCTGACCTCGGGCTGGCGCCAGAAGCATGCCGGGAACAAGGTGCTGTATTTCGAGCCGGCCGCCGCCAAGGGCAGCGTGTGCTGGAATGCGCTCGACGAAATCCGCCTCGATACCGAGCATGAGGTGGGCGATGTGCAGAACCTCGCCACCCTGATCGTCGACCCGGACGGCAAGGGGTTAGAGACGCACTGGCAAAAGACCAGCCAGGCGCTGATCGTCGGCGTGATTCTGCATGCGCTGTACAAGGCGCGCGCCGAAGGCACGACGGCCACCCTGTCCGTGGTCGACGCCATGATGTCGGACCCGAATCGCGGCATCGGCGAGCTGTGGATGGAGATGATCACGTTCAGCCACGTTGGCGGGCGCAATCATCCGGTGGTCGGTTCGGCCGCGCGCGACATGCTCGATCGGCCCGAGGAGGAAGCCGGCTCGGTGCTGTCGACGGCCAAGTCCTACCTGTCGCTGTACCGCGATCCGATCGTCGCGCGCAACGTGAGCCGCTCGGAATTTTGTATCCGCGACCTGATGCACCACGACAGCCCCGTGAGCCTGTACATCGTCACACAGCCGACCGACAAGGCGCGCCTGCGCCCACTGGTGCGCGTGCTGGTCAACATGATCGTGCGTCAGCTGGCCGACCGCGTCAGCTTTGAAAACGGGCGCCCGGTGGCCCGTTACCGGCACCGCCTCTTGATGATGCTCGATGAATTTCCCAGCCTGGGCAAGCTCGATATCATGCAGGAGTCGCTGGGCTTCCTGGCCGGCTATGGCATCAAGTGCTACCTGATCTGCCAGGACATCAACCAGCTCAAGAGCCGCGAAACCGGCTATGGCCCCGATGAAAGCATCACGTCGAGCTGCCATATCCAGAACGCCTATCCGCCAAACCGGCTGGAGACGGCCGAGCACCTGTCCAAACTGACCGGCCAGACCACCGTGGCCAAGGAGCAGGTCACCACCAGCGGGCGGCGCACCAGTGCCTTGCTGGCGCAGGTGTCGCGCACCATCCAGGAGACGCAGCGCCCGCTGCTCACGCCCGACGAATGCCTGCGCATGCCAGGCCCGGTCAAGTCAGGCAGCGGCGACATCGAGAAGGCCGGCGACATGGTCGTCTATGTGGCCGGCTATCCGGCGATCTATGGCCGCCAGCCGCTGTATTTCCAGGACCCGGTGTTCCAGGCCCGCGCCTCGGTTCCGGCACCGGCCAAAAGCGACAAGTTGCGCCATGCGCACCGGCCTGCGGACGGCGAGGGCATACGGCTATGAACCGGACCGCCATGAAACTGGGCGCCTGGAGCGCTTATCTGTTCGCGGCGCTGCTGGTGCTGGGCATGGCCGCTCATGTCGCGGGTGCCCGCATCAACAGCAGCCGCAGCATCCCGCTCGGCTTGTACTGGACCAGTTCCGCACCGGTGGCCCCCGGGCGCTACGTGATGTTCTGTCCACCGCAGATCGGGGTGTTCGAGGAAGCACGGCGGCGCGGCTATATCGGCGCGGGTTTCTGTCCCGGTGGCTACGGCTACATGATGAAGAAAGTGCTTGGCGCCGGTAATGACATGGTCAGCGTGGGGCCTGACGGTGTGTGCGTCAACGGCCGCCTGCTTGCGCACAGCGCGCCGCTGGCTGCCGACGGCAACCAGCGCCCCATGGCCCGCTACCAGGCGGACCGGTACATCCTCAGCGAGTACCAGCTGCTGCTGATGGCCGATGCCAACCCCAGGTCTTTTGACGCGCGCTATTTCGGCCCGATCCAGCGCGCGCAGGTGAAGACCGTGATCGTTCCCGTGCTCACCTGGTAGCACGCCCATTTTGAACCGCAAGCCAAGGAGAAAACCGATGATAAATGAACGAGACATCCAGGCCGGCGCCGCGATGGCGGAAGCACGAGCCATGGCCGCCGTCCTGCGCGAGAAGCTTGGCGACGCCGCCGTGCCTGGCGGCGTCGCCGAGTTTGCGCCGGATGAAGCCGAGCAGGCCGGCTCCTTTGCCGAGGATGCCGTGGACGAACAGGATGCGGCGGCGGGCGTCATCGACCTGGCCGATGCCGGCGCGCCGCCGCCAACAGGGAGCGCAAGCCATGAACGGTCAAGCGAAGTCGCTGATTGACACCATCGCCGAAAAGCTTATCGCGCAGTTGAAGGAGGGCACGGCGCCCTGGCAAAAGCCCTGGCAGCCCGGCGATCCGGGGGCGTTCCTGCCATTCAACCCCACCACGGGCAAGCGCTACAAGGGGATCAATTCCCTGCACCTCATGAGCGAGGGGCATGCGGACCACCGCTGGATGACCTACAAGCAGGCCGCAGCCGTTGGCGCGCAGGTGCGCCAGGGTGAGAAGGGCACGCCGATCCAGTACTGGAAATTCAGCGAGAAAGAGGAGGCGGCAACTCCCACCGGCATGCCGCCATTGATTCCGGACGAACACCTGGAAAAGCAGCCTCTCAGGCTGGAGCGCCCTCAGATGTTTTTTTCCACGGTATTCAACGCAACGCAGATCGACGGCCTGCCGCCGCTGGTGCCACCTCCGTCTGTCGCCTGGGTGCCGGCTGAACGGGCCGAAGGGATATTGCAGGCTTCGGGTGCGAAAATCCAGCACGCCGGGCGCGAAGGCAGGGACAGCGCCTTCTACCGGCCGTCGACCGACACCATCCACCTGCCCGGCAAGGAGCAGTTCCCGACAGCCGACAATTATTACGCGATAGCCCTGCATGAACTGGGCCACTGGACCGGGCATGCGAGCCGCCTTGGCCGCGATCTTGGCCACCCATTCGGCAGCGAGGGATATGCGCGTGAAGAGCTGCGTGCGGAAATCGCCAGCATGCTGCTGGGCGATGAACTGGGCATCGGCCATGATCCCGGCCAGCATGCGGCCTATGTCGCGTCCTGGATCAAGGTGCTGCAGTCCGATCCGCTGGAGATTTGCCGCGCCGCGTCCGCTGCCGAGAAGATCCAGGCGTATGTACTGGGTCTGGAGCAGGTGCAGACGCAAGGGCTGGCAACATCGGTCGAAGCGCAGGAAGGGCGCTTTATCGTCAGCGAGCGGGTGGCTGGTGAGGACCGCTTTTCGCAGTCCTTTGCCACGCTGGACGACGCGGCACGCTGCTATGTGACGAAGTCGCAGTCCTTCAACCGCAGCATGGAGAAGGACGGGCGCCAGCTCGCTGGCGTGGTATGGGGGCCGGACGGCGATTTTGACGGTGAGCGCTTTGCGTCGCCGGAAGTGAAGGCGGCCGTCGAGAGGGCGCAGGAAGATTATTGGCAGGCGCTCGACGCGGCGCAAATCGGTGTGCCTGCAGAACAGGTGGAAGGGAAGGCGATTATGCAAACGGAAATGGACAATGTGGACGACAGCGAAGTGTCGCGGACGCGGCTGCAGATGCTGCGCGGCGATGTCGCTGATGCGGGAACGGCTTTTGATGATGCCGCCTTGCGGCACTTGGGCTTTACCCTGCCGCACGACTGGAACGGCCGCGTGATGGTGCAGGGCATGGCCACCGGGGAGGTGGATGGCGAGCAGCGGGAAGCATCAGCCGAACAACTGGGCCTTCGGCCCGAGTTCTGGGGAATCTACGCGCAGCAGGCCGATGGCCGCCACCAGTGGCTGGCCGAGCGCGACTCCCAGCGTGAAGCGACGCAGTTGGCGAGCAGGCTGGCGTTGATCGATGCGCACTCCGAGACCGATGAGCGCGAGCAGGCCGTGAAGCTGGCCAGATTGCATGAAGAGCGGGTGCGGCGCGATCCAGAGAGCGGGGTCGACGACCTGATGGCGGCGCGCGAAGCGCGCAAGGGGGCGGAACTGGCTGCCGTCACCGGCAGCGCGGACCTGCAGCGCCGCGTGGCGCAGTTCCAGGAAGGCGGCGGCCCCGTGCTGCTTGCCGTGCCGTTCAAGGAGAAGGACGAAGCCAAGGCGATGGGCGCGCGCTGGGACAGGGCGGCGCAGGCGTGGGCGGTGCCGCCTGGAGGCGATCCCGCCGTGTTTGAAAAGTGGCAGCGCAAACCGGCTGCGCAAGGAAATGGCGAACCGGCGCCGCAGGACGGCGCGCCAGCCGAAGCGCGCCAGCCGCGCCAGTATCTTGCCGTTCCCTATGGCGAACGCAAACTGGCCAAGGCGGCCGGCGCCGCATGGGACAAGGTGGCGAAGTCCTGGTATGCGGGCGCGAAGGCCAACATGGCACGGCTGGCGCGCTGGATTCCCGGCAAAGGGGACAGCCAGCAGGGACCGGCCATGACGGCGCATGAGGAATTTGCGGACGCGCTGCGTAGCCTGCGCTGCGTGGTCAGTGGTGAGCATCCCATCATGGATGGACAGAAGCACCGCATCACCGTGGAAGGCGAAAAGCACAGCGAGCATTCCGGTTCCGGCTTTTATGTTGCCCACCTCGATGGCCACCCCGCAGGCCATATCAAGAACAACAAGACGGGCGAGGCGATGGACTGGAAATACAAGGGCTATGCGCTCGACCCTGCACGGAAGGCCCGGCTGCAGGCCGAAGCGGCCATTCGCTTGCAAGAACGCCAGGCCGCCCAGGCCCGGCAGCAGGAAGCAGCCGCGAGCCGCGTTGCACGCCAGATGGCCAGCCTGCTGCCGATGGCGGAACCGACGCCGTACCTGTTATCGAAGGGGCTAATGCCGACACCTGGCATTTTTACCGACAAGGAAGGCAAGACCAGCTACATTCCCGCCACCGACGCCGACGGCAAGCAATGGAGCATGCAATACATTGGCGAGGATGGCAGCAAGCGTTTCGCGCGCGACAGCCGCAAGACAGGCTGTTTCCATGCCGTCGGCGGCCTCGAATCGCTGGCGCGGGCGCCCGCGCTGGTCATTGCGGAGGGCTATGCGACCGCCGCCAGCCTCTCCCGGTCACTCGGCTTCGCCACCGTCGCCGCCTTCGACTCGGGCAACCTGCCGCCGGTGGCGAAGGCGCTGCACGGCCGTTTCCCGGCCAAGCCGGTGATCATCGCCGGCGATAACGACCAGCATCTGGAAGCAGAGCAGGGCGTCAACCCCGGCAAGGTCAAGGCACAGGAAGCGGCGCGCCTGACGGGCGGTCGCGTGCTGCTGCCCATCTTCGCGCCGGGCGAGCAGGCCGCCGATCCAAAAGGATATACCGACTTTAATGACCTGGCCTGCAGGAGCCGCTTGGGAATGGAAGGGCTGGAGCGGCAGGTGCGGCCCGTGGTGCAGTCCGCGATTGAGAGCTTGCAGGCTAATAGCAACCAGAGTACTTTGTCGCTTGCGCTGGAACCGCTGCAGCGCCGGTTAGCCAGATCCGGACCGCAGTGACCGCATGCGGCTTGGCTGCCGTACGCGCGCGCCGCCGAGCTGATCTTTGATGTCTACGGCCTCGCGATCTCGCCGGTCACGTTGCTGGCGTGGGTTGCCGAAGCGCGCGCGGCCATGCAACGACGTCCGACCAGATCTCCTACCAATTGCGGGCCGCGCCGGTCCTCAACACCGACGAATCGGGCCTACGCGTGGCTGGCAAACTGCACTGGCCGCACATCGCCGCCAGCTACACGCTGACATGGTACGGCGTGCACGCCAAGCGGGGTTTGGAAGCGATCGAGGCACATGGCATCCTGCCGAACCGCCTCGGCGTGCTGGTGCATGATTGCTTGGCGCCTTCTGGGGAAACTCGACGATTCCATCCATGCCTTGTACAATACCCATTTGTTGCGTGAACTGGTCTACGTGAAAGAAATCACCGGCAAGCAGTGGCCCGAGTCGATGATGCAATTGGTGCTTTGCGCCAACCGGCTCTGCACGGCGGCGCGGCGTCAACAACGCACGCTCGACCCCAACGATATGGCCGCCTTCAGCACTGACTACGACGCCCAAGTGCGGGAGGGAGAAGCGATCCATCCCGAAACCGCACAACAGTTGGGACAACGCGTTCGCAGAAAACAATCGGTCGCCGCCAATCTGCTTCGCCGCTTCCGCCTGCACGCCGACGCTATCCTGTTCTTCATCAGCAACCCGGCCGTGCCGTTCACCAATAACGTTGGCGAGCGCGTCGTGCTCATGTCCAAGGTTAAAAAATCTCAGAATGTTTCCGCACGCTCGCCGGCGCTGAACATTTCTGCACCATTCGCTCCTGCCACGACACGCTGCTCAAGCAAGGGCACGGCATGTTCACCATCCTGCAACGTGCCTTCGCTGGCAGTTTTATCCTCCCAGCCGCATAGCCGCTGCACAGTCACGATCCACTTTCAATAATGCGAAAATATTGTTGTATTGGCTATAATTGGCGCAGAGTTGCAAAAATATGCTTTAGGTATAATATTACGCCCCGAAGAATGATATATTTTTAAAAAAAATAATTTTAAATTGTTTTTTGAAATTCTATCTTCGGTTAATGCTTTATGGTTTAAAGCGGAAGATGTTGGCCTATATAGCCTATTTCTACCGTAAAGTTGTCTGGGCAAATGTAGAGGTGAATTCGTCCGGAACTTCCATAGCGGGCGTGTAACTCGTAGAGTTGGGTTTTACCTTTATGATTTTTAAAGAATCTATGTTCTTTTAGTTTGGGATTTGACATGACACTGTGGCTTTCTGGTGTAACTTTTCGCCCCCAAATTAATGGCGTCGTCTTATTCCATTTATTTGCGCTTGTATCTAAATCTTTCAGGCAGCCCAGTATGGTTTCAAATTGGTTATCTCCTATTTCTAAAATATTTCTTTCGACATCTAACCCAAAAATAAGTGATGGAAATATTTTTTCCCTTTCACTCCAAAAATTGGAAGACCTTATGTTGTTAAAGGCACAATCATTGTAGCGAATAATTATTTGATCAGCTTGAGATCTTCCGGCTAAGTTGTCGACTTTTTCAGTGGCTTGCACGATACTTCCATCTTGCAATAACTCCTCAAAATTCACTGTTAGCTGGTCGTTCTCCCAAATTTTATCAGTGGGAAGGGAAATGGCGATTGCTGCTTGAAGCGCACACAATACCAATGAGTCAGTTCCATATACATTTTTTATCGCTGGTTCACAGCCCAAGAAACGATCTTTTACATGACAAGGTAATTCGGCGAGCAACGGAGACTTTGTGGCTAAACCCATCCAATAACTTGCCTCCTGTCTAGTTTTTGGATCTCGAACAAGGAGAACTAATAGGTCATAAAAAGTTGTTTCACCGGATATTTTTATCTCGCTCATCTCTCGAGGTAGTCTTAGACTTCTGCCTAAGTTTGTTACTTTTGCTAATGCTGTCATGCCACATGCCAAATTAACCAATGCCGTTGATGCACTTCCAATTAACCATGTAGTTGGAGCTAATGAAGCTTCGTTGAAAATCATATCTCTCATCGCAAGCTACCTTTTAACTCTCGGGGCTAATAATTCAATTAAATTTTCGTCATGTTGATCGAAGAACCCTGGCGGCCAACTGTCGAGACGTCCATCCTCTCCGATTTCTGGACTTGTAACATGAGATTCCGTGCCGTCACGTTCAAAGTAGTGAAACGCAGCATCCGTAGATTTTAATCGTCCTTTGCCACCATTGCGGATATCAATTCGTACTCCGTTCATAACATGGTCGCTATGTGTTTCCATTATGACCTGGATTCCGGCCGCTGCAGCTCGTGCTGCCAATTGACCTAGTCGAGTCTGCCCACGTGGATGCATGTGGGCTTCTGGATTTTCCAATAATACTAATGCGCCCTTCTCAGACGAGAGGAGAGCAACTAAAACCGGCATGACATAACTAAGCCCAAATCCGACGTTAGTGGCTCGAAAAGGCCTAGTTTTGACGTCTCCAGGGCGATCAAACACAAATCCTGTCAGAACCGAATCGGCACGTCGGATAGCTTCAACGGAAAGGTGACTGCCGGGACTAAATTCTTGCAGCCAAGCATCAACTTGTCCCTCAAGGTTATAGCCATATATAGAAGAGTTCAGTAATCTTGGGTCATCTATTTCTAGAACTATCTTTTTCCCATATTCCAGTAAAAAATGTAAAACATATTCACCATGTAATCCCATATTTTTTTCGATTATATGAGATTCCGACAAGGGCAACACTTGCCGTGGGCCAAATCGCTCGGAAAAGACGTAATGAAAATGGGAACTGAAAGGTGATATTTTTTCACGTTCGGCAGTATTTATCCAATCTATCGTATCTCGAACTTCTCTAATTGCTAGTTTTAATTGATCATCTTCACTTTGGTTTGCCAAACTATTTAGAGTATTTAATGAGGTAATGTTTTGGATGAGTTCAGCTTCAGTTTTGAAGTTGCTATTTTTGAGGATGCTCTTCATCAAATAATTTAATTTTGGATCTGGTAGAATAGATGTTAAATTATCTGATTTGTTATCGTAAAAATACCAGAAATCTATTTTTTTTAAACTATGAAAAGTATTTTCTGTTTTTTTAAATAAATCTAAACTGATTCGAACATGATCAGCGTCAGCTCCTTCAAATAATATGTCAGATCCTGTGCCGAGTTTCGCCAATTCGCCGTTTAGTTCTAATCGGCCATTTCTTAGGTTTCCGCTGCGCCAGGATTGACGGAGCAATAATATACTTTGAATTATACTGCTTTTTCCCATTCCGTTTAATCCAGCCAGCAATGTAAACATAGCAATTGGGAGTTTTAAATCCTTAAAACACTTGAAATTTGTAAGGCGTATTTCTGATATCATTTCAAAATTTCCTTGATTAGATGTTCTATTTTTGAAAATCTCAATGCCACTCTAGTCGACGCTCCAGTGGAGGCTGATATAGACGCATTGAAATATTCATCACTTGCTAATTGTCTAAATTTTTCGTAAATCTCCAATTTCTTATTAATAAGTATTTTTTGCTGTTCATCTGAGCAGTGAGCTATGTTAACGCTCCAAGCTTCAAATAGGGCCTTATTAATGGGATTTCTCCGAATGCCATCTTTTGGTTTTCGAAATGTTTCACTTCCAAAAATTTTATATGAACAGATCATTGAGTTTTTGAATTTCTTCGCGAGATTGGTGCGTTCTATTTCTGATAATTTATTTAATTCGCGCATGGTTCTTGTTAGGTAACTATCTAAGCCCATACTTCCGGTAACATACTCTTCCCAAGGATGTAAATAAAAAGAGAAGAATCTTAAAACCATTTCTTGTGCCTGCATCCGTGAATCATTGATCGGATTTGTGGTGGCTAGCGTAAATTCTTCCGCAGATGCAAGCGTCAAGAGAAACTCTCGAACTATACCTTTATTTAGAGCATTTCTAATTTCTTGTGCCGTTAATTCCATTCCACCGGTATTGATTCTTTTGAAAATATTAATCATTACTTCTTCTGGTGTTCCATCTTGAATAAGATGAACAACAAGTGATGTCTCTTCGATCCTTCGTTGGAATGAGCGGGGGAGTTGGTCGAATTTAAGGTCATTGAGTTTAATTAGATACTCGAGATCAGATAATGCATATTGATTTTTTATGAAGTCATATATTGTAGTTAACCGTTGAATGCCATCCACAACAGACCAACGGTCTTGGTCATCAGATGCAACATAGAAGACTGGCAACGGAATTCTAAGTAATAGAGATTCAATCAGTCTACTTTTGCGTGCGTGATTCCAAAGCCTAGCTTTTCGCTGAAAAGCCGGAGCCAAATCTATCTCGTTAAAATCTACACGTTTTACGATTCCATCGATTAATGCAGGTATGGTAGTTACTTTTATTTTGTCCGGATCAAATGGGCGTGTGATCCCGACTGAGGAATCTTCAAATTCGTCCTCTATATCAGAATCTAAATTTTCTTGCAATATTTTTTCTTGTGTAAATATCATGAATTTTATTGCTTAATAGTTGATGATAAGACCTATGAGGGCAATTTTTCTATCGACTTTGAGTCTGGTAGCAATGAAGTCTTTTTCCTTGTGTATTTCATCCCAATCGACGTGATGGCGCCTAATTGCAAATTTTGTTTTAATAGCAACAATAGATGAATTCCATACACACGCTAGTTGGTGGCTGCGCCCTGTTTTTCTTGACTAATATGGAGAGGTTTGAGTACGGTATTATGATACCTGAGACGATATCTATAGGTTTACGTTTTCTGCATTTTTTGGAAGATTTCTTGTTTTTTTGATATTTTATGGTTCTAGCGTACTGTGTGAGTGTTCATGGCCGTGGTAGACACTCCTGAGTCATAATTTAGAACGATATGCGGCATGAAAGAACGATTGTATTCTAGCCATAGTGCTCGCTTATATCCTTTTCTCACCAGATCAGCCCGATAGGGCAAATTGTATTGGACTGACCGCGAATGGTAGTTGGCTGCTCTGGCCCACAAATTTCCTGTATCGTGAAGCAAATGCTGCCTCAGCCGCAGTGCAGGTAGGTTGTGTGGATAGTAACTTTTCATCGTCACATGGGCTGACCGATTCCATGCTTTCTGAGCTCAAAGAGATAGGCTGAGTTGAATTGCTTCGGACCGATGTCATAAGTACCGTTTTTGTTAGCGATGATCATGCTTGGCTTACCACCTTCCTTCTCGGCAATTGCCAGCAGAATATTCGCAGGTACTTGGTATTTGATGGCGCTCGTGATCGCGCACAGGATACGCTCCTGCTGCAGGAGAGGGAGGTCGAGCATGATGTTTCTCCTCTGTTCCGTATGTGCTTGGGGAGCTATTCGGGCTTGCGGTCGCGGAATGCCGCCACCTCCCCACTTGGATCTGCGGAAGTGCTGTCTCCCGCAGAGAGACTTCCATCTTCCATCGCAGATGCCCCGCTATCCGGCGCTCCAGGCTGATTTCGGGACTTGATAGCTGCAGCAATCTCGCCGCCGAGGGTTTTGCTGACGCGATCACCGGCTGCCGCAAGACTTTGCCTGACCTTTTCCTTGCCGACGTCCCATGTTACCTGCACCAGATTGCCCGCTGCACCTGCCGCAATCCTGCCCGTTCTCGCCGCCAGTGCCGCTGCGGCGGCCGGGCTACCCATGCCGGGCACTGTTTTTGCTGCACGTTGGCCTGTTTTGCTCTCACGGGCCGCGTTGGTGGATCCGTTCGCGCTTTGCTGATTGGAAGGCGCGGCGGGAGGCTGCGCTTGCCGTGAGGGACTGCCTGTTAGCTGTGTTTCTGTCGTATCATTTCCAGCATCTGCACTGCTGCTTGCCGCCTGCACAGTGTCGCCCATGGCAGCGGCGAGTGCGCCGCTGCCCGTGCCTTGATCGGCTCCTGTCCCACTGTCAGCGCCTCTGGCCGAGGCCATGACGTCGTGAGTACCGCTTGCTGCGCTTTCCGCTGCATTCGCCTTGGATACTGCCGCCAGCAGTGCCTGCACTCCGCCTGCGACGTTCGCCGTTCCTGCAACGACTGCCGCACCGGCCGTCGCGGCGGCTGTCGCAGCCATCGCGGCGGCGCCCAGGGCTGTTCCTGCGCCGAAGCCGCTGCCTAGCGCACCGGTTCCTCCACCCATGGCCAGCCCACCCACCATCGACGGGACCTTGTTGACCAGGGCGAGCAGGATGATGGCGACGACCATGATCACTGCCAGTTCATTCATTTTGTAGGCAGAGCTCATGTTGGTGTAAAACTGGTCAATGAACGATTTTCCTATGCCGACGAGCAGCACCATCGTAAAGAGCTGGGCGCCAATGCTTAGCACGGTCTTGTAGTAATTGATCGCCATGTCCGAGGTCCAGCGCGAGCCTCCGAAACCGAGAAAGAAGATGCCCGCATAGGCCAGTATCCAGCCGCTGATCAAGAGAAGCAGCATGTTGACGCCAATCAGCGCAAGAGAAATGAGGGTGATCAGGCTGATCGCGACGCCAACTGCGCTGCTCAAAGGCGACCAGAGCGATGATTTTTCAAGTACGTTGGCGAAGAGTCCGAATCCGATGTCAACGATACCTGACGGCGATAAGCCTGGCCCTGTACCGGCGGCGCCAGCGCCTATTGTGCGCATCGAATCGATGATTGAGGTTGCAAAATTTGGGCCGTTGCGCAGCAGCCACCAGAAGAAGCCGGTAAAAATGGTGAAGCGTACGAACTCCGCAAAGAGCTCGCCGATATCAGCTTTGCGCATTGCCATCATGCCAAACGTCCATACCATGCTAATGGTTGCCAGTGTCCAGAAAAGGCGTGTGGCGTGCGAGGTGATCGTCGTCGCCCAAGTGGCGGCGACGGCGGAATAGCGTGCAAGGACGTTGTCGAGTACGCCCGTGTTGTCGATTTCTGCTCTGGCAGAGAACGACAGCGACGTCAGGCCCAGCAGAAGTAGCGCACAAAGCACGGTCTTCGATAGTGGCATGTGTCTTGGCGTATTGGTTTTCATCAGGTACTTCACCATTCACGTTTCGGACTCGGGCGGAAGGTATTACGCCGCAAGCACAGATCTGTGAATTGGCTCCTGGCCTTCCGGTCCTTGATCTTCGCAATCGCTTCGGGCTCGCAGTTTTCAGCTGTCACGGGCGGCAGGGAATCCGCCGGATCGCTAGGCGTGCACGCGGCAAGCTGGAGCAGGACGGCAAGCAATATGATCGGCTGGCGCATGGCAGTCTCCCTACCATCCGCGCACGGGGCTGGGTTTATAGGTGTTGCTCAGTACTACTTCGTCCGAAGCGCGCTGCATTGCCTCGCGGTCGGCCAGGCTCTGGTAGCGCGTGGCGATAACGTTCTGCTGGGAAATCAGCAGGCCGCGTATCTGCAGCAGCTGCGTGGCCTGCTGGCTTGCCAACTGGTTGGCGTAGCCGATGGCCTGCATCTGGCCGCTGGCGCCCTGAGCTGCGGCCTGCAGCTGCATCAGCTTGCGCGCGTCGGCTTCCATGGCATCCTGCTGGCGGTCCAGGCCCCGGAAGAGCGCGTCGGTCGAGCGTTTCTGCGCGTCCGAGCCGAGGCGCTGGGCATCGCTCATCGCGTTCCATTCGGCCTGGGTACAGCCGCGCACCGAGAAACAGGGCGAGCCACGGTAGTCGCTGGTGCTGCGGTATTTGCGCAGATAGGCGTCAATGCTGCCCAGGCTGCTCTTGTAGTAGCTGAGCGTGTCGATCTCGCGGCGCAGCAGGTTCATGGTCTGGGTGGCCTGGTCCCAGATGAACGATGGTGGCGCGGCGGTATTTTGCAGCATGTTCTGGTATTGCTGCAGCTGGGTGCGGTACTGCTGGATCTGTTTGAGGGTGTGCGCCACGTTTTCCAGGGCGCTTACGCTGTTTTGCGACAGGTTGCTCGAATCGATCACCGGCAGCGCGGCGCGCGCAGGCTGCATGGCGGCTGGAATGCACAGCGCCATGCCCGCCAGGATTTTAGCTGCTAAAGTTTTGTCCATGATGATTGCTCCTTGCCGTCAGTAGTCAAACGCCTTGTAGGGGCGGGAAAAGGTCAGGTCCTTGGTCACGATCACGTTGAAGCGGTAGCCGGGCCGGATTTCCAGCGTCGGCGCGATGTTCATGTTCCTGGCGATCAGCTGGGCCGTCACCTGGCCAAGCTGCTGGCCCAGCGCCTCGCTCATGGCGCTGCTGGCGCTCTGGCGCGTGCCCTGGCTCACCGTCTGCGGCTGGCTGATGGCGATGCCCGCCGTGATGCCCGACATCAGGAAGGCGGAGGAGAAGAGGCGCAAGTAGTGGTTGTTGACCTGGTCGCGCAGGCCCGCGTAGCCGGTGCTGTCGGCGCCGGGCATACTGCCGATGTCCATGGCCTTGCCATCCGGGAAGACGATGCGCTGCCAGGCCACCAGCACGCGCGACTGGCCGTAGACCAGGTCGCTGGAGTATTGGCCCACCAGGCGCGAGCCTTGCGGAATCAGCCGCCATTTGCCGGTCGCGGTATCGAACACGTCCTGGCTCACCTGCGCCACGATCTGTCCCGGCAGGTCGGAGTTGATGCCCGAAATGAGCATGGCCGGGACGATGAAGCCGGCGCGCAGTTCATAGGGGGAGCGGGGCGCTTCCACGCGCGAATCGAGCCGCCAGCGGTCGCCCTGGCCCAGGGCATCGAACTGGCGGTAGTCCTTGGCGCCCACCATGAGCGGCTCTGCCGCCACCGGCCGCGTCCCAGTGTCGCCCAGGCCCGCAGCCTGCAGCTGCTGCAGCCGCGCCATGTAGGCGCTGGCGGGGTTGTCGCGCCCCTGTGCATCAGCCTGCTGCTGCAGGGCGGCGATCTGCGTGAGCGCGTCCTCACGACTGAGCGGCGCGCCGCCAGCGGGTGCGGAGCCGGCGCTGCGCGGTGCGGTGGCCTGCACCGTGGTGCGCGCGCGAACCGCCTCGTCCAGTTGGCGCAGCTTGTCCATGCGCAGGCGCTCGCGCTCGTCCATGCTGCGCTGCTCCTCCATCGGCAGCGGGCCGCCAGGCGGGCGGGGCGGCGCTTCCAGGTCATCGGGACGGGCCACGATGATGGCGTCTGGCGGCGGCTGGGTGTCCGGCAGGGGCGGGGCTGTGGGCTTCGCGGGGGCGACGAAGCCGTCTTTTTCCTTGCCGGCGATCTCGCTGGCGAACATGCTGGTGCTGCCTGCCTTTGCTTCCAGTGGATCTGGCGGGCGGTTTTGCTGGACCGAGCGGTCCCAGGCTACAAGCGCCATCACCAGCAGAAAGATGCCCATGGCGCCGCCCACCAAGTAGACGGGCAGGTTGTTGACGCGCTTGACGCCCGACTTCTTGCGCACGCTGCCGGGCGACGCATCCGGCGACATGTCGTCGTCGCCGTTCATGGTGCCGCCTCCCTGCGTATCCAGGCGCTGGCCGGCCGCGCCGCGCCTTCATCCAGGAGATAGGCGCGGCTCAGCGATTCGCCGCCCGCATACAGGGTGAGGCGCGCCAGGCCTGGCGGGGCGGCCATGTCGAGCACATAGCGCAGCGCGATGGCCTCGGCAGCCGGTGGCTGGAGCGTTGCGGTGGCAGGCGCTTGGGTGCTGAATTCGGCGACGGCGTAGCCCTGCGCCCGCAGGCGCGCCAGCAGGTCCGTGCCGAAGCCGTCCTGCGCCGCATGCTGCAGCGCGAAGCGTGTTTGTGCTGGCGGGTAGCTGGCGGCAAGCCGCATGGCCGCATCGCCGGCGATGCCGCTTTCCTGCGCCGGGACCAGCGCGGCAAGCAGGTTGCCGTAAGCGGGCGTGTCGGCCCCCTGGTTTGCGGCGCATCCCGCAAGGCAAGCCAGCAGGAGTGTCAACATCAGTGGTGCAAGCAACAGGGGCCGCATGCTATTTCTCCCGCGTGATGGTGACCTTGTCCTGCGTGCGGCCCGCGCCGGCTATCAGGATGGCCTTGTCGAACACCGTGTCGACGATGTAGCGGTCGCCTTGCACGCGGTAGTTCACCATCGCCGTTTCGTCGTCGCGGAACAGGCCGCCGTCCTTGCGCACCACCAGCAGCGCGGGCGCTTCGGTCTGCGCCATGGCCAGCGGCATCTGGATAATGGTCTTGCTGCCGTTGTTGTACACGCGCACGGGCTTCCAGGGGGCGGAGCCCGTCACCGCATAGCCGAAACTGAGGTCGCCCAAGTACTCGCCGGTCTGCGCGATGGTGCGCTCCTGCTTTTCCTTGCTGTCGCGGACCTTCAGGGCATCCCACTTGGCTGCCGCATCCTCAACGTAGGTAAAGGCGATGCGCGGCATGAACTGGCTGCGGTGCGATCGCAGGCGGACATGGTAGGTGCGGCGGCTGGTCGTGACGATCAGCGAGGTCTCCAGCCCGACGTCGAGCGGCTTGATGATCAGGTGCTGGACTTCGGCCGGGCCGCTGCCGGTGATCGCCGGCTCCACCGTCCAGCGCGCCGTGTCGCCCAAGTGGATGGAGTTGACCTGTTCGCCCGCCTGCAGCTCCATATCGCAGACCTGCAGCACGGCGCATACGATGCCGGGCTGCTGTGCGCCGAACAGGAAGCGCACCGTGCCGTCCTCGCCGGGCACGGGCTGCACGCCGGTGCCGCCGCCGCTGCGCCAGCGCTGAGCAATGGCAATCGTGTCCTTTTCCTGCTTGGTGAGCGGCAGGTCCTTGCCCGAGAAATAGCTGTCGGCCACGCTCTTGCTGTCCGGCGCGTTCTGGGCTCTTGCCGCTACGGCGGCAAGGCACAGTATCAAAAGAAGGGAGATGGATTTCACGGCGTGCCTCCTCAGAGCTGTTTAGCCCAGGAAAAATCGCGGACATAGATGCCCAGCGGGTTGTTGCGTAGCTGTTCTTCCGTCGTCTGCGGCGTGGCGGGCACGGTGTAGACCGTCAAGAGGGCGCGCATGCGGAACGGCGCCGCTTTCAGCACGCCCTGGCGGTCGCGTACCGTTTCCGTCCAGTCCACCTGCCAGGTGTCGGCCGTCTGCGGCAGCGCGGATATGATTTCGGTGCTGACGGTTTCCATGGCGGCGCGCTTGAGCGGGCTGCTTTGATCGTTGCCGTTGAGCCATTCGTTTGCTTTGGCCGTGGCCGGGTCGTTTGTCGCCAGCATGGAGTACAGGCGGTAGATGGCCTTGCGCTGCAGCGCGATGTCCGGCGTGACCAGGCGTGCGTCGCTGACAAACGCGGCGACGGCGGCGCGCACGACGCGCGGGTCGGCTGCGAGCGCCTGTTGCGCCGGGGCCACCGCCGCCGGCTGGCCCAGCTTGTCGACTTCGACCACATAGGGCACGAACCGCGACTGGCCGGCGACATGCACCATGCCGCCGACGGCCGCCAGCGCCACCAGCAGCGACAGTACGGTCAGCAGCTGCCAGGACTGGCGCGACGACGCGGCCTGCGCCGCATGGTCGTTCCAGGTGCGCCGCGCCGACAGGTAGGGATTGTCGCTCTCGCCCTTGCGGCGTCCACCCTCAAGATGCTCGTCCTGTGCTGGCGCCTCGCCGCTTGCGGCGGCGCGGCGCGTTCTGAATAAGCGGGCAAGGTTCATGCTGGGCCTCCGTAGTCGTCCAGGTTGAGTCCCCGGCTGGCCAGCCATGGGCCGGTCCATGCGCCGCCGTGCCTGGCTTCCAGCGCCTTGACGGCGGCCACCGATTCCTTGTCCGTGGCGCCGACGAAGGCCATGGCCAACGGCCCCAGCGCCAGGTCGTACAGGCGCCGTCCGCTCTCCGACACGTAGTAGTACTGGCGCTTCGGGATAGCGGTGGCAAGGATCTCGATCTGGCGCGTGTTCAGGCCCATGCGCCGGTACAGCGCCGCTGTATCCTCGTCGCGCGCATAGACGTTGGGCAGGAAAATCTTGGTGGCCGTCGATTCGACCATCACGTCGAGGATGCCCGAGCTGGCCGCGTCGGACAGGCTTTGCGTGGCCATCAGCACCAGGCAGTTGGCCTTGGCCAGCACCTTCAGCCAGACCCTTATGCGCGAGCGGAAGGCCGGATGGCCGAGCGCCAGCCAGGCTTCGTCGACGAGGATGGCGGCGGGCTGGCCCTGCAGGCTGCGCTCGATGCGGCGGAACAGGTACAGCAGGGTGGGCAGCGCATATTTTTCGCCCATGCCCATCAGCTCCTCGATCTCGAACACGGTAAAGTCGGACAGCGACAGGCCGTCCTCCTCGGCGTCCAGCAGGTGCCCCATGCTGCCGTCGACCGTGTAGGGGCGTATCGCCTCGCGCACGGCTTCATCCTGGATTGTCAGTGCGAATTCCGACAGGGTCTTCGCGCCGCTGGCATGCATGCTCATGACGGCGTTGCCGATTTCGTTGCGCTGGGCCGGCGTGGTATTCACGTTGTTCAGCGCCAGGATGGTGTCGATCCACTCCATGGCCCAGGCGCGGTCGCTGCGCGTGGCCAGGAACTGCAGCGGGCAGAAGGCAAGGCTGTCGCCGTCGCCGGCCACCGTGTAGTGGCTGCCGCCCATGCCCCTGGCCAGCGGATACATGGACATGCCCTTGTCGAACACGTACACCGACATGCCGTGGTAGCGGCGCAGTTGTGCGGCGATCAGGCCCAGGTGCGCCGACTTTCCGCTGCGCGTCGGACCGAACATCAGCGTGTGGCCCAGGTCGCGCACATGCAGGTTCAGGCGGAACGGCGTGTCGCCGTGCGTCACGCAGTGCATCAGGGCTGGCGCCAGCGGCGGATACAAAGGGCAGGGCGCCTTGTCCATTCCTGTCCAGATGGTGCTTGTGGGGAGCAGGTCGGCCAGGTTCATGGTGTTGATCAAGGGGCGCCGCACATTCTCCACGCCATGGCCGGGCAGGCTGCCCAAGTAGGCGTCCATGGTATTGACCGACTCCACGCGCGCCGCAAAGCCGGTGCGGTTGATGGCCTTCTCGACCTGGCGCGCGGCGGCGTCCAGCCTGTCGCGGTCCTCGTCCATCAGGATCACGACGCTGGTGTAGTAGCCCTGCGCCACCAGGCCGCTGTTGACCTCCGCGATGGCCGCCTCGGCGTCGGCCACCATCGACAGCGCATCCTGGTCCACGGGACCGGTGCTGGTATTGAAAACCTGGTCGAAGAAGCCGCGTATCTTTTGCCGCCACTTCTTGCGGAATTTGTCGAGGTGCCGGGTTGCCTCGTGCGCATCCATAAAGATGAAGCGCGAGGACCAGCGATATTCGCATGGCAGTTCACCCAGCGCGGTCAGGATGCCGGGCGTGGACTCGAGCGGAAAGCCTTCGATGGCGACCACCTGGACGAATTTGCGGCCGATCCGGGGAACCACGCCGCCGAACAGCTCCTGGCCGCCGATGACGGCGTCAAGGTACATCGGATTGCGCGGCAGGATGACCGGATGGTTGATGCCGGTGACGCAGAACTGCAGCCAGCGCAGCAGCGCGTCATGCGTGGTGCTGCCGCCATCCTCGCCAATGACCTGCATGCCGCGCAGGCGCTCCAGCGCCACGGCCGACGACAGACGCGACTCGATGGTGGCGCATTCGCGGCTGAAGTAGTCGATCAGGCCCTGCGTGCGCGCCCGCTGGCCGGGCGCCGCCGCTTCATCATCGAACATCAGTTCGACGAACCGGCTTTGCGCCAGCAGCGGCGGAAGGTAGGTGGCACTCAGGACGAAGTAACCCTCATACATGGTGCCCATGCCTTCGAACAGGCGGCGGCGCTCCTCGTCGATGGCGGCGGATACCGGATCGGGGAAGTGCGACAGGCCTGCCGGCGCATAACCTGGCGCGGGCCGCCGCACCGCATCGACATGGATCATCCAGCCGCTGCCCAGAGCTGACAGGGCCTGGTTGATGCGGAACGAGACCAGTTCGCGCTGCTCTTCCGTGCTGCTGGCATTGTCGCCGCCCCGGTAGAGCCAGGCCGCCATGAAGGCGCCGTTCTTGCCGACGATGATGCCGTCGTCGACCATGGCGGCATAGTTCAGCAGGTCGGCCAGCCCGGCGTCGCGCGAGCGGTGCCGGTCGAGCCGCATGCCGGCGCTGGCCGTGCGGATGCGCGCGTACAGCATGGCGAGCATCATGGCGCCGCAGGCCGCCGTGGCGATGGAGATCGCTTCGGTCATTTGTATTGCCTCCCCTGGCTGTCCGGGTTGACGCGGAAGGGCGTGCTGCGCGCGGCGTAGTAGCGCCGGTAGCGTCGGTGGCGCAGGTACACCTGGCGCATCATCGGATCATGCGCCGCCATCAGGCGGCAGGCGAACAGCGCGCCTGTCCACAGCAGCAGCCCCACCACCGTCGCGCGCAGTTCCTGCGCACTGAAAATGAGCGCAAAGGCCAACAGGCCGGCAAACATGACCAGCTCGCGGTCACCGCCCATGAACAGGTTGTGCCGGTTGCCTGCGCGGCGGATGGGGATGGTGCGCAGTGCCATGTCTAAGTCATCCATGCGCCGCTGCACGAAGCGGCGTGGCGGATGGTGCCGCACAGCGTGTCGCTAGATGCCGCGATTTCCGCACCGCGCCCGAAAAAGGTGCTCATCACGTTCTGCGCGCCCACCAGCAGCGCCATCACCAGCACGATGAAGATCAGGGTGCGGAAGAATCCATTCAGGTCGCCGCCGAAAATGAGCACGCCCCCTGCAATGACGATGCCGATGATGGACAGGGCGAAGGCCACCGGACCAGTAACGGAATTGCGCAGGTTTTCCAGCCAGCTTTCATAGGGAAGCGAGCCGCCGGTGCCGGCGGCCGCATGCGCCTGGTGCGGCAGCGACAGGAACAGCAGCAGGACGATGGCCGCGCACAGCCAGAACTGCGCCTTGCGGTGGTCATGGCCCGGCGGGCCAGGCAGGAAAATGTTCATGGTCAGCTCCTTACAGTACGTGGGTGAGATAGCGGCCGTCCGCGTAGCCGGCCACTTCGAGGATTTCCTGCACGCGGCGGCCAGTTGGCGTACGGGCAATGTGCACGACGATGTGCACCACCTCGCCGATCAGCGGCTCGATATCGGCCGGCGCCGAAGGGTTGCGGCTGATCAGGGACTTGAGGCGCACCAGGCCTGCCGCCGGATTGTTCGCATGTAGCGTGGCCGCGCCACCTTCGTGGCCCGTGTTCCAGGCGTCGAGCAGGTCCAGCGCTTCGGGGCCGCGCACCTCGCCAACCAGGATTCGGTCAGGCCGCATGCGTAGCGCGGCTTTTAGCAGCGCCGTCATGGAGACGTCGAAGGACGTGTGGTACTGCACGAAGTTCTCGGCGGCGCACTGGATTTCTCCGGTGTCTTCGATAATGAAAACGCGCTCGCCGGGATCGCAGGCCACCATGTCGTTGATGATGGCGTTGACCAGAGTGGTCTTGCCGGAGCCGGTGCCGCCGGTGACGAGGATATTGCGGTGGCCAGCCACTGCCTGGCGCAGAATGCCGCACTGGCGCGCCGTCATGGACCCGGCTGCGACATACTCGTCGAGCGTATAGATCGCGATGGCCTTCTTGCGGATGGAAAAAGTGGGGGAGGGGACGACCGGCGGCAGCTGGCCCGCGAAGCGCGAGCCATCGAGGGGCAGCTCGCCTTCCAGCAGCGGCTTGCCGCGCGTGACTTCCTTGCCATGGTAGCCTGCCACGGTCTTGACGATGGCCTCGGCCTGCGCCGCGCGCAAGGTGCCGATGCACCGCATCCGTTCCCCGAGCCGCTCCTGCCACAGCCTGCCGTCGGCGTTGAGCATGACTTCCACGGTGCGCGGATCGTTCAGCGCCTCCACCAGAAGCGGACCCATGTCGCGTTCCAGCTTGCGCCGCGCGCGGTCCTTCAGCGTCGAGAAATCTTCCGTATCAGCCATGATCGGTATCCTTCTGCTGCATCGAAGCAATGTCAGATATGCAAAGGATATACCGGTAAAAATGACGGGATTAGACCTAGCGCAAAGGTCAGCCGTAAGCTTGTTGATGAGTTCGGTGTTTAATGCCGAATCCGCTTGACTATTTCAGGAAGGATATGGAGTTTTGGAAAATATGTGGGCAGCGGTGCTGGCGTTTCCGTGCGTCAGCTATCTTCAGGCTTGCCGTTCGCGATCTGCTTGCGGTTCGCCTCATTCCACTGGCGCACTTGGAAAGCCTGGTATTCAGTCAGTACCGCTGCCACGCGCACATAGCCCGACGGTAGGCTATTTGGCGCTTTGCCGCCCGCGAGCATATCGAGCGACTCCTGGTCCAGGTCGGTAATTTCCAGCAGGGCGGGCAACGCGACGTCAAGCGCCTTGGCGATCGATTCCATGATCTTGAGCGATGGATTCGCCTTGCCGTTGGTCAGGTCGGACAGGAACGACACCGACATGCCCGCACGGTCGGACAGTTCGTTCTTGGAGATGCCCAGTTCGTCGAGCACGCGCAGGACGTTGGTGAAGAAGATTTGGTTGTACACGGTGGCTGATGTCTTGGATTTATACTCTTAGATCACACAAAAAGTGTCAAGTTGGATATTTTCTAGTGCTCCTGACAATGTATCCATTGATCGGGCATATCGAAACAGGTTTCATAGCAGAAGGACTTTGCCCATAGTTATGCATTAAAAAATTTGGCAAGTTATTGTGGGCTGTCAGTAAGTGAAGGTTTTGTGGTACTGGTTTTTTCGCGACAGGTTTGAGTACCAAATTGTTGAACGCCGCGATTTAAATCCTGTAGCCTGGACGCTCATCTTGACTTTGATCACGCCTCAGCAATATACCTTGAGGTAGTAATCTGGTTTTTGTGCCTGACTGAGCTTGTTCAGGACGTCTTCATGCCGAACTTTCAACAATCTGAATTTGGAAAATTCTACCTTTTAATGTGATCATTTTGGCGCTGGTTACTCTCCGGGCATCGCACGACTTCCCCAGTAAAGTCGAAAAACGCCCCCTTGTCGATCAACCGCCTGCGGTCGTATGCCGCATCCCCAAATAGATATTCACCTACGGCCAGCGTTTGATCAAGCAATTGAGTACCATCTGCGCGCTAGTGGAGTCGGCAATGTCTGCTTGCGTCAGGCCCATCGCCAGCGAGCGATCATCCGTGTCCACCCCGATATGGTGTTTGCGCCCGCTGAGTTTCTTGTTGGTGTCATAACCTCGATTTTGCACGCAGAGCGCTTTCACGCTCTGGCTATCGATAATACAGGTACTTGATAGCACCACCCGCTCATTCCACGTACGGTCAAGCAACAACGCGAGATCATGAGTGGTACGAATCAGCATGCGTCGCATCTGTCGCCGAAACCAGCAATTGATCGTCTGATACGGAGGAAAATCATTGGGCAGCATGCGTCACTCGCATCTGGACCTTACCATGTAACGCAGCGCATTAATTACCGTGCGCAAATCCGTCTTGCGAGGTCTTCCCGTCTTCGCTTGCTTTGGCCGCAGCGGCGCGATCAGACGCCACTCTTCATCTTTCACATCCGTGGGATAGCCACGTTTGAGTGCCGTCCTCACCTGCTGATGCCGGTTTCGATTATCTTGCGTTTACATCATCAATCGCTCCAAAACATCAAAGATGCTTTGACCCAAAAGTTGCTATGAAGGTAAGCGGCCAGTCACCCCATCTGCTCAGCGGTTCAGCGTTGGCTAGAGTCTGGAAATGGCAGCAACGCGTCGATCTGTCGGTTGGGGCACGTCGAGAGACGTTCCAAGACCCTGGCCAACCGGCGTGCCGGATCAAGTCAGCTGAGCTAGGCGGTGGCGAACAGGCTCTGGATCGAGGTGGCGCGGCGGCCGGCCCGCTCCAAACCTGTGAACAGCCAGTTCTTTTGTTATGCGGAGCTCCGCAATAATTGACGCTATGTTTCGCATCTTTCTGCGCGTACAATGCATCGAGCGTTAATTTGTTAACTCATGCTCGTCTATCTTGGGATACTTCTAAAAATCACATAGCGCTCCCATTGATAATTTGATATTATCGTTGTTGTTAGCTGACAATAGCTGTTAGCGCCCACCTTCTACGTGCTTTGCAAAATAATCAGCGTGAATGCTGAGCGTCAGATGTCAAAAATAAAGCGCCGATTGTAGAATGACGAACTTAGGTGGCAAGCAGACTCAAAAGAAAGTCCCATTTAGCATTGACGAGTGGGAGCGTATCTTGGTGCGGCACTTTTTTGCAATCGGCGTGGATGGCGACGCGACAGACATTCGCACCTTAGAAGTAACTCCAGTTTCCCTCGCGCTTGCTTGCGGGATGGACGCAAGTTGCGCGGCTGAAGTCGAACAAGCGTTTCGCGATACCCTGTTGCGCAACCAGAACTATTTGTGGGATGTCTTGATGAAAGGCTCCTCCAAATATCCATCTCAAGAAATTCCCAACTGCTTTGTCCCACTTGCGTTGACGCTCCTAGTCGCTGGTCTATTAGGTGGAGATGAGTATGAAAACGACCAGTTTCGCTCGAAGCTTGCCGCCTGGCTGAAGGTAAAGCACGCATTCAATAATCTTGCCGGCGTAAAACTGATGTGGGAAGAGCTTGCGTCGTGGCTCGATAAGCAGTCGCTGGCGGGACGCCCCGTCAAACGGCTTGTCTTGCCGGAGCATCCTCGCAACTGGGTGCATATCGGCTATACACTGCGACTGTCGTTTCCCAACCGGACTGACGTCAGCACCGTGCGTCGCGTTCTTGCATCGACACCTATACAAGATCTGGACAAGCCAACGACCGTTATCCACGCCTTTTGGAATTACTCGAATAAGAAAAGCTTTTCGGTTGGACTAAGCGAGGCCTTCGATAGTTTCAAGAGGGCATATTACTCGCAACGACGCGCGCTGGCTGACCATCGTTTCTGGGCCTTAATCAATCATGTTCGCTCCGGGGCTCAGTCCAAGAGCATGCCACTCGCGCAGATTGAGATTACGCTGACGGTTGACGATGAGCGAGAGTTTAGCGTCGAACTCGAAGGCGACGTTGAGATTCGTCCTTACAAGACGTTGGCTGCGGCGCTGGACGAACGGTTCGTTTTGAACAGTCCTAACCTAGGCACAAGCGTGGCACGCGGACTGATTTTTTTCAAACAAACAGGCATGGGTCGATGGACTGCAGAGCCGGACTTGGGGAAATGTCGAGGGCTGGTATTTGCCGCCTATCATGACAAGATCGCTTCGCGCACTCAAGGTCGCATGGGACGAGTCGATCGATATGTAGACTGGCGTCTGACCGTTGATCCAATTAGCGCCGAGAAGCTTCGCGACGAGCTCGTTCGGTGCGGATTGATGACAGGGGACGTAGGGCTATTTCGGCCCGCAGTATCAGATGGTGTCCGCGTCAATGGGGCTTGGCTTGGTCTTCCGGGTTTTCTGCCACAGATCGCATCAGACACATCAGAGGTTCGCATTGTTTCCTGGACAGGCAAGCCCGAATTGACCATCTCGGCAGCCGACGGGCTTCGACTTGCAGCACAACATCCGGTCTCTGGAACGTGCGTAATCGAGCCGCGTCTTGCTGTAGGAGAGCGCGAGCCGCACTGGAGGTTGAATGTGCAGTTTGTCAATCACGCGGCACCTCATTATGAACTGAGTGGCGCGAGACGCAGCCAACCACTGCTGGCCGACTGGGATCGTTTGGCCTTAGAGTCCGGCCGAGAGGTGACCTGCCCCGTCCTGGATACACCTGCGTGGGGCCAGGCCGATGACGCCCTCGAATGGCTGCTTGAGGTAATCTATGCAAATGGTGCCAGTGGATGGGATGAGTCTAATATCGTTAGCTTGCTCAGGCGCTCTGATCGAGAGGCCGCCGCAGTACCTTGGCGCACGTTGAGAATGCTGCAAGACGGCGGCGTCATTGAGCCTAGGTTGCGGCGAGGATGGAAGGGTCGGGTATGGACGCTGTCGGCTCCACGCATCGTTAGCGTCGACAGCCCGGCCGGCCCTGTCGCACTTGCGGAAGGCGCGTTTTGCGTGCAAATGCTAGACGCCTTTGTTGTTGCCGCAAAGGCCATGGGTGCAACGCCCTTCCGCCATCCAGGCGCAGCGCGCTGGTCTGTACCGGTCGTAGGCGCGATTGGCGCAAATGCGGAACAATTGGCGCGCGTAATGCAGTGGGAGCATGTAGGTCGGCCGGAGACACCGGGAACCGCGCCTCTCGCATTGGCGGCAACAGAGCGGCGTGCGGAACATTACAGCGTGTCGGCCTCATGGTGTTGGCGCAACCGTCGCTTCCTTGGTGCCGGAGCGAATGATGCAGCCGTTAACCTGACGTTGCTTTCACACCGCGCGGATACCGACCACGATGTGTATCGCGTGGAATCTAACGGTGCCCGCGCTCACTTCTTGTCCCGTTGTGCCGCAATCGTCGCCGCGCATGCCGCCGCTTCGGTACCCCTGTTCGCATTTGATGGACGACACTTGAATGTCACCGGTCGAGATGGCGCGCTCCCCGACGCCATTGGTCGTACACTGCGCAGGCGAACACTTGCGAGCGGTGGGTTTGACGACGGCATCTACACCTACCCAGCAACGAGTTTGGATGCCCGCTGGGTCGCTGCGTTGTTGCCTGGATGCGTTTCAGGACTGACAGCCGAGGGCTCGCTCACGCCAGGCGCAGCGCTTTCTCGGACCCGCCGCTCCCAAGGAGCGTTGCGCCCCCAATGGATTGATGGAAATTTGACACTTTAAGGTGAGTAAGGCGAACAACCATGGCAGTTAATAATTTGGTCTGGTACGCGGGGCGCTGCCTCAAGCGCGCAGAGCACGACAAAGGCGCGCAACTCGAAGCTGCGGTCCAACAGGTTGATGGTGCATGGCGACCGATCGAAAATCGCAAGGCTCTGTTCAAGAGTATGGATAGCCTGGAGTGGCGCTCTACTGATACTCGGCATGTACGCCTGTTGGATTGGGTCGCTTTTACGCTTACACCGACAGGTATAAAGACAAAACCGTGGCAGGCAGGTCAGCATCGCCGTCTGTACCGGTATGCGGATTTTTCAGCAGACGGCGGTCAGGACCAGGTGCACCGCCGCCTGACGACCGAAGGTATCAAATTGCCGCATTTAACCGGCATATCGATTGTCCGCTGTGCAAACGATGAGGTACTTCTGCTCGACTTGAAACAGCAGGACGGTGCCGCGCATCTGGCTGGCACCCCTGGCAAAGTTACGGCGTACCGTTTCGACCCGGCATGCGTAGCGACGGTGACGACGGACGACGGCGATATCGAGTTATATGACTTGAACAATGCGCCCAGCAAATTCACCTACGATTGGGCCAGCGATGATGCTTTTGCGCTACGCATTGCACGTGCCGCAGCGAGTGCCGGCGACGTGCACGCGCACAACCTTATTGCATGGCTTGACGGGTTCGCAAAGCGGGGACGATCGCTGACATCAGTTGATCCGTCCGATGTCATTGCAGCGAACGACGCCATTCGGGCTGGCAAAATGGCCAAGCGGCTTGCCGATGATCAGGAATTGCTTCGCAAGTTCATCAACGCGTTCGCAGCGGACGAACGTATTAGCGGCGTCATCAGGTCGTGCGCTGCACAGATCGCTGAAGAGGAGCGGGATGCGGCGCGAAGTAGGGCCGGGAAGGCAGTCGTGGTGGAAATTGCGGCCCACCGTGAAAACATGCTGCAAGAACTTGAAAATGAGCTAGACAAGATCAAGCGGACGCAACTGTCTCAACTTGAGGAAGCTCACAAGCAGCGTTTGAATGAACTCAAGGTCGAGCTCGACCACCGACAGGTTGCTGAAGAAGAAGTGCTGCGGTGCGGTGCCGGCGCGCGACGCGCCGCCATAGAGGCGGCTGTTCTGATCCTCGAAAACCAGCATGTCGCGCTTAGCGAGGAGGTGAAGCACCTGACGGCGGCGAAAGACGAGGTTCAACGCGCATTGACGCCACTGCTTGCCGCAGCAAACGATGTCAACAGGTCGCTGGAGGCGCTTCGGCGCGAGGCAGACGATGTTCATACGGCATTGCTGGCAGAGCGGGCGACATTGACGGCGCTCGAGATGAAATATCCAACTCTGCACATGCCCGCCGGTGCCGCAATTGTATCGACAGCAAAGCTGGGCGAAAACATCGCAGTGTCCAAACTGTTGTCGACAGAGGGAAAAGAGCTCATGTTGCAGTTCGCCGCGCTTATGCTTGCCGGGGAGGTCCCGGTGTTATGCGGCCCAGGCGTGCTCGACTTTCTGTCGGTCGCCGAAATAATGCTTTCGGCTGGGCGCGCTATCCGGATGGAAGCGGACCCAACCATAATTACTTTTGAAGATCTCTGGGTGCGCCCGGGGCTCGGCGTGTCCACTAGGCTTGGATATGCACTACGCAGCGCCGTTGGCGCAGCGGACGAGCCGCGAACCAGTCTCGCTGTCATCGAGCGAGCGGAACGCTCGGGCGCTCGCTTCTGGTATCCATCGCTGTGCAACTGCGCGGAACAAGGTGATTTGCCACGACGCTTCCTGCTGTGCGCAACCGTTGAAGACTCAAGTTGCGACGAGGCGTCGGCGCTCTTCAACCACGCTGTACGCCTGGATATCAGCGACGCGCTGGCCCCAAATGGAGAATTCGCTCTGGCGATGGCGAGAACGAATGCCTCCGTACCGAAAGACGAGCTAGATCCGGGAGCTGCCCGCGCTGACACCACATTGGCTGCGGCCGATCTCATCAAGCATGTGAAGACGCTGGGCGCGGCCCGTAGCGTAAGAGCGCTACGCGTTCTTGCACAGGCGCGCGAGATGGACACCAACGCATCA
The DNA here is from genome assembly GCF_030944405.1 of Janthinobacterium sp. J1-1. Classification (NCBI taxonomy): domain Bacteria; kingdom Pseudomonadati; phylum Pseudomonadota; class Betaproteobacteria; order Burkholderiales; family Oxalobacteraceae; genus Janthinobacterium; species Janthinobacterium sp. J1-1. The sequence continues at coordinate 3,903,665 of NZ_CP132339.1, forward strand.
GCGGCTATGTTCATCAAACTTTTCACGACTTCAAGCGGCACCGCCGCCATCTCTTTGCGGAGCGTTCTCAATGCTTGACCCGATTGGCGGTTTCAACCGTATCAAGGATTTTTTCATCTCCTATGTGGAGACCAGTTTTCGTATTTCCGATCCGGCTTCCGCTGCGGCGCGTCGCGCGTTGCTAAACTCGCTCGGTGCATTTACAACTGAACCATTTATTGAACCGGTGCTGCGCTACAAGAGCGACGGCGTCAAGCTGGAGGACCTGGCCAGAAGGGCAGATGGCCCTCTTGCACCGTTGTCCGAGGAAGGTCGCCGGGCTTTTGCAGAACTTGCCCTGTCGGGCCTGTTTGACGGTAAGCCCAGCAGCGGCGACATTCGCCGCGCTTCCAACTACGCGCCGTACCGCCACCAACTCGATATGCTTGAGCGTGGCGTGCGTCCGGGACATCCTGGCGTCGTCACGTCCGGCACCGGCTCCGGAAAGACCGAAAGCTTCATGTTGCCAGTGCTCGCTGCGATTGCAAACGAAGCTGTTAACTGGACAAGTCCCGACAGGAGCTACATGACCGAGCAGTGGTGGCGCAGTGCCACAGCTGATTGGTCGTTGGCGCGCGCTGGCGAACGCCGCCCTGCAGCCGTCCGCGCCTTGGTGCTCTACCCGATGAACGCGCTCGTTGAAGATCAAATGGTGCGCCTGCGTCGCACGCTTGACTCGGAGGAGGCGCGTGCGGTTATGACTGAGCGGTTTTCGGGAAACCGCGTATTCTTTGGACAGTACACGAGCGGCATCGAGGTGACTGGGCATCAAGCGCATCCAAGGCTTACCGGCGACACTGAGGAGAAAAAGCGACGAAAGCGGCGCCTTACGAAATTGCGCTCTACCTTGCAGCGCGCAGAACAGGACCAAAACGCGGCGCGTAAGCATGATTCGAGTGAAATGGAACGCTTTAACTTAGAGCGCGCGTTAGCTGATCAGGAAGGCCGCGATGCGCCAGAGGCTCCGGAGACAACTCGGTATATTTTTCCTGCCCTTGATGGTGGCGAGATGCTGTCCCGGTGGGACATGCAGGAGACCCCTCCTGACCTGTTGATTACAAACGCGTCGATGCTTGGTGCAATGCTTTCGCGAGAGGTTGAAGACCCCATTTTCGAGCAAACGCGCGAGTGGCTGTTGACCAATGATGATGCCTATTTTTATCTGGTGTTCGACGAATTGCACCTGGTGCGCGGATCGGCCGGTACAGAGGTCTCGTTCCTGGCGAAAGCGCTCATTGAGAGGCTAGGTTTGGCGAACCCCAAGCACCGGTACAAACTGCGCATCCTTGCGTCATCCGCGTCGATGCCGATGGATGGCGACGATGGCCAGCGCTCCAGACAGTATTTGCGCGACATGTTCGCGCCATACGGCACGAGTGTTGCCGCAGGCGACCTAGGCAAAGACGACGCCGGCTTCTGGAAGACGTGCGTGGTCGAGGGTTCCCCGAACATTCCGAATTGGGGCCAGGGAAAGCTCGATGCTGCACCGTTTGAGGCGCTGTTCAAGGCGGGGCTCGGCTCGCGCACGGATTTTATTGCCAAGCTGACGGGCACGCCAGAGCTCACTCATGCGCTCAAGGGAACTGCGTTAGCGCTTGGAGTGGCTGACGAAGACGAGGGAAGGCTGGTCGTCAAGGTGGCCGAGGCAGCTGCCGCTGCGCTGACAAACGCCTGTCGTGAACAAAACAGGGTACGCGCTTCATCAGCCTCTGTCATCAGCGAACGGCTTTTTAAAGGTGACGTGCAAGACTTCGACGCGGCGCTGCGAGGCTTGATGTTGGCGCGCGCCTTGCCTGAATCGAAAATATGGAAAGTGCGTGTGGCACTCGATACGCCAGCATTCCGTGTACACACCTTCATCCGAAATATTGAGGGGCTGTTCGGCGCGCCGACGGCCACGAAAAACGGCATTGTCTTTGACGACCTGACGGTCGAACGAGGACTGTCGCATGCACCGCCGCGTGCAAATCAGGCAAAAGGCAGAAGGCTGTTTGAGCTTTTGTATTGTGAAGCGTGCGGCGACATGCTGCTCGGCGGCCAGCGCGGAGAGCGTCGAATTATCTCTAGGTCGACCGAACTGCTGCCGTCATCGGGTAATCTGGAAAACCTTCCTGAACGTGCCGCCAACGACTACTACGACCGCATGACGTTCGAAGAGTTTGCGGTGTTCTGGCCGCGTCGTACCGCACCGATGCTTCCAGAATACGATTACGACGTGTGGCAGCCGGCACATTTAGACCCACATTCCGGCGTTGTTGTATGTGGTCTGGAGATCCCAGCGGGTAACGTTGGCGGCTATTTGTATTTTCAGACCGATAACGCCGTTAGTGTTGGTCGCAATGGCAATAATTCCAAGACAGAACCGAAGCGCGCAAAGTCTGCGCAGCCGTTTTGCTGCCCGAAATGTGGCACTGATTATTCGCGTAGGCCGTCCTCAAGCCGCCAGCGTTCACCAATTCGTGCGTTCCGCACCGGTGTCTCAAAAGCATCGCAGCTAGTGGCAACCGAAATGTTTGAGCTACTGCACGCCGTCGGTGCCGAGCCTAAGGGCATCTGTTTCTCGGACAGTCGTCAGGATGCGGCTAATCAGGCGCTCAACATTGAAGAAATGCACTTGCGCGACTTGCGTCGGGAGGTTCTGGTAGCGGCTGCGCGAGCTCGTGTTGAGAGGCCAATAGGGGAACAACTCAGTGAGGAAAAATACAAAGAAATGATGAGTCGCCTGCTACAAGCAAGCGATTACGATGCAATGGAGGATTTGTCTAAGCGGTTCGGTGGGCAGCGCCAAGGCGATCAAGTTCGCGCTTTGCGCAAAGTCGCGCTCAGAGATCTGCTGAACGGGTCCAATGGTTCGGGCGTGGGCGATATCGTTGCGGCATTCGTCAACATGGGCATCCATCCGTTTGACCGCCATGGACGAGCATTATACGGAGATCATCCATGGCATAAACTGTTCTGTGAGGCCAATGGATCTGTTGAATACGCGAAGAACTTGACTGGCGCAGCCCAGGCGGATCTGACGGCGAAAATTCTTAAACAGCAGTACGAGCTCAATGATGACGTGATTTTCGCTAATACGTTTTACTCGCTTGAGGAGACGGGTCTGGGATACCCATGTTTAAACTCTGGCGAAAGCCAAAACGCGATGGATGCCTGGCTGCGCGTGTTTGCTGGTGCTTACCGGATCAAGGACAACCATTTTGTCGAAGACGGCAAAGTGCGAGAGTGGGTGCAGGGTATTGATGTGCCGATTAAAAATCGCGTCAGAAAGATCGCCGATAAGGTGTTCCCGACAGACGCTATTGCAGGTCTGACGGACTTGCTACAGCGCTTTTCCCTGGCGGGACATAGATCAGGGTTGTTTAGCATCGAACACCTTTACATTAAGGTGGCAGACGAAAATGACCCTTACTGGCGGTGCCGCAACTGTGAACGCGTGCATTTGCATACCGGTTTCGGTTTGTGCACGCGCTGCGGCGAAGCGCTTGACAAGTCGCCGGTCGGTCGCGCCGGCGAACTGTGGACGACCAATTTCCTTGGAAAGCGAATCGTTCGCGGCGCGGCTGATGGTGTGCCACGTTTTCGCCTTCGAGTCGAAGAGCTGACTGGGCAAACAGAAGACTTCGCCGATAGACTACGTAAGTTCAAAGGCATCTTTGTAAATGGAGAAAGCGAAACTGAAAAACGCGCGAGCGCAATCGACATGCTCTCCGTTACCACTACGATGGAAGTCGGGATTGATATCGGTGCCCTGCAGTCTGTCTATCAGGCGAATATGCCACCGCAGCGGTTCAACTACCAGCAGCGCGTCGGACGTGCAGGCCGTCGAGCCCAGGCGTTCTCATTTGTCGTGACTTTCTGCCGCGGCCGGTCGCATGATGCGTATTACTTTGCACATCCTCATGCCATTACCGGCGACGCGCCGCCCCCGCCATTTTTGGCCGTGGAACACGATCCCATCCCGATGCGGCTGCTGCGAAAAGCATGGCTGCGTGCCGCGTTCCAAAAATTGAGGGATGATTGCGCGAAAGCGAACAAACCGTATCCAGGCGACGCGCTAACGCCGCCAGATGTCCACGGCGAGTATGTGACGACGCGCGATTATTACCATGATCCTGCTGCGCAGTGGTCTTTGCGCTTAAAGGCTGCGCTGGAGGCCACGCTCTCCGAACGCGACGCGTTCCTGAATGCGGCTGTGACGGGCGCGCAGCGCACTCGATTACTCGCCAATGCGACACCGTCCAAGATCATTGAGGAGATCGAGTCACTGCGAGAACATGCGCTTGATGCAGATTATGGACTTGCGAAGTTCCTTGCCGAAGGGGGGCTCTTCCCAATGTACGGCATGCCCACCCGCGTCAGGAATCTCTATCTCGGACTGCGTGAAGAGCGGGGCGAAAAGAATGAGTACGCATGGTCGACAATGGATCGCGATCTGGACATGGCCGTGCTTGAGTATGCTCCAGGAAATTCCTTGGTGAAAGACAAGTTGCGGCACAAAGTGGTCGGATTTTCCAGTAACCTGACTGACCCCGTTTATCGCGGGACCTTGACTGCGCAAGCAGTGGGGCGCTGGTGGGAGACGCAATCTTACGTGGCGCTATGCGCGTCCTGTGGGGCTGCCAAATTCACTGAGAATGAGCCAGAAGGCGATGCTGCATGCGACGACTGCCAGACTACCCTGCTGAAGGATGTGTTTTCCCGTTACGTTACACCAGCAGCCTTCCGCACTGATTTCACTCCTTCTAACGAAGAAGAAACAACGCCACGACTATCGCAACGTACGGTGGCGACAGTACTGAAAGAAGGGATACCTGTTGACCAGGCGAACATGCGGATCTGGCGTGGGGCGGGTGCGACCATCTTACAACTGAACGATGGACCGATGGACGCCGAGGGCGAGGCAACGCGCTTCCTTGTTGACGAGGCAGGGGACACGCGTGTTTCCATTCCGGGCTCTGGTGGGACATTGCGCTTGAAGGACGGGCAGGCTATTGAAACCAATGCCCGCCAAAAGAACCCTGCTCGATGGCCTCTGTCAGAACTTGGTCAGCAAGGCCTCTCCGTCGGTCTCGTAGCTCGCAAGGAAACGGATGCGGTCTATCTCGAATTACGCGAGTTTGACCCGCGCCTCAACTTGGACTGCGTAGCCCGAAAAGGAGATCATTCCGACATCGCAGCGCGCGCTGCGGCCATTAGCGCCACCCAAATCCTTATACAGCGGGCGGCGCTTGAGCTCGACGTGTCGCCGGAAGAGTTTGTAGCGTTGGAGCCCCGACTGCGGGGCGGTAGGCCAATGCTGCAGATCGCTGACGCTCTGATCAATGGATCCGGTCTATGTCGCCGACTTGGTGAACCAAGTGTACCGGGTGGGCCCTCGTATATCGGACAGATCGTTGAGGCGATTTTGTCGCGCGATGATGCTTGGCCGCTTAAAGATTTTGTAGAGGCGCATCCACACGCCGCCCATCACCAGGACCAGTGCATGACGTCCTGCTACCGCTGTGTTCAACGGTTTGGCAACCGAAGCTATCACGGCTTGCTTGATTGGCGCCTAGGCCTTGCGTACTTGCGCGCGTTGGCCAACCCAGCCTACAGCTGCGGGCTCAATCCAAGTGAGGACGAGTTGCCTGAATTGGCCGGATGGCGAAAGCGGGCGCAGGCACTCGCCGAAGAAGTGGCGTTAATGCGGCCGAGCGCTATACACAGTGAAACGTTGCCACATACTGGGCTGTCATGCATCGTTGAGCAGAGCGGCAAGGAGACGTGGCGATATGTAGTACTTCATCCGCTCTGGAAAAAAAATCCGGAGGCGCTCAGGACAATTTTGGGGGGGGACTACCAAGGAGGCATGATTCCTGTCGACACTTACAATCTTGAGCGGCGCCCACTTCGCGTCTTGGCGGATTTAAGAGAGCGGCGCGCCGGTCAACCAGAAAAGCTCTCAACTTAGTATTGCGAATTTACTGAATCAGCGGCACGCCACATGGTCCACGTGAAGTCTCCGGTTAGAGGTACAACGCTCATGAATACTATATTTTTTGACTAAAAGCTTCTCCGGTATTTCGGATAAAATGCTGCCTATGTCTACCTCTTTCATGTCGCTTGATCCTATGCTCCAAGATTGCTCTTCTGAGCAGTTGGATTCAGTTAAAAGTGCTCTACCTGCGGCCGTTCCCAAGCAGTTGCTGTCCTACTTTGAATTTTTCGCTGGAAGCGGCCTCGTCACGCAGGGTTTGAAAGGCATTTTCAATCCCGTTTGGGCTAATGATATCGACGCGAAGAAAGCTGCGGTCTACACCGCTAATCACTCAGGCAAACATTTCCATTTAGGATCGATCGCGGATGTGAAAGGGAGCGATCTTCCCGTGGCTCAGCTTGCGTGGGCGTCTTTCCCTTGTCAGGACCTTTCCCTTGCTGGACAAACTGGAGGTATTCATGGCAAGCGCAGTGGCCTCGTGTGGGAGTGGCTCCGCGTTATCGACGAGATGCCCGATCCGCCGCCGTTTTTGGTGGCTGAAAATGTTTTGGGACTGGTTTCCTCCAGCGGCGGTGCCCACTACCGTACTCTGCATGAAGCGCTGGTTCAGCGAGGCTACAAGGTTGGAGCTATGGTGATTGACGCTGTCCACTTTGTGCCGCAGTCTAGACCACGTATTTTTGTAGTCGCCGTCAAACGCGAGCTGTCTATTCCGCCTGAGCTCGAGCGCTCCACGCCTGGCTGGTGTCATCCGGAGGCGGTTCGCAAGGCTGCGGTGGGGCTCCCAGATTGGGTTTGGTGGGATTTACCCCAACCGACCGCGCGCGTCAAACCGCTGTCGGACATCATCGATTTTGATGCGGCGTATTCGGATGCCAAGGCAGATGAGCGTAATCTTCGGTTGATATCGCCAAAACAAGCTGATTTTTTAAACGCAATTCCGGAGCACGAGCTTGTTGTTGCACCGGGCTATAAGCGGATGCGGGGAAGTAAGCAAGTGTTGGAGCTGCGCTTTGACAATGTAGCTGGCTGCCTTCGAACTCCAAGCGGAGGCAGTAGCCGCCAAGTTTTAGTCATTCGCGAGAACGGCAAGCTGCAAAGCCGATTGCTCACTGTGCGAGAAACAGCGCGTCTTATGGGGGCTCCAGATACCTACAAAATTCCTGGCACCTACACCGACGGCTATAAGGCAATGGGTGATGCGGTGGCTGTGCCCGTTGCTGAGTGGCTTGCGGCCAAACTTCTTTTTCCTCTCGCGAGCGCTAATGCCCGTCAAACAAAACCTTGATTCAGTGCTCGCTGAAGTCAAAAATCGATTTCAAGTCAACGGTGTCGGCTTTCTTGCGGGCAATCTGTCGGTGCCATCGCCAAAATGAACTAGGCTGCAGAGATTCGTTGAACCATCGAGATCTTGCAGCCATTGGCTCAGTGCTTCTTTCAGGGGCGATGCCCGGGTCAGTCAGAAGCAGCGGAATGGGTCAATTTAGCGTCGGTGTCAACACTTGTTCCTACCATGTCGCCAAGAACTGCAGGCGTGCGTGCGCCGTAGCGCGTGGAGTAATACAAATGATTGAGCGATAGGAGCCGGATGAGTTGAGAGACTCACGTCCGTTTCCAGGAGAGCTGACCTACAGCGTAATACTGGAATGGCTGAAGAGCAGCTGGCCGGGCACGAAGGTCTGTGCTGTGGTCTAATTTGCTCGGACACCTCGATAGGTGGAAAATACACCACCTGAGGAGTTAGACATGACAACAAGAAAACGAAGAGTATTCGATGCCAGCTTGAAGCTGGAAGTAGTGCGCATGATCAAGGAACAGGGTCAGAGCGTCCAAAACGTCAGCGAGACCATGAGCATCGGCCAGACGGCGATCCGGCGCTGGTTGACGCAATACAGTGCTGAACAGAACGGCCAGCCAGGCATCGGAAAACCGCTCACCGCCGAGCAACAAAGGATCCGGCAACTGGAGCAGGAAAATCAGCAACTGCGCCAGGACGTCACCATCTTAAAAAAGGCATCGGCCTTCTTTGCCCGCGAAATGAAATGATTTACACGGTCATTCGTCAGCTGCAAAAGGAGGCCTTGCCTGTGCAGAAGAGCTGTGATTTGCTGGCCGTCAGCAGGTCGGGTTTTTACACGGCACAGCACCGTACCGCCAAGCCTGCATCCTGCAAAGCGAGCATCCATCTGAAAGCGGCATTCATGGCCAGCCATCAGAGCTACGGAAGCCGGCGACTGGTCACGGCCATGGCCAACGCGGGTGTGCGCATCGGGCGTTACAAAGTACGCCGGCTGATGCGCCAGGCGGCCTTGAAGCCGGTCTGGAAGCGTAAATTCGTACACACAACGGACAGCAAGCACGGCTTGCCGGTGGCCGCCAATGTGTTGAACCGGCAGTTCAATCCGGCCGCACCGAATCTCGCTTACGTCAGTGACATCACTTACATTCGGACTGGCGCAGGATGGCTGTACCTGGCCACGGTTCTCGATCTGTATGCACGCAAAGTGGTCGGCTGGGCCATGGCGCCGAGCATGCCCGCCCAACTGGTCTGCGATGCCTTGAGCATGGCGATCGGACAGCGGCGGCCAGCCCCGGGATTGATCGTCCATTCGGATCGCGGCAGTCAATATGCCAGCGCGCTGTACCAGGAGATGCTTGAGCGGCACGGCTTCGTTTGCAGTATGAGCCGTAAGGGGAATTGTTGGGATAACGCCGTCGCAGAACGCTTCTTCCTGAATCTGAAAATGGAGCGTGTGTGGCAGCGCCAATATGCCAACCATGCCGAAGCAAAAGCCGATATTACCGACTACATCGTCGGTTTCTACAACTGCAAGCGTCTCAATTCAGCATTGGGCAATCTGCCACCCACCGTCTACGAACGGAAAATGGCAACACGTGAACCTATCGTTGTGTCCGAAATTACTTGACCACCACATCCAGAAATTACGCGCAGATCCAAGTCAGGTGGCAGAACGAATTGTTTGTCAATACCTTCTCTCGCGATAGCCTCGTAGGCGTCGCCTAGTGTCGGCATATGTGGCATCGAGATGGTCTCGACCGGTAGTTGTCAACAAAGATGTCGCGTCAAGTCATGCAGCTTTTCTTAATTCCTCTGGCGGTTTCCGCTCCGGATTCAGCCAGACCTCATCGTTCAATTCCCAATCCCGCGTAGTCCCGGTCCAGCGCTCTGGATGACGTTGCTTGGCGGCCTCGTAGACCTGCTTGCGGTGCTTGAGGATCGCTCCGTCCCGGCCATCATGGCGTTGCGCAGGCGTCACGAATTTCAGGCCGCTGTGCTTGTGCTGATGGTTGTACCACTGCACAAATGACAGCGTCCATTGCCGCGCCTTTTCGATACTTTCAAACGGCTTGCTCGGATAGTTCGGTCGGTATTTGCAGGTCCGGAACAGCGACTCGGCGTAGGCATTGTCGTTGCTCACACGGGGCCTGCTGAACGACGGCATGATCCCCAGCTTTTCCAACGTCGCCAACATTGTGGAGCCTTTCATCGAGCTGCCATTGTCCGAGTGCAGCACCACCTCACGCCCGGCCAGTCCCTCTGCCAGACTGGCTTTGCGCATCAGCAGCGAGGCCATTTCCGCCGACTCGGCGATGTTCACTTCATGCCCGACGATCTTGCGGCTGTAGACGTCAAGAACCATGTACCAGTAAAAATATAAACCCCGCACACCGGTCGGCAACCAGGTAATGTCCCACGCCCACAAGCGGTTCGGTTCGATTGCGCAGTGGCTCGTGACGACCCTTGTGCTGGGCTTCTTCGCCCGACCGCGGTGATGCTGCTGCTTCTCTTCTTTCAAGATCCGGTAGACGGTCGATTCTGATGCCAGATACTCGCCCCGGTCAGCCAAGGTCGGCACGATCTGGCTAGGCGGACTGCTGGCAAATTCAGGGCTGTTGGCAACCGTCAGAATCTGCTGGCGTTCCTCTTCGCTCAGCTTGTTGGCCGGCGCCCTGCGGCGGCTGCCTTTGCGCCCGTCGGCCTGGCTGCCATCACTGTCGAGCATCCAGCGCTGATAGGTTCGAAGGCTGATCTCCAGCGCACCACATGCCTGCGCACGCCGACACCCGCCGTCAACGGCTTCTTCAACCAATATCATCACCTGCTGGCGATCTGGGGTGCCGATCAATCGTCCTCGGGCTCCCCCCAGATCGCCTGTGCTTTTTTTCTGAGAATGATCAGCGCCGCTGCCTCTGCCAGTGCCTTCTCTTTGCGCTGCAAATCCTTCTTCAATTGCTTGATTTCTTTGCGGTCGCTTTTGCCTTGCTCGCGCAGTTCCCGGTTGCGCTCGGCCGGCGCTTCATTGGCCTGCTGGCAAGCCTCGCGCCAGTCGGCAACCTGTTCGACGAACAAGCCTTTGCCCCGACAGTATTGAGCCAGTTCGGCCTCGTTCATGCGTGCCGTTTCCAGCACCACCCCAAACTTATCTGCCGACGACCACACGACGGCATTCTTTCCATTTCCCGGCACCGGCACTCCCTGAGACTGTAGATTTCGTCGCCAAGTATAAAGTGTCTGTTCCGAGATGCCATTCTCCTTCGCCAGGGCCGACACCGGCCTGTTCTCCGGCGGCATCATCTGCCGAAGAATGGCTTCCTTGCGTTCTGCTGGATACTGATTCACTGTACGTCTTTGCTCCGCCCCCGGATGGATTAAAGTGATTCAAGTGACGCGACATCTATCCTGACATAGGGGGCGACCTTCTGTCTCTCCTTTGCGATGAAGGCGGACAGGAGATCGGAAGCGTTCTTAATCATGGTGCGAAATTATTTTGAAATTTAAAAATATGTTTGACGCAGCTAGTGATAAACAGCGGCGAAGCTTGAAATTCCGGTTCAGCTTTCATTTGAACGCAAGAATTTTTTCGGTGCAGCCTCATCCCAATCTACAGAATTTGTACGATCTCTGCCTTAGCTAATTGGAAAAGCTCAACGTAAGCGTCTTCTCACCGGCGTCTATCTTTAAAAGCACGCGTACGCCAAAGTAGTTTCCGTCACTTTTTTTGATGGGAATCAATTTGGATACAGATAAAACGGCAGGCAACCGCAAAAGCCGCCCCAACTATCCTGCTGACTTCAAATGGCGTCCCGCCATCGAGGCTTGTGTACCTGGTATCTCGGTGTCCAAGTTGGCGCAGCAGAACGTCACCAACACCAATATGCTGTTTAAGTGGCGCCGCGAGCTGTGTACCGGTCTGTTCGAACCAGCCGCCTCAGTGCTGCTGTCCGTGCTGGTCAAGCCGACTATGACACGGTCGCCATCACTGCCTCCAGCTCGTCTTGCAAAGCCTGCGGCCATGATTGGCTAGTCGGCGGGAACGCGCATCTGGATCGCAGCCGGTATAACCTTGAAATACCTCTACCGCGCGGTTGCCAAGCATGGCAAGACAGTCGACTTCCTGCGGACGGCGAAGTGTGACATGGACGCAGTGTATCATCGACAAGGCCATGGGAGCGAACGGCGATCGGGGTAATGTCGCTATGGACAAGAGTGGCACCAACAACGCGGCGATCAATGCGAGCAACGCCGGGCGCGACGTGCCGATCTAGGTGAGCCAAGTTAAATACCTCAACAAACATCGTCGAGCAGGACCATCGCGCCATCAAGCGGGTGACAAAGCCGATGCTCAACTTCAAATCATTCGGCGCCGCCGGCATTGCTTTTTTTAAGTTCGAAACTTGCAATCCGTATTGAAAGTTGCTGGAAAGCGTATGATAATGAAGATGGTACGAAAGTGGTTAAGGCCCGTATTTTAATGATGGTGCTTTCGATGGTATTGAGAATCGATAGCACAGAAAATCCAAGAAAAATCAGTCACTTGCCGTTCTCATTGATAATCGAGTGGGAGTGATTTCCCGTCCGGCGTGAGCGGAACTGAAGTGAAGTAAACCATGCCAGGCCCGCTCATCGCGGGCCTGGTTTTTTTGCGTGTCAGCAGGGCTGCGCCGCCTGCGTCGTGCTCGGCACCAGTTCGATAATGTCGTCGTGGTAGTCGGCCACGGCAGTGCGGTGCGCCACGCTGATGATGGCGCTGTCGGGCAGCTCCTTGATCAGGACCTGGTACAGGCTGGCCTCGGTGGCCGGGTCGAGCGCGCTGGTCGCTTCATCGAGAAACACGAAGTCGGGCCGTTGCAACAGCACCCTGGCGAAGGCGACGCGCTGCTGTTCGCCGCCGGACAGCAGTTGCTGCCAGTTGTCGCGGGTTTTCAGCGACGTGATCCGGTTGCCCAGGCCGCAGGCGTCCAGCACGCGCCGGCAGGTGGCGTCTTCGAATTGATCGGGCGTCAAAGGGTAGCACATGGCGGCCTTGAAGGTGCCGCTCGGCAGGTAGCTGCGCTGCGGCAAAAACATGATGCGGGCCTTGGCCGGCAGCGTGACGGTACCCGCGCCATGCAGCCATAGACCGGCCAGGGTGCGCAGCAGCGTGCTCTTGCCGGTGCCAGACGGGCCGCGCACCAGCGTACGGCTGCCTGCCGCCAATTGCAGTGGCGCCACATCGGCCAGCGGGTTGCCTTCCGGGGTGCGCAGGGCCAGCACGCTGCTGTGGATGCCGTCCTGGCTGGCGCGCGCCAAGGTAAAACCGTTCGGCCGCGCATGCGCCTTGTTGATGGCCCAGGAAAAATCGCGCAGCCGGTTCGCCAGTGCCAGCCACATCGCAAAACTCTTGTACGACTCCTGAAAATAGCCGAGCGATGCGCTGAGCTGGCCGAAGGCGCCGACGGCCTGCGTCACGCCGCCCATCGTGATCTCGCCGGCAAAATAGCGCGGCAGGGCGGTCAGCGTTGGCAGCACGGCGAACAGGTGGCCGTAGACCGTCCTGGTCATCTCGAGCTTGGCGTTGCGCACGACCGTGGCCATGACGTTGTCGCGGATTTTCTCGAAGCGGCGGCGCAAGCGGCGCAATTCGTTGGCGGCGCCGCCGTAAAACGCGATCTGCACGGCGTTTTCGCGCACCTGCATGGCGCCATAACGGTAGTCTGCCTCGACGGTCTGCCGTTTCATGCCCAGCACGATCAGGCGCTTGCCTACCCAGTGGACCAGCAGCAGATACGCCACGTTGTAGATCAGGGCGACATAGACCATGTAGCCGGGAATCTGCAGGCGCAGCTCGCCGAGGGGAATCGTCAGGGTACCGGACAGCGTCCACAAGACCGCCGTGAAGGCCACGATATTGACCACCACGTTGACCATGTTGGAAATGTTCACCACGCTGCTGTTGGCAAACAGCCTGACGTCTTCGGCGATATGCTGGTCGGCATTGGAGAGCGCGCCATCGGGATCCATGTCGTAGTAGGCGTGCGAGCTGAACCACTGTTCCAGATAGTGGTTGCTCAGCCATGTGCGCCAGTCCAGGTCGATCAGGTCGATGATGGCGGTGCGCACCACGCCGAGCGCGCCCACCAGCAAGCCGACGCCGATCGTCATCCAGACCACCTTTTTCAGCACATCCCACTTGCGGCCCAGCAGTGCGTCGGTCAGTTCGCCGGTCAGCTCATTGGCCCGGACATACAGCCATGCCGAGCCGAGCGTGATGGCCAGCCACAGCGCCACCAGCAGCCAGGCGCGCCAGCGCTGGCGCGCGCCCCAGTAAGGCGCGAACAGGTGCAGCAGGCCGGGACGGCCGGCCGCGTCGATCGGCGAAGGTCCAGGCGAGTCTCTCACGGCTGAGGTGCTTGAGAAGTGCGGCCCGCAGGTGGGCATAGCAAATGTAAAGGGGCTGGCGGTGCCATGATATGCGCCTGTAAAAGTAATCTGGATGCATGAATTATCGGCTGCTGCACTGCATCATAACGTCAATATGGAAATGTTTCCAAAGCAACAGTACAACTGTGCGCGGCGATACAGTGCCCATGTGGCGTCAGCGTTCGCAATGCAACGATGGGGTAAAGCGATGCCGCCGCGGTGCAGCATCAAATTGCACCACCGCCAACCGCGGAGGTCTTTTCAGCAGGGCAGCGAGACGGCTATTTCTCGCTCTTGCTTGCGCACCCGGCGCAATCCGGGGATTTTTTGTGCATGGCGTCGAGGCCCTGTTGTACAAGCTTCAGGAGCTCTATTTCTACGGTGCTGCCATTTTGCATGGACAGCAGCTTCACGGCAGAGGCAAGCGCGGGGGGAAGTTCCAGAAAATTCAGGATCAGCCCGTCTCCGGTCGGCACTGGCGGATCGATTGCTGTCCCTCTGGCGATGGGCAACGTTCCATGCACAAGCCAGTCGGTGCTGACGTCGAGAGCCGAGGCAATCTTCTCTGCCACGTCCAGACGAAGAGTGGCTTTGCCTGATTCGTAGCGATACAGTTGCGTGGGATTGATGCCCGCCAGTTCGGCCAGCTGCACTTGTGAGTGACCAAGATTCTCGCGGCAGCTTTTAATCCGTTCAGAAACAGGGGTGTTGCCAGACATATATATTGCCTTTCAATCTACAGCGTTGGTGAATGACCTGCTGTGAGGCACCCGTCGCCGGGCTGGAAAGCACGTCCAGTTCAGCCAGCAAATCGCCCGGCAAAGCCGCAAGGACGTCCTCCAGGCTTTCTGTAAGAAATACTTCAGCTATGCCTGATGCACAAGCGGCAGCACCGGCAACGGCGTCACCGTCACCTGTACATCCAGATCCTGGCGCCCGCCACCGAGCACGATGCCGCGCATCGGCGTGACGTCGCTGAAATCGCGGCCCCAGCCCAGGGTGATGTGCTCGTGCTGCACCAGGCAGCGGTTGGTCGGGTCGAAGTCGACCCAGCCCAGGGCCGGGCAGTACACCGAGACCCAGGCGTGCGAGGCGTCGGCGCCGACCAGGCGCGGCTTGCCTTCGGGTGGGTGGGTCAGGATGTAGCCGCTGATGTAGCGCGCCGGCAGGCCGATGCTGCGCAGGCAGCCTATCATCAGCTGGGCGAAATCCTGGCACACGCCGCGCCGGCCGCGCAGCACCTGTTCCAGCGGCGTCGAAATCTCGGTGGCCTTGCTGTCGAATTCAAAGTCGTCGAAGATGCGCTGGGTCAGTTCCAGCGCCGCGTCGAGCTGGGGCCGGCCCGGCGTGTAGCTCTTGCGCGCGTAGGCTTCCAGTTCCGGGAACCAGTGAACGTGGGGCGACGCATACAGATAGCGGCAGGCTTCCAGGGTGGCGGCGCTTTTTTCCTTGCCCATCATGTCGCGCACGCTTTCCCACGGCAAGGTGGCGGCGATTTGCGCCAGGCTGGGGCGCGCATGCAGCAGCACCGTCGATTCGGCATGCACCAGCAGGCTGTCGTGCGGCACGGTGAGCGCCACGTGGCGGATGTGGTTGCCGAAGTAATCAAGGCCGTCCTTGCCCTCGCTGACCACCGGGTCGAGCCAGATCAGGTGCGATTCGGTCTGCTGCCAGGCAAACGAGCGCGGCGTCATGTGCAGGTATTGCTGCGACAAGGTGACCGTGCTCTGATACTGGTAGCGCGTTTCATGCACCACGCGGTAGCGGGCGCAGACCGCGGCGCTGGTCGGGCTGTCGCTCATGATGTGCGCTTTCTTTGCTGGCCATTGTCGGTGTAGCTGAAAAATTGCACGCTGATGTGCTCGGACAGGGTGGCGCTGGCCAGCTGGATACGGTTCAGCAGTTCGCTCAAGGTGGCGTTGCCGTAGTTCAGATCGGTGCCCGGCGCCAGCGCGGTCAATTCGTCCTTCAGCGGCGCCAGCAGGTGTTCGCCGCAGGCGCCGTGGGTCTGCGCGATCCTGTGCAGCGTGCCCAGGATGCCATTGATCTGGAACAGCACCGAGCGTGGATTGCTTTCGTCGCGCAGCAGCAGGTCCAGCACCGGCAGCCACTCGGGCTGGGCGCGGTAGCGGGCGCGGTAGGTGATGATGCTGTCGGACAGCTCGAGCAGCCAGTCCAGGTTGCCGTTGCGGTCCATCGCCAGCGCGCGCTGCAGCACTTCGCACTGGAATTGCAGCCGTTCGAGGCGGCGGCCGATCGACATGAAGCGCCAGCCGAGGTCGCGCGTCATGCCGTCGAGCGCAAAGCCGGCCAGCATCATCAGCGAGGCGGCGGCGTCGTCGAGGATGGTCATCGCCGCCGACTGCGACGGCCGCTCGCCGGGGTGGGCCGCCGGCTGCACCATGCGGTTCAGGGCGCGCCAGTTATCGACCGAAAAACGTTCGTGCAACTGGCCGGCCACCTGGTGCAGCTGGCGCTGCTGCCGCGCCAGCCCCGGCACGGCCGGCGACACCACCGCCAGCAGCAAGGCCGATTCGATCTCGGCGTCGCTGAAGATGGCGGCGGGCGCGACGCTCTGCGTCTGGGTCATGGTTAGCCCACCCAGGCTTTGCGACTGAGTCTGCACCGGCTTCTTGCCGGCGTCGAGGAGCTGGAAGTGGATGCACAAGGCTTCAACCGTGGGCCACTCGGCGCCGCGCTGGTCGAAGCGGACATTGAACAGGAAATGCAGGGCCACCCGCAGCAGGCGGCCGATATTGTCGCAGCGTTCGGCGTGGCGGCCGTACCACAGCAGGTTTTCCGCCACCCGGCTCGACAGGTTGGTGTCTTCGCGCACCAGGTTGTCGCTGGTGATGCTGCGGTGCTGGGGGCGATGCACTTCCACCTTGGCGCGCGCCTGGACCCAGGTATCCTTGCTGGCGCCGCCCATTTGCATGGTCAGCACGCGCGCATCGGGTCCGGTGGCCACCCGCGTCAGGCCGCCCGGCATCACCACATAGCCATTCGGCGTGGCGCAGGCGAACACGCGCAGGCCGATGGCGCGCGCCTGCAAACCTGGCGTGGCGCCGCCTTTCCATACGGGCGCCTGCGACAGCCGCACCACTTCCTGGGCGATGAACTTGTCCGGACTGGCGCGCAGCCTGGCGATAAAGGCCGCGCGCGCCGCGCCGTCCAGGTCCTGGCCGAACACCGCCGATTGCGGGCGCTGGGAAAAACTGGGCTTGATCACCAGCCGGTCGAGTTTCTCGATCACGGCTTCGAGTGCCGCCGGTTCGCCGCACCACCAGGTGGCGACCGACGGCATCTTCAATGGTTCGCCCAGCAGGCGGCGCGACAGCGCCGGCAGGAAGCCGAGCAGGGCGCCCGATTCCAGCAGGCTGGAACCGAGGCTGTTGGCGACCAGCACATTGCCGCGTCTTGCCGCCTGCGTCAGGCCCGCCACGCCCAGCATGGAGCCGTCCAGTTCGAGCGGATCGCAGGCTTCGTCGTCGACCCGGCGCATGATGACATGCACGCGCTGCAGGCCGGCCAGGGTTTTCAGGTAGACCACGCCCTCGCGCACGGTGAGGTCGCCGCCTTCGACCAGCGGCAAGCCGAGATAGCGCGCCAGGTAGGCTTGTTCGTAATAGCTGGCGGTGCGCGGGCCGGCGGTCAGCAGCACGATCAGCGGCATGTCGCCGTCGCGCAGCGGCGCCGGCGCGTCGCCGCCCGCGGCGCACAGCCGTCCCCAGTGCACCAGGCTGTCGTGCATGGTGCGGAAGAACGGCGTCAGCGGCTGCACCTTCAGCTCGCGCAGCAGGTCGGGGAAAGTGGGCGAGATGATGGCACGGTTTTCCAGCGCATAGCCGGCGCCCGACGGCGCCTGGGTGCGGTCGGCCATCACCCACCAGCGGCCATCGGGCGCGCGCGCCAGGTCCACCGCATAAAAATGCAGGGCCACGTCGTCGTGATGGCGGATGTCGTGGCAAGGGCGCAGGAAGCCAGCGTGGCCGTGCACCAGCGCCGGCGGCAGCAGCCCTTCGCGCAGCATCTGCTGCTGGCCATAGACATCGCCGAGGATCTGGTTGAGCAGGGTGGCGCGCTGGATCACCGCCGCCTCGATGACGCTCCATTCCTCGGGCGGCAGGATCAGCGGCAGCGCGTTCAGGTCCCACGGCCGCTGGCGGCCGTCTCGGTCGGCCGGCACATTGTAGGTGACGCCGTTTTCGCGTACCTGGCGCTGCACCATCTCGTTGCGCTGGCGCATCATGCCCGGCGCTTCGAGCTCCAGGTTGGCCAGCATCGCGCGCCAGTGCGCGCGCGGCACCTTGGCCGCGTCCAGCATTTCATCGTAGCTGTCGGGCGCGGCCAGGTAATGGGCGAGAAGAGAAGAGGGCATGGGCGCGCGCTACAAAAGGATAGGAGAGATTGCAGGAACGCAACAATAGGTCAATACGGCTGCCAGCGCAAGTCCAGGGTCATCGGGAAGCTCGGATTGTGTGCCTCTTTCATCACAGTCATCGGGCCCGGCGTGTGGCCGTGTGGCCAGAAGCGCGCAAACCGGCGCGCTTCGGCGGCGTTGGCGTTGACCGGCGAGCCGACCTCGCTGCGCCCGCCCGGATGCACCACGTGATAGGTGCAACCGCCGATCGCGCGCCCGCTCCAGGTATCGACCAGGTCGAACGTGAGCGGCGCCTGCACGCGGATGCTCGGGTGCAGCGCCGACCATGGGCTCCACGCGCGGAAGCGCACGCCGGCCACGTATTCGCCGGGCACGCCGGTCGGATGCAGCGGCAGCATGCGGCCATTGCAGGCCACCACGTGGCGCCCGTCCGTCAGGCCGCGCACCAGCAGCTGCATGCGCTCCACCGACGAATCGACATAGCGCGCCGTGCCGCCGGCGGACACTTCCTCGCCCAGCACATTCCATGGCTCGATGGCCTGGCGCAGCTCCATTTCGACGCCCTCGTAGACGACGGTACCGAAGCGTGGGAAGCGGAACTCGATGAAGGGCTCGAACCAGTGGTCCTCGAACTGGTAGCCGGCTTCGCGCAGGTCGCGCGCGACGTCGCGGATATCCTGCGCAACAAAATGCGGCAGCATCCAGCGGTCGTGCAGCGCCGTGCCCCAGTGCACCAGCTTGGCCTGGAAGGGCTGGCGCCAGAAGCGGGCGACGAGGGCCCGCAACAGCAGCATTTGCAGCAGGCTCATGCGCTCGTGCGGCGGCATCTCGAAGGCGCGGAACTCCACCAGGCCCAGGCGGCCGGTGGGGCCGTCCGGCGAATACAGCTTGTCGATCGAGAATTCCGAACGGTGCGTATTGCCGGTCAAATCCACCAGCATATTACGCAGCAGGCGGTCGACCATCCACGGCTTGTCGCCCGGGTGCATGGTCGGCAGCACCTGGTCCATCTGCTGGAAGGCGATCGCCAGCTCGTACAGATTGTCGTCGCGCGCTTCATCGACGCGCGGCGCCTGGCTGGTCGGCCCGATAAAGGTGCCCGAGAACAGGTACGAGAGCGCCGGGTGCACCTGCCAGTAGGTGATCAGGCTTTTCAGCAGGTCGGGCCGGCGCAGCATCGGGCTGTCTTCGGCGGTAGCGCCGCCCAGGGTGGCGTGGTTGCCGCCTCCGGTGCCGGTATGGCGGCCGTCGAGCATGAATTTTTCGGTGCCCAGCCGGGTCAGGCGCGCCTCCTGGTAGAGGGTCGACATGTTGTACACCAGCTCATTCCAGCTGGCCGCCGGATGGATGTTCACTTCGATCACGCCAGGGTCGGGCGTGACGCTGAGCAGCTTGATGCGCGGATCGCGCGGCGGCGGATAGCCCTCGATCCACAGCTTCATTTTCAGCTTCGAGGCGGTGTTTTCCACCGCGGTGACCAGCGCCAGGTAATCCTCGATGCGCTTCAACGGCGGCATGAAGATATGCAGGCGGCCGGCGCGCACCTCGATGCACAGCGCGGTATGGATCACCTCGCGGGCGGCGGGGTCCCGTGGCGTGCGTGCCTTGGCGGTACTCTCGGACTTGCCTGCGGCCAGGCCCAGCACGGGACGCTTGTCTTTTTTTGCCGCCGGCAGCGCGCCGCGCGGGGCGAACGGGTCGACATCGAACTCCATGTCCGCCTCGCGTTCTTCCGGAAGCACCCAGGGCAGGGTGGCCAGCGGCAGGCGCAGGCCCATCGGCGAGTCGCCTTCGATCAGGTACAGATGCTCGCGGCGCAGCGGCCAGGCCGAGGTGCGCCAGTTGGTGCCCAGCATGATCGCAGGATCATGGTCGGCCGCCTTCAAGGGCAGCACGTAGCCGGCCACCTGGCCCAGGCCGCGTTCCAGCAGGCGCGCCAGGCGGCGCCGCTCTTCGGGCGCCTTCAGGTCGGCCTGCAAGGGGTCCAGGTTGCGCGGCAGCGCCTGTTCGCGCTGGGCCTGCAGCAGCACGTCCTCGTAGGCGGCGATGGCGCTGTTGGCGGGCAGCCGCAGCGTCCTGGTCAGTTCGGCGGCGAAGCTGGCCGCCTCGTCGCTGCCATAGCCGTCGTCGACGTGTTCATCCGAGAACAAGGTGGCGTCGAGCCACATCGGCTGGCCGTCGACGCGCCAGAAGATATTGAGCGCCCAGCGCGGCAGCGGCTCGCCCGGATACCATTTGCCCTGGCCGTAGTGCAGCATGCCGCCCGGCGCAAAGTGGTTTTTCAGGCGGTGCATCAGGTTGCCGGCCAGCTCGCGCTTGTCGTCGCCGTGGGCCAGGGTGTTCCATTGCGCGCCATCCATGTCGTCGATCGACACAAACGTCGGCTCGCCGCCCTGGGTCAGGCGCACGTCCTGGCGTTTCAGGTCGGCGTCGACCTGCTGGCCCAGCTGGTCGATCTTTTGCCAGTCCGCTTCCGAATACGGTTTCGTCACGCGCGGGTCTTCGTGGATGCGGGTGACCGTCATCTCATGGTAGAACGTGACTTCGGCCTGGTCGGTATAGCCGCTGACCGGCGCCGCCGACGACGGCATGGCCGTGCAGGCGAGTGGAATATGGCCTTCGCTGGCCAGCATGCCGGAAGTGGGGTCCAGCCCGATCCAGCCGGCGCCGGGGATATACACCTCGGTCCAGGCATGCAGGTCGGTAAAGTCCTCGGCCGCGCCGCTGGGGCCATCCAGCGCCTCCTGGTCGGCGCGCAATTGAATCAGGTAGCCGGACACGAAACGCGCCGCCAGCCCCAGTTCGCGCAGGATCTGCACCAGCAGCCAGCCGGTGTCGCGGCACGAACCCGAGCGCTTTTCCAGCGTGTCTTCCGGCGCCTGCACGCCCGGCTCCATGCGCAGCAGATAGGCGATGTCCTGCTGCAGGCGCTGGTTGATGGCGACCAGGAAGTCGTTGGTCAGCATCGGCTGCGCCAGCAGGGCGGCGCGGGCCGCCGCCACCCATTCGGTCTGCAGCGGCCCCGCCGGCTCCGTGACCAGGTAGGGGCTCAGTTCCGCCGTCAGTTGCTCCGGGTAGGCAAACGGGAATTTTTCGGCATATTTTTCAACGAAGAAATCGAAGGGGTTGATGACCGTCATGTCGGCCACCAGGTCGACCGTGAAGTCGAGCACGTCGGTTTTTTCCTGGAACACGAAACGGCCGATGTAATTGCCGTATGGGTCTTGCTGCCAGTTGATGAAATGGTCCTGCGGCTGCACCGTCAGCGAGTACGACAAGATCGGTGTGCGCGCATGGGGGGCCGGGCGCAAACGTACTTCGTGCGGCGACAGGTTGACCAGACGGTCGTAGCGGTAACTGGTCTTGTGGTGCAGCGCGATACGGATAGCCATGCGGAGTGCCTTTCGATGTGGGCGCGGCCGAAGCCGGCGCGATACGCTGGAGTAAGCAGGATTCATACCTGATATTCCAGCGTAACACGCCGCACACCGCAGGCACGTTTCTTGATAAGTTTCTTGATAATACTGTCGGTGCTAAGATGCTTTGTCCTTTCGACACTCTTGCAACGCACCAAGCCGACCTGATGCATCCCGCACGGCGCACCATGATGGTGCAACCTGATCAAATAGTGAAAGCGATTCGCCATGTGGCTGCGTACTGCCTGCAAGCTGGAGTTCACCCTTGACGCTCCGACCCCGTTCATTCTGATGTTGCGTGCGCGCAGCGGCGCCCAGCAATGGGTGGCGCGCGAGGTCTACACGCTTGTGCCCAGCGTGCCGGTGGTGGAATTTACCGACATGTATGGCAATCTGTGCCAGCGCCTGGTGGCGCCGGCCGGCGAATTTGCCATCGAGACCTCGGCCGATGTGCTGACCGCCGAAGCCATCGATGTGGCGCCCGGCGCGCCGTTCGATGCCGTGCAACTGCTGCCCGACGCGGTGCTGGCCTTCCTGCTGCCCAGCCGGTATTGCGAATCAGAGCAGTTCGCCACCATGGCGGGCGAGATCGTCGCCGGCGTGGCGCCGGGATACGACCAGGTGGCCGCCATCTGCGACTGGATACGGCGCGAGGTGCGCTTCGACCCGGGCACCCTCTACGGCCATATGACGGCCACCGAGGTCAACTTGCGGCGCGAGGGCGTATGCCGCGACCTGGCCCACCTGGGCATCGCCCTATGCCGCAGCCTGTGCATCCCGGCGCGCATGGTGGTGGGTTACCTGCATGAGCTGGCGCCGATGGACCTGCATGCCTGGTTCGAGGCCTGGGTGGGTGGCCGCTGGTATACCTTCGACCCGACGCAAGCGATTGCGCGCGGCGGCCGCGTCACGCTGGGCTTTGGACGCGACGCCGCCGACGTGGCGATCTTCAACCAGTTTGGACCGGCGTTGCCGCCGCACCGGATGCAGGTAACGGTGCAGCTGCTTGAGGACCCTGTTTGATGCCGGTCTTCTTGTACGACGTCACCACCTTGTGCACGAACGTCAGCTTCTCCAGCACCGGCGTACTGAGCTTGAACGGATACGAGTCCGGCATGCCGATGCTGCGATTGAGGCTGTTGAGCACGTAAGTCAGCGCGAACCAGTCGCTCAATGTATCGTCGAACGTGTCTATCTTCGTGGGCAGGGTCACGCCGTCCAGCGACGGCTCGTCGGCCTTGGCGGGCTTGAGCGACAGGCCGCAGGCGTGCGCCGTTTCCAGCGTGTCGAGCATGTGCAGGTAATGGGCCCAGGTTTCGGCCCAGTCTTCCCACGGGTGGGAACTGGCATAGCTGCTGACGAAATGCTCTTCCCAGTCAGTGACCGGACCTTCGTTGTAGTGACGCTGCAGCGCTTCGCCGTAATCGGCGCGCTCGTCGCCAAACAGCGCGCGGAAACTGGCTATCCACTGGCTGTCGACTACCAGCCGGTCGAAATAATAGTGGCCGCTTTCGTGGCGGAAATGTCCCAGCAGGGTACGGTAGCGCTCATGCATCTGTTCGCGCGTGCGTTCGCGCTCGGCCGGATCGGCTTCGGCGATATTGAGCGTGATCAGCCCGTCGTCATGGCCCGTCATCACGCACTGGTCCGTCACGCCGTCCTCCAGGAACTGGAAGGCCAGGCCGGTGTCCGGTGCGTCCTCTTTCGAGTCCGGCGTCAGGTTCAGCGCGGCCAGCGAAAACAGCAGCCGGCGCTTGGCCGTTTCCAGGCGCGACCACAGCACCAGGTTCTTCTCCGACGACAGCGACGGAATCACCGTCGTGAACTGGCACGATTCGCACAGTTCATGCGCATCGTCGGCGGGGATCATCCAATTGCACACATTGTGCTCCACATAGTTGCCGCACTGCTTGTACAGTTTGCCCGCGTCCCGGGTGTTCAGGCTGCGCCACAGGCCATTCTCGGCCGGCTCGTAGCTGTTAATGGTGCGCAAGGCGGGCTCGTAGCCCAGCATGCTGTCGCAGTTGGAGCAGTGGGTATTTTCAAAAAAGACCTGTTGTGAACACTTGTCGCAATGAAACGTTTTCATGGGGTACCGGTTGAGAAGGGTTGAGGATGGCGTGGGCATGACAATCTAACAGCAAAGTTGTGGCTGCGATGGGTGTGTAGGACAATCGCCCGCAATCGTGCGCGCGGTGGTCTGCACACTGTCTGTTTCCGGACACCCGTGCCCGGAGCCGGGCAAATCAAGGCTCTTGAGCGGTTGCCGCTTGCGGCGCCAACTGATTGATTTGATTGATTTTTCCCGGCGCCGCAAGCTATGGCACGAAGATTGCAAAAGAGCCTGCATATTCCACTTGCACACGCCTCACCATGGATCTCGCCCTCGACCCCGGCATCATCAAACGCCGCCAGCGCCACAAGGCGCTGGCCATCGCCGCGCTGCTGGGCATGCTGTGCCTGGCCGCGTGGGGCATCAACCGGGTGGTCGGTCCCAGCGTGGATGCGGCCGGCCTGATGCTGGCGCAGGTGCGGGTCGGCAATATTGCCAATACCATCAATGCGTCCGGCATCGTGATTCCGGTGCACGAGGAACTGGTGTCGAGTCCGATCCAGACCCATGTGGCCAAGGTGCATGCCAAGCTGGGCCAGCAGGTACGGGCCGGCGAGTTGCTGCTGGAGCTGGACGAGCGCGCCGTGGTGCTGGCCATCGACAGCATCCGGGAGCAACTGGCGCAGCAGGAAAACCGTATCGCCGCGCTGACGCTGGAGCTGTCGCAGAAGCGCAAGCAGACGGCCAGCGCGATCGAGCTGCTGCAGCTCGACCTGGAGGCGGCGCGCGTGCGGCTGGCCCGTTCGCAGACCCTGCGCAAGGCGGGCGGCGTGTCGGCCGAGGATTTGCTGACGGCCGAGCTGAACGTGCGGCGCATCGAGATCCAGCTGCGCCAGCAGCGCGAACAGATCGACGACAACCAGCGCGTCACCTCGATCAATATCGAAGGGGCGCGGCTGCAAAAGAACATCTTGCAAAAGCAGCTGGCGCAACAGCAGCAGCTGTTCGAGCAGACCCGCGTGCGCGCGCCGTTTACCGGCATGCTGACGCAGCTGATGGCCGAGGAGGGCGCCAGCGTCGGCAACGGCCAGCTGGTGGCCAAGGTGTCCGAATTGAACAATTACAAGGTCGAGGCCTCGCTGTCCGACTATCATGCGCGCGCGCTCGGCGCCGGCCAGGCGGTGCTGGTGGAGCAGGGCAACGTCAAACTGGCCGGACAGGTGCAAACCATACTCCCGGAGATCCAGAACGGCACCGTCAAGCTGCTGGTCACGCTGGCCGAGCCGAACCATCCCATGCTGCGCAACAAGCTGCGGGTCGAGGTCAACATCGTCACCGAGCAAAAGAGCAACACCTTGCTGGCCGATGCCGGCCCGGCATTCAACGGCCGTGGCCCGCAAGACATCTTCGTGGTGCGCGACGGCGTGGCCCGCAAGACGACGCTCAATATCGGCGCCAGCGACGGCAAGAGCGTCGAGATCCTGTCCGGCGCGCGCGCCGGCGAGCGTCTCATCATTTCAGATACCAGCCGCTACAAGGACCGCGACAGCGTCCGCGTGGCCGAATAACCGTAAAAAAGAAAGGTGTAACATGATCCGCCTGGAAAAAGTCAGCAAGACCTACCGGACCGACAAGGTCGAAACCCTGGCCCTGAAAGACATCGACCTGCATGTGGCGAAAGCTGAATTCGTCTGCATCATGGGGCCCAGTGGCTGCGGCAAGAGCACGCTGCTCAATCTGATCGGCCTGCTCGACCATCCGGGCAGCGGCGCAATCACGGTGGGCGGTGCGCCGGTGGCCTCGTACAAGGACAAATATGTGGCCAGGCTGCGCAACAACACCTTCGGCTTCATCTTCCAGAGCTTTCATCTGATTAATGATTTGCGCGTGATCGACAATGTCGAGCTGCCGCTGCTGTACCGTGACATGTCGGCCAAGAAGCGCCAGCGGCTGGCGCGCGAGGCGCTGGAAAAAGTCGGCCTGGGCGCGCGCATGGACCATTACCCGAACCAGTTGTCGGGCGGCCAGCAGCAGCGGGTGGCGATTGCCCGCGCCATCGTCGGTCAGCCGCAGGTGTTGCTGGCCGACGAACCGACCGGCAACCTCGACAGCAAGATGGGCCAGGAGGTGATGGACATCCTGCTCAAGCTCAACAGCGAGGGCACTACCGTCGTGATGGTCACCCACAACGAGCAGGAAGCGCGGCTGGCCGGGCGCGTGGTGCGCGTGTTCGACGGCCAACTGGTCGCCTGAGGAGAGACGGCATGTTCAGGAATTATATGCTGACGGCGTGGAAGGTTTTTCTGCGCCGCAAAATGTTCACCGCCATCAACCTGCTGTGCATCGTGCTCACGCTGGTGGTGCTGATGGTGGTCGCGGCGCTGCTGCAAAACACGTTTTATCCGACCGGCGTGGAAGGCAAGAGCGCGCGTTTCGTACAGATGGTGATGGTGGAATCGAGCCATACCGACAAGGGCGCTCGCCGCCGCGGCACGCTGGGCTACAAGATGATCGCGCAATACCTGAAACCCCTCAAGGGCGTCGAAGCCGTGTCGGTGTTCAGCTTTCCGCAAGCGGTGTCGGTGTACCAGGCCGATCGCGTCAGCGACCGCCAGATGCGCCTGACCGACGCCGAATACTGGAAGATCCTCGATTTCGCGCTGGTGTCGGGCCGCACCATCAATGCCGACGATGTCGAGCAGGGCCGCATGGTGGCCGTGATCAACCAATCGACGGCGCGTCAGCTATTTCCGGGCCAGACCTGGCTGGGCCAGAAATTCAACGCCAACGGACAGATCTTCAGCGTGGTCGGCGTGGTGCGGGACGAGATGCACATCAACGCCTATTCCGACATCTGGGTGCCGCTGACCAGCGCGCCGTCGAGCGACTACAAGGACAAGCTGTTCGGCATGTTCAGCACCATGATCCTGGCCTACCGGGCCGAGGATCTGCCAGCCATCAAGCACCAGATCGTCGAGGTGGCAAAAACCGTGCAGTATCCCGACCCCAACCAGTTCAACACCACGCGCTTCTGGGGCGATTCCAAACTGCAGCTGTTCGCCCGTACCTTGCTCGCCGACCAGACCGAGGAGGGTGGCGCCGGCAAGCTGCTGGCCATCATCGTCACCCTGATGGTGCTGTTCATGATGCTGCCGGCGCTGAACCTGGTCAACCTGAACGTGGGCCGCATCATGGAGCGCAGCAGCGAAATCGGCGTGCGCAAGGCGTTTGGCGCCACCAGCGCCCAACTGGTGGCGCAACTGGTGCTGGAAAACGTGTTGCTGTGCCTGGTTGGCGGTGCCATCGGCCTGGTCTGCGCGGCCGGCGCGCTGTGGTGGCTGGAAAGCTCGGGCCTGATTCCGTATCTGAAAGTTCACCTGAACTTCGCCGTGTTTGGCTACGGCCTGTTGATCACGCTGGTGTTCGGCGTGCTGTCGGGCCTGATCCCGGCCTTGAAAATGGCCCGCCTCGACCCGGTCCACGCCCTGAAAGGAACTGCCTGATGTTGCGCCATCTGTTGAAGCTGATCTGGAAACGAAAATCCCGCAACCTGATGCTGAGCCTGGAAATCCTGCTGGCCTTTCTGGTGGTGTTCGCCATCGCCGCCTTCGGCCTGCGCCACTACCAGCTATACCAGTTGCCAACCGGGCACGAATGGCGCAATCAGTGGTCGGTGAGCATGCGCGCGGCCAAGGAGTTGCCGAATGACGCCGCCATCTTCGACAACCTCCGGCGCAGCCTGCTCGATTTGCCCGAGGTGGAGTCGGTCGCCTTCAGCTGGTTCGGCACGTACGAGATGTCGCGCTGGACCGAGGAGTACACGCTGCCGGATGGCAGCAGCCAGATCACGATCGATGGCCTGGGCGTGTCCGACGATTATTTCAGGACCATGGACATGAAGCTGGCCGCCGGGCGCTGGTTTTCCAGGGCGGACGACGGCGCCGACGCCACGCCGGTCGTCATCAACCAGCTTGTGGCCGACAAACTGTTTCCGGGCAAGAATCCGATTGGCCAGCTGTACATCACGAAACAGGAAGGCAAGGAAGCCCCGAAGCGCTACCGCGTGACCGGCGTGGTGGCGCAGTTCCGCCCCCAGGGCGAACTGCAGGAGCCGGTCTACCTGATGCTGCCGCGCTGGATACCGGGCGTGGGCAAGGACACGGTCAACAACATCATGCTCAAGCTGCGCCCGGGCACGCCGCGTACGTTTGAAACCCGGCTCAATGCGCGTCTGAAGCAGGTGCGCGGCGACTGGAACTATATCGTCACGCCGCTGCCCGATGGCCGCAAGTCGATGCTCGGCACGCAGATGATACCGTTGACGATACTGTCGGTGATCGCCGCCTTTCTGCTGGTGATGGTGGCCTTCGGCCTGTTCGGCGTGCTGTGGCAAAACACCACGCAGCGCATTCCGGAGATCGGCCTGCGCCGTGCGCTGGGCGCCAGTGCCGGCGATGTCTACCGCCAGATCATCGCCGAGCAGATGCTGCTCAGTTCGGGCGCGATGGCCGTGGCGCTGTTGCTGCTGGTGCAACTGCCGCTGACCGGCGTATTCGGCGAGAACCTCGACTGGACGGTATTTTTCATGGCCAGTGCGCTATCGGCAGGCGTGATCTATCTGCTATCCTTGCTCTGTTCGCTATACCCGGGCTGGCGCGCCGCGCGCCTGAGCCCGACCCAGGCGCTGCACTATGAATAAGGCGGTTTGAATCGATGGAACTATCGCGTAAGGAGCGTCCGCGCATCCTCGTCGTCGACGACGACACGGCGGTGCAGGTCTCGCTGGCGCTGCTGCTCAAGCAGTCCGGCTACGATGCCGTGTGCTGCGACGAGCCGGCCCAGGCGCTGGCGCTGGTGGCGCGGCAGGCGCCGGACCTGGTGTTGCAGGATATGAATTTTTCGCTGCATACCAGCGGCGAGGAGGGGCTGGCGCTGCTGGCCGCCATCAAGCAGTGCCGGCCTGATTTGCCGGTGCTGCTGATGACGGCCTGGGGTTCGATCGCGCTGGCGGTGCGCGGCGTGCAGGCCGGCGCCGCCAATTTCTTCACCAAGCCGTGGGACAATACCCAGCTCGCCGAACTGATCCGCGCCACGCTGGAGACCAGCGGGCCGGCGCCCCTGGCCAACCCGTCGCGCCAGGCGCTCGACGCGCAGTGCGATTTCAGCGCCATCGTCGGCGAACATCCGCGCCTGCTCAAAGTGCTGGCCACCATCGCCCAGGTGGCCGCCACCAGGGCGCCGGTGCTGATCCTGGGCGAAAGCGGCAGCGGCAAGGAGCTGATCGCCGACGCCATCCACCGCAACAGCCCGCGCGCCGGCCAGCCCATCGTCAAGATCAACATGGGGGCCATCACGCCGTCGCTGTTCGAGAGCGAAATGTTCGGCCACGTGCGCGGCGCCTTCACCGACGCCAAAACCGACCGCAAGGGCCATGTCGCCAGCGCGCACGGCGGCACCTTGTTCCTCGACGAGATCGGCGAATTGCACCGCGCCGACCAGGTCAAGCTGCTGCGCGTGCTGCAGGACCAGACCTACCAGGCGGTCGGCGCCAGCCGCACCGAGCAGGCCGATATCCGCGTGGTGTCGGCCACCAACCGCGAGCTGGCCGAACTGGTGGCCGGCGGCGACTTCCGCGAAGACCTGTTTTATCGCCTGAACCTGATCACCATACGGCTGCCGCCGCTGCGCGAGCGGCGCAGCGACATCCCCTTGCTGGCACGCCATATCATCGCCGAGGTGGCGCGTGGCTACGGACTCGGCACGGCCACCATCGCGCCAGCCGCGCTCGACTGGCTGAGCGCGCAGCCATGGCCCGGCAATATCCGCCAGCTCAAGCAAACGCTGGAACGCACGCTGTTGCTGGTCGGACGCAGCGAACTGCGCCAGGCCGATTTTGTCGACGCCGAGCAGCATGAGCATGGCGGCGCGTCCGGCAGGCGCCTGGGCGTCGATGGCATGACGCTGGAACAGGTCGAGCGCCACATGATCGGTCACGCGCTCGACCAGCACCAGGGCAATATCACGCGCGTGGCCAAGTCGCTGGGCTTGAGCCGCACGGCGCTGTACCGGCGCCTGGAACGCCATGGCCTCGGCGGCACCGACGGCGACGCCGCATGAGCTTGCGCTGGCGCTTGTACACCTATCTGTTCGCGGCGCACCTGCTGTTCGTGGCGCTGAGCGTGTTCCTGTTGCGCGCCACGCCGCTGCCGATGCTGGCAGTGGAGGCGCTGTTGCTGCTCAGCCTGGCACTGGGCGTGCGCCTGGTCGGCCGCGCGCTCGAACCGCTCGGCTACACGCGCCACTTCCACGACCTGCTGCAAGACCAGCATTACGCGGCGCGGCTGCAGGCCAGCGGCGATGGCGAGCTCAATGAACTGGTGCAGCTGTTCAACACCATGCTGGGCGCGCTATACCAGGAGCGCTTGCAGATCGGCGAACAGCAGGGTTTTCTCGACCGCCTGCTCGAAGCGACCCCCGGCGCGGTGGTGGTGTTCGACTTCGACGGCCGTATCAGCCTGCTGAACGCCAGCGCCCAGGCGTTGCTGGGACTGGGGCCGGAAGCGAAGGGGCGGGCGCTGACGGCTGGCGCGCGGCAGGGCAGGCAGGCATTGCTGGCACAGCTCGACGCGCTGCCGCTCGGCGACAGCCAGTTGCTGAGCGACGCCGACGGGCGCCGCTACCGCAGCCAGCGCGGCCGGTTTTACGACCGTGGTTTCGCGCGGCACTTTTTGCTGGTCGAGGAACTGACCCAGGAACTGGAAAGTTCCGAGAAAGCCACGTACGACAAGCTGATCCGCGTGCTGGCGCATGAGGTCAACAACACCGTGGCGGCCACCGGCTCGGTGCTCGATTCGCTGCTGTATTACCGTGGCCAGCTCACCGAGCGCGACGGCGACGACTTCGGCACGGCGATTGCCGCCGTCAAGCGCCGCAATACCAGCCTGGGCGAGTTCATCGAACGCTTCACGCGCGTGGTCAAGATGCCGGCACCGGAGCCCAGGCCGGTCGCGGTGCGCGAGATCATGGACGACATTCTGTACCTGTACCGCGAACCTTGCCGCAGCCGCGGCATCACGATCGGCTGGCGGCGTTGCGATGCGGTGCCAGCCATCGCACTGGACCGCCATCTGATGGAGCAGGCGCTGCTGAACGTGGTCAAGAACGCGATGGAGGCGGTCGAGCAGGCCGGCCCGGCGGCCGCTTCCATCTGGTTCGAGCTGGCGGCCGAGGCCCATGGGGTGCGCCTGTCGATCATCGACTCCGGCAACCTGCCGGGCGATTTGCCGGCGCGGCAGTTGTTCATGCCGTTTTTCACCACCAAGAAAGGCGGCCAGGGCATCGGCCTGTTGTTCGTGCGCGAGGTGCTGACGCGCCACGGCTTTGCGTATCGGCTGGCCGCCACCGGCCAGGACGCGACCAGTTTCGATATCTGGCTGCAGGGCGGGCCTGCTCCCCGGTCGCCGGCGCAAGGCGAGCGGCTTGCCGGAGCGCAGGACGCCGGCAGGGTTTGACTGTCAAATCGCACGGTTCTGCCGGACGCGCTATGATCGCTGTCACCAGCCATCGAACCCACGAAAGCCAGACCGACATGCCCAACCCGACTTCACGCCGCGGCTCCCTGCTGCTGCTGTTACCGATCGCCCTGATCCTGCTGGCCCTCGCCGCGCTGTTCGCGTGGGTCGGCGGCTGGTTCGGCAACCACCAGCTGACGCCGCAAAAAATGATGGACTTCGCCCAGGCGTCGGGTACCCAGGCGCCGGGATTCCGGCGTGCGCACAGCAAGGGCGTCTGCTTTGCCGGCACCTTCGCGCCGACGCCGGAAGCGGCGGGCCTGTCGACAGCGCGCGCGTTCTCGCAGCCGTCGATTGCCGTGATCGGCCGCTTTTCCGCGTCCTCCAACAACCCGTATGCACCGGACGGTGCGTCGCCGGTGCGCGGCATGGCGGTGCAGCTGAAGACCGACGACGGCCAGGAATGGCGCATCGCCATGAACAGTTTTCCCTTCTTTGCCGCCGCCACGCCGCAAGGCTTTCAGGCGATGAACGAGGCCGGCAAGCCCGATCCGGCGACCGGCAAGCCCGACCCGGACAAGATGAAAGCTGTGCTGGCCGCGCATCCCGAGATCGCCGCGTTCCAGGCCTGGGCGAAAACCGCGCCCCGGTCCGACAGCCTGGGCAGCACCCGTTTCAACGGCGTCAACGCGTTTCGCCTGACGGACGCAAAAGGCATTGAGCGCATGGTGCGCTGGTCGATGCGCCCGCGCACGCCATTCGTGGCGATGACACCCGAGCAGCTGAAGGCGGCCGATGCGAATTTCCTGATTGCCGACCTGGACCAGCGCCTGGCCACCGGCCCGCTGGTATGGGACATGGTGGTGCAAATCGCCGAACCAGAGGACCCGGTCAACGATCCTTCGAAGGCCTGGCCCGAGTCGCGCAAGGAGGCCACCATCGGCACATTGACGTTGGCGCATGCCGAGCCGCAGTCAACCGGCCCATGCCGCGACCTCAATTTCGACCCATTGATACTGCCGGTGGGCATCGCCGGCAGCGACGATCCCATCCTGCAGGCCCGCTCGGCCGCGTACTCGGTGTCGTTCAACCGCCGCGAGCGCGAAATCAGTGCCGGCAAGTCCGCCTATCCTGCAGTCCAGAACGGGAGCGCCAAATGAATCGTCCACGCCACTTCAATCTGCTCGCCCGCGTGCTGCACTGGGCCATGGCGCTGGCCATTCTCGCCATGCTGTTTGTCGGCGCCGGCATGGTCGTCTCGCTGCAGTACCGCGCCCAGCTGCTGGACCTGCATCGTCCGCTCGGCATTGCGATCCTGCTGCTGGCCATCGTGCGCCTGGTCAACCGCCTGAGCCGGCCAACGCCGGCGCTGCCGGGCGACCTGCCGGCGATCCAGAAATTCGCCGCGCACGCGTCGCACTGGCTGTTGTATGGCCTGATGCTGGCGATGCCGCTGATCGGCTGGGCCATGCTGTCGGCCGGTGGCTATCCGATCCCGCTGTTCGGCGGCGTCCACCTGCCGGCGATCCTGCCGCACAGCCCCGAGGTGTACGGCATGCTGCGCCCCCTGCATGGCGTGCTGGCGTATGTGCTGTTCGCCACCATAATGGCCCACCTTGGCGCGGCGCTGTTTCACGCCTGGGTGCGCCGCGACGAGGTATTCGGCCAGATGGCCAGGGGCGAGCAAGAATAAATGTTCAGTCGTCGAAGCCGCCACCACCGTGGCGCCATTCCGCCGGCAGCTTCTCGTTCGAGAGGGCGGCGCTGATCGCGTCGATATGCTTGGCCACCACCTCGATATCGCCGTCCTTGAGCAATTTTTCCGCCAGCTTCACCGCGAACGCCCCGGCCCGGTCAAGGTAGCTGGTATAGGATTTCAGCCGCGTGCATTGCAGCCGCATCTCCTCGGCATCTTTTGACTTCGCGATATTTTCCTTGAGCTTGCAGAAGTCTTCCGCCGCCACCGCCTGTCCCGATTCTCCGGCCAGTTTGGCAATCGCCACGTAAGCCCACGCCCGCATCGTGATATGCATGCGGATATCAAAGGCGACAAAGGCCTTCATGTCCTTGTAGCCGGCATCCTGCACCGCCTTTTCCAGGCGCGCCAGGCAAGGCCCGCACGTCAGCAGCGATATCGCCTTGTCGTCGCTCTTGAGCTTTTCCAGTTCCGGTGACGCCACGGCAAAATTATCGTAGGCCTTGATATAGCGGGCCACGTCTTCGTCGGTCAAGGCGCTGGAAAAAGCACCGCAGGCGGCCAGCAGCAGCGGCAGGCAAATCAGGAGGAGGAGTTTTTTCATTTCTTTATCATAACCGGACTGTAGTGCTTTGTAATGCCGTGTAATTGATATGGCACACCGGAAAGCACATGCTGTGGTTACGGGGCGAGCAAACACAACCGACGCGAGCGAGAGCAAGCGGTGCGGTGACTGGCTCCTTCGGAAAGTAAATGCCGCTGTGCATGTGCACTGCGGGCCTGGCCCATAACCTCATGTTTTCACGGAGTTTTACCATGACCATCGTCAGCTATGTTAATGAAAGCAAGCAACTTACCTCCAGCGACGCCGCAGCCCTGGGCACCGGTACGCCGTACTCGATCAAACTGGTGAACCAGTCGGCCGCGCCCTTCAAATTCTATGTGTACCAGCAACTGCCGAACCAGCAGTCGGCAAATGTCTTCTCGCTGGCGTGGTTTTGCAGCCCTTACAATATCGCGCCGGGCAACCAGATCACCTTCATGTGGGATATCCAGTACGGTTTCGTCTGGGGCGATTCGGGCGTGATCCAGCCTGGCGTGACATTCAATGCAGGCGGCAACGTGTCGGCCGATCCACAGAGCGCCAATTCCACGACCTTTTCCAGTTCGCCGAATACAGGCCCGAACCTGAGCTCACCGAAACCTGGCCAGCCGCAGGGCTCCCTGATCATCAGCGACGCCGCGAATGTACCGTCCAACGAGTTTTCGGTCGGCGTCAGCATGAGCGGCGCGGGTACCTTCGTGACCAATGCCGGGCCCAACCTGACCCATACGTTCACGCCAACGCCGACCTACTGGATCGCCGCCGGCAGCAATGTGCAAGTCGGTACCGTGATGGATATCACCACGGTCAACCAGAATACGCAGGTCATTTTCCCGCCGAATGTCTACAGCCTGACCTACGCGCTGAATTCGTCCAATCAGTGGGTTCCTGCTTAAGCTGCCGCCGGCGAAGGGGCGTCTTCAAGCGGGTTGTGGCTTGATAAGCCACAGCCGCGTCCTTGACGGGGCGCCATTGCCCAGCAAGCACGGCACCGTGTACCCCGGTGGTACACGGATAAGGAAAGACAAACCATGGGCAGCGTTCAGCAATACGACCTTTTTTTTGTCAACAACAGCATGGGTGGGGGCAAGGCCTGCGTCTACCAGGATGCCGGCAATATCATTTGCGGCGACGGCAGCCCCAGTGCGCTGGCCTGGATGATATGCGGTGCCAACCCCGGCGTGCAGATCGATTTCAAATGGCATGTGGAGTACGACTGCGCGTGGTTCAATGCCACCGCGCCCGCGACGCAGCAGATCAAGACCGCCGATGTCAACGCCGGGACCTCTGTCGTGCTTGCCCTGGATCAGTACGGTTACTCGTTTGTATCGGGGACGGTGCCGCCCGTGCCGGGCAAGCTGTCGCTACTGGGCGACTACACTATCCCTAGCGTCAATAACGTCCTGCTGGGGATAGGCATGAGCGGGGCAGGGACGTTTGCGTTCCCCGCCCAACCCAATGTGAGCCATGGCTTTTCGCCGGTGGCCGACACGTCGCTGTCCTATTGGCTGGCTTTTGGTGGCGACTTTCAGCGCAATCGGCCGGTCGGCCAGGTGGTGCCGTCGATCAAGCCGATATGCGTGCGTTTTCCCGCCGGGGTATTTGCCATGACCGTGACGCTTGACGCATCCAATATCCTGCGGCTGGTGCCAGGTTCGCCACCGAACGCAGCACTTGCCAGCGCGCCGTCGTCCGTGAAGATCGTGTACCGGGCCGGTCAGGACGGCTAACCTTGCATGCCATCGGCCGGCATGGCCGCCGGCGGCGTGAACTCGCCCTCAAGATATGAGCCGCGCACAATCCGAAACGGCAGCGGGCCCATACGCACTTCGCCGCGCCGGCGCTCGAATACCGCCTCGCTGTCGCTCGACGGCGGCAGCGCGCTGGCCAGATGGCGGCGCGCACGGTAAATATGGATGTTCAGGTGCGCGGTGTCGAGCCCCAGCATTTTCGCCAGCGCATCGACTGCAATCCACCCCTGGCCACTGGGATCGCCACCGCGGTGCGCATCTTGCAGCCGTTGACGCGCAAGCGTGACAAGGCAGTAGTGATGCACGCGTTCACCGAGGTCGATATGTTCGCCACGCTCAAGCGCCACACGCAGAAAAATATGTTCCTCGTCGAGGCTGACGTTGAATTGCAGCAGCGCCAGACGGTTGCCGGCGGCCGGCAGCAGGCGGCTGAAGAAAGGCGCAATACGGTGGGTGTCCATCTCGATGACCTCTGTTATGGAAAGTAATATTGATTACTTATCAAAAACCATGCCAGTCACCGTTGCGCTTGCCGCCCCGTCGTTCTACCGGGAAATGCCCAAGTTGTCCGTCAATAAGGCTGATATTGACACGTCAACAGCTGCGCCTTTACACGCCACTGGCAACCCGGCATCATGCTGACACCCACTACTTGCGAGGAAGCACCGATGGCGTCGCCGGATAACGAGCAAACCCTGACGTCGGTACTGTCGATGCCGCAACATGGCGCCCAGCGCCTGCTGGCGCTGACCATACTGTGGCATCCCGACCTGGCCAGGGTAGGCGAGCAATTCATCGCTGGCCATGGCGTGTCCGAACTGGCGCTGGACCGCTACGCGCCGGCATTTTGCCTGCCGGGCAAGGAACCGCGCCCGCTGGGCGAGCGCTGCATTGCGCGTGAGCCGCTGCTGCTGCAGGGCGATGCAGCCGGGGGGCTGACCCTGCGCCCGCCTGCCAGCCGCATGCTCGTCACGCTCGACGGCGCGCCACTGGCGGCGCCGCTGGCAGTCAGTGCCGCGCGCCTCGACAAGGCACTGGTGCTGGAGCTGGGTGGCGCCGTGCTGCTGTGCGTGCACTGGGCCGAGGGTTTGCCGAAACTGGAGCAGCAGGGCGAATTGATCGGCGTGAGCAGCCGCATGCGCCGGGTGCGCGAGTCCATCCGCCAGGTTGCCGCCACCGAACTGCCAGTGCTGCTGCTGGGCGAAACCGGTACCGGCAAGGAGCTCGCCGCGCGTGCCATCCACGCTGCCAGCCTGCATCGCGACGGGCCGCTGGTGGCCGTCAACATGGCGGCGCTCAATGAGACACTGGCCGCGGCCGATCTGTTTGGCGCGGCCAAGGGGGCTTACACGGGCGCCGAACGGCTGCGTGACGGATTTTTTGCCGAGGCGGCCGGCGGCACCCTGTTTCTCGATGAAATCGGCAATGCGCCGGTGGCGGTGCAGCCGATGCTGTTGCGGGTGCTGGACGGTGGCGAGTATCGTCCACTGGGCGCCGCGCGATCGCTGCAATCGCGGGCGCGCCTGCTGGCCGCCACAGACCAGGACCTGGCCAGTACGAATTTCAACCAGCCGCTGTTGCGGCGCCTGGAGAGTTTCGTGATCGAATTGCCCGCGTTGCGCACGCGGCGGGAAGACATCGGCTTGCTGGTCGTGCGCGTGATGCAGGAATGGAATGCCGCTGTCGGTGCACAAGTGAGCCTGCCTGTGGCGCTGGTGCGCGACCTGTGCTGTCATGATTGGCCGGGCAATGTGCGCCAGTTGCGCAATGTGGTCCGGCGCGCGCTGCTTGCCTTGCAGTCCGGTATCGTCCCTGCGCTGTCGTCGCTGGTGCCATTGGTGGCGCACGCGCAGGATCCCGCAGTACCGCCGCGTCGGGCCGAACTGGCCAGTGTGGAGCATGCCGCGGTACTCGACGCGATGGATGCCAACGGCTGGCAGATCCAGGCCGCGTCGCTGGCGCTGGGTGTGTCGCGCCCCTCGATGTACAAATTGCTGGCGGCCCACCCGCAGATACGCGAGGCGGGCGTGATTCCGCTGGAGCAGTTGCGCGCGGCGCTGGTCGCGCATCAGGGGGATGTCGCGCACTGCGCCGCATCGCTCAGGACGCCCTGCGAGGCCCTGCGCCGCCGCTTGCGCAGCGAGGGCCTGATCGCCTGAGCGGCGCCGCGCGTGCTTTACTTGAGCGTGCCGGTGCTGCCCACTTCCATTTCCGGATCGAACCAGAAGACCCGCACGTCGCTGACGGCGCCCACGCCGCGCGTAATACGCACCGTCAGTACCAGCGAAAAATCCCAGATGCCAGGGCTGACGCCGACATCGAGCGAGCCTTTCCATATCTGGTTGACGACGCGTTCGCCGCCTGGCGTGAGTGGATTGACGGTGGCGTAGAAATCGAGCGCCATCGGATAACAGGAGCCGACCGCCTGCAGGAAAGGCGAGGGCGGGGCGTACAGGGTATCGAGGCCCTGGCCGCGCTGTATCACCTGGGGCCGGGTGACGATCACGCAGTCGATGACCTGGAACGATTGGAAAGCGTTGGCGCCGGTGCTCGCGCCGCTGGCGGTAATGCGCATGAGTAATTGCTCGCCCGGTGCGAAATACAGGCTGGCGGCATGCGCGCCGTCGACTGGCGTCGGCTGGGGCGTGGTGGAAGAAACAGGCGTGAAATAGTGATTCAGCGTGTTACCGTGCTGGTCCGCGTCGAAAGACAGCTGCAGCAGGACCTGGGCAGGCGGCGTGAGCGAGATGGGGTGAGTCATCGTTTATTTTCCATGGCGAGGGTTTGATAACGGGAGTCGCGCCGCAGCGCGACCAGCTCGGGTTCGCTCTCGATGGCAGAGAGCGGGTACCCCAAGGCAATGGCGCGTGCCAGGTGGGCGATGGCGGCGCCACGTTGGCCGCTGAGTTCATTGGCGAGCGCTGCGCGAAAGCGCACGTCGGGGCTGGCCGGCGCCATCGCGGCGCCGCGCTCGGTCCATTTCAGCGCATCGGGCACATTGCCCAGATGGGAGGCATATAGCCCCATGCGCGTGAGAAAGGTGGGATCGTCAGGCGCGCGCGCCAGCATCGGCTGCAGCAACTGCATGGCGCGCCGGTAGGCATCGTGCGCGGCCTGTTCGCGCCCTGGCAGCCAGCGCAGCGCGTCGGCCAGGTTGGCCCATTTCAGGTAGTCATTCGGACCGCCCTTGATGGACGATACGGCATGTTCGAAAGCGGTACTGGCACCAAGAAAATCGCCACGCGCGAACAGCGCCGCGCCCAGGTTGGTGTACAAGGCGCCGCTGGGCTGCATGCGCAGGCCTTGCTGCAACACGCTCAGTGCCTCGTTGCCCCGTCCCAGGCGAGACAGGGCGGCGCTCAGGTTGGCGTAGCCGAGTACGGCATCGGGTTCCAGTTGCAGGCTGTGGCGAAATGCCTGTTCCGCCGCGGCATAGTCACCTTGCTGGAAGTGCAGCGTGCCGTCGAGGTCGGCGAAGGTGCGTTCCTGCGGCCAGCGCGCCCGGGCGCGGGCGATCAGCTCGCGGGCGGCATCGTGGCGCTGCATGCGCAGCAGTACATTGATCTTGGCGTGCAGGGCGGACAGGTCGTCTGGATCGAGCGCCAGCGCGCGGTCGGCGGCGGACAGCGCATCGGCGCCGCGGCCTTGCAGCGCGGCCACCCAGGACTGCGCCGCATGGGCCAGCGCCAGCTGGTCGTTCTCCTGGAGCGCCAGCGCGGCACCTGCTGCCGCGCGCGTCAGCCACGTCTCGTCGCGCCCGTCGCCAACATAGCGCATGCTGTACGCCAGTGACTGTCCCGCGGCCGCTCCGGCATGGTTGGGGTGGCGCTCGAGAATGGCGCCAAATTGCTGCAGCGCTTGTTCAATCGCGCCGTCGCGGTCGGTGTGGCGCAAGGCTTCCATGCCGGACTGCATCAGCGCGGAGTCGGATCGCCAGGCGACCGGTGCCTGCCATGATGGTCCTGGCAGCACCAGCGTCGAGGCAGCCATGGCCAGCAATAATATGGCACCGCTCAGCAACACGGCCCGCCGCGGCAGGCGCCTTGCTTGCCACCAGCGCGGCTTCGAGGGCGACGCTGGCGCGGGATCCATGTCGCGCGCGGGAGCGGTGCAGTGCAGCAGGGCAATCCGGTCGCGTACGGCGCTCATGCTTTGCAAGCGCAAGGACGTGTCGCGCGCGCACATCGCCAGTATCAGCTGCAGCATATCAGGCTTGATATCGCTCGGAAACTGCCATTGCTGCGCGCTGGAATGCATGTGCGCGCTGGCCAGCGCCAGGCCGTGCAGGCCGGCAAACGGACGTTCGCCTGTCGCCAGTTGATACAGCACCACCCCCAGCGAATAGATATCGGTGGCGGCGCTCGATGGACGCCCGACCAGGCGCTCCGGCGCCATGTAGGCGATGGTGCCCTGGGCATCCTCCGGCGTGCCCGACTGCGTGGCGAGCGGATCGATATGGCGCGCCAGGCCGAAATCGAGGATGCGCACGGTGCCGCCGGGTTCGAGCATGATATTGCTGGGTTTTAAGTCGCCATGCACCAGGCTTGATGCGTGCGCTTCCACCATGGCGGCGGCAACCTGATCGATGATATCGAGCGCGCGCGGCATGTCGTTCGCACACTCGGCGATGTGATCGCGCAGTGTCGCGCCGCGCACCAGCTCCATGACGATGTACTGGGAACGGCCGTCATCCTCGAAACCGAAGATCTTGACAAAGGCGAGATGCTGCAGCGACGCGGCCAGGCGCGCTTCCTGGATCAATTGCGCGCGTGTCGCTTCGCCTCCGGCAATGGCAAGACACTTCAGGGCTACGCTGCGATGCAATAGTTGATCCCACGCTTCATATACCTGGCCATAGCCGCCTTCGCCCAGACATTGCCGCAATTCATAGTGTCCAACGCGGGCTACATTTGTTGTGGACGCCAGAGTATGGGCCATGGTACTGCTCCGTGAGAGGCTGTCTATCGCAAAAGACACATTGCCTGAAGAATATCATCCTTGATCCAGGTATAGCTAACAATGTTTTTTTAAAATAACATTTTCCTGGTCAAACTTTACCGCTGTCACCACTGGCCGCCGGCGTGTTTCCGCTCTGCGCCACGTGCTCAAGGCGCCCGGCGTGCATTAGCCGGATGAACGTGCGTCCGGCCCGGCTACAGCACCGCCGGCTGCGCCAAGGGCGGGTGCTTCAGCGCGTCGGCGATGCGCTGCAGCGCCTGGCCGATCTCTT
Source organism: Janthinobacterium sp. J1-1 (assembly GCF_030944405.1). Classification (NCBI taxonomy): domain Bacteria; kingdom Pseudomonadati; phylum Pseudomonadota; class Betaproteobacteria; order Burkholderiales; family Oxalobacteraceae; genus Janthinobacterium; species Janthinobacterium sp. J1-1. Next base: position 3,944,028 of record NZ_CP132339.1, read on the forward strand.
GCTGGCTGGCGATGCCGCCGATGCATACCCGGATCGCCTGCGGCGCCGTGCCGTCCACGGCGAAGGCGTCGCTCGGCACCACGCCGATGCCGGTGGCCCGCAGATGCGCGGTCAGCGCCAGGCGGTCCCACTGCGGCGGCAAGTTGATCCACAGATGAAAACCCTCGGGGTGGGCCAGGTAGCTGCCTGGGGGCAGGATGCGCGCCGCCAGCCGTTGCCGGGCCATCGATTCCTTGCGGATCGCGTTGAGCGCGAGGTCGGCGATGCCGTCCCTGATCCAGCGCGTGGCCAGCGCCGCCGTGAATGGCGCGGCCATCACGGCGGTGGCGCGCAGGGCGGCGGCCACCCGCGCCGCGCTCACGTCGTCCGGCGCGGCCACATACGCCAGGCGCAGGCCGGCGCCCACGCACTTGGCCAGGCCCGCCACATGATAGGTGATGTCAGGGCCGCTGGCGGCCAGCGGCGGCGGCCCGCTGCGCGGCAGGAAGCCATAGGCGTCGTCCTCGATGATGGGCACGCCATAATTGCGGGCCACCTGCACCAGCGCCTGGCGCCGCTGGGCCGACATGGTGGCCGTGGTCGGATTGAGCAGGGTGGGGTTGCAATACAGCGCGCGCGGGGCATACTGCGCGCACGCCGCCGCAAACGCCAGCGCGTCGATGCCTTCGCCGTCCATCGGCAGGCCCACCAGCCGCAGGTTCATCAGGCCGGCCAGCGCGCGCAGGCCCGGGTAGGTGAGCGCCTCGCAGCACACCACGGAACCAGGCGGTGCGATGGTGCTCAGTATCGCCAGCAGCGCCGCCTGCGCGCCCGGCACCACCAGCAGGCGTTCCGGCGCGATCGCCAGGCCGCGCCGCCGCAGCCACAGCGCGCCGGCCTCGCGGTCCGCCGCCGAGCCGCCAAAATCCTGGTAGCGCAGCAGGCCGGGCATGTCGGCGCCGATGTCGGCCAGGCTGGCGCGCATCAGCGCCAGCAGCTCCGGCGTGAATGGCTCCGGCGGCATGTTCATCGACAGGTCGACCTGCGGCCGCGCCGCCACCGCACGCGGGATCGCCAGCGCGCGCTTGCCGCAGACAAACGTGCCGCGGCCGACGGTGGAGTCGACCAGCCCGCGCTTGTGCGCCTCGGCGTAGGCGCGCGCCACGGTGGTGAAGTCGATGCCCAGCGCCTCGGCCAGGGCGCGCTGGGCCGGCAGGCGCTGTTCCGCCACCAGGCGGCCGATGGCGATGTCGGCGCCGATGGCGTCGGCGATCAGCAGGTAGACGGGGCCTTGGCCCTTTTTCAGCTTGGGCAGCCAGGCGGCGGCGTTTTTCGGCACGATCGATCCAGTCAATATCCAGGTGGGGTAGACGATTGTATGCAGATTTCATGCCGGGTCCGGCCTCTCCACATACGGGCGCCAGCACGGGCAAACGCGGCTGCGCGCCCGTTCGCCGTGCAGCGCCGCGCACCAGCGTGAGGCGGCCGGCGCGCGGCACGCCCGCTTTTGATACGCCCTGATCGCATAGGGGAAAATCGGGCGTTGGCGATTGACTGCATGGTTTGAATGGAGCCGGTGTTTTGGCGTGAAAGAGGGCGCCGCAGCGGGTCCGGAACGGCCCTGTGGCGTGGCTTCAAAAACCGCCGATTGACTGGATTTCGATCCAGTCAAACAGCGGGTCAGCCGCCCCGCCATGGCATGGCGCATGCATGCAATCCCGGGGCAACGCGACGCCTTTGGTGCCGCGCCAGCGCCCCCTTCAATCAACCTGAGAGAGATCACCATGCCAGCCATCGACCACAAGCCACACGCCAAGGGCGACTATTTTGTTGACTACGAAGAGAAGGTCTTCGAAGACGTGAAAGCCCTGCCCGGAGAGAAGGCGCTGGTCACCTTTCACACCGTGGCCTTCGAAGGATCGATCGGCTTCGTCAACCTGCTGCAGGCCACGCGCCTGCTGCGCAAGGGCTACGAAACGTCGGTGCTGTTGTACGGTCCCGGCGTCACGCTGGGCCTGCAGCGCGGCTTTCCCACCCTGGGCGATGAAGCGTTCCCGGGCCATATGAACCACAACAACCAGCTGGTGAAATTCATGGCCGAGGGCGGCAAGGTATATGCCTGCCGTTTCGCGCTGCAGGCGCTGTACGGCCATGGCGAGCCGTCGCTGATCGAGGGCATCCGCGCCATCGCGCCGCAGGACGTGCTGGACATCAAGCTGCTGCACCTGCGCGCCAACGCGGTCATCATCGACACCTGGACCGTGTAAGCGGAGCGGGCGGCCATGACGACGACCAAGAAAATGGTACGGGCGGCGGCGGTGCAGATCGCGCCGGACCTCGAGAGCGCCGACGGCACGCTGGCCAAGGTGCTGCAGGCGATTGCCGACGCGGCGCGCCAGGGCGCCGAACTGGTGGTGTTCCCCGAGACGTTCGTGCCCTACTACCCTTACTTTTCGTTCGTGCGGCCGCCCTTCCAGGCCGGCGCCGAACACCTGCTGCTGTATGAGCGCGCGCCGACCGTGCCGGGGCCGGTCACCGACGCGGTGGCGGGGGCCGCGCGCGAACATGGCGTGGTGGTGGTGCTCGGCGTGAACGAGCGCGATCATGGCAGCCTGTACAACACCCAGCTGGTGTTCGACGCCAACGGCGAGCTGGTGCTCAAGCGCCGCAAGATCACGCCGACCTATCACGAGCGCATGATCTGGGGGCAGGGCGACGCCAGCGGCTTGAAGGTGGTCGATACCGCCGTTGGCCGCCTGGGGGCGCTGGCCTGCTGGGAGCACTACAACCCGCTGGCGCGCTACGCCCTGATGGCGCAGCACGAGCAGATCCACTGCGCGCAGTTCCCCGGTTCCATGGTCGGCCAGATTTTCGCCGACCAGATGGAGGTGACGATACGCCACCATGCGCTCGAATCGGCCTGCTTCGTGGTCAACGCCACCGGCTGGCTGACCGACCAGCAGATCGCGGCCATCACGCCGGAACCGGCCGTGCAAAAAGCGCTGCGCGGCGGCTGCTGCACCACCATCGTCTCGCCGGAAGGCGTGCTGCTGGCCGAACCGCTGCGTGCCGGCGAGGGCATCGTGATCGCCGACCTCGACATGGCGCTGATCACCAAGCGCAAGCGGATGATGGACTCGGTCGGCCATTACGCGCGTCCTGAGTTGCTGAGCCTGATGATGGACGGCCGCGCCGCCACCCCGGTGCATGCCGCCGCCGAACACGTCGTACATCCAACCACACCGAGGGAGCCATCCGCATGAATACCTTCAATGCCGACCTGCCGGCCCAGCAGCTGATCACCGAACTGCAGTCGCTGGGCATGCGCCTGGCGGACCCCGGCCAGGGCGCGCCCAGCCGGCGCGGCGGCGCCGGTCCGTCCGACCACAAGGCGGTGATCGTCGACGGCACCACCGTCATGATCCCGGTGCATACCGGCAGCGCCTTCAATTCGCCCTACCTGGCGGCCGCGCCCGGCGCCGACGGCCGCAGCGCCATCCTGCGCGACGGCCGCACGGTGGGCATCATCGCGTTTCCGCGCCAGCCGCGCTTTTACAAGATGCAGACGCTCGACGGCGTGCCGTATTCGCATATCGCCACGCTGCACGGCAAGGACGTGCTGGCCACCACGGTGCTGCAAAGCTGCATCCGATACGAGAGCCGGCGCAAGTCGTGCCAGTTCTGCTCGATCGGGCAGTCGCTGGCGGCCGGCCGCACCATCCTGCGCAAGACGCCGGAGCAGCTGGCCGAGGTGGCCCGCGCGGCCGTGCTGCTCGACCAGGTGAAACATATGGTGATGACCACCGGCACGCCCAACGCCACCGACCGTGGCGCCGCCATCCTGTGCGAGAGTGCGTTCGCCGTCAAGTCGGCGGTGGCCTTGCCGATCCAGGGCCAGTGCGAGCCACCGGACGACGACGCCTGGTTCGCGCGCATGCGCGACGCCGGCATCGACGCGCTGGGCATGCACCTGGAGGCGGTCACGCCGGCCGTGCGGGCCCGCATCATGCCGGGCAAGGCCAGCGTGCCGCTCGAGCGCTACTTCGACGCGTTCGCGCGCGCGGTGGAGGTGTTCGGCCGGGGCCAGGTCAGCACCTACATCCTGGCCGGCCTGGGCGACACGCCCGAGGCGATCCTGCGCTGCTGCGAGCGGCTGATCGCCGCCGGCGTGTACCCGTTCGTGGTGCCGTTCGTGCCGATCGCCGGCACCCCGCTGGAAGACCATCCCGCGCCGTCCGCCGCCATGATGCGCGCGCTGCTCGCGCCCTTGGGCGACATGCTGGGCGCGGCCGGCATGCATTCGGGCGAGATCAAGGCCGGTTGCGGGCGTTGCGGCGCGTGCTCGTCGCTGTCCACCTTTGAAAGGAAACCATCATGAGCACGTTCGCCTTGCCGGAAGCGCCAACGCTGGCGGCGCGTATCAAGCTGGCCACCACGCCCGCCGAACAGGCGGCCGCGCGCGCCTTGCGGCGGCAGGTGTTCTGCCTTGAACAGGGGCTGTTCGACGGCGACGACACGGACGCCATCGACGGCACGGCCATCACGCTGGTGGCCGTGGATGCCGACCACGCGGTGATCGGCACGGTGCGCATCCACCATGCCGGCGACGGTGTGTGGTGGGGCTCGCGCCTGGCCGTGGCCAGGGTGGCGCGGCGCCAGGCGGCGGTCGGCAGCGGCTTGATCAGGCTGGCCGTGGGCGCCGCCCGGTCGTTCGGCTGCACCACCTTCCTGGCCCACGTGCAGCAGCAGAACGTGGCCATGTTCCGCCAGTTGCACTGGCAGGAACTGGCCGACGTGGTGCTGCACGGCCGGGCGCACAGCCTGATGCGGGCCGGCCTGGCGGCGTATGCGCCTATCCACGACGGCGAAACGGGCTTTATCTGCACGCGGGGTGGCGCATGAACGCCGAACTGGCACGGCTGGCGGCCCTGCTGCGGGCGGCGCCCGGCGTCAAGCACAAGCGCGATATCGCCCGCGTGGTGCGCACCCTGGCAGGTGGCGAGGGCGCGGCCCGGGGCGGTGCCTGGGCGGCGCCGGTGGGCGACGATTGCGCCGCGATTCCCGACGGCGACGGCTACCTGCTGCTGGCGATCGAAGGCTTCGTCAACGAATTCGTCGCCAGGGAGCCCTGGTTCGCCGGCTACTGCGGCGTGATGGTGAACGTGAGCGACATCTATGCCATGGGTGGCCGGCCGCTGGCCATCGTCGACGCCCTGTGGAGCCGCGACGGCGACGCCGCCCAGCCGCTGCTCGACGGCCTGGCCTGCGCCGCCGCCGTCTACGACGTGCCTATCGTCGGTGGCCACAGCAACCGCCGCAGCGACCGCGAACAGTTGTCGGTGGCGATCACGGGCCGGGCCAACCGCCTGCTGACCAGCTTTGACGCCCGCCCCGGCGAAAACCTGGTAGTGGCCTGTGACCTGCGCGGCCGCTACCAGGAACCCTACGACTACTGGAACGCCAGCCTGGGCGCGCCGGCCGAACGGCTGCGCGCCGACCTCGAACTGCTGCCGGCGATTGCGGAAGACGGCTTGTGCCGCGCCGCCAAGGACATCAGCATGGCCGGCGTGGTGGGCACCGCGCTGATGCTGCTCGAGTGTTCCGGCATCGGCGCCACCATCGACCTGGCGGCCATCCCGCGCCCGCCCGGCGTGGCGCTGGAGCGCTGGCTTGCCACCTTCCCCAGCTACGGTTTTATCCTCAGCGTGGCCGACGCCGACCTGGCGCCGGTGCTGGCGCGCTTTGCCGGCCGCGAGCTGGCATGCGCCGTGATCGGCCGCACCGACAGCGGTCGCCGGGTCCACCTGCGCCATGGCAGTGCGCCCGGCAGCGCGCTGCTGTGGGACTTTGCCGAAGAAGACCTGACCGGCTGCGCGCCAGCGGCGCTGCGGCCATCATCGAAGGAGAAGCACCATGCCTGAAGTGCGCTTTACCGTGCGCTGGCCCGACGCCAGCGTCAGCGACTGCTATTCGCCGTCCACCGTGATCCACGACTTTCTCGCCGCCGGCGCCAGCTACCCGGTGGCCGATTTCATGCAGCGCTGCCGTACCGCGCTGCAGCTGGCCAGCGACCGCGTGCGCCTGAAATACGGCTACGCCTGTTCCTCGGCGCTGGACCAGCTCGAGCGCCTGGAGGCGCGCGCCGCGGTCCTGCCACTTGACCCCACCGCCACCGTGACCATCGTCGCGATGCGGCCATGACCCCCAACCGGAGCTTTGCCATGCCACGCGAACCACACCACCAACACGTCGAAGTACTTATCATCGGCGGCGGCCAGGCCGGCCTGTCGCTGAGCTACCTGCTCAAGCAGCAGGGGCTGTCGCACCTGATCCTGGAAAAGAACCGGCTGGGCCACGCCTGGCGCAGCGAGCGCTGGGACAGCTTCTGCCTGGTCACGCCCAACTGGCAATGCACGCTGCCCGGCTTTCCCTACCAGGGCGACGATCCCGACGGCTTCATGGTCAAGGACCAGATCGTCGACTATATCGACGCCTATATCGCCGCGTTTGGGCCGCCGGCGCTTGAAGGCGTGGCGGTGACCGGCGTGCGCCGCGACGCCGCTGGCGGCTGGCTGGTGCAGACCGGCGCCGGCCCGTATCACGCGGCGCAGGTGGTGATCGCTGTCGGCGGCTATCACACGGCTATCGTGCCGGCCGATGCCGCGCGGCTGCCGGCCGGCGTGCTGCAGCTGCATTCGTCCGACTACGTCAACCCCGGTCAACTGCCGCCGGGCGAGGTGCTGGTGGTGGGCACCGGCCAGTCGGGCTGCCAGATCGCCGAGGACCTGCACCTGGCCGGGCGCCGCGTGCACCTGTGCGTGGGGGACGCCCCGCGCGTGGCGCGCCGCTACCGGGGCCAGGACGTGGTCAAGTGGCTCGACGAGATGGCCTATTACGATTTGCCGGTGGACCGGCATCCACTGGGCGCCGGCGTGCGCGACAAGACCAACCACTACGTGACCGGGCGCGACGGCGGGCGCGACATCGACCTGCGCAAGTTCGCACTGGAAGGCATGCAGTTGTATGGCCGCTACCTGTCGCTGGACAATGGCGTGGCCCGCTTCGGCGACGACCTGGCGCGCAACCTGGACGGCGCCGACGCCGTGTACCGCAAGATCAACGCCAGCATCGACCAGCATATCGCCGCCCATGCCATCGATGCCCCTTTTGAGGCGCCGTATGCGCCGCTATGGCAACCCGGGCCGGACGCGCCCGCCACGCTCGACATGGGCACCGTCAGCGCCGTGGTGTGGTGCATCGGTTTTCGCACCGACTTCAGCTGGGTCGACGCGCCGATCTTCGACCAGCGCGGCTATCCCGGCCATGAACGTGGCGTGACGGCCGAGCCGGGCCTGTATTTCCTCGGTTTGCCGTGGCAATACACCTGGGGCTCGGGCCGCTTCTCCGGCATCGCCCGCGACGCCGCGCATCTGCTCGAACACATCGTGCGCCGCGCGCAGGCGTCGTCTCAGGTGGAGGCCGCATCGCGCTAGGCTAGCGCTCCGGCATGACCGGCAGGCGCATTTTTCTCAGCGGCCTGGTTTTCCCCGTCTGCGCAAGGCGATGATTTGAACCGTCAGCCCGACCAGCAGCATGACAGCCAGGCTGGCCAGCGATCCGAGCAGGAGCGGAGCCTTTGGGTCCGTGACCAGCGGATGGCCGTCCGGCACCCGGCGCAGCGTTTCGCTGACGCTGGGCACCATCAGCAGGAACACGGTCAGGCTCAGGCAGACCGTTTCGATATAGCTGCTCGCGCGCCCCGCGAAAGGGCGGTACACCATGGCGTAGCCAGTCAGCAATAGCAGGATGGTGGCGATGGCAATGCCATGGCTGGCGGCTTGGTGCGCGACAAGAAATACCGTGACCGCGCCGATCAGCATCGAGATAAAGTAAGCAATACCGGCGCCATTGCGCGGCGTGATGCGGCCATGCCGTACCAGCATATACAGGGCCAGCGGTATGGCCGGCAGGCTGCCGAGGGTATGTATCCAGCCCAGTGGGGAAATTCCGAACATGATGGTGCCTTTTATAAGAGAGTGAGCCAACCTACTAGTTGGTAGTTTTGAAGTCAAAAAAAACGCCGTGCCATCAGCGTTTCACGGCCATGCGCTCCAGCAGTGGCTGCATGATGGCGGCAAACATGTCCGCCTCACCGTAGGCGCGGGCGGACAGCATCGCACCGTGCACGGTTGCCATGAAGGCCTCCGCTTCGACGCGCGCGGGGTACTGCAGTGAAATGGTGCCTTGCTGCACGCCGCGATCGAGCACCGACGTCACCCAGGCGGACAGAAAGCGGAAATGCGCCCGCACCGCCAGCGCCACTTCACCCGGCAAGGCGGGCAGTTCGCTGGCCAGCAGGGCGCACACACAGAAGGGCGCGCTTGCATCGCTGATGCAGGTACTCCAATATTGTATGTAGGCACGCAACTGGTCGAGCGGATCGGCGATGGCCGATTGCAGGCCCTGGAAGCCTGCTTCGGCTTCCTGGCGATACTGCGCCAGCAATGCTGTCACCAGATCGACCTTGGTCGGAAAATGGTGATGGATGCTGGGCTTGCGTATGCCGACCACCTCGGCGATATCGGCATAGCTGAAGCCGTTATAACCGCCGCCAACGATCAGTTTGCGCGTGCATGCCAGTATCAGGTCGGCAGTATCGGAAAGTTTGTTCATGTGTGATAGCCTACCTTCTAGTAGGTTTGATGTCAAGCGTTTCTGCACCGCCGTCTGATCATGAGCCTTTTCAATCTCGGCGCCATTGGTGCCGCGAAGGCACCATGCTGAAGCTCTGGGCGGGACTACCGCCCGGCGTGCGCCTTGCCTGGACTGGGATCGAGCGGCGACTGTCGTCACCATCCACCCGGGGAGCGGGGCATGAGCATCGTCGTCGTCTGGTCCATGGTCGATAACGACGGAGCCATGCGATGAAGCGTGCCCTAGCCTGCACCAGCAGGGGCTGCGCGCGGGCATGTCGATCACCACCGTGCTGGCGTAAGGCGGGTATCGGGGGGCGGACGGCCCGCCTTGATATATACTGCGTGCCAAGTAACAATGTTGCATTCTTCCTGCCGGCGCCGCCACCCATGCCCACTTCCCGTTTGCCACCGCTGGTCCTGTTCGTCGCTTTTCCGCGCATGGGGCTGCTTGACCTGACCGGGCCGCAGACCGTGTTCTGGGCCGCGGCCAAGCGCATGCCGGAGCGCGGGCTGGTGGCGTACGAACGCCAGACCGTCAGCCTGCATGGCGGCCCGGTCGAAACCGTGGAGGGCGTGATCATCCACACGCTGCCATTTTCCGCTTTCGCCGGCCGCGCCATCGATACCATCGTGGTGCCGGGCGCGCCCGAGATCGCGCTGGTGCTGGAGGAATCCGCCGAGACGGTGGCGTGGGTGCACCAGGCGTCCGCGCTGGCGCGCCGCACGGCCTCGGTGTGCACCGGCGCCTTCGTGCTGGCCCAGGCCGGCCTGCTACAGGGGCGCCGCGTGGCCACGCACTGGGCCATGACCGACCTGCTGGAAACGCGCTATCCGGAACTCGATGTCGACCGGGAAGCGATCTTCGTGCGCCAGCCGCCGATCTGGACTTCGGCCGGCGTCACCGCCGGCATCGACCTGGCGCTGGCGCTGGTGGAAGAAGATTGCGGACGCCATGTCGCGATGGAGGTGGCGCGCGAACTGGTGGTGTTCATGAAGCGCCCGGCTGGCCAGGCGCAGCACAGCGAGTTGTTGCAGGCGCAAAGCAAGGATGGCGCGGCGTTCGACGACCTGCATGCCTGGCTGTCGGACAATCTGCACGATAGCGACATCAGCGTCGATTCGCTGGCCGGACGGGCCAGCATGAGTCCGCGCAATTTTTCGCGCGTGTACAAGGAAAAGACCGGCCATGCGCCGGCCAAGGCGGTGGAATTGTTCCGCGTCGAGGCGGCGCGGCGCCTGCTGGAACACTCCGAAAACAACCTGGACCAGGTTGCCCGGCAGTGCGGCTTCGGCGATGAAGCGCGCATGCGCGTCACCTTCATGCGCAACCTGGGCCTCACGCCTTCCGACTACCGCAGGCGGTTCGCGGCGCCCTGACGGGCCGTCCTCCTTATCTGGCGGCCTGTGCCTGCAGCCAGGTGTCGACCTTGACCGTGCCCAGGCGGGCATCTGCGCCGGGGATCAGGGTGTCGTCCTGCAATTGCGCGCCGAAGTAGGGCGCCTGCCTGTCGGCGACGACGGTGCGCGTATCCTGCTTGAACGTCAGATAATGCTGGACCAGGTCCGACAGGCGCGTCTTTTCCGGGCCGGCGATTTCCACCACGCCGTTGACCGGCTGGCCGAGGGTGTAGTCGGCCATCGCCGCCGCCACGTCGTCCGAGGAAATCGCCTGGATATACGCTGGCGACAGCGCGATCGTGTCGCCGGCGCCCGCCGAGGCCGCGATGCCGCCCAAAAATTCGAAGAACTGCGTCGAGTGCACGATGGTGTACGGCAGGCCTGACTCGCGGATCAGTTTTTCCTGCGCGATCTTGCCGCGGAAATAGCCGCTTTCGGCCAGGCGGTCGGTGCCGACCACCGACAGCGCCACATGGTGCTTGACGCCGGCCCTGGCGGCGGCGCCCAGCAGCTTGCGCCCGGAGGTGGTAAAGAAGTCGAGCACGGCGTCATCGGCGAAGGACGGTGAATTGGCCACGTCCACCACGATGTCGGTGCCGGCCAGCGCGGCGTCCAGGCCTTCGCCGGTCAGCGTGTTGACACCCGAATTGGGCGAAGCGGCAATCGCTTCGTGGCCGCGCTCGCGCAGGATGCTGACCAGCTTGCTACCGATCAGGCCGGTGCCGCCGATAATGACGATTTTCATGATGTGCTTTCGTGTGGTGGATGGGGATGGGGGTGGACCGGTGAAACTCAGGCCAGGTTGGCCTTGTCGAGGCCGAAGGCTTTGTCGTAGGAACCGGGCACCACCTTGAAGGCGATGTTGACGCGGTTCCACGCGTTGATCGTCATGATCTCGAACGTCAGGTCGGACACTTCTTTCTCCGACAGCTGGGTGCGGACACGTTCGTACAGCTCGTCCGGCACGCCCAGCGGCGCCAAGGTGGTCAGCGCCTCGGTCCAGGCCAGCGCCGCCCGTTCACGCGGGATGAACAGGGTCGATTCGCGCCAGGCGGCCAGGTGATGCAGGCGCAACGGGCGTTCGCCGTGGATGGTGGCCTGCTTGATGTGCATGTCCACGCAGAAGCCGCAGCCGTTGATCTGCGAGGCGCGGATCGCCACCAGGTCGAGGATGCCGGCCTCGATCGCGCCGTCATGGATCAGGCCGTTGAATTCGACCAGTTTCTTGAACAGGGCAGGGGATTGTTGCATGTAGTCGAGGCGCATGGTCATGGTAGTTCTCCGTCAGTCGGGCGGGGCCCGTCCCCAGTACGGCTGGGTCCGATTGCGAATATCGCGTCACGCAAAACAGTGTAGGAGCTGTGCCTCACCGGCGGTAGACCTGCGCCGGGACGCAGCATGGTGCCTCACATGCACCAATCAGCGCGTCAGGCGTACCCCGGCCAGCACCAGGATCAAGGCCGGCGCCAGCCTGCTCATGCGGCGCTCCGCAGTTGCGCGCCCGGCACGGCCGACAGGCAATGCAGGTCGAGCTGGCGCACGTGCTGCGTCATGTAGTCGACAAACACGCGGATGCGCAGCGGCAGATGGTGGCGGCTCAGGTAGCACAGATAGTGGCCGCGGTCGTCCGGCGCGTAGTGCGCCAGGCACGGCACCAGGCGCCCGGCCCGCAGGTGCTCGCAGATCTGGTAGCCGGCCATTTGCGCGATGCCTTCGCCATCGAGCACCGACTGCAGCACCAGGTCGGCATCGTTGAAGCACTGCGCGCCTTTCGGCTGCACCTTGCGGATGGCGCCATCGACCTTGAATTCCCACTCGAAAACGCGGCCCGAGGCGAAACGGAAATTGATGCAGGCGTGTCCGGCCAGCGCGTCGATGCTGTCCGGCAGGCCGTGCGTACGCGCGTATTCGGGCGAGGCGCACAGCAGCATCTGCATCGGAATCAGCTGCTTGGCGACCACCTGGCTGTCGTCCATGCGGCCATTGCGAAACGCCACGTCGATGCGGTCGGAAATGAAATCGGTGGCGCGGTCGTCGAGCATCAGGTCGAGCCCGATGTCGGGAAATTGCGCGTGAAAGCCGCGCAGCAGCGGCGCGACCACCTTGCGGCCGAAGCCGACGGTGGCTGAAATGCGCAGCTGGCCGCGCGGCGTGCCGCTGCGCAGTTCGCGCATCTCTTCCACCGACTGCACGATGCGGTCGACGCCGGGCCGGCAGTTTTCATAAAACAGTTCGCCTTCGGCGGTCAGGGTGGTGCTGCGCGTGGTGCGCAGGAACAGCCGCGTATCGAGCTGGGTTTCAAGCTTTTGCACGCTGCGGCTGACGGCGGAGCGGCCGATGCCCAGCCGCTCCGCCGCCCTGGCAAAACTGCCTTCATGGACCACCGCGATAAAGGCCACCACGCCGGCGTAGGTGGTGGCAAAGCTCGACGCGAGGGCGTCGCTGCGGTCGCGGGCGAGACTGGTCAGGCTCATGCTGCGGGCGTGGGACATACATTCCTTTCAGTGCAAAAGCAGACTGAACGGTAGTGATGCCCACGGCGCCCGGCAATGACAAATAAGCCGCTTTTTAGGCCAAGGCGCGGCCCACCCGCCAGGCGAACCTGCGGGAGTGATCAGCGCCGGTACAGACCATGCCACGCCAGCGCGCCGCCGATTGGTGTTTTGACGGCAACAGCATGCGGCCCGCCGGGGGCATGGCGCCGGCGCCGGGCGCTGCCTAGACTGGGTGAGTTGCGCTTGCCGCGCTGTTTATCCCCAAATGTCCCCCGAAGGAGATTGCCATGTTCCGTCTTGCCCCACTATCCCGCGCCCTCGGCGTCCTCGTTGTTGCCGCCGGCTGCATGCAGGCGCCTGCCCACGCCGGCGCCACCGACCCGGTCGTCAAGGAATTGATGACCAAGGCCATGTCCGACCTGCCGGGCAAGGAAGTGCTGATGATCACGGTCGACTACCCGCCGGGCGGTTTTGACCCGGTCCATCGCCACGACGCGCACGGGTTCATCTATGTGCTCGAAGGGTCTATCGTGATGGGCGTGAAGGGCGGCAAGGAGCAAACGCTGCTGCCAGGCCAGACTTTTTATGAAGGCCCGCAAGACCTGCATACGGTCGGCCGCAACGCGAGCAAGACCAAACCCGCCAAGTTCCTGGTGTTCCTGGTCAAGGAGAAAAACAAGCCGGCCGTGATCCCGGTCGGGCAGCACTGAAGCGCCAGCCCGCCAGCTGGACCAGCGCGGTCGACTTCTTTTGCCGCGGCCCAGCGCAGCACGACGACCAGCTGGATATTAGCGGGTCAGCACCGAGCGGCCGATGCCGTGGTATTCGATGCCATACAGGGCCATGCTGTCCGGTTCGTAGAGGTTGCGGCCGTCAAAGATCACCGGCTGCTTCAAGCGCTTTTTGATCAGTTCGAAGTCGGGGCTGCGGAACGCTTTCCACTCGGTCACGATCACCAGTGCGTCGGCATCGACCAGGGCGTCGGACGGGCTGTCGGCATAGCGGACGTTCGCCAGTTGCGCCGGCGCCAGGTCCAGCGTCAGCACGCGCTGCGCCTCCGCCATCGCCACCGGGTCATACACGGCCACCGAGGCGCCGCGCGACAACAAATCGGCCAGCAGCACGCGTGCCGACGCTTCGCGCATATCGTCCGTGTTCGGCTTGAAGGCCAGGCCCCAGATGGCGAAGTGGCGCCCGGCCAGGTCATTGCCGAAGCGTGTGATCACCTTGCCGCCCAGAATGTGTTTTTGCCTGTCGTTCACGGCTTCGACGGCGCGCAATATCAGCAGTTCCTGGCCGTGGCCGCGCGCCGTGCGTTCCAGCGCCTGCACGTCTTTCGGGAAGCACGAACCGCCATAGCCGCAGCCGGCGTACAAAAAGCTGTAGCCGATGCGCGGATCGGAACCGACGCCACGGCGCACCGCTTCGATATCGACGCCGACCTTGTCGGCCAGGTTGGCCAGTTCATTCATGAACGAAATGCGCGTGGCCAGCATGGCGTTGGCGGCGTATTTGGTGAACTCGGCCGAGCGCACGTCCATCCAGTAGGTACGTTCGCGGTTGCGGTTGAACGGCGCATACAGGCGGCGCAGCAGGTCGCGCGCGCGCTCGCCTTCCGGTGTCGTATCGACACCGATCACGATGCGGTCGGGCCGCATGAAGTCTTCGACGGCCGCGCCTTCTTTCAAAAATTCCGGGTTCGAGGCCACCGAGAAGGTGGCATAGGTGGCGCGCAGGTCCAGTTCGGCCTGGATGGCGGCGCGCACTTTTTCGGCCGTGCCGACCGGCACCGTCGACTTGTCGACGATGACCTTGTATTCGTTCATGTACTTGCCGATGCCGCGCGCGGCGGCCAGCACGTATTGCAGGTCGGCCGAGCCGTCCTCGTCGGGCGGTGTGCCGACGGCGATAAACTGCAGCACGCCGTGATGGGCGGCCGCTTCCACGTCGGTGGAAAAGGTCAGGCGGCCGGCGGCGCGGTTGCGCGACACGACCTCTTCCAGGCCAGGTTCATGGATGGGGATGCCGCCGTTGTTGAGCAGTTCGACTTTTTTCGCGTCGAGATCGAGGCAAAAGACGTCATTGCCCAGCTCGGCCAGGCAGGCGCCCGTGACGAGGCCGACATAGCCGGTGCCGATAATGGTGATTTTCATAGTTATGCCACAAAAGTGTTTCGCTCATGCTAGCGAACAAAGATGAAGCAGGAATGAAGTCAGCTGATCACGTTGCGCACGAAGTGCAGCGGCTGCGTGCCCAGGTTGACATAGGCATAGGCCTGGTCGCTGCCGAATACCACGAAGTCGCCGGCGCCGATGGTGCGGGGGATTTGCGTCTCCAGCGTCAGTTCGCCGCTCACCACCCAGATCATTTCGCTGAAGCCGGACCCGTCGGGGAGGGCGTCGTAGCGCTCGCCCGGCGCCAGCGTCCAGCGCCACAGTTCCACCTGCCGGCTGGCCGGGGCCGCGCCCAGCAGTACCGCGCTGCTGGCGCCGCTGTCGCTGGTCCAGATCAGCGTCTGCAGGCGCTCGTCGGCTGACTGCGGCGGACGCACCAGATCGACAAAGGTGACGCCCAGCGCGGCCGCCACATGGTCGAGGTTGGACAGGCTGATATTGGTCTGGCCCGATTCGACGCCATTGATCATGCGGCGGCTGAGTCCGGCAAGCCGGGCCAGCGCCTCCTGGCTCAGGCCCGCCTGCCCGCGCAGGCGGCGCAGATTGAGGGCGACATGTTCGAGGACGTTGCCGGTGGCAGGTTGACTGTGCAATATATTGCGCATATGATGATGGGAAGTATTTTGCTCATAGCTTACCTTCTCATGTCCATGCACACAAGCTCCTTACCTGTTAGCGCGACTGGCCGCGGCTTTGGCCGTGCCGAACTGGCGCTGATCGCCGTCACCGTGATCTGGGGCGCCACCTTCCTGGTGGTGCACAATGCCGTGGCCGTCAGCGGCCCGTTCGCCTTTGTCGGCACGCGTTTCGCGATTGCCGCCCTGATCGGCGCCTGCCTGTGCCATCGCCAGCTGCGCGGCCTGACGCGCGCCGAATTGCTGGCCGGCGCCATCATCGGCGCCACCATCTATGCCGGCTACTCGCTGCAGACCTCCGGGCTGGTATATGTCAACAGCAGCAAGTCGGCCTTTATCACCGCCTTCTACGTGCCGCTGGTGCCGCTGTTCCAGTGGCTGTTCCTGCGCAAGCGCCAGCATCCGATGGCGTGGCTGGCGGTGGCGGTGGCGTTTCTCGGACTGCTCCTGCTGGCCGGTCCCGAAGGCGTGGCCGGCGGCGTGGGCAGGGGCGAGGTGCTGACGGCGCTCGGCGCGGTGGCGATTGCCGGCGAGATCATCGTCATCAGCCGCGTGGCGCCGCAGCTGAGCACGGCGCGCGTCACCATCGTGCAGCTGGCCGTGGCCTCGCTGTGCGCGCTGGCGACCATGCCGCTGGTGGGCGAGCACTGGCCGGCGTTTTCCTGGGTATTCGTGCTGAGCGCGCTGGCGATGGGCGCGGCCAGCACCTTGATCCAGTATGTGATGAACTGGGCGCAAAAGCGCATTTCCGCCACCAAGGCGACCCTGATCTACGCGGGCGAGCCGGTATGGGCGGGCCTGGTGGGCCGGCTGGCGGGCGAGCAGCTGCCCGTGCTGGCGCTGCTGGGCGCCGTGCTGATCGTGGCCGCCAGCATCCTCGGCGAATGGCGGCCGGGGCGCAAGGCGGCTGGAGCAGGGTGATGGGGTACTTACCTTTTGGTGCGTACTTATCAAGCGGCCTGGCATCCTCTACACTGGGGTTCCTCTTTACAGCGAGAATCTCATGACGAAAACCGTGGTTGTCTATCATTCCGGCTATGGCCATACCAAACGCGTTGCCGAATACGTCAGCGAAGGCGCGGCAGGCGAATTGCTGGCCATCGATGCGGAAGGCAATTTGCCCGAGGGTGGCTGGGAAAAACTCGAAGCAGCCGACGCCATCATCTTCGGCGCGCCGACCTACATGGGCAGCCCGAGCTGGCAGTTCAAGAAATTTGCCGACGCCACCTCCAAGGCCTGGTTCACCCGCGCCTGGCAGGACAAGGTGTTCGGCGGCTTTACCAATAGCGCCAGCTTTAACGGCGACAAGGCCGTTTCCCTGATTTCGATGCAGACCCTGGCGTCGCAGCATGGCGGCATCTGGGTCAGCCTGGGCCTGTCGCCATCGAACAGCAAGGCGGCGCAACGCACCGACCTGAACAACCTGGGCGGCTCGGTTGGCCTGCTGGTGCAATCGCCATCGGACGCCAGCGTCGAAGAAATCCCGCAGGGCGACCTCGATACGGCCAAGTCCTACGGCCAGCGCGTGGCGCGGGTGGCGGCGCGGCTGGGGTAAGTTACGACTGTGCTGTCGCAAGCACTTTTCTCAGTGGACTGATTTTTCCCTTCTGCCGATACAGCCATGAAAATGGTGGCCAGCAGCAAGCTGTCACAGCAAAGTCGATGACGATAGTTTTTTGAGCGCCATGCGTTTCAACAGAAGTTATTGTAATTCGCGATCCGGATCAAACGCGGGCCGTGGATTGAGGTATCACGATGCTGTGTCGGCATGGCTGGCGGTAGAAATTTGGGCTGGTTGGCCGGGTTCGGCCAAGAGCGGACATTTTCTATAACAGTTTTTAAGGTGCAAATGAGTGCAAGGTATGCGGACGGAGTAGGGTATCTAAGTAACCCCCAATAAATTCTTGTGATTTCTGACTTCCATAACCGGCGCTTCGCTGTGTTGCCAACTGCTAGCAGTGCTCGCACTGCGTCGCAGTCGGCGCCTTGCGCAGCATCCGGTTCTGTTCGTCATAACTTCACAATAATTTCCTGACGATTACTTAGCGATGTACCCCGAGCTAAGGCGCTGGATAAATACGTGCGTCTGCTGCCAGTTTAGCGGCTGCAAGCCTGAGATGCCGCCAAACGATGCCCCTCTTTTCAAAGGGCAGAATTTGAGACGTTACTTTTCGCCACTTCATGTCAGCTCTGAAGGCCTATGCACTCAATGTAGCGCAGCGCTAAGTCCATAGTTTTCTTTCCATGTGTGAACGTCTGCTTCGGGGCCAGAAGCCGGCATTCTTTCCAGCGGCAGCTGTTACGCCGAACACCCCAAATATGAGATTGCATTTATATGACTAAACACCTGTCGTCGGCGCTTGAAAAATTGCAGCGATACCCTACGCGAGCAGCCGAAAGGTATCTTTCCGAGCGATTCGGGCTAAGTTGGGATGACACCATGCAGGATTGGGAAATAACTAGTGCTAATGCGGATTTGTTGCCTGGATTTCTAACTGCACTTTCAGAGCCATCGTTGTCTGATGATGAAAGATTTACGTTAATGTCTTTAACAATCGCCTCAGTGGATGAAGCGTGCTGTGGTCTAATTTGCTCGGACACCTCGATAGGTGGAAAATACACCACCTGAGGAGTTAGACATGACAACAAGAAAACGAAGAGTATTCGATGCCAGCTTGAAGCTGGAAGTAGTGCGCATGATCAAGGAACAGGGTCAGAGCGTCCAAAACGTCAGCGAGACCATGAGCATCGGCCAGACGGCGATCCGGCGCTGGTTGACGCAATACAGTGCTGAACAGAACGGCCAGCCAGGCATCGGAAAACCGCTCACCGCCGAGCAACAAAGGATCCGGCAACTGGAGCAGGAAAATCAGCAACTGCGCCAGGACGTCACCATCTTAAAAAAGGCATCGGCCTTCTTTGCCCGCGAAATGAAATGATTTACACGGTCATTCGTCAGCTGCAAAAGGAGGCCTTGCCTGTGCAGAAGAGCTGTGATTTGCTGGCCGTCAGCAGGTCGGGTTTTTACACGGCACAGCACCGTACCGCCAAGCCTGCATCCTGCAAAGCGAGCATCCATCTGAAAGCGGCATTCATGGCCAGCCATCAGAGCTACGGAAGCCGGCGACTGGTCACGGCCATGGCCAACGCGGGTGTGCGCATCGGGCGTTACAAAGTACGCCGGCTGATGCGCCAGGCGGCCTTGAAGCCGGTCTGGAAGCGTAAATTCGTACACACAACGGACAGCAAGCACGGCTTGCCGGTGGCCGCCAATGTGTTGAACCGGCAGTTCAATCCGGCCGCACCGAATCTCGCTTACGTCAGTGACATCACTTACATTCGGACTGGCGCAGGATGGCTGTACCTGGCCACGGTTCTCGATCTGTATGCACGCAAAGTGGTCGGCTGGGCCATGGCGCCGAGCATGCCCGCCCAACTGGTCTGCGATGCCTTGAGCATGGCGATCGGACAGCGGCGGCCAGCCCCGGGATTGATCGTCCATTCGGATCGCGGCAGTCAATATGCCAGCGCGCTGTACCAGGAGATGCTTGAGCGGCACGGCTTCGTTTGCAGTATGAGCCGTAAGGGGAATTGTTGGGATAACGCCGTCGCAGAACGCTTCTTCCTGAATCTGAAAATGGAGCGTGTGTGGCAGCGCCAATATGCCAACCATGCCGAAGCAAAAGCCGATATTACCGACTACATCGTCGGTTTCTACAACTGCAAGCGTCTCAATTCAGCATTGGGCAATCTGCCACCCACCGTCTACGAACGGAAAATGGCAACACGTGAACCTATCGTTGTGTCCGAAATTACTTGACCACCACAGCGCTCCAGCTCGGTCTAGATGAGAAAAATATCGAGGAGTATCTGTCTTCGCTGGAATATTTACTTCTTCAGCACCCTCATCTTTACGTCTCGGTGGTTTTTTATTGGGCAGAGTCAGCGCTCCTTGAGCGGGGTAATGATGAGCAATTTTTAATTTCCAAGAATATGGCACTTTATTGGCCTCGAATTCTGGAAAAACTGAATGCGAATAACTTTAGCCAGTAAATTTTCATCCGAGCTGAAATGATCGAACGATACTCATATATTGCTGCGTGAACTTCCGCATCAGGGCCGAAACGGTCGCTGTAGCACGTGTGGAAAATAGTGCGGCTTGTGTCAAACCTTATTGTTCTTGCACACGTTGATATCGCGCCGCTGCCAACCGCCACGTCACAAATCCACGGCCTGTTCTGCAATAAACTCCCTGAACCACCGCTGCGCCGGGTGGCTGTCGCTGCGCCGGTGCCATATCAGGTGAAACACGATTTCCGGCAGCGCCAGCGGTGGCGCAAACAGCATCAGGCCATGGCTCGCCTGCGCCTGCAGCGCCACGCGCTTGAGGATGGTGGCCGCCATGTTGGTGCGCGCGACAACCGCCGGCACGGCGAATAGTTGCGGCAAGGTCAAGGCGAGCTTGCGCTTCAAGCCCTGTTGCGCGAGCGCCTGGTCGACCAGGCCGTGCAACTGTCCTTCGGATGACACGAGAACGTGCTGCAAGTCCAGGTAGCTTGCCAGGTCCATCGCGCGCCGGGTCGCCAATGGATCGGTTGAGACGATGGTGACAAATTCATCGCGCAGCAGCGGGCGCGTCAGGATGCGGCCATCCGTATTGCCGGGCAGCACACCGATGGCCACATCGATCATGCCCGCATCGAGCAGGTCGACCGCCGCGTCGCGGTCGTTGAAGGCCAGCACATTCAGCGACACGCCCGGCATGCTCTTTTCCAGCGCTTCCAATAATGCCGGCAGCAGGACCAGCGTCGGGTAATCCTGCAGCCCCAGTTTGAACGTCAGCGACGCAGTTTCCGGGTGAAATGCGGGCTGCCGGACCATCGCCGCTTCGATCTGTCGCAAGGCCTGTGCGATGGGTGCCGCCAGGTCCCGCGCGCGCGCCGTCGGCAGCAAGCCGTCAGCGCTGCGCTGGAACAAGGGGTCGCCGAGCAAGGTGCGCAGCCGCGACAGGGCGGCGCTCATCGCCGGCCGGCTGACACCCACCTGTATCGCGGCGCGCGTGACATTGCGCTCGCTCATCAGGGCATCGAAAGCCACCAGCAGATTCAAATCTATGCCATGAAAATCCATAAAACGAATATTTATATATACAGGTTATTTGTTGGACTGATTGTACGCGCGCGCCCACACTGATGCTTCTTCCATCAACGCAAGGATGCAACGCCATGAATACCCCAAGCCCGGATCTGTCCCGACAACTGCGCGCCGAACGCATCGCCGTCGAAACGCTGTACCGTGCATTCAGCGAACAAAACCCGGATCTGGTGGACGCCGTACTCGCGCCAGGCTGGGACGACATTCCGCTGGCGCCAGGCCAGGCCTCAGGCCCGGCCGGCATCAAGCCCATCATTCGCAGCATGGCCGCCGCCTTCCCGGACGTGCACATTACCGTCCACGACATGGTCCAGGAGCCAGGCAAGATTGCCGTGCGTGCCGAGATCAGCGGTACCCACCTGGGCGAGCTGTTCGGCATTGCGCCAACCGGCAAGCAGGTGAGCTTTCGCCTGCACGAGTTTCACACGGTGGCCAACGGCCTGGTGACCACCACCTGGCATATGGAAGACTGGTTCGGCTTGTTCCTGCAACTGGGCCAGTTTCCGCCACAAGCCTGAATGCCTCCGGTACGACCAGCAATGTGCAGCATCAGTTCCATCCCGCCCCGCCTATCCACCGCAACGCCCCCAGCGACGGCATGAACAGGTATTCCCCGCCGCGCAGCTGGTTGAAGGTGGTCACGCCATCGACCCGCTTGCGCACCGGCACCTGCGGCATCGTGAAGGTGCCCGGTGGTTCCTGCAGGCCCACCACCGGATCGCGTTCTTCCGCCAGGTCGATGAAGTTGCCGCGGTTGATCCATTCCTGCTGGAAGAATTCGATGGTGTCGTAGGCGCGTGCGCTGATAAAGATAAAGAAGATGCCACGCTCGCCAGTGTCGTCACTTGCTGTCAGCTCGCGCCGCCATTTCGGGCCAAAGGTGGAGGAGCGGCGGATGATGCGGTGGATATTGACGTCGGTCATGATCGTCAGCTGGCTGTCGCGCGGGTTCAAGCGGCGCATATGGGCGGCGTGCGGGCACATCAGGCCGCGCGTATCTTTCGAGAAATCGAAGCCGTTGTTGCGTGACGGATCGGCGCCCAGTTCCGTGTCGTCGCGCTCGGGCGCCAGGGTCAATGGCGCGCCGCTGCGCCAGCGGCCCACCATCTTGGCGGCCAGCAGTTCTTCGGCCGCCTCATCCTCGACCTGGCTGCGGATATAGTCGTTAAAGGCGCCCACGCGACTCTCGTATTTGCGCAGCACGACGAAGGAGCCATTGCGGCCCAGTTCCGGCGGCTCGGGCATGGCCACCGGTTTGCCCGTTTCGCTGTTTTCGCCGAGGATGAATTCACCGGCCGCGATCGGGCGTTCCTGGCCGGGCAAGGGCTCCACGCCGCTGCCGGCAACAAAAGGCTGCGAAATCGAGTCGCGAAAGCCGAACGGGTTTTTCGCGTCTGCATCGGCGCCAAACGTGTGCCGGCCCACCAGCGTCACGCCATGTGACCGCTCCAGTTCGGCCATCGCCTGCTCCAGCGCCACCTTGAGGGCCGCTTCGTCGCGCGCGTAGATGGTCAGTGCGATATGGCAGGTGCCGGGCTGGAACGCTTCGTCCCAATGTTCGGGCGCATTGCCGCCCACGTCGCGCAATTGCTCCGCGCGTCCGGCCATGCCTTGCTGGAACGGCAGCGGGAAGCTGGCCAGCGAGCTTTGCGGCACGCCCAGCGCCTTGAGACCTTCGAAACTGATCGCCACGCCCATCCAGGCGTCGCGGTCATCGGTCCAGCCAGCGGCCGACGGAATGTGTTCCGCCATGCGCAGCAGCAGGTCGCGGCCGCCTTGCGCGTCATCGACATGCAGCATGGCGTGGACGCCCACATACGGTTCCGGGCGGGATCGCAATATCAGCGCCTGGATATCGTCCAGCGCCAGGGTCACATGCTCGCGCGTGAAGCGCGCCTTCAGGTCGGTCAGGAATATCATCAGTAATCCACTCCTTCCGGCTGCGCCAGGGCCTGGCTCAAGGTGTCGAGCGCCTGGCGCGTGGCCTCGTCCTGCGGCGGGTGGGCGGCCATCTGGTCGAGGAACACGGTCAGCGCCTTGTCCATGCGCTGGAAGCGGCGCGTATCGACCACGGTCACCTGCGGATTGGCGACAAACCAGCCGGCCGCGTCGATCTGGTGGCCGGCAATAAAATCTTTGACGGCAGGGCTGTCGATGCCGGGCCAGCCTTCGATATTGGCAAACAGCAGGTCCATCAGCTCGGGGATCTTGGTGGCGAAATCATTGATGTAGCTGTCCCAGTCGCCGTCATAGGTGGTGGCAAACAGGATGCGCGTGTCGTCGTCGAAAAAGACGAAGCGCATGTCGTGCAGGGTGGAGACGCGCTGCGCGCCATCCATATTGCCGTTGGTGAGATCGAAAATGCGGCGCAGGCGCTCGGCGCCGCCCGCTTTCAACGGTGCGATCGCCGTCAGTTCCGACACATTGCCGGACTGCTTGCCGACCCTGCCGGCCGAGTTGGCCGTGCCTTTCAGGTCGGGATTGTGCTTGCGTACCATCGCTTCGAGGGCGATTTTTGCCAGGTGGGGCGCGTCGTGCGCGACGGCGTCGACCTGGCGGCGGATTTTTTCCAGCATGGTTTCGTCCGCCAGGCGCGGGTCGGGGTTGTGCTCGGTCATGGTGTGTTCCTTTGATTTAATCGGGGATGTCGGTGGCTTGCGCAGGTTCGACGCGCTGCTGCGCGTTCATGGAGTGGCGGAAGGCGGTCGAGCGTTCATACGCGGCGCGCCGGATGCGCATGATGCCGCCCAGCGGCTGGTGCGCCGCGACCCCGTTCCAGGGATTGAACGACAGCACATCGTCGCCATACACTTGGCGGGCAGGGTTGGCGGTGGCCTGTGGCGCAAAGCGCAAGGTGGCGATCGGGCGGTGCGGCGACAACGCCTCCGGCCAGGCGATGGCGGCGTCCTCCACCGGCATCTGGTGCAGGTCCGTGCACAGCTGGGCGCACAAGGTGTACTCGGCGCCGTGTTCGGCAAAATGCGCCGTGACGGCGTCGCGCATGCTTGCATATTCGACGTCGTCAACCGGCTGGCCGCTCAGGCTGGTCACGCTGGCCGAGCTTGGATGCAGCGACAGCTTGGCGATATAGTTGCCAAAGCGGATGGCCGCCTGCGTATGGTAGGTCTCGCCCAACGGGTGATGGTTGTCGCGCGCCAGGCCATCGAGGGTGGCGCCAGGCGTGCCGCCCAGGCTTTCCAGCACCTGCTTGGCGCCATGCGCGGTGCCGGCCAGCAGCCGCTGGAAGGTGTCCGGCGCGTGCGAGTTCGCTTCCAGCAGCCCCAGCATGCGTTTGTATTTGGCGATGGTGCCAAAGGCGAGGGCGGGAAAGTTCACCATCAGGAAATCCTGGTTGCGGCCTTCGATCCCGGGGGACAGGCGTTCGCCATCGACACCGATGATTTTGAGCGCAAAGCCGCGCGCGGCAGGGATCTTGTCGGAGTGGATATCGCTGGGGGCGGACGACAGGCGGGCGACCACGTCGTAGGTGCCGGGCTGCGCAAACACGCCCTGGCGCAATTCCTCGGGCAGGTCGGGATGGATGGTCAACTGGCCCTTGAGCAGGCCGTTCGACTTGGCGTGCGCATCGCGGATCGCATGGCGGTGGCGCTCGAACGCGCAGCGCGACGAGGCGGCCATGGTGTCGACGATGTCGTTGGTGAGCGCGGCCTCATCGTCTGTGATGACTTCGATATCGGGGGTATAGGGTATGGGCTTCAAATGGTCCTCAATAGGGCAAAGGGTTGATATAAAAAGAACGATAGTGCTTTTATATATTTAACAAAATATCATTTTTCTGTCGATCTCCCCGCACGATTGCGGCACGCCAACTTCTCGGCCAGGCAGCAGGGCGTGGTTTTCCGGAACTTTTTCGATTTTGCTGTCACGGCCCTTCATGAATTGCATCGCCGACCTGTAAAGTGGCGGGTGGATCTGGCCATGCGGAAATCGGCCTGCGTCTTGTCGCCGGCTGGCCGGCTGTCTCGGGAAGAAAAAAGGGAAGTAGTTGACATGGCATTAAAAAACACCGTGCTGTCACGGCCCGCGATGAGTTCGGCAGTGACCATCACCTGCGCGCTGGGCCTGCTGTATTTCGGCCGCCCGGTGCTCGAACCGCTGGTGCTGGCCTTGATTCTGAGCCTGGTGATCTCGCCGCTGATCCGCGTCTTCAATCGCTGGGGACTGGGCTTTTTCACCTCGACCGTGGTGTCGCTGCTGCTGGTGGGGGCGTCCGTGGCGGCGGTGGGCGCGGTGCTGGCGCTGCAACTGGTGTCGGTCACCAAAGAATTGCCGCATTACCGTTCCGCGATCCACACCAAGATCGAACGGATACAGGAGCTGACCGAACGCCCGTTCGTGCGCCTGGCCGCCGAATTGAATGCCGTGTCGCCGCTGGCCAAGAGTACCGGCCACACGGCGGTCGCCGGCCTGCCGCGCAATGCGATGCAGCCGATACCGGTGGAGATCCGCACGCCGGTGCCGGCCGCGCGCGATACCGTGGCGCGTTTCGTTTCCGTCATTTCAGGTCCGGTCGGCGAGGCGGGGCTGGTATTCGTGCTGCTGGTGTTTATCCTGCTGGAACACGAGTCGCTGCGCGAGCGCGCGGTGCGCCTGGCGGGGCAGGGCGACGTCAGCCGCACCATGCGCACCCTGGTGCATGCGGCCGAAGGCGTGTCGCGGTTTTTCTTCTCTCAGCTTATCGTCAACATCATCTTTGCGCTGACCGTCTCGCTGGGGCTGTGGCTGCTGCAGGTGCCGCATGCCCTGCTGTGGGGTTCATTGAGCGGCCTGCTGCGCTTCGTGCCCTACGTGGGCGCGCTGGTGGCCGGCCTGGCCATCACCGTGTTCGTGGCCGCCATCGATCCCGGCTGGACCCTGGCCTTGTCATGCATGGCCCTGTTCGCCGCGCTGGAGGTTGTGGTTGCCAATATCGTCGAACCGAAGGTGTATGGCCACAGTTCCGGCCTGTCGCCGCTGGCGGTGATCGTCTCGGCCCTGTTCTGGGGCACCATGTGGGGCCCGGCCGGGCTGTTGATTTCCACGCCGCTGACCCTGTGCCTGGTGGTGGCCGGCCGCCATATCCGCGCGCTCGAAGCGATCACCATCCTGTTTGCCGACACACCGGGCGTGAGCGAAGCCGAGCGCTTCTATCACCGCGTGCTGGCCGGCAGTTCCACCGCCATCATCGAGCATGCCCAGGCCTATCTGCGCAGGAACAGCTTTGCGCGCTACTGCGACCATGTGCTGCTGCCGGGCCTGGACCTGGCGATGCGCGACCGCGCGCTGGGCCTGATCGACCAGGCCCAGCAGGACCGCATCCGCGGCACCGTGATTGCCCTGGCCGATACCCTGGCGCAGGCCGCCAGTGGCAGCCGCTACGGCGCCTGGCGCCGCCGCAAGGTGTCGCTGGCGGAAGCCAATATCGGCGCCCACCTGCGCCATGCGCGCGAAGCGCGGCTGGGCACTTTCCAGGGCTCGCTCGACGTGCCGCTGCACTCGGTGATCCTGTGCGCCAGCCTGGCCAACGATCGTGACGAGTTTCGCACCGAACTGCTGGTGCTGGCGCTGCGCGAAGTGTGCGGCGACGTGCGCAGCATCGTGCTGGGCCAACCGCAACCGGAACCGGTGACCGAAAAGGGCGGGCTGGTCGGCACCGCCTTCATCATCTATCCGGACGAAGCGGCGCTCGACGAATGGCGCGTGCTGGCCGGCGAGCTGCGCGAGTATCTGCCCGACGCCACCCTGGTCACCATCCGCCACCGCACCGGCGTGTCGCCATCGCATCAGTCCGCGGTGGAGCAGTCGGTCGATATCGTCTTGCGCTCGTTCGAGGAAGGGCTGGCGTTCGTCACGCCGGAAAAAGCCAGCGTGGCCAAGCGCTGATTTGTTGTCTGGCTAGGCCGGCGCCGCCGCGCCGCCCTGCGCAAAAAACCAGCTGCGGAAGCGCTGCAGGGCGCGGTCGTCCGCCTTGTCTTCGCGATACGCCAGGTAGTGATGGGTGTCTTCCAGTACCAGCTCCTGCGCGAGCGGCCTGGTCAGCTGCCCCTGCGCGATCAACGGACTTACCAGGTGGTCGAAACCGAGCGCCACGCCCTGGTTGTTGAGCGTCATCTGTATCAGCAGGTTGTAGTCATTCGCATTGAAATAATGCGCCCCATGCTGCAGGCCGTCGGCCATGTCCAGGCGGTGCACGGCCAGCCACACGCTCCAGTCCACATGCTCGGCCACCTGCGATCGTCCGTAAGGGCTCAGGTTCAGCAGCACGCCATTCCTCAGGCCCTCCAGGCTGCCGATCTCGGGATGCTGTTCCAGGTAGCGCGGCGTGCACACCGGATAGATGCGGTCGTGGAATAGCGCCACGCTGACATAACCCTCGCGCACGCGCGACATCTTGGTGATGAACACGTCCGGATGCATGCCCGGCTCGAGCGACAAAAAATTCTGCGTGGTGACCAGGTCGAGGTCGATATCGGGATTGGCGCTGAAAAAGCTGGGCAGCCGGTGCGCCATCCACAAGGCGGAAAAAGCGGGCGTGCAGCAGACCGTCACCGTGTGCCTGGCGTGCTTGCCGTGATCCTTGCGCACTCTTGCCGCCGCCTGGGCAATGTTGAGAAACGATAGCTGGGCCGCCTCGAAGAAGATCGAACCGGCCGGCGTCAGCCTGACCGAGCGGCCGACCCGGTCGAACAGGCTGGCGCCCAGATGTTCTTCCAGTTCCTTGATCTGGCGGCTGATCGCCGCCTGCGTCACGCACAGGCTTTCGGCCGCCCGGGTAAAGCTCTGGTAGCGCGCCGCGGCAACAAAGGAACGTACCGCCCGCAGCGAAGGCATCTTGAGCAACAGCTGGTCGGTGGAGGGATGCTGATTCATAACGCCTTGTTATCAATTTTATGCACGAAAAGTCGTTTGTGCCCGGCTCGCGGAATATCTAGACTCTGTCATCAGATAAAAACATTATATCGGCATCAAACCACAATCACCAATCATTCCCCATTTCCCCGAATCGTGATTGATGGCGCAGTGACCGGCATAAAAAAACAAGCCTACGTTGAATTGCTTTTTGTGATGTATTGATTATTTATGAATATAAATAATCGGACATGGACCAAAAGCGGCACAGGAGACAAAACATGAATAAATCTATCGTTACGCCCAAGGACGATGCGATGTGCGGCTGGTTTCACACCGCCCCCGCACGCCAGGCCAAACCGGCGCACAGCGGCGAAAAAAAGGCCCGCTGGGCCGTGGTCGGCGCCGGCTTCACCGGCCTGGCGGCCGCGCGGCAACTGGCCTTGCATTTCCCCAGCGACGAAGTCGTGCTGATCGATGCGCAGGAAGTCGGCTTCGGTACCTCGGGCCGCAACGCCGGCTTTGCCATCGACCTGCCACACGACATCGGCGCCGACGACTATATCGGCGACATCGCCATCGCCAGGAGCACCCTCAAGCTCAACCGGATGGGCCAGTCCATCCTGCGGTCGCAGGTGGAGACGCATGGCATCGATTGCCATCTGCGCGCCAGCGGCAAGTACCAGGCGGCGGTCGAGGATCGCGGTATTGCCGTGCTGGAAGCCTACCGGCGCGGCCTGGACAAGCTGGGCGAGGCCTACGAGGTGATACCGGGCAAGGACTTGCCGGACCATATAGGCACCAGCTTCTATCGCCAGGCATTATTTACACCCGGCACCATGCTGGTGCAGCCGGCTGCCCTGGTCAAGGGGCTGGCCGACAGCCTGCCGGCCAATGTCACCCTGTATGAAAACACGGCGATCACCGGCGTCGAGTACGGCGCGCAGGTGGTGCTGACGCACGGCCAGGGCCGCATCATCGCCGACCAGCTGGTGCTGGCCAACAACGCCTTTGGCGCGCGCTTCGGTTTCCTGAAACACACCGTGCTGCCCATGTACCTGTACGCCAGCCTGTCGCGCCCGCTCACGGACGCCGAGCAGGCGCAGCTGGGCGGCAAGCCGTTCTGGGGCGTGATTCCCGCCGACCCGTTCGGCAGCACGGTACGCCGCACGCACGACAACCGCATCCTGATGCGCAACAGCTTCAGCTTCAATCCGGGCCAGCAGTCCAAGCCGCACTGCCTGAAGCGCTTCCTGGAAAATCATCGTCTGTCCTTCCAGCGGCGCTTTCCCATGCTGCCCGAGGTCGATTTCGACTACACCTGGAGCGGTTCGCTGGCGCTGACGCAGAACCACCAGGGCTTTTTTGGCCGGCTGGCGCCGAATGTGTACGGCGCGCTGTTCTGCAATGGCCTGGGCATCACGCGCGGCACCGTCACCGGCACCTTGCTGGCGGACATAATCGCCGGCAAGCGCCATGAACTGAGCGATTTCCTGCTGGCCACCTCCGGCCCGAATACCTTGCCGCCGGAGCCTTTCCTGTCGGTCGGTGTCAACGCCCGCCTGTGGTGGGGCCAGCGCCAGGCGGGCATGGAAAGCTGATTCATTCACACCAGCAATAAACCAGGGAACTCACACTGACTGATATTTTCTGAATCGAGAGATTCAGCAGGGTTGCATACGCGCAGAATTAATAAAACCACAGGAGATAATCTGCAATGAATAACAATTATAAAACCGATAAAGATGGATCGCTCACCTCCATCGAAGATGTGCCATTAAATGGATTCCATCAATTAATGACATTGCGTTCAGGCGGCGGCTGGATATTGGACGGCTATGTCCTGAGTATTATTGGCGTCGCCATCGTGCAGTTTTCCGATTACCTGCAATTGGATACATTCTGGCAGGGCATGGTCGCCGCTTCGGCCATGCTGGGCACGTTTTGCAGCGGCTTCCTCGGCGGCTGGCTGACCGACAGGGTAGGGCGCCGGCGCCTGTTTTTTGTCGGCCCCGTGCTGTTTATCGTGGGGTCCATCGGCTCATTGTGGGTCGAATCGGGCATCGCTCTGTTCGTGCTGCGCTTCCTGGTCGGCATCGGCGTCGGCCTCGAATACCCGGTGGCCGGTTCCCTGCTGACCGAGTTCCTGCCGCAAAAGAACCGCGGGCCGCGCCTGGCGGGGCTGACCATCCTGTGGTTTATCGGCGCGGCGCTGTCATATATTGCCGGCAACTTCATCCTGGCGCACAGCGGCGCCGATGGCTGGCGCTGGGTATTGGCCAGCTCCGCCGTGCTCGGTGCGCTGCTGTTCCTGGTGCGCCTGGGTACGCCTGAATCGCCGCGCTGGCTGGTCAGCAAGGGCCGCCTCGACGAAGCCGACCGGGTCATCAAACAAGTCTATGGCGCATCGTTTTCGGTGGCCAACATGCCTGCGCAGAGCACGGAAAAGAAAGTCTCGCTGGGCGACCTGCTGCATTCGGGCTACGGCAAGCGCATGCTGTTCGTGATCGTCTTCTGGACCGCCGCCGTGGTGCCGATGTTCGCCGTGTATTCGTTCGCTCCCGTGGTATTGCAGGCCCTGAAACTCAAGGGCGACTGGGCCGCCTATGGCTCCGTGCTGATCACCCTGCTGTTCGTGGTCGGCTGCGTGGTTGCCACCCGCCTGATCGACAGCATGGGCCGCCGCCCGTTGATCATCCACAGCTTCCTGTGGTCCAGCCTGGCGCTGCTGGGGCTGGGCGCCTTTGCCGACAGCGGCGAAATCCTGGTGCTGCTGATGTTCGGCGCCTATGCGCTGTTTATCGGCGGCGCCCAGGTGCTGGAACTGGTCTACCCGAACGAGCTGTTCCCCACCGAGATACGCGCCTTTGCCGTCGGCATCGGCTCGTCCATGACCCGCGTCGGCGCCGCCGTCGGCACCTGGCTGGTACCGATGTCGCTGCACAGCATCGGCATCGGCAACACCATGTATGTGGCCGCGGCCGTGTCGCTGGTCGGGCTGCTGGTGTCGGTCTGGCTGGCGCCCGAGACGCGCGGCATGAGCCTGGAGCAGGCCGCGTCGCTGCGTCGCTGATTCCGCACTTTTCCACCTCATTACTTCACCGAAAGAGATCATCATGACATTCGAAGGCATCTACACCCCCGCGATCACGCCCCTGGCGGCCGACGGCAGCATCGACAACACGGCGTTTGCCGAAGTGCTGGAATACCTGGTCGCCGAAGGCATCCACGGCATCATCATCGCCGGTTCCACCGGCGAATACTATGCGCACTCGACCGAGGAGCGCGTGGCGCTGGCCAGGCTGGCCAAGGACGTGATCGGCAACCGCGCGCAACTGATTATCGGCACCGGCGCCATCCGCACCGAGGAATCGGTCGAGTACGCCAGGCTGGCGAAAGCGATCCAGGCCGACGCCATCCTGGTCGGCACGCCGCCGTACGCTCTGCCGACCGAGCAGGAAAACGCCGCCCACGCGCTGGCCATCGATGCGGCCGCCGGCCTGCCCATCATGCTGTACAACTACCCTGGCCGCATGGGCATGTCCATGGGCCGCGAGTTTTTCAAGACCGTCACGCAGGCGTCGAAGAACTTCGTGGCGATCAAGGAAAGTTCGGGCCAGGCCAACCAGCTGCACATGCTGGCGCGCGACTTTCCTGACATCGGCCTGTCGTGCGGCTGGGACGACCAGGCGCTGGAATTTTTTGCCTGGGGCGCGCGCAGCTGGGTCTGCGCCGGTTCTAACTTTTTGCCGAAAGAACATATCGCGCTGTACCAGGCCTGCGCCGTCGAGAAGGATTTCGACAAGGGGCGCCGCATCATGTCGGCCATGCTGCCGCTGATGGATTACCTGGAAGGCGGCAAGTTCGTGCAGGCCATCAAGCACGGCAGCACCCTGGTGGGCCTGCGCGCCGGCGGCGTGCGCGCGCCGCTGCAAGGCCTGACGCAAGACGAGCAGCAAGCCCTGCAGGCGGTTGTCACCCGCTTGAAAAGCGACGTGGCCGCCATCACCGGCGCAGCTGCCTGATGGCCGCCGAACTGCTGTCCGCCGCACAATACGCGGCCCTGGCCGACAGCATCGTGCTGCCGACCCAGGCCTTTGTCGATGGCGGCTTTCGCCCCGCGCTGTCGGGACTGACCTTCGAGACCAGCAACCCGGCCACCGGCAAATTGCTGGCCAGTATCGCCGCCTGCGGCACCGAGGACGTCGATGTGGCCGTGGCCAATGCCAAGGCGGCGTTCGAAGACGGCCGCTGGAGCCGGCTGTCGCCCACCGAACGCAAGCATGTGCTGCTGCGCTTTGCCGACTTGCTGGAACAGCATGCGCATGAGCTGGCCGTGATGGAAAGCCTGGACAGCGGCAAGCCGATCCGCGAATGCCAGAACACGGATATTCCCGAAGCCATCCACACCGTCCGCTGGCACGCCGAGCTGATCGACAAGATCTACGATCATACGGCGCCGGTCGGCTCGAACGCGCTGGCGCTGGTGGTGCGCGAGGCGATCGGCGTGGTCGGCCTGGTGCTGCCGTGGAATTTCCCGCTGCTGATGCTGGCCTGGAAGATCGGCCCCTCGCTGGCGGCCGGCTGCTCCATCGTCGTCAAGCCGGCCAAGGAAACCACGCTGACCGCCTTGCGCGTGGCCGAGCTGGCGCACCAGGCCGGCGTGCCGGCCGGCGTCTTCAATGTGCTGCCCGGTGGCGGGCGCGAAGTGGGCGAGCCGCTGGGCCGCCACCGCGATGTCAGCATGGTCAGTTTCACGGGCTCGACCGACACGGGCCGCTTGTTCCTGCATTACGCGGCCGAATCCAACCTGAAGCGCGTGGTGCTCGAATGCGGCGGCAAGAATCCTGCCGTGGTGCTGAAGGACGTGGCGGACCTCGACACCGTGGCCCGGCACCTGGTCAACGGCGCATTCTGGAACATGGGCGAGAACTGCTCGGCCTCGTCGCGCCTGATCGTGCATGCGGACATCAAGCAAGCATTGCTGGAACGCATGGGTGTTGCCATGAGAGAATGGCAGATGGGCGATCCGCTCGACCCGGAGAATCGCCTGGGCGCCATGGTCAGCCGCGCGCATTTCGACAAGGTGCGCTCCTACCTGGAGGTGGCCGCCGAGGAAAAGCTGAAGGTGGTGTTTGGCGGCGAAACCGAGCAGGGCGTCTACGTGCAGCCGACCGTGGTCGATGGCGTGGGTCCGGACAGCCGCTTGTTCCACGAAGAAATTTTCGGCCCCGTGCTGTCGGTCACCACCTTTGCCACGGTGGACGAGGCCATTGCGCTGGCCAACGACTCGGTGTACGGCCTGGCCGCCTCGGTCTACACGGACGATCTGCGCAACGCCATCAAGGTGGCGCGCGCCATCCAGGCCGGCGTGGTGACGGTGAACTGCTTTGGCGAAGGCGACGTCAGCACGCCGTTCGGCGGCTACAAGGAGTCGGGCTTTGGCGGCCGCGACAAGTCCCAGTGGGCGCACGACCAGTACACCGAGATCAAGACCATCTGGATCGACGCGCCGGCATAGGCAATACCTTGCGCCCGGTGGCGGTCACCGGGCGCGGCAATGCAAGAACTGACTGGATAGAATAATGAAGAACACGAACAAGGCGACCATGATCGGCCTGGTCGCCATCTTGCTGTGGAGCTCGATTGTCGGCCTGATCCGCAGCGTCAGCGAACTGCTCGGTCCCACGGGCGGCGCCGCCATGATGTACAGCGTGGCGTCGGTGTTCCTGCTGCTGTCGGTGGGCTGGGTACGGCTCAGCGAGTTTCCGCGCCGCTACCTGGTGTGGGGCAGCATCCTGTTCGTCACGTACGAGCTGTGCCTGTCGCTGTCGATCGGCTATGCCAATACGGCGCAACAGGCGATCGAAGTGGGCATGGTCAATTATCTGTGGCCCACGTTTACCATCGTTGCCGCCATCCTGTTCAACGGCCAGAAGACCAATCTGCTGATCGTGCCCGGATTTTTGCTGTCGGTGGCCGGCATCTGCTGGGTGCTGGGTGGCGAGCAGGGTTTCGATCTGGCCGACATGCTGCACAATGTGCGCGACAATCCGCTCAGCTACGGCCTGGCGTTTGCCGGCGCGCTGATCTGGGCCGCGTATTGCACGGTGACGGCGCGCATTGCGGCCGGCAAGAACGGCGTGACGCTGTTCTTTATCCTGGTCTCGATCAGCCTGTGGGGCAAGTACCTGCTCGGCGGTGGCGGCCACATGGCATTTACGGGCGAGGCCATCGTCTATCTGCTGCTGGCGGCCGCCGCCATGGGCTTCGGCTATGGCGCGTGGAACGTGGGCATCTTGCACGGCAACGTCACGGTGCTGGCCGGCGCCTCGTACTTTATTCCCGTGCTGTCGGCGGCGCTGTCGACCTTGCTGTTGCGCGCACCGCTCTCCATCGCCTTCTGGCAAGGCTCGGCCATGGTGTGTGGCGGCGCCATCCTGTGCTGGGTCGCCACACGCGCGCGGCGCACCAGCGGCAAACCTGTCATCGACTGAGTTTTATCTTCCCTTTGGTTCCATCCTGACCCCGGCCACGCGCCGGGCAGGGGGAGCTTTTACCTGTTGAAAAGACGCCGCAGAGCGTTTTTCCCATCAAGGAGACCATCATCATGCATTACAAACAAGCTCTGGTGCTTGCCGGCGCCACCCTGGGTGCATTTGCCGCGTCCATGCCGGCCCGGGCGCAATCGTCGCTTACGCTCAATGGCATGCTGGACCTCGGCGTGTTCCGCGATTTCGACGGCGCCAGCAAGGTCGGCACCATCCAGCGCAGCAATCTGGCCATCGTCGGCACTGAGGACCTGGGCGGCGGCGTCAAAGCCGTGCTGCGCCTCGCCACCCGCGCCGAACTCGATACCGGCGCCAGCGAAGGCGCAGGCTACAAACCGTTCTGGCACGATGAAGCGACCATCGGCCTGCAGGGCGGCTGGGGCACGGTGCGCGCCGGGCGGGCCATGACGGCGATGTGGGCCAACGACTGGAAATTCGATCCCTGGGCCAACTTCAACCGCATCGCCTCGCCGGCCTGGCAGCACTGGCATTATCTGACGCCCAGCGACCCCTTCGGCAACAACGGCACGGCGGAATATGGCCGCCTGAACAACGGCATTTTCTACGACTCACCCACAGTGCGGGGCGTGACCTTGCGCCTGAGCGGCTCGCCCGAGCGCCAGCGTGAGCAGGGCGCGACGCGGCGGCCCGTGTCGGTGGTACTGGAATATGGGCAGGGGGCGGTGGCGGCCATGGCGGCCTTCGAGCGCAACAGCATCGGCGACCGCGACACGTTTGTCGCCGGCAAATATACCTTGGGTGTTGTGGCCATCATGGCCGCCCATGACGACAGCCGCGCACGGGCGACTGGCGGCAGGTCGCGCGCGGCCACGCTGTCCGCCACCTGGCAGGTGGCCCCTGCCGTCCTGCTGAAGACGGGCTACAGCCGCCAGCGGCTGGACGCCGGCGTCGATCATTTTGTGTCGCTGGGCGCGGATTATTCCCTGTCGCGCCGCAGTACCCTGTACGCCAGCCTGGGCCGCCATCGCACTACGCCGCAGATGCCGCAGATGCTGCATACGGCGTTCGGCTTCGGCCTGGCGCATCTGTACTGACTGATTACTCGTTCCAGCTTTTGATACTGTGTTTCATGATGCCGACCCTGCGCCGTTCCACCACCTGCAGCGGCGCGGGCGCGACGGTCAGCCGGTCGAATGTAACGACGATATCGGCGTCCTCGGGGCGCCAGGCAACGATGTCGATCAGCTGATACCGGCTGCCATCGGCCGCCGTGTCTTCGCCGCCCGGCCCGATGCGGACCAGCGCCGCATCGGGCGTGCGGGCCACCCACTGCGTGCCGGGTGCAACCGGCAGGCGGGCGCGGTTCACGCTATCGGTCTGGGCATGGAAGATGCAGCCGTCCGGCGTGGCGCCGTGTGCGGGGCAGTGCGCGGCGTGGGTGCCGGGGCGCAGGGCGTTGCGGATGGCAAATTCCGGTTCGGCGGCAAAGGTGCCGGCCGCCAGGCCCAGCGAAAGCAGGGCGGACAAGGTGCGCAAAATCATGCGAGATTTCCTGATATGAGAGTAAAGGCACCGGGAAACGCGAGGTCGCCCGGTGCCCGGGTGCTTACGCTTCGATGCCGGCCTGCGACTGGCCCCAGCGCAGGTTGGCGTTGACGCCCATCGCCAGGAACGGCTGCGGCGGATTGAGGGCCGGTTTCGGCGAGGCCAGCAGGAACTCGGTCAGCGGATGGCGCTTGCCGGCCAGCAGGTCCGCCAGCAGGGTGCCGGTGGCCGTGCCGCGCACGGTGCCCAGGCCATTGCAGCCCAGCGCGCCATACACATTCGGCCGCAGTTCGCCAAAGAAGCCGGCGCCGTTGCGGGTCATGCCCAGGCCGCCGCCCCAGGTATAGTCGAACTCGACCTGTTTCAGGGTCGGGAAGCGGCGCTCGAACGAGGTGCGGTGGCTGGCCGCAAACCGTTTGGTAAAGCCGTCCTTGAAACGGCCGTCGGCGTTATAGCTGAAGCTGTTGCGCACCAGGATGCGGTTGTCGTGTGTGCGGCGCAAGGTGGTGCCGAACGGGTCGGCCGGGATCACGCCCCAGTAATCCTTGCCGCCGATGCTGTCCTGTTCCGCCTTTGTCAAAGGCCGGGTCAGGCTGCCGTAGGTAAAGATCGGCAGGATGCGGTCTTCCAGGAAGCCGAAGTGGGTGCCGAAATGGTTGTTCGCCAGGATCAGCTTGTCGGCCACGATGCGGCCGGTGGCGTGCTGCAGCACGACTTTGCTGCCGTAGTCGACCGCCGTGATGACCGTGTTTTCATACAGCGTGACATTGGCCGGCAGGCTGTCGGCCAGGCCCTTGACCAGTGCCGATGGCTGCACCAGCATGGTGCCCGGCGTGTACAGCGCCTTGCGGTAGAACGAGGTGCCCAGGTGGTCGGGAATATCCTTGCCTTCGATGATTTCGCAGGGCTGGCCCAGCTTTTTCAGGCCGCCATGGTAGGCCTCGAGCACCGCGATGCCCTTGTCCTCGACGGCCGCCTGGTATTTGCCCGAGTGGCGCAGCTGGGCATCGGCCAGCTGGAATTCTTCCACCAGGTCGCGCAGGCGGAACTGGCCGTAGCGGTTCAGGTCGAGGATCTGTTTGGCGATAGTCTGGTCGCCGATATAGTCGGGTGCGCCGATATCGTGCGGCACATCGATCAGGAAGCCCGCGTTGCGGCCCGAGGTGCCGAAGCCGACCTGCTGTCCTTCCACCAGGATCACCTGGTCGTTCGGGAAATTCAGGGCCAACTGGCGCGCGGCCGCCAGGCCCGTAAAGCCGCCGCCGATCACCACCCAGGGCGCCTTGGCGTCGCCGATCAGCGGCTGCTTCGGTTCGCGCTGGCGGCTGGTGTGGAACCAGCCCGGCGTCGGATCGTCGGCCGGCAGCGCATCGACGCGGTGCAGGGTGGACGGATCGCCCGGCAGGCTGTCGTGCAGCAGCGTCGCGCCCGCACCCATGGCCACCACGCCAACGCCGGCGCCCGCTCCCAGGATTGCATTTCTTCTCGAAATTGCCATTGAACTTCTACTCCAATCAATATTGTCTACACTATGTATACAGAAAGTATATTGATTATAGTCAAAGTTTTGACAAGCTTCAACCGGGAGCAAGGCTAGTTTCTTTCAGGCAATAAAAAAGCCGGCACAAGGCCGGCTTCAACGCGGTCATCGAATAGACTAGCGGATCGTGTCGTGCTCCATCGGCAGCACCATGCCGGCTGGCACCACGTACTCCGTCATGCGCAGGCGCGACAGTTCCCAGTGCGCGCGCACCAGTTCGCCCGCCGCCTGGGCATCGCGGCGTTCGATCGCGGCGATGATCTGTTCATGCTGCAGCATGGCCGTGTCGAGGTTGGCCTGCATGTCGGGCGTGGTCGGCTGGCGGTAGAAGATCCGGCCCATGCGCGCATGGTCGATCAGCAGCCGGCGCAGGCTGGGCATCAGGTAGTCGTTATGCGCCATCTTGCCGATGGCCAAGTGGAACTGGTCGTTGCAATGGACGCGGGCGGCGAGGTCGTTTTGTTCGATGGCGGCGCGGAACTGCGCCTGGATCTGTTTCAGTCCGGCGATCTCCTCCGGACTCGCATGCTGGGCGGCCAGTTGCGTGGTGGCCACATAGATCAGCGGCGCGGCCAAAAAGAAACTGCGCATGGACTGGTAGCCCATCGCCGCCACGCGGGCCGGCCGGTTCGGCTCCAGCTCGATATAGCCTTCCGCCGCCAGCTGCCGCATCAGCTCGCGCACGGGCGGGCGCGACAGGCCGAACTCCTCGGCCAGCGTGACCTCGTCGATCACGGCGCCCGGCGCCAGCTCCATGCCGGTAATACGGCGCCGCAAGGTGTCGTTGAGCACGGCCTTGCGGTCGACCGCCACCTCCGCCGGCGCGGAATCGCTTGCTGCTGCTGCCTTCATGGGGGCTTTCATTCTGGGGTTGGAGGGACAGGGCAAACTCTATAGTGGCGTGTGCTGGGCGTCAACCTGATACCGTATGGCATTTTTTTTCCGCGCTAGCTGCATGTGTTTGTTGTAGTGTGTCCACTGACGCCGTCAAATATCCGGAAAGTGAGATTTGGTGATTAATTGCTTGTTTCTAATATGTTAATGTCTATCCATGAATGTTTCTATGGCAAAAATGTTTGCATAATAGCTACACAGTTCATTGAGTAAATCAACGGGGAAGTGTGTGGAACAAGCAGAAGACCTGGCGGCACATCCCGCCAAAGCAAAACCTGAATATGCGATTCGTATTTCAAATGCCAGCAAGCTGAATTTGGCGGATTTCCAGAACTCCGTGCCGCTGTTGCGCGAGTTGGGTATCGTGAACGAGAGCGAGCATGAGCTCACCGACTTGAAGCTGCGTCTGGAATCATTTCCGCCGTTCCTGAAACCGAAGACGTGGACCATCGATGCCTGCCAGGCAAGCTCTGTTTACGGCATCAGGGAATGCGATGTGCAGCTCGATGGCACTTTGTTCGGTAAATTGACCGAAGCTGTCACGTCGACCATCATATTGACGCTGGTCGGCAAGGCAGGGTCAGGCGAAGAGCGTATGCTGGCGAGCGATGAGCGTCAGGTCGAGCTCTTGCCACGCAATCAGTGGGGCGGTTTGTCGCATCTTCCCGATCTGGTAGCGGCATTCGTGCAACCGAATGAGCCAGCCATCGACCGCCTGCTCAAGCAATCGGCCGAAGTCTTGCGCCAGGCCGGCAAAAATGCCGCGCTGGACGGCTATCAGGGTGGTGCGAAGCGAGCATGGGAGCTTGCCTCGGCGCTATGGACAGCTGTGGCGGGGCTGGGTCTCGATTATGCCCTGCCACCGGCCAGTTTCGAACACCGTGGCCAGAAGGTGCGCAGTGCGGCGCAGGTGATGGACTCCCGTATTGCCACTTGCCTCGATCTGACTTTGCTGTTTTGTTCGGCGCTGGAGCAAA
Organism: Janthinobacterium sp. J1-1; assembly: GCF_030944405.1. Taxonomy (NCBI): domain Bacteria; kingdom Pseudomonadati; phylum Pseudomonadota; class Betaproteobacteria; order Burkholderiales; family Oxalobacteraceae; genus Janthinobacterium; species Janthinobacterium sp. J1-1. Next base: position 3,982,876 of record NZ_CP132339.1, read on the forward strand.
TGGGCTTGAACTCCATCGTGGTGTTTACCAGGGGCCATGCGTTCGCTGGCGTCTGGTTACGCCAGCAAGAATTTTCCACGGTGGTGGTTGATGACGTGACGGCTATCCGCAAGCGCGTCCGGTTGAAAGAGATGGTCCTTTTCGAAACCACCTTGATTACCGCTCGGCCGGCGCCATCGTTTACGTATGCGATGGAGTATGCGGCCAAGCAGATCGCCGAGAACGTGGAGGAGCAATTCGAGCTGGTAGTCGATATCCGGCGTGCCCGCATGCAGCGCATCAAGCCGCTTGCCAGTGGAGAAAATCAGAACCTCGCCCCCGCTGATGATAGCCCATTGAAAGCCACCGCTGCGACTTTCGACGACGAGGCTCCTGAGTTGCCCGACGATGCCAATCTCGCGGTCGAGGATACGATACTCGACCCCAGAGACAGGCTGGCGCGTTGGCAACGCAAGCTGCTGGATCTGTCTCTGCGTAACAATCTGCTTAATTTCAAAAGCGGCAAGAAGGCCATGCGTCTTGACGCGCCGGAACCCGGTGCGCTGGAAGACTTGCTATCGGACGGTGCGCCAATACGTTTGCTGCCAAGGCCGGACCTCATGGACGGACGCGACCCTCGCAATCAGGCTATCCATGAACAACGCTCGCGCGAGGACGTGCGGCGCGAACATGCGATCGATGCATTGAAGCGGCGCGAGGTATTTGTCAGCGTGGACGGGCAGGAGCTTGAGGCCAGACTGGTCGATCTTTACCGCAGCGCCCGCACCGTATTGCAGGAAGGCGGTGCCAACACGCTGTTTCTGGCGCTGGGTTTCCTGAACTGGACACGCGACGACAAGGAAGGGCAGAAATACAAGGCGCCGCTAATCCTGATTCCGGTATCGTTGCAGCGCAAGAGCGCGCGCTCGGGCTTTACCTTGTGCCTGCACGAGGATGAACCTCGGCTCAACCCCACCCTTATCGAGATGCTGCGGCAGGATTTTCACCTCAATCTGGGCGTGCTTGATGGCCAGCTGCCGCAGGATTCCGCCGGGCTCGACGTCGCGTTGATCTGGCGCACCGTGTCCCATGCCATCCGCGACATCAAGGGATGGGAGGTATCGGATGAAGTCATGCTGGCCTCGTTCTCGTTCGCGAAATACCTGATGTGGGTGGATCTCGTGCAACGCACAGAGCAGTTGCGCCAGAGTCCGGTAGTGCGACATTTGATTGACAGTCCGCGCGAACCCTATCCCTCCACGTCCGCGTTTCCACTGGCGAGACAACTCGATGCGCAATTTGCGCCCGAAAAAACCTTTTGCCCGCTGCCTGTCGATTCGTCACAACTATCGGCCGTGATGGCCGGCGCGCAGGGCAAGGACTTCGTCCTGATCGGCCCACCGGGTACGGGCAAGAGCCAGACCATTGCCAACCTGATTGCCCAGTGCCTGGCCGAGGGCAAGCGTGTCTTGTTCGTGTCGGAAAAAATCGCCGCACTGGAGGTGGTTTACCGACGCTTGCGCGAAGTTGGATTGGGAGAATTCTGCCTGGAACTTCACTCCAGCAAGGCGCGCAAGCTCGATGTGATCACGCAGTTGCAAAGGGCGTGGGATGCGCAGGGCGACGTCGATCCTGCCGAATGGCGCGCGCAGGCGACGAAGTTGAAGCAGTTGCGCGATGAACTGAACCGATATGTCGAGCGACTGCATCACCGGCACCGCAATGGCCTGACGATCTACAAGGCGATCGGCATCGTGGTCGACGGCGAAGATGTGCCGAAGTTGGCGCTGTCGTGGCCCTTCGCTGATGTACACGACCAGGCCGATATCGAGCAGTTGCGGGACGTGACGGCGCGGCTCGAAGTCAACGCCACGGCCGTCGGCATCCAGGAATTGCTCGCGGGGCCGCTAGGGTCTGTCTGACTGATTTCAGAGGAGCCATAGGATCATTGTTGCGATAGTCACACCTGCCAAATAGTTGTGTCCGCGTTTGTCGTAGCGAGTTGCGACGGCGCGGAAATCTTTCAAACGGTTGATTGCGCGCTCAACGACATTGCGGCCTTTGTAAGCTTGTGCGTCAAAGCGCGGCGGTGCGCCACCTCGACGTCCCTTGCGTAAGCGGTTCTGTCGCGCATCTTGACGTTCAGGGCAAATGCATCGAATGCCTCTGGCCTGGATCTGTTGCCGATAATGTCGAGCACCATAAGCGCGGTCGACGCGCACGCTCGATGGTCTTTTTCGGGGGCGACCACGGCCCGGACGAGGCACATTAATCGCATCGAGTACCTGGCCGACGTGGGCGGCATCGCTACACTGGCCGGCAGTGACAAGAACGGATAGCGGCAAACCGTGTCCATCGACGCATAAATGGATTTTGCTGGTGATGCCCCCGCGTGAACGCCCCAGCCACTCGTCAGTTACGGCCCCCTTTTTTCGGCTGCTGGCAGCGTCTTTCGTGCCCCGACAGCACTGCGCTGGGCCTTGATGTATGTGGCGTCGAGCGCAGCGCCATCCCAGTCCACCAGGCCGGCCTCGTCGGCTGCAGCCTGCATGACCCGGAGAAGTCGCTGCCAAGTACCGCTCCTCGACCAACGAACAAATCGGTCATAACAGGTCTGCCAAGGACCGTAGCGCGGCGGAATGTCGCGCCAAGGAGCGCCTGTTCGCAAGCGCCATAGGATGCCATTGATCACGTGCCGATGCTCGACATACACGTGACCGTGATGGGGGTTGGAGGGCAGATGGGGCTCAAGTTTGCACCACTGCTTTTCGGTAAGGTCAGTTCGGCTCATCGCTCTATGACCATCCAACCTCAATTAAGTTCAGTCAGACAGACCCTAATGGCGGTCGGACAGGCTGACTGGACGCCGTCCTGGCAGCAGACGTTCATCAGCGCTGCCAGTGCCGTGTTGCCCTGTGCCGAAGAGCTGCAGCGGGCCATTGCCAGCTTCGAAGATGCGACCAATCTCGTGGGCCTGCCGACCGGACGGCGTGCACGCCTGGCGTTAGCCGATCTGGCGCGGGTGCTGCCGGATGCGTTTGGCCAGCAATGGGGCTTTGTGTTCCGTGCCGACGTACGCGAATTGCTGAGTTCTCTGCGCGATGGCGTGCAGTTCGTGGCCCTGCATCGTGAGCTGAGCGCGCAGATTCGCTCCGCCTGGCCGGAGTCCGTCGTGGCGCGCTGCAAAAAGGCGCTGGCGCTGCTGGCCGAGCGTGAACGCGTGGCGTCGCTGTTGGGCAGGCCGTGGCCGGAAGACGCTGTCATTGAACTGGAAAACGGTTTGCGCCTGCTCGACGATCTGGCAGCCGGCGAAAGTGGCTTGTCGGTACGCTATGGCGAGCAGCTTGAACGGCTCAATGTGCATCAGCTGCAAAAGGCCTGGGTGGAAGCGGAACGCAGCGCCTGGCCCCTGTCGTGGATACGCAAGCGCAAGCTGGAGAGGGTGGTGACGGACTGTGTGACGGGTGAAGGCGAAGCCGACATCGCGCGCGACTTGCCTTTGCTTGTGCGTATCCGTGATCTCAGAGCGGCAATCGGCAAGGTGGAAATGGGGCCGGTGACCGAGGGTATCTGGGCAGGCTTGAAGACGCGGCCCGACTTCGTTCGCACTGCGCTGCGGTTCCAGCAAGTGCTGGGGCAGGCGCGCCGGCAAGAGACGTGGGAGGATCAGGCATTCGAGGCAATCGAGAATGGACGTTGTGGCGCTTTGCTCGCGGCAGAGTTGCTTCGCTTGCGCGAACTGCGCGCGCTCGATGCCGACATCGCGGATATGCAGCCGCTGGCTGCGGAAACGGGAGGGCTGTGGGATGGCCAGGCGACACGTTCTCAATTGCTGGCGGCGGCCATGCGGTTTGCGACTGCCTTGCGCGCCGTGCAGCAGTCCGGCGTGCTGCAGGGTGAGCATGATGAAGTCGCGGCGTCTGACTGTGGCCCGGCATTGGCGGCGGACTATCGGCGCTTGCGCCAGCGCGACAGCGTCGAAGAGCAATTGCGTGCCTTCGATTACCTGCGTGCGTCAACCGGCGGCGTCTGGGGCGGGCTGCAAACCCGCGCAGATGATATCGAACGCGTGAAGGCCTTTCAGCTAGTGGTCTCTGCGGCGATTGCCAATCTGGCCGAGTCGGCGGAGGACGCAGGCGTGCTGCGGCAGGCGTTTGAACAGTTGGTGGTCGAAGGCAATGCCTTGCTGGATACCTCTGGCGTGGTGGCCAGTGCGGGCCGGCGGTATCAGGCCGCCCACAGCGCTCTGCAGCCGGTGCTTGCCAACCTCGGTACAGCCGGCATGTTCAGCGATGATGCCGCCATGCAGTTCAACGAGCTCTCTTTGACGGACCTGGTCGCCTGCTGCCGGCAGATCGTGGCTGCCGAGCCGCGGCTCAAGGCCTGGTGTGCGTGGCGCAAGGTGCGCACGCAAGCGCAGTCCCTGTCGTTGGCGCCGCTCGTCGATGCAATGGAGAGCGGGGCTGTCCGGCCGACGGACGCCTTGCGCGTATTTGAAGCCAACTACAGCCGGTGGTGGCTCAACCGTGCTGTCGACAACGAACCTGTCATCCGTAACTTCGTGTCGGTAGAGCATGACAAGCGGATCGGCGATTTCCGCGCCCTCGATCGCCAGTTCACCGACCTGACGCGCGCATGGGTGCGTGCCTCGCTGTGTGGCGGCATGCCGAACGCCGACGAAGTGACGCGTAACTCGGAGTGGGGTGACCTGCGGCACGAGATCAACAAGAAGAAGCAGCACAAGCCGCTGCGCGAACTGATGCAGAAGATACCGACAGTGCTGGGCAAGCTGGCTCCATGTCTGTTGATGAGCCCCTTGTCGATTGCGCAGTATCTGTCTGCCGACGCCGGCGCCTTCGACCTGGTGGTATTCGACGAGGCTTCGCAGATTCCCGTATGGGATGCGATCGGTGCCATGGCGCGCGGCAAACAAGTGGTGATGGTGGGCGACCCCAAACAGTTGCCGCCCACCGCATTCTTTGACCGCGCCGAATCGTCGCCGGACGACGAGGACGTCGAAGGCGATCTGGAAAGCATCCTCGACGAATGCATGGGTGCGAATCTGCCGACCATGCATCTGTCCTGGCACTATCGCAGCCGTCATGAATCCCTGATCGCGTTTTCCAATCACCACTATTATGGTGGTGGCCTGGTCACGTTCCCGTCGCCGGTGGCGCAAGACCGTGCTGTAAGCTTCCATCATGTGGACGGCGTCTACGAAAAGGGTGGGGCGCGCATCAACAAGCGCGAAGCGAAAGCGTTGGTGGCCGATATCGTCGCCAAGCTGCGCGCGCCGGACTTCCGGGACTCGAAGCTGACCATCGGCGTGGTCACTTTCAATACCGAGCAGATGAATCTGATCGAAGATCTGCTCGATGAGGAGCGCCGCAAGGATCCGGCGCTGGAACCGTATTTCGCCGAGACGGAACTGGAGCCGCTGTTCATCAAGAATCTGGAATCGGTACAGGGCGATGAGCGCGATATTATTTATTTCTCGATTACCTACGGCCCGGACCTGGGCGGCGCGGTGTCGATGAACTTCGGTCCGATGAACAGAGATGGCGGCGAGCGCCGACTGAATGTGGCAATCACGCGGGCACGGCAGGAATTGCGCGTGTTTTCGAGCCTGAAACCTGACCAGTTCGATCTGTCGCGTACGCAATCTGCAGGCGTGCGCGACCTCAAACACTTCCTGGAGTTTGCCGAACGTGGCCCGCATGCGCTGGCCGAAGCCACCAAGGGTAGCTTGGGCGGATTTGAAAGCCCGTTTGAAGAAGCGGTGGCCGCTGCGCTGGCGTCGCGCGGCTGGCAGGTGCATACGCAGATCGGCGCATCGTCGTTCCGGGTTGACCTGGGTGTGGTGCATCCCGATGCGCCAGGCATTTATCTGTGCGGCGTCGAATGCGACGGCGCAACCTATCACCGCTCGGCGACGGCGCGCGACCGCGACATGCTGCGGGAACAGGTATTGCGCGGCCTTGGCTGGGAAATCGTGCGCATCTGGTCGACCGACTGGTGGGTGGATCGGGCGGGCACCTTGGCCAAAGTGCACGCGGCGCTGGAGCGCCTGCTTGAAATCAGCAGGACAGAGCGCAGCAAGGTGGCTGCGCGCGAAGCCGTCGAAGCCGAAGCGCGCGCGGCGATCGACAGGGCAAGGGCTGAACGCGAAACGGTAGCGGTTGTCGAATCGGCCATCGAGCCGGTGGAGTCCGTGGATGCAATTCCGGAGCGCCAGTATGCCAGGCGTGCTGGCTCTGCTGAGCTGGAGGTCGATCCGGAGGCGCCGACAGCTTCAGACACGGCCGATGCCGGCGCCTTCTTCGATGCTTCTTACGATGGGCAACTACGACAGATGGTGGAACAGATTGTCGCACTCGATGGGCCGGTGCGCGATACGGTGCTGGCGCGACGGATCGCGCGGGCACATGGCTGGCAGAGAACGGGGGCGCGCATCCAGGAGCGCGTGTCATCGCTTGCGCTGTCGTTCCTGTCGGCTACGGAAGAGGATGTGGGGGTATTCTTCTGGGCGGCCGATCGCGGCCCCGACCTGCCTGTCGTGTTTAGTGGCGAAGGCGATACCAGCCGCAGCGTTGAAGAAATCTGCATTGCTGAACTGCGATCGCTGGCGAAAATGGTTGTCGCTGACGGGTTGGCAGGCGACGGTGCCGTGGCGGCGATGGCCAGGAGGCTGGGCATGCGCCATGTGAGAACGGCCAGCCGGAAGCGGCTGGAACAGGCGCTCGCGAATACGTAACAGCCCAGTTTTAACAGTGGTCGCGGGCGTGTCTGAACGTTGTGGACAAGCTGCTTATCTCGCTGCGCTTGGGCAAAGGGCCGTTGTCGCACACTGTGTTAAAAGGCTGCCTGGAAAACAGTAACTACAACGCCAATAGTGCAATCTCGAAAGGCATCAGCGCTGCCGTTAGGCCTGCCACGCGGGCGCGTCGGGAAACGCCGTGCCGGCGGGCCAAGTAGAGCAGGCGCCAGCAGTACACGCCGAGGCCACAGCCAATAATGAGGGCGGCGCAGGCGATCAGGACAGTATTGGAAAAACTGTCGAAGTCTGCCTGCATCAGCGACATGAAGACCAAACCCAGACCCAGCGCGGTCACTGCCATGCAAGCTATGGCATACACCGTTATTTTCTTGCTCAAGCTGGCTGAATTCATGTCTGTTTTTTTCTTTGTTTTGTGGTGCCGGCCCCGATTCCGTTCCCGGTGTTCGAGCATGTAGTCGGTACAGCATAATAATTGCATATCCCTGCGCATGGGCCAAGTGTGAAGCGCGTACGACGGCCAGAGTACCCGGCGCCATGCGGCCAGGCACGTTTGCGCCTGCGCAGGCGCAAACCTCCATGCAATCAAATTGTTAAACGGACGTCAAATCCAGCTGCGCCGACGCCAGCCCGTCCGCCGTGGCGGTGACGGTGATCTTTCCTGGTGTTTTCCCGGGCCGCACATACGCCATCGCCTTGCCCTGGTAGCTATGGCGGCGGCCGCGCCGGAAGCTGTCGGCGTTGTGCGGGTTGCCGCTGCCGACGGCCGCCAGGTCGCCGCCCGTGACGGCAAAGCGGATGCGCACCACGGCGTCGGGCACCAGCCGGCCCTGGCGGTCGACCACCTTCGCCAGCACATGGGCGAGGGCGTCGCGGCTGGCCGCCAGGCTGGTCTTGTCGGCCGTCAGCAGCAACGCCGCCGGCGCGCCCGCCGTGACCAGTTCCTTGCGGCCGATTTCGGCGCCGTTGCGGTAGGCCACGGCGCGCAGGGTACCCGCCTGATAAGCGACCCAGAACGAGGCGATGCGCTTGTTCGCGGCCGTGAGCGGCTGCGTGGCCAGCAGCGCATCGTTCAGGTACAGCTCGACCTTGTCGGCGCCAGTGTAGACATGCACGCGTAGCTGGGTAGCGGCGGCCACGTCCCAGCTCCAGCTTTCCAGTTCGTCGAACCAGCCGAAGGCGAACGCCTGCTGCTGGCGGTTGCCGGACACGGGGCGGGCCACGGCCATCTCGATCGGGCTGATGTCCCACACCGCGCGCCGGTACAGATGCTGCGGCGCGACCTGGCCGATCAGGTCGAAGTCGCCGCAGCCGGCGGCAAACCAGGGGTAGGGGCCCCACAGGCCGCTGGCCTGCTTGCCCAAGTCGCGCGACTGGCCCTGGAACGAGGTATCGGTATCGCTGTCTTTGGCGATCAGCTGCGGCACGTTCATGCCCGTCTCGCCCATGTAGTCCCAGGCCGACCAGACGAAGTCGCCGATCACGAAGGGGTTGTCGGTGACCAGTTTCCAGTGGTCGTAGGCCGAGCTGGCAAAGCTCTCCGACTGCATCCAGGCCTTGCCGGGCATGGCCTGGCGCGCGGCCGCAAACGACAGCTGGTAGTGGATGTCGCCCAGGTCGGTATAGGCGGCCGTGGTGGGCGCGTTGAAGGCGCCGAAGATGCCCTGCGCCGCGCCCTGCATGATGGGCCGGCTGGCGTCGATGGCGCGGGCCCGGGCGAACAGCTCCTTGCCGCGCGGCTCGGCGGCTTTTGAATCGAAGATCTCGTTGGCGATCGACCAGATGCAGACGGCGGGGCTGTTACGCGACGACAGCATCCAGCTTTCCAGGTCGCGCTGCCACCACTGCGCGAAATACAGATGATAGTCGTCCGGCGTCTTGGCCACATCCCACATGTCGACGAATTCGTTGATCAGGATGAGCCCCAGGCGGTCGGCCGCCTGCAGGAACTCCTGGCTGGGCGGATTGTGGGCGATACGGATCGCGTTGTAGCCGCCCTGCTTCAGGATCGCCAGGCGCCAGTATTCCTGGTCGTACAGGCTGATGGCGCCCAACGGGCCGTGATCGTGATGGACATTCCCGCCACGCAGTTTCAACGGCGCGCCGTTGAGCAGGAAGCCCTGGCCGCCGTCGACCGACACGGTGCGGATGCCGAAGGTCTCGATCACCTGGTCGGCCACGGCGCCATTGACGATCACCTGTACCACCGCCTGGTACAGCTGCGGCGTGTCCGGCGTCCAGGCCTGCGGGCTGGCCACCTTCAAGGTCAGCATGGCGTCCTTTCGCTCACCGTCGGCCATGCCGTGCGCATCGATATCGGTCGCCGCGACCTGCTTGCCCTGTGCGTCGAACAGCATCACCCGCAATGCCGGCGAGGCCAGGCCCCCGGAGGCATTGTGCACGGTGACCTGCGCCACGATGCTCGCCTCCGATGTGCTCAACTCGCGCGTGGTCAAGCCCACGCCGAAGCGCGGGATGCGCACGCCGCCGGTGACGGTCAGGTGGGTGTGGCGGTAGATGCCGGAGCCGGAATACCAGCGGCTGTTGTCGCCCAGATTGCGCACGCGCACGGCGACGATATTCTCGCCGGCCACCAGGTGCGGCGTCAGGTCATGGCCGAAGGCGGTGTAGCCATATGGATGAAAGCCCAGGTGCCGGCCATTGATCCAGACATCGGCGTTCTGGTAGACGCCGTCGAAGGCCAGTTCCACGCGCTGGCCGGGGTTGGCCGCCACGGTGAAATGCTTGCGGTACCAGCCTTCGCCGCCGACGAAACGGCCGGTCGCGCGGCCGCCGCCACTGAGTTGGCTGTCGAAGGGGCCGATGCGCGGCGGCGCGCGCTCGGCCAGCGCGGGGTCTTCAAAGTAGAACAGGTGCGAGGGCTGGGCCGTGGCGGCGCCGTCGTCGCTGCCACCTAGCAGGTCCTCGATGCTCCAGTCGTGCGGCAGGTCGAGCGCGCGCCAGCCCTGGTCCGCAAAGCCGGGCAGGGCGGCGGCGTCGCCGGTTTGCGCGCCGGCGGCAAACAGCCAGCCTTCGTCGAAGGAGCGCGTGCGCTGCCCCGAAAACTGCTGCGCCTCGCCCAGCGACGGCGCCGCAAAGCCGTCATCGCCGCTGCCGCAGGCGGTCAGCAAAGGCACGGCCGCCGCCGCGGCGGCCATTTGCAGGATGCGCCGCCGGTGTGGCGAGGGCAAGGGTGTGGCTGGTGGTTTTTGCATGGTCTTGTCTCCGTTTTTTATGGGTCGCAGCAGCTGGCCTGCGCCGTGTTGGGGAAAAAATCATAGCAGCGGCCACGCCCTGCCGATTGGCCGATGGTCGCGCCGCTTTGCCCTGTGGCGCGTCCTGGAAATTGTTTTTGCGGCAAGCGAAATCGTTTGACTGCGCGCGATGGGCGGCGCTATCGTGTGAGACGATATCAACGCCTGCATAACCATAAAAGAGACGACATGGCTGATAAAACGGTGTCCGCCGAGCTGGTGCGGCGTGGCATGGCGTTGGCGCTGCGCGCCGGCATCGGCGCTGAACAATTCCAGCACCTGACGGGCATCGCGCAGCACAGCGTGGTACAAACGGATGGCCGTATCGCGGGCAGCCGGTACACGGCGATGCTCAATCTGCTCGACCGCCTGCCCGAACCGGGCGACCTGGTGGTGCCCGAGGGCGATATCTGCTGGAGCGAGCCGTTCGTGACGAAAATCGCCATCGTCTCGAATGCGCCCGATCTGCTGGCGGCGTTCGAGCACTGCATCGCCTACCGGCCGCTGATCGGCGAGGTCGACGCCATGTCGTTCAAGCGGGCCGGCGACGACTTCGAGTTTGCATTCCATCTCGATGGCGAGGCGCGCACCGCGCTGATGGCCTTGAACAGCCTGAAAGGCATCGTCCAGCTGGCGCAGGTGTATAGTGGCGCCGGCCTGGCCCATCCATCGATCGAGCTGACGGGCGCCGAGCCGCCGGCCTGGCGCCGGCTGCTGCGCGGCGTGCCGTGCCCGGTGCGCTTCGGCCAGGCCCGCAACCGCCTGCGTTTCAGCGCGCCGCGCGCACAGCAACCCTTCGAGCAGCACAACCCCATGCTGTACCGGCTGTTTCGCGACAAGGCGGATGCGGACATGCGCGCGCTGCGCCGGCGCGATTCGTTTTGCGCCAGGGTCGAGGATTTCCTCGGCCAGCTGCTGCTGCGCGAGCAGCAGGGCGTCGACGCCAGCCCATGGGCGGCCCCAAGCCAGGTGTTGCTGGCAACCTGTGACCAGTTCGGCCTGTCGCGCTCGGCCCTGCACCGGCGCCTGCAGAAGGAGGGCAGCCATTTCCAGGCCATTTACACCCGCGTGCGGCTGGCCGAGGCAAAGCGGCTGCTGATGCTCGATCAGGCCTGCCTGTTTGAAATCAGCGACATGCTGGGATTTTCATCGGCCTCGGTACTGACGCGCTTCTTTTCGCAGCAGACCGGCATGACGCCCTCGCATTTCAAGGCGCGGCACTGCCCGTTTTGATGCTGGCGACCGGCGCCAGTGTGGCGATTTGGCCATTGGGTAATTTTGCTCTCCTGTTATATGTCTTATATAAGACTGGTTGAGATATAATAGTGGTCGAGACCGGCGGCCAGGCGGCCGTCCCTGCAATCAACCTTGATCGAGAGTATTTCATGCTAGCTGCTTATCGCAATCACGTCGCCGAACGCGCCGCCCTTGGTATTCCTCCACTGCCGCTGTCGGCAGCCCAGACCACGGACCTGATCGAACTGCTGTTGAACCCGCCTGCCGGGGAAGAGCAGTTCCTGGTCGACCTGATCACCCACCGCGTGCCGGCCGGCGTCGATGATGCGGCCAAGGTCAAATGCGCTTTCCTGGCCAGCGTTGCCAAGGGCACGGAAACGTCGCCGCTGGTGTCGCGCGAACTGGCGACCCAGCTGCTGGGCACCATGCTGGGCGGCTTCAATATCAAGCCGATGATCGACCTGCTGGACGACCCGGTGGTGGGCGCGGTGGCGGCCGAAGGCCTGAAGAAAACCCTGCTGATGTTCGACTACTTCCATGACGTCAAGGAACTGGCCGACAAGGGCAGCGCGCGCGCCGCCGAAGTGGTGCAGTCGTGGGCCGACGCCGAGTGGTTCACCTCGCGTCCGGAAGTGCCGCAAAGCCTGACCATCACCGTGTTCAAGGTCACCGGCGAAACCAATACCGACGACCTGTCGCCGGCGCCCGACGCCACCACGCGCCCGGACATTCCGCTGCACGCGCTGGCCATGCTGAAAAACCCGCGTCCCGGCATCAATCCGGAAGAGCCGGGCAAGATCGGCCCCCTGAAGCAGCTCGAAGCCTTGAAAGCCAAGGGCCACCTGGTCGCCTACGTGGGCGACGTGGTCGGCACCGGTTCCTCGCGCAAATCGGCCACCAACTCCGTGTTGTGGTTCACCGGCGAAGACATTCCCTTCATTCCGAACAAGCGCTTCGGCGGCGTGTGCCTGGGCACCAAGATCGCCCCGATCTTCTACAACACCATGGAAGACGCCGGCGCACTGCCGATCGAACTCGATGTCACGCAAATGGAAATGGGCGACGTGGTCGAACTGCGTCCCTACGACGGCAAGGCCCTGAAAAACGGTGAGGTCATCGCCGAATTCACGGTCAAGTCCGACGTGCTGTTCGACGAGGTGCGAGCCGGTGGCCGCATTCCGCTGATCATCGGCCGCGGCCTGACCGCCAAGGCGCGCGAATCGCTGGGCCTGGGCACATCGACGCTGTTCCGCCTGCCGCAAAACCCGGCCGACAGCGGCCGTGGCTACTCGCTGGCGCAAAAAATGGTCGGCCGCGCCTGCGGCCTGCCGGAAGGCACCGGCATCCGTCCGGGCACCTACTGCGAACCGAAGATGACCACCGTCGGCTCGCAGGACACGACCGGCCCGATGACCCGCGACGAGCTGAAAGACCTGGCCTGCCTGGGCTTCTCGGCCGACCTGGTGATGCAGTCGTTCTGCCACACCGCCGCCTACCCGAAAGTGGTGGACGTCAAGATGCACCGCGAACTGCCGACCTTTATCGAAAACCGTGGCGGCGTGGCCCTGCGTCCGGGCGACGGCGTGATCCACTCGTGGCTGAACCGCCTGCTGATGCCGGACACCGTCGGCACCGGTGGCGATTCGCACACCCGTTTCCCGATCGGTATCTCGTTCCCGGCCGGTTCCGGCCTGGTGGCGTTTGCCGCCGCCACCGGCGTGATGCCGCTCGATATGCCTGAATCGGTGCTGGTGCGCTTCAAGGGCACCATGCAGCCTGGCGTGACCCTGCGCGACCTGGTCAACGCGATTCCGCTGTACGCGATCCGCCAGGGCATGCTGACGGTCGATAAAAAGGGCAAGAAGAACATCTTCTCCGGCCGCATCCTGGAAATCGAAGGCCTGCCCGACCTGAAGGTCGAACAGGCGTTCGAACTGTCCGACGCCTCGGCGGAACGCTCGGCCGCCGGCTGCACCGTGCACCTGGACAAAGCGCCGATCATTGAGTACATGACCTCGAACATCACCCTGATGAAGTGGATGATCGCCAACGGCTACCTGGACCAGCGCACGCTGGAGCGCCGCATCAAGGCGATGGAAGCCTGGCTGGCCAACCCGGAACTGCTGGCGCCGGACGCTGATGCGGAATACGCCGCCGTGATCGAGATCGACCTGGCCGACATCCATGAGCCTATCGTGGCCTGCCCGAACGACCCGGACGACGTGAAAACCCTGGCCGAAGTGGCCGGTGCCAAGATCGACGACGTGTTTGTCGGCTCGTGCATGACCAATATCGGTCACTTCCGCGCCGCTTCCAAGGTCCTTGAAAACAAGACCGACATTCCGGTACGCCTGTGGATCGCGCCACCGACCAAGATGGACCAGCAGGTGCTGACCTCCGAAGGCCACTACGGCAGCCTGGGCCGCACCGGTGCGCGCATGGAAATGCCGGGCTGCTCGCTGTGCATGGGTAACCAGGCGCAGATCCGCAAGGGCGCCACGGTGATGTCGACCTCGACGCGCAACTTCCCGAACCGCCTCGGCATCGAGACCAATGTCTACCTCGGCTCGGCCGAACTGGCCGCCGTGTGTTCCCTGCTGGGCCGCATCCCGACCCGCGCGGAATACATGTCGCATATCGGCGTGATTGCCGAGAATGCCGACGAGATCTACCGCTATATGAACTTCGACAAGATCGAAGAATTCCGCTCGGTGGCGGACAAGGTGCAAGTCCCGGCGTAAGGCTGAGTGATTGAAGCGACCCCGGCAAGCTGGCAACGGCTTGCCGGGGTTTTTTTTGGGCAAACTATTCTGCGAGCAGGGCGGCGTTTTTTGGGTACCATATAAAGACTGAAAAAAAAGAAAGGATGACGCATGACTGTTTCTATTTCCGGCAGGCTGATTGAGCGCGCGGCCCAGCTGTCCGATCGCGCAAGAATGGTGCTGGGCCTGATCGATGGCGGCCAGCCATGGTTGGCCTGGGCCTGCACCAGTCCGATGGCTCACTATCATTTTGTCGATGAACTCACGCTGCTGGCCGAGGTGCAGAAGGGCTTGCACTCCGCGAGCCTGGTATTTTTGCCGCGCGCGGGTTTGTCGATCAGTCCGCTCAAACTGATGAGCCTGGAAACAGACACGCTGCGCCTCCTGGCGCGCGGGGAATCGGGCGATACCATCGAACGGCATGCAGCAGAGCTGGGTCATGCGCTGCAAACGGATCAGCTGCTGACCAACGATCAGCTGGCCAGCACCAATGGCTTCCTTGAATCGCTGGGCGTCGGGCAGGCTACGCTGTTCAAGCTGCAGGACCTGAATGACCGCCTTGCCTTGTTCACCTTGATGTCATCCCGCAGCGATGCCGTGGCCGGGCCGGCATTGCAAGCCGAGGCTGCCGCTTTTGCCGTGCAACAGGCCCGGACCGTGGCGCAGTTTTGCGACTATTATCAGTTTTTCCTGCTGACTGCGGGAACCAGCGATGTGCCGCATGCCGATCCGGCGGTGCGTGCGCAAATGGCCGAGGCGGCGCTGTATCGCTTGCTGCCCCTGATTTTTGGCCGACTTGATGGCCTGCAGCTGTCCGCGTCGCCGTTGCAGGACCGGGAGCTGATGTCCGCCATCCGGCAATGGCAGGCGGGCGGCCGATCGGTCGGTTTTCCCAATGTGTCGCAAGCGGCCTTGCAGATGGTGGCGCATGGCGGCTATCGTGGCGAGGAAAGTCCCGCCGCGATTGTTCGCCTGGTGGACGCTTATCTGGGGCAGGCCAATGCCTTGTTGGTAAGAGGGAGCATTACCGCGCAGAGCGTGGGACAGGATGGCGCGAGCCTGCGTTATACCGTTGAAGACGCGACACATCAGGCGCAGCTTGAAGTCAGCCCCGAGCGCATGGTGTACCTGCGCAGTTTTGCGCCTCTTCCGCCGGCAGCAGTGCCGCCGGCGGACTAAGAAAACTGGCCAGGCCTGGCGTCAGGCGGCCTGCTGCTCGCTGGCCAGCCGCTGCGCCATCGGCGCCGACAGCGTTACCGCAAACGGCATGCGCCGCAAAATATCGCGTTCGATCATGATGCCCTCGGGCGCGTCGACCAGCTGCAGGCCGTCCGGCATGAGCCGGAACACGGCGCGCTCGGTCACATACAGCACGGTCTGCCCGTCGGCGCGCGCGCGCCGGCCGCTGAAGGTGATGTGGCGCACCTGTGCTACCAGTTTCGGTATCGCGCCCGGCGTGACGATGCTGACCTTGCCGTCGTGCTGCGCCACCTGCAGTCCCTTTGCCTCGAAGGCGCCGCAGAACACCACTTTTTTTGCCCCTTGCGTGATGTCGACAAAGCCGCCCGGGCCGACGATGTCGGCGCCCAGCCACGAGGCGTTGACATTGCCCTGCGCGTCCATCTCTCCCATGCCCAGAAAGGCGATATCGATGCCGCCGCCGCTGAAAAAGTCGAACTGGTCGGTCGACTTGACGATGGCGCTGGCATGGCGGGTGGCGCCGAACAGATGGCCGGGCAGCAGCTCGCCGTTGTGTGGTCCCTGCTCGATGACGGTCCAGGCGATATCCGTGCCTTGCGCGGCGGCGATGGCGGGAATGCCGTCCGGGATGCCGAAGCCGAAATTGACGCAGGCGCCGGCCGTCAGTTCCTCGCTGGCGCGCCGCGCGATCAGGTAGCGCAGGCCGTCGGGTAGCGTTTGCGCGGCGCGCACGGCGGGCGCCTGCAACTGGCCGCTGATGGCCGGATCGTAGGGCGAGCCGGTGGTCTGGCACTGCTGCGGGTTGACGCAGATGCGGTCGACCAGGATGCCGGGAATGGCGACGTCGCGCGCCGGCGAGATCGGTGCGTCGAGCGCGTCGCGCACCTGCGCAAACACGCGCCCGCCGCTGTTGTGGGCGGCCATGGCGGCGGCAAACGCCTCCATGTCGGACGGTTCTTCGCGCTGGGTCAGGTTGCCCTGCGGGTCGGCGGCCGTGCCGCGTATCACGGCGAAATCGACCTTGAACGGTTTGTACCACAGCAGTTCCTTGCCGCCCAGGGTCACCACCTCCACGATGTCGTCGACGGCGCGGCTGTTGCACTTGCCGCCGCCATGGCGCGGATCGGCAAAGGTGTCGAGGCCGATATGCGTCACCAGGCCATGGCGGCCGGCGCCGATCTCGCGCAGCAAAGTCTGGATCACGCCGGCCGGCAGGGTGTAGGCGGCGATCGCATTGTCGTGCGCCAGTTGCTGCATGCGCTTGGACCAGGTCCAGTGGCCGCCGATCACGCGCCTGACCATGCCCTCGTGGGCGAAGCGGTTGATGCCGGACGCGACGCCGTCGCCGATGCCCAGCGCGTGCACCAGGGTCAGGTCGCGCGGATGGCCGGTGTCCAGGAAGCGCCGTTCGATCGCCGCGCAGATCATGTCCGCCTCGACCAAGCCGCCGCCCGAACCGCTCAATACCACCAGGGCGCCATCGAAAATGGCGTCGGCCATCGCCGCCGCCTCGCACCATGCTGCTGTCTTCATCTTGTCTGTCTCCTTGAATTAAACGTGTCGAGATCGCTTGCCAAATCCCGCAACTTGAAGAATAATGATATAACTAGTTAGTTATTTACGCAAGCAGCCAGAAACTCTGGCGAGTACAACAACAGGAGACCCAGCATGAATTTGTCCACCGAACACCAGCAAGTGGCTGACATGACGCGCCGCTTTGCCAATGAAGTGATACGCTCGCAGGCCGAACGGCTCGATCACGAAGAAGCGTTTGCCGGCGAAATCTACCGCGAAATGGGCGAGATCGGCCTGTTCGGCATCGCCGTGCCCGAGCAGTATGGCGGCGCCGGCCTCGACTGCCTGGCCTACAGCCTGGTGATGGAGGAACTGAGTCGCGGCTACGCCTCGGTGGCCGACCAGTGCGGCCTGGTCGAACTGCTGACCACCTTGCTCACGCAGCACGGCACGGAAGACCAGAAGCAGCGCTGGATCGTGCCGCTGGTGCGCGCGCAACAGCGCGGCGCCTACTGCATCACGGAAGCGGGCGCCGGCTCCGATGTATCGGGCATCAAGACCACGGCCGTGCGCCACGGTGATGGCTGGCTGCTGAACGGCACCAAGCTGTGGATCCATAACGCGCCGGTGGCCGACGTGGCGCTGGTGCTGGCGCGCACCGACCCGGCTGCCGGCAAGCGCGGCATGAGCATCTTTATCGTCGACTGCCACAGCGCCGGCGTGGCGCGCGGGCCGAAGGAACACAAGCTGGGCCAGCGTTCGTCGCAGGTGGGCGAGCTGCACTTCAAGGATGTGGTGCTGCCGGCGGACGCGCTGCTGGGCACCGAGGGCCGGGGCTTTCACATGATGATGAGCGTGTTGGAAAAAGGCCGCATCGGCATCGCCGCGCTGGCCGTCGGCATCGTGCAGGCGGGCCTGGAAGCGTGCGTCGAACAGGTCAAGATACGCCAGCAGTTCGGCCAGGCCATCGCCGAATTCCAGGCCATCCAGTTCATGCTGGCCGACATGGCCAAGGACGCCGAAGCGGCGCGCCTGCTGGTGCGTTCGGCGGCGATGAAGATCGACGCCGGCCTGGACGCCACCGCCGCCTCGTCGATGGCCAAGTGCTACGCCAGCGACGCGGCCGTGGCGCAAAGCTCGAACGCGATCCAGATTTTTGGCGGCAGCGGCTATATCCGCGGCTATGAGGTGGAGCGCCTGTACCGCGATGCCAAGATCACGCAGATCTACGAGGGCACCAACCAGATCCAGCGCGTGATCATCGCGCGCAACTTGCTGAAGGCCTGACCATGACCAACAAGACCGCCATCGTCACCGGCGCCTCGCGCGGGATCGGTCGCGCCACGGCGCTGGGCCTGGCCGCCGACGGCTTCGATATCGCCGCCATCGCCTATAACGACGCCGAGGCGCTGGCAACGCTGCAGGCCGAGGTGGCGCAACTGGGCCGCCGCTGCCTGGTGTTCGACCACGATATCGCCGACCTGGCCGCGCTGCCGGCCGTGCTCGACGCCATCGAAGGGCAGCTGGGCGCCATCGACTGCCTGGTCAATAACGCGGGCGTGTCGGTGCTGCGGCGCGGCGACCTGCTGGACGTGGCCGAAGACAGCTACGACCGCTGCTTCGAGGTCAATACGCGCGCCACCTTCTTTCTGACGCAGGCGGTGGCAAAACGCATGCTTGCGTCCACCGCCCGCGAAGAGGTCCACCGCAGCATTGTCTTCGTTACCTCGTCGAATGCGCAGGCGGCCAGCGTCGAACGGGGCGAGTACTGCATGTCGAAGACGGCGCTGCACATGGCCGCGCGCCTGTTCGCCATCCGCCTGGCCGGCGAGGGCATCGGCGCCTACGAGGTGCAGCCGGGATTGATTTTGACCGAGATGACGGCGCCGTCGAAGGCCAAGTACGACGCCCTGATCGCGCAGGGCATGACGGTGGCGCCGCGCTGGGGCATGCCGGCCGATGTGGCGCGCGTGATACGCACCATGGCCGGCGGCCTCTTGCCGTACACGGTGGCGCAGGAAGTGCGCGTCGACGGCGGCCTGCTGCTGCAGCGCTTCTAAGGAGAAGCCATGTCGCCGCTGAATATCAAGGACTGCTGCATCAATACCGCCACCCTGGGCTTTCGCGAACCGCTGGCGGTCAGCGCGCGGCGCATCGCCGATGCCGGTTTCGGCCATGTCACGCCGTGGCGCCAGGAAGTCGACGAGCTTGACCCCGAGCGGGCCGCCGCCGCCATCCGCGCCGCCGGCCTGCAGGTGGGCGCCTATTGCCGCACCATGTATTTCACGGCGCCCGATGCGGCGGGCCGGCAGGCCGCCATCGATTCGAACGCGCGGGCGCTGCGCACGGCCGCCGTGCTGGGCGCGCCCTACCTGGTGGCGGTGGTGGGCGGGCTGGCGGCGGGCAGCCGCGATATCGAAGACGCCCGCCGGCAGATACGCGACGGCCTGGCCGCGCTGCTGCCCGTGATGCGCGAGACGGGCGTGCGCATCGCGCTCGAACCGCTGCACCCGGTGTACGCGGCCGACCGCAGCGTGCTCAATACCATCGACCAGGCCGTGGACTGGTGCGAGGCGCTCGACCCGCAAGGGGAGGGCTGGTTCGGCGTGGCGGTCGACGCCTACCATGTGTGGTGGGACCCGCAGCTGTACCCGGCGCTTGCGCGCGCCGGCAAGCGCATCATGGGGCTGCATGTGTGCGACTGGCGGCTCGACACGCGCGACCCCTTGCAGGACCGGGGCATGATGGGTGACGGCGTGATCGACCTGCGCGCCATGCGTGGCGCGGTGCGGCGCGCGGGCTATGCCGGCCCGGTGGAAGTGGAGATTTTTTCGCGGCTGGACTGGTGGCAGCGCCCACCGGGCGAGGTGCTGGCCGCCTGCCGCGAGCGGCTGGAAAGCGTGTGCTGAAGACGCTTGCCAAATTGGCGCACTGCTGTAGAATTCAAGTAACTAACTAGATCGTTATATGGCGTGAGCCTGAAAACGCAAACCAGACACTGGAGACATTGTGGCAGAAATTCTCTTACCCGGCCCGGATGGCCGCCTGCAGCCCCATACCTTGAGCGGCACGCCGTGGAGCGCGCCAGCCGCGCCCGCGCAACCGTTCAACCGCATCGTGCTGTCGGCCGCGCATATTGTCGCCGACCCGCTGGCCGACGGCGACGCCATCGACTGGGACGCCACGCTGGCCTACCGCCACTACCTGGCCGGCATGGGCCTGGGTATCGCCGAGGCGATGGACACGGCCCAGCGCGGCATGGGCCTGGACTGGACCACGGCGCTGGAACTGATACGCCGCACCCGCGCCAGCCTGGGCGACGACAGCGTACCGGTCTTTAACGGCTGCGGCACCGACCACCTGGACCCGGCCGCCACGCATGCGCTCGACGACGTCATCGGCGCCTATAAAGAGCAGATCGACGCCATCGAGCAGGCGGGCGGCCGCCTGATCCTGATGGCCAGCCGCGCGCTGGCGCGCGTGGCGAAAACCCCCGACGACTATCTGTACGTCTACCGCCAGGTGCTGGCGCATGCGGGCCAGCCGGTGGTGCTGCACTGGCTGGGCGACATGTTCGACCCGGAGCTGGCCGGCTACTGGGGCACGAGCGAGCTGACGGCGGCGCGCGATATCGCGCTGGAAGTCATCCGCGAGTCCGCCGCCAAGGTCGACGGCATCAAGATCTCGCTGCTGGACGCGCAGCGCGAGATCGACATGCGGCGCCTGCTGCCGGCCGGCGTGAAAATGTACACGGGCGACGACTTCAATTATCCCGAGCTGATCGCCGGCGACGAGCACGGCTACTCGCATGCGCTGCTCGGCATTTTCGACGCCATCGCGCCGGCGGCGGCCCATGCGCTGGCGGCGCTGGCCCAGGGGGATCGCGAACGCTTTCTCGCCATCCTGGCGCCCACCGTGCCGCTGTCGCGCCATATTTTCAAGGCGCCCACGCGCTACTACAAGACGGGCGTGGTGTTCCTGGCCTACCTGAACGGCCATCAGCAGCACATGAAGATGCTGGCCGGCCACCAGGCCATGCGCGCCTTGCCGTATTTCGCCGACACCTTCCGCCTGGCCGATGCGGCCGGCCTGCTGCGCGATCCGGACGACGCGGTGGCGCGCATGCGGCGCTTTATGTCCTATTACGGCGTGCAGGCCTGAGGCGGCCATGGGTACCGTGCATGCGCGGCGCGACGGCGCGCTGCTGACGCTGACCCTGGACCATCCGGGCAAGGCCAATGCGCTGGACTTCGCCATGCTGCGCGAGTTCGAGCGCCAGCTCGGCATCGTCGAGCAGGACCCCGGCGTGCGCGTGGTGCTGTTGCGCGGCACGCCAGGCGGCACCTTTTCCTCGGGCGCCGACGTGCGCGACTGGGGGCCGCTGCCGCCGCGGCAGTTCGCGCACGACTGGATCGATTTCGGCAACCGCCTGTTCGACCGTTTCGAACGCCTGCGCTGCCCCACGGTGGCGGCCATCGAGGGTGTGTGTTTCGGCGGCGGCCTGGAACTGGCCCTGTGCGCCGACCTGCGGGTGGCCAGCAGCGGCGCCACCTTCCGCTTTCCGGAGGTGGGCATAGGCGCGATTCCCGGCTGGCAGGGCGGCGTGCGTCTGGCGCGGCTGGCGGGACGGGGCAGGGCGCTGGAAGCGGTGCTGAGCCTGTGCACCCTCGATGCCGCGCGCGCCGAGCGCTGGGGCCTGCTCAACGCCGTCTGGGACGGCGCCGCGTTCGAGCAGGAACTGGCCGCGCTGGCCGCGCGCCTGGCGGCGGTGTCGCCGCATGCGGCGGCGCTGGCCAAGGAAGCGATTTTGTGGAGCGCCGAGCCGGGCGAATTCCATGCGGCCCCCGGCGCCGAGATCAAGGGCAGCATTGATGCCGCCATCGGCCTGCAAGCTTTCCGCGACAAATGCAAGCCTGTATTCTAGTCAAAAAAAATAGTCAATAACAAGGAGCGAGACCATGAACAAACGAAGCCTGCCCACCGAGCCACGCCGGTTCCAGATGTATATCGACGGCCAGCCGGTCGATGCCGCCAGCGGCGAGACCATTACCCGCCACAGCCCCGCCCACGGCGTGCCCGTGGCCACCTGGCCGCGCGCCGGCAAGGACGACACCGAACGCGCGATCGCCGCCGCGCGCCGCGCTTTTGATCACGGCCCGTGGGCCGGCATGAGCGCCGCCGAACGGGCCAAGGTGCTGTTCAAGGCGGCCGACCTGATCGAAGCACAGGCCGAAGAACTGGGCCTGGTCGAATCGCTGGAAACGGGTAAACCGATCCTGCAGGCCATCGGCGAAATCCACGGCGCCGTCGACGTGTGGCGCTTTGCCGCGGGCGCGGCGCGCACCATGGCCGGCCAGGCCTACGACAATCTGGGCGAGCGCATCCTGGCGATGGTGCTGCGCCAGCCGCTGGGCGTGGTGGGTGTCATCACGCCGTGGAATTTCCCCTTCTTCATTCTCTCCGAGCGCCTGCCCTTTATTCTCGCCGCCGGCTGCACGACCGTGATCAAGCCGGCCGAAGCGACCAGCGGCACCACCGTCATGCTGGCCACGCTGCTGGAACAGGCGGGCCTGCCGGCCGGCGTGGTCAATGTGGTGACGGGGCGCGGCAGCGTGGCCGGCCAGGCCATCCTCGACAGCGAGCTGGTCGACATGGTGTCGTTTACCGGCTCGACCGCCACCGGTCAGAAGGCGATCGCCGCCTCGGCCGGCAATATCAAGAAGCTGGGGCTGGAACTGGGTGGCAAGAATCCGCACATCGTGTTCGCCAACGCCAACCTCGATGACGCGGCCGACGGCGTCGCCTTCGGCATGGCCTTCAATGCGGGCCAGTGCTGCGTGGGCGGCAGCCGCCTGCTGGTCGAGCGCAGCGTTGCCGCCGCGTTCACGGCAAAGCTGGCGGCCAAGATCGCCCGCATCCGCATCGGCGACCCGCTCGACGAATCCACCCAGGTGGGCGCCATGTTCGACGAAGGCCATATGCACAGCGTACTGGCGTATATCGAGCAGGGCGTGAAGGCGGGCGCCACGGTGGTCTGCGGCGGCGGCCGCCTGGAAACCGAACGTGGCTATTTCGTGCAGCCGACCGTGCTGGCTGACGTGCCCAAGGGCACGCCGCTGCTGCGCGAAGAGATCTTCGGCCCGGTGCTGGCGGTCGTGCCCTTCGATACCTATGAAGAGGCGATCGCGCTGGCCAACGACAGCGAATTCGGCCTGTCGGCCTCGATCTGGACGCATGACCTGAACCAGGCGCTGCGCGCCTCGCGCGAGATCCAGGCCGGCCGCGTCTGGGTCAATACCACGCTCGACAACGGCCCGGAAACGCCGCTGGGCGGCATGAAGCAGTCGGGCCAGGGCCGCGAGGCCGGCCTGGCCGGCATCGAGGAGTACACGGAAGTCAAAACCGTGCATATCAACCTGCAGCCGCGCCAGCACTGGATATCCTGAGGGGAGCGCCATGGACTACGACTACATCATCGCCGGCGGCGGTTCGGCCGGCTGCGCGCTGGCCGCGCGCCTGTCCGAATCGCCCGAGGTGCGCGTGCTGCTGCTTGAAGCGGGCAAGGCCGACAGCAATCCCTATATCCACCTGCCGGTGGGCTTCTACAAGATGACGGGCGGCCCGCTGACCTGGGGCCTCACCACGGTGCCGCAAAAGCATGCGCTGAACCGCGAGATTGCCTACACCCAGGCGCGCGTGCTGGGCGGCGGCAGTTCCATCAACGCCCAGGTCTACACGCGCGGCTGCGCCCAGGACTATGACTCCTGGGCCCTGGACCATGGCTGCACCGGCTGGAGCGGCGCCGAGGTGCTGCCGTATTTCGTGCGGGCCGAGGACAACGACAGCCTGGCCGGCCCGCGCCACGGCATCGGCGGCCCGCAGGGCGTCAGCACGCCCACGCCGCAGCCGATCACGCGCGCCTTCGTGCAGGCCTGCCAGCAGGTCGGCATGCCGTTCAACCCCGATTTCAACGGCGAAAAGCAGGACGGCGCCGGTGCCTACCAGACCATCACGCGCGGTGCGCGGCGCTGTTCGGCGGTGGTGGGCTATCTGCGCCCGGCCATGCAGCGGCCCAACCTGACCGTGCGCACCGGTGTGCTGATCGAACGCATCCTGGTCGAGCGCCAGCGCGCCGTCGGCGTGGAAATCATCGAGCACGGCAAGCGCGTGCAGCTTCGCGCCGGCGCCGAAGTGCTGCTGACGGCGGGCGCCATCGGCTCGCCCAAGCTGATGCTGTTGTCCGGCATGGGGCCGGCCGACGAGCTGCGCGCCCTGGGCATACCGGTGGTGGCCGACCTGCCCGAAGTGGGCCGCAACCTGCACGACCATTTCGGCATCGACGTGGTGTATGAACTCAATGGCCCGCACAGCCTGGACAAATACAACAAGGCGCACTGGATGCTGTGGGCCGGCCTGGAATACCTGCTGTTCAAGAAGGGGCCGGTGGCCTCGACCATCGTCGAGGGCGGCGCCTTCTGGTATGCCGACCGCCAGGCCGCCACGCCGGACCTGCAGTTCCACTTCCTGGTCGGCGCCGGCGTCGAGGCGGGCGTGCCGAAGATCGCTTCCGGTTCGGGCGTGACCATGAATTCCTATACCTTGCGGCCGAAAGCGCGCGGTTCCGTCACCCTGCGTTCGGCCAGCGCGCGCGACTCGGCGCTGGTCGATCCGAATTTCCTCGGCCATGAATACGACCTGAAGACGTCGATCGAGGGCGTGCGCCTGAGCCGCGAGATCTTCGCCCAGTCGGCGCTGGGAAAATACGTGAAAAAAGAGCATTTTCCGGGCGGCGCCGTCAGCAGCCACGCGCAGCTGGAACAGTATGCGCGCCAGTATGGCCGCACCTCGTATCACCCGGTGGGCACCTGCCGCATGGGCGGCGACCCGGGTTCGGTGGTCGACCCCGAACTGCGCGTGCGCGGCATCGCCGGCCTGCGCATCTGCGACAGTTCCGTCATGCCGGCGCTGGTCAGCTCGAACACCAATGCGCCATCGATCATGATCGCCGAAAAGGCGGCCGACATGATACGCGCGGCGCGCCTGGGCGCCGGCCTTGACACCCGTGTGAAGGAGGCGGCATGAGCATGGCGCACGCTAGCCCCACCATCATCCCCGCCACCATGCGCGCCGCCGTGCTGGTCGCGCCGGGCCAGTTCGAGGTGCGCCAGGTACCGGTGCCGCAGCTGGGGCCCGCCGACGTGCTGGTCAGGGTCACGCGCTGCGGCCTGTGCGGCACCGACATGCATATCTACCACGGCACTTACTCGGCCGACCGCCTGCCCCTGATCCCCGGCCACGAGTTTTCGGGCCATATCGCGGCCCTCGGCGGTGAGGTCACAGGCCTGGCGCTGGGCCAGGGCGTGACGGCCGATATCAACGTCGGTTGCGGCGCCTGCTTTTATTGCCGCAAGAACGAGATCATGAATTGCCCGGCCATGGTGCAGATCGGCATCCATGTTGATGGCGGCCTGGCCGAGTATGTGCGCGTGCCGGCCAGCCATATCGTGCCGGTGGCCGACAGCACGCCGATCGAACTGGCGGCGCTGACCGAACCCGTGTCATGCATCGTGCGGGCCGTGAAGCGCAGCCGGCTGCGGCTGGGCGAGTCGGTGCTGATCCTGGGCGCCGGGCCGATCGGCAACCTGCACCTGCAGGTGGCGCGCCAGGCGGGCGCCGCCCCCATCATCGTCTCGGACCCGAATCCCGAACGCGCGGCATGGGCCAGGACCAGCGGCGCCGATTACGTCGTCAGCGATCCGGCCATGCTGGCCGGCGTGGTGGCGCAGGCCACGCAGGGCAGGGGCGCCGACCTGGTGATCGAATCGGTGGGCCTGACGGCGCTGTATGAACAGGCCTTCGACCTGGTGCGCCCCGGTGGCCGGGTGCTGGCCTTCGGGCTGTCCGCACCGGACGCGCATGCGCATTACCTGCCGTTCAAGGTGGTGCTCAAGGAGCTGGGGCTGCAGGGCAGCGTGGCCGGCATGGGCGACGACATGCACGAGGCGATGACCCTGATCGCCCATGACCGGCTGGCGCTGGACGCCTTTGTGGCCACCGTGTATCCGCTCGACCGCATCGGCGAGGCGATGGAGGCCTTTATCGGCGACAAGCGCATCAACAAGATCCAGATCGCCATCGGCGATGTTCCCGAGGAGACCGCATGAGCATTTATTTTCAGCCGGGGCTGGAACGCAGCTTCGGCACGTATCCGCTGCGGGGCGAGGAACTGGCGTCGGCCGTGCGCGCGGCGCTGGCCACCGGCTACCGCGCCTTCGACACGGCGCAAGGCTATGGCAACGAGGCCGACCTGGGACTGGCCCTGCAGGACTGCGGCGTGCCGCGCGAGCAGCTGTGCATCACCTCCAAGGTCGCCCTGGAAAATTTTGGGTTCATCGCACTTTACCGGGGAACGCATCCTTGATTTTCAGAAAGAAGTAGGATGCGTCCCGAAATCCGTAAGCCATGCGCTTGATGACCTTGATGCGGTTGTTGACGCCTTCCAGGATCGATGAGCTCATTGGATAAATGGCCGAAGCCAGGATGCCGCGCCGGTACTTGGCCAGGCGCTTGGCAAACTGGATCACCGGTGCGATCTGGCTTTGCAAGGCGAGTTTGAACCATGATTTCCATCGTCGAGCACCTTCCCAAACCGATGGTGCGTACCAGATCTCCTTCAGCTCGGTCTTGAGCAGATAGACGGTAGCCAAGGGCTGGTTGGCAGCCAACAGTTCCTCCAGCTTGACGGCCTGTTCAGCTTTCAGGTTGTCTCGGTTGCGCAGCAAAAGCCAGCGGCTACGCTTGATGACCTGGCGGGCCTTTGGTTCGGCACGTAAGGTATTGGCTTGGTCGACGCGAACCCGGTCGACCACTTCGCGGCCAAAGCGCGCCACTACGTGAAACAAGTCGTAGACGACTTCCGCGTTCGGGCATTGCTGGCGAACTTCGAGGTCCATGGCCGTGTTCATGTCCATGGCGACGGCTTCAATCCGCTGACAGCCTTGCTCTCCCAGCAGCTCGAAGAACGGCCGGATCGCCTCTCGGCTGTTACCTTCACCAACCCACAGCACCCGCATGCGCTCGGCATCAAGGGCGACAGTGGCATACCGGTGCCCCTTGTGCAGGGCGAATTCGTCCATGACCAGGCGCCGTACGCCCTCTGCCGAGAAGTCACCATGCAGGTACTTCAAGCGCTGATGATCGATGTCCTTGATGGTATGCCAGTGCAGCCCGGTCAACCGGGCTATATGGGCAATGGGAAGCAGCTGCGCCAGCGCCTCGACCCACAGGCGTACGCGATGCGTGATGCGTGCGCGCCGGTCGAGCCAGGCAATGTGTTCAGCAACTCGTGCGTTGCAATGATGGCAGTCCAGCCGCCGCACCGGTACATCGAGCCAGACGCGCCTGTCGAGAATGTCGCGATCGCGCACTTTGCGCCTTCGGCGCTCATGCACCAGGGCGCAGGGCTGTCGGCATGCTCCGCATAGGGCCTCGCTTGCCGGGCAGGTATCAAGAGCGATTAACAAGGAGCCGTCTTCTTGTTCGTGGACGGATTCGACAATATGACCTTCCCAAAATGGGCTGGACGACATAGCATTGAGCATGGCGGTGGTTTGATAGACTGATTTGTTTGGCGACTATCAATCTACCAACATCAGGCCACCGCCGCCACCTCCCGCTCAGATCGTCAACCCCGTCTTCCCCCATTCCCCGCGAAGAACCAAATTTTGCGCCCGAACGCTTTGTTGCGTCGGTGCGCGAAAGCCTGGACAAGCTGAAACTGGCGCGCCTGGACGTGCTGCTGCTGCACTGGGCGCCTGTCGACGGCGATATCGCCCCCTCGCTGGCGCTGCTGGAACAGGCGGCGGACCTGGGGCTGGCCACGCATATCGGCGTGAGCAACTACACGGCCGCCATGATGCGCCAGGCGGCGCGGCTGGTGCGCCGGCCGCTGGTCACCAACCAGGTCGAGTTTCACCCGCTGCTCGACCAGGGCAAGCTGCTGGCGGCGGCCGGCGAAACCGGCATTCCCCTGTCGTCCTACTGTTCCGTGGCGCGCGGCGAGGTGTTCAAGTATCCGCTGTTCGCCGAGATCGGCGCGGCCGTCGGCAAGTCGGCGGCGCAGGTGGCGCTGCGCTGGATACTGCAAAAGGGCGTGGCGATCAACACCATGTCGACCAAGCCGGAAAATATCGCCGCCAACTTCGATATCATGGATTTCACGCTGTCGAGCGTGGACATGGCGCGCATCGACGCGCTGGGCGCCACCGACTACCGCGTCGTGACCAGTGCAAGAGTGCCATACGCACCATGCTGGGATTGATTTCACACCAAGGAGGAGACCAAACATGCAGCCCACCGAACAACGCCAGATCGGCCAGACCGGCCTGGAAGTGACCGCCTTTGCCTTCGGCACCGCGCCGATCGGCAATATCTTCGAACCCGTCAGCGAGGCCGTGGCCAGCGAGATGATGGCCACCGCCTGGGACGCGGGCGTGCGCTTTTTCGACACGGCGCCCATGTACGGCCACGGCCTGGCCGAGCTGCGCACAGGCCATAACCTGCGCGCAAAGAATCGCGACGATTTCGTGCTGGCCTCGAAGGTGGGCAGGGTGCTCACGCCGGCGCCGCGCGCCAGCATCGACTTCGGCCCCTGGGTCGACGCCGCGCCGTTTCGCAGCCGCTTCGACTACAGCTACGACGGCACCATGCGCGCCTTCGAGGATTCCCTGCAGCGCCTGGCGCTCGAGCGCATGGATATCTGCTTTATCCACGATATCGATGTGTATACCCAGGGTGCGGACCAGCCGCGCGTGTTCGAGGAAGCGATGGACGGCTGCTGGCGCGCGCTGGACCAGCTGCGTTCGGAAGGCCTGGTGAAAGCCATCGGCGTGGGCGTGAACGAGTGGGAGGTCTGTCACGAAGCGCTCAAGCGCCACGATTTCGACTGCTTTCTGCTGGCCGGGCGCTACACGCTGCTGGAACAGGCGGCGCTCGACGAATTTCTGCCCCTGTGCCAGCAGCGCGGCGCCACAGTGGTGGTGGGCGGCGGCTTCAATTCCGGCATCCTGGCCACCGGCGCGAAGCCGGGCGCCAAGTATAACTACGCACCGGCGCCGCCCGCCATCCTCGAACGGGTGGCGCGCATCGAGCAGGTCTGCCGCGAATTTAACGTGCCGCTGCCGGCGGCTGCGCTGCAGTTCGTCGTTGCCCATCCGGCGGTCGCGTCCTTTACGGCCGGCACCCGCACGGTGCAGCAGCTGCGGCAGAATCTGGAATGGTTTTCCACGCCGATACCGGCCGCGTTCTGGGAGGCCTTGCAGCGCCAGGGCTTATTGCGCGAGGATGCGCCGGTTCCCGCCTAAGCACGCGTAATCGAACGCTTTATCGGCACGGAATCGTCAGATTCCGATTGCAATCGCCGAATTTCAGGTTTATAGTAACTATCTAGGGAGTTACTTAAATGCTTCCGGATCGACCCCACCCCAGCCAGTTTGAAAATAACCTCCCCGCCACGACGGGGACACCACCAAACGGAGACAAAATTGGAAAAAGACACGTCCTTCATCAAGACCTTTATCGAACAGGAAACCGTCAGCCGCCGCAACTTCCTGCTGGCCGGCGCGGCCGGGATTGCCGGCCTGTCCGCCATGGGCATGGGCCTGCCCGCGATGGCAGCACCAGGCCAGCGCCTGCCGCTGGCCTGGAGCTACCGCGACCGCAGCAATCCGTACTGGAACGAGCTGGTGTCGGGCGGCGAAGCGTTTGTCGAAAGCCAGGGCTGGAAAAAATCCGACCTGGTCCATTTGATCAACAACGGCAGCAGCGAAAAGTCGCTGGCCGACATCAAGTCCTTCCTGGCCAAGACGGGCGGCAAATGCGCCATCGCCTGCGATCCGAACGACGCGCCCAATGCGCGCCCGGTGGTCGAATCGGTGGTCAAGGCGGGCGCTTTCGTGTCCACCATCTGGAACAAGACGGACGATCTGCACCCCTGGGATTTCGGCGACAACTGGGTCTCGCACATGACCTGGTCCGACGTCGAGCCGGCCGAAAAGACGGCCCGCATCCTGCTCACCGCCATGGGCGGCAAAGGCGCCATCGTCGGCATCGGCGGCATTCCCGCCAACGGCCCGGCGGTGGAACGGCGCAAGGGCCTGATGAACGCGCTCAAGGATTTCCCGAACGTCAAGCTGCTCGACTACCAGCCGGCCGACTGGAGCACGCAGAAAGCCAATGAAGTGATGCAGGGCTTCCTGACCCGCTTCGGCGAGCAGATCACGGGCGTCTTCAGCGCCAACGACTCGATGGCCTACGGCATCCTCGAAGCGCTGCGCGCCGAAGGGCGCAAGCTGCCGGTGGTGGCCTATGACGGCAACGCCCAGGCGGTTGACCTGGTGATGAAGGGCGAACTGTTGGCCACCTGCTTTACCAATCCGCCGTGGGCGGGCGGCATCTCGGTGGCGCTGGCCTACCACGCGGCCATCGGCACCTTCAAGCCGTCGAAAGAGCCCAAGGCGCACCGCGAGTTCTACGGCCCCACCATCCTGATCACGCAAAAAGACGCCCAGGCGTTCAAGAAGAAATACTTGTCGGGCAGCATACCCAAATACGACTGGAAAGACTTCTGGGGCCCGACCACCGGGCCGATCCGCGCCGCCTGATTCCACCGGCCCGCGGCACGAGGCGCGCCAGGACTGCATCCTGGCGCCCCGCTGCGGGCGCACGTCCCTGCATTGTGATTGAAGGCTTTACCATGACATCCTCCGCAACACCGTACGACCTCGCCTGGCAATGGGCGCCCGCCATCGTGCTGGCCGCGCTGCTGGCCTTTTTCACGGCGGTCAATCCGAATTTCCTCAGCGTGGCGAATCTGGCCCGCATGTCGATTTCCGCCACGCCCGCGCTGCTGGTGGCGCTGGGCGTGACCTTCATCATCATCATGGGTTCGATCGACCTGTCGATGGAAGGCGTGGTGTCGACCACGGCCGTCGTCTTCGGCTGGCTGTTCCTGGCGCTGGGCGGCCACCTGGCCGAAGGCTGGGCCTGGGTCGCGCTGCCGGCCGCCATCGCCGCCGGCGCCGTGTTCGGCTATATCAATGGCCTGATCCATATCCGCCTGTCGATACCGTCTTTCATGTCCAGCCTGGCGATGGGCTTTGTCGGCACCGGCATCGCCATCCTGATGACGGGCGGCGAGCAGATCCGCGTCGAGGACGACGTCTTCCGCGCCTTGCTGCTCAAGCGCTGGTGGAACTTTCCGCTGATGGCCTATGTGGGCGTGGCCGCCGTGCTGCTGGCCTGGTTTATCCAGCGCAAGACGGTCCTGGGCCGCAATTTCTATGCGGTGGGCGGCGGCGAACACCTGGCCCATGCGTCCGGACTGAACGTGTACCGGGTGCGCCTGCTGGGCTTCATGCTGGCCGGCATGTTTTACGCGGCGGCCGCCTTGCTGGCCACGGCCAGGCTCGGCATGGCCGAAGCCAATACGGGCTCGAACTATATGTTCGTGTCGATAACCTCGGTGGTGGTGGGCGGCACCACCTTGCTCGGCGGTAGCGGCGGCGTATGGAACACGGTGGCCGGCGTGCTGATCGTCAATGTGATCAGCAACGGCATGGTGGTGGCCGGCCTGCCGCGCTATCTGCAGGACGGTGTGCTGGGCCTGCTGGTGATTATCGCGGTGGTGCTGTCGACCGACCGTAAATCGATTTCTTTCGTGAAGTGACCGCCATGCTCGAATTTCGCAAAGTAGAAAAGAACTTCCCCAATGTGCGCGCCCTGAAGGGTGTCGATTTCAAGGTGGGCAACGGCGAGATCATCGGCCTGGTCGGCGAAAACGGCGCCGGCAAGTCGACCCTGATGAAGGTGCTGTATGGCAGCTACCAGCACGACGGCGGCGAGATCCTGATCGACGGCAAGCCGACCCGCTTCGCCAGCCCCCGCGCCGCCATGCAGGCCGGCATCGGCATGGTGTTCCAGGAACAGTCGCTGCTGCCCAACCTGAGCGTGATGGAAAATATCTTCCTCGGCTTCGAACAGCAGTTCTCGTCGTTTGGCGTGATCAACTGGAAAAAGATGGCGGCCGCCGCCCGCCTGCAGCTGAACAAGGTGCACCTCGATATCGACCCGAAGACCATCACCTCGCGCCTGTCGTTCGCCCAGCGCCAGATGGTGGAACTGGCCAAGGTGCTGACCCTGGAAGAGCGGGTCGACGGCCAGCTGGTGATCCTGCTCGACGAGCCGACCTCGGTGCTGTCGAAAGAGGAGACGCAGCTGCTGTTCAAGCTGATCCGCGAACTGCGCTCGCGCGCCGCGTTCATCTTCGTGTCGCACCGGCTCGACGAGGTGATCGAGATTTCGGACCGCATCTATGTGATGAAGGACGGCGAGGTGGTCAGCGTGGTCGACAGCGCGCAGGCGCAGGTCGAGCAGATCCAGCAGCAGATGGTGGGGCGCGAGATCAGCGTCGAATACTACCGCGAAGACAAGCAGCTGCCGCCTGGCGCCGAGGTGCTGGTCGAGCTGGACGGCTTGTGCCGCAAGGGCCACTACCACGACATCAGCCTGCGCCTGCACCGCGGCGAGGTGCTCAGCCTGGTGGGCGTGGAGGGCAGCGGCGGCGAAGCCATCCTGCGCACCCTGTTCGGCCTGGAGCAGCCGACCTCCGGCAGCCTGCGCCTCAAGGGGCAAGCCGTCAAGGGGCAGAGCGCGGCCAGGGCGGTGGCCGGCGGCATGGGTTATATCCCGCGCGAACGCAAGATCGAGGGCATCGTCGACGGCATGTCGGTGTGCGAAAACATGACCTTGTCGCAGCTGGGCAATTACAGCCGGGCAGGGGTGCTGCGCATGGCGGCCGAAAAGACCACCGCCGCGCAGTGGATGGCGCGACTGGCGATCAAGGCGCCGTCGGTGCACGCCAATGCGGGCAAGCTTTCGGGCGGCAACCAGCAGAAAGTGGTGATCGCCAAATGGCGCAGCGGCGGCTCGGACATCATCCTGCTCGA
Organism: Janthinobacterium sp. J1-1; assembly: GCF_030944405.1. Classification (NCBI taxonomy): domain Bacteria; kingdom Pseudomonadati; phylum Pseudomonadota; class Betaproteobacteria; order Burkholderiales; family Oxalobacteraceae; genus Janthinobacterium; species Janthinobacterium sp. J1-1. The sequence continues at coordinate 4,015,601 of NZ_CP132339.1, forward strand.
CCACCCCACGCGCGGCGTCGATATCGGCGCCAAGGAGGGCATCTACGAGGTGATACGCGAAATGTGTGCGGACGGTTGCGGCGTGCTGCTGATGGCCGACACGCTGGAAGAGGCGATCGGCCTGTCGCACACCATCGTGGTGCTCAAGGACCAGCGCATCCGCCACCGCTTCGACTGCGTGCCGGGCGCCAAGCCGACGCCGTTCGACCTGGTGCACCACATGACCTGAGCCCTGCTCACTCCACTCCTGATACTGCGAGACCAAGATGAAGATAGAAAAACTGCGCGCCCACTTTCCGTGGCTGACGCTGGTGGTGCTGGCGCTGCTGGTCAGCCTGGCCCACCCCGAGTTCCTGCAGCCGGCCAACCTGCTGCAGATGGCCTCCGACGTTGCCGCCCTGTTCGTGATGGCGCTGGGGATCACGCTGGTGATCTATATCGGCGGCATCGACCTGTCGTCGCAATCGCTGGCCAATATGGCCACCGTGCTGGCCACCGTCGCGCTGCCGCTGGGCGGACCGTGGACGTCCCTGCTGGTGCTGCTGGCCGGCGCGCTGCTGGGCGGCGCTTCCGGCGTCGCCTCGACCAAGCTGAAGGTGCCGTCGTTTATCGCCACCCTGGCGCTGGGCGGCATCGCCCTGTCGCTGGGCGCGTATGTCTCGAAACAGCAGTCGGTGTCGATGGACGCCGAGCTGCGCACGCAGGGCTATGGCTGGATCTATGGCGCCACCCTGGCCATTCCGCACGAAGTGCTGATCGCGCTGGCCTTGCTGGCGGTGCTGCTGTTCCTGGAGCGTCGCACCACCTTTGGCCGCGTATTGAAGGCGATCGGCTGCGGCGAACTGGCGGCGCTGGCCTCGGGCATCCGCGTCGACCGCTACAAGATCGCCGCCTACGCCATTTCCGGCGCGCTGGCGGCGGCGGCCGGCCTGATCTTTGCCGCCCGCCTGGCCGGCGGCGGGCCGAACGTGGCCGAAGGCTTTCTGCTGCCGGCGATTGTCGCCGTGCTGGTGGGCGGCACCTCGCTGTCGGGCGGCGTCGGCGGCGTCCTGAACACCTTTGTCGGCACCCTGATCGTGGCGGTGATCCGCACCGGCATGGTCTACCTGGAAGTGCCGGCGCAGTCGCAGCAGTTCGTGTTCGGCCTGATGCTGATCGTCGCCATCGCGCTGACCATCGACCGCAGCAAGCTGCATATGGTCAAGTAACTCACTCAATTTCTCACGATGGAGCAACAATGAAGATACTCGTCCCCGTCAAGCGGGTAGTGGACTACAACGTCAAGGTGCGCGTCAAGATGGACGGCAGCGGCGTCGAGCTGGCCAATGTCAAGATGAGCATGAACCCCTTCGATGAAATCGCCGTCGAGCAGGCGGTGCGCCTGAAGGAAGCGGGCCTCGCCACCGAAATCGTCGCCGTGTCGTGCGGCGTGGCGGCCTGCCAGGACGTGCTGCGCAATGCGCTGGCGATCGGCGCCGACCGCGCCATCCTGGTCCACAGCGACGCCGAACTGCAGCCATTGGCCGTCGCCAGGCTGCTCAAAGCCGTCTGCGATCGTGAAACGCCGCAGCTGGTCCTGTGCGGCAAGCAGGCGGTCGACGACGACGCCAACCAGGTGGGGCAGATGCTGGCCGCGCTGGCCGGCTGGCCGCAGGCGACGTTCGCGTCCGCCATCACGCTGGACGGCAATGAAGCCACCGTCACGCGCGAAGTGGACGGCGGCCTGGAAACCCTGCAAGTGACCTTGCCGGCCGTGATCAGCGCCGACCTGCGCCTGAACGAGCCGCGCTACGTGACGCTGCCGAACATCATGAAGGCCAAGAAAAAGCCGCTGGCCACCGTCACGCCGGCCGAACTGGGCGTCGCTGCGGCCGCGCTTGAACCGCGCTACAGCATCGTGCGCGTCAGCGAACCGGCGCCGCGCGCCGCCGGCGTCAAGGTGGCCGATGTGGCCGAACTGATCTCGAAACTGACACTGGAAGCGAAGGTAATCTGATGACCACACTTGTTATTGCCGAACACGATCAACAACGCCTGCATGGCGCCACCCTCAATACCGTCGCCGCGGCGCTGCGGCTGGGTGGCGAGGTCCACGTGCTGGTGGCCGGCAGCGATTGCGCGGCGGTGGCCGCCCAGGCGGCGCGGCTGCAGGGCGTGACAAAAGTGCTGCTGGCCGACGCGCCCCATTATGCCGCGCAGACGGCGGAAAACCTGGCCGCGCTGGTGGTGGCCCATGCAGCGCCCTACAGCCATATCCTGGCGCCGGCCAGCACCTATGGCAAGAATGCCTTGCCGCGCGTGGCCGCGCTGCTGGACGTGGCGCAGATTTCCGAGATCAGCGCCATCGTGTCGCCCGATACCTTCGTGCGCCCCATCTATGCGGGCAATGTGCTGGCCACCGTCACCAGCATTGACGCCGTCAAGGTGGCAACCGTACGCACCACGGTCTTCGATCCTGTCGCCGAGGGTGGCGGCGATGCGGCGATCGAGGCGCTGGCGCCGGCCGCCGACACGGGCTTGTCGCGCCTGGTGTCGCGCGCCCTGGCCAGCTCGGAGCGGCCCGAGCTGGGCGCGGCGAAGATCATCGTCTCGGGCGGGCGCGGCCTGGGCAGCGGCGAGAACTATGCGCGCCTGCTCGAACCGCTGGCCGACAAGCTGGGCGCCGCCCTGGGCGCCTCGCGCGCGGCCGTCGACGCCGGTTACGTGCCGAACGACTACCAGATCGGCCAGACGGGCAGGGTGGTGGCGCCGCAGGTGTACATCGCGGTGGGCATCTCGGGCGCGATCCAGCACCTGGCCGGCATGAAGGACGCGAAAGTCATCGTCGCCATCAACAGCGATGCGGACGCGCCCATCTTCCAGGCGGCCGACTATGGCCTGGTGGCGGACCTGTTCGAGGCCGTGCCGGAACTGAGCAAGGCGCTCTAGCGGCGCGCCAGTTTTCGACATCGGACGGCTATAATGCGGGCAAGAAGATGCTGGACAATCAGCCAAGGAACAGGGCAATCATGGGAACAAAAATGGTATTTCGGGCGCGTAACGCCGATGCGACGCGCGACAGCATTTTGCAGGCGGCGCGCGCGGAGTTCGCCGCCTCCGGCCTCGGTGGCGCGCGCGTGGACGATATCGCGGAACGCTCGGGTTCGAACAAGCGCATGATCTACCATTATTTCGGCGGCAAGGATGACCTGTTCGCCGAAGTGATCGCGGCCGAATACGAAAAGATCCGCTCGCGCGAGATGGCGCTGAACCTGGAGGCGCTGCCGCCGATGGAGGCGATGAGCAAGCTGGTCGAGTTCACCTGGAATTACTATATCGAGAACCCGGAGTTCATCACCCTGGTCAACAGCGCCAACCTGCACAAGGGCCGCCACCTGGACGGCAAGAGCGGCCTGCGCGAAATGCAGGACAGCTATGTCGCCCTGGTCACCCGCATCCTCGACCGGGGCGTGGCGCTCAAGGTGTTCCGCGCCGGGGTCGACCCGGTGCAGCTGTGCATCACCCTGGCCGCCATTTCGTATTACTACCTGACCAACCAGTACACTGGCGAACACCTGTTCGGCTTCAATTTCACGCAGGACGCGGCCCTGAAGGCGCGCCTGCAATTCAATATCGACACGGTGCAGCGCATGCTGGCGGCGGCCGGCGGCTAGTCCTTGGCGATTTTCCTGGCGCCGATGCTCGATTCGCGCACGATCAGCCGCGGCGCCTCGAAATGCTGCACCGGCGGCGCCGCCGGCGTGGGGTTGCGCAGGCGTTCGAGCAGGGTCAGGCTGGCGATCGTGCCCAGCTTTTCGGCGCCGGCCGACAGTGTCGTCAGCGGCGGGTTGGTGTGTTCGGCGGCCACGATATTGTCGCAGCCGACCACCGCCAGCGCCTTGCCCGCGCGCTTGCCCATGGTGTCGAGCTGGTGCAGCACGCCGATCGCCACCTGGTCGTTATAGCAGACCACGGCGGTAGGGCGGGGCTTCATGTCGAAGAGGGCGCGCACGGCTTCGCGCCCGCCCTGCGGCGACAGTTCGACGTCGATCAGCCAGGCGTCGCTGACGGGCAGGCCGTGCTTGGCCATCGCCGCCTGGTAGCCGCCGATGCGCTGGGTCGCCACCGTGTAGCCCTTGCGGTTGCCGACAAAGGCGATGCGCGTGTGGCCCTGGGCGATCAGGTGTTCGGTGGCCAGCAGGAAGCCGTGATGGTTGTCGACGCCGACGGTGTCGACCTCGGCGTCCATCGGCCGCATCACCAGCACCAGCGGAATGCCCCAGGCCGCGATTTCGCCGGCCAGGGTGCCGGAGGTGCCCAGCGCGGGCGACATGATCAGACCGGCCACATTCTGTTCGCGCATCGACTGCAGCACCCGCGTCTGCGTCCCGGCGCTTTCGGCCGTGTGCGCCATCAGGGTGGTGTAGCCGGCCTCCATCAGCACGCGCTCGATGGCCACCAGCAGCTCCACAAAAAAGGGGTTGGTCAGGTCGTTGATGACCATGCCGATGGTGGTGCTGCGCCGGCCGCGCAGCATGGCCGCGCCCTGGTTGTAGACATAGCCGAGCTGCTGCGCCGCCGCACGCACCTTGGCGGCCGTATCGGGCTTGATGCGCGGGCTTTCCTGCAGCACCAGCGAGACGGTGGACTTCGATACGCCGGCCGCCTGGGCGATGTCCTGGATGGTGGGGGCGGATTTTTTCATGTTGCTATGCACAATTGGAACGTTCCAAAAAGGTTTGACATTGGCAGTATAAGGCACTACAGTTCAATCCAGCAGAAACACCATAACAAAAAATTGGAACGTTCCAATAAGGAGACTTTCATGCAGATACCAGTACATTGGGCGCTTGTGGGCGCCAGCACCATCGCCGACCAGTTCATGATCGCCGCCATCCGCGCCCAGGGCGGCGTGATCGCCGTGGTGGTCAGCGGCGACGCGCAACGCGCCAGCGATTTTGCGCAGAAAAACGCCATCGCACGCCATGCCACCGATCTGGACGCGGTGCTGGCTGATCCCGCCATCGACGCCGTCTATATCAGCAGCACCAATGAAAAGCATTTGCCGCAGGCACTGGCCGCCGCCCGCGCCGGCAAGCACGTGCTGTGCGAAAAACCGCTGGCGCTGAGCGCCGACGATGCGCAGCAGATGATAGCCGTCTGCGCCGAACAGGGCGTGGTGCTGGGCACCAACCACCACCTGCGCTGCGCCGCCACCCACCGCGCGCTGCGCGAGCAGCTGCGTGCCGGCGGCATCGGCAAGCCCTTGTTCGCACGCGTGTTCCACGCCGTCTCGCTGCCGCCGCAACTGCGCGGCTGGCGCGTGGAACAGCCCGAGGCGGGCGGCGGCGTGATCCTCGATATCTCGGTGCACGACGTCGACACCTTGCGCTATATCCTCGACGATGAGCCGGTGGAAGTGAGCGCCATGACGGCCGCCGGCAGCATGGGTTCGGCCGGCCTGGCCGACGGCGTGATGTCCATCATCCGTTTCCGCCAGGGCGTGCTGGCGCAGCTGCACGATGCCTTTACGGTGCCGTTCGCGCCGACCGGCCTGGAACTGCACGGCACGCAAGGTTCGCTGTTTGCGCGCGACGTGATGACGCAGCGCCCGGTCGGCGAGATCGTGCTGCGCAGCGCCGATGGCGAACGCGTGATCGAGGTCGAACACGCCAGCCTGTACGACTACGCCGTGCAGCGCTTCCATGCAGCCATCGCCGGCGAGGGCACGCCTGCCGCCACCGGCCAGGACGGCTACCGCTCGCTGCTGGCGGCCCTCGCGCTGGCGCAGTCGGCGCAGTCGGGCGCGCATGTCACGGTCGACAGCCGCTTCGGCAAATAAACACCCTCTAAAAAACCAGGAGAAACACCGTGGTAGCAAGTAAAGTCATGACAATGGCGGACGCCGCACGCCTGATCAAAGACGGCGACGTCGTCACGGTCAGCTCGTCGAGCGGCCTGGGATGCCCCGATGCGCTGCTGGCCGCCATCGGCGCGCGCTACGACGAAGAGCAGCATCCGCGTGGGCTGACCATGCTGCACCCGATCGCCGCCGGCGACATGTATGGCATCAAGGGTATCGACCACCTGGCCAGGCCCGGCCTGATCGATACCATCATCGCCGGCTCGTTCCCGAGTGGCCCGTCCAGTCTGCCGATGCCGGCCATCTGGCGCCTGATCGAAGACAACCAGGTGCGCGCCTTCAACCTGCCCAGCGGCGTGCTGTTCGACATGCACCGCGAAGTGGCGGCCAAGCGCCCGGGCGTGCTGACCAAGGTCGGCCTCGACACCTTCGTCGATCCGGAGCGCCAGGGCGGCGCCATGAATGCGCGCGCCGCGGCCGATCCCGTGATCTCGAAAGTGATGTTCGGCGGCGAGGAATGGCTGCACTACCAAAATGTGGTGCCGCAGGTGGCCATCGTGCGCGCCACCACCGCCGACGAAAAAGGCAACCTGTCGTTCGAGCATGAAGGCGCCTTGCTGGGCGGGCGCGACCAGGCGCTGGCGGCCCGCAACAACGGTGGCATCGTGATCGCCCAGGTCAAGCGCGTGGTCAAGGCCGGCTCCCTGCCGACCCAGTCCGTGCATATACCGTGCAACCTGGTCGATGTGATCGTGGTCGACCCGCAGCAGCAGCAAACCACGCAGATCGCCTACGACCCGGAAATCAGCGGCGAAATCAAGCTGCCCGACAGCGCCTTTGCTTACGCCGAATGGCATGCCGACAAGATCATCGCGCGCCGCGCCGCCATGGAAGTGGCGCACGGCGACGCCGTCAACCTGGGCTTCGGCATTTCCGCCAACGTGCCGCGCATTTTGCTGGAAGAAGGCTATCGCGACGACGTGACCTGGGTGATCGAGCAGGGCGCCGTCGGCGGCGTGCCGCTGCTGGGCTTTGCCTTCGGCTGCGCCGGCAATGCCGACGCCATCATGCCGTCGCCGTCGCAGTTCGTGTATTTCCAGGGCGGCGGTTTCGACGTCTCGCTGCTGTCGTTTTTGCAGATCGACCGGCACGGCCATGTGAATGTCTCGCGCCTGCCCAGCAAACCCTATCTGACGGCCGGCTGCGGCGGCTTTGTCGACATCACCACGCATGCGCGGCGCCTGGTCTTCAGCGGCTACTTCACGGCCGGCGCGCAGCTGGCGGTGGGCGACGGCAAGCTGTCCATCCTCAGGGAAGGCAAGCAGAAGCTGATCGCCGAGGTCGACCACGTTACCTTCAGCGGCCGCATGGGACGCGAGCGGGGCCAGGAAGTGCTGTATGTGACGGAGCGCTGCGTGATGCGCCTGACCCACAGCGGACTGGAACTGACGGAAATTGCGCCCGGCATTGACCTGCAGCGCGACATTCTCGACCAGGCAGGCTTCGCGCTGGCGGTCTCGCCAGACTTGAAACTGATGGACGCGGCCATCTTTACCGATGCGCCATTTGCACTGCAACTGAAGGAGGCCCGCCATGGCTGAAGCAGACCTGATCCGGATTGAAACGCGCGGCGAGATTGCCATCGTCACCCTGGACCGGCCGGCCAAACTCAATGCACTGACGCCGGCCATGCTGGACCAGCTGGAAGCGGCGGCCGATGCGCTGGAAGCCGACAGCGGCTTGCGCGCGGTGGTGCTGACCGGCGCCGGCGAACGGGCGTTTTGCGTGGGCGCCGATATCAATGAATGGGCGGCGCTGGCGCCGCTGGACATGTGGCGCCGCTGGGTCGCGCGCGGCCACCGCGTGTTCGACCGCTGGGCCGGATTGCGCCTGCCGGTGGTGGCCGCCATCAATGGCCCGGCCATGGGCGGCGGCCTGGAGCTGGCCGCCGTGGCCGATATCCGCGTCGCCGATCCTGGCGCCACCTTTGCGCTGCCCGAGGCCAGCATCGCCACCTGCCCGGGATGGTCCGGCACGCAGCGCCTGGTGTCGCTGATCGGCCCGGCCCACGTCAAGGCGATGGCGCTGACGGCGCGCCGCATCGATGCGCAGCGCGCGCTGGCGATCGGCCTGGTCGACGAGATTGCTGACGCAGGGCAGTCGCTGGCGGCGGCGATTGCGGTGGCGCGGCAGATCGCCACCTTGGCGCCGGTCTCGGTGCAGCTTGCCAAGCAGTTGATCAACGCCGCCGCCGGCCACGGCGCCGGCGCCACCCTGGAAGCGATGGCCGGCGCGCTGTCGGCCACCACCAGCGACGCCCAAGAGGGCATGGCCAGTTTTCGCGAACGCCGCAAGGCACACTACAAGGGACAATAAGATGAACCAGAGCACCCATAACCAGGCCCTGCCAGCCGCGCCTGCACTGCTGGCCGGCGCACCGAAGCCTGATCACGCCGTCTTCCACGGCCAGCTGTATATCGACGGCGCCTGGCGCGAGGCGCTTGACGGCGCGCGCTTCGAGCGGCGCAGCCCGGCCCATGGCCATTTGGTCAGCACCTTTGCCGAAGCGGGCAGCGCTGACGTCGAGGAAGCGATCGGCGCCGCCCAGCGGGCGTTTGACGACGGCCGCTGGGCCGGCCTGAAAGGCGTGGAGCGCGCGCGCATCCTGCTGGCGGTGGCCGATGGCATCACGGCGCGCGTCGACGAGATGGCGCTGCTCGAAGCGCTGGAAACGGGCAAGCCGCTGGCCCAGGCGCGCGGCGAAGTGGGCGGCTGCGTCGACCTGTGGCAGTACGCGGCCGGCCTGGCGCGCACCCTCAGCGGCGACGCCTACGACAGCCTGGGCCAGGACATGCTGGGCATCGTGCTGCGCCAGCCCATCGGCGTGGTGGGCCTGATCACGCCATGGAATTTCCCGATCTGGATACTGTCGCAAAAGCTGCCGTTCGCGCTGGCCGCCGGCTGCACCTGCGTCGTCAAGCCCAGCGAACTGACGTCCAGCACCACCGCCATCCTGATGCAGATCCTGGCGCAGGCGGGCGTGCCGCCGGGCGTGGTCAACCTCGTCACGGGCCAGGGACCGACTGTCGGTCAGCCGCTGGCCGAGCATCCCGCGATCGCCATGCTGTCGTTCACGGGATCGACCCGGGTCGGCAGCCTGCTGGGCGGCATCGCCTCGAAGGGCCTCAAAAAAGTGGCGCTGGAACTGGGCGGCAAGAATCCGCAGATCGTCTTTCCCGATTGCGACTGGGACGCCATGATCGACGCGGTGGTGTTCGGCGTGTATTTCAATGCCGGCGAATGCTGCAACAGCGGCAGCCGGGTGCTGGTGCATGCCTCGATCGCCGAACGATTCACGCAGGCCGTGGTCGAGCGTTCGCGCCAGGTAGCGATCGGCGATCCGCTCCACCCCGACTGCAAGGTGGGAGCCATCGTCAGCGAACGGCAGATGGCCGACATCCTGGCCAATATCGACAAGGGCGTGGCCGATGGCGCGCGCCTGCGCCTGGGCGGCAAGCGCTATGACGCCGACGGCCTGTACCTGGAGCCGACCGTCATCGGCGACGTCACGCCAGACATGCCGATCGCGCGCGAAGAAGTGTTCGGCCCGGTGCTGGTGATTATTGCGTTCGACGACGCGCGGCAGGCGGTCAGCATCGCCAACGATACGGCCTACGGCCTGTCGGCCGCCGTCTGGAGCCGCGATATCGACACTTGCCTGACGGTGGCGCGCGGCGTCCATGCCGGCACTGTATGGGTCAATACCTTCCTCGACGGCTACCCGGAACTGCCGTTCGGCGGCGTCAAGGCCAGCGGCGTGGGCCGCGAACTGGGCAAGCAGGCGGTGGAAGACTACACCGAAACCAAAACCATTCAACTGCATATGGGAGGACGAAGCAACTGGTGGCTGCCACGCCCGGCGGCCTGAAGCAAGGTAGGGAATCACCGACAAGCCCACAGACAAAAAATGCCCAACAAGGGTGTGTTCAAAGGAGACGAAAATGTTGAAGAAAACCGTAGCTGCCGCCGCCGTCGCGCTGATCGCGGCGCAAACCCTGCCTGTACTGGCGGCCGATGTCAAACAGGTCGAGGTCATGCACTGGTGGACTTCCGGTGGCGAGGCCAAGGCCCTGGGCGTGCTCAAGGACGATCTCAAGCAGCGTGGCTACAGCTGGAAGGACAGCCCGATCGCGGGCGGCGACGGCGAGGCGGCGCGCACGGTGCTGCGCGCGCGCGTGGCGTCGAACAATCCGCCGGACGCGATGCAGATGCTGGGCTTCAGCGTGCAGGATTATGCCGACGAAGGCTTGCTGACCAATCTGGATGCGATCGCCGCCAAGGGCGGCTGGGACAAGCTGATTCCGGCGCCCATCCAGCGCTTTTCCCGCGCCGGCGGCAACTGGTTCGCGGTGCCGGTCGGCGTACACAGCACCAACTGGCTGTTCATCAACAAGAAGATCTTCGACGAACTGAAACTGACGCCGCCGCAGACCTTCGACGAGCTGGTGGTGACGGCCGACAAAATCCGCAAGGCCGGCTATATTCCGCTGGCCCACGGCGGCCAGGCCTGGCAGGACGCCACCCTGTTCGACAGCGCCGTGATGTCGGCCGGCGGCACCAGATTCTATACCGATGCGCTGGTCAGACTGGACCCGAAGGCGCTGGGTTCGAAGACCATGGAAAAGGCCTTCGACCAGATGCGCAAGCTGCGCGGCATGGTGGACGCCAACTTCTCGGGCCGCGACTGGAACCTGGCCAGCTCCATGGTCATCAACGGCAAGGCCGCCATGCAGATCATGGGCGACTGGGCCAAGGGCGAATATGCCAACGCCGGCAAGAAGCCCGGTGTCGACTATATCTGCGCCCATTACCCGGGCACGCAGAACGCCTTTATTTTCGTGACCGACCAGTTTGCCACCTTCAAGGCCGGCAAGGAGCGCACGGCCGGCCAGTACGCGTTTGCCGAGGCCATCATGGACAAGAACGTGCAGGCCAAATTCAACCAGACCAAGGGCGCCGTGCCGGCCCGGCTCGACACGCCGATGGACGGTTTCGATGAATGCGGCGTGAAAGCCATGACCGACATGCGTGCTTCCCTGCAGGCCGGCACCATGGTCGGCAGTTTCGCCCATGGCCAGGCCATGCCGGAAGCGTCGAAGACGGCCGTGTATGACGTGGTGACGCATTTCTTCAACTCCAGCCAGAGCTCCGCCGACGCCGTCAAGCGCCTGGTGGCCGCCGTCGAGGGTTCGAAGTAAGCCGGCAGCAGCAAGGGTGGCGGGGGCCCGCTTCGCCGCCCCCGTCCCGATCCACTCCGTTCTTTGTCCTGCAGGTGACGCCATGTACCTTGAAAATCGCGCTCCGGTGGCTACGGCCGCCGTCGCCAATGCCGGGCGCGGCGCAAGCGCGCCGCTGACCCGGCGCTCGCTGCGCAACCGCTTCGAAGCGCTGCTGCCGAAGCTCGTGCTCGGCCCCACCCTGATCATCACCCTGGTGTTCGTGTATGGCTTTATCGCCTGGACCACCATGCTGTCGTTTACCCGCTCGCGCGCGTTCGCCAAGTTCGACTGGGTCGGGCTGCTGCAATATGCGCGTGTGTGGGACCATCCGCGCTGGCATGTGGCGGTGTCCAACCTGGCCGTGTACGCCACCTTGTACGTGGTGCTGTGCCTGGCCATCGGCCTGTTCCTGGCCATTTTGCTCGACCAGCGCATCCGCGCCGAAGGCGGGCTGCGCGCCATCTTTTTGTATCCGATGGCGCTGTCCTTCATCGTCACCGGCACGGCCTGGAAGTGGATACTCAATCCCGGCCTGGGCTTGACCAAGCTGTTTCACGACTGGGGCTGGACCAGCTTCGAGTTCGACTGGATCATCAACGACATGGCCATCTACACGGTGGTGATCGCGGCGGTCTGGCAGGCCTCGGGTTTCGTGATGGCGATGTTCCTGGCCGGCCTGCGCGGCATCGACCAGGAAATGATCAAGGCCGCGTCCATCGACGGCGCGCGCATGCCGGCCATCTACCGCCGCATCATCATCCCGCAGCTGCGCCCCGTGTTCATCTCGGCGCTGGTGATCCTGGTGCACCTGGCCGTGAAAAGCTATGAGCTGGTGATCGCGCTGACCGGCGCCGGACCAGGCTACTCGACCGAGCTGCCGTCGACCTTCATGTACTCGTTCACCTTCACGCGCAATGAGCTGGGCATGGGCGCGGCCAGCGCCGTGATGATGCTGTGTACCGTGGCCGCCATCATGGTGCCGTATCTGTATTCCGAAATGCGGCCCCGCTCGTCGGCTGGCGGCCATTAAATAAAAACAAGGAGACAACAATGGCTGCCAAATCATGGGACTCGCCGCAAATGGTGGTGGGCAAGCACAATACGATGTCGCGCGTGGTGATCTACACGTTGCTGGTCGTCCTGGCGGCGGTGTACCTGACGCCGCTGCTGGTCATGCTGCTGACGTCCTTCAAGCCGCTGCCCGAGGTCTACTCGGGCAATATCCTGGCGCTGCCGCAGGAATGGACCACCGCCGCCTGGCAAAAAGCCTGGGGCACGGCCTGCGTGGGCCTGGAATGCGAGGGCGTGAAAGGCTATTTCTGGAATTCGTTCCGCATGGTGTTCTGCGCCGTGGCCGTGTCGACCATTATCGGCGCGCTGAACGGCTATGTGCTGACCAAGTGGCGCTTCAAGGGCGACAACGTGCTGTTCGCGCTGGTGCTGTTCGGCTGCTTCATTCCGTTCCAGATCGTGCTCATTCCAATGGCCACCTTCCTCGGCAAGGTGGGGCTGGCGCAGTCGATCACGGGCCTGGCCTTCGTGCATGTGGTGTACGGCCTGTGCTTTACCACGCTGTACTTCCGCAACTACTACATCGCCTTTCCCGATGAACTGGTGAAGGCGGCGATGATCGACGGCGCGCGCTTCTTCCGCATCTTCTTTCGCATCCTGCTGCCCAATTCGGTGCCCATCATCACGGTCACCGTGATCTGGCAGTTCACCAATATCTGGAACGACTTCCTGTTCGGCGCCTCGTTCACCACCGGCAGCGCGGCGCCGATCACGGTGGCGCTGAACAATATCGTCAACACTTCGACCGGCGTCAAGGAATACAACGTGCAGATGGCCACGGCGATGATCGCCGCGCTGCCCACGCTGCTGGTGTATGTCGTCGGCGGTCGTTATTTCGTACGCGGCCTGATGGCCGGCTCAGTCAAGGGGTAAATCATGTCTTCTTTATACGTATCGAATGTCAGCAAGTCCTACGGCGCCACCGAAATCCTGCGCGATATTAATATCGACGTGGAAGATGGCGATTTCCTGGTGCTGGTCGGCCCTTCGGGCTGCGGCAAGTCCACCTTGCTGTCGCTGATCGCCGGCCTCGACACCCTCTCCGGCGGCGAGATCCGCATCGGCAAGGACAAGGTCAACGACCTGCATCCGAGCGAGCGCGATATCGCCATGGTGTTCCAGAGCTATGCGCTGTACCCGAACATGACGGTGGGGCAGAACATCAGCTTCGGCCTGGAAATGCGCAAGGTGCCCAAGCCTGCGCGCGACAAGGCGGTGCAGGATGCGGCGCGGCTGCTGCAGATCGAACACCTGCTGGACCGCCGCCCGGGGCAATTGTCGGGCGGCCAGCGCCAGCGCGTGGCGATGGGGCGCGCGCTGGTGCGCGATCCGAAGATCTTCCTGTTCGACGAGCCGCTGTCCAACCTGGACGCCAAGCTGCGGGTCGACATGCGCACCGAAATCAAGAAGCTGCACCAGCGCCTGGGCGCCACCATCGTGTATGTCACGCACGACCAGATCGAGGCCATGACCCTGGCCACGCGCATCGCCGTGATGAAGGGCGGCATCCTGCAGCAACTGGGCACGCCGGCCGAGATCTACAACACGCCGGCCAACACCTTTGTCGCCACCTTCATGGGCTCGCCGTCGATGAATCTGCTGCCGGCGCGGATCACACGCCAGGACGGCGCACTGCATTTGCTGGTGGGCGAGGGCGCCGCCGCCATCGACCTGCCGCTGCCGCCGCAGCCTGCCGCCATCGACAGCCATGTGGGCCGCGAGGTGATCGCCGGCCTGCGCCCGGAAGCGATCGGCGTGGAACACGGCCGCCCCGGCGCCGTGCTGCGCAGCGTGCCCGTCACCATCAATGTGCTGGAGCCGACCGGCCCCGACACCCTGGCCATGCTGGAACTGGGCGGCATGGAAGTGTCGGCCCGCCTGGGGCCGGACCTGTCGCGCCGCTGCGGCGAACGCTGCGAACTGATGGTCGACCTGTCCAAGCTGGTGCTGTTCGACGCGCAAACCCGGCAGCGCATCGCGTGAACCGGCAAGGAGATCATTCATGAACCATATTCCTGCCAGCCGCCCGACGGCGCTGGTCACGGGCGGGCGGCGCGGCATCGGCCGGGCGATCTGCGTGGCCCTGGCCGAACGCGGCTACGACATCGTGCTGACCGACGTGGTGCAAGACGCCGAGGCCGACGCCACCTGCGCACTGGTGCGCGCGGCCGGCGCGCTAGCCTGCTTTGTCGTCTCGAACCTGAGCGAGCTGGACTCGCACCAGGCGGTGCTGGACGCGGCGTTGGCGTTCAAGGGCGGCATCGACTGCCTGGTCAGCAATGCCGGCATCGGCTCGCCCAGCCGCGGTGACCTGCTCGATGTCTCGCCTGGCGCCTTCGATGCGGTACTGGACGTCAACCTGCGCGGCACTTTTTTCATGACGCAGGCGGTGGCGCGCCATATGGTGTCGGTGCCTTCGCCGCATGCGCGCGCCATCATCACCGTGTCGTCGGTGTCGGCCGAGATGGCCTCGGTCGAGCGGGCCGAGTACTGTCTGTCGAAAGCGGCGCTGCCGATGCTGTCGCGCCTGTTCGCCTTGCGCCTGGCCAGCGCGCAGGTCGCAGTGTTCGAGGTGCGGCCCGGCATCATCCGCACGCCGATGACCGAGGGCGTGGCCGAACGTTACGAGGCGCGCTTTCGCGGCGGCCTGGTGCCGGCCGCGCGCTGGGGCGAAAGCGATGAGGTGGCCCGCGTGGTCGCCACCCTGGCCGACGGCTCGCTGCCTTTCTCCACCGGCAGCGTGCTGCACGTCGACGGCGGCCTTTCGATTCCCGTTCTTTGAAAACAAACCAGATGAAACCACACTACGACTATGTGATCGTCGGCGGCGGTTCGGCCGGCTGCGTGCTGGCCAACCGCCTCAGCGCCGACCCGTCGGTGACGGTGCTGCTGCTCGAAGCGGGCGGCTCGGACCGCCACCCGTTTTTCGCCATGCCGGCCGGCTTTGCCAAGATGACCAAGGGCATAGGCTCCTGGGGCTGGCACACGGTGCCGCAACAGCACCTGAACAACCGCGTGCTGCGCTATACCCAGGCCAAGGTGATCGGCGGCGGCTCGTCGATCAACGCCCAGCTCTATACGCGCGGCGTGCCGGCCGACTACGACGAATGGGAAAGCCGCGCCGGCGCCACCGGCTGGTCCTACCGCGACGTGCTGCCGTACTTCAAGCACTCCGAGAACAACCAGCGCTACGCGAATGAATTCCACGGCTATGGTGGCCCGCTGGGTGTCTCGAACCCGATCAGCCCGATGCCGATCTGCGAAGCGTTTTTCCAGGCCGGGCAGGAACTGGGCATCCCCTTCAATCCCGATTTCAACGGCGCCAGCCAGGGTGGCCTCGGCTACTACCAGCTGACCCAGCTCGACGCGCGCCGCTCGTCGGCCGCCACCGGCTTTGTCAAGCCCGTGCTGGACCGGCCCAACCTGACGGTGCAGATGCAGGCGCGCACCTTGCGCGTGATCGTCGAAGCGAACCGTGCGACCGGCGTGGAAGTGGTGCTGGGCGGCAGCCGTGATGTACAGGTCGTGCGCGCCGCGTGCGAGGTGATCGTCTCGTCGGGCGCGATCGGCACGCCCAAGCTGCTGATGCAGTCGGGCATAGGCCCGGCCGAACACCTGGAGTCGGTCGGTGTGCCGGTGCGCCACGGCTTGCGCGGCGTTGGCGGCAACCTGCAGGACCACCTGGACCTGTTCGTGATCGCCGAGTGCACGGGCGACCATACCTATGACAAATACAACCGGCCCCACCATGCGGCGTGGGCCGGCCTGCAGTACCTGCTGCTGAAAAAAGGCCCGGTGGCGTCCAGCCTGTTCGAGACGGGCGGCTTCTGGTATGCCGACCGCGAGGCGGCCGAACCTGCCCGTTCGCCCGATATCCAGTTCCACCTGGGCCTCGGTTCCGGCATCGAGGCCGGCATGGCCAAGCTGCGCAACGCCGGCGTGACCCTGAACACGGCTTATTTGCGGCCCCGTTCGCGCGGCACCGTGCGCCTGGCGCATGCCGACCCGGCCAGCGCGCCGCTGATCGACCCGAATTACTGGTCCGATCCGCACGACAAGGCGATGGCCCTGAAAGGCCTGCGCCTGGCGCGCGAGATCCTGCGCGCGCCGGCCCTGCGCCGCTACGTGCAAAGCGAAGTGCTGCCCGGCAGCCGGCTTGAAACCGACCAGGAACTGTTCGAGTACGCCTGCGCCAACGCCAAGACCGACCATCACCCGGTCGGCACCTGCCGCATGGGGCAGGAAAACGATCCGGACAGCGTGGTCACGCCGGACCTGCGCCTGATCGGCCTGCAGGGCCTGCGCGTGGTCGATGCGTCCGTGATGCCGTTCGTCCCCTCGTGCAATACCAATGCCCCCACCATCATGGTCGCCGAAAAGGCGGCCGACATGATCATACAATCGCGCCAGGAGAGAACATGAAGATTATTTTACCGACTGAACTGGCCACGCTGGAGAGCCATGCCATGCGCCAGGTCGGGGACACTGCGGCGCTCACGGCGCTCCCCCCATTCAACCGCATCGCCTATGCGGCGGCCCATGTGGTGATCGATCCGCGCCGCCCTTACGATCCTTCCGGCCAGGCGCCGCCGATCGACTGGGATGCGACACTGGCCTTTCGCGGCTATCTGTATGGCCTGGGCTTCAAGGTGGCCGAAGCGATGGATACGGCGCAGCGCGGCATGGGCATAGGCTGGCCCGTCGCGGCCGAGCTGATACGGCGCAGCATCGCCCATGCGTGCACCATTCCCGGCGCGGACCTGGCCTGCGGCGTCGGCACCGACCACCTCGATGGCGGCGTGGCGCATGGGCTGGACGCCATCACCGGCGCCTATGGCGAGCAGTTCGAGGTGGTCGAAAAGGCCGGCGGGCGGCCCGTGATGATGGCCAGCCGCGCCCTGTGCGCCAGCGCGCGCGGTGCGGCCGACTACCAGCGCGTATATGGCGATGTCCTGAGCGCCTCGCGCGAAAAGGTGATCCTGCACTGGCTGGGCGATGCGTTTGACGCCGCGCTGCGCGGCTACTGGGGCAGCGAGGACGTGCCGACCGCGATGGCCACCGTGCTGGAGATTATCCGCCAGCACCGCGACAAGATCGACGGCATCAAGATTTCGCTGCTGAACGCCGGCCATGAACGCCTGCTGCGCGCCCAGCTTCCCGACGGCGTGCGCATGTACACGGGCGACGATTTCAACTACGGCGAACTGATCGCCGGCGACGAGACCGGCCATTCGCACGCACTGCTCGGTATTTTCGACCCGATCGCGCCGGTGGCCGCGCGCGCGCTGGCGGCGCTGGCGGCAGGCGATAGCGACGGCTACCAGCGGCTGATCGCGCCCACCGTCACCTTGTCGCGCCATTTGTTCGCCGCGCCGACCCAGTACTACAAGGCCGGCGTGGTGTTCCTGGCCTGGCTGAATGGCCATCAACAGCATTTCACCATGGCCGGCGGCATGCACGCCATGCGCAGCGTGCTGCATTACGCGCAGCTGTTCCGGCTGGCCGACGCGGCCGGGGTGCTGATACGCCCCGAGCTGGCGCGCCGGCGCATGGCGCAATTTCTCCAGCTGCAAGCGGGCATCGATCAATGACGGGAGCGTACACCATGACACAACAGATGCAATCAGACCTGGCGCGCATCGCCGAGCAGGAACGCCGGCTGCGGTTTCCCACGCTGGACCTGGACCAGCTGTGGCGGTTGGGCGGCCTGCTGCGCACCATGGCCCGTGAACGCGGCATGGCGCTGGCGATCGAAATCCGGGTCGGCGCCGACACCGTGTTCCAGTCCATCATGCCGGGCGCCAGCCCGAACAACGCCGACTGGGCCCGCCGCAAGCGCAATACCGTGCAGATGCTGCACACCAGCTCCTACGCGGTGGGGCTTGCCGCGCGCCTGAAGGGCGTCAGCCTGGAACAGGAATCGGGCCAGCCGCTGCGCGACTACGCCACCCATGGCGGCAGCTTCCCGCTGCTGCTGGCGCACTACGGCGTGGCTGGCGCCATCACGGTGTCCGGCGCGCCCGAGCGCGACGACCACGCGCTGGTGGTCGAGGCGCTGGCGCAGCTGCTGGGCGTGGAGCATGCGGCGCTGGCCTTCGACCGTCCAGCCTGACCGCGCGCGGCTGGTGGATTCGGCGCAGCCTGGCGTCGCCGGCCGGTGACCGATGCTGCAAATTCACCAGTTGGCGCGGCGATAAGGGGATTTCCCCCGGTTTTTGCTGGCACGTATCCTGCCTATAGGTGCTCAAGCGCAGGCGATGCCGTCTGCGCGTCCTTCCACCTACAGGAGCCACCATGAGCCATATCGCCGTCGCGGAACAAGTACAAGTCGACATCGTGAAATTCGTCCAGCAGTTCGAACAGGAATTCGAGCAGGCGCATCAGCTGCTATTGAAAAGCAAAACCCTGTCCGTTACCGAAGCGGGCAACCTCAGCCTGCGCGTGCCGGGCCAGGACAAGCTGGTGATCGCCAGCTTCAACGGCGCCGGCCACGGCGTGGCGGGCGTGGTCGATTTCGACCTGAACGGCCATATCGGCACGCTGTCACCCAGCCTGGCCGAAGTGGCGGCCCTGCATATCGCCATTTTGCGCGAGCGCCCGCAAACCAATGCCGTGATCCACACCCATTCGCCCTACCTGACGGCCTGGTCGATCGCGGGGCGGCCGCTGCCCGTGCGCTATGCCACCTTGCTGGGCCATGGCACCGACGACGTGCCACTGGCGGCCTGGGGCGCGCGCTACGCGGCCGAACCGGTGGTCGCCGCACTGCGGGCCCATCCGAACGCCTACGCCACCCTGTTGGCCAACCACGGGCCATTTACCTGGGCCGACAGCGTGCTGGGCGTGGCCAAGCAGCTGGTGTTCCTGGAAGAAGCCGCCTATTTTACTTTCCTGGCCGAACAGCTGGGCGGCGCCAAGCCCTTGCCGGAAGGCGCGTTCGAGGCGGTGCAGGCGGGCAAAAAGAAGTTTTACGCGGCTTGAATAGTGGTGTTTGGCCCGACCTGCGGTTATTTGACGAGCAGGTCGGGTTAGCGGGGCCGCCGAGGCGCGCAGCGCGTAAGCCGACAATATTGCTGGCGGCGCTGGTGGTGTAGGGTTACGCGCGCAGCGCTAACCCGACCTACGCGACATGCGCTTATTTTTCCAGCGACTTCAATGCCTCCTTCAAATAGCTGTCATCGGCCCACTGGCTTACCTCGAAATCGTTCTCGATATAGCCCTGGGCCAGCAGGAAATTCTTCTTGATCGCTATCCCCTTCAGGTTTTGCGCCGATAGTGCCGGCACGAAGTCGCGCTCGCCGATGGCCAGGGCGGCGATCCGGGCATTGGGCAAAAACGTCACCCTCGGGAAGATCTCGGCCGCCGCCGCGCGGTGGGTGTTGATCCATCGCCCGGCCCGTATCGAGGCGCGCAAAAAGGCGATGATGACTTCCGGGTGGGCTTGCGCGAAATCCGTGTTGACGGCATTGGTGTAAGGGCCGTTGGCGATCTGCAGGGTCCAGTCGGGCTGGGCGGACAGATCGAGAATGACCTTGAACTGGCCGCTGTCGACCAGCTTGCGCGTACGCGCCAGGCTGCTGTGGATGGCGTCGATGCGGCCGTCGCGCAGGGCGTCCGCTTCCGGGTCGCCATGTTCGCGGCCGGCGGCCTTGAGCTGGGTCCACAGCTCCACCGGGCGCGCCGCCGGTGCCAGCGCTGGCGCGTCGGCCGCCTGCGCAATATCGACGATCTCGACGTCGGCCAGGCCCAGGCCGCCCAGCTTCAATGCCTGGTGCAGGCCGAAATGGCTGGCCGCGCGTGAAAAATCGATGCGCTCGGGATTCGACGAGCGGGAAAGGCCGATGCGCTTGCCGCGCAAGTCGTCGATGCGGTACAGGTCGGCGTCGGCTCGCACCACGATCTGGCCGCCGGACTGGGTGGCGGTGCTGGCGATCAGGGTGGTATCTGTCAAATCGGCTTTCGCCCAGATGGTGGGAATGGCGCCGCCGTCGCGAAACAGCGGGTTCAATGAATGGCGGTAATGCGGCAGCCAGCCCGCGTTGCCGGCCAGCGAGCGCAGATAGGTGGGCGTCGCGCCCACGTGCTTGAATTCCTCGTCGAGCCAGCCGAATTCGACGGCGATATTCGAGGCGACCAGCACCGGGCAGATGGTGTAATAAGCGTGCGGGGAGGTACTGCTGTCGTTCAGTTTCGTCATGGTGGTTTCCTAGTGTGGATCAGGGTGTCAGGCTTCGATCGGCGCGCCGACCAGGCTGCCCCATTCCGTCCACGAGCCGTCATAGACGCGCACCTTGTCAAAGCCCAGCAGCTCGGTCAGCACAAAAAAGGCCAGGGTGGAGCGGTGGCTCAGACGGCAGTAGACGGCTGTCTCGCGCCGGGCATCGATGCCTTTGGCGGCCACCAGCGCGCGCAGCTCGTCGACAGGCCTCAGGCGGCTGTGCTCGTCGAGCAGCCCGGCAAACGGCAGCAGCACGGCGCCCGGGATATGGCCACTGCGTTCGGCGCCATGGTTGCCGCCATCCGGTCCCACTCGCAGGCCGGCATATTCTTCCGGCGTGCGGATATCGAGGATCTGCAAATGATCGTCGCCGAGCCTTTGCTGCAGCTGGTCGCGGCCGATGCGGATATCGTCTGTGGCGCGCGCCGGTGCCTGCAAGTCGCCATCGGCCGGCGGCAGCGGCGTGTGCACGGTGGCCAGCGGCGTGGTGGGCAAGCCGCCGGCCAGCCAGGCGCGCAGGCCGCCATCGAGCACGCTGACATTGGACAGTCCCGCGCGCAGCAGGACCCAGCGCGCATAAAAGGCAAACTGGCTGTGGTCGCCGTATAGCACCAGTTGCCGTTCGGGGTCCACGCCGGCCGCGCGCAGGCGGCGGCGCAAGGTATCGGCGCCAACGAACTGGCGCTGGCGTTCATCCCACAGCAGTTCCTTCCAGTGGAAAGCGTGCGCGCCTTCGATGGCGACCGCAGGGCCGCCTTCCTCGGGGCGCCTGCTGAGGATGGCGATCACATTGACGGCCGGGTCGTGCAGGTGTTCGGCCAGCCAGGCGGCCGGCGCCAGCAGCGGAAATGTGGTGGAAGCTTGAGCGGGTGCGTTCATGGTTTTCCTGTCGTGGTGGGTGGTCGTGCTGCTGATACAGCAAGGACCGGGCCAGATGGCGACAGGAAGGGAAAGCTTGGATTTATGAGGCGTTGCGCCGGATGGTGAAGGGCAGCGCTGCTGCAAACGCAACGCCCGCCGGTGAAAAATCACCGCCGTGGCGGCCCGATTACGCCAGCCGCGCGCTCCATAACACGCCGCCCACCACGGCCAGGCTGGCCGGGTCGACGTCGATGGCGCGATAGGCGGGATTGTCCGGCACCAGCCGGATACGCCCGCCCACTTCCAGCTGGATGCGGCGCAGCAGCAGGTTGCCGCTGTCTTCCAGCAGGAACACCTGGCCGTCGGCCAGCTCCTTGCGGGTGATATCGATCAGCAAGGTGTCGCCCGGCAGGAAGTGGGGCGCCATGCAGTCGCCGGGCATGATCAGGGCTTTCAGGTGCGAAGCGTCGAGGCCGTTGCGCTGCAGCCAGAAGCGGCAGAAGGCCAGTTCAGTCAGGGTGGTCGGGTCCAGCCGTGGTGGCGCGTGGTCGTTGGCCGCCTGGCCCTCGTACAGCGGCAGCAGGGTCAGGCTTTGCTTGGGCATGCCGGACGTCATTTCGCCGTGGCCGGTGGCCAGCCACGCCAGGTCGACATTGGCCGCCTGCGCCAGCGCGACCAGCACCTTGCGCGACGGGTCGCCGCCACCGAGGTAGCGCAATAGCCCGCTATGCGAAATGCCGGCCTTTTTGGCCAGCGCGCTGACCGAACCGGCGCGGGCGACGAGGGCTTTCAGGCGCAAGGTGAAGTCGTCGAGGATATCGAGCTGCAGTGTTGCCGTGGATTCGTTCATAGTTCGCTTTAGCATAAGGTCATGCCAAATTCTTCGTTAAGTATCAGGGGTTGATCATGCTATCGTTACAATGTAACACGGTGCTTATCGCGCTTTAGTAAAGCTTTTCACACTTTAGCGCAAAGCTGCCGCTACTTTCCACTTTTATTGAAAGCCGCTTATCGTGAGTGTCCTGCTGACCCTGCCCACCTCGAGTGGCGCCGCGCTGTCGATCCGAGCCAAGGCGCTGGTGTTCAACGATCCCCGTTCCGAAGCGCTGCTGGCGCTGGCCACGCATATCGCACCGACCGACGCTACCGCCCTGATTATCGGCGAAACCGGCACCGGCAAGGAATTGCTGGCGCGCTATCTGCACACGCACAGCAAGCGCAGCGGCCCGTTTATCGCCGTCAATTGCGGCGCCTTCAGCGAAACCCTGATCGACGCCGAGCTGTTCGGCCACGAAGCGGGGGCATTCACGGGCGCCACCCAGGCGCGCCAGGGCTGGTTCGAGGCGGCCAATGGCGGCACCCTGTTCCTCGATGAAATCGGCGACTTGCCGCTGTCGATGCAGGTCAAGCTGCTGCGCGTGATACAGGAGCGGCAGATCGTGCGCCTGGGATCGCGCCGCACCACGCCGCTCGACGTGCGCCTGGTGGCCGCCACCAATATCGACCTGTACGACGCGGTGCAGGCCGGGCGCTTCCGGGCCGACCTGTATTACCGGCTCGGCGTGGCCACGTTGGCCCTGCCGCCGCTGTATGCGCGCCAGGGCGATATCCTGCCGCTGGCCCAGCACTTCATGAAATACTATGCCGAGCGCCTGAAGATCGCCGATATCGTTATCGACGAGGCGGCGCGCCAGGTGCTGCTGGACTATGGCTGGCCCGGCAATATCCGCGAACTGGAAAACACGATTCACTACGCGATGATCGTCTGCCGCGATGGCGTGCTGCGCGCCGAAGACTTGCGCCTGGGGCGCCAGCCGGCCGCCACGCGCGCGCTGGCGCAGGTCCACCCCTTGCCGCTGCGCGAGCCGGAGACTCACATACCTGTGCCGGTACAGGAAGTGGTAGAACCGGTCGAAGCTGGCCTGCAGCAGCAACTGCGCACCATCCTCGAAGCGCTGCTCGACGCCGGCGAGGATGCCGCCTTCGACCAGATCGAGGCGGCCGTGACGGGCGCCGCGCTGGCGATCGCGCACAACAACCAGACGCAGACGGCGCGCCTGCTGGGCATTTCGCGCAACGTGCTGCGCACCCTGCTCAAGCGCCACCATTTTTCCGGTGGCGAGCAGGAAGCCGGCGAGGCCTGCACCGCCTGAGCACATGGCTTGCTTATTGTCGTGCTCGGGCATATGTAAACGCGCCTAGTGCGTGATCGAGATCGGCGATCAGGTCCCCCACCGATTCCAGCCCCACGTGCAGGCGGATGATCTGCCGTTTCGGATCGAGCGGCTGGAACGTGCGTGTCGCATGCGGCAGCTTGACCAGGCTCTCGTAGCCGCCCCAGCTTGCGCCCATGGCGAACAGCCGCAGGTGGTCGAGAAAGGTATTGAGCACCTGCGGTGCCGTTGCCGGCAATTCGAATGAAAATAACCCCGACGATCCCGTGAAATCGCGCTTCCACACGGCGTGGCCCGGATGGTGCTCGAACGCCGGGTGGCGCACGCCGATTACCGCTTCGTGGCGCGACAGCCATTCGGCCACCTCGATCGCCGAGCGCTCGTGGCGATCCAGCCGCACGCCCAGGGTGCGCAGGCCGCGCAGCGCCAGGTAGGCGTCGTCGGGGCCGGCGATATAGCCCAGGCCGCGCACGGTGGAGCGCACGTCGCTGTAAATCTCCTTGCGCGTGACGATCAGGCCCAGCATGGCGTCCGAATGGCCGACCAGGTATTTGGTGGCCGCGTGCAGCGAGATATCGACGCCGTGCTCGAACGGCTTGAAGAAATAGGGCGTGGCCCAGGTATTATCGAACAGCACCAGCGCGCCATGGGCATGGGCCACTTCGGCGATGCGCGGCACGTCCTGCACTTCGAAGGTGTCGGAACCCGGTGCTTCCAGGTAGACCACGCGCGTGTTCTTGCGGATATGCAGCGCCAGGTTGTCGACATCGAGAGGATCGAAAAAGCTGGTGTCGATGCCGTAGCGGGTCAGCACGTTGAGGAACACATTGCGCGCGCTGGGGTAGACGTTGTCGGTCACCAGGATATGGTCGCCCGACTTTGCCACGGCCAGCACGGCGCCGACAATCGCGGCCAGGCCCGAGGGCATGATCAGGCCGCGATAGCCGCCTTCCAGTTCCGCCACCGCGTCTTCGAAGGCCACCGTGGTGGGGTTGCCCAGGCGGCCGTACATGGTGCCGCGATAAGACGGATCTTGCGCCAGCTGGCGCTGCGCCTCTAGGCTGGCCGTGTCGGGCCAGATAAAGGTCGAGGCGCGATAAATCGGCGTGTTGACCGTGCCGCCGTGTGCGGCCGGGTCGCGCCCCACATGGCCCAGGCGGGTGGCGAAACTGTGATCGCGGCTGGCGCCGCCTGCGTGCTTGTCACTGCTCATTACAAAACCCTTTCTAAAAATGCGCGCGTGCGGCTGTCGCGCGGCGCGGTAAAAATATGCTCGGGCGTGCCCGATTCGACGATGCGTCCGCCGTCCGTGAAGTGGACGACGTCGGCGATTTCGCGCGCGAAGCGCATTTCGTGCGTGACGATCAAACAGGTGACGCCGCTGGCGGCCACGTCGCGGATGGTGGTCAGCACCTCCTTGACGGTTTCCGGGTCCAGCGCGGCCGTCACTTCGTCGAACATCATCACGCGCGGCTGCATCGCCAGGCTGCGGGCAATCGCCACGCGCTGCTGCTGGCCGCCGGACAGCTGGCCCGGGTAAGCGTGCTCCTTGCCGGTCAGCTTGACCTTGGCCAGCAGGGCGCGGGCGCGCTCTTCGGCCGGTCCCCGTTCTTCCTTGAGCACCGTCAGCGGCGCCAGGGTGATGTTGTCCAGCACGGACAAATGCGGGAACAGGTTGTAGCTCTGGAAGATCATGCCGACCTGGCGGCGCAGTTTCAGCAGGTCCGGCGCGGCGTCCGTCACGCGGATGCCGCACACGTCGATGGTGCCGCTGTCGACGCCGGCCAGCGCGTTGATGGTGCGCAGCAGGGTGGACTTGCCGGAACCGGAAGGGCCGATCAGGCAGGCGATCTCGGACTGGCGCACGTCGAGCGACACGCCATTGAGCACGGTGTGGCTGCCGTAGGACTTGACCAGGTCGCGGATCACGATCTGGTGTTCGCCGGTGGATGACTGGCTCATTCTTTCACGCTCCATTTTTTTTCAAGACGGCGCGACAGGCGCGAAATCGGATAGATATAGACAAAGAACACGATGAAGGTATAGGCGTGGGCCGGCAGCAGCAGGTCGGGCCGGGTTTCGCCGGCCAGGCGCAGGCCGACCGAGGTCATCAGCTCTTCCACGCCGAGGATATTGGCCAGCGAGGTGGACAAGGTCACGATGCAGTACAAGCTCATCCACGGTGGCGTCATGCTGCGCAGCGCCTGCGGCAACACCACCTTGCGCAATATCTGGCGGCGGTCCAGGCCCAGGGCGGTGGCCGCTTCCCATTGCTGCAGCGGGATCGAGCGTATGCCGCCGCGCACGATCTCGGACATATAGCCCGAGGCGGGCACGCCGATGCCGATGGCCGCCTTCAGCCAGTCGGGCAGGAAGAGGTATTCGCCGAACACCTTGATTTCATACGGCACCAGGTACATCAGGTAAAACACCGCCACCAGCCACGGCGCATTGCGCAGCACCAGGGTGAGCTGGCGCGCCACGGCCGCGCGGCGGCGGTGCGGCGAGCATTGCACGATGCCCAGCACGGTGCCGCCCGCAGTGGCAAAGGCAATTGCCACCAGGCCCATGACGATATTCAGCACGAAGCTGGACAGCAGGCCCGGCGTCCAGGCCACCAGGTAGCTTATCGGTTCGCGGTAGCGGTCATGCGTCCAGGCGGCCAGCGCCAGCAGCGCCGCCCAGCGCGCCCAGCGCCACAGTCCGGAGGCGCCGTTGCCATTGGTGGTGGTCAGGCGGGCGCTCATGCGGCCACGCTCCCTGGCAGCTGCAGCCGGCGTTCGATGGCGCGCATGCCGGCCGATACGCCGCCGATCAGCAGCAGATAGGTGACCAGCAGGATCTGTATCATCACCGGCACATTGAAGCTGTCGGACCAGATGCGGTTGCAGGCATAGGTCAGTTCGGGCACGGCGATGGCGAACGCCACCGAGGTCGCCTTGATGGTCTGGGCGATGCTGTTCGACAGGGCCGGCAAGCTGTGGCGCAGGGCCAGCGGCGCGATCACCTGGCGGAAGATCTGCAGCCGGCTCAGGCCCAGCGCTTCGGCCGCTTCGACCGTGGCGCGCGGCACGGCGTCGATGCTGCCGCGCAGCGCCTCGATCTGGAAGGCGCCCGAATGCAGGCCCAGCACGATCACGGCCCAGCCGAAGCTGCCCAGCAGGCGCACCTGTTCGCCGTGCTCGTTGACCACCATCGGCAGCAGCGAGCCGACGCCGAAAAAGAAGAAATACATTTGCGCCAGCAGCGGCGTGTTGCGGAACACCTCGACATAGGCATTGATCGCTTTCTGGCCGGCGGCAAAGCGGGAACCTTTTACGGCCGCACCGGTCACGCCGATGGCCAGCGACAGCGCCACGGCCAGCACGGCCAGCGCCAGCGTCAATCCAAGACCGAGCAGGAAGCGCCGTCCGTCGGCCGGGTCCCATAGTATGGTCAGGTTCAGGCCGTGTTCGATCAGCCATTCCCTGGCCGCGCCGCCTTCCGGAAAAAAACCTGCGCTCATCGTGCGCTGACCTTCACCGCGTAGCGCTCGGCCATCTGCTGCGCCCACACATTCGGCGGCAGCTGGTACTTGTGTTCCAGGCCGATGATAAAGCGCTCGCGGTGCCAGCGTTCGACGATGCTGCCCAGCAGCTGCTTGAGTTCCGGTTCGTTCTTTTTCAGCGCCACGCCCCAGGGCAGGCGCTCGTCGCCGATCAGCTTGAGTTCGAAGCCGCTCCAGCTATGGTTGTCTTCCTTGATCTTGGCATACCCCGTATCGTCGCCGATCGAGGCCACGCAGCGCCCGTCGGCCACCGCCTTGTGCACTTCCGCAAAGCCGGGGAAGGCGGCGATCTTCAGGCCCTTGGCTTCGTAGGGGCGCACCCACACCGACGCGGCCGGCGCGCAGACGGTCTTGCCCTGCAGGTCGGCCCAGCTTTCGATGCGCGTGCTTTTCAGCGCGAACACGGCCGCCGCCGCGCTGTAGAAGCCGGGCGAGGCGAAATCGATCTCGCGCCGCCGCTCGGGCGTATCGAGCAAAGACGTCACCATGAAGTCGCAGCGGCCCTGCTTGACGAAGATGATGCGGTTGACCGGCGTGATGCGCACCAGGTTCAGTTTCAAGGGCTTGCCCACGGCCGCGCCCACGCGCTGGTGCAGGTCGACGATCAGGTCCCAGGTCAGGCCGGCCGGCTTGCCCGCCTGGTCCAGGTAGGCGAAGCCGGGCGACTCGAAGCCTCCGTAGCAGACCGACAATTGTCCCCGGTCCTTGATCTTGTCCAGCGCCGTGTCGGCGCGGGCCGGCGTGGCCGCGAGCAGCAAAGACAAGGCGATGGAAATGGCGAGTGGTGATTGCATGTCGAAACTCCTCTAATGGAACATCAGAACGCGGTGGCCAGGCGCAGCGAGTAATAGGTGCCGAAGGCGCCGACCGGGGCCTGGCTGGAAGGATAGACATAGCGGCCGCCGGCCAGGCGCAGTTCCGGGCGCGTCTTGTCCGGGTAGGAATCGAACAGGTTGTTGGCGCCGAAGGTGATGCTGGTATGGCGGCCCAGCTTGTAGGCCAGGGTCAGGTCGGTCACCCATTGCGCGCCGAATACCTGGTCCAGCGCCGGGTTGTTGCCCGTGTCGACCACCGTGAACTTGCCGTAGCGCGCTTCCGTCACGCCGACCGTCCAGTCGCCGACGGCATAGCGGCCCGTCAGGCGCAAGGTCGAACGGGGCGAGTACGACTCGATATTGCCGCGCGTGGTGCGGCCCACCAGCGCCAGGCCGCTGCCGGCCAGCTGGCCCGAGTTGTCCTTCACGCCCGTGATCTTGGTCACGCCGTAGTTGTAGCCCAGGCCCAGGTCCAGGTTGCCGTAGCCTTGCAACGCCAGGCGGTGATTGCCCACCACATCCACGCCGCGCGTGCGGGTGTCGAGCGCGTTGACAAAGAAGGAGGCGCCGCTGACACCCGCGAAGCCCGCCTCGCGCAGCAGCCGCTCGACCAGCGCGCCGCTGAGGGTTTCGGACAAGGTGATGCGGTCGCGGATGGCGATCTGGTAGGCGTCGATGGTCAGCGAGGTATTTTTCGCCGGCTGGAACACCAGGCCGGTGGAAAAGTTGACCGATTTTTCGGGTTTCAGCGCGGTGGCGCCCAGGGCCCGCGCGGCCGGGTGGTCGACCGGGAAATTGCGCACGTCGAACGGCTCGCCGGCGCGGAAGGTGGTTTGCGTGGACGACAGGTTGGCCTGGCCCAGCGACGGCGCGCGGTAGCCATTGCTGGCCGTGGCGCGCAAGGCAACCGTGGGCGTAAAGTCGTAGCGCAGCGACAGCTTGCCGTTCCAGGTATTGCCGAAGTCCGAATAATGCTCGGCGCGGGCGGTGGCGCCCCACTGGAATTTCTCGGTCAGCTGGTTTTCCAGGCCCGCATATACGCCTTGCACGCTGCGCGTGAGGCTGCCCGCGTCGTCGGGACGGTAGCCGGGGAAACCCTGGGCGCCGGCCGGCGCGCGCGCACCCGCGCTGGGGCCGTCAAGAATCGGCACGGTGCCGGCGATCCACGACGCCTCGTCGCCCGCGTCGATCGAGAATTTCTCATGCCGCAAGGCCGCGCCGGCCGACACCACCAGCGGCTCGGTGGAAAAGCCGACGGCGGCGTTGCGCACATAGTCGAGCGTGAGATTGGTCTGGGTGTTTTTCATGCCGCCCGCATAAAAGCTGCGCGGGCTGGCCGCGCCCAGGCTGGCGTTGATGGAATCGGGCACGTCGAACTTGATGCGGTTGCCGCCATGATTGACGCCCAGGTCGAATTGGCCCGTCTTGTCGTTACCGTAGCGCAGGCCGGCATTCAGTGCGCCATCGTTCGAAGTGGTATTCAATAGCGGCAGGAAGCCGTCGGGAAACAGCGAGCGCACCGTGCCGTTGTCGTTGGGACGGCGGAACAGCCCCTGCGAGCGGCCCAGGCGGTGGCCCACGTTGCCGAACACATAGGCGCGCAATTCCGGCGCCAGGCCCCATTCGGCATTGAGCACGCCGTTGTATTCTTCCAGCGCGGGCGAGCCCACCAGCCATTCGCGCCTGGCCGCGCCCGAGGTTTCGCGCGGGTCGTTGGCAAAGTAGAACTGGCGCGTATCGGCCCCTTCGCGCAAGGTGGTGCGCTGGGTGTTGATGGCTTCGCCGGCCACCGTCAAAAAGCCGTCGCCGGGCAGGGCAAAGCCGGCCGAGCCGCTGGCGCTCTTGGAAAAGCCGTCGCCTTCGGCAAACTTGCCTACCTGGACCGCCGCAGCGCCACCCGCATCCTGGCTTTTCAGCACGATATTGATCACGCCTGCAATCGCATCGGAACCATATTGGGCGGCCGCGCCATCGCGCAGGATTTCCACCCGGTCGATGGCGGCCAGCGGGATCTTGGCCAGGTCGAACGCCTGCGCACCACGGCCCAGGCCACTCTTGTTATTGACAAAGGCCGACAAATGCGCCCGCTTGCCGTTGATCAAAACCAGGGTCTGCGACGGCGCCAGGCCACGCAGGGCGGCCGGCCGCACGGTGGCCACGCCATCGGAACCGGCCGTCACATTGTATTGAAACGAGGGCGCCAGCGCCTGCAGTGCCTGGTTCAGATTGACGGCGCCCGTTTCGGCCAGCTGCCGCGTCGAATACACATCGACCGGCGCCTGGCTGCTCAGCTCCGTGGTATTGGCCCGGCGGGTGCCGATTACCACCACATTGCCGGCGGCGGCGGCCGCACCGGCCAGCGCCTCTGCGCCGGACGCGCCGCCGTCCTGGGCCTGGGCGGGCGCCAGGAAAGCGGTCAGCAGTGGAAGGAAAACAAAATTGCGCGATGAAGGAGATGGCATGGCGGGGTCGTTCCTGATAGTGAGAATATCCTCCTTATCAGCACGATGTGTGCCATGCGTTTTTCAGCTGAAAAGCGGCTCTTTCACCATAAAACTGGTCAAAATCCACCGCTGCGCGCGCTGCCAGGCGCGGCGCCGTTGCGATTTCAACGGCCAGCCACCAGCGCCTTCTGCCCCATCGCCAGTGCCGCGCCGATCAACAGCAGCACGCTTGAAGCGATCAGGCCACGTTCCAGCCCCGCCTGGCGATCGGCGATCCAGCCGACCAGCACCGGGCCGGCGATCTGGCCGAAGGCGAACACGGCGGTAAACGCGCTGATGCCGGCCGGCCACGATTCCGGCGGCAGGTTGTGCCGCACCAGGGCCGTGGTGGAGGCCACCACCGACAGGAACACGGCGCCGAACACCAGGCCGGACAGGAAGATGAACGGCGCGGCGCTGGTCAGCGCCGGTATCAGGGTGGCCACGCCCAGCAGGGCGTTCAGGATGGCCAGCGACTGGCCGCCCTTGTTGCGGTCCAGCATGCGGGCCCAGATGCGCGAGGAGGCCACCACCGCCAGGCCCAGCAGGGTGTAGAACACGGTGATCAGCTGCTGCGACATGCCCTGCTGCTTGAGCAGGGCGACCACGAAGGTCATGTAGCCGATATAGCCGGCGCCGAACATGAAGTAGGCGGCCAGGCCGCAGGCAAAGTCCTTGCTGGAAAAGCGCTGCGCCTGGCCCTGCATCAATCGCGCCTCGCCGATGCTTCTGGCCGGCAGGGCCATCAGGGCGGTCGCCAGCAGGCAGGCGATGCCCAGCGCCAGCCAGGCCGATTGCCAGCCGTGCGCCGCGCCATGCTGCTGGGCCGACGACAGCGCGGCCGGCACCAGCAAGGCGGACAGCGCGATGCCGAAACCCGTGCCGCCGTAGTACAGGCCGATGATAAAGCCGGCCCGTTCGCCCTGCAGCGAGCCGAGCCGCGCGGCCAGTACGCCGCCGGCGACAAACACAAAGGCGCTGGCCGCGCCGGCGCACACGCGCTGCAGGAACAGGGCGGTGGTGTCGCTCACAAAACCGGACAGCAGCATGAAGATGCTGGCCAGCACGCTGCCAGCCATCAGCAGGCGCCAGGTGCCCATGCGGCGCAGCAGGGCGGGCGTGGCCAGGGCGCCGAGGAAATACCCGAGCGCATTGCAGGTGTTCATGGCGCCGGCCAGCAGGTAGGACCAGCCCAGGTCGTCGCGCATGGGCGGCAGCAGCAGGCCATACGAAAAGCGCGACAGGCCCAGCGCCACGGCGGCGCCCAGCGACAGGGCCAGCGCGACGGCCAGCGGATGCGAGATGGTGGGAGAGGGTGTGCTCATGACAGCCAGTGTAGCGAATCGGCCGGCCTGGGCGCGTGCTTTGGTTTGCCCACGCCGCAGCTCAGATGCCGGCGCCGGCAAACTGACACAATCTTGCCACAGTACTGATCACAGCACTTATGCCGTCTGGCCCAGTGCGGTCAAATGGGCCAGGGTATCGGCCGCATTCATGGTCTTGGCCAGCGAGACGGCCGTCATGCCGCGGCTGTCGACGGCGTCGATGCGGGCGCCGTGCTTCAGCAGCAACTCAAGAATGGCCAGGCGGTTGAACATGGCGGCCATCATCAGCGGCGTCTTGCCGTCGGGGCTGCCGCCTTCGACCTTGGCGCCGTGCTGCAGCAGCAGTTCGGCGATCTCCAGGTAGCCCTTGTAGGCGACGCCGGCCAGGGGCGTCTGGCCCTGGTCGTTCGGCACATTGGCGTCGGCGCCCGCTTCGAGCAGCAGGCGCGAGGTGTCCAGGTGGCCGTGATAGCTGGCCAGCATGATCAGGCTGTCGCCTTTTTCATTGCGGAAGTTGACCGGCACGCCCTTGGCGACCATGGCGCCCAGTTGCGCCGTATCGCCTTCGCGCACGAGGGCGAACAGGCCGCGGATGAATTCCAGCGTTTCCGCATCCATCGCGGGTTTGTTGGGGGTATCGGCGTTCATGTTTTTCTTTCAGCAAGGTTCAAGGCGCGCAGTTTACTATGGACACGGCGACGGCGCCGTGCCGCTTGTTATCGCTTATTTGACCACGCCGCACGCCATGCGCGCGCCGCCGCCACCGAGTTTTTCAGGATGGTCGCTGTGGTTGTCGCCGCCCACGTGCACCATCAGCGCGTGGCCCTTGAAGTCGGCGGCTTTCAGGCGCGGCGCCAGTACCGGATAAGTGGCCGTGCCATCGGCGGCCACGTAGATGGCGGGCAAATCGCCCTGGTGGCCGGAGGCGTCGTACGGGCCCTTGTGCGCGGCGGTCTTGGCCGGGTCCCAGTGGCCGCCCGCGGCGCCGGCCGGGGTTGGCTTGCCGTCCGTCACGCTGGCGTCGCACGATGGCTTTTCATGCAGATGAAAACCGTGCGTGCCGGCCGGCAAGCCTTTCAGGTCGGGCGTCAGCAGGGCGCCGTATTGGGTTTGCGAAATGCTGACCGTGCCGGCCGCCTGTTCCGCACCGTTCGGCCCCGCGAAGAATAATTCCACCGTCTGTGCGTGCGCCAGTTGCGCGCCAAGCGCCAGTACCGCCGTCAAAAGCATTTTCATGTCGTTCTCCCGAGGTTGAATGTCAAATAGGCCGCATCGTGATCGTGCTGTAGCAATTGTCGCATTTCAAACGGATTTGCCGCGTCCGGCTGGCAGTGTCCATTCAGGCCAGGCGTTCCGCAAGATAGTCGATAAAGGTGCGCACCTTGGCCGACAGGTGCTTGCGGCTGGGATACACAGCATGCACGCCCAGTTCGCCCGACTGCCATTGCGGCAACACTTGCACCAGGCGGCCCGCCGCCAGGTCGCCGGCGACGATAAAGCGCGGCTGGAAGATCAGGCCGGCATCGCGCAGCGCGGCCAGGCGTAGGATGTCGCCGTTGTCCGCCTTGATGGGGCCGTTCACGGCGATGCTGGCCATGGCGCCGTCGCCGGTGTTTTCCAGCCGCCACTCGTTGCCGGCGCCGGTCAGGGTATAGCCCAGGCAGGCATGGCCGGCCAGGTCGGACGGCAGTTGCGGCGCGCCATGGCGGGCCAGGTAGGCGGGCGTGCCGCAGACCACGCTGCGTTCGCTGCCGATCTTGCGCGCCACCAGGTCCGATGGCGGCAGGGCGCCGATGCGGATCGCCAGGTCGAAGCCGTCTTCGACGAGGTCGAGCTTGCGGTCGCTGAGCGTAATGTCAAGCTTTACCTGCGGGTAGGCCAGCGCATAGTCGCCGACGATGGCGGCCAGCCGGTGCTGGCCGTAAGCGAGCGGAATCGTCACGCGCAGCAGGCCGCGGGCCGTGCGGGTCAGGCGTGCCGCGCCTTGTTCGGCGTCTTCCACGTCGGCCAGGATCTGCACGCTGCGCTCGTGGAACTCGCGTCCCGTTTCCGTCAGGCTGATGCGGCGCGTGGTGCGGTTGAGCAAGCGCGTGCCCAGGTGCTCTTCCAGCTTTTGCACCTGTTTAGACACCATCGCGCGCGACACGCCCAGCTTGCCGGCCGCCGCCGCAAAGCTGCCGCCATCGACCACCGCCGCGTACATCTTCATTGAAGCGAATACATCCATATTGGCAGGGCTTTCGCGATTGTCAATCAAATGGAAATAGTCTAGCGGTCGCACGCTACTTTATCAACCATATCAAGATGGTTACGATAGGTCTGTCGATAACACAAGGTAAGCGATGAGCGAACAATTGAATCACACCCTGACCGAACCGGTCTCCGGCCTGGTGTACCGGCTGCGCGAGGGCAGTCGCGGCGCGGGCAAGTCGCCCTGTTTGATCCTGCTGCATGGCGTGGGCGCCACTGAACAGGGCTTGATGGAACTGGCGCGCGGCATCGATCCGCGTTTCAGCGTGATCCTGGCGCGCGGCCCGCTGGCACTGGGGCCGATGCAGTTCGCCTGGTTCCGGGTCAGCTTCACGGCAAACGGCCCGGCCATCGATGCGCCGCAGGCCGAGCGGGCGCGCACGACCTTGCTGGCGTTTATCGGGCAGTTGCCGCAAGCGCATGCCATCGATCCGGAGCGCATCTGGATCGCCGGCTTCAGCCAGGGCGGCATCATGAGCGCCAGCGTGGCCCTGAGCGCGCCGCAGCAGCTGGCCGGTTTCGGCATCCTGAGCGGGCGCATCCTGCCGGAAGTGCTGCCGCTGGTCACGCCGGGCAAGCCGCTGGCAGCCTTGCACGCGTTTGTCAGCCATGGCCGCCAGGACCAGGTGCTGGGTCTGCATTTTGCGCATCATGCCAGGCAGGTGCTGGCTGGCCTGAACGTGCGCCTGCAGTACCGGGAGTACGAGGCCGGCCACCGCCTGGAGCCGGCCATGGTGGCCGACTTCGAACAGTGGCTCGTGGCCCGGCTGGCCGACAGCTGAATCAGCCCGGCGGCGTTTGCAGCGCAGCCAGGCTTTGCTCGATCGCCGCGCGCGCCGCCTGCAGCGCTTGCCGTAGCGCGGGCAGGCTCGCTTCGAAGCGCGACGCCGGCGCCGCCACCGAAATGGCCAGCGCCGGCAGGCCCGGCACGCGGATCGCCGTGCCGATCGCGCACACGCCCAGCGCGTGTTCTTCGCGGTCGTAGCTGAAACCGCTGACGCGCGCCAGCGCCAGGTCGGCCAGCAAGGCGGGCAGGGTGGCGATGGTGTGGGACGTCAGCGCAAGCAAGTTGTCTTGCAGCAGGCGTTCGACTTCCGCGTCGCTCATGCTGCCGAGTAAAGCCTTGCCGTTGGCCATCGCATGCAGGCGGCGCGGCTTGTTGGTGATCGGCACCACGCGCAATTCCTGGTCGGACACGATACGGTCGAGAAAGGATACCTCGCTGCCCTGGCGCGTGGAAATATCGACGCTCTCGTGCGTCGCTTCGAACAGCGCTTCCAGGTGGGGCCGCGCCGCCAGCACGATATCGGACTGTGCCAGTTGCGCCAGCCGTCCCAGGCCCCATCCCAGCCGCACGCCCGCGTCGCCGGCCTCCACGAAATCCTCGGCCGCCAGCGCATCGACGATGCGCTGCACGGTCGAGCGCGGCAAGCCCGTCTGTTTTGCCAGCGCACCCAGGCTCATGCCTTCGCGCCCCAGCGCGCGCAGGATGGCGGCCGCCCGCGCAATCACCTGGATGCCACCCGTATCTTTTTGCATGGAATACCTTGTATCGTATGGTGATACACTATTGTATCGTTTAATTTGACTGCCCTAAACACACCATGACCAAGCCCATCGCCACCACGCCGTCCTACCACCCGATCTCGAAATTCCAGCACTGGCTGATGGCGCTGATCTGGATCGCCGCCTGGCTGATCGGCTTTGTGGCCGTGCATTTGCGCGACGAACTGAACCCCCATCACCAGCTGACCTTCTTGCACAAGGCCATTGCCAGCACGGTGCTGTTCCTGACGGCACTACGCCTGCTGTGGCGTTTTACCCATCCGGCCCCGCCGCTGCCGGCCTCGATGTCGCCGGCCATGCAGCGCATGGCGCACCTGGGCCATTATGGCCTGTATGCGGTGGCGCTGATCGCCTTGCCGCTGTCGGGCTGGATGTGGAGTTCGGTGGCCGACAAGCCCATCATGCTGCTGGGCCTGGTGCAATTGCCGCCGCTGGTGGCGCCGGCCCAGGAATATTATGGCCTTGCCAAGCTGGTCCATCAATGGCTGGCCTGGAGCTTCGGCCTGGTGGTGCTGGGCCATGCGGCTGCCGCCATCAAGCACCATGTGATCGACAAGGATGGCGTGCTGATGAGCATGCTGCCTGACTTCCTGCGCAAGAAGTAATTCCTGGCTGTAAGCCTTGTCCCACGCCCGGGCGCGAAGCGTACTGATGTGCGGATGCACCGTCCGTCTTGATAATGGAAGCATACCGGCCGCCGCCCGACTCCCGCAGTCCGGCCAGGCCTCACTTCTTTCAAGGCACGGTCATGCACAGCTTGCTTTCCACCGCAGCACAACCTGTTCAACGCGACTCGGCAGCGCGCCTGCCCGATGCGCGCGCCATCTACGATACCCTCGGCGCACCGGGCCATGCTGCCATGGCGCGCGCCACCGCCCGCCACTATCTGCAGCAGCAACTGCTGGCTGCGGACGATCTGCCCGATGGCTTGCCCGAGCAGCCGGAAAACTTGCTGAACTGGTCGCGCGGCAGCGCCGAACAGGTCGGCGTGGAATACCAGGCCTATCTGGCCGAACGCAAGAATGGCGCACCACGCCGCTTTTTCACCAGCAAGTCGCACGCCCTGTACTTTTTGCGCGCCGCCGCGCCGACCAAGCTGGTCGACGGCTCCTGGCTGTACAGCGCCTTGCAGCAATGGCAGCACCAGCGTTTCCGCGCCCTGATCCAGATCTACCTGGAGGAGCTGGGCGATGGCGTGGAAGAAAAAAACCATGTGGTGCTGTACCAGAAGCTGCTGGCCAGCCATGGCTGCGACGACTGGCAGGACCTGGACGACCGGTATTTCGTGCAGGGCGCCATCCAGCTGGCCCTGGCCCACGACAATGGCAACTTTCTGCCCGAAATCATTGGCTTCAACCTGGGCTACGAGCAGTTGCCCCTGCACCTGCTGATCACCGCCTATGAACTCAATGAGCTGGGCATCGATCCCTATTATTTCACCCTGCATGTGACGGTCGACAACGGTTCGACCGGCCATGCGCGCAAGGCCACTGATGCGGTGCTGCAATTGATGCCGCGCTTCGGCGACAGCAAGGCGTTCTACCGCCGCGTTCGCAACGGTTTTCGCCTGAATGACCTGGGCGCCGGCACCACCGACATTATC
Organism: Janthinobacterium sp. J1-1; assembly: GCF_030944405.1. Taxonomy (NCBI): domain Bacteria; kingdom Pseudomonadati; phylum Pseudomonadota; class Betaproteobacteria; order Burkholderiales; family Oxalobacteraceae; genus Janthinobacterium; species Janthinobacterium sp. J1-1. The sequence continues at coordinate 4,052,635 of NZ_CP132339.1, forward strand.
GCCGGCTTCGACCTGCGGCAGGAACTGGTGCGCATCCTGTGCGAGAAAAGCGTGGCCGGCAAAAACATGCATTCCGACTATTGCCGCATCGGCGGCAAGAGCATCAACGACTGGCTCGGCGACAAGAGCCAGGTGCCGGAGCTATTGGATAAATTGACCGCCACCGGCTGGATACAGCGCGGCGCACCGGTGGAGGACAGCCGCTTCTGGCGCTTGATCCAGAGCGAGCGGGCGGAAATGTTCGGCGTCTTCAGCCCCTACGAGCAGCAGGTGCTGCGCGACTGGATCGAGTCGCCAGTCGATGGCACCGGCATCGCCGCGCCGCGCATCATGTCGCACCGCGCCGCCATGCGTTCCATCGAAACCCTGGCCGAAGCTCAACCAAGCCCATCGCCGGCCGGCACCCGTGGCGTGTTCCGCCGCCACCTGGGCTTGCGGCAGCCTGGGGAGCAACCTTTCGACGCGGACCTGCGTGCGCTGGAACAGGCCGTGGCGGAGCAGGGCAGCAGGGGGTCGGCCATGGACATGTTGATACCGCTGATGTCGCCGGCCAACCACCATAGCGCGGCGGGGCTGATGGCGACCCGACTGTACCGGCAGTTGCTGGCGTGACTGAAAGAGATGGCCTTGGAAATGTCGCCACCAACGTGACATTTGGTGAGAATTATAATGTAAGTAATAAATTATAATTGCATTAAGGAAATTAACTTGCAAAAAATCACTATGCAAGCGTTTCCTTGACCTCTCACTTCTTAAGGGCATCATGAATAAAAATACCTGCGGCGCGCTGCTGATGGCCGCGCTGATCGGTGGATCGCTGGCCGGTTGCGCCACCGAAACATCGCAAGCCCTCGCTGTTCCTGCGGTCGCCAGTGCCGCCCGCCCTTATGTCGGCCAGCGCACGCTGATCGCCGTCGGCAAGTTCGACAACCGCTCCAGCTTCATGCGTGGCATTTTCTCCGATGGCGTCGACCGCCTCGGCAGCCAGTCGAAAACCATCCTGATCTCGCACTTGCAAGGTACCAACCGTTTCAATGTGCTCGACCGCGACAACTTGGCGGAAATCAAGCAGGAATCGGAATACAAGAAGCAGGCACAGAACATCAAGGGCGCCGATTTTGTCATTACCGGCGACGTGACCGAATTCGGCCGCAAGGAAGTGGGTGACCAGCAATTGTTCGGCATCATGGGCCGTGGCAAGACACAAGTGGCTTACGCCAAGGTATCGCTGAACGTCGTCAATATCGCCACCTCGGAAGTGGTGTATTCGGCCCAGGGCGCAGGCGAGTACAGCTTGTCGAACCGCGAAGTGCTGGGCTTTGGCGGCACCGCCAGCTATGACGCCACCCTGAACGGCAAAGTCCTGGACCTGGCCATGCGCGAAGCGGTCGAGCGCCTGGTGGCCGGCGTGGAAGCGGGCGCACTGCGCAAACAGCAATGATGAAGAACCTTATGAAAAAAGCCGGCGGCATGCTGGCGCTGGCGGCGTGCGTCGCATTGACTGGCTGCGCCACGGCGCCAAAGACCTTGTACCAATGGGACGGCTACCAGCCCCAGGTGTACCAGTACCTGAAAGGCGAAAGCCCGGAGCGGCAGATCGCCGAAATGGAAAAAGCCCTGGCGCTGATCAGTGCCAAGGGCAACAGCGTGCCGCCGGGCTTCCATGCCCATCTGGGCATGTTGTACTCGATCGCCGGCAAGTCCGACCAGGTGGCCACGCAGTTCGAAGACGAGAAAAAACTGTTTCCCGAATCGAGCGCGTATATGGACTTCCTGCTGGGCAAACTGAAAAAAGGTGAGAAATTATGATGTCGCGCTTGAAAAATATCGCCTTGCTGCTGGCGCCTGCCGTACTGATGGTCGGTTGCGCCACCAAGGCGCCATCGTACGACTACACGGCATTCAAGGCCGCCAAGCCGCGCTCGATCGTGGTCTTGCCGCCGCTGAACAATTCGCCGGAAGTCAACGCCGGCAACAGCGTCTACGCGCAAGTGTCGTATCCGCTGGCCGAGGCCGGTTACTACGTGCTGCCGGTGGCCGTGGTCGGCGAGACCTTCAAGCAGAATGGCCTGACCAATGCGGCCGACATCCACGGTGTCGACGTCAAGAAACTCAACGAGATCTTCGGCGCCGACGCCGGCCTGTATATCACCATCGACAAGTACGGCTCGACCTATACCGTGATCGACAGCGTGGCGGTAGTGGCAGTGACGGCCAAGCTGGTCGACCTGAAAAGCGGCACCCTGCTGTGGGAAGGCAAGGCCAGCGCCTCCAACAACGAGGGCGGCAACAACGGTGGCGGCGGGCTGATCGGCGCCTTGGTGGCGGCGGCCGTCAAGCAGATCATCAACAGCACCACCGATGCGGCGCATCCGGTCGCCGGCGTGGCCAATGCGCGCCTGCTGTCGGCCGGCATGACCAATGGTTTGCTGTACGGGCCACGTTCGGTCAAGTACCAAGTACAGTAATGACTGTTACAGTGCTGTCGTAGCGAGAAGCCCCTGTTCGCCAGGGGCTTTTTTAATATCGTGAAAAAATTGCTGATCCACGTTGAAACCATATGAATGAGAACCTTGCCCGCTTGATTTCGGATTACCAGAATAGCGTTCGCGCTGCATTGGTATTGATGAAACGATCTGGAATTCCCATGCCAGATAGCAGTACCGCATGGGCTGGAATGGACATTCCTTTTCGTGGCCAACTTGAAGGCGGTATTTCTTACTTCAAGCATGGCATTGGCTGTGCGGTAGGCCTGGCGACAGGCACGGTAGATTTCGATTTCGGGGACGATGGCGAAATCGACGGTGTTGACCTGGACCGGCTGACAGGATTTGCCAGGTCATCCCTGGAAAAATACGACTTTGAGGCCGAGGATTCATTGGCGCATTGTTTTAAGGCAGCGGTGGCGTCAGGTGCGTTGATATATTCCGGATATATGCTGTATTACCTTGCGAACCGGCCGCGTGCGCTGGCAGTTGATGTGGATGAATGATTGCCATATGGTGCGAGGCCAAGTCCAGGTATTAAGGAACCTTGTGCATCTTCACCTTGCGCATATCCGATAGCCCCACCGTGTGATGGCCGCCCGGCTCCACGGTGACGGTCAGCAGGTCATACGTCCTGACCATGTTCAGCAGGCCGGAATGGCCGAAGTTGGTCGGCGAGAATCCCGAGTCTGTCCGCTTCAGGTATTGTCCCAGCGCGCCCAATCCTACTTTTCCCTCGGCCGCATCGCCGACCAGCAGCCTGACCGCGTCGACCACCAGCAGCGGCTGCAGCTTGACGCCTTCCCTGGGCTTGGCTGGCGCGGGTTCAGGCTGCACCGGCGTCAGGATAACGGGCGCGGCATGCGCCGGGCTGGCGGCAGGCTCTGGCGTCCACTCGAAGAACTGGTCGCTGGCGTTACGCAGCGCCGACGGCGTCTTGGCTTCGCCGACGATGCAGACGGAAGCGCCGCGCTCGCGCAGCTTGCGGCACAGATAGGCGAAATCGGAATCGCTGGTGATCAGGCAGAACACGTCGGCACGCTGGTCGAACATGGCCTCCAGGGCGTCGAGCGCCAGTGCGATATCGGCCGTATTCTTGCCACTGGCATACTGGAATTGCAGGCAGGGCGTGAATGCCTGTTCCACCAGCGCCGCCTGCCATTTGGCGCTCAAGGTCGTATGGTTGCCATAGCCGCGCCGCAAGACCACGCGCCCGAATTGCGCCACCATCCTGAGGGCATACGCCAGGATGGCCGGGCTGGTGTTGTCGCAGTCGACCAGCACGGCGACGCGGGTTTCTGCCACGCTTGAAGGAACACTCATTTGCACCTTTCCATGGTTGGCCAGCTTGCGGCGGTATGCGCAATGCTGTTTGCTTTATTGTAATCGCACCGCGACGCGCGCGACACATCGCCATAGCGTAAATGGCCGAAGTGGCCGCCTGCCTGCGCGGTTCAGGCGCCGTTGCCCGGCTGCGTGCGCCGGCTTACGCCAGGTGTCTGGCCGGTGATGCGTTTGTAGGCGCGGCTGAAGGCGGCCTGGGAGGCGTAGCCCAGGCGCTGCGCCACGGTCTCGACCGGCAGCCGGCCCTGGCCCAGCCACTGGCTGGCCAGGTGCATGCGCAGCTCGGTGGCATAGCGCAGCGGCGGCGTGCCGATCGTCGCCTGGAAGCGTTCGGCGAACGCGGAGCGCGAACTGTGGCATTCGAAGGCCAGTTCTTCCACCGTCCAGTTGCGGCCCGGTTGCCGGTGCAGCGCCAGGATGGCGCGCGCCAGGCGCGGGTCGCGCAGCGCCGCCACCAGGCCGGAAGCATGGTCGCAACCACATTCCACCCAGCCGCGCACGATCATGGCGGCCGCCACTTCGGCCAGGCGCGCCAGGATGCCGGCAAAGCCGACGCGGCCCGAACACACTTCGCTTTTCATGGAGCCGAGAATGGCCGCCAGGCCAGGGTAGCGCTGCCCCATCACATCGGCCACCATCACCTCGGACATCAAGGGCCCCAGGCCTTGCATGCCGCCGAGATCGAATTCCATGCAGCCATAAAACAAGATGGTCCCCGGTGTCATGCCGAGGCTGGGGCAAGCATCGACGGCGTCGACCTTGTCGCCCAGCGGCGAAGCCTGATAGCTGTCGATGCCGATGGCCGGCATGTCGGCGCTCGACAAAAGTTGATGCGCGCCGCCGTGCGGCATCAATACGGCATTGCCTGCCGCCAGCGCATGCACGGTGCCGTCGCTGGTGCGCAGCACGGCCGAGCCGACCGCGAGGAAGTGAAAATAAGCATGACCCGGCCTGGCCTCGAAGTGCAGGCCGAACCGGGCACCGGCCTGCACCCGGCGGTATTGCACGCCGCGCAGGCGCATGTCCGTCAGCAGGGCGCTGATGAGGTCGGAAGATAAGGCGAATACGTCGGTGCGCGTCATTGCCGGGGTTTTGATCAAAAAATGCAGGGTTTCCATCATAGACCATCCGAATCAGCGCGTCTACAGTGAGCGTCTTGTTCAAACCTTGAGGAACCATGCAATGAGCGATTGTATCTGTGATGTATCACCCGGGACCGGGACCGGGACCGGGACCGGCAAGGCTGCTGCCGGCGCCGAACCTGCGGCGCCGGCCTGGATGGCGGTGTTTTCGCTGACGATGGGCGTATTCGGCTTGCTGACGGCGGAATACCTGCCGGCCAGCCTGCTGACGCCGATGGCCGCCGACATGCGGGTGTCGGAAGCACTGGCCGGGCAGGCGGTGACGATCACGGCCGTGGTGGCGCTGTTTGCCGGCTTGCTGGTGCCGCGCCTGACGCGGCGCTTTGACCGGCGCCTGGTGCTGCTGGCCTTTTCCACGCTGATGATCGCGTCGAACCTGCTGGTGGCCCTGTCTTCCAGCCTGGGCGTGTTGCTGCTGATGCGCATGCTGCTCGGTGTCGCCCTCGGCGGTTTCTGGAGCATGGCGGCGGCGGTGGCGATGCGGCTGGTGCCGGCCAGGCTGCTGCCGCGCGCGCTATCTATCATTTTCAGTGGCATCGCCGTGGGAACCGTGGTGGCGGTGCCGCTGGGCAGCTATCTTGGCGGCCTGTACGGCTGGCGCAGCGCATTTTTTGCCGCCAGCGCTATCGGCGTGGTCACCCTGGCATTCCAGTGGCTGACCTTGCCGCAGCTACCGGCCCGCCCGACGGCCGGGCACGGCACGGTAATGGGCCTGCTGCGCCGTCCCGGCATTGCCGTGGGCATGCTGGGCTGCGTGCTGGCGCATACCGGACACTTCGCCCTGTTTACCTATATCCGGCCCTTCCTGGAAACCACGGCACATGTCGCACCTGACACCCTGGCCCTGATGCTGCTGGGTTTTGGCCTGGCCAACTTTGCCGGCACCTTGCTGGCCGGGCAGTTGATGCAACGCAGCCTGCGCCTGACCCTGGTGCTGATGCCGGCGCTGGTGGGCGTCGCCGCGCTGGCGCTGGTACTGTTGCCGGCCTCGCTGGCCGGACAGGCCTTGCTGATGGCGATCTGGGGCCTGGCGTTTGGCGGCGTGCCGGTGGCCTGGTCGAACTGGGTGGCGCGCGCCCTCCCGGACCAGGCGGAAAGCGCCGGTGGCATGGTGGTGGCGTCGGTACAGTCCGCCATCGCGGCGGGGGCAGCGGCCGGAGGCGCCATGTTCAGCATCAGCGGCATCGCCGGCGTCTTCATGGCCGCCGGCGCCTTGATGCTGCTGGCGGCGCTGCTGATCGCGCTGCGCGTCAGGGTGCCCGCTGCGCAGGCTGGTGCGAACGCGGGCGCGGCGCTGCATGGCTGATCTGCCTGAAGCGGCAGGGCAGGGAAGGTTCAAGCCTTGCCCGGCGCCGCAATCGAACTGAGCAATTTTCTGACGGCGCCATGCGCCATGACGATCTCCGGCGCGTCGTGCAGCAGCGCGTTGTATTTGGCCTGGAACTCCTTGTCGCCGTCTTCCGACGGGCCGATCAGCGCTTCGAGCGCGCGGCGGTAGGTCAGGGCGACCGCCGCGGTGACCGGTTCCGGCTCGTCCAGGCGCTCGTCCATCTGCGCCATCAGGCCCGACAATTTCTGCAGCCAGGCGAAATGCGGGTGGTTGGTGACCAGTTGCAGCAGTTCCAGCGGGCTGCCGACGGCGCCGAAGTACTGGGTTTCCACGTTGATCAGGTGTTTGTGCAGGTCGCGCAGGGCGCGCGCCAGGGCGATCAGGCGGGCGCGTTCGGCCAGGTCGTTGTCGAGAGAGGTCATGCGTGGCTCCATGGGTGGCGGTGCCTCAGTGTAGCGGCAATTGCGGCTTTTTTGTCCCTGTCTTTGGGTCAGGCGGAACCTGCATACTGGTCTTCCGGCAGGCGGCAAGCGCGCGTTTTCGCGCTAGCATGGTTCATTTGCCCCCGACATCATGAACAAAAGCCGCCTGGAAGCGTTTACCGATGGCGTGGTCGCCATCGCGATCACCATCATGGTGCTGGCGCTGAAGGTGCCCAGCGGGCCGCACTGGACCGAGGTGCTGGAGCTGGCGCCGGTGCTGTGCGCCTACCTGCTCAGCTTTGTGTATGTCGGCATCTACTGGGTCAACCACCATCACGTGCTGCAGCTGGCGCGCCAGGTCAACGGGCGCATACTGTGGACCAATCTGCACCTGCTGTTCTGGCTGTCGCTGGTGCCGCTGGTCACCGCCTGGGCCGGCAATTACCCGCTGACCCCGGCGCCGATGGCCTTGTACGGCGTGGTGCTCCTGATGTGCGCGGTGGCTTTTCGCATGCTGGTACGCTCGCTGGTGGCCAGCGAAGGCCCCGATTCGCCGCTGGCGCAGGCGCTGGGCCATAGCCGCAAGAAGGAATTGTCGATCGCGCTGTACCTGGTGGCGATTGCGCTGTCGCTATGGTATGCGCCGGCCGGCGCCGCCATCTATGTGGCGGTGGCCGTCTTGTGGCTGATACCGCAGCGCAGGAAAGATACACCGTAATCATCCACAGGAGAGCAATATGAGCCAGGCTTGCCAGCATTTGCACGATATCCATACGCGCGGCGCCAATTCCGAAGGCTGCGAGGAGTGCCTGAAACTGGGCGACGATTGGGTCCACCTGCGCGTGTGCATGGTGTGCGGCCATGTCGGCTGCTGCGATGATTCGAAGAACAAGCACGCCACCAAACATTTTCATGCGACCAGGCACCCGATCATCCGCTCCAAGGAGCCGGGCGAGACCTGGGGCTGGTGCTATGTGGACGAGTTGTTCTACGATCCGATCTGACCCTGGCGGCGCAGGCCGGGGCTCAGACAGCAGGGCGCTCGCCGCTCCATGCCCGCTGCAGCAGTGCCCGCAAGGGCGCCGCTTCGACCGGACGCGGGTTCCAGTACGGGTTGGCCAGCGCGGTGGCGCAAGCGTGGTCCAGGCCATCGGCCGGCATGCCGATCTCGCTCAGCGCCTGTGCTATGCCCAGCTCTTGCGACAAGTCGAACATGCCTTGCGCCGCATCGTCGCTGCCCAGCGCGCGCGCGACGCGCCGCATGGCCTCGGGCGCCGCTTTGGCGTTGTAGGCCAGCGCATGGGGCAGGATAATGGCGTGGGTCTCGGCATGCGGCAGGTTGAACGAGCCGCCCAGGGTGTGGCACAGCTTGTGGTGCAGGGCCATGCCCACCTGGCCCAGCACCGTGCCGCACAGCCAGGCGCCATACAGGCAGCTGCCGCGTGCATCGAGGTCCTGCGGGTCCTGGCGCAGCTTGCGCAGGCCGCTGGCCAGCGAGCGTATGCCTTCCTCGGCCATCAGCGACATGACCGGGTTGCCGTCCTGTGCGTACAGCCCTTCGGCCGCATGGGCGATGGCGTTGATGCCGCTCACGAACGACATGGCGGCCGGCAGGCCCCGCGACAGGCGCGGATCGTAGATGACGGTGCGCGGCAGCACTTTGCTGTCGCGGCCCGTGCGCTTGATGCCGTTTTCGGTGATGCCATAGATCGGCGTCATCTCGGAACCCGCATAGGTGGTCGGGATGGCGATGATGGGCAGCGGCGATTCGAGCGCAATCGCCTTGCCCAGGCCGACGGTCGAGCCGCCGCCGATGGCCACCGCGCAGTCGGCGCCCAGGCGCGCCGCCACCGCCACCGCCTCGCGGGCGCTGGCGATCGGCACGTGCATGACGGCGCCCGCATGGATGCCGGCGCAGCGCCTGCCCAGCAGGCCGGCCACCATCTCGGCCTGCTGCGTCTGTTCTCGTGTGCACAGCACCAGCGCCCGGCTGGCGCCCAGCAGTTCGACTTCGCGCTCCACATGCTTGACGCTGTCGAGGCCGAATACCACGCGCGAGGCCAGCGCCGTATAGGTAAAGTCATACATGATCATTCCTCCCTTCGGTTGACGGTGGCGGGGACAGCGTAGTCGACCTGGTGGCGGGCGATGCGGCTGTCGCCCAGCAACTGCTTGACGCGCAGGTGCTCGGGGTGGCTGGCGTAGGCGGCCAGGCTGGCCCGGGAGTCGAAGTCCATGCACAGCACCACGTCGCAGGCATAATCGACCCCGCTCATGTCCAGCCCCACCTCGACGCTGCGCATGCCGGGGATGCGGCCGGCCAGCGCTTCGAACGTGGCCTTGATCAAGTGCGCCGCCGCGTTTTTTTCCTGCGGCGTCTCGCCGCGCACATCCCACATGACGATGTGCCTTACCACAGGCGGGTGCGATCCCGCCGTCGTTGCCTGTTCCATTGCGTATCCAATCGAGCGTGTTGTAAAGGCCGGCGCCTGGCGGCCGGCGCGAAATCAAGCCTTGTTCTTGTTGTAGACATCGAAGAACACGGCCGCCAGCAGCACCAGCCCCTTGATGATCTGCTGGTAGTCCACGCCGATGCCCATGATCGACATGCCGTTGTTCATCACGCCCATGATGAAGGCGCCCACCACCGCGCCCATCACCTTGCCGACGCCGCCCGAGGCCGAGGCGCCGCCGATAAAGCAGGCCGCGATCACGTCCAGTTCGAAGCCGGTGCCCGCTTTCGGCGTGGCGCTGTTGAGCCGCGCCGCGAACACCATGCCGGCCAGCGCCGCCAGCACGCCCATGTTGACGAAGGTGTAGAACACCACGCGCTCGGTGCGCACGCCCGACAGCCGGGCCGCCTTGGCGTTGCCGCCGACGGCGTACACGCGCCGGCCCATGGTGGTGCGGTTCATGACAAAGGTGTAGACGGCGATCAGCAGGCCCATCACCACAAGCACGGTCGGCATGCCGCGATAGCTGGCCAGGATGGCGGACAGGCCGACGACCATGCCGGCCAGGATGGCGTTCTTCAGCACGAACAGATACACAGGGCCGGTGTGCAGGCCATGTTTTTTCGCATTGCCGCGCTGGCGCCAGTCGAGCACGAAAAAGCAGGCGCCGACCAGGCAGCCCAGCAGCATGGACGTCAGCCGCAGCGGCGTGGTGCCCAGCAGCTCGGGGATGAAGCCGGCGCTCAGCAGCGAGAAGCCGGCCGGGAAGGGGCCGATCGACTGGCCTTCGAGCACGACGATGGTCAGGCCGCGAAACACCAGCATGCCGGCCAGGGTGACGATAAACGAGGGCATGTGCCAGAACGCCACCCAATAGCCTTGCGCCGCGCCGATCAGGGCGCCGGCCGCCACGCACAGCAGGGTGGCCGTGACGGGGTCGAGCTGGTAGTTCACCATCAGCACGGCGGCCAGCGCGCCGACAAAGCCGGCGATCGAGCCGACCGACAGGTCGATATGGCCAGCCACGATGACCATCAGCATGCCCAGCGCCATGATCACGATATAGCTGTTCTGCAGCACCAGGTTGGTGAGATTGAGCGACTGCATCAGCACGCCGCCGGTCGACCACTGGAAGAACGCCATGATGAGGATCAGCGAGATCATCAGGCCATAGTCCTGGAAGCCGCGCTTGAGCGCGCCCGTGAAGTGTGCGCCGGGCAGCAGGGCACCCGTGGGCGCGGCCGGTGTCGATAAGGTTGTCATTTCAATTGCCTCCATTTTTTACGATAGCCCGCATGATTTTTTCCTGGCTGGCTTCCTGCGCGCTGAACTCGGCCACGAAGCGGCCCTCGTTCATTACATAGATGCGGTCGCACATGCCCAGCAGTTCTGCCATTTCCGACGAGATCATCACCACGCACTTGCCCTCGGCGACCACCTCGTTGATGATGGAATAGATCTCGTACTTGGCGCCCACGTCGATGCCGCGCGTCGGTTCGTCGAGCATCAGCACCTCGGGCTGCGCATACAGCCATTTGCTGATCACCACTTTCTGTTGATTGCCGCCCGACAGCTTGCCGACCGCCTGCGCGCCGTTCTGGCAGCGGATGCGCAGCTTGCGCAGGAACTCGTGGCCGACCGTCACCTCGCGCTGCTCGTCGATCACCGCATAACTGGCCACGCCGCCCAGGTTGGCCAAGGTGATATTGCGTTCGATCGAGTCGTCCAGCAGCAGGCCGTCGCCCTTGCGGTCTTCCGTCACATAGGCCAGGCCGGCGGCGATCGCTCTGGGCACGCTGGAGACGTTGACCTTTGCGCCGCGCAGAAACACTTCGCCACGGATATCGGCGCCATAGGCGCGGCCGAATATGCTCATCGCCAGTTCCGTGCGGCCCGCGCCCATCAGGCCGGCGATGCCGACCACTTCGCCGGCACGCGCCTCGAAGCTCACGTCATTGACCACCTTGCGTTCGCGGTGCACGGGGTGGCGCACGTGCCAGTTGCGCACTTCGAACACGGGTGCGCCCACATGTGGCGTGCGTTTCGGGTAGCGGTCCGCCATGTCGCGGCCCACCATGGCGCGGATGATGCGGTCTTCGCTGACGCTCTCCGTATGGCAGTCCATGGCGTCGACCGTGGCGCCGTCGCGGATCACGGTGATGGCGTCGGCCACGCGCGAAATCTCGTTGAGCTTGTGCGAGATGATGATCGACGTCACGCCGCGCGATTTGAGTTCCAGCAGCAGGCCGAGCAGGCGTTCGCTGTCGTTTTCGTTCAGGCTGGCGGTGGGCTCGTCGAGGATCAGCAGCCTGACTTCCTTCGACAGCGCCTTGGCGATTTCCACCAGCTGCTGCTTGCCCACGCCCAGGCGGCCGATCGGCGTGTCCGGGCTGTCGCTCAAGCCGACTTTGTCGAGCAGCTGGCGCGTCTTCGCATACGACATGGCCCAGTCGATCACGGTGCCGCGCGCCTGCTCGTTGCCGAGGAAGATATTCTCGGCAATCGACAGCATCGGCACCAGCGCCAGTTCCTGGTGGATGATGATGATGCCCAGCGTTTCGCTGTCGTGGATCGAGGCGAAGCGCCGTTCTTCGCCCGCGTAGCACACCGCGCCGTCGAAGGAGCCGTGCGGATAGACGCCACTGAGGATCTTCATCAGGGTCGACTTGCCGGCGCCGTTTTCGCCGCAGATGGCGTGGATCTCGCCCTGCCGCACCGTCAGGTTGACGTTGTTGAGCGCTTTCACGCTGCCGAAGCTTTTCTGTATGCCCCGCATTTCAAGGATGGCTTGCATGGTTTTCTCGCTGTTGTCCGCCAGGCGCGATCTGGCCGCGCCTGGCAAAGTGGGTGGCGCTTACTTCAGCTGCGCTTCGGTGTAGAAGCGGCTGCGCGTGACCAGCACATCCTTCCAGTTGCCGGCATTGACCAGCACCGGCGCCACCAGGTAGGTCGGCACGATCTTCACGCCGTTGTTGTAGTTCTTCGTGTCGTTCACCTGCACCTGCTTGCCGGCCAGCGAGTCGGCGACGATGTCGGCCGTGCGCGCTGCCAGTTCGCGCGTATCCTTGAACACGGTGGTGGTCTGGTCGCCGCGGATGACGGCCTTGATGTTGGGGATGTCGGCATCCTGGCCCGTAATGACCGGCATTTTTTGCTGGCCGCTGCCGTAGCCGACGCCCTTGAGCGAGGAGATGATGCCGATCGCCACGCCGTCATTGGGCGACCACACCGCGTCGACGCGGCCGTTGCTGTAGAAGGCGCTCAGCAGGTTGTCCATGCGCGACTGCGCCGTGGCGCCGTCCCAGCGGTAGACCGAGACTTTTTCGATCGCCACCTGCTTGCTGCGGATGACCATCTTGCCGCTGTCGATATAGGGTTTCAGCACGGCCATGCCGCCGCCATAGATCTTGTGCGCGTTGTTGTCGTCGATCGAGCCGGCGAAGACCTCGACATTCCACGGCGTCTTGCTGCCGCTCTTGTCGTAGGCGCTGGTGATGCTTTGCGCCTGCAGCACGCCGACCTGGGCGTTGTCGAAGGTGGCGTAGTAATCGACCTTGGCCGTCTGCGTGATCAGGCGGTCGTAGGAGATGATCTTGATGCCCCTGCTGCTGGCGTTCTGCAGCACTTCGGACAGCGTCTTGCCGTCGATGGGGGCGATCACCAGCGCCTTGACGCCCTTGGTGATCATGTTCTCGATCTGGCTGACCTGGGTCGGCACATCGTAGTCGGCGTACTGCAGGTTGGCCGCATAGCCCTTGGCTTTCAGCGCGGCGACCATGTTCTGGCCGTCGCTGATCCAGCGCGCTTCGGTCTTGGTCGGCAGCGAAATGCCGATGGTGCCCTTGTCCTGGGCCAGGGCGGGGGAGGAGGCCACCAGCGCGGCGGTGAACGACAGTGCCATGACGGCGTGGTTAATCAGTTTCATCTTGCGTCTCCGTATAGTTATGTGGGCGTGCCGGAATTTCAGGGCGAACGCTGCCAGCGAACCTCGCGGGAGGTTCGGCACAGGGTGCTGGCAGCGTGGTGAAAATCAGTCGATAAAGACTTCCGCGCCGGCCTGCTTGCTGGACGCAAACATGGCTTCGATGACGCGGCTGATGTTGTAGGCCTGGCTGGCCGGGACGACCGATGGCGCGCCCGTGCGCAGAGCGTGGAAGAAGGCGTTCGCCTCGCGGTCGAAATACACGGGATTGCCGATTTCGGCCAGTTCCGGCGAATACTCGGTTTTTTTGGTGGCCCAGATTTCAGGGAAACTGGTCTCCTGCCATTCGGTCCAGCCGGCCGGGCGCGAGCCCTTGCCCGAGTCGTAGACCTTGTAGCTGGCCGGCAGCGAACGCGAGGACATGATGCCTTCCGTGCCGTAGGCCGTGATGTCCCAGCTTTCCGTCCATGGCAGCACGTCCCACGACATGAAGTCGAGCACCACCACCTTGTCGTCGTAATTGAGCACGGCGCCGGCGGCATCCTCGCGCGACTCGTCGCCACGGAAATTGGCGAACTTGGTGATGCGCGCATTGACCGATTTCGGCACGCCGAAGTGCAGCAGGATGCGGTCGACCAGGTGGCAGCCGATCACGAACATGGCGCCGCCGATGTCGCCCGGCTGCGTCATGTGGCTGGTGGCCGCCTCGTCATGCGAGCAGCCGCCATGGGCGCGCACCTGCACCACCTTGCCCAGGCGGCCCGACGTCAAGGCTTCCTGCATCGCGTCGACCGACGGCGCGAAACGCCAGCAATAGCCCACCTGCAGCAGGCCGCCCGTGCGCTCGACCACCTGCACGATGCGGCTGGCGTCCTGCGCGCCGCGTCCGGCCGGCTTTTCCACCAGCACCGCCTTGCCGGCCTCCAGCGCCTCGATCGCCAGGTCGGCCATCTTTTCGCTTTTCGAGTGGATCAGCACCGCGTGCACGGCGGGGTCGCCCAGGATGGCTTCCTTGCTGCGCACTTCCAGCCCCAGCGCCTCGACAAACGGCTGCAGCAGCGGGCTGTTGTCCCAGGCGCCCATCATTTTGGCGTCAGTACGGCGCTGGATGGCTTTCACGCGGCCGGAGGTGTGCGGGTGGGTGACGCCCAGGCAGGCAATCCCGGCCACCTGGTTCTGCGCAAGTTGGTAAGTCATGTCGTCTCCTTCGATCGATTATTCACGCGACAGGCTGGACACCGTCACCGTCAGCCCCGTGCGCGCCGATTCCACGGCGCACTCGGCCAGCAGCAGCGCCTGCAGGCCATCCTGGATGGTGACCGGCATGGCCGACTTGCCGGCCAGCGCGTCGACAAAGGCCGTCATTTCATTGCGGTAGGCGTCGACATAGCGCTCCAGGAAGAAGTTCAGCAGCGGTTCGCGCGCGTCGGTGGCGTCGGCCGTCCAGCGCCGCGCCGTCGATGGGCGCAGGTTGTCCTGCAACAGCATGCCTTTCGAGCCCGACACTTCGAAGCGCTGGTCGTAGCCATACACGGCTTCGCGGCAGCAGTTGATCTGGCACTGCTTGCCCGACGCCGTCTGCAGCAGCACCATTACGGTATCGTAGTCGTCCAGTTCGGCCAGCGAGCTGTCGACCAGGCGGCTGCCGATGGCCGTCACCTGAACCGGCTCCTCGCCCAGCAGCCAGCGCGCAAAATCGAGGTCGTGGATCACCATGTCGCGGAAGATGCCACCCGAATGCAGCACGTACTCGCGCGGCGGCATGCCGGGGTCGCGGCTGCTGATGATCACCTGGCGCACCTCGCCCACTTCACCCGCATCGATGGCCTTGCGGAAGGCCTGCGAGGTGGGGTCGAAGCGGCGGTTAAAGGCCAGCATCACGCGCCCGTCCAGGCGCAGCACTTCAGCGGCAGCGGCGCGCGATTTTTCCAGGTCCAGGTCGATCGGTTTTTCGCACAGCACGGCCTTGCCCTGGCGCACCGCGCGCAGCATGTAGGTGATATGGGTGTCGGTCGGCGTGCCGATGACGATGGCGTCGATGTCGTCGCGGTCGATCAGGGCCGCGCAATCGGTGGACGCTTCGCAGCCATGCTTGCTGGCCAGCGCCTGCGCCGCCGCTTCGATGGGGTCGGCCACGGCCACCAGGATGGCGTTGGGATTGGCGGCCACGTTGGCGGCGTGGATTTTGCCGATGCGGCCGGCGCCCAGTACTGCGATTCTGATCATGCTTGTCTCCAGTTGGTGTTGTTGTCGTTGCTTATTGAGCTGCTTGTTTTGCCTTGCGTGCTTCCAGCGCCGCGAATTGCGCCATCGTCGTGTCGAAGGCGCGCTGCGCCATCACCTCGAGCGGCAGGCGGCGGTAGGATTCGGAAATCATCTCGACGCCGTAGTATTTGCCCGTGTAGCCGGCCTGCTGCACCGCGCCGATAAAGCCGGGAATGTCATAAAAGCCTTCGCCGCACAGCTGGCGGTTGAAACGGGTGTCCTCGAACAGGGTACCCACCACTTTTTCGTCGGCGTCGTCCAGTTCCACCGACTTGATGAAGCGGGCCGGGATGGCGGCCACCTTGTCGAAGCCGTCGCCGCTGCGCACCACGTGCCAGCTGTCGACCGTCAGGCCGCCGTTGTGCTGGTCGGCCGCCTGCACGATGGCCAGGCCGTCCGCTATATTGCGGACGATGGAAAACGGCATGAATTCCAGCGACACGGTGGCGCCGATGCCGTCGATCTCTTCGCACAATCTGGCAAATTCGGCCGCCATGCGGGGAAAATCGGCCGGGCCCGGGTCGGCGAAGCTGGCGCAGACCTTCAGGTTGCACATGCCCAGCGCGCCACCCAGTTCCAGCACGTCGCGCTTGAACTGGTCGGAACTGGCGCGCAGTTCGCCGTCCTTGTACCAGTCGGCCAGGATCTCCAGTTCGAAATACTTCATGCCATTGTCGGCCAAAATATTGCGCACGCCATGGACGCCAACGCGGGCAATCGTCGCTTTCAGGTCGTCGAGTACCAGGCCCAGGCCTTTCCAGCCCACCCTGGCGGCCGTTTCGGCGCGCGCTTCGAGCGGGAAGGGGCTCACTTCGCTCGGTGAACAGGGGTAGACATCGCCCGCGATGGTCCAGTAGGCGGCCAGTAAATCAATCGGTGATGGTGTCGCTTGCGTCATGCTGTGCTCCGTGGTTCTGAGGTTGGGGTGGGATCAAGGTTGCTGGGGCGCCAGCGTGAAGTTCCAGTCGACGCGCCAGAACGGCGCCGTGGTGCCAAATTTTTCCGCTTGCGCCGCGTCGTCGACCTGCACGAAGTCGGCCACCAGCTCGCGCTTGACGCCGAACACCGTGTCCTGCGCCAGGTAGGGGCAGTCGGGCGTGAAGATATGCGTGATGACGGGCGCGTAGCCGGGCGCCGTGACGATGAAGTGCAGATGGGCGGCGCGGTTCGGATGGCGCCCCAGGCTGGCCAGCAGCTTGCCGACGGGGCCATCGTCCGGGATCGGATAGTGGCGCGGCTTGACCGATTTGAACCAGTAATTGCCGTCCGCGTCGCTGGTGAACACGCCGCGCAGATTGTGTTCGGGCTGGATGCCCTTTTGCTGCACGTCGTAAAAGCCGTCGTCATTGGTCTGCCACACTTCCAGCGTGGCGCCGGCCGCCGGCTCGCCATCGAGTCCCGCGACGCGGCCCAGCACCACCATGGGCTGGCCCTTGCCGTCCTGGCAGATATTTTCTCCCAGCGGGTAATGGGGGGCGTTGGCGATATAGAACGGTCCGAGGATGGTGTTCGGCGTGGCGGCGCTGGGGCGGCGGTGGTTGATGGCGTCGACCAGCATCGACACGCCCAGCACGTCCGACAGCAGGATGTATTCCTGGCGCCAGTCCGAGCACATCTGGCCCGTCTCCGTCAGGAACTGGATGGCCGCCAGCCATTCCTCGTGCGTGGGTTCGACTTCCTTGACGGCGGCGTGCAGGTGGCGCACCAGGGCGCCCATGACCTGGCGCAGCCGTGGGTTGACGTCGGCGCCCATGCGGGCGTTGACGACCTCGGCGGAACCGGCTTCGTCAAAATAGCCGGGCGCGTGCTGCTGCCCGGGTGGGGGTGGCGTTTGCATGACTTGTCTCCTGTCTGTTTTTTTGCTGCTTTTGTATGAAACGAGTATATATTGACTCCATTCGATAAAACAGAGCAGCAAAGGCAAAGTCTTTTGCTAAAAACGGGACAATCGCATGAATCAATTACGGGAAATCGAGTTGTTTGTCGGCGTGGCCGACCTGGGCAGCATCAGCAAGGCGGCCGAGCACCTGGAAATCTCCATTTCGGCCGCCAGCCGCCACCTGATCGCGCTGGAAGAGCGCCTGGGCGTGCAGCTGGTCAAGCGCACCACGCGCCGGCTGTACCTGACCGAGGCGGGCGTCAAGTTCCACCAGCAGTGCAAGACCATACTCGACAGCCTGCGCGAAGCGGAGAACATGGTGACGGCCACCGCCACCAAGCCCACCGGCACCTTGCGCGTCACCGCCTCGCTGTCGTTCTGCCTGCTGCATATTGCGCCGCTGCTGCCCGAATTTAACCGGCAGTATCCCGACATACAGGTGGAAGTGATCGCCGCCAACCGCTATTACGACATCATCGAGAACGGCGTCGATATCGCCATCCGCACGCGCCAGGTGGAAGCGGACAGCAATATCACCATCCGCCGCCTGGCCGAAACGCGCCGCATCCTGGCGGCGGCGCCAGGTTATATCGAGCAGCATGGCATGCCGATCTTGCCGCCCGACCTGCACCGCCACAAGGTGCTGAACTATGCGCTGGCGGCCAGTCCGCGTGAACTGCCGCTCAAACGGGGCAATGAAAAGATCGTCACGAAGATCCGCCCGCTGCTCGAATCGAACGACGGCCAGATACTGCGTCATGCGGCGCTTGCCGGCATGGGCATTCTGGTGCAGCCGAAATACATCGTGTATGACGACCTGGTGGCGGGGCGCCTGGTGCCGGTGCTGGACGACTGGGACTTGCCGCGCCTGACCATCAATATCGCCTTCCAGACGCGGGCCCATATGCCGGCCAAGGACCGGGTCTTTATCGATGCGCTGGTGGAGCGGTTCAGGAAGAATGATTACGAAAGGCTGTGGATTGCCTGAAGCGTCGTAGGTCGCATTGGCGGGGCAGAGCCCCGCGTAATCCGACAACATTGTTGGCGCGGATGGGAGTGTTGAATTTATTTGCCGCTTTGCGCCGCCAGGTGTTCGCCGATAAACCAGCTTTGCAGCTCGTTGCTGCGCACCACCTGGCTGACGATCAGGTCGTTGCTGCCGTCGTCGCCCATGTCGGCGGCGGCGCGCGCCAGCGGACGCGCTTCGAGCAGGATGGTTTCATGCGCGTCGAGCAGGCGCGACAGCTGCGCCAACGCCGATTCGCGGCCGCGCGGGGCGCGCGCGATCGACGACTCGTCGACCACGTCCTGCGCCAACGCGAAAGTGACGCCGCCCAGGGTCTGCACGCGCTCGGCGATGGCGTCCATGATCAGCACTTGTTCGCCATAGTGCTTGTCGAACAGCAGGTGCAACTGGTGGAAGGTGGCGCCGGAAGTCTGCCAGTGGGCCTTTTTATAGGCGTCGCGGATCGCCATGGTGTGGGCCAGCAGGCGGTTCAGCGCGTGTACGCCTTGCGCGCGTACTTCGGCCGACAGGCCGATGCGTACATTGGCCAGGGAACCGAAGTCTTGCAGGATGTCAGGAGAGTTGCTCATGATGTGCTTTCAAAGTGAGTGAAAATGCGGGCCGCGATGGCCCGTGCCAAAAAGATCAAGGTGCTGGCGGCAAGCCGTCGTAGTTGACCGGCAGCCATGTATAGCGCTTGCCGTCCTGGCGCAGATGGCCGAGGCCGGGAAAGGCGATATGCGCGGCGCCGACCAGCACGTGGTCCTTGCCGAGCTTGCCTAACAGCGCCGCGCGCGTGCTGCGCGCCAGGACCTGCTCGCTGTCGTACTGCACCGTGGCTTCCGGGTGCGGCAGCTGCAGCGCCGCCATATGGATGATGTCGCCCCACACCAGCAATTGCTGCTTGCCGCTTTGCACCATATACATGGCGTGGCCGGGTGTATGGCCGGGCGCGGGCATGGCGGTGATGCCGGGTGTCAGTTCGCCATAGCTGGAATAAGGACGGAATCGTTTGGCCGCGATATACGGCGCCGTGCTGGCCACGGCGGCGTCATAAAAGGTGGCGAGAAATGCCGGCCCCTTCGCCTTGCTGGCCGGGTCCAGCCAGTAATCGGCTTCCTGCTGCGACAGGCGCACGGTGGCGTTCGGAAACGCCATCTTGCCGTTGGCGACAATCCCGCCGGCATGGTCCTTGTGCAAATGCGTCAGCAGCACTTCGTCGATTTGTTCGGGCTGGTAGCCGGCGGCGCGCAGATTGTCCAGCAAACGGCCGCAGCAATTACCGTACAGCACGCCGGCGCCGGCGTCGATCAGCACCAGCTTCTTGCCCGTATTGACCAAAAAGGCGTTGATCGAACCCTGCACCGGCGCCGCCAGGTCGGCGTCAACCAGGCCGTGTCGTATCTGGTCCGGCGTGATGCCGCGCATTACCGTGTCGATCGGGAACGCATGCGTGCCGTCGGACAGGGCCGTGATTTCAAACTCGCCCAGCACCATGCGGTACCAGCCCGGTGCCTGCGTGTGCTGCTGCGGCGCGGCCGCGTACACGCTGGTGGCGGGCAGGGCCAATGGCAGCAGCATGGCGCCGGCCAGTAACAAGGAGGGGATGCTTGTCATGCGTTTCATGCGTGTCTTTCTGTGGTGTTGAGCCTGGATGCCATGTTAGCGGCGGGGCGTGCCGAATACGACTATCGGAAGACCAGTCAGGCCGGCGCGGATCAGGAGATGGCCATTGTGCGAAACGGCCGCGCGCTTGCCTAGTCATACGTGGGTATAGGACCAGGCTTGCCTTACACCTTGGTATGGGGTGACATACCTAAGTGTGATTTTCCTCCGCCGGCAAGCTGCCTATAGTGGCCGGCATCGGCAAGCGAGCTGCGTGCCGCGACCACACTCGTGAGGAAAAAAATGATGCCGATTGATCTGTTGCAGCGCCTGCCGCGACCGCGCCGCCGCGGCGCCGAATGGCTGGTGCTGGCCGGGGTGCTGCTGATGAGCGCACTGATGGTGGGTTACTTCATCTGGAGCGAGCGGCGCCTGCTGATCGCCTCCGACATCGAACGCATGCGCATGCAGACGCTGATCATCGATGAAAACCTGCAGCACCAGTTCGAAGGCGTGCGCAATGCGCTCGACAGCGCGCGGCGCGCCTTCCACCCCGGCAGCGGCTGCACGGCGGAGTGCCGGCGCGTGCTGCTGCAGTCGCTCAAGCGCGCCATGCCCGGCGTGCGGGCGCTGGTGGTGGTCGACCGGCGCGGCCATATCGTGCTGTCCGACGATGACTTGCGCGATGCGCGCCTCGACGACCGCCAGTACACGCGCCAGGTGGCCGGCATGCGCTCGCCCGATACCTTGTATTTGTCGCAACCGTATGAAAACACGCCGGGCGTGTTCAATATCAAACTGTCGCTGGCGAGGATGGACGGCGAGGGCAAGGCCGATGGCGCCGCCAGCGCCATCCTCAACCCCGAGTATTTCGACGCCGTGATGCGCTCGGCCCTGTATGCGCCGGACATGAACAGCGCGATCACCGAAGACGGCGGCCGGCGCATCCTGTATGTGCCGGCCGACCCTGCCGCCATGCGCGCGCGCGGCGCACCCGATCCGCTGTTCCTGCGCCACCAGCAAAGCGGGCGCATGCTGACCGTGCTGGAGGGCGAAGCGGCCGGCGGCGAACAGCGGCTGGTGGTCCAGCGCACCATGCGCCTGCACAGCCTGGGCCTGGACAAGACCCTGGTGATCAGCCTGTCGCGATCGACGGCGCGGATCGAAGCGGGCTGGCACAGCCTGGCCTGGACCAGCGCGCTGGCCTGGCTGCTGACCGGCGTGATCGGCGCCGTCGGCCTGGCCCTGGCGCAGCGCCGCCGCCTGGCGCTGGAACAGCTGGCGCAGGCGCGCAACGCGGAAAGGGCGGCCGCCGCCGAGCGGGTCGAGCTGGCGCTGAACGGCGCCAACCTGGGCCTGTGGGAGTGGGACATGCCCAGCGACCTGCGCACGTTTGACGCGCGCGCCGCCGCCATGCTCGGTTATGCGCCGGACGAACTGGCGCTGGCCCACGGCGAATGGCGGGTGCTGATGCATCCCGACGACCTGGCCTTGCTGGACGAGGCGCTGGCGCTGCACCTGGCCGACCGCAGCCGGCCGTACGAGGCGGAATACCGCATGCGCCACCGCAGCGGCCACTGGGTGTGGCTGCAAAGCCGCGGCAAGGTGGTCGACCGCGCCCAGGACGGCACGGCGCTGCGCATGGTCGGCACGCGCATGGACATCAGCGCGCGCAAGCTGGCCGAGGCGGAAATCGCCCACCTGGCGTTTTACGATGGGTTGACGGGGCTGCCGAACCGGCGCTTGCTGCTCGACCGCCTGGGCCATGCGATCGCCCGCTGCGAACGGGGCGGCTGCCACGGCGCGGTGCTGTTCGTCGATCTCGATAACTTCAAGCTGCTCAACGACACCATGGGCCACGACAAGGGCGACCGGCTGCTGGAAATGGTCGCATTCCGCCTGCAGCAGGTGATGCGCGACAGCGACACGGTGGCGCGTTTGGGCGGCGACGAATTCGTGATCCTGCTCGACGACCTGGGCGGCAGCGCGGCGCAGGCGGCGGCGCACGCCGATATCGTGGTCCATAAAATCCTGCAGGCGCTGGGTTTGCCGTATCCGCTGGACGGGCAGGACCTGCGCAGCACGCCCAGCATCGGCATCGTGCTGTTCGGCGAAGGCCATCACACCATCAACGACCTGCTGCGCCAGGCCGACATGGCGATGTACGAAGCCAAGGCGGCCGGGCGCAATACCTACCGCTTTTTCGATCCGCGCATGCAGGCGGCGCTCGATGCCTCGGCCTCGCTGGAAGCGGACTTGCGCTCGGCGCTGGCGCGGCGCGAACTGCTGCTGTACTACCAGCCGGTGGTCGACGCCGATGGCCGCATGACGGGCGCCGAGGCGCTGCTGCGCTGGCGCCATCCACGGCGCGGCATGGTGGCACCGGGCGACTTTATCGCGCAGGCGGAAAAAGCGGGCCTGATCGGCGAGATCGGCGACTGGGTGCTGGAAACGGCGTGCCAGCAGCTGGTCAGCTGGGCCGGCGCACCCGACACGCGCGAGCTGACCATCGCCGTCAACGTCAGCGCGCGCCAGTTCCGCCAAGGCGCGTTTGCCGAGCGGGTGCTGCAGATTATCGCGCGCAGCGGCGCCGATCCGCACCTGCTCAAGCTGGAACTGACCGAAAGCATGCTGCTGGCCGATGTCGAGGACGTGATCGCCAAGATGACCTTGTTGAAATCGCGCGGCGTGGGCTTTTCGCTGGACGACTTCGGCACCGGCTATTCCTCGCTCAGCTACCTCAAACGCCTGCCGATCGACCAGCTGAAGATCGACCGCTCCTTCGTGCACGACATGCTGCATACGCCGCATGCGTCGACCATCGTGCGCAGCATCGTCACCCTGGCCCACAGCATGGGCTTGCAGGTGGTGGCCGAAGGCGTGGAAAACACGCAGCAGTGGGACAGCCTGCGCCAGATCGGCTGCGCCGGCCTGCAAGGCTATCTGTTCGGCCGCGCCGTGCCCGTGCAGGAGCTGTTCAAGCACCCGGCGCCGCCAATTGCGTTACCATGCATTCGACCACCCGAAGAGGTTCTGCCATGAGCAAACAAGACCAACCGATCGGCAAGATCGCCCCCTACACCCACGCCGCCGCCGGCTGGGACGCCCTGCGCTATGTGGCCCAGGGCATGCTGCGCGAGCGCGTGCCACCGGCAGGCATCGGCGCCTTGCTGGCGCAAAACCAGCCCGATGGTTTCGATTGCCCCGGCTGCGCCTGGCCCGACCGCGCCCATGCGTCGACCTTTGAATTTTGCGAAAACGGCGCCAAGGCGGTGGCGGCCGAGGCGACTTCACGCCGCGTTACCAGTGACTTTTTTGCGCGCCATACGGTGGCCGAGCTGCTGCGCCAGTCCGACTTCGAGCTGGAACAGCACGGCCGCCTGACGCAGCCGATGGTCTACGACGCCGCCAGCGACCGCTACGTGCCGATCTCCTGGGATGACGCCTTCGAGGTGGTCGCCTGCGAGCTCAATGCGCTCGACGATCCGGACCAGGCGGCGTTCTACACCTCGGGGCGCGCCAGCAACGAGGCGGCGTTCCTGTACCAGCTGTTTGCGCGCGCCTACGGCACCAACAATTTTCCCGATTGCTCGAACATGTGCCATGAAGCGACCAGCCGCGGCCTGCCGCCGGTGGTCGGCGCCGGCAAGGGCACGGTCACCCTGGACGATTTCGAGCACGCCGACGCCATCCTGATCTTCGGCCAGAACCCCGCCACCAACCACCCGCGCATGCTGGGCGAGCTGCGCGCCTGCGCCAAACGGGGCGCCACCATCGTCTCAATCAATCCGCTGCGCGAACGGGGATTGCAGCGCTTCACCGACCCGCAGGCGATGGGCGAAATGCTGACCGGTGGCAGCACCAGGATCGCCTCGCTGTTTATCCAGCCGCGCCTGGGCGGCGATTTTGCCCTGATCAAGGGCGTGGCCAAGCGCCTGCTGGAAATGGACGACGTGGCGGCATTGAAGGGCACGCACCGGCTGCTGGATCTGGATTTTATTGCGTCGCATGCGGCGTTTTTCGAGGCCTTCGCAAACGACCTGCGCAGCGAAGCGTGGGAGCTGCTGGTGGCGGAATCGGGCGTGCCGCAGGCGCAGATCGCGCAGCTGGCCGACATCTATGCGCGCAGCGAACGGGTGATCGCCACCTGGGGCATGGGCATCACTCAGCACAAGCACGCGGTGGCCACCATCCAGATGCTGAGCAATTTGATGCTAATGCGTGGCAATATCGGCCGGCCCGGCGCCGGCCTGTGCCCGGTGCGCGGCCACTCGAATGTGCAGGGCGACCGCACGGTGGGCATCGAGGAGCAGCCAACCGCCGCCTTCCTGGACCGGCTGCAACAGGTCTACGGTTTCGAGCCGCCGCGCCACCATGGCCACGACGTGGTGGCGACGATTGCCGCCATGGAGCAGGGCACAGTGAAAGTATTTATCGGGCTGGGCGGCAATTTTGCCGTCGCCACGCCCGACACGCCGCGCACCTTTGCGGCCTTGCGCTCATGCGCCTTGACGGTGCAGGTAATCACCAAGCTCAATCGCAGCGCGCTGGTGCACGGCCGCGCCGCGCTGATCCTGCCGACCCTGGGCCGTACCGAAATCGACCTGCAGCAGGGCGTGGCGCAGGGCGTGACGGTAGAGGACTCGATGAGCATGGTGCACATATCCTATGGGCGCAATGCGCCGGCGTCAAAACAGTTGCTGTCGGAAGTGGCGATCGTGTCGCGCATGGCCGAAGCGACCCTGGGCAGCGGCACGGGGCAGGGTAGCCCCGGCCGCCATGGCTTGCCGTGGCCCGCCTGGCGCAACGATTACGCCCTGATCCGCGACGAGATCGAAAAAGTGTTCGACGATTTCCATGACTACAACCAGCGCATCGCCGTGCCGGGCGGCTTTCACCTGACGGTGGCGCCGCGCCACCGCACCTGGCATACGGCCAGCGGCAAGGCGCAGTTTGCCGTGCATGCGGTGCCGCGCGACACGCCGATTTCACGCGCGCGCGAGCGTCATGGCGAACGCCTGCTGGTGATGATGACGACCCGCTCGCACGACCAGTACAACACCACCATCTACGCGCTCGACGATCGCTACCGGGGCGTGTTCGGCATGCGCCGCGTGATCTTCATCCACCCCGACGATATCGCCATGCTGGGCATGCAGGCGGGCGACTGGGTCGATGTACGCAGCAGCTGGGACGACGGCGTCGAGCGCCGCGCGGACGGCTTCATGCTGGTGGCCTACGATATTCCGCGCGGCTGCGTGGCGGCGTATTATCCCGAGACGAATGCGCTGGTGCCCCTGGACAGCGTGGCCGACGGCGCCGGCACGCCCACCTCGAAATCGATTCCGGTGCTGTTGTTTCCTGGTCGCATGCCGGAAGGGGGCGGACGCTAGGGATTTATTGCATGCCGGCCGCATAAAACTATACTTTCGTATAGCGCACTTATCTTTCTTGCCATATTACAATGCCGGTCAAGAAGCTACGAAAGGTCAGGCATGGCACGTATTCCCGGCAGTCCCTTACTCTCCCTCCTGCTGGTCGGCGTGACCCTGCTGATTTTTGCGGTCGATGCGTTTACCGAACTCGATGTCGCCATCGCCGTCATGTACGTGGTGGTGGTGCTGCTGTCGGCCAGCGTCTGGGCGCGCCGCGGCGTGATCCTGACCACCGTGCTGTGCATGGCGCTGACCCTGCTGGCCTATGGCCTGATCCATGTGTCGATCTTTTCCGGCCCCGCTTCGGGTCGGCTGATGGTCAGCCTGGCGGCGATCGGCATCACCGCCTTTCTGGCGCTGACGGGCCAGGCCGCCACCGAACGGCTGCTGGCGCGCGAGCAGGCGCTGCGCCGCAGCGAAGCCTTCCTGGCCGGTACCCAGCGCATCAGCAAGACGGGCAGCTTCAGCTTCACGGCGCCCGAGGCCCGCCTGTACTGGTCGGACGAGGCGGCGCGCATCTACGGCTACCCCACCTGCCAGGCACCCACCGTCGAGATGCTGCTGGAACGCACCATGCCCGAAGACCGCCCGCTGGTGCGCGCGGCCATAGCCCAGGTGATGCGCTGCGAGGGCGAACTCGATGTGCGCCACCGTTTGCAGCTGCCCGACGGCAAAATAAAGTATGTGCACGTGCTGGCCCAGCCCACTTACGACCAGGCCGGCCGCTGCGAATACCTGGGCGCGCTGATGGACGTGACGGCCTCGGTGCTGGCCGAGCAGGCGCTGCACGAATCGCAGGTGCAGCTGGCCCACGTGACGCGCGTGACCATGCTGGGCGAACTGGCGGCCTCGATCGCGCATGAGGTGAACCAGCCGCTGGCGGCGATCGCCACCAACGGCGAAGCGAGCCTGCGCTGGCTGAACCGCCCGCAGCCGAACCTGGACGAAGCGTGCGCGGCGATCGGCAGCCTGCTCGAAGCGAGCCGGCGCGCCACCGAAGTGATACAGCGCATCCGTGCGCTGGCGCGGCGCAGCGACCCCTATCATCTGCCGCTCGACTTCAATGCGGTGGCCGAGGAAGCGGCCGCGCTGGTGCGTCGCGAGCTGGCCAGCCACGCCGTCAGCCTGAAGCTCGACCTGGCGCCGGGCCTGCCGCCAGTGCGCGGCGACAAGGTGCAATTGCTGCAAGTGCTGATCAACCTGATGATGAACGCCATGCAGGCGATGCAGGACTGCGCGCCAGGCCAGGCCTCGCTGCTGCTGCGCACGTCCCTCGATGCGAACGCGGATGGCGCGGTGCAGTGCCATGTCACCGACAGTGGGCCCGGCATCTCCACCGAACACCTGCCGCACCTGTTCGAGGCATTTTTCAGCACCAAGGCCGACGGCATGGGCATGGGCCTGCCGATCTGCCGCTCCATCGTCGAAACCCACGGCGGACGCATCTGGGCCCGCAGCACGCCGGGCCTGGGTGCGACCCTGTCGCTGTCGCTGCCATCGGCCGCCAGCTTTGCCACGGAGGGCGCATGAGCGGCGCCAGCATGACCGAGGCGCCGCCAGGCCTTGTGCATATCGTCGACGACGACGGGCTGCTCCGCGCCGCGATTTCCAGCCTGTTGCGTTCCAGCGGCCTGGCGGTGGCCGATTACGCCTCGGTGGCGCAGTTCCTGGCCCAGCCGCGCGCCGAAGTGGCCAGCTGCCTGCTGCTCGATGTGCGCTTGCAGGGGGTGTCTGGCCTCGACTTCCAGGCCGACCTCAATCGCGACGGCGCGCACCTGCCCATCATCTTCATGACCGGCCACGGCGACATACCGATGTCGGTGCGCGCGATGAAGGCGGGCGCCCTCGATTTCCTGGCCAAGCCCTTCCGCGACCAGGACCTGCTGGACGCCGTCAACCTGGCCCTGGCCGCCGACCGCGAACGGCGCGCACGCGAACAGGCCGCGCAGGGCTTGCACGACTGCTATGCCAGCCTGACCCCGCGCGAGCGCGAAATCATGGCGCTGGCCGCCAGCGGCCTGATGAACAAGCAGATCGCCGGCGAACTGGGTACCAGCGAAATCACCGTCAAGATCCACCGCGGCAACGCCATGCGCAAGATGCAGGCGCGCACCTTTGCCGACCTGGTAAGGATGGCGGAGGCGCTGGGGATCGATACGGCCAGACAAAAGTAGGTGGCAGGTCGGATCAGGCCTGAAAGGCCGTAATCCGACAATATTGCTGACGCCAACAATGTTGTCGGATTACGCGGCGCTGCGCGCCACTAATCCGACCTGCGGTCCGCGCGGCGGCAGCCCTATACCCTTGTATGATTTCGCGCGCGCGCCACGCCCTGTACAGTTCTCCCATACGTTATCAGGGAGTAAGCAGTGACCGAATCCGATCCATCGAGTTTTCATATCGCCATCGTCGATGACCATGAATCCGTGCGCGGCGCGCTGGCCAGCCTGCTGCGCTCGTATGGCTACCTGACCACCTGTTTCGATTCCGCCGAAAGCCTGCTGGCCGGCGCGCCGCTGGACAGCTACCAGTGCATCGTCAGCGACCTGCAAATGCCGGGCATGAGCGGCATCGACCTGCTGGAGCAATTGCGCCGCCAGGGCAGCGAAACGCCCCTGATCATGATCACGGCGTTTCCCGAGCCGGCCGTGCGCCTGCGCGTGCTGCAGTCGGGCGCCTCGTGCTTTCTGAGCAAGCCGTTTCAATCGAACGACCTGGTGCGCTGCATCCGCCAGGCCTGCAACGCGCTATAACGTCCGCGTCACCACGCCAGGAACCCGCCATGCGTACTGTCTTCCACCATACCGCCGCCTCGCTGCCGCTGTCCGGTTTTCATCCGTTTGTGCGCCGCCTGGCCGCGCTGCTGCGCCTGGGCGTGCAGCGCGTCAGGCAACTGCGCCTGCCGTTTGCGCGCTGGTCGGTGTATGCCCTGCTGATGCTGGTGATCGCCGCCAGTATCGGCTTGTCGGTGGTGATGGAGCGCGCCAGCAGCGGCATACGCAACAGCATCGGCCCCTTGCTGGAACAAACGCAGGCCAGCGAAGGAGGGCGGCAGGCGATCCATGCGGACGGCGCGGCGGCCGAGAAAAATGCCATGGGCATTACGCGGCTGGTGCACCTGTTCGACCTGCTGGCGCTGCTGAGCAGCGGCTTCTTGCTGTACCACGTGCGCGCCCGCTACCGGGTCGAGCAGCAGCTGGCGCACCAGGCCGGCCATGATCCGCTCACCGGGCTGGCGCACCGGCGCTCGTTCGAAACGCGCTTGCGCGGCCTGCCGGCCAGGCCGCACGCGGTGGTGCTCGGTACCATCGACCGCTTTACGCGCATCGTCGGCGGCCTGGGGCACAGCTTTGGCGACCACATGATCGTGGGGCTGTTGGGGCGCATGCGCCAGGCCGCCGAGTGCAGCGGCGGCGAAGTGTACCGGCTCGACGGCGCCAATTTCGCCATCCTGTACCAGTGGCCGCGCGAAAGCGCCGAATTCGAGGCGGCCGTGTCGGCCCTGCGCGACGAGGTGGGCGTGCCCTACAGCTGGCAGGGCCATGAAATCTTCACCAGCCTGAGCCTGGGCGCCGTCAGCTACCCGCTGCATGGCCGCGAACCGGAAGGGCTGCTGCGCAATGCCGACGCGGCGCTGCAGCTGGCCCGCCGCGCCGGCGGCGACACCCTGGTGCATTACTCCGAAGAGATCAACGCCCAGGCCGCCCAGCGCATCGCCACCGAGGCGGCCCTGCGTCATGCCGTCGAACGGGGCGAGCTGGAACTGCATTACCAGCCGCAGCAGGCGCTCGGCGACGACGCGCTGGTGGGGTTCGAAGCGCTGCTGCGCTGGCGCCGCGACGGTGCACTGGTCGCCCCCGACCAGTTCATTCCCCTGGCCGAAGAGTCAGGGCTGATCGTGCCGATCGGCGACTGGGTGCTGGAAGCCGCGTGCCGCCAGCTGCAGGCCTGGCAGGAGCAGGGCCTGGCCGTGCCGGTGGCCGTCAATATCTCGCCGCGCCAGTTCGCCGCACCGGGCTTTTTGTCGCACCTGGAAACGCTGCTGGCCACCAGCGGTGTCAAACCAGCGCTGCTGGAGCTTGAAATCACCGAAGGCGTGGTGATGGAAGACGCGGAGGCCGCGATTGCCTTGCTCAAGCGGCTGCGCGCCCTGGGCCTGCGCCTGGCCATCGACGACTTCGGCACCGGCTATTCCAGCCTGGCCTACCTCTCCCGCTTCCCCATCGACAAGCTCAAGATCGACCAGTCCTTCGTGCGCAATATGGCCAGCGTCGGCGAACAGCGCGCCATCGTGCAGGCCACCATCGGCCTGGGCCACAGCCTGGGCCTGTCGGTGATCGCCGAAGGGGTGGAAACGGACGAGCAGCGCAGCCTGCTGTGCGGCTGGCAGTGCGACCAGATACAGGGCTATTACTACAGCAGGCCATTGCCGGCAGCGGCGGCGACGGCATTTTTACAAGGCTGCCTTCAACGGCATGCCGCTTGAACCATGAAAGGGACAGACACCATGAACATGCAATCGACATCGTTCGACCTGGACGACAACCACGATGAAAAGATCGAAGTGGCCCGCATCCGCATCGGCCGGCAGAACCATCAAAGCGCCGTGCTGGGCGCCTTTCGCGAAGCCGACCGCCTGCTGGGATCGTGGGTGCATGGCGCCGGCGACCAGGTCGACATCGATTTCGAAGTGACCTTCAACGACGGCTATGTCTTCAAGGGCCGCTACGAATTCTGGCGCAAGTCGCGCCGCCGCCCGTCGCTCACGCGCCACGTGTATGAATCGTTCCTGGCCCTGTGGCAGGGCGGCGGCAGCGACATGTCGCGCTATGCGGTCAGCACGGCCTGAGTGCGCCGGTAGTGCGAGGGCGTGCTGCCGCCATGCCCTGAAAAGAAACGCGAAAACGCCGACGGCGAGGAAAACCCCAGCAGATCGCTGATCTCGGAGACGCTCAGGCCAGGCTGGCGCAGCAGGCGCCGCGCTTCGGCCAGGCGCACGCCGGCCAGGATGGCCTGGAAATTGGTGGATTCCTTGTGCAGGCGCCGGTGCAGCCCGGAACGCGTGATGGCCATGTCCGCGCAGACCAGCGCCAGTGGCTGCGACTGCGCCACGCCGTCGTGCTGCCTGAGCAGCTGCGTCAGCCGGTCTTCCAGCTGCATCGAGAATGAATGTGCCGCGTTCAGGCCGCGCAACTCCAGCCTGGCCTGGCCGCGCAGGATCCGGTAGCTGACCGGATTGTGCAGGGGGTAGGGCGCGTCCGCCAGCGCGGTGGAAAAGCGCAGGCGGTTGGCTCCCTGGCCGAAGCTGACGGTAAACGGCCCCAGTTCGGTCAGCTGCGCGATGCTGGAAAACGCCTTGCCCGTCAGTTCGATCGCCATATGCTGCTGGGTGTCCATCGTGTACTGGCGCACCAGTTTGCTGATCAGCAGCAGATTGCCAAACGCGCTGACGGCGCGCCGGCCTTCGCCTTCGAGTGTGTATTCCCACACGAAATCGTCGCCCGCGCGCCGCATGCCCAGCTGGTCGACATTGCCGATCAGCGTGCGCAATTGCAGGTAGTCGTCAAAGGCGGCCGACAAGCTGGGGGCATTGGTCACCACGCCCAGCACGGTGCTCAGCGGCGCGAACAGCGGGGCCCCCAGCTCGCCGTGAAAGACGTGGCCGGGCATCCAGCCCTGCTCCGTCAGGTTCAGCATGGCGATATGCTTGGCGCCGGCGATGCGGCCATTGAGCTGCGTCGTTTCAAGCTGGGCGATGCCGGTCAGCTTGCGGAACTCGTCCGGCCCGATGCCGCGGCTGGCCGCGCCGCGCAAGCTGAGCTGCGCCAGCACGTTCGATACGGTTTTTGGCTGGAAGATGACCATGCCTGTCTCCTTGCCGGTGACATGCAGCGCGCAAGCCCCGGAGTATTATTGTGGTGGTGTCCGGCGCAGGCCGGACAACGCCATCATAATCCACCGGGGCCGGCGCGGGCCGCTAGCGGGGGCGCGCTAGCGCGACAGCGGCAGCAGCCGGCCGCGCAGCTCCACGCTGCTGCCGGCCGCCTGTTTGTCGCGCGAAGAGCCGCCGATGGCCAGTGTGAATTTCCCGTCCGGCAGCCGCCACTGCTTTGCCGCCACATCCCAGATGGCCAGCCGCTCGGCTTTGGCGGTCACGCTGACGATCTTGCTTTCGCCCGGCGCCAGCGTCACCTTCTGCCAGCCGACCAGGCGCTGCGGCGGCTCGCCGGCCGCCGCCGGCAAGGTCGCATACACCTGCGCCACTTCCGCGCCGGCCACCTTGCCGGTATTGGCCAGCGTGAAGCTGACCGTCAGGTTGCCGGCCGCATCGACGCTGCTGCTGGCGCCCGTATACGCAAAGCGCGTATATGACAGGCCGTGGCCAAACGGGAACAGCGGTTCGATATTGTGCGCGTCGTACCAGCGGTAGCCGACCAGCAGGCCTTCGCTGTAGCGCACATCGTTATCGGTGGCCGAGATGGTTTTCTGCGGCACGTCCGCGTCGCTTTTCGGGAACGTGACAGGCAGCTTGGCCGACGGGTTGACGTCGCCAAACAGCACATTGGCGATCGCCTGGCCACCCTTGACGCCCGGGTACCATGCCGCCAGCACGGCATGGGTGCTGGCGATCCACGGCATGGTGACGGCCGTGCCGTTTTCCAGCACCACGATGCTGCGTTTGGCGCGCGCGGCGACGGCGGCGATCAGGGCGTTCTGGTCATAGGCCTGGTTGGCGCGGTCGGTGACGGCGTCGGGCAGGCTCAGCGAGGGCAGGTCGCCGGCCTCGGTCTGCCATTGCGTGGCAAACACGATGGCCACGTCGGCATTGGCCGCGGCCTGCGCGGCGGCCGCACGGTCGGAACCGTCCAAGTAGGTCACCACGGCGCGCGGCGCTTTGGCGCGGATCGCGTCCAGCGGTGACGATTTGTACCAGACGGCGCAGGCCGTCACCTGGCCGCCTATCATGCCGTTCGGGTCCAGGCAGGCGACGGCATTGCCATCGCGCGGCGGCGTGCCGGCCGCGCCGCCGCCGGACAGCACGGCGACATCGGCATGGCCGCCGATCACCACGATGCTGTTGATGGCGGCGGCGTCCAGCGGCAAGGCCGGTGCGGACGCCGCCGCTGGCGTATCGTTCTTCAGCAGCACCATCGACTGTTCGGCCACCTTGCGCGCCACGCTGTCGCCCAGCGCCTGGTCGATCTTGCCGGCTGGCGTGGCGGGCGAATCGTGGATGCCCAGGCTGATCACGGTGCGCAGCCGGCGTTTTACCATATCGTCCAGGCGCGCCATGCTGACCGTGCCGGCCTGCACCGCGGCCTTGAGTTTCTGGTTCAGATGGCTTTTCACGCCAAAGAACCCGACGTCGTCATCGACCGAGCCGGCCTGCTCCTCATCGAGTCCCGCATTGACCGACTTGACGGTATCGGTAATCGCCTGGAACCAGTCCGACTGGACCTTGCCCCTGAAGCCCCATTCGTTCTTCAGCACATCGGTCAGCAGGTATTTGCTCTCGCAGGATTTGTCGCCATTGACCAGGTTATAGGCGCACATGACGTTGCCTGGCTGGCCTTCCTTGACGCCGATTTCAAACGGCAGCATATGCAGTTCACGCAAGCTGCGTTCATCGACGATCGAATTGGAGGTAAAACGGTTGGTTTCCTGGTCGTTGGCGACATAGTGCTTGATGGTGGCCACCACCTTTTCCGACTGCGTGCCCAGCGTGCGGGCGACGATCATATTGCCTGCCAACACAGGGTCCTCTCCCGAATATTCGAAGGTGCGGCCATTGCGCAATTCGCGCGCCAGGTTGACGCCGCCGCCCAGCCCTTCGGTATAGCCCAGTGTGCGCAATTCTTTGGCGATATGGGCGCCGTATTCGCGCGCCAGCGCCGTATCCCAGCTGGCGGCCAGCGCAATGCCCGACGGCAGTGGCGTGGCGCCATTGTCGACCGCCGTCAAGGCATTGCCGTTCAGTTTGAGTTGGCTGACCCCGGTCGATGAATCGGCTGCGTAATAGTCGGCGATGCCCAGGCGCGCGATGCCCGGAATATAGCCGGCGCCGCCCAGCGGACCCACGCCGATGCCGGTGCCGTGCACCAGCTGGATTTTTTCGTCCAGCGTCATGGCGGCCACCAGTTGGCTGGCGCGGGTGTCGGCCGATGCGGTGGTGTCGCCGGCGGGCGTGGTCTCGCTGCTGCCGCAGCCGGTAATCAGCGTGGCGCAGGCGGCCGCCACCATGCATGAAAGCATAGTCTGTTTCATTTTGTCTCCTTGATGATTGTTATCACGTGCTGT
The DNA here is from genome assembly GCF_030944405.1 of Janthinobacterium sp. J1-1. Taxonomy (NCBI): domain Bacteria; kingdom Pseudomonadati; phylum Pseudomonadota; class Betaproteobacteria; order Burkholderiales; family Oxalobacteraceae; genus Janthinobacterium; species Janthinobacterium sp. J1-1. Next base: position 4,086,222 of record NZ_CP132339.1, read on the forward strand.
CTTGCGCAGCCGTGTTTTTTTGGAGATAAAACGATAGCATTGCCACAATCAGCAGGCTTTACCTGGCGTTGCCTGGCTTGACCTGCGGTGGCGTGATGGCGCCTTTGTGCCGCCGGCTACCCAAAGTCATCGCATATTCATGAGTAAACAAGGCGCCAAAGAAGAAGATCTGCGCCGAATAATAGATCCAGGTGATCAGCGCGACGATGGAGCCGGCCGCGCCGTAGGCGTTGCCGAAGTCGCCGTGGCCCAGGTACAGGCCGATCAGCACCTTGCCGCCCATAAACAGGATGGCCGTCAGGATGGCGCCGACGATCACGTCGCCCCAGGCGATCGGCGTGGCCGGCAGGTATTTGTAGATAAACGCGAAGATGACGGTGACGATCACCATCGACAGGCCGGACAGCGCATATTGCAGCAGCTTGCCCGGATCGGTCGGATCGACCCAGCTGCCTTGCAGCGCGGCCAGGCCCGCGTTGACGGCCAGGGTCATCATCAGCATCAGGGCCAGCACCAGCAAGAGGCCGAACGACAGGATGCGCTCTTTCAGGAACAGCCACACGCCCGATCCTTCCGACGGCGGGATCTGCCACAGTTCGTCGAGGCTTTCCTTCAGTTCCGCAAACGCGCTGGTGGCGGTCACCAGCACGATCACGCCGGAGATGATGCTGGCGGCCAGGCCCTCGTCCGCGCGCTTGGCGCCGGCGATGATGGCCTTCAGGGCGTCGCCGCCCTGGGCGCCGGTCAGGCCGCCCAGTTCCGTCAGCAGGGCCGTGCGCACGGCTTCTTCGTCAAAGAAGATGCTGGCCAGCGCCACCACCAGGATCAGCATGGGCGCCAGCGAAAACAGCACATACAAGGTCAGGGCGGCGCCCTTGCTGGAAGCACGCCGGCCCAGCCAGGCTTCGGCGGCGGCGCGCGCCATCTGCGCCAGTGCGTACAGATAGGATGACCAGCCGCCCTGTTTGACGCGGCTGGCGATGGTGGCCCTGCGGTCGGCCACGCCATCGTGTGCATCGTGTTGCTGGGGAGTGGTAGTTTCCAAAGGGGCAGTTCCTATAGCAAGTCATCAAGGTGGATCGTGATGCCACGTTGCGCTTTTCATACGCTTTCTTCGGTGCGCGTGCGCACGCAAGGGCAAAATCAGGCAGGCACGGCATTGATGTGCGCTCGGTTAGGTGCCGTACAGAGCAGGGCAGGGCGCGGCCCGACACTTGCAGTTCACACAAGAGGCCAACCATGCGAACTTCCTTCACCCTTGCCATGCCTGCCATCCTCGGCGCCATCGCTTTGTGGTCCCACCCGGCACACGCCCAGCAGGGCGACGGCACCCATGTCGGTATCGCCGCCGCCATCGTCAAGCCCGACAAGGTCGAGGCCACGCCTGAACGCGTGGCCGGCGTCAAGGCGCCGCCCGGCTTTGCCGTCTCGGTGTTTGACTCGGGCCTGAAAAATATCCGCATCGTCGCGGTGGCGCCTGACGGCACGATTTACGTCAGCCGGCGCGACCAGGGCGATGTCCTGATGTTCAAGGATGCCGATGGCGATGGCCGACCCGATGCCGCTCCCGTGACCGTGGCCAGCCGCGCCGGCGCGCATGGCCTGGCGATCCGCGACGGCAAGCTGTACCTGGCCACCGTCAAGGAGGTGTTCGTGGCCGATATCCTGCCGGACGGGCGCCTGTCGCCATTGAAACTGATTATCGGCGACCTGCCCGACGCGGGCCAGCATCCGAACCGCACGCTGGCCTTTGGCCCGGACGGCATGCTGTATATCAGCGCCGGTTCGACCTGCAATACCTGCAATGAAAGCAATCCGGAAAACGCCACCTTGCTGCGCGCGTCGCCCGACGGCAAGCAGCGCAGTATCTTTGCCTCTGGCCTGCGCAACATGATCGGCTTCGACTGGCAGCCGCGCACCGGCGAACTGTGGGGCATGGACCACGGCATCGATTTCCTCGGCGACGACGACCAGCAGGAAGAACTGAACAAGATCGAACTGGGCAAGCAGTACGGCTGGCCGCACGTGTATGGCGCCGGCAGCATCTACCCGCAAAGCACGCCCGTCGGCGATATCAGCAAGGAAGAGTGGAAGGCGCGCAGCACGCCGATGGAGCTCGGCTACACGGCCCACGCGGCGCCGATGCAACTGCTGTTCTATCGCGGCGCGAACTTCCCGGCCGAATACCAGGGCGACGCCTTCGTCACCATGCGCGGCTCGTGGAACCGCAGCACGCCCTCCGGCTATGAAATCGTGCGCGTGCGCTTTGCCGATGGCCAGGCAAAATCGATCGAACCCTTCGTCGGCAGCTTCCTGACGGACGGCGGCAAGACCCATATCGCGCGTCCGGTAGGCCTGGCGATGGCCAAAGACGGTTCGCTGCTGATGGCGGACGACGCCAATGGCGTGCTGTATCGGATCGCCTACACCGGCAACGCGGCGCGCGGCGCCATGCTGCCAGCCGCTCCCGCCGCGCCGATGCAGCAGCAGGCGGCGCAGGGCACGAACGTGCCGCTGGCGCTGGTGCGTCCCGAAAGTGTCGGCGGTGGCAAGCTGGCGGTCAGCAGCAATGCCTTTGCCAGCAACGCCATGCTGGCCGCCAAGTACAGCGAGTATGCGGATGGCGTGTCGCCGCCGCTGTCCTGGTCGGCCGTCGCGGGCGCCAAATCCTATGTCATCATCATGGAAGACCCGGACGCGCCGCAAAAGCCGTTCGTGCACTGGCTGGCCTGGAATATTTCGGCCACCGTCACCAGCCTGCCCGAAGGACTGCAGGAGCAGCCGCGCCTGACCGAACCGGAAGGCGTGCTGCAGGGGCGCACCACGCGCGGCTCGACCGGTTACTACGGTCCGCGTCCGCCGGTGGGCGATCCGGCCCATCATTATCACTTCCAGGTGTTTGCGCTCGACACGGTGCTGTCGCTGCCGTTCGGTTCCGACCGCGACCAGCTGCTCAAGGCGATGCAGGGCCATGTGCTGGCCAAGGGCGAGCTGATGGGCCGCTACAAGCAGGTGCAGCCGCCGCTCAAGTAACATTTTCACAGCGTCTCCTGGTCTGGACACCCCAGACCGTTGGCCGTCACGGCAAGATCGCCGTGACGGTTTTTTTTCGTGTCCTTCTGGCGAACAGCCACTCGTGGCGGGACTTGCTAGAGTAGAGGTTTTTACCGAGATCAGGAGGCTGCATGCCTTTGTCAGAAAGCGGCCAGGCCGCTGCCATGGTATTTGATGCATCCACGCTGGCGCAGGCGCGCCGGTTCAACCGCCAGCTGGGCCGGGCGCCGCGTTTTCGCATCCGCAACCGCGTGATTCCCGTGCTGATCCAGTCGCTGCTGCACCTGTCGCAGCTGATGGGCGCGCGCAAGCTGGCGCGCGCGGGTATCCGCGCCGAGCGGCGCGTAGTGCACTCCGATGGCATCAATGTGCCGGTACGCATCCTGCAGGGCCTGCGTCCGGCACGAGCCGTGGTGCTCGACTTTCACGGCGGCGGCTGGGTGATCGGCAATGCGCAGATGAACGATGAGCTGAACCTGGCTACCATCGAAGCCTGCGATGTGGCGGTGGTGTCGGTCGACTACCGGCTGATGCCGTCCCACACCTTGCAGGACATGCTGGACGACTGCCTGGCGGCCGCGCGCTGGCTTTTGGAGACCCAGTTTGCGGGTCTCCCCATTTTTGTGGTGGGTGAATCGGCCGGCGGCCACCTGGCGGCAGCGACCCTGCTGCGGCTCAAGCAGTGGCCCGAGCTGCTGGCCCGCGTCAAGGGCGCGGTGCTGTATTACGGCGTGTACGACCTGGCCGGCACACCCAGCGTGCGCGCGGCCGGGCCGGATACCTTGTTGCTGCACGGTCCCAGCATGGCCGCTTCGATGCGCATGCTGACGCCTGGCCTGGATGAAGCGGAGCAGCGCTTGCCGCCGCTGTCGCCGTTGTACGGCGCGCTGGACGGCATGCCGCCGGCCTTGATGATCGCGGGCGAGCGCGATCCGCTGCGCGACGACACGGTGCTGATGGCGCGGCGCTGGGGCGAAGTGGCCGAGGTGGAAGTGCACTTGCCGCCGGAAGCGGCGCATGGGTTTATCCGCTTTCCCATCGCGCTGGCGCGTCAGGTACAGGCGCGCACGCATGCATGGCTCAATGAACGTATCAATGCGCGGATCGCCGCCGTCAGGCAGCCGCCTTGACCAGTCTCACTGCAATCGATTTCCCCGCCGGCACCATGCTCTCCACCGCATGGTGGGCCAGCGGCAGCAGCGGATTGCACTCGGGATAGTAGCCGGCGATGCAGCCGGGCGGCACGTCGTAGCCCACCAGCCGCAGGCCATTGACGCGGCGCTCGATGCCGTCCGGCGCCACGCCATGCACGTCGACCAGCGCGCCTTCGGCAAACCCGAGGCGGATGATGTCGATGGCATTGACCAGCAGCACGCGCCGGCCGCCATAGATGCCGCGGAAACGGTCGTCTTCATTGTAGATGGTGGTATTGAACTGGCTGTCGCTGCGGATGGTAAACATGCGCAGCACATCGTCGCGCGGGCTGGCCTGGTCCGGGTCTTCCAGCAGGGTTGCCGGCGTGATGAAATTGGCCAGGCCATTCGGTGTTTTCCATACGCGCTGGGCGGCGGGCACGGGACGGCGAAAACCACCGGGCTGCCACATGCGCGCGTTGAAGTCATGAAAAATCTCGGGATAGGTCTCGGCGATCGCGTTGCGCACTTCGGCATAGTCGGCCACCCAGGCATCCCACGGCGCCAGCGCAAAGCGTTCGGGCGGCAGCATGGCGCGCGCCAGGGCAGCCACGATGGCCGGTTCCGAGCGCAGGGTGTCGGCCGCCGGTTCGGCGCGGCCGCGCGAGCCGTGCATGCAGCCGGTGCTGTCTTCGACCGAGACGGCCTGCTCGCCGCTGGCCTGGCGGTCTATCTCGATGCGGCCCAGGCAGGGCAGCAAATACGATACCGCGCCCGGCACCAGGTGGCTGCGATTGAGCTTGGTGGCGATCTGCACCGACAGGCGCAGCTTGCCCCAGGCCGGTTCCAGCACGTCCGTGTCGGGCGCGGCGCGCAGGAAATTGCCGCCCAGGCTGATAAAGGCCTTTACAGACCCGTCCAGCAGTCCTTCGCAGGCGGTGACGGTGTTGAGGCCTTTGTGGCGTGGCGGCTCGAAGCCATATTGTTTTTTCAGTTGGGCTAGCGGCGCCAGTTCCGGCTTTTCCGTGATGCCCACCGTGCGCTGGCCCTGCACGTTCGAGTGGCCGCGCACGGGGCAGATGCCGGCGCCCGGCTTGCCGATATTGCCGCGCAAAAGCAGGAAATTCGACAGCATCTGCACGTTCTGCACGCCGTGGCGGTGCTGGGTCAGGCCCATGCCGAAGATGCCGATCACGCGTTCGGCCCTGGCATAGGTCTGTGCCGCCGTTTCCAGATCGGCGCGGCCCAGGCTTGACTCGCGTTCGATATCGAGCCAGGAGGTGGCGCGCGCCGCGCCGGCGAAATCGTCGAAACCCGAGGTGTGCCCGGCCAAAAAAGGCGCATCGAGCACGCGCGCATTGCCAGCGGCCTGCGCCGCGTCGTCCGCTTCGATCAGCGCCTTGCACAGCCCCATCAGTGCCGCACTGTCGCCGCCCGCTTTCACCTGCAGATACTGGGTGGTGATCTGTGTTTCGGCGGGAGTGAGCATGTCGGCCGGCGACTGCGGATTGGCAAAGTGCAGCAGGCCCGTCTCGCGCAGCGGATTGAAGGTGATCACCGGAATGCCACGCTTGCGCGCTTCCTGCAGCTGGTGCAGCATGCGCGGGCTGTTGGTGCCCACGTTCTGCCCGAAAAAAAAGATGCAGTCGGCCTGTTCGAAGTCGTCCAGCACCACGGTGCCGATCGGCACACCGATGGTCTTCGGCAGCGCCACCGAGGTGCTTTCGTGGCACATATTGGAGCTGTCGGGCAGGTTGTTATTGCCGTACATGCGCGCGGCCAGCTGGTACATATACGACGTTTCCAGCGAGGCGCGCCCGGAACTGTAGAACACCACGCTGCCCGGCGCCATCGGGCGCAGTTCCGCGCCGATTGCCGCAAACGCCGCATCCCAGCTGGTTTCCACATAACGGTCGCTGGCCGGGTCCCAGCGCAGCGGCACCGTCAGCCTGCCCACGCTTTCCAGTTCATGGTCGCTCCAGGTGCGCAGTTCGGCCAGGGTATGCTGGCTGAAAAAATCGGCGCCGATTTTCTTGCTGGTGATTTCCCAGGCCGTGGCCTTGGCGCCGCTTTCGCAAAATTCGAACGGATGCGGATTGGCCGGCTTGGCCCAGGCGCAGCCGACGCAGGCATAGCCTTCGGTCTTGTTCTGGTGCAGCATCAGGCCGCCGCCCTTGAACAGCACGCCTTCGGTCAGCAGCGCGGCGCCCACCTCCTTGACGGAACCCCAGCCGCCGGCAGGGTGGGGGTAGGGATCGGTATGGCTGGCATTCGTCATGGCGGGCTCCGCAGTGTTGGTTATCCAGTGCACGGTACGTGCGATTGCGGCCCGCCTCTGTGCTGCGCCTAACAGTCAGGGTAAGATGGCGTACTGTCAAAGAGGAGTATCCGGGTGCGATTGCTGCTGGTGGAAGATGATCCGATGATCGGCGAGAGCCTGGTCGATGGCCTGCGTGGCGAAAGCTATGCGGTGGACTGGGTGCGCGACGGCCGCGAGGCGCAGCTGGCGCTCGACGGTTTCGAGTATGACCTGATGCTGCTCGACCTGGGCCTGCCCGGCCTGCAGGGCATGGACGTGCTGCGCGCGGCGCGCAAGCGCGGGGCCGACCTGCCGGTGCTGATCATCACGGCGCGCGACGGCACGCCGGCCCGCGTCGAAGGCCTCGATGCGGGCGCCGACGATTACCTGGTCAAGCCGTTCGACCTCGACGAACTGCTGGCCCGCCTGCGCGCCTTGCTGCGCCGGCGCAGCGGCCATACGCGCTCGGTGATCGAGCATGGCGGCGTGACGCTGGACCTGGCCAGCCATGAAGCGAGCTTTCATGGCGTGCCCGTCAAGCTGGCGCGGCGCGAGTTTTCCGTGCTGCGCGCCTTGCTCGACAATCCAGGCAAGGTGATCACCAAGAGCCAGTTCGAGGAAAAACTGTACGGCTGGGACAGCGAAGTGGAAAGCAACACCGTCGACGTGTATATCTACCAGCTGCGCAAGAAGTTCGGCGCCGACCTGATCCAGACCGTGCGCGGCGTCGGCTACAAGATCCGGGTGGCGCCATGACCAGCATTCGCCACCGCCTGTTGCTGGGCCTCCTGGGCGCGACCCTGCTGTGCGTGCTGGGGGCCGGCGCCTCGCTGTACTTTTCGCTGCTGGAAGAAACCAATGAGGTGGGCGACCTTCAACTGCGCCAGCTGGCGGTGGCCGTTCCCGGTGAATTCGCGCCCGATACGGGCCGCCCGTCGCCGCAGGACCCGGAAGAAGCGTTCGTGCTGCAGTCGTGGGACGAGCGCGGCGCGCTGCTGTATGCGGCCGCCGGCAAGCCACAATTGCCGCGCTATGTGCTGGACGGCTTTACCCGGGTGAAGGTGAACGGCCTGCGCTGGCGCCTGTATGGCGAAACGCGGCGCGGCCGCTATGTGCAGGTGGCGCAGACCATGAATGTGCGGCGCCACCTGGCGCTCAGCATGGCCTGGCGCGCCGGCTCGCCGCTGCTGGCATTCGCCCTGATGCTGGCGCTGGTGATCGTGGTGGTGGTGCGGCGCGCGCTGCAGCCGCTGGACCGCCTGGCCGACAGCGTGGCCGGGCGCTCGCCCGATGCGCTGACACCGTTGGCGATGCAGCAGATGCCGCCCGAACTGCGGCCGGTGGTGCTGGCACTGAATGGCCTGATGCGCAAATTCGACGAGGCGATCACGGCCCAGCGCACCTTTGTCGCCGACGCGGCGCACGAACTGCGCTCGCCGCTGACGGCATTGAAATTGCAGCTGCAGGTGGCCGAACGGGCCACCAGCGACGCGGCGCGCAGCGTGGCGTTGAAAAAACTGCACGACCGGCTCGACCGCAGCACCCACCTGGTGCGCCAGTTGCTGAGCCTGGCCCGCCACGAAGCGGCGCTGGCGCCGGGCCAGCTGCGCACGGTCGACCTGGGCCAGCTGCTGGCCGGCGCCGTGGCCGACCATGGCGCGCTGGCCGACAGCCGCGAGATCGACCTGGGTGTGGTGGCGCCGGCGCAAGTGCTGGTCGAGGCCGATCCCGACGGCTTGCAGGTGCTGCTCAATAACCTGGTCGACAATGCCCTGCGCTACACGCAGCCGGGCGGCACGGTGGACCTGGAAGCGGCGCGCGTCGACGGGCGCGCCATGCTGCGCGTGCGCGACAACGGCCCCGGCGTGCCGGAAGAGCATCGCGCGCGCCTGTTCGACCGTTTTTATCGCCCCGACGGCCACGATGCCTGGGGCTGCGGCCTGGGTCTGTCCATCGTGCGCAATATCGCCGACCATCACCAGGCCGGCATCGAACTGGCCGAGAGCGGCGAGGGCAGGGGGCTGTGCGTGACGGTGTGGTTTGCGCCGCCGGCTCAATAATCCTTGCAAACGGCCTCGTCGAAGGCCGGATAGCCGGCGCTCGGCAGCTTGTTCATCCACAGGCGCAGGAAGTCGCGCGCATCGGGCCGCACCGCATACTGGCCATCGTCGATCAGGATGGTTTCCAGGCGGCTCAGTTCCCGGCACGTCAGGCGCGGCTCCTGCATCGCCAGCAGCATCGCCAGGATTTCCGGCATCACCTGCGCCGGCTGGTCGCCGTGCCTCAGCTCATTGTAGCGGCGGTTATATTCGGCCCTGGCATAGGCGCTGAAATCGGGCCGGAAGCCGAAGGCGACGGGGTCGTCGTACAGCGCATACACCAGCGGAAAATAGCGTGGCCCCGTCATGCCGGGAAAGACGTCGCGCCGCATCACCATGCCGCGCGCGCGGCCATCGCGCCGGATCACCAGGGGCCCGCTGCCGTCCTGCAGGTCGAGGGTGGCCATTTCCAGCGCCGCGCCCACCTGGCGAAACACTTTATACGTCGTATGCCGGCCACCCAGGGTGCCGCATAGCGCCACCAGCTGCGGCGTGAGCTGGCTGACCGCCGCGATCTCGCCGCAGCCGGCCTGCAAGGGTGTCTCTTCGGAGTAGACTTCATGTCCGTCGGCGCGCAGCACGCTGATGCGGCCCAGCGGCTGGCCGTGCAGATCGCCCGGCCCGTTTTCGACGCGCGGCTCGAAGCGGAACACGCGGGCGGTGTCGCCGTTGCCGGTCTGCAGCTGGGCGGCCAGGCAGCTGGTGCTGGCCAGTGCGGTCAAGAAAAGGAAGGGCAGGCGAAGATGGCACAGCATACGCAGATTGTGAGTTGGTTAGAAGAAACAAAATGGTAGCATAATCAATATGCATTGTTGCAATGATTTATTGCTAACTTCGACGGCCGGCGACGGCATGCCCGGCGTCTTTTGCGGCAATCAGGGATGCGCTGCGCCCAGTGCCGCGTGGATGGCGCCGAACAGCGGCTCTTGCGCGCGGCTGGCCAGGTGGGCGAACAGCTGGCTGACGGCCGGATGGGCCACGCACAGCAGGTCGACTTCGCCCAGGCGCTGCGCGTCGAGCGCCGTGTCGCCATGCAGCAGGCCGATGCCCAGGCGCTGCGCCAGCATCGGGCGCATCACGCTTTCGCGGTCGATGCTGATGATGCGGCGCGGGCGGAACCGGTGGGCCTGGAACAGCTGCTCGGCGGCACCGCCGCAGCACAGGCTGGCCGGCGCGAAGATCCACGGCAGTTCGCCCAGGGCGGCCCAGTCCAGCGGTGCGCGCGGGTCGACCATGCCGGCCGGCGCGGCCAGGTAGATGGGAAAGCGCGCCATTTCGCGCGTGGCCAGGTCGTCGCCCGGCGTGCCTGCTTCGTTGTAGAAGCCGGCGTCCAGCACGCCGCTGCGGATGGCGGCCAGGGTGGCGCCGGAGCTGCCGTATTCCAGCGACACTTCCACCTCCGGATGCTGTTCGGCGAAGCGCCGCAGCAGCCTGCCGATCAGCGCCGTGTCCGATTGCCCGCCGACGCCGATGCGCAACCGGCCGGCCAGCCGGCCTTTCAGCATGGCCGCTTCATCGATCAGCGCGCGGTGGCTGGCGATGGTGTGCTCGGCCATGGCCAGGATGCGCTGGCCGTGGCCGGTCAGGCGCATGCCGCGCGCCGTGCGTTCGAACAGGGCCAGGCCCAGGTATTCCTCCATGCCCTTGATGTGGGCGCTGACGGCGGGCTGGCTCAGGAACAGGCGTTCGGCGGCGCGCGTGATGCTGCCTACACGCGCCACGCAGGCAAAGGTTTTCAGGTGCAGGATATCCATGCGTCCATGGTAGCGTCATTTGCCGCGCCGTGCGATCGCCAGCGCGGAGATCAGCACGATGGCCGCCACCGCAAACGCGGCGTGCATGCCGCGCGTGACGGCGTCGCCCGGCGCCGTCGTCACGTCGCCGCCCGCGGCCAGGGTGAACACGCCGGCCATCAGCGAGGCGCCCGCCACCAGGCCCAGGTTGCGCGACAGGCTCATCCAGCCGGCCACGCCGCCGCGCCGGTCCGGCGCCACGCCCGTCATCATGGCCGTGTTATTGGCCGCCTGGAACAGCGCGTAGCCCGCCGTCAGCAGCACCAGCGGCAAGGCATACGCGGCCACGCCCAGGCTGGCCGGCAGCAGCGCCAACGCCAGGCAGGCCAGCGCCGCGCACAGCAAGCCGGCCTTGAGCATGCGGTACGCGCCATGGCGGTCGACCAGGCGCCCGGCCGGCACGCCGCACAGGGCGGCGGCCAGCGGCCCCAGCGCCAGCACCAGCCCGCTCACGGCGCTGTCCAGTTGCAGGCCGCGCGCCAGGTAGAACGGCCCCACCACAAGCGTCGTCATCATGACGGCCGAGACCAGCGCGCTGGCGAGCAGGCCCGCCGCCAGCGCGGGTGCGGTGCGCAGGACCAGGCGCGGCGGCGGCAAGCCCGGCGCTTGCCTGTCCTCGGGCAGGTAGCGCCACGCCAGCAGCAGCGCCAGGCCGGCTAGCGGCAGATTGATCAGGAACAGCGACGGCCAGCCGTAACGGGCCAGCAACAGGCCGCCCAGCGCCGGCCCCAGGGTGGTGCCCAGGGCCGACATGCTGCCCAGCAGGCCCATCGCACTGCCCGCACGCCGCTGGCTGACGGCGCCGGCCGCCATCGCCATGGCCAGCGCCAGCATGACGGCCGCGCCGGCGCCCTGCGCGATGCGCGCGGCCACCAGCAGCGGCAAGTTGGGCGCCAGCGCGCACAGCAGCGAGGCGATGGCGAACACGGCGATGCCCGCCAGCAGCAAACGGCGCCGGCCCAGCCGGTCGCCCAGGCGGCCGGCGTAGACGGACAGGGCGGTCACGGCCAGCAGGTAGGCCAGCACCACCCACTGCACCTGGCTGAAAGGCGCCTGCAGGCTGGTGGCGATCGCCGGCACGCCGATATTGGCGATGCTGGCGCCCAGCGCCGGCAGCAGCGTGGCCAGCGACAGGGCGGCCAGCGCGCCGCGCGCGGCGGGTGTCACGGTAGAAGTGTGCATGAGGTATCCATCGGAAAGATGGCCTACCTTACGCCACCGCCCGCTGGCGGGCAATTCGTCAATCCGGAGCCGTCACCTCAGGAAAGCCGAGGGCTTGCAAACCGATGGATTGTACCAGCGCCTGCGCCGCCATCGGCCGGGCGATATGGTAGCCCTGCAGATAGTGGCAGCCCATCGCCTGCAGGATGGCGGCCTGCCCGGCGGTTTCCACGCCTTCGGCCACCACTTCCATGCCCAGGCTGGCGCCCATGGCGACGATGGTGGCGGCCAGGCTGCGGCCACGCTCGTTGTGCTCGATCTGCATTACGAAGGAACGGTCGATCTTCAGCGTGTCGAGCCGGAAGCGGGCCAGGTAGGCCAGCGAGGAATAGCCGGTGCCGAAGTCGTCCAGCGACAGGCTCACGCCCAGTGCGCTCAGGCGCGACAGCGCCACTTGCACCCGGTCGGTGTCGTCGAGCAGCACGCGCTCGGTCAGTTCCAGCTCCAGACGCCGCGCCGGCAGGCCGTGCGCATCGAGCGCGCGCCGGACCTGGTCGGTGAAGCCGGGGTCGAGCAATTGCTTCGCCGAGACATTGATGCTGACGATCAGTTCGCCCATCTCGCCCTGCCACTGCGCCAGCTGGCGGCACGCCGCATGCAGCACCCAGTGGCCCAGTTCGACGATCAGCTCGCTGTCTTCCGCCACCGGAATGAAACGGTCGGGCGGCACCATGCCCAGCTGCGCGCTGTGCCAGCGCAGCAGCGCTTCGACCTTGCGCAGCTGCCGGCCATCGGCCGTGACGATGGGCTGGTAGACCAGCTGCAGTTCGTTCGCGGCGATGGCCAAACGCAGTGCGCCATCGATCGTCAGGGCCTCCCTGGCGTGCGCCGTCATGCCGTCGTCAAAAAAGCGCAGGTGGCCGCGGCCCGCCTTCTTGGCCTCGTACATGGCAATATCGGCATTGCGTATCAGCGCGTCGGCGCTGGCGCCATGCTGCGGATGGCAGGCCACGCCGATGCTGGCCGAGACCGACAGCGCCTGCAGCGGCAAGGTGAACGGCGCCGCCAGGGCGTCGAGCATGCGCTGGCCGACCACACGCGCCATGGCGACGGCGGCGCCGGGCAGCACGATAATGAATTCATCGCCGCCGAAGCGCCCCACGATGGCCTGCGCCGGCAGCACGCCCTGCAGGCGCTGCGCGAACTGGCACAGCAGCCGGTCGCCGGTTTCATGGCCGAAGGTGTCGTTGATGCGCTTGAAGCGGTCCAGGTCGATGAAAAACAGCGCGCAGTCGCCGCCCGCCTGCCGGGCCTGTTGCACGCAGCGTTCCAGCTCCTGCAGCAGGCCGTGGCGGTTGAGCAGGCCCGTCACGGGATCATGGTGGGCCGCGCGGTGCAGCAGGCCATCCTTTTTTTGCCGCTCGCTGATGTCGAACAGCTGCACCATGCAATACAGCTGGCCGCTCTCGATATAGGGCGAGGCGATCATTTCCAGCGGCACGGTGTGGCCGCCGGCCAGCACGATGGTGGCCGTCTCGATAAACGGATAGGCGCCTTGCGCCGCCTCGAAACGGCGGAAATACGCGGCCGCGCCCTGGCGCGAGGCGAACAGCCGGTGGTCGGCCACGTGCGTGCCGATCAGGGCGCCGGCGTGCGCATGGCCCAGCAGCCTGGCGCAGCGCTCATTGGCGACCTGGATCTGGCCGTTGCGGTCCTGGATTAGGAAACCGTTGCTGAGGCTGTCGATGGTATGCACATAGCGGTGGCGGATTTTTTCCTGTACCGCATAAATCAGGCACAGCATCGAAAGGGTCTTGACGGCGATCGAATACACGAACCACGATTCGTAGTTCTCCGCCACCCATTGCTGCGAATTGGCCAGGTTGAATGCGCCCCGGGCGATCAGGACCATGCCGAGGAAGCGGTAGCGGTTGCGGTGCAGGCCCAGCCGCAAGCCCGACCACAGCAGCGCCGCGCCCAGCAGGCCCGCCGTCACCAGCTCCACGCGCAGCGGCTGGCCCCGCCAGTAGCCGTACAGACCGATGACTGCCAGGCCGCAGGCCAGCGCCACCGGCGGCAGATGGCGCCGGCGCAGTTGGCCGAGAAAATATTCGGTGCCGCCCACGAAACCTGCCACGGCGCCGCACAAGGTGATCGCGGCGAACAGGTAGTGCTGCGAAAGCGTCGCGCCGAGAAACCAGCTGGCCGTGCCGATGGTAAGCGACAACTGGCCGCCGGCCCACAGCAGCGCATGCCATTCGCTGCGCTGCCTGAACCACAGGAACAACAGGATGACGATCAGGATGGCGTCTGCCGCCAGGGAAAACAGGATATAGGTCTGTGGTGCCATGGGAGATCGGATCAGCGCCAGGGGCGGAAAAGTGAGTTACTGTTTGTCCATGACGGCCTCATCTTAACCCAGGCCATGGCCTGGCGATAGGGTGGCGCCGCGCGGCAGGACCAGGGTCGCCACCAGGCCATGCGGTTCGCCATTGCGCAGCAGCAATTGGCCATGGTGGGCCTGCGCCACCGTCTGCGCGATCGACAGGCCAAGGCCAAAGCCGCCGGTGCCCGCATTGCGCGACGATTCCACGCGGTAGAACGGTTCCAGCGCGCGCGCCAGCAGGGCCTCGGGGATGCCGGGGCCGTCGTCGCGTACTTCGATGATCAGCTGCCTGTCGTCATCGCGCACGCTGATGCCGGCGCGCTGGCCGTAGCGGATGGCGTTGTCGACCAGGTTCTGCAGGCAGCGCTTCAGGCTGCGAGGATAGGCGGGCAGGGGCGCGGCCCGGCCCTCGACGCGCACTTGTCCGCCGGTTTCGGCAAAGTCGCTGCGCAGGCTGGCCAGCAGGCTGTCGATATCGACTATTTGTTGCCGCTCGTGCAGGCCGCTGTCCTGCACCATGGTGAGGGTGGCGCCGACCAGCGCATCCATTTCATCGAGGTCGCGGCGGAATTTCACGCGATCGATCTCTCCGGGCAACATCTCGGTGCGCAGTTTCAGCCGCGTGATCGGCGAGCGCAGGTCATGCGAGACGGCCGCCAGGAAGCGCGTGCGCTCGGCGATATTGTCGATCAGCCGCCGCTGCATCGCGTTGAACGCCTGCGAGGCCTTGCGCACTTCGGTCGGGCCCTCGGTGGCCAGCGGCGGACTGAAGATATTGGCGCCCAGCTTGTCGGCCGCCTTCGCCAGCTTCGCCAGCGGCTGCATCACCAGGCGCACGGCCAGCCACGCCAGCAGCAGCACGGCGGCAATCCGCAGCACATAGATGCGCAGCAGGTAATCGATGGCGGCCGCGCGCGGCGCCGTGCTCATGCCGGCCTGGCCTTCGCGCAGCTCGGCCTGCAGCCACTGCCCGTCATGCAGGCGCAGCTGGACAATAAAGTGACCGGAAGGAAAGGCGTCGTGCAGCAGCGAGAACCAGCTGGCCTGGCGCGGCGACGCGTGCGCGAGATCGATCGCCAGCACGCGCACCTGGTGCCGGGTCAGCTCATCGTGATCGCTACCCAGGCGCTGGCGCAGCACATCCTGGAACAGCGCGCTGCCGGAGACCCCATTGCGGTCGATGGCCGGCGTCGCGCCGGACGGCCCGTCGATCGCGCCCAGCGAAAAATCCGCGCTGCCGATGGCGTGCAAAATGGCCGGGCGGCTGGCGGCCGGCACGGCGTCGAGCGTGCGCACGGCATCGGCCAGGCGGGTGGCGGCCAGGCGCGTGGGAATCTCCATCGCCTTGCCATAGCGCATGTCATACCAGATGGTGCCCGTCAGCGCCTGCGCCGCCAGCATGCCGCTGACCAGCACCAGCGCCAGCCGGCCCGTCAGGCTGCGCGGCCACAGCCGCCATATCAGGCGTTTCATGCCTGGTAGGCCACGTCGGCATTGAGCAGGTAGCCGCCGTTGCGGATGGTCCTGATCAGATTCGGAATACGCGGATTGTCGCCCAGTTGCTGGCGCAGCCGGCTGATGCACACATCGATGGCGCGGTCGAACGGCAGGCTTTCCTTGCCGAACACGGTGGCCAGCAAAAAATCGCGGCTCAGGGTGCGTTGTGGATGGTCGAGCAGGGCGCGCAGCACCAGGTAGTCGGAACTGCCCAGCGACAAAGTGACGCCTTGCGGCGAGCGCATCTGGCGCGCGCGCGTGTCGAGCTGCCAGCCGTTGAAATGGATGGTGGCGATGCGGTCGGCTTCGTGTTTTTCAGGAAAACTGCGGGCGCGGCGGATGATCACCTTGATGCGCGCCAGCAGCTCGCGCGGATCGAACGGTTTCGGCAGGTAGTCGTCGGCGCCCACTTCCAGGCCGACGATGCGGTCGACCAGGGTGCCGCGCGCGGTCAGCATGATGACGGGAATGTCGCGCCGCGCGCGCAGTTGGCGGCACAGCTCCAGCCCATCCTCGCCGGGCAGCATCAGATCGAGGATGATCAGGTCGACCGGCGTGCTGGCCAGCACCTGCCACATCTGTTCGCCGCCTGCAGCCACATGGGCCTGGTAGCCGGCGCCCTCCAGATACACCGACAGCAACTGCCGTATTTCTCCATCGTCATCGACGATCAACACCTGATCCGCTCGTTTCATGCCGGTCCCGCCGCTCCCGTTCTATTTCTGTCAATCAACTGATTTGTAATGGCATATGTCGGCCATGTTGCGCCAACACATTCCATTACATTTCGGCGCAGCCAGCTGTTCTGCCTGCGCCAGCCCGCCATTATAGTACTTGCACATGAGAATCATTATCAACCAATCGGATACCACCATGCATCAACGCACTATCAACAGCAGTACGGCCGACGCCATCGCGGCACTGTTTTCACAATATGGCAGGCTGTCGGCCACCGTCGGCCTGACCATCGGCGCCGTCGGGCCGGCCATGGCGCTTGATGCCGCGCCACCGGCAGCGGCTGAACCGCAGCAGCTCAATGAAGTGGTGGTCAAGGCCGAACGCGAGGCACCCGCCTACAAGCCGGAACAGCTGAGCTCGGCCAAGTTCGCCCAGCCGCTGCGCGACACGCCGCAAAGCATCACCATCGTGCCGCGCGAGGTGCTGACGGAACAGAACGCGCAAAACCTGCAGGACATCCTGAAAAACGTGCCCGGCATTACGTTTACCTCGGGCGAGGGCAACCTGGGCTGGGGCGACCTGTTTACCATCCGCGGCTTTTCGTCCGAGCAGAGCCTGACGGTGGACGGCATGCGCGACGCCGGCATGTCCAGCCGCAACGACACCTTCAATATCGAGCAGGTCGAGGTATTCAAGGGCACCGGTTCGATCGAGTCCGGTACCTCGGCGGTGGGCGGCACCGTCAACCTGGTCAGCAAGGAAGCAAAAATGGGCAATGCCGGCAGCGCCTCGATGGGCGTGGGCAGCGCCGCCTACCGCCGCGTGACGGCGGACGTCAACCGCGAACTGGCGCCGGGCAGCGCCGTGCGCCTGAACCTGATGAAGCAGAAGAACGACGTGGCCGGGCGCGACATCACCAATAACGACCGCCAGGGCGTGGCCGCCTCGTTTGGCGCGGGCCTCGATGGCCCCACGCGCGTGCATGTGGATTTCTTCCACCAGGAAGACGACAACGTGCCCGACGGCGGCTTGCCGATCCAGCGCGGCACCGGTGGCCGGACCATGGGCAATATCGCGCACAGCGCCTGGTTCGGCGCCGACTCGTACACCCAGCGCACCACCTCGGATGCGGCCACCGTCAAGATCGAACACGATATCGCGCCTGGCGTAAAAATCCGCAACCAGACGCGCTGGGCGCTGACGGACAACCTGTCGGTGCTGTCGCCGGCCCGCTTCAATGCGGCCGGCGCGAATGGCGCCACCCTGGGCACCTCGCTGGGCTACGTGGGCGTCGGCGGCCTGCGGCCGGTGGCCGGCATCGCCTCCTACCAGGAGGCCGGCAACACGACCAATGCCTATGGCGTGCTGCGCGGCAGCGATTTCGGCACCTCCAAGCGCTACCGCACGGTCGGCAACCAGACGGATTTCAGCGTGGCGTTCGCCACCGGCGCCGTCCGGCATGAACTGGTGACGGGCCTGGACCTGTACCGCGAAACCTATGGCGACTACCAGCGCACCGTCAATGCGCCAAGCGGCACCTTGTGGTTCGACATGGCGCATCCGCAAGTGGCGCATGGCAGCGTGGCCACCGTCAAGGGCAATGGCGGCCTGGAGTCGGGCATCAGCAATGCCGGCATCTATGTCACCGATGCCATCCGTTTTACGGAGCAATGGCGCATGGTGGCGTCCCTGCGCCATGACCACTGGAAGGCGGACACGTCCCTGAAAGGCGTGCGCACCACCAGCAGCAGCGACGGCGCCGTCAGCGGCCGTGTGTCGGCCCTGTACAAGCCGGTCGACGAGGCCAGCATCTACCTGGCCTATGCGCAGGCGGCCCAGCCTTCGGCCTTGGGCGCTTCGACCAATAACGCCATCTACGGTTCGGCCGCGGCGGCGGCCTACTCGCCGGCCACCTCGAAGACCATGGAGCTGGGCGGCAAGTGGGATGTGCTGCGCCACCAGCTGGCCTTGACGGGCGCCGTGTTCCGCACCGAAGTGACGGATTCCTGGGAATACGGCGATGACGAGGTCTCGCCGGTGCGCGCGCTGCCTTCGAAGCGGGTCAAGGGCGCGGAGCTGGGCGTGCAGGGCAACCTGACGCAGCAATGGTCGGTATACGGCGGCGCGTCGCGCCTGATGAGCAGGCAGACCAAGGGCGCCAACAGCGGCAGCGAAGCGAAGAATGTGCCGGACCTGACGTTCAACCTGTGGACCTCGTACGAGGCGATGCGCGGCCTGGTGTTCAGCTATGGCGCGCAATACGTGGGTGAGCGCCGCTATTCGGACAATGCGTATGTTGGCGGCCTGAACAACAACAGCAGCACGGTGTCCGGGCCGGCCGGCCGCGCACCCACCTATGTATTCGATACGGAAAAGGCGCCGTCGTACTGGGTGCAGAGCTTCGCCGCCCGCTATCGCGTCAATCCGCGCCTGGCGCTGAACCTGAACGTGCAGAACCTGGCCAACAAGTTCTACTGGGCGCGCATCGGTTCGTCGCTGGACGGCTTCCAGCTGTACGGCGTGCCGGGCGCGGGCCGCAGCGTCACCCTCGGCGCGGACCTGAGCTTCTGATGGTGGGCGTTGCGCAGTTGCGCCGGCTGCCGGCCGGCGGCTGGGCGGCGATGCTGCTTGATGCTGGCGGGCAGGCGTTGCCATGGCTGCAGGCGGCCGCGCTGCAGGGTGTGCCGCGCGCCCAGGCCATCCTGGCGCAGCGCCTGTTGCCCGTGGATCCCGCGCAAGCCGTGCACTGGTTCCGCCAGGCGGCCGCGCGCGACGACGTCGAGGCCATCAACATGCTGGGGCGCTGCCTGGAAAACGGCTGGGGCGTGACTGCGGACGCGCAGCTGGCCGTGTACTGGTACCGCCAGGCGGCCGCCCTTGGCCTGGACTGGGGCATGTACAACCTGGCCAACCTGCTGATGAGCGGCAAGGGCATCGCCACCGACCGGCCGGCCGCGCTGGCGCTGTACCGCCAGGCCGCCGGCCTGGGCCACGCCAAGTCGCTCAATATCATCGGCCGCTTTCACGAGGAAGGCTGGGAGATGCCGGCCAGCGAAACGCGCGCCTTCGTGCTGTATGGACAGGCGGCCGTGGGCGGCGATTTTCGCGGCCAGTTCAATTACGCCCGCCTGCTGCTGGAGCGGGGGAGGGTGGCGCCGGCCGTGGCCTGGCTGCGCCGCATTCCGGCCACGGCCACGCCGGCGTTTCTGGCCAATTTGCACGGCTGGCTGGCCGCCTCGCCAGTGCAGACCGTGCGGGCGCTGGCCGATTCCATCGTCTTGAACAGGGAAACACCATGCTGCATCTGACATCCGTGCTGAACCCGCAGGAACTGGCGCAGGCGCGCGGTCCTGGCCGCCGCCGGCTGGGAGGATGGCCGCGTCACTTCCGGCAGCCTGCCTGCCGATATCAAGCGCAACCGGCAACTGCCTCAGCAGGGGCAGGCGTCTCAGCAATTGCAGCAACTGGTGCTGCAGGCGCTGCGCCGCAGCCAGCTGTTCTTTTCGGCCGCGCTGCCGCGCCGTATCGCGCCGCCGATGTTCAACCGCTACGACGCCGAGCACGGCGATTACCTGGACGACCATGTGGACGTGGCGCTGCGCTTGCTGCCCGATGGCGAGCGCGTGCGCACCGACATGTCCTGCACCCTGTTCCTCAGCGATCCGCACGAATACGAGGGCGGCGAGCTGGTGCTGCGCGACAGCTGGCGCGACGAAGCCGTCAAGCTGGCGGCCGGCGACCTGCTGCTGTATCCCGGTGATAAAATTCATCGCGTCAATCGCGTCACGCGCGGCTGCCGCCTGGCCAGCTTCTTCTGGCTCGAAAGCATGGTGCGCAGCGAGGAACAGCGCAACTTGCTGTTCCGGATGGACCGCGACCTGATGCTGCTGCGCGCCGAGGCACAGGGCGCGCCGTCGCCGGCCGTGCTGGGGCTGACGGGCGCCTACCATAATCTGCTGCGCATGTGGGCACAGGGCTGATGATGCAGGCGTGAAAAAGCGGAGGCCGCCTTGAGGCAGCCTCCGCTTTTTGCATCCGCTACAAGAAGCTTATGCCAGTTCGGTAACGAACTCGTCTTGCGGACGACGCACTTTTTCCAGGTTCTGCAGCCAGTCGCCTTCGCCGGCGCGGTAACCGAGCGGCAGGATCACCACCGAACGCAGGCCGCGCGCGCTCAAGCCCAGGATCTCGTCGACCTTGGCCGGATCAAAACCTTCCATCGGCACCGAATCGACTTTTTCCTGCGCTGCGGCGATCAGGGCCGTGCCCACGCCGATATAGGCCTGGCGGGCAGCGTGCTGGTAATTGGTTTCCGCGTCGCGCTGCGGGTAGGTGGCCAGGATCTGCTGGCGGTAGGCTTCCCAGCCTTCGTTCTTGAAGCCGCGTACGGTATTGACCAGGTCAAACATGTGGTTGATGCGTTCCACGGTGTAATTGTCCCAGGCGGCAAATACCAGCAGGTGCGAGCAATCGGTCACTTGCGCTTGGTTCCATGCATGCGGCTTGATCTGCGCGCGCAGGTCCGGGTTGGTGACGACGAACACTTCATACGGCTGCAGGCCGCTGGAGCTGGCCGTCAGGCGCACGGCTTCCACGATGCGGTCAACTTTCTCCTGTGGCACCGCTTTCGACGGGTCCATCTTTTTGGTGGCGTAACGCCATTGCAGGTCTTGCAGCAAATCGCTCATGGGAATCCTTTTCCGGTAAATTGTTCAGACTGGAAATGATAGCGGATTCGGCCATTTCAAGTGCAAGGCCGCAAACAGTTGTCTATGCCACTGGTTTGGCCGGCCAGCGAACGGTGAAGCGGCTGCCACCCGTGGCGCTGCGCGTGCACGACGCGCTGCCACCATGCGCGCGGGCGATGGCGTCGACCACCGCCAGCCCGAGCCCGCTGCCGTTCGAGGCCTGTACGCGCGCGCCGATGCCGCGTCGGAAGGCATCGAAGACATGGCGCGCCAGTTCTTCGGGCATGCCGGGGCCGGCGTCTTCCAGCGTCAGCACGTAATCGCCGCCGTCGAGGCGGGTACGCAGCGTGAGCGGGCCGGGATCGGCGTAGCGGCGCGCATTGTCGAGCAGGGCCAGCACCACTTGCGCGATGCGGGCCGCGTCGCAATCGACGGCGTGGCCGCACAGGTCCAGCCGCAGCCGCAGGCCGGCGGCCGCCAGTGCTGGCGCCAGCACGCGCGCCACGCCGCCGATTTCCTGTGCCAGGTCGGTGGCGGCCAGGCGCAGCCGCATCTGGCCGCTGTCGGCCAGGCTCAGGGTGCGCAGGTCTTCGATCAGGCGGCCCAGGCCTTCCACCTGCGCCAGCAGGCTGCCGAACTCCACTTCTTCGGGCCTGAACACGCCGTCGACCACGCCCTGCAAGGTGCCGCGCAAGATGGTCACGGGCGTGCGCAGCTCGTGCGCGATGGCCGCGTTCCAGGTCAAAATATCCTGCTCGCCCTTTTGCAGCCGTTCGGCCATGCTGTTGAAATCGTCGACC
Source organism: Janthinobacterium sp. J1-1 (assembly GCF_030944405.1). NCBI lineage: Bacteria > Pseudomonadati > Pseudomonadota > Betaproteobacteria > Burkholderiales > Oxalobacteraceae > Janthinobacterium > Janthinobacterium sp. J1-1. The sequence goes on from NZ_CP132339.1 coordinate 4,107,810, forward strand.
AGCATCGCCGTCTCGCCCAGGTTGCGGTCGCCGGCCACGGCGCGCGCGGCCAGGTCGCCATGCGCGACCCTGCGCACGCTGTCCATCACGGAATTGATGGGCGTGAGGATGCGCGTGGCCAGCTTGACGGCAAAAAACGCGGCCAGCAGCAGGCCGAAGATGGTAATGGCCAGTATCCACAGCCATTCCACCGTGGTGGGAGAAAAGTCGTCCGGCTCCGACAGCATGGCGGGATCGATCCTGAAGGCGACGGCAAAAAATATCCACGAGCCGATCCAGATCAGCAGGATGCTGCACACCATCAGCACCGACATCGACAGCACGATCTGCCGGTTCAGTCCCGTCAGGCGCATCAGGCTTCGCCTTCCAGCCGGTAGCCCACGCCGCGCAGGCTGGCCGGCATATTGGCCACGCCCGCTTCCTCCAGCTTCTTGCGCAGCTTGCTGACATGGCTGTCCACCGTGCGTTCCAGGGTATTGCCCTCGGGCAGGCAGGCTTCCAGCAGTTCGAGCCGGCTGCACACGCGCCGCGGCGTGCGCGCCAGGTGGGCCAGCAGGCGAAATTCGGTCAGGGTCAGGTTCAGGGGGCTGGCCACGCCATCGTGCAGCACGCTGGCGGCATAGCTTTCCTGGTCGATTTCGATCGGGCCGCAGCGCAGCCGCGCCGGCGGCAAGGCGGCCGGGCGCAGGCGCGAACGGCGCAGCACGGCCGCCACCCGCGCCACCACTTCGGCCGGATTGAAGGGCTTGACGATATAGTCGTCGGCGCCCACGCGCAGGGCCGCCAGCTTGTCGGCGTCCTGGTCGCGCGCGGTCAGCATGATGACGGGCGTGTCGCCGCGCCGGCGCACCTGCGCCAGCACTTCCCAGCCGTCACACAGCGGCATCTGCACGTCGAGCAGCAGCAGGTCGGGCGAGAGCGCCAGGTGCTGCGCCAGCGCCTGGCGGCCATCAAGGGCGAACGCCGTGCGGTAGCCGTCGCGCCCGAGGTAGCCAGCCAGGATGCGGGCGATCTGCGGCTCGTCTTCGGCGATCAATACAAGGGGAGAGAGGGGTTCTGGCAGGTGGTTCATGCGCGCAGTCTAGCACCGTTCACGGTCTCCATCGAATCTCCACATTTCCTCGACGAAACTTCCACGCGGCGCTTTTATGCTGGCGTATCAGTCGACCGGACCGCCGGTCGGGATACGCCACAGAGAAAGTCCATGCACGCCAACCGACCCTACACAACCACGCTCGCCATCGCGGCCGCCTTGCTCGGCCTTGCCGCCTGTTCCAAACCCCAGGAAGCGCCACCGGCCGCGCCGCCGCCGTCGGTGACGGTGCTCAAGCTGCAAGCCGCGCCGGTGGTGCTCAGCGACGAATTGCCCGGCCGCGTGGCCGCCTTCCGCACGGCCGATATCCGCCCGCAAGTGGGCGGCATCGTGCTGCGCCGGCTGTTCGAGCAGGGCGCCGACGTGAAGCCCGGCCAGAAGCTGTTCCAGCTGAATGCGGCGCCGTTCCAGGCGGAGGCCGATGCCGCCGCCGCCGCCCTGCAAAGCGCGCTCGCCACCGCCAACCGCGCCGGCGTGCAGGCCGAGCGCTTGAAACCGCTGATGGAGGCCGACGCCATCAGCCGGCAGGCTTATGACGACGCCGTGACCCAGCGCGAGCAGGCCGTCGCCAGCGTGGCGCAGGCGCGCGCGGCCCTGGCGCGGCGCCGGCTGGACCTGGCCTTCGCCAGCATCGACGCGCCGATCGCCGGACGCATCGGTTCCGAACTGGTCACCGAAGGCGCGCTGGTGGGCACCGCCGACACGGCGCCGATGGCGCGCATCGAGCAGATCGACAAGGTGTACGTGGACGTGCGCCAGCCGGCGGCCGCCCTGATGGCCCGCGCCGACGCGGAGGGCAAGCTGCCCGTCACCATCCTCGGCGCCGACGGCAAAGCTTACGCGCAGACGGGCCGCATCCTGTATTCCGGCACCAGCATCGACGCCGGCACGGGTGACGCCACCATCCGCGTGCTGGTCGACAATCCGCAGCGCGCGCTGTTGCCCGGTATGTTCGTGCGCGCCCGCATCGCCCGTGCCAGCGTGCCTGATGGCTTGCTGGTGCCGCAGCAGGCCGTGCTGCGCGCCGGCGACGGCCAGGCCCAGGCCTGGGTGCTGGACCGGGCCAACAAGGCCAGCCTGCGCCCGGTCGAGGTGGGCGACGTGATCGATCACCAGTATGTGGTCAGCAGTGGCTTGAAAGCCGGCGACACGCTGGTGGTCGAAGGCCAGGAGCGGCTGCAGCCGGGCGTGGCCGCCACGCCGCAAGCCTGGCAACGCGCCGCCGCGCCGGCCCCACGATGACTGCTCACTGAAAGCTCAAGACATGCCTCAATTTTTTATCGACCGCCCGGTGTTTGCCTGGGTGGTGGCGATCTTTATCGTGCTGTTCGGACTGATCGCCATCCCGCAATTGCCGATTGCGCGCTTTCCCTCGGTGGCGCCACCGAGCGTCAGCATTACCGCCAGCTACCCCGGCGCCACGCCGCAGACCATGAACGACTCCGTGATCGGCCTGATCGAACGCGAGCTGTCGGGCGTGAAGAATCTGCTGTATTTCGAATCGTCGTCCGATACCTCGGGCTCGGCCTCGATCACCGTCACCTTCAAGCCGGGCACCAATCCGGAACTGGCGCAGGTGGACGTGCAGAACCGCTTGAAGGCGATCGAGCCGCGCCTGCCGCAGGCTGTGCGCCAGAATGGCCTGGGCGTGGAATCGGCGTCCTCGGGCTTCCTGATGATCGTCAGCCTGAATGCCCCCGACGGTGCTTACGACGAAGTGGCGCTGGGCGACTACCTGGCGCGCAACGTGACGGAAGAACTGCGCCGCATCCCCGGCGTGGGCAAGGTGCAGCTGTTCGGCTCCGAGCGCGCGATGCGCATCTGGGTCGATCCGGCCAAGCTGGTGGCGTATGACATCGCCATGGGCGATATCACGGCCGCCGTGGCGCAGCAGAACGCGCAGATCGCACCGGGCCGCCTGGGGGACTCGCCGGCCGTCAAGGGCCAGCGCGTGACCATTCCGCTGACCGTGCAGGGCCAGTTGCAAACGCCGCAGGAATTCGCCGCTATCGTGCTGCGCGCCAACCGCAATGGCGCAAAGGTGACCATCGGCGACGTGGCGCGGGTGGAACGGGGGGCGCAAAGCAGCAACTTCAGCATCCGCGAAAACGGCCATGGCGCGTCGGGCGCCGCCGTCAGCCTGTCGCCGGGCGCCAACGCCGTGCAGACGGCCAGCGCCATCCGCGCGCGCATGGCCGAACTGGCGCCGGCCATGCCGGCCGGGATGCAGTACTCGGTGCCGTTCGACACCGCGCCGTTCGTGAAAATCTCGATCGAAAAAGTGGTCATGACGCTGATCGAGGCGATGGTGCTGGTGTTCCTGGTGATGTATCTGTTCCTGCAAAAGATACGCTATACCCTGATCCCCGCCATCGTCGCGCCGATCGCCTTGCTCGGTACCTTTACCGTGATGCTGCTGGCCGGTTATTCGGTCAATGTGCTGACCATGTTCGGCATGGTGCTGGCGATCGGCATTATCGTCGACGACGCCATCGTGGTGGTCGAAGCGGTGGAGCGGCTGATGGCCACCGAAGGGCTGTCGCCGAAAGAGGCCACGTCGAAGGCGATGCGCGAAATCACCGGTGCGGTGGTTGGCATCACCCTGGTGCTGACGGCCGTCTTTATTCCGATGGCGCTGGCCAGCGGCTCGGTGGGCGCCATCTACCGCCAGTTCACGCTGGCGATGGCGGTGTCGATTTTGTTCTCGGCCTTCCTGGCGCTGAGCCTGACGCCCGCCCTGTGCGCCACCATGTTGAAACCGATCGGCCCGCACGACCATGAAAAGAAAGGCTTTTTCCGCTGGTTCGACCGCCAGTTCGAGCGCATGACCGCGCGCTATGAACAGGGCGTGGTGGCGATGGTGAAACGTGCCGGACGCTCCATGTTTGTGTATGGCGGCGTGGTTGCCGCGCTGGCGTTTGCCTTCCTGCGCCTGCCGTCGGCCTTCCTGCCGGAAGAAGACCAGGGCTACTTCATCACCTCTATGCAGTTGCCGTCGGACGCCACCATGGAGCGCACGCTGGACGTGGTGAAGCAGTTCGAGCGGCATGTGGCGGCTCGCCCGGGGATTGAAAACAACCAGTCCGTGCTGGGCTTCAGCTTTTCCGGCGCGGGACCGAACGCGGCGCTGGCGTTCACCATGCTGAAGGACTGGAAACAGCGCGACGGCGCCACCGCGCAGGAAGAAGTGCTGCATGCGCAAATGGCGATGGCCAGCGCGAAGGAGGGCATGATCATGAGCCTGATGCCGCCCGCCATCGATGAACTGGGCAATTCGTCCGGCTTTTCGCTGCGCCTGCAGGACCGCGCCAACCAGGGCATTGCCGCCCTGCAGGCCGCGCAGAACCAGTTGCTGGGCCTGGCCGCGCAAAGCGGCAAGGTGGCCGGCGTGTATCCGGACGGCCTGCCGCCGGGCGCCAGCGTGCGCCTGGAGATCGACCGCGCCAAGGCCGAAGCGCTGGGCGTGTCGTTTGGCGCCGTCAGCGAGATGCTGACAGCAGCCATGGGTTCCACTTATGTCAACGATTTTCCGAACGCGGGCCGCATGCAGCAGGTGATCATCCAGGCCGATGCGCCGTCGCGCATGCAGTTGAACGACGTGCTGGGCCTGCGCATCCGCAACAGCGCCGGCGGCATGGTGGCGCTGGGCCAGCTGGTGCGGCCGGTGTGGAGCGAAACCCCGCTGCAACTGGTGCGCTTCCAGGGTTATCCGGCGGCGCGCATTTCGGGCAGCGCCGCGCCTGGCGTGTCGAGCGGCGATGCCATGCTGGAAATGGAAAGGCTGGTGAGCCAGCTGCCGCCCGGCTTTGCGCTGGCCTGGACCGGACAGTCGCTGCAGGAAAAAGAGTCGGCTTCGCAGGCGCCGATGCTGATGGCCTTGTCGATGCTGGTGGTGTTCCTGGTGCTGGCGGCCCTGTATGAAAGCTGGTCTATCCCGCTGTCGGTGATGCTGGTGGTGCCGCTGGGCCTGTTGGGCGCGGTGCTGGCGGTGACCCTGCGCGGCATGCCGAACGATGTGTTCTTCAAGGTCGGCATGATCACCATTATCGGCCTGTCGGCGAAGAACGCCATTTTGATCGTGGAATTCGCCCGCCAGTTGCAGGCGCAGGGCAAGGGCCTGGTGGAGGCCACCGTGGAAGCGGCGCGCCTGCGCCTGCGCCCCATCCTGATGACCTCGCTCGCCTTTGCGCTGGGCGTGGTGCCTTTGATGCTGGCCAGCGGCGCCAGCGCCGAAACCCAGCATGCGATCGGCACGGGGGTCTTTGGCGGCATGATCACCGCCACCGTGCTGGCCGTCTTCTTTGTGCCCGTGTTCTTTGTCGTCGTGCTGAGCGCGGTGGACAAGCTGGGGCAACGCTGGAGAAAAAGTAACCATGTAGTACAAGGAGAGTCGTGATGCGGTGCCGTTTTATATTACCGATGGCCGTGACAGCTGCCGCCTTGTCGGCCTGCAGCCTGACCCCAGTGCTGGTCAAGCCGGCGCTGCCGGTGCCAGCCACCTATGACGCCGGCGCTGTCGCCGGCCAGGGCAATGCGGCGGACCTGGGCTGGCGCCAGATGCTGCTCGACGCGCGTCTGCAGCGCCTGGTGGAACTGGCTTTGCTGAACAACCGCGACCTGCGCGTGGCGGCGCTGAACGTGGACGCCGTGCGCGCCCAATACCAGATCCAGGACAGCGCGCGCCTTCCCGCCATCGGCGCCAGCGCCAGCGGCGTGCGCCAGCGCATGACGGCTGCAACGCAAAACCAGTTCACGGCGGGCGTGGCCATGAGTGCCTTCGAGATCGACCTGTTCGGCCGCCTGCGTTCCCTGTCCGACGCCGCCTTTGCGCGCTACCTGGCCACGGAACAGGGTCGGCGCACGGCGCAGCTGGCCCTGATCGCCGCCGTGGCCGACGCCTATCTGGAGGAAAGGCTGGCCACGGAACAGCTGGAGCTGACGCAAGCGACCCTGCGCGACTGGCGCCAGGCACTGAGCATCACGCAGCGCCTGCACGCGGCGCGGCAGGGCAGCGGCCTCGATCTGGCGCAGGCCGAAGGGCAGGCGGCGACGGCCGAAGCGGACCTGCAGGCGCGTGAGCGGGCGCGCCAGCTGGCGCGCAACAACCTCGAACTGCTGCTGGGCGGCCCGCTGCCTGGCGACCTGCCGGCCGGGCGCGCGCTCGATGCCCGGCCCGTGCTGACGCAGCTGCCGGCCGGGGTGCCGTCCGACCTGCTGGCGCGCCGGCCCGACATCCTGCAGGCGGAACATGCGCTGGTGGCGGCCAATGCGGACATCGGCGCGGCGCGCGCCGCCTTCTTTCCCCGCTTGTCACTGACGGCGCAGCTGGGCTTTGCCAGCCCGGAAGTGGGCGACCTGTTTCGCGGCAGCGCGCGCAACTGGTCGTTCGCGCCGCAGATCACGCAGCCGCTGTTCCAGGGCGGCCAGCTGCGCGCCGAGCTGCGCCTGTCGCAGATCCGCAGCGAGGTGGCGGTGGTGCAGTACGAGCAGGCGATACAGGGCGCGTTTCGCGAAGTGCGCGACGGCCTGGCCGGCAGCCAGACCTATGCGCTGCAGATCGCCGCGCAGCAGCGCGTGGCGGCCAGCGCCGAACAGCGGCGCATACTGTCGCAACTGCGCTACGGCGCCGGCCAGGACAGCCGCCTGGAGCTGCTCGACGCACAACGGCAGTCATATGCTTCACAGCAAACTTTGCTAGACTTGCGGCGTGACCAGTTCAAGTCGGCCGTGGCCCTGTACAAGGCGCTGGGCGGGGGGCTGGAAGAGTAACCGCTTGCCGCTGACCGGGGGAGTGCCCATGCCTGCCAAGTCGCTTTTGCGTGCCATCCTGCTGATGTCGAGCCTGGGCTTGAGCTGCCTGCAAGCCTGGGCCCAGCCAGCGGACACCGCGCCGCTGCACGTGGTGGGCTTTCCCTATCCGCCGTTCATGGCGCTCGACGAACGCGGCAAGCCGTCCGGCCCCATGGTCGAGCTGGTGAGCGAGGCGTTCCGCCGCATGGGGCAGCCCGCCAGCATCGAATTGCTGCCCCTGGCGCGCGCGCTGCTGCAAATCGAAACGGGCGAGGCGGGCGCCATGTTCACCGTCAAGAAGACGCCCGAGCGCGAAGCGAAATACCTGTTTTCCAGCGAGCCGGTGCTGTTCCAGGACTATGTGATCTTTGTCTCCAGCGACTCCCCGCTGGCCTTTCGCGGCGACCTCAATGCGCTGGCCATGGCGTCCATCGGCGTGGTGGCAAACACCTCCTACGGCGCCATTTTCGACGCGGCCGCCCGCCAGGGCACGTTCAAGAAGCTGGAAATCAGCGGCAGCCACGACGCCAGTTTCAGGAAGCTGCTGGCAGGCCGCATGGAGGCGGTGGTGTGCAGCCGCGCCGTGGGCGTGGAAATCCTCAAACAATTACAGGCCACCCGGCGCGTGAAAATCAGCGGCCCGCCGATCGAAACCACGCAGAGCTACCTGATGTTCAACAAGGCCGTCGCCACGCCGCAGCTGGTGGCGGGGTTTGACCACGCCATCCGTGCCATGCGGCAGGAGGGGCTGTTCTCCACTAAAGCCGCAAATATTGCCAAATGAAGATGATCGCCAAGTTTATGCTCAGGCTTTCCTGAGAGCTTGAGTTCCAGCCGTAGCAGTCCGGCTAGGCAGGATAGACATGCATTTTCCGCATAAACAAGATGAAATAATTATAAATAAAATTCATACTTGCATATAGAAAATAATTAGTTTGAGCATAATCATTGCCGCCATAAGATGCGTTGACCGAAGTTCAACCCATCTTGTGCGGAGTGATAATGAGTGTGACGCGTCGTCATTTTTTGATGCAACTGGCCGCCAGCAGCGGCTATACGGCTGCCCATGCGGCCATGACTACCCTGGGCCTGGGGGCCGTCGGCGTGGCGGTGGCCGCCGCCGCGCCCGTGCTGCCGCCGCCCGGTTCCGGCAAGGGCTTGCGCGTGCTGGTGCTGGGCGCCGGCATCGCGGGGCTGGTGTCCGCCTGGGAACTGCGCAAGGCCGGCTACCAGGTGCAGCTTGTCGAAGCGCGCGAGCGGGTGGGCGGACGCAACTGGACCATCCGCGACGGCACGCGCATCGATTACACGGATGGCTCCAGCCAGACGGCCCGCTTTGACAAGGGCCAGTATTTCAACGCCGGGCCGGCGCGCCTGCCCAGCCACCACCAGACCATCCTTGGCTACTGCCGCGAGTTCGGCGTGGCGCTGGAAGCGGAAGTCAACACCAGCCGCAGCGCCTATTTTCTGCCGGATGCGGCGAAAAACAAGCCGGCGATCCAGCTGCGGCGCGCCGTCAACGATGCGCGCGGCCGCATCTCCGAACTGCTGGCGAAAGCCACCGATGCCGGCGCGCTGGACCGCGAACTGAGCGTGGCGGACCGCCAGCGCCTGCTGGAATTTTTGAAAGTCTATGGCGACCTGGCGCCGGATCACAGCTTCAAGGGCACCGAGCGCTCGGGCTATACCGTGTTTCCCGGCGCGGCCGAACAGGTGGGCGTGCGGCCCGATCCCTTGTCGCTCGACGAGCTGCTGGACCCGGATCTGTGGACGTCCCTGATTTTCGATGAGCTGCTGATCTTCCAGCCCACCATGCTGCAGCCGGTGGGCGGCATGGACAAGATTCCGGCCGCCTTCAGCCAGCGGCTGCAAAAAGAACTGCGCCTGAACACCGAAGTCACGCGCATCCACAACGAGGCCGATGGGGTGGCCGTCACCGTGCGCAACCGCGCCAGCGGCAAGCTCGAGACCTTGCGCGCCGACTACGCGATCACCACCTTTCCGTTGCCCGTGCTGGCCAAGGTACAAACGAATTTCTCAGCCAAGGTGCAGCAGGCGATCGGCTCGGTCGAGTACGACACGGCCAGCAAGATCGCCTGGCAAGCGCCCCGTTTCTGGGAAACCGACAGCCATATCTACGGCGGCATCTCGGTGGTCAAGCATGTGACGTCGCTGATCTGGTATCCGAGCGGCGGCTTCCACCAGCCCACCGGCACCCTGGTCGGCTGCTACAACATCGGCCAGGCGGCGCGCGACTTTAGCAATCAACCGCTGGCGGCGCAATTCGCGTCCTCGCGCCAGGTGATCGACCGCGTCCATCCGGGGCGCGGCGCCGCGCTGCAGCGCCCCGTCAGCGTGGCCTGGCACAAGGTTCCGTACAGCCTGGGCTCCTGGGTGCACTGGGCCACGCCGGCCGAACCGGCCTATGTGCTGCTGAACCAGCCCGATGGCCGCGTCCATTTCGCCGGCGAATACCTGAGCCAGATCGGCGCCTGGCAAGAGGGTGCCGCCTTGTCCGCCCACCACGCCGTGGCGGCCATCGCCGCCCGCGTCGCAAGTTAAATTTTCTTCCCACTGAGAGACCATCATGAAAAAAACCGCCATCAACCTGACCGCCGCCGCCTTGCTGGCCGCTGCAGCCACCACCAGCGCGCAGGATATCAAGCGCACGCCGATTCCGAATTCGAACTTCCCGATCTCGGTGGCCGTCACCGTGCCGGCCACGGCCAGCACCGTGTATTTCAGCGGCGTGCTGCCGGACGTGGCCAATGCCGCCGCGCCGAAAGGCTCGTTCGAGTCCTACGGCGACACGCAGACGCAAACCCTGTCGGTACTGCGCAAGCTGCAGGCGGCGCTGAAAGCGGAAGGCCTCATCTTTGCCGATGTGGTGCAGCTGCGCGTGTTCCTGGTCGGTGATCCCAAGCTGGACGGCAAGCTCGATTTCAATGGCCTCAATGCCGCCTATGGCCAGTTCTTCGGCACCGCCGAGCAGCCGGCCAAGCCGGCCCGAACGGCCTTGCAGGTGGTGGCCTTGCCGCTGCCCGGCGCCTTTGTCGAGATCGACCTGGTAGCGGCCAAGGCCGCCCGCAGCAACTGATATGAAGCCCCTGACCATGTACAATAATATTCACACTCTCAAGCCACGCGCCTTGCCCCTGGCCTTGTTCCTCGCTTTTTCTTCCGGCGCGTCGCTGGCCGCCGATGCCGTGGATGCCGCCGCCAGCCTGGCCGCGGCGGAAGGGGGCGTGGTGGTGGTGACCGGCACGCGCGACACGCGCCGCTCGGCCGATGAAAGCCTCAGCCCTATCGACGTCATCAGCGCCAAGGACTTGCAGCGCACGGGGCAGACCGACTTGCGCGATGCGCTGGTCAAGCTGCTGCCGTCCGTGAACCGGCTGGCGCAGGCGGGCGACGCGGCCAATCTCACCAGCGCGCTGACCTTGCGCGGCCTCAGTCCCAACCATGTGCTGCTGCTGATCAACGGCAAGCGGCGTCATACCTCGGCCAATATCTCGGCCGATCCGGGCGCGCAGCAGGGCGCCACGCCGGTCGACCTTGACCTGATACCCGTCAGCGCCGTCGACCATATCGAGGTGCTGCGCGACGGCGCGGCCGCCCAGTATGGCTCGGACGCCATCGCCGGGGTGATCAACGTGATTCTGAAATCGTCGGCGCAGGGCGGCAACGTCACAGTCAACAGCGGCCAGTACTACAAGGGCGACGGCTTTACCCTGGGCAGTTCGGCCGATATCGGCCTGCCGCTCGGCGAAGACGGTTTCGTGCACCTGAGCGCGGAAACCAAGCGCCATGACCACAGCGTGCGCAGCGGCCCGGACGAGCGCACCGGCACCGTGGTCAACCGCACCTTGGGTGACCCGAAAAGCCGGCGCGAAGCCGTCGGCGTCAATGCCGGCTATGCGCTGGGCACCACCGAGCTGTATGCCTTCGGCAGCGTGGCGCACCGGGATGGCGAAAGCGTGCAGAACTACCGCCTGCCGAATCGCTTGCCGCAGCTGTATCCGAACGGTTTCAGCCCGGTCGAGACCAGCAACGAGCAGGACGGTTCGCTGACGGCCGGCGTGCGCGGCGAACAGCTGGCCGGCTGGCGCTGGGATCTGAGCGGGACCTACGGCGTGGACAACGTCAAGATTGGCATGCGCGACTCGGCCAATACCGACCTGTATGCGGCCACCGGCGCCACCCCGACCTCGTTTCACCTGGCCAGCTACAAGAATACCCAGTGGGGCGTGAACCTGGACGTGGCGCGTCCGTTCGACGTCGGCCTGCCGGCACCCTTGTCGGTGGCGCTGGGCGCCGAGTACCGGCGCGAGACCTATGACGTGGGCGCAGGCGACGCGGCATCGTCGTACGGCAGCGGTTCGCAGGCCCTGCCTGGCCTGTCGGCCATCAGCGCGGGCAAGCACGGCCGCACCATCTCCGCCGCCTATGCCGACCTGTCGACCAAATTGAGCCGGCAATGGGAAGCGGAGCTGGCGGCCCGCCATGAACGCTACAGCGACGCCGGCAACACCACCAATGCCAAGCTGTCCGCGCGCTTCCAGGCCAGCGAACGCTATGCCTTGCGCGGCACGCTGAGCACGGGTTTTCGCGCGCCGTCGCTGGCGCAGGAGTACTACACCAGCCTGGCGGTCTCGCCGACCACGGCCGGCGGCCAGCTGGCCGTCAATTCGGTGGCTGCGCGCAGCCTGGGCGCCAGCGCATTGAAACCGGAAAAGTCGCGCAGCATCAACCTGGGCCTGGTGGCGCAGCCGTGGGACAGGTTCAACCTGACGGTCGACGCCTACCGCATCGAGATCCGCGACCGCATCATCCAGGGCGGCACCTACACGGGCGCCACCGCCATCAACGCCCTGACGGCCGCCGGCATCAGCCTGCCGACAGGCCTGTCGTCGGTCAGCGCCAGCTATTTTGCCAATGGCGTCGACACGCGCACCCAGGGCGTGGACGTGGTGGCCACCTACACCACCAATCTGGGGGCGGGGCGCATAGACTGGGACCTGGGTGGCAACGTCAATACCAGCTCCATACTGCGCACGGCCGTCGACACCAATGGCAGGCCGCTGCTGAACGCCCAGCAGGCCGGCTATCTGACCACCTCGACGCCGAAAAACAAGGTGATACTGGGCGGCGTGTGGAGCCAGGGGCCTTGGGGCGTCAGTCTGCATGCCACGCGCTATGGCAAGACGTCGACCGAAGCGACCTTTTATTCGGGGCCGAACATTTATTCGACGTCGGTGTTCAACCATATCGAAAACGCGCCGCGCACCCTGACCGACCTGGAAGTGCGCTACGCCGTCAGCAAGAAGCTGCAGCTGGCCCTGGGCGCCAACAATCTGTTCGACGTCTATCCGAGCAAGGTGCCGCTGGCCAGCCGCTATCTTGGCGTGTACCAGTACGACACGGCCGCCTCGCAGACGGGCTTCAACGGAGGCTATTATTATGTACGCGCTTCCTATGCGTTCTAGGCGGCGCGCCCGCGGGCGCGTTAAGATGGCATTTTGGAGGTTACCGGAACAGCATGCCCATGAAGATAGATGACATCAGCGCCTTTGTCGCCGTCGTGCGCAACCACTCCGTCAGCGCGGCGGCCGAGTCGCTGCGCCTGACGCAGTCGGCCATCACGCGCCGCGTGCAGAATTTCGAGCAGGACCTGGGCGTCGAGCTGCTCGACCGCAGCGTCAAGCCGCCGCGCCCGAACGCCACCGGCAAGCGGGTCTTCGAGCAGTGCAGCAAGGTGCTGCTGGAAGTGGACCGCCTGCGCGACCTGGTGCAGAACGACCAGGCGCCTACCGGCGTGTTTCGCATCGGCGTGATCCAGACCGTGGGCGACATGGTGCTGCTCGATACCCTGCAGCGGCTGAACGCGGCCTTTCCCGGCCTGCACACGGAAGTGGCGTCGGGCTGGGGCGCCCAGCTGCTGGAACGGGTGGCCAACGCCGAGATCGACGCGGCCGTGGCCCTGTTCCCGGCCACCAAGGTGCTGCCCGAAGGCCTGGTCGGCCGCGCGCTGGGCCGGCTGGAACTGGTGGTGGTGGCGAAGAAGGGCAGCATGCCGCGCCGCAGCTACAAGCTGCGCGAGCTGTATGACGTGGGCTGGGTGCTGAACCCTGACGGCTGCGGTTTCCGCGCCGGCCTGGCGCGCACGCTGGCGCAGCAGGGCCTGTCGTTCAAGCTGAACCTGGAAACCTTCGGCACCGACCTGCAACTGGGCCTGGTGGCCAACGGCGCGGGCCTGGGCCTGATGCCGCTGCCGATACTGGAGCGCAGCCGCCACCTGGCGCAGCTCGACATCATCAACGTCAGCGACTTCAAGCCGCTGCTCGATATTTGGCTGATCCAGGCGCAACTGCCGGGACCGGTGCAGCACGCGATCGATTTCGTGGCGCAGGCGGTGGGGGAGGCGTTTGCGGCGCCGGCGCCGGTGCAGAAGGTGAGGGCGGTGTAGCAGCAGGCAGTTGTTAGCATGATTTTCACCCTGAAAGCAACTACCGGGTCGGACCCTAGGGTTCGACCCCAGCCTTTTTTGGGGTCAACGATTAAAAATATTGTCCTGCAACATTATTCTTAAAAATCATATATCAATAGAATAAACAATTAGTTTCGTCATAATCATTTGCTCCCTATACTGAATTTCATCGGCTCTGGATCACGCCAGCAGCCACTTCAGAACAGGGAAGCCAGATGTCAGTTTCTACCTCCGCCAGCAGTCCTCCGCAACAAGAACCCATCGCGGCCAGCCGCAAGCGTCCCTTCCTTTCCGCCGTCCTTGAACGCGCCATCAGCCCGCTGATTTTGCTGGCGGCATGGGAAATCGCCGCCCGCACCGGCGTGCTGCCCGAGCGCGTGCTGGCGGCACCGTCGCAGATATTGACCACCATGGGCGAGCTGATACTGTCCGGTGAAATCGGCAGCAATGTGGTGGTGTCGCTGCGCCGCGTGCTGATCGGCCTGGCCGTCTCGCTGTCGCTGGGCACGGCGCTGGCCTTGATCGCCGGCCTGTCGCGGCGCGGCGAAGTGGCGGTCGATTCGCCGATGCAGATGGCGCGCACCCTGCCGTTCCTGGGGCTGGTGCCGTTGTTCATTCTGTGGTTCGGCATCGGCGAATTCACCAAGATCGCGCTGATCGCGTTTGCCACCACCTTCCCGATGTATTTGACCCTGTACAGCGGCATTCGCGGCATCGATTCGAAACTGGTCGAGGCGGCCCGCCTGTTCGGCCTCTCCTACCCGCAGCTGATCGTGCACGTGATCCTGCCCGGCGCCTTGCCCTCGTTCCTGGTCGGCCTGCGCTATTCGCTGGGCGTCAGCTGGTTGTCGCTGGTGGCCGTCGAGCAGATCAACGCCACGGCGGGTCTCGGCTACCTGATCAACAACGCCCGCGACTTCATGCGCACCGACATCATCGTTGTCTGCCTGCTGGTCTACAGCTTCCTGGGCCTGGCCACCGACTTCCTGGTGCGCGCCATCGAACACCACGCGCTGGCCTGGCGCCCGACTTTTATCAAGGATTGAACATGACGACTCTGGAACTGGACCGACCACACGCAGCCGCCCCGGCGCAGCGTGCCACGCACTCGGGAGTGCAAGCCGCCAGCGCCGCCGTGCGGGCGCGCCAGGTCAGCAAGCGCTTCGGCGCCAATGTGATCCTCGACCGGCTGGACCTCGATATCCGCCCCGGCGAATTCGTCGCGCTGCTGGGTCGCAGTGGCTCGGGCAAGACCACTTTGCTGCGCGCGCTGGCTGGCCTCGACCAGATCAGCTCCGGCACCCTGGACGTGCCATCGGCGCGCGCCGCCGTGTTCCAGGAGCCGCGATTGATGCCGTGGAAGCGCGCCTGGCGCAATGTCACCCTGGGCCTTGATATCGCCCAGCCGCGCGAGCGGGCCAGGCAGGCCTTGCAGGAAGTGGGGCTGGCGCACCGCGAAAATGCCTGGCCGGCCACCCTGTCGGGCGGCGAAGCGCAGCGCGTGGCATTGGCCAGGGCCCTGGTGCGCGAACCGCAGCTGCTGCTGCTCGACGAACCGTTTGCCGCCCTCGACGCCCTGACGCGCATCCGCATGCACCAGCTGATCCTGGACCTGTGGCGCCAGCACAAACCGTCGGTGCTGCTGGTCACCCACGACGTCGATGAAGCCGTGCTGCTTGCCGACCGTGTGCTGGTGCTGGACCAGGGCCGCATCGCCGCCGATATCGCGATTACCCAGCCGCGTCCCCGCAGCGCGCAGCAGCCCCAGTTCCAGCAGGTGCGCGCCCAGCTGCTTGCCCTGCTGGGCGTGGAACTCGATTCGCTGCCGGCGCCAGCGGTCGAAACAGCCGTCGCGGCGCCTTTGGCCAGCCCATTCAACTTCAGTAATTTTTCGGTGTAACCATGTCCTCATCCATCCTGCACCTGCCCACTTCCTCGCACCAGCACCAGCTGGACAGCCCGCAATTTGCCTCGTTGCTGGCTGAATTGACGGCCCGATTTGCCGCCGGCGCGGCACAGCACGACCGCGAGGCCAGCTTCCCGCACGAGAACTTCGAGCATCTGCACGAACTGGGCCTGCTGGCGCTGACCGTGCCGCGTTCCCTCGGCGGCCTGGGCGCCAACCTGGAACAGACGGCGAGAGTCGTTGCCGCCGTGGCGCGCGGCGAACCGTCCACCGCGCTGGTGCTGACCATGCAGTATCTGCACCATGCGTCGAACAAGCACGCCACGCGCTGGCCGCGCCATCTGCTGGAACGGGTGGCGCGCGAGGCGGTGGAAGAGGGCGCGCTGATCAATGCGCTGCGGGTGGAACCGGACCTGGGCACGCCGGCCCGTGGCGGCCTGCCCGCCACCACGGCGCGCCGTACGCCCGAGGGCTGGCGCATCAGCGGCCGAAAAGTGTATTCGACGGGCGTGCCGCGCCTGACCTGGCTGGCCGTGTGGGCCCGCAGCGACGACGCGCTGCCGCTGGTGGGCAGCTGGCTGGTGCACAAGGACACGCCCGGCATCACCATCGTCGAGACCTGGGATCACCTGGGCATGCGCGCCACCGGCAGCCACGACGTGGTTTTCGACGACGTGCTGGTGCCGCTGGACCATGCGGTCGACGTGGCGCCGTTTGGTACGGCGCAGGAACTGGACGCCGAACTGCTGACCTGGATGTCGGTGCTGCTTTCTTCGATCTACGACGCTGTCGCCCGCTCGGCGCGCGACTGGCTGGCGCAGTGGTTGCAAGAAAGGGTGCCGGCCAACCTGGGCGCGCCTTTATCGAGCCTGCCGCGCTTCCAGGAGGCGCTGGGCCTGATCGACACCTGGCTGTTTTCCAACGCCACCCTGATCGCCTCGGCGGCTGCCGGGCGCATCGCGCCGAATGACAGCTTCCGCATCAAATACCTGGTCACCAACCAGGCGATACAGGTGGTGGAAAAAGCCATCGAATTGAGCGGCAATCCGGGCCTGTCGAACGCCAACCCCTTGCAGCGCCATTACCGCGACGTGCTGTGCAGCCGCATCCACACGCCGCAGAACGACACCATTTTAATCAACAGCGGCCGCGCCGCATTTGCAGCACTGTCCGCCCTTGCCACGTCTCTCCCACCCGTCACCACTACCACGAAGGAAGCAAAATGAGCATCGAATTCATCGGCTTTAGCGCCACCCAGGAAGTGTCCGAAACCGTGCTGGGCACGGGTCCCGTCGTCAACAAGGCTTTCCTGGGCGCCGTCGCCCGCGCCCACGAATACGCGGGGTTCGACCGCGTGCTCGTGGCCCACGGCAGCGGCTCCGTCGACGGCTTCCAGGTCGCCTCGTATATCGCCTCGCAAACGGAAAAGCTGGGCATCCTGCTGGCGCACCGTCCGGGCTTTGTCTCGCCGACCCTGGCCGCGCGCCAGCTGGCCACGCTGGACCAGTTCAGCGATGGCCGCCTGGCCGTGCACATTATCAGCGGCGGCGACGACACGGAACAGCAGCGTGACGGCGACTTTTTGAATCACGACCAGCGCTATGCGCGCAGCGACGAATTCCTCGATGTCGTCAAGCAGACCTGGAGCAGCAGCGGCCCGTTCGACCACGACGGCGCCATCTACAAGGTCAAGGGCCAGAACGCCGGCGTGCGTCCGGTGGCGGGCAACCATCTGCCGATCTATTTCGGCGGCTCCTCGGAAGCGGCGATCGACGTGGCCGGCAAGCATGCGGACGTGTATGCGCTGTGGGGCGAATCGCTGGCGCAGGTGGAAGAGATTATCGCCAAGGTGCGTGCGGCGGCCGCCAAATACGGCCGCGCCGACCAGATCCGTTTCAGCCTGTCGCTGCGCCCGGTGCTGGCCGAGACGGAAGAACAGGCCTGGGCCAAGGCCGACGCCATCCTGGCAAAAGCCACCGCCAAGGTCCAGCATAACCCGCATTTCAGCGGCCGCCCGCAGCAGCCCGTCAATGTCGGCTCGCAGCGCCTGCTGGCCACGGCCGCCAACGGCAAGGTGGTCGACGAGCGCCTGTGGACGGGCATCGCCGCGCTGACCAAGGCGGCCGGCAATTCCACGGGACTGGTGGGCACGCCGGAACAGGTGCGCGACGCGCTGTTGAAATACTGGGAATTGGGCGTGACCACGTTCCTGATCCGCGGTTTCGACCCGATCCAGGACGCGCTGCAATACGGCCGCGAGCTGATCCCGCTGGTGCGCGCGGCGATTGCCGAACGCGAAGCGCACGCCGCGCAGCCCGATGCCACCCGCCTGGCCGCCTGAGAAGAGACCGACATGACTGCCTTGACCATCGCCAGCCAGTTCGACCCCAGGGTCAATGCGCTGCTGGCCGCACAAGCCGGCTTGCCGGTGCTGGACCTGGCACCCGGCCCTTTGACCGCGCTGCCCGACGCCGACATCCTGTTCGTGCTGCCGGCGCCGAAAGGCCAGAGTCTGCTGGCGACACAAGCGCCAGAACAATGGCCGTCGCGCGTGCGCTGGGTGCAGCTGGCCTCGGTCGGCATCGATTACTACCCGCCCTGGCTGTTCCAGGGGCCGGTGGTGACCTCGGCGCGCGGCACGGCGTCCGACGCGATCGCCGAATACGTGCTGGCGGCGATTTTTTCCGCCACCAAGCGCATACCCGAGATCTGGCTGGGCGACGCCGGCGACTGGCGCCGTTTGTCGCTGGGCCTGGTCAAGGGATCGACCCTGGGCCTGTACGGCTTCGGTTCCATCGGCCAGGCCTTGGCGCAGCGCGCGCTGGCGCTGGGCGTGAAGGTCATCGCCTTGCGCCGCTCCGGCGCGCCGTTCGAGATAGCTGGCGTGGAAGCGGTGGCCGATCTCGCCACCTTGCTGCAGCGCTCCGACCACCTGGTGCTGGCCGCGCCATCCACGCCCGAGACCCATCACGTGATCGATGCTGCCGCGCTGGCCCATGCCAGGCCACATCTGCACCTGATCAATATCGCGCGCGGCAACCTGGTCGACCACGCGGCGCTGCATGCGGCGCTCGATGCGGGCCAGCTGGCGCTGGCGACGCTGGACGTGACGGAGCCTGAACCGCTGCCCGCCGGCCATGCCTTCTATACGCACCCGAAAGTGAGGCTGTCGCCGCATATCTCGCCCAGCACCGACGCCATCGTGCCGGCCCTGATCGATAAATTCTTGCACAACCTGCGCCATTTCCGCGCCGGCACGCCGTTGAGCGACGTGGTCGACACCGCGCGCGGCTATTGACGCCACTGAATAAACCACAGAACAAGGAAACGTCATGAGCAGCACCGCCCCTTTGTATTCCGCCCCCTTGTCGCGCCCGCACTTGCGCGCCGTGGGCGCCCCCGCGCCACGGCCCGCCATCTACAGCGCGCCGCGTGACGCCAACGGCAATATCATCTTTGCCGAACCGCCGCCGCCACCGACCCTGGCCGCCCAGCGCCAGCACCGCAAGGAGCGCCTGGCCGTGTCGTTCCGCCTGTTTGCCCGCTATGGCTACGACATGGGCGGCGCCGGCCATATCACGGCGCGCGACCCGGAGTTTCCCGACCATTTCTGGGTCAATCCGGCCGGCGTGTATTTCGGCCATATCCGTGTGTCCGACCTGATCCTGGTCAGCCACGACGGCAAGGTGGTCGAAGGCGACGGCCTGCTGAACCGCGCCGCGTTTGCCATCCACTCCGAACTGCACAAGGCGCGCCCCGACGTGATCGCCGCCGCCCATTCGCACGGCCTGTACGGCAAGGCCTTCGCGGCCCAGGGCCGGCTGCTTGACCCGCTGACCCAGGATTCCTGCATGTTCTACGAAGACCACGCGATTTTCCAGGACTTCAGCGGCGTGGTGCTCGATACCAGCGAAGGCGAGCGCATCGCCGAAACGTTGGGGCCGCGCAAGGCCGTGATCCTGCAAAACCATGGCTTGCTGACGGTGGGCGCTTCGGTGGAGTCGGCCGTCTGGCGCTATATCGCGTTTGAAAACGCGGCCCAGGCGCAGTTGCTGTCGGAAGCGGCCGGCCCCACCAAGCCGATCCCGCACGCGGTGGCGCGCCATACGGCGGGCCAGATCGGTTCCGATGCGGGTGGCTGGTTCAGCTTCCAGCCACTGTGGGACGTGATTACCCGCGAAGAGCCTGATTTGTTCGACTGAAAAGGGGATATCCATGAACAGCGCTACCTTGACCTTTGCACCACTGACGCGTGAGCCCGTCGCGGCCCCGGCCACGCCGGTGCTGGCTGTCGCCAGCCTGCCATCGCTGCAACCGGGCACGCCGGCATGGCGCCGCTACCGCGGCGTGCTGATCTCCGGCCTGCTGCATGGCGGCGTGGCGCTGCTGGCCTGGAACCTGGCCGGCTCGCACCCTGCGCCGAAAGCGGTGGCCACGGTGGTGGAACTGATACGCGTGGCGCCGCCGAAAGCCATCGTGCCGCCACCGCCGCCGCCGGAACCGCAGGCCAAGCCGGTGTCGCTGGCGCCGCCAAGGCCCGTGGCAGCCGCTGTCCCTCAACCTAGAACGGTGGAGGCGCCGGCCGCCAGCGCGGAAACGTATAGCGCGCCAACGACGCCGGCGCCCGCCACGACTATCGGTCCCGTGACACCGGTGGCTCCCGCGCCAGCGCCGGCCCCCGCACCAGCTGCCGCCAAACCGGCGCCACCGGCGTCGAAAGTGGTCAGCACGGAAGGCATACCCACCGACTATGTGAACCAGGTGTATGCCCGCATCAACCGCAATGCCGACTATCCGCAGGCGGCCAGGCAGCGCCGCCAGCAGGGCAAGGTGGGCTATGTGCTGACCCTGGACCCGCAGGGCGCGCTGCTGAAAGTGGAGCTGCAACCGTCCGGCGTGGAAGCGCTGGACGAAGCGGCGAAACAGGCCATCGAAGGGGCCGCGCCGTTCCCCAAATTGCCCGACCTGGGCGGCAGTACCTATCTGCTGGCCGGGAATATCGTTTTCAAACTGAATTAGTCAATTGAACCCCTGGAGAACCGCATGAACCCAACCACCATTTCCGCCCATCTGTCGCCGCTGGAGCTGTTCCAGCAGGCCGACCTGATCGTCAAGGCTATCATCGTGCTGCTGATCCTGGCCTCACTGGTCAGCTGGGGCGTGATCATCGACAAGCTGCTGCGCTTCAAGCGCCTGCAGCGCAGCGCCGCCGCGTTTACCACGGCGCTGGCCGGCCAGCCGACCTTGCACCGCCTGGCGCAGCAGCTGCGCGAGCAGCCGCAAGACCCGTTCGCCCGTATCTACCAGGCCATCGCCGGCGAGTGGCAGCACAGCCACCGCCTGCATCTGCATGCGGATGCCTCGGGCCGCGACAGCCTGAAAGAGCGCATCAACCGGGTCGGCCAGAGCGCCAGCAACGTGGAAGCCGAACAGCTGCAAAAGGGACTCTCGGTGCTGGCCACCGTGGGATCGGTGGCGCCGTTCGTCGGCCTGTTCGGCACCGTGTGGGGCATCATGAATGCCTTCCAGGGCATCGCCGCCAGCAACAGCACAAGCCTGGCCGTGGTCGCCCCAGGCATCGCCGAAGCGCTGTTTGCCACGGCGCTCGGCCTGGTGGCGGCGATCCCCGCCGTCGTCGCCTACAACCGCGTGGCTGGTGACCTGAACAGCTATACGGGCCGCCTGGCCACCCTGACGGGACTGGTGGAAGTGCAGCTGTCGCGCCAGCTCGAAGCGGGCGAAACGCAGATCGACAGCGTCGAAGCGACGGCGGGCAAGGCGGAACGCGCCCATGTCGTCGCCGGCTTGACGCCGCAAGGAGCCTGAGATGGGCGCCAAACTGTCAACCGGGTCCGGGCACAGGATCGGTCCCGTCAGCGACATCAACGTCACCCCGCTGGTGGACGTGATGCTGGTGCTGCTGATCGTCTTCATGGTGGCCGCGCCGATGATGGCCACCGGCGTGAAAGTCGACCTGCCGACCGCCAATACCAGGCCGCTGGAGGAACCGAAGCCACCGATCGTCATCAGCATCGACACGGCCGGCACAGTCTACGTCAATGAAAACGCGGCCAAGGCCAGCCCGGCCGACCTGCTGGCCCTGGTGCAGCAGGAATCGAAAGGCGACCATGAGCGCCGCATCCACCTGCGTGCCGACCAGGCGCTTTCCTACGGCAAGGTGGTGGGCACCATGGGCGTGCTGAACGACGCCGGCTACGCCCGCATCGCCCTCGTTTCCGAAGCAGCAAAATAAGGATCCAGCATGGACAACACAACACCGACGCGCCGCCGCTTTTTGACAACCTCGGGACTGGCGCTGCTGGCCGGCGGCCTGGGTGCCTGGGGCCCGGCCTGGGCCGCGCCTCAGCTGGGCGGCACCCTGCTGCGCATCGGCACCTACAAGGGCGGCGACAGCTATTACTTTACCGAAGCGGGGGTGGAAAAAACCCCGTATAAAAGCGCGCTGGCCGAATTTGCGGCCGGTAACCTGATCGTCGAGGCGCTGGCCGCCGGCTCGCTCGACTGCGGCGGCATGAGCGAAATCCCGCCCATCTTCGCGGCCGCCTCCAACGCGCCCATGAAGGTGATCGCCGTGCTGCGCGGCGACGTCAACAACCAGGTGGTGCTGGTGCCGAAAAATTCGGCCATCACCGACGCATCGCAGTTCAAGGGCAAGCGCATCGGCTATGCGCGCTCGACCACTTCGCACTACTTCCTGCTGCAGCTGCTCAAGGAGAAGGGCCTGAGCTTCAAGGATATCGAACCGGTGGCGCTGGCGCCGCAGGATGGTTTCGCGGCCTTCCAGAGCGGCCAGCTGGACGCCTGGGTGATCTTCGGCCTGGTGGTGGAACTGGCCAAGAACCAGGGCGCCCGCGTGCTGCGCACGGCCGACGGCGTCCTGTCGGGCAATTACGTGATCAGCGCTTCTACCCGCGCGATCGCCGACCCGCTCAAGCACGCGGCCATCGGCGACTACCTGCAGCGCATCGCCAAGGTCTATCAATGGATCAATGACCACCCCGAGCAATGGGCCGCCAAAAGCGGGCGCATCGCCGGCGTGCCGCCGCAGCTGTTCCTGAACCAGGTCAGGCTGCGCAGCCAGCCCTACAAGCTGGTGGCGGTCGACGACGCCGCCATCGCCTCGCAGCAACAGGTGGCCGACGCGTTTGCGCAGGCGGGCCTGCTGGCCAGGCGCATTGACGTGGCGCCGCTGTGGGATCGCAGTTTTGCAAAGTATTTGGCGTAATCCAAGGGCAAGGGCCGGTGTCGGACGCGTAGGTCGGATTAGCCGGAACGGCGTAATCCGACAACACCAATATAAAAAACCATCAAACAAGGGAAATCCCATGCTTCACACTTACCAGCCGCTCCGTTTCAAACCCCTGCACCTGGCGCTGTTGGCCTGCGGCGTGGTCACTTCCATGGCGCATGCGCAGAACAGCATCGGCCAGGTCCAGGACGTGGTGGTGACCACCGGCGTGCGCGGCGAGCAGCGCACGGTGGCCGACAGCCCGGCGCCGATCGATGTGATCAATGGCGAACAATTGCTGCACACGGGCCGCGCCGAATTGAGCGAGGCGCTGGCGCGCCTGCTGCCGTCGTTTAACTTCGGCACCAACCAGGCCGGCGTCAATTCGGTGGTGCGCCCCGTCAGCAACCGCGGCATGGGCCCGGCCTACACGCTGGTGCTGGTCAACGGCAAGCGGCGCCACAATGCGGCGCTGCTGACCAATGGCGGCGGCGACACCAGCGGCGTCAATCCGATCGACCTGGACACCATACCGCTGTCCGCCATCGACCATATCGAAGTGCTCAAGGACAGCGCGGCCGCGCAATACGGTTCCGATGCGGTGGCCGGCGTGGTCAATGTGATCCTGAAGACGGGCAATCACGGCGGCTCGCTGGGCGCCACGGCCGGCCGCCTGAAGGAAGGGCAGGGCGACCGCAACAACTTCAAGCTGGAGGCCGATGCCGGCTTCAAGCTTGGTGACGACGGTTTTGTGCATATCGCCGCCAATGCGCGCCAGCGCGGCCAGTCGTGGAACAACTTCAAGTCCACCAACCTGGTCAACTACTCGCCGGCCAGCAATCCGAAGAACGCGACCTGGGACCGCGAAGGCGCGCGCAATGGCGATCCGGGCATCGAAGCCTATAACGTGGCCTTCAATGCGGAGCTGCCGTATGGCGCGACCGGTACCACCTTCTATGCCTTCGGCACGGCCGGCACGCGCAACACCATCGCCGGCAATAACTTCCGCCGCGCGAATGGCCTGGCGACCCTGGGCCAGCTGTTCCCGGACGGGTATTTTGCGCAAAATAACATGAGCGCCTACGACTACCAGCTGAACGCCGGTGCGCGCGGCAAGACGGCCGGCTGGAACTGGGACCTGAGCACGGGCTACGGCAAGAACCGTGCGCGCCAGTACAGCAACCTGACCAGCAATCCCTCGCTGGGCCCCACTTCACCGACCAGTTTCGACAAGCTGGCCGTGTATCAGTTCGAGCAGTGGACCACCAACGAAGATTTTACGCGCGCCTTCGACATCGGCTGGAGCAAACCGCTGCAATGGTCGCTGGGCGCCGAGCAGCGCCTGGAACGCTTCACCACCTATGCCGGCGACCCGCTCGGCTACATCAACGGCGGCTATATCTTCCAGCCGGGCGACCAGGAAGGCAATCCCAACGTGGGCAAACCGGCCGCTGTCGGCGCCCAGGCCGGCGTGGCATTGTCGCCCGCGGACGCCACCCGCGTCACGCGCACGGTGCTGGCGCTGTACAACGATATCGGCTTCTATCCGACGCCGGACTGGTTTGTCGACGTGGCCGTGCGCGGCGAGCACTATAACGACAGCGCCGGCAATACCCTCAGCGGCAAGCTCAATTCGCGCTACGACATCACGCCGCGCGTGGCCCTGCGCGGCACCATCGGCACGGGTTTTCGCGCGCCGGCGCTGACGCAGCTCGGTTATGCGCAGACCGACAACCGCACCAATATCAACCCGGTCACCGGCGAAGTGGCGCCCAGCCTGTCCAAGCTGCTGCGCAACGATTCGACCCTGGCGCGCCAGCTGGGCGCCAAAGACCTGGAGCCGGAAAAGTCGACCAACGTCGGCCTCGGCGTGGTCTTCAAGGCCAGCGACAACGCCAATATCACGCTGGACGCCTACCAGATCCGCATCACCGACCGCATCGTGCGCACCGGCTACATGTTCGGCCCGGCGTTTGCGCCGCTGCTGCGCGCCTCCGGCCTGACGGGCAGCGAATGGGTGCAGTATTTTGCCAATGGCGTCGACACGCGCACGCGCGGCGCCGACCTGGTGGCCGACATCACGTCCGATTACGGCGCGGCCGGCGTGGTGCGCTGGGGCGCGGCGCTGAACTGGAACCGTACGGCGCTGCTGAAGGTCAAGGCGACGCCGGCCGAGATCACGGCGCTGGGCGCCAATCCGGGCGGCACGCAGGTGTGGTACGGCTATGCGGCGGGCGGCGGCATCGGTGATTTGACGGCGGCGCCGCGCACCAAGCTGATTTTGTCGGCACGCTGGTTCGTCGGCGATGTCGATGTCAACCTGCAGACCACGCGCTACGACAAATCGACCTGGCAGACCACGGCCAACCGCGCCCAGGATTATCATTTTGGCGCCAAATGGCTGACGGATCTCGACGTGACCTATGCGCTGGGCAAGAACACCAAGCTGGTGCTGGGCGCGGCCAATCTGTTCAATGTCTTCCCGGACAAGAACGGCCCTGGCGACGCCAACACGGGTTCGTCCGGCTTTGTCTACGGCCCGTCACCGTTCGCGCCCACCGGCGCCTACTACTATGCGAAGGCCTCGTATGACTTTTGATCCCCGGCGCCGCCGCCTGCTGGGCGCACTGCCGGCCGCCGCCTTGCTGGCCGCTTGCGGCGAGAAGGTGCTGGCACCGTCCTCGACCGACCTGTCGAAGGTGACCCTGGTGCTGGGCGACCAGGTCAACCTGCTGCGCTCGAAAGCGGAAGCGGCCGGCGTGCTCGAAGGCGCGCCGTACAAGATCGAATGGGCCAGCTTCCAGGGCGCGGCGCCGCTGTTCGAAGCCGTGGTATCGGGCGATGTCGATACCGCCATGGCGGCCGACACGCCGGCGCTGGCGGCCGCCGCTGGCGGCGCGCGCGTGAAAGTGGTGGCGGCCAGCGTGTCGTCGCCCAAGGCGGTGGCCATCCTGGTGCCGCCCAATTCGTCGATCCTGTCGGTGGCCGATCTGAAGGGCCGTTCGGTGATCGTCTCGTCGGCGCGCGGCAGCGTGGCGCATTATTTGCTGTTTGGCGCGCTGCGCGAGGCGGGCTTGTCGATTGACGACGTGAAGACGGGCTTCATGCTGCCCGGCGACGCGGCAGTGGCGTTTTCCAGCGGCCAGATCGAGGCCTGGGCCACTTTCGGCACCTACCAGGCCAGCGCCGAACTGCGCGGCGCGCGGGTGCTGCGCGATGGCGTCGGCATCAATTCGGGCATCGGCGTGATCGCCGCGTCCGATGCCGCCCTGGCCCATGCGGGCAAGCGCGCCGCGCTGGCCGACGTGCTGCTGCGCCTGGCCAGGTCCAACGTGTGGGCCAATGAACACCCGGATGACTATGCGCGCGTGTTCGAGCGCATCACCAGATTGCCACCCGACGTCGTGAAACTGGTGGTCGGGCGCGACCGTCCGCAGCTGCGCGCGCCGGACCAGCAAATCGTCACGCAACTGCAGCAGGTGGCCGACGCCTTTTACGAAGCCAAACTGTTCCCGCGCCGGGTCGACGCGCAGCAGCTGGTCGACGCCAGCCTGTTCCATCCCGTTTGAATTATTCCAAGGAGCCTTCCATGAGCACAGCACAATTGAAACTCGGTTTTATCCTGCATGGCGTCGGCCCCGGCTGGGGCGACTGGCGCCATGCGGACGCGCATGCGGGCGCCAGCACCGATATCGACTTTTATATCCGCCAGGCCAAACTGGCGGAAAAGGGCAAATTCGATTTCCTGTTTGTCGCCGACAGCGTGCATATCACGGAAAAATCGAGCCCACATTACCTGAACCGCTTCGAGCCGTTGACGATCTTGTCGGCGCTGGCCACCGTCACCAAGAACATCGGCCTGGTGGGTACCCTGACTGTCAGCTACAGCGAGCCGTACACGGTGGCGCGCCAATTTGCCTCGCTCGATCACCTGAGCCATGGGCGCGCGGGCTGGAACGTGGTCACGTCCTGGCTGTCGGGCAGCGCCGAAAACTACGGCAAGCCCCAGCATCCGCCGCATGAAGTGCGCTACCGTATCGCCGCCGAGCATTTGCAGACGGTGCAGGGCCTGTGGGATTCGTGGGAAGACGATGCGCTGACCCACGACAAAGCCAGCGGCCAGTTTTTCGACCCATCGAAACTGCACACGCTGAACCACCACGGCGAATTTTTCCAGGTGCGCGGCCCGTTGAACATCAGCCGTTCGCCGCAGGGCCAGCCGGTGATCTTCCAGGCCGGCGCGTCGGAAGAGGGGCGCAATTTCTCGGCGCGCCATGCGGAAGCGTTCTTTACGGAAGGCTCGACGTTCGAATCGTCGCTCGCGTATTACACGGACATCAAGGCACGCGCCACCGCCTTTGGCCGCCCTGCGGCGCAGCTGGCCGTGCTGCCGGCCCTGCGCGCCATTGTCGGCGAAACCGAGGAAGATTCGCAGCGCTTGTACCAGGAGGCCGTGGCGCTGGTGCGCATCGAAGACGCGCTGGTGGCGCTGGCCCGCTCGTTCAATGAACACGACCTGACGCAGTACGCGCTGGACGAAGCCTTTCCCGATATCGCCCAGTATGGCGCGCAAAGCAACCGCAGCGCCTCCGAGCGCATTATCCGCACGGCAAAGGAGGAAAACCTGACGCTGCGCCAGACGGCGTTGCGCCAGGCCAGCCCGCGCCAGGAATTTGTCGGCACCGGTGTACAGGTGGCCGATGCGATCGAGCGCTGGTTCAAGGGCGGCGCGGCCGACGGTTTTATCCTGTTCGAATCCCTGCCTTACCAGCTCGACGCCTTTGTCGACCATGTGGTGCCGGTGCTGCAGGAGCGGGGACTGCTGCGCCGCGAATACACGCACAGCACCCTGCGCGGCAACCTGGGTTTGCCGGTGCCGGAAAACCGCAACACGGCCGCGCGCCGCCAGGCCGCGTAAGCCGCTACCATCGCATCAGGAGACGATCATGACGACACATGCCGATTTGCCGGCGCCCTTGAAAAAGCTGGTCACCGGTTTCGAGGCGCTGCTGGAACAAAACGCGGCCGAAGCGGTGGTGGTGGCGCAGGGCGGGGCGCTGCTGCGCACCTTGCTGGCCACCGACGACTGGTTGCCGGACGCCGCCGCGCAGCCAGACCCGCAATACTACCGCCAGTACCTGCTGTACCGCGATCCGCAGGCGCGCTTTTCCGTGGTCAGCTTTGTGTGGGGGCCGGGCCAGGCCACGCCCATCCACGACCATACCGTATGGGGCCTGATCGGCCTGTTGCGCGGCGCCGAGATTTCGCAGGATTTTCGCCGCACGCCCGATGGGGCGCTGGAAAAGGTGGGCCCGCCGCAGCGCCTGGAAACGGGCGCGGTGACGGCCGTCTCGCCCGCCATCGGCGATATCCACCAGGTGGCCAACGCCCATGACGACCGCGTCTCGATCGGCATCCATATCTATGGCGCCGATATCGGCGCGGTGGATCGCTCCGTGTTTACACCGGAGGGCGCAGTCAAGCCCTTCCGTTCCGGCTACGCCAATTAATCATTTTGAATGAGCAGACCATGACCAAGAATCCCGCAACAAACGGCCTGGCCGTCTTCCCCCGCCGCAGCTACCAGCAGGTGCGCGAACAATTGCTGGCCGGGCGCGAGATCGCGCTGCTCGACGTGCGCGAGGAAGACCCGCACGCCCAGGCCCACCCGCTGTTTGCCGCCAACCTGCCGCTGGGCCGCATCGAGCTCGATGCCTGGACCAAGCTGCCGCGCCGCGACGTGCCCGTCGTGCTGATCGACGGCGGCGAAGGGCTGGACCAGATCGCGGCCGAGCGCCTGCGCACCCTGGGTTACACGGACGTAGCGCTGTTCGACGGCGGCATAGACGGCTGGCGCGCGGCCGGCGGCGAGTTGTTCCGCGACGTGAATGTGCCGAGCAAGGCCTTCGGCGAGCTGGTGGAAGAAGAGGCGCATACGCCATCCCTGAGCGCCGAGGAACTGCAGGCCCTGATCGATGCGAAAGCCGATATCGTTATCCTCGACGCGCGCCGCTACGACGAATACCACACCATGAGCATCCCCGGCAGCATCAGCGTGCCGGGCGCGGAGCTGGCGCTGCGCGCGCGCGCCATCGCGCCCGATCCCGCCACCACCATCGTCGTCAACTGCGCCGGCCGCACGCGCAGCATTATCGGCACGCAGTCGCTGCGCAATGCCGGCGTGCCGAATCCGGTGGCGGCGCTGCGCAACGGCACCATCGGCTGGACCCTGGCGGGCCAGCAGCTGCAGCATGGCCAGACGCGCGTCTATCCAGACGATGCGGAGCATGGCCAGCAGGAGGTGGTGCAGACGCGTGCGCGGGCGCTGGCCGACCGCGCCGGCGTGCAGCGCATCGATGCCGGTGGCCTCTCGGCCTTGCAGGCCGATGCCGGGCGCACCACGTACTGCCTCGACGTGCGCAGCCCGGCCGAATTTGCGCTGGGCAGCCTGGCCGGCTTTCGCAGCGCGCCCGGTGGCCAGCTGGTGCAGGAAACCGAACAGTTCGGCCCCGTGCGCGGTGCGCGTTTCGTGCTGGCCGACGACGACGGCGTGCGCGCCAACCTGACGGCGTCGTGGCTGCGCCAGATGAACATTGAGGTGCATGTGGTCGATGGCCTGTCATCGCTTGACTTCAAGTCGCAGCAAGGCTGGAGCGCGCCGCTGCCGCCGCTGCCGGTGGTCGATGAGGTGAGCCCGGCGCAGCTGGCCCAGTGGCTGGCCGAGGATCCCGTGCACACGGTGGTGCTGGACTTTACCAGCGGCGTCAACTACAACAAGCGCCATGTCGCCGGCGCCTGGTTCGCGCTGCGCTCCGACCTGCGCGCGGCGCTGGCGAAACTGCCGGGCGACACGCGCCGCTATGTGCTGACCTGCGGCAGCAGCCTGCTGGCGCGCTTTGCCAGTGCCGACCTGCGCGAGATCACCGGCGCGCCCGTGTTCGTGCTGGCCGGGGGCACGGCGGCGTGGGCCGAACAGGGCCTGCCGCTGGAAACCGGGCCGACCCGCCTGGCCTCGCCCCTGATCGACCGCTATCGCCGGCCGTATGAAGGCACCGACAACCAGCGCGAGCAGATGCAGGCCTATCTCGACTGGGAGTTTGGCCTGGTGGCGCAGCTGGGGCGCGACGGCACGCATGGTTTCAAGGTGCTGCGCGATTAACCGTTCTCTAAGCGTTCTTTTTCCTGAACTGCGCCGCCTTGTAGCGGTTGCCGCACAAGGCCATGCTGCACCAGCGGCGCTTGTGGGCCTTGGTGCGGTCGACAAACCACAGGATGCAATCGGGGTGTTCGCACTGCTTGACGAGGGCGAAATCGCCCTCCGCCAGCAGCTGCGCGACGGCTTCGGCGACCGGCCCGAGCAGGCAGGCGAGGGCGTTTGCGCGCGCGCGGCGGCCCAACATCAGCTGGCCATCGGCGCCGCGCTCCAGTAGCGGCGCGCTCAGGTAGGCCTGCAGATACGTGTTCAGGCCGTCGATATCTCCTTCCTTGCCGTCCTTGCCATTCTTGCACCTCGTGATCAGCTGCTGCGCCAGCGCGCGCAGCGCCTGCGCCTGTTCCAGCAAGGCTGCCAGGTCGACCGGCCCCGCATCGGGCGCCGGCGTGATGCCGCAGCGCGCCAGCCAGCGCAGCACATCGTCTCCCGTCCTCCAGAACTCCTGCAATTCGCCATGGCTGCGCGCCTGCGTGTTGATCAAGTCCATCGCCAGGTGGTCGCCCAGCAAGGGCGCTTCCGGTGCCGTGGAAGCCTGTTGAATTCCTGAATAGTGCATTAAGTAACCTCTTAAAAATAACTTGACAGGTTACTTTGTGCTGCCCATACTGGACTAAAGTAACCTTTAAAGAGTAATTATAATAGTTATTCAAAACCTTGCCCAACTGATTGAAGGAGTCATCATGTCCATCCAGGTTCATTACCACACCATTGCCATAGACGGCGTCGAGCTGTTCTACCGCGAAGCCGGTGCGCCCGATGCGCCGACGCTGTTGCTGCTGCACGGCTTCGGCGCCTCGTCTCATATGTTCCGCGACATGATGCCGCAACTGGCGCGCCACTACCATGTGATCGCGCCGGACCTGCCAGGCTTCGGGCAGACCAGCGTGTTGCCGGATGCGTCGTTCGAGTACACCTTCGACCGGCTGGCGGCGGTGATCGACGCGTTTACCGTCGCCAGGGGGCTGGACCGCTATGCGCTGTATGTGTTCGACTACGGCGCGCCGGTCGGCTGGCGCCTGGCGGTGAACCACCCCGAAAAAATCACCGCCATCGTCAGCCAGAACGGCAATGCCTATGAAGAGGGCCTGAGCGAGGGCTGGGCCGACATGCGCCGTGCCTGGGCCGAGCCGACTGCCGCCAACCGCGAGGCGCTGCGCCGCTTCAACACGCTGGAGATGACGAAGTGGCAGTACACGCAAGGCGTGAAGGATGCGAGCCTGATCGCGCCGGAACCGTGGCAGCTGGCCCATGCGGCCATCGAGCGCATCGGCGTCGAAGCGCAGATGGACCTGCTGCTCGACTACGGCCAGAACATCAAGCAGTACGCGCAGCTGCACGACTACTTCCGCCGCCATCTGCCGCCGACCCTGGCGATCTGGGGCCGCAACGATCCGTTTTTCATCCCGGCTGGCGCCGAGGCGTTCAAGCGCGACAATCCCGATGCCGAGGTGCGCTTTCTCGATACCGGCCACTTCGCCATCGAAACCCATGGCGCCGAGATCGCGGCGGCGATGCTGGACTTCCTCGGCCGCCATATCGGGCGCGCCGCGCTGGCCTGATCAGTTAGCATGGCGGCAAGGGGGATGGAACGATGAAACTTAAATTCGTGGTGGGGATTGCGGCCTTGCTGGCGACGCACGGCGCCTTTGCGACCAGGCCTTGCCCGCCGCAGTTTGCCGAGTGCGGTCCGAATCCGTTTTATTCGCTGGTGGCCGGTATGTCGCAGGTGTGCGCCGAGCGCGATCCGGCGCGCGCCGCGCTGTACCGGTCCATATTGGCCGGTGTCGTGTCGCAGTACCCGCAGGCCTATGCGCAGCTCGATGCCGATCCGGGCTTCCGTAAGGAGCTGGCGGAGGTGGTGGGAGAGCTGCGCGCCATGAACGCGGAAAAAATACAGAAGGAATGCGGCGGCTTCATTGTCGATGGCCAGGCGCCCGCGGTTCCGTCACCGCCTGCGTCCGCTCCGGGATCGAGGTGAGCCAGGAAATTTATTTTGCATGGCCTGCATCCAAAGCCGCATCCGGTGGGTAGTAGAGAGGTGCGCTCCCTGTTTTCGCAGGCGGGCGTCACCTCTACAACCATTACAGGAGCCACGACCATGCCCCAACTGCCGTTTGCCAAGCTGCTGCTTGTTTCCTCGATTGCCCTGTCCCTCGCCGCTTGCGGCGGCAGCGACAATGACGATGTCGTCACGCCACCACCGACCACGCTGCCGGTGCTGACGGCGGGCGATGTGTTCGTGCTCACCGCCAGCAACAAGCTGATCTCGTTCGACCGCGCCTCGCCTGGCGCGGTGCGCACCACGGTCGCCATCACGGGCCTGCAATCGGGCGAAAACCTGCTGGGCATCGATTTCCGTCCGGCCGACGGTCAGTTGTATGCCGTCAGCAGCACCGGCCGCATCTATGTGATCAATGGCGGCACGGGCGCGGCCACCCTGAAGGCGACCCTGGCGGCCGATGCCACCGACACTACGGCGCCGTTCACGGCGCTGGCCGGCACCGCCTTCGGCGTCGATTTCAATCCGGTCGCCGACCGCCTGCGCATCGTCAGCAACACGGGGCAGAGCCTGCGCATCAATGTCGACACGGGCGCCACCACCACCGATGGCAATATCAACGGCGGCGCGGCCAATACCGCCATCACGGCCGCCGCCTACACCAACAGCTTTGCCGGCACCGCCAGCACCACGCTGTTCGTGATCGACGCGGCCAACAGCACCCTGTACACGCAAAATCCACCGAACAACGGCACCCTGGCCAGCCCGGTGCCGCTGGGCGTCACCGCCACCGCCGTGACGGGTTTCGATATCGATGCGCGTACCAATACCGGCTACGCCATCATGACGGTGGGCGGCGTGCGCAATCTGTATGCGGTCAACCTGTCGGCCACCACGGCGCCGGCCACCTTCGTGGTGTCCGTGGCCGGTGGCGAAGAGCTGCGCGGCATCGCCCTCAAGACGCCTGCCGCGCCCGTCGCCTACGGCCTGACGGACGACAGCCGCATCGTTACCTTCAAGACCGCCACGCCGAACACCCTCGACGCCAATGTGGCCGTCAGCGGCCTGGCTGCGGGCGAACGCCTGCT
This sequence comes from Janthinobacterium sp. J1-1, assembly GCF_030944405.1. NCBI lineage: Bacteria > Pseudomonadati > Pseudomonadota > Betaproteobacteria > Burkholderiales > Oxalobacteraceae > Janthinobacterium > Janthinobacterium sp. J1-1. The sequence goes on from NZ_CP132339.1 coordinate 4,140,635, forward strand.
GGGCTTTGACGTGCGGCCCAAGGATGGCCTGCTGTATGGCATCTCGTCGAACGCGCGCATCGTCACCATCGACCCGGCCACCGGCGTGGCAACCGTCAAGGCGACCCTGTCTGCCGATGCGGCCGACACCACCGCGCCGTACACGGCGATCGCCGGCACCGCCTTCGGCGTCGACTTCAACCCGGTGGCCGACCGCCTGCGCGTGATCGGCAATACGGGCCAGAGCCTGCGCATCAATGTCGACACGGGCGCCACCACCACCGATGGCGCCATCAACCGCGCCGGCGCGCTGCCGGTCGTCACGGCCGCCGCCTATACCAACAGCATTGCCGGCGCCACGGCCACCGCCTTGTACGATATCGATACGGCCAGCGCCAGCCTGGCGCTGCAAAATCCGCCGAACGACGGCACCCTGGTCAATGTGGGCCTGCTGGGTGTGCTGCCGGCCGGCGACGTCGGCTTCGATATCGCCGGCGGCGCCAATGGCCTGGCGCTGGCGGCGCTGCGTACCACGCCGACCGGCGCGAGCTCGCTGTACCGCATCGACCTGACGACAGGCGCGGCGGTCCTGGTTGGCGGCGCCACAACGCCGGCCACCTCGCTGGTCGGCAACGGCCAAGTGGGCTTGACCGACTTGGCGATCGCCATCAAGTAAGGTAGCCGATGGTGTAGTGACCCGGCCCGGCCTGCTTGCTCCTGCAAGCTGGCCGGGCTTTACATTGCTTCCACATTTCGATTATTATTGAAACGTCGAATTAATTATCGGATCTTATGCAAACCCAATCTGCCCTGGCCGCCCTGGCGGCCCTGGCCCAGGAATCGCGCCTGGCCGTTTTCCGCTTGCTGGTGCAGGCCGGTCCCGACGGCATGGCCGCCAGCAAGATCGCCGAACACCTGGCCATCGCGCCGTCGTCGCTGTCGTTCCACCTGAAAGAGCTGTCGCACGCGCAGCTGGTGACGGCGCGCCAGGACGGGCGCTTCATCATCTACGCCGCGCAGATGGACAGCATGAACGCGCTGATCGGCTTCCTGACCGAAAACTGCTGTGGCGGTGCGCCATGCTGACCGCCTTTGCCATCTTTGCCGCCACCCTGGCACTGGTGATCTGGCAGCCGCGCGGCCTGGGCATCGGCTGGAGCGCGGTGCTGGGCGCGGCCGTGGCGCTGGCGGCCGGCGTGATCGCGCCGTCCGATATTCCCGCCGTCTGGCAGATCGTGTGGAATGCCACCGGCGCCTTTGTCGCCGTCATCATCATCAGCCTGCTGCTGGACCAGGCCGGCTTTTTCGAATGGGCCGCGCTGCACGTGGCGCGGTGGGGAGGCGGCAGCGGGCACCGGCTGTTCGTGCTGCTGGTGCTGCTGGGCGCGGCGGTGGCGGCCATTTTCGCCAATGACGGCGCGGCCCTGATCCTCACGCCCATCGTGATCGCCATGCTGCGCGAACTGAAGTTTTCCGCCAGGGCCATGCTGGCCTACGTGATGGCGGCCGGCTTTATCGCCGATACGGCCAGCCTGCCGCTGGTGGTGTCGAACCTGGTCAATATCGTTTCGGCCGACTATTTCCATATCGGTTTTGCCCGCTATGCATCGGTGATGGCGCCGGTCAACGTGGTCGCCGTGCTGGCCAGCCTGCTGGTGCTGCTGGCCTTTTTTCGCCACGATATCCCGCGCGACTACGACCTGGCGCAGCTGGGCCGGCCGTCCGCCGCCATTCGCGACGGCGCCACCTTCAAGGCGGGCTGGCTGGTGCTGGCGCTGCTGCTGGCCGGCTTTTTCTGGCTCGAGCCGGCCGGCGTGCCGATCAGCGCCGTCGCCGCGGCGGGCGCCGGCGTGCTGCTGCTGGTGGCCGGGCGCGGCCCGGTGATTTCCACCCGCGCCGTGCTGCGCGGCGCGCCGTGGCAGATCGTGATTTTTTCGCTCGGCATGTACATGGTGGTGTACGGCTTGCGCAATGCGGGCCTGACCGGCTACCTGACGGGCTTGCTCGACCATTTCGCGCACTACGGCGTATGGGGTGCGGCCATAGGCACCGGCGTATTGACGGCGCTGCTGTCGTCGGTGATGAACAATCTGCCCACCGTGCTGGTGGGCGCGCTGGCCATCGAACCGACCACCGCCCACGGCGCCGTGCGCGAGGCGATGATCTACGCGAACGTGATCGGCAGCGACCTGGGGCCGAAGATCACGCCGATCGGCAGCCTGGCCACCTTGCTGTGGCTGCATGTGCTGGACCAGAAGAACATCCATATCTCCTGGGGCTATTACTTCCGCGTCGGCCTGGTGCTGACGGTGCCGGTACTGCTCCTGACCCTGGCGGCGCTGGCGCTGCGTCTGAACTGAACTGAAAGGCTGAACATGGACATCGTGATTTACCACAACCCCGCCTGCGGCACGTCGCGCAACACGCTGGCGCTGATACGCAATACGGGCGCCGAGCCGCAGGTCATCGAGTACCTGCAACACCCGCCCTCGCGCGAAGTGCTGGCCGGCCTGGTCGCGCGCGCCGGCCTGACGGTGCGCGAAGCGATCCGCCAGAAAGATACGCCTTACCTGGAACTGGGGCTCGACGATCCGGCGATAGGCGATGCGGCGCTGCTGGACGCCATGCTGGCCCATCCCATCCTGATCAACCGGCCGTTTGTCGCCACGCCGCTCGGCGTGCGCCTGTGCCGGCCGTCGGAGGTGGTGCTGGGAATCCTGCCGTTGCCGCAACTGGCGCCGTTTGCCAAGGAAGACGGACAGCGCGTGGTGCCCCATGACTGAGATTGCCGGCATGCCCAACCTGAGCGCGGCACATGTCGATGCGCCGACCGTTGAAAAACTCTCACCGGCGGCGATGACGCATGCGCCGCGCATCCTGCTGCTGTATGGCTCCCTGCGCGACCGCTCGTTCAGCCGTTTGCTGGTGCTGGAGGCCGAGCGCCTGCTGCGCCATTTCGGCGCCGAGACGCGCGTGTTCGATCCGCACGGCCTGCCGATGGTCGACAGCGTCGGCGCCGACCACCCCAAGGTGCAGGAGCTGCGCGAACTGTCGCTGTGGTCGGAAGGGCAGGTGTGGTGCAGCCCCGAACGCCATGGCGCCGTGACGGGCGTGTTCAAGTCGCAGATCGACTGGCTGCCGCTTGAACTGGGCAGCGTGCGCCCGACCCAGGGCCGCACCCTGGCCGTGATGCAGGTGTCGGGCGGTTCGCAATCGTTCAATGCCGTCAACGGCCTGCGCGTGCTGGGACGCTGGATGCGCATGGTGACCATACCGAACCAGTCGTCGGTGGCCAAGGCCTGGCAGGAATTCGGCGACGATGACCGCATGAAGCCCTCGGCCTATTACGACCGCCTGGTCGACGTGATGGAGGAACTGGTGAAATTTACCCTGATCGTGCGCGAGCGCAGCGACTATCTCACCAGCCGCTATAGCGAACGGAAGGCGGCGCAGCAGGATTTTCCGTTGTAGCCGGTCAGCGCCATGCTGTATCGTGTGGCGTACAAGCGAACAAGGAGAACCCGATGCAATTGCTACTGGTGGGCGCCACCGGCCTGGTGGGCCGGCATGTGCTGCGCCTGGCGCTGGCGGACGCGCGCGTGACAACGGTGGTGGCGTTGGCGCGCAAGCCCTTGCCGGCGCACCCGAAACTGATCGCGCCGTTGATCGATTTTGACGCGCTGGCGCCCGATGCGAGCTGGTGGCGGGCCGATGCCGTGATCTGTGCGTTGGGCACGACCATGAAGGTGGCCGGTTCGCAAGCGGCGTTTAGCAAGGTCGACTTTGACTACCCGCTGGCCGTGGCGCGCCTGGCCCGGGCGGCCGGCACGCCGGCCTACGTGCTCAATTCGGCGGCCGGCGCTAATCCGGCTTCGCGGTTTTTCTACAACCGGGTCAAGGGCGAACTGGAACGCGCACTGGCGACTTTGGACTTTGCCTCGCTGACGCAGGTGCGCCCGGGATTGATCGGCGGCGAACGCGAGTCGGTGCGCACCGGCGAGGCGGCATTGGCCATTGTCTTGGGTGCGCTGGCGCCGGTGCTGCCCCGGCGCTGGCGCATCAATCCGGCAGAGCGCATCGCGCAGGCGCTGCTGGAGGCGGCGGTGGCCAGCGCGCCCGGCGTGCACGTCGTCAGCTCCGACCATTTGTCCTGAAGAACAAGGAACAGCATGCAAAGTTATCTCAAGGAAGTCCCGCTGGAAAAAGCCTACCGCCTGATCAACCACGGCCCGGCCGTGCTCGTCTCGGCCCGCCACGATGGCGTCGACGACGTGATGGCCGCGTCCTGGGCCTGCGCCCTCGATTTTGCGCCACCCAAGCTGACCGTGGTGCTGGACAAGGCCACCCGCACGCGCGCGCTGGTCGAAGCCAGCGGCATCTTCGTGATCCAGGTGCCGACCGCGGCGCAGTTGCAGCTCACGCATATCGTCGGCACCAACAGCCTGGCCGAGATGCCGGACAAGCTGGCGCGCGCCGGCGTGGAACTGTTTGATGTCGACGGCCATGATCAGCCCTTCGTGGCCGACTGCGCCGCCTGGCTGGCCTGCCGGCTGGTGCCGGAGCCGCACAACCAGACTGCCTACGACCTGTTTATCGGCGAGGTGGTCGGCGCCTGGGCCGATACGCGCGTGTTTCGCGACGGCCACTGGCATTTCCAGGACGCCGATCCGTCGCTGCGCAGCCTGCACTATATCGCCGGCGGGCAGTTTTATGCGATCGGCGAGTCGCTGACGGTGTAAGCGCGCCAAAAGTCAATCACCCATGCGGTATTCCAGGAAAGAAAGGATAATAGCGCCTAACTCTTTTCAAGCAAATATTGGATTACCCCATGGAAATTAAAGTCAACTTTCTCGACAAGCTGCGTCTCGAAGCCAAGTTCGATGATTTCACGGTCATCGCCGACCAGCCCATCCGCTACAAGGGCGATGGCTCGGCGCCTGGCCCCTTCGATTATTTTCTGGCGTCGTCGGCCTTGTGCGCAGCTTACTTCGTGAAGTTGTATTGTGATACACGCAATATTCCGACTGAACATATCCGCCTGTCGCAAAACAATATCGTCGATCCGGAAAACCGCTACCAGCAGATCTTCAAGATCCAGGTCGAGCTGCCGGCCGATATCTCGGCCAAGGACCGCCAGGGCATCCTGCGCTCGATCGACCGTTGCACCGTCAAGAAAGTGGTGCAGACCGGCCCCGAGTTCGTGATCGAGGAAGTCGAGAACCTGGACGCCGACGCCCAGGGCCTGCTGATGCTCAGTGGCGACGCGCAGGCGAGCACCTATATCGCCGGCAAGGACCTGCCGCTGGAGCAGACCATCGCCAATATGTCGGCCATCCTGGCCGGCCTGGGCATGAAGATCGAGATCGCTTCGTGGCGCAATATCGTGCCCAATGTGTGGTCGCTGCATATCCGCGACGCCCATTCGCCGATGTGCTTTACCAACGGCAAGGGCGCCACCAAGGAAAGCGCGCTGGCGTCGGCGCTTGGCGAATTCATCGAACGCATGAATTTCAACCATTTCTACGGCGGCGCTTACTGGGGCGAGGACATCGCCAACGCGCCCTTCGTCCATTATCCGGACGAGCGCTGGTTCAAGCCCGGCCGTAACGACAAGCTGCCGAAAGAGATCCTCGACAAGTACAGCCTCGCCATCTACAACCCCGACGGCGAATTGCGCGCCTCGCACCTGGTCGACACCAATTCCGGCAATGCCGAGCGCGGCATCTGCTCGCTGCCGTACGTGCGCCAGTCCGATGGCAAGGTGGTGTATTTCCCGTCCAACCTGATCGAGAACCTGTACGTCAGCAATGGCATGAGCGCCGGCAATACGCTGGCCGAGGCGCAAGTGCAATGCCTGTCCGAGATTTTCGAGCGCGCCGTCAAGCGCGAAATCCTCGAAGGCGAAATGGCCTTGCCGGACGTGCCGCAAGACGTGCTGGCGAAATACCCGGGCATCGTGGCCGGCATCCGTGGCCTGGAAGAGCAGGGCTTTCCGGTGCTGGTCAAGGACGCTTCGCTCGGTGGCGTGTATCCGGTGATGTGCGTGACCCTGATGAACCCGCGTACCGGCGGCGTGTTTGCGTCTTTCGGCGCGCACCCGAGCCTGGAAGTGGCGCTCGAGCGCAGCCTGACGGAATTGCTGCAGGGCCGCAGCTTCGAAGGCCTGAACGACCTGCCGCGCCCGACCTTTGCCAGCAACGCCGTCACCGAACCGAACAATTTCGTCGAGCACTTCATCGATTCCAGTGGCATCGTCTCTTGGCGCTTTTTCAGCGCCAAGGCCGACTACGATTTTGTCGAATGGGATTTTTCCGGCCACGGCGAAAACTCGAACGCCGAAGAAGCGGCCACCCTGTTCGGCATCCTGGCCGACCTGGGCAAGGACGCCTATATGGCCGTCTATGACAACCTGGGCGCGGCCGCCTGCCGCATCCTGGTGCCCGGTTATTCGGAAGTGTATCCGGTCGAAGACCTGGTCTGGGACAACACCAACAAGGCGCTGCTGTTCCGCGAGGACGTATTGAACCTGCACCGCCTCGACAATGACAGCTTGGAAGCGCTGCTCGACCGCTTGGAAAACAGCGAGCTCGACGAGTACGGCGATATCGCCACCCTGATCGGCGTCGAATTCGATGAAAACACGGTGTGGGGCCAGCTGACGACCCTGGAACTGAAGCTGCTGATCCAGCTGGCCTTGCAGAACTTTGACGAAGCGCAGGAACTGGTCGAAGCCTTCCTGCAATACAACGACAACACGGTCGAGCGCCGCCTGTTCTACCAGGCGCTGAACGTGGTGCTGGAAGTGGAACTCGATGACGAGCTGGAACTGGACGATTACGTCGTCAATTTCCGCCGCATGTTTGGCGACGCGCGCATGGACGCGGTGCTGGGTTCGGTGGACGGCAGCGTGCGCTTCCATGGATTGACGCCGACCAGCATGAAACTGGAAGGCCTGGACCGCCACCAGCGCCTGATCGACAGCTTCAAGAAACTGCATGTGGCGCGGGGCAAGGCGGCGGCGACTTCCGGCGAAGCCTGACCTTTCCATCGATGATGCGGGGGAGTTGCGCTATAAGGCGTGAAGCACTCGCGCATCGCCACGATGTCGTGATCGTGGAGCAAGTGGTGATGCCGCTCGTACAAGCTGGCCAAAGCAGGCTTGTTCAGGCTGACGACATCCATCCCCCGGTCGTCATAAGCGTGCGCAACAATCCCCTTGTTCGTGTTGAGCAGATAGACCCGGCAGCGCGGTCTTGGCCGCAATGGATACAGGTCCAAGGTGACGGCACACCACAGCAGGTTTTGCAGTTTGGCGGCAGGCACTTCAAAAGCACAGTGGATACATATGTCATCTTCGTCGCCGCTTTGCTCTTCCCTGTCAAGCCACACCTCTCGTTCCCTGGGTACAGCCACCCCTGCCAAGCAGAGCTCATTGAGCATGGTTCGCAAGCCGAAGACGGATGCCGGGGCATGGGCCATCAGGTGGACCAGAATGCATTCCTCTCCGGCAAAAACGTCATCGCAAACGATGGTTGCCTTGCGCAGCGCCACCAAAGCCATGTCCAGCTGACTGCCTCCCTCTGACAACGCGAAGCGTAGCCCACCCGGGAAGTGATAGAAGAGGGCATGCCGGTATTTGCCTCCAACAATTTCCTGGATTTTTATTTGGTGGTTCATGCTGAGTCGGCTGAGAGGTGCCATCTATTAGCCAGCAAGCAGCGAGTCTTGAGCTGCCGTTAAGGCTAAAGCGGATGCAATTTCGAAGCTTCCTTCGTTGGAATCAGTCTCGTGTGATCTTCCGTCTATGATGCGGACCAAGAGTCCATCAGTGGAGTATGTGCCAAATTTTGCATCAGGGCGAAACATTGCCTTAATACCTCGATAAACCGCTTCCTTGAATACATCAGGTATTTGCGCAGGTAAAACCTCCCACGAGATCGAAAACTCCGTTTGCGTCGCTTCAACAGCTACTATGATGTGACCATATCGATGTAAACCCCCGGCTTGCCGCACGATGCGGCCCTCCCCACGCAAGGGACTTTTGAGCTCAAATTTTTTCATCAATCGGAGGGCTCGGTGAAAATGGTTGGATCTTCAAGATGGAAGTGTGGTTCATCATATGTCTAGTGTTCAGTCCAGCACCACCACCCGGTCATTTTCCCCCGCCACACAGCCCTCGGCCACCGGCTCCCAGCCCTTGTGCACCACCACCTGCTTGCCGTCATGGCAGATTTCCACGCGCTCGCTGGCGGGTAGGCGCTGGCGCACCAAGGTTTCCAGGGTCGAGGGCAGGCTGACCTGCAGTTGCATGGTGTCGACGGCTTCCTGCGGGTGGTCGGACACATGCACCAGCGGCACGAAAATGGCTCCGAACATCAGCCAGCGCGAGGGGATGGTGACGGGGTCGGGGGTGTAGGGGGCGGTGCGCAGCCAGGCCTGGGCCCGTGCGCGCAGGTCGGCGCCGTCAGGCAGCTCGCCCCAGGCGGCGGCCAGCAGTTCGACCACCCATTGATTGCAGTTCTGGTATTGCAGGCCGTACGCATAGGCGTTGGCGCTGTAGCTGCCGGCCAGCAGATGCTGGACGCGGGCCGGGTCGAGCAGGGCGCGGCGCAGCGGCGGGACTGTCTCGGCAGGCAGGCGCACGATGGAGATATAGCCGAGCCGGGGGTTGTCGGTACCCATCGCAAAGCCGGCCGTGCCTTGATCAAAAATGCGCGGGCGGCCTTCGTCGCAGGCGTAATACAGCTGGCGCGCGGACCAGCCGGCGTCGCTGTCGTGGCGCCAGGCCAATGCGGCGTGGGAATAGCGGATGCCGAAGCGCGACAGATCCAGGCCCGAGCGGCTGATCAGCGCCACGCTGCCTTCGGTGGCGGCCAGTTCTTCGCGCACCACGGCGGCAAAGCGCAGCAGTTTGTCCTGTTCGGCAGCCGTCAGCTCCTGCGAGCGGTCGCAGAAGCGCGAGGACGACAAGGATCCGCCGGCATGGGCTGTACCTGCGGCAAGCAATAGCAGGGCTGGCGCCAGGAAGCGGCGCAGCTTCACATGCTGACCGGACGCGTACCCAGTTCGCCGTACCATTCGTCGGCCAGCACCAGGAAGAAGGCGGCGCGCGTGTCGTTGCGGGAAAATTCGATGCCGTAGGCGCGGTTTTGCGCATGCACCATGTCGCCTTGCGCCAGCTGCTGCTGCTCAAACGTCGCTTGCGGCAGGTCGAGCACCAGCGGTTGCTGTGCCGCTTCGGCCTGCATGGTCAAACGCGTCATGCCGGCGTGGCCCGGCGTGGCGGCGATATCGATGATGCGGTAGGGACCATTGTCGACGCGCTTGTCGGTTTTCGAGCTGTTGCTCGAACCGCTGAGCGAGTCCGACACACTGCCGCTCGACGCGGAGCCCGCGCTGGACGCCGAGGAGGCAAAGCTGTCGGCGTGGGCGTTGCAGGCCACGGTCAGTGCTGCGGCCAGGCCGAGCATGCGAAGTGAGATAGTCAAGGCAATATCCAGTGCTGATGATGCAATCGGGGGCTAGCCGGGTGTACCCCCGGCAACTTTCCCATCATAGCAGATCGGATCAGGCCAGCAAAACCGCGATCAGCTCTTTTGCCTCGTTTGACGGATTGTTGCGTAATTCCTGCAACACCGGGTCTTGTTCCAGGTAGTGCTGCAGCCGTTCGTTGAGGATGGCTGGCATCTGCGGCAGCGGCGAGGCGACCGGTGCGATGGCCTTGGCCAGCAGCAGGGTGTCGCGCAAGCCGCCCGGTGGCAGCAGCACGGTGGCGCCGGGCAAGGTGACGACCGCGTCGGCCACCTGGTTTGGGACGATCAGCTGGCGCATCAGCGCGCGGCCGACGATTTCCAGCACCGGCGCCATCTGCGTTTCCAGCTGCTGGTACAGGCCCGGCGCCTTGTCGGCTTCGGCCAGCAGGTACAGGCCGCCCACTTCGTGCACGATGCCGGCGAACAGGGCGGTGTCGGGGTCGACATGGGTGATGGTGCGGGCGATTTCATGCGCCAGCGCCGCCACGTGCACGCTGTGCGCCCATAGCTGCGAGGCCATGGCGCGCAGGGCCTGGTCCTTGATGCCGGTGTTCATCTGGCGGATCACGGCGGCGGTGGCCAGCGACAGCAGGTTGCGGTAGCCGAGGCGTTCGACGGCCGCGCGCACGCTGGTGACGGTGGGCGTGTGGCCATGGGCAAACATCACCGAGTTGGCCAGCGACACGGCGCGCGCCGACAGGCCCGGCTCGGACAACAGCAGGCGGTGGATGTCGGCCGCATGGCAATCGGGATTGCCCAGTTCCTGCTGCAAACGCAGGGCCGTATTGACATTGGTGGGAAAGGCGAGCGTCTCGCTGTGGGCGCGGGCCAGGAGTTGCGACAGGCTGCTGAGGGTATCGGCTTGCATGGATGGTGTGGTCAAGAGAATCATTGCTTGAAAAGGATGGTTCTATTATCGGTCAATTTTGCCGGCTGTGTCGTATCGCAAGTCATCTGGCGCGCCGCCGGCCAGTATCGCCAGGAACGCCGCCACCAGCCGGCTTTTCTCGTCGGCCCGTGTGACGGCCACCACGGTGGTGCTGGCGGCAATATCCGTCACCGGCAGGAACACCACATCGGTGCGGTTGTTCTCGGCGATCGAGCGCGCCACCAGGGTCGCGCCGAGGCCGGCGGCCACCAGCGACAGGGCCGTGTAGATTTCCACCGCCGAATACGCCACGGCAGGCTCGGCCCCGGCCGCCTTGAGCGCGCCGACGATCTGCTGGCCGAAGGGGCTGATCGGGTCCTTCGGATACAGGATGAAGGGAACCGCCGCGAGTTGGGCCGCGCTGACCGACGCCTGGCCGGCCAGCGGATGGTGGATCGGCAGGGCGGCCACCAGCGGATCGTCGAGCGCCAGCGCGTGGCACAGGTCGGGCGGCGCTTCGAACGGGCCGATAAAGCGCGACAGGCCGATATCGATGCGGCCCTGGCGCAGCTGCGCCGGCTGGTATTCCGACAACGCTTCCACCAGGTCCAGCTGCACCTGCGGCCAGGCGGCGCGAAATTGCCGTATCGCCCTGGGCAGCACGGAAAACGTCGCCGAACGGGTAAACGCGATACCCAGCCAGCCGTGGCTGCCGCTGGCGATGCCCTTGGCTTCATCGTCGAGGCGGGCCGCCTGCAACAGCAATTCCTTGGCGCGTGGATAGAAAAACCGGCCCAGCGCGGTCGGCTCCATCGGCCGGCGCGAGCGGTCGAACAGCTCGCCGCCAAGGTGGGCTTCCAGCTGGCTGAGCTGCATGCTGATGGCGGTCGGCGCCACGTGCAGGCGCTCGGCCGCATGCGCGGCGCTGCCCGCTTCCACCACTTCGCAAAAATAGCGTATCTGCCTGAGGTTGGTCATAAGTTCAATTTAATTGATCCAAGAGTCAATAATCGATGTTTGGTATTGAATTCACTTTATATGAAACTGGGCTTCACGACAACAAGATCGATGGAGACGTTGTATGAAACAAGATCAATTCGCCCAGGCCCGTGGCCTGAGCAGCGCGGAGGTATCGGACGCGCTCGACTATTTCGGCCTGCCTGGCAGCGCCGTGGGCGTCCGTCCGGTGGCCGGTCCGCGCAAGCTGTTCGGCCCCGCCTTCACGGTGCGTTTCGGCCCGGTCGACACCAGCCAGCCGGGTACCGTTGGCGATTACCTCGATGAGATGCCGGCCGGCAGCGTTGCCGTGCTCGACAATGCCGGCCGCCCGGACTGCACCGTATGGGGCGGCATCATGAGCCAGCTGGCGGCGCACCGCGCCATCGCCGGCACGGTGGTCAATGGCGTGTGCCGCGATACGCAGGAAGCCGATGCGGCGGGCTACCCGCTGTTTGCGCTGGGGCGCTTCATGCGCACCGGCAAAGATCGCGTGCAGGTCGATGCCGTGGGCGGCGCCGTGTCCGTGGCCGGCGTGCGCGTCTCGCCCGGCGACATCGTCGTGGCCGACCAGGACGGCGTGGTGTTCGTGCCGGCGGGCAGGGCGGCCGAGGTGTTCGAGCGGGCCCTGATCATGCAGGCGGTCGAAGCGCGCATCGTTGCCGCCGCGCTGGACGGCATGCCGCTGGCGCAGGCGCGCCGTGAATTCGGCTACCACACCCTGCAGCGCAAACCCGCGCAAAACGCCTGACTCCTTTTACTTTCAACCACAGGACTACCATCATGGACCAAGCAGTTTCCATCGCGACCTTGCACGCCCTGCGCCAGCTGGGCGCGGCCACCGTGCACGAAGCACAGGGCGGCAAGGGTGCGCTCGACAGCGGCATCAAGCCGATCGCTTCCCACATGCGCCTGGCCGGGCCGGCCTTTACGGTCGACACGCGTCCGGCCGATAATCTGATGTTGCACTACGCCATGCTCAAGGCCCGGCCCGGCGATGTGCTGGTGGTCGACGCCAAGGGCTTCCTGGAAGCGGGCGTCTGGGGCGACGTGTTTACCGAGCAAGCCCAGCGCATCGGCCTGGCCGGCCTGGTGATCCACGGCGCCGTGCGCGACGCGGCCGCCATGACGGAGGCGGGCTTTCCCGTGTTCAGTCGCGGCCTGTCGATCAAGGGCACCGGCAAGCACCAGCCGGGGCGCATCAATGTGACGGTCACGATCGGCGACGTCAGCATCAACCCGGGCGACATCATCATCGGCGACCAGGATGGAGTGGTGGTGGTGCGGCGCGACGAGGTGGACGAGGTGCTGGCGAAAAGCCGGCAGCGCGAAGAAAAAGAGGCGCATTTCCGCCAGCAGATCCGAAACGGCGCGACGACCGTGGAACTGCTGGGACTGGAAGAGACGCTGCGCCGGCTGGAACTCGATTAATTCCGCCAATAACTAGAAAAACCAGGAGACACCCTCATGCATACCACCACTACCGCCGCGCCCGCAGTATCGCCGGCTGCGGCGCCGGCCACCGTGCGCCCCACGCGCTACCGCTGGATCGTTGCCGCGCTGTTCTTTATCGTCTACACCATCGCCGCCGCCGACCGCGCCAACCTGGGCGTGGTGCTGCCGTTCCTGCGCCAGGAATTTGAAATGAGCAATACCGATGCGGGTGGCCTGGTCAGCCTGTTCCTGATCGCCTATGCCCTGGCGCAACTGCCGTCCGCCTGGCTGCTGTCGAAGTTCGGCGTGCGCAAGGTGTTTACCATTTCCATGATTCTGACCTCGATCGCCACCGGGTTGACGGGCCTGGTGGGCTCGTTGCTGTCGCTGAAGCTGTGCCGCATCGGCCTGGGCCTGGCGGAAGGACCGCTGCCGATTGGCGTGACGACCACCATCAACCACTGGTTTCCCTCGCGCGAAAAAGGCACGGCCTCGGGCATTTTCCTGTCCTCGGTGAAATTCGGCCCCGTGATCACGCCGATCCTGGGCGCGGCGATTATTGCCGCCTGGGGCTGGCGCGAAGTGTTCATCTGGTTTTCCGTGCCCGGCATCGTGCTGGCCATCGTCTGGTATTTTCTGGTCGCCAACAAGCCGGCCGAGAGCCGCTACGTTAACCAGGCGGAGCTGGCCACCATCGAGGAAAAGACGGTGGATGGCCGCATTACCAGCGAGGCGGCCACCTCGAAACCGATGCCCTGGCTCGACAAGCTGATCCGCGTGCGCAAGGTGCCGACCGTCACCACCAGCCGTGGCGTGTTCAAGTCCTGGAACATTATCGGCTGCTCGCTCGGCTACTGTTGCCAGCTCGGCATTTCCAGCGTGCTGCTGGCCTGGATACCGACTTATCTGCTGACCGTCAAACAGTTTTCCATCATGAACATGGGCATGGTGGCGGCCGCGCCGTGGGTGGGTGCCGTGTTCGGCAATATCCTGGGCGGCCTGCTGGCCGACCGCGTGCTCGACAAGCGCCGCAAACCGGGCATGCTGATCTCGGCCCTGTCGACCGCCGTCATGATGTATCTGCTGATCCATGCGCCGGCCGATCCGCTGCAATACGGCGCGCTGCTGTTCCTGACGGGCGTGCTGCTGAGCATCGGTTTCTCGGCCTATATGGTCTATCCGATGCAGTTCGTGTCGAAAGAAAAATTCCCGGTCGCCAATGCGGTGGTGAATATGGGTGGCCAGCTGGGTGGCGCGGCCACGCCTTGGATCGTCGGCATGCTGCTCGACCATTATGGCTGGGACTATGTGTTTGCCTTTATGGCGGCGATATCCTGTTTGACGTTCATGGTGGTGCTGACGATCGCCGAGCCCTTGAATCTGCGGCAGAAAGCCGCATGATTCCTCATATTCATTAGCCATACTAATAAGATCATCCCGACATGAGTATCTAGTCGGCGGCCGCCATCCATCCTACAGTAGGGGCATCGGGGAAACCTCCCCACCCATACGGATGGCGGCCATGGCGAGCGGCAACAGCCCCGCACAGCAAGCTGGCGCCTCCGATTCCACCAGGAGTCCACCAGTGCTGATCGATGCAGTCCGCCTTGCCTTGCGGCGCCCCTATACCTTTGTCGTGATGGCGCTGGTGATCCTCATCATCGGCCCGCTGGCCGCCTTGCGCACGCCGACCGATATCTTTCCCGAGATCCGCATGCCCGTCATCGCGGTGGCCTGGCAATATACGGGCTTGCCGCCGGACCAGATGGCGGGGCGCATTTCCACCTTGTACCAGCGCATCCTGACCACCGCCGTCAACGATATCGAGCATATCGAAGCCAATACCTATCCCGGCATCAGCGTGGTCAAAATCTTTTTCCAGCCGGGCGTGAATATTGCGGTGGCCAATGCGCAGGTGACGGCCGTGTCGCAGGTGGCCTTGCGCCAGATGCCGGCCGGCATTACACCACCATTGATCCTCAATTACAACGCGGCCACCGTGCCGATTTTGCAACTGGCGCTGTCGGGCGCGGGCCTGTCGGAACAGAGTCTGTTTGACCTGGGCATGAACACCGTGCGCACGCCGCTGACCACGGTGCCGGGCGCGGCGATTCCTCTGCCTTATGGCGGCAAGCAGCGCCAGGTGCAGATCGACGTGAAACCCGACGCCTTGCAGGCGCGCGGCCTGTCGGCGCAGGATATCGCGGCCGCGCTGGCCGCGCAGAACGTGCTGGTGCCGGTCGGCACGCAAAAGATCGGTGCGCTCGAATACACGGTGCAGCTGAACAGCGCACCGTCGGCCATCGAGGAGCTGGGCCGGTTGCCCGTGAAAGTGGTCAATGGCGCCACGGTTTATTTGCGCGACGTGGCCGATGTGCATGACGGCAATGCGCCGCAGACGAATATCGTGCATGTGGACGGCAGCCGCTCGGTGCTGATGTCGGTATTGAAAAACGGTTCGGCGTCCACGCTGGCCATCGTCGATGGCGTGCGCGCCAAACTTGCCGAGCTGCAGCCGTCGTGGCCGGCCGCCCTGAAAGTCACGCCCATCAACGACCAGTCGCTGTTCGTGCGCGCCGCCATCAAGGGCGTGGCGCTGGAAGGGGCGATCGCGGCCGCGCTGACCAGCATCATGATCCTGCTGTTCCTGGGCAGCTGGCGTTCCACCGTCATTATCGCCGTCTCGATTCCGCTGTCCATCCTCGGCTCCATCATGGCGCTGGCCGCGTTCGGCGAAACCTTGAACCTGATGACCCTGGGCGGGCTGGCGCTGGCGGTCGGCATCCTGGTCGACGACGCCACCGTCACGATTGAAAACATCAACTGGCACCTGGAACAGGGCAAGGAAGTGGAAACCGCCATCCTCGACGGCGCGCGGCAGATCGTCACGCCGGCGCTGGTGTCGCTGCTGTGCATCTGCATCGTGTTCATTCCCATGTTTTTCCTCGAAGGCGTGTCGCGCTTTTTGTTCGTGCCGATGGCCGAGGCGGTGATGTTCGCCATGATCTGTTCGTTCATCCTGTCGCGCACCCTGGTGCCGACCATGGCCAATTATTTGCTGCACAAGCATGCCCATGCCGATGCGCCGCTGGCTGCCACGCGCAACCCGCTGCTGCGTTTTCAACGCGGCTTCGAGGCCCGTTTCGAGCGCCTGCGCGCCGGCTACGCCAGCATGCTGGCCGCGGCGGTCGCCGGGCGCAAACTGTTTATCGTGGCTTTCCTGGTGGTGGTGGCGCTGTCGTTCACGCTGCTGCTTTTTATTGGCAGTAACTTTTTCCCTGCCGTCGACTCGGGCCAGCTCCTGATGCATGCGCGCGTGCCGATCGGTTCGCGGGTGGAAGAAACGGCCGCCAGGTTTGCCCGTATCGAGCAGGCCGTGCGGCGCGTGATCCCGGCGGCCGAGATCACCACCCTGGTCGACAATATCGGCCTGCCGCCCAGTAGCATCAATCTGACCTATAACAATACGGGCGTGATGCGCACGCATGACGGCGACTTCCAGATTGCCCTGCGCGAAGGCCACCGGCCGACGGCCGATTATGTGCGCCAGTTGCGCGAAGTGCTGCCGCGCGAGTTTCCGGACACCACGTTTTCCTTTCCGCCGGCCGATATCGTCAGCCAGATCCTGAACTTCGGCGCGCCGGCGCCGATCGACGTGCAGATACGGGGCCGCGATACCGAGGCCAATTTTGCCTACGCGCAGCTGTTGCTCAAGCGCCTGCGCGCGATTCCCGGAGTGGCCGACGCGCGCATCCAGCAATCGATCAAGGCGCCGGTGCTCAATGTCGCCGTCGATCGCACCCAGGCCCAGTTGCTGGGGCTGACCACGCGCGACGTGACCAACAGCCTGGTGGTCAACCTGGCCGGTAGCAGCCAGGTGGCGCCCACCTATTGGCTCAACCCTGCCAACGGCGTCAGCTATCCGATCGTGATGCAGACGCCGCAGCACCGGCTCGACAGCCTGGCGGCGCTGTCGAACCTGCCGGTGGGCAATGGCGCCAACGCCAGCGCCGCCACCCTGGGCGCGCTGGCCACCTTCGAGCGCAGCGCCGGCAGCGCGCTGATCAGCCAGTACGATGTGCAGGGCATGGTGCAGATCCATGCAGCCACGCAAGACCGCGACCTGGGCGCCGTCGCCAACGCTATCCGGCGCGTGCTGGCCGACACCGCCGCGCAGGCGCCGAAGGGCGCAAGCGTGCAACTGCTGGGCCAGGCCCACACCATGGACCGCGCGTTTTCGGGCCTGCTGTATGGCTTGCTGGGCGCGGTGCTGCTGATTTACCTGCTGCTGGTGGTCAACTTCCAGTCCTGGCTGGACCCGGCCGTCATCGTCTCCGGCTTGCCCGCCGCGCTGGCCGGCATTGTCTGGATGCTGTTTGCCACCCAGACCACCTTGTCGGTGCCGGCCCTGACAGGCGCCATCATGTGCATGGGCGTGGCGACGGCCAACAGCGTGCTGGTGATCAGCTTTGCCCGCGAGCGTTTTGCCGAGCTGGGCGACGCCACGCAGGCGGCGCTGGACGCGGGCCATGTGCGTTTCCGCCCGGTGCTGATGACGGCGCTGGCCATGATACTGGGCATGCTGCCGATGGCGCTGGGCCTGGGCGAGGGCGGCGAGCAGAACGCGCCGCTGGGCCGGGCCGTGATCGGCGGCCTGCTGTTCGCCACCGTCGCCACCCTGGTCTTCGTTCCCGTCGTTTTCAGCCTGGCGCATCACAAGAAATCGCGCGCCGCCGCGTCCACCCCTACCGGAGTTCCTCTTCATGCACACTGATTTTTTCCGCTCGCGCAACAAGTTGCTGGGCCTGGCCTTGACGGCGATTGCCGCCGCCATCGTGATTGCCGGCCTGGCCAGCCGGCGCTCGCAGGCCGAAGTGATCGCCGACCGCGCGGCGGCCAACCGCGTGCCCAGTGTGGTGCTGGTGTCGGCGGCCAGGCTGGAACGCGCGCCGCTGGCGCTGCCGGCCCGCCTGGAAGCCTGGGCCAGCGCGCCCATCCATGCCCGCGTCGACGGCTATCTGCGCGACTGGTCGGCCGATATCGGCACCCACGTCAAGGCCGGCCAGCAACTGGCGCGCATCGATACGCCCGAGCTGGACCAGCAACTGCTGCAGGCGCAGGCCGAACTGGCCAGCGCGCGCAGCACCCTGGCCTTGTCCGCCAGCACCGCCAAGCGCTGGCGCGAACTGCGTGCCATCGACGCCGTGTCGCAGCAGGAAACCGATGAAAAGCTCGGTGATCTTTCAGCGCGGCAATCGGCCGTGGCCGCCTTGCAGGCCAGCATGGAGCGGGTGCAGGCCCTGAAACGCTACGCGCGCCTGGTGGCGCCGTTCGACGGCGTGGTCACCGCGCGCAATACCGACACCGGCGCCCTGGTCAGTGCCGGCGGCGCCGCGGGCAATGCCTTGTTCGTGGTGGCCGACGTGCGCCGTTTGCGCGTGTATGTGAACGTGCCGCAGCGCCAGGTGGCGCAGGTGGCGCCCGGTGCCCAGGCGCAACTGGCCGTGCCCGAGCGGCCCGGGCAAACCTATGCCGCCACCGTGCTGTCGCTGTCGCAGGCCATCGACGCCGGCTCGGGCGCCATGCTGGTGCAGCTGGCGGTCGATAACAATCAAGGCGAACTGCTGGCGGGCGGCTTTGCCACCGTCAGCTTTGCGGGCGCGGCGGCAGGGAAGGGCATCAGCGTGCCGCCCGGTGCGCTGATATTCGGCAAGGATGGCGTGCGCGTGGCCACCGTCACGGCGAACAACACCGTGCGCCTGAAAAAGGTCAGCATCGCGCGCGACTTCGGCAATGTGGTGGAGCTGGCCGGTGGCATCGATGGCCTGGAAAAGATCATCGACAGCCCGCCTGATGGCCTGCTCGATGGCGATATGGTGAAGGTTGCCACGGCCAGGTAAGCCTTGAATTTGCGGCAGAAGACGGTTAATTGAAATAAAGCCTGTCCGTTAGTTTTGGAGAGAAATACCAGGCAGGGCTTTGATATGATCGCCCGCTCACGCCAAGGCCCCAGCCCCTGCATGGCCCGGCCATTGCCATTGATTGGAAAACTGCCGATGACTCCCTTGTTTCGCGCCTTCGGCATGCTGGCCCTGACTGCGCTCTGTGCTTGCGCCGAGGAACGGCACCCGCTCGACCTCCACCTGGAGCAGTTGCGTCCCGACACAGTCGCAACGCTGCCCGACATGGGATGGCCGCCGGGCACCTTGCTGTGCCCCATGACACCTTACCAGAGTGAGTTGCGCGGTGTCGAGCCGCCTGCCGATAGAGTCAACGCATTCCTGGCGAGAAAGAAATTCCGCGGTGAAGAAGGGCTCTGGTCGCTGATGGTGGTCAGACCGGCGACGGATGGTGACGCCGGTATCGAGCATTTGCTGTTCAAGCGCGCAAAGAATTTTGACGTCATCAACGACCCGGAACTGCTCGCCCGCGATGCCGGAACACCGCCTGCGGGGTTTACCATGAAAACTTGCGTGCCGGTGGAGCAGGCGCGCGTGCTGGCCGTGCGCGAGCAAAGAAGCCATCGCATCCTGGTGGTTTTTGGCACGCAGTAGGCGCCGCCTGACGATGACGCAACGCCAGCTTGCCGAGCTGGCGGCACTTCCCCGTTTGCCAGTTAATTGTTATATTGCAACATTGACGAACATGGCATACAGACGGGAACGCAATGGACACACCGGATTACAGCAAACACAGCGCCGAGCAACTGCGGCAGATATTGGGCCGTATCGATGCGGCTCGTTACCCGGAGCGGGTGGCCGAGATCGAGGCGCGGCTGGCCGCACTGGCCGCGGCGCCAGCGACGCTGGAGGCGAGCAAGGCGCAGCCCACGGCAAATGCCATCCTGGGGCGCAGGATACTGGCGTTCATTGTCGATACGATATTGCTGGGTGTGATCGGCGCGGTGGCCGGCGCCTTGTTGCATGCACAGTTTGCCGCGCTGGGCCCGTGGGGACGGCTGGTGGGATTTGTCGTTGCCTTGCTTTATTTTGGCCTGCTGCAGAGCAATCTGCGGGGCGGCCAGTCGGTCGGCATGCACCTGCTGGGGGTGCGCGTGGTGACACGCACGGGCGAACCGCTCGGCATGCTCGCCGCATTCATACGCGCGGGCATTTTTTGCCTGGCCTATTTCCTGAACGGCGCCGTCATCGACTCCGGCCAGGCCTGGATGGATACGGCCGTGTTCATGCTGGTCGCCTCGCTGACTTTCGCCATCTATTATTTGCTGCTGTTCAACCGGCGCACGGGCCAGTCCCTGCACGACCTGGCCGTTGGCGCCTACGTGGTGAGTGCCGGACCGGGCAAGATACTGCCGGCCAGCACGCAGATCTGGCGCGGCCATGGGGCGGTGATCGCCGCGGCGGTGCTGTGCGTCTGTGTCGGCACGACCATGTTTCTCAAGCACACACAGCTTGGCGGCACGCTGGCCGGCATGCTGTCGGTACAGCAGACGATCGGCAGGATGCCCGGCGTCGACCGTGTCGGCGTCAGCCTTCAAACCGTCAAATCGAAGGACAAGGAAACGCATCGCCTGATCGTCAGCGCGGTGGTCGATGCCGCCACGCCGGAGCCGCAAATGCTGGCGCCGCGCATCGCCCTGGCGACCTTGGAAAATTATACCGATGCCGACAAGCAGGATCAGCTGATCGTGGTGCTGTTGTCCGGCTATGACATCGGTATCGCGTCGTCGATGCAGGTGACGAATTATGCCTACACGCCGGAAGAATGGCGGGCGCAGCAGGAAAAGCGGTAAAGTAGGCGGCTTCACCTGAACCATGAAAGCCTACCCATGAGCCTGCCGATGCCGCCAGCCCTGGCGCCAGATATTGCCGAGCGCGTGCGCGCCAGTTTTGATTTGCAGAACGCCATGGTGCTGATACGCGCCAGCCTGCCCGTGCTGGGCCATGGCAGCGCCGAAATCCATGTGCCGCACTGGAGCGGTATCGAGCAGCAGCACGGTTTCGTGCATGGCGGGGTGGTGGGCATGATCGCCGATTCGGCCGCCGGTTACGCGGCCATGACGGTGGCGCCAGAGGGCGCTTCCGTGCTGACGGTGGAGTACAAGATGAACCTGCTGGCGCCCGCCGATGGCGACCTGCTGATTGCGCGCGGCAAGGTGGTGCGGCCCGGGCGCACCCTGATCGTCACCCAGGCCGAAGTGTTTGCCGTGCGCGATGGGCGTGAAACGCTGTGCGCGCTGATGCAGCAGACCATCATGGCGATGCAGGGCAAGGCTGAAAAGCCGAAGGGTCAGCTCGGCCTGGCAGGGTAGCGCAAGGCCTCCACCATCAGCGTAAACGCCGGCGTCGGATGGCGCCGGCTCGGGTAGTACAGCTTGTAGCCGGCATACGGCGGGCACCAGTCTTCCAGCACGCGCAGCAAGGTGCCGGCGGCCACATGGGACGCGGCCACATCCTCCGGCATGCAGGCCAGGCCCAGTCCGCCCAAGGCCGCCTGCAGGCGCACGGCCAGGTTGTTGTAGACCAATTGTCCTTCGACCCGCACATTGATTTCCTTGCCGTCTTTCGCGAACTCCCACACGAACAGGCCGCCATGCGTGGGCAGGCGCATGTTGATGCAGTTATGCAAGGTCAACTCCTGCGGCGTGGCCGGCTTGGGGCGGCTGGCGAAATAGGCGGGCGCGGCAACGATGGCCATGCGAAAGTCGCCGCTGATGGGCACGGCGATCATGTCCTTGGCGACCTGCTCGCCCAGGCGCACGCCGGCGTCGAAACGGTTGGCGACGATATCGGTCATGCCGTTGTCCACCACCACTTCCACGTTGATGTCGGGATACTGCGGCAGCAGGCGCGCGATCGCCGGTTGCAGCACCGTCAGCGCCGAGTGCTCGCCGGCGCTGATGCGAATGGTGCCGGCAGGCTTGCTGCGCCGTTCGCTGAGCATGGCCAGTTCCGATTCGATCTCGTCGAAGCGGGGCGCCACCGTGCGCAGCAGGTGTTCGCCATCTTCCGTCGGCGAAACGCTGCGCGTGGTGCGCACCAGCAAACGCAGGTCCAGCCGCGCTTCCAGGGCGCGAATGGTCTGGCTCAGCGCCGACTGCGACACGCCCAGCCTGGCTGCTGCCTTCGTGAAACTGCCTTCGCGCGCCACCGCCACGAAGGCCAGCAAGTCGTTGTAATTGGTCTGGGCCATTGATTAGCTATCCTAATAAGTTCATGCGGACTTTAGCATCTAGTCGCTACAATCGCCAGCGTTTATAGTGGAGGCATGACAAATTCCACCGCCCCCGTTTCCAAGAACGCCATTCTCGCCATTATCCTGGTCAGCTATGTGATGATCGTGCTCGACACCTCCATCGTGCTGACGGGCCTGCCCAATATCCGCCGTGACCTGGGCTTCGGCGACACCGGCCTGGCCTGGGTGCAAAGCGCGTATACCCTGAGCTTTGGCGGCTTCATGCTGCTGGCCGCGCGCGCCGGCGATACCTTCGGCCGGCGCCGCATGCTGATGCTGGGCCTGTCGCTGTTTACAGTAGCCTCGCTGGCGATCGGCCTGGCCCACTCGCCGGTCGCCATGGTTGCCGCGCGCGCCATCCAGGGCCTGGGGGCCGCCATCCTGGCGCCCTCGACCCTGGCCTTGCTGCAAACCACCTTTGCCGAAGGACGCGAACGCACGCGCGCCATCTCGCTGTACAGCGCGGTGGCCGGCATCGCCGCCAGCGTCGGGCTGGTACTGGGCGGCGTGCTGGCCGAATGGCTGTCGTGGAGGGTGGGTTTTTTTATCAACCTGCCGATCGGTATCGCCATGCTGTGGGCGGCGCGCCGTTTTATCCGGGAGAGCGAACCCGTCAAGGGCCGCTTCGACGTGGCCGGCGCGGCCAGCTCCACCCTGGGGATGACGGCGCTGGTCTACGGCCTGATCCGTTCGGCCAGCGCCGGCTGGGGCGATACCTGGACGCAAGCCTCGCTGGCGGCCGGCCTGCTGTTGCTGGCGGCGTTTATCCTGATCGAAAAGCATGCGGGCCAGCCCATCATGCCGCTGCGCCTGTTTGCCAGCCGCCAGCGCTCGGCTGCCTATGCGGCGCGCGTGCTGTTCCTGGGCGCCATGATCGGCTTCTTCTTTTTTGGCACGCAATTCCTGCAGGTGGTGCTGCATCTTTCGCCGTCGCTGACGGGCCTGGCCTTTTTGCCGATGACGCTGGTGAACTTTGCCATGGCGCTGCGCGTGCCGGCGCTGACGCGGCGCTTCGGCAATGCGCCGCTGCTGGCCACCGGCCTGGCCTGTACCCTGGCCGGCATGGCGTGGCTGAGCCTGGCCGGCGGCGATACGCCGTACTGGCTGGGCGTCGCGCTGCCCATGGTGCTGATCGGCGCAGGGCAGGGCATGACCCTGAGCCCGCTGACGGCGGCCGGCATCGCGGGCGTGGCCAAGGCGGATGCGGGCGCCGCCTCCGGCATCGTCAATGTGGCGCATCAGT
The DNA here is from genome assembly GCF_030944405.1 of Janthinobacterium sp. J1-1. NCBI lineage: Bacteria > Pseudomonadati > Pseudomonadota > Betaproteobacteria > Burkholderiales > Oxalobacteraceae > Janthinobacterium > Janthinobacterium sp. J1-1. Next base: position 4,163,883 of record NZ_CP132339.1, read on the forward strand.
TGGGCAATTCGCTGGGCCTGGCGGTGCTGGTGGCCGTGGCCGCCATCGGCGCCGGCGCCAGGACGGGCGTGGCGCTGATGGCGCACCGCGTCACTTTTGCGCTATCGAGCGCTGCCGGCATGCTGGCGCTGGCCTTGTTGCTGGTGCTGGCCCTGCTGGTGCGCCCTGGGGGCAAGAGGGCTGGTCTATAATCGCGGCGACGCTGCCAACGGTGGCGCGGCATATGGACGATGGAAACGCGCATGCACAAATTGATTTCTGAACTGGCCAGGCTGTACCTGGCCGACGGCCAGCAGGACACGGATGGCCAGCCTGTCACGCCAGAAGTGCTGGCGCGCCAGGTGTCCGGCGGCCCGGCCGTCACCGCCCAACTGGTCAGCGAGACCGGCCAGGTGCGCGCATTGGTGCTGGAATTTGGCGGCAAGGGCGGCGGCGACAAGCACTGGAGCGACTTGTGCGCGATCGCCAATGCCCTGCAGCATGAGCTGGACCTGCCGGCGCCGGCCGTCAGCATCTCTGGCCGCACCTCGTTTTACCTGTGGCTGTCGCTGGAAACCCCGGTGCCGCTGGCGCAGGCGCAGCAGTTCCTGCAATTGCTGCGCGCCGTATTCCTGCCCGCCAGCACCGATATTCTGAGTGCCGCGCCGGCCGCCTTCCTGGAGTCGGTCGAACTGCCGCCGTGCCTGCAGCCCTCGGGCAAATGGGCGGCCTTTATCCACCCCGGCATGGGCGCCTCGTTTGCCGACGAACCGGGCCTGGACATGCCGCCGCCGTTGCAGGCGCAGCTGGGCTTCGTGGAAAGCTTGCGCAGCATGACAGCGGCGCAGTTCGCCAAGGCCCTGGCCGTGCTGCAACAGCATGCGGGCGTGGCGCCGGTGGCCGCGCCTGTAGTTGTCACCGCGCCCGTCATCAAGGCGCCGCCATCCAGCGGTGGCTTGCTGCTGCAGGACGCCACGCTGGAAGATATCGTGCAATGGCTGCATGCGCGCAATATCGAGCCCACCTTCCGCCACCGCCTGCCTTGAAGGAGGGCCCCATGACGCCTGAACTGGCGATTGCCATTGTCGAAGCGCGCCTGCTGGGACCGCATTCCATTCCCGTCAGGATCAGGACCCGGGATGAAGTCACGGAAGCGGAGATTGCCGAGCTGCTGGCGGCGGTGGATTTCCTGATCGTGCACTACCGGGATCAGGACACCGTGCCGAAGAGGCTGGCGGCCGCCTTTGTCGATATCTACAACGGCTTTGTGCAGGCCGGCGGACAGATGAGTGAGGAGCAGGCGCAACGCCTGGAGGATGTGGCGATAGCCTTGCAGGACAAGGCGTATAGGCTGTTTGGGGTCTGATCCTGCTATCGTTGCCGGTACCGCTGGAATGCCCGGCTTGTCTTGTTGGCAATCGTGCTCAAAACTGCGATGCCGGGTGGTCCGCGAGTGGGACGAAACTTCCTGTAGACTCATCGAGCGCATCCAGGGAACCATTCTCGATATCGTAGACCCAGCCATGGAGACTGAGCCGTTTTTGCGCGATGCGCACGGCTACCGAGGGATGCGTGCGGATATTATTGAGCTGTGCGACAACGTTGGCGCGTACCATGCCGTCGATCCGCGCCTGTTCCGTTGGATGGTCGAGTGACTCGTTGATCATCCGTGCCGCATCGGCATGGCGCAGCCAGTTCTTCACCGCAGGCATATGGTCCAGGCAAGCGCAGGTGGCGATCGCTTTCATTGCGCCACAATCGGAGTGCCCGCAGATGACGATGTCGGTAACATTCAGGGCGGAAACAGCATATTCGACCGTCGCGCTCACACCCCCTGGTTCCGGGCCATAGGACGGCACGATGTTGCCAGCGTTGCGGATCACGAAAAGCTCGCCAGGCTCGCGCTGCGTCACCAGTTCGGGCACCATCCTGCTGTCCGAGCATGAAATGAACAAGGCCTTGGGCGTCTGTCCTGTTGCCAGTGTTTTGAACAACTCGCGGCGCGCAGGAAAAACTTCTTTTTGGAACCGTAGAAACCCAGCAATGATGTCGCGCATAAATATGAAGAGGAATGGTCGGTTGAATTGATATTATCGCCGATGCGGCGTAGTTGAGACAGCTCGCGTGTTGCAGGCAAACCATGGCCTGGATGTGGAACTCTTGTGTAAAAAAAGCCGCGCCCCTTTCGAGGCGCGGCTTTTGCTGATGCGAACAACGATCAATTCGACAGCAGTATCTGCGTAATCACGCCGGTGGCAATCGCGGCCAGCACATAGTCATTGCCTGCACGCACCCATTGGTGGCCGCGTGGCGGCGCGTTCAGGTGGCGGGCTTTCCAGTCGTTGACGACGTAGCGCTTGTCTCGGTATTCCTGGCTCAGGCGCTGGCCGCGGCGCAGGTCGTGCCTGGGGCCGCCGCCGCGCGAGTCATCGCGCCTGAACTTGCGCGCATCGTCATGGCGGCCATCGCTGTCATGCTGCTGGTATTGCTGGCCGTGGTCGTTACGGTCGTTATGGTCATTGCGGTCATGCGAGTCGTTGCCACGCTGGGCCAGGGCGCTGCCGCTGGCGGCGATACTGATTGCGATAAGGGCCGATACGATCATTTTCGATTTCATTTTTGTTCTCCTTGATAACACGGTTGCCATGTGGTGAATCCATTACACCGTGATTCCGTCCTAACAGATAAGACGTTCCCGTAAGAAATGTTACGAGACGTTTCACTCGTCTGTGACATTTGCGACCGTATGCTGGCGGCATTCGCATTCCTACAAAACCGGCGACATGCCACCATCGACCCGCAGGTTGGTGCCGGTAATGTAGCCGGCCAGCGGGCTCGCAAGAAAGGCCGCCACATTCGCGATGTCGTCGACCTGCCCGACGCGCCCGACCGGCACCTGCGCGAACAACGGCAGCACGGTGCGTTCAATGCTGGCCCATGGTGCGTCCATCTCCAGGCCATGCTGGGCCGCGACTTCACGGAATTTACGGTCCAGCGTGGCGCTGTGGATGGTGCCCGGGGAAATCGCGTTCACGGTAATGCCCTCGGCAGCAACAGCCTTGGCAAGCGATGCGGTCATCGCATTGATCGCCGCCTTGCATGCGGCGTAGTCGGGGCCGCCAGCTGGCGGCATCGTGGCGGCCAGGCTGGAGATATTGATTATGCGGCCCCATCCGGCCTGGCGCATGGCCGGCAGCAGGCGGCTGGTGACGCGCAGCGCGGCGAGCACGTTGCGGTCATACGTCGCAGCCCAGGTTGCCGGCTGTGTCGCGGTCCAGTCTTCCTTGACGGCACTGGAGCCACCGGCGTTGTTGATCAGGATATCGATCATGCCTGCCTGCCGGGACGCCTCATCGAGCAGGCCTTGCACGGCATCGTCGTTCGTCAGGTCGCCCAGCACCACGTGGGCGCGCCCGCCATGTCCGACGATGGCATGGGCGACCTCGTCGGCTTGAGTGCGGTCACGGCCATGCACGATGACGATGGCGCCTTCCAGCGCGAATTTACTGGCAATGCCGGCGCCGATCCCCTTGCTGCTACCGGTGACCAGTACCTTTTTTCCGTCCAGTTGCAAGTCCATGCTGCTGCCTTCCTTTCAGTGTGAGGAAGGTGGATGCTAGAGTGGGGCGATGAACATGACAAGTACGCACCTTTTTGTACCCATCGAGGTATCTTCCGCGCAGTATCGTGCAAATTGCCTCGGTCCGGACGGCGCCGTTGCCCACGTCAGCCGGGTGATCCGCATGATCCAGGGCCGCTGGAAGCTGCCGATCCTGTTCCGTTTGTATGCGGACGAGGCGATGCGCACGCTGCAAATGAAGCGAGACCTGCCCGGCATTTCGCAAAAGGTGCTGACCCAGCAATTGCGCGAACTGGTGTCCGATCTCCTTATCGAACGCATCGACTTCCATGAAAAACCGCTGCGCGTCGAATACCGCCTGTCTCCGCTTGGCCGTGAACTGATGCCGGTGCTGATAGCCGCGCGCGCGTTTTCGGTCCGGCACGCAGCCGAAAGCGGCGCCCAGGCTTGAAGGCACGGGCAAGAGGTTTTATCCGGTTTTTCGATCCACTTCGCCCAGCCATTGCGCCACCGTCTGCGCCACCCAGTCCGGCTGGTCGAGCGGCAAGTCGTGGCCCGCATCGGGATGGTTTTCAAACGCCGTTTGCCACGCTCGCGCCAGCCGGCGTGAACAGCCGGGATCGACCAGCCGGTCGCGGCTGCCCGCCAGTACCAGCAGCGGCATCGGAGGACGGCTGGCCGGGGCCCGAAAGCGTGCCGCCGACAGCAACTGGCGCAGCGCATTGCGCCAGCTGACGGGATATTGCCGCTGGTACGCCAGCCATTGCTCGACCAGCGCCGCATTGCCCGCGCCATGTTTGACACTGGTCAGCCTTAAAATCAGCGCCTCCTGGCTGGCCTGGCTCCCGAATAGCAACTGCCGCAGCAGGGCCGGATAATTCTGCCAGCGCAGCCGGCGGTAGAATGGGCTATAGGGCCGCATGCTGGTATTGATCAGTACGCACGAGGCGATTTCCTGCGGATACCTGCCGGCCCATTCGACGGCCACCATGCCGCCCAGCGACAGCGCCAGCAATCGATAAGGTGGTTTCAAGCCGCGCGCCAATAAATCCTGGCGGCAGAATTCCACCATCTCGGTCACGCGCGTGGCGCTGTCCAGCAGATGACGTTCGCCATTGCCGGGCAGGTCGGGGGTAATCATCCGCGCATCGGGCAGGGCGGAAGCCAGCGTGGCGGGAAACTCGCCCCAGTGGCGCTGCTCGCGCATCAGCCCGCGCAGCAAGACCCAGGTGTTGCCGTTCATGATTCGTACCACTGCGCCAGCGCGCGCCGGCGATGGGCCTTGCGCGCCAGTCCTTCCGGCATCCAGCGGCCGTGGCTGTTGGTGGCGCGCATCAGGAAGTCGAACCAGACCAGGTGGCCGCGCAGCACGCGCTGCAGGCGGTGGGCGGCCGTGGGGTTGAAGATGCCGGCGCGGTTGAACAGCTGGCGCGGGTTTTTCTTGACCCATAGCCAGGAACCCATTTCCAGGGTCAGCGGCAGGAACACGCGCGCGCTGTCGCAGGTCGCCCGCAGGTACAGATAATCCCACAGGTCGCCATGGGTGCGGTATTGCCGGCTTTGCGGCTCGAACACATAGTTGTGATTGGGATAGGTGCGGCTGTACAGCTCTTCCAGCGCGCCGATATCGGCCAGGTGGGCGATCGGCGTGGCCGTGTGCGCATGCGGAAACCAGATGCGGTCACGCAGGCCGAAACCGGAATGGCAATCGAGGGCGATGCTGAACTGGCGCGACAGCAATTCGCGTTCGACCAGGTCGCACACGGCCTGGCTTTCCACCTGCATCGGCGCGCCTTGCCGGCCCCGGTACCAGGGCAGCTTGTTGCTGTAGCGCTGGCCGCCCAGCAGGAAGGGCACCGGTTCGCTGGCCGACAGCGGCGCATTGCGCATCAGGTCCACGCCCTGCGGATTGCAGCGCGTGCCTTGCCACATGCCGCCCGGATTGACCAGCGGCATGAACACCAGGCGCATCGATTCGAGCTGCTGGTGCAGGGTGCTGTCCCATTGCAGGCGGGCCAGGATGCTTTGCAAAAAGGCGAGGATGACTTGCGTGCCGATGCGTTCCAGCCCATGGATGCCGCCAAAGAAGCCCAGCACGGGCACGTCGGGGCTGGGGTTGCCCAGCGCAATCGTATACACGGGAAAGTCGCGACCATCGATGGGGATGCTGCATGGTGCGGCCACTTCCAGGTGGCGGCCGCCTTCATCGATCAGGCGCTTGAGCATGACCAGTTCGGGGAGATTCTTTTCGATCATGGGCGACGCTGAAAAAGAAGGTGCACCAGTGTAGCCGATATGGCCGGGTTTCAGCCCGTCTGCGTTCAATAATGTACGTTCGCGTACAGACCTTTTTTCCTGCGGTCCTTACACTGATTCCTGGGCAGGCATGCGCCCACCCAGCCACTAGCAAGGCGCTACACAATCAGCCAGGAGGACGCAAGGATGGACAAGGTCAACAACAAGATGAGCGATATTAATACGGGCCGGCGCGATGTCCTGATTGCGGGGGCCTTGTCGGCCACTGCGGCGGCCATGCCCGGCATGGCGGCGGCGCAGGCGGCCAACACGGCGGCTGGCGGCACCGGCGCACCATCGGCGCCACCGGTAATGGCCGGCGTGCAGTTCGAAATCAACGGCAAGGCACATGCGCTGGAGCTCGACACGCGCACCACCTTGCTGGACGCCTTGCGCGAACACCTGCACCTGACGGGCACCAAGAAGGGCTGCGACCATGGCCAGTGCGGCGCCTGCACCGTGATCGTCGACGGCCAGCGCATCAACTCCTGCCTGAGCCTGGCGGTAATGCACCAGGGATCGAGCATCACCACCATCGAAGGACTGGGCACGCCGGGCAAGCTGCACCCGATGCAGGCCGCCTTCATCACCCACGATGGCTATCAGTGCGGCTACTGTACCCCCGGCCAGATCTGTTCGGCGGTGGCGGCGCTCGGCGAAATCCGGCGCGGCATCCCCAGCCATGTCAGTACGGACCTGAACGCGAAACCGGAAGTCACGCCCGAGGAATTGCGTGAACGCATGAGCGGCAATATCTGCCGCTGCGGCGCGTATTCGAATATTGTCGACGCGATTACCGACGTCGCAGGGAGGCCGGCATGAAGGTCTTCAGCTACCAGCGCGCCACCACGCCGGCCGAAGCGGCTGCCGCTTCGCTGCGCACCCCGGGCGCCAAATTCATTGCCGGCGGCACCAATCTGCTCGATCTGATGAAACTCGAGATCGAAGCGCCACCGCACCTGATCGACGTCAACGGCCTGGGCCTGGACCAGATCAGCGCCACGCAAGACGGCGGCCTGCGCATCGGCGCCCTGGTGCGCAACACGGCGCTGGCCGCCGACGACAAAGTGCGGCGCCACTACGGCGTGCTGTCGCGCGCCTTGCTGGCCGGTGCTTCGGCCCAGCTGCGCAACAAGGCCACCACGGCCGGCAACCTGCTGCAGCGCACGCGCTGCCCGTATTTCTATGACACCAACCAGGCCTGCAACAAGCGCAACCCCGGCAGCGGCTGCCCGGCGATCGCCGGCTTCAGCCGCCAGCTGGCCATCGTTGGCGGCAGCGACGCCTGCATCGCCACCCATCCTTCCGACATGGCGGTGGCGATGCGCTTGCTGGACGCCGGCATCGAAACCGTGCGCCCCGACGGCGCCACGCGCACCATCCCGATCGCCGACTTCTACCGCTTGCCGGGCAATACGCCGCAGATCGAAACGGCCTTGCAGCCGGGCGAGCTGATCACCGCCGTCACCCTGCCGAAACCGCTCGGTGGCACGCATGTCTACACCAAGGTGCGCGACCGCGCCTCGTATGCGTTTGCGCTGGTGTCGGTGGCCGCCGTCATCATGCCGGACGGCGCGGGCCGCGTGGCGCTGGGCGGTGTTGCGCCGCAGCCTTGGCGCTTGCCGCAGGCGGACCAGGCGATGGGGCAGGGCGCGGCCGCCGTCAGCAAGCTGTTGCTGGCGAACGCGAAACCGACCGAAGAAAACGCCTTCAAGGCCACCCTGGTGCAGCGCACCCTGGCTGGCGTGCTCAATGGAGTGCTCAATGGAGTACCCACGCAAGCGCGCGATACTGCGCAGAAAGTGACATCATGAAATTCACCACGCCCGCCACCACCAATCCCATCGACAAGCTGCGCTATATCGGCCGCGCCACCGACCGCATCGATGGCCCCCTGAAAACCACCGGCACGGCGCCGTATGCCTATGAACAGCACGAAGCGGCGCCGAACGCCGCCTACGGCGTGGTGCTCGGCGCGGCGATCGCCAAGGGACGTATCGCCTCGATGGATACCAGCGCCGCGCTGCGCGCGCCGGGCGTGCTGGCCGTCGTCACGGCCGACAACGCCGGCAAGCTGGGCAAGGGAAAAATGAATACCGCCAAACTGCTGGGCGGCCCCGAGATCCAGCATTACCACCAGGCGATTGCGCTGGTGGTGGCGGAAACCTTCGAACTGGCCCGTGCCGCGGCGCAGCTGATCGCCGTGAAATATACCGGGAGCAAGGGCAAGTACGACCTGGCGGCGGCGAAAAGTTCGGCCACCAAGCCCAAGGAAGACAAGCCCGACAGCAAGGTGGGCGACTTTGCCGGCGCCTTTGCGGCCGCACCCGTGCGTGTCGATGCGGTCTATACGACGCCGGACCAGTCGCACGCCATGATGGAACCGCATGCCTCCATCGCTTCGTGGAAGGGAGACCAGCTGACCATCTGGACCTCGAACCAGATGATAGACTGGGGCAAGGGCGACGTGGCCTTGAACTTGGGCATTGCCAAAGACAAGGTGCGCATCGTGTCGCCGTATATCGGCGGCGGTTTCGGCGGCAAGCTGTTCGTGCGGTCCGAAGCCGTGCTGGCCGCGCTCGGCGCGCGCGCCGCGCAGCGCCCGGTCAAGGTGGCGCTGGCGCGCCCGCAGATGATGAACAACACCACCCACCGTCCCGCCACCATCCAGCGCCTGCGCATCGGCGCCACGCGCGCCGGCAAGATCACCGCCATCGGCCATGAATCGTGGTCGGGTGACCTGGAAGGCGGCAAGCCGGAAACCGCCGTGATGCAGACCAGGCTGCTGTATGCGGGCGCCAACCGCATGACGGCCATGCGCCTGGCCGTGCTGGACCTGCCCGAAGGCAACGCCATGCGCGCACCCGGTGAAGCGCCGGGCCTGATGGCGCTGGAAATCGCCATGGACGAACTGGCCGAAAAACTCAAGATGGACCCGATCGCCTTCCGTATTTTGAACGACACCAAGGTCGACCCGGAAAAACCGAGCCGGCCATTCTCGCAGCGCCGTTTGATCGATTGCATGCGCACCGGTGCGGTGGAATTCGGCTGGAAGGACCGCAGCGCCACGCCGGGCAGCAAACGCGACGGCCGCTGGCTGGTCGGCATGGGCGTGGCGGCCGCTTTCCGCAACAATATGGTGATGAAGTCCGCCGCCCGCGTGCGCCTGAACGCCCAGGGCGTGGTGACGGTGGAAACCGACATGACCGATATCGGTACCGGCAGCTACACCATCATCGCGCAGACGGCCGCCGAAATGCTCGGCGTCGAGCTCGACAAGATCGTGGTGAAACTGGGCGACTCGGACTTTCCCGTCTCGGCCGGTTCCGGCGGCCAGTGGGGCGGTAACAGTTCCACCGCCGGCGTGTACGCCGCCTGCGTGAAATTGCGCCAGGCCATTGCCGGCAAGCTGCAGATGGATGCCGGCGAGGCGCGTTTTTCAGACGGCCAGGTCAGCGCGGGCGACCGCAATGTGCCGATCGCGCAGGCGGCCAAGGATGGCGAGATCGTGGCCGAAGACCATATGGAATACGGCGACCTGGACAAGAAATTCCAGCAATCGACCTTCGGTGCGCATTTTGTCGAAGTGGGGGTGGACAGCTACACGGGTGAAGTGCGCGTGCGCCGCATGCTGGCCGTGTGCGCGGCTGGCCGCATCCTGAATCCGAAATCGGCGCGCAGCCAGGTGATCGGCGCCATGACCATGGGCGCCGGTGCGGCCCTGATGGAAGAGCTGGTGGTCGACCAGCGCGGCGGCTTCTTCGTGAACCACGACCTGGCCGGCTATGAAGTGCCGGTGCACGCCGACATTCCGCACCAGGAAGTGATCTTCCTGGAAGAAACCGACCCCATGTCGTCACCGATGAAGGCCAAGGGCGTGGGGGAGCTGGGTATTTGCGGCGTGGCGGCGGCGATCGCCAATGCCATCTACAACGCCACGGGGGCCAGGGTGCGCGAGTATCCGATCACCCTGGATAAATTGCTGGACAAGCTGCCGGCAGTCGCTTAAGGCAAGCAGTCCGGCGTCAACCCAGCGCCGGTGCGCCGCCGGCCGGCAAGCTCAGCGTTGCCGGCTTGCGGCGTGCCGGCCGCGCCGCGCCGGGCGCAGGCTGCGCTTCCTCCGCCGCCATCACCACCGCATCGTCGACCGTAAAGAAGCCCACCACGCGCAGCAGGGTGGTCGCTTCGCTATGCACCGACTCGGCGGACGCGGCCGCTTCTTCGACCAGGGCCGCATTTTGCTGGGTGACATTGTCGATATCGGTGATGGCGGCATTGATTTCACCGATGCCCGATTCCTGCTCGGCGCTGGCCGAGGCGATCTGCGCCATGATGCCGGTCACGCGCTCCACGCTGGCCACGATCTCGGCCATGGTGTCGCCGGCCGCATGGGCCAGCACGCTGCCCGTCTCAATCTTGTCGACCGAGGCATTGATCAGCTGCTTGATCTCGCGCGCCGCCGTGGCCGAACGCTGCGCCAGGTTGCGCACTTCGCCGGCCACGACCGCAAAGCCGCGTCCTTGCTCACCGGCCCGGGCCGCTTCGACGGCGGCGTTCAGCGCCAGGATATTGGTTTGAAACGCGATACCGTCGATCACGCCGATAATGTCGACGATCTTTTTCGCCGCCGCGCTGATCGCATCCATGGTGTCGACCACGTCATCGACCACCGTGCCACCTTTTTTTGCCACCTGCGAGGCTGACAGCACCAGTTCGTTGGCCTGGCGCGCATTGCTGGTATTGCCTTTCACGGCGGCGGTCAGCTCTTCCATCGACGAGGCAGTTTCCTGCAGCGCGCCCGCCTGGTGCTCGGTGCGGCGCGACAGGTCCAGGTTGCCGGTCGACAGTTCGCGCGAGGCGGTGTCGATGGTGACGGCGCCGTCATGCACCAGCTTGACGGTTTCGCCCAGGCGCACCGTCATATTGTGCAAGGCATTGAGCAACTGGCCCACTTCATCGCTGCGTTCTTGCACCTCGACATGGCGCAGATCGCCCCTGGCGACGCGCTCGGCGATATTGACGGCATGCTGCAGCGGCACCACGATGCTGCGCGTGATCGCCCACGCCAGCGCGGCGCCCGTGATCAGCGCCAGCGCGCCAAATGCCAGCAGGGTGGCCACGCTGCTGTTGTACTGGCTGGCCGAGGCGGCCGCCAGTGCGTTGGCTTCCCTGGTCTGGTAGTCCAGCAGCTTGGACAGTGCCGCGGCATAGACGCCGAACGTGGTTTTCATGGTCGTGCCGGTCAATTGCTCGACTTCCTGGGTACGGCCCTGGTCCTTGAAGGCAAACACTTCCTTGCGCACGGCAAGATAGGCTTTCTGGCCCTTGGCGACCTCGTCAAACAGCGCCGCCTCGGTGCCGTTCCTGGGCAGGGCGTTCATTTGTGCCATCAGGCGCTCGACGGCCTTGTCGCCCAGTGTCAGCTGCGCCTGGAAATATTCGCCCGTTTCCAGGCTGTCGCTCTTGGCGATCGACATGGCGTTATTGCCATTGAGCTTGGCCGTGCCCAGCAGTTCGGAAGCGAGCTGCTGCTTGGCCAGCTTGTCCTTGACCAGGTAGTCGGTATTGTCATTGGCCGCATGCAGCCGCCACAAGGCGATGCCGGTAATGCAGGCCATGACGAACAACACCATGGCAAACGAGATCAGGACCCGGGGTCCGGTTTTCAACTGGATGAATTTCATGTTGTGGGTAACGCTTTTCGGTTGACTGCTGACGGATTGCTGATGAACGCAAGCGTAGCAGCCCAGTGTGACGCAATCATTACATCAAAGAAATTATATTTGTTGAAAAATCATTATTGCTTTTCGCTGGTGATCGTTCAGTAACGATGAATACATCAGCGTTTCATAGTGAATTACTTTTTGCGAAGTTCTCAAAATGCGATATACTGCACGCAGGAAAAGTAAGACATCCACTATCACTGACACGACTGCTAACACTGACACAAATTCAATAAGTCTTTTCCTAGGAGAAAAAATGAAATTAAATAAACAACATTTTTTAGGAAAGGGTATTCCATGTGGATTACCTCCAAAGCAGCGTTGGCGGCATTTTCTGAGAAGCATCCCGAAGCCAAGGATAGGTTGAGCGCTTGGTACAAGGTCATGGAAGCTTGCGGCGCCAATAATTTTACTGAGCTGAAGTCGACATTTAATACGGCTGATTATGTGCCTGCGAAGTACACCATTTTTGATGTTGGTGGGAATGCTTACCGCATCGTGACGGTGATCCACTACGACAAGCAGCGGCTGTTCATCCGCGCGATATACACTCACGCCGAGTACGATAAGTGGACTAGACAAAACCGAGGAAAATGAATATCCATAACCAGTTGAGCACCATGCCCGAGTTGACAAGGGCATGGACGACATTTCAGGATTGCACCGGTCTACGCCCAATCCGGGATAACGCTGACTTCATGTCTGTCCAGGAGTTGGCTAACCGGCTGGCCGATGACGTCGGCGACGATGAGTTGCATCCCCTGTATTCGCTGTTCGAGATCGTATTGGATATGATCTCGCGCTGGGAAGACGAGCACGTTGACATTGCATCGGCACCGCCGCGCGAAGTGTTGCGCCACTTGCTGGAGGCAAACAATCTCAGGCAAAAGGACTTGGGTGACATCGCGTCCCAGACATTGATCAGTGACATCCTTGCAGGCCGCCGCGAGATCAGCAAACGCTTGGCCAAGGCGCTCGCCACCCGTTTTCACGTTAATGTCAGTGCTTTTATCTGATGGTTGCTGTATGACTTGACGAGAGTTCAGGCGTAGTTACTTCATTGGCATGGGCATTCTGATTTGTTGCCTGAAATGCTGGGACATTCGCACTATCCTGCAATATAATGAGAATCATTACCATTGACGCCGCCGGATGTTCCCTTGTCTGCCTTGCCCCTGCCTCAGAACGATCATGCGCTGGCCGCCAGCCTGTTTACCGGCCATCAGGGCTGGCTGCTGCAGCGCCTGCTGGCGCGGCTGCGCAACCGGGCCGAGGCGGAGGATGTGGCGTCCGAGACCTTTTTGCGCATCCTGCATGCGGGCAGCCTGGCGGCGATACGCGAACCGCGCGCCTATCTGACCACGGTGGCGAAAAGCATCCTGCTGCAGCAATGGCGGCGGCGCGATATCGAGCAAGCGTATCTCGATACCCTGGCACAGCTGCCGGATGCCGTCCAGCCGTCACCGGAGGAGCGCGCCGTGCTGTTCGAATCGCTGGAGCGGCTGTCGCGCGCGCTCGATACCCTGTCGCCCAAGGCGCGCGCGGCATTCCTGATGAGCCAGCTCGACGGCCTGACCTATGCCGAGATTGCCGAAAAAATCGGCGTGTCCGCCAGCATGGTGCGCCAGTATATGGCGCAGGGCTTGCGCTGCTGCCTGGCGGTTGCGGGCAATCCATGACGATCCAGGAGCAAGCCATCCACTGGCTGGTGGAACTGCGCTCGGGCGACACCAGCGCGGTCCAGCAGCGCGACTTTGCGTGCTGGCTGGCGGCCGATGCGCGCCACCAGTCGGCGTGGCAGCGGCTGGGCCAGGCGGTCGATCACAGTTTCGGTCAGCTCGATACGGCGGGCGGGGCGCAGGCCGTCGAGCAGACGCTGGCCCGCGCGGCAAGCCGGCAGGGCCAGCGCCGCCAGTTCCTGCGTGGCGCCCTGTGCCTGGCGGGCATGGCCGCAGGCAGCACCTGGCTGCTGCGCGGCAGCCCTTTCGTGCCGGACTGGCCGGCCGACCTGCATACGGCGACCGCCACGCGCGGCCGGTTTACCTTGCTGGACGGTAGCGAGCTGGTGCTCGACGCGCGCTCGTCGGCCGATATCGACATCGGCTCGGCGCGCCGGAATCTCCGTCTGCGCCAGGGCCAGCTGCTGCTGACAAGCGCGCCGCAAGCTGGCGCGCCATTCGTGTTGAACAGTCCTCACGGCACGGTGCGTGCGTTGGGGCGCCGGCTGATGCTGCGGCGCGAGGAAGCGGGCACGGTGGCGCTGGCCTTGCAGGGCGGCCTGGAGATCGTCACCGCCGAGGGCGGCGCGGCACGTGTGTTGCGCCAGGGCCAGGCGGCCTGGTTCGATGGCCGGCAGTCGCGCTTGCTGCCCGGCATGCTGGCCATGCAGGCCGCAGCGTGGGAACAGGGCATGCTGGTGGCCGTCGACCAGCCGCTGGGCGAGCTGGTGGCGGCGCTGCGGCCGTATCGCCACGGTTATATCGACATCACGGCGCAGGCGGCGCAGCTGCGCGTGTCGGGCAATTACTCGCTTGACGACAGCGATGCGACCTTGCTGGCGCTGGCCGAAACCCTGCCGATCGAACTGCGGCTGGGCCCGGCAGGGGTGTGGGCCGGCATCACCATCAAGGCGGCTTGAACAATATTTTTACCCGCACACTGTCACTTTTCACGCGCCGCGACTCATACCAGGTGAAGCAGCACTTTCATTCACCCCTTTCCGAGTCCAGCATGCCACCATTGTCGATGCGCCAGATCTCCCTGGCTGTAATGTTGTTGTCCTGCGCCGCAGGCGCCACCGCACAAACCGCGGCACCAACCGCCATCCAAGCCGCCGCCACCCACCGCTACGATGTGCCGGCCCAGCCCCTGAACGCCAGCCTGATCGCGATCGCCAGCCAGGCCGGCGCGCGCATTTCGATTGCCGCCGACCTGGCGCGCGGCGTCAACGCACCAGCGGTGCAGGGCGAGCTGACGGCCGAACAGGCCATGCGCCGCGCGCTGCAGGGCACCTCGCTGTCCTTGCTGAAAACCGATAGCGGCGTTTATACCGTCACGCAAGGTACGCCACAGGCCGGCGCCACGCAGGAAGCGGCCGTGATGCCGGAAGTAATCATCACCACCAATTACCTGGGCCAGGTGACGGAAGACACGGGCTCGTACACCACCGGCGCCATCAGCACCGCCAACCGCCTGGTGCTGGCGCCGCGCGACACGCCGCACGCCGTCAGCGTGGTCACGCGCCAGCACATGGACGATTTCGGCATGGTGCAGCTGAGCGAGGTGCTGCAGCACACGCCGGGCGTGTACGTGCAGCATATCGACAGCGAACGCACGATTTATTATGCGCGTGGCTTTTCGCTCGACAATTTCAGCTATGACGGCCTGCCGTGGACGCGCGACGCCTCGCTGAACCTGGGCGAATCGCTGGCGAACATGGACCTGTATGACCGTGTCGAGGTGCTGAAAGGCGCGAATGCCCTGATGAGCGGGGCGGGCACGCCGGGCGCCACCGTCAACCTGATCCGCAAGAAGCCCACGCGCGAGCTGCGCGCGCTGGCCGACCTGTCGGCCGGGTCATGGGACAACTATCGCGGCATGGCCGACGTCGGCGGTCCGCTCAATGACAGCGGCAGCGTGCGTGCGCGCGCCGTGGCGTCCTACCAGGACAAGCACTCGTTTGTCGACCGCTACCAGCGCCGCTCGGAACTGGCCTACGGCACCGTGGAAGCGGACCTGTCGCCGCGCACCTTGCTGACCGTCGGCGCGGACTACCAGCACACGGTGCCGAAATACAGCGACTGGGGCGGCGCGCCGCTGTTCGACGCGACCGGCCAGCGCTTCTTCATGTCGCGTTCCTTCAATGGCGCGCCGAGCTGGAGCACGCAGCAGACGGAAGCCAAGTCTGTTTTTGCTTCGCTGGAACACACTTTTGACAGTGGCTGGATGGCCAATCTGCGCCTGATCCACCAGGCCAACAGACTGTATGCGCCGGTCGCCTATGTCGACCGTTTCCCCGACGCCAGCGGTGCGGGCACCAGGGTCACGGCGCGCCAGTTCAACAGCGACGCCACCAGCAATGGCGTCGATCTGTACGCCAGCGGCCCGTTTGCCGCTTTTGGCCGCCAGCATCAGCTGGTGGTGGGCGCCAACGCCTACCGCAAGCAGTCCGACAATCTGTACAGCCCGTATTACTCCATTCCGGTCCCCAATATTCATACCTACCGCGGCGACGTGCCGGAACCCATCTGGGCACTGGAAAAAAGCCGCGAGGTGATACGCCAGAAATCGCTCTACGCCACCGGCCGCTTTTCGCTGCCGCTCAATATGCACCTGATCCTCGGTGGGCGCGTGTCGTCGTATGACAACCTGAGTTCGCAGATCGACGAAGCGTCGATCTTCACGCCATATGCGGGCGTCACCTGGGCTTTTACGCCCACGTTGACGGCGTATGCCAGCTACAGCGATATTTTCAGCCCGCAAGACGCGCGCGACGTCAACAACAAGACGCTGGACCCGCAATTGGGCAAGAACTTTGAAGCGGGCGTCAAAGGCGTATTCCTGGACGGCCGCCTGAACGCCAGCGCCGCCGCCTTCGAAGTGCGCCAGGATAACGTGGCCGAGTATATCGACGAGGTCAACAAAGTCACCGGCCTGGACGCCTACCGCGCCATCGACGGCGTGCGTTCGCGCGGCGTGGAGCTGGAAGTGTCTGGCCAGCTGGCGCCGTGCTGGCAGTTGCAGGCCGGCTATACCCACAAGATCGCGCGCGGCCCGGACGGCAAGGTCAATACCTTGGCGCCGGAAGACCAGGTCAGCCTGTACACCACCTGGCGGCCGATGCCGCGCCTGACGATCGGCGGCGGCGCCCGCTGGCAGGCGAAGACCTGGCAAAGCACCTGGGCCGTCGTCGGTGACGGCTTTACCACCGTGCATCAAGGCGCCTACACGGTGATCGACGCCATGGCGCGCTACCAGGTGTCGGATAAACTGGCGCTGTCGCTGAACGTGAATAACGTGGGCGACCGCAGCTACTACGGCATCAGCACCGGCCGCCGCGTCAGCTATGGCGATCCGCGCAATGTGATGCTGAGCCTGAACTACCGTTATTGACCTCAATGCGCCTGTTGCCGCAACGCATAGTTACGGCAATGTTCGAGGTAGCCTGTTTCGTGGTGGGCGATCAGCTGCAGCACGCTGTTCCACAGCCACGACGGAATCGCGCTGCCGTCCTCGCGGCCTTCCTGCAGTTGCCGCACCCAGTGCATGCCGGTGGCCCAGTCCATCTGCCGCGCATGCGCGCAGCCCACCACATACGCCAGGTAACTGGCGGTGCTGGCCGCGTCTTCCACGCTCAGTTCGTCGATTTCCAGTTTCAGATCTTGCGGCAGCAGCTCGCGCACGAAAATGCCGCGGCCCAGAAAGCGCTGCGGCATGGTGCGTTCGCCCAGCGCCGGCGACAGATGGCGCGCACCCGTCACCACGCGCTTGGCGTTATCGCGCGGCATGCTGGAATCCGCGTAGCGCACGGAGGTGGCCTGCACCGCTTCCTTGATATCGATCAGGCAGTATTCGCCGTCGCCGATACCCAGCAGCACGGCGTAGCGCAAAAATCCCAGCGAACTGCAGCCCTTGACCCAGTAAGCCGCGTCGATCACTTCCAGCTTGACTTTTTTATGGCGTGATTTCAGCCGCGTCACCAGCGCGCGCAGGGCGGAGGACTCGCACAGCTCGCGGATGGCTTTCTTTTCTTTCTTTGAAATCGGCCAGAAGTTGCGCCCCATGGGGATGATGGGACGCGTTTCCAGGAAGCGCTCTTCCGCCAGTTCCTTCCACGAGCGCTGCTCGGCGCCGCGCAAGGCCATGCTGACGGCGGCGGGGCGGGGCAGGGTGCCCTGCAGTTCGGCTGGTAAAAAGGCGAACGCATAGCCCTTGAGCAGGTGTTGCAGCATGCTGGCCGTTACCACGCCGGGCAGCGAGGAGCCGCGCGCGGCCACTGCCAGCGACAGCGCCAGGCGCACCAGGTCGTGCGCGGGATTGCCGATCACGCTCTGGTCGAAGTCGCGGATCTGCAGTTGCACGCTGCCGTCCGCACTGGCCAGTGGGCCCAGGTTGCCCATATGGCAGTCGCCGCAGATCCAGATCGGCGGCCCTTCCGGCAGACTGTGGCCGGGCTGGGCTTGCAGCCATTCGTAATACTGTGCGGTATTGCCGCGTACATAAGCATGGGGCGAGCGCGCCATTTTCTCATCGCGCCGGTCCAGTAATACCTGGCGGCGCTCTTCGGGGGCGGGCAATCTGGGCACGGTGCGATCCTTTTTAGTGAGTATGCTTCATACTATGCCCGCAAGCATCATTCGGCTGTGCAATGCTTAACAGAATCATTACCCCGCCTGCGTTAAGCTGCATGCCTCTACACTTGGAATCATCGTATGGACCTGAGTCAACACGCCGCCGTCGTCAATTGCGAAGCCTATCGCCACGGCAAAAAAATGGCGCACTTCGAGATCGACAAGGTGGGCGAATTCCTTGGCGACCCCGATTGTTTCGTCTGGATCGGCCTGGCCGGGCCCGACAGCGCCGCCATGCGCGCGCTGCAAGCCGCTTTCGGCCTGCACGAGCTGGCGGTCGAGGATGCCGAGGGCGCGCACGAGCGGCCCAAGCTGGAAGAATATGGCGACACCCTGTTCATGGTGCTGCACACGGCCAGCCTCGACGGCCAGGCCATCGTCTACGGCGAAACCCACGTGTTTCTCGGCTGCCGCTTTATCATCACCGTGCGCCATGGCCCCTCGGCCGGTTACGCCAAGCTGCGCGAGCGCAAGGAAACCGTGCCCGAGAAACTGGCCAGCGGCCCCGGCTATGTGCTGTATTCCATCATCGATTTTATCGTCGACCAGTACCAGCCCTGCATCGACATGCTGCAGGCCAAGTTCCAGCAATATGAAACCCAGCTGTTCAAGCCCAGCCTGAATGAAGACAAGCTGCAGGATTTTTACCAATTAAAAACGGAATTGCTGAAGCTGGACGCGGCCGTCAATCCGCTGCATGAAATCTGCACCCAGCTGATCCGCTTCCATGGCGATATCGTGCCCAAGGAAAACCGCATCTATTACCGCGACATCCTCGATCACGTGAAACGCGTGACGCACACGGCCAACCAGATGCGCGAAATGGTCAACGCAGCCATGCAGGTGGCGCTGGGCCAGATCTCGATCCGCCAGAACGAGGTGGTCAAGCGCCTGGCCGCCTGGGCCGGCATCCTGGCCGTGCCGACCATGGTGTTCAGCCTGTACGGCATGAACTTCGAGTTCATGCCCGAGTTGAAATGGCGTGGCGGCTATCCGGCCGTGATGGTGGTGATTGTGGCCGGCTGTTATTTCCTGCACCGGCGGCTGAAGCGGGAAGGGTGGTTGTAGGCTTTATTTCAGTCCGTCATGACGATGTCGCGCAGCTCTCTGCCGTCGTAATACAGAATTCGGCACGATGCTTCACCAAAGCACAGTCCGATTGCCTGGTTGGCGATATGCACCGTCTCGCATGAACTACCCGGATGGCAAGCAGGCTGGTAGTCGCCAGGCACTATCATCGACAAGGCCGGCGGATTGGCATCGCCCTCGTTGTACTTGAACGATTTCAGCAGGCTGGAATAACCACCGCCAGGCGTAAAGGTGACCATCACCACGCCGACCAGCTGTTGGTCATCGTTGTACATCAACTGGACGTTATCGTCGGTATCGGCACTCTGGATATGGCCCCTGATGGACGGCAAGGGCATCATCCGCCAGCCTGGTGGCGTCTGTACGCCCACCTGCCCTTGGGCGTCGGCAGCGGTGGCGGCTGTCGTGGCGCCAAGCGTGATGAACAGGCAGGCGGCGGCGATCCGGGCGAACAGGCGAGGAAGGGGAAAGTGGCGCATGGCGAGCTCCGGTTGCATGCGGGCGGGTTGCCGCATTTGCAATCCATGCTAGGCAGTCGCGGTGCTGGCGTCAACCACTCTGGCATTACAAATCGGCAAGGTTCAGCGTTGCTGGCGATGGCCCGCCGTCAGTCAATCAAGGCACCGTATCCAGCCTTGCCACTGTGTATCGGGCGCGCCTCCCAGGCTGCGGTAAAACGCCTGCGCGCGCAGATTGCCTGGCAGCACATCCCATTTCAGGCGCGCGCAGCCTTGCGCCTTGCCTTCCTCCATGACAGCCGCCATCAGGGCGTGGCCGATGCCCAGGCTACGCGCGGTATGCTCCACATACAGTTCCTTGAGTACCAGGGTCGGCCGCAAGTCAAAGGTGAAAGTTATGGTGTAGACCACGGCGTGGCCGAGCAGGGCGCCGCTGGCGCTTTCGGCGACCAAGGCCGTGAATTCCTGCCGCGATTCAACGCCCAGGCCACGCTCGAGCAGATCGTTTTCGCTGACGCGGAACTGGTCAAGATAGCCTTCGAAGCGCGCCGGTCCGCGCATCAGCGCAAGCAAGGCCGTGGCATCGCGCCGGTCCGCGCGGCGCACCGTGTACAGGCTGGTCATGCTTGCGCGGCAAGGTCGTCGGTTGCCGTGTCCAGCGCAAATCCTTCATCGATCCAGCCCGTGATTCCTCCTGGCATGATCTTCACGGGCCGGCCCAGCCTGGCCAGGCGGATCGCGGCGCGCGCGGCGCCGTTGCAGTGCGGGCCGGCGCAATAAGTGACGAACACGGTGTCGTCGGGGTAGTGCGCCAATTTGCTCTTGATGATTTTTCCATGCGGCAGATGGGTGGCGCCGGGAATATGGCCGGCGGCGAACTGCGCCGGTCCGCGCACGTCGAGCAGCACGAAGTCGGCGGTGCCGGAGGCCAGCGTGTGGTGGACGTCCCAGCAATCGGTTTCAAATTGCAGCATGGCTGCAAAGTGGGCAAGGGCGACGGCTTGCGGTGCTGCGGGGACTTCGGTAACGAGCGACATGGTGTTTTCCTGGTTGGTTGCGGTGGGATGATTGTCGGCGGCGGGCGCCGCCTGGAATAGTGGCGTGAATGCCGAACTGCGGTAACATTGCGCCATGAACAATCATCTTGTTGTAGCTCTCGCGTATGACCGCCTGTGCACGTTTGAATTCGGCTGTACCGTCGAAATTTTCGCCCTCGACCGCGCAGAGCTGGGTGTGCCCTGGTACGACTTTGCCGTCTGCGCGGCCGAGCCGGGGCCTATCCGCGCCATGGGCGGCATTGCCGTGCAGGCGCCGTATGCGCTCGATCTGCTGGATCAGGCCGACACCATTGTGATTCCCGGCTGGCGCGATGCCGACGAGCTGCCGCCGGCGGCCCTGCTGGACAAGCTGCGCGCGGCCCATTTGCGCGGCGCGCGCCTGTGCTCGATCTGCTCCGGCGTGTTCGTGCTGGCGGCGGCCGGCGTGCTTGACGGCAAGCGGGCCACCACGCACTGGCGCTATGCCGAACGGCTGGCGCAGCGCTATCCGGCGATCGACGTGGCGCCGGACGCGCTGTATGTGGATGAGGGCAACATCATCACCTCGGCCGGCTCGGCGGCCGGGCTGGACATGCTGCTGCACCTGGTGCGGCGCGACCATGGCGCGAAGATCGGCAATATGGTGGCGCAGCGCCTGGTCACGGCGCCGCATAGGGAAGGCGGCCAGGCGCAGTTCGTGCCGCGGCCGATGGCAAAAGACGAGGCCGGCCGGCTGGCCGCCTTGATCGACTGGCTGCGTGCGCATCCGGCCTTGCCGCATACGGTCGCCAGCATGGCCCGGCGCGCCTTGATGAGCCCGCGCACCTTGCAGCGCCAGTTCCAGGACGCCACCGGCATGGGCCCCGTCGGCTGGCTGATACGCGAGCGCGTGGCGCTGGCCAGGGACTTGCTGGAGTCGCCCGCCACGCCGATGGCGCAGGTGGCCGAGCTGGCCGGCTTTGGCTCGGAAGAATCGCTGCGCCGGCATTTCCGGCGCATCGTCGCCACCAGCCCGGGCGCGTACCGGCAGCGCTTCTGCCATGCTGAGATGGTTGCGAAAAAATAATTGCCATGCCTGTCACAATGGCTCATTTACAATCACCAGGCCATGCTGGTTCCCGACGATGACCCCGATTGAAAGATGACCATGATGAAGCTCACTCTGTGTGCAATCCCCGTTTCCCTGGCGCTGGCCGCCATGCCGTTTTCCGCAGCGGCCCTCAATGCCGCGCCGCTGCCCGGCCTGGGCGCCGACCTGGGCCAGGCTTCCGTTTCGGGCCTGTCGTCGGGCGGCTTCATGGCGGCGCAGATCGCCACCGCGTATTCTTCCGCCATCAAGGGCGTGGGCATTATTGCCGGCGGCCCCTATGATTGTGCCTCGACCTATCCCGACCAGCCGCCGCTGCAAAATGCGATGAGCGCCTGCATGCAGCCCGCTTCGGCGGCGACGGCGGCGGACGCCGCGGTGTCCTGGCGCAATGCCCAGCGTTATGCGCAGGAAGGGCTGATCGATCCGGTGGCCAACCTGGCGCGGCAGCGCGTGTATGTCTTCAGCGGCACGGAAGACCGGACCGTGCGCACCATCGTCGTCGACCAGGTGGAAAAATACTATCGCTTGGCGGGCGTGGCCCCGGCAGCCATCGCCTACAGCAAGAATGTCGCCGCCGGCCACGCCATCCTGACCGACCGCCCCGAGGACGGGCCCTGCGCCGCCACCCAGGCGCCGTATATCAACAACTGTGGTTTTACCCAGTCGCACGACTTGCTGCGCCACCTGGCCGGCACGGGCAGCCAGCCACCGAACCTGGGCCAGCCCATGGGGGAACTGATCCGCTTTGACCAGAACGAATTCGTCAAGGGCAGCCGCAGCAGCATGGACGACAGCGGCTACGCCTATGTGCCGCGCGATTGCCGCGAGCATGCCTGCGCCGTGCACGTGGTGTTTCATGGCTGCCAGCAGGGCGCGAGGCGTATCGGTGCCCGTTTTTACGCAGGCACCGGCTACAACCAGTATGCCGACAGCAACCGCCTGATCGTGCTGTATCCGCAGGTGCGCGCATCGAATGGCATTCCCGTCAACCCGCAGGGCTGCTGGGATTTCTGGGGCTATTCCGGCGACAACCCTTCCAGGCCGGACTTCCAGACCCGGCAAGCGCCGCAGATGGCGGCCGTGATGGCCATGGTTCGCCGACTGGGGCAGGCCCGCGCGACAGCGCGGTAAACAAGATCAGCGGCAGGTCAAAATGCCTGGCTGACGGTATGGATCAGCAGGCCCGCCAGCCCGCCCACCACGGTGCCGTTGATGCGGATGAACTGCAAGTCGCGGCCGATCGCCAGTTCGATGCGCTCGCTCATCTCCTCGCGACTCCACAGGGCCAGCCGGCTTTCGATAAAGGCGCCCACTTCGCCGCGGTAGCGGCGCACCAGCGCGCTGCTGCCAGCGACGATGGTGGCGTTCAGCCACCCGCTGGCCTGCGCATCGCTGGCCAGCACCTTGCCGGTATTTTCCGCGATGCCGGCAATGGTGCGCGCCAGCGCGGGCTGCTCGCTGTCGAGGTCCGCCTGCAGGCGTTCGACCAGGGTATCCCAGGCTTCGCCCAGCATCGCCTGCACCTTGTCGCTGGCCAGCGCCTGCCGCTGGTAGTGGCGGACGGTGTCCTGCCAGCGGGCGTCGCTTTTCAGGTGCAGCGCGCTGTCGGCGATCCAGCCAGACAGGCGCGCGCGCATCGGGTGCTGCGGGTCGGCGCGCACGGCGACAACGAATTCCTGCAGCGACCTGATCATGCGCGCCTCGTACAGCACCATGGCCGCCTTGAGCAGCTTGTTTTCAATATGGAAGGCGTTCAGCGCGAAGTCGCCGATGGCCGCATGGTGGCTTTCGTCGGCCAGGTAGGCGGCGCCCTGGTCGAGCACGAAGTCCAGCAGTTCCTGCGGCTTGCCGTCGGCGATCAGCGCATCGATGCAGTCGGCCGCCACGCTGGACAGATTCAGCTCGCCCAGGTAGCCGGTGGCTTTACGGCGCACCAGTTCGCGCATCTGCGCATGGTCGAGCATGGCCAGCAGTTGTTTTGCCACCCGGGCGGCGGAGTGGCCCAGTTGCTCCGCGTGGCGCGGGTCGCGCAGCCAGGCGCCCAGCAGGCCGGCCGGATTGGCCCCGGCGATGCGCTCGGCGATGCCTTGCTCGGTAATGAAATGGTTTTCCACGAACGCGCCCAGGCTCTGGCCGATGCCTTCCTTGCTGTTCGGGATAATCGCCGTGTGCCAGATGGGAATGCCCAGCGGGTGGCGGAACAGGGCGACCACGGCAAACCAGTCGGCGATCGCGCCCACCATCGATGCTTCGGCGAACGCCTCCAGGTAGCCCCAGGCCGGGTGGCCGCCACGTTGCGAGCGGGCCAGCGCAAACAGCAGGGCGGCGGCCACCAGCAGGCCGACGGCCACCCACTGCATGGTGCGCAGGCGCGCGCGCTTGAGCTGGTCGGCTTTCTTTTCCAGCTGTTCGATCAGGGCGGGGGCGGGGTGCATGGCGAACTCTCTGCAAATAACAAGAGTGCCATCATAACTGCGGCGCGCGACAAGGGCTGTCGCGTACGCCGCAGGGGTACAACAGGGTCAGGCTTTCGGATGCAGCAGCGAGCGCCGGCGGGCGTAGCCGAAATAAATCGCCAGGCCGATCGCCAGCCAGATGCCGAAGGCAATCCAGGTCACCAGGCTCAAATAGCTCATCAGGGCCACGCAGAAAATCACGGCCAGCGCCGGAATCACCGGCACGCCCGGGCAGCGGAAGGCGCGCGGCAGGTCGGGACGCTTCTTGCGCAGTACCACCACGGCGATCGCCACCAGGGTGAACGCGGCCAGGGTGCCGATATTGATCAGTTCAGCCAGAATGTTCAGCGGGATCACGGCGGCGATCAGGCCGAACACGATGCCGACCAGCCAGGTGGCGAAGAACGGCGTCTGGAAGCGCGGATGCACGGTCGACAGGCGGGCCGGCAGCAGGCCGTCGCGCGACATGGCGAAGATGATGCGGGTCTGGCCGAAGGCCATCACCAGGATCACGGTGGTCATGCCGAGGATGGCGCCCAGGTCGACAAAGCCCGCGATCCAGTTTTCACCCGCATATTGCAGCGCCAGCGAAACAGGGTGGTCGACGCCGAGGAATTTCTGGTACGGCACGATGCCCGTCATGATGGCGGACACCACCACATACAGTACGGCGCACACGGCCAGGGAACCAATAATGCCGATCGGCAGGTCGCGCGACGGTTTCTTGACTTCCTCGGCGGCCGAGGTGACGGCGTCAAAGCCGATAAAGGCAAAGAACACCAGCGCCGCCGCGCTCATCACGCCGTTCATGCCGAAGGGCATGTAAGGCTGCCAGTTGGCCGGCTGCACATGGCGCGCGCCAAACACGATAAACAGCAGCACCACGCCGATCTTGATGGCCACCATGATGTTGTTCAGGCGCGCCGATTCGCGCACGCCCCAGCCCAACATGGCGGTGAGCAGCAGCATGATCACCAGCGCCGGCAGGTTGATCCAAGTGGACACGCCGGGCAGCGCACCGGGCGCGGCCGTCAACTCCACCGGCAGCACGATACCAAAACCGGCGATCAGCGACTGGAAATAGCCGGACCAGCCGACACAGACGGCAGCGGCCGCCAGGCCGTATTCGAGCAGCAGGTCCCAGCCTATCATCCAGGCGGCCAGCTCGCCCATGGTGGCGTAGGTGTAGGTATAGATCGAGCCGGCCACCGGCACGGTGGAGGCGAACTCCGCATAGCACAGCGCGGCAAAGCAGCAGGCCACGGCCGCGATCACGAACGACAGCGACAGGGCAGGCCCGGCCGTCAGCGCGCCGGTGCCCGTCAATACAAAGATGCCGGTGCCGACGATGGCGCCTATGCCCATCAGCACCAGGTCGAACGGCCCCAATACCTTGGCCAGTCCGCCCGGTTTCCTGCTGTGGGCGATCATGTCGTCCAGATTCTTGGTTCTCAATAAGCTCACTGTCACTCCCGTGCGTTTTTATAGTGGTTTTGTCATCGTGGCCGCCTCGTGGGTGGCCAGGCGAAGGCAGATTCTAGCGCAGGGGAGGAAAGTTATTGAAGGAAATGTGGGAAATGGCGTGTGGGCTTGTTTATTTTTGCAGTGAGTGTGAAGCTTGAAAAACAGCGGGCCGGAGTGACGCGGACCTGAGAAAATGCCGATGGCGGTGTTGCAGTTTCCTTGCCGACCATGCGTACTGTCTGCGTCGCTGCGCCTTGCCTTCGACATTTTTCAGGCCCGCTTGGCCCGGTTATCCTTGGCTGTAGGCTTGGGCCTAAACAGGTTTTACTTGTATGTGTTTTTTGTAGGGATGACTTGTCTATTCGATGATTGTCTGCTTTCGCACCAAAGCGGACTCACAGGGCATAGATGTCCAAAGTAGCGGTGACCTGCGCTGTGCGGCTTTATCGCCCAGCGTACAGTGCGTGCAGGAAACGTGGTCGACCGCCGGGTTAACGCCGCCCTATTATTTACTTTTTGGAGGATTACTAGATTTGCTAGGTTTGAGAGATGGTGTATTTCCTAGTGTGGTTTTGTTATCACGGCGGAGCTGATCCGGCTGCCCTGTTGATTTTGCTATCGGCTTTGGTCCTGGTTTAAGCGTCATGAATGCTCTCCTTTGTGGTTCAAAAATTACAGTTTGTGCTTACCTTCCAACGTAAAGCGGACGTTAAAATGACGCCTTTGAGATTTCCAGTATGACGCAATAACACACTTTAAGCTATCTTCACCGGGCTAAAATGGACTGTGGTGAACTTTAGGCGTCCCAACGTCATGAGCATTGTCTGCTTATGGCCGTTGTCAGTCGACCAGCTTCCCATCCTGCCAATATTCATATACTGCGCCAGCCGTCTCGACATAGAAAATGATTCGGTCGTTCAGCACTTCCAAACTTATGACCGAGGGAGCAACACCTCCAACCGAAGCTACTTCACAATTGGAGTTTGCGGGTAGAAGAAATTCCACGGCTCACGGCTCAATTACAAGTAGAAGTGTTGCGCCAGAGGTATTTTTTAGCTGAATCGAATCGCAATTAGCCATACGTAATCCCGAAAATCGTTATAAATATTTTCCCACGTGGCCGTCCGGTAATCGCCGAACCCAGCTATGGCCGGCTGAAGAAAAGCCTGAAGTATTGTTGTTTAAAATCACTTCAATTGTAGAGTGCCAGCATTGGTAGGCAACACATGAAGGCAAAAATGTCAGTCTTGGATGGACTGGTCGTCAACATATGCATCAGGTTTGGGTAAAAAATCGGTAAACAGATACGCTATGCCCAACTCGACTGCCGAAGCGTGCGCGTAATCGCCGCCTCCCGAACTCCAGAGATATAACTCAGCGCCCAACCCGGCCGTTCGTGCCTAATGACAATACGTAAGCGTCTACAGGTCCAGGGCTGGAATCCGATTGAGGAACTTCGCGTGAAAAGTACCTTCACGC
Source organism: Janthinobacterium sp. J1-1 (assembly GCF_030944405.1). Classification (NCBI taxonomy): domain Bacteria; kingdom Pseudomonadati; phylum Pseudomonadota; class Betaproteobacteria; order Burkholderiales; family Oxalobacteraceae; genus Janthinobacterium; species Janthinobacterium sp. J1-1. The sequence continues at coordinate 4,190,883 of NZ_CP132339.1, forward strand.
GAATATGAAGACGCAAAGGTGACTTCGTAATCTGCGAGTGCCCATTGCCGGTCCGATATGTCGATGACTGTGCAAGTGCAGCCGAGAGGCGAAGGTAAAACAAATCCGCCTTCCAAGGTCACCCCTGTAAGTTCGATCCAGTTGAAACCCTCTAAAAACAGGCAGATCCTGTTTGGACTTTGGCTAGACGGTTCAATCTCAAGGTAGGCTTTCAGAACTTGCCCACTAGCTACTTCTATCATTCAACTTCCTCAAAATTCTCACTACAAGTTTACTCACGAAATTAGCGCTTTAGTTAAACATCAAAGGACCGCTTTTGGCCGGACCCGGCCGTTCTGCCCGGCATAGCAGGTTGCCATGATGAAAATCTAGCGGCTGCATCGAAGGGCTGGATTCGCCCCTTGGCGGACCTCGGAACGTTGCGAAAATTTTTCGGACGACAGCACGTCCGGATGATTGGATGGTCGAAGAAAATCTACTCCCTGAGACTCCAAAGAATCTCATCAATACCCATTACAGCTTTGTCGCCCTTGTCAAACTCTCCTGCGGCATATGCCGCGATACCTTCAGAGGTCAACTCTTCAAGCTTCGCAAGTAAGCGGGGATCTTTATCCCAATTTTCCCTCACAGCTGCAAACTTCAACGCGCAGCGATCTCTCTGCTCTTGACGCGTCTCTGAGGACTCATCTTCCGGTTGATCGGAATCGAAGCTCATAACAGTTACCGCTCCAGAGAAGACCGCCAACGTCTCATTCAATTTCGCCGTGGACATAATCGAACAACTTTCTTTTATCTTCCTACGTCATTGATCAGCAGCGCCGTCAGGTTTCTCTTCTGGCCGATCACTTACATTTCAATTCAAGAAGGCAGCGGGAGGCGACGAAGAGTGCAAACTTAAAATCGCCCTTAGCTCCATTCGACACTCGGCAACGGTACCGTAAATTCCTTGCTCGGCCAGATTCAACTCGTCTTCAATAGAATCAAACAGGCAGTATAGCTCGGTGTTTTCAGCTGACCTGCCTGCCGACATCGCAACTTGCTTAGCTGCCGTTATCGTTCGCCAAAGGAGTTCCTCATCAGGCATCTCATGGAGCAAAATGTATAACAACCACCGACCGGCTATTTCGATGTTCGCGTCGCCTTGGACAGAATGTAGATCGCTAATCAGTTGGGGTACCGGCTTATTCCAGGATACCTCAATTATTTCATCTGGAGGCTCGTCCATCTTTTCGATTACCGATAACGCCCACGTGCGGACGACATCAGGCTTGCATACGCCAGCCTCAAGCCCGATGCGAAAAAACTGAGCACAAGTAGCTAATGACGGTGTCATAAGATCTCTCTGATGATTCTTGGAACGGGCCGCGCAATAAGCGGCCGTCCTGTATTGGCCGATAGCGGCACCAGAGCATAGCGGATGGCAAAGCAGAAATCCCACACATTGTCACCATGCTGTAAATTGCGGCTCTTCGCTGTCCAGCGATTGGTTTCCTGGGCGCGCGTCGAATTACCGCTTTTCCTTGTTAATCTGCTGCAAAAGCTTGAACGCCTCATGCTCGATCACCGGCTCGGCCTCATCGAGCTCCTTGCTCGCCTTGACATAGGCGGCGCGCTTGCGCTCCTTCTTTTCTTCGGGCGGCACGGCCTTCGTGGCGCCCGGCATGATCAATTGCGCACCGGAGTTGTACTTCTTGTAGATGACCTGCTTGCCGTAAGCGGTGTTGTAGTAGCGGTTCATTTCGGTTGCGGTGTCGGCGGAAATGGCGCTGGTCAGCGCTGGCGCCAGGCGCTGATACACTTCAGCAGGGGCAATTTTGTCGAGCTTGGCGAGCACCGCCTGTTTCTGCGCTTCGTTCGGGTAGCGGCTGCGGGCGGCCACGCCCTTCAGCACTTTTTCTATCTGCATCGCGCCCAGCAGATCCTGCACGGCTTTCAGGTGTGTCGCGTTGGGAGCCGCAAGCGGCGCTGCCGGTGGCGTGGCGGCGGCAAATGCCGGGGTGGAAAAGACCAATGACAGACCCAGTACGGCTTGGACGGCAAACTTCATAAATTCCTTCAGGACGAGGTTGTGAAAGCATTACGCGCGGTGATGCGCAAGGAAATGCAAACTGGTGTTGTTTCGCTATTTTTGCACATTTTCTTCTGATAACTTTAATCGCGCATCAGGAGCGCCGGTGGCAAGGCGTGGCGCGATTTCCCTGACGATGTCGCAGACCCACTGGACAAACATGTCCTTGTCGCGCGTCGCGTGGGAAACGACGGCGATCTCGATGGTGGGCAGCTCGAGTGGAATGGCGGCGGACAGCAGGCCGAAATCCTTTTCCCATAGGGGCGCCAGGCCGCCCGGCACTGCCGCGACCGCGTCCACGCGCTGCAGTACCCGGGGCAGGGAGGAGAAATGCGGGCTGGTATGGACCACATTGCGCGACAGCCCGAGCGTGGCCAGGGCCTTGTCGACGCGCCCCTCGAACGCCCCCCGGTGCGAGACGAGCAGGTGTGGCAGGCCGATATATTGTTCCAAAGTCATTTTTCCGCCGCTACCGATGAGCTCGGGGCGCCCGACGCAGCGAAACGTCATCGATGCCAGCGCCATGCGCCGCTGCCAGGGCGGTCCCTGGTCGAATGCGCCGATGGCAAGCTCGATTTCCTCTTGCGCCAGCATGTCCGAGACCGTATAAGGGTCGGTTTCCAGCACCCGTACCCGCACATTCGGCGCTTTGCGGCTGAGCGCGGCCAGCAGCGCTGGCAGCAGCCAGGTGTCGATCCAGTCCGGCATGCCGATGGTGAGCGTCCCGGACACGGTCAGCGGATCAAATGACGGTGGCTGGAACAGGGCGACGTGCATGTCGGACAGCGCCTGGCCCACCTGACGCTCCAGTTCCAGTGCGCGCGGCGTGGGCAGCATCCCCGTACCTGTGCGCACCAGCAGTTCGTCGTCGAACAGGCTGCGCAAGCGGGCCAGGGCGCCGCTCACCGCAGGCTGGCCCAGGTGCAGGTGCTCGGCGGCCCGCGTGACGCTGCGCTCGCGCAACAGCACCATCAGCGTGACCATCAGATTGAGGTCGACGCCGCGAAAATCATTTTCACTGATATTGGTGATCATAACAATCGATTTGTATGATTATGCAGGGGCGCTTATCGTAACACCGTCCCACCACCACCCAGGAATTATCATGTTCACTCAACTCTTCAATGGCGCTGCCATCCGCCGTGCGCTCGTGTCCACCTCACTTGTCGTCCTCGCCACGAGCGGGACCATCATCCCGGCGATGTCGCACGCCGCCGCTCCCATGGCCGCCACCGAGGCGCCAGGCTATTTCCGCATGATACTGGGCGCGTTCGAAGTGACCGCGCTGAGCGATGGCACGCTCGACTTGCCGGTCGATGCACTGCTGTCCGCCGACGCACGCCAGACCCGCGCCGATGTCGCCAGCCTGCATCTCGAGGTTCCGCTTGAAACATCGTTCAACGCTTACCTGATCAACACGGGCGAGAAACTGGTGCTGGTCGATACCGGCGGCGGCGCGCTGTTTGGCAGCCGGCTAGGCCAGCTGGCCCGGCATATCGAGGCGGCCGGCTACAGGACGAGCCAGATCGACGAGGTATTGCTGACCCATCTGCATTCGGATCATATCGGAGGATTGATGTCGGACGGCCAGCCGGCATTTGCCAATGCGACCGTGCGGGCTGACGAGCGGGAGTCCGGCTATTGGCTGTCGGCCGAGGCCAGGAAGAGCGCGGCGGCGAATGACTTGCAGTTTTTTGATGCGGCTGCGGCTTTGTTGACGCCGTATATCACGGCTGGAAAATATCGGCCATTCAAGGCAGGTAGCCAGGTCGTGCCGGGCATCTCCGCGGTCTCCGCGGATGGCCACACCGCAGGCAGCACGGTGTATCAGGTCGAAAGCCAAGGCAGGCGCTTGTTGCTGATCGGTGACCTGATACACGTCGGACCGGTGCAGTTCAAGCGGCCCGACGTCACAATCGCATTCGATGTCGACCGCAACGCCGCGCGCGCTACCCGGGTGGACGTGTTTCAGCGGGCTGCCGTATCCGGCGATCTGCTGGGCGGCAGCCACCTGCCATTCCCTGGCCTTGGGCACCTGCAAGCCAAGGGCCAGGGCTTCCAGTGGTTGCCGCTTGATTACACCACGAAGGTGAAATAACGCCCTGAAAATCAGGACCGCTTCGACTGGCCGATAATGCTGGCCACCTTGGCGGTAATCATGTCGACCGCCGGGCCGTTGGCGCCATGCGGCAGGATGACATCGGCGTTGCGTTTGGTCGGTTCGATGAACTGCTTGTGCATCGGGCGCACGGTTTCCAGGTATTGTTCGACCACGCTTTCCACCGAGCGGCCGCGTTCGATGATATCGCGTTGCATGCGGCGGATAAAGCGCACGTCGGAGGCGGTGTCGACAAAGATCTTCAGCGACATCATGTCGCGCAGGTCTTCGTCATACAGGGCAAACAGGCCTTCGATCACGATCACCGGGGCCGGCTTGACGGTAATGGTCTTGTCGGAGCGGTTGTGCAGCGTGAAGTTGTATTCCGGCATTTCGATCGATTCGCCGTTGCACAAGGCGCGCACATGCTGCACCAGCAATGGCCACTCGAAAGCCTGTGGATGGTCGTAATTCTGCTGGGGGCGCACTTCCGGCGCGAGATGGGTCTGGTCGCAGTAGTAATCGTCCTGCATCACGACCGACACCATGTCGGCGCCGAACGAGGCCAGCACTTGCTGGGATACGGTGGACTTGCCACTGCCGCTGCCGCCAGCAACACCAATGACAAAGGGAGAGTAGGAAATTTTATTCATCCCGCATGATACCGGAACCGCGGGCGAACCGACAGGGACCGGCTGATATCGCCATCACACTTCCCACTGGAATTTGACAGTCAGCGCCTGGTTGGTGACGGTCGGCGCGCGTGTTTTGTCGCGCGAATAGCCGACCGACATCGAGCGCCCGTGGCGCCACAGGTGGCGGTACAGCAGCGAGCGGTGCAACTGCTTTTCGGCCCACGGTTCCAGTGCGCTGACGCCATCGTCGCGCCGTTCGCCGGCCGTGTTCTGCGCCAGCAGGCGCAAGGAATCGGCTGGCGTGAAGTGCAGCATGGCCAGCACCCGCCAGCCGGTGTCGGTAAACGCCGGCTGGCCCAGGGTGCCTTGCACCCAGGCGCGGTTCCAACGTTGGTCCAGTTCCACCGCCCAGCCGTTGGGCAAGGCGTGGCGCCAGCCCAGGTTCAGCGTGACATTGCCGCCACGGCCGACCCGGTCGGCGTCGACGTCGAGCTGGCGTCCCAGGGTCACTTCCGCATTCAGTTTGGGCAGCCAGGACAGGGGTGACGATTCGAAGCCGAAGTGCACCGCGGGCGTATCGTGCAGCCGGCCCAGGCGGTTGGCGCGCTGCTGGTCGAAGCCCAGGTTGGCCCAGAAATTGAGCTGGCGCGGGCCACGGAACCAGACGCCGGGCTGCAGCTTGCGCTCCACCACCTGGCCGCCGGCCTGGCCTGCAACGCGGTCGCCGACGGTGCGGATCTCGTGCAGGCCCAGGTGCGCTTCCGCCTCGTACAAGTCCAGCGCCAGCCCGTTCCAGGCCGGGCGCTGCGCCCCCAGGCGGCGGTTCAGGTTGATGTCGACCTTGAGCACGCCCGTTTGCGGCACGAAGCCGTTGTCGTTGACAAAGCCGCCGCTGCTGGCCTCGAAGGCCGCGTCGTTCCACCAGGCGTCGCTGATATGCGTGAATTTGCCCCAGCCATAAACGCCGCGGCGGGTGGCGGCGCGCTGTGCGGGCTGCGCATCTTCCGCCAGCGCGACATTGCTGTTCGACTGCATCAGCAGCCACGCCGCCTGCTGGCCGTCGCCGCGCCACTGGCCGTCCAGGCCGAACACCGTATTGGCGCCGGCGCGGCCATTATCGTGACTGTACCCGCGCTGCGAGGCAAAGGCACCCAGCAGCAGGCCATCGCCATGCCAGCGGCCGCGCACCAGGCTGGCCAGGGTGCGCGTGGTCTGGTCGTATTGCGCCGTTTCATACGGGCCGCCGCGCAGCACCACGCCGCCCGGCTGGTCGCGCAAGCTCATGGCCGTCGCGTCATGCCGGGCCGAGCGCCAGGTGGCACGCAGTCCCCATTCCGGATCGGCCACGGTGCGCGAATAAAAGGCCGCCAGCGGCAGGCCCAGCACGTCGGCGCTTTCCAGGAAAAATCCCCGTTTTTCAGGCAGGCTGAGGGCAATCCGGCTGGCGCCCGACGACGTCGGCTCGTCGATTTCCACCTGCGAGTAATCGGGATTGAGCGTGCCATTGAAGACCCAGTCGGCGCGCGGGCGGGCATTGACCTCCAGGCCCAGGCTGGCGCGGTTGGCGCGGCGCCGCCCGTTAGCATCGTCGTCGCGGGTAGAACGCAGGGTCAGTTCGGGTTTCAGGTCCAGAAAGGCCCTGTCGCGCACGCCGGCCACCGTGGCGCCCATGCCGTCTATCTGCTGCAGCACCGCGATATGGCTCAGGGCGTCGCTGGTCAACGGCGTGCTGGTCAGCAGCAGGCCGCCCGCATGCGGCACGCTGCGCTCGATCATGGCGCACCAGGTCTTGCCGCCTTCGTAGGGGAAACGCAGGTTGGACAAGGGCCAGCGCACTTCCATGCTGTAGCCGTCGTCCAGCAGCTTGACGGCGGCGTCGATCGGAAAGTCCGGTCCCAGGTCGGACAGGTCCTCGTCGGCGCGGTACATGCCGTCGCTGATCACGCCGGCCGTATTGATGCGCACGAACTGCGCCGCGCGGCCATGGCCCGTGGGGTCGAGCCAGATGCCGACAAAGTCCTGATCAAGGCCCACCTTGTCGCGCCGCGCCAGCGCGCCACGGCGCTGCTGCGGCGCGTCGTCCCAGGCGCGGATGCCGAACACCAGCGCGCCATCGGCCACCAGCAATTGCACCGTGGTGCGCAGCTGCGGTGGCGCGGGGCGGCCGTTTTCGGGCAGGTATTCATAAAAGGTGTCATATACGGGCGCATGGCGCCAGGCGTCGTCATTCAACGCGCCGTCGAGTTGCGGCGGCGCGCCCGCAGTCACCAGCGCGGGCAGGGCGGTGGCCGCAGGCACGTTGGCTTCAGCCGTGGCGGCCACGCCGGCGAGCACCAGCGCGGACAGCAGATTACTGGTCTTGTAGTGATTGAAGATGGATGGCACCGTATCCCTTGCAGTCGATGCAGCCATGCGCGCGGGTGCGGCATGGCTGGGCCGCAAGTGTAAGCGAGGTCATGTTTAATAAGCAAGTGCCGTCGCGGCCGGGATCACAGCCGGCCGAATACCAGGCTGGCATTGACGCCGCCAAAGCCGAAGCCATTCGAGATGGCGTAATCGGTGGCCAGTTTGCGCGCCGCGCCGGTGACGATGTCGAGACCTTCAGACGCCGGATCGGGCTGCGCCAGGTTGAGGGTGGCCGGCGCCAGCTGGTCGCGCAGGGCCAGCACGGTGAAGATCGCTTCCACGCCGCCGGCCGCGCCCAGCAGATGGCCGGTCGACGATTTCGTGGCCGAGACGGCGGGGCCGCTGCCGCTGCCAAAGATCGCCCTGATGGCGGCCAGCTCACTCATGTCGCCGACCGGCGTGGAGGTCGCATGGGCGTTCAGGTGGCCGATCTGTTCGGGGGCGATATTGGCCTGCCGGATCGCCAGCTGCATGGCGCGCCGTCCGCCGGCGCCGTCTTCGGGTGGCGACGTCATGTGATAGGCGTCGGCGCTGGTGCCGTAGCCCAGCAGTTCGGCAATCGGCGTGGCGCCGCGGCGCAAGGCGTGCTCCAGTTCTTCGATCACCAGCATGCCGGCGCCTTCGCCCATCACGAAGCCGTCGCGGGCCATGTCGAAGGGGCGCGATGCCTCGGCAGGGCGGTCATTGAAGCCGGTCGACATGGTCCTGGCGGCGGCAAAGGCGCCGAAGCTGACCCGGTCGATGCAGGCCTCGGCACCGCCGCACACGGCGATATCGGCTTCGCCGGCGCGTATCAGCCGTGCCGCGTCGCCGATGGCTTGGGCGCTGGCGGCGCAGGCCGTGACGGGAGCGCCCAGCGGGCCGCGAAAGCCGTGGCGTATCGAGATGTGGCCGGCCGCCATATTGGCCAGGAAGTTGGGCACTGTAAACGGCGACAGCCGTTTCGGGCCTCGGCCATCGGTGGTGCGCACGGCGTCGACAATGGCGCCGAAGCCGCCCACGCCGGAGCCGACGATGGTGGCCGTGCGTTCGCGCGCGCTGTCGGTGTCGGGCTGCCAGCCGGCCTGCCGCAGGGCTTCCTGCGCCGCGGCCAGCGCGAACATGGTAAAGCGGTCCATTTTCTTGAGGTCTTTCGCTTCCACGGCGAGGGCAGGGTCGAAGCCCCATGGACATTCGGCGCTCAAACCCGGCACGACGCCGGCAACCTTGGCGGCGATGCTGTCAGTGAGGTCATCAGGTAAAGCCACCAGTCCCGACTGCCCATCGAGCAGGCGGCGCCAGGTGGCTTCAACGCCGTTACCCAAGGGCGTGACCATGCCCATGCCCGTCACCACTATGCGTCTTGTATTCATTCATGCTCCTGTTTGAACGATGCCGCCATCTGAATCGTGATGGATGGCGATAGGCAAAATGCGCCATGCAGCAGCCATCCCGCATCGCCGCCGGCGTGGAAATCAGGCCTCAGTATAGGCAGATAAGGCAGGTGTGGTTGCCACATCGCGCCAATGAATATGCAAACTGCGCCATAATGGTGGCACGATGATGCTCTCCGTGCAAAACTCCCTGACCGTACCCGCGCACTTTTTGCACGGCATGCTGCACTGGGTGCGCGTCCGTCATGGAGAAACGGCGGTGGCGCGGGTACTCGCCGCCGCCGCCATTCCCGCCGCGTTCCTGCATCGGCCCGAGGCCCGGCTGACGCGCCAGCAATACGTGGCGCTATACCGGAGCGTCGCGGCGACACTCGACGACGAGATGCTGGGCCTGTGGTCGCGGCCGATCCGCACCGGCACCTTGAAATACCTGATGCTCAGCCTGCTCGATGCACCGACCGTGATGGTTGCCCTGAACCGGTTTGTGCGTTTCTGGAATTTGCTGCTCGACGATTACCGGCTGCACATTTCCAGCAAAAATGCGCTGCTGCGGCTGGCCCTGGTGGAACGGGCGCCTGGCACGCCGGTCGCGCCACTGGGCCATGTGCTGATGATGAAGCTGATCCACGGCATCGCCTCGTGGCTGCTGGGTCGCGAGATCAGCCCGCAGCGGGTCGAATTCAGCTTCGACCGGCCGGAACACGTGGACCAGCATGGCTTGCTGGTTCCGGGCGAGGTGCGCTTCAATGCCGGCATCACCAGCATCCACTTCGCCTACGACGATTGCGCGCAGCAGTTCAAGCGCGAGAAGCACGAACTGTGGGCCTTCCTGAAACGCGCACCGGAAGACTGGACATTCAGCGCCGTGCATGGCGCCTCGATGGCGGCCAGGGCGCGCGAATATCTGGAGCGGCGCCTGGCGCAAGCGGTGACGATACAGGACCTGGCGCAGGCCTTGCACACCACCGTGCGCACGCTGAACCGGCGCTTTGCCGAGGAAGGCACGCATTTCCAGGCCGTCAAGGACGCGCTGCGGCGCGATATCGCCATCCATCGCCTGGCCAATTCGAACACCAGCGTGGCGGCGCTGGCGTTTGACCTGGGCTACGCCGACGCCACCGGTTTTTGCCGCGCCTTCAGGCAGTGGACCGGCAGCAGCCCGGCCGCTTATCGACAGGGTGCGCGGCAGGGCGAGTAGGGCCCGTTACCGCGCCTTGTTTGCATCCACCTGCGCCTGCACACCCCGAAAATACGCCAGCGGCCGCGCTATCGTCACGCCCATCAGGGCGGCGGCCTGGATGATGTCGGCGGTATCGCGCCGGTACACGATCAGCGCATCCATATTGTCGGTACCGGAACCCTCGATCCAGATCAGGTCATAGCCGCCTTCTTCCACCGCGCGCTGCGCCAGTTCGCCATCGAGCCATTCGTAATAGGGCAGCACGCCACGCTCATGATCCTCGACCAGTTCGTAAGGAAAGTCGGGAAATTCGTCGAACATCTCCTGGATCTGCTCATGCAGCTCGTCGATCTTGTCGCTCGAGGCGATATAGCCGCCCAGCTGGTCGATGATCTCCAGCGCGTACGCGTGTGCATCGCTGGTCACCCACTCTTCGTCGGCGTTGGCGGGCGCATTGGTGATGGCGGCGACGGCGTCATCGAGTTCCTCGCCTTCGAGGTCGCCGCAGGTCAGGCGGGTCAGCAGTTCGGACAAGAGCATGGTTGCCTTTCAAGTGTTTGCCGATGGCCGGAGCGGCCAAGGTGGGCAATATTGATTGAGAACGTGGCAAATGCTATCACTGATTTTCCCCGGCTGGCGGCCTGCACGCACGCCACCGCATGCGCCCAAGTAACCCCCAATAAATTCTTGTGATTTCTGACTTCCATAACCGGCGCTCTGCTGTGTTGCCAACTGCTAGCAGTGCTCGCACTGCGTCGCAGTTGACGCCTTGCATAGCATCCGGTTCTGTTCGTCATAACTTCACAATAATTTCCTGACGATTACTTAGAACGCGCGTCTGGCGCGCACGCCCCAGGTGCGCGGTGCGCTGGCGACCACGATATTGTTGGCCAGCGCGCGCGTAAAGTAGCGCGCGTCGGCCAGGTTGTTGCCATACACGCCCAAGGTCCATTTGCCTGCGTGGTAGTCCAGGTGGGCGTTGCTCATGGTGTATGCCGGGTTGACGGTGGTGCTGGCCGGGTACAGGTTGGACTTGCCCTGGCGCGTGACGGTGGCGCCCAGTTCCCACTGCGGTGCGGGCTGCCATTGCAGCCCGGCGCCCACGCTGTGGCGCGGCGTATTGGCGAACTGCTGGCCCGCGTAATCGACCGCGCCCTTGCGGTATTCGTCGTATTCGGCGTGGGCGATGGCGGCAAATGCATTCAGGGTCAGCGTGGGCGCGGGGCGCAGCAGGCCCGTCAGTTCCAGGCCCTGGCTGTGCGAGCGTCCTGCGTTGTCGATGCGGCTCTGGCCGTTGGTGTCCGTCACCGTCACCTGCTGGTCGCGCAGGCGCGTGTGGTAGACGGTGGCGGCCAGTTCCCAGGCGCGCCGTTCGCCGCGCAGGCGGTAGCCCAGTTCCACATGGTTGCCGTATTCGGGCCGGTAGGCGGTGCCGGCCGCGTCGGGTGCCGTCGCATACAGGTTGAAGCCGGATGCCTTGTAGCCGCGCGCCACGGTCAGCCAGCCGAATTGCGCGCCATCGGGTGTGAACTCCAGCGTCAGGCGCGGCAGGGCCACCGTATCGCGCGCTTTCGCATCATTGACGACGGTGGTGGCGTCGAACGGCGTATCGGGCATGCCGTCGCCGTCGCTGTCGAACAGGCCGGCCTGGCGGCTGCTCCAGTCCAGCTTGCGCCTGTCGTGCTGCAGGCGCAATGCGCCGGCCAGGCGCCAGGCTGGCGCCAGTTTCCAGCCCAGCTCGCCGAATGCGGCGGCGCTGCTGCCTTTCACGCCGGCCGTGGTGCCGCTCAGGTAATAGGGCATGGAATCGAAGTCGTACGGCGAATCGCGCGTGATATGCGCGCCGAACACGCCGGCCAGCCAGTCGAGCCGGCCTTCGCCGCCCGACAGGCGCGCTTCCAGGCTCCATTGCACGTTCTTCATGTCGTAGCCGGTGCGCGCCTGGAAGGTGGAGCGGGGCAGCCAGTAATTCCATTCACTCTGGCTGGCGCCGGCCGTGACGGCCAGCCGCGTGTTGCCGGCCAGCGCGCGCGCATATTCGCCCGACAGCAAGGTGTATTTGACGTTGTTGGTACCCGCGTCGCCCGCTTGCGAGCGGTGCTCGCGCGCGTCCGGTGCTGCCGCAAAGTAGTCGTTGCCGCCGCGCATGTTGGCGTGATGCAGGCCCAGGCGCCAGGTGCCGCCCGCGTCGTCGCGGTGCAGCAGCTTGATGCGTGCAAAGGCACTGTCCCAGCCGCCCGTGTCGCTGCGCCCCAGGCGCGGATTATCGATAAAGCCGTCGGCCGACTCGCCGCCGGCGGCGATGCGCACGGCCGATTTCTCGCCCAGCGGAACGTCCATCGCCAGGCTGGCGCGGCGCCGCTGGCCGCTGCCGATATCGAGCTGCGCGTTGCCGCCCAATATCCGGCCCGGATCGCGTGAGCGCAGCGCCACCACGCCGCCCATGCTGCTCTGGCCGTACAGCGTCGATTGCGGGCCGCGCAGCACCTCGAGCTGTTCCAGGTCGAACAGCTGGCCCAGCACCATGCTGTAGATGGGTACGCCGTCGAGCATCACGCTGGTGCTGGTGCTGTCCGATTCGTCGTCGGAAAAGCCCAGCCCGCGTATCGTCAGCGACGGCGTACTGCGCGTGAAATTGGTCAGATACACATTCGGCAACTGCTGCGCCACCTCGCCCAAGGTTTCCAGGTGGGCCTGCTCGATGGCGTCGCCGCCGAGCACGTTGACGCTGGCCGGCGTCTGCATCACGCTGCGGCCGGCCTTGCTGGCGCTGACCAGCACCGACGGCAAAGTGGCGTCATCATCGCCCGGCGACGATTGCGCCAGCGCGAAGGCGGGGGCGGCGAGCAGCAGGCACAGGGTCAGCCGGGGAGGGAGGGGTGCGGACATGGTTTCCTTGTTGGCGGAAGTGAAAGAAGAATCCATGGTAATCAGCACCTCCGGCGCGCGCCGCCCCGATCCGGTCCGCCAACGTCCGAAGCGGGACTCTTTCATCTGGCGTCAGGTTTGCATTGTAAATAGGAATCATTATCATTAAAATGTGGCGATGCACCATCGCATGGCAAGCTCACAGGGGATGCAATGTATGAACTGAAATCGTCCGAATTCTTTGACGGGCCGCCCGCCGGCGTGGCCCATCCGCCCGGCACGCTGGTGCGCACCGTCGACGTGCGGGAGGGCCTGGCCGTGTCGCTGGTCTCCTTGCGGCCGCAGCAGGCATTCCAGGTGGCGACCGTCAATGACAGCGACCACCTGCATTTCAGCTGCCAGTTGCGCGGCATGACGGAGGTGGCGGTGCAGGGCGGCGTGGGACGCGAACCGCGCCAGTTGCATGCCAACAGCCTGGTGGCCAGTTGCGCGCCGGGCGAACGCTTCCAGCTCAATTTCTACCCTGTCGGCTATGGCAACGTGGAGCTGCGCATCCGTCCCGATATCCTGAGCCAGCTGGCCGGCGACGAATACGGCGGCGTGGGCGAGCGCCTGCAAGGCGCGGGCTTCCTGCACCAGCAAGGTGGCCACGCGCGCGCGCGGGAGGCGGCCCTGAAGCTGGAACAGCTGCTGAGTTGCCCGCAGCCGTCGCGCCTGCTGGTACATGCGGCCACGCTGGAGTTCCTGGCCTGGAACCTGCAGGCACTGCAGGGCAGTGATGACGGCGCGGCCCAGCCATCGGCGCGCGAACAGAAGCTGCTGCGCGCCGCGCACGAGCGGCTGCTGGCCGACCTCAGCGATCCGCCGACCATCGAGCAGCTGTCGCGCGAGGTCGGTCTGAACCAGCTGAAGCTGAAACGCGGCTTCAAGGCCATGTTCGGCCTCAGCATCTACGCCCTGTTCCAGCGAGAGCGCATGGGCCGCGCCAAGGCGCTGCTGGACCGGCACGGCGTCAGTGACACGGCGGCCATGCTTGGCTACAGCAACATGAGCCACTTCAGCGCGGCATTCCGCAAGCAGCATGGCGTGCTGCCCAGCCAGGCCAGGCGCGGCATGCTGGCCTGAGCCGGCGTTCTAGGATTGCTGCGCTTGCCACAGTTCAGCATACAATCCATCCTGTGCCAGCAGCGCCGCATGGCAGCCCCGCTCGACGATGCGGCCCGCGTCCAGCACCAGGATCTGGTCCGCATGGCGCACGGTCCGCAGGCGGTGGGCGATCATGATCACGGTGCGTCCTCGCGCCAGCCGCGCCAGCGCCTGTTCGATTTCATGCCGGGCTTGCTGATCGACCGAGGCCGTCGCTTCGTCGAGCAGCAGCAGCGGCGCGTCTTTCAGCAGGGCGCGGGCGATCGACAGACGCTGGCGCTCGCCGCCGGACAGGCGCTGGCCGTTCTCGCCGATGCGGCTGTGGTAGCCCTGTGGCAGTCGTTGTACGAAGGCGTCGCAATACGCGTCGCGGCAGGCAGCCATCACTTCCTCGTCGCTGGCGCCGGGGCGGCCGATGCGCACATTGTCGAGCACCGTGCCGTCGAACAGCTGCACCTCCTGGAATACAAAGCTGAGCTGCTGGTACAGGCGCTCGCTGCCCAGCGCGCGCAGGTCCGTGCCGCCCAGGAAAATCGCGCCTTCCTGTGGATCGTCGAAGCGGGCCAGCAGGTGCAGCAGGCTGCTCTTGCCGGCGCCGGACGGGCCGACGATGGCCGTCACCGTGCCCGGCGCCGCCTCCAGGCGGATATCGCGCAAGGCCCAGGCCGCGCTGCCTTCGTAGCGCAGGCCCACGCCGTCGAAACGCAGTGCGTGGTTGCCGGGCGCAAGCACCGCCTCGCCCTGCGGCATGGGCGCTTCGGCCAGCAGCGCTTCGAGGCGCGCTTCGGACAGGGCCATGAAGCGCAGTTCCGACAAATGGGCGGCGATATCGTGCAGCGGATCGATCAGTTTATAGGCCACCAGCACGAACAGCAGCCAGTGCCGCTGCGTTGGCGCATCGTGGCCGGCCAGCCATGCCGCCGCCAGCAGCAATAGCACCAGGCTCAGCTCCACCGTGTAGCGGTAGGCCTGGATCGGGCCGGCGCCCCAGGCCTCCACGCCCAGGCTGGCGTTGCGCAGCCGGGCAAAGCGCGCGTCGAGGCGCCCGACCCACTGTGCGGCGCGGCCGTACAGGCGCAAGGTGCGCAGGCCGCCGATGAATTCCACCAGCATGCCCGCTGTCTCCCGCTGCAGTTCCTGCTTGTGGCGGCCGGCGGCGGCAAAGCGGCGCCGCGCCAGGTTGAGCAGCCACAGCGCCAGCGGAAACGTCAGCGCCAGCGTGGCGGCAAGGCGCCAGTCGGCCAGCAGCAGCACCGCCAGGTACAGCAGCGGCACGGCGCAGGCGGCCACCAGTTCGCCGACCAGGTGCGTGAAAATATCCTCCACCCGCTTGACATCGTCCGTCAGCAGCGACGCCAGTTCGCCGCTGCGCCGCCCTTGCACTGCAGCCAGCCGCAGGCGGCTCAAGTGGCCCAGCGCCTGTTCGCGGTAGCCTTTCATCAGTGCGTAACTGCCCAGGAAGCAGTGCAACTGTCCCCAGTAGGAAAACAACAGCTGGGCGCCCAGCAGGCCGGCCAGCAGCAGGCAAAGCAGGGGCAATGAGCGCAGCTGGCCGGTGGCCGCCAGGTCGGCCAGCCACCACCAGGCGGCAAAAAAGGGGGCGATGGCGAACGCGCGTTCGAGCACGCGCAGGGCCAGGCCCAGCAGCATGCGGCGCGGCGTGCGTCCGCTGCGGCGTATCACGCGCCTGAGCATCTCAGTGACAGACATGGGCAGCGTCTCCGTTGATGTGCCATCGTTCGCTGTCGAACTGGCGTTGCCACAATTGGCGGTACAACTGGCAGTCCCGCAGCAGCGCGCCATGCGTGCCGCTGGCGACCAGGCGGCCGCCATCCATCACGAGGATCTGGCTGGCGCCCGCGACGCTGGCCAGGCGGTGCGCGATGACCAGCACCGTTTGCCGCGGGTAGCTGGCGCGCAGGGCCTGGTAAAAGCGCAGTTCGGTGCGGCTGTCGGCAAATGCTGTCGCTTCGTCGAGCAGCAGGATGGGCGTGGCGGCCAGCAGCGCGCGGGCAATCGCGATGCGCTGGCGCTCGCCGCCGGAGAGGCGCACGCCGCGTTCCTCGACATGGCTGTGCCAGCCGTCCGGCAGCGCATCGACGCAGTCCAGCACCTGGGCCACGCGCAGCGCCTCGCGCACTTCCACGTCGCTCGCCGTTGGCCGGCCCAGGCGCAGATTGTCGAGCAGGCTGCCGCGAAACAGAAAGGCCTCCTGCGTTGCCAGCGCGACCAGCGCGGTGCGTGCGGTGTCGTCCAGCGCGGCCAGGTCCACGCCGCCGGCCAGGATGCGCCCGGATGTGGGCTGCAGCAGGCCGGCCAGCAGGGCCGCCACCGTGCTCTTGCCCGCACCCGAGGGACCCACCAGCGCCGTCATGGCGCCGGCAGGCAGATGCAGGCTGAAGCCGGACAGCAACGGTGACGCTTCATGAGAGAAGCTGACGTGTTCGAGGCGCACGTCCGGCGCCTGCGCCAGCGTGGCCGGCGTGGCACCGGGTGCCGCCGGCGGCAGGGCTGGCAAGCGTCCGATGCGCGCCAGGCTGGCCTCGATTTCACGCCACTCCGACGACACCCTGACCACCTTGAACAGGGGCTTGAGCATGCCGGAGCCGAGCACCAGCGCCAGTACCAGCTGCGGCAGGCTGATGGCGCCCGCATCGAACAGGTACAAGCCGGTGGGCAGCAGGGTGACGATATTGGCGCTCAACAGTACCATGAAGGCCGACCAGCCGGGTACCGTCAGGCGCGTGATGCCGCTCATCAGCGATTCATATGCCTGCAGGCTGTCGCGCATGCGCGCAAAGGAGCGGGCATCCTGGCGGCAGGCCTTCATGACGGGCATGCTGCGCACATATTCGATGGTGGCGCCGTGCAGCTCGTCGAGCGCCGTATTGAATGCCGCCAGATGGCCGCCCAGGCCGCGCATCATCAGCGTTTGCAGCAGCAGCGCGAACGGCACGGTGGCCAGCGCGGCCAGCGCCAGGCGCCAGTCGAGCGCCGCCAGCAGGCCGGCCACCAGCAGCGGACTGGCCAGCGCCGCCGTCAGTTCCACCGTATGGTGGGCGATGAACTGATCGAGCCGGTCCACGTCCTGCAGCACCAGCCGTTTCAGCTCGCCACTGCCGGCGCCATTGAGCCAGCGCAGCGGCACGCCCGCCAGTTGCCGCACCAGCTGGCGCCGTGTGTCGAGCAGCACCTGGAAGGCGGCGACATGGCTGAAATAATAGGCCGCGCTGTAGAGCGCGTACTTGAGCGCCAGTGCCAGTGCCAGCCAGCCGGCCAGGGCCAGCAAGGCGTCAGCGGCGCCCGGGGCCTGCACGGCCACGCCGGCGGCCTTTCCCAGCAGCCAGCAGGGCCACAGTTCGGCGCCGGCCGCGAGCGCGGCCAGGGTGATGGCCAGCGCCAGACGGCGCTGGTGGCCGCGCAGCAGGCGGCGCATCAGTTGCCGGGGCGTTTCAGTCATCCGTGCTCTCCAGTGTGGTGGCGCCGCGCCGTACCCACAGCAGCATGGCGATGGCCAGCAGCGCGCTGGCGGCGCCGACCAGCATGCCGGCGCCGTAGCCGGCGCGCGCGGCCAGCGCCGTGGCGGCCGAGGCGACCACGATCTCGCCCAGGGTTTGCGTGCTCTGGAAGATGGAAAAATCGGTGGCCGGCTGATCGCCCAGCTGGGCGTGGCGCATCAGCAGCGTGTACAGGCAGACGCTGGTCACGCCGATGCCGATGCCGATCAGGGCGGTGGCCAGCCACACCAGCTGTGTACTGGCGCCATGCGGGTCGTTGCCGATCAGCAGCCATAGCGCGCTGGCCCCGGCCAGCACCAGCAGGCCGGCCAGCAGCGCCGTCCAGCGCGCCAGCCGCCGCATCAGCACGGCGGCCAGCGCGCAGCCGGCCAGCACCATCACCGAGTTGGCCACGCCGGACAGGGCGGCGATGCCATTGGTGCTCCAGCCGGCATCGACCAGCACCAGCTTGGCCAGGCCGAACAGCACCGATCCTGTCAATGTGGCCAGCATGCCGGCCACCATCAGGCGCAGCGCCTGCGGACGGCGAAAAAAACCGCGCAGCGAGGCGTGGCGAGCGGTTGCCATCGGGGGGCCTTCGCGCCAGCGCCATACAGGTAGGCCGCACAGGACCGCGGCGCCAGCCAGCGCCAGCATGGCCGCCTGCTGGCCCACCGTGGCCACCGCCGCCAGCACGGCCGGCCCGCCCAGCAGCATGCCCAGCATGAAGCAGCCCACCTGCAGCGCGTTGACATGGGTGATGCCGCTGCCGTGCAGCACGTCGGCCGCCAGCCCATCGGTGGCGATATCCTGCGTGGCGCTGGCCAGCGAGGCCACCGCGATCAGCCACAGCAGCGCAGGCGCGTGTTGTGCGTCAAACGGCTGGAAGGCCATCGCGGCCAGACTGGCGGCCAGCAGCAGCTGCATCGGCAGTATCCAGCTGCGGCGCCGGCCCACGCCGGCCAGCCAGCGATTTTCCACCAGCGGCGACCAGCAGAACTTGAAGGCCCATGGCAGGCTGGCCAAAGGCACCAGGGCGATCATGTCCAGCGGCGCGCCGCCCTGGCGCAGCAACACGGGATAGGCCTGGAAAGCCAGGCCGATCGGCATGCCCTGGGCCTGGTAGAGCAGGGCGATCAGCCACAGGGGACGGCTGCGTGCGGAGGAGGCAGGAAAAAGGAGTGGAGAAAAAGGTGAGTCGGTTTGCTGCGTCATGGCGGCCTTTCATATCGAGCTGAAAGGCCAGCATAGGTGCGTGCGGGCGGCGCCGCTGCCCGCTTCGGTGCGCGCGCCGCCCGTATCCGGATACTATATTAAAAAGCGTACTTCGCCGACAGCAGCACATTGACCGGCGCGCCGAAGTGGTTGTTGTCCTGCGTGCTGCCGACGGCCTGGTAATAATATTTGTCGAACACGTTGTACACATTCAGCTGCAGCGACAGCTGGCGGCTGGCCTGCCACGAGGCCATCAGGTCGAGCAGGCTCATGCCGCCCTGGCGCACCGTCACGCCACTGTAGGTGGCGCTGATGGCGCTGCGCGTGCGCAGCGAGCCGCCCAGCTTCCAATCGGACAGGCCGCCGGGCAGGCGGTAGCTGGTCGACAGCTTGAACAGGTGGCGCGGGGTTTGCGTGTCGTAGCGCGCACCGGCCTTGCCGGCGTCCGCATCGTGCACATAGGCGCTGGTGTTCCAGGTATAGCCGGCCAGCACCTGCCAGTCGCGTGACAGCGCGCCGGCTAGTTCGAACTCCGCGCCGCGGCTGCGCACTTCGCCGGCCTGCCGGTAGCACGATGTGGCCTGGTTGCGGCAGGTTTGCTGCGCCAGTTGCAGCGGCAGGTTTTTCTGTTCGATCTGGAACAGGGCCGCGCTGGCCGTCAGGGCGCCGCCAAAATACTCGCCCTTGACGCCCGCTTCGGCATTGCTGCCGGTGACAGGGTCCAGCAGCGCGCCGCCGGCCGCCTGGTAATTTTGCGGCTGGAAGACGCTGGTCCAGCTGGCATAGGCCGAGTGCCGTGCGTCGAGCTGGTACACCAGGCCCGCGTACGGCGTCACTTCGCGCCGGACTTCATAGCCGCTGTCGTCCTGCCAGGTGCCCGAGGTCAGGTGCATGCGGTAGTGCCAGGAGTCGACGCGCGCGCCCAGCATGGCGGTCAGCGGATCGGCCAGTTGCAAGCGCGCCGTCGCGTACAGGCCGGTTTCGGCCTGCTTGCCCTTGCGCGACCACAGGTAGTCGATGGCGGGCTGCGGCACGGTGCTGGAATTCCAGGTCAGCGGATCGACCGTGACGTCGTAGTCGGCGGGCCAGCCGCCTGGGCCGTCGTTTTCACGGTTGCGGCGGTAGCTGCCGCCGACCACCAGTTCATGCGTGCGGCCGAACAGCCGGAAAGGGCCGCTGGCGTAGGCGTCCACGCTCAGCTGGGTCTTTTTGTATGCATACTTGCCCACGCCCTGGCCGAAGTTGCTGGAGTCTTCCAGCGGATACAGATAGGTGCCCAGCATCGCCATCTTCGTTTCCAGCGCGCGCGCCGTGACGCGCGTGCGCCAGCCGCCAGCGAGCTGATGGTCGAGTTCCGCAAAGGCGCTGCGGTTGTCCTTGTTCCAGTATGCCCAATCGGGCGTCATGCGGGCGGAGCGCGAAAACGGATAAAAGCTGCCGTCGCGGCGCGTGGGCAGGCCATTCCAGTCGGCGCCCGGATTGTCTTCGCGGCTGGCATAGGCGCCCACGCTGAGCACCGTGCCGGGCGCCAGGTCGATATCGAGGGTACCGTAGGCCAGCCGGCGTTCATGGCGGTAGGCCTTTTTGAAGGTGTCGCTATCCTGCGCCGCCAGCACCGCGCGCCCGCGCACGCTGCCCGACGCATTCAGGGCGCCGCCGGCGTCAAGCTCGGCGCGGTAATTGTCCCAGCTGCCCGCGCTGGCGTTGACCAGCACCTGCGGCGTGGCGCCCGGGCGCTTGCGCACCAGGTTGATGGTGCCGGACGGATTGCCGGTGCCGGTGACGATGCCTGCCGCGCCGCGCAGCACTTCCACATGGTCGACCATGGCCATGGTGGCCAGGCCCATGGTGTCCTGGTCGAAGGCGACCGGCACGCCGTCGAGCATGAAGTTGTTGACCGCGAAGCCGCGCGAAAAAAACTGGGTGCGCTCGCCGCCGCCGATCTGGCGCGTGGTGATGCCGGTGGCGTCCTGCACCGCTTCGTCGAGCGACTGGAAGCCCCGGTCGTCCAGTTGCTGGCGCGTGACCACGCCGACCGACTGCGGCGTTTCGCGCGCCGACAGGGTCAGCTTGCTGGCCGTGCCCATGGCCCGCGTGGTGTACGACCCGCTGCCTTCGGTGCTGGCCGGACGGTCGACACTGGCGGTGACGGCGATGCCGGGCAGGGTCTGCGTGCCGGCAGCGGCAGGTGAAACGCCTGCCTTGCGCAGCGCATATGCGCCATTGCCCACATCGACCGCTTCCAGGCCGCTGCCGGCCAGCAGTTGCGCGAAGCCCGCCGCTACCGTAAAGCTGCCGTGCAGGCCCGCGCTGCGCGCCGCGCCCAGCTGCGCCGGCTCGAACGACAGCGGCACGCCGGCGGTGGCGGCAAAGTCGGCCAGCACGTCGCCGAGCTTGCCGGCGGCGATGGCGTAGGTCTGGATGCTGGCGGCAGGCGCCGGTGCCGCCTGGGCCATATGGAGCGGTGCGCCCGCCAGCAGGCCGGCGATGGCCAGGTGCATGGCGAGAGGTGTCAATCGGGGGAAGCGGCGTTGCGGGTGCGGTGACATGATTTCCTTTGTTCGGTGGGAGGGATGCGGCGCGTTACTGATGCGCTGTCATCCGGTACACCGGACGAGGATGAAAAAGGTGTCACTGCAAAGCAGACTATGTTTCAGGCGGACGCTGGACGGTGATCCAGTACGGCCCCACGCTGCTCGTCTGCAGTCCCAGCGTCTGGCGCAGCAGGCCCAGGCTGCGCTCGAAGTCGTGTACTGGAAACGCGCCCGAGACGCGCAGATTGGCGATCGCAGGGTCGCAACGCACGATGCCGCGCCGGTAGCGCGCCAGTTCATCGAGCAAGGCCGCCAGGCGCATGTCCTTGGCCACCAGCATGCCTTTTTCCCATAGCGCGGCACTCGGCTGCACGGCGTGCGCCTCGCCCACCGCACCGCTGGTGAACTCCAGTTCCTGGCCGGCCCTGGCGGTGGCGGTGACAGTGGTGGCGGCGCGCGCTGGCGTGACGGCCAGCGCGCCGTCGAACACGGACAGCCGCGTGGCACGGGCCAGCAGGCGCACGGCAAAGCGCAGCTTGGGCGTATCGCGTGCGCGCATGGCACCATGCTCTGATTGAACGATCAGGGGCGGCAAGTGACGCTGATCGCGGCCGTTGGTGACGAGGATTTCGCCGGCCAGCAGATGCAGCAGGCGCGCTTCGGCGGCGTAGCGCACGTCGACCGCGCTGGCCGTATTGAGCACCAGCCGCGTGCCGTCGGCAAGCTCGATGGTGCGCTGTTCGCCGGTGGCGGTGCGCAGGTCGGCGGTCCAGGATGGCAGCTCGCGCCAGGCCAGCCAGCTGGCCGGCGCCGCCGCCAGCATCAGGCCCAGTACCTGCATCGCCTGGCGGCGGCGCGGCGCTTTCAGGCGCGACAGGGTCTGGCGCGCGGTGTCCGGTGGCAGCGCGGCGAAGTCGCCCAGCACGGCTTCGGCCCGCTGCCAGGCGGCCGCATGCAGCGGGCTGCTGGCGCGCCAGCGCTCGAACCGGGCGCGTTCGCGTTCGGTCATCTCGCCGGACTGGAAGCATACCAGCCAGTCGGCCGCTTCACCGAGCAAGTCCATCGACGGCGCCGAGGTGGTCATGCGGCCGCCATGCAGGCCAGGAAAGCGGCGCGCATATGGCGCTTGACGGTGGCCAGCGACGTGCGGCGCCGGTCGGCGATCTGCTGGTAGCTCAGTTCATCGAGCTGCGCCATGAGGAAAATCTCGCGCGTTTGCGCCGGCATGGCGCGCAGCATGGCTTCCACCCGATACAGCGTTTCCAGCACCAGCAAGCGCGTTTCGGGCGAGGGCGATTGCGCTTCGGGCAGCAGGGCGATGGTGTCGAGGTAGGCGCGCTCGACCTCCTGGCGGCACCAGTGGTCGATCAGCAGGCCCTTGGCGACATGCGTCAAAAAGGCGCGCGGCTGGGCGCCAAAATCGGCGCGGCGCGACTGCAGCAGCCGCACATAGGTGTCATGCGCCAGGTCGGCCGCCTGGCTGGCGTTGCCCAGCTTGCCCCGCAACCAGCCTTGCAGCCAGCCGTGATGGTCGCTGTAGAGGGTGGCGATGGTGGGAGCAGCTGCCGGCATGTGCGATGATTTGTGAATGCGAATTATTCTCAATTATAGCCGCGTGCCCGCTCGCATGGCAAGGCGGCTGTGTCCCGCCTGCCACGCCGTACGGTGATTGAAACGGCGTGGTTGCACGTCCCGCACCGGGCCAGTTAGAATGCGAATCATTATTGTTTGAACGAGGATACGCCGTGCCGCCAGCCCAGAGCGACGTTCACCAGGAGGTGGGCGGCCTGTACCAGAACCATCATCGCTGGCTGCAGGGCTGGCTGCGCCACAAGATCGGCAATGCTTTCGATGCGGCCGACGTGGCGCACGACACCTTCATGCGCCTGCTCGCGCGCGACGAAGCGGTCGGTGCGCGCGAGCCGCGCGCTTTCCTCACCACCGTGGCCAAGGGCGTGCTGGGCAATCTGTACCGGCGGCGCGACCTGGAAGCGGCCTATCTGGAAACGCTGGCGGCCCTGCCGCCGCAGCTGGCGCCCGATCCGGAGGCGCAGGCCATCCTGCTCGAAACCCTGTTCGATATCGACCGCCGTCTCGACGGCCTGCCGGCGCCGGTACGCCGCGCGTTTTTGCTGTCGCAGCTGGACGGCATGCCGCAGGCGGAGATCGCCGTCGCGCTCGACGTGTCGCTGGCCACCGTGCAGCGCTACCTGGTGAAAGCGATGCACCAGTGCTTTTTTGCCGGGCCGCCCGCATGAGCGGCGCGCAGGCGTCCGAAGCGGCCAGCCTGGAAGCGGTCGAATGGCTGGTGCGGCTGCAGGCCGGCGAGGTGCCGCCCGAGGTGGATGCCGCCTGGCGGCGCTGGCGCGAACAAGACCCCGGCAATGAGCTGGCCTGGCAGCATGTGGAAGGCTGCATGGCGCGTCTGCGCTCCTTACCGGCGCCGCTGGCGCATGGCACCCTGGCGCGCGCGCCGCTGCATGCCCGGGCGCGAGAAGAGGCGCGGGTCACGCGCCGCCAGTCGCTGGCCTTGCTGGCGGTGTTTGGCCTGGGCACGGCCGGCTGGCTGGCCGGGGGCGACCGGCAGGCGACGATCTGGCTGGCGGACTACCGCACCGGCACAGGAGAACTGCGCCAGATCGTGCTCGATGACGGCACCCGCGTCACGCTCGGTACCAGCACCGCCATCGACGTGCGGTTCGACGCGCGACAACGGCAGCTCACCGTGCGCGGCGGCGAGATCATGGTGGCCACCGCGCCGGACCGCGCGCAACGCCCCTTCGTGGTACGGACGGCGCAGGGCAGCTTGCGGCCGGTCGGCACGCGCTTTGCGGTACGCCAGGACGCGGGGCACACGCGCCTGGGCGTGTTCGAAGGCGCTGTCGATATCGCCCCCGAACAATTGGCTGGCGCAGCGCGCCGCGTGCATGCCGGCGAACAGGCCAGCTTTACCCGCGAACAGATCGGCGCCCTCGAAGCCCTGCCTGCCGGCGCCGACGCCTGGACCACCGGCATGCTGGTGGCGCACGAGATGCCGCTGTCGAATTTCGTGGCCGAACTGGCGCGCTACCGTCCCGGGCGCCTGGCTTGCGACCCGGCCATCGCGCATTTGCCGGTCTCCGGCATTTATCCGCTGGCCGACACCGGCCAGGTACTCGACATGCTGACCCGCACCTTGCCGGTCGATGTGCGCCAGACCACGCGCTACTGGGTGACGGTGGTGCCGCACCGGCCAGCTTCCTGACAATATTTTTAAAAAGGTGAGGGTTTTTCGATTTTCGCGTGGCACAGGTAGTGAAACCCTTTCATTACCAGGAAAATCGCTTATGTCCATCACTCAAATACCTTCCATCCGCCGCACGCTGGCGGCCGTCGCCGTCAGCCAGGCCCTGTGGCTGCTGGCCGCAGGCTTTGCACCGGTGGCCCATGCGGCCGGTCCCGTGGCGGCCGCGCGTGCGCCGCTGGCCATTCCGTCCGGTCCCCTGGAACAGGTGCTGGTGCGCTTTGGCCAGGAGACCGGCACCATGATTTCCTACCAGGCCGCCAGCGTGGCGGGCAAGCGCAGCGCCGGCGTGGCCGGCAGCCATGGCACGGCCGAAGCCTTGAGCGCCATCCTTGCTGGCTCCGGCCTGCGCGCCGTGGCGCAAGCCAATGGCGGCTATGTGCTGGCGGCGGCGCCCGCGACGCTGGGCCAGGCCATGCCGGAGACCACCATCACCGCCGTCGCCGATGACAGCGGCGTGACGGAAGGCAGCGGCTCCTACACCACCCGCAGCATGCGTTCGGCCACGCGCCTGGGCCTGTCGGTGCGCGACACGCCGCAAGCCGTCGGCGTGATCACGCGCCAGCAGATGGACGACCAGAACCTGCAAACGGTGGAAGAGGTGCTGCAGAACGCGGCCGGCGTCGCCGTCAACCGCTACGACAGCGACCGCACCTCGTTCTTTGCGCGCGGCTTTTCGATCGCCAGCTACCAGTACGACGGCATTCCCACCACGGTCGACAACGCCTATAACGTCGGCGACAGCACGCTCGACATGACGGCCTATGACCGGGTCGAGATCGTGCGCGGCGCCACCGGCCTGCTGACGGGCGCGGGCGAGCCGTCGGCCACCGTCAACCTGGTGCGCAAGCGCGCCTCGTCGACCGAACTGGCCGGCGTGGCGGCGCTGAGCCTGGGCTCGTGGAACAATGCGCGCGCCAGCGCCGACCTGTCGGCGCCTCTGAGCGCCGACGGGCGCGTGCGCGGCCGCGTGGTGGCCAGCTACCAGGATGCCGAATCGTATGTCGACCTGTACCACGGCAAGAAAGCGATGGCCTACGCCACCGTGGAAGCGGACCTGGCGCCAGGCAGCGTGCTGATCGCCGGCTATGAGTACCAGGACAACCGTCCGCGCGGCGGCATGTATGGCGGCCTGCCGCTGTGGTACGCCGATGGCGAGCGCGCCACCTGGCCGCGTTCGGCCACCACGGCCGCCACCTGGAGCCGCTGGTACAGCGTCAGCCAGACGGCGTTCATGCGCCTGGAGCAGGAGCTGGGCGGCGGCTGGAACCTGACCGCCATGCTCAATCACGGCTGGGGAGATTATGCGGCCGCCGAATCCTTTGCCTATACCTGGCCTGACAAGCTGACGGGCCAGGGCATGCTTGGCAGTCCGGGCCAGTACCGTGGCACGCGACGCCAGGACAGCGTCGACGCCTATGTGCAGGGCCCGTTTGAACTGTTGGGCCGCAGGCACGACCTGGCGCTGGGCGTTTCGGGCAGCAAGCAGTTCGCCAGCAATCCGGGCAACTCGGGCGGCAGCGTCGACTACGGCAATTTTTATCAATGGCAGGGCGTGGCGCCGGAGCCGGACTGGAACGACCCGAATTTTTATCGCTGGAAGCTGCTCGACACGGTGCGGCAGCGCGGTATTTACGGCACCGCGCGCTTTTCGCTGGCCGATCCGGTCAAACTCATACTCGGCGCGCGCTACAGCCGCTACAAGGCCGACCATATCGACGACTGGGGCGGCAACTACGCGTACGCCAAGCACGCCGTCACGCCGTATGCGGGCCTGGTGTGGGAGATCGACCGGCGGCATTCGCTGTACGCCAGCTACAGCAAGATCTTCAAGCCGCAGGGCAACCAGGACCGCCTGGGCCGCTACCTCGACCCGGTGCAGGGCAAGAATCTGGAAGCGGGCGTGAAAGGCGAATACTTCGGCGGCAGGCTCAATGCGGCGCTGGCCGTGTTCCGCATCGTGCAGGACGGCCTGGCGCAGGAAGACACGGGCCACTTTGTCGGCAACTCGCTGACGCAGGCGTATTACGCGGCCGACGGCGCCACCAGCCGCGGCGCCGAGCTCGAGCTGTCGGGCGAGCTGGCGCGCGGCTGGCATCTGTCGGCCAGCGTGTCGCATGCCCAGGCCGAGGACAATACCGGCGCACGCCTGAACAGCTATGTGCCGCGGACGCTGGCGCGTGTGTTTACCAGCTATCGCCTCGATGGCGCCTGGCAGGCCTTGTCGCTGGGCGGCGGCGTCAACTGGCAAAGCGCGGCCTGGCGCGAAGCGACCGGGCCGAATGGCCTGGAAACGGTGGGCCAGGGCGGCCACGCGGTGGCCAGCCTGATGGCGAAATATGATATCTCGCGCCGCCTGTCGCTGCAGGCGAATATCAACAACCTGTTCGACAAGCGCTATTACAGCCAGGTCGGCATGTACAACCAGGCCTACTGGGGCGCGCCGCGCAACGCCAGCGTCGCGCTGCGTTACGCGTTCTGACGCTGTTTACAGTGCTTGCAGTGGCCAGGGCTGCCTGGTCACGGCCACCGCCACGATATAGGCAAACACCAGCAGCGCGGCGACAAAGGCGGTGGCGCGCACGGCCAGCGTCTTGCCGCGCTTGAGGGCGATGGTGCCCAGCACGATATATGCCACCAGCGCGCACAGCTTGGCCATCAGCCAGGGATGTTTGCCTGGCGACTGGCCGCTCCATACGGCCAGGGTGATGGCGCTGACCAGCAGCGCCGTGTCGATCAGGTGCGGCGCGATTTTTACCCAGCGCTGCTGCAGCGCGGGCGAGGCGCGCAGCATCCAGGCGCCGCGCAAGAGGAACAGGGCGCCGCTGGCGGCGGCGCAGCCCATGTGGAAATGCTTGAGACTCAGGTAATCCATGTGCAGGTTTTCAGGGTGGTGAAAGAGCGGCCAGCATAGCGTGAATTGCCCCGGCCGGCCATATGTCATGGGAACCAGGATTTTGGGTACGCCAGATACTGCGTGAAAAAAAGCGGCGCCCGGCATAGAATGGCCGCTCATTCTGAATGCCACAGGGAGCAGCGATGCCATTGAAGACGCCGGTTGGGTATGTCGTGGAAGCCAATACGCTGCCCGATTCGCTGGTGGCAGCCGCCACCGGCATGGCCCTGTTCCTCGGTTATACGGCAAAGCCGGGCAAGGATACGGCCGAGGGGCCGGTACTGGTCGAGTCGATCAGGCAGTTCGAGCAGCAGTTCGGTGGCCCGCACGCACCGCTATTTTCGCTCCACGTCGAGCAGGGCACGCTGGAACTGCTGCCGACGCACCACGACCAGGCGCGTTTTTTTCTCTACCACGGTTTGCGGTCCTACTTCGACAATGGCGGCGGCCCGGCCTATGTGCAGTCGGCCGGCACGCATGCGCAGGCGATTGCGCGCGGCAAGCGGAAAGAAGACTTCCTGGACCTGATTGATGGCTTGAGCAAGGTGGCTGGCGTCGGCCTGATCGTGGCGCCGGATGCCACGCTGCTCGCTAGCAGTGACGCGTGTCATGCGGTATGGCAGGCATTGCTCGACCATTGCGGCGCCATGCAAGACCGGATGGTGCTGATCGATGTCTACGGTGGCGGCCAGCCACGCACCAGGCACGTGGAGGACGATATCATCTCGGGCAGCCGCCATGGCTTGCGCGCGTCGCTGCACGGCAGTTTTCTCGGCTTTGGCGCCGCCTATTATCCGTGGCTGCATTTCAATCTGCTCGATCCCTTGAGCATCACCTGGGACAATCTCGACGACGCGTCGCTGGCGCTGCTGTCCGGGGCGCTGCTGCAGGAGCTGGCCAGGCAGTCGCCACCGCCTTCACCAGATGCCAGCGCGGCGCTCACGGCGCTGTTCCATGCCATTGGACGCCGCATTCCGGCCGACCAGCGGCAGCGCGCCACGCTGGTGGCTGACACGCACCGCACATTATTGACAGCCAGTCCCTTGTACTACCGGCTGGCGGCGCTGCTGCTGGCGCTGGCCAACCAGCTGCCGCCGGGCGCCGCAATGGCCGGCGTGTACGCGCGCACCGATGCGCAGCAGGGCGTGTGGCGGGCGCCCGCCAATACCGGCATCGTCGGCGCCGTGGCACCGGTCGAAGAGATTTCGCAGCAAGACCACGAAGAACTGAACCTGCCGCCGGACGGCAAGGCCGTCAATGTCATCCGCAGCTTTCCAGAGGGCGGCTTGCATGTCTGGGGCGCGCGCACGATGGACGGCAACAGCGACGACTTTCGCTACGTCCCGGTGCGGCGCGCCGCCATCATGCTGGGACAGTCGATCAAGGCGGCCATGGCGGCCCATGCATCCCTGCCCAACGACGCCCATACCTGGCAGTCGCTGCGCGTCATGATCGCCGCCTTCCTCACCGCGCAGTGGCAGAACGGCGCCTTGCCGGGCGCCAGCGCAGGCGACGCCTTCCGTGTCGAGGCCGGCCTGGGGAGCACCATGACGGGCGACGACATCGTGCAGGGCACCCTGCGCGTCAGCATCGCCGTCGCGCTGGTCCACCCGGCCGAATTCATCCACCTGCGCTTCGAGCAGCCGATGCGCTCGTCCTGATTGCTTTTCCCGGCACGGGACGCCCTGCGTGCCCGTCATGGCTTTCTTCTCCTTGCCCGCCTGCAGCGCCAGGTTGCCTAGTCACTTCTGCCGACCTCTCTATTCAGATTGCCTTGCCAAAACCACCCTGTGGCCGATAGTGCCGCGGGCGGCTGGCACGTAAGCTGGTCGGGACGGCTGGCCAGACGGCCAGTGCATTCATGGAGAAGCATCGTGGCTACCTTAGATGGCACCAACAATAACAGTAGTAGCAATCAACCTGGCATCCGGCGCAAGCAGCTGTCCGTGCTGGCCGGCAGTACCTTCGCCTTCACCATCTGCTTTGCGGTCTGGATGATGTTTGCCGTGCTGGGCATCCCGATCAAGGCCAGCCTGGGCCTGAGCGAGACCGAATTCGGCCTGCTGGCCGCCATGCCGGTGCTGACCGGCTCCCTGGTGCGCGTGCCGCTGGGGATCTGGACCGACAAATACGGCGGGCGGCGCGTGTTCTTCCTGCTGATGCTTGCCAGCGTGGTGCCGATCTGGCTGATTTCGTATGCCACCGCCTACTGGCATTTCCTGGTGCTGGGCATGTTCGTCGGCCTGGCCGGCGGCTCGTTCTCGGTCGGCACGCCGTACGTGGCGCGCTGGTATGAAAAGGAGCGGCGCGGGCTGGCGATGGGCATTTTCGGCGCGGGGAATTCGGGCTCGGCGCTGACCAAGTTCGTCGCGCCCGGCATCGTCGCCGCCTTCGGCTGGCAGATGCTGCCCAAGGTGTATGCGGTGGCCATGCTGGCCACGGCCATCCTCTTCTGGCTGTTTTCCTTTACCGACAAATCACACCTGGCGCCGTCGGGCGAAAGTTTTACGTCGCAGATGCGCGTGTTGAAAGATCCGCGCGTATGGCGCTACTGCCAGTACTACTCGGTGGTGTTCGGCGGCTATGTGGCGCTGGCGCTGTGGATGACCAAGTACTACGTGGCCGAATACGGCTTTGACCTGAAACACGCGGCGCTGCTGGCGGCCTGCTTTTCGCTGCCCGGTGGCGTGCTGCGCGCGCTGGGCGGCTGGGTCTCGGACAAATACGGCGCGGCGAAAGTGACGTGGGCCGTGATGTGGGTGTGCTGGGTGTGCTTCTTCCTGCTGTCGTATCCGCAGACCCAGATGGTGATCGAAACCGTCACCGGCCCGCTGGCCTTCCATGTCGGCCTGTCGCCGGTGCTGTTCACCGTGCTGCTGTTCGTGGTCGGCATCGCCATGGCGGTCGGCAAAGCCTCCGTCTTCAAGTTCATCGGCGACGATTTTTCCGACAATATCGGCGCCGTCTCGGGCGTGGTGGGCCTGGCCGGTGGCCTCGGCGGCTTCGTGCTGCCAGTGCTGTTCGGCGCCCTGGTCGATTTCACGGGCGTGCGCTCGAGCGCCTTCATGCTCCTGTATGGCACCGTCTGCGTGTCCCTCGTCTGGATGCATTTCTCGTTCAAGCCGCAACGCGCGGCAACCATTCATCAATCCGCAGGAGTCACAGCATGAGCAAATACATGATCAATACCTGGGAGCCTGAAACCCCCAGTTTCTGGCAACAGACCGGCAAGGCCACGGCCGGGCGCAATCTGTGGATCTCGATCCCCGCGCTGCTGCTGGCGTTCGCCGTGTGGATGGTGTGGAGCGTGGTGGTGGTCAACCTGCCCAATATCGGCTTCACCTACAGTAACAACCAGCTGTTCTGGCTGACCGCCTTGCCGGGCCTGTCCGGCGCCACCCTGCGCATCTTTTATTCGTTCATGGTGCCCATCTTCGGTGGCCGCCGCTGGACGGCCATTTCCACCGGTTCGCTGCTGATTCCTGCCATCGGCATCGGCTTTGCCGTGCAGGACGTGAATACGGGCTACCCGACCATGCTGGTGCTGGCGCTGCTGTGCGGCTTCGGCGGCGGCAATTTCGCCTCGTCGATGGCCAATATCAGCTTCTTTTACCCGAAAGCGAGCAAGGGCTTCGCACTGGGCATGAATGCGGGCCTGGGCAACCTGGGCGTGTCGGTGGTGCAGTTCGTGGTGCCGCTGGTGATCACCATGGCGGTGTTTGGCGCCTGGGGCGGCGAGTCGCTGACATGGGCCAAGGCCGGCGCCACCAAACAGATGTGGCTGCAGAACGCCGGCTTTATCTGGGTGCCGTTCATTGCGCTGTCGACCTTGCTGGCCTGGTTCGGCATGAATGACCTGGCCTCGGCCAAGGCCTCGTTTTCCGAGCAGGCGGTGATCTTCAGGCGCAAGCACAACTGGCTGATGTGCTGGCTGTACACGGGCACCTTCGGCTCCTTCATCGGTTACTCGGCCGCGTTTCCGCTGCTGATCAAGATCCAGTTCCCGGACGTCAATCCGCTCGATTACGCCTTCCTGGGCCCCCTGGTCGGCGCCTTGTCGCGCGTGGCCGGTGGCGTGATTGCCGACAAACTGGGCGGCGCGCGCGTCACCCTGTGGTCGTTCTACCTGATGATCGCCGCCGTGCTGGGCGTGCTGTACTTTATGCCGCAAGCGGGCCTGGGCGGCAGCTTCTCAGGCTTTTTCTGGATGTTCATGGTGCTGTTTGCCGGCACCGGCATCGGCAATGCGTCGACCTTCCGCATGATCCCCGTGATCTTTTTGACCGAGCACCAGCGCGCCAGCGCCGGCAAGCCAAAGGCGGTGCAGGAGCAGGCGATCGTCGACGCCAACAAGGAAGGCGCGGCCGTGTTGGGCTTTACCTCCGCCGTGGCCGCGTATGGCGCCTTCTTTATCCCGAAAAGCTACGGCACTTCGATCGCGTTGACGGGCAGCCCCGACGCGGCGCTGTGGGCGTTTATCGGCTTTTATGTCAGCTGCATCGCGATCACCTGGTGGTGCTACGCGCGCAAAAACGCGACTATGCCCTGCTGAGTCGAGGCCATGATGGAAGAACTGGAAAAATTCGTCAACGGCTTCAGCCTGTTCCAGCAGCAGTACTTCAGCGAGCCGCAGACTTTATATGACAGCCTGCGCGACGGCCAGCGGCCGTCGACCCTGCTGATCGGCTGCTGCGATTCTCGCGTCGATCCGATGCTGCTGACGGGCAGCGACCCGGGCGACATGTTCGTGATCCGCAATATCGCCAACCTGGTGCCGCCGTGTACGCCGGACGCGCCGCCAGGCGTCAGCTCGGGCATCGAGTTCGCCGTCTGCAAGCTGGAAGTGGCGCGGGTGATCGTGCTGGGCCACGCGCGCTGCGGCGGCATCCGCGCGCTGCTCGAACCCCAGCCAAGGTCGGAAGGGCAGGAAACCGACTTCGTCGGCCAGTGGATGCGCATCGCCGAACCGGTGGCGCAGCGCGTGCGGCGCGACCTGGGCCACCGCCCGCCGCACGAACAGCGCCATGCCTGCGAGCTGGCCAGCATCCTGCAGTCGCTCGACAATCTGCTGACCTACCCCTGGCTGAAACGGCGTGTGGAGCAGGGCGCCTTGAAGCTGCACGGCTGGTATTTCGATATCGACAGCGGCGCGCTGATGGCGTATTCGGCGCGCCAGCAGCAGTTTTTGCCGCTGGTGTGTCCGATTGAACGGGCGCGCCATCTGCATCAGCGGCCGTGGCCCGATTCAGCTGAAGCGCAATAACTCCCCGCTGCGATCAAACGCCAGCAGATTATCGATCCTGCCTTCCTCGATCGCCTTGACCATCGCCCGCAGCGGTGCTTCGCATTCTTGCGACGCCGGCGGCTGGCCACCGCTGCCGGCCAGCCCGGCCACGAAGACCACGTCCCAGTGCGCGGGCATCTGTTTTGACTCCTCCAATAAAGCTTCAAAACTTTTCAATTCATCGGGCAGCTTGTCGGCGCACAGCACCGGCGTAAGCGATTTGCCCTGGCCGCCCGGTTCCGCTTCGGCGCGGGCAAAGGTAAACAGCAGTCGCTGCGGCTGTTCCTGCTCGCTTGCGCTGGCGACGAGGCTGGCGTAATCGGTAATGCTCATGGTGCTCACTCCTGTATGTACGGTCAAGGCTGACAGGTATACCGCAGCGGGCGTTTTCGGCCCATAGGCATTAGTGCCTATGCCCCTATGCATTCCTGGTGCCGAAAACCGACTTCCTGCCAATACCGCTCACGGTACCCGCTCGCTAGACTCATTACATCGACGCTTGAGCCATTCAGCTTGCAGCGTTTCTTAGACCCGGCGCCGCCCTGCGGCGCATGTGTGGAGGTAGCATGAGTCACTTTCTGGACCGTCTTAAATTTTTCAACAAGAGCGCCGAACCGTTTTCGAACGGCCATGGCACCGTGGTCGACGAAGACCGCACCTGGGAAAACGCCTACCGCCAGCGCTGGCAGCACGACAAGATCGTGCGTTCGACGCACGGCGTCAATTGCACCGGTTCGTGCAGCTGGAAGGTGTATGTCAAGAATGGCTTGATCACCTGGGAAACCCAGCAGACCGACTATCCGCGCACCCGCCCGGACCTGCCCAACCACGAGCCGCGCGGCTGCCCGCGCGGCGCCAGCTATTCCTGGTATGTGTATTCGGCCCAGCGCGTGAAATATCCGATGGTGCGCGGCCGGTTGATGGAAATGTGGCGCGAAGCGCGCAAGACCATGGACCCGGTCACCGCCTGGGACTACATCAGCCAGGACCCGGTACGCTCGCAGCAGTACAAGGCTATCCGCGGCCTGGGCGGCTTCGTGCGCGCCACCTGGGACGAATCGAACGAGATGATCGCGGCCGCCAATGCGCTGACGATCAAGAAGTATGGCCCGGACCGCATCGTGGGGTTTTCACCGATTCCCGCCATGTCGATGGTCAGCTATGCGGCCGGCACGCGCTACCTGTCCCTGATCGGCGGCGTGGCGCTGAGCTTTTACGACTGGTACTGCGATTTGCCGCCGGCCAGCCCGCAAGTGTGGGGCGAACAGACCGACGTGCCGGAATCGGCCGACTGGTACAACTCGACCTTTTTGATGGTGTGGGGCTCGAACGTGCCGATGACGCGCACGCCCGACGCCCATTTTTATACGGAAGTGCGCTACAAGGGCACGAAAACCGTCGCCGTGTCGTCCGACTTCGGTGAAATGGCCAAGTTCGGCGATATCTGGCTGGCACCGAAGCAGGGCACCGACGCCGCGCTGGCCATGGCCATGGGCCATGTGATCCTCAACGAATACCATAAACATCATCAATCGGCCTACTTCAAGCAGTACGCCAAGCAGTACACGGATTTCCCGATGCTGGTGCTGCTGAAAGAACAGAACGGCATCCTGGCGCCCGAATACTTCCTGCGCGCCTCGCACCTGGCCAATAACCTCGACGAAACCAACAACCCGGACTGGAAAACGCTGGTCATCGACGAAGCGTCCGGCCGCATCGTGGCGCCGGCCGGCTCCATCGGTTTTCGCTGGGGCGAAGCGGGCAAGTGGAACCTGGAGATGAAAGAGGGCGGCAATAACGCACCGGTCGATCCGCAGCTGTCCCTGCTGGGCAAGAGCGATGAAGTGGTCGCGGTCGGTTTTCCTTACTTTGGCGGCAAGGACAGCAGCGACATGCTGATGCGCCATGTCCCGGCCAAACGACTGCAACTGGCCGATGGCACGAGCGTGCTGGTGGCCACCGTATTCGACCTGACCCTGGCCAATTATGGCGTCGACCGTGGCCTGGGCGGCGGCAATGTCGCCACCGGCTATGACGACGATGTGCCTTATACGCCAGCCTGGCAGGTCAAGCATACTGGCGTGAAAGCGGCGGACGTGATTACCGTGGCGCGCCAGTTTGCCGAGAACGCCGACCAGACGCGCGGCAAGAGCATGGTCATCGTCGGCGCGGCCCTGAATCACTGGTACCACATGGACATGACCTATCGCGGCATCATCAACATGCTGATGATGTGCGGCTGCGTGGGCCAGTCCGGAGGCGGTTGGGCCCATTACGTGGGCCAGGAAAAACTGCGTCCGCAAACGGGATGGACGCCGCTGGCCTTCGCCCAGGACTGGAACCGCCCGATGCGCCAGATGAACGGCACCTCGTTCTTCTATGCGCACACCAGCCAGTGGCGCCATGAAAAGCTGCATACCGAGGAAATCGCCTCGCCCACGGCCGGCCCCGACGTGGCGCCGATGACCTTGCTGGACTACAACGCCAAGGCCGAGCGCATGGGCTGGCTGCCTTCCGCGCCGCAGCTGCAGACCAATCCGCTGGACGTGACGCGCGCCGCGCAAGCCGCCGGTGTCAATCCGGTCGATTATGCGGTGGCCCAGATCAAGGACAAGCAGCTCGAATTTTCCTGCGACGATCCGGACAATCCGGCCAACTTCCCGCGCAATATGTTTGTCTGGCGCTCGAATATCCTGGGCAGCTCGGGCAAGGGCCACGAGTACTTCCTGAAGTATTTGCTGGGCACGCAGAACGCCCTGATGAGCGACGAGAACAACTGCATCAAGCCGCGCGACGTGAAGGTGCGCCCGGCCGCCGAAGGCAAGCTCGATCTGCTGGTGGTGCTGGACTTCCGCATGTCGACCACCTGCCTGTATGGCGACATCGTGCTGCCGACCGCCACCTGGTATGAAAAGGACGACCTGAACACGTCGGACATGCATCCGTTTATCCACCCGCTGTCGGAAGCCGTGCAGCCGCTGTGGCAATCGAAGTCGGACTGGGATATCTACAAGGGGATCGCCAGGAAATTCGAGGAAATCGGCGGGGCATACCTGGGCACCCAGCAGGATATCGTCCTGACGCCGCTGATGCACGACACGCCCGGCGAGTTGGGCCAGCCGTTCGATCCGAAAGACTGGCGCGCCGGCGAGTGCGAGCCTATCCCCGGCAAGACCATGCCCAACTTTACCGTCATCGAGCGCGATTACACC
This sequence comes from Janthinobacterium sp. J1-1, assembly GCF_030944405.1. Taxonomy (NCBI): domain Bacteria; kingdom Pseudomonadati; phylum Pseudomonadota; class Betaproteobacteria; order Burkholderiales; family Oxalobacteraceae; genus Janthinobacterium; species Janthinobacterium sp. J1-1. The sequence goes on from NZ_CP132339.1 coordinate 4,226,578, forward strand.
AAGATTTACCAGAAATTCACTTCGATCGGCCCGCTGCTGGAAAATATCGGCAATGGCGGCAAGGGTATCAGCTGGAAGACCGGCCATGAGGTCGAGGTCCTGCGCGGCATCAACCGCACCGTGCTGGCCGAGGGTGTGGCGCATGGCCAGCCAAGGCTGGACACGGCCATCGATGCGGCCGAGATGATTTTGTCGCTGGCGCCGGAAACCAATGGCCACGTGGCCGTCAAGGCCTGGGCCGCGCTGTCCAAAATCACGGGGCGCGACCATACCCACCTGGCGCTGCCGCGCGAGCACGACACGATCCGTTTCCGCGACGTGCAGGCGCAGCCGCGCAAGATCATCTCGTCGCCGACCTGGTCGGGCCTGGAATCGGAAGAAGTCAGCTATAACGCCTGCTATACCAATGTGCATGAACTGATCCCGTGGCGCACGCTGACCGGCCGCCAGCAGTTTTACCAGGATCACCGCTGGATGCGCGATTTTGGCGAGGGACTGTGCGTGTACAAGCCGGCGATCAACACCAAGACCACCACGCAGATGCTGGGCGCGAGCCCGAACGGCAACAAGGAACTGGCGCTGAACTTCATTACGCCGCACCAGAAATGGGGCATCCATTCGACCTATTCGGACAATCTGCGCATGCTGACCCTGTCGCGCGGCGGCCCGCACGTGTGGCTGTCCGAGATCGACGCGAAGAACGCCGGCATCGTCGACAACGACTGGATCGAAGTGTTCAACGTGAACGGCACCCTGACGGCCCGCGCCGTCGTCAGCCAGCGCGTACCGGAAGGCATGACGATGATGTACCACGCACAGGAAAAGATCATCAATGTGCCGGGTTCGGAACAGTCGGGCAAGCGGGGCGGCATCCACAACTCGGTGACGCGCGCCGTCACCAAGCCGACCCACATGATAGGCGGCTACGCGCAGCTGTCGTGGGGCTTCAATTACTACGGCACGGTGGGCTCGAACCGCGATGAATTCGTGTTGGTCCGCAAGATGAACAAGATCGACTGGCTCGAAGGCTCGTTGAAAGAAGAACAAGGGAGCATGGCATGAAAATCAGAGCGCAAATCGGCATGGTGCTGAACCTGGACAAGTGCATCGGCTGCCATACTTGCTCGGTGACCTGCAAGAACGTATGGACCAGCCGCGACGGCGTGGAATACGCGTGGTTCAACAACGTGGAAACCAAGCCCGGCATCGGCTATCCGAAACAGTGGGAAAACCAGGAGAAATGGAATGGCGGCTGGCGCCGTACCGCGGCCGGCAAGATCGAGCCGCGCCAGGGCAGTCGCCTGAAAATCCTGGCCAATATCTTCGCCAACCCGAACCTGCCGCAGATCGACGAGTACTACGAGCCGTTCACGTTTGACTACGAGCGGTTGCAGAATGCGCCTTTGAGCGAAACGCCGCCGACGGCGCGGCCTATCTCGGTGTTGACCGGCAAGAAGATGGACAAGATCGAGTGGGGGCCGAATTGGGAGGATGACCTGGGCGGCGAATTTGCCCAGCGCAGCCAGGATGCGCTGTTCGACAATATGCAGAAGGAGATGTACGGTACTTTTGAAAACACCTTCATGATGTATCTGCCGCGCCTGTGCGAGCATTGCCTCAACCCGACATGCGTCGCATCCTGCCCATCGGGCTCGGTCTACAAGCGCGAGGACGACGGCATCGTGCTGATCGACCAGGACAAGTGCCGCGGCTGGCGCATGTGCATCTCCGGTTGCCCGTACAAGAAGATTTACTACAACTGGTCGTCCGGCAAGGCTGAAAAATGCACCTTTTGCTTCCCGCGCATCGAAGCGGGCCAGCCCACCGTGTGCTCGGAAACCTGCGTCGGTCGCATCCGCTACCTGGGCGTGCTGCTGTACGACGCCGACAGGATCGAGGCGGCCGCTTCGGTGGCCGACCCGCGCGACCTGTATCCGTCGCAACTGAATCTCTTCCTCGACCCGCACGACCCGGCCGTGATCGACGAGGCGCGCCGCCAGGGCATTCCCGATTCTTGGCTGGAATCGGCCAAGCGTTCGCCTGTCTACAAGATGGCGGTCGAGTGGAAGGTGGCCTTCCCGCTGCACCCGGAATACCGCACCTTGCCGATGGTGTGGTATATCCCGCCGCTGTCGCCGATCCAGGCCGCCGCCGAATCGGGCAAGCTGGGCAAGAACGGCATCCTGCCGGACACGTCGAGCCTGCGCATCCCGGTGCAATACCTGGCCAACCTGCTGACGGCCGGCGACCAGCCGCCGGTGATCCGCGCCCTGGACCGCATGCTGGCCATGCGCGCCTACATGCGCAGCAAGCATGTGGCGCCGACGCCCGACCTGGCGGTGCTGGAGCAGGTGGGCCTGGACGCGGCCACCGTGGAAGACATGTACCACATCATGGCGATCGCCAATTACGAAGACCGTTTCGTGATCCCCAGCAGCCACAAGGAAATGGCCGAGGACAGCTTCAACGACAAGGGCAGCTGTGGCTTCACTTTTGGCAATGGCTGCTCGGACGGCACCAGCGACGCCAGCCTGTTCGGCAAGCGCAAGCACGGTTCGGAGATTTTCATGGCGATGCCGAAGTCACGCAAAAAAAAGGAGAGCCTCGATGTCTGATCATCTGAATACCATGCAGGGTTACCAGGTGCTGTCGGCCTTGCTGCTGTACCCGGAGCCGGAACTGCAGCAGGAGCTGCCCGCCTTGAATGGGCTGCTGGTCGAGACCCTGCCAGCCTGGCATGCGACCTTGCAGCCGCTGCTGGCGCACTTGCAGGCCACCGCCCTGATCGACCTGCAGCAGCAATATGTGATGACCTTCGACCGCAATCCGTCGCAGTCGCTGCACCTGTTCGAGCATATTCACGGCGAATCGCGCGACCGGGGCCAGGCCATGGTCGACCTGCTGGCCGAATACAGCCGCCATGGCCTGCAGATGGTGGGCGACGACTTGCCCGACTATGTGCCGCTGTTCCTGGAGTTTTTGTCGCAGCAGGAGCCGCCGGAAGCCGAGCGCCTGCTGGGCGACGCCATCCACGTGCTGGCCTATATCGGCCGCAAGCTGCGCGCCAATGGCAGCAGCTACGCCTGCGTGTTCGACCTGCTGCAGACACTGACGCCGGTCCAGGCCGAGGAACTGAGCGAGCCGCCGATCCGCGACATGGACGAAGCGCTGGAAACCTTCGGACCCGGCGCGGACGGCATCGAGCCGCTGCTCAAGCCCGGTGGCCTGGCTGGGACGCACCCGGTCAATTTCTATCCCAAGGCGGCAGCACCGCATCACTGAAGGAGAGCGTCATGAACTACCTGCATCAATTTGTGTTCGGGATTTATCCCTATATCGCGCTGGCGATCTTCCTGCTCGGCAGCCTGGTGCGTTTCGACCGCGAGCAGTACACCTGGAAATCGGAATCGAGCCAGGTGCTCAATACGGGCATGCTGCGCCTGGGCAGCCCGCTGTTCCACGTCGGCATACTCGGCCTGTTCTTCGGCCATGCGGCCGGCCTGCTGACCCCCGTATGGGTGTGGGATGCGCTGGGTGTCACCCACGGTGTCAAGCAGACGGTGGCCATGGTGGCCGGCGGCGTGATGGGCACCTTGTGCCTGGTCGGCATCCTGATGCTGCTGGCGCGCCGCTTCGGCAATGACCGCGTGGCCGCCCGCACCACCTTCAAGGACAAGCTGGTACTGCTGTGGATCTTGCTGACCCTGTTGCTGGGACTGTCGTCGATCTTTGTCTCGGCCTCGCACATGGACGGCCACATGATGGTGCTGCTGATGACCTGGGCCCAGCACGTGGTCACTTTCCGTGGCGACGCCGCCGGTTTTATCGCCGACGCGCCGTGGATCTTCAAGCTGCACCTGTTCATGGGCATGTCGCTGTTCGTCATCTTCCCGTTCACCCGCCTGGTGCATGTATGGAGCGGCTTTGGCGCCTTGGCCTATCTGGGCCGCACCTGGCAGCTGGTACGCCGGCGCTAATCGTAATCGAAAGAGGAGAACATCATGGGTATCTCGGTCAATGGCGTCGATATCGACGACACGGAAGTGGAACAGGAGCTGGCGCATCACCAGGGCGCCGGCAATCCCCTGAAACAGGCGGTGCAGGAACTGGTGTTGCGCCGGCTGCTGCTCGACGAGGCGCGCCGCCTGGGCCTGTCGGCTGCCAGCGATGACGACCTGGTCGAAGCGCTGTTTGCGCAGGAAGTCAAAGTGCCGGTCGCCGACGATGCCGCCTGCCGCACGTTTTACGCGCAGCGCCCTCAGCTGTTCCGCAGCGGCGCATTGGTGGAAGCGCGCCATATCCTGTTCCAGGTCACGCCGGAAGCGCCGCTGGACCTGCTGCGCACCACGGCGCAGGCCGTGCTCGACGCCTTGAAGGCCGCGCCGGAGCGTTTCACGGAGCTGGCGGGCCAGTATTCGAACTGCCCCTCGGGCGCCGTGGGTGGCAACCTGGGCCAGCTGTCGCCGGGCCAGAGCGTGCCGGAGTTCGATGCGCTGGTATTCCTGCTGGACGAAGGCGAGCTGGCCGGGCGCCTGCTGGAAACGCGCTTCGGCTACCACATCGTGCAGGTGCTGCGCCGCATCGAAGGCAGGGCGATCGCGTACGAGGCGGTGCAGGCGCAGATCGCCGACCGGCTGTCGCGCGCGGCCTGGCAGCGCGCCGTGCACCAGTACCTGCATCTGCTGGTGGGGCGCGCCGAGATCGGCGGCGTGGAGCTCGAAGGCACGGACAGCCCGCTGGTGCAATAGGCCAAAGTGACTAGGATGGTGGCTCGTCTGGTGTACAGCCAGGCGCTGCCCCAGGCTTTACAATCAGATGATGAAACGGAGCGCGTGATGTTGCTTGATCGATTTGGCAGGTCCATCGACTATATACGCTTGTCGGTGACCGACCGCTGCGACTTGCGCTGCAGTTATTGCATGCCCAAGGGCTTTCGCGGTTTCGAAGAACCGAAGGACTGGCTCACGTTCGACGAGATCGAGCGCCTGCTGGGCGTGTTCGTGCGCCTCGGTACGCGCCGGGTGCGTCTGACGGGCGGCGAGCCGCTGTTGCGGCGCAAGCTGCCGGAGCTGGCAGGGCGCTTGTCCGCGCTGCCCGGCCTGCTGGATCTGTCGCTGTCGACCAACGCCACCCAGCTGGGCCGCCATGCGGTGGCGCTGCGCGCGGCGGGGGTGAGTCGCATCAATGTCAGCCTGGATTCGCTGGACCGCGCCTGCATGCAGACGATTACTGGCCGCGACAGCCTGCAGACCATACTCGACGGCCTGATGGCGGGCAAGGCGGCCGGTTTCGATCCGATCAAGATCAATATGGTGGCCATGCGCGGCGTCAATGACGACCAGATCGAGGCGATGGCGGCCTTTTGCATCGAGCAGCACTTCATGCTGCGCCTGATCGAGGCGATGCCGATGGGCAGCACGGGGCGCAATGCGCAGTACATGCCGCTCGGTGCCGTGCGCGAGCGCCTGACGCAAAAATTCGGCCTGGTGCCGCAGGCGCAAGAACTCGGTGGCGGGCCCGCGCGCTACCTGTCGACAGCGGACGGGCAGGCCAGCATCGGCTTTATCACGCCGATGTCGCAGCATTTTTGCGCGACCTGCAACCGCGTGCGCCTGTCCGTCGACGGCACCTTGTACCTGTGCCTGGGCCAGGAAGAAAAATTTGCGTTCGGCCCCATGCTGCGCGGCGGGGCCAGCGACGCGGAACTGGAAGCGGCCATCCGCGAGGCCATCGAACTGAAGCCGCAGCAGCATGATTTCAATACGCAGCCGGACAAGATCATCCGTTTCATGGCGCAAACGGGTGGGTGAAGGGCGCGGCATAGACTAGGAACAGCATGAGCCTCAACCAAATGATCTCCTCCTGGCAAAAACTCTCGACCAAGATCGTCGGCGCCTTGCTGGGCATGCTGGCGCTGGCGTTGACGGCCATCGCCTGTACCCTGTTCCTGTCGTGGCAGCTCGAAGGCAGTTCGGCCGCCATCAATGAAACGGGCCGGCTGCGCATGCAGACCTACCGTTTGACCCTGCTGGTAGGCGGCGAGAGCCGCTCCGGCGTGCAGCCGCAAGTGCTGCTGGTCGACGACATGCTGGCCAAGATCGGCCGCGGCGATCCGCAGCGCCCCTTGTTCCTGCCGCCGTCCGCCGCCATCAAGACCGAATTCGAGCGCATCGTCCAGGCCTGGCAGCGCGGACTGCGCCCGGCCGCGCTGGCGGTAAGTTCCGCCGCCCAGGCGCGCCAGTTCGAGCAGGAAGCGCAGGGCTTCGCCGGCCAAGTCGACCAGTTGGTGCGCCTGATCGAGCGTGACAGCGAGCAGCGCACCTTCTGGCTGCGCGGCTCGCAGCTGATTTTGGTGGGCATGGCGATCATCGGCACGGTCAGCATGATCTATTTGATGTTCATGCTGATTATCGAACCGGTGACGCGGCTGCGGCTGGGCATGCAGCGCATGAAGGAGCGCGACTTCAGCGTGCGCCTGGCGGTCGACAGCAATGACGAATTCGGCCAGCTGGCCAGCGGTTTCAACCAGATGGCCGACCGTTTGCAGGCCCTGTACGGCAACCTGGAAGAGGGCGTGCGCAGCAAGACCGCCACCCTGGAATACCGCAACCGCGAACTGGCCTTGCTGTACGAAAGCGCCGCCTTTTTGCAGCGTCCGCAGCCGCTCGAAGCGCTGTGCGGCGGCTTCATGGAGCGCATCGTGTCGTACTTCGAGGCGGACGGCTCCACCGTGCGCGTGCTGGACGCGGAACGGGGCAACCTGCACATGGTGGTGCATACGGGCTTGTCGGAGGAACTGGTGGCGTCCGAGCACTGCCTGAAAGTGGGCGACTGCCTGTGCGGCACGGCCGTGCGGGAAAACGTCGCCAGGATCCACGACATGCGCCGCATCGACCGCGCGCACGAACTGAAATGCCACCGCGAAGGTTTTGCCACCGTGTCCGTGTTCCAGATCCACGCGCATGAACAGCACATGGGCTTTTTCAACCTGCATTTCCGCCATGCGCGCGTGTTTTCCGAACGCGAGCTGGCGCTGCTCGAAACCCTGGGCCAGCTGCTGGGCATCGCGCTGGAAAACCTGCGCCTGGCCGCGCGCGAACGCGAGATGGCGGTGTCGGAAGAGCGCAACCTGGTGGCCCAGGGCCTGCACGACAGCATCGCGCAAAGCCTGAATTTTTTGAACCTGCAGGTGCAGATGCTGGACGACTCGGTGCGCAAGGCCCGCTACGACCAGGTGGAAGACATCGTGCCGGCGTTGCAGGCGGGCATCAAGGAAAGCTATGATGACGTGCGCGAGCTGCTGCTGAATTTCCGCAGCCGCCTGATGGAGGACGACCTGATCGGCTCCCTGCGCGCCGCGCTCGACAAATTCCGCCGCCAGACCGGCATCGCCGCCGAACTGCTGGCCGACGTCGATGGCGCGCCGTTCCCGCGCGAGCAGCAATTGCAGTTACTATTCATCGTGCAGGAAGCGCTGTCGAATATCCGCAAGCACGCCCAGGCCAGCCATGTCGAAGTGCGGCTGGCCGATGACCAGGATTTCACGCTGACCGTCAGCGACAATGGCGTCGGTTTCGACGCCGCCGCCGTGCTGGAAAAAGGCGAAAGCCATGTCGGCCTGCACATCATGCGCGAACGGGCGGAGCGTATAGCCGCCACCTTTGACGTGCATGCCTCGCCGGGATGCGGCACCACCATCGAATTGCACCTGCCGCGCGAACAGCGCCGGGCCGCATGAGCACATACAAAGGATCATCATGGACATTCCCGACAAACCGATTACCGTCATGCTGGTCGACGACCATGCCCTGTTTCGCAGCGGCATACGCTCGCTGCTGCAGCGCCACGACGAATTTTCCGTGGTGGGCGAGGCGGCCGACGGCGTCGAAGGCATCAAGCGCGCCATCCAGTTGCAACCCGACGTGGTGCTGCTGGACCTGAACATGGCCGGCATGTCGGGCGTGGAGGCGCTGCAGCTGATGCAGCACGACTGTCCCGACACCGCCATCGTCATGCTGACCGTCTCGGAAGACGCCGACGACCTGGCCACGGCGCTGCGCGCGGGCGCCTGCGGCTACCTGATCAAGAATATCGACGCCGACTACCTAGTGCGCGCGATCCGCCGCGCCGCCGCCGGCGAAGTGGTGATCGCCGAGGCGATGACGGGCAAGCTGGTGGCCCAGCTGCAGGCCGGCACGCGGCGCGAGGAACCGGCATCGGAACTGGACAAGCTGACCCCGCGCGAAAAGGAAATCATCGACTGCCTGTCGCGTGGCGAAAGCAACAAGGGCATCGCCCGCACCCTGGACCTGGCGGAGAGCACGGTCAAGATCCATGTGCAGAACGTGCTGAAAAAGCTGAACCTGAACAGCAGGGTGCAGGCGGCCGTGTATGCGGTCGAGCATCGACAGGGGAGGTGAGGCTGCCGGCTTCGACGCCGGCGCAAAATGCTTGACGACGTGTGACAGATGTCGCATGATTGTGGTGTGACGCATGTCACATGCCGTCATGTCTGCCGTTGTCATTCAGTCGAGGAAACAAGTCTATGTTGAAGCCCATTATTCTGTTCATGGCACTGTGCGCTACGGTCAGCGCCCCGCTGGCCGCTTCCGGCACGCCACCATATGTTCTCGACCAAACCGAGGTGCGCGATATCCATGCCACGGCATTGAACCGTGATTACCAGGTCTACGTGGCATTGCCCGACTCCTACCGCGACAGCAAGAAGCGCTATCCGGTCTTGTTTGTCGTCGACGCCAATTATGCGTTTCCCGTGGTGCGCAATATCGCCCAGCGCCTGGCCAGGCATGCCGGGATGGAAGAAGTGGTGGTGGTCGGCCTGTCGTATGCGAAGGGCGATGACGGCGTATTCAGCCGCCGCCGCGATTACACGCCGACGGTGCCGCGCAACCATACCTATCGCTCGGACATGCCGGGACGCAAGGCGTTGTTTGGCGAAGCGGCGGCGTACGGGCAGTTCCTGTCCGCTGAAGTGTTGCCCATGATTGCCGCCACCTACCGCGTCAATATGGAGCGCAAGGTGTTTATCGGCCATTCCTACGGCAGCCTGCTGGGCTTGCAAATGCTGTTGACCGAGCCGCGCACCTTCAATCATTACATACTCGGCAGCCCGTCGCTGTGGTACGACGCCGGCATCATGTTCGACCGGGAGCGCGCCTATGCCAGGGCGCACAAGGATTTGCCGGCCTCGGTATTTTTCGGCATCGGCGGCATGGAACGGCTGGCGCCGGGGAAAAAGCGTTCGCGTTCCGAAGAGGATGCCGACATGGTGGAGGATCTGCGCGAATTCGACGCCAAATTGAAATCGCACAAATTCGCCAGTCTCAAGACCCGCCTGAGCGTGTTTGATGACGAGGATCACGCCAGCGTGTTTCCTCTGGTATTGACGCATGGATTGCGGGCATATCTGAGTTCGTCGAAGTGAGTGGTGCCGGGTTGGCAGATGGGTAATCTTCTGATACTGTCATTTATGAGGCAGAAAAAATGACATATGATTTCAAAAATATTTTATATATTCTTGTGATTGCCACGCTTTGCAGTTCGGCGGCTATGTCGTTTTATTTCCTTACCTTCCTGATGAATACCCGCTTGCTATTTGGCGTTTTGCTCATCAGTTTCGCCTTTGCTGGTGGCGGTGTGTGGCATTATCTGCCGTGGTCCAGAGGCCCGGTTGCCCATGCTTTTTCACTGGGAGTTGGTCTTGGCCTGTTTGCCGCATTGATTGTTTTCTTCATCCCATGACGATACTCGCCGATATAAAAAAATCCCAGTCCGCCATGCACGATCTGGCCTTGCACTTCGACTTCGATCTGGGCCGCGCTGCCCGCGACTACGCCTGGATCAAACTGGCGCCGCAACAGGCGTTTTCAGCGGTTGCCGGTGACAGCAGCGGTGGCGTTTTTCTCGCTTATGGCGACGGCGAGATCGAACGTCGCCCCGTTCTGTATGTCAGCTCCGAAGGCCAGGCCGGCCGCATTGCGTCCAATCTTGCCGAGCTGCTTGCCGTGATGATGGCGATCCCTGGCTGGCATGATCTGCTCAAATTTTCAGGCGGCGGCAATCTGGAAGAGATGCGCAGGACCGCCGGGTTGCTTGAGCGGGACGGCCCCGATAACGAGGAAGTTCCGGCCGCCACGCAGCGGATCGTGGCGGCTTTTTCCCTTCCGGCCATTGCCGACCCGGTCAGGCTGCTCCATGATTGCGTGCACGCCAGCGATTGCAACGTCGTTGCCGATGATGGCTGGCCTTATGAATCGCTGTTTGGACATTTCAAATCAAGCGACAATCCTTTTTGGAAATGAAGGCCATGAAAATGGTTGTCAGGTATTTTTTTGCCAGTGATTATTTAAAAGTGCCGCATGCCGCATGCCGCATGCTTCTGCTACCAGTCCGATATGATTGAAAAATCAGCTTTCGCAAACCAGGAGACGGAAATGCTTGTAGGGTCAGCCAAATATGCAATGCCATGGCGTTCAATATTGATCGCTCCCTTGGCCAGCATCCCCGTCATGACCATCGCCGGAATGGGCAGCTCGGACGCCGGCATGCTGAGTGACCTAGGCATAGGCTTGTTATTCGGCGTTATCCTGGGCGTACCAATGTCATTTTTCGGTATTGTCATGATCGGCTTGCCGCTATATTTTTTGCTGCAAAGATTTGAATCGCTTCGATGGTGGATAGTTTGCATGGCCGGAGCACTGGTTCCGTTCCTGCTCTTTTTTAATGACGCAGCGATAAGAACGACACTGGCGGCAGTTGTGACGGGTTTGTGCGTTGGCGCACTCGCCTATGCATTGCGTCCGCGAGAAATAATGAAACCGATATTTGAAAAAGACAGAAAGGATGCATCATGAGCGTTTCACCAGCATTTGCATGCTTTATGCAAGAAGCGCCGGCGCATGCCGCGGCGTGGATGCAAGTGGCCCAATCACTCGATGTCGCCAGCGCCCTCGATAAAAAGACCGAAGAGCTGGCCTATATCGCCGTGCTGGCCGCCACCGGCAATACCTCCGGTATTCCATTTCATGTGCTGTCAGCCAAATCGCATGGCGCATCGCGGCAGGAGGTATTGAGCGCCGTCCTGATTGGCTTGCCTGCCGCCGGGGCGGTGGTGATAGGCGCCGTCCCCGTTGCCGTCGATGCCTACGATCGGCAAGGCCAGCAAGGCGTGCCATAAGCAGCATCGCATGCCGAATTGAAGGGGCGTTGACGCAAAGAAGCGCTACACCAGCCGTTTTTGCATGAACACGCTGAGCGGATCGTCGCGATAATCGCCAAACGGCCCGCAGCGCTCAAACCCCTGGCGCTCATACAAGGCAATCGCCTCGGGCTGCAACGGTCCCGTCTCCAGCGTCATCAACGGGCAGGCCGCCTTGCGCGCCGCCTGTTCCAGCAGCGCCATCAGTTTCTTTGCGGCGCCCAGTCCGCGCACTGCCGGTTTCACATACATGCGCTTGATTTCACCATATTCGGGATTCAATACCACGGCCGCGCAGCCGACGATGGCCTGGTCCGCATCGCGCGCCACGGCGAATTTCACATGCGGCTGCAATAGTGCCTGCAAGTCCAGCGCATACACGGATTCGGGCGGATACAGGGTCAACTGGTAGGCGTCCAGGTCGGCGATCAGGGCGATGATCTCGGGCTGGTTTGGCGATTCGAAGGCGATCTGCGGCATGGTGGTGGCAATGGTGGTGGATGAAAGATTATAGCCATAGTCATTTTTGCTGATGGCGGAGATTGCCGGTTTAAAGTAGCATATTGAATATATCTTTAAGAGCGAGTCCATCATGGCCCTCAATACCATCAGCGAACCATCCCGTCCCTTGCCCGCCCGAAGCGCCTTGCCCTGGCAGCCGGGCCACCCCGTCTGGCAACTCGGTTTTCGCCCGTTTTACCTGCTGGCCGCACTGTTTGCGGCCGTCAGCATTCCGCTGTGGCTGGCCAGTTACCTGGGCGTGACCACCGCGACGCTGCAGGTCAGCATGGGCTGGCATATGCATGAGATGGTGTTCGGCTTTGCGGTGGCGGTGGTGGTGGGGTTTTTGTTCACGGCCGGGCGCAACTGGACCGGGCTGCCGACACCGCACGGCTGGCACCTGATGGCGCTGGCGGCGGTCTGGCTGGCGGGCAGGGTGGCGATGCTGGTGGCGCCGGCGGCGGTGGCGGCCACCATCGACATGCTGTTCCTGCCCTTGTCGGCCTGGCCCTTGTTCCAGGTGCTGCATCGCTCGGGCAATCACCGCAACCTGTTCCTGGTCGGCCTGCTGGCGCTGCTGACGCTCGCCAACGGCCTGTATCACGCGGCAGCGATGGGCCTGCTGGCGCTGTCGTATTTTATTCCCGTGCAGGCGGCGATTTTTATTATCGTGCTGATCGAATCGGTGATCGGTGCGCGCGTGATCCCCATGTTTACCCGCAATGGCGCGCCTGGCAGCACGCCGGTGGCCAGCCCAAGGCGGGCCTTGGTCGCCGTGGGCTTGATGGCGCTGGCCGGCGTCAGCTGGCTGGCCGGTGCGCCGGGTCTGTTGACGGCGCCGTTGTGCCTGGCGGCCGGCGCCATGTCGCTGGCCAATCTGCTGGCCTGGCAGCCGCAGCGCACCCTGCGCGTGCCGCTGCTGTGGATACTGCATCTGTCGTATGCCTGGATAGGCATCGGCTTTGCGCTGCTGGCGGCGGCCAGCCTGCACTGGCTGCCGGCCAGCGCGGCCTTCCATGCGCTGGCGGTGGGCTCGATGGCCGGGCTGATCATCGGCATGATGACGCGCACCACCCTGGGCCACACGGGCCGGCCGCTGAAGGCGGGCGCCAGGGAGGCGGCCATGTACTGGCTGGTGCAGCTGGGCGCCGTGGCGCGTTTGCTGGCGGCCGTGGGGCCGGCCTCGCTGGCCATGCCGGCGCTGCTGGCGGCGGGTGTGTGCTGGTCAGTGGCTTTCATCTTGTATGCCGTGACCTATGCGCCCTACCTGTGGCGGCCACGGGTCGATGGCCGCGAAGGATAGGGCGCGCACACGAGCAGGCAGACTTCTGACGACCAAATCATTATCGGGATAGTATGGATATTCCTCTCCATTCTTGACCAGGATCATCATGACTCCCTCTGGCTCTGCTACTGCGCGGCCCGGACCACTGCTGCTGGTGACCGGCATTGTCTTTATATTATTGGGGCTGGTACTGGCGGGCGGCGGCATCTGGCTGCTGACCCTGGACGGCTCCTGGTATTACATCCTGGCCGGTCTCGGCATGATCGTCGCCGGCGCGCTGGTGTTCAAGGGCCGCCGCACGGCGCGCTCCTTCCTGGCCTTCTTGCTGGCCGCCACCCTGATCTGGTCGATTTTCGAGGTGAAGTTCGACTGGTGGCAGCTGCTGCCGCGCCTCGATATCTGGTTCGCCGCCGCCGTCTGGCTGCTGCTGCCCTTCGTCGGCCGCCGCCTCGAACGCGCCGACCGCAGCATTGCCAGCAAGGACACGGGCAAGCGCGCCCTGCTGGTGGCCGTGGTGGCGACCCTGGCCGTGGGTATCTTCGCGCTGTTCCAGGATTACCATAATCTGCATGGCGAAGTGTCCGGCGAGAGCATGGCGGCCACGCCGCAGGGCGACTTTGCGCCCGGCGTGGCGCCGAATGACTGGTCGGCCTACGGCCGTTCCGGCTATGGCGACCGCTATGCGCCGGCCACGCAGATCACGCCGGCCAACGCCGCGCAGCTGAAGCAAGCGTGGGTATTCCATACGGGCGACTTCAAGGGACCGACCGATCCGGTGGAAATCGCCAACGAGGTCACGCCGCTGAAAGTGAACGGCATGCTGTACCTGTGCACGCCGCACAATATCGTTATCGCACTGGACCCGGATACGGGCAAGGAAATCTGGCGCCACGACCCGAAGATCAACCGCGACGCGGCCAGCTACCAGCACATGATCTGCCGTGGCGTGTCGTACTGGGACGTCAACGCGGGCCGCGCCAAGGATAATCCGGCGCCGGAAGCGGCCGGCATGGAATGCCCGCGCCGCATCTTCGCGCCCACCATGGACGCCACCCTGATCGCCGTCAACGCCGATACGGGCGAAGCGTGCAAGAGCTTTGGCGAGAATGGCGTGATCGGCCTGTACCACGGCATGGCGATGAAAAAGCGCGGCTTCCTGATGCCCACTTCGCCGCCGGCCCTGTCGCAAAAGATGATCGTGATGGCCGCCAGCGTGACGGACAACGATTCGACCGAAGAGCCTTCCGGCGTGATCCGCGGCTATGACCCCGTCACCGGCAAGCTGATGTGGAACTGGGACGCCTCGAAACCGGACGCCACCGAACCCATTGTGGCCGGCCAGACCTATACCAACAACTCGCCCAATTCCTGGGGCGTATCCAGCGTCGATGAAAAGCTGGGCATGGTGTATATCCCGATGGGTAACGAAACGCCCGATACTTGGGGCGGCAACCGCAATGTGAACGGCGAAAAATACAATAGCGCCATCGTCGCGCTCGATCTGGCCACCGGCAAGGTGCGCTGGGTCTACCAGACCGTGCACCACGATATCTGGGACATGGATATCGGCGGCCAGCCGACCCTGGTCGATATCGACACGCCGAAAGGCAAGGTCCCCTCGGTGGTCGCCACCACCAAGCGCGGCGACATCTATGTGATCGACCGCCGCGACGGTAGCCTGGTGGTGCCCGCGCCCGAGAAGCCGGTACCGACCGGCAACGTGGCGGCCGGCGACCGCGTCTCGCCCACGCAACCGTTTTCGGCATTGACCTTCCTGCCCGAGAAAAACATCAGCGAAACCGATATGTGGGGCACCACGCCGTTCGACCAGCTGGCTTGCCGCATCATCTTCCGCCAGCACCGCTACGAGGGGCCATTCACGCCGCAGACCGTGGCGTCCGGCAAGATCAAGGGCGCCATCATCTCGCCGGGCCCGCTGGGCATCTTCGAGTGGGGTGGCGCGGCCGTCGATCCGGGCCGCCAGCTGCTGCTGCTGAACCCCGACTACATGGGTTTCCTGGAAAAGCTGGTGCCGCGCGCGCAAGCCACGGCCAAGGGTGGCACGGGTACGGAAATGGGCCTGCAGCCGCAGACCGGCACGCCGTTTGCCGTCGAGATCAAGCCGTTTTTGTCGCCGCTGGGTTTCCCCTGCCAGGCGCCGCCTTGGGGCTATGTGGCCGCCGTCGACCTGCGCACCATGAAAAAAGTCTGGATGCATAAAAACGGCACGACCATGGACAGCGCCCCCGTGCCGATTCCGCTGCCGCTGGGCGTACCCAGCCTGGGCGGCATGAGCACCACCGGCGGCGGCGTGGCATTCCTCAGCAGCACGCTTGACTATTACATTCGCGGCTACGACGTGCGCAACGGCAAAGTGGTGTGGAAGGCGCGCCTGCCATTCGGCGGCCAGGCCACGCCGATGAGCTATGTGTCCGATAAAACCGGCAAGCAGTATGTGGTGGTAATGGCCGGCGGTCACGGCTCGCTGGGAACCAAGATGGGCGATACCTTGATTGCCTATGCGTTGCCGGAGGGGGTAACAGCGGCTGGCAAAACCAAGTAAGACTTGCTTGCGGCACCGCGCAATGCGGTGCCGCCATGTGGGTTCAAGCTTTAAAGATCAAGAACAGCGGGCCGGAGTCGCGGGCCCGAGAAAATGCCGATGGCGGCGTTGCAGCTTCCTTGCCGTACATTCGTACTGTCTGCGTCGCTGCGCCTTGCCCTCGACATTTTTCAGGCCCGCTTGGCCCGGAGAGCCTGGGCTGCTGGCACGGGTGAATAAGTACTTTGCCATTTCAATGACAATTCTTGCGAATGATTCTCGTTACCGATATCATGTCGGTAACTGCCAGTTTTGATTCATTGTCTTGTTGAAGGTTTTACCATCCATGCCCGCCGTATTGCTCCCCCGTTTGCTCCCCCTCGCTGCCGCGCTGTCGCTGGCTTTTGTCCCCGCTGTCCACGCTCAAACTGATGACGACACGGTCATGCAAGCGGTGCAAGTCACAGGCGCCCGCGCGCAAGGGCTGGTGCCGCTGACCACCGAAGCCGGCAGCTTTCGCGGCTCGAACATCATGGACGTGCCGTCGACCGTCAACGTGATCACGCGCGAATTGCTGGAGCTGCAGGGCGCCGCCGGACTGTACGACGCGGTGCGCAATACTGCCGGCGTTACGCGCCAGCAAAATGGCGGCGAAACCTGGGACCAGCTCGTCATTCGCGGCATTGCCGTGGAAAACCGCACCAACTATCGCCTGAACGGCTCGATGCCGGTCATGAATTTCTCGCAGGTGCCGATGGAGAACAAGGAGCGGGTGGAGGTGCTCAAAGGCGCGTCGGCCCTGTACTACGGTTTTACTTCGCCGGCTGGCGTGGTCAATTTCGTCACCAAGCGCGCCGGCAGTACGCCCGTCACCAGCCTGGGCCTCTCGCTGGACGACCGTGGCAGCGCGGTGGCCAATATCGACCTGGGCCGGCGCTTTGGCGAACAGCGGCAGTTCGGCATGCGCATCAACGCGGCCGGCGGCACCTTGGGCTCATACCTGGACCATGTCGGCAACGGCAACCGCAGCTTTGTATCGGCGGCGCTGGACTGGCGCGTGACCAACAAGCTGCTGCTGAAGGCCGACTTGGAATACGACCGCCGCAAGGTCACCGAACAGGCGGGCGTCAACCTGCCCACCGCCGTCAATGGCGTGATCACCTTGCCGCGCGCGGTCGATCCAAGCAAATTGATCGGCCCGGACTGGGCCAAGTTCGAAGCACAAACGAAAAACGCCCAGCTGCGCGCCGATTATGCCTTGAGCGACCGCTGGGCGCTGACGCTGGAGGCGGGCCGCTCGGAAACGGCGCGCGACCGCCGCCTGGCCATCTTCCGGTTGAATAACGCCGCCGCGCTGGCGACGGGCGCGGGCCGCATCACCGGCAATATCCAGCATGGCGTGAATACCTCCGACCTGCTGCGCGCGGAACTGGCCGGCCAGTTCAACACGGGATTTATCGCCCATGAACTGACCCTGGGTGCGTCGCGCACCGACAAGTCGCAAGACCCGATTTACCAGCGCAATTACACGATCGCCTCGCAAAACCTGTACAACCCCGTCCCGATAACGAACGTGGTGTTCGGCGCGGCACCGGCATCGCCCACCACGGCGGCGCTGGAGACACGCGACACGGGCCTGTACGCGCTCGACCGCATGGTCTTCAGCCCGCAATGGCAAAGCGTGGTGGGCGTGCGCCGCAGCAGCTACCGCAGCGACCAGGGCGCCAGCCACTATGACGTCAGCAAGACCACGCCGATGGCCTCGCTGATCTACAAGCTGACACCCGCTGTGTCATTCTATGCGTCGCTGGCGCGTGGCCTGGAAGAGGGCGAGACGGCGCCGACCGGCAGCGCCAACCAGGGCGTCAAGATGGCGCCTGGCGTCAGCAAGCAACAGGAACTGGGTGCGCGCTGGATGACACCAAGCGGCTCCTTGCTGTCGGCCGCGTTGTTCGATATCGTGCGCCCCGGCTATTACACCAATACCGGCAACCTGTTCACGTCCGACGGCGAGCAGCATTACCGGGGCCTGGAACTGGCCACGCAGGGCAAGCTGACGCGCCAGTTGTCTTGGCAGACCTCGGCGCAGTTCCTCGACCCGAGCTTCGAGCATATCAATGCGCTGTACAACGGCAAGGCGCCCGAGAATGCCTCGAAACGCACGGGCAGCGCCTTTGTCTCGTATGCCTTCGACGGCGTGCCTGGCCTGTCGCTCAATGGCGGCGCGTATTACTACAGCGTGCGCCCGGTCAATGACTTGAACCAGGCCTTCCTCGGCGGCGTGACTCTGTTCAGCGCGGGCGCCCGTTATGCGGGCAAGGTGATGAACAAGTCGGTGGTGTGGCAGCTGAATATCGACAATGCCGCGGACAAGCGCTACTGGGCCGGCGCCGGCACGCGGCTGGCGTCCGGCGCGCCGCGCGCGGTCAAACTGAGCGTGAAGGTCGACCTGTAAGGCAGCGTTGCTTTCTTGACGGCGGTGCTGGGAACGGGGCAGGGCGGCGGCTATAATGCCCCCATGTTCACCAGCAAAGCCAGGGCAAGATGGGTACTGTGGATGGCGTGCTGCGCCATCCTGCTGGCCGCGCTCGCCCCCACGCTGTCGCGCGCGCTGACCGTCGCGCAAGGCGGCGCCGTCCCCAGCCTGGAAATCTGCTCGGTGGCCGGCGGCATGAACATGGTGCCGCTCAAACTGTCTCTTGACGATTCCACGCCCGCCAAGAACGCCATGCAGATGGGCGATTGCCCGTGCTGCGGCATGCATGCGGCCGTGCTGGCGCTGCCGCCGGTGTCGCTGGCGCCCGCTTCCGGCGCGCTGATCACGGGCTTGCTGCCGGTCCTGTTTTACCAATCCGCCACGCCGCTGTTTGCCTGGACCCCGCTCCAGCCGCGCGGCCCGCCTGCCGCTTTCTGATTCCCCGCTCCGTTTGAACCGTTGCCTGCCGCGCCCAGGGTGCGCGCCGGCGGCCGTTCGTCTTGATCATCGAACCGAAAGCAGCATCATGAACCACACATCCTTATTGATTTCCCTCGCGCTGGCGCTGCCGGCATTGGCCCACGCAGACCACGGCGACGTCGTCCTGCCCGAACAAAAAGTCATCGTCAGCGCGCTGGCCAACAGCTATCCGGCATCGAGCGACACGGCGCAGATGCTGGGCAATCTGCCCGGCTACGGCGTGGCGGCCGGCGGCGGCGTATCCGGCCTGCCGGTGGTGAACGGCTTTGCCGACGACCGCCTGAAAATCCGCATCGACGGCATGGAGATCACCTCGGCCTGCGCCAACCACATGAACGCGCCGCTGTCGTATATGGCCCCGTCCCAGGTGCAGCGCATCCGGCTGATCGCTGGCGTGACGCCGGTCAGCGCGGGCGGCGACAGCATCGGCGGCACCATCGAGGTACATTCGAACGCGCCGGTCTTCGCCGCACCTGGCGCGGGGCTGCTGACGCAAGGCAGCTTCGGCTTGCTTGGTCGTAGCGTCAATAACAGCGTTTCCAGCAATGTGACGGCATCCGCAGCCACTGAAGCGTTCTCCATCGGCTACAGCGGCGCCTACACGCGCAGCCGCAGCTACGAAGACGGCCGTGGCGACAAGGTGCTGGGCAGCATGGTCGAGAGCATCAACCAGTCCATCGTGCTGGCCGCCAGAGGCGATGGCCAGCAGCTGACCCTGCGCGCCGGAATTCAGCATATTCCCTACCAGGGTTTTCCCAACCAGTATATGGACATGACGGACAACCACGGCCGCTTCGCCAACCTGGCCTGGCAGGGCAGTTTCGGCTGGGGCGTGCTGGACGCGCGCGCCTACTGGCAGCAGACCGACCATGAGATGGGCTTTTTCAGCAGCGAGCGCCCTGGCACCATGCCGATGATCACGCATGGCAAGAACACGGGCTACGCGCTGCAGGCCAGCCTGCCCACCGGCGTGGGCGAGCTGCGCCTGGGCCATGAATTCCACGCTTTCCGCCTCGACGATTACTGGCCGGCGGTGCCCGGTTCGATGATGATGGGGCCGCGCACCTACCTCAATATCAACGGCGGCAAGCGCGACCGCGCGGTGCTGTTCGGCGAACTGGAAAGCAAGCTCGATGCGCGCTGGACCAGCGTGCTGGGCCTGCGCGGCGAATCGGTGCGCATGGACACGGGCGACGTGCAGTCCTACGGCAGCGGCATGATGAATATGGCCGACTCCATGGCGGCGACCGCCTTCAACGCCCGCTCGCGCCGCCAGCGCGACACCAATATCGATGCCAGCGCACTGGCGCGTTTTGTGCCCGACGCGTCCGGCAGCTATGAATTCGCGCTGGCCCGCAAGGTGCGCTCGCCCAATCTGTACGAGCGCTACTCGTGGGGCAGGGGCACGATGGCCATGACCATGACCAACTGGTTTGGCGACGGCAACGGCTATGTCGGCAATATGGACCTGAAACCGGAAACGGCCTATACCGTCGCCTTCACCGCGGACTGGCATGGCGCGGGTGACGACAGCTGGTTCGTGCGCGTCAATCCGTATGTCAGCCGCGTCAGCGACTATATCGACGCCGACGTGCTGGCGCCGTTCAACCCCTATATGCAGATGGGGGCGAAAGGTAATCTGCTGCGCTTCGCCAATCATGACGCCAGATTGTACGGATTGAATGTGTCGTGGCAGGCGCCGCTGGCGGCCAGCCCGCGCTGGGGCAAATTCACCGCCACCGGCAACGCCGCCTACACGCGCGGCAAGCGCAGTGACGGCGGCGGCGATTTGTACCGCATGATGCCCCTGAATGCCTTGCTGGGCGTCGAGCATGCCGTCGGCGCCTGGAGCAACCGCATCGAAGCGAAGGTGGTGGCGCGCAAGGACACGGTCGACGCGCGCCGGCTGGAACCGGAAACCGGCGGCTACGCCATCGTCAACCTGCGCAGCCAGGTGGCGCTGAACAAACTGGCCAGCATGCATGTCGGCGTGTCGAATGCCTTCAACCGCGCCTATGCCGATCCGCTCGGCGGCGTGTATCTGTCGGGCTTGCAGGCCAACGGCGGCGCGCTGCAAGCCTTGCCGGCCGAGGGGCGCTCGTTCGACGTGGGCTTGCAGCTGAAGTTTTAAACAGCAGCCCGCACGCGCAGCTTTGCCATCGGCGGCGCGATGCGGTCTAATCATGGATTGCTTACCAAGGAGGTCCCATGTTGCCACCCCCATCGATCGCCGCCCTGCGCGCCCAATATCCGCTGATCGAACGCTTGTCAGCACTGCAGCCTGTCAGCTGGTTCAACCCGGCTATCGCGCCCGCAGCCGTTGCGCTGGCCGACGTCGGCCTGGATGCGAACGACGTGGCGGCCGCCAGCGCGCGCCTGGCCCGCTTTGCGCCTTTCCTGGCGCGTGCGTTTCCCGAGACGCAGGCCGCCGGCGGCGTGATCGAGTCGCCGCTGGTGCCGCTGCCGGCCATGCAGGCGGCGCTGGCGGCGCGCCTGGGCCGCGCGATCCCCGGTCAGTTGTGGCTCAAGCAGGACAGCCACCTGCCGATTTCCGGCTCGATCAAGGCGCGCGGCGGCATCTACGAGGTGTTGAAGCATGCGGAAGGGCTGGCGCTGGACGCGGGCCTGGTCACGCAGCACGACGATTATGGCCTGCTGGCCAGCGAAGCCGTGCGCGGTTTCTTCGGCCAGCATGCGATCGCCGTCGGCTCTACCGGCAATCTGGGCCTGTCGATCGGCATCATGGGCGCGCGCCTGGGCTTCCGGACCACCGTCCACATGTCGGCGGACGCGCGCCAGTGGAAGAAGGACAAGCTGCGCGAACACGGCGTGACCGTGATCGAATACGCGTCCGACTACAGCGTGGCGGTGGAGCAGGGCCGCCGCCAGGCCGAAGATGACCCGACCTGCCACTTTGTCGACGATGAAAACTCGCACGACCTGTTCCTCGGCTATGCGGTGGCGGGCGAGCGCCTGAAAAAGCAGTTCGACCAAGCTGGCGTGACGGTCGACGCCAGCCATCCGCTGTTCGTCTACCTGCCGTGTGGCGTGGGCGGCGGTCCCGGCGGCGTGGCCTTCGGCCTGAAGCTGGCTTTTGGCGACCATGTGCACTGCGTCTTCGCCGAACCGACGCATTCACCGCGCATGCTGCTGGGCGTGCATACGGGCTTGCATGAGCGGATCAGCGTGCAGGACATCGGCATCGACAACGTGACGGCCGCCGACGGCCTGGCCGTGGGCCGGCCTTCCGGCTTTGTCGGCCGCGCCATGCACCGGCTGATCGACGGCTACGCCACCGCCAGCGACGAAGAACTGTACCGCTTGCTGGCGCTGCTGGAGCAAACCGAAGGCTGGCGGCTGGAGCCGTCGGCGGTGGCGGGGTTTGCGGGAATAGTGCCGGTGCTGGAGCAGCCCAACTATGCGTCAACGCTGGCAAATGCCACGCATCTGGTATGGGGCACGGGGGGGAGCATGGTGCCTGAGGTCGAAATGGATGCCTATGTTGCTCTGGGACGTGATTTGCTGGGACAGGAAATTTGATACACTGCGCCCCTTGTTAAAAACGCGCACCCAGGCTCCCATGCACTTATCTCCCTCGCTTGACCACGCCCCGCAGGAACTGCGTGCCTGTGCGCTGGCCTGCCTGCTCGAACCCGATCCGGCGCGCAAGGTGGTGATGGTGGCCGCCATGGCACAGGCCCGTCCCGCCGCCGATCCCGCCGCAGCATTGCAGCCGCAGGGCGCCATCCCCGGCCGCCCGGAACGCCCCGAACTGGTGCCGCCGCGCCTGGTTGGCCGGCGCTCAATGATCACGCAAGAAGGCCGCGCCATGCTGGTGCATGCGCTGGCGCATATTGAATTCAACGCCATGAATCTGGCGCTGGACGCGCTGTGGCGTTTTCCGGATCTGCCGTCTGAATATTACACGGACTGGCTGCGCGTGGCGGCCGAAGAGGCCACGCATTATTCGCTGCTGGTGGCGCACCTGGACGTGCTGGGTCACGCCTATGGCGACTTTCCGGCCCACGACAGCCTGTGGGAGATGGTCGATAAAACGCGCGGCGACGTGCTGGCGCGCATGGCGCTGGTGCCGCGCACGCTGGAAGCACGGGGCCTGGACGCGATCCCGCCGCTGCGCGCCAAGCTGGCGCAGGCCGGCGACATGGCGGCCGCCGCCATCCTCGACATTATCCTGCGCGACGAAGTGGGCCATGTGGAGATCGGCAACCGCTGGTACGGCTACTTGTGCGAGCAGCGCGGCCTGGAGCTGCGCGCCACCTATGCCGAACTGGCGGCGCGCTACGAAGCGCCGACCTTGCGCGGACCGTTCAACTTGGAAGCGCGGCGCCGGGCGGGGTTTTCCGAGCTGGAACTGAGCGACCTGCCGGTTTGATACCGCAAAGCACGCTGGAGAGCAGGCGTATATAAAAATGCATGTTTATATTTTATCTGAAACATCGATCTGTTATCGCAATATTTTTAAAATAAATTAAAAAATTAATTTTTTTAATTTTATGGATTTTTAAAATAAAAATATTGATTAATTTATTGCATATATTTACACTTTGGTTTTTGCCTGCTACAGGGAAGTGTGATGAAATTGAATGATCCGGCGATTGAGGTCCAATCAAATTATTTGTTGGCGATTGAGGAGGTCGTGGCTTGGCAAATAGAGGGTTTGCCTGTCCTGAGAAAAAATGGCATGCGCTCCCGCATCCATGCCGAATTGCCCGCTTTGCAGCGAGGTGCCGTATGGAGCGCTGGTAAGGTGGAGGCATTCTGGGATTCTTTGATACGCGGTTTCCCCATCGGATCTTTCTTGCTTTCTCCGTATGACGGGAAACTGGGACGCAGTGATTATAAACTAGGAAGTAATACTGCTCAAGGCACTCATATAGATCGATTTCATTTGCTTGATGGGCAACAGCGCGCAACTGCAATAGCAAGTGGATTTGTTGATGTGTGGGCTGATTCGCGTACTGAACATGGACTCGCGCTGTGGGTTGATTTGGGCAATCGCTCCAGTCCAGCGGGAGATCGCGCATTTCTATTTCGCCTTTTGACCCGTTCACATCCTTGGGGATACCGGGCAGTAGATCCCGGCATGCGTCTGACTCATGGATATATCCGTTCAGCCTTGACCAGCTATCGTACAATCGCGAATGATCCCACTGTGCGCGGTGCAACATTGCCTTTGCGTTTTGCCTGGCCTTGGGATTCTGTGTGTCCTATGCCTGTTGCTATATTGATCAAGGCCGCAGCACACGAGGACTGGCGTGCAGAACTGCAGCGCCAGTTACAAGCATTGCCCATGTGGCATGAGGACGCAGCCTTGATTGATCAAAACAAGCTTGTTGTCCAATGGCGGAAGGCGCTGGAGGGAGAGTTTTATGCGCGGTTGGAGTGGATGATCGCAGCGTTGCGTGAAGAATTACACACCCGGACAATTCCCGCGCTTATCATGCATGAGCGAGCATTACCCCACGAATTGCAAGCAAATCCTTCTGAAAACGGCATCGAGCCATCGGTTGATGCCATTGAGACGCTGTTTGTACGCATAAACACGGCCGGGGTGCCACTCAGCACTGAGGAATTAATCTATTCCTCGCTTAAGGCAGTGTGGCCAGATGCACCCAAAGAACTGGATGCTTTACTCGGCAAGCAACGTATCGTGGCACCTGAGCACATGGTGACCTTTCTATACCGTTTGCATCTGGCTTTTCCAGTTGACCGCGTCACTGACAAGCTGCCTTTGACGCCTGATGTTGCTTCGTTCAGAACCGCCATGCGCGACGATGAAAAATTGGAGGCTTTTCAGACGTTTGTCACTGACAGGGTGCGTGGCGCCACCCTCTTGCGCTTGTTTGACCTCGTGCGACTTAATGGCCCCATGGATAAGGCCTCATGGAAATTGCCGCCTACTTTGGCTGCAGCTATGTTTTCGGGCGGGAAAGGGCTGGAACTTCTGTTTATCAGCGCCGCTTGGATACTACGCCTGGAAAGGGCCGGTGTCGGTATTACGCAGCTAACGGTAAAACAGCAGAGACGATCACTAGGATTTCTGGTTGCCATGTCCGAATTTGCTATCTTGCCAGAGCAATGTATCGCGCGTTTGTGGGAGGAATTGTATCAGTTTCCAGTAGATAAATTGCCAGATTTTTTCAATGCCAAGCGTTATGAAATGCTATTGCCAACTCACAAAGATAATTTTGTTATGTTACCTTTGGTGCCACCTCATGTACTTGCGGACGTAATACGTTGCCGGGTTACCGGTGGTCAAAAAGGATTTCCTGGTCCTGCCCATACTGAATTCTGGAAAGCAGAGCCGCTGTGGCATCACTATTATTCTCGCCTCACACCTGAAAGTTTCAGTCAACTCGAATCTGGTCTGCGCAATTGGTTGTACATACAGAATATGGAGGAGAAGGGAAAAGATATCCCTGATGATGCAACAAAGAAAGATCGTCGTCGCTTGGCCTGGAAAAATTTCTTTGATCGATTGTGGGATAAACGTTCTTTGGTCGATTATGCTCAGCGAGCTTGGCTGATGCGCTGGTTTCCTGACTATGACCCAACGCTTCCTGGTCAAATGGAAGATGTGAATCGTCCGTGGGATTATGACCACATTCATCCCCAAGGTTTGTTATGTAATGAAATGCCCTCGGCAATCCGGGACTGGCATCGATCAATCGGCAATTTGCGTGCGTGGCCGCTAGAATTGAACCGTGCGGATCAAAAGGATGCTCCGGCGAAAAAGCTTTTGAAGGCGAAGGGCGGCGATGAACTTGATGCCAACAATTTTGGCTTGGTTGACGGTGCAGCCATGCGTGCAGCCAGCTTCATATGTGAAGATCAGCAATGGATTAATTGGACTGGATGTGTCCCGGATGAAAGCAGATTTCACCAACGCTATCTGGCTATTTATCCTGAATTCAAAGACGAGGGCAATGCGCTCGTCAACGCTGTGACTTCGCGCTTTTGCGCCATCTATACACATTGGTTCGAGCACCTTGCACTAGGGGAATTACAGCGAAAATAGCAAAGATGTGGCGTGTCAATCAATATGGCTAGCAGCGCTTGTATCAAGGAGGCTAGCTGTCAAGACCCGCTTGGTTATAAACACGTTTAACGAATAATTCTGGCTTTTTTGCCTGCCATTTCTTCATTGCCTGAATCGGCGTTTCGTTGTTGAGAGCACGCTGTGGGATGTTGTGGTTATAGATTTTCAGGTAATTGCGCAGTGTTGATTCGAGCTCGGCCCTGGACGCGAAGCGAGTCTGGTTGACGACCTCGCTGACGCGGCCGTTGAAGCGTTCAACCATGCCGTTGGTCTGCGGATGACGTGGCGGGATCAGGCGATGTTCGATCGCCAGTTGCTTGCATAGAACGTCAAACGCGTGCTTACCGCTGGGAATCCGCTCGCCCGTTTCCGGGTCTTTTTTCCTGCTGCTAAAGCGGTCGGTGAACTGGCTGCCATTGTCGGTGAGCAGCTTGACGATGGCAATCGGACAGGCTTTGTTGAGCTTGATCAGGAAGTCGGTGCTACTACTGTCGGACTGGTCGGCATAGATCTCCATGAAGACCCAGCGCGTGGCGCGGTCGATGGCGACGAACAGGTAACGGCGTTCGGTTTCGTCAGGCATCTGCGGCAAGTACTTGATATCCATATGTAAAAAGCCGGGCTCGTAGTCCTTGAACGACTTTTTGGTGACGGGCTTGTCGGTTTCCCGGGCGGCCAATTCAAGCAGGCTGGAGACACCATGGCGACGCAGGCAGCGCCCCAAGGCGGCGCGCGAAAGCGCTGGATTGACGAACTCGCGGGCCACCGCCAGCAGGTCGTCGGTGGGCAGCAGCAGCGTGGTACGCAGCTCCACGACGATCAATTCCTGCGCAGGCGTGAGCGTGGTGTGCATGGTACGTGGCCGGTGCGAAAGATCCTCGGCGCTGTCGCGGTTCTGCCATTTGCGGATCGTCAGACGACTAACGTTGTAGCGCTCAGCCAGTTCCCGTTGAGAGAGCGTCGAGTTGCGGATTTCGTCCCGGATCAGATGAGTGGTGCGGGCTTGGCTGTGAAGGGCTTGGCTCATGGCGCTGGTAGTTGGGTGACAGAATTCAACAGTGTACTCAAAAGCAACCTAGCCCTGAAAAATGGCAGGCTGCGAGTTGGAATATGATCACCCAAATCTAAACACTTAAGGAGAAGCGCAATGGCATTGGCATCGGAATGGGAACTGGTAGGACGGCTGGCGTTTTCGGCCTTGCTGGGCAGCGTGATCGGCTATGAGCGCGAGCGGCTGGCGTGGGTGGCGGGGCTGCGCACGCATATGCTGGTATGCGTGGGGTCGACCCTGATCATGATCGTGTCGGCCTATGGTTTTTCCGAGGTGCTCAGCGAGCGGGTGACGCTCGACCCTTCGCGGATGGCGGCGCAGGTGGTGTCGGGCATCGGTTTCCTGGGCGCCGGGGCGATCCTGGCGCGTGGCGAGATCGTGCGCGGGCTGACGACGGCTGCCAGCGTGTGGTCGGTGGCCGGCATCGGCCTGGCCGTGGGTGGCGGTCTGTACACGCCGGCGGTGGCGGCGACCGTCATCATCCTGATTATCCTGGCGGGCATCAAGCCGCTGGAAAAGCGTTTTATCGGCAGCCGCCAGCGGCGCGAGCTGTTGATCACGGCCGAGCGCGATGCGCTGTCGCTGGACAAATTGCATGAAGCGCTGGGCGCTGGCACGACGCGGGTGCAGCAATTCATCATTCGCCAGAAAGAGGGTGTGCCGCAGCTGGACGATATCGTCATCACGTTTGCGCGCGTGACGCCGATGCAATTTCTGGCGCTGCAAAAACGCCTGGAAGCGGTGCCTGGAGTATCGAGCGTGAAGGACCCGGATGCCGACCAGGATGCCCCGCAACCCTGATGTAGCCTAGGGTTGAGCTTGTCAGCATAGTCCTACCTCAGCTGCGGTAGCTGTCTGATTGTATGCATTGTGAAAACACGAGATGATGATTCCACTCTGCAACCAATCAACGGACAACGCCATGAACAAGCCAGCGATCAACAAAAACAACGGTGTCAACAAGCCCTTCGTGCTGATCTGCCTGTTCACGGTATCGACCCTGGCTGCCACCGTCTGGAATGGCGATGTGAATGCTGAAACGACGGCGGCCAAGGCCACCATCGCCGCGCCGACCCAGATGGCAGGCGATGAAGGTCGCGCCTTGCCGGCATGCGGCATGCGCGAACTGAGCCTGTCGGCCCAGTGCCAGCCTAGCGGCGACGCTTGAGCTTCTGTTTGATCGGTTCTTCGCTTTGCAGGCGCCGTTGCAGCAGCGCCAGCACGGCCGCTTCCTCCGGCGCCAGCGCATGCAGGTCTTCCTTGAGTTCCTGTTGCGCGCGCGCTTTCAGTCCCTCCAGCAAGCTGCCGTCCAGGTAGGAATCGAGTACCGCCGGATGCACATAGCATTTGCGGCAGATCGACGGCGTATTGCCCAGCTTCTTGGCCACCGACTCGATGGCCTGCACGATATTTTTCTTGGCCTGCGCCTCGGAATCGACTTTTTCAAATTCTTCCAGGGCCAGCGCGGCCAGCAGGGTGCCTGACCAGGTGCGGAAATCCTTGGCCGTGTAGTCCTCGCCGGTAATGTCACGCAAGTAATCATTGACGTCGCCTGAATCGACGCCATGGCGCTGCCCGTCTTCATCGAGGTACTGGAACAGCTCCTGGCCCGGCAAATCGCGGATGGTTTGCAGCACGCGCGCAAGGCGCCGGTCGCTGAGCTTGATGTCGTGGTGCACGCCGCTCTTGCCGCGGAAATGGAATTCCACGCCGCTGCCAGCCACTTTCACATGGCGCGTGCGCAGGGTGGTCAGGCCGAACGACTTGTTGGTGCGCGCATATTCTTCGTTACCGATACGCATCATCGTCAGTTCCAGCAGGTGGACGATGGTGGCCAGCACTTTTTCGCGGGGCATGCCGGGCAGCTTCATGCCGGCCTCGACGGCTTTTCGGATGGCGGGCAGGGCGCGGCCAAAGCTCAGCATGCGTTCGTACTTGGCTTCGTCGCGCACCTGGCGCCAGCGCGCGTGGTAGCGGTATTGCTTGCGGCCACGGGCGTCGCGGCCGGTGGCCTGCACATGGCCGTTGGCGCGGGCGCAGATCCAGACGTCGGTCCAGGCCGGCGGTATCGCCAGCGTCTTGATGCGCGCCAGGATATCTTCGTCGCCCAGCTTCTTGCCGTCGGCGTCCAGGTAGTGAAATTTGCCGGGCTTGCCATGGCGGGCGATGCCGGGTTGATGATCGCCCACATAGCGCAGGCCGGCCGCCCTGGCAATCGCCGGCGCCGGATCGGCAGTGGGGGTTTCAAGAGCGGGTGTTTCCATTTTCATGTACGGTACTCCAGGGTTCGCCATAGGCGATTTATGATAATGTGCGCGTTCAAGCAGCCAGGCCGCGTGTGGCAAAGAGGAGCAGCATATGTTTGGCAAGAGAAAAACTCTCGATCAGGATCATTCCGCCCAGGCCAAGGCCCACGAAAAGAAATATACCGACGACAGTTTCTGGGACAAGGTCATCAAGTTCGCCAAAACGGCCGGCCGGGAAGTGATCGAAAAGGCGCTGTGGCTGTATTACGCCGCGCAGCAACCGAGCACGCCGCTGTGGGCCAAGACGGCCATCTACGGCGCGCTCGGCTACTTCATTTCGCCGATCGATGCGATTCCCGACATCACGCCGGTGGTGGGCTACGTGGATGACCTGGCCGTGCTGGCCGCCGCCGTGGCAACGGTGGCGACCTATATCACGGCCGACGTCAAGCTGCGCGCCGCCGACAAGCTGCAGGGCTGGTTTGGCGCCTGAGCTTATGCCGCCGGCTGTCCCTTGACGGCATTGCGGTATTTTTCTTTCGCGATCGCTTTTTTTACCGCCTCGTTGGCGATATTCGATGCCTTGATGCGGGCTTTTTCGCTTTTGCTGCGTTGCTGGGCGATATCTTTGTTGCCGATGCGATTGGTCATGCTGGTCTCCTGATATAGGTCAAGTAAGGTCAAATAAAGTCGATGTGACCGTTCCAGCATACTTCCCTGGCAGTTCGCCACCGTGCGGCCGCCCACACAATGGCGCCAGGCACCTTACTTCTTGACCGTCTCGTTGGCGCGCGCCAGCAGGCGCTGCACGACTTCCTTCTGGAAGCTGCGGAACTCGCGGTCGGCGCTGATGTTGGAAAACGCCAGCACGGCCGTCTTGCTGGCCGTATCGACGCAGACCACCGATGCCGCGCCCGGGTCGCCGCCGCTATGCGAGGCCAGCTGCATGCCGTCCAGGTCGCGCAGCACCCAGGCCAGCGCCTGGCGTACCTGCGCGTCGGCGGCGGCCATGCTGACCGGCTGCGGTTCCAAAAAGGCCTTGACAGTCTCTTCCTTCAGATAGCGGTGGCCCTTGACCATGCCGCCATTGCTGAAAATCGCCAGGAAGCGCGCAAAATCATGGGCCGAACTGCGCAAGAGGCCGGCCGGCCAGTCGGGATAGCCGACCGGCGGCAGCACTTGCAGGCCCGGGTCCTTGTCTTTGTAGGGCTGGGCCACCGTCGTGCTGCGCGGCAGGCCGGCCAGTTTCCAGGCCGTGTCATCCATGCCCAAGGGGTCGAACAGATGATCCTGGGAATAGATATCGAGTCCTTCGGGGTTCAAACGCCCGACCAGATAGCCGAGCAGGGCGTAGCCGACATTGCTGTAGCGCCATTCGGTGCCGGGCCGTCCCGCAAACGACAGGTCGGCGTCGTACCAGCCGCCACCGCGCGACAGATAGCCCTTCAAAAAGTCGCGCAGGGGCAGGCGCGGGTCGCCCTCGACGGAAAACGCCGGCGTTTTTTCGTACACGGCGTCGGAAATGCCCGAGGTATGGGTCAGCAGATGGCGGAAGGTGATCGGCACATCGGGATATTTCGGATGCAACAGGGGAAAATCCAGATGCGGCGCGACCTTGTCGTCGAGCTGGAACAGGCCTTGCTCATGCAGCATCATGATGGCGGTCGCCGTCACCACCTTGCTGACGGAGGCGATATGGAATGCCGTGTCGGCGTCCGCTTGTTGCCCGTCTTCGACATCGGCCATGCCATAGCCGCGGGCAAAGATGGTCTTGTCGCCGCGCACGATGGCCACGCTCATGGCCGGTGTTTCGGTGCGTGCCAGCCCGTCGCGTATAAAGGCGTCAAAGTCGGTTTCCCAGGCCGTGTCGGCGGGATTGGTGGCGCAGCCGGTTTGCAGCAGGGCAAGCGCGACGCCCAGTCCCAGTACGCTTCGTCGTTTCATGGTGTCTTTTCTTTCTCGGCTAAATTCTTGCCAGGTGCGGGCGTTTTGACGTTTTGATTATCTTATCTTAACAATATTTTCTCAAAAAGCAGTGCCAATTGGCAAAACATTGCTGCGCAGCAATGACAAGCGTCGCAGCGCGCCGTCTATTCCCGCCAATAGCGATTCAGCATGGGCGTGACGCTGATACCGTGCGCGACGATGGACACCATCACCACCACGATGGTGATATGGCTCAGTTCGCGCGCCAGACCCACCGGCAAGCCGTGGTTGATGGCATAGCACAGGTAGTACACCGAACCGATGCCGCGCACGCCGAACCAGGCGGCCATGCCGCGCAGGCGCAGGCTGGTGTTCGATCCCAGCAAACCCAGCAGGACGCTGACCGGGCGCGCCACCAGCAGCAGGAACAGCGCCATGCCGACCGTGCGCCAGTTCCAGACCGACTGGCTGACGGCGCCGCCCAGCAGCAGCACCAGCGTCAGTTCCGACAAATGTTCCAGGTGTTCCTTGAATACCAGCGACTCGGCGCTGACGGTCAGCGGTGCTTGCGGTTCCTGCGGCTTGACGGCCGACCCCGCATGCACTTCCTCGGCCTGCAGCAGGCCCTGCTTGTCTTCGGGCGCGCCGGCCAGGCGCAGTTCGGTCTGGCGCAGCGCCACGCCGGCAAAAAAGACGGCCAGGAAACCCCAGGCGTGCAGCCAGGTGGTCGCGCCATACACGACGGCGATCAGGCCCAGCCCGACCAGGTCGTCCAGCACTTCGTGCTTCGGATCCTTGCCGCGCAACTGCCAGCCCAGCCAGGCCAGCAGCGCGCCGCCGGCCACGCCCAGCGCGATCGCCGCCGCGCTGGCCCATAATAAATCGTGCCACAGCCAGGTCCAGCCGGTGTGGCCCAGCTCGTGATAACCGAGCAGGCCCAGGCCCAGCATCACGAAAGGAAAGCCACTGCCGTCGTTCATGCCCGCTTCGCAGGTGAGGGTAAAGCGCAGCTGGTCGCTGTCGCCGGGGCGGCGCACCTGCACGTCGGTGGCCAGCACCGGGTCGGTGGGGGCCAGGATGGCGCCGATCAGGATGCCCGCGCCCAGCGGCAGATCGAGCACCAGGCAGGCAAAGGCGGCCACCAGCCCCACCGACAGCGCCATCGACAGCCAGGCCAGGCGCAGCGACGGCAGCCAGCGTGCCAGGCTGAACGGCACCGGCATCTTGACGCCGGCCGAGAACAGGGAAATCAGGACGGCGATTTCGGTCAGGGTTTCCAGCAGCGGCGCCTGCTTGACCAGGTCGAGCGAAAACAGGCCCAGTACCATCGGGCCGACCACCAGGCCCACGCCCAGGTAGGCCATCGAGGAAGTGAACGGCAGGCGGGCGATGCTGGTGGCGGCCAGGCCGCGCGCCAGCATCAGGCAGCCGATCAGGATGAACCAGGCGGTGGTGCTCATGTCGGTTTTCCTTCAGGCTGGGGTGTTTGAAGCAGAGCTTACACCTTGGCGGTCGGCGCGCCGTCGATAATCGTCTCGAGCGCGTCCGGGGTGTTGATGACCCTGGCCGCGGTGGTGTTGAGCTCGACCGGGTCGATCGACGAGCGCAGGCGCGGCAGACCGTGTGGATAATGCTGGGCCACATAGCCGAGGATGCCTTCGCGTATCACGCAGCGCAGCTCGAATGCGTCGCCCGAATTGTTGGCGCTGATCAGGAAACGCAGCTGCATGGCGCGGTCGGTGGCGTCCGTTACCTGCACCTTGCAGACGCGCTGGTCCCATAGCGGCGATTCCTGGCAGATGCGGTCCAGTTCGGCGCGCAGCGGCTCGACCGGCACGCTGAAGTCCAGCCACAGGAACACCGTGCCGAGGATGGTGGACGAGGTATGGGTCCAGTTCTCGAACGGGTTTTCGATAAACCAGGTCAGCGGCACGATCATGCGGCGCTCGTCCCAGATGCGCACCACCACATACGTGCCCTTGATTTCCTCCACGCGGCCCCACTCGCCATTGACGATCAGCACGTCATCGATGCGGATCGGCTGCGAAAACGCAATCTGCAGGCCGGCGATAAAGTTGCCCAGCACGGGCCGGGCGGCAATACCGGCCACCAGGCCAGCCACACCGGCCGAGGCCAGCAAACTGGCGCCGATCTGGCGCGCCCCGGGCAGGGTCAGCAAGATAAACGACAGGCCGAGGATGATCACGATGGCGTGTGCGCTGCGCGTGAGAACCCTTGCCTGGGTGATCAGGCGGCGCGCGCGCAGGTTGTCGGCCACGTCGACCGGATTGATTTGCGCGATGGTCAGGCTGAGCGCTTCGATGCATTTCATGGCCAGCCAGGTCAGCGCCACGATCAGCGCCACGTTGGCCAGGTGCGACATGCCGACCAGGCCTGGCGTATCGCCCGGCGCGCCGGCCAGCACGATGCGCAGGCCAAACATGATCAAGCTCAGTTGGCTGGCGCGAAACGCCACCCGCGTGACATGGGTGGTAAACGGGCGGCCATTGGCCAGGCGCTTGAGCAGGCTGATGCTGGCGCGGTGCACCGCCATGGCGATCAGGGTGGCGATAATGGCGCTGAGCAAAACGGTGACTGCGGAAGCGAGCCGTCCTCCCATCAACGAATGGTAGGTGGTGAGATCCATGGGCTAAAACTCCTTGTGACTTGTAAATGAATGGCAGCAAATGTATATTTTAAAGCCTGACGGCGGCGCCGGGGCGTGCGTTGACTAACGGACAAGACGTTTCCTATGGGAGATACTGAAAGTACCTCATGATGCGCGTTCTCGGCGGAATTGAAGTTTCAATAAGGAAACCAACAGAACGACGCTACATGGAAAATATTGGCATACTTGCCATGCTTTTAGCTTTTGCAAAGGAAAATGATGATTTTAAGATCGCTCAGAATGTCCTTGCGTTTCATTCTGCCACTCGCCCTCGTGCTGGGACTGTTCGCGTATATCGTGGTCCCGCTGCTCGACAACATTACCTTGCGCTGGTATGTGCGTGACCTCGACAGCCGCGCCGAATTGCTCGCCGGGACCTTGCGGCCGCCACTCACCCAATATCTGCCTGAAAACGATACCGCCCGTATCGATGAACTGTTCCAGGGCGCCACGCGCGACGAACGTCTGATCGCGCTGGGCTTCTGTGACAACGCCGGCAAACTCATCTACAAGACGGCACAGTTCCCCGCCTCGATCGGCTGCTGGACCACTCCAAGCTCGGGCGGCCTGTACAAGTCGCTGGCGCAATTGCCGCAAGGCCAGGTACACCTGAGCGAAACGCCCGTCATGAGCGACGCCCACCAACTGGGCCGCCTGGTACTGGTGCAGGACATGACGTTTGTCGAGCGCCGGAATACCGATACCAAACGCTTCATCTTTGCCTTCCTGGCCGTGCTGGCCGTGCTGATTTCCTTGATGACCGTGTTCGTGGCGCACCTGAGCTGGCGTGGCTGGCTGGCTGCCGTCAAGGATGTGCTGCGCGGTGAATTGCTGTCCAAGAAGAATGTTGCCGCGCCAACCGATGCCACCCCCGTGCCCATCATCGCGCCAGCGCCTGCCGAAATGCAGCCGTTGATCGGCGACCTGCGCGAACTGCTGCAGGAATACCATCTGGAACGCCAGGGTGAAAACAATGGCTGGACCTCCGAATGGACGCCGGAAAAACTGCGCGGCCTGCTCGAAGCGGACCTGGCCGGCGATCAGGTGCTGGTGGTGTCGAACCGCGAGCCGTATATCCATGCCAAATCGGAAGACGGCACCATCAAGGTGCAGCGCCCGGCCAGCGGCCTGGTGACGGCGGTGGAAGCGGTGATGCGCGCCTGTTCGGGCACCTGGATCGCCCACGGCGCCGGTTCGGCCGACCGTGAAACGGTGGACAAACTCGACCATGTGCCGGTGCCGCCCGACAATCCAAGCTACACCTTGCGCCGCGTCTGGCTGACGGAAGAGGAAGAGCAGGGCTATTACTACGGCTTCGCCAACGAAGGCATGTGGCCGCTGTGCCATATCGCCCACGTGCGCCCCGTGTTCCGCTCGTCGGACTGGGACCAGTATGTGAAAGTGAACCGCCGCTTTGCCGACGCCGTGATCGCCGAAGCGAAAACCGACAACCCGGTGGTGCTGGTGCAGGATTACCACTTTGCCCTGTTGCCGCGCATGGTGCGCGAAGCGCTGCCGAAAGCGACTATTATTACTTTCTGGCATATCCCCTGGCCGAACTCGGAGTCCTTCGGCATTTGCCCATGGCGCGAGGAAATCCTCGACGGCCTGCTGGGCAGCACGATTTTGGGCTTCCATACGCCGTTCCACCGCAAGAATTTCCTGGAAACCGTCGACCGCTACCTGGAAACCCGCATCGAGCCGGAAGCGTCGACCATTTCCTATGGCGGCGAGATGACCCAGGTCGAGGACTATCCGATCTCGATCGCCTGGCCCGATGAAGATCCGAACCTGCCGGACGTGGCCACCTGCCGCGCCGAAATCCGCGCCGCCATCGGCGTGCCGGCCGACCATTTGCTGGGCATCGGCGTCGACCGCCTCGACTACACCAAGGGTATCGTCGAGCGCTTCCAGGCCGTCGAACGCATGCTGGAACAGCAGCCGGGCATGGTGGGGCACTTTACGTTTATCCAGATTGCCGCGCCTAGCCGCGCGTCGCTGGACGAATACCAGAGTTTCGACACGCGTGTGCGCAAGATGGTCGAGCGCATCAACCGCCGCTTCGGCAGCGGCGATTATGTGCCGATCCTGCTGAAGGCCGAGCACCATGGCCAGGATGCGCTGCAGCGTTTCTTCCGCGCCTCCGAGGTCTGCATGGTGACCAGCCTGCATGACGGCATGAACCTGGTGGCCAAGGAATTCATCGCCTCGCGCGAAGACGAGATGGGCGTGCTGGTGCTGTCACAATTCACGGGCGCCGCCCGCGAGCTGCACGAAGCGCTGATCATCAATCCTTACCATATCGAGCAGGGCGCTGAAGCCCTGTACCGTGGCCTGGTGATGCCGCCGGTGGAACAGCGCGAACGCATGAAGAGCATGCGCGCGCGTGTCAAACACTTCAATGTGTACCGCTGGGCCGGCCGCATGTTGCTGGACGCCTCGCGCCTGCGCCAGCGCGACAAGGTCATGACCAAGATCGACGCTCACCGCCGCCTCAGCCGGCGCAAGGGGGTTTGATGGCGGTAACGACAGATACCTTGATCGACGACAGCGCGGTGCTGGCGGGCTTGTTCGACACCCCCGGCTGCGCGATTTTCCTGGACTTTGACGGCACCCTGGTCGACCTGGCGCCCACGCCCGACGGCGTGCGCCTGGAAGCGGGCGTGGCCGAGGCGCTGGCGCTGCTGTCCAGGCGCCACAAGGGTGCGCTGGCGATTATTTCCGGCCGCCCCGTGGCGCAGATCGACGCCATGCTGGCGCCACTGGTATTGCCGGTGGCGGGCGTGCATGGCGTGGAGCGGCGCGGCGCCGATGGTCAATTGCGCCTGGCGGCCACGCCGGACGTCTCTCCCGTGCTGGCCAGGGCGCAAGCCCTGGCCGCCTTGTACCCCGGTTTGCTGGTGGAACAGAAACGCGGCGCCGTGGCCCTGCATTACCGCCTGGCGCCGGAATTGCAGGAACTATGCGTGCGGGAAATGACGGACGCCGTGCAAGCGTGCCCCGGTATTTTGCTGTTGCATGGCAAAATGGTGCTTGAAGCCAAGCCTGCCGCCACCGACAAGGGCGGCGCGATCGCCGCCTTCATGCTTGAAGCGCCATTTGCCGGCCGGCGCGCCGTGTTCGCCGGCGACGATACCACCGACGAAGCCGGTTTTGCCTTCGTGGAACAGGCAGGCGGGCAGGGCGTCAAGGTCGGCAGCGGCGCCAGCGTGGCCTCGCTCAGGCTGGCCAGCCCGGCCGCACTGCGCGTGGTGCTGTTGCACGCGGCCGTGCTTGCCGCATCCCCCCAAACTCAAGGAGTAGCCGATGACGACAGCCTATGACACACCGAGCGGCGCCCCTGCGCCGGCCTCCAGCAAACCATCGGCCCAGGCCAGCCTCAATTGCGGCGTGGTGGGCAACTGCGCCTTCAGCGCCCTGATCGACCAGGCCGGCCAAGTGGTCTGGTCCTGCCTGCCCCGTTTCGACGGCGACCCGGTGTTCAACACCCTGCTGGACGACACCGAAAACGGCAGCGTGTGGGGCATCGATATTGAAAACTATGCCCGCACCGAGCAGTTTTACGAGCCGAACACGGCCGTGCTGCGCACGCGCTTGTACGACACCGACGGCCGTGGCGTGGAAATCACCGATTTCGCACCCCGTTTCCTCAGCCGCGACCGCATGTTCCGTCCGCTGATGCTGATCCGCCGCGTGCGTCCGCTGGACCGCGCCGTGCGCATCCGCGTGCGCCTGCGTCCCCGTTTCGACTGGGGCAAACTGGCGCCGCAGATCACCCAGGGCAGCCACCATATCCGTTATGTGGGCCCGGAACAGACCCTGCGCCTGAACACCGATGTGTCACTCAACTATGTGCTGAGCGAATCGTATTTCGTGCTCGACAAGACCGCCAACTTCCTGCTGGGCCCGGACGAAACCCTGGCCGGCGGCATCGACGAGACGGCGCGCATCTTTGAAAAAGAGACCATCAACTACTGGCGCACCTACACGCGCCGCCTGGCCGTGCCGCTGGAATGGCAGGACGTGGTCATCCGCGCGGCCATCACCCTGAAACTGTCCTTGTACGAGGACACCGGCGCCATCATCGCCGCCATGACCACCAGCATCCCGGAAGCGCCGGGCAGCAGCCGCAACTGGGACTACCGCTATTGCTGGCTGCGCGACGCCTTCTTTGTCGTGCGTGCGCTGAACAGCCTGTCGGAAGTGGGCACGATGGAGGAATATTTGCGCTGGCTGACGAATATCGTCGCCCGCTCCAAGGGTGGCCATATCCAGCCCCTGTACGGCATCGGCCTGGAAGAATTGCTGCCGGAATCGCTGGTCGATCACTTGCCCGGCTACCGCGGCAACGGCCCCGTGCGCGTGGGCAACCAGGCGCAGGAACACTTCCAGCACGATGTCTACGGCAATATCGTGCTGGGCGCGGCGCAAGCTTTCCTCGACCACCGTTTGTTCCACCGCGCCGGCAAGGCGGAGTTTACGGCGCTGGAAGCGGTCGGCGAGCAGGCCTTCAAGCTGCACGCGGAACCGGACGCCGGCATGTGGGAACTGCGCACGCGCGCCCGCGTCCATACCTCGTCGATGCTGATGAGCTGGGCAGCCTGCGACCGCTTGTCCAAAGTCGCCCACAAACTGGAGCTGCCCGACCGCGCCGACCACTGGCAAAGCCGCGCCACCCTGATCCGCGAGCGCCTGCTGCGCGAAGCGTGGAGCGAAGAGCGCCAGGCCTTCGCCGAAAGCCTGGGCGGCCGCGACCTAGATGCGTCGGTACTGTTGATGGCCGAAGTCAATTTCATCGACCCGATGGACCCGCGCTTTATCGCCACCGTCGACGCGCTGGAAGCCTCGCTGTGCGACGGCCCCTATATGCGCCGCTACGAAGCCCCGGACGACTTCGGCAAGCCCGAAACGGCCTTCAACATCTGCACCTTCTGGCGCATCGACGCCCTGGCCCGCATCGGCAGGAAAGAAGAAGCACGCCAGATCTTCGAAACCATGCTGATGGCCCGCAACCACGTGGGCCTGCTGTCGGAAGACACGCATCCCGTGACGGGCGAAATGTGGGGCAACTTCCCGCAGACCTACTCGATGGTGGGGCTGATCAATTGCGCGGTGAGGTTGTCGGCGCCTTGGGATAGTGCGATCTAGAATGATCACGGGCATCTGTCGCTTGCGGCAGATGCCTTGCACATTACTTCAATTTCATGGCGGCCTTCAGGACCCTGGCCTCCATGGTTCCGTCAATGATCTCTATCTGTCCGCTGGAAGATTGGTAGTACATCAAGGGCACGGACACAGGTCGGTAGCCCGGATCCAGAGTGATCAGCAGCTCGGTGTTGCTGTTCACCGTGGATACCGACGCTTCGGACGGTTCCGCCGTCACTGTCAGCATCGTGCCGGACTTGCGCATCGCTGCTTCATTGGCCGACATGAGGCTGCTCGGGTCCGCCGAATCGAGCGTGGCCGCACCGAGCATTGCGCCGTCATCGCCCAACAAAGCCACCGGTATCCACACGAATTCGACCTGGTCTTTCAACAGCATCGTCTCCCGCCACAGGTCACTGCAATAGGAGCAAGCGGGGTCAAAAAACACCCAGGCCCTGTTCGGCGAACCCGCTCCCACGGAGAATCCCTTTGCTTCTTTTTCCACCCGTGCCAGCATTGCGGCGCGTTGCTCCTGCGTCAGGCTTTTGATGTGCGCCGCCATCATGGTTTCTGGCGGTGCCTTGATGATGGGCGCACAGGCGGATAGGAATAAAAGCAGGAATGGAAAAATAATAGTGGTAAAATGCATATTAATTTGATCAAAGTGTTTCTACCAGCGAGGGCGGTCTCAAGTTCCAGCTGCAGTTTGATCCATAACAGTTATTCAATTTTGATATCAAATTGATTAACGTCGTAAAGCTTCTTCTCGGCCATCCAGGCGTCAAGCAGATTTCCTTCGATCGGTTCATATTCTTCCCACTCGGCGTCCCATTGCACAACGCTTTCATTCGCATCCAGAAGTATAAACCAAGTGGTTCCCGTGCCGTTACCGCCTATGGCAACGGCTTGTTTTAGCCAGTCAGGAAAATAATCTTCACTACGAAAGAATTGTGTAAAGGTGACGAGTGATTCTGCACCGGGTCGGGGGCGGTCAAGAATGGGAAAAAGAAAGCTGGCAGCGGTCGGCCCTAGAAAACCATTAAAATCGAAGAAAAGCTTCTTGAGCTGCTCGGGCAATCGGTGTCCGAGTAAGTTCTCTGCCTTGGCTATCATTGTGGGGTCGGCAGGTTTTTCAAAAACACCAGCAGGGAAAGCTTGGCGAACATCTTCTGGTGTAAACATAATGTCTTTTCAGTAAATGCGTCATCTTTTTGATTGGAATAAAAGATAGGAGGCGGTATGCGGCAGACTGAACGAAATTTCTCTCAGTGCTATTTATTTCCTGATTTTAACTCCAGTTTGCTGCGGCATAGTTAAAATTTCCACGTCAGACAATAGGACACGAAGCACTTCTCTACCGATTGCCCGCTGGCGACATAGTCAGGATTTTTTACTATCTTATTATTTCAATATGTAGCCTGCTATCGCGACGAGCTGTTGACGCTTTGGCTACCCCGCCCATACAACCTGCACTCCGCCGCCAACGCCAGCAAATTCGCATCGCGCTCCCGGCTATTCAGCATCAACAAAGTGATTTGCTGGTGCGAACTGTAGCGCTCATCAAGCGGCAGCAATTCGATGCGCGAGCTGAAGGCGCGTACGCGTCCCGGCAGCAGGCTGTAGCCGATGCCGCCGCTGACGAGATTAATTAGCGAAAAGATATCGCCCACGCGCATCGTGGTGTCCGGTACAAAGCCAGCCAGCTCAAACGCATGGCTGAAGCTTTGCGAGGTGACGAAGCCTTCGTTGAGGGTAACGAATTTTTCATTGCGCAGCGCCTGCAGGTCGAGGGACGTCTGTCCCGCGTACGGTGAATGCAATGGCGCGGCCAGATACACATCATCCTGGAACAGCGGCACCGACACCAGGCCCGCATGATGTTCCTCTTCCTGCACGCCGATAATGATGGCGTCCAGCCGACCGTCCGCCAGGCTTTGCAGCAGTTCGCGGTTCGACCCCAGTGTCAAATCGATATCGAGGCCGGGGCGGCGCAGTTTCAGGGCGATCACCAGTTGCGGGATGCAGTGGAGCGTCAGCGAATACAGCGAACCGATCTTCAGGCGGACCGGGTTGATGCCCGACATTTCGCGCACCTTGCGCACGCCTTCTTCGCACTCGGCCAGCGCGCGGCGCGCCGATTCGGCGAAGGTGTAGGCCGCGTGCAGCGGGATCAGGCTGCGGCCTTCGCGCTTGAACAGGGGGCAGCGCAGGCCGTCTTCCAGGCTGTGCAGGGCGCGATGCACGCTGACGGTGCTCTGGCCCAGCGCGTCGGCGACGCGCGATAAATTGTTCAGCTCCATAAAGCTCAGGAACACTTCGAGCTTTTTCAGCGTGATTTCTTCATTGATGGCCATGGATCACCGTGAATATCGTTAGTTCATTAATCTGAGAGTAATGAACATGGTAGCAGGTTGATTGAAGCGGGTCTGTCTTTCCCCTATCGTGGAAGCTCGATAGTCGACAAGGGGAGACACAATGTCCACCACCACCCAGGCGCCACCGCAGCGCAAAGAGGGAGGCAAGCGCTGGGATACGCGCCGCACCGAGAAGCGGCGCCGGCTCGATGCCGTGCGCCAGTTTGCCGATGGACCGGTATTGCGGCAGGGCGATATGGTCGCCGTGCTCGAAGCGCTGCTGGCGCCCGGCGACCGCGTTGTTTTGGAAGGCAACAACCAGAAGCAGGCGGATTTTCTGGCGCGCATGCTGGCCAAGGTCAATCCGGACAAGATTCACCACTTGCACCTGATTATGCCCAGCGTCAGCCTGCCCGAACACCTGGACCTGTTCGAACGCGGCATCGCCCGCAAGCTCGATTTCTCGTTC
Organism: Janthinobacterium sp. J1-1; assembly: GCF_030944405.1. Classification (NCBI taxonomy): domain Bacteria; kingdom Pseudomonadati; phylum Pseudomonadota; class Betaproteobacteria; order Burkholderiales; family Oxalobacteraceae; genus Janthinobacterium; species Janthinobacterium sp. J1-1. Next base: position 4,267,999 of record NZ_CP132339.1, read on the forward strand.
GCCGGCACGCAAAGCCTGCGCATTGCCCAGTTCCTGCAGGACGGTTTGCTGGAAGTGGGCGCCATCCACACCTATATCGAACTGTATGCGCGCCTGTTTGTCGACCTGACGCCAAACGTGGTGATGGTGGCCGGCTATATGGCCGACCGCCAGGGCAATCTGTACACGGGCCCCAGCACGGAGGACACGCCCACTTTGGTCGAATCGGCGGCCTTCCGCGACGGCATCGTGATCGCCCAGGTGAACCAGATCGTCGACGATGTGAGCGATTTGCCGCGGGTCGACGTGCCGGGGTCGTGGATCGACTTCGTGGTGGAAGCGGACAAGCCGTTTTTTATCGAACCCTTGTTTACCCGTGACCCGCGCGTGATCAAGCCGGTGCATGTGCTGATGGCGATGATGGCGATCCGCGGCGTCTACGAAAAACACCAGGTGCAGTCGCTCAATCACGGCATCGGCTTCAATACGGCCGCCATCGAACTGATACTGCCGACCTATGGCGAGCAGCTGGGCCTGAAGGGCAAGATCTGCCGCAACTGGGTGCTCAATCCGCATCCGACCCTGATTCCCGCCATCGAGACGGGCTGGGTCGAGAGCGTGCACTGCTTCGGCGCCGAACTGGGCATGGAAGGCTATGCGGCGGCGCGGCCCGATGTGTTCTTTACGGGCCGCGACGGCTCGATGCGCTCGAACCGCGCGCTGTGCCAGCTGGCCGGCCAGTATGCGGTCGACCTGTTTATCGGCGCCACCCTGCAGATGGATGGCCTGGGCAACTCGTCCACCGTCACCAATGGCCGCCTGGCCGGCTTTGGCGGCGCGCCGAATATGGGCCACGACCCGCATGGCCGGCGCCACCCGACGCCCGCCTGGCTGGACCTGATCGAAACCGACGATCCGCTGGCGCGCGGCAAAAAGCTGGTGGTGCAGATGGTGGAGACCTTCCAGGACGGCGGCCAGCCGACCATCGTCGAATCGCTCGATGCGGTGGCGGTCGGCAAGGCCAGCGGCATGCCGCTGGCGCCCGTGATGATCTATGGCGACGACGTCACCCACGTGCTGACCGAAGAGGGCATCGCCTACCTGTACAAAGCGCGTTCGCTCGATGAACGCAAGGCCATGCTGGCGGCGGTGGCTGGCGTCACGCCGATCGGCCTGCGCCACGATCCGAAGACCACGGCCAGATTGCGCAGCGACGGCCTGATCGCGCTGCCCGAGGATATCGGCGTGCAGCGCGGCGAGGCAAGCCGCTCGCTGCTGGCGGCGAAAAGCATCGCCGACCTGGTCGAATGGTCCGACGGCCTGTATCAACCGCCCGCCAAATTCAGGAGCTGGTAATGAACACCATGATGACAACGAAAACCACGGCGCTGGCGCGCCAGGTGCTGCAGGCGCTGCTCGACGAAGTGACGCTGACGCCCAAACCGGGCCTGGTCGACCTGCGCAGCCGTGGCGCGCACACGGATTTGAACTGGGCTTTGATGTGCCATTCGGCCTGCGCGCTGCAGCCGGTATTCCAGGCCATGGCCGATGCCGGTGCGGACAGCAGCGACGACGATGCGCTGCGCCAGCGTATCGGCGCCATTGGCCGCGAGGGCGAAGCGGTGATGATGGCGGCCACCGGCGGCGTCAATACCCATCGCGGCGCGATCTGGGCGCTGGGCCTGCTGGTGACGGCGGCGGCGCAATTGCAGGAGCGCGGTGACCCTTTGGTACCAACGGCGGTGGCGGCGCGGGCCGGCGCCCTGGCGCGCCTGACGGACCGCAGTGCACCGCTTGATACCGGCAACAAGGGCCAGCTGGCTTGCCGCCGGTATCACGTCGGTGGTGCGCGCGGCCAGGCGCTGGCCGGTTTTCCGCATGTGCTTGACGTGGCTTTGCCAACCCTGCGCGCTGCGCGGGCACGCGGCGACAACGACACCACGGCGCGGCTGAACGCCTTGCTGGCCATGGTCGCCAGCCTGGACGACACCTGCGTGCTGTCGCGCGGTGGCGTGGACGCTTTGCTGGCGGTGCAGGCCGGAGCAAGCCAGGTGCTGGCCGCTGGCGGCGCCGGCACGCGACAGGGCACCCAGGCGCTGCTGGCGCTGGAAGCGACGATGCTGGAACTGAATGTCTCGCCGGGCGGCGCGGCCGACCTGCTGGCGGCGACCCTGTTCCTCGATAGCCTGGAAGAAGGAGAACAGCATGGAAAAGCGTGACTATACATTTCCCGCCGGGCGGCCCGCAACAGGGCGCGCGCTGGCCGGCGTGGTCGGCTCGGGCGACCTGGAAGTGCTGCTGCAGCCGGGAGACGATGGCGTGACGCGCATCGTCGTCAACACCTCGGTCGACGGCAAGGGGGCCGTGTGGGACGCGCTGCTGGCGCGCGTGTTTACGGGCGAACTGCTGCCGGCGGCCAGCATCGTCATCAACGACTGCGGCGCCACGCCGGGCGTGGTGCGCATGCGGATCGAGCAGGCATACGAAGAACTTCAGGCGGGGAGGCCAGCATGAGCACCATCCAGGAACTTTTGCAGCGCGACAGTTTTATCGAACGCGGTGCGCGCAGCCGGGCCAGGGCCTTGCTGGATGCGGGCAGCATGCGTGAACTGCTGGACCCGTTCTGCGGCATCGGCTCGCCGTGGCTGCCGCAGCAGGGCGTGACGGCCCAGGCCGATGATGGCGTGGTGGTGGCCAAGGGCCTGTTTGACGGCCAGCCGGCGGTGGTGCTGGCGATCGAAGGCGGCTACCAGGGCGGCAGCATGGGCGAAGTCGGTGGCGCGAAGATCGCCGGCGCGCTGGAACTGGCGGCGCGCGATAACCGCAACGGTATTGCTACGCGCGCCGTGATCCTGTTCGAGACGGGCGGCGTGCGCCTGCAGGAAGCCAACCTGGGCCTGGCCGCGATTGCCGAAATCCAGGCGGCCATCGTCGACCTGCGGCGCTACCAGCCGGTGATCGGCATTACCGCCGGCACGGTCGGCTGCTATGGCGGCATGTCGATCGCGGCGGGCCTGTGCAGCTATCTGGTGGTGACGCGCGAGGCGCGACTGGGCCTGAATGGCCCGGCGGTGATCGAGCAGGAGGCCGGCGTGACGGAATTCGATTCGCGCAACAAGCCATTTATCTGGAGTCTGACGGGTGGCGAGCAGCGCTTTCATACCGGCCTGGCCGACGCTTACGTCGAGGACGACACGGCGCAGATCCGCGCCACGCTGGCCGAACTGTTCGTACGCGGCGTGCCCCAACAGTACCGCAGCGGCCAGGCCGAGCATTTCCTGGCGCGCCTGTCTGAAGTCGACGCCACCGTGCAAGCCACGCCCGACGCCGTGCGCACCATCTACAGCAAAGGAGCCGCATCATGAACAGCACCACAGACACCAGCCGCGGCGCCATCTGGCTGGCCGCCTTGACCGGTCACGCCACGCCGCTGGGCGATTATCCGCCGTCGGTGCGGGTGGTCGACGCGCCGCTGGCGGAGAGCACCGCGCGCTATATCGCCGTGCTGCCTGACCCCGACAACCGTTTTACGCGCGCACGCACCGGCGAGATCGGCCTGGTCGAAGGCTGGCAGCTGGCGCGCGCGGTACAACAGGTGGTGGAAGCTGACCACGATCAGCCGGTCAAGCGGCCGATTGTCGCCGTGATCGACGTCGCCAGCCAGGCCTATGGCCGGCGCGAGGAAGCCTACGGCATCCACCAGGCGCTGGCCGGCGCGGCGGGGGCGTATGCCGAAGCGCGGCTGGCCGGCCACCCGGTGATCGGCCTGATCGTCGGCAAGGCCATGTCGGGCGCTTTCCTGGCGCACGGCTACCAGGCCAACCGCCTGATCGCATTTGACGATCCGCAGGTGATGGTGCATGCCATGGGCAAGGTGTCGGCGGCGCGCATCACCTTGCGCACGGTGGAAGCGCTCGAAGCGCTGGCGGCGACGATACCGCCGATGGCTTATGACATCGGCAATTACGCGAGCCTGGGCCTGCTGTGGCGGACTTTGACAGTGGCGCGGCCCGATGCGCCATCGCAGGACGACGTGGCGCAGGTGGCGGCCAGCCTGCGGGCGGCGCTGGCCGATATCCGTCTTGACCCCGAGCGGGGCCTGGCCAGCCGGCTGGGCGCGCCGCACCGCCAGGCCTCGGCCAGGGTCAGGGAGGTGCTTGAGCAGCAGTGGTAAGAGCATTGGTAACAAAAGAGAAGACGCATAAGTCATTCCTCATTCCTATAACGGAGACAGTACCATGATCATTTACGGAACCGCACTACTGGCCTTGTGCCATTTGCTCGGCATCTTCCTGGGCGACCTGCTCGGGCAGCTGATGGGCGTGAAAACCAATGTCGGCGGGGTTGGCATTGCGATGCTGCTGCTGATCTGCGCGCGGCTGTACATGCAGCGGCGCGAGTGGATGCCGCAGATGACCGAGCGTGGCGTCGAATACTGGGGCGCCATGTATATTCCGGTGGTGGTCGCCATGGCGGCCCAGCAGGATGTGGTGGCGGCGCTGCGCGGCGGACCGGTCGCCTTGCTGGCCGCCATCGGCTCGGTCATCATCTGCGCGGGCGTGATTTCGCTGATCAACCGTGCCGAAAATCCGGCTGCGGTCGCTGCCGCCGAAGCAGCCATGTCCAAGGAGGTGCGTCATGCTTGAGATCTTTGAAAAAGCCGCCATCCATAACGGCCTGGTGACCGCTTTCGCGTTTGTTGGCCTGATCATGCTGCTGTCGGTGGCGCTGTCCAAATACCTGACCATGGGCCGCGTGCATGGCTCGGCGATCGCCATCGTGATCGGCCTGGGGCTGGCCTACTGGGGCGGCATCCATAGCGGCGGCCACAAGGGCCTGGCTGACCTGTCGCTGTTCGGCGGCATCGGCCTGATGGGCGGCGCCATGCTGCGCGACTTCGCCATCGTCGCCACCGCCTTCGAAGTGCAGGCCACCGAGGCGCGCAAGGCGGGCCTGATCGGCGTGGTGGCGCTGCTGCTGGGCGTGGTGCTGCCGTTCCTGGTCGGTGCCGGCGTGGCCTATGCGTTTGGTTACTCGGACGCCGTCAGCATGACCACCATCGGCGCCGGCGCCGTGACGTACATCGTCGGCCCCGTCACGGGAGCGGCCATCGGCGCCAGTTCCGACGTGATGGCGCTCAGCATCGCGGCGGGCCTGATCAAGGCCATCCTGGTGATGGTGGGCACACCGGCCGCCGCGCGCTTCCTGCGCTTGAAAACGCCGCGTTCGGCGATGGTGTTCGGCGGCCTGGCCGGCACTGTTTCCGGCGTGTCGGCCGGCCTGGCCGCCACCGACCGCCGGCTGGTGCCGTATGGCGCGCTGGTGGCGACTTTTCATACGGGCCTGGGCTGTCTGCTGGGACCATCGCTGCTGTTCTTTGCCGTCAAGGCGGTGGTGGCCTGATGCACGGCTACCGGGCGCATGATCTGCTGTGGCTGGACGCCATGCCGGACGAAATGGCATTGCCGCCCTGGGCGACAGCCGCCTGGCTGCGGCAGGCGCCGCTGGTGGTGCGCCGCGCCACGACGGCGCCGGGCCGCCTGCCGGTGGGCTTGCGCGGCCCGGCGCGCAGCGAGCGCCATGCTTGCGAGATCGACGTGGCCAGTGTGCTGCGCCGCGTGACACCCGAGATGCTGTCGGCCCGCGTCGCCGCCATGCCGCCCGATGCCATCCAATGTGCAGCGCTGGCCGCCTTGCGCACGGTGGCGCCACTGCTGGACGCCACCGGCTGGGCCTGGGGGCCGACCGGCGGCGTCGGCTTCGCGCTGGCCAGCGGCCTGCCCGTGCTGCACGTCGACAGCGACCTGGACCTGGTGCTGCGCATCGCGCAACCTCCCGATGCGGCGCAGTCCGATGCCTTGCGGGCGATTGCGGCCAGCGTCACCGGCTGCCGTCTGGACCTGCAGATCGATACTGGCCATGGCGGGTTTGCGTACGCGGAATGGGCGGCAGGACGCGGCAAGGTCCTGCTAAAAACGGACCGGGGGCCGCTGCTGACGGCCACGCCATGGGAGCCTGTATGAGTATGCTGTCATGAGCGTCCTGTTTACTTTTCCCGGCCAGGGTGCCCAGCGCCCCGGCATGCTGCATGCGCTGCCCGGCGATGCGGCGGTGGCGGCCACGCTGGCGCAAGCGGCCGACGTATTGCGACACGATCCTCTGCTGCTCGATACGACAGCGGCGCTGGCCTCGACGCGGGCCGTGCAACTGTGCCTGCTGATCGCCGGCGTGGCCATGGCGCGCTTTTTAGCCGCTTGTGGCGCCGTGCCCGATATGGTGGCCGGCTTCTCGATCGGCGAATATCCGGCGGCGGTGGTGGCCGGCGCCCTCGATTTTGGCGACGCCGTGCGGCTGGTGGCGCAGCGTGGCCAGTTGATGGAGGAAGCCTATCCCAGCGGCTATGGCATGGCGGCGATTATAGGGCTGGAACTGGCGCAACTGGAACCGCTGGTGGCCGGCGTGCACACCGCCGAACAACCGGTGTATGTGGCCAACCTGAACGCGCGGCGCCAGATCGCCATTGCCGGCAGCGACGCCGGTTTGCAGGCCGTCATGGTCCTGGCCTTGGCTCATGGCGCCAGCAAGGCCGAACGCCTGGCCGTCAGCGTGCCCTCGCATAGCCCGCTGTTCGATGGCGCCGCCGCGCAGTTGCGCGCCGATTTCGACCAGGTAACGGTGCGCCGGCCGCAGCTGGCGTATTTGAGCAGCAGCGCCGCGCGCACCCTGTTCGATCCGGAGCGCATCCGTGACAGCCTGGCCTCGAACATGGCGCGCCGCGTGCATTGGGCCGATACGGTACGCCTGGCCTGGGAGAGGGGGGCGCGGCTGGCGGTGGAAATGCCGCCCGGTAGCGTGCTGACGCGGCTGACGGCGCCCGAGTTCGGCGAAGGCGTGGCGGTGTGCTGCGACGGCCAGCGCGCCGAGAGCTTGCTGGCGCTAATAGACAAGCAGCATGGCGGCGCCTGAGAGGCGAAGATCAGATCTTGCCCGTCACCCCCAGCTGGAAGCCCCGGCCCGGCAAGGGTGCGATATATTTCAGCGGTGAATTGTGTGGCCGGGCGTCTTGATCGAGCAGGTTGGAGGCGCTGACGAATACCTCGATCTCCTTCACGCTCGAGTTGGGCAACTGGAAGGCGCGGCTGAGCTGGAAGCTGACCATGGTGTAGCCATCGAGCGGGATTTCGTCGCTGACGCTCTTGCCCAGGTACTGTTGCTTGTCGTAGCGGGTGCCGGACAGATTCGCCTTCCAGCCCTGGTTTTCCCACAGCAGATTGGCGCCATAGCGGTTGGTGGGCATGTTCGGCAGGTATTCGCCATCGTTGTGGGCGCGCAGCGAGTCCGGATTGTCCGCCTTGTTCTTGACCAGGTCGGCAAACGCAGAGAGAGCCAGCTTGCCGTAGCCGCCCAGGTCCAGCGCCTGCGATGCGTCGACCTCGAAGCCCTTGACCGTGGTGTCGGTCTGCTTCCAGTACTTTAACGGCAGGCGGTTCGCGGTTTGCAGGCCCGAATGGCCAAGGTAGAGGTAGTTTGCGTACTTCATGCTATAGGCGGTGGCCGACGCCTTGAAGCCGCGGTTGCCGAACAATATGGTGAACTCGGTCGTTTTGGCACGTTCCGCTTTCAGCTTCTGGTCGCCTTCTTCCTGGGTCATGATGGAATAGTGGCGGTTGCTGGCATACAGCTCGTTGACCTCGGGCGCGCGCTGCGACGATGAATAGCGCAGTTTGGCGCCGAACAGCCGGCCAAGCTCGGTTGAAGCCCCCAGGTTGTAGCTGTTCAGGTTGAAGTCACGGTCTTCGAGCCTGGAATTTTTCGCATTCCTGGAAGTCTTGAAGGCACTGCTCTGTATCTCGTGCTGCACTTTTTCATGACGGAAACCGGCGTCGAACGAGGCCCAGGCGAAGTCCAGGTTCTGCTTGACGAACATGGCGCTGCTGGTCGTGTTCACGTCCGGCAGGTACAGCTGCGAGCCGCTGCCGGTGATCTCCCTGGCTTGATAGTTCACGCCAAGCAGGCCGCTCAAGGGCCCCGCGCGCCGTTGCGCCAGCAGCAGTTCGGCCTGGTTCGTGTCGAACTGGTAGTCGTTTGCCTTGGTGGCGCCCAGGCGTTCGCCCGACCCATTGTTCAGGCGCGAGACGCGCAATTGCGCGCTTTCAATATACGGTACGGGCTCAAGCAGCTTGGCTTCCAGCGCATATTTATCCTGCCTGATCACGACGCCGACCGGCATCCCTTGCGCATAGTTAGAACCGAAGGACAGGTTTTCCATGGAAAAGCCCGGCACGCCGTACTTGCTTTCCTTGCTGTCGACACTGGCCGCGACGTAGCCCCCGTCGAAAAAGTAGGTCGTGCCCACCGCAAAGTGGGCATTGCTGGAATAGCTGTTGCCCAAAGTGCCATGGTAGTCGGGCGTCACATCGCGGTTGATCTTGTTCTGCACCGTGGTGGGCGTGCCCGGAACGTAAGCCGGGTTGACGGGATTGACATAGGTCTTGCGCTGCCAGACCGAGGTCGGGTTATTGGTATAGAAGGAAAAATCGCCGTCCGCCCAGTCCGGATTTTCCGTCATGAACTGGTCGATATACGGCTGCGACGACTTGTTGTAGACCTGCTGGATGCGCGCTTCCTTCTGGCAGCTGTCGGCCAGGAAGGTGTTGACGCCACCCTTGGCGGGGAACAGCTGACCGTTGCACACCGATGCTTTGCTGTTGCCGGGAATAGTGTAATGCGAGATTTTCTGGAACGACAGCTGCACATTCGTCGAGAAGTGATTCTGGTCGTTGAAGTTCAGGCGCAGGCCCTGGGCATCGGCGTTGTTGAACCCCTTGCGCAGCACCAGCTCCACTTCTTTTTCCTTGTCTTCCATCTTCCTGGAAACGAGGCCGGAATCGACGTCGACGCTGCCGCCGATCGCATTGCCGCCGAAGCGCACGCTATCGGACGATTTGTTCACGGTGGCGCTGCGCACGAACAGCGGATCGAACGGAATATTGATGTCGCCGCTGAGCGCATTCATGCCCATTATCGACTGGCCGTCTTCCAGGATCTGCACCCGGTTGCCGGACAGGCTGCGGATGACCGGCGCGCCGGCATTCGGCCCGAAGGCGCTGCTTTGCACGCCCGAGACATGTTCCAGCATGCCGCCCAGTGTTCCGTTCTGGGCCTGTTTGTTTTCGACCACCACCACGCTGTCGATGTTTGAGGGCCGCTCGGCCTGGATATTGATGGTCTGCAGGGTGACCTCGTCCGAGGCGTAAGCGTATTGGAAAGTGGACAGGATGGCAGCTGCAAGTACGTGAAGGCGCATTGATTACTCTGGAAGTGGAAGAGGGAGTCGGTTTAAATGCAAATTAGTTGCATTTAAAATGCAATAGTAGTCGATGCGCAATATTATTGCAAGGCAATTGCATTTGGATGAGTGCCGCCGATTGGCGAGGGGGGGGGCGGCAAGCCGCGAATGCGGCCTGCCGGTGGACTTGCTTGCTTACGCGGGTTTCAACAGCTTTTTCGCCTGCAGCCGGCGCGAGCGGCGCTTGCGTTCCCAGATCACGATGCCGGTGACCGACAGCATGGCCACCATCACGCCCATGAAGGACATCAGGATGCGCCCCGGCATGCCGAGGATGCGGCCCGAATGCAGTGGAAACTGCAGCTGCACGAAGACGTCGGCGGCCGTGCCTTCCCAAGGCTTGTGCTGGCCGATGATGCTGCCGTTCATGCCATCGACATACAGGTTGGACAAGCCCATGCCGGCCGTGCCGAATTCGTCGGCCGGATCAAAAAACGACACGTTGTAGAAGGAATAGTCGCCGCCATAATAGATGCCGCCGATCGGCGAGGTGATGCCGCGCTGGACAGCTTCTTTTTTCGCAATCGCGACCGCCTGCTCGAAGCCGACCACCGGTTTGACATAGGTGCCGAACGGCGCCGGCGTCTGGGTTTCATATGGTCCTGGCGTGGTTTTCGAGACCAGTGACATGACCGGGTAAAACACTTCGCGGTACAGGTTCAGCGAGAACGAGGTAAAGGCGACGACGATGATGATGCCCCAGACCCACAGGCCGCCCGCGCGGTGCAGGTCGAAATTGAGCTTGTAGCCGCCGGCCGCCCAGCGCAGCAGCCAGGACGGCTTCCAGCGCTGCCACCAGGTGGCGGGGCTGCGGTGTGGCGCCGTGTCGTCGAGTGCGCGGGCGCGCAGGCGGCGTGGCGTGGTGAGGTAGAACGCCACCACGCTGTCGAGCAGCCAGACCAGCGCGACGGCGCCCATCAGCCAGTAGCCCCAGCGGTCCGTGCCCCAGAAAGCCGGCACGTGCAGGCTGTAATGCAGGTGGCGCAGGAAGGGCATCAGGCTGCGGCGCGACAGGGAAATCGCGGTCGAGTCGCGCGTGCCGGTGATCTGCGCCGTGACTGGGTCCACGTACACCGTGTTGTAGTCGAGCACGAAAGGCTTGCCGGTGGCCGGATCGGTCAAGGGGCGCACCAGGAACTGCGCCGCATGGCCTTCTTCCAGCCCCAGGGTGATGTAATTGACTTCCACGCGCGGATCGGCGGCGGCCACTTTTTCGGCCAGCACGAAGGGCTGTTGCAGCGGGCCGCGGCCCGGTGTTTCCATGATGTCGGCATTGAGCCATTCGTCGAGCTCATGGTCCCACGAGGTGACGGCGCCGGTCAGGCCGGCGACGATCAGGAACAGGGCGACAGTGAGGCCGGCCCAGCGGTGTACAACGGTCCAGAAAGCGCGCATGCGGTAGCAGTCTTCAGAAACACGGGCGTGTCGCGGGCAGCGCCCGGAAGCGGGCCGCGCTGACTGAACGCATGTGAAATTATTAATGGGAATCGTTCTCATTATCCGCTGTGACGCTTTGTTTGGCAAGGAACCTTGGCATTGCCATCCGCGGGCGGCCCCATGTTAAGATGCCAGCGAGGATATGGCCCTCTTTACAGTCAACATAAGGCGAGACCGGCATGCGTATCGAGCAGCGCAACAATATCCGCATCAACCAAGCCGCCAACCCGGCCGATGGCGCCCCCATCGCCACCATCGTCTTCGCGCATGGCTTCGGCTGCGACCAGACCATGTGGCGCTACCTTGAGCCGATGTTCCGCGACCGCTACCGCACGGTGCTGTTCGACCTGGTCGGCAGCGGCGGCTCGGATTTGACCGCTTATGATTTCGACAGTTACACCAGCCTGCAGGCGCATGCGGACGATTTGCTGCAAGTGGTCAAGGCGGTGAGCGATGGGCCGGTGATCTGCATCGGCCACTCCGTCAGTTCCATGACGGCCTTGCTGGCCTCGATCGCCGAACCGCAGCGTTTTGCCGCGCAGATCATGCTGGCGCCGTCGCCCTGTTATGTCGACGATCCCGACGCAGGCTATTACGGCGGCTTTTCGCGCGCCGATATCGACGACCTGCTGGGCGCCATGGACAGCAACTACCTGGGCTGGGCCAGCACCATGGCGCCGGTCATCATGGGCACGCCCGGCCAGCCCGCGCTGGGTGAGGAACTGGCCCACAGCTTTTGCCGCACCGACCCGAACATCGCCCTGCATTTTGCGCGCACCACCTTTTTGTCCGACCACCGCGCCGACCTGCCGCGCAACACCACGCCGGCGCTGATCGTGCAATGCGATGACGATTTCATTGCGCCCATGCCGGTCGGCGACTACCTGCGCGCCAACCTGCCGCACAGCACCCTGCAAGTGATCGAGAACATGGGCCATTGCCCGCACATGAGCGCGCCGCAGGCATGCCATGCGCCGATCCGCGCCTTTCTCGATGGCCTGCATCTCTGAAGCGACGCCGCCCAGTGACTTTCCTGCCTGATGCCGAGACCCTGTTCCAGCACGCCGCCTGCGGCTTGCTGCTGTGCGCCGAAGACGGCGTCATCCTCAAGGCAAACGCCACCTTCTGCGGCTGGCTCGGCTATGCGGAACACGAACTGGTCAGTGAAAAAAAGCTGCAGGACCTCTTGACCATCGGCGGGCGCGTGTTTCACCAGACCCACTGGCGCCCGCTGATGCAGATGCAGGGCAGCGTATCGGAAGTGCTGCTCGACGTGCGCCAGCGCCAGGGCGACAAGCTGCCGATGCTGTTCAACGCCGTGCGGCGCGAGCATGGCGGCGTGCGCTACGATGAAATCGCCGTGTTTGTCGCCACCGACCGCCGCAAGTACGAGCAGCATCTGCAACTGGCGCGCAGCGACGCCAGCGCCCTCAATGCCCGGCTGGCGCAAGCCGACCGGCGCAAGGACGAATTCCTGGCCACCCTGGCGCACGAGTTGCGCAATCCGCTGGCCCCCATGCGCAATGTGCTCGAGGTGCTGAACCTGGCGCAGCTCGACGATCCGCAATTGAACTGGGCGCGCGATGTGCTGGGGCGCCAGGTCAGCCACATGACCCACCTGGTGGACGACCTGATGGAAGTGTCGCGCATCACCCAAGGCCGGATGGAATTGCGCCGCCAGAGCGTGGAACTGGCGCCGGTGCTGGAGATGGCGCTGCACAGCGTGGCCAGCCTGGCGGACAAGGCTGGCCATACGGTGCAGGTAGAGCAGCCCGACGAACCCATCTGGCTCGATGCGGATTCCACGCGGCTGTCGCAGATGATCGCCAACCTGCTGACCAACGCCGTCAAGTACACGCCGGCCCGGGGCCATATCTGGCTCGGCGTCGCGCGCAGTGGCGGCGAAGTCGTGATTACCGTGCGCGACTCCGGCATCGGCATCGCGCCCGAGCACCTGCTGACGGTGTTCGACATGTTTTCACAGCTGGAACCGGCCCTGTCGCGCGCCCAGGGCGGCCTCGGCATCGGCCTGTCGCTGGTGCGCGGCCTGGCCCAGCTGCATGGCGGCAGCGTGAGCGCGCGCAGCGCCGGCGTGGGGCAGGGCAGCACATTCGAATTGCGCCTGCCGCTGCCGGCCGCGCCGCCGGTCGTCGCCGAACCGCCGGCCAGCCGCCAGCTGCAGGCCGGCACGCGGGTTGGCAAGGTACTCGTGATCGACGACAATGCCGACGCGGCCGACACCCTGGCAATGGCGCTCGAGATCCTCGGCTATGAAGTGGGCACGGTCTATGATGGCCCGTCCGGCCTCACCCTGGCCGCCGCCTTCGCGCCGGATGTGGTGCTGCTCGATATCGGCCTGCCGCAGATGAATGGCTACGAGGTGGCGCGCCATCTGCGCGGCCAGCCTTGCGGCCGTGACGCCATCCTGGTGGCGGTGACCGGCTGGGGCCAGGACAAGGACCGCCAGCTGGCCTCGGATGCGGGCTTCGACCTGCACCTGACCAAGCCGGTCGACTTTGTCGAGCTTGATGCGGTATTGCAAAAGATGCTGGCCGCGAGGCCGGCCTGAATCACCTTTCAAGAATATGTCGATAGAAAAAACGCCTTTGCAGCAACGCTTGCCACCGCGCAGTGCCATCCCCTCCACCCCCGAAGCAATGCTGGCCAAAAAGCAGGCGCGTGAACAAAAAGACGCGCAGGTGCGCGGCGTGCCGTCCATCGACGCCATGCGCGAGGCCATCAAGCGCGCCGCGCGCACCTTGCCGGCGATTACCGACGTGCCGCGCGTGGGGCCGCTGGACGCCGCCCGTTTCCGCGCGCTGGCCGCGCAAGGCCTGCCGTTCCTGATGACGGGTGTGGTGAAACGCTGGCCTTTGTGCCAGCTGACGCCGCAAACCCTGCGCGAACGCTACAGCCATTTGCCGGTGCGCGCGCGCGTGGGCGACTATGTCAATACCGCGTTCGCGCCCGACCGGGCGATGCAGGACATGTCGATGCTGGACTACCTGGACCTGGTGGCGCAGGGTGTCCATGAGCTGCCGCCCTACCTGGGCAACCTGGAACTGCGCGAACTGAACAGCCTGTGCCATTGGCCCGCGTATTTCGACAAGATCGGCCCGCCGCGCTACTGGCTGGGTCCTGCCGGCACCGTCACGCCGCTGCACTGCGACTATGACGACAATCTGTTCGCGCAGATCTGGGGCAGCAAGCGCATCATTTTATCGCCGCCGCATCACGACGAATTCCTGTATCCGCGCGAAGCGAACGCGATTTTGTTCGGCTCGCCGTTCGATCCCGAAGCGCCCGACTACGAGCGCTTTCCGCTGGCGCGCCAGGCCACCATGATCGAATGCCTGGTCGAAGCGGGCGACATGCTGTACGTGCCGGCCGGCTGGTACCACCAGGTCAGGTCGCTGGCGTTTTCGCTGTCGTCGAACCGCTGGGCCAGGGCCGTGCCGTTCGCCTTGCGCGGCGACGCCGCGTTCGACATCGGTTAGACTGGCTGTTCGCCATTTTCCGGGAGCACTCAACGATGCCGCGTCGTCTTTCCACCCTGGCCAGCCTGCTGCTGGCCGCCGCCTTCTCGCCGGCCCATGCCGCCACCACCTACGGGCCGGAGCTGCAGGGTTTCAGCTATCCACACCCTGTCCAGCACTACAAGTTTGTCTCGCAGGGCGAGCAGCTGCAGATGGCGTACATGGATGTGGCGCCGACCGGAAAGGCCAATGGCAGGACGGCCGTGCTGATGCACGGCAAGAATTTTTGCGGCGCCACCTGGGACAGCCAGATCACGGCCCTGCGCGGCGCCGGCTACCGCGTGATCGCGCCGGACCAGATCGGCTTTTGCGCGTCCAGCAAGCCGGCCCATTATCAATACACCTTCCAGCAGCTGGCCGTCAATACGGCCGGCCTGCTGAAACAGGCGGGCGTGAGCCGCGCCGTGCTGGTGGCCCATTCGACGGGCGGCATGCTGGCCACGCGCTACGCGCTGATGTACCCGCAGGCCGTGTCGCAGCTGGTGATGGTCAACCCGATCGGGCTGGAAGACTGGAAGGCGCTGGGCGTACCGTACCGCACGGTCGACCAGTGGAACGAGCGCGAACTCAAACTGACGGCCGACAGCGTGCGTTCCTATGAAAAAGCGACCTATTACGGCGGGCGCTGGAAACCGGAATACGAACGCTGGGTCGACATGCTGGCCGGCCTGAACGCGGGGCCGGGCAAGCAGCTGGTGGCCTGGAATTCGGCGCTGATCTACGACATGATCTTCACCCAGCCGGTCATCTACGAGTTCCCGAAACTGACCGTGCCCACCGTGCTGATGATAGGCGACGCCGACACCACCGCGATCGGCAGCGATATCGCGCCGCCCGAGGTCAAGGCAAAACTGGGCAAGTATGCGGTGCTGGGCAAGGAGGCCGCCGCCCTGATACCGGGCAGCCGCCTGATCGTGTTCCCGGGCATGGGCCATGCGCCGCAGATGGAGGAGCCGCAGGAATTCAACCGGCAGTTGCTGAAAGCGATGGAAGAGTAATCAATGACGCGCAAACTGCTGATCTTCGACCTGGACGAAACGCTGGTGCATGCGAGCACGGCGCAGCTTGCGCAGGCTGCAGACTTTGCATGCGGCCCGTATCTTGTCTACCAGCGCCCGTATCTGCATGAGCTGCTGCGGGCCATGCAACCGTATTACGACTTTGCGGTGTGGTCGTCTTCGTCGCGCGCCTATGTCGATGCGGTGGTGGCGCAGGTTTTTGGCAGCGAATTCGAACTGAAATTTGCCTGGTCGGTCGAGCGCTGCGTGCAGCGCGTCGACGTGCAGGCAAATGGCTATGTGTATATCAAGGACTTGCGCAAGGTGCAGGGCCAGGGGTATGCGGTGGAGGACATTACGATGCTGGATGACTCGCCAGAAAAGATCGCGCGCCAGCCGCGCAATCATTTCAGAGTAAAGCCCTACCTGGGCCAGCTTGATGACAGGGAATTGCTGGTGGTTGCGGAGGAATTGCTGCGCCGTAGGCACATCGCGTAGGTCGGATTAGCGTAGCGTAATCCGACAACATTGTTGGCCAGGCCGCTGGTGTCTGTCGGATCACGCGCTTGCGCGCCTGGGCGGCCCCGCTAATCCGACCTGCCGAAGCCACCCGACCTACGTAAAATCGTTCAAGCCGGCTGCACGCCCGCCAGATTGCGGCTGCGGTTTTCCACCATCACCGAAATGCCCAGCACGACGATGCCGCCGCAGGCCAGCAGGGCGCCGACCCAGCCGGTCGACTGCAGGCCCGCGCCCATGGCGATCGCGATGCCGCCGGCCCAGGCGCCCAGGGCGTTGGCGATATTGAAGGCCGAGTGGTTCAGGGCGGCGGCCACGGTCTGCGCGTCGCCGGCCACGTCCATCAGGCGGGTCTGCACGGCTGGCGCGACCGCGATGCCGGCGCCGATGGCGAACAGGTTGATCGCCGTCAGCCAGACATTGGTGGTGGTGTAGCTGAAGGCGACCAGGGCCACCACGTTCCATACCAGCACGCCGAAGATGGTCCACAGGCGCGAGCGGTCGGCCAGCCAGCCGCCGACCATGTTACCGACCGTCATGCCGATACCGATCACGGCCAGCAGGATCGAGATCACCAGTGGCGAGACCTTGGTGATTTCCGTCAGGGTTGGGGTAATGAAGGTGTAGACGGCGAACATGCCGCCGAAACCGATCGCCACCATCAGCAGGGTCAGCCACACTTGCAGACGGCGGAAGACGCCCAGTTCACGGCGCGGGCTCGAATCGCCGGCCGCTACTTTCGGCACGAAAATGCGCATCATCAGCATGGTCAGGAGGCCCAGCGCGGCGACCAGCAAAAAGGCCGGGCGCCAGCCCATGGTCTGGCCGATATACGTGGCCAGCGGCACGCCGAAGATATTGGCCACCGTCAGGCCCATCAGCACGCGGGCGACGGCCTGGCCGCGCCGGTCCGGTTCGGCCATGGCCGCGGCCACCAGCGCCGCCACGCCAAAGAAGGCGCCGTGCGGAATGCCGGCCACGAAGCGGGCCACCACCAGCAGGCCGTAGTTGGGTGCGATCGCGCTCAGCAAGTTGCCGCCGGCGAACATCAGCATCAAGCAGATCAGCATCAGCCGGCGCGGCATGCGCGCGAGGAAGATCGTGATCAGCGGTGCGCCGACCACCACGCCCAGCGCATAGGCGCTGATCATATGACTCATTTCCGGCAGGGTGGTGCCCAGGTCATTCGCCACCACGGGCAGGATGCTCATGGAGGCGAATTCGCCGGTGCCGATCGCCAGGCCGCCGATGGCCAGGGCCAGGTCGGCATAGCCAGCGCCAAAAGGCGCATTAACGCGCGGTATGAATGAGTCTGCGGAAGCGTGCATGTTCTAAGGTTCGGTAAGGGGTGGAGACGGGAGGGAGTGGCGCGCCCGGGTTCTGGTTGCCACAAGCGTTATTGTATTGGATACGGGCCGGCTCTGCAGGCGGCGGCATAAAAATGCTGCGCCGCACACCACAGCGGGCGGGGCGCGTCGCCTTCGGTGGCAACGTGCCCCGCCTGTTTTGTACCGGCTTATTGCGTCAAGGTCTGCTGCAGCGCAGAGAGACCATCGCTATAAATGCCGTGAAACAGGGCCGCGACCTCGTCATCGCTGACGCCGACCGGCGTGAATTGCCCCGACCAGGTGACCCGGCTCCCGCTTCCGCCATCGATGCCATCGACCTGCAAGGTAGACAGATAATCGGTGGCGGGAAACGGCGCCTGCAGGATGGAATAGCTGTAGCTGCGCGCCGCATGGTCGTACTTTTCCAGCCGCTCGACGATGGCTTCGCCGGCCGGATTGGCCAGGTGGCGCACGCTGCCGCCTTCGCTGAGCGTGCTGGCGGGGATATACGGCAGCCAGTCCGGCAGCGAGTTGAAACCCTTGATCAGATTCCACACCCGATCCGGGGTGGCGTCGATCTCGATGGAAGTGGTGGTGCTGGCCATGAGTGGCTCCTGATCAGATAGGCAGTGGCGCGTTGGCGGCCACCAGTTGTTCGGCGCGCATCTCCTGCCAGAAGGCGGCGGGGATCACGCTGTTCAGGGCTGCCATGTCTTCGGCCAGGCGGCCAGGGCGGCTGGCGCCGGGAATCACGGCGGCCACGGCCGGATTGGCCAGCGAGAATTGCAGGGCGGCGGCCTTGACGCTGACGCCGTGGCGCGCGGCAATCGCCTTGATGCGTTCGACCTTGGCGATGATTTCGGGCGAGGCCTGCTGGTATTCGAAATGGCTGCCGCCGGCCAGGATGCCCGAGCTGTAGGGGCCGCCAACGACGATGTCGACGTTCTGCAGTGCCGCCTCCGGCATCAATCGCTGCAGGGCACGTTCATGGTCGAGCAGGGTGTAACGACCGGCCAGCAGGAAGCCGTCCGGCTGGGCTTCGGCCAGGCCCAGGGTCAGTTCCAGCGGTTCCACTTTGTTCACGCCGATGCCCCAGGCCTTGATCACCCCTTCTTCGCGCAGGCGGGTCAGCACGCGGAAGGCGCCGGTGCGGGCGATTTCGAATTGCGCCAGCCAGTTGTCGCCATGGAAGTCCTGGGCAATATCGTGCACCTAGACGATGTCGAGCCGGTCCGTATCGAGGCGTTTCAGACTGTCTTCGATCGAGCGCAGGGTGGCGTCGGCCGAATAGTCATCGACGATCTTGTTCGGGCGGCCGAATTCGAACAGCCCGCCTTTTTCGCCCAGTTCGCGGCTGGCCGGGTCTTCCACTTCGTCCAGGATCAATCGGCCGACCTTGGTGCTCAGCACATAGTCGTCGCGGCGGTGTTTTTTCAGGGCCGCGCCCAGGCGCAGTTCGGCCAGGCCGGCGCCATAGAAGGGGGCGGTATCGAAGTAGCGGATGCCGCTGTCCCAGGCCGCGTCGACGGTGGCCAGCGCTTCGTCTTCCGGAATATTGCGGAACATATTGCCCAGCGGTGCGGTGCCAAAGCCCAGTTTGCCAGTCAGCAGGTGTTTGATGCTCATGATGTTTTCCTTGAAGGTGTTGGGTAGTGCAATCAGAATAGCTGGACAAGTTAAGCCTGTCCAAGACATAATTTGCGCAACTTAAGTCTTTGAAGGTCTGATATGCTTGATATCCGCCAGTTGCAATACTTCGTCGCCGTGGCCGAGGAAGAACACGTTGGGCGCGCCGCCGAGCGTTTGCATATTTCGCAGTCTCCGCTGAGCCGGCAGATCGCGCAACTGGAAGACAAACTGGGCTTGACCCTGTTCGAACGCAATGCCCAGCGCATCCGCCTGACGCGCGATGGCCGCACGTTCCTGGCCGAAACGCAGGCGTTCCTGACGCATGGCAACCGGCTCGAAGCGCTGGCCAGGCGCCTCGGCAGGGGTGACGAGGGCGGCCTGTGTATCGGCTATATCGAAAACGCCATGCATTCGGGCGTGCTGCCGGACGGCTTGCGGGCGCTGCGCCTGACCCGGCCCGCCGTCCATATCGCGCTCTACAATATGCATTCGGCCGAACAGGTGGAAGGCTTGCGCCAGCGCAGCCTCGATATCGCGCTGCTGTGCGAGCCACCGCTGCCGGGCGACCCCGATCTTGATTGCGCACAAGTGCTGAGCGATCCGATGCTGCTGGCCATGCCGGAAACGCATGCGCTGGCGAGCAAGGAAAACCTGACGCCGGAAGACCTGGCGGGCCAGGAATGGATCGCCGTGCTGCACAAGGAAAGCGCGCTGAAACACGATAATTTCGTGGCCGCCTGCGCCCGCGCCGGTTTTACGCCCGATATCCGCATGGAGGCGACCGAACCTCTGACGGCCCTGGGCTTGGTGGCGGCGGGGCTGGGCATGGCCATGATCCAGCACAGCCTGCGCCAGCATGCGCCGGCCGGCGTGGTGCTGCGCGCCTTGCCCTGGTTCGCTTATCGCACGCCGCTGTGGGCCGCCTGGCACAAGGTCAACCTGCGCCCGCTGGTGGGCATCTTCCGTGCAACCTTGCTGGCGCAAGCCGGCGTCGACAGTGCGGCGGCCGAGGCCTGAACCGGCGTATCCCGATCTCAGCGGTTTTTTAAAATCACGCCGCTCATGTAGTCATTGAGATCGCGAAAATCCTTCACCCTCCACGCATAGGGCGCCAGCTTGACGCCATTCTCTTTCAGCGTGCGCGGTATCAGGTCGCCATTCGGACGCAGTATCACCGACGAAACGATCACGCCCGGATATTCCTGCAGCCGTTTTTTGAATGCGGATGTCGTCAGGTCGGGTGTGCGGGGAGTGCTTTTATTTGCCAATGGTCCGCTTCCCCTGATATCGGCGCCGTGGCACACGGCACATCGCTGCACATACAGATTTTTGCCGTTGAGATTCTCCGCGAACGATGGCGATGAGTTAATGAGCGATAAGATTCCCAGTGTGGCGATCAATACTGTCTTCATTGTGGTCGTTGATTTCTGAATAATTCCAATGGCCGCCATCCTACTTCCGGGCGCCCTGGCTTGCAAGGGTCGCCTGCAGCGGATTCATTGCCCGGCCGGCCCAAGAAATTGCGTCGGCGTCATGGCCGTGACCTGCCGGAAGGCGCTTGAAAACGCGGCCGTGCTGGAAAAGCCGAACTCGGTGGATACGCGGGCGATCGGCGTGCCCCGGGCCAGGCTGTCCATCGCCTGCACGATGCGCGCCCGCTGCCGCCAGGCCTTGAAGGTCAGCCCGGTTTCTTTCGGGAACAGCCGGCTGACGCTGCGCACCGAGGTCGCCGCGCGCGCGCTCAGTTCGTGCAGGCCCAGCAGTTGTTGCCGGTCGGCGAGCACAACCTCGGCCATGCGCCGCCCGACCGCGCTCGCCGGCAGCGGCAGGAACGTCGGCGCATGGGCCGTTTCGGTCAGCTCGTGCAACATCAGCCTGACGATCAGCTCGGCCTTGGCCGCGCCGATACCGTCCGCCATCGCTGCCGTGAGCAGGGAGCGCAGCAGCGGCGTGACGCGCAGCGCGAACGGCCGGTCGACGGCGATCGGGGGCGCCCACGCGCCGACCATCGCCGGCTGCCACTGCACCATCCACAATCGGGCATCGGACAGTACCTCCAGCCTGTGCGAGGTGCCCGCGGGTATCCAGACGGCCAGCTGCGAGGGCACCAGCCAGCGCCCTTCAGGCGTATGAATCTGCACCATGCCTGCGGCGGCATAGATCAGTTGCGCCTCGTCGTGGGCGTGCATGGGCAAACCCATGCCGCGCCGCTTGCTGCCGCGATGGATGGTGAAAGCGGGTTCCTGCATGGATTGGCCTTTGTGCGATGTGGACAGGCGTTACATCGTGTAGCGCCTGGTCTACCATTGTCTTGTATCACCAAAACAAGTCAAGGATAAACATGAAAGCAATCATCATCAACGAATACGGCGACAACCACGTGGTGCAGCTGGTGGACGCGGTTCGTCCCGAACCCAAGGCTGGGCAATTGCTGGTCAAGGTGCATGCGGCCGGCGTGAATCCGCTCGACTGGAAGATCCGCGATGGCGCGGGTCAGCGCATGGGCATGACCCTGCCGATCGGCCTGGGCAGCGAGATGGCCGGCACCGTCGAACAGCTGGGCGAGGGCGTCGGCGATTTGAAAGTGGGCGATGCCGTGTTTGGCATTATCCGCTCGGGCGGTTTTGCCGAGTATGCCATTGCCAGGGCCGGCGAGATGGCGCTCAAACCGCCCAACCTGGACTTCATCGAGGCGGCGGCCGTGCCGCTGGGCGCCCTGACGGCATGGCAGGCGATGTTCGGACTGGCCGGCTTGAAGCCTGGACAGCGCCTGTTCATCACCAACGCTTCGGGGGGAGTCGGCGCGCTGGCGGTGCAAATCGCCAAATCGATCGGCGCGCATGTCACGGCCATGGCATCGAGCGCGAACGAAGCGTATGTGCGCGGCCTGGGCGCCGACGCATTCGTCGGTCACGACCGGCAGCTGTTCGAGGACGTCGTGCGCGAGATGGATGTGGTGTTCGACACGGTCGGCGGCGACATTTTCCAGCGCGCCTTTGCGAGCCTCAAAAAGGGTGGTTTCATGGTGACGGCGGTCGCGTTTCCCCAGGATGAGGCGCGGCAGCATGGCGTCGGCGTGGCGCGCGTGTTGTGCAAGGCCGACGCCGCGCAGCTGGCGGCCATCCGCATGCTGGTGGAAGCGGGCCAGCTCAAGGCGAAAGTGGGCGCGGTACTGCCGCTTGGCCATATCCGCGAAGCGCTGGCGCTGGTGCGGGCGGGGAGTACGCGTGGCAAGGTGGTGCTGCAAATCGCCTGAGCTGCAGGCCTGGCCGCCAGCTCAGATCGTCGTGCGGTGCCGCAAGTACATTGGCATCCACCACCACATGGCCATGATCAGCGTGCCGATGATGGCGCAGGCGACGATGCCGGCCACCTGGCCGAACACTTCCGAGATGACCAGGTTGGTACCCAGGGTAAATGCGAAGGCCAGCGACAGGGCGCCGGCCATCATGATGCGGTCGGCCACGCGCTTGAAGCGCTCGCGGTCGTTCAGTGGCCGCATGATGCGGTGCTGGATGGCGGGCGCGCTCAGCAGCACCAGGCTGGTCATGGACAGGAAGAAGGTGGCCAGGAAGACGATTTTTTCCGCCTGCACGATTTTCGCAAAGCCGCCGTTGAATGGCAGGATGATCAGAAAGGCCGTGAGCATCTGCGCGCCGGGCAGCAGGATGCGCAGCTCGCTGAGCAGGTCGGA
The DNA here is from genome assembly GCF_030944405.1 of Janthinobacterium sp. J1-1. Classification (NCBI taxonomy): domain Bacteria; kingdom Pseudomonadati; phylum Pseudomonadota; class Betaproteobacteria; order Burkholderiales; family Oxalobacteraceae; genus Janthinobacterium; species Janthinobacterium sp. J1-1. Next base: position 4,290,468 of record NZ_CP132339.1, read on the forward strand.
CAGGTCGCCGCTGTCGCTCGCGTCCTGCTGTTCCTTCTGGTCCCGCTCGGTATCGATATTGTTGACCATGTTGCGACTATCCCGCTTGCTGTAAAAATGCCAGTCTAGGCCGGATCGCAGGCCCCGACTGTGGGCGTGCGCACATTCAGAACCATTGTTGCCAGCGCTGCGGTGTGCGCAAGGCGAATTCGCGCAGGCGCTGCAAGGGATTCGAGACCATCGCTTGCGCGCTCCGGCTGGCGTCGTGGCCACAGTTGCCGCAGTAATGGCGCCGGTGCGCTTCCTGCGCGAAGTCGCCCAGGTCCAGGTGCGGATGGCCGCAGCGGCCACAGTCGCTGCAACCCAGCGGCGCACCTTGTTGCAGCGCCTGCACGTAGGCCAGCGCGGCCGGTGGCGTGATATTGATCTGCACCACAGACGGATGAAACAGGCCCGGCAGGGCGCGGCAGTCGATCGCCAGCGCCATCGCGGTGCGTACCAGCAGGGCGCCGCCATCGTCGGACCTGGCCTGCAAGTGCAGCAGGCCATCGTCGCCCAGGCTCAGGCTGCTGGCGTGATGGCGGGCCGGATCGAACACTTCCGGGTACAGCAGATAGCCCATCGGGCTGTCATGCAGCTTGCATTGCCGCCGGCCGGACGCCTCCAGTTGCGCCAGGTCGGCGTTGACGCCCCAGTAGCACTGGTGGGTGCGGCACCACTGGCGTGGCGCGCCGTTGCGAAATTTTCCGGCGTCGACCAGCTCGCATTGCACGATGGCATCGCTTCCCGCACCGGCCTTGAAGTGCCCGGTGATGCTTTGCGTGGTGACGGCGATATGCCCCACCGTTGCTTGCAGGGGCCAGCTGATGCCGGGCAGGGTCAGGGGAGGCATGGCCATCAGCGTGCTTCCTTGGGGAGATTGAGCGGGGCCGGGAAAAAGGCGCCCGCCTGCCAGCGGCGATCAGCCCTGCGTTCCAGCAAGAGAAAGTCGGCGACGGTAGCGGCCATGGCGCATCCCCCAATGAAGTCGTGGCGAAAAAGGCCATCATAGTATTTTTTCAAGGGGCGTGGCGCACGGGCACGAGGAAAGGCGCCGCCGGACGCAGTACAATCATGCGGGGCAGGGACGTTCCCTGCCGCGCACATGGCTGACATAGGGAGAAAATCATGGGTTTGTTTGATCAACTGGCAGGACAGGCCATCGATATGCTGGGGAACAAGGGAGACGTGGCGGGCGCGGCGGCAGGAGGCCAGTCGGGCTTGCTGGCCAGCGTGATGGACTTGATCAACCAGCATGGCGGCTTGGCGGGCCTGCTGCAGAAATTCCAGGAAAGCGGCTTGCAGGACCAGGTGGCCAGCTGGATCGGCACGGGTGCGAACGCGTCGGTGTCGGGCGAGCAGGTGCAAGGGGCGCTCGGTGCGGACACCATCAGCCAGATCGCCGCGAAACTGGGCCTGCCGCAGGATGCGGCCTCGGGCGGCCTGGCGGCGCTGCTGCCGCAACTGATCGATCATCTGACGCCGAACGGCCAGGTGCCGGAAGGCAATGACCTGATGGCGCAGGGCTTGAATTTGCTGAAGGGCAAGTTTTTCGGACAATAATCAGGCGGCCCGCAGGCCCAGCTGCTGGCCCGGATAGCCGGGCTCGCCGCTAAGGCGGGCCGTGCTGCCTTCGATCAGGCAGGAAACATACTGCCGCCGTTCCGCCGCGCCGGGCCGCCGTTCCATCAACTGCAGCAGCATGGCGACGGCATCGGCGGCCATTTTTTGCGTCGGCTGGCGCAGGGTGGTGACGTCATAGCTGAGCCAGCCCGACGCCTCCAGCGCGTCGAAGCCGGCCACCGACATGTTCAACGGCACTTGTATGCCCAGCAAATGGCGTGCCGTGTCGAGGCAGCCGATGGCCATGATGTCGTTGCCGCAGATAACCGCGTCCGGCACCCGGCCTAGGCGGTCGATAATCTTGCGCAAGCCCTGGCCGCCGCTGGCGTAATCATAATTGCCGCTGACCACCACCGGCAACGGCAGGCCCAGTTCCAGCAAGCGCTCGACCATGCCGGACTTGCGTTCCTGGGCCGTGGTCGAGTCGCCGGGGCCGTCGATCATGGCGAACTGGCGGTGGCCGGCCTCGGCCAGGCGCGACACCAGCAGGCGCGCCGCCTCGGCCTGGTCGCACAGCACGGCATGCACGGCATGGCCGCGCGGGCAGCGGTTGTACAGCACCAGCGGCACTTCGCGCCGCGCGAATTCGGCCAATTGCTCGTCAGACAGCCAGGCCGCCACGATGGCGCCATCGACCTGGTATTGCCAGACATCGCACAAGACCTTGCCGACGTCGGCCTCGCGTTCCAGTGTAAACAGCAGCAAGCGCTTGCCCTGGCGCGCGATCTGCTCGCTCAGGTCGGACAGTACTTGAGGGTAATACAGATTGGCCAGGTTGGAGACGATCACGGCCACCAGGTTGGAGCGGCGCGTCGACAGGCTGCGCGCGGCCGCGTTCGGAATATAGTCGAGCGCGGTGGCCGCCTGCATCACCTTGGCGTGGGTGGTGGGCGAGACGCTGGCGCCCGGCTTGAAGCTGCGCGACACGGCCGATTGCGAGACGCCGGCCAGCAGCGCCACGTCATAGGAGGTGACCCGGCGCGCGGCGCCATCGACGGGGCCGCTGCCGGCCCGGCTTTCAACTGCAGTCTGTTTTCGCATGGGATCCTGGCTCGCCACCTGTCTCGGGTAGTCTTGCGGTCCTGGCCGCGCCAAGTGCGGGGCGGCCGGGTCGGACGGTGAGCATAGCGCAGAAGATTGCTTCTTGGCAAGACTGTTTCTTTTGTATACGGCAAAATTATTTTGCTGGCAAGAACCCTTGCCGGCGCCAGCTATTGCGCCGTATCGCAGGGCCCCGTGCCGTAGGGACTGGTCTGTCCCGGTGGCGGCACGCGGCGTGCGCTGAAATCCGTGGCCAGGGTGGGCAAGGTCAGCTCCGTGGTGGACGCCGCCTCCGTGCCGGCCACGCTGCCGCGCACGCTCAGGGCCAGTTGCACCCAGGAGCCGTAGTTGCGCGGATAGCTGATGGTGAGCGTGGCCAGGCCCAGCGCATCGGTCTGGCCGCTGGCCGTGACCGTCAAGGGGATGCCGGGGTCCAGCACGCCGTTGCCGTTGAGGTCGTAGGCCGCATCGAAGATGCCGTTGCGCAGCACGTCTTCATTGGCGCAGCTGTAGCGGGGCAGCGCCAGGCGCCAGGCGCCCGTGTCGGGGAACTCCTGCTTGTCCGCCTCCCACACATAATAGCCCTTGCCGTAACGGCTGGGCCAGCCGGCCGCCGTGATGGCCACGCCCGGCACGGCATTGCCGGCGCTGTCGGAAACAAACACGGCGATGTCCTTCTGCAGTACGCTGGCGGAATATTCGCGCACGTTGTTGCCGGTGCCAAACTTGATCGACAAGGCTTTCCTGGCCACCGTCAGGCGCACTTGCGCCGTCGCGGCGGCCTGGGTCGCGCCGGCGATGCTGGCCTGGATCAGCACGCCATCGCGCCCGCTGTCGGCCGGGCCGGCCACATACACGGTGCTTGCCAGGCCGTTTGATCCCGTCAAGATATGCCCCGCCTGGCGCAGGTAGCCGCCGCTGGGGTCGCTCAAAATGCTAAACACCACCGGCGCATGCTTGACCAGGTTATTCGCGGCGCCGTCGCGCACCACGGCGCTGAGGGTGGCGACATTGTCGCTGGCACCAGCCGCGTTCGCGCCCAGCACGGCGGGGTCGGCCTGCACGCCGAGCTTGCTGGCCGCGCTCAGCAAGGCGACGAATTCCAGCCGCGTTTGCGCAGTGGGTCCGCCGGCCACCGTCGCCGTGATGGTGGCCACGCCGGCATTGGCCGACTGCACATAGCTGCGCGGCAAGTTGCCATTGGTAAATGTCAGGCTGGACGGCAAGGCGACGCCGCAGGCGCTGTCGGCATATAAAGTGCCGCGCGAGGTCGACAGGCTGGCGCTGCCGGTCCGCGCCACGCCGTTGGACTCGTAGCGCACATCGATGGCCTCGCAGGCCATCGCCGGCACTTCCTGCAATATTTCCCCGCCGCCGGCATCCATGCCCACGGCGGGCGTCAGGCGCAGCTCGCCGCCGGCCACCGTGTAGGCGTGCGAGACGGTGGCGCCGAGGGCGCTGGCCGACACCGCGTTATTGCCCAAAGCGCCAGCGGCCAGGCGCAGCAGCAGCTGGCCTTGCGCATTGCTGAGCGCTGCCGCGCCATCCTTGACCGCCAGGCCGGCCGCGCCATTGCCCGCATAGCTGATGGTGGCGCCGCTGACGGGCTGGCGCGCCGAGTCGCGCACCGTCACCGTGAAGTCCGCTTGCTGGCCCAGGGTCAGCAGGCTGGGGCCGGCCAGCTCCACCGTGCTGCCCGTCACCGCCACCGTGCCGCTGCCGGCCTGGCTGCCGACCGTGGCCGTGACCTTGATGCTGCGATTGTTCTTGTCGCCGCCGGTGCCCAGCACGGCACGCGCCTGGCCGTTCTTGTCGGTGACGGCGTCGACACTGCCCAGGATGCCGGAGTCGGCGGCAAACGCGATCTTGGCGCCCGGCAGAGCCAGATTGGCGGCGTCCTTCACCAGCGCGGTAACGCTCACTTCGCTGCCGGCCACGCCGCTCGATGCCAGTTCGGCGCCGGAAAACACCAGCCGCACGGAACTGGCCAGGCTGGCCGGGTCGCTGGGGGTCACGGGCGTGGTAACTGGCGGTATCACCGGATCGGGCAGGGTGCCGCCGCAGCCCGCCGTGCTTTGCAAGGTGCAGCCGCTGGCGGGCTGGGTGTCGGCGGCGCCTCCGCCGCAAGCGCCCAGCAGTATCAAGATGGATAGTGGCAAGGCGCTTCGGATCAATCGGCTAGTGGTCACGGCGGTCTCCAGGAACGGTCTAGTTGCTCGAAGTCAATTTCCTAAGAGTAGCTTTTGCCCGTGCTTGCCTCTTGATGCAAAGCAAGCTTGCCCCGCAAGCGGGCAGCCACGCTTATTTTTCTGGTGAAAGAGACTGCTTTCTGGTAGCATGACGCCCCTTTATTCAGGGAAGGGTCGACATGGCCAATGCTTGCGGCGTCGATTTCGGTACGTCAAATTCCACGGTAGGCTGGGCGCGTCCCGGGCAGAGCACCATGCTCGGCCTGGAAGACGGCAAGACCACGCTGCCGTCGGTGGTGTTCTTCAATGCGGAAGACGAAGAAGTGAGCTTTGGCCGCGCCGCCCTGGCCGGCTACCTGGCCGGCTACGAAGGCCGCTTGATGCGCTCGCTGAAAAGCCTGCTAGGCACCAGCCTGATCGATGGCCAGACGGAAGTGGGCGGCCGCGCGATTCCGTTCCGCCTGCTGTTGTCGCAATTTATCGGCGAAGTCAAGAAACGCGCCGAGCAGTCGGCCGGCCGCGAATTTACCTCGGCCGTGTTTGGACGCCCCGTCTTCTTTATTGATGACAACGCCCAGGCCGACCAGCTGGCCCAGGACACCCTGGCCGAAGTGGCGCGCTCGGTCGGCTTCAAGGACGTGGCCTTCCAGTTCGAGCCGATCGCCGCCGCGTTCGATTACGAGTCGCAAATCGATCGTGAAGAGCTGGTGCTGATCGCCGACATCGGCGGCGGGACCTCGGACTTCTCGCTGGTGCGCCTGTCGCCCGAACGCGCCAAAAAGGCCGAGCGCCGTGACGATATCCTGGCCACCGGCGGCGTGCATATCGGCGGTACCGACTTCGATAAATACCTGAGCCTGTCGTCGGTAATGCCGCTGCTGGGCTATGGCAGCCGTTTGAACAACAATAGCGAAGTGCCATCCAGCTATTATTTCAACCTGGCCACATGGCATACCATCAACCTGGCCTACACCAAGAAGATCTGGGTGCAGCTGGCCGATGTGTGCCGCGATGCGCGCGAGCAAGATAAAGTAAAACGCCTGCAAAAGCTGATCGACGAGCGCGCCGGCCACTGGCTGGCGATGAAGGTCGAGGAAGGCAAGATCGCCCTGTCCGACGCGCAGGAAGTGCAGCTGGAGCTGGATCGCCTGTCGCCGGCGCAAAGCCTGCTGCTCAAGCGCGCCCAGTTCGACGAAGCCATCGGCCACCTGTGCGGCAGCGTGGAAGACACCGTGCTGCGTTTGCTGCGCGACGCGGGCGTGGCGCCGGAAGCGGTCGATACCGTGTTCTTCACGGGCGGCTCGAGCGGCGTGCGCCTGCTGCGCGAAAAAATCGCGGCCCTGGTGCCGTCGGCGCGCAAGGTGGAAGGCGATCTGTTCGGCAGTATTGGTGCCGGACTCGCGCTCGACGCGGTGCGCAAGTTCGGCTAATAAAATGCCCATGGCGGCGTTGCCGCGTCTTGCCGTACTATCGTACTGTCTGCGACGCGGCGCCTTGCCCTGAGCATTTTATTGATGTGCCCACTGCTGCACCTGAGAAAGCCCGCTACATGAATGTGTTTGAGCAACCGATCGTCATGATCGACTTTGAAACCACCGGTTTGTCGCCCGACATGGGCGACCGCATCACGGAAGTGGCGGCGCTGCGCATCGAGGGCGGGCGTATCACCGACCGCTTTGTGTCGCTGATCAACTGCAATGCACGCATTCCGTCGTTTATCACGGGCTTGACCGGGATTACCCAGGCGATGGTCGACAAGGCGCCGCCGGTGGCCGAGGTGGTGCCGCAGTTGCTGGACTTTATCGGCAGCGATGCCTTGTCGGCCCATAACGCCAGCTTCGATGAAAAATTCCTGCGCGCCGAAAGCGCCCGCCTGGACCTGGCACCAAAGCACCGCTCGCTGGTGTGTTCATTGAAACTGTCGCGCCGCGTGTTTCCAGGCCTGTCCAGCTACAAGCTGGGCCTGCTGTCCGGCCAGCTGGGCATCGCCTTCAAGAGCGCGGCCCACAGGGCCGAGTCCGATGCGGAAGTGGCCGCCCAGGTGCTGATCCATATCGGCCGCCATTTGCACAGCAATTACGGCATCGATGGCGTCGACGCCGAGCTGCTGGTGTCGCTGAACAAGCTGGCCGCCGCCAAGGTGCCGCAGTTTCTGCAGAAACATCCGCGCAAGCGTTAACTCAGCGCGCCGACCCTCGCAGCCCGCCTTCCAGGCGGGCTCGGCAATCGATATAATTTTATTATTGCCTTTGAGTTCGCTCAAGCCTGCCGGTTCCCCCGAATTTACAATTCACTGCATCAGCGATATTGCCGTTGCGGGCTGCCGTGCCTGGCCGCCTGGCGTGATGACAGGGCAATCGAGGGGGCGCACATGGACAAGCACCATACTGCCAGGGACAGCCACCAGGCCTATATCTGGTTCCGCACGGCGGCCGAGCAAGGCAATGCCTATGCGCAATTCAACCTGGGTTTGATGTATAAAAAAGGCGAGGGCGTCAGGCACGACGACGCGCGCGCCTTTATCTGGCTGCGCCTGGCCGCGCTGCAGGGGCTGGCGTTTGCGCAGAATCACCTGGGCGCCATGTATTACCACGGCCGCGGCGTGGCACAAAGCGACGAGGAGGCGGTGCAGTGGTTCCGCCGCGCGGCGGCGCAAGGCGACGCCTCGGCCCAGCAGAACCTGGGGCAGATGTACCGCAAGGGACGCGGCGTGCTGCAAAACGACGAGCTGGCGCTGGCCTGGTTCTACCGTGCGTCCGAGCAGGGCGTGGCCAGCGCCCAGTCGCTGCTGGGCGAGGCCTATGCGCGGGGGCTGGGCGCAAAACGCAACGATGCGCTGGCGCTGGCCTGGTTCCGCAAGGCCGCGCTGCAGGGCGACGCCCAGGCCCAGCTGAACCTGGGCCTGGTGTACAAGCGGGGCCAGGGCGTGATGCAAAGCGATACCCAGGCCGTGGCCTGGTTCCGCCAGGCGGCCGCGCAAGGCCTGGCCGTGGCGCAGCGCCAGCTGGGCGTGGCCTATGCCGAAGGCGTGGGCGTGGCGCTGGACCAGTTGCGCGCTTACGCCTGGCTGCTGCGGGCGGCCGAGCAGGACGATGCCGACGCCCAGTTCAACCTGGGCCTGATGCTGGCGCGCGGCCAGGGCGTTGACCAGGACGAGGCGCGCGCCGTGGCCTGGTACCGCCGTGCCGCCCGACAAGGCCACTGCTCGGCGCAATACAACCTGGGCGGCATGCTGGCCGGCGGGCGCGGCGTGGCGCGCAATGTGCGCGAGGCCGTCGAATGGTATCGCAAGGCGGCCGAGCAGGGCGCCGCCAACGCCCAGTTCAACCTGGGCGTGCTGTACGCCAACGGCGAGGGCGTGCCGCACGATCCGGCGCGCGCCGTGCGCTGGTACCGCAAGGCCGCCGACCAGGGCGACGCCAGCGCGCAAAACAACTTGGGCGTGATGTATGCGAACGGCCATGGCGTGCCGCAGGACGACGACATGGCCGTGCACTGGTATGCGCGCGCGGCCGAACAGGGCCATGCGCTGGCCCAGTACAACCTGGGCGGCATGTACAACAGCGGGCGCGGCGTGCCGAAAGACCCGGTGCGTTCCTATATGTGGGTGGCGTTGGCGGCCGAGAGCGGCGACGCCACGGCCGGCGGCGCCGTCGCCGGCTATGCCCGCAAGCTGTCTACCGACGACCTGGGCCGGGCCCGCGCGCTGACCCGGCAATGGAAGCGCACGCGCGCCCCGGCGCCCGACTGCTAGATAGCGTCCGGGCGCGGCGCCGCCGCTTGCCGCCGGTCCAGGAACAGGCTGTTGCCATGGATTTTCTTGGCTTGCCGCTTGGCTTCCGCCGCCTGCGTGGCGATCTGGTGGTGGGTGTAATACTGGTGCGCCGAGACCTTGATCACGCCCAGCGACAGGCTGATCAATGAATAAAACACTTTCTTTCCCTGCCGGTCTTCGCTGATATAGCCGCCGCGCTCGCAGTCGTCCACGCTGTAGAAGGCCAGGATGGCGGCCGCGAAGTCGTCCAGCATGGCCTGGCAGCGAGTCTCCCAGTCTTCGCTCTGGAACAGGATCATGAAATCGTCGCCGCCGATATGGCCGATGAAGTCGCGGTTGGCATCGCAATGGCTGCTGAGGATTTCTCCCGTCAGCTGGATCACGTCGTCGCCCTTGCGGTAGCCATACACGTCGTTGAAGGGCTTGAAATGATCGAGGTCGCAATAGCAGACCCAGAAGCGGCTGCCACTGTGCAGCAAACGGTCGATATGCTCGTTGATCGGCACATTGCCGGGCAATTGCGTGAGCGGATTGGCGTAGCGGGCCGCATTGATCTGCATCTGCGTGATTTCACGCATCAAATCGTGGCCCGTGCCCATGCCCATGTAGCGGCCGTGCTCGGTGATGATGAAACCGTTGTACAGGTGATGGGCATCCGACTGGGCCATGATATAGCTCAGTTCCTGCAAGCTCGTTTCATGGTCGGCGATCAGGGGCTTGGCGTCCATGAACACGCTGCACGATTTCTTGCCATACAGTTCGCGCTGATACGGGCGGGCAAAATGGTCGATCATGTCGAAGCGGCTGATCAGGCCCAGCGGTACGCCGTCGTCCACCACGGGGATGATCATGAGCTTGGGTTCCTTCATGAAAATCTCGTACACCTCGTTGTTGTTCCTGGCCGTCGAAATCGATGACACGCGGTGCAGCAGCTTGCGGATGCTGGCGCCATTCTTTTCCAAACTGCTGCGCTGCGGATACACGGCCACGCCGTTGCGCCCCAGCGCCTGCACCACTTCGGCCGGCAGCGCGCGCGCCGGCATGGCGTTGGGCCGGCCCAGATGGTAGCCCTGGCCGAACGCCACGCCCAGGTCGCGCAAGACCAGCAATTCCGTCTGTGCCTCAATGCCCTCGGCGATCACCAGGGTGCCGGACTTTTCCGCGATCTCCTGGATCGAGCGCACGAACTGCAGTTTCACGGGGTCGTTATTGATGCCCTGGATAAAATGCATGTCGATCTTGACATATTCCGGCCGCAGCTCCGACCACAGGCGCAGGCTGGAAAAACCTTCGCCCAGGTCGTCGATGGCGATCTGGAAGCCCATGTTACGGTAATGCAGCACGGCTTCGCGCATCAGCTCGTAATCATAAGTGGGCTGGTTTTCCGTCAGTTCGATGATCACCCGTTCCGGGTTGATGCCGATCTGCTCGATGTATTCCAGGGTTTCACCGTGGCGCGCATTGCGCAGCAACAGGCATTCCGGGCTGACATTGAGAAACAGCTTGCCTGGCAGATTCAATTCGGCGAAGCGTTCCAGCACCACCTGCCGGCACAGATGCTCGACCTCCAGCGTCAGGCCGCAGGCGCGCGCCACCTTGAACAGATTCATGGGCGCATGCAGGGGGCTGTCGGACGGCCCGCGTATCAGGCCCTCGTAGCCGATGATGTTGCCGCTGGCCATCTGGATAATCGGCTGGAACAGGGCGCTGAGCTTGCGCCCGGCCAGGATATCGTGCAATACATCGGCGGCTTCGACTGTCATGGGGAGCGGGGACGATGCCGGCGGTTTCAAATAGGCCACATTCGCAGGCAGCGCTGGGTCCGGGGCGGACATGGCGGAAGAGAGAGCGAATGTGTGCATGGCGAAAGGTGGTGCGTGATAGTGGCACGGCCACCGGACGGGCCATGATCATGTTGCCTATAGTAAATATGTTTTATGACCGCTTGATGAAATGCGAGCGCTTCTGACAATATTTCTTTACTGGCGATTAACAGTGCGTGATTTTCCGTAGCACGCAATAAACGGCTTTTTGAGCCGTAGTATCCTGAAATTCTCCAAATAAAAAATGGAGAAACGCTGGTATAACTGTGCATTAAAAACTGCGATACGCGCTATGATTTATGTTGGCGAAAGTCAACATGGGCAGCCGCAGGCTTGCTTCCTTAGACATCTACAATGAGACATCTCCCCATGCAATTACGTAGTGCAACCCTCGTATTCAGTTTGCTGGCCGCCTTCGGTGGTAATGCCTTGGCACAGACCTGTCCGGCTGGCGACAGCCCGGCCGTGACCTATCCGGTCACCAAGAAAGTCGACCAGCAGGACAGCTATTTCGGCACGACCATCGCCGACCCGTACCGCTGGCTGGAAGACGCCAACAGCGCCGAGACGCATGACTGGGTGGTGGAACAGAACAAGCTGACCCAATCCTACCTGGGCACGATTCCCGAACGCGAGGCGATCAAGCAGCGCCTGACCAAGCTGTGGAACTACGAGCGTTTCAGCACGCCAAGCAAGCAGGGCGGCCGCTACTTCTACACGCGCAACGATGGCTTGCAAAACCAGGCCGTGCTGTACACGGTGAAGAAACTGACGGACGAGCCGCGCCTGCTGCTGGACCCGAACACCCTGTCGGCTGACGGCACGGTGGCGCTGGCCGGCACCTCGATCAGCCCGAACGGCAAGTTCCTGGCCTATGCGACGGCCGCCTCCGGTTCCGACTGGAACGAGTGGAAAGTGCGCGATATCGATACCGGCAAGGATTTGACGGACGAAATCAAATGGGCCAAGTTCTCGGGCGCCTCGTGGACCAAGGACAATACGGGCTTCTTCTACAGCCGCTACGACGCGCCGAAGGAAGCCACCAAGCTGGCCGATATCAATTACTTCCAGAAACTGTACTTCCATAAACTGGGTACGCCGCAAAGCGCCGACGTGCTGGTGTTCGACCGTCCTGACCAGAAGGAATGGGCGTTCGGCGGCAGCAAGGTCAGCGATGACGGCAACTACCTGATCATCACCGCCACGCAAGGCACCGAGCGCAAGAACCGCATTTTCTACAAGGACTTGCGCCAGAAAAACGCCAAGGTCGTCGGCCTGCTGGAAGAATTCGACGCCTCGTACTCGTTTATCGACAATGTCGGCCCCGTGTTCTACTTCGCTACCGACAACAAGGCGCCGAAGTCACGCGTGATCGCCATCGATATCCGCAAGCCTGCCGTGGCTGACTGGAAAGAAATCGTGCCGCAAAGCGAGCAGACCCTGGTCTCGGCCAATATCCTGAACAACCAGCTGGTGCTCGACTACCTGAAGGATGCGCAGACGCAGATCACCATCACCGACCTGAACGGCAAGCTGGTGCGCGCAGTGGAACTGCCGGGCATCGGTTCGGCGGGCGGCTTCGGCGGCAAGCGCCAGGATACGGAAACGTTTTACTCCTACACCAGTTTCACCACGCCGGCCACCATCTACCGCTACGACATGAAGACGGGCAAGAGCACGGTGTATCGCCAGCCGAAGGTCGATTTCGACCCGAACGCGTTTGACGTGCGCCAGCAGTTCTTCACCAGCCGCGACGGCACCAAGGTGCCGATGTTTATCGTCTCGAAAAAAGGCATGAAGCTGGACGGCTCCAACCCGACCTATCTGTACGGCTATGGCGGCTTCAATATTTCGCTCACGCCGGCATTCTCGGTGGCGAATCTTGCCTGGGTCGAAATGGGCGGCGTCTACGTGATGGCCAACCTGCGCGGCGGCGGCGAGTACGGCGAAGCATGGCATCAGGCCGGCACCAAGCTGAACAAGCAAAACGTGTTCGACGACTTTATCGGCGCGGCCGAATGGCTGGTGGCCAACAAGGTCACCTCGCCGGCAAAACTGGCTATCGGCGGCGGCAGCAATGGCGGCCTGCTGGTCGGCGCGGCCATGACGCAGCGTCCGGACCTGTTTGCCGCGGCGATCCCGCAAGTGGGCGTGCTCGACATGCTGCGCTTCCACAAGTTCACCGTGGGCTGGGGCTGGGTGCCTGACTACGGTTCGTCGGACGATGCCGAACAGTTCAAGGCACTGGTGAAATATTCGCCATTGCACAACCTGAAAGCCGGCGGCTGCTACCCGGCCACCATGATCACGACCGCCGACCATGACGACCGCGTGGTGCCCGCCCACAGCTTCAAGTTCGCCGCAGCCGCCCAGGCAGCGCAAGGCGGCGCCGCACCGGTGCTGATCCGCATCGACAGCAAGGCCGGCCACGGCGCCGGCAAGCCGACCGCCAAGCAGATCGAGGAAGTGGCCGATCGCTGGGGCTTCTTGAGCAAGGCATTGAAGATGACGCCAGAGCCGGCGAAAGTGGCGGCGCAGTAAGAAGCGCAGGTCGGATTAGCGGGGCGCAGCCCCGCGTAATCCGACAACATTGTTGGCGTTGATTAGCGCCTCTGGTGGTGTTGGATTACGCGCAAGCGCTAATCCGACCTACGGTCACACGGCGACATGGTCACAATCCTGGCCAATACACCGTCCCCAAACACCGTCTGAAACGGCAAATCCTTGCGCTGCGCATAGCCGATATAGCAGTCGCACTTGAAACGCGGGCAGCTGCGTTCCTGCAGCATGTCGGCCAGATTATCCTGATACAGATTCCCCAGCCGCTCCGGCAAAAAATGGCAGCGCGCCAGCTCGCCGTCGCCGTCGACCGACAGCGCCGTCTCGCCGGCGTAGCATCCCTTGCCGCGTGACGGTACCGGGCGCCGGTTCTGCAAAAACCACGGATCGATGGCATCGAGCCATTCCAGGTCCTCGGCGCTGTAGTAGCCGGGACCGCGCCGGTCATAGGCATTCAGCCATAAATAGACGTGTTCTGGCAGCGCCGCGCGCAGCGCTTGAATGGCGTCGTAGTGTGCATGCAGCGCCACCACCCCGACCGAATAGCGCACGCCCATGGCGTCCAGCCGCGCGCAGCGTTCGACAAAGCGCGCGATTGTCGTCTGGCCCGGGTGATAGGTGCACCACAGGCCGATCTTGGCGCGGCTGGCAGCATGCATCTCGCTCAGCCACGCAAGCGGGCCGGCCAGGTTGGTCTGCAGCGCCACCTGCCGCACATGGGGCAGGGCCGCCAGCGCCTGCATGGCGCTGCGGTAATGGCGCCGCACCAGCGCTTCGCCCCACGGCGTAAACAGCACGCTGATGGCGCGCGTCTGCCGCGCCACCCAGCCGGTAAAGCGGGCCACTTCCCGCGCATCGCGCGCCAGCACGGCGCGGCTGTCCTGCTTCTTGGCGAAGGGGCAGTAGGCGCAGGCGTAGTTGCAGCTCGATAGCGTACCCCTGTATAAGAGGGACAAGCTTCCGGGTGGCGCTGTCAGCATGCCTGGCCGCTTTCGGCCATCAGCGCGCGCACGGTATTCGACGCCAGCCAGGGGCCGATGGTGTCGGCGTAGGAGTAGCCATTGTCATTCAGGCGCAGCAGCGGCCCATGCTGCGTCACCAGTTCCAGCGCAAACAGTTCGGCCAGCTGCGGCAGGTCCAGCAGGCAGTCGCTGCCGAAACGGGCCATGTAGGCGTCCAGGTCCAGGCCCGGCTCCGTCAGCAGCGACTGGATCACATAGCGGCGCCGTTGATCCTCGTCCCCCAGCCGATAGCCATGTTCGGCCTGTGCGAAGCGCGCTTCGTCCAGCGCCAGGTAGTTGTCGATAATGCCGATGGTTTCCGTGCGCGCCACCGCGTATTCGCTCGAATAGTGCAGCTGCGACGTGTACGAACGGGCGCCCGCACCCAGGCCCACCATGCCGTCGTTCTGGCAGCAGTAGGAGGGGCCGGCGTCTTCGGGCGCATGCGGAGCGCGGAACATGCGCATCGAAACCTGCACATAGCCCTGGGCGCGCAGGTGGTCGCGCGCGGCCGCGTACAGGGCCAGGCGGCTGTCGCCGTCGCGCGCCAGCATGATGGGGTCCAGGGTCCCGGCGCCCTTGCGGCGCGCGATCTTGCCCAGGCCAGTCTGCTCGCGCACATACAGCGGATACAGATAGATTTCTTCGGGCCGGAACGCCAGCGCGCTGTCGATCGACGCCAGCAGGCTGGCCACCGTCTGGCCCGCGATGCCGTAGATCAGGTCCAGGTTCAGGGTGGGAAACCCCGCTTCGCGGATCAGGGCGATGGCCTGGCGCACGGTGGAGTTTTGTTGGGGCCGCGCCAGCGCGCGCATTTCGCCGGCGGCAAAGCTCTGGATGCCCAGGCTGACCCGGTCGATGCCATGCGCGCGGCAGACGGCCAGCCGCTCGGCCGTAATGGTTTCGGGCGAGGCTTCGATGCCGGCCGGCGTGGCCTGCAAATCGATGCCGAGGATATCGCGCGCGCCGCACAGCAGGGTGTCGAGCTGCGACGCCGACAGATAGGTCGGTGTACCGCCACCGAGCGCGAAGCGGGCAAAGCGTCGCTCACCGAGGGCGCCGTCCATCGCGCGCATCTGCACCAGCACCTGCTGCACATAGCGCTCGACCATCTCGGCGCTGGGCCGCGCCATGGCGAACAGATTGCAGAAGCCGCAGCGCATTTCGCAGAACGGAATATGGATGTAGGCGAACAGGGCGGAACGGTCCTGCCGCGCCCAGATGGGCGCCAGCGGCGTGGCCCGGGCCAGTGTGCGGTAGGCCGCCTTGTGCGGGTAAGAATAAGAATACGCCTGGTAAGGCGTGTGGCGCATGCGCTGCGCCAGGGTACCCGGCTGTTCGGATGGATTCACGGTGCGGCTCCCTGGGAATGCTGGTGTGAAGGTTCAATGAAAAAATGCGCGTACGGCACGTTCCAGACGCTGTCGTGGGCCACGCGGTGGCCGCGGTAGCCGTCTTCGCCATAGGCACTGCCGTGGTCCGAGCAGACGATGGCAAAGGTCGGCGCACGTCCGGCGCAGGCGTCGAACAGCGGCGCCAGCGCCTGGTCGACATAGCGCAGCGCGGCCGCGTGGCTATCGAGATTATCAAGCCGGCAGCCGGGCAGGTAGGCGCGGTTCGGCGTATGCAGGGCCGCCACGTTGATGAATAAAAAAGTGCGCTGGTCGTTTTCCGCCAGCAGCCGGGTGGCCAAGGCCACCTGTTTTTCCGTGGAATGGCGCCCGGCCACGCCCATGCCGGCGCTCCAGTGACTTTCCTGGAACAGCGCCGGCAGCACACGGCCCAGCGCCGTTTGTTTGTTAAAAAAGCCCACGCCGCCGATGCAGATGGTGCGGTAGCCGCGCGCGGCCAGCGCCTCGGGGATGCTCGCTTCCTCGAAGGCGAAGGTGCGTGGCGACGTCGTCTCGCTGCCGGCAAAGGCGCTGGCGAACAGGCGCGGATGGCGGCTGGGCGCGCAGGGCGTCGGCAAAAAGCCGGCAAAGAAGGCCTGGTGTGCGGCGTAGGTAAAGGTGGCGGGCGAGTGGCGCTTGTCCCAGCCCGTGGCCGGCAGGAAGCGCCCAAGCACCGGCAGTTCGCCTGCCTCGAACAGGGCCTGCGCCACGTCGTAACGCAGGGTGTCGAGGGTAAGGAAGACCATATCGTGGCTGCCCACGACAAGGTTCATGTCGGGAATGGCCGGCTCAGTCATGATGGAAGTGCCGCAGCTGCGCCACATGGGTATCGTGCCCCTGCCACAAGAGGCCGGGCAGCAGGTCGCCAAACGCATTCGCCTCCAGCACGTGGGCCTGACCACGGCGCACCACCAGGTCGTAGCCGGCCACGCCGCTGGCGGGAAAGGCCAGCGCCGCCTGGCGGGTAGCCGCTTCCAGCGCCGCCATGTCAAGCTCGTTCAGCAGCGAGCAAGGATCGCCGCGCTGGTTGTCCAGGTGCAGATTGGTCATCATTTGCGTGCCCAGGCGCGCCACCCGGTGCGCGGGCTGGCCGGCAATCGCCACCACGCGCAGGTCATAATGGCTGTCGCCGCAGCGCGGCTTGGCTAGCCAGGCTTCCGCATACAATTCCTGCTTGGCCAGCGCGTCGACTAGGGCGGCGATATCGGCGGCGTTTTCATGGCGCGCGATGCGCTTGACATTGAACAGCCGCGTTGCGCCGTCCACCTGCACGATGCTGGCCGAGGTGGTGGCCTGCTGGCGGCCGCTCCGGTTGCGCCGGTAGGCCACCACGCCCGAGGCGGACGAGCCATAGCGCGGTTTCAGGTAGACCCGATCAAGATCGTGCTGGTGCAGCAGCGACTGCAGATGGTCGTAGCCGTCGATACGTCCAAGCAGCGCGGGGATCACTACGCCGTGCTCGGCCAGGTGGCGCTGGCAAGCCAGTTTGTCGGTCATCAGGGTAATCTCGCCCGGCGCGTTGAAAACATGCGCCCGGGGCAGGGCGGCCAGCTGGCGTGACAGGCGCGCCATGGCGTCCGAGAAACCGGCAAACCAGGCGTCCATCGCCAGCAGTTCGCCATGCTCGGGCGCACGCACGGGCGCGCGGTCCAGCAGGCGGCAGCCGTCGTGCAGCAGCTGCACATGCGTTGCCGCATCGTCGCCCGGCGGTTCGATCTTGAACCGGCAGGGCTGGCTCAGCGCGGTCTCAAGCAAGGCCGGCTGCGCCAGCCAGTCGCGCCATTCGAGCACCCGGGCAGGCGGCAGCGCCAGCTGCGCGCGCGCCGCCTGCAGCAGGCGCACGCGCTTGCTGCCACCGGTGGCCAGCAAGATCATCGCGGACAAGGCGTACCCTCTTTACTCGCCGACGGCCACGTAGCGATACACGTCGCCATCGTCTTCGTCGTCTTCCTGCGGATCGTCCAGCACCACCTCGAACGGCAGGGCCTTGAGTTTTTCCTGGTTCGCTTCCGAGATATAGTGGTGCGACAGGTCCAGGAGGGTCAAATTGCCAAGTTGCGTGCCGTGCAGCAGCGCTTCGGCGCCCACGTCGCCGAGCGTGCCCAGCGACAGGTCGAGCGTGGTGATGGTGGCCAGCAGCGGCTCGTTGGCCAGCCAGACGGCCAGTTCGTCGGCGATCTGCGCGTCGCGCAGGCCCAGATAGCGCAGGGTCGGCGTGGCCAGTTGCGCCAGCACTTTCCGGTATAGCGCCACGTCGCCCGAAAAGCCATAGTCGTCGGTGCCCAGCCACAGCTCCAGGTGTTCCAGTTTCGGCATGCTCGATTCCGCCAGGGCCTGGGCTATCTTCTGGTCCAGGCCACCGGATTCGATGGTGAGCTTGCGCAGGTTCTGGTGCGCGAACGGCTCCAGTATCAATTCATTGCCGCCGCGGATACGCAACTCTTCCAGCTGCGGGAAGGCGTCCAGCAGCGGCTTGTAGCTGCCTTGCACGATCCACGAGATTTCGCATTCCTCGTACGTCATGTCGCCGATAAACAGCGCGCGCAGTTTTGGCAGCTGCGGCGCATGGCCGGCCAGCGCGGCGATCACCTCGTCGGCGCCCGCTTCATACGGGTCGCCCCACATGCCGATGATCAGCGCCTCCAGCGCATTCTTGTCGGCTTTTTCCAGGAAGCCGGCGATCAGGTCCGGCATCTTGCGCTTGTCGTCATATTCCAGCGACAAACGATACACCACGTCCGGCGAGGGATCGAAAGCGATCTCGGGGTCGTACTGCACGACTTTTTTATGGTGGAAGGTGGTGGTGCTGTCGGAAATGGTCATTGCGGAGGCTCCATGAAAGGCAGTGGAAAGCTTGTCTATTCCAAAATCTTAGCATGGGCGCAAGGGCTTCTTGCACACCGCTGGACAGCAACTATCGGTGGATGACAACCAGCAGTGCCTTGCCTTCGGTCTTGCCGAGGTTGCGGATGGTATGCGGCTGGTCGGCAGGATAGCGCGCCGTGCCGCCATTCTTGACCTTTTTCTTTGCTGTGCCCACTTCCAGTTCCAGGTTGCCGTGGATGACGGTCAGGTGTTCGGTGGTGCCCGGGTCGTGCGGCTGCGAAGCCAGTTCGCCGCCCGGCGCCAGGGTCACCTCATACCATTCATATTTGCCTGCCAGTTCCATCGGTCCCAGGATGCGCAGCACATAGCCGGCATGGTCGCCGGGCAGGGTGGGGGTTTCGTGGGCGTCGGTGACGCGGATGGTTTCCACCGCTTTTTCCGCGCTGGACAGCAATTCGCCGATCTGCACGCCCAGCGCATTGGCCAGGCGCCAGGTAATGGCGATGGTCGGATTGGCCTTTTCGCGCTCGATCTGCGACAGCATGGACTTCGAGACGCCCGCGATGCGCGACAAATCCTCCAGTGTCAGGCCGCGCGCCAGGCGCAACCGTTGCAAAGTGGCGCCCACTTCGGGCGGAGAATTGGTCGAAACACTGGTTTTCATCGGCGGTTGGCTTGCAAAGTTCAATAGGCTTGGGTAATATCCACTATATTGAATTTCAGTTCGACATAGTGGATTTTGAGGCGAAACACGGAAAACGTGTAGACTTCAAACAGCGCTTCACGGTACAGCATATGGCGCGCAGCGGTCAAGCGGCCGGCCTTTCCCTATGGCGGCGGGTACGAAACATACAACACGGACACAAGGATCATCATGAGCGAGCAAGCGAAGAACACCTTTTTCAGCGGTCTGCAACAGAACCTCGATCAACTGCGCCAGCAGGGCCTGTACAAGCCCGAGCGCGTGATCGCCTCGCGCCAGGGCGCTGAAGTGGTGTGCGACGATGGCCGCACCCTGATCAATATGTGTGCCAACAATTACCTGGGCCTGTCGGGCGACCTGCAGACGCAGCAGGCGTCGATCGCCGCCACCGAAAAATACGGCTATGGCCTGTCGTCGGTGCGCTTTATCTGCGGCACGCAGACCGTGCACAAGGAACTGGAACAGGCCATCTCGTCTTTCTTGGGCACCGAAGACACGATACTGTACGCGGCCGCGTTCGACGCCAACGGCGGCGTGTTCGAGCCGCTGTTCGACGAGAACGACGCCATCATCTCCGACGCGCTGAACCACGCCTCCATCATCGACGGCATCCGCCTGTGCAAGGCCGGCCGCTACCGCTATGCCCACAACGACATGGCCGACCTGGAAGTGCAGCTGCAGGCCGCGATCGCCGCCGGCAAGCGCCACAAGGTGATCGTCACCGACGGCGTGTTTTCGATGGACGGCACGATTGCCCAGCTCGACAAGATCTGCGACCTGGCCGACAAATACGATGCGCTGGTGATGATCGACGAATGCCACGCTTCCGGCTTTATGGGCGCGACGGGGCGCGGGACGCACGAACACCACAATGTGATGGGCCGCATCGACATCATCACCGGCACCCTGGGCAAGGCCCTGGGCGGCGCCATGGGCGGCTTTACCTCGGCACGCAAGGAAGTGATCGACACCCTGCGCCAGAAGTCGCGTCCTTATCTGTTCTCGAACACGCTGGCGCCATCGATCGCCGGCGCCTCGCTGTCGGTGCTCGAGCGCCTGGCAAAGTCGACGGAACTGCGCGACCGCCTGCATAAAAACACGGCCTTCTTCCGCAGCGAGATCGAACGCATCGGCTTTACCATCAAGCCGGGCACCCACCCTGTGGTTCCGGTGATGCTGTTCGACGCGCCGGTGGCGCAAAAATTCGCCGCACGTCTGTATGAACTGGGCGTGCTGGTAACGGGCTTTTTCTATCCGGTGGTGCCGATGGGCCAGGCGCGCGTGCGCGTGCAGCTGTCGGCCGCACATACCCGCGAACAGCTGGTGACGGTGCTGGCCGCGTTCGAGCAGGCCGGCAAGGAACTGGGCCTGATCCAGGCCACCACGACCACCAATTAATAATAAAAATTTAGGAATACAGCATGGAACGCATTTTAGTCATCGGCGCAAACGGCCAGATCGGCAGTGAACTGGTCGGCGCCCTGGCGCAGCAGCACGGCGCGGACAACGTCATCGCCAGCGATATCGGCACCAAGAACGTGTACGACGCCAAGCGCTATGCGCAGCTGAACGTGCTTGACAAGGACGGCCTGGCACAGATCATCGCCGACGAAAACATCACCCAGGTGTACCAGCTGGCGGCCATGCTGTCGGCCACCGGCGAAGCGGCGCCGCTGAAGGCCTGGAGCCTGAACATGGATGGCCTGCTCAATATCCTGGAGCTGGCGCGCGAACGTGGCGAGGCGGGCAAACCGCTGCGCATCTTCTGGCCTTCGTCGATCGCCGCCTTCGGCCCGAATACGCCGCAGGTCAACACGCCGCAGATGACGGTGATGGACCCGACCTCGATGTACGGCATCAGCAAGCTGGCCGGCGAGCGCCTGTGCGAGTACTACCATGCGAAATACGGCGTCGACCTGCGCAGCATCCGCTACCCGGGCATCATCAGCTACAAGTCGCCTCCGGGCGGCGGCACCACCGACTACGCGATCGCGATTTTCCATGCGGCCCTGCGCGGCGAGCGCTATGACTGCTTCCTGAATGCGGCCACCACCTTGCCGATGATCTACATGCCCGACGCGATCCGCGCCACCATCGAACTGATGGACGCGCCGGCGGAATCGATCAAGATCCGCTCCTCGTACAACGTGGCCGGCGTGTCGTTCAATCCGGACCAGCTGGCGCAAGCCATCGCCGCCAAGGTGCCGGGTTTTGCCATCAGCTACACGCCGGACAGCCGCCAGGCGATCGCCGACAGCTGGCCGCAAAGCCTGGACGACAGCACGGCCCATGCGGACTGGGGCTGGACGGCCCGGATCGGCGTCGAGCAGATGGTGGCCGACATGCTGGCCAATGTGGACGTTGGCCAGTCCGAAAAAGCCGCGCAGGCCGCGTAGGTCGGATTAGCCGCGCCAGCGGCGTAATCCGACAAACACCCAATACATAGAACATAGATAAAACAATAAAGAGACATCGCATGGATATGAGCGTATTTGACCTGTTCAAGATCGGCATCGGGCCGTCGAGTTCCCACACGGTGGGGCCGATGGTGGCGGCGCGGCGTTTTCTGGTTGAATACGGTGCTCTGGATGACGTCATCGGCGTGGAAGCGGCCCTGTATGGCTCGCTGGCGCTGACCGGCGTCGGCCACGCCACCGACAAGGCCGTGATCCTTGGCCTGATGGGGGAAACGCCGCAGGACGTGGCGCCCGATGCGGTCGACGCCAAGCTGGCGGCCATCGAGTCGGCAGGCAGCATCCATTTGCTTGGCATTCATCCCGTGCCGTTTACGGCCGCGACCTGCCTGCTGTGGCACAAGAGCGAGTCCTTGCCCGAACATCCGAACGGCATGCGCTTTACCTTGAAGCTGGCCGATGGCACGCGCGTCGACAAGGTGTATTACTCGATCGGCGGCGGCTTTATTCGCGAGGCGGGCGAAGTGCCGGTGCCGGCGGCGCCTGGCGCGCAACCGGTGTTCCCCTTCGATACGATGGAGCAGTTGCTGGCGCATGGCGTGGCCAGCGGCCTGTCGATCCCCGAGATGCTGCGCGCGAACGAGGGAGTGCGGCGCAGCGAAACCGAATTGAACGAAGGCCTGGACCGCATCTGGCACGTGATGCGCGACTGTATCGCGCACGGCCTGGAGACCACCGGCAAGCTGCCGGGCGGCCTGGATGTGAAACGCCGCGCCGCCAAGCTGTGGCGCCAGGCGCAGGACGCGAAAGCGTCCGACAACCGCGCCAACGACCTGCCGCACGACGCCGTGCACCTGGTCAGCCTGTATGCGATGGCCGTCAACGAGGAAAACGCGGCCGGCGGACGCGTGGTGACGGCACCCACCAATGGCGCGGCCGGCATCATTCCCGCCGTGCTGCGCTACTACGCCGAGGATTGCCGCCCCAGCGATCCGGTCGGCGGCGTGCGCCGCTTCATGCTGACGGCCGCCGCCATCGGCATGCTGTGCAAGCGCAATGCCTCGATCTCGGGCGCCGAAGTGGGCTGCCAGGGCGAAGTGGGCGTGGCCTGCGCGATGGCGGCGGCCGGCCTGGTGGCGGCCCTGGGCGGCACGAACGAACAGATCGAGAACGCGGCCGAAATCGGCATCGAGCACCACCTGGGCATGACCTGTGACCCGATCGGCGGCCTGGTGCAGATCCCCTGCATCGAACGCAACGGCATGGGCGCCGTGAAAGCCATCACCGCCGCCTCGCTGGCCCTGAACGGCGACGGCACCCATTTCGTCAGCCTCGACGAAGTGATCGAAACCATGCGCCAGACCGGCGCGGACATGCAGGACAAATACAAGGAAACGTCGCTGGGCGGCTTGGCCGTGCACGTCATCACCGTCAATCACGCGGCTTGCTGATCCTTCATTCGTCCTCGAACAATTGCTCCAGCCGTCGCGGATAGTTGTTCAGGAAATCGCGCGTCACCGCATAGTGCTCGGTGTCCTCATACGCCACCTCGTGGATGCCGCCGCCCGTAAACATGTAGATCCTGGCATGCGGGTAGGCCAGCAGGATAGGCGAGTGGGTGGCGATGATCAGCTGCGAGTCGTCTTCCACCAGCTGGTGGATCACCGACAGCGCCGCCAACTGGCGGCTCGGTGACAGGGCCGCTTCCGGTTCGTCCAGCAAATACAAACCTTTTCCCCGCAGCTTGTTGAGCATGGTGGCCATGAAGGCTTCGCCGTGCGACTGGGCGTGCAGCGACTTGCCACCGTAGCTGGTCAAATATTCGGCAGGCATCTCGTCCATGTAGCTGGCGACGTTGAAGAAGCTCTCGGCGCGCAGGAAGTAACTGTCGTCCGGCTTCTTGTAGCTCTTGCTCAGGCGCAGGTGTTCGTGCAGGCCCGAGACCTGGTCCGATACGGCCGTGATGCGCACGCTGCGCGTGCCGCCATCCTTGCCGAAGCCCAGCGCCACGGCCAGCGCTTCGAGCATGGTCGACTTGCCGCTGCCGTTCTCGCCGACGAAAAACGTCACGTCGCGATGGAAATCCATCTGCACGAAATCGCGGATGGCCGGAATGGTGAACGGGTAGCGTTCCAGGTCGACCACGGCATCGGGCCGCAGCGCGGCGCTTTGCAGATAGGGCTTTTTGCTGATCGGCATGGTGTTTTCCACAGATGGCCTCCGCGAGGCGGACAAGTTGCAGTTTGGCCCAATTGGACAGAGTGCGCCAGCGATTGTGGGCGATTTCTTGACTTTCCCTGTTTTCAGGCAGGCAAAGAAATACGCGCGCAAGAGCCGCTACCTGTCTCTTCGGTTGGCAGGGTTTCCCAAGAAACCGAATCGAAACAGCGCAAATCATAGCCCAGCATGAATAAGCATGCCTCAAAGGCATGGCAGCGCGTGGCCATGTCAGTATCATGGGTGCTGAACCAGTCACCTCGCTCGAGCGTGGCGCGTAATATCCATCCGAGTTTTACCTGCCATTGTGCCCAGTCCTGCACACTGACTGCCGACGTATAAAATTGCGGCGCCTTGGCAAGTTCACTATGGATATGTACTGGGTTGCGCAACTGTTTGCCTCGTGCTGGCCCGGAAGGAAACGCGAGTTGCTGATGTTTCGGTACAGGTAGCGCCTTTTGGCGCTGATACAAGGCATACAGCATGGCGATGGCGGCGCCGACACGCGTGTCGTAAATGGGTGATCCGCTGTCGTCAATCAGGGCATGGATCTTGGTAATGCCTGCGTCGAAATGCTCAATTCTGGTTTCGTTGAGTGCATCGAGCGATGTGTCGGAGGTGAGCGACATCCACGGGGTCAGTCGGGTGAAATAGGCGACCAGACGGCCTTGCGCGTGCAAGTCCTTGAGAAAGGGAATAGCGCCCTTTACTCCGCCCCAACGCAAGACCGCGAGGCAAGCGGCCAGCATCTGGTCTTCATTCCTTTGTGCCATAGCCGATTTGAGCCAAGCTCGCAGCTTGCTGAGCGATGTACGGGTTTCAGCCCACGTGGCCGATTTTACCGTTACTCCTCGCGCATCTTTCCATCTGGTGCTCCACACATAGTGGCGCAATACCGCTTCGAGACCGGTGACTTTCACTGCCAGGCCGCCTGGCACATACCTGCTGTGCGCCATCCTCAATTGAAAAGACCGCGTGGGCAAGCTCTCTGCCAGCCAGTCGATAAAGCCCTTGATATCATCCTGCTTGAGAAAATCGTCGCGATTCATCTGTTCTACATTCCATCGTCGTTTTTGGTGGGGTGCGCCGCATCATCGGCAATGGCGCGGTTTCAGAAATCTTCGGCCCGGCGATCCCAGTAGCCTGGTTCGTCATGGGCGGCATTTTTCATGGCGTGGTCCAGCGGTTGCACGCAGAACCGCACACCGGCGTGGCGCATGCTGCCATCGGGTAATTCAAGATAGTCGCGCAACTGGCAGTACGCCGGCAGTGCCTCGTCATAGGCAATGTCAAAACAGACTTGGCCGCGCCAGGAACTCATGGCGAGCGGCGAGCTGGCATTCGGTCCGCACGGCAGCCAGTCGATGCCATTGGCAGCGAGCCACGCCAGGATGGTGTCGCGTTGCGGGTCGGCCTCATGGTGATACAAACGATATCGTTCATGGTCTTGCGGATGGAACTCCAGGTACAGCACGTCGCATTGGCGCTGACGCGCGATGGCGTCGATATGGTGGATCAGGGTGGGCATGATGTTGGTGCGCAATCAGTTCGGCTGAGGTAATAGACAGAGCGCATCATACAGTTACTATACGACAAGATGTGTCGTTTGATAATAGTTCTTGCTTGAATGGCTGAGCACTTGACTTGGCGGACGTCGCGCGATTCCCCATGGACTGCCGCTCGCACTATAATATCGGCTCGTTTGCCATTCATTTTCAACGCTCTCAGCCCAACTGGACTCTACTCTCATGCACTATGTGTCTACCCGCGCT
Source organism: Janthinobacterium sp. J1-1 (assembly GCF_030944405.1). Classification (NCBI taxonomy): domain Bacteria; kingdom Pseudomonadati; phylum Pseudomonadota; class Betaproteobacteria; order Burkholderiales; family Oxalobacteraceae; genus Janthinobacterium; species Janthinobacterium sp. J1-1. Next base: position 4,315,820 of record NZ_CP132339.1, read on the forward strand.
GACCAAGCGCCATCGCAATCGCAACAGCCGCAACAATTTTCCGACATCCTGCTGGGCGGCCTGGCCCCCGATGGCGGACTGTATCTCCCTGAACACTACCCGCAAGTCAGCGGTGCCGAGCTCGATGCCTGGCGCACATTGTCGTATGCCGACCTGGCATTCGAAATCCTGAAAAAGTTCGCCACCGATATCCCGGCGGCCGACTTGAAGGCGCTGACCGCGAAAACCTATACCAAGGCGGTTTACCGCAATGCCCGCGCCGGCGAAAACGCCGCCGACATCACGCCGCTGCGCGTGCTCGAAGAAAACCTCGTCAAGGGCGGCTCGACCACCCTGATCCTGCAGGCGCTGTCCAACGGCCCGACTCTCGCCTTTAAAGACATGGCGATGCAGTTGCTCGGCAATCTGTTCGAATACACCCTGGCCAAGACGGGCGCCGAACTCAATATCTTTGGCGCGACGTCGGGCGACACCGGCAGCGCGGCCGAATATGCGATGCGCGGCAAGAAGGGCATCCGTGTCTTCATGCTGTCGCCGCACAAGAAGATGAGCGCGTTCCAGACGGCGCAGATGTTCAGCCTGCAGGACCCGAATATCCATAATATCGCCGTCGAAGGCGTGTTCGACGACTGCCAGGACATGGTCAAGGCGGTCTCGAACGACCTGCCATACAAGGCCAGGCAGAAGATCGGCACCGTCAATTCGATCAACTGGGCGCGCGTGGTGGCGCAGGTGGTGTACTACTTCCGCGGCTACCTGGCGGCGACCACCAGCAACGACCAGAAAGTGTCGTTTACGGTGCCGTCGGGTAACTTCGGCAATATCTGCGCCGGCCATATCGCGCGCATGATGGGCTTGCCGATCGCGAAGCTGGTGGCTGCCACCAACGAAAACGACGTGCTCGATGAATTCTTCCGCACCGGCGTCTACCGCGTGCGCAAGTCGTCCGAAACCTATCACACCAGCAGCCCGTCGATGGATATCTCGAAGGCCTCGAACTTCGAGCGCTTCGTCTACGACCTGGTCGGCCGCGACAGCGCGCGCGTGAAAACCCTGTTCGCCAAGGTCGATACGCATGGCGGTTTTGACCTGTCCGGCAAGCCGGGCAGCGACGGCGACGAATTCAAGCTGGTGGCCAAGTATGGCTTCAAGTCGGGCAAGTCGACCCACAAGGACCGCCTGGACACCATCCGCGACGTGGCCGACGACTACGGCATCACCATCGACACCCACACGGCCGACGGCATCAAGGTGGCGCGCGAGCACCTGGAGCCGAACGTGCCGATGATCGTGCTGGAAACGGCATTGGCGGCCAAGTTCAACGAAACCATCCTCGACGCCCTGGGAGTGGATGCGGAACGACCAAAAGGCTTCGAGAACATCGAAGACCTGCCGCAAAAATTCGTCGTGATGGACACCGACGTGGCGAAAATGCAGGCGTATATCGCCAGGCATACGGGTCTGTGATGGCGGACGTGACCGAACGCAAACCGATGCTGTCGGTGGCCGAGGCGCAAGCCTTTATGGCCGCCGCCTGCAGACCAATCACCGAAATCGAGCAGGTCGACACCATGCATGCCAACGGCCGCGTGCTGGCCGTGGCGCAGACGTCGACCCTGAACGTGCCCGAGCGCGACAATACGCAGATGGACGGCTATGCCGTGCGGGCGCTTGACTGCGCCAGTGGCGCGGCCAGCTTGCCGGTGTCGCAGCGCATCGCGGCCGGCCACGTGGGCCAGCCCTTGCAGGCAGGTACTGCAGCGCGCATCTTTACCGGCGCGCTGATCCCCGATGGCGCCGACTGCGTGGTGATGCAGGAGCAGTGCGTGCTGAACGACGGCGTGGTCACCATCAACCATCTGCCGCAGGCGGGCGAATGGGTGCGCCGCCAGGGCGAGGATATCCGCGCCGGCAGCGTGATCCTGGAAGCGGGCCGGCGCTTGCGCAGCCAGGAAATGGGCCTGGCCGCGTCGGTCGGCCTGGCGCGGTTGCCGGTGCTGCGCAAGTTGCGCGTGGCGCTGTTTTCCACCGGCGACGAGCTGGCCATGCCGGGCCAGCCCTTGCCGCCAGGTGCCGTTTATAACTCGAACCGTTTTACCTTGCGCGGGCTGCTGGAAAACCTGGGCTGCGAGATCCACGACCTGGGCATCGTGCCCGATACGCTGGCGGCCACGCGCGCCGTGCTGCGCCAGGCGGCGCAGGGCAGCGATCTGATCATCACCTCGGGTGGCGTGTCGGTCGGCGAGGAAGACCATATCAAGCCGGCGGTGGAAGCGGAAGGGCGGCTGAACATGTGGCAGATCGCCGTCAAGCCGGGCAAGCCGCTGGCGTTCGGCGAAGTCGAGCAGGCCTTTTTCGTCGGCCTGCCCGGCAATCCGGTGTCGAGTTTTGTCACCTTTCTGCTGTTCGTGCGGCCGTTTATCCTGCGCCTGCAGGGCGTCACCGGCAGCGTGGCGCCGCGCAGCTACCGGCTGGCGGCCGCGTTTGAACGCGTCAAAGCCGACCGGCGCAACGAGTTCCTGCGCGCGAAAATCAACGACGATGGCGAGCTGGAACTGTTTGCCAACCAGAGTTCGGGCGTGCTGACGTCCACCGTGTGGGGCGACGGCCTGATCGACTGTCCACCGGGGCTGTCGATCGCGCGCGGCGACCTGCTGCGGTTTATCCCGTTTAATGAATTGCTGTATTAAGGAAGTCGATGAAAATCAATCTGCGTTTTTTTGCCAGCGTGCGTGAACTGGTGGGCACTGGCCAGGAAGTGCTGGAGCTCCCGCAAGCGACCACCACCGTGGGTGAACTGCGCGCCGTGCTGGTGGCGCGCGGCGGCAACTGGGCCGAGGCGCTGGCCGAAGGCAAGCTGCTGCGCATGGCGCACAACCAGCTGATGTGCAAGGCCGATACGCCGGTGGCCGATGGCGATGAAGTGGCGTTTTTCCCGCCCGTGACGGGCGGGTGACGGCATCGGCTTAGCGTGGCTTGACGGTATCGCTGCAGCTGGCGCATTGCACCGCCTTGCGGTAGCGCCAGTATTTCGAGCCGATAAAGATGGCGGAAGCGACCAGCGACCAGGCCAGCGCGCTCAAGATGTCGGCCTGGCTGGTGGTGCCCTTGCTGTATTCGACCACGGTCAAGATGATGAATAAAATGCCGCTGGCCAGAAAATAGCGGGAAATCCAGAAACCTGCGCCCATGTCACTCTCCTGTGTTTTATCTTCATAAAACTAGTTTGTCGCAGCAGTATGCACTAATTTGCGGCTTTGTCGTCATTTGGCCGCTCAATCTCGACTAAAATGCCGGGGTTTTCATCGCCGCCTTCCATACCCATGTCTTCCGTTTCCCTACCTTCTTTTCGTGTCGCCGTGATCGGTGGCGGTCCCGCCGGGCTGATGGCCGCGCAGGCCGCCGCCAGCAGTGGCGCGCAGGTCGACCTGTTCGACGCCATGCCCTCCGTCGGCCGCAAATTCCTGCTGGCCGGGCGCGGCGGCATGAATATCACGCATGCGGAAGGCTACCAGAGCTTTGTCACGCGCTATGGCCGGCAGTCGCACCGGCTGCGCCCCGCGCTCGACCAGTTCGGCCCGCAGCAGGTGCGCGACTGGGTGCATGGCCTGGGCGTGGATACTTTCGTCGGTTCCTCGAACCGCGTCTTCCCGACCGACATGAAGGCCGCGCCCTTGCTGCGTGCCTGGCTGCACCGGCTGAGGGAAAGCGGCGTGCAATTCCATATGCGCCACCGCTGGACGGGCTGGCAGGACGGCCAGCTGGCCTTCGACACGCCCGACGGCCCACGCCTGCTGGCATTTGACGCCGTGATCCTGGCGCTCGGTGGCGGCAGCTGGGCCAGGCTCGGTTCCGACGGTGCCTGGGTGCCGCTGTTGCAAGCCCAGGGCGTCACTGTGGAACCGTTGGTCCCGGCCAATTGCGGCTTCGACGTGGACTGGAGCGCGCATTTCAGCAGCCGGCACGCGGGCGAGCCGCTGGCGACGGTGGCCATCACCGCGACGGATAGCGATGGCTTGACGATCAAGCGGCAAGGCCAGTTCGTGATCACGGCTGGCGGCGTCGAGGGCAGCCTGATCTATGCGCTGTCGGCGGCGCTGCGCGAGCAGATTGCGCGTGACGGCAGCACCACCATCTGGCTCGACCTGGTACCCGATTTCAGCGCCGAGCGCGTGTTCGATGAAGTGACGCGTCCGCGCGGCGCGCGTTCGATGTCCAGTCACCTGCAAAGCCGGCTCGGCATCAAGGGCGTGAAGTCCGGCCTGCTGCGCGAATGCGTCAGCGCTGCCGACTTTGCCGACCCGGAAAAACTGGCGCGCGCCATCAAGCTGCTGCCGGTCATCCTGACGCGTCCGCGTCCGATCGACGAAGCCATCAGCAGTGCCGGCGGCGTGTCTTTCGAGGGCATCGACGGCAGCATGCTGCGCGCCATGCCGGGCGTGTTCGTGGCGGGGGAAATGCTGGACTGGGAAGCGCCGACCGGCGGCTATCTGCTGACGGCCTGCCTGGCCGGCGGCAAGGCGGCCGGGGAGCAGGCGGTGGCGTGGCTGGAAAAATCTCTCTCTTCATAATGTAGTTGACAATAAAATCTCGTTTGCGCTACTATCGGGTCTCGCTATATCGACTATCGATATAGCGAACAGCGATATAGGGGTGTTATGGATGATATCGATTTTTCGCGCTACCTGCCCTTGTCCGAGGCGACGTTCTACGTGCTCGCCTGTCTGCACGAACCTTTGCACGGCTACGCCATCATGCAAAAGGTCGATGCACTCAGCGGTGGCAGTGTCAGCATCGGACCCGGCACGCTGTATGGCGCATTCGCCACTCTGGAAAAGCAGGGTCTGATTCTCAAATTGAGGGAAGAGGAGCGGCGCAAGGTGTATGGCATGACGGCGCTTGGGCGGCGCGTGCTGGCCGAGCAGGCCCGGCGCCTGGCCATCATGGCTGCCGCGGCAAACAACACATTGGCACTTTTGGGGGAGATGGCATGAGCACAGCGACGCAAGGGCAAGCGGTAAAAAAATTCAAATGGTGGTGGACGTGGCAGGACGGCATGCACGAGCAGTGGCTGCAGGCGCAGGCGCGCCAGGGCTTGCACTTGCGTTCCACCGACCCCTTGGGCCTGTTGATGACGTTCGAGCGGGGCGAGCCGGCCCAGATGGCCTACCGATGGGATTATCACGCCTTCAAGGCCGATCCGGCCTACACGCAGCTGTTTGTGGATGGCGGCTGGGAACGGGTAGTGGACGTGGCTGGCTGGCGTTGCTGGCGCAAGCCGGTCATCAATGGCAAGACGCCGGAAATTTTCACGGATACGGCCTCGAAAGTGCGCAAGTATGGGCGCAATCTGGCGACCGTCATGGTGTGTGGCCTGCCGCTGATCCTGGTGGCGGCCATGCCGTCGTCGCGCCAGGCGGTGCTGGCCGAGCCACGCGCAGCCTGCGTGGCGGGCGCTGGCTTGCTGATGCTGGCCTATGCGGCAGGCGGTCTGGTGCGACGCATCCGTCAGTTACATGCCGGCCGTTCTTGAACTGGTTTGTGAAAAGCAAAGCGGGACGGGAATGGCGCATCAAACCGAGCGCCATGACCGTCGCGCGAACGTTAAATATTACCGAGCAAAAATGGCGGCCAGAACGACCATGGAAAAACCGATTGCTCCGATGGAAAGACTTGCCACGCAAATCGCGGTCATTGCATGTTTCGGATCAATAAAATGACTTTTCACCCAAGCTGTCATGATTTTCTCCTTCTGTTGGTCATTGCTTTAGTACGCCATAGTGTACCACGCTGTAAGCGAGGGCCGACAGAAACGTCAGGGCCAGCGAGGTAGCAAGGGCCTGGTAATGTTTGTGCCAGCTGTTCCGTCTGACTGCTTTGATTTTTGTGGGAAATACCGCGCCACCTGCTGCAATCACCGCCGAGGTCGCCAATAAAAGAACAAAGCCGCCATTCAACCAATGAACGGTGTTTCCCGATGCCAGTGGACCTTGCGCACTTGGCACAGCGATTTCATACATCGCCAGCGCGCAGAAGGCGACAGAAGCCCAGCAAAGTTGGCCATCCTTTATCGGGATTAACAGGTGTTTCTGACTATTATTGACAGGCAATGGCAGGCGCTGCAAGACCAGCATGCCGAGTATGGGAGCAATTAACGGTATCAGTATGCTGACGACAAACCAGCCCCACGGCAGTTCTCCTTCTGCGATGGGCCAGTATATGACCTAAGACACGTGCTCAAGCCGGCTGCAAGCACTTCAGTACGCATATTTTTGCGCAGGAACAGGAGTTCAACCGTTCAATGCCAGGTAATCTCGCCCGACCCCGTGCGCTGTGCGTCGCGCTGGCGCGGGTTGCCGTGGACGTGGATGTCGCCGCTGCCGCGCAGGGTCAGTTTGGCCGTGTCGCGTACAAACACGGTGCTCTGGCCCGAGCCTTGCAGGCTGACGGTGGCGGTGTCCGAGGCCAGGTGTTCGGCGTCGATATCGCCGGAACCGCTCAGCTCGGCGTTCAGCACCTTGCTGTTGCCGCTGGCGCTGATGCGGCCCGAACCGATCATTTCCAGGGTCACCTTGTCGCTGTTGCCGCCGTTGATGTCGAGGTTGCCGCTGCCGTTGACACTGGCTTCGACCTGCTTGTAGCGGCCCGTAAAGCTGATATCGCCCGAGCCGGCCAGTTCCAGGGTGAACTTGTCGCCGCTGAAACCGGTGATGCGGCTGTTGCCGGTGCCGTGGACTTCGATGCCCGTCAGCGCGGGCAGGACCAGTTCGACCTGCAGCGGCTGGCGGTGGTGGAACAGCATGCCTTTCGGGCCGATATGGAGGGTGGAACCGTCGACAGTGGTGTCGACATTGGCCAGCAGGCGCTGCTCGCCGCTCACTTTCAGGGACGCCGTGGCGCCGCGGCGCAGGGTCAGGTCGATCGGGCCGCTGAGGTCCACATGGGTCACGGCGGCGGAAATCGGGCGGGTATCGGCGCGCACGGCGCGGCCCGCTGAACTGCTGGGGTTGCTGATGCCCTTGGCACGCAGCGCCGTGTAGGACAGGGCGATCAGGACCAGGGCCAGCAGGAACATGGACAGGCCGACTTTGAACAGGCGTTTCATGGCGTGTCTCCTTAATGACCTTTGAGCAGGGAAATATTCATCGCGATATAGCGCCTGATGCCGATCAGGGTGTAGCGGGTGACGACCAGGCTGAGCAGGAACAGCGCAATGCCTCCCAGCACCATGGCCATGCCGAACAGGGTTTGCGTGGTGCGCGCATCCTGGTCCAGGTCGGTGTAGATATGGATGCCGCTGCCGGCCAGCGCCTCGGCCCGTTCGATCACGCGTGAAGACGGCGACGGCGGACTGTCCGGGGCCGTGCCAACCGGGCCGGGCAGGTGGTCGATCTCGATGCCGGTGTCGCCGATGGTGATGCGGGTCTGCCGCTGGTCGTCGCCTTCGCCGCCATCGTCGTCGTGGATCAGCATGTAGCGCAGCGGGCCGTCGAGCAGCAGTTCGTTGGCGCCCGACAGGCCGCTGGCCGTGATGGCGATGCCGGCCAGGTAAAAGCTCAGGCCGACGGCATACAGCGTCGCCAGCAGCGCCGCATAGACGGCGGCGGGTATCACCATGAACAGATTGAAGATGGCCAGCCCTGCCAGCGAGACCAGCAGGCGCAGCAGGTTGACCGGTGTTTTCTTCTGTTCGAAGGCCCGGCGCTGGGTGCTGGCGCGCAGGGTGAGGGCGATTTTTTTCGGATCGCCCAGGTCGTGTGCGATTTCCTGGGCGCTGCGCCCGGCGGCCAGGCCTTCGTTGAAGCGCTGCTCATAATAGCTCATGGTCTTGGCGACCAGGTCTGGCGGCAGGCCGGCCAGCGCGCGCCGCAGCGCGTCGAGATAGTCTTGTTGATGCATGATGTTTCCTGTGCTTTCCGTTTCCACCGGCGTCCGGTCTAGCCCAAGGCCGGCAGCAGCATGCTTGCCTGGCTCAGCATCAACGGTGCGTGCCGGGCCGCCTGGCCTTGATGGGTGCCGGCCACGATCGCCATCGCCAGCGCCACGAAGCCCAGCAGCAGCACGGTTTTGCAAGCGGTTTTGAAAGACGTGGTTTTCATGGTATTTCCTGGGTTGATTGCGTTGGTGGCCTGGTAGCCGATGATGTGACTGTATCCAAACCGCCTGGCACGCACCAGTGCGGTGCGACAGGCTGCACAAATCAAGGGGTCAGCGACGCCACAGGGCGATACGCGGTCATGCTTTCGTGGCAGGCGTGTTGATCTGGCACACGAGAGCGGCCGCCTGCACGCCGCTGCGCACGGCCGCCTCGATGGTGGCCGGATAGTCGCCGGTCGTGTAGTCGCCGGCCAGCACCAGGCCCGGCAAGCCGGTGGCGTTGGCCGGGCGCGGCAAGTCCGGCGTGCAGGCAAAGGTGGCGCGTTTTTCGGTAATCACCTGCGTCCAGGCGGGCTGGGCCAGCTGCGGCATGCGCAATACCTGCGCCAGTTGCGCCGCCACCGCCTGCGCCAGGGCCTCGTGGCCTTGCGCGGCGGCCCGGCCCGAGGCGCTGATCACCACCGCCAGCAAGCCCGCTTGCCGCGCATCGAGCTGCCCGCGGTCGAACACGAACTGACCCCAGTGCGCCTGTTCGGGCGCATCGACCAGGGCGTAAAAGGGCAGGTCCAGGCGCACGGCGGTGTCGTACTGCAGGTAGCAGGTGCTGATCGCCTCGAAGGCAAAAGCCTGCAATTGCGCGACCACGCCCTCGACGGCTGGATCGCCCACGCTGGCCAGCAGGCTGGCGGCCTGGCTGCTGGAGGTGGCCAGCACCACGCGGTCATGGGTGGCTGCACGGTTGAGCTGCCAGCGTCCGTCCGGCAACGCTTGCAGGGAGACCACCTTGGCCCCCAGCTTGAGCTGCCCGCCATGGCTTTCCACGTAGCGGGCGGCGGCTTCGGGAAACAATGCGCTTAAATTAGTTTTCGGAATCAGCATGTCCGAGGCGCGGCGCCGGCGCGCGCCCAGGCTGTCGTGCAGCACGTTGACGAAGACCTTGGCCGAGGCCCGTTCGGGCGGCGTGTTCAGCGCCGCCAGGCACAGTGGGCGCCACATCAGCTGGATCAGGCGGTCGGTCTGGTCGAAGCGTTCGAGCAGTTCGCTGACCGTGCAATCGTTGTACAGTTGCCAGCCCATCCAGCGCATGGCGCTGGAAAAACGCATCAGCGCTACCTTGTCGGCGCGCCCCAATCCTGTGGCGCGCAGCAGGGCCCACGCCAGGTGCAGCGGCGCCGGCCAGCGCGGTGCAATAAAATCCATGCCGCCGCTGCCGTCGGGATAGCGCATCTGCAAGGGCAGGTCGAGAATGACATCGCTCGGATCTTGCCCCGACAGTTTGAGCAGGCGCAAGGTTTCGGTATAGGCGCCCAACAGGATATGCTGGCCATTGTCCAATACAGTGAGTTTGTCCTGCGCCTCGCGTTCAACCTTGCGCGCGCGGCCACCGAGGGTGCGCGCCGCTTCGTAGACGGTGACGGCATGGCCGGCGCGCGCCAGTTCCATGGCGGCGGCGCAACCGGCCCAGCCGCCGCCGATGACGGCGACCGACAGTGCTTGCAAGACTGCCTTAGCCACGTATCCAGGTCTTCCAGGCCAGCCACAGTTTGCGGATAGGCGTCAGCGAGATACGCTGCTTGAGCACATGGTAGCCGTCGCGCTCGACTTCATTGAGCAGGGTGCGGTAGATGGCGGCCATGATGAGCCCCGGGCGCTGGGCGCGGCGGTCTTCCGCCGGCAGCAGCGCGAAGGCCTCGTCATAGGTCTTTTGCGCGCGTGCCACCTGGAAGCGCATCAGGTTTTCAAAGTTTTCGGTGTGGCGCGCGTTCAGCAGGTCGGCCGCCGTGACATTAAATTGCTGCAATTCGCTGATCGGCAGGTAGATGCGCCCCTTGCGCGCATCTTCGCCCACGTCGCGGATGATATTGGTCAGCTGGAAGGCATGGCCCAGTTTCTCGGCGTACAGCAGGGTTTCCGGGCGGGTCGCGCCAAAAATACTGGCCGACAAGATGCCCACCACGCTGGCGACATGCCAGCAATAGCGGCTCATGGCCTGGTAATCGAGGTAGCGGGTCTGGTTCAAATCCATTTCCATGCCGTCGATAATTGCCTGCAAGTGCTTTTCTTCCAGCTTGTAGACGGCCAGGTGCGGTTCCAGCGCGCGCATCACGGGATGGGTGGGGTTGCCCTCGTACATGGACTTGACTTCCTTGCGCCACCAGACCAGCTTGGTACGTGCCACGTTTTCGTCCGTGCAGTCGTCCACCGTATCGTCGACCTCGCGGCAGAACGCATACAGGGCCGTGATCGCCTTGCGGCGCTCGACCGGCAGGAACAGGAAACTGTAGTAGAAGCTGGAGCCGCTCTGGGCGGCCTTTTGTTGGCAATATTCGTCGGGAGACATAGTCAAAAGTGCAAGGGTTACAGATCGAAGCCGCTATTCTATCGTCTTAGCGGGTAGGCGACGGTGGAAATAGCGGGTTTTCTTGAGCGGCGGCCGCCACGCTTTTGCGCGACATGCGCAGGGCGCGCCAGAAAATCACCAGCCAGTCGCGCCTCGACAGTTTCGGGCGGCGCCGGAATACGTCGTAATTGACGGCCTCGATCATTTCCAGGATGCGCAAGCCGCCTTGCACCACCAGGCGCAGCTCCCAGCCGATGCGTCCGCGCAGGCGCAGGGCCAGCGGCGCGCCGGACAGCATCAGCGCGCGCGTGCGCGCCACTTCGAAACGCATCAGCGCGCTCCATTTGCCATGCGCTTCGGGCCGTTCGAAGGCGGCCGGCGAGACGGCAAAGCGGTTCAGGTCTTCCATCGGCAGGTAGATGCGCTCCTTCTGCCGGTCGATCGCCACATCTTGTAAAAAATTAATTAGTTGCAAAGCAGAACATATTGCGTTGGAATCGCGTACATTCTCTTCATCGGCCGCCTTGTACAGGCTCAGCATCAACAGGCCGACCGGATTGGCCGAGCGGGCGCAATAGTCGAGCACGTCGGCATGGCTGGCGTAGCGCGTGGTCACCACATCCTGCTTGAAGGCGGACAACAAGTCGTAAAACGGCTGCATCGGCAGCTCGAATTTGGCGATGGTGGCGGCCAGGCGCACGAACATGGGGTTGGTTTCCGGCTCATGGCGCTCGATGCGTCCCAGCGCCGCCTCGTATTCCTGCAGGGCGGCCAGGCGTTCGGCGGGCAGGGCGTCGCCTTCATCGGCCAGGTCGTCCGCGCTGCGGGCAAAGGCATAGATGGCCTCGACGGCGGGTACCAGGCGGCGTGGCAATAAAACAGATGCTACAGGAAAATTTTCGTAATGGTCTACAGGCATGAACACACTTCTCTCATCATGCACGGCCAGCAACGGCCGATGCAAAGGTGACACAGTAAATAGTTATCGACGCAATAAAACAATGATTAATGACGCAAAAGTCACTAAAAAAATACCGCCACGATTATAATTACTAACCAGAAAGTCAGTAAGGAAAGACACTTCCTCGCCAGACTGTCTGCCATTGTCACAAATTTAAGGATATTGCGTGAGAAAAAGTTTGGCGCTACCCAGTCGGCAGGCAAAAAGTTTCCTCATATAAAAATCTAACAGCCCGCATAGTAAAGGAAAATACCTTGTTTGCCCTGAAAACCCTGCGCCGCGAGACCGGCGCCCCAGCTCTTCCCGCCCTGCGCCTGCTGGCGGCGGCCGCCCTGGCCGCCACGCTCGCCGCTTGTTCCAAGCCCGCGCCCAATGTCGACGACGTGCGCCCGGTGCGCGCCATCGTGTTGGCCAGCAGCAATGTCGATGTGAATGCCGAGTTCTCCGGCGAAGTGGTGGCGCGCGTGACCTCGCAGCTGGGCTTCCGCGTGGGCGGCAAGATCGTCGAGCGCAAGGTCGACGTGGGCGCCGTCGTCAAGCGGGGCCAGGTGCTGATGCAGCTCGATCCGCAAGACTTGCAATTGTCGCAGGCACAGGCCAAGGCCAGCCTGAACAGCGCGGAAACCAGCCGCGACCTGGCGCGCGCCGAACTGAAACGCTACCAGGATTTGCGCGAAAAGAATTTCGTCAGCCAGGCCGTGCTCGATGGCAAGGATGCCACCTACAAGGCGGCGCAGGCGCAGGTCGAAGCGGCGCAGGCTGTCTACCGTGGTCAAAGCAACCAGTCCGGCTACGCCAGCCTGTTGGCCGACGGCGACGGCGTGATTACCCGCCTTGACGGGGAAGTCGGGCAGGTGGTGTCGCCGGGCACGCCGGTGGCCGTGCTGGCACGCAATGGCGACAGGGAAGTGGTGATTGGCATTCCGGAGGACAAGGTCGAGACCATGCGCGGCGTGAAAAACGTGGTGGTGCGCCTGTGGGCCGACCCGAAACAGGCGCTGCCGGGCAAGATCCGTGAAGTGTCTCCGGTGGCCGACCCCGCCACCCGTACCTATCTGGCCAAGGTGACCATCCCCAACGCGCCCGAGGCGCGGCTGGGCATGACAGCGGTGGTGCAATTCGCATCCACCACGGCAACGCCGCAAATCAGGGTGCCGCTGACGGCGCTGTTCAATGAGAAATCGCAAAGCTCGGTGTGGGTGGTGGAGAATGGCGCCGTGAAACTGGTGAATGTCACCGTCGGCGGCGTGGCCGGCAATGATCTGTTGCTGAGCTCTGGCGTGAAAGAAGGCCAGACGGTGGTCACGGCCGGCGTCAATCTGCTGAAACCGGGCCAGAAGGTGACGATCCTCGGCGCCGAGCTGGTGGCGCCCGCCAAGGCCGCGCCTTTGGGTACCGCAGGGGCCGCCAAATGAAGGGCGGCTTCAATCTGTCACGCTGGGCGCTCGAGCATATACCACTGACGCGCTACCTGATGGCGGTGCTGCTGATCGGCGGCATGCTCAGCTATGCCAACCTGGGGCAGGACGAAGATCCGCCGTTTACCTTTCGCGCCATGGTGCTGCAGGCGTACTGGCCCGGCGCCACCGCCCTGCAGATGGCCGAGCAGGTGACCGACAAGCTGGAACGCAAGCTGCAGGAAACCCCGTATATCGACGAGATCACCAGCTATTCCAAGCCGGGCGAGACCTTGATTTTGCTGGAATTGCGCGAATCGACGCCGCCGAAGGAAACCTCGGCCGCCTGGTACCAGGTGCGGAAAAAAATCGGCGATATCAAGAATACCTTGCCGGCCGGCGTGGTGGGGCCGTTCTTCAACGATGAGTTCGGCGACACCTATGGCTCCATCTTCGCCCTGTCCGGCGATGGTTTTACCTATGCCGAAATGAAAGATTACGCCGATGACGTGCGCCAGCAATTGCTGGGCGTGTCGCAAGTGGCCAAGGTGGAACTGTTTGGCGTGCAGGATGAAAAGGTCAATATCGTCTTTTCACACAAGAAATTCGCCCAGCTGGGCATCCCGTTCGAGGCCATCGTCAATCAGCTGTCGGAACAGAACAGCATCAACGCCACCGGCGTGCTGGTCACGCCGACCGACAATCTGCAGGTGCGGGTCACGGGCGCCATGGTGAAAGTGAAAGACCTGGAAAACCTGGAGCTGCGCGCCAATGGCACCACTTTCCGCCTGGGCGACTTTGCCACCGTGAAACGCGAATTCATCGATCCGCCCAAGGACAAGATGCGTTTCAATGGCAAGGAAGTGATCGGCCTCGGCGTCTCGATGGAAAAGGGCGGCAATATCATCGAGATGGGCAAGGCCTTGCAGGCGACCGTCACGCGCATGGAAAAAGCGCTGCCGGTCGGCATCCAGCTGCAACGCGTGTCGAACCAGCCGGCGTCCGTGTCGGCCTCGGTCGGCGAATTCGTCCATACCCTGATCGAAGCCATCCTGATCGTGCTGGCCGTCAGCTTTGTCGCGCTGGGCTTGCATACAAAACCGCTGCGCATCGACGTGCGCCCGGGCCTGGTGGTGGCGCTGACCATCCCGCTGGTGCTGGCCGTCACCTTTTTGTTCATGCGCATGCTCGACATCGACCTGCACAAGATTTCGCTGGGCGCCCTGATCATCGCGCTGGGCCTGCTGGTGGACGATGCCATCATTGCGGTGGAGATGATGGTGCGCAAGATGGAGGAGGGCATGTCGCGCTTCGACGCCGCCACCTTCGCCTATACCTCGACCGCCATGCCGATGCTGACCGGCACCCTGATCACGGTGGCGGGCTTTTTGCCGATCGGCCTGGCCAAATCGACCGCCGGCGAATACACCTTTTCGCTGTTCTCCGTCAATGCGCTGGCGCTGATCATCTCGTGGGTGGTGGCGGTGGTGTTTACGCCCTATATCGGCTATTTGCTGCTGAAGGTCAAGCCGCACGCCAATAATGACCATGAGCTGTTCGATACGCCGAACTTCCGCCGTTTCCGCCGCGCCGTCACCTGGTGCGTGGAATGGCGCAAGACGACGATTGCCGCCACCCTCGCCATCTTCGCGCTGGGTATCTATGGATTCAATTTTATCGAGAAGCAATTTTTCCCCGATTCCAGCCGGCCGGAACTGATGGTGGAGATGTGGTCGCCCGAAGGTACGACGTTCGCGGCCAATGAAAAGCAGGTGAAGAAATTCGAAGCGTTCGTGAGCAAACTCGACGGCGTGGACAGCGTGACCAGCTATGTCGGCACGGGCAGCCCCCGTTTCTACCTGCCGCTGGACCAGATTTTCCCGCAGACCAATGTCTCGCAGATCGTGGTCCTGCCGAAGAGCCTGGCCGACCGTGAATTGCTGCGCAAGAAGATCGTCGATGTCTTCAAGCAGGATTTCCCGGAAGTGCGGGGCCGTGTAAAACTGTTGCCGAATGGCCCGCCGGTGCCGTATCCGGTGCAGTTCCGCGTCACCGGCACGGAAGTGGCCACGGTGCGCCATATCGCCGACCAGGTCAAGGATATCCTGCGCGCCAATCCGAATACGGTGGGTGTCAACGACAACTGGAATGAGTCGGTCAAGGTGATGCGCCTGGACCTTGACCAGGACAAGATGCGTGCGCTGGGGATCACGTCGAAGACCGTGATGCAGGCCGCCAATACCATCCTGTCGGGTACGGTGATCGGCCAGTTCCGCGAAGACAACAAGCTGATCGACATCCAGGTACGCCAGCCACTGGAAGAGCGCAACACGATTTCCGTGCTGAACGACACGAATATCCCAACCGCGAATGGCAAATCGGTGACGATTTCGCAGATCGCCCGCGTCCATTTTGTGTGGGAGCCGGGCGTGGTCTGGCGCGACAAGCGCGAATGGGCGATTACCGTGCAGTCCGACGTGGGCGACAATATCCAGGGCGCCACCGTCTCGACCCAGCTGGCGCCGCAACTGGATGCCTTGCGGGCAAAATTGCCGCCCGGTTACCGCATCACGCTCAAGGGCGTGGCGGCCAACAGCGGCAAGGCCGAGGCGTCGATCGCGGCCAATCTGCCGCTGGCAATTTTCCTGATATTCACCTTGCTGATGCTGCAGCTGCACAGTTTCTCGCGCGCGCTGCTGGTCTTCCTGACAGGGCCGCTCGGTGTGGCGGGCGCCGCGTTTGCCTTGCTGGCCTTGCACCGTCCGCTGGGCTTTGTCGCCAACCTGGGCGTGATCGCCCTGTTCGGCATGATCATCCGCAACTCGGTGATCCTGGTCGACCAGATCGAGCAGGATATCAAGGACGGTTCCGCGCCGTGGGACGCCATCATCGACTCGGCCGTGCGCCGCTGCCGTCCCATCGTGCTGACGGCCGCCGCCGCCGCGCTGGCCATGATCCCGCTGTCGCGCTCGGTGTTCTGGGGGCCGATGGCGGTCGCCATCATGGGTGGGCTGATCCTGGCCACGGCCTTGACCTTGCTGTTCCTGCCGGCCCTGTATGCGGCCTGGTTCCGCGTCAAGAAGCCGGTGGCGCTGGACAAGTAGTCCATCAGGGCGGCCCGCAGTAAAAAAGGCGGCATTCCTCAGGGAAATCCAGTAGAATGCCGCCTTTGCTCTGGCAGCCAGCTTTTATGGCAAGTAACATCAGCCATGCCAGAGCGAGGTAGCCAGATCGCTCCCGAGTTGTTAAAATCAGGAGTGTCTGGACCAGGCAGCAGAAGTAAGCGGTAAGCGGATGTGGTGGAATTGGTAGACACGCTGGTCTTAGAAGCCAGTGCTTCGGCTTGGGAGTTCGAGTCTCCCCATCCGCACCACCCCAGGCGGTTCCAGCCTGGACGTGCAATCAGGTTTTTCTCCGGCGAACATGCCATTCTCTCCATTTGATCGTTTCAGTCAGCTTTCGAAGCGCCATTTCGGCCGTTTTTCTGCATTTCAGCGTAAAACAGGCGGTTTTTGCATGAAAACTTGGCCCTTTCGGTATTTCTTTGTTTGGGGCGTGGCGGCAGATGACATATACTAATAGACGAAGCGGGCTGGAAAGCCTCGTTTCAGGCGATAACAAGGAATGCCGGAGATAGCGGCACAGACAGGGGGCAAGCAGGTTGTGGTGAGTCATTTGCCGCCGCCGGTATTCTCTGTGTCCGGGCCGCAAACCCGGGCCACTTTTCCAGGTCCTTTGTTATAATGCCACGCTTTACCGAATGAAGCCCGGCCCTGCGATTTATACATGAAGCAGTGCCGGACAGTCGGAGCCCTGCTGCAGTTTGAAGACAGCGGATTGTCTGGTGCCTGGTGATTATCGCCGGGCAGACCGGGTCCATTACCCTGTCGTCATGCTGGGCAGATGAATATGCGAGCGAGTGAAGCTGGACCCATGTCTTGCCGCCAGTGATGGCGCAAGGGGTCGGGTCTTCTTTTCTCGCACCAACAGTGTTTATTTTTTGGACGATTTTTTACATGGCAACTGCAGTCGAAACCTTGGGCAAACTCGAACGTCGTATCACCATCTCCTTCCCGCTGACGGACGTCCGCACGGAAGTCGAGAAGCGCCTGAAAGTGCAAGCCCGTACGGCCAAGGCACCGGGCTTCCGTCCGGGTAAAGTGCCGTTGAAAATGGTCGCGGCACAATACGGCTATCAAATTGAATCCGAAGTGCTGAATGACAAAGTCGGCCGCGCGTTCAACGACGCCGCCAACGAAAACAATCTGCGCGTGGCCGGTTTCCCGAACATCGTGCCGAAAGAAGAAGCCGCCGAAGGCCAGCTGGCATTCGACGCAACGTTTGAAGTGTATCCGGAAGTCACCATCGGTGACCTGGCCGCCGTTGAAATCGAAACCGTGCAAGCCGAAGTGTCGGAAGCCGAAATCGACAAGACCATCGACATCCTGCGCAAGCAGCGCGTGCACTTCCACACCAAGGGCGAAGCCGGCGAACACGGCGACGGCGGCGAGCCAGTCGCTGCTGAAGGCGACCGCGTGACGGTGGACTTCGTCGGTTCGATCGACGACGTGGAATTCCCTGGCGGCAAAGCTGATGGCTACGCTTTCGTGCTGGGCGAAGGCCGCATGCTGCCGGAATTCGAAGCAGCGACCCTGGGCCTGAAAGTGGGCGAGTCGAAGACTTTCCCATTGTCGTTCCCTGAGGACTACCATGGCAAGGACGTGGCCGGCAAGACCGCCTCGTTCACGATCACCCTGCAAAAGCTGGAATGGGCGCACCTGCCGGAAGTCGACGGCGAATTCGCCAAGTCGCTGGGCGTTGCCGATGGCGACCTGGCTAAAATGCGCGAAGACATCAAAGTCAACCTGCAACGCGAAGTCGCTGGCCGCGTGAAAGCACGCAACAAGGAAGCCGTCATGGACGCGCTGGTCAAGGTTGCCGAGCTGGACGTGCCAAAAACGCTGATCACCCAGGATTCGGACCGCCTGGCTGAAATGACCCGCCAGGACATGGCGCAGCGCGGCATGAACGTCAAGGATGTGCCTTTCCCACCAGAACTGTTCGCGGAAAAAGCCGAGCGTCGCGTACGCCTGGGCCTGATCCTGTCGCAACTGGTTGGCGACAACAACCTGCAGGCAACGCCTGAGCAAGTCAAGGCGCAAATCGAAGATTTCGCCCAAAGCTACGAAGACCCGCGCGAAGTGCTGAAGTACTACTACAGCGACCGTCGTCGCCTGGGTGAGATCGAAGCCCTTGTATTGGAAGAAAACGTCGTCACTTACGTGTTGGGCCTGTCGAAAGTGACCTCGAAAGCAGTTGCTTTCGATGAACTGATGGGAAGCAACGCACAAGCGTAAACCAGTTGGCATCCGGATGCCGCCATCTGCCGCAAGGCCGGGGCGGCGCCCTCTAACTGCTTCACAAGGAAATGAAATGACAGGTATGAACCGTAATCCAGCGCTGGACACACAGATGCTCGGCCTGGTGCCGATGGTGGTGGAACAAAGCGGCCGCGGCGAGCGCTCGTATGATATTTACTCGCGCCTGCTGAAGGAACGCTTGATTTTCATGGTCGGTCCGGTCAATGACCAGATGGCCAACCTGGTCGTGGCCCAGCTGCTGTTCCTGGAAAGCGAAAATCCGGAAAAGGAAATCTCGCTCTACATCAACTCGCCAGGTGGTTCGGTTTCGGCCGGCATGGCCATCTACGACACGATGCAGTTCATCAAGCCGGACGTCTCGACCCTGTGCACCGGCATGGCCGCCTCGATGGGCGCGTTTTTGCTGGCCGCAGGCGCCAAGGGCAAGCGTTTTTCGCTGCCGAACTCGCGCATCATGATTCACCAGCCGTCCGGTGGTTCGCAAGGCATGGCGTCCGATATCGAGATCCAGGCGAAAGAAATTCTCTACCTGCGTACACGTCTGAACGGCATCATGGCCGAACGCACGGGCCAGTCGATCGAACAGATCGCCAAGGACACCGACCGCGATCGTTTCATGTCCGCCGACGAGGCTGTCGAGTACGGTTTGATCGACAAAGTGTTGACCAGCCGCGCTTGATGTGCCCCTACCGGTATTGCTAAGTATTTAAGTAAACGCCCGGGCGCTCAAACGTTCGGGCGTTTCGCTTTTATTTCGGGTAGCATGGTGCTTGTGCATGCTTATCCGACTTGCGCCATGGGTGCCAGCCTCACGGGGTTGGCACCGCCTTCCCGGCCAGCGATTTTGCAATATTGTTAATGCAGTTCCAACCAAAATGCCTTATGTCAGACAAAAAATCCTCTAGCGGCGAAAAATTACTGTATTGCTCGTTCTGCGGCAAAAGCCAGCACGAGGTGAAGAAACTCATCGCCGGTCCATCCGTCTTTATTTGTGACGAATGCATCGACTTGTGCAACGACATCATCCGTGATGAAACGTCGAGCATCGAGACGGTGACCGGCGCCAAGTCGGACCTGCCGACTCCGCAAGAAATTGCCGCCATGCTCGATCAGTACGTGATCGGCCAGCAGACTGCCAAGCGCATCCTGTCGGTGGCGGTGTACAACCATTACAAGCGCCTCAAGCACCTGGGCAAGAAAGACGACATCGAACTGGCCAAGAGCAACATCTTGCTGGTCGGTCCTACCGGTTCGGGCAAGACCCTGCTGGCCCAGACCCTGGCGCGCATGCTCAACGTGCCGTTCGTGATCGCCGATGCGACTACCCTGACCGAAGCCGGTTATGTGGGCGAAGACGTGGAAAACATCATCCAGAAGCTGCTGCAAAGCTGCAACTATGATGTCGAGAAAGCCCAGCGCGGCATCGTCTATATCGATGAGATCGACAAGATTTCGCGCAAGTCCGATAACCCGTCCATCACGCGCGACGTGTCGGGCGAGGGCGTGCAGCAAGCGCTGCTGAAGCTGATCGAAGGCACCATGGCCTCGGTGCCGCCACAAGGCGGGCGCAAGCATCCTAACCAGGACTTCGTACAGATCGACACGACCAACATCATGTTCATCTGCGGCGGCGCGTTCGACGGCCTGTCGAAGGTCATCTCGAACCGTTCCGACAAGAGCGGCATCGGCTTCTCGGCCAGCGTGAAGAGCAAGTCGCAACGCTCGGCCAGCGATCTGCTGCTGGAAGCGGAACCGGAAGACCTGGTGAAATTCGGCCTGATCCCGGAACTGGTGGGTCGCCTGCCCGTCATCGCCACCCTGGCGGAACTGACGGAAGAGGCGCTGATCCAGATCCTGGTCGAGCCGAAGAATGCGCTGATCAAGCAATACTCGAAGCTGCTCGACATGGAAGGCGCGGAACTGGAGATTCGTCCGGCCGCCCTGCATGCGATCGCCAAGAAGGCGCTCGCGCGCAAGACCGGCGCGCGTGGTTTGCGTTCGATCCTGGAGCACGCCCTGCTGGACGTGATGTACGAACTGCCGAGCCAGCAAAACGTGGTGAAGGTCGTGATCGACGAAAACACCATCACCAGCGGCGCCAAACCTTTATTGATTTACCAAGAGACCGCCAAGGCCTCCGGAGAAAATTGATTACTGCTGAGACATTTGCATGAAAAAGGGTTTTGATTCCTTAATGCATGGCAGTACAATTTAAATCAATAATATTGCAGGCTTCAATCGGAAAGCCACTCGCGGCAGACCTGCTGCGCGTGGCTTTTTTACTATGAATGCCGCATTTATTAGAGTCATGCGGGTGTGTTTTGCGAAATAAACAAAAGAAAGTTTGTTTCACAGAATTATTTATTCTCGCCGGTCTTGTGTTTTGGCAGCGAGCGCCAACATCGTAAACACGCTTTCTATAAGGTACGCCATGACAACTTCCAAATTAACTGAGCAAACTCAACTGCCGTTATTGCCGTTGCGGGATGTCGTCGTTTTCCCGCATATGGTGATACCGCTGTTCGTTGGCCGTCCAAAGTCGATCAAGGCGCTGGAAGCTGCGATGGAGCAGGGCAAGAGCATCATGCTTGCCGCTCAAAAAGCAGCTGCGAAGGACGAACCATCGCCTTCGGACATCTATGAAATTGGCTGCGTCGCCAATATCCTGCAAATGCTCAAGCTGCCCGACGGCACCGTCAAGGTGCTGGTCGAAGGCGCACAGCGTGCCCGTATCAACCATATCAGCGATGCGCCCACGCACTTCATCGCCGACCTGACGCCGCTCGAATCCGAGCCGGGCGACGAGTCGGAAGTCGAAGCCATGCGCCGCGCGATCGTGCAGCAGTTCGACCAGTACGTCAAACTCAACAAGAAAATCCCGCCAGAAATCCTGGCGTCGCTGTCGGGCATCGACGATGCCGGCCGCCTGGCCGACACGGTCGCGGCCCACCTGCCGCTGAAGCTCGAACAGAAACAGGTCATCCTGGAAATTTTCAGCGTGGCCAAGCGCCTCGAACACCTGCTGGGCCAGCTCGAAGGCGAGCTCGACATCCTGCAAGTGGAAAAACGCATCCGTGGCCGCGTCAAGCGCCAGATGGAAAAGTCGCAGCGCGAGTACTACCTGAACGAACAGGTCAAGGCGATCCAGAAAGAACTGGGCGAGGGCGAAGATGGCGCCGACCTCGACGAGCTGGAGAAAAAAGTCGCTTCGGCCAAGATGCCGAAGGAAGCGCTCGACAAGGCCACCAACGAGCTGAAAAAGCTCAAGCTGATGTCGCCGATGTCGGCCGAAGCGACCGTCGTGCGCAACTATATCGACACCCTGGTCAACTTGCCGTGGAAGAAAAAATCCAAGGTCAACAATGACCTGGCGAATGCCGAAAAAGTACTCGAGGGCGATCACTATGGCCTGGACAAGGTCAAGGAACGCATCCTGGAATACCTCGCGGTGCAACAACGCGTCGACAAGCTGAAAGCGCCTATCCTGTGCTTCGTCGGTCCTCCGGGCGTCGGTAAAACCTCGCTGGGCCAGTCCATCGCCCGCGCCACGAACCGCAAGTTCGTGCGCATGGCGCTGGGCGGCGTGCGCGACGAAGCCGAGATCCGTGGCCATCGCCGCACCTACATCGGCTCGATGCCGGGCAAGATTTTGCAATCGCTGTCGAAAGTCGGCGTGCGCAATCCCTTGTTCCTGCTCGATGAAGTCGACAAGATGGGCGCCGATTTCCGTGGCGATCCGTCGTCGGCCCTGCTCGAGGTGCTGGACCCGGAACAGAACCACACGTTCTCCGACCATTACATCGAAGTCGATTTCGACTTGTCGGACGTGATGTTCGTGGCGACCTCGAACTCGTACAATATTCCGCCGGCCTTGCTCGACCGCATGGAAGTGATCCGTTTGTCCGGTTACACGGAAGACGAGAAAACCAGCATCGCCCAGCGTTACCTGCTGCCGAAACAGATCAAGAACAACGGTCTGAAAGAGGAAGAGATTTCGGTGGCCGAGTCGGCATTGCGCGACATCATCCGCTACTACACGCGGGAAGCCGGTGTCCGTTCGCTGGAACGCGAAGTGTCGAAGATCTGCCGCAAGGTGGTCAAGATGCTGCTGCTGAAAAAGTCGGACAAGAAGGTGATCGTCAACTCGAAGAACCTGGATAAATTCCTCGGTGTGCGCCGCTATGATTTTGGCGTGGCCGAGAAAGAAAACCAGGTGGGCCAGGTGGTGGGTCTGGCATGGACCGAAGTGGGCGGCGATCTGCTGACCATCGAAGCCGTGTCGATGCCGGGCAAGGGCGCGATCATCCGCACGGGCACCCTGGGTGACGTGATGAAGGAATCGATCGAAGCGGCCCGCACCGTCGTGCGCAGCCGTTCCGCGCGCCTCGGCATCAAGCCGGAAGCGTTCGAGAAGAGCGATATCCACATCCACGTGCCGGAAGGCGCGACGCCGAAGGACGGTCCGTCCGCAGGCGCCGCGATGACGGTGGCGATGGTGTCGGTGTTTACGGGCATCCCGGTGCGCGCCGACGTGGCGATGACGGGCGAGATCACCTTGCGCGGCGAAGTATTGCCGATCGGCGGCCTGAAAGAGAAGCTGCTGGCGGCCCATCGCGGCGGCATCAAGACGGTCCTGATACCCGAGCAGAACGTGAAAGACCTGGCCGATATTCCGGACAACGTCAAGAACAAGCTCGAGATCGTGCCGGTGCGCTGGATCGACAAAGTGCTGGAAATCGCCCTCGAACGCATGCCCGAAGCGCTGGCCGAAGTGCCTGCGGTGGAGCCTGTCGCTGCCGCGGCGGCCAAGCCTGACGCCACTGGCGAGGTAGTAAAACACTAACGTTTTACGGCCGTTTTACCCAAACAAGCGCTTTTAGAGCGCTTGTTTCATATTGAAACGTGAATTGCGGCCCCAAAGCGCTTGACACATATACAGTGCGGCTTGTTTAATACGGCTGCACATTTTTTTCGCCGCACCGCTGTAGCGCCAAAAGCGCCGCAACAGCGCGGTAAACGTTTTATACCTTTGTAATTGGGGATGCTAGTGAACAAGACTGAATTGATCGACCACATTGCTGAAACAGCTGACATTTCCAAAGCCGCCGCTGCGCGCGCACTCGACGCTGTTATCGGCGGCGTGACGGAAACCCTGAAAAACAACGACAGCGTGACACTCGTTGGTTTCGGCACTTTCTCGGTAAGCGAGCGTGCAGAACGCACCGGCCGCAATCCACGTACCAAGGAAGCGATCACCATCGAAGCGGCAAAAGTTCCAAAATTTAAAGCTGGTAAAGCTTTGAAGGATGCTGTAAACTAACGGACTTCGGTGAGGTGACAATCACCGAAAACATCTGGCGGCGCTTTCGGGTGCCGTAATTCAGCCCAGGTAACTGGCTGAAACAGATGCAAGTCGTACTGTGTATTTTTCGGAGTGGTAGTTCAGTTGGTTAGAATGCCGGCCTGTCACGTCGGAGGTCGCGGGTTCGAGTCCCGTCCGCTCCGCCAAAAAAATACGCTCTTAGGAGTGGTAGTTCAGTTGGTTAGAATACCGGCCTGTCACGTCGGGGGTCGCGGGTTCGAGTCCCGTCCGCTCCGCCAGAATATGAAGACCCGCGCTGCATGAATATGCAGCGCGGGTTTTTTGTTTTATGCGCCCGATTATCCTGATGCCGGCCGACGTAATTCCCTCGGCCTGTTTTTGATTATCAAATCCACCTTGTTTTAAATCTTGCTTAAGCCTGGACGGGTTTAATGCCGTGGCCGCCATGGCCGCTTGCGGGCCGGGCGCGCGCCCTGATTTACCCTTGCTATAGCGCTATGGGCATTGTAGAATCAGGAGGTAAAGGGGAAGTGGGCTTGTGTCCCGTCCATTCCGCCGAAGAAATCAAGGCGAACGCATGTTCGCCTTTTTTTATAGTGATCCACTCATCCCGAATTGGCTGACCATGTTTGAATTTATTCGTACCCATCGACGTTTGATGCAGTTTCTCCTGATGCTGGTCATCGTCCCGTCATTTGCACTGGTCGGTATCAGTGGTTATCAAAGCTTCGGCGACGGCGCGAACACCATCGCCAAGGTCGGCGACCAGGTCGTGACGCAGCAGCAATATGAAGAAGCGCAACGCCAGCAGATCGACCGCTACCGCCAGATGATGGGCGAGCAGTTCGACCAGAAAATGTTCGATACGCCGGAAGCGCGCCAGAGCATCCTTGACAACCTGATCGCCGAGCGCGCCGTGGCCGCCGAAGTCGGTCACAGCAAGCTGGTCATCAGCGACGCCGTGCTGCAGAAGGAAGTGCTGGAGATTCCTGGCCTGACCATGGCCGACGGTAAATTCGACCTGGAAAAATACAAGGCCATGCTGGCCGCCCAAGGCATGACGCCGCAGATGTACGACGCGCGCCGCCGCAGCGATCTGGCCCTGCAGCAACTGGCCGGCGCCGTGCAGAATACCGCATTTGCACCGAACACCGTGTCGAAGCGCTTGTCGGACATCACCTCGGAAGAGCGCGAAGTGCAGGAGTTGCTGTTGCCGGTGGCCCAGTTCGTGCCGGAAGTCAAAGTGACCGACGCCATGGTCAAGGATTTCTACGACAAGAACGGCAAGTTCTTCGAGATCCCTGAGCAGGCCAAGATCGAATACGTGGTGCTCGACGCCGCCGCCGTGGGCGACCAGGTCGACGTCAGCGACGCCGACGTGCAAAGCTACTACGACAAGAACCAGAAGGCCTACACCACCGCCGAAGCGCGCAACGCCAGCCATATTCTGGTGACCGTCAAGAAAGACGCATCCGCCGCCGACAAGGCCGCCGCCAAGGCCAAGGCCGAAGCCATCCTGGCCGAAGTGCGCAAGGCGCCGGCAACCTTTGCCGCCGTGGCCAAGGCCAAGTCGGAAGATCCGGCTTCGGCCGAACTGGGCGGCGACCTGGGTCCGGTCGTCAAGGACGCGCTGCCAAAACCGCTGGAAGAGGCCGCCTACAAGCTCAAGCAAGGCGACATCAGCGATGTCATCACCTCGGACTACGGCTACCACGTGCTGACCGTCACCAGCGTCAAGCCGCAGCACATCCAGACGCTGGACGAAGTGAAGGGTCAGATCACGGCCGACCTGCGCAAGCAATTCGCCGCGAAAAAATACTCGGAAATGGCCGAACAGTTCACCAACACCGTGTACGAGCAATCGGACAGCCTGAAACCGGTGGCCGACAAGCTGAAACTGAAAGTGGAAACCGTCGCCAACCTGTCGCGCACGCCGTCGCCAGCCCTGGGTACGGCGCCGTACAACAACGCCAAGTTCCTGACCGCCATCTTCTCGAACGATTCCCTGAAGGACAAGCGCAACACCGAAGCCGTATCCGTTGGCGCCAATACCCTGGTCGCCGGCCGCGTAGTGGAATTCAAGCCAGCCTCGAAACGCCCGTTGGCCGAAGTCGACGCCATGATCCGCCAGCGCGTGACCCTGGAAGAAGCGGCCAAGCTGGCCAAGAAAGCCGGCGAAACCAAATTGGCAGCGCTGAAAACCTCGGGTGACGCCACCGGTTTCGGCGCCGCGCAGTGGGTCTCGCGCAGCAAGCTCGACGGCGTGAACCGCGCCGCCATCGCGCAAGTGATGAAGGCCGACACCAGCAAGCTGCCAGCCTATGTGGGCGTGGAATTGCCGGCCCTGGGCTATGGCATCTACCGCGTCGGCAAGGTACAGCAGCCGGCCGAAGTGGACGCCGCGCGCCGCCAGCAAGAGAAAGACCAGATCGGCGGCATCCTGGCGCAACAGGAAATGTTCGACTACGTCGAGTACCTGAAACACAAGGCCAAGGTGAAGATCGTCAAACCGGTCACCGCCGCCGCCCCGGTCGCCGAAGCGCCGTAAGCTTCTTCCGCCGCAAAAAAATAGCCGCTTTCGAGCGGCTATTTTTTTATCTGACCAAACTGTCGGATTACGCCGCTGCGCGGCTAGTCCGACCTACCTTGCCCCCAATAAGGGCGACAACTGCGGCCATATATTTTTCAGAATGACCGGATGCGCCTGGGCGTTCGGATGCAGGCGGTCGGCCTGGAACCATTGCGGCTTGTCCATGATGCCTTCGAACATGAAGGGTACCAGCGGCGCTTTCCATTCTTTCGCCAGCTTGCCGTACACGCCGTAGAACTTGTCGGCATAATCGCGGCCGTAGTTGGGCGGCATGCGCATGCCGACCAGCACCACTTGCGCGCCGGTCTTCCTGGCCGCGTCGCCCATGGCGCGCAGGTTTGCTTCGGCGGCTGTCACGGGCAGGCCGCGCAGGCCGTCGTTGGCGCCCAGCTCGATCAGCACCACGTCGGGATTATGCTTGGCCAGCAGGGCCGGCAGGCGCGCGCGTCCGCCGCTGGTGGTCTCGCCGCTGATGCTGGCGTTGACGATGCGCGTGTCGTTCTTTTGCGCCTTCAGGCGTTGTTCCAGCAGCGCCACCCAGCCCGTGCCGCGCGCCAGGCCATATTCGGCCGACAGGCTATCGCCCAGCACCAGCAGCGTTTTTGGTGCAGAATAGGCGTTCGTCATGCTCGATACCAGCAGCAGGGCTGCCGCAGGAAGCAAGGACAGGGAGCGCCGCCGCGACTGGCTCGTATTTCCGGTACTTATTTGTTCACGAAATTTTTTAAGATAGATCAGCATGCCCGAATTCCCTAAAGCGACTTCCACCAATTTCATTCCCCAGGCAGCATCCGGCCATCAGCCGGCGCCCTCCGCAGCGAACCGTAGCGGCCAGCAAGCCATCGAAGTGGTGGGGCTGGCCAAGCGTGTACCCGATGCCGATGGTGAACTCACCATCCTGCATCAACTTGATTTTACCGTGCAAACGGCAGAGACGCTGGCCATCGTCGGCGCGTCGGGTTCCGGCAAGTCCACCTTGCTCGGTTTGCTGGCCGGCCTCGATACGCCCAGCGCCGGCAAGGTGATCCTCGACGGCACCGATATCTTCGCCCTGGACGAAGACGGCCGGGCCGGCTTTCGCAAGGAAAAACTCGGTTTCGTGTTCCAGTCGTTCCAGCTGCTGGCCCACCTGACTGCGCTGGAAAACGTGATGCTGCCGCTGGAACTGCGCGGCGACCCGGACGCCAAGGAAAAAGCGCAGGCCATGCTGGGCCGGGTCAACCTGGGCAGCCGCTTGAAGCACTATCCGAAATACCTGTCCGGCGGCGAACAGCAGCGCGTGGCGCTGGCGCGCGCCTTCGTGACCGAACCGCCACTGCTGTTTGCCGACGAACCGACCGGTAGCCTGGACGCCGCCACCGGCGAAGCCGTGATCCAGCTGATGTTCGAGCTGAACCGCGAACGGGGCTCGACCCTGGTGCTGGTCACGCACGACACCTCGATCGCGGCGCGCTGCGGGCGCACCATCACGATTGCGGCGGGGCGGCTGGTATAGCGTCAGGTTGACAGCGCGTTGATCAACTTGCGTATCGCGGGGATCAATTCGCCGGCCGTCAGGCCGATCGGCCCGGCGCCCGAGGCCACCAGCGCATCGGCCGCCGCGCCATGCAGCCACACGGCGCCCAGCGCCGCTTCCCATTCCGGCCAGCCCTGCGCCAGCAGGCTGCCGCACAGGCCCGCCAGCACGTCGCCGGTGCCGGCCGTTGCCAGCGCAGCGCTGCCGCTGGTGTTGACCACCACGCCGCCATCCTGGGCCGCAATCACCGTGCCCGAACCTTTTAATACGACGATCACGCCCAGTTGCGCCGCCAGTTGGCGGGCGGCGGCCAGGCGGTCGGCCTGCACTTCGGCCACCGTCATGTCGAGCAGGCGCGCCGCTTCCAGCGGATGCGGCGTCAGGATGGTGGCGCCGGCGCCGCTGCGCGTGGCCAGCGCCGATTGCAGTTCCGGTTCGGCCGCCATCAGGTTCAGCGCGTCGGCATCGAACAGCAGCGGGCTGTCGCTGTCGATGGCCCGCTGCAGCAGTTCCACGCTGTCGCTATCGCTACCCAAACCCGGGCCGGCCACCAGCGCGCTGAAGGCGATGCCGGCGAAATCCATGTCCTGCGCCCGCTTGCACATCAGTTCGGGCTGGCCGCTGTCATACGCCGGCGGCGTGCCTGCAAACGCGACATGCACGCGGCCCGCGCCCGCATGCAGGGCCGTGCGCGCCGACAGGATGGGCGCGCCCGCCATGCCGGTGGCGCCGCCGATCACGGCCACGCTGCCATGGCTGCCCTTGTGCGTGTTTTGCCGGCGCGGCCGCAGGTGGCGCGCGAACAGGTGCAGGCCATTCAATTGCGCGCCGGCCTGCGGCAGCAGGGCCGGCGCGATCGCCAGCGCCGCCACTTCCACCTCGCCCGCATGGTCGCGGCCATCGGCCGTGTGCAGGCCCGGCTTGTCGCCGATAAAAGTAATCGTGTGCGTGGCGCGGACAGCCACGCCATCGACGGCGCCCGTGTCGGCATGCAGGCCGCTGGGCACGTCGAGCGCCAGCACCGGGCAGCTTTGCTGGTTCACCAGTTGCGCCATCTCGCGGTACACGCCAGCGAGCGGGCGCGTGGCGCCGATGCCGAACAGGCCGTCGATGATCAGATTCCATGGCGCGGCATTGATGGCGGCGCTGGCCATGGTGGTGGCGCCATCGATAAAGCGGGTGGCGCTGTTGCGCGCGCGCGAGGCGGCCTGCTCGCGCTCGGGCGAGGTGGACGATGCCTCGGGCGCCAGCCACACCAGCACTTCGATGCCGGCGCCGGCCAGGTGGGCCGCCGCTTCCAGCGCGTCGCCGCCGTTGTTGCCGGGGCCGGCCAGCACCAGCACGCGCATGTGGGCCGCATCGCCGTCTTCCAGGTGGTTCAGTATTTTCAGGGCGGCACTGGCGGCGGCCTGGCCGGCGCGGGCCATCAGGGTGCCTTGCGGCAGGGCGGTTGCAGCGGCCGCTTCGATGGCGCGGATCTCGGCGATGCCGTAGAGCGGGGTGGCGGTGGCAAGCAGGGTCATGGGGCGTTTCCTCAGTCAATATGCGACCAACATAAGGCCGATGGACGCGCAATGCAAGGCGCACGCGTGCAAAACGCCGGGCAATCGAGCGGCTACAATAAGCATCTCACTTAGCGGAGGCACCATATGGACTGGCAATTCTGGATCGACCGTGGCGGCACCTTTACCGATATCGTGGCGCGCCGCCCCGATGGCAGCCTGGCCACGCACAAGCTGCTGTCCGAGCATCCGGGCCAGTACCGTGATGCCGCGCTGGCCGGCATCCGCCAGTTGATGGCCGTGGCGCCCGATGCGCCGTTGCCGGTGGACGAAATCGGCGCCATCAAGATGGGTACCACGGTGGCCACCAATGCGCTGCTCGAGCGCAAGGGCGAACCCACCGTGCTGGCCATCACGCGCGGCTTTCGCGACGCGCTGCGTATCGCCTACCAGAACCGCCCGAAACTGTTTGCGCGCCAGATCGTGCTGCCCGAACTGCTGTACCGCGAGGTGATCGAGATCGATGAGCGCATCGGCGCGCATGGCGAAGTGGTGCTGCGACTCGATGAGGCGGCCGCGCGCACGGCGCTGGCAGCGGCTCATGACCGTGGCCTGCGCTCGATCGCCATCGTGCTGATGCACGGCTACCGCCATCAGGCGCATGAAGCGGCGCTGGCGCGCATCGCGCGCGAGGTAGGCTTCACCCAGGTATCGGTATCGCACGAGGTGAGCCCGATGATGAAGCTGGTGGCGCGCGGCGATACCACCGTGGTCGACGCCTATCTGTCGCCGATCCTGCGCCGCTATGTCGACCAGCTGGCCGAAGAACTGCCCGGCGCGCACCTGCAATTCATGCAGTCGAACGGCGGCCTGACGGACGCGCGCGCCTTCCAGGGCAAGGACAGTATTTTGTCCGGCCCGGCCGGCGGCATCGTCGGCATGGTGCGCGCCAGCGCGCTGGCCGGTTTCGACAAGGTCATCGGCTTCGACATGGGCGGCACCTCGACCGATGTGTCGCATTACGCGGGCGAGTTCGAGCGCGTGTTCGAGACCCAGGTGGCCGGGGTGCGCATGCGCGCGCCGATGATGAGCATCCACACGGTGGCGGCCGGCGGCGGCTCCATCCTGCACTTCGACGGCGCGCGCTACCGCGTGGGTCCGGACAGCGCGGGCGCCGATCCGGGACCGGCCAGCTACCGGCGCGGCGGGCCGCTGGCGGTGACCGACTGCAACGTCATGCTGGGCAAGCTGCAGGCCGCGCATTTCCCGAAATTGTTCGGCCCGAATGCCGACGAGGCGCTGGACGTGGCCGGCGTGCGGGCCCAGTTCGAGGCGCTTGCGCGCACCGTGGGCAGCACGCCGGAAGACGTGGCGCAGGGCTGTATCGCAATTGCGGTCGGCAATATGGCCAATGCCATCAAGCAGATCTCGGTGCAGCGCGGCCATGACGTCACCGGCTATGCCCTCACCAGCTTTGGCGGCGCGGGCGGCCAGCACGCCTGCCTGGTGGCCGATGCGCTGGGCATGAAAACCGTCTTCATCCACCGCCTGGCCGGCGTGATGTCGGCCTATGGCATGGGCCTGGCCGACCAGAGCGCGATGCGCGAGCGGGCCATCGAAGAAAAACTGGGCGTGGACTTGCAGGCGCCGCTGGCGGACCTGGGCGCACAGGCGCGGGACGACCTGCTGCGCCAGGGCGTGGAGGCGTCGCGCATTACCTTGCTGCGGCGCGTGCACCTGCGCTACGAAGGCACGGATTCGGCGCTGGTGGTGCTGTTCGATAGCGATGCGGGCATGCAAGCCCAGTTCGAAACGGCCTATCAACAACGGTTTTCCTTCCTGATGCCGGCGCGCGCGCTGATCGTCGAAGCGATTTCCGTCGAAGCCATCGGCGCCTCGAACGCGCCGGCCGAAACAGCGCCCGCGTGGCCGGAACGGATTGGGCCGCTGGCGCCGATCGATACCGTGTCCATGTACTGCGATGGACAGTGGCGCGACAGCGGCCTGTATGCGTTTGATGCGCTGCGCCCCGCTGACGCCATCGACGGCCCGGCCATCATCACCGACGCCAACGCCACCACCGTGATCGAACCGGGCTGGCGCGCGCTGGTCTCCACGCAAGGCCACCTGGTGCTGCGGCGCGTGGCGGCCTTGCCGGCCCGGCAGGCGATCGGCACGCAGGCGGACCCGGTGATGCTGGAGATCTTCAATAACCTGTTCATGTCGATCGCCGAACAGATGGGTTTGCGGCTGCAGAACACGGCGCATTCCGTCAATATCAAGGAGCGGCTCGATTTCAGCTGCGCTATTTTCGACGCTAGCGGCAACCTGATCGCCAACGCGCCCCATATGCCGGTGCACCTGGGCTCGATGGGCGAGAGCATCCGCACCGTCATGACCCGCAATGCCGCCAAGATGCGGCCCGGCGACGTCTATATGCTGAACGATCCTTACCACGGCGGCACGCACTTGCCCGACGTGACGGTGATTTCGCCGGTGTTCGACCTGGCCGGCGTCACCATCCTGTTCTATGTCGGTTCGCGCGGCCACCATGCCGATATCGGCGGCACCACGCCCGGCTCGATGCCGCCGGACTCCACGCGCATCGAGGAAGAGGGCGTGCTGATCGATAATTTCAAGCTGGTCGACGGCGCCACCGGCCTGCTGCGCGAAGCGGAAACCCTGGCCCTGCTGGCGGGCGGCGCCTGGCCCGCGCGCAATGCGCGGCAGAACCTGGCCGACCTGCGGGCCCAGGTGGCGGCCAATCAAAAAGGGGCGGACGAACTGCGCAAGATGGTGGCGCATTTCGGCCTGGAGGTGGTGCAAGCGTATATGGGTCATGTGCAGGACAATGCCGAGGAAGCGGTGCGCCGCGTGATCCAGCAGCTGAAAGACGGCGCCTACACTTTGGCGCTCGACAACGGTGCGCAGATCCAGGTGGCGATCCGCGTCGATGCCGCTAGCCGCAGCGCCACGATCGACTTTACCGGCACGTCCGCCCAGCTGCCGAACAACTTCAACGCACCGTCGGCAGTCTGCATGGCGGCGGTGCTGTATGTGTTCCGCACCCTGGTCGATGACGAGATCCCGCTGAACGCCGGCTGTTTGAAACCACTCACCGTGATCATCCCGCCCGGTTCCATGCTCAAGCCGCAGTATCCGGCCTCGGTCGTCTCGGGCAATGTGGAAACCTCGACCTGCATTACCAATGCGCTGTATGGCGCGCTGGGCGCGATGGCGGCGTCGCAGGGCACGATGAACAACTTCACCTTCGGTAACGACAAATACCAGTATTACGAGACGATTTCGGGTGGCTCGGGCGCCGGCCCCGGTTTTGACGGCACCAGCGTGGTGCAGACGAACATGACCAATTCACGGTTGACGGACCCGGAAATCCTCGAATGGCGCTTTCCCGTGCGGCTGGACAGTTACAGCATCCGTGTAGGCTCGGGCGGAGCAGGGCGCTGGCGCGGCGGCAATGGCGGCGTGCGCCGCATGCGTTTTCTGGAAGCGATGACGGCTGCCATCCTGTCGAATAATCGCGTGCATCCACCGTTCGGCATGGCTGGCGGCGCAGCGGGCGCGCTGGGACGCAATTATATCGAGCGCATCGACGGCTCCGTCGAGCACTTGCCGCATATCGGCAAGGCGCAGATGCGGCCGGGCGATGTGTTCGTGATCGAGACGCCCGGCGGTGGCGGCTACGGCATGCCCGAATAAGCCGGCTGCGCGCCCGTCAGCTGCGCGCGCAACCGCCCCACGTCGCGCATCGGCGCGCGGCCGAACTGGCGGCTGTATTCGCGGCTGAACTGCGATTCGCTGGCGTAGCCGACCCGGTAGCCGGCTGTGCCGGCGTCGATTTGTTCCACCAGCAGCAAGCGCCGCGCTTCCTGCAGGCGCAAGGTTTTCTGGTACTGCATCGGCGTCATGGCCGTAATTGCCTTGAAATGGTGGTGCAGTGACGACACGCTCATGTTGGCCACGCCAGCCAGTTGCTCGATGCGCAGCGGCTCGCAGTAATTATGCTGTATCCATTTGATGGCTTGCCCGACCTGGTGCGACTGGCTGCTGGCCAGGGACATATGGCGCAGCCGCGCGCCGACCGGCCCCTTGAGCAGGCGGTAGGTCAGTTCGCGCTGGATCAACGGTGCCAGCGCCGCGATATCGGATGGCTGATCCAGCAGGCGCACCAGGCGCAGCATGGCGTCGAGCAGGTCGCCCGGCACTTCGCTGACGGAAATACCGCGCGTGACCGGGATCTGGCGCGAGAAGGACGCGTCGTCGCGGGCCGTCAGCGCGGCCACGTCGGCGATATCGATGCCCAGCACCACGCACAGGTGCGGCGACTGCGCGCTCGCTTCGACCACGCGCGCCTGCACCGGCAGGTCGACCGACGTCAGCAGATACTGCATGCGGCTGTAGTGAAAGACCTCGCTGCCCAGTGTCACTTCTTTCGCGCCCTGGGCGATGATCGCCACGCTGGGGCGCGCCGCATGGCACAGCGAATCGGTCGGCGCGTCGCGGCGCTGAAAGGACAGGCTCTCGATCGCCGTGCCGTAATCACCGCTGCCGGGGGCATGGCGGCTGATCAGGGCGGCGATTTCATCTTGCGGTAACAGGATAGGTGTCATGGTGGCGCCAGTGTAGCAGGGCGGCGCTGCAAGCGCAGCGTGTTGCCGGCCACATTCGGACTATCGTGCAAAGTTCTTGCAGGATCGCGGTAACGTGCGCTGCCGTGCTGGTGCACACTGTGACCTGTCGCATGCACGCCATGCGTGATCCCCGCAACCAGACCACAGGAGTGTTCAATGACCACCACCGCCAAAGGCTACGCCGCACTGAGCCCGACCAGCAAACTGCAGCCATTCACGTTTGAACGCCGCGCCCCGCGCGAAGACGACGTCGCCATCTCGATCAAATACTGCGGCGTATGCCACTCCGATATCCACCAGGCCCGCGACGAATGGGGCGGCGCGGCGTTCCCGATGGTGCCCGGCCATGAAATCGCCGGCATCGTCACCGCCGTCGGCGCCAATGTCAGCAAGTTCAAGGTGGGCGACCATGTGGGTGTGGGCTGCTTCGTCGATTCCTGCACCACCTGCAAGACGCGCAATGTCGACCTGGAACAGTATATGCCCGGCCTGGTGCAGACC
This sequence comes from Janthinobacterium sp. J1-1, assembly GCF_030944405.1. Taxonomy (NCBI): domain Bacteria; kingdom Pseudomonadati; phylum Pseudomonadota; class Betaproteobacteria; order Burkholderiales; family Oxalobacteraceae; genus Janthinobacterium; species Janthinobacterium sp. J1-1. The sequence goes on from NZ_CP132339.1 coordinate 4,350,081, forward strand.
TATAACAGCGTCGAAGCGGACGGCAAGACGGCCACCCAGGGCGGCTATTCGGACAGCATCGTCGTCAAGGAAGGCTATGTATTGTCGATACCCGACAACCTGCCGCTGGACGCCGCCGCGCCGCTGCTGTGCGCCGGCATCACGCTGTATTCGCCGCTGAACCATTGGAAGGCCGGCCCCGGCAAGCAGGTGGCGATCCTGGGCATGGGCGGCCTGGGCCACATGGGCGTCAAGCTCGCCCACGCCATGGGCGCCGAGGTGACGGTGCTGAGCCAGACCCTGTCGAAGCGCGAAGACGGCCTGCGCCTGGGCGCATCCCATTACTACGCCACCAATGATGCCGAAACCTTTACCAGGCTGGCCGGCACCTTTGATCTGATCATCTGCACCGTCGGCGCGTCCATCGACTGGAACCAGTACATCAACCTGCTGAAAGTCGATGGCAGCATGGTCATCGTCGGCATTCCCGACGGCGCCGTGCCGCCGATCGGCGCCTTCGGCCTGGTCGGCGCGCGCCGTAGCCTGTCCGGCTCCATGATCGGCTCGATCAAGGAAACCCAGGAAATGCTGGATTTCTGCGGCAAGCACAATATCGTCTCCGATATCGAAGTGATCCGCATTCAGGATATCAATGAAGCGTTCCAGCGCGTGGTGAAAAGCGATGTGCGCTACCGCTTCGTGATCGACATGGCGTCGCTGGCGGAGTAAGCTGCAATTTGTTGTTGTCGCTGAAATATAATCAAATAATTCAATTATTCATAAATAATTGGTGAAATTGATTTTATTTGTTGTTATCGCCTGCTGGTCGTGACACAATTACTTGTGAGCATCGCATAAGGATAGCAAGCAATGAGTCAGGACAGCAGTCAGGCAGTGACAAAGACGGGCAAGCCCGGTGCGATCAGGAAGATCGCCACCGGGCAGTTGCGCATGGGCATGTATGTCCACAAGCTGGTCGGCTCCTGGCTGACGACGCCATTCTGGCAAAGTTCCTTCCTCGTCGATTGTCAGCAGACGATCGACAAGATACGCGCCAGCGCCGTCACGGAGCTGTGGATCGATACCGGCAAGGGCTGCGACGTACAGGTGGTGTCGCCCGAACCGTGCGGGGCGCCCGCCGTCGCTGCGGCCATGTCCGCCGTGCCGGCGCCCGCGCCGGCTTTCCGTTTCGCCCCCGCCCCCCCCGCGCCCATGGCCCAGGAGCTCAAGCGGGCCGTCGCCCTGATCGATAAATCGAAGGTGGCGGTGCTGTCCATGTTCCAGGACGCACGCATGGGCCGCGCGATCGACCTGGAGGGGGCTTTGCCGATGGTGGACGAGATCGCCGGCTCGGTGATCCGCAATGCCAGCGCGCTGATCGGCCTGGCGCGGCTGAAAACCGCCGACAACTATACCTATATGCACTCGGTGGCCGTGTGCGCGCTGATGATCGCGCTGGCGCGCCAGCTGGGCCTGGACGACGCCGTCACGCGCGAACTGGGACTGGCCGGACTGCTGCACGACGTGGGCAAGATGGTGCTGCCGATGGCCATCCTGAACAAGCCGGGCAAACTCACTGTCGAGGAGTTCGATATCGTCAAAGGCCACCCGGCGGCGGGCCACGCCATGCTGCTGGGCGCCGGCGGTATCGGCGCGGTCGCGCTGGATGTGTGTTTGCACCATCACGAAAAATTCGACGGCAGCGGTTATCCGCATGGCCTGCGCGGCGAAGAGATCAGCCTGCATGCCCGCATGGGCGCCATCTGCGACGTGTACGACGCCGTCACGTCGAACCGCCCGTACAAGGCGGGCTGGGGACCGGCCGAGTCGCTGCGCCGCATGGCCGAGTGGGGCCGGGCCGGGCATTTCGACGAAAAAGTGTTTGCCGCCTTTGTCAAATGCCTGGGCATTTATCCTGTCGGCACGCTGGTGCGCCTGCGCTCGGGCAGGCTGGGCGTGGTGGCCGAACAGCCGGCGAGCGGCTCGCTGCTGCTGCCAAAAGTGAAGGTATTTTTTTCCAGCAAATCGCAGACCTATATCGTGCCGCAGCTGCTGGACCTGGCCCAGCCTGGGGTCGCCGACCCCATCGTCTGCTGCGAGGAGGCCAGCTCATGGGGGCTGGTCGATATCGACCGTTTCTGGATCGGCGAAGGCTGTGGCGGCCGCGCCTGAGCCTGTCTCTCAGGCGTGGTGCGTGTCACTGAAGCGCGCCTGGATGTCCAGCAGGCGCGGCATGATCCCGATGAACAGCGAGGTCAGCACAGGATCGAAATGGCTGCCGGCGCCGCCCTGCAGGTGCGCGATGATGTCGTCGATGTTCCAGGCCGGCTTGTAGGGGCGACGCATGCTGAGCGCATCGAACACGTCCGCCAGTGCGACGATGCGTGCCGACTCCGGGATGTCCGCGCCCTCCAGGGCGCCCGGATAGCCGCTGCCGTCCCATCGTTCGTGGTGCCTCAGGGCCACTTCGGCCGCCAGCCGGAATACCGGCGCCTCGCTTTTGCTCAGGATGTCGTGGCCGACCTGGGGATGCGTCTTCATGATGATCGATTCGTCCGCGTCGAGCGGGCCCGGCTTGCGCAGGATAGCCTGCGGCACGCCCAGCTTGCCGGTGTCGTGCATGGGTGCGGCCAGTTCCAGCTGCGCGCAGCGCGCAGGTTCCCAGCCGGCGGCGCCTGCCAGCGCGGCGGCATAGGCTGCCATGCGCCAGATATGGGCGCCGGTATCGGTGTCGTTATAATGACCGGCATGGCCCAGCATCAGGATGGCCTCGCGGTAGCTGCGTTCCAGCGCGGTGGCGCGGACCAGCGACAGATGGGCCGCCACCCGGGCGCGCACCAGCGGCGCGAGCACGGGCTTGACGATGTAGTCGACGCCACCCGCCGCGAAGCCGGCCGTTTCCTGTTCCTCGCCGCAGTTGGCGGTGACGAAGATGACTTGCAGCGCCTGCGTCGGGTCGATCTGGCGCAGCTGCGTGCACAGAGCATAGCCGCTGATGTCCGGCAGGCCTATGTCGAGCAGCACCAGGGCCGGACGGTGCTTGAGCACGGCTGCAATGGCCTCGGCGCCATTGCGCGCGTACACCAGGCGGTAATCGCTGCCCAGTATGCTGCGCAGCAGGGCCAGGTTGGCCGGCTCGTCGTCGACAGCCAGAATGACGGGCAGGTTCATGGCTCACTCCTCGATGGATGAAGGGTGGCGCATGGACAGGCTGCGTGCCGCCGTTTCGGCGCCGCGGAAATCGAAACAGGACAGTGGCGCCGCAATCAGCTCGATGTCGCCGGCCGGCAACAGCAGGCGCAGTTGATCGAGCAGTGCTTCGGCCGGCGCCGGATCATCGGCGTCCAGTGCCGTGATCAGCCGTTCCAGCAGGGCCTGCGCACCGGTGCCGCAGGCCGCCGTGGCGCGCAAGGCGGCCGGGCTGTCCCGCAAGTAGGCCGCGATGGCGTCGACGGCGCGCGCCAGTTCCGCCGCCAGCGGCGCCAGCGAGCCGCGCGCTTCGGCGCCGCTGGCCAGCAGGCGTTCGGTTGCCTGCGCCGCGCGGTGCAATGCCGGCAGCGCCAGGTTGCCGGCGATACCGCTCAGCTTGTGCGCCAGCGCCAGCGCGGCGCCGGCTTCCCCGGCATCGAGGTAGCGGCCGATCAGGGCCGCGCTGCCGCCATGGGCGTCGCCGAAGCGCTCCAGGTGCTGCCGGTAAGGCGCCTCGTCGAGCCACAGCGCCAGGCCCTGCCGCAGGTCGAATGCGCGCTCGCGCCCGCCGTCCGTGGTGGCCGCCGGAATCACTGCCAGCGGCCGTGCGCTGTGCGCGCCGGACTGGCGCCGGTGCAGCCGCGCGATCAGCGCGATCGTGGCCGGCACATCGAATGGTTTGCCGATAAAGGCGGCCATGCCCGCCTGGAGCGCCGCTTCCTGCTGCGCCTTGAACGCGCCGGCCGTCAGTGCGATCACGGGCAAGCTGTCGAACTGCGCCATGCGCCGTAGCCGCCGGGTCGCCTCGATGCCATCCATGACCGGCATCTGCACATCCATCAGCACGATGTCGGCCAGGGCGGGATGGGCGCACAGCCAGTCCAGCGCCTGCTGGCCGTCATGGGCGAACACCGGCCGGGCGCCCTGATCGCGCAAGATCTGGCCGGCCACGTCGCGGTTGATCTCGCTGTCGTCCACCACCAGCACGCACACGTCCTGCAGCGCGCGTCGCGGCGGCTCATGGGCCGGCAATCCGGCCGGGCAGGGTGGGATGGCCGGCAGCAGCCGCAAGGCAATAGTGAAGGAAAATTCGCTGCCCACGCCCGCTTCGCTCTGCAACGCCAGTTCGCCCCCCATCAACTGCACCAGCTGGCGGCAGATGGTCAGCCCCAGCCCGGTGCCGCCGAAGCGCCGGGTGGTCGAATTGTCGGCCTGGGTGAAGGCCGAGAAGACCGCCTCGCGCATGTCGGTGGCGATGCCGATGCCGCTGTCGCGCACGCAAAAGCGCAGCCGCACCACGTCCCCCACGCAGCCCTCGACGGCGATACGCAGCTCGACCTGTCCGGTGGCGGTGAACTTGACCGCGTTGCCCGTCAGGTTGACCAGCACCTGTTCCAGCCGCAGCGCGTCGACCAGCAGCGCCAGCGGCTTGCCAGTGGCCGCCACGGCCATGCCGGAGGCAACTTTGTCGAGCACGTCGGCCAGGCAAAACGGCGCCTGCTCGATCTGCATGTGGCCCGCTTCGATCTTCGAGACATCGAGCACGTCGTTGACGATGGACAGCAGGGACTGGCCAGCGGCGCGGATCTTGCGGGTCATGGCTTGCGGTTCCGGTTCAAGCCGCGCCCTCTCGAGCAACCACGTCATGCCAAGGATGGCATTGAGCGGCGAGCGGATTTCGTGGCTCATGTTGGCAAGGAACTGCGCCTTGCTGCGATTGGCCGCTTCGGCGGCGTCGCGCGCCCGGGCCATGTCTTCCTCGGCGCGCTTTTGGGCCGAAATATCCTGGGCGAAGATCAGCGTCGCCGGACCATCGGCCAGCATCACCCGCGTGGTGGTCTTGAGCACGGGTACCGGCCGGCCCTGCTTGCCCAGGCCCAGCGCCTCGAACCGCTGTTCGCTGGGCGAATCGGCTTCGATCAGCGCTTCATGGCCAGCGAGCACGGCGCGCGACTCCGCCGCGATCATGGCGCGCCACGGCAGGCCGGCAAGATCATCCTCGGCGGCATAGCCGTGCAGCGCGCGGTAGCGCGGATTGGAGTAGATGAAATGGCCGCCGCGCAGGATGGCGATGGCCAGCGGCGCATCTTCGATCAGGGTGCGGAAGCGAGCCTCGCTGCCGGCGATGGCCAGCATGGCCTGGCGTTCCTCTTCCTGTCCGGCGCGCCAGCCGGCCAGATGGGCGCGGCGCCGCTGCATCCAGTACAGCACGGCGGCGGCGCATAGCGCCAGCAGGCCGGAGACCAGCAGGTAGGCACGGGCCTGCCCGCGCAGCGGTGCGGCGATGGCCGCTTCGTCACGGCTCAGGCCGATCACGATGGCGCGGTCCATATGCAGCGATGGCGGGCGGATTGTCTCGAGCGCCATCACGCGCTGTTCGCCGGTGAGGTAGACCTTGCCGCTGAGGATGTTCTGCCGCAGGGCGCTGTCGCGGTGACGCCGGAAAAACGTGCCGGGACGATCCAGGTTGGTGCCGTCGATGCCGGGCCTGCTCGGATAATTGAGCAGTTGCCGCCCATCGCCATGGGCCGCCACTGCCCAGACATCAGGGGCGTACATCGCCGTGCGAAATTTGGCGGTAAAGTACTTCGGATCGAGCGTGGCCAGCACCACGCCGCCGAAACCGCCGTCCTTGCGCGGCACCATGCGCGCCACAGAGATGATCAGGTCGCCACGGATCGAGCGGTAGGGCGCTGCCACGTACAGCGTGGCCGCATCCGGCGCACGCAGCATGGACTGGAAATAGGCGCGCTGCGAAAAATTCCTGCCGATCACGTCAGGCATGCTCGATGCGGTCGCCACGCCGTCGCGGTCGAGCACCACCAGCGCCCGCACGCCCGGCATGGCGCCGACCATCGCGTCGAGCCGTCGCGGCAGTTCCAGCGCCACCGCGGGACCGGGCGGTGCGCCGAGATAGTCGTGGATAATGCCGGCCAGCGCCGCATTGGTGGCTTGCAGATCCGTTTCGATGTTGTTGGCCAGCAATGCGGCCAGTACGCGCAGCCGCTCATGCTCCGTTTCCTGCTGGCGCGCGCTTTCGGCCAGGTGGGAGAACGCCAGGCCGCTGCCGGCCAGCAGCAGCACGGCCCCGAGCGCCAACCACTCGGCAAGGTGGCGGCGCAGTGTCGTTGGGTCGGTTTTTTTGGCCATGCCACGATGCTATACCGTGCCCTTCCTATCGACAATGATATAGGTGACTACCATCATGATAGTGTTGCTAAAATGTAAAAATCTAAGGCGGGTCCGCATTGAATGCGACCCGGTTGCGCCCCTGCTGCTTGGCGCGGTAAAGCTCGGTGTCCGCTGCGCGCAGCAGCACGCCGGGACTGGACTGCCGATGCGGCAGGCAGCTGGCCGCGCCGGCGCTGATGGTGGCGATGCGGGGGCCGCCGGCCGGCAGGTGCGGGATTGCCAGCGCGCGCACCGCTTCGCACAGCGCCAGCGCCAGCGCAGCCGTGCCGGCCAGGTCGGTGCCCGGCAGCAGGCAGACAAACTCTTCGCCGCCATAGCGCGCCAGCAGGTCGTGCGGCCGCTTCAGGTGGTGGCGCAGTGACGCGGCGATCGCGCGCAGGCAGTCGTCGCCGGCCTGGTGTCCATAGTGATCGTTATAGCGCTTGAAATGGTCGACATCCATCATGATCAGTCCCAGCGCGGTTTGCTCGCGCACGGCGCCCTGCCAGGCGATGTTGAGACGCTGATCGAAGTGGCGGCGATTGGCCACGCCGGTCAGGCCGTCCATGTAGGCCATTTCACGAAATGCATCGGCCTGGAATTTCAACGCCAGGTGGGTGCGCACGCGGTTATGCAGCGTCACGGCATTGACCGGCTTGACGACAAAGTCGACGCCGCCAGCGTCCCAGCAGGCCATTTCCGCTTCGGCGCCTTCGTCGCCGGTGACAAAAATGACCGGGATGGCATGTGTTTCCTGCCCCAGTTTGAGTTCCCTGCACACTTGCAGCCCGCTCAGGCCGGGCATTTGCACGTCCAGCAGCACCAGGTCGGGCAGTCTCTCGCGGCACAGGCGCAGCGCCTGCGCGCCATCGGTGGCGACCAGCACTTCGTGCTCGGCGCCGAACATGCCGAGCAGCAGGCGCACATTGCCCGGCTGGTCGTCGACCACCAGCAGGCGGCCTCGCCGGCCATGCAGATCGTAGGGGTTGGGGCTGGCTTCATTCACGCTGTGTTTTCCTTGAATTTGATGGCGCGCAGCATGACGGCGGCCTGTTCCAGCGCCTCCGCGAAGCGCAGTTCTTCGACCGCCGCAGCGAGCCTGTCCATGCCGTCCGGCGCGGTCGCGCCATGGCGCGACCGCAGCGCATCGAAACAAGGCAGGGCCGCGCCATTTGCGCCGGCCAGCAGGCGCATCAGCGCCTCGAGCCCCTGCGCCAGTTCGCCCGCCGCCGGTTCTTCTTCGGGCGGCCGCTCATCTTCGCCGGCGGCCTGGCGCGCCGCGGCGCAGGCCGCCGGCAGCGCCGCCAGCAAGGCCTCGATGGCCTGCCGTGCGGCGCCGCCATCCTGCGGCGCCGACTGCTCCGCCTGCCGTGCCAGCGCGGCGACACGTTCGGCGCCGGCTGTCGCGGCCAGGCCCTTGATCTGGTGCAGCAGGGCGGCATCCGCGGCGGGCGCGTTGCGCAGGCGCGCCGCCAGTGCCTCGATCTCCGGCACGAAACCGCGCAGCAGGCGCCGGTAGAGCGCCACCTGGCCGCCGCAGCGGCCCAGCGCGGCGGCGGCGTTCAATACGGGCTGCGCATCGGACGGTACGGGACGCGTCCGCGCCGGCGCCGCAGGCACTCCACCGGTCAGCGCCAGGATCACGGCGACCAGCTGCTCCAGGTCGAACGGCTTGCCGACATGCTGGTCCATTCCGGCCGCCAGGGCCGCGGCGCGGTCGCCGGCCATCGCATTGGCCGTGACGGCGATGACGGGCAGCCGGCCGGCATGCGGCAGCGCGCGGATCGCGCGCGTGGCCGCATAGCCGTCCATGCCGGGCATCTGCACGTCCATCAGCACGGCGTCGCAGCGTTCCGCCGTGCCACCGAGGATATCGAGGGCGGTCTGGCCACAATCGGCCAGGGTGATCGCCGCGCCTTCGTGGCGCAGCAGCTCGAAAGCGAGCTGGCGGTTGAGCGCGTTATCCTCCACCACCAGCAGGTGCAGGCCGGCCAGGCGCTGGCCTGGCCTGTGCCGCGGCTTGGCCAGCGTCGCCGCCGTGCGGCAGGCCGTGATGCTGTCGTACAGGGCGGACGCGGTGGCCGGCTTGACCAGCAGGGCGTCGGGCTGGTCCGCATCGGCATCGTCCGCGCGAGGACCGCCGAGCGCGCCGGCGTGGCCGTCCAGCAGCGCGACCAGCTTGCCGTCCGGCGCCATGCCGCGCAGTTGCCGGCACAGCGCGGCGCTATCGGGGCTGGCCATGTCCCAGTCGAGCAGCATCAGGTCGTAGCGGGCGCCGCCGGCCGCCAGCGCGAGCGCGGCGGTGGCGCTGCCGGCGATGTCGACGTGGCAGCCGAACGACGCCAGCATGGCCGCCAGCACGCGGCGCGCACCGGCATGATCGTCGGCCAGCAGGCAGCGCAGTCCCTGCAGGTCGGCCGCCGGCAGCGGCGTTCCGGCCGGAGCCTGGGTCGCCGTGCAGTCGATCTCGAAGCTGAAGGTGCTGCCGGCGCCGGGCCGGCTGTCGACCCGCAGCTCGCCGCCCATCAGCCGCACCAGGCGCTGGCTGATTGCCAAGCCCAGTCCGGAACCGCCATAGCGCCGGGCGGTGGACGCTTCGGCCTGCGAAAAACCTTCGAAGATGCGCTCGCACTGGTCGGCGGCGATGCCGATGCCGCTGTCGCGCACGAAGAAAGCCAGCCTGAGCGGTTCTTCGGGACCGCTGGCGCGCCGGCATGACAGCACCACTTCGCCGCTGTCGGTGAACTTGATGGCATTGCCGGTCAGATTGATCAGCACCTGCTGCAGGCGCAGCGGATCGGCGATGATCCAGGCCGGCAGGCCCGCTTCGAGGTCGTACAGCAGTTCGATGCGCTTGTGGCCCAGGTTGGCGGCCAGGATCACCGCCGTTTCCGCCAGCAGCCGGTCGAGCTTGAACGCATGCGCTTCAAGGCTCAGCTTGCCGGCTTCGACGCGCGAGAAATCGAGGATGTTGTTGAGCAGGCCGAGCAGGGCGCGTGCGGCCTGCTCGGCCTTGTTGGCATGGTCGGCCTGGCGCGCTTGCAAGGGGCTTTGCCGCAGCAGCTTGAGCATGCCCAGCACGGCGTTCATCGGGGTGCGGATTTCATGGCTCATGTTGGCCAGGAAGTCCGATTTGGCGCGATTGGCCGCTTCCGCTTCGCTGGTGCGCACTTCGAGCGCATGGCGCGCGGCGCGCCGTTCGCTCAGGTCGGCCGCCATGCCCAGGTAACCGATCAGGGTACCGTTTTCATGCTTGAGCGCGGTCACCGACAGCAGTACCGGCACGCGTGCGCCGTCCTTGCACAGGAAGGTCCATTCGTGTTCGTTGGGCAAGCCCCGCAGCGCCTTGGCGACGAGTACATCGAAGCCCGTCGCGAGCGGCTGGCCCAGTTCGCGCGCAAATTCCGCGGCCCGCGCCGCCACCTCGTCCGGGTCATGAAAAATCATCGGCGTGACCCGTCCGATGACCTCGTCGGCGGCATGGTCGAGCAGGCGCTGCGCCGCCGGATTGAAGACGGTGACCAGGCCGCTGATATCGCTGGCGATGATTGCATAGGCGGCGTTGTCGAGGATCGCCTGCTGCTGCGCGGCCAGGTCGCGGATTTGCGCGGTGCGCTCGATCACCTGGCGTTCCAGCGAGCGGTTCAGCTCGAGAATCTGCGCCGCGCTGGCCTTCTGTGCGCTGATGTCGCGCACGGTCTTGGCCGCGCCGATCACATTGCCGTTGGCGGCGCGGATCGGTGAAATCGTCACGGACACGTCGACCAGAGTGCCGTCCTTGCGGCGCCGCCTCGTCTCATGGCTCGATATCACCTCGCCGCCCCGGATACGTTCCAGTATCTGGCGCTCCTCCTCCACATCGCTGCCCGGCATCAGCAGTTGCGCCAGCGGCCGGCCGCAGGCTTCCTGGGCGCTATAGCCGAAAATCCGTTCGGCGCCGCCGTTCCAGCTGGTGATGACGCCGTCGAGTGTCTTGCCGATAATGGCGTCATGGGAGCTGGCGACGATGGTGGCCAGTTCGGCCCGCTCGCGCGCCGCGCGCCGCCGCAGCCGGTACAGCAGCAGCAAGGCGCCGCTGCCCAGCAAGGCGCCGCTGAGCGTGACCAGCAGGGTATGGAGCCTGGCGGCGTTGATGGCGGGCGCCAGCAGCGCTTCGGGCAGGGCGACGATCAGCGTCAGGTCGCGTTGCCGCCGCTCGGGATCGAGGCGCACACGGCTGACGGCGAGATATTCCACTTCCCGGCCAAGGCGCGCGGCCATGCCGTCGGCGCGCCGCACCGGCTGGTGCTCGTCCTGCCAGCGCCAGCGCTGTCCGCGTTCCTGGCCGAAGCTGCGCGCGGCATCCGGCTGCAGCAGATAGCCGCCGCCGCCATCGAGCAGGTACATGCGGAAGTCGCCGCTCTGGCCGGTACTCAGGCGCGCCAGCGGCGCATCGAGGTTCAGGTTGAGCACCACCACGCCGGTGAGGCGGCCGTTTGCGCCGAATACCGGCGTGGCCGCGCGCAGCACACGGTGCAGCGGATACTCGATGCGGCCGGCCTCGCGCTGCAGGCTGAAGTCGGACATGTGCACCTGGCCTGGCGCCAGGGCGGCGGCGGCTCGCACGTAGTCGCGCTCGCCGAGCCGTTCCAGCCGGCCGGCGGGCGCCACGCTGATGCGCGCACCACGCCGGTCGACATGCACCAGTTCCCGCCAGCCATCGGCCACGCCGATCAGGCGTGTCTGGCCCAGTTCCGGCTTGGAGGCAAGAAACGCCGACAGGACCTGCGGCAGCTGCGCGCTGTTCCTGGCCGAGGCACCGCCTCGGCCAGGAACAGCGCGTCGCGCCGCAGCTGTTCGATGTCGGCGGCCATGCCGGCGGAGCGCAGCTTGACCGAGGCGGCCATGCGCGACTGGTGCGACGCCAGTAGCTGACCGCGCTCGCGCTGGCCGGCCAGGTACGCGAGCAGTATCGTGCTCAGCACGAGCAGCGCCAGGCACGACGCCACCAGGATCGCCGTGCGGCGGGTGCTGGCGGCCGGAGGGTGGGCAATGGAAGTGGACATGAAGGCGCGCCTGGTTGATGGATAAATTATTGCCGGTAACGTATGTTTCCACAAATAAACAATATAATCAACAAATATAACGATTTAAATGAATATGTGGTTTTTTTACGCGACACTGCCGTGTGTCAATCCGCTTCGGCTTGCCGGTATCCCGCCGCACCGGGAAGCCGCAGGGAAAAGGTGGAGCCGTGGCCGGGGGCGGAGTCCAGCCTGAGCGCGCCGCCCATCAGCGCCGCCAGGTGCGAGGCGATCGACAGCCCCAGGCCGGCGCCTGCGCGGGCGCGGTTCGGCGCGTCGTCGGCCTGGGAGAACTTGTCGAAAATCCCTGCCTGCAGCGCCGGCGCGATGCCGGGGCCACTGTCGGCTACCTCGAAGGTCCAGCCTTGGGCATCGGCGGCCACCCGCAGCGTGACATGGCCGGCGCGGGTGCAGCCGACCGCATTGTCGAGCAGGATGTCGAGCACGCGCACCAGCTTGGCGCGGTCGGCATGCAGCGGCGGCAGGCCCTCGCGCAGTTCCAGTTCCAGCGCCAGGCCCTTGCTCCTGGCCTGCGCGCGATGCGGCGCCAGCGCCTGTTCCAGCATCGGTGCCAGCGCCACCGCGGCGCTGGCCACGCGCAGCTGGCCCGATTCGAGCGCGCTCAGCTCGAGCACCGCCTCGATCATGGTCAGCAGCCGGCGGCCGCTGTCGCGCACCGCCTGCGCGAATTCCACATGCAGCGGCTGCTGCAGTTCGTCGAGCAGCAGCTCCGAAAACCCCATGATGCCGTTCAAGGGGGTGCGCAGTTCATGCGACATGTTCGACAGAAAGCGGGACTTGGCCTGGTTGGCGGCGATGGCGCGCTTGCGGCTGGCGATCAGGCGGCCGACCAGCACAAGCAGCGCGCCGCAAAACAGCATGATGGCGGCCGTGCTGACGCCAGCGAGCAGCAGCGACTGGTTGCGCCGCGAGACATACTCGGCCAGCACCGCATCGCTGTCCAGCCCGACAAGCATGTACAGCGGATAGCCGGCCAGCTTTTCAAAAGCGTAGTAGCGCAGCACGCCGTCGACCGGGCTGCGTTCGATGAAGGTGCCGCGGTCGCGCCCCTGCATCTGCGCGAACAGGGCGCTGGCGCCGAGATACTGGCCGACCGAATCGATGCCGCCGACACGCCGCGCGCGCACCACGCCGTCGGTGCCGATCATGGTGATCGAGCTGCGCTCGCCCAGGTCGACCTCGTCGTACAGGCGGGTGAAATAATAAGGGTCCATCGACACCACCACCACGCCCTTGAAGGCGCCATCGGCATCGTTGATGCGGCGCGTCATCTGGATCGACCATTTTTTCGAGACCCGCCCCAGCACCGGCTTGCTGATAAAGAGCCCGCCGGTATCGCGTTGCATGTGCACCCGGATATGTTCGCGGTCGCTCAGGTTGGTCGGCTTGAATGGCTGGCTCGACAGCACGGTGTCGCCATGCGCATCGACGATGGTAAACAGATTGTAGAGATTGCCCGGGTTCAGGCCGTTCCTCAAGTCCTCGCGGATATCGAGCGCGCGCCCCATCGCGTTGTAGCGGTAGCGCAGGTAAGTGACGGCCTGGTCGGCCGCTTCGATCGTGCGCACCGCGTGTTCGTCGAACACGCGCGCCATGCTGCGCGCATCGCGCTGCGCGTCGGCAATGGCGCCGGCCCGCGCCTCGCGCAGCTGCCACCAGGTGGCAGTCCAGATGCCGGCCGTCAGCAGTACCACGAACACGCACAGCAGCGCGCGCGCATCGATGCGTTCCCAAGCCCGGCCCTTGCTGTCAGCAGACATGGCGACTCCTGATATGTCAGTGTGTAAAACACGAGTATAACCACTAAACAAATAAAAGAAATAAATTAAATCCAATAAATAATTCAATTTATTCGTTATAATTGACAAAAAATGACATGATATTTCTTGGGGGGAATATGAAGGTACTGCTGGTGGACGATGATCAGATGAATCTGAGCCTGTTCTCGCACATGTTGAAGAAAGTGCCCGACGTGAAGGCCGTGGCCATGAGCGAGCCCCTGCAGGCGCTGGCCTGGTGCGGCGCGAACCGGCCGGACCTGGTGCTGGTCGACTACATGATGCCCGTGATGGACGGGCTGCAATTTCTCGCCGCGCTGCAGGCCGCTTTCCCCGCCGATCCGGTCGCCGTGATCATGATCACGGCCGCCAGCGACAGGGAGGTGCGCCACCGCGCGCTGCAGATGGGCGCCAATGATTTCCTGACCAAGCCGGTCGACAATATCGAATTTCAGGCGCGCGTGGGCAACCTGCTTGCGCTGCGCTCGGCCCAGCGCGAGCTGAAAGAACGCGCCGAGACGCTCGAAGAGGCGGTGGCCCAGGCCACGCGCACCATCGCGGCCGGTGAGCTCGAAGCGATCCATCGCCTGTCGCGCATGGCCGAGTACCGCGATCCGGAGACCGGCAGCCATCTGCTGCGCATGGCCTGCTATGCCCGGCTGCTGGCGGCCAGCCTGGGGCTGGACCTGCGTGAGCAGGAACTGATCTATGCGGCCGCGCCGATGCACGATATCGGCAAGATCGGCATTCCCGACCATATCCTGCTCAAGCCGGGCCCGTTGGATGGCGCCGAGATGGCCGTCATGCGCACGCATTCGCAGATCGGCGCCACCATCCTGCACGGCAGCGCCTCGCCGCTGCTGCGGGCGGCCGAGCTGATCGCGCTGCATCACCACGAACGCTATGACGGCAGCGGCTATCCGTTTGGGCTGGCCGGCCGGAATATCGCCCTGTATGGGCGTATCGTCGCCGTGGCCGATGTGTTCGACGCGCTCACCTCGGAGCGCCCCTACAAGCCGGCCTGGGACTGCGAACGTGCTTTTTCCTATTTGCAAGAGGGTGCTGGCAGCCATTTCGACCCGGCCTGTGTGGAGGCGTTCCTGCGCCAGCGCGAGGCGGTGCTGGCCATCCATGACATGTACCGCGACAGCTTGCCTTGCTTACCGCGGCCGGGTTTTTATCTTATTTATCAAGGAGGTATCATGAAATGGTTTGAGAATATGAAAATCGCCGGAAAACTGGCCCTGTCGTTCGGCGTCGTGCTGCTGCTGGCGGCGGCGATGGGCGCGTTTGCCCTGCTGTCGATGTCGCGCATGGACGATGCGTCCGATGAACTGTCGAAGAACTGGCTGCCCAGCGTCGAGGCGGCGATGCAGATGCGCATCGAACTGGGCGAGGCGCGGCGCTGGGAACTGGCCCACCTGCTCAGTACCGACGCTGCCAGGATGAGCGACTACGAGGCGCGCGATGCGCGCACGCTCGATGCGCTCAGGAAGGTCCAGGCGCGCTATGCGACGCTGGTCTCGAGTCCGCAGGAAGACGCGCTGTACAAGTCCATCGTGTCGCTGTCGGCGCAGTTCATCGAGGAGCATGGGCGCATCATCGCTCTGTCGCGCGCCATGAAAAAGGACGAGGGGCGCGCGCTGACGCTGGCCAAATCGGCGGCGCTGATGGTGCAGCTGAGCGAGCGCATCAATGAGCTGGTGGCGCTCAACGTGGCCGGCGGCGAAAAGGCTGGCGTCACCGCCAACGATACCTACCTGCAGGTGCGCCTGTGGACTGGCGTGCTGCTGGCGGTCTCGCTGGCATTGGGCGTGACGGTGGCGATCATCCTGGCGCGCGGCGTGGCCGGCCCGCTGGCGCAGGCGGTCGGCGTGGCGCGGCGGGTCGCCGCCGGCGACCTGGGCGCGCGCATCGACGTGCGTTCGAACGACGAGAGCGGACAACTGATGCAGGCCCTGCGCGACATGAACGCCAGCCTGCACTCCCTGGTGGGGCAGGTGCGCGGCGGCAGCGACGCGATCGCCACCACCTCGGCGCAGATCGCGGCCGGCAACCAGGACCTGTCCTCGCGCACCGAGCAGCAGGCCGGCTCGCTCGAGGAAACCGCCTCGTCGATGGAGGAGCTGACGGCCACCGTGCGCCAGAACGCGGACAATGCGCGCCAGGCCGATACGCTGGCCAAGGCGGCGTCGGAACTGGCCGTGCGTGGCGGGGCGGTGGTGCGCGAAGTGGTCGGCACCATGGCGGCGATCAATGCCTCGTCGCGCCAGATCGCCGAGATCATCTCGGTGATCGACGGCATCGCTTTCCAGACCAATATCCTGGCGCTCAACGCCGCCGTCGAAGCGGCGCGCGCCGGCGAGCAGGGCCGCGGCTTCGCGGTGGTGGACACCGAGGTGCGCAACCTGGCGCACCGTTCGGCGGTTGCGGCGAAAGACATCAAGCAGCTGATCGATACCTCGGTGGGGCAGGTTGCCGCCGGCTCGACGCAGGTGCAGCAGGCCGGTACGGCGATGGATGACATCGTTGGCGGCATCACCCGCGTCACCGACATCATGGGCGAGATCAGTGCGGCCAGCCGCGAACAGACGCTGGGCATCGAGCAGATCAATGAAGCCGTGGCGCAGATGGACCAGGTGACGCAGCAGAACGCGGCGCTGGTGGAGCAGGCGGCGGCCGCCGCCGAGTCGATGCAGGAGCAGGCGCGTTCGCTGAGCGAGCTGGTTGGCACGTTCCGCCTGGAACCGCAGGACGCCGGGGTGCCCGTCCATGCCGCGCGGCCCGCGCCGCGCGCCGCCGGGCGCGCGCTGCTGGCCGCGGCCTGAAGTTCGTATTTCTAGAGGCGCGCCAGCCAGCGGTTGACGACCGCGTTGAGCTGGGCCGCGCTGAACGGCTTGGACAGGTAATCGTCCATGCCGGCCTGTTCGCATTGCAGGCGGTCGTCGTCGGTGGCGCCGGCCGTGAGGGCCACTACCGGGGTGCGCGGCAGCGCCAGGCGCGCCTCTTTCTCGCGCAGCGCGCGGCAAGCCTGGTAGCCGTCCATGACCGGCATCATGCAGTCCATCAGTACGACGTCATAGCGCTCGCGCGCCAGCGCGGCCAGCGCCAGTTCGCCGTTTTCCGCGATATCGATCCGGTGGCCGTGCCGGCGCAATTGCAGCGAGACCAGCTGGCGGTTCATGTCGGTATCGTCGACCAGCAGGATGCGTGCCGGCGCATCGGCCTGTGCGGGGGGCGATAAAAGTGGGCGGGCCGGCGCCGCGAGCGCATCGGCATCGGGCATGGCGTCTGGCGCCAGCACGCTGACGCAGACGATGCGAAAGGTGAAGCGCGCGCCAGCGCCGGGCATGCTGCTGCAATCGATGGTGCCGCCCATCAGTCCGACCAGGTGTTTGCAGATGGACAGTCCCAGCCCGGTGCCGCCGTACACGCCGCTGATGCCCTGGTCGCCTTGTGAAAACGGCAGGAACAGGCGCTCGCGCTGTTGCGGCGTGATGCCGATGCCGCTGTCCTGCACCGCGAAGTCGAGGCAGGGCCGGCCGTCTTCCAGCGCCGGCGCCAACGATACCGTCACCTGGCCGGCGGCGGTGAACTTGACGGCGTTGCTGACCAGGTTGCCCAGCACCTGGGCAATGCGCGCGCGGTCGGAACAGGACAGCGGCGCCAGCGCCGGGTCGATCTCGGCGCGAATCACGACACCCTTCCTGGCCGCCTGCGCCTGGTGCAGCGCGATCACGTCGGCGACCAGTGCGCGCGGATTGAACCAGTTCGCTTCGATCGCCATCTGGCCTGCCTCGACCTTGGACAGGTCGAGAATATCGTTCAGGATATGCATCAGGTCGTCCACCCCGGCGCTGACATGGCCCGCGTACTTGCGCTGGTCCTCGTCGAGCCGTGTCTCGAGCAGCAGTTCGGCCATGCCGGCGATACCGCTCATCGGCGTGCGTATCTCATGGCTCATCAGGGCCAGGAAGCGCGACTTGGCGGCATTGGCCTCTTCGGCCGCCGCCTTCAGCGCCAGCGCCAGCGCCGTGTCCCGCTCCTGCCGGCGCAGCAGCGACGCCATCAGCCACAGCACCACCGACAGCGCGGCCAGGTTCAGCAGCGCCGCGCCGCCCATCGCGCGCAGCATGCGCCGCCAGTCGGCCAGGAAGACCTTTTCGGTGACGGTCACGTTGACCACCAGAGGATAGCCCCGCACCAGCCGCGCCGCGCCCAGGCGGTGCACGGGCTTGCCGCCTTCTGCGGCGCGCGGGGAGCTGGTCTCCAGCACGCCGTGCCCCGCGCCCTGGTCGATGATGCGGCGCGTGGTGCCGCCCAGGTTCTGGCGGCCCATCTGCTGCGGCGCCTCGGGCCACCGCGCCAGCAGCGTGTAGTCGCTACGGTACAGTGAAAAGGCGGCGGCCTCGCCGATGCTGGTGCGCCGGAAAAAATCACTGAAGAAATCGCAGGAGAGGCCGACCAGCACCACGCCGAGGAATTGCCCCTGTGCGCCGTCGATGCGCCGGCTCAGGTAAAACGTCCATTTGCCGTTGACCTTGTTCTGCACCGGCGCGCTGACATACGGTGCGGCGCCGGGGTGGTCGCGGTGATAGGCAAAGTAGTCGCGCTCGGCCAGGGTGATGGCCGGCGTGGGGTAGGCGCGCGTAAAGGCGATCAGCGCGCCGTCGGCGCCGATGATGCTGGCGACGTCGATCTGCGGCACGCCGCCGATCTTGTGGCGCAGCATCTGGTGTGCTTGCAGGGTGGCAAAGGTGGTGCGCAGGGGCGATGCGCCCGCCGGCGTGCCGTCGGCCACTTCCCTGGCCACGCTGTCGAGCACCAGGCTGGCCGCCGTCATGCTCTGCGAGGTATTTTCAGCCAGCAGCAGCGACAGATTGCCCAGGTCCTGGCGCCAGTCGTCGATGGCTTCCTTTCGCAAGATCCAGGCCGAGGCCACGCTGCGCAGGGCCAGCGCGCTGATCAGCACGGCGCCGATCAGCATCAGCGTGGTGCGCGGGCGATAGCGGCCGGCCAGGCGATGCAGCAGCGGGCGGACGCCGCCCTCCAACCTCATCGGACAGCGCCGCCATGGCCGGCGATGCTGTGCCGCACTTCCTCGCATGTCAGCGCGAACAGTTGCGCCACGCGCTGCAGCGCGGCTGCGCCGGGCAGCTCACCGCGGCGCGCCTGCCGTTCCAGTTCGGCCAGCAGCGTGCTGATCTCGTGTGCGCCCAGCAGCACGGTGGTGCCGCGCAGCGTGTGGCAGGCATGGACGACGGGCGCCAGCGCCCCGGCGCCGCAGGCCTGGTCCAGGCGCGCCAGCAGGGCCGGGGCCGTATCGAGAAAAGTCAGGGACAGGCTGTGGAACAGTTCCTGGTCGCCGCCGGTGGCTGCCAGCAGCACCAGCGGGTCGATCATCCGGTAGAGTTTGCTCATGGCGCGCTTTGCGGAAAAAGGGGCGGCGAAAGAGTGAAAGGGCGTTCAGCTGTTGCCTGATGCGCGCCGGGCATGGTCTGCGCAGCAGGCGCGCAAATAGCCGCGCAGCTCGTCATAATTGACCGGTTTGGAAAAGAACACGACCCCGGGCGGTACGCCGCCGCGTTCGGCCAGGTCTTCCGTCGACAGGCTCGACAGCATGGCGATATGCATGTCGGCCAGTTGCGGATCGGCCATGATCGTGCGGATCACTTCGTAGCCATCCATGCCTTCCATGACAATGTCGGCCAGCAGGATGTCGGGCTTGTGGCGCGCGATCTCGATCAGCGCCTGGTAGCCGTTCTCGCAGAAGCGCAGGTCGGCCCGCAGGGCCCAGGAACTGATCTGCTTGTCATACAGGGCACGCTGCAGCGGAATGTCTTCGATCACCAGGATGGACACCGGCGTTCCTTCGGCCGGGCGCATGCGCCCGGCGCGCGTTTCCTGGCCGGTGGCGCCGCCCTTGTAGGCCTGCACGGCCGCCAGGGGAATGCGGCGGTGGCCACCCTTGGTTTTCCAGGCTTCGATCACGCCCGCCTCAACCAGTTGTTGCACCGAGGTAACCGAAATACCGAGGATTTCGGCGGCTCTTTGGGTGGTGCAGACTTCAGCGCTTTGCATGGACGGAGAGAAAATGGCGATTTAAAACCCCATCATACAGATATGCAATAAGAAAATCAAATTCAACAAATAATGCAATTTAATGGAAGGTGCGGAGGCGACACCTGGTCCGCCGGCGTGACACCAGCTTGCGCGGCGCGGGCATGGTCAGGTCGCGATACCGTACTTGTGCTGCGTCGCCACGTATTGCTGCCTCAGCGATTCGAGCTTCGGATGCTTGGGATCGATCTTGCGGATCACCTGCAATTGCTCCTGCAGCTGTTCCGCCAGCACCGGTTCCCAGCCCAGCATGTTCAGCTGGCGCAGGATCGCTTCCACCGAGGCGAACAGCACCGGCATATTGCCCGGCGTGCGGCGCAGGGCCTGGCGCAGCATGAAGACGGCGCCCTTGAACTCGCCGCTTTCGGTCTTGCCGGCGGCGTCTTCCAGCAGTTCCTGCACCTGGTTCTTGATCTGCTGGCCCAGGCCCTTGGCCAGGTCGTGGCGGCCGGCCTTTTCAAACACGTCCACCGCCTGTTCCATGCTGACGTCGCTGTCGGCTTCGTTGACCATCTTCATCATGACTTCCGAGGCGGCGTCGTCGAGATTGTTTTTTAGACAGCTTTGCACCAGGCCCACCTTCAGCTGGGTCGACAGGCCCTGCGCCATGTTGGCGGCGTTGGCGGCCTGCTGCAGTTCACTGGCGGCGCCCAGGTCGTTGCCGGCCAGTTCATGCAGCATGGCGGCCGAGATGGCGCGGCAGGCCTCGACATTGGCGCCGCCGCGCAGCGAGCGTTCCATGTCGCGCAGCACGCCGCTGGCCTGCGGGCCATCGCCCTTTTTCACCAACGTTTTCACCAGGTTGACATGGTCTTCCGGGTCGCGGAATTCCGAATATTTGGCCTTGATCACCACCTGCTTGTAGGCCCGTTCGGCCGCGCCGATATCGCCCGACTCGAACGCCATGCCGCCCAGGCGGCGCAGGCGGCGCACCACGTGCGGGGAGATCGTCACCGCGTCCTCGAGGATTTTCTTGGCCTGCAGCGGCTGGCCCATCGCCTCGTGGTTTTGCGCCAGCAGGTCGTAGGCGGCCATGAAGCGGGGGTTCTGCTCGACCAGCACGCCCAGCGCCGCTTCCACTTCCTCGTGGCGCTGCTGCGCGAACAGGGTGCGCGCCAGGCCCAGGTGGACCCAGGCCATGGGCCGCGTGGCCAGCATGTCGGCATAGATCTGCTCCGCCTCTTTCCACTCGCCCAGCGACAGCTGCAGCTCGGCGCGCAGGCGCACGAAATCCGCAGCCAGGCGCGGATGCTTCGCTTCGGCCGCCAGGCAGGCCTTGACGGCGCCATGCAGGTCGCCCTTGTCCATCAGCTGGTAGGCGGGCAGGAAGAGGGCGCGCCGTTCGATGGCGCGCGCGATGCGCCCGCTCAGCACATCGACCGTAAACGGCTTCAATATGTAGTCGGACGGCGTCAGTTCGGCCGCGCTGACCACCTTGCTGTGGACGGCCTCGGAGGTCAGCATGATGAAGATGGTCCAGGGCTTGACCAACTGGTGGTGGCGCAGGTCTTCCAGCAGTTGCTGGCCGTCCTGGCCGTCCGAGCCACTACCAAGATCGTATTCACACAGGATGATATCGAAGGATTTATTGGTCAGCAGGCGGATCGCGGTGCCGGAATTGACCGCGTATTCGACCTTGCTGATGGCCGCCTGGTTCAGCATATTATGCAAATTGCCGCGCATGCTGGGGTTGGGGTCGACAATGAGGACAGATAAGTTGCTATTTTCTGGCATCGTTCAGCTCTCGTTGATCCGTCCGGCCGTCAGGGGCCGACTGCAGACAGGTGGTCGTGGCAACAGCGTTTTTATCAGCATACTGCAAAGCTGCGCACCGTGACCATTAACATAGCGTGTATCGGAACGCGCTGCGCGCCAGCACTGCATGCCAGCCAATTTCGGCTAAAAAGAGGGGGTAAAAACGGGTATAATGCGCGCAAAGGAAATTTGCCACACCATGATCTTGTCTTGTCATACCTACCTTTAACCCGCAGCCACGCTGCATCAACCACCTTCCAACCATGTTGATACTGCCGGGTTCCAATGCCCTGTCCGCTTTCCGTAGCACCCGTTTGCTCACCCAACTGCAAGCCGTTTCGCCTGCCATCGTTGCGGTGCAAGCACGCTATGTCCATTTCATCGATGCCAGCGCGCCCCTGTCGGAAGACGACAGCACGCGCCTGGGCGCCTTGCTGACCTATGGCGAGCCGGCCCAGCCTGACAATACCGATGGCGCGTCCGAAGAGTTCTTCGTCATTCCCCGTTTCGGCACCATCTCGCCGTGGGCCTCGAAAGCCACCGATATCGCCCACAACTGCGGCATGGCGCACATCAAGCGCGTCGAGCGCGGCGTCGCCTTCCGCATCAACCTGAAATCGGGCATCCTGGGCAGCGCCATCGGCGCCGGCAAGCTGGCCGCCGAACAGGTGCAGGCTGTAGCCGACCTGCTGCACGACCGCATGACCGAATCGGTGCTGCGCAGCGCCGACCAGGCGCAGGACCTGTTCCGCACCCTGGAAGCGCGCCCTCTGGAGTCGATCGACTTGCTGGGGCAGGGCAAGGCCGCGCTGGAAACGGCCAACGTGGAGCTGGGCCTGGCCATGTCGGAAGACGAGATCGACTACCTGGACGCCGCGTTTACGAAAGCCGGCCGCAATCCGACCGACGTCGAACTGATGATGTTCGCGCAGGCGAACAGTGAACACTGCCGCCACAAGATCTTCAACGCCGACTGGACCATCGACGGCGTGGCGCAGCCCAAGTCCCTGTTCGGCATGATCAAGAACACGCATGAACTGCAGCCGAAGGGCACCGTGGTTGCCTACAGCGACAATTCGTCCATCATGGAAGGCGCCACCGTCTCGCGTTTCTACCCGCGCGGCGCAGGCCACGAATATGCGGCATCAAGCGAACTGACCCACACCCTGATGAAGGTCGAGACGCACAACCACCCGACCGCGATCTCTCCATTCCCTGGCGCCTCGACCGGCGCGGGCGGCGAGATCCGCGACGAAGGTGCGACCGGCCGCGGCGCCAAGCCGAAGGCCGGCCTGACCGGTTTTACCGTGTCGAACCTGTCGCTGCCGGGCGCCGTGCGCAGCTGGGAAACCGCCGCTTCCGTGACGGCGCCGCTGTCCGGCCGTGAAGAAGCTGCGCAGTACGGCAAGCCGGAACGCATCGCATCGCCGCTGCAGATCATGATCGAGGGACCATTGGGCGGCGCCGCGTTCTCGAACGAATTTGGCCGTCCGGTGCTGGGTGGTTATTTCCGCACCTACGAGCAGAACGTGGGTAGTGACAAAGACGCCGTGTTCGGCTACCACAAGCCGATCATGATTGCCGGCGGCATCGGCAATATCTCGGCGCAGCACACGCATAAAAACGATATCCCGGTCGGCAGCCTGCTGGTGCAACTGGGCGGCCCCGGCATGCGCATCGGCATGGGCGGCAGCGCCGCCTCGTCGATGACCACCGGCAGCAACACGGCCGACCTGGACTTCGATTCGGTCCAGCGCGGCAACCCGGAAATGGAACGCCGCGCCCAGGAAGTGATCAACGCCTGCTGGCAGATGGGTCCCGACAATCCGATCATCTCGATCCACGACGTGGGTGCGGGCGGCTTGTCGAACGCCTTCCCGGAAATCACCAACGACGCCAAGCGCGGCGCGATTTTCGACCTTCGCAAAGTGCCGCTGGAAGAGTCGGGCATGGCGCCGAAGGAAATCTGGAGCAATGAATCGCAGGAACGCTATGTGCTGGCGATCGCGCCGGAAAGCCTGCCACTGTTCAAAGCCATGTGCGAACGCGAACGCTGCCTGTTCGCCGCCGTCGGCGTGGCCACCGAAGAGCGTCAACTCAAATTGATCGACACGGAACTGGGCAACGAGCCGGTCGACATGCCGATGGACGTTTTGCTGGGCAAACCGCCGAAGATGCAGCGCGACGTGGTCCACGTGGCCAACGACTTCCCTGCCATCGATCTGACCGGCATGGACCTGGTCGACGTGGCGCAAAAAGTGCTGCTGCTGCCAACCGTGGCCGACAAATCCTTCCTGATTACCATCGGCGACCGCAGCGTGGGCGGCATGACCGTGCGCGACCAGATGGTGGGACCATGGCAGGTGCCGGTGGCCGATTGCGCCGTCACCACCATGAGCTTCGAGGGTTATCTGGGCGAAGCGATGGCGATGGGCGAGCGCACGCCGCTGGCCGTGATCGACGCCGCAGCCTCGGGCCGCATGGCCGTTGGCGAAGCCGTCACCAATATAGCGGCCGCCGCGATTGCCGACATCTCCGACATCAAATTGTCCGCCAACTGGATGGCCGCCTGCGGCCAGCCTGGCCAGGACGCGGCCCTGTACGACACCGTGAAAGCGGTCGGCATGGAACTGTGCCCGGCGCTGGGCATCAGCATCCCGGTCGGCAAGGATTCGCTGTCGATGCGCACCACCTGGAAAGACGAAGACAATGGCGCGGCGAAATCCGTGACCTCGCCGGTGTCGCTGATCGTGTCCTCGTTCGCGCCGGTCACGGACGTGCGCAAATCGCTCACGCCGCAACTGAAAACCGACGCGGGCGACACCTCGCTGATCCTGATCGACCTGGGCCGCGGCAAGAACCGCCTGGGCGCTTCGGCACTGGCGCAAGTCATGGGCCAGCTGGGCAACGCCACGCCGGACGTCGACAGCGCGGAAGACCTGAAAGGCTTCTTCACCGCCATCCAGCAACTCAATAGCGACGGCAAGCTGCTGGCCTACCATGACCGTTCCGACGGCGGCCTGTACGCCACCCTGGCGGAAATGGCCTTTGCGGGCCATACCGGCATGTCGGTGAATCTGGACATGCTGACCATGGAAGGCGAGCATTCCAGCGACTGGGGCGACGCCAAGAACTGGACCGGCCAGGTGGCCGAGCGCCGCAACGAGCTGACCCTGCGTGCCTTGTTCAGCGAAGAGCTGGGCGCCGTGATCCAGGTGCGCGCTGAAGAAAAATCCATCGTCATGGACGTGCTGCGCACCTTCAACCTGGGCGCCTGCAGCCATATCATCGGCAAACTGAACGACCGCGACGTGGTCGAATTCACGCGCGATGCCAAGCTGATCTACACACAGCCGCGTGCCGAATTGCACCGCCTGTGGAGCGAAACCAGCTGGCGCATCGCCCGCCTGCGCGACAACCCTGCCTGCGCCGACGCCGAATACGACCGCCTGCTGGACCTGCAAGACCCGGGCATGACGCCTGTCGTCACGTTCGACCAGAACGAGAATATCGCCGCCCCGTTTATCGCCACCGGCGTGCGCCCGCGCGTTGCCATCCTGCGCGAGCAGGGCGTCAACTCGCATATCGAAACGGCCTACGTGATGCACCAGGCAGGCTTTACCGCCATCGACGTGCACATGAGCGACCTGATCGCCGGCCGCGTGAAACTGGACGACTTCCAGGGCGTGATTGCGGTGGGCGGCTTCTCGTACGGCGACGTGCTGGGCGCCGGCGAAGGCTGGGCAAAAACCATCCTGTTCAACGCCAGCCTGGCCGACCAGTTCGCGCGCTTCTTCGCCCGCACCGACAGCTTCGGCCTCGGTATCTGCAACGGCTGCCAGATGATGAGCAACCTGAAATCCATCATCCCCGGCGCCCACGCCTGGCCGAAGTTCACGCGTAATAAATCGGAGAAATTCGAAGGCCGTTTCGCCATGGTCGAAGTGATGGACTCCCCATCGATCTTCTTCAACGGCATGACCGGCACGCAAGCAGGCATCGCCATCGCCCACGGCGAAGGCTGCGCCGACTTCTCGCAAACCGGCGACATCACCCAGGTCCACAAAGCCATGCGCTTTGTCGACAACAAGGGCGCCGCCACCGAAGGCTACCCGTACAACCCGAACGGCTCGCCGGAAGGCATTACCTCGGTCACCACGCCGGATGGCCGTTTTACCGTGCTGATGCCGCATGCGGAGCGGGTGTTCCGGAGCGTTCAACAGTCGTATCATCCTGAGGCTTGGGGTGAGGATTCGCCGTGGATGCGCATGTTCAGGAATGCACGGAAGTTTGTGGGGTAATCTGGCCCTGATAGCGCGGCGCTTTGAGATTGAAGCGCCGCTGTTGGGGTAGGAATGAGAAAGCCGCTGTCGGGAGATAGCGGCTTTTTTCGCCTTATTTACGGAGAAAATGGAAGGCTATAAAAACTTGGCGACTTCAACAATGATGATTGCCGACGGCACCAGCAAGAACTGCGCAATCACCGTTCCCGCCAATCTGCTCCCTACCAGCCACACCACCGCCCGCCTGAATTGCGATTCCTCGATCTTCCCTTCGATAACATCATCCGTCATGCCCGACATATGCGGGTCGATAAACACTGCCATCATGACGGTGGCGCCACCGTTGATAATCGACGACAAAGTGCTGGACGTGACGCGCACGCTGGGATCGAGCACGCCCGCGTACAGGGCCGCGAACACGCCCACCGTCCACAGCGCCGTGGCGATCACGTTCATGGCGGTCATGGAGACGGATACCCCCGAGTCTTTGCGTAAACCTGTCACGTTGGCGGGCTTGGGCAGGCTGGCGGACGTCCTGACGTAAGACAGGCCACCCTTGAAGACACCGTGCAGTATCAGTTTCGGTACCGAGCGGTGCACTTGGAAATGTTCGACGGCGCGGCAGAAGACGCGCTGGAAGGTGGGGATCAGGATGGCACCGATAATCGTGGCCAGACTGGCGGAGAGCAGCAGCCAGCGGAAATCCACGAGCAGGGCGTCGGCCGTGATCTGGTGATCGATACCGGTTTCGACGCGTTTGGCAAGGAAAGGGCCCAAGAAGGAATTCGAGGTGCGCGAGACCAGCATCAGGATGCTGAACAAGGCCAGTGACACCGCGATGCGCCGCGTGCGGATGCCGGCGATGCGCACTGAATACGCGAGCGTGCCAATAATATGGATGATAAATGTCAGGGCGCAAATCAACAGCAGCTGCTTGTCCATCACTTCCTTGTCGTATATAAAAATGTAGCGCCATGCTGCCATGAAGTTACCTGTTTTTCAACTATAAAGAGCGCAACCTTATTGCGATTGCCAGAGGGTGATCGCCGTTGGCGGCATCTCGTACGGCGACGTGCTGAACGCCGGCGAAGGCTGGGCAAAAACGAATCTGTTCAATGCGAGCCCGGCCGACCAGTTCGCGCGCTTCTTCGCGCGCACCGACAGCTTCTGCCTGAGCATCTGCAACGGCTGCCAGATGATGAGCAACCTGCAATCCATCATCTCCGGCACCCACGCCTGGCCGAAGTTCACGCCCAATAAATCGGAGAAATTCGAAGGCCGCTTTGCCATGGTCGAAGTGATGGACTCCCCATCGATCTTCTTCAACGGCATGACCGGCACCCAGGCTGGCATCGCCATCGCCCACGGCAAAGGCTACGCCGACTTCTCGCAAACAGGCGACATCACTCAGGTCCACAAAGCCATGCGCTTTGTCGACAACAAGGGAGCCGCCACCGAAGGCTATCCGTACAACCCGAACGGCTCGCCGGAAGGCAATTACCTCGATGACCACGCCGGATGGCTGCTTTACTGTCTTGATGCCATATGCGGAGCGGGTGTTCCGTTCGGTACAGCAGTCTTATCATCCTGATGCATCGGGTGAGGACTAGCCTTGGATGAGGATGTTCAGGAACGCGCGGAAGTTTGTGGGGTAAGTTACCCAAAAAGGGGTATTTATAAAATCAGGAACTTTTCTGTCTTGCCACAGGAAAGTCATTTTTTGACAATTTCTTTAAGAAAATTGACGAATTTTTTTATGGTCGGTTCAAAACTTTGGAAATCGCAACCCATGGAAAAATTAACATATTTCACAATAAAAATATTTATCTTTTTCATAAAATGTGGGAAAATATATTTTTAATTTTTTTGAAGGGGAAAAATGAAGACTATATCCATAGGTGTGCTGAATATTGTGTTGCCTCCACCTCACAGCCCCGAGACGTATATAGCGCTATGGCGTGCCGCATTCAAGAAACGTAAGCCTGTTATGATAAGGGGAGATGTTGGAGGAATGATCGGCTCGCTTAAGCGAGAGTCAGAATTTGAGTGGATTTCGGGTGACTTATACAAATTTCTTAATATTGATAACAATGGAAAATGGTTGGATTTAAGTACTACTGAGCCAGCGGCAGCTGAAGATGTAGCTCAGAATGTTTCAATTCCACCACACTATCGGCCAAATTTGCGAAGTTTGCCCTATATCTTTGTTCCAGAGAAGCATAGATTGCTTTTTATCTCACGACTTGATCAATCTAATAATTTGTCACCTAGTATGGCAAAAAATTTAGTCGAGAGACTGTTAAATTCAGCAGAGCTTCAGAAGGTTTATGGCGAAGTTACAGTTACAATTGAACCCGCTTATGATAGTTTGGATAGAATTTTTGAACTTCAGCAAATCAGAAGTTTGAAAATTGAAGTGAGTCCTCCTAACGCGTTAGGGGATGTTGAGAGAGAACTTTTTGATTGGTTGGATGAGCAAAATGCGACAAATTT
Organism: Janthinobacterium sp. J1-1; assembly: GCF_030944405.1. Taxonomy (NCBI): domain Bacteria; kingdom Pseudomonadati; phylum Pseudomonadota; class Betaproteobacteria; order Burkholderiales; family Oxalobacteraceae; genus Janthinobacterium; species Janthinobacterium sp. J1-1. The sequence continues at coordinate 4,377,933 of NZ_CP132339.1, forward strand.
CAAACAAGAGTTAGAATCAAATAGTGCAGATGGTTTGCAGCCAACCGAGAAAGTGAAAGAAATCGCAGAAGTTGCAAAATCTAATGGTTTTGTTGAAGGTAGAGGGAAAAATGAAGATGGTAGAGTTGTTACATTATCAACAAAAGATCATCCATTTGAGGAAAGACTAATTTTTGATCAGAAAATTCAAAATCTTTTAGATGCTTTTGTAGAGGCTGTTCCGAGTATCTTAGGGAAAATTTTGAATAAAGTTAGGAGAAGAAGAAAGGGATGACATGTCTAAAATTCCAAACGAGCAAAAGAGAAAAGAAATTCGCATTATAGTTCAATATAAGGATTTTTTTGATATTTTAAGTCGTTACTGGGCTGCTCACGGTAGTTGTCAACAAAGATGTCGCGTCAAGTCATGCAGCTTTTCTTAATTCCTCTGGCGGTTTCCGCTCCGGATTCAGCCAGACCTCATCGTTCAATTCCCAATCCCGCGTAGTCCCGGTCCAGCGCTCTGGATGACGTTGCTTGGCGGCCTCGTAGACCTGCTTGCGGTGCTTGAGGATCGCTCCGTCCCGGCCATCATGGCGTTGCGCAGGCGTCACGAATTTCAGGCCGCTGTGCTTGTGCTGATGGTTGTACCACTGCACAAATGACAGCGTCCATTGCCGCGCCTTTTCGATACTTTCAAACGGCTTGCTCGGATAGTTCGGCCGGTATTTGCAGGTCCGGAACAGCGACTCGGCGTAGGCATTGTCGTTGCTCACACGGGGCCTGCTGAACGACGGCATGATCCCCAGCTTTTCCAACGTCGCCAACATTGTGGAGCCTTTCATCGAGCTGCCATTGTCCGAGTGCAGCACCACCTCACGCCCGGCCAGTCCCTCTGCCAGACTGGCTTTGCGCATCAGCAGCGAGGCCATTTCCGCCGACTCGGCGATGTTCACTTCATGCCCGACGATCTTGCGGCTGTAGACGTCAAGAACCATGTACCAGTAAAAATATAAACCCCGCACACCGGTCGGCAACCAGGTAATGTCCCACGCCCACAAGCGGTTCGGTTCGATTGCGCAGTGGCTCGTGACGACCCTTGTGCTGGGCTTCTTCGCCCGACCGCGGTGATGCTGCTGCTTCTCTTCTTTCAAGATCCGGTAGACGGTCGATTCTGATGCCAGATACTCGCCCCGGTCAGCCAAGGTCGGCACGATCTGGCTAGGCGGACTGCTGGCAAATTCAGGGCTGTTGGCAACCGTCAGAATCTGCTGGCGTTCCTCTTCGCTCAGCTTGTTGGCCGGCGCCCTGCGGCGGCTGCCTTTGCGCCCGTCGGCCTGGCTGCCATCACTGTCGAGCATCCAGCGCTGATAGGTTCGAAGGCTGATCTCCAGCGCACCACATGCCTGCGCACGCCGACACCCGCCGTCAACGGCTTCTTCAACCAATATCATCACCTGCTGGCGATCTGGGGTGCCGATCAATCGTCCTCGGGCTCCCCCCAGATCGCCTGTGCTTTTTTTCTGAGAATGATCAGCGCCGCTGCCTCTGCCAGTGCCTTCTCTTTGCGCTGCAAATCCTTCTTCAATTGCTTGATTTCTTTGCGGTCGCTTTTGCCTTGCTCGCGCAGTTCCCGGTTGCGCTCGGCCGGCGCTTCATTGGCCTGCTGGCAAGCCTCGCGCCAGTCGGCAACCTGTTCGACGAACAAGCCTTTGCCCCGACAGTATTGAGCCAGTTCGGCCTCGTTCATGCGTGCCGTTTCCAGCACCACCCCAAACTTATCTGCCGACGACCACACGACGGCATTCTTTCCATTTCCCGGCACCGGCACTCCCTGAGACTGTAGATTTCGTCGCCAAGTATAAAGTGTCTGTTCCGAGATGCCATTCTCCTTCGCCAGGGCCGACACCGGCCTGTTCTCCGGCGGCATCATCTGCCGAAGAATGGCTTCCTTGCGTTCTGCTGGATACTGATTCACTGTACGTCTTTGCTCCGCCCCCGGATGGATTAAAGTGATTCAAGTGACGCGACATCTATCCTGACATAGGGGGCTCATGGGAAGTGGTCAGATATTATATATTCCCCTTATTTTCATATAGCTGTTTTTATAAGTGCTATAAGTTCAAATTATTGGTTGAGTCATAATTGGTATGAGCCTGCTTTAGCTTCGTTGCCAACCCTCCTTGGCTTTGGGGTTTCCGGCTACGCGATATGGATTGGCTGGGGTAACGATAAAATGAGAGATGCCTTAATTAAGCTTAACTCTCCTGGAGCCGATTCTGCATATATACGTGTAAGTGCTATTTTTGCCCATTTTGGACTTGTTCAAGTTACTGCACTTATATTAGCAATTATATGTCAAGCATTAAATTATAGTCCATCTCAAAATAGTATTTTGGCTATGGGGTTAAATTTTGTGGGATTGTCGAAAGATTTTTTTCATTTTTTTAAACCTGTTGGAGATGCATTCGGTTATTTCTTTTTTGTTTATTCTATAATGTCTATATTGGAAGCTACTTTGGCTCTTTTTCGATTGGCTACATGGTTTCAGCGACTTGGAAGAACTTAATTTTAGAAGATGTTAACGATATCTGTAGGATTTAATTTTCTCTTTCTGAATTTTATGAGAGATGTTTGTAATGTGGATGAAATTGATTAAGTGTTTTTATTGGTTCAAGTTTAGCGTGTGTTGTATTTGACTTGTATTTCAACCACGCGCCCCCAGCTAGGTTCTGGTGGTAGTGTTCATCGCTGCTCAATCCCAACCAACCCGGAGATCCCCCATGAGTTTCGATTCCTTTCTGTCCAAACTGAAGACCAAGGCAAGTGAACTGAAGACCGAAGCGCTGAAGTACAAGAACAAGGATTTCCTGAACGCCGCGATGGCGGGCTCGGCCCTGATCGCGATGGCGGACGGCAGTGTCAGTGCGGAAGAGAAGCAGAAGATGGTGAAATTTATCGAGAGCAATGATGCGCTGTCGGTATTTACCACCACCGATGTGATCAAGGCCTTCCAGGACTTTGTCAGCCAACTGGAGTTCGACAAGGATATCGGCGAGGCCAAGGCTTACCAGGCGCTGGGCAAGATGAAGTCGAACGTGGAAGCGTCGCGGCTGCTGGTGCGCATGATTATTGCCGTCGCTTCATCGGATGGCAACTTCGACGCCAATGAGCATCGCGTGGCCAGCAAGATTGCCAAGGAACTCAATCTGAATCCGGCCGAGTTCGAACTGCAGTAAGGAGTGTGCTGGCGTCCGCCGCCAGCAGCTTCTACGCCAGCCGCTGCAGATTGTCGAACACCAGTTTCTGAAGCGGTTTGTCGTGCTGGTCGCAACGGGCGCGCAGCATGGCCAGTTCGACACTTTGTTTGTCGGCAAACGGATCCTTGAGTACCTGTGTGTGCCAGGCATAGTCGAGCCAGCCGGTGCTGGTCTCCTGCATTTTTTTGCCTCCTGGTATGCGTCGGGGTGCCAGGTAGCCTGTGCCTGGCGGTGGCGCGGCTGCGTACTGTAGCAGCTCAGGTTAATGTTGCCGTAGTGGCGATAGCCATTATGACTAATGGCCAGTGGATATGTCTTCTGATCGGATCTGATTCCTGCCAAGCCCCTCTAGTCAGGGACATCGCAAAAATTGTGATTGACTTTTTTATCAGATTTGCCAGCATAATGCCCGGTACGGCAATCAAGGCTACGCAAATGCTTGCGCCTAGCAGCAGCAAAGTAAATTTCGCATCGATGTTGTCAGCCAGATGCTCATTGCCAACTAGCCCTAGAAATACTGGTTCCCAGGGCAGCTGTAGCACGGCGGATAACAGGAAAAACAGGGCCGGCCAGATGGCGTTGACCAAGTTTCCTTTCCAGCCTTTGCCTGAAGGTTGTATCAGTAACGCTGAGGTGAACAGGAACAGGCAGTAGATGATCACGGCGTTGGCTATATGCCGTTGCTGTCTTGCAATTGCATATGTGAAAAAGAAGGCAAAGATGCAGCTGACTCCGATACCAATGATTTCCTCGGGAGGACGTGGCAGATGCTGGTTTTTTGTTTCTGACGAGGTCCAGCGGTGCTTGCTCATGACGGCGTATACGTGCGAACAAAAGCTGAGGAAAGACAGGTAAAACGCGATTCTGCACAGGATGCCGATATAGCCATCAAGTCGATGAAAATGCTGCAAGTTCAATAATCCCGACATCACTTCCAGGATGCTGCTGATAGCCAGGACGCTCCCTGATATGGATAAAACGATAAATGATTTTTGCATGCTGTCGACTCCCGCTCGTTGGGACCATCATTGCAGGTCCAACGGCTATGGAAGCATGTTCGCTTTGTCGTCGTCGTGTTCAACTTCAAGCTTGCCGTTGAGCTTGCGCATCGCAGGTTCAATTTCAACTGGCATGTAGCATTTCAAGTGGATCCCTCAGTCAAGACACTTTGCCGACTAATTTAAGCTGTACCCGTTTCGATTGCTTCAGCTGCTCGGCGGTAAGCGTCGTCCCACCGCCGTCTACCCTTGAGCATCGCACGATGCCATGATTGAATTTGGGACACAAATTGGTTGTGTCCACAAATTTATTTATGGACACAATCATTCAACCAGTTGCAATTAGGGCGAAACGCGGGCCGTATCGCCGTCACAGCGATGAATTCAAGCGTGCCGCTGTCGCACGTACGCAGGTCGATGGCGCCTCTGTCTCGCTGATCGCCCGCGAACTCAAGATCAACACCAATCAGTTGTTCAGTTGGCGCAAGCGTTTCGGTGACCAGGCGCTTGCCGGCGGCAATGCGCCAAGCCAGCTGGTGGCCGTCACAGTGCTCGACACCTTGCCCGCAAGTGCACCGGTCGCCAGCGTCCCGCCCGGCGTGATCGTGCTCAGCGTGGGCCAGGCCCAGCTGCGTCTGGAAGGCCAGGTCGACGCGACCACGCTGACGCTGTTGCTGGCGCGGCTACTGCCATGATCGGTTTGCCAGCAGGCACGAAGATATGGCTGGCCGCCGGCGTCACCGACATGCGTGCAGGCATGAACGGGCTGGCCGTCAAGGTGCAGGCGGCGCTGGCCGAAGACCCGTTCAGCGGCCACGTGTTCGTGTTTCGGGGGCGGCGCGGCGACATGCTCAAGGTGCTATGGTGGAGTGGTGATGGCCTGTGCCTGCTGTCCAAGCGGCTTGAGCGCGGGCGCTTCGTCTGGCCGCAGGCCGCCGACGGCAGTGTCGCCCTGACGCAGGCACAGCTGTCGATGCTGCTCGAGGGCATAGACTGGCGTCGGCCAGAGCGTACCTGGCGCCCGACAGCGGCCTTGTAAACGTCACGAACCTCGCGTAAACTCGGCCCATGCTCAACCCTGCCGACCTGCCCAACGACATCGATGCCCTGAAGGCATTGCTGTGGGCACGCGAGGTCGAAGTGGCGGGTTTGAAAGCGCAGTTGAATACCCGCGCCGCCGAGATCGAGCATCTGAAACTGCAGATCGCCAAGCTGCGGCGCATGCAGTTTGGCCGCAAGTCCGAAAAACTCGACCACCAGATCGAACAACTGGAGTTGCAGCTTGAAGACTTGCAGGCCGACGACGCCGAGGCCGAACGGGAGATGCCGGCAGCGGACCAGGCGCCGCGCAAACGGGCGGCACGCAAGCCTTTGCCCGAGCATCTGCCGCGTGATGAACAGCGCTACCTGCCTCCCGATGAAGCCTGCCCGTCCTGCGGCGGCAAGCTGCATCAACTGGGCGAGGACGTGGCCGAGCAACTCGAGTTCGTGCCGGCCAGCTTCCGCGTGATCCGTCACGTGCGCCCGAAACTGGCCTGCGGCGGCTGCGACGCCATCGTGCAGGCGCCGGCGCCAAGCCGGCCGATCGCCCGCGGTATCGCCGGTCCGGGCCTGCTGGCGCATGTGCTGGTGGCCAAGTTCGCGGATCACCTGCCGTTGTACCGGCAGTCGGTGATCTACGCACGCGAGGGTGTCGAGCTGGACCGGGCCCTGCTGGCCAGCTGGGTCGGCGCTGCCAGTGCGCTGCTGCGCCCGCTGGTCGAAGCGATCCGTCAACACGTACTGGCTGGCACCAAACTGCATGCCGATGACACGCCGGTACCAGTGCTCGCGCCTGGCAACGGCAAAACCAAAACCGGGCGGCTGTGGACTTACGTGCGTGATGATCGGCCAGCTGGCGACAACACGCCGCCGGCGGTGTGGTTCGCCTACTCGCCTGATCGTAAAGGCATCCATCCGCAAAGCCACCTGGCCCAGTTCAAGGGCGTGTTGCAAGCCGATGCCTACGCCGGCTTCAACGCGCTGTACGACAACGGCGATATCCACGAGGCAGCCTGCTGGGCGCACGCGCGGCGCAAGTTCCACGACCTGCATGCCGCACGGCCATCGCCGCTGACCACCGAAGCGCTGCGGCGCATCGCCGAGCTGTATCTGATCGAAGCCGAAATCCGTGGCAAACCGCCGGACCAGCGCAAGTCAGTGCGGCAGACAGAAGCATGCCCCTTGCTCGATGACCTGGAGCGCTGGCTGCGCACGTCTCTGGAAAAGCTGTCCCGCAAGTCGGACACGGCAGCGGCCATCCTGTATGCCCTGAACCTGTGGCCGGCCCTGACGCGCTACTGCGACAACGGCGCCATCGAGATCGATAACTCGGCAGCCGAACGGGCATTGCGCGGTATCGCCATCGGCCGGCGCAACTACCTGTTCGCCGGCGCCGACAGCGGTGGCGAACGGGCGGCCGCGATCTACTCGCTGATCGGCACCGCCAAGCTCAATGGTATCGACCCCGAAGCCTGGCTGCGCCATGTGCTGGCCAACATCGCCGATCATCCGGTCAACCGGGTTGACGCCTTCCTGCCCTGGAACTGCACCGCGCAGCTCCCTTCAGCCTAAACAACACGCCGCTTCCCAGCGGTGTGAGGCCATCATCTAGCAAATCAACACCCAGTTCAAGACGGCGCTGGCTTTACGCTTACGCTCGGCGTTGACCCACTCGTAAGGAAAATTGACACCTAGCCGCCTCCAGTCGGGTGGATAGGGCAGGTCTATAGCAAGGGATAAGGCAGACTGAGCTAGCCCGGATTTGATGGAGGGTCACCAATTTGAGAAAATAGTGACCTCCAAAGGAATCCTCAACGCCCGGCAAACACCGTCGACGCGATTCTTTCCTGCGTCACGCCTCCACCGGCCAGGTTTTGCGCCGGCACCACCATCACCAGTTCGCCGCCCACGCTGCCGTCATCGTGGTGGTCGATGCGCACTTTCAGCTTGCGGTCGAGGGCCACAAAGGCATTGCGGCTGCTGGCGATGATGCGGTGTTCTTCCTGCTTGCCGATGCGGGCGTACATTGCCGCACCTTCGCGGCGCAATTCCAGCGTGTCGCCGTTGGACAAGTCGTAGCCGCCGGCAAATTGCTTGAATTCGTCGCGCCACATGCGATACGGCCTGGCCGGCAGGTCGATCGACAGGTTATGGGCTGGCACGGCCACGCGCTGGCTTTCCGGGATGGGCTCGCTCTGGTCCTGGCTTTGGCTCTGGGCCTGGGCGGTGCCGGCAAGCGCGAGGGCGAGGGTGGCGCTGAGTAAAACGGATTTCATGATGAACTCTCCATTGGTATTTTTTGACAGGCCGCAGGCATGTGCGGTTTGAACGGACTGGCCTCGATGATGTGACTTGCAAGCAAGACAAGATGCGGGGGCTGGAAGGCAGTCTAGGCAAGGGCGTGGGCGTGCGCATCCTCCATACGGTGGAGATGTGGCAAAAAAGACAGTTTTCTCAGTGCGGCGTGGCGCCAGGATGGGGCAGGCTGGCAACGCATTGGTGGATCAGCGCCATCAATTCGCCCTGGCGCCGGGTGCCGGTCTTGCCGTAGACATGATGCAGATGGGTCTTGACGGTGCTGGCAGTGACGCCGCAATGACTGGCGATGTCGCCGATGGCGTGGCCGCGCGCCAGCGCCTGGCAGATATGCGCCTCGCTGGGCGTCAAGGCAAACAGCTGTTGCAGCGCCGGCGCGCAGGTGGTGCAGGCGTCGGGGTCGTGGGCCAGCAGCAGGGCGCAGCGTACGCGCGCCTGCGGGCCGGCTGCAGCCTGGAACGGGGCGACGGTCAGGGTCAGGGGCGCGGCATTGGCGCGCGGCAGTCGCAGCGACTGGCAGGCTGAACAATGCGGCCCGGCCTGGGCGATCACGGCCCGTACCGTGTTGCACAGCTGCGGCGCCACTTGCCAGCGCAGGCCGGCCGTGGGCGGCGGATGCGGGCAGGCGGCGGCCGATGGGCTGAACAGCCTGAGCGCTGCCGCGTTGGCATGCAGCACGTTCAACTGCGCGTCAAGCAGCACCACCGCCACGCCCAGCACGTCCAGCACTTGCGCGCTGTAGTGCTCCACCGCCGCGCCGCCGGCCGGGTAGCGGCGGTATTGCAGCGCCCGCTGTAGATGGGGCAGCAAGGTTTTCATGATTGAAAGCAAGCGTTCCGGCGAGAGGCCGGTCAAAACAGCATAGTCGCCGCGTCAAATCGATGTCAAGCTGGGCATGTTGCCGGTCAATACCGGGCGCGTGGCAAATGCGCGCGAGCAAAGTGTATCCATAGGGTAAGCTTCGTCTGTAAGCTATTTCGCAACTCTATCAAAAATACATGACGCCAATAATGATTCCCGATGTCGCCCTGGTCGACAATACCGAACAACGCACGCCGCTGGTGCTGGTGCTGGACTGCTCCGGCAGCATGGCGGGCGAGCCGATCGACTTCCTGAACCAGGGCCTGGCGCTGCTGGAACAGGAGCTGAAATCGGACGTGATCGCGGCCAAGCGCGTGCGTATCCTGGTGATCCAGTATGGCGAGCACGATGAAGCGATGGTCGCGCGCAACTGGTGCGACGCGATGGACTTCACGGCGCCGCGCCTTGAAGCGAACGGCACCACGCCGACCGGCGCGGCCGTCGAGCTGGCACTGGCCGAGATCGAGCAGGAAAAGCTGCGTTTCCGCCAGGCCGGCGTGGCCTACACCCGGCCCTGGCTGTTTCTGATGTCGGACGGCGAGCCGACCGACCGCTGGCAGCGCGGCGCCGAACAGGCGCGTTCCGCCGAGCAGGCCAACAAGGTGGCGATCTTTCCGATTGCGGTGGGCGAGGGCGCCAATCTCGACATGCTGGGACAGTTTTCCAGCCGTGGCGAACGCGGTGTCAAGCAACTGAAAGGCTTGCAGTTCCGCGAACTGTTCCTGTGGCTGAGCGCCAGCATGCAGGTGGTGTCGCAGTCGCGCCCGGGCGCGCAGGCGCAGCTGGCCTCGACCGATGGCTGGTCGGTGGTGCCGACCTGAGATGGCGGCAATTGACTTGAAAGAAACCTGCTGGCGCGTGTTTGGCGCTTCCGTGGCGGGCAAATCGCACCTGGACAAGGGGATACCTTGCCAGGATGCGCATGCGCACGTGAAGGTGGGCGCGTCGCTGGTGGCGGTGGTCTGCGATGGCGCCGGTTCCGCGCGGCACAGCGAGCTCGGTGCGCAATTTGTCGCCACCACGCTGGCGCAGGCACTGGCACATGAACTGCGGCAGGGCGCCAGCATCCAGGACCTGCACGACGGTGCGCTGGCGTGCGCCATGGCGCAGGTGCGCGGAGGGCTCGAAGCGCTGGCCGACAACCATGGCGCCGTGCTCGACGACTACGCCACCACGGTGGTGGGCGTGGTAATGGGGGCGTCGGTGGGCCTGTTCTTTCACCTGGGCGATGGCGTGGGCGTGGCGCAGCTGGACGATGGCGGCGAAGTCATTTCGCTGCCGGCCAATGGCGAATACGCCAATGAAACCTGGTTTCTCAGCGGCGAACGCTGGCCCGACCAGCTGCGCCTGCTGCCGATACCGCGCTGCGTGCGCGGCCTGGTCCTGATGAGCGATGGCTGCATGCCATTTGCCATGAGCAAGCACAATGCTTCGCTGTATGCGCCGTTCATGGGCGCGGTGCAAAATTATTTGAGCTGCATGGACGATATCGTGCTGGGCGAAGAGGCGCTGGCGCACACCTTGCTGGACCCGCGCACGCACCAGATCACGGGCGACGACAAGACGCTGCTGATCGCCTTGCGCGCATGAGCGTGGACAAGACGGCAGGACCAGGCGACACCGTCTGGCTGGACGGCAAGCGCAGCCTGGTGCTCGGCAAGCTGATCAAGAGCGGCGGCGCCGGCAGCGTGTATCTGCTGCCCGGTTCGCCCGCGCAGGTAGCCAAGCTCTACCATCCGCATATCGACCTGGCCGCCAACCGGCGCAAGCTGGGCGGCATGCTGGAGCTGACGCCCGAGCTGCCGGACAAACTGGAAAACGGCAAGCGCTACGTGCAGATCGCCTGGCCGCAGGCGGCGGTGCGGGACCGGCAGGGCAACTTCCTCGGCTTTGTGATGCCGCTGCTGGACATGGCGCATACGGCCGAGCTGGAGCAGGTGCTGCAGGAACGCCAGGCGCGCGCGGCCGGCTTGCCGACAGGCCTGGGCGCCAAGGTGACGCTGGCGGCCAACCTGGCCGGCGTGCTGGCGGCGCTGCACCAGCAACAGCATTATGTGGTCGACCTGAAACCGGTCAACCTGCGTTTCTATCGCGATTCCCTGTACATCGCCATGCTCGACTGCGACGGTTTTTCCATCCAGGGCAAGGGCGAGCGCTACAAGGCAGAGCAGTTCACCAGCGACTACCTGGCGCCCGAGTATCAAAGCAAGGGCATGCCGGCCGGCGCGGAAGCGGCGCAGGACCGCTTTGCGCTGGCGGTGGTGATTTTTCAATTGCTGAACTTTGGCATCCATCCCTACAGCGGCCGGCCCGCCAACGCGCATGTGCCGACCGATCTCCCGGGCCGCATCCGCGCAGGCTATTATGCGTATGGCGTCAAGCGCCACAAGGCCATTGCGCCAAACGTCACCAGCGGCCACGGCTTGATGCCGCCCGAGGTGCGGGCGCTGTTCGACCGCGCCTTTGGCAAATCGGGCCACGCGCGGCCGTCCGCCAGCGACTGGGCCCAGCTGCTGCGCGGCCTGGCGCTGCGCCATGCCGATCCGGCGCAAAACGGCATCGTGGTCTGCCAGGTGAATCCCGAACACCAGCATTTTACCGGCCTCGCCTGCGCGGCCTGCGCGCGCGACAAGGCCATCGCGGCCGCCGCTGCCGCTTCGCTGCTGGCGCAGCCGGTGGTGCGGCGCCAGCCGCCCGGACGTCGCGCGTCCACCGTAACACCGATCCTGCCGCCGGCCCAGGCGCCGATTCCGTCGGCCGGCGTGTCGGGCAAGAGCTGGGTGGTGATCGTGGTCCTGATCGTGCTGTTCCTGATCGGCTTTTCGGCCTATACCTCGGCGCCGGGCACGCAGGCGCAAAAGCAGGCCGACGCGGTGCTGGCACAGCAGAATGCCTCGCTGTACCAACTGCAATGGCAGCAGCGCAGCCGGGTGGTGGCGGAAGCATCGGCAGTGCGCGCCAGCATCCGCTCGCTCGACAGGGCGCTGGCGGACCGGCGCGATGCCGACGTGCAACTGGGGCTGCAATTGCTGGCCAACATGCAACAGGATGAGGGACGCAGCGACCCCACGTTGTCGCGCCTGCGCCGCACGCTGATGGAAGCGTCTGGCTGGGGCTTCGGCATGGATGCGGCGCAGGCCGACAAGTTGCGCGACCAGCTGATTGCCCAGCCGCGCGACTACTTGGTGGCAAACGCCCTGGGCAGCATGCACCTGGGGCTGCGGGAAACCGAGGCCGCGCGCCAGTATTTCGAGCAGGCGATCTGGGCGCTGCCGACCGACGCCGTGGCCTGGCTGGGCCTGTCGGCCACGGCGCTGCGCGGCAACGATGGCAAGCTGGCCATGCGCATGGCGGCCTTCGCTTACCTGGCCGCCGTGCGCCACCCGGAAGCGGGCGGGCAGGGCAATATCGACATGCGCATTCGGCGCACCACCACCATGCTGGGCCTGGCCATGCCGCCCGAGACCCGCAAGCAGTGGACGGCGGTGCTGGCGGATGGACAGCAGGAAATGGTTCGGCTGGCCGCCTTGCCGCGGCTGGCCGACCGGCCCGCCGGCGTCGAGCGCGACAGCCTGCAGGCCGTCCATTACGATGACGCCGGCCCGCTCAAGCTGGCCGGCGACAGCACGCTGACGATCAGCATCGACGCATCCGGCCTGCCGCAAAAAATCGTCGCCAGCAAACCGGCCCACGAAAAGCTCAATAAGGCGTGGCTGGAGCAAGCCAGGAAATGGCGCTACCTGCCCGCCATCAGCCACGGCAAGCTGCAGGCATCGACGGTGGAAGTGCTGGTGCGCTACCGCGACGGCAAGAGCAGTTTCAGCCCGGCACCAAAGCCAGCTGCGGCCGCAGGGGACGCATCGTGAAGCCTGGCGACACCATCGTCCTCGAGGATGGGCAAACCCTGGTACTGGGCAAGCTGATCAAGAGCGGCGGCGCGGGCAGCGTGTATCTGCTGCCCGGCTCGCCCACCCAGGTGGCCAAGCTCTATCATCCGCACCTGGACCGCGAGGCCAACCGCAAGAAGCTGGCGGCCATGCTGGAGTTGTCGCCGGAACTGCCGGACCAGCTGGAAAACGGCAAGCGCTACGTGCAGATCGCCTGGCCGCAGGCGGCGGTGCGGGACCGGCAGGGCAACTTCCTCGGCTTTGTCATGCCTTTGCTGGACATGGCGCACACGGCCGAGCTGGAACAACTGCTGCAAGAGCGCCAGGCGCGCGCGGCCGGCTTGCCGACCGGGCTGGGGGCGAAGATGACGCTGGCGGCCAACCTGGCCGGCGTGCTGGCGGCGCTGCACCAGCAACACCATTATGTGGTCGACCTGAAACCGGTCAACCTGCGCTTCTACCGCGATTCCCTGTATATCGCCATGCTCGACTGCGACGGCTTTTCCATCCAGGGGCGCGATGAGCGCTACCGCGCGGAACAGTTCACCACCGATTACCTGGCGCCCGAGTGCCAGGGCAAGGGCATGCCTGCGGGGGCGGAAGCGGCGCAGGACCGCTTTGCGCTGGCGGTGGTGATTTTCCAGTTGCTGAACTTCGGCATCCATCCCTATGGCGGCCGGGCCGCCAGTACCCTGGCGCCGACCGAGATTGGGGCGCGCATCCGCGACGGTTACTATCCGCATGGCATCAAGCCGCACCGCGATATCGTGCCGAACGTCACCAGTGGCCATGCGCTGATGCCGCCGGAGCTGCGTACCCTGTTCGACCGCGCCTTTGCCGGCCCGGCGCACGAGCGGCCATCGGCGCCCGAGTGGATGCGGCTGCTGCGCCGCTACGCGCTGCGCAATGCCGACCCATCGTCGAATGCGCTGGTGGTCTGCCGGGCCTATCCCGAACACCAGCATTTTGCCGGCCTGGGCTGTGCCGCCTGCGCGCGCGTGGAAGCGATTGCCGCTGCGGCGGCGGACGCCTCGGCCGCCAGACAACAGCTGCAGGCACTGGCGCAGGCACAGCTGCCGACGATTTCCGCCACGCACTACCTTTATACCGGGGCACCGCTGACACGGCGCGCCTCGCTGGGCACGCCGGCCCTTCCGCCGCGCTGGTCGCTGGCCATCTCGGGCAGAAGCTGGACCCTGATCGTGGTGCTGGTGGCGCTGCTGCTGTTCGGCTTCAGCCTGTATACCTCGTCGCGCAACCAGGCTGCGCAGCAAGTGGCCGCGCCCGCGCAGGCGCAGCCCGACAGTTCGGTGCGGCTGCTGGCATGGCAGCGGCGCGCCAGCACGGGCACCGAGCCGTCTTCGGTGCGCATCGCCATTCGCGCGCTGGAACAGGCGATGGCGAACAAGCGCAACGATGAAGTGCTGCTGGGCCTGCAAATGCTGTACCGCATGCAGCCCGATGACAAAAGCAAGGCGACGGCGATGGAGCGCTTGCGCCGCAGCATGATGGAAACCGCCATCCTGCCGTCGGCCATGGACGAGCGCCTGGCGGACGCCTACCGTGACCAGCTGATTGCCGATCCGCGCGACCATATGGTGGCGTCCGTGCTGGGCCGCATGCATCTGGCGGCCAACGAGCCGTTGGCCGCGCGCCAGTATTTTGAACAGGCCATCTGGGCGAGGCCGGCCGATGGCGTCGCCTGGCTGGGACTGGCGGCCATCTCGGTGCGCCGCAAGCAGGGCCTGCCGTCCTTGCGACAGGCCGTGCTGGGACTGGTCGTTGCGCAAAGCCAGGCGGATGCGGCTGGCAAGGAAGAGGCCGGCAAGCGCATGGAGCGCGCGGCCAGCATCCTGGGCCTGGGCATGGCGCCGGACCGCCTGGCCGAATGGCAGGCCACCCTGGCCTACGCCGGCGAAGTCGCGCGCGGCGTGCTTGAAACCGTGCCGCCACCGGAGCGTGCGGCTGCGGTGGAGCTGGACTCCCTGCAACCGCTATCGTATGACGAGAATGCCGCCACCGGCAAGCTGAGCGGCGAGAACACGCTCACCATCGCCTTCGATGCGGCCGGCGTGCCGCAGAGCATCACCGGCAGCCAGCCCGCGCACCGGCGCCTGAACGAGGCCTGGCTGGAAGCGGCCAGGCAATGGCGCTACCTGCCGGCCGTGCGGCGTGGCGACTTGCAGCCGTCTTCGGTGCAGGTCGTGGTGCGCTATGCCGGCGGCAAGATGGCGTTCAGGCCGGCGTCGCCGCAAGTCACTACTATTGGAGTTGGAGAAAACAGATGATCGCATTAGCTACCTTGGCCCGGCTGCTGCCGCTGTTGCTGCTGGCCTGGCCGGCCACGGCGCGGATGGAAATCGTGCAGAGGCAAGTGATTGCGGCCATTTCAAGCGAACCGGACAGCGAAGGCGCCGATGTGCTGACCCTGGCGGCCCCCACCGGCTGCGGCGGCAACCAGTTGCGCATGGATGCCCGGACACTGGGCATGAATGATGCCGACTATGCGGCCATGAAGCCGGAGCTGGCCAAGCGCATCCGTGACAAAACGCCGCTGCTGCTCAGCCTGGATGGCTGCCCCCGGCCGGGCAGCACCGGCGAGGCGGCGGTGCCCGTGATCCGCAAGCTGGTCGGCTGCTCGCCGTCCTTGTGTGCGGACGGCAAGGCGCGCCTGTATCTCGATGAAAACCTGTTTCCGCAGGAGCGGCGCCGTGCGCCCTATGCGCTGGTAGTGCCGCTGCCGCCGGGCAAGCAAAAGAATACCTGGAAGGTCGATATTTTTACTGTGCAGCAAGGCAAGACCTTGCGCCTGGCGACCCATGTCGATGGCCCCGACTATGTGTATGGCAACCGCGTCGGCGGCTACACTTTTTATTATCCGAACGGACAGATCGAACAGCGGGTGCCGCAAAACGACTATGGCCGGCAGGAAGGCGAGTCCGTCAGCTTTTATGAGGATGGCACAGTGCAGTCGCGCAGCCACTGGCGCGACGGTTTGCCGGAAGGCAGGCAAAGCGATTATCACAAGACGGGCCAGCTGCGCGAAGCCGTCGAATACCGCAACGGCGCGCGGATCGACGGCCCCGCCGAGACCTTCGATGAAGACGGCAAGCTGCGCACGCGCATGACGTATGTCGACGGCAAGCTGGAAGGCGAGATGCTGACGTATTACCCGGATGGCACGGTGGCCAGCCGCAATGTCATGAACAAGGGAAAATTCAACGGCCCCAGCACCATTTACTATCGCGACGGCAAGCTGCGCAGCACCGTCAACCAGATCAACGATGCGCCCGAGGGCGAGGAGCGCGAGTATCACCCGGACGGAAAACTGGCCAGCCTGCGCGTCTACAGCGACAATGGCGTCTTGCGCAGCGACCAGCAATACAATGAACAAGGCGTGCTGCGCGTGCAGCGGCAGTGGGACCGGCGCCAGCGTGAACAGGGCAGCTTCCGCTCATGGTACGACAACGGCAAGCCGCAGCAGCTGGTGGAGTATGTCGACGGCCAGCGCGAGGGCTGGAGCCGCACATGGCGCGAGGATGGCAGCGTGGAAGGCGAATGCCGGTTTGTGAAGGGGGAAGGGCAGGGGTGCGGCAACTGATGCTACCGCACCTGTGGTGACTTATCGATGCGGCGGCGTCAGCACGCTGGCGATTGCCTTGGGCAAGGTCTCGGGATAATCGCGGCTGAAGTGCAAGCCGCGGCTTTCGCGGCGCGACAGGGCGCTGTTGACGATCATCGAGGCGACATCGACCAGGTTGCGTAGTTCCAGCAAATCGTGCGTGATGCGGAAGTTGCGGTAGTACTCGTCGATCTCTTCCTTGAGCAGGGCGATGCGGTGCTGGGCCCGCTCCAAACGCTTGGTGGTGCGCACGATGCCGACGTAGTTCCACATGAAGCGGCGCAGTTCGTCCCAGTTGTGCGAAATCACCACTTCCTCGTCGGCATCGGTCACGCGGCTTTCATCCCAGTCGGGCAGATACGGCGTGCCGAGTTTTTCCTTGCTTTCGATATCCTGGGCGCAGGCGCGGCCGATCACGATGCATTCCAGCAGGGAATTGCTGGCCAGGCGGTTCGCGCCATGCAGGCCGGTGCAGGCCGTCTCGCCCACCGCATACAGGCCCGGCAGGTCGGCGCGGCCGGCCAGGTCCGTCACCACGCCGCCGCAGGTGTAGTGGGCGGCCGGCACGATGGGGATAGGCTGTTTGGTGATGTCGATGCCCAGTTCCAGGCAGCGCGCGTAAATGGTGGGGAAGTGTTCGATCAGGAATTCGGCCGGCTTGTGGCTGATGTCCAGGTGCACGTAATCGAGGCCGCGTTTCTTGATCTCGAAGTCGATGGCGCGCGCCACCACGTCGCGCGGCGCCAGTTCGGCCCGCTCGTCGTGGGCCAGCATGAAGCGCTGGCCGGCCGCCGCGCCCGCTTCCGGCGGCAGTTTCAGTAGGCCGCCTTCGCCGCGGATCGCTTCGGTGATCAAAAAGGATTTGGCATACGGGTGGTACAAGCAGGTCGGGTGGAACTGGATGAATTCCATGTTCGACACGCGGCAGCCGGCGCGCCAGGCCATGGCGATGCCGTCGCCGCTGGCCGTGTCCGGATTGGTGGTATACAAATACACCTTGCCGGCGCCGCCCGTGGCCAGCACGGTGTGTTCGGCGGCAAAGGTCAGTACCTTGCCGGTCTGCTCGTCCTGCACGTACAGGCCGTGGCAGTGCGGCTGGGCATTGCGCTGCACCGGCTTCATGCCCAGCTTGTCGGAGGTGATCAGGTCGATCGCGCAATGGTGTTCGAACAGGGTGATATTCGGATGGGCACGGACTTTTTCTTCCAGCGTCACTTGCACGGCATGGCCGGTGGCATCGGCCGCGTGGATGATGCGGCGCTGGCTGTGGCCGCCTTCGCGCGTCAGGTGGAAACCCAGCTCGGCCGAAGCGTCGCGCGTAAACGGCACGCCTTGCTCGATCAGCCATTCGATCGCTTCGCGGCCGTGCTCGACGATATAGCGCGTGGCGCTCTCGTCGCACAGGCCGCCGCCGGCGATCAGGGTGTCTTCGATATGCTGCTGGTGGCTGTCCCCGGAGTCGAGCACGGCGGCGATGCCGCCCTGTGCCCAGTTGCTGGCGCCATCGAGCAGCGCACGTTTTGAAATGATCGCGACGGTGCGCGTCTCCGCCAAATGCAGTGCAACCGAGAGACCCGCCAGGCCACTGCCGACAATCGCTACATCAAATTTCATGACATTTATATTTATTTTAGGGGAAGCATACTATAGTCCATTTCACATGATACGGACATGTGTTGAGATAAATTCTGTGAATCAAAGATAGCTGAGGTTGGGGTTTGCGACTCATCAAGGCTTGGGTTGAACAGTTCGCCATGATGGCAAGACCAGTTCCAGTCTGCCAGTTTCCCTGGTAGCAGTGGCCTTGCCTTCGGGGGAGACATGATCCGCATATTCAGCCATTACGTGTCGAAGACAGCCTTTGTGCTGTTATTGCTGGAAATTTTGATATTGCTGTTTTCAGCGACCTTCACCTCCCTGATCGGGCTGGCCGACAGCCGCGGCATGCTGCGCGCGGGCGAGGTCTACCTGGCCTCGTCGATTTTCGCGCTGGTGATCGTGTTGTCGATGAGTGCGCTGGGCATGTACCAGCACCGCTCGCGCGAGGATATCCGCAACACCCTGCTGCGCATCCTGCCGGCGTTCGCCCTCGGTTTCGCGGTGCTCAGCCTGCTGGTGCGTTTCGTGCCGTCGCTGCATTTCGGGCGCGGCAGCGTGATCATCTTCGGCCTGGGCGCCATCGGCGTGCTGCTGGCGCGGCTGGTGGTGTTCAAATCGTCGCAGTCGGCGCTGATGGAAGGACGTTTGATCCTGGTCGGCGGCGGCGCGCTGGCCAGGGAGTGCATGGACCTGGCGGCCAGCAAGATCGGTTTCCATCAATTCACGGTGGTGGGCTGCATGAATGTGCCGGGCGAACAGTGCTGCGTGCCGGCCTCGTCCATGTTGCCGGCCGGTTTGTCGCTGCTGGCCATGGCCCGGCGCTACGACGCCCAGGAAATCGTGGTGTCCGTCAGCGACCGGCGCAACGGCGCCTTTCCCGCGCGCCAGTTGCTCGAATGCGCGCTGGGTGGCGTGCGCGTGATCGACGCGGCCACGTTTTTCGAGCGCGAAACCTGCCAGATCCGCATCGATTCCCTGCAACCGAGCTATCTGATCTATGGCGGCGGTTTCGACCAGAGTTTTTTCCGTGCCGCCTCGAAGCGCCTGTTCGACCTGGCCGCCAGCGCCACCATTTTCGTCGCCTCGCTGCCTGTAATGCTGATCACCATGTTGTGCATCCGGCTGGAAGACGGCGGCCCGGTATTTTACGAGCAGGAAAGGGTGGGGCTGGACGGCGTGCCCTTCAATGTATTGAAATTTCGCAGCATGCGCTGCGATGCCGAGCGCGACGGCACGCCGACCTGGGCCCAGGCCAATGACAGCCGCGTGACGCGCGTGGGCCACTGGATACGCAAGCTGCGCATCGACGAATTGCCGCAGATGCTCAATGTGTTTCGCGGCGAAATGAGTTTTGTCGGGCCGCGGCCGGAACGGGCCTTTTTTGTCGACCAGCTCAAGGAGCAGGTGCCTTATTACAATATCCGCCACAGCATCAAGCCCGGCATCACGGGCCTGGCCCAGGTGCGCTACCAGTACGGCGCCTCGGTCGACGACGCCGTCAAGAAGCTGCAATACGATCTGTATTATGTGAAAAACAACAGCTTGTTCCTCGACCTGCTGATCCTGCTGGAAACGGTGCAGGTTGTACTTTTCGGCAAGGGCAGCCGGTGAGTTCGGAGCCGGTCTTGCTGGCCGTGGCCGACGCGGCCGCGCTCAGCCACGGTGTCGCTTCGCTGGCGTTTTTCCTGCTCTCCCTTTTACTGATCAGCAACTGGCGCGCACGCCGGCATGCGCGCGCCTTGCTGGCCGCCTGTCTGGTGACGGGCGCGTGGGCCACCGGCGTGGTCGTGCTGGTGCTGCTGGAGCGGCGCTGGTCGCTGTTTGGCGATGGCCTGGAATTGCTGCGCACCCTGGCCTGGCTGGTGTTCCTGCTGCTGCTGATCGCGCCGTCGCGCGCGCGCCTGCTGGCCCTGGTGGCGGGCGGGTGTGGCGTGGCGGCGATCGGCCTGGTGCTCTGGTGGTCGGTCTTGCCGCAACTGGACGCCGCTCAGGCCGCGCTGGCGCGGACCGCCGCCATCGCCTGCCGCTTGCTGTTGGCCGTGCTGGGCATGCTGCTGGTGGAACAGTGGTACCGCAACACGCCGCCGCTCAAGCGCTGGGGCATCAAGTTTGCGTGCCTGGGTGTGGGAGGCCTGTTTGCTTACGATTTTTACCTGTACAGCGATGCGCTGCTGTTTCGCGAGATCAATGACGATATCTGGGCCGCGCGCGGCATCGTCGATGCGCTGTGCGCGCCGCTCCTGGGCGTGTCGGCGGCGCGCAATCCGGGCTGGGCGCTGGGTTTGTCGGTGTCGCGCCAGATGCTGTTCCGTTCGGCCGCCTTGCTCGGTTCGGCCATCTACCTGCTGGCGATGGCGGCCAGCGCTTATTATTTGCGCTATTTCGGCGGCGCCTGGGGTTCCTTGATGCAGATGGCCTACCTGGGCGGCGCCATGCTGCTGCTGGCCGGCGTGCTGTTTTCGGGCGCCTTGCGCGCCAAGCTCAAGGTGTTTATCAATAAACATTTTTACAAGGCGATTTTCGATTACCGTGAAGAATGGCTGCGCTTTACGCGCGCCTTGTCCGAAGATGGCCCGGCCCTGGGCGAACGCACCATCCAGGCGGTGGCGCAACTGGTGGAAAGCCCGGCCGGCGGTCTGTGGATCGTGCGCGAGGCGGGCGTATTGACACCGGTGGCCAGCTGGAACTGGCCGCCGCAGCTGCCGTTCGAAGCGGCGGATGGGTCCCTGTGCCGCTTCCTGGAAGCGCGGCAATGGGTGATCGAAGTGGCCGACTGCCAGCGATCGCCGCGGCACTACGGCGGACTGGTATTGCCGCCGGCGCTGCTGGCGCTGCCCGCCATCTGGCTGCTGGTGCCCTTGATGCTGCACGGAAAACTGTTCGGCGTGGTGGCGCTGGCCCGGCCACGCGCGCGCATCGGCCTGAACTGGGAAATCCGCGATGTGCTGAAAATTGCCGGCAGCCAGGCGGCCAGCTACCTGGCGCACCGCGAATCGCTCGATACCCTGACGGTGGCGCGCCAGTTCGAATCGTTCAACCGCATGTCGACCTTTATCGTGCATGACCTGAAAAACCTGGTGTTTCAATTGTCGCTGCTGCTCAGCAACGCGGAAAAGCACCGCGCCAATCCGGCTTTCCAGGAAGATATGCTGGCCACGCTGGAGCATTCGGTGCAGAAGATGAAGACCCTGCTGCAGAAGCTGGCGCGTGGCGAGGCGCATGATGCGCCCGCGCCCTTGCGGCTGGACGGCCTGCTGCAACTGGCGGTGGCGGCCAAGGCCAGCCTGGAACCAAAGCCGCAACTGGACATTGTCGATGGCGAACTGACGGTGCTGGCCGACCGCCTGCGCCTGGAACGGGTGCTGGGCCACTTGATCCAGAACGCCATCGAGGCCACCGCCAGCAGCGGCCGGGTGGACGTGCGCTTGCGGCGCGAACAGCGCACGGCGGTGGTCGAACTGAGCGATACCGGCGCCGGCATGAGCGAGCAATTCATCCGCGAGCGCCTGTTCAAGCCCTTCGACACCACCAAGACGGCGGGCATGGGCATCGGCGTGTTCGAGAGCCGCGAATATATCCGCGAAGTGGGCGGCAGCCTGGAAGTGCGCAGCGAGCCGCAGGTGGGCACCACCTTTCGCGTGATCCTGCCGCTGCATCCCGCCTGAAACACACCTGAAGCGCAAAGGAAACCGCATGGGCAAGCAGAAACTGCTGGTGATCGAAGACGATCCCGGCCTGCAAAAGCAGTTGCAATGGAGTTTTGACGGCTACGAGGTGCTGCTGGCGGGCGAGCGCGAGGCGGCGCTGGCGCAAACAAGGCGCCACCAGCCGGCCGTCGTCACGATGGACCTGGGCCTGCCCCCCGACCCGGACGGCGCCACCGAAGGGCTGGCCACCTTGCAGCAGATCCTGGCGCTGGCGCCCGACACCAAGATCATCGTCTTGTCGGGCAACCAGGAACGCGCGCATGCGTTAAAGGCGATCGCCCTGGGCGCCTATGATTTTCACCAGAAACCGTTCGATGCCGACATGCTGGGCCTGGTGATCGCGCGCGCCTTTTATCTGCACGCGATGCAGCAGGAAAACCGCCGCATGCTGCAGACCCAGGCCGATTCGCCGCTGGCCGGCATCGTCAGCCGCGACCCCGGCATGCTGAAGCTGTGCCGCAGCGTGGAAAAAGTGGCGCCCTCGTCGGCCAGCGTGATGCTGCTGGGCGACTCGGGCAGCGGCAAGGAATTGATCGCGCGCGGCTTGCATGCGCTCAGCAGCCGCAGCGGCCAGCGTTTTGTCGCCATCAATTGCGCGGCGATTCCCGAGCACCTGCTGGAAAGCGAGCTGTTCGGTTATGAGCGGGGCGCGTTTACCGGTGCGGCGCGGCAAACCCTGGGCAAGATCGAACTGGCCCACGGCGGCACGTTTTTTCTTGATGAGATCGGCGACATGCCGCTGGCGCTGCAGGCGAAATTGCTGCGCTTTTTGCAGGAGCGCGTGATCGAAAGGGTGGGCGGGCGCGGCGAGATCGCGGTCGATGTGCGCATCGTCTGCGCCACGCACCAGGACCTCAAGGCGCTGGCAGGCCAGGGCCGTTTCCGCGAAGACCTGTATTACCGCCTCAGCGAAATCGTGCTGCGCATTCCGCCGCTGCGCGAGCGGGCCGGCGACAGCGCCTTGCTGGCCCACCATTTCAAGAACAAGTTCTGCGCCAGCGAAGGGCGCGCCAGCCTGCATTTCAGCACTGACGCGCTGCAGGCGATCGAGTCGTATGACTGGCCCGGCAATGTGCGCGAAGTGGAAAACTGCATCAAGCGCGCCGTCATCATGTGCGACGGCCCGCACATCACGGTCGACGACCTGGGCTTGCCGGAGCATGCGCACGCGCCGGCGCCGGACGAGAGCATCAACCTGCGCCAGGCGCGCGACGCGGCCGAATACAAGGTCATGGTGCGCGCGCTGGCGCGGGCCGACGGCAATATCGTCAAGGCGGCCGAACTGCTGGGCGTGAGCCGCCCGACCCTGTACGACCTGATGAACCACCACGGCATCAAATAGCCGCGGTTGCTTGCCCGGCATGTATCAATATCAAGTTTGTGTATGGCGTCGCACATACGCTGGCGGCGCGGCGCGGCATCCTTGTTCTCATCAACTACAAGGAGGCGTCATGAACGCAATCAGCTTATTAATGAAGGACCACAAGAACGTCAAGGCATTGTTTGCCCAGTACGAAGGCTTGAGCGACCGTTCCTTCGCGACCAAGAAAAAACTTGCTGATCAAATCTGCCATGAACTGACCGTGCACACCCAAGTGGAAGAAGAAATCTTCTATCCGGCCGTGCGCCGGCCCATCCATGACGGCGACCTGATGGACGAAGCGGTGGTCGAACACGCCAGCGCCAAGGAACTGATCGCGCAAATCCTCGCCATGGACCCCAGCGAAGACCTGTATGACGCCAAGGTCACCGTGCTGTCCGAGCAAATCGAGCACCACGTCAAGGAAGAAGAGGGCGACATGTTTCCCAAGGTGCGCAAGACCGGCGTCGACCTCGACGCGCTGGGCGAAGAAATGGCCGCCCGCAAGGAACAGCTGGCCGCCGGCACCTGATCACACCACCATATTTTTATAACAGGGGAAACTCATGCAAGCTACGCAATTGTCCGTCTCGGACCTGAATCAACCTGGCGTCTCCTGGGGCGCCGTCATCGCGGGCGCCGCAGCGGCCGCCGCCTTGTCCTTCATCCTGCTGATCCTGGGCGTCGGCCTGGGCTTGTCATCCGTCTCGCCATGGTCGTTCAATGCGACCGCCATTGGCGTGAGCACCATCGCCTGGCTGGCGTTCATGCAACTGGCCGCGTCCGGCATCGGCGGCTACATGGCCGGCCGCCTGCGCGCCAAATGGAGCTCGGTGCATACCGATGAAGTGCATTTCCGCGATACCGCCCACGGCTTGCTGGCCTGGGCCGTGGCAACCCTGTTGACGGTGGCCTTGCTGGCCGGCGGCACGCGCGCCGTGCTGAGCGGCGCCATCGACGCAGGTACGGGCGTGGCGGCGGCGGTTGCGCCAGCTGCGGCCGCCGGTGCCGGTGCAGCCGCATCGAATGCCAGCGAAGGCAGCAGTGGCGTTAATCCACTCGATTATTTCTCGGACATGCTGATGCGCTCGGCACCTGCGCCGGCTACGGCAACCGGCGCGCCGGCCATGCCTGCTGCCGATGCACCGGTGAACGCCGCCGACCAGCGCGTTGAAATCGGCCGCATCTTCGCATCGAGCCTGTCGAACGGCACCCTGGCCGCCGACGACCGCGCCTACCTGGGCCAGGTGGTGGCCAAGCGTACCGGCTTGACGCAAGCCGAAGCGGAAGCCCGTGTCGACGCCGTCTATGGCCGCGCCAGCAAGGCTGCCGCCGACGCCAAGGCCAAGGCCCAGCAAGCGGCCGAAACGGCGCGCAAGGCTGGCGCCCATACGGCCCTGTGGATGTTTGTCGCCCTGCTGCTGGGCGCCTTTGTCGCCGCCCTGGCAGCGACCTTCGGCGGCCGCCAGCGTGACCACGAGCGCGTATTGCGCCACGTGTCGATCTGATCATTTACCTTATTACAGGAGAAACTCCATGCGTTCCATCCTCTTGCTGTTGCTGGGCATCCCGCTGCCGATCGTGATCCTGATCGCCATCTTCGTCCACTAAGCGTTTCCGCTTTGCGGACAGAATGAAACATCGGGCGCATACCGCAAGGTCTGCGCCCGATTTGTTTTGTGGTGGCCAAACAAGAACGTTGAATCTGTGCACCACGTTTTTCACTCGCGATGTTGCTCGAAAAGCCAGTTTCGCCACCAGTAACCAGGGTAGAGATCGGCATGCAACTGGTGATCGAGGCCGTCATACTCCCTGAAGAAAATGCGTTGGCCACCGCGTTTTTCAATCAGCTTGCTGAACCTGAGGTCGGCAAAAATCGGGTTCTCGGTATCGGCGTTGCCATGCATGACCCAGATCGGCAAGTCCCGCAGCAGCTCCGCGGAGCTATTTGCTGGCGCGATGCCCGAGACCGGCATGATGGCGGCAAACAAGTTTGGCTTCAAGGTTGGCGCAAGCCAGGCGGCCGAGCCGCCCATCGAGAATCCGAGCGCATAGATTCTCGCGCCGTCCACCGGGTGTTGTTGGGCGAATGTTTCGACCAGTTCCAGCGCCGCGACCAGGGCCGTCGCGTGTTCGGCGTATTGATCCGGTGACGGCGGGCCGTAGTTTGCGCTTCGGACTGGAAACTGCGGTACCAGGACATAGGCTTGATATCGCGCGCGTATCTCCGGCATGGCCCAGGATTTTGCCAGGCGATCGAGCTGGCGCAGGTTGTCGGTGCCGATGCCGCCGGAGCCGTGCAGTTGCAGTATCAGGGGATAGCGCACGCCTGGCTCCGGGTTCAGTGGCGCCAGGAGTCTGTACGGCAGCACCGTCCCATCCGATGCCGTAAAAGTATGCTGCGTAAATAAGCCGGGTTCGACGGACGACACCACGTCACGCGCCATCGGTGCCGCGCCATTGATCACCTCATGCCTCGCCATGTGATGAGCGCATCCGCTCAGTGCAGCGAGGACGACGAGTGCCATCGGCAGTACGAGTTTGTTCATGTAGACCCTTGGGAGTGTGAGCGCAGCATATGTTCCCAAAAGCATGGCTGGCAGGACGGCTGGTGTCAAAGCTTATTTTTCTGCATCCGACGGTATTGGTGGCACGGATTTGTGTTGCGTCAAACGGCTGTGTAAGATAGCCGGACCACTTATTCGAGAACCTCCATGACTGCCACCTCCAAGCGCTCCTTCCTGAAAACCGCCGCCATCGCCGTGCTTGCCGGCAGCATGCTGGCCTCGTGCTCGACCTTGATCGGCCCGCGCGACGTCAATCTGTCACTCGCCAAGATGCAGCAGGGACTGGAACGCCGTTTCCCGATCGACAAGCGGGTGCTGTCGGTGCTGGAGGTGAAGGTCAGCAATCCGCAATTGTCCTTGCAGCCTGAACGAGAGCGGGTGGCGCTGTCGGTCGACGCCAGCGTGACGCCGCCGTTTGTGCGCCAGCACTGGCGCGGCAACCTGGCCATCTCGGGGCGCCTGCGGCTCGACCCGCAGCGCAATGCCGTGTACCTCGCCGACGCCAGCGTGGACCGGGTCAATATCGAGGGAATGGATGAGTCGCAGCAGCGCCAGTTCGCCAAGGTGGCCAGCCTGGTGGCCGACCAACTGATGCATGAAACGCCGATCTACACCTTCAAGCCCGAGGATCTGCGCTATGCGGGCGTGCAGTTCGTGCCGACGCAGATCAGAACCACCGGCAGCGGCCTGGTGGTGACGGTCGAGCCGGTGAAATAGGCCAACAGCGGCCGTCAGTGTGAGGAAACAAACTCGACGCCGGCAAACGTGGGCGGAATGGCAAAGCTCGCCCGCATGCGCCGGGCCTCCGCCGCCGGGGCCAGGCCGAACAGCCGCCGGAACTCCCGGCTGAACTGCGACGCACTGGTATAGCCCACGGCGTGGCATGCCGCTTCCGCCGTCAGGTCCTGGCGCACCATCAGCAAGCGGGCCTGGTGCAGCCGCGTCGATTTCAGGTATTGCATCGGCGATGTCTGCGTGATCGCCTTGAAGTGGTGGTGGAAAGCCGGAATGCTCATGCCCGCTTCGCGCGCCAGCTGCGCCAGGTCGAGCGCTTCCGCGTAAGCGGCATGGATGCGGCGCAGCGCGCGGCCTATCCTTCCATACTGGCCTTTCAGCGCCAGCGCCTCGCGCATCGCGCGTCCCTGGGCGCCGGTCAGCACCCGGAAATACAGTTCGCGCAGCAGGCCCGGTCCCAGCACGACCGCCTCCAGCGGCCGGTTCAAGGCCTCCAGGAAACGCAAGATCGACAGGCGCATGTCCGTATCGATGGGGCTCGACAGCATGCTCTGCGGTGCCTGGGCCGCTTCGGCCACGGCCTGGCGGTCGATATGCAGCATCAGCTCGGCGGTGATGGCGAAATCGAGGTGCAGGTAGAGCGCGAGCAGCGGCTGGGCCGGCGTCGCATCCGTTTCCATGTCGAACGGTACGGGAACCGACACGGCCAGGTAATGCTGCGCATCGTACACATACAGTTTGTCGCCGAAGTAACCGCGCTTGCAGCCCTGGCAAACGATGACGATGCCCGGATCGTAGAGTACCGGCGTGCGCGTCAGGGCCCGATCGGAACGCAGTATCCGCACGCTGGGCAGGGCGGTGAGGTTATAGCCTTCGGCCGGCGCCAAGGCGCGCAGCAGTTCGACCATGCGCCGCTGCGCCTGGCCGGCAGCGTCGTCGAGTGGATAGTCGGCTATCGGATGAAACATAGTTTTAGGCAAGAAATATAGCGGATCATGGTTTATTGGAGCGATTCTTGAAGAATAACATGCCATTTCCATTAACTTACTTGCAGAAGGCCCTATGGCATCCAATAAACTCTTGCTGATCACCGGCGTCAGCAGCGGCTTCGGCCGCGCCCTTGCGGAACAAGCGCTGGCGGACGGTCACCGCGTGGTCGGCACGGTCAGGAATCCGCAGGCCGCGGCGGCGTTCGAAGCCCTGTGTCCGGCGCGTGCCCACGCGCGCCTGCTTGACGTGACGCAATTCGATGCCATCGACGGCGTCGTCGCCGAGATCGAAGCAAACCTCGGCGCGGTCGATGTGCTCGTCAACAATGCC
This sequence comes from Janthinobacterium sp. J1-1, assembly GCF_030944405.1. Lineage (NCBI taxonomy): Bacteria > Pseudomonadati > Pseudomonadota > Betaproteobacteria > Burkholderiales > Oxalobacteraceae > Janthinobacterium > Janthinobacterium sp. J1-1. The sequence continues at coordinate 4,405,185 of NZ_CP132339.1, forward strand.
GGTTACGGACACGAAGGCATCCTGGAAGAATCGCCGCTGTCAGATATGCGCCGCCAGTTCGAGGTCAACGTCTTCGGCCCGGTCGCCATGATCAAGGCCGTGTTGCCATACATGCGCACGCGCCGGCGCGGCCATGTCGTCAACATCACGTCGATGGGCGGCTACCTGACGATGCCCGGCATCGCCTATTACTGCGGCAGCAAATTCGCGCTGGAAGGCATTTCGGACACGCTGGCCAAGGAAGTCCGGGCGTTCGGTATTGCGGTGACTGCCGTCGCGCCAGGGTCGTTTCGCACCGACTGGGCCGGCCGTTCGATGCAGCGCACCGCCCGCTCGATTGCCGACTACGATGCCCTGTTCGATCCGGTTCGCCAAGCGCGGCAGGAGAAAAGCGGCAGGCAGCTGGGCGATCCTGGCAAGGCGGCGCGCGCGATACTGGCCATTATCGAGGAGCTCGCGCCGCCGACGCATTTGCTGCTGGGCAGCGACGCGCTGCAGCTGGTGCGGGGCAGGCTGGCCGAGCTTGGGCGCGAGATCGATGCGTGGGAGCAGCTCACGCAGTCTACCGATGGTTGATTGCCGATCAATGTACCGATGATGATCCCCCAGAAATGACAAAACCGCCCGTGGGCGGTTTTGTCATTTCTGATGCGCAAGCACGCTCAGATATAGTAGATCAGCGCAATGATGGCGACCACCAGCGCGATGCGCGTCAGGTTGTAGGCGTTCTTGTTCCAGGCCTTGAAGCGGCGGCGGTACTGGCCCATGGCCCACGAAATGCGGAACAGCTTGCTGATGCCGCCGGCCTGGTCGCCCAGTTCGTTGGGCGAAGCGGCCGCCGTCATCAGGGTGCGGCCCAGCCAGCGGTTCAGCGCCTGCGCCCAGCGGAAACGCATCGGGCGTTCGATGTCGCAGAACAGAATGATGCGGTCGCTGTCGGCGTCGTTGCGGGCCCAGTGGATATAGGTTTCGTCGAACATCACGGCCTGGCCGTCGCGCCAGCTGTGGCGCTCGCCATCGACGTCGATAAAGCAGCGGTCATCGTTCGGCGTCTGCAGGCCCAGGTGGTAGCGCAGGGAGCCGGCAAACGGATCGCGGTGCGGGTTGAGCTTGCCGCCGGACGGCAGTTCGGCAAACATGGCGGCCTTGATCGACGGAATCGATTGCAGCAGGGCATAGGTTTGCGGGCACATCTGCTGTGCCGACGGGTGGCTGGCGTCATACCATTTCAGGTAAAAACGCTTCCAGCCGTATTTGAAGAAGGAATTGAAGCCGACATCGTCGTTCTTCTCGGCCGCCTTGATCTTTTTCAGTTCCTGCAAGCGCAGCGCTTCATCGCGGATGATATGCCAGTTCTGCTGCAGCGGCGCCAGTTCGGGAAAGTCGGAGACGGCCAGGTAGGGCGTGGCCGGCACTTTTGAAAACGTGTGCATGAACAGGTTCAGCGGCGCCATGAACGACGAGTGGTCGAAAATCTGGCGCCGGAACGGCAGGCGCACCTTGCCCCGGAAATGGATATGTAAAACGGAAAACACAAAAATGCCCAGCAAGGCCCACTTCATACTCAACCTCGATTGTAAAGAATGGGGCAATTATAACCAGTTAATGCGCGCAGCCATGGGGCAGGGTCGAATGCGCGGCTGGCGCCTGCATGGACAAAAAGGCAGGAGCGCGTCCTGGCGCTAAGTGAAGTGCCACACATTGTAGAGAAATAAGTGCTGAAACTTTGTCTAAAAGCAAATATATAGTACTTTTAGGCATCAAAATTGAGTTTCTGAAAATCTTTTTTTGTTTCCTATGAGTTATAGTTTCGCCTATAGAGAAAGCGCCGGTCCAGACCCGCGCCACTCGTTCGGCAAGACCCCCGACAGCCCAAAAAACGCCAGTCACCGGCCTGTATCCCATACCAGGATACCGCCTGCATCGTATCGCCTGCTGTACCACCTATCGCATCGACGCCGCCGTGTCCGGCAAGCATGTTTATTACAGGAACAGGATTAATCATGAAGTCACAACGTAGTCTTACCATCGGCATGCGCCTGACCCTCGGCTTTGCGGCCCTGGTGGCGCTGATGCTGGTGCTGGCCGCTTTTGCCATGCTGCGCATCGGCGCCATTTCGAATGCCATGAAGGCCCAGGAAACCGTGCAGCAGCAAAAACTCGAACCGCTGTACGTGGCGCGCGAGGCGCTCGACCAGACCGGCCTGGCGGCCCGCAACGCCTATATTTTTCACGATGAAGCGGCCGCCAGCAGGGAGCTGGCGATTCTCGACCAGCAAAAAGCGCTGTACCTCGATGCGTTGTCGAAACTCGCGCCGGTGTTCAAGGGCGACCCGCAGTTCGACAAGGTCAGCATCGGCCTGAACGCCATGGCGCAGGAACTGCTGCGCCCGCGCCAGTTGCGCGAGGCCGGCAAGATGGAAGAGTACGGCACTTTCCTGGTCAATGACTGCAGCCCCCTGCGGCGCCAGATCGTGGCCGATATCGATGCGGTGCTCAAATCGGTGCAGCGCGAGTCGGCACAGGCCAGCGAAGCGGCGCACGCCATCTATGGCCAGTCGGTACGCTGGATGGCCGTGCTGGCCGCGGTCAGCGTGCTGGTCTGCGTGGTGGTCGGCACCGTCATCACGCGCCGGTTGCTGCGCCAGCTCGGTGGCGAGCCCGACTATGCGGCGGCGATTGCCGACCGCATCGCCCATGGCGAACTGGGCATCGAAGTGGTGACGCGTCCAGGGGACGACAGCAGCATGCTGTTCGCCATGAAGACCATGCGCGACAATCTGTCGGCGATAGTCGGCAAAGTGCGCCGCGGCACGGAAAACATTGCGGCCGCCTCGACCGATATCGCCTCGGGCAACCGCGACCTGTCGCTGCGCACCGAGCAGCAGGCCGGTTCGCTGGAGGAGGTGGCCTCGTCGATGGAGCAATTGATTGCCACCGTGCGCCAGAACGCGGAAAACGCCCAGCAAGCCAATCACCTGGCGCGCGAAGCGTCCAAGGTGTCGGAGCAGGGCGGCAGGGCGGTGGCCGAGGTGGTGCAGACCATGGGCCTGATCAACGCCTCGTCGAACAAGATCGTCGACATTATCGGCGTGATTGACGGCATTGCGTTCCAGACCAATATCCTGGCGCTGAACGCCGCCGTGGAAGCGGCCCGGGCCGGCGAACAGGGCCGTGGCTTTGCCGTCGTCGCCACCGAAGTGCGCAGCCTGGCCCAGCGCTCGGCCGCCGCCGCGCACGAGATCAAGGCGCTGATCCACGATTCGGTCAGCAAGGTCGGCACCGGTACCGTGCTGGTGGAAAAAGCGGGCGCCACCATGCATGACGTGGTGGCCGGCATCGGCCGCGTGACGGGCATCATGGCCGAGATCAGCCTCGCCACGCAGGAGCAGGGCGCCGGCATCGAGCAGATCAACCGCGCCATCGTCGACATGGATAAAGTCACGCAGCAGAACGCGGCGCTGGTCGAGCACGCGGCGGCCGCCGCGCACCAGCTGCAGCAGCAGGCGCAGCAGCTGGAGCAGGAAGTGGGCGTCTTCAAGCTGGCCCACGCCCGGCACCGGCCGCTGCTGCTGGCGGCATAGCCTGCGAAGCGCGGCAAGGTGCGCGCGGTTCCGCTGTTACGCGCTACAATGATGGCCGGACCAGCGCACCCAGGATCGCATATGCAGTTGCACCGGCGTCACGATGTCGACCGCCCGGACTTCTTCCCGAAGGCCCGCGTGCCGGTGCTGCGCCATATTCTCGGCGCCATGGGCTGGGCCGTGCTCACCTGCATTCTCTGCTTTGCCATCCTGGCCGCCGCCAAGGCGCTGCTGCCGCCCCAGTACTGGGGAGTGCATACCGGGCTGGCCAGGTTCCAGCGCGAAATGTCGCTGCCGCTGCTGCTGTTCTGGGTCGTTATCTATTCGCCCATCCTTGAAACCTTTCTCGGCCAGCTGCTGCCGCTGGAAATCCTGCGGCGTCTGCATGTGGGCCAGCCAGTGAGCATTTTTATCGGTTCCATCCTGTGGGGCATCGTGCATTATCTGAGCGGCGGCTTGCTGCATGCAATCGTCGCGCTCGGTTCCGGCGCCATGTTCAGCTTTGTCTACCTGCGCTACCGCGAGCCGGGCGTGGCGCCCGCCTATGCGACCACCGCCCTGGCCCGCGCCGTCAACAATGCCCTGCTGCTGGTCGCCGTCGCCTACGGTTTCGACGCCTGAGGACGCGCCTGGCGCAGCAAATACGGCAGCAATAGCGCGGTAGCCACCGCCAGCGCTGACAACAGCAGCAATAATTGGCGGAACGCCACGTCATAACTGGCGCGCAGCAGGTCCATATTGCCTGATAGCAGTTGCGCGGCCTGCCGCAAATCGCCGAGCGCGGCGCGGCTGGCCGCTTGCGCCAACGGCAGGCCTGCCGGCAGCGATTCCGCCAGGCTGATGCCGATCAGGCCGGCCAGCACGGCGCCGGCCACCGCCAGCGCCACCCCGTCGGCCGAGACGCGCACGGTATTGAAGATGCCGGTCGCCATGCCGGCCCGATCCGCTTCCACCACATTCAGGGCCATCGCGTCCATCAAGCCCCAGGGCAGGCCGATGCCGGCGCCGATCAGCAGCAGCGCCCAGGACGTTGCCGCGCCGGCCATGGCCAGCCAGGCCAGGCCCAGGGCGGCCAGCAGCAAGCCGGCCGCGCACAGGAAGGAGGGGCTCCACCAGCGCAGCAGCATGCTGGCCAGCACAGGCACCAGCAACAGCGGCGCGGCCAGGGCCATCATCAGGCGCCCGGCCGCCAGCGGCGCCATGCCGTCGACACCGATGAAACGCCCGGGCAGCATGACGATCAGCACGATAAACAGGAAAGCGGGCGAGGCGGCCAGCACCTGCACGCCGACAAACTGGCGCTGGCGGAACAGCGACAGGTCCAGCAATGGCTGCGCGGTTCCTTTTTCGATACGTATGAAAGTTGCGAACAGCAGCAAGGCCGCCAGGGCCGGCCACAGCACCCATGGGCTGCGCCAGCCATGCTCGGGCGCCAGCAGCAGCGCCACCGTCAGCAGGCCCAGCGCGCCGCTGAAGGTGAACGCGCCGGGCCAGTCCAGCCGGCTGCCGGCATGCGCCGGGTCATGCGGCACGCTGGCACCGGCCAGCAACAGCCCCAGCGCGCCGAGCGCGGCGGTGGCATAGAAGATGGCCGGCCAGGGCGCCACGGCCAGCACGGCGCCGGCCGCCAGCGGACCGAAGGCCAGGCCCAAGCCAAATGTCGTGCCCAGCAAACTCATCACCCGGTTGCGCGCCGCGCCCTGGAACAACGGTGACAGCGAGGACATGGCCGCGGCAAACGCGGCCGCGCCACCCAGGCCCTGCACGAAACGCAGTGCGGCGATCAGGGGCACGGACGACGCGCTGGCGATGGCGACGGTGGCCAGGCAGAACACGCTCAAGCCCGCCAACCAAACGCGGCGCCGGCCCAGCAGGTCGGTCAGGCTGCCGGCCACCATCATGGCGCTGCCATAGCTGAGGATATAGGCGTTGAGCACCCAGTTCAGGGCCAATGGACTGGCGCCCGCCACCTGGCTCAGGGCCGGCAGCGCCACGGCCGGGCCGGTAAACGAGAGCGGTATCAGCAGGCCCGTCAGGCAGGCGGCCAGCACTTGCAGCGACAGGGTGCGGCGGGTGGAAGCGGTGGAAACAATATGCATGGCGACTCGCGGCAAGAGGAAGATGCCAGAGTATGGCGGCGCGGCGATTGCAGAAAAATGGGCTAGACTGACGAACATAGCGGACAAATATGTCTTGAATTAGTCACAAGGGAATAAAATGGATAGCCTGGGCAGTATCGCCATGTTCGTGCAGGTGGCCGACAGCGGCAGTTTTTCGGCCACCGCCCGCCAGCTGGGCTTGTCGTCTTCCGCAGTGGGCAAAAGCGTGGCGCGCATGGAGGCGCGGCTGGGCGCGCGCCTGTTCCGGCGCAGCACGCGCCATCTGTCGCTGACAGTGGAAGGGGAACAGTTCCTGGCGCGCTGCCGGCGCATCCTGGCCGAGGTGGAGGCGGCCGAGCACGAACTGAGCGCTTCAGCGAAGGGGCCCAGCGGGAAACTGCGCATCAGCCTGCCACGCTACAGCGGCCTGTTCGATACGGCCATCCTGGCCTTCATGCGGGCCTATCCGGCCGTCGAGCTGGACCTGGATTTTTCGGATACGCTGGTCAATGTCGTCAGCGACGGCTACGACGTCGTGGTGCGCACGGGTGCGCTGGCCGATTCGGGCCTGGCGTCGCGCCGCCTGTGCACGTTTCGCCGCCTGCTGGTGGCTGCGCCTGCATACCTGGCCCGGCATGGCCGTCCCGCCACCCCGGCCGGGCTGGCGCAACATGCACAGCTGCATTATCGCTTTCCCGCCACCGGCAGGCTTGAGCAATGGCCGCTGGCGCCCGGCGATCCCGTGGCCGCTTCTGCGATGGTCTGCAATAGCGTGGAGATGCGCGTGTTCCTGGCTGTGCAGGGGCAGGGCATCGCCTATCTGCCAGCGTTCACTGTCGGGCGTGAGCTGGCGGCGGGACAGCTGGAAAGCCTGCTTGATGACCATACGCAGGAACAGGCGACCTTCTGGCTGCTGTGGCCGGCCAGCAGTCATCTGCCGTCGCGGCTGCGCGTTTTTATCGATTTTCTGGTTGAAAAGCTTGAGAACGGCGGGCCGGCGTCGCGGCCCGGGGAACCCTGGTTTGGCACTTGATCCGGTACATGCTTTGCCGGTTCGTCTATTTCTGGCCTTCCTGTTTTTTGCGTGCCCTGTTAAAAACTGGCGCGCAGCGTTAATTGTGCGTTGCGCGGGTCGCCATAATAGCCGCTGCCATACAGGCCATAGCCGCTGTAATACATCTTGTCGAACACATTGTTGATGTTCAATACTGCGCTGAGCCGGCTGTTGACCACGTAGCGCGCCATCAGGCCGGCCACGGCGAAGCTGCCTTCATCGGCGCGCGCCGGCACATCGCCCGTCAGGGTGGTGCTGTACCAGGTGCGGCCCTGCCAGTTCAGGTTGGCGCCGACCGTCAGTTGCCGCCAGGCGCCGGGCAAGCTTGCGGTCGAAAAACTCGCCCTTGATGCCGCTCTCCCACGAGGCGCCGGTGGTGGGCGGCAGCGCCCGCGCGTTGGCGTCGCTGACCGATTGCGGATCGAAAATGCTGGCGTAGCTGAGGTAGGCTGAATAGGTGGCGTTCAGGTCGTAGACGGCGCCCGCATACGGCACCAGCTGGTGCCTCTCCTTTGCGTCATCGCGTCCCGTGCCGCCCCAGCCATACACCAGGTCGCCCGTGCGTTCGTACGAATTGAGGCGGCTGCCGACGATCAGCGACAGGCCGTCGGTCGGCTTGAAGCGAGCCGCGCCATAGGCGGCGTATTCCTTGAATGCATATTGCTGCGTCAGGCTGACCTGCATGGCCGCAGGCCGTGGCACGGCATTGTTCCAGCGGCGATAGTCGATCTCCACATTGCCGCCGCCATAAGCGATGTAGTTGGAATCGCGGTGGCTGGCATTGATGCCGAACACCAGTTCATGCTGGCGCCCCAGCCACTGGAACGGCCCCGTCGCATAGGCATCGAGCGAATTGCTGTCGATGACATAGGTCTTGGCGCCGCGCTGCAATGTGGCCAGGCCCGTCGCCTGGTCGGGATAGGGGCCCCAGCTGATGATATTGGCTTGCAGCTGGTCCGTATCGCCCTTCCAGTGGCTCGCTTCGGCCCGCAGCTGCCAGCCATTGTCGAACAGGTGTTCCGCGGCGGCAAATACGCGCGTGCTGTTGCTGCCCGCGTCGGTCCAGCGCGCGGCCGGATTGAAGGAGCGGGCAAAGCGGGTGCGGCTGCCATCGCTGTAGAACAGCGGATTCTGGCCAAAAGACGAGCCTTGCGAGCCGATCTTCTGGTAGTCTAGCCCGGCCAGCACCTTTGTGCGTGGCGACAGGTCCGCCTCGATCACGCCGTAGGCCACAGTCTTGTTCTGGCGGTAGTAATCGATATGCGAGCCATGATCCTGGTAGGCCGCCACCAGCCGCGCGCGCAGCGAGCCGTCGGCATTGAGCGGGCCGGACAGGTCAGCCTCGGCCCGGTAGCGGTCTTCGCTGCCCAGGCTAACCTGCGCATGGGCCTGGAACTGGCGCGTGGGCTTCTTGCGCACCAGGTTGACGGCACCGGCCGGGCTGCCGGCGCCGCTCATCAGGCCATTCGCGCCGCGCACCACTTCCACCCGGTCATAGATCGCCATGTCGCGGATGCCCAGGCCGTTCGAGTTGGTGCCAAAATCAAAGGTGGGCACGCCGTCATACTGGAAACTATTCAGGCTGAAGCCGCGCGCATAGTAGTTGTAGCGCTCGGAATCGTCGTGCGAGACGGTCACGCCGGGCGTCTGCTGCAGCACGTCGGCCAGGGTGGCGATGCCCTGGTCGTCCATCTGCTGGCGCGTGATGACGGTCAGCGACTGTGGCGTTTCGCGCGGCGACAGCACGAAACGGGTGGCGGTGCCGGCCAGCGCCGCCGCATAGGCGCCGCTGTTTTCCGTTTCCGGCACCGGCGCGTTGCCGGCCGTGACGGTGATCTCGGCCAGGCTCTGTTCGCCGCCCTGGATCGCGTCGGCCGTTTTGGTCAGCGCACGCAAGGCGAAGTCGGCTGGCCCCAGGCGTACCGCCGTCAGGCCGCTGCCTGCCAGCAGCAGGCGCAGCGCCGTTTCGGCGTCGTGGCTGCCCGCCAGGCCGGCGCTGTGCAAGCCGCGCAGCTCGCCGGCCTGGTAGGTCAATGTCAGGCCGGCCTTGCGGGCCAGCTGTTCCAGCGCCGCGTCGAGCGGGCCGGCGGCGATCTGCAAGGAGTAGACGGCGCTGTACGCCGCGCCCTGCTGGGCCATGGCGGGCGCCGCCAGCAGCAACAGGGCGGCGGCGACGGCGCTGGCCAGGGTGGAACGGCAGGGAAGGTGTTTTATCGAAGAAGAGATCATGGCGCTTTCAAGGTGAGTGGTGTCTGACTGGTTGCCGTGCGGGCCGGCCAGATCCCCTCAACTTTTTTACGCTTTTTTCAAGGTGACCCAGAAACGCGTGCGGTAGACGGCGACGATGGCCTGTGTTTGCAGCAGCACGCGCAAGGCCCGTTCCGGATCGCCGAGCTGGAATACGCCGGAAATTGGCAGCTGCGCGATGTCGGCGTCGCACTGCAGCAGGCCGTGGCGGTGGCGCGCCAGTTCCGCCACCAGCCGTCCCAGCGGCATCTCGCGCGCCACGATCACGCCGTCCAGCCAGGCGGCCGGATCGTCGTGCCGGTCCTGGTCGCGCCAGATGCGCACGCCATCGGTCAGCAGCGCGTCGCCCGCCCGCGCCAGCACTGGTTCCGCGCTGGCGGCCGTCGCCTGCATCTGCACGGCATCCTGCTGCACGGTCAGGCGCGTCAGCGGCACTGCGCCGTCCTCAAGGCGGCGGACGGTAAAGCGCGTGCCCAGTGCCTGCATGCGGGCCGTGTCCGTATCGACCCGGAACGGCCGGCGCAGCGCATCGATGCCGGTGGTGACGGCGATTTCGCCGCGCAGCAGCGTCAGCAGGCGGCGCGCGCCATCGTATCGCACGTTGACGGCGGTGCCGGCATTGAGATTGAGCAGGCTGCCGTCGGGCAGCGTGACGGCCAGGCGCTGGCCGGTGCCGGTGTGGTAGTCGGCGCGGCTGTCGAGCACCAGCCAGGCGCCGGTGCCGGCCACGCCGAGGGCGGCGGCCAGCTTGAGCGACTGGCGGCGCTGGCGCCGGCGCGCCAGGCTGGCGTCCAAGGTGGCGCGGCTTGCGTCCGGCGGCAGGCCGGAGAGCTGGCCTTGCATGGCGGCGATGCGCTGCCACGCTGTTTCATGGCGGGCATCGGCGTCACGCCATTGCCGCAGGGCTTGCAAGGTGGCTGGCAGCGGGCCATGCAGTTGCAGCCGCACGGCCCAGGCGATGGCTTGCTCGACCGGATCGTCCTGTCCTTGCGGCGAGACCTGTCGCATCAGGAAAAGTACACGCGGTAGCAGGCGCGCCAGGCGCTGGCCAGGTCGCGTTCGACGGTGGCCAGCGACACATCGAGCCGCGCGGCGATGGCCGATCCGGCCAGGCCGTCGAGCTGGGCCAGCAAAAATGCCTGGCGGGCGCGCGGCTTGAGGGCGTCGAGCGCCGTGTCCAGCCGCAGCAGCGTTACGATGATCAGCAGACGCGCTTCGGGCGACGGCGCCACCTGTTCCGGATGAAAGGCCAGCGCCTGCAGGTAGGCTTGTTCCACGTCGCGGCGCCGGTAATGGTCGATCACCAGGCCTTGCGCGATGCGCGTCAGGTAGGCGCGCGGGGTGCGCAGCGCCGCTGGCGGACGGTCGCGGCGCTGCAGGAGGCGCATGAAAGTGTCCTGCGCCACATCGGCCGCGTCAGCACCGCTGCCCAGCTTGTGCCGCAGCCAGCCCTGCAGCCAGCCGTGATGGGCGCTGTACAGGACGGACAGATCGGGCGGCGCGGCAGGGGGCATGGCGGGTCAGGAGTGCAATAATTGAGAATGATTCTCAATTATTGCATTGGCGGCGGGCGCTGGCAAGTGCCGCCGGTGCGCCGCACGGCAGGAAGCGCGCTGTCCAAGAGCGCCGGCATTTGTTATAGTTCCAGCCATCTTTCCCTACGCCCCACGCCATTACCCATGTCCAACACCCTCAGCACGCCCCGCACTTTCGGTACGCCTTTGTCTTCCACCGCCATCAAGGTCATGCTGCTCGGTTCCGGCGAACTGGGCAAGGAAGTGATCATTGCCCTGCAGCGCCTGGGGGTGGAGGTGATCGCGGTCGACCGTTATCCGAACGCGCCCGGCCATCCGGTGGCGCACCGCTCGCATGTGATTGACATGAGCGACGGCGTGGCGCTGGCCGCCCTGATCGATCTGGAAAAGCCTGACCTGATCGTGCCCGAAATCGAAGCGATCGCCACCGATACCCTGGCGGCGCTGGAGGCGGCCGGCCAGATCACCTGCATTCCGACCGCGCGCGCGGCCCAGCTGACGATGAACCGCGAAGGCATACGCCGTCTGGCGGCCGAAGACCTTGGCGTGGCGACGTCGCCGTACCGCTTCGCCAGCAGCTTGCAGGAATTGCAGCTGGCCTGCCAGGAAATCGGTTTTCCCTGCGTGGTGAAACCGGTCATGTCGTCGTCGGGCAAGGGCCAGTCAAAGCTGGACAGCGCGGCGGAGGTGGAAACCGCGTGGGCGTATGCGGCCAGCGGTAGCCGGGTCGACACGGGCCGGGTGATCGTCGAAGGCTTTATCGATTTCGACTACGAGATCACCCTGCTGACGGTGCGCGCCATCGGTGCCTCCGGCCAGGTCGAGACGCAGTTCTGCGAGCCGATCGGCCACCTGCAGGTGCAGGGCGACTATGTGGAATCGTGGCAGCCGGCGCGCATGGCGCCGCTGGCGCTTGAACGTTCGCGCGAGATCGCGCGCAAGGTGACCGATGACCTGGGTGGCCTGGGCCTGTTCGGCGTCGAGCTGTTCGTCAAGGACGATATGGTCTGGTTCTCGGAAGTGAGCCCGCGGCCGCACGACACCGGCATGGTGACCATGGCCAGCCAGGTGCAGAGCGAATTCGAACTGCACGCGAAAGCCATCCTGGGCTTGCCCGTCAACGTGGCGCTGCGCTCGCCGGGCGCGTCGGCCGTGATCTACGGCCAGCTGGAAGCGAAAGGCATCGCCTTCGAAGGCGTGGCTGACGCCTTGAGCGTGCCTGGCGCCGACCTGCGTTTGTTCGGCAAGCCCGAGTCGTTTGCGCGCCGCCGCATGGGCGTGGCGCTGGCTACCGCCGACGATGTCGATACCGCGCGCCAGCGCGCCGTGCTGGCCGCCTCGAAAGTCCAACCCGTGGAGAAAACATGAGCGAAGAAGAGATCCCCTACATAGTCCCGTCGGAACACGCGGTGGTCGGCAAGGCGGCCGGCGCGCAGATGCTGGCCAACGCCTGCGCCGCGCGCGACGCCTTTTATGCCAGCCTGGGCGCCATCGACGGCGATGTGCTGGCGCCGCTGGTGAACCCGTCCTTCATGGGCGGGCCGCGCTGGCCGTCGCTGCGCCAGGCCTGGCGCGTGATCCGCCGGCCCGGTTCTATCATTATCGCCAGCGATGGCCTCAGCGACCCGTTCGAGGACGACGACGATATCTTCGAGCCACGCGGCTACCTGGTGGAGGTCTGCGTCGAGGCGCCCCTGTCCAGCGTCGAGGGCGATGATATCGCCGGTTCCTGGCTGTTCGACCTGGTATATCAATTGAGCCAGAACGTGGCCGATCACGGTTCGATCGACTTGCTGGTCGAGCGCCATGGCAGCGTGTCGATGGCGCTGGACCTGCAAGCGCCGCCCGATGGCCTGGAAGACGAGAATGAACAGGTGGGCGTGCTGATCGACGCCACGGCGCCGACCATTCCCGCTTTCTTCGATACGCCGTATGGCCCGGTGATGATGTTGACGGCCACCGTGCTGCAGCCGGCGGAACTGGCCGATATCGGCGCGGCCGAAGACCGCGCCGGCGCGCGCGGCGCTGGCCAGGGCCCTGGCCGCCTCGCCGACCGGGCGCCTCAGCGTGGCTGACCGTCCGGCCGTCATTCTGCCGTAGGGCTGTCCTTGTCAGCTTTGGCCTCGGCCGGCGGCTCCTGCCACTGGCCGGCTTTCTTCAGCTGGTTTTTCAGGCCCTGCAAGGGGAAACCCAGTGCGTAGGCCCTGGCCGCATGCTCGCGCGCCTGCGCGTACTCCTTGCGCTTGACGTACAGCAGGCCCAGGTTGTACTGCAGGGTGGCGTGTTCGGGCGACCGGCGCGCCGCTTCCTGCAGTTGTTCCAGCGCCGCCGCCTCCTGTTTGGTGGCCAGCAGGTAGTTACCGAACACCATGCGCGCCGTCGTGTCGTGCGGCGCATAGGCGATGGCGCGCTCGAAATAGCAGCTGACCGTGTAGCGCGCGCCCACCGGTTGCACGCGCTTGTCGCGCTGGCCCAGCTTGGCCATCGCGGCCAGTGCCCGGTGATGGTTGGGGAAGTGCTCCAGGGTGTAGCTGATGTCGCCACCCAGGCTGCCCGTCATGCCCTGCTTCAGGCTTTCCACATCGCGCGAAAAATGGTATTGCTCGACCACCGCCAGGCCGGCCCGGTCGTCCGGGCTGGTGTAGTCGCCGCCCGGATCGTGTTTTACATACGGCGGGCAGGTCGATTGCGCGGCGGCGGGGTCGCAGCACGCCAGGCAGGCGCACAGCATCAGCAGGATTTTCATGGTGAACTCCGGTGGATGACCTGGTCGAGCAGTTCGGCCAGCGCATGGCTGCGCGCCTGGCGCGACTGCAGCAGGATGGCGCCCTGGCTGGCCAGCGGCGCGCGGCCCTGGCGCGCCAGTTCCAGGAAACGCAGCAGCGCGCGCGCGCAGTCGCCGCTCGAGGCCAGCTGGCCGATGGTGTCGATGCCGCACAGGCGCAGCTTGGCCGCGCTGTCGCCGGCCAGGTCAGTCAGGGCCAGCACGGGCCGGCGGCAGCGCAGGTATTCATACAGCTTGGCGGGAATCTGGCCGTTGCAGTTGGCCGCCTGCAGCAGCAGCAAGCCGTCGGCCGACTGCATTTCGCGCAGCGCCTCCTGGTGCGCCTGCAATGGCGCCAGGGTGACCAGGTCGGCGATGCCGAATTTGGCCAGCAGGCCGGCCAGCCAGGCGTCGTGGCCGGTGGCGCGCAGCAGCAGCTGGAAATTGTGCGCTGCCAGCACGCCGCCTTGGCGCAGCTTGGCCAGGGCGGCGAACAGCGCTTGCGGATCGCGCTCGGACGGATAGATCACGCCGCTGTGCAGCAGCAGAAAGCGGCTGCGGTGGCTGCCTGCCGCGTGGCTGGCGCAGTCAGTAAATCCGGCCTCGTCGTAGCCGTTCTCGATCAGGCAAAAGCGTTCGGCCTCCACTTGCGCCAGGCGCCGGCGGTGGCTGTCGAGGGCGCCCGGCGTGGTGCAGACGATGGCCGCGCTGCGGGCGGCGATGCGCTGTTCGATCCAGCCATGCAGGCGGTGCACGCGGGCATTGGCGGGATACGGCGCGGTCGGGTCGCTGTCGTCGATCATCGGGTCGCGCTGGTCGGCGATCCACGGCAAGCCCGTGAGCTTGTGCAAGGTCAGGCCGATCAGGTGGGCGGTGGCGATCGGGTAGGTGGACCAGATCGCGTCGGGCCGGTAGCGCCGTATCATGGCCAGGCCAGCCGGCACGGCGCTCAGCCACCAGGAACTCCAGCGGTCGGGCAGGGCCAGGCAGGCGGGATAGCGCCCGCGCAGCGACAGATGGCGCGCCGCATCGAGCGCCGCGCTGCGCCGCACCGTCAACTGGCCGTCGTCCGTGGCCCGGTCGCTGGTGTGGTCGTAGGCGCGCGGGCTGGCACTCAATATCAGCGGCTGCCAGCCCGCTTCGGGCAGGTAGCGCGCGAAACCCTGGGTGCGCAGCACGCCGCTGCCGCCTTGCAGCGGCGGAAAATGATAGGCCACCATCAGCACGCGGCGCGGGCCCGGCTGCACGGTCAGCATGAAGCGATCCAGTCGGCGCACAGGCGTTCGACCCGGGCGCGCGCGGCGGCGCTGGAAAAAGTATGATTGGCGCCAGGCACCTCCTCTTGGCGCCAGTTGCGGCGCTGGCCCAGTTCGCGCCAGGCGCGGTCGTTTGCCAGCAGGGTGGTCCATTCGCGCGCGCCCAGGTCATCGCCGCTCAGGATCAGCAGCACCTTGCCGCGAAAGCAGCCCAGCGCCTGGAACAGCAGGGCTGCCGGGGCCAGCGCATCCTGCTGGCTGTTATGGGTGTCGGCCGCCACCTGGCGCAGCGACGCCAGGCTGTCTTTCATTTGCACGCCGCCGCCGGCCAATTTGCGCCAGAAGTCCGCTTGCAGCAGGCGCGGCAAATAATAGTGGCGCAAGGTGGCGCGCGCCAGCACCGCCGGGCTGCGCACCCAGGGATTGAGCAGGATCAGGCCGCTGATGCGCGGGTCGCGCGGCGCGTGGCAGGCGGCCGCCGTGGCGCCGTCGCACAAGCCCCACAGCACCACCTCGCGCAGGGCCGGCACGGCGGCGAAAAACTGCGCCAGCGCGGCGGCGATGTCGGCGTCGACCTGGCGGTAGTCGCGTGGTGCCCCTTCGCTGTCGCCCATGCCGCGGTAGTCGAAGCGCAGCACGGCGACGCCGCGCGCGGCCAGGAAGCGCGCCAGCAAAACGAACTGGCGGTGGCTGCCGGCGCGGTATTGCGGCCCGCCCGTGACGATCAATACGCCGCGCGGGCCCGGCGTGGACGGCATTGTCAATATGCCGACCAGGCGCGCCTCGGCGTCGTCGGCGCAGCGAAAGCGCAGCGCCAGCTGGTGGACGGTTGCCAGGGTGTCCGTGGTGGACAGTTCAGCATGCATGCCGGGGATCTCCTTCGTCGAGCCAGTCGTGGCAGACACTGGCGGTAGCGTCCAGCAATTGTGGGCACTCGAGCAATTCGGCGCTGTTCCAGAACGGACCGTCGGCAAAGCCGGCGATGTGCAGCGCCACGCCTACACCGCGCCATTGCTCGGCCAGGCTGGCGGTGGGTGCCGGCAGCACGGCGGCTTCGCCGCTCAGATATTCCAGCCAGTAGACGGGCAGCGGCGGGCGCAAGCTGCTGGCCGCCATCGCGTCGATGGCCTGCGCCAGTTCCGGCGCCAGCAGGTAGCCGGCCACTTCGACGGCGCGTCCGGCCGCCAGTTCGGCGCGCGCATGGCCGGGCGCTTCGGCCTGGCCCGCCAGCATGCTGCCGGCCAGGCGCAGGCGCAGGAAACGGTCGATGGCGCGCCGGCCGTCCAGTTCCGGCTGCCACAGCAGCAGCCGCTGCAGCGGCACCGGCGGATGCGCGGCCAGTTCCAGCGCCAGCAGGGCGCCCAGGCGCAAGCCCCACACGGTCAAGGGGCCGTCGACCCGTTGCGCCAGCCAGGCGCAGGCCAGGTGCAGGTCGTTGCGCCAGATGCTCCAGCGCGCGTCGCCGAAGTCGCCGCTGCTGTCGCCGCAGCCGTACAGGTCGAGCTGCAGCACGCTGTAGCCGGCGGCGGCAAAGGCCCGCGCCTGCATCGCGGCGATATGCCGGCTTTTGTTGAGTTCCTCGGCAAACGGGTGGATGTAGACGATGCCGCCACGCGCGGGCCGGCCCGGCGCCGGCAGGTGCAGCAGGCAGTAGCGCTGGCCGCCGGAGGCCGGCAGGAAAAACGGCAGCAGGCTGGTGGTGGCATTGAGCATCAGCGCAAATCCGCTTGCGCCAGCTTGGCGTCGACAAACGCCTGCAAGGTGCCGACGGTGGCGAAATGGCGGGCGTGGATGTCGTCGTCCTCGATGGTGAAGCCGAAATGGTCTTCCAGCGCGGCGATCACGCCGATTACGGCCATCGAATCGAGTTCCGGCAAGCTGCCCAGCAGCGGCGTATCGTGCGCCAGCGGCTGCGTACCCAGACCCAGCGCGGCGCGCAGGATGGCGGTGATGGTATCAAGTGGCGGCATGGCGGCTCCAGGGTAAATGATCAAAGCGGAAACTGGGGAAACTGGCGGGGTGGCGCGACAAATGCAGATAAGGCGGCAGGCTGGCGATCATCCATTGCCAGCGGCCGCAGCGGACAAAAGTGGCCGTGCCCAGGCTGATGGCGCCCAGGCGCGCATGGGCCGCCAGCGAGCCGCGGTTGAAGCGCGAGATGCGGCTGCACGACCAGCGCACGCCTTGCGCGTGCAGCCGGGCGTTGGCTTCCTCCCACAGGCGGGCGAACACCAGTGCGCCGCGCTGCTGCGGATGGACCCAGACGTCGAGGTCCCACGACAGTTCGGGCGCCAGCACATAGCGCGCGCGCACCTCGTCTTCCTGGCAGGCGCCGCGCAGCAGCCACAGCCAGCCGGCCATGGACGGCGCCGCATCAGTTGCCTGGTGGATCTGCGCCACCAGGCATTGCGCGCCCTGGCGGTAGCGGTCCAGCAGCACCGTCAAAGGCCGCGCGGGGCCGGGCGGCAGCGCTTCGGCCGCCAGGCAGGGGGTGACGGCGATCGCCTTGCCGCGCCCCCGGCACAGCGAACCGGGCGCGACCGGCTGGGCCACGAACTGATAGCGGTGCAGCGCGCAACGTTCGCCGGGCACCGCCTGCAGCAGGCGCGCGCACGCATGCCAGGCGCCGTCAACCCAGCCCAGCTGGCGCAGGCTGGCGGAGATACGGCGAACGAGGTTCAGGAACCAGGCCATGGCGAAATAGGATGGGGCGGCTGGACAGCCAACGTTGTCCATTAGAGCGCAGCGGCGCTGATGAGTCTTGCGCCGCCTCAAGTTGTGCCCCCGCGCCCTGTTAGTTGATAAAAATCAAGAACTGCCCCGGCATTTGTCCCAATCATAGGGGGATGCATGAAATGCATCATGCGCGCATAGACAAGGGCAGACGATGGCGACACTGATCCATGACTTTATCTTCGAGACGGCCCGCCTGGCGCCCGCCGCGCCGGCCTTGAGCTACCAGGGCGTGCCGCTGGCGTATGGCGCGCTGGCGCAAAGCGTGCGCGACTGCGCCGGCGCGCTGCTGCAGCTGGGCTTGCGGCGCGCCGCGCGGGTGGCCGTCTATCTGGAAAAACGCCAGGAAAACGTGATCGCCATGTTCGGCGCGGCGGCCGCCGGCGGCGTGTTCGTGCCCGTCAATCCGCTGCTGAAACCCGAGCAGGTCGCTTATATACTGGGCGACTGCGGCGTGTCCGTACTGGTCACCTCGCGCGAACGGCTGGCGCAGCTGGCGCCGGTGCTGGCCAGCTGTCCCGGCTTGCGCGCGATTATCGTGACCGGCGAGCGCGGCCCGGACACCGCCCTGGGCGGCGTGCAGATCCTGTCCTGGTCGTCGGTGCTGGAGCTCGGCGCCGACCTGCCGGCCAAGTCCCGCGACATGCACGCCATGATCGATCAGGACATGGCGGCGATTTTATATACGTCGGGCAGCACCGGCCGGCCCAAGGGCGTGGTGCTGTCGCACCGCAATATGGTGGCCGGCGCGGTCAGCGTCTCAAGCTACTTGCGCAATACGCCGCAGGACCGGCTGCTGTGCGTGCTTCCGCTCAGCTTTGACTATGGCCTGAGCCAGCTGACCACGGCGTTTGCCAGCGGTGCCTGCGCCGTGCTGATCAATTACCTGCTGCTGCGCGACATTGTCGAAGCGGTGGAGCAGGAGGCGATCACGGGCCTGGCGGCGGTGCCGCCGCTGTGGATACAGCTGTCGCAGCTGAGCTGGCCCTTGTCGACGCCCTTGCGCTATATCACCAATTCGGGCGGCGTGATGCAGCCGGGCACCGTCGACAAGCTGCGCGCGCAGCTGCCGCGCACGCAGATATTCCTGATGTATGGGCTGACGGAAGCGTTCCGCTCCACCTATCTTCCGCCGGAACAGCTGGCCAGCCGCCCCGATTCGATCGGCAAGGCGATTCCGAATGCCGAAGTGCTGGTGCTGCGCGCCGACGGCAGCGTGTGCGACGACGAGGAACCGGGCGAACTGGTGCACCGTGGCGCGCTGGTGGCGCTCGGCTACTGGAACGATGCGGCGCGCACGGCCGAGCGCTTCAAGCCGCTGCCGCCCCAGGCCGATGGGCTGGTGCTGCCCGAACTGGCCGTCTGGTCGGGCGACACGGTGCGCCGCGATGCCGATGGTTTCCTGTATTTCGTCGGCCGCAACGATGAGATGATCAAGACCTCGGGCTACCGGGTCAGCCCGGCCGAGATCGAGGAAGTGGCGTATGCCAGCGGGCTGGTGGGCGAGGCGGCCGCGCTCGGTGTGCCGCATCCCTTGCTGGGTGCGGCCATCGCCCTGCTGGTGACCCCCGCGCCGGGCGTGGAACTGGGGCGCGAGGCGCTGCTGTCGGCCTGCCGCAAGCATTTGCCTGCCTACATGATGCCGCTCTGGATCGATATCCGCGGCGAGGCCTTGCCGCGCAATCCGAACGGCAAGATCGACCGGGCGCTGCTGGCGCGCGAGATTGCCGAGGTGCTTGCCGCCATCCCCGTCAACGCCGGGGAGCGGCCATGAACGCGCGCGGCCTGCCCGTGCATGCGGCCCTGCAACAACTGGCGGCGCGCGATGATGTGCTGCAGTTTGGCGGCTTGTCCCTGACCCGGCTGGCGCAACGTGTGGGGCGCACGCCGTTCTACGCCTACGACCGCGCGCGGATCGCGGCCCGCGTGGCAAGCTTGCGCGCCGCGCTGCCGCCAGGGGTGCACCTGCATTATGCGATGAAGGCCAATCCGATGTCGGCCGTGGTGCAGTGGCTGGCGGGGCTGGTTGACGGCATCGACGTGGCGTCGGGCGGCGAACTGGCCACCGCGCTCGACACCACCATGGCGCCAGGTGCCATCAGCTTTGCCGGCCCCGGCAAAAGCGAAAGCGAGCTGGCGCGGGCCGTGGCGGCCGGCGTGCTGATCAATGTCGAGTCGCGCGCGGAGCTGGAAAAGCTGGCCCTGGCCAGCGACCGGCTGGGCGTGGCGGCGCGGGTCGCCGTGCGGGTCAACCCCGATTTCGCGCTGCGCCGCGCCGGCATGCGCATGGGCGGCGGCGCCCAGCCGTTCGGTGTCGATGCGGCGCTGGTGCCGACCTTGCTGGCGCGCATAGGCCAGCTGCAACTGGATTTCCACGGCTTTCACGTGTTTTCCGGCTCGCAAAACCTGTCGGCCCCGGCCCTGGCGGAAGCCCAGGCGGCCAGCGTCGAGCTGGCGCTGCAATTGGCGCATGACGCACCGTCCGCCTTGCGCGTGCTCAATATCGGCGGCGGCTTCGGCGTGCCGTACTTTCCGGGCGACATGCCGCTGGACCTGGCGCCGCTGGCCGACAACCTGCAGCGCCAACTGGACAAGCTGGCCAGGGCGGCGCCCGGCGCCCGTCTGAATATCGAGCTGGGCCGCTATCTGGTGGCCGAGGCCGGCATCTATGTGTGCGCGGTGATCGAGCGCAAGTTGTCGCATGGCCAGATATTCCTCGTCACCGATGGCGGCTTGCACCATCACCTGGCCGCGTCGGGCAATTTTGGCCAGCTGATCCGCAAGAATTATCCGGTAGCGATCGGCAACCGCCTGCACGGCGGCGAGCGCGAAGTGGTGTCCGTGGTCGGGCCGCTGTGCACGCCGCTGGACTTGCTGGCCGAACAGATGGAAATGGCGCGCGCGGCCGAGGGCGACCTAGTGGTGGTGTTCCAGTCGGGCGCCTATGGCCTGACGGCTAGCCCGACCGCGTTTCTCGGCCATCCCTTGCCGGCCGAGGTGCTCGTATGAGCGGCCTGTGCGGTTGGCTGGGGGACGGGGATGTCTCGGCGATCAGCGCCATGGCGGCACCGCTGTCGCGCCTGGACCAGGCGCCATTGCAGTGGCGTACGGGCGAGAAAGGCACGGTGGCCGTGGCGGCCGGCGACGGTGCCAGCCATCTGTATCAGCAGGATGGCTTGCTGATCGCCCTCTGGGGCCACCCCATGCTCGATGATTCCGCCTTGAATGTGGCGCAGCGGCTGGCGCCTGTCTGGCTGGCGCGCGGCGCGGCCGCCTGCGCGGCCTTGTCCGGCGAATTTGCGCTGGCCGTCGTCGATGGTTTTTCCGGCCAGTTGCTGCTGGCCGTGGATCGCGCCGGCAGTTATCCGCTCAGCCATGTGAGCAATGCGCAGGGCGTGTTCTTTGCCTCCTCGAACGACGCGATGTTGGCCCATCCGGCAGTGCGCGGCGCGCTCGACCCGCAGGCCCTGTATCACTATCTGTTTTTCCATATGGTGCCCGCGCCGGAAACGCCGTGGCTGGGCTGGCAGCGCTTGCTGCCGGGAGAATACCTGCATGTGCGCGCGGGAAAACAGTGCAAGGGAAGTTACTGGTCGCTGGCCTTCCAGGAAAAAACCATGGCCACCTTTGCCAGCCGCCAGCAGGCTTTTTTGCGCATTTTGCGCCTGGCGGTGGAAAGCAGCCTGGGCGATGTGGCGGCCACCACCGGCGCTTTTCTCAGCGGCGGCACCGACAGTTCCACCATCGCCGCCATCGTGCGGCAGGTGACGGGATCGGGCGCGCGCGCCTATTCGATAGGCTTTGACGCGCCCGGCTACGACGAAATGGCGTATGCGCGCCTGGCCGCCAGCCACGCCGGCTGCGTACACCATGAATATTATGTGACGGCGGCCGACGTGCTGGCCGCGATCCCCGCCATGGCGGCCGGGTTCGACCAGCCCTTCGGCAATGCCTCGGCGATCCCCGCCTACTATTGCGCGAAAATGGCGCGCGACGACGGCATGACGCGCATGCTGGGCGGCGATGGCGGTGACGAATTGTTTGGCGGCAACGAGCGCTATGCGCGCCAGGCCTTGCTGTCCAGCTATGAACGCCTGCCGGCCATGCTGCGCCAAGGCATCATCGAACCGCTGCTGTTCCGTGCAGGGTTGACGCGGCCATCGCGGCTGGGGGACAAGGCGCGCAGCTATATCGAGCAAGCCACCATGGCGCTGCCGGCCCGGCTGGAAAGTTATAACTTGCTGCAGCGCTATGGCCATCGCACGGTGCTGGAAGATGCTTTCCTGGAAACCATCGTTCCCGGCATGGCGCTCGATCAGCTGAACAGCGCATATTTGCAGCGGCCGGAACGCCAGCTGAGCCAGATCAATGCCTTGCTGGCTCTCGACATGCGCTTCACCCTGGCCGACAACGACTTGCCCAAGGTGCGCAAGGCTTGCGAACTGGCCGGCGTGGAGGCGGCGTTTCCCTTCCTGCACGACGCGATGGTGGCGTTTGCCGCCAGCCTGCCGCCCGGCGACAAGCTCAGGGGCATGCGGCTGCGGCCGTTTTTCAAGCAGGCGCTGGCCGATATTTTGCCCCGGGCCATCTTGCGCAAGAAAAAGCACGGTTTTGGCCTGCCGTTCGGTTTGTGGCTGCAAAGCCATGCACCGCTGCGTGAGTTTGCTTTCGACAACCTGGCCCAGCTGCGCCTGCGGGGCATCGTGCGGCCCGGCTTTATCGACGATCTCCAAGGCCGCCTGCTGCTGGAGCATCCCGCGTATCACGGCACCATGGTGTGGATACTGATGATGCTGGAACAATGGCTCAGCGCGCATGCACTGGGCTTTGCCGCCGGTTCTGGCGCAGCCGCCATAAAAATGCCAGGCGTCCTCGATCCCACGGCGTAAAACGGGGCAGCTGGAACAGATCCAGCCCGGCGCCCGGCCGCGCCACGCCCCAGTCGGTGGCCAGCGCGGCGGTAAAGCCCAGGCTCTTGACGATCTCGACATGGGCCGGCCCGTAATCGCGGCCGGCCTTGCCGTTCGGATAGGCAAACAGGGTCATGGGCGCTTGCAGCAGCTGTTCCAGCTCGCGCTTGCCGTTGGCGATATCGTTGCGCGCCGCGCGGTCGGACATGGCGGCCAGGATGGGGTGGCTGACCGTATGCGCGCCGATGCCCATGCCGGCCGTGTGCAGCCACTGCAGCTGGGCAGTAGTCAGCATCGCAGGGGCCATGGTGCGCGTGGCCCCCCCCGCGCGCCGGCGCAGTTCGACGGCCAGGCGCTGGCGCTGTTCGAACGGCAGGTATTTCAGGTGCGCCAGCACATGCTCGATGGCGGCGCGGCGCTGGGCCAGGCTGGCCAGTGGCAGGCAGTCCAGCCCCAGGTCGCGCAAATCCAGGGAGGCGCCCGGCGCCTGGCGCACGGCGTCGATCACGCGGTCGTTCCACATCTGCCCGCCATTCAAATAGCCGGTGGCGATAAAAAAAGTGGCGTGCAAGCCGTATTGCCGCAGCAGGGGCAGCGCGTGTTCGGCATTGTCGGCATAGCCATCGTCGAAGGTAATGCAGGCCGCGCGAGGCGGCAGGCTGCCGTCCTGCAGGCGCTGCACGGCCACAGGCAAGGGCAGCACCGTATAAAAGCGCTTGAGCAGGCGCAACTGGCGCTCGAACAGGGCGCGGTCGACTTCGCCGGGGAACAGCGGGTCGGGCCGGGCCAGCACCCGGTGGTAGATCAGGATCGACAGCTCGGTCCCGCTCATGGCTGGCCCGCCATGCCGGACTCGGCCGCTGCCGGCCCCTTGCGCAGCGGCACCAAACGCTGCGCTTTCACGTGCTGCTCGACCAGGATGCGGGTGGCGATCAGCACCGCCATCAAATAATAGGGCATGTCGAAATACAGCAGGCTGAGGAAAGCGCCGCCGACGGCAAAACCCACCATGCTGGCCTGGCACATGGTGGCCAGGCCCAGCGCCCAGGCCAGCTCGGCCTTGCCGCGCGACTGCCGGATAATGGCGGCCGCCGTGCGCCAGGTGGCGCAGCCCAGCGCCAGGTAGAGCGCCAGGCCGACGAAGCCATGTTCGCCGAGGGCCTGGAAATAAATGCTGTGCGCCGCGTGCACGGCCTGCGGATCGGGCGCATAGCGGGCAAAGATGCCCGCATCGGACACTTCGAAGCCGCCGCCCAGGAAACGGTCGCGTGCCAGGTTGTACGCCATCTGCCAGGCATTCAGGCGGCCCTGGGCCGAACTGTCTTCCTGGAAGGTATTGATGGTATCCATGCGCTCGGCCCAGCGCTCGGGCATGAAAGCGAGCAGCAGCGGCCCCAGCAAGCACAGCAGCGCGCCCAGCGCCACTTTCTTGCCGCTCTTGATCCACATGAACAGACACATGGCGGCGATCGCCAGCAGGCCGCCGCGCGAATACGAGCCCAGCGCGGCCAGGGCGCTCAGCACCATCGCGGCCGTCAGTCCATGGCGTACCCAGCGCTTATCGCTATTTTGCTGCAGGTAATACATCAACGGTATCGTGATGATCAGCGCCAGGGCCAGCGCATTGTTGTCGCCGATAAAAGTCGCTTCCGGCCCCCAGACCCGTTCCGTGCCGCCGCTGCGGATGGTGAAGATGCCGCCCTTGACGCCATAAAAGCCGATCGAGCCGACCAGTACCCACACCAGCCGGATGATATCGGTGCGGGTGCGTATCAGCATCATCACCACAAAGCTCATCAGCATGATCTTCATGACCTTGTTCCACTGCACCCAGGATGGCCCCGGCAGCAGCGCAAACGGGGTCGTCACGTTCATCCACAGCACGAACAGCAGCAGCAATACGCTGACGGGCGTCATCGGCAGGCCCTTGGGCGTGCGCGACAGCAACATGCCGAACATGGTGACCACGGCGATGATCATGGCGAACGGCAGCTGGGTGGCAAAGCCCCAGCCTTGCGTATGCGGATTCATCACGCTGACCCAGACCCACATCAGGGCGCCAGTGGCGGGCACCTTGACGATGAAGGGGAGCGAGCCGAACACGATAAGGGTAATCAGTATGTCGCGCATGGAGAGACGGTTTCCTGGCTGGCGGTGTCGCCTAGTGTTATCGCATCGCAGGCGCCTGGCATTGACGCCTGTCAACGGCTGGGGAAATTCGCTCAGTACACTGCTCGGTAACCTTGCCTTCCCCCAAACACAGGAGACGCGCGCTTGTTGACCGTACTGATGGCGACCTACAACGGCGCCGCCACCTTGCCTGAAGTACTGCGGGCGTACACGGCGCTGGCCAGGCCCGCCGGCGGCTGGCGCCTGGTGATTGCCGACAATGGCAGCAGCGACGCGACCGCCGAGGTGATCGCCGCTTTCCAGGGGCGCTTGCCCCTGAGCACCTTGCACGTGGCGCGGCGCGGCAAGAATGCGGCATTGAACGCCGCGCTGGAACTGGTCTTGCGCCAGCGCGGTGACGGCCAGGAGTTGCTGGTGTTTACCGACGACGATGCGATTCCCCAGGTGGACTGGCTGCGCCGCCTGCAGCATTGCGCCGCGCGCCAGCCCGGCCATGCCCTGTTTGGCGGCGCCATCGTGCCCGCCTGGCGTCTCCCTCCCGCGCCATGGCTGCTTGCTCGCACGCCAGCGGGCCTGACCTGGGGTTTGACCGAACGCGGCCTGCCGGACGGCCCCATTTATCCGGGGCTGGTGTGGGGCGCGAACATGGCGGCGCGGCGGCGCATTTTTGCCGATGGCCTGCGCTTTGACGACAGCATCGGCCCGAATGGCGCCAGCTATGCCATGGGCGGCGAAGTCAATTTCAACCTGCGCCTGGCGCAAGCGGGCCACCTGGCCTGGTTTTGCCCGCAAGCATGCGTGGCGCATATCATTCGCGCCCATCAGGTGGCGGTGCCGTGGGTGCTGCGCCGCGCCTGGCTGCATGGACGGGGTCGCTTTCGCCAGCAGACAGACAGCACCGTGCCGCGCTGGATGCTGGGACGTTTCCTGCGCGATAGTATCGGATGGCTGGGCGCCTGGCTGCGGCGCGACCGTGAACACATGTTCGTGCGGCGCTGGGAGCTGGCCAATATCGCCGGCTATTGCCAGGAGGCGTGGCAAAAAGCGTGGCAAAACAGGGTGCGGCGCCCCGCGCGCATCCTGATCACCAGCTACTCGGGCGAGCTGGGCGGCATGGAGCTGCGCATGGCGCAGGAAGCGCGCATGCTCGACGGCGCCGGCTATCACAGCCTGCTGGCGCTGCGGCGCTTTGCCGGCTTCGACCGGTGGGCGCAAGGCTTGCGGGCCCGGCAGGTGCGCATCAGCGTGTACCAGCCGCCGCTGTTCATCGAGCACTGGCCTTGGCGCCGGCTGAACTTGCTGCGCGCGCGGCTGACGGGCGCCTGGCGGCTGCGGCGCTACCGGGCCGATCTGGTCCATGTGGCGTTTTGCTGGACGGCCTATGGCGCCTCCATCCTGTGGCAGGCCAGCCGCTGCCGGCTACCGGCCGTGGTCAGCGTGCACAACGCGTTTCCACTGGAACCGTTCAGCGCCTGGCAGCGGCCGTTGCTGGCCACGGCCATGCAGTGTGTCAAGGGCGTGTATGCAGTCTCGCCATCGGCCTTGCAACATTTCATGGACCTGTACCGCGACATGCTGGCGCCTGGCACGCGCCTGGCCGTGATACCGAACGGCGTCGATACCGATCTGTTTACCGTGTCGGACGAGCGGCGGCGGCTGGCGCGCGAACAGCTGGGCTTGCCGCAGGATGCGCTGGTGCTCGGTTCGGTGGCCAGGCTGTCGCCGCAAAAACGGCCCGAGGCGCTGCTGGCCATGTTTCTGCGCCTGCGGCCGCGCTTTCCCGGACTGTACCTGGTGCTGGCCGGCACCGGACCGCTGGAAGCGGCGCTGCGGCTGCAGGTGCAGGCGGCCGGTGCCGATGGGCAAGTAATCTTTACTGGCTACCAGGCCCGCATCGAGCTGCTGATGCCGGCCTTCGACCTGCATCTGCTGCTCAGCCGCAACGAAGGCTTTGGCATCGCCACCATCGAGGCGATGGCCTGCGGCGTGCCGGCCGTGGGAACGGATGTGCCCGGCACCCACGATATCCTGCACGATTGTGCCGGTGGCCTGCTGCTGCCGCTGGCCGACGAGCTGGCCGCCTGCGAGTCCGTGGCCAGCCTGCTGCAGGATGCGCCCCGGCGCGCGCAAATGGCGCTGGCGGCCCGCCGCGAAGCCGAGCAGCGCTATTCGATGCCACGGCTGGAACGGCAGTTACGCCAGTTCTATGCCGGCCTGGTCTGACCGGCGCCCCGGATGAGCGCCACCCGCCACTCGCTGCTGTTTTCCTTTGCCGAAAAATACACGGTGCTGCTGCTGGGCATGGTCGCCACCATGATCCTGTCGCGGTTGCTGACGCCGGCCGAAGTGGGCGTGTATTCGCTGGGCGCGGTGCTGGTGGCGCTGGCCCAGGTGGTGCGCGACTTTGGCGTCGGCCAATACCTGATCCAGGAAAAGCAGCTCGACATGGTCAAGCTGCGCGCGGCGCTGGCCACCAGCCTGCTGGTCGCCTGGCTGCTGGCGCTGCTGGTGCTGGCCGCCAGTGGGCCGCTTGCCGGTTTTTACCAGGAACCGAGGCTGCGGCTGGTGCTGCAATTGCTGTCAATTAATTTTGTCCTGATCCCGTTCAGCGCGTTGACCATGCCCATCTTGCGCCGGCAGCTGCGCTTTCGCGCCATCTACGCCATCAATGCGGCCAACAGCGTGACGAATCTGCTGGTGGCGGTCGGCCTGGCGCTGCTGGGCTACAGCTACATGAGCATGGTGTGGGCGGCGCTGGCCGGCAGCCTGGCCTCCCTGCTGGCGAGCCTGCTGCTGCGGCCCCGTGAACTGCCGTGGCTGCCGGGCCGGCAAGGCATGCGCACGGTGGCGGCGTTTGGCGCGTATTCGACCGGAGGCGGGCTGATCGATGAAGCCAGCGTGGCGGCGCCGGACCTGATCATCGGCAAGCTGATCGACATCGAAAGCCTGGCTCTGTTCGGCAAGGCGCAAAGCGTGCTCAATATGTTCAACCAGCTGATCACCAGCGCGATTTCGCCCGTGGTGTTTCCCCTGTTCGCCGCCAACGAGCGCGCGGGCGGGCAGGGCGGGGCGGGGCCGGCCTATCTGCGCACGGTCAGCTACATGACGGCCTTGAGCTGGCCGTTTTTCTTCTTTCTTGCATGCATGGCTTTGCCCTTGGTCAAATTGCTGTACGGACAGCAGTGGATCGCCTGTGTGCCCTTGATACGCATCATGTGTCTGTCATCGGCCGTGTATAGCATGTTCAGCATGGCACGCTACCTGCTGGTGGCCACCGGCAAGATGCGGGTGCAAGTCGGTATCGATGCCTGGTCCGGCGTGCTGAAGGTGGCGCTGGTGCTGGCGGCGGCGCCGTTCGGCCTGGTGGCGGTGGCCTGGGCGGTGGTGCTGGCGCTGTTGCTGCGCAGCTGGCTCAGCTACCGTTCGCTGCGCGCGGCCTGCAATCTCGACTGGCGCTTGCTGCTGCGCACGGTCAGCAAAAGCCTGCTGCTGTGTGGCTGCACCGCGCCGGCGCCGCTGCTGGTGGCGCTGTGGCTGCCCGATGACCTGCCGCACGCCATGCCCTTGCTGGCGCTGCTGGCAACCGGGCTGGCCAGCCTGCTGTGCTGGATCGCCGGCATTTTTCTGTTGAAACATGAACTCGCTGCCGAATTTTTGCTGCTCCAGCGCAAACTGGCCGGCAAGCTGCTGACGGCCAGGACACCACCTTGAAGGAAACCCATGCGAGTTGGCATCCTGTCTTATCCCATGCTGTTCCAGCGCGACGGCGGCCTGCAGATACAGGTGCGGGAAACCGTTGCCGCCCTGAACCGCCTGGCACCCAGCGCCGCACGGCCATTGCAGGTGCGGCTGGTCGATGCCAATCACGACCGGCTGGCCGATTACGATCTGATCCACGTGTTTTCCGCGATCAATGGCAATTTTCGCATCGTTGAAATGGCGAGCGAGCTGGGCCTGCCGGTGGTGTTGTCGCCGCTGCTGTCGCCGGGCTGGAACCGTGCCACGGCCCGCCGCGCCGAGCTGGCGGACCGGCTGGCAGGCCGTTTGACGGACTGGATGGTGCAAACCAGCTACGCCCAGACCAAGCGCGCGCTGCAACTGGCCAGCCTGGTAATTGCCTTGGGCGAGGCCGAGCGCGATGCCATCACGCAGGGATTCGGCGTTGTTGCGGAAAAAATCCGCGTGTTTCCGAATGGCGTCAATCCGCATTTCTTTACGGCCAATGGCGACCTGTTCCGGCGCGAGACGGGGATCGCCGGCCCCTTCGTGCTGATGGTCGCTAGTATTTCTCCGTATAAAAACCAGCTTGGCCTGGCGCTGGCGCTGGCTGGCAGTGCGCTGCCGGTGGTGCTGATCGGCGCCGCGCCGCGCCACGAATTGCCATATCTGCAGCAACTGCTGGCCTTGCCGCACGTCAGCTGGCTGGGCAGCCTGGAGCATGCCGATCCGCTGCTGGCCAGCGCCTATCATGCGGCCGCTGTGGTGGCCCTGCCCAGCCAGGGCGAAGTGCTGCCGCTGTCGGTGCTCGAAGCGCTGGCGGCCGGCACGCCGGTGGTGATGACGGCGCAAAGCGCGCTCGAGCTGCCTGACTCCACTTTTGCGCTGCGCAAGGTGCGCTGGGACGATGGCGCCGCCCAGCGCCTGGTCATCGAACAGCTGGTGGCCGAGCAACCCGAGCGCGTCAGGGTGCAGGCGCTGGTCAGTCAGTTCAGCTGGGACAGGGTGGCGGCGCAGATCGCCGACTGCTATCATGGTCATGCCCAGTTGCATGGCGCCAGCCTGCCGGCCGGGAGGCGCCATGCTGTTTAACTCCTTCAGCTTCCTGTTTTTTTACCTGCCGATCGTGCTGGCCGGCTATTTTTTGCTGGGAAGGTCGGGCCGGCCGCTGTTGCCCGCCGCCTGGCTGGCGGCCGCTTCGCTGTTTTTCTACGGCTACTGGGAGATACGTTATGTGCCGCTGCTGCTGGCATCGATCACCGTCAACTACCTGGGCGGACGGCTGATCGGCGCTTCCACGGGGCCGGCCAGGAAGCGCGCGCTGGTGGTGGCGCTGGCGGCCAATCTGTGCCTGCTGGCCTGGTACAAATACGCCAATTTTTTCGTCGACAGTGTCAATACCCTGGCGCACGCCGCTGGCGCTGGCGGGCTGCCGCCGCTCGATATCATGCTGCCGATCGGCATCTCTTTCTTTACCTTTACCCAGATCGCCTTCCTCGTCGATTGCTACCGGGGCGAGGTGCGCGAATACCGCTTTATCCATTACGTGCTGTTCGTCAGCTATTTTCCGCACCTGATAGCCGGGCCGGTGCTGCATCACCGCGAAATGATGCCGCAATTCGCCGATGCGGCCAATACGCGCCCGCATGCGAGTCAATTCGCCATCGGCCTGTCGATTTTCGTGGTCGGACTGGCCAAGAAGGTGCTGATTGCCGATAACCTGTCGACGCTTGCCATCCCCGTGTTTGCCGCCGGCGCCCAGCCGACCCTGCTGGAAGCGTGGATCGGCGTGCTGGCGTATACCTTCCAGCTGTATTTTGATTTTTCAGGCTATTCCGACATGGCCATCGGCCTGTCGCGCCTGTTCGGCGTCAAGCTGCCGCTCAATTTCAATTCGCCCTATCAAGCTGTCAATATCGCCGAGTTCTGGCGCCGCTGGCACATGACCTTGTCGCGCTTCCTGCGCGACTACCTGTATATCGCGCTGGGCGGCAGCCGGCGCGGGCAGGCCATGCGCTACCGCAACCTGATGCTGACCATGCTGCTGGGCGGCTTGTGGCATGGCGCAGGCTGGACCTTTGTCATCTGGGGTGGCCTGCACGGGCTGTACCTGGTGGTGCAGCAAGCCTGGCAGCAACGGTTCGGCGTGGCGGCCAGCCGCTGGTGGCCGCCGCTGCTGACGTTTTTTGCCGTGATGCTGGCCTGGATCTTCTT
This sequence comes from Janthinobacterium sp. J1-1, assembly GCF_030944405.1. Lineage (NCBI taxonomy): Bacteria > Pseudomonadati > Pseudomonadota > Betaproteobacteria > Burkholderiales > Oxalobacteraceae > Janthinobacterium > Janthinobacterium sp. J1-1. Next base: position 4,435,428 of record NZ_CP132339.1, read on the forward strand.
TCGCGCGCCTGACGTGGCCACGGCCTGGGACATCGCCGGCGCCCTGTTCGGGGCGAATGGCGTGAGCCTGCCGCGCGGCCTGGAAGCCTATGCGGCGGCGCTGGCGCACTCGGGCTGGCAGCCGGCCTTCAACGGCATCCGCTGGATACAGCTGGAAGGACCGGGCCTGCCGGTGTTGCTGCTGGCCATGCTGCTGGCCTTCAAGGCGCCGAATACGCAGGAAATATTTGTGCATTACGATCCTTGTATTGAAAAAGTCTTTCAAGACGGCCAGCTGGGCCGCCGGGCCTGGCACTGGCGGCCCACGCGCCGCTGGAGCCTGGGGTTTGCCGCGCTGTTTGTCGCCTGCATCTTCGGCATGAACCGCGTCACCGAATTTCTCTACTTTCAATTCTGACCATGGCTACCTCGGATACCCTGTCTTCACGCCGCTATGTCGGCCTGTTCTGCGGCTGCGCGGCCGGCGCGCTGTTGCTCGTTTCCACTGTAAATTACCAGGTCGATCCCTATCTGCTGCACCAGTGGGACAGCCCGCTGCTGCAGCGGCTGCAGCCGACCCGCGAAAAGCTCAGCGTGTGGGGCAAGACCTATGCCGTGGCGCGCTACCGGCCGGCCGTCGTGTATATCGGCAATTCGCGCACGGAAATGGGCTTGCCGGCCGGCGTGCGCGAGCTCTTCGATGGCAAGACCGTCTTCAACAGCGCCGTCTCGGGCGCGTCGATCGGCGACGCCATGCTGCTGGCCCGGCACGCGGCAAGGGTCAGCCATGTCGACACCATGGTGTGGGGCATCGATGCGCCCTCGTTTTCGATGGAGCAGGGCTCGGCCGGCATCGAGCCGGGCCTGACGGACGAGGGACCCGCCTTTTTCGCGCGGCGCGCCCTGCTCAACGTCAAGCGCGGCCTGACGGTCGACATGACGCAAGACAGCTTGCGCCTGCTGCAAGGCAATTTCGGCAGCGTGTGCCTGTCCAGCCTGGCCCTGCATGGTCAGCGCGACCACCGCTGCTTCAGCGATCGCATCAAGGGCTGGGGCGGCACGGCGCCGGCCATGGTGCCGCGCCTGCAGGAATTCGGCGACGGCGCCGGCCCCACGCCGGACGCGCTGCAAGCGTTCGACGCCACGGTCGGCAAGCTGTGCCGCGACGGCACGCGCTTGCGCCTGTATGTCAATCCCACCCATGCGATGACGATGGACGTGCTGTACTGGCGCGGCAAGTGGCCGGCCATGGAGCAGTGGCAAGGCGATATCACCAGGCTGGCCGAACGCCACCGGGCCCAGGGCTGCGACCTGCGCTTGGTCGACTTTTCAGGCTTTAACAGCATTACCAGCGAAGCCATACCGCAATTTGGCGGCAGGCGCGAAATGCGCTATTACTGGGAAGCATCGCACTACCGCGACAATGTGGGCCGCATGATATTGTCGCGCCTGTTCGGTGGCGATAGCGGCACCGTGCCCGACGACTTCGGCATCGAATTGCGCAGCGAGAACCTGGCCGCGCACCAGGCCGCCATGCGCGCCGCGCGTGACCGCTTCCACCAGGACCATCCGCAGGAAACCGCCTTCGTGCGCAAGCTGATCACCTTGCCGCGGGTACGGCAGTGATCTTTTTACAATAATTTCTTTGCAATCGTTTTCCAGGGCAGAGGAAGCGTACGCTATGATGGCGTTTTTGCCATCGGCCTCACTACTTTTCCAGGAAGCCCCATGAAAATCGCCTTCTTTGGCAGCCAGCCCTACGACCGCCGCTTCTTCGACGAAGCCCTGCCATCCCAGCCCGATGCATCCAGCATCGAGCTGGTCTATCACGACGCCTTGCTCGGAGCGGACACCGCCATCCTGGCGCAGGGCGCCGGCGCCGTCTGCGTGTTCGTCAACGATGTGCTCGACACCGCCGTGCTGGAAGCCTTGCACAGCTACGGCGTGCGCGCCATCCTGCTGCGCTGCGCCGGCTACAACAACCTGGATTTGCCGACAGCCAGGCGGCTGGGCTTTTTTGTCGCGCGCGTACCGGCGTATTCGCCTGAAGCGGTGGCCGAGCACACCCTGGCCATGGTGCAGACCCTGAACCGCCACACGCACCGCGCTTACGCCCGCGTGCGCGAAGGCAATTTTTCACTCGATGGCTTGCTGGGGTTCAACCTGCATGGCAAGACGGTGGGCATCGTCGGGACCGGCAAGATCGGCCTGGCCACGGCGCGCATCTTCAGGGGCTTCGGCTGCAAGGTGCTGGGCCACGACCCCTATCCTTCGCCTGATTTTGCCGAGCTCGGCACGATGGTCGACCTGCCGCAGCTGCTGGCCGAGGCGGACATCGTCTCGCTGCATTGCCCCTTGATGGACAGCACGCGCCACCTGATCGGCCCGGCCACCTTGCCGCAGATGAAGCGCGGCGCCATGCTGGTCAATACCTCGCGCGGCGGCCTGATCGATACTGGCGCCGTGATCGATGCGCTCAAGTCGCGCCAGCTGGGCGCCCTGGCGATCGATGTGTACGAGCAGGAAAGCAGCCTGTTCTTCCACGATCACTCGTCCGACATCATTGACGACGACATCTTCCAGCGCCTGATGACGTTCCCGAATGTGCTGGTGACTGGACACCAGGGCTTCTTTACCATCGAAGCGCTGCGTGAAATCGCCGCCATCACATTTCACAACCTCGACTGCTTCCGCAATGGCGGCGATTGCGGCAATAGCGTGGCTTGAACTCAGGCCGGCGCCGGTTTCTTTTTCGGCGCGGCTTTCGGCTTGGGCGGCGGCAGGGCGTCGGTGGTGCGCCGCGCCAGCTGGACCAGCCAGTCGCGCTCGTCCCACTGTTCGCCGCCGATCAGGAACCAGGGCTTGGCTTGCGGATAGGGTGGCGCCTCCTGCGGCGTGCCTATCCAGGCCCGCCCGGCGTCGGTCGGCTTGATATACAGCTGGTCGTCGGCGATGATCGCGAACATCTTGCCATCGCAGTACAAGCCTGTTTCGCCGAACATTTTCTTTGCCACCAGCGCGCCCGCGCCGGCCATCTGGTCGAGCAGGAAGTCGACCGTACCTTGCTGTGATGCCATGTATGCTCCCCGAGAGTGTTCAGTGTAGCGCAAAAATCGGCTACACTGCCCGGCCATCGTTGCAGGACCACCAACATGAACGCCATCGTCCACCACGGCATCACCATCGTCACCCTGGCCATCGGCGCCGATATCGCCAGTGTCTGCGTGCCGGGCCAGACGGCGATCTGCGAACGGCCCGACGGCTGGTGGCTGTATTTTGTCGACAGCGACGGCAGTGTCGACGGCTATGATCGTCCGTTCGGCAGCCATGCGCAGGCGCTGGGGGCGGCCAGGGCGGCCGCCGAGTTCAGCGCGGAATAGCTCGGGCGCTCAGTGTTGCTGCGCCAAGATACCCTGCGGCAACTCCATCGCGGGCTGCGCATCGTCCGCCAAGCCTTCCTTCACCAGCCGGGCACAGCCTTTTTCGCAGGCCAGCAGGGACTGGCGCAGCAAGGGGAATTCGCTGCGCCAGCGCCGCAGGATGGCTTGTTCGTCGCTGCGCGCGGCGTCGTCGAGGTAGACGGCCGCGCCTGGCGCCAGGCGGGGAAACAGCAGCGGACCGGCCGGATAGCGGGCATGCGTGGCGGTCGCCTGCGGCGGGCCGTCGATCACCAGCATGTCGATCGGCAAGCCGGCGGGCAGGCGGTCGGTGGCGTACCAGGGCCAGGTTTCGCCCTGCAAGGGATGCGCGCGCAGCGGCGCGGCGATCACTTGCGCCCAGTCCGACAGGCCGTGGCGCGCCAGCTCGGCCCGTGTCTGCGCCGCATATGCGGCATCGTGCTCCAGGCTGTAGACCTGGCCCGCGCCCTGCAGCTGCATGCAGCGCGCCAGCACCACGGTCGAAGCGCCGCTGCTGCATTCGACCACCACCTGCGGCCGCGCCGAGAGCGCATGGCGCGCAAGTTCCAGCAGGAAATCGGGCGAGCCGGCCCAGCCGCGCGTGCACGGCAGGCTTTTGTCCAGCTTCAGCTCGCGCTGCAGGCCATCGAGCGCTTCGAGCTGGCGGAACAGGGTGGCCGGCGCGCTGTCGGCCTGGTCGCGCAACTGGTGCGCCAGCAAATGGATCAGGCGCACCTTGTGCAAGGTCCAGGCGCACAGCAGCAGGATGGCGGCGAGCAGCAGGAGAGTAAGGTAGTTGGACATGAAAGAGCCTTTCTAGAAAAAATCAGGTCACCTTGCTGACCACATAGCGGTATTTGCCCGAGGCCTCGGCGGCGATCTCGTCCACCTCGTCGGTATCGATCGCCACCTGCGCGCCCAGCCTGGCCTGGAAGCCGGCCACGATGAGCGCGCGGGTAGTCGCGTCCAGCAGTGGCAGGCACACCAGCAGCACGCGCGTGTGCAGCAGGCTTTCCTGGATGATCTTGAAGCCGCGCACCTGCGGCAGTTCGCGCAGGATGTATACCAGCGCCAGGCCATGCATCACGGTGCCGTCCGTGGCGGTGAGGAAATCCGTGCTGCGGCCCTCGATTTTCTGCAGCAGCGGCAAGCCGCGCCCGCAACCGCAGGGCGCCGTGCCCAGCGCGCCGATGTCGCCGGTGGCGTAGCGGATGAAGGGGTAGTCGCGCGTGGCCAGGTGGGTGACGACGATTTCGCCGAGGCTGCCCGGCGGCAGCGGCTGGCCGGCGGGATCGACGATTTCGACGATGATGTCTTCGGCCGTGATGTGCATGCCGCCATGCGGGCATTCGTGGGCGATAAAGCCGGCGTCGCGCCCGCCGTAGCCATTGGCCACCGGGCAGCCGAAGGCGGTGGCGATCTGCGCGCGCTGCTCGTCGTACAGGCGCTCGGAGGTGACGAAAGCGACTTTCACGCCCAGGCCGTCGAGCGGCACGCCGTGCGCGCCGGCATGGCTGGCGATGCGGCACAGCGCCGACGGGTAGCCGAACAGCATGCGCGGGCGCAGCCGCCGCAGCCGGTGGATGAAGCCGTCGACCCTGGCGGGCGACATGGCAAACGCCGGCAGCAGGGTGCTGCGCAGCAGCCAGTCGCGCAGGCGGCGCAGCCGGTCCTGGGCGTGCAGTTCGATGGGCGAGCCCCACAGCACCACCTCGCGCTCACCGATATCGACCCCCCACCAGCGCGTGGCGCGCCATTTGGCGGCGATATCGTGGCTGATGCGCTTGCGTCCCAGGAAAAACAGCAGCGGCTCGCCACTCGAGCCGCCGGTGGAGAACGGACGCAGGCCATCGGCGCGGTCGGACTTGAAGGCGTCGCGCGCGGCGCTGATATCGGCTTTGCGCAGCAGTGGCAGGCGCGCCAGGTCGCTCAGGCTGTGCACCTGGCGCGGATCGAAGCCGATGCGCTGGAACAGCGCGCCGTAATAAGGGACATGGGCACCCGCATGGCGCAGCAGTCGGCGCAGCCGCGCCAGGCGCCAGCGGTCCAGCTGCTGCGGCGTCCACCATTGCGAGCGCTCCATGCGGCGCAGCAGGCGCACGCTGTCGTGCCGCTTGAGCTTTTCGTGCAGCGGAAACAGCCAGTGCGCCACCAGGCGCGCATAGCCGGACGGACGCGGCGCGGCCAGGATGCGCCGGTACAGCGCCGCCAGCTGCGGCCCCACATGTGCCCAGTCGAACTGCGCCGCGTGCGCCAGGCCGTTGGCCGCCAGCCGGCTGGCCTGTTGCGGCTCGCGCAGCAGGGCAAGCATGGCCTGCGCCATGGCCGGCGCGTCGCCGGGCGACACCAGCAGGCCCGTCACGCCGTGCTGCAGCAAGGCCGGAATGCCGCCCACATTGGTGCTGACCACGGGCACGCCGCAGGCCAGCGCTTCGAGCACGGAAATCGGCATATTGTCGGCCAGGCTGGGATTGAGCACGAGCGTGCTGGCCTGGTACAGCGCCGGCATGGCGGCGTTGGCCACATGGCCGGCAAACGTCACCGCCTCCATCACCTTCAGGTCGATGGCCAGGGTTTCCAGCGCGGCGCGCTCGGGACCGTCGCCGGCCAGCACCAGGCGCGCGCCGGGAAACGCCTCGCGCACGATGGCAAACGCGCGCACGGCGCTGGCGTTGTCGTACAGCGCCTGCAGGTGGCGCGCCACCAGGATCACCGGGCCATCTTTGGTGCCCTGTCCGGCCGCTGGCGTGAACCGGCGCAGGTCGACCACATTGGGCACGATATGGGCCGCATGCCCCCCCTGTTCGAAGATCTGGCGCAGGAAGCGCGACGGCACGGCGATCGCGTCGGCGCGCAACAGGCTGGCATCGACCAGGCGCCGGTGGCGCGCAAAGAAGGCCGCCGCCTCGCCGCCACGGTAATTGAGCAGCACCGGTTTGCCGCACAGGCTGGCGAGCCACAGCGCCGGCGCGCCCTGCAAATGCCAGGACCAGCCCGAGTTGGCCATCACATGGAACAGGTCGACCGTGCGGCTGGCACGCCACAAGCGCCACAGGAAGATGGGCAGGCGCAGGGCCGCGCGCAGGTAGCGCACGCGCGCCAGCCATGGCGGCAGCACGCTGGCATTGACGGCCAGCAGCTCGACCTTGGCCCCTTCGGCGCGCAGCAGCGCCGCCAGTTGCGCCGCCTGGTTGGCCATGCCGCCGGCCGGCGGCGCCTGCGGGCCGACCAGCGCGATGCGCATGCCGGCGAGCATCATCGGGTGCGCTCCGCCGGCGGCCGCGCCATGCCGGCGAGCGTGCGTTGCGCCGTCAGGCGCCGGTAGACCTCGGCATAGCGCGCCACGCTGCCGGCCCAGCTGCGTTCGCGTTCCACATAGGCGCGTGCGCGGCGGCGCAGCAGCGGCCAGCTGGCTGGCTGGTCCAGCAAGGCCAGCACCGATTGCGCCAGCGCCTCGGCGTCGTTGGCGCGAAACAGCACGCCGGTCTGGCCATCCTTGATCAGTTCGCGGTGGCCGCCGACGTCGGAGGCGGCCACCAGCCGGCCCTGCGCCATCGCCTCCAGCGGCTTCAGGGGCGTGACCAGTTCCGTCAGGCGCATCGGCAGGCGCGGATAGACCAGCACGTCGATCAGCTGATAATACTGCGCCACCAGTGCGTGCGGCACGCGCCCGGCGAACACCACCTGGCCGGCGATGCCCAGCTCGACGGCCAGCGCGCGCAACTGCGCGTCCTGCGGGCCGCCGCCGGCCAGCAGCAGGCGCAGTGCAGGCGCCGCGGCCAGCATGCGCGGCATGGCGCGCAGCAGCAGCGCCAGGCCTTCATAGGCGTAGAACGAGCCGATAAAGCCGATCACGGGGTGGCCGGCCAGTCCCATGGCGCGTGCCAGGCCAGGCTGCATGGGCACCGCATCCAAGGCGGCGACATCGACGGCGTTGGGAATCACGGTGATTTTATCGGGTGGCAGGCCGCGTGCGCACAAGTCCTGGCGCAAGCCTTCGCAGATGGTGGTGATGGCGTCGGCGCGGCGCAGCGCGTGGTTTTCCAGCATGCGCGTCAGGCGGTAGCGCAGGCCGCCGGGCCGGCTGCTGCCATGGTCGGCGGCCGCGTCTTCCCAGAAGGCGCGCACTTCGTAGACCACCGGGATACCGAGGGTGCGCCCGACACCGAGCGCGGCGATGGCGTTCAGGGCCGGCGAATGCGCATGGAGAATGTCGGGTTTCAGCTGCAGCGCAAGCTGGCGCAGGCGGCGCGCCAGGCCCCGGATCACGCTCCACTGGCGCAGCACGGGCAGGCGCGCCCACCATTGCCGGCCGGGCGCGGTGCGGTAAAAGTGCCAGCCGTCGGCGACCTGGTCCATGGCGTCGGACGGGCCCTGTTTGGCGCCGGTCAGGTGCAGGGTTTCCCAGCCCAGCGCGCGCTGCTGGGCCAGGATGGCCACGGTACGGAAGGTGTAACCGCTGTGCAGCGGCAGCGAGTGGTCGAGGATGTGCAGGATGCGCATGGCCGGTTCCGTATCAGCAATGGTGGCGGTGGCGGGAGTCAGGCGGTGGCCAGTTCCCGCGCCGTGGCGGCGGGCAGCGGCACTACCTGGCGCAAAAAGGACTCGAACATCAGCAGCGACCACAGCGGTGCGCTATGGTCGCGCCGGCCCGCGCCGTGCTGGTCGATCAGCTGATCGATATAGTCCATGTCGAACAGGCCGCATTGCGCCATCACGGGGCTGGTCAGGCGCTGGCGCAGGCGCTCGCGCAGCGGCCCGCGCAGCCAGGCGGCCAGCGGCACGGAAAAGCCCATCTTCTGGCGATACAGCAATTCGTCGGGCAGCAGCGGCCGCAGCGCCTTTTTCAGCAGGTATTTGCCGGTGCCGCCGCGCAGTTTCAGCTGCGGCGGCAGGCCCGACATCCAGGCCACCAGTTCATGGTCGAGCAAGGGCGAGCGCACTTCCAGCGCGTGGGCCATGCTGGCGCGGTCGACCTTGGTCAGTATGTCGCCCGGCAGATAGGTTTTCAGGTCCAGGTACTGCACTTGCGACAGCGGGTCCTGCGCCGGACTGGCCAGGGCGTGGCGGCGCAGCACGTCGACCGCGCGGTAGCCTTGCAGGCTGCGCCGCAGTTCGGGGCTGAACAGGCGCGCGCGCATGGCGTCGCCGAGGATGCTGACGCTGTGAAAATAGGCATCGGTGGTGTCGCGCGCCAGCCCTTCGAAGGTGGTCTTGGCGCGCAGGAAGCGCGGCGCCCAGTCGGCCTTCGGGTAAAGCCGGCCCAGGGTGCCGAACAGCGAACGGCGCAGCCCCTGCGGCAGCATGGCGCGCATTTTTTCTTCGCGCGCATGCAGGTTGTAGCGCCGGTAGCCGGCCAGGCTTTCGTCGCCGCCGTCGCCCGACAGCGCCACCGTGACGCGCCGGCGCGCCAGCTGGCAAACGCGGTAGGTGGGCATGGCCGAACTGTCGGCGAACGGTTCGTCGTACAGCGTGGCCAGCAGGTCGATCAGTTCGAAATCGTCGGACTCGACCTGCTGCGCGTGGTGCAAGGTGCCATAGCGGCGCGCCACCATGCTGGCGTATTGCGCTTCATTGTAGGCGGGGTCGCCGAACGAGATCGAGCAGGTATTGACGGGCGACGCGCTTGAGCCGGCCATCATCGCCACCACCGCGCTCGAATCGACGCCGCCCGACAAAAACGCGCCCAGCGGCACCTCGGCCACCATGCGGATGCGCACCGCTTCGCGCAGGCGCGCCAGCAGTTCGTCCGCCGCCTGCGCTTCGCTGGTTGGTGCATGCGGCACGAAGGGCACGTCCCAGTACTGGCACGGCGCCGGCAGCGGCTGGCCGGCGCGGATGCACAGGGTGTGGCCCGGCGGCAGCTTGTGCGCATGGCGAAAGATGCTGCGCGGCTCGGGCACATAGCCGTAGGCAAAATAGTCTTCCACCGCCAGCGGATCGAGCTCGCGCGGCATGGCCGGGTGCGCCAGCAGCGCCTTCAGTTCGGAGCCGAAGGCCAGCGTGCCGTCGGTCAGCTCGCCATAATACAGCGGCTTGACGCCGAGCCGGTCGCGCGCCAGGAACAGCAGGTGGCGCCGGCGGTCCCACAGGGCAAAGGCGAACATGCCGCGCAGGCGCTGCACGCATTGCTCGCCCCATTGTTCCCAGGCGTGCACGATCACTTCCGTGTCGCTGCTGGTGCGGAACTGATGGCCGAAATGGCGCAGTTCGGCCATCAGGGCACGGTAATTGTAGATTTCGCCATTGAAGACGATGGCCACGCTGCGGTCAGCATTGAACAGCGGCTGCTGGCCGCTGGCCAGGTCGATCACGGACAGGCGCCGGTGACCCAGGCCCAGGCCCGGCTCGCGGTGCATGCCGTCCTCGTCCGGCCCGCGGTGGCGCAGGCTGTGGGTCAGGCGCGCCAGCAGCTTTGCTTCGATGTCGCGCTGGCCCTGCAGATCAAAGATGCCGACGATGCCGCACATGGAGGTCCTTTCAGGGATAAGTGGAAAGCGGGGAGGGCGCTTCGGCGCCCGTCAATCGGTCATACACGGCCAGGTAGGCGCCGGCCATGGCGGCAAGGCTGTGTTCGGCCAGCACCTGGCGCCGTCCGCGCGCGCCGTGGCGCACACCCAGTTCGGGCGCGCGGTAGTAGTCAAACAGCGCGGCGGCCAGCAGCTCGGGCGAACGCGGCGGCACCAGCGCGCCGCTCCAGCCCGGCTGCACCAGTTCCGCATTGCCGCCCACGTGGGTGGCCACCACGGGCAAGCCGGTCGCCATCGCTTCCAGGATGGTGTTGGAACTGCCCTCGGCCAGCGACGGCAGCACGAACACATCCATGGCGCGCAGCAATGGCGCCACGTCGTCGCGCGTGCCGGGCAGCCAGGCCTGATGCTGCGCGCCGGCCTGCGCCAGCAGATCCAGGCAGGGTTGGCGGCAGGGACCATCGCCGACGATCATCAGACGCAGGCGCGCGCGTTCGTACCGGTCCAGTTTTTCCAGCAGCAAAAGAAAGGCGCGCACCAGCGACAATTGGTCTTTCACGGCCGCCATGCGCCCCACGCTGCCGATCACATACGCGCCATGGCACAGGAAGCCGGGTGGCCCCACCACGGCCGGCGGACCGAGGCGCGGATGAAACTGCACGCTGTCGACGCCGTTGCCGATATGGCTGACCCTGTCGGGCGGCGCGCCGATGGCCTGCACCAGCCACTGGCCCAGGTCGGCGCTGACGGCGATGAAATGCTGGATCAGCGGCCGCATCAGCTTGCGCAGCAGCCGGTATTTGCGCTTGGCGCCTTGCGGGTCATCGATGTCGCGCCCGTGTTCGCCATGCACGCGCAGGCGCACGCCGGCGATGGCCGCCAGCAGCTGCGCCTCGATGCAGCAGAGGTTGCGCGTGTGCACCAGGCTGGGACGCAATTGCCGCAGCAGCCGGTACAGGCGAAGATAATGCCCCGGATCCTTGCCTTCGCGCTTGTCCAGGCTGATGATCTCGACCCCGGGCGCGCTCAGGCGCTGGCGAAACACCGTGGCGTTTTTCATGCAAACGATGGCGTGCCGGTAGCGCCCGGGCGGCATATGATTGATCAGATTGACCAGGCCGTTTTCCAGGCCGCCCACGTCGAGCTGGTGGATGACATGCACGATCAGCGGCGGCGCGCCGGCCGCGCTGCTGCTGTCGGGCGGATCAAGGCGCATGCGGCACCCCCTGCAAGGCCTGTTCGATACCGGGCAGCGCCGCCTGCAGGAATGCCTGCAGCCGGGCGCGCGGTGGCGGCGCCAGTTCATCGTAGGCGCTTGAGACCATGATGTCGGCGCCATCCTGGCGCATGCCCAGCAGCTTGCCCCTGGCCAGCAGCAGCTTGACCAGCGCCGGACTGGCCGTCAGCACGCCGCCCTGCTGGTAGCTGCGCCAGACCAGCACCCGCTCGCCACCATGCGCCAGCACCGTTTCGCGTACCTGCAAGGTGCGTCCCGGCAGGCGCAAGCTGCGCGTCTGCTGTCCCAACGGCAGCCAGCGCGCGCCGAACGGCGTGACTTGGTGCGTCAGCAGTTCGGCATGGCGCGCCTGGTGCGCATACCAGGCCAGTTGCAGGCTCACTTCGGAAGGGCCTTGCCGATAGGTGGCGTGCAGGCGCAGCGGCGCGCCCGCCAGGGTGGCGCTCCAGTCAGGCGCACTGGCATGCACCAGGCGCAAGCCGGGCGGCGCCTGCAGCGCCAGTTGCGTGGTCTGGCGCTCCGGTGGCGGCGCTTCCTCGCTGCGCCAGGCCAGCGCCGGCCAGGCGGCCGCGATCACGATGCAGGCGGCCGCTGCCTTGACGGCTGCCCGCAGGGCGCCGTGCGGCGGCGGCATTGCCTGGTTGGTGGCCAAGGTCAGTGCCGGCATGCGGTCGCGCCAGCGGCTGGCGAGCAGCAACAGCAACAGCATCACCAGGCCGAAAAACAGCCAGCCATACACCAGGTGATCGACACCGACGGCCAGGCGCATGTCGCTGTGGTGGCCCAGCATGACGATCAGCCAGGCGCGCACGCCGTTGGCCAGGATCGGCACCAGCAGCGCGCAGGCCAACACGGCCAGGCGCCGGCGCGTGCTGCGAAAGTGCAGGTGGGCAAACAGCGCACCGAGGGCCAGCGAGGCGATCACATAGCGCAGCCCGCTGCAGGCTTCGACCACCGACCAGTTGCCGCTAGGCAGGGAAAAATAATTGCCGTCCCTGAATACCGGCACGCCCGACAAGTGCAGCGCGCCGACCGTGAAACCGGCCGTAAAGTCGATCAGGGGTGGCAAAAACACTTCGCCGAAGGGCACGGCCAGGAACAGGTAGCTCAGTGGAAACGCCAGCAAGCGCAGGGCGGGCCAGCCCAGGATGGCCAGCACGGAAGCGGGCAGCATGGCGGTGGCCGCATATTGCTCGGCTACCTGCACGTAGGCCAGATCGGCCAGCAGCCACACGACACCCAGCACGAACAGCAGCAGCACGCCCGCCATCGATGGGCGCGGCGGCAGGGCGACCAGGCGCGCGCGCTGACGCCATGCCAGCCACAGGCTGATCGGCACGATCAAAAAACCATGGGCGAAGGTCTGCGAGCGCGACCAGACCTCCAGCATGCCCCAGAAAGTGGCGTGGTATAACAGCACGATGGTGGCCATGGCCAGCAGCAGGAGCGGCACGCCATGGCTGGGCGCGGCGGGCGCCGGCACCGGCGGCATCGGCTGTGGTGACGGCATGCTGGCCGCGACGGTGGGCGAGGCCAGCGTCATGGCGCTTCCGATTCTTGCACCGGCCGCAGGCTGGCGGTAGCGCCGGGTGTGCCTTGCTGCACGGGGTGCGGCTTGAGGTCGAGCATGGCGCCCAAGGCCTGCAAATTGCTTTCCCATTGATAATCTTGCAAGATCATCTGGCGCGCGCAAGCGCCCATATCCACGCTTGCGCCTGGCTGGGCGGCGGCGCGCAGCACGCGCGCCGCATGGTGAATGAACTCGGCCTCGTCACGCGCGAGCAGCAGTTCCAGCCCGGGCTGGGCGGCGATGCCTTCGAGCGCCTGCGGCGACGCCAGGACGATTTTGCCCATCGCCATCGCCTCCAGGACCTTGTTCTGCACCCCGCGCGCAATGCGCAGCGGCGCCACCGCCAGGGTGGCGCCCGCCAGATAGGGGCGGATATCGTCCACCGCGCCGGTGACGGTCACGCCGGCAACCTTGGCCAGGACCTGTACGCGCGGCGCCGGCCGGCTGCCGACAATATAAAAGAGCAGTTGCGGAAACTGGCGCCGCAGGGCCGGCCACACATGGCGCACGAACCACTGCACGGCGTCGATATTCGGCCAGTAATCCATGGCGCCCGTGAATACCAGTACTTGGGTGCCGGGCGGATACGGATCGGCGGCACACGCGCCGGGTGCAAAGTAGACGCTGTCGACGCCGTTATTGAAGTGGCGCGTCTTGCGCCGCGCCATCGGGGCGCACAGGCGGAACAGGGCCGCTTCGGCTTCCGAGACAAAACTGGCGGCGGCAAACTGCTGCGCGATATGGCGCTCATACTGCAGCAGCTGCTGCGACTCGCGCCGGTACAACTGCGACAAGGGCCACGGTTTGCTGTCGCCATACTGGCGCCATTTGTCGGAATCGACATCGACAAAGTCGATCACGCGGTGCAGATGGCGTGCGCCGCTGCCGTCGATGTACTGCGCCATGGGGCCGGAAAACGCCAGCGCATGGCGTACCTTGCCGCTCGCCAGCAGGCCGTCCACCCATGCCAGCAGGCGCTCGTCGCGGTAGTACTGCACGCTCATGGCCTGGCGCGACAGCAGGGCCTGCACGGCGCGCCAGCGGGCCGCCGTCAAACGCAAGTCGACAAAGCGCGTGCTGGCGCACAGGGCGGCCACCTGGCGCGTGTATTGCCAGTCGGCTTCATCGTCGATAAAGCAGCCCAGGTGCACGCGGAAATGCCGGCTCAGGTATTGCAACATATGCCAGGAACGTATCTTGTCGCCCTTGTTGGGCGGATACGGCAGTCGGTGCGTGATAAAGAGCAGTTCGCGCATGGCTAGCCCAACTGCCGCACAAGATGCGGCCCCAGCAGGTTGGCCAGCGGCAGCGGCAGGCGGCGCCAGGCGCGGATGAACAGCGCGTATTTCGGGTTGAGCGGATTCACGTCGGGCAGTGCGGCCGAGCGGATCAGCTTGTAGGCATAGGGCAGCGACTGCGGCGCAAAGCCCCAGTTTTTCTTGAAATCAAAGGCGCCCGTGCCCAGCTTGCTGCGGCCGAAATCGAACTGGCGCACGCCGCGCGCGCCGGCGCGCCGCATCAGTTCCCAGTACATGAAATCGTTGGCGCCGCTGCTGCGCGCCAGCACGCTGCCGGCGCCATAATATGGCAGCACTTCGCCGCGAAAATAAAAAGACAGCACGCTGGCCTGCGCCTGCTGGCCCTGACAGACGGTGAGGATGTCGCAATCGTCGCCGAACACCGTGCGCAGCAGGGCAAAGTGGCGGCGCGCGAATACGGGCGTGCCCAGGCGGTGCACGCTGGCCGCATACAGGGGGAAGAATCGCTCGAGATCGTGGTCGACGGCGCTGTGCAGGCCGGCGGCGATGGCCTTGCGCAAGACGGCGCGCTGCTTGCGCGGGATCGCCAGCAGGTTTTGCTCGTCATCGGCCAGCAGGGTCTTGCGGAAGGTGGCGTACAGCGGCTTGCCTTGCCAGCCGTCGGGAATGTCGCCCTCGCGCTGGCGGTACTCCAGGTGGCCTACCTCCAGTTCGCGCGCCAGGTGCTGGGCCCGGGCATCCAGTGCGCGCCTGGCCTGCGGGTCGACTGCGGCAATGCCGCCGTACACGCAGAAGGGCAGGGAGACGAGCGCCTTGCCGCACAGCAGGCCGCGCAGGTGCACCAGCGGCAGCACGCCCAGGATGCGGCCGTTCTGCTCGGCATACAGGAAATGGCTGGCGTGGCCCAAGCCTTGCTCCATGATGGTTTGCCAGCCGGCGCGGTGAAAAAAGGTGGCGTCGGGGCAGCTGTGCACGAAGGCGTCCCAGCGCCCATGGTCTTGCGGCAGCAGCGTGCGGATCGTGATCGCGCTGCTGCGCTGGGCGGCGGCAATCACGTCCGCCGCGCTGTCGGTAAAGTGGCGCGCCTCATGCATCATGTGCCCTCAAGAAAAATGCGGTCCATGCGGTCCCAGGCA
Source organism: Janthinobacterium sp. J1-1 (assembly GCF_030944405.1). Lineage (NCBI taxonomy): Bacteria > Pseudomonadati > Pseudomonadota > Betaproteobacteria > Burkholderiales > Oxalobacteraceae > Janthinobacterium > Janthinobacterium sp. J1-1. Next base: position 4,450,477 of record NZ_CP132339.1, read on the forward strand.
AAATCGCTCGTCAGGCGTGCCAGCCGCGCCTCCATCCGCGCCAGGTTCAGGTAGTGGCGAAAACGGGTCTTCCAGCCCGGCCCAAGCGGCCGCGGTTGCCCCGGATCGAGCTCCCAAGGGTGAAAATAGAATATGCCAGCCTGGCCATCGCGCGAATTGATGCGGCGCAAAAGCCAGCGCGACAATGGATAGGGCAGCAGGCGAAAGTAGCCGCCGCCGCCGGCCGGATAATTGCGGCTGCCCAGGCGCACCGTGCTGACCGGCAATTCCAGCACGCCCTGCGCGCCGCGCGGACGCCAGGCGAAGCGCGGTGCGTCGGGCATGCCGTAATGGTCGTGGCGGATCGGGTAGATGCTGGAACTGTAGCGGTAGCCCGCTTCACACAGCACATCGAAGGCCCACAGATTGGCCGCGCCGATGGAAAAGCTGGGGGCGCGGTAGCCCAGCACCGCCTGGCCCGTCAGTTGTTCGAGGATGCTCTTGCTGAGCACCACATCGTGCAGGAATTCGATGCGCGACTGTTGCGAGGCGCGCAGGTGGGCATGGCCGTGGCTGGCCACTTCATGGCCGGCGGCGGCCACGCGGCGCAGCATGGCGGGATAGCGTTCGGCGATCCAGCCCAGGGTAAAGAAGGTGGCGTGGATGCCCTTGTCGTCCAGCAGCAGCAGGATGCGCTCGACGTTGGCCTCGACCCGGCACTCCAGGCGCGGCCAGTCGGCGCGGGCGATGTGGGGCGCAAAGGCCGAGACCTGAAAATAATCCTCGACGTCGATGGTCAGCGCGTTGCGCACGGTAGTCGGGTTCATGGCGCAAGCCGGGCGGATAGCCATTGCGCGGTGGCGCTGGCGATGCGCTCGGCGGCATGGCCGTCCCAGTATGGCGGAATGCGCCCGCGCTTGCCACCCGTGCGCAGCACCTGGCGCGCCAGCGACAGGATGGCGGCCGGGTCGGTGCCGGCGATGACATTGGTCCCTTCGTCGACGGTGACGGGGCGCTCGGTGTTGTCGCGCAAGGTCAGGCAGGGCACGCCCAGCGCCGTGGTTTCTTCCTGGATGCCGCCCGAATCGGTCAGCACCAGGCGCGCGCCCTGCATCAGGCCCAGCATTTCCAGGTAGCCCAGCGGCGGCAGCAGCACGACGGCATGCTCGCGCAGCAGCCGCTCCAGGCCGGTTTTTTCCAGCATCCCGCGGGTACGCGGATGGACGGGAAACAACAGCGGCAGCTGCGCCGACAGGCTGCACATGGCCTCCATCAGCGCGGCCAGGCGCGCGCCATCGTCGACGTTCGATGGCCGGTGCAAGGTCAACAGGCCATACGCGGGCGGGTAGTCGTGGCCGTGGGCCTGCAGGCTGATGCGCGGCGGCACGGCGTCGGGCAACTGGCGCAGCAGGCTGTCGATCATCACATTGCCGGCAAAATGGATGCGCTCCTCGGCGATGCCTTCGCGCAGCAAATTGGCGCGCGCCCCCGCTTCGCTGGTAAACAGCAGCGCCGACAATTGATCGGTCAGCACGCGGTTGATTTCTTCCGGCATGGCGCGGTCGCCGCTGCGCAAGCCCGCCTCGACATGGATCACCGGCGTGCCCAGCTTGGCCGCCACCAGCGCGCAGGCCAGGGTGGAATTGACGTCGCCCACCACCAGCACGGCGTGCGGAGCCAGGTCGAGATGCACGGTTTCATAACGGCGCATGATCTCGGCCGTCTGATGCGCGTGGCTGCCCGAGCCGACCTCGAGGTTGATGTCGGGCGCGCGCAGGCCCAGGTCGGCAAAGACCTGCGCGTTCATGGCCGTATCGTAATGTTGGCCGGTATGCACCAGGCTGATACGCACCTGTGGCGCCACTGTTGCAAACGCCGCCAGGATAGGCGCCATTTTCATCAGATTGGGCCGCGCGGCAACGATGCACAGCAGATGCGGCCGTGCGGATGGCAGGACAGGGTCAAGCATGGGACCTCCTTAGAATCGCATGGTGAGCGTGGCGCTGACGCCGTTTTCGCGAAAATCTCCGCCGCGGTTGCTGCGGTGCTGGGTGCGGCGCAGGTCGACCGCCGCCGTCATGTTCGACCGCAGCACACGGCTGTAGCCGGCCGTGAACGTGATATTGTCGTCGCGTCGCGGCACGCTGAGCGAGCGCGCGCTGGCGTAGCCGGCCTGCACGTTGACGCTGCCGCGCGAGGAGGAACGCCAGCTCCAGCCGGCGCTGGCGCCCAGCTGGCGCGTGCGGTCCGACGTGCTCAGGTCGATATCGGGCAGCAAACCGCTGTCGACCCCGCTATTCGTCTGCGCCGTGCGGTCGACGGCCGACACGCCCAGTATCAGGGTGCTTTTCGGGGTGGCGCGCACCATGTTCAGTTTCAGCTGTTTTTGCAGGTAGTAGCGGTGGCTGAAGTAGTTCAGGCCGCCCAGCTGCGGATCTTGCGCCTGGGCGTAGCGCAGGAAAGCATCGATGCGCAGCCGTCGGTCCTGGGCGTTGGGAAAGATGCCGCGCCACAGCTGGTCCAGCAGGCTGGCCGCGTCGTTGTCGCCCAGGCGCAGGAATTGCGCCGGCATGGTGGTGATGTCTTCGCTGTATTGCAGCGACCAGTTGTTGTGGCGCTGCAGGAAGCGCGCGTCCAGGCTGTAGGTCTGGCCGAAGAAGCGCCGGCCCGTGCTGAAAGCGACGCTGGTGCGCGAGGACGGCGTCCACACGCCGCCCACCGACCAGAAACGGCCTTGCGGATTGCGCCCGTCGCTGGCCTCGTAGCCTTCCTTTTCCGTGCCGACGCTGGCCGTGCCCGACCAGGTACGGCTGAACGGGTAGCGCAGGCCGACGCTGGCGCGCTCCTTGCGTTGCGGCGGCAGCACGCTGTCCTCGGTGCGGCGCACGTCATAGCTGGCGTTCCAGGTCCAGCCCCGTCCGCGCGGTTCGCCACCGAGCAGCAATTGCAGCTCGTCGCTGTGGGTCGACAGCAGATTGTTTTCGCTCGACACATCGGCGCGCGTATAGCGTGCATCAAAGGTGCCCAGGCCGCGAAAACGGTGGCGCAGATAGGGGCTGACGACGGTGGCGCGCACGGTGCTCTGGTTGCTGCTGTCGGGCAGGGCATCGATCACGGGCGCGCCGAACGGCGACACGTTCTGCCGGCTGATGCTGGCGTGCCCGTCCAGGTAAAACCAGTCACGCACCAGTTCGGAATTGGCGCCGGCCTGCAGTTGCACGGTGTCGGAGTCGGCGCGCTGGTGCGACAAAAACTTGCGCCAGCTGGCGTCGAGGTGGACCTGCAGGCGCGGACCTGTGGCGATCACGGCGATGGCGGGCGCGATTTCGGTGATGAAGTCGGATTTCTCCTGGCCCGGCGGCGCCAGCAGCGCGTTGTCGGTATAGCTTTCACGCAGGCGCAGCGAGGGCGCCACCAGCCAGTCCAGGGCCGCCGCCGGGGGCGCAACCAATAGCAGCAGCCACGGCGCCAGCGCGCTGGCCGGGCTAATCGTAATAGCCATAACCGTAGTATTCGTTGCCGGGAAAACCCTTGGTCTTGTTATAGATCAGGTTGATGTGTTCGCACGATTCGATCTGGCGCAAGGCTTCCTTGACCGCATGCTGGGTGGTGGTTTCCGCTTCGACCACCATCACCACCTGGCCCATCTGTCCCACCAGCGCATGGGCTTCGCTGGTGATCAGCAGCGGCGGCGAGTCGAACACGACGATGCGGTCCGCATAGCGGCTGGCGATTTCACTGAGCATGCGGCTCATGGCGCGGCTGGCCAGCAGTTCCGTGGCGTGCTTGTTGCTGCGCCCGGCCGGCAAGATGCTGAGGGTGGCGACATTGGTTTTCAGGATCACGTCGGCCATTTCCAGGCGCTCGTCGAGCAGCACGTCCATCAGCCCGGGTTCGGGCGGCAGCCCCAGCACTTTCAGCACCGACGGGCGCGCCACGTCGGCGTCGACCAGCAGCACCGTCATGTCCATTTCCATGGCAATGCTCATGGCCAGGTTGACGGCGCAATAGGTCTTGCCTTCGCCCGGCATGGCGCTGGTGACGACGATCAGGTTGCCGTGGCGGATGGCGTCGGCGCCGGTGGCGCGCGCGTTGCGCAGCAGCGGGCGCTTGATGATGCGGAAATCCTCGGCCACCGAGGTGCGCCCGCCGTCGTGGGTGACCATGCCCTGGGCCTGCAGCCTGGCCAGGTTCAGCGCGCGGTAGTTGGGCGAGGCCGGGGTGGTGTCACCTCCGGTGCCGTCCACCTCGTAAGGCGTGGCGGCCTCGGCCACTTCCAGCGGGGCGCCGGCGTCGGCTTGCCGTGCGTCGTCTGCATTGGTATCCATCGTGTCTCCCGTGCCAGCATCTAGAATTTGAGCAAGGCGGCGGCGACCACGCCGCCGTACAGCATGAACAGGCTGCCCAGGCAGGCGCTGAAGGCATAGCGGGCGCGGCGCTGGCGCGCCTGCTGCTGCTCGGTCCAGTTCATCGCCACCGTGCCCAAGACGCTCAAGCCGGTGGCGTCGCGCAATTCGGCCGGGCTGAGGAAGGTCGGCCGGATCTGGCTGATCAACAGGGCGGCGGCCACGCCGGCCACCAGTGCCGCCGCCAGCGCCACGCTGAACAGCAGCGGCCGGTTCGGGCCGACCGGCGACAGCGGCACCGTGGGCGGATCGATGATCTTGAAGGCCATCATGTCGGTGGTGGAGCTCAGTTCTCCCGACAGCTTGGCCGCCTCGCGCCGGCCGATCAGCTTTTCATAGTTTTCCTTGTTGATCACGTAATCGCGGTTCAATTGCGCCAGTTGCGATTCCACTTCGGGCACGGCATTGCTGTGCGCCAGCAGCCGTTCGTTGCGGAGCGTGTATTCCGCCACCCGTGCCTTGATGGCGGCCACCTTGGCGTCCGCTTCGGTCAGCGCCACTTTCAGCTGCTGCAGCATGGGGCTGTAGTTCTTGCCGGGGTCGCTCGTGGCCGAACGCAGCTTGCTTTCCGCTATCTTGCGTTCTTCCAGTTGGGCCACCAGGCGCTTCGAGGCGACGATGTCGGGATGCAATTCCGTGTACTGCATGCGCAGGCTGTCGAGGTTTTTATTGATGGTGGCGATGCGTTCGTCGAGCTCGGGATTGCTGATGCCCGCCGCGCTCGGTTCCAGGTCCAGCACCGGCTCGTCGCCCTCGATCTGGCTCAGGATGGCCTTGCGCGACTGTTCCGCTTCCAGCAGTTCCAGCTTGGCGTTGTTGAGGCTGTCGGACATCTGCAACAGCTGGCCGCCGTAGTCGATACCCTGGCGCGGCAACAGCATGCTGTTGCGAATCTTGAAATCCTTCATCAGGTTTTCCGCCGCGCTCAGCTTGTCTTCATAGTTCTTGATCTGTTCGTCGATGAACTGCACCGCCTTTTGCGAATCGCCTTTCTTGCCCTGGAAACTGCCCTCCACAAAGATGGTCAGCAGGCTTTGCACCACGTCGCGCGTCACTTTCGGTTGCGGGCCGCCATAGCTGATGGTGTAGATATCAAAGGCATTGGTGCCGCTGATCTTGATGTTGCGCATCAGGTCGTCAAGCTGGGCTTCATGTTCGCGCACGGTGCGCGAGTCCAGGTCCAGGTCCACCATGCGCATCACCCGTTCGACATTCGGGCGGCTGAGCAGGGTGCGGCTCATGATGGCCACTTGCTGTTCCGTATTGGGCACGCTGGTCATGCCGGCCATCAGGGGCTTGAGGATGGTTTGCGTATCGACAAACACGCGTGCCGAGGTCTGGTAGTTGTCCGGCAGGCTGATCACCTTGATAAAACCGGCAATTGCCACCAGCCAGGCCACCAGCACCGCATGCCAGCGGTACTTCCAGATGCCTTTCAGGGCCGAGAGCACTTGCTGTATCAAATCCTCCATGTCGCTTCCTTCAGGTTACGGTGCAGGGCGTGGATAGGCGAAAACGGCGTATTTTCTTGTCGAGTGAACAAAGTATAGGGCGCTGCCGCCACAAAATTTCTCAAGATGATTGCTTCTTGATACTCCTCAAGAATCACCAGCCCGCTTTTACTAATCATGGGAGGTTCCCGGCCCAGCCGGGCTTTGCAGCGCCGTCTCTTTTGAAGGAAACAGCATGAACCTGTTACGCCGCGCCCTGATCACCCGCGTCCTGGCCTGCGCCAGCGCCACCGTGTTGCTGGCCGGCTGCCGCACGCAGCACGCGCTGGCGCCGGCCGAAGACAGCGCCCCGCTGCACGACTACCTGATCGGACCGGGCGACTCCGTCAATATCCTGGTCTGGCGCAATCCCGAAGTGTCGCTGACGGTGGCGGTGCGGCCCGATGGCAAGATCACCACGCCGCTGGTGGAGGACCTGATGGCCAGCGGCAAGACCTCGACCCAGCTGGCGCGCGATATCGAGCAGGCGCTGGGCAAGTTCATCCAGCAGCCGGTGGTGACCGTGATCGTCACCAATTTTGCCGGACCGTATGCGGAACAGATCCGCGTGATCGGCGCGGCGGCCAAGCCGCAGGCGCTGCCTTACCGCCAGGGCATGTCGCTGATGGATGTGCTGATCACCGTCGGCGGCATTACTGACTTTGCGGCCGGCAACAAGGCCAGCGTGATACGCATGCGCGAGGGGGCGCAGCAGCAGCTGCGCGTGCGGCTCGATGACTTGTTGCGCGATGGCGATATTTCCGCCAACATCATGATGCGGCCCGGCGATGTGCTGCTGATACCCGAGAGTTTCTTTTAAACTTGCCGCCTATCAAAAGTACATTTTTATTTGCCATCGCATATAAAAAAGCAAATTTATATTTGTATTTAGTCACTGAATATGTAAATTCTTCTGATTTTTCTAGCGATTGCGGGAACTTCTTCAGTTCAGGTCTTGTCACATGGCATTGGCATCAGTTCGTCTCAGGGCGAACCGCCACCACAGCGAGGACAAGATGAGCTTTGAAGATGAACCCATAATTTCCTTTGACAGCCCGGTCGGTTTCAGCGACATGGTGGTGGGCGAAGGCAAGATCGATCCGGCCATGGAGCATGAAATCGACCTGCAGCGCTTTCATATCCGCATGGCCAATTCGCGTGGCCGGCGCGAGGCCGCCAGCCTGCTGATCCGCAAGATGTATGGCTGGCGCGGCTACGCGGTCGATCCCGGCATTGCCCACGCGCTCAATAAAATCACGCTGTTTGCCGAAACAGCCGGCGATACGGTCGGCACCATGACCCTCTGCCTCGACAACGAGGAAACCGGGCTGCCCGCCGACGACAATTTCCGCGACAAGCTCGACGTCCTGCGCGAACAGGGCCGGCGCCTGTGCGAGCCATCGCGCCTGGCGATCGACAAGGGCGTCAGCAAGCGCGTGTTTGCCGCGCTGATCCATATCTCGTATATCTACGCCCACAATATCCACCGCTTTACCGATTACGTGATCGAAGTCAACCCGCGCCACGTGGTGTTCTACAAGCGCATGCTGGGCTTCAAGGACTTCGGCGGCGAGCGGGAATGTACGCGCGTGGGCGCGCCGGCCGTGCTGCTGCGGCTGGACCTGGCCTATATGGGCGAGCAGATCCGCAAGTACGGCGGCCTGATGGAGCAACACGGTGGCGAGCGCTCGTTTTATCCCTTTTTTTTTCCTACATGGGATGAGCCTGGCATTACCGAGCGCCTGCGGCAGGGGCGGAACTGAGCGCATTGTTTTTCAATAGCAGCGCTTGCATGTGGCGGCCCGGGATGGCGTAGGTGATGCCGCTGGGCACGGTCACGGCCGCCTCCTTCAGGCCCTTGACGTAGACCATGTTGACGATGCCGTACACCAGGCCGGTCTGCGGATCGAACAGGGGGCTGCCGCTGCTGCCCGGATAGGCCGTCGCGTCCAGCTGGAACACCGTGTATGGCGCTTTTTGCAGCTGCGCCAGCCGTTTCGGGTCCAGCCGCAGCGCGTTGGCGCTGGGTATTACCACGGGCGTGAGCGCCGACACCGTGGCGCGGTGGGTCACATGGTGCAGACCCAGCAGGGTGCCGAGCGGAAAGCCTGTGAATGCCATGGCCTGGCCTTCGCGCACCTCGGCCGCGTCGCCCAGTTGCAGGGCCGGCAAGGGCGTGCCGGACAGGCGCAGCAGGGCCAGGTCGTGTTCGGCGTCGAGCGCCTGCACGGTGGCGGCGCGAAATTGCGCGACCTCGCCCTGGCCCGTCAGGATGCCGATGGTCTCGCCGGGATTGGCGGCCAGCAGCTTTTCGATCACATGCGCGCAGGTCAGCACGCTCAGGCCGTCACCGGTGGCAAAGCCGGTGCCGATGAACTGGATGGCCGGCGTGCGCGTCTTCTGATGGCTGCCGATGCCGACAATCGCCGGCTTGACGCGCGCGATCACCTGTTCCAGCGATTGCGCCTGGAGCTGGGCGCGGGCGGCAGGCAAGCCACATGGCAATAACAGGCACAACAGCAGCAAGGTTTTCATCGCGGCGGCCTTTCACTATCAGGAACAGGGGAGATGGATGGCCGCAGCAGCGCGCACAGCAGCAGCATGTAGAACAGCAGGGCGATGCGCGGCACGTCGAGCAGGCTGTCGAACACGCCGATCGCCATGAAGCCGGCCAGCCCGGCCAGCATGGCGGCCGCGCCATCGGCGCCGGGTCCCGCCTGCGCCGCGCGCCGTACCAGGTTCGCGCAGGCCAGCACAAACAGGCCCAGCATGGAAAGCAGGCCGAACAGGCCGGATTCGACATGCAGGTGCAGCCACAGGTTCTTGATATGCCAGGGCAGGTGGTGGTGGTCGCTGCTGAAGAACCAGTAATCATTCGCCTTGCTGAAGCTGCCGTTGGCCAGCAGTTCCTCGCCGTCCGGCGCGCGCAGGCTGAGGTTGTCGACGTCGATGACTGCGGGATCGGCCTGGCCGCCGGCGGCCAGTTCCAGCTGCACCGGCGCACGCAGCAGCCAGGAACCGCCGCCCAGGCGGGCGCTGTCGATGGTCATCTGGTAATGTTGCCACTGCGGTTGCCACTGCGGTTGCCACTGCGGTGAAGCCGGCGTGGGCGGCAACAGGCGCAAGGGCGCGTGCACGCAGTATTGCGCATACAGCAGTTGCCGCTGGCACAGCTTCAGTTGCAGCACCGGCATGGGGCCGTGGCGGCGCACGTCGAGCGCCAGCGCGTAGCGGGTGTCGGGCCGCACGCTCACGCGCTGCAACAGGCGCAGCAGTTCGCCATAGCCGGCGCGGTAGCCGGGACTGGCCAGGCGCAGATAACGGTTACCTGCCTCTGCCTCGTCGGCATAGGCCAGGCGGGCCGGCACGTCGCCCACGGTGTTGCGCCAGAAATAACTGGCCGGAAAGGTACCGGTGCCCATGCCGAAGACCGTGCTGGCCCAGTCGGCCGGCATCATCGCCAGGACGCCGCGCCAGTGGCGCAGCCGGCCTTGCCAGTCGCCGGCGGTGGTGGCGAAGCGTTCGTTGGCGTAATAGCTGGCCGAGACGGGAATCGCCAGCATCAGCATCACCGCCGCCGAGGCGGCCACGCCGAGGCTGGCGCGCCCCGTGCGCCACAAGGGCGGGCGCAACCGGCTGTTCAGCAACAGCAGGGCAGCGAGCAGCAGCACCAGCGCGGCCGGCCGCAAGGCGATGGGGCCGGCCCAGTGCCAGCCTATCCAGGCCGTATTGCACGCCATCATGCTCAAAGCCATGATGGCCAGCGGCAGCCACTGCCGCCACAGGCTACACGCCAACAGCAAACTCGACAGCAGGAACAGCGCATACGGCGCCTTCAGCAGGCCGTGGGCCGGGTCGTTTGGCCACAGCGCCGCCAGGCTGGCCTGCAGTGCCAGCGCGCACAGCACGCTGGCCGGCACCAGGCGCCAGGGCAAGGCGTGCGTGGCCAGCACAAAGGCGCCAAGCAGCAGCACGATGGCCGCCAGCAAGCCACGGTAGCCAGCGGCCTGGAACATCAGCACCAGCAATGCCGCCGCGCCCACGCTCAGCAGCAAGCCGGCACTGGCGCGGCGCGCCGACCAGCGCTGCCGAGCATGCCGGCCATGCGCCAGTTGCCAGCAAGCCAGGCCGGTGATGGCGGCCACCGGCAGGGCCGCATACAGGGCGCGCGAAAAAGTGGCCATGGCCGCATGCAGTGCCAGTCCCAGCAGCAGCAAGGCGGCGATGGCTGGCCGGCGGGAGCGGGCGCGGGCCAGCCACAGCGCCGCAAACGGCAAGGACAGGGCCAGATAGCCGTCGAGCGCCGCGCCGCCCGTGTGCATGGCGGAAAACGGCGCCGTGATGCGGTAGTCGCTGGACAGATTGAATACGCCGGGAAACACCGCCCGCTCCCACAGCGCGCACAGCGCGACCAGGCCCAGGCCGCACAGCATGCCGGGCAGCGCCAGGCGGCGCAAGCCGTCATTGGCGGCATCGCGCAGCAGCAGCGGCAGCAACAGCATGGCCCAGCACCAGGCCTTGCCCAGGCGCAGGCTGTTATAGGGACTCAGGTAATTGTTCCAGGCATTCAAGGCGTCAGGCGGCAGTTGCACGGAAAACACGCCGCGCAGCAGGGCCGCCAGCGCCGCCGCGCTGACCAGGGCCAGCCACAGGCGCGCGCCCGGCGCCAGCGCCAGCCGCGTGGCGCCGGTGCGCCAGCGCCAATAGCCGCAAGTCACGGTCAGCAACAGCAGCAAATCGATTTCTTCGAAAAAAAACCAGCCGGTCCATGGCGCCAGGTCCAGCACCGGCAACAGCGCGGGCAGGCAGAACAGCCACACCGCGGGGCGCCAGCACAGCAGCAGGAAGTAGATCGGCAACAAGGCGTACAACAGCCAGACGGGCCAGCCGTGGCCCAGCGGATATGGACCCAGCGCCGCCAGGCAGGCCAGGCCGGCGGCCAGGGCCAGCAGCCGCGCGGCGATCATGGCCATCGGCTAGAGCCTGGCCAGCAAGGCCTGGGCCTCGGCGCGCTGCGCGAAGTCCTTGTTGGCCGCCAGCAGTTGCTCGAGTTGCTTGCGCGCGCCCGCCTTGTCGCCATTTTCCGCCAGCGCCGCGCCCAGGTGGTATTGAATCTCGGCGGCATTCGGCGCCAGGCTGGCCGCGCGGCGCAGCAGTTCGATGGCGCGTTTGCCATCGCCACGCTCGAGCGTGATCCAGCCCAGGGTATCGAGCACGGCCGGGTTGTCGGGCGCCAGCTTGTGGGCCTGTTCGGCGGTGGCCAGCGCGCGTTCGTCCTTGTCTTGCTGGTAAGCCCAGGCCAGGTCATTGAGCGCCACCACATTGCCGGCGTCGCGCGCGACCACCTGCTGGTATTGCGCGATGGCGGCCCGATATTGCTTGGCTTGAAGCTTGGCACCGGCCAGGTACAGCCGTGTCGCCTTGTCGTCGGGCTGCTCCTTGAGCCAGGCGTCGATGCGCGCATCGGCCTGTTTTTCCTGGCCGGCCGCCAGCATGGCGCGGTAGATCTGCACTTGCAGGTGACCGATCCTGCTGATTTGAAAAGCCTGCTCATACAGCTTCAAGGCCTCGCGCGGCTGTTTCTGTTCCATCAGCACATCACCTTCCAGCTTGTAGCCGGCCGCCAGCTTCGGCTGCTGCTGCTGCACCTTGCGCGCCACGGCCAGCGCTTCGCGCGTACGCTTCAAGTCCAGCAGCAGCGCCACTTCGACCACCTGCGCGTCGAGCAAGGCCGGCTCGATCAGTTGTGCGCGCCTGGCCGCCTGCAGTGCGCTGGCCGAATCGCCCAGCGCCAGGTGCAGGCTGGAAATGCGCATCTGCAAGGGTGCCGAGGTGGTGCGCAGCATCGCCAGTTTGGTATAGCTGTCGAGCGCGGCGCGCGCCTCGCCGGCGCTGTACTCGACTTGCGCGCGCAGCGCCAGGGCGTCGGCATCCTCGGGATGGCCGCTTTGCAAGCGGCGCGCCAGCGCCAGGGCCTTGCCGGTGGCGCCGGTTTTCAGATAGAAATTGCTCAGCAGCAGGGCTGGCGCGACGGCGTCGGGATGGTCGGCATGGGCTCTTTCCAGCCAGCGCTGCGCTTCGTCGAGCTTGCCTTGCGAGGCCGCCAGCTTGGCCAGTGCGGCGGCCAGGTCCGGGTTTTTCGGGTCTTTCGCCAAGGCCGCCTCAAAACGCTGTCTGGCGCGCTCCGGCTTTTTCTCGGCCATGTCGATCTGCGCCAGGTTGTTCAGGGCCGGCAGATAGCGCGCGTCGATGGCCAGCGCCTGCTCGAAGCTGTCGCGCGCGGCCCGCAAATCGCTCAAGGCCAGATAGACGCCGCCTTTCAGGTTCAGCACCAGCGGATTGCTGCCATGCTGCTTTTCCATCGCCTGCACGGCGGCCAGGGCCTTCGCATTGTCCTTGTTGCGCAGCAAGGTCATCACGAGCATGGTGCCGGCCTGCGGCGTTTTGCTATCGAGCACGCTGGCGCGTTCCAGCTCGCTGACGGCGCGCGCGCTTTCGCCCTGGCCCACGCGGCTCACGCCCAGCGCCATGTGCAGCTTGGACGTGCCAGGCGCCAGCAGGCTGGCTTTTTCAAAATAGCCGCTGGCCTTGTCATAATGGCCGGCGCGCAGGTGCGCCTCACCCACCAGTGACAGCAGTTCCACGTCGTCGGGAAAGGTGACCAGCAAAGGCTGCAACAGGTCGATCGCCGCATCGGTCTTGCCTCGCCCCATTTCGATCGAGGCCATCATCTTGCTCGCATATAAATGCTTGGGATGGGCGGCAAGAAACGGTTGCAGATAATTTTCCGCTGGTTGCGGCGCACCGAGCGCCAGTTGCACGGCGCCCGCCAGCAGCAGCGCCGGCGGGTGTTCGGGGGCCGCCTTGAGCACCAGTTGCAAGCCTTCCAGCGCCGCCTTGAATTTGCCCTGGCGAAAATCGAGCAGGGCCTGCGCCTGCAGCACGCCCAGGTTGCCGGGCGCACTCTTGCGCGCGGCGGCCAGTTGCGCGGCCGCGTCGGCAAACTTGTTCTCCGTGATATCGAGATTCGCCAGTTCGATGCGCGCCGGCACCTGGTCCGGCTTGAGCTTGAGGATCTGCTGGTAAGCCAGCCGCGCCGGGCCATTGTTGCCCTGCAGGCGTTGCAGGTCGCCTTGCAGGCGCAGCGCCTCCAGGCTGTCCGGACTGCCTTTCAAGGCCTGTTCGATCAGCAGTTGCGCCGCGGCGATTTGTCCGTCGAGCGCGGCCAGGCGCGCCAGTCCCAGCAGCGCTTCGGTCTGGCCCGGCTGGCGTTGCTGCATGCCGGCAAACAAGGCGCGCGCTTCCTCGTGGCGCCCGAGGGCCAGCAAGGCGTCTCCGCGCAGGGCCAGGACGGCGGTCGGCTGGGCCGGATCGCCGGGCAATTCTTTCAACACCCGCTCGAACTGGCCCAGCATCAGCCAGGCCTTGCCCAGCAGCGGCAGTACCTCGGCAGGTGCCGAGCCCAGGGTTTGCGCCTTGCGCAATTCCTTTTCCGCCGACAAGGCGTCACCCGTGTCGAGATAGATGCTGCCCAGCAGCAGGCGCGCGGCGGCGTTGTTCGCTTCCTTTTGCAGAAAATTCTTCAGCTGGATAATGGCGGCGCGCGGCTCGCCTTTCTGCTGGTACAGCTGGGCGTCGGCCAGCAGGCTGGCACTGCTCTGGCCGCCATTGCAGGCCAGCAGCAGGGTGGCGCACAGCGACAGCGAGGCGAGGCTGATCACGGGATGGGTGTGGCGCATGAAATTCTCCGATGGCGGCGTTGGCAGGAAGGGCACAGCACAGGGTAGGAAAGTTGGACATCGTGCCTGTTGATGAGGCTCAACACGCAGGCGATTGCGCGCGGCAGCTTCCGGCACGGCATGGACTTTCTTGTTCCTGCTCAAGAATGGTGCTGGACGCAACCGTAGAATTTCCAGACGGCGGCAAACCGGCCGGCAACCAGATGGAGCGAACAACCATGGACAAGGAAGCAGGCGTGGTGGCGGTGGTAGGACTCGGTTATGTGGGACTGCAGCTGGCGGTGGCGTTTGGCGCGCGCCAGCGCACCATCGGTTTCGATTTGTCGGCGCGCAAGGTGGCCAGCTATCGGGAAGGCGTCGATCCCACCGGCGAAGTGAGCACGGAGCAATTGCGCGCCGCACGCTGGCTCAGCGTGAGCTGCGATCCGGCCGAACTGATGCTGGCCGACTTCATCATCGTTGCCGTGCCCACGCCCGTCGACAGCGCGCACAATCCCGATTTTTCCGCCCTGGCCGGCGCCAGCGCCACGGCCGGGCGCCACATGAAGCGTGGCGCCACCGTCATCTTCGAATCGACCGTCTATCCGGGCGCCACCGAAGAAATCTGCATTCCCTTGCTGGAACGCCATTCGGGCCTGCGCTGGAAAGAAGATTTTCATGTCGGCTTTTCGCCCGAACGCATCAATCCGGGCGACAAGTCGCACACCCTGGCCAGCATCCGCAAGGTGGTGTCCGGCGACGACGCGGCCACCCTGGACCAGGTGGCGCGCCTGTATGAAGGCGTGGTCGAGGCCGGCGTGCACCGGGCTTCCAGCATCCGCGTGGCCGAGGCCGCGAAGGTGATCGAAAACACCCAGCGCGACCTGAACATCGCGCTGATGAACGAGCTGGCCATCATTTTCGACCGGATCGGCATCGATACCCTGGAAGTGCTGCAGGCGGCCGGCACCAAATGGAATTTTTTGCCATTCCGGCCGGGCCTGGTCGGTGGCCACTGCATCGGCGTCGATCCGTATTACCTGACGCACAAGGCGGAAATGCTGGGCTACCACCCCCATGTGATCCTGGCCGGGCGCCGCATCAACGATGGCATGGCCAAATTCGTGGCCGAAAAAACCATCAAGGAAATGGTGCGCGCCGGCTTCAAGCTGAAAGGCTCGCATGTCAACGTGCTGGGCCTGACCTTCAAGGAAAACTGTCCCGACCTGCGCAATTCCAAGGTGGTCGACATGATCCATGAACTGCAAAGCTATGGCGTGCAAGTACACGTGCACGACCCGGTGGCCGACGGCCGCGAAGCGCTGGAAGAATACGGCCTGGAACTGGTCAGCTGGGAGCAGCTGCCGCGCGCCGAGGCCATTATCAGCGCCGTCTCGCACCAGGCGCTGCTGGCGCGCCCGCTGGCCGATTTCCGCGCCAAGGTGGTCGACAACGGCTGTTTTATCGACATCAAGTCGCATTTCGATCCGCTCAAGCTGACCGAGGACGGCTTGCATGTGTGGCGGCTGTGATGGCCGCTATTGGTGACAGCACCACTGATTACAGCCAGGCCTGCGAGCGGTTGCGGCAGGCGCCCCGGCGCTGGCTGGTGACGGGCGCGGCAGGTTTCATCGGCTCGCACCTGCTGGAAACCTTGCTGGAACTGGGCCAGACGGTGCGCGGCCTCGACAATTTCAGCACCGGCCACCGCCACAACCTGGCGCAGGTACGCGAGCGTGTCGGCGAGCGGGCCTGGCGGCGCTTCGCCTTGATCGAAGGCGATATCCGCGATGCGCAAACGTGCGCGCGCGCCTGCGCCGGCGTCGATATCGTGCTGCACCAGGCCGCGCTCGGTTCTGTGCCGCGCTCGCTGCGCGAACCGCAGCTCTACCATGACGTCAACCTGGGCGGCTTCCTGTGCCTGCTGGACGCGGCGCGCGCGGCCGGCATCGGGCGCTTCGTGTATGCCTCGTCCAGCGCCGTTTATGGCGACCATCCGGGCTTGCCGAAAGTGGAACACGCCATCGGCGAGCCGCTGTCGCCGTATGCCCTGAGCAAGCATGCCGACGAGCTGTACGCGCGGCTGTATGGGCGCTGCTATGGCACCGAAACGGTGGGTTTGCGCTATTTCAATGTATTCGGGCCGCGCCAGGACCCGCTGGGCGCCTACGCGGCCGTGATCCCGCGCTGGCTGGCCGCCATGCTGGCCGGCGAGCCCGTGCGTATCAATGGCGACGGCAGCACCAGCCGCGACTTCTGTTATGTCGCCAACGCCGTGCAAGCCAATCTGCTGGCCGCCACCACCGTCCATCCGCAAGCCGTCAACGAGGTCTTCAACGTGGCCGTCAATGGCCGTACCAGCCTGCTTCAATTGCATGCCGTGATGCAAGCCCTGGTGCTGGAGGCGCGGCCCGGCCTGCGCCAGCCAGCCCCGCTGCACGGCGATTTCCGCGCCGGCGACGTGCGCCATTCCCAGGCGGACATCGGCCGCGCGACGCACCTGCTTGGCTATGCCCCCACGCACGATCTGCGCCAGGGCTTGCGGCAGGCGGTAGCCTGGTATGCGGCGCAGGAAGTTGCCGCGCCGGCTGGCGGTGTGCCGCTTTAACGTGGCATGGGTGCCGCGCCGCGGTCGGCATTGCCGTGCAGCACGCGCGGCGTGCCGCGAAAGTCGGCCGTGTGCAGGATCACCGGCCGGCGCCAGACCCTGGCGATATAGTTCAGCACCTGTTCCGCCTGTTCCAGCGCCAGTCCCCGTCCATCGCGCTGGTGATCGTGCCGCAGCACCAGGCTGCCGTCATCGTTGAGCAGGGTGGCGGCGATGCACGGCGCGCCATAATGGTATTTGGGCGACAGGATGGCCTCGCGGATGGCGTGCAGGTCGCGGCTGGCCAGCCGGGTTTCGCCATCGTGGCGGCTTTCATGCACGAACAGGCCCAGGCTGTCGGCCAGTCCGGCATCGAGGTGGTTGCGAATAAAGCTGAAATCGTCGTCGTCGCGGCAGATGCGGCGCGCCTCGTCCAGCCCCTTGCGCGAAACAATATGCTCCCAGATGGCAAAGCCCAGGTGGTAGGGGTTGAGCGCCAGCGCCGCCTGCCGCTCGCCCGCATGCGGGCGCACCACGTCCGAATGCGACTTGAGCGCCGCCAGGTACAGTTCCGGCGGCAAAAAATCGGCCTCGCGCAGCAGCCGCGCATGCCAGTAGGAGGCCCAGCCTTCGTTCATGATCTGGCAGGCAAATACGGGATAGAAATACAAGGACTCTTCGCGCACGGCCAGGAAGATATCGCGTTCCCAATCCTCGAGCTCGGGTGCGTAACGGGCGATAAACCACAACAAATCGTATTCGGGGTAGGGCGGCGTCAGCGGCCGTTCGGACAGGGGTTCCGAAGGTTCGTGTTCGCCGGGCAACTGCCGGTAGCGCGCGGAAAACGGGCCCGCGGCGGCTTTTGTCGGCATGGCGGTGGGTGCATAAGGCTGGCGGTACAGTTCGCCATGGATATCGACATGCTGTTCCAGCGCCAGTGCCGCGTCGAGCACGGCCTCCACCTTGTCCTGGCCCTGGGCTTGCCATGCCGCATCGATGCGGCGTGCCCGCGCCGCGCTCTGTTCCAGGATGCGCTTGCCGGCCATGGCGCTGAAACGGGCAAACAGGGCGTTGCGGCGGGCAAAATCGGCGTGGCCCAGCACATGCGCCGTCACCAGGGTGTTTTCCGCCAGGGTATTGTCTTGCGCCATATACGCGTGGCAAGGGTCGCCCGGGAACATGACTTCGAAAATATGCGAATGGCCCATCTTGCGCTGCACCAGCTGGTGGATGTAGCGCACGCCGAAAGACCAGTGGCGCATGCGCACCGGCAAGCCATAGATGGCGATTTCTGCCATAAAACTGTCGGGGACCAGCTCGAAGTCGACCCGGTCGAACTCCAGGCCCAGCTTGACCGCCAGCGCTTCGAGGCGCGCCGCGTGGCCGGCCAGTAGCGCGGCGTCGCCCGTGTCCGCCGTCACGCCGCCGCTCCCTGGGCCGCATTTTCATGCTGGAAAAAATTGCGCAGGGCGGGCCACACATCGCCGGGCTCGGCCAAGATACTGGTGTGCAATGGCATGCCGCGCCGCGCCTGCTGCGCGCACAGGGCATGCGTTTCCGTTTCCAGCGCGCGCGGCATGCCGGTCGCCGTTTCCACATAGCCCATGTAGTTCAGCTCGCTTGCCAGCTCCGCCAGCGCCACGCTGGCCGCGTTGCGGTCTTCGCTGAAGTTTTCGCCATCGGAGGCATAGAACAGATAGGCGTTGTCGCGCGCGCCGCCATGGCGCTCGGCCAGCAACTGGCGGCACAGGCGAAACGCGCTCGAGGCCATGGTGCCGCCCATGCCATGCACCTGGAAAAAGTCGCTTTCCGAAAACGTCCAGGCGCGCGTGGTGTGGGCGATAAAACGCGTGTCGACGCGCGCATAGCTGCGGCGCAGGCCCTGCAGGGCCAGGAAGAAAAACGTTTTCGCCAGCCGGCGCTGCTCCTGGCCCATGCTGGCCGACACATCGAGCACGAAGAACACCACCGCGTCAACGCTGGGCAGGGGCCGCTGCAGCAACTGACTGAAACGCAGGTCTTCATTGGCAAACGGCACCGGATGCTCCTGCACCGCGCGCCGCTTGATGGCCTCCTTGACGGTACGCCGGCGGTCCAGGCGCGAACGGGCGCCGTGCTTGTCCCAGCCGGCACGCACCAGCTGCGTCTCGGTGATGGCACCTGGCCGACGCGGCTGCAAGTTGGGCAGCTTGAAGTGTTCCCACAGCCAGTCGAGGATATCGTCGACGGAAAATTCCAGCAGCAAACGGATCTCGCCGCCGCCGCCGGCGCCTTCCTGCGCGCCATCGCCACCGGGCTCATCGCCGTCCATGGTACGCGCCGGGCGCAGCAGGTCGCCGGGCTGGCCTTCGCCCTGGCCGGCGCCCATTTCCAGCCGTGGCGTAGACAGCCTGAAGCGCGCGTGTTCCAGCAGGCGCACCGGTACTTGCACGCTGCGCTGCCGGGTGCCGCTGATGAGATCCGGACCGGCGATCAGCTCGGGCAAATGGGCTTGCACCGCTTCGCGCACTTTCTGGTTATGCCGCAGCCAGTCGCGCGCGCCGCGCGAAAACAGGCCGTACCAGGGCTGGGCCAGGCTGCGGGCCGGGGTAGCGGGATAGACGGGCGTGTTCATTCCTGCGCCAGCAAGGTGGTGACATAGTTGAGCGCTTCGCGCGCGCTGTGGGCATCGTAGCCATAGTCGTCGACCAGGCGCTGCTCGACTGCCGATACCTTGGCGCACACCTCATCGTCGGGACGCTTGCTGGAGCCGACCAGGCGCAGCACGTCGCGCCGCTGTTCGAACAGATAATGCTGGACCGCGTCGCGCAGCGGCGCATGGCTGGCCAGGCCGAACGGCTCGCCGCGCTTGAAGGCGCCCATGGCCTTGCGCACCACCTCCTGGCGAAACGATTGCTTGCCCGAGTCGCTGACATGGATTTTTTCTTCCACCGCGCGCAGGAAGCGCTCATCGGGCCGGCGTTCGTCACCGGTGATCGGGTCGCGCACCTGGCGGTTGTCCAGCATGGCTTCGACTTCATCGAGGTATTTGTCCAGCAAGTCCTGCGCCTCCTGCTCGAACGAGACGAACAGGGCCTTGTGCACGTCAGCCTTGACCCAGCGGTTATAAAAATCCTTGCGCGTGAGCACCAGGTAATCGATCCACTTGCGCTTGCGGCGCGGCTCGATGCGGGCGTCGTTCTCGATGCTGTCCTTCAGGGCCAGCAGCACGTCCATGGTGCTCAGGCTGTTGCGTTCGGCCGCGATAATCGCGTGCGACAGCGCATTGATCACGAAACGCGGCGACACGCCCGACAGCGCCTCGTCCTGGCCGGATTTGTCCCGTTCGCGCTCGCGCAAACGTCGCACCTCGGCCTGGTTCAGGTCTTCCACGTCTTCGCCGGCATGGATGCGCAGACGCTGCACCAGTTCGGCCTCTTTTTCGTCACCGTCCTGCAGGCGGCTCAGGATGGCGAACACGGCCGCCGCATGCAGCGCATGCGGGTCCAGGTGCACGGCGCGAAAGGCGGGCGCCGACAGGATCAGCTTGCGGTAGATGCGCGCTTCCTCGCGGTAATCGAGGGTGTACGGCACTTGCACGATGACCATGCGGTCAAGCAGGGCCTCGTTCTCGCTTTCCTGCACGAATTTGCGGAATTCGGCCAGGTTGGTATGGGCGATGATGGTTTCATCGAGGTAGATCAGCGGAAAACGCGAGACCTTGACGTTTTTTTCTTGCGTCAGCGTCAGCAGCAGATACAGGAATTCGCGCTTGACCTTGAGGATTTCGATCATTTCCAGCATGCCGCGGCTGGCCGCATACACGGCGCCCGACCAGGACCAGGCGCGCGGATCGCCCTCGTCGCCATACTGCGCCACCTTGGACAGGTCGACCGAACCGACCAGGTCGGCCAGGTCGGCGGTGGTCGGGTCGTGCGGCGCATAAGTGCCGATGCCGCAGCGGCCCGCCTCGGACAGCACGATGCGCTCGACCGGCATCTGCAAAAAGTCGCCCTGGTACTGCTCGTCCAGGCGCGCGCGGCAGTGCGGACACAGCTCGCCGTGCAGCGCGACGCCATAGCTGTCGCGAAAGTCGCTGCGCATGCCATCTGGCACCAGGTGCAGCGGCGATTCATGCACCGGGCAGCCGGCGATGCCATACAGCGCGCCGTCGTCGCTGTGGCTGTACGCTTCCAGGCCCCGCTTGAGCAGGATCACCAGGGTGGACTTGCCGCCCGAAGGCGGGCCCAGCAACAGCAGCATGCGCCGGCCCACTTCCGAGCCGGCCGCGGCTGCCTTGAAATAGGCGGCCACCCGGCCGATGGCGACATCGATGCCAAACAGCTCATCGTCGAACAGACTGCAGTGAAACTGGCCGCCGGCGTCGTCATGGCCGCTGGCGCGCAGCATGTCCCACACATATTCATGGGCACTGCGGCCCAGCAGGGCGGCGCGTCCGGGCAGCACCTGGGCCAGGAAATCGTCGAAGCGCCCGCTCCAGCCCACGGCGCGGTGGGCCTCGTTGAAGCCGGCCATGCCGCGCAGGAATTGCGCGCGCAGGACTTCGTTGCCGCCGTCCTGGTCCGCCACGCCGGTCGCCAGTGTCATCCGTGAGCTTGTCATGTTCCCCTTCCATGCGCCCTGCATGCGGTCGATGAAAGCAGTATAGGACGCTGGGCCTGCGGGGATGCCTGATGTCGCTCAATTGAAAAAGCGGAACTATCGTGTATATACGATGCCCTGCCGCCGGCGTGGCCGGGGCAGGGAAGTGGCGGCCGGGTTTATTTGCTCAGGCGGGCAATCGCTTCGGCCACGCCGGCGCCATATTGCGGGTCGCACAGGGTGCAGTTGCCGATATGCCGCTCCTTGACTTGCGTTGACGCGCCCGAGATGGCGCGCGCCGTATTGTCGAACAGCGCTTGCTGTTGTTCCGGCGTCATCAAGCGGAACAGTGCCCGTGGCTGCGAATAATAATCTTCGTCGACGCGGTGGTTCCAGTGATCGGCCGCGCCTTCGATCGACAGCGGCGGCTCGCGGAAGTCCGGCTGTTCGGCCCATTCCTGGGCGCTGTTCGGCTCGTAGGCCAAAGTACCGCCGTGGTTGCCGTCAACCCGCATCTGGCCGTCGCGGTGGTAGCTGTTGAACGGGCATTTCGGCGCGTTGACCGGGATCATGCTGTGGTTCACGCCCAGGCGGTAGCGCTGCGCATCGCCATACGAGAACAGACGGCCTTGCAGCATCTTGTCCGGCGAAAAGCTGATGCCCGGCACCACGTTGGCCGGGTTGAAGGCGGCCTGTTCGACTTCGGCGAAGTGATTGTCGGCATTGCGGTTCAGTTCCAGCACGCCCACTTCGATCAAGGGATAGTCGCCATGCGGCCACACCTTCGACAGGTCGAACGGGTTGATATGGTAGCTGCCCGCTTCGTGCTCGGGCATGATCTGCACGAACAGGGTCCAGCGCGGGAAGTCCTTGTTTTCGATGCTCTCGTACAGGTCGCGGTGCGAGCTTTCGCGGTCCTTGCCGACCAGCGCCTCGGCTTCGGCGTCGGTCAGGTTGGCGATGCCTTGCTGGGTCTTGAAGGTGAACTTGACCCAGAAGCGCTCGTTTTGCGCATTCAGGAAGCTGAAGGTATGGCTGCCGAAACCGTGCATGTGGCGGAAGCTGCGCGGCAGGCCGCGGTCGCTCATCACCACGGTGATCTGGTGCAGCGCTTCGGGCAGCGAGCTCCAGAAATCCCAGTTGCTGTTGGCGTTGCGCAAGCCGGTACGCGGATCGCGCTTGATGGCGTGGTTCAGGTCGGGAAACTTGAGCGGGTCGCGCATGAAAAACACGGGCGTGTTATTGCCCACCAGGTCCCAGTTGCCTTCTTCCGTATAGAACTTGAGGGCGAAACCGCGGATATCGCGTTCCGCATCGGCCGCACCCCGTTCGCCGGCCACGGTCGAGAAACGCGCGAACAGCGGCGTTTGCTTGCCGACCTGGCCGAAGATTTTGGCGCGCGTGTAGCGCGTGATGTCGTGCGTGACGGTAAACGTGCCGTAGGCGCCGGAACCCTTGGCGTGCATGCGGCGCTCGGGGATCACTTCGCGGTCGAAATGGGCCAGTTTTTCCAGGAACCAGACATCTTGCAGCAGGGCGGGGCCGCGCGGGCCGGCGGTCTGGATATTCTGGTTGTCGACGACAGGCGCGCCGAAGGCGGTGGTGAGCTTTTTCATTGGACTCTTTCTTTATTATAAGTACCCAGATCATACCGGCAGAGCGCCAGAATCCGCCACTCTCTAAAGATCAGGTGAAGATCAGGCGCTCAGAACCGGTTCCAGTTGTTATGCCGGTGCTCGGTGGCCTCCTTGAGCAGATGGCCGGCGCGCAGCGCGTCGTCGGCCTGCACCGTCATGGCCAGCTCCTGGATGGCAGGCGGATAGTCATGGTGCGCGGCCTCCTCCAGCAGCGCCAGGCCCTTGTCGGCGTCTTGCTCGACGCCACGGCCTTCGCGATACGCGTTGTACAGCAAAAACATGGCGTGAGGATTGCCCAGTTCGCTGGCGACGGCCAGCCAGCGCGCCGCCTCGACCGGGTTCTTGGCCACCCCTTCGCCATTCGCGGCAAGCAGGCCCAGCATCAGCGCCGCCCTGGCGTGCTGCCGCTTGGCCGCCATGCGGTACCAGGACCTGGCCTGGCCAGGCGCGCCCGGGCGCAGCATCTGGCCCATCTCGAAGGCCGCTTCCGTATCGCCGGCGCGCGCCGCCTGTTCGAACAGGCGCAGGGCGTCGGCGCGTCGCTCCGGGCGCGGCTGGTAGACCAGGGCCAGCTCGCGCTCGGCCACCGGCATGCCCTTGCCGGCCCAGGCCCGCACGCGGCGCTCGGCCTGCCGGTCGCCGGCCTGGCGCGCATGCATGGCGGCCGCCTCGATTTCCGCCGTGGTCGGCGGTGGCGGCGCCTGGCAGGCCACCAGGGCGGTTGCCAAGACAGTTGCCAAGGCGACGGCAGGGAAAGCGAGGGCGGTTTTCATCATCTGCTCCTTATTTGCTCAGGTCGATCGCATATTTGGCAAAGCCGCTGGCGTCCAGCGCGCCTTCGGACACGACATTGGCGATGCCGCTGCTTTTTGCCAGCGCCAGGTGGCCGGGCGCCGAGCGCAGGATCACCGGGCCGGCGGTGGCCGTCTTGACGAAACTCCAGCTGCGCGCGCTGCCGTTGTCCGCCAGGGTCACCTTGCCGGCGCCCTTGCCGGCCAGGGCCAGCAGGTAGTTGCTGACCACGGCCTGGTTGGCGTCCGGCGACTTGATGATGGTCTTGCTGCCGTCGATGCCTGGCACGGCGCCGCCGCCGCCAGCGCGGTAGTCATTGGTGGCGACGATAAAGTCATCGCTGTCGGCCACCACCGCGCCCTTGTGGCGCAGGTTGACGATGCGGCTGCCCGCCGGCTTGGTCACGTCGATCTGGTACGTGAGCGCATTGTTTTCCGCATAGAACACGTCATAGTTGTAGATCGTGCCATAGGTCGGCACCAGGTCCTGCTCGGTGCTCAAGGCCGGGTTGATCTGGGCAAACTGTTTGGCCGAGGTTTCCAGCCACGCTTTCAGGTCCGACCCCTTGATCTTCACGGCTTGCAGATTGTTATTGCTATACAAATACAAGTCGCCCGGATTGCGTACTTGCAAGCCGACCGGCGCGGCCGGCGTCGCGCCGGCAGCCACATCCGTGAAATCCGATGGCCCGTTGCGGCCCGCCTTGAAGGGCGCGCTGCAGGAAATCACCGGGATATTCTTGTAGCTGGCCAAAGTCGCATCGGTGCTGGTGGCAATGAAGTTTTTCACGTAATCGAGCTGGGCCTGGTTGACCAGCTGGATCGCGCTGACATCACCCACCAGCGCGAAATACGCCGACATCTCGAAATCGGTGCTGACGCCCAGCGGCTTTTTCGCGTAGGCGATGGTGGCGTCATGCTCGGTGGCCACCAGCGGCGCGATCGCCGGGTCGGCCTTGACGTTCGTGCCGTCGGCCAGCTTGAAGCCGCGCGACTCGACGGTCGTCTTGTCCGGCTGCACCACCCACTTGCCGCCCTGGTAGACCATGGTCAGCTTGATGATGCCCAGGCGGCGGCCCCAGCTTTGCGCCATGACGGTCGGCACGCCGTTGACCAAGCCCTTGTCGCCATCGATCCTGGCGCTGGCCGGGAAGGCGGCAAACGAGGCGTCCAGCGCGGCAGCGCCCGCTTCCTTGCCTTTCGGGAAGATCAGGTGCGAATGGCCGATCATCAGCGCGTCGATGCCGGTGCTGGTCAAATGATAACTGCCGTTTTCCATCTTCGGGCTGTAGGCGCTGGTGTCCAGGCCACCGTGCGACAGGGCCACCACCAGGTCGGCACCCTTGCTGCGCAGCTCGGGCACATATTGTTTCGCCGCTTCCTGCACGCCGGTCACGCTGACCTTGCCGGCCAGTACTTTTTGATCCCATTCGAGGATTTGCGGCGGCACAAAGCTCATCACGCCGATATTGATCTTGACGTTGAGCTTGCTGCCATCGGGCGCCACGGCGGCAAAATCGCGCGGCAGCAACACGTAAGGGTTGAAGATCGGCTTGCCGCTGGCCACGCCGACCACATTGCTCAGCACGGAAGGGAAGGTGGGCGCGCCGCAATTGCCGCTGGGCTTGCTGACGCCGGGAATGCCGAAATCGGTATTCGTGATCTGGCTCAGATAGCCCAGGCCGTAGTTGAATTCATGGTTGCCCATGCCGCCCGCGTCATACTTGAGCGCGTTCATGGCCTTGTGCACGGCCAGGGTCGCCGTGCAGGGCACGGGCGCGGCGACCGCCTGCAGGTCGGCCAGCAGGGTACCCTGGATTACGTCGCCATCGTCGAGCAGCACGTTGTTGGGATTTTCCGCACGCGCCGCCTGGATCAGGGTCGAGGTGCGTTCCAGGCCCAGGCTGGTGTCTTCGGCCAGCGCATAGTAGTTGTAGCTGAGCACGTTCGAATGGATATCGGTGGTCTCCAGCAGCGCCACGGTGACCGTCGTGCCTTCAGGAATATTGGCCGGCTTGTTCAAGCTGCCATTGCAGCCCACCAGGCCCACACCCGCCAGCGCCGCCATCATGATCCAGTTTGTTTTCATTGCCATTCTCGGAAAGATTCAAAGGACGCGACTGTAGCGCTGTCATATGACGGCCGAATGACAGCACGAGTGGAGACAAGAAAAAGCTGTTAATGCAAGGAAGTTGCACTATAATTTGCAAACGCAACTTAACTGCATCAAGGAATCATCATGAGAAAACTCCCCGTTACCGTACTGTCCGGCTTCCTCGGCGCCGGCAAGACCACCTTGCTCAACCACATACTGCGCAACCGCGAGGGCAAGCGCGTGGCCGTAATCGTCAACGACATGAGCGACGTCAATATCGACGCCTCCTTGATCCGCGAGGGCACGCAGGCGGCCGGCGCGGCCCTGTCGCGCACCGAGGAAAAGCTGGTCGAGATGTCGAATGGCTGCATCTGCTGCACCCTACGCGACGATCTGCTGCTGGAAGTGCGGCGCCTGGCCGAGGAAGACCGCTTCGATTACCTGCTGATCGAATCGACCGGCGTGGGCGAACCGATGCCGGTGGCCGCCACCTTTGACTTCGAGGACGAAGACGGCGTCAGCCTGAACCAGGTGGCGCAGATCGACTGCATGGTCACGGTGGTCGACTGCGCCAATATCCTGGCGGACTTCGGCAGTGAAGACACCCTGGAGCAGCGCGGCGAGACGGCGGGCGAGGGCGACGACCGCCAGCTGGCGAACCTGCTGACGGAGCAGATCGAGTTTGCCAATGTGATCGTGCTCAACAAGGTCGATATGGTGGACGCCGCCGAGCGCGTGCGGGTGCTGGCCCTGATCAGGGCGCTCAACCCCGGTGCGCGCGTGATCGAGACCAACCAGTCGGTGGTGCCGCTGGCCGCCATCATGGGGACAGGCCTGTTCGACCTGCAGCAGGCGGCCAATATGCCGGGCTGGGCGCAGGAGCTGGCCGGCGTGCACGTGCCGGAGACGGAAGAATATGGCATCAGCAGTTTTGTCTACCGCGCCAGGGAACCGTTTCATGCGCAGCGCCTGTACGACTATATTTCGCAGCCGATCGCCGGGGTGGTGCGCAGCAAGGGCTATTTCTGGCTGGCCAGCCGCCCGGAATGGGTGGCCAGCCTGTCCGGCGCGGGCAAGCTGATGAATATCGAACCGGTGGGCCTGTGGTGGGCCGCCGTGCCGCAGGAACGGTGGCCGACGGATGCCGAATCGCTGGCGGAACTGAGGGAAGGCTGGAGCGAGCCCCATGGCGACCGCTACCAGGAAATCGTGTTTATCGGCCAGGACATGGATAAATCCGCGATTGAAGCCGGCCTGAAGCGCTGCCAGCTCAACTATACGGAGACGCGCAAGGGCATGGCCGCCTGGCGCAAGCTGCCCGATCCGTTTCCGCAGTGGCAGCGCATGGAAGACATCGAGGAGCCCGCATGATGGACGAGGAGTTCATGCCTGAGCTGATCCCGGTCACCATCATCACGGGTTTTCTCGGCAGCGGCAAGACCACCTTGCTCAAGCGTATTCTGCAGGGCAAGCATGGTCTGCGCATCGCGGTGATCGAAAACGAGTTCGCGCTTGATGGCATCGACAATGCGCTGCTGGTGCAGGACAGCGAGGAGCAGATCGTCGAGATGAACAATGGCTGCATCTGCTGCAGCGTGCGCGGCGACCTGATCCGCATCCTGGGCGAGCTGCGGCAGAAACGCTCGGCCGGCACGCTGGCTTTCGACCATGTGATTATCGAAACGACGGGCCTGGCCGCGCCGGGGCCGGTGGCGCAGACCTTTTTTGCCGAGCCGTCCGTCAGCGCCTTTTACATGCTCGATGCGATCCTGACGGTAATCGACGCGCGCCACGCGCAGCAGCAATTGACGGAACACCGCGAAGCGCAGGAGCAGGTCGGTTTTGCCGACCGCATCCTGCTGTCGAAAACCGACCTGGTCAGCAAGGACGAGCTGGCCAAGCTGCGCCAGCGCCTGCTGGCCATCAATTGCCGCGCCAGCATGCAGAAAGTGAGTTTTGGCAATGTGCCGCTGCGCGATATCCTGAATATCCGCGGCTTCAACCTGAACGCCATCGTCGAGCTGGAACCGGATTTCCTGGGCGAACTGGGACACCGCCATGGCGACGGCGTGCAGTCGTTTGTCTACCACCAGGCCCGGCCGCTGGACTTGATAAAGGTGGAGAATTTTCTGGACGCCATCGTGCAGCTGTTCGGCACCCAGCTGATGCGCTACAAGGGGATTTTATACATTGCCGAGTCGCCGTGCCGCGCCGTGTTCCAGGGCGTGCACATGCTGATGGGCTCGGAACTGGGCGCGCCGTGGCGCGACGGCGAAACGCGGGCCAGCAAGATGGTGTTTATCGGCCGGGGCTTGCCGCAGGACACCCTGATACGGGGCCTGGACCGCTGCGTGGCGGGCGAGCAGGCGCCGGAGATGCAGCCTACTTACAGCGCGGACACAGCCCCTTGATCAGGTAATCGACGTCGCCGCCGCTGAATCCTTCGGGCAGGGACACGGGTGGCGGCAGCTTGACTTCATTGAAGCAGGTGACGGTGGCGCATTTGTTGCACTGGAAATGGGCGTGCTCGTGCGCCTGATGGCCGCCGCCGGCGCTGAAGCGCCACACCTGGTCGCCGCCGGCGATGCGGTGCACCAGCTCGTTTTCGGTCAGCCATTCCAGCACCCGGTACAAGGTGACGGAATCGATATCGCTGTCCTGCGCCAGCGCCTGCTGGATTTCATGGTGGGTCATCGACTGGCTTTGCGCCATCAAAAAGTCCAGCACCTTCACGCGCGTCTTGGTGACGCGGGCATTGGTGTTGCGGATCAGCGATTCAGCTTGTTCGGTAGAAGAAGTCAACATAATGTTTGCCTGCATGCGCATGGTCATCATCGCGGCGCGGTCGCCGTGTCTTTGCCATGCCGTTTTACCGCATCTTAACATGCCTGCCCACCTGCCTGTCAGGGCTTGAACGTCCAGTAGCGCCCCTTGGGCGTGTCGACCGGATCGAGAAAGCGCTGGTCGGCGCGCGCATTGTTATGGATCAGATAAAACATGTCGGACAGGGCCGAGCGCCGCTCGGCAAAATAGCTGTGTTTGAGGAAACCCGTGTCCACGCCGGTGGCGTCGATGGTTTCCACGCCGGCCAGCAGCATGCCGTCGCCGCTGTCGCCGGCGCGCCGATGGCCGTGCACCAGCCTGGACGCGGCCAGCGCCAGGTCTTCCGACGAGGCGTACAGGGTCACCGGATGGTGTGCGGCCGTCAGCCGGGGCGCGATCTCTTGCTGGAATACATCGGCGTCGATATCGGGCGCCGTCAGGATGATTTCGGCGATGCGCCTGGCCAGTGCCGGCTGGCTTTCGATCAGGCCGGCCACGGCGCGCGCCAGGCCACGGTTGCCCATGCTGTGGCCGATCAGGTAGACCTTGGCGGCATCGGTCTTTTGCAGGAAGTCGGCGAGAAATGCCTGCAGGTGGGGCGTGCTCCATTCGATATTGTTTTCATCGACCGTATAGCGCGCCACGTCGCCCTGCGACGGCCAGCTGTAGAACACGGGCGCGCCATCGAAGCCGAGGTCGTATGCCATCTGCCCCGTGCGCCGCGCCGCATCCTCGAAGCTGACGTTATAGCCATGGATAAAGATAAAGGCGCTGCCGGCGGCGGACGCCTTGACCTGCGCGGCGATGCCGGCAAAGAAACGGGCCTGGTCCTCCACCTCGGCGTCGAGCAGCATCACGTGTTTGGCCGGGTCCAGGCGAAATTCCAGCCGCCACAGGGAAGGGGACTCCAGCTCGCCCATGCGGTGGTCGCGCGGGATGCTGATCTCGCAGTGGCCGTAGCTGAGACCGGCGTTGTGACTGCGCTCGTTGCCGAAACGCTGCGCGGCCGGCTTGCCCAGGTCGCGCTGGCGGTCGGTGGCAAAGCCCACCTTGACCACCGCATGGTTTGACACCAGCGCGCTTTTTTCCACGCCAGCCACTGCTGGCACGGCCTCCGGCCGGGGCAATTGCTCCAGCAGCGCCTGCGCCGCAAACAGGACGGCCATGTCGTCGGGCGCCTTGGCCCTGGCCACGGCTTTCGACAGCGCCAGGCGCAGTTCGGGCGTATCGGGCGCCGCTTCCAGGCTGGCGATGGCGGCCAGCACATCGGCCGCGCCGGCCAGCTGGCCGATGGCCGCTTTCAGGCGCCGGTAGGGCTCGGTGATGGAGTCAGGCGACGCATGGTGCGCGCCGTGGGCGATGGCGGCCGCCACCGCGGAAGTGATCAAGTCCATGCGCCACCTGCCTCTCTGTGCAATATGAACGGAACATCAATTCATCTTGCCATAAAAGCACGCTGCGCGCCAGTGGCGCGCACGGACTCAATGCTGCTCGCCGCTGCCGAACTGCTGGGCCAGCGATTGCAGCGGGGTGACGCCGAGGCCGCCGCGGCCCGCATGCTCGGGAATCGCCACGCGCACCGGCTTGCTGCGCATATTGGTCGACGACAACACATTGCTGGTGGTGTCCGGCGCCGCGTTCCACACCGGATCGGCGATACCTTCGAACACATGCTTCAATTGCTCGCCCCAGGTGTCGCGGATCATGCGGAAATACTGGTTTTTTTCATCGATGGTGACAAAGCGCGTGACGGCCAGGCGTTCGGTTTCATACACCAGCAGGTCCAGCGGCAGGCCGACCGAAATATTCGAGCGCAGCGTCGAATCCATGGAAATCAGCGCGCACTTGGCCGCTTCGTCCAGGCCGGTGGCCGGGTTGATCACGCGGTCGATGATGGGCTTGCCATACTTGGCTTCGCCGATCTGGAAATAGGTGTTTTCATCGTGCGATTCGATGAAGTTGCCGGCCGAATAGACCTGGAACAGGCGGCAGCGCTCGGCGCCTATCTGGCCGCCGAGGATGATGCTGACATTGAAGTCGATGCCGCAGGCGGCCAGCGCCTTCGCTTCGCGCTGGTGCACGGTGCGCACGGCGTCGCCGACGATGCGCGCCGCGTCATACATGCTGGTCACGTTCCAGATGCTGCGCCCGTCGCTGTCGACATGTTCGGCAACGATCTGGCGGATCGCCTGCGAGATCGACAGGTTACCGGCGGTCATCATCACCAGCATGCGGTCGCCCGGATGTTCAAACACGCTCATCTTGCGGAAGGTGCCGACCTGGTCCACGCCGGCGTTGGTGCGGGAGTCGGACAGGAAGACCAGGCCCTGATTGAGGCGCATGCCTATGCAATAAGTCATCGTCAACGTTAACAGTCAAAAAAGGTGGTCATTCTACATCAGGCTGGCCCCGGACCAGCAAGCCGGGCCAGGCCCAGCCTCGTTCTGCCGGTTTTTTCAGGCGATCAGGCCGGCACGATCTGCACGTCGACGCTCATGGTTTCCTTGCCGCCGCCCCGGCGCACGCCGCGCACGGGCGCGGCCGAATCGTAATCGCGGCCGATCGCCAGCCGGCAATACGCATCCGTCATCAATCGCGCATGCGTGACGTCGATGCTGACCCAGCCCGCGAAATCGCTGTCGACCACCCAGGCGTCGACCCAGGCATGGCTGGCCGCGTGGCCGGTGGTGCCCGGATCGATATAGCCGGACACATAGCGCGCCGGGATGTCCCAGGCATGGCAGCAGGCCAGGTACAAATGGGCATGGTCCTGGCACACGCCGCGCCCCAGCGCCAGGGCGGCGATGGCGGTGGTGGTCACCTCGGTGGCGCCGCTTTCATAGGCGACCTTGGCGGCGATGTTTTCGGCCAGCCGCAGCAAATGGCGGGTGGCGGCCGGCGTGCCGCGGTCCGGCAGGCTGGCGGCGGCCAGCGCGACGATCGTGGGGTCCGATTCGGTCAGCCGCGTCGGCATGGTAAACAATAGCGGCGAGAGCGTGTCGACCAGGTTCAGCCGGCCCTGGTAGGGGTAAATGGTTTCCACCGCGCCCTGCACCACCAGCGACAGCGCCTGGTGCTTGCCGTTAATGGTCAGCATCTGCGACAGGTTGCCGTAGGCATCCGTATAGGCGTGGCACTGGCCTGGCGTGTTGATCTGCCAGGACAGCGCGCGCTGCTGCGGTTCGATGCGCGGCGTCAGGTGCAGCTGCTGGATGGTGTACGCCAGCGGTGTGCTGTAGTGATACTTGGTTTCGTGGCGTATGGTGAGTATCATCAGGCCGCCAGGGGAACGAGGAAGTCACGGCTGACGCGGTTGCCCAGTTCATAAATATTTTCCAGGAACTCGGTCAGGGTATGGTGCAGGCCCGCTTTCAGGATGTCGTCGATATGGCCGAATTTCAGTTCGGCATGCAGCCGTCCCGCGAAACGCTCGGTATCGGCCGACACATCGTTGCGGATATGGTGCAGATTGTCGACCACGTCATCCATGCAGGCCAGCAGCGAACGGGGCATGTCGCCACGCAGGATCAGCAGCTCGGCCACGCGTTCGGGCGTGATCACGTCGCGGTAGACCTTGCGGTAGATCTCGAAGCCCGATACCGAGCGCAGCAGCGCCGCCCAATAGTAAAAGTCGCGCTGGGCGATGTCTTTCGAGGCATCCTTGGCGCCATGGAACTTCACGTCCAGGATGCGCGCCGTATTGTCGGCCCGTTCCAGGAAAGTGCCCAGGCGAATGAAATGAATCGCTTCATCTTTCAGCATGGTGCCCAGGGTCACGCCGCGCGACAGATGCGAGCGGTATTTGACCCATTCGAAAAAGGCGCTCGGGTCGGTTTCCAGCAGATTGCTTTTCAGGCGTTTCTGCAGGT
Source organism: Janthinobacterium sp. J1-1 (assembly GCF_030944405.1). Classification (NCBI taxonomy): domain Bacteria; kingdom Pseudomonadati; phylum Pseudomonadota; class Betaproteobacteria; order Burkholderiales; family Oxalobacteraceae; genus Janthinobacterium; species Janthinobacterium sp. J1-1. Next base: position 4,482,453 of record NZ_CP132339.1, read on the forward strand.
CGAGCCAGGTGGCGTTCTGGGTTTCCCACACTTCGGTGGTCAACGTACCGCGCACGGCGCGCGCGTTTTCGCGGGCGCCCGTCAGGCAGGCGAGGATGGACGAGGGGTTGTTCGGGTCGCGCACCATGAAGTCGAGCACGTCGCGCGTATGGAAGCGGCCGTACTTGGCATCGTAGGCGCTTTGCAGCTCGGAAATGCCCAGGGTGGCGCGCCAGCCTTGCTCGGCGTCTTCCTGCGATTGCGGCAGCATCGAGGTCTGCATGTTGACGTCGAGCATGCGGGCCGTGTTTTCGGCGCGTTCGGTGTAGCGGGCCATCCAGAACAGGTGATCGGCGGTGCGGCTCAGCATTATTTGTCTCCAGCGAAAGATTTTTCCAATACCCAGGTATCCTTGGTGCCGCCCCCTTGCGAGGAATTGACCACCAGCGAGCCTTCGCCCAGCGCCACGCGGGTCAGCCCGCCCGGCACCATCGAGATGGTCTTGCCCGACAACACGAAGGGGCGCAAATCGATATGGCGCGGCGCGATGCCCGATTCCACATAGGTGGGGCAGGCCGACAGGGCCAGCGTGGGCTGGGCGATATAGCCGCTGGGGTTGGCCAGCAAGCGCTGGCGGAAATCCTCGATCTGCGCGGTGGTGGAAGCCGGCCCCACCAGCATGCCGTAGCCGCCGGCGCCATGCACTTCCTTGACCACCAGCTTGGGCAGGTTGGCCAGCACGTAGCTGAGGTCGGCCGATTTGCGGCACTGGTAGGTCGGCACATTGTTCAGGATCGGTTCTTCCGACAGGTAGAACTTGATCATGTCGGGCACGAACGGGTAGATCGACTTGTCGTCGGCCACGCCGGTACCGATCGCATTGGCCAGGGTAACCCTGCCGGCGCGGTATACCGACAGCAGGCCGGGCACGCCCAGCGAGGAGTCCGAGCGGAATGCCAGCGGATCGAGGAAATCGTCGTCGACGCGGCGGTAGATCACGTCCACCCGTTTCGGCCCGCGCGTGGTGCGCATGTAGACGGAATTGTCGTTGACGAACAGATCCTTGCCTTCGACCAGTTCCACGCCCATCTGCTGGGCCAGGAAGGCATGTTCGAAATAGGCCGAGTTGTACATGCCCGGCGTCATCACCACCACGGTCGGGTCGTCGACGCCCATCGGCGCCACCGAACGCAGGTTGTCGAGCAGCATGTCGGGATAATGGTCGACCGGGGCGATGCGGTTGCGCGCGAACAGTTCCGGGAACAGCCGCATCATCATCTTGCGGTCTTCCAGCATGTAGGACACGCCGGACGGCACGCGCAGATTGTCTTCCAGCACATAGAATTCGCCCTGGCCGGCGCGCACGATATCGACGCCGGCGATATGCGCATAGATATCGGATGCGACCGAGATGCCCTGCATTTCCGGGCGATATTGCGCGTTCTTGTAGATCTGCTCGGCGGGGACGATGCCGGCCTTGATGATGTTCTGTTCATGATAGATATCATGGATGAACATGTTCAGGGCCTTGACCCGCTGCACCAGGCCGGTTTGCATCTGCGCCCATTCGTCGGCGGGAATAATCCGGGGAATCGTGTCGAACGGAATCAGGCGTTCCGTGCCGGCATCGTCGCCATACACGGCGAACGTGATGCCCACGCGGCGAAACGTCAGGTCGGCCTCGGCCCGCTTGCGGGCGATGGTCTCCGGCGATTGCTGCTCCAGCCATTGATGGAATTCACGATAATGTTCACGCACCTTGCTTTCGGTGCCCAAGCCATCCGCCGTCATTTCATTGAAAAAATTCGCCATATTATGATTTCCCCTAGAGCCTGGTTGTAACATTACCTCAGCACGAAGCGTGCCAGAGAGAATATGACAGAAAAGACCATAATTAATGCACCATTGTGTGCGCTGCACCGCATTGGTGCGCCGGGAATGGCAAGACGGGCGGTATTGGGGCTGCCGCAGGCCGGAAATCAGGCGGCTGGGTGGACGTAGGGACGGCAGTCGACGGGCAGGTCGAGGATGAAGGAAGTGCCGCTGGCGGGAGCGCTGTCGACGGCGATGCTGCCGCCATGGCTTTCTGCCACATTCTGGACATAGGGCAGGCCGATGCCCCAGCCCGGTGCGGGCGCATGGTTGTCGCGCCGCAGATAATCGAAGATGCGCGTCATCTGCTCTTCGGCGATGGCCGGTCCGCTGTTGTGCACGGTCACGATCACGCGCCCGTGCGCCTGTTCCAGCCGCAACTCGATGACGCCGTCATCGCCGTACTTGACGGCATTGCCGAGCAGGTTTTCCAGCGCGCGGCGCAGCGAATTTTCACACCACCAGCCCGTGATGCCGGCGCCGGCCACCTGGCATTTGCCCGGCTGCTGCAGATTGACCTGGGCGCAGACCGACTGCGCCAGCGGCAGCAGGTCGAATTGCGACAGCGCTAGCGGCAACTGCTGGCCCCGGTGATAGCTGAGCGTGTCGAGCAATTCCTCGATCATGGTGTCGAGCCGCTTGCCATGGTCGACGATGCGCTGCGTCAGCTCCGCCACCTTGTCCGGCTCCAGCCCGGCCTGGCGTTGCAGCAATTGCGCGCTGATCAGTATCACCGACAGCGGATTGCGCATGTCATGCGACAGGCCGGCGGCGATGCGGCGCTGGAAACTTTCGTGCATGGCCGTGAATTCGCGTATCGCGTCGCGGATGGCGATGTCGATCGAGGCGTGCAGGATGGCCCAGTCGCCGCGCCGCAAGGGCAGGCCGGCCGCCAGCGCCGCCTCGGCAAAGCAGTCGCGGAAGATCTGGTATTCCTGGATCACCTGTTCCGGGCCGTAGCTGGTCATGCGCGCCCGTTCATTGCCATGCACGGCGGGCACATTGCTGTTGCTGGCGGCGGTCTGGCGCGGGTTGCCCGCTGACAGCGCCTCGGCCAGGTGGTCGAAAAAAGCCGGCAAGGTATCGATCAGTATCGGCGGCAGCAATTGCGCCGCGCCGCGCACGCTGGCGCGCACGCGATGTTCCCATTCCTGCAGCACGGTGTCGCGCAGGTCGGCAATGCGCTGCGTGCGCAGGCGCGAACGTGGATGTGGACGCGCGGCAGGGGAAACAGGATCGTGGGCAAGTGACAAGCTGGCTCCGCAAGGCTGCGCGCAGTGGTGCGGTCCGATGCGCGGCCCTCCAGTATCCTACAAAAGCGCCGCCTTATTCGGCCAGTGAAGGACTGCCAGGCTGCTGCATGATATCGATCAATTGTGTGATCGATTCCGACCAGGCGGCTACCGAGAAATTTTGCGGATCGTCGTGGCCGTTCGCATAACCCGTGTCGAGCACGGCATGGAAGGCGGGAATCAGCCAGTGTCCCTTGCGCACGCTGGCAGCGATATACAGCAGGGCCAGCCGTTCGTACTGGGCCGGCGTAAAGCCGGGCTCGGGGGCCAGACCGTCATTGCCGCGCCCGCCGGCAGGATCGGACTTGCGCGGCTGCACCAGCTCCACGTGCAGGAACAGGCCGGTCAGCGAAGGCTTGTCCTTTTCCAGCTTGCTGGCGAAATTGGCGATGTCGAAGCCGTGCACGGTCACCGACTCGCCGAGCCGGTTCACATATACATGGCCTTTCGGCCCCGCGCCCCTGGCCGGGTTGCGCAGCGCAAAATCATTGAAATCCCAGTCGCGCGTATCGATGGCGGCGGGAATCGGGTTTAGCAGGAAGTTCGGATAGCTGGTGTCGTGGAGTACGAAATAGCGTGCCACGGGGGAAACCAGGCGGCCTGAAGCGCGCGACAGCGGTGCATCCAGCGCGCCGCCGAGCTCGCTTTCATTGATTTGCCGTTGCGCCAGGTAGGCGCGCAACTGGTTACGGTCGACGGTCACTTTTTCGCCGACATGGCGATCGAGGAAAGCGGGCAGGGCGACCGTCTGGCCGATACGCGCATACCTGTAGACGGGCCGCAGCAGGCACGCCGCCTGCGCGCGGGGCTGTCCCTGGAAACCGCTTTTCCAGGCCGCCCAAGGGCACGCCGCCGTTTTTTGCGAGGCGGCGGGCAGGCATAAGAACAATGAGAACAGCAATGGGAACAGCAAGGAGGGCAGCAATAATGGGTGCGGTGTCATGCGTCCATTATTGCCGATCAGAACGCGACCGTGGCGGAAACGACGACCGTGCGCGGCGAAGCGAGCACCAGGCTGCCGGCGCCGAACGAGGACACCGCCGACGCCCAGTAGTTGCGGTCCGTAACGTTGTCCACGCGGGCGCGCAGGGTCACGTCGCGGCCGGCCACTTGCGTCAGGTAGCGTGCGCCCAGGTCGACCCGGGTCCACGACGGCAGTTGCTTGGTGTTGGCCAGGTCCGCATATTGGGTCGAGGTGTAGACGGTGCGGGCGTTCAGGCTCAGGCCCGGCGCGCCCGGCACGTCCCACTCGCCGCCCAGGCTGACCTGGGTTTCGGGCGCGCCGATGGCTTGCTTGCCCTGGTTGGCGGCCACGTCGGTCTTGCGCTGGTCGGTATCGAGCCAGGTCAGGCCGCCCAGCAGGCGCACGCCCGTCATCGGCGTGCCGAAGACCGACAGTTCCACGCCCTGGTTGCGCTGCTCGCCATCGAGCGTGGCGCGGGTGCCGACGATGGCGCCCTGCGGCTTGTTGGTGGAAAACAGGGCCGCGCTCATGCCCAGCTTGCCGCCGTCATACTTGACGCCGATTTCCTTTTGCTTGGACTTGTACGGGGAAAACACCTCGCCCAGGTTGGTCACCGGCGCCAGATTGGCGCCATAGGTGCCGCTGGCCACCGGGCCCTTGACCAGGGCTTCGATATAGTTGGCGTACAGCGACACATTCTGGTTGGCCTTGTAGACGATGCCGGCGACCGGCGTGGTGGCGCTCTTGTCATAGGCCGGACCGGACTGCACGGCGGTGCCGTAGTCATAGCCGATATCCTTGATCTGCTGGCGGCGCACGCCCACCGTCAACAGCAGGCGTTCATTCAGGAACGCCATGGTGTCGGCCAGCGCGTAGCTGCCGAGAATGGTCTTTTGCGTGATGCGCGCATCGTTCATGTCGCCGCCGAAAAACGTCGTTGGCGGAATGGCGGCGTTGACCGGGTTATAGATATTGGTCGGAAAACCCGCAAAGTCGCTGATGGCGTAGGCATTCTTCGCTTCATTCCAGTGACCGGACCAGCTGGCCACCAGGGTGTGCCTGACGGCGCCCGTGTTCACCTTGCCGCGGATGCCCAGTTCGCCCGTGCGGATCTGCTGCTTGCGCGCATTGTCGAAGCGGTAGGCGCTGGCGTTGCCATTGGTGGCGCTCAACGCGGGGTTTGCCAGGCTGTTCGATTCGCGCGTCGAGCGGCCACCGAAGGCGGCCCAGGCCACCACGTCCTGGGCGATATCATATTCCGCGCGCGCGGTGCCGAACACGTCGCGTTCCTTGGAGAAACTCCAGGGCTGGGCAAAGTTGCGCGAGGCGTCGGGCGCCGATGGCAGCACCGCCACACCCGAGGTCGCGACCGACGGGCGGGGCGCGTCCAGGTCGAAATTCTGGTAGCCGGCGTCGGCCGACAGGCGGAAGCCGCGGCCGCGATAGTCCAGGCCGACGGCGAACATGCCGACATCGTGGTCTTCATGCTTGATGCCGGTCTCGCCCTGGCGCTTGGCGGCATTCACGCGCACACCCAGTTCCTGCTGCTCGCCGAAGCGGCGCGCCACGTCGATGGCGGCATACGCATGACCGCCCGTTTCCACGCCGACCGTCACTTCCGTCAGCGGCGCATTGCCGGCGCGCTTGGGCATCAGATTGATGGCGCCGCCGACACCGCTGCCGCCAGGCGCCGCGCCGTTCAGGAAAGCACTGGCGCCGCGGAATACTTCCACCCGTTCCAGCAATTCCGGCGAGACATACTGGCGTGGCAGCACGCCGTACAGGCCGTTATACGCCACGTCGTCCGAGTCGAGCGCGAAACCGCGGATCATATACACTTCCTGGAAGTTGCCGAAACCACGCGACATGCGCACGGCCGGGTCGCTTTGCAGCAAGTCGCCCACGCTGCGTGCCTGCTGGTCGGCAATGAATTGCTGGGTGTAGCTGGTGGCGCCGAACGGCGAGTCCATCATGTCGACCGAACCGAGGATGCCCATGCGCCCGCCGCGCGCCACCTGGCCGCCCGCATACGCGCGCGACAGGCCTTCGGCCGAGGCGTCGGCCGACGCGCTGACGACCACGCTGGGCATGGTTTGCGCATCGCCGGCGGTATTCGACGTTTGTGCCTGGACAACGGTACTGGCCAGCAGGAATACGGCCAGGGCGATAGGGGTTGGGGCGAGGCGGAAGGTAGGCATGGCGACGGTTGTCTGAATGTTAATGAGAATGATTATCATTATATGACAGTCCGTGACATTGTGTGACAGATGATCAAAATTGTTCAGCCTTTGATCAAAAAGTACAGATGGATAAGCAACATCGGCGCCACAAGAGGGCAGGATTTGCCGGGAAAAGTAGCGCCAGGCGGTACCTTGTTGAATTCTTAATGCACCAGGGAAAGTATGCCTAGAATGGCGGACCGCGCCCTGGCGCTTCGAGGACCCCGCATGCCGCCGCCATCCACCGTTGTCAACCGTCAGATCAGCCTGAAAGGCGCCGCCGTGGCGCTGATCCTGGCCATGCACGGCCTGGGCCTGTACTTGTTGCTGTTGCCGGCCAGGCAGCTCCAGCACTATACGGAAGTGGCTTTCATGACCCTGATTCCGCCCAGGCCGATGCCGCGCGCGCTGCCGATGATCGTGCCCATGCCGGTCACGGCGCCGCCACGCAGGGCCAGATCATTACCGCCAGCCACCATCACCGTTCCCGCAGCGCCGAGCGAGGCGATCACTGCCTTGCCGGAGGCCATCGCTAGGGAGGCCATCGTTCCCGATAGCGCGCCAGCCGCCCCGGCCGTCGATCTGCGCACCCGCGCCGTGCTCGCCGCCGGCGGCATCGACAAGACCCTGCGCGTCGAACTGAAGAAAGACAAGCCGTGGCTGGCGGCGCCGGAACTGTCCGGCGAAAGCAAGTTCCAGAAAATGGTGGCCAGCGCCTGGCGCGGCGGACCGCCGATCAGGATAGAGGACTATCTGACTGCCGACGGCCGGCCCGCCACGCGCGTGGTGACGGCCACCGGTAGCGCCTGCTACGCCATGCAGGCCAATCCGCTGGGCGGTGCCGACCCCTTCAATACCGCCGGCAAGGTGAAAAAAGTCTCCTGTCCATAGGGCTGGCCCGACCTTGATGACGGCAGGGTTTTAGGGGCGGCCAGCCCCGGGTGGGCGTCAAATATGCTAAGTTGCGTCTGGCTATGACACCGACCCAACCCAGGACACCCATGCTCCCCGACATACTGATACTCGCCACCAGCCCCTCCGCCGCCGTCAATGAACAACTGGAACGCCAGTACACCTGCCACCATGCCTGGCAGGTGGCGCCCGAACAGCGCGCCGCCTGGCTGCGGGAACGCGCCAGCCGCATCCGCGCCGTCGTCACCACCGGCGCGTTGGGCCTGAAGGCGGCCGACATGGCGGCCTTGCCTGCGCTGGAAATCATCGCCGTCAATGGCGTGGGCCTCGATGGCGTCGACCTGGACGCGGCCCGCGCGCGCGGCATTGCCGTCACCACCACGCCGAACGTGCTGACCGACGACGTGGCCGACGTGGCGCTGGGCCTGCTGCTGGCCAGCGTCCGCCATATCGTGCTGCTCGACCGCTTCGTGCGCGACGGCGCCTGGGAACGGCGCGAAACGGTCAAGCCGGCCTTCAGCCTGCGCGGCAAGACGGCCGGCATTTTCGGCTTCGGCCAGATCGGCCAGGCCATCGCGCTGCGCCTGGCCGCGTTTGGCGTGCAGGTGCGCTACTACCAGCCGCGCGCCAAACCTGGCGTGAGCGCGCCGCTGGCCGGCTCGCTGCTGGCCCTGGCCCGTGAAAGCGATTATCTGATCGTTTGCGCGCCCGGCACGCCGGCCACCCGCCACGCCGTCAACGCCGAAGTGCTGGCCGCGCTGGGGCCGCAAGGCACGCTGGTCAATATCGCGCGCGGCGCGCTGATCGATGAGGAAGCGATGATGGACGCGCTGGCCGACGGCCGCCTGGGCGCGGCCGGCCTGGACGTGTTTGCCGACGAGCCGCGCGTGCCGGCCGCCTTGCGCGCCTTGCCGAATGTGGTGCTGACGCCCCATGTGGGCAGCCTGACGGTGGAAACCCGCCACGCGATGGGCCAGCTGGTGGTCGACAACCTGCAGGCGCATTTCGCGGGCCAGCCTTTGCCGACACCTGTGAAATTTTAATAATAGAAAGAAACTGATGGAATTGAAAACATCGCTGCTGCGCACGCGGGGCAGGGCGGATAGCGGCAAGGTCGGCATGATTGAATTGTTTTTCGACCTGGTCTTCGTGTTTGCCGTGACCCAGCTGTCGCATGCGCTGCTGGAACACCTGAGCGCCATGGGCTGGCTGCAAACGGCCTTGCTGCTGATGGCGGTCTGGTGGGTCTGGATCTATACCTCGTGGATCACCAACTGGCTCGACCCCGAGCGCATGCCGGTACGCATCAGCCTGTTCGTGCTGATGCTGGGCGGCCTGCTCATGTCGGCCTCGATCCCCGAAGCGTTCGGCACGCGCGGCCTCGGTTTTGCCGGCGCCTATGTGGCGATGCAGGTGGGCCGGCCGCTGTTCGCGCTGTGGGCCGTGCGCCATGAAGACCTGGCGCGGCGCCGCAATTTCCAGCGCATCGCGCTGTGGGCCGCGTTTGCCGGCGTGTTCTGGCTGATCGGCGGCGCCGCCGACCCCTCCGTGCGCATTTACTGGTGGGCCGCGGCGCTGCTGATCGACCTGGCCGGACCGTGGCTGCTGTTCAATGTGCCGGGCCTGGGCGGCTCCTCGACCGGCGACTGGGATATCGACGGCAACCATATGTCCGAACGCTGCGGCCTGTTCGTCATCATCGCCCTGGGCGAGTCCTTGCTGGTGACGGGCGCCAATTTTGCGGGCCTGGCATGGACCGCCGCCAACTGGGCCGGTTTTATGTCGGCCTTGCTGGGCAGCATCGCCATGTGGTGGTTGTATTTCGACAAGGGCGCCGAGCTGGGCCATACCCATATCGCCGCCTCGAAAGACCCGGGCCGCATCGCGCGCCGCGCCTACACGTATATTCACATGCTGATTATCGGCGGCATCATCGTCAGCGCCGTGGCCGACGAACTGTCGCTGCTGCATGCCGACGAAACCAGCTTTGCCGGCATTTGCGCCATGCTGGGCGGACCGATCCTGTATCTGCTGGGAAATGCTTTGTTCAAATGGGTCAGCAGCGAGCGCAGCAGTCCGCCAATGTCGCATGTGCTGGGCATCCTGATCATCATGGCCCTGATCCCGATGGCGTTCGGCCGTTTGTATACACCGTTGATCCTGGCTTGCATCACCACCGGCGTGCTGGTCCTGGTGGCGATATGGGAACATATGGCGCTGCGCCGACCGCCGCCCGAACTGGATCCATAATGGCCCCCTGAGTGTTCACGGCACTGCCGCCGCGCGCAACTGGGCGATCCAGGCGCGCGCGGCGCTATTTTGCTCGTGGCGACGAAACGCCACCGCGATTTCCGATGCGATCGGCGCTCCCGCCAGTTCCCGGTAGCACACGCCAGGCAGGGTGATGCCGGTCAGCACCGCCTGCGGCACGATGGCGCAGCCGGCCCCCAGCGACACTTGCGCCAGGACCGACAGCAGGCTGCCCGGGCGCGACGCCACCAGCGGCGCAAAGCCGCCGCGCCGCGCCGTTTCCAGCGTGCCCCATTCCTGTTCCGGCACGATCAAGGGCAGTTGCGCCAGCGCCTGCGGCGCCACCACACCGGTGCCACCGGCCAGCTCGCTGTGTTCGGGCACGGCCAGCACGAAACGGTCGCGCAGCAGCACCACGCTGTCCAGGCCCTCCGGGTAGCGTATCGGCGGGCGCACGAATGCAAAATCCAGTTCGCCTTGTTCCAGCATGGCGGGCAGCAGCTCCATCGCCACTTCGCGCGACTGCAGGGTCACGCCCGGGTGCGAGGCGCGAAAGCGGGCAAACGCCCTCTGCAGCACGCCCGAATAGACGGCCGAGCCCACATAACCGATCTCCAGCCGCCCCAGCTCGCCCCGTCCCGCGCGCCGCGCCACCTCCTGCGCCTGCGCCAGCTGCTCCAGGGCGCGCTGCGCCTCGGCCACGAACAGCGCCCCGGCGCTGGTGATCGCCACCGCACGCTTGCTGCGCTGAAACAGCCGCGTGCCCAGCAGGCTTTCCGCTTCCTGTATCTGCTTGCTCAGGGCCGGCGGCGAAATGCCGAGCTCCGCCGCCGCGCGGGCAAAGTGCAGGCTGCGCGCGACCGCCACCACGCAGCGGTAGTGACGCAGCTCCAGTTGTTTTTCAGTATTCACCATCAGGAAATTATAAGCCTTGCGTCTTATAACAATAAATAAGCATGGCCCGTCTACACTGGCGCCATGAAACCTGCCGACCACACCCTGTACACCTGTTCCGCCGTCTGTGCGCTGATCATGCTCGACACCAATGTGGTGGCCGTCTCGCTGCCCGCCATCGCCCGTAGCCTGGGTGCCAGCTTTGCCGACGTCGAATGGGTCGTCAGTGCCTACATGCTGGCGTTTGCCTCCTGTTTGCTGCCGGCCGGCAGCATCGCCGACCGCCTGGGCCGGCGCCGCGTGATGCTGTGGGGTCTGGCCTTGTTCGCGCTGGCCTCCTTGCTGTGCGGCGCCGCCTGGACGCCGTTCGTGCTGAACCTGGCGCGCGCCGCCAAGGGCATCGGCGCCGCCTTGCTGTTGACCTCGGCGCTGGCCGTGATCAGCCACACTTTCCAGGGCGAAGCCGAACGGGCGCGCGCCTGGTCCATCTGGGGCGCGGCCATGGGCGTGGCGATGACGGTGGCGCCGCTGCTGGGCGGCCTGCTGACCAGCGCCCTGGGGTGGCGCTGGATTTTCTACCTGAACCTGCCGGTGGTGGCCATCCTGATGCTGCTGGTGTCAAGACACGTGACGGAGTCGCGCAATCGCGCCAGCGCCAGGTTTGACCCGCTCGGTGCCTTGCTGTTTTCGGCAGGCCTGTTCTGCCTGATCTGGGGCCTGATCGATGCCGGCGTGGCGGGCTGGTCCAGCACCGCCACGATAGCCCGCTTTGCGCTGGGCGCGCTGCTGCTGGCCGCTTTCGTGGTGGCCGAGCAGAAGGTGCGCGCGCCGATGGTCGACCTGTCGCTGTTTGGCCGGCGCGTGTTTGTCGGCGCCGTGCTGGGCATGCTCGGTTACGCCGTGTCGGCCCAGGTGATGATGACGTTTTTGCCGCTGTACCTGCAGAACGCCTTCGGCTATTCGGCCGTGCTGGCCGGCTGCGCCATGCTGCCGTTCGCCGTCGCCATGGTGGTGGCCTCGCGCCTGGCGCCGCTGCTTGGCCGCTGGCTGCATGACCGCGGCATGCTGGTGACGGGGCTGCTGATCGTCGCCGGCGGCAATGCGGCCAGCGCGGTGGCGGCCGCCAGCCTGTCTTATGGCTGGGTAGCGCTGGCCATGGTGGTGACGGGCATGGGTGCCGGCCTGCTCAATGGCACGACGCAGAAAGCCATCCTGGCCGGCATTCCGCGCGAGCGCAGCGGCATGGGTTCGGGCATCAGCACCACCACGCGCTTTACGGGCATCGTGCTGGCCGTCGGCGGCCTGGGCGCCGTGCTGGCCCAGCGCACGGGCGCCGCCTTCGAGCGCCTGGCCTGGCTGCATGGCCTGCGCGCCTCGCCTGACATGGTGGGGCGCATCGTGGCCGGCAATGCGGCTGAGGCTTTCGGCCAGTTGCCACCAGCCGTGCGCGAGGTGGCAGTGGAAGCGGCGCGGCAGGCCTTTATGGAAGGTTTTGCCGGCGTGCTGAGGCTGGCGGCGATATTGGCGGTACTGGCTGCGGCGCTGGTGTTTGCATTGGCCCGGCCGGCGGCAAAAAATGTAACTGTTTGACGAGTAGGGCGTGCGCCGGGCAGGACTGTAATATGATGCCACCAAGAAATACATGGCATTCATCCAACTTTCAAACTGATTCTGCAGGAGGCGCATGCGCAGGAAACGCATCTTGATCACCAGCGTGCTGGCGGCCCTGGTCGGCGTGGCCGTGCCGCTGGCCGTCGCTTATCAGCTGTCGCTGGCGCGCGCCGTGCAGGGTGAGGAAGCGCGTTTGCGCGTGCTGGCCAACTACTCGCTCGAACGGGCCCAGCGCACCCTGGACTCGGCCGGCGCCGCCTTGCGACGCTTCGAACCGCTGGCCGTGACTCCCTGTTCGGCCGCGCATATCGAAGCGCTGCGCCAGACCACGATTACCACCCGCAGCGTCGACGATATCGGCTATGTGGAGCAGGGCATGCTCAAGTGCAGCGCCAGCGGCATGCAGGCCACGCCGGTCAAAATCACGCCGGCCGACTTCGTGCTGGACAATGGCATCGGCGTCGATTTCGACCTGCGGCCGGCCGTGTCGGGCGGCGAGCGCATGGTGGGCCTGGCGCTGGGCCGGCACAAGGCGCTGGTCGCGCCGGTGCGCTTTGCCGACGTGATCGTCGAGCGGAACGTCCAGATGGCCGTGGCGCTGGCGCACGGCGGTGTGCTGGGCGTCTTGCACCAGCCGGACATGGCCGTGGTCGCTACCTTGCTGGCCGGCAGCCAGGCCAGGGACGGCAACCTGCACGCGGTGGTGGCGCGCGGCGGCCTGATTGCCGTCATGACGGCGCCGCGCAGCACGCTGGAAGCGCGGCTGAGCAGCGAGCTGGCGGTGCTGCTGCCGGTGGGCCTGTTGATGGCGGCGTTTATCGTCGGCCTGGTCGCCTGGCTGTCGCGCCGCCGGCTGTCCTTGCTGGGCGAACTGACGATCGCCCTGGAGCGGCGCGAATTTTTCGTCCATTACCAGCCGATTATTGCGCTGGACACGGGCGTTTGCGTGGGCGCCGAAGCGCTGATACGCTGGCAGCGGCCGGACGGCAGCATGATACGGCCCGACCTGTTCATTCCGGTGGCCGAGGAAAGCGGCCTGATACTGCCGATTACCGATGAAGTCATCGCTTGCGTGATCGCCGACCTGCGCGACGCGCTGGTGGCCGACCGTGCGCTGCATGTCGCCATCAATCTGTGCGCCAGCGATATCGAAACGGGCCGGGTGCTGGACGTGCTCGAGCGCGCCCTGGCCGGTACCGGCATCGAAGCGCAGCAGATCTGGCTGGAAGCGACCGAACGGGGCTTCATCAATGCCAACGCGGCGCGCGCCACCCTGGAAAAAGCCCGCGCGCGCGGCCACGCGGTGGCCATCGACGACTTCGGCACCGGCTACTCGAGCCTGGCCAGCCTGCAAAGCCTGCCGCTGGACGCCCTGAAAATCGACAAGGCCTTTGTCGATACCATCGCCACGGACGCCGCCACCAGCAGCGTCACGCCGCATATCATCGCCATGGCGCGCGGCCTCAAGCTGCTGATCGTCGCCGAAGGCATCGAAACCCAGGAGCAAGCCGACTACCTGGCGGCGCGCCAAGTGGAATTCGGCCAGGGCTGGCTGTATGCCAGGGCGCTGCCGGCCCCGGACTTCCTGGCGTTTTACAAAGCGCGCCGCCCAAGACAATTACCATGAGCGATTTCCCCTACTCCCTGCAGCCGCTGCGCGTACCGGGCGGCTGGACGATCACGGTCAACACCCTGTTCGAGGTCGAGCCGGGTCCGCACACCATGCAGTGGTTCAGCAGCGCGCTGCTGCTGTGGGGCCATCACCGCGACAGCGGCGACTGCTTCAATTCGCATTTCGAGCCGGAAGACGACCCTGAAGGCGAGTTCGTGCTGGAGTGCTACAAGGTGGAATACGACCGGCAGGGCAAGGCGGTCAAGGGCAGCGAGGTCTTTCTCGGCGAATTTCGCACGCGCAGCAAGGCCGAATTTGTGCAACGGGTGGAGCAGTTCATGGCCAGGCCCGCGCGCGGGTAGTATCGATGAGCAAAGTCACACTCCACTATCTGTTTGTCTCCCTGTTTATTTTGCTGTTCGGCACCGCCGGTGGCAGCGCCATGACGCGAAAAATGGCCCATGGCAATGACGAACTGGGGTGGAACTTTTTCTGGTGCTGGCTGCCGGTCGGCCTGCTGCTCTTCGTTTGCCAGTGCCTGGTGTTTCCCAAGGCCCGCACCAGGCTGCTGTTTCAGCTGGTGTTCAACGGTTTGATGGGCTTTACCCTGGCGTTCTTCCTGCTGTCCCTGATACTGCCCGTCTTCTGGCTCAGCCCGATGGATGTGTGGTCAAAAATAGTCCTGGCGGCCATCTTCGCCGCCATCCTTCTGTATAACCTGGTGTTCGGCTGGCTCACCGTACACCGGCGCTGGGCGGACATGGCCGCTCCCGCGTTCGAGCAGCAATTCCAACCCAGGGACGGCAGCGTCAACTGGGACAAGGTCGTGCGGAAAATGAAGATCCAGCCAGAAATCATGCTTCCCGGGGTGCCGGCCAGCTGGACCGCCGCCGTCTGGATCGCCTTGATTGCCTGCATGGTCGCCGGCCTGCTCATGAAGTCGGCCTGGCCGGCATTCAGCGCCTTTTCCTGGGGCATACCGGTCATGCTGGTGGGCGCCTGTTTCAACCAGTTCAGCGGCGCGCACTTTGCGCAGGCGTTGAAAGTACGCGCCATCGAAAAAGACAGGCATATCGTCCTGCCGTCCTGCGGCTGATTGCCGAGGGCTTGCCGCTTACTCCTTGCGCTGGCCCGGTATCGCCTGGCCGTTCTGGTGCAGCACCAGGCCGGTAATGGCGCCCTTGGTATCGCGCTGGAACACCAGTTGCGCGTCAACCACTTTATAGAAGAAGGCATCCTTGCCGCTGGCAAACACGGGCGCTTCCTGCTGGCCGGTGGCGCCCACCAGCAAGCCCTGCGGTCCCTGGCGCACCGTCAGCACGAAATTCGGCGCCAGCGCGTAGCTGCCCACATACTCCGCCAGCGCTGCCGGCACGATGGCCACTTCCTGGCGCTGCGTTGGCGCGGCGGCCAGCGGCGGCAGGGTGCCCGGCACCAGGCTGGCCACGCCCAGCGCATCGACGGTGGTCGAGGTATTGCTCAACACCACCACGCCGCGCCGGCCATCCTGCGTAAAACCGGCAAAGCTGGCATAGCCGCCGGTCTGGCCGTTATGCCATACAAATGGCTGGCCCTTGGCCTGGTCGCGTATCCAGGCCAGGCCGATCTGCTTGCCGCCGCTGATATCGCGCTGCGGCTGCACGGCCAGCACGTGGGCCGCGTCCGGCTTGAGCATGAACGATTGCACATAGGCCACCATGTCGCGCGGCGTCGACAGCACCGCGCCGGCGCCGGCGATCGCCTGGAACTGCCAGTGCTGCGCCGGCTTGCCGTCGGCCAGGTGGCCGGGCGCCAGCCGCGCGCGCAGGGCCGGTGACATCACGCTCGAGGTCGAACGCATTCCCAGCGGGCCGGCAATCTGTGTTTGCAGCAGGGTTTCATAAGACTGGCCGGCCTTGGCCGCCAGCGCCGTGCCCAGCAGGCCATAGCCCAGGTTGGAATATTCAAACGCGGCGCCCGATGCGCGCGCCATCACGTGGCCGGCCAGGAAGGCGCGCAATTGCGGGTCGCCATAGTCGGCATACGGATCATTGACGTCGGCCGGCGCCAGGTTGCCGGGCAAGCGCGGCAGGCCCGAGTAATGGGTGGCCAGGTCGCGCAAGGTGATGGCGCGGTCCTTTGTTCCAGGCATGGCATAGCCGGGCAACAGCTCGGCCACCGGCTGGGCCAGCGTGACCTTGCCCGCCACCACCGCCTGCGCCAGCAGCAAGCCGGTCATGGTCTTGGTGACGGAACCGATCTCGTACACGGTATCGACATCGGGCAAGGCATCCTGCTTGCCACGGCCAAAACCGTACACCGCGCTATCCTTGCCCTCGATCACGGCGATCACGATGCCGGCGTGCTGGCCGCCGCGCGTCAGGGCCTCGGCGCGCTCGCGTACGGCGGCATCGAGCGTGGGCGCGGCGCCGGCCAGCGCGCAGGTCAAGGGCAGCATGGCGGCGGCCAGCGCACGCAGGGGCAGGGACAAGGGCAAGGTCATGAACGGCTCCGTAAAAATGGCTATAAAAAGTGACAACAAAGATCATAAAGCAAGAATGATCTTCCTGGTAACTTCAGGCTTCTGTCAATTCTCTCTACTATGCCGGCGTCTGGTGAATTTCGCGTGAAGAAGGCGGGAGTTGATGGCAGAATGGGCATGCCCCCGGCTGCCAGCTTGTTCACTTCGTGTCAGGACCCCGTTCCATGTCGAACCGTGTTTATCTGTGCTGTACGCATTTCTCCACACCGCCGCAGGAAACGGATTGGCCGGCCTTTGGCGACGAGTCCGGCACGGAATACGAGGCGGCCTACTGCATCCCGCTGTTCTGGCTATGCCTGTTTGCGCCGCAGGATGTGCACCTGGCACCGGGCCAGGAGGGCATGCTCGATATTGCGCGCGACTACGCCTTCCTGGCTTGCGCGCGCGACGAGGGCCTGGCCCGGCTGAAAGCGCGCTCGGCCGTACTGCGGCGCGCCCTGGGCGAAGAGCGGCACGGCTTGTACCTGGAATGGCAGGCGCGCATCGCCCGCGAAAGCTACAGCCATGTGCTGGTGCGCACTGAAGAGCTCGACATGATGGACGAGGAAGGGCAGCTGCGGCAGGATATGCTGGCGGCCCTGCTGGAGCTCGATACGGCCTGCGCCAGCGGCACCTTGATGATCGGCCCGGTGCTGGCCAGCCTGGCCGGTCTTCCTTATCCCGCCGCGCCGCAGCGCTACAACGCCCACGTGCTGGTCGGCACGGCGATCAGCGCCGAAGGCTGGCCGCCAGCCTTGCCGGAACCGGGACCGGGACCGCGTGTCGAACCACATGGCACCGAGGTGGTGCTGGCAGCGCGGCCGTGGTGGAAGTTCTGGTAGTGCTTTGTTGACTATTTCTTCGGTGTCTGCCGTTCTTCCTGCAGCGCCAGCCGCGCCGCCATGCCGGCGTGCTCGCGCAGCAGGGTGTCGCGTTCCTGTTCCAACTGCCGCGTGCGCTGCAAGCCCGCTTCGGTCTTGTCGGCCAGCATGGCCAGTTGCCGGTCCTGCGTGGCCAGCGCCACTTTTGATTCATTGAGCGCCAGCATGACCGCTTCCAGCTTGGCCAGCAGGGCGTCGGCCGAAGCCGCCGCCTGCCCGTACTGATATTCGAACTGGTCGCGCTCGGGGCGCACGGTGGCCAGGGCCTCGCGGTCCGCCGCCGCGCTTTGCTCCAGGCGCTGTTGCTCCGCCTGCAGCTGGGCCAGGCGCATGTCCTGCTGCACCAGGGTCGCCTGCTGGCCTTGCAAGCGCTGCTGCAGCTGGGCGTTCTCCTGCTCCAGCCGGCTCAGCTGCTGTTGCTGCGTTTGCCGTTCCTCGCTGCGCTGGGCTGCCGATGCTTCCTGGTAATGGTCGAACTGCGAACGTACCTGCGCCAGCTGCCGGTTCAGTGCGGCGATTTCCTCGCCCCGGTCGGCCAGGCGCTGCGTCAATCCCGCATTGTCGCTGTGCAGGCTGGCCAGGGTGACGGCGCGAAAATGGTGTTCCTCCTTCAACTGGGCCAGGGCCTGCTGGGTGGCGCGCAGCTCCTGCGTCAGGGCGGTGCGCACTTCCGTCAATTTGAGGCGTTCCGCCTCGGTTTTCTTCAGTTTTTCCAGCGCCGCATCGAGCTCGATGCGGCTTTCCTGCATGGCAAGCTCCAGTTGCTGCGCCACGTCGCGCTGCTGCTTGTGATACACGCCGCGCATCGCCTCCATCAGCTCGGCCGGCAGTCCTGCCTCCGTTTTCACGGCGCCGGGCCCCTGGAACTCCTCCTTCCACCGCTTGAGCAGGGGCGCGATGGTGCTCTTGCTGCCCGTGCTGCCCAGCGCCTCGCGCACATTGTCGACCGTGGGATTGCGCCCATCGGCGGCCACGATTTGGGCTGCTTTCATAACATCGGAGTACAAAATGCCGGCGCGAGCCATAAAACCACCTATGAGCGAAATTTAGTAACGTATTACATGATACGTAATACACCATAATATTACGATATAAATTTTCAGAAAAATGCAGAAAAATAAGTCGCGATAAGATCGCTTATCGTGGGTTAGAAGCGCGGTTTGCGTGGTATCCTGCGTTTTGCCCAGTACAAATCCCTGTTTTCCCGCATTCCATGGCCCAGCACCCCCTGAAAAAATCGCCCGCCGCCACCAGGCTGGCCGTGGCGCCAGTACATGGCGCCCTGGTCGATGCCGAACTGGCCGCGCGCCACCAGGCTTTCCTGGCGGCCGCCACCGCCGACAACACGCGCCGCGCCTACCGCTCGGCCATCCGCCACTTTCAAGCCTGGGGCGGGGCGCTGCCGGCCGATGAATCGGCCGTGATCCGTTATCTGCTGGCCCACGCGGATACCTTGAACGCGCGCACCCTGGCCTTGCGCTTGACGGCGCTGTCGCAATGGCATGCCTACCAGGGCTTTTTTGACGCCGCGTCGACGCCCACCGTGCGCAAGACCCTGGCCGGCATCGCGCGCCTGCACGGCAAGCCGAAAAAAAAGGCCAAGGCGCTGCCGTTGGAAGACTTGGAACTCATCGTCGCGCGCCTGCATGAACAGGGCACGGTAAAAGCGCTGCGCGACAGCGCCTTGCTGCAGCTGGGATTTTTCGGCGGTTTCCGCCGCAGCGAGCTGGTGGCCTTGCGCGTGGAGGATGTCAGCTGGGAGCCGCAAGGCATGGTGATCACCCTGCCGCGCTCGAAAACGGATCAGTCGGGCGAGGGCATCGTCAAGGCGGTGCCGTATGGGGAAGGCATCTGCTGCCCGGCCACGGCATTGAAAAACTGGCTGGCGGCGGCCGCCATTGCCTCCGGGCCGCTGCTGCGCACCGTCAATCAGTGGGGCCATATCGCCGACAAACCACTGCATGCGGGCAGCATCAACACGATACTGGAGGGCTGCGCCCGGCTGGCGGGACTCGATTATGTGCCGGAACTGTCCAGCCACAGCCTGCGGCGCGGCATGGCCACCAGCGCGCACCGCGCCGGCGCCGACTTCCAGGCCATCAAGCGCCAGGGCGGCTGGCGCCATGACGGCACGGTCCATGGCTACATAGAAGAGGCGGGCCGCTTCGACAGCAATGCGGCCGGCAGCCTGCTGCGCAAAAAAACGGCCGCCAGGCAGAAATCTGGGGATTGACAGCCATGTGACATATGTCACATACTCCGTGCACATTTCACCATCGCAAGGTGCACAGCGCATGAATGATCACAATCCGGGTACGCGCAACGCGCGCATCGATTTCCTGCGCGGCGTGGCCATTGCCTGCGTGCTGGTCCTGCATTTCACCCTGGCCTTTGGCCTGGCGAACAGTCCATTGGGCGACCTCTTGGGCAGCGACGCCATCAAGGCAATCGCCTTTAACGGCAACTATGGCGTGACGATCTTCTTTGTCATTTCCGGCTACCTGATTACCAGTGGCATCCTCCAGCGCTGGGGCAGCCTGCGCGACATCGACGTGCGCAGCTTTTATGTGATGCGCGCCGCCCGCATCCTGCCCGGCCTGCTGCTTGCGCTCACCATGATCGTGGTGCTGGGCGTGCTCGACATTCCCTACTTTAACAATGGCGACGCCGATCCGCCTTTGCCGGCCAGCTATTTCGGCATCGCCATTTTGTCCATCCTGACCTTCTGGCATAACCTGCTGATGCAGTCCGAGGGCTACTTCAACTATTGCCTCAACGTCTACTGGTCGCTATCGGTCGAGGAAATGTTTTACCTGTGCCTGCCGCCGCTCTGTTTGCTGCTGCGCCGCACCTGGCTGGTGGCGGCTGTCTGCCTGGTTGCGGTCGTGCTTGGCCCCATCTATCGCGGCGCATACGCCGGCAATGAACTGTATTTCATGTATGGCTATTTTGCCTGCTTCGACGCGATCGCCATCGGCTGCTTGAGCGCCTTGCTGGCGCCGCAACTTGCCTTGCGGCCACAGGCGCGGCGGATATTGCGCGTGGCCTGCGGCATCGCGCTGCCCTTGATTTATTTGCGCGGCATCGCCGGCCACGAAATGTTCGGCTTTACGGCGATCGCGCTGGCCGCCTCCGGCATTGTGCTGGGCGCCCACGGCGAAGAGCAGCCGGGCTGGACCACGGGTAGGCTGGGCGCGCCGCTGCGCTGGGCCGGACGCCATAGCTATGAGCTGTATCTGTTTCACGTGATCGTGCTGGCGGCGATGCGCAACATTCTCACCAAGGCGGAACTGAGCCATGCCATGCGCTTGCCATGGCTGGCCCTGTTTGTGGCGGTGTCGGCCGTGGTGGCCATGCTGGTCAGCCGCCATGTGTCCGAACCGGCCAACCGGGCACTGCGCGCCTGGCATCGCCGGCGCGCGGGCGCTGCCGCGGTGCTCAGGACGGGCGGATAATCATGCAGGTGGCCGTGGCATGCGCATAGATCTTGCCGGCCTCGTCGCGGATGGTGCCTTCCGAAATGACCAGGTTGCGCCCCGCATTGATGACCTTGCCTTCCGCATACAAAGCCTGGTCGAACGGCAGCGGGCGGCACATCTTGATATTCAGGTCGGTCGTGCCATAACTTTCACCGGCCGGCAGCACCGTATGCGTGGCGCAACCAGTGACGGTATCGAGCACGGTGGCGGCAAACCCGCCATGCACGCCGCCCATCGGGTTGGTGTGGGTCTGGTTCGCCGTGGCCGTAAACACCACGCGGCCGTGCTCGATGGTGTCGACTTCCATCGGCATCACATTCGAGATCCCCGGGCGTGGAAACAGTCCCTTGGCGAAAGCCTGCATCAGTTCCAGGCCGGTCATTTCATTTGCTTGCATGGTCTTGCTCCTGTGGGGTGGTCGAAAGTGGATGGTCTTGCTGGAAGCGCAGCCCCGCCGCATGGATCAGGAAACGCGCGACAACGGCCAGTTCCTGTTCGCTGAAACCCTGTTTCAGCTGCGCATTGAGGCTGTCGAGCACGGGCAGGGCGGCCGCCAGCACTTCATGGCCCTTGGGCGACAAGTGCAAGACCCCCGCGCGCGCATCGAGCGCCGACTGGCCACGCACGATCAGCCCGTTCTCTTCCATGCGCGACACCAGGCCCGTGACGGCCGAATTCTTCAGTTGCAACAACCGCCCCAGGTCCTTCAGCTGGCAGCCTTCCTCGCTTTTCAGTACAAATAGCGCGACCACCTGCGTGCCTGAATAGCCGAGTTCGCTGGTAAACACGGCATCGGCCGATCGGAACAGATTCTGGCGCGCCTGGCTTAGCAGGTTGAACAGGCGAGGCGAGCGCTTGCCGGCGGGGCAGGCGGGAGGGGTATCGGGAGGCAGGTCAGAGTTATTACGCATGCGGAGTATACTACTACGTATGCGTAATAAATCAAGTCGCGTCAGGGCTAAATTTCACCGCAGCAGGTAGGAAATCGCTACAAGAAATCGAAGTCCATGAGTATGTGTATCATTGGTGCTATCAGTTGCTGGCCGGACAAGAGAAAATCGAGAAAAAATCTGCGGTAAAGCGAACTGGTGAAGTTCCAATATTATTTTTTCAGTCCCATCGATCTCGCTTCACCTCATTAATCAGTACCTTCAGATCTTGATCAAGTCTATCGCATTGATCACCTTCACCGGAAGCAACAAGCTTAATCTGAATAAGCCGATTTTTCCCTTTGTAGCGAATGCAGCCTATATCCTGCACCTCAAAGGCCTTGATCATCTGCCGAACTTCAACGGCACTTGACGGCTGCTTACTCACATAACAATGTCCGTCAGGCGCGTAAGAAAATAATTCGGGCGCTACAGTTGAAGGCATGTCACACGACGTACAGCACCCATCCTCCACATAAAAATCTCCGTGCACGTTATGCGCGAAAGGGACATGTACAGCACCTTCATTCTCGGCAAGCCGAAGCATCCTGCCTATCGTTTCATTTCACCCCCAAGGTGGACTGAGATCTATGTTTGCCACAACTCCGTCGAACCTGACTATCCTGACACGGATCGGTGTTCCGCGTCTCGGTCCGACCACTCGTCGAACGCGACAGCAGTATCTCAGAGAACTGCTCTGGTACTTGGCTTACCTTCTGATTACTAAGAGCCTATCCCAGTAGTGAGCGTCTTCTGCTTGCAGCTCATCAGGAGCGCGGACAAGGCGCGAGGAGGCCGCATGGCGAGCCATGCAACGACGAGCAACGCAGTCCCCGCTTCTGAGGGGCGCCAGCAGGGGGCGTATTCATCTACCGGGATAGGCTCTAAGCACGGTTCCTTCGAAAAGATATCGCTCGGGTCCGGTTCTAACCGCATATCGTAAAGTTTTATTGGCCTGGATCGATATATTTGCAGGCATGTGCGCTTGGTTACGTTACCCAGTTGTAGTCATGCTACTTCAGGAGCCAGTTCCATCGCTCAATCCAGCGTCCTTTCAGCATCGCGCTCGCGGCAACTCAAGGTCGCGTAGCGCCCCGGCGCCAGCTTGCGGCGGATGCCCAGGCTGGCCAGCTCGCCTTGCACGTCTGCGTTGTCGTTCAGGCTGCAGCGATGGGCACGGGCAAATTGCTCCAGAGGCTTGAGGCTGCCGCTGACCTTCACGCTCAGGCCGGCGCCGGGACTGACACAGCAGCCGATATAGCGCGCCATATATTCTTCTTCGATCATCACCAGTTCATGGCCCATGAAGCGGGCCGGTTTGTTGAGCAGGTAGTAATCGGTATAGTCGGCGCGCTGGTTCGGTTTGCTGTCGATCAGGCCGGCGTGCATATAGGCCTGGATCGCCTGGCCGGAAGTGCCCACGCGTTCACTGGTTCCTTTTTTCAGATGCATGGCCTGGGCCAGGCCGGTTTCCAGCTCGGCACCGAGGCCCGGACCGGGACCGGCGGCGGCAGCCAGGGAAGATACAAAAACGAGTAAAGCGGCCGAACACTGTCTGGCGCGATAAGAATAATGCATGTTTTTTCCCTTGTCATCATCGGTAGATTCAGC
Organism: Janthinobacterium sp. J1-1; assembly: GCF_030944405.1. Taxonomy (NCBI): domain Bacteria; kingdom Pseudomonadati; phylum Pseudomonadota; class Betaproteobacteria; order Burkholderiales; family Oxalobacteraceae; genus Janthinobacterium; species Janthinobacterium sp. J1-1. The sequence continues at coordinate 4,505,458 of NZ_CP132339.1, forward strand.
CACGCGGCCCGTCGCGCAGCAGTTCGGCCAGCCTGGTGGTCAGCCACTGGCAGGTGGCGCTCAGTTTCTTGCCGTGCAAGGCCAGTCGCCGCACGGGCAGGCGCGACAGTGCCAGGGTGGGGCAGGGTACTTCTTGCAGAAAACCTTTGTAGTTGTCGTAGTGGGCGATATTGAGCGGCAAGATTGCCCAGCCCAGTTCGTCGGCCACCATTTCCGCGATGCTGTAGAAACTGTCGGAATACCAGACGGTGGGACTAAAGGCCTGTTCGCGGTTCAGCTCGGAATCCATGATCAGCTGGCGGTGGCGCGTCAGTTCGTTGCGGCTGACTTCTTGCCCATGCGCCATGGCGTGGCCTTTGGCGACAAACACGCCTTGCGCCACGCTGCCGATATGCTGCTGCTCCAGGATCGATGACACGGCTCCACGGTCAAAGTGGAAGGCCACGTCGGCCTGCTGCTGCTCCACGTAGTGGGCCACCTCGGAGGCGGTGGCGTTGAGCATCACCAGTTCCAGCGCCGGGTAGCGCGCCGCCAGTTCCTTGACCAGCGTGCCGATCGCCAGATAGGGCAGGGCTTCGTCGAGCGCCAGGGTCAGCCGTGCTTCCGGCGCCACGCTCAGCAATTGCGCGCGCAGCTGCAGCCGTTCGGCCTGGCGCAGCAGTTCGCACGCTTCCAGGTGCATCACCTTGCCCGCTTCCGTCAGCACGGCATTGCGCCGCGAGCGGTCGAACAGTTCCACGCCCAGCTCCGCTTCCAGCAGGCCGATGGCCGTGCTGACCACCGACTGCGCGCGGCCCAGCTTGCGCGCGGCGCCCGAAAACGAGCCGGCGGCCACCGCCGCTTCCAGGTAGCGCATTTGTTCCAACGTCCATTGCATGATCATCATCCATCTGATTTACAGATGGATTTTAACTTGAATGCCGTTCCAGGGCGACATAAACTCGGTGCAAGTTTATTAACCGGAGTATCCCATGCAAGATGCAACCACCTTCAACTGGTGCCATGACGCCACCCTGGAAGACACGCTGTGCCAGCTTTACCTGGACAATGTCAGCCCCGACTATATTTCCCATTCCGAACTGCAAGGCGAGCGTGCCGAGTCGCCCGGCAACTGGCGCGCCGACTTGCCGGACGTCATACGCGGCGAAATCCGCGCCGCCCTGTCCCACGACTGGGCCCATGGCGACTCCAGCCTGCTGGCGGTCGCCACCGCGAATGACGCCATCGTCGGCATGGCGCTGGTCTCCATCGATACGCGCCAGCGCGCCGCCAGATCGTTTGCCGCGCTGGACGACCTGGTGCTGCACCCGGATGCGCGCGGCCATGGCATCGGCACGCAGCTGGTCGAGTGGGTGGCGCAAGAGCTGCGCAGCCACGGCATCGGCCGCTTGTTCCTCGAATGCGGTGCGCACAACCTGAACGCCCAGCAATTTTTCAAGGGCCGCGGCTTCCAGCAAGTATCGGTCGTGATGCTGCGTGAACTGGACGGCGAGGGCGCGCATCGTGGCTGACGACCGACGCCGACGCGCTTACATCAAACTTTTTATCCACTCGAATAGCTATTCCTGAGTTACAAACATGCACCCAATAAAAAAATGGCTGACGTTGGCCATCGTTTCCAGCGCCCTGTTCCTGATCGTGGTCGACATGACCGTGCTCTATACCGCCTTGCCCGCGCTGACGCGCGAACTGCAGGCCTCCTCCTCGCAAAAGCTGTGGATCATCAACGTCTATTCCCTGGTCGTCTGCGCCTTGCTGCCCGGCCTCGGCACCCTGGGCGACCGCCTGGGCCATAAACCCGTCTTCCTGGCTGGCCTGGCGGTGTTCGGCATCGCCTCGCTGTGCGCCGCGTTTTCGCCCGCGCCGGCCTGGCTGATTGGCGCGCGCATCCTGCTGGCCCTGGGCGCCGCCATGATGATGCCGGCCACCTTGTCGCTGATACGCCTGACGTTTGCCGACGCGCGCGAGCGCTCGTTTGCCATCGGCGTGTGGGCCGCCATCGCCTCGGGCGGGGCCGCTTTCGGCCCCGTGCTGGGCGGCTTTCTGCTGGAACACTACTGGTGGGGTTCCGTGTTCCTGATCAATGTGCCGGTGGTGCTGTTGACCCTGCTCATGGCCGCCACCATCCTGCCCAGGCGCGAGGGCAACCGCGACAAACCGTGGGACTTGCTCGGCTCGCTGCAAATCATGCTGGGCCTGCTGGGTGGCGTGTATGCCATCAAGGAACTGGGCAAGACCGCGCCGTCGTATGGCATCGCGCTGGCCGCCATGCTGGTCGCCGCCGTCCTCATGACCGCCTTTGTGCGCCGCCAACACCGGCAAGCGCAGCCGCTGATCGATTTCAAGCTGTTCCGCGCCTTGCCGTTTTCCAGCGCCGTGGCCGCCGCGATGGTGGCCTCGGCCGCCCTGATCGGCATGGAACTGGCGCTGAGCCAGCACCTGCAGCTGGTGCGCGCGCTGTCGCCGCTGGACGCCGGCCTGTTGCTGCTGCCTTTGCCGCTGGCCTCCGTGATTGCCGGGCCGCTGACGGGCTATCTGTTGCCGCGCGCCGACAAGGCGCAGGTATTGTGGGGTTCGTTACTGGTGTCGGGCATCGGCATGGCCAGCTACCTGCTGCTGCATGACGCTTCGGTCCCCTTGCAAGTGGCCAGCCTGGTGCTGCTGGGACTCGGTCTGGGGGCCGTGATGACGGCCGCGTCCAGCGCCGTGATGCTCAATGTGTCGCCGCAGCAGGCCGGCATGGCCGCGTCGATCGAGGAAGTGTCGTTTGAACTGGGCGGCGTGCTGGGCGTGACGATACTTGGCACCATCATGACGGCCGTCTACAGCGCCACCCTGGTGCTGCCAGGCAGCGCCGACCTGTTGCCGAACGCCCACGACACCCTGGACGCGGCGCTGCAGGCGGCCGAGCAACTGCCGGGCGCGCTGGGCCTGCAAGTGGCGCAACTGGCGCGTGACGCTTTCGACCAGGCATTTGTCGCCGTGCTGGCCACCGCGGCCGCCATCCTGCTGGCGGCGGGCGTGACGATACGCCAGTTGCACCTGCGCCAAAGCAGGGTTGCCATGTTTACTTAAGTAGCGGCACCACTTTATCTCGCAGCAAGGTCAGTTGCGCATCGAGCACGGCCTGGTTCGGGTCGTGTCCGGCGCGCGGGACCAGCACAAAGTCCTTGTGCGGCGCGCTGATGCTGTCATAGTACTGGCGCGCGATCACTGGCGAGGTCAGCAGGTCTTGCGTGCCCATCACGAAATAGACGGGCAGCTTGAACTGCGTACCCATCGCCGGCAAGTTGACCTTGGAAAACATGCCATCGCCATGCATGCCCATGAACTGGATATACGAATAGTCGTCGGCGGCTTCGGCGTCCGCCAGCGCCTCCGGCGTGGCGTACAGCGGCGCCGGCAGCCACCAGTTTTTCGGCGGCGCATCGGTACTCAACGCTTCATACTTGCGGTCGAAGCGGCGCAGGATGCCGAAATTGCGCGGATCGGTCCACGGCGGGCTGCCCAGCGCCGTCAGTTTGTCCACCGTGGCAGAGTCCCTGGCCGCTTGCGCCAGCGCCATCACCTCGCGGTACATGCCGGCCACATTCGCGCGCGCGTCGACCACCTGCGCCGTGCCGACATACGCGTGGAACAGCTCGGGCCTGGCCTTGGCCATATAGACGCCCAGAATCGATCCCCAGGAACTGCCCATCAAGATCATTTTTTCCTGGCCCAGGCGCTGGCGCACATGATTGGCCACGGCGATGCCGTCGTCGCGCATCAGCTCCAGGGTCAAGGTGTCGTTTTCAAGCGGGCGATTCTTGCTGTAGGTCCGGCCGGCCCCGCGCTGGTCCCACTGCACCAGCGTGTATTGCTGTTCCCAGCCCTGGAACATGGCGTCGGCAAACGGCGACAAAGGATTGCCGGGGCCGCCATGGATCACCAGGATCACCGGATTGCCGCAGCGCGCACCGGTGATGGTGATCCATTGCTCGATGCCATTGATGGGGACATAGCCCTGTTCGCGGATACTCTGGGCCGGCGAAGCGCAGACGGGCGCCGGTATGGCAGCGTCAGCCGCCACGGCGCCGCCCATACAAGACAGCAACATTGCAACGGCAGCGATTTTTCGCATATGTTTACCACTCCTTATAAAGGTAACGCGCAGTCCTGGACAGGCTTGTCGGCAATAAAGCGTTGCACCGACTGTTCGAAGCAGGCCGGTGCGGTCCACAAAATGAAATGGGGCGCCCGCACTATGGCCGCCAGCGTGATATTGCCGGCGCCGGCTTGCCGCAAGGCCGCCACCTGCGCCTGCGCGCCCGCATATGGCGTTTTCGGGTCGAGGCTACCCTGCAGTACCAGCACCGGCGGCACGCTGGCCGGCAACTGGCCGAAATAACGATCCTGGAAATAGGTGGGCAGGCCGCCGCCGAGCAGGATGCGCGGCAGGGGACTGGTCATCAGCAGCGTCGCTTCCTCGCGGTCGACATCGGCCGTTGTCAGGCCGGGGCGCAGATTGTTTTCCGAATTGCTGATCATGCCGACCAGCGGTATCGAAATGGACGACTGGGGGTAGCTGCCCAAGCTGCTTGCGGCCTGGTTCAGCAGGCTACGCACGGCGGCCAGTTCGGTGCCGCCGCCATGGTCGAGGTCTTGCAACAAATAAGGGATGCGCTCCCGCGCGGCCGGCACGTCGAGCATGCCGCCGATAAACTGCTTGAGGTTCTTGCCGGGGATGGTGGCCAGCAGGGCAGGCTCCTGGCGCAGCTTGTCCAGCACGCGCCGGTACAGCGTTTGCGCCGGCTCGCCCAGCAATGCCTGGCAGGCAGCGTCCGCATCGCACTGCGCCAGCACCTGCAGGCCGACGTCGTTGACCACCTGCGAGCGCTGGCTCAGGTCCCAGCGCAGGTCGTTCTGTGGAGGCACCAGTGAATCGAGGATCACGCCCCGTACCGGCAAGGCGCCCAGTTGCAGGCTGCGCAACACCAGCTGGGTACCGTAGGAAACGCCATAGACATACACGGGGCTCTTGCCCTGCGTCGTGCCGACCAGGGATCGCAAGTCCCGGGCGGCATTGCTGATGGAATACTGGCGCGCGCGTGCCGGCGCCGTATTCAGTTCCTTGAAACAGCTGGCCCATTCGGCGCCGGCCAGCGCCAGGCCGCCGGGGCTGCCCGCCGCTTCCTCGGCCGGACACAGCCGCGAGGAGTAACCGGTGCCGCGATGGTCGGGTATCAGCAAGTCAAAACCGGGGAAGGTGCGCCGCAAGGTGGGCAGCAGGGCGTAGAACGAGGCGCCCGATTCGCCGGGACCGCCCGCCACCAGCCAGACGCTGCCTTTGGAGGGGCCTTTGGCGGGAATCTTGCGCACGAACAATTGCAGCGTTTCCGCGCCCTGGCCTTGCGCCTCGTGGCTGGCGGGCACGGCATGCATGGCGCACAAGCTGCCTGGCAGAATGTTGTCCGTGCACGCGGCGTAGTCCAGCGGCGCGGCATGCAGTCCGGTGCTGGCCAGCAGCGTACACAACAGGGTCCAGCGGTATGGTAGGGTCATCAGCGACTCTTGCAATTAAAAGTAGCCGCTAATGTAACGTTTTTGTATGGCAACTGTCCAGAATGTTTGACAAGATGGGCAGCCTCAGGCCGGCAGGCGAGGCGCATTGCCGCCATCGACACGCAGAAAATCGATCAGCGCGCGCAGGGCGGCCGACATCTGGCGCTGGCTGGGGTAATACAGGTGAAAGCCGGCAAAGGGTGGACACCATTCGTCCAGCACGCGCATCAGCTGGCCGCTCTCCAGGTGGGCGCTGACCGTGCTTTCCAGCGCCGAGGCCAGGCCGACGCCAGCCAGTGCCGCGTCGACCATCAGGCCTGGCGTGCCCAGCACCATGACCACGTTCGGCTGCACGTCCAGTTCCTGTCCATCGCGTGCAAATTGCCAGCGGCACAGTGCGCCGCCCGTTAGCTGGCGGTAGCCTATGCAGCGGTGCGCCTGCAGTTCATGCGGCGTGCGGGGCACGGCGTGCGCGGCAAAATAGTCGGGAGAACCGACGATGGCCAGGCGCTGGTTGCCATCGACGCGCACGGCGCGCATGTCCAGCTCCACGCTTTCGCCAAGGCGGATGCCCGCGTCATGCCGCTCGCGCACGATATCGACCAGACCATCATTGACGGCCACTTCCAGCACGATGTCGGGATAGGCGGCGTGAAATTGCCCCAGGCGTGGCGCCAGCACCAGCTGCGCCGCCAGCAGCGAGACGTTCAGGCGCACCGTGCCGCGTGGCTGCTGGCGAAACAGATTGACTCCTTCGACGGCGGTGGCGATGGCGACAAAAGCGGGCGCGACCTCCGCCAGCAAGGCCGCGCCCGCATCGGTAAGCGAGACGGCGCGCGTCGTGCGCTGCAGCAGGCGCACGTCCAGCCGCTGCTCGAGCGCGCGCAAGGAGTGGCTGAGAGTCGATGGCGTGAGGTTCAGCCTGGCAGCGGCCCGCCGGAAACTGCGCTCTTCGGCAATCGCGATAAAGGCCGACAATTCGGCAAATTCATGGGGGCGCATGAGGGCATTCTAACGCAGGCGCGCGCATGATTGACGAATCAGGGCCAATGAACCCATGGCTGTTTGATGGCTTATCAATAGCAATGGCTGGACCTACACTGGATTCTTTCCATCTTTCGAAGGATGATACATGACGATCCAGCAATCAATTTCCCCGGCCATCCCGCGTTTGACGGGCAAGGCCGCTCTCGTTACCGGCGGTGGCAGCGGCATCGGCCGTGCCGCCGCGCTCGCGTACGCGCGTCACGGCGCCATGGTGGTGGTGGCAGGTCGCCAGCTTGCGCCATTGCAGGAAACCGTCACCATGATCGGCGCACTCGGTGGCGCGGCCGGCGCCATCGCCACCGACGTGGCGCGCGCCGACCAGGTGCAGGCGATGGTGGCGCATGCGGTCAGCCAATTTGGCAAGCTCGACATGGTGTTCAATAATGCGGGCACCGAAGGCGTGTTTGCGCCCATCGGCGAATTGAGCGAAGCCGACTACGACGCGGTACTGGGGATTAACCTGAAAGGCGCCTGGCTGTGCGCCAAGTACGCGGCGCAAGCCATGCTGGTCCAAGGCCACAGTGGCGCCATCGTCAATACGGCATCATGGCTGACGCAATTGGGCGTGAGTGGCAGTTCGGCGTATGCGGCCAGCAAGGGCGGCCTGCTGGCGATGAGCCAGGCGCTGGCGGTGGAACTGGGGCCGCAGGGCATCCGGGTCAACACCGTGTCGCCTGGCATTATCGCCACGCCCATGTTCGATCGGCTCGGTGGCAGCGATGCCCTGGCCGCCACCTTTGCCGCGGCCACGCCGCTGCGCCGCGTGGGGCAGGCCGGCGATGTGGGCGACGTGGCCGTCTGGCTGTGCAGCGACGAGGCACGCTTTGTGACGGGGCAAAATATTGTCGTCGACGGCGGCTACACGATTGCCGGCCTGTAAACTGGCAGCTGTCAAGCTTGCATCAGGCCGTCGATGGCGTAGGGAATCTTATCGACATCGGTATCGGCCATGGCGGGCAAGCTCGCCACTTGTTGCAGCAGGAATTCGTAGCCACAAGCACGGTTTTCAAGGTCGCTGCTTTGCCGGGCCATGAATTTGACCACCCGCACCGCATGGTTGCCCGCTTCCAGCCGGACGTCGGCATCCAGGCCCAGGCGTTCTTCGGGCGGTGGGAAATGCAGATAGTAATCGAGGTCGAACTCCATGATGCCGAACAGATCCGTCACGATCAGGGTGCCGCTGCTGATTTTCAGGGGTAGAACCACGTCCAGCACGGCATCGATCAGGTGCGCTGGCGTGCTGATGGTGTCCGTATCGTTGAACACCAGCTGGTAATCCCACGCCGGAATGCTATAGATGGGCAGCAAGCAGCCCTGCCGTATGGCGGCGTCGCCCACTTCCGGATAATCGTTGAAGTACTGCAGCAGATCCGTGGCCTTGATCTGTTGCTCATCGATAAAGGCGGCCAGGGTGGCCGGGTCGAACAGCACCATGCCCGGCGTTTCCAGGGTGATCTTTTGATGTTGCAGCATGCTTAAGCCTTGCTGGCGCGCAGCAGGCGCAAGCCATTGGCCACCACCAGCAGGCTGGCGCCCACGTCGGCGAACACGGCCATCCATAAAGTCGCCAGGCCACCCAGCGCCAGGCCGAAGAAAATGACCTTGATGCCGATCGCAAAGCTGATATTTTGTACCAGGATGCGGCGCGTACGGCGGGAGAGGCTGATAAATTCCGGCAGCTTGCCCAGTTCATCGTCCATCAGCGCCACGTCGGCCGTTTCGATCGCCGTATCGCTGCCGGCCGCGCCCATGGCAAAGCCGATATCGGCCTGCGCCAGGGCCGGCGCATCGTTGACGCCGTCGCCCAGCATGGCCACCACGCCGAACTGCCGCTGCAGGGCCACGATTTCATCGAGCTTGTTTTCCGGCAGCAGTTCCGCCTTGACCAGGGTTACGCCGACTTCATCGGCAATACGCTGCGCCGTCAGGGCATTGTCGCCGGTCAGCATGACGGTGGTCACGCCCATGGACGTCAGGCGGGCAATGGCGGCCGCGGCCGTCGGGCGCAGCACATCGGCCACGGCGATCACGCCCAGCGCCTGGCGATCGTCAGCCAGGACCATCGCCGTATAGGCTTGCTGTTCCAGGCGGGCAAGAACCGCCTGCAATGCCGGCGTCAGCACCTTCAATTCCTGCATCAGCCGCGCATTGCCCAGGTAGTAGGTCCGGCCGGCCAGCATGCCTTGCACGCCACGGCCATGCAGCGCGGAAAATTGCGCCACCGCTTGCAACTGGGCAGCCGGCGGCCCCGCCTTGACGATGGCGGCGGCCAGCGGGTGGGCGGACCCGGCCTCCAGGCTGGCGGCCAGCAGCAGGATGTCTTCGCGGCTGTGGCCATCGAAAGCCACCACCTCCGTCACGGCCGGTTTGCCCATGGTCAGCGTGCCGGTCTTGTCGACGGCGATCGCCTTGATCTGATGGCCGGTTTCCAGGAATTGCCCGCCTTTTACCAGAATGCCGCGCCGCGCCGCCGCCGTCAGGCCGCTGACCACGGTAACCGGCGTGGAAATGACCAGGGCGCAAGGGCAGGCGATCACCAGCATCACCAGCGCTTTATAGACCCAGTCCATCAGCGGCTGGCCCAGCAGCAAGGGCGGCAATACCGCCACCAGAATGGCGCAGACCACCACCACCGGCGTGTAATAGCGGGCGAACTGGTCGACAAAGCGCTGGGTGGGCGCCTGCTTGCCCTGGGTCTCCTCGATCACCCTGACGATTTTCGCCAGGGTGCTGTTGCCGCTGTTGGCGGTCACGCTAATATCGAGCAAGCCCAGTTCGTTGATGGTGCCCGCATACACCACGTCGCCGGCAGCCTTGTCCACCGGCATGCTTTCGCCCGTGATCGGCGCTTGGTTGACGGCGGACTGGCCGCTTTGGACGATGCCGTCCAGAGCGATGCGTTCGCCCGGTTTCACCCGCACCAGGCTGCCCACAAGCACCTGCGCCACCGGCACGCTGCGCCAGTCATCGCCAAACTGCACGGTGGCCACGTCCGGCGCCAGCTGCATCAGGCTGTGCACGGCATTGCGCGCGCGGTTCAGCGACAGGCCTTCGATCAGCTCGGCAATCGCAAACAGGAAGATCACCATCGCCGCTTCCGGCCACTGGCCGATGGCGACGGCGCCGATAACCGCCAGGCTCATCAGGAAATTGATATTCAGCGTAAAACTTTTCAGGGCGATCCAGCCCTTTTTCAAGGTCGGCCAGCCGCCGCTGGCGATCGACAGCAGGGCCAGCGCGATCACCAGCGGCGAGTTGTCCTGGTGCGTCGTCCATGCCAGCGCTTCGGCTGCCACGGCGGATATGCCGGAGACAAACAGCAGGCTTTTCTGCACGCCGGACAGCTTGCCTTCATCGGGATCTTTCACGCTGGTCACGCCGGCTTGCACCGGCACGGCCTGCATGCCGATACCGTGCAGCGCCGCTTCCACGCTCGCCAACGAAGGCAAAACGTGATGCACGTCCAGCACCCGGTTCATCAGGTTGAAATCGAGGCCCACCACGCCGTCCATGCCGGACAGCTTGTTGCGGATCAAGCGCTCTTCCACCGGGCAATCCATATTGGCGATGCGGTATTTGGCCGTTTGCGCACCGGCAAGCGGGGCGCTCGGCAGCTCGAACGCCGGCGCCGACGCAGCGACCTCGGCATGGCTGTGGGAACAGCAGCCGCCATGGGAGTGGCCGTGCGATTGTTGTTGGCCATGATCATGCGCGTGTTCGTTCGACGGCGCGGGCGTAGGGGCGTGGTGGTGATCGTGCGGCATCGCATCATCCTTCAGGGATTCGTGTATGCTTGCATTAGAAACCCTGTAGCCGCTACAGGGTCAAGCGAAATTTACACGATACAAGAAAAGGACTGCCATGCGTATCGGAGAACTGGCCAGGCGCACCCATTGCGATGTCGAAACGGTGCGCTACTATGAAAAAGCGGGCTTGCTGCAGGAACCGGGCCGCAGCAGCGCCGGCTACCGCGAATACAAGGCGGAACACCAGGAGCGGCTGCAGTTCATCCGCCATTGCCGTTCATTGCAGATCGGGCTGAGCGATATCCGCGCCTTGCTGGAATTTAAGAACAACCCGGCCGAAGGTTGCCAGAGCGTCAATCAGTTGCTGGACCACCATATCGAGCGGATCGCCGAGCAGATGGCCAACCTGCAAACCTTGCAGCAGCAACTGGTCAGCCTGCGCCACCAGTGCGACCAGCCGACGCCGTCGCAAGACTGCGCCATCCTGCAAAACCTGTCCGAAGCGGCCAGCGGCAACGATTGCGCCTGCCATACGGAGTTGCATTAAGCGTCAGGATCAGGCGCATTGCGGCAGGGTCCAGCCCTCGTAGCCCATGTCGGTCGGGTAAATCGCCCGCTCATTGCCCCAGCGGGCATAGTCCTGCAAGCCATCTTCATGCAGGTCCAGCACCCATTCGGTGCTTTCAAGCATGTCACCCTGTTTGTCATAGACGCGGAAGAATGATTGCGTGCTCAGCGAGCGCACGATATTCGATACCGTGCCGCTGCCATAGGCGGGCGCATAGGTATTGATCACGCATTTGCCGCTGGGGCTCCAGGCTTGGGCGTACAGTTTGGCGTGTTCGGCGGCATTGATCTTGACGGACAGCCAGACGGCAATCAGCATGGCCATCAGCAGGCCGGCCACGATCAGCAGGCTTTTCTTGAGGAGTGGAGACATGAAAGGCATTGAAAACGAGATGGCCGCATTGTAAGCCATGCCGGCACCGGCCGCTCGGATGTTGGCCGGTGCCTTTGACGCATTTACTGTCTTTTTCAATTGCCCAGGCTGGCATGCAGGGCATTCGCCATGTCCAGGTGATGCTGCAAGGCGGGCAAGGTCTTGGCGGCAAAGGCCTTGATTTCCGGATCGGTGGCTTTCTGGCTCGCTTCCGTAAACAGCTTGACGGCATCCTTGTGCGCCGCCACGCCTATCCTGGCCGCGTATTCCTGGTCGAATTTCTTGCCTTCCAGGCCGCTCAGCTTGGCGATATCGGCCTTGTGGCGGGTGCCCGGCTGGTCGCTGACCGTGATCTGCCTGGCTGCCGCCAGCTGTTTCAGTTCATCGGCCACTTTGGCGTGGTCGGCCACCATGGAATCGGCGAATTGCTTGACTTCCGCGTTGCTGCTCTTGCTTTGGGCAACTTTGCTGGCGGCAATTTCCGTGCTGCCGGCATCGGCCGCCTTGGTGAGGAATTGCTTGTCGTAAGCGCCAGGCGCATTGGCGGCGATGCTGTTGATCGCCATGCCGCTCAACAGGGCGACGGCGGCGCCGATGGCGATGCTTTTCATGGAAGGCGTACGGGAACTGGTGGTGGTCAGGCGCATGGGAATTCCTTTCGATATGGTTTTTACAAATTGGCTAAAATATTAAGCCAGAGGCACAGCCACACACATAGGACGCACGCGATCGTTCTGGTAGGACTAGTCCTGTACGTTAGCGCACAATTCCATCTCCAGGCGGCGGAACAGCGGACCGATGTCCGGGTCGTCGCGCCAGCCGGGCAAGCCGATATCGAGGTATTCCGCGGTGGCCGCCAGATGCGAGGGCAGGCTCGCGTATTGCTCGAGGTCCCTGATCACTTCGTTCTTGTCCAGATACAGGCTCGCGATATAGGCGTCGAACGACGGCGCCAGCACCATCAGCCCGGCCGGCGCCCTTGGGCCGGTCCACGCCGGCAGTTCGCGGATATACGCCAGCACCCGGCCCTGGCCCTCGTCGCTGAGGTCCAGGAACAGCATGGAATCGCCGCCATCGCGGGCGAACGGCAGGATTTTTTCCGGCATGTCCATGTGCTTGCGCGCCGCGCGCAGCTCGCCCACCAGGGTTTCATCGCAAAAATCGCCTTCGTCGGCATTGAACAGGCCGGGAAACGACATCTGCTCAAAGCCGCCGCGGCCGTCGGGCACGTCGCAGTAATAATCGATCTCGCCGCCATTGGCCACCTGCAGGAAATCCAGGAAGCTGGCCGGCAGTGAAGCTTGCAGCTCGGTTTCGATGGCGGCGATCTGGGCCGGCGTGGGTGCCGGCCTGGCTTCGTCGATGGCGATATGGCGGTAGCGGGTGTAGTAAGTCATGCGGTTCCTGGCGGGAAGTAAAACCGCCAGTGTAAGCAAACCCGCCGATGGGGCGCGTTCCGTTAAGCGATTGGCAAGTCTTCGACGCCGCGCGGTTCGCGCGCTTCCACGCCCGTGCGCTCGAAGCGGAAGCGCGAGGACATGGCATAGGCCGCCTTGCGCACGCGCATGATGGAGCCCAGCGGACGGTGTTCCAGCACCCCGTGCCATGGCGTAAACGACATGCCGTCATCGATGGCGCGCGACAAGGCCTCGCTCCAGCCCGCCTGTGGCGGTGCCGTGATGCGGGCCACCGGCAGGAAGGGGCTGTCTTCCTGCTTCCATTCGACCGAGGCGTCTTCCAGCGGCATCGTGTCGATATCGCGGCACAGCTGCACGCGCACTTCCCAGATGGCCGTATGGCTGGCAAAAAACGCGGTGACCGCCTCGCGCAGGCCGTTCGGCTTGCCGTCGAGATCCACCGGCGCGTCTTTCAGCGACGCCAGTTCCGGCGAGACGGGCACAAGTTGCACCTTGGCCATATAAGCGCCGTACAGGATGGGCACCTGGCTGAAATACGTTTCGCCCAGCACATTGGTTTCCGGGTGGCCACCCATGCCTTTCAGCAGCGTGCTCTCGCCACCGACCGCTTCCAGCGCTTTTTCAGCGCCTTGCAGCACGGTCGACAACGCTTTTTTCAGGCCAGGCGCCTTGTCGGTGGTGCTGGCCAGCAATTTCAGGCTACCGAGGAATTTCTTCGCCGTCGGCGCCTGGAACACGGGGCCGTTGACCATCACGAAATCCTGTGTGGCGGCCGGCGCGCTGGCCGTACTGTCTTCGCCGTCCAGGGTCGACAACTGCGTGCCTGGCACGCCCACCACCTTGACGGCTATGCCGCGCGGCACGGAGACATTGTCGTCCAGCATATCGCCGGGAATGGTGGAGATACGCATCACGACCGGATAGCTGCCCGGCCGGGCAAACAGGCCCTGCGCCAGTTCGGGCGCCAGGCCGTCGAGCACCTGCAACTGGCCGCGCAGCAAGCCGTGGCTTTTCGCATGCACGCTGCGCGTGGCGTGGCCCGAGTCTTTATAGGTGGTGGCCGAGATGCCATGCAAGGTTTGCAGCAGCTGCGCCTTGGTGTCCTGCTCGCCTTCCTCCTCATATTCATGGCGGGGATCGTAGGGCAGGGGCGGGCGTGGAATGGCGGACATGGCTTTTCCTTGTAATGGGTTGTAGGCAAGCCATCATTACCGCAAGTGGCTATCGCTTCTGTATGCTGTCATACAGAGCGGGAAAATAAGCCTACAGGGCAGCCATGACCTGGCCGCGCAGCCAGCGGTGGCCGGGATCGAGATGCAGGCGCTCATGCCAGACCATCGCCATCTCGTAGTCGGGCAGCGCCAACGGCGCTTCCCAGGTGCGCAGCTGGGTCAGGGCGTTCTTCAGCAGCCGCGACGGCAGCAGCGCCACCATGTCGGACTGCGCCAGCAAGGGCGGCACGAACAGGAAATGCGGCACCGACAGCACCACCTTGCGGGTGAGGCTCTGCAGTGCCAGCGCCGTATCGACGGCCGTGCGGTAGCCGCCGCCATTTGGCGACACCACCACGAATTCCAGCTCACAGAAGCGGTCGAGATCGGGCTTGGCTTGCAGCAGCGGATGATCGCGCCGGCAAGCCAGCACATAGTGTTCGGTAAACAAGATGCGATGGCGCAAACCGGGCGGCGCCTCTTCCTGCGCCAAAAAGCCCAGGTCGACCTGGCCACTTTCCAGCTGGCCGGCCATGCGCGCCGGCACTGCCTCCAGCACGGCCATGCGCGAACGGGGCGCGGCGGCGCGCAAGCTTGGTAGCAGCGGCAGCAGGATGGCGTATTCGGTGGCGTCGGCCGCCGCCAGCTTCCATTCCACCTCGGCCGTCAAGGGATCAAACGCGTTTTCCGGCTGCAGCACCTGTTCCAGCTGGGCCAGTGCCGCTTGCAAAGGAGCAAGCAAGGCCAGCGCGCGCGCCGTCGGCAACATCCCACGCGGGCCGGGCAACAGCAGCGGATCGTCAAATGCGGTGCGAAGCTTGCCCAGTTGCACACTGACGGACGGCTGGCTCAGATGCAAACGCTGGGCCGCGCGCGTCACATTGCGTTCAACCAGCAGGGCGTCCAGAGTCAGCAGCAGATTCAAATCGAGCTTGCGCAAATTGTGCATGACTATACCTGCTATCTTTGTTATTCATTTCTGCAATCATACCGCAAGCCCTAGAGTAGCTGTTGTGCCCTCGCACATCTCATCCACTACAGGAGCAATCTGATGCAACTCCATGAATATACACAATATGATGGCCTGGGCCTGGCAGAACTGGTGCGCCAGGGCGAGGTCAGCGCCGCGCAATTGCAGGCCTGCGCGCTGGAGGCGATCCATGTCGTCAATCCGCGCATCAATGCCGTGATTGAACATTGGCCTGCCGATGCAGTAACGTTGGACGCGGCGGCGCCGTTTGCCGGCGTGCCCTTCCTGGTCAAGGATATCGCCGTGGCGATGGCCGGCAAGAAAATGGAAATGGGCAGCCGTCTGGCGGCCGGGCATATGGCGCCAGCTGATTCCTATCTGATGACGCAGTTCCGTCGCGCCGGCCTGCTCACCATCGGCCGCACGACGACGCCAGAAATGGCGTTTGCCACCACCACTGAGGCGGTACTGTACGGCGTCACCCGCAATCCCTGGGATTTGTCGCTGAGCGCGGGCGGCTCCAGCGGTGGCGCGGCGGCGGCCGTGGCGGCCGGCATCGTGCCGCTGGCCCATGCGACAGACGCGGCCGGCTCCATCCGCGTGCCGGCCGCCTCCACCGGCCTGTTCGGCCTGAAGCCCAGCCGTGGTCGCGTCTCGAACGGCCCGGCCATGGATGAAATCTTCAGCGGCCTGGGCGTACAGCTGGGCGTCAGCCGCAGCGTGCGCGACAGTGCCGCCTTGCTCGATGCCGTGCAGGGCCCGATGCCGGGCGAGCCGTATGTCACGGCCGCGCCTGGCCACACCTGGCTGTCGCAGGTCGACGCGCCACCCGGCCGGCTGCGCATCGGCGTCATGCGCGACGCCAACGACGGCCAGCGGCCCGATGCCGACACGGCCAAGGCCCTTGATGGTTGCGTCAAGCTGCTGGCAAGCCTGGGCCACCATCCGGAAGACGCCGCGCCCAGCCTGGGTGTCTCGTGGGAAGCGTTCGTGCTGGCCAACGCGCGCATCTGGTGCGCCAACCTGGTGGGCTGGATCAAAGGCATGGCGCAGGCGTCGGGCCGCGCCATCTCGCCAGAGACGCTGGAACCGGCCACCCTGGCTTGCTACCGCTACGGGCAGACAGTCTCTGCGGTCGAATTCGTCGCCGCGCTCGATGTGCGCAATACCGTCACCCGCCAGGCCGGCGCCTTCTTTGATCAATATGATGTGTTGCTGTCGCCGACCTTGCCATCGCTGCCGTGGCCGCTGGGGTGCTATGGAGAAGACGAGGAATCGATGGACGGCTTTGCCTGGACGGCGCGCCTGTTCCAGCATTCGCCGTACACGCCGCTGGCCAATGTGGCGGGATTGCCGGCCATGTCGGTGCCGCTGGCCATGTCCGGCGATGGCTTGCCGATCGGCATCCAGTTCATGGCCGGGCTGGGCCGGGAAGGGAGTTTGTTAAGGCTGGCTGGGCAGCTGGAACGGGCCGCACCGTGGGCGCAGCGCCGTCCAGCCGTCTGGGCGGGAACAGCATAGAAACTTACAACGCGGCCAGGCGCAGCGCGTCGCGCCGTTCCAGTCTGGTGCGCAAGCGCGCCCACAGGCGGTCGTGGAAGGGCAACACGATCACATTGCAGATCGGCTCGACCACGGCCAGCAAGCCGCCAAACGCCGCCGAGCCGGTAGCCCAGTACATCACGGCAAAGGCCACGCCCATGTGCATCAGCGTCTGGCTCAGCTTTTCGCCGGCCAGCGCGGCCACGCCCAGGTGCTTGTGCGCCTGGCGCCGGCGGATCGCGTGCCACAGCTTTTCGTGCAAGGGCAGCAAGGCGACATTGATGACCGGTTCGATAATGGCGGCCAGGCCACCGAGAGCGAGCGAGCCCGTCAGCAAGTAGGCGAGGCCAAAGGCGATCGACATATGGGTGATGACCTGGCTGAATGTTTTCATGGCGGTGAGCAAGGGAGGCTCCTTTCTGAGCTGGCTGATCCTTGACTAACATAGTAATGATTCGCATTTACAAATGGAAGTAAATTCTTTCAACCGTGCCAGTAGCGTGCGCCTATGACTGTTTTTCATCAACGGGGAGGGGCAGGGCAGCACGCTTGCGACTGCCCTGCCGTGAGGGGATCCCTAAGGATAGCGGTCCGCTTGCCTGGCCATCTCGATAAACGACTGCACATAATCGATGCCGCGATCGCTTTCCCTGACGCCCACATAGATATGCTTCTGTATGCCTTGCGGCCCCAGGCGCAGGGTGCGCAGGCTCAGCTGCGGCGCGTAATCGGTCACCAGCCACTTCGGCAAGGCGGTCACGCCGCGTCCGCTGGCCACCATCTGCAACATGATGTCGGTGGTCTCGATCGTCTTGTGTTGCTTCGGTGTGATGCGTGCCGGGAGCAGGAACTGATTGTAGATATCGAGGCGGTCGATCGGCACCGGGTACGTGATCAGGGTTTCCTGCGCCAATTGTTCCGGTGTAATCGTTTCCAGCCCCGCCAGCCGGTGCTCGCCATGCACCACCAGCACCTGCTCATAGGCAAATACAGGTTCGAAGTGCAAGGCCGGCCGCGGCAGCGGGTCCGGCGTGACCAGCATGTCGATCTCGTAATTGATCAGCGCGCCGATGCCACCGAACTGGAATTTCTGTTTGACATCCACATCGACATCGGGCCAGGCCGCCAGATAGGGCGAGACGATGCGCAGCAGCCACTGGTAGCACGGGTGGCATTCCATGCCGATGCGCAGCACGCCGCGCTGGCCGTCACGGTATTGCTCCAGGACGCCTTCGGCGTTTTCCAGCTGCGGCAGCACGCGGTTGGCCACGCCCAGCAAGAATTGCCCGGCCTGCGTCAGACGCAGGCTGCGGCCTTCGCGCAGCCACACGGCCGTGCCCATTTGCTGTTCCAGCTTCTTGACGGTATGGCTGAGGGCGGGTTGCGTCAGGAACAGCGCCTGGGCGGCCGCCGTCAGTGAACCGAGGCGGTCGACTTCGCGCACGACGGCCAAATGTATACGTTCAAGCATATGATCGATGAATATAAATAATGGACACATCAAATTTTACCATTATTTTTTATTGATCAGACTAGCTATGATGTTCTTAACTTAACAAGGAGCATCAACATGGCCATCACACACAATCTGGGATACCCGCGCATCGGCGCTAAACGCAAACTGAAATTTGCGCTGGAAGATTACTGGAAGCGCAACAGCACCCTGGCCCGATTGGAAGCACAGGGTGCCGAGCTGCGCCAGCGCCACTGGCGGGAGCAGCACGCGCTGGACCTGGTGCCGGTCGGCGACTTTTCCTTCTACGACCAGGTGCTGGACCTGAGCTTTACTTTGGGCAACCTGCCGCAGCGCGTGCGCAATCTGCAGGGTGAGGCGCTGGACAACTACTTCCGTGTCGCCCGTGGCCGCTCGGCCAGCGACAGCGATTGCAGCTGCGTCCACGCCGGCGAAATGACCAAGTGGTTCGATACCAACTACCATTACATCGTGCCTGAATTCGCGGCCGACACCACCTTCAAGCTGGACAGTTCGCGCCTGTTGACGCAGCTGGCACAAGCCCGTCAATTGAAAGTCAACGCCAAGCCGGTGCTGATCGGCCCCGTGACTTACCTGTGGCTGGGCAAGGCCAGGGACGATTCCGACAAGCTGGCACTGCTGAACAGCTTGCTGCCAGTCTACGCCCAGTTGCTGCAGGAGCTGGCCGCGCAAGGCGTGGAATGGGTGCAGATCGACGAACCGATCCTGGTCACCGAACTGGACGGCGCGTGGCAGCAGGCGCTGGCCACCGCCTACGACGCCCTGAGCCAGGCCGCCGATGTAAAGATTCTGCTGGCCACGTATTTCGGCAAGCTGCAGGGCAACCTGGCGCTGGCCTGCAGCCTGCCGGTGGCCGGCCTGCACCTCGACGCCATCAATGCGCGCGACGAAGTAGGGCGAGTGATCGCACAATTGTCGGACACCAGCATCCTGTCCCTGGGTGTGGTGAATGGCCGCAATATCTGGAAAACCGACCTGAGCGCCACCCTGGACTGGCTGGAACCGGTACAGCAAAGCCTGCGGTCGCGACTGTGGATCGCGCCATCGTGCTCCTTGCTGCATGTGCCGGTCGACCTGGACAGCGAGCAGAAACTGGACCGGGAAACCCTGTCCTGGCTGGCCTTTGCCCGTCAAAAACTCGATGAAATCCAGGTGCTGGCCGGTGCCCTGAACCAGGGCCGTGCCTCGGTGCAAGCCGCGTTGGACGCCAACCACGCCGCCGTCACAGCGCGCCGCCAGTCGCCGCGGGTGCATAATCCCGCAGTCAAAGCAGCCGTGGCCCGCATCGAAGCGCGCCAGGGCCAGCGTGCCAGCGGCTATGAAGTGCGCGCCGCCAAGCAGGCCGCGCTGCTGAAACTGCCGGCGTATCCGACCACGACCATCGGTTCCTTCCCGCAAACGGCCGAAATCCGCCAGGCGCGCAGCCAGTTCCGCAGCGGCGCCCTGGACGAAGCGGCCTACAGGCAGCTGATGCAGGCGGAAATTGCCCGTTGCGTGACGGAACAGGAAACCCTGGAGCTGGACGTGCTGGTGCATGGCGAAGCCGAACGCAACGACATGGTCGAGTATTTCGGCGAACAACTGGACGGCTACGCCTTCAGCCAGTTCGGCTGGGTGCAATCGTACGGTTCGCGCTGCGTGAAACCGCCGATCTTGTTCGGCGACATCAGCCGCCCGCGCGCCATGACGGTGGAATGGAGCACCTACGCCCAGTCACTGACGCAAAAACCGATGAAAGGCATGCTGACCGGCCCGGTCACCATCCTGAACTGGTCCTTCGTGCGCGACGACCAGCCGCGCTCGGTTTCCTGCTACCAACTGGCGCTGGCCATCCGCGCCGAAGTGCTGGACCTGGAACGCGCCGGCATCCGCGTGATCCAGATCGACGAAGCCGCGCTGCGCGAAGGCTTGCCACTGCGCAAATCGCAATGGGCCGAATACCTGCGCTGGGCCGTGGAATCGTTCCGCATCACCGCCAACGGCGTGGCCGACGAAACCCAGATCCACACCCACATGTGCTATTCGGAGTTCAACGACATCATCGCGGACATCGCCGGCATGGACGCCGACGTGATCACCATCGAAACCTCGCGTTCCAGCATGGAGCTGCTCGACGCCTTCGACGACTTCAACTACCCGAACGAGATCGGCCCCGGCGTGTACGACATCCACTCGCCAAACATTCCCAGCCAGGAACAGATGGTCAAGCTGATGCGCAAAGCGGCAGAGCGCATACCGGCCCAGCGCCTGTGGGTCAACCCCGACTGCGGCCTGAAAACCCGCGGCTGGAAAGAAGTGCTGCCGGCGCTGGCCAATATGGTGGCAGCGGCCAGGACCTTGCGGGGGGATGCGGGGGCTTAAGGGTTGAGTAGCTGAAAGCAAGGCTGGCCGTGCGGCAATTGACTTAGCACGGCCAGCCATGGGCTAAGCCAAGATTCAGTCGGAAACCCACGATTCGTGGCTTTCAAGCTGTGCAAACAACTGGTTGATGAGTTCACAAACGATATCAAAGCTCCAGCCGACGTTCGGACGAAGGTTATCTGTCCCATGGGCGGGCATATTTCTCAAATGCGGAAGTACTGTGATAAAACGCCCAATCCAGTCGAATTGAAGCTCTTCCTCAGTTGGCTGCACATGTGTGTAGTCAACAACGCAGTTGTTCAAGCCTTCCTCTGAGGTGTACTGTCAATAGCGGACACTCTTGTTTCAAGCCACCCGCGGCTGTTTGCTGAATTTTTCAGCGAACAACGCGGGCGGAACATTGCCAAGGCGCGAATGGCGTCGCTGGCGGTTGTAAAAGCTTTCGATATATTCCTGTATTGCGGCTTTCGCGTCGGCCCGGGTCGCGTAACGTTGATGGTGCACCAGCTCGTTTTTCAGGCTGCCCCAGAAGCTTTCCATGGGCGCGTTGTCATAGCAGTTTCCTCGGCGCGACATGGACGGCTTCATGCCGAACTGCGTCACCAGTTTCTGATAGTCGTGGGCGCAATACTGACTGCCACGGTCGGAGTGGTGAATCAAGCCCGGCGCGGGGCGTTTGTTGCGCACGGCCTTCCACAGTGCTGTTGCCGTCAGCGTTTGCGTCATGCGCTCGTCCATCGCGTAGCCCACCAGCTCGCAGGTGAACACGTCCTTGATACCGGCCAGGTAAAGCCAGCCCTCGCCGGTCGCCACATAGGTGATGTCGGTCACCCAGGCTTCGTTCGGCCGGGTCGGCGCGAAAGTCTGATTGAGCAGGTTGTCGGCCACCGGCAGGTCATGATTCGAGTTCGTGGTGGCCTTGAACTTGCGCTTTTGCTTGCAGCGCAGGGCGAGCTCGCGACGCAGACGGACGATACGATCACGGCCGGCCGGAAAGCCTTGCGCCGTCAGTTCCGGCTGCATGCGCAACGGGCCATAAGTCTGCCGGCTCTGCGCGTGCACGGCCTCGATGGCGACCTTCAGGCGTGCGTCGTCCTGCGCCCGCTGCGACGGTTTGCCGTTCGACCAAGCGTAGAAACCGCTGCGCGAGACGCCAAAGACGCGGCACATGATGGTGACAGGAAATTCGAGTCGCAAGGTCTTCATGACCGCGTACTTGGCAGCGACTCCCGCGCAAAGTACGCTGCCGCTTTTTTTACGATATCGCGCTCCATGCGTGCCTCGGCAAGCTCTTTGCGCAGCTTGGTTACCTCAGCCTCAAGCTCCGGCACGGAGCGGCTACCAGGGGCTACTTTGGGCGACGTGCCGCGCCTTGCCGCACTGACCCAGTTCGCTAGCGTGCCCTTGGGAATGGTGAGACGCAACGCGGCGTCTTCCAGCGTCAGGCCTTGTGTCAGGACCAGTTTTACCGCTTCTTCCCGAAGCTCCGGTGTGTATGTTGTTGAGCGTGTCATAAGTTCTCCAGTTGGTGAAGTTTACCAAACTAGAGTGTCCGAAAAAGTCAGGGTACCTCACTCGTTCATTCTGCGCATCTCGACACGACGATGGCGATCATGTGCAATTTCCAGCGCACGTTCATCTCGATTGCTCAAACGCTCGTTGGTGCTCAGTCCATTGATGCTAACGGTAGTTTGTTAAATGCGGAGATACAGATTAATGCCCCGGCCGCTCTCCAGCGTCTCCAGCAGTCCGGCAAGTTGGTTCGGCAGGGACATGTCGGAGAATGCGTTCCAGGAGCGCATCAGCCAATATGCCGGCACCAACGTACCGCTCACGATGGTGGGTGACAACGACATCATGCTGCCGGTGGCGGTCAATGGCGGACTGATCAAGCGCGTGTGGTTGCACCACACTGGCAACGTCACCAAGGCCGAACTTCGCACCAATGGCACGCCACGCATCCGTGCTGAGCTTACAGGCCGGCATCCCGTACACGCATAACGTGGCCGGCAAACTGATATTGCTGGACTGGACCGGACCGGCGCCGCCGATGGTGTCGATATCGCCACTATCCGCAACGGCACGCCACAGGCCACCACGCCGGGGCGCAAGGCGGCCGCGTTTCGCCTGGTTGAATCCTACGATGGCGTGACGCTGACGGCAACGGTTGATGCCGTGATTGGCATTTTCCTGTCGTTCGATGATGCCCAGCTGGACGTTGCGGATGGTTCCGCCGTCAAGGTACAGGACGGCCTGGTCATTAATAACGTGCTGGAAAACCCGGTTCCGGTGACGTTCTCGCAGCAGATCGTACCGCTGGGCAGCTTCGATATCACAGGCGATGTAGCAGTGGTGGCGCGCGGCGCTTCCACGGTCACCAACACCCCACCAGTGGCCGTCACGGAGGTAGAGTCGGCACTGCTGGCCGCCGACCCGGCGCGGCGCGGCGTGCGCATCTACAATGCCGGACCAGGCGCGATTGCTATTGGCGGCGTCTGCCTGGTGTATGAGCATGCAGCCATCACGATCCGCCCAGGCGAAACGTGGAACGAAGCGGACGCGCCCGGCGCGGCGTGGCGCGTCATCTACGAGCCCGGCGAAACGGCCTCAATCAAATTACAGGAAATTTTATGAAAAAATACCTTAACCACACTCTGGCCGCGTTGGCGTGCCTGGGCGTCATCGTTTCGGGTGGCGCGAGTGCTGTCACGGACATCGTTGACCGTGCATTCATCAATAAGGGCGACGGCGCCGTGGCGCGATCCTTTGCCGACAAGCTGAAGGAAACGGCCAGCGTCAACGACTACGGCGCCAAGGGCAACGGCATTTCTGACGATACTGTAGCCGTGCAAAAGGCCATCACGGCTGGCAATACCAAGTTTTTGACCGGTTACACCTACAAGGTCAACGGCAACCTGCTCATGCCGGCAAACCGCACCGTGCTGGTAGAGAAGGGCGCGGTGATCAATACGACCGGGCGTTTTACGGCCTACAACGTCGATAACATCGAGTGGAAAATTGACGGTGTAATCAACGTCACGGCGATGAACACGGCGCCGGCCAAGCCCGCCTGGCCGAACACGGCGGCAGGCACGCAGAATGGCGATGAACGCGGCTTTTTGGAGTTTGGCGGCGCGGTGTCGTCGTCGGCGTCGGTCAGCGGCTTTTGGGTACATGGCACGGGCAAGATCGTCGGGCCGTGGACTGGCACGCCGAACTTCAATGACAGCGTGTACCAGGTCAACCGCAAGGGCATTGCGATCTGGTACGCCAAAAACGTGCTGGTCGAGGGCATTGAGATTTCCGGCTTTGACGGCGAACAGGTCTACTACACCGGCAGCACGCCGGACGTGACGAACATCGTTTTCAGCCGGATCAACTCGCACCATGCCCGCTTCAACGCGCTCAATTTCAACGTGGCAAACCTGGCTGAACTCGGCTTTTCTGGCGCCTATCGTGGCCTGAAAATCGTTGACTGCACCACGGATACCTCGTTTTCCGGTATCGAAGCGTCGGCAGGCGTAATCTCGGGCAACTACGTGCGTGCCGCCGTGGAATACGGTATCTGGTTCGGCCTGGGCGCCGGGCGCGGTGCCATCGAGGTGTCCAGCAACATCGTGGAAGACAGCGAGAAAATCGCCTATGCCATGTCGTTTTCGTCCGACTTGGGCACGCCGATTTATGACGTCACCGTACACGATAACAAGGCGATCAACGCCGGCACGGACAGCTTTGTGTTCAATCGCCTGCTCGGCTTCACCGTGAAAAACAATGTTTCGCGGGGCCATGGCCGACTGGCCGCTGGCCGCGCCTTCGCGTTCACCAATTCAGAACAGGGATGGGTAGATGGAAACATCACGTTTGCCCCTGGTCCGTATGCGATCGCCAATGTGACCAGCCTCACCAGCATTATCAACATGGGCAGCAATCCAGTCGTGCTGCCAGGCGGCAAGGCGGCGACGGCGAACGGCACCCATCACGGCGTAGGCGGCAAATATGCAGGCGTGGCGACATACGGCAACCGTGAAAACCAGTTTGCGCTCTGGTCGTCCGACTTCGGCGTGCCTGGCGCCGGCCCTGAATTGGCGTTCAAGAACGGCTCGGGCGGCGCTGCCGTGTTCGCATCGATATCGGGCAAGGGCAACCAATACAACGCAGGCGGATCGACTGGCGGCGTCGTGATCGCCAGCAAAAAATCGACCACCGCGCAGGCCACGCCAGGAGCCACGGCTGAATTTGACGATGCGGGCAACACGATCCTGTCTGGCAACCTGACGACCGGCGACGCAACGCTGATCCGGTCGACTGCGACGCTGACAGACGGCAAGGCAGCTGCCACTGGCACGCTGACAAACGCACCGTTCGCCGGCCCGCCGACCAAGTGGGTGCGGATTCTGGACAACGGCACGCCACGGTTTATCCCTGCCTGGTAATGAGCCTCCTGATCATGGTGGGTGCGGTCGCCGCCGCTGCCCTGCTGCTTTGGATGCAAGCCGGGCAGGGCGGGGCGGATGACGGCGACACGGCGTATGAAGCGCCAGATTTATTCGATCAGGCAGATGTACTTTTTCAGGAATTTACCGATATGAATTCGAACGTTTCACCAGAACAGCAGGGCCACAATCTGGCCGCGTTCATGCGGGCGATCCGCGTAGGTGAGGCGACGCTGGGCCAGGATGGATACCGCACCCTCGTGGGCGGGTCACTGTTTGACGACTATTCCGACCATCCACGTGTGAAGGTCTGGATACCGCGCATCAATGATTATTCCACCGCTGCAGGCGCCTATCAGATCATTCAACGCACATGTCGGCGCTGGTAGCGGGACTGTCGGCGGCGTCATGGTGGGCGGCCAGGTGGGCAGCTACTACGATCCGATGCTGGGCGCGCCATACAATCCTGAAACCGTCGTCGGCCGCATGGGCCTGGCCGACCTGTGGAACGGTATCAGCAACAGTGATTAGCTCGGTGGCCGGCATTCCCCGTACCAACATGACGCAATGTGAAAAAGACCTGGCGGCGGGCAAAACGTGGGATGCCTCGTTTTCGCGTCCGGCGTCAACCTGGCTGGGGAGTCTGTTTTGAACCTGAAAAGCATTATTCCGACAGGGCCGCAAGTTGCCCGTGAGGCGCTCATTGTGCTGGGTGGCGAGCTGATTGCTGCCTTCATCCTGAGTCGTTTCCCAAAGCTGCAAAAGTTCGTTTCTGATAACAGCCTGACCGTCAAAGATGCGGCCGGCAATAGCCTTTACTAGGGGTAGCATGCGTACTGTATTGAACCGTTTGAACGAGCCGTCCACCTGGGCGGGCGTGGCCGGCATGGCCCTGGCCGTATCGCCATTCCTGCCGCCACCATTCCATATCTGCGCCCAAGGCCTGGCGGCCATGGCAGGCGCGCTTGCCGCCGTAATGCGCGACAGCCAGGCAGCGTAATGTTCGGCGTGTTGATCAACACCATAATACTGCAGTGGCTGCTGGCGGCCGCTGGGGTGGCGTTTCTGGTGTATCGACAGCACCAGGCCGATACTGTTCTGGATCGGTGCTATCCGCGTGCTTAAAAGGGCTAATTCGTCAGCTTCACCGGGTCGAAATCGTCGCGCCGCAAGTCTGTGATTTGTGGCTTTTTTTGGCCGGCGTTCGGCCAGCACGATCACGTCGCCGCGCACGATGCCCAGTTTTGCGTGAGTACTGGAAAATCCCATCTGGCGGAATCGCTCGGCACGCTCCATATGGCGCAGGCGCATGTACTGGGGAACCCACCACGGCACGCGCTGTTTCGCGCTCAGCCAGTCGCGCACGGTGCGCTCGTCGCGGCGCAGGATGCGCGCCAGATCGGCAAGGGGGATGCCCACGGCGAAGTGGGCGAACTCGGTAGGTTGCCGTATCGAAGGTTCGGATATCGCATAGATTTTCTGTCAAAAAAGTGATGGGCTTGCCATCATGCCGAATCGCATTTGCGATTGGGAAAATGAAGAAGTGAGAATTTTTCAGGCCCGGTCGTGAAGTTCGCATAATTTATATTATGTAAAATGACGTGCTTGGGGAAGGAAGGGTTTCGCTTTATTGCCGTAGTACCAAGAAGAAGCTGACGCGGCGTGACCGTTTCCTCTCTGAGATAGACAGCGTAACGCCGTGTGGCAAGCTGCATAGTACTTTCGTCGGCATCGACCTGGGCCGCGAATCGGCGCCGGAAGCGACGACCTTGCTGAAGTTCCGCCACCTGCTTGAAGCCAAGGGGCTGACGCGCGAGATCTTCGACACGATTAACGGGCACTTGGCCGAGAAAGGCTTGATGATGCGCGAAGGCACTATCGTCGACGCTACGCTGATCGCCGCGCCACCGTCGACCAAGAACGGCAAGCGCGATCCGAAAATGCACCAGTCAAGAAAATTGAAGTCCTTTTTCTTCCTTCAATTGCTCAATAACTGATATTCGTCGATCATGTTGATTACATAGATTGGTATAAGGCTCTAACTCTAACCTCAAAACTTCCCTTGGAAATTTTCTATAAAGGTCTTTAAATGCGGCGGCTTGTTTATACCAATGTAGGAAAGCTCCATTCTTGTCATCACTAAGCGTGCCCTCACAGTAATTAATGAGTTCATCTAATAGGCCGATACCTTTCAAATTATCATGCATAGAAAGCATCGCCGAAGTTTCGTACCTCCAAGGATATTTTTCTTCTTGCGTTCTCCAGTAGTCTAGATAGCCAGAATTTTTATAAGCAGCAGCAAGCTCAAAATCCATTTTTGGAAAATTTACTGAAGCTTCGATAATATTCTGCAAGTTCAATATTTTGGGATATATTCTTCTTGCCGCCTCTAGTAGATTGTTTGTGACCGCTGTCATTCCTTTAGTGTCGTCTCCTGCACTAAGGATATTTTCAATTTCCTGCTCTGTTACTTGAATCGAAAAATTTTCAACTCGATGCAATAGGCTGGAATTTTTCAGATCATCAGGTGTACAAAAATTGGGATTGTGATGTAAATTAATTCCAACACTAGCATATGCCCGAGCTACTAAGCGAGAGCAAAACATTTTTTCATTCCCATTAAAGTCTTTTATTTCACCTGCAGATAAAACCGCTTCTCTCATAGAGTAAGGTGTTCCGGTTGAAGCTCTAACAAAATCTATTACGTTATCTGTTAAGGATTCTTCGATAGGATTTACTAATCGCAAAACATAAATTGAGCAATCATCCTCATAAAATATCTTTTGAATATTTTTTAAATTAACACCATTGTTGGTGGAATCCATCACACTCCCCCTAGCGACATAAATCATTGCATGTGAAATGTCACTTTTCGTTGCTTTTTTATTGCGCTGCTTAATTTTTCATTCGTAGTAGTTAAAATGATGTCGCCTTTTTTTAGGCTGGAAATATTAATAATTTTCATATTCTATTTTTTTGTTAATGGAGTGTGAAATTTAGCATTTAAAAAAAATAAATGCAAGTTAGATTATTTATCAAATTCACCGCGTTTAGCCCGCTTGCATATTCCGCGACATGGAATTTCATCCTTGAAACAGCGTTCGCAAATACGCAAGCGTAAACAATACCTAGCTTGCTGCACTGCCCATCTTGGAACCCCAAGCATGTACATAAAATCACCGAGCACTCTAGTGCGATTCACTGCTTTCCAATTTGTACGCCTAGAATTTCGAATAATCCAGTACTGATTACGGAACTCATCCTCTATCTGTTCAAGTATCCGCAGCGAGTCGACATCAAACTTTGCCATGTTCACACCCTCCTCCCTGTAAAAGCAGATGGAGAAACGGTCAAAATGGACAATCATCCACCTGTAGATATCCTCCCGGTGCGGTCGCCAAGTAAACAACGCCCAGGTTGTTGTTACGCCACGTCTGCAACCCATCCATGCAATGGCCGGTTACTGCTAAAAAAGCTGTTTGTACAGCACGCAGCATCGAGGTGCAGTGAGGTACCCGCCAAACATCAACTTCCGGCACCACAATGCCTCTCGAGCGGAAGTAGCGTTTCTGTTCAAGCGCCCTGCACTGCATTTCTTTGCCGCAGTACTTCGCGATATAGCTGGCGATCTTGTGCGCGCCGGCCACACCGAAGCCGAAGCGGTGGGGGTCCCTTACATGCACCTGGCCCATTTGCTCACCGTTCGGACTACGGCCCAAGATGCTTTGCCAGATCGAGCGAAGCAGCGCGTACATCTGCCGGCCAGCCACCGCCACATGGAAATGCAAAGCGCCTCTTGCCTGTTCCTCGATCACTGCCACGTAATGAAACTGTTTATGCTTGCCGAGCTTTCTGCAAAATGCTTTCCAGTGCTTTAGTGCCAGTTCACAGTCCACCGTGTTTTCCCTGTAGGTCAGCGTTACCATGCGATCGGCGCCGATCTGCTTGCAGCAAAGCCGAACGTTTTTCTTTGCGTGCCTGGCTGCGTCGTCGTTAGCCGGCATTTTTGATATGATGGTTTCATCACTTTTTTGGGTGCTACCATTGATCGAATTACATGACCTCGGGCAGCAAAAATTTTCAGCGGACAGCATATGAACAAGACCAACTTTACTTGCAGCGGCACGGCGCGAGCAGCGGCAGAAACACCTGCTGACGTGAAGGACATGCAAACTGCGTTGCCGGAAGCGCGCGTACTGGCCGGCTTGCCGGCGCAGGAAAGCGCCGCGAACGCCTCCCGGCCCAGCGCCGCAATAGATGGCGACGTCATCTACGTTGCCAACGCCGGGCTGGTGCTGCTGCACCCTTTCCTGCCGCGGATGTTCCGGCAACTGCAAGTGCTGAGCGACGACACCAACGGCAAGCCGCGCATCGCCGGCACCGACGACGCCTCGCGCGCGGTGCACTTGCTGCAATGGCTGGTAGACGCGCATTGCGATACGCCGGAGCCGTCGCTGGCGCTCAACAAACTGCTGTGCGGCCTGGAACTCGATACGCCGGTGGCACCCGCCATCGTGCCCGGCGAGGACGAGATAGCGCTGTGCTGGCAGTTGCTGGCCGCCGTCACCGGCAACTGGAGCAGCATCGGCAACACCTCGGCCGACGGTCTGCGCGAGACCTTCCTGCAGCGCGACGGCCGCCTGCAGCGGCGCGACGGCAAATGGACGCTGACGGTGTCGCGCAAGACGGTTGACGTGCTGGTGGACCAGATCCCCTGGGGCTTTGCCGTCATACTTCATCCATGGATGTCCAGGGAGCTTGCCGTCATGTGGTAGACAAGACACGCAAGTCAGTGGTTTGCCGCAGCATCAACCATTCATTCGGTCAAACAAGCCCCCGCTCATCTTGCGCGCGCCGCCAGCCCCACCAGCAACTCATCCTGTGATGGTAGCCGATTGCTGTTGTTTCAGCAGCGGCAGCAGTTGCCGATCAGTTGATTGGTTGCCACTTCCTACCATCAACTCAAGCCACCCTCCGCAACCGCCAGCCGTGCCCGCAACTCCCGCTGTTCCGCCTCAAGCTCTGCCAGCCGCGCCCGCAGCGGTTCCACCGCCCTGCTCACCTGCTGCTCGGTAAACCGCGGCGTAATGTGCTGTGGGCAATTCCAGTCGAATGCCTGCAGGCGCAGCCGGTAGATGCGCTCGATTTTCGCGCCGTAAGCTTCATCGGTGACCAGCGCCGTCAGTGCCGGGTCATCCTCCGGCGCCAGGATCTCGACGTGCACATAGATCTTCAGGCGCGCGCGGCGGGTGTAGTCCATCAGGAACAGGCAGGCGCGGTCGTTGGCGGCCAGGTTGCCGGTGCTGATGTACTGGCGGTTGCCGCGGTAGTCGGCAAACGCCAGCGTCTGCGCGTCGATCAGCTTGAGAAAGCCCGCCGGGCCGCCACGGTGCTGCACATACGGCCAGCCCGTTTCCGATACGGTTGCCATATAGAAACTGTCGCGCTCGCCGATAAAGGCGGCTTCGTTGCCGGTGAACTGGTCGAACTCGCGGTGTCCCTTGAAGTCCTGCCAGGTGTGATCCGCGCCCATGCCGGCCTGTGCGGCACGCACGCTGGGGGTGATGGCGATATCGAGAAAACCATAGGACATGATGACACTCCGGCAAATGGGCGCCAGTGTCGGCGCGACACGGTCATTATCATTCTTTCCAGCGAAACTGATAATCCCTTGAAATCGAGATGCATCTTTCCATAAAATGGAATAGTGGATGGGCCAGCGGCGTCACCTGCAGCCGGCAAGCCGGGCCATGCTGCGGCTCTACGCGGCATGCAAGCTGTTACACTGTGGGTAATTATCATATTTTTACTCTCAATCGCACATGAATAACGTGGAAGCGCTGGTCAGGACCGGTATCGCCGGGCTCGATGAAATCCTTTTTGGCGGCATTCCGCGCCATAACAACATCATCGTGGAAGGCGCGCCGGGCGCCGGCAAGACGACCTTGGGGCTCGGTTTTATCCATGCCGGGGCGGCGCACTACGATGAACCGGGCGTGATCGTCTCGTTCGAGCTGGACGAGGCCAAGCTGCTGCGCGACGCGGCCGGCTTCGGCTGGAACCTGCAGGCGCAGATCGACCGGGGACTGATCCGCATCATTCAGACCAGCCCTGCCGTGCTGCTGTCGGAATTCCGCAATACCGACGGCGCGTTTGCCACCGCCCTGCGCCAGATGGGCGCGCGGCGCCTGCTGATCGATGGCCTGACGCCCATGCGCCTGTACGCCGAGGCGCACGACCTGGCGTTTCGCGAAGACATCCACGTGCTGATCGAGGGCCTGAACCGGCTCGGCGTGACCACCATGGTGACGGCCGAGCGCGACGAATCGCTTGCCGCGCCGGCCCATGAGCGCTTCGTGTTCGACACCATCATCGAATTGTCGCGCGCGGAACACCGGCGCCGGGTCGAGCGCCGGCTGACGGTGGCCAAGTCGCGCGGCCAGGATTTCATCGGCGGCAGCCACACCATGCGCATCGAAGCGCAGCAGGGCATCCATGTATACCGCCGCGCGCAGTCGCGCCCCTTGTTGCTGAATGACCAGCCGACCTCGGATCAGCGCATCTCGGTCGGCGCGCCGGCCATCGACGTGCTGATGGATGGCGGCCTGTACGAAGGCTCGGTGACCATGGTCAGCGGCATTTCCGGCACCGGCAAGACGGTGCTGTCGGTGCAGTTCCTGACCGCCGCCGTCCAGGCCGGCCACAAGACCTTGCTGGTCACCCTCGATGAACACCCGCGCCAGCTGGCGCGCAACGCGGCCTCGCTGGGCTTCGACCTGGAAGGCATGCAGGAACGCGGCGAATTGTTCCTGCTGTACGAGTCGCCGCTGGAACTGGAACTGGACGTGCATTTCGACCGCGTGATCAAGCTGGTCGAGCAGGAAGGCATCGCTTGCATCGTGTTCGATTCGATCGCCGTGTACGAGATGGCCAGCCGCCTTGAGGTCGCCGATTATCTGTATGCGCTGGCCAGCCATTTCAAGAACCGCCTGGCGACCGTGTTGTTCAACTACGAAAGTCCCGAACTGCTGGGGCTGTCGCAGATCAGCGAAGAGCTCAAGGGCTCGCACCTGGTCGACAATATCATCCTGCTCAGTTACGTCGAGATTTCCACCGTGCTGCGGCGCGCCATCGCGATCCCGAAGGTGCGCGGTAGCCGCAACCTGCAGGTCACGCGCGAATACGTGATTACGGAAGGCGGCCTGGCGCTGCTGGACGAGGACCGCACCGAACTGGCGCGCGCCAATGCGGTGCCGCAACTGCCGTTCTCGGCCTATTCGAGCCTGCTGTCACGCTCGCCCACGCGCCAGAGCCCGGCGATCGAATCGGCCGTCGTCAATGGCGAAGACTTGCCCGATTCGGTCGTCCTGCCGCAGCAAGAGACGGCGTGATCCGCCTCGCCGACGCCGATTTCTCCCGGGTCGACTGGGACGAATGGCGCACGCCCTTGCTGCAGTTCAGCCAGGCCAGCGGCCTGGTGGTATCGGCCTATGACATCGCGGGCGTGCGCCAGGTCGGGCCGCTGCTCCCCTCGCGCCCGGCGCAATTGCTTGGCAGCTCTACCTTGTGGCATGACGACGGCCCCGGCACCGCCGCCGAACGGCGCATTGTCGCCGACATGGCGACCGGCCAGGATGAGGCCGGGGAACTGTTTCACGGCATGCACATCTGCTCGCTGCCTTTGACGCGGGCCGGTGTCCGCTATGGCGTGCTGGTGTTCGGCTGGTGCGCGCGCGACTTCAGTTCGCCCATGGCCTGCGAGCAGCTGGCCGCCCTGGTCGGCGTGCCGGGCCATGCGCTGTGGAACGCAGTGCGGCTGGAAGCGCCGCTGACGGACGCGCGCCTGGCCACCTACCGCGAACTGCTGCGCACCCTGGCCGGCTCGCTCGACCGCCAGCGCGACACCATCGATGAACTGAACCGCGTCAGCCGCACGCGCGAGCTGTTCCTGGCCACCGTTTCGCACGAAATGCGCACGCCCCTGTCGGCCCTGTCGATGCGGGTTGACCTGCTGCTGCACACCATGCGCGACATGCCGCCGGCGCTGAAAACCGCCCTGCTGGCGATGCGCGTGCACGTGCGCCAGGAGGCGGCGATGGTGGAAGACCTGATCGATGCGGCGCGCACCCTGACCGGCACCATGTCGGTCGAGCGCGTGGCCGTCTCGCTGGGACGCATCGTGCGCGACGCTGTCGCCACCACCGAGGTGAACGCCAGCGAAAAAGGCGTCGCCCTGTCCGTCATGCCGTTCGACTTCGGCGACCAGATCGAGATCGATGCCGACCCGCGCCGGCTGCAGCAGGTGCTGTGGAATTTGATACTCAACGCCATCAAATTCACCCCTGCCGGCGGCACGATCGCCGTGCTGATCGAGCGCGATGCCAGTGGCGTGCGCATCGTCGTGCGCGACAGCGGCCAGGGCATCTCGCCGCAAGACCTGCCGCACGTGTTCGGTGCATTCACCCTGCAAAGCCATGCGAACGCCAGCGGCCTGGGCCTCGGCCTGTATATCGCGCGGCGCCTGGTCGAACTGCACGGCGGCGCGATTGCCGTCAGCAGCGAGGGCAAGGACAAGGGCACCAGTTTTACGGTACACCTGCCGATGCACCCGGCCAGGCGCTCAGACAGCTGAGTTTTATCTAGGGCACAAAGCCCGAATCCTTGCTGGCGGCCAGTGCCTGCAGCATGTCGATGACGGCGCGCACCTTGGGCTGCAGGTAGTGCGACTTGGGCCAGACCACGTGGATCGGCATTTCGCCGCCGGCAAATTGTTCCAGCAGCGGCACCAGCGTGCCCCGGCTGATATCGTCGCCGACCAGCCAGGTCGGCATCTGCATGATGCCGCAGCCAGCGCGCCCGGCGGCAAGCATGGCCTCGCCGTCGCTGAATTCATGGCGGGCACGGATTTCCTGGTAAATCAGGCGCTTGTCCGCGGTACGCAGCAGCCAGGTCTGCTTCTGTTGCCGGCGCGAGCCGATGATGCAATCGCGTTCGCGCAGTTCTTCCGGTACATCGACAGCGCCATGTCGCTCGATATAGGCCGGCGACGCGCAGATGATCAGGCGCTGCGTGCCCAGCCGCCTGGCCACCAGGTTGGCGTCATCGCCCAATTCCCCGATCCGCACCGACAGGTCATGGCCTTCCTGCACCAGGTCCACCGTACGCTCGGTAAATGACACCGTCAGGTCGAGCTTGTCGAAGCGCGCGGCCATGTCGAGCAGCCCGGACAGCACGTGGCGCCGTCCGAACGCGCCCGGCAGCCCGACATGGACGCGTCCCTGCGGCACCCAGTCCTTCGGCACCAGATCGGTTTCGGCGGTGTCGAGCTCGTTGATCGCGCGTGAGCAGGCCGCCAGGTAGGCCTCACCTTCCGGCGTCAGCGTAATCCTGCGCGTGGTCCGGTGCAGCAGCTTCATGCCGACGCGCGCTTCCAGGCGCGTCACGCTCTTGGCCACGCCGGACGGCGTCAGCCCCATCGCCCGGGCTGCTACCGTAAAGCTCGCCGCATGGGCGGCCGCCAGGAATGCCTCTATGCCGTCGAAACGGTCGCCAGTCCCTTGCATTTATTCCCGTCAGTCCTGAATGTTTGGAATTTAAGCCCGATTATAAATCATTGAAATCGAAATAGAATCGTTGCTTCGTTGAGATGGAGAAGGAAACCCATGAAGCTGTTCAATTCGTATGACCTGTCGGGCCTGGACCTGGCCAACCGCGTCGTGATGGCGCCCATGACGCGCTCGCGCGCCGCCAACGGCGTGGCCGATGTGCTGACCGAACGTTATTACAGCCAGCGCGCTTCGGCCGGGCTGATCATCACGGAAGGCATCGCCGTGTCGCGGCAAGGCACCGGCTATCTGTTCACGCCCGGGTTGTACACCGACGATCAGGGCCAGGCATGGCGGCGCGTGACCGATGCGGTGCACGCTGCCGGCGGACGGATTTTCGCCCAGCTGTGGCATGTCGGGCGCAACTCGCATGTGTCGCTGCAGGAGGCAGGCGCCGCGCCGGTTTCGCCGGTGGCGCGCCGTGCGCACGGCGTGCAGACCTATGCCTGGACGGCGCCCGGCGTGCCCGGCCATGTCGCCACCAGCGCACCACGCGCACTGGCGACCGAGGAAGTGGCGGCGATCGCCAGCGACTTTGTCGCCGCGGGCCGGCGCGCCATGCAGGCCGGCTTCGATGGCGTGGAGGTACACGGCGCCAACGGCTATCTGTTCGAGCAATTCATCAATGGCGAACTCAATACCCGTGACGACCGCTATGGCGGCAGCATGGAAAATCGCCTGCGCCTGCTGCTCGACACCATCGACGGCCTCATCGCGGCAATCGGCGCGCGCCATGTCGGCGTGCGCATCTCGCCGTTCGGCCGCCTGTACGACATGCACGGCTACGATGACGAGGCCGGGACCTGGCTGGCGCTGGCGCAGGAACTGGGCAAGCGCAACCTGGCCTATGTCCACCTGAGCGACCAGCGCACCCTGGGCGCCGATTGCGACACGAGCTTCTTTGTCCAGTTCCGCAAGGCCTATGCCGGCACGCTGATCGTGGCAGGCGGCTTTGACCGGGACAGCGCGGAAGCGGCATTGCAGGACGGCAAAGCCGACCTGATCGGTTTCGGCCAGACTTTTGTGGCCAATCCGGACCTGGTCGAGCGCATGGCCCATGGCTGGCCGCTGGCGCAAGCCCGGCGCGAAACGCTGTATGGCCTGCACGGCGCTACGGGCTACACGGACTATCCGCGTCATGCCGCGCAAGAAGGAGCCGCAATATGAATCTGGACATCAAGGCATTGTTTGATCGTGAAGAAATCCGCAATCTGCGCACGCTGTACGCACATCATCTGGACAGCAATAACATCGCCGCACTCGACCAGGTTTTTTCCAGCGACGCCGTGGTCGAGGTGACGGTCGGAAAAATGGAAGGGCTGGCCGCCATCCAGGCAGGCCTGAACGATGCTTTCACGCAGTTCGATCGCGACCGCCGGGGCAGCTATCCCTTCCTGCACGCGATCACCAACCACTGGGTCAGGCTGACCGGGCCCGACACCGCCACGGGCCGTTGCTATCTGATCGATTTTGAAACCGCGTCGAAGGCCGATCCGAATCCACTTCTGCTGCTCGGCCTGTATGCCGACGAGTATCGCCGTATCGATGGCCAGTGGCGCATTACCGCCACCCGCCTGGAAGTTGTCTGGCCGCCAACTACGGCGCCGACGACGTCATGAGCAACCTCATGATGCCGGGCGAAACGGCGCGCTCGAACGCCATCGAGGCCATCAGCGCGGCCATGCACGGCGTGCCATCCGAACCCGCCAACCCGGGGGCGTCAATAAAGCCGTGCATTCCGAACTGAAATTCACGTACTCAACCACCCTGCCTGGCGGCCAGCTCGCCCAAGCAGCGCAGCGCCTGCTCCAGCCTGTCGTCCCACGGCAAGCCGCAGCTGAGCCGCACATGGTCGCGGTAGTCGCCATTGCCTGAAAATACATGGCCGGGCATCACGCCCACGCCTTGCGCCAGCGCCGCGCGCGAAAAGACGGCCGCGTCGCTGCCGGCCGGCAGCTGTATCCACAGCGACAAGCCGCCGCGCGGCTCGCCCATGCGGGTGCCGGCCGGCCAGTGCCGGCCAATGGCATCGCGCATGCGGCTGGCGTTGCCGGCCAGCGCGCGGCGCAGTTTGCGCAAATGGCGCTCGATGTCGTGGCGCGCCAGGTAGTCGCTGATGGCCAGCTGCGGCAGGGCCGCATTGCCCACCGTGGAAAAATACTTGGCGCGCAGCAGTTCACCGGTCCACGCGCCGCCCAGCATCCAGCCCACGCGCAGGCCCGGCGACAGGGTCTTGGAAAAGGAACTGCAGGTGATCACGGCGCCGCCATCGTTCCAGCGCCGCAACGGTGGCGGCCGGCTGTCGTCCCAGGCCAGGTCGCCATAGATATCGTCTTCGACCAGTACCGTGCCGTGGCGCGCGCAGCATGCCAGCAGCGCCTGCTTGGTGCTGTCGTCCAGGCTCAAGCCCAGCGGATTGGAAAAATTCGGCACCATCACGGCCGCGCGCACCGCCTGCGCCGCCAGCAGGGTCTCGAGCAAGGCCAGGTCCAGGCCGCCAGACGGCAGGCGCGGCAACTCCAGCACCTGCAGCCCCAGGGTGGCCACCGTCTGCAGGATGCCCTGGTAGGTCGGCGTTTCGACCAGCACGATGTCGCCGGGGCGGGTCAGCACGCGCAGGGCCAGGGTGATGGCCTCCATGGCGCCGGCCGTGATGATGATTTCATCGGCATCGACCGTCACGCCCATGCTGGCGTAGCGCTGGGCGATCTGCCCGCGCAACGGCGCGTAACCCTGCGGCGGCGCATAGCCCAAGGCCGGCTCGCGCTGGCGGCGCAGGCTGCGCGACAGGGCGGCGGCGATGGTGGCGTCGGGCAATAGCGACGGTGCCGGACGCGCCGCGTGCAGCGGCAACATATGGGCGCCATCGTCGACCAGCAGCAAGTCGAGCAAGGCGGGGTTGCTGATCAGGGCCGGCGCGCGCGGCGGCGGCACGGTCGAGCGCAGGCCCTGGCTGGCGGCGCGCACGAAATAACCGATGCGCGGGCGCGCTTCGGCCAGCCCTTCGCGCTCGAGTTGCAAACAGGCTTGCACGGCCGTGGCCGCACTGACCCGGTGGCTGGCGGCCAGCTGGCGGATCGACGGCAGCCGCTCGCCGGGGCGCAAGCCGCCCTGTTGTATCTGCAGGCGCAGCAGCTGGGCCAGGTTTTTGTAAAGCATGGAGCATTCTCTGTATTTGTCTCTTTTTATCATACCTGCTGCTGTATTGGTTTGCAGAGAAAAACTACACTGGGCTGCCTTGATTACCAGGCGTCAACTCATCATGTCAACAACCTCCTCACCGCGCAGCACCGCCCTGTGGCAGATGCTTGCCGCGCAATTCCTGATCGCCTCGGTCGGCATCTTTGTCCACGAAGGCGGCCAGGACCCCGTCACCACGGTGTTCTACCGCTGCCTGTTCGGCGCCATCTTCCTTGGTCTCTGGGGCCTGACGGGCGGCCATCTGCGCGGCATCTTGCAAGACCGCAAGCTGGTGCTGGGCGCCATCGCCTCGGGCGTGCTGCTGGTGCTCAGCTGGGTCAGCCTGTTTGCCGGCATGGCGCGTTCGTCGATCAGCGTATCGACCATGATGTTTTATTGTTACCCCTTCGTGATGATGGTGCTGGCGACGCTGCTGCTGGGCGAACGCACGCGGCCGGCCGACTGGGGCTGGACCTTGCTGGCCTTTCTGGGCCTGCTGTGTTCGGCCCATCCGCAGCGCATGTTGTCCAGCATGGGAGCGCACTACCAGGCCGGCATCGGACTGTCCCTGCTGGCGGGCGTGCTGTGCGGCGCCTCGCTGCTGCTGTCGCGCCATATCAGCAAACAGCGGGCGATCGCGGTGGTGTTCCTGCAATGCTGCGTGGGCGCCCTGATGCTGGCGGCGTTTTCCAGCAGCACGGTGCTGCGGCCGGGCAATCACTGGTACTGGCTGGTGGGCCTGGGCGTGATCCACAGCGGCCTGGCGTATGTGCTCAGCTACAGCGCCTACCGGCACCTGGCGGTGGCGACGATTGCCGTGCTGTCGTTCGGCTACCCCTTGCTGGCCCTGCTGCTCGATTACCTGGTGTATGGCCAGCGGCTGGCCCTGGTGCAACTGGCGGGGCTGGGCTTGATCGTGCTGGGCAGCCTGGGCGTCAGCCTGAAGTGGGCGCCGGCGCGTTCAGGTGCCGAGCGATCAGTGCCGCAACCGCCGCAGCATGCGTGTATGCCAGGTCGTGATCCGCGCCGTTGAAAACCTGGAGGCTGGCGTGCGGCAGGTGGCGCGCCAGCTGCTCGCCAACAGCGACAGGACTGATGGGATCGGCATCGCCCCACAGCAATAGCACCGGCATGCGCAGGGCTGAAAGCTGCGGTGTCAGGTCTGCGTGATCGTTGAGGAACCAGTCGGGCAAGGCGGGAAAGTCGTTGCGCACCATCTCCCGCCAGTCCTGCGCGCCGAGGCCGGCGATATCCATGCCGCCGGAGGTTGCGGCCAGCACCAGATGCGTCACGTGTTCAGGCCGGGCCAGCGCCGCGCGGATGGCGACCACGCCACCCATCGATTGCGCGATCAGTGCACAAGGGCCATCCATTTCATCGACGACCATGGCGACCAGGTCGTCGATGCCGTTGACGCCAGGGTCCGCCGGGGTCGGGCCGAAACCGGGCCAGCCCATATGCCGTTTTTGCGCCGGATGGCGAAGCAGTTCCGCGGCCGGCAGCCAGAAATCCATGCGTCCCAGCGCGCCGGGAAGAAAAAGCAATTTCGAGGGCATCATTGATTGATCTTTCAAGGTTGGCCAGCTACAGCGTGTCGAGCTTCGCCAGCATCATGCGCGCCTGCTCCGTCAAGCCGGTGATGGCCGCATCGTCCATTTTTTCCAGCTGGCGATAGGCCATGCCGATGCGCGGATTGCGCTCCAGGCTGGCCGCATTGCGCCGGAAGAAATCCCAATACAGCGCGTTGAAGGGACAGGCGGTCTCGCCCAGCCGCGCCTTTTTGTCGTAGTGGCAGCCCTTGCAGTAGTCGCTCATGCGGTCGATATACGCGGCGCTCGACACATAGGGCTTGGTGGCCAGGAAGCCGCCATCGGCGAACTGGCTCATGCCCACCGTATTGGGCAGTTCCACCCATTCGAAGGCGTCGATATAGATGCCCAGGTACCAACGGTGCACCTCGGTTGGATGCAGTCCGGCCAGCAAGGCGAAGTTGCCGATCACCATCAGGCGCTGGATATGGTGGGCGTGCGCCTGCTCCAGCGATTGCGTGATCGCCTGCGACACGCAATTCATTTTCGTCTTGCCGTCCCAGAACCAGCGCGGCAACGGGCGTTCGTGGCCGAAAAAGTTCTTTTCGACATATTCCGGCATATGCGTCCAGTAGACGCCGCGCACATATTCGCGCCAGCCGAGGATCTGGCGGACAAAGCCTTCGACGGCCGCCAGCGGCGCGGCGCCGGCATGATAGGCCGCTTGCGCGCGGTCGACCACCTCGCGCGGCTGCAGCATTTTCACGTTCAGCGCAAACGACAGCAGCGAGTGAAACAAACGCCAGGCCTTGCTGCTCATGGCGTCCTGGAAGTCGCCGAAATGCGGCAAGCCGTTGGCCATGAAAGCGTCGAGCTGCTGCAGCGCTTCGGCGCGGTTCAAGGGCCAGGGCAGCCGGCCGGCTTGTGGATTGCCGAAGCTTTTCACGCCAGCGTCGACAATGGCCTGCCACAAGGCGCCGTGATCGTGAAACGTGCGTGCGTCCTGCGGTTCGGCGGGCACACCGCGCCACGGCTTGCGGTTGTCATGGTCGAAATTCCACTGGCCGCCGACCGGCTGTTTGGCATCCGCCATCAGCACGCCATGCTTTACTCGCAACTGGCGGTAGAAAAACTCCATCAGCCACTGCTTGCGGCCCTTGAAGATATCGGCCGCCTCATGGCGGCCCGTATAGAAATGGTCGGTATCGACCATCAGCCACGGCACCCTGGCGGCGCGGCCGTGCCGGTACAATTGCTGGTCCAGCCGCCACTCGTCGGGCGCCTGGTATTGCACCGACGCTGCGCCATAGTCGGCCACCAGCGCGTCGAGATTGTCCGTGATGGCCCGTGCGCTGTGCGGTTGGTCGATGGCAATATAGTGGACACGGTGGCCAGCCTCGCGCAACTGGCGCGCAAAATCGCGCATGGCGGCGAAGATGGCGAGGATCTTTTGTGCGTGGTGCAGCACGTAGTCCGTTTCCTGGCGCACTTCCATCAGCACGTAAAGAATGGTGTCGTCGACCTCGGTGAACCAGCGGTGCCGCGCATTGAGCTGGTCGCCGAGCACCAGTCGCAAGGTGGTGGTATTGCCGCTCATTGCACGCTCAACAGGTAGTAATTGTCGAATTCCTCCTGCCCGACCAGCTTGAAGCCATGGCGCAGATAGAAACGGTTCGCATCGCTGTCGCGCAGCGCGCCCACCCGCAGCGGCAGGCCTTGCTGCCTGGCTTCATCGATAATGCGCGCCAGCACGATGGCGCCTATCCCCAGGCCCTGGCTGTCGGGGTGGATATACAGATGGTCGAGCAGCAAGGCCTGCGGCCCGGGCTTGACGACGACAAAGCCGACGCGCCGGCCGCTGGCCTCGATATGACGGGTCTGTTCGGCCACGAAGCCGGACAGGAAGCGTTCCCGCGCGCGTTGCGGATCGTAGCGGCCGATGCGCGTCAGGCTGTCGCGCATGGCGGCAATGCGCAGCGCGACCAGTGCTTCCGCATCGTCTTCATGCGCCGCTACCAGCGCGATGGTCGTACTGTCCATGCCGGCTTACTCCGTATGGAATTCGCTGGCCGTGGCAAACAGGTCCCAGGCCGCGATGAACATGGCCGCCACGATGGGGCCGATCACGAAGCCGTGCAGGCCGAACAGGGCCATGCCGCCGACGGTGGACAGCAGCACCACGTAGTCGGGCATCTTGGTGTCCTTGCCAACCAGCACCGGGCGCAGCAGGTTGTCGACCAGGCCGATCACCAGGATGCCGAAGGCGATCAGGGTCACGCCTTGCCAGATGGAACCGGTGGCCAGGAAATAGATGGCGACCGGCGCCCACACCAGCGCCGCGCCGATGGCCGGCAGCAGCGACAGGAACGCCATCAGCACGCCCCACAGCAAGGCGGCGCGCACGTCGAGGAACCAGAAGATCAGTCCGCCCAGCGCGCCCTGCGCGATGGCGATCAGGATATTGCCCTTGACGGTGGCGCGGATCACGGTCGTGAAATTGTTGAACAGGCGCTGCTTGTATTTGCGGCTGAGCGGAATCGCGGCGCGGATGCGTGCCGTCAGCGCGGCGCCATCGCGCAGCAGGAAGAACAGCAAATACATCAGAATGCCCAGGCTGGTCAGGAAGTCAAACGTGTACAGGCCGATATTGATGGCTTTCACGGCGACCACCTGGCTCACTTGCGAGACGCCGGCCGTCAGCTTGTCTTGCAGGCTGGCCAGGTTGGTGAGGTTGAAGCGGTCCAGCAGGTTGATCGCCCAGCCGGGCAGCACGTCCATTACCTTGCCGAAGAAGCCGGCCACGGTAATGTCGCCCGCCTTGACCATTTCCACCACCGACGCCGCCTGGTTGACCAGCGCGCCGGAAATCAGCGATAGCGGCAGGATCACGATCACCAG
Organism: Janthinobacterium sp. J1-1; assembly: GCF_030944405.1. Lineage (NCBI taxonomy): Bacteria > Pseudomonadati > Pseudomonadota > Betaproteobacteria > Burkholderiales > Oxalobacteraceae > Janthinobacterium > Janthinobacterium sp. J1-1. The sequence continues at coordinate 4,547,374 of NZ_CP132339.1, forward strand.
GATCAGCAGCAACACAAGGATCGACGACAAGGTCGCCCTGCCCTTGGTTTTCAGCAAGACCCAGCGATACACGGGCGCGAACACGATCGCCAGGATCACGCCCCAGAAGATGGCGCCTGCATAGGGCAGCAGGATCCAGCCAAAGGCGATGGTGACGATGGCAAGCAGCAGCAGGAACGTCTTTTGTTGGAGTGTGAGTTGAGACATGGATAGTGGCTGATTATTAATTGATGTTGCACCATGATAAGCCACACCCGCACATTTACCTCACACAAATGTCGCCAGTTGCTCAGTACCCAACAGCCGAGCCCGCCGGACGCCGGCCGTCGTTGGCGCCGTAGATATAGCCGGGCAGCACCTTGCCCGAGACACCCGAATCATTGCCCGCGCTGGCCGCGCCCACGCCGGCCGCGTTTGGCAAGCCCATCATGATCAGTTCGGTCGCGCCCCAGGTGCTCTGCTCCGTCATCTTGTAGCCCATGCCGGTGAGAATATTGAGCGTATCGACCGACAGGCCGCGCCGCTCGTAATACACCTGGTCGGGTAGCCACTGGTGGTGGATGCGCGGCGCGTCCACCGCTTCCTGCGGCTCCATGCCGTAGTCGATGATGTTCAGCGCCGACTGCAGGGTGATGGTGATGATGCGCGAGCCGCCCGGCGAACCGGTGACCAGGAACACCTTGCCGTCTTTCGTCACCAGGGTTGGCGCCATCGACGACAGCGGCCGCTTGCCCGGCGCAATCGCGTTGCTTTCGCCCTGCACCAGGCCGTACATGTTCTTCGCGCCGATCTTGGTCGTGAAGTCATCCATCTCGTCGTTCAGGAAAAAGCCGGTGCCGGGCGCGATCACCACGGCGCCGAAGCGGCCGTTCACCGTGTAGGTGGTCGAGACGGCATTGCCGTGCTTGTCGACCACCGAATAATGCGTGGTTTCCGGCTTTTCGCCCTGCGCGTTGGGCTGCACCTGGGCGGACGGCGTGGCCCTGTCGGGCAGGATACGGCTGCGGATCTGCGCCGCATAGGACTTGCTCAGCAGGTGTTCAACCGGGTTCTGCACGAAATCCGGGTCGCCCAGGTAGGTGTTGCGGTCCTTGTAGGCATGGCGCATGGCTTCGGTCATGTAATGCACGGAAGCGGCCGAGTTGTAACCCAGCTTTTTCATGTCGTAGCCTTCCAGGATATTCAGGATCTGGCACAGGGTCACGCCGCCCGAGCTTGGCGGCGGCGCCGAGATGAACTGGTAGCCGCGATAGCTGCATGCGAGCGGCGCCATTTCGGTGGTGGTGTAGGCCGCGAAATCGGCCGCCGTGATCACGCCACCGCCCTGCTTCGCCGCTTTTTCCACGGCAAGGGGAATCGCGCCCTTGTAGAAGGCGTCAGGTCCCTTTCTGGCGATCGCCTCCAGGGTCTTGGCCAGGTCCTTCTGCACCAGCCGGTCGCCCGGCTGCAGCGGTGTGCCGTCCTTGCGCAGGAAGATGCGGGCCGCTTCCGGGTCTTTCTTGAAGTACGCCACGGTGGTGTCGAGGATGTCGGTGTCGCCACGGTTCAGAATATACCCCTCGCGCGCCAGCTTGATGGCAGGGGCCAGCACCTGGGCGCGCGTCAGCTTGCCGTATTTGCGCTGTGCGTAATCGAATCCGGCCACGGTGCCGGGCACGCCGACGGCCAGGTAGCCGTGCAGGCTGGCGCCCGGTTTCAAGTTGCCGTCGGCATCCTGGTACATATTGGCGCTGGCGGCGGCCGGTGCCTTTTCGCGGAAGTTGATAAAGGTGTCCCTGCCATCGGCCAGGTGGATCGTCATGAAGCCGCCGCCGCCGATATTGCCGCAGCAGGCGTTGACCACGGCCTGCGCATAACCGACCGCCACGGCCGCATCGATGGCGTTGCCGCCCTTCTTCATGATATCGACGCCGACCTGGCTGGCCAGGTGCTGCGACGAGACGACCATGCCACTCTTCGCTTCCACGGCGGGCAAGGAGACGGCCTGGACGGCGGTGGAGACGGCAAGCGCCATGACGGTAAGAGCGGCCGGGGCCAGGTGGCGAAAAATCATTGCGGTGTTCCTTGATGCTTGAAGAAAAGAGAATGGTACAGGCAGGCGGGCGTTTCTGCCCACGCCGTGCCCGCTTGCTTATTGTTCGTTCGCCGCCAGCAAGTGGCGTATCAGCGCGTCGGCCACGATGGCCGCCGTCTGTTCGATGCGGTCCGGCGTGGTGCGCCAGTTGGCGCCGAACTCCAGCTGCACGCTGTCGATGCCTTGCGGCGCTTGGCGCCCGAACACGCGCACGATGGTGCCGCCGCTGAAGTGTTCTTCTTTCGCCTGCGCGCTGGCCGGTTCCACGTTCAGGCCCGCCGCATTCAAACGCGTCACCAGGCCGTCCGGTTCGCCGTAGAACGGCGTGTTATTTGCCGTCAGGCCGCTGCCGGTGCCGCGAAACACCACGTCGCGCTTGAAACTCTGGCCGTGGATATCGAGCAGCAGCGCGCCCGGCTGCGTGCGCACCTGGTCGACGGCGCTGCGCAAGGCACCGTAATAGGCCTCATACACGGGCGCGGCGTCCGGCGACTCATAGGCGTCTTCCGCGCGGCGGTTGAAATCGACATATTTGCGGCTGATCTTCGCGCCCACCAGATACGCCTGCTTGCCGGTCTTGGCGAGCAAGTGGCGCTGGATGGCGGCGGCCAGCTCGTTGACACGGTCATCCTGCACCTTGGTGCCCTTGGCGCGTTCAGGTGCGCCTTCCAGCACGACTTCGCCGCCGTGGGGGACGGACAAGACAATCGGCAAGGAGCCTTTTTCGATGGTCAGATAGGTGTCGATGGGCTGGGCGGCGTGCACGGACAGGCTGGCGGCCAGCAGGATGGGGGCCAGCATTTTTTGCAATGTGAGAAGCAAATGTATTCCTTGATAATGGGTGGCGCAGGTCGGATTAGCGAGGCCTTGGCCTCGCGTAATCCGACGACATTGTTGGCGTTGCCTAGAATTTATAACTGGCCCGTGCATACACAAACCGCCCGCCCCGTCCGAACGGCGCGCGGTTGGCGAACGGCACGGCGCCGGTGGTGTTCAGCGAGGCCGGCACGGCATCGGGGTAGATGTCGAACAGGTTGTCGGCGCCGAACGCCAGCTGGGTCGCGTTGGTCAGCGCATAGCGCCCTTCGAGATTGACGATGGTCTTGGCCGAGACCACGAAGTCGGTCGCCGCCGTGCTGCCTGCCGAGATCGTTTCGCCATAGCGGGTGGCGCTGGCGCTCACGCCGAAGTCCCTGAGTTTCCAGTTGACCGAGGCGGTGATCTTGTTCTTCGGCTGGCCTTTTTCCAGGCCAATTACATTGGAACGGCCAAACAGGGTCGGCGCCGGGTTCAGGGCCGCCAGTTCGGTGGTGACCGGCACGCGCGTCACTTCGGTCTGGTTGTAATTGCCGGCCAGGGTAAAGTCGAAGCGGCCGGCAGCCGGCGACTTCCATGGCCAGTTGATCACCACGTCCAGGCCCTTGGTATTGGTGTCGACGCCGTTGATAAAGAAGCGCGCTCCGCCCACGCCCGTGAAGCCCTGGCTGGTCAGGTAGTTGCGCACGGCGCCAGATGTCAGGTTTTCCGACAGCACGATGCGGTTGTCGATATTGATGCGGTAGGCGTCGGCCGTGATGCTCAGGTCGCCAAAACGCAGCACCGCGCCCAGCGAGAAGTTGACTGATTTCTCGGCATCGAGTGGTTTCGCGCCCAGGGCAACGGCGGCGGCCTCGTTCGGGCGGAAGGTGGCGATATTGTAGGCCACGCCGTCGATAAAGGTCATCGAGGTGGACGTGTAGAACTGCTGCTGCGGCGACGGCGCGCGGAAGCCGTTCTGCACCGAGCCGCGTAGCGCGAACGATGGCGTGAAGTCGTAGCGGGCGGCGGCTTTGCCGGTCACATTGTTGCCGAAGTCCGAATAACGTTCGGCGCGGGCCGCAAACGAGGTCAGCAGTTTTGGCGTCAGCCTGGTTTCCAGGTCTATGAATGCACCGGTCGAATGGCGGCCCTGGTCGATGGCGTTGTCGGGCGTATAGCCGGGAAACACCTGGGCGCCGGCGGCGGCCGGCGTGCCGTTGGCCAGTACCTGGCCGCCGTAACGGTAGGAATCGGGTTCGCCGGCGAACAGTTCATAGTTTTCATGGCGCACTTCCGCGCCGACCGCCACGTTCAGCGGCGCCGGCAGGAAGGAGACGGGCACCGGGCGCACGGCCGTGAAGTTGGCCGCCACCTGCTGGTAGGCGAAGCCGCCGGCGTCAAACGAGGTCTTGCTGGCGGCGCCGATCGAGCGGTTGATCGAGTTTTCGACGTCGAATTGCATCTTGTTGCGGCCATAGGTCAGCGACAGGTCGTAATCCCAGCCCTGCCCGCTCCAGCTGGTGCCGATGGCGCCGCTGTAATCGTTGACGGTGGGGGCGATAATCGGCAGGTAGCCGTCCGGATAGACGGACAGGATATTTTCATCCTGCAGCGGCCTGCGGAAAAAGCCGGCCGATTCCGTCTCGCGGCGCTGGTAGCTGGCCCAGCCGTAAATTTTCTGGCCGGAGGCCAGGGTCTGGCCGGCATTGGCGAACAGGGTCGCCTGTTTCAGTTCCGGGTCGCCCGACCAGGTGTCGTAGCGGTTGACGGTCAGTTCGCGCGGATCGAACGCGCCATTGATCTTCTGGTAGAACTGGCGCGTATCGTAGGCGCTGCGTTCCGAGTGTTTCTGTTTCTTCAGTTCCGCAGCCACCGTCAAAAAGCCGTCGTCGCCCAGGCTGAAACCCTTCCAGCCGCCCACGGTCAGCGCTTCGCCGTCGGTACGGCTGCGCGTGGTCGGTGCGCTCAAGGCCAGGCCGGCCGGCAAAGTGCCGGGATTGAAGCCGTAACTGGTGTTGCGCTGGCCGCCATTGATGAACAGCGAGCCGCCGCTGTGGTTCTCGCGCAGGCGCAAATTGATCACACCGGCAATCGCGTCGGAGCCGTACTGGGCGGCGGCGCCGTCGCGCAGCACTTCCACGCTGTTGATGATGCTGGACGGAATGGTGTTCAGGTCGGCCGAGGCGGAACCGCGCCCCACCGAACCGTTGACATTGACCAGCGCCGACGAATGACGGCGCTTGGAATTGACCAGGACCAGCACCTGGTCCGGGGACAGTCCACGCAGGGTGACGGGACGCACCGAATCGGTGGCGTCCACCAGGCCCGGGCGCGGAAAGTTGAGTGCCGGCAGCGCGCTGGCCAGCGACTGGCTCAGTTCCGTCACGCCCACATTGTTCAACGTTTCGGCCGAGACCACGTCCACCGCCGAAGCGGTATCGAGCACGGAACGGTTCGAGACGCGCGTGCCGGTCACCACCACCTGGGCCGCCGGCGTGGCTTCCGGCGACTCCGGCGCTTGCTGCGCCTGCGCCTGCATGGCGGCGCCGGCAAACACGGCGGCAATGGCGCAGCTCAAGGTGGTGCGTTGCAGTTTGTTGCGACGCGAATGACTACCTTTATTACTCCCTGACATATTGACCTTTCGTTATTATGTCCAGGCAATATAAAGGTCGGCAGGGCAAAACCGAACGAAGCATCCCGCATATGCTTGCGCGCAATTTGCAGATAACTAAGTCTTGCGCTTGCGGCGCCAGGCCAGTAATAGCAGCCACAGCGCGAGCAGCACGCCAGCGATGATCATGCCACCGCGCGCCAGGGTCAGCAGCAGGGGCGTATCGCCGCCAGCGCGCAGGGATGCGACTCTGGGCTCGGCCATCACCGCCTTGCCGTGGCCAAAATCCGGCACCACATAGTTGCTGATCTGGGCGATCTGGCTGTCCGTCAATTCGGCCGCAAAACCGGGCATGCCCTGGCGGTGCTCGGGCCAGACGCCTTCCAGGATGGCCATCGCCACATTGTTGGCGTTGGGTTGGCGCAACACCGGATGGTTGCGCAAGGCCGGCAAGCCGCGCATGCCGTCACCATTGTTCTGGTGGCAGGAGGCGCAGTTGTCGCGGTACAGCTGCTTGCCCGGGCGCAACTTGCCCGTCATTTCGGCGATATCGCTGCCCGAGAGCTGCGCGACGACGGCCGGCGCCGCCTGCCCACCCGTTTGCAGGGAATGCAGATAGGTGGCCATCGCCTGCACGTCAGTTGGGCGCATCTTCGAGAAACTCAGGTCGATCGCTTCGAGCATCGGGCCGCCCGCCGTGGCGCCGTTGCCGGCATGGCCGGTCGCCAGGTAGGCCGCCATGTCGTCGCGGCTCCAGCCACCCGACACCAGGTCGGGCGCATACCAGGTGCCCAGCGAGCTGCCGCGCAGGAACTGGCCGGACTGTTCCGCCATCAGCACATTGCGCGGCGTATGGCAGGTGCTGCAATGGGCCAGGCCCTGCACCAGGTAGGCGCCCCGGTTCCATTCCACCGACTGGCCCTTGACCGGCGCATATGGCTTGTCGTCGAGGAACAGCGCATTCCAGGCCTTCATGGAAAAGCGCAGGTTGAACGGAAACGGCAGCCGCGTTTGCGGCGCCGGCGTGTCGACCGGCTGCACGCCATGCATGAAATAGGCATACAGGGCATTCATGTCCTCGTCGCCGAGCTTGGCATAGGCCGTGTACGGCATGGCGGGATACAGCTGGCTGCCGTCGGCGCGCACGCCATGCCGCACGGCATTGCTGAACTGCGCCGGCGTATAGTTGCCGATGCCCGCCGTTTTCGACGGCGTGATATTGGTGGCGTAGATGGCGCCCAGCGGGCTGTTGATGGCATGGCCGCCCTTGCCCGACTGCGTATGGCAGGCAAAGCAGTCGCCGGCCACGGCCAGGTAGCGGCCCTGTTCAATCAGCGCGGCGCTGGGATTGGCAGCCATGGCCGGCGAAGAAAAGCCCGCCATCAGGCTCAGTGCAAAAAACAGCTTACGCATGCTTCACCTCCGCCAGGATCTGGTCCGCCGTACGCAAGGCCAGCGCGACGGCCGTCAGGGTCACATTGCAGGTGCCGACGGTCGGCATCACGCCGGTGCCGGCCATATACAAATTCGGATGGTCGTGCGCGCGGCCAAAGGCATCCGTCACGCTGCTGGCGGCGTCCTTGCCCATCGATAACGTCCCCGTGATGTGCTGGCGGTTGCTGAAGGCGCCGGCCTTGCTGTGCTTGATATTTGTCGCGCCCAGCTGGGCGGCGATTTCCTCGTAGCGCAGTTTGGTGGCGGCCGTGCCCTTGATGACGTAGTCGTCGATATGCCAGGACAGATGTGGCGTGGGCAGGCCCAGCGCATCCTTCTTGCCGCTCAGTGTGACGCGGTTTTCAGGGTCGGGCAGTTGTTCCAGCGCATTCTTGAGGCTGACCCGGCGCGCGGCGCGCTGCACGATATTGGCATCGAGCCTGGCGCCATGGAAACCCTCCTGTATCAGCTCCTTCGTCACCGACGCCACCTGCGAAGCGTTCGATATATCGAGACGGAACGGCGCGTGCTCCTTGCGGAAATCGCCATCGCGGAACTGGCCGATGGAACAGGGACTGACGGGGCCACGGCCCGGCCAGACGGCCTCGTCCATGTCGAAGGTGACGCCGATGGCCGGATGGTCGGTCAGGTTGCGGCCCACCTGGCCGGTGCGATTCGCCAGGCCGTCGGGAAATTGCGTGCTGGTCGACATCAGCAGCAGCTTTGCCGATTCGATGGCGTTGGCGGCGATGACGAAGGTCTTGCCCGTCACCTTGTGGCTGGTCTTGTTCCAGTCATAGTAATGGACGGCGGTAATCGCGCCTTGCGCGTCGTGCTCGATGCGGTAGACCACCGCTTCCGTCAGGATCTGCACGCCGGCCTGTTCGGCGCTGGCGGCGGCGATGCCGCCATGGTATTGCGCGTCGATCGGGCATACCGGCATGCAGTTATTGTTGCCGCAGCAGGCCGGGCGGCCGTCGAAACTGCGGCTGTTGCGCGCCGTGCAGTCGTCCTCGACCTTGAAGGCGGGCGCCAGGCGCTCGGTGATACGTTGCTGGAAATACGAGGCCGGCACGCGGTCCATGGGAAACGGCTGCTTGCGCGGCGACCCCGTGTCGGGCGAACCGCCGGTGCCGGTGATGACTTCCGCTTCATAATAATAGGCTTCGAGTTCGTCATACGCGATCGGCCAGTCCTTGCCCACGCCATACATCGACTGGGTACGGAAATCGTTCGGCAGAAAGCGCCACATCTGCGCCGCCCAGTGCCAGCTGGTGCCACCCAGCATGCGGATATATTGCGCCTGGAACGGGTGCGGACCGCCCTGCTCCAGGTAGTTATTCGCTTCCGGCGTAAATACCGGGTGCGGCGCCATCTCGGAAAACGGGTATGGCGCCATGAAGTCGGACTTGAAGGCGGAATGGCGGTAGCGGTTGACCAGCTCGCCACGCGCCACGCGCGGGCCGGCTTCCAGCATCAGCACGGACTGGCCGGCCAGGGCGAGTTTGCGCGCCAGCAAGGACCCGCAAATGCCGGCGCCGATCACGACGACGTCGGCGGAAGGTATGTTTTTCATGGTATTCATTTATTCAGGTTTCGTGGTCCAGGTGCCGATCGGGCCATAGGAGTAGCTGGGCGGCACCAGTATTGGCGCGGCCACCTTGTTGGCCAGCGCTTCGGTATAGGTCACGCAGACGGCTTTTTTTCCTTTGCCGACCACGCCCAGGTACCAGGCTTGCAGGATGGACTGGCTCAGGCTTTGCTCGGCTTTTTGCTCGTCAGAAAATGTGATGTCCTTGCCGTTGATGGCGCCGTGCAGCTTGAGCAAGGTCGTATCGAAGTCTTTGACCGCCAGCTGGAACGCCTGGTACAGGGCTTGCGCCAACGCGGGATCAAGACTGCCGCGCCCCGTCAGCGCGGCGGACACGGTGGTAAAGACAGCAAGATTGCCGGCCGCTGGCGGCAAGCCTGCCCTGGCCTGCTGCGACAGCAGCAAGGGGCCGGCGATGCTGGAGAGCATGACGGCGCCCAGGCCGGCCGCCTTCAGGACCAGCCGGCGTTTGATTTGTTGTGGATGCATGGTTGTTGTTTACTTCAATAAAAGTTGAGCTGGCGCCAAGGTGGGGCGATTGAGCACGAATTTGCCCACCACCTCGGCCAGTTGGCCCGCCTGCGCCTGCAGCGAGGCGGCGGCGGCCGCCGATTGCTCGACCAGCGCCGCATTCTGCTGGGTCACGCTGTCCATCTGCACGATGGCCTGATTGATCTGCTCGATGCCCACCGTCTGTTCGCCGCTGGCGGCCGTGATGTCGGCGATGATGTCGGACACGCGGCGCACGCTGTCGACCACCTCCACCATGGTGGCGCCGGCCGTGTCGACCAGTCTGGCGCCGCTGTCGGCCTGCTCGACCGAGGCGGTGATCAGCTCCTTGATTTCCTTGGCGGCCTGGCTGGAGCGCTGGGCCAGGTTGCGCACTTCGGTGGCGACCACGGCAAAGCCCCTGCCCTGCTCGCCCGCGCGCGCCGCTTCCACGGCCGCGTTCAGGGCCAGGATATTGGTCTGGAAGGCGATGCCGTCGATCACGCCGATAATGTCGACGATCTTTTTCGACGAGGCATTGATGGCGCCCATGGTCTCGACCACCTGCGCCACCACCGCGCCGCCACGGCTGGCGACAGTCGAAGCCGACAAGGCCAGGCTGTTGGCCTGGCGCGCATTGTCGGCGTTCTGGCGCACGGTGCCGGTCAGCTCTTCCATCGACGAGGCCGTCTCTTCCAGCGAACTGGCCTGCTCTTCCGTGCGCGACGACAGGTCCAGGTTGCCGGCCGCGATCTGCACGCTGGCCGTGGCCATCAGGTCGGTACCCGAGCGCACCTGGCCGACAATCTCCTGCAAGCCGTCATTCATGCTGCGCAGGGCCGCCAGCAGCTGGCCCGTTTCATCGGTGCCGCCGACCTCGATGCGGCTGGTCAGGTCGCCGGCGGCCACGGTACGGGCGATGGCCACCGCGCGGTGGATCGGTACCGTCACGCTGCGCGTGATAAACCAGGCGATGCCGGCGCCGAACAGCACGGCCAGCGTCGCCAGGCCCACCGTCAGGTTGCGGGCGAACAGATAAGACCGGGCGGACAGCACGCTGGCTTCCTCGTTCAGCCGCGTCTTGATGGCGACCAGGGCCATCAGTTCCTTGCTCCAGCGGACCTGCAAGGGTTTGAGCTCCTGGAACAGCACGCGGGTCGCCTGCTCGTTGTCATTGGCCTGGCCCAGCGCAATCACCTTTTGCATGACGGGCGCGGCCGCCTCGCTGGCTGCGCCTACGCGGGCCAGGGCCTGGCTTTCTTCGTCGGTCACGCCGAATTGCGCAAATGCGTCCCGCAAGGCTTTTTCCGCCGTCGCGTAGCGCCTGGCGTGCTCGTCAAACAGGGCCGCCTCGGCATCGATATCGGCTTTTTCCTGCAACAGCACCAGGTTGCGCAGGGCCAGCATGCGGTTCGAGACGCCAAAGCGCATGGCGGTGGCCGCATTGGCCTCGACATTGCTGGCCCTGGTGATATAGTCGATTTCCCCCTGCAGCATGGCCATGCGGCTGATGCCGAGGGCCGCCACGCCTACCAGCATGCACAGCACGATGGCGAACGCGGCGCCCAGGCGGGTGCCGATCTTCAGGTTGGCGATTTTCATGCTGATACTTTCCGGCGACGGCGGCGCACGATCAAAACAACGATGGCGATAACGGCCAGCAACCCCGCGGCCATGCCCAGGCGCGCCAGCAGCAACAGGTGCGATGCCGGGCCACCCTGGCGGATGACTTCCACGTCACTCGCCTTGACGGTGGCCGCGTCCGCACCGGCGCCATATTGCACCTGGACATAGTTGGCCAGCGAGGCGATCTCGTCATTGGACAGGCTGTTCAGCGCGTTGGCCTGCTTGCCGAACGGCGGCATAAAGACGTGGCCCTCCTGCGTCTTGCGATCCACCCCCAGCAAAATGGTCGCCAGCAGATTGCTGGTGTTCACCGTGGCCGAGTTGTGGAACAGGCTCGGGTAGTAACTATCCTTCGTGCCTTGCGCGCTGGCGCCGTGGCAGGACGCGCAGTTGGCCGAAAACAGCTGGGCGCCTTGCAGCTGGCCCTGCATGGCGGTCTTGTAGCCGACGCCGCGCAGCTGGTCCAGCGCATGGCCGGGCTGACCCTGGCCGAAACGCGCGGCTTTTTCGCCACTGTCGACCGGCGGCACGCTCTTGATATAGGTGGCGATCGCCTGCAGGTCGCCGTCCGTCATCTTGCTGAAGCTGAAACTGATCGCTTCGGCCATGCTGCCCGCCGCCTGCGCCTTGCCGGCGATGCGGCCGGTGCGCAGGTATTGCACCAGTTCCGCTTCGGTCCAGCCGCCGATGCCGGCCGTGGCATGCGAGGTGATATTTGGCGCATACCAGCTGCCCACCTGCGCGCCGCCGAGGAATTCGCCGGCTTTCTCCTGCATCAGCACGCCGCGCGGCGTATGACAGGTGCTGCAGTGGGCCGCGCCTTCGGCCAGATAGCGCCCGCGCTGCCATTGCTCGGAACGGGCCGGTTCCGGCGTCAATGGTTTGTCGTTGAGGAACATCGCATTCCACACATGCATCGAGGAACGGATATTCATCGGGAATGGCAGCGTCGTTGCCGCAGTTGGCTTGTCCACTGGCGCCACGCCCTGCATGAAGTAGGCGTACAGGGCATGCACGTCGGCGTCGCTCGTGATGGCGTACGCCGTGTACGGCATGGCCGGATACAGCGGCGCGCCGTCGGCGCGGATGCCCTTGCGCAAGGCGTCGGCAAATTGCTGCTCGGTATAGTTCCCTATGCCGAACTGTTTGGACGGCGTGATATTGGTCGACACGATCTCGCCCACCGGCGACGCCATGCGCAGCCCGCCCGCCATCGGCGTGCCATTGTGCACGCTATGACAGGCAATGCAGTCCGAGGCCGTGGCCAGGTAGCGGCCCTGTTCGATCAGCGCCGGCGAAAAGGCCGCCGCGCTGGCCTGCAGTGCCAGCAGGCTGGTCGCTGCCAGAAAACACAGTTTTTTCAAGGTGGTCATGCCGCACCCCGCAGTTGGCGCACGATGGCATCGGCCGCCTTCAGGCCCAGCGACACCATGGTGATGGTGCTGTTGCCGCAGGCCGTGCTGGCCATGGCGCCGCCACCGGGCAGGAACAGATTGTCGTGGTCGTAGGCGCGGCAATCGGCGTCGACCACGGAATCAGCCGCATCGAGGCCCATGATGGTGCCACCCATGATGTGCTTGCTTTGGGCAAATTTCGGGCTGATCTTGATGTCCGTGGCGCCCATCGCTTCGGCGATGCGCTTGCCGATCGGCAAGGAATAGACTTCCGCCGCCTTGCGCGTGTAGTCGCCGACGTCATAGTGGATGGCCGGCTTGGGCAGGCCCAGCCAGTCTTTCTTGTTCGACAGGGTCAAGCGGTTGTCGGCCTGCGGCAATACCTCGTGGGCCAGCACGATATCGGCCGTGCAGGCCGTCATGCGGCGAATTTCCGCATCCAGCGACTTGCCGACCAGCCCTTGTTTCAGGGCATTGAAGGTGACGAAACGGTTGCGGGCAAAATTATTGAAGCGGAAATAGGCGCCCGCGTGTTCCGAGCGGAAATCGCCCTGCGAGGTTTCCATGATCCCGCTGTTGACCACCGGACCCACGCCGGCCCAGTACGGCTCGGCCAGGGTCAGGGTCATGGTCAGCTGCGGATGATCCATCATGTTGCGGCCCACCTGGTCGGAGCTGTTGGCCAGGCCGTTCGGGTTGCGCGGATTGGCCGACATCAAGAGCAGCTTGGCCGTTTCGATGCCATTGCAGGCCAGCACGAAGAGTTTGCCCGTGATGCGGTGGCTCTGCTTGTGCTCGTCGAAATAATTGACGGCTTCGATCTTGTTGCCGGCCGTGGTCTCCACCTTGTACACGACGGCATTGGCCGTAATGGTCGCGCCCTTCGCTTCCAGGCGCGCCAGCGCCGTGGCCGCGTCGTATTTGGCGCCCACCGGGCAGACCGGCACGCAGTTGTTGTTGGCGCAGCAGGCTGGCCTGTCGTCATACGGCATGCCGCTGTTGCGCGCCTGGGCCGTCGGGATATTGTGGTAGCCGAGGGTTTTCACCACCTCGGTAAAGCGCTGCTCGCCGGGGCCGAACGGCAGCGGCGGCATCGGATACGGCTTCGAGCGCAGCGGCGGCCATTGTTCGGCCGGGTCCGACGGGCCGCAGATGCCCAGCAGGTATTCGGTGCGCGCGTAATACGGCTCCAGCGTCGCATAATCGAAGGCCCAGTCGCGGCCCACGCCATAGCGCGTGCGCAGCTGCATGTCCGCCGGCGTCAACCGCCAGCAGGTGCCGGCCCAGTGCCAGGTGGAACCACCCGCGTAGCGGATAAAGGTCTGGGCGTAGCGGTCGGGGCCGCTCAGTTGCAGATACGACTCTTCCGCCGTATCGCTGGACGGCATCGGGTGCGGCGCCCATGGGGCCGGCGGATAGCAGGACGAGGGGTCGCCCTTCAGGGCCAGCGGCAGGTTGCGGAAATTCTCGACGATTTCGGCGCGCGTCACGCGCGGGCCCGCTTCGAGCATCAGCACTTGCAGGCCGGCGTCGAGCAGCTGCTCGGCAATCGCCACGCCGACCACGCCGGTGCCGACGATAACCACGTCGGCGCTTGTTAATTTGGACATATTCTTGAACTTTTCGGGTTTAAAAGTGCGGCATCGGCGACAGCGGCACGATGGCGCGGCTCCACTGGTTGGGGCCGGATACGCCGTAGGACGGGATCGCCACCACGTCGCCGGTGGTCTTGTAGGTCAGCGCTTCTTCGTAGGCGAAGACCTGGGCGTCCTTTTTCGGCGACGAGCAGCCCGTGTACCAGGCAAAGATGATCCAGTGGGCGAAATCCTGCAGCGGGCCGGCCGGGATATCGGCAAAAAAGCCTTCCACCTCGGTGGCCTGCCTTGCCGTGGCAATCGCGATAATGGCCGCCATCATGTTGGCGCCGTCCGGATACTTGACGGCGGCCGCCCTGGCGATGCGCGCTCCGACGCCGGGGTTCAAGCGATGGTTGACCAGCAGGCCGGACAAACGCATGAAGGCGGCGTTATCCACTGCGGGCGCGGCGGCCGGCGCGGCAATGCTCCAGGTCACCCAGGCGCCGGTCAGCGCCGCCGCGCCCAGCAAGAACTTGCGGCGCGACGGCATCGATGATGGCGGGCGCTCAGAATGCATGGCGCACGCCGACCATGAACACATTCTGCTTGCCGTTCGACGACGGCGTGGACACCTGCGAGTCGCCCACCAGGGCCACCGCATCGATTTGCGTCACGCCGTCGGCCGCCAGGGTCTTGCCGCGCGCGTGCTGGGTCGCTTCCAGGATATAGATGGCGGTGCGCTTGCTGAACCAGTAGGTTTGCTGGAATGACAGCTGGCGGTAGTCGGCCGCGTCCTGCACGCCGTTGGCCTTGGTGGCGCGCGTGTAGGCCAGGCCGGCGCCGAACTGCCACGGCGTGGCGGTTTTCCAGTTGGCCAGCAAGGCGGCCGTGTTGAAGATGGCCGTGCCCTGGAAGCGCGAGCTCGCGTTGGGACGGTATTGCACGTTGCTCAGGTTGCCACCGAGGGTCACCGCGCCCAGCTGGTACGAGGTGGCCGCCGCCAGGTATTGCACTTCCTTCGCCGACAGATAGCCGACGTTGATCGGCGACTTGGAGAAGCTGCTGGAGGTGGTCGGGTCCCAGGTGGCCTGGTTGGGGCCGTTTTTCAGCACCTGGTACGCCAGCGCGTGGTGCCAGGCGCCCGTGTCGTATTTGACGGCCGCGCTCATGGCGCCGCCGCTGCCCGTGTGGCCGGCCTGTTCGCCGGACGCCACCATCAGGCCGACGCTGGCGCCGCGCCAGTCGGGCGAGATGTATTTAATGGAGTTATTGTGGCGCACGGTAATGTCGAAACCGTCGATATCGCCCGCATGCGCTCCGGTGGCACCGGTCACGGCAGGCACCGGTCCCAGCGGATTGAGGAAGGCGAAGTATGGCGAATACTGGCGGCCCAAGGTCAACGTGCCGTAGCGCTTGTCGGCCAGGCCGATAAAGGCTGCGCGGTTGAACAGGCTGCCGCTTTGCGCCGCCGCACCGTCATCGATGTTGTAGCCCGCTTCCAGCTGGAACAGCGCCTGCGTACCGCCGCCCAGGTCTTCCGTGCCCTTGAAGCCGAGACGGCTGCCATCCTTGCTACCGCTGCGCACATAGGTATTGGAATTGCCCTTCTGGTTGCTGGTGTAGGCCAGGCCGGCGTCGGCGATGCCGTAAACGGTGACGTTCGACTGGGCCACGGCCGTGCCGCAGGCGCCCGACAGCACGATGCCGCCCAGGAGGAAAAGTTTGTTCTGTTTCATATTCAAGTCCATGCTTCAAGTCAGGGCCAGCGTGAGCGGCCGGAAAAACGCGCCAGGCTGCGGCGCAAAATCAAATGCGGGAAACGGCTTTCCAGTGGAACAGCTTGTCGATAAAGATCACGATCGCCGGCGTCACCAGGGCGATATACATATTGTCGATGCCGTAAGGGTTGTCCAGCAGATACCAGATGGTGGTGGTCACGGTGGCCGCCAGCAGGCCGGCGGTGGCGCCGCGGTTGCTGGAAAAGAAAGGCAGGTAAAAACCGATCATGGCGACGATGGAAATCGACAGGCGCAAGGCGCGCGTAAAAAACGACAGCTGCAGCAGGCCCGGCGCAAAAAACACGAACACCAGGGGAATAAAGCCGATCAGCAGCGCCATGCGGCGCGTGGCCAGGAATTCGCGTTCCGGCGTCGGCTGGCACAGCGGCACGTAAAAGTCGCGCACCACCAGCGAGGAAATCGCCAGCGCCACGGTGCTGACACTGATAAAAATCGACGCCACCAGGGCCACCGTGACAAACCCGGCCAGCCAGACATTCATGCTTTGCAGGAACACCGGCAGCGCATACAGGCTGTCCATGTGCGGGTACAGATAGCGCGCCGCCACGCCGATCAGGCCCAGCGCCAGGCTGACGGGAATGGCCAGGCCGGCGGCGATCAGGGTCGAGCGCCGCGCCGCCTCCGCATTCGGCGTCGAGGCGATGGCCTGGATAATGTATTGGGTGGAAAACACGGAGCCCAGGGTGCCGATGAAATAGGCGACGATGGTGGTGGCGCCCAGTTCGCCATCCCAGGAAAAATACGAGACCGGCAAGGCTTGCATCATCGGCGACAGGCCACCCGTCAGCTGCAGCGCCACGCCCAGCACCACCAGCACGCCTAGGTATTTGACGGCGCTGTGGATCAGGCTGACATAGGCCAGGCTTTTCATGCCGCCAAAGGCAAAATAAAAGGTGCTGACGGCGGCGATCACGCAGGCCGCCACCGGCAAGTCGGTCTTCAGCACCACGGCGATCGAGGCGGCGCCACTGATATAGTTGCCCACATTCACCAGCAGCAGCGCGTAGATCATGATCAGCGACACCACCAGCTGGGTCGACTTGCCATAGCGCTTGAAAATCGCGCCCGAAATCGTGCATTCACCGGTGTTGTACAGGCGCTTGGCCAGCAGCCAGCCGAACAGCGGAAAGGCTGCCGCCGCGCTCAGCACCGCCCACGAGGCCGCCATGCCCGATTCGAACGCGCCCTGGGCCGTGCCGACGGTGGACTTGGCGCCGATAAATTCGGACAGCATCAAAACGCCGACCACGGTAGCCGGCACGGTACGCCCGCCCACCATGAACTCGCTGGCCGTGCGGCTGCGCGAGCGCACCGTCAGCCACGAGGTCCAGCCGATGTAGGCGATGACCATGGCAATGATGATGGCGGTGTCGCCTGAACTGAACGTGCCCATCAGGATTTACTGCGCCGCGCTGGAGGCATAGCCGCCGGTGGCCTGCAGCGCGCGCGCCAGGGTAGACGCCGCCTGCATCACGGCGCCGGCGGTGCCGGTTTCGAATTGCTGCAAGCTGGTTTGCCAGACGGGCGCGGCCACGCTGAGGGCGGCGATCGGCAAGCCGTCGATATCGAACACGGGCGCCGCCACCACATACACGCCGGAGACGTTTTCCTGGTCCGACACGGCATAGCCGCGCGCGCGCACGGTGTCCAAACGCTGCACCAGCGCATCGATATCGGTCAGGGTGGTGGCGGTGCGCTTGATCAGCGGCTGGCCGCGCAGCACGCGCAGCTGCGCTTCGCGCGGCAGCCAGGCCAGGATCGCCTGCCCCACCGCGCTGGAATACGCCGGCACCCGGCTGCCGATGCGCACATCCACGCCCAGCTGCGTCAGCCCCGCCTGCACGCGCTCGGCATACATCACGTCGCTGCCATCCATCACGGCCACCGAGGCGGCTTCATTGACTGCGCCCACCAGGCCGCGCAGGATGGGCCGCGCCAGGGTGCGCAGGTCGGAACGGGCGATCGCATGGAAACCCAGGTCCAGCACTTTCAGCGACAATCGGAACAGGCGCGAGTTGTCGACCTTTTCCACATAGCCGATCTCGACCAGGGTATTGAGGAAGCGAAACGCGGTGGCATTGTCCATGCCGCATTTGCGCGCCACTTCGGCCATCGTCAGCTCGGCTTCCTGGGCCGTAAACGCCTGCAGCACCTTGAAGCCCTTGGCCAGCGACTGCACCGTGTTCTTGGCATTGGCGGGCGCCGGCTTGCCGTTATCAAATGCTGATTGATCTGTCGTATTCACTGCTTCCCCTTTAATAATTCGGAATGCGAATTATAGTTTGAATCTTGTAGGGGAAGATTCCCCGGATGGCCACTTTTCCTGCCGGCGCATGTTGTTTGATAAACCGACTAATTCGGATGGCGAACTTTTATTCGCACTACTGACCGTAAAAAATGCCGATTCGATCGGCGGCAGTGTAGGACTTGCTGGTATTGATGCGGTACAGCTATTGCCCTTCCGCAAAATTATACGCCGTTTACCAGAAAAAATTTGATTTTGATCAAAAATACTATAAGACATAAGACCGCGGAACGCGGGCAAAACAAGGCATGCCCTGGCCCGCAGAGGGGCCAGGGCGCTCGTTTTACTGTCAAGTCAACTGAATATTTTGCACTCACCCGAACGGCGAAAGTGCTGGGGTCGGCGCCCCCTCGTACGCTGGCAATGACCTTTGCGTTAGCGGGATTGAGGGTCTGACCCTGGCTGTTCAAGGGGTTGTTGTTCTGCCGGCGTTTACCCCAAAACAGCCGCTGGATGTTACGGCAGCACCGCCTGCAGGCTGGCAAAGTCATACGGTTTGAGCAACACGGCATCGGCTGGCGCGCCGTCGATTTTTGCCTGGCCGCTGGCAATCACGATATGGATGGACGGCTGCAAGCGGCGCGCCGCCTCGGCCACGGCCGCGCCGGACAGGCCCGGCAAGCCCAGGTCGGTGATCAGGATATCGAATGGCGCCGTTTCCAGCGCGGCCAGCGCCGCAGGGCCATCGACCGCCGCCCGCACTTCGTGGCCCAGCAGTTGCAGCATGTCGAAGGTGATGGCGCGCACCGCCTCTTCGTCCTCGACCAGCAGTATCTTGCGCGCGGCAGGGGCCGCTGGCGCCGCTGACCTTGCATCGGGCGGCGCGACCGGCGCGGCCGGCTTGCGGTTGCCCAGCACCTGGCGGATCTTGCGGGCCAGGCTGTCGCGCGAGTACGGTTTGCCCAGCAACTCCACGCCCGGGTCGAGCCGGCCGCCATGCACGATCGAGTTTTCCGTATAGCCCGAGGTAAACAGCACCGCCAGGTTGGGCAGCAGCTCGACGGCCTTGCGCGCCAGCTCGGCGCTGCGCAGCGGGCCGGGCATCACCACATCGGTAAACAACAGGTCGACCGCGATGCCGCTTTCCAGGATCGACAGCGCGGCGGCCGCATCGTTGGCTTTCAGCACGCGGTAACCGAGTTCGCCCAGCATTTCCACCACGATGGTACGCACTTCTTCGTCGTCCTCGGCCACCAGGATGGTTTCCTCGCCGCCGGCCGCCTCGTCCATGACCACGGTTTCCTGGCGCGCCTCCTCATCCATCGAGCGCGGCAGATAGACCTTCACCGTGGTGCCCTGCCCCACCTCGCTGTAGATCTTGATATGGCCGCCCGACTGCTTGACGAAGCCATATACCATCGACAGGCCCAGGCCGGTGCCCTTGCCTTCCGGCTTGGTCGAAAAGAAGGGGTCGAACGCGTGCGCCAGCACCTCGGCGCTCATGCCGCAGCCGGTATCGGTGACGGATAACGTCACATACTGGCCGGGCGACACTTCCGCGTGGTTGCGGCAGTACGGCTCGTCCAGGTAGGCGTTGCCCACCTCGATCGTCAGCCGGCCCGGGCCAGCCATGGCGTCGCGCGCATTGATGGCCAGGTTCAGCAAGGCCGTTTCCACCTGCGTCGGGTCGACCAGGGTATTCCACAGTCCGCCCGAGACGATGGTCTCGATATCGATCGGCTCGCCCAGCGCATGGCGCAGCATGTCTTCCATGCCGGTGATCAGCCTGCCGATCTTCAGCACGCGCGGCTCCAGCGCCTGGCGCCGGCCAAAGGCCAGCAGGGAACTGGCCAGCTTGGCGCCCCGGTTCACGCCGCCGATGGCGTTTTCCACCCACTGCGCCGCGCGCGGATGGGCGAACGGCACCGTGGCCAGCATCTGCAGATTGCCGGAAATGACTTGCAGCAGGTTATTGAAATCGTGCGCCACGCCGCCCGTCAGCTTGCCGATGGCGTCCATCTTCTGCGACTGTTCCAGCGCCTTTTCGGTCTGCTTCATCGCCTGCGCGGCGGCGCGGTCAAAGGTGACGTCGCGCGCCACCGCGTGGATATACTGCGCGTCGGGCACGGCGCTCCAGGACAGGATGCTGTAGCCACCATCCTTGCGCAGGTAGCGGTTCTCGAACTGGATGGTGCGCTCGCCCGAAGCCATCAGCCGCACGCGCGCCAGCGTCTCGTCGCGGTCGTCCGGATGGACGAATTGCATCAGCGACTTGCCCAGCACTTCGGGCTTGCTCCAGCCCAGAAGGCGGCCGAAGGCGGGATTGAGCGACATCACGTTGGCGTCGAAATCGCTGACCAGCATGATTTCATTCGACAGGCGCCACATGCGGTCGCGTTCGGCGGTACGCATGCTGACTTGCTCGGCCAGGGTCGCGTTCAGGTGTTCCAGCTTGAGGGTATTGAGCTTCTGGTCTTCGATATCGGTATTGGTGCCGATCCAGCTGATGACATTGCCGGCCTCGTCGCGGATCGGCAGCGCGCGGATCAAGTGCCAGCGGTACTGGCCGTCATGGCGCAGCACGCGGTATTCCATTTCGTAGGTGGCGCCGCTGTCGACCGAGGCGCGCCAGCGCGTGATGGCATCGACCATGTCGTCCTGGTGCACGATGGACGGCCAGGTGTCCGCGTTCAGCTGGCCCGGCGCGATGCCGCTATAGGCATGGATCTGCTGGTTGAACCAGTCCAGCCGGCCGTTCGCATCGGCCGACCAGACCTGGTTGGGCATGGCCTGCGCCCACACGCGAAAGCGCGATTCGCCTTCGCGCCAGGCTTTTTCGGCCAGCACCTTCTGCGTCACGTCCGAGCCCTGCACGAAGATGCCGAACACGGCGCCGTCCTCGTCCTTCAATGGCTGGTAGACGAAATCGAGGTAGCTCTGGTGCGCCGCCGTGCTGCCGGTGGCGGCCACGCTGAACGGCACCGCCGTGCCGGTATATGTGTCGCCGCTGGCATAGATGGCGTCGAGCAGGCCGACAAAGCCCTGCTCCGCCGCCTCCGGCAAGGCGTCGACCACCGGTAAGCCAAGCACGTCGCGGTGGCCCACCAGTTCGACATACGCGCGGTTGGCCTGGGTGATCGTGTGCTCCGGCCCCAGCAACAGCACCATGAAACCGGGCGCCTGCTCGAACATCTGCGCCAGGCGCGCATGTTCGCCCTTGATCTTGCGCTCGGCATTGACCTTGCCGGTGGTATCGACCACCACGCAGATAATGCCGACCGCCACGTCGTGCTCGTCGAAGATGGGCGAATAGTCAAGGTCGAGCCAGTAGCGCTGCAGTTTGCCGTCGCGCATCCACGTCAGTTCCTGGTCGCGAAAGCTCAGCGCCTGGCCTTGCAGCACGGTGGGAATCACGCCGCGGTTGAAGTCGGCGATTTCCGGAAACGCGTCGGTGGCCGTCATGCCCATGATTTCCGGGTGGCGCACGCCGGCAAAGGTGGCATACGCTTCGTTATAGACCAGCGTACCGTGCTCGCCCCACATGGTGACCATCGCCACCGGCGAGCGCACCATCATGGCGACCAGGCTGCGCATGGTGGGCGTCCAGCCGGCGATCGGCCCCAGGGCGGTGGCGGCCCAGTCCCTGGCCAGGATAATGTCGCCGACTTCGCCCGCGCCCTGTAGAAATGTGGAAGTGGTAGCGGCTGGAGCGGCAGTCATGGAATCCCGGCGTGGATGGAAGGAACGAATTGATCGCGGTCAATTATACCGGCTTCAGCCTTGCTCGCCACCAAGTGCGCAGGCGCCGCCAGCCGATCACGATGCCAGTGGCACTCAGGGCCAATCCGCCCAGGCTCAGCAATATCAATACGCCTTCACGCCACGGTCCGGCGCGCAGCAGCGGCGGCAAGTCCCAGCTGTGCAGGAAGCTGAACAGCCAGCGGCCAACGCGCTGGCGCCGGTCCACAGCGAGGGCCACGGTGCCGGTATACGGGTCGAGATAGACCCAGTTGGCTTGCGGGTCATCGAAGCGTACGCGCAGCACGGGCAGGCGGCGTTCCATGGCGCCCATCATCGCTTCCGGTTCGCGGCCATAATAATAGGCGTCGTATGTCCTCAGCCACTCGCTGCCGGCGGCCATGCCCGGCATCAGCCTGTCCGCCGCCTGCAACAGTGGCTCCTGCGGCCATTGCTCGCGCACCAACATCTGGCCGTCGTGCCGCATCAGCAGCCGCGTGCGCGCCGCCCCGTCGCGGGCCAGCAGATAGGGCTGTTTGTCCAGCACCCGCCATTCCAGTTCGACCGCATGAAAACCGTGATCCGCAAGCAGATTCAACGCTTGCGGCGGCGTCACGTCCAGCCGGACTGTCGCCGGCGTGGCGCCCTGCCAGGCGGCCAGGTCCGGCCGCTGGCCATGGGGATCGAAGATGCGCAGCGGATTCATCGACATCAGCCCGCTGAAGATCCAGGCGCACACAAAGCCGGCAAACAGCAGCCCCGTCACATGGTGCCAGCGCATCCACGATTCCCGGTACGGCGTGCGCGCGCCCGACTTGTAGCGCCCCTTGAATCGCCAGCGCCAGATGCCGGCCACGGTACCCGTCAGGGCCGTGAAGGTGGCCGGCGCCGAGGCGATGATCACGATCCAGCTCCACACGGGATCGGTGGAATGGTTGCGCAAGGGATAGACCCAGTGCAGCCAGGCACCGATAAAATTCCATAGCCGCTGCTGGCGCGGCGCATCGAGCAGCACCTCGCCGGTGGCCGACGACAGGTACAACATGGTCTGCGCACCATCGTCCAGTTGTACCTGGTGCAAGGGCCGGTGGGTATCGAGGGCGCGCGAGTGCGTCCAGCGGTCTTCCTGTACCAGGCCCAGGTAGTGCGCGTCCGCACCCGGCACAAAGGCGCGCGCCGACGCCAGCGCGGTGGCAACACTTGCCGGCCCGATCGCCTTGCCGCTGCCCGCATCGAACAGCCGCGGGCGGCCAGCCCCATCGCGCACGCGGTAGGCGGGCCTGCCTGCCACCGTGGTCAGCACGATCTCGCGCGCATCGACGGGGATCGCCACCCGCGCCAGGGGCTGGCAGCAGCCGGCCGGCGACACGGTTGACGCCAGGGCGGGCAGCGCCCCCAGCCGCTCCCACGGCGTCAGCTTCGGGTAGCCGACAAACAGCATCACCATGCCGCTGACAAACCACAGCAGCATCAGCACGCAGGCAGCGATACCCGTCCAGCGGTGCAACTGATACAGCAAGCGTTTGAGTGTGAATGTCATCATCAGAAGCGGTGATGCACGGTCGCTTCCACGCTGCGCCCCGGCCCGTTGAACCACTGATTGCTGGTGTAATAGGCGGTCGTGAAATAATGTTTGTCAAACACATTGGCCGCGCGCAAGGAAACGGTGGTGTCCGGCGCCGCCTGCCAGCGCAGCGCCAGGTCCGCCGTGGCGTAGGCCGGCATGGCGATACGGTTGGCGCTGTCGGCATAGCGGCGGCCCACATAGCGGGCGCCGCCGCTGGCGCTCCAGCCCGGCATGAAATTCCAGCTCAGCCAGGCATTTGCCAGCTGCTGCGCCACATCGGGCGGCACCTGGCCGGCGCGCGAGACGGCGCGGCCGGCCTCCGCCTCGACAAAGTCGTCATAGCGGGCGCGCAGCACGCTGGCGTTGGCGTCCAGCCGCCAGCCATGCGCCACGTCCATGCCCAAGGTCGCCTCGACGCCGCGCGAGGAACGCTGGCCCACCTGCACCCGCAATTGCGGATTGAGCGGGTCTCGCGCCAGCAGATTGTTCTTGCGGATGGCGTAGGCGGCCAGAGTCCACTCGCCGCGCCGGCCCCAGAATGACTGTTTCAGGCCCACTTCCAGCTGCTTGCCGGTGGACAGGTCAAACTTGCTGTTGGCGCTGGAAATCATCAGCAGGCCGCCGACCGGATCGGCCGCGCGCGCAAATTGCGCATACAGGGCCAGGTCGTTCATGACGTCGAACACCGTGCCCAGCCGCCAGCCGGTATTGTCATACGACTGGTCGAACTCGTTCTGGCCGCTGACCAGGTTGCGCCGGCGCACGTCGGCATGGTCGTGGCGCAGGCCGGCGATCACGGCCCAGGCTGGTGTCAGTTCGATGCGGTTTTCGGCAAACAGTGCGTATTGCCGGGCGCCATTGCGGTAGCGCGGCAAGGTGGGCTGCTCGCTGAGAAAATGGCCGGCTATCGGGTTGAATGGGTCGACCGAGGCGGGATCGGGCCTGCCCGCATAGGTATTGTTGGTGTGCTGGAAGCGGCTGCTGCTCAGGTCGACGCCGACCGACGCCTGGTTGGCCAGGCCCAGCAAGGTACCGGTATGGCTGACGGTGGCGGTGGCGCCGTTTTGCCGCTGGTCGTGCAGGATCTCGGTATCGCCCGAGCGGTCGACCAGGCCGGTGCCCGCATTGTAGGCATAGGTTTCGGCATTGCGGTAATGGCGCTGGCTGTCGATATGGTAGAGCCTGGCGCGCACGCTGGTGGTGCTGGAGGCCGTCCATTCCATGCCCAGCCCGCTCCAGCGGTCGTCATAGCGGATGATGCTGTCGCTGACATTGTAGTTTTTGTCGCGCAAGGCGCTCAATTGGCGGCCGTTGACGGTGGGCGTGCCGAAATAGCGCATCGGATGCTGCAAGCCCTGGGCATGGCGCAAGGTGAAGCGCAGGTCTGGTGTCGCATTCCATTCCAGCGCGCCCGAAAACGCCAGTTCGCGCGACTGGCCCATGGCGACCCAGCCGTCCGAACGGTTGCCGCTGGCGTCCAGCCTGTACGACCAGTGTTCATCGATGGCGCCGCCGCTGCCCAGGCCCAGGCGCTGGGTGTTGTCGCTGCCGAGCGTCGCCTGCACTTCGTTGCGGATGGCGCCGCGCGTGGGTTTTTTCGGGATCACATTGACCACGCCGCCGATCGCGCCGTCGCCGTAGATCACGGACGCGGGCCCGCGCAGCACCTCGATGCGTTCGACCGACCAGGTGTCGAACGGAAAAGTCAGGCCCACGCCGCCGTACTGGCGCACGCCGTCATACAGGCGCATGACGGAGCTGGTGTCGGTAAAGCCGCGCGCCGACAGCGAACTGCCGCCATTGCCCGGATGGGCCATGGAACTGATGCCGGCGGCGCGCGTGATGGCGTCGGCCAGCTTGCTGTCGCCGCGCTGTTCCAGCTGCTCGCGCGAGATCAGCTCGACGCTGGCCGGGGTTTGCATGAGTGTCAGCGCCAGGGTGGAGCCGGTCGAGGCCGGCGTGTTCAAGCTGCCGGCCTTGTCGGCGGTGACGGTGACCGATGGCAAGGTCGCCTCTTCGGCCGCCAGGGCGGCGCAAGGAAGCATGGCCAGCGCGAATGCGCACCGGCTTGAAAGAGTGATATTCATATGGGACAGGCAAAAGAGTGAGTCGTCGGCATGCCGCCACCCGCGCGTTGTGGCGCGCAGGGACGGTCAGCCAGCAGTAAAGACGGTCTTAAGCCAGGGCGGGAGGCCCGCGCGGATTGCCGGACGACCACAGAAACAGCGGCGCCGGCGCGCGGTAATACAGGGGAGGATAGACATCATGGCCGCCGCTGACGGCAAAGCTCAGCGACAAACCAGGCAGCAGGGCAAACGAGCCCGCATGCGTGCTGCAATACGGGCAATGCTCGAAAGCATGAACGACCGGGTCCATGCCCGGTTTTTTCACGTCCGAACCCGCCTCCATCACACCGTCGACGGTACAGATCTGCATCAGCAGCGACGATGGAATGGAAACGGCGGGCGCGGCCAGCGCATGCGAAATCGACGGCGCAATGGCGGCAAACAGCACGGCCATGATGGCCAGCCAGATCTGCAGCGTTCGTCGTTTCATCGATATCAACATGGCGGCATTATAGCCGCTGTTCAGCCCATGGCGATGCGCCCTGCCCGCCTTTTTCTGAGCCACACATGCACGCCCGTCACGCTCAGCACCGTTACCGCCAGCCCCATCAGGCACACCAGCAGCTGCAGCGGCCAGCCCCACATGGCCGCCATGTGCAAGGTGGCCAGCCAGGTCGACAGCGTATCGCCGGCCGCCGCGCCGGTCGGCAGCCACAGGCCCTTGAATGCGCCTGTCTGCGCATCCATCACCAGCCGGGTATGGCCGCCCTTGTGGCGGATATCGTGGCTGCTGCGCACGTCATAGCGGTAGATGCCGCGCTGGGGATCGTACAGCAGCGACTTTTCCGCCAGCACGGTAAAACCGCGCGCCTGCGCCTGCTGCGCCATCAGCCCGCGCGCGGCCGGCAGCGCCTGTTCCCAGGCCAGCACTGGCGCCAGCTTCGGCCTGGCCAGCTTCGGGATGGTTTCCAGTCCCCGCTGGTGGGCAAGCACGGCTTTCATGGCGGGCTCATAAACTTGCGGCAGGTTGAAGGCCACGCTGCTCCAGGCCAGCACGAACAGCATGGCCCAGGTCCACAAACCGCCCGCGCGGTGCAGATTGAAGCTGATTTTATACGTGCTGCCGCTGCGAAACTTCCACGCCTGCCACCAGCGCGCCGGCCACCGCCGGGCCGGCTCGCCGCTGGCGGGCCTGTTCGGCAAGGTCAGCCAGGCGCCGGCAAAACAGTCCAAGGTCCACAGCAGGGCCACGATGCCGAACAGCACAGTGCCGATGCCGTCCAGGGCCAGCGAATAATGCAGCCGATAAATAAACGGCATCAGGTTTTTCGCGCCCTGGCGGATGTCTCCCCAGCGCCGCTCGCCCAATGTCTGGCCTGTATAAGGGTCGACAAACACCTGGTCGTTCGGCAAGGGCTGGCCCTTGGACAGTGGCCGCAAGGCGAACAGCACCGAACGGCCATCGCTGAACTCCAGCGGCAGCCGTGCCGCCAGCGCGTGCGGGTAGCGGGCCGCGACCCGCGCATGCAGCAGCACCGGGTCGATCCGCGTTGCCGTGGCTGGCGCCGTCACGTGGAACAGTTGCGGGCTGATGGCCGCTTCCAGTTCCTCGTTCCAGGCCAGCAAGCTGCCCGTGATGCCGGCCATCGCCAGGAATACCGCCAGCAGCAAGCCCACGTAACGGTGCACCGGCAACATCACCGCGCGCATGCCGCCCCTTACCACTGGTAGGACAAGGTGGCGGTGGCCTGGCGCTCATCGCCATAGCGGCAGATGGCAAACTCGCAATAGGTAAATTGCTTGTTGGCCAGGTTGCTGACATTGCCTGTCAGCTGCCAGTGGCGGCTGAGGCGGTAGCTGAGCATGGCGTCCAGCACGGTATACGCCGGCATGGCGCGGGCCATGCCGGACGGCTGGGTCGACCCTTTGTAGCGCGCGCCGGCGCCGGTGGTCAGCTGCGGCAGGCCCAGGCCGGCGAAGCTGTAGTCCAGCCACAGGGCGGCCTGGTGGAACGGCGTGTCTTCGCTGCGCTGGCCGATTTCGCTGGCAATCGTGCTGCGCGTGGTGCGCGCATCCGTATAGGCGTAGGACGCGATCAGGCTGGCGCCACGGCCGAGATCCGCCTTCGCTTCCAGTTCCAGCCCTTTCGAGCGCACCTGGCCCGCCTGGCGGTAGACGTCATTGCCGGCGTCGTATTTCAGCACATCGGTTTGCGTCAGCTCGTACACGGCCGCGCTCAGCAGCATATTGCTGCCGGGCGGCTGGTAGCGCACGCCGGCTTCATACTGCTTGCCGCCCGTCGGCTTGAAGGACTGGCCGTTGGCATCGGCCGCCGCCACCGGGAAGAACGATTCGCTGTAGCTGACATAGGGCGCGATGCCGCCGGCCGTCTTGTAGACCAGGCCGGCGCGCCAGGTGGTGGCCGAGTCGTCCTTGTCCACCCTGGCGCCGTTGCGGCGCAGGGTCTGGTCCTGACTGGCCCAGTCGTGGCGCGCGCCCAGCAGCATGGTCCAGGTCTCGCCCAGGCTGACCTGGTCCTGCAGGTAGATCCCTTTTTGTAGCGTTTCTATGCGCGAACCGCGGTCGACGCTGCGCGCGCGGTTGACCACCACCGGCTGGCCATAGTTATAGGTGAGCAAGTTCAGGGTCGGTGCGTTGCCGCGAAAGTTGCGCGAGTCATAGGTGGTCTGGTAGGCGTCCACGCCGGCCAGCACAGCGTGTTCCATGCCCATCCACTGCCAGTTGCCGGCCATATTCGTGTCGCTGACGATGCCGCGCGCCCGTTCGCGCCGGTCGCTGTACTGGCGCGCCAGCAGGCCGCGCTCGCTGGCGTTGCGGATCGCCGCCGCCGTGGTCTGCGCCTGCAGGTAGTTCCACGTCACGTCCGCCTCGAAATAGCGCAGCTTGTGGCTGAGCTTGAGCCTGTCGCTGAAGCGGTGCTCGAATTCATAGCCGATCGCGTGCATGTCGCCCGTCATCTTGTCGTAGTCGGGCTCGCCGATAAACGCCTCGCGCCCTATGCGCACCGGGCCGGTACCGACGCCTTCGACCAGCTGGTACGGCAGCGGCGCGGAAAAACGCGTGGCCGTCTTCTGATAGAACGACAGGATGGTCAGCGAGGTAGCGGCGCTGGGGCGCCAGGTCAGCGCGGGCGCGATATACAGCTTGTCGTCGTTCAGGTAGTCCTGCGCGGTATTGCTCTTGCGGTCCAGCATGGTCAGGCGATAGTCCAGCGTGTCGCTGCCGGGCACCTTGCCGCCCACGTCGATGGCCAGCTGCTTGCGGTCATTGCTGCCCGTTTGCAGCTGGAGTTCGCGCACCGGCGCGCTGGTCGGGCGCTTGCTGACGGCGTTGATCACGCCGCCCGGCGACAGCTGGCCGTACAGCACCGAGGCCGCACCGCGCAGCACTTCCACCCTTTCCAGGCCGAACGGCTCCTGCGTGCCGTCGTAGGAATTGCTTTGCAGGCGCAGGCCATCGCGCATGGAACCGCTGGTGGCGGACTCCACATCCATGCCGCGGATGCGGAAACGGTCGGCCGTGCGGTTGAAGCTGGTGGGCTGGCTGGTGAAGCCGGGCGTGTAATTGAGGGCCTGCGACAGGGTTTCGGCCTGGCGGTTGCGCAATTCGTCATTGGTGACGACCGAGATCGACTGCGGCGTATCGATGATGGCCGTATCGGTCTTGCTGCCGGCGGCCGAGCGTTTCGCTACATAGCCGGTCACCGGGCCGGTCGGCGTTTCGCGCTCGGCGCTGGCCGTGACGCTCACTCCTGCCAAGGTCACGGTATCAGCCTTGGGGACCGGCTTGACCACGACCACCCTGCCTTCCTGTGCCGCCTGCAAGCCGCTGCCGGCCAGCAAGCGCTCGAGCGCCTGCTGCGCGCTCAGGCTTCCCGACACGGCCGGCGCATTCTTGCCGGCCACCAGGTCGGGATGGACGAGCAACTGGA
Organism: Janthinobacterium sp. J1-1; assembly: GCF_030944405.1. Classification (NCBI taxonomy): domain Bacteria; kingdom Pseudomonadati; phylum Pseudomonadota; class Betaproteobacteria; order Burkholderiales; family Oxalobacteraceae; genus Janthinobacterium; species Janthinobacterium sp. J1-1. The sequence continues at coordinate 4,576,338 of NZ_CP132339.1, forward strand.
AGCGGGCCTGGCGCGCCAGCTCATTGAGGGCCGCGCCCAGCGGCTGGGCCGGCAAGGCGATGGCGTAGGTGGCGGCGCCTTGTGCCAGCACAGGCGCGGCGGCCAGGCTGGCGGCGATAGCGACGACGATGATCAGGGGAACAGGATAAAAACGGGGCTGCGGCATGCGGGTAGTCTCCAGGGTCAACACGGTAAATAAGAATCACTACCAATGCAGACGCATGAGCTTGCCACTAGTTGATATGTATTTTCAATTATTTTGCATTATTTGGCGGGCTTGCCCGCCGCCACGATTTCCGTCACGCCACCCTGCTCGCGCAAGCGCACCGGCAACACCAGTGGCAAGGCGCTGCCGAAATCGGCCGCCAGGCGCGCATCGAAACTGCCATTGACGCGCATGGCGGCGACGATGGGATCCTTGATCACCAGCCGGGTATCGCCATAGCGTTCGAATTCCGCCACCGCCTGCGCCAAAGGCGTGCCGTCGAAATTGATGCGGCCTTCGCGCCACAGCAAGGCGCCGTGGGCAAGCCGGGTGTCGACCGTGCCCAGCGCGCCTGCCCGGTTGGCCTGCACCGATTCGCCGGCCGTCAGTTCCACCGCGCTGGCGCTGCCGGCCGTGGCAACCCGCACACGCCCGTCCTCCACCGTCACGGCTTCACCCGCCTGCCCGAAGCCGGCATGGGTATTGCGTACGGCAAAGCGCGTGCCGACCACGGTCACGCGCAAGGTATCGGTCAGTACCTCGAACGGTTTCTGGCTGTCGTGCCGCACCGAAAACATGACTTGCCCTTCCGGCAGGCGCACTTCGCGCCGCTGGCGGTACAGGGTCACTTCCACCCTGGTGGCCGTATCGAGCTTCATCACGCTGCCGTCGGGCAGGTGCACATCGAGCAGTTCGCCGCGTGCGCTGGCAAAGCTTTGATGGAAAATCGGCTGCCGCTGGTAATGATCCCAGCCCAGCCAGCCGGTGCCCAGCACGCAGATGGCCAGTGCTGCCGTCGCCAAGCGCCGCAGGCCGAACGCCGGTTTTTTGCGCGCCGGCACCGCCCTGGCCAGTTGCGCCACGGCAGTGGGATGCAGTTCGCCCAGCCCGCTCCACACGCCTTCCATGCGCGCATAAGCCTGCCGATGCGTGGCATCAAGAGCCAGCCAGGCCTGGAACTGCGCCTCTTCCTGTGTGCTCAAGCCATCCTGGCGGCGCACCTGCCAGCTGGCCGCTACCAGGTCGAGGTCAACGGTGTGGCTGATCGTGTCATGCTGGTTCATGCCGGCCGTCCCCGCTTCACCGCCTGCGGCCAGGTGGCGGGCACGCCCAGGCGTTCCTCGCAGGCCTTGCAGGCCAGTACCGCGCGGATAATATGCTGCGCCACCATGTGCTTTGAAATACCCATTTGCTCGGCCACTTCCTGGTGCGACAGTCCCCTCGAAACGGTTCAGCACGAATGCTTCGCGGCAACGCGGCGGCAGCGCGTCGATCACGGCGACAAACGCCAGCGCATGCTGTTCGTGGGCATACACGGATTCCGGTTCCAGGTGCGCGGGCGCGGCCGGCTGTTCCGATTCGGGCAGGCCGTCGAGATCGTCGTGCTGGCGGATCGCCTCGCGCCGGTGGTGGTCGATGATCAAGCGCCGCGCCGTCTGGTGCAGCAAGGCGCGTGGCTCGGGGATCTCCTGGCCGGCATTGCGCACGGCCAGCACGCGGGCGTAGCTTTCCTGCACCGGGTCGGCGGCAGCATCGCGGTCGCGTACCATGCGCGCGCAGAAATTCAGCAGTCCTCGTTAATAACGCTCAAGCACAGGCATGGCACGGCCGTGAAAGGTGAACCGTCCAGATATCGCGGCGGCTGATCTGTAGGGGCAATTGCAAATAAGAAAGATTCTCATTATGCCGGGCGCGGCCTGGACTGTCGAGTTAAATCGCGGCGGCCAGCGTGCGGTTCAGGATCAGCAATTGCCTGGTGCTGTCCTCATCGCCGGCCATCGGATACAGCACCACCGCATAGGCGTGCTGTGCCGTGCGGTTGAGGCTGGAAATGACCAGGTTGTCCTGCGGCAGTGGCAGCAGCTCGCCGTTCAGCAGGTTGCGATAGCCGCTGTCATCCTTGCCGTAATACAGCTCAAGCAGCTGGTCCTGGCGAGTGGTCAGCCAGCCATTGCCGAACTCGCAGTTAAAGCGGGTTACAAAGGTATCATCACCGATCGCTTCGGGCCGCCAGGTATTGAAGAATTCGTCCTCGAAAGCGATCAAGTTGACCAGCTCGCTGTTGCCGGCCATATCGATTTTGACGGTCACGATATGCCCAGCATGCTGGGCCAGCAAGTACGAATCGCCGTCAAACGACAGTGCCAGTATCTGCAGGCCATAAATACCGTTGGCCGCAATGCTCCTGCGCCGCAGTTCATTGCCCTGCTCATCGATTTCACGATGCAGCCAGTTGTCGTCCACGTGAGCCAGCAATTGTATGGTCGAGTTGGTGACCGCCACCTTGTTATTGCCCGGCAGTGCCAGCTTGAGATTGCTTTTCTTTTTCAGCAAGCCATTCTCGAACCGCATCACCAGCATCTTGTCGGGCTTGGTATCGGACCAGTCCGCATCATGAAAGATCGCTGCCGTTTCCGTGCTGCCAATAAAGTCGCCCACAAACGGCCGGTTGCCTTTCGGCGCCTCGACCTGTTCGCGCCGGAACACGGGAATGCTGATTTCCAGTTCCTTGTCGGGGTGGTACGGCACGATGGACACCCAGGCTTCCTGCCGCGGGCCGAGAAACAGGGTCGGCAGGATGCCGTCGTCTTCGGCGAAATGCTCGGCCTGGCCATCCCGGTCCACCAGCGTGTACACCAGCTGGTAGGTGCCGTCCTCGCGGTACACATAGTTCGTCAGCAGGCTTTTTTCGCCCGAGGCGATGCTTTCCTTGGCCGACAGCGAGGTATCCACCGTCAAGGTGGTCAGCGCGCCATGGCTGGTGGTGGTCACGCTCGCTTGAAATGGCTGGACTGGACTGAGGTTTTTCATGGCGCTCCGAAGGAATGGCTACCCGAACAAGATTTCCGCAGATTATGCTCCATGGCAGCCCGGATGCCGCTCACATTTGGCGGAAATGATGCAGATAGCTGCGGCTGACGGGCAATACCTGGCCCCCGCCGCGCAGATGGAGTTCCGCCGTTTCGTTGAGGCCCCGCACCACTTCGCTGACATGGGCCAGGTTGACGATCACCGAGCGGTGGGTCTGCACGAAACGTTCGGGGTCCAGTTGTTCGGCCAGCTCGCGTATGCTCTTGCGTATCAGCGCCTCGCCCTCCTCCCACGCCACCAGCGTGTACTTTTCTTCGGCGCGCAGGAAGCGCACCTGCTCGACAGGGATCAGCCGCACGCTGGCGCCGACCGATGCCTTGATCCATTGCAAGCGCGCTGGCGGCTGTGCCAGGCGCGCGGCCAGCTGATCAAACATGGCGTCCAGCGCGCCTGCCGGCGGCGCACTGGTCAGGCGCTGTCGCAAACGGTCGATGGTGTCGGCCAGGCGATCCGCATCGACGGGTTTTACCAGGTAGTCGACGGCGCCCTGCTCGAACGCCTGTACCGCATATTGTTCATACGCGGTGACGAACACCAACTGGGCGCGGCGCGCCATGGCGCGCGCCACCGCGATGCCGTTTATTCCCGGCATATGAATATCGAGAAAGACGATCTCCGGCTGGTGCAGCTCGAACAGTTCCAGCGCCTCCTGGCCATTGCGTGCGTCGTCCAGCAGTCGCAGCGCGGGCCACAGCCTGGCCAGGTGGCTGCGCAAGCGTTCGCGCAGCAGCGGTTCGTCGTCGGCGATCAGCGCCGAAACTGGTTTCATGACGGGTTCCTCATGCCGCTAGGGGCGCAGTAAAACACAATTCGGCGCGCATGCCGTGCGGCGCCACTTCATGCAGGACCAGGCGTGCACCGGCCCCATAACAGCCTTGCAGGCGGCTGCGCAGATTGGCCAGACCCGTGCCGGGCTGGGCGGTTTCGCTCATGCCCACGCCCGTGTCGCTGACCCAGACGGTGATTTCTCCGCTGGCCGCCGCGACGCTGGCGCCGACCTCGATGCTGCCGCCCTCCAGGGCCGGATCGATGCCGTGGCGCACGGCGTTTTCCACCAGGGTCAGCAAGGCCATGGCAGGAAAACGCAGGCTGCCGGCCCAGGCGGCGTCAGCCACGGTAAATTGCAGGCGGTCGGGCATGCGCAGGCGCATCAGTTCCAGATAGGCGCGCACCAGCTGCAATTCCGTCGCCAGCGTGGCATCGGCATCGTGCAGGCGCGGCATGGCGGCGCGCAGGTAGGCAATCAGGTGGCGCAGCACCGGCCCGGCATTGGCCGACCCGGTGGCCACCAGTGCTTCCACGTTGGCCAGGGTGTTGAACAGGAAATGCGGCTCGATCTGCGCCTGCAGCAGGCGCAGGCGCGCGTCCACCAGTTCGCGCGCCAGGGTGTTTTTTTCCAGTTCGGCCTGCAGGCGGTCGGCGCGCTCGCGCTCCTTGCGTTCGCTGCGCATCGCCAGCAGGGAAAACAGCAGGCCGAACAACACGGCCAGCAGCACCATCAGGAAGTGGCCGACGCGGGTCTGGGTGTCGGCCAGATAGGCGATGAACTGGCCGCGCTGGGTGGCGACCGCCGTCGCCAGCGCCGCCACCGGCGCGGCCAGCACCACCGCCAGCAGGCGCGCCGCGCCCAGCGGCAGCCAGCGCGGACGCAGGGCCTCGGCCGCCGCGTAGGCCATCAGCAAGGCGGCGCCGATAAAGCCGATGCGGCCGAACACGCCCAGGTAGGAGGTACCGCTGAGCAGGTGCAATATCCACGACAGCCCCAGCGTAAATAGGGCCACCACCAGCACCTGACGCGCGGTGGGCAGCAGCCGGCGCGCGCCAGCGGAAACAGCAGGAGTGGATAGCGGTGGCGTCATGCCTACACGATAACCGCTATGCCAGCGTGGTTCAAGCCCGGAAAACCGCCGTTCGTCGCAGCGATCGCGCGATTGCCCGCATCCTGCCCGGCGCGCGCCTATCTTGATGCCTGCACAACCACCGGGAGCACTTCATGACATCGATTACTTTCAGCAATACCGGCAATCCCGCCTTGCCGCGCCTGGCCCTGGCCGGCGCCGCTGGCCTGTTCTTTCTTGTCACCGTCGCCGGCCAGCTGATCTTTGCCGGTTATATCGTCCTGCTGTATGGCGGCCACGCCGCGCGCGGCAATCTGGCGCTCTGGAACCAGGTCATGACGCACGGCCATGTGGCGGGCGACGGCGTGGGCAATGCCGCCACCGCCGTGCATTTGCTGCTGGCGGCCATCATCATGCTGGGCGGCGCCCTGCAGTTGCTGCCCCAAGTGCGCCGCCTGGCGCCGCGCCTGCATCGCTGGAATGGCCGCGTGTATCTCGCCGGCGCCGTGGTGGCCGCCCTGTCCGGGATGTATATGGTGTGGTGGCGCGGCGCGGTCGGCGATACGGTGCAGCATGTGGGCATCAGCGTCAACGCCGTGCTGGTGCTGCTGTTTGCCGGCCTGGCCCTGCGGCGCGTGCTGCAAGGCGATATCGCCGCGCACCGCCGCTGGGCCTCGCGCCTGTTCCTGGCCGTCAGCGGCGTCTGGTTCTTCCGGGTCGGGCTGATGTTCTGGCTGGCCGCGAATGGCGGGCCGGCCGGTTTCGACCCCGCCACCTTTCGCGGTCCCTTCTTGAGCTTTCTTTCCTGGGCCCAGTATCTGCTGCCGCTGGCCGTGCTGGAGCTGTATCTGCGCTGCCGCGCGCATGGCGGCGCGCTGGCACACTGGTGCATGGCGCTGCTGCTGGCCAGCTTGAGCCTGGCGATGGCGGCGGGCGTTGCCGTGGCAACCATGGGCCTGTGGCTACCGCAACTCGCCCAGTGACTGCTGGCGCCGGATAATGTCCACCAGGGTCCGCAAGGCCGGATGATTATGGCGCCGGCTGCTGTAATACATATGGAACGGTTCGCCCCTGGCGGCAAATTCGTCCAGCACCACGCGCAAGCTGCCTTCTGCCAGCTCGGCCGCGATGCGGCTTTCCAGCAGATAACCCAGGCCGACCCCGGCCTTGGCGGCGGTGATGGTGGTGGCCGTGTCGTTGATGGTGATCAGGCCCGGCACGCGGATGCCGCGCTTGGCCGGCTTGTGGGCGCCGCTGCCGCTGGCGCCACTGCTCAGCTCCCAGCGGTAGCTGGAATTGTCTCCCAGCAGCAATTGCAAACAGCTGTGCTGTGCCAGGTCTTCCAGCCGCCGCGGTACGCCATGGCGTGCCAGGTAGTCGGGCGAACCGGCCACCACCCAGCGCTGCGGTCCCGACAGCGGCACGGCGATCATGTCTTCCGGTACATAGTCGCCGTAGCGGATGCCGGCGTCATAACCGCCTGCCACGATATCGATGGGCCGGTCTTCCACCACCACGGTCAGTTTCACGTGCGGGCACAGGCGGGCAAATTCGGGCAGCGCCGGCGCGATCATCAGGTGGGCCGCGTCGGCGAACACATTGATGCGCAGCTCGCCGAAGCGGCCGGCGCCGGGCGCGTCGATCTCGGCCAGCGCATGGCCGATGGTATCGAAACCTTCTTCCAGCCGCGCGGCCAGGGCCAGGCCCGTATCGGTCGGCGCCACGGCGCGGCTGGAGCGATTCAGCAGCTTGGCGCCGAGCCGCTCTTCCAGCCGGCGCATGGCGTGGCTGGCCGCCGACGGCGTCAGGCCCAGCTGGATGGCGGCCGCCTTGAAGCTGCGCGTGCGCATAATGGTGAGAAAGACCCGCAGGTCGGCAAGTTCGATACGGTCAAAGACAGACATAAGTGAATTTCAGTAATCATTTCAATGAATCAGATTCACTTCAAATCTTATCATGGCCGCCCTCATCCACAGTACGATGGTGCCCACAACAACATCAACAGCGGAGCGGCAATGAATCCATCAACAAGCATGACCCTGGGCGACCTGGCCGGCAAGCGCATCCTGATCACGGGCGGCTCGACCGGCATCGGCGCGGCCGTGGTGCTGGGCTTTGCGGCGCAAGGCGCGCGCGTGGTGCTGCACTACAACGCCAGCGCGGAGCCGGCCGAGCAGCTGCGCGCGCAGTATCCCGAGCAGATCATCGTGCTGCAGGGCGACCTGGGCGCTGCGGGCGAAGTGGCACGCGTGGTCGGCGAGGCGGCGCGCCTGCTGGGCGGGCTCGACGGCCTGATCAACAACGCGGGCAGCATGCTGGGCCGCATTCCCACCGTGCAGGCGACGGACGCGCATTTCGACGAGGTGCTGGACCTGAACGCCAAGTCCGTCTGGCAGGCCAGCATCGCCGCCCATCCGCACCTGAAGGCGGCCGGCGGCGGCTTTATCATCAACACCACCTCGATTGCGGCCAGGAATGGCGGCGGTGGCGGCGCCGTGCTGTATGCGGCGGCCAAGAGCTTTGTCAGCAGCCTGACGCGCGGCCAGGCCAAGGAATTCGTGGCCGACAAGATCCGCGTCAACGCGGTGGCGCCCGGCTTGATCCTGACGCCGTTCCACGTGCGCGACACGCCCGACGCCATGATGGCCGCGCAAAGCGCCACCATCCCCATGGGCCGCGCCGGCCTGCCGCAGGAATGCGTGGGAGCATTTTTGTTCCTCGCTTCGGAAGCGCTGTCCGGCTATATCACCGGGCAGATTATTGAAGTCAACGGCGGCCAGTTAATGCCCTAACGATAGAAAGATAAAACATGAAACAACGCGTATTCGGCCGCACCGGCCACAGCATTTCCGAAATCGGCTTTGGCGCCTGGGCCATCGGCGGCGCCTGGGGCGACGTCAGCAGCGAGGACGCCAAAGCGGCCCTGCATGCGGCGCTCGACGCCGGCACCAGCTTTATCGACACGGCCGACGTCTACGGCGACGGCCGCTCCGAGCGCTTTATTGCCGAAGTGCTCAAGGAACGCGGCGGCGCACGCCCCTATGTGGCCACCAAGGCCGGGCGCCGTCTGTCGCCGCACGTGGCGGATGGCTATAACGAAGAAAACCTGGTCGCCTTTGTCGAGCGCTCCCTGGTCAACCTCGACACCGATTGCCTGGACCTGGTGCAGCTGCACTGCCCGCCGCCAGACGTGTATTACCGCCCGGAAGTGTTCGACGCCATGGACCGCATGGTCACCGCCGGCAAGATCCGCCACTACGGCGTGTCGGTGGAAAAGGTCGAGGAAGCGCTGAAAGCCATCGAATACCCGAACGTGGCGTCTATCCAGATCATCTACAATATTTTCCGCCAGCGCCCGAACCAGCTGTTTTTCGCGCAGGCGAAAAAGCGCGAGATCGGCGTGATCGTGCGCGTGCCGCTCGCCTCCGGCGTGTTGACGGGCAAGATGAACGCCAATACGGCGTTTGCCGCGGACGACCACCGCGCCTTCAACCGCAATGGCGAAGCCTTCGACAAGGGTGAAACCTTTTCCGGCGTGCCATATGAGGTGGCCCTGGACGTGGTGGAGGAGATTCGCCGTCTGGTGCCGGACAACGCCACGATGGCACAGTTCGCCTTGCGCTGGATCTTGATGGAAGACAGCGTCAGCACCGTGATTCCGGGCGCGCGCAATGCGCAGCAAGCCAAGGCCAACAGCGCGGCCAGCGGCCTGCCCGCCTTGAGCCCCGATACCATGGACGCGCTGCGCGCTCTTTACCAGCATCGCATCGCCCCATTCGTGCATCAGCGCTGGTAAGATTGCAACTCCTGTGTGACTTAGAAGAAAGAGAAATATTCAATGCCAGCTATCAAACTGGGGATTGTCGGCGTCGGCAAGATTGCCACCGACCAGCATCTGCCCGCCATCGCCGCCAACGGCGACTTTCAACTGCTGGCCTCGGCCAGCCGCAACGCCACCATTCCAGGCTTGCCAGGTTTTACCTCGATCGACGAGATGCTGGCCCAGCAGCCGGACATCGAAGCGGTCGCCCTGTGCATGCCGCCCCAGCACCGCTACCAGGCGGCGCGCGCCGCGCTGTTGGCCGGCAAGCATGTATTCATGGAAAAGCCACCCGGCGCCACCCTGTCGGAAGTGGAAGACCTGGACCAGCTGGCCCGGTCCAAGGGCGTGACCCTGTTCGCCAGCTGGCATTCGCGCCATGCGCCGGCGGTGCAGGTGATCAAGGCTTTCCTGGCCAAGCATGCGCCGCGCCAGGTGCAGGTGATCTGGAAGGAAGACGTGCGCCACTGGCATCCGGGCCAGGAATGGATCTGGGAAGCGGGCGGCCTGGGCGTGTTCGATCCGGGCATCAACGCCCTGTCGATCGTCACTGAAATTTTGCCGAACGCCATGTTCCTCAAATCCGGCGTGCTCGAGTTCCCGGCCAACCGCGACGCGCCGATCGCCGCCGACCTGCGCTTTACCGACGCCAACGGCCTGGATGTCCATGCCGAATTCGACTGGCGTCAGACCGGCAAGCAAAGCTGGGACATCATCGTCACCACCGAGGCCGGCGTGCTGCGCATGGCCGATGGCGGCGCGAAACTGTGGCTGGACGACGTGGCGCAGGAACTGGGCGACGAAGGCGAGTACCCTTCCCTGTACCGCCATTTCGCCGGCCTGGTGCAGAGCGGCAAATCCGACGTCGACCTGTCGCCGCTGCGCCATGTGGCCGACGCCTTTATGCTGGGCAAGCGCAAGGTGGTCGACGCGTTCGAAAGCTGATCGCTGCTGACAGGAACTGACGGGCGCGCGGCCTATCATATCAATCTGACTTCACAGGAGATTCACATGCCGCGCGCCATCACCATCCTTACCGAACAATTCGCCGACTGGGAAACCGGTCTGTTCAATGCCACCGCCCGCCTGTATTACAACTTCGACACGCGCTTCGCCACGCCGCAAGGCCAGCCCGTGCTGTCGTCGGGCGGCATGCTGGTCACGCCGCAGCTGGCCATCGATGACATTGAGCTCGATGGGCTCGATGTGCTGCTGGTATGCGGCGGCCCGGCCTGGCAAGGCGCGGATGCGCCCGATATCAAGGCCCTGCTGCTCGACGCGCACCGGCGCCAGGTGGTGCTGGCCGGCATCTGCGACGGCACGCGCGTGCTGGCGCAGGCGGGCGTGCTCGACGAGGTACGCCATACCTCGAATTCGGCCGACAATCTGGCGTCCATCATCACCTATGCCGGTGCGGCGCTGTACCAGGACGTGCCGCATGCGGTGGCGGACCGGCGCGTGATCACGGCGCCCGGCACCGCGCCGGTGACATTTACGGCGGCCGTGCTGGCGGCGCTGGGCATCGCCGATGATGGCTTGAAGGGTTACCTGGCCTTGCATGCCGCCGAGCACGGCCGGCAAGGATAAGCGCCAAAACTGCCTCAGATCAAGATTTTCGCCCTGTCCACGCCCCCATTTTCGTGCTTTTGCAGCCGGATCTTGCCATCGGCACTATAATGTCGGCACCGCGTGCGGCGACATTGGCGGCGATAGACGGTAACAATTTCGCGTCGGGGCCGTTACAATAGGGGTTGACCTACGCAGGATGTCACTTTTTTTGCCAGCAGTTGCCAGCACCTAACCATTTTTTTGACCAGCAAACAAATACTATGAGTTCGATGAATGAAGAGCGCGTCTTAAGCGTGCACCACTGGACGGATACCCTGTTCTCCTTTACGACTACGCGCGATCCTTCGTTGCGTTTCTCGAACGGTCATTTCACGATGATCGGCCTGCGCGTCGACGGCAAGCCGCTGCTGCGCGCCTACAGTATCGCCAGCGCCAACTACGAAGAGCACCTGGAGTTTTTCAGCATCAAGGTACCGGGCGGCCCGCTGACCTCGCGCCTGCAGCACCTGGAAGTGGGCGACACCGTGATCGTCGGCCGCAAGCCGACCGGCACCCTGGTGTCCGACTACCTGCTGCCAGGCAAGCGCCTGTACATGCTGTCGACCGGCACTGGCCTGGCACCCTTCCTGTCCATCGTGCGCGATCCGGACATCTACGAACGCTTCGATCAATTGATCCTCGTGCACGGCGTGCGCCAGGTCGATGAACTGGCTTACCACGACCTGCTGGTCGAGCACCTGCCGAACCACGAGTTCCTGGGCGAAATGGTGACCGACAAGCTGCGCTACTACCCGACCGTCACCCGCGAAGACTTCCGCAACATGGGCCGCATCACGTCCCTGATCGAAAGCGGCAAGCTGTTCGAAGACCTGGGCGTGCCTGCGCTGGACCCGGCAGTCGACCGCGTGATGATCTGCGGCAGCTCCGACATGCTGCGCGACCTGAAGGAAATGCTGGAAGAGCGCGGCTTCAAGGAAGGCAACACCTCCACGCCTGGCGACTTTGTCGTCGAGCGCGCATTCGCCGAGAAGTAATCTCTCTCCTGCTCCCGGGGGCCTGGCCTTGCCGTACGCGGCAACGCCAGGCCCTTGGCGTTTCCAGCGGTGATTTATGCGGAAAAGCGGCGTCAGCAAGTTGATCATCGACGTACGCGCGAATGGCGGCGGCAATGGCGACATATGGATAGACGGCGTGCTGCCCTACCTGGCGAATCAACATCAGCGCCTGGCCTCGACCTATCGCAAGAAAGTCATCCAAGGGCGCTGGTCGACGCCGCCGTGCAGGCCCTGTAGCCTAGTTCGGCGCCAGCGCTTTCAGGCGGGCGATGGCGTGCTGGTTGCCCGGATCGAGCTCGACCGAGCGGCGATAGTGGGTGACGGCAAGCGCGGTGTCGCCTGCCGCCTCGCCGGCCTCGGCCAGGCTGTCGTGGCCGTTGGCGCTCCCTGGGTACAGCCTTACCGCCAGCTTGAACACGGCGATGGCGTCGCTGGCCTGCTGCCGGCGCAGCAGGCGATAGCCCCAGGCATTCAGATCGTTTTCGTCCGGCGCGGGCAGCGCATGCTGCTGGCGGATGGACGCCAGTTGCTGGTCCATTTTGTCAAAGCCGCCCTTGCCGATGGCTTGCCGCAGCAAATACAGGGCATGGCTGCCGCCCAGTTCCTGGCGCAAGGCGGGCAGATAAAAGCCGGCCACCGTATCGATCAGCTGCTCGGGTTGTCCGCCGGCCAGGTTGGTCAGGATGATGATCGCCAGGTCGTCGTTTGGATACACATAAAAGGCCGAGCGTGCGCCGCCGATACCGGCCACGGCGCGGTGTGCGTCGCGGCGGATGGCGGGCCAGCCCAGCGCCCACGGCGCCGGCTTGCCATCATTGAGCGTGCTCAGCTGCCACAGCCGTGTCACGCTGGCCGCTTCCAGCAAGCGGCCGGACTGCAGCGCGATCAGCCATTTGGCCAGTTCACCCGTATTGCTGTTGATGCCGGCGCCAGCGCGCATGAAGACGGGGAAATCCTCGATCACATTGCGGTAATCCTTGCCTGCGAGATAGTAGGAGGTGGCCTTGTTGCGCACCACGTCCTTGGCGTCGCCAAAGCCGCTGTCGGGCATGCCGGCAGGATCGAACTGCCCGCGCCGGATGAACTCCACGAAGGCCAGCCCGCTTTGCCGCTCGATCAGCTGTGCCAGCAAGACGTAATTGGTCTGGTTGTAGCGGTAGCGCTGGCCCGGCTGGAAGTCCATCGGCAACGCCTGCACGGCTTTCCAGGCCGCATCATTGTCATCGGGCTGCGGTCCGACCAGCTTGCCCGTGGCCTGGTTCAGCACATCGGGCAGGCCGGAAGTATGGTTCAGCAACTGGGCCACCGTCACGGCTTGCCAGGCTTGCGGCAGGTCGGGCAGATAGCGCGAGATGGGCGCGTCTAGCTCGACCTTGCCCTGCTGCACCAGCTGCATGACGGCCACGCCCGTGAAGGCCTTGGTGGCGGAATTGATGGAAAACAGGCTGGAGTCAATCACCGGCACGCCATATTGCAGGGAGGCCAGGCCAAAATTGCGCGCCAGGACCACCTTGCCGTGCTGTATCACCGCAATCTGCAAGCCGGGAATTTGCCGCTCCTGCATTTCGTTTTGCAAAAAGGCGGCGACGCCCTGCTCGACCGTGCTTGCCTGGCCGGCTGGCGCCGTCTTGGCCGCAGCACTGGCGCTGGCAGGTGCGGCAACGAGCGCGATCAGCAGGGCAGCCAGCGGCAGGCGACGGTTCATGGTGACTCTTTCCATATAGAAATATTACAAGAAGGACTCGCAGTCTTGCATATCTATTTATCAAGGTCAAAACAAATCGCGGGGCACGCGCTGCTTACTCTTCCATCCACACATCCTCGTATCCATCGCGGTCGAGAATGAACTTCGCGCCACTGGGCAAGGCCAGGTAGTCGAGCACCTGCGGCAGCAGCTCCCGCAGGTGCGCCGTGTGCAGCGGCTGGTAAAAATCCGCCGCATCGGAATGTTCGCCGCAATGGATAAACCAGCTGATGGTGCCGTTCTCGGGCAAGGCGATGCGGGTGCCGTAGATGGGCGACTGGTCCAGGCTGGCGGTCGCCACGGCCACCATCGCTTCGGGCGCCTGCGCGGCCAGGCCGTGCCTGGCGCAGATTTGCTGCTGCTTGTCGTTGATGGCCATGCTTCAGGATCTTATGTATTGGTAATGCAGGGTCGGAACGCCGTCCTGGTCGGCAACGTCCAGGTGCAGTCTCGCCTCGCCTGGCTTGCCATCGGCAAACAGCTCGCACGCCATGCCCAGCGCGCCATCGTTCATCGGATACCAGTCAGGGGCCGGTCCCAGCGCAAGGGCGACGCCGCGCTGGAAATAACTGTCCATGGCCTCGAATACTTCGTCCGCGCAGGCGCTGGAAAAATGGCACAGCGTTTGTATCGCTTCACTGTCGCGTGTATTGATGGCGGCCAACAACTCGCTGACCAAGGCGTGGGCTTGTTTGATTCTATTTTGATCCATAAAGATGATGATTATGTAGATAAAGAAATTTGACACAAGCCGAACGATTTTCCACATCTACTCAACCGACCTCTTCCGCCGGTAGCTAGCTGCACTTCAGCCATGGCGAGGAATCTTCTGACCTTTGCTAGACGCGACAGGCACTAAACTGCTCTGCAACAATATACGACCGCCCAAATTCAAGTACTTGCAGTTTCCCATAGCCCACGTGCTTTGAACCGTCCCAGCGCGTTGGCAGGTGGCCGGGTAATGCGTTCGTGATAACGGGCTTGTCCTTTAACGCCTCCAGAATGTGTTTTGCCACCGACTCGGGGAATCTCCCGAGTAGTCCGTAGTTCGAACTGGATATTCCCTTGATGGTCGGCGCCGCATTCATGAATCTTGCGATGCTTTCCGGCCTGCCCATGACTTCTATGCAGCATGAACAAACAATACCGAACAAAGTCTCAGGCGCCACTGCGTTTTTGAAAAACATGATGTCGACTACCGGCTCTAGAAAAGGCTTCAGCAATGGGGAATCATTCGAAAGGGAAAGCGCCTCTGCCCCGCTTGAACAAAGAGACTCCTCGACGACTCCAAGACAAGAAATCTCCCACATTTCCGGGTCACGGCCATCGTAAAATTGAATCGACAGATTTAACTTGAGGTCATTTGCAAACCAGTTAGCATCGACAAGTCGAATCCAACCTTCAGCATCGTCAAAATTTTCGTTTAAGGATTCCAGTAATTCTTTCATATTCCTCAGTACAAGTTTGTCATATCCGACTGTCCGTCTTCGGCCTATTGTGTTGAAATACGCGGGTACGTTGACGTTTAGATAGAAATCATACCTGTAAAAAAAATACGATTCAGAAATGGTTGCCTTGTACCACAGAACTTTCCTACATGCCAGCAGCCTGTATCCCTATGCACAGACTGGGCCATGGCGGTGACAATGTTTTCTCCGACGGCGCCCTCCATTGCACGCCAAGGGACGGCGCATCGGAAGCAAGCAGGCCAGGCAGCCAGAGGCTGTCATGCATATGTATCCCACTTACAAAGGAAACTATCATGAACTCGAACAAATCGAACCAGACCAGCAAATCGTCGTCGGACAAGCAAGCCGATACCATGCAAAAAGGTAATCAACAGTCCGGCAATCAACAGTCAGGTAGCCAACAAGGCGCCGGCAAGCAAGGCGGCACCCATGAGCAGCACGTGGAAGCGGGCCGTCAAAGCCACAAGAACGATGCCAATCGCGGTGGCGCCTCGCAACAATCGGGCAATGCACAGGGCAACCAGCAGTCCGACCGCTCGCAAGGCAATCAGCAGTCGGCGTCCGGCTCGGGTTCCAGCTCCGGCTCGCGCGGCGGCACGCATGAGCAGCACGTGGAAGCCGGCCGTCAAAGCCACAAGAATGACGCCAAGCGCTAAGCCTTGCGGTCCAGCCGGACCAGCACAGCTTCGCTAGCGACAGCCAGGCCGGCAAACTTGCCGGCCTGGCTGTTTTATTGCGCAGCATGCAGCCGTTGTCTGCTGGCGCATTCTGCGCGATAATGACGCCCATGAACGATACCACTACCTTACCCCCATTGCCCGATCGCCTGTCGATCGACCCCAGCAGCCCTTATCACGTCGCCGCCGTGTTTGAAAACGACGTGGGCATCAAGTTCAACGACAAGGAACGCCTCGATGTCGAAGAATATTGCATCAGCGAACGCTGGATCAAGGTTGCCTCGACCAAGTCGCTGGACCGCCGCGGCCGCCCGCTGCAAATCAAACTGAAAGGCAAGGTCGAAGCGTTCTACCGCTGATGCTTGTCCATCTTGTTGTAAAAAAGGCCGATCCGATCGGCCTTTCTTGCATCTGGCGACCGCGTCTCAATCCTCGCCGCAAGTGATACCGGCTGCTGCGGCAAGCGGCAGCCACAACATGGCGTCGGCCAGCACCTGGTCGACCGGCAAGGCGCACTGACGGGCTGCATGCAAAGCGCAGGCCTGCAGGCTGCCGGCATCGTCGCTTGCCGCCTGCAGCAAATGAAATTGCCACGGCAGCAAGCTGTGCATGCCGAGCCGATAATGCAAGCGCGCGATGGCGACATGGCCGGGCCCCGGTGCGGGCTGGGGCGGCATGGCGTCATCGGGGGCGGCCTGTGCTTCGCGCCAGAATGCCTGCAGGGAAAACGACAGGGACAGCAGGCGCGTGCACGGCGCCAGCCGTATCCGCGTCTCGCCGCCGGTGAGCCAGGCCAGGTCCGGCATGGACACCGCCGCCCGCTGCTCCAGTCCCCGCGCCCTGCCCGCCTCGCTGCGCGCGCGTTCCAGCCGGGCCAGCTCAACGGGAAAGCGCAGCTGTTCGCCACCGCCCGCCGGCTGGCTGGCCGCAAGGAAATCGGCAAAGCCGCCCCCCAGGTCATACAAGGTGGGCGAGCGCGAGGGGTGGCGCCAGACATAGGCGCGGGCGAAAAAGTCGAACAGTTCCGCGCCCATGGTCTTGCGCAGCACGGGGAAATCGACCTGCAGGCATTCGAGCAGGCGCTGCACATAGCCGTCGGCGTAGATATGCAGGCGCGCCTGGCGGCCGGCCGCGCTCTTAAACACCTCGTCCCGGCTCAGGCCATGGTGATGCTGTGCCAGTTCCATGCCGCGCTGCGCGCCGCCGGGCGCCGTCATGGCCGTCAAAAACCAGACCTGCAGCCGCGCCAGCGATTGTTGCTCGGATTCATGCATGGACATCTCCCAGGTGAAAGCTGAGCGGGCTGGACACGGCGCCGCGCGCAGGCACCAACGGTGCTTCGTCCGAAAACTCGCCCCGTTCGGCCGCGCGCGCCTTGGCCAGTTCCGCCAGCAGCTGCGGATACGGCGGGATATTCGCATCCCATTCCAGCAGCGCCGACACGCCGCCCGTCAGCCGCTGCGCCAGCGCATACAGCCGCCAGACAGCAGCCGGCACGGGGGCGTCATGCGTGTCGATCAGCACCTCGCCGCAATCGGTGGGGCCAGCCAGGTGGAGTTGCACGATATGCCGGTGCGGCAATTGGCGGATATAGTGCGCCGCGTCGTAGCCGTGGTTGTGCGCGCTGACGTACACATTGTTCACGTCCAGCAGCAGGCCGCAGCCCGTGTCTTCGGCCAGG
The DNA here is from genome assembly GCF_030944405.1 of Janthinobacterium sp. J1-1. Classification (NCBI taxonomy): domain Bacteria; kingdom Pseudomonadati; phylum Pseudomonadota; class Betaproteobacteria; order Burkholderiales; family Oxalobacteraceae; genus Janthinobacterium; species Janthinobacterium sp. J1-1. The sequence goes on from NZ_CP132339.1 coordinate 4,593,267, forward strand.
CGGCCCAGGAATTCCCATTCCGGCATGCTGGAGCTGGCGAACTCGACATAGGTGCTGGGGTTTTCCAGGATCAGCGGACGGCCGAGGAAATCCTGCACCTGGCGCACGCGCGCGGCCACATGCCGAAAACTGGCCTCGTCCAGCGGCAGCGGCAGCAGGTCGTGGCTGTTGACGGAGGCGGCACCGGTCCAGCACAGATGGTCAGAAATCCAGGCCGGCCGCACCTCCTCGGCCAGCTGGCGCAGCTTGGCCAGGTAGCGCAGGTCGAGCGGATCGCTGCTGCCGATCGACAGCGACACGCCATGCATGACGATCGGCACTTGCGCCGCCACTTGCTCCAATACATGGCGGCCATAGCCATGGTTGTCGATAAAGTTCTCGCTGATGATCTCGAACCAGTCCACCTGCGGTCCGTGTTCCAGGATGTGCTGGTAGTGTTGCGGGCGCAGCCCGACGCCCAGGCCCAGATGCGGCAGGCCCAGGCGGGGAGCCGCCAGTTTATTGGCGGCCATCATCAGGTCGACGGTGGCAGGGCCATGCGCAAATCGGTCGGCGCCGGCTTGGCTGCGGGGGTTGCGCCGCGCGCCGCCATCACCTTGACATACGCTTCCCAGGCCTTGTCATACACGCTTTCGCCAAGGGCGAAGCTGACGGTCTGGCCCAGGGATTCCGACTTGTGGTCCGGGCCCGGGCCGAAGTTGTACAGGGTCATGGTGCCTGGCGTGGCGTTGGGGTACAGCTGGGAGGCCGAAATCGGCACGGCACAGCCGCCGAAGGTGGCGCATTTGTTGTCGCTTGGTGCGCTGTAGACGTCGTCCGCCGGCACCGGTGGCGGCGGTTTGGGCGCGCCGCACAGATTGCCCGCCACCTTGGTTACCTTGGCCGAATGGCCACAGGACGAGCCGCCGCACTGGCCGCCACCCGTATCGAGCTGGGCAAAGCCGCAGCCGCCCTGGGCATGGCAGCCGTTCGAGCCGCGACAGGTATGGTAGACGGCCAGCGCCGCGCAGGTGGCTTCGGCCTCGCCTTCCAGGTGCATGCCCTGGCAGGCGTGGTACAGGATGTCCTTGTCGCGCACCGGCACGCCCGTTGCCAGGTTGGGCGCCTGGCCCAGCACGGCCCAGCACAGCGCCATGCGGTCACCGGCGCCGACCATCGACGGATACGGAAACGCCGTGCTCTGGTCTTGCCAGTAGGTATCGAGCACCGAGGTGATGCCGTAGATGGCGCCGTTGGCGACCGTGCTCAGCATCGTCAGGGTGTCGGACTTGTCTTTCAAGCGGTTCAGCGCGCCCGCCACATCGTCGGGGCCGGGAATATTCTGCGGCGCCGTGGCCTGATTATAGTGCTCGTTGGTCAGCATGGCCGCGTCCCAGACATGGCCTTCCGCATGCCATTGCGCCCAGGTCTTCACCGGCAGCATGTGCTTCACATGGCCGAAGCGCTCGTAGTGATCATATTTGGCGCTGTCGTGGCGGGCCGCCGCGTCGCGCGACTCGGCGTCGCCGCCGTCGTTGCTGTAGGAGGGATAATCGACCTTCAGCGCCGCATCGTCCTCGCGGTAATCGGGTTGCACCGCCATCAGCATGGCGCCCACGTTGCGGCGGTAGCGCTTGATGGCGCCATCGCTGCCCTCGCCCTGGTCGGTAATCGCGGCCATCATGTCGATCGCCTTGTTGAACGAGGTGATATTGCCGCCATCCTGGACATTCGGCCCGAAGCTGGTGTCGAAGCGGGGGAACTCGGCCTTTTCATGGCCCTTGACGGTGGTGTTGAACATGTCCTGCTGCACCGAGTTATTGACGAACAGCTTCTGCCACAGGGTTTCACCATCGGTGTACTCGATGCTGATATAGGCCGCATAGCATTCGTACATATAGCCGATGGTGCCGAACAGGGGCAGGTCGTGCACATGCTTGCCCGGCGTCCAGCCGTCCAGCGGCACTTGCGGGAAATACTTGGTGTGATCAAGCTTGTCGAAGGCGCGCAGCTGCTCCCGCGCCTGCTTTTCCGGCTGCTCGATGGCGCGGAACAGCTCGCACTGGTTCTCGTTCAGCTCTTCCAGGTTGACCCGCACCTTGCTGTAGCCCGAGGTGTCCTTCAGGTCGACGATATGCGGAATCGTGGTCAGATCTGGTCCGTAGCAGGTCCAGCCATGCTGCTGGTTCTGCAGTTCCGCACCCGTGAAGCACGGCGCGGCGCCGATCGCGGTGGCGATATTCGACGCCATCTGCAGGTGCAGCATTTCCTGGATAAACACGCTGAAGATGATGTTGAAGGCCTTTTGCTCTTTCGACTCGGGCCGCGCGGTGGTGCTCATGCCCGGCCATTGCCGGCCTTCGTAGTAGCGCACGCCCTTGGAATTGATCTGGTGCGTGCCGTAAATCGAATACATGGTGGCCATGTACAGCGGGATGGTAAACAGCTCCACGCTGACGGCCGCCTGCGCAATGGCGCGCACGGCCGCCGTATCGGTGGCCAACTGGTCGAGCGGACGGTGCTTGATCGGCGACTGGGTACTGCCTGCTTCGGGCATTTTCATGCTGGTCTCTCCACGGGAAGATTGCGTATCGGATGGATGCCCTGCCCGCGCCATTCTGCGTGGCGCCGGGAAAGGCTGGAATATGATACTTCGTGAAAAGATATTCTTACGTCAAGATTTAAATGCCGTGAAAAAGAACGCTTTTTACCGATTCGGTCGCTGCCTTCCCTGTAAAAAACAGTGTTTTTCCTTATATCCATGACAATTGGATAGATTTTGCAAATCGCGCGTGTATAAGCCGTGCGCCGCGCTGCACTGGCTAGTGACTATCGATTCAATAGTCACTGTGATGGCCGCAGGAAAGCGCAATCGGGTGTCTGCGCATTACATGCGCTACCAGCCCAACTATCCGGGCTGGCGCTCAATACTCGACGCCAGGAGAATATTGCTCTCCGCATGCTTGCTCGAGGCGACAGCGCTGGTGGCTGGCAAGGTCGAATGGACCGAAGGACGCAAAATGGAATCTCTGATTCAGGAAATTGCCCATGGCAATGTGAGCATTTCGATCTATCACCTCGATGGCGTCGAGGTTGGCCAAGTCCAGCCAGACAAGGTACACGCCTTTCCGCGCACGTGATGAAACACCTATCGTGTTATATCGTCCCGCGACCTGGAACCTGATGCCTCAACTAACGTTGCCCATCGCCCGCATCAATGCCGCTGTATCTCGATCAGCTCGATCTCGAACAGCTTGGGCCACAGCTTGCCGGTGACAAACAGGCGCTTGCCGTGCTTGTCCCAGGCGATGCCGTTCAGCACGGCGTCCGGGTTTTCGGTGCCGCGCTGGGCCGGCGGCAGCAGGCCGGTCAGGTCGATCCAGCCCACCACCTTGCCGCTGGCGGGGTCGATGCGGGCGATGACGTCGGCGCCCCAGACATTGGCAAACAGCTGGCCGTCGACGATTTCCAGTTCGTTCAGGCGCGCGATCGGCTTGCCCTCGGCCTTGACGTCGAAGCGGCGCACTTCGGCCATGGTTTTCGGGTTCAGCACGCGGATGGCGGCGCTGCCGTCGCTCATGTAGACATATTTTGCATCGCTGGCCAGGCCCCAGCCTTCGCCCTGGTACTCGAACTTGCGCTTGAGCTTGAAGCTTTTCTGGTCGAACACATAGCCGGTCTGCGTGGTCCAGGTCAGCGCCATGATCTCGTCGCCCACATCGGTGATGCCTTCGCCGAAAACGTTCTGGTCCAGCATTTCGCGCTGCAGCACCCTGCCCGTCTTCAGGTCCACCTTGCGCAACGAGGACTGGCCGTTCTGGCCCGTGCTTTCATACAGATGGCCGTCCTTGAACAGCAGGCCCTGGGTAAAGGCGCGCGGATCGTGCGGATAGGTATTTTTTACCAGAAAGCCATAGACGGGGATGGCGGCCTGGGCATAACCCATTTCGCTCATCAGCCCGACCGTGCATGCCAATCCCAGCAGCATGGAAGTGGTTGTGCGCCTGAGTTTGGTCGTGACGGTGGTGTGCATGTTCTGGTGGAGTGGTTGCGGTCGCCTATTGTAATCGCACTGCGGGCACGGCATTGCCCATATGCGCGCGCACCAGGTCCAGCCAGGCACGGGCGGCAAACGACAGGCGGCCGGCGCGGCGCCAGGCCAGCATCAGATTCCATTCCACCGGCGGATCAAGCAGGGGCACAATGGCGAACTGGCTGGGGTCCAGGGTGTCGCAGAACATCTTCGGCAGCAAACACACGCCCACGCCCAGGCGCACCAGGGAGGCGATAAAGTCCCACTGGCCGCTGCGGCTGGTAATGCGTGGCACGAAACCGGCGCGCTGGCAGGCGTCCAGCACGATCTCGTTCAGCGCAAAGGCGTCGCCATAAAAGACAAACGGACTGTCCGCCAGCTCCGCCAGGGCCACCGCGCTTCGCCCCTGCCAGCCTGAATCGGGCGGCGCAAGCAGGCACAAGGGCGAGCGCACCAGCGGCAGTGATTCGAACTCCTGCCAGCTGGCGACGTTGCCCGGATAGTCCAGCATGGTGCCCAGCTCGATGCTGCCCTTGCGCAAGTCGCGTTCGATCGCCTGGGTACCGCTTTCGACCATTTTCAGTTCGATGCCCGGATAGCGCTGGTGATACTCGGCCAGCCACGGCGCAATCACCGTATGGGTTTGCGGCGACACGCCCACGCGCAGCTCGCCCCGCTCCAGGTGCTGCAAGTCGCGCAATTCCACCTTCAATTCCGCATGCAGGGCCAGCAATTCATGGGCGCGCGACAGCACCACCTTGCCCGCGTCGGTCAGGGTAAACCGCTTGCCCACCCGGTCCAGCAAGGCCAGGTCCAGCGACTGTTCCAGCTGCGCGATCATCTTGCTGACGGTGGGTTGCGTCACGTGCAGCTTGCTGGCCGCGCGTGTAAAGCTGTTCTGTTCCACGACTTCGACGAAGTAGCGCAGCGAGCGGATATCCATCATGCATTCCAATATCGAATGAACTTCATAAGTTTAAGTCATTTTATCTTTTAATCATGGCAACCTACAATGCAATCTTCCGCCATTGAAAGCCTGCCATGCACGCCAACTGTTCCAGTCCCGCCTTGCCTCCAGCCAGCACACCGGCCTGGCGCCGGCCCGCGCAAACGCTGTGGCAGGTGGGTGTGCTGATCGCTGCCTGGTGGGCCGCCGACCATGCGGCTGCCGCTTTGCATTTGCCTTTTTCGGGCGGCGTGGTGGGCATGTTCCTGCTGGTGGCATTGCTGGCCTCGGGCTGGGTCAGGCCAGCGGCGGTGGAACTGGGCGCCAACTGGCTGCTGGCCAATATGCTGCTGTTCTTTATACCGCTGGTGGTCTCGGTGGTGCAATTTACCGAGCTGATCAAGGCCAAGGGCCTGATCTTGCTGCTCGACATAGGGCTGGGCTTTGCGTGCGTGATGCTGGCGACGGCCTTTACGGTGGAATGGGTATGCCGCATCGAGCGCCGCCTGCGCCTGAAAAAACTGCTGCGCCAGCGCGCCGCAAGGACGGCCCCATGAATACGCTGACCCTGTCGCTGCTGTTTTTGCTGCTGACGCTGGTGCTGTTCTATGCCAACCAGGCCCTGCACCGCCGCCATCCGCACTTTTTGCTCACGCCCGCCATCTGCACCTCGGCCATACTGATTATCATCGTGCAAGCCACCGCCACGCCTTTCAGTACCTATTTTGGCGAAACGCGCTGGCTGCCCTGGCTGCTGGGTCCCGCCACCGTCGCGTTTGCGCTGCCGATCTTCCAGGAACGGAAGCTGATCCGCAAGCACTGGCTGGCCTTGTCGCTGGGCAGCTGCGCCGGCATCGTGGCCTCGCTGGCCGCCACCTTGCTGCTGGACCGCCTGCTGGGCGTGCATGGCGACATGGCGCGCAGCCTGCTGGCGCGGTCGGTCTCCACGCCGTTTGCGCTGGAGGCGTCGCGCCAGATGGGTGGCTCGGCCCAGCTGACGGGCATCTTCGTGGTAATGACGGGCTTGTTCGGCCTGATGCTGGGCAAGCCGCTGTTGAAACTGCTGCCGCTGCGCATGCGCATCGCCCGCGGCGCCCCGTATGGCGCGGCCGCGCACGGCTTTGGCCTGTCGGTGGCGCGCCGCGTCGGCACGGAAGAAGGCGCGGTGGCCAGCCTGACCATGATTTTTTCGGGCGTGGTCACCGTCCTGCTGGCGCCCGTGATTGGGCATGTGCTCGCTTAGGCGCGAACGTGAAAGCCGTTTATCGGGGATAATACCGGCTTCACCAGTCCACCCGGCGCCGCCAGTATGAAATACCCCGCTGTTTTGCCCTTCGCCGAGATCCTGCCGCGCCTGCATGAATTCGACGCCATTCTCGATGTGCGCAGTCCGTCCGAATTTGCCGAAGATCACTTGCCTGGCGCCATCAATCTACCTGTGCTGGACGATGAGCAACGCATCAAGGTCGGCACGCTGTACAAGCAGACCAGCGCCTTCGAGGCGAGAAAACTGGGCGCCGCGCTGGTGGCGAAAAATATTGCACGCCATATCGAAGAAAACTTTCTCGGTCATCCGCAGGACTGGAAGCCGCTGGTGTATTGCTGGCGCGGCGGCAACCGCAGCGGCAGCATGGCGCATATCCTGGCGCGCATCGGCTGGCCCGTGGTCCAGCTCGACGGCGGCTACAAGGAATACCGGCGCCATGTGAACGCCGAACTGACCACCCTGCCCGCCGCGTTCGACTTCATCAATGTGCTGTGCGGCCCCACCGGCAGCGGCAAGAGCCGTTTGCTGCAGGTGCTGGAGCACCAAGGCGCGCAGGTGATCGACCTGGAACACCTGGCGGCCCACCGCGGCTCGGTGCTGGGCGGCTTGCCGACGGCGGACCAGCCCTCGCAAAAAGCGTTTGAAAGCGGCTTGTGGCAGCAGCTGCGCCACTTTGATGCCAGCAAACCCGTGTTTATCGAATCCGAAAGCAAGAAGGTCGGCCGATTGCGCGTGCCGGACGCGCTGATGGACAAGATGCGCGCCGCCGACTGCACCGCGGTGCAACTGTCTACCGCCCACCGCGTGCAGCTGCTGATGCAAGACTATGATCACTTTGTTGGCGACCCGGAAAAACTCAATGTGCAGCTGGCGCTGTTGACGCAGCTGCATGGCCGCGAGAAAATCGGCCACTGGCAGCAACTGGCGCTGGCCGGCCGCATGAGCGAACTGGTCGAAGAGCTGCTGGTCCAGCATTACGACCCCGGCTACCGGCAGTCGATCAAGCGCAACTTCCGTCGCTACGAACAGGCATCGCCGCTGGTGCTGCCCGATATCTCCGATGCTGCTTTTAAGCAAGCTGCGCTCAGCTTGTGTACTATCGTCAGCAACAACACCAACATCAGCAGGAACTCCCATGTCAGATAGCATTGCAGCACCGATCCGATTGACCGAATTTGCCCATGGCGGCGGCTGCGGCTGCAAGATCGCGCCGGGCGTGCTGGCCGAGATATTAAAAGGCAGCGGCGGTTTCCCGATGCCGAAAGAACTGCTGGTCGGCATCGAAACAGCCGATGACGCCGCCGTCTACCAGCTCAACGACGAGCAGGCGCTGATCGCCACCACCGATTTCTTCATGCCCATTGTCGACGACCCGTTCGATTTTGGCCGCATCGCCGCCACCAATGCCATTTCCGACGTCTACGCCATGGGCGGCACGCCGATCATGGCGCTGGCCCTGGTCGGCATGCCGATCAACAAGCTGCCGGTGGAAACCATCGGCCTGATTTTAAAGGGTGGCGAAACCGTGTGCGCCCAGGCCGGCATTCCGATCGCTGGCGGCCACACCATCGATTCGGTCGAGCCGATCTACGGCCTGGTCGTGCTGGGCCTGGTCCACCCGTCGCAAGTCAAACGCAACGCGGGTGCGCGCGCCGGCGACCAGCTGGTGCTGGGCAAACCGATCGGCGTGGGCGTGCTGTCGGCGGCGCTGAAAAAGAATGCGCTCGATGCCGACGGCTACGCGGCCATGATAGACAACACCACCAAATTGAATACGCCAGGCAAGAAACTGGCCCTGCTGGACGGCGTGCATGCGCTGACCGACGTCACCGGCTTTGGCCTGCTGGGTCACACGCTGGAACTGGCGCGCGGCGCGGGGCTGCAGGCGCGCATTGCTCTTGAGCAGGTGCCACTGCTGCCGCAAGTGCGGCAACTGGCCGAGCAAGGCAATGTCACCGGTGCGTCCGGGCGCAACTGGCAGGGTTATGGCGAGCAGGTATCGCTGGCCCCATCGCTGAACAGCGTCGACCAGGCCATCCTCACCGACCCGCAAACGGCCGGCCCGCTGCTGGTGTCGTGCGCACCGGAAGCCGTGGAACAGGTGCTGGCGATTTTCCGCGCCGAAGGCTTTGCGGAAGCGGCGGTCATCGGCGAGATGCAGGCAGGCAGTACTGGCGTTTCCGTATTTTAATAAATAACCTAAAAGGTAATCGCATGACAACGTTCTCCAAATTCCCCGCCATCCTGGCCACCGTCGCCGCCACCCTGGCCATCCACAGCGGCATCGCCCAGGCGCAGCAAGTCTTGCGCGTCTCGGCGATTCCCGACGAAGCGCCGACCGAACTGCAGCGCAAGTTCAAGCCACTGGGCAGCTACCTGGAGAAAAAACTGGGCATGAAGGTGGAATTTACGCCCGTGACCGATTACGCCGCGTCCGTCGAAGGCCTGATCAACCACAAGCTGGACATGGTCTGGTTCGGCGGCTTTACCTTCGTGCAAGCGAACGTGCGCAGCGGCGGCAAGATCGTGCCGCTGGTGCAGCGCGAGGAAGACACCAAGTTCCGTTCCGTGTTCGTCACCACCAACCCCGACATCAAGCAATTGTCCGACCTGAAAGGCAAGAATTTCACCTTCGGTTCCGAATCGTCGACCTCGGGCCACCTGATGCCGCGCTACTACCTGCTGGCCGCCAAGATCAATCCGGACACCGACATGAAGCGCATCGCGTTCTCGGGCGCGCATGACGCCACCGTGGCGGCCGTAGCTGGCGGCAAGGTCGATGCGGGTACGCTGAATATTTCGGTATGGGAAAAACTGGTCGAATCGAAAAAAGTCGACCCGGCCAAGGTCCGCGTGTTCTACACCACGCCCGGCTATTACGACTACAACTGGAGCGTGCGCTCGGACATGAACCCGGCCGTGCGCCAGAAGCTGACCGACGCCTTCCTGGCGCTGGACCCATCCACGCCTGAAGGCAAGGAAATCCTCGAGCTGCAGCGCGCCACCAAGTTCATCCCGACCAAGGCCGAGAACTACAAGGATATCGAAGCGGCTGCGCGTGATGCGAAGTTGTTGAAGTAATTTACGTCAACGCGTTTTACCGTAGGTCGGATTAGCGGCGAAGCCGCGTAATCCGACACCACCAGGGACGCCAACAATGTTGTCGGATTACGGCCTCCGGCCTAATCCGACCTACTGATCTCACAAGCATGACATTCCAACTTCATAAAGTCAGCGTCCACCACGCGGGCGCCGCCGGCAATGCGCTGGCGCTGCGCGAACTCAGCCTGGACGTGGCTCAAGGTGAACAGATCGCCCTGATCGGCCCGTCGGGCGCCGGCAAGACCAGCTTGCTGCATACCCTGGCCTGCGCGCTGCGGCCCGAGTCCGGCACCCTGAACATTCTCGGCGCGGCACCGTGGCAACTGGCCAGCCGCGCGCGCCACGCCTTGCGCGCGCGCCTGTTCCTGGCGCCGCAAACCCCGCCCTTGCCGTCGCGCCAGCGCGTGGTCAACGCGGTGCTGGCCGGCAGGCTGCCGCAATGGACCTTGTGGACGGCGATGCGTTCGCTGCTGGCGCCGACGGACCCGCGCGCGGCCTGGGAAGCGCTGGGCAAGTTCAATCTGCAGGACAAGCTGTACGCGCGCGTCGACCGCCTGTCCGGCGGCGAACGCCAGCGCTGCGGCATGGCGCGCGCGCTGGTGTCGAACGCACAGGTGTTCCTGGTCGACGAACCGTTGTCGGCGCTCGACCCCACCCTGGCCGTGCAGACCATCGCCGTGCTGCAGGAAGAAGCCACGGCGCGCAACGCGACCTTGATTTGCAGCCTGCACCAAGTCGAGATCGCCCGCGCCTGCTTTCCCCGCATTATCGGCCTGCGCGATGGGCAGATGGTATTCGATGCGCCCGCCACGCAAGTGACCGACGCGATGATCTCCGCACTGTATCAAAACAAGGCGGACCCCGCACCAGAATTCGACCCTGTCGCGGAAAAACTCGAAGCGGCGAGGCCCCATTGCTGACGGCAGCAAAACCGGCCATGCCGCGCGATCCGGCCTGGCGCGACCGCCTCATCACGGCGGCCGTGATAGTGATCGTGCTGTGGCCGATGCTGGTGCAGGCCGAATTCAAGCCCTGGATCTTATGGGACGCGCAAAGCCTGGAAGCGACCTGGAATTTTCTGTCCAGCTTCGTGCCGCCGGCCCATTCTGCCGATTTTTTGCAACTGGTGCTGGTGTCGAGCTGGGAAACCATCGCCATGGCGACGGCCGGCATGGCGCTGGCCATGCTGGGTGCGATACCGCTGACCCTGCTGGTCACCGAGCGCCTGTCCATTTCACGCATCGGCACTGGCCGGGTGTCGCCGCTGGCGGCCGCCCTGCGCCATGGCGTGCGTACCCTGCTGGTGTTGCTGCGCAGCGTGCCGGAACTGGTCTGGGCGCTGCTGCTGGTGCGCATCGTCGGCCTGGGCCCCACGGCCGGCGTGATCGCGATCGCCCTCACCTACTGCGGCATGCTGGGCAAGGTGTATGCGGAAATCCTCGAATCGTCGGACGCTTCCGCCTGCAATGCCTTGCTGAACAATGGCAGCGGCCGGCTGACCGCCCTGCTGTATGGCGCCCTGCCGGAGTCGGCCGCCGAACTGGTGTCGTACACGATTTACCGCTGGGAATGCGCGATCCGCGGCTCGGTGGTGATGGGTTTTGTTGGCGCCGGTGGCCTGGGCCAGCGCATGGATGAATCGATGAAGATGATGGCCGGCAGCGAGCTGGCCACCATGCTGATGGTATTCGTGCTGCTGGTGGCCGGCGCCGATGCGGTGTCGGCCATGCTGCGGCGGAGGCTGTCATGAAGCACGATTTCACACTGCCGCCCCTGCCGGTCGCGGAACCGGTACGCTGGTCGACCTGGTGCTTGCTGGCGGGCCTGGTGCTGCTGGTCGTCGCCAGCTTTGCCAGCCTGCCCTTGAAATGGGGCGAATTCTTCAGCGGTGAAGCGGTGCACACGACTGCCGACTTCCTGCACGGCTTTGCGCCGCCGGAACTGACGCCGGCCTTTCTTTCCAAAGTAGGCATCGCCACCTTTGAAACCCTGGCCATGTCGGCCATCGGCACGGTGATTGCCGCCATCCTCGGGGGCCTGCTGGCGCTGCCCGCCAGCGGCCGCTTTGGCGTGCTGGCGCGCAACATCACGCGCGGCTTCCTGAACGTCTTGCGCTCGATCCCCGAACTGGTATGGGCGTCCATTTTGCTGATCGCCGCCGGCCTGGGGCCATTTGCCGGCACCCTGGCTCTGGCGCTGCATACGGTGGGCGTGCTGGGCCGGCTGTTTGCCGATGCGTTCGAAAACTGCCCGCCGTTGCCGGCCGCCACCCTGCGCATCAACGGCGCGCGCCCGGCGGTGGCCTTTTTGTACGCCACCTTGCCGCAGTGCAGCCCGCAGATGATGTCCTACACACTGTATCGCTGGGAAAACAATATCCGCGCCGCCGCCATCCTGGGCGTGGTGGGTGCCGGTGGCCTGGGGCAAATGCTGAAATACCATCTGTCGCTGTTCCAGATGCAGCAGGCCGCCACCGTGATCATCGCCATGCTGCTGATGGTGGCCGCCGTCGACGCGCTCAGTTATGTGTTGCGCCGGGCTATGACTCGCTAAATTACTTTTATAAGGAGTACCCATGCCAAGCTGATGGATGATCATATCTACAGGCACTCCGGAGCACATAGCCGATTCGCGAGCGAGACCTAAACGACAATGGATTGAACGCCCCTTTTCATTTTTCCCAAAATACAACATTGGATAAAATAAACTCTTATAATTCATTGATTAATTGCAAACCAATTAAAATAAATGCAAAATAGTTCTTTTTTGGTTGCGAATTATGAAAAAATTTATAGCAATATTAATGATGTCAGCTTTACTATCCGGTTGTGCGACAGCACCCAATAGCTCCTACAACGTTGAACGCAGTGCCAACAGTCAACATTCGACAAATGGCCAATACGACTCGCAGTCATCTGCTACTGGACGGTCGACAAGTTCCTCGTCGTCGTTCTCATCCGAAAAGCCATTCTGGACAGGTACCACAATCTTTTGGACAATAGTTAGTATTGCCTTGGTGGGAGTCGCTGCAAAGAAATCAAGTGATAAGACATGCCATACCGGACCGCGCGGTGGAACTTATACCATAACGGCAAATGGCAACAAGAATTATTCTGGTTGCTGATTTAGCGAAAATTTAACATTGAAGTATTTTTTAGCAACTACTCAACTAAGGGCTGGCTGATCCGAGTTTCCGGCTTCGTTGGCGCGCAGCAACAGTTCGCTCATCCTGACGGGCCAGCGCTCGCCGGTGACCTCTTCAACATAAAGCAGCTCGCGCAGCAATAGGCATTGCACAGAGCGTGCGGGCCGGCTAGTTGCCAGTACGGCGCCCAGCAATTATGGATCAGTACGCCAAGCCGTTGCGGCAAAATCACTTGCGCGGTGATCGCCTCCATGCCGCGCTTGGCGGGTACGTCATACCAAGTGTGGCTGTCGTTGGCGGCCACATGCAAACAATGCAATTTCCCGGCGACGCGCAGAACCGATTCGTCGGAGTGCAGCAGGCGGGCAGTCGCAGCGCTCGCATTGATTGGACAGTTGGTGAATGTCGATCCGGCTCGGCTTGCCAATCTGTTTGAGTGTGCCGCCCTTGTGACCAGGCTGGGAGTTGGGCTTGTTGCCAGATGGCTCGCGCAGCGAATTGGTCTTGCGCAAGCCATCGGAAGACGGCGGCTGGCAGAAGTTGCGGCTGTTCTTGCCGACCTTCGATTCAAGCTCCTCCAGCCGCTCCCAAAGCGTCAATACGACGCCCTCAAGCTTGCCGCGCGTGAGCGCGGAGAGATCGGGAGGAGCGCGTTTTTGCGATGTTAGTATGATGAGCCGGTTTAAAAAGGGTTACAACTGTTTTGTAAAAAACGTTCATCCTGAACAGTGACGAATAATCTAGATATAAGAGCGTTCAACCACTTGCTACAACACAAGCGAAATTATCGAAATAGAAGGATTAAAGCATGCTGGGATGGTGGACCGTGATTTCAACTGAAACCCTGGCGCAGCGCGCCCTGCCCGGTGGCGGCAACAAGGAAGCAATCCTGGCGACCTGGGAAGCGGGTTTGGGCGGCATGGACTGGATTGTGGATCTGTGCAAGCAGGGCAAGGCCGAGCAGCACAGCTTTAACGGCTATCCGAACCGCTTTACGGCGCTGGCCAGCGAGATCACGCCGATTCTCGCGCAGGGCATTCCGGATGGCACCATGCGCGATTTCCATGGCAAAGGCCCGGTCGGCTGGAAAGGCAGCATCAAGGTCCATCAGGACCGGATCACGGCCTGCGCGCCGGATCAGCTGTTGACGGTGGAAGTGTGGGACCAGTCATAAGCGACGACGCCCACACAATCACAAGTTTCCCGCCAAAATCTCCCTGTGGAAATGCTAATATTACTCAAAGCAATCCATCTCGCGATTGCACCACTGGAGAAGAGCGTGAACATGAAAAAACTGGTATTGGGCGCAGCCGCCATCCTGTGCACGTTGGGTGCCCATGCCGAAGGTGTCGATGACTATATCGGCACCTGGCAACTGGCGCGCACAACCGTGCCAGACATGGTGGTGATCAAGAAGGATGGCACCGGCCTGGTCGCCGTGCGCTATGTGCGCAATACGCTGACTGGCAAGCTGGTCGAGACGCGCTTTCCCGCCACCTATGCCGATGGCGCGGTCGACGTGCCCGCGCTTGAAGCGAAGCTGGAAACGGCGCTGGTCGCTGGCGTAGCCACATTGACGGTGATGGGCGAACCTTTCCAGAAGGTTTCGGCCGCCACCAGTACACCCAAGCTCGGCAGCTAAGCTCCCACGCACACACTCACAGACCGAATAAGGAAACACAGCATGGGACTGGCAATTTCAGTCGGCGCACTGGCCGACCTGCAGGACGAAGACCCGGAAGGCGCGCAATGGCTGCAGGACGCCATCGGCGAGGCAAACGTCCTGCTGCAACAGGCAGGCCTGCCGCAGCATACGGAACCGGCGGCATTGCCTGACCTCGCTTCACGCGCGATGCTCGACTCCTTCCCCTACAGCTTCTTGCACTATCTGCGCCGTGCCTACGCGCATGCGGCGCTCGACGGCCAATGGCGCGCCACGCCGCTGCCAGACGGCGAAGAGCCGGCCGACGATCCGGTGCTCGACGAAGCGCAGACCATGTTCGACAGCCACCTGATCTGCCATTCCGACTGCGAAGGGTTTTATTTTCCCATCGTTTTCGACGACGTCATCTTTGCCGACGATGACCATCCACTGCTGGGCGGCATGCTCGGCTCCTCCTACAAGCTGCGCGAAGAACTGGTGACGGTCGCGCCCGCGCTGGGCATCTTTTTGCTGGGCGATGTTCTCGGCGACGAGGAAGCCGAGCGCATCAACACGCGCATCGAGGCGGAGGAAGGACTCGATCGCGAGCTGGCGGCCTGGCTGGCAGCCTATGAAGCTTGCCGGCTCAGCATCGAGCACAAGACGGCGATCGTGTTCAATTGAAGCTGGTCATACGCGCCACCGAAGCGGCGGACTGGCAGGATCTGAAGACCACCCGCCTGGCCGCCCTGCTGGACGCGCCGACCGCGTTTGGCGTCAGCCATGCCAGCGCGGCGGCCTACCTTGACGAGGACTGGCAACGCCGTGCAGCCAGCACGCCTGAGCGTGCCTTCCTGCTGGCGTATATCGCTGGCGTACCGGTCGGCATTGCCGCGCATGCCGTCAGCGGCAAGGGCGAATGCAATCTGCTGGCGATGTGGGTGCGGCCTGAGTATCGCGGCATGGGGATAGCGGCAGCACTGGTCGACGCCGTCAAGCAGCGCGCCGTGGCCAGCGGCCATGATCGGCTGGTGCTTGATGTGTCGCCCGACAATGCGCGGGCGTCGGCGTTCTATGAAAAGCAGGGGTTTGTGTTTTTGCCGGAGTGGGAACCGCTGGATAGCCATCCGGAGATACAGGTGCAGAAGATGGAGTGGCTGGCAGCGTAATTTTTTAACCCAACACCTGAAGTGCCGGGGTCCTTGCTTTCGGGTTTCACTTCACCCGCTGCTTCTCCAGCTTCCTCGCCAAAGTCCTGCGGTGCATGCCCAGCCGCCTTGCCGTCTCCGAAATATTGAAATCGGTCTCGGCCAGCATTTCGTGGATGCGTTCCCATTCCAGAGTCTTGATATTGGTGGCGCGGCTGGTCAGTTCGATTTCCGAGCTGCCTGCCACATGGCCGAAGGCCGCTTCGATATCGTCGGTATTGGACGGCTTGGCCAGGTACTGGCAGGCGCCCAGCTTGATCGCCTCGACGGCCGTGCTGATGCTGGCGTAGCCGGTCAGCACCACGATCAGCATCTCCGGGTCATGCTGGTGCAGCATCTGCACGCAGGCCAGGCCCGAGGTATTGCCGTTCAATTTCAGGTCGACCACGGCGTAGTCGGGGCAATGCTGCTCCAGCAAGGCGCTGGCCTCGTCGAAATTGGTGGCCAGGATCACCTGGTAGCCGCGCCGTTCGAACGAGCGGCCCAGGGTGCGCGCAAAGGCGGCATCGTCTTCGATGATCAGCAGCAGGCGGTCCTGGCTTGCCACTTGTACTTCAGTTGACATGGCTGTCGCTTTCTCTTTCCAGTTTGATGGCCGCCAGGGGCAAGGCCAGGTGCACGGCCGCCCCGCCCTGCACCCGGTTGCGCGCCGTCACGGTACCGCCCAGGGTGCGTGCCACGTTGACCACCAGGAACAGGCCAAGCCCACTGCCCGGCTTGCCCTTGGTCGACTGGTAGGGCTTGCCCAGGTGGTTCAGCATCGACGGCTCGAAACCCGGACCGGTATCGGTGACGATCAGGTGCAGCGCATCGGCTTCGCGCGTGGCTTCGAAGCGCAGCCAGTCGGGCGACGCTTCCAGCGCATTGTCGAGCACGTTGCAGATAGTCTGTTTCAGGGTCGAATCGAAGACCACCGGCACGTCATGCTCGATGCGGTTATCGTACTCGAAATTGTGGATCGGCCGGCTGCTGCGCCATTCAAGCGCCAGGTCATCCAGAAAAGTGTTGATGGTGGTTTTCACGGAAGATTCCCCGCGCGCCTCGCCGGCCGACAACAGAATGCCGCTGACGATGCTTTTGCAGCGCTGCAGCTGGGCCTGCATTTCGGTGATCTCTTCCAGCATCTCTTCGTTCTTGCTCAGTTCCGGCATGCGGCGCCAGTCGCCAAGGATCACCGACAAGGTGGCCAGCGGCGTGCCCAGCTCGTGCGCGGCGCCCGAGGCCAGCAGGCCCATGCGGATGATATGTTCTTCTTCGGCCGCGCGCTGGCGCAAGTCGGCCACCTTGGCGTCGCCGGCGCGCTGGTTGCGGTTGATGCGGGTGATGAACAACACCAGCAAGGCGGCGTTGAGCATGAAGCAGATGAGCAAACCCTGCACATACAGGCTGGCAAAACCGCGTTCGGGGTCGATCGGCAGGATCAGGGGGCCGGGCAGCAAGGCCAGGCCGGCCAGGCACAGGCCGGTGATGGCCACCATGATCCAGGTCGACCATACTTCCAGCAGCACCGCGCTGAGGATCACTTGCAATAAATACAGGAAGGCGAACGGGTTGCTGATGCCGCCGCTCAGATAGAGCTGGGCGGTCAGCACGGTGACGTCGACCAGCAGGGCCAGGAACAGCGCCGTGTTCGACACGGGCTGGCGTTCATGCCAGCGCAGCAGGCTGGCGAGGTTGAAGGCGATCAGGCAGGACAGCACTTCGAGCATGTAGGGCACGGGCAGTGCGATGCCCAGCCCCACGCCGACGCCGAAGATGGTGCTGATCTGGCCGATCACGGCCAGCCAGCGCAGCTGGATCAGCAGCTTCATGTTCTGGTGACCGGCCGGATGTTCCATCTCGGCCGCCACCGCGCCGCGCTCCAGTACTTCGCGGTTGGGGACTATTTCAATCTTGCCCGGCATGGTAGACAGGAGAGTTGGCGGCCACCGGCCGCCGGCGACGGCGTGCTTCGCGCACGATCCACCAGCTGATGCCGGCCACCATCAGGGCCAGCGCATACCAGGTCAGTGCATACACCAGGTGGCTGTTGTGGAAGGAAATCACGGTCAGCCCGCCCACCGGTGCGTCCGGTGCGCTTTCCAGTCCCTTGGCGGCATCCACAAAGTATGGCGCCACATTGGTCAGCATGTTCGACTGCGCAATGGCCGCCACGTCGCGCGAATACCAAAGCTGTTTGGCCGCATCGTTTTCACGCAGGAAGCCGCCACGCGGTTCGCTGATGCGCAGCAAGCCGTCGATGGTGACCGTGCCCGCCGGCGTGCCGGCGGCGATGCCCTTGCGGTCCTTCACGAAGCCGCGGTTGACCAGGATGGTCGTGCCGTCGGCCTGGCGCAGCGGCGTGATCAGCCAGAAGCCGCTGCCGAGTTCCGTGGTGGCTTGCACCAGGGTATTGAATAGGGGGAGATAGATACCGGAGAGGCGCACATGGCGGTACTCGTCCGTTTGCTGCGTGACATTGGCCCAGCTTGCGGGACCAGGTGCGTCCGTTGCCGGCGCATGTACACGTTGTTCGACGCGCTCGATCAGGTCAAGCTTCCATTGCAGGCGCATGACTTGCCAGGTGCCCAGGGCACAGAATCCGGCAAAAACGATCACCGCAAGCACGGCCAACGCAGTGCGTATGGCCGTGCCGCGTGGGCCTGGCATGGCATCTTGCGATGCCGTGCCAGGAGCGCGCCCGGTGTTGCCTGGGCGCGGTTGGTTCATCATGGAGCCGATTGCGAATGCATGGCGTCAGGCATCATGCTTGGCATCATGTTGTGGTTCATGTGGTACATGACCCACAGCGAACCGGCCATGGCGATGACGACGATCATGATGGTGAAGATCATCGCCATCATGTTCCAGCCGCCTTCCGATTTGCTGTTCATGTGCAGGAAGTACACCATGTGCACCACCACTTGCACCGCAGCGAAGCCCAGCAGGACCAGGCCCATGGTGCCGGTGTTGGTGATGGTTTTGTTCATCACCAGCCAGAACGGGATGGCAGTCAGGATCACCGACAGGATAAAGCCGATGGCGTAGGTTTTCAGGCTGCCATGGTCATGCTGGTCATGGTAGTGGCCGTCATGGCCGTGGCCATGGTCGTGGTGATTATCGTGGCCGCTCATGGCAGGACTCCCATCAGGTAGACAAAGGTGAAGACGCCGATCCAGATCACGTCCAGGAAGTGCCAGAACAGCGACAGGCACATCATGCGACGGCCGTTTTCCGGGGTCAGGCCATGCTTTTTCAACTGGAACATCAAGGTCACGAGCCAGATCACGCCGAACAGCACGTGCAGGCCGTGGGTACCGACCAGCGCGAAGAACGAGCTCAGGAAGGCACTGCGCTGCGGGCCGGCGCCTTCGTGGATCAGGTGAATGAACTCATACATTTCCAGCGACAGGAAGGCGACGCCGAACACGCCGGTGATGCCCAGCCACAGCAGGGTCGAGCCCAGGTTCTTGCGCTGCATCGCCAGCATGGCGAAACCGTAGGTAATCGACGACAGCAGCAACATGGCCGTGTTGACGGCCACCAGTGGCAGGTCGAACAGCGCGGCGCCGGTCGGGCCGTCCGCGTAGTTGCGGCCCACCACCGCGTAGGTGGCGAACAGACAGGCGAAGATCAGGCAATCGCTCATCAGGTAAAGCCAGAAACCCAGCAGGCTGCCGTTTTCCGGATGGTGCTCGCGCACAAAGAAGTTCTTGCGCTCTCCGGCGGCGGGTGCGCCGGTGTTATGGACGATGGTTTCAGACATGGCTGCTCAGCAATTTAGTGTAAGCGTTTTCGGTACGGATGACTTCGTCGGCCGAAATGTAGTAATCACGCTTGTAGTTAAAGGTGTGGACGATGATCGCCACCATCATGGCCAGGAAGCCGACACCGGCGACCAGCCACATTTGCCAGATCAGGCCAAAGCCGACCACGGCCGCCAGTGCGGAGACCACGAAACCTGCCCAGGTGTTCTTCGGCATGTGGATCTTCGTGAAGCCCGACGTCGGACGCTCGTAGCCGTGCTTCTTCATGTCGGTCCATGCATCGAGTTCATGCACTTGCGGCGTGAAGGCAAAGTTGTAGTCTGGCGGTGGCGACGAAGTCGACCATTCCAGCGTACGGCCGCCCCATGGGTCGCCGGTCACGTCGCGCAGTGCGGCGCGGTTGCGGAAGCTGACATAGAACTGCATGATCATCGAGCCGATGCCCAGTGCGATCGAAACGGCGCCAAACCAGGCGATGATGGTCCAGATCTGCAGCGATGGATCGGTGAAATGATTCATGCGGCGGGTCACGCCCATCAGGCCCAGCACGTACAGCGGCATGAAGGCCAGGTAGAAGCCGACCAACCAGAACCAGAACGAGCATTTGCCCCAGAAGGTGTCCAGCTTGTAGCCATAGGCTTTCGGGAACCAGTAGTTGATCGCGGCGAACACGCCGAACACCACGCCGCCGATGATGACGTTATGGAAGTGGGCGATCAGGAACAGGCTGTTGTGCAGCACGAAGTCGGCCGGTGGAACCGCCAGCAGCACGCCGGTCATGCCGCCGATGGTGAAGGTGACCATGAAGCCGATCGTCCACAGCATCGGCAGTTCGAAGCGGATACGGCCGCGGTACATGGTAAACAGCCAGTTGAAGATCTTCGCGCCGGTCGGGATCGAGATGATCATCGTCGTGATGCCGAAGAAGGAGTTGACGCTGGCGCCCGACCCCATGGTGAAGAAGTGGTGCAGCCATACCAGGTAGGACAGGATCATGATGACGCACGTCGCGTACACCATCGAGGCGTAGCCGAACAGGCGTTTCGAGCTGAAGGTGGCGACGACTTCCGAGAACACGCCGAAGATCGGCAGCACCAGGATGTAAACCTCAGGGTGACCCCAGATCCAGATCAGGTTGACGTACATCATGGCGTTGCCGCCCAGTTCGGTCGTGAAGAAATTGAAACCGGCGGTACGGTCCAGTGCCAGCATGGCCAGCACGGCCGTCAGCACAGGGAAAGCGGCAACGATCAGCACGTTGGTGCACAGCGCGGTCCAGGTGAATACCGGCATTTTCATCCAGGTCATGCCTGGCGCGCGCATCTTGACGATGGTGGCGATCAGGTTGACGCCGGACAGCAAGGTACCGACCCCGGCAATCTGCAAGGACCAGATGTAATAGTCCACCCCCACGTCCGGACTGGCGGCAATGCCCGACAGCGGTGGATACGCGAGCCAGCCGGTACGGGCGAACTCGCCGACGAACAGCGAGGCCATCACCAGCACGGCGCCCATGGTCGTCATCCAGAAGCTGAAGTTGTTGAGGAACGGGAAAGCCACGTCGCGCGCACCGATCTGCAGTGGCACCACGTAGTTCATCAGGCCCGTCACGAAAGGCATCGCCACGAAGAAGATCATGATCACGCCGTGAGCGGTGAAGACCTGGTCGTAGTGATGCGGCGGCAGGAAGCCGGCATTGTCGCCAAAGGCGATCGCCTGCTGGGTACGCATCATCAGCGCATCGGCAAAGCCGCGCAGCAGCATGATGATACCGAGGATCATGTACATGATACCGATTTTTTTATGGTCGATACTGGTGATCCAGTCGCGCCACAGGGTACCCCAGACGCGGAAATACGTCAGCGCCGCGACCAGCGCGATGCCGCCCAGGGCGACGCCTGCAAAGGTCGCCAGCAGGATAGGTTCGTGAAATGGAATTGCATCCCAAGTCAGACGGCCGAAGATAAGCTTCGTCAGATCAATATGGTCTAGCATTGTTACTCTCAGAAAAAAGGGAGGCGCCAGGCAAGCGGCGCCAGTATCTGCCGCGCTAACTGACGCGCGGCGGGATTCATGCGGTTGTTACTTGGCTTGAACGCCCTTTTCAACCACTGCATCGCCAGCGACTGCCGCCGTGACAGACGCTACCGGGCTATCCGCCAATGCCAGTTTGTAAGGCTGGACCGGCGTCACGCACAGCGCGTCGGAAACGATGGTGCGATTCAGGATGGCCTTGTACAGATCGACCGGCACATTGCTGTAGCGGCGCACGGGATCGCGCTCGCTCGGCTGGACCAGGGTCAGGTAATCGTCGCGGTTCAGCGCGCCGCCACCAGCACGGGTGGTCGCCACCCATTTGTCGAAGTCCGCATCGTTCACGCCATGGAACTTGAAGCGCATGCCCGAGAAGCCGGCGCCGCTGTAGTTGGCGGAGAAACCGTCGTAGACGCCCGGCTTGTTGATCACGGCGTTGAGCTTGGTCTCCATGCCCGGCATGGCGTAGATCTGACCTGCCAGCGCCGGAATGAAGAACGAGTTCATCACCGACTGGGCGGTAATCTTGAAGCGGATCGGACGATCGACCGGCGCATACAATTCATTGACTGTGGCAATGCCTTGCTCTGGATAGATGAACAGCCATTTCCAGTCCAGCGCGACCACTTCGACGATCATCGGCTTGGTGCTCTCCGGAATCGGACGATTCGCGTCGATACGGCTCAGCGGACGATATGGGTCCAGGGTGTGGGTGCTGATCCAGGTCAGCAGGCCCAGCACGATGATGATCAGCAGGGGTGCGCCCCAGATGATCAGCTCGAGACGCGTCGAGTGGTCCCAGTCCGGCTCATATTTGGCCGCGGTGTTGTTTTTTCTGTAGCGCCAGGCGAACAGCAGGGTGAGAGCGATTACCGGAACGATAATCAGCAGCATCAGCAGAGTGGAAATGACAATCAGATTGCCTTGCTGGACTGCGATGTCACCGGACGGATTCAGTACCACCGTATTGCAACCTGCCAATAAGGTAAGGGGTAACAGCGCCAGTCCGTGACGAACTTTGAGTGAAAACATACAGGAAAGTCCAGTACAGGGGATGAAGATATGGTACTTTATTCTTACTGGAGCACAATGGCAATTGGACGTTTTGTCCACCCCTGGGCTCGGACTCCATTCAGCAGTTAAGGACTTGTCCTACAGCTACTGTCTGAGTAGTCCTACTCCGGGCTTGAGACTCCTGGGGTAAGTTATACGTGTTGTCGAACTCGAAACTATATAAAGAGGCTCATCATGTCCAGCACGCGCACCCATAGCGGCGATGTACCCGCTGATTTCTCCCCCCACTCTCTGCGCGACGCACGCGGAGCCGGCACCGTCGAATCCCATATCGACCCCGGTGAGATCGCCGTTGGCGTGATCATCGGCCGCGCTTCCGAATACTTTGACTTTTTTGTCTACGCCATCGCCTCGGTGCTGGTGTTCCCGCAGGTGTTCTTCCCGTTCGAGGAACGCCTGGAGGGCACATTGTACGCGTTCCTGATCTTTTCCTTTGCCTTCATCGCCCGTCCCTTCGGCACCGTGATCTTCATGGAAATCCAGCGCCGGCTCGGGCGCAGCGCCAAGCTGACCATCGCCCTGTTCCTGCTGGGCGTGTCCACCGCCGGCATCGCCTTCCTGCCGACCTACTCGCACCTGGGCTTTGCCGCCATCGTCTGGCTGGCCGTCCTGCGCATCGGCCAGGGCGTGGCGCTGGGCGGCTCATGGGATGGCCTGCCGTCGCTGCTGGCCCTGAACGCGCCTGAAAACAAGCGCGGCTGGTATGCCATGCTGGGCCAGCTGGGCGCTCCGGTCGGTTTTTTGATCGCCGGCGGCCTGTTCTGGTACATGCTGACGGCCCTTTCCACGGAAGAATTCCTTGACTGGGGCTGGCGCTATCCTTTCTATGTGGCGTTCGCCATCAACGTGGTCGCGCTGTTTGCCCGCCTGCGCCTGGTGTCGACCAATGAATACGCCAAGCTGCTCGACGAGCGCGAGCTGCAGCCCGTCAGCGTCTTTGAAATGAGCCGCGGCCAGGGCCGCAACGTGATGATCGGCGCGCTGGCCGCGCTGGCCAGCTACGCGCTGTTCCACCTGGTCACCGTGTTCCCGCTGTCGTGGGTCTCGGTCTACCAAACCCGCGCCGCCTCGGACTTCCTGCAGGTGCAGATGGTGGGCGCGATACTGGCCGCCGTCGGTATCGTGCTGTCGGGCCTGCTGGCCGACCGTTTCGGCCGCCGCACCACCCTGGGCACGCTGGCCGTGCTGATCGCCATCTTCAGCGCCTTTATTCCCAGCCTGATGGGTGGCGGCAATACCGGCCAGGACGCCTTCATCCTGATCGGCTTCAGCCTGCTGGGCCTGTCGTATGGCCAGGCAGCCGGCGCCGTGACGGCCAACTTCCCTGCCCGCTTCCGCTATACCGGCGCGGCGCTGACGTCGGACCTGGCCTGGCTGGTCGGCGCCGGTTTCGCCCCGCTGGTGGCGCTGGGCCTGTCGGCCAACTTCGGCCTGGCCTACGTCAGCTTCTACCTGCTGTCGGGCGCCGTCGCCTCGCTGGCGGCACTGAGCCTGAACCGGGCGCTGGAGATACGCAACTGAGTGCTATATAAGTAGCGAAAAAAACGGGACCCGATCGGGTCCCGTTTTTTATTGCCTGATGATTTACACCGTCATTATTGTATTTGCAGCTGCTTGCCGCCCGTCCCCGCTTTTTTCTGCAGGGTCAGCTGCAGCACGCCGTCCACATAGCGGGCTTGCGAATTGCTGTCGTCGACTTCCTGCGGCAGGCTGAAGCTGCGGTATTGCTGGCCATACATCCTTTCGTTGCGCACCGCCTTGCCGGCCTCGCCATCCTCATGCTCCTGTTTCAGTTCGGCGCTGATCGACACGCGGTGGCCGTCGATGGCCACCTTGATGTCGTCGCGGTTGACGCCGGGGATTTCGGCCTTGACCAGGTAGGCTTGCTCGGTTTCGGAAATATCGACGCGCATGCGCGGCACGGCGTCGCGCGCGCGCAGCACGGGGCTGAAAAAATCGCGCATCAGCTCGTCCATGTCGCTGAAGGGATCGAAACGGCTCAGTGCATGAAAGGGATCGCGCGGATCGCGGGACATCAGTTGATTGGCCATGATAATCGCTCCTGTTCGGTTGGTTGCGGCGGCAGGCCGCGCCTATTAATACTAGGCGGGCAACGCACGCAATGTTTGAGACCGATCAAATAAGCACCACGCCATTATGCTAGCGTCCGCCTCTCCCCACGCAGGATGTCAAGGCACCATATCATCCGCCCCGCCACTCTGTGGCTGCATCGGTGCCTTGCCGCCGGCATCGACGCCCCCTGCCGGAATGTTTCACGCGCCCGGCTTTCTGGCAGCGCGCAAATGACCGGTTTCCCTGACATGATTCCTCATCTTTTTGATCACACCGCACGCGTGCGTCAT
The DNA here is from genome assembly GCF_030944405.1 of Janthinobacterium sp. J1-1. Taxonomy (NCBI): domain Bacteria; kingdom Pseudomonadati; phylum Pseudomonadota; class Betaproteobacteria; order Burkholderiales; family Oxalobacteraceae; genus Janthinobacterium; species Janthinobacterium sp. J1-1. The sequence goes on from NZ_CP132339.1 coordinate 4,617,806, forward strand.
TGCCGCGCTCGCGCCGCCTGCTATGCTAGCGCCTGCCGCACGTTTGCGCCTCAGAAATATTGCTTTTCAGTTAAAATTATTTACCTCTGATTATTCTTCCACGGACCCGATGAATACCAAGACCCCGATCGACACTTTCAGTTTCCGGCGCATTCTTGCCCGTAATGTTACCTTGCCGCTGGTGGTCGGGGTGCTGACCGCCCTGGTCTTCGTCGGCCTGATTGCCTATTTGCTCAGTGCGCTGCGCTCGGTCGAGCATTCCGAGCGCGTGATCGGCAACGCCAATGAAGTGATGAAACTGTCGGTCGACCTGGAAACGGGCATGCGCGGCTATCTGCTGACGGGCGACGAGACCTTCCTGGCGCCGTATAAATCGGGCAAGGCCAAGATCGCGGTGGAGATGACGACCTTGCTGGAGCTGGTGGCGGACAGCCCGATCCAGCAGGATCGCCTGCGCCGCATCCGCGCGCTGCAAAGCCAGTGGACCGAGTACGCCGAATCGATCATCAGCCAGCGCCGCAACAACCAGGAATACCTGGCGCGCGTGCGCCAGGGCGAAGGCAAGCTGGAATTCGACGAAATCCGCCGCGAATTCCTGTCCTTCCTGGGCATGGAACAGCGTTTGCGCCAGGAGCGCGGCGACTCGGCCGAAGCGCGCACCATGATGGCGGTGGTGGTCTTCCTGCTGCTGAGCCTGGGCTTGTCGGGCTTGCTCGCCTTCCTGGGCCGGCGCGAACTGATGCGCTTGTCCGATATCTACAATGCGGCGCTGGAGCAGCGCGGCAAGGATAACGATGTGCTGCAGGAGCAAGCCTGGCTGCGCACCGGCCAGACCGAACTGGCCGACTACACCAGCGGCCAGCTGGCCCTGCCGCAGCTGGGCCGGCAGGTGCTGGACTTCCTGGCCAACCGCCTCGAAGTGGCGGTGGCGACGATCTATGTCACCGAAGACGACGGCAGCCTGCGCCGCGCGGCCGTGTATGGCTTCAGCGACCAGCATATCCAGGACAAGCAGGTCTTCAAGCAAGGCGAAGGCCTGGTCGGCGAAACCGCGCGTGAAAAACGGCTCAAGCATATCAAGCAGGTCCCCGACAATTATCTGATGGTGAACTCCAGCCTGGGCCACGGTTCGCCGCTGGAACTGGTGCTCACGCCGGTGGACAACGAAGGCGTCGTCAACGGCGTGATCGAACTGGGCTTTACCCGCCCCGTGGCCCAGCGCGAACTGGAACTGCTGCGCCTGATCGCCGCCAACGTCGGCACCTCGCTGGAAGCGGCGCTGTACCGCCAGCGCCTGCAGAACGTGCTGGAAGAAACCCAGCAGTTGAATGAAGAACTGGAAGTGCAGCAGGAAGAGCTGCGCACCGCCAATGAAGAGCTGGGCGAGCAGTCGCGCGTGCTGGAACAATCGCAGTCGCACCTCGAAGAGCAAAAAGCGGCGCTGGAGCAATCGAACGAGCAGCTGGCCGTGCAGGCCCTGGCGCTGGACCAGAAGAACGTCGCCATCGGCCAGGCCCACGACCAGCTCGAAGCGCGCGCCGAAGAGCTGCAGCGCGCCAGCCGCTACAAGTCGGAATTTTTGGCGAATATGTCGCACGAGCTGCGCACGCCGTTGAACAGCTCGCTGATCCTGTCCAAGCTGCTGGCCGACAATAGCGGCGGCAACCTGACACCGGAGCAAGTGACGTTTGCGCAAACCATTTATTCGGCCGGCAATGACTTGCTGACCCTGATCAACGATATCCTCGACATTTCCAAGGTCGAGGCGGGCAAGCTGGACCTGACGCCGGAAGCCATCCCCTTCAATGAACTGCTGAGCAGCCTGAAGATGCTGTTCGGCGCCCAGGCACAGCAAAAGAAACTCGCTTTCACCGTCGCGGTCGCGCCTGGCACGCCGCCGTCGTTCGTCAGCGACCGCCAGCGCCTGGAACAGATCCTGAAAAACCTGTTGTCGAACGCCATCAAGTTCACCGATACCGGCAGCGTCTCGGTGCAGGTGGCGGCGGACGCGGCCGGCCATGTGCGCTTCCAGGTACAGGACAGCGGCATCGGCATCGCCGACGATCAGCAGCAAAAAGTCTTCGACGCCTTCCACCAGGCCGATGGCACCACCAGCCGCCGCTACGGCGGCACGGGCCTGGGCCTGTCGATTTCGCGCGACCTGGCCACCCTGCTGGGCGGCGCCATTGAATTGTCGAGCACGCCGGGCCAGGGCAGCACATTCACCCTGGTGCTGCCGATCGACTGGCAGGAACGCGCCGTGCCGGAGGATGAGGCACCGGTGCCCGCCAGGTCCGCGCCGCCGGCCCATATCCGTACCAGCGCGGCCGCCATCGCGCCCCTGCCCGTGCCGAAACCGGTGCCGGTCGCCACCTTCAAGGATGACCGCGAAAGCGTGCCGGCCACGCGCAGCGGGCAGCGCTCGGTGCTGGTGATCGAGGACGAGCCGGCGTTTGCCGGCATCCTGTTCGACCTGGCGCATGAAATGCATTACCAGTGCCTGGTGGCGCACGGCGCCGAGGAAGGCTTGCGCCTGGCGGCCGAGTTCCTGCCCGACGCCATCCTGCTCGATATCGGCCTGCCTGACCGTCCGGGCCTGCTGGTACTACAAAAGCTCAAGGAAAACCCGCTGACCCGCCATATCCCCGTGCATATCGTCTCGGGCAATGACCAGGTGCAGGCGGCGATGCAGCTGGGCGCCGTCGGCTACGCCACCAAGCCGCGCACGCGCGAGCAATTGAAAGACGTGTTCCTCAAGCTGGAATCGAAATTTACGCAGAAAATGAAACGCATCCTGCTGGTCGAGGATGACGAACGCCAGCGCGAAAGCGTGGTGCACCTGATCAGCGACGACGATGTGGAAATCACCGCCGTGGCGCTGGGCGAAGAAGCGCTGGCCCTGCTGAAAACGCAGATTTTCGACTGCATGATCATCGACCTGAAGCTGCCCGATATCCAGGGCAACGAGTTGCTGGAGCGCATGGAGCATGAAGAGCTGTGCTCGTTCCCGCCCGTGATCGTGTATACCGGCCGCAACCTGAGCCGCGAAGAAGAAGCCGACCTGATGAAGTATTCGCGCTCGATCATCATCAAGGGCGCCCGTTCGCCCGAGCGCCTGCTCGACGAAGTGACCCTGTTCCTGCACAAGGTGGAGTCGGAACTGTCGACCGAGCGCCAGGGCATGCTGCAGCAGGTGCGCAGCCGCGAGCGCGTGTTTGAAGGGCGCAAGATCCTGCTGGTCGACGACGACGTGCGCAATATCTTTGCCTTGACCAATGCGCTGGAGCAAAAAGGCGTGGTGGTGGAAATCGGCCGCAACGGTTTTGAAGCGATCAGCAAGCTCAATAGCGTGGACGATATCGACCTGGTGCTGATGGATGTGATGATGCCGGGCATGGACGGCCTGGAAGCGACGCGCCAGATCCGCGCCGACGGCCGCTACAACAAGCTGCCGATCATCGCGATTACCGCCAAGGCCATGAAGAACGACCAGGAAGAATGCCTGCAGGCCGGCGCGTCCGACTACCTGGCCAAGCCGATCGACCTGGACCGCCTGTACTCGCTGCTGCGCGTCTGGATGCCGAAGATGGAACGCATCTGATGCTGATCGACTACACGGAGGCGCAGCTGCAGGCGTTGATGGATGCCATCTATCAGCGCTACAGCTACGATTTCCGTGATTATTCCGCGCCCTCGCAACGGCGCCGCCTGAACCACGCCTTGGGTCGCCTGCACTGCAGCACCCTGGACGAGCTGCAACGCAAGGTGCTCAAGGATGCGGGCGCCTTTGGCCAGCTGCTGCAGATGCTGACCGTGCCCGTCACCGAGATGTTCCGCGATCCGGCGTTTTTCCTGGCCCTGCGCGAACAGGTGGTGCCGGTGCTGAAAACCTATCCGTCGCCGAAGATCTGGGTGGCAGGCTGCTGTACTGGCGAGGAGGCGCTGTCGCTGGCCATCATCCTGCACGAGGAAGGCTTGCTCGAGCGCAGCCTGATCTATGCCACCGACATCAATCCGGTGGTGCTGGACAAGGCCCGCCTGGGCGTTTATCCGCTGCTCAGCATGCAAGACTACGGCGCCAACTACACGGCGGCAGGCGGCCTGGGCAGCCTGGACGAGTATTACACGGTGGAACATGCGACGGCGCGCTTCGACAGCCGCCTGCTGGACCGCATCAATTTTGCCGACCACAGCCTGGCCACCGACAGCGTGTTTGCGGAAACGCAGTTGATCTGCTGCCGCAACGTGCTGATCTATTTTAATAAAGCCCTGCAGGACCGCGCCCTCGGGCTGTTCCATGAATCGCTGTGCCACCGGGGATTCCTGGGGTTGGGCAGCAAGGAAAGCACGAATTTCAGCGCCTTTGCCACGCAATTCGAGCAGCAATCAGGACCGGAAAAGCTGTACCGCAAGCGCCCTTCGTTCGGCGCCCAGCGACAAGAGACGCGGCACAAGCCGCGCCAGGATGCACAGCGAGACGAAGCAACACCAGGAAACCGCCATGATGAATGAAACCCGCACCAAACTATTGATCGTCGACGACCTGCCGGAAAACCTGCGCGCGCTGAACGCGCTGATACGCGAAAACGACCGCAGCGTCTACCAGGCCTCGTCCGGCGAAGAAGCGCTGGCCTTGCTGCTGGAACACGATTTCGCGCTGGCCATCCTCGACGTGCAGATGCCGGAAATGGACGGCTTCGAGCTGGCCCAGCTGATGCGCGGCACCGACAAGACGCGCCATATCCCGATCGTGTTCGTCACGGCGGCCGGCAAGGAAATGAATTTCTCGTTCCAGGGCTATGAAAGCGGCGCCGTGGACTTTTTGCACAAGCCGCTCGATATCAATGCCGTGCAAAGCAAGGTCAATGTCTTCGTTGCCCTGCACCAGCAGCGTGCCGAGACGCGGCGCCAGGTGCAGGCGCTGGAACACAGCCGCCAGCAGCAGGAAGCGCTGCTGCAAGAGTTGCGCGCGACGCAGGCCGAGCTGCAGCGCTCCCTGCGCATGCGCGACGAATTCATGTCGATGGTGGCGCACGAGCTGCGCACGCCGCTCAACACCCTGTTCCTGGAAACCCAGATGCGCACCCTGAACCTGGAACGCGGCAACCTGGCCGCTTTCGCGCCGGAAAAATTGCCGAAGATGGTGGCGCGCGACGCACGCCAGATCCGCAGCATGGTGCGGCTGATCGACGACATGCTCGACGTCTCGCGCATCAGCAGCGGCAAGCTGTCGATACGGCGCGAACCGGTCGACCTGGCCGCGCTGGTGCGGCGCGTGGCCGAGGACCTGGCGCCCGGCCCGGACCAGTTGCGGGTGCAGGTGCAGGAAGACGCGTGCATCGAAGGCTATTGGGACGGTTTCCGCGTCGAACAGATCGTCGTCAACCTGATCAGCAACGCCCTGCGCTATGGCGACGGCAAGCCGGTCGACATCAGCCTGGCGAAAACCCGCAACAGCGCGGTGATCGAGGTGCGCGACCATGGCATCGGTATCGGCCCCAAGGACCAGGAGCGCATCTTCGACGCCTTCGAGCGCGTGATGCACCAGGACCGCACGGGCGGCCTGGGCCTGGGCCTGTTCATTACCAAGCAGCTGGTCGACGCCCACGGCGGCGCCATCACCCTGCAAAGCCAGCCCGGCCATGGCGCGCTGTTCAGCGTGACCCTGCCGCTGGCGGGATCGTGACCATGGCGACCATCCCTGCCCCGGCGCAGTTCCCTGCGCAGTTCCATGATTTCCTGTTGCGGCTGGACCGCAGCCTGCGCCAGCTGGAAGATACCGGCGAAATCCTCTCCGTCTCGGCGCGGCTGCTGGGCCAGCAATTGCAAGCCCAGCAAGTGGCCTGCTTCGATATCGGCCAGCAGTTGCGCTATGCCACCTTGCAACATGCCTGGAGCGACGGCCTGGCGCCCGGCGCGGCCGGCGAATATTTCCTCGGTGAATACGCCGCCGGCCTGGCGGCCGAGCTTGAAGCGGACCGCCCGGTGGCGGTCGACGATGTGAGCGGCGACCCGCGCACGGCCGCGCCAGGCGCCCTGGCCACCTTCGCGCGGCTGGGCATCCAGGCCTTTTTGAATATTCCCATCGTCAAGGACGGCCGGCTGGCGGCCTTGTTCGTGGTGCACAGCCGCGCGCCGCGCGCCTGGCAGGCGGTCGAGATCGCGCTGGCCGTGCAGGCGGCCGAACGCATCTGGGCCAGCTTGCTGCGCGCCCAGGCCCAGGCCCAGCTGCGTGCCCTGAACGCCGACATGGAACGGCAAGTGGCCGAGCGCACGCGCGAATTCGGCCTGACCTGGCGCATCAGCCCCGATTTGCTGGGCGTGCTGAACCTGGAAGGCCGCTTCGAGCATCTCAATCCCGCCTGGGAAACCACCCTGGGCTGGTCCGAGCAGGAAGTGCGCAACATGGCCTTCATGAGTTTGATCCACCCTGACGACCGCGACGCCACCCTGGCGGTCTGGCAAGCGCTGCTGCAGGGCCAGCCCGCGCTGCGCTTTGAAAACCGCTACCGCGACAAGGCCGGCGGCTGGCACTGGCTGCAATGGGTGGCGGTGCCGGAAAATGGCAAGATCTATTGCAGCGCGCGCGACATCAGCGAAGAAAAGGACGCCGCGCAAGCCTTGCGCGCGGCCCAGGAATCGCTCGACCATAGCGTTTCAGCGCTGCTGCAATCGCAAAAGCTCGAAGCGCTGGGCAAGCTGACCGGTGGCGTGGCGCATGATTTCAACAATGTGTTGCAGATTATCTCGGGCAATCTGCAACTGCTGCAAATTACGGTGGGCAGCGATCCGCAGGCGGCCAAGCGCATCGCCAGTTCCAGCGCCGCCGTCGAACGGGGCGCCAAGCTGTCGGCGCAATTGCTGGCCTTTGCCCGCCGCCAGCCCCTGAAACCGCTGGTCACCGACCTGAAGGCGCTGCTGCGTTCGACCGAAGACCTGCTGCGGCGCGCCGTCGGCGAGACGGTCGACACGCAGGTGCATGTCGCCGGCGACGCCTGGCAGGCGCTGGTCGACCCGAACCAGCTGGAAAACGTGATCCTGAACCTGGCCATCAATGCGCGCGACGCGATGGATGGCCGCGGCAAGCTGACGGTGTCGCTCTTCAATTGTGCGCTCGACGGCACGGAAGACCTGGCGGCCGGGCAATACGTGCAGCTGTCCATCAGCGACACGGGCAGCGGCATCGCGCCGGAGCTGATCGACAAGATCTTCGAACCGTTCTTTACCACCAAGAAAGAAGGCGAAGGCTCGGGCCTGGGCTTGTCGATGGCCTATGGTTTCCTGAAGCAAAGCGGCGGCCACCTGCGCGTCGAAAGCACGCTCGGCGCGGGAACCACCTTCCGCATCTACCTGCCGCGCTCGCTCGACGGCGTGACGGAACTGCCTTTGCAACTGACGGGGCCAGTGCTGGGCGGCAAGGAAACCATTTTGGTGGTGGAAGACGATCCGCACGTGCAAACCACCGTGGTCGACATGTTGCACGGCCTGGGCTATAGCGTGCTGAAGGCGTCCGATGGCCAGGGCGCGCTGAACATCGTCGCCGGCGGCGTGCCGGTCGACCTGCTGTTTACCGACGTGGTAATGCCCGGCCCCGTGGCCAGCACGGAACTGGCGCGCCAGGCACGGCAGCTGCTGCCCGAACTGGCCGTGCTGTTTACCTCGGGTTATACGCAGGACGCCATCATGCATGGCGGGCGGCTCGATGCGGGCGTGGAGTTGCTGAGCAAACCCTACAGGCGCGAAGACCTGGCGCGGCGCATCCGCCATCTGCTGGCCAACCGCCAGCATGTGGCCCGCCTGCAGCAGGAACTGGAGCAACCATCGCCCCCCGCCACCGTGCGGACAGGCGGACGCAGCATTTTGCTGGTGGAAGACAACGACGACGCGCGCGCCATGACCAGCGAATTGCTGGACATGCTGGGCCATGACGTGACGGCGGTGGGATCGGCCGAAGAAGCGCTGCCGCTGCTGGCCATGCAGGGCCTGGAAATCTTGCTCACCGATATCAGCTTGCCGCGCATGTCAGGCACCGAGCTGGCCATGCTGGCGGCCAGGGACCATCCGCACCTGCAAGTGGTGTTTTCCACCGGCCACGCGCCGGCCAATTCCGGCGTGCAAGATCCGTCGGCCCGCTTCCTGCTCAAGCCGTTTTCGGTGGAGCAGTTGCAGCAAGCCTTGCAGGCAGACTAGGAACGTTTCAGCGCGGCGGCCAGCTCTTCCAGGCCGAACGGTTTTTGCAGGAAACGCGCCTGGCGGCCATGCGCCAGGCTGGCCGCCCAGCCGTGGCCGGACGCGAAAATCACCTCCAGCTGCGGCGCTTCGGCGCGCGCGCGGCGCGCCAGTTCCAGGCCGGACATGGCGGGCAGGCTGATATCGGTCAGCAATATCTCCAGGTCAGGCAGCGATAACAGCGGCAAGGCTTCCTCGGCGCTGGCCGCGCCATGCACCGTATGGCCCAGCATATTGAGCATTTCCATGCTCATCTCGCGCGCGTCGTCATTGTCTTCCACCAGCAGGATGCGGCGCCCCGACGGATCGGGTGCGCCGGGCAAGCGCCGGTCCGCCAGCAGATGGCGGATGCGCCGCGCCAGGTCTTCGCGCCGGTACGGTTTGCTGAGCAACTCGACGCTGGGTGCCAGCCGCCCGCCCTGCATGATGGCGTTATAGGTATAGCCCGAAGTAAACAGCACGGCCAGCCCCGGCAGCAGCAGTTTCGCCTGGCTCGCCAGTTCGGTGCTGTCGACCGGACCGGGCATGACCACGTCGGTAAACAGCAGGTCGACCCTGGCGCCGGCCTGCAATTGCCGCAGCGCACTGTCGCCATCGTGGGCGTGCAATACTTCATAGCCCAGGCCGCGCAGCATGTCGACCACCGTGTTGCGCACGGCCGCATCGTCCTCCACCACCAGGATGGTCTCGGCGCCACCGAGCACCGGGCCGGCGCGCCACTGCGGCAGGTCGGCCAGCGGTTCGAGCGAGCGCGGCAGGTAGATCTTGAAGGTGGTGCCGGCGCCGGGCGCGCTTTGCACGCGGATATGGCCGCCGCTCTGGCGGATAAAGCCATACGCCATGGAAAGCCCCAGGCCGGTGCCCTCGCCTTCTTTCTTGGTGGTAAAGAAGGGCTCGAAGATCTGCTCGATCACGGCCGCCTCCATGCCATGGCCCGTGTCGGTAATCGTCAGCAAGACGTGTTGGCCGGGTAGCGCATCGGCATGGCCGGCCGTCGCGGCCTGATCCAGGGTAACGTTACTGAGGGAAAAGGTCAGGCGGCCGCCCTGTTCCATCGCGTCGCGCGCATTGATGGCCATGTTCAGCAGCACGTTTTCCATCTGGTTCGGGTCGACCAGCACATGCCACAGTCCCACGCTGACAAAGGTTTCCTCGAAAATCAGTTCGCCCAGCGCGCGCCGTATCAATTCCTGCATGCTGACGAGCAAATGGCCGAGATTGGTGGCCAGCGGGCGCAAAGGTTGGCGGCGGGCAAACGCCAGCAGTTGCAAGGACAGCTTGGCGCCCCGTTCGACGGCGGAGGCGGCCGAATCGAGACGGCTGGCCGCCTGCGGATTGCCGGCCACGGTCAGTTTCAGCAGTTGCAGATTGCCCGAGATAATTTGCAGCACATTATTGAAGTCATGCGCCACGCCACCGGTCAGCTTGCCGATCGATTCGAGCTTTTGCGCCTGCAGCAAGGCTTGCTCGCTGCGCAGCAGGGCCAGGCGCGCCTCTTTCTCGTCGGTCACGTCGCGCCCGACGGCATGGATCAGCTGCTCGGCCGGCACGGCGGTCCAGGCGATGCTGCGGTATTCGCCGTCACCACACCGGTAGCGGTTTTCCATACGCAAGGTGGTGGCGCCGCCAGCCAGTTTTGCCAGGTCCTGCAAGGTGGCCGCGCGGTCGTCCGGATGCACCAGGCTGATGAAGTCCATGCCCAAGGCATCGCTTTCCGCGCGCGCGAGGATGCTGGTCCAGGCCGGATTGACGGCAATGATCACGCCGCGCAAATCGGCCACCAGCATGATATCGGTGGCCAGGCGCCACATGCGGTCGCGCTCGGCCGTGCGCTGCACCATGCGGTTTTCCAGCGCGGCATGATGGCCGGCCAGTTTTTCCAGCCGGCCCCGTTCGATCACGTGCGAGATGCAGCGGGCCGCCACGCTCATGCGGTCGATATCGGCCTGGGTCGGGTGGCGCGCCACCTGGGAAAACTGCCCCAGTACGCCCAGCACATGGCCACGCGCGCCAAACACGGGCGCGACCCAGCAGGCGCGATAGCCATGCAGCATCGCTTCCTTGCGCCCGGCGCTCCAGCCCGGCTCGCGCACGATATCGCCGCAATACACGGGCGCGCCCGTAAACGCCGCCGCGCCAAAGGGCGAAGGATGCGGCCCGTCGTCATCGTGCCGCAAGGCCAGCTGCAAGTCGTCCGGCAAGCTGGGGGCGCACAGGCCGCAAAAGCGGTCGGCCTCGTCAATGAGCGCGACGCAGCCATGCAACTCGTCGCCACTGTCATCGCCTTGCAGCGCCAGCAACAACTGCGCCAGCGCGTCTTCCAGGACCGCACCAGCCGCAACAGAGCCAAGCGCCCTGTGTTCCGCGTCCAGCAAGTGAAGTATGTCGTGTGCGTGCACCGTATCCGTAAGGCTGAGATTGAAGCTGGAATATACCACGGAGCAAAGTTTCTTAGAATGCAATACAGAACACTGTTTTTAAAAAAGGCGACCTGCAAGCAGGTTTTTGCACCATGGCCGCCATGCTAGAGTGTTGCTTTCCTTTTATCTGCCGGAAGCCGCCTGATGACCTTGCCCTCCTCCCTGATCGCCACCGCCCTGCTGGCCGCAGCACAAGGCGCCGTCGCCGCCCCCATGACCTTGGACAACTACCTGGCCCTGAACGGCCCGCAAGCAACGGCGCAGATCGTCTATGGCCCGGCCTCCTCGCAGTACGCCCAGCTGTTCCGGCCCAGCGGTGCGGGCCCGTTCCCGGTGGTGGTGCTGGTGCATGGCGGCTGCTGGACAGTCCAGTTCGGCGGCATCAAGCAGATGCGCAACGTCGCCAACGCCCTCAGCAGCCAGGGCATTGCCGTCTGGAACGTCGAATACCGCCGAGTCGACGAAGAAGGCGGCGGCTACCCCGGCACCTACCAGGACATGCATGCCGCGCTCGACAGCCTGCAACACCACGCCAGCCAGTATCAACTCGACACCAGCCGCATCGTCGCCATGGGCCACTCGGCCGGTGGTCAGCTGGTGCAATGGATTGCAGGAAGAGCAAAACTTCCCAAGACCAGCCCCCTGTACCAGGAGAAATTCCTGCCGATCAACAACATCATCAGCCTGGGCGGCCTGGCCGACCTGCGCCACGAAGAAAAGCTGATCAAAAGCAGCTGCGACCGCGACATCCCCCAGCTGGCAGGCAGCGCCAGCACTGACCGCCCCGACATCTACAGCGACACCAACGCCGCCGACCTGATCCCCAACGGCACGCGTACCGTCCTGATCACCGGCGAGCTCGACACCATCTCCCCCCCGCGCGTGGCACATGATTACGCAGCGAAAGCCGTGAAGGCCGGCGACCATGCGGAGGTGCTGATTTTACCGGGAGCCAGTCATTACGACGAGATCGCGGCGACGTCGCCGGCGTGGAAGATGGTTTTGCCGGTGATCAAACAGATGCTGGGCCTGCAGGGCGACAGCCTATGAAATCCCTGAAATTCAATATCTTCGGCACCCTGATCGCGGTGACAGGTTCTCCCGGCGCATGGCGTGCTTTTTATCCGGGTGCCGATGGAAAGCGCCGGCCAGCCGACTTTATCGTGCCGGACCACGTCGAGGAACATGATCTGTGCGAATACCTCGCCGACCTGTTCCATGAAGAAGCGACACCGCGCAACAACACGGCAAGTCAGATAGCATGAATCAACTGCCCACCGCCGGCAGCGGCCACGACGATGCCATCCGCAAGAAAATCGACGCCGCCGTCTCGAACAGAAACCTGTCGCGCGCCGCGAACAATACGAAGTGGGATGAGCTGATCCACCATTTCCGCCAGCGCGAAGACTGGTGGCCGTCCTACCGCTATAAAGCAGTGACCGGCTTTATCTCCGGCTGGGACGTGGAGTGGCTCTACCACCTGCCGTTCCCGTTCGCCCTGGTCGAATGGTTCGATATCGGCTTGAAAGAACTGGAACCGTCCAAAGGCATGCTGCTGCCACGCACCTATATCGACCATACGGAAGAAATATCCGGCGTGGTCAGGAAAATCGGACTGGAATTCGAGGTGCACGGGGATGTGTTGAGGATCTGGGGGTATTTGCCGAAGTCCCATGACGACTTTCCGCCGGTATAGACGTAGAGACAAAGAAAAACACAAACCAAGCATACAGATAAAGTACGAATCGGCCCAAGCCTCAAGCCAGGGCTTCCCGGGCCAAGCGGGCCTGAAAAATGCCGAGGGCAAGGCGCGGCGACGAAGACAGTACGCATGTACGGCAAGGAGCCGCAACGCAGCCATCGGCATTTTCTCAGGTTCGCGTCTCCGGCCCGCTTTTTTAAAGCTTGTAAAGCAACTCACTCACTGGACACGTGCAAGATACGCTGCCAACTGAGCGAAGGTGGCACCAAATCCTTGCCTCATCGACTCATGCCCCTCCTTGAACGTCGCATGCTCCTGCTCGGAAGCCTCATGCGGCACCGACCGTAGCGTCATCGTCGTCTTGCCACCCTCCTCGGACAACGTCATCGTGTTATGCGCCTTGAGTGGCCAAGTGGCGCTAACCGGATGCGGCACCACATTCCCCTCCCGATCCGCAAACGACAAGATGGAAACAATCTTCTCCGGCGCCTCGATCGCATGATAGGTAAATTTGCCCCACATCTCATAGCCATTGTCGGCCCGCATGCCGTAGTGAAAAATGCCTCCCGGCTTGAGTTCCAGCGCCAGCACGCTGAGCTCGAACCCCACCGGCCCCCACCATTGGGCCAGGCGCTCCGGTTCGACCCAGGACTGGAACACCAGTTCGCGTGGGGCGTCAAACGTGTGGGTAATCACAAAATCGCTGCTGCCCTGCTCTGCTGTAGTCATGACTGTACTCCCGATAAAATGGACCAACCCTGAATGTAGCAGCGTCTGGAAAAATCATAAAGCCCTGCACGTTCAGCATTTCCTAGTGGTAAAATAATAGTTAGACACCTAACCATTAGACGACTTATCTTATGATTTCTATTGAAGAACGCTTCTCCGCCGCGCTCCACAAGACGGCGCGCGGCTGGCGCCATGCGATCGACCGGCGACTGAAAGACCTGGACCTGGGGCAAGCGAGCTGGATGTGCATCGCCATGATCGCCAAATCGCCCCAGCCGCCGTCGCAAAGCGAGCTGGCCCATCAGCTGGGGGTGGAGAACCCGACCATGGTGTCAATGCTGGACCGGCTCGTGAAATCCGGCTTCGTGCAGCGCCAGCCATCGGAACTCGATCGGCGCGTCAAGCTGGTGGTGCTGACCGATGCGGGCATGCAAGTGTATGAAACGGTGCGCAAGGAAGCGGACAGTTTCCGCAAGGAGCTGCTGCAGGGTATAGCTGCGGAGCAGCTGCTGGCCGCCACCGAATTGCTGGAAGCCTTGCAGGCGGCCACGGAGAAGTCGGCGTGAGTTCCATCACCGCAGCATCTCCCCTTCCAGCCTCGGAGGACCCCACGCTGAACCGGCGCATGATCACGATCTCGATCATGCTCGCCACCATCATCCAGGCGCTCGACGGCACCATCGCCAACGTGGCCCTGCCGCACATGCAGGGCAGCTTGTCCGCCTCGCAAGACCAGATCACCTGGGTGCTGACCTCGTTTATCGTGGCGGCCGCGATTGCCACGCCGTTGACCGGCTGGCTGTGCGACCGCTTTGGCCAGAAGAAAACCTTTCTCGTCTCCGTAGCCGGTTTTACGATCGCCTCCGTGCTGTGCGGCCTGTCCGGCACTTTGTCCGAAATCGTTGCCGCCCGCCTGCTGCAGGGCGTATTCGGCGCGGCGCTGGTGCCGCTGTCGCAAGCCGTGCTGCTGGACATCAATCCGCGCGAAAAGCACGGCTCGGCCATGGCCATCTGGGGCATGGGCGTGATGATCGGCCCTATCCTGGGCCCCACCTTGGGTGGCTGGCTGACGGACAGCTATAGCTGGCGCTGGGTCTTCTTCATCAATATCCCGATCGGCGCGATGGCCTTCTATGGCATCTGGCGCTATATCCGCAAGGACCCGCCGAACCGCCGCATGAATTTCGACATGTTCGGCTTTGCCACCCTCAGCCTGTCGATCGGCGCGCTGCAGATGCTGCTGGACCGGGGCGAGCAGAATGACTGGTTTTCGTCGACCGAAACGTGGATCGAGGCCATCGTGCTGGCCATGAGTTTGTGTTATTTCATCGCCCATACGGCCTTGCGTCCGGCCGGCAAGTCCTTCCTCGACTACCGGCTGCTGAAAAACTCGAACTATGTCAGCGGCCTGCTGTTCATCTTTATCGTCGGCCTGGTGCTGTTCGCTACCCGTGCGCTGACGCCGTCGATGCTGCAGGGGCTGATGAATTACCCGGCCGCGATTGCCGGCCTGGTGACGGCGCCCAGCGGCCTGGGCACCATGATGGCGATGCTGATCGTCGGCAAGCTCACCGGCAAGGTCGATACGCGCGTGCTGCTGGGCGTGGGGTTTTCGATCACGGCCTTTTCGCTGTGGCAGATGGCCAATTTCACCCTGGACCTGGTGCCGAAGACCGTGGTGTGGAACGGCATTATCCAGGGCATCGGCCTGGGCCTGGTGTTCGTGCCGCTGAGCGCAGCCACCTTTGCCACCCTGTCGCCGCAGATGCGGGCGGAAGGCACGGCCATCTACAGCCTGGTGCGCAATATCGGCAGCAGTATCGGCATTGCGCTGGTGCAGACTTTACTGGTGCGTAATACGCAGATCGCCCATGCGTCGCTGACCGAACACATCAATATCGCCAACCCGGCCCTGCACGACCCGGCGGTCGCCAGCGTGTTCGACTTGTCATCCGGTGCGGGAATGGCGGCCCTGAATGGCGAGATCAACCGGCAGGCGTCGATGATCGCCTACCTCGATGATTTCTGGCTGATGATGTGGCTGACCATCCTGGTGCTGCCACTGCTGCTGCTGATCAAGCCACCGAAGAAAAACGCGCCCGTCGTGGTCGACCACGCGGCGATGGAGTAACCATCATGTCCAGGAAACCAACCATGAAGCTTTCCCTTGTTGTGCTTGCGCTGGCCCTGGCCGGCTGCGCCAGCATTCCGCCAGACACCCATGTATTGCCGCAGCAGGATCTGGCGACAAAGCAGCTGGCGTCCGATATCCACCTGGCCAGCGAAGGCTGGCCGGCCGCCCAGTGGTGGCGCCAGTTCCAGGACAGTCAACTCGACGGCCTGATCGAACAGGCGCTGTCCGCCAGCCCCAGCCTGGACGTGGCCAATACCCGCATCGGCTCGGCCTTGTCCGCTTTCGACTACCAGCATGCGGACCGCGACCCGCGCGTGGACGTCAACGCCAGCATCAACCGCCAGCGCTATTCGGCCCATGGCCTGACGCCCGCGCCGATCGGCGGCAATTACTACAACGAGGCGGCCGTCACGGTGCAAGCCCATTACGACCTCGACTGGTGGGGCAAGCACAAGGCGCAGATCGCGTCGGCCCTCGGTGAAGTCAACGCGCGCCGCGCCGAGTATGCGATGGCCGAACAGATGCTGGCGGCCGAAATCGCCCGCCATTACTTCAGCATGCAAAACAGCTGGGCCCGCATGGACAATCTGCATGCGCTGGTGGCCTTGCAGCAAGCCCTGGTGACGGACAAGGAAAAGCGCATCGCCAACGGCCTGGGGGTCAACGACGACCATCTGTCCGCGCAAACGCGCTTGAGCCTGATCGAGCAGCAGATCGCCTTGCTGGAAACCCAGATCGTTACCGAACGCGAAGCGCTGCGGGCGCTGCTCGGTGCGGACGGCACGGCGCTGGCCAGCCTGCAATTGCGCGAAGCGCAAGCCTTGCCGCATATGCTGCCCGGCAAGCTGGGCATGGAGCTGCTGGCGCGCCGGCCCGACCTGCAGGCGGCACGCTGGCGGGTGGAAGCGTCGCTGAACCGCATCGAAGCGTCGCAGGCCGCGTTCCACCCCGATATCGACCTGGGCGCATCGTTCGGCCTCGATGCGATCCGGCTCGGCAAGCTGCTCGAAGCCGGCAGCCGCACCCTGTTCGTCGGTCCGGCTTTATCTCTGCCGCTGTTCGACAGCGGCCGCCTGCAGGCGCAGTTGAATGGCGCGCGCAGCGAACGCAATGAGCTGATCGCCGACTATAACCAGAACGTGTTCAATGTGGTGCGTGACGTGGCCCAGGCCGGCGCCAGGATCCAGGGCGTGGAAAACCAGCTGCGCCTGCAGGGCGAGAGCCTGCGCGCCAGCGAGGCGCAGCTGCGCAATGCCAACGCCCGCTTGAAACAAGGCCTGGCCGACCGCGCCACCGTGCTCAATGCGGAAATGACCGTGCGCGGCCAGGTGGACCTGGGCATGCAATTGCAGAACCAGCGCCAGAACGCGGAAATCAACCTGAACGTGGCACTGGGCGGCGGCTACCGCGGCGCCAGCGATTTTGCTTCCACAACAACTACCAAATAATCCATCAGAGAACCGACCATGAGCACCGACAACAATATCGCTACTGAAAACCCCGGCAAGCGCAAGACCGTGCTGATCGCCATTACTGCAGCCTTCGTGCTGGCCGGCCTGGGCTGGGCCGTGTATTACAACCTGGTGTGGTCCAAAGAGGAAGTCACCGACAACGCCTATGTGGGCGGCAACCTGGTGACCCTGTCGGCCCAGGTGACGGGCAATGTCGATGAAATCCGCGCCGACGAAACGCAGATGGTAAAAGCCGGCGCGCCGCTGATTACCCTGAACGCCATCGATGCGGACCTGGCCCTGCGCCAGGCCGAAGCGCGGCTGGGCAATATCGTGCGCCAGGAGCGTGAGCGCTATTCCAGCGTGGCGCAATACGACGCCGTGATCGAGCAGCGCCGCCTGGCCTTGAGCACGGCCCAGGGCAATCTGTCGCGCCGCGCGCCGCTGGCGCTTGACCACACGATTTCCGGCGAAGACCTGGCCCATGCGAAACAGGCGGTCGACGATGCGAAAGCGGCCCTGATCGTTGCCCAGCGCCAGGCCGAGTCCGCCAAGGCCGGCGTGGCCGGCGTGAGCCTGGCCAGCCATCCGGCCGTATTGTCCGCCAAGGGCGACGTGGTGCAAGCCTGGCTGGCCGTGCGCCGCAATGCCGTGATTGCCCCGGTCTCGGGTTACGTGGCCAAGCGCAGCGTGCAGCTGGGCAGCCATGTCACGCCCGGCACGCCGCTGATGTCGATCGTGCCGCTGGACCAGCTGTGGATTGACGCCAATTTCAAGGAATCGGAATTGCGTAATATCCGCATCGGACAACGCGCCACGATAGAAACCGATCTGTACGGCAGCAAGGTGGTGTATCACGGCAAGGTGCTGGGCATGTCGGCCGGCACCGGCAGCGCATTTTCCCTGTTGCCGGCACAGAATGCCACCGGCAACTGGATCAAGGTGGTGCAACGCGTGCCGGTGCGCATCACCCTGGACCCGAAAGAACTGGCCGCCCATCCGCTGCGCATCGGCCTGTCCACCACCGTGACCGTGGACACCAGTCACGCGGAAGGCGCGACCCTGGACCAGCCGATGGTGGCGTCGGCCTTGTACACCACCAGGGCATTGAGCCAGCCGGTGGCGGATGCGGAGAAGATTGCCGATACGATTATTGCGCAGAATTTGGCGCATTAAGCACCAGCGTGATAAAACCGTAAGTCGGATTAGGTGGGGCCGCCGAGGCCAAAGGCCGTAATCCACAACATTGTTGGCCGAGGCCGGTGGTGTTGTCGGATTACGCGCTTGCGCGCTAATCCGACCTACCTGGTTTTTCCTGCGGCTACTTGGTCAAGAATATGCTTCGGCACGGCCGCATAATGCTTGAACTCCATGGTATAGGTCGCCCTGCCCTGCGTCAGCGAACGCAGGGTGGTGGAGTAGCCGAACATCTCGGCCAGCGGCACCAGCGCGCGCACGATGCGGCCCGAACCGCCGGGGATATCGTCGACGCCCTGCACCATGCCGCGCCGCGCCGTCAGGTCGCCCATCACATTGCCCATGAAGTCTTCCGGCGTTTCCGCCTCGACCTGCATCATCGGTTCCAGCAACACGGGCGCGGCCTTGCGCATGCCGTCCTTGAAGGCAATCGAGCCGGCCATGCGGAACGCGTTTTCGTTCGAGTCGACGTCGTGGTAGGAACCGAAAGTCAGGGTGGCTTTCACGTCGACCACCGGGTAGCCGGCCAGAACGCCTGATTTCAGGGTTTCAATGATGCCCTTGTCGACGGCGGGTATGAATTCGCGCGGCACCACGCCGCCCTTGATGGCGTCGACAAACTGGTAGCCGGTGCCCGGTTCCAAAGGTTCGAGTTTCAAGACCACGTGGCCGTACTGGCCGCGTCCGCCCGACTGCTTGACGAACTTGCCTTCGATATCCTCGACCATGCGCGTGATGGTTTCGCGGTAGGCCACCTGCGGCTTGCCCACATTGGCTTCGACGCCGAATTCGCGCCGCATGCGGTCGACCAGGATCTCCAGGTGCAGCTCGCCCATGCCCGACATGATGGTCTGGCCCGATTCCTCGTCCGTATGCACGCGGAAGGATGGGTCCTCCTGCGCCAGCCGGTTCAGGGCGATGCCCATCTTTTCCTGGTCGGGCTTGGTTTTCGGCTCCACCGCCTGCGAAATGACGGGTTCCGGGAAAATCATTTTTTCCAGCACGATGATATGGTCGATCGCGCACAGGGTGTCCCCGGTGGTCACTGCTTTCAGGCCGACGGCGGCGGCGATGTCGCCCGCATACACTTCCTTGATTTCCTTGCGTTCATTCGCATGCATCTGCAGGATGCGGCCCAGCCGCTCGCGCGCGCTCTTGGTGGGGTTGTACACCATGTCGCCCGAGTTGACCACGCCGGAATACACGCGGAAAAACGTCAGCTGGCCGACGAAGGGGTCGGTCATGATCTTGAAGGCCAGCGCCGAAAAATGTTCGTTGTCGGCCGGGTGGCGTTCCACTTCGTTGTCGTGCTCGTCATGGCCCATGATGGGCGGCACTTCGACGGGCGACGGCAGGTAGTCGATCACCGCGTCCAGCATGGCCTGCACGCCCTTGTTCTTGAAAGCGCTGCCGCACAGCATGGGCACGATTTCATTGCGGATGGTGCGCGCGCGCAAGGCCTGCTTGAGTTCGTCTTCGGAAAATGCCCCGCCGTCCAGGTAGCGCTCGGTAAATGCGGGCGTTGCCTCGGCCGCCTGCTCCACCAGCTTGTCGTGCCATTCCTGCGCCTGGCCTTGCAGCTCGGCCGGAATATCGCCATACGTGAACTGCACGCCCTGGCTGGCGTCGTCCCAGGTAATCGCACGCATTTTTACCAGATCGATCACGCCCGTAAAATGGTCTTCGGCGCCGATCGGCAGCTGGATCGGTACCGCCACGCCTTTCAGGCGGTCGCGGATCTGCTGGCGCACGCGTAAAAAGTCCGCGCCGACCCGGTCCATCTTGTTGATGAAGGCGATGCGCGGCACATGGTATTTGTTGGCCTGGCGCCAGACCGTTTCCGATTGCGGCTGCACCCCGCCGACGGCGTCATACACCATCACGGCGCCGTCGAGCACGCGCATCGAACGTTCCACCTCGATCGTGAAGTCCACATGGCCGGGCGTGTCGATGATATTGATGCGGTGTTCGGGGAAGTTGCCGGCCATGCCTTTCCAGAAGGCGGTGGTGGCGGCCGAGGTGATGGTGATGCCCCGCTCCTGTTCCTGCTCCATCCAGTCCATGGTGGCCGCGCCATTGTGCACTTCGCCGATCTTGTGATTGACGCCCGTATAGAACAGGATGCGCTCGGTGGTGGTGGTCTTGCCGGCATCGATATGGGCGCTGATGCCGATATTGCGGTAGCGTTCGATGGGGGTTCTGCGGGTCATCACACTCTCCTTGCCAGGGCCGGGAAAATCAACGATGCGGATCTTTCAGTGTAGCAGACAAGGCCCACAAGCATGCAAGCGGCCAAGTGTTTACCATGCGTACAACACACCATGGGGTGCGCACGCCAGCGGGCCGGAATAAACGGGGCTTTCAGATATACTTTCCGGTGAATAAGATTAACAAAGTTTAATCTAGATCAAAACGCGCTGCATTCACCGACCTGTCCCTTTAGCCCTATGAAAATCGATCCAAGAAAAATAATTATTTGCACGCTGCTGGCCTCGCCAGCCTTTGCCATGGCCGGCGAACTGGAACAACAAATGCAGCGTTGCGCCGTGCTCGGCGACGCCAGCGCCCGCCTGGGCTGCTTCGACGTGCTGGCCAAGGCCGTGGAAGAAGCGACCATCGCCACCGGCGGCAATGCGCATGCCACCGGCGCCACCCTGGCCGTGGCGGGCGCCGCCACGCCAAGCACGGCGGCCAATCCGGCCGGCGTGGCCACCCCGGAAGCCGTCAATGCGGCCGTGCCCGCCGTCGCCCAGACTGGCGCGGCGCCACCGGAGGCGCCGATTTCGCGCGTGACGCAGTTGTGGGAGCTGGACGATCCATCGAAGCGCGGCATGTTCAATATCCGCCCGCACCGCGACAATTATTTGTTGCTGGCCAATTACAGCAACGCCTCGAACGACCAGCCGTTCAAGGAATTCACGCCGGGCGGCGTCGAGACCCAGCACGTGGAACTGACGTACCAGCTGAGTTTCAAGATGAAGATGCTGGAGGATATCGCCTCCACGCCGATCGACCTGTGGTTCGGCTATACCCAGCAAAGTTTCTGGCAGGCGTATAACCGCAAGGCGTCGAGCCCGTTCCGCGAGACCAACTACCAGCCGGAAATGATGCTGGTGATGCCGATCAACAAGCGCTTTGCCGGCGTGGATTTCCGCTATGCCAACCTGGGCTTTGTGCACCAGTCGAATGGCCAGACTTCGACCCTGTCGCGCAGCTGGAACCGCGTGTATGCGGAACTGGGCATGGAACGCGACAACCTTGCCGTCACGGCGCGCTACTGGAAGCGTCTGGACAACAGCAAGTCGGACAATGACAATATCGACATCATCGACTACATGGGCCACGGCGACGTGCGCGTCAGCTACCGCAACGACGGCCATGAATTCTCGGCCACCTTGCGCCGCAACTTCAGCAAGAACCATGGCTCGGTGCAGGCAGGCTGGGCTTTCCCGGTGAAAGCCAACCTGAAAGGCTATCTGCAGCTGTTTTCCGGTTACGGCCAGAGCCTGATCGATTACAACTATTCGCAGAAGTCGATCGGCGGCGGTTTCCTGGTCGATTTCTGATCAATTTACACAATGCAAAAATGGCGCCGACGGCGCCATTTTTTATGCAAGACAAGATCAGCGGCGGCTACCGCCACCCAGCACCCGCGCCGGCAGCATCACGATGGCGCGCAGCAATTCGAATACGCCTTCGACGCCGATGCCGATCAGGCGGAACGGCAGCAGGATCAGCCAGGCCAGCGGATACAGCACGAGGGCCAGCAAGGCCAGCGGCCAGCACACGATCAACAGCAGCAGCCACAGCACGAATCCAAGCATTGTCGTCTCCCGAAATAAATGTGCGGAGCAAGCCGCGCTTGCCCCGCTACCGAGACACCACTATAAAAACATGCTGGCGTTGCGGCAACGGCAATGCGACGGAATGCAGGCTGGCGCGACGGGAGGAAGAAAAACGGGAATGGACGGCGGCCGCTGGTTGTCCGGGCCTATTGCCCGACGCAGATCACTTTGGTGACGTATTCGTGGGCGTTGGGCTTTTTACTGGTGGCCCATTTGATGGCCTGGTTGGCTTCGGTAATCGTCATGACGGTCGCCTTGTCCTTTGATTTGATAAAGGATACGCCCTCGAAGACGCCTTCCTTGCTGCGCATGACCTTGGCAAATACGGGCGGCCTGGTTTCACCGTCGCTGATTTTGTTTTGCTGTACGAGGTAGCGCTGATCGATCTGTTCCATAGTAATAAAGCTGTCCGGTGGGTAAAACACGGAATATACCCTGAATGGCGCAACGCCGCAGGAGGAAATGCTGCGGCGTTGCCATCGTCACAATGCAGCGTCAGGCGTAGACGACCGTCTGCGGGGCCGGCTGCAGGTTGACGTCGTACAGCACCTGCACGTTCATCGAGGCCTCCAGCGAAGGAATCGAGCCGCCGGCGCGGTACTGGAAGCTCACTTGCAGCACGTCGCCCGCCTTCACCGTCATGGCCTGCGGCAATGGCAGGCACATATAGTGATTCAGCCAGTCGATGGTGGTCGAACGCTCGGGCACCACCGCCAGGATATTCTTGGTCACGAAACGCAGGGCGTTCAAGGTACCGCTGCGCTCGACGACAAACTTGCCGTCAAAGCCGAACAAGGTGTCGGTCGGCTGCGTAAAATCGATGATGCTGTAGACGGCCGGCGGCGCCAGTTCCAGCACGCCAGGGTGGATCGCCGTGGTTTCCTGGAATTGCACGATCGGCGCATAAAAACCTTCGAAATCGTATTCCTGCTGCATCGGCTGCACCGCCATGATCACCGCTTCCGGCACAAACAGCGGCAGCGGTCCGCCAAAGCGGGCCAGGTAGCGGCGCTTGAACGATTCGATCACTTCCACCTGCTTTTCGCGCAGCATGCCGACATGGATCATCTCGCAGATGACGACGTCGACCGGCTCGGGCGGCAGGTACTCGAAGGCGTCGGCATGCACGACTTCGACTTTTTCGCCATTGGCGTTGAGGGCGAGCATCTTGCGCGCTTCCTTGACCATGTCCGGATTGAACTCCACGCACCAGACCTTGTCGGCCTTGGCTGCCGCGAAGCACGACAGCACGCCGGTGCCGCCGCCCAGTTCCAGCACCTTCATGCCCGGCTTGACCGCATAATCGATGGCCGACTTGAAGCCATGCATGCGGTTCTGGTCCATCAGCATATTGTGATGGTAATGCACGGGGATGAATTGCCCCAGATAACAACTCTCGATCTCGCGTTCATTCAGCATGGGTGTCCTCATGGGGGCTGGTTCCGTGTTCGGTTCGATTTTGTCGTTCCAGAAAGCAGTGACATCGCATGGGCTGCGTGCGGGCCGGCGGCAAAACAGCCGGCGCCTGGCGTAAAAGGGACTGCCCATTGCGTGACTCCTGATTAATGCGACACAGGCATTATCGTCAATCAGGATCAAACACCATCGGCGGAGATGAGGGGGAATTCCGTGCCAGTTCGGAAATGGTTGCCGGCCGCTTCAGTTGCGGCGGCCGCGTTCCTGTTGGAACTTGTCGATAATCGCGGCCACGCCTGGCTTGTCGGCCGCCAGCGCAAACTGGGCCGCGGTCCAGCCGTGACTGCTTTTCAAGGTGGGATCGGCGCCCGAGGCCAGCAGCAGTTTGACGGCCTCCTCCTGCCCTTCGCGGGCGGCAAACATCAGCGGCGTGATATTGGTCGGCGCATAGGCATCGACCTTGGCGCCACGTTGCAGGAATACTTGCATGATGGGTATATCACCGGCCGAGGCCGCATAGTGCAGCGCCGTCCAGCCGCTCTGGTTGACCTTGGCGCCCTTGGCCAGCAAGGCATCCACTGCTTCGCGCTTGTGCTTGTAAGCGGCCATCATCAACGCCGTATTGCCATTCGCCGAGCGCGCTTCCAGGTCGATGCCAGGGGTTTCCAGCAGCACCTTGAACACCTTGTCGGCGTCGTCGCGCAATGCAATCACCAGCGCGATATCGCCGCGCTGCTCATCGGGCAGGTTGGGATTCATGCCCTCATACAACATCTTGCGCACGCCACCCGCATTGTCGATCGACACGGCGCGGAAGAAACTGACCGGATCGGGCGCGGCCAGCACCGCGGTGGAAACGCACAACAAGGCGGAAGCCACCATATGACGCATGAGAGTTTGCATGAGGACTTTACGCTACCTGGTTGAAAAGCTTGAAGAAGTTGCTAGTCGTCTGCTCGGCAACCTGGGCCAGCGGGATGCCTTTCAGCGACGACAGATATTCCGCCACATGGGCAACATAGCCCGGTTCATTCATGCGGCCGCGAAACGGCACCGGCGCCAGGTAGGGCGAATCGGTCTCGATCAGAATCCGATCCAGCGGCACTTCCAGGGCGACGGCCTGCAGGTCTTTTGCGCTCTTGAAGGTGACAATGCCGGAAAACGAAATATAGAACCCCATGTCGATCGCCGCTTTCGCCACCTCCAGCGACTCCGTAAAGCAATGCATGACGCCGGCCACGCCGCCGGCCGCCACGCCGGCACCTTCTTCGCGCATGATGCGGATGGTGTCCTCGCTGGCCGCTCTTGTGTGAATAATCAAGGGCTTGCGCGTGATTCTTGAAGCTTTGATGTGAGTACGAAAGCGCTCGCGCTGCCACTCCAGGTCGCCGGTCAGGCGGAAATAATCGAGCCCGGTCTCGCCGATGGCAATGATTTTCGGATGATCGGCCAAGCGCACCAGGTCTTCGACGGACGGCTCCGGAGTGTCCTCGTAATCGGGATGGACGCCGACCGAAGCGAAAATATGCGGATACTGTTCCGCCAGGGCAAGCACCTGCGGAAAATCGGGCAAGTCGACCGACACGCACAAGGCATGCGTCACCTTGTTCTCGGCCATTTTGGCCAGAATTTCAGGCATGCGAGCAGCCAGCTCGGGGAAATTGATATGGCAGTGGGAATCGATATACATAAGAGGAATTGTACCGGACGCAGACAAACAGCGTGGAAGATGACACGGCGGAAGACGCCAACCCAGACGCAAGCAACAGCAAAAGTCGCCAGCCAAGGCGCCTCGGGCCAAGCGAGCCTGAAAAATGTCGAGGGCAAGGCGCGGCGACGAAGACAGTACGCATGGTCGGCGAGGAAGCCGCAACGCCGCCATCGGCATTTTCTCGGGCTCGCGTCTCCGGCCCGCCGTTTTTAAAATCTAAGCAACACGTTTGCCCAGAATAATCAGATCGCGTTCGACACCATCAAGATTCGCCACCTTGGGCAAATTCGCCCAAACCTCAAAGCCAAACTTGCGGAACAAACCCAGCGACGGCGCATTATGCCCAAAAATAAACCCCAGCACCGTATGCACGCCAACAGAGGGCGCATGCGCGATGGCTTGCGTCAGTCCGTAAGCGCCGATCCCCTTGCCGCGCGCCTCCGGCGCAATATAGACGGACAACTCCGCCGTCCCCGAATACGCGGGCCGGCCGTAAAAATTCGAGTACGACAACCAGCCCAGGACAGCAGGCGAAGCGGAATCATCAGTAGAAGACTCAATAATCCACAGCGGCCGGCGCTCCGGCGTATGGTCGTGAAACCACGCCAGGCGCGACTCCACCGTGACCGGCTCCGTATCGGCCGTCACTTCGCGTGAAGCAATCGTGGTGTTATAGATGGCGACGATGGCAGGCAGGTCGTCGATGGTGGCAATGCGATGGCGATAGTTCATGTGTTATATAAGATAGTGAATGCAACTATTTGATTTTATTGACAGCTTGCCGCATAGTCGAGCAGCATGTCTTCCAGAAACAGCTTGGGCGACAGCGGATGGTCGGCAATCGCGCGCCGCTCGTTGGCGGCCTTGATGGCAGCCATCAGGCGGCTGACATTGATGCGCGCAGCCAATGCCTCCAGCTCGCGCCGGTGGCGCGGATAGTAGCGGATGGTGCCGGCCAGCTTCATTGAAAACACGTCATACAGCCAGCGCTGCAAGGACGCCACCAGCGGCGCCAAGGGCGACTTCTGCAGCTTGTCGGCCGCTTTCAACGCCGCCTCCACGCCCGGATGGGCCAGCACTTGCAGCAGTTGTTCGGTTTCCTCGCGGCCACCCGATTCGGACTGGGCCAGCGCCGCCAATGGCGCGCCGCCCTGCTCGCGCAGCCAGCTGTCGGCGTCATTCAGACCCTGGGTTTTCAGCCAGGCCAGCGCCTGTTCATGGCTGGGCATGGGCAGGGCGAACTTGCGGCAACGCGACAGAATGGTCGGCAGCAGACGGTCCAGGCTGTTCGACGCCAGCAGGAACAAGGTGCCCGGCGGCGGCTCCTCCAGGGTTTTCAGCAAGGCGTTCGAGGCCGGCGTATTGAGCGCCTCGGCCGGATACAGCACCACCACGCGCAAGCCCTGGCGGTGGGTCGAGATGTTCATGAAGTCGGCCAGGTTGCGGATCTGCTCGATCTTGATGTCTTTCGACGGCGTCCTGGTCTTGGCGCTTTTCTTGGCGGTTTCCTCGCCTTCGCCGTCCTCAGGCACGTCGTCTTCCAGCGCTTCCGGGCGCACGCGGCGGTAGTCGGGATGGTTGCCCTGCACAAACCAGCCGCAGGAAGCGCAAGCGCCGCAGGCATGGCCGTCGGCGCGCACGTCTTCGCACAGCAGGGCCTGGGCGAAATGTTCGATAAAGTCGGCCTTGCCGATGCCTTGCGCGCCATGGAACAGGATGGCGTGCGGCATGCGCGGGCGCAAGGCTTGCAATTGCCGCCAGGCGTCCTGCTGCCAAGGATAGAGTGAATTGGTCATCTCAATCAACCACTTACGGAATTAGTCTCAAGCAAAACATCAAGCAGCTTTGCCAGTTCGACTTGAATATCGGCGATGCTTTGCGTGGAATCGATGATGCGGAAACGCTGCGGAAACTCGGCCGCGCGGCGCAGGTATTCATTGCGCGTGGCGGCGAAAAAGTCGGCTTGCTCCTGCTCGAACTTGTCGAGCGACCGCGTGGCGTCCAGGCGGGCGCGGGCCACGGCCAGCGGCACGTCGAACAGGAACGTCAGGTCCGGCTGCAACTGCGGGTGGACCCAGGCTTCCAGCGCCTCCATCTTGCGCAAGTCCATGCCGCGCCCGCCGCCCTGATAGGCAAAGCTGGCGTCGGTAAAACGGTCGGAAATGACCCACTCGCCACGCGCCAGGGCGGGCGCGATCACTTGCGCGATATGTTCACGGCGGCTGGCAAACATCAGCAGGGCTTCCGTTTCCAGGTGCATTTTTTCATGCAGCAGCAGTTCGCGCAGCTTTTCGCCCAGGCTGGTGCCGCCCGGTTCGCGCGACGAGACCAGTGTCACGCCGCGCTGGCGCAGGTAATCGGCGACAAAGCCGATATGGGTCGACTTGCCCGCGCCATCGATACCTTCGAAGGTGATAAAACGGGCGGTAGATGTTTGAGTCATGAAGCAACTTATCTTGAAATGTTAACGCTGGTATTTGTTCACGGCGCGGTTATGGTCGGGCAAGTTATTCGAAAACTCGCTGGTGCCATTACCGCGCGCGACGAAATACAGGGCTTGGGTACGGGCCGGCGCCAGCGCGGCCGTCAGCGACTGGGCGCCGGGCAAGGCGATCGGCGTGGGCGGCAAGCCGCCGCGCGTATAGGTATTGTACGGGGTGTCCGCTTCCAGGTCGCGCTTGCGGATCTTGCCCTGGTAGGCATCGCCCATGCCGTAGATGACGGTCGGGTCGGTCTGCAGCAGCATGCCGGTCTTCAGGCGGTTGACAAACACGCCGGCGATCATGGCGCGCTCGGACTTTTGCCCGGTTTCCTTTTCCACGATGGAGGCCATGATCAAGGCCTCATATGGGTTCTTGTACGGCAAGGCCGGATCGCGCTTGTCCCATGCTTCCGACAGGCGGGCGATCATCGCCACATGCGCCTGCTTGAAGATCTGCATCTCGCTGGCGCCCTTGGCGAACAAATACGTGTCCGGGAAGAACAGGCCTTCGGGCTGCGGATATTCGGGGCTGATCTTGGCCATCAGCTCGCGGTCGCTCAATTGCTCGGTATCGTGCTTGAGGCCCGGGTGGCTGGCCATGATCTGGCGCATCTGCCTGAAGGTCCAGCCTTCGATGATGGTCAGCGACTCCTGCGCAAATTCGCCACGCGCCAGTTGCGTGATCAGGCGCTGCGGCGAGGTGCCGGGCTTGAGTTCATACGAGCCCGCCTTGATCTTCGAGGTCTTGCCCTCGATGCGGGCCAGCAGGTTGAATAGCAAGGGCTCGATCGGGATGCCGGCGTCGGCAATCTGCTGGCCGGCCGCGTGGGCGCCGCTGCCAGGCATGATGGCGAACGGGATCACCTCGCCTTCGGTGGTGATGGGCTGCTGGGCCCAGTACACAAAGGTGGCGCCGGCGCCGATGGCGGCGATGACGGTACAGACTACCAGTTTTTTAAAGAAAGCCATTGTTCCAATTCTTGTGATGCGCATCAGACTAGGGTAAAGGCCGGACGCGCTGACCATGATCATTCATTTGTGAATAAAACCCGCTGAAAGCGCCGCTAACTGGACGATTCTGTCCGCTGCCGACGCGTTTGACGCGACATCACTATAATGAACCCGTAATCATAATGCTTAATTGCTGATCTAATGGAAATTATGAATAACTGGAATCAATTTTTACTGGCGCAAGGCGCCCGCAGTGCCGATACCGGTACCGCCGACATTGCCGATTTTGGCACCGCCTTGAGCGTGGCCCAATTGCAGGACGGCTTCGTGGCGCCGGTCACCGACCAGGGCCTGATCGGCGTAAACGGCGACGATGCCGCCAGCTTCCTGCACAGCCAGCTGACCAATGATGTGGAACACTTGAACCAGGAGCAAGTGCGCCTGGCCGGCTATTGCACGCCGAAAGGCCGGCTGCTGGCGAGCTTTTTGATGTGGAGAAACGCCACCACCGTCTACCTGCAGCTGTCGCGCGGCATCCAGGCGCCTGTCCAGAAGCGCTTGCAGATGTTCGTGCTGCGGGCCAAGGCCAAGCTGCATGACGCCAGCGGCGACGAGGCCAACCAGGTGATCCTGGGCCTGGGCGGCAAGCATGCCTCCGCCGTGCTGCCGCAATGGTTCGACAGCCTGCCGGCCACGCCGTTCAGCAAGGTCGAAGGCAATGCGGGCACCTTGCTGCGCGTGGCCGATGCGTTTGGCCTGCCGCGCTACCAGTGGCTCACTTCCGCCGCCAACGCCGAAGCCATCTGGCCGCAACTGACCGAAAAACTGGCCAAGGGCGGCAACGATGCCTGGCATTTGTCGGAAATCCATGCCGGCGTGCCGCAGATCAGCCAGGCGACACAAGAGCAGTTCGTGCCGCAGATGGTCAATTTTGAATTGCTGGGCGGCGTCAATTTCAAGAAGGGCTGCTACCCGGGCCAGGAAATCGTCGCGCGCAGCCAGTACCTTGGCAAGCTCAAGCGCCGTACCACGCTGGTCAGCATCGACGATGCGCAGGCCAGGG
Organism: Janthinobacterium sp. J1-1; assembly: GCF_030944405.1. NCBI lineage: Bacteria > Pseudomonadati > Pseudomonadota > Betaproteobacteria > Burkholderiales > Oxalobacteraceae > Janthinobacterium > Janthinobacterium sp. J1-1. Next base: position 4,647,136 of record NZ_CP132339.1, read on the forward strand.
CGGGGAGCGAGCTGTTTGCCGTCAGCGACCCGCAGCAGCCTTGCGGCATGATCGTCAACGCGGCCGCCAATGGCGCCGGCGGCGTCGATGCGCTGGTGGAAATGAAGCTGGCGGCCATCGAAGAAGGCGGCAGTACGCCAGGCGCCGTCAGGCTCGGTTCCGCCGAGGGCGCCGCCGTGCGCTTCCTGGCCATGCCGTATGTGCTCGACGCACTCGACCTGTGAGGACGCCATGAAAGACTTGTATATCTATTACCAGGTAAAAGAAGAGCATGCGCAGGCGCTGGAAGCGCGCGTGCGTTCCTTGCAGGCAAAACTGGCGGCCGGCTCGGGCGTCTCGCCCCAGCTGAAACGCCGCCCGGAAAGCCGCGACGGCCTGCAGACGTGGATGGAAATCTACCCGGTGGTCGGCGAAGGCTTTGCCGAACAGCTGGCGGCCGCCGCCGACGAGGCCGGCTTGCTGAGCCTGACGGCAGGCGGGCGCCACGTGGAAACCTTCATGGACTTGCCCCCATGTGCCTGATCGTTTTTGCCTGGAAAGTCAATCCGCACGTACCGCTGATTGCCGCCGCCAACCGCGACGAATTCTATGAACGCGCCAGCGCCCCGGCCGGCAGCTGGCCGGAACACCCGCAAGTGTATGCGGGCCGCGACCTGCAGGCCGGCGGCAGCTGGATGGGCATCACGCAAATGGCGGCAGGCGCCTCGCGCTTTGCGGCCATCACGAATATCCGCAGTCCGCAGGACCACCGCGCCGATGCCCCCTCGCGCGGCGCGCTGGTGGCCGACTACCTGGCCGGCTCCATGTCGGCGCACGATTATGTCTCGCAGATCCGTCCCGGCTGCGCCGCCTACAACGGTTTCAACCTGGTGCTGGGCGACGCCGAGACCCTGATCTGGTTTTCCAACCGCGGCGACGGCGACCCGCGCAACGGCCAGCCACTGGAACCGGGCATCTACGGCCTGTCGAACGCTCTGCTCGACGCGCCCTGGCCCAAGGTGCTGAAAACCAAGGCCCAGTTCGCCAGCCTGATGTGCCTGGGCGCGCCGGACGACGCGTATTTCGAGATGCTGGCCGACACCACCCGCGCACCGGACTTCCGCCTGCCGGACACGGGCGTGCCGCTGGACCTGGAACGGGTCCTGTCGGCCGTCTGCATCGAGACGCCGGGCTACGGCACCCGCACCTCGACGGTGGTCAAGCTGTTCCCGGACGCGCCGGGCGAGCTGCACGAGCTGCTGATCCAGTAAGGAGCCGGCAAGGATCAGGTAAAGGTCCGATAACTACAGTGGCGTCACCTGGTAGCGCGCGCCCAGTTCGCGCAGGAAAGGCGTGCCGCGCAGCTGCTGGTACTGGCCGCGCAGCGCTTCCACCGTGGCGGCCGGCGTGGCCAGGCTGGCCGCCAGGTAGTAGTCGGAATCGTCCGACAGCAAGATGGTGCGCTTGAGTGCGCTTTCCGGCACGCCGGCCTTGGCGCACAGGCCACGGATGGAAAAGGGATTGCCGGCAATCAGGTCGACCCGTCCCACCAGCAATTTCCTCATGCTCGACAGTTCGCTATTGGCCAGGTCCAGCCGCCCCGCACGCGCCAGGCCCAGCGCCGTGAGCTGGGTTTGCGCCACATCGTCGCGGTTCACTGCGGTCCTGTAGCGCGCCAGGTCGGCCAGCGTGCGCACATTGATGTCGTTGCGCTTGCTCAACTGGTACAGATACACCTGCCGCCGGGCCAGCGGCGCGATCCACTGGAACTGCTTTTCGCGCTCGGCGGTCCTGGCCATGCTGAAAATCAGCACATTCGGCAGTTGCTGGGCCATGCGGTAGGCGCGCGCCCACGGGTAGGACGCCATCGCGTAATCATGGCCGCCACGCCCCAGCAGCTCGCGCACCAGCTCCACGCTGTAGCCGGTCAGCTTGCCCTGCTCGAAAAAATTGAAGGGTTCAAACTCTTCCGTCACCACGCTCAGCTTCGCCCGGGCCAGCACCGGCCGCTCCCCGGCCCAGGCCGGCAGCCACAGTGTCGCCAGGCATAGCGCGATGCTTCCCATACCCCGTCTTCTTGCCCGCATCGCCCTGTCGTTCCCTATCAATAAAGTCATTCGATGACCGCGCCTCGCACAGGACAGGACCACGGCAGGACCCATGACAATACACGATCATGCAAACAAGTTAACAAGAAACTTCGTGAAAAATAAAAAGAAAGCGCTTGCGCAAGCGCTTTCTTTTATTTAGCATGTCATATAACAGCAAAGCAGCAAATAAAAACAGCGGTACCAAAAAACACAGGAGACACCATGGCCACCATGGAAGATGTAGCGCGGGCGGCGGACGTATCGCTGTCGACCGTCTCGCACGTAGTCAACGGCACCCGCAAGGTCAGCCCGAAAACCGTCGCCGCCGTCAACACGGCGATGCAGCAGATCGGCTATGTGCCGAACATGCTGGCGCGCGCCCTGGCTGGCTCGTCTTCCGGCACCATTGGCGTGGCCATCTCCGCGTTTACCAATCATTACTTCAGCGAAACCGTGCGCGCCATCGAGGCGGCCTGCACGCGCCATGGCCTGATGATGCTGTTTTCCGATACCCATGACGACCCCGAGCAGGAACTCAAGGTGGTGCAGAACCTGCACCAGCGCCGGGTCGACGGCATCGTGCTGGCGCCGTCGGGCGATCCGCACAACCGCGCGCTGGACTATCTGAACAGCAACAAGATCGCCTCGGTGCTGGTCGACCGCATGTCGCCGCTGGCCTTCGACCAGGTCGGCGTGGAAAATATCGAAGCCACCTGCGAACTGGTCAGCCATCTGATCACCGTGCACGGCCACCGCCGCATCGGCTTTATCGCCGGCGCGCCCGGCCTGTCGACCACCGACGAACGCATCGACGGTTATCGCCTGGCGCTGGCGCGCGCCGGCCTGCCGTTCGACCCGGCCCTGCTGCAATGGGGCCATTCCAATCTCGAGCGCAGCGGCGCGGCCACGCGCGAACTGCTGGCGCTGCCGCAGCGCCCGACGGCGATTGTCGCCGGCAATAACCTGATGACCATCGGCACCATGCATGCGCTGCGCGACGCCCATGTGGCCGTGCCGCAAGACGTGGCGCTGGCCGGCTTCGATGATTTCGACTGGGCCGATTACTTCAGCCCGCGCCTGACCGTGATGGCCCAGCCGCTGGAAGAGCTGGGCGCGATGGCGGTCGACCTGCTGATCGAGCGGCTGGCCCATCCACAACGTGCGCAATATGTGCAGCGCTTGTCGCCGGTGCTGCGCGTGCGCAACTCATGCGGCTGTTCCTGATTCCTTGACCTGAAGACCATGACCAACAAAATTTCCCTCGGTATCGATCTCGGTACTTCCGAACTGAAAACCGTGCTGATGGACAGCCACGGCGCCATCCGCGGCCAGGCCTCGGTGCGGCTCGACGTGTCGCGCCCGCACCCGGGCTGGTCCGAACAGGCGCCGCAGGACTGGTGGGATGCCTGCGTGGCGGCGCTGGCGCAATTGCGCGCCGCCTGTCCTGACGAGTTTGCCGCAATTGCCTGCATCGGCCTGTCGGGCCAGATGCATGGCGCGGTGCTGCTCGACTGCGACAACGCCTGCATCCGGCCCGCCATCCTGTGGAACGACGCGCGCGCCCATGCCGAGGCGGCGCAACTGGCGCATGACTACCCGGCCTTTGCTGAAGTCACCGGCAGCCTGGCGATGGCCGGCCTGACGGCGCCAAAACTGCTGTGGCTGCAAAAACACGAGCCGCAGGCGTTTGCCGTGATCGACTGCGTGTTGTCGCCGAAAGACTATCTGCGCCTGCGTTTGACGGGACAGAAAATCACCGACATGTCCGATGCGGCCGGCACCTTGTGGCTGGACGAAGCGCGCCGCGCCTGGTTCGCGCCCATCGTCGAAGCGTGCGGCCTGCGCCTGGAGCAATTGCCTCCGCTGGTCGAAGGCGATGCCGCCACCGGCACCGTGCTGGCGACTATCGCCAAACGGCTGGGCTTGCCAGAGAACGTGGTGGTGGCCGGCGGCGGTGGCGATAACCCGGTCTCGGCCGTGGGCATCGGCGCCGTCCATGCCGGCGACAGCTTTATTTCGCTGGGCACCAGCGCCGCCATCGTCTCGGTCACCGAGCAGCCGCTGGGTAATCCGAACGGCGGCGTGCACAGCTTTTGCCACGCCCTGCCCGGCCGCTGGTACGCCATGGGCGCCATCTTGTCGGGCGCCAGCTGCCTGCGCTGGGCCACGGGCGTGCTGAACCAGGCCGGCGAAGCGGCGCTGCTGGCGCTGGTCGAGGCCGATATTCCGTTAAGCCAGACCGTCACGCCCGGCGCGCCGCTGTTCCTGCCGTATTTGTCGGGCGAGCGCACGCCGCACAACGATCCGCAAGTGCGCGGCGCGTTTTTGCAATTAGGCCATGATAGCAATCCGGCGCAGCTTGGCTATGCTGTACTGGAAGGGGTGGCGTTTGCCTTGCGCGACGCGATGGCGGCAGTCATCTCGACCGGCGCCACCGTGCCGCACTGCCTGCTGGTCGGCGGCGGCGCGCGCAGCCAGTACTGGGCGCAATTGCTGGCCAACGTGCTGGGCCGCGAAATGCGCACCCTGCACAACAGCGAATTGTCGGCCAGCATGGGTGCGGCCAAGCTGGGCTTTGCCGCCATCGGCCACACCGGCCTGCTGGCGACGGGACTGCCGATCAAGAACAGCTTCGCACCGGATGCCGCGCAACATGCCGCGCTCACCATCCGCTATAACAAATACCGCAGCCTTTTTCCTGCCGTTCAGGCCCTGCATCAACTGTCGTCTACCTAAGGACAAGTCACGATGAATCAACTGCAACAACTGAAGCAAGCGAGCACCGTCGTCGCCGACACCGGCGATTTCTTGCAATTGGCCCGTTTTGCGCCGCAAGACGCGACCACCAATCCTTCCCTGATCCTGAAAGCGGTGCTGCAGCCCGATTACGCGCCCTTGCTGGCCAGCACGGTCGCCGACCACAAGGGCGCCTCGCTCGACGATATCGTCGACCAGGTGCTGGTGCGTTTTGGCCTGGAAATCCTGAAAGTGGTGCCGGGCCGCGTCTCGACCGAAGTCGACGCCCGCCTGAGCTTTGACCGCGCCGCCACCGTGGCCCGCGCCCGCCGCCTGATCGCCCTGTACGAAGCGACCGGCATCACCCGCGAACGCGTGCTGATCAAGATCGCCGCCACCTGGGAAGGCATCCAGGCCGCGCGCGAACTGGAAGCGGACGGCATCTTCTGCAACCTGACCCTGCTGTTCGCCTTCTGCCAGGCGGTCGCCTGCGCCGACGCCAAAGTGCGTTTGATTTCGCCTTTTGTGGGCCGTATCTACGACTGGCACAAGAAGTCGCTCGGTGCATCGTGGGACGAAGCGGCCCGTTCGCTGTCCAACGATCCAGGCGTGCAGTCGGTCACCCGCATCTACCAGTATTACAAGCAGCATGGCATTGCGACCCAGGTGATGGGCGCCAGCTTCCGCAACACGGGGCAAATTACCGCCCTGTCCGGCTGCGACCTGCTGACCATCAGCCCCGACCTGCTGGCGAAACTGGAAGCCTCCGACGAACCGTTCGAGCGCGCGCTGGGTGCGGACCCTGGCGCGCCGCAAGCGGCCATTACGTACGACGAAGCGGCTTTCCGCTACGCCCTGAACGATGATGCGATGGCGACCGAAAAGCTGGCCGAAGGCATCCGTGGCTTCGCCGTCGATGCGGCCAAGCTCGACAAGATGATCGAGAGCCTGCGCCAGGCCGCCTGAAGATGATTTTTACCCCCTTGTTTTTCACCCGTAGCACAACTTGTTTTTCACAATAAGAACCTCTGGAGATACTCATGAAAAAAGTTATTACCGCCTCCCTGCTGTTGTCCGCCGCCTGCGGCGCTTTTGCCGCCGACAAGCCATTGAAATCGATCGGCGTCAGCGTGGGTGACCTGGCCAACCCGTTCTTCGTGGCGATCGGCCGCGGCGCCGAAGAAAGCGCAAAGAAAATCGGCGGACCTGGCGTGAAAGTGACCACCGTGTCGAGCAAATATGACTTGAACACCCAGGTCGACCAAATCGAGAACTTCATCGCGAATAAAACCGACATCATCATCCTGAACGCCGTCGACTCCAAGGGCATCGCCCCGGCCATCAAGAAAGCGCGCAACGCGGGCGTGACCGTGATCGCCGTCGACGTCGGCGCCGTCGGCGCCTCGGCCACCGTGATGTCCGACAACACCATGGCCGGCGACGTCTCGTGCGCCTACCTGGCCAAGCAGATCGGCGGCAAGGGCAATGTGGTGATCCTGAACGGCCCACCGGTGACCTCCGTGATCGACCGCGTCAACGGCTGCAAGAAAACCCTGGCCGGCTTCAAGGACATCAAGATCCTGTCCGACAACCAGAACGCCGGCGGCAGCCGTGACGGCGGCATGACGGTGATGTCGAACCTGCTGACGGCCCATCCGAAGATTGACGGCGTGTTCGCCATCAACGATCCGACCGGCATCGGCGCCGAACTGGCGATCAAGCAAGCCAAGCGCACCGACGTGAAACTGATCACCGCCGTCGACGGCGCGCCGGACGGCCAGAACGCCCTGAAAAACAAGGCAGGCCTGTTCGCCGCCACCTCGGCGCAAAACCCGTACCGCATGGCCACCGAGGCAGTGCAGATGGGCTACGACATCATGAACGGCCGTACGCCGAAGCAAACCATGGTGTTGCTGCCGACCCCGGCCATCACCAAGGAAAACGTCGCCACCTACACCGGCTGGGTAAAAAACTGATCTGGCTGACCTGAACCACGTGCCGTCCACCCCGGCCCCGCCGGTGGCGGGCGGCAGTTTCAAAGCAAGGAAGGACAGTCATGAGCGACGAAATCATTTTTGAAATGCGCGGCATCGAGAAGCGCTTTGGCGCCACGCGCGCGCTGCGCGGCGTGCACCTGACGGTGCGCAAAGGCGAAATCCATGCCGTGATGGGCGAAAACGGTGCCGGAAAAAGTACCCTGATGAAGATTTTGTCCGGCGTCTACACGCCGGACGCCGGGGAAATCATCCTGGACGGCAAGCCGATCAAGATCCGCAATCCGGGCGAAGCCCGCGCGCTGGGCATCAACCTGATCTACCAGGAACTGAGCGTGGCCAAGAACATGACGGTGGCGCAGAACGTCTTCATGGGCAGCGAGCCCAAGGGACCGTTCTGGACCGTCAAGGGCGGCGAGATGCGCGCCCGCACCAATGCCATCCTGGCCGACCTGGGCTCGCGCTTCAATGCCGACACCATGGTCGCCACCCTGTCGATCGCCGAGCAGCAGCAGGTGGAAATCGCCCGCGCCCTCGTGCACGAAAGCCGCATCCTGATCATGGACGAGCCGACGGCGGCGCTGTCCGACCGCGAAACCGAACAATTGTTCCGCATTATCGAAGAGCAGCGCGACAAAGGCCTGGCGATTCTCTACATCAGCCACCGCATGGCCGAGGTGGAGCGCCTGGCGCGCCGCATCACGGTGCTGCGCGACGGCGCCTATGTGGGCGAGCTGGGCAAGGACGAACTGGACCAGAAGAAAGTCGTGCAGATGATGGTGGGCCGCCCCGCCGACGACTTTTATTCGCACCAAAGGCGCACCACGCGCGGCGCCGAGCGCCTGCGGGTGGAAAACGTCGGCGCCGGCAAGGTCAAGCCGGCCAGCTTCGTGCTGCACGCCGGTGAAGTGGCGGGCCTGGCCGGCCTGGTGGGCGCCGGCCGCACGGAACTGGCGCGCCTGATCTTTGGCGCCGACAAGAAGCAATCGGGCCAGGTCTGGCTCGACGGCAAGGAAGTCCATATTGCCGAACCGCTGGCGGCGATCCGCCACGGCATCGGCTACCTGCCGGAGGACCGCAAGAGCCTGGGCCTGTTCATGCAGCTGTCGGCCATGGAAAACATGTCGATGAATATATTGTCGCAGCACGCCACCGCCGGCGTGGTCGACCGCCGCGCGCTGACCAGACTGACGCGTGAATCGATCGGCAGCCTGAACGTGAAAGTATCGGGACCGGAAGGCATCGTCGGCGGCCTGTCGGGCGGCAACCAGCAGAAAGTGCTGCTGGCGCGCTGGCTGGCGATCAAGCCGAAAGTGCTGATCCTCGACGAGCCGACGCGCGGCGTCGACGTCGGCGCCAAAAGCGAGATCTACAAGATCATCCACCAGCTGGCGGACGCGGGCACGGCGGTGCTGTGCATTTCCAGCGAACTGGCCGAACTGGTCGGCATCTGCGACCGCGTGATGGTGATGTGCGAAGGCAGGCTGACCGGCGAAGTGACGGGCGACGACATCACGCAGGAAAAGATCCTGGCCTACGCCACCCATCTGGACGCCGCTTAAAACATCAATACAGGGAGAATCATCATGACCACGACCACCACCGGCGGCGCCGCAAGCGCCAGCCAACCTTTCAATGCCTCGAACCTGATGCGCCGCCTGGGCATGCTGCCCGTGCTGGTGGTGCTCTACCTGGCCATGTACGGCCTGACCGTGTATTTCTCGGCCGATGGCGAATCGACCTTCATGACCAGCACCAACACCATGAATATCTTCCGCCAGGTGTCGATCAATATCGTGCTCGCTTCCGGCATGACCTTCGTCATCCTCACCAGCGGCATCGATCTGTCCGTCGGCTCCGTGCTGGCCGTGTCGGCCGTGGCCGGCATGCTGATGTCGCTGTCGGCGCAGTTCGCCGGCTTTTCGATCCCCACCTTTTTGATCGTCGGCCTGCTGCTGGGCGCACTGAACGGCGTGCTGGTGGCGCTGGTGGGATTGAATCCGTTCGTGGTGACCCTGGGCACCATGACGGCGCTGCGCGGCGCGGCCTATCTGCTCGCTGACGGCACCAGCGTGCTGAACACGGAAATCCCGAGCTTCGAATGGATGGGCAACGGCAGCTTTCTGGCGATCCCGTGGCTGATCTGGCTGGCCGCGCTGGTGGTGATCCTGACCTGGTTTATCCTGCGCAAGACCACCCTGGGCCTGCATATCTACGCCGTCGGCGGCAATATCCAGGCTGCACGCCTGACCGGCATCAAGGTCGGCCTGGTCCTGATGTTTGTCTACACGATCAGCGGCCTGTTCGCCGGCCTGGGCGGCGCCATGTCGGCCAGCCGCCTGTACGCCGCGAACGGCAACTGGGGTACCGGCTACGAGCTCGACGCAATCGCGGCAGTAGTGCTCGGTGGCACCAGCCTGATGGGCGGCGTCGGTTCCGTCTGGGGCACCGTGATCGGCGCCCTGATCATCGGCGTGATGAACAACGGCCTGACCATCCTGGGACTGTCGTCGTTCTGGCAGTATGTGGCCAAGGGCGTGGTGATCGTGCTGGCGGTGATACTGGACAAATGGCGCCAGTCGCACGCGCAGAATTGATGGTAAAGGTTGTTGTCGGGTTACGCGCTGCGCGCTAACCCGACCTACGGTTTACACCGCATGTCGGGTAGGTCGGATTAGCGCCTTGCGCGTAATCCGACGTTCTCTCAGAATTCCAGGCGCATTTCAATATGCGCGATCCCCGCCTCCGCAAACTCTTCCCCCTGCTGCACAAAACCATGGCGCGCATAGAACGGCGCGGCCACGGTCTGGGCATTGAGCACCACGGCCGCATCGCCGCGTTCGCGCGCTTTCTCCATTAATTTCTGCAGGATGGCGCCGCCGACGCCGGTGCCACGGCCCGCCTTGCGCACGGCCATGCGGCCGATATGGCCGTCGGGCAGCAAGCGGCCCGTGCCGATGGCGTGACCGTCGTTGTCATAGGCGACGGCATGCAGGCAGACGGCGTCCATCTCGTCGAGCTCGATCTCGGCGGGAACCTTCTGTTCGTCGACAAAGACTTCAAAGCGGATGGCGGAGGCGTCGTGGCCCAGGGTGGCCCAGTCGCCGAGGCGGATAGTGTAGTTGCTGATATCGGTGCTCATGATGGCGTGGAAGTGGAAACAGGCCGCCATTGTCGCACGGCCTCTTCCACCAGAACAATATCAGGAGAGCTTGACCAGCTGCTTGCCGAAGTTACGTCCCTTCAACAAACCGATAAACGCTTCCGGCGCATTCGACAGCCCTTCGGCGATGGACTCGCGGAATTTCAGCTTGCCTTCCGCCACCAGCTTGCCCAGCTCGGCCAGGCCTTCCGGCCACAGTTCCGGCTGTTCCGAGACGATAAAGCCGCGCACCGTCAGGCGGTTGATCAGGATCAGGCGGAAATTGTCGATCGGCGTAGGCTGACCGTCATAGCCGGCAATCCAGCCGCACAGGGCGATGCGGCCAAACGCGTTGGTGCGCGCCAGCGCCGTATCGAACACCTTGCCGCCGACGTTTTCAAAGATGGCGTCGATGCCGTCCGGGGTGGCCGCCGCCAAGTCAGCTTCCAGCTTGCCCGCCTTGTAGTCGACGCAGGCATCGAAGCCCAGCTCGTCGACCACATACGCGCATTTTTCCGGGCCGCCGGCGATGCCGACCACGCGGCAGCCTTTCAGCTTGGCCAGCTGGCCCACCACGCTGCCCACCGCGCCGCTGGCGGCCGACACGACCACCGTTTCGCCCGCTTTCGGCGCCATGATATGGTTCAGGCCGTACCAGGCCGTCATGCCGGGCATGCCCACCGAACCGAGGTAGGCCGATTCGGGAATATGCGTGGTGTCGACCTTGCGCAGCATGGTGCCGTCGGACACCGCCACTTCCGTCCAGCCCAAAGTACCGACGACGGTATCACCAACGGCAAACTTCGCATGCTTCGATGCGATCACCTCGCCGATGGTGCCGCCGATCATGGTTTCATCGATGGCCTGCGAAGCGGCGTAGCTCTTGCTCTCGCTCATGCGGCCACGCATGTAGGGGTCCAAGGACAGGTAATGGTTGCGTACCAGCAGTTCGCCGTCCTGGATGGCGGGCATCTCGACGGTTTCCAGGCGGAAGTTGTCAGGCTGGACTTCGGCTTTGGGGCGGGAGGCGAGGACGATGCGTTGATATGTGGTCATGTGTGCTCCTGATGATCGGTGGAATCAGCAGAGGGCTGGGGTCAGACCCGGCGGGTCTGACCCCGGATTTCTGCTGCGTTAAGTTAAACTTCGTAGTCCATGCACTGCCGCGCTTCACGCACGGCGCCAAAAAACGGCTTGATCTTCACGTGTTCCGGATGGTTCTGGTAGGCGTCAAGCGACTCGCGGCTGTCGAATTCGCTGTACAGCACGATGTCGTAGGTCGCTTCCAGGCCGGGCTGGGCCACGGCCGCTTCGAATTTCAAAATGCCGGGCACGAGAGCAGAGCAGCTGTCGAGCAGGGCCTTGAGTTTCAGGGCGTTGGTGGCGCGGTCGGCGCCTTCGGCGTGGTCCTTGAGTTTCCAGAAAACGATGTGCTTGATCATGATGTGCAATGGAGTACGAAAGAGAGCCAATACTGTAACCGCTATCGGCTCACTCTGCAGAACACTAGGCCACTTCGAACAAACCGGCCGCGCCCTGCCCGCCGCCGATGCACATGGTCACCACCACATATTTGACGCCGCGGCGCTTGCCTTCGATCAGCGCGTGGCCCGTCAGGCGCGCGCCCGATACGCCGTAAGGGTGGCCGACGGCGATCGCGCCGCCGTTCACGTTCAGGCGGTCCAGCGGGATGCCCAGGGTGTCGGCGCAGTACAGCACTTGCACGGCGAACGCTTCATTGAGTTCCCACAGGCCGATATCGGCCACCGTCAAGCCGGCTTTTTTCAGCAGCTTCGGAATCGCAAACACGGGGCCGATGCCCATTTCGTCAGGTTCGCAGCCGGCCACGGCAAAGCCGCGGAAGATGCCCAGCGGTTGCAGGCCCTTCGCTTCGGCCACTTTCGCGTTCATGACGATGGCCATCGCCGCGCCGTCGGAAAACTGGCTGGCGTTGCCGGCGCTGATCACCCCGCCCGGCACGGCCGGACGGATTTTCGACACGCCTTCATAGGTGGTGTCGGCCCGGATGCCTTCGTCGGCGGATATCGTCACTTCGCGCGTGGTCAGCATGCCGCTGGCCTTGTCGGCCACGCCCATGGTGGTGGTCATCGGCACGATTTCCGCATCGAACAGGCCGGCGGCCTGGGCGCTGGCGGCCCGCTGCTGGCTTTGCGCGCCGTAATGGTCCTGGCGCTCGCGCGAAATGCTGTAGCGCTGGGCCACCGTTTCGGCCGTTTGCAGCATGGGCCAGTACAGGGCTGGCTTGTTTTCCTGCAGCCACACTTCGCGGTACATATGCTTGTTCATTTCGTTCTGCACGCAGGAAATCGATTCGACCCCGCCGGCCGCATAGATATCGCCTTCGCCGGCGATGATGCGCTGCGCCGCCGTGGCGATCGCCTGCAGGCCCGAGGAACAGAAGCGGTTGATGGTCATGCCGCCGGTCGTGACCGGGCAGCCGGCGCGCAGGGCGATCTGGCGCGCGATATTGCCGCCGGTGGCGCCTTCGGGAAAGGCGCAGCCGGCCAGCACGTCTTCCACTTCGCCCGCCTCGATGCCGGCGCGTTCGATGGCGGCGGCCAGCACATGGCCGCCCAGGGTGGCGCCATGCGTCATGTTGAACGCGCCTTTCCAGGACTTGGCCAGGCCCGTGCGGGCGGTCGATACGATGACGGCTTCATTCATGTGATGTCTCCTGGGTGATAGTAAGTAGGTGGCTGAGAATAGCATAGATAAGTACGGTCGTTCGCTCCTGCAAAGACCTTGCAAAGGCTGTGCAAATGACTGCAATTGTAAGCGCCGCGTAAGGTTCCAGGGACAGACTGGCCCGTAGCTGTTGCAAGAATGGTCAGCAAGACCTCGGCAACGGTTCACTATAAAACATAGGGAGACAACACCATGGCAACACCATCCGGCTCGGCCGACGTACGCAAGTTCGCGGCCAAAGGGGCGCCAATGACCAAGGAGGAACGCAAGGTCATCTTTGCTTCCTCGCTCGGCACCGTCTTTGAATGGTACGACTTTTATCTGTACGGTTCGCTCGCATCGATTATCGCCAAGCAATTCTTTATCGGCGATCCCACCACCACCTTCATTTTCGCGCTGCTGGCGTTTGCCGCCGGCTTTATCGTGCGTCCGTTCGGCGCGCTCGTGTTCGGCCGCCTGGGCGACATGATCGGCCGTAAATACACCTTTTTGATCACCATCCTGATCATGGGCGGCTCGACCTTTATCGTCGGCCTGCTGCCGGGCCATGCCTCGATCGGCATCGCGGCGCCTATCATCCTGGTCATCCTGCGCATCCTGCAGGGCCTGGCGCTGGGCGGCGAATATGGCGGCGCGGCCACCTATGTGGCCGAGCATGCTCCCGAAGGCAAGCGCGGGGCGTTCACGGCCTGGATACAGACCACCGCCACCCTGGGTTTCTTCCTGTCGCTGATGGTGATCCTGGGCACCCGCCTGGCGACCGGCGAAGCGGAGTTCGAAGCCTGGGGCTGGCGCGTGCCGTTCCTGGTGTCGGTGGTGCTGCTCGGTATTTCCGTCTGGATCCGCCTGGCCATGGATGAATCGCCGGCATTTGCCAAGATGAAGGCCGAAGGCCGTACCTCGAAAGCCCCGCTGACCGAAGCGTTCGGCCAGTGGCGCAACCTGAAAATCGTGATCCTGGCGCTGATCGGCCTGACCGCCGGCCAGGCCGTGGTGTGGTACACGGGCCAGTTCTACGCCCTGTTCTTCATGATCCAGACCCTGAAGGTGGACCTGGCCACGGCGAATATCCTGATCGCCATCGCGCTGCTGCTCGGTACGCCATTCTTCCTGTTCTTCGGCAGCCTGTCGGACCGCATCGGCCGCAAGTACATCATTCTCGGTGGCTGCCTGATTGCCGCGCTGACCTACTTCCCGATTTTCAACGGCCTGACCCATTTTGCCAATCCGCAGCTGGAAACGGCACTGAAGAACTCGCCCGTGGTGGTGGTGGCCGATCCGGCTTCCTGCCACTTCCAGTTCAACCTGACGGGCACCAAGAAATTCCCGTCCTCGTGCGACATCGCCACCGGCTTCCTGTCGAACAGCTCGGTGAACTACACCAAGGAAGACGCGCCGGCCGGCTCCATCGCCAAGGTACGCATCGGCGCCAAGGAATTCACCTCGTTTAACGCCGTCATGACGGCCGACGGCCTGAACTTCGACGCCGACAGCAAGGCCAAGGAAGCGGCCTTCAAGAAGGAAATCGGCGCCGGCGTCAAGGAAGCGGGCTACCCTGCCAAGGCCGACCCGGACCGCATCAACAAGCCGATGGTCGTGCTGCTGCTGTTTATCCTGGTGCTGTATGTCACCATGGTGTACGGCCCGATCGCCGCCATGCTGGTGGAAATGTTCCCGACCCGCATACGCTATACCTCGATGTCGCTGCCCTACCATATCGGCAATGGCTGGTTCGGCGGCCTGCTGCCGACCACCGCCTTTGCGCTGGTGGCGTTCAAGGGCGATATCTATTATGGCCTGTGGTATCCGATCATCGTGGCCCTGGCCACAGTCGTGATCGGCACCCTGTTCGTGCGTGAAACCAAGGACAACAATATCTACGCCGACGACTGATGTACCGTGTGCACCGGCCAGCGCGCCGGTGCCTCAGGAAAAACGCCGCCGGGATTGCTCCCGGCGGCGTTTTTTCATGCACGAACGACGGATTATTTGTCGCTCGCACCCTTCTTCAGCTGGTCACGATGCTGCACATATTCCTGGTAGCTGGTCTGGTTGCGCTTGCGGCAGGCGTTGCGGTCATCAAAATTGTTGAGGCTGTTGCAGTACTCGCCGATCTTATCCCGATTCGCGTCATACAAAACCTCACAGCCGGTGATGGCCAACAAACAGGGGACGATCAGATATTTCATTGCATCTCTCATGGCATGGTGTAAATAAACTGCGGGAAGGACTGCATGGCCAAAAACGCTTGACATCTTTATCTTAACGCGATCAAGGCGCCAAGTACAAGCGCTCGGTTTTACTTTCTGGAAAGATGTGTGCCATCGCTAGTGCTGGCGCATGCTACAGTCCGCCTTTTGAAGCCAGAATTCGCATGACCGTCACCACAAGTACCATTCCACCGGCTCCCCACGGCCCTTTCCAGCCAGCCTATCTTGACCTGATCGATGACCTGCGCACGGCGCTGCTGGCGCAGGCCGGTGAGCTGCTCGATGGCATCTATCTGTACGGCAGCGTGGCGCGCGGCGATGCGACACCCGGCGTGTCGGACCTGGACGTGACCCTGATCCTGCGCCACCGCCCTGCGCCGCGCGACGCCAGCATGCTCGAAGCGCTGCGCCTGGCGCTGGCGGCGCGCCATCCGGAAGTGAGCAAGATCGATTTCGATATCGGCACCCGCATCGACGCGCTGGCGCCGCGCCACCTGCACAGCTGGGGTTACTGGCTCAAGCACCACTGCCGCTGCATCTGGGGCAACGACTTGTCGCGCTGTTTCACGCCCTTCCCGCCGTCGCGCACCATCGCGCTGGCCGTCAATGGCGATATCGTCGAAGTACTCGAACGCCAGGCCCGGGAGATCGAGCAACTGCGCGAGCTAGACACTGCCAAGCTGGTGCGCCGCCAGCGCGAAGCGGCGCGCAGGCTGCTACGCGCCACCAGCGTGCTGCGCGCGGAAGATGAACCGTCGTGGCCGCAAACCCTGGAACAGCATGCGGCATTGTTTCTCAGCAGTTATCCGGCGATGCGGGAGCAGATCGACTTTTTCATGCGCCATGCCGGCCAGGGTGGCGCGCCGGACGATCAATTCGTCACGCGCCTGCGCGCCTTTGCCGGCTGGCTGCAGCTGCAGTTACAGTTGCAACAACAGCAAAGCTAGGCCGGCTGGTTCAGCGCTGGGCAGTTTTCCGCGAACTGCGCCAGGTGTTCCAGCAACACCCGCACCCTGGCCGGCAGGTAGCGGCGCTGGGTCCAGACCGCGTACACATGGCGCGGCTGCGGCATCCAGTCGGGCAGCACGCGCACCAAACGGCCATCGGCCACCTCCTGGCGGCATTGCAACAGCGGGCACAGCAGCACACCGATGCCAGCTTCCGCCATCTCGACCGCAAGGCGCATTTCATTGACCCGCAGCCGCGCCTGCGGCTGCAGCACCATCTCGGCGCCGTCGCCGGGGCGGTGCAAGCGCCAGGTGCGCAGCGGCTCGGCCACGATCAGTTCATGCTGTTCCAGGGAAGCGAGGTCCTGCGGCACGCCGGTGCGCGCCAGGTAGGCGGGCGCGGCCACCATCACCAGCGCCGCGCTGCCCAGGCGGCGCTGCATCAGCGAGGAGTCGTCGAGCGCGCCGACGCGGATCGCCAGGTCGGCGCCGCTGGTCACCATGTCCTGCAGCCGGTTCGACAGTTCCAGTTCCAGCCGTATTTCAGGATACTGCCGCATGAAGCTGACCCAGGCCGGCGTCAGCAGGCCGCTGGCAAAATTGACGGGCGCCAGCACGCGGATCGAGCCGGACACGGCCGACAAGCTGGCGTCGAGCTGGCGCGTCGCCTGCCGCAGGGCATGCACCAGCGGCCGGCACTGTTCATAGTATTGCCAGCCTTCCGCCGTCGGCTGCATGCGCCGCGCGCTGCGGTTGAGCAGGCGGTAGCCCAGCTGGCTTTCCAGCTTTTGCAGGCGGCGCGTGACGGTGGCGGCAGGCAGCTCTTCGGCGGCCGCCGCCGCATTCAGGCTGCCGGCCTCGACGATGGCGACAAACAGGGCCAGGTCATCCAACATGGTCGTTGATCAATTCCATTTTTGAAATTTCAGATTAAAAATATGCGTCTAGTATAGATTGTTGCAAGTGACTATGCTGCCTGTCTGTTCACTTTTTTGAAAGACTCACCATGTCCGTAGCCCTGCGTTTGCGTTTTGTATTTGCCGTCATCATGTCGCTGGTCATGACCTTGCTGATGAGCGCCTGGGTGACCTGGCTCAATATCGGCTTGCAGGACGACTTCCTGGCGCGCTGGCGCCATGCTTTCCTGGCCGCCTGGCCGGTGGCCTTCTGCGCGGTGATGCTGTTCGCGCCCCATGTGCAGGGCATCAGCCGCCAGATCGTGCTGCGCTTCAGGCGCTCAAGCTGACACGCCCCCAGACGGCGGCAGGCCGTGTGCCAGCGCACGCTGGTGACAAAAGCACGGGCATTTCCCTCTGTTCAATGTTTTCATCGCCGTATGATGTGCCTATAATGGGTGACGTCATACCGATCCGTGAACCAAGAAGGAGATTCATGCAGCATCTATCCGCCGTCCGCCCCGCGCGCGCCATTCTCCTCGGCAGCGTAGCGCTGTTGATGTCCGGCTGTTCCATGTTGCCCTCGTCCGCCCCCAAGTCGGGCCCGCCCGCCAGCGCCACCCTGCCCGACGCCACCATCGCCTACACCCTGACCGGCCAGGGCGCCCTGCCGGTGGTCTTCCAGTCCGGCCTCGGCGACGGCAAGGATGTGTGGGACGGCGTGCTGCCGGAAGTTGCGAAAAACCACCGCGTGCTGGTGTATGACCGGCCCGGCTATGGCGCCAGCCAGAAGACCACCACCCCGCGCGACCCCTGCACCATCGCCGCCCAGCAGCGCGCGCTATTGGGGCAGGCAGGCTTGAAACCACCGTATATCCTGGTAGGGCAAGGCTTGGGCGGGCTGTATCAATATGTGTATGCCAGGCTGTACCCGCAGGACGTGGCCGGCCTGATCCTGCTCGACCCCACCCATCCGCAACAGTGGCAGCGCATGCAAACCGACGCATCCACCTACGCCATGCTGCTGAAGACCCGGCGCAAGCTGATGTTCAACAGCACCGAAACGGCGGAATTCGACGCTCAGGCGCAATGCCTGCAACACATCGACATGAAGACGCCGCTGCGCGCGCCGGCCATGCTGCTGGTGCGCGACAAGTTCGGCATCGAGGAAATGGGCTCGTACGAGACCCTGGTACGGGCCCAGGAAAAGGACTGGCAGCGCCTGTCCGGCGCCCCCGCCATCGAGCGCATCACGGGCGCCGGCTATTACATCCAGAAGGACAATCCCGTGATCGTCAATGAAGCAGTCAAAATGGTGGTCAAGAAGAAATAAAGAAAGGGGCAGATGAATCTGCCCCTTTTTCATTCGCCGTCAAGCAGCATCAGCTATTGAATCCCTTGCCCTCGCCCGCCAGCTTGACCAGCAGCGGCGCCGGCGTCCAGGCCTCGCCATGGCGCCCCTGGGCATAGCCGGCAATCGCATCGAGCACATTCGGCAAGCCCACCGTATCGGCATGGAACATCGGCCCGCCGCGGAACAGAGGGAAGCCGTAGCCGGTCAAATACACCATGTCGATATCGGAGGCGCGCAGGGCGATGCCCTCTTCCAGGATGCGCGCGCCCTCGTTCACCAGGGCATACACCAGCCGTTCGACGATTTCCTTGTCGCTGATCTTGCGCCGCTCCACGCCGATGTCCTGCGAGTGCCGCACGATCATGGCGTTGACCTGCTCGGACGGATAGGCCTTGCGGTCGCCCGCCTTGTAGTCATACCAGCCGGCGCCCGTCTTCTGGCCGTAGCGGCCCAGCTCGCACAGCAAATCGGCCGTCTTCGAATACGTCACGTCCGGCTTTTGCACGTAGCGGCGCTTGCGGATGGCCCAGCCGATATCGTTGCCGGCCAGGTCGCCCATGCGGAACGGGCCCATGGCGAAGCCGAATTGTTCGGCCGCCTTGTCGACTTGGGCCGGCAAACAGCCTTCTTCCAGCAGGAAGCCGGCCTGACGGCTGTATTGCTCGATCATGCGGTTGCCGATAAAACCGTCGCACACGCCGGAAACGACGCCGGTTTTCTTCAGTTTTTTCGACAGCGCCAGCGCGCTGGCCAGCACGTCCTTGCCGGTGTCCCTGCCGCGCACGATTTCCAGCAGCTTCATCACATTGGCGGGGCTGAAGAAATGCGTGCCGATCACGTCCTGCGGGCGGCCGGTAAAACTGGCGATCTGGTCCAGGTCCAGCGTGGACGTATTCGACGCCAGGATGGCACCCGGCTTCATGACGGCATCGAGCTGCCTGAACACCGCTTCCTTGACGCCCATCTCCTCGAACACGGCTTCGACCACGATATCGGCCTGTGAAATATCCGCATAGTCCAGGGTGCCGGTGACCAGCGCGATGCGCTGCTCGGCCTTGTCCTGCGTCAGCTTGCCCTTTTTCACCGTGTTTTCATAATTCTTGCGGATAGTCGCCAGGCCCTTGTCCAGCGCTTCCTGCGTCGTTTCCAGCAGCTTGACGGGGATGCCGGCATTGGCGAAATTCATGGCGATGCCGCCGCCCATGGTGCCGGCGCCCACAATCGCCGCCGAAGCGATCGCGCGCACGGGGGTGTCGGCCGGCACGTCCGGCACCTTGCTGGCCACGCGCTCGGCAAAGAAGGCGTGGCGCAGGGCCTTCGATTCCGGCGACTGCACCAGCTGCATGAACAGTTCGCGTTCGAATTTCAGGCCATCATCGAATTTCATGGTCACGGCCGCCGCCACCGCTTCCACGCATTTCAACGGCGCCGGGAACGGGCCGGCCATCGCTTGCACGGTATTGCGCGAAAACTGCAGGAACGCTTCGTGATTCGGGTAATCGACCTTGCGTTCGCGCACTTTCGGCAGCGGACGCGCATCGGCGATTCGTTCGGCAAAGGCCACGGCAGCCTGCAACAGGTCGGCGCCCGGTGCGGTCACTTCGTCGAACAGCGCCGTGCCCGCCAGCTTTTCGGACGCCACCGGCGTGCCGGAAACAATCATGTTGAGCGCCATTTCCAGGCCCAGCACGCGCGGCAGCCGCTGCGTGCCGCCCGCGCCCGGCAAGATGCCGAGTTTCACTTCCGGCAAGGCCATCTGCGCGCCAGGCGAGGCGACGCGGTAATTGCAGCCCAGCGCCAGCTCCAGCCCGCCGCCCATGCACACGCTATGGATGGCGGCCACCACCGGCTTGGTCGATTGCTCCACCACATTGATCAGGGTATGCAGGGTCGGCTCGGTGAGGGCCTTCGGTGAATTGAATTCCTTGATATCGGCGCCGCCCGAAAAGGCCTTGCCGGCACCGGTGATGACGATGGCCTTGATGGCGTCGTCGGCCAGCGCCTGCCTGATGCCGGCCACGGCGGCGGTGCGGGTAGCCAGTCCCAGTCCATTGACCGGTGGATTGGCGAGGGTGATCACGGCTACGGAACCGTTGACTTGATACTCGGCGCTCATTGTCTCTTCCTTGTTGGTGTGGGTGTCTTGGATATGGCAAGCGTTGAAGCTTCACTATACCGCACAAAAGAACGCTCGTATTATTTTTGTCCTTCCGGGCGGCCTCGGGCCTCATGTTACAGGATCACCGTGCCAGGCGCCGTGCCAGGCGGCCGAAATGCTTTTTTCGACTATCAAATTAATATTCGAAACAGTATGACAAATGCAATAGATAAAACCTTCTATTAATAATGGCAATACCCTTTTTTATATGAATAAAAGCGGCAACAACCACACTTTTACCCATATTTAAAGATCTCTCTTGTTTTTCCATATAGCCTGAGGAATAATAAATTTATTGATAAAAATCAACACTCTACAATACACGTCATATATGGCAAACTGGCTGCAATCAAATATAGCGTCGAGTGCGTAGATTCTCACCAATTACCACCGAAGATTTAAATGCACGGCAGATTATCACGCAATGTAACAGACCCACGCATTAATAAAATACCCTTCCTTTTCTCTCTTATATATACCGACTCAACTGAAGGAAATATTATGGACGCAGCCAGCCATGTCAGCCATTCCCAGGATCTGGACTTACAAGCGATCAACACTGCCATCAACCGGGTGCAGGCGGTGATCGAATTCGAGCTCGACGGTACCATCCTGCACGCCAACGACAACTTCCTGAACGTCGTCGGCTATACCCTGGACGAGGTGCAGGGCAAGCATCACGCCATGTTCTGCGATCCCGAGTATGTCAAAACGCCGCAATACCGCGAATTCTGGGCCAAGCTGGCGCGTGGCGAATTCGACCAGGGCGATTACAAGCGCCGCGCCAAGGATGGCCATGAAGTGTGGATCAGCGCTTCCTACAATCCCATCTTCGACGCCGATGGCAAGCCCTATAAAGTCATCAAGTTCGCCAACGACGTCACCGCCGTCAAGATGCGCAATGCCGAATACGAAGGCAAGGTCAGCGCCATCGGCAAGGCGCAGGCGGTGGTGGAATTCGATGTGCATGGCAATGTACTCGACGCCAATGCGAATTTCCTCGACGTGATGGGGTATGAGCTGGCCGATATCAAGGGCGAGCATCACCGCATGTTTTGCGAAGCCGAGTATGCCAACAGCCTCGAATATAAAAAATTCTGGCAAAAGCTGAACCGCGGCGAATTCGACAGCGGCCGCTACAAGCGCATCGGCAACAACGGCAAGGTGGTCTGGATACAGGCCACCTACAATCCCATCCTCGACCTCAATGGCAAGCCCTACAAGGTGGTGAAATTTGCCATCGACATTACCGAGCAGGTCAGGCTGGAAGCGAGCATCCACGACAAATCGCAGGATGACAGCCGCAAGGTCAAGGTGCTGCTCGACTCGGTGGCGCGCGCGGCGCAAGGCGACCTGACCTGCACCATCGTGCAGGAAGGCGAGGAACCGATCGACCTGCTGGCCGGCGGCATCGGCAAGATGATCGTCGACCTGCGCGGCGTGATCGCCAACGTGGTGGCGGCCGCCGGCGGCTTTGCCGATTCCTCGCATGCGATCGCCGAGCGCGCCACGGGCGTGGCGGTGGGCACGCAGGCGCTGGGCGCCACCGTCGAACAGATGAACGCCTCGATCGACGGCCTCACCTTCTCGATCAACTCGATTGCCGAGAACGTCTCCAGCGCCGACTACCTGGCCCGCGCCACGCAGCAGGAAGCCGAAGCGGGCGCGCGCGCCGTCGCCAAATCGATCGAGGCGATGGACCTGATCAACCGCTCCTCGGAAGACATCGGCGAAATCGTCAAGGTGATCAGCGAGATCGCCAACCAGACCAATATGCTGGCCTTCAATGCGGCCATCGAGGCGGCGCGCGCGGGCGAGCACGGCCTGGGCTTTTCGGTGGTGGCCGACGAGGTGCGCAAGTTGGCCGAGCGTTCCTCGCAGGCGACGAAGGAAATCTCCAAGCTGATCAACGAGTCGGTCAAGCGGGTCACCACCGGCAGCGAGATTTCGCGCCAGGCCAGCGACGCCTTCGACAAGATCGTCTCGGGCGTGGGCAAGACGACGCTGGCCATCTCCGATATCTCCAAGGCCGCCAACGAGCAGCTGCTGACGGCGCGCGAGGTGTCGACCGCGATCCAGTATATCGCCGAGGAAACGGAAAAATCGGCCGCCAATGTCGACAGCATCGCCCGCTCCACCGACGCCCTGAACGACCGCGCCGGCAACCTGAACCAGACCGTGTCCGGTTTCGTGGTCTAGGTGATGCACACGATGAGCCACGCCGCCACCCTGACGCCCGAAGTTCTCACCAGCCTGATCGCCATGGTGCGCGAGCATACGGGTATCGCCATGACGCCGCGCAAGAGCATTTTGCTCGAGCGGCGCCTGCAGCCGCGCCTGCAGGCGCTGTCGCTGCACAGCTACCAGGCCTACCTGGACAAGGTGGCCAGCGACCGCGAGGAAGTGGCCCATTTCATCGACCTGGTGACCACCAACGATACCCTGTTTTTCCGCACGCCGCAAATCTGGGAGTATTTTGGCGAGCGCTACCTGCCGGCCTGGGCGCGCCAGCATCCGGGGGGCTGCCTGAAAGTGTGGTCGGCGGCGGCCGCCAGCGGCGAGGAGCTGTACTCGATCGCCATGGTGTGCGAGCAGTTCAAGGTGCAGCAGCCGGCTTTTCGCTACCAGATTTTCGCCAGCGATATTTCGCAGCAGATATTGAATGCGGCGCGCGCCGGCCAGTACAGCGGCCGTTCGGTCGAGCGCATCCGGCTGTCGCACCCGGAATTGCTGCGCAAATACTTCACGGCCTCGCCGTATGGCGTGCAGGTCAACGACGAGCTGCGTCAACACGTCAGCTTTGCGCTGCACAACCTGCTCGAACCCTTGCGCCCTGCCCAGCAGTTCGACCTGGTGTTCCTGCGCAATGTGCTGATTTATTTCGATGCCGAGCACCAGGAAACGGTATTGCGGCAGGCACGCCACAGCCTGAAGGACGACGGCAGGCTGATCCTGGGCGAATCGGAAACCATCGCCCGCCTTGGCACCGGTTATCAATTTGAATTTCCCATGATTTACAAGACAGGCGAGGCATAAGATGCGAGCGATGACAGCGATGACGGCAGGCGACCTGTGGGACACGCCCTTGAAACAGGTGGGCATGGGGCAGCTGAGCGTGGGCGCGCACGACGATCAGCTGCAGGCCCTGCTGGGCTCCTGCATCGGCATCGGCTTTCTGTGGAAAAAGGGCGGGCGCTGCGGCCTGGCCCATTGCCTGTTGCCGGAAGCGCCAAGACTGGACGGCAGCCTGGGCGCGCGCTATGTGAACCAGGCCGTGCCGTCCCTGTTGCGCCTGATGGGCGTGCGCGTGGCCGATTACCCCGATATCGAAGTGGTGCTGGCAGGCGGCGCGAGCATGTTTGGCGCCCGCAATGCACGCTTGCAGGTGGGCAAGCAAAACGTGGAGGCGGCGCAAAAATACCTGGAACGCTGCGGCCTGAACGTGAGTTTTTGCGCCCTGGGCGGACAGCAGGGGCGCCAGTTGCTGATCGATTGCGCCGACCACAGCTACGCCGTCACGGACGTGGCCGCCTCCGGGCAGCGGCCGGGCCGGGCCGTCAACCCTTACGCGGGAGCCCATCATGGACATGCATGAAGCAAGCGTGGTGGCGCAAGCGGGCCAGCCGGCCAGCGAACTGTTCGGCTCCTTCCACCTGGGTGGCGACGAGTTCGCCCTGCCCGCCAGCTGCATCCGTGAAGTGGTCAATTATCCGGCGAAGATGACGGTGCTGCCGCTGTCGCCGGCCTACCTGGAAGGCATGTTTACCCTGCGTGGCAGCGTGATTCCGGTGGTCAACCTGGGCCGGCTGTTCCGTCCCGGCGCGTCAGCTGCCGGCGCCACCGACAAGGTCGCCATTCTCGACTTCCAGCAAGTGCTGATCGGCATCGTGTTCCAGGACACGGGCGAGATCATGCGCGTGCAGCCGGCCCAGCGCTCGACCCTGCAGTATGCGGCCGGCGATGCGCACGCCGTGATCGCCGGCACCATCCTGCTCGATGACGGCGCCCGCCTGCTGCAGATACTCGATCCGCACGCCTTGATCCGCATCGAGAACGTGCCGCAGGTGCTGGCACGCCAGGCATCCAATGGCAAGCACAACGCGCGCCTGCTGGCCCAGGGCGAACGGCGCCAGTGCGTCAGCTTTCATGCGGCCGGCTCGACCTTTGCCTTCGACATGGCGGCCATCCAGGAAATCATCCGCGTGCCCGAGCTGCACAGCTCCATCCTGAACAGCGCGCTGTGCCTGGGCCGCATGCATTTCCGCGGCAGCCAGGTGGCGGTGGTCGATTTCGCCGCCCTGCTGCAGGCGCCGGGCAGCACCGCGGGCGCCAGCCCGGACCAGCGCGTGATCGTGGTGCGCCTCGATGACGCCACCGTGGGCTTTCTGGTCGACTCGGTCGACAGCATCGTCCACTACCTGGCCGACGAGGTGCTGCCGATACCGCTGTTGAGCAAGGCGCGCGCCGCCATGTTCGCCGGCTGCATCTCGAAAGACGGCGTGGGCGACATCATCGTGCTCGACCACCGTGAAATCCTGTCGCACACCGAAATCGTCGAGATGCAGCAGGGCCATGCGCGCCTGTATCCCGCCAAGGAGGAGGCGGCCGCCACGCGCAAGGCGCAGCGCCAGGTCTATATCACCTTTACGGTCGACAACCCGTTTGCTGTGGAAATCAAGCAGGTGCGCGAAATCATCGATGTCGGCGGCGCCATCACCAGGCCACCCGGCCTGCCCCCCTTCATGCGCGGCATATTGAATTTGCGCCAGCAGATGATCAGCATCGTCGACCTGCGCCAGCTGTACGGCATGGCGCCATTGGCGGACGAAAGCAATGCCAAGATCCTCATCATCGAACGGGGCGAGGAACGCTACGGCTTCCTGGTCGACGCCGTCAACAACATCATGACGATCTCGGACAGCCAGCGTTTCTCGGCGCCCCAGCTGATCCGCACCGGCAGCCATGACGACCTGCGCAGCGAGATGGAGGAGATGATCGATATCGGCAGCGCCGAGCAGCGGCAGACGCTGAGCGTGTTTCGCTGCGACAGCTTGCTGGACAAATTGGGGCAGGCGGCTTGATGGCATGGCCAACGATGTTGTCGGATTACGCGCTTGCGCGCTAATCCGACCTTGTATTATTCCTCTCATGCGGTTGGTGGTGTTGCGAACAACATCGGCCGCTGTCAAAATTCTTGGTAGGCATATCAAGACCGGGTAACTGGATGCCGTATCCGCCCTTAGGCTCAAAGCCAGCGATGTAGATCTCGCACCAGTTACCCACCCTCCATGTCAAGATCGGACAGTATCTTTGGCACCGGCACGCCGGTAGCCCGCATTCACAAGGTAGATCGCAAGAGGACCACAGCATGTTTAATTTAGGAATCGACGTTGCCAAGGCCAAGCTGGACTGCGCACTGCGCCTGCCCAATGGCAAGCACCGTAACAAGGTAGTAGAGAACAATCACAAAGGATTTGCTGCACTGAGCGAATGGCTGCTCAAGCATGATGCCGGCAACCCGAGAGTATGTATGGAAGCGACTGGCACTTACTGGGAAGGGGTTGCCGAATATCTGGCCGGACTTGGCATGGTGGTCAGTGTCATCAATCCGGCACAGATGAAGGCCTTTGGCGCCTCGCGCATGGTACGCACCAAGACCGACAAGGTCGACGCGCAGTTGATTGCCGACTTTGCCCATGAGCGCCAACCGCAGCCGTGGACAGCGCCGTCGCCCGCCGCGCAGGCACTGCGCGCCTTGGTGCTGCGCCTCGAAGCGGTGCAAGCGATGCGGTTGCAGGAAACGAATCGGCTCGACGTCGCGCGAGAAGCGGTACGCCAGGGTATCGAGGATCACATTGCCTGGCTCGACAAAGAAATCAAGGGACTCATTCGCGCCATCAAGCGCCATATCGACGATGATCCGGATTTACGCGATAAGCGCGAGCTGCTCGACAGCATCCCTGGTCTGGGTGAGCGCACGATACCAGTGTTGCTGTCGTACTATGCCGATACCGAGCGCTTCGACAACGCCAAGCAAGCCGTGGCGTTTGCGGGACCCGACCCGCGCCAGCACGAGTCAGGATCGAGCGTACGTGGCAAGCCACGCATGTCGAAGATTGGTCACAGTTTCCTGCGAAAGGCGCTGTACATGCCAGCCATGGTGACCGTATACAGGACACCATGGGGTCAGCGCTTTGGCCAGCGGCTCAGCGCTGCCGGCAAGGCACCGAAACTGATCATCGGCGCCATGATGCGCAAGCTGGTGCACGTGGCATTCGGCGTGCTCAGGTCGGGAAAAATATTTGATCCAACCTTGCACAACGCTTGACGGGGATAACAGTATCTACGTGCCTATCCATCTACGCAAGCTTGTGCCCCTTGAACTGCTCCCTCAGCTTGTTCTTCTGAATCTTGCCGGTCGCTCCCATCGGCAGCGCGTCGACAAACAGCACGTCGTCCGGCGTCCACCATCTGGCGATCTTGCCCTCAAAAAACTGCAGCAGCTCGGCGCGTGACACCGCCATGCCGGGGCGCTGCACCACCACCAGCACCGGGCGCTCGTCCCATTTCGGGTGGAACAGGCCGATGCAGGCCGCCTGCAGCACGGCCGGGTGGGCCATGGCCAGGTTTTCCAGGTCGATGGTGCCGATCCACTCGCCGCCCGACTTGATCACGTCCTTGCTGCGGTCGGTGATCTGCATGTAGCCGTCCACATCGATGGTGGCCACGTCGCCGGTCGGAAACCAGCCGTCCTGCAGCACCTCGCCGCCCTCGTCCTTGTAGTAGGAGGCGATGATCCACGGCCCTTTCACCATCAAATGGCCATAGCTGCTGCCGTCCCACGGCAACTCCTTGCCCTCGTCGTCGACGATCTTCATGTCCACGCCATAGATCGCATGGCCCTGCTTTTGCAGGATCTTGCGCTGCTGGTCTTTCGGCAAATCGAGGTGCTTGGCCTGCAGGCCGCCGGTGGTGCCCAGCGGCGACATTTCCGTCATGCCCCAGGCGTGGATGACTTCCACGCCGAACTGGTCGATCAGGGTGTCCATCATGGCCGGCGGGCAGGCCGCGCCGCCGATCACGGTGCGGCGGAAGGTGGAAAACGTCAATTGGTTCTGCAGCACATGGTTGAGCAAACCGAGCCAGACGGTCGGCACGCCGGCCGAAAACGTCACTTTTTCCGTTTCGAACAGCTCGTATAGCGACTTGCCGTCCAGCGCCGCGCCGGGAAACACCATGCGCGCGCCGGACAGCGGCACCGAATACGGCAAGCCCCAGGCATTGACATGGAACATGGGCACCACCGGCAGCACCGTATCCGAGGCGCGCACGTTCAGGCCGCTGGGCATGGCCGAGGCATAGGCGTGCAAAACCGTCGAGCGGTGCGAATACAGCGCGCCCTTGGGGTTGCCGGTGGTGCCCGAGGTATAGCACAGGGTGGCGGCCGCGTTTTCGTCGAACAGCGGCCATTCGTACTGGTCGGAATGGCTGGCGATCAGGTCTTCATAGCACAGCAGGTCGGGAATGCTGCTGCTTTCCGGCATGCGGTCGCGGTCGCACATCAGGACAAAACTGCGCACGAACGTGCAGGCGGCGGCGATCTTTTCCACCACCGGTAAAAAAGTCAGGTCGAACAGCAGCACCTGGTCTTCCGCATGGTTCGAGATATAGGCGATCTGGTCGGGAAACAGCCGCGGGTTAATCGTGTGCAGCACCGCGCCCGAGCCGGACACGGCGTAATACGCTTCCAGGTGGCGATAGCCGTTCCAGGCCAGGGTCGCCACCCGGTCGCCCATGCCGACACCGAGGCCATGCAGCGCGTTGGCCAGGCGCCGCGCGCGCTGGTGGCAATCGCGGTAATTGTAGCGGTGCATGTCGCCTTCCACCCGCCGCGAGACGATCTCGCTGGCGCCATGGTGGCGCGCGGCGAACTCGATTATGCTGGAAATCAACAGGGGCTGATGCATCATCTGGCCCATCACCGGACTGACCTGGAATACCGACATCGTGTCTCCTCGACTGTTAGTGTTTAAGTAAGCAGCTTCAGTTTCGACCGCTCGTGCTATTCCGGTCAACGGATTTCGATATTGCACTGCAGCATGGAACCGGGGGTTCCGTTTTGCGGCGCGCCGCAGAGAAGCACGCGCTGCGGTAAAATCGCCGTTTCGGCCCTCGCCCGGGCCTGCCAGCTCAATATGATCGGAACTGCCATTAGCGCCCTGACCCTGCCCCTGAACAATGCGTTTGCGGCCCTGCCGCCCGCCTTTTACACGCGTTTGATGCCGACTCCGCTGCCGGCGCCCTACTTTGTCGCCGCCAGCGCCTCGGCCGCAAGCCTGGTCGGCCTCGATGCGGCGCGCCTGGCCGAGCCCGATTTTGTCGAACTGTTGAGCGGCAACGCCGTCGCGCAGCAGTCGCAGCCGCTGGCCGCCGTGTATTCCGGCCATCAGTTCGGCGTCTGGGCCGGCCAGCTGGGTGACGGCCGCGCCATCCTGCTGGGCGATATCGCCACGGCTAGCGGACCGATGGAGCTGCAGCTGAAAGGCGCCGGCGCCACGCCGTATTCGCGCATGGGCGACGGGCGCGCCGTGCTGCGCTCGTCGATCCGCGAATTCCTATGTTCGGAAGCGATGGCGGCGCTGGGCATTCCCACCTCGCGCGCGCTGGCCATCACGGGTTCGCAGCAAGGCATCATGCGCGAAACCGTGGAAACGGCCGCCGTGGTGACCCGCATGGCGCCCAGCTTCGTGCGCTTCGGCTCGTTCGAGCACTGGTTCTCGCGCAAGAAACCGGAGGAACTGAAGATCCTGGCCGACTACGTGATCGACAGTTTTTATCCCGAGCTGCGCACCCGGGACAACCCGTATGCGGCGCTGCTACGCGAAGTGTGCTTGCGCACCGCGCAGATGATCGCGCACTGGCAGGCGGTGGGTTTCATGCATGGCGTGATGAATACCGACAATATGTCCATCCTGGGCCTGACCTTGGACTATGGTCCGTTCGGCTTCATGGAAGCGTTCGACGCCGAGCATATCTGCAACCATACCGACAGCCAAGGCCGCTATTCCTATGCGAACCAGCCGCAGGTGGGCCACTGGAACTGCTACGCGCTGGGCCAGGCGCTGCTGCCCTTGATCGGTGAAACAAGCCTGGCGCAAGCGGCGCTGGACAGCTACGAGCCGGCGTTTGCGGCGAAGATGAACGAATTGCTGCGCGCCAAACTCGGCCTGCGCACGGAACAAGGCGACGACAGCCAGCTGTTCGACGCCATGTTTGCCGTGATGCAGGCCAATCACGTCGATTTCACCAATTTCTTCCGCGCCCTGGGCAATCTGCAGGTGGCCGCGCCCGAGAATGACACGGAGCTGCGTGACATGTTTATCGACCGCCCCGCGTTCGATAACTGGGCCCTGCAATACCGCGCGCGCCTGGTGCTGGAACAGAGCGACGACTTGCCGCGCAAGCTTGCAATGGACCAGGTCAACCCCAAATACGTGCTACGCAACTATCTGGCCCAAGTCGCCATCGACAAGGCGCAGCAGCAGGATTACACGGAAGTGGCCCGATTGCTGGCGGTTTTGCAAAAGCCATTTGACGAACAGCCCGAACACCAGCACTATGCGGCCCTGCCGCCCGACTGGGCCAGCCATCTTGAAGTAAGCTGCTCTTCCTAAGGAGTCACCATGACCACCAATAAAGTACAAAAAACCGACGCCGAATGGCGCGCCATGCTCGACACCATGCAATACCAGGTGACGCGCCATGCGGCCACCGAACGCGCTTTCACGGGCAAGTTCTGGGACCACCATGAGCACGGCATCTACACCTGCATCTGCTGCAATACGCCGCTGTTCGCCTCCGATACCAAGTTCGATTCGGGCTGCGGCTGGCCCAGCTATTTCGAGGCGCTCGATCCGGCCAACGTGACGGAGATCGTCGACCGCACGCATGGCATGGTGCGCACCGAAATCGTGTGCGCCGTCTGCGACGCCCACCTGGGCCATGTGTTCCCGGACGGCCCGCCGCCGACGGGTCTGCGCTATTGCATCAATTCCGCCTCGCTGCGCTTCGATCCGCAGCCGTGATGCCGGGGAATGGCCGGGCCTAAGCCATTCCTAAGCTGCTTTTTAGTTGACCATAGTAAAGTCTCGCCATGAAATTTCTCTTCGACCTCTTCCCGCTGATCGCCTTCTTTGCCGCCTTCAAACTCGGCGGCATGTATGAAACGGCGACGCACGACTTCGTGCAGCAGTATTTGTCCGGCATCGTTTCCGGCGGCGTGATCCAGCCCGAACAGGCGCCATGGGTACTGGCGACCCTGGTCGGCATTATCGCCACCGCCTGCCAGGTCAGCTACCTGCTGCTGCGCGGCCGCAAGGTCGACGGCATGCTGTGGCTGTCGCTGTTCATCTTCGTGGTGTTCGGCGGCGCCAGCATCTATCTGCATGACGATTTCTTCCTGAAATGGAAGCCGACCCTGATCTACTGGCTGTCCGGCCTGGCCCTCCTGATCGCCCATGTGGGCTTCAAGAAAAACCTGATCCGCAAGACCATGGAAGCGCAGGTGCAACTGCCCGACGCCGTGTGGAACCAGCTGCTGGCGGCCTGGATCATCTTTTTTGGCGCCATCGGCGCACTCAATCTGTTCGTCGCCTTCGTGCTGTACAAGGGCGACATGGCGGCCTGGGTCAGCTTCAAGGCGTTTGGCGCCACCGGCATTTTCTTTGCCTTTATCGTCGCGCAAACCCTGTTCCTGTCCAAACATATCAAGGAAGACGCATGAGTACCGAACTGAACACCTCGCCAGCGACGCGCATGGAGCGCATCCGCGCGCGCCTGGAAGCGGCGCTTTCCCCTGTGGAATGCGTGCTGGAAGACGACTCGGCCAGCCACCGCGGCCATGCCGGCGCCGCCTCGGGCGGAGGCCATTACAATGTGCGCATCATTTCCAGCAAATTTGAAGGGCTCAGGCTCGTCATGCGCCATCGTCTGGTGTATGATTCCGTGCACGATATGATGCATAATGAGATACATGCATTGGCTATTGTCGCATTGGCGCCTTCAGAAGCATGATATTGAAGGCGTTTTTGGCGTAGACCGGTATTCCGGCATCACGCTGCAGCAAACGCGATAAACACAAAAATTTTGATGCGTTTTTTACGAAACTTTCCCTAACAGGATTTAATAATGACTTTTAAGCCAGCCCGCTTGCTGATCGCACTACTCGCCGTAGCCGCTGTACCTGTTTTTGCGCAAAATGTTGCCGTTGTAAATGGCAAGGCTATCCCATCGTCGCGCGTTGATGCAGTCGTCAAGCAAGTCGTCGCCCAAGGCCAGCAGCCGGATTCGCCGCAACTGCGCGAAGCGATCAAAAAAGACCTGATCGGCCGTGAAGTGCTGATGCAGGAAGCGGAAAGCAAGGGTTTCGGTAAAGATGCAGCGGTCAAACTGCAGATTGAAAACGCACGCCAGGCCATCGTCATCAATGCCCTGGTCGGCGACTACCTGAAGAAGAATCCGGTCAGCGACGCCGACATCAAGGCCGAATACGATCGTTTCGTGGCCCAGACCGGCGACAAGGAATACCATGTACGCCACATCCTGGTGGGCACGGAAGCCGAAGCGAAAGACGTGATCGCCAAGCTCAAGGGCGGCGCCAAGTTCGAAGACCTGGCCAAGCAATCGAAAGATGCCGGCTCGGCCGACAATGGCGGCGACCTGGACTGGGCAGCGCCTTCGTCCTTCCCGAAAGTGTTCTCGGACGCCTTCGTGAAACTGCAAAAAGGCCAGGTCACGGAAACCCCGGTGCAAACGCCTAACGGTTTCCACGTGATCAAGCTGGACGACACCCGCCCGGCAAAACTGCCGACGCTGGAAGAAGTCAAGCCACAGATCTCCGAAGCGCTGCAGCAGAAAAAACTGCAGGCGTACCAGGAAGACATGATCAAAAAAGCGAAAGTTCAATAAGAACTGACCACCCCGGCGCCCCTTTCGGCGCCGGTCGTGTATTCTGCGTTTGAATAAACGATTGTTATTGTATTTTTATAGGAATAAACATGATTTTGAAGCCAGCCCGCCTGATTCTTGCCTTGGTCGCCGTCACCGCCGCGCCAGCTTTCGCGCAAAACGTCGCCACCGTCAATGGCAAGGCCATTCCGGCGTCGCGCGTCGACCAGGTCGTCAAGCAAGTCGTCGCCCAAGGCAAGCAAGCGGATTCGCCGCAACTGCGCGAAGCCATCAAGAAAGACCTGATCGGCCGCGAAGTGCTGATCCAGGAAGCCGACAAGCAAGGCTATGGCACCCGTCCCGAAGTCAAGGCCCAGCTCGACAACGCGCGCCAGAGCATCATCATCAATGCGCTGCTGGCCGACTATGTCAAGAAAAACCCGGTCAAGGACGCTGAAATCAAGGCCGAGTACGACAAGTTCAAGGCGCAAGCCGGCGACAAGGAATACCATGCACGCCACATCCTGGTAGCGACCGAAGCCGAAGCGAAAGACATTATCGCCAAGCTCAAGGGCGGCGCCAAGTTCGAAGAACTGGCCAAGGTTTCGAAAGACGGCTCCGCAGCCAATGGCGGCGACCTGGACTGGGCCAGCCCGACCTCGTACGTCAAGCCATTCGCCGATGCGATGGTGGCCCTGAAACCAGGCCAGGTCACGCAAACGCCGGTGCAATCGCAATTCGGCTTCCACGTGATCAAGCTGGAAGAAACCCGTCCGACCAAGCTGCCGGCACTGGAAGAAGTCAAGGGCCAAGTGGCCGAGTCGCTGCAACAGAAGAAACTCGCCGCTTACCGCGATGAACTGATGAAAAAAGCCAAGGTACAATAAAAAACACGCAACCAAACCTACTGCGCGTCGGGATAGCTGGCCTGCGATGCTCACCGTACTAAAGTACGGTTGCGCTTCTCGACCACCTCTGCCTTCCGCTCGCTACGGTTTGTTGGTGTTTTGCTCGTTAGTAAAAGCGCTCCACGGAGCGCTTTTTTCTATTGGCCAACAATGTTGTCGGGTTACGCTGCGCTAACCCGACCTACAGTTGCGACGCCCTTACCGGTCGGCTTACGAAACACCGTTTGACGCGTAGGTCGGATTAGGCGCGCAGCGCCGTAATCCGACAACACCACCGGCCGCAGCCGACAAATTGGCCATCACGCAAAACTGAACCATGCTCGCGCGATGCGGCCATCGACCACCTCATATGTCGCCACCAGTTCCTGTTCCATCGTGCCCTGGTCGGTGACGCTGGTGATGACTTCATGGTCGATCACCAGTTTGCCGCAGGCGATGCGGTTCAACAGGCGCGCCTGCGGGCGGCTGGCGGCAAAGCGGGCTGTAAAGCGTGCGGCGATCTGCGCGCTGCCTTCGGCCAGCAGGACGTCCGGATGCTGGAACTGCTGGACGTTGTCGGCATAGATGGCGACCAGCGCGGCGACATCGTGGGCGTTGTAGGCGTCGAGCTGGGCTTGCACGACGTCGGTAGGTGTGTTCATGACTCTCCTTTGAAAGAATGGCACTCTATAATGTGCGTGGGGGAACGGACAAGCCCGTTCTCCACTGCCAGACTGGTCTTTTATAGTGACGAGGCCAGCCTTCATGTCCCGATCGATTTCACCATCCGCACCCCTGCCCGGCCATGTCAGCGTACGCGGCGCGCGCGAGCACAACCTGAAAAATGTCGACGTCGATATCCCGCGCGATGCGCTGGTGGTGTTTACCGGCGTGTCCGGCTCCGGCAAGTCCTCGCTGGCGTTCGGCACGCTGTATGCCGAAGCGCAGCGGCGCTACCTGGAGTCCGTTTCGCCGTACGCGCGCCGGCTGTTTCACCAGATGGCGGTGCCGGAAGTGGACAGCATCGACGGCCTGCCGCCGGCCGTGGCCCTGCAGCAGCAGCGCGGCGCCCCCACCACGCGCTCGTCGGTGGGCAGCGTCACCACCGTCTCGAACCTGCTGCGCATGCTCTATTCGCGCGCCGGCGATTATCCCAAGGACCAGCCGCTGCTGTACGCGGAATCGTTTTCGCCCAATACCCCCGAGGGCGCCTGCCCGCAATGCCATGGCTTGGGCCGCGTGTATGAAGTCACCGAAGCGTCGATGGTGCCGGACGACACCCTCACCATCCGCGAACGGGCGATCGCCGCCTGGCCCACCGCCTGGCATGGCCAGAACCTGCGCGACATATTGACCACCCTGGGCCATGACGTCGATACGCCGTGGCGCGAACTGCCGCAAACGCTGCGCGACTGGATCTTGTTTACCGACGAGCAGCCGGAAGTACCCGTCTATGCGGGCTTGACGCCGAAGGAAACCAGGGCCGCCCTGAAGGCCAAGATGCCGCCCAGCTACATGGGCACCTTTACGGGCGTGCGCAAATACGTGCTGCAGACCTTTGCCAACAGCCCCAGCGCGCAGATGAAAAAGCGCGTGGCGCAGTTCATGCTGGGCGCCGACTGCCCCGTGTGCGACGGCAAGCGCCTGCGCCGGGAATCGCTGTCGGTACAGTTTGCCGGCCTCGATATCGCCGAGATGTCGCGCCTGAGCCTGGCCAAGCTGGCGGCGCTGTTCGCGCCCTATGTGACGGGCAAGGCAAAGATACGCGACAGCCGCGCCCATCCCGAAAAAGCCATCGTCACCCAGCGCATCGCGCAGGACCTGGCGGGCCGCCTGGAGGTGCTGCTGGACCTGGGTCTCGGTTATTTGAGCCTGGACCGCGGCACGCCCACCCTGTCGCCCGGCGAATTGCAGCGCCTGCGCCTGGCCACCCAGGTGCGCTCGAACTTGTTCGGCGTGGTGTATGTGCTGGACGAACCGTCGGCGGGCCTGCACCCGGCCGATACCGAAGCGCTGCTGCGCGCGCTGGCGCGCCTGAAGGCCTCGGGCAATTCCCTGTTCGTGGTCGAGCATGACCTGGACGTGGTCAGGCAGGCCGACTGGCTGGTCGACGTGGGGCCGCAGGCGGGCGAGCACGGCGGCCAGATCCTCTACAGCGGTCCGCCGGCAGGCTTGCGTGACGTCAAGCAATCGCAGACGCGGCGCTATCTGTTTGAGGAAGGCAAGCCGCAGCAGCGCACCCCGCGCACGCCCGCCGCCTGGCTCGGCGTGGAAGGCGTGACGCGCAACAACCTGCACAGCCTCGATGCGCAGTTTCCGCTGGGCGTGCTGTGCAGCGTGTCGGGCGTTTCCGGTTCGGGGAAATCAACCCTGGTCAGCCAGGCGCTGGTGGAACTGGTATCGAGCCAGCTGGGCCAGGCGGTGGTGGCGGAAACAGACGACGACTCGCCACTGGCACCGGCCAGCATGCCCACCGGCGGGCGCATCACGGCTGGCCTGGAACATGTGCGCCGGCTGGTGACGGTCGACCAGAAACCGATCGGCCGCACGCCCCGCTCGAACCTGGCCACGTACACCGGGTTGTTCGACCATGTACGCAAGCTGTTTGCGGCCACGCCGGCGGCAAAGAAACGGCATTTCGACGCGGGCCGTTTTTCGTTTAACGTCAGCAAGGGCCGCTGTGCCACCTGCGAAGGCGAAGGGCAGGTGATGGTTGAGCTGCTGTTCCTGCCCAGCGTATATGCACCCTGCCCCGTCTGCCATGGCGCGCGCTACAACGCGGAGACATTGCAAGTCGCGTACCGGGAGCAGAATATCGCCCAGGTGCTGCGGTTGACGGTCGACGATGCGCTGGCGTTTTTCCAGGGCGAAGCGGCCTTGGAGCGGCCTTTGTCCGTGTTGCAGGAGGTGGGACTCGGCTATTTGCGGCTGGGCCAGTCGGCCACGGAATTGTCGGGTGGCGAAGCGCAGCGGGTGAAACTGGCAACCGAGCTGCAGCGCGCGCAGCGCGGCGACACGCTCTATATTCTGGACGAGCCGACCACCGGCCTGCACCCGGCGGATATCGATCGCCTGGTGGCCCAGCTCGACACCCTGGTGGCGGCCGGCAATACGGTGATTGCCGTCGAACACGATATGCGGATGCTGGCGGCCAGCGACTGGGTGATCGATATCGGCCCGGGCGCCGGCGAAAACGGCGGCCTGGTGGTGGCCAGCGGGCCGCCAGCGGCGGTGGCGAACACCAGGGGTAGCCGCACGGCGCCGTATCTGCATAAAGCCCTCGCTTGAGCGGAACACTGCCGACGGGGATTTGCTGGGATAATGTCAACTTGAAATCACAAAACATGCCGGCGTATTTTGCGCGGCATCAACAAATACCAGGGTAACAGGAGCAAACATCATGAAATGGGAAGGCAACCGCGAAAGCGACAATGTGGAGGATCGCCGTGGCGAAGGGGGTGGTGGCGGTGGCGGCGGCTTTGGTTTCGGCGGGCGCTCGATCGGCATCGGCACCATCGTCATCGCGCTGGTCGGCGGCTGGGTACTGGGCGTCAATCCGATGACCATCCTCAGCATGCTCAGTGGCGGCGGCGGCCAGGTCACTACCCAGCAAAGCCAGGCGCCGGCACAACAGCCGCCGGTGGACGACGAGATGGCGCGTTTCGTGAAAACCGTGCTGGCCGATACGGAAGACACCTGGACCACCCTGTTCAAGGCCGAAGGCGGCAGCTATGTGCGGCCCAAGCTGGTGCTGTTTTCAGGCAGCACGCCGACCGCCTGCGGTACCGGCCAGAGCGCTACCGGCCCCTTCTATTGCCCCGGCGACCAGAAGGTTTATCTGGACCTGGACTTCTTCCAGCTGATGCAGCAGCGCTTCAAGGTGTCCGGCGAATTTGCCCAGGCGTATGTGATCGCGCATGAGGTGGGCCACCACGTGCAGAACCTGCTGGGCCTGTCGGAAAAAGTCGACAATGCGCGCCGCACCGCCACCGAGCGCCAGGCCAACGCCATGTCGGTGCGCCTGGAACTGCAGGCCGACTGCTTTGCCGGCGTATGGGCCTATCATGCGAATGCCGAGCGCAAGATCCTGGAACAGGGCGACGTGGAAGCGGCCCTGAAGGCGGCCACGGCGATCGGCGACGACGCGCTGCAACGCCAGGCGCAAGGCCATGTGGTGCCGGACTCGTTTACCCACGGCACCTCGGAACAGCGCGTGCGCTGGTTTACCAAAGGCATCGAGTCGGGCCGGATTTCACAGTGCAACACGTTTGAAGCGAAGCAGCTGTAAAAAACCTGCCTGCCCACGCAGCCGCGGTGGCCGCGTGGGCAGAACGCTTTATTTCAGGTCGATGCGTCCGTACTGCCCATGCGCTTCATCGCCGGGTCCCGCCGTATAGAACAGCGTGGTGAGCGGCTGGCTGTTCAGGCCGTTACCGAAGGCGATTCCCCACAAGCCATCGACCACCAGCACCGTGCCGTCCGCCTGGCCCAACGTGCCGACCGTGGCGCCGGTGGCGGGATCATAGACATTGATCTTGCCATCGCCAAAGTTGGCGACCAGCAGTTTGCCGCTGGCATCGCCGAAGCCGGCCGGCGCCCGCGCCATGCCCCATGGCGCATTCAGCGCGCCGCCGCTGACCAGCCGCCTGACGAGCGTGCCGCCGAGATCATATACATTGATGTAGCCTTTTCCGGCACCCGCCTCTTCGTCGTCGCCGGAAGCCTCCCGCCGGGCATACGACACATACAGGCGCTCGCCGATGGCCTGGATGCCGAACGGCGCATAGCCGGCCGGCATGCCGGGGTCGCTGAACGAGCCCGCCAGGGTAACCTTGGCAAACGTGGCGTTGAAAACGTCGACGCGGCTATTGTGGAAATCGGCCGCGTACAGATAGTTGGCGCCCGCGTAGCTGCCGATCGTCAGGCCCTTGTAGACACTGCCGCCGGCGCTGCCATCGTACGCCACCAGCGCGGTCACCGGACTGACCGAGGGCGACCAGGCTGAAATGGCGCCGTTTTCACCGGCAAAGATAAAGGGACTGGCCGCAGTGATCCCATTCTGGCTGATCTTGAAATCCTGCGTGCCGTTGAACACGATGCCGGTCGGCCCGTCTGGCGTGGCGACCACCAGTGATTGCGGCACGCCGTTGCCGTCATACAGGGTGGATTTTGCCGCATGGTTGGCCGCCACCCACACGAAGCCCCTGGGATTGAAGGCCAGTCCCCAGGCATTGAGCAGATTCGGGTCGGTATGCGCGGCAGGAATGGCGGCCGCATCGGAGACCAGGCTGGTGCTGGCATAAGCAGGGATGACGGGCGGCTGGTGATGATGGCGGCCGCCGCAGGAAAACAGGGTCACGGCTGATATTGCCGCGAGACTGGCGCAGATAAGCTGTCTGATGTGACGCGTGTTCATGGTGTCCCCTTTCGTCGTGCCCATGACTATGCTGCGACTGTTCATGGCCACTTGTGAGGCAGCGCAAACGAACACGCGAAATCGGCTCGGGCGGCGCTCTTGAAAAGCGTCAGGGGACGGTGACGTCGAAGCGCCTGCCGAGGCGCTTCAGTTCACCG
This sequence comes from Janthinobacterium sp. J1-1, assembly GCF_030944405.1. Lineage (NCBI taxonomy): Bacteria > Pseudomonadati > Pseudomonadota > Betaproteobacteria > Burkholderiales > Oxalobacteraceae > Janthinobacterium > Janthinobacterium sp. J1-1. The sequence goes on from NZ_CP132339.1 coordinate 4,685,755, forward strand.
CTGTCGATCAGGACATTGAATTCCTGGTCGAACTGCAGGCGCAGGCGGTCGAATTCGGGCGAGCGGGGAAAGGCAAAGTAGCCGTTCTGCGTTTCCAGCACGCGCGGCAGTATCCTGACCTGCCGCTCCATGCTCAGGCGGGTCACCACGGGTTCGGTGTTGCGCCGGTTGGTGACAAACAGGTCGACGTGGTTGTGCACCAGCATCTTCAAGCCATTTTCCACGTTATTGGCGACGCTGACCTGCAAGCCGGGCCGCGCCCGTTCCAGCTCAAAGCCATAGGCCCATCCATTGAGCATCACGAGGCGGCGGTTTTTCAAGGTCGCATAGTTGCCGTCCCAGCTGAAGCCGGCGTCCTGGCGCGTATAAAAGACGATCTGGTCCTGGTAAAAGGGCTTCTCGGAAAAGGCCATGCTGGAAAACCGCTCGGGCGCCTTGTAGGGACCGATCAGGATGTCGGCCTGGCCCTGGGCCAGCATGGCTTGCGCACGCGCCCACGGCACCATGCGAAAGCGCACCGTATTGCCGGTGCGCGCCGCCAGGATGCGCACCAGTTCGGCGCCCAGCCCCTGGTATTCGCCACTGCTCTGGTATTCGAACACGCGTTCGAACTGCGCGCCCACGGCCAGCAGTTCACGTGCTTGCGCCTGCATTGGCGCGAACAGGACCGGCCACAGGGCCAGTCCGAGCAGGAGCCGGCGCCAGCGGCGCTGCCCTGCCCCGTTCATCAGCCGACGATGCGCAAGGAGTAATCGGTGGCCCGTACATCCTTGGTCAGGCTGCCGATCGAAATGCGGTCCACGCCGGTTTCGGCGATCGCGCGCACGGTGTCGAAGTTGATGCCGCCCGACGCTTCGAGCAGCGCGCGGCCGTTGGTGACGGCCACCGCCTCGCGCATCATGTCGTTGCTGAAGTTATCCAGCAGTACCGACACGGCGCCGGCGTCCAGCGCTTCCTGCAACTGGGCCAGGGTTTCGACTTCGATCTGTACCGGCACGCCGGCGTCCAGCGTGCGCGCATTGTCCAGCGCCTGGCGTATGCCGCCGGCGGCCGCGATATGGTTTTCCTTGATCAGGATGCCGTCGTACAGGGCCAGACGCTGGTTCTGGCCGCCACCCACGCGCACCGCGTATTTTTGCGCCAGGCGCAGGCCCGGCAAGGTCTTGCGCGTGTCCAGGATGGCGGCTTTAGTGCCGGCGATCACGTCCACGTACTGGCGCGTGACCGTCGCCACGGCCGACAGCAGTTGCAGGAAGTTCAGCGCGCTGCGTTCGGCCGTCAGCAGGGCGCGCGCCGGCGCCTCGATGGTGCAGACCACGCTGTCGGCCGCCATCAGGTCGCCTTCGGCGTAATGCCAGTCGATCCGGATGCCGCGGTCGAGGCTGTTCATGACGCCTTCGAACCATGGTGCACCGCACAGCACGGCCGCTTCGCGCACGATCACGCGTGCCGTGACGATCTCGTCGGGCGGCACCAGTTCACCCGTCAGGTCGCACTGGCCCACGTCTTCCAGCAAGGCGGCCAGCAAATTGGCTTCAAAGGCGCGCGCCAGGGCGGCGTCAAACGGGGCAAAAACATTGACGAGAGTACTCATGCGGGACCAATTCCTTGAAACAGTTGAGCTTCCTTGGCCAGGTCGGAACCTGGCTGGACGCCGGCCTTTTTGGCGGCGGCAAAGTCGAGCATGCGCTTGATCGAGCGCACCGCCAATTGACCTATTGCCGGGTCGACATGAATTTCGTTCTGCATGTTTTCCAAGGTCTCGGCCAGGTTGCGCAGGCCGTTCATCGCCATCCACGGGCAATGCGCGCAACTCTTGCAGGTGGCGCTGTTGCCGGCCGTGGGCGCTTCGATAAAGCGCTTGCCAGGCGCGGCGGCGCGCATCTTGTGCAAAATCCCGTTGTCGGTGGCGACAATAAAGGTGTCGCTGTCCATGGTCTGCGCGGCGGCAATCATTTGCGAGGTCGAGCCCACCATGTCGGCCAGCGCCACCACATTGGCCGGCGACTCCGGATGTACCAGCACCTTGGCCTGCGGATACTCTTCCTTCAACAAGTCGAGTTCGATGCCCTTGAATTCGTCGTGCACCAGGCAGGAGCCCTGCCACAGCAGCATGTCGGCGCCGGTTTCTTTCTGGATATATGAACCCAGGTGCTTGTCGGGCGCCCACAGGATTTTCTTGCCCTGCGCATGCAGGTGGGCGACGATGTCGAGGCCGATAGAGGACGTCACCATCCAGTCGGCGCGCGCTTTCACGGCCGCGCTGGTGTTGGCATACACCACCACCGTGCGGTCGGGATGCTGGTCGCAAAACGCGGTGAATTCATCAACCGGGCAACCGAGGTCGAGCGAGCAGGTGGCGTCCAGGTCGGGCATCAGCACGGTTTTTTCCGGGCTGAGGATCTTCGCCGTTTCGCCCATGAAGCGCACGCCGGCCACCACCAGGGTCTGGGCCGGATGGTCGCGCCCGAAGCGCGCCATTTCCAGCGAATCGGAGACGCAGCCGCCGGTCGCTTCGGCCAGGTCCTGCAGGTCGGCGTCGACATAATAGTGCGCGACCAGCACGGCTTCGCGCTCGACCAGCAGGCGCTTGATGCGCGCGATCAGTTCGGTTTTTTCGGAGGGGGAAGGCGTGGCTGGCGTACGCGCCCAGGCGTGGGCGGTACAGCTGGCGCCGTCTTGCGGATGTTCGTACTCGACGGATTTGATGGCTAGAGTTTGCATGGCTGTGTCAAACAAAAACGGGATAGTGGATGAGATGACCGCAACACGGCGGTTCGGCTTGAAAAAGGCACACCACCGGCTTTTCAAACACCTGACAAAACCGTAGCGAGCGGCAGTGAGTTGCGGCTAAGAAGCGCAGCCGTGCTATAGCACGGTGAGCATCGCAGGCCGCAAATCGCGACGCGCAGTAGGTTTGGTCAGGTGTTTAATCGATGCCCTGGCTCTTCAGGTATTCCTCGTAATTGCCGCTGTAGTCGACAATGCCGTCTTCCTTGATCTCGATGATGCGGTTCGCCAGCGAGGAGACGAATTCGCGGTCGTGCGAGACGAAGATCAGGGTGCCGGCGTATTTTTCCAGCGCGATGTTCAGCGACTCGATCGATTCCATGTCCATGTGGTTGGTCGGCTCGTCGAGCAGCAGCACGTTGTGGCGGCCCAGCATCAGCTTGCCGTACATCATGCGGCCTTTTTCACCACCGGACAGCACCTTGACGGCTTTTTTCACGTCGTCGCCGCCGAACAGCAAGCGGCCCAGGATGGAGCGCACGGCCTGGTCGTCGTCGCCCTCCTTGGTCCACTGGCCGATCCAGTCGGTCAGGTTGGTATCCTTGGCGAAGTCCTCGGTCGGGTCTTGCGGCATGTAGCCGACGTTGGCGTTCTCGGCCCACTTCACGCGGCCCTGGTCAGGCTGCAAGCCGGCCAGGTCGCCCGCGATACAGCGCAGCATGGTGGTCTTGCCGGCGCCGTTGGCGCCGATGATGGCGATGCGTTCGCCCGCTTCGACCATGATACTGAAATTCTTGAACAGCTGGCGGTCGAAACCTTTCGAGATGTTTTCCACTTCCACCGCCAGGCGGTGCAGCTTCTTCTCGCCGTCGAAACGCACGAAGGGATAGGCGCGCGACGATGGCTTGATGTCGTCGACCTTGATCTTTTCAATCTGCTTGGCGCGCGAAGTCGCCTGGCGGGCCTTCGATTTGTTGGCGGCGAAGCGGCGCACGAATTCCTGCAGCTCGGCAACCTTGTCTTTCGCTTTCGCGTTGTTGGCCAGCTGCTGGTTGCGCGCCTGGGTCGAGGCGAACATGTATTCGTCGTAGTTGCCCGGATAGATCTTCAGCGTGCCGTAATCCATGTCGGCCACGTGGGTGCAAACCTGGTTCAGGAAGTGGCGATCGTGGGAAATGATGATCATGGTGGAGTTGCGCTCGTTGAGCACATCTTCCAGCCAGCGGATCGTGTTGATGTCCAGATTGTTGGTCGGCTCGTCGAGCAGCAGGATGTCCGGGTTCGAGAACAGCGCCTGCGCCAGCAGCACGCGCAGCTTCCAGCCTGGCGACACATTGCTCATCGGACCCTGGTGCAGGTCGATGGCGACGCCGGCGCCCAGCAGCAGTTCGCCGGCGCGCGATTCGGCCGTGTAGCCGTCGTATTCCGATACCTTGCCTTCCAGCTCGGCCGCCTTCATGTAGTCTTCGTCGGTCGCTTCCAGGTTGGCGTAGATGGCGTCGCGTTCCTGCATCGCGGCCCACATTTCCGTGTGGCCCATCATCACCACGTCGAGCACGCGCATCTCTTCGAACGCGAACTGGTCCTGGCGCAATTTGCCGAGGCGCTCGTTGGTATCGAGCATGACATTGCCGCCCGACGGTTCCAGGTCGCCGCCCAGGATCTTCATGAACGTCGACTTGCCGCAGCCGTTGGCGCCGATCAGGCCATAGCGGTTGCCGTCGCCAAATTTGACGGAAATATTCTCAAACAATGGCTTGGCGCCAAACTGCATCGTGATGTTAGCTGTACTGAGCATGTGGTATCGGGTCTTTATCCAGTGAAAACGGGGTGTTGAATACTTTTCCACCATTATACAGCAGCTACTGGCAGCTACTGCAAAGGCGCATGGAAACAAGGACTTAGCTGATACATGAAAGGGCATGGCAGGGTCGTAGTTACCAGAACAGCAATAATGTGCGAGAATGGGACGCATTTGCAACTACTTATAGGGAGATCTTGTGCTGACAGCATCAATGATGGCCCTCGCCGCCGCAGTATTTGTCGGCACGCCGGAAGAAATCGAAAAAAAGAGCCAGGAAACGCGTGCCAGGGCCACGCAAGAAGCGCGAGTGCGGCAGGAAGACAACATCGCCAGGGCCTCGCATCCCGATGCGCCTGGCGTGCTTGCCAGGGATGGCAACGTGCCGCTGACAACACTGCGCCACCGCTGGGCGCTGGGGCAGGCGCAAGCCGGCAAGATGCAGCTTGCCACCAGCATCGATCCTGCCGTGCTGGAAACGATGGCCGCCAGCGTCGGCTGCGTGGCGGACGGCAAGGTACAGCCTGCCGGTTTTGCCCGCGACCAGGCCCGGCCCAAGGTGCTGTCGGGCGCCACCCTGCTGGCCACCTGTCCGGGCGAGGCCTATCTGTTTATCCAGGCCATGCCGATTACCGGCAGCAAGGGCAGCGGCGACGTGGTGTTTCCCGATCTGTACACCCTGCGCGTGGCAGGCAGGCCCGCGCTCAGGTACTACTTCAAGGACGGCAGCGGGCGGCAGAAGGACGCGCTGTTCATCCTCGACGGCCAGGACCATTACACCCTGGAATACTGGTCGCAGGGCGACCGTGAACAAAAAGCCATGACAGGCGTGCGGCGGCTCGATACACTGGCGATGCCGTAACCTTCTACCTGGACAGACATCCCTTGAAAAAACTCATTCTTGCCGCGGCGATTGCCGTCATCACCTTGGGCGCCGTGACCTATGCCTCGCCGTATTACACCCTGCACCAGATGAAAACGGCGCTGGCCGCACGCGACGCCGCCGCGCTGGCCGAACATGTCGACTTCCCCGCCCTGCGCGAAAACGTCAAGGAGCAGATCAATGGCGCCATGGCCGACGGCATCCGGACCACCGCAGGCGCGGACAATCCGTTTGCCGCCATGGGCCAGGCTTTGGTCAGCAGCATGACGAACAAGATGGTCGACGCCATGGTCTCGCCGGCGGGCGTGGTGGCGCTGGTCAACAAGAGCGTGGTCAGCGGCGATGAGAAGGTCGGCAGTGGCGAAGCGGCGCCTGGGCCGAAGACGGACAGCAAAGCCCGCTACACGGCCGCATATGCCGGCTGGGACAGTTTCGTGATCCGTCCCACAGCCAGGCAGGAAGATGGCGGCGGCCTGGTCTTGCGCCGCCATGGCTTGTGGAGCTGGAAGCTCAGTGCGATAGAGCTGTCGCAGGCGATGGCGGCCAGGTAAGCGGCAGTCCGCCATCAGTGGGCAGGCTTACATGCCCAGGGACTTGAGCAGGTCCTCGTTATCGTCGTCAGCGGCAGCGGGCGACGGTGCGGGGGCCTCATCCTTGGCCTTGTTGGCGAATTCAGAGTCCATCAGCGAGTCGGTGTCGACTTCCTGCGAATCGAAATCGTGCAGCTTGATGAACTCGGTACGGTCGATCGCCAGTTCCAGGTAGAAAATATTGTTCTTTTCCGTGTAGAAGGTCACACGGCGCATTTCAGGACGGTCCAGCGGCGTATCGACGCTGAGCATGACCTGCTTGTTGAGCACCAGCATTTTCGGCTGGCTCTGCGTGATATTGGTTTGCAGTTCGCGCCGCACCTTGCCCGTGAAGTCGCCGACGATCTGGTTCATCAGCTCGCCCATGATGTTCGACACTTCATCGGAGGTGTAAAACGCGGCCAGTTCCGATTTTGGCATGCCCATGTGCAGCATGTAGCGCTCGTAGATTTCCATCGCCGTGTCGGCCGCGAAATTGAGCACCACCAGGCCCGTGAAACCGCCGTCGAACATGACGAAGCAACCGATATCGGGCTTCAGGCCGGTCTTGGTGATGCGCTGCACCATGCCGGAGTAATTGACCCTGCTTTGCGTTGCGACGTTCAGCACCCGAACCACCGAGTTGCACAAACTCATCAACAAATCTTCTGTACCGTACACAACATCCTTTTCTGCGCTCATGGGCAACCTCTCGTACTTTTATCCGTGCTTTTTATAATCGTATTTCTATGTAGAAATATGTATCAGATGGGCAGAATACCGGTGCGCGCCATGTCCGTCCAGCCATACCTGCATTTACTTGACGATGTGTCGGGAAATCGCCCTTTCCTGCGCCGCGAGCGTGCCGAACAGAACAGGCTTTGACGCCAGTTTCAGGCATCATGTGCCTTACGGGCAACAGAATGAAAGGCAGCGATGAGTCAGGACGTGGCACTGCAGGAAATATTGGAGACCGTGCAAGCATGGTTCGATGAACAGGCGCGCAGGGAACCGGGCAAGACGGTGGGACGCACCACCTTGCAGATCGGCGTCTTCAATGAGCTGCTGCTCGACTACCAGCCGGGCCGCAGCAGCCTGGACGTGGACCTGGGTTTCGGCCAGGGATCGCCGTCGATGCAAGCGCCTTTCCTGACGCCGGCGCAAGTGGAAGACGAACTCGTGCCCGCACTGGCGCAGGCATTCCGAAACGCCCTGGCGAACGCCGACCCGGCCCTGCTGGACTACCATTTCCGCTTGCGCGCCACCTTCCCCACCACCGAAGGCCAGCGCGAATGGCTGGTGCTGGAATTGCTCGACGAAGCCAAGCGGCAGGCACTGCTGGCGCGCATCAAAGCGTATATCGACCGCAAGCTGCGCGCCGGCAGCTATGACGGCAAGCCGCTGGAATCGTTTTTCCTCAGCCGGCACCTGCTCGATCCGCGCCTGTTCCCTGCCCTGGACGCGGCCTGGACCATCGCGCAATTCGAGCAGCTGCAGCAGCTGCGGCCCGGCCGCCAGGCGGCGCTGGCCGAGCATCGCGGCAATCTTATCCGCGCCGGCACCAGCTGGGCCGAGGATTGCTTCCTGCCGCGCCATTTCGAGGTGCGGCGTTCCGAATACCGGGCCAATGTCTACACCATCAAGCCCGGCGCGCAGAACAGAGGCCAGGACGGCGGCAAGGACGGCGGCACGGATGGCCAGATCGACCTGCTGCTGTATATCGCCGTGATGATACTGCGCCACGAGCCCAGCTATGCCAAACCGACCGGCCTGCAGTTCATCCAGCTGGCCACGCAACTGGGCAGCGAGCGCGCCGCCCGCATGCTGACCGAGGGCAGCGGCAGCTTTGCGCAGGACGCCATCGACCTGGCGACAGAGCAGGCGCGCTGCACCGCGAATGACGTCTTCGCCACTATCCATATCCAGATCAAGGAAGAAGGCGCCGCGGCCTATGCCCAGGCGCTCGATTTCGTGACCCGCCTGCTGGAAAACGGTTTTCCGAAAAGCTGCCAGATCAAGCTGAAATCAAGCGTCCGCGATTACCTGCCCATCAAAGGGCTGGCCCGCTCCGATACCCACCGCTTTTTCGCCAATGCGCTGGCTTATACAGAACTGCATCCGCGACTGGCGCGTTATGCGCGCGCGGCCATTGCGCAATATGAATTCTATGCCGATACCGAGGATGAAAAGAATTGCATGCCGGGCAGCTACGCCACCTTCGGCCTGGCGCTAGCCGATCCACAATGGTTCGCACTGCTGGAACACTATATGGCCGCCGTCGATGAAGAGCATCAAAGCGTGCAGGATAGTTTCACGGCCGCATTTGCCGCGCACCATGGCGTCAACCCGGACACCATCGCCACCCTGGTCACCTGCCTGCGCCACTGTACCGACAATGTGAAACTGAAGATCTCGCCGGCATTCGACGATGACGCACTGCTGGAATTGCTGCACCGGCAACTGCAAGGCCTGGAAGCGCACGAGGTGGACCATGTGCTGCAGGCAATCTGGGGCAAGTCGGAAAAACTGGCGGCGCTGGCGCGCAAGGCACAGGGCCGGCGCCAGGAATTGCTGGCGAGTCTGGCCGCGCTTAGCGCGCCGACACGACGTTGAGGATATCGTCCAGGCTGGCCGGCTTGACCAGGTGATGGTCGAAACCGATGACCTGGGTGCGCTCGCGCGTGCGGGCATCGCCCCAGGCGGTCAGCGCGATCATGCGCGTCTGCTTGAAGCGCGGCGTGCGGCGCAGGGTGGATACCACGTCAAAACCGGTGATTTCGGGCATGCCCAGGTCGAGCAGCATGACGTCGGGCTGGAAGGCGTCGGCGGCCTTGATCGCTTCGGCGCCGCCATAGATGGGCAGCGCTTCATGCCCGCACATGTGCAGGAATTCGGCGATCAGGTCGGCCGCGTCGCGATTGTCGTCGACGACCATGACACGCAAGGGTAAGAGTTGGTTTGCCATTGTAGCCTGCTATAAATACGCGCTTTCCGGCGAGGGTCAGCGCTCGTATGCCAGCAGGTTCGAGGCGGCAGATTGATTTCCAGCCAGGAGTGGTGACTGAAAGGATGAGGTTGCTTCTTGGGAATTATACATAGTTTTTGCTCCTACAAGTGCCAGAAATCAAGATCGTCTGCATATTTTAACAATCTTTCATCTTTGCACTGTAGGAGCTGACGCTGCCTTCCTGTAGCTGTAACCGCCGCCGCCCCGCGAGAATCAGCCCTGCATCAACAGCGTCTGCTGCCGCTGAGGCTGGTGTGGCGGCGGCGAAGCGTGCATGGCGGCCGGCCTGGCCGCTGCCGCGCCGGCGTCCTGCAAGCGGAATACCTGCACCGATTGCGACAGCTGCTGGGCCTGTTCCTGCATGGCGTTGGCGGCAGCGGCGGCCTCTTCGACCAGGGCCGCGTTTTGCTGCGTCACCTGGTCCATCTGGGTAATCGCTTCATTGACCTGCTCGATGCCGACGCGCTGCTCTTCGCTGGCGTCGGTGATCTCGCCGATGATGCCGGACAGGCGCTGCACGCTGTCGACCACCTGCTGCATGGTGGCGCCGGCCTGCTCGACCAGCTTGTTGCCGGCGCCGACCTTGTCGACCGAATCATCGATCAGGCCCTTGATTTCCTTGGCCGCGCTGGCGCTGCGCTGGGCCAGGTTGCGCACTTCGGTGGCGACCACGGCAAAGCCGCGCCCCTGCTCGCCGGCACGCGCCGCTTCCACGGCCGCATTCAGGGCCAGGATATTGGTCTGGAAAGCGATGCCGTCGATGACGCCGATAATGTCGGCGATCTTGCGCGACGAGGCATTGATCGAGCCCATGGTCTGCACCACGTCGGCCACCACCGCGCCACCCTGCACCGCCACCGCCGAGGCGGATGCGGCCAGCGTACGGGCCGCCTGGGCATTATCGGCATTCTGCTTGACGGCGGCAGTCAGCTCTTCCATTGACGAGGCCGTCTCTTCCAGCGAGCTGGCTTGCTGCTCGGTGCGCGACGACAGGTCCATATTGCCGGCCGCGATCTGCGCCGAGGCCGTGGCGATGGTGTCGGTACCGCCACGCACATCGCCGACGATCGTCACCAGCGCCGCATTCATGTCGCGCAGCGCGGCCATCAGTTCACCGGTCTCGTCTTTTGAACGCACGACGATATGGCTGCTGAGGTCACCCTTGGCCACGCGCTGGGCCAAGGTCACCGCCTCGCGCAGCGGCGAGGTGATATTGCGATTCAACAGGAAGGCCAGCACGCAGGCCAGCAGCGCGGCAATCGCGCCGCCACCGAGCAGGACCACGCTGGTACGCGTTTTCAGGGCCGCGGCTTCCTCGCTGCGCTGCACCAGCAAGCCGCGTTCGGCCTGGCCGATTTCAACGAGCACAGCACGCATGGCATCCATGTCGGCCTTGCCTTTGCCCGCTTGCTCGGCCGCCACAACGGCTTCCATATTGCCGTCGGCCAAGGCAGCGCGGCGCAGCGCGATGATGGGCTCGACGGCCGTCGCCAGCCAGCGCTGCTGGGTCGCCTCCAGGGTCGCCAGCCGGGTTTGCTGGGCCGGATTGTCCGACGTCAGCGCGCGGATCTTTTGCAGATGCTCGCTGAAAATGCGCTTGCCATACAGCAGCGGCTCCAGCGACGCATCCTTGCCCGTCAAGGCAAAGCCCCGCTCGCCCGTTTCGATATCGACCAGGCCTTCGAGCAAGCCGCTCGCTTCGCCCAGCACTTCATAAGTATGCACATTCCAGCGATTGGCTTCGCCCAGGCTGGCAAAATTGCTCTGGGCCATGGTAATCAGGATCGCCAGCAAGGCGATGACGGCGCCGAACGCCAGGTAAAGACGCGTGCCTATTTTCAAGTTCGACAGAACCATGTAACTCTCCATTGATGCGACGCTACGCGACAAGAATGCTGTCCAAGACAGCCATATTGGCGACGATCATAGCGATAAAAATGACATCATTAGTTGCTGTTAGTCTACAATTTATATCTTTCCGTCTTTTTCTTTCCGCATGGACACTCTTTCCGTCTTGCTGTTGCGCCTGGGCTTTTCCGCCGATATTTTTTTTCGCGGCGCTTTTTGTGGCAGCAACCATTTCCCCGTGCAACCGACGCGCGGCCATTTGCACCTGCTGCGCCAGGGTACGCTGACCTTGACGCACGACGATGGCACGCCCTTGCAACTGGAAGGCCCGGCCGTGGCATGGTATCCGCGCCCGCACGCGCATGGCCTGTCGACCGGCGGCGATACCGCCGAATTGCTGTGCGCCAGCGTGCACCTGGCCAGCGACGACGCCATGGTGCGGGCCTTGCCGGACTGCCTGCACCTGGACCTGGCGCAGCTGCCGGCCTTGTCCGCCACCCTGGCCTTGCTGTTCGAGGAAGCCCAGCTGGCCGGCCCCGGCCATGAACTGGTGTTGAAACGCCTGTGCGAAATACTGCTGGTGCAATTGCTGCGCCATGCCTTGCAGCACAAGCTGATCTCGGCGACCACCCTGCCCGGCGTGTCTGATGCCGCCCTGGGCAAGGCCATGCACGCCATGCGCGCGCATCCCGGTGGCAAATGGTCGGTGGCCGAGCTGGCGGCCGTGTGCGGCATGTCGCGCAGCCGCTTCGCGCGCCAGTTTCATGAGATGGTCGGCTGTCCGCCGGCCCAGTACCTGAACCGCCTGCGCATCGAGCGCGCCCAGGAACAGCTGCGGCAAGGCAGGCTGGTACAGGATATCGCGGTGGAAGTCGGCTACAGCAGCCAGCCCGCTTTTACCCGCGCCTTCCGCGCCGCCACGCAGCTGTCGCCGCGTGACTGGCTGGCGCGGGACGGCCGCGACGGGCCGCGTTAGAAATCGAGCGCGCGCAGCACCACGCTGCTGGCCATCAGGTCGCGGCTCAGGTAGGCAAACGCCCGTTGGGCGATCAGCAGGCTGTGCGCTTCGAAGACCGACAAGGCGTCGCCCTGTCCGCCGCCCAGGCTGAGCAGCGCGGTGGAGGTCACGCGGCAGATCTTGTCTGCGCCAAACGCGGCCAAGTGGAAAGTAACTGCCCCGTCGGTCTGGTCGAGCGTCACGCTGTTGCGGAGAATTTTATATGGCATGGAACGTCCTTTGCCGCCATGCGGCGCACTGCGGGAAGGTGTGTAATGAAAGAGGCATGGACATGGCACCAGCCTACCGGCGTTGCTGAGACGCTACCGTCTGTTACCGTACATAAAGAAACGTTTGCATGCGCAATCGACCGGGAATGGTGCTTGCGGCTACAATGCGGCAGATGACTAGCACCAACAGCAATATTACTCAGATGACAATTTTCGATATTCCGCCAGACCAGGATGCCGACCGGCGCCTGGCGCTGTTACGCCTGCTGGAACCGGGCCATGTACCCGGCGCCCTGGCCGCCGACATGCTGGCCGGGAACCTGCCCGGGCTGCACGTGCGCCAATTGCTGGCCCGGCTGCGCAGGCTGCGCGCCGCGCAGTCCAACCTGCTGCATTACGCCGGCGCCACCGGGGCCCAGGCGCAGCAGGAGTTTGGCGCGGCAATTGCCGCACTGAAGGCCGAACTGGCCAAGCGCCCGCATGTTCCCAACAAGCGGGAAGCGAAGGCGCTGCGCCAGGCGGCGGCGAAACAACGCTGAACCGTTCATTTTTTCTGTCACTCACGCTAGCGAGACCCACCCCATGCCACGATTCCATCCTTCCCACCTGCTATTCAGCGCGCTGCTGTGCATTACGGCGCCGGCCGCCACCGCCACCGCCATTGAACCGGCACTGTCCGCCGCCACGCCGCTGGTCATCGGCGAGAGCTTTGCCATCGCCTCGGCCGTGCTGGGCGAAACGCGTCATATCAATGTATACACGGCGCGCGCCTGGGATACCCCGCCGGACGCGCCGTTGCCGGTGCTGTACATGCCCGACGGCGGCATCGCGGAGGACTTCCTGCACATCGCCGGCCTGCTGCAGGTGTCGGTGGCGAACGGCACCATGCGTCCGTTCCGGCTGGTCGGCATAGCAAACACCCAGCGCCGGCGCGACCTGACCGGACCCACCGGGGATGCCAAGGACCGCGCCATCGCGCCGGTGGTCGGTGGCGCGGCGGCCTACCGCAGCTTTATCCGCGACGAGCTGATGCCGCAAGTGCGCCAGCGCTACCGTGGCACCGGTGAAACGGCCATCGTCGGCGAATCGCTGGCGGGCCTGTTTGTGGTGGAAACCTTGCTGCTCGAACCCCAGCTGTTCGACCATTACCTGGCGTTCGACCCCAGCCTGTGGTGGAACCGCGGCTTTTTGCCCAGCCAGGCAGCCGGGCTGCTGGGCAGGCAAGGCGGCAGCAAACGCAGTCTGTATATCGCCAGCAGCAGCGAAGCGGGCATTGCCAGCGAAGTGCAACGCCTGGCCACGGTGCTGGAGCAGTCCGCGCCCAAGGGGCTGGACTGGCATGTGGAACGCATGCCGCAGGAAAGCCACGGCACGATTTACCACCCCGCCGCGCTGAAGGCCTTTCGCGCCGTGTTTGCGCCGAAGATGGACAAACTGTAATCGTCGCCGCAGGTCACGGGAAGGGGCGCGCCGGTAAAATGCAGGCCCGCCCCCAGCAAGGATTTCCATGACCTTATTGCAGCTGTTTATCCTCTCCGTCGTCCAGGGCTTTGCCGAACTGCTGCCCGTATCGAGCTCCGCCCACGTCATCATGGCGGAAAAGCTGATGGGGCTCGATCCCACCTCGCCCGAACTGACCATGCTGCTGGTGATGCTGCACACCGGCACCATGTTCGCCGTCATCGTGTATTTCTGGGCTTCGTGGCGCAAGACGTATTTCAGCTCGGGCGCGGCCCTGCGCGGCAATCTGCTGTTGCTGGCGGCGGCGACCTTGATGACGGGCATCGTCGGCTACGGCCTGCTGAAGCTGATCACCCATGTGGTGATGGCCGGCACGCCCGGCTTCGAGATCGAACACCTGTTCGGCAACGCCAGGCTGATGGCCGCCGCGCTGGCCGCCGCCGGCGTGCTGATCATGCTGTCGTCGCGGCTGCAAGCGCGCCACGATGGCGCGTTGACCTTGCCGCGCGCCATGCTGGTCGGCGCGGTACAAGGCCTGTGCCTGCCATTTCGCGGCTTTTCGCGCTCCGGCGCCACCATTTCCACGGCGATCGCCGTCGGCGTGCCGCAGCGGCGCGCCGAGGAATTCAGCTTCGCACTGGCGGTGGTGCTGACGCCGGCCGTGCTGGTCAAGGAAGGCTGGCGCTTTTACCACGCGGTCAACACCGGCGCGGCGGGCCATGGCGCGCCCTTGGCGCAGCTGCTGGCGCCGAGCTTGCTGGGCATGTGTTTGTCCTTCGTGGCCGGTCTGCTCGCGCTGCGCTGGCTGTCGCGCTGGCTGGAACAGGGCCGCTGGCACTTGTTTGGCGTATATTGCCTGGCCGCCTCGGCAGTAGTGCTGTGGGTAGGGTAAAATCGCGGCGGGCCGTTTTTGGCCCGTCCATCCCAGCCAGGTATTACTGAAAGCCAACGATGAATTTTGCCGCCACCGCCGCCCTCTCGCTCGCCATGTCCACCGACGCCTTTGCCGCCGCCGTCGGCAAGGGCGCCGCGCTGCACAAGCCGCAATGGCGCGAGGCGCTGCGCACCGGCCTGATCTTCGGCGTGATCGAGTCGATCACGCCGCTGATCGGCTGGGCCCTGGGCCGCGTGGCCGCGCCCTACGTGGCCGCCTGGGATCACTGGCTGGCGTTCAGCCTGCTGGGCATCATCGGCGTGCTGATGATACGCAATGCCTTGTCCAATGCCGAAGAAGAAGAGGAACCGGCACGCAGCCATTCCTTCTGGGTGCTGGCTGTCACCGGCTTTGCCACCAGCATCGACGCCATGGTGGTGGGCGCTGGCCTGGCTTTGCTGGGCGCTAATATTTTGGTCACGGCCGCCGCCATCGGCTTTTCCACGTTCGTGATGGTCACCATCGGCGTGATGCTGGGCCGCGTGCTGGGCACGGTGGCCGGCCGGCGCGCCGAACTGGTGGGTGGTTTGATCCTGATCGTGATCGGCTGCCTGATCCTGTACGAACACCTGGGCCACCCGGCTGCCTGAGCGCCTCTGCCAGTTTTCCTTGCCAGCTTTCCCTGTTCAGCACCACCGCCATCGATTATGATGCAGACACTGCCGCAACAGACGGCAGCCTTGTTGTATTGTCCTGCCATAGCGCCCTGAAAGCAGCAACCATGAATCAGTTCAATGAAGGCGATATCGTCCGGGTCAAATGCGGTGGTCCCGACATGACGGTGGTATGTGTCGATAACAATTATTTCTCGCAAGACGACAAACCGCTGGCCGTCTTCTGCATCTACGAAAAAGACCATTTCCTGTTCGAACAGGCGTATCCCGAATATGCGCTCGACATCGTGCGCTACGAGAGGCGGCGCTATACGCGCGAAGACTAGCAGTTAAGTACGCGAACGCACACAGGCACCCTTGCACGCATGCTAGATTCATGACTCTGTGTTGAACCACCGCGAGGAGACTGTCATGGAAACGCTGGAACTGCTGTTTGCGTCCCTGGTCAGGGAAACCGCCGAGTCCATCCGTGATCGCCATCTGCCGTTTGCCATCAAGAATGACCAGGCCGCATGTTTTGCGTGGATGGATGCTCATCCGGTGTCCGGCTATGTGCAGGAAGCCTACCGTGAAATCGAGGAAACGGCGCTGCAGATCCGCGCCATACGCGCCGGTTGATCGCCTGGCGGCAGCGGTTATAATGCCGCGTTGATATGGCTGCTTGAGTGAACGAATGGAAGATGTGAACGTACCGCTGGTGTTTCTGATCGCCTGCGCGCTGATCGCCTTGCTGGCCAAAAAGAACGGCCATTCCGGCTACTGGTTTTTTCTCGCCGCCATCCTGCCCAGCGTGCCGCTGTTGCTGCTGTTGCCGCACGTGGTGGGCGCCGGCTTGGCCATGCAGCCGGCCGTGAGGCTGCCGGTGGCACTGCTGGCGCCATTTGTCTGCCTGCTGTGCGCCTTGCGGCGCAAGCGTCAGAGCTGAACCGGATCAACGCATCGGTGCGCTGTCGGCCAGGCGCCAGCCGATGGACAAGGCCACTTGCTGCGCCTCTTTTTCGTTGCTGCAATCATCATAATCGCAGGTGTCCTCATACGCGCCGCAGGCATGATTCTGGCTGATGAACGAGCCTACCCAGCGGCCGTCACGGCGCTGGGAAGCGGTTGCACTGATGGTGAATCCTTTGTGGATGGTGGGATTTTCCAACGACATCATAATTTCCTCCGCTAAAAAAACGTCAGCCACCTGACTTGACTCCAGTGTGCCGCAACGCAGCATCATGGTCTGTACGCTTGCCCACATTCCGCGCATGCGAACCCGGTTGACGCCCGGATCGGGTATGATTTCGCCATGTGTGGACGATTTGATCAGAACGACACGGCGCGCACGCAGGCCGCCAGTTTCGGCTGGACCGACGCTGTCTTCGACAGCGAGGCCGAACCGCACCTGAATGTGTCGCCCGGCACCTACCGCCCGGTGATGCATATCGAAAACGGCGTACGCCGTGTCGATGATGTGTTCTGGGGCTACCGCCCCGCCTGGGCCACCGCCGCCGAACCGGCGCCGGGCAGGAAGAAAATCCCGATCGCCATCAACGCCCGCCTGGAAAAACTGGCCGGCAGCTATTGGAAACCCTTGCTGCGCAACGGGCGCGGCATCGTCTGCGTGCACGGCTGGTATGAATGGACCGGTGAAAAGGGCGCGAAACAGCCCTGGCATATCCACCGCCAGGACCGTGCACCGCTGTTTTTGCTGGTGCTGGCGCACTTTGGCCCGTTCAAGCACCACCGCGAGGAATCAGGTTTCGTACTGGTCACGGCCGACAGCCTGGGCGGCATGGTCGACATCCATGACCGGCGGCCGGTGGCCGTCAGCCGCGAAGACGCGCACCGCTGGCTGGATCCCGCACTGACGCCGGACGCAGCGCTGCACCTGGCGCGCACCTGCATGCTGGATGCCGAACTGTTCGCATGGCATGCGGTCGACAATCCGCTGGTGCCGGCGGCCCGCGCCAGAAAGACGCCGGCGCAACCGCCGGGACAGGCATCGTTCGACTGGAATGCGGACTGATTTCTAGCGCGCCAGGCGCCGCCACAGCGCCTCGACCGGCCCCTGCCTGAAACGCGCCAGCCAGCAGCGGCTGATAACTATTTGCGCCACCATGATGGCCAGCGCCAGGGCCAGCATCTCGATCGGGCGCAGGCGCGCGCCCCATGCCAGGCCCCAGCCTTGCAACAGAAAAGTGCCCAGCAGCGATTGCGCCAGGTAATTGCTGAGCGCCATGCGCCCGACCGGCGCCAGCCAGCGCGCCAGTGCCGCCATCAGCGCGGGGCCGGCCAGCATCAGCGCCGCCACATAGCCGGCCGCCAGCAGCGGCCCGCCTGCATACAGCAGCAGCTCGAACAGCGTGCTGTTGTAGTTTGTTTGATATGGATCAATTGTTTGCTGCAGCAGCACCGTGGCGGCCAGCAGGTTGAACGGCAAGCCCAGCCCCAGCCCAACGGCGAGCACGCGGCGCCACACATGGCGATGGCGCCGCGGCTCGGTCAGCCAGCCCAGGCGCACCGACAAGATGCCCAGCGAGAACAGCACGATGACATGCGGCAGCATCACGATCACGAACAGCATCTGCATGGCATAGTCGCGCACGCGCAGGGCCGCCACCGCCAGCAGGCCGCCCTCGGTATAGATGGCATAGCGGCCGGCAAACTCCTGCAACTGGCGCGAGGTATCAATCTCGGTCATGCCCGGGCTGGCCGGATACAGCAAGGCCATGAACAGCAGGAAGCCGCCCGCCAGCAGCCAGGCCAGGTTGCGGATGCGGCCCAGCCTGGCGGACGCCAGCGACAGGATCAGCATGCCGCCCAGCGCATAGGAGCTGAGCACGTCGCCGCTCCAGATCAAAAAACCATGCAGCAGGCCGATCAGCAGCAGCCAGCGCAGCCGCCGCTGGTAGGCCGTTTGTGCGGCCTGCCAGCTGCCCAGCTGCTGCCTGAGCGAGCGCGTATGCAGCGCAAAGCCGGCGCCGAACAGGAAGGCAAAGATGGGATAGAACTTGAAATCGGCAAAGGCCGCCACCAGGAAAATGGCGGCCTGGTCCAGCCAAGGCGCGGAAGCGGGCAAGGTACCGTAGCGCAAGGACAAGGTGCCCCAGGCAAAGCCCCAGATATTGACCAGCAGGATGCCGAACACGGCGATGCCGCGCAGCACATCGAGTTGCGCCAGCCTGCCCGGCCGCACGCTCATCGGCTGGCGCGCGCCAGGGTCGGATAATCCTCTACCCGCAGGGTGAAACCGGCGTCATTCGAGCGCAAGTGCGCGTGGCCGCCGAACGGCAAGGTCACGCGGCGGCGGATATGGCCGAATTCCAGGCCCGTCAGCACCGGCACGGGCAGGTGTCCACGCACATAGGCCAGCATGGCCTCGAAATCGTAGCCGTTCTCCATCGGCCCCAGTTTATAGCCTGAAAAGTCGCCCAGCAGCACGGCTTGCTGGCGGCCAAGCACGCCCGCATGCAGCAGTTGCAGCAGCATGCGCTCGACCCGGTAGGGGTGCTCGTTGACATCTTCCAGGAACAGGATGCCGCCGTCGATCTGGGGGAAATACGGCGTGCCCAGCAGATGCACCAGCATGGCCAGGTTGCCGCCCCACAGCTTGCCACGCACATCGACCTGGGGATTGCCATTCGATACGCCCGTGACGGTATGCGTGGGACCTGCCAGGCAGGACCACAGCTGGTCCAGGGTAAATTGTTCCGGCTCGTCGCGCACAAAATCATCGCAGATCATGGGGCCGGCAAAACTGGCGCGGCCGGTCCTGGCCATCAGGCCCATGTGGAAGGCCGTGAAATCGCTGTAGCCGACAAACAGCTTGCCGCTGTCGGCCATGGCCTGGAAATCGATCTCGGGCAGGATGCGGCTGATACCGTAGCTGCCGCGCAAGGCCAGCACCACCTGCACTTCGGGGTCCTGCGCGGCGGCATTGAGTTGCGCCAGGCGCCCTGCTTCCGTGCCGCCGAAGCGCTGGAACTTGTGCGCCGGATCGTAGTAATTGTGGACGGTGGCGCCTTGCGCCTGCAGGCGGGCGATGCCGCGCGCCAGCGCCGCCTCGTCGGGCGCGTAACCGCCGGGCGCCACGATGGCGATGCCGATTTCAGGAGTACTCAATATAGTGGTTCCGGACAGTGGAGGAGTGTTCCGCTCAGGCTGGCTGCGAGCGCATCTGGGGCGCCATCTTACCGTGCAGATGCACATCGATCAAGGCGAGGATGCGTTCGATCAGCTGTGGCGGCAGGTCGTGGCCCATGCCTTCGATCACTTCCAGCCGCGCGCCCGGAATCAGCGAGGCCGTATCGATGCCGCAGGCGAGCGGGATCAAGGGGTCGGCCGCGCCGTGTATCACCAGGGTCGGGCAGGCAATGGTGGGCAGCAGGGCCACCCGGTCGCCCGAGGCGCCGATGGCCACCATCTGGCGCAGCACGCCATCGGGACAGTTGGCGCGGGCCAGCGCCAGCGCGATACGCTGGTGCAGCACCTTGTCGGCAACGGGATAAGCGGGGCTGCCCAGGGCGCGCACGGTGGCAGCCATATGCGCCACCAGTTCGGCCTGGCTGGCGTCCGCCTTCGGACGTTTCATCAAGGCATTACGCGCCACCCTGGTCGGGCCAGGCAAGCCGCGCCGGCTGCTGCTCGACATGATGGACACCAGGCTCGGCACGCGCTCGGGGGCGCGCGCCGCCATCACTTGCGCGATCATGCCGCCCATCGACACGCCGACCAGGTGGGCCTGGGCGATACCCAGGGCCGACAGCAGGCCCAGCGCATCGTTGGCCATGTCGTCGAGCGTATAGGAACTTTTCAGAGGCCAGCCCAGTTTGCTTTTCAGATAGGCCAGTGGCAGGCTGGGCTTGCCGGCATGCGTCATCTTGCTCGACAGCCCGACGTCGCGGTTGTCGAAGCGGATCACGCGAAAGCCCTGTTCGACGATGCCGTCGACAAAGGCGTCTGGCCAGGCGACCAGCTGCATGCCCAGGCCCATGATGAGCAGCACGCAGGGGTCTTGCGGATCGCCATGGCTTTCGTAAGCGATATCGAGGCCGTTGGCCTGGGTAGTTGCCATGATTGCCTTTCCGTTCAACGGCCGCGAGCACCAGCGCCGCGGCCGTGGGATCAGCATAGCATTTTACGGCTGGAACGGCATTACTTGACGCGCGGCAGGCTATCGGCCAGGTCGTTCCACGCTTGCGGCTGCGGCTTGCCGCGCTCGCGCACGCCGAAGAAGGTCAGCACCTGCGTGCCTTCCTTGTCGAAAAACTCGATCGAGGTCACGCCGCCGCGCTTGACGACCCAGCCGCTGCGCAGGGCCGTGTCGCGGATATGCAGGTTGAAGTCGGGATCGAGCACATTATAAAAACCGCCGGCGGCCATGGTTTTTGCTATCTTGCCACTGTAGATCTGCGTCAGGCCCTGGTTGCCGAGGAAGACCATGATGGCGACCTTGTCTTTCGCCGCCTTGTCGAGCAAGGTGCGCAGCGCTTCCGGCGTCACGCGTTCGACCATGCCGGCCGGCGCCAAACGCAGCGCCTGTTCGCGGGTGAGTTTGAATTCACGCAGGATTTGCGCAAACTGGTGCACGTCCGTCATCTCTTTCCAGGCCAGCTGGAATTCCTTCAGGTCGACCTCGGCGTCGGGCTTTTCCGCCGGCCTGGCCACGGCGGCCAGCACGTTCAGCTGGCTGTCCTGCTGCGGCGCGCGGAATGTGGCCAGCAGCTGGTCGAACACGGCCACGCCCGCCTCGCTGCGCACATAGACCTTGTGTACCGAGTCGCCCTGGGCGTCAAAAAATTGCAGGCTGCGCGACAGCTTGCCGTCGCGGCCCGGCTGGGCCACGGCAAACGCGTATTTCCAGTTTTCAAAGTGAAAGCGCAGGTCGATCGCGCCGCCCAGGTAGCCGCCGGCGATATTGCGCTCGCGCGCTTCTTTTTCGGGATCCTGCTTGGCATCGGTCTGGTCCGACTTGTCGCCGGCCTGCTTGAATTTGCTGGCAACGCCGGTGGTTTCGATCACACCGTTTTCATTGCGCGTGATGGCTTGCACCAGGCCCAGGTCCAGCGCGGCGCGCATGATTTCGCGCGGCTGGTTGCCATCGGCCTGCAGGCGCGTGACGCCCTGGCCGAGATTGGTCGCCAGCAGCTGCGCTTCCGAGGCGCCCAGGGCGCGCGCCGCATCGCGGATCTGCAGCTTGGGCTGTTCGGTGCGCAAGGTGGACCAGCGTTCCGCCAGGTTGGCTGGGGCCTGTGCTGAGGAAACGTTTGCGATCAGCAGGCTGCCTAGCAGGGAAAGAACGAGTTTGGATAAGGTCATGAATAGTCCATGTTGTTGAACAAGAAAAGAGCGGCACGGATAGCGCCGCTCTTGGTGAAAAACTGCTTAGTAATTGACGCTCAGGCTGGCCGCAACGTTACGGCCCGGCTTGGCATAGCGCTGGATTTCGCTGAGGTTGGCCGCCGACGTGCCGGCCGCCAAGGTGCGCGAAGCGGCGTAGTCCCAGTATTTGCGGTCCGTCAGGTTGTACACGCCAACGATGATCTTGGCGTTCTTGTGCACGTTCCAGTAGGTCGACAGGTCGAAGATGGTATATGCCGGCACCTTGTAGCGGGCCGTCGTCACGCCCGAAATCACGTCATTGGGCGCCTGCTTGCTGTCCGCATGCACGGCCGTCAGCGCCAGGCCGAACAGCTGGTTCGCGTGGTCGTAGCCGAAAGTCAAGGCAGTCTTGGCCGGCGCCACCGACGCCAGGCCGTCGCGCAAACCGGTCTGGCTATTGGTGGCGCGGCCCTTGGCCACGCCGGTGGCCAGCTCAAGCCGATAGCCTTGCAAGCCTGGCGCAAACGCGCCCAGTTGCGCGCGCAGCGCCAGCTCGCCGCCCCAGGTGCGGGCGTTGCCGACATTTTCAGGACGGAACAGGCCTTGCACGATGGTGGGGTAATTGACCGGATCCGGGTCCTGCCCCACGTATTCGACCATGTCCTTGTAGTCGGTACGGTAGACGGAAGCGTGCAGCGCCAGGCCTTTCACGACATCGCCCTTGACGCCCAGTTCATAGGCGTTGCTGGTTTCCTTGCGCAAGTTCGGGTTGCCCAGCACGGCGTAACCGGTGCCGGTGCCCGTGTAGCTGAACGAATCATAGGTGCCGGTACGCTCGGCCGCCGTCGGCAAGCGCGTGCCGCGGCTGAACGTGGCATAGGCGTCGATCTGCGGCAGCACTTCCACCGACAGGGCCAGGCTCGGGGTGACGGTGGTATCGCTTTCCTTGCGGATTTCCTTCGCCGCGGCCGGCACGGCGATCACATAGTTCTGCAGGTTCTTCGGGTCCAGCGTGCGGCGTTCGACGCGCAGCCCCGGCGTCAGCACGGCCTTCTTGCCACCCAGGCTGAAGGTGTAGTCGTCGCGCGCATACAGCGCCAGCTTGCTGCTGTCCATGTCGGCCATACGGTTCTTGCGCGTGATCTGGTGCACGCCGGTGGCCACCACGGTACGGTCTTCCAGCCATGGGCGGCGCGCCTTGTTCTGTTCGATCTGCAGGCCGTAGACCAGGGCATTGGCCTCATTGACCTGCTTGAACGCTTCGCTGGTCAGGCCGATAGTGTCATTCTTGAAGCTGGTGTCGATGGCGCGCTGGTACAGCACCCGTTGCGAGATATAGCGCGCGTCGGTGTGGTCCTCGATCTTCGAATTCTGCACATAGACCTTCGAGGTCAGGCGGTCGAACAGGGCCAGGTCCTTGAGCACCACGTCGTGGCCGAGGCTGACCCGGGTGCGGCGCGTGGTCGAATCCTGGAAGATGCCGTCCGGATAGCTGGCGGCCGTGATCTTGTTGTTGACGTCGCGCTTGTTCTTGCGCTCGAACATGTCGATCGTCAGGTCCAGCTTCTGTTCGCCCGGCAAGGCCCACACCAGCTTGGACAGCAAGGCGTTCGAGTGCCAGTCGTCCGGATTGACCGGCGTGCTGCCGGCGCTGTCGGTGGCGTCGCCATCGCGGCGCACATATACCGCCAGGCCCTGCAGGGCCGCGCCGATCTTGGCCGCGCCGGTTATGGTATGGGCATTGCTGCGGTTGGCGGTGGTGCGGCCGAATTTGTAGCCGATATACGTGTCCTGCCCTTCGCCCAGGTAGTCTTCCGGCGACTTGGTAATAAAGCTGACGCCGCCACCCAAACCAGGACTGGCGCCGCTGACGGCGGTGGTGCCCGAATCGATGCGCACTTCGCGGAAAGTTTCAGGATCAAAATAATCGCGGCCGGTGCCAAAGGCGTTCAGGGTCGAGCCGTCCGGTTTCGGCGCCGCATCGGGCAGCGCAATGCCGTCGACGTCCAGGCTGACGCGGTTGCCTTCCAGGCCGCGGATGTTGTAGCCCGTATTGCCGGCGCCATCCCACACATTGCCGCCGCCCGAGTTGGCCACCGGCGCGCTGATCAACGGCTGGTAGCGCACGATGCCGCCCATTTCCGTCACGTTCTGGCGTTCCAGGTCTTCGCTGCGGATCACGGTCTTGCTGCCGGCGCGGCGCTCGTATTCCTGGCGCGAGTTGACGACGATTTCGGGAAAGGTCGGCAGTTTCGATGGTTCCTGCGCGGCCGTGCCGGCATTCACGGCAACCGGCGCGGCGGTTTGGGCCTGCGCCGGTAGCAGCGGCGCGGCAAACAGGCTCAGCAAGGCGGCGCGCAGCACCAGGTTGGGACGACGGGCGGCAAGGAAGGCTTGGGGTACGACAGGCGCAGCGCTACGCTGCAGTGGCACGATGGTCATGATGGTCCGGTGTCAGAGTGAGGGCTGGCTCTGGACCACGTTGCATCATGGCTGTGTGGGCAATTCGCTGGCGAAGGGGAAGTGATACTGTAACACGAATCATTCTCATTTGAGAATGACCATATTGGCCATGTAGATGTTATTTCGCAACAGTTATCAAAGAATATTAATTGCAGAGTGACCACATGTCACCCTGCCGTGGCTTATTCCGCTTTTGCAGCGGCCAGCTTGCGCGCCTCGGCCTGGGCCCGGCGGCGCTCGACAAAAAAGGCGCGCAGGAAGTCGCCGCATTCCGCCGCCATCACGCCGCCGGCCAGCGCCGTCTGGTGGTTCAGCGCCGGCTGTTCGAACAGGTTCAGCACCGAGCCGCAGGCGCCCGTTTTTGGATCAGAGGCGCCAAACACCACGCGCGACAGGCGCGCATGCAGCATGGCGCCGGAACACATCACGCACGGTTCCAGCGTCACGTACAGTTCGCAGCCGGGCAGCCGGTAGTTGCCCAGCTTGTCGGCCGCCGCGCGCAGGGCCATGATTTCGGCGTGCGCGGTCGGGTCATGCCGGCCGATGGGCTGGTTGTAGCCCACCGCGATCACCTCGCCATCCTTGACGACGACGGCGCCGACCGGCACCTCGCCCAGGTCCCAGGCATGCTGCGCCTGGTCCAGCGCCAGCTGCATGTATCGTGCGTCAGTGTCGTGCACCGGCGTGTCAGTCATCGGTGACTTCAGCCCAGCAATTCGGGGTTTCATGCAGCACCAGTTTGTGCAGGTGCAAGCCGGTGCCGAAATGGTCGGTAAACGCCGCCTTCAGGATCTCGAAAGCGATGCGGGCCAGGTTTTCCACCGTGGGAATGCGGTCGATGACGACGGTTTTATGGTCGGGCAGGCTGGCCAGGAAGTCGCGCACGGCCGTGTCTTTTTCATAGACCAGGAAGGCATGGTCCCAGACATCGACCAGGTGTTGCTTGGCCAGCGTCTTGACGTCGGAAAAGTCCATGATCATGCCGTTGTCGGAATTGCCTTCGGCTTCGATGACCTTGCCGACCAGGGTGATTTCCACCGTATAGCGGTGGCCGTGCAGGTTGCGGCACTGGCTTTTATGGTCGGGAATGCGGTGGCCCGCGTCGAATTCGAGCTTGCGTGTGATAGTCAGCATAGTGTTTTTATTAAGGTATTTGCAGGAGTTTATGGGTTTGCAGGCTCAGCTTCCATTTCGGATTGCTTTTGCAGGTCTCGATGGCCAGCTTCATGTTTTGCGCGGCCAGCAGGCCATCCATGGCTTGCACATAGAAATTCTCGAAGTCCAGCTGTTCGTAAGCGGCCAGGTCTTGCTGGAATTGCGGGATCACCACCTTGATCTCATTGCCCTTGTGCACCACCAAGGTGGAACCCATCTTCGGGCTGACGCAGATCCAGTCCACGCCATCGGGCACCGGCAAGGTGCCATTGGTTTCGATGGCGATGGTAAAGCCGACCGCGTGCATGGCGGCGATCAACGCGGTATCGAGTTGCAGCAGCGGCTCGCCGCCCGTAAACACCACGTATTTGCTGGCCGTGTAGCTGGTGGGCCACAGGCTGTCGATCAGCGCGGCCAGTTCCTGCGGCGTCTTGAACTTGCCGCCCAGTTCACCGTCGGTGCCGACGAAATCCGTGTCGCAGAACTGGCACACGGCGCTGGCGCGGTCGCTTTCGCGGCCGGTCCACAGGTTGCAGCCCGAAAAGCGGCAGAACACGGCGGGACGGCCCGCATGCGCACCTTCGCCCTGCAGGGTGTAAAAAATCTCTTTGATGCTATAAGTCACTGTATTTCCTAAGAGCGGGCCGGCGCCCTCGCGCATGGGCGGGCAAACCTGGCCTGGGCCGCAAAAGCCGATTGACAACCCTCTATTATAAGCTGGCGCGGCGCTTCCCGTGCAAACGCCGTGCCGGCCATGGCCTGGGCACGGAAACAACACTCGCCACCTGCAGTGCAGCATTTTGCGCCCGGTTTGCGCCGGCGCAAACCGGGCCGCTTCCCGCAACTGTATTTTTAATTAATGATATTGCCGAATGGAAAACACCTTGCGCCCGGGGAACTGCATGCCTGCCGCCAGCGAGTCCGCGAACCACCTTGTCAACCTGCTCAGCGCGTGCGCCGTGCTGCTGGGCGTGATCGCCCTGCTGCTGCTGTGGCGCCTGCGTGAGCTGTACGCGCAAATGCAGGACGACCAGGTAACGCTGCAGCGAGCGGAACACGCGCTGCATCTGGCCCGTCGCCAGCTTGACCAGATGGCCGCTGACCGGCAACACATCCAGGCCCGGGAGCGCCGCCGCCTGGCGCGCGACTTGCACGATGACCTGGGCCAGTATCTGCTGACGCTCAAAATGGATGTCGCCAGCTTGCAGGCCCATGCCGACGGCCCCGCAACCCGCCTGACCCAGACCATGCAGTTCATGGCCGGCAATATCGACAAGAGCATTGCGGCCTTGCGCTGCGTGATCGCCGGCCTGCGCCCGCCCGCGCTGGAGCAGGGTCCGCAAGCCGCCCTGCGTCAACTGCTGGCGGAGTTCACGCGCGCCACCGGCATTCCCGTCAAACACGCCTTCGTGCTGGCCGATGCACACCAGGCCAGCCTGGGCTTGCATGAAACCGTGCTGTACCGCGCACTGCAGGAAGCGCTGGCCAATATCGCGCGCCATGCGCAGGCCACGCAGGTGCAGGTGCGCCTGCAATGCCAGGGCAGCTTGCTGCAACTGTATATCGCCGACAATGGCATCGGCATGCGCGACGTGACGGCGCGCACCGGCTGTGGACTGGCCGGCATGGAAGAACGCCTGCAGGAAGCGGGCGGCGTGCTGCGCCTCGCCAGCCGGGTCGGTGCCGGCACCACCTTGCAGCTGTCGCTGCCGATGCTGGCCGGGCAAGGCGCAGCGCCGGTCCGAGTCGCTTGACGATGGCTATTTATTGCCATTTATCAATATCTATTACTTGCCGCACTGCATCATTAACCCCTGCCCACTCCCGCCACCACCTCACGCAAGGAAGCACCCATGCCGGACACCCACGCAAGCATGCATGCGGCGCCAGCAGCGCCTTATGCCGCATCGCATGATTTTGCCGTCAAGATGATGGAAATGCTGGTCGTACCGACCTTTGTCCTCGATGCCCACGGCAAGATCATGATCTGGAACCGCGCCTGCGAACAGCTGACGGGCGTGCCGGCCGCCGAGGTGCTCGGTGGCGACCAGCACTGGCGCTGCTTCTATGCGCAGCGGCGGCCGACCCTGGCCGACCTGCTGCTGGCCGGACACGGCAACACGCTGCCCGTGCCTGCCGGCCAGCAGTCCTGCCGCAGCGGCACCGGCGAGAACCTGTGCGCCGAAAACTGGTGCGACATGCCGCGCACGGGCCGGCGCCGCTACCTGGCGGTGGACGCCAGCCCCATCTATGGCAAGCATGGCGAGCTGATCGCCGTGGTGGAAACCCTGCGCGACATCACCGAGGAGAAGCGCGCCCAGGCCGCGCTGGAACGCCTGGCCATGCACGACGGCCTGACGGGCCTGGCCAACCGCCGCTGTTTCGACGACACCGTGCAGGCGGAATGGCAACGCGCCCAGCGCCAGCAACTGCCCTTGTCCCTGCTGATGGTCGACGTCGACAATTTCAAGCAATACAACGACAGCCACGGCCACATGAAGGGCGACGATTGCCTGCGCAGGGTGGCCGGCGCGGTGGCCAGCGAGATGCGCAGCAACGACCTGGTGGCACGCTACGGCGGCGAAGAGTTCGCCGTGATCCTGCCAAACCAGTCCCTGAAAGGCGCCGCCATCGTGGCCGAGCGCATACGCCATCGCGTGGAGCGGCTGCGGTTGCCAAGCGACCATGCCGGCACGCCGTGCGTGACCGTCAGCATCGGCGCGGCCACCGCCCTGCCCGGCGTTGGCACGGAACCGGCGCAACTGATCCATACGGCCGACAGCGCGCTGTACCGCGCCAAGCACCTGGGCCGCAATCGCATCAGTTTGCCTGAAGTGGCAAGCTGCTGACATGCCACAAGACCAAATTTGATATATATTTGGTCGCATCAACCCAATCATGATGGGAGCCAGCATGGACGCCACCGAACGCATCAAACCCATTTCCTATTTAAAAGCCAATACGACCGAGATCGTCAGCGGTTTCGATAGTGGCCAGCATGATCCCATCATCATCACGCAAAATGGCGAAGCCAAGATGGTGGCGCTGTCCATGCACGCCTACCAGGAAAACAAGCGCCATTTGCGGCAATTGCGTGAACAGCATGCGTTCATGAAGCTGATCGCCATGGGCAATGCCGACATCGCGCGCGGCGACACCGTGACGGAAGACGATTTCCTGGCCCGGCTCGACCAGGATTGACATGACCCGCATCGTCATGCTGAAAAGTGCCGAGCTGGACTTCAAGGAACTGTGCCATGACTTCAAGGCCCGTCATGGCGCGCCAGCCTGTGCGGCATTCAGGGCCGCCTTCAAAACCTTGCTGACGGACCTGAAACAATTCCCCGACAGCGGCGCACCCGTTACCGAAGCCGCTGCCGTCGGCATGCTGATACGCCAGCGCATATGCGAGCAGGGCCGCGTGGTGTATCACCATGAGCAGGCCAGCAAAACGATTTATATCCGCATGTTCCTGCCCACCCAGCGCAACTTCCTCGAACACCTGACCAACCGCATACTGCGCCCCGGCTTTTGACACGCTCGGCTTCCCCTATGCACGACAGCAAGATTATTCTATGCTGCGGCGTTGCACTTTCAACTTATCCCGAAAGAAGGAGCCCTACGTGTCAAGAATGATTCCTGCATTTGCCCTGGCTTTGTCGGCCATGGCGTCATCCGCCATCGCCCAGCAAGCGGCCACCACCCCGCCGGGCAAACCTGCCAGCGCCAAAAGCGCTGCCGCCGCCAAGGCCGACCTGCTGCCGTTCAGGGCGACCGAAAAAACGCTGGCCAATGGCCTGAAAATCATCGTCGTGCCGACCGGTTTTCCGAATATCGTCTCGCTGCAGATTCCCGTCCAGACCGGTTCGCGCAATGAAGTCGAGCCGGGCAAGTCCGGCTTTGCGCATTTTTTTGAACATATGATGTTCCGCGGCACCAAGGCTTATCCGCCCGAGCAATACCAGGAGATCATCACCAGGGCCGGCGCGCGCCAGAACGCCTACACCAGCGACGACCTGACCAATTACCACACCACCTTCGCGAAAGACGACCTGGAAACCGTGCTGAAGGTGGAAGCGGACCGCTTCCAGCACCTCGATTATCCGGAAGACGCCTTCAAGACCGAATCGCGCGCCGTGCTGGGCGAGTACAACAAGAACAGCGCCAATCCGGTGTCGAAACTGTTCGAAGTGATGCGCGACAGCGCCTACACCACGCATACCTACAAGCATACGACGATGGGCTTCATCAAGGACATCGAAGACATGCCGAACCAGTACGCGTATTCGAAGCTGTTCTTCGACCGCTGGTACAGGCCGGAACGCACGACCATCATCATCGCCGGCGACGTCGAGCCGCAAAAAGCCATCGCGCTGGTGGAAAAATACTGGAGCAAATGGCAGCGCGGCAAGCAGCAGGCGGCCGTGCCGGCGGAACCGGCGCCACGTGGCCCCGTCTACAGCCATGTCGCCTGGCCGACACCGACCCTGCCCTGGGTGGCGGTGGGCTTCCACGCACCGGCGTTTTCCGTGAAAGACAAGGACCAGGCCGCGCTGGCGACCCTGCTGTCGCTGTCGTTCGGCCGCACCTCGCCGCTGTACCAGCGCCTGGTGCAGAACGAACAGAAGGTCGATCAGCTGTTCGACATGACGCCGAACCGGGTCGATCCGACCCTGGCCGTGATCGGCGCGCGCGTGAAAAACATCGATGACGCCGTGTACGTACGCGACGCCATCCTGAAGACCGTGGCGCAATTGCGCGACACGCCAGTCAGCGACAAGGACCTGGCGGACGCCAAGTCGGCGCAAAAATACGGCTTGATCCGCTCGCTCGACAATACCGAGCAGATCGCCGGCACCTTGGCCTCCTACGTGCATTTCGACCGGTCTTATGCCACCATCAACCAGTACTACCGCCTGCTCGACACCCTCACGCCAGCCGACCTGCAAGCGGCCGCGCGCGCCTATCTGACGGACGAGCGCCTGGTCGTCACCACCCTGTCGAACCAGGCCATGCCGTCCGCCATCGCCACCACGCCAAAGCTGGCCAGCCTGCTGCCGGCCGCGCCGACGGCGAAATTCGACGTGCTGGTGCAAAAATCGAGCTTGCCGCAAATCCGCTACAAGCTGCTGTTTACGGTAGGCTCGGCGCAGGACCCGCAGGGCAAGGAAGGCCTGGCCGCGCTGACGGCCGCGATGGTGGCCTCGGGCGGATCTGGCCAGCGCAAGATCGACGAGATCAACCAGGCCCTGTTCCCGCTGGCCGGCAGCTTCAGCCAGCAGACCGACAAGGAAATGACGACGTTTACGGGTGCCATCCACAGGGATAACTGGGCGCAGTTCAACCAGATCGCCCTGCCGCAGCTGCTGTCGCCGGGTTTCCGCGAGGACGATTTCCGCCGCCTCAAGGATGGCCAGAAGAACGCGCTGCTGCTGGACCTGAAGGACAATAACGAGGAAGAATTCGCCAAGGAACGCCTGCAAACCAATGTGTATGCGGGCACGCCGTATGGCCATCCGGTGCTGGGCACCCTGGCCGGCATCGAGGCGATCACCCTGGACGACGTGAAACAGTTCTGGAAGAGCGCCTACGCACAAGGTGCGGTCAAGGTCGGCATCTCCGGCGACGTCTCCGACGGCATGACGGCTTCGCTGACGCAGGCGTTGGCGCAGCTCCCAAGCGGTCCTGGCTTGCCGGCCAGCGTGAAACCGGTGGGCCACAAGGCGCAGGGCCTGCAAGTGGAGATCATCGAGAAAAACACGCGCGCCACCGCGATTTCCTTCGGCCTGCCGCTCGACGTGACACGCACGCATCCGGACTTCCCGGCCCTGTGGCTGGCGAAAACCTGGCTCGGCGAACACCGCGCGTCGAACTCCTATCTGTACCAGCGCATCCGTGAAATCCGCGGCATGAACTATGGCGACTATGCGTATATCGAAGCCTTCCCGCGCGGCATGAACCAGTTCTTCCCCAGCCCCAACCTGGGCCGCAAGGCGCAGCTGTTTGAAATCTGGATCCGCCCGGTCGCGCCGGAAAACGCCCACTTCGCGCTGCGCGTGGCCCTGACGGAATTGGGCAAGCTGGTCGACAACGGCCTGACGCAGGAACAGTTCGAGACCACCCGTGGCTACCTGATGAAAAACGTCTTCGTGATGACCTCGACGCAGGACCAGCAACTGGGCTATGCGCTCGACTCGCAATGGTATGGCACGCCCGAGTTCACCAAGCTGATGCGCGATGGCCTGTCGAAGCTGACGGTGCTTGACGTGAACAGCGCCATCAAACGGCACTTGTCGGCGCAGAACCTGTCGGTGGTGATGGTGGCCAAGGATGCGGCCGGCCTGAAGGAAAAGCTGGCCAGCGATGCGTTCTCGCCGATCAAGTACGACGGCAACAAGCCGCAAGCCTTGCTCGATGAAGACAAGGTGATCGGCGCGATGAAGCTGAACATCCAGCCGGCAGCCATCGTGGTCACGCCTGCGGCGCAGGCGTTTGCCAGGTAAGTTCGCAGTCGACAGCGGCGGCCACCCGATGGCCGCCGCAGGGCGCTCGCCCCGTCCAGCCTGCTGAAGCAGGCCGGATACGTACCAGCCGGCGATTCGACCAGATTCGCCGGCACATCCCCTTCCCAACCGTCAATTGCCGCGCGCTGCCGGCCCTCCTGCGGAAGCACCAGTTTGCCACCCATTCACGGTTGGCATGCATCCCCATACTCAACATGAATTTTACTAATACTTGAATGAGATCAATTCACTTTACGCATGTCAATAACTCGGCATAAAATACGCAATACTCATCATCACAGTCATTATAAATACTGTCGAGCGGGAAGAACAACAACAAGATTTAAAACACTGAATAAACCTATTCAGATTTTTGGCAGAAATCAGGACACCAGATCACCATGAGCAAAGATTTTACCTTCAGCATCAAGAGCATTTGTTTCGATGAAAACTATCATCCGGCAGATAATACGCGCATGACGACCAACTTTGCCAATCTGGCCAGAGGACTAAGCCGCCAGGAAAACTTGCGCAATACGCTGAGGATGATCGCCAATCGTTTCAACAACCTGGCGCATTGGGACAACCCGAACGGCGATCGTTATGCTGTCGAGCTCGACATCATTTCGGTCGAGATGAATATTGATGCCGAAGGCAGCAATAATGCGCTGCCGTTGATCGAGATATTGAAACCGAATATCATCGATAAAAAAACCGGCGAGCGCATCGATGGCATTGCAGGCAATAACTTTTCATCCTACGTGCGCGACTACGACTTCAGCGTGCTGCTGCCAGAGTACAACAATAACAAATCCAGCTTCAGCACGCCCGATAATTTCGGCGATTTCCATGGCAAGCTGTTCAGGCACTTTGTCAAGTCAAGCACTTACCGAGAGCATTTCAAGAAGCCGCCGGTGATCTGCATCAGCGCCTCGAGCAGCAAGACTTATCATCGGACCGAGAATCAGCATCCCATCCTGGGGGTCGAGTATCAACAGAATGAATTCTCGTCGACGGATCAATATTTCGAAAAAATGGGCATGCAGGTCCGCTATTTCATGCCGCCCAACAGTTCCGCACCATTGGCCTTTTATTTTATCGGCGACCTGCTTGGCGACTACACCAATCTTGAACTGATCGGCACCATCAGCACGATGGAAACATTTCAGAGGATTTACCGTCCCGAGATCTACAATGCCAATTCCGCGGCGGGGAAGTTTTATCAACCCAGCCTGAAGAACCAGGATTATTCATTGACGCAAATTGTCTACGACCGGGAAGAGCGCAGCCAGTTGGCCGTCAAACAGGGAAAATATACGGAAGAGCACTTCATCAAGCCATATAAAAATATTCTCGAACAATGGGCTGCGAATTACGCGCTCTGATTAACCAACATACAAAGTCATCCATCATGAAAAAATTATTGCCTACTTCAACTGCCGGCAGCTTGCCGAAACCTTCCTGGCTGGCCGAACCTGAAAAACTCTGGTCGCCGTGGAAACTGCAAGACGAAGAATTAATCGAGGGCAAACAAGATGCTCTGCGTTTGTCACTGCAGGAACAACAGCACGCGGGCATCGATATCGTCAGCGATGGCGAGCAGACCCGCCAGCATTTTGTCACCACGTTCATCGAGCATCTGAACGGCGTTGATTTTGAAAAACGCGAGACCGTCAGGATCCGTGATCGCTATGATGCGAGCGTGCCGACAGTCGTCGGCGCCGTGAGCCGCCAGAAGCCGGTGTTTGTCGAAGACGCCAAGTTTCTACGCCGGCAGACCAGCCAACCGATCAAATGGGCCCTGCCGGGTCCGATGACGATGATCGATACGCTGTATGACAGCCACTACAAGAGCCGCGAAAAACTGGCCTGGGAATTTGCCAAGATCCTCAATCAGGAAGCCAGGGAACTGGAGGCCGCCGGCGTCGACATCATCCAGTTTGACGAACCCGCCTTCAATGTTTTCTTCGACGAGGTCAATGACTGGGGGATTGCCACCCTGGAACGGGCGATTGAAGGGCTGAAATGCGAAACCGCCATCCATATTTGCTATGGCTACGGCATCAAGGCCAATACGGACTGGAAAAAGACGCTGGGCTCCGAGTGGCGCCAGTATGAAGAATCGTTCCCCAAGCTGCAGCAATCGAGTATCGACATCATCTCGCTGGAATGCCACAACTCGCTTGTTCCGATCGACCTGATTGAACTCATACGCGGCAAAAAAGTGATGGTCGGGGCGATTGACGTGGCCAGCAATACCGTCGAAACGCCAGAGGAAGTCGCCGACACCCTGCGCAAGGCGCTGAAATTTGTCGATGCCGACAAGCTCTACCCTTCCACCAACTGTGGCATGGCGCCCTTGCCGCGTGACGTGGCAAGAGGCAAACTGAATGCCCTCAGTGCGGGCGCAGCAATCATCCGCGCAGAACTCTCGCGCTAGTTTGCGCGGGCGCTGCTGATGCAGCAGTGGCGCCACCTCACTGACGAGCAGATGGCCTTCCATTTGCTCGATCGCTTCAACTTCCAGCATTTTTTCGGGCGGCGCCACGGCAGCCCGATTCCCGTCCGCACCACAGCCTGATCCAGGCAAGTACCGCGACGGCGGCACCATCTACCCGCAATCGTATTGCTACTACGGGACCGTCCAGCCAGGCAATGCCGGCAGCCGCAGCACGGCCGCGCCGCGCCGCACCGTATGATCCGGGTTACGCCACCACCGGCTACAACGAAGGCCTGCACAACAACTATGGCCGTTACTTCTCCTTCAATGCCCGCTACACGTTTTAATCCGTAGCAGCAGTTGCAGGCAAGCGCCTCCCTCGGGAGGCGTTTTTATTGGCCTTGCGGTTTGCGCCGGCCCAGCGCGGCGGCGGCCAGCAGCACCGCCGTCGCCGCCACCGCATACGGCGCCCCCGCATGCAGGCCATACAGCCAGGCGCTGGCCAGCGGACCGCCCATGCGCGCAATCGACTGTTGCGCCTGGTTCGCGCCCTGCACCTCGCCCTGGCGTCCGGCCGGCGCCGCGTCGGCGATCAGCGCGCTGACGGACGGCTGAAACAGGCCGTCGCCGAAGGTGAACATGGCGATGCCGCCAGCCAGCAGCGGCAGCACGGGAAACAGGCCCAGCAGTGCCAGCAGCAGCAAGCCGCACGCATTGATCAGCAGGCCGGCCGTGGCGACGCGCCGTTCGCCAAAGCGCGGCAGCAGCCAGGTCGCGACCAGCCCCTGGCTGACGATATCCATCACGCCGATACCGGCCAGCACGAAACCGATGGCGGCGGGCCCGAAAGCGAGCAACTCCTTCAGCATCACCGCCAGGTTCGATTGCAGCACCACGCTGCCGAAGGCAAAACAGAACACCACGCCGAACAGCAGGCGCAGGCGCCGTTCACGCAGGGCTGCGGCCAGCTGGCTGATGGCGTTGAAGCGGCCGCCTTGAGGGGGCGCACTGCGCTTGCCAGGAGGCAGGCTTTCCGGCAGGTAGCGCTGGACCAGCCAGGCGTTCACCAGCGCCAGCGCGCTGGCGCCATACAGCGGCGCGGACAATGATAGCTGCCCCAGCAAGCCGCCAAGCACCGGCCCCAGCATGAAACCGAGACCGCCGGCCACGCCCAGCAGGCCAAACGCGGGTCCGCGCTCGGCCGGGGCATGGGTATCGGCGACATAGGCGTACAGGGTGGAAATGCTGCCGGCCGTCAGGCCTTCCATCACGCGCCCCAGCACCAGCACCCACAGCGCGCCGCCGATACCGAACACAGCAAAACCGAGGGCCGAGCCGCACAGCGACAGCAGCAGTACCGGGCGCCGGCCATGGCGGTCGCTCAGCGCCCCCAGCACGGGCGCGGCAACAAACGAACACAGCGCGTATACGGCCAGGATCAGCGCGACCCAGAAAGCGACCTCGCCGGCGACAACATAACGCGCCACCGAGAACGGCAGCACGGGAATAATCAGGGTAAAACCGGCGAAATTGAGAAAGACGGACAGCAGCAAAATGCCGCTGCGGCCTTTGAAGATGGCGGAAAAACGGGTGGCGAGCGAGGTCGCCGCTTGGGGATAATGCATGTACTGCTCCTGGGCTTGGCCCGACCGGAGCGGTTCATCGACATGAGAACCACACGGACGAACCACGGACGCCAAACGGCATCCAGATTCGTCGAGGGGACTCATGCATAAAGCAAGGAACAGAACTTTCATCATGGGCGATGAAAGGATTTGGGCTTACCTATGACCAAATCTGCCTTTTCCGACAGGGGCATTCTAGGGCATGCGGAAGAAAATTGCCAGACGGATCCGCGGTCAGTGGCCGGCGCGCGACACCATGCCTTCCAGGATCAGGTCGATTCCCACCAGAAAATCAGCACGGTCGTCGTGCGCGCTCATCTGCGCCGCGACACTGCGCACGAAGGGATAGGCTTGCGCATCGAGCTGCGACCAGCTGGCGGCCACCGCACCCAGTACCTCGGCCCGGCCGGCGCCGCGCAGACGGGCGGCCTGGGCGTTGGCGGCGTTCTGGCCGCCGACGCCGAGTATGTAGTTCAGCAAGGCCGAGATGGTGGCCCAGTGTTTTTCCGGTGCCACGCCCAGCGCGCGCACCTGCTGGCCCAGGCATTCGATAATGCGCACCATCGTCAATTGCCCCGCCGTCCAGGTCAGCGCCGCACCGATCCAGGGGTGCGCATCCATCGCGTCGAACATGGCCAGCGCCACGCCGCGCACGGTCTGCGCGGGCGCCGCGCCCGCCGCACCCAGGTCCACCGTGCGCGACACGATGGCGTCGCAGGCCGCCACCAGCAGGTCGTGCTTGCTGGCGATATGCCCGTAGATGGCGCCCGGCCCGGTGGCCAGCCGTTCGGACAGGGTGCGGAAGGTCAGCGCGGCCTCGCCTCCGCTGTCGAGCAACTCGATCGAGGCGGCAATGATGCGCTCGCGCGACAGCGCATCGTCGCGGCGGGGACGGCGTGGTGTTTTTTCAGTCATGCCGCATCTTGACACAAATGGAATTCCATTCCAATATATTGGAACAACGTTCCAAACCATGATCAACCAGGAAAAATCACCATGAAAACACCGGTCACCATTATCGGCGCGGGCCTGGGCGGCCTCGTGCTGGCCCGCGTGCTGCATCTGCACGGCATCGCCGCCACGGTCTACGAAGCGGAAGCCTGCGCCACGTCGCGCGCGCAGGGCGGCATGCTCGACATCCACGACTACAACGGCCAGCTGGCCCTGCAGGCGGCGGGGCTGATGGCACAATTTCACGCGCTGATCCTGGAAGGCCGGCAGGCGATGCGCGTGCTGGAGCGCGACGGCACCGTCCTGCTCGACGAACCCGACGATGGTTCGGGCACGCGCCCGGAAGTGCAGCGTGGCGAGCTGCGGCAAATGTTGCTCGATTCCTTGCCCGCCGGTACCGTGCAATGGAATCACAAGGTCAGCAGTGTGGCTGCGCTGGGCAATGGCCGTCACGCCGTCGCGTTTGCGCATGGGGCCACAGTTGAAACGTCATTACTGGTGGGCGCCGACGGCGCCTGGTCGCGGGTACGGCCCTTGTTATCGAGCGCGACGCCCGGCTATATCGGCACCTCGTATGTGGAAACGTGGCTGCACGATGCCGGGGCGCGGCATCCGGCCAGCGCGCAGATCGTCGGCGGCGGGCAGATGTGCGCGCCGGCACAGGGCCATTCGATCATGGCGCATCGCGAACGCGGCGAGACCTTGCACGCCTATGTCATGCTGGCCAGGCCGCTGGCCTGGTTTGACGATATCGATTTTACGGACCAGGCCGCGGCCGGCGCGCGTATTGCAAGGCAATTCGACGGCTGGGCGCCGGCATTGACGGCCCTGATCACAGACAGCGACACGGCGCCGCTATTGCGCCCCCTGTACGCCCTGCCCGTCGATCACCGCTGGGAGCGGGTGCCCGGCGTCACGCTGCTTGGCGACGCGGCCCACCTGGCCGCTCCGAATGGCGAAGGCGCCAACCTGGCCATGCTGGACGGCGCCGAGCTGGGCCAGGCCCTGGCCGCCCATCCGGAGGATGTCGAGGCCGCATTGGCAAGTTATGAGCAGGCCATGTTCAGCCGCAGCGCACAGGCAGCCATGGAGGGCGAGCAGCTACAACGGCTGCTGACCGGCGACAACGCGGCCGCCAGGCTGGTCAGCATGCTGACATCATGAACCGCCATCGCCATGGAAACATTCCCACGCCGCCGCTTCGATATCCTCGATGACATTGCCGTCCTCGTCCGTCACCGTAAACTGTTGCTGGCAACCGCCCAGGCTGGCCGCGCCGTCCAAGGCCAGCAGCATGGTGTACAGCGTGTCGCGCACCACCGTGTCCAGAATGGCTGTCAGCTGCAGCGCCTGCTGATCATCGAGTCCCAGCGTGGCGATCTTGGCGGCAACTTCGCTGCCGGACGCACGCTGCGTGAAATCGTTGACCAGCTCAGCCCTCAGTGCATTGCAGTGGCCGGCGAATTGTGCGCCATCCATGGCCGGCATCACTCGAACGGATTGTCGACCGTCTTGACCTCGGGCGGCGGCAACTGCTTGGGCAGTTCCTGCTGTTCCAGTTGCGCCACCACCTCGCCGAGCAGCTTGTGCAGCTGTTTGGCCAGTGCCAGGCCGGCCTGGTCCAGGGTCAGGTCCAGGTCGCCACTGAGGCTGACGCGGTCGAGGCGGTTTTCCACGCTCAAAGTGCCGATATTGAGCACATCGCTTTCATTGGCGTAGGGAACGAATTTTTTTGCGCACATGGGGTGGCCTTATTTGAACTTTTTGCTGTTGATCTTGGGCAAGCTGAG
Source organism: Janthinobacterium sp. J1-1 (assembly GCF_030944405.1). Lineage (NCBI taxonomy): Bacteria > Pseudomonadati > Pseudomonadota > Betaproteobacteria > Burkholderiales > Oxalobacteraceae > Janthinobacterium > Janthinobacterium sp. J1-1. The sequence continues at coordinate 4,724,062 of NZ_CP132339.1, forward strand.
CATGCGCAGCTTTTGCTGGCGCGTCAGCGACGGTAACAGATTGATGCCAAGCTTGTCTTCCAGTTGGGCGATGCTCAGCACTTCATAGTCCCTGGTATCGGTGTTGGCGATAAAGTAGGCGGCGCCGGCGCCCTGGCGCGGGCTGTAGACGGCCTTGTACAAATGGCTGGGGACGAGCACCCGGCCCACTTTGCGCAAGTTGCCTCCGATAAAGGCCGGCCCTGTGATCACATACAGCGCGCCTTCCTTCTTGGCCATCTTGCGCACGGCGCCTTCGATGCCGGCCCATACATAGCGGTTGTTGCGCGCATCTTGCGGCACCATATTGGCCAGGGTAAAACTGTCCTGCTGGCTGCGGCGGTCGGGCATGTCGCCATTCGGCGCCATATGTCCGCGGTCGAAGCCGCTGCGCGCATAATCGGCCAGTTCGGCGCGCTGGCCGGCGGGCAGCTTGCGTTCCGCATGAAACGAGTTTTCGCGCGACAAATCCTGCGCCGCTTCGACATTGCTGGCCGTCAGGTGCTCGGCCGACCACAGCGGCGTGCGCGTGACACCGGAATGCATGACGCCAAACACGGTGTAGCACAGCTCGGTGGTCGATACGTCCAGCTTGGGATTGGTGATTTCGGGCGGCCGGCCATCGACATAATGTGCGGGACAGGCGGCGGCCCAGGCGGTGTTCGCGGCCAGCGCTGTCGCCAGCAGGCCGCACGCCAGGCCGAGCCTGGCGATGGTACGTTGAATCATGATTCCCTGGTTTCAAATTCTTGCAAAGCAGCATTCTAGCGGACGCCAGCCGCAGCCGACAAACGACATGCGCAGCCGTGCGCGCATCTGCTAAGATTGAACCGATTTGTCGGTATCCCTATCAAGCATTGGAGAGCATATGATCAAGAAGACCTTGCTGCTGATTGCCATTTTCGTTGCCGGCGTGCTCGGCTTTGCCACCACCAAGCCGGATATCTTCAAGGTGCAGCGCGAAGTGAGCATCAAGGCGCCGCCGCAGAAGATCGCCGCGCTGATCACCGATTTCCGCGAGTGGAAAACCTGGTCGCCCTGGGAAACGCTCGATCCCGGCATGCAGCGCACCTACAGCGGCCCGGACAGCGGCAAGGGCGCGCGCTATGCGTGGCAGGGCAATGACAAGGTGGGCGCCGGCCGCATGGAAATCATCGAGGCGCCCGGCCCCGAGCGCACCGTGATCAAGCTCGACTTCCTGCAGCCCTACGTCAGCCACAACACCACCATCTTCACCCTGGCACCCGACGGGGACGGAACGCGGGTCAACTGGACCATGACCGGCCCCACCCCGTATGCCAGCAAGGTCATGAATGTATTTGTCAGCATGGACACCCTGATCGGCAAGGATTTCGACAAGGGCCTGGCGCAATTGAAGCAGGCCGTGGAGGACTGATCGTCCGCTGCCACGGCGGGCCGGTCAGAACTGCTCGATCCACGCCGCCAGGTGATCGGGCGTGAGCGCCGGTTCGGCCTGCATCACCTTGCCCTGCAAGCCCTGCTCGCTGGCATCGACCTGCAGCGACCAGCCGCGCCGCGCCAGCCACAGCAGGCTGGCCAGCCAGAAAGCGTGCGTCGACGAGACCGGCGTGCCGGTCGGCGCTTCCAGAAATTCCGTCAACAAGCGGCTCTCAAGAAACAATATCGTGCCGCCAACGTCGCGCACCGCCGCGCCGAACACCGGCAGCAGCAGGTCGATGGTCTGCTCCACGCCGCGTCCCGGGTGCGCCGCTTCCAGCGCGTCGAGCTGCTGCCGCACATCGGCGCCGAAGGCGGTGCTGCGGAATGCCTCCGACGCGACCAGGTCGGCATAATCCATCAGCAGCCAGTCCGGTTCCGGCGCAATCACGCCGGCCGTCAAGGCGGCCGACAGATACGCTTCCACCGGCAATTGCTGCTCCGGCCCGGCCAGGCTGGCACACAGGCTGTACAGGCAGCCGATGCGGTTGGCGACCGCCTGGCGCTGGCGCACCAGCAGCTTTTCGCGCAGCAACTGGGCGTGCTCGCTGCGCAGCTGCGCCAGCGCCAGCGCCTGCTTCAACTCCATGCGCAGCGCCGCGATATCCCACGGCTTCTGGATATAGCGGTGGATCTGGCCCTGGTTGACGGCCTCCACCGTATGTTCCATCTCGGAATACGCGGTGGTGAGAATGCGCACGATATGCGGATGGCGGTCCCAGGCATACGACAGCAATTCATTGCCGTAGGCGCCAGGCATGCGCTGGTCGGAGACCAGCACGGCGATCCGGGCCGCGTGTTCGTCGAGCACGCGCTTGCCCTCCTCGACCGACATGGCGGTCAGCACATGGGCCAGCGGCGACATGGCGCGCTGGAAATATTTGAGGGCGTTGGCCTCGTCATCGACATACAGTATCGTCGGCAAGGCGGGTACCGGCTCGCGCTGGGCCGGCAAAGGCAGAGGGGCGTCAATCATGCTCGTTCCTTATAGTTACTGGAAAATTCAGGGTGACGGTGGTGGAACTGCCATGCTCGGTGGCGATAACTATGGTACCGCCGAACGACTGCATCATGCGTTTGCAGAAGATCAGGTTCCAGCCCGGCGCTTGCGGGCCGGCGGTGGCCAGCGGATCGCGCAGCAGGTGTTCGGCCAGCTCAGGGCCGGCGCCGCCATCGGCATTTCTGCGCACGCTGATGCTGCCAGCCGTCACCGCCAGCACGATGGCCGGACTCGCATGGCCCTCGAGCGCGCGCAAGCTACTGCCCAGCACCGATGACAGGATCAGCGAAACGCAATGGGGTGACTCGGCAATGGCGAAATCGCCGCCCTCCTGCAGCGTGATGCAGGCGCGCTGGCGTGGCGTCATGGGGTAGCTGTCGAGCAAGCCGGCCAGCAGTTGCCGCGCACTGCTGCCGGTCCCGATGCCGGTCGCGGTCGCGGTCGCGGTGCCAGTGCCGGTCCCGGTCCCGGCCAGGCGCACGGTGTCGACAAAGCTGGCCAGCACCGCCAGGCAATAGCGCGCATTGTCATGCATCAGCGCCGCCGCTTCGGCGATCTCGGCCTCTTCGCCGTGCAGCGCGGTGGCGCGCCGTTCGATGCCGCGCGCAAAATTGGCCACCGCCGCCAGCGGCGTATTGAGTTCATGTTCCAGGAAGGCCAGCGATTCGTCGATCGCCATCAGGCCCAGGCGGCGCGCCGCGCGGGCGCGCCCGGCCTGCACCGCCAGTTCCAGGGCGCGCAGCAGTTCGTTTGTCTCCAGCGGTTTTTCCAGCAGGCGGAACAGCGAGCCGGCGTTGATCAGTTCCAGCAGCACCTGCTTGTCGGCATAGGCGGTGGCCAGCATGCACACGATGTGCGGATAACGGCGCTCGACTTCCGGCAGCAGCTCGCTGCCCAGGCGGCCCGGCATGCGGTAGTCGGTCACCAGCACGTCGATGCGCGCGCCGCTTTCGGCCAGCTGCGCCAGCGCCTGGTCGACGCCGGCGGCCGTCAGCACGCGGTAGCGCGCGCCGGCAAGATGGGCAAAATACTTGCACGCCAGTTCCTCGTCGTCCACATACAGCACCGTGGCGCGGCTGTCGAGTTCCATGCTAGCGGCCCTCCCAGTCGGAGCGCTGCAGGTCAAAATTCATGCTGGCCCAGGAACCGAACACGCTCTCGGCCGACAAGGTGCCACCATGGCGCTTGATCACGCCATAGCTGATGCTCAGCCCCAGGCCCAGCCCCTGGCCCACTTCGCGGGTGGTAAAGAACGGTTCGAACACGCGCGCCAGGTTTTCCGGCTCGATGCCGGGGCCGTTGTCGCGCACGCTGACATGCAGCCGCTCGTCCTGCCAGTACGCACTGATGCGGATTTCGAAGGGCTGCAGATTGCGCTTGCGCATCGACAGCACGGCGTTGCCCAGCAGGTTGATCAGCACGCCGACGATGGCCGCCTCGTCGCCGCGCACCAGGGTGTCTTCAGGCAATGCATGGCTGATATCGACGTTCTTGGTTTCGTGGCCGACCAGGCGGATGGCGGACTCCAGCGCGCGCTGGAACTGGAAGTGGCCCCGTTCGAGCTGGTCGCCGCTCTTGCGGTAGGCAAAGGTCTTCAGGTCCGAGACGATGTGCTGCACCCGCAGCATGCCCTGCTTGGCGTCGGCCAGGCATTCGCTGATCAGGGCGTTCTGACGCGCGGCCGGCTCTTCCATGGCAACGTCGATCGCCATCATGCAGAAATTGACGGGGTTGTTGACTTCATGCAGCAAGCCGGCCGCCAGCGTGCCGATCGCCGCCATCTTTTCCTGCTGCAGCATCTGGCCCTTGATATCGGCCAGGTCCTTGTTGGTCTCTTCCAGCTGCAAATTCTTTTGCGCGACTTCGGCCTTCAGCTGGAACAGCATGAAGCGCGCGCGTTCGTTAAAGTAGGTAAACACGGCGCTGATGCTGGCCGACATTACCAGGAACAGGCAGTTGACGACGAATTCCGGCGACAGCTGCGCGCCGCCCGCATGCCAGGCGCAGGCGGCCACGTACAGCAGGCAGGACAGCGCGCCGAACACCATGTTCTGCCACAGGCCGAAGGCCAGCACGATACCCGAAGAATAGATCGCCAGGGTCATGCCGACGTAATAGATCGAGGCCGCGCCTTCGGTCATGGCGATCATCCAGGCGATCATCAGTTGCGGCAGCAGCAGCCAGGCAAACGTCATCCAGGCGATGCGTTCCTGCGCCCAGCGCGTGCGCATGGCCAGCGCCACGCAAAAAATCAGCGCCGCGACCAGCACCCGCGCGCCCGTAAACGAGCGCTGCATGTCCGGATACAGCGCCGAATCCAGGCCCATGCCCAGCAGGATCAGCACAATGCCGGTATACGCCCCGCCACGGCTGAATTCCAGCCGGAAGTCGCGCAACACGGCCGTGTAGCCGGCATGCAGGCCTGGTCTGTCCATCACGGAATGCTCACTTCCGCAAACACATTCACGCCGGTGGCGTCGACATAGATGTGGCGCTCGACCGCATACTCGGGCAGCAGGGCCGACAAGGTCGCTTCATTGCGGTAGATCAAATGCCATTCCAGCAGATGCTCCATGCCGAACTTGCCGGGATTGTTTTCATGCACGTTGGTGACCAGCAAGCGCCCGCCCGGCCCCACGCGCGCCGCGAAGTGCATCAGCAGGCGCGCGCAGACCTTGTCGGACAAGTAATCGAACAGGCCGGCGCAATATACGGCGTCGAAATCGCCGCCCCTGCCCGCCTCCGCCTGCGCGGGGCCGTGGCGGCGCTTGAGCAGGTTGTGCACGGAGTCGTGCACGTATTCGATCACGGCCGGGCGGCCCGTGCGCTGCATGATGGTGTCCAGACGCGCGCGGGTCCAGTCCAGGGTCTCGCCGCTGAAGTCGACCAGCTCGAACGACAGCCACTGCGCATCCATGCAGGTGTCGAGGAAGCGCTGTACCTCGACGGCCGGGCCGCAGCCGACATTGAGCACGCGAAACACGCGCCCGGCCTGGCGCGCCTCCGCCGCTTTTTGCGCGAGAAAGTCCGTCAGAATGTCGATGCGGTTGCGGTGCGCGGTGGCCACCGCCGCCTGCAAAAAGGCAGCATTGACGATCTGAAAATAAGTGCTGGGGCCCTGGCGCGGATCATCGAGCAACTGGTTGACCATCTGGTAGTCGCCCGCATAGCCGAGCGGCTTGGTAAAGGTGCGGAACACGAACGGCGCGCGCAGGATCATGGGATGCAGGGCGGCCTGGGCAAACGCGCGGTGGGCCGGCGCATGCTCGTCGGGCACTTGCGCGGCGGCCGTTTCCAGCTGGCGCAAGTACAGCTGGGTTTGTTCCATCAGCGGCTGCGCCAGTTCATCGAAAATATCGCTGCGCAGGCGGCCATTTTCTTTCGGCAGCGAATCGGACAGGTCGACCTGCTCGACCCAGCGCGCCACTTCCGACAAAAAGGCGCGCATCTCGTTGACGACGATCTGGTAATCGCGGCTGATGCGCGAGCGTTCGCTCCAGCCGGTGACAAAGGCCGACGATTCGCGGCCGATGGCGCCCTTGACCACCACCACGTCGCTCAGTTCGCGCCATTCATCGATCAGGGTCACCGACACGATGGCGGTCAGCCCCGTATTGACGCTGCTGATGACCACCGCCTTGCCGACATAAGCGTTCTTGGCCCCCATGCGCACGGTCAGTTCATTGAGCACTTCGCTCACCTGCACGATCGAATAGGGATTGTAGATTTCCATCACCAGCGAATTGCGCTGCAGGTTGAAAATCGTACCGCGCACCGCTTCACCCTGGGTGTTGCGGAAACTGACGACTGGATCGATTTGCGATTGTGAATACACGATTGAGGTTATCAAGTTGTCGGTTTCTGGCCGTCATCCGTGCCCGGGATGCGCCAGCGACCGCACAGGGTTGGTGGCCGGCCTGGCCATTTTCCAGCGTCTGTTATCGCTCTTGTCGAGTGTACTATGGATGTAGCCGGAAGGGCAATTGTTCGCTCTGGAACCTATCTGTGCGTGGCCCGGACGCCTATCCCGAGACGAACAAACCGAGCGCGTGGCGCAGCAATTGCGGCGTCTGCCCGGTCCAGCGCTTGAACGAGCGGCGAAAATTGGTGGCGTCGTGAAAACCCAGGTAGGCGGCCACGGCGTCGTTGTCATAGCCATGGGCCTGGAACAGATAGATGGCCTTGTGTGCGCGCACCTGGTCGAGCTCGGCCTGGAAGTGGCTGCCGTGGCGCGCCAGGTGGCGCTTCAGGGTGGCCGGGCTGACGCCGAAGTCCTGCGCCGTGCGCTCCAGGGTCGGCGCGCGGCGCAGTTCGCGCAGCAGATAATCGTACAGGCCGCCAAGCAGGCTGGGCGCGGGCGCCGCCTCCAGGCTGGCGGCGCGCTGCGCCAGGGCGGCCGCGGTGGCGTTGCCGCGTGGCCAGGGCCGGTCCAGCCAGGCCGTGTCGATCAGCATGGCGTCGAGCTGGCAATCGAAACGCAAGTCCTGGCCCAGGTGTACCTCGTGCTGTTCCACATGGCGCGGCCGCGCGCGGTTGAAGCAATAGCGCCATGGCAGCTTCTCGCCGGCCAGCCAGCGGCACATGGCGCTCAGGGCCGTCATGTGCATTTCGACCAGGAAGGGCAACTGGCTCGGCGCGCCGAAGGCATCGGTCCAGTACAGCACCTGCAAGGCGCCGGCGTCGCGCAGGCGCGGCTGCAACAGCGGACACAGTCGTGTATGGCTGCCGCACAGCACGCCCAGGGCCTGGCGCAGATTCTGCGCCTGCAGCAACGCGTGGCTGACGGCGCCATAGTGCCCGGGCAGCAATTGCTGGCCCAGCATGAAACTGGTATCGCTGCTATCGAGGCTGCGCGCCACATTGGCCAGCAACTGCAGGTATTGGGTGGCCGACAGCAGGCTGTCATCCAGCCCATCGTCGACGCTGTCGAGACCGGTGCCGCGCAGCAGCGGCGCGCCGGGCGCATCGCGCGAGCGGGCATAGCCGAGCACCAGCGCCGGCTGGTGCCGCGCCGCAATGCTGGGCTCCATTGCCTGCGTCAGTTTCACCGGGCAGTTCAAGCGGGCGCCGCGCCGCGCAGCGGCGTTTCCACGGCACGGCTCAGCTCGGCCAGCACCACTTCGGGTACGCCATCGGTCATCGAGCAGGCATGGCGCAGGCTCAGGGCCACTTCGCCATCCCTGGCGAAATGGCGCATCTGGCCGACCATGAAACACAGGTGGCGCGCCACCTCGACGGCGTCCGTGCGGGCCACGCCCGGCATCAGCACGGCAAAGCGGTCGCCCGCATAGCGGCACAGCAGGTCGTCATTGCGCAAGTTCAGCAGCAGCATATGGCCGACCGCCTGCAGCACGCGGTCGCCTTCGGCATGGCCGTGTTCGCGGTTGATCAAATGAAATTTGTCGATATCGAGCAGCACCAGCGCACAATCGACGCCGGGGCGGCGCTCCTGCTCCAGCCGCAGCTGCGTGCGCAGATAGCTGGCGTCGGCCAGCTGGGTGATGCGGTCGAATGCACGATGGTCGCGGAACAGGCGCTCGCGCTTTTGCAGGTGCTCGTTCAGGCGAAACTGTTCATGGCGCCAGTAGTACATGCCCACCGTCACCAGCAGCATGCCGAAAGGAATCAGCGCTTCGAGCCAGTTGTCCCACAGCTCCTGCTTGTCGACGGCAAAGAATTCATCGAGACAATCGGCCCAGGACCCCAGCATGATGGCGCACAGGCCGCCCGCCAGCAGGCGCGTCACCAGCCCGCGCGGCCGGCTGCTGAGGGTGAACAGGAACCAGATGCCCGCCATCACGGCCGTGCCGCCTTCGCAGACGATGTCCATCCATTTCCAGGCGTGAAACGGCTTGGCCACGCCCAGGGTCGAATACAGCAGGAAAAAGACCGGCAGCGCCAGCGCGGCGGCGATCAGACTGTTGCGGTGAAGTTGCAGCATGGCGTTACCCTTTTTGACAAGTGCGCCCACCATACCGGCCAGCCATGACAGCACGATGACATGCGCGTGGCGCGGCGGCGACAGGTGCAAACGGCTCACGGCGAGAGCGAAAGCCCCGCTAAAAACATGGCGCCGCCGCCCTGGCCCGTGCGTGCAAGAGTCATTTCAGCTCATCCGGGCCTGAAACCCGCTGCCAGCGCGCGTTTGTGCCGCGCCCTGTCATGGATCGGTCATATTTGCTGCCTAGAATCCGCCCGGTTCCCTCCACTCCCCTCTTGAGCCCAACATGAAAACCAGCATCACTTCTTCGATGTCTTCCCCGCTGCGCCTGTCCGCGCTGGCCCTGGCCGTGATGGCCGCCTTCCATGCGCCAGCGCAGGCCCAGGACGAGTCCGCTACAGTAGTCATCAAGGGCCAGCGTTCCAGCCTGCGCAATGCGATTGCGGCCCAGGAAAAGGCCGACAATATCGTCAGCGTGATCAGCAGCGACGATATCGGCGGCCTGCCCGACAAGAACGCGGCCGAAGCGCTGGCCAGGTTGCCCGGCGTTTCCGTGCAGCGCGACCAGGGCGAAGGCCGCTATATCACCGTGCGCGGCCTGGGGCCGGACCTGAACGCCGTCACCATCAATGGCGCCCTGGTGCCCTCGCCCGAAGCGGGCCGCCGCGCCGTCGCGCTCGACATCCTGCCGGCCGGCCTGATCCGCACCCTGGAAGTGTCCAAAACCCTGCTGCCGGAAATGGACGCCAACTCGCTGGGCGCCACGGTGGAGGTGAAATCGCTGTCGGCCTTCGATGTGCCGGGCAAACTGTTGTCGGCGAATATCGCCGCCAGCCACGACGATAAAACCGGCAAGACCAGCCCCAGCGGCGGCGCGCTGTGGGCCCAGCGCTTTCTCGATGGCAAGCTGGGCGTGGCGGCCGGCATCAGCGCCGAAAAGCGCTCCTTCGGTTCCGACGACGTGGAAACCGGCGGCGCCTGGAGCAACGGCCGCCTGAGCAGCCTGGAATTGCGCGACTACCTCCCGGTGAGGAAGCGCGGCGCGCTGGCCGTCAACCTCGACTACCGCCCCGAAGCGGGCAACAGCTGGTTCCTGCGCTCTTTCCTCAGCGAGTTTTCCGACAATGAAGTGCGCGACCGTATCACCATCAGCAATATCGCGGGCGGCAGCCTGGCGGAAGGCGAAACGGGCACGGCGCGCGCCGAACGCCGCATCCGCCAGCGCAAGTACACGCAGCAGGTGCGGTCCCTGGTATTGGGCACCCAGCAAACGGCGGGCGACTGGACCCTCGATATCAAGGGCGGCGCCAGCCGCGCCACCGAAGACACGCCGGAGTCCTTGAACGACGGACGTTTTCGCGCCACCAGCAATATCGCCGGCGTCGGCTTTACCGACACCCAGCAGCCGCTGTTGACCGGCCCGGCCTCGCTGTACGACCCGGCCAGCTATGCACTGAACGCCATCACCCTGCAGCAGCGCTATTCGAAAGACAATGAACACCATGCGCGCATCGATCTCACCCGCAAGTTCGATAGCGCCACCCTGAAATTCGGCGCCAAGGCCAGCCGCCGCGAAAAAACCAATGACACCAATCAATGGGCGTATAACAGCAGCAAGGCCACCAGCGGCAATTACTGGGGTGCGGGCAGCACCGCCATGAGCGCTTTCGTGCAGGGCCGCAATCTCGACTACGACCTGGGCGCCATCGGCGTGGCGCTCGACCCCGCTTTGATCCGCGCCCGCGTGGCCGGCCTGGACCGCGACAAGGCGCGCCTGGCCACCGAATCGATCATCAATGACTACCGCATGCAGGAAGACATCAATTCCATGTACGTGCAGAACAGCTATGACTTCGATGCCTGGCATGTGCTGGGCGGCGTGCGCGCCGAGCGCACCAGCTTTGAAGCCGCCGGCTCGCAAGTGAACAGCAGCGGCGTCGCCACCCCCTTGACGCGCGAGCGTTCCTACACCAACTGGCTGCCGAACCTGCAGACGCGCTACGACCTCGACCAGAAGACCAGCGTGCGCGCCGCCTGGACCCAGGCCGTGGTACGGGCCAACTTCAGCCAGTTGGCGCCCGGCGTCAGCCTGGCCAGCAATACGGAAGCGGTGATCGGCAACCCGGACCTGAAACCCTTGAAGGCCAACAACCTGGACCTCGGCATCGAGCGGGTGCTGGGCAACGACGGCGTGCTGTCGGCCTACGGTTTCTACAAGGACATCAAGAATTTTACCTACACCACCAACCTGGCCGGCACCGGCCAGTGGGCCAGCTACACCAGCGCCACCTCGTATGCGAATGGCGACGCGGCCAAGGTCAAAGGTATCGAGCTTTCTTACATGCAGCCGCTGCGCATGTTGCCCGCACCGTTCAACCAGCTCCTGCTGGGCGTCAACGGCACCTTGACCACCTCGTCGGCGCAGATCGCCCGCTACGACAAGGCGGCCGGCCGCCAGTTGTCGCGCAACATCCGCCTGCCGGGCCAGTCGAACCAGGTGATGAATTTGATGCTGGGCTATGAAACCGGCCCCGTCAGCGCCCGCCTGGCCCTCAACTACAAGTCGCCGTATCTGCTGGAAATGGGCGGCGATATCCTGCAGCAAAGCCAGGACCATATTGTCGACAGCCAGAAGCAGCTCGATTTTTCGCTGTCGTACCAGCTCAGCAAGCAACTCCAGCTGACGTTCGAGGCGGCCAACCTGAACAATGAAAAATACTATGTCTATCAAGGCACGAAGCAGTTCAACGTGCAGAACGAACAATACGGCCGCACCTACAAGCTGAGCCTGAAAGCGAGCGCCTTTTAATGAAAACGATGAAACAATCCCTGCTCTGCGCCGCCCTGCTGGCCGCTTTTGCCGCCCCGGCCAGCGTGCTGGCCGCCAACTTGCCTGCCCTGCCCGCCTTTACGCAACAGGCCGAAGAACTGGCGCGCCTGCCCGGCGGCGGCTGGCTGGCGCTGGACAAGCATGGCCTGCACCTGTTCGACAAAAGCGGCCGCGAGCAGGACAATATCCCGGTGCGCGCCAAGCAGCTCGACACGCGCATCGCCGGTGACCAGGTGCTGGCCGTCTTCCTGGAAGCCGATACGCAGCGCCCCGTGCCCGTCACGGTGGACCTGCAAGCCGGTAAACTCACGCGGCTGGCACCGTTCCCGGACGCCACGTTTTCGGTGGAAGCGTCCTGTTTGTACCGCGACGCCCAGCGGCTCGATCATCTGTTCCTGATCGCCAAGGATGGCCAGGCCGAGCAATGGGTGATGCAGGGCGAACAGCGCCGCCTGGTGCGCAAGCTGGCCCTGCCGCCGCACGTCAAGCATTGCCGGGTTGACGATGGCGCCAAGCAATTGCTGGTCAGCGAGGGCAACCTGGGTGTGTGGGCCTATGACGCCGAGTCCGAAGGCATGGGCAAGCGCGAGGCGGTGGCCTTGCGCCGCCCTTACGGCCAGCTGGACGGCGGCGCCGGCGCCTTGGCCGTGCTGCCGGGCGGCGTGGCGGTGCTGGACGCCAAGGCCGCAAAACTGCATCTGCTGGCGCACAAGGATGGCCGCTGGACGGCCTTGCCGCCACAAGCCGTGGCCCTGAACGCGCGCAAGGGCGACAGCCAGCTGGCCCTGGACGAGGGCAAACTGCTGCTGCGCGGCAAAAATGGCTGGCAGTCGCGCGCCCTGGACTGGCAGGGCAAGGCCGAAAAAACGATGCCGGTGGCCATTATCGAACCGCAGGCGCAAACGGAGCCGATGGCGCGCCAGGGCGACGCAGCCGACGATCCGGCCATCTGGCTGTCCAGCAACCCGGCCGACGCACGCATCCTGGGCACGAATAAAAAGCAGGGCCTGCTGGTCTACGACCTGCAGGGCAAGCAGACGCAGTTGCTGGAAGTGGGCAGGCTGAACAATGTCGACGTGCGCCAGGGCATCAACCTGGGCGGCGCCAAGGTCGACCTGGCCGTCGCCACCCGCCGCGACGACAACACCATGATGTTGTTCAGCATTGCCGCCAATGGCGAGCTCAGCGTCGCCGGCAGCTTTGCCACCGGCCTGAACGATATCTACGGCATGTGCTTGTACCAGCCCAAGGCGGGCGGCGTGGAAGCATTTATCAACGACAAGGACGGCACTTTCCAGCAGTACCAGATAGGCATGAGTGACGGCAAATTCGGCGCCACCCTGCTGCGCAGCTTCAAGGTCGCCACCCAACCCGAAGGCTGCGTGGCCGACGATAACAGCGGCCGTTTGTTCCTCGGCGAAGAGCGGCGCGGCGTCTGGACCACCTCGGCCGATGCGGCCAGGCCGGACGCCCTCAGCATGGTATTGCCGGTCGGCGCCAACCTGGCGGCCGACGTGGAAGGCATGGCCATCTACCACGGCCGCAATGGCGCCCCCAGCTACCTGGTGGTCTCCAGCCAGGGCGACAGCAGCTACGTGGTGCTGGACGCCACCGCCCCGTACAAGGTGCGCGGCCGCTTCCGGGTCGGCTTCAACCTGCAGGCCGGCATCGATGGCACCTCCGAGACCGATGGCCTGGAAGTGACCTCAAGTAACCTGGGCGGCCCGTATGCGCAAGGCATGCTGGTGATCCAGGACGGCTACAAGCGCTTGCCGGACGGCCCGCAGAACTTCAAGTATGTGGCGTGGGCAGATGTGGCGAAAGCCTTGAAGCTGGATTAATGGCGACTGGGCGCGCCTCAGCGATGCATCGGATTAATGCCATGCATCGCTGACCAGCGCCTCCATCAGCGGAAAAGAGTGGCCGCATTCGGCACAGCGCGCGCTGCCAAACAGGAAAGGCAGGCGAAACGCGACGTCGTCGAGGCAGGGCAAGGCGGCCGTTTGCGCCTTCAGCCAGGCAAAGGCGGCGAGCTGGGCTGAACTGTCGACCGGCCCGGCAATCACCAGCGCCGTTTTCGCCGATGGCGTGAAGACAGGGTCTGCGGTGGCGGCCGACAAGCCTTCCGGCACCGGCCAGACATACAGGTCGATGCCGCAGCCGGGACAAGCCAGGCAGAACTCCTCGTCGGCAAAACCGCTCAAGACCCGCGCCGCGCCGGCAAATCCGGCAAATGCGGCGGCGGCTTTGAGCAGGTAGATACCGTTCAGCCTGTCCTGAACCTGTTGCAGGTCGGCTGTCGCCATCGCTAGCGCGACCGGCACCGCCGCACGAAATGCGGCGGCACAAGGGGATGCCCGCAATTGCTCGTCCAGGCTGGCGCTTTCACAAATCGAGCCGGCCAGCGACAACAGGCCTGCGCGCAGGTCCGGCGCTGCCACTGCCGCCGCCACCGAAACCAGGTGCGGGAATGCGGCGACCGAGGCCGGGTAAATCGAGCCCTGGTGACAGATATGGCCATATAAATCGTCCAGGGCCTCGGCGTCTCCGTGTCGCAGTTCTTGCAGCAGCGCCGGGATTTTTTCAGCGCTGCCGTAAGCATCGGCCACGCTGGCCCATGCCGCAGAGTGCAGGTCGAGTGGCGTTGTTTCAGTCGGTTTTTCCATGGCGTCAACTTAAACCATGGGTGCCGGCTTGTCCAGCGCCGCTCTTGACGTCGCCGAGACCCATATTATCCCAGCGACACCCACCCCCGCTCGCGCATCGAGCGCAGCGCGGCCTCGACCACCCTGTCGACCTCGTAGCCATCGCGAAACGTCGGCCACACGGCCTGGCCGCTGGCGATCGCCTGCAAGAAGTCGCGCGCTTCGATCACGATCTGGTCGTTATAGCCGGTGCCGTGGCCCGCGCCCTGGCTGAACGCCAGGTAGTCCGGGTGCGCTGGGCCAGTCAAGATGCGCTGGAAACCCTGGCGCTGGGCCGGGCGGCCGGCGTCGTACAGCCACAGTTCGTTCTGGTTTTCCTGGTCGAAGGCGATCGCGCCCTTGGTGCCCGTGATGCGGTAGGTATAGCCCATCTTGCGCCCGGCAGCCACCCGGCTGAAGGTCAGCGCGCCCAGGGCGCCGCTGGCAAAGCGCAGTATCAGATTGCCCTGGTCGTCGTTTTCCACCGCTTCGCGGCCCTGCGGCCCCTCGCGATGGGCATGCACCACGTTCATGTCGGCCACCAGCCTGTCGACCGGGCCGGCCAGGCGCAGCACCAGGTTGATCAGGTGCGAGCCGACGTCGGCCAGGGCGCCGGCCCGGGTGGCGGTGGCCGCGCGCGTGCGCCACGATGCCTGCGCGCGCGGATCGTGCAGATAGTCCTCCACATGTTCGGCCTGCACATGGATGATCTCGCCGATTTCGCCCGCTTCGATGATCTGCCGCGCCAGCTGGCTGGCCGGCGTGCGGATATAGTTGAAGCCCACCATATTGGCCACGCCGGCGGCTTCCGCCGCCTCGGCCAGCGACAGCGATTCGGCGGCGGAAAAGCCCAGCGGCTTTTCGCAGAACACGGGTTTGCCCAGCGCCAGCGCGGCCAGCACGATGTCTTTGTGGGTGTGCGGCGGCGTGGCGATGATGATGGCGTCGACATTCGGGTCATTGACCAGCGCGCGCCAGTCGCCGGTGGCGCGGTTCCAGCCCAGTTCCCGGGCGCAGCGCGCGGCACCCTCGTCACTGCTGGTGCAGATAAGTTCACAAACAGGCATCAATTCGGTATTGAAAATGCTGCGCACGGATTTATAGGCGATGGTGTGGGCCTTGCCCATGTAGCCGGCGCCGATCAGGCCGATACGGATGGTGTTGGTCATGGTGTCTCTCATTGTTGTTGGTAAAGGCTCAGGCTTGCTGGCGCCATTGTTTGTCGGCCAGCGCCGCGTCCAGGCGCGCTGGCGGCCACTGTTCCTCCAGCGCCTGCAGCAGGATTTGCTGCTGGGTGGCAGGCGCCATGCCGCCGATCGGCGGGTCGCGGTCGAGGTTGCAGGGAAAGGCATAGCCTTCGGCACAGGCCGCCACCGCGTGCGCCGCTTCATCGCGCGGCTGGCCTTGCGCGCGCAGCGCCAGCAGGGCCGGATACAGGGCCTGGCTCATGGCCTGGCGATCCAGCGTTTCCATGGCGCGGCCGAACGGCGACGACACTTGCAGCAGATTGGCCATGCGCCGGATGCTGGTCGAGCGGTTGTGGCCGGCCGCATGGAACAGCGCCGGATTGAAGAACACGGCGTCGCCCGTCTCCAGGGGCAGTTGCACCTTGTGCTGCTCGAAATAATCGCGGAAGGCCGGCTGGTGATACGCCAGGTAGCCGGCCGGGTACAGCTGCGAGTAAGGCAAATACAGCGTCGGGCCGGACTCCAGCGGCATGTCGCAATGGGCCACCGCGCCCTGCAGGGTCAAGGCGGCCGACATGTGATGCACATGGGCCGGGAAGCTGGCGCTGCTGGCCTCGCTTTGAAAGCCCAGGTGGTAGTCGCGGTGCGCCGACTGCGCCGCGCCACCCGGGTTGACCACATTGACCTGCGCCGTCATCTGGTAGCCCGGTCCCAGCCAGGCCTGGCTGACCCAGACCAGCACGGGATTGCCGTAATAGCGGCCGAACGCGGCCGGGTCGCGCAGGCACAGCTTTTGCTGGGCATTCCAGATGCGGTCATTGGCGCCGGGTTTCGCAAAATGGTCGCCACTGGCGCTACCGCTGGCATGCTGCTCGGCAATCAGCGCGCGAAATACATTGCTCACCTGCTCCAGCGTGGCCAGGTCCGCCACGGCGCGCTGAAGCACGATCACGCCGGGACCGCCGAGCAGCGCCCTGCCCCATTCGGCCTGCAGGGCTTGCAGGGTTGCCGGGTCTTTGCCCAGGCGGCGCACGCTATCGCAGTCGTAGACCGGCACCCTGGACTGCACGCTTGCTGCGTGCGGGTAATCGGCGGCATCGGTCTGCCGGCTGGCGAGGCGGTGGAATGCGTCCAGGTCGCAGTCCTGCCTGGACAACCAGTAGGGCTGCGGCGGCGCGCTGGCGGCGCTGTATTCGTGCATGAAGGTCTCCTGTGTTTTTTTTGAATGTAAAATCAGTATAAGCAAGGAAACCTGCATTTTTGATCCGAAAACCCCTCAAGAAACCGTCAACTCATGGCCCACCCCTTCCCCCTGAAAGTTGTCGCGCTGCAGGCCGGCGTCAGCATTGCCACTGTCGAGCGCGTCGTCCGGGGCGGCGCTGGCGTGCAT
The DNA here is from genome assembly GCF_030944405.1 of Janthinobacterium sp. J1-1. Taxonomy (NCBI): domain Bacteria; kingdom Pseudomonadati; phylum Pseudomonadota; class Betaproteobacteria; order Burkholderiales; family Oxalobacteraceae; genus Janthinobacterium; species Janthinobacterium sp. J1-1. The sequence continues at coordinate 4,740,570 of NZ_CP132339.1, forward strand.
CCTTCCACCGTGCGCCGGGTGCTGCAGGCGCAGGAGGAACTGGCCAGGCAGAGCGTGCAGGTGGGCTTGTCCGGCAAGAAATTCATGATCGATGTGCTGATGGTGGCGCCGCAGCGTTTCACCGACTCGGTGCGCCAGGCGCTGGAGGCGGAACTGCCGTCGCTGCACCCGGCCGTGCTGCGCTCGCGCTTTCACCTGCATGAAACGCTGGAGGTGGAACGCATCGTCGAGCTGTTGGAACGCATCCGCAAGAACGGCAGCCACGGCGTGCTGCTCAAGGCCCCCGACCTGCCGCAGGTGGCCGATGCTGTCGGCAGGCTGGCCGCCGCAGGCATCCCGGTGGTGACCCTGGTGACCGACCTGCCCGGTTCACGGCGCTGCACCTATGTCGGCATCGACAACCGCGCCGCCGGCGAAACGGCCGCCTACCTGATCGGCCAGTGGATGGGCGGCGCAAAACAACAGCAGGTGCTGGTGACGCTCAGCAGCAACCGCTACCACGGCGAGGAAGAGCGCGAGCTCGGTTTCCGGCGCGCGCTGCGCGAACGCCATCGGAACCTGTCCATCGTGGAAGTGAGCGAAGGCCATGGCATCGACGGCGCCACGGGGCCACAGGTAGCCCAGGCGCTGCGGGACCACCCCGGCATTGCCGGCGTGTATTCGATAGGCGGCGGCAATGCGGCCATCGTCGAATCGTTCGCGCAGGCGGGCCGGCGCTGCAAGGTCTTTATCGGCCACGACCTCGACGCGGACAACCTGGCGCTGCTGCGCGCCGGCGCCATCCAGGCCGTGCTGCACCATGACCTGGACCAAGACATGCGCCGCGCCTGCCAGGATATCCTGCGCGCGCAAGGCGCGCTGCCCCCCTTGCGGCAGGCCCAATCGCTGTCGGCGATCCAGATCGTCACGCCATGGAATTTGCCGGCGCTGGCGGCGCGGCCGTAGACGCTTATTGCCCCGGCGGCGGCTGCCATAGCTCGACCTTGTTGCCCTCGGGGTCAAGCACCCAGCCGAACTTGCCATATTCCGACGCCTCGCCCGCCTCCAGCACATGGCAGCCCTCGGCCCGCAAGGCGTCCAGCAGCGCATCGAGATCGTCGACCCGGTAATTGATCATGAACGGCGAGGCGCCGGGCGCATACGGCTCGCCCTGCGCCGGCGCGATATTCCAGATGGTCGTGCCGGCGCAAGGCTGGCCATCCTCGCCCGCCCAGCTGAAAGCGGCCCCGCCCCAGGCCTGCACGTCGATGCCGAGATGGGTCTGATACCAGGCGCGCAGGGTGGCCGGGTCTTTCGCCTGGAAAAAGATACCGCCGATGCCGGTGACACGTTTCATGTGAGCTCCATAAAGAATTATCAAAACTTTTAAGCCAGCCCCTCCTGTTCAACAGTCATCTTAGCAATTTCGACTGCCGCACTAATTTCAGGCCAGCCTGCACTGAGTGCGTAGCGACTCATTCGGGCCACCGTACCTTCTGAAGCAGGTCGCCGTAGATCTTCCTGTATATCGTCGGGATGCATTCGCCAAGGCTGCAGAATTTTTCCGGCATGGTTGCTATCTTGAGCTATCAGGGTTGCAATTCTATACCCGCCTTCATCGATATCCCCCCAGTGACGGACTGGCACTGAGTCAGGAATCGATGCGATAAGCCGGCGGTACATGGCTCGCCATGCAGGACTCGGCGTGCCACCTGTATAGATCAACAGGCACCTTTCGTTGCATTGTCGGCGCGCTTCGCTGTGAAACGTTGTCAAATTCTCGATCGTTGTGACATGCTCAGGAACATCGACGATACCCAGAAGAGACGTAGCTGCAAACGCGGCGTAAGGAGTATCAAGAGTCGCTGTTAGGCGTTCGCGCTTGATCGTTACGTTCCCTGCAAGCCGAATAGGCTGCTCTTCGCGAAACAGCCCGATTTCCTTCCAAACTTCGTCACCGGGACGCGGCAAGGCATCAAGGTCATTGTAGAGCAGCACATCCACCGCCGGCGCCAGCTTTTCAAGGCGTTTGGTATCCTTGAATATACGATAACTCGCTTCGCGAATGGGAAGGGCTATGGCGTCGGCCTCTCGCAAGCCGCGCGCGAAAACAATCACTCGAATTGCATCGAGCCATGCTTGGGCGCTCTCTGGACCAAGTCTGCGTACAGTGCGAAGCAAAGCCCAGCGCTCGCACAGCTGAACCAACACAGGAAATGAATCAAATTGAGAGGAAAGCAACGCTACCGCCTCTGCCTGGATATCTCCGCGCGAGCGCTCACCTAAAAAATCAGCAAGCGATGTCAGGGTAGCGAGATTGACGCGCTCGATAAAGTCGTCCGGAGCGCTTTCGTTGACACTACCTTGGTCCCAGACAAGCCGCACTGTGGTGGTCAAGTAATTTCGGACACAACGATAGGTTCACGTGTTGCCATTTTCCGTTCGTAGACGGTGGGTGGCAGATTGCCCAATGCTGAATTGAGACGCTTGCAGTTGTAGAAACCGACGATGTAGTCGGTAATATCGGCTTTTGCTTCGGCATGGTTGGCATATTGGCGCTGCCACACACGCTCCATTTTCAGATTCAGGAAGAAGCGTTCTGCGACGGCGTTATCCCAACAATTCCCCTTACGGCTCATACTGCAAACGAAGCCGTGCCGCTCAAGCATCTCCTGGTACAGCGCGCTGGCATATTGACTGCCGCGATCCGAATGGACGATCAATCCCGGGGCTGGCCGCCGCTGTCCGATCGCCATGCTCAAGGCATCGCAGACCAGTTGGGCGGGCATGCTCGGCGCCATGGCCCAGCCGACCACTTTGCGTGCATACAGATCGAGAACCGTGGCCAGGTACAGCCATCCTGCGCCAGTCCGAATGTAAGTGATGTCACTGACGTAAGCGAGATTCGGTGCGGCCGGATTGAACTGCCGGTTCAACACATTGGCGGCCACCGGCAAGCCGTGCTTGCTGTCCGTTGTGTGTACGAATTTACGCTTCCAGACCGGCTTCAAGGCCGCCTGGCGCATCAGCCGGCGTACTTTGTAACGCCCGATGCGCACACCCGCGTTGGCCATGGCCGTGACCAGTCGCCGGCTTCCGTAGCTCTGATGGCTGGCCATGAATGCCGCTTTCAGATGGATGCTCGCTTTGCAGGATGCAGGCTTGGCGGTACGGTGCTGTGCCGTGTAAAAACCCGACCTGCTGACGGCCAGCAAATCACAGCTCTTCTGCACAGGCAAGGCCTCCTTTTGCAGCTGACGAATGACCGTGTAAATCATTTCATTTCGCGGGCAAAGAAGGCCGATGCCTTTTTTAAGATGGTGACGTCCTGGCGCAGTTGCTGATTTTCCTGCTCCAGTTGCCGGATCCTTTGTTGCTCGGCGGTGAGCGGTTTTCCGATGCCTGGCTGGCCGTTCTGTTCAGCACTGTATTGCGTCAACCAGCGCCGGATCGCCGTCTGGCCGATGCTCATGGTCTCGCTGACGTTTTGGACGCTCTGACCCTGTTCCTTGATCATGCGCACTACTTCCAGCTTCAAGCTGGCATCGAATACTCTTCGTTTTCTTGTTGTCATGTCTAACTCCTCAGGTGGTGTATTTTCCACCTATCGAGGTGTCCGAGCAAATTAGACCACAGCACACCGCGCCCTGCGCCCTGGCGGCGCGCATTATCGACTCAAATTCGTCCTTATCCTTTAATGATACGGTGTTGCGGTAGTCCGCAAGGTCCAGCGCCTTCAGCGCCGGCGGTCGCGAACGAACGCCGGCGGCGCACCGCTCACCTTCTGCCAAGAGTTTATGTAAAAGTTTTTGAGCAAGAGTTCTCATGATGTTTAGCCTTACGCTGTCGGACCACTCGGTGGAGCCGTCTTTGGCTCTACGTTACTGCCATGGGGGCCGAGAGACGGCTGAAAATTACGCAGCTCTTCATCAATCAACTCGGGATGAAACTCTGGCAAATCACTGCGGAACAGTTCGCGCGCTTCCTCACTTACATCATGACCCTCAAGATAAATAACGTTGGTTTTAGCGTCTCGCATGATGTCATAGTAACGGTGCAGAAACGCTGTCAAAATACCAAGGTTTTCACCGGGGCTGACCATTAACACCTGCAGGCCGATATCTTCAAGATAGCGCATGGTGGCCGTAATGTTGGTCATATCCATCTTGTTAAACGCTTCGTCCAGCAAGATAAGGCCGACCCCATCCTGGTGGGTGTCGTCCAGCCGATAAGCAGAAGCCAATGCGGCGCCAGCGATCACGTAGAGCGGCGCGCGGTGCTCACCTCCTGAGCCAGGCCCGAGGCGCTTGCTGAGCATGCCGACACGCTTTGTGGCGCCTGTGACGGCATCTTCACGCTGGATCTCAATATCGAACTCGAAAAACTCACGGTAGTCATCCAGGGGACTGCGCGCGCCAGCTGCGCCCGTAGCGATCTTATCGTCGAGCAGATCACGGAACTGCTCAGGCAGCTCCCCGGCGGATCCAAACATGCTACCGCTAACGCCAAAAGCGGCCACATCTTTAATAAACTTCAGAAGGTGGGCGAGCTTAGGCCGCGGGTTGGCGACAAATTGATAGCGTTCTCCGTTTGTAAAAACTGGGCAATTTTTCAATGCGCTATTCAGCCGATTAATTGTGCGGTCCAGCCACTCAAAATTCGCATCCAGAAGGACTGCTACGTCCGTTTTGAAGGTCTCCTGGGAGGTTTGATAGGCATGATCCATTTCTTGCTTGTAATCGACAAGTTCGATATCGCGCAGCCGAGCGATAAAATTGCCAAGCCACATGCGCGACTGTTGCCAATCCCCCAGCACTTCGCGGCTGACATGTTCCCTGTACTTACTGATGAACTGCCCAAAATTCGTCGCGCCACGTGATCGTGCCGTCTCCAGCCTGTTGCGTGCCAAGCGCGCCTGGTCGGCACAATGGGTGCGCATCAAAGCGTACTGTGAACCGAATTGGCCAAGGCATTGGTCCCAATCTTTAGACGCAGCATCGACATCGAACTCCCCATCTTGGCGCGCCTCCTCAGCGCGTGCATTTGCAAACCGGGAGTTTTCCGCAGCCAGACCTTCTGCCTGTATTGCCATCCCCGCTGCCGAATTTGCGTTGGACTCTTCCTGATAAAGGCCGTTCATGGCACCTTGCAGTCCAATTTCCTTCTCAATAGCAGCATTCAATTCCAGGTTCAGCCGCACGTACTCAGCGTCTGCCGTAGCGGCCAGTCTCGTGGCGAGGGAAGACTTCTCTTCAAGCGCGTCCTTGACCTGTTTTACTGCCGCGATGGCGCGATCAATGTTTTCTGCAGAATTGAACGCTATCAACTCATTCGTCAGCTGGCGAACGGCTGTTTCGCGCTTTTCGAGAACCTCGATTTGAGCCTTCAATCTCATAATCTGCTGCGCCAGCTCGTCGCGCTGTTCTATTGCAACCCTTCCAATACGGCACCGGCCGGGCTCGACTGGCTGAACGCGGTCGATATCGCCGCCATTGACATACATACCGTCGTTCATCAATGTACGTGGTCCGAGCAACGCTTCTGCGTTTGTATGTGCTCTCATCAGGTCGCCGAATTTGGCGCGGACGTACGCGACGGCTGCAGGCGAGTCGCCCTCAATCAATTCGGCAACAGATCCCGCCTTGGGCCGCCAGTTGATATTCTGGCGCGACTCCATGCCCATCTTGACACCGTACAGAGGGACCGAACGATAGCAAGAAAAGCTCTCTTCTTCTTCCCCCGGCGGTACCAATAGCGCCTCACGATGAGGGCCAAGATAGCCCTCGATCACGCCCTGCCAAGCTGGATCGGTAACACGCACGAGATCACATACTGGGACTGGGCTCAGCTTTTCCCGCTGCATAGCAAGCAACAGCCTTTTAACGTTGTCAGTCAGTGGCGGACGTCCCTCCTTGATACGTTTCAGATCGTCTTCAGCCTCACTTAGCTGTTCACGCAGCGTTCCGATTTCGTGACCAATCGCGCCAGGCAGCCTGAAGAGCTTAGTGACGGCTGCAGCGATCAGCTTGTTCATCGGCCTAAATGCGGCGCGCAGTGCATCGGCCGACATGCTGGCAGCAGTCTTTCCACTCTCGGGCAACCCGGCTGCACAGGCTTGCAGGTCAGTCGCCTCATTTTGTAGGTGCTCGCTGGCGCCAGCGGCGGCGAGATGCATGCGAGCAAGGTCGAGAAACCCGCTGAGCTCCTTCTCGCCGCTTACAGCCCGGGCATTTGCTTTCTCGATAGCAAGCTGCAGTGTCCCGCTATCTTGATGAGCTGCGTGGCCGTCTCGCAGTGCGCGCAAGCGCATAATATCCGCGCGCTTCTCGTCAAGGCTGGTTTGTCCATGCTGGAGCGCGCTCTTTGCATCGTTGTACCTCGCCTCGGCCCGTTCGCGCGATGTCGTCGATAAGTCGTGCTTTTCCAATTCGGCTTCGCGCACGCACGATAGGGCCAAAGCGTCCCAGGTAACTGCCCGGCTCGATTCGGTCGCTGCGCGGGTAAAGTCCTTCAGGATCGCATCGCCATCATTGATCTTGGTTTCTACGTGCGCCACCATCTCGGCAAGTTTCTTGAACGAATCTGTAACATCCTTGAACTTTTTGATGTTCGTAGGTTTGCGCTCCAGCACATCGTCTCGCACAATGTTGTCCACGGTCTTGTCGAACTTCATACGCAAACCGAATCGAAAGGCGCGCGTAAACGCTTCAGTCACCGGCGCGCCGCCGCTCCCACGCAAAGCGAGCAGATGAGCGCGGATAAAGCGTTCGCTATCTGTGAACAGGATCGTTTCAGCATCCTGCCCAGAGCGGTGCAGGAGCTGCTGCCGGAAGCTCTTCCAGTCTCGAGGTTGCTCGTCGCCATCAATCGTTTCAAGATGGTCGCCCATCGACAGTTCGATCCCATGCAATACATACCGCCCGAGCACTTCATGACCATCTTTTTCAATGGAGGCGTAAATGCACACTCCAACAGTGATTGGCAGGTTCGTCTGGGAATCTCTGAACAGCAGCGTAATATAGGTAGTGGCTTGGTCGCGGACGCGGTCTTCAGGGTTTGGACCGTATTGCCCAAGGCAATACGAACGAATGTTTCGTGTTGTGCTGTTGTCGTCAGCCTGAGCATTCAATGCGAGTAAATTGGAGTTCCCGCCGAAGAGCGCGATCTGGGAAGCGTCAAGCATGGAGCTCTTGCCACTACCATTCGGTCCGAACACACCGGTGATTTTCTTGATGGAGAACTCCTGTTGTTCATACAGGAAAAACTGAACTACTTTGATACTCTCCAAATATTTCAATTTGTGTCCCCTTCAAGGTGGTGATGGTCTTCGTCCAATTCCGGTTTGTCGTCATTTATTTCCAGATCAACTGGCCAGTTCTCCGCGACGATCATCTCTTGCTGCGGCTCTGCATCATCATGATTTTTGTCGTCCTCGCCATCGTCATCATCCAGGTTGCCCGGGAGTGCCCATCCGGCGAGTCGTGATAGCGCTGCTTCCCCTAAAACAACGGTGATCGCATGTCGGATCATAATTGCGTAGTCCTGGCCGTGAAGATCCACATCGAGGACCTCCTCGTCGGCACCGCCTACGATGCGAGCAATGCCCCAGCGTCTCGCAGTACGGAGGAGATCCCTCAATTCCGATTTCCCAGGAAGCGTCCGGCCGGTCATCATGCGATACTTTTCGCCTAGTTCCACGAGATCACAAACCACCTCGCCATCGTCGTTTGTATCAGCATTTCGCGCCGCTTCGTCATAGATATTGCGCAGCACCAGCGCGAACAGGGTCTGGTTGGTGCTGGCGGTACCGGATTTTCCATGTAGTGGCACTGCATAAGCGTACCGGAGCTCGCGGTTAACTTGGACGCCCACACCCAAGGGGCGCAATGCAATCCTGATATCGCGCTCATAACCCTCGATAAGGTGGTACGCGTTACGGCTGTGCCTGTCCGAGTGGTACAACACCTGTTCGTTGACCAGACGGTAACTCGCTAATTCAAACTCGGCGGGCATGTACAGGCCCTGCGAGCGCGCTGCCAAGGTATCCCAATGATTACTCATGATTTGCCTTTTGCTTTGTTCTTGCGTGCCACCCTGAACGTGCGCCCGCTGACCAAGTGATGTGATTCTTCCCCAATGGATTGCGGCATAACGTTAAAACCAGGGACCATTGATCTGACATCCCGTTGTAGCGTGGGGCTTTCGGTACCCATCGCAACCGATATGGTTAAGAGCGACTGATATGCTCTGCCCTCTACCACCTTCTCAATTTCCAGATCGGAGCTTTCGATCTGGGTCTGGCCGCCCAACTGCTGCAGCAAAAATGCAGTCAATTTCGGCGAGTTCATCGCACGCGCATCGCGGGCCCGTTGCATCACATGGGCACGCGCAATGTCCCCGGGGGCAGGAAGCACCTTCCTGAGCTTCGACGGCGCCAGGCGCTTCGTGAATTTGCGTGGCAGTGCCAGGTTCATTCCATTGATCATCCCGCCAGCGGCAAACGGGTCACACATGAGTAGCTGGGTGCCGCCATTAATACTTTCGATCGCAACATTGATCATTTGACCGATAGGGCGAACGGTGCGAACCGAGTAGTCCAGGTAAGCTAGGGCACGACGATTCGCGCGACGGATTTCGTCATCCAGCCGGTCAAGGTATTCGTCAATGCGCGTTAGCTCGCGCAAGCGATGCAGGTCACGTTCGTACTGGCGTTCAGCGCGCGCCATGTCACCGGGGAACTGCTTGTCTTCATACCATTCGATCAGCCGCATTCGCTCGATTGGTGATTCATCGATCCCATCGACGATGCGCAGGATTTGCTGACGTTTGGACAATGGATGCTCTCGCGTACGCAACTCCCTATAATCACCAATGAACACTCGCTCGATATAGTCGCTGAAGAACTTGGACAGGTACCTCGCCGGAGTCGCTTCTTTACTCAGCGACTCCATCAAATCGCGGATGATCGTACTGGTATTGCGGATGTGCTCAAGCAGATTGCGAGCCTGCTGCGCCGCCTCGATCAGCGTGTCCCCACTAGCTTCCTCATTCTCGACCATCGTAATCAAGCCAAAGATCTGAGGTACCCTGACTTTTTCGGACACTCTAGTTTGGTAAACTTCACCAACTGGAGAACTTATGACACGCTCAACAACATACACACCGGAGCTTCGGGAAGAAGCGGTAAAACTGGTCCTGACACAAGGCCTGACGCTGGAAGACGCCGCGTTGCGTCTCACCATTCCCAAGGGCACGCTAGCGAACTGGGTCAGTGCGGCAAGGCGCGGCACGTCGCCCAAAGTAGCCCCTGGTAGCCGCTCCGTGCCGGAGCTTGAGGCTGAGGTAACCAAGCTGCGCAAAGAGCTTGCCGAGGCACGCATGGAGCGCGATATCGTAAAAAAAGCGGCAGCGTACTTTGCGCGGGAGTCGCTGCCAAGTACGCGGTCATGAAGACCTTGCGACTCGAATTTCCTGTCACCATCATGTGCCGCGTCTTTGGCGTCTCGCGCAGCGGTTTCTACGCTTGGTCGAACGGCAAACCGTCGCAGCGGGCGCAGGACGACGCACGCCTGAAGGTCGCCATCGAGGCCGTGCACGCGCAGAGCCGGCAGACTTATGGCCCGTTGCGCATGCAGCCGGAACTGACGGCGCAAGGCTTTCCGGCCGGCCGTGATCGTATCGTCCGTCTGCGTCGCGAGCTCGCCCTGCGCTGCAAGCAAAAGCGCAAGTTCAAGGCCACCACGAACTCGAATCATGACCTGCCGGTGGCCGACAACCTGCTCAATCAGACTTTCGCGCCGACCCGGCCGAACGAAGCCTGGGTGACCGACATCACCTATGTGGCGACCGGCGAGGGCTGGCTTTACCTGGCCGGTATCAAGGACGTGTTCACCTGCGAGCTGGTGGGCTACGCGATGGACGAGCGCATGACGCAAACGCTGACGGCAACAGCACTGTGGAAGGCCGTGCGCAACAAACGCCCCGCGCCGGGCTTGATCCACCACTCCGACCGTGGCAGTCAGTATTGCGCCCACGACTATCAGAAACTGGTGACGCAGTTCGGCATGAAGCCGTCCATGTCGCGCCGAGGAAACTGCTATGACAACGCGCCCATGGAAAGCTTCTGGGGCAGCCTGAAAAACGAGCTGGTGGACCATCAACGTTACGCGACCCGGGCCGACGCGAAAGCCGCAATACAGGAATATATCGAAAGCTTTTACAACCGCCAGCGACGCCATTCGCGCCTTGGCAATGTTCCGCCCGCGTTGTTCGCTGAAAAATTCAGCAAACAGCCGCGGGTGGCTTGAAACAAGAGTGTCCGCTATTGACAGTACACCTCAATCGAATTGATTTTCCCTGACACGTAAATTGGTCCACTCTCAGCAAACTGCATAAGCAAATTTAGAAAGTGACTAATGGACGGACTCATCGTGACAACTTTTTCCGCACCGTGGCGGCCACGCCGCAGCCATTCAGTTTCCACAAATCGATTGAAAACCAGGTTGGCACGCATGTTGAGGTTTGAAACGGGGCCGCTACCCTCTTCATCCTCCCAGGCCTCGCTGTCATCGAGCTCACGCTCGATATCCGCAATGATGTCGCGGATCGGAAAGCCGTCACTTGGTGGTAGTGGCGCATCTGGCCCAAAACGGGTTCGGTGCAACCCTACCAGCACAGTCCAAAATCGCTCATGGTTCAGCGACGCGAGGGGTTTAAAGATAGTCCCGGGCAGCCGGTCGAATAGCGGCGGTACGTTGACGCTCGCGGCCCTGCTCAAAGTCGGTTCTAGAAGAGCCATTGCTCAATCTCCCTGACATTTTGGACCGCAAGCTGGTAGTCCGGCGGGCGCTGCGTCTCGACGTTAGTCGCTGCACGCACGTCCTGAACAAAATACTGGATCAACGCGGCCCGGCAGGTTTCGACAAGTGCCACCGCGCCATTCATGTACTCAAAGCGGATTACTTCCGCCTGCTCCGCTGACAAAGCGGGATGAGCAACCAGAGAAATTTTCACTGGTGTCATCCACGCAGTATCGGACTCAGATGTAAATTCGGCCTGTCGATCCTTCAGTATCTTGGCGCTCACAATACGGCCCAGTGCGAAGTCACGATATCCGGCGGCTTCCTCACAATAGGCACGGACATGCCAGCGGCACCCCGCTCTGATGAGACTATGCGGGCTGACAGTTCGTTGGTGCGGAGCCGGATTTTTCATCGATCGATATGAAATACTGACCACCCGGCGCTCACGCGCGGCCGAATGCATAGACGAATAGATCGCGGGACCAGGCGCTGCAATATCAGGATATCCAACCCAAACAAGCGAGTGTTCTTCACCGATCGGAGTGGCATATGGCATTCCGGCAAGCACGAGGTAGTGCGCGAGTTCAGCTGCGTTATTGCGGCGATTCGACTGCGCCGTGTGCAATGGACGCAGGAAGTCTGCGGTCGGGTAGAAGTTCTTGGTCTTCGAGTCATGAATGAGCCAAGTTGGATGCGCCTCCCGGAACTCCCTGATCAGGACACTAGCCCGCACGCTGCTATTCAAACCGAAAATTCCACGCAAACGTGCGTTGTTTAAGCGTCCTTCCCAGCGCAGCAAAATCTCCATTTGATGCAGTTGTGAGTATTTTTTTTCACTATACATAGGAAAGATATTCTCAAGTCGTTACCAAAGTTGTAAAACTGCACCCAAGAAAAAATAATATTCCAAAAAATATGATATGTAAATATGTATTATGTTATTTGCATTTTTCTGAAATAATTTGTTGATTAACCATCTCCATTGACAAATAAATGACACCCACGAGTTTCTGGTATTGAGCAGTTAAAAACAACGCTGCGGAGCAAGTCAAAATCGGCTGCATTTGCGGCACTCTGCCATTTCCCCGTAAAGGTGTCGCTGAAGAAGCTCTGGCGTATTAAAATCACGCCCCATGACCTCCCCCACCACCACTTCCCCCATCCCCGACAGCATCCTGCTCCCTTCCCTGGCCGTACTGGGAGGGCAGATTTCCGTCAACCTGGGGGCAGCGGTGGCGAAAAACCTGTTTCCGGTGATCGGCGTCGAGGGCATCACGGCCTTCCGGGTGGGCTTTTCGGCGCTGTTCCTGCTGGCGGTGTTCCGGCCCTGGCGTTTTTCGCTGACGCGCAAGGATGTGCTGAACCTGCTGGTGTACGGTTCCGTGCTGGGGCTGATGAACTTGCTGATTTACCGGGCGTTTGCGCTGATCCCGATCGGCATCGCGGTGGCCATCGAGGTGACGGGGCCGCTGGCGGTGGCGATGCTGTCGTCGCGCCGGCCGCGCGACCTGCTGGCGGTGGGGTGCGCCGTGTTCGGCCTGTATCTGCTGCTGCCGCTGCAGGGCAGCCCGGGCAGCCTGGACCCGGTCGGCGTGGCCTATGCGCTGGGCGCGGCCACCTGCTGGGCGCTGTATATCATTTTCGGCAAGCGCGCTTCTTCACTGCAGGGTGGCCAAGCCGTGGCCTGGGGCATGACGGTGGCGGCCCTGCTGACGGTACCGATCGGTGCGGCTTATGCGGGCACCGCCCTGCTGTCGCCGTCGCTGGCCCTGATGGGGCTGGCGATCGCCATGTTGTCGAGCGCGCTGCCGTACACCTTGGAAATCTTTGCCCTGCGCCGCTTGCCGCAGGGCGTGTTCGGCATGTTCAGCAGCGCCGCGCCGGCCGTCAGTGCGCTGGCCGCCATGGCGGTGCTGGGCGAGCACCTGAGCGCAATACAGTGGCTGGCGATTGCCTGCATCGTGCTGGCGTCGGCGATGGCGGCGCTGGGCGCGCAGTCCAAACGTTGATCGACAAGGACGGGCGGGCAGCCCTGTAGAATAGCTCATCGCCATTTACGCCGCATCGTCACCACCATGATTCTTTTTTCGCCATCGGCTTGCCGCGCTGCCTTGAGCCTGGGTATGGCTTTACTCGCCACGCCAGCCGCCGCCCTGAAAGGCGACCCCGTCGCCGGCAAGGCGGCGTTTTACAGATGCGCCTCCTGCCACCAGGTGGGTCCGTCCGCGCGCGCCGGATTCGGGCCGAAACTGTCAGGCGTGATCGGCCGCAAGGCGGGCGCCACGCCGGACTACCGGTACTCGCCGGCCATGAAAAACGCGAATATCGTCTGGACCGAACAAAACCTGGCCAGCTTCCTGAAAGCGCCCGGCGATTTTATTCCGGGCAATAAGATGCGTTTCTGGGGACTCGGCAACGCCCAGCAGGTGGCCGACCTGCTCGCCTACCTGCGCACGCAATAATGTTGTCATAATCAGCAGGTATAATGACCACATTCACCTCACTTTTCTAGCCTACGGACGCCTTGCGTAGCGGCTTTCTGCCTGCCTTTGCCGCCGCCCTGCTGCTGTTGCCGGCCGCCCGGTATTTGCAGCTGATCTGACCTTCCGGTGGCTCACGGCTTGGCCGGCAGCTTGCCGGCGCACAGGTAAATCGCATACACGGCAGCGATCCCCACCAGCACATACACGGCGCGCGAGGCCGTGGTCATGTCGCCCAGCAGGCGTGCCACCACGTCGATACCGAACAGGCCCAGCAGGCCCCAGTTCAGCCCGCCGATCACCAGCAAGACCAGGGCCACCCAGTCCAGCGTGTTCAGGCGCGCTGGGGTCAGTACCTCACGCACGCCGCTTTCCGTCCCCGATTGAGTATTCGCCATCGCTGCCTCCCGTCAAGTTCGAAAACCTGGCCGTGCCATCGCGCGCCAGGCCAGGACTGGAGTGTAGGCGCGGCGCGCGCGATGGGCATTCAGAACATGCCGCAGGAATCAGTAGGACGACTCCTGATTTGCCGCCAGCATCAAGGCAGGCTCAGCTGCTTGTACATGATGGTGGTAGCGTCCAGCCTGCCGCCCTCGGGCGCCAGCGCATAGCCGGGTATCACGCCGGCTGTCTTGTAGCCCAGCGAGCCATATAACGATTCGGCATGGTCGTGGGTGCGCGTGTCGAGCGTCAGCAGCTGGCGGGGCAAGGCGCGTGCCCTGTCTTCCACGGCCTGCATCAGCCGGCGGGCAATGCCGCGCCGCCGGAACGCGGGATGGACCAGCAGCTTGCGCACCTCGGCCCGGTGCGCCTGGTTGGGCGGCGTGTCCCAGTCCAGCTGCACCGCGCCGGCGATCGCGCCAGCGAACTGCGCCACCAGCAGCAAACGGCTGCCGCGCGCCACCGCCGGCAGCACATTGCCGGTCCAGAAAGCATCGCTGTCACAAGATTTGAACGGCAAGATAAAACCGATGCTGGCGCCGTCGTGCACGCAGGCGTGCAGCAAGGCGGACAGTTGTGGCAGGCGCGCGGCAATGGCATCGGCGTCGAAGGTTACAAGGTGCATGGGGTCCTCGGCAGTCATCAGATAATCAACAGGAAATAGCGCGCGCCGCTGTCAGCAGGCGTATCGAAGGCGCTGGGGCCGGACAGCTGGTAGCGCAGGCAGTCGCCAGGCAGCAAGTCGTGGCGCTGGCCATCGACGGTGACGGCCAGCTTGCCTTCCTGCATCAGCAAATGGTGTTCCATGCCGGGACGCGGCGAGGTGGCGTAGGCGATATGGGCGCCGGCATCGAGTTCGCATTCGAGCGCTTCGCCGGCCAGCGCCTGCGACGGCGGCGAGACGGAACGGCGGCGAAAGCCCGTTTGCGGATCGCTCCAGACGGGCTGGTCCGCGCGCCGCAGCAGCGGTGGAAAATCCTCTTCCACCATGCGCAGCAAACGCGACATGCTCAAGCCATACACGGCGCACAAGCGGCCCAGCACGCTGGTGGTGGGACTGACCTCGGCGTTTTCCAGGCGCGACAAGGTGGCGCGGCTGACCTGGCTTTGCGCGGCCAGCTGGTCGAGCGACCAGCCGTGCTCCACGCGCAGCTGGCGCAAGCGCTGGGCCAGGCGCTGTTCGGTGGCCTGCTCGGATGTCAAGTTATTTTCCATATATGGGAATATATTCCATAAATGGAAATTTCTCAAGCACCGACCGTTGCGCAACGCACAGACCCAGCCGTAAGCTGCTGCCAGCATGGGCCATCACTCACCAGGAGCCAGCCATGAAAGACAAGCCAGCCATTCCGCAAGCCCGACAGGGCCAGGCCCCGGCCAAATTGCAGCGCGACGAGTTCCATTTGCAATTCGTGCGTTCGTTTGCCGATCCCACCTTCGACAAGGTGCGCGAGGCGCTGGGCCAGGTGGAAGACGTGGCGTGGAGCAATTACGAGCAAGGCCGCAAGGCGCCCGTCACGCAAAAAGCGGGCCCGGGCTTTGCCGACCCCGACTACGATCTGTCGGTGGAATGGAAGGAAACCCACGACCGTCTGCTCGCTGCGGAACAGCGCCAGAAAGACCCGGCCACGCCGTCGCGCGTGCTGCTGATCTGCGCCTCGGCGCGCAACGATGGTTCCTGCCCCGGCGAAATCTCGAAGACCTGGCGCATGAATCTGTGGGCGCGCGAGATCCTCGAAGCCGAGGGCATCGAAGTGGACTTGCTGGACCTGAGCCTGCTGACGTCCTCGTACGATTTGCACATTCACCCGTGCAAGGGCTGCGCCTCGACCGCCATGCCGCTGTGCCACTGGCCGTGCAGCTGCTATCCGAACCATGGCGAACGGCAAGTCAACGACTGGATGGCCAAGATCTACGAACAATGGACGGCGGCGCATGGCGTGATCATCATGACGCCCGTCTACTGGTACCAGACGCCGGGCGTGCTCAAGCAGATGATAGACCGCCTGGTCTGCGCCGATGGCGGCAATCCCGACCCCACCTCCACGCATGGCAAGAAGGCGGTCGAAGCGAAGGCGCTGGAATTGCAGGGATGGAATTACCCCAAGCACCTGGCCGGGCGCGCCTATGGCCTGGTGGTACATGGCGACGTGGCCGGTATCGAAGGCGTGCGGCGCGGGCTGTCGGACTGGCTGGACTGGATGGGCCTGGTCGCGGCCGGCGCCAAGGCGCGGCTGGACCGCTTTATCGGCTACTACGAAAGCTATGCGCAAAGCCATGAAACCCTGGACCGCGACTTGGCGATGCAGGAAGAAGTGCGCAACGTGGCGCGCGCCGTGGCCGAGGCCGTCAAGCGGCAACGCGCTGGCACCCTTGCGCCGGCCGATGCGGGCCTGACGCCGCCACGGCCAAAATAAGAGGAAGCGGCCCGGCCAGCCGCAAAACTTCGTACAATAGGGGCTGGCCGATTTTTCCTTCAGGTATCCCATGCATTTCTCGAACTGGCTGCTGTTTTGCGGCGTTGCCCTGCTTGTCACGTTTTCGCCCGGCCCGGCCGTGCTGTTGGCCATCTCGAATGCGATCGCCGTCGGCCCGCGCCGCGCCATGGTCAGCAGCCTGGGCAATGGCGTGGGACTGTTCATTATTTCCGGCGTGGCAATGGCCGGCATGGGCGTGGTGCTGGCTACCTCGGCCACCGCCTTCATGCTGCTGAAACTGGCTGGCGCCCTGTACCTGGTCTACCTGGGCATCAGGCAATGGCGCAGCAAGACCAGCATTGTCGCCGCGGCCGAAGTCTCTCAACAGCCGCGCGCGGCCAATCCGTATTCGAACTGGAAACTGTTCCGCCAGGGCCTGACAGTGGCGCTGACGAATCCGAAAGCCATCCTGTTCTTCTCGGCCCTGTTTCCGCAATTTATTACGCCAGGCGAGCCGGTCGGCATCCAGTTCGCCGTGCTGACCACCTCGTTTGTCGCCTGCGCCATGCTGGCCCATCTGTTCTACGCCACCCTGGCGCGCCTGCTGAAAAGCCAGCTGGCCAGCCCCGGCCGCGCCAGGCTGTTCAACCGCATCTCGGGCGGCGCCTTCGTGCTGCTGGGCCTGAGTTTGTTGCGCCTGCGCAGCAAAGCGGCTTAATCGCCCAGGAACGCCTCGATGCTGGCCGCCAGCGCCAGCGGGGTTTCATTCATCGGATAGTGGCCCGCGTTGTCCAGCACCTCCAGCCTCGCTTGCGGGTACCACGCCAGATAAGTGCGGCGCATCAGGGCCGCATCGAAACGCGGGTCGTGCCGCCCCACCAGCGCCAGCAAGGGAAAGTCCAGCCTGGCCTGTTTGACTTCTCCGCTGAAATCCGTGTCGCTCCAGGCGAGAAAATACTTGGCAAACGCGGCCGGGTCGGCGCTGGCCCAGGAGTAGCCAGCTTTCCAGTCCAGCCAGGCCGCCGATAAACGCCCACCCGTGCTGCGGTCGATGATTGCCCGCCGCGACTGCAAGCTGCCGGCCGCCTCCATGAACAGCGCACGCGCCGCGTCGTCAAACGCCACGCCGCAACTGGGCACCGGCGCAAGCGCCACCAGCTGGCGCAAGCGCCCCGGGGCCAGCAGCGCCAGCCTTTCCATCGCCATGCCGCCCATCGAGTGGCCGATCACGCTGAAGGTGGCAAGGCCCAAGCTGTCCGCCAGCGCCAGCGCATCGCGCGCGATTTCCTCGATGGTGCAGTCGCCGGCCGCGCCGCGCATGCAGCCATAGCCACGGCTGTCCATGAAGAAATAGCTGCATCGATGACCGTCCAGCCCCGCTTCCATCGGGGCAAACGCCCGCGCGTCGCCAAACCAGCCGTGCAGCACGATCACGGCGTGCGCGCCCTTGCCGTAGCGGTGATAGGTGTTGACCATATGATTGCCTTTCAAATCGACGATGGTAAGGGCGACAACGTCGGCCTGCTACCGATAAAAGGTCAAATACTGTAGAGTTTGGGCCATGAGCGATTTTTATACGGAAGTGCCACGCGAACTGATCGCAAGCAGGCGAGACCATGCGGCCGGCACGCAGTTTCCCAGGCACCGGCATGCGCGCGGCCAGTTTGCCTGTGCGGCCAGCGGCGCCATCAGCGTGCATACGCCGGAAGGCAACTGGCTGGTACCGCCGCGCGGCGCCTGCTGGCTGCCGCCGGGCATGGAACACGGTATGCGCATGCATGGCCAGGTGACCATGCTGAATGTTTTTGCCGACGCAGCCGCCATCGCCAGGCTCCGGCTACCGTCAGGCTGCCGGGTGCTCGACACCACGCCGCTATTGCGCCAGCTGCTCGATGAAGCGGTCAGAACAGATCCGCTGTACGCGCCGGACTCGCGCGCGGGCCGGCTGATGGCCTTGCTGCTCGATGAAATTGCCGCCATGCCGGCGCTGCCGTTGAATGCGCCGCTGCCGCACGATGCGCGGCTGGCGCGCCTGTGCACCGGCCTGCTTCAGCAGCCCCATCTGCATGACGACCTCGATGCCGTGGCGAATACGGCCGGCATGAGCCGGCGCACTTTTACCCGCCTGTTCCGCGCCCAGACGGGCCTCGGCTTTGCGCAGTGGCGCCAGCAAGCCTGCCTGCTGGCGGCGATTGCGCGCCTGGCCGACGGGCAGGCCGTCACCCGCGTGGCGCTGGACCTCGGTTATGCCAGCCCCAGCGCCTTTACGGCCGCATTTCGCCGTGTGCTGGGAACGGTGCCCAGCGCATACAATCCTTAGGCGATCAGCCCGGCAATACGCTGCGCGATCGCCTGCGCCAGCTTCTGGATATGGTAGCCGTCGACAAAGCCGTGGTGGGCCTGCACCGAAAACGGCACCGCCATGCGGCCATCGACGCCCGGGCCAAACTTGCCCCAGCTAATGCACGGAATATCGGCGTCGCCGTGGCGGTAGACCGGGTGCTCGATGGCGCGCAGGTCGAGCCACGGCAGGCTGGTAATAAAGATATTGTGGCGCTGCTCGCGCACGCTCTCGCCTTCGCCGGTATTGATCAGCTTGGCTGAAGCTTCGGCGATGCGCTTGGCGTCCAGGCTGCGGGCGATAAACAGGTCGAGCTGGTCCGTCATCTCGAAGCGCGTATAGTTCAGGTTGTCGTCCGCATTGATGACGGTGTAGGAAGCGGGAAAGTCATCGATCTTGATGACTTCGCCGTCCAGGATGCGGTACATGAAGTTGTCGCTTTGCTTGACCGTGTTCAGCACGCAATACAGGAAAAAGTGGAACACGGGAATCTGGCGCGCCTTGCACCAGGGCCGGAAGTCCGGCACGTCGAGCAGGAAATTGATATTGACCAGGGGATTTTCAAACGAGCTGAACAGCTCATAGCGGTCGCGCCGCTTTTCAAAATTTTTCATGCGGCGAGTGTAGACGATGGATGCGCTGGCGGGCAAGCCCGGCAGGATCATCTATTGCCTGTCGACCGGGATCGTCACAAACACCATCTTGCGCGAGGCGCTGCCCGGTTTCCACGGCGGGTTGATGACCGAGATATCGCGCACGCCCAGCCGGGCAAAGTCGTCCAGGCTATAGGTCCAGCCCGCCGCATTCGGGTTCGCCTTGACGAATTGGTCGTAGCGTTCGTTCTGGCCCAGCGAGCTGATATCGGCGCGCACGCCCAATTGCTCGAAATATTGCGCTTCGCGGCGGCCACCCTGGCTGCTGATGCCGGCGATCTGCGCCATGAACGCCTTCTGTTCCTCGGCGGACAAGGCGTCATAGATCTTCCGGGCACTCTCGTCCAGAGTCAGTTTCTCGAGCTTCCCCGGCCCGCCGTGGTAGCCAATCATGGCGAAATTGCTGACGATCTTTTCGATTCCCGCCGGGAAAACGTAATTGGCGCAGGACGACAGGCAGAACTCCATCACCCGGACATTGAGCTTGTGCGCGCGCACCCAGCTGCCCAGGTCCATGCCCGCATTGACCTCGCCGCCAGGGCTGCGGATCGACAGCACGGCCGGCTTGGCCGCGAGGCTGTCATACAGCGCAATCAGCTGCTGGTTCGCCTTTTGATTGATGGGGCCGACATATTCCAGCTGGCCATTGCTGAAGTAGACCTGGGTTGTCTCTTCCCCGGCCGCCATGGCCGGAGAGAAAAGCGCCAGCAGCGCGGCGCTGCACATCAAATTACGCATCAAAAACCACCATATCAGGAAAGGAAATCAAAAACGGGCCCGGCATCATGCCTGCAAATCCCGTTGCACGCGCCAGGCCAGCGGCAAGGTCAGCAGCAACATGGCGGCCAGCGCCAGCAAGGCCAGCGGTACACCGGTGGCGTCGCCGAGCGCGCCGAACAGCACCGGCGCGACCGCGCCGCCGCCAATGCTGCCCGTATAGAACAGGGCGAAAGCCTGCTCGCGCTTGCCGGGCGCGGCCAGTTCCGGCACCATGCCGTACAACACCGACGAGGTGCCGTTCAGCGCCAGGCCCAGCAAGGGCAGCATGGCCATGATGGCGGCCAGCGGCAGCCACAGCGCCAGCACGATCAACAGCGACGTCATCGATTCGGTCAGCCAGACGGTCTTCATCATGCCGATGCGCGCCTCCAGATAGCCGCACAGCAACTTGCCGAAAGCACCGCCGACGAACAGCAGCGACAAAGCCACGCCGATGCCCGCCGTGCCGGCGCCCTTGCTTTTCAGCAGGAATGGCAGAAAGGTGAGAAAACCCATGCGCACGGCGCTGTCGAGCGTGCCGGTCGCCAGCAGCGCATGAAAGCCGCCCCGGGCATCCTTGCCGGCGATGGCTTTGCGCACGGCTTGCTGGCTGGCCCGCAGCTCTTCCGGCTTGGGCAACAGCCACCACAGCAAGGCGGCGGCGGCCAGGCCCAGCAGCCCCAGCAGGCCGACGCTGGCCTGCCAGCTGCATACCAGCAGCAGCAAGCCGACCAGGGCCGGGATCAGGGTCTTGCCGATATCGCCGGCGAAATTGTATTGCGACAGCGCCTCCTTCACGCCGCCGCCCGCCTCGTGCGTGTCGGTGACGATCGACGAGGCCAGCGGATGCTGCACGCTGGCGCCCAGGCCGCCCAGCAGCAGCGCCAGCAGCAATACCGCCAGGCCACCGGCCAGCCCCGCCAGCAGATAGGCCAGGCCCGCCAGCGCCGTGCCCGCCACCAGCATGCGTTCGCGTCCCCAGCGCTTGGCCAGGCGGCTGGCCAGCAGCTGGAAACCGGCCATCATGCCCGAATACGATGCGCGCAACAGCCCCACCATGGCGTAACTGAGGGCAAACTGGGCCTGCCACAGCGGCAGCAGGACATAGATCGCATCCGTCAGGCCGTCGTGCACGGCGTGCGCGCCGCAGGCGGCAAACAGCGAGCGCCGGCGCATGGATTTTTCCGCACCCGCGGTGGCGGATATCGAAACAAGCGCTGCGGCGGGCGTATCAGTCATGGCCTGGCATGAAGAAGATCGAGGGCTTGCCAGTCTACACCCTGCCCGGTGCCGCTGTCACGATGGCTGTTGCCGGCCGCAATAGCAATGGCCGCTTATCTGGCCATGCCATCCTTCTTCATCTCGTCTTTTTTCATTTCATCTTTTTTCATCATGCCGTCCTTGGCCATGGCATCTTTTTTCATGTGCTTCTTCGGCATCGGCTTGGCCATGCCGTCTTTCCCCATGCCGTCCTTGTGCATGGCGTCCTTGAGCATGGCGTCGGCCGAGGCATCTTTCGCCATCGGGTCTTTCTTCATGGCATCCTGGGCCAGGGCGGCGCCCGACATGAAGATGGCGGTGGCGATAATGGCGGTGATGGTGGTTTTCATGATAATTCCTTGTCTCGAGGTTGGATGGGCGAATGCCCGGGTTTGCTGCAGGTGCTGCCGTTTCTACTGCCGGTAATGCTGAAAAACTGTCAGGAACCGCCAAACCAGTTATAACCCTGGTCTTCCCAATACCCTCCCGGATAGGTATTGGTGACGAAAATGGCCTGCACATGCTTGGGATTCTTGTAGCCAAGCTTGGTCGGCATGCGCAGCTTCATGGGATAACCGTACTTGGGCGGCAGCGGCTGCCCGTCCCAGCTCAGCGCCATGATGGTTTGCGGATGCAGGGCGGTGGCCATGTCGATGCTGGTGAAGTAGTCGTCGGCGCACTTGAAGCCGATGTATTTCGCCGTCTTGTCGGCGCCGACCAGATCAAGGAAATGGGCGAACGGCACGCCGCCCCACTTGCCGATGGCACTCCAGCCTTCCACGCAGATATGGCGCGTGACCTGCGTCTGCTGCGGCAAGGCGCGCAGTTGCGGCAGGCCCCATGGCTTTTTGTTCGCCACCAGGCCACTCAATTCCAGGCGCCAGGCGTCACCGTCGACCTGCTCCACGTCATCCTCGCCGTAATAGGCATTGAACGGGAACGGCCGGGTGATCATGGAATCGGGATACGTCGGCGCCAGCCTGGACGGGTCGAACAGCCAGCCTTGCACCCGGTCATTGAAGCGCGACACCGTCGCCAGGGCGGCGTCCACGCTGGCCTGGTCGCTGATATTGCAGCCAGTCAGCAAGGACAGGCCGCCCAGGCTCAGGCTGCGCTGCAGGAATTGCCGCCGCGACGGTTGCGCGACCTGGCGCAGGGCGTCGGCCAGCATGGCCTGGCCTTGCTGGTGCACGATAATGGTTTTTTTCATGATGTGTGACTCCTAACGTCCGCGCAGCATGGCGAGCAAGGTGCGCGGCACCAGCGCCACCATCACCAGGTGCACCACCACAAAGCCCACCAGCGCCGCCATGGCGAAAAAATGCACGCGGCGCGCGCTCTCGTAGCCACCCAGCAGCTCGCGCAGCAGAGGAAACTGCACCGATTTCCACAGCACCAGTCCAGACAGCACCAGCAGCACGCAGTCCAGCATGACGAACAGATAGGCGGCGCGCTGGACCATGTTGTAATGGCGCGGATCAGCATGGGCCAGCTTGCCCCGCAGCGCGGCGGACATGTCCCGCAGCAGTGCCCCTGGCGACAGGGGAAAGAACTGGCGACGCAGCCGTCCGGTGGCGATATTGATGAGCAGATACAGCGCGCCGTTGGCAAGCAACAGCCACATGGCGGCGAAATGCCATTGCAGCGCGCCGCCCAGCCAGCCACCCAGGGTGAGCGCGCGCGGCAGTTCAAACGGAAAGAACGGCGCCGCGTTATAAATGCGCCAGCCGCTGGCGGCCAGCAGCACCACGGCCATCGCATTGAGCCAGTGCGTCAGGCGCAGCCAGGCGGGGTGTATCACGGCGCCACTTGCGGCATGGGCGGCCATCACAGCGCTCCCCGCGCGCAGGGCGTCATGCCGACGGCTTGCAAGATGGTGCTGCCTTCGACTTGCTGGACAAATGCAACCGCCTGCAGCCGGTCCTGGCGCCAGCCCGGTGGCAGGCGTACTTCGCGGCGCAGGCTGGCGCGGCCCTGGTCCAGCGGCACCGGCCCCAGCCATAGCCGCACGGCCGCGTCATGGCGCAGGGTGGCGCCGCGGTTCGCGCCACGCAGCACTTGCGAGACGATGCCGCTTTCGCTGACGGCCAGGTACAACTTGCCGCCGGTGCGTCCATCGACGGCGGCCGCGTGCGCTTCGAGCAGCAGCTTGCCGTCCTGCCCCGGCATGGCCGACAGGCGCAGATTGACGGCGGCGGGCGTCGCATTGATGCGGGCAATGGCGGCCGGCAACTGCGCATCCCAGCCGCGCACCTCCTTGCCGCCGACAAAAAACTGCGGCGTGTACGCCACGTGGCGAGGCTGGTCACGCAGCAAGTCGGCCTGGCGTGCGTCGAACGGCGGCTGCGCCAGCGGATCGGCCCAGCCGATGCGGTCCCAGTAGGTGACATGCAGGGCCAGCGGCACCACCAGACCGGCCGCACCGGCTTCCTTGCGCAAGGCGTTCAGGCGCTGGTCGGCGGGCGGGCAGCTGGAGCAGCCTTCGCTGCTGTACAGTTCCACCAGCGCCGCCGTGCGGGGGCCGCTGGCCACTTCGCAGCGCGGCGCGGCGGCCGCCTGCGCCGCCATGGCCGACAGCAGGATGGGTACAACAGTTGCTGCCAGGCGGTGCTTGATATTCATGATGAGTAACCGTTATATTAAAAAAGAAGCGTGCTTGCCCGTCAATTCGCCACGGCAGCTGGATTGGTTACAGGCCCTGTCACTCTTTTTAAAAATATTTTCCACCGCCTGTCACCAAAGGCCTCCATGCAACGAATACCTGTCAGTGAGCAACTGCACGGCACCGAATTGCGCCTGCATGGCCTGATGCTGCGCGGACTCGATGGCGATGCACAGGCGTATCGCGGCTTTTTGCAGGCGACCAGCGCCCATTTGCGCGCCTATTTTCGCCGGCGCCTGCAGCGCTGGCCGGACGAGGTGGAAGACCTGGTGCAGGAATGTTTGCTGGCCATCCACAACCAGCGCCTGACCTACGATACGGGCGTGCCGCTGACGTCGTGGATCCATGCGATCGCCCGCTACAAGCTGATCGACTGGCTGCGCCGGCACGCGCGGCGCGATGCGCTGCATACGCCATATGACGAGGACGACGATGCGCAGGCGCTGTTTTCCAGCGCCGACGGGGACGCGGCCGAGGCCAGCCGCGACCTGGCCAGGCTGCTGGCCACCCTGCCGGCGCAGCAGCGCGACGCCATCGTGCATACCAAGCTCGACGGCTGGTCCGTGCGCGAGACGGCCGGCGCCATGCGCATATCGGAAGCCAGCGTCAAGGTGGCCGTGCATCGCGGCCTGAAGGCGCTGGCAGCCAATTTAAGGATGACAACGACATGAAAACCGATGACTTGATCGCCATGCTGGCCAGCGGACCCGACGTGGCCGCCACCGCACCGCCGGGCGCGCGCTGGCGCACCGCCGCCACCCTGGGCGCGGGCCTGCTGGCCAGCGTGGCCCTGATGGCCGGTTTGCTTGGCGTGCGGCCCAACCTGGCGCAACTGGCGCTGCGGCCGGACTTCTGGATCAAGGTCGGCTTTGTGGCCGCCGTCTGCCTGGCGGCCTGGCATGCGAGCCGCCGCCTGGGCCTGCCTGGCGCGAATACCCGCAGCCTGCTGCCCTGGCTCGCCCTGCCCCTGCTGCTGATATGGGCGCTGGGCGCCGTCACCGTCGCCACGGCGGCGCCGGAGCAGCGCGCCGAGCTGTTCTGGGGCGCCACCTGGCGCAGCTGCCCGTTGCTGATCGCCATGCTGTCGCTGCCGATGCTGGCCGCCGTGCTGCGCGCCATGCGCCAGCTGGCGCCCACCCGTTTGCGCCTGGCGGGCGCGGCCGCCGGCTTTGCCGCCGGCAGCACGGCCGCCCTCGTGTATTGTCTGCATTGCCCGGAAATGGCCGCCAGCTTTGTCGGCGTCTGGTATGTGCTGGGCATGCTGGCACCAGGCGCCATCGGCGCCCTGCTGGGTCCCAAAGTGCTGGCCTGGTAACAATCGTGCCGGGCGGCGGTCGCCGCCTATCGACTCCATAGCGACAAACTCACGCATTCCCACCCGCTGCGCCGCGCCATCCTGTGCGCGCATGCCAGCTCCTGCCCGTCACATGCTCGCGGCTGCCTTGAATCATGGCCAGACTGCCATTATTTCTTGTCGCCGAAATATTTATTTTTGTTGCACTGGAAGAAACGCGTAGATTGGATGGGCGCCTGCCAGTCCCGGAAATCGATGGATGCCGATTCTTCCCGAAAAAAATTGCAAGAATTTGAATCCGGTCACGTTTGCCATCCGTACAAGTCAGGCAGCTCTGTAGTTCATTGAAGTATTGCTCTTGCGTATAACAATTCAGGGAGAATCGACATGTCTTTAATGCAATCGAAAACCGCACTGGGCGCCGCCATCCTCGGCAATCTGTTGGCCATGGCGTTTGCGCCATCGGCCTTCGCTTCCAGCCACCGCGAAGCACCGTTCATCACGCAAAACCCCAAGGTCGACGCCACCGACTTCTATATGTTCCGCAGCTATGAAGCGGGCCGCGGCGCCTACACCACCCTGGTGGCCGACTATGTGCCGCTGCAGGACGCCTATGGCGGCCCGAACTATTTCACCATGGACCCGCAGGCCCTGTACGAAATCCATATCGATAACAACGGCGACGGCAAGGAAGACATCACCTTCCAGTTCCGCTTCACCAACACCATCAAGGACGCCCAGTTCACCGTCGGCGGCAAGAAAGTCTCGATTCCACTGGCCATCAACGGCGGCGCCATCGACACCGTCAACCCGGCCGGCCTGAACGTGCGCGAGACCTACAGCGTCACCGTGGTGCGCGGCGACCGGCGCAGCGGCACCCGCACGGCGGTTACCAATGCCAGCGGCGGCGGCACCACCTTCGACAAGCCCATCGACAATATCGGCAACAAGTCCATCCCCAACTACGCGGCCTATGCGGCCCAGCACGTGTATGCCGTCAATATTCCCGGCTGCGCCACGCCGGCCCGCATGTTCGTCGGCCAGCGCAAGGACCCGTTCGTGGTGAACCTGGGCGAAACGTTTGACCTGATCAATATCAAGGCGCCCGCCACCGAGTTCGCCGCGAATGCGGAGTCGGCCACCAAGGATGACCTGGCCAAGAAAAACGTCACCGCCATCGAAATGGAAGTGCCGACCTCGTGCCTGACGGCCGGCGCCGACCCCGTCATCGGCGGCTGGACCACGGCCAGCCTGCGCCAGGGCCGTCTGCTCAACCCTGCGCCGGGGACCACCACCACCGCGTCGAAAGAAGGCGGCGCCTGGGTCCAGGTATCGCGCCTGGGCATGCCTTTGGTGAATGAACTGGTGATCGGCCTGAAGGACAAGGACCGTTTCAATGCCAGCAAACCGTCGGGCGATGCGCAGTTTGCCGACTATGTGACCAACCCGACCGCACCGGCCCTGGTCGAAGTGCTGTTCGGTTCGGCCGGCGCCAAGGCGCCCACCAACTTCCCGCGCAATGACCTGGTGGCGACGTTCCTGACCGGCATCAAGGGCGTGAACCAGCCGACCACCGTCACGGCCTCGGAAATGCTGCGCTTGAACACCTCGATCGCGGCCACCGGCGTCGGCGCGCAAAACCGCCTGGGCGTGATCGGCGGCGACAATGCGGGCTTCCCGAACGGCCGCCGTCCTGGCGACGACGTGGTCGACGTGGTGCTGCGCGTGGCGATGGGCAAGCTGTGCACCCTGAATATCGGCTGCGTACCGGCCGATGCACCGGCTGGCGGCCTGCACTTCACGGACGGCGCCTTCCTGGACGAAACATCGTTCACGGCCGGTTTTCCTTACCTGAAAACCCCGATCGCCGGCTCGCCACAACTGTAAGGAGTACGACATGAAAAAGCTCAGCTTGATGGGCGCGCTGGCGGTAACGGCGCTGATAGCCGGCTGCGGTGGCGGACACAGCAGCCACCATGACGACAGTGGCAGCGGCGGCGTCAATCCGCCACCGGTGGCCCTGCTCGACACGTTTTACGTGGCCGTCAGCAATCTCATCCTGACCACCAGCGAGGACAAGGAAGGCGTCAGCATCGACGCCATCGTCGCCACCTCGCCGGAAGACAAGGAACCGGTAGCATTGTAAGCAGCACCGGCGGGCCGCGGGAGCATTGCTCTGGCGGCCCGTATCACCCGACCGCAGGCCCGGAGCCCTCGCTGATGAGAAAATTGTTCTTGCTGTTTTTTACCCTGGCCAACATCGCGCACGCCGCGCCGTATATTCCCAAGGACGGCAATGCCGTCATCGAACAACTGCCGCGCCGCGCGGACACCACCCAAAGCGAACTGCGCAGCCTGCGCGCGCAGCTAAGCAGCCGGCCCCAGGACTTGGCGCTGGCCACCAGCCTGGCGCAGCGCTATATCGGCCTGTCGCGCAGCGAGACCGATCCGCGCTATCTGGGCTATGCGCAGGCGGCGCTGGCCCCCTGGTGGCGGCAAGCCGCGCCGCCCGTGCCGGTGCGCCTGCTGCGCGCCACCATCCTGCAAAGCACCCACCATTTCGATGAGGCCCTGCAAGACCTCGACGCGGTCATCGCGCAAGAACCGGCGAATGCCCAGGCCTGGCTGACGCGCGCCACCGTGCTGACGGTGCAGGGCGACTACGAAAAAGCCACGGCCAGCTGCGCCCGGCTATCTGCGCTCGCCACGCAACTGGTGACCGTCACCTGCATCGCCAATGTGGCGGGCGTGACGGGCCGCGCCGCGAAAAGCGAGCAACTATTAGATCTCACGCTCCAGCGCAGCGCCGGCACCGCGCCCGAACTGGAACACTGGGCCTTGAGCCTGCTGGCCGAAATGGCCGCGCGCCGTGGCGATGCCACGCTGGCCGAGGCGCGCTTCAGGCAGGCGCTGGCGCAGCAGCCGCGCGACAGCTATCTGCTGGGCGCCTACAGCGACTTTTTACTGGACCAGCGGCGCGCCCCCGAGGTCATCACCTTGTTGAAAGACCAGCAGCGTATCGACGCCCTGCTGCTGCGCCAGGCGCTGGCCATGCAGGCAGTGCAGAACCAGGACGCACCGTTAAAGGCGGCCACCGCCGAGCTGGCGGCCCGCTTCAACGCCGCCATGCAGCGCGGCGACACCGTGCACCAGCGCGAACAGGCGCGTTTTGCCTTGTTCCTGCAGCGCGATAGTGCCGGCGCCCTGCTGCTGGCGCAAAAAAACTGGGCCATCCAGAAGGAGGCGGCCGACATGCGCATCCTGCTGGAAGCGGCCGTGATGGCGCGCGACCGCGCCGCCGCCAAACCGGTGCTCGACTGGATAGCCGCGCACAAGGTGGAAGACGTGGCGCTGCAGGCACTGGCACGGAAAGCGGGTGCCCTGTGAACGCCCGCTTGATTGTCTTCATCGTTCTGCTGTGCGCCTGGTGTTCCCCGGCGCAGGCGCACAAGCCCAGCGACAGTTATCTGGCCATTACCGTGCAGGGCCAGCAAATCACCGGCCAATGGGATATCGCCCTGCGCGACCTCGATTTCGCCATCGGCCTCGATGGCAATGGCGACGGCCAGCTGACCTGGGACGAGATCCGCGCGCGCCACCAGGCGATTGCAGCGTATGCACTGCAGCGCCTGCATATCGCCACCACCGAGGGAGCGTGCACCGTGCAGGCGGGCGAACAGCTGATCGACCATCACACGGACGGCGCCTACAGCGTGCTGCGTTTTACGGCCGCCTGCCCCGGCACCGCCGCGCCCGCCAGCCTGGATATCGGCTACACCCTGTTCGCCGACCTCGACCCGCAGCACAAGGGCCTGCTGAAGCTGACGCACGATGGCGAGACGCAGACGGCGATTTTCGACCCCGACAGCCCGCGCCAGAGCTTGTCGATGGCCGCGCCGGACCGGCTGGCGCAGTTCGGCGCGTACGTGAAGCATGGGATCTGGCATATCTGGATCGGTACCGACCATATTTTGTTCTTATTGTCGTTGCTGCTGCCGGCCGTGTTGTTGCCGGGACTGCGCGAGCAGCAGGCCAGCTTGCGCGCCGCCTTTGTCGACGTGCTCAAAGTCGTCACCGCCTTTACGCTGGCCCACTCCATTACCCTCACCCTGGCCAGCCTGTCGCTGGTTTCCTTGCCCTCGCGCTGGGTCGAGTCGGCGATTGCCGCCTCGGTGGTGCTGGCCGCGCTGAACAATCTTTATCCGCTGTTTCGCGGCAGGCGGCCGGTGGCGGCGTTCTTGTTCGGCCTGATCCACGGTTTCGGCTTTGCCAGCGTGCTGCGCGACCTGGGCTTGCCGCAATCGGCCCTGGTCAGCAGCCTGTTCGGCTTCAACGTGGGCGTCGAGATCGGCCAGTTGGCCATCGTCGCCGTGTTCCTGCCGCTGGCCTGGTGGCTGCGCAAGAGCTGGTTTTACCGCCAGTTGTTCACCTGGGGCTCGCTGGCGATTGCGCTGGTGGCGGCCGTCTGGCTGGTGGAGAGAATTGCCGATATTAAACTGATCAGCGCCTGACGATGGATGCAGACGGCGCAGCTTGGCTGCACCATTGATTAGCCGGGCTTATAAGTCCATCCCGCTGCCGGCGGCTAATCAAATGCCGCCCACGCCGCTAGACTGTCTGCCATCGCCACCAATCGCAGGAGCCCGCCATGCAGCATGTCACCTTGAATAACGGAATCATCATGCCCGTGCTGGGCTTTGGCGTATTCCAGATTCCCGATCCGCAGGAATGCGAGCGCAGCGTGATCGACGCCGTCAACAGCGGCTACCGCCTGATCGACACGGCGGCGTCGTACATGAACGAGGCGGCCGTCGGCAAGGGACTGCGCAACAGCGGCATCGCGCGCCAGGAATTGTTTATCACCAGCAAGCTGTGGGTGCAGGACACGGGCTATGTGAACACCCAGAACGCCATCGAACAGTCCTTGCAACGTTTGCAGCTGGACTACCTGGACCTGTTCTTGATACACCAGCCGTTCGGCGACGTGCACGGTTCGTGGCGCGCGATGCAGGATGCGTACCGGGCCGGCAAGCTGCGCGCCATCGGCGTAAGCAACTTTCACACCGACCGCCTGATGGACCTGATCGCCTTCAACGAGATCGCCCCGGCCGTCAACCAGATCGAAGTCAACCCCTACCACCAGCAGGCCGGCAGCATGGCCTTCATGCAGGAGCACGGCGTGCAGGCCCAGGCCTGGGCGCCATTCGCGGAAGGCCGCAACAATCTGTTCCAGAATGAGGTACTGCTGACGATTGCCGCCAAACATGGCAAATCCGTGGGCCAGGTGGTGCTGCGCTACCTGCTACTGCGCGGCATCGCCGTACTGGCCAAGACCGTGCGCCCGGAACGCATGGCCGAAAACCTGGCCGTGTTCGACTTCAGCCTCGACGAAGCGGACATGGCCGCCATCGCCACCCTGGAAACCGGCGCCAGCAGCTTTTTCTCGCACCGCGACCCGGCCATCGTCAAGTGGATGAGCGAACGCAAGCTCGATATCTGAATCAGGGGAACGAGATAAACGCTGCCGGCACGGCGTCGGTCAGCCACACCCCATTCGCCGCCAGATAAAACACATGGCCCTGCGCCTGCATGGCGGCCGTGTCGACCGCCAGCACCACCGGCTTGCCGTGGCGGCTGCCGACGTTGACGGCGGTATCTTCGGTGGCCGACAGGTGCACATGGTTGCGGCTGCCGGCGCGCAGGCCCTGCTCGCGGATGGACTCGACAAAGCGGCTGGCCGTGCCGTGGTACAGCACGGCTGGCGGTATCGCCGGCGGCAAGGCGATGTCGACGGTCGCCAACGAGTGACCCTGGTTGGCGCGGATGCGCAGGCCATCCATGCTGACGGCGTAGCGCGTCTTGCTGTCGTTCGCCACCACTTCATCGAGCTGTGCGCGCGAGATGGTTTTGCCGTGGCTGGCCGCCTGCGCCAGCAGCTGGGCAATATCGGCCCAGCCGTTGGCGTCCAGGGTCAAGCCGATGGTCTCGGGCGCATGGCGCAATACAAGAGAAAGAAATTTGCTGGTTTGTACTGAATGATCTGTCATGCCCGCAGTGTAGCAGAGCAATATTGCTAGAAAGCGTAAGCCAGGGTCAAGCGTACCGACCTCGGTTCGACCGGATGAAAATGCCGGTCCTCCACTCCTTCCGCAGCTTCACCGGGCAGGCGCGACGCGTAGTAGTAATCGATGTCGCTGGCTCGCTTGTCGAACAGGTTGAACACATCGAGCGAGACGCGGGTCTGGCGGTTGAGCTGGTAACCGAGGCGCGCATAGGCCAGGGTGGTCGAGGCGGAGCGCACACTATTGTCTTCCACCAGCGGGCGCGGGCCGAAGTAGCGCAGTTGGAAGGCGGCCGACCATGGGCCCTGGTCGGTCAGGGTGACGCCGAACGAGGCCACCTTGTCGATCGAGCCGGGAATGAAGTTGCCAGCCGGGTCCTGCTCCGTATAGCGCGAGCGCGAGGCGGCCAGGTCCAGGTCGAACAGCAGCCAGGGCGCGGCAATATAGTGGTTGTTCCATTCGATGCCGTGGCGGCGGCTGGCGCGGCTCGGTTCGGTCTCGCCGGCGTCGCCGACAAACAGCAGCTCCGAATCGATGTCGAGGCGCCATAGCGCCAGCGAACTTTGCAGTCCCGGCAGCCATTCCGTGCGCGCACCGAGTTCCATGCCGCGGGTGGCGACCAGCGGCGTGACGGGCGCAGACGCCGTGCCGTCGGGCAAGCGCGTCTGCGTGGTGCCGCGCGCGTCATTGCTGTGGAAACCCTTGCCGGCATTGGCGAAGAACTCCGTCTTGCTCCACGGCCCGAAAATCAAGGACAGCTTGGGCGAGGTGATGCCGTCGCTGGCCTTGCCGCTATTGCCGGCGATACTGCTGGCCACATTGAAACGGTAGGCGTCATGGCGCAGTCCCGCCACCGAGCGCAGCCACGGCAGCCATTGCGTGCTGTTTTCCGCGTACAGGCCCACGCTGCCCTCGCGCACCCGGTCTTCGCGTACCGTGCTGTGCCGCACCCTGTCCTGGGTGCCATACAGGCCGACCGGCGACAGCCTGTCATGGCGCGCCTGCAGGCCGACCTTGTTGCGCATGGCAAAGCCGGCCAGCTCGGTATTCCAGCTGGCACTGGC
This sequence comes from Janthinobacterium sp. J1-1, assembly GCF_030944405.1. Lineage (NCBI taxonomy): Bacteria > Pseudomonadati > Pseudomonadota > Betaproteobacteria > Burkholderiales > Oxalobacteraceae > Janthinobacterium > Janthinobacterium sp. J1-1. The sequence continues at coordinate 4,772,784 of NZ_CP132339.1, forward strand.
ATTCACGCCCGCCACCGTGCGCCGCTCGCTCTGCTGGAACTGGTCGCCCAGTTCAGGATCGGCCAGGAAGTAGGTGAAATTGCTGGTCAGGTCCAGCTGCGAGCGGATCACATAGGCGTCGAATTCGAACAGGCGGTTGTCCGTGCGCTTGCGCAGGGCGTAGGCCAGGCTGTAGCGGCTGGTATCGCCGCCGTCGCTGGGGTCCAGCGCGCCGTAGCGGCCAATCACGCCGGACTCGACCGCGCGCAGCGGCACCTGGTCGGTGGCGTTCCAGCTGTTCCTGTACGCCATGGCGGTGACATTGAAACCGTCATCCTGCGTGCCCTGGCTGTAACGCAGCACGCCGCTGTATTTGCGCACGCGCTCGGGACTGTCCCAGGGGCCGTCGTTGCGGTTCAGTTCCAGGCCGTACAGCAAGGTGCCCTGCATGGCGGCCACCGAATCGGCCAGCACGCCACGCGCATAGCCATGCTGGCCCACGGACAGGCTGGCCATGCCTTGCGGCAATTTGTCCATCAGCCGGATGCGCGCCGCGCCGGCCGAGGCGAAGTCGCCCTCGCCCGCAAAATACGGCCCCTTCTTGTAATCGATGCGCTGCACCAGTTCCGGAATCAGGAAATTGAGGTCGGAATAGCCGTGGCCGTGGGCATGCGTGCGCATATTGACGGGCATGCCGTCGACAAAGGTGGCGAAATCGGTGCCGTGATCCAGGTTAAAACCGCGCAGGAAATACTGGTTGGCCTTGCCGTCGCCGCTGTGCTGGGTGACGATCAGCCCGGGAACGAATTCAAGCAGTTCGCCCGTGCGCAACGCCGGTCGGTTGACAATCAAATCAGTAGTGATGACGCCCTGGCTGGCCGCATCCGAAGTGCCGACGGCGTTATCGTAATGGCCGGCCACGCGCACGGTGCGCGCCTCGTCGGCCGGCGCACCATCGGATTGAGCCAGCGCCTGGCCGGCCATGCACAGCAGCGTCAGCTGGCAAGCAGCCCCCAGTTTGCTTTTTCTCAAATGCATGTCGTCTCCAGTTTTTATGATGTCAGAGCGGGCTTGCGAATGTGTCTCATGCAATATCAATATACGCGGCAACTTGCTTGCTGGATTCAAAAATTTTGTTTTTCTGACCAGTAGGGAACTACCATGGACCAGACCGACAGCGCGGCCAGGCCGGCCAGGCGCATTATCCCCGCCAAGCGCGATATATTGCCGTATATCCTGCTGTCGATTTTGCTGGCAGGCATGTTGGCGGTACTGGCCGGCGCCCTGTTTCCACCGTATTACCACGCGGTGCCGGCCCTGCTCTGGAGCCTGGGCTTTTGCGTCAGCGGCATGCTGCTGGGATTTTTGTTCGGCATACCGCGCAGCTTGCCGTCGGGCACCGTCAATACGCCGCCGGCGGAAGAGCGCAGCAATGGCAAGCGCCGCAGCAGTGATGAGCCGGCCGCCATGGAAGCGGCGGCCGGTGCCGGCAATACCATTTTTATCGGCACGCCCTCGCCGATGGAAATCAATTCCAACCTGGTGGAAGTATCGGACTGGCTGACCAAGATCATCGTCGGCGTGGGCCTGATCGAATTGAAAAGCCTGCCCGCCACGGCGCAGGGCGTGGCCGCCTTTATCGCGCCCAGCCTGGCCATCGATATGGACACGGCCAGGGCGGTGGTGGGCGGCGTGATGCTGTTTTTTTCCGTCCACGGCTTTTTGATCGGCTACCTGCTCACGCGGATTTACCTGTCCATCATGATCAAGCGTGCCGACACCTTGGTCAAGTACGAGTCGGTCAGGCTGGAAAGCGGCAGGGAAATCGAAGTGGCGGAGCTGAGCCGCTTGCAGCAGAAGTCGCTGGAAGACCTGCAGGAAGCGGTGACCCAGCTGCTGCTGGCGCGCACTGCCGACGATGGCCAGCCGGCCGTGGCCACGCTGGCCGGCCTGCCGACGGCGCAAAAGCCGCCCGCGCGCGTGCTGTGGCTGGACGACCATCCGCGCAACAACACCTTGTTGGTGGAACAGCTGGCGCGCGAAAACATCAAGGTCGACCTGGCGCAGTCGCTGGCGCAAGCCCTGAGCCTGCTGCAAAAGAACCAGTACGCCCTCTTGATCACCGACATGGCGCGCCTGGAAGGCGGCCAGCGCGTCAAGGACGCCGGCGTGCGCACGGTGCGCGACGTGCGGCAAGCCATGCCGGACCTGCCGGTGATCGTCTATTGCAGCAAAGATACCGTCGCCAGCTACGGCAAGGAAGCCGAAGCGGCCGGGGCGCGCTTTATCACCGCCTCGGGGACCAGCTTGCTGGCGGCGGTGAACAAGCTGATTCATTCAGCTTGAGGCTGATTGACTTTGCGACAGTCTGGCGGCACCCGACGTATCAATGCGAAATTACTTGGCTTATTCAAGGCACTGAATTTGGGACAAACAGGCCAGGCGGCACGGGCGGCATTTGTGAACAGGGAAGGTCGAATGAAACATCGCCCCTGCCGCCAAAATGCAGATCAAGCCCCTTCGCGCATTGCTCACGGGCATAAATCACGGCCATCATGACGTTGTCACGCATCGAATATTCACCCAAATGCGTCAGCGTGACCGTATTGCGGATTCGATGACATGAATCGAGCGCATCCAGCTGATAGACCTGGTGATCGTCGTAGACACTGATCTATCCATCGCAATCATGGGCAAATTTGTCAATCACCAGCTGGCCCAGCAGATTTGCGGCAACCGCAGGCGGCATGGCCTCATCGGGCTTGACCTGATGGAGTTGAAACGCCTGCTGGCCTTGCGCCAACACATCGCGCCACGGCAGTGTCGATTCGGCCAGCTCATCAAGATACCTTCGCGGCGTGGCCACCGTTGCACTGGCCGGATGCAGCGCGCGTTTTGCCGCCACGCGGAGCAAGTCCGCGGTGGCATAGCTGCGCGTCTGATGCGAGGCAAACATATCAGCCCACAAGTCCAGTGGTCCAATCGCATCGCCGTTATCTTCGCCCATTGCAGCGGCAAGGTAGAAAACAGCCGCACCACACGTGTAATGCGTGCGTCCGCCGCCGGCAATCTTGTTGGCCAGTGTTACACCATTTGCCGAGCTACAGCCTGTCAGGCTGCTCGCCCGCTCATTTCTGTAACGCTCGGCACTGGAAAATCCCGATAGATTCAAAGCATGGTGGGCGGCCGCATCCGCGCCGCCCTCGTACAACCAGATAGGCTCCTGGTGTTGCATATTCCACAGTCCGGCATTCCAAAGATGAAATAGCTCGTGTGCAAGAAAGCTGGCCAGCTGATAAGACTGACCTTCGTTTTCAACTTCCCAGCTTTGCCCCATCAGGTTCAGGCGCACCATGCCGGGATTGGTGTCACCGCGAAAACCGGAGCCAGCAGGATTGAACGACACCACTATCCATGGCTTGCGCTGGGGGCGGCTGCCGAATTTGCGCGTGTACAAGTGCATCAGCGCCTTCACTTGCTGATCCAGTGATTGAACAACCCAGCGCGGCAGTGCGCTGTCCAAGGTAATGTCGTATGCAGTGGTGGTTTTTGTATAGCCTACGCCAGCAACGATATAAGTGGCGGCGTCGTTGGCGCGCCAGACCGTTGCGCCTTTTGCGAAGGAACGGCCCAATACCACCCCTGGTGTCGCGAGGCTGACGAAGCCGCCGCCTTTGGGAAGCAGATACTCCGAATAAATCTGTGCGCCGCGCCCGTCGCCAAACAGGACGACCGGCGAGTAGACGCGGTCCAGCATACCATCGCGTTCAAACGCCTTGAGCTGCACGGAAAACGACTTTTGCGGCGTTGGCAGCAGCAATGCGGTACCGTCGGAATTCAAGCGCGCACCATCCGATGGCACCCAGGATTTCAAGCGCACTTCGCCATTACCGGCAAAGCGCAAGACGTCGACCGCCTCTGATAAGTCAAAACGGGCGTCGACGGTTGCCGACCCGGCTTTGAACGTCAACGTGACCTGTGCAGACTGTGCAAATGCCGGGGTAGTGACAACGTAGATCACCGCGATCATCAATGCCCGCCCAAGTCCTGCCACCAAACCGTTCATTCGCACATCCCTGTTCATCACGCGGCAAGCTCCTCAGCTGATAACCTTGCCGGGATTATAACTTCCAGAAGCAATGACTCAGGCAACATTTTCCCGCGATCCCGCCCCCTCCCCCCAGTTCGCCAGCTTCGACGTCTTGCCGATGCCCGGATTGAACTGGTTGCACGGATCGATCTCGCGATAAAAGGCAGCCAGCGCCGGCTTGGCCGCGTACAGGTGGCCGACATTGTGTTCGGCCGGGTATTCGGCGCCGCGCTGGTCCAGCAGGGCCAGCATTTCGTGCTCGACTTCCATCGCGTCATGGCCCTTGTTGACGATGTAGTCCTGGTGGAATACATGACACAAGAAGTGGCCGTAATACAGTTTCTGCGACAGCTTGGCGTCGATCTGCGGCGGCAGCTGCTCGAACCAGTCGCGCGTGTTGCGCGGCAGGGCGATATCGAGGGCGACGATGTCGGCAATATGGCGCCGGTGCATGGTGCGGTAGCGAACGGCGGCACCGGCCACGGCGAAGCGGTGCAAAAAGGCGCGCGCGCCCTCGTCGGCGTCGCAGGTGAAAAAAGCGCCCTCGCCTGCCTGGAAACGCCGTTCCAGCAGGTCGCGCGTGGCCTGCGCCTGGTCGCCGGCCACCTTCAGCATCAGATGGTGCTGATACAGGTCGCGGTACTGCAACATGCGGGGCGGCAGGTGCGAGGGGAAGCATCGCCCCATCCATTGCATGGCGCGGTCGCTGAGATCCGCCGGCAGCCAGCGCCAGCGCGCCAGCAGGCGGTCCAGCCTGGCCTTGGCCGCAAACAGCGCCGGCAGGCGCGCCGTGCCCAGCAGGCGTATCAGCAAAAACATGTCCTTGCCATAGCGTTCGGCCAGGTTGAAGGCGTCGCGGTGCACGTATTCGGCGGCGATCGGCAGCGGTGCGTCGCCAGCCAGCAGCTCGCGGCGCAGCAAGGTCAGTTGTTGCGGGTCATTGGTGCCGATATAAAACACCTGCGACGATAGCTGGGCCGGGAAGGTATCGAGCCGCACGGCAAACAAAATCAGCTTGCCGGCGCAGCCCGAACATTCGTACAGGCGCTGCGGATCGGCGTTGTAGCGGGCCGGTGTGTCCTGGTCGACTTCGCGCACCTGCCGCGCATAGCGGTCGTCATGCGCCTTGCCGCCATGGAAATCGATATCGCCGTCGGTGTAGTCGCGGCTGTCCAGGCGCGCCAGCATCGCTTCCGGCTCGTCGCCCAGCGCGATGCCCAGGTGATTGACCAGTTCCAGCCGGCCCTGTTCGTTCACCCGGGCGTACAGCGACAGCTCGGTATACGCCGGGCCGCGCTGCACCAGCGAGCCGCCGGAATTATTGCAGACGCCGCCGAATACGGACGCGCCCACGCAGGACGAGCCGATCAGCGAATGCGGCTCGCGGCCCAGCGGCTTGAGCGTGCGTTCCAGCAGGTCCAGCGTGGCGCCGGGAAAGCACACGACCTGCCTGCCGTCATCCACCACATGCAGTTTTTTCATGCGCATGGTGCTGATAATGACGATATCGCGGTCGTAATCGTTGCCGTCCGGCGTAGAGCCGCCCGTCAGGCCCGTATTGGCGGCCTGCATGATGACAATCTTGTTGGCCGTCACGCAGGCCTGCACCACCTGCCACTGCTGCACCAGGCTGGCCGGGCGCACCACCGCAATGGCCTCGCCGCTGCCGAAGCGAAAGCCGCTGCAATACGGCCGCATGCGGTCGGCCCGGTCGATCACGTCGCCCGGGCCGACGATGGCCTGGAGCGCGGCGATCAGACTGGCATTGCCGGCGCCGCTCATGCGTCCAGCACGGCCGCGTCCCAGGCGTACACAGTCTGCCGCTGCTCGCCCAGGCCGGCGATCGACAAGGCCATGGTGTCGCCCGCGCGCAAGAATTGCGGCACGGGTTTCAGGCCCATGCCCACGCCCGGCGGGGTGCCGGTGGAAATAATGTCGCCCGGCTCCAGCGTCATGAAGCGGCTGACATAGCTGATCAGCTCGGCCACGGTAAAGATCATGGTGGAAGTCGAGCCGTTCTGCACGCGCCGGCCGTTCACTTCCAGGCTTAGCGCCAGTTGCTGCGGGTCGCCCACTTCATCGGCGGTGACCAGCCATGGACCGACCGGGCCGAAGGTGTCGCAGCCCTTGCCCTTGTCCCAGGTACCACCGCGTTCCAGCTGGTATTCGCGTTCGGACACATCGTTGACCACGCAATAGCCGGCCACATGCTTCAGCGCCTGGTCCAGCTCCACATAGCGGGCGCGGGTGCCGATCACCACGCCCAGCTCGACTTCCCAGTCCGTCTTGACGGAATCGCGCGGCATGACGACCGGGTCGTTCGGGCCCTGGATGGCGGAAACGGCCTTGGTAAACAGGATGGGCTCGGCCGGCATCGGCATGCCGGCCTCGGCGGCGTGATCGGCGTAGTTCAGGCCGATACAGATGAACTTGCCGCAACCGACCCAGGGCGTGCCGATGCGGCCACCGGCGGCGATCACGGGCAAGGTTGACAGGTCCAACGCGCGCAGCCTGGCCAGGCCAGCCGGCGACAGCACGCTGGCGTCGATGTCGGCAACGATGCCGGCCAGCGAACGGATCTGGCCGTCGGCGTCGAGGATGGCGGCCTGTTCCTGACCCTTGTTGCCGGTACGCAGTAATTTCATATAAAGACTCCTGGTTGATAATGGTTGTAATTATTTTTCAGGCGACCCGCACCCGGTGCTCGGGCAGGCCCGGCACGGCGCAGCGCAAGGCCCACAGCGAGCCGGCCAGGCGTTCGCCAGCCTGGCGGCCGGCGGCGGCCGAGGTCACGAACAGCGTGCACAGGTCGGTGCCGCCAAAGGTGGCGGTGGTGATATTGGTGACGGGCATCTCGACCACGCGGTCGATGCGGCCGTCCGGCGCGATGCGGACGATGCACTTGCCGAAGAAACGGCAGTTCCACAGATAGCCCTCGGCATCGATGACTGAGCCGTCCGGCAAGCCCCGCTCCCAGCCGCCGAAAAACGGCCGGCGCCGGCTCAATGACATGCTGGCGACATCGAAATCGAAGGCCCAGATCATATTGTCCAGCGTATCGGCCGTATAAAAGGTGGCGCCGTCGGGGCTCCAGCAGACGGTATTGGCAATGCCGATGCCGTCCAGGTGCACGCTGGCCGCGCCATCGGGGCGGATGCGGAACAATTTTCCGTCGCGCCCGCCCGCTTCGCCCTGCTCGCCGTCCGCGCCCACGTTGTTGCGCATCGAGCCGATCCAGAAATTGCCGTGGGCATCGGCGCGGCCGTCGTTCAGGCGCACGGCGGGAAAGCCGTCGAGCATGAAACCGTGGTCGCGCCGCACATCGCCCTCGGGCCACCACCAGATCAGGCGCGAGGCCAGCGCCACCAGCCAGCGGCCCGGCTCGGTGCTCAAGGACAGCGCCACCACCGGCTCGTCGAACAGCCAGGTGATGGTGCTGGCCGTGCTTTCCGCATGGCGGTGGATCAAAAAACGGTTGATATCGGTCCAGTACAGGGCCTGTTCCTGCGCGCACCAGACGGCGCCCTCGCCGACGGCGTCGCCGGTGGCCGCAATGCAGCGCGGTTCATACAACGCCATGGCCGGGGCGTTCAAATCGTCACGCCGCCATCGACGCACAACGCCTGGCCGGTAACGCAACGCGATTCGTCGCTGGCCAGGTACACCAGCATGGGCGTGATATCGTCGACGGTGGCCAGACGGCCCAGCGGCTGGCGCGCGATAAAGTCGCGCTCGGCCTGCAGCGGATCGGCAGCGGCGGCGATGCGGCCGCGCAGCGAGGGCGTGTCCACCGTGCCGGGGCACACCGCGTTGCAGCGTATCTGCTGGCGCACGAAATCGGCCGCCACCGCCTTGGAGAGGCCGATGACCGCGCCCTTGCTGGCGCCGTAGGCATAGCGGTTGGCAAAACCCTTGATGCTGGACGCCACCGAGGCGATATTGATGATGCTGCCGCCGCCGGCTTCCACCATGCCCGGCAGCACGGCACGGATCAGCCTGTGCATGCTCGACACATTGACTTCCATGGTGCGGGCCCAGGCGTCGTCGTCGCAGTCGAGCGCCGTGCCATGGTGGACGATGCCGGCGCCATTGAGCAGCACGTCGACATGGCCATGCGCGGCCGCCACTTCCGCCACCAGCGCGGCGATGCCGGCGCCGTCGCAGACATCGAGCACGCGGCAATGGATATTCGGGTGCTGCAAACGGTCCAGGCCGGCGGCATCGATATCGCAGGCCCAGACCTGGGCGCCCTGTTCGGCAAAGGCCAGCGCGGCCGCCTTGCCCATGCCATTGCCGGCCGCCGTCACCAGCGCCGTCTTGTGTTGCAAGCGTGCAGTCATTTGTGTCTCCTTGAAATGTTTTTATGAGGTAAGGCTGCCGACGGTCATGCGATAATCGAATTCCAGCGGCTGCGCGGGATCGAGCTGCACGCAGGTGGCCACGCCGCGCGCGGAGACGGGATTGCTTGCCGTGCCGGCGTCCACGCCCCAGTCGAAATAGCTGCAGACCGGCTCCACGCCCAGCGCATAATGGCGCCCGCTCCATGGCCAGGCCTGGCGCCCGCCGTTGCTGATCCACAGCAAGCACGAGGGCAGCACAGTGGCATCCCAGGACAGAGCAAACGCATAGCCTTCGTCGAAGTTGCTGACCGTCATCCGGCCGTCGCTGCCGCACAATTGCACCAGCGATTCGGTGTCCTGCGCCAGCGGCAGGTGCGACAGGTCGAGCGACTGGCCGCCGGCGCCCGGTACGTGCGACAGCGCCGCAAACTGGGCACCGGGCTGCAGCACATCGGCACCCGGCTCGTGTTCACGCGGCAAGGTGATGCCAAAGGCAAAGTCCCCTGCCGTCACCCGCAGCGCGCCGGGCCGCTCGGGCAGGCGCAAGGTCGGATGCAGGCCCAGCGGCAATGCGCAGGCGCGGCGCACCGTGATGCGCAGCCGGCACTGTATTTCAGGCTGGCCGTCCACGCCGGTAATCAAGCGCTCTACGCTGTCGACCGGGCTGTCGGCCGGAAAATCGTAGCGCAAATGCATATGGGCCAGGTCGCCGCCATCGTCGAGCCGTTGCCAGACATCATGCGCGGGCCAGCCGTGAATCGGATGGTCGAACGGCGCCGGGCCGCCGCCGAACGGCACGCAAGGCCATTCGCCACGGCCATTGGCCATCAGGCCGGTCAAGGCCGGCTGGCCCGGCGGCAGCGCTTCTTTCGCCCAGGGAAAGACGGCAAAGGGCTGCACCTGGCGGCCATCGGGCAACATAAAGGTCACGGGAGCGAGCATGGCGCCCGATGCCTCCACGCTGCCCTGTCCATGCGACCACTGCAATATCCAGCTTGTCACGGTGTTACTCCACAAAAAATTGCTGATGGCTGGCATGTGAAAATTCCAGTACCGATTCCTTGACCCGGGCAAAATGCTCGGCCAGCGCCGCCGCCAGGACCGCCTTGTCCTGCGTAAACAAGGCGTCGACGATGCGCAGGTGATCCTCGAACGCGCGCTGGCTCGATGCCTTGCGTTCGCGCGAGATCAGCACGCGCGCCCGGTCCACATGCTGCTTGCCCTGGTTGACGATATGCCACACCGGCACGCGATCGGTCAGTTCGAAAAACAGCTTGTGCATGGCCTCGTCCTGCGCGTAAAAGCCTTCGTAATCCTTGCCGGCCAAGGCCTGCCTTTGCAACGCGATAACGTGCTCGATTCGGCCGCGGCCGTTGCTATCCAGCCGCGTCACCAGGTCCATCAGGTTGGCCGTTTCCAGCGCCGCGCGCACGAAAGCACCCTGCTCGATCAGGCGCACGCTGATGCGCGAGACCACGCTGCCCGCCTGCGGGAAGATGTCGAGCAGGCCCTCGGTCGACAGTTCGCGCAGCGCTTCGCGCACCGGCGTGCGGCTCAGGCCGAACACCTCGGCGATCGCCGCCTCCGACAAGGGCGTGCCGGGTATCAGGCGGATAGACAGAATGGCCTGCTTGAGCACGTTGAACACTTGCGGCATATAGGGCAAGGCCGGATCGATGCGGTCGGCGCCGATGGCCTCGCTCAACATGCGCACCTGGTCAGCCTGGTCGGCGCGCTTGGGCAATTTGGTCTTGGTCGGGGTCTTGGTCTGCACTTGTAGCTTCCACTTTCTGATGGCGCGACGGCACCGGCGCCTACTCTATCGCCAGTCCCATCGAATAACGGATGCCCACTTCCAGTCCGCGCAGTTCGGCCAGGCCTATCATGCGTCCGGTGCGGGAGTAGCCCGGATAATAACCGCCATTCTTGTCGCCATCCATCAGTTTGCCGTGATCGGGACGCACGGGAATGCCCCAGACCGCCATGCCGGCCGCCTTGCGGCGCTCTTCTTCCTGCACCAGCACGCGCATGGCTTTCGGCATGTCGACCGAGCCGAACAGGTGGTTCGACTCGTAGAACGAGCCTTCCTTGCCCGGCACATGGGTGACGTTGCGGAAATGAATGAAATACACGCGGTCGGCAAAGCGTTCCAGCATGGCGGCCGGATCGTTGCCGATACAGCTGCCAAACGAACCCGTGCACATGGTCAGGCCCGAGTTGGGCGACGGCACGGCGGCGAACAGGCGCTCCACGTCCGCTTCGCGGCTGAGGATGCGGGGGATGCCGAACACGGGATAGGCCGGATCGTCCGGGTGGATGCACATCTTGACGCCGGCCGCCTCGCAGGCCGGCATGATTTCATTAAGAAAACTGTACAGATTGTGGCGCAATGCTTCCGCATCGATGCCGCGATAGCGATCGAGACGGCGCAGGAATTCGGCCGGGTTCAGGTCTTCCACCGTGCCTGGCAGGCCCAGCAGGATATTGTCGGTCAGCTCCTGGCGCGCTTCAGGACTCAGCTCGTCGTAGAACTGGCGCGCCGAATCGATGGCCCACTGCGCATAATCGTGCTCGGCGCCGGGGCGTTTCAGCACGAACAGATCAAACGCGACAAAGGCGTCGATATTGCAGCCGGAAATCGTGCTGCCGTCGGCCTGCTCGATATGCAGGTCGGTGCGCGCCCAGTCCAGCACGGGGATGAAGTTGTAGCAGATGGTTTTCACGCCCTGGGCGCCCAGGCGCCTGACGTTTTCCTTGTACAGCTCGATATAGCGCCGGAAATCGCCCGAGCGCGTCTTGATGTCCTCGTGGATGGGCAGGCTTTCCACCACGCTCCAGCGCAGGCCGCTGGCGCGCTGGCCTTCGGCGTCCCATTCGATTTCGCGGATGCGCCTGGCGATCTCTTCCTCGGGCCACTCGGCGCCGCATTCGAGGTGATACAGCGAGGTGACCAGGTCGGTCACGCCTGCCTGGCGGATATCGCGCAACGAGACCGGGTCTTTCGGTCCGAACCAACGCCAACTTTGTAACATGCTGCCTCCTGAGTATTCGATAATGAAAGATGAAAGATGCCAACACCGCTCAATGGCGTTCGCGGTCGACCAGCTGGTTCAGCAGCACGGCCAGCAGGATCAGCGCACCGCGCACCACGTCCTGCCAGAAGGGGTTGAAGCCCCATAAGGTCATGCCGTTGAGCAGCACGCCCATGAACATCACGCCGATAAACGTGCCCCAGATGGCGCCGCGCCCGCCCAGCAGGCTGACGCCGCCGATAATGACGGCCGAAATGACTTCCAGCTCCAGCCCCTTGGCGACGGTGGAATTGCCGCTGTTGATCAGCGAGGCATAGATGATGCCGCCGATGGCCGCGAACAGCGAAGTCAGCATCAGGCACACGGTCTTGGTGCGCCACACGTCGATGCCGGACAGGCGCGCCGCTTCCAGGTTGCCGCCGGCCGCATACACTTCGCGCCCGAAGGTGGTATAGCGCGACACCACATGCATGGCGGCAAAGATGGCCGCGAAGATATACACGGGGACCGGGATGCCCAGCCAGCGGCCGCTGCCCAGCTGGCCGAACCAGTCGGGGAACGATTCGATCGGCGTGCCGTCCGTGATCAGGTTGGAAAAGCCCACCAGCATGGCCATCATGGCCAGGGTCGTGATAAAGGTCGGCACGCCGATATGCTGGCGCAGCTTGCCGGTAATAAAGCCGACCAAGAGGCCAAAGCCCATGGTCACCACGACGCCGGCGGCGACAATGGCCACCGACGGTTCGATCACGTCCAGCGGCGTGATCTGCTTGATGATCCAGGCGCACAGGCAGCCGGCGGCGGCCACCAGCGAGGCGACCGACAGGTCGATCTCGCCGCTGATAATGACCAGGGTCATGCCGAAGGCGATAATGCCGGTGACAGCCACATTGCGCAGCACATTGAGCTGGTTGTCCATCGACATGAAGCCGGTGGCGGTCAAGCTCAGCAGCACGTACATCAGCAGCAGGATCAGTTCCATCGGGTGGCGCAGCACGAAGCGCTGCACGCCTCCTGGCGGCGCCTTGCGCGCCGTGCCGGCGGCGGGTTTTATATCGGCAATTGTCTGGCTCATTGTATTTCCTCAAGCTGGGCAACCATGCAGGCTGCATACAGCGCCCTGGCGCCGATTTCGGGTCCATATTCTCCGGCCAGGCGGCCGTTCTTCAATACCAGGATGCGGTCGCAGACGGCCGGCAGCTCTTCCAGTTCGGTCGAGACGACGATGGCGGCCAGGCCCTCGTTCGACAATTGCCACAGCGTCTGGAAGATCTGCTGCTTGGCATGCAGGTCGACACCACGGCTGGGCTCGTCAAACATGATCACGCGCGGCTCGATATTGAGCCAGTTGCCCACCACGATTTTTTGCTGGTTGCCGCCGGACAGCGACGACACGGGCAGCAGCGGGTGGCCCAGCTTGATGCGCAGGTCGCTGATCTGCTTTGCCACATGCGACTGCTCGCGCAGCAGGGACGTCCAGCCGCGCCGGCCCATGCGCTGCAGGCCGGCCAGGCACAGGTTGGCGTGGCAGGACAACGGCTGCACCAGGCCCTTGGCCTTGCGGTCTTCCGAGGTATAGCCCACGCCCAGGTCGCGCATGCGGCGCGGGCTGGGCTCCTTCACCGGCTGGCCGCCGACCAGGATCTGGCCCGAAGTGATGCGGTCGGCGCCGAAGATGCCGCGCAGCAGCTCCGTGCGGCCCGAGCCCAGCATGCCGGCGATGCCCAGCACTTCGCCCTTGTGCAGCTTGAACGAGATCTTGTCGAGCAGGCCCTTGATGCACAGGTCGCGCACTTCCAGCACCACTTCGCTGCTGGCCGGGCGCGCGGCGCGCGGGGCGAACTCCTCGACCGTGCCGAACATCATGTCGACCACTGCTTCCGGCGTCGCGTCGCAGGTGTCGATGGCGCCGATAAACTCGCCATCGCGCAGCACCAGGATATCGTCGGCAATCTCGTGCAGCTCGGCCAGGCGGTGCGACACATAGATCATCAGCACGCCCTTGTCGCGCAGGCGGCGCAGCAGGGCGAACAGATGGGCGATTTCATCGTTGGCCAAGGCCGAGGTCGGCTCGTCGAGCTGCAGCACGCGCGGCGAAAACGACATGGCCTTGGCGATTTCCACCACTTGCTGGCGCCCCACGGACAGGCTGCCGGCAATCGCGTGTTCGTCGATCTCGGTGGCGCCCATCTCGTCGAGCAGGGTGCGCGCCTGTTCGAAGAGCAGGCTCCAGCGGATAAAGCCGCCCACCTTGGGCATGCGCCCGAGGAAAATATTCTCGGCCACCGTCAGTTCCGGGATCAGGCTCAGTTCCTGGTGCACGGTGACGATGCCGCGCCGCAAGGCTTCCTGCGGCGCATGGAAATCCAGCACCTCGCCATCGAGAGTGATGGTGCCGGACGTCGGCCGGGTGGCGCCGGCGATCATCTTGATCAGGGTGCTCTTGCCCGAGCCGTTCTTGCCGATCAGCGCGTGGATGCGGCCGCCACCCAGCGTATGGGTCAGGTCGCGTACCGCGCAGTTCTTGCCGTACTCCTTGCGCAGCGCGCCAAAAGCCAGCGTGACTGTGTCACTTCGGTTCATGCAGGGTCTCCCCCAGGTTGTTCATGGGCGCCGCCGGCGTGCCGGCGGCGCGTGGGTGTGCTGCTAGTACTGCGCTCAGTTCATGCGGCGCAGCTCCTTGATGAAGGCTTCGACGGCCGGCTTGTCGCCGCGCGACAGCAGCTTGACGGGCACGATCTGTTCGGCCGGCACGGTTTTGCCACCCAATACGGCCAGCGCATCCTGCACGCCTTTTTCGCCGACCACGAAGGGCTGCTGCGCGGTGGTGGCTTGCAGCACATTGTCGGCCGCCAGCAGGCCGCGTCCCAATTGCTCGGAGCTGTCGGTGCCGAACACAAACACCTTGCCGGCCTTGCCCGCATTGCGCACCGCCTGCATGGCGCCCACCGTGCCGCCTTCATTGGCCGCATAGATGACGTTGATATTCGGGTTCGCCGTCAGGATATCGCCGGCCACCGCCACCGCTTTTTCCGGCAGCCAGGCATCCTGCTCGGCCACCACCGCCACTTGCGTGCCCTTTTTGACATTGTCGAGGAAGCCGCCCGTGCGGTCGCCGCTCTGGCCCGGCAGCAGCGACTTGAAGGCCAGCACGGCCACGTTCGCCTTGCCGCCCAGCTTGTCGTTGATGAAGGTGGCCGCCGCCGCACCGGTCGACAGGCCGATATCGCGGTCGCTGGACTTCACATGGCCCTGCACCACGCCGGCCTTGTCGATGCCGGTACCGACCGTGATGACGGTAATGCCCTTGGCGCGCGCCCGCTCGATGGCCGGCAGCGAGTTGCTCGGATGCAGGGCCGTGATGACGATGGCGTTCACGCCGCGCGCGACGAAGGTGTCGATGGTCTGCGCCTCTTTTTCGATCTTGTTGTCGGTATTGGCTTCGAGCAAGGTCGCATTGCCGGCCTTGGCGGCCGCGCGCATGCCGGCCAGCACGGTCTTCATGTAGATATCCTGCTGGAACACGATGCCGGCGATGACCGGCTTGTCGGCCGCCTGCGCGGGCGCCAGTCCGGCGCCGATGACGGTGCAGGCGGTGACGGCTGCCACCATGATTTTTTTAGCGAAATGCATGTCTTTGTCTCCTGGTTTTTATAGTGGAAAAACAGTGCTGCTACTGGCTTGCTACCTTGATGCTGTCAACCGAGTTGCACCAGCAACCCGCCATCGACGACGAACTCGCTGCCGGTGCAATAGCTGGCGCGCGGGCTGGCGGCAAAGGCGATCATCTCGGCCACCTCGTTCGGTTCGCCGATGCGGCCGATCGGTATGCCCTCGCCCCATTGCGCGAAGACCTGCTCCTTGCTGGCGCCGGCGCCGAATTTCTCGAACGACAGGTCGAGCAGCGGCGTGCGGATCGAACCGGGGCTGACGGTATTGGCGCGGATGCCGCTGGCCGCATAATCGTTGGCCAGGGTGCGCGTAAAGCCGAGGATGGCGGCCTTGCTGGTGGCATAGGCCGCCACGTCGTGCTGGCAAGCCGTGCCTTGCACGGAAGACACGTTGACGATGGCGCCGTCGCGCTGCGCCACCATATGCGGCACGGCGTAATGCGCCAGCAGGAACACGCTTTTCAGGTTCACGGCCATCACGCGGTCCCAGGTTTCCTCGGACGTCTCGGTGGCGGAACCATAGGGGTGGATGGCGACCGTGTGCACGGTGATATGCAGACCGCCCAGGGTGGCCACGGTCTGCTCGACGGCCGCCTTGACGACGCTGCCGGTGGCCGCGTCGCCAGAAATACCCAGCAGTTGCACGTCGTGCGTGGCGGCAAACGCCACGGCCTCGTCCACGCCACGGTCGGCCAGGATGGCGACCCTGGCGCCCCGTTGCGCCAGCAGCACGGCCGCATGCAGGCCGATGCCGCTGGAGCCGCCTACCACCAGCGCCACCTTGCCGGCCAGTTCCTGGACATATTGTTGCGGTGAATTCATCAATCCTCCTTTGTGCTTGCCATTTCAATGGCAATGCAGTTCCCATAAAGGTACTAGTACCTCAGTTAGTAAACGATAGCATGGCTTTTATGTTGATAGCAATCGTTTTTGGCTTGATGTAAAACAAGACTGGCCCGCTTGTCAGGCGGGCCAGCAGGGCAATCCGGGGATCGGGGGCTGGGCTACAGCTTGTCCATCTTCTGCCGCACGGCTGGCGCCGTGACCGCCGTCGGCGCCAGTTCCAGATAGGTTTTATAGGCCAGCTTGGCCTTGGCGCCCTCGCCCGCGCGGAAATACGCGTCGCCCAGGTTCAGGTAGGCGATCGCCCGCGAGGGATCCATTTTCACCGTATTCTCAAACCAGCGCGCCGCTTCGCGGTATTTTTCCTGCTTGTAGAACACAAAGCCCAGGTTGTTGGCCGCCAGCGCGAAGTCGGGCCGCAGTTTCAGCGCTTCCGTGAATTGCGCTTCGGCCAGATCGTACTGCTTTTCCTTGTAATGCTGCAAGCCACGGTCGTTGGCGCGCTGGGCCAGCTGGCGCGTGGTGCTGGGCACGGCGCCCGGCGTGACGATCTTCTGTTCGCCGCCCTGCAAGTCCTTGACCGTCACGCTGGCCGCCGCCGGCTTGGCGTCGAGCTTGCTGTTCATGGCGATCGCCTCGGTCGACAGCTGCGTCGTGTTGGGGCTGAGGAATTCCGTCTCGCCCGGCAGCTCGAACACGAAGTCGCCCCCTTCGGACCCCGGCAGGCTGCCAAAGGCCGGCGTCTGGTTCGACACGCTGGAGACGGCCGGCGCCACATAGGCGGCCAGCTCGGTGGCCGTGATCAGGCCATCGCCGTTCAGGTCGGCCTTGCCGGCCAGGCCCTGCAGCAAGGTCCAGGTAAAGACCGAGTGACCGTTGGGGCCGCCATCGGCCACCAGCTGGTCGCCGCCGCCGGCCGTCAGCATCTGCCGGCCGATGCGCTTGGCGTTATCGCGCAGGAAGGAACTGTTGCCGGCGCCGCGCGTCAGGCCCAGGCCGCTGTAGCAGGCGTCCATCACGAACAGCGCATGCTTGGCCGTCAGGCTTTCGGCGATATTCTGGATTTCCGTCATCGGGATCGCGTCCGTGGCGAACTGGGCCGGGTCGGAATCCGCCGGCACGATATAGCCGAGGTCGCGCCCGGAACTGAGCTTGCGGGTGGCGCCATGGCCGGCAAAGAACACAAAGATGCGGTCGTTCTTCTGCACGCCGCCATGGGCCAGCTTGTCGTGGAAGGCGGCCAGGATATTGTTGCGCGTCGCCTCCGCGTTTTTGAGGGTCACCACGCGCTCGGGCGCAAAGCCGAATTTCTCGATCAGGGTTTCGCGCACGCTTTGCGCGTCGCGCACCGCATATTGCAGCTTGGGCCATTTGGCGTAGTCGTCGATGCCGATCACCACCGCCCAGGAATTGGCGTAGCCGGCCTGGATGGCAACCTTTTCGGGCGCCGGCGCCTCGCCCTTGGCGGACTTGAAGGTGGTGCCGTCCCAGCCGGCGAACTGATAGCCTTCGGCCACCAGGCGGTCGAGAATGGCGGGCAAGGCTTTGACGGTGCGCTCGTGGATGTCGTGGAACAGGATAATGCCGCGCCCGGCCTTGTCGACCGAGGCCAGCACGCGGTTGGTGATGGAACTGGGCACCGGGTCGGCCCAGTCCAGCGAGTCGATATTCCACATCACCGATTTCAGGTGGGCGTCGGCCAGCGCGGCCATGCCTTCGCTGTTGCGCGCGCCATACGGAAAACGGAACAGCGCGGCGCGCTCGGGGCTGATCGCTTTCAACAGGGTGTCGGTGCCGAGGATTTCGCCTTTCAGCTTGTCGCCGGTCTCCTTGGACAGTTGGGCGTGGCTGAAACTGTGGTTGCCCACCGCATAGCCCTCTTTCATCAGCTTGCGGCTCACTTCCGCGCCCGCATTCAGTTTCGCGTTACCTGCGGCGTCCAGGCTGCCCAGGTTGCGGCCCACATTGAAGAACACGGCCGGCACGCCATATTGCTTCAGGATCGCGCTGATTTCTTCCGTATAGCGGCGGTGCGGGCCGTCGTCAAACGTCAGCACGATGGTTTTTTTCGGCAAATTCAAACCAAAAATTTCCGCGTCCTCTTTTTTCACCACCGGCTTCGGTTCCGGGATGGAGCCGGCCGGCGGCGTGGTGTAGGGCTCGACGATGCCGTTTTCCTTGAGGATCTGTTCGCGCTGGTACAGTTTTTTCAGCTGGGCCACATAGTCGTCCCAGCGTTCGCGTTTCAGTTCGATGGCGCGCTGGCCCATGTTGCCGAAGATCTGGCGGATTTCCTTTTCGTAATTGCGCTCGATTTCGGCCAGCGCATCGAGGTCTTCGGAAATGCGCTTGTGCAGCTTGATCGCCGGCAAGGAACCATCTTTCGCTACATCGGCCAGCAGGCTCTGCAACAGCTCGCGGAAGGCCAGGCGGTCGGCGTCAAACAGGCCGGGGTCCGATTCGATATACGTCAGCAAGCCGTCGATGGCGTCGAAACGGCCGGGATTGCCGGGCGCCATCAGCTGGTCCAGCATCGTATCCAGCTTCGCCGTGCGTTCCTGGTTCTCGTGGAACAGCGCCTGGCCCACCTTTCTCGCTTCGTCGCGCGCACCTTCGGGCTGGCTGTCTTCGTCCGCCAGCAGCACGATGATCTTGCGGAAATTGGCCAGCAGTTCGCGCAGCTGCGCGGCCACCAGCGCCGCGTCGGCGCTGGCTTTCTGCGCTGCCACATCAGCTGCGGCGGGCGGCCGGGCGGTGGTGGCGGGACGGCTGAAAGTATAGATGCCGGCGCCTGCGGCCAGGGCCACGACGACGGTGGCGGCAATCTTGATCGGTTTGGAAGTCACTACTGGGGGTTTCCCTTCAACTACGGAGTTCTGCAAAAACTTGCTTGATCCGTAATTGTAGAGCACGCCAGCGACTTGCGCCGTTCGATTTATTGCCGGGAATCACCTTCGCCGGCCGCCGCCGGCGCCAGATCGGCGGCCGCTTCGCCCAATAGCCGCTGCACGGTTGCCGCATCGCCGATGGCGCCCATGGCCAGCAAGGCAAAGCGGGCCAGGAACAGCGGCGCGCGCTGCTCGCCGATGCCGCCCATGGTGTGGCACAGCTCGGTGTAAAGATTGTCGAGTTCGATGTCGGTCATGCTGCCTCCTTGGTCAATATCGTTGCCAGCGCCTGGCGCACTTGCACCGCCGTCACCTCGTGCCAGCGCCCCAGCACATGGCCGTCGGGCCGCAGCAGGTAAAAACTGCCGTGCCTCGCGCCAAACAGCCCGGCCAGTTGCGGTGACAGCCGAACAGCCTCGACATGCAGCGGCAACGACCTTGTCAGCGCCAGCAGCTCGGCCGGCACGAGTTCAGCCGGCACGACAGCATCGTCGCTGAAGTACAGTCCTGTGAAACGGCCCTGCCCCAGGTTCACCAGGTCGGTCATGTGCCGCGCCGCCCATCGGTCATGCCCCTGCAGCGCCAGCGGACACTCGGGCAGCACCGTGCCCGGCGCCGGCCCGGCCAAGAATTCATCCGTGTCGGCCACGTTCAGGGGCGACTGCGCGTAGGCGATCGCACTGGTCTGGCGCGGGTTGATCAGGGAGCGCACGTGGTCATGCTTACCGGCCAGGCCCAGCACGGCCGTGCGCATCAATTCGAAAGCAAAGGTGGGCGGCGCCATGAATTCCGTGCTTTTCGTGCCGTGGCGCAGGTTTTCATGGGCGGCAAACACGCGCTCGTCGGAATAGCTGTCCAGCAAGGCCTCGCCTGATTTCCCTTGCACCACATAGGCCAGTTTCCAGGCCAGGTTGTCGGCGTCGTCGATGCCCGAGTTCGCGCCCCGCACGCCGAAGATCGGCACCAGATGGGCCGCATCGCCGGCGAACAGCACCCTGCCATGGCGGTATTTCTCAAGCGTCAAGGCGTTGGCCTTGTAGATGGTGATCCAGACCGGGTGCCAGGGCGCGGTCTCGCCCATCATGGCCAGCAGGCTGTCGACTCGCGGCGCCACATTGTCCAGCAGCACGGCCGCCTGCGCGTCCTCGTCGTCGCGCAGCTGGTAGTCGATGCGCCAGATATCGTCAGGCTGCTTGTGCACCAGCACGGTCGAGCCCGGATTGGACGGCGGATCGAAATACGCCAGGCGCTCGGTCGGGCGCTCGCTTTTCAGGTGGATATCGACAATCACATAGCGCCCTTCGTAGCTGGTGCCCTGCAATTTGAGGCCCAGCGCCTCGCGCACCGCGCTGCGCCCGCCATCGGCGGCCACCAGCCAGTCGGCGGTCATATGGTATGTCTCATCCGGCGTGGCCAGGGTCACGCTGGCGCCGGTCGCATGCTGTTCGACGTGTGTCACGCGGGTCTGCCAGCGTATATCGATCAGTTCCGGCTGCCGCTCGGCCGCTTCGAGCAAAAACTGTTCGATATGGTATTGCGCCAGGTTGACCATCGGCGGCAGCTTCTGGTTGGCGTCCTGCGGCATGCTGAAATGCAGCACTTCCTGGTCGCGGTAAAAACTGCGCCCGCCGGCCCACGGCAGGCCTTTTGCCAGGAAACCGTCGAGCGCGCCCAGGCGTTCGATGATTTCCAGGCTGCGCCGCGAAATGCAGATGGCGCGGCTGCCGGTGCACACGCCATCGTCGGCCTCGACCAGCACCGAGCGCACGCCGTGGCGGGCCAGCCCCAGCGCCGTGGCCAGGCCCACCGGGCCGCCGCCGACAATCAATACCGGCGTGTGTTCGGTGCCTGCGCCGGCGCTCTTGCCGGGTGGATACACCTTGGGCACATGGGGATACGGTTGAAATGCGGGTGTCATGCTGTGCTCCTTTTATTCAATTCCCTGGGCTTGCCATGCGCAATCGGCAAGGTCAATACGATCAGGGCGCCCGCCACCAGCAGCGCGCTGGCATACAGCAGGCCAGTGGCAAAGCTGTGCGTCTGGTCTTTCAGCCAGCCCACCACCACCGGGTTCAGGGCCGAGCCGATATTGCCGGTGGCGTTGATGACGGCGATGCCGATGGCGCGCGCGGCAAAGCTGAGGGCGCCGTCCGGCGTGGTCCAGAACACCGACATGGCGGTGTAGGCGCCGGTCGAAGCCATGCAGATGCCCAGCAGTTGCACCACGGGGTTACCCGAGTACGCCGTCAACAGCCAGCCGCCCGCCGACAGCAGCATCGGCCAGACGATATGCCAGCGCCGTTCCTGCAGCCGGTCCGAACGGCGGCCCCAGGCGATCATGCCGATCACGGTGCAGACCTGCGGGATGGCGGCCAGCAAGCCGATGGTGGTATTGCTGGCGCCGCTATTGAAACTTTTCACGATCAGCGGCGTCCAGACGGCCACCATCGCCAGCGTGTTGACCAGGCAAAAATAGGCGAGGCCGAATTTCAGCACGGTGGGCGAGCACATTTCGGCCAGCACCGAGGTCCTGGCGGACGGCGCGCCATGAGATACGGCAGGTTTTTCCGCCTCCAGCATGCGCGCCAGCGCCTGCTGTTCCAGCCGGCTGAGCCAGCTCGCCTTGCCCGGCGCATCATCGAGATAGCCATACACGGCCAGCCCCAGCAGCACGGACGGCAAACCTTCGAGCAGGAACAGCCACTGCCAGCCGGCCAGGCCCCAGTGGCCGTCCAGCCCCAGGATCAGGCCGGACAGGGCCGAACCGATGGCGGCCGTCACCGGCATGGCGATCATGAACAGCGCGTTGGCCCGTGCCCTGTGGCTGGCCGGAAACCAGTACGTCAGGTACAGCAGCATGCCGGGCAAAAATCCCGCTTCCGTCACGCCGACCAGGAAACGCAGCACGTACAGGCTGGCCGGGCTGCTGGCGAACATGGTGGCGGTCGAAGCCAGGCCCCAGGCGATCATGATGGAGCCGATCCAGCGGCGCGCGCCCAGGCGGGCCAGGATGATATTGCTGGGAATGCTGCAGGCGATATAGCCGATATAGAACAAGGTGGTGGCAAAACCGAACTGGGTGCCGGACAGGCCCAGGTCCTGCATCATGGTCAGGCCGGCAAAGCCGATATTGATGCGGTCGAGAAAGGAAAACACGAACAGCAGGAACAAAAACCACAGCAGGTGGCGCGATACCTTGCGTATCACTTGCTGTTCCAGCTGGGCGGTGGCCGCGTCCGCAATGGGCGGCGTGGGGGGATGGGTGGCGTTGGCCAGGGTCATGCTTGTCTCCATAAGGTCCTTGCCACGCCGTTTTATTGTTATTGGCATGGCTACCGGGTGATCCCGGCTTGAGGCACAGTATGCAGACGCCTACGTCTTTCGTTGTCCCCATTTTGGGGACAAGACCCGTCGAAAAGCGTAGGTCGGAGCAGGTCGGATCAGCGCGGCGTCGCCGCGCGTAATCCGACACCCTGATTAGCCGCGTTTTTTGATCGGCACGTTGGTGACTTTATGCGTGCCGTAGTCGAAGCTGCCGTGACCGGTCCAGTTGTTATCGGTGGTAAAGACCGCCGTGAACTTGGCCAGGTAGGTGCCGATGGCCGGTGACGGGACGGACACCGTGTATTCGCCGGACAGGCTGAACACGCGCGTGGCGCCGCCCAGGCCCAGGCCGTGCACGTCGCCGCTGACCGGGCGGATCGTCACCAGGTTGTACGGCGGCGCGACGGCCTGGGTAACTTGCGCTTCGCCGGTCAGGGCGCCGGCCTCGGGGTTGTACAGCAAAAACAGGTTCAGCACAGGCGCGCCGGGCAGACCGATATTGCCAGCAGTCAGGTTCAATTGTTCTAACGACAGTTCCGATGTGGACACAATTTACTCCTTCAGGGAAATGAAGCCATGGAAGAGATCGCACGATGCGACAGGCGCTGGCTGGAGGCGCCTTGCTGATGCGGGATTTGCTCCTCTCATCAACACTCAGCAGACATGATAAAGAGAATAATCGTATCAATATGCTCACATTATTTCATTGATTTTGGGAAATTTTGTGCAGGGGCCTGTGTCGCGGATTAGCTAGCACTCAAGTCGCTTGCGGCGCTAGACATAGCGCAAACAATTGGCGTTGGCTGGAAATGCCCATGCGTTTATAGGCGCGCTTCTGGTAGGTGATCACGCTCGAGGGCTGCAAGCCCATGGCGTCGGCGATTTCAACGGCGGTCGCGCCTTCCAGCACGCCGCGCAGCACGTCAAGTTCGCGCTTGCTCAGTTCGGGGCAATGCCGGCGCAGGCTGGCCAGCATCACGGGCGCCACGCCTTGCACGGGCTGGCCGTTCAGGCGGTAATGGTGCTGCACGCCGTGGGCGAACAGCGGCGCCAGGGTTTCGATGGCGGCGATTTCGCCGGGCGCGAACTTGCCCTGGGCGCTGTCGCGGTAAAAATTGACGGACAGCCAGATGTCGCCGGCCGGCTGCACCAGCAGCGACAGGCGGTCCGACACATTCGGCCGTTGATAGCAGGCGGCGCGGTAGCCGGGATGATCGATCTCGTCGCTGGCCTGCTGGTGCAGCACGATGGCGGAGTCGGGTTTGACGCAGACGGGCGCGATCACGCTCTGGTTGCCGTCGAGCGCATAGTAGTGGCGGGCATAGCTGTCCGCGATATCCTGCAGGAAGCGCCCGCCGCGCCGGTCGGCCACGGCCACCGTGCGTGGACGGTTGCCGAATTCATACGCAAAGATCGTGCACTGGACGATGGGCGCGGCGCTGGCCACGGTTTTCAGGATGGCGCCGGCCATGGCGTTGACGTCGGGATGGCCGATGGCGCTCATCAGGTCGAAGGCGCGGCCCAGGTCCAGTTGGCCTTCCGAAGGCTTGCGTTCGACCCGCCAGTGGCGCATGGGCCGTCCCTCCTTACTGCTGGCGTTGCGGCAAGACCCAGTCCGGACGGATGTAGTGGCAGGTGTAGCCGTTCGGCAAACGCTGCAAATAATCCTGGTGCTCGGGTTCGGCTTGCCAGAAAGGACCGGCCGGCGCCACTTCCGTCACCACCTTGCCGGGCCACAGGCCAGAGGCGTCGACGTCGCGGATAGTGTCTTCCGCCACCTGTTTCTGTTCCTCGCTGGTGTAATAGATGGCCGAGCGGTAGCTGGTGCCACGGTCATTGCCCTGGCGGTTTTCCGTGCTGGGATCGTGGATCTGGAAAAACAGCTCCAGCAGCCGGCGATAGCTGATCACGCTGGGGTCGAACGTGATTTCGATGCCTTCGGCGTGAGTGCCATGGTTGCGGTAGGTGGCGTCGGCCACGTCGCCGCCCGTGTAGCCCACGCGGGTCGCTTCCACGCCCGGATAGCGGCGCAGCAAGTCCTGCACGCCCCAGAAGCAGCCGCCAGCGAGGATTGCGGTTTCAAGCGCGGTTTCAGTCGTATTTGCCATGGTGATGTCCTTGTTCAGAGATAGGCTATCTTACCGCGTCCGGCGATTTTCTTCAGTGCGTGTCCACACAGTAGCCCAGGCGCTTCAATTGCGCCGCCTGGTAGGCGCCGATGGCGTCATTGAACAGGCAGCGTATCAGCGGATCGTCGGTGATATCGGCCTCTTTCAGCTGCTCCATGGTGGCGGCATCGAAATCGGCATCGTTGATGCGCATGTACATCGAGGTCAGCGATTCACCGAGCACCAGCGCGGCATGGCATTTCGCCAGCGGCACATCGGTGGTCCACGACGGCGCTTCATCCGTCCTTGGCACCAGGTCGATCAGGTCGCCATCGAGGCGGTAGTGCAGCACCGTGGCCGCGCCGTCATGGCCAAGCAGCGACAAGCGCCACAAACGGGGCTGCTGGAAATAGCTGTCCTCGAACAGCTCCATGTCGCGGTAGCGCTCCAGCAAGCCATGACGGCAGAAATCCAGCACCAGCGCCGCGTCCGCCTCGCTCAAGGCCGGGAAGCGCCGTGCGATATCGGCCGTGGCCGGTGGCGCCAAGCCTGGCCGGTAATCGAAATCGACTTCCTGCGGCCCGACCGGGGTCACCCACGGCAGCGGCGCGGCAGGCGTCAAGCCATCGGCATCGAGCAGCACCGACACCGACGGATCGAGCCGCAGCACGGTGGCCCTTGGTACCGCCGCGCCCACCTCGCGCGCGAACTGGCGGTAGGTCACGGGAAACATCGCGTGGTTATACCAGGACCACGGCTCCTGCACGAACTGGCAGGAACTGGGCACGATATAACGGGGACTCAGGATTTGCAGCTGTTCCAGCCAGTCGCCGGGCAAGCTGGGGCGCGCCGGGCCGGCCAGCCGGGGCGCGATCACCGCCACCTCGCGCATGGTCTGGAACGGCCACAGCACCATGTCCCAAGGGCCCAGCGCCGCCAGCTGCGCCAGGGTCTCGGGGCCGATCCAGGAGTCGACCACGTTGAGCACATTCATGCCGCCGGCGCGCACCTGGAACAGCGAGTCGACATCGTCGTCGAGCGCGCGGCGCGGGATCACCTCGATCGCGCCCACCGTGACCGGCCGGTCGACATGCAGGCGCTCCACTTTTTCAAAGCCCAGCGCCCGTATCATATCGAACAGCTCGTCGAAGATGCAGTACAGGTAGATCGGCCTGGCGCGGTCGAGAAAGTCCAGGCTTTCCAGCGACAGGTGATCGTCGTGGAAATGCGAAATAAACACGGCATCGAAGCGCAGCTGCCTGACCTGCGCATGGTCGAAGCGCACGTCCGGAAAAGCGTGGCAGTTGCGGCTGAACGGATTTTCGACGATGGGGTCGAAGGCGATGGCGGTGCCCTCGCATTCGAAGACATAGCCGGCATGCAGGATGCGGGAGATTTTCAGGGGCATAAAAGTATCGGGAAAGGCAGCGCGCCATGACAGGCCACGGCGCGCGCCCGGTAAAACTCAATACGGATTGTTCAGCACATCCATCGCAAAATACGTGAAGATCATGTCGGCGCCCGCGCGCTTGATGGCGCCCAGGGTTTCCTGCACCACGCGGCGCTCGTCGATGGCGCCGGCTTGCGCGGCGAACTTGATCATCGCGTATTCGCCGCTGACCTGGTAGGCGCCGATCGGCAGGCGCGTCACTTCGCGCAGGTCGCGGATGATGTCCAGATACGCGCCGGCCGGTTTCACCATCAGCGCGTCGGCGCCTTCGGCTTCGTCGATCAGCGACTCGCGCACCGCTTCGCGGCGGTTCATCGGGTCCATCTGGTACGTCTTGCGGTCGCCCTTGAGGGTGCTGCCGGCCGCGTCGCGGAACGGGCCGTACAGGCCGGAAGCGAACTTGGTCGAATACGCCATCACCGGGGTGTCGTGGAAACCTGCCGCGTCGAGCGCGCTGCGGATCGCCGCCACCTGGCCGTCCATGGCGGCCGATGGCGCGATGATGTCGGCGCCGGCCTGGGCGGCGATCACCGCCTGCTTGCCCAGGTTCAGCACCGTACTGTCATTGTCGACCGTGTCGCCATGCAGGATGCCGCAGTGGCCGTGGTCCGTGTATTCGCAGAAGCAGGTGTCGGACATGACCACCATCTCGGGCACGGCGTCCTTGATGATGCGCGACATGCGCGCCACCAGGCCGTCCGGGTTCAGGGTGTCGCTGCCGTGGCTGTCCTTGTGGTGCGAAATGCCGAAGGTCATCACCGAACGCAGGCCGGCGCGCGCATAGCGCTCCACTTCCTGCGCCAGCTTGGCTTCAGGGATGCGGCGCACGCCGGGCATGGACTTGATGTCGACAAAATCGCTGGCGCCTTCGTCGACGAAAATCGGCAGCACCAGGTCGCGCGGATTGATCTCGGTTTCGCGGAACAGCTCGCGCAGTTGCGGGTTGGCGCGCAGGCGGCGCATGCGCGAGAGGGGGAAAGTTGCTGGCATGGGGTGACTGGCTCTAGTTGAAAGACGCGGACAAGTATACGCCCATCGCGCGCTTTTCGTCGGGCGCGGCCTCAAAAAACCGCGCTTGCCTCAAGAAACGGCGGCGTGGCACCGTGCCGGCATGCAGGCCGCGCCCCCGGCGGGTGCGCTGCGCAGGGCCGACAACTGCCAGCGCATGGTGGCCGACAAGGCCAGCAGCATGGCGCCGCGGCGGCGCGCATCGGCGCGTTTTTTGGACGGCACTGCCGCCAGGTCGGGTTCCTGGCACGGTGCGCATGGCAAGCGGTAATTGCCATCGCTGCCAGGCAGCGCATGCAGCTCCTCCCAGGCCAGGTCATAGTCGGACGAGATCTGCCGGCGCCGGCGCCCGTTCAGGGCGATGCGGTTGGCATTGCTGACCAGTTCGAGCTGGCGGCAGCCATAAAAGTCGCCCAGGTCGCGCAGCAGCGCCACCATCAGGTTCTTCGGCCGGCACCCGTGCAAGGCGCGGGTGGCCTCGCGC